>NZ_CP109907.1:0-4800000 GCF_033097525.1 Sphingobacterium sp. UGAL515B_05 | reverse complement strand
CCCGTAAAATGGGACAATACTCTTTTTTTGATATTTACGGCCTTGCCAACATAAATAACTTTTCCAAGTTTGTCATGAAAATAATAAACTCCGGCCTCATTAGGCAATTGCTCATACTCTGACGGATTTAAATGCGGGGGAAAACGTTGGTCTAGTGCTTTATGTTTAATCATATCCTGAAAGACCTGCTCGGTATCCAGCGCTTTTAAATAAGCAAAAAGAATAGCCGTTGCATTGGCGTCACCGCCCGCACGATGCCTATTTTCAATAGGGATATCTAAATAATCACATAGACGTCCTAAACTATAGGATAATAATCCCGGCTTTATTTTTCGTGCATAGCGTACCGTACATAATTTTATAGCTGACCACTCGAAGCCCGATTCCTGAAGTTGAAATCGGATGAATGAATAGTCAAAATTTACATTATGTGCAACAAAAATACGGTCTTCAAGCATTCCATAAATATGTTCGGCTACTTCATCAAATAATGGAGCATCCTTTACCATCTCATTATCGATGCCAGTAAGTGCAAAAATCGAATTCGGAATTTCTTTCCCTGGATTAACCAATGTTTCCCAACGTTCCAACACTTGATTACCATCGTGAATAACAATGGCAACCTCCGTAATCCGACTTGATTTTGCATTGCCGCCTGTAGTCTCTATGTCCACAATGGCAAACTCTTGTTTTTTGCTTTGATTTACACTCATAACGCAAAGCAAACATACTAAAAATATTAGCTATTCAAAAAAAATCCCCGCACTTTTACAAAATACGGGGAAACCAATTATATAATCCAAATAATGAAAATAGCAATTTTTAGAAGCTACCTGAAGATACGACAATAATTAACCAAATGATTAAAACAACAGATTTATTACAAAACTACGATCCACCCAGCGAAAACTGTTCATGTTATATATTGTTGAATTTTGTTTATTTTGTAATTTCCTTTAATTATCTTCATGCTCATGGAAGTAATACAAAAAAATAACGACAAACATGGTAGCTTTGAGGTTATCGATCAGGAAAATTCCGTTGCACAAATGACATACACTTGGGCTGGCCCTACAAAATTCATCATAGATCATACAGAAGTGGGCTCCGAGTATGCTGGGAAAGGGCTAGGCAAACAAATGTTAATGGCAGCAGTTGCTTATGCCCGCAGAGAACATTTAAAAATTATGCCACTATGTCCATTTGCAAAATCAGTTTTTGATAAGGATCCCACATTAGCCGATGTACTTTTTTAATACCTCTCCTAATAATGAGAAAAAGGTTAGGCTTTTTTCAAAGAAAACCTAACCTTTTTTTATCAACAACAATATACTTTACAGTATATTTCTTAATCAATTTTTGTTGCTATTTTGTTTGTCAACTTAAATATCAGATCAGCTGCCAATTTGGCTGTTCTGGAATCTATGTCAAAATAAGGGTTTAATTCGGCAAAATCGACAGATCTTATATTGGGTAGATCTAAAAGAATATCATAAATTGTAAAAAATAGCTGATCCGGGACAATACCGTTAAATGCCAATGCACTTACTCCCGGCGCATAGGCTGCTGCGAAAGCATCAAGATCAATCGTCAAATACACATAATCCACCGATTTGGAGAAACGAACAATTTTTTCCCTAATTAAATCAAGCTTTTCAATGATCAAACTCTCTCTTTCAATAATCTGCACATCCTTCTCTTTGGCATAGTCCAACAATCCCTTGGTGTTACTAATTTCCTGAATACCAATTGCTAAGTAATGAAATGGCAAATCAGCTTTAGACTGATCCTGCTCGATTTGAAAGAAGCCCGTTCCAGAATTTCCTTTGCCATCCTCCAATGGACGGATGTCTAAATGGGCATCCAAATTAATAATGCCAAGACTTTGATTACGACTCTTTAAAAATTCTTTAACACCCAAATAATGGCCATAAGCTACTTCATGGCCACCACCTAAGATGACTGGAAATCCTTCTTGTTCGAGAATACAATTTAAAGCAGCCCCTAGCCCCTGCTGAGACAACTCTAAATCATTGTCTTTTAAAAGTATATCACCACAATCTTTAAGTTTTAGTTTATCAGAAAAATGGACAGGAAGGTTTGTTAATACATTCCGGAGTGCTGTCGGTCCATCTTTGGCCCCTACACGACCTTGATTGCGTGCAACACCCTCATCGCTACAGAATCCGAGAAAAGCAATGGACTGCCTTAAATTGGGCTGCTCGAGAAGATCAACACAATCCATTAATTGATGCCAACGCATCCATTCACGATCCTGGCCATCGATACGCCCCTTCCAGACCGCTTGGTCTCCTTTGTTATATATTTCCGGATTATTCAACAATAAGTTCATTCGCCCAGATTAAATAATTGTTCGATAATATCGTCATCTACAAGTTGCGCGCGCGTAACCTGCAATGTGGAATTTCTCTCCATTGCACGATCTAGCGCCTGATTAGCTTCCTTATTTCTAGCCCAGGCGCGCCTGGCAATCCCATTATTCACATCAAAATACAGCATCGTTTCCAATTTAAAAGCTGCTTCTGCTGAGCCATCTAGCAGTAGACCGAAGCCACCGTTGATGACTTCACCCCAACCGACTCCGCCGCCATTGTGAATAGATACCCAAGTGGCCCCCCGGAAACTGTCGCCAATGACGTTATGAATAGCCATATCTGCTGTAAATTGACTGCCGTCGTAGATATTACTGGTCTCCCGATAAGGTGAATCGGTACCGCTCACATCATGATGGTCTCTTCCCAAAACAATAGGTGCTTCAAATAAGCCACTTTTTACGGCTTCATTAAAAGCCTTTGCTATGGCAATACGTCCATTTGAATCTGCATAAAGAATACGCGCCTGAGAGCCTACTACAAGTCTATTTTTACCAGCTTCTTTAATCCATTGAATATTATCTTGCATCTGCTGCTGAATCTCCATAGGGGCTTCTTTTCGAAGCTTTTCTAAAACTGTCATGGCTATTTCGTCTGATTTTTGAAGATCCGAAGCCTTTCCAGACGTGCAAACCCAGCGAAAGGGTCCAAAACCATAGTCAAAACACATTGGGCCAAGAATATCTTGTACATAAGATGGGTAGCAGAATTGATCCTTTTTATCATTCCAAACCGCTGCACCAGCACGACTGCTCTCCAACAGAAACGCGTTACCGTAATCAAAGAAATAGGTTCCTTTGGCTACATGCTTATTGATGGCATCGACATGTCGTATCAAGCTTTCTTGGACACATCGCTTAAACCGGTCAGGATCGGTCGCTAACAACGCATTGGATTCTGCAAAGGTTAACCCCATCGGATAATAGCCTCCAGACCAAGGATTATGTAATGATGTTTGATCAGATCCTACCGTGATGTGAATATTTTCGCGATCAAAGGCTTCCCACACTTCGACAATATTACCGATATAGGCGAAGGAAATTGTTTCCTTTTGATCCATCGCCAACTGCACCTGTTCAACGAGTTCATCGATGTTTTCTACCAATCGGTCTACCCAACCCTGTTCATGGCGTTTTCTTGCCGCAGCGGGATTTATTTCGGCACATACGGTGATACAGCCGGCAATATTACCTGCTTTGGGCTGTGCACCACTCATTCCTCCCAACCCAGAAGTCAAAAATACCTTGCCTTGAATTGAATCTTCCTTTGCCAAATGTTTCCGGAAAGCGTTCATGACAGTAATTGTGGTGCCATGCACAATACCCTGCGGACCAATATACATATAGGAACCTGCTGTCATCTGTCCATATTGTGTAACACCTAAGGCGTTAAAACGTTCCCAGTCATCCGGTTTCGAATAGTTTGGAATCATCATGCCATTGGTTACAACAACACGAGGCGCATGCTGTGCGGAAGGGAAAAGCCCCATTGGATGACCACTGTAAAGATGTAACGTTTGTTCATCTGTCATCTGCGAAAGATACTGCATGGTGAGGCGATATTGCGCCCAATTTTGGAAAACAGCTCCATTCCCGCCATAGGTAATCAGTTCATGGGGATGTTGTGCTACAGCTGGATCGAGGTTGTTCTGAATCATCAACATAATAGCCGCCGCCTGCTTACTCACTGCTGGATAATCATCTATTGGTCGAGCATACATGGCATATTCGGGTCTAAAACGGTACATGTAGATTCGGCCATAGGCACGAAGCTCCTCTAAAAACTCAGGCGCTAAAACGGCATGCCATGGTTTCGGGAAATAACGCAATGCATTCCGTAGGGCCAGCTTTTCCTCCGACTTGGTGAGAATATCCTTTCGTCTGGGCGCATGACTTATTGTATGATCTCGTTCTACTTTTGGAGGTAATACGGTCGGAATACCTTCCGCAACCTCGCGCTTAAATGTATCTTCCATGTTATTATATTGAGAATACTTCCTGACCATTTTTCCATACTGCCGTAGGCTGCAAGCTTCCTTGGTAGTAAGTAATATCCTGATAATTATCTGTTTTAAATAAACTGAAGTCTGCTTTCATGCCCTTGGTCAATACGCCGCGATCCGACAGATTTAAGGCTTTTGCAGCACGGTAGGTTAGTGCTGCAAGCAGCTCAGCATTCGTCAACTTTTCTGCTGTTGCCAAAATACTCGCACTCGTCAGTAACTGTCCCATGGGCGCGGAACCTGGATTCCAGTCACTTCCTATTGCCAAACATGCCCCTGCATCCAGCAACTTTCTAGCAGGTGTAAAACCACATCCGAGGCCAATGGAGGCTGCAGGCAGCGCCACAGCAACAGTAGCTGAGTGTGCGATGAGTTCTATTTCAGCCGCAGTTGATGCTTCAAGATGATCCGCAGAATGCGCACCGAGTTCTACAGCAATCTGACTTCCCGAAGTGGTAAACTGATCGGCATGAATCGTCAGATCAAAACCCATTTCTTTTGCTTTTCGTAAATAGGCCACAACGTCTTCCCCCTGAAAAGCCGTTTTTTCGATAAATGCGTCAATCCGATTCGACAACCCTTCTGATTTCAATAGGGGAAAAAGATCTGTTGTGATCAGATGAAGATATTCTTTTGCCGATCCGTCGAAGTCCCGTGGGAGCATATGTGCCGCCAAACAAGTTGGAATAAGGTCTGATGCCGTACGACGATCCGATTCCTGAATGACCCGTAATATCTTAAGTTCTTCTTTAACATTGAGACCGTAACCACTTTTAACTTCAATTGTTGTGATTCCTTGCCTTAATAGAAAATTTGCGCGCTGGATGGTGAGATCAATCAATTCTTCGGCGTTACAATCCCGCGTATGGGAAACGGTGCTCCAGATCCCACCTCCTGCCGCTGCAATCTCCAGGTAGCTTGAGCCCGCATTTCGAAGGGCGAAATCATTCGCTCGATTACCGGCAAAAGCAATATGTGTATGGCAATCAATAAAGCCTGGCAGAGCGACCTGATCTCCTTCTACAAGTACAAGTGCCGCCTCCTTTCCCCATTGCAGTTGTAGTTGCTCAAAATCCCCTACTTCCAATATATGATTACCTGCTATTAAAATACCACCTTCTTTAATAATAGCCAATTGTTTATCGTGGAGTGCCCCATTTTCGGGCATATTTGACATCGTTAATACCTGCCTAAAAGGTCCAACTAATTTCAGCTCTTTTTCCATCATTCTTCGTTTAAAACATCTCAAACCTTTGTTTCAAATCCGCTTCCATCTCACCTGTAGCATATTGACGATGCAATGTGATCAGTTCGCCTGATTTTACGAGCCTTTGTGCCTCAGTCAGCAGCTCTTCCATAGGTTGATCGGATTCAATATGCGGAATAGACTGACGAATTCTTGCATGGATAGCTTCCAATGCTGCAGTCGATTTTAATGGCTGATGGTAATCCTTGGCCTGTGCCGCACATAACAGTTCAATACTTAGTATTTTATCGACATTGTCAATGACCTGCAGTAATTTTCGGCCGGCAATAGATCCCATACTGACATGATCTTCCTGGCCTAAAGAGGTAGGAATACTATCTGCACTTGCAGGAAAACAAAGTCCTTTATTCTCACTTGCAATCGCGGCAGTGCTATATTGTAAGATCATAAATCCTGAATTGAGACCGGTTGACTTCATTAACAATTTTGGGACACCGTTGGTTTGACCTTCTAAAGACAAATAGACCCTTCGGTCCGAAATATTGCCAATTTCCGATGCGGCCAGTGTGGCATAATCCAAAGGCAAAGCGATTGACTGTCCGTGAAAGCTACCGCCACTAATGGTGAGTTCATCATTAATGATCACAGGATTGTCGGTCACTGCGTTTATTTCGATTTCTATGGTATCCTTCAAATGAAACCAAGCATTGCGTGATGCTCCATGGACCTGAGGGATACAGCGCAGCGAATAGGGATCTTGTACACGAGAACAGTCTTTGTGGCTTTCCAAAATAGCCGAGCCATGAAGCATGTTAAAAATGCTTGCAGCAACATAGCGGTTTCCTGGGTGCGGGCGTAATTGATGTAATTCTGTAAAAAATGGTTTTATTGAACCATTTAAGCCTTCAATCATTAAGGTAGCAATAATATCAGCGTTCTGAAGTACACGATTTAACTCGGCAACAGCCATCACACCATGTGCCGCCATAAATTGAGTTCCATTGATTAAAGCCAGACCCTCTTTTGCGCCCAACTGAACCGGTGCCATACCGTGTTTTTCCAAAACGGCTGCTGTCTCCACAATCTCCCCTTCTACGTTGACTTTTCCTAGGCCAATCAATGGTAAAAATAAATGTGACAATGGAGCCAAATCACCCGATGCGCCCACAGAACCTTGTTTAGGAACCACAGGAATGACATCATTTTCAATATGCCAAATAATCCGCTCAATCGTCGCATACTTGACTCCTGAAAATCCCTTAGAAAGTGCGTGAACTTTAAGAATAAGCATCAATTTGGCCAAATCGTTGGCTATAGGTTCTCCCATACCGACAGCATGGCTTTTTAGAATATTTTCCTGTAACAGCTGCGTTTGACTTGCATCAATAAGTGTGGTACACAATGGACCGAAACCTGTATTGATCCCATAGACAACCTCACCGCGCTCTACTATTTTCCTGACATAACTGGCGCTTTGCTCAATCTTATCCTTGACTTCGGGGGAAATTTCCCCGGTAACTGTTCCTTTTGCTATCGCTAAAGCAGTGGAGCATGTTAGCTGCCCACTGCCATATAAAAATTTTTCCATTATCATAACTGCTTTACTCAAATGTAGTTGCTATATTTGATAATTAGAAATACCATTTTTATCATCAATTGATAACCATGAATTATCAAATAGAGCTAAGACATTTACTATATTTTAAGGTATTGGCGGAAGAGCTGCATTTTAGAAGGGCTGCCGAAAAATTATTTATTGCGCAACCAGGCTTGAGCAGACAAATTAAACAGTTGGAGGAATCCTATGGCGTAACACTTTTTGAGCGTAATAAACGAAATGTTCAAATGACTGAAGCGGGGCTGTATCTCTTTCAGGAGGTGGAAGAACTATTTAGGCACTTGGATCAGATTGAAACTCAACTTCAAAGTTTTGCCAACGGTAAAATAAGCACCTTAAAGCTGGGGTTTATCGGATCAGCTGTTCAAACAATCCTGCCGGAACTACTTGTTAATTTAAAACAGCAGCAGCCTGATATCGAGTTAACACTTCACGAACTAGCGAATGAAACCCAGCTGGATCTGCTGGAGAAAAAAGAACTGGACTTAGGGTTTGTTCGTCTTTCCGAAACGCCACCCGGGTTATGTAGCCTGCCTATACATACAGAGCATTTTAGTCTCGTTTTACCCAACGGTCATCCCCTATTGAAGTCGCCGCGTGCAAGTCTTGACGCATTCAAAAATGAATCATTTATCTTATTTTCCAAAAACTATAGCCATTCTTATTATGATCTCGTGATGAGTATTTTTAGTGACCATAAGTTTATCCCCAAAGTTACTTTACGGACAGTGAATGCTTTGACCATTTTTAATATGGTAGCGCAAGGACTGGGTGTTGCCATTGTTCCTTCCTCTTTAAAGAACGGCTACCATGTTGATGTTACTTTCCTTGAATTGGATACTTTGCCGCAGCGAACAACGCTCTCCTTGGTTTGGAATGCCCAAAATCGTAATCCCGGTATTCCATTAGTTGTTCAGATCATCGCTTCGCAAACCAACAAAGCTAAGCCTGATACCGCCGGCATAAACAATAATAGCTAAGCCTGCATCAGAAGATTGCCAAATAAATTGTTCGGATAAGCTTGTTATTGTATTGTATATAAAAAACAAATTATCTAAGTTTGATATATTTACTAAACTTTATTTAAAAAAACGAATTATGATTTTAGAAGTAGCTGTATTACAAATTATTGAAGGGCAACAGTCCGATTTTGAAAGAGATTATAAAACAGCTTGCCAGTATATTAGTGCGAGTAAAGGTTATATCACGCATTCCTTACGTAAATGTATTGAAAAAGATAACCAGTACATTTTGTTGGTTGAATGGGAAACTTTAGAAGACCATACCATTGGTTTCAGGGAGTCGGCCTTATTTAAGGAATGGGAGAAACTTTTACACCATTACTACGATCCATTTCCAACAGTCGAACATTATGAAGTGTTAAAATAGTAGTTTTGTCGTTCTTTTCTACAATAATCTAGTATCTTTGTAGAAATTTTTGATATTCAACTTTTAACCCCTATAACGTCACAAGCGTTATAGCTTTGAACAGAACAAGATGTACACAAAAGAAAAAGCAAAAGTAAATAGTTTTACGGTAGATCATACCAAGTTAAAACAAGGGATCTACGCTAAAGCTTCTACAACCAATAACAGCAATGTTGAGAGTTACACAACTTACGACATTCGCATGATCAGACCGAATTCTCCGGAGCGTATGCTATCACCTGAGGTCATGCATACCTTAGAACATTGTTTTGCAACAGAAATTAGAACCATCTTAGGTGATGAAGTTATTTATGTTGGGCCAATGGGTTGTTGCACGGGATTTTATGTTGTATTGGCTGGAACAGCGAAAACTCCTCAGAATGTGGCGGAATTGATGAAAGAAGTATTAGAGACTGTTCTTACAGAAGGATACGAAGTACCTTTCCAAAATCCAATTAGCTGCGGAAACTACACATTCATGGATTTTCCCACCTCAAAACAGGCTTGTGTTAACTTCTTAAATCTAATTACTGCCGAAGAATTGGAATTTGAGTATCCATATATCGAAGAAAATTAAATGATCCTGAATAAAGATATTGAAACGATTATCTTGGTAGCAAATAAAAATGAGCTATCTTTTAATTCGACAAGTGAATCGACTTTTGTATACGAAATTGGTGTAGGTAAAGTAAATGCGCTCCTGTCCGTAGCTACGCTTTACGAGGACATCAAAGCATTAGGGATCAGTCCTGTTCTTCTCAATGTTGGCACGGTAGGTTGTACAAGGCATCCGATAGGCCATGTCCTTTATCCGGCATACTATGCACAAGGGGATGCTTATACGGATGGATTTTTCCTGGAAAACACCTTGTTTTTTAAAGGTCAAGGCGTATTGGAATCCATATCTCGTGATGAATTTCGCTACGAAGATGCACTTTTGACATCGGATCGTTTTATCAATGTAAATACTGCTTTTTATCAGGATATCAAACATTTTAATCCTTTGGCATTTGATATGGAATCTTATGCCTTAGCGAATTTCTGTTTTCAAAAAAATCTCACCTTTCATAGTATTAAAATTGTTTCAGACAATTGTGATGGTACAGTGAAAGATTGGGAAAGTATTTTAGGCGAAATTTCAGGGAGATTAGGTGATATTCTCGATCAATTCATGAAAAAGCTGGATAACGAAAAAGCTGTAGCGGTCAGTGTATCGTAATTTTCAGTATATCGGAATCTAATGAAATAGCAAAAAAAGACCTGTAGAAATAGAGGTCTTTTTTTTTGCAAAATACCTTGTTCTTTCTTCAACAGCTTCCCTATTGTCTTTCTAATTTGAATTTATTCAAACTATTCTCTCCCGAGGTTGTTCAGATAAGTGGATTACAAGCCCATCGTTATTTCAATATAACTCTTCCACACTGCAAATAAATCGATCTAATATTCTTATGAAGAAAAAGAAGAAAATAATAATTTCAAATAGACTGCCGATACAAATAGAACGAAAAAAAGAAAAATTAATCATCAAGCCTAGTGCGGGCGGACTGGCAACCGGTTTAAATTCCGCCTTTGATACGGATGAAATACTTTGGGTTGGCTGGCCGGGAATTGTTCCCAAAGATGAAGAGGAAAAAGAAAAGATTGTCGAGCTTCTCAAACCGATGAGCTTACTTCCTGTTTTCTTATCAAAAGATGAAATACGTAATTTCTACGAAGGTTATTCCAATGAGGTCCTCTGGCCTATTTGCCACTATCAGCCGAGCTACATCCATTTTGACCGCGAATATTGGTCTACCTATGTCATAGTAAATAGGAAATTTTGCGAGGCTGCGCTTTCTATCGATGCGCCATCCGATTTTATTTGGGTGCAGGATTATCAGCTTATGCTACTCCCTCAACTGTTGCGTTTAGAAAACCAGGAGCTCAACATCGGTTATTTTCACCATATCCCCTTTCCTTCGGAAGAACTCTTTATGAACATTCCGCAACGTAAAGAATTGGTTGAAGGTTTACTGGGAGCAGATCTTATCGGATTTCATACTTTCGCCGATAGTCAGAACTTTCTAAATGCCTGCAAAAAAATACTGCATGTATCGTCTGGACATAACCAGCTCAAGTACAAAGACCGTCATATATTTATAGAATCCTTTCCGATGGGTATTGATTTTGATAAATTCGTCGAAGTCAGCAGTCAGCCTAAAATCCAGTCCATTGCAAGCCAATTCCGGAGCCATTTTCCCGATCAAAAGATTATTATAGCTGTCGATAGGCTCGATTATAGCAAAGGGATATTAGAGCGATTACGTGCATTCCTCACTTTCCTTGAAAAATACCCCGAATGGCATACAAAAGTTGTGCTATATATGCTTATCGTGCCCTCCAGGGATAAGGTATCGCAATACAAAAAACTGAAAGATGAGATTAACCGGAAGGTGAGTGAAATCAATTCCATTTATGGCAATCTAAGCTGGACGCCGGTACTATATTTTTATAAATCGCTTCCATTCGAAGAGCTGGTTGGATTATATGTTGCATCCGATATCTGTATGATTACATCTACGCGAGATGGGATGAATCTTGTAAGTAAAGAATACATCGCCAGTAAGACTTTATCAAAGGGGGTATTGATTTTAAGTGAGTTTGCAGGCGCCTCCAAGGAACTCGTTGATGCCTTGATTATTAACCCCTATAATCGTACAGAAACGGCAGACAGTATTTACCAAGCGCTTAAAATGCCGCCCGAAGAAATTCAGGAACGTACCGATGCCAATATTCAGATTATACAGAAGTTTAATGTGCAACATTGGGTGCAGCTCTTTACCAATCGTTTGGCTGAAACCAAAGCCATACAACGTGACGAATGGGCAAGGCGAATCTCGGATAAGGTGTTGAATAGTATTTCAGAAAGGTATAGCAAAAGTAGCAATAGACTCTTTTTTCTGGACTATGACGGTACCTTGGTCAAATTCCAGAACCATGCCCAGAAAGCAACTCCGACGACCCTGTTGTATAACCTTTTGGATAATATCATTTCTGATCCACTCAATACATTGGTCATCATAAGCGGCCGATCACAAGAGAGCTTATCGTCATGGTTTGACGGTCGATCTTACTATTTAGTTGCCGAACATGGCATTTGGTCAAATTTCCCAAATTTCAACTGGTCGTATAAAAAAGGATTAGCCCTCCACTGGATGCCTGAAGTAAAGAAGCTGATGGAAAAACTGGCCGATCAAACTCCGGGTGCTTATATTGAGGTCAAGCCCTACTCGTTAGCTTGGCATTATAGAAAAGTAGAACTGGGCTTAGGCGAACTTAAAGCAACAGAGCTAAAGGAGACCTTAAACCCAATGCTTAACGACTATGGATTACAGCTACTGGATGGAAATGCTGTCATTGAGGTCAAAAATACAGAAGTTAATAAAGGTAAGGCGGCATTGGAAATCGCAGGACATATAAAAGCAGATTTTATGTTGGCTATTGGCGACGACATTACGGACGAAGATCTATTTAGGTATCTACCTCAATCGACCATAAGTATTAAGGTAGGCAGCAACAAATCTGCAGCAAAATATTATTTAGATGAACAGGAAGATGTTCTTCAGTTTTTAAATCAACTTATCGTAAAATAATGAACGAAAATACAACAGAAAACAGACATATCTACCAATCTGGAATCATTGGAAATTGTTCCTACATAGCGCATGTTGGCATTGACACAAACATATCATGGTTGTGCTGGCCATCTTTTGAAGATAGCTTTGTATTCGGCAGTATGATCGATAAAAATCAAGGTGGAACGTTCAAGATTAGTTCAGAGGAAGCAGTTGTGGAAACCAAGCAGTATTACATCAAAAACTCCAATGTACTCTGCACGGAAATCCATACAGAATCTTATGCGTATCGTATTACCGATTTTGCACCTCGTTTTGAACAATTCGGGCGGTATTTTAAACCGTTGATGCTGATACGCAAGATTGAGCCACTGCATGGTGCTCCTAGCGTCAACATCAGATGTCAGCCGACTGCCGACTACGGCCGCTTGGCACTTAAGCCTACCCGCGGCAGTAACCATATTCTTTATAGCAACGATCAGGTCGGAGAACGGATTCGACTTACTACTGATCTGCCTATTTCACATTTCTTCCAAGAGGAAAGCTGGACCATTATCAGTGAAAATAAATACCTTATACTGACGTATGATGCAGCTTTCGAATCGGCCATTGTAAGCACCTGTGAGGATTTCCTCCATAAGACGCTCAGTTATTGGCAGCGATGGATTAAAAGGTGTAGTATCCCCAACATTTATCAAACAGAAGTTATCCGATCTGCTCTGGTGTTGAAACTTCATCAATATGAGGATACCGGAGCAATTATCGCCGCATCAACCACTAGTCTTCCCGAATATCCAGGCTCGGGAAGAAACTGGGACTACCGTTATTGCTGGGTACGTGATAGTTATTATGTCCTAACAGCCTTGACGCACATCGGTCAATTTGAAGAAATGGAGAGCTTTGCGAATTATATTGCTGGCATCACGCATCGCAACCCTGGAAGACTTCAACCTTTATATGGTATCCTTGGTACCACAGAACTGACAGAGCACATTTTACCTTACCTAAAAGGCTATCAGGATAGCGGTCCAGTACGGATCGGCAATCAAGCTTTTGAACATATTCAAAATGATGTATATGGCCAGGCAATGATTGCCTTGTTACCTCTTTTCACCGACCAGCGTTTTAAAATCCATGAAAACAAGAATGTATTAGGCTGGGTAAATTTCATTCTCGAAAAGATTGAGGCTACTATTGAGGAAAAAGATGCCGGTATCTGGGAGTTTAGAAATTTTGCCAACCACCATTGCTATTCCAATCTTTTTCAATGGGTCGGATGTAAAGCAGCCCTGTTGATTGCGCGCCAAAATGGTTATCAAGATATGGAGGATCGCGCAAATGTCCTCTTAAAAAAAGCAGAAGCTTACATCGAGGCCTGTTATGACGAAGAGCGAAAAGTCTATCAGAATGCTATTGATAGCCGGAATTTAGACGCCAGTACCTTGCAGCTCATCGTCATGGATTACCTTGACCCAAAATCGGAACGCGCCCTTCATCATCTCGAAATGCTGGAAAAGGAATTAAAAGGTGAAAATGGACTTTTCTATCGATATAAGCATCAAGATGACTTCGGCAGACCCAAATCCACTTTCTTAGTCTGTGCATTTTGGTACGTGGAAGCGCTAGCCTGTGTCGGCCGTGTGGAGGAAGCGAAAGAGATCCTGGAACGTTTGCTGACCTACAGCAATCACCTGGGCCTGTTCAGTGAGGATGTTACCGAGGACAATGGCAGCCAATGGGGCAATTTTCCACAAGCCTACAGTCACGTTGGATTGATGAATGCCGTTTATCGTCTTGCCATCAAATTAGATAAACCAATTTTTCATTGACATAAAAACAAAATGTGCGATCAAAATAAATTGATCGCACATTTTTACACGTATAATTGCCAATTAAATGGCCTTGATAAAATATTACAATTTATCCAGCCAGTTTTCTACCTCTTCTTTGGTTTTTCCGGTCTTTTGTTGCAATTTACCCAACAATTCATCTTCTTTTCCCTCTGCATATAGTAGATCATCATCGGTTAAATCTGCATATTGCTGTTTCACTTTACCTTTCAGCTCGTTCCAACGGCCTTTCCATGTTAAATTACTCATAAATGCTCCTTGTTTAAAAAAAATGAATTGTTTGTACTTATATATCTATATTAATGTCTGTTTATAGCTATCAAAATGTTCACAGATCTCCTCCATCCCGATTCGCTTGCCCATCAAGTCTATAAAACGGTTTTTATACAATGAAAATATGTATAGTCCCGTTGCTAAACTTCCTATGACAAAAATACCTTCCAGCTCATTGCTCTTCACAAGCTTGTTGTTCAGGTGGCACTCTTTGAGTAATGGAATGTTATAAGAAGACCATTTCCCCATTCTATCTTTGAGTACCAAACCAATATTTTTTGTCCCTGTCATCATTTCAGCTCCTTTTATTAGCAAAACAGCTACGTTGCTTCAAATGTTTTCTAATTTTTGTCATTTTGAGAAGAATAGGTCTTTCATACATATAAGCAAGTAATTATACGGTGGCGTCCAAAAAAAATGTTTCCAATTGATCAATTGGAAACATGCTGTTAAAGATTGCTATTTTTTGCTAGCGTTTACCTGGTAAATAGATTTGAAAACCTACGCCAACGCCTAAACCACTCGCACCGCTGCCTGTATTAATATTAGCCTTGCTATAATTGTAGCCAAAGGTAGCTTCCAAAGCAACAGTTCGTGTGATAAAATGTGCATATCCAACATTGGCTCCTACCGCCAGCGCGACATCTTTGCCCCTAGAGCTTCCTGAAATACCAATATCTCCCTGTCCAAAAAACCGACCTGTACTTGATCCCGCATTTGGAAAGTAATAACGCACAAATGGCGCTACACCATAGGTCCATTCGTTATCAGCATCTTTTTGAGTTGCCAGACCAAGATTTGCCTGTGCACCAATAGCCAATCCATCGGACACGAAATAACCAGCTCGTGGTTGAAGTGCTACATTAAATGATTTTCCTTCAAAACTATAGCCAAGATTACCGATCGATCCGCCGACCATCCAATTTCCTTGTCGAATAGGTTCAATTCCGACATCCGATGACATCTGTGGCGTGGTTTCAATTTTCTGAGCATGGGCCTGATACCCAATTCCTGCTGTTATTAATAAAAGAAGTGTCAATTTTCTCATAGTATCTCTATTATCTAAATTACTTTAGTTTAATAACAAGGTCGACAAATGAAAAGTTTTAATTTATTCTTAAAATATATCGTTTTGTCATTATAAAAAAGAGAACCAATCAGATTTGGCTCATGTTCCTATTAAAAAGACTATGAATACAGCAATTCAATTTGGCGATACTATTTCAGATTATTCCCGAGAAAGCTCCCTATTCTTGCACGAAATAGCCCCAATGGAAAACGAACCGGACAGCTACAGTCTTAGGGCTTTATTTAGTCCATCCAAAGTTTCGGATCGAGATGCGGTCAATCTCAAACTATACGCTCCAAAAAGTATGGCTGGCCCCGATCCAAGTGAAGAAGAACAACGCGACCGCACTACTAAAGAAAAGATTAATACAGAAGAGGATCAACATAAAGAGAAACCAGATCATTCAGAAGAAGATATTTATGATGCTGATTCAGATCAAAAAGAAAAGGACAAAAAAAACTCCCACAACTAAGGGAGTTTTTTTGGATATAACGAAGCGGTACGGGTGACCTTTGCTAAGTGCTCCTTTAAGGTTTAGATTGTATAGCATTGATACTATCCTTCCTAAGCGTGTCTGCTAAACTGGTATCCTTCTGCATGCTCATTTTTTGTTGCTCGCTTAAATTGTATCTTGTCTCATCGGCAGCGCTCGGCGCGATATTGTCTGCCTGACCACTTCCCTCTGCTGGATTTTTGTTTGGATTTTGGCACGCAAAGAATAGTGTGCTACAAAATAATAACGTTCCCAAAACTACCGTGAATTTCTTGCTCTTTTTCATATTCTATTTGTTTTTGTGATCAACCTTTTTTTCTTAAGAACCACATTCAGAACTTATTAGTTTAATAAAAACTGATAAAAAACAATCATTTAAACTTCTGCTTAAAAAAATAGACAGTTCCAATACTCCACTGTATACAGAAGGATACCCGTAATAAAGACATTTTTTAATGGAACAAATACCCAATTGACCGGCCCCTAATCGGCCGCCTATTTTTATCGGGACGTTTTCAATTGTGTATTCTTGTAGCGTTTAGGCTACAAAACGATCAATACGCAGGTGTACGTATTTTTCCCCTATGCCTGTTTAAACAAGTTTTAGATGAATCTGAAAACGTAAATGTAGCACTTTAATTGCACCTCCATGTATCAAATAAACATCAATCAATTTAACAAACGGTACTATGAGCAATTCCAATTTGAATATTTTAGTCGAGGAAAAAAGAAGTCTTTTGAAACATTTTGCTGGAAAATTCACCAATGATCCCGATGAAAAAGAGGATTTAATTCAAGAGACGCTTATTCGTGCATTGAAATCGATCGATGATTTTATCCGTCATCCAAAATTAATGTCGTGGCTCTACGTTATTATGAAAAATGTTTACATTAACCAATATCGCAAAGCCAAACGTACGAACGACATCCATGAAACATACATCGGTCTGGAAAGCACGAACACTGTAGAATCCAATAAAAGTGACAACAAGTTCATCGCTGACGATATTCAAAAAGCGATGTGTAGTTTGTCGGAAGAAAATTACCAAGTGTTTCAATTATTCCTTGAGGGATACAAATACCATGAGATCGCCAGCTACTTTGGGATGCCAGAAGGTACAATTAAAACCAGAATACACATGACGCGGAAAAAGCTTCAAAAACAGCTTAAAATTTATAAACTAAAATAAAAACAAAATGTATTTTTTGAAGTTATCTACCTAAGGTAATTAAACCAGATAGCTGACAATTCGCTAAATAACAAACATATGAAATCTGAAGTTAAAATAAAAAATCAGCACAATATGGTCATTACGCTGATTATCTGTGGCGGTCCCATTGGAAAAGGAAATGGTAAAACAATTATACAAGCGGAAGTTCCGGAGGTATTAGACAAAAAGCCAATTAAAGCTGATACAGAGAAAGGTAAAAAAGCTTCTTCTGTAGATAAAACAAAATAGGTGGAAATTTACCCATAGAAAGGGTTGCTTTTGTAAAGAAAGCAACCTTTTTTAATATATTTTCATTTTATTTATCTGATAGTCCGCCCCCCACTTTTCTGTATAAAACCTTTGATTTATGTGAATACTACGTATCTTATCTTTTTTGAAAACCAGGGATGCCCCTCTTCAGTTCTTACAAGAAAGATTAAAATTCATATGAAAGTAAAAGCTGGTTATACAAGGAAGAAAATAGGCAAGTCTTTTAAATATTTCGATACATCAGGAACAGAAGTATCTGATAAAAAGATCTTAGAAAGAATAATGAAACTGGTTATTCCACCTAACTGGAAGAATGTATGGATTGCCAAAAGTGCAACCAGTGATCTGCAAGCTTTTGGATTTGATCAAAAAGAGCGTAAACAATATATCTACCATACGAAATTCGTTGACCAACGGCAAGCAGCAAAGTTCAGCAATATTCTTTTTATGGGTAAATATTTGCAAGAATTAAGAAAGATCAGCACTAAACATCTCAAACGTCAGGTCTGGGATATGGATAAATTGTGTGCAATTGCTTTTAAAATTATGGACAGTACATTAATCCGTATCGGCAATAAGCGCTATACACTGACCAATAAGTCATATGGCCTAAGTACACTGGAAAAAAGGCATGTCACCATCGATAACAACAAGATTTCTTTGGCCTACAAGGGAAAAAAGGGCGTTTTTCAGCAAAAGACATGGTCCAATAAGCAACAAGCTAAGCTTTTGGAAGAACTTTTAAAAATGAAAGGAAAAAGGATATTTCAGATTGATAGTGCTACCTGCGAAAGCTCGTTCTGTGGTGCGGCCTTTAATCAGTATCTCCGGGAGAATTCTACGGGCCAGATCAGCTGTAAAAGCATCCGCATTTGGGGAGCCAGTCGAGAAGCTTTTTACCAGCTCGCCCAAACAAAACAGGCAGATACACTTAATGCGCGAAAAAGACAGTTAAACAAGGTCATTAAACATGTTGCTGAGCAACTCGGTAATACAAAGACTGTTTCACAGACATATTATATCCATCCCGACATACAACGTTTATTTATGGAGGGAAGATTCCCCAGCATAAAAAGTAAATTACCGCTCGCGAAATTAGAGGATAAATTATACCGTTTTCTGCTTAAACACACCGCTAAGGCAATTGTTTAACGCCCAAACCTAAACCATTTGTCCAGTGGATGGCGTAGGTTGTTCATCCAGCATGCTGCCATATCCATGGCAGCCACCGAAAATGTGATACCATTTCCACCGAAACCACATACAAAATATGAGTTTTTAAACTTTTCATGTTTTCCGATATACGGCAATCCATCTTTGGTTGTTCCAAATGTACCAGCCCAGGCAAAATCTGCGTGAAAGACCCTATTGGCAATAATTTTGTTAAATGACTTTTCCAATTTAAGTGATTTTGCTGAAATGAGACTATCTCGCTTAACAGGGTCTTTGAATTCTTCATCTTCGCCCCCAATCAGAAACCTATGATCGTCTGTGGTGCGCATATACAGATAAGGTTCAGCGGTATTCCAAATAAGCAGATCGCGATACCGATCATAATTGTCTTTATCGACTTCTGACACGATTGCGAAGGTACTCAATAGATCGACAAATTTTTCAGGAATAAGGTTTGTCGTTTCGTATCCTGTACAATAAATAATTTTCTTCGCTTTGATTTTAGCGCCTGTTGAAGTGGTTACAAGATTATGCCCCGACTTATATAATACAGTGTCTAAGGCTGTTTTGTCGAAAATCAATAATCCCTTTCTAACGTTGTATGCCAGCAGTTCATGTGTAAAGCAAAAGGCATCTATGCTTGCCCCTAGAGCAGAGAGAATTCCAGCATAAGCGCCATATATAGCATAACGATCCTTGATATCTTGTTCCGTCAACCATTTAACGTCAAAACCCGCCGCTTGTCGGGCTTCAAACTCTTGCTTCAACCAGGAGATATCTTTTTTCCTTGCCGCGTAGTAGAGTGATTTTTTTGTTCGGAAACCAGCTTTGGACCGGATTTTCTTTGCGATTTTCCCCAATTTGACAATTGCTTCACCGCAGGCGCTGTAGCTCGCTATTGCGCCCTCTTCACCAATTAATTCCTTTAATCTATACAAAGGCACATCAATTTCATATTGCAACATAGAGGTTGTTGCCGCCGAACTCCCATTTACAATTTCACGCTTGTCAATAAGAATACATTTCTTTCCATCGTTTATGCATTGATGTGCGATCAGGGCCCCTGTAATGCCGCCCCCAACGACAAGAACATCACAGCTATTATCATCTTGCAAGGAAGGGTAACTATTAAGAAGACCGTTTTTTATTAACCAGAAAGGTTCATTTGACTTTAAATCCATTGTAGTAAAAGCATATTGAATGTTTGTATAACTGTTTCTTTCCAGAATAGTTTGGCGGACATTTTATAAAAATTCAAACCATTTGATCATTACCAAGGTTATCCTATTAGCAATTAATAGATTACTTATGCGAGCAATTTGGACCGGGGCTATTGGTTTTGGTTTGGTCAATATCCCAATTAAAATATATAGTGCAACGGAGAGTGCTGCTTTAGATCTGGATATGCTTGATCGAAAAGATCTATCCAATATTAAATTTAAGCGGGTAAACGAACAAACCGGCAAAGAAGTAAAATGGGACAATATCGTTAAGGGATATTTCATGAAAGATCATTATGTCGTATTGGAAGATGCGGATTTTGAAGACGCAAGTCCGGAAAAGACCAAACTTATCAATCTTCATGCTTTTGTCGAACTGACGGATGTGGACAGTATATATTTTGAAACGCCCTACTACCTGGAGCCGCAAAAAGGTGGAGAAAAAGCCTATCAGTTGTTGCTCAAAGCATTGGAAAAAACTAAAATGGCGGGCTTAGGGTCTTTTGTGATGCGAAATGTAGAACATCTAGCCCTTATAAAGCCTTATCAAAATGCATTGGTTTTGAATAAAATACGTTATCAACAGGAAATCAGGGCACTTGATGAGCTTAAATTACCTAACACAATTAAAATTCAAAAAGCAGAAATGGATATGGCTACACAGCTGATCAAGCAACACAGTACATCTTTCGATATCAGCAGCTATAAAAACGAATATATGGACGACCTGCTCAAAATAATCAAACAAAAAGACAAGGGTAAACGTCCTACCATTCGAAAGATGAAGGTAGAGCATACAAAAGCGGACGATTTGCTTGCAAAACTTAAAGCAAGCCTTGGTTAAACAAAATACCCTGTGCCATGATACGTAAACTAAAGTCGGGACAATATCGAATATATGCCAGGCATCCAGATAAAGAGACGAACAGACGTCGGAACCTGGGTACTTTTGATACCCTTGCGGAGGCAAAAAAACACGAGCAAGAAATTCAATATTTTAAGCATAAGAAGTGAAATAAGATGAAGAATATCATACCGGAACAGAAAGAAGGCAAGCACCTGGATTGCTTTGAATCCCTCGAATTTGCAAGTGAGGCTATTGCCGATTTAGCCTATACTTCGGCTATAAACAATCTTAGAAAGGTCAATCATTGGTATGAACTCGCTCAGATTCCTTCCACTGTATTTCAATTAACGACGGGTTATGGTACTCCAATAGATCGTTTACTCGAATTACACGATTATATCAGACTCGATATTCCAGGACCGGGACTTCCCAGTAGTAATGGTTATGATTGGGTGAATGTAGTCAGTCTCATATCAGACAAAACGGACGATTATAGTGTTTTTGCCATAACATTAAAACCTTGCCCCGATCCTAGCCATCCTGGGGATAAAAATACAGCTCATTTTTTTGAAGGGATTTCATCTTCAACCTTTTTGATCGAACAACGGAGGAATAGTATTTTGTTCCAGTACGCCGGAAGAAACGAGATCATCAATGTCGACAATGAAAATATAAGTGATAATGTCAGGAATTATGTCATTGGTCTAGCAGCTAAAATGGGGGCATCTTACCCACAATGGAAATCACTTCTTAAAGGGATGGCTCATGCAATCGCCAAAGAGTTTAATGTTCAGCATTAGTTCCTTCTGCCGAACGGAAATTGGCGGCAGCTTTATTTTAAAAGTTAAAAAAAAACCAATAAGACAATTTTATATAACTTTATAACGTTCTGTTAGCAAAGATTCGATCGATGTTGTCGATTTTTTTTTGTATATTTAGGTGTATCATAAGAAGTTTTGGGGTATTATGAATCATACATTTCAACCGAACAATCAAACCATCATTACGCTTCAATCTTTTGGCAGTCTGGTCATCTTAGATCGACATTTTAATGTCGTTGGGTTAACCGAATCTGTCGTAAATGATCACGACGCCAAAGAGAACCTATTAGGAACTCATTTCTTTGATAGCTTTAGCAATACATTTGGTAAAGCGTTATCCAAAATCAAAAATGCAGTAACTGATCTACTTGAAAACAGGCAGTCGCGCCATATTTTACCCATTAAAATGAGAAAAGAACGTGTCTACGTAAAATTACGAAGACACGATGAATACTTCTATATCGAGTGGGAACAACAACACAAAAAATACATTGCCGCAAAAAAAATAAATGAGCTTAATTTTTTGCTGGATACTATTCAACCGAATAATTGGGACCGTGTTTGTTCGGCCATCAACAAATTACTGAATTACGATCGGGTTTTCGTTTTGCAGGTTCAGGAAACGGGATATAGTTCCGTGATTGCTGAACATACAGCAGATGGACAAGCCCATTTCAGAGGAATGGAGTTCTCGAAAGACTTCATGCCTGAAGAAGTCTTGTCGTACTATCGGAGCTATTCATATCGATATGCTCCCAATATTAATATCGAGGGACAGGAATTCTACTATACTGACGAAGGAATTGATCCGGTCTCGAGTTTATTATCACCTCTACCTGAACTTCATCGGCTTTTTTTAAAAAAGATAAATGTACAAAGCGCCTTGTTTTTTAGAATCTGTATCGATGATGACTTTTGGGGTCTTGTGGTCGCACAGAACGATGAAGAGCGGCTAGTCGATCTGCAGCAGCGAAAACTATGTACGTTTGCCATCCAGGCAGCCACCAGCAAGTATGAGAGCCATGTCAAACAGAATCTGTTGGAAAGAACGGAGCTTCTTAAACTTGCCGAAGAAGAGTTAAAAAGGAGTCTTTCTGAAAATAAAATGGTGAATTGTGCTTTGATACAGCATATGGATATTCTTACCCAGCTGGTCAATGCAGATGGATTGGCCATATTTAATCAGGGCGATGTCTTTAACTATGGTCATTCTCCGCAGAAAGCACAATTTTATGAAATTATTCAATTCCTACAAAAACATACCGATAAAGCCCTCTTCAAAGATTATAACTTTCGGCTGAATCATCAGGATAACTTTAACGATAAACTTGATTTTGCGGGCCTCATGTATCTAAAGGTTGGCTTGGAAAACGATTATTACCTGGTTTGGTTTAGAAAGGAAAACCGCAATCAGGTGATGCAGATGGAGCTGAAAAATGAGCCACATGAAAGCAAACAGCTCAAAATCTGGGAAGATATGCGCTATGACGTTGCCAAACCCTGGAATGATGCTGAAATCAATTTTGTCCTTCGTCTGAATCAGATTATCAAGGAATCCATTTTTGCAAAACTAAAGGAACGTCAGTTGCTGAATGAAGAGCTTCTGAGCTTGAACAATGAGTTGGAAATGTTTACACATACCCTTTCTCATGATTTAAAAAATCCCTTGTCCATCTTAAAAATGGGCATACAGTTTCTACAGCAGCACTCCGACAATATTGATTTTACAAAAATCAATAAGTGGTACCAGAATTTCAGCAGAAGCGTTACAAACATTGAAGATATTATCAACAATATGGTCCAGTTGAGCCAGCACCGTTCTAGCGTTTTAGACAAGGAACCACTTCCTATGGCCTATACAATTCAGCGCATATTTCAAGAAAACAGCATTTTATATAACGTCAATAATTGCCAGCCCACTTTTGGTACCCTATTACCAATTTGGGGCGAAAAAAGTGCCGCGTATCAAATTTTTTCCAATCTAATTATTAACGCAATAAAATATTCGGCACAATCCGAAAGACCTTTAGTGACAATAGATAGTTCTCATGAAGATGACTATACCCATTATCAGATCAAGGATAATGGTATTGGCATACCAAGTGACCACCTGCCCCATATTTACGAAATGTTTACCAGAGCCGACAATGTGGGATCAATACCTGGTACGGGCATTGGGCTTTCGCTGGTGAAACGGATAATGGAACGATTGGGAGGAAGTATAGAAATTGAATCAGAGGTCGGTTTGGGCACCATTGTCCACCTTTACTTCCCGATTGTCAAACCATTTCCTGAGCAAATGCTACTCGATTGATCTTTGTTTCAAATCCTGAAATCTTTCAAACTATTTTCCATCTAATGTTGTTCATTTAAGGAAAGTATACCATCCAATAAAAAGGATTGTACCACTTAAAATGAAATCGAAAATGGAAGAGATATTGCAACATAAAGTAGTAAAACGAGGTTTAATTATTGCCTATTATTTTAGTAACATCTGGTATCGTAAAGGATTGTTCGGGGAACGTACTGTTCCCGATCCAAATGACACTGATCCCATCGAACATCCTGAACCAGATATAGATGAGACAGATCCGGAAGAAGAGGAAAATATCAACTATAAATATAAAGATCTGAGGACAGGAAACAGCACAAGACCTGGAAAGAAATCTCCCGCTACCCAGACCGAAAATGTCGAAAATCGGGCCATATCCAAAAAGACAGATTGACCGATTGGTCAATCTGTAAAGATGTTCAACTGTCCTTTTTCATCAAAAAAAACATCGCTGATAAAAACGATACGCTGATCTCCCGTCTTTAAGGTGCGGCCATGATATACACAGCGGATTTTTCCTTCCTTGTCCTGAAATAAACTATTGTGTCCAGTACCCGAAACCACCCCACCCCTATTGGTATTCTTTTCAATGATTGGATTAGATGCCGATTTTTGATAGCTTCCTAAAGGAGTTGTTGCTGTCGCATAACCAACAGCATAATTGGCTCCTGCAAAATAATTGGCCGAATACATCATATAGTATAATCCGTTTTCTTTGACCAAAAAAGAACCTTCTGTCCATCGTCTATTGACCTCACCTGAAGTAACTGATCTACTTTCCCATTCTGATTGTGCATCGTTCATCGTAACTGGGGGACGCATTAAAAGAACGGGACTACCGATCACCTTCGTCATACTGCTATCCAATTCGACTCCGTATACCCAGCTTTCTTCAATATTTTTATAGCCAAATTTCTTCTCCGCCCAAGTTGCAATTTCCGATTCCACAGGATGTTCGTAGCAGCAACGTGAATAGAACAGATAATTTTTATGGTCTGTATCTCTAAAAACATTCGCGTCAATGATGGGATATCCAGGATCAAAAATAGGTTTCCCGGTCAGATCTTTAAATGGCCCCAATGGACTATCGGCCACTGCAATTCCTATACGATAGTTTTCTAGGTGTTTTTTGGGATTTTCTTTCCAATGAGCACTATAATACATGTAATATTTGTTATTTACACGATAAACTTCAGGAGCCCAGAAATCCTTTTCCCCCCAACCATTCGGCTGTTTGGCATCGTATACTTTTCCTTCCTTTTTCCATGTCTTTAGATCTTTGGAACTATAGGCTATAAATCCATTTTCAGTCCCGCCGGTTCCATATAAATAGTATTGATCCGAAGGTGGATCGAATACAATAAAAGGATCACCAAAGGCTACATCTGTTTGATAGGATTTTCTAGGTTGCCTCGATCGTTGATCTGTGCTTAAAAAGCGAAACTTTGCAGTTTCGAATTGGGGAACCAAGACACCACTGCTATCTGCCACAAAATGAATAGGCACTAAGGCTGTCCGCCGAGGTGCAACTTTTTCATCTGAAAAATGTGTGTGACAGACGTAATACCATTGTTTTCCTTTTTTGAAAATGTCGCCATGTCCAGTTCCGGCAAATCCGCTATTCTTACGGCTTAATGCAGGCTGATCTTCCAATTTTTTCCAGGGTCCATAAATATTTTCAGCGATAGCAACGCCCACAGCGTAGTCCTTATTCCGAAAATCATTCGCCGAATAGAACATATAATAATATTTTCCCTCTCGAATGACGGTGGGACCTTCACTTACTGTCCAGTCGGCATTTGCCGTATTTTCCCAAGGAAGTTCTGCATGGAGACATTCTTTCAACGTTTCTTCCTTTATTCCGGAATAATCTGACTTCAGCTCCGCCACAAAAATTCTATTCCCTTCCTTTAACCTTACATGAAATAGGTATTTTTTCCCATCTTTATCGCGGAATACAAACGGATCAATTTGCTTTTGCCCGATAGCAATTGGCACTTTGTCAGTTTGCTTAAAAGGACCCGTTGGAGCATCACCGACTGCGATTGCAATATGCTCATCGGCTGTGTAAGCCATATAAAACTTACCATTCTCAAACCATACTTGCGGAGCCCAAAACCCCTTTGATCCAAAGATATCGCCCTTTACAGCCGCAAAACCTGAATTAACTCCCTCCAGACTTACCCAGGAATCTAAATCCTTGGACCGATATACTTTAAACCCCTGCTGTTCATGTTGATCACCATTCGTACCGTAGAGGTAATAATATCCTTTGTGATAGAATATGGTCGGATCCGCTTGAAAAATGCCGTTTATCGGTGTGTGCACATTTTCAATTTGGTTGTTTATCGTTTGCGCAGAAGTCCTTTGGACAAAAAACAGCAAGAGAGCAATAGGCAGCAAATATATTTTGTTCATTGATTATAATACATCATAGAGGTGAAAGCCTAAAATTGAATAAATATTTGCTAAAACTGGAGGTAAATTGTATCAATCGAATATCATTTTGTATCAAATTAACAATCTCCTCATAAAATTATCACAATCCATTCCTCTTCTAAGTCCACAAGCCCATAGTATTGTCGAGCCTTATTCTATCCGAAAACATTTCGATATAAACTCCAGGATTACTTACACCACCTATACGTATCAAAATTTTCCTATTCATTTGTCAGGAAAATTTTCGCTAATTCAAAATCCCTCTTTCAAAAGCAAACTTAACCAGATGTGCCGTATTTCTTACACCCGCTTTGTCTATGAGATTCTGACGATGGCCCTCAACAGTACGCTTACTTAAAAAAATCTTATCTGCAATTTCGACATTCGTATAGCCTTCCGCAATCAATTTTAACACTTCCAATTCCCGCTCTGAGATATCAAAATCCGTTTGCATCTCTCCTGGGATCTGTGCATAGCTTTGCCCAGACCTAACCTGATCTAAAAGTATCATGGCTATTTCTTCACTCATATACCGACCACCGTTTGCAATATGATTTAATCCAAAAAGCAATTCGTTATAGCCAACATTTTTAACCAAATAGCCAGCAAGACCAGATTCAAACGCTTCAATGACATAATTAATCTGATTGAGCATGGAGAGTATAACCACTTTAATAGAGGAATACTGTGTGTTTAGGATCTGAAGCAATTCCATGCCGTCCATTTCATCCATACTGATATCCGTTAAGACGATATCAGGAACAGGATTTGTCCTCAGGAAGTCGAGCGCCTCTTTGCCATTCGACGCTTCGCCAACGACTTCAAATCCTTCTTGAGATTCTAATAGTAATTTTATTCCGTTACGTACAACCATGTGGTCTTCAACCAATAGGATTTTTATCATTATTATCTTTTTAAATAGTCAATTTTAGTAAAATACCTGCCGCAAGCGTATCATTCATAATCCGCGCATTGTAGAGCTCGGCAATCTTCATCAAACGCATTGGGCTGTTTTCGAGTTTTGATACCGACAAGGCTCCTCCTTGCTGAAAAAACGGCGATACTTTAATAAGGATGTCAAATTCGATCACCTGCACTGAAATTGAGATTGCCTGTGCGGGTATCTCATCATTTAAGTACTGAAAAATAGCTGTCAAGAGTTTAAATAAATGAACTTGTGACTGTTGATGCAGTTCTCTCAGATGCGGATCAAGTAGCGTATCAATTGTAAAACCAGAACGTTTTTTGTAAGTGGCCACGACTTCATCAACGGCATGGAAAATTCCCAGATCATTTAATATGGGATTATATAGCAATCCAGCTTTATTGCGGATTTCTACAACTAGGGAAGTCAATGAATCACTTAGGCAACGTAATTCTTCAAAATCACCATAGCGATTTGTAAAATTCTGAAGCGATATACGCATTCCATAGAGCTCCTGTGCCAATTCATCACGAAAATACCGTCCTATTTTTCCGAGATCTTCCTGTTGATTTCTAATAATCGATTTATAAAAGTCTTCTTGACTACCGTACCACACCTCCTTTAATTCCGACTGATCTTTAAGACCTTCAGATTGCCCTTTCGGACCATCTGATAAGTCAAAATATGTTTTTTTGTTCACGTCCCCCATATTGTTTTTCATTTCATGTTGTAACTAATAACCAATTTAAGGTACGAACAGTTTTAAAAATTAACATCTATCTAGATAAAAGATGTATCTTTTAAAGTACTACGTATAAATACGTGCATAAAAAAGATAAATGGGGGAATTTAAACAGGAAAACACTTGTTGTTAAAGTAAAAAAGTTCAAATAAAGCACCAATACACTAAGCGATTAATCTTTACAAAACCCTGTATAACAACTATTTAAAATAATAAATAAATCTACTCGCTTGATAACACTTGCCTCAATCCATCCTTCCAAATTGTTTTTTCTAGCATCTTAATTGCAGTGCATGTAGAAAAGATAGACACTTAAAATTTGATAATATGGAAAATACAACAATCGATCAACTGTTTAAGGAAAAAAGACCTACATTAAAATATTTGGCAGCGCAATTTACAAACGATCCGGATGAACGGGAAGATTTGGTTCAAGAGACCATGGTGAGGTCGCTAGCATCTATCGAAAAATTCCTGAAACATCCGAAATTGATGTCTTGGCTCTATATCATTATGAAAAACACGTATATCAATCAATATACACGTAACAAAAGGTTAGAAAATTACAGAAGCGAATACATCAGCACTGGTTATCGCAATGAAATAACAACCAATCGCGGAGAAGATAATTTTGTTGCTTCTGACATTCAGCATGCGCTCAATAATTTATCGAAAGACTATTATGACGCCTTTGCCATGTTTTTGGAAGGATTTAAATATTATGAAATTGCAGAGCACTTACAAATACCGGAAGGAACTGTGAAAACACGTATACACATGGCAAGAAAATCCTTGCAAAAACAGCTTAAAATTTACTCAAAAAGTATTAATTAAAAAAATAGTCCTATTTCAAGAACAAAAAGCAGGTTATAGCCTGCTTTTTGAATTTACACCCCGTTATTTTGGCTAATATTGTTTTAGTCGCTGACCCTACCTCGGGATATATTTATTATATTTAGGGTGAAACTTACTAATTACAATATCACTTTGAACATCATGTAATATGAAAAAGCAAACAATCGCTATGTTTTTTATATGCTTGAGCAGCATAATTTTAATAACGTCTTGTGGTCCGGTATCAAAGGAAAGTGAAAACAGAATTCGTGTAAGTGGCGAAGGAAAGATTAGGATCATGCCCGACCAGGTCACCCTGACCATCAATACGGCTTTCACAAAACCCAGAATGGTAGACGCGGTACGAGAAACACAAGCAACAGTCGACACCGTAATAGCGTTGCTTCAAAAATATGGACATCAAAAAGAAGATATCAAAACGAGTAGCGTGTCTGCAAATAAGGACTATCAATACATTGGTAATACCAATAAATTTATAGGTTATCAAGCACAGCAAACAATCGATTTTGTTTTACATGATTTATCGAAATTCACAGAATTAACGGGAAAATTGTTAGAAACAAAAATTAGTGGAATCGGCTCTATCTCATTTGACCACTCCAAAGCAGACAGTATTTTAAGAGAAGCAGATCTTATTGCATATGATGATGCTTTAAAATCGGCAAAAAAACTTGCATCTAGGGCTGATGTTAAAATCGGGAAACTGCTATTTCTGTCCAATGATGGAAGCGCATCCAACGAATCAACGCAGTACAGAACAGGAATGGCTTTAGAAACATTCAATAAGGGCTATGGCGGTGAAGGTTTTAAAATTGCTCCCGAAGTTTTAGAATTTAAAAGAACAATATTTACAGAATTTGAAATCAAATAAGTGCCAACCGATTCTGTCTCCATTCAACCAGCGTCTTTGATACAATGGTTGAATGAAAAAATAACGCTCGAGGGATAGTGTGTTAGCCGTTACGCGGACGAATTAGTTACCGATATTTATGGAAATTATTTTTTCGTATATTTAACATATAGTTTATATCCAGTTCATATAAGTTCTGTTACTTTATAATGCGATAATTAATGTAGTCAACGGAGTTAATGTATCTATTATGAAAACGATAAACTATTTTTTCCAGCGGATTATATTTAGAATCTTTTTGGGTCGATTCAATTCATTCTATTCTCCATTAAGATTCCACAAAACTTAATTGTTTTTAAAAACGGCATTGAGGTCCGATAATTTTATTTTTGTAAATGCTATTAACCAAAGATGCCTTTGGCAAAGATTTTATTTGGGGAGTTTCTACAGCTGCCTACCAGATTGAAGGAGCACATGATTTGCATGGAAAAGGCCCTTCTATCTGGGATATATTCGTCAAAAAAAGAAACCGTATATTTCAAAATCAACATGGTAATGAGGCCTGTGATTTTTACAATCGCTATGTTCAGGACCTGCATTTGATGCAGGGAATGCATATTCCTAATTACAGATTCTCTTTATCATGGAGTCGTATATTTCCTGCTGGCATTGGTGCGGTAAATCAATCTGGATTGGATTTTTATGATCGTTTGATCGATTTATCCCTTGAGTTAGGGATAACGCCTTGGCCTACCTTATATCATTGGGATCTTCCACATGCGTTGGAAAAGAAAGGTGGCTGGGTAAACCGTGATGTGAAAGATTGGTTTGGAGAATTTGTTTCCAAATGTGTGCAAACCTACGGGGACCGTGTCAAGCATTGGATGGTTCTCAACGAACCTACAGTATTTACTGCTGCAGGTTATTTCTTCGGTGTACATGCACCAGAGCGAAAAGGTTTGGGCAATTTTTTAGCTGCGGCCCATCATGCTGCATTAGCACAAGCTCAAGGTGGCCGAATTATTAAGTCTTTAAAGCCTAATAGCGAAGTAGGAACGACTTTTTCTTGCTCCCATGTTGAACCATTTACGTCGAAAGACAGAGACATTATTGCGGCGAAGAAAGCAGATGTATTGCTCAACCGCCTATTCATAGAACCACTACTAGGAATGGGCTATCCAACGCAAGAGATTAAAATACTGGGTAGAATTGAAAAGTATATGCACGCGAATGATGAGCGAGATCTAAAATTTGATATGGACTTTATTGGCGTGCAAAATTATACACGGGAAATTATACGATACGCCATGTTCGTTCCTTATCTTCAAGCGAAGATAGTGTCGGCGAAAGACCGCAAAGTTGAAATGACCGAAATGAACTGGGAAGTTTACCCAGCCTCCATTTATTATATGCTCAAGAAATTTAGTGCCTACCCTAATATACCCACTTTAATTGTTACCGAAAATGGTGCAGCATTTCCTGATCAAATTGAAAATGGTTTAGTACATGACCCCAAAAGATTGCGCTATTTACAGGAAGCTTTACAGCAGGTTTATCGCGCAAAACAAGAAGGAATAAATGTCAAAGGGTATTTTGTATGGACATTCATGGACAACTTCGAATGGGCTGAAGGATACCGTCCAAGATTTGGGCTAGTGTATGTTGATTTTAACAATCAACAGCGCATCGTCAAGTCCTCTGGACATTGGTACGGAGACTTTTTAAAATAAATGGATGGCTTCTCCATCCTTATGAACGATATATCAAATTTGTAATTCTCAATAAAATTAAACCAAGAAACAATGCAGCAACAATACAAAGTATTGTGACTAATGTATTCCTTCCATTGTCTGCAAAAAAATAGATGGATAGTCCAGCCAATATACATGGAATACCAATAACAATAAGCTTGACCCAATATATTCGGTCTTCTTCCCTACGGATAATTTTTGTTTCAACTGCGGCTAAAACGTCCGGTCTATTCTTTCTAAAATATTCGAGAATAATTTCGATTTCGTCTGAACGCAATTCACGAGGACGTACGATCTGCTGCTGCAAGGCAATAAGTAAAGTATTTCCATCTCGCTGAGCTGAAATAATTGCTGACATTGGAAAGCGCTTTTTATACCCCATAGGGTTCATTGCATAGCCTTTGTAGTCACTGTTATCTGGACTTAAACATACAAAATACTCCGAACCCATTGCGAAGATCACATCGGTATGCTGCTGTTGGGTTTCTTTCCATATAACGATAGCAGGCTTAATGGCTGCAAGCAATAGACATTGAAAAATAAATATACCAAAAGACAAGCTGAATATCCACGACAAAGAAAATGAAAGGATTAAAAAAGCGATGATAAACCAGAGGACATTTGACCAAAAATCAATTTTCCGCTCGATTAAATAGAAAGCAATGACGCAGATTATTGGCGCAATGCTGGCTTTCCAATCCCAAAATATACTTACAATTCCGAGTATTGAAAATAGCCCATAATTCAACAGTTGAAAATATGCTGACTTCCGCTGAAAATTAGTTCTTTTAATTTCAATGATATTTTCCGATGTGTTCTTTTTTTCCAATGGATCCTCTAATAAAATAACAAAATCTCTTTTGCTAAGATAGCGCTGATTGCATAAATATAAATATCTTTACTAAAATAAAAACGTGTAAAATAGAAGTCACCACTATGGATACCTTTCAATTTAAATCACATAATGTTAAAAAGGGCTTGATCTTTGGATGTGGTTACCTAATTGTTATTTTTATCCTATGCTGTTTAATTTTTGGCGGCATAAATGGATTAGCTGATGCCGTAAACAATTTTGGTTCGGCAAAAGGTCTTGGGATATTGGTTGCTGTCGTCGTAATTGGTCCCCTAGTCATATTATTGCAATTCATCAATCCCAAGATAGAAATACAAGTTGATAAAAATAACTTATCCATTAAACAACCGAGAAAGGAGAACAAAATTATTCCGTTAGAAGTAATTCATTCCATGGAAATAAATCGTTCCTTGGTCAACCAACTTCAACTATTCGACCAGAATAGAAAACTACTTACCACTATTCACCCTCAAAACGATATGAATGTTATTTTCTCCATTGCAAATATAATCGCGCAACATGGTGGATTTACACAGAAAAAAGGGACCAAAAAGATCTTTGGTAATCCCGTTGAAACGATCTCCTATTTTAGGCAATAACACTGTAGCGCATTCGTTTCGATGAAACCAAAAATACACTATCTACTTCGCGTTGCTTTAACCATCTTCATGGGTTTGTTGTCACGGAAAATATCCGCCATTCCTACCATTACCGGCGATGTACTTTATGCGGTTATGATTTATTGGTTGTCACGTTTTTTATTTACGAGGAAATCGTTATTATTTTCTTTTACGACGACACTTATATTTTGTTTTGCCATCGAATTTTTACAGCTTGTACAACATCCTTTACTTATATGGATAAGAAACAATCCGCTTTTGCGGCTCGTGTTTGGACAGGGCTTTTTATGGTCGGATCTTGTGGCTTACTGCCTGGGAACCGTCGGAGCTGCATGCATTGATTATCTTAATTATCAAATGTTAAAGACAGACCCTACGTTACCAACTAAATAGACCTACTTCGTGGTTTTGGCCCCCAAATCGATGCCCATCTTTTCATAAGCAAGATCATTGGGCTGCCAAAGCTCTATTTTGTTTCCTTCAATATCCATGATATGAGCAAATTTGCCGTAGTCAAAGGATTCGATCGTATCAAGTACGGTAACGCCCTCCTTCTTCAATTCTTCTATTAAAAGCTCAATATTGGCTACCCGATAATTGATCATAAAATCTTTTTCCGAAGGGCCAAAATAGGAAGTGCTCTCTTTAAAAGGGCTCCATTGCGTAAAACCCTTTTTCGTACTGTCAGCTCCCTGATACCACTCAAATACAGCGCCGTAAGAATTTGTAGCCAGTCCCAAATGATCGGCATACCAAGCTCTAACTTTTTTAGGATCTTTACATTTGAAGAAAATTCCACCTATACCGGTTACTCTTTTCAACTCGGTGGATTGATATGAATGGCTCAAGTTATTAAAAGCTTACCCCATTCCAAATGCCAGCAAAATACTTGCAACAAATACGACTCTTTTCATAATTTAATAAGGACAAATCAGTTATTCTGCCTTCTCTCCCGAATTTAATCATTAGTTTTGACAAAACATTTACGGCGCTTCAGAAAACATTCTTATCCTACAACAGCAGTACTTAAAACGCATAGCTTTTGTCCTAAATTTTTCTAGATTAAGATTGTTAAAAAATGAGACTGTATGTATACATTTGACCTACACAAGACTCGAACGTCCTACCCTAGGAAAAGATTTTAATAAAGCATCCGCATTAAATAGATAAATTTATGTACAACTTTAAAAATGACTATTCAGAAGGGGCACATCCCCGCATTTTAGATAAGCTTATTGAAACGAATCTGATACAGCAATTAGGCTATGGAGAGGATGACTATTCCAAAGAAGCCAAATCGATTTTGAAGAAAAAGATAGCGAATCAGCAAGCCGTTATCCACTTTTTATCTGGGGGCACACAAACAAATCTTCTTGTCATATCTTTTCTTTTACGTATCCATGAAGCAGTGATCAGTGCAAAAACAGGGCATATATCTGCAAATGAAACTGGTGCTATAGAAGCAACTGGACATAAAGTCATTACCGTTGAAACGTCTGATGGGAAATTGACACCTAACGATATTAGTACGATACTCAGGGAACATGCTTTGGCGCCACATGTGGTAAAACCAAGAATAGTTTATATTTCTAATTCCACTGAAATCGGCACAATATATTCTTTGGCAGAGTTGGAAGCGCTATATGTGTGCTGTCAGCAGCAACAACTGTTACTTTATTTGGATGGCGCACGCTTGGGCCATGCTTTGACCGCGGAAAACAACGATTTAACCTTTGCAGCTATTGCTAGGTATACTGACGTTTTCTACATTGGCGGAACAAAAAATGGAGCTCTTCTGGGTGAGGCAGTTGTGTTTAACCGTCCCGAATTAGCCGTAGATTTTGACTATGCGATTAAGCAGAAAGGCGCCTTGCTCGCCAAAGGCAGAGTACTTTCAATTCAATTTCTAATGCTATTTCAGGATGATTTGTATCTTGAGCTGGCATTAAGAGCTAATTCGCTTGCGATGCGTATGGCGAAGGCCATCAAAGACAAAGGATATTCCTTTCTAACGGAATCAACCACCAATCAGATTTTTCCCATTTTACCTAAATCGCTCATCGAAGCATTGCTTATAAATTATCAATTTTATATATGGAAGGATATCGATTCAGATTATGCAGCGGTTCGTTTGATCACGTCCTGGGCTACGGACGAGAAACAGGTTACTAACTTTATAAATGATATACTGAATTCCTAGGGATTGTTCCGCCCTAGCCAATAAATCTTATATAAACAAAAGCGCCCAATAGGTAATATTTTACGTATTGGGCGGATCTTATAAAATTGAAAAACTAGTCTTTAGGTTCAAGGGCTTTCCATACCCCTGCTGCTACAGCTGCCCCTACTAATGGAGCTACAATAAAGAGCCAAAGCTGCGATAAAGCCTGACCGCCGGCCAGAATCGCTGGCCCAAATGAACGAGCAGGATTAACCGATGTACCTGTTACGGGAATAGCAACCAAATGGATCAAAAGAAGCGTAAAGCCGATTGCAAGCCCAGCCATTGTGCTGTTTCCTACCTTCGAAGTTGTTGCCAGTATCACAAACAGAAAAATGAAGGTTAACACGGCTTCAATCAAAAAGGCGGAAGCAGTACCATACTCGTTTTGATATCCTTTACCCCAACCGTTTGAGCCATACGCCCACTCTCCTGCCGTAAATCCGGCCAATTGCCCACTTAAAATCTGCTGAAGGACAAATGCCCCCAAAAGTGCACCAATAAATTGAGCAACAATGTAGACAACCGCATCCTTGGCAGACATTCTACCTGCCAATAACACACCAACAGTCACCGCAGGATTGATATGACAGCCTGAAATTCCACCGATCGCGTATGCAAATACCACCACTGAAAGTCCGAAGGCGACAGCAATACCCAAAAGACCAAGACCAGAAAGCCCAGCTGTGGTATTGGCTCCTGCAATAGCGGCCGCACCGCAACCAAAAAGTACCAAACCAAATGTTCCAATTAGTTCGGCGATAAATTTTGAAGATGTTTTAATTTCCATATGAATCTGTTTATAAATTAGTTAACTCTAATTTAATCATTTTCCATATAAAATTATACTGCTAAATAAATTATTGTAGAACAATATCCACACCGCTTTAAAACCAACGTTAATAAGCTTTTCTATGTTAATTTAACCAGATTTCATCACAGGCTATAAGAGGCTTTCGCTTAGGATGATACCGCCATTCGGGTAGTTTTACCAGAGGTGAAGCATAAACTCGGATCACTTTAACACTGTCATTTAATAATACTTGATAAGGTATCTTGTCCAAGGTGTAATCCTCCTCAACGGATTTAAGCTTACTGAGAAATACATCTTGGAAATCTTTTCCATTCTTAGATACCGAAATTCGAATTTCTTTTGGTGGAAATATCCAATGTCGGGCATCCTTTAGAAAATTAAGTGTTATGGTATCTATTCGCCTTTCCTGTTCAAAATCAAAAGTAATATCCATCGGCTCCCCGTTCCATAGCAACCAATTATAGCTATAATCCATATAGCCCGGCACACTATCTGTAAGTGTTTTTAGTCCATTGGCAGGGAAAGAAGGATCAAATGCATATCTCAACTTAATATTTGCTTCAGAGGCCTTATTTGCTCTAACGCCGGCTTTAAATATTTCGGACCACTCCTTTGCATAACTATCGGGTGATGCACCAGCTTCGGCAAGCTCTATAACGCCCAATTTTTTTGCATCTTCAACAAATTGTGTTACTTTACGACTTACCTTTGGTCTCACAACCCAACGCTCCCCCTCTTGTTCAAATATACCATGTTGATGCGGTCCATAGAATCTTGCTTGTTGCAAATAGGTATAATCCAACCCAAGTCCAATACGCCTGACACGGGATTCCAATAAAGGATTACCTTCACTGGCTATTTCCGCTTTTTCTAATAATGTACTATACTTATCCATGGCCTCTGGACTTAAAAAGTCATGCCTGTTATCAATCGGGTTTCCGTAAATAGATAAAGCTGATGAAGGCCCAGGCAAGTGATTTCTTCTTTCAGCAAGGTATGCTTTAATAAAGGGTGCAGCCTTGCCATAATAGCCCTCGATAAATTCGTTGGTTAGCTGTTCTTCTGAAAGCGTCGTATCCCAGGCGAGGTTAGCCAATATATAGGCATTTAGCTCGGCCATATCACTATAAGTCGCTCCTCCACCTTGCAAAAAGACCCCTTCGACACCTTGCGTTTTCAGATATTGTAGACTTTCCTGCATGGTTCCTTGGATTGGAAATGGCGCAAGATAATTGGTGAACTGTGTCAGATAATCCCATACAAATACATGCTTGGTTTTAGCTTTCCAAGCGCCTAATTGTCTACGAAAAGTTGCTGCTGATGGTTCACTTCCAATGTCATTTTTTCTAAAAGCATCAATATTACTTAATATAACAGAAACATTATCGGCAACCCTGAGGTGTGTTGGGGCATTTGCTGATTCTAAATACGCCAGTGTTGTAAATTTTTTGTCGGGAAATTGTGCGGCCACTCTATTCACAAAGTGAATCAGTGAACCTTGCGCTCCACCTTCCCGCTTATCAATAGCCTGACAACGATCGCAAGTACAGCTTCCGATATCGTCATTGGCCGCGATAGACCAATAAGTAGCTGTGGGATTTTCGCTTATCCTACGCTTGAAATAAGCTACGGTAAGCTTAAAAACGTCCTCATTAGATAGACAAAGTTGAATAGGTTGGCGTTTACCATCATACAGGGAGTAATACTCCGGATGTTCTTTAAAATAAACTGATGGTGGCAATATTTTACTGAAAGTGTGCCCCCAATCTCCCCAGCGTTCTTCCAAATTATGTAAACCATACCAATCCATATACTCCTGATCTAATTCAACAGGGAAATAAACCTCTCTAAACTGAAAATTTGGTTTGGAATAAATCTTCAGATCTGAATCCACTGCCAGGAATGTCAATTTTGGAACATGTGTATTTTCTTTACCTACATACCACTTTCGTCCACCAATAATATCCCTGACATAACGATATGCCGCAAATAGTACACCTTTACCACTTCCCTTGATATAAATATTCTTTCCTACAGCTTGTATAGAGTAACTGTCTTCGGGAAACGTATTAGTTATGGAGCTTTTTTCCAAAATAATGGCATGTGTGACTTCACCTTTAGCTTGTATTGCAAAATCTACGCCTGTACTTTCTTTTGTAAAAGTGTTTATCACTGCAGCCGCTTTTTGTAAAACAGGATCATTTGCATCCGCTTGAATGACATAGTCCGTTTTCCCTTGATCAACCAATGTAATCCTTTCTTTACCCTGAACTATCGTTACCATTGACAATAGACATAACATAAACTTCCACATCATTTTAAAAATATTTCCTTAATGATAGATTTAGGTCATACTGATTCATAAATCTATTTTCAGCAACTTTGTAATAGCTCCAACCGCCCATCAGTGTAAACCCCCAGTTGTCTATACGATGTTGCCATCAAGATAGACCAGCCCCCACCCTCGAAAAATGATCAAATGACATGGATTACATGTCCAAATTTACTAAGCATGACCTATTCTTAATCGTACACGAGATATCAGTTCTGACGGAGAAATAGGCTTTTTAATATAATCATTGGCTCCGACTTCAAAGCCTTCCACAATACTATTATCGTCACGGTAACCAGAAATAATAATAACAGGCACCTGATTATTCGTATTGCTTTTTCGAATGCAATTGATTATTTCGTAACCATTGGCAAAAGGTAATGCGATATCTGTTATGACCAAATCAATAGTTTCGTCAGAAACCAACGAGAGCGCTTCTTTGCCAGATTTGGCAAGCAATAGGTCATAGCCCTCCCTTACAAGAACAAATTGCATTGTGCTTAATAGAATCTCATTATCTTCGATAACAAGAATTCTCTTTTTTTCGTTCCCCATAGCGATAAAATTTTAGTTTTTCACGGTGAAACAAAGTTTCAAAAAAAAAAGAGAATTCGTTGTAGATTAACCACTACAACGTCATTTAAATTATTTAAACACAGATTTTAGTTATTAGTTCTAATTAAAATGACAGTATGTTGACAGGCGACAAGTTCATATTATTATTAAACAACTAAACTAGTATGCAAATTTTCAAATTCTCGGATTAACATTTGAATTATATCTGCTGTCGAAAGTTCACTGTATGAATGGATCGATTGCCCTGCCCAAATATTTACAAAATCGACATTTTTATTGGCCTTGGCTATTCTTCGTAATTCCCCGGTGAGTTTATTTTGATAGGGATATGGTAAGATGTATTGCGACTTGTCCAAAGCTTCAATAAATGTATTCTTTATACCTCTGGCATAGCGCCCTGAAAAACTCCTTGTCAAGACAATATCTGATTCCTGAACATGAGAAAGACGCGCTTTCTCAAAGTCCAGCAGTGCGCTTTCTTTAGATTTGAGCAATAAACTACCAATCTGAAAACCATTGGCACCTAATAGCTTTGCAGAATGGATCGTGCTTGCATTATATAATCCACCGGCATAAATAAGCGGAGCGTTTACATGCTCTTTCACCTGTGGTAGCAGAGAAAATCCGCCAATCTCAGGAACAGGCGCCTCCTCAAAACTTCCACGATGTCCCCCAGCCTCTAATCCCTGTACACAGATCACATCAATACCAGCTTCTTCCAGAGCAATTGCTTCTGCCACTGAAGTGCATGTACCAATAATTATCACATCATTGTCTTTCAACCGTTTTATACTATGTGGATCCAGATTTCCAAAAGTAAAACTCACAACTTTACACTGTTGGGTTATGATCGCGTCAATTTGTTCCCTATAATCTGTAATATGGATGCTGTCGAGCTCTGGTAAAGCTACTTCTAAGCCATGTTGCAGGGCTAACTGTTCCACAAAAACCTTTGTTTCATTATATGCTATCCTCAAATTCACCGAAACTTCAGGAACATGATTTACAAAAATATTGACTGCAAAAGGCTTCTTTACATGTGCAGCGGTTGAACGAATAAGCTCACTACAGCGTTCTGCTGGTAGATCACCCAACGATAAGGACCCGAGCGCCCCTGCACGTGATGCTGCAATGACCATTTCTGGTGTGGTAACACCAAACATGGGTGCCTGGATAATCGGATAATCAATACCTATTAATTGTGTAATTTGATTTGACCATTTCATATCGGAAGTAATTAATATGCTTAAGATTCAACTATACTAGTTTTCATGTGATTGTTCTAATTTAAGCTATTTTAAAGCAAATTATACTATAATAATAGAAAATCATCCCGCATTGCGGTTCCAAATAAGCAATTTATACCGTATATTTATGCGATACTATTACGTAACAAACAATTTTATGAAAATCGCTTTCTTTTCGACAAAACCATACGACAAATTATTTTTTGAGCAAGAAAATAGCACCTATGGCTTTCAGTTTAATTTTTATGAAACGCACTTAGGCCCGCACATTGTCAATGCGATTGAAGATGAGAAGGTAGTCTGTGCATTTGTCAATGATAAACTCAACCGGCAAGTGATCGAAGTACTTGCTCAAAAAGGAGTTGAGCTGATCGCCTTGCGTTGCGCTGGATTTAATAACGTTGATCTGGAAGCGGCCAGGGAATTTGGTATAAAAGTTTGTCGAGTGCCCGCCTATTCCCCTGAAGCGGTAGCTGAACACACCATGGCCATGTTATTGACATTGAATCGTAAAACACATAAAGCCTATAATCGCGTACGGGAGCAAAATTTTGCATTGAATGGACTTTTGGGATTTAACCTGCATCAGAAAACAATTGGTGTTATCGGAACAGGAAAAATAGGTAAAGCCTTTATCAAAATCGCATTGGGATTTGGGGCAAATGTAATTGCCTATGATTTATACCCAGACCAGCAGCTTGCAGCACAAGGTGTCAATTACAGATCGTTGGATGAAGTCTTTGAAGAATCAGATATCATTTCTCTTCATTGCCCACTTACTCCCGAGAACCATTATCTTATTAATAAGGAGTCATTGGATAAGATGAAAAATGGGGTAACAATTATTAATACAAGCAGAGGCAATCTAATCCATACCAGTGATGCTATTAAAGCGCTTAAAGAACGGAAAATTGGCTTATTAGGTATTGACGTTTATGAACAAGAAGAAAAGTTGTTTTTTAAAGACTTATCGACCACAATAATTGAAGATGAAACAATACAATTATTGATGAGCTATCCGAATGTTTTGGTTACGGCGCACCAAGCTTTTTTTACAACAGAAGCATTAACAGAAATTTCTCAAAGAACGCTTCGGAGCATCTCCGACCTATCAACTAAAGGGATCACTGACGCAGAGGTTTTGCTATAGCAAGACTTCGTATCAAATTTAGTTCGGATAAAACAATGAAAAACCATGTTTTGAAAGGATTCCTCTTGGCAATCGGGGCGGCTATTCTTTGGGGGTATCGGGTACTTTTGGCCAATTTCTTTTTCAGAAAAGGGCAGTTAACGTAGAATGGCTTATTACGGTACGAATGCTTGTAACAGGTATTGTATTATTGCTTTTGGCCGGAATACACAAGAAAAATGAGATTTGGCAGATTTGGCGTCATCGTAAAGATAGTTTAGCACTTTTTCTATTCAGTATTTTCGGTGTATTAGCCGTCCAATATACTTATTTTGCCGCCATAAATTATTCCAACGCTGCTACCGCAACAGTACTACAATATACTGGTCCGGTCCTGATCGCAATCTACATGGCGTTGAACAAGAGAAAATTCCCTTCGAAAGTTGCCTGCCTGGCCATACTTTTAGCTATACTGGGCACATTTCTTTTAGTCACACATGGGAATTTTGGTTCTCTCTCGATTTCTCCGCTCGCATTATTTTTTGGTTTAATGTCGGCTGTTACGCTTGCTTTTTATACACTACAACCTATACACTTGTTAAACAAGTATAATGCGGCAATCGTTATCGGTTGGGGTATGCTATTGGGAGGTTTCGTTTTTTGCTTTGTCAAACCTCCTTGGGAGGTTGATGGAATCTGGGATATATATACCTATAGCTACACTGCTTTTATTGTAGTCTTCGGCACACTAATCCCTTTTTATGCTTATCTAACAGCTGTTAAGCTTATTGGTGGACAAAAGACAAGTCTTCTGGCTTCTGCCGAGCCTCTATCGGCAGCCCTATTAGCTGTCTTGTGGTTAAATACGCCATTTAGAGAAACAGACTGGATAGGAACTTTTTTTATCATCGGTACAATTGTCTTATTGGGCATCAGCAAAAATGAGGAGCGAGAAGGGATAAGCTAAACGCCTACCCCCTTTCGCGTTTGTAATCTGACCACCACTCATCAAGTCTTTCAATGACCGGCAGTAAAGTTTTACCTAATTCGCTAAGTTTATATTCCACGCGTGGTGGCGATTCAGCGTAAATCTGTCTACATAAAATACCATCGCGTTCGAGCTCACGGAGCTGAACAGTCAATGTCGTCTGCGCCAGATCTTCCATTTCCCGTCGTAGCTCACCAAATCTTTTGGGGCATTGTTTCGCAACAGCCTTAATGAGCAAAACTTTCCATTTTCCACCTATTATCTTAAAAATTCCATTGACATCACAGCAGGCGCCAAAATTTTCACTTTTTTTTTCATTCATAATCACCTCATACTGACCATTAGTTCATAAAAACATACCAAGTACATAATTTATAACTACTTGATTGTAGAAAATATCCACGCTATTTTTAACCATAAAATTATTAAAAACTTTCTATATGCGCTTTCAAATTAAAGATTTACTTCATATTTTCCTCCTTTCAACTGGTATATTTCTATTTGTCATAGATCTCTTTATTATTAATGTTTCCCTTCCCACAATTCAACATGGACTACATCTACGAGACAGTGATACGCAATGGATTATCATACTTTATATTATTGGGTATGCAAGTCTTCTAATCAATGCTGGGAATGCCGGAAATCATTATGGAAAGAAGAAATTATATTTAATTGGGATGGCATTTTTTACTGTAGCCTCCCTTTTATGTGGCCTAGCAAATAATCTTTACATTTTATTGGCTGGAAGATTGATCCAGGGGATTAGCTCTGGCCTTATGGTTCCACAGGGCATCGCATTGATCACCTTACTTTTTGAAAATCCCGAGAAGCGGTCGATGGCTTTGGGCATCTATGGAAGTATAGCAGGTATTGCCTCAGTAATAGGTCAATTGTTAGGCGGAATTCTTCCGGATCAGACGTGGATACATGAAAGTTGGCGTCTTATTTTTTTAATCAATGTTCCCATTGGGGTACTTGCCTACTTTGCTGTCTATCGCTATACATTCAATGATCAGGTTACTGGAAAATCTAAGATATCTTTTATCCCTATGATAACATTGTTTATGCTTTTAATGGGAATAATTTTCCCTTTAATCATGGGACCTGAGTTGAAATGGCCACGCTGGTCATTACTGCTATTGGGAACAGCAATTGTTCTTGTCTTGTTGTTTCTAAAAAAACAACGTAAATTAGAACAAACGGGCCGTTCTAGTCTACTCAATTTCTCCTTATTTAATAATCGGGTTTTCAATTTAGGCCTTCTAGCCGCTTTAGCCTATTATATGGTCCAAGATGCATATTTTATTATCAACTCCAATTACCTTCAAAATCAAAAGAATTATACGGCAACAATGACAGGAATTGCCTTTGTTTTTCAGGGTATTGGTTACGTATTGGCAAGTGTTATTGTGAGCAAGTTAATACAGCGCCACGGAAAGACCATTGTCCTATATGGATTAGGAATAATGATTTTGGGTTTGCTGTCTCATCTTTTCGTTTTCAATACGATGATCATAGATAGCAATCAAATACATGCGCTCTTCTTTTTTTATGGTATTGGCTGCGGTAGTGTATTGCCGGCATTAATGACACTAGCATTAAAAGACCTTAACGAAAAACTAATCTCTGTAGGATCTGCCATCTATCTCACAGTACAACAACTATCTATATGCTTAGGAATCGCATTTATTGTCGGGGTATTCCTTCACGGGAAAGGGACTAAATTTCTTATTTGGCAGAATATCTCATCGGCCTATGGCTATTCGATCGCACTATCGGTCATATTACTCTTATTTGTCGTATATTCAATAGCTTATTTACCTTCAAAAAAGGTAAAATAGCACTTAAATTGGTTCAGCATTGCAATGGGGCTTTATAACAGCCGGATGAATTAAGGCAGCTAATCTGCTTCCTTATATTTGTTTACTAAAGCATAATCATAAGGAATGGACATACTCAGCGGGCCGGCTTCCCATAAGTCTGAACCGCTGGGCAAATAGAAATCATAGGCATTACGCAGGAAATTCTCCCCATTGGGAGCTTCTTGCCAGCTTTTCTTCTCCCTATTGTAAAGTAATATCATACAACTCACGCAAGTACCCTTATCTTTTATGGTCGAATTTTCATAGCACTTCCCTATTTTTAAAGTTAATTTTTGCTGAATAATAACATCAGTCAACCGACCATTTGTAAGGTGAATTAGAGCGATCTGTGCATCTTCATCCGTTGGTGAATGTTTTGCTGCTTTCAATTGATCGAACTGAGCCCGATGTATTCGCGCTATTTCGGCCTGCCTCACATCCAATGGTAAGAGATTTGTATCTACGGGATGGAGGTCTTCAACATCACCCACCCGGGTGATACCAGCACTTAATATAATACTTTGTTTGGATGTATCAGTATCAGCGGCAGCTGAGCCTTCATTTTTATCGAATAGCTGCGTAAGTTCTGAGATATGATGCCCTATTTGATTAAAACCCACAACATAATTTAAGATAACGAAAGCCAACAGGGCAAGGACAGAAAAGATAAAAAGTGCCTTCCAAATACTCGTTCGGCCACGTTCATTTGTTTCTACTTCCAAAAAAGTAAATCCTTTGTGATCTGCTTCCTGCGAATCGCCGCGATGCTCAACCAATTCATAATCAAACAAAAACAGGTCTTTACCATCAAAAAGATCAATATGGTCTTCTTTAAACATCTCCACAATATCCCGGGCAGTTTTATACTTTACATTTGCCTGGGTGGCAATCAGATCAATAGCAGCATTTACATCACCCTGTTTAATGAATTCACGAATAGTTGCTTTATCAATTTCGATCGTATTAACGATAATATTCTTGGTCATACCTTTTAAATCCTATAACGTGCCTACCTACTGGAGGATAAATGTTTATTTTTTCAAAAATGAGATTAATAAATGAGAGATCAATGAAAATTTCTTCCCTTATGAAAAATACCTGCAGCATTGTCGCCATCTGTTGTCAGATCTTTTAACAAACCTGACATATCAAAGCATCGTTGCGCTATTACATGAATAACTTCACCTTCAACTTGGATTTTGCCCGCAACCATAAGGAGTTTTGCCCGAAGGATTTCTTTTCGATATTTTTCAAACACATTACTCCAAACGACAATATTTGAAAAACCAGTATCATCTTCAATAGTGATAAATAAAACACCCTTAGAGGTTCCTGGACGTTGCCTAACAGTAATCAACCCACATACTTTCACGGGCATATCATTTTTTAAGAATGCTAATTTCGCTGTTGGCACAACATGGAGAAGGTCGAACTTTCCGCGCAAGAAACTCACTGGATGTGCTTTAATGGATAGCGAGGTCCTTGCGTAATCAGCCACAACATGTTGGCTTTTGGTTAACAAAGGTAATTCGATTTGCCCCTCCATGACACTTTCAGACGCTTGACCTTCAAATAATGCAATCGGCCGATCACCCAAGGCTGTAATTTCCCAAAGCGCTTGCCGACGATCAATACCTAATGAGGTAAAGGCATCTGCATCAGCTAATTTCTCCAACGCAATAAGAGATAGTCCAACATCCATCATACCAGTAATGGATGAATAGGCAGACTGCCGACCTTGAGTCAACACAACGGCCTCATCCATTGAGAATCCTTTGATCTGACGTAACCCCAATCGAAGAGCATGCGGTTTTCCAATTTCTCCTTCTAAGGTATTGTCCCATGAAGAATGATTGATATCAATAGGACGTACTTTTACGCCATGTTTCTGCGCATCAATAACAATTTGAGCAGGTTGATAAAAGCCCATGGGCTGACTATTGAGTAAGGATGCCGCAAAAATATCAGGATAATAATATTTAAGCCACGAGGACACATACACCAATAAGGCAAAAGACGCTGCGTGACTCTCTGGAAAACCGTAACTCCCAAAACCTTCCAATTGCTTAAAAACTCTATTGGCAAATTCTTCCGTATAGTTTTTTTTTACCATACCATCGATCATTTTTTTGTGAAAAGCAGATACCTGTCCTTTTGCTTTGAATGTAGCCATGCTACGCCGCAATTCGTCGGCTTCCGCAGGAGTAAATCCGGCAGCGACTATGGCAATTTCCATGGCCTGCTCCTGAAAAAGAGGAACCCCCAAGGTTTTTTCAAGAATGGTTTGGATCTCTGTACTGGGATAATCAACAGCTTCCTCTTTATTTCGACGGCGCAAATAGGGATGCACCATATCCCCTTGTATCGGTCCAGGCCGCACAATAGCTACCTCAATGACCAGGTCATAAAACTCCCGTGGTTTTAATCGCGGCAACATCGACATCTGGGCCCGGCTTTCGATCTGGAATTCACCTAGAGTATCTGCATGACAGATCATATCGTAAACCTTTGGATCATCCTCTGCCCCAATATCAGCCAGAGTAAGCTCTTTTCCATAATGCTTTTTAGCGAGATCAAAAGCTTTGCGAATACAGGTCAACATCCCCAAAGCAAGTACATCAACCTTTAGAAAGCCGAGTGCTTCAAGATCATCTTTATTCCATTCGAGATTTGTCCGATTATCCATGCGGGCATTTATTAAGGGACAAAGCTCATGCAAATTACCTTGCGTAATAACAAATCCGCCTGTATGCTGCCCCAATTGACGTGGAAAGCCAATATACTGATGTGTCAATTCGAGAACTTTTCGCAAATGTTGGTCTTCAGGATTAAAGCCCTGTTCAACCAAACGTTCCAAATTGATATAATCGTCCCAATGGCTACTCACGCCCCCTGCTAAACGCCCTACAGCATCCATGGAAAGCCCCATCGCCTTGCCAACATCACGTATAGCCCCTTTGGAGCGTACCTGTGTGACAGTTGCTACAATAGCAGCACGATTGCGGCCATATTTCTCATAAATATACTGGATGACTTCCTCACGGCGCTCATGCTCAAAGTCGACGTCTATATCTGGTGGTTCATCGCGTGCATCGGACATAAATCGCGCAAATAAAAGCCTGTATTTTGACGGGTCAACAGAAGTAATACCTAAGCAGTAACATACGGTTGAATTTGCTGCAGATCCACGCCCTTGACATAAAATTCCCTTTTCCTTCGCAAATCGAACATAATCATACACCGTCAAAAAATAAGAAGCATAATTTTTGCGTTCGATAAAATCAAGTTCCATTTGAATCGTTTCGCGAATTGCATCCGGGATATCTCCGTTAAATCGTTTACGGGCACCTTCCCAAGTTAAATAACTTAACTCTTCCTGTGTAGTCCGACCATGAGCTGATAATTCATCTGGATAGATGTATTTCAAATCATCTAAGGAAAAACGACAGGCATTGGCAATTTTTACACTCTGTTCTACAGCTTCAGGGTACAACCTAAACAAGCGTTCAACTTCAGTTATTGATTTCATATAGCGCTCTGCATTGGGATATAAATTAAATCCAGCCGTATGTATTGTGCATTTTTCACGAATACAGGTTAAAATATCCTGCAATTCACGCCTTTCAGGTACATGATAATATACATCTCCAAGTACAACAAGCGGGATAGCCAGGTGTTCGCCCAACTGATTTATTCTAAACAATAATTTAGCATCATCACCACGATAGAGTTTTTTTATTCCTAGATTAAGACAACCCTGTAGACGCTGTTGACATTCCTGTACAAACGCTATAAATGACTGCTCAAGCTCAAAACCGACCACTAGTTTTTCAGGTGGGCAAATAATGAATATAATCCCCTCAGCATATTGAAACACATCATTCTTGTACAATTCGCATTTTCCTTTTTCCGTCCTTAGATTTCCAACAGTTAACAATGTTGAAAGCCGTCCGTAAGCCTCTTTATCTGTCGGGTATGCCAATAAGCTTGGCCCATCCTTTAAATCTAGACGACAAGCAGGAATCAGTCGTATACCGGCTTTTTTTGCAGCCATATGTGCACGGACGATTCCAGCAAGGCTATTGCGGTCAGTTACTGCAACAGAATTATACCCCAATCGCGCCGCTTGCTCGATCAGTTCTTCCGGATGAGAAGCACCTTCGAGAAAACTAAAATTACTTGTTATCTGTAATTCACAATATACCATACACTAACCTTATGCAAAAAAACCATGTATAAACCATTGATCTGCCTGTCCGTCATAATGCCCGGCGCGATATAACCAAAAGCGCCGACCTTGCAGATCTTCCACCGCATAATAATCCCGATGTTCACCAGGATCAATCCACCATTCGCGTTCAATACGTTCGGGGCCATCTGCTTTCCTTATAGTATAGGTATCTCCCTTATAACGGAACAGTATGGGGGGATAGTCGGGTATGGGTGCTGTGACTATAATACGTTCAGGGATCTTCAATAGTCGTGTTGGACGTGGCCTTGCAGTTTGCCAGTCAACGGCTGCAACCTCATCCATTTTAGCCGCTATTTTCATGGATCGTTCGGGCCAGTAGTGCGCAGATGGAACATAGCGTGAAATCTCACAATTGGCGTCCCTACTTTTCAAACGATCTAAAAGTTCGGTAACCGTCGGGTTTTTGAGACCAATTCTATTGTTCCAAAGATTTTCCTGAACAGGATCTGCCGTCTCAACTTTGGATACGCCCAAGGTAAATAATTCAATACCCAATGCCGGTTCAATTTGAGGAATCTTTAGGACAAATAATTGAAGGATATGTTTAACCTGAGCAGTAGCACGATTAGTCTCAATAGTAATGGTCTCTATTTTTCCATCCACGCGATGACAATTCAATTCGGCTGCACGTAATCCTTTACCCTCCCCCGACAAACGCTTACACAACTTGTTTAATAAATCTTCCAAAGCCAATTCAATACCATTTGCTGTACAGATAGGCTCCAAACAAGGTAAACGTTCTTCATAGGGTAAGATGGGTTTTATAGAAATAACAAATTCATCTTCCAATCCCATGGCCTGGTCCAGTCGGAGCAGTAAACTATCGCCAAATCTTCTACGCAACACTGAACGTGGCATTTTTGCAAAACTTCCGATTGACCGTAATCCAAGCGATTGTAACCGCTTCAATTGAACATCTTCCAATCGTAATGCGGCAGGACTTAATGGAAAAAGCGTTTCCGACTGCGCCTGTTCATTTATAATGATATCTTCGTGTCCAAAATGCGCTACCGCCCATGCGGCCCCAATGGTATCAGCAATCCCCATACGTACATCATAACCATGTTGTCTAAATTTCGAGACAATACTTGTTAAGTAGGCCGCCTCCCCGCCCCAAAGATGAGCACAACCACTAATATCCAGGATGATACCGTCGGGCGTATCTAATGCAACCTGTGGTGTGTACCTGATGCACCACTCTGCTATCGAATGGAGTAACTTTTCAGCCAATCCAGCTTGCTCATTGATTATTTTAAGTGATGGAATAAATGCCCGTGCATCCGCTATGGCCATTCCTGAATGCACCCCCGCTTGCTCCGCTAATAAGTTACTCCCACTGACGATTAATCTTCCTTGAGCGGCGATGGACAATACAAAGGGAATATTTTGCAAATGTGGTTTACAAACAGTGAGCCAATCTGTTTTCAGATGAGGAAACCAAAGTGAGGCAAATCTTTTTTTCATGACTAGCCAAGATTTTGGTAGTTATAATTCCAGTCTTTTACCTGTATCTCCTTTTTAGAAAATGTTTTAAACCCCTGTGGAGACCAGGTTATTTGCTCTTTGGCTGGACTTCCATTCCTTACCTTGAGGAGCTCTACATCCCAACAGGGATAGCCAATACCAGGTAATCCATCATCCGATTGACTAGGTAAAGAAGTGACTTTCCAACGTGCCGCACAACTCGTCGCCAACAAGATTTTTGGGTTATGTTGAAGTATAAACCCTGTAACCCGACTTTTTTCTACGGCAAGTTGAAGGCGCCTCGATTGAACAAAATCCAGCTGATGTATTTCGGCCAGCACGGCTGTTATGCCCTGACATTTCAACGCTTCTTCCATCGCCCATAACACATCCTTCTCCCGTTTCATAGAAACAAAAACAATCGATGCTGGATCAACCCCAAATGATCTGATTGCCGCTGGAAATACCGTTTGAATGGAGCCTATCCAAATACAATTCCCATCAGCTTGCATAAGTTTTCCAAGGAGACCACCAATAAACCCACAGGATGCAGCACTATCCATGCGGTTAAAGCTCACAAACTCGTGTATTACCCCTTTAGGAAAAACGCCATTCGGAAAAGCTTTCTCCAATGGTCCCAAACCCATCGTGCTTGCATCATTTGACCTTTGAGGTATCCCTTGCCAGGCAAGCAAGTCCTTTTTAAGTTTGCTGATCAAAGCCTGTTTATCTTCTAACATCATAGCCCCTCGTATTTAATATTACACACAAATATAATACTAATTATTTTAGCAATAAAAGAGAATGCTACATTTTTTAGTACAAACAACAGAACTTAGAATCGTAGAGCCCTTGTTACTTCAAGCCTTATATATCATTCAAGAATTGCTGGATAACATCTTTTTTTCTTGTCGCAACAGGAATCATTTAACCATCGGACATTTCTATCTGGCCATCCTTGAAATATTTTTTTATATAGTTTGCATTGATTAAATAAGATTGATGACAACGAATAAATTCGGATTCAGGAAGCATAGTTTCAAAGTGCTTGAGGACTTTCGAAACCATCATCGGTTTATTTTCTTTAATATAAAATGTGGTATACCCCTTATCTCCATGGCAATAAAGAATATCATCGATATTCACAATCTGAGTGTATTCAAATGTACGTAGTGCTATTTTCTTTGGTCTAACTGGTGACTTCAGATAGCTTTCGGCCATACTTAATTGCATGCTATTGAATCTAAACTCTGTATTTTTCTTATAGCATTTTTCAATAGCCTCTATAAATTGTTCCGGAACCAAAGGCTTTAATAAATAGGCAATAGCGCCTATATTAAGGGCTTCTATCGCATATTGGTTAAATGCGGTTATAAAGATTGTATTTATGTCCAATTTCAGCTCTGAGAGGAAGGATAAGCTTGATCCATCTTTCAATTGAATATCAGCTAAAATAAGATCCGGATTAGATACAAGTAACTCACGTTCTGCCTGGGCGATTGATGGACTATAACCAACGATCTGGACATAAGGAATAGCATCCAATAAAGACTTAATGTACAAATAGATATTATACTCATCTTCAAGAATATAAACTTTCATAATTTCACGTATTTAATTAAAATATAAAACGAGTGGGATATAGAGTTCTACGCGATATCCACTTTTATCTTCTCTATAATTGGGCTTTATTTCAATCCTTGCTTTTTGCTGAGGATCGTTAAACAAAAGCTCAAGGCGCTCTTTCGTGATAACTTGTGAAAGAGAGGTCTTGTGTGCATTATTTTTCTGATAAGATTGCATTCCCCAGCCATTGTCACTGATAACAATATGCAATTGATCTGCTTCCTGATTAAAAAGAATTTGCAATTGTCCACGATAATTCAAATTTTTGAAAGCATGTTCAATAGCGTTTTCAACAAAAGGCTGAATCAACATAGGGGGAATCATGACATCATCAACATCCAAGTTACCGCTCTCAATTTCAAAATCAAATACATCTTGATAGCGCATCTGCTGTAAAAGTATATAATTCTTTAATGATTTAATTTCTTGATCCAAAGAAATATACTCTTCCCTATTTAATTCGAGTATGTCACGAATTTGACGGGACAATAAGATGAGGTACTGATTTGCCTTTGCTTTTTGCTCACTACTGATCAAACCTTGCAAATTAGCGATAGCATTATAAATAAAATGGGGATTAAGCTGGTTTTGTCGCGTCTTCTGCTCTAAAATTAATTGTCTATTTTCGGCAACTATACGCTGATTAATATTTTTCAATAGCTTTTGTTTATTCCGGTAATAAAGGAAGAATGCAATGCTAAAGATCAGCGCAAATAAAATAACAAAAATCCAGCGCTGTTGGACCATAATCTTATGGTTGAATGCATTTGTTGTTTTTAAAAGCTTAATAGCCTGATCCTTTTTTTCAGTTTCATACCGTGTATTGATCTCATTGATACGTTCATTTTCAATACTTTTTGTGCTATTTTTATAATCCTGATAAGCCGAATCCAAGGTAAAATAAGCCCGTTCATAATCTCCTTTTAATGCGTATGCTACTTGTAGATTCTGATAATAGAATAATTTATTTTGCTTGCCTTTATGGGTTTTGATAAACTGCAATCCAGCATTAAAATAATAGATCGCCGAGTCAACTTGATGATTATTCAAAAAATTTTTTGCCAAATTCGCATACGCATAGGCATTGAGTGCCTTGCTTGAAGATAAATAATTAAAATATTTTTGGGATGCCTCTACCGCTTTTCGACTATTCCCTATGCTAAAGAAATACTGCGCCTGTAAATTATACATGCGCATAATGATAGCAGAATCGGCCGTTTTATTTGCGTAATATTTGCAGCTATCCAGTGTTGCTTTTAGCTTCTCAAAATCATGCAATTCAATATACTGCATAAATTTGATCTCCTGATACGCTTGCGCAACACGGGCATCGGATCTATTGGGATGATAATGATACCATGACTCGTTATCTTTGAGCGCCTGGTTATAGTCAGCTCGACGATAATTTGCATTAGCCAATAGATTGAAAAAAAGAAAGCTAAACCTACTCTTATTTTCTAACGCATATTCTTTAGCATCGATAATTTGTTCCATGATGCCAATAGTAGTTACATCATTAAAACTAAAATTAGCCCTTATTTTAAAGTAATCCTTCAGAACAAGCAAATCTGGAGACAGCTTTCTTCCATCAAGGTTTTTCAGCGCAATTTCTATTGAATCTATTTTATCGTCCAACAAATAGTTGTAGGCTAAAAAAATCCAGTTATAACCAGAATTATTAAAATACTTATCCTGAGCAAACTCCGCTATCTTCTTTGCTATAATAGATTGATCCCTAAAATCTTGTAATGCGAGAAATTTAAATAACGTATCCTGATAGGTTAAATCAAGTGAGTTATCTTCGCTATGCGTATTATTTTTAGACGCCTGTTGGTCACTTTGATGACAAGAGTGTAACTGTGCCATGAGCACGAGAGATAAAAAACAAAAAGTAAATCTTGTCAAATTTCGTATCATCAGAAAATAACTATCTGTTTAAATTTACATGAAGGTGCCTATATTTTTCCATAACCTCGTTCATTAACTAGGATAAGCTTTCACAGGATGTAAACAGCTATTAAAGAAATATGCAAGATGCTGTCTATATCATGTTATCAATTGTCGAATATCGGAATATTATCAAAAAAACAAGATATACTTTCAAAAGTATTTAACCCGGCTGATACTTATGCTAATATTCTTCTCCAATAAAAACACCGGTCGCAATTATGGAACTCGGCGATAGTTAATTTCCTTTTACTCCCCACAAACATACAAATTGGTCAAACAACGAAAATTTCATATTTAATAATCGCAGTATATGACTCAATATTTGCATCAATAAAGAGAATTTCGTGTTTTTTCATCAAAGTGTGTAACGAAATACCCTTACCACATACCTATACGATGGAGCATCACGCTAAAAAGTCATATGGTAAATAATCTAATCTTAACTTACATAAACTGGAATATAGATAGTGACATCTTTGTTATTCCAATTATTGAACACCCTATTCGCTGGTACGGACTATTTTGGTTATTGGGCATTGTATTATGCTATAAGGTATTAGGTTCATTATTTAAGAAAGAAGGTCGGTCAAGCGAGTTCTTAGATCAGCTAACCATTTATATCGTTTTAGGTACTGTTATTGGTGCTAGATTGGGGCACGTATTATTTTACGACCCCGGTTATTACCTAGATCATCCCTTAAAAATAATGGCCATTTGGGAAGGTGGGCTGGCAAGCCATGGTGGAGGTATAGGTATCCTGATTGCGATCTATTTATTTGCAAAAAAACAGGGGCTTCCTTTTCTTTGGGTTGCGGATCGGATTGCTTTAGTCGTTCCTTTAGCAGGGGCTTGCATTCGCCTGGGCAACTTAATGAACTCTGAAATGATTGGTACAGCAAGTAATTTACCTTGGGCTTTTGTGTTTAGCCGTATCGATACAATACCTCGCCATCCGGCACAGCTTTATGAAGCATTATTTTGTCTCCTATTATTCGTATTATTATATCGTTTGTGGAAAGACAAAAAGCTTCGACGTAACAATGGAAACTATTTCGCCTTGCTGTTGGTTTTGCTGTTTTCGTTCCGGTTTTTGGATGAGTTTTTGAAAATCAATCAAGAGCATTTTGAAGACTCCTTATTCATCAATATGGGACAGCTGCTTAGTATACCATTTATTATTATTGGAGCTGGTCTATTTATTTTCAACCGTTTTCGAGAAAGAATACCAAAATTAAAGTAAGGGGATGTGTAGTATTTTCAAAGATCGCCCGCTGTGGCATGGTCACCAGTAACGTAAATAGTTCTCATTTTTTTTTAATAAGCCATGTTGAAAAGCATATTTTACTAATTCCGCGGTATTCTTCACCCTTGTTTTATCAATCAAGCTCTGTCGATATCCTTCAACTGTTCGCTTACTCAAAAAGATTTTATCTGCAATTTCTAGATTTGTAAAACCGTCGGCGATCAACTCCAATACTTCTAGCTCGCGATCATTTATTTCCAGATCGAGGATCATATTCGAGCCCACATCCGTATAAACCTGACCAGAAGAAACTTGTTCAAGTAAGGCTAAGCTAATTTCTTCGCTCATATAGCGTCCACCTTCAGCAACATGTTTTAATCCAAAAAGTAATTCATTATAACCTACATTTTTCAACAGGTAGCCTGAAAGACCATGCTCAAAACCTTCAACCACATAATGAATTTGACTAAGCATAGACAATATCACAACTTTGACCTGCGGATATTTTTGACTGATGACTTTTAAGAGCGCCATTCCGTCCATATGTTCCATGCTGATATCAGTTAAGACAATATCGGGAGCTAGACCATTCGCCAATTTAGACAGGGCTTCCGTACCATCAGAAGCCTCTCCTATCACTGTAAATTCTCCTTCGGATTCTAAAAGTAGTTTAATACCATTCCGTACCACCATGTGATCTTCAACCAATAGTATTTTAACCGTATTCATCTTCTATGGCATTTAAATAAAAACTTTCAATTCCATCTTCTTCCAAACATTGAAAACAATAGTGGTGTATTGTAATTTTCCGATTTGAAATAAAATAGAAACAGACTGCATAAACAAAATAAAGATACGAATTTCTATTTACTGTACTATTGATGGGATGAATCCATATTAAACAGCCTCCGAGATGACTAACAGATCAAAAAGTAGGGATTTCTAGGGACCAATAATTGCTGCTCCATATCGACAAGGAGAAAACTCATGAGAAAAGGAACAATATTTGTACGCTATTAAATCTAGCTATACATGATATCGCTTTAATCAACACTTAATTTTTGACATGTTATGATTTGTTCAGATAAAGATATTTTAGCCGTTCTCTCTTCTTCATTGGATGCATGCGCAATTTATGATAGCGCAGATCTCCGTATTTCTTATGCAAGCACTGACATGTTAAAATTGTGGAATTGTGATCACAGCGCGATTGGGCAATATCTTGAGAATTGTCTTCAACAAGAAGAATTAACGTCTTATATCCCCCTCTTGAAAAACGTTTGGGAAAATGGAAATACGCAGCCGATCGACAAGATAAAGATCAAACTCAAAACCGAACAACAATCTTCACTTCGATATACGCACACGTTTGAATATCACCCGCTCATCAATGAAAAGGGTGAAATTTATGCCATATTTAATCAAATTAGACTGATACCTGAAAATGAAGACGACACCCCACAAACGCAAGAAAAAAATACCATTGAACGAAAACTGCTACAAGATTTATTAACTCAAAAGTATACAGTAGCAGGAACCCCCTACAAAATCCCCACGAATAATTACACCTTATCACCTAAACATACCGAAGATCTCAATGAAAAGCTTAAGGATGCACTCAAGAAAATCATAGAAAGTGAAGAACATTACCATTTTGCCTTACAGTCGGCTGAGATGGGTACATGGAATTTAAATTGTAAAAATTATATGGTCAATTGGGATGAACGGACCCGGGAGCTCTTTGGTTTTGCGAGAGGTGAATATGTCCCATACAATGAGGTACTCAAATATATTCATCCAGAAGATAGAAATAGAATCGATCAGGAAGTCAAAAAATCACTGACTTACCAAAACAAAGGTGTTTATGATGTACAATTTAGAACCATTGGAGCGCAAGATCTTCAATTACGGTGGTTGCACTGTAAAGGAAGAGTATACTTTGACCAAAACCAACAGCCCGAATGGTTTGCAGGCACTGCTATAGATATTACCACCCAGCATCAAGAGCATGAAAAACTTGAAGCAATTAATCAACTTATCGCCAAAAGAGATCAACAGTTTAGAATGATCGTAGAAGCTGCCGGCATCGGTATCTTTTCTATTGACATGGAAACCAAGAAAATGGAGCTCAATGATCGTTGTCGTGAATTATTTGGCTTCGATCAGCGTGACAACATAAAAGAATCCGACTTTTTCGACCAAATTCTCCCGCAGTATAGAAACATCATTCATCATGTTTTTCAGGAAGTAACGCTCAAACAATCCCCTTTTGATTGTCAATGTGAAATAAAAGATAAAAAAACGGGTAAGGTAAAATGGTTAAGATCAATAGGCGGAAGTCAATTGGAATCGGATACGACAAGACACATGATCTATGGCGCCATAATAGATAACACCAATGACAAGGAAGAAGAAAGGAAAAAACTAGACTTTATTAGTATCGCAAGTCATGAACTCAAAACACCTTTAACCTCATTAATTGCCTATATCCAATTACTACAAGCCAAAGAAGGTACACTGAGCAGCGAAAAGCGCATGCAATATCTCCACCAAACGAATGAGCAAGCAACGCGTATGCGGCTTAATCGACGGCTTTTTAAATGTTACTCAACTAAATGAGGGTAAGTTAGTACTTCGCAAAAAGACATTTAACGTTTGTTCTTTACTCGATTATATTCAAAATATCTATGCTTTAAAATCTGTAAAGCACTTCATTCATTATTCAGGAGCAATAGATTCGAATTTGGAGATTATCGCCGATCGTGATAAAATCGAACAAGTGTTAATCAACTTTATGGATAACGCCATTAAATATTCACCCAACAATTCGACAATTACCATGCATGTGGCCATACATTCCGGTTATTTTGAAGTCGAGATCAAAGACCAAGGAAAAGGCATCAATCATAAGGACCAGAAACAAATATTCAATAAATTTTATCGTGTAAATGACGATGGGGACCATTATGCATCGGGATTTGGCATAGGACTGTTTATTTGCAAAGAAATTATTCAAAAACATCAAGGAGAAATTGGTGTCGACAGCCAGATCGGCCAAGGGTCAACCTTTTGGTTTAAAATTCCGGTCAGTGTATAAATAACAGCGCTAATTACCACCAATAAAATTTCCGATAGCAAAAAAAGCAACAGTTGCGAATCAAATCACAACTGTTGCTGAAATATTAATTCGTCACCTATTTCTTTTTCAAATCGGCTCCGGCAATATCTTCCCATCGATAATAATGGAATGTTTTATCGTCACTCATAACAACAAACAAGCCATGTTTGAAGGTTTCATTTAAATTAAAAGAGGTAGTTTCCGAACCATCACTTTGTGTTGCCATAACCGGCACAGTCTTCAGATATTTATGTTCGAAAGGATTGCTTTTGGTTCCTTCCCGACTAAAAACCTGAAAACGATTTGCACCCTGGTCCGACACCAAGATATATCCAGTACTGTCGGTCACTTTATAAATCGAAATACCTTCATGATCTTCTTTAAAACCTGCTGTAGCAAACAATGCCAACTGTTGGTTTCCCTTTACTGGATCCGCATAGTATTGTTTTACGCCAACCTGTTCATCCGAATAGTAAATATACCCAAGCTCATTGTCCACCGCTATTGCCTCAATCTCTTTCTTTCCACTAAATGAACCGAATTTGCGAACCAGTGTAGCTTTTACTGAACCAGAGCCATTATCCTCCAATAAATATTGTCCCAAATAGCCTTCTTTTGGTCCATTTTTTCGTCCAACAATAGCATAGATCTCTCCTTTTGGAGAAGTATATAGGGCAATCCCCATCAGATCTCTGAATTCAGGCTCAGTTTCACCAACAAACATATCTAATCCCCCTTGATCGATCGGCTTCATGTCAGGTAGTGAAAAAATACGCAATTTATGGGTCATACGCTCTGTTGTGACAGCGATATCGACAGGTTTCCCCCCCAATACCAAACCGTAAGCGACATCGACATTGTTTGGCCGTTTTAAATTGGAAACCACTTTTTCTTTGACCGTTTTACCCTGTAAATCGTACACGAATAAAGCTCCATCGGCATCTTTATCCGTTGCTAAAATCAGACTCTTGCTCGGATCGCTCTTATTGATCCAAATTGCAGGATCATCCGAATCATAACGGACAGCATCGGTCACAACAACGGGTTTAATTGATTCTACGTTATTTGTTTGCGCATTTTTGCATGCCATTTGAAGCAGGGTTGATGCTCCCAAAGTTAGTGTTAGTATTGTTTTTAAATTTGTCATTATATGAAGTAAATTAGAATTTGGAACCAAATGCCCCAACATAAGCTGCAGGCTGAGGAGAATTATATGTTAGGCCGTTTGACATCACCAGGCCACTCGTAAAATGGGGTTTAAAATCCAAAGTACCAGCCTTTAATGCAGGTGAATTCCCTTGAAGATGAAAATCCCAGGTTGAATCAAATACGTAATTGTCAACCGATGTTTCTAAAGGATAAGAAACAAATTTAGGATTATTCTCCCCTGCCACTTTACCTCTTACATCGTTACTACCGCCTACAATATCATTTTTACCGACCTGAAATTGATCTACAGTCAATTGACCGTAGCCATAATACCAATTATTACCTGACAGAGAACGGTTATCTTCTGGTTTTTTAGGATCACGCTTGACTCCAAACCGTGTATTGGCAAAAAGATTATTATAAATTTCTGCTCTGACAGACGCTTCTAACCATATGGAGCCTCCTTTGGCTGTAGGTCTGCGCCACCCTGTATTGAGCATGGTATTATTATAAACAATAATATAAGCCTGAGGTGTACGGTCTCCCGAGTTGGATAGTTTTAATGCATTGGTATTTACACTATACACGAGGTTATAAGCAACATCGGCAAGACATCCGGATTTGAAATTCATCGCTTCTCCCCCTGTCACCCCATTAGAAAAGAAACGATTGTTAGCGAAAATGATTTTTCCGCCTTCAATATACGTACAGTCTTCGTGAAAATGACTTACAGTACTATTTTGAACAACTAGCTTTCCGTCTGGATTTGAGAACCACAAAGCTGGCAAAGCTTCACCAGACACTTTTTTATACAAGCCCATTTTTACAGAAGTCGACGCATCCGATGTAATTGCACCGCCATATTCAATGACGGTATTGTCCAAAACAAGCTCCTGGCAACTTGGAGCGGCTAAAATTCCTCCCCATAACTTGCCAAATTCATTCGTCTTCGTCTTATACCCATCTTCAACCGTAAACTTTACAGGATTTTCAGCTGTACCGAGTGCATACAAATTACCCAAAATAACAATTTCAGGCTTATTGACAGAATCCATCAATACGGTTACACCTTCCTCAATCGTCAGGCTCTTGCCTTCGGGAATAATAATATCTCCCTTGATATGCTGCACACTCCCTTTGCTCCACACACCGGAGACCTCACCTATAGCACTTCCATCAGCATCAGAAGTATCAACATCAATATTTGCTTTTTCACAGGCACTTAGCACCACAACAAAAAACGCTAGAAACGATAAAATACATTTATTTTTCATCTGTATATATTTAATTTTTAATGATGAAGCAGATTTCACTTATCCAAAACATTGGCTTTCCAAAAAAGTGAAAGCTTCACCGAAACAAACTGTTGTTATTTCACGTTGCACATGTTCAGATTAAAACATGCCCTGTTTTACGCGGGTCTATTATTTACTAAATGAATAACGTAAACCAAGGATATAGTTCTGTCCATATAAATCCTTCCTAATCAAAGTATTTCCGCCTTCAATAAGCTTTTCAGCGATCTTCTCATTTTCGGGATTTGTTCCTTTCACATACAATTCCATTGGTGTATTCAAGATGTTGTTGGCTTTGGCAAAAATGGCCCAACCAGCTTTTAATTTCTTCTCAATAGAAGCATCTAACTGAACAAATCCTTTTTGCCATAAATCATCGTTCAAAAATTGCGACACTGTATTGATTCGTGAGCCGGTATAAGATCCAGCTACTTGTCCTTCCCAGCCATTATTAGCATCTTTGTAAAGTAGCGATAGATTGGCCACATGTGCAGCTTGCCCATATAGCGGTCTCGTTTGATCCACGATAATCGCTTCAGGGTCCTGTGTGGTTTCATTGATTCGACGCGACATCTTGGCGGTCGTTATACGTGAATGGGTATAGGTATAATTGGCCTTAACACCAAATTTCTGGATATACTTGATATAATCAACCTCAAGACCAAAGTTGTTGGCGTTACCAAAATTACCGGGGGTGTAGTATACATCCTGTTTACGAACCTCATCCGGTTGAAAGGTATATTCAATTGGATTTTTGATTTTCTTGTAAAACATACCTACAAGAAATTGAGAGGAAGCTTCAGGGAATAATTCATACCTTAAATCGAAGTTATCTGCTAAGGCATGTTTTAAATCTGGGTTTCCTTTTTCTAAAAATTCTTCGTTAACCACACTTGAGGGTACAATTTCATAAAATCCAGGTCGGTTTAACGCACGATAATAGGCCGCATGAAGCTGTTGTTTTTCGTCCAAATGATATTTCATGGTCAAACTTGGCAACCACTCTGTATAAATTTGGGATCCTTTTGGTCTTTTTTCTCCTGCAGGAAACAATAATTTATAATTCTGATTGGTATGCTCCATCCGGATCCCACCGATCATCTGCCATTTGTCATTCTCATAATTGAACATACCGTACAATGCTGTGGTCTTCTCGCCAGCATCATAAGTTAATGGATTTGCGACAGCTCCGGTAGGATTGGTGACGGTCAAATTGAGATCGGTATAGCGCTGAAAATCCACGCCGTATTTATACTTTGCCTCTTCTGCCGAAGCTGGTGATAAGTTATAGTTATTGTAAAAACTACTACGCTGTTTATCACGATACAAACCTCCGGTCGATAGCTCCAGCTTACTGTTTTCCATTGGAACTTTATAAGCTACATCCCAATAGCCTGCATGATCATTATCGGTATTCCGCTCCCAACGATAGGTTACAGGAGATTTATTGACGAGAGAAGTCCTTTTACGTTCAAAATTTTCTTCTACTCCATCCAAACTGATCATCGTATTTTGTGGCAATTGATTGCGCGCTGAAGAAAGCACACCTGACCAACGGACATTCAGACGATTATCTAAAAAATGATGATCCCCCTGTAGGGTACCATTGTAGATCTGTTGCTGTGTTTTCCGGCTTCTTGTCACATAGGTCAGTTCGGCTTTACCAATACTGGGGTCATACTGACCATTATATATTGTATTTACCGCATCACGCAATTGCATGTTATTTAAATTCACATACATTTGATAAAAGCTAACCCGATGATTTGGATTAAATCGATAGTCGATCTTGTTATGTAAACCTAAGCGTTGTTGCTGTTCATCATATTGACGATCACTCTGCTCAGTAATTACCGCATTGGGATTTACCCCAACGACAGCCGATTTGTAAAAAATAGAACGACTACCTCGATGTAAATTTTGATAACTCGCACCCAAAATAACGCCCAATTTATCATCCAAATACCGATTGCCCATTGTCAAATTGCCTACAAGATCTGGAAGGGGCTTTTTATAGGTATAATCTAATGCCCCCTTATTAAAATCAGCAGCGGTTGCATTGTAATTCTTCCCATGCTGTTCGTAGGGAGATTTAGCCGAGGTTCCGCCTGTTGAAAAGCTTCCAAAATCACGATTAAAATAACGCTGGCTGTAACCTGTTGCCAAATTTGCTTGAAGCAATAATTTAGTCGGCGCCGATTTCATAACCATATTGACAACTCCACCCACCGCATCGGCTTCCATATTTGGTGTTAGCGACTTGTAGACTTCTAAGCGTTCCAACATATCTGAAGGAAATAAATCCAAAGGGACATAACGGTATTTATTATCCGGACTTGGAACCTTTACACCATTCACTAAAGTGGTATTGTAACGTTTATCCATCCCTCTCAGAATAGCATATTGCCCCTCGCCATTCGAATTTCTTTCTATAGATACACCCGAAACACGCTGTACAACATTAGCAACGGTGATATCCGGAGAAATCTCTATTGCACGCGCCGAAACAACATTCATAATTTGTGACGCATTCTTTTCCAAACGCCTTGCACTAGGATCATCATCCCCTCCATTCCGACGTCCCTTTATGGTTACTTCCATTAATGTCTGTTCGGTAGATGTCAGCTGAAAAATAAAATGAGGTGTATTTTCTTTTTGAATTTCGATTTCTTTAATTAATTCGGCATAGGCCATATGCTTGATATGAATCTTATCCACACCTGCAGATAATCCTTTGAATTCAAACGAACCATCCAATTGTGTTTTGGTCGATAGCCCACGCTGTTCCAAGAACACTGTTGCACCAGCAATGGCTTCACCAGTCTGACCATCCAATACCTTACCTTTGATTTTGGTCGCATAAGCAGCGCTGACCGAAATACTGGAGGCAAGTAATACCGTTAAAAAGTTTTTCATTTTGCTTAGATTATTATGAATCTTTGATTGTTGTCGCAAAGATGGCAGCCAATTTTAATCGCACAAAATATCTGGCGTTACAACAAGGAAACAAGGTAAAAAGAGCTCTATACAGCAAGGAAACAAGAAGATATAAAACACTAGTAAACAGTAATTTAAAAACAAATTACACGCCATTAACATTCTATTACTCCTGTGTTAAAAAATTAAGAAATACCAACGAGATAACCTGTCAGATCCTCTCCTTGTTCCAATCTTAATTTTTTTCGCAATCGATGTCTGGCAACACGAAGACTATCTTGTGATATGCCCAATAAGACGGCAATATCGATATTATTCAAATTTATTTTAAGCAAGGCTATTAACCGCATATCCGCGGCCGTCAAATCTGGAAATCGTCGAATAAGTTTTTCAAAAAAGCTGTGATGTACCTTTTCGAAAGTTCCCATAAACTCTTTCCAATGGATGCCCTGCGTAATATTTTCATTGATTTGCAACACCAACTTCTGCATTTGTCGTTTTTGATCCCGGCGTTCGTCCTTAACCATTCCTTTTAATTCATCACGAAGTTCTTCCAAAAATTGATTGTTACGGATTAGATTTAAGGTATGGGATGTCAATTCCTTTTGCTTGAGTGACAGTTCTTGTTTGAGCTGCTTATCTTCAAGCAACTGGTTTTTAAGAGCTACTTCGGTCAACTCACGTTCGGCCTCCTGTTTTCGCGATTCAGTAATCTGATTTTTGATCTTAATTTTCTGACGACTATGCAATACATAGGACAATACAATTAACAAAATTAAAACCACGATTGTTCCCCACAGCATGATTAAGTTGATTCTTTTTGTTACCTGCAATTTTTCAATTTCCTCAGCTTTTTGATTCATATCGTAGAGCGCCTGAAAAAAAGCTGTATGTCGAGCACCATCTACGCTATACAGTTCAAGCACTAACTTACGGCTCTTTTCTGCATAAAAATATGCGCTATCCATCTGCTCACGCAAGGCGTAGGTCCTACTCAAATCTTTTGTCGTAGCAGCCATTTGATACACATCACCCAAATTTTCCGCCATCTGATAAGCCAATTGTGTCAGTTTGATACTTTCTGGATATTTATTGGTCTTTCTAAAAATATCGCCCATATTATTTATGACCACAATTTTTCCATAATTGTCTTTTGTTTCCGTATAGAGAGTACTTGCTTTTTCAAAATGAAAAAAAGCGCTGTCGTACCTTGCAAGATCTTCATAAATACTGCCCAGATTTTCATGGATCTTGGCTTCTCCATTTTTATTACCAACACTGCTATAAATGGACAAAGCAAGATTCTGGTAGACAAAGGCGGAGTCGTAGTTCGCTTCCTTTTCAAATAAATGCCCTATATTCCCTAATGTACCTGCCGCTCCATTTTTATCCCCTTCTGTTCGGAAAGAATGTAGCGCCTTGTTAAAATAAACTTTCGCTACATCATGTTGTTTGTTGAAAATATTGAGCTCCCCGATATCACTCCAATTCGAAGCAAGATGCTGTTTTGAATTTAATTGCGAATAAATTCGATCGGCTTGAAAATAGTAGTCCTGCGCCTGTCCATAGTGTCCCTGATTGACACATAACCATCCAATCGCCTGTAAACAATTGGCTTGTAATAATAAGTCTTTATCCGTAACAGCTTTTGCATAACGTTTTTTGACAAGCATAATTGCAGAATCAGGATGGTTTTGACTTAATCCTCTAATATCCTTAAAGGATTCAACCTGTGCAGTACCCGGGTGCCACAAAAAAAGCTGTATAAAAAAAAGTAGAAACAAAGTAATTTTATCAGAAATCCTCATATTTAACGTAAATAATCGAAATGCAAATGTACATGAAACATGTTAACACAATATTAAATCACATAAAGCAACACACGTTTTAACATAAGCAAGGCTGACTTATTTTTGTCCGCCAAGCTCAACGATATACTATTAAAAAAGCCCTTTTATTGACGACAAACATCAATAAAAGGGCTTGAAAATAGACAATCCCATAACCGGTTAATTACCCGATTTCAATTCAATGAGCGGAGTGATCCGTTCTAATATATCAAATGCAACCTCTGCCATTTTATTACCTTTATTGTCCAATAACGGATTAACTTCAACAATTTCAAAACAAATTACCTTTCCAGATCGGATGATCTCTTCTAAAATCAACACAATCTCCCTTGGCAAAAACCCCTTAGGCACTGGTGTTCCCGTGCCATCCGAGATCAATTCACTATCCATGCTATCTACATCAAAAGAGATATAAACCATATCACATGCTTCTAGGATTTTCAATGCTTCAGCCACACAATCGGTTATTCCCCGCTGTCTCGTATCTTCCACACGATAGTTCTTAATGCCAAGTCGTTCAATGACCAGATCTTCCGGTTCTTCCGTATCCCTTACACCAAAATAAATCAAATGACTGGATTGTATTTTACCTACTGGGCCAGCTATTCGTTTTAGTTTATTCCAAAATTCTTGTGTCGATTCGTCTATTTCATTGATTTTGCATGGCACATTATCTTCATTCAACATCGCCGCTAAAGGCATTCCATGCATATTGCCTGAGGGTGTTGTGTGCGGAGAATGAATATCGGCATGCGCATCTACCCAGATTACACCGAGTTGCTTATCGGGATAAGCGGACTTTATACCACTGATCGTCCCCATTGCGGAGGAATGATCCCCTGAAAACACCAATGGAAAATTGCCGGAAGATAAGCTATCTTCAACAGTGGAAGCTACTTGTTTGCATTGTTCATAAATCTGCTGAATATGTTTCGCAAAAGGATGATTATCATTCTGATAAATGGAGCTATTTCGAGTCGGCACATCAACAAATGGATAGTTAATGAAATATTGACTTCCTTTATTAATTGCAGCTATTTCGATGGCGTCGATGCCCAGATCTGAACCCCTGGTCCCTGCTCCGATGTCCGATCTGTTTTTGATCAATTCAATCATTTTCTCCATACACTATTTCAAATTAGTCAACGATCGCTCAATAATCCCTAAGCAAGTCTCGACTTGCTCCTTGGTAATAACCAGCGGCGGAGCCAATCGAATTTTGTTACCATGTGTAGGCTTCGCTAAAAGTCCATTTTCTTTAAATTTGAGACAGATATTCCAGGCCAAATCACTTTCTTCATCCGCATCAATTACAATGGCAGTCAAGAGCCCCTTTCCGCGCACTTCTGTAATTAACGTGCACTTAGCAGCAATCTGACGCAATCCATCCAAAAACAATGCCCCCATCTGAAACGCCCGTTGCGTCAAATTTTCATCCCGCACAACATTTAGCGCTTCCATAGCTACTGCACAGGCTAAGGGATTCCCACCATAGGTAGAACCATGTTCGCCCGGTTTAATACACAACATAATAGAGTCATTTGCCAACACTGCCGATACCGGCAATACACCACCCGATAAAGCTTTCCCTAAAATCAGAACATCTGGTTTGCTTTGACTTTGCGTATCATCAATATCATAGGATGCCAACATACTTCCCGTCCGAGCAATACCGGTTTGGATTTCGTCTGCAATAAACAATACATTGTATTTTGTACATAATTGTCTCACGCGCATCAGATAATCCTCATCCGGAACGACAATACCGGCTTCGCCCTGAATTGGCTCAACGATAAAACCGGCGATATTTTTATCTGCTTTGAATAACTGTTCTAGTGCGTCAACGTCATTATAGGGAACGAGTACTATACCATCTAAAAAGGGACCAAATTCATGTGTTGCTGTGTTATCATTGGATGCCGATATAACAGAGATTGTCCTACCATGGAAATTGTCCTTGGCAAAGACAATTTTCGCTTGATTGGCTGCTACACCTTTCACCTGATAGGCCCATTTACGACAAAGCTTCATTGCCGTTTCTACCGCTTCAACTCCCGAATTCATCACCAAAGCCTTATCAAATCCAAATAACTGACAAAGCATTTCTTCAAAATCGCCCAATTTATTATTATAAAATGCCCGCGATGTAAGTGTCAATTTCCCAGCTTGCTCTTTTAAAGCATCTATAATTCGCGGATGGCAGTGTCCTTGATTGACAGCAGAATATGCAGACAAGAAATCGAAATAAGACTTTCCATCAACATCCCACACCATCACTCCTTCAGCTCGTTCCAATACGACTGGAAGAGGATGATAATTGTGCGCTCCATATTTTTCTTCTTTGGCAATGAACATCTCGCCCTTACCATGTTTAGCTACTGTACTCATAATTCAGATTTTTTCTAATAATAACAAATATACAATATTTACTTTTTTATTGACTGAAAAATAAAATTTAACACTAAATTAGCATAAAAATATTAAAATTAACTTTTAAACCGCTTTCTACAATGAATAGTATCGATGATTTTGATCTACAGATTTTAAAATATTTAGACGAAGATGGACGGATGGCCTATTCTGCAATAGCAACAGCTATGGGCGTATCCAATACGATGATTCATCAACGAATCAACCGATTGACGGAACAAGGAATACTGGCCGGTATAAAGCCTGTATTAAACGAAAAAAAGCTAGGCTATGATTGGGGTGCTTTTACAGGGCTAAGTTTAGAGAAAGATCATGACTCGAGCCGAATTATTGAAGAACTTAAGAAAATACCAGAAGTTACAGAATGCTATTATATTACGGGTAATTACACGCTATATGTAAAAATTATTGCTAAGAACCACGAACATATGCGACAATTGCTTTATGAAAAAATCGATAGCATTCCGGGAATTGCAAAAACAGATTCCCTTATTGAATTAGGCTGTGCCTTTAAACGTAATATTATATTCTAGTACAATAAAACATTCATGGGATCCTGAACCTCTATTTCAGGGTCTCCACACTACTTACCTATATTTGCCAATTCTTCTTCTGTCCAGTAGATCAATTCGCGCAAAACATATACATTTTCATAGCTTCCCAATCCATCGATGTAGTCCCACAAATCACCTTCAACCTTCACTGGTCTTCCATGATGAAGTATATCATACCCATTATCTAACCAATTTTGTATCTGCTCTTTATCCATCGTTATTAAAACTTATTGTTAATTATCTTTAAAATGACTATATCAAATATAATATATTTTACGATGGCTACCCAAAACTGTTTCAAAGAAACAAAAATTTCAACAACTTTTTGACATCGTGTCTATCACTCTTCAAGAAGTTCTCGTGCTAATTGACAAATTTTAAAAATAAAAAAAGTATATTCGTATAACATCAAATATCATTGTTATGGCAGATTTTTTCTACGTTGGATACGAAGGTGAAGACGAATTACTCGAACTGGTGGCTGTATCTACGATTCAATCCCTCCTCTATTTTCAGGACGCCGATCAAGAGGATTTTACGACAATAAAAACCGCTATTGATCAAAATTTTATCGTCGAAGAAGACTTGATTACCGTCGCTGACACCCTCCGATTGGATCAATCTATTGTTCGCTTTACTCCTGGCAAGCCCAATTATAAAGATTAATTGCATGCTCAATCACCTGGGCAAATAACGCTCAGTAAAGCAATTAATGCAAGATAATGAATAAAAAAAAGAAGTAAGAAAATAATGAAGGTAGTTTTAATAGGTGGTTCTGGCGCTACAGGAAGAGCGCTCGTTCAATTGATGTTAAAATCTAAGGAAATTACGGAAATCGTTGTGCTTTTAAGACGTGTCTCGTTTGAGGAGCACATTAAATTGAAACAGGTTATCGTAGATTTTGAAAATCTAACGGATTTTGAGCAAGTGATACAGGGCGATGTCGCAATTTCCTGCCTTGGCACCACATTAAAAGACGCAGGCAGTAAAGATGCACAATGGAAAATAGATCATGATCTTAATTTGCAATTTGCGGCATTGGCTAAAAAAAATGGTTTTCCTACCTTTCTCTTATTATCGGCTGTTCTTGCGGATCCTGCATCAAAAATTTTTTATAACCGCATGAAAGGAAGCCTTGAACAGGATGTTAAAGCTCTTGATTTCAATCGGCTTATTATTTTCCAACCTGGAGGACTAATCCGACCAAATACAGATCGCTTGGGTGAAAAAACAGCCATAGCTGCCCTTCGTATCTTTAATACAATAGGATTATTCAAAACATACGAACCTCTTTCAGTAGGACAAGTTGCTATGGCAATGTTACAGGCGATCAATCATTACACAACAGGTATCCATACTGTAACCGTGAAAGATATCCAGAAATTAGCAGCAGAAACCAGTTGAAACAAGTAAAAAAACAATTCATAATATTGAATTAACAGTAAGCTAATCCTAAGGCTGTAATTTGTGTTTTTTTAAAATAACAACCATTCAAATGAAAAAACACGTTTTATTTCTGTTCCTCCTCGTTTTTGTACAAGTTTTCCCCTCTTTTGGCCAAGAAGCAAAATACATTTTTTACTTAATTGGTGATGGCATGGGCCTCAACCAGGTTAATCTCACCGAAATTCATCAAGCTGAAGTACAGCATAAAGATAACCCAATCCCACTTGTGTTCACTCAATTTCCTCATGTTGGATTTGCCTCCACACATTCACTCTCGAATGGCGTAACGGACTCAGGCGCTGGAGGTACCGCATTAGCCGTTGGAAAAAAAACCAAAAATGGCGTTATCGGTATGGACAGTACGGGAACAGTCCCCTATAAGAGTATAGCTTATGCCGCAAAGGAAAAAGGAAAGAAAGTCGGTATTATTACAAGCGTCAGCATAGACCACGCTACCCCGGCTTCATTTTATGCACACCAAGCAGACCGCGACATGTATTATGAAATCGGTAAAGAAATTGTCACTTCGAATTTTGATTTTTTTGGCGGATCCAATTTTCTCAAACCCGAAACAACATTTGATCATAAAAAGGCGCCATCGCTTTTCCCCATATTAGAAAAAGCCGGCTATAAAGTGCTTAAAGGAAAAGATGCTTATGCACAACTACCAAATAAATCAGATAAGATCATATTGATGAATTCAGATGGCAGCCCCATAGATGCCCTTAAATATGCCATAGACCAAAAGCCAAGTGATTTAAAACTGGCAGATATCACATCTGCAGCTATCACTTCACTGCATAAAAATAATACAAATGGTTTCTTTTTAATGATTGAAGGTGGAAAAATTGATTGGGCATGCCATGCAAATGATGCGGCTACAACGATTCAGGAAGTGTTGGATTTCAATAACTCCGTACAACTCGCCTATGATTTTTATAAAAAATTTCCAAATGAAACACTTATAGTCGTTACAGCGGACCATGAAACGGGCGGATTAGGTGTCGGTAATGGAAGTTCTTCGCTGAAAACAAAATTCTTGTCCCACCAAAAAATCTCGCATGCAGAACTTTCGAACGCAATTGGCAACCTTCGTAAGAATAATCCAAATGCAACATGGGGCGATCTCAAGAATCTCATTGCTGCTCAAACAGGTTTATTTTCCAAAATTACAATCCATGAAACTGATCGTAGTGCTTTAGAAGCTGCCTATCAAAAAAGCTTTGTCGATCATCAAAATGAAACCGCAAAAAGCCTTTACGCAAGCGACGACAAGATTGCCGCATTGAGTATTTCAATCTTAAATCGGATGGGATCAATAAGCTGGGCCTCTAACAACCATTCGGCAGCCTATGCACCGGTTTATGCCATCGGTGTTGGTTCCGAACAATTCAATCAGAAAATGGATAACACAGATATACCAAAGAAAATCGCTACAGCTGCAAAACTTAGTTTAGACTAAACAAAAAAAGATCCCCAAGAAATCTTGGGGATCTTTTTTATGAGCCTCTTATCGGAATCGAACCAATGACCTACTGATTACAAGTCAGTTGCTCTACCAGCTGAGCTAAAGAGGCTTTCAAATGAATTTTAATGAGTGTCGCTCAAAGAGCCTCTTATCGGAATCGAACCAATGACCTACTGATTACAAGTCAGTTGCTCTACCAGCTGAGCTAAAGAGGCTTTTTAAAGAAGTTTAATGCATGTTGCTTAAAAGAGCCTCTTATCGGAATCGAACCAATGACCTACTGATTACAAGTCAGTTGCTCTACCAGCTGAGCTAAAGAGGCGTTACTTCTTTTCAATCTTATAACGTCTGACCGTTTTAAGATGCTGCAAATATCGAAAGCTTAAACCAAAAATGCAAGTCGATTTCAAGAATTTTCTACCCTGATAAGGCAATTATTTAAAAATCAAGCGCATTATTTTTAATAACTGAAAATTTGTCATGATTCAATAAAAAATATTGCCATTTTTTCCGAAGTATGGCTTAAAACCTGAATGGCACTTCAATTGTTATAACCAATATGTATCAACGAAACTTTAAATAAGACAATAAAAATGAATTTTAACAACTATACAATTAAAGCCCAAGAGGCTATACAAAAAGCTTCCGAAATTGCGGCAGGCCATCAACAACAGGCCATTGAGACAGCGCATATTTTAAAAGCTTTACTCACCGTGGATGAAAATGTTGTCAGCCACTTATTAAAAAAGTTAAATGTCAACCTCAGCTATCTCGGTACTGAACTTGACAAACAAATTGAAGGTTTTCCGAAGGTTAGTGGCAGCAATATTTATTTAAGTAGTGATGCCAACAATGCACTTCAGAAAGCACAGGGCTATCTCAAAGAATTCAATGATGAATTTGTCTCGGTAGAGCATTTACTATTAGGTATCCTGGCAACTTCTGATAAGACCTCAACATTACTTAAGTCGCAGGGCGTTACAGAAAAAGACTTAAAGACCGCCATAAAAGAATTGCGCGGAAACAGTCGGGTAACCGATCAAAATGCGGAGGCCACCTACAATGCTTTGGGGAAATATGCCCGAAATTTAAATGAATATGCCGAATCCGGCAAATTGGATCCTGTGATTGGCCGTGATGAAGAAATTCGACGTGTGATGCAGATACTCTCCCGTCGTACCAAAAACAACCCCATACTCGTCGGTGAACCTGGGGTTGGTAAAACGGCTATTGCGGAAGGTATTGCTTACAGAATTATAAAAGGCGACGCACCTGAAAACTTAAAATCTAAGATCGTATTTTCCTTAGATATGGGCGCTTTGGTTGCCGGAGCTAAATATAAAGGTGAATTTGAAGAACGTCTAAAAGCGGTTGTAAAAGAAGTTACCGATTCCAATGGAGACATTATACTCTTTATCGACGAAATCCATACATTGGTGGGTGCTGGAGGTGGTGAAGGCGCCATGGATGCGGCTAATATCCTCAAACCAGCTTTAGCTAGAGGTGAACTACGCGCAATTGGAGCGACAACCTTAAACGAATATCAAAAATACTTTGAGAAAGATAAAGCATTGGAGCGTAGGTTCCAGAAAGTCATGGTTGAAGAACCCGACACACAAGATGCTATTTCTATTCTCCGTGGCCTAAAAGAACGCTACGAAACACACCATAAAGTACGCATTTTGGATGAGTCTATCATTGCCGCCGTGGAATTGTCACAGCGCTATATTTCCGATCGTTTTCTACCAGATAAAGCGATTGATTTAATTGATGAGGCAGCATCCAAATTACGCCTTGAGATGGACTCTGTACCGGAAGCTGTCGATGAGCTTGAACGTCGTATCATGCAATTGGAAATCGAGCGTGAAGCCTTGAAACGTGAAAATGATGACAAAAAAGTCGCCGAATTATCGGAAAGTATCGCCAATCTATCGGCAGAGAGAGATACGTTGAGAGCATCGTGGCAAGAAGAAAAGAGTCTTGTTGACAATGTCAATCAAGAGATTGAGAATATTGAAAACTACAAACTCGAAGCGGAGCAGGCCGAACGTTCCGGAGACTATGGAAAGGTAGCAGAGCTTCGTTATGGACGGATTAAAGAAGCGCAAGAAAAAGTTGACAAACTAAAGGCTGAACTCGCAGAAAAACAAGAAAGCAAGCGTATGCTCAAAGAAGAAGTTACTTCAGAAGACATTGCCGATGTTGTTGCAAAATGGACGGGAATACCTGTGAGCAAAATGATTCAATCAGAACGCGAAAAATTATTGAATCTTGAGGAAGAGCTTCATAAACGTGTCGCCGGTCAGGATGAAGCAATAGAAGCTATTTCCGATGCGATTCGTCGATCACGTGCTGGATTAAATGATGCGAAACGGCCAATAGGATCGTTCATATTTCTAGGGACTACCGGAGTCGGAAAAACCGAACTTGCAAAAGCACTCGCCGAGTTCTTATTTGACGACGAACAATCCATGGTTCGTATTGATATGTCGGAATATCAAGAACGACACGCAGTGTCTCGTTTAATCGGAGCGCCTCCAGGATATGTCGGCTATGATGAAGGCGGGCAATTGACTGAAGCCGTTCGAAGAAGACCCTATTCTGTTGTTTTGTTAGATGAAATTGAAAAAGCTCATCCCGATGTATTCAATATCCTATTGCAGGTATTGGATGATGGCCATCTTACAGACAACAAAGGTCGTGTGGTAAACTTCAAAAACACTATTATTATTATGACCTCCAATACGGGGTCGACCATTATACAGGAGAATTTCAGTCATCTGACCGATGATAATCGGGATGAAATTATCGCCAAAACACGCAATGAGGTATTCGATCTTTTAAAACAATCGATTCGTCCCGAATTTTTGAACCGTATCGATGAAGTGATTATGTTTACGCCATTAAGTCGAGATGAAATTGGAGATATTGTTCGTTTACAATTTGCACATGTTCAGAAACAGCTGGCCGAACAAAATATATTCATTACGGCTTCTGATGAAGCAATGGATTGGTTGGCACAACTTGGTTACGATCCTATTTATGGAGCGAGACCCTTAAAACGTGTCATTCAAAAACGAATTCTAAATGAACTTTCGAAGGAAATTTTATCCGGAAAAGTAAATCGCGATTCGATTATTCGTCTGGATGTATTCGACGGTAAATTTGTGTTCATCAATAAACAAGAGCAATAAAAAAAAGAAGGTCCGATAGTATCGGACCTTCTTTTTTTTATTGCTAATTTTTAAACATTTAACCTGTAATGCCTAAAGCTTTTAACAACTTGTTTACATCGTCTTCGCCGTCCAAATGCTGTACCAATACTTTGGTTTTTGCATCATAGATATAGAGCGAAGGGTAATTGCTTGGCTTAAATTTTTCAATAAATTGAGTTCCAGCATCAAACAAGAATTTGACATTTGGGGCACTTTTCAATGCCTTCGCATGCATATTAATAAATCCATCGACATAAGGCTTGTCATTCATGGAGATAAAATAGAAGGATACATTCTTGAATTTGGACAAGTGCTGTGCGATACCAGCCCCCATTTTCTGGCAATGGCCACAACCCGGGTCGTAAAAATCCAGCACAATATAGCCCGATTTTGGAAGCTTGTCCGAATTAAACTTGTTAGCCTGATAGACCTCATCAAAAGTAAACGATGGAAGCGTTTTGGGTGCCTGCGCAAAAACAGGTTGAAATAAGAAAAATACACTTACAAAAAATAGGGAATAAAGGAACCTCATGTTAAAGAAATTTAAACCAACAGTGACTATTCAATTAATTTTAATCAATAATACTTAAAAATGCGCTTCAGTCAACTATTATTTTAGTTTTTTTACAAAAAATCCGTAAGTTTGGGCTAATTTTTAAATCGATCAAATCTATTAATACTTATTAATCGTGAAAAAACGAATTGCTATTTTTGCTTCAGGTTCAGGATCCAATGCTCAAAAAATAATGGAACATTTCAAGTATTCAGATGAAGCTGAGGTTGCCTTGATTTTATCCAATAACCCTGATGCTTACGTTATTCAGCGAGCCGACAATTTTGAAATACCTGCACATATATTTGATCGTGATGAATTTTACAAAACCGACAACGTTGTCAATATTCTTAAAAACTTAAATATTGATCTGATTGTTTTGGCAGGTTTTCTTTGGCTCGTTCCAAATAACCTTCTGAAAGCATTTCCTAATCAAATTATAAATATACATCCTGCTCTCCTACCAAAATATGGTGGCAAAGGTATGTATGGTGACCATGTCCACAAAGCCGTTTTGGCCAATAAGGAAGAGGAACATGGCATTACGATTCACTTCGCAAATGAACATTTTGACGAGGGGGAAATTATATACCAAGCACGATTCAAAGTGGATCCCAACGATACTTTAGACATTATTAAATTTAAAGGGCAGCAACTCGAACATCAGTACTTCCCTAAAATAATTGAAAATCTTATCAAAAAAATGTAAAAACAATTCTATTATTTAGAATTGTTTTAAACAAATTGTAACTTTGTATTATGAACGAAGTTATTGAATCTGTGTTGGAGATCGATGAGTCAGAAAATAAGGCCGGCTTGTTTCAGTTTCGGAATACGGCTATGAACCCTTTTTCTGACTTTTCTTGTGCCTGCTTTAAAAAGTGTTGTAAAAAATATAAAGAAGGCAAACGCTGTAAAAAATGTCCGGGACGAAAAAAATAGCTATTTATTGACTACTCCTCGAGGTAATCTAAATCTTTATCAAAGCTTTCTTCTAACTGGGTCAACGAATAAATTGCTATACCCGAAAGAACGACAACCATGGTAATTGCTGCTGGCACAATTCCAAATGCATTTACGAGAAGTCCATAGAGCATTGTTGACGGAATGAGTGCGCCCCGTACAAAATTGGGGGCCGTCGTTGCAACAGTTGCTCTGAGATTTGTACCAAATTGTTCCGCTGAGATAGTCACAAAAGTAGCCCAATACCCTACCCCTAAGCCCATTATAAAGGCAAGGCTTAAAAACTTTGTCGCTGTAATACCATCACTCAATAAATACCATAGTGAACTTCCAATGATAATTAATTGACATATAAACACCACTTTTTTGCGAGATTTTAAAATCTGGGCGAATATTCCTGCCAGTACATCCCCGATAGAAATACCGATATAGGTAAACATCACCCCTTGACCAGCACTCAATGTGCCCGTAGCCCCTAAGGCCTTGCCGATTTCCGGAGCCTGTGTGACCAAAACACCAACAACAAACCAGATTGGAAGACCAATGCAGAGACAGTTAACATACCGTTTTAACCGGCTTTTATTTGTAAAAAGCATGCGGATATCCCCTTTCACAACACCCGATTTATCCTGATCCTTAAATAGTCCTGATTCAAAAGAGCCAATACGCAACAGCAGCAACAGTAAGCCCATTCCACCACCGACAAAGTAGGCCGTCCGCCAGTCAAATTCTTCCGAGACAAAATACGCCAATATAGCGCCTAAAACACCGACACCGGCAACCAACATGGTCCCATAACCGCGTTTTGATTTATGCATACTTTCAGAAACCAATGTAATTCCCGCCCCCAGTTCTCCGGCCAAACCAACGCCCGCTATAAAACGAATAATACCATACATAAGCACATCATGTACAAAACCATTTGCAATATTCGCTACAGAGTATAAAAGAATCGATCCAAAAAGGACTTTTAAACGTCCAAATTTATCCCCTATAATCCCCCAAAGAATTCCACCTAACAGTAAGCCGCCCATTTGCATATTGAGCACAAATTCACCTTTTACCCGCATTTCTTCCGCAGGGACGCCAATATCAGTGAAGGACTGAATACGAACTATGGAGAAAATAATCAAATCGTAGATATCGACGAAATAGCCCAGTGACGCAATCATAACCAGTAACCATACTTTTCTGCTGGATTGTTTTTCTTTTATTGTTGACATTTTAGGTTTTTTGATCTGTAAAAATACCATAGTGAAGCTATAAAACCAAGATTTCGAAAAATAATCCGACACATTGTTTTATTTTTGCATCATGAGATATAGTCCACTTGCCTTAACATGGCTATTACGTATTTACCCACCATTTCTATTTCAGGGAATCTGGGTAAAAAAAATTAGCCCCGGCTTCCAAGGCGCCAAAGTAAAAATTTATAAGACACCATTCAATATAAATACCAACAAAACATTATTTGGCGGAACGATCTTTTCTGCGGCAGATCCAATATTCCCCATCCTCATTGATCAGTATCTTCAAAAGATTGGTTTTAAGAAAACGGTGGCCTGGTTAAAATCATCACAGATCACCTTTAAGAAACCCGGCAAAACCAGCGTGGAATATTCTGTGCAACTCTCCGAGGAAATCCTTGAAGAATGTGCCCATATTATCCGCACAAAAGGCAAAGTAGTAAAGGATTTTACGCTGGAAATTAAAGATAAGTCTGGCGATCTCTGTGCCACGGTACGTTGTGAAACCTATATTCGTGACTTGAATTTTACATTCCCTTCCAGAAATCGAAATATTGAGCCATAAGAAATTAATATATTTGTCCAATTACCAAAAAACAAAAAAACATGAATAAAATCGCGTTTGTAGCTATCGCATCCTTGGCAATAGCAGCATGTGGAACTCAGGGAAATGGTGCAACAGGTGTAAAAGCCCTGCAAGATTCAACTATTAAGATACATGATGAAATTATGCCTCAAATCGCTCATTTCGACCGCGATGCTGTTAAGATAGATTCTATTTTGGCAAATTTAAAAAACCTAAAAACAACTAAGTCTGATTTAGACACCAATTTAACAAGAAAAGAGCTAAGCACATTGAAAGCTAATTTAGAAAGCGCTACAGACCATATGATGGACTGGATGAAAGGATATAACCCGGATTCAACAGATGTTAAATATTTTGAAACAGAGCTTCAAAAAGTAAGTGATATGAAAAAGATATTTGATAGTGTTTCTAAAGAAAGCCAAGACAAATTAAAGAATTTTTAAATCCAAAAATTCAAATAACGCAGTCCGCCCAGCTTTAGATTAACATTAAATTGTTCGTGTAAAGATGGAATCAAGCTTTAACAAACAAAACTATTGAACACATGAGATCCATAACTAAATTTTACTGCGCAGCTGGCCTTATACTCGGTTTATTTTCCTGTAAAAACAATAGCCAGACAAGCTTACCCATCTATGGCGAAAGAGAAGCTGTAGAAAAAACAGTTGATGGAAAACAAATCGTAGATACAGTCTATCATACTATTCCGCCTTTTAAACTGCTCAATCAGGATAGTACAATGATTTCAGATAAAGATTTTGAGGGTAAAGTATATATCGCCAACTTCTTCTTTACCCATTGTCCAAGTATCTGTCCGACGATGAATCGCAACCTATTAAAGATATACCAGCAATACAAGGATAATGAAGAAGTTCGTTTCCTGTCCCATAGTATAGACTTTAAATACGATCAACCCTATGTACTGAAAGATTATGCCAATAAATTGGGCGTAACCAATAATCACTGGCAGTTTGTTTCGGGGACTAAAGCCGAAATATATGGTCTAGCCAATCAATACCTGGTTTATACCGCTGAAGATAAAAATGCACCCGGAGGTTACGATCATCAAGGATACCTTGTCTTAATAGATAAGGATAAAAGAATTCGGGGTGCCTACGACGGCACAAACGATGAGCAGGTAAAAAAATTGATGAACGATTTACCTTTACTCTTGAGTGGAGCTAAAAAATAACATGCGCATTCTCTTAACAACAGGTATAACGATCGGGGTTATTTTATCGATCTTAATTGGCTGTCAGCAGGAAGTTGATATCAAAACGGCACAATATGCGGTTAATGGTCAAAAGGTATACCGGACACATTGTCAAAATTGTCATGGAGAGAAAGGCGAAGGATTGGGAAATCTCTATCCTCCCCTAACCGATACCACCTTTCTGCAAACGCACCGTCAGGAGCTTGCTTGTATCATCAAGCACGGAACTTCCGGAGAACTTGAAGTAGCAGGCAAAAAGTTTAATAATACCATGCCCGCTTCAAATCTTTCTGCAATTGATATCGCTTATGTATTAACATATATCAACACCAAGATCAACAAAGGAAAGAATCTTTATCCTTTGGAAGAAGTGGAGAAAAGTTTAAAAAATTGCAAATAGAAAAAAGCGGTGGTTTTATAAAACCACCGCTTTTTTCTATTTGCAACCGCTTCACCTCCTTTAATACAAGATCTTCAGGCCAATTTACAAGCGAAACTCATGCTACAACCTTGATCTCATTGATGGTACCTCCCCTCTATGCATCAAAAAAAATAAAAAGTTGAAAACAATTTCACCTTTTTTTCCTTATTGTATTATTGGTTCAAATCGTTTTATATTTATTGATTTATAACAATATTCTGACATTTTGGATCCAAATTAATCGCTAATTTTGCAACCGAATGAACGTTCGATTGATGAATTCCAATGAAAAAATTGCGGCAGTACTTGCCAGCACACTAAAACTTATACAAACAAACGGCTTCCATGGAACGCCGATGAGCAAAATCGCACAAGATTCTGATGTAGCAATAGGAACTATCTACCATTATTTTCCATCGAAAGATGACCTAATCTTTGCACTGTTCAAACATTGTAGAACATTACTGAATGATTACATTTTTGATGGTATAAAAGATGATTTCGATTATAAAGATTCCTTTGTTCATATCTGGCGCAACTTTGTCAAGTTCTATTTAGAAAATGGGCATATCTTCAGTTTTTTTGAACAGTTTTTTTCGTCTCCTTATTATGAGAAAAACAAAGCTGAGATACAAGAACCTGTAGGTGGACAAAATAAAGTTGTTGATTTTTTACAAGAAGGCATTGACCGAAAAATATTGAAACAGGTAGACGTCCATCTTTTGGTGGCCAGTTATATTGGTGTAGCCTTATCGACTGTTCACAGTATCAAATTTAAAGATCTCAAATTCTCTGAACAGAATGTAGAAGATTTAATTGGGATTATTTGGGATGGGGCTATTAATAGAGAAAAAAATAATTAATTACATATATGAAGTTTAATAAAATCGTTTATTCCTTGGCGGCCCTGTCGCTTTTGAGTAATACAGGATTTGCACAACAGCAATCTGAAAACTTGCCGGCAAATGCAACACTTCAGCAGCTGATTGATTACGCCTTACGTAATCAAATCTCTGTAAAACAAGCACAATTGGACGAGGCCATCGGTGAAAAAGATATTGACATCTCCCTTTCAGGTTGGTACCCACAATTGGGTCTAAAAGGAAGTTATAATTATAATGTCATTGTTCCATTAGCAAATATTGGCGGAAATAATATCAAAATGGGGCAGAACAATGCGAGTGCCTTAACGCTTCAAGCAGACCAACAGATCCTTAATCCAGAGCTAATGCAGGCGAAAAAAGCCGCTGAGCTGGTACGTCTCGGTAATAAACAAAATACGGAGAACAAAAAAATAACAGCTGTTGTGGAGGTCAGTAAGGCCTATTATGACATCCTGACGTCTGAAGAGCAGATCAAGATTGTTCGCGAAAATATTGCTCGCCTTCAAAAACAATTGAAAGATGCAAAGTCACAATATGATGTGGGTTTAGTTGATAAAACTGACTATAAGAGAGCGCAAATTGCTTTGGCAAATTCGAATGCTGACGAGAAAAGAACAGTTGAGCTTCGTAAATATAAATACGAATATCTTAAACAATTACTAGCTTTGGATAAAAGCAAAAATTTGACACTTTCATTTGATAATAGCAGTATGGAATCAGAGATTCTACTTGATACAACTGCAGGAATAAGTGTCTCTAATCGAATTGAATTCCAACAATTGGAAACATCGAAAAAGATTCAACAGTTGAGCACACAGTATTATAAATGGACATATTTACCAAGTGTAAGTGCTTTTTATAATTACGCATTCAACTATAGAAATGATAAATTCAGTAAGCTTTATTCCGACAATTTCCCGGGTTCAGTAGTTGGCCTAAATGTTTCTTTTTCAATTTTCGACGGATTTAAACGTAAAAAACAAATCAATAAATCCAGATTGCAGGAAGAAAGAATTGACTGGGATATCAAAAATTTAGAAAACAGCATTAACACAGAATATTCGTTGGCAAAGGCAACCTATAATGCGAATTTAAATGACTGGAAAACAGCTAAAGAAAATGTGGATCTCTCCAAAGAAGTATACGAGACAATCAAACTTCAATATGACGAAGGTATCAAAACTTACCTCGATTTAATGACAGCAGAGACTGATCTCAAAACAACACAGCTCAATTATTTGAATTCCCTTTATGCGCTATTGTCAAGTAAATTGGATGTTCAGAAAGCAGTTGGGGCAATCCACACAAATTAATCAATAAACGGAAACTAATACAAATCATGAATAAAAGACAATTATTATTCGCTTTCTTCCTTGGGACGGCATTAGTATGGACCTCTTGTGGAAATAAAGATGCAAAAAAGCAAGGTGCAGCACAGGCTCAGGCCGAAAAAGTTGTCCCTGTCAGCTTTGGTGTCGCATCACATGAGACTGTTACAGGTACAATCAGCTATCCAGCAACAGTCAAACCGTTGAACGAAGCAGATCTATATGCGGAAGTAAGCGGCTATATCACAAAAATATATGTTTCTGACGGTGCAGTAGTTTCCGCGGGACAAGCTCTTTATGAAATTGATGGAACACGCTACAACGCAGCTGTCCAACAAGCTAAAGCAAGCTTACAGGTCGCACAGACTGATTTGGACCGACAAAAAAGAGATTTAGCACGTTACCAGACATTGGCCGATAAAGACGCGATTGCGAAGCAGGTTTTTGACAATGCAGTATCAAATGTAGCGGCTTCTCAGGCACAGGTAGAGTCGGCTCGTGCGGCATTGGTCACTGCAAATACAAACTTATCACGGTCGACGATCCGCGCTCCTTTCAGTGGTACTGTAGGGATATCACAGGTGCGTTTGGGAGCCTTGGTTAACCCAGGCACAACCCTATTGAATACCTTGTCTTCAACCAGTCCAATTGCTGTTGAGTTTCAGGTAAACGAAAAGGATATTGCCAAATTTACCCAATTGCAAAGCAGCCATTCCTCTTCGGACCTTTCTCTTTTATTGCCAAATGGAAGCACTTATGAAGGCAAAGGAACGATCACAACCATTGACCGCGCAGTTGACCCTGCTACCGGAACAATCAAAGTGCGGGCTACTTTCCCGAACAATGCCAACGAATTGCGGGCTGGTATGAATATTACGATGAATGTATCAACAACCTCGGCTACAGAAGAAGTTGTTGTACCTTACAAAGCTGTCTTTGAACAGCTCGGGGTATTTAACCTTTATGCTGTGAATGATAGCAGCAAAGCCGAAATACGTCAAGTAAAATTAGGTATTAAAGCTGGTGATAAAATTGTGATTAAAGAAGGTGTCAAAAACGGTGAAAAGATTATCGTCGACGGTACCATGAATGTCCAAAATGGCGTTAAAGTAGTTGATGCTGCCGTCGCTGCCCAACAGGCTGCCAAAGGAGCACATCAAGGAAAATAACACCATTAATTTTTAAAGAGAATCTAAAAGATATAGAATGATTTCAGAAGTATTTATTAAGAGGCCAGTTACCGCAATCGTTATTTCGATATTGATTTCAATTATCGGGATCATTGCAGTATCCACGTTGCCAATTAGCCAGTATCCTTCTATTGCACCTCCAACAGTAACGGTTACGGCCAATTACACCGGAGCTGATGCACAGACGGTTGAACAAACCGTGACAACTCTTATCGAGAGTCAGATCAATGGTACACCTGGCATGATTTATATGTCGTCCAATAGTACGTCAAATGGTCAAGCAACAATTACGGTGACATTTGAAGTAGGTACGGATATCGATATTGCGACCTTAGACGTACAAAACCGTGTGGGAATCGCCGAACCAGCCCTTCCCGAAGCTGTGAGACGTCTGGGAATTACAACCCGTAAAGCCAATAACGATATCCTGATGTTGGTTGCTTTAACTTCACCAAAAGGAACAAGATCCGAAAATTTCTTAGCCAACTACAACAACTTATATGTTAAAGATGCACTATTACGTGTGAAAGGGGTCGGTGATGTAACCGCTTTTGGGCAACCATTTTCGATGCGTGTATGGCTAGATGCAAATAAATTGGCTAATCTAAGCATGACTCCGGCCGATGTATCAACAGCAATTGCGGAACAAAACTCCCGCATACCTGGTGGTAGTGTTGGCGGACGTCCACAAGAGTCTTCGACAGTATTTGAATACCCAGTCATTACCGATAGTGACCTTTCAAATCCGGAAGACTTTGAAAACATCGTTGTAAAAACCAACAAAGATGGATCTATCGTACTTTTAAAGGATGTCGCACGTGTTGAACTGGGTCAATTTAATTATGGTACATCATCTACCGTAAATGGTATGACCTCATCTGCGACGATGATTAACCAAACCCCGGGAGGAAATGCCGTAGAATCTGCAGAAGGCATTGTGACAGCATTGGAAAAATTAAAGAAATCTTTTCCAACGGACGTAGATTATACCATCAGTTACGAGACCGTTTCGGTAGTAAATGCCTCAATTTCTTCGGTTATCCATACCCTAGTTGAAGCATTGATCCTGGTAACAGTGGTGGTGTTTTTCTTCCTTCAAAGCTGGAGGGCAACATTAATCCCCGTATTGGCAATTCCGGTATCCATCATCGGTACATTCATCTTCTTCCTGATGTTTGGCTTTTCGGTCAACAACCTGACCATGCTCGCCTTTGTATTGGCCATCGGTATTGTGGTGGATGATGCCATTGTTGTGGTGGAAGCTGTCCAGCACTATATCGACCATTATAAGCTGGATGCAAAAGAAGCGACACGTCGCGCCATGGGCGACATCACCGCGCCGGTTATTGCAATTGCGTTAATTTTGGCAGCCGTATTCGTTCCTGTAGGTTTCATCCCTGGAATGGTCGGTAAATTGTACCAACAATTTGCCATCACGATCGCTGTGTCCGTTATGTTATCTGCATTTATTGCACTTTCGTTAACACCCGCATTATGTTCAATTTTATTAAAGCCTACAGCCGTACATGAAGGTGCAAAAGGACTGAACAAGTTTTTCTATAAGTTTAATATCTGGTTCGAAAAAGTCACCATCAGATATTCGAATGGTGTAAAACAAGCAATCAAAAAAGCACCACTGGTGTTGATTATTCTGTTGTGTATTTTTATCGGAACCGGCTGGATGTTTACAACCAAACCGACAGGGTTTATTCCTTCTGAAGATGGCGGTGCATTTTTTGCAGGTATTACTTTGCCGGAAGGTTCTTCTTCTGCGCGTACAAATGAAGTTCTTAAAGAGATTGAAGCCGATCTACATAAGACTTTCCCTGAAATTAAGTATGTTACTGCGATCTCAGGTATCAATATTCTAAACCGCGCGTTTAAATCCAATGGTGCAACAGTGTTCGTTTCTCTAAAACCTTGGGAAACCCGTACGCGCACAGCAAACGATATCGCCGGTATGATTATGGGAAAATATCAGGGCTATACCAAAGCTCGGGTATTGGCTGTTACACCGCCGGCAATTCCAGGTTTAGGTACATCTGGAGGTTTCTCTTTGCAAGTACAGGATTTACAGACTGTAAATATCAAAGATTTCGAAGCAACGGTCGGTAAATTCTTGATGGCAGCCAACCAACGTCCGGAAATTGGAATGGCTTATACCCTATTTAACACCAACTCTCCAAACTACAAATTGGAAGTAAACCGTGAACAGGCAAAACGCATGGGCGTGCCTATCTCAAGTATTTATTCGACAATATCATCCTATTTGGGTAGTAGCTATGTCAATGATTTTACGAAGTATGGCCGTAGTTACCGTGTCGTGACTCAAGCTGACATTCCGTACCGCATGAATATTGAAGACATCAACAAACTGTATGTCAACAATGTTTCAGGAAACCCGGTACCGATGGGTACGCTGGTCAAGTATGAATTGATGACAATGCCGTCAATCATCAATCACTACAATATTTTTAGAAGTGTAGAGATCAATGGTAGTTCGGCTCCTGGCTACTCATCAGGGGATGCTTTAAAAGCATTACAAGAAGTGGCTGCACAAACATTACCAGAAGGTTTTGATTATCAGTTCTCTGGCCTATCTCTTCAAGAGATGCAATCCGGATCAAAGACCGTTCAAATTTTTGCCTTATGTATCCTGTTTGTGTTCTTGTTGTTAGCTGCCTTATACGAAAGTTGGTCTGTACCTTTCTCCATTTTGTTATCTGTACCATTGGGTGTATTTGGGGCTATATTAACCCTAACATTAATCCCTACATTGGATAATAACATCTATGCACAGATTGGTCTGGTCACCATTATTGGACTTGCTGCTAAGAATGCGATTCTAATCGTAGAGTTTGCTAAGGAGCGGGTTGATATTGGGATGAACCTTTATGAAGCGACATTAGATGCTGTAAAATTGCGTTTACGCCCAATTATCATGACGTCCTTTGCCTTCATCCTGGGGATTATTCCATTGATGCTATCCCATGGAGCTGGAGCTATTTCTCGCCAAACAATCGGTTGGACGGTATTTGGTGGTATGACAGCTGCGACACTCCTGGCAATCTTTATCGTTCCGGTGCTATTCGTCGTGATCACGCGTATGGCATACGGTAAGAAAAAATTGGCTGAATTAGAAGCTAATTTCGATGAAGAGAAAGCGAAAAATTTAAGTTCACACTAATTATACGCTGCCTCTGTGAATATTCAACACGGAGCTAACAGCAAGAAGCCTTTCCTTGTAACAAGGGAAAGGCTTCTTTTTTGCTCGTCCAATTATATTTTTTTATTTTTACCGCTCACTATTAAATATATGTCACCTGAATCACAACGAAAATTTGAATTACTAAACCTTCTTGCCGAATCCTACGACGCACTATTATTTGACGTCGATGGTACCCTGGCAGATAATATGGACGCACATAAACAAGCCTATAAAGCTGCAGCCAAACAATACGGAGTCGAGTTGGACGTCAATTTGATTGATGAAACTGCCGGATGGCCCACTGTGGCTGTTGCTGAGGAAATCAGCAAACGCTATGAGGTAGATTTCGATTATCAAGAATTTTCCACACTAAAGTCTACCATTTTTCGAGACGAGTATGTTTTCAAGACTAAGCCTGTAGATTACGTTGTTGAACATCTAAAGTATCAGAAAGGTAAAAAACACATCGCTGCCGTTTCAGGAGGAACCAGAACAACCTTATCCATGACATTAACCACCATCGGTGTATGGGATGATTTGGAAACACTGGTTTGTGCTGGAGATACGGCTGAGGGAAAACCTTCACCACAACCCTTTCTTTTGGCAGCGGCTCAATTGAATATTGCTCCGGAAAGATGTCTGGTCTACGAAGACGGGATTCCAGGAGTTGAAGGTGCGAAAGCCGCAGGAATGGGTTGGGTTCGCGTTGATGAACTTTAATAAATCCCGATTTGCAGACTATAAAAAAAGCCGCAGTAAACTTCAAGCTTACTGCGGCTTTTTTTATAGCATTATGCTATTTAAAAACTAGTAATTATTTTCACTCCCCCGTTGCTATAGTTCAAATCGGATGATTTCAAATTTCCGATTGGAGCTTTATAATAAGGCTCTACAGAAATGGATAATTTTCCAACTTTCTGTTTCCGGCCAACTGAAAAATTAATAAAGCCGTTCACACCTTTATCATCAACATTTTTGTCTTGGGATTTTTGTCTGTACTCCGTATTATTTGTTTCATAGATCGTTGCACGTTCCTGATCTAATACACCGACATAAGACACACCGACAGACGTATAAAAATTCTTATTAATCGCATATCTCACATCTACAGGAATATCAACCGTTAGGATTTTACCTGAAACCCGTTCATTACTTTTCGCATCTTTTGCATCTGCAGTCCGCATAACAAACAAATTGTTGACACTTGATTGAGAAATATAATTCGGCGCATCTGCATTAAAGGAATTTGATCCCATCGCTGGGGTAATAGGTGTATTTCCAGAAACAGCACCATAGTGTTGAATAGATGCTCCCGAACGTAGACTTACTTTGCTTGAAATATTATAGGCAAGTGCAAGCCCACCACCAAGTGTTATACTCTCTGAGGTAGAGGCCGGAGAAACAAAAGCTCCCATCTCCCATTTTTTCTCTTGACTGGCTTTATTTAGGATAACACTATTTCTTGTGCTCCCCTGCTGCATAGCATAGAGTTGCGACAGTTTTGCCGCATCGCGTTGTGTTTGATTACCAGAACTCACAGCGGAATTAGCATGAGCTATCGCTGAACTATTGGACTGAGTGGCGTTATGATCGACCTCGTTTTCATCCAAAATTATATTTGCAGAGAGCTTATTATTTTTCAATTGCATCGACTGCAAATTTGCAATGTCATTGGAAACAGTTAATTCAGTCCCTTGCATCCCCTGTCCTGAATTCAGTCCCGAAAAGTGGTTAGCGATCTGTTGATCCGAATGATCTTTTACTATTGAATAGGTAAAGGGCCTATTTTGTGATAATTGCTGTGACGATAAGCCTTTATCTTGTGTAATGGAAGATAGTGAGCGTTGAATGGATTCTTTCAAATCCTTATTATTTCCTACCACATCTTCATTATCCTGATGGCTTACCGAAGCCACAGCAGGCGAATCCGTAGGTGTATTATTCTTTAAGCCCCAGTACCCCACACCAAAACACAATAATACAGCCGCAGCTGCACTCCAATATTTCCAATTCGAGTGACTACGTGGTGCAACGCCATAGTTTGAGGCAAATTTTTCCCAGGAACCTTCTTTATAAGGTAGTTCATGGTCTTTTAATTGTCCAACGATCTCTTCTATCAATTCCTTTTTCTTATTGTCTTTCATCGTAACAACAATATTTATCTTATTTCTTGAACTACGCCTGTATAATCCAAGTATAATTTTCTAAGTTTTTGTTTCGCTCGTGTCAGATAAGTACGTGAAGTACTGTCTGGTATATTGAGCATTTGCGCTATTTCATCATGTGAATACCCCTCAATTTCATAGAGATTAAAAATAGTTTTTTGAATTTCGGGAAGCTGATCCAATAGACGCATAATCTCATTGACTTCCAAACGGCTGTCCAATTGAACTGCTGGCGTGTGCATATCCCCTTCTCCGAGATCTTCAACCGAATAAAACTGCTTCTTACCTCGTAAAAAATCAATCGAAATATTGGCAGCAATTCTCCCTATCCAAGCTCTAAATGATTTTTCAAGATTTTCATCATCAATATCCCTATTAAATGATTCCAATTTTCGAAATATCCGAACAAAGCTTTCATTAACAAGCTCTTCCGCATCTACATCCTGTTTTACATAACGAATAATAATAGCCATGAGGTAACCATAATACTTTTTATAAACGAAGGCCTTTCCGTCCTCACGATCGCGCAAGCAACGTTCTAAGGCATCATGTAAAGATGATAGCTTCTTGTTATAAAAATATGATTGAATTATACCCACTTAAACCATTTAATTATTAAGTTTCAAACTTAGACAAATTGCCTTTCATATGCAATCAATAGCACATACTATGTAAACAATTTATCGAATACTCCCCTTCATTATGAACGTTTTTTTCGAGGAGATAGCGAAATTAAAATTATAAAACTCAAAATCAAATAGTCGAATGTCCCCTGTAATAATATCACTATTTAACTATTTTTATCCCATATAACGGAAAGCAATTTCCTTTCGCTACAGCGTTTTCAAAAAAAATCCATAAAAAGAATTGAAAAAAATGGCTATTTTTGCGTGATTTTCACATTTTAAATATTATTCATACCGAATGAGTACTGTATTATCCGAACAGGAACAACTTAGAAGACAAGCGATGCAATCGTTGTTGGATATGGGAATTGATCCTTTTCCAGCAAACGAATTTGTCGTCAATGCACATGCTGCTGATATTTTAGAAAATTACGATAGAGATAAATTGAATTACAAGAACATTACCATTGCTGGACGTATCATGAGTCGTCGTGTGATGGGTAGTGCTTCATTTTTTGAAATTCAAGACTCTACCGGACGTATTCAAGCTTATATTAAGCGTGACGATGTCTGTCCTGATGAGAATAAAGACCTATACAATGTCGTTTTCAAAAAGCTATTGGATATCGGAGATATCGTTGGTATCAAAGGCTATGTCTTTACAACACAAACCGAGGCTATTGCAGTACACGTAGAAGAACTTACCGTTTTATCCAAATCGCTACGTCCCCTACCTGTCGTTAAATCTGCAGAAGGTAAAACTTTTGATGCCTTTACAGACCCAGAGCAACGCTATAGAATGCGTTACGTGGATTTGATCGTAAATCCAGGTAACAAAGACATATTTATCAAACGTACGAAGCTTTTCAATGCGATGCGTCAGTTCTTTAACGACGCGGGGTATATGGAAGTAGAAACACCTGTCCTACAGTCCATTCCAGGCGGTGCTGCAGCACGTCCGTTTATTACACACCATAATGCTTTAGATATTCCATTATATCTTCGTATCGCCAACGAGCTTTATTTAAAAAGACTAATCGTTGGTGGATTTGATGGTGTATACGAATTTTCTAAAAACTTCCGTAATGAAGGAATGGATCGTACCCACAATCCAGAGTTCACCGCAATGGAAATTTATGTAGCCTATAAAGACTACAACTGGATGATGGACTTTACAGAACGTCTGTTAGAACATTGTGCGTTGGCTGTAAACGGAACGACTGAAGCCACCTTCGGAGAACATAAAATTGACTTCAAAGCACCGTATAAACGGATATCGATGACAGATTCCATTAAGGAATTCACTGGATTTGATATTACTGGAAAATCTGAAGACGAAATTCGTATTGCTGCTAAAGGAATGGGCATCGATGTAAACGAAACCATGGGTAAAGGCAAACTGATCGATGAAATTTTCGGCGCAAAATGTGAAGGAAACTACATACAGCCAACATTCATCACAGATTATCCAAAAGAAATGTCTCCTTTAACGAAGAAGCACAGAGATAATCCTGATCTGACAGAGCGTTTTGAGTTGATGGTTTGCGGAAAAGAGATTGCCAATGCCTATTCAGAGCTCAATGATCCCATTGATCAACGTGAACGATTTGAAGATCAATTACGCCTTTCTGAGAAAGGTGATGATGAAGCCATGTTTATTGATCAGGATTTCCTTCGTTCATTGGAATATGGAATGCCGCCGACCTCTGGACTTGGAATCGGTATGGACCGCTTAATCATGTTCTTGACCGATAATGCGTCAATCCAAGAAGTTCTTTTCTTCCCACAAATGCGACCTGAAAAAGTAGCCAAAGTAGCAGAAGTGAAAGATTATGAGGAACAAGGCATTCCTGCAGCCTGGGTTCCCGCCTTACAAAAAATGGGCTTTACAACCATTGAAGCTTTAAAAGAAGCGAATCCGAACAAGGTTTTTAATGATCTTGGTGGTATGCGTAAAAAACTGAAACTAGATATCAATATGCCAACGAAAGACGAAGTATTTGCTTGGTTCAATTAAATCGGTATCTATACTCGCTAAAAAAGCTGCCTCAATAAAATTTGAGGCAGCTTTTTTTTGTTTAGGTCGAACTTATAAAAGCGTTTACAACGGTCCAATACACCCACAAACCACGAGATTCCTCTCTGTCGTATCTCCAATCTTATCAGATCTGTATAATCTTCTCATTATCTTCTATATTATCAGGGGTTTTACAGGGGGTTAACAGGAGGTTAACAGGGGTATAACAGGGGTAAACCCTTGTTAACCCCCTGTTATATCCCTATAAACTTCCTAGTAAATCCCTGTTAACCAAGAAACTGTTAAGCGGGTAGCACGACGCTGTCGAAGGTGATATGACTAAAAAGATTCGCTATGCATTTAAACACAGGATGTAGGATACAATTGTCACCAATATATGACTCCTGCCAATTGTAGACATTTATTATATTTACATATCGTTAACTAAATCAGTTCTTAGCATATGAAGAATATTCTCGCGCTTGATGGTGGTGGTATCCGGGGTATTATTCCTGCAATGGTTCTCGTGGCTCTGGAAGAGAAGTTACAAAAACAGACCATGGATCCCAATGCACGGATTGCCTCCTACTTTGACTTTATTGCAGGTACAAGTAGCGGCGGAATTCTGACAAGTATTCTTTTGTATCCGGAAGAAGGCAATCCCACCCATCCGAAATTTTCTGCGCGGGATGCCTTAAACTTATTTGTTAATCATGGCACTGAAATTTTCAACGCTTCCAAATGGCGGCGTTTTCTCGGTGGATTTGGCCTTGTCAGCGAACTCTACTCGTCCAACACATTATCAGACGTTTTGGATGAGTATTTTCAAAATGCAAGGTTGAGCCATCTTATCAAGCCTTGTATCATCACGGCCTATAACATTGAATTACGGAAGAATCATTTTTTCAGACAACAAAAGGCAATTACGCACGGCGAAGCACGGGATTTCTACCTCAAAGATGTCTGCAAGGCTACATCCGCTGCGCCCACATTTTTCCCTGTTGCAGAGATCTATTCCCTTTCAAAAACAAGATATCCTTTGATTGATGGCGGTGTGTTTGCTCAAAATCCCTCCATATGTGGCTTACTTGAAGTTTTAAAGGCTTTTAACAGCACACAGATAAACGACATGTTTATGGTATCCTTAGGAACTGGAATGTCAAAAACAGCTTATAATTACGAACATTTTAAGAAGAAACTTGCTATACAAATCGGTCCCGCTTTAGTTGACATTATGACGAGTGCATCTTCAGAGAGTACCGAATTTTTTATCCGGCAACTCTTTCAGAGTAACGGTAAGCAACAAAATTATCTCCGGATAGAACCGGCCAATCTATCGAGTATCAATCCATCATTAGATGCAGCTTCGCCCAATAATATACAGAAATTGATCTCCTTATCCGATAAAATGATCAGCGAACATGAAGACACATTGGATTATATCGTTGCGCATCTCATTAAAGAAAAGAGTCAAAATAAGAAGAAAAATCCATGGAGCAAGTTGATGGATAAGTTCTAAAAGATTACTTTTACGCATATTTTAAATCTATATGGCATTAAACTACGTTTGGGTTGCATTTTTCTTAATCACATTTGCCGTAGCCCTTGTAAAACTCATCTTTTTCGGAGATACAGAAATCTTCCAACAAATTGTAAACTCCATCTTTGACAGTGCAAAAACAGGTGCAGAAATATCCTTGGGATTGATTGGTATGATGAGCTTTGCACTTGGGATTATGAAAATTGGGGAAAAAGGTGGTATGATCAATATTTTTGCAAAAATCGTAGGCCCTTTTTTCCACAAACTATTTCCTGAAATACCAAAAAATCACCCTGCACTGGGTTCGATTCTTATGAATTTTTCGGCCAATGCACTCGGTCTAGACAACGCGGCGACGCCATTGGGGCTTAAAGCCATGAAAGAACTCCAGGAGCTCAATCCAAATAAGGAAACAGCGACCAATGCTCAGATCATGTTTATTGTGCTCAATGCTTCGAGCTTAACGCTTTTGCCGATTTCAATTATGGCCTATCGGAAGGAAGCCGGAGCGCCAGATCCTTCGGATGTATTTCTGCCGATTCTGATTGCGACCTTCTTTTCCACGCTAGTTGCATTGATTCTCGTTTCCATTTACCAAAAAATTAATTTATTCAACCGTGTTGTACTTGGCTACCTGGGCGCAATGGGATTGTTTATCGGCGGCTTACTTTATTACTTTTCGGGATTACAACAAGCAGAAATAGAGATATTTAGCAAGGTGTTTGGGAACGTTATCTTATTTAGCTTATTCACTTCTTTCATTGGCTTGGCACTTTTCCGTAAGGTAAATGTTTACGATTCCTTTATTGAAGGAGCCAAAGAAGGCTTTGAGGTTTCTGTTAAAATAATCCCCTACCTCGTTGCTATGCTGGTTGGGATTGCTGTTTTTAGAGCATCCGGAACAATGGATTATATGGTAGCAGGAATTTCCAAGGGGATCGCCCTGTGCGGTTTGGACACATCATTTGTTGACGCCCTACCGGTCGCCTTTATGAAACCTTTGAGCGGCTCCGGCGCGCGTGGACTTATGGTCGATCTGATGAACGCCAAAGGACCAATGGATTTTGCAGCTCGGGTTGCCTGTGTTATTCAGGGATCAACAGAAACCACTTTTTATGTCCTCGCTGTTTATTTTGGAGCAGTAGGTATTAAACGTACGCGACATGCACTACCCTGCGCTCTACTAGCTGAATTGGCCGGTGTGATAGCCGCTATTATTATATCCTATATATTCTTTAAATAACATACAAAACCGATCGAGAAAGGTTCTGTTTTTAGATTTGAGCCGATTCTTTTACATTTAATTATATACTGATGAAAAAAACAATTGCATTAATAGCCCACGACGGCAAAAAACCTGAAATGGTCGCATTTGTCAAAGACCACCAGGAATTATTGGAACGCGCCAATATCATTGCCACAGGTACTACGGGTTCTTATGTTAGACAGACAGGCTTGCCTGTGGAATTGAAATTGAGTGGCCCCATGGGTGGTGATGCACAAATCGCAGCTTTAGCGGCCGAAAGAAAAGTTGATGGTATTATTTTCTTTCGCGATCCACTAGGAAAACACGCCCATGAACCAGATATTCAAATGCTCATGCGTGTATGTGATCTTTATAATGTCCCGTTGGCAACAAACCCTGCAACAGGAAGCCTCATTATTGAAGGGCTACTAGAAGACGTTGAATCATAATTTTAATCGCTTATGGACAATGAAGTAATCGTTTCAATAGGGAAAATCCCCTATACAACGACAGTACAATATGGAAAACATCAACTAACGGTTGATGAACCGACAGACGTAGGCGGTGAAGATCAGGGTATAAACCCAACTCCGCTCTTGCTATCCTCTTTGGGTAGCTGCAAAGCGATTACGGTCAAAATGTATGCTGATCGCAAGAACTGGCTTCTGGAAGAAGTCTTGGTGCGCTTATCCTATGAAGTACAAACAAGTGAGCAGCAGCAAACTACCTATATACAATGCTATATCAGCTTTAAAGGAGATTTAGATGAGGTTCAAAAACAGCGGTTGTTTAAAATTGCTGAAAAGTGTCCTGTCCACAAAATATTATCAAATCCCATTGTCATAACTTCAAATCATTTGTAATGTTTCTTGGGATAACGGGGAACACTATTTATATTTGTCCGCGCAAAAATGATCTTTAAAAACGCGTGTTAGCGGAAAAAGGTGAATTTGCTTCTGACTAGAGATACTTGGAATAAAAATAAAGCAACAATGCAATTGGATCCACAAATAGCAATAGACTCACCTTTTAGATCGATCAAACGTGAAGACTGGAAAAATTTAAATGGAAAAGTATTGCACAACTTCAGTGTCGAAGACCTGGAAAATCTACATGCGCTGAATGAACCTTTGACAAACCAGGAAATAGAAGAAGTCTACTTTCCCTTGAGTCATCTGCTTGAGATTCATATCGATCGTTTCCAAAGTCTCCATCAACGGACAAACCGTTTCTTTGGCAAGGAAGAAAGCAAACTACCTTACATCATTGGTATCGCGGGTTCGGTTGCAGTTGGAAAAAGTACTACAGCTAGGGTTTTACAACGTGTGCTCAGTTTACTACCCTCAAAACCAAAAGTAGATCTGGTGACTACAGATGGCTTTCTTTATCCAAATAAACAACTTATCGACCGCGGCATTCTAAATCGAAAAGGCTTTCCGGAAAGCTATGATGCCAAAAGGTTGATCCATTTTCTTTCTGCGGTGAAGTCAGGTGCCCCAAAAATTGCCGTTCCCGTCTACAGCCACTTGGTCTATGATGTATTGCCCGACGAGCAGCAACAAATCATCGAACAACCCGATATTCTAATTGTGGAAGGAATCAATGTTTTACAAGTGAACTCCCAGCGCCCGCGAAAGGGACACAGCGTGTTCGTTTCCGATTTTTTTGATTATTCAATTTATGTACACGCCAGTGAAAAAAACTTGATTGAATGGTACACCAACCGTTTTGAGTCGCTTCGGGCAACAGCGTTCCAAAATCCAGCATCATTTTTCCATAAATATGCGAATATGACAGCTGACGAAAGCCAGTCCATGGCTGTAAATATCTGGAATGAGATTAATAAACCCAATCTAATCAAGAATATCTTACCTACGCGATATCGTGCAGATCTCATTCTGGAGAAAGGAAGTCACCATTTTGTTAAAAATGTGAAGGTGAGAAAAATTTAACCTTGTATACGCTGAAATTGCAAAATTTCATTCAATATCCGACTTTGTACCTGTTGATGTATCTTGTTGCTTGACGAAATTGTACTCACCTCAACTTTATACTTGATATAATCTTTAGCAAGGTCGGCAACTTTGATCGTAAAGCCCTGGGAGTGATCTAAATTTGGATTCTTTTGAAATAAAGGACTTAAATATCGTTCCAGTTCCGCCACAGCAACAGCTCGATCAATCGGTAGTTCAAATTTGACAACGATCTTATTGGACTTTTGAGAGGTTTTATTGACCAGAGTGGCCGTAAATACCAAATTATTTGGAATCATAACAGCATCGTCATCTTCATCCCGTACAACTAGATTGGCCAAGGTAATATCGACAATTTTCCCTTGGTACTCGCCTATTTTTATCCGGTCTCCCACAGAAAACTGATCGGAAAACATAATGATCAGACCGGATATCATATTGGTGATATACTCTCTAAAAATAACGGCGATTGCCATCGCAACGATAGTCATACTGGTGATAAAATCCTTCGGATTGATCCCGACTGCGATCATTAAACTCACCAGGATAAAAAAAACATTGCCTACCGTTGCAACCCGCGTAATTCCGAGCACAAAATTACCACGGACAACCTGTTGTTCATTTCGGCTATTGTATAGTTTAACAAGTATAAAATGCCCAATCGAGATCAGGACACTCGCCGTTAAAAAAGTGTTTAGCCCATAGGCGATATCTCTAATGGTCTTCTTTTGTTCGTAAATATCTGCCAAAGGCACGAATGAGGCCGTCAGAGCGATCCATAAAATGATCCTTATAACAAAAGAAATTGAAATTGATTTTGTCATTTTTCACCCTAAATTTAAAGTTGCTTTTGTGTATCCAATTTTAATGCTCCCCACCCAATACTGAAGTTCATCTTTGTCAAGAGGCTATAAACAGGCTTGCTAAGCTAAACAATTTTACTTTACGTAAAAAGCATTATCAGGAAATACCTATCTTTGTCTAAAGACATTACATGCTATTAAATGAAGGAATCCAACGTGCAGACTGAACTTAATGTAACCGGAATGCATTGTGCAAATTGTGCTATTTCAATCCACAAATACCTGGAAAACAACGGAGCAAAAGACATATATGTCGATTTTGCTTCAGATGAAGTGAAATTTTCGGAGATCCCCGTGGAAAAAATACCTGTGCTGGTCAAAGGTATCGAGTCTTTGGGCTACAAAGTTATTGCAGGTAAGGATAAGAAGCCTAGCTTCTGGCGTTCAATTGAATTTAAGTTCCTCATTTGTTTGACCTTTACGCTACCTTTGTGGAGTCATATGTTTACGGATTATCCCTTACTTCATGATCCCTATATTCAGTTAGGCCTGTGCACCCCTGTATATCTTATTGGCTTTTCCTACTTCGGAATCAGCGCGTTCCGATCCCTTTGGAATAAAATGCCTAACATGGATGTCCTTATTTTTGTGGGCTCTACTGCAGCTTTTATTTATAGCCTTATAGGTACGTATTATCATCTTGGACATGATTACCAATTCTACGAAACATGCGCTACGATCATTACATTAGTTTTCTTAGGAAACGTGCTCGAAAAACGGGCGGTAACCAAAACGACATCCGCAATCAAAGATCTGATTAAATATCAGGACGTGCATGCCATCAAGGTCGAAGGCGATCAAGAAATAGAAATACTGGCCAAAGAAGTTAAATCCGGTGATATTCTGAAAGTGAATACGGGAAATCAGATACCTGTCGACGGCGATATTTTGGAAGGACAAGGCTGGGTAGACGAATCCATGTTGACAGGAGAAAGTATGCCCGTTGAGAAGCTAAAGTATGATACTGTCATTGGTGGTACGTTACTGACCGAAGGTAATATCAGCATCGTAGCGACCAAAGTCGGGTCCAAAAGTGTACTCTATCAGATTATTCAGTTAATTAAAGATGCACAAAGTAAAAAACCGCCTATTCAAAAGTTCGGTGATAAGGTAGCTGCTTATTTTGTGCCGATTGTTGTGAGTATCTCTTTTTTTACTTTTTTTATCACCTATTTTATCGCGCAATTACCGCTGCAGCAGTCCTTAATGAATGCTATAGCCACACTTGTTGTATCGTGTCCCTGCGCAATGGGCTTAGCGACGCCTACCGCTGTTATGGTGGGCTTAGGAAGGGCCGCAAAAAAAGGAATACTGATTAAAGGCGGAAGTACGATTGAGGAAATGTCCGAACTCAAACAGATGGTGTTTGACAAAACCGGTACCTTAACGACTGGTGATTTTAATATCAAAGCAATACAGACATTTGGCATTGAACAATCACAAGTTGAATCGATCATAGCCCAGCTCGAAAGCTATTCCAGCCACCCTATTGCCAAATCGATCCGAAAACAACTGAAGGAAATTAAATCCTACCGTATTATCTTCAAGGAGGTCAATGAAATACGGGGAAAAGGCATATTTGCGACAGATACCAATGGAAACAACTATTCCATTTGCAATGCCAAACTTGGGCAAAAAGATTACTCAAACCGTTACGACCTGACATTAACTATCAATGAGGTCGTTATTGCAGGTATCATTCTTGAGGATCAAATAAAACCTTATGCAAAAGAACTTATACAATACCTCAAGGATAGAGGAATACGTCCTGTTCTGTTAAGTGGTGACCGTCAAAGCAAATGTGAACGTACTGCACAGAAGCTCGGTATTGCAGACGTATACTGGGATAAATCTCCCGAAGAAAAGTTAGCAATCTTGTCCAAACTCAAAAAGAATGGTCCTACAGCAATGGTCGGCGACGGCATCAATGACGCACCGGCATTAGCTGCTGCCGATGTTGGCATATCGCTCGGTGATTCGACACATATTGCTATTCAATCGGCCAAGGTGGTTTTATTAAACAATGATCTTAAATCCATTGAAAAGCTGCTAAAGATTGGTCACCATACCCTATTGACAATAAAACAAAATCTATTTTGGGCCTTCGCGTACAATATTGTGGCCATACCGCTTGCCGCTGTGGGCTTTCTCGGACCTATGCTTGCAGCCTTAAGCATGGCCTTTTCAGACTTAATTGTCATAGGCAATTCGATTCGACTCCGCTTTAAAAAAATCAAATAAAAACGATACCCCATAAGTACCAAGACAATCCATAAAAGATTGTCTTTTTTGTGTATATTAGGGCTTAAATCATTCGCTTTTGAGGTTAAATTTTTGTAACTTCGCATGCGTAGCAAGCCAGTTTACAGGGCTTGCTTACTAGTTTTATTGAAACCAAATTCATATGGCTGAAGAAACAGAAAACGACAACAATCTTGTTCCGGCAAACGACCGGATTATCCCAATCAACATCGAGGATCAGATGAAGTCTGCCTACATTGACTATTCCATGTCTGTCATTGTATCAAGAGCACTTCCTGATGCCCGTGATGGCATGAAACCAGTACACAGACGTGTTCTTTATGGCATGCTGGACTTAGGGGTTACCAGTGGCAAGCCTTACAAAAAGTCTGCCCGTATCGTTGGTGATGTATTAGGAAAGTATCACCCACATGGTGATTCATCCGTTTATGACACCATGGTTCGTATGGCTCAAGATTGGAGTTTACGCTACCCTTTGGTAGATGGTCAAGGTAACTACGGTTCCATTGACGGCGATCCACCTGCGGCGATGCGTTATACTGAGGCGAGATTAAAGAAAATTGCCGAGGAAATGCTATCCGATATCAACAAAGATACTGTTGATTTCCAAAATAACTTTGACGATTCCCTACAAGAACCAACAGTCCTTCCTACGCGTATTCCAAACCTTTTGGTAAATGGGGCTTCGGGTATTGCTGTGGGTATGGCTACAAATATGGCTCCACATAACCTTTCTGAGGTTATCGATGGTACAATTGCTTTTATTGATAATCGTGATATTGAGGTACCCGAATTGATGCAGCACATCAAAGGCCCAGACTTCCCTACAGGTGCATTGATCTACGGCTATGCCGGGGTTCAAGATGCTTGTAATACAGGACGTGGCCGTATTGTCATGCGTGCAAAAGCGGAGATTGAAGCAACTAAATCTGGAAGAGAGCAGATTATCGTAACCGAAATTCCCTATCAGGTGAACAAGGCCAATATGATCGAGCGTACAGCCGAACTGGTCAACGAAAAGAAATTGGAAGGTATCTCTGCCATCCGTGATGAATCTGACCGTACGGGTATGCGTATTGTATATGACATCAAACGTGATGCAAATGCAAATGTAGTTTTAAACAATTTGTTTAAATACACAGCGCTACAAACTTCATTTTCAGTAAACAACATTGCTTTAGTTAAAGGAAGGCCAATGCTGTTGAATCTGAAAGATATGATTCATGAGTTTGTGGAGCATAGACATGATGTCATCGTTAGACGTACACGCTATGAACTGGCAGAAGCTGAAAAACGTGCTCATATTCTAGAAGGGTATTTAATTGCCTTAGATCATTTGGATGAAGTCATCAAATTGATCCGTAACTCGGATACACCAGAAGATGCACGCGTTGGATTAATGGAAAAATTTGGACTGTCCGACCTTCAGGCTCGCGCTATCCTTGACATGACATTACGTCGTTTAACAGGACTGGAACGCGATAAGATTAAAGAGGAATATGCCGAATTGATGAAAACAATTGACTACTTGAAATCTGTATTGGAAGACGAAGAACTTCGTATGAAAATCATCAAAGATGAGTTAATTGAGATCAAGGAAAAATATGGTGATGAACGTAGATCTCAGATTGTACACTCTGCTGAAGATATGCGCATGGAAGATTTTATTGATGATGAAGAAATCGTGATCACAATCTCCCACAATAGTTACGTAAAACGTACACCATTATCCGAATACAAACGCCAGGGCCGCGGTGGTCGAGGATCAATTGGCACAAATACACGTGAAGAGGATTTCACAGAGCATATCATTACTGCTTCAGCACACAACTATATGCTGCTATTTACGGAAGCGGGCCGTTGTTTCTGGTTACGTGCATTTGAGATTCCTGAAGGAAGTCGTACCTCGAGAGGTCGTGCTCTTCAAAATATCATCAACGTTCCAAAAGAAGAAAAAATAAAGGCCTTTATCCTTGTGAAGAACCTAAAAGATCAGGAGTATCTCGAAAACAACTTCATCATTATGTGTACCAAAAAAGGTACCATTAAGAAGACGTCTTTGGAAGCCTATTCTCGTCCAAGAGCAAACGGTATCAATGCCATCAATATTAATGAAGGCGATCAATTAATTGAGGCTTGTTTGACTACTGGAAGCAGTGAAATTGTCATGGCACTCCGTTCTGGTCGAGCAATTCGATTCAATGAATCTACTGTACGTCCAATGGGAAGAACAGCAACGGGCGTACGCGGGATCACATTGGCGACTGAAAGTGATGAAGTGATTGGCATGATTAGTGTGAATGATTCGGAAACTACCGTGTTGGTCGTTTCTGAAAAAGGATACGGAAAACGGACAGATATCGAAGATTATCGCGTAACGAATCGTGGTGGTAAAGGTGTGAAAACAATCAACGTCACAGATAAGACAGGCGAACTCGTTGCAATAAAAGGCGTTACAGACAACGAAGATTTAATGATCATCAATAAATCTGGTATCGTTATCCGTATTGCTGTTGAAGAATTAAGAGTAATGGGACGTGCAACGCAAGGTGTAAGACTCATTAATTTAAAAGATAACGACGAGATCGCTTCTATTACGAAAGTCGATCGTGAAGAAGAATCTGAAGAAGAGTCTGAACTGACCGAAGAGTCAACGGAAAATGGCGATTCGACTTCTGAAGAAAACACGGACTCAAACGAAGAATAAATAGTCTAATGAAAAACTTACTGATATCATTGTTAATATCTGCAAGTAGTTTAACTGTTGTTGCCCAATCCAATCTGAAAGAGGGCAGCAACAGTTTTGCTTTATATACCAAAACTGGCGAATTTAAAAATCTTGAAAATGCGCGAAAGTTTGCAGACGCTGCCTTCCAATCGAAGAAAGATTCGGCTTCCGTCAACAATAACCTTTTAAGAGCATTGGTATATAGCTCCTTGGCAGTTGCAGATTCAACAAGGAAGCAGCCCTATAAAATGGATCCTATCGACGTATCCATCAAATCACTTAAGCTTCTGGATCAAAAAAAAGCACGTCGAAACTTTCCTGCAGAGATGGACTATATTCGTCAAAATCTTGCTGGAGCCATCTCCTATCAGGGAGCTTTGGCTTTAAAAGATGGCAAATTTGACAAAGCTTATAAAGCTTATCTTCGCATTGATTCACTTGGGTTCAAAAATAGTGATCTGAAATATAATCTTGCTGTACTTTCAGGCAAGAATAAAGATTACATGAACTCGATCAAATATTATGAGGAACTGATCAAGGGTGAGCATCCCAAGCCAAATTACTTTCTTGAATTAGCACATATTTATTCGCTTGGAGGTACTAAACAGGATGTCTTAAACGTTCTTGAAAAAGGACATGCAATATTTCCTGAAAATAAACAGATACTTTTTAGATTAATTGATGTTTATTCAGCTAATCATTCCTATGATGCTATCCTTAATGTCATTGCCGATGCAATCCGTTTGGAGCCCGAAAATGTTGAGCTGAACTATATCGCTGGCTATTCCTATGAAAATGCCAATGATATTAAACGAGCGAAAGAATATTATAACAATGTATTGCGATTGGATCCCAATAATTACGAATCTAACCTTGCATTGGGTTTAATCAATCTGGAGACTTTGTTAAAGGAACCTTCGAACCAAGATATACAAGAACTGACTATCGAATATCTGTTGAAAGCAAATGAGATAAAGCCATATGATATCAATGCACTTAAAGCTTTGGCTAAATATTATAAGCTTATTGATGACGCATCTCAACTGGACAGAGTGAATTTATTATTGAATCAATTAACAGTTAAATAGATATGAATTTAAAATCTCTATTATTATTAGCAGCAATAGGTACTGTATCGACCTCAGTTTCTTTTGCGCAAACCGGTAATATTAAAAAGGCAAAAACTGGCCTGGCAAAATTTCAGGAATTGAAAGATGCTGGCACGGTTCAATTGGGTATCCCCAATCTGAAATCTGCAAAAGAAGCTATTGACGCAGCTGTTGTCAATGACAAAACAAAAGACAATGCTGAAGCATGGACAGTATATGCGTTAGTAAACGCAAATCTATCAACAATAGATAAATCTTCTGAATTGGCAAAATTGGCTGAGGATGGCATTGCAAAAGCAAAACAATTGGATGCAGATGGTGCTAATAAAGCAAATATTAATGTTGCAGAACAAATATTAGGACAATATAACTTCAATTTGGGAGCAGAAGAATATCAGGCTCAAAAATATGCTGATTCCTATAGTTCTTTTACAAAAGCACTGACTTACCTTCCTGGAGATACATTAGTAACTTATTACAGTGGTGTTGCAGCATTATCTAATAAAGATTATAAAAATGCCATCGAAAGGTACAAAGAATTAATTCCAAGAAAAGATTTCTCTTCGCATAAAACAATCATGGTAGACCTACCTAAATTGTACCTATCTATGCAAGATACGACCTCTGCGCTTGAATATGCAAAAAAAGCGGCTGAAGCCTATCCGGATGACAATGCAGCAATGACTCAAAATATCGAGCTAAATCTGATTACAGGCCACGAGAAAGAAACTATTGATGCAATTACGGCACAACTAGCAAAAGACCCGAACAATAAAAGCCTAAATTATTACTTAGGCATCGCTCAATCTTCAGCAAAAAATGATGAAGCAGCGGTTGCGGCGTACAAAAAAGCATTAGAAATCGATCCAAACTTTTTTGAAGCAAATACCAATTTAGCTATCACTTTGATGAACAAAACACGCGAAAAATTAAATGTTGTTAATAACAACAGAAAATTGACGCAAGCCCAATATGATGCCGAATTAAATAAGATTAAAGCAGAATTAAAGCCAGTACTTCCTTACTTGGAGAAAGCAGTTTCTTTGCAACCAAAGAATGTAGATGCTTTAACAAATTTAAAGAACTACTATATTTTTATGCAAGACGAAGCTAAAACAACTGAAATCAATGCGAAAATAAAAGAAGTAGAATAAAAATACTTCAATAAAATAAAAAGCCCGCATCACGTGATGCGGGCTTTATTTTATGTACTTTACTGGAATTAAGCCAAAATTGCAATTAATTCAATTTGAAATATCAAGGTGCATTGCCCTCCTTTTCTGGGCGTCAACTCTTCTTTTCCATAAGCCAAATTGGGTGGAAGACAAACCTCCCAGATTGATCCAACAGACATCATGGAAATCGCTTCCTGCCAACCCACGATAAGCTCATTGATGTAGAACGTTTCGGGACGTTTCCGTTTATAGGAACTATCGAACACCGTTCCGTCTAAGAGCTCACCCTTATAATGACAGATGACCTTCGCAGATTTTTTCGGTATTTGCCCTGCCCCTCTTGTTAATACCTTATAATGTAAACCTGATGCACATATAACGACACCTTGTTGATCTGCATACTTTTCCAAAAATATCTTTCCAGCCTCCAGATTTTTTTCTGCAAGGGCAGTTGAATTTAACTTGTTTTTCTTTTTCTGAACCAAAACTAAATTGAATAAAACTCAATATTGCTAATTATTTGTTATATATTCAAAATAACAGCTTTTTCTCCTTTTTACGAAAAAAGACCAAGTTTTTATTCATTATAGCCCATTTTTCACAGTAGTTTTGCATTTAAGGTTTTTTCGAAACTGAATGCCTTACTCACGGGACAGTTTTCTTTAGCCTTTTGCGCTATTGTCTGAAACTCAGATTCGCTTATAGTCGGAACATTCCCTGTTAACTCAAGTTCGGACCGCACAATTGAACCATTTTCGAAAACGATTGTCGATACAGTTGTTAATTCTTCGGGAACAAAACCAGCTTCAGAAAGATAAGCACTCAATTGCATCGTAAAACATCCGGCATGTGCAGCTGCCAATAATTCCTCAGGATTTGTTCCAACTCCATTTTCAAACCGGGTTGAAAACGAATACTGTGTATGATCCAATGCTGTACTGTCTGTAGTCAGACTACCTTTTCCTTCTTTAAGATTGCCATTCCATTGGGCTGTTGCTTTTCTTCTCATGTTTTCTACAATCAATTATTCAATTTAACTTTTCTTATGTCAACTTTTCCTATCAGGCTTCTAGCCTTTCAGATATCCTTTATAGAACAAATAGTCGTTCAAAAAGTTGTATGTTATTTCACAAATTAATGTCGCATTCCACGCAGGTAATACGTTAATTATTTTATTAAAACTAAACTCATGAATAAACTATTGTATCTTTTTATCGTTGTAGCTGCGTTCACTTCATGTAAAACCCGCCAAAATAAGGAGCAGGCATTAATACAAGACTGCCCTGAAGAAAAAATCGTAAACAAAATACCCGGTCCGCCAGTGAAAGGTGAGGCAGAAAAAATTTATTACATCTATCAGGGCAAAAGAGTTTCTCCAAAACAATTTGATCAGCAATGGCTCGAAAAGAATTGTGATATTAAAGAGACAGTTGTTTATTGATTTAATTTCTAAAAATAAGCCCAAAGACGTATTTTTGCCTAAAATTTTTTAAAATGACAGTTTCTCTTCGGGAGGTCAATCAAAAGATTTTAGGCTATGTCTCTTTAACTTTCCTCGGTTATTTCACCATCGGCCTATCGCTTGCAACCCTACCCATTTTTATTCATCAAACTTTAGGATTTAACACAATTGTTGCGGGTTTGGTCATTAGTATTCAATATATTGCTACTTTTCTGCTTCGAGGTTATGCCGGAAAAATTGTTGACACGAAAGGACCAAAAGTTTCTGTTTTACGCAGTATGCTATTTTTTGCCTTGTCGGGTCTCCTACTCCTACTTGTTTTCCTATTTAAATCACAGCCCTTTATCAGTTTAGGACTTCTGTTGATCACCAGACTATTGACCGGAATCGGTGAGGGTTTGGTAGGTGCCAGCCCCATAAATTGGGCGCTGATGGAACTTGGCGATGAACATGCAGCCAAAGCGATCTCGTTCAATGGCATAGCGAGCTATGGGGCATTGGCTATTGGCGCTCCCTTAGGTGTGCTTATGGTAGACCATATCAGCTATGAAGCTTTAGGCATGCTCACATCTATTGTTGGTGTACTTGGGTATATATATTGCCGCTCCAAAACACCCTATCAGGTTATCCGAAAAAAAACCGAAACAATCAGCTTCAAACGTGTATTGCTCTTAGTGGCACCCTTTGGAATCTGCCTTGCTTTGGGTGGTCTTGGTTTTGGAAGTATATCAACTTTCATGACACTTTATTATGAGCATTTCAACTGGCAAAACGGCGCATCTTGTTTAACGGTATTTGGGATTTTCTTCATCTTAACCAGACTTGTGTTCAATAAAGTTATTGACCAATACGGTGGTTTAAAAGTTGCTCTACTTAGCCTTTTTGTTGAATCTTTAGGATTATTGCTTATTGCTACGGTCATCGACCCCATTTGGACCCTACTAGGAGCAGCATTAACCGGTTTTGGCTTCTCACTTGTCTTCCCTGCACTTGGTGTCGAAGCGATCAAACGGGTAGACCAAAGTCAACAGGGCTCCGCTTTAGCTGCTTACGGCCTATTTATAGATATTTCTTTAGGAATCACCGGACCTTTGATCGGTTTTGTTGCCAACAATATGGGCATGGGTGCCATTTATCCTTTTAGTGCGATCATGGTTTCTATCGGTTTCGCAGTTGTTGGAAACCTCATTTACAATAAAAGAAAAGCGCTTGCTTAGTAACTGCATGATCTCTTAGAGACAATTTGTTTAGGAAAAATTTCACAAATAAATAGAGCGACTGATGGTATATCAGTCGCTCTATTTTGTATGCTAGTTCGTATAATTTAACCTTCAATACTAGGTACTGCAACAACTTCATTTGTATCTGCGTTGTAATCTATACCATCAAAATTGAAACCGAACAAATTAAAAAACTCGTTCCGATAGCCTTCAATATCTGAAATTTCCGATAAGTTTTCGGTAGTTGCTTTTTCCCACAATGCTGCAACTTCGGCTTGAACATCTGCACGCATTTCTAAGTCGTCAACACGGATACGGCCTTTTTCATCAAGTAAAACCTTTCCGTCAGCTGTATAAAGACGCTCCGCGAATAAACGTTGCATTTGCTCAATTGTGCCTTCGTGGATACCTTTTTCTTTCATCACTTTATACAAAAGAGAAATGTATAGCGGAACAACAGGGATAGCCGAACTTGATTGCGTAACTAATGCCTTATTCACCGATACATAAGATACACCGTGAATATCGCTCAAAATAGCGTTTATTGCAGGCACTGTTCCTTCTAAATCATCTTTTGCACGACCAATGGTACCATTACGGTAGATCGGATACGTAAGTTCAGGGCCTATATAAGAATAAGCGACTGTTTTTGCTCCCTCGGCCAATACCCCAGCAGCTTTAAGATCTTCGATCCAGAATTTCCAGTCCTCTCCTCCCATTACTGCTACTGTATTAGCAATGTCTTCTTCATTTTCAACTGGTTGAATGGTAATATCAGAAATTATACCTGTATGAAAATCTACCGTTTTATTGGTAAAAGGCTCTTGTATTGGTTTCAAAACAGAAGCATGTGCAACGCCAGTCTTTGGATGTGTGCGACGTGGTGAAGCCAAACTGTAAACCACTAAATCAACCTGTCCTAAATCTTTTTTAATAAGTTCAATGGTTTGTCTTTTCACTTCATCAGAAAAAGCATCACCATTAATACTTTTGGCATATAATCCCGCTTCATGGGCCTCTTTCTCAAAAGCTGCAGAATTGTACCATCCAGCAGTCCCTGGTTTGCCTTCGGCGGCAGGTTTTTCGAAAAATACACCGATTGTAGCAGCTCCAGAACCAAATGCTGCTGAAATCCGAGATGCAATACCAAATCCAGTAGAAGCACCGATTACCAATACTTTCTTCGGACCATTCGCGATCTCACCTTTGGATTTCACGTATTCAATTTGATTTTTAATGTTTTGCGCAGCCCCTTGTGGATGCGAGGTTAAACAAATAAAACCTCTAGTTCTTGGTTGTATAATCATCTTGATTAATTTTCTTACTACTTGTTTTATTGATTAGGCAAAATAAGGAATTTTAAATGAGAAAATCGTGATAAAAATCAATTAGTTTTTGTTTCATTTTCAATTAAACGGACATTTGCTTACTTTCACACTGTTAAGCATACATCCTATTCATTTTATTTATGCCATTCCAATTTACAATAAAAAAGAGTAAAAATAATGCAATTCTTCTAGGGACTTTAGCAGCTCTATTCTTTGCAAGTACCTTTGTTCTCAATCGTATTATGGCAGTCGCCGGCGGAAGCTGGCAATGGACAGCTTCTCTACGTTTTATTTGGATGCTACCAATCTTGCTTATTATTGTCGCTATTCGAGGAAACCTCCTAAGCTTACTGAAAGAAATCAGATCCAATCTATTACAATGGCTATTGTGGAGTACAATCGGATTCGGCGTGTTTTATGCTACTCTTACTTATGGCGCCAATTACGGTCCTTCCTGGCTTGTTGCAAGCACCTTCGAATTTACCATCATTGCTGGGATGTTCATTGGTCCACTGCTCGAAAAAAAAGGTCGTAGAAAAGGAGTATCAAAAGCCTCCCTCCTGTTTTCTATTATTATTTTTATCGGTATCCTTCTCATGCAGATTGCAGAGGCTCGATCAACCTCGCTAAAGGGCATGTTATTGGGAACCATTCCAGTGTTGGTCGGTGCAATCGCCTACCCTCTAGGCAACCGCAAAATGATGAAAATCTCAGGCAATAGGCTGGATGCGTTTCAGCGCACGCTCGGCATGACCATCTGTAGCATGCCATTTTGGATCGTTCTTAGTCTATTTGGTTACTTAGAAAATGGATTGCCAACAGATAGTCAGCTTTTGCAAACATTCCTGGTTGCGTTATGTTCGGGGGTGATAGCAACACTTTTGTTTTTTACAGCAACCGATCTTGTCCATCAGGACCATAAGGCACTTGCTGCCGTGGAAGCAACACAGGCGATGGAAGTTATTTTTACGCTAATTGGCGAAATTCTTATCTTACATGCGGCACTTCCTAATAGCTTTTCCTGTATTGGAATCGCCATGGTCGTTATCGGCATGGCACTACACAGCCGATCGGCCTGACCATCATCGTTTATCTTTCATCGGCCTGCAATGTCTTGCTTATTTTACTCAGATTCAAACTATTGGCCATTGCGGAAAAAATATCATAATAAGTACCTTTATGTGCATAAAGATCTTCGTGCCGTCCCTTTTCGACAACACGCCCCTTTTCCATCACAACAATCGCATTGGAGTCAATAATCTGGGAGATACTGTGTGAAACAATAATTACCGTACGATCCTTTTTTATAGCATCCAGGCTATTTTTAATCTGTTCGGTAGCAATTGCATCCAAATTAGCCGTTGGTTCGTCCAAAAAGATAATCGGCGGATTTTTTAAGAACAGGCGCGCAATAGCTATCCGTTGCTGTTGACCACCAGATAAAGATTGGGCATCTGAATCATAACCTTTGGGTAGCTCGATGATCTGCTGATGAATATAAGCCTTTTTGGCTGCTTCGATAATCTCATCCCTAGAAATCCCCATTTTTCCGTATTCAATATTCTCCAATATTGTTCCTTTAAAAATGTGATTTCGCTGCAGTACCATTCCAATATGCTGACGCAGGAAAGCGGTATCATAATTCGCTAAGTCGACCCCATCCAAAAAAATTTGCCCTCGGGTGGGTTCGTAAAATTTATCCAATAAATTGATTATCGTACTCTTGCCGGCCCCACTTAGACCAACCAAAGCTGTAATTTCATTCGGTCTGATATCGAAATTTACATCTTTCAACGCAAGTGTACCGTTAGGATATTCAAAAAATACATTCTTCAATTCCAAATGTCCTTTGATGTGGGCTGGCTTATAATCACCTTTAGATTCAATCTGCTCATCGGACTCCAGAATTTCAAAAAAAGACTCCGAATAGATCAGTGCATCATTGACCTCATCATAAATACGGTGCAGTTGGCGTATGGGTGCCGAAACATTGTTAAACAACATAATATGAAACATGATCGCCCCTATGGTAATCTGACCGGAAAGCACCAGGTAAGCCGTTAAAACAATAATAATAACTACTGCTATCTGTTCGACAAAATTTTTAATGCTATCATACAGGAAACTGGTTTTCCGGGTTTCCATTTGATTTTCAGTCATCTCATATTGAATCTTCTCATGGCGTTTTGCTTCCTCTGGCTCGCGAACGAATGATTTGATTACTAAAATTGAATCAATCAAACTGATAATTCGGTTATTTTTGGATTCACGATATTTGCGCATTTGCCTTCTAAACCCCGTCAATTTTGACGCTTGGGTCTGACTAATGTAAAGGTATAAAGGAATGACAGCCACCCCAACCAAACCGACATATACATTCGCATAAAACATACAGACCAACGCAATAATCGCATTTGCAAATAAAGGTAGAATATCAATGAAAAAATTCTGCACCAATCGCGTCAACGAACTAATTCCCGCATCTATCCGAGTGGCTAATTTTCCACTTTCGTTGTCAGAAGAGGTATAGAATGCTAATTTATAGGTCAAAATACGATTGACGATAGATTGGGAAAAATCCCGCGCAATATAAATCCGAAGTTTCTCCCCATAAAATTTCTGGCCGAACTGGACAATCGCGTAAACAATCTCCTTAACAAGCAAAATGATACTGATCATTCCGACGATATACATCCCCTTGGACAAAGGTTCTTTAGCGACCATCAAATCGTTAATTTGATCGACAGTATAACGTAAGATAAAAGCATTAATCTGCGCCGCAAAAGACCCCACGACAGTCAAAAGCAAGGTGTAAACTATCAGACGTTTATAGGGTTTGGCAAATGGAACAATTTTTTTAAACAATTGGGGAATAGTCATTGAAATTTGATTTAATACGAACAAAACAAATGATCTGGGGGCATTGTTTAAATCTAAGTATAAAAACCATGTTATCGCAACTAAGAATAACATATACTCATAAAAAAAGTAGCATCACGGCCTGTGATACTACTTTTCTATAGAACTTGTAACCGATATCTTAACCAAAGATCCGATTTAAAACTTTAGCCAAACGCAAGCCACCTTTCAACATACATTGCTCCATCACGTCCTTATTTTGATAGACATATGAATACGATAAATTGGCGTTATTCGCTACATCAGCATATATCTTCTCTGCCAATTGATTGGATTCATAAAGCCAATTTGAAAGTTCTCCAGCTGCCAATTGCACATTCTGTTGCTTACTATTCACATCCAGTACAGTCGCATACTCGGTGTAGCTATATTTTTCGTTATCCACCAAATCGCTGTCCCAAACCCGGTGAATATTGGATTTCTTCCCAAACCAACTTACTTCGATCTTATTCCCCCCTTGGTCCTCAGCACGGCTTACATGCATAGGTTGATGCGCATCCCCTAAGATATGGATCAAAAAATAAAGATTTTGTTTTTGCTGATCCATAGGGATAGTCTTATCAGCAAAAGATTTTTCGATTCGGATAGCTGTTTTATACAAATTTTCATCCGCTGAATTTTCAAGCCCCAACTGAAACTCTGCCCAAGGTAAATTTGAATTTAAATTGATAAAATGTGAATTACCTAATTTTTTAAACTCGGGATTTGGGTCTGATTTAATGAAATCACCCCAGTTGGCCCAATACGCAAGCTTTTGCTGACCAATGATTTTTCCAATATTCTTTTTTGCTTTTTTAGTCAAATGACGTTCTGCAATTTCAGCAACAACGCGATGTCCAATTGTTCCCCAGGCAAATACCGATGAAAGCTGAAAGCACAAAGCTACCGCGAGCAAACCCTTAATCATTTTTTTCATTGAATAGTTGTTTTAAATGATGCTGTTTTTCCAACTCAAAATCAACTGCCAGCCTTTAATTAGCCGGTTTTTAAAAAGCTGATTTAAATCTGTACCAAACCCATCTCTGTATAGTTGAATAAAATTATTTGAACATATCGAATGCATACTTTGCCGAAGACCAAAACTCATCCAGCGCAATCATCCGCGGCTTAAAAAAGGAAATAAGTTCGGCCCAATCCGCTTCCCTATAAACACTATACCCCACCAACGATGTATAGATCTCACAAATTGGCTTGTCATATTCATCTCTTCCGTCCATATCCCAAATCCACTCTTCCCCAAGAAGATCGTGCAACAAACCTCTAAATTCCAGAAATTGCTCGGCCATTAGGGCTCTGACGCCAGCATCCGGTTGCGACCATTGTATTGCAATTTTCGCTTCCTTTTTATCTGCATCCATTTTAAAGTACAGGTGTTTAACACCTGTTTTATAGTTAATCCAATTTGTCTTTTCATCATCCGCAGATAAATGTAATGCCATAAACTGACCGAACTTTGTCCAGAACAACTGTTTTAATTGTTTAATCTCTTCCCTTGAATACACCAATACAATTTTTAAGTCAACAAAATTAATAAAATAGCCCGGTTTGTCTAAACCTTATTGGTATCAAAATTGTTGTTTTACTAACAAATAATTTCAAAAGATGAATATGGATAAGAAAAAATCACTCCTTCTTTTAGCCACAGTAGCCTTAGGAACAGTCGCATACAATGCGCTGAAACCGGTCATTTCGCGTCCTGATGTCGTAGACCCTTTTGATCTGGATAAATATCTTGGAAAATGGTATGAAATAGCCCGGCTCGACTTTCGTTGGGAAAGAGGATTAAGTCAGGTATCCGCCGAGTACAGTAAAAATAAAGATGGTAGCATAAGCGTAAATAACCAAGGTTATTCTGAGGAAAAAGAACGGTGGAAACAATCTATCGGAAAAGCTAAATTTGTCAACAGCCCCAAGGAAGGCGCGCTTAAAGTATCCTTCTTTGGTCCATTTTACAATGGATATAATATAGTGAAAATAACGCCGGATTATAAATATGCACTTATCTTTGGTGACAACCTCGACTATATGTGGATATTGGGCCGTGAGACAGAAATTCCAGATCGAATTAGAAACGAATTTTTAACGTATGCCCTTCAATGCGGCTATGAAACCGGTGAGCTTGTATGGACAAAACATTAATCGAAAATTGGAGCCAGCAACTGATAGTTTAACGTCGCGTCCTGTGTGAGTACGTCTGCGATCTCCTGAAGATCTTCCGGGCTTATTGCATTTCTGATACCGGCATTGTAAAGATCTGCCAAAAATAAAGCTGCCTCACGCTTTTCATTAGGTGGCAAAATCGAACTCCCAACGTAGAAGTTTAAGGCCGATACGGCATAGTCGCCAAACAGATTAAAACCAAAATCACCGTTTTTCTGCAGGCAATAACGCATCATTTTTTCAAAATCAGAACGCAATGTATCTTTAATCGCAGTATTCATAAATTCACATGTAAAAAATCTTTGCCAGGCATGGCTTACCGAAGCTCCTAACCTTGGCAAAAATGCAAAAAATATCCCAAACAATACAATTGCGAAGCAAAGGATTGTTTGGGATAAAATATAAGATAGAAACTATACTATAGACAGTTTACAATGCCTCGGCATGCTGAGAAACATCCAGACCAAGCTCTTCATCCGTTTCTTCAACGCGTAATGGAGCAATTAGATCGGTGATTTTTAACAGAACCAATGATCCTACGAAGGCGAAAAATGACACCGCAAACAGCGCGACCATATGGACAAAAAACAATTTAGTTTCGCCAAAAAACAGACCATTGTCCGCTACAACAGGGTTGATGTTATGATGAGCAAACACACCGGTAAGTACCATACCGACCATACCACCGACACCGTGACAAGGGAATACATCCAATGTATCATCGATACTCGTTTTACTTCGGAGATAAACCACAAGGTTGCTGACCAATGCTCCCACCAAACCGATAATCATCGCATGTGGAATGCTTACAAAACCAGCGGCAGGTGTAATTGCCACCAGACCAACAACAGCCCCAATACATGCCCCCATTGCAGAAGGTTTTTTTCCACGGATGATATCAACAAATATCCATGCCATTGCAGCCATTGCCGATGCTGTCGTTGTTGTCGCAAAAGCATAAGCCGCCAATGAATTTGCCCCACCGGCAGAACCCGCATTGAATCCAAACCAACCAAACCACAATAAAGCAGTACCCAATATGACATAACTGATACGTGCAGGGTTATGAATCTGGGTTTTACGTCCTTTTAAGTAGATTGCTGCCGCTAATGCTGCCCAGCCTGCCGACATATGAACAACGGTACCACCTGCAAAATCAAGAACACCAAATTTTGCTAATATACCTTCAGGGTGCCAAGTAGCATGTGCCAATGGCATATAAATAAAAATACTGAACAGAATAATGAATAGCATAAATGAATTAAAACGAATACGTTCCGCAAAAGCCCCCGTAATCAATGCTGGTGTGATAATCGCAAACTTCAATTGAAACATCGCAAACAAAACCAAAGGTATAGTGGGAAGCGCTCCCCAAGCAACATTCCCTAATGTACCTTTCATCATAAAAAATGTACGCGGATCACCGACAATACCACCGATATCATCGCCGAAAGCCAGACTGAAGCCAACAATGACCCAGAGGATTGTCATTAAACACATACATATAAAGCTTTGCATCATCGTTGAAATTACATTCTTCTTGCTAACCATACCGCCATAAAAAAAAGCAAGTCCAGGTGTCATAATCAACACCAATGCAGAAGAAGTTAACAACCAGGCCGTATCTCCCGTATCAAATTCTGCCTTGTTTAAATCAGACAAGTCGATGGACGGAAATACAAGTCCCAATACTCCCAAAAGAACTAGAACAATGAGTGGAATAATTTTTTTCATTTGTTTAAACTGATTAGTGTTTTCAATATATTAATAAAATTGTTAAAAAAATACAAGAACAAAACAAAAACCTACTTTCCCTTATAATTTTTTCAAATATAAAGTCTTTTTGTTAAAAAAATACTATGTTATTTTATTTTTTATGATTTTTTTTACATAATTTCACAAAAACAAACACAAAAACCATAATTACCAATAAATTTTTAAACAAAAACCAATACAAAACAGACAGAACAAACAAATTAAGCCTTAAAAAATCAAACAAATCAAACTTAAACCAAAAAAAACATGAAAAAACTTCTAACAACCATCATTTTATCAGTATTTCTAATAAAAATAACCACAGCACAAGAGGAAACCAAAGAAAAAGGGATAGAAATATCCGGATCAGTGGATACTTATTGGAAATATGATTTTCAAAACAAACCTAATATCAACACCTATTTTACCGAAGACAACAACTCCGTCTCTATTGGGATGGTGGATTTGGCTGTAAAAAAGAAGTTTAAAAAAGCATCATTTGTCGGAGAATTATCTTTTGGCCCCAGAGGGCAATATCGATCCATTATGAATGGCGATGGCCAGGCTGGCGACGACAAAAACAGTTTCCATATCCAAAATCTATATGTAGGCTATGATCTAACCGAGAAACTCAATCTTACCGCAGGATTCATGGGAACATTTGTGGGTTTTGAAGTGATATCACCAACCTACAACTTCCATTATTCAACTTCTTATTTATTCGGCGCGGGCCCATTTCAAGACGCTGGTTTAAAAGCTACGTATAGTTTCTCAGACAAAGTGGCTTTAATGGTCGGACTATTTAACGACTGGAATGTCTATCAAGATATGAACGGAGTTTCCCATGTCGGCTCCCAACTGGCCTATACTCCCAATGATAAAAGCAGCTTTTATCTCAATTTCCTGACAGGATCCTCTGCTGGCGGTAAAACCAATTACAGCTCTGGAACCTTGGTCGATCTCGTTGCTAATTATGACTTCACCTCCAAATTTTTCCTTGGTTTAAATGCTACAAATTATAAAAAGAGAGATGGTGGGGGTTACTCTGGAGTAGCACTTTACCCAAGAATTCATTTTTCAGAACATTTCGGCCTAGGATTACGCGAAGAGTTTTTCCAAACGCATAAAGAGGAAGAAAATGGAATCCCTAGTTCCAACATCCTCGCAACCACCTTGACCGCAGAATATAATTACCATGGATTCAAATTTATTCCCGAAATCAGAATTGACAAAGGAAATACCGAACGATTCATCAAAAACGATCTAAGCCCAACCAAATCTGCAGGACAATTTCTGTTGGCCTGTGTCTACAGTTTCTAAACAACATTGCATTACACATAAAAGGAAAGAGCAGGTTCCGGTGGAATCTGCTCTTTTTTATTATCGCAGCGGTCTAGTTATGCTGCACAAAACAATTATCGAACACTTATCGAAACATGCCGATCCATAATACGATCAGATTCTGGCGCATCGGCCTTATACTTGGCAAACTGTGAGCCGTATCCTTCCGCACCTATCACCTGTTTGGAAAGCTGCTCTTTACTCAGGTAATCCTTTACAGCCGTTGCCCGCTCAAGCGATAACTTTTTATTGAAATCCTCATTGCCCGTTTTGTCTGTATAGCCACCGATCTTAATATTAGCTGCAGAAAAAGCCTTTAATATCGCTGCAAGATTACTTAGTTGCACCTGACTTTCAGGCAGTACCTCGGCTGTACCTGTTTTGAAATTCAGGTTATCGAAATCAAACCAGGTATTTTTCAGGGAATCTTCACCAATCGATTTATAATCGGATTTTAAAAATTGGACCAAGTGATCCTCTATCCCGCCTTTAAAAGCAGCAAGTTTGACGCCGTTAGGTAGGATAACCTCTGTCTGCTCGCGCTCGACCATACTGGAACCCTTCTTCATAGAATCTGACTCTACCGTTGTCTTATTTACACTGGTGTCGGTAGCACCGTCTTGCTTGCTTCCACTACAGCCTTTTCCAAATAAAAACCAAAGCGCAGCCAATACGACCAGGGCGATTAAAATCTTCCACCAACCGCCACCGGAACCGCTTCCAGAACCGGTTTCAGCGATTGCTGCCCTGGACTCTTCCGCTCTTGGCAATGACAAGGGCTCTTTATGTGCTTCCAGTTCATTTGCCGGATTAATGGATATTGACTTATGACTATCCACCTCCTTAGCAACATCAGCAGGAATTGCATGTTCAGTCGCGGATTCCGCCGGTGCAGAAAAATGTGCACCATCAAAAAGCTTCCCAAAGGCGCCCAAGCCTAACCCAGCGGGAACAGCAGCAGCAAAAGCGGTCTTATTTTCCTCCAAAACATGACCGATACGATCAAAATCCCAATTTTGACCCTTATTTGTTAAACTGGAGAATATCGCGGGCAAAGAAAAATTCATTAATTTCCCAATGGACCTACCATCATACCCCAAATAACCGGCAACAGTACTCAAAACAGTATCCAAGCCCCCACCAAATATTGATCCCAATAAACCCTGAGCATTCTCGCCTTTCACAGCAGGATCCCCCGCGGGCTCATCTGCTTTGGTCACACTACCGAGAAGCTCGTGGAAATCAAAATTCGCAAAGTGCTGCTTAGCCCTTTCAAGTAGCGCCGAAAACCCACTACCGGAATCGGAATGTTGGCTTAAACCTAAAAACAAGGCGGGAATTGTTACATTCAAACCTTGCTTTACCCCCTCTTTATCCTGATTTAAAACTTGCCCTATCTGAGCGACCGCCTCTTCGTCAAAAAAGTCCTTCGCCCCTTTTAAAAGCTGATTTTCCATAATCTTTGTTTATTTATAGTTTATATAAAACTCTAACAAACAAAGGTTTAATTTGTTTACCCTACACGATTTAACGATCAAAATCACCCGAAAGCCATTTTGGTAGAACAAACTCGGATGCCAGATGTGCCCATTGGTAACTTTGCCAATCAGCTCTACTGATCCACAGCACTTCTTCCAGTTCTTCATAAGGCTCAAATGCATGACGCTCTGCCAGTTTAATTAAATAGATATAGCCCACGACCACCGTATTTACCTCATTTACAGCCTGTGTACTGTGACTACCGATAAAGCTTATTTCCATGCTGCTCACATCATACCGAAGCTCCTCTTTCAGTTCACGAATTAAGGTCTGCTCACGGCTTTCTTCCAGCCCCACCTTCCCTCCAGGTAGCTGAAAATAGCTAGACCCTTTTTTACGAACCATTAGCAAATCTCCTTCCGGAGCAAGCATCACCGCCGAGCAAATAACAATTTTGTCCATATCATTTATTTCAGATCACAAAACTAACTTTTTATCCATCATCGAAGAAATATCTCCCCCGCGTCCAAGACAGCTCCTTAAAATAAAATTTTACTCCAATAAACACCTCATCATTGAAAATCTGTTACAGTTCACAAAACGAATAGTAAGGTTTAACAGCAAATCTATTTCCTTCAACTGCAATAAAATTGCAAATAATAAACTAATTATCTAAGTTTAAGGTATAAAACGATAATCTATACTTCCATATATGAATCGAAGATTAACCTGTTTAATACTAAGCATATTGTTTCTATTGCCGGGATGCCAGCAGGACAAGAAAAACACAGGAAAAACCAATCAGCAAACTGAGCAGCAAAAACCTACTCCACCTAAAGAGCAGGTTGAGCAGAAAAAAATATTTACCGCTAAGGATATTATCTTAAAAAAAGAGCTGCTTTACAACAAATACACCCTGGAAGACAGCTATCCTTACAAAGACACCACACGCAGTTTTCAATGGGAAAAGATCAAAGAACGCCTGGCCTTTATCGAAAATTTTCAACAGACGCCATCGCTATATGGGGTTCTACAGAATTATCAAAATGAAAAAGGCGAAGCCCCAACAATACAGGACTATAAACGGGACTCTTATAAACGCGTATCCGACAGTTTCAACGTCGAACGCTATCAAGCGGCACCACTCTACGATCTTACCAGCACTAAAGCTGTTCGTTACGGTCGGGACGGCTGGCTCGTCCGCATACAAGGCCCCGACAGCATCGCTCGAATCCCGATTGAAGGTATTTCATTCGAAGGAAAATATACGGTTCCCAAAAGATATCTCCGTATTATTAGCGACACCGTGCAGTTCAAGATCATCAATATCGTCGATGTGAGAAACCAAAATATCTGCACCTTGGAAAAAGTCGGAAACGAATGGCTTATCCGAAGCATGAATCCTGTGACGAGTGGTCGGCACAAACCTCCCCATGCCCAGGAAACTCCAACAGGCCTTTTTGTTGTCCAGGAACACAAATCCAAGATGTTTTATTATGAAGACGGCACCAAAACTTACGCCGGATTCGCGCCTTATGCCACCCGATTTACCGCCGGAGCCTATATACATGGAGTTCCAGTCAACAATCCCAATGGCAGCATTATCGAATATAGTGAGAGCCTAGGCACAACACCCAAGTCACATATGTGCGTCAGAAATGCGTCATCTCACGCTCAATTTGTCTATAAACGGTCAAAAGACCTCGCTTCGCTGGTCGTTGTTATTGATTAACAATATTTAACATTCTGTAAATCAAATATGTATTAACTTTAATAATTAATTTTGTAAACATCTACACAGAAAAGGGAGAAGAATGGGAAATACGTTTATGTTTCTTTTGATGGCACTTAATACAGCATTGTCCTCACAAGAAGAATTAAAAACAACAGATCAACAAACCACCAGCACTCATCGTATCAATGTCGAACGTCAACGCACCGAAGTTGACTCGTTGTATGATGAAATGAATCTAGGCAAAGTATTAAAATACGAAGCATTTCGCCAAGCAATGGAAGGCAGAAAAGAACTTCCGATCCATAACAAGGACATCATGACGGTCATTGACTTTTCATTGGCATCAACGGAAAAAAGGCTTGTTGTACTCGACCTTGCGCACAAAAAAGTACTTTTCAACACACTGGTTGCGCATGGAAAAAATAGCGGAGAAAACTATGCCGTCAATTTTTCAAATCAACAGGAGTCACTTAAAAGTTCTTTAGGGTTCTTCACAACAGAAAACACGTACAACGGCGAGAATGGCTACTCCTTGGTATTAAATGGTCTTGAAGAAGGTATAAATGACAATGCAAAAGCAAGATACGTTGTGATGCATGGCGCCGATTACTGTAGCACAGGAACAATAGCAAGTTTAGGCAGACTCGGTAAAAGCTACGGCTGCCCCGCAGTACCAAGGGAGTTTGCAGGCCCGATTATTAACACCATCAAAGATGGAACCTTGTTGTTTATTTATGCCGACAACTCCGAATATCTCGCAAAGACACACTTGATTCATCAACCTAATATATTGATGGCGCAATTTCAAAAAAGACCGACTGCATTTGATCACGAAGGCTAATAAATAAAAAAAGCCTGATGGAAATACTTCATCAGGCTTTTTTATTTATAAATTGTCTTTCGATACACCGCTACCGGACCAACACGCCCCTAAGATTTATGCTTTTTCTTAAACTTCAACATCCAATTGTAAATTGCATCATCATGGAACAATCGCTCCACACTTCCATGGGTCCCCCCTTTTATCACATTTAAGCTCACATTTGCATCCGGATCTTCTCTTTTGATCGCATTCATAATTTTTCTGGACTCCGAAATTGGCACTGCACGATCAGCGGTACCATGATGAAGCCATATCGGCACCTGCGTCAGGTTGGAGGCATACTGACTTGACCCACCGCCACATATTGCTACTGCAGCAGCCACCCTTTCGGGATATTTACCAGCCACATCCATGGTGCCATAGCCCCCCATACTCATGCCGCAAACGTAAATACGGTCGGGGTCAGCATTGTAATGTTCAATAACATAGTCAATAATTTCGATTACTTTGTCCGGATCCCATCCTCCCCGGGACTGTGGCGCAACAATTATCCCAGGCACCTCCTGACCTTTGTTAATTGCATACAAAACACCGTAACGCTTTACACGATCTAAGTTTGTCCCCGACAAACTTCTTCCATGCAGAAACACAAATACAGGCTGTTTTTCAGATTCCAACGAATCCGGTGCGGCATCTTTCAATAAAAAAGGATAAGCAGTTTCTCCTTTAATCGCTTGTATCTCCTGCGCATTTACACGCATCAATAGCATAAAGAAAAAAAACATATATAGAAAAACTTTTCGCATACTTCTCGTCTATGATGATCTAGCTTAATTTTGGAGCACTAAAAATACAATTAAATGACTTTTAGAAGGTGTATTTAACATGTTTTAACATTTCATTAAAACCGCATTAGGCTGGGGCTAACCCTACACAGTTAAATCTATGCAGCAATAATTTATGCGATTCCATCCAATTATAATTGCATTTCATGCCAAATTTATCTTAGTTTGTAACATTGCGCAAAATATCCAAGCTCTCACATGAAAATATTGCATACCGCCGATTGGCATTTAGGAAAACGATTGGACAGTTTCTCCCGGATAGATGAACAAGTACTGGTCATGGATGAAATCGTTGATATCGCAGACCGGGAAAACGTGGATCTCGTAATCATCGCAGGAGATCTGTTCGATGCCTTCAATCCCGGTGTGGAAGCCATCGAGCTATTCTACCGAACAATCAAGCGTCTTACCAAGAATGGCATACGCCCAGTAATAGCAATCGCGGGCAATCATGATTCACCACATTTGATTGATGCTCCTGACCCATTGGCAAGGGCATCTGGCATTATCTTAATCGGTCATCCCAATGCTCTTGTGACTCCCTTTGCTACGGAGGGATTCTCTGTTTTACGGGCAGACAACGGCTTTATCGAACTAAACTTGCCTCAATATGATTACCCGATTCGTATTCTTCACACCGCGTACGCAAATGAGATCCGTCTAAAACAATATTTAGGCGAAGAAAAAGAAAGTAAGTTAAATGAGGTTTTAGCCGCAAATTGGGAAAAGCTTGCCGACAGATACTGCGATGAAAATGGCGTTAATATATTAACCGCGCATCTTTACATGAATAAATTCGGCAGTCCGCTTTTAGAAGAACCGGATGGCGAAAAGCCGGTCAGAATCGGAAATGCAGACTTGATCTATTCGCAGGCTATTCCGGCTCAGGTACAATATACAGCCTTAGGGCATCTCCATGCCTATAAAAACATCGGTTCTTCTGAAAAACCAGCTATTTATGCTTCATCTCCCCTATGCTACAGCTTTTCGGAAGCCGGACAGACCAAATACGTAGCACTAGTCGACGTGTCTGCAGGTAATCAAGCCGTTGTGGATAGAATCCCTTTAACGCAAGGTAAACCATTGCTCAGAAAAACTTTCGACGATATTGAACGCTGCATTTCCTGGTTGTCAGAAAATCCCAATGCCTTGGTAGAGCTTACATTGAAATCAGACACATTCCTAAAAGCCGAAGATCGCAAGCGGATCTACCAAGCCCATACAGGAATTATCTACCTAATTCCTGTAATTAAACAAAGCAATGGCGAATCTCTTGACACCAAAGAAATCAATCTCACACAAGACATGTCTGCATTATTTCAAGATTATTTCAAATCCAAAAACGCCAATCAAGCACCCAACGACGATATCATTACTCTTTTTCGCGAAATACTAAATTCTTAATTCCATGATTCCATTAAAGCTAATATTAGAAGGTATCTATTCCTATCAGGATCGTCAAACTATTGATTTTACCGTGCTTTCTGAAGCGGGGCTTTTTGGTATTTTTGGTGCCGTTGGCTCGGGTAAATCGTCCATATTGGAAGCCATTACGTACGCCCTATTTGGAGAAACAGAACGTCTAAATGCGCGTGACAAACGGGCATACAACATGATGAATCTCAAGTCAAACCGATCGTATATTGAACTTGATTTCGTCAACTTTGAAGACCGTACATTCAAAGTCACCCGTGAATTTAAACGTAACTCCAAAAACTTCGATGATGTCAAATCGCCTACCGTCGTACTCTACGAGAAAATAAATGAAGCATGGGTTCCATTAGAGAGCAGTAATACACAGCAGATAATAGGGTTAAGCTATGAGAACTTCAAGAGAACGATCATCATTCCACAAGGACAGTTCAAGGAGTTTATAGAACTTGGTGCCAAGGAACGCACGGATATGATGAAGGAGATCTTTCAGTTACATCGATTTGACCTACAGGACAAAGTTTCCAATCTATATAAGAGAAATCAGTCGGAATTGGATCACTTAAATGGCCAATTACTAGGATTTGAGGAGATCACTGCAGAACTTATCAAAACAACCAGCGAAAATCTACATACAGAAATTCACTCTTTCGCCGCGATAGAATCGTCACATAAGCTGCAGCATGAGAAATTCTTGAGCCTTCAAAAACTCAAGGCAGATTTTCTTGAATTAAACAAAATGAATTCGCAGTACAAGCAATTACTTGCACAGGAACCGCAAAAAGAGGCTTTAAGGCTACAGTTAAACCGATTCGAAGAAGCCCAATCAACATTTATGCTGAGCCTCAAGTCCAAAGAAAAATTAGATTTGGAGAATGAATCAACACAAAGGAAATTAGAAAACGAAAAAGTAAAGAAGCGCGAAATTCAACAACTCGTACAGGAGCATCAAGCTCGTCTAAATGTACTTAAACCTGAATATCAACTACTACCGCAACGTCATATTCAGGAGTTGGATCTTGAACTGATACGGCAATTGATCGTTTTTTCCAATGAAATTAAAGGCCTACAAGACCGTGCCCAGAAAGGACGTAATTTTGTTGAGAACGCAAAAGAGGAACAAATACACTATAAAGCAAAAATCCATGAAACTGAGCGTGAAATTGCAGGTTTAAAGCGATCTAAACCTTCGGCTCAAGAATTAATGGAATTAGGTCAATGGTATACCAAACAACAGGGGATACAACAACAAGAGCAAGACCTTAATAAACAGTCGCTTGAATTAGAAGACAATGCGAGCCAAATCAGACAACAATTACACAACTTCCATAGTGACCTGGAAGAGTTTCACTCAGGTCATTCTATTGCACTACAGGAAATGGAGCAAAAGCTCCACACGTTACAGGATGAAAAGTCCCATCTGCTCTTGCAGCAACGATTAACTCAATATGCGGAAAATCTGAGAGAAGGATCACCGTGCCCCCTATGTGGCGCATTGGAACACCCGATGGTCAACCATGGGCAAGATATTTCACTAGAGATCCTTGCGCATGAAAAACTGATCAAAGAGACAAATGAACTCCTTAAACAAAAGCAGGATCAGAAATTTCAAGTGGAGAAACTCGTCCTTCGTTTGCAATCATTGACAGATCAGCAGCATGAGTTGAACACAAAAATTCAGTTGAACAAGTCCAACAAAATGGCACATTTAACTGAATTTATATGGCCAGGTTACAGCAGCACAGATGAGTCTATCTATGTCTCCAAAAAAAACGAGCTTTCCCAAATTGAAGCCCAAATCCTGATCCTAGAACAACAGCTTACAAACGATCAGGTAACATTAGCATCGGTCGAGGAAAAACTGGATAAGTACCATAAAGCCCTGAGCCAATTTGAACGCGACGAGGTAAGTAAGCAAGCGCAGATCAATCAAAATATTGGAAACTTAAAACAGCTGAGCTGGTTCGATTACCAATCGAAAGAACCCGAAACTGTCGAACAGGAATATAACACCATAAAGATTTCAAATATAAGAATAGAGAGAGACTATCTTGCGATAAACGAGAAACTAAACGAGTTAAACAATCAATTCGCAGCACAAAATAGCCTTGTTGACACGATCATTGAGCGACTTGAAACAATCAAACATGAAAATCTAGACGTTGAAACAACGCTACAGAGACTTGTCGTAACTTCATCTTTTAGCAGTATAGAAGAGATTAAACAGATACTATCCCAAAACTTACCTGTGCAGCAGATCCGGCTCGAACTTGAACAATTTCAAATTCAGTTTGAATCTGTCAAGGTGCAGATTGCCCAACTGGAAAATAAGCTTGTTGATCAAGTGTATGATGAATCGATTTTTAACGAACAGGCAAAGGCTTTGGAAGAAAGTGCCCGAGAATTGAAAAAAAGTACTGAAAATGTTGCCAAGCTTAGACAAGAACTTGATCAATTGATGGTATCATATACTAAAAAAGAGGCCCTTCTGCAACAACATGTGAAGTTAAATTTGCGCAATGACAATTTAAAACAGCTCGTCAATCTATTTAAAGGTGCGGGGTTTGTGCAATACATTTCTTCAATTTATCTCCGCCAATTATGCGATCATGCCAATATACGTTTTCATCGCATGACTCGGAATCAACTTAGCTTGCAGATAAATGAAAACAATGAATTTGAGATTATAGATTATTTAAATGAAGGGAAAAGCCGAAGTGTAAAAACCCTATCGGGAGGACAGGCTTTTCAAGTGTCCTTAAGCTTAGCCTTGGCACTCGCAGAAAGTGTACAATCAAATACAAAAGCAGCTAAAAACTTTTTCTTCATTGATGAAGGTTTTGGAACCCAAGACATCACTTCCGTGAATATCGTTTTTGAAACACTATTGGATCTGCATAAAGAAAACCGGATCGTAGGCATTATTTCTCATGTTGAAGAGCTCAAAGAACGTATTCCTGTATCTCTTTCAATTGAAAAAGACGAGGAGCATGGTAGTCAAATATTTATTAATTAAGATCCAAAGTTATTTTGTATATTAGTTATTGCGGTCACATTCTTCACAGGATAGCCGCAATAACCAAAACACAAAAGATTATGGGCTTATTTTCAAACAATAAAAAAGGAAAAGGGTCTCATCCTTTTTTTCATAAGGGAATTAAAACCAATAGCAGGAATACGCAATCTGACAGCGGATCCGATGTATCCCGGCCTACACATTCCATGCTCTTTATCAAGCAGTATGATATCCTGACTATTTTAAAAGAAATTCTTATGCCTCAGAACCAAAACTAAGATTTTCGAGCAGCGCTTAATCCTCTTTCCCGCAATAAAAGACGAAGGCAGAACAATTGGGTTTCAATACAGGTATAAACCACAAAAATCACCGATCGCCAACATGGGGGTGCATTGTTTTGGAAAACATGGTCCAGGCAATAAAGAAGGTCAGTTGTTCGATGCTCAGCTCGGTGAATAATTCTTCTTTGAAAGTAAACCCACATTAGGTCTAATGGTACAGATTTGATCCCAGCGGCAAAATCAGAAAAGAAATTTAAAAAATCATTGAAATTATAAAAAAGGAAGTTTAATTTAACTTTATAAAACTTTTCCAAAAAAATATTGTCATACGATAAACACACATCAAAAGACAGTACATTTGTCAGCTATATGAAATATAAACAAATCAACAATAATTCCATTAATCAAATTATGCTTATCCTCATTATTGTAGCGATATGCATATTGATCTTTACAAGCCTATTTTATTATTTACCTGGTTTTTTGGGGGCGATAACACTTTACATTCTCTTTAGAAAGATCAATCATAAACTTACCGAAGAAAAAAAATGGAATAAATCATTAGCCAGTATCTTGTTGATCTTACTGACAATTATTTTTTTAGTTGGCCCACTCTATCTTTTAATCAACTATATGGTACCTCAGGTAACGGAAGTTGTTAGTAACAAAGATGAACTAATGCAGAAGTTTGACTCTGTTAAGACCTATTTAAAAGATAGTCCGTACTTAAGTAATATAGACCTTTCAGATACAGCATTAATGCAAGCCCTCCAGCGAGCAGCTAAATTTATTCCCAATATTCTGAATTCCGTTGCGGAGGTAGGTGTCAATGTACTCGTTGCATTATTTGTCCTCTATTTTATGCTCGTAAGCAGCAAAAAACTAGAAGAAACGATCTATCAAGCGATTCCTTTCACCAAAGCAAGTAAAGCGGAGTTATGGAAAGAATTTGACATGATGGTCAAATCCAATGCAATTGGTATTCCCATTTTGGCCATGTGTCAGGGTATCGTTGCGGGCCTCGGCTATTGGTTTTTTGGGTTAGAAAGTCCTATTTTCCTTGGTATCCTCACGGCAGTTTCCACAATAATACCTATTTTGGGAACGATGGTAGTCTATTTACCTGCGGCTCTCTTTCTTCTTGCAAATGGTCAGTCCGGAAACGCCATAGGTCTTGCTTTATACGGGATCATTATTATTGGAAGTATAGATAATGTGCTTCGTTTTACCATATTGAAAAAATTGGGGGATGTCCACCCCTTAATCACCGTATTTGGCGTTTTACTGGGACTAAATCTGTTTGGTATGTTGGGACTGATATTTGGACCTCTAATTCTATCTTGCGTTGGCGTTCTACTTAAAGTTTATAGCATCGAATTCGGAAGAAGCACACCGGAAATCATCCAATCGACCTCATTAATAGACCCGGAATCATCTCGTGATAAACTAGATATCATTGATTAAATATAGTTCATGGCTTTTAAACTACTGAACTATAAAAAGCATCGATATCCAGTAAACTGTCATAAATGAAATTGAAAGGTAGAGAATCCCATTTTTTTCATAGTTTTGACCCATTAATGCAATCGATTACTTCATATTTCTTTGAAAAATGAAGTAATCTATTTGAATGAATAATAAAAATAACAAATCACTAACACTGATTTAAAAGCACAGGTAGTTTATGAATAAAAAAATAATCTTAGGAGTTACAGCGGTATTGACAGCCAGCATCCTTTACTCATGTAACAATAACAACAAACCGAAAACAGATCATACTTCAAATACGACCCAGGAAGCCAGCGCTGAAAGCCATGATCATGCAGGTCACGATCATGCAGGTCACGATCATGCAGGCCACGACCATAGTCAAGCTGCACCAACGCAATCTTCCGACCCTGCAGCCATTCTCCCTAATTTCACATTTTATCAGCTTCGTTCGGGCATCAGAGTTACGCAGGAAAACGTTGCCAAAGACAAGAATACCGTTTTTATTCTATTTGATCCAGGATGTAGTCATTGTCAACATGAAGCTACGGAGCTAGAAAAGAATATTGATCGTCTAAAAGACGTCAATATCTATTATATTTCAATGAATGACCCGGCATTAGTATTAGGTTTTTTTGACACATTCGCTCCTAAACTATCCAAAGCATCTAACGTAGAGGTATTGATTGATAAAGACCAAACGTTTATACAAACAATCCATGTGCCTTCACAATTTCCGGCAAATTATGTGTATGGTGCGGATGGAAAGCTAAAAGCACATTGGGAAGGTGAAAAAAATATTAACGATGCAATAAGCCAATTTCATAAATAATCTGAAATGCTAAACATAGCAATCAATGGATTCGGACGTATCGGTAGAAATACACTACGTAATATCTTTTTAAGAGGGGCTTTCGATGAATTGAATGTCATCGCTATCAATGATCTGACAGACACCAAGACGTTGGCCCATCTATTTAAATATGATTCTGTACATGGTCCTTTTCCTGGTACTGTGACCCACGATGACAAACATATTATTGTCAATGATCTTTCCATCTTGGTCACCAATGAAAAAGATCCTGCGGCATTGCCTTGGAGGGCGCTTCAAATTGATGTCGTCATAGAATCTACGGGTTACTTTACCAGTCGTGACAAAGCGTCGCTGCACTTGGAAGCTGGTGCAAAAAAAGTGATTATTTCCGCACCGGCACAAGATAAAGACATTCCAACAGTGGTATTGGGCATTAATGATTGTGTCATTGATCTATCTGCTTCGATTTTATCCAATGCCTCCTGTACAACAAACAATGTTGCTCCCCTAGTTAAAATATTGGATGAAAATTGGGGCATCAAAGATGGCTATATTACCACGGTTCACTCCATGACTGGAGACCAGAATCTTCACGACGCACCACATAAAGATTTAAGGAGAGCGCGAGCAGCATCGTCGGCGATCATTCCAACAACCACTGGTGCTGCTAAGGCGATAACCAATGTCTTTCCACATTTGCAGCATAAATTAGGGGGCGCAGGCATACGTGTACCTGTACTCAATGGCTCATTGACGGACTTTACCTGTACACTTGAGAAAGAAACCACGGTAGAAGAAATTAATAAAGCGTTCAAAGCTGCAGCAGAAAACGACTTAAAAAATGTATTATTTTATACAGAAGACCCCATAGTTTCGGTAGATATCATCAATAACCCCTATTCATGTGTATTTGATGCCCAGTTAACCTCGGTAGTGGGTGGTCTAGTCAAGGTTGTGGGCTGGTATGACAATGAATTTGGTTATTCTAATCGTTTGGTTGACCTCCTGATCAAGATCGACAAGCTTGTATAATCTAGCTACCCCTGCAGCATCTTACCATTGGTTCCGGTATAAAAAAAAGCGTCCTTGCCAGCTATAGTTGACAAGGACGCTTTTTTCTTCACGTCTTAATTTTACATTTCCCCTTCTACGCCTAAGCCAAACAACGCAAAATCATATTTGACCGGATCCAACGGATCTAGTAGGCGTAGATTGGCCGTTAATTCCTGGGCTGTTTTCCAATTCACTTTATCCAATGTAATTAGACCAAATTTACGGGCAACGCGCTCAACATGGACATCGCACGGACAGATTAGATCTTTTGGGGACAGACGGTGCCAAATTCCAAAGTCTACCCCATTTGTATCTTTTCTGACCATCCAGCGTAAAAACATATTGATCCGCTTGACGGTTGACTTCTGTGCTGGACTACTAATGTGTTTCCGTGTGCGAACAGGATAATCAGGCAACGAAAAGAAATAGGTTTTAAAGGCATTCAGCGCCATTTCTAAGTCGACCTCTTGCCTGCTCTCCTGCCCTACGAGAAAAGCATCTTCCAAAGATTCGAAATGCTGATAGTGATGCCTAAAAAAAGAAACAAAATAAAGAATATCTGTATCATTAAACGTACGATGCTTAAATCCCAATAAACTTTTTAGATCCTGTTCTTGATGATTCATGATATAATCGTATGGCTCGCCATCCATTCGAACGATGAGCTCTTTGCATTTATTGATAATTGTCTTCCGTTGGCCCCAGGCCATAATCGAAGCCAAGAATCCCATGATTTCAATGTCCTGCTTCGTTGAAAATTGATGCGGAATCGATATGGGATCATTTGGAATAAAACCAGGTTGATTATATTCATCAACTTTCTTATCCAAGAAATCTTTCAGATCAAAATCAACTGCCATGCTAATCCTTATCTTCCTGTCTGCAATATGCCTTTACAAATCTTTGCAATCAAGCCTGGACCTTCGTAGATAAAACCGGTATAAACTTGAATGAGACTGGCTCCTGCATCTAACTTCTCTATGGCATCTTTCGCCGAATGAATCCCCCCTACACCAATGATAGGAAATGCCTTGTTGGACTTTTCGCTTAAGTAGCGAATAACTTCTGTTGAACGCTTGGTCAAAGGACGTCCACTTACCCCGCCCGCTTCATTAATCAGTTCCTGTTGACTCTTTAAGCCTTCTCTTGAAATTGTTGTATTTGTTGCGATGACGCCTGCAATTTGTGTCTCCAATACGATCTCGACGATATCATCCAATTGACTATCCGTCAAATCAGGTGCTATCTTAAGCAGAATTGGCTTCGGAGCTGTTTTAGCGACATTGAGGCTTTGTAAAGTATTTAATAGATGTTTTAAAGGTTCCTTTTCCTGCAAATCGCGTAAGCCCGGTGTATTCGGGGAGCTCACATTGACCACAAAATAATCCACGTAGTCAAACAATGCATTGAAGCAATAAATGTAGTCATTGACAGCTTCCTCATTAGGCGTCACCTTATTCTTACCGATATTCCCCCCTATTAACAATCCTTTTCGATCCTTTAGATTTTTCAATCTTGTGGCGGCAACGTCTGCCCCTTGATTATTAAATCCCATTCTATTGATCAAAGCTTCATCGGAAACAAGTCGGAACATCCTGGGTTTATCGTTTCCCGGTTGCGGCTTAGGAGTTACCGTTCCAATTTCGATAAAACCAAATCCCAAATTAGTCATATCTGCAATATATTCCGCATTTTTATCAAAGCCAGCAGCAAGGCCCACAGGATTTTTAAATTTCAATCCAAAGACTTCGCGTTCCAAACGTGGATCTTCCACGGTAAAAAAAGCGTTCAATAATTGTTTGGCGCCCCAAATTTTTGAGAAAACATTCAATCCACCGGTCACTTTATGGTGAGCCGTCTCCGGATTCATTGTAAAGAATATAGGTTTGACTAATTTATACATAATCGCAAAGTTACTCAAAGAAGAAGAAATATTCATTACTTTTGTACTTTTGCAGTTGAAATGATATCAATAAATAATTTAACATTTGAAATAGGATCTCGCGCTTTATATGACGAAGCAAACTGGCATATCAAACCAGGAGATAAAGTTGGCTTGATCGGTGCCAATGGTACAGGTAAATCAACTTTACTTCGCCTTATTGTCGGTCAATATACGCCCACATCAGGAACGATTTCCATGGCGAAGGACCTTAAGATTGGTTATTTAAACCAGGACTTATTGTCTTACCATTCGGACAAAAGCATTTTGCATGTTGCTATGGAAGCTTTTGAGCGCCAAAATCAATTACATGCCGAAATCGAGGACTTACTCCACAAACTAGAAACAGATTATTCGGATGACATCCTGAATAAACTAAGCGATAAACAAGTAGAATTTGAGGCCTTAGATGGTTATAACATCGAATTTAAGGCCCATGAAATCCTTGCTGGTCTAGGTTTTTCAGAAGAAGAACAAAAAAGACCATTGGCAACTTTCTCTGGAGGATGGCGTATGCGGGTTATGCTTGCCCGCATCTTATTGCAAACTCCGGATATTCTGTTACTGGATGAGCCGACCAACCACATGGACTTACCTTCCATCAAATGGCTGGAGAACTATCTGCAAGCATTTGATGGCGCCATTGTGATTGTTTCCCACGATCGATATTTCCTTGACCGCATCATCAAGAAAACAGTAGAATCACGTAAAGGAAAATTAACACTTTATGCAGGTAATTACAGTTTTTATCTTGAAGAGAAGGAATTACGGAATGAATTGCAGGCCAATCAGTTTAAAAACCAGCAAGCCAAGATAAAACAGGAAGAACGTTTAATTGAGCGTTTCCGTGCTAAGGCTTCCAAAGCCAAAATGGCGCAGTCGCGGATCAAAGCGTTGGATCGCTTGGAGAGAATTGACGATGTTGACGATGACAATCCGACGGTAAACTTCAGCTTTAAATTTTCAAAACCTTCAGGTCGTCACGTTGTGACGTTGGAAAATATTTCCAAGTCCTACCCTAACCTGGAGATCTTAAAAAATACCTCAGCAATTATAGAAAAGGGTGATAAGATTGCACTAATTGGTGCCAATGGTAAAGGTAAATCTACCCTCTTACGTATCGTGGCCAATGCGGATCACGAGTTTGAAGGAAAGGCAGAACAGGGACACAACGTGTCGCAAACATTTTTTGCACAACATCAGCTGGAAGCCTTACACCTGGAAAATTCCATCCTTGCCGAGTTACAAACTTTTGCACCGAAGCATACAGAGACCGAATTGCGCTCCATTCTTGGATGTTTTCTATTCACCGGAGACGATGCTTTCAAAAAGATCAAAGTACTTTCCGGAGGTGAGAAATCACGTGTGGCTCTTGCAAAAGCATTAACCGCAGACGCGAACTTCTTAGCGCTTGATGAACCTACCAACCACTTGGATATGCAGTCTGTCAACATTCTGATCCAGGCTTTGCAGCAATACGAAGGTACATTTATCGTTGTATCCCACGACCGGTATTTCTTGGACAATGTGGCGAACAAAATCTGGTACATTGAAGACAAACAGATCAAGGAGTACCCAGGTACTTACCAGGAATATGAAGAATGGGCTGCAAAACGCGTTGTGAAGACGGAGGTAAAAACCGAGAAAAAAGTCAAGGAAGAACCCAAAGTAAAGAAGGAGAAACATCCACTTACGGAAGATAAGACACGTTTGTTGAGCAAGAAAAATAAGGAGCTAACGTCTTTTGAACAAAAAATTGAGGAGCAGGAAATTTTAGTCAAAAACTTAGAATCGAAGCTTGCGGACGAAGCGGTTTATTCGGATGCGACTAAGTTACAGGAAACTACACGTTCTTACAACTCAGCAAAGGCATTATTGACACAATTCCAGGAGAGTTGGGAGCAGTTGGCGGAAGAAATCATGGATTTGGAAAATGATTAATTTTTTTGGCTTAAAATCAGCTTATTAAGCATTAGAGCGTGATTTTAAGCCAAAATTATTTGCAGGAATAGGATTAAAGCCCTACTTTTGCATCACTTCAAACAAGGAACGGCAGTTCAAAAATAAAGAAGTAAGATTCCGTAGCTCAGCTGGTAGAGCAATACACTTTTAATGTATGGGTCCTGGGTTCGAATCCCAGCGGGATCACAGAAAGAAGCTAGTCGCAAGATTAGCTTTTTTTGTTTATATGAATTGTAAGTGACAAAGACTGGACGATTATGTTATCTATTCTCACTCAATGACTTTAACCTTTTAATTCCGTTCAAAATACCTCCTCTAATCATATTTCCATATCCGTCATCAGATAATTTGTCCGTGAACGAAAGTGCTGATTGGTAATTTTTTTCTGCATTTTCAACATCGCCTAGATCCTCATAGCATTTGGCAATATTCAAGTAAAGCGACGGGAATGCCCCGCTGACATCGTTGTCCTTTATTTCTTGAGCCAAATGTAAGGCCGTCTCATCCCATTTCAATTTGTCTGCAACACTCTTCTGATGTCTTGCTATATAATGGGCTGCTATAAATCTTTCAACGTCATTTATTGCTTCATTCCAAGCTTGAGTAAATAATTTGCTTGCTTCTTCCGGTTTACCCTCGATGTCCATACCTTGGGCACAAAGTTTAACGACGTGGTTATCTGGATCTAAATACATATTGATTATTTTTAAAAATGTAACTAATCAAATTTAAAACATTCCAACTTTAGACGCGTTGATGTATGTCAAAAAATCATTTCGATTTAAGCCTACTCAACGTTTCTTGTGTAATATCAAGATAAGAGGCAAGTATTCTGTTTGAAAGCCGTTGGATATAGATTGGTTCTTCACTCATGAGTTTGTCATAGCGCTGTTTAGCCGAAAGTGTTATACGATTCTCCATCTTCTGATTCTGGCATAAATAAGTACTTTCCAAAAATTGCCGGTAATATTTTTCCCACAGCGGGATATCTGACAATAACTGATAAAAATCTTTATGGTTTATTGCATATAGTTCTGAATTTTCGAGCGTTTCGACGAATTCAGTTGACTTTTTTTGCGATATAAAGCTAGAGATTGAGGTAATAATAGCATTTTCGAATGCGATATGTCTCGTTTTTTCCTGCCCCCGCGCGGTTACAAAGTATGTTCTAATACTACCGCGATGAACAAAATATAAATCTTTACAAGTCTCTCCCTCTGACAGCAACAGGGTATTCTTTTTTAAATGCTGTAGTCTGAAGCATCTGCTTATCTGGTCTATGTGCTCATCGGCAATACGCGTATTGTTTTTAAGATAATATTGTATTTTTCCCATCAAATGAACTGTTGCTATGTTATCTATATCCGATTAAGACTCAAAGTTAGAAAAACAAGGATATGATGAATAAAATTGCGATGTAAAATCTTCATTTGATCATCGTTATTTAGCATATCGGATATTTAATTAGCTTTTCTCGTTTAACAACATTACCTTAGATATTGACAGCGTAGTTCATAAAATAAATTTAAAAATGAGAATTGCCCTATTTGGCACGCACAAAGTAGGTAAAACCACCTTAGCAGAAGAGCTTCTAGAAAAGCTTCCCGGATATACACTGGAAGTAGAACCCTACTATCAGCTGGAATCATCGGGGCATGAATTCCTTGAAGAACCCACTGCCGAAGATTTCGTTGAGCAATTTAACTACGCTGCCCAGCTAATTTCACAAAGCGGAGACAATGTAATATTCGATAGATGTGTACTCGACATCTTAGCTTATCTGCATATTCTTGATCCAAAGAAAAATATTCAGTTCCTTTTTGAAAAAGCCTTTGCTGTATTGGCCGAAATTGATCTTTTGGTGTTTGTCCCCATTGAAGACCCCGATTTGATACCTTGCCACAAGTCGGATCTACCCAAACTTAGATCTAAAGTTAATGATTTACTCCGCGATTGGATTGACGACTTTAGTATACAAGCTATTGAAGTAAACGGCCCATTATCGAGTCGTAATAACCAAATACTTGCTAAAATTAAATCCTGAGATGTTAGATTTCTATATTATTGATGATAAACAATTAAAACCAGATTTCCCTGAAAAGGCAGGATTGGTTTTCGCTGGACAACTTGACGAAAAAACTTTCAGCAGCCTTCGGCAAAAAGGCATAATCGCCACACGATTTGACTATTATACAGATTTCAGGCTAGATACTGCTCTGATTAAACAAACTCAGCAAATTATATTAAACAAGGGACTCCAAATGGATACAGACATAAATAGCTTCATCCAAATACTTGACATTGCAAGTAACAAACAAAGTGGTTTAATTGCCTATAGTGATTAAACATATCTTTTGCATGAAGCGCGGTCTCTCCTTCGCTAAAACGGATCGTTTGAGCTCCCTATAAAGTTCATAAACTCAATTTTGGGCTCAACAGCAAGGTTTTTATCTCTTTGTTCCTGAAAATGGAGAAAGCTCGGTACTTTCAGCAATTGATCCTGTATCTCTTTATTCTTATACTAGGAAATATGTACGAAAGTATTGCTTTCACCACCCTGCAAAATAGTATACAGGAATTGTGTTCCATCTAACTTCCTGAAATCTTTGAGAAAGCTTTCAATCATTTTTTTATTCGTATGTACATAGTCATCATGGACACTATAGGTTACTTTAACAACGATCATTTCTTTTATTAATTTATGTTTATAAATGCACAGCGGAATTTTCAATGCACAAAGGGAGCTTCTCGATTTCACGTAAACTGACGGTCGAAGAAAGCATTTGTGAATTGGACAGCAAGATATGAAAAATTTGGGTCATTGAATTTCGGAATGTACACTCTATAAGAATATAAAAGCTGGCAGCTGGGTGTACCAGCAATAAAAATTGTGAATCCCCATAAACGATTCGGTACAGCACAAAAAATGAGAATAACCATCGGGATTTTGATACGATTTGATCAAATTTACACCTGTTATTTCATTATTTTCAGCCGTTCATTCAATAACATTTATAAACAGTTAGCAAGTCCATAGACATCTTCGAAATAAAATCAGAAGCCATGAACAATAAAAACCTTTCTACAAAGGCACACTATCCCATTTTAGACGGACTACGAGGCGTCGCTGCGATTATCGTTGTAACCTTTCATCTCACGGAGCCATTGGGAACAGGACATCTCGATATCTTGGTCAACCATGGCTATTTGGCCGTTGACTTTTTCTTTCTTTTATCTGGATTTGTGATCGGCTATGCTTATGATGATCGTTGGCATAAAATGTCTATTGGTACCTTCTTTAAACGCCGTATTGAACGCCTTCAGCCGATGGTTTTATTAGGTATGACTCTTGGTGCAATAGGCTTTTATTTTACAGATTCTACAATCTGGCCACTTATTCACACCGTTCCGCTCTGGAAAATGCTTTTGGTCATGCTCATTGGTTATACGATTCTTCCCGTTCCCCTCTCTTTGGATATTCGAGGCTGGCAGGAAATGCATCCGCTCAATAGTGTCGGCTGGTCATTGTTTTTTGAATATATTGCCAATATGCTATATGCCATCGGTATTCGCAAACTATCCAAAACATCGTTAAGCATTTTGGTCTTTATTGCGGCTGTCGCACTCGCGCATTTGGCGATCACAAGTCCTACTGGAGATGTTAGCGGTGGCTGGACATTAAATACTGAACAAGTGCGCATAGGAATCACCCGCACCATGTACCCTTTTTTTGCTGGCCTCCTGCTATCCAGAATAACGAGCCCGAGCCGTATCCGACATGCATTTTTATACTGTAGTATTTTAATCGCCATTGTGTTTTATATGCCTCGTATAGGTGGAGCAGAACAGCTCTGGATGAACGGGATATATGAGTCGGTATGCATTATCATTGTATTCCCCCTAATTGTTTACCTGGGGACAGGCAGCATATCAAGCAGCAGATTAGAAAATAAGCTCTGTAAATTTTTGGGTGACATCTCTTACCCGCTATACCTCGTACACTACCCTTTCGTCTATTTTTATGTTGCCTGGATCAGCAACAATAAGGATATGACGCTTATAAAAGCTTTGCCTTATGCCCTATTGATTTTGGTGGCGAGTATTGCACTAGCCTATGTCAGCTTGAAATGGTATGACGAACCTGTCCGCAAATGGCTCAGAAAGAAACTGGGTTAATGTATAAAAAATTTGCCGGCATAAGGGGCAACCGCTAAAAATAGTGCTATTCAATACACCTGTTTAACGTCCCAGTATTCTCCGGATAGCTTGTTGCTCATGCCGTAACAATAAATTAAGCTCGTCGGGACTAACAGTCGATTTTGCAGCAATAAACAGTACATTTGGGTAGTCAATGAGTTTTTCTTGCAATAATTTCGCTCGCCTCATGTGAAAATCAGAGGTAATCACGATGAAGAGATCTGGAGAGATCTTTTTGATGATCTCTTTTGATAGCATAAAATCTTCGTAAGTATTTGTGGATAGTACACATGGAAGTAAATCTTTCTCTACGACACCTCTTTCCATAAGATAAGCTTGAGCATAAGCGCCATGCGGCTTTTCTGTCCGATTGAAATGTTCACCCATGCCGCCGGTACACAAAATTGTAGTCCCTTCATTATGACAATAGAAATTATAGGCACATTCATTTCTATCTAATGCCATAACGCTGAGATTCCCCTGCTCATCATTGGGTGCGCCCAACAATAATATCAGGTTTTTAATTTTTTCCATACGATTTAAATATTCATACAATCAAATGTAATAAGACCTGGATGAAAAGCAAGTAAGAAGTCGGTTAAATTTTATCCAGCCATTATTAACTCTCAATCATTTCATGCTCAAATAAATTAAAATGTTACAAAACAATTTTAAAAGTTGATTAATCAATCGATTGACTAAACTATTTGTGATAAAAGTTTATTTTTTTACACACCAATAAAAGATGCCTTATTTATATTTATTGATACACAATATAAACCATTATGAGAAAACTTTTAAATCTAATGCTTGCAACCCTCGCTTTAGGGGCTGCCTCCTGTAACAAGACCTTGGTAAACACCGAAGAAAGTGTCGAAACTCTAAAAGCAAAAACATCAACTAGCTCGGTAACAAATGAATGGAACAGTAATCCCTACAAGCTGAACGTCATCTATTTTGTTCCAAATGATGTTGATTCCATTCCCAACTTCAGAAAGCGTCTTAGCAAGATCCTGTTGGACGCCCAAAATATGTTTGCAAATAATATGGACCGCGAAGGCTTCGGCAGAAAATCCTTCGGATTGGATCTGCTCAATGACAGCCTGATTAATATCCATTACATTGCTGGAAAATATGGCAAAGCTACTTATCCGTACTCAGGGGGCAGCGGCGCTGTGAAAGCGGAAGTGGACAGCTATTTTAATCAAAATCCGTCAGGAAAAAAAAGCGAGCACAATCTAATCATTATTCCAACCTACAATACAGATCCAGCTAATCCGGGAGGTCCTCCATTCTATGGTACAGGTACCAGCTGCTACGCATTAGATTATGTAAATCTGGACGCCAAAAACTTAGGAATAGGCGGTGATATTGGAAGGAAAGCAACTGTATGGATAGGTGGAATGATTCACGAACTGGGCCATGGCTTAAATGCCAGCCACAACAGAATGAATAAAACGTTAGCGCCAACTTTAGGTACGGCATTGATGGGTTCGGGCAATTCGACCTATGGAATCTCTACAACTTCTTTGACCAGTACCACAGCAGCAACATTTAACAATAGCCAAGTATTCAGCCCTGTGGTAAGAACTGACTGGTACGCGTCCGCATCTGCAGAAATAACATCCCTGTCATCAAGCTTTGTGAACAATAAGATTATCGTTTCCGGGAAATTTACAACAACAAAACCAGTCAATGACATTGTTGTTTGGCACGATAGGGAGCCATTTGGGGTGAATAACGATTATGATGCCGTACAATGGGCGACAAAAATAATAGGCCAAGATAGTTTTCGATTTGAGTGCCCATTAGCTGATTTTTATGATCTGACAGGAAATTACGAAATGAGAATAGGATTTCTCCATGTCAATGGAAGCCGTACTACCTTAGGATACGCTTATAACTTCGTTAACAATATCCCCGATTTATCCAAGGTTGTGACCTATAAATTGTTACCGACCACAGGTTGGTCAATTGTAGCTAGCGATAGTAATGAGCCTGGATCACCAGCCAGCAATGTATTGGATATGAATAGAAGTACGGTCTGGCATACTCCGTGGTCGTCCACTCAAACCCCGCAGCCACATTTCTTTTCCGTCAATATGGGCGCATTACGTACCGTAAAAGGACTTGCTTTCCGTAACCGAGACAATTTAAATGGAGCGATGAAAGATGTCAATATTTACGTAAGTACAAATGGTGTAAGCTGGACACTGATCAAAACGACGCAGTTGAGCAAAGTTGCTGGTTCCTGGATCAATGTCGATCTTAATACATCCGTTAGTACCCAATACCTTAAAATAGAATCGACAAGTTCTTGGGGCGATTTCTTCTATTCGCATCTCGCTGATTTTGGAGTTTATTAAAACGAGTACAAACCTTTATGGATGGGTAGAACATCTCTTAAATAAGTGAAATAATAGGCCGGTATAGCAATGAATACCGGCCGTTTTTAGCTCTGATTGGCTCCGAATAAGTGAGATTCATAACTGAGTTTTGCAAATAATTTTATATTTTTAGTACATCATATTAACTTATCAATAAGCTAAAAAAAACGATCGAAATAATCCATTAATACTAAAAATAAGATGAATAGACAAGAATTGATCAAAACCTTTTCTGACAACCACCATACCGTTATTGCCTATATCGAGGTATTACCTGATCCCCACTTTTCATATCGTAATCATGAAAAATGGACGGCTGGTCAGCAGCTAAAACATATTCTCTTAACACTTCTACCCTTTCCAAAGGTACTTCAATCAAAAGATTTCATAGCCCAAAAATTCGGGTCTCTACAACGTACAACCTGGGATTACGATACAGTGCGTAACAATTATCTCAAAACAAGCCGACAGGCCCCAAGTCAATTTTTGCCTGAAGAAATCCTACCCGCACAGAAAGAGGATCTGATAGCGCAGCTGGAAGAAGTATTAGCAACAATCAATCAACTATTTGCACAGTACAATGAAGAGGAGCTAGATAGCCTGGTTTTGCCGCATCCTCTGCTCGGAAAACTCAGTATTCGCGAAATGTTTTATCTGATGAGCTATCATCCCCTACATCACCTGAATCAAATCAAGGAAAACTTGATCGTATTCAATCAATGAACTACATATTATTCGCCAGCTTGTCACCCGAATTAATGCTGCTATCTATTCCCTTGTATGGACCATATCATATAAATCAAAACCTTCAGCCCAATAGTCTTTATGGATTTCTCTTAGTATAAACCCATTTTTTTTATAGAATCCGAATGTAAATTGGGAGGTTCCAACTTCTATTTTTTCAACCTGATGATGGCTGTATAGAAAGCCAATGCGATAATTCAATAAGGCTTTACCAAAACCAAATCCATGATATTTTGGATTTAAAAAACTCCAACTTAAAAATCCTGTTTGCTCATCATCCGAAAATCCGACCCCACCACCACCAACAATTTGCCCATTAACCAGTGCGACAAAATAGGCTTCCACCTCCTTGTCAAGATATTCTTCGAAGTCGGCGACCTCACTCTCCGCAAAGTACTTCGGTATATTCATATAAAGAATATCAATCAGTTTATTTCTGTCCCGAGCATCATATTCTCTAATTTCCAAATACTTGTCCATAGTTGGTACGATTACAAATTCCTAGTTATTCCTTAACTTACAATCTCCCGTGAAGTTTATTAAATATAATCATATTTTGTTTTTTATTGAGTTTAAATAATGCGAAAAAAATTGGCACCTTGAATCGACCATTAGTCCTTAACTCATCTGTACCATTTATAGCTATTGTCTACAACCAAAACGTAACTTCAAATAACAACAAGAAATGCAAAAAAGCTAAATATTGGCTTGATCTTTGCGTATTTTTACCTTATTACTGTGGTAATAAACACTCATTCGCTCCAATATGCAAAAACCTCAAAAGAATGTTCCGATTTTCTTTGAAGCACTAAGTCAGATGCCTATTGCAACTGCCATTTATGATAACTCAAACCTCAATATCGCATTTGCTAATTCGCGTATGCTAAACATATGGCGTAGTGAGAATGAAATCTTTGGACATTCCTTTGCAGAGGTTTTTCCTGTATTTACTGAGGAAGGATTTACAGATATACTCCGTAATGTTTGGGATAGCGGTGTCACCTATAGGGCCTTTGATACACCAGCAACCATCATAGACCGTGATTTCAAAATGAAGCGCTATTTTGATTTTGAATATAAGCCTTTGTTTGATAAGCGGGGTCGAACTTATTCTATCCTACATACAGCCACAGATGTTACCCATAAAATACATAAAGATAAACCCACAGATCAAGAAAATATAACAATCAATCCGGCAACGAACCTTCGAATGATATCGTACACTCTTTCTCATGACGCCAAGAATCCTTTAGCGCTTGCTAAATTAGGAATAGGTGTACTGAAAGAACATTTAGATATGCAATCGAGCCGCCGGGTAGAACTCTATGATGTGATTGATCAATCTCTTGAGAACATCGCAGATATTATTGACAAAACAGTAGAGCTGAGTCTTGCTCCAATTAATAGCCTAAGGAAGCAGTACATTCGCTTGGATCTTACCCTTCCAAATTGGTGCCGAGAAGCTAAACTATTATATCGCAGTCATCATACAGAGCTTATCTTTGGTGATCTTTTCCCATTAAATAGTGATCAAAATGGAATATACCAAGTCTTCACCAACCTGATCAACAATGCCATTAAATACTCATCAGCCAATAAAAAGGCACAAGTATATATTTATAGTGAAAAAGTAACAAATGGCGTATTGTATTTTATCAAAGATAACGGTATTGGCATTCCACAGCATGAACTCGAAAATATCCGCATGGAAAGACAACGCGGATCCAACTCGACGGACTACAATGGTAAAGGCATAGGATTATTTATTGTCCAGGAACTCCTTGAAAGACTCAAAGCACAGATGGCCATCTTTAGCCGCGAAAACCAAGGGACCGAGGTGCGCTTATTTTTCCCCAATTAATACAGCTGCCCTAACGCAATTGTTATTCTTTCCATTTCCTCGTTTTCACAAGATATTCAATTCTTGAAAAATGATTGTTGGACTCCCGATTTATGGCTAATTTTGAATATTCAGACACTATTAGCAAATCAGATCTGTCGTTATGAATCAATTCCGTAAATATTGGATTTATTTTTCCCATATTGGTGCGCATACCGACATGTCGTACATCGATTTCAAGCGCGTGTATATGATAAACCTGATTGCATTATTATGTTTGTTTCCCACAATTTTCTTTTCAATTCTCAATCTTATTGACCACCGTTATATTTTATCAGCGATTAATTTCTCCAATTCAATATGTGCGATTACCGTACTTTTTCTTCAATATAATGGAAAGTATAACAGTGCAAAGGCAACATTATTGACAAGCAATTCTGTATTTTTCTTCGCCGGAGCTTTACTCTATAAAAATGGTGGTGAATACTTTTTATTATGTACACTTATCGTTTCGATGTTGATGTATGACAACCGACGGGTCCATATTATACTTTGTATTATAGTGGCTTTCCTAATTTCACTACTATATTTACTTCCAGATATACTTCCTCAGAGCCAACAGGTCCCGCGATCTCGATCTGTTTTCAACATTATCAATGCACTTATTTTTATGGTTGTTGCTGTAAATTTTTTCTTGGACATCATCTACAAGAATATGAAGAAGATCGAGCATCAGCGCCATAACTTGGAATCCATGAATCGCGACAAAGAAAAAATATTCTCAATTATAGCTCACGACATCAAAAGCCCATTTGCCAACCTGGAGGCTTTGGTATTTATGTTTCGTAACCAAATGCTCAATAATACTACTTCACAGGAATACATTCAACAAATCTATCAACAGATTACTCAGCAGAATCAGGCATTGGATGACCTTTTGCAATGGGGTAGCAGCAATATGCAGGGAATGGATACAAATGCCTCAACTTTATTGATCAAACCCATGATTCAACAAATAATTAAAGGCTTTAAAGACAACACGCTATCTAAACAGCTAAAAATCAATATAGATATACCTGATAACACTCAATTAATTGCCAATAGAGACCATACCATAATCATTTTACGCAACTTGATCAGCAATGCGATCAAATTCAGTTATGTTAATGGAAATATCAATATCTATTCAAGTATGGATGAGCTATATACGCATATTCATATTCAAGATGAAGGAATTGGTATTAACCCTTCGAAGTCTGCCGCTCTATTCAATGAAATTCAACAAAAGTCATTTGGTACAGAAGAAGAGCCAGGATCGGGTGTAGGCTTAGTTCTATGTAAAGATCTCATTGAACGAAACAAAGGCATTGTAAACATCCAAAGCACGCCCAATAAAGGATCAATTTTTACTGTGGGGCTACCTTCCTGTGCTGACCAACTCTCCCAACACAAGGAAAAAGTTCCCTCTTGCTGTTAGGACAAAACATGGGGTCAGAATTTAAAGGAAAGAAGCAAAGCCTTATGATCTGTCGGCCAAATACCTTTGGGCAGCAAAAAATGATCCTCGCTATCTCTTTCTTCTTTTTGTCCATATTTTATAGTTTCCACCGGTCCCACAATCTGTATTTCAGAAACTACCAAAGGTAATTTACTGCGAAAATATATGTAGTCTATCCGATCCCGATCATCGGCAGTTGGTGCCCACGCTAATTTACTAAGAGGCACATCTTTGTTGTATGTAGGATACGTAAAACCTGGATGACTGACCGGATTTGGATACTTTTGACGAAAACTGTCCATGAATCCGGCTCGCTGTAGAAGCACTGAACAATCCCAAGGGACCACGGCGCCCCTATGATCAAAAAGATCTTTTGTTTCATCAGTCCAATCCAGATGCGAAGGTTCATTGAAATCTCCAGCGATAACGAAAGATTGTAATTGGTCTTCCTTTTCTACATCTTTGATAACATCGCGAATCGCTTCGTCGCGTTTGCTTTTCCGATTTGCAGTAGTTATCGCTAATACATCTGTAATCGGACTCTCCAATTTCTCCCAGGTTACGCCATCATAGCCCCGCGGCAGATAGCAAGCATAATTCGTATAATCGAGATGCAAAGCGTAAAATACAAAATGGCGCTTTCCGACTTCTATCTTACTCTTAAGTACACCTCCCATATCACTGTTTCTTTCGTAGAGTGCGTGTTGCTCTTTTATAGGATATTTCGAAATAAAGCCTACATCCAACTTCTCATCATTTGACTCTCCAAAAAACTTTGCTCCTTTCCTACGTAGTTCGACCAATATACGCTGTATAAAATCTGTATTCTTATAATTTCGAACTTCACTAAATAAGACCACATCGGCCTGTTTTGCGATAATCTCTTCAGCAATAGCTGTAAAACCTTTAGGAACTACTGTACCTTCCTGCCAGATATTGATCTGTAAGATTTTAAGTTCATTTGTCCGTTTAGCAAACAAGCTTTCGCAAAAAATAGTCATCAGTAGCAGGATAAAAAGTTTTTTCATATTCAATAATATAGATTCGGTATAAAAATAGTAAAAAATCTATCTCAGTTGAGCTTGAACGGCAAAATGAACGTCGATATTATTTGAAGCGTAAAATAGAAAAAATTTTGCGTCGCCGCTTTTGTAATTAATACTTTATCTTTATAAAAAGAATTTATACTGTCCAGATATGATTGAGAATACGTTTGGAATCGATATTTTACCTGAAAATGAACATGACCGACTAAATGCGCTCAGACGCTATAAAATTACTGGTACCCCTTCAGAAGCAAGCTTCGATGGGATAGCTAAATTAGCCACGCAAATATTCAATGCTCCTATTGCGTTACTATCGTTAGTTGATGCTGAATCTGTTTATTTCAAGGCAAATATTGGTATGGGTGCCACAAAAGAAATGAATCGAGGCAAAAGCCTATGTAGCCTTGCTATTTTAGACGAGAAAGTAACTGTGTTTGAAGATGCACTTCGGGAAGAGATATTACTCGCCAACCCAAATGTTATCGGTGATTTCGGCTTACAATTTTACGCAGGCGCGCCCCTTACTACGCACGACGGCTTCATGATCGGATCGCTATGTATTATCGATAAGCATCCGCGCACTTTCACCAACATTGACCGGAAGATACTGGAAGGGCTCGCACAAACGGCTATGGATCAAATTGAACTTCGGAGTTCCTCAATAGATAAAATTGATGAGCTTGAAGGGCTGAATATTACAATGGCAACGATGCAACAACGCCTACTCGAACTTAATGACGAGATGGAACTTGCCAATGACGAACTTTATCGTACCAATAGCCAATTAAACAAATCATATGATTTGACAGTCTTACTAAATAAAAATCTAAAAAAGAGCGAACGTCGGTTTAGGTCTTTTATCGATAAGGCTCCAATAGCGTTTGCGATTTTAACTGGCCGTAATTTATTCATAGAAGTAGCAAACGATATGATGCTCAAGCTTTGGCGAAAGACCGAAACTATCATCGGCAAGTCGCTGGCGCAAGCACTCCCCGAACTCCAAGGGCAGCCCTATCTCGGGATATTGGATAATGTCTTTACAACAGGCGAAAACTATATTGGAGACACCGTGCACGCTAGGCTTGAATCCAAAGGTATTTTAGGCGATCATTATTTCGATTTTACCTATGAACCTTTGAGAAATGATGAAGGTGAAGTAGAGTCTATTATTGTCATTGCCAACGAAGTTACCGAGCGTATCAAAAGAAACGAGCATCTCGAAGCGCTCAATAACCAGTTGGAAATCGCATTAAAGGCTGGTGAACTGGGTTCTTACAATCGCGATATCAGAACCGGGAAAATGGACTGTTCTGAAACTTGTAAACTAAATTTCGGACTCAGTAAAAAAGACCGATTTGACTACGAAGACCTTATGCAAAGCATCGTCCCTGAACATCGCGAAATGGTCTACAGAAAAGTTCAGGAGGCAATTCAAAACAAGACTACTTATCATGCTGAATATCTTATCTGTTGGCCAGATGGATCATTACATTGGATCAATGCCTCGGGTCTGCCGAAATACGACGCGGAAGGTAATGCCACCCACCTCATCGGCGTGGTAGCAGATATTACAAAACGAAAGAACTACGAATCTCAAAAAGATGACTTCTTGGGTATTGCCAGTCATGAACTAAAAACACCGGTTACCGGTCTAAAAGGTACCATTCAATTGCTGGAGCGATTCAAAGACAAAACAGGAAGCGACATCATTTCGAGACTTATTGATCAGTCCGCGGTCAATATCAAAAAAATTGTTACACTTGTTGATGATCTGCTTAACATGCATCGAATCAGTGAAGGCCAGCTACATTTAGAAAAGACAAGCTTCAAAGCATCAAAGATACTTACGTCCAGCTGTCACAACATTATATCGCAGGGTAACCATCAGGTTAACATGACTGGTGATCTTGATGCCGATCTCTTTGCCGACGAACAACGGTTAGAACAAGTTCTTGTCAATTTTGTGAATAATGCCGTTAAGTATGCTCCGGAATCGAAAGAAATCAATATTGTTGTTGAACAACAGCAGGATCATGTAAAAATAACTGTCACAGATAAAGGCGAAGGTATAAATCCAGAAGTACAACCTTTTATTTTCGATAGATATTATAGGGCCAATCATGAAGGCAAATCTTATTCAGGTCTTGGACTAGGTCTCTATATCTCTTCTGAAATCATAAAAAAACACAACGGTCAAATTGGAGTTGATAGTACTTTAGGTCAGGGAAGCAGTTTTTGGTTTTCTATTCCGGTTCCAACAGTAAAACAATAGTTCGAAAAGAGCCGAATAAAAACGCGGCTCTTTTACTATCAAATCCTATCCTACACTTCAGCAGATTACTCATATTTAGCAATCTGTAATTTCAGAGTAAGGTTAAGCAATTTCCTCAACTGGAGCATCGGGTGCGTTCTTTTTAACGGACTCAATACCATTCTCCATCCCACTTGCACTTTCATACATCTCGCTAGTTCCAATAATTTGGCCGTTGGTAGCCTTGAGATTGAAGTAGTGCTTACCATTGGTTGACGTTTTACGGTCAAATTTATTATCATCCTGAGCATTCTTTTTCACAGATTCAACGCCATTCAAACAGTTAGCTTTAGTTGTATAACCTTCACTGCTCAAAATTACCTGTCCGTTTCCAGCCTTTAAATTGAACTGGAATTCTCCATTTTTTGTTGTTTTTACTTCAAATTTACCCATTTTCTCAATTAATTAAATAAATACGTGGTTATTGGAATTAACTTCCATACTAAAGATAATAATTTCCAATGTTTTTATTGTAAAACAACGATTAATTTTTTAGCAACAAAAATAGAGCTTACAGTAGTTTTATATCCTATTTTTGCTATTTCCAGTTAAACTATGTCCTACTTATAAGAAAGTGAGTTTAAAAAACAAATAAGCGCTTTATTTATCCTCACGTATAGGTGCTAGATGTCATTCGAACTAAGTATACAGATTCATCCTGATTTAATCAAATTGTATTTCTTATCGAAAACAAGACAATTACTCTTTTTTGTGGAATGCATGTTACGATGCAGAAATTATTAAGTTCCCTCCTTCTTTAAAATCAACTTGTATCTATTTTGCTTGGCAACTGATTATACTTTCTTTGAGTACCAAAACTGAACTGAAGTCAACTATAACCTAAGGTTATAACAACCCCTTTTATAAATTAAATATTTAATATAAATAACATTTATAAGACACTATATAACAAAAAACAATAGTCGAAAAAACAAAAGAAAATAACGCGCAGAATTTTAGTGTAAATCTAGATTTTGAGTAGGCTGTTTTCTATCTATTATTCGTTCTCAGGTTTTCCCAACATGAGTCGGTTGAGCGTCAGTTTTACTTCTATCCATCACAAAAAATTATAATTTTAAAAAGCGAATCATTAATTTCGAAAACTACATTACGAAATCAAAGCGCTAACTTTGATTATATTCAATATGATTGACTAAACACCTAACCAAACTATGATACCGGATAGGACAGCAATTGAAAGCGACTACATTAAAACATGAAAAACAACATAGAAGAACAAAAAGAAACGTTGAATCAATTGGATCAAAATCCAACTTTGCTAGCTGAGCACCCAATTCTAGTGGAATTTAAAAACCTCATCCACCAATATCCTCAGAATCATTGGAATCTTCAATTCTACCTGAAAAAGTTAAACGTATCCAGAATAGCCTTGCATCGATTGACAGTTACCTGCAACGAAGCTTCCCCTACCATGATCGTCAAAGAAATTGTAGCAAGTGAAATTGCAAAAAAGCTCGCTTCTACCGAAATTCCGATTAAGGAATTAACCTCTCGGTATGGTTTCAGTTCATCAGCTTCCTTAACAAGATTTATAAAAAAACATACCGGATTAAGTCCGCGCAGATTTAGGGCATTAAACTCGCTAGATTATATTTAATCTAAACTGTTTATAACAGTTTAGATTAAATATAATCTTTTTTAATTAATTTATAATTATTCAACAATTCATCTTTTTGTATGGTGTATTGATCTTTGAGTTTCAATACCCACCCCACTCCTTCTATTCTTACTCACTCAACTTTTGTGGGCATACGAACTGTTATCTTATCCCAATTGGGACTCATGAGTGGCTCCACATTTGACTTCCAGAATTCTTCAATTATCGGTGTCCCTAATAATCGAATAGGCAGTCCCCAATCTAAACACAGGAAAACTATTGATTTTCTCATTATTATACACTTTAAAAATTATATAAGGATCTTCTTCTCAATCACTCAAATTACAACCTTCAATAGTAAGAGTCCTATTTAAACAAAAAAGACCGGAATCAGTGTGCTTTTTTATTACATCTGAGTTTCCACACCACCTCTAGTTGACCTTAAGATAAAATGCTGATTCTAATGGTACTCCCTCAAATTGGCTAATCTCCTGTTGTTTTATGAACCCTTTTTGTTCAAAAATTTCAATAAAGGAACTCCCTATAGGTTCATTAATCCAAATGATTTCGTAAGAACTACACACCGCAAGACATTTATCCATTAATGATGCCTCTATTTGTGGTTGAACTTCATGTGGGCAAACACCAAAATCCGCAATTCGTATGGCACGTTTACCTCCTAGATTTGCTGGCTTTTGTCCTTTTGACGTTATTCTCGCATACCCCATCGGTTGATCGTCAACATAGGTCACCAACCATTGATTTGACATACTGTTTATTTCGTTCACAAGGGTATTGATGTTAAAATTTTCAACAATATAACGATCTAATTCAGCCGGTTTCAATAACTGAGCGAATTTTTCTACAGCCAATGCTTTGGTAAGCATGGATAGCACTTCAATGCCTTGTTCTGTAGCAACTGTAAATTTTGTGATTATATTCATTATTTGCATCTACATTTAAATACACAAATGTAAATGCTATAAATTGGGATTTTCGATACACATCGCATAATTACAACCGATACAGATATTACGGGGCCTCACATACATATCGACCTACCTGCTGAATTGCCTCAATCCGTTTTTCAGTAAATTTATCGGCAATTACCAATCTAAAATAACGCCCAAAGTTATTTGAAAAAGAAAAGGTATATCCGGGAGTAAACCTTGCTCCTATTCTTTCACACTGTATGTAGAAATCATGCATATTGATTCCTTCAGGTATTTTCACCCAGAGATTATATCCCCCTTGAGGTGTAACAACTTCAGTTTTTTCAGGGAAACTGGAAGCAATAAGATTGATTGCCATATACGCATTTTTTGCCAATTGCATCTTCAAGGAGCGAATATGCCGATCGTAACTACTACTGCCAATCAAACGGTTCACAGTTTCTTGATTTAATGGTGAAACTGTGCTCCCTAATGCAAACTTAATCCGTTCAGCATCTTTTAGAAATTTTCCTGTACTTAGCCATCCCAGCCGAATACCAGGTGCAAGTGTTTTTGAATAGGATGAAAATGTCATCACTAAGCCACTTTCATCATATTCTTTTATTGTCGAAGGTCTACTTCCCTGAAAGTTCAGATCGCCATAGATATCATTCTCAATAACAGCTACATTATATTGATAAGCAATTGCCAATAAAGTAATTTTCTGTTCGTTTGAAAGTAAAATGCCTGTTGGGTTATGAAAGTTGGGCGTAAGAACCACTGCTTTTACTGCATTTCCTTTACATGCCTGTCTAAAAATATCTATATCAAATCCCTCATTCGTACCGACAGGAATCTCGATAACACGCAATTTTAACACCCTAATGACTTCCAATACAGAAAATACACATGGGCTTTCTACCGCAATCACATCCCCGCATTTACATACAGCTGTTAAGGCAATATACAATGCCTGTAAAGCACCGTCTGTTATCAATAATTCTTCGGTGTTTAACAACGTCCGCTGCGACGCCGCTCGGCTAACAATATTGTCTCTCAGCAGTGTTGAGCCATTTGTTGGATAATACCGTAATAATCCAGCTCCCTTTTCCCGAATAACTTGTTGCATCGTTCGAAGCAAAAGCTTTTGAGGAACAAAAAGATCGCCGGGAGCTGCAACATTAAATTCCGAAAAATGTCGATTTAATCGTGAGGAGGTTGTTAACCCAATCCCCTGCTCAAAGACCGCATCCCGCACGACCGGCGGACGTATGACTTGACTGGACTCTATTACTTTTTCATTTTTCACGCCAACATAATAACCCGATTTTGGAACACTTTCTACTACCCCCTTAATCATGAGATAATCATATCCTGCCTGTATTGTAGTCATGCTGAATCCATAATAATCCTTCAACTCACGTACCGAAGGCAGCTTCTGGCCTGGCTTATAGATTCCGGATTTTATATTCTTCTCTATAATTTGTGTAAAGATTTCAAACTTGTAACTTTTCATCTGTACTGATCATTTTTACATACACTGTACCTGTACTACAAATCTAATCAATCTAAATTTGTGTAAAAAAGAAATGACAGGCAATTACCACATCAACACCCCAACATACTTGCGAGATCTTCCGCAAGATGTTTTACCCGAATTGACTCATGAACTAAGAACTTTCTTAATTGACCATATCGCTAATAATGGTGGCCATTTTAGTTCAAGCCTTGGTGTCGTAGAACTTACCATAGCACTGCATTACGTATTTAACACTCCTATAGACAAACTCATTTGGGATGTTGGGCATCAGGCTTATGTGCATAAGTTACTCACTGGAAGAGCTCACCTCTTTCATTCAAACCGACGTTTAGGAGGTATAAGTGGATTTCCTTCCATGGAAGAAAATGAATTTGATGCCTTTGGTACCGGTCATTCCTCAACCTCGTTATCCGCAATTCTCGGTATGGCAACCGCTGCCAAATATAAGGGTGATCACGTTCGTCAGCATATTGCTGTGATTTGCGATGGTGCTATTACAGCCGGTTTAGCATTTGAAGCGCTAAATAACATTGGTTTCGAACAGGCAAACGTACTCATTATATTAAATGACAACAATATGTCTATCGATGCCAATACAGGAGCTTTACAAAATTATCTTACCGATCTGACGTCAGGGCAATCATATAATAGATTAAGGTCTATTGTTAAAAAGATTTTATCTACCAACAGACGCAGAGTCGGCTGGTCAATTGCTACTATGCGGAAAGTCGAAAAATTGATAAAATCGGGACTAATCACTTCAAGTAATTTTTTCGAAGCCTTAAATATTCGGTACTTTGGTCCAGTAGACGGTCACAACCTGCACAAGCTTATCAAGGTATTTAAAAAACTCAAACATATTCCTGGTCCTAAAATATTACATTGTATAACAGAGAAAGGAAAAGGTTTTGCACCTGCCATGCTAAATAAGTCACAATGGCATGCCACGGGAAAATTCGACAAGGAAACTGGTGCAGGTTTAGAAAACAATGTAACTCCAGCACAAAATGAAAGTTACCAGGAGGTGCTCGGCAAGACTTTGATACAGCTGGCGCGAAGCAATAGTCGCATTATGGCGATTAGCCCAGCAATGCTTTCAGGTAGCAAACTGACCGCTATGAAACGGGAAATGCCTAATCGCGTTTTCGACGTTGGTATTTGCGAACAGCATGCAGTCACATTTTCGGCTGGACTTGCAGCTGACGGACTCCTTCCATTTTGTGTGATCTATTCGACATTCCTTCAGCGCGCTTATGATCAACTCATTCACGATGTTGCTTTACAGAAATTAAAAGTAGTTTTTTGCATTGACCGATCCGGTGTTGTCGGCCCAGATGGTCCGACCCATCAAGGTGCATTTGACGTTGCTTTTCTCCGCTGCATTCCGAATATCATTGGAGCATCTCCAATGGATTTAAAAGATTTTAAAAATTTACTATTTACCGCTCAGCACGACACTACTGAAGGACCATTTGCAATTCGTTACCCAAAGGGTTCGGGTATAAAGGATCAACATTCCGACAAATTTACTAAGGTTCAAATCGGAAAAGGCAGAAAACTCCGTTCAGGTGAGGAAATTGCAATACTTTCCCTCGGCCCGGTCGGCCTATATGCGCAGAAGGCATGTTGCGAGCTATTCGATATGGGAATACATATCGCCCATTACGACCTACGGTTCTTCAAACCCCTCGACGAAGAACTATTACACGAAATATTCCAAACATATCCTTTTGTTATTACTCTCGAAGACGGATGTATTACAGGGGGAGCTGGAACCGCTGTTATGGAATTTATGGCCGACCATGGTTATAAAGCTAGCGTGAAAAGACTGGGTCTACCTGATTCTTTTGCGATTCAGGGTAGCCAGGAAGAACTTCACAGGCTCTACAATTATGATAAGGACGCGATCATTAACACGATTAAGGAGTTATATGCTACTATTCACCCGTCAAATATCCATATAAGATCCTATGAGAACTAATCGCACGAATAAGCTTTCATGAGGTTAATGTGTATGGATAATTAGTTGGATTGAAAGAAATAGCCTGCCAAAAATTCCGCAGCCGATTGACTTGGTTAGTATCATTTTGTCAGGATTTTAAATTGATCCAGCTACTTGGTCTTGTAATTGTAAAAAGAATAAGTAAACACTGAGTATTTGTGTATCTAGCAACAAAACAATATTGAAAGGTACGGTGTTTGTTGCCCAAATGATAGAAACAATTTTGTTTTATCAGATTAGCGGTACATTTCATGAAACACTTAATAATTCTCCTTGCTTTAGCTACTGGACTATTTCTAATCAGTAAGGTGTGTTTTTCGCAAAAAGGAAAAGATTTAAAATCGTCAAAACAAGGAACTATGAATACTATAAATCAACAAGATCACGTTATTTATTTTGCCGGAGGTTGCTTTTGGGGAACCGAACATTTTTTCAAACAAGTACGTGGGGTCACAGCAACTGAGGTTGGTTATGCCAATGGAAACCTTCAGAACCCTTCATATACACAAGTTTCCACTGGAAAAACGGGGTTTGCTGAAACGGTAAAAGTTAGCTATGATCCTCAAATTGTGGATCTCAAACTGCTAATTGATCTTTTCTTTAAGACAATTGATCCGACTTCACTGAACAAGCAGGGTAATGACATCGGTACACAATACCGCACGGGGATTTATTTTACCAATACGGATGATGTTGCTATTATTAAAGAAAGAATCGCTGCGCTAGCAACTCAATATAACAGCAAAATAGTCGTAGAAATAGAGCCTTTACAGAACTATTACGATGCAGAAGCTTATCATCAAAAATATTTAGACAAAAATCCAGGTGGCTACTGCCACATAAGCCCCGATTTATTTGAGCTGGCCCGAAAAGCAAATCCAGAAAAAGTGATTCAAGGGCAAGAGAAGACCTACAAAAAAGCGGACAAAGAGACGCTGAAGAAAGAGCTTACACCACTGCAATATAATGTTACACAAAATGCCGCTACTGAGCGCGCATTTGACAATGAATATAACGATGAGTTCAGAGAGGGTATCTATGTAGATATCACCACCGGAGAACCTTTATTTGTTTCTACTGATAAATTTGAATCTGGATGTGGGTGGCCCAGTTTTTCTAAGCCAATCAGCGATAGTCTGGTTCAAGAATTATCCGACAATTCTTATGGAATGCGAAGAACTGAAGTACGTAGCAGAACAGGCGATGCACATCTTGGCCACGTTTTCAATGATGGTCCAGCCGATAAAGGGGGATTAAGATATTGTATAAACAGTGCTTCACTCCGCTTTATTCCAAAGGATAAAATGAAAGCACAGGGCTATGAGAAATATCTACCATTGTTGGTAAAAAAGTAACGAAATAGCGCCTCGTAAAGAGGCGCTTATACTAAAAACTCTGGATTACAACTTCATTTATCATTACAATAACCTGTTGTTCAGCGCGATGACTAATGCTTCATTCATATTACTTACACCTAACTTTTCAAATAATTTTCGTCGGTGGAATTTCACCGTATCTATGGAAACGAAAATTCGCTCAGATGTTTCATGAATGGTAAGTCCGCGATGATAGAAACGCAATATTTCTATTTCACGTTCCGTAAGATTTACCTTACTTCGAGAAATCCATTTTCCCGTTAAGAGATCGAGCTCCCATAATAAATCAGCGTTAAGTTTTTCGATCGTCACATTTCCCGAAGACACATTGGTCGATAATGATACAATACAAATGGCTTTCCATATTTTCCCTTCTTCGGTTAAAAAGACAGGCGTCAATTTGTGATTAATCAAAATAGCTTTATTTGATGCATTCTGTATTTGAAAATCGTAAGATATAACGTATAGTTTTCTTTCTTCAATTGGTATTTTTTCATAAAAACTAAATCCCGCTTCGTTAATATTGATCAGCATCTTAAAATCATCAGGAGGAACATATTTCTCATAAAAAGTATACCCCATTTCCATCACTTCGGCAGCCGTTAAACCAGCTAAAAAAAGAGGATTATCAGACACATATTCAAAACTTTTACGCTGATAATCTATCAAGTAAATACTTTGATAAGTAATCCGTGAAAAAGCTTTTACAAACTCGAGATAGCCGTATGTTTGCAAGAGATCCTTTTCCGAAAGACGATCAACCGTATTTTTTTGTGAAAATAGTGCGTTAAAATCCATAAAGAAGTTCTAAAATTCGAAGTTAAATAAAACTACACTCAAGTGTAGCTTTTTTTAAAACAAACAGTAATATTTTTGAAAAAAATCGCGGCAAAAATAGCTGACGAAATAAAGCCGGAAAAACAAAAACTTTTTATTATACAATGCTTATAAACACTGCTTATTTTAGAAATTTCGGGATCATACTTGGAATTTTATTCTACGGAAATTGCTCTGCACAGGAAAAGATAGACGTTTTAAACTTCGCGACATTCCATATGACTTATACACCAGATGCTCATAAAGTGAAGTTTGATGAAAATGATAATAAGAATAAAAATGATGCCTATCAAATAGCAAAACTATTGGCAGCGTTTAAACCTACAATCATTTGTGTCGAAATAATTCCTGCAAAAAATGAAGAATTAAACACCGACTATCACGCTTTTGTTGAGGATAAAGAATATAAAGCCAAATTTGGTGGCGAAATCGCTTTAATTGCATATGAGGTAGGTAAATTGTCAGGAGTAAAAAAGATTTACGGTATTGACGAACAGCAAACAGCTGCCTATAATTACAACATTAGCAGCGAATTAGACAATCCTATGGACAGTACTACAGCTAAAAACTATATGAAAAAAGTCATTGCAGAGTTTGCTAATATTGATAAACTATCGGTGTTAGATAAACTAAAGATATTTAATGACCGAGAGACCTTACAGAAGTTCATCAATATAAACGCTGATATATTAACCTATAGTAGTACCAAAGGTCATTTTGAAGGGGCCGATGAAGCAAGTAAATTCTATAGGAGAAACTTACGGATGTTTTCTAACATAAATCAAATCCCGGTCACAAAGGATGATCGAATCCTCATCATTTCTGGAGCTACACATGCTGCCTTTCTAGGAGAGTTTTTGGAAAGGAGTCCCAAATATAAACTTATCAACATTGATAATTACCTTAAATAGAAATCATTCATAGTAAAGCTCTTACTATTCCTCCTATCCTTTAAAAATATTGAATTTATCCCTTATTATCTCAATAAACATTTAACATGGTTAACTGTAAAAACTGCGGGACAAACATTACTTCAAAATTTTGTCCTGACTGTGGCCAGCCAGCAGCTCTTAAAAGAATAGATGCACACTACATAACACACGAAATAGAGCACGTTCTCCACTTTGAAAGAGGTATCTTTTATACAATTAAAGAATTAATCACAGCCCCGGGACAAAATGTAAAAAACTACATTTCTGATAATCGAAGTCGTCTGGTGAAACCGATCATTTTTATCATCGTGACCTCATTGTTGTACTCATTGGTCGCTCATTTTTTCCATACAGAAGAGAAATATATCAAGTCCGTCGACGCACGTACAATCGAAAATCAATTCGTTATAACATCCAAAATTTTCCAGTGGTTGCAAAATCATTATGGTTATGCCAATATTATCATGGGATTATTTATCGCTTTTTGGGCTAAACTATTTTTCAGAAAATACAATTACAATTTCTTCGAAATTCTCATTTTATTGTGTTTCATCATGGGAATGAGTATGTTAATGTATGGATTTTTTGCAATAATTGAGGGTATGACTCATACAAATTTACTCATGTATGCAACTGCATTAAATTTTTTATATTGCACTTGGGGCATGGGCCAATTTTTTGACAAGAATATAAAAATCAATTACTTCAAAGCATTTTCGGCCTACACACTAGGATTTATAACGTATTTTATTGTAATAATGACGATCGGTTTTACCATTGATTTATGCTTAAAATAATTGTCTTTTAAATACGCCTACCCTTTTAAAAATAACGAAAATATCAATTGATTCGAAAAATAGGATAAAGAAGGTGAGATCTTTCATAATAAGGTGAGTGTTTATAAATCCAGTCCAATTGTGCTCTGCCATTCTCGGCGAACTTAGGATTGCTCGTCTTTTCCCTTTCAAATGCAGTTCTTAATTCTCTATCCTCTTCTAGAAGCTTAGCTGCCGTATCCTCAAAAACATAAGCTGAATAATATTCTTTCTGTCCTAAAATTGCATCAAAGAAATTCCAATTGAAATAAGAGTCGATTGCTTCGGGTTCCAAGGTTTCCAATAGAAATTTCACTCCGTCTTGATTCATTGGTACCAAAAGATCTCCTACATTAAACTTTACTTTACTAGTTTCCCGAATAAGATCGGTATCAAAATGCAAATAATGTCCTTCATAGGGACTTGAAGTTGTCTTGAAGTCATTAATTCGATATTGCTCCACCATAATGACCGAGTCCTCCTTTAAAGGGATCATCTTAATTTGATTGAGTTTTAACAGATCAATAATTCTCCATTCGGATTGTGGGATCACATAATACTTGGGAACTGTAATTTCTTTGATTGGGATATAGGAATTATATAGTTTAACTTGCTTTGAAAACTTAGCCTCTCTATCGTACCATAACCTATCTTTCGAAGAGATGTCACTGGGTTTGTATTTAGCTTGGAAACCTTTGAAATCCATTAATTCATATTTTGAGGAATCCAGCTTCCATGCAATAGCATATTTGTCCCCTATTTTATATTGATTTAGGTTTTCAGCTCTCTTCTGCTTTATCACATTGTAATTTTGTTCCATATAATCAATGTTACACAGCATATAATCATAGGTCGCTTTGACACGTTGTTTATAAGACTTTAACATATGTGTTTCCACAACCGTTCCTATTACATTAAATAGACTGGTATATCCTGTAGCGTATCTCGGCGAATCCATAAAGGTTGGAAAACCACCATCTGGTATATCGCCATGTATATTAACATATGGGACAGAAATGAATCCTTTTCCCTGAAGATCTTTTAGCAAAGTCTTTTGCATTTGGTTGTTAAAATAGTTTCCTAAAATAGTTCCAAGACGTTCTTTATTTGTCGAAATATACGTGAATGTGTATTGATAATCTGCCCCATTGCTCACATGATTATCGATAAAAACATCTGGTTTGATCCATTGGAAAATCTGCTGAAAGCTTCGCGAATTTTTTGTATCTGTTTTTATAAAATCTCTATTTAAATCATAATTTCTAGCATTTCCTCGAAAACCATACTCTTCAGGGCCATTTTGATTGGCTCTTGAAAAGCTACCTCGATTCATCATTCCACTGACATTGTAACTTGCAAGCGCTACAACAATTACATTCTTAACTGGTTTAATTTTTTCCGACGCCAAATCTCGCATGAGCATCATAGTCGCATCAATGCCATCTGGTTCTCCAGGATGAATACCATTATTAACGAATAGAATACACTTCTCTTTCCTAGACTCTTCCAATGTACTTCCTGTGGGATTAAATATAACAACATCAATCGGCTTATTATTATCGTCGACTCCTTTTGTTTCATAGGTAATTGATGCATACTTCTGTGCCAATTCCCGATAATATTCACGCATTTCATCAAAAGTTGTAGACTGATTCCCATTGCCACGTTCATAAGGTGTGAGCACCTGAGCATAGCTTCTATCAACAACCAAAAAGAAAAATAAAATTAGGAGCTTTTTCATAAGATCAATTTAATAACCCAATTTACAATAAACTTATTAAAGTATATAAACCAAGCTTTCCGGTTCTCACCTATTGTTATACAGGAAGCCTATTAAAATATAAGTTTTTATATTCCTGTCAGTTTAAACAGAAAATAAAAAAATCTCCATGAAAGATGGAGATTTCAAACAATATTTTGGTATTAAAAAGAAATCATAAAATAACTACAACATTGTCACTCATTTACTCACTTCGTCCAGCAATTCGATATCTTCCGTATCTAGTTGCAGAGACGGAGCCGCAAATAAGGTTTTCAACTGATTTTCACTAGTAGCACTTACAATCGGAGCCGTAATTAAGGGTTTGGCTAATAACCAAGCTAGCGCAACCGTCGCTTGTTTTGTTTCGTGTTTTTCGGCGACAGAATCTAACGCCTTTAAAACGGCTTTTCCTTTGTCGTCAAAATACTTCTTGATACCGCCTCCCCTTGCTGTTTTATCAAAATCAACCTCAGTACGGTATTTACCGGTCAAGAATCCTGCTGCAAGGGACCAATATGGAAATACACTCAAACCATACTTTTGAACCAATGAAGCATAGTCAGTTTCAAAACCACCACGCTCAACAAGATTATAATGTGGTTGCAGTGCAACATATTTAGGTAAACCATTTTTCTCCGCAACATTAAAACTTTCAATTAATCGTGCTGCAGACAAATTAGAGGCTGCAATATACCGAACCTTACCTGCTTTAATCAACTCATCATAAGCCGATAGTGTCTCTTCAACAGGTGTTATTTTATCATCAAAATGAGTATAGTATAAATCAATATGGTCTATTCCCAACCGTCTCAATGACTCATCAGCAGATTTCAAAATGTGTTTTCTTGAAATATCATAGCCGTGTTCCTTGGTTTCCGAACCAACTTTCGTTGCAACCACAATATCTTGACGATTACCCCGGCTTTTTAGCCACTTGCCAATAATTTCTTCAGATTGCCCTCCAATACCATTTACCCACCATGAATAAGTATCTGCGGTATCTATAAAATTAAATCCTGCGCCTACAAATTTATCTAAAATATCAAACGACTGCTGTTCGTCCAATGTCCATCCAAATACATTTCCACCAAAATTGATCGGTGCTATCTGCAAATCTGTGTGTTGTAATTCTATCTTTTTCATCGAAATTATCTATCTATTGTTCCATTGAATAAAAAACATGTATCACATAACATATGCAACAACTACACTAAAGTTACGTTATTCACGTCGAGGCAAGCCAAAGACCATCACATAAAAATGTCATAAAAAATTTAAGACGACATCACCATACCCCATTGAGCAATACTTTGGAGACGAAATGAGGATAATATGCTAAATTGCAAAACGATTTCTATTGAGGAACTTATAATATGCCCCCATCAACCAGACACAGAAGTCCTTGTTATTGGTTAATCTTAATCTGATATAACACCTAATGAAATTAAAAAGATTAAACGTTAAAACATCTTGATCATATGGCGCAAATAACATACAGAACAGCAAAGGAAAGTGATTTGAATTTTTGTTAAATCTAAGAGTAAAAACTATGAATCCGCATTTAACAGCATCTTCCCTCTCGACGTCCGTAGATTCGCACATGCAGAGAATTAAATACAAATTCGATTGCGCTTCCATCATTGAATATAATACAATATCAATTGGACTCTTAAAAATAGAGAAAAAACGGGATAGTATCGAGTTGATTCAAATTCAGATCGCCCCTTTATATCAAGGCCAAGGAATAGGAAAAAAAATCATTAAAGAGATTATAGATGGAGCAGTTTCCGAAGGGAAATCGGTTACACTAGATGTTCTCAAATCCAATAAAGCACAAAAATTATATTTAAATATCGGGTTCAACATCATAAGAGAAAATAAATACTCCTATAGAATGAAATATCAAAAAATAGTTAATTAAAAAAACAGATCGCCAAAAGTTGTCGATCTGTTTTTTAGTTACTTCTCAATAGTTGACATATCGATTACAAACCGATATTTTACATCACTATCCAATACCCGTTGATAAGCCTCATTGACATAATCAATGTCGATCATTTCAGTTTCGGGTAAAATGTTATGTTGAGCACAGAAATCAAGCATATCTTGTGTTTCCTGTATCCCTCCAATACTAGAAGCCGTTAAGATCTTATTCCCGCCCATAATCGAGCGTCCGTTAATCTGCATGGGAGCGGCTGGAATGCCAACACAAATATAAACACCTTTTGTTTTCAGTAATGCTAAATAAAGATTGTAGTCATGTGGTGCAGATACAGTATCAATAATGAAATCAAAATACGATGAAAACTCTTTTATCTCTTCTGCTTCATGAGTATTTAAGAACTTGTGCGCACCAAGCAATGCGGCATCTTCCTTTTTTCGGGGGGAATGACTGATCATGGTAACTTCTGCTCCCATTGCCACCGCAATTTTGACAGCCATATGCCCCAATCCGCCTAAGCCTAAAACCCCAACTTTATGACCTTTACTGATATTCCATCTTTTTAATGGCGAGTAAGTAGTGATCCCAGCGCAGAGAAGTGGCGCAACCTTTTTAATATCCAAAGATTCGGGTACATGAAGCACAAAATCTGCGTCTGCTACTATATTATTACTGTATCCACCAAAGGTATAGCTGTGATCATGCATAACATCTTTGCTATTATAAGTCCAAACGGTCTTCTTTTCTGAACAGAATTGTTGTTGGTCTGATTTACAGTTATCACACTGGCCGCAAGAGGCCACCATACATCCCACACCGGCGAGGTCACCTTTTTTAAACTTAGTCACTCCAGAACCAACGGCACTGATTCGACCAACAATCTCATGACCTGGAACAATCGGGTACTGTGTACCTCCCCATTCGTCATGAACTTGATGAATATCCGAATGACAGATCCCACTATACAAGATATCTATTAAAACATCGTTTGCACCAAGCTCCCGTCTTTCAAATTCCCAGTATTCAAGTGGAGAAGTACTGTCTTTTGCCGCATAACCTTTCGATTTAATCATATTATCTTTTTTTATAGACCACAATTTGGAGACGAAAATGTTTTCGATCCACAATTTAATTTGTGCTAAGTTAGCGGGTATTACCGACGGATAAAGAAGCTTAATCGTAATATTGACACTGCGCAAACAAAAAACGGGTTTCAACATATAGCGATCAACACAACACGACGTATATTTGGGTTTATATAATCATTTCAATGAAAAGAACCAGTTTAACGTTAGCAATTATTTGCCTAACATCAATGGCTTTTGCTCAAAAAGCAAGCTATAAGATCAATACCCAGACCTCCACAATCAAATGGAATGCTAAAAAAGTGGTGGGAGGACATGAGGGAACTATAAATCTGCAGGATGGCATAATCCAGATTGATAAAGGAAAAATTACTTCCGGGAATTTTACTATAGATATGAATTCCTTGGCATGTACAGATGCCCCTAAATTGACCGGACATTTAAAAAATGAGGATTTCTTTAATGTGCCAAGTTATCCGACTACGAAGTTTGTCATCAGTAAAGTTGACAACAGTAAGGGAAATCCAATCATAACAGGCAATCTTACAATCAAAAATAAAACAAAATCGATCTCTTTTCCCGCAAAAGTTACAACAACTGCAGACGGGCTCTCTGCCGAGGCGAAAGGTGTTAAAGTGAATCGGTTGGATTTTGATATACAATATCGCTCAGCGAGTTTCTTCTCTGACCTAGGTAATAAGGCCATTGAGGATGAATTTACTTTAGATATCCAGATTAGGGCAACAAAATAGCGATCCCACAGTCCTGAATCAATAATCAACTCTTCTTAAAAGTACATAAAAGACCATTTGATATAACAAGTGGTCTTTTAATATATTTATTCACCCTGTAAAGAACCAAAGGGATTTATTCGTTCTGTTTTAACAGACGGGTAACCTAATGGGTGACGTTGTCTTAATCAAGAGCTAGGCGTCCAAATAATTTGATTTCCCTTACAAATAGCGTCTTAACGCTGCAAAAATAAACTGAACAAAGATTCTGTTAAATTAGATTTGATTCAAATTGCACTTAGCCACCTCTAAGATTAACAAAAGTAAAGTTTTAAAATTATCTTTAAAGTCCCTAAAGTAAGGTTAGACAGATTATACATGGAGAAAATAAAAACTTTTCAACAGCACGAGCTTAATAGAATTAGAAAACATTGGAACGATAGTGGCCTTGCATTTGAGAAGTTGGGAAGATCTTCTAATATATCGGATTATTCTGACAGGGAAATCAACGAAATGCTATTAGGAATATATAAAGATAGTAAGCATTTGATGGTTGATGAAGGCTATTTTATTGATGTTGCGCAAGCCCAAAAAGCGAGTTGCACTTTAGTTGATGTATCCTATTCGAGACGTATTAAACCCGACCCAAACAGTGCGCTCAAACTTCAGGATATCCGTAATTTTTATGTTGAGGATTATTTCGTAGAGACAAAGGAACCGTTCTCCGACAAACAAATACATAAAGTAACGGGTTACTTGAAGAAAATTGGCGGTATCAGTTTAGGTAAAGGACAGTACAGTCACCTGTATTCTATTCCGAACGATTTTAAAACTTTCTTCGGTGATAGCCCCGCCGATTTGTTCTACCCTATACAGCGATACATAAATGGACTATTTTTTGACGACGATTATCGAATCTCAAATTTTGAGGTCATCAGTAAGATTTCTATTGCCAAGACATAAGAGCCGGTTATTATAAATAACCAGCTCTTCAACTAAGTTGTTTTATTGTATTCAATACCTCTCAAAATGGAATTGAACGCGTATACAGTGAATAATCAAAGTTAAAAACAACTCTTAAAATACAATATTTCCTTTATGTACCAAAGAGCTTACTGTTGAAATTCGCGAGACTGCTTCAGCAGAACAACTAGCATCAACAAAAACCATGCTTGCTTCATCACCTGCTTTTGGCCATTCCTGATTCCCATTATTATCCAAAGGCAATCTATAACGTGTTGCAAAAGCTAATGTTCTTGATAAGCCAAATTCCGTTCCATAACCATACAGCTGGGCAATAAGATTTGCTTTTTGAAGCATGTTTCCAGATCCAAAAGTATTCCAGTGATCTTGGATGTTGTCGTTCCCGACCAAAACCTCCACACCATATTTCCGAAGTGTTGGAATAGGCATAATCATCGTGCCAAATGGCACCGACGAAACGATTCCCACACCCGCTTCAGCTAGGCGCGCTGAAATTTTTTCAGTTTCGGCTTTGTCAAGTCGACTCAGTGCAAAAGCGTGGCTGACAAACGCCCTCCCTTTTAATTGGGGGTTTTCTAGTGTTCGATCGATCAAGAACTCGATTGTCCTCATACCACTTTCCCCCATTTCATGGAGATGTATATCAACACCTTTATCGTTTTCGAGAGCTAAATTCGTAATTTGCTCCATGGTTCTTTCAATACTTCCATCTAAAGAATATGGATCTACCCCACCAATAAAACTAACAGCATCCAATTTTGCAACATCTTTTAAAATCGGTAAAGTATCCGTATAATAAAGGCCATGCTGTGGAAAGGCTACCAGCTCTGCTTCGACGGTATCCTTTTTTAATGCCAGCGCACTTTCTAAATTTGTTAGGGATTTTAGTCCTGATGTTGGATCAACATTGAAATGTGAGCGAATAAAATCTGTTCCATATCCCTGCAAAAAATTCAACATTTTACCAGTTCTCTCCACAGAAGTATTTAGCCAGGTTGGAATCATTTTTTGCTCATAAGCGATCATGTCCTTTACAGTATGCCGCCTTGGAGAAACAGCTTCCCAGGGCAAACCAAATAACATTTTATCCAAATGGGCATGCATATCCTTAAAAGCCGGCAACATTAAATGTCCTTTTGCATCAATAGCATTTGCTTTAGGGTCATTAGGTTTAATTCCTTTTATCTTACCGTCTTCAACTTCTATACAGAATAAAGCAGTACGTGTGCTTATCACTTCTTTTCCATCGTACTCAAATCCTATCTCAAGCAGTACGTTTTTTAAAATATATGTTTTAGCTTCCATATTTATTTTGATCATGTTCTTCTACTCAGCATGTAAAATTTACTAGACAATAGAACAGGAATTAATTCCTTACATTGTTATTGGCTAGAATTTCTAGTACAAAGGTCGCCATGATTCTTTGGGATGCTTTGCAGAATACATCTCGATATTTGAACAATTTATTACTGCCCACATTTTGCCTACAAATTAATTACACAACAGGTACAAGACGAATAATGATGACGATATGGAAAAGAAATAAGGGATTTCCCAAAATGTAAGCCTAGAATAAAATATCCAAAGAATGGAATGAAAACCACATTGTAAAAACAGCCTTAACTACTATTTTTGTATTAAACATCGAAGTTTCTACGGCTTTATCGAAAAAATTACAGCACAATAAAATGATGAAAACAACTTTAATACTCCTGATAATGATGAGCATAACAAATTCGTGCCGATCGGCATTAACAGAAAACATATATACTGAAAATTCGTCCCAGGAAGAGCTTATTAAATTGGTCGCCAAAAATGACCTACAGGGAGTGAAAAAGGCGCTCGAAAATAATGCCAACGTAAATAGTGAGGATACGAATAAACGTTCTATTCTACTTATCGCGACAAACAATGGAAATATTGAAATGGCCAAATTATTGGTAGAGTATGGTGCCGATGTCAACCTTCAGGCCGACAATATGGACAGCCCATTTTTATACGCAGGAGCAAGTGGGCAAGTTGAACTCGTCAAACTTTTCTTAGATCACGGCGCTCGCTTCGATTTATTTAATCGATATAACGGCACAGCTTTAATCCCGGCATGCGAACGTGGATATGTAGAAACGGTAAGATTATTGGCCAATACCAAAAATTTCCCTTTGGATCATGTCAATCGTTTAGGATGGACTGCTTTGATGGAAGCCATTGTACTCGGTGACGGAAGCAAAAAATATCAGGAAATTATTCAGATTCTAAAAGATGCTGGCGCAAAATTGGATATTCCTGATTTCAATGGCACAAGCCCTTTGCAACACGCAAAACAAAGAGGCTTCAAAGAAATTGTTAAGATACTAACATCAGGAATATAAAGATTCATCTTCCTTTAAATACTCAAATTTGAATATAATTTCAAGCAGTATTTCACTATGCTATCTGATTTTTCATTCTCAATGGCTAGTTTTGCAATATGCAGCATAAAATAATAGACAAAGTTGCTTTAATTAGCATTAAAGATAAGAAAATTTTGAGCACGCGTTCCAAAACTAAAACAAAATTTTACTTTCCCGGTGGTAAACGAGAGAATAATGAATCCGATATTACCTGTTTAAAAAGAGAAATACTGGAGGAGCTTTCTGTACATATCGTCGAAGAATCAATGCGCCTTTTGGGTATCTTTGAAGCAATCGCCGATGGACGAAATCAAGATACGCTCGTAAGAATGACCTGCTACTTTTCTGATTTCGAAGGAGTATTGCATCCGGCAAATGAAATCGAGACATTTGAATGGTTAACCTATAAAGACAAACATAGGACTTCTGCCGTAGATCAGATTATCTTTAGCCGGTTAAAGGAAATGAATCTTATCGATTGATAGAACAGATAAGCGTTGTTTCTCATAGCAAAATATCAGACAACGCTTTTCCGTAATGTAATAACCGTAATTTCAGGCCAAACGCCTATCCGACCTTTTAGACCGTGAAAACCAAAACCACGGTTGACATAAAGATATTTTCCTTGTTTTTGATAGAGTCCAGCCCACTGTTTATAAAAATATTGAATTGGACTCCATTTTAACCCAAATAGTTCTATCCCAAACTGCATACCATGCGTATGTCCTGCCAGGGTCAGATGAACATGTTGGTTATAGTCCAAAGTAACATGATCCCAATGTGAAGGATCATGAGACATCAAAATTTTGAAGGTATCCGCGTCCAATCCAAGGGTTGCTTTAGCAAGATCACCATATTGATGAAACCCTCCTTTCCCCCAATTTTCAACTCCAATTAACGAAATACGCTCACCTTGCTTTTCTATCGCTATCGATTCATTTAGCAGCAATTTAAATCCCATTTCATGATGAATTTGCTTAAGCCTATTCAAATTTAAGGCTTTTGATTCAACACTTTCCCATTGCACATAGTCCCCATAATCGTGATTTCCAAGGACTGAAAACTTGCCCGAAGGAGCTTCTAATCGGTTGAAGTCCGAAACCCAAGGTTCCATTTCGGAAGCTTTATTATTGACTAGATCGCCCGTAAACAATACCAGATCACTGTTTTGTGCATTGGCCAATTCGATACCTTTACGTACCCTTTTGATATCAGATAAACTACCAGAATGAATATCCGATAGCTGTGTAATTTTAAAACCGTCGAACGCCGTAGGTAGATCAGGAAAACTCAATACTTCCTCCCGCACTTTATAAAAATAACGACCTTTCGTTAATCCGAAAAAAATAACCAATAGCATGGCCCCCGCCAAAAACAATACAATCTCACTCAAAAATATACTACGTGGGGGAAAGGAACGAAAAATACGCATCAGATCTTCAACAAATAAAAAGGGAACAGCAAGCAATTTTGGTATAAAAACAATTAAAAATGCCGTGATCAGACTTGTCGCTGTCTCCTGGACATCATAACCCGCTCTCCGCAAAAAAATTAACGTAAAAACACCAAAAAACAACAGGATATCAATCCCCCAATACATGTTCTGCCAAATCGAACCACGAATAACCGTACTGAACGCCTGAAAAAAATAGATATCCCCCAAAACAAATAAGAATACTATCAGTAAAAGTCTCTTTGCCATATTAACTAAAATATTGATTTTAAATTGCTAATGATATGCCAAAAGAGATTTTTTAACTGTTACAGCCCCTATCGTCGTGAATAGTGATGTCTATGTGACAATTGCCTCTTCTTTGGCATGGATTGATAAAAGGTCTGCGTGCTTGGTTTCCATACCTGCCAATATGTCTTACTATCCTCCACAGTCTCGAAAAGACCAGGTCCATTGTGAGATTTGAGTATCTTATTATTTTTAAAAAATACGCTATTTAAATAATTAATTACCGTTTTACGGTAATTAATTGTAGCTTTACAGTATCAAACAAAATTATACATCATGAACCGAACAAAAATAATCGGCGGTGTCTTATTCTATATAACTTCATTTTTAGGGAGTTTATATTTAATCATGACGATTTATTCGTTGATATGCCTACTGACAAGCTGGAATACGGTTTCCTATAGCGATGGAATGTATCTTCATATCAACTATCCGTTTACCAAAACACCCTTAATGAGTGTGGATGATAACTTATCGTACAAAGTATTTTCATTCTTACTACCCCTGTCATGCTATGCTCTCTTTTTTTTGTTGTCTGCGCAAATATTTAAATTGTTTACCCGAAGAAAGCTTTTCACCAAATCCCACCTCCTTATACTCAAACGGTATTACTGGTTAAACATTTTGCTACCAACCATTTGTACGGCTATTGCTACAATATTTGTTACAATTGAAGGGGGAATTGCCATACTCATTGCTGTACATTTCATTTTGGGAATTTTTGTCTTTTTTCTCGCGGAAATCTTCCGACAAGGCCTCCACTTACAGGATGAACAAGATTTATATATTTAGTATATGGCTATTGTTGTAAATATAGACGTGATGTTGGCTAAAAGAAAAATGCAAAGTAAGGAACTTGCAGAATTAATCGGCATTACACAGGGTAATCTTTCGGTATTAAAAACCGGAAAGGCAAAAGGTATACGTTTTGAAACGCTACAAGCTATATGTAATGTATTGGAATGCCAACCAGGTGATATATTGGAATTCGTACCCGATTAGCATATAAAACTAGGATTTAACCATTTATAGGGCCCACATGGTAATGCGGGGTAAAGACAAGTCTATTATGAACCAGCTACACATCCAGAATCTTTCGAAAACCTATCCTAACGGGGTGAAAGCGATTACGGAGTTTTCATTACATATCGGTCAAGGCATGTTTGGGCTGTTAGGTCCAAATGGTGCTGGAAAATCAACATTAATGAAGATAATCGCTGGCTTAGAACAGGCAGATACCGGCTCAATCGTATTGAATGAGGTCAATATTTTAAATGACCTCTCTTTTATAAAAAAACAGCTCGGTTACCTACCGCAAGATTTTGGGGTATATCCGCACCTATCCGCCTATCAGCTCATGCATCATCTTGCCGTACTTAAAGGAATTAAAAAAGAAGGACGAAAGGAGCATATATTGGATTTACTCGCACGAGTAAATCTTTACGAATTTCGGGACAAAGAAGTTCACAATTTTTCGGGAGGAATGCGGCAACGTTTTGGCATTGCACAGGCAATGTTAGGTTCGCCTCAAATCATCATTGTAGACGAGCCTACGGCTGGCCTCGATCCCCAAGAGCGCAATCGTTTCAATAATCTGCTCAGTGAAATCGGCGAACAGATTATAGTAATCCTTTCAACACATTTAGTGGAAGATGTACGAAGCCTCTGTGCGCAAATGGCGATTGTCAATAACGGAAGATTAATTGTCAATGGTGCACCGAACGACTTTCTAAAATCGTTGGAAGGCAATATTTGGGCAAAAACGATCAACAAAAACGAATTACAATATTTTAGCGAAAACTTTCACATCTTATCAACACAATTACATGGAGGGCGTCTTGATGTCCATATCTATGCCGCAGTAAGTCCGGAAACTGGTTTTGAGCAAATTAAACCTGATCTGGAAGATGTCTATTTCACACATTTATCTCAAATTGTATAGCCATGTTTATCGACTACTTTCTATTGGAAGTCAGCTTTTACTTTCCAAAAAAATGGTTCCTGGCACTATTATTCAGTTTTGTAGCATTTGGTTATTGGGTTAGTATTATAGGCTCTTTTTCGCTTACCGGAGTTTACTCCAATTCGCCCTTTGTATTAACTTATACCATTGGACTTGTGTCGCTATTGAATATCTTTACCATTGTTATTTTTTCATCACAGGTATTTTTACGAGAAATAGATGCACAATTTTCATCACTCCTATATACAACGCCGGTAAATAAAAGTATTTTTCTACTAAGTCGTTTTGTGTTGGTGCTTTTAATTACAGCCCTCACATTTCTATTGTTTATTATTGGATTGATGCTCGGTCACACATTACAGGGAGGTCAACATGAAAAGTTTATGTCATTCCGTCTGCTCAATTACGTAAAGCCCTATTTCCTGCTTGTACTTCCAAATATCTTTTTCTGTACCGCAATTGTTAGCGCGATTGCTTGGAGCAGCCGAAGCAAGACACTTGTTTTTCTTTCGGGGATTTTTATCTACATTCTTTATTTCATCGCTTCTCTATTTTCAAATTCGCCATTATTTGCCAATGCATCACCCGTTTCCACCGAAACCATGAGATTGATGGCGATAATGGACCCTTTTGGTCTCGCAGCTTTCTTTGAACAATGTCAATCATGGAGTCCAGCCTTGAAAAACTCGAAATTGCTGCAGCTCAAAGGAAATTTTTTAATAAACCGCCTTGGTGTATTTGTATTTTCAGCCGCGCTTATGCTTTTTGCTATTTATCAAGCACGTTTTCAACACTCGCAAAAACAGAAGACAAAACCGCAGTTGCGAGAAACGGGACAGCGCCCCCCATCTGCTAAGGTTGAAATAAGCGTTTCAGACAAGGGTTTTTCTTATAAATGGCATACGTTTTATAGCTTCTTAAAGATGGACATTCGCTTTCTAGTGAAAGGCATACCCTTTGTCATTATCATTGCCTTATGGGTGTTTTTTCTTGGTATGGAAATATACAGTGATATCGATGCAGGAATGCGCTTGCCCCAACGTTATGCTAGTACTGGATTGATGATTCGGAACATCATCAATAGCTTTCCTTTTTTTTTGCTTTCCCTCTTATCTTTTTATGGTATGGAGACAGTCTGGCGCTCTCGAACTACGCGGATGAATGTACTCGAAGACAGCACTCCTGTACAGACCACTGTTATCTCACTGGCCAAATGGATCTCGTTATGCTGTATTGCATTATTGCTTATTACAATAAGCATACTGCAATGCATTGTTCTTCAATTTATATTCCAATATCCAAAAATTGAATGGAATCTATATATAAGTCTTTTCTATATTCTTGGTATTCCGTCATTCCTGTATGCTTCAGTTATTATCAGCATACAGTCGATTGTTGGAGTAAAATATCCAGCATTACTTTTGACGGTCTTGTTTTTTGTATTGACCAATTCATTTATTGGGATCATGCTTGGCTTAGAACATCCAGTTTTTCGTTTTGCGAAATCTCCCTTACAATATAGCGGCGACATGAATCAATTTGGTGCCTATCTGCATGCATTCAGCTTTAAGATGGTCTATTGGACATCCTTTTCAGTCCTTATAGCTATATATTCTATTCATAAACGAAACAAGGCGAAGCATATTTCTGCCGTCTTAAAATCAGATTTAAGCTTAAAGGTCTTCTCATTACTGATGTTTGCCATTCTGTCAGTTTCGGGTTATCGTATCTATCAAAAGACTCAGGTTAGCAGCTCTGAGGCGAAAATCGAATGGATGCAACATTATGAACAGAAATATAGACCCTATCAAGATATAGCTCAACCGACAATCGTCTCAGTCAAAACCGAGATAGATCTTTATCCAACATCAAATGAATATGTCATTAGCGGTCGGTATAAGCTTGTCAATAAATCAGGTGCTCCGCTGGATAGTCTACTGCTCTACACAGATCCCTCGATGGAATTAGTACAGGTCAAAATAGACCGTACTTTACAAAAAGCGAACGACAATACCTATGGCCATCGCCGATTTAAACTTACAAGCCCTTTCATGCCTGGAGATTCTATTACGATGAAATTTGCCCTAAAATACAAATGGACACCTTTCAACCGTCACGACCCCATGAATGCCATCTTAGCTAATGGATCTTTTATGCGTATTAGTCGCTATTATCCCATATTCGGTTATCAGCACCAAAATGAAATAGAAGACCCGCTTGAGCGTGAAAAACGAAAACTCGGAAAAGCAAGCGCTTTAAAAAAGTTAGATCAACCTGATGCTCTTCCTTACGATTATGGATATGTCGACCTTGAAACAATTATTTCCAGTGACCTCGACCAAACCTGTATCGCGACCGGGGAATTCATCAGAAAATGGCGGAAGGGGAATCGAAACTTTTTTCATTATAAATCAATAGGGCCGATTCCCTTTCGTTTTGGAATTTCTTCTGCTGTATATGCAGTTGAAAAATCCACTTACGACGACATATCCGTCGAGGTATATTATGACAGTAAACACCCTGAGAATGTTAAACAACTTATAAACGACTCAAAAAGAACTTTAGCCTATTGCCAAAACAACTTTGGAAAATATCCATTTAAAAGCATACGTTTCGTTGAAATATCTGGATTTGTTAGTGGATTTAATGCGACAGCTTATCCCGGTACGATTTTCATGAATGAAAACACGACTTTTCATTCAGACCTACGTCGTGAAAAAACAAGAGATGTCATTAATGAACTTGCCGGACATGAATTATCGCACCAATGGTGGGGTAACAGTCAAATCGATCCCGATGACCGGCGAGAAGGTGCTACGATGCTGACAGAAACGCTCGCTATGTATACTGAGTTGATGTGTTATAAACACAAACATGGCCCCGAAGGAATTAAGAACGTGGTCAAAATGTATCAGGATCTTTATGAAATTGGAAAAGCAAACGGTGCAGATGAAGCTTTAATGAGGGTATCTCCCGGAAATACAAATGTAGCCTATTATAAAGGCCTGCTAGCCATGTATCAATTACATGAATTAATAGGTGAAGAAAAAATAAATACTGCTTTGAGGAGATTTTTACAGCAATATGCCTTTCCACATCGGCCGCCCACAAGTGAGGATCTTATTCATGAGTTTCTCAAAATCAGTAAGCCTGCATTGCACGAGAATATCCGTAAACTATTTATGTAGAAAAAGGTCAAAATAGTTACGGATCTCTTCTATTGTCGTTGACTTTTTGCTCAACCAATGGCGATTAATTCTACATTATTTTATAATTCCAGTCTTTTGCATGCATGCTCTCATTTTTTGGTAGGTACGCTCAATGTCTTGATCTAGACCAATTGAAAACCTGATCAATCCATCGGAAATACCCATCTTCAAACGATCTTCCTCAGGAATTTCTGATGACGTAGAGCTACCTGAACAGGAGAATAGCGTCTTATAGAATCCTAGGCTGACAGCTAAATACCCTAAATTTTCAGCCTGCATCAGTTCCATTAGTTCATTGGCTTTTTCGGTTGTTTCCACATCAACTGTCATTAAGCCACCAAAACCATAGGTCTCATGCATCATAGTTTTCATTAGTTCATGATCTCGATGCGACTGTAAGCCCGGATAAGATACTTTTAATCCATCTTTCTCAAACCGTTCGGCAAGATACATTGCATTATAACTATGTTGCTTCATCCGTATATGAAGTGTTCTTAAATTCTTCAATATACTTGCCGAACGTAAGCTGTCCATCGTTGGCCCCAATAACATACAGGCACCTGTGTTCACATTTTTCGTTTCATTAATAAACTCCTGATTTCCACAATAAACCCCACCGACTGTGTCACTGCTGCCATTGATAAATTTCGTTAAACTATGAATGACAATGTCTGCTCCCAAAAGTGTTGGCGAGATGGACAATGGAGAAAACGTATTGTCGACAATCAGTTTTAGCTTGTGTTTTTTACAGATGGCCGAAAGTTTTCTTAAATCTGCGACACGCAATAAAGGGTTGCTCACACTTTCACAATACAACACTTTTGTGTTAGGTCTTATCGATCTTTCGAGTTCTTCGACATCATTAATATCCAAAAACGTCGTCTCAATCTGGAAAGGCGGGAGAAAATTTTTAAGAAAGGCGTAAGTACCACCGTAGATTGTTCTGCTGGAAATGATATGGTCACCACTTTTACATAGTTGTAAAAGAACTGTTGTAATCGCTCCCATCCCCGAAGATGTTACATTGGCCGCAGCGGTATCCTCCATTTTTGCCAAGGCTTGTGCCAAATACAAATTCATGGGCGACGAATGCCTTGAGTAGAGATAACAGCCTTCCGCATTCCCTTCAAATGTGTCGAACATTTTTTTAGCCGAAAGAAAAGTATAGGTGGAGCTATCAGAAATTGACGGGTTCACACCTCCAAACTCACCAAAGTATTGCAAATCTTGAATTTCATTTGCTGCATTAAAATTTTCCATGTTTTTATCTTTAAAATTGAGATATTTCAAATTATATTACAAGTAATTTTACTTATCTTAGAATATAAATCTATTATAGAAACAATAATTAGTTAAAACATCTAGCTAATTTAAAACGAGCTAGTAAAAACCAAAAAAAAATCTATGCAATTTGACGAGATTGACCGTAAGCTATTGCGTTTTCTACAGGAAGATGCTAAACAAACGACCAAAGAACTATCCTACAAACTGAACTTGTCTGTAACAGCGGTCTATGAAAGAGTCCGTAAACTCGAGAATACTGGAATTATCGCTAGCTATGTCGCCATACTGGATAAAAAGAAAATAGCAAAAGATTTCCTTGTATTATGCCACGTAAAATTAACACAGCATAAAAAGGAGTATATTTTACAATTTGAAAAAGAGGTCATGAACCTTCAGGAGGTAACCGAGTGTTTCCACGTGAGTGGCGACTACGACTATATCCTAAAGATTTGTGTCCATGATATGGCAGACTATCGGAGCTTTATGTTAACGAAATTGACAAGCCTACAGCATATCGCCAGCACCCATAGCTCATTTATGATCGCCGAGGTAAAGAATACAATTGCAATAAATGTATAAGGAAATTTAAACCAAAACACCATTTTTCGATGCAATTGCTTCCGGAAGATCCTCATCTCCCACCATTTGCAACACATCAATTTCTATGGTTCGACAAATAGAAAGCATAGGCACATCAAACATGAGTCCTCCAAAAGGATTTTCGGTATAATCGCCGACCAATTCCATCACGATATAAATCCATCCAATTACCACACAAAAAGGAATACTCGTCCATATCCCCCAGTCTCCCAATTTCGCAAATTCGTTTACTAGGCCCAATGGAAGCAGAATGATGAGAATAACATTAAAGACAAATGCTGTACTGGCAAACTGTCTCGGTGAAGGAAATTTTTTGATTCTTTCCGCCTGACCTTGATAGTCGTAAAATTGATTCAGACAATTCTGCAGTTGGGTTTGGTTAAAATCCGAAATGATTTGATCATTTTTCAATGCATTAACTTCCTTTGCTTGTTTAGAAATCAAATACGTTGCAAAATTTTTATAAGTGCTCTGCAACTTAAACTCATCTGTAGAAAGGTATTTGCGTAAAAAAATCGATGTTCTACTATAATCAGGAAAGCCAGCCTTTATCAGCCTGTTCCGTTTAACATTCATTGAACCAAAGTGTTTTTTCAAACTGACATGCTCCCATTCTGTCGGGATCAACAACTGCTCACGAAAAGTATATAACCAAGCGATATGGCGATAAGCAATCCTTTTCCTCCGCTCCTCCAAATCGGTATGATCACCATCCTGGGTATCAAAGGCATATAACATTGCCGTGAAAGAACGACTTGAATTGACAATCCCACCCCAGATTTTCCGCGCTTCCCAAAGTCTATCATAGGCCTGATTATTCTTAAACCCGACGTAAAAAGCCTCAGCGGTTCCAATCAAAGCCAATGGCACCCAGGGAATTATCATCCACTGCCAATTAAAAAAATAATAAATGACCGCCACCAGAGAGCACCAAAGCGTCAGCCATATTAAATGGGCACCCGCTAAATTAAATATTTGCCGATAGTTAAAATACTTGGTTGTGATCATAAAAATTAAATATCTTCCTTTATTAAAACGTTATGAAAGTACAATTTAAATTGTAACTGTCCAATACGCTAAATTGTTTTCTGCAGAATGATATTTTATCCATCTCATTATTATAACGATAAACACTGTTGCTTTAAATAGCTTATCCCTAAATTTAGCGCTTCCATCCCTAATAGTTTCCATTATCATTGCAAGCAATAAAAAAGATCTCTTATACGCGCTTTTAGGATTAAATTAGATCGATTATAGGCGATACGCATGCTGAAAACTTTGGTTGATCCCGCTATCAAAACAAGTATAAAGCACTATTGTATATTTTTACTCGTTTGATTAATTTTAATCTAGCGGACATAAACAACTGCCAAACATATAACAAGGATATGATGAAGATAAAATCATTTACATTAAATATAGGTCTTTTCCTTTTTGCTGCAACGACTTTCGCGCAGAACAAAGCGGAGTTAAAATCATTGTTAAATAAAAACAGTGAATTTGTATTTCCCCAGACAATAGATAAAATAGCGGCTACATTAAACGTAAAAACAGTCTTCTATGAAGATGCCAACGAAGAAAAGTATGCAAAATGGATCACAAAATCCGGCTTGGAACTCTATAGCAATTATGGGGCTGATAAATCCGTCAATGAATTATTTTTTGATATCCCTGAAGACAAGTTTCTGGTGGTCGAAGGATTGCCTTTTGATCTAGCGATCAATAAAACAACAGTCAAAGAGGCGCTCTCAAAATTCAGCCGACACAATGTTAAAAAGGAAAAACTTGATGCTGGAAGCTCTTTTCCGGGCGGTACCAGACTGACGATGAAAACAGGGACACATTTTACCACTTTACTTTTCGATAGCAAAAATCTTTTAAAGTTCATAGGCTTGACAACCTCTATAATTGACCCCGCTGCCAATTAAAGACAAGGGGTCAATATACAATTTATTAGCTAGGTTGCCCAGGCATGATCACCCTTTTGATAAGGGAAATCGCCGTTATATTTTCCTGGGATTTTCACATAACGGAAAACTTCCGTGGCGCCTAATTTCGAGCTAAAGAATGTAAGGAGTGTAAGCTGTTTAAACAGTGTGAAAAAATGGGGCAGTTCATTAACTGCTTTCTTTTCATCGTAATCTTGCGCTTCCTTGTCCAAAACATCAACAAAAGCAGTTTGATCTTTTTTGTCGAGTTGCTGAAAATTACGTCCGAATTCTTTCTTGGCACGTTCGTCAATTCCGGCTGTTCCAGTCAAAAAAACCTGTTGTTCTTCAAGTTTATAGCAGTCTCGCACTAGAACGGGAATTTCAGAACCTACACCAGCTTCTTTCGCCCCTGGGGTAGTAGTTTTAGGAAGAATCGCCTCCGCGAGATCTCCCAAAAAATCGATTGATTTTGGATCAAAGAGCATTTCTATATCTTTCGAAGCAGACCTCTGGCATCCTTCCAAAAATAACGAAGCACCAATAACTGTTGCTCCCATGAGCATGGCTACACGTTGTATTGCCTCTCGTCTATTCATAATTATTGCATCATAAAATATTAAAGATTCCCTTTTTTTAACTCATTAACAGCAAAATCTACTGCTCTTGCTGTAAATGCCATATAGGTAAGCGATGGATTCACACAGGAAGACGAAGTCATAAAGGCCCCGTCTGTCACAAAAACATTTTTAGCATCCCATACTTGGTTAAATTTATTTAATACCGAGGTTTTCGGATCATTGCCCATCCGTGCTGTTCCCATTTCATGAATTCCCTGTCCCATACTAAACCCGTTGTCATAGGTTGTTACGTCTTTGACACCGATAGATTCCAACATTTCCTTCATTTCATTGCTTGCATCAATCCGTATTTTCCGCTCATTATCCTTAATCTCTGCATCTATAGCCAATACAGGAAGCCCCCACTTATCTTTTACAGATGAATCTAAAAGGACTTTATTTTCGTGATATGGAAGTATTTCGCCAAATGAAGTAAAACCAACTCCCCAACTTCCGGGCTCGGCTATAGCATCTTTCCAAGCCCCGCCTACGCTCTTATTATCGACCTTACCTGACCATTGTCCCCTTGAAGCTCCGCCCTGATAGCCAAAACCACGTATGTAATCTCTCTTTTTGGTATCGCCGGCAATATTGGCAAATCGGGGTACATATAATCCATTCGCGCGTCGTCCAAAAATATATTTATCCTCAAATCCTTCAACTCTTCCCCCAGCCCCACTATTTAACATGTGATCCATCAGATTATGTCCCAGTTCACCACTGCTGCTCCCAAGACCACCTTCCCATACATCAGTAGCTGAATTCATTAACACCCAGGTGGAATTTAAAGTCGAAGCACATACAAAAACAATCTTAGCAAAATACTCGTAGGTTTGATTCGTCTCCGCATCAACAATTTCGACTCCTTTAGCTTTCTGCGTATCCCGATCGTAAATAATGTTCTTTACAATTGAAAATGGCCGTAGGGTAAGTTTCCCTGTCTTCACTGCTGCGGGCAATGTTGAAGACTGTGTGCTAAAATAAGCGCCGAAATTACAACCCAGCCAGCATTTGTTCTGGTATTGGCAATTAACACGGCCGTGGTGGGGCACTGTTATGTTGGCTACCCGGCCAATTATAAAGTGTCGTTTTCCCTGATAATGCGATTTCAATCGCGCAGCAAGATCTTTCTCCACAATATTCATGTCCATTGGCGGCATAAATTCGCCATCCGGAAGCACCGCTATACCGTCTCTATTACCCGAAATACCCGCAAATTTCTCAACGTGACTATACCAAGGTGCTATATCTTTATAACGTACGGGCCAGTCAACCCCATGCCCATCTTTGCTATTTGCTTCAAAATCAACATCCGACCACCGATAGCTTTGCCGCCCCCACATAAGCGAGCGCCCACCAACGTGATAGCCCCGGAACCAATTAAAGGGTTTTATTTCCTTATATGGACTTTCTGTCTCATTAGTCCAAAAGTCGATGTTTCCTTCGTTCATCCATTGATTTTTAATTCCAAAAGGTAAGTAGTGCTGGGCCCGATCCAAAGGTACCCGACCCCGATGCGGAAATTCCCAAGGATCTTTGTTTGGTGATGGGTAATCTTTGATATGCTCAATATTGCGTCCTCTTTCTAACATGATGGTTTTCAATCCACGTTCCGTTAGTTCCTTGGCTGCCCAGCCACCTGTGATCCCAGACCCGATGACAATTGCATCATAAACATTATTTGCCATTTATTTATACTTGGTTTATTTGGTTATTACTCAAAGGGAAGTTTCCCTTTAAAATCAAGTCTCCTCCACAATCAAGTGCTGCAAAGATGCCTGACAGTTATACCTGGTTTAGACGTTCCATTCTTATATTTTGGAAAGCGTAAGCATGAATCGTCTAAACAAGTTTAAGGTTTTTTTTTGATTTTATTGCAACCGGTTGCAAATTTTTGTAATATTGTATTAAACAAGCAGGTAGCTTGGATAACCAAATTATAATAGTATAAACGACAGACTGAGTCATTTCTTCAAACACATTGGAATATTGATCTGTTTTGTACGTAATATAGTCTTTTTCAAAACGCAATACATATGACAACAATTAAAGGTCCTGCCATCTTTCTTGCACAGTTTATCGGTGATGAAGCTCCGTTTAACTCTTTGGACTCAATCTGCCAGTGGGCAGCAGCGCTTGGCTATAAGGGCATACAACTGCCAACTTTGGATGCCCGTTTTATCGATCTAGAAAAAGCAGCGCTCGATAAAAGCTATGCACTTGATCTAAAAGCTAAAGTACAGTCATTTGGATTGGAAATCACCGAACTTTCAACCCATCTCCAAGGGCAATTGGTGGCTGTGAATCCAAGTTTCGATGATCTATTTGATGCTTTCGCACCACAGCATTTACATGGTAATCCTCAAGCAAGACAACAGTGGGCGATCCAGCAATTAAAATATGCCGTACAAGCTTCCCATAACCTCGGACTTAAAGCGCTAGCGACCTTTAGTGGCGCCTTTCTATGGCCATTTATATACCCTTGGCCACAAAGACCAGCTAACCTGATCGAAACGGGTTTTGCTGAACTTGCAAAATTATGGTTACCTATTCTCGATGAATGCGACTTGTATGATGTCGACCTATGTTATGAATTACACCCCGGAGAAGATCTCCATGACGGTGCTACTTTTGACTTATTTCTCGAAAATGTAAATTACCACAAGCGGGCAAACATTCTCTATGATCCCTCCCATTTTGTTCTTCAATGTCTTGACTATCTTCAATTCATCGACATTTACCATGAGCGAATTAAAATGTTTCATGTTAAAGACGCTGAGTTCAATCCTTCTGGTCGTCAGGGTGTCTATGGTGGCTTCCAGAACTGGCAGTCAAGGGCCGGTCGTTTTAGATCAATTGGTGATGGCCAAGTGGATTTCAAATCCATATTTACCAAACTCACACAATATGATTATCAAGGCTGGGCAGTACTGGAATGGGAATGTGCATTCAAAAATGCTGAAGATGGTGCACGGGAAGGCGCGCTGCATATTAAAGACTATATTATCCGTGTTACTGACAAGGCATTCGATAATTTTGCTGCCGTCGAAACCAATGATAGCCTTAACCGTAAACTATTGGGTTTGTAATTACAAAAGATATCATCATTAAAAATTCAACTTTATGCGCAATACAAAACTAAAAATGGGCATGGTCGGCGGTGGAAAAAATGCATTTATTGGGGCTGTACATCGTATGGCTGCAGGAATTGATGGTCAAATTGAATTATGTTGCGGCGCACTGAGCGCTGATCCCCTTGTTGCAAAAGAATCCGCCGCGCTTTTAGGTCTTCCAAAGGAAAGGAGCTATGGAAGTTACCAGGAGCTGATTATCGAGGAAAGTAAACGTTCGGCGGATGACCGCATGAACTTTGTCAGTATAGTCACGCCGAATTTTGCTCATTTTGAACCAGCAATGATGGCTCTGGAACATGGCTTCCATGTCGTGCTTGAAAAGCCGATGACGCTGACAACAGAACAGGCCGAATTGCTCCAACAAAAAGTAGCTGAAACAGGATTGATACTCTGTGTTACATACACCTACTCGGCCTATCCGATGGTAAAACAAGCTCGCCATCTTGTCAAAGAGGGCCAATTAGGTTCGATTAGAAAGATTATGGTAGAATATCCGCAGGGTTGGCTCAGTAAGATGATCGAAAATGGTCTTTCTTTGGCCTTTTGGCGGACAGATCCCGAAAAGAGTGGAAAAAGTGGTTGTATGGGCGATATTGGAACACATGCTGCCCACCTGGCAGAATATATTTCAGGTTTAAAAATCACTAAAATGTGCGCCGATCTTCAAACATTTGTGACCGGAAGAAAACTTGAAGATGACGGCAATATATTACTTGGATTTGAAAATGGAGCCACAGGCGTACTATCGGCATCTCAAGTTGCCGCTGGAGAAGAAAACGCATTAAAAATTAGAGTATATGGTGAACTTGGGGGATTGGAATGGAACCAGCAGGATGCAAATACACTCATCTTTAAACAGCTCGATGCGCCGACCCAGCTATTTCGTGCAGGTCAACAGTACCTTTCACCAATCGCCAAACATAACATCCGTCTACCGGCCGGTCACCCCGAAGGATATATAGAAGCATTTGCCAATATTTATAGAAATTTTGCAGCCACACTATTGGCTTCTATGCAAGGTATAGAGCCGCGAGAAGAAGATACTGATTTTCCTACTGTAGCTGATGGTCTGCGTGGCATGAAGTTCCTAGAAACTGTGATTGCCTCTGGAAAATCAACACAAAAATGGACCGATTTTATTCGTTAGATATATACTTACCATAAGTGGCCAATGTCATTTGCTCCCTGAACAAACGACATTGGCTGCACACTTTAATTTTTCTGCATTGACTGAGACATCTGGTTCAAATATCCCTCATAGTTTGAATAAGGTTCCTTGATCCTACCATTTGGTTTCAGATAAAGAAATCCTTCCTGATTATCCAAAATGACATTAAAATGGTTCAGAATCTGATTTCCGAATAAACTTGTTCTGCCATTAGGCTTGGCCGGATCAGCGGCATTCGTCACAATATCTTTAAATTCAACACCAGCTATTGAAGCATTCAAACGGATAATCTTTCGGTTACTGATCATGGTAAGTGGCTCTAGATTGTCCCAATTGTGCCCTATACTGGTAAAATCTTCCCCCAACAGCATAGTGCCATCACGACCTGTGTCAAAAAGGAACCAAAAATCGTAATGTCGTTGGTTATGGCTAAAAGCGGCTTTAAACTTTGGTCGATTTTGTTCGTAAAATATCGGAAGCTTTGTATACTCCTTTGCTTTGGTGGGGAGATCGCGATGAATTACCAATTCCATTTTGTCATAATCGATTTCAATAATGTGATTTCGAAAGAAACTGTTACCAATAATAAGATCTTCAAAGGACTTCATATTACCGACCTCTGTCATTGACACATTTTTCCAAACCATCGGCCCAATACGCAATTGATTGTCTAGGCTTGTCCGCTCGCTATTGACCCCGTCGGTATTCGAAACTGTCGTAAACGATGAAAATAATAAATCCAGCTGCTTTGAGTTATTTCTATTGACAACACCTGTTCCTGCTCCTAAATCAAACTGTATCGAAACATTTTTCTTGTTAATTGTTCCATTCAGGAAAATCCTTGAGCCAATAAGACGAAATGGTATTCGCATAGGAAAGGGATCATTTCGATCCAATACAGGTAGATTAGGTGGTAGTTGAGCCTTTATACGAATGTGACAAGAATCCGCCCCATTCAATAGTACGATGAAATCATACATTGCTCCGGGTTTAGTCATAACAGTTAATTCCTCCTGATCTGTTCTAAAAACGACTGTGCTTTCTTTCGTTGGAATATTCACGAAATAGACATCAGGGTTTGCTCTAGGATCTAATTTCCAGTCGACATGGCAATAGGCGCCGTCTTTAATACTGACTTTCTCAGATGAAGCTTTGATCAAAGGTATCTTATTTTGTGGAAAGACGTTCGTCATCGTAAAAAGAGAAAGAAAAATGACAAAGGTAGTCAAGGCCATATGGCTTTTCCTTTTTTGATAGTGTGTTTTCATAATTTTGTATTTTTTTTCAAGATCAAAGAAAAAAAATACTGGACGAAGAGTACACTTTTACGCCCCGACAATGCCCCGACAGTTACCCGACAATTGTATAATAGTCGCTATAAAATACTAATATCGGGCAAGATCCGTGAATTTTCACCTTTATTTAATCCGATCGCATTTCGTAGTATAACGATTATATTCATAAAGATCCAACATAGCGGAATAAGCAATTTCACATTGCTTTTAACACCTAGCCAATCGTTGAGTATAAAAATAACAAGCAACAGTAACACCGCGATTAAGGTAGATACGATTTGTATTGAGATTAACTGACGGACCTTATACGAATGCTGTTTTTTTAACAGCATGATTGCGATAGGCACCAAAACATTTAGTGGAGGCAATATAGAAAAGGGTAAGGAAGAAAGGTTGATAATTTTGATCCATGTGAGATTTTCGGATTCAGCAGGCATATCATATGCAGAAAACTCCGATTCGTCCACATTCAATGCCTGTGCAAGTGCACGAAGGGTGTAGCCCTTTGGCGACTGCCCCGCTTCAATCCGCTGAATTGTTCTAACTGAAATACTTGATTTTTGTGCTAGTTCCTCTTGGGTTAAATTGAGTTTCTCACGTAATGATTGTAATTTGTTCATAAACAATAGATCGATTTTACCATCAAATTTACAGAATTTGGTGGTAAGAATTCAGTAAATCTAACGTTTATGGTTCCTTGGGAAAGTTGGTACCCTCTTCGGTAACCATCTGCTCCTCAGGCGTTAAAGGAGCTGGAGGTATTTCGGTTACATTACGCTCAATTTCCTGCGTTTCAACATGCACGGCATATTGCGAGGGTTCAATAGGGATTCCCATTACAGTAGCATACTCCCTTGTGTAGATTGCACCAAAATATAAAATGGCTGCTGTGTAGTAGACCCAAAGCAGGATCAGCACAAATGAACCTGCCGCTCCATAGGTATCTTGGGTTGCAGAATGCTCCAGATAGACTCCAATTAAATAACGTCCCAATACAAATAAAATCGAAGTAAATAAGGCCCCCGCCCTTACTGTCCGCCAATGTATATTGACATCCGGAAGCGCTTTGAATATGACACTAAATAATAAGAATATAATTCCGAAGGACAATGCAAAGTTAATCCCATCCATTAACATCACCGTTATTTCCGGGAAATAATGCTGTAGCTGATCTGTCAATGCTAATATTACACCATTTACAATCAATGTAACAACTAACAAGAACCCCAATCCAATCACCAAAGATGAAGACAATAATCTATCCTGAATCAATTTTAACCAGCCTTTTTTCGGCTTCGCCCTTACATGCCAAATCTTATTGATCGAATTCTGTATATCCCCAAAAACAGTCGTTGCTCCTAAAATCAATGTAATACCACTGACAAGCAATGCCAGGTTTGATTTTCCTGAAAGTTGCAAATTCTGAATAACCTCTTGAATCTGTCTTGCGGCACTGCTTCCCACCAATCCACGGAGTTCCAAGAATACTTTCCCTTCAATTGCATCCTCACCATAAAAAATTCCGGCTAAGGCAATCATTAAAACCAATATTGGACCAATAGAAAAAACAGTATAATAGGATAATGAAGCACTATACTTCATCGAATCCTCATTCAAAAATCCCGAGACCGTACTTTTTAAAATTCGCCAATAGGTTTTCACCTTACTTCTACTTTTCGTTCGTTTATCCATGTTCTTGTATTTTGTACTCAAGAACAAACCACTGAGAAGCGAAGAAAGTTTGTAATTAGTGTGTTTTAATGCGAGTAGTCCGCTATAGTTCCCTGGAGAACCAAGCGATTGTGGTCTACAACTTTCAGACTCAGCGTAATATCTGAAGCGATGGTTTTCAATAATAGAATCGGTAATATTTTAGCTTCATTTGGCCAATCTACCAAATGAACTGCAACATGGGATAGCTCAGCTGTCTTACCGTAAGCCACATTAAGTTTATCAATATCCTTTGACGTGGTCAGCAAACTAAACTCCTTATCTTGTTTTTGAAACCATTGATAAAATAATTTACTGGGAAGGAATCTGCGCATGTCGTTATCTCCACGCATCGCTAATCTTACTTCGGGAACTTTCGTTTCGTAGGGTGTTTTCTCTTCGATCGTTTCGAAATTTTCGTCAACCGCATAATTAATAATGGTATCTGTTTGAATGACCTTGTTTTTCAAAATTTCAATATCGACGTAATTTCCATCCAAATGTGCTATAATAGAATCAGCGGCTATAGGAAGTTCGCTAACTAATTGCTTTAGCTGATTTTTAAGTTGACTATTGGGGATATTGATCCAAGCTTTACCAATGTATTTTGCGGAAACGAGTTCTCTAACAAGATATTCCTTCGGAAAGTTCCAATCTGTTGAGAAAAATTCGCCAGACACATCGAGATGGTCTCCTTTCAAATCAAGCTCAATAAAATTATCCGTTGAAATATCACTATAACGCAGTGATTTACCTGTCAATGTACTTGGACGGTTAATAAATTGTTCGATGGTAACCCGGTCTTCTTTTGATTGAATTAGCTGAAGCATTTCTTCTTTCTTTGTATCAAGATCAAAGCCTAGACTTAGCAGCAGGTCATCCCCTTTCCAGATAAATGCGATTTTGCTCGGTTGATGATAGGCATAGCTCACATCAGGGGCTAAATTACTTTCCACTGCACCAACCTGTATCACATCTTTTAGAAAGGTCAAAAATTGTTGCTTATCCTTTAGCTGAAAAAAAGCATAAAAGTTTTTGGGGTGGGACTCCAAAGCAAAAAGAAATACATTCGCTTTGATATCAATTCCATTGTCTTTGAGTTTACTTAGTTTTTGACCAAAATCTTGCCCCTCTTTCGGCGCTGACTGCCATTTATTAAAAAACTGATTCAAAAGAATATCATCTAATGATACGGTCAACAAAGCCTTACTTTTTTTATGGACCAATGATTTGTAGGATTCTTGCTGTCGTAGTATGTAACCGCCCCAGGCAACGATCGCCAAAAGTACGAGGACAGCTATCGTCCAAAGTATTATTTTTTTAATCATATCAATTGAATCAGTAATTTTTGGTTGTTTATCTCCTAAAAACTTCTCTGAAAGGTCCCTCAAGCTGGAAAAAGTTATATTTCGCAGTATTAGGCGCTCTAAGAAAAACCTAGATTTGAAATTTTGTTCTGAAACAGATTCTATTTAAAATAGACCGATGAATCTTAAAATAGATCAATGAATCGAAGACCGAAACAATGTCTTCTCTTGAAATAGCGCAAAATACTAGTTTTCAACAATGCACTTGATACCTTCTATTTTAAATCAATAATAGCAAAAGTATCAAATGCCTGGAGATCTTTTCATCCCTGAAATCAGGGAATTGGAGAATTTAATTAGTTTTCCCGAATTAATCCGTATTCAATAGCCGATTTTACTGCAGCAGTAACACTTTTGGTTTGAAATTTCTCCATTAGATTCTTGCGATGGCTTTCTACCGTATGTGAACTGATAAACAATGAATCTGCAATTTGGTTTGTTGTCATTCCTTGCGCTACGAAAGTAAGCACTTCTTTCTCACGACGTGTCAATTTTGGTACTTGCTTAAGCCCCATTTCCACTTTCTTATTCAAGATAGCCCGAGTTTTTTCACAGAGATATCTTCTTCCAACAAGAACAGCGGAAATGGCAGAAAGTATTTCATCACCATTTGCATTTTTCTGTAAATAGGCATTGGCGCCCTCATTTAAAATGCTGTTGATCACTGCAAATTCATTGTGGACACTAAACGCAATAATTTTTAAATCCTTATTACTATCCTTCAGGCCTTTAACCAAATCGATACCGTTAGCATCCGGTAGATTGATATCAAGTAGCAATACCAATGGCATATCAGTAGCAATACGATGGAACAGTTCAGTTGCACTGGAATACATACCCACTACTTCAAAATCCTCATGCGCATTTATAATGTTTTTCAATCCCTCAAGTAGCAAAGGGTGATCGTCTGTAATCGCTATTTTTATCATTTTTCCAAAAAGTTAAATCATGGGTAATTCCAATTCAATGGTTGTACCCGCTCCATTCTCCGACATAACCTTCATTTCCCCGTTTAGAAACGAAAGTCTTGATCGCACATTATGCATTCCTGCAGAATGCTGCAAATCGACACTTTCCATATCAAAACCCTTGCCATCATCTTCAATTGTAATATGTAAACGTTTATTATGTGAAGAAAGCTGTATTAAAATATTGGTCGCATTAGCATGCTTCAACGCGTTATTCACCAATTCTTGAATAACTCTATACAAAGAAATCTCCTGTTCCGTACTTAGGGTTGATTCGAATTGTAAAAATTCACATTCAACTTGACATGTAGATTGACTCATTCGGCTTGCATAGTCTCTTAAAGTTTCTTTCAAACCAAATTTTACAATTAAATCTGGCATAAGATTATGCGCAAGCCGGCGAAGTTCATCGACAGCCCCGTCCAGCAAATCAATGCTTCGATCGATTCCTGCTTTCATGGTTTCTTGCTCCAAAGCATTTTTATTGATGGCTGATAATCCCAATTTGGTACTTGACAGTAAACCTCCCAATCCATCATGAAGGTCGCGAGCAAGACGGGTACGCTCTTTCTCTTCCCCTGCCAACATCGCAGTCAGGTTTTTAATGGCATGTTGTTGATTATTCTTTTCTATCTCAAGCTCATGCAAATGTTCCTTTTGCTTCAATGCCTTTGAACGTTGCCAGTAGGCGTAAAACAACAATACGGTCACAATCAAACAACTGATAAATAACCAGATATAGATCGAATTCATCCGTGACTTGAAAGCAATCTGTTTTTTGGAAACATCAAGCTCCTGTAAGCGTTGTTCATTTTCCAGTCGGCTTAATTGCAGATCCTGCTCCTTCTTATCCCGTTCGAGCTGCAATACTTTAAGTTGCTGGCTTCGATTCAGTTCATTTAACTTCAAATTCTCCACCAGTTGATGCTGCCTATCATTCAAGGCTTTCATCAACTTGATCTGCTGTTCCTTTTTCTCCCCTTCCAATCGAAGCCGCATTAACTTTTGGTTTTGCAGTTCACGCTCATACTTCAGCTCCAGCTGCTTCGTTTTATCGAGTTTATCCGAATTAAAAGCTTTTTCAAATACATCTATGTAGCTTTTTTGATAATTGAAAGCCTCTTCATATTTACCTTCTTCAACACTTACTTCAGCCAGTCTACTAAATAGGCTTAGTCCCACTTGATAATCGTAATGGGCCTCTCTTTGAAGATTGTACAGTGCCTGCTGCAGATATTTTTTTCCTTCCTCGCGATGCCCCACTTTGAAAGACTCATCAGCGAGGATACCATAAGCAGGTATTGTAATGGCATATTGCCCCGTTTCAGCTGCGATATCTAAAGCCTGTCTGGCGTAGAATATCGCTTTCTTACCGCCATTATCAGGATAAAACTCATGGTACAGATTCGCTAGATTAACTGAAACATACGCTAGATCAGTCGGATTAACCAGATGCTTCTCATTCTTATTGATCAAATTATAAGCCTCAAGATAGTGTTGTTCAGCTTTCCTCAATAGATCACGATCTGCATTATTCGATCTATACTCCTCTTCAAATAGATAACCAGCCTGCATGTAGGCGTCAAATAGGCTATTGACATTCTTCCCTTCTTTAGCCGTTTCTAACAAAAGAGAAGTATACTTCTCCTGGAAATCATAGTTACGCTGATTTGCATAGATAGCTGTAAGCTCTTTATAAACCGCCAATTTTCGGGCGATATTTGCCTCAGTCTGTGGCGCCTTCTCCAAAAATGGAATCGCTTTATGGAATTGGGAAACGGCTTCATCCTCCTTATTCTGCCGCGTCATAACCCATCCATCACAATAATGAACATAACCCTTTATTCCATTATCGGTAACTATGGGGAGTACGGATTTAGCATGTTCTAAATAATACCGTGATTTTTCATATGCATGATCGTTAAAGCTGTTCATGGCTGCAATACAATTCAAATAAGCATAATATTGCTTGTCTGGATAATTTCTTGCCAACTGAATATTATCATTAAGCAGTTGACTGGCCAACGCTTTCTCATTATTAAAATATAAGGCCTGCGCATATTTTCCAGTCAATACAAACCGCTCCTTGCTTCCTAAAGGAAGACTGTAATACGATTTCTTTAACTCCTGCAGTTGCTCTTGGCCAAAAACAGTAAAACAGACACATAAAAAAGTAAAAAATATCAGTACCGATCTCCAAAAATTTTGAATATGCCCCATAAAAAAATAATTGTTCTAGCTATGTGAATTGGCCAAACTTAGATAAATTTACCCTTATACGCAATTCATTATCTCTAAAACAACTTAACTTCTCGCTGTTATTGACCTAATTAACCGAACCTTACCAAACAAAAAATTGTACCTTTGTAACAATGAAATACATTTATCTATTTCTTGCCATAGCCGCTGAGATATTTGCAACCACTTTTCTAAAGAAGTCTGCAGGTTTTACCCTTATAAAACCTACCCTTATCTGTATTGTAGGTTATATTATTGCCTTCTATTTTTTAAGTATCACACTTAAATACCTCCCCGTCGGAATATCCTATGCAATTTGGTCTGGCGTTGGTATCGTTGCCATTACACTGATTGGTATGTTCTTATTCAAACAGATTCCCGATACAGCAGCCATTATCGGCATGGTATTGATTGTTGTTGGAGTCATTATTATCAATCTATTTTCAAAAATGGGCGCACATTAGCTGATCTAAGATCTAAATTTGTATTTTTGTAACTTACATAAATAAAAGGATACGTGTCGTTAGAGAAACTAAAACTTAGCAAAAGATTGACTGCTACGATGACTGAACTCGGTTATCTGGCTCCAAAGGAAATTCAAAGTAGATGCATTTCCAGAATTCTTGGTGGACAGGATGTGATTGCCATCGCTCCGGAAGGTGCTGGCAAAACCACAACTTATGTCTTATCTACCTTGATGAAGTTGAAATTCACAACAGATGAAGCTCCGAAGTTTTTGATCTTGGCGCCTAATGAAGAACGTATCGACGAAATTGTTGAGAGATTCTACCAATTAAGCAAAAATAAAGGTCTACGCATCATTGGATTGCGGGCTTCAGGTAGCATGGAAGAAGAAATCGAAGAACTGGTTGATGGAAAAGATATTGTTGTAGCTACTCCAAATCGTGCAAGAGCGGTCTATCTTAAATTGGCCTTGAATCTCAACCGTATTCAGACATTAATTATTGATGATGCTGAAGAGATTATCAAACAAGGAATGCAAAATACAGTAAGGGAATTAGCCGAAAGCTGTGGAAAGGTACAACATTTGGTTTTCAGTACTGTTGAACACCAAAAACTTTATGACATGATCGACAATTTCATGAATGAAAATTGTGCCTCAGTCGAAATAGATGAACTTGAAAATGACACGGTCGACACCCTAGATCTATTATTATATCATGTTCCTAATTTCACAACAAAGATCAATTTATTAAATCTTCTGTTGCAGGATAAAGATGTATTTCAAAAAGTAGTCGTCTTTGTAAACTCGAAACTTACTGCCCAAAAGTTGGCCAGCAGTTTGTTCAGTAGCAATAAAGAAGAAATTGCCATCCTCAATCCATTGTTCTACGATGATTTTGGCTATGAAACCATGGAAGATTTCAAGGAAAATAATCAATCTCGTGTCTTGATTATTGCACGGGAAAATACAAACGATGTGGACCTTTCCGCTATTCCATTCATTTTTCAATTTGAGTTACCGAATGAAAAGGAGGAATTCTTAAATCATCTTGTTAAAAATGACGATAATGAAGAATCGGTCGTATTGACTTTCACAACAGATCTGGAATTACCAATGGTTAAAAAAATAGAACAGGCCGTCGGTAAAAGAATGGATGTTTTGGAATTGCCTGAGGATCTTGCAATCTATAATCCCATCACCGACAAAAAGAAAAAGTCGAGCAAAGAGGAAGATAAAGAAGATCTGTCCCGTGGCGGTGCTTTTCACCAAAAGAAAGAAAGCAATGCCAAGACCTTTAATTATGGAGGCGGCGAAAAGGCAAAAATGACGATGAAAATGAAAAAGAAATAAAATAGAAAAGGGAAGTTTAAAACTTCCCTTTTCTATTTTATTATTGTGCTGACGGATGTATGCTAATCCAATAAATCTGTTTCATATACGATGCCCTATTATTGATTCAGTGAATTCCGAACGCTCATATCCAGAGCGTCCCCATTAAGAATAGCCTACTTTAGAATTTTCTTCAACAATTTAATATACGCATTTGCGATTCTTTCCATACCTTGATCATTTGGATGAGCATAATCTACAGTCGAATTCAGATCCAGATTAAGCTCTTGGCTCGACAATAAGAAAAGCTGACGACCCCCTTTCGATTGTAATTTTTCAAACGCAGCTTTCAGTACACGGCTGCTTTGCTGATACTCTGCATTTTTGTCTTCATTGAAAACCTCTGCTATACTTCCCGAACTATGCTGGGTCAAAATGATAGGCGTTGCGGGATGTTCTTTTCTTAAAAATGTCACCGCATGGACCAACAAAGAATCCAATTGTGTTTCTGTTAACGATTTCGAAATAGCCAGATTGGGAATACAATCGAGAATATAACAAGCGGCATCTTCTTGGTTCATCATATTTAAAATAGGCTGTTCAAGCCGACCATTTCCAGAGAAACATAAATTGATCACTTCGTTATTAAATGCCCTTCCTACCTGACTGGTCCAAGCCAAACCAGGACGGCTTGTACAGGCCCCCTGTCCAATCGAAGTTCCATAAACAACAATAGGTTTTGCCGTTGTGGTATGAGTATATGTTAATTTAGCCGTATTAGGCACACCAATCTTTAACCACTTAACAGTATTGTAGAGCGGAAGATATAAGCGGTAATTAAATTTTTCATTGCGCCCAATATTCTTCCACGTATAAGAAATAGTATCCGAAAAATCGTAACTGCCATAAGCCCACTTCCATTCTTTCTTTGCCGTATCATAAGCATAAAGATCCAGCCCACTAACACCTGTTGTTGGCATATGGGGCATATTTAAGCCTCCGACAACTTGGTATTGAACTGTAATCTCAGGCGAAGAAGTTTGAAAGTCAATATAGAATCCAGCGCTATTCTTACCTAGCTCCCATACAGGTTTACGTACCTGACTTTCCAATTCATCCGGAAGTCTGTTGAAGGCTGAAAGCTTCTGATTCTCCAACCTACCTTCCACATGTTTATCTTCTAGTGGAGAAAACCAACTATAATTCTCCTGCGCTTTAATGGCAGAAAAAAACAACAAAAAAAACGCTGTCAACGCAACTTTTGATAACATATAATAATTTAGCTTTAAGTTTGATATAATTGATTATAAAAAAGGAGCCTATTGGCTCCTTTTTAATGTGATTTATTTATTATACTATAAAATAGCTTGTCTAACTCGTACCAGTTTTTCCATCAAGCCTTCAAGTAAATCCAAATGTAACATATTGGCGCCATCAGATTTCGCATTTGCAGGATCAGGATGTGTTTCTATAAACAGACCGTCAGCTCCCACGGCGATAGCTGCTTTCGCGATTGTTTCAATTAAAGCTGGTTTTCCTCCTGTTACGCCAGAAGTCTGATTCGGTTGTTGCAAGGAATGTGTACAGTCCATCACTGTGGGTACGTTAAAAGCACGCATTTCGGGAATCCCTCGATAATCTACAATGAGATCCTGATAGCCGAATGTATTGCCACGATCAGTTAAAAAAACCTTTTCATTTCCAGATTCCACGATTTTATCTACTGCAAATTTCATAGATCCAGCGCTCAAAAACTGGCCTTTTTTTACATTGACCACCTTATTCGTTTTTGCCGCCGCAACCAATAAATCAGTCTGTCTGCACAAAAATGCTGGAATTTGAAGAACGTCAACGTATGCAGCTGCCATTTCTGCTTCGTGGCTCTCATGGATATCTGTCACCGTAGGTACACCAAAAGTTTTCCCAACTTTTTCTAAAATCTTCAGCGCCTTTTCATCACCTATTCCCATAAATGAATCTAGGCGGGACCGATTGGCCTTACGGTAGGATCCCTTGAAAATGTAAGGAATATTAAGTTTATCTGTAATTGTAACAATCTTTTCAGCAATACGCAAAGCGATTTCTTCTCCCTCTATTGCACATGGCCCTGCCATTAAAAAGAAATTCTGCGATGTCCCATTCTTTATTTCGGGAATGTACCTGTTAATCATAAAATTATAAAAATATTAATTGCCAAGCTCTGATAAAAATTTGATTCGCATCAATTGGAGATCTTCATAACTGTAATCATCCCCTCCAAGTTCTTTAAGCGCATCATTAATTGAATCAGTCTCCGCTGTCTTAAAATAGTCGTATACCTCATCCTGGCGATCCTCATCAATAATCTCATCAATAAAATAATTGATATTGATTTTTGTGCCCGCATTTACAATCGTTTCTATTTCCTTCAATATTTCCTCGTAAGTTATCCCCTTAGCTGAAGCAATATCATCCAATGCAATTTTACGATCGATATTTTGAATAATAGACACCTTTAATGCCGATTTATTAGCTGTACTTTTAATGACAAGATCTACAGGTCTATCGATTTCATTTTCCTCAACGTAATCTTTGATCAAGGCAATAAATGGTCCGCCAAATTTAATCGCTTTACCATTCCCTACTCCCTGGATCTGTTTCAACTCATCGATGGCAATTGGATAATGTGTACACATTTCTTCCAGCGAAGGATCTTGAAAGATGACAAACGGAGGCAATGACTTCCCTTTTGCAATTTTCTTGCGTAGGTCTTTAAGCATACCCAACAAGACGGTATCTAAAGCTCCTGTGCCGTGCCCTGTATCTTCCGAATTTGTGCTATCTCCCCCTTCAATTGGACGATTCAAAACAAATTTTAGTTGATAAGGGTTATCCAGATAATGACGGCCAATATCTGTCAATTTTAAAAGGCCATAATGATCAATATCTTTTTCAATAAAGTTATCAAGCACAGCCTGTCTAAGCAAAGATTTCCAATAGATAACACCTTTCTCTTTACCCGTTCCGAAAAGACGATGTTCATCATGTTTATAGGAAGATACAGGTTGATTATTTTGACCCATCATGACGTTGATCACGTGATGATCATCAAATTTCTCGCCCTGCTCCTGAATGAAGCCCAGTACATTTTTCAAGGAGTCTTCGGCCTCAAAATATTCTTTCTCCGAGCGGCAGTTGTCGCACATATTATTACAGCCCTGCTCGTCAAAATTTTCACCAAAATAATGAAGAATTTGTTTACGACGACATACTGCAGACTCCGAATAATCAATAACCTCTTTTAAGATCTGTGTCCCGATCTCGCGTTCGGCCACAGGTTTATCTTTCATAAACTTGGTCAGCTTTTCAACATCTTTTTCCGAATAAAAAGCCAAACAATAACCATCGCCCCCATCACGTCCTGCACGTCCAGTTTCCTGGTAATATCCTTCCATGGATTTAGGAATATCATGGTGAATGACATAACGAACGTCCGGTTTGTCTATTCCCATACCAAAAGCAATGGTAGCCACAATCACTTCGACATCCTCCATCAAAAACTTATCCTGTGTATCAGCTCTCGTTTTCGCATCTAGACCAGCATGATAAGGTAAAGCTTTGATACCATTTAGGTTCAAAACCTCACTGATTTCCTCTACCTTTTTACGGCTCAAACAATAGACAATACCAGTCTTTCCCGATTTGGTTTTGATAAAACGAACAATCTCTTTAACAACATCTTTTTTAGGTCTTACCTCGTAATATAAATTGCTCCGATTAAATGATGACTTAAATAAAACGGCATCATTCATCTGTAAATTTTTACGGATATCCGACTGAACTTTAGGAGTAGCAGTCGCCGTAAGAGCTATGATAGGAATATTAGCACCTATTTCGTTGATTACCTGCCGTATTTTACGATATTCTGGTCTGAAATCGTGCCCCCATTCCGAAATACAATGCGCTTCGTCAACCGCTACGAAAGAGACGGTAATCTGATGTAAGAATTCCAAATTATCTTGCTTAGCAAGTGATTCTGGAGCTACATACAGTAATTTGGTCTTCCCAGCGAGTACATCATCCTTAACCTTTGTAATTTCGCTCTTATTCAATGATGAATTTAAAAAATGAGCGATACTATCTTCGCCACCGAATGCACGAAGCTGATCTACCTGGTTTTTCATTAAAGCAATCAGCGGAGAAATAACAATTGCAGTTCCCTTACTCATAAGAGCAGGAAGCTGATAGCAAATTGATTTCCCTCCTCCGGTTGGCATTATTACAAAAGTATCTCTTCGTTGAAGAATACTAGTTATAATTGCCTCTTGATCCCCTTTAAAAGTATCAAAACCAAAAAAATCTTGTAAATTGTCGAAAAGTGATTTTTCTATTTCCATTGCGCCTTGGGCAAAAATAAGATAGATAAATGAAGAAATAATCTTGAAAAATAATCTATTTTTGCAATCTATTCTAATACATAAAAGTAAGAGTATTTTTTGTGAAAAACAACTACGAAATAAAAAATATAGCGATTCAAGCTATTCAAGAAGAAGCCAAGGCAGTAGCTGCTTTAGCTCAATATATTGATGATGATTTTGTTACCGTTGTCGATCGTATTCTAAGCTTAAAGGGCCGCGTCATTGTAACTGGAATTGGCAAAAGTGCTATTATCGCTCAAAAGATTGTAGCCACGCTAAATTCGACAGGCACACCATCGATCTTTATGCATGCGGCTGATGCTATCCACGGAGACCTTGGTATTATCCAACAAAATGATTTAATTATTGCGATCTCTAAAAGTGGTAATACACCTGAAATTAAAGTACTTGTCCCGTTTTTAAAACAGACAAAAAATGTATTGGTTGCTCTGGTCGGAAATACGGAATCTTACCTCGCTAAAAATGCAGACTATATCTTAAACACGACCGTTGAAAAAGAAGCGTGTCCTAACAACCTTGCTCCGACGTCAAGTACAACAGCTCAGTTAGCCATGGGTGATGCGCTTGCAGTCGTATTACAAGAGTGCCGCGATTTCACGGATAAAGATTTTGCAAAATACCATCCAGGAGGAGCATTAGGAAAAAAACTGTATTTAAGAGTCGGCGATCTATCCGATCAGAACGGCAAACCCAGTGTCCAACCGCAAGCCACTGTAAGTGATATCATCATCACCATAACAAAGTTTAGACTTGGAGCTGTAGCGGTGTTGGATGCTGACCAAATACTCGGCATCATCACTGACGGTGATATCCGTCGTATGCTGGAGAAACACACCAATTTAGCAGCAATTACTGCCGCCGATATCATGGGAAAATCACCAAAAATCATTGACAAAAATGAATTGGCAGCCAATGCTCTCCATATTATGCGTGAAAATAACATCACACAACTACTGGTTTCCGACAAAGGGAATTATGCGGGTGTTATCCACATACAGGACCTATTGAAAGAAGGTATAATATAACTGTAATAAAGTTGTTAGATGTACAATAAATTGGCAATAAATATTAAATTTGGCATATCAGTTGTACTATTTTAATCGTAAAGTAATATTTTAGAAGCATGAAAAAGTATATAACAATCTTAGCAGTGATCATTTCCTTTATTGGTTTTTCTTCGATGCAGACAGGACAAGGGGAATTTAAATTCGAAAAAGAAACCCATGATTTTGGCAAAATTCCGGCCGGTACGCCCGTTTCGTATAATTTCAAGTTTTCAAACACAGGCAGTGAGCCAATTATCATTTCAAATGTTGTGCCTACCTGCGGATGTTCTGTAGCAGAATTTACGAAAACGCCAATTAAACCAGGCGAAAGCGGAACGATCAAAGTGACTTACAATGCGGCGGCAAAAGCTCCATTCACAAAGAGTTTCACCGTACAGTCGAACACCAAGACTCCTGTAAAAACGCTATATATTAAGGGTATTGTAGAATAACAATCCTCGTAAATAAAACGAAAAAAGCCACATGATGATGTGGCTTTTTTCGTTTTATTTTGGTTAGCTTTGCACTACTAATTTTAAAAAAACTATAATGCCAGTAATATCAGAAAAAGGGCTGAATATGCCTGCGTCGCCTATTAGAAAGTTGACGCCATATGCTGATCAAGCAAAAAAAGAAGGTAAAAAGATATACCACCTCAATATCGGACAACCTGATATCCAAACACCTGAAGTGATGCTTAATGCTTTGAAAAATATAGAGTTCAAAGTGTGGGCCTACACACCTTCTGAAGGTACAGCCTCTTATCGAAATAAGTTAGCAGAATATTATAATAAGCTAAATTATAATATTGAGCCAACAGATATATTAGTAACGAATGGCGGTTCGGAAGCGATTATGATTGCTATGCAAGCCTGTTTAAATGAAGGAGAAGAGATTATCATTCCAGAGCCATTTTATGCAAATTACAATGGTTTTGCGTGTTCCTCTGATGTTGTAATCAAACCAATCATGTCCTATATTGAAAGTGGATTTGCATTACCTTCTATCGCTGAATTTGAAAAAGTAATTACCCCTAAAACCAAAGCGATCTGCATCTGTAATCCAAATAACCCGACGGGTTACCTTTACTCCAGAGAAGAACTCGAAGCTCTTCGTGAACTTTGTCTAAAATATGATCTTTACCTTTTTTCAGATGAGGCCTACCGTGAATTTTGTTACGATAGCAGAGAATTTATCTCACCAATGCATTTAGAAGGTCTCGAAAATAATGTGGTTATTTTTGATACAGTATCAAAACGCTACTCTGCTTGTGGTGCGCGTATTGGTTGTATCATTACCAAAAATAAAGAACTATATCAGACTGCACTGAAATTTGCGCAAGCTCGCTTAAGCCCTTCGCTGGAAGGTCAAATTGCGGGTGAAGCTGCTGTTGATACACCAGACAGTTACTTTGAAGCAGTATCCAAGGAATACACAGCAAGAAGAGACACCCTCGTGAAAGGACTTAACGCCATTGAAGGAGTTTACTCGCCTAACCCAGGTGGTGCATTTTACGTCGTTGCCAAACTACCGATTGACAATGCTGATAAATTCTGCCAATGGATGTTGGAAGAGTTCTCTTACAATAACGAAACAGTAATGATGGCTCCCGCTACGGGTTTTTACAGTACGGAGGGTGCTGGTGTAAATGAAGTACGCCTTGCCTATGTGCTTAATCAAGAAGATCTTAATAAAGCATTGGTTTGCCTAGAGAAAGCTCTTCAAGTGTATCCGGGACGTAAAAATTAATAACAAAATAACAGGACTTATGAAAGGCGGGACAGGCATGTTCCGCCTTTTTCTTTTTTGTAGTTCCTTCCCATAAACTCCTCGTCTATTTGCTTTTTAAAAAAAACAAAACAAACTTTCGAGGCATCTTGTTCTTATTATAGTAACCAAAACGATTTCATATGGATAAATTGAAGAAATTCCAATTGATGGAAAAAATAGCAAGAGAATTAGAAGATGTCAGAAATAGTCAACAAGCTGTTTTGGAAAAAATAGGCAAAATCGAAGTTGATAACATTGAACTCGGCGATAAGAATATTGAAAAAACAATTCCCGATATCTATCAGCGTACAGCAGATAATTCAGATGCTATCAAAGCTCTTCTGGAGTCTTTTCAAGAGCAGACAGCAGAATTCGGAGAGAAAAACAATGTTGGAAAACTATTGGAACAACAGCAGATCAATAGCGTAAAATAGCCAAAAAAAGGAGGCCGACTAAATAATCGGCCTCCTTTTTTGTTTTATGAATGGGCTTTTGCAGCCTTAGCTTTTAAATATTCTTCTTCAACAAAATGAAGCTGTTGTTCCGGTGTCAGATTTGAATTGTCCAAAACAATAGCGTCTTCGGCTTGCCGTAATGGACTTTCCGCGCGCGTACTATCGATACGGTCACGAGTAGAAAGATTCTCCACGACTTCTTCTAAAGTCACGTCCTCTCCTTTTTCCGTCAACTCCAGATAACGCCTCGCGGCACGTACTTTAGGGTCTGCCGTCATAAAAATTTTCAGATCAGCATCTGGAAAAACGGTAGTACCGATGTCACGGCCATCCATAATAATATTTCGTCTGCTACCCAATTTTTGCTGCTGGGCAACCATAGCTGCCCGAACAGCTTTGATCGCACTCACATCGCTGACTCTATCAGAAATATACATCTGACGGATCTCTTCCGAGATATCCTCATCGTTTAGATGAATTTCCGTTTTTATTGCATTTGGGATAAAATCAATGTGGATATCTTTCAGTGCATTTTCGATCGCTTCTTGATCATCCAGCGCTATCTCATGCCGGATAAAATAGAGTGTGACGGCCCTATACATAGCGCCACTGTCAATAAAGGCAAACTTCAGTTTTTTTGCCAAAGCCTTTGCCAGGGTACTTTTACCGCAGGAGGAAAAACCATCTATGGCAATAATAAAATTGTGACGTCCACTCATTATTCGTTTCCTCCTATGATTACACCGGGACGATTGACCAAAGGAACCTTAGTCAGGTTACCATCCACAATGCTTTCGGGTAAAAAGATATATTTTTTATCGTAAATAATATTATCAATATAAAAACTCAACCAATATTCATTTGTCAACCCGAATACCTGTTCGTCAATCGCTTCAACACGATCGAAAGATTTAGCTTCTATATTTCCAATAAAATGACGCAAAGTCGTTGTTGTTACTTGTCGACCATCCTTTTCGCCATAACCTTTTGAGCTGATCAGCACATTCTGAATGGCAATGTTCTTGTCATTGATAACATAGACAGTCCAATTTTTTGTCTCCACCGTCTCACCTTCCAAAACAACGGCGATCATAATGTCTTTGACAATATTTTCAGGCAAATCTGCTTTCATCCTTATTTAGACTTTGTAGTTTTTTTAGCTGGAGCCTTCTTTGCTGTAGCTTTTTTTGCTACAGTTTTCTTTTCTGTTGTTTTTGCTTTGGTCGCTTTTCCTTTCGGAGCATCCGCCTCAGCCCATTTCAGCACATCCGCATACGTGATTTTTTCGATCTCAGTTCCTTTAGGGATTTTCAGATTTTGCTTACCAAAACGAATAAATGGCCCCCAGCGTCCCTGTTCGATTTGAGCATCTGGATTTTCATCAAAAACCCGAATCACTTTCTCGATATCTTTCTGACGTTTGTCTTTGATAATCTGTACCGCCTCTTCTTCTGTTACGTACAAAGGATCAACACCTTTTGGTAAGGAGTAAAACGATGAATTGTGACGTATATAAGGTCCAAATCGTCCCACCGCGACAGTCATTTCTTTATCTTCAAATAAACCGACTTTTTTCGGTAATTTGAACAATTCCATGGCATCCTCAAAAGTAATGGTTTCGATCATTTGTCCCTTCCTCAGGGAAGCAAAACGAGGTTTTTCTTCATCCTCAGGAGAACCAATCTGTACCAACGGGCCGAACTTACCAATGCGAACCGAAACGGGCTTACCGGAAACTGGATCGACACCGAGCTCACGCTCATTATTCGCACGATCTGCATTTACTAAAGTATCTTCTACTTCAGAATGAAAAGGTCCATAGAAATCATGCAACATTTTTGTCCATTCGGTCAGTCCATGCGCAATATCGTCAAATTCTTTTTCTACGTTGGCCGTAAAATGAAAATCCACAATACCGTTGAAGTGTTCAACCAAAAAGTCATTCACCACAACACCGATATCCGTTGGAAACATTTTTCCTTTTTCGGCACCGGTTATTTCTGTTTTTGTTACCGCTGTTAATTCAGCATCCTTTAATGTCAGTACACGGTAATCGCGCGATTTACCTTCACGCTCTTCCTTGACAACATAACCGCGGTTTTGAATCGTTGAAATCGTAGGTGCGTAGGTTGAAGGACGGCCAATTCCCAATTCCTCCAATTTTTTCACCAAAGCAGCTTCCGTATAACGTGCTGGAGGTCGTGTAAAACGCTCCGTTGCCGACATGTTTTTCAAAGTCAATGGCATACCAACGGCTAATGGTGGAAGAATAGCATTGTCACTATCTTCATCCATCGCGTTGTCTTGATCGTCATCCAAGGATTCCATGTAAACTTTCAAGAACCCATCAAATTTCATAACCTCTCCTGAAGCATTCAAATCTTCGGTACGGGTTGAGATGTCGATCTTTGCCAATGTACGTTCAAACTCCGCCTCACTCATTTGGGAAGCAATTGCTCTTTTCCAAATAAGCTCATATAATCTTTTTTCGGATGCATCACCATCAATGGTGTGCTCAGAGAAATAAGTAGGGCGAATAGCTTCGTGCGCCTCTTGTGCACCTGATGTTTTTGTTTTATATTTTCTGACTTTATGGTATTGGTTGCCGTAAGCCGATTTGATTTCCTTTTCAGCAGCCTCAATCGCCGTATCACTCAAATTAACAGAATCGGTACGCATATAGGTAATTCGTCCTGATTCATACAGCCTTTGCGCCACCTGCATGGTGCGGGCAACCGAAAATCCAAGCTTTCTACTTGCTTCCTGCTGTAATGTTGATGTGGTAAATGGCGCCGCTGGTGAACGCTTTGCAGGTTTTGTTTCTAGATTTTTTACTGAAAACAGCGCTGCTTTACAATCTTCCAAAAATTTGGTCGCCTCTGCTTCTGTTGCAAAACGCTGCGGAAGTTCGGCTTTAAAACTATCTTTAACTTTTCCCGTATGAAAAAATGCAACGATCTTAAAAGCCGCTTCGGGTTCAAATTTATTGATTTCACGCTCACGATCTACAATCAGACGAACCGCAACAGACTGCACCCGACCAGCAGATAAGGAAGGCTTCACCTTTTTCCATAGAACCGGAGATAATTCAAAACCGACTAATCGATCTAGAACTCTTCGCGCTTGTTGTGCATTTACTAAGTTATAATCTATTTTACGCGGATTGTCAATAGCCTTCAGAATAGCTGGCTTCGTAATCTCATGAAACACAATCCTTTTTGTACTTTCATCTTTTAATCCCAAAGTCTCAAATAAGTGCCATGAGATAGCCTCTCCTTCGCGGTCCTCATCGGACGCTAACCAAACGGTTTCTGCAGCTTTAGCCAATTTCTTCAGTTCACTTACAACCGCCTTTTTGTCGGAGGGAACTTCATACTTTTGTTCAAAATTCTTTTCGGTATCAATTGCATCATCGGTTTTCACCAAGTCGCGAATATGTCCATAACTTGACTTGACCAAAAAATCCTTTCCTAAATACCCTTCTATCGTTTTCGCTTTCGCTGGAGACTCAACTATCAATAAATTTTTCGCCATCTAATTTGAGATTTGTGCAAATAAAGGGAATTCTGAAAGGAATGACAATAATTTCTTGCAAAAAAGACAAAAAAAATAGATTTCATGTCAACAATTAAGAAATTTATCCAAGGACAAAGGACCGCGCAATGGAGTTGAGCTCGACACAGAAACGCTGTCAGATCAAGCGAATTTGCCACTCCAACCACTTTGTTTCCGTCTATTTCAGACAAAAACAAATTCATTTAACTTTATTCGGTTTCGAATCAACCTTCATAAAGTTGCAAAATCAAATATTCGAAACAGTTGAAATACGTATAAGTAAAATATATATGTATATTCGCTTATTCAAAAGGGCAATATATAACAACTCCCCTATTTTGTTTAAATATTTTAATAATGAAAAGAAGTCTTCTCAGAATTGCCTTTTGGGGCACGTTATTACCATTTGTATCTTGTTCAGTTATGAAAGATTCAGCAAAATCAAATTCAGGCAATTTCCCTAAACTTAGTCTGGAAGCACATCGCGGCGGCCGCGGCCTATATCCTGAAGAGTCTATCGCTGCCATGAAAAATGCAATAGATCTGGCAAAGGTGACCACACTGGAAATGGATTGCCACATTACCAAAGACCGTAAGGTTGTTGTCTTTCACGACGATTATCTTAACCCAAAATTTGTATTGAAACCCAATGGCTCCGAAATTTCTGACAAAGATAAACCGCTTAGAATTTATGACATGCTTTATAAAGATCTGATTAAATACGATATCGGATCGAAATTTTATAAAGAGTTTCCTGAACAGAAAAAACAGGTTACACGTATAGCAAAACTATCAGACCTTATTGATAGTACTGAAGCCTACGCTAGTGTAAAAAGGAAAGCGCCGATGTTTTATAATATCGAAGTGAAGAGTAAGGAAGATAAAGATGGCATTTTCCATCCAAGGGTAGAAGAATTTGTGGACCTTATGGTGCAGGTGATCACCGATAAAAAAATTGCTTCGCGAACCGTCATCCAATCGTTTGACAGCAGAGCTATTAAATATCTGCACAAAGCATATCCTCAAATCAAAGTTTCTTATCTTATTGATGCAAACTATACCAAAAGCGTTGAGCAAACAATTGCGGCTTTGGGCTTTACACCTTTTATTATAAGTCCACACTATAAAATAGCTACACGCGATTTTATTGCACAGTGCCATAAAGCGGATATCAAGGTTATTCCATGGACAGTCAATACAAAGGACGAGATCGAACAGCTGAAAGCTGTAAAGGTTGATGGAATTATTAGCGATTACCCCAATTTGTTTTAACAAACACCTTGCTTGTTTCGCTTAGAATGAAAAAAATTGAGTTCTAGTTCATCTCAATGCCAGGAGAAACGAAGCCACACCAAAGCAAAGCAGTTCGTTAATCGCCTCAACTACTTTGCTTTAGTTTTGTTTTTTAATGCTTGGTCAATATATTCCCGTCCCTTTTGAACCAAAAATTCAGAGCGGTGATAATCCCAAAGATTACAGATATTATAGGGAATATCCACCACCACATCGGGATGGTATAAATCAACAATCATACGGCTCATTTTCCTACGCATCACATAGTACGAGGCTTGTAGAATATCCAAGGAATTCGAAGTCTTCGGATCCAGTTTTTTGATAACAGAATATTGTTTATCCGGTTTAGATTCCAGATTGACAGCAATGATTAAATTCTCTTTCTTGGTTACATGATTTATGGGCAATGGATTCAGGACACCACCATCAACGTACACATGGTTCTCCTCTTCTACCGCCGTAAATACAGCTGGAATTGCAATCGAAGCCCGAATGGCATCATACATACTCCCAAAATCCAGCACAACCTCCTTTTCGTAGTTTAGATCTGTCGCAACGGCTTTAAACAAAATTGGAAAAGTCTCTATATTAGCATCGGGGATCACAGATTTCAAGGCGTTAAACACCTTGACCCCCTTCATCATTCCTAGTCCCTTCCAGCTAAAATCCATCATATTAAAGACCGATTTCTTGGTCAGGCGCTGCATCCAATCTTCGAGAACATCCATCTTCCCCTGCGCATAAATACCACCGACAAGTGCTCCTATTGAACAACCTACCACCTCATCGATTTCAAAGCCCAGCTCTTCAAGCCTTCGAATAATACCAATATGCACAAGACCTCTTGCACCACCTCCGCCCAGGACAAGGGTAACTTTACGATTCAAAAAAGCTTTCTCCAGCATAATTATACAAGTACATGAAACACTTGTTTACATCCAAGCAACAATGTAAACAGATATTCATCGTTATTATATGTATTTTTGATTACAATATACGCAGTAAAAAAAGAAATATGAAAATAGAAATTTGGTCGGACATTATTTGTCCATTTTGTTATATTGGCTTGACAAAGCTTGAATTGGCGCTTCAGCAAACCGCAAGTAAGCCAGCCGCTGAAATCATCTGGAAATCGTATCAGCTTAACCCCGACTATCCCGAAGATGCTCCGGAAATGCCAACCTACGATTACCTCGTTCAAACAAAAGGCATGAGCATGGACGATGTGGTTGCGATGACTTCACAGCTTAGTGCGCAGGGAAAAGAGCTGGGTATTGACCTGAATTTTGAAAAAGCAATCGTTGTAAATACAAAAAAAGCCCATCGTCTGATCCATTTTGCCCAGGCACAGCAAAAAGGCACTCAGATCAAAAAAGCCTTATTTAAGGCTCATTTCACCGATGGTCTCGATGTAAATAACAATGAAGTTCTCATCGCTATCGCAACGCAAGAGCAGCTTCCCGCTCAGGAGGTAAAAAACTTATTGGAATCGGATGAATTTGCTTATGATGTTGCACAGGATATCCAAGAAGGAGTCAGCTTAGGACTTCGAGGTGTTCCTTTCTTTGTATTTGACAGAAAATACGCTATCCCCGGAGCACAGCCCATGGAAGTCTTTCACAATACAATAAATGAATGCCTGGCCAGTGAGCCTGCACCTCTTGAACGCAGAGGCGAAGAAGGCCCTTCATGTGATCCTGAAACAGGAAAATGTGAATAAAGAAAGAAAAAATTATTGTTTAATTTTACTATTTTCGCAAGCTTATAACGACAAACAAATTTGGTATAAATGCAGTTAACCAAACTAGAAATTAAAGGATTTAAAAGTTTCGGAGACAAGATCACGATCAACTTCAATGATGGTGTCACAGCTATTGTCGGTCCCAATGGATGCGGGAAGTCCAATGTGGTCGACGCTATACGCTGGGTACTGGGGGAACAAAGCACAAAGATGCTTCGCTCCGATAAAATGGAAAATATTATCTTCAATGGAACGAAAAATAGAAAGCCGGCAAACCTTGCAGAGGTTTCGCTGACCTTCAACAACAACAATAATATTTTACCAACGGAATTCTCTACAGTGACCGTCACCCGTAAGCTGTTTCGCAACGGCGATAGTGAATATCGATTAAATGATGTCAAATGTCGTTTAAAAGATATCACGGATCTGTTTTTGGATACTGGGGTTGGTGCCGACAGTTATTCGATCATCGAATTGAAAATGATTGATGAAATTATCAACAACAAAGATAATTCACGCCGCAACCTCTTTGAAGAAGCTTCCGGAATCTCTAAGTATAAAGTTCGTAAAAAACAAACTTTAGCAAAGCTGAGAGATACTGAAGCCGATCTTTCCCGTGTGGATGACTTGCTTTACGAAATCACAAAGAATCTCAAATCATTAGAAAATCAAGCTAAAAAAGCGGAGAAATATACCTCCCTTAAAGCGGAATACCGCCAAAGCAGTATAGATTTGGCTTATTATAAAATTGCTGATTTTTCGACCGAATTAGAAAGACTCCAAACACAAGAATCCAAGGTTCAAAAGGATTCCGTCAATGCACAGCAAAATATCCTGAGAGCGGAAAATGAACTCCAAATACTCCGCCAGACAAATTTGGAACAGGAAAAAAACCTTTCGGTACAGCAAAAAACAACACAGGAATTTGTCAATAAAATCCGAGGTTATGAATCGGAAAAGAAGATCAAAAACGAAAAAGTCAAAAATCTTCAAGATAAAGAAAATCGACTGAGCCTCGATATCAACAGCGACAAACAACAGCTTAATCACGTCCTCTATACCATCAAACGATTGAATGAGGAATTGTTTGATGAGCAAAATAAACTCGATTCGTTAAAAACAAATCTTGAATCAAATAAATCCGAAGTCGACGAATTGAGAGGACAGCAACAGTCTGCAAAGGGAAAGCTCGATATTTTTAATAAGAGCAATGCTGAATTACAGGCAAAAATATACAAATTAGAAAAAGATCTTGCGGTATTCACCATTCAGAAAGAAGCTCTGCTGCAAGAATCTGTTCGCAATAGTGTAGATACAGAAGCAAAAGAAGCCGAATTGCAGCAATTCAATTCCTCTGTTATGGAATTGGAGGGCCGTGTAGAAGCACAGCAGCTACAGTACGATTCAGCAAACCAGCAGGAAGAAGAGCTCCAAGAACAGATTAATCAGTGCCAGGCAAACCTCGAGGAATTTAAGGCCCAGCTTGCCAAAGATCTCCGCCTGTTAGATGCTAAACAAAACGAATACAACCTCACAAAATCCCTTGTTGATAATTTAGAAGGTTTCCCCGATTCCATTCGCTTCCTCAAGAAAAATGCAGGCTGGAAAAAGCAGCCCCCACTCCTATCAGATGTCCTTTTCTGTCAGGAAGATTACCGTGTGGCTATTGAGAACTACCTAGAGCCCATTATGAACCATTATGTTGTCGAAACACAACAAGATGCTGTTCAGGCTATCCAACTATTAAGCGATGCAGCAAAAGGAAGAGCTAATTTCTTTGTTTTAGATGCCATAGTAGATTCCCCAAGCGCTGCCCCTGCACCAAATGACAATTTGATGTCTGCGTTAGATGTGATTAACGTAGACGAAAAGTACAAGGCTTTATGTACGATGCTGCTCCAGCAGGTCTTCATCCTTAAACATGAAAATGAAAAGGAGCTGGATGAAAAGCTACCTGCTCTAGGACAGGTGATTCTACAAAAAAATGGACGTTATTCGAAACATCATTTGGGTCTATCGGGTGGTTCTGTGGGATTATTTGAGGGCAAACGTATCGGAAGAGCGAAAAACCTGGAAGTGCTATCCCAAGAGATCAAAACCTTAAATCAGGAAATAGCAAAACTTGAAGATAAAATAACGGCCGAGACAGCTCGTTTGGATACTCTGCGGGGAAATTCACAGAAAGAGTTAATCGATGAGCTGCGCTTTCAGCTTAATAGACTGAATAATGAATTAATTACCGTCAAAACAAAGCAAGAGCAATATCAAGCCTTCATCAATAACTCCCAGGCCCGTAAAAAAGATATTCAGGAGAAAATTGAAGGTATAGAATCGGATTTAAAAATTGCGGAGCCACAGCTTCAGGAGCTTCGTCTGGAAAAAGAACAAAGTATCGCCGAATTATCGACTTTACAAGATCAGTTCCATGAAATATCTGAGGTACTTAACGAAAAATCGACCGCATACAATCAAGAGAATATCGCTTACCATCAACAGTTAAACAAAGTTTCCAATATCACAAAAGATCTCGAATTTAGAGAGACGCAGAAAGATGACCACGAAATCCGTGTGGAGCGAAACAGTGCAGAATTAGTTGAAGTGCAGGAAGCTTTAAGAACAACCATTCCGTTTGAAGATGAAGAAGATCAGGATCTTATTGCCATGTATGAGCAGAAGATTGCCTTGGAAGATGGTCTCAAAGAATTGGAAGACGGCTACTATGCAGATAAGCAGAAAATAAATAACCTCGAAGATGCTCTAACACAGCAGCGTCGTTCAAAAGAACAGAGTGACTTTCTTGTTTCAGAGATCAAAGATAAAAAAACGGGTCTTCAGATCGACCTCAATGCCTTGAAAGAACGTCTTTCTGTTGAATTCAACGTTGAACTGAAAGACCTGATTGACCGTGAAGATGTGCCTGAGATCACAGAGGATCAGGCAACATTGACAACCAAATGCAGCAAACTCAAGAAACAGCTTGATGAATTTGGAACGATCAATCTAATGGCAAAAGAGGCTTTTGACGAGATGAATGAACGCTATGATTTCATTAACAAAGAGAAAGCTGATTTAATCGAAGCAAAAGGCTCGTTGATGGCAACAATAAAAGAAATTGACGATACCGCTCAAGTTCAGTTCATGTTTACATTCGATGCCGTAAGGAATAACTTCGTCAAGGTATTCCGTTCGCTATTTAACGAAGAAGACAGCTGCGACCTGGTGCTCACAGACCCAAGCAATCCGCTGGATTCAGACATTGACATTATTGCAAGGCCGAAAGGGAAAAGACCGCTGTCTATCAATCAGCTTTCGGGGGGTGAAAAGACCTTGACTTCAACAGCCTTGTTATTCTCACTCTATCTTTCTAAACCGGCACCTTTTTGTATATTCGATGAGGTGGACGCTCCGTTGGATGATACTAATATTGATAAATTCAATAATATTATCCGGGATTTTTCCAAGAATTCACAATTTATCGTGGTCTCACACAATAAAAAAACGATAGCAAGTACAGACATCATCTATGGAGTAACCATGGTTGAACAAGGTGTATCCCGTGTAGTTGCAGTAGATCTAAGAGAAGTTGCTTAGTGAGCAACAAAATACACGATAAATAAGACGGACTCAGGGGATCTACACTCGGTCCGTCTTATTTATACAGATCAATTTAATTTCCTCTCGCCTTTAATGAAATTCTTTGCTTCAACATGCTGTGAATTTCCGTAAGCTTATTTCCTGTTGCAGATCAATATAAGGATAGACAGCAGACAGCTGATTCCCCCAAAATAGACCGACTAATAACCAAATGAGCCCGCGATCGTTCCCGCCAATGGTCCTGCCAGTCCCAGCGACAAATCCACAAACGCAACATAAGCTCCAAGTGCTGTACCACGCATCTGTGGTGCAACTTTTTTAACAGCCAGCACACCCTTACAACTATATTTCGAGTGCAAATATGCCTCGGATCAAAAAGCTAATCATTGGCTCAAGTCAAAAAAAGAGTCTGCAAGTCAAAAAAGGAAGCTGAAAAATAAAAAGCCCAGAGTGGGGAACTCTGAGCTTTCGTTAGCCATATATTAACCTATTTTATGAAAAGTATTTGTAATGAAAACGCCACATTTTTGAATTCATTATAACAAGAATAGTCATTTAACATTTTTTAACATTTAGATGAGATTAATATTAAACTCTATTTGAGCGCGGCAAAATCATAATTTTTCGTGTTCTTGTCAGGGATCCTCCGGTCCTGTTCACAAAAAAGCTCGAAGTGGGGAACTCCGAGCTAACCTAACCAATTATTAACCTAAATTTATGAAAAGTCTAATTTATACAAACAGCCTCTTTCGCTGTTTTGAATATTAAACGTAAGCCATAAGGTTATTATTACACAGCTCTTGTGGATTTATGTGAAATTTGACATTTTTTAACAATTCAATAAGTAACTTTAGGAAAACGAACATATAAATAAATATCATATGGCAGAATACGATTTAAATGAACTTCAGAAGATCCACGAAAACAAAGATGTTTTAAACTATCTGGAACAACATGGCATTCTGGAAATAAAAAAATTCAATGATGTTTACGATTATGAGAAAGAACTTTACGAGCTTCAAGTCAAGCTCTTAAAGCTTCAATATGAAATCATTGAAAAAGGAAAACGGGTCCTTATTATTTTTGAAGGTAGGGACGCTGCGGGTAAAGGTGGTACAATAGGCCGTATGACCCAATATCTAAATCCCAAAAAGGTACGTGTCGTTGCATTGCCCAAACCAACCGAAGAGGAAGCCGGCCAATGGTATTTTCAACGATATATCAAACAGCTCCCTAATGCCGGCGAAATTGTGATTTTTGACCGTAGCTGGTATAACAGAGCTGTTGTTGAACCTGTATTTGGATTTTGCTCCAAGGAGCAACATGAGCTGTTTATGAACCAGGTCCCTGAATTTGAGAAGCAGCTAATCGACGATGGCATCATCCTTATCAAATTATTCCTGAACGTCAGCAAAGAAGAGCAAGCCGAAAGGTTAAAAGAGCGAAAAGAAGATATCCTAAAACAATGGAAAATTGGTGTGCTAGACCAGCAGGCCCAGGAGAAATGGGATGTATATACGGGCTATATTGAGAATTTATTTAAAAAGACAAGCACCAAAAAATCGCCTTGGCTAGAAATCACGAAAGATAACAAGAAAAAGGCTCGCCTGGCGTCCTTCAAACTAATTATCAATGCTCTTGTTGGAAGTGAACAGGAAAAAATAGATTCTTTCGTCACAAAACACGATTAAAGGTCTGTTGATTAGAAAAGGTACAATTATAACAAACAGGAGGAAAAGTATTTCCTCCTGTTTGTTATAATGTCAGAACGAATTAGGACACCAGAACTGTAGTTTCTATTTTAGGTCCTGCTGCATGCACCGAGGCTGGCATTTCATTATTGAATTTTTCAAAATTCGAAATAAACAGTTTCGCCAGGCGTTTTGCCTGCATGTCATAAGCCTCGTCATTGTTCCATAAGCCTCGCGCATCTAAAATTTGTGCGGGAACATGCTCGCCACAGCTCGTCGGATACTCCAGTCCAAAAATATTGTGCTTGTTGAAGTGAGACTCCAGCAGTGAGCCATCCATTGCTGCTCGAATTAGCGATCGCGTATAATTTAGCTTAATACGTCGGCCTATTCCGTAAGGACCTGCAATCCAGCCCGTGTTCACTAACCAAACTTTGATGTTGCGATTTTGCTCTAGTTTTGAACGTAGCAAGGCCGCATATTTTGAAGGATGCAGCGGCAAAAATGCCTGTCCAAAACAGGTTGAAAATGCAGCAGTAGGCTCTTTCACCCCTACCTCTGTACCCGCAACCTTCGCTGTATAACCACTAACGAAATGATATACCGCCTGATCTGTGGTCAACAATGAAATGGGAGGAAGTACACCAAAAGCATCTGCCGTCAGGAAAAAAATATTTTCAGGTTCCCGACCAATACCGCTCATTTCGGCATTTTCCATGAAATCTATTGGATAGGATACGCGGGTATTTTCCGTTTTGCTAATATCGTTATAATCAGGTCGATCAAATTCATCCAAAACAACATTTTCAAGCAAAGACCCAAAACGAATTGCGTGAAAAATCTCAGGCTCTTTGTCCTCCGACAAACCTACACATTTGGCATAACAGCCACCTTCGAAATTGAATATTCCCTTTTCGCTCCATCCATGCTCGTCATCACCGATCAACTTTCTATTTCTATCAGCTGACAAGGTAGTCTTCCCTGTACCCGAAAGTCCAAAAAACAAAGCGGTCTCCCCTTCTTTCGAAGTATTCGCCGAGCAGTGCATAGAAAGCACATTATGCTGGAATGGCAAAATAAAGTTCAATATTGAGAAAATGCTCTTTTTAATCTCCCCTGTATAACCGGTCCCTGCAATCAGTACTATCTTTTTTGTAAAATCAATCGCGACAAAATTTTCGTTGATAATGCCATATTGATGCGGCTCTTCGATAAGCAGCGTCGGGGCAGCTAAAATCGACCAAGCAGGCTGAGCATCCATATTTGGTTCCGGCCGCAGAAACAGGTTATTGGCAAATATACTTTGATAAGCTGTCTCCGTAACAACACGCAAATCTATTTGATAAGCTGGATCAGCCCCTGCAGCACAATCTCTTACATAGATGATTTTATCACTTAAGTGAGCAGCTACTTTCGAAAATAGTGCTTCAAAATTAGCCGGAGACATCCGTTGATTGATTTCTCCCCACCAAACGCTATCTTTTGTTAAAGAATCTTCGACCAGAAACCGATCTTTTGGCGATCTCCCAGTAAATTTTCCCGTATCAGCAGCGAGTGCTCCCGTATCAGAAAGTCGACCTTCGTGATTTGCTAAGGCATGTTCGACCAATTCAGAAACAGGCAATTGATAAAATACATTTTTTGTACTATCAATTTTTAAATATTTCAAATCAGGCGCGTTTCCAATGTTACCCTTTTTCATATTTTTTGTTTGTTTTAAAATGTGCCCAAATTTAAAGGCATTTTTCGCTAAAAACAAAACTTAATTATCTAAAAATCAAGCTTATTGTACAAAAAACACAAAAACAAACAACTCATTAACAACAACTTACGTAAGTAAAAAAAAATAAACTTTTTAGCACATTTTTTTAGCACATCAATTTATCACTATCAAAAAATATCACATATTTTTCGTAAATTGTTCCAACCTTTACAAATATTAATAAGGTAAAAAAAAGACAGTGTCACGTCCATCAGCCATTGATCGTTGAAAGTGGCAGCAATCTCCAGGCCGACGGACTAACATGAGTAAAGATAAAGAGATGAAATAGCTACAATTGTAGCACGAACACGGAAGAGCACAGGGGGCTTTGATGCTATCTGACAAATAATTGCTTGTGCTTAAAATAAACTGGATATGCTTTATAACCATTAAAAGACACATAATCTGCAAATGAAATTACATGCTATAGAAACGGGATTTTTTAAACTCGATGGCGGTGCAATGTTTGGCGTTGTTCCAAAGAGTATCTGGAACAAAACAAACCCAGCCGACTCAAACAATATGTGTACCTGGGGAAACCGCCTGCTCCTCATCGAGGACAGTAATCGATTAATGCTGGTCGATACAGGACTGGGAGATAAACAAAATGAAAAATTCTTCAGCTATTATTATCTTCACGGCGATGCAACGCTGGATAAATCATTAAAAGATATTGGATTTGACAGGAACGATATCACCGATGTCATCCTTACACACCTGCACTTTGACCATTGCGGCGGCGCTATAGTCCGCGAAGGTGAACAGCTGGTTCCGGCTTTTAAAAATGCTCATTTTTGGAGCAATAGTGACCATTGGTCTTGGGCGACCGATCCTAACCCGCGCGAAAAAGCATCTTTCTTAAAAGAGAACATTTTACCGATACAGGAAAGTGGACAATTAAAATTTGTCGAAGATCATCAGAATCCTTTTGGAAACAATATCGCTATCCGTTATGCACACGGCCATACAGAGGCTATGATGTTGCCACAGATACAGTATAAAGGCAAAACAATCCTCTATATGGCGGATCTATTACCTTCGGTGGGACATATTCCCATTCCTTATGTTATGGGTTATGATGTCAGACCCCTCGTGACCATGGAGGAACGTAACAGCTATTGGAATGAGATCGTCGATAATGAATACATCTTATTTTTCGAACACGATCCCATACATGAATGCTGTACACTTCAACGTACTGAAAAAGGTATCCGCGTAAAGGACATTTTCAAATTGGGCGAGATTTAGGAGGTCTAATCAAAGGAGATCAAATAGGATAAACAAAAAAAAGCTACTTTGAAAGTAGCCTTTTTTATTTCATGAATATGTTTAGAATCTAAAGCCCAAAGCCCAGTAATTTTCAAAAAACCATATTTGTTGGGATGCTTTATCTACCCCTCTTCTTCCAGTTGTACGAATGTTTGTTAAATCAGTCCAGCCCGTTTTGAAGTTCCCCTGAAGATAGAGTCCTTTATAAAAACGGTAGTGCAAACCAACTTTTGCCGAAGCACCATAACCCGCAATGTTCCAAAAGTGGTTGGCTCCTTCGCCAAAAAGATGCACGTCGGAACGAGGAATCAATAGACCTACATCCACACCAGATTCCATTGTCAGCACCTGTTGACCTTTGCGATTATTGATGATGTCATCATAACGCTCCAGACCTACTGAGGCAAAGTTATAACCATCTGTATGCTCAAATGTCAGCATGGCAGAGTCTACAGTAATCAATTCACCGTTATATTGACCGGCGCGGTTTCCCGTCGGGATACCGGGATTAGAAATCTCTTCACCGATAAAACCTGAAATTTTCACCTGCTGCGGAATATCGACCACATATTTCATATGGTCCCATCCTAACGAAATTGAGTAATTATCTTTGATATAATAACCAAAGTGCAGATTAAATTGTGGAATAGTTAACCGGCTTGGATCAAAATACGTCGAACCAAATTTAGTTGGCCTATCACCCGCTTTTACATCATGGAGTATAAAGTCATAATTAGGACCCGTAAAATGAATATCTGATTTCGCGTAAGAAGAGAAGTTGTACCCCCAAAAGAAGAAGAATTTGCCCTTGTTACTTTCTGTTCTCAAATTTTTCGGTTTGAAAATGCTTTTTCCTATCTCAGGATTTTCTTGGGCAAATAAGGCAGAAACACTTAATGCAAGTGCTCCAATCGTTAAAAATATTTTTCTCATATCGGTGCTAAAAACGTTGGGCAAAAGTACCCGCATTCTATTTTATAAGCAAATAAAAACTATGGAAAATGGTAAAATATGACGAAGATCACAGAAATATCATTCGATTCAGAAAACAAACCTTCATGACTTATCAAGCACCGAGAGTAATTAAAGCGAACTAAAAAGTTCTTTCTGTCGAATAACATCAGACAGTTTCAAAAAAAAGCTGCTTCCCATTTCCAGGAAAGCAGCTTTTCATTTATTTTATTCCAAGGAATTATTACCCTTGATTTTTACGAATGATATTCAAAGCCCCACCAGCTTTAAACCATTCAATTTGTTGCGCATTGTAGGTATGGTTCGCCAAAATCTCTTCTTGCGTTCCGTCTGCATGATGCAATACAAGTGTTAAAGGTTTACCTGGTGCAAATGTTGTCAAGCCGATAATATCAATGGTATCATTTTCCTGAATCTTGTTATAATCGTCTTTGTCTGCAAAAGTTAATCCCAACATACCTTGTTTTTTCAAGTTCGTTTCGTGAATACGTGCAAAAGACTTAACTAAAACAGCACGAACACCCAAATGACGAGGTTCCATCGCAGCATGCTCGCGGGAAGAACCTTCACCGTAGTTTTCATCACCGACTACAATTGAACCAATACCGTGTGCTTTATAGTCCCGCTGTGTTGCAGGAACAGGACCATATTCGCCTGTGAGTTGATTTTTAACGCTATCAGTCTTTTCGTTGAAGAAATTCAAAGCACCGATCAACATGTTGTTTGAAATATTATCTAAGTGACCACGGTATTTCAACCAAGGACCGGCCATTGAAATATGGTCAGTAGTACATTTACCTTTTGCCTTAATCAATAATTTCAATCCTTTCAAATCCGTACCTTCCCATGGCGCAAAAGGCTCCAACAATTGAAGACGATCAGAAGTAGGAGCTACATCAACCACCACCGAACTACCATCAGCCGCAGGCGCCTGATATCCAGGATCATCTACCGCAAAGCCTTTCGTTGGCAACTCATCCCCTACAGGTGGATCTAGCTTCACTTGTTCGCCTTTATTGTTTATCAAGGTATCAGTTACCGGATTGAAGCCCAAATCACCAGAAATCGCGATTGCAGCTACCAATTCTGGCGATGCAACAAATGCATAAGTATTTGGATTGCCATCTGCACGTTTTGCGAAGTTACGATTGAAAGAATGAACGATTGTATTTTTCTCTTGTTTATCGGCTCCTACACGATCCCACATACCGATACAAGGACCACATGCATTGGTAAAAATTGTCGCATTGAGGTCTTCAAAAGTTTTCAGCAAACCATCACGATCAGCCGTAAAACGTACTTGCTCTGACCCTGGGTTAATACCAAATTCAGCTTTTGTAATCAATCCTTTATCAACTGCTTGTTTTGCAATGGAGGCAGCACGGGATAAATCTTCATAAGAAGAGTTTGTACACGAACCGATCAATCCCCATTCCACTTGCAATGGCCAGCCATTCTTTTCAGCTTCTTCGCGCATGCGTGAAACTGGTGTATACAAATCTGGTGTAAAAGGACCATTTAGAGAAGGCTCCAGCTCAGATAGATTGATTTCTATTAACTGATCGAAATACTGCTCAGGATTAGCATAAACTTCGGCATCCGCTGTCAAGTGCTCTCTAATCACATTTGCCGCATCCGCCACTTCGGCACGACCGGTAGCACGTAAATAACGCTCCATGGATTCGTCGTACCCGAAAGTTGAGGTTGTCGCGCCAATTTCAGCGCCCATGTTACAGATTGTTCCTTTTCCTGTACAAGATAAAGATTCCGCACCTTCGCCAAAATATTCAACGATAGCACCTGTTCCGCCTTTTACAGTCAAGATACCTGCAACTTTCAAGATCACGTCTTTTGCTGCAGCCCATCCGCTGAGCTTACCTGTCAATTTTACACCGATCAGCTTAGGAAATTTAAGCTCCCAAGGCAAACCTGCCATGACATCACAAGCATCAGCACCACCCACACCGATCGCAACCATACCTAAACCGCCGGCGTTCACCGTATGCGAGTCTGTACCAATCATCATACCGCCTGGAAAAGCATAGTTTTCCAAAACAACCTGGTGAATAATACCTGCTCCAGGTTTCCAGAAACCGATACCATACTTATTGGACACAGAACTCAAAAAGTTAAATACTTCAGAGCTTTCGTTTTTAGCTCGTGCTAAATCTTTGTCTGCTCCTTCTTTCGCCTGAATCAAGTGATCACAGTGTACAGTAGAAGGAACTGCCACCTTTGGACGCCCAGCTTGCATAAATTGCAATAATGCCATCTGTGCAGTTGCATCTTGCATAGCAACGCGATCTGGAGCAAAGTCGACGTAAGAAACGCCACGTTTGTAATCTTCAGTAGCATTGCCATCCCAAAGGTGGGCATACAAAATTTTCTCAGATAAAGTCAAAGGTTTGTTAACCACTTGACGAGCCGCAGTAATGCGCTCGTCATATTGGCTATAGACCTTTTTAATCATATCTATATCAAAAGCCATATCTCTCTAATTTATATTGTTTAATTAAGTTACTAAACCCTAATCACTCATTATTTTGTTGGAATAGGCGCAAACTTTGTTAAGTTAATGCCTTCCACAGCAGCTTTATATTCTTCGATATTCGGAATACGGCCCAAGATCGCTGAAAGAACAACAACTGGAGTTGATGCTAATAAAGACTCCCCTTTTTTACCATCCCTATCTTCAACAACACGTCCTTGGAATAAGCGCGTTGAAGTAGCCATTACCGTGTCACCTTTAGCTGCTTTTTCCTGGTTACCCATACAAAGGTTACAACCAGGGCGTTCCAAGTACATAATATTCTCGTATTCAGTACGTGCAGTACTTTTTGGTAAAGCATCGCTAAATTCAAATCCAGAGTATTTTTGTAAGAATTCCCAATCGCCTTCCGCTTTCAGTTCATCGATAATATTGTACGTTGGAGCTGCAACGACCAAAGGAGCTTCAAACGTAACGACACCTTTCTGCTGTTCAATGTTTTTCAACATCTTCGATACGATTTTCAAATCGTCTTTGTGAACCATACAAGAACCGACGAAACCTAAGTCTACCTTTTTGTTTCCACCGTAGTACGAAAGGTCGCGAATTGTATCGTGTGTATAACGTTTGGAAACATCCGCATTATTCACATCCGGGTCGGCAATCATTGGTTCTTCAATGATATCCAGATCAATAACAACTTCTGCATAATATTTGGCATTGGTATCTGGAGTTAACGCAGGCTTAGCACCAGATTTAATTTCCTCAATACGTTTATTCGCCTTGTCAATTAAGCCTTGCAAAACGTTGTTTTTGTTTTCCATGCCTTTATCGATCATAATCTGGATACGGTTTTTAGCGATCTCCAATGATTCGATCAATGTATTATCCTGTGAAATACAAATAGAAGCTTTCGCCTTCATTTCTGCAGTCCAGTCAGTAAAAGTAAATGCCTGATCGGCTAAAAGCGTTCCGATATGAACTTCAATAATTCTGCCTTGGAAAACGTTCTCGCCAGCAAATTGCTGCAGCATCTGTGCTTGTGTAGCATGAACCACATCACGGAAATCCATATGTTCTTTCATACTGCCTTTAAATGTAACTTTTACCGATTCTGGGATTGGCATAGAAGCTTCACCTGTCGCTAAAGCTAGCGCCACCGTACCAGAGTCAGCTCCAAAAGCAACACCTTTAGACATACGGGTATGTGAATCACCTCCGATAATGATCGCCCATTCATCTATTGTAATATCATTTAATACCTTATGAATAACGTCTGTCATTGAATGATATACACCTTGAGGGTCACGTGCTGTGATCAATCCAAAGTCATTCATAAATTTCATCAATTTTGGAATATTCGCTTGTGCTTTTTTATCCCAAACCGATGCCGTATGACAACCCGATTGATAAGCGCCGTCTACAGTAGGTGCAATTACAGTCGCAGCCATTGCTTCAAGTTCCTGCGCTGTCATCAAACCTGTTGTATCCTGAGAACCAACAATATTTACTTTAACGCGAACGTCAGAACCGGCATGTAATACTTTACCTGGAGTTACACCAACCGCATTTTTATTAAAAATTTTCTCTACAGCAGTCAACCCTTGTCCTTCAATCGTGATTTCTTTTGATGGGGCAAATACTGTCGGCGCTTGAATGCCTAACGTTTCCGCTGCAAAAGTTTGGATTTTTTTACCAAAGACAATAGCATAAGAACCACCTGCTTTAATAAATTCCATTTTTTGTGGAGTCAAAGCTTTGGAAATATCGATCAGCTCCTGCTCGCCATTATATAATTTTTTAGTCTTAGTATTGATCGTTAAGACAGTACCTGTTGCGACAGAATAAGCTTCTTCAAGGATTGGCTCATTTTTCTCGTTACGGATTACGTTGCCATTTTCATCCACTTTCTTCACCCAGTTTTTAAGGTCTATACCGATACCTCCGGTCACATCCACTGTGGTCAAGAAAATAGGTGAGATACCATTTGTACCGCCTACAATTGGTGCGATGTTCACAAAAGGAACATAAGGACTCGCTTGTTTACCCGTCCATAATGCAACGTTGTTGACACCCGACATACGAGATGACCCCACACCCATTGTTCCTTTCTCAGCAATTAACATGACACTTTTACCAGGGTGTTGCGCCTGTAAGGCGACGATCTGTTGCTGTGCTTCAGGTGTGATCATACATTTTCCATGTAATTCACGATCTGAACGTGAGTGCGCCTGGTTACCTGGCGACAATAAATCTGTCGAGATATCACCTTCACCAGCGATAAACGTAACCACCTGAATTTCCTCAGCAACCTCAGGCAGTTTTGTAAAAAACTCTGCTTTTGCGTAGCTTTCTAAAATATCTTTTGCAACCTCATTGCCTTGCTCAAAAGCTTCTTTCAAACGAGCAGTATCCGCGTCATATAAGAAAACTTGTGTTTTAAGCACCTCGGCCGCCTGTTTTGCAATAGCTAAGTCTGTACCCAAAGCCAGGTCCAATAAAACCTTGATTGAAGGGCCACCCTTCATATGTGACAACAATTCAAAAGCGAAATCAGGTGCAATTTCAGCAACAACTGATTCACCCAAAACAATTTCCTTTAGGAATTGTGCTTTAACACCCGCTGCAGGCGTAGTACCCGGCAACGTGTTGTAAATAAACAATCTTAAAGATTCAGCTCTATTTTCATTGTTTAAATCTTTAATCTGAGCAATTACCTCACTTAGTAATTCTGCTCCATCAATAGGCTTAGGATGTAACCCTTGGCCTTCTCGTTCTACAACCTCTTGTACGTAATCGTTGTAAATACTCATAGATATCTATCTTTCTATTTTATGGGTAGCATAAAAACACCTATGTCTTTCTAAACCGCCATGTCTGTAATATAATTAAGCAAATACGCCATCTATCGGGTCCTCCCTGACAAATCACAAATTAGCCCTTCCACTTCATGTTTCGAAGCTGATCTATTTGTCGTAAATCAACTTGTATGACTAATTACAAAAATAGTGAAAATCCAACTTTAAACGCATGCATTCCATTTATTTAAATCAATTTGGAATTGTTCTAAACAGCATTTATGCAATCCTGCCATCTTTTTTTGAAATCCGCTATATTGTATTTATTTCTTTCAAAAAAAAGGTGATTTATATTATTAAATCACCTTTTCGTTTTATATACTTTCTACAGTTATATCAATGTCTTTTAATGCTTTCACGGTTTCCAGAGGATCTGTCGCGTTGAATACAAATGACCCTGCCACCAGCACATCTGCTCCGGCTTTCAATAACTGTGCTGCATTCGCGGTCGTTACTCCCCCATCGATTTCAATCAGCAGACCATCATTCATTCCCTGTGCCATGGCCCTTAGTTCCTGTACCTTGGCATAGGTATTTGGAATAAATTTCTGACCGCCGAACCCTGGATTGACCGACATGATACAGACCAAGTCCAGATCCGCAAGAACATCTTTTAAAAGTGCTACTGGCGTATGTGGATTCAATGCAACCCCTGCTTTACAGCCCAATTCTTTAATAGCAGCCAGTGTACGATGCAAATGTGTACAGGCCTCATAATGCACGGTAATGATCGCTGCACCCGAGTCTTTACATACCTGCAGATAACGGTCTGGATCAACAATCATCAAATGTACATCCAAAGGTTTAGCAGCATGTTTTGCAATAGCCTGCATAACTGGAAATCCAAAAGAGATATTTGGAACGAAAACACCGTCCATAATATCAATATGAAACCAATCTGCCTCACTGTTGTTTACCATGATGATATCATCGTATAATTTTGCAAAGTCTGCAGCAAGAACGGATGGTGCAATTAGATGTGTTTTTGTTGACATGTTGTATTTTTTTTGCAAAGATAACAAGTATTTTTTGTTCATCACAGCGTTTACCCGTTTTAATACCTATAAACGACAATTGGCTAAAGCTGCAGAAAATAATTATAATTACATTTGTATATTAACATGATAATAAAATACAGCTCACCGTGGGAAGACTAAAAATAAAATATAGAAGAGAATTAAATACAACGGAGAATCTCGTCCGAAAAATTGGATTAATACTTATCACCATTATTCTGATCTGTATATTCCTTCCCAAACAACCTCGTTTTCGCTATGAATTCCAAAAGGGAAAAGTATGGAATCATGAGAATCTGATATCACCCTATAATTTTGCCATATTAAAAACGCAGGAGGAATTGAATGCGGACAAGAAAAGTATCTTAAACACGATTCAACCGATTTATAATGCCAATACGACAACAAGCAAAGAGCAAATTGATCAGTTCAACACGGATCTTGCCGAAAAGTGGCAAAGCAGCAAATTGGATACAACGCATGAAAATATAGTTGATTATAGAAATGCCGGTAATGCCATCTTAAGCCATCTCTATGGCAAAGGCATTCTGTCATTGAACAATCGGTTTCAGAACCGCAGCAATGACAAATCCGCGGCTTCCAAGCATTACAACTTTACACTGATCCAGGACAAAGTTGCCAGCCAAAAAAACACAGCCGACTGTTACACCATCGAAAGCTCTTATGGTTATATGGATGAAATTATGCCCAAATTGACCAAGATAAAGCAAAAGAGCTGGCTGGAGGAAACTTTAAAAAATTACATTACCATTAACTACATCTACAACGATCAACAAACGGAAGCTTTAGAACAAAATGCCATTGCAAACATATCGGCTACACGCGGTGTGGTCCAAAAAGGAGAACTGATCGCTGAAAAGGAGAAAATAATTTCCAATGAAACGTACCAGAAACTCGAGTCGCTTCGTAAGGTATATGAAGATGAAGGCAAGATCAGTGGAAATCAAAACTATGTGACCCTTGGCCAATTTCTGATTATCTCGCTTGCCCTGTCTATTTTGATGGTATTCCTTTTTCTTTTCCGTAAGGACATCTATTTTAACAACAGGTTGCTGGTCATTATCATGATTGTGATCATTGGTATGCTCGCTGTCCTATCTTGGGCCATCAAAATCAAAATCCCCAATCTCTATTACATCCCGTTTTGCGCCGTCCCTATTATTATTCGTATTCTTTTTGATACGCGTGTTGCACTCAATATCCATCTGTTGATGGTGCTGCTGGCAGGTCTTTTTGTACCGAATAGTTTTGAGTTTGTCTTTTTACAATTTATGGCGGGGATAGTTGCGATCTATAGTATTAAAACATTGGTCAAACGAGAGCAGCTGTTCATTTCCTCGGCTATTATTCTTGGCACCTATTGGATTGCTTACATTGGCTTGGTTGTCACGAGAAATGGGTCAATAGACACCATTTACTGGTCTGACCTTCTTCCTTTTTTCGTAAGTGTCATGATTACCTTGTTGGCTTATCCGATGATCTATGCATTTGAAAAGTTATTTGGTATTGTATCTGATCTAACACTCATGGAACTTACCAATAGTAACTCCAAGTTATTGCGGGAACTTTCTTTTAAGGCCCCCGGAACATTTCAGCATTCCTTACAGGTGGCTAATCTAGCGGAAGCAGCTATTTACAAAATTGGCGGGAATCCGCTGTTGGTACGCGCTGGAGCACTATATCACGATATCGGAAAATTGACAAACCCCCAGTTTTTCATCGAGAATCAGAAGACAGAAAAAAATCCACATGATGAGCTTTCACCGGAACAAAGTGCGCAGATTATTATATCACATGTCATCAAAGGCGTCGATATCGCCAAAAAACATCAATTGCCTGACGTGATCCTTGATTTTATCCGCACACACCACGGAACAACGCGTGTTGACTATTTTTATAACGTTTTTGTCAAGAACAACCCTGACAAACTGGTTGACGAGTCTTTATTTACTTACCCCGGACCTATTCCTTTTTCCAAGGAAACAGCTGTACTTATGATGGCGGATTCGGTCGAAGCCGCATCTCGTGCATTAAAAGAACCATCTGAAGAGTCTATCAATAATCTTGTCGATAAAATTATCGAACATAAATTGATGCGGGGGCAGTTTAATAATAGTAACATTACGCTAAAAGATATCACTGAATCTGCAGTTATTTTTAAGGCAATGCTCAAAAGTATCTATCACGTGCGGGTGGATTACGAATTAAGCAAAAAAACAATGTAATTTTAATTGCCAAACAACAAATTGAATTTCAAACGCTTATTGCAACGTTACATTTTTTTTGCACTTTTTTTAGTATTTAGACTTTGCAGAATCAAATAATTGCCTTATGTTTGCAATGTCAAAACGAGGAAGGGTGCCTGAGTGGCCGAAAGGAACAGTTTGCTAAACTGTCGTACTGGAAACGGTACCGCGGGTTCGAATCCCGCCTCTTCCGCCAAGACAAAAGAGCTTTTTGAGAAATCAGAAAGCTTTTTTTGTTTTTGGAGCTCGGGCAGCACCAAAAACGGATCAAGCAGAATTCTTGGGATCATACCGAAAGTTTGGGGGAGGAGAAGTTTTTAAGCATACAATTTCATTACTCTATATTGGAAGAATGTGGTGTCCCTTACGCCGCGAAAGACACTCCTGAACGCTTTGAGCTTTGCATTGAAAGATTCTGCTGAAGCATTGCCTTGGCCATGTTTGGCGCCATATCCATGGTTACCTCCTTTACCTTATTCCTTGAACGTAGGGGAATCCGTTCAAGAACAGTGATGATATCTTCGGCCTTGGTGCCCTTGATAGTTGCCAGGATCGTCCCTTTACCTCCTTTTGCCGATTTACTGCTAACAATGGTATATAATTCACCGTTGCTAAAACTGGTCTCATCGATGCTCAAGCGTTCAGAGATGTTCCCCGGGAAAAGATTCCATCGCTCTGCATGTGGCTTTTGGCTCCAGTCATGGAAGTCACTGAGATGGTTCTTGTATTGATCCTGAAGTTGCTTGCCGTCCATCTGGAAGAATAACCCTACCAATTGGGCACTTACAGGATAGTTATCCAAATATCTTCTTTAAAAAAAGCCCGAATTCAGTCGTCATTCGAGTACCCTCACGCAAAAGGTTCCAATCTCTTGTGATAATATCTCCCGTATCCAACACTGTCCAGCGGCGGCGGCGGATATGTAGAGTAACTTTCTGACCTCTAATGGGAAAGTCTGAAATCTCTGTGGAAGGCATAAAGCCCTTTGACTCCAACTTGCTGTTCTCATAGTCCTTTGGAGCAATATTAAGCTCATCTAAATAAATGTGGAGCTGACTTCTAAAATCTGAAAGTATTCTAAAAGCCCTTCGGGTATCAATAGGGACAGTAATTTACGTTCGGGCAAAACAGTTCAAGAACGCGCGAGCAGCTCAGGGACGACAATAGTTACCTTTGCCGGAAGATTGCTACATAAAAGACCTTTTTATTCGTACCTGCTTCGTACCTGCTTCGAATCACCAACAGATATTATACAGCCCCGACACAGAAATTGATCAGTCTCTCACCAGAAAAAGTCTGTTGCATTATTGGTCAACATTCGTAAGCAGACTGTACAGCTCCGAACGCTTTACGAACAAGGTACGAACAACATACGAACAAAAGGCAAATGCCGCAGTCATTTGGCTTACCGTTGTTATTTAACATTCTTTATTTACTACCGGCCCATAGAATTGCATTCCTGAACATCGTCGTAAAATCTTTAGATGCAAATAAGGATCCGCTATGGCCAATCAGAAAATATACGTTTCTAGCTTTCACATTTGTATTACTCCAAATAATGGGATGGTCGCCCATTTTAATCGTTGAAATGGGCTGGTAGCTATCCTCATCGACATGCGCCAGAACCTTGACATGAGGTCTTGGATTTTTATCAAAAACATAAAACTCATCATTGGGAATCAAAAAATGAGGATTTACACCTTTCATAACAGGATGCTTTCGATCTTCGATATAAGCTGTTGCAGATGCTGTTTTAGCGATGTAATTTTTAAATCGTATTCCACCCATAAAGTTGGAAAACCAGTTCCACATCTTGTAGCCATCAAATTCCCCCAGCAATGCCGCATGGTGAAAACCGACCCAGCCTCCTCTTCCATTTTCTATGTAATCTATAAACGCCTTTTCAGCCTCTTCTGTCCATCTATACGGTGGATAATCCAACTGTATGATTACCTTAAACTGTGTCAGGTATTCCTTTGTTATTTTTTCTGTATCATGAATTTCTGTTAAATGAAAGCCGTCTTTCTCCCCTGAATTCTTTAACCATTCTAATCCAGTATCTGTAAATGAAGCATGTTGCCCGCCCCTTTCTGTCAGTACGAGTACAGCAAAGGTATTACGGCCTTGAGCAGATAGCGCACTTATTGTCCCGATCATCATAAAGAAAAGGAACACGATATTTAAGCATGAGATCGTCAAGTTTCTCGGATTCGACACTTGTGTCATAAGTATGCGGTTTAAGTAAATTAAAAAGTTTAAAATTCCGAAGTTAGTGATAGCCACTTCCCTGCTGTTGTCATCCATACCTCCTTATACGTCGCATTGTTAGCCTGTGGCCAATAAGGAACATCTTCATTGTACCGGGTTTGTATACCTACAGGCATCTCCCCCACCATTTCACCCGGAAGCGGACAATATTGCTGTGCAAAATTTGCGCCCTCACCATAAATAAGAGACTGTCCAAAAGGATTCTTACCGACGGTCCAATATAGTTGTTCACGTGCGATCTGTAGAAGCGTCTCATTTTTCAGGTATTTACCCAATATCGCTGCTGCCTTGCCCTGGCTCAAATGAATCGCCGCATTTCCCCGGAAAGAAAACCAGACAGGAAAACGCTTTAAATAATAAGATTTATCCAATTGGACACCTTGTTTGAGTTGGGCTACATAATCGTCCTTGGCTTTTGCTCCCGCAAAAAGATGCTGCCGTTGAAAACTTACTGAGTCCTGGGCTTCTTCAATATGATAGACGCCTGCAGGAGCCATGCCGTAAGGTGCTGTATACTTCATAGTTTTTGTGAGGTAACTACCATAATCAAGCAATGCCTGTTGCCATAACCTGTATTTGACATGCTGTGCTTGTCCTTCGGCGAGGGCAACAAGGGCCTGAGCATAAATTTGCTCGCGCGATTGATGGTTGGCATGCACAACGACCTTCTGCGTTCGATCTCGATAGAAAAAACCTTTTAATCCGTCCTTATCACCTAATGGTTCCTTACGCTGTGCCAATAATACCGCATCCATAAAATTAACAGCATGCTGTGCGTATGTTGTATTCCCTGTGAGCTTATACAGCTGACTGGCAGCCCAAGAAGCCGTCGCCATAAATTGACTTTCGGAAGTGCCATAGCTATGTTCCCAAAAAACGGGAAAATGATCATACCCCGTTTCCTTCCATTTGGACAGCGCAAAATCAAAATCCTCCATCGCTGTCTTTTTCAATTTTTCACTTAGTGCAGGATCTTGAACCATGCTCATGGCCGCATATGCTTCATAGGCTGAAAATAAAAAATTATCAAAAGGGCTATCATGGACACGTGCCTTCATATCATCTTTATTACCGATCAGGCCATCCGTCCAGATCACAATTCCAGCACTACTGGCCCTGTACCCTTTGCCAAGGCGGGTTTTTAAGATAAAATCTACTCCCCAAGCTGCTTCCTCCATAAGTCGCTGATATAGGGCGGTATTGCTTTTTTTAACCTTATTGGCCATTTCCAGCAGCGAGAATACCACATCTCCGGTCTGTAAGCTCTGTTGGGAAAGGTCGCCGGCATCATGCCAGCCTCCGTTATAGGCCAAACGAAGTCCATCAAAGGTCGCACCGATATCGGCATGACAGGAACCATGCTTCTCTGAAACAGGGTGGCCACAGCGTTCACAAAAAATAAAGTTGAGCACACGCCATATGGAATTTTGCCATATATTTTCACCTATCACAAAAGGTTGGGTTTCCTGCCCTTCTGTCGCAATGATATATTGCCCGAACTTTGTAAAGTCACTGAAATCTAACACATCAAATTCGCCAATACTAGTAGTTACACTTTTCTTCTTACCGGTATAAACTACAGCCCTATCTTCGGCGCGAAGTAACTTAAACAAATCATCCCCTGTTTTTTTATGCTTCAAAATCGCGGTCTTTTGTCCCTGAAGATCATACCCGGTGGATGAATAGATAATGCGTCCCTCGACGGGTTCCCAGCCCAGCATCCGTTCAGGTTTTTCGACTTCCTGTAATTCAATCCCATCGATATAAAAATTTAACGAATCCCCACTGACCCGATCTTTTCCAAAGCCGGGTACCCCAAAAGCGATACCTGTTATACGATCTCTCGGTAAGTCACCGATCTCCAAAAAACAGGTATTCCATGTCCTGTTGACCAGATTTATTTCGTGGGTTCCCTCCCGAAAATATTCGTCTGGAATTTTCTCTTTGCCATCATTGTAATAATGTAGGTTTAGATGAACATTGCGGCCGCCTTCACAATCCGGATAGATACGAAAAACGATACGATTGTATTTTTCCCAATTTTCTCCTGCCAAGTCAAATATGGCAGAAGCGCCACCATAATTCGCATAGTCTCCATCCGCAGGCGCTCCATGAGCCCATTCTTTACGGACCGTCGGAACTTGCAATTTAATAGTCCCCACACCAAACTGTCCCTCTTTCTTCGCGAAGAAAATTTTGCCAACCCCCTGTTGACGCCAACGGGCAAACTCGGTGATTCCTTTGGGTTGATATGCTCGCAGGACTTTCTTTTTCATGCCCAGATTTTCTAAAGACAATGTTGTATCCAATGGTAGTGGACGGTGCAGAATTCCGCTCTGCCAAATCGCTTCATTCAACTTCAGGTCTGAAGTGAGTTTGGGTGTCTGAGCCACAGTTCTGGTTACCATAGCGCAAGAGACCATCACAAAGAAGAGTAATTGTAGCTTATTCATACCTTTATTTTGCATTGAAAGGGGCTTTGAATTCTTTTCTAAACGTCTGTACGCCTTTGGAGGGAAAATCTTTTGGAATAGCCTGCGTCACCTTGCCTGTTACGGCCCATTCACATCCTCGCAACAAAGTAACCTGAAAGCCCGTGCATTCCATGGCATAGCGCAGTTCAGGGTCATTGCCCACATGTCCCATTACCGTCACAAATACTCTTCCTTTTCCATAGTTTACAGTCCACATCAGTGGTTCTTCACGACCTAGCCCTTGTGGACGTGTATCGTCTATGGTCGTTGCCAATACTTCCATATGTTCAGCAGGGCCGCGCAGGTATGTATAAAGTTCGTCTTTGAAATGACTCCAGACAGTAGGCAGCCCCTTTAGGATAGGATGATCTGTTGCCTTATGGGTCACATCAAAAGGATGCTGTAATCCATGATGTCCTGCGGGGCCGGGGCTGTAATCGTAGACGATTCTATTGTTTTTAAAATAAACATAGGGACCCACCGTCTCATCTCTACCATCCCAAGCACCCAGTGCTGTCATCTTGTTGTATTCGGGCCAGTCTGCCATGGGTACAATGGCTGAATGAATGACGACAAGAGCTCCTCCATTGGCCATATACTGCTCCAGATCCTGTCGGGTTTCTTGACTCCAGGTCGTCCCACCGTAATTGGAAATAATCAAGCTATAATCACGAAAGTGCGGGCGAAAAGTAGAAATATCCTGACCGTATGGTGGACTTATGGCGACATCCACATCAAAAAGCCCACTGTTTTCAAGTATTTTTTCTATGGCATCGGTACTACCCTTCCACCAGTGCGACCCATCTTGCCCCGTGACAATAAGTACTTTATGTTTTTGCTGCCCCATCAGTGTTGTCCAGCCTGAAAGAAGGGTCAGAATCAGTAGCAACACTTTCATATTATTTTTCATTATTTTTATATTCTACGCGATCAAATCGCCATTCTGTTTTTAAATTATTCCCATTTTTATCCACGGAAAATTTACCATCTTTCATATAGCGCCTGTATAATTCAAATTTTCCGTCGTTGTTCCGGTCCTCTAGGAGCAGTTCACGCTGATCAGAAAGGGTAACTTCGGAAATGTATTTTACCTCCTTTGAATAATAGCCAATGATCACGTAATAACATTTGAAAAGATCAAAATAAGGATAGTGACCATTGTCTGAAGCGAAAAGTAACACTTCTTCAAGTTCACTTGAATCGTCCATCTGCACACGTTGGCTTTTATGGAGACCAAAACCCGGTTTTTGAACCTCCGCCGGATAGCGATCCCAATTCGTTGCCTCTGTAGCCCTAAACTGTGCATATCCTGTATTTGTTATACACGAAAACAGGAATACGTAAAAAATATAGTTAATGTTCATATTCCATCTTTATAATTAATGCCCATTTTTCGCCTTGTTATTTATTTAAAAAATCGTTCTAATTCTTATGTAAATGCTCCGATCTCCTTCACGCGTCCTTCAAAATCTTCCCTTGATACACGCGATCGATTCTTCATCTTTGTCCGATAATTATAGATCGTATTAATAGAATATCCAAAAAAGTTGGCAATCTCCAGACTATCTACAATACCCAAACGAATCAAAGCAAAAATGCGCAACTCTGTATTCAGCACTTCACCTTTCTTCAAAACAATTTGTTCTTCTTTGGACAATAACGAATTTACCTGATCAACAAAATCAGGGAATAGGTTAATGAACATCCTATCAAAATTTGCAAATAATTCCTTCAATTCTTCATCTTTCAACGAGTTGTCACGTGTCATCCGGGCGAGCTCTTCGTATTGTCTTTCTTGCATTTTCTTGTTTACCATCTTCCGATAGTTATCTAACTTGGTTATATAGATTGAACACTCGCCCAAAAAATAGGCAATATACTCTTCTTTGAGGTGGTTTGCTTCCGCTACCTCCAGGTTACGACTGGCCAGTTCCTGATTCATATCATGCAGTTTACTGTTAAAGCTCGCCAGTTCCTGATTTGCATCAGCCAGCTTATTCGCATAGGCTCGTCCTTTCTTCAACTGTTTGTACACATACAGAACAGAAATCACCAGCATTACAGACAAAATGGAAACAAGCAGCAGCAGTCCTTTTAGCTGCTGACTTTTCTGTTCGTTTTTTCGCTGATATTCCCGATCAATAATGGCTTGAATGGTGAGAATCTCCGAGCTGCGAATCCGGGTATTGTAAGCTTTAATATTGTCCAATGAAAAACAGATGTAATGGTAAGCCCTATTGATATCATCCTCCTGCATTAAAATATTGGCCAATACCGAGATAGAGGCATTATCTCTGATCGCAAGCTGTATATCCGAAAGCGCGGAAAGCGCTAGATATTTTTTTTCATTTTCTACGTCTCCCTGCTCCCGGTAAATCAATGAACGATGGAATGTAACTAATGCATAACCAAGTTGGTTGGGCGACGTGAGTCTGAGGCGTTCATCGTTCACTTTTAGGGCATCCACATATTGCTTTTGCAGGCGAAACTTCTTTTCTACGATCCGTAAATGCTCTTCCGACATTGCTGGTGCCAAATTGCGTACCATATCGTTAAAATGGTTTGCTTGGGTCCAATAGCTGCTTCTGGCCTGTGTATGCTGCGTATATTTTCCCATACCAAGATAAAGCTCCCGATAGGCAATTGCATAAGGCAATCTTAGATCATTTTCCAGCGTAGCTGATTGTATACTCCCTAATAGATCAGCGGCCTCCATATGCATCCCCAACCCAACAAAAAGATTTGCCAGGGCTATCGTAGATTCATTCCACTTATTTTCGTCTTTCAGTTCTAAAGCGATAGTTCTGTTCATATTCAAATAGTGAATAGCCGAATCCGACACATAGTTTCTATATTCATTAAACAGGGCAAAGTTAAAGTGATAACCTTTGTCTGAGCTTTTCATCAATGCATTACGCTGTGCTTTCAAACCAAGTATCCGGTCTTCTTTTTGCTTAAAAAACAGATCTTTATCCTGAATTTTACGATCCAGCACTTGCAATAGCGAATCTATCCCACTTTGCGCATGGACAACAGAACTGGTTACGATACACAATACGATAGTCAACAGGTTTATTTTCATATAAATTGGTTACTAAAATCATCCAGCCATGGCCATGCCGTATGTTTAGCATTTCGATGAAAAACATATTTAAGGTGTTTATAGGTTGGATTGAATGATTAAATATAGCAATTTTACCAAATTCTATCGATTGTGTTTGTTATCTTCTTCTATTCAGAACCGAAAATAATCGGCTCATTCTCGCTAACTCTCTCTATATACGCCTGTATTTTTAGGTTTTAAAATACAGGTGTCCGCATGATCAAAAGCTGCGTATTTTAATTTATCAAATCGTCTGCTCCATACAGAAGTCGCAAGCGATCAGTCTTATCTTCCTTGGCATAACGTCGGTATAAAACCCGGTTGTATTTCTGGCTGGGATCGAGCGCTAAAACCCGAATCAGATCACGGCATATATCCTGTTGCTTGGCCTCCCAGCCACTAATCTGCTTGTAAGGCCAGCTTGCTACACTTTTCCCCAAAAATGTGGTTAGGTATTCCACCCCTTTTAGAATTGACCGTCCATCACTGGAACGTTTGCGCAGCAAATCAATACCCAATGTCTGTGCGGTTTCACATACATCCAGCATATGAGTCAGATTGTATTGCGAATAATGATAAGACAAGGTGCGCCACAGCTCATTTGGCTGTTTTCCATCGGGTTCAATCTGGGCAAAAATTCTCTTTTTAGGGAAATCTGCAATTATTTTTCGCCCTGCTTGCTCATCTCCCGAGAACAACAGATAGGTCATTAGCTGAGCGTCATAAGCTGTAGCATGGTTGTTTTTCGCGTTTCTTTCTGCTACGCCCTGTTTGCTTTCCTGCATCCAATGTGCAAATTCGCCAAACCATTGTTTTAGGCTCTTATCATCCTGAGTACTGTAGCTTGAGGATGTTTTCAGCAGCTGTATACTACTTAGCATTTCCACAAACGAATAACTGTCAATTAATCCCTCCGGTCGGCCTTTAGAGTCATCTCTACCCGGGATAAATTGGGCGTAGTCCAAATTAGGGTTCATGCGCGTATCGCTATCTAAAAACCAGGTCCGTAGTAGCAGCACCGCTTTTTTGGCATATTTTTCATCAGCGCTATAAAAAAAAGCCAGACAAAGCGTATTCAGGTCTGCACACATATTGCCCAGCACCTCGCGGTCATATTTACCTAACTCCGGATTGGACTGACCATCTTTATTCACATAGGGCAACCCATTTGTTGTAGCTGGATTAGGCCACCAGTACCTGCTTAGGCTTACATAATCGTGTTTATCTCCACTCGGCGCAATCGCTTTTTTGTGTATGACGGAATAGGCTGGTCTCAACATGGCCTCCTCCGCTTGTTGTAGCAATTTTTTATAAGCCGGGTTATAAGCCGTGGTCTCCAGACGATCTTTTACGAAGTTCATTCGTTTTTTATTCCACAGCCATTGTGCAGACAGCCCAAAGTTCATGAGGAAAAGAAAAAGTGCTGTCGTGTATATTCGTATTATCATATCTACTAGTTTTATGAGCGTGTTAGTCCCAATGATAGGAAACGACTGATTTAGGTGGTACCGTATAGGTGAATTGTGTTCTTTGATCCGAGATGGTAATGATTTTTTTCATTGCTGTTTTATTTAACAGCACCAGAGCCATCGTACCATCACTGTTCTGAAATCCCGCGTGTATAAGTCCATCGGCCGCTACAGCCTTCGTCCCAATACGTGTCGCTCCAGGTTTCACAACAGCGGAGAGGTGGCTAATAACATAGTAATGAGAGTTTCTGGAAATTGATTTATAGTTTTTACGGTCAATATCTACCGCGCCATAACAGGTTTTACACCCTCCTTCTCTCCATGGTCCCCTATCCGAATCCAGCATCAGATTCCAAACCATAACTCCGCTACACCAATTATTTACCGTCCCCAAACCTACCTCTTCCATATCTTCGATCAGACGCAAAGCAAAATCCTGTCCCTTATTCCAGGTGCCGATGGAGGTTTCGGTAAATAGAAGCCCTTTATCAGGACGGGCAGCGTGTATACGCAACAGCTCATCTCGTTTACCCCCGTAATTATGATATGCCGCACCGGCAAGATATTTCGAAGCAAGGCTATCAGCATAAATATGTAGAGGATACCCCTGTTGATCTTTCATGTTATCGTAATTATAGTTATGATCAAACGCATATATTTTTGTATGGAGACCAGCGGATGCTATCTCCGCGCCCAAGCTTTTCACAAAATCCCGCTGTTCCATCCAACCCATAAAGAGAGATGCTGAATTTTTTCGATTAAGCGGTTCATTTTGTGGCGTTATTGCATATATCTTCACCCCGTTTTCCTCAAATGCACGAATCCACTTAACAAAATACTTAGCATAATCTGTATAATAACGGGGATTTAACTGACCACTAGTCCAGGAGTTAAATGGAAGCAGATCAACGAGGTTGTTAACCTTCATCCAACGTGGGCTCGTCCATGGAGATCCAAGAATTTTGATATCGGGATTGATCTTTAAAATTTCTTTTAACACCGGTAAAACATAATGCAATTCTTCATCCTGTAAAGCAAAATGCTCCAAACCTTCCTCATCACAACAGGTATATTCACTGAGCGAAAAGTCTGAACAGCCAATGGAAATCCGTATATAACTATGACCAAAACCTTTTTGTGGGTTAAAAGTTTCGTTTAAAAAACGCTGACGATCTTTTTTCTGCATCTGCATCAAATTGTAACAGGTAGATCCCGTTATTGCGGCTCCAAAACCATCCATTTGCTGAAAACGGATCTTTGGATCTAGCACAATGGTGGTAGCGACATCTTTTTGTACCCTTGCATCGATCCGTATGCTCTTCAAATCTTGTTTTTTATCCTGCGTGGTCACATACAAGTCAACTTGGTCCTTGGCACGTCCGGGTGAGGCCTGTACAAAAGAATAAAATAGGCACGAAATCAGTAATGACAGTAAACGGCAATTGCGTTGTTTCATTTTTTAGTATTATCGAGGTTTAAAATTGATATTATTGATTGACACAGAAGTTTAAGTCAATCCGTTGCAGGCAAATTTATCATTTCAGAAACCTTCAACATATAGACCTAAGAAAAAATGAGAAAACCAGTCTTAAAAATTAACCATAACCAACTTACTACAAGCAGTTTAAAAATTATATCAAGTCAAAAAAAAGTAGATCACAGTATTTATTTTTAGCTACGACCAACAAAAAATCCACGTATTGGAATTTAGTCCAAACTATTTTATTTAAAGGTCAAACCTCACTAATCACTACTTCTTTTTCAAATCAAACAAAACACAACAACCTAAAAAACAAAACATTAAACAGAAAACAACAACAAGAAAATCTCACTTTTGTTTTAGTTCATCTCCATTTCATTTTCGAGACCATTAGTTTTGTATCATAACCGTTGCAAAATATTTTCAGGTCAACAGCACTGTCACCCGAAATACAAATAGCCAATTTTTAAACGCAAACCTAAAACGTCCATATGAGAATTAAGGAACCATAACATCCTGGAGAAGGCTGTTACTACAGCTTGTATATAGCCTAAGATAAACTGAATAAAATAACCAATCAATTAACACATGTCATGAGAAGAAAAACCGAACTTTTTCTGATACTGGGGGTATCCTCGGCTCTCTATACCTGCAAAGAAGACATCCAAATTGACACCCCGGAAATTACTTCGTACCAAACGGCCGAAGTAGCTTATTTGGGTGACAGCATTCCATTGGATATTACAATTAAGGGGGAGTATCCGATCAATACCATCAAGGCGACTTTTTTCCGGAATGGCGAACAGATCGCAGAAAGCATCATTCCAGCGAAAGAAGCCGGAAGCTACCGCAACAGATTAAAAATACCTTTTACCAAAGGAATCGCGGATGGTCCAGCAGAAATACAACTTATGGTGAAAAATAAGAATTTTAACTACAGCACAGTTATGATTCCAATTCAAGTCACCCGACCTAAATTCCCTTATTTGACACTCAAAACTGCATATGGAAATTACAGAATGGAGCCTGTACCCGGAGAATCCTATAAATACGCAGTCAGTGCAGCTTTCCCAAATACAAAACTGAACGCCTTAATTGAAGCCCCTGCTTACGGGAAAAATGGAAACACCCTTTTATTTGGCGGAACTGAGATCAGTGCTTATGCCACCGATAAAGATTCTATTCCATTTCAAATTGTTCGAGCGCCGGGCACCGTCTTTACCGTCTCATTTGATACGCGCAGTTTTGAAGGCTCCCCTTTTCTAAAACCAGCATTCGCGGGGATTGATTTTCCAAATTTCGTAAACAGTATAGCGGTCATAGAGGCCGAATTCAAACAAAATCAATCCATAAGCTTAGATGGTATACTTGATATTGCGAATTGGTGGATTGACCCAAGCTTTTTATCCAACAATGGAGATGGCTCCTACAAATTTAGGGCAACTGATGGAAAGTATCGTATAACGGCCCATCAGGCATTAAAATATTTTAAGATTGAACCTATGCAGGGGAATATGCTGGCCGATTTTGATCCTATAAGTAAAACCGGGGCTGTATGGATAAACGGTGGCATTGGAGATCAGGCAGGATCTTCACCTGTTGAACGGTTTGGTATTCCTTCGGTGACGACTAATGGAGCATTATGGAATCCCGAAAAGAATGTCGCCATGGCACCGCTTGGAAATGGTATCTATCAAATTAAACTAATCGCTGGTCAAAATCTATTTCTGAGCAATGTTTCGGGAAGTACTGCTGGTATAGCATTCTATCAAAACAGCCGGTCCTTTGACAATTACTTTGCGCTCAATTTAGTACAAACCTTATATGGTAATCCTGGACAGCCAACTTCTGCAGGAGGATCGGCACGTTTTGAGTTAAAAACTTCCAGTGGTAATCTGAGCAAAGGAGCGCCAATCATTTCGACGGGTAGCAACCGCTCATTGGGCGTAAACCGTACCTATGTATTCACTTTAGATACCAAGGTGTCTCCTGCCGCAGTAACCATTACCCTAGAATAATGAAGATCACAAAATTATGAAGATGAGCGAAAAAACAATATTTGCAACTAGCACCCGCTTTATGCACCGAAATCTGCTATCCCTCTCCCTACTTTGTGCCCCTTTTGGCTTATTTGCACAACAGGCAAAAGTATCAGGTCTTATTACGGATAGCAAAGGAAATCCGGTCTCGGGTGTCACTGTTTCTGTCAAAAACCAAACAGCAAAAACAAATACCAATGCCTCTGGACAGTATAGCATACTTGCTTCTCCCGGAAATACGCTTGTATTTACTTATGTAGGATACATTACAGAGGAACATATCCTAAAACCTGAAGAAAACACGGTCAACATCCGTTTGACAGAGAGTGCATCCAATTTGGATGAGGTTGTCGTCGTAGGCTTTGGCAAACAAAAAAAAGAAAGTCTGGTGGCCTCGATCAGCACCATCACCGCTAAAGATCTCGCGGTTACCGGACGTTCGCTGTCTAACTCCATTGCCGGGCAGGTTCCGGGCATTGTTGCAATACAGCCTTCGGGAGAACCGGGATACGATGACTCCAATTTTTGGATCCGTGGGGTAAGCTCTTTTGCTGGTGGTACTAGCCCGCTGATAATTATTGATGGTGTACCGCGCAGCAAATCCGATATGAGCAATATACCCGTAGAAGATATCGAGACGTTCTCCGTGCTTAAAGATGCTTCAGCTACAGCAGTATATGGGGCCGAGGGTGCCAACGGCGTGGTACTGATTACCACAAAACGGGGTATGCCACAAAAGACAGTTATCTCCACCGATTTACAGCATGCCATCCGTAAGCCACTACGTTTGCCCAGTTCACTGGATTCGTATCGAACCCTAAGCTTGTATAATGAAGCAACCTGGAACGAAAAAGGAAATCCAACCTCGGGCTGGTTACCAACTTACGACGATAAAACGCTGGAAAAATACGTAACAGGAGCCGACCCAGATTTATATCCAAATACCAATTGGCTGGATCTTTTAAAACCAAATACGAATGTTTCAAGATATACCATAAATTTCCGTGGCGGTGGTGATCGTGTCCGCTTTTTCACCTCAGGAGCCTACTATACGGAAGACGGTCTTTACAATTCACATACGGTCGAAAATTACAATGCGAATCTAAAATACGAACGTTTCAACCTACGCTCCAATATAGACATGGACTTGACTTCGACAACAAAAATGTCAGTCGATCTAGCAGGTTTCTTTGTTAAACAAAATGCTCCTATACAGACTGCTGATAATCTGTGGAGCATTATTACCTTGGCGCCACGTTATTTGTTTCCAATGGTCTATTCAGATGGTACTTTTGCCGAACATCCGGTCTACTCTGCTGGATCAGTTGGAACCGGGGAGCGAGCCAACCCCTACAACTTACTGAACAACATGGGGTATAGCCGAAATCAAGAAGTGACCCTACAGTCCAAAATCAACCTGACACAAGCACTGGATGTGATTACTCAAGGATTATCCTGGCGTGGAGCAGTTGGTTTCGACAACCTCTCACAGGGTCGTACCAACCGCACTAAAGAGGCAAGATCCTATTATGCCAATTCAAGGGATGCAAACGGGAATCTCGTCTTTAGCCAGATTCGTGGTGGTGCAGCACTTTCCAATCCCGCGGCAGCAGGAAGTTCGGGTGAACGCAATATCTATCTGGAAACAGCCCTGGATTACAAACATAAATTTGCGAAGCATGATGTATCGGGATTAATCCTCTATAACCAAAAGGAAAAACAATACCAAAATCGAGGCAATGGTCTTGAAATGCTTCCGTACCGTAAACAGTCTATTGTTGCCCGTGGTACCTATGGCTATGATGGACGTTACCTACTTGAAGCGAGTATGGGAATGACTGGAAGTGAGAACTTCGCCATGGGCAATCGTTGGGGTCTATTTCCTTCCATAGGTGCGGCTTGGTGGGTAAGCCACGAAAAATTTTGGGAGCCTTTGGAGCAAATCGTCAGTAAATTGAAATTTCGGGTATCATATGGTAAAACGGGAAATGATGTACTAGCAAATGATCTTTCGCGCTTCCCTTATCGAGAAAAATTGAATGAAGGAGCCGCGGGTTATAACTTTTCCTGGACCGGCGGTGCTGGTGTCGGCGATGGGCAAGGTTCGGGAAGTCCCGGTGCTGGTATTGTGGAGAGCGACTATGCTACCCCAACACTTCAGTGGGAGGAGGAAAACAAATTTAATACAGGAATTGATATTGGCTTATTCAAAAACAAGATCGATGCGACCATAGATTTCTTCTACAATGAACGTTTTGATATTCTGATGCGCCGTCGTACATTGCCAACATCTGCAGGTTTGCAGGTTGCTCCGATGCAGAATTTTGGACGCACAAACAATCGCGGACTCGATATGAATATAACCGGGACACAAAAGGTTAATGAAGTCACCTTGAGCGCCCGACTAAACTATACTTATACCAAAAACAAAGTCGTTGAGTTTGATGAAATTCCACCGTCTTATACCTATCAAGCCTACACAGGCCAAAGCATCGGCAAACCCTTCATATATATTGCCGATGGCCTATATACTCCGGATGATTTCGATATTACGGTCAACCCAGCAAATGGAGCACAAACGTACCAGCTTAAATCGGGCCTCGCAAACCCAGGTTTTGCGGTTGCTCCCGGAGACATCCGATATAAGGACCTGAACGGAGACGGTTTGATTAACAACTACGATCAAACGTACAACAATCTATTCTCTTCCAACATTACACCTGGAATAGTGTATGGTTTTGGACTTAATGCAGAATGGCATGGATTGAATATCGGTATATTTTTCCAGGGGGCGGGTCGCTTTTCGACAAATCTGTTGGGAAAAACAGAAAACTTTTTTCCGTTCGCACGTTCGGTCAACGACGCTGCGTTGCGCGAGGAAGCGATGGACCGATGGACATTTGCCGACCCTTATAACCAAAACGTGCTGTTTCCCAGATTGAGCACAGCCAACAATGGTAATAATACACGCAACAGCACCTGGTGGTACCGCGACGCGTCTTACCTCCGTCTCAAAAATATCGAACTGGGCTATACACTAAAATCAGAATTTGTCAAAAAGATGCATTTAAATACTGTCCGCTTATATGTACAGGGTGAAAATTTGAACACCTGGGATAAAGTTAAATTTTGGGATCCTGAGGTCACTGAACGTTCGGGTTCGCGTTATCCGATCAGCTCAACATGGACCTTTGGTTTAAACGTTACTTTCTAATCTGTTTAATACGATGAAAATATTTAATAAGGCTCTTATCTGTCTCGCGATAGCGACGACTACATTATCTACGTCCTGCAAGAAATACCTGGATGTCTCCTCTGAACTCGCCGACAATCTGACGATTGAAGGAGTATTTGAAAATGCCGCATACACTAGACGTTGGCACGGAAATATCTTTAACTGTATCATTGAATATTCCAAAAACTCATCCTCTGCCGACAGAATGAGCAATCCTTGGTCCGCAATTTCCGGGGAGATTGTCGCTAACTTTGCCCGCAATCTGATGGTATCGGGTTATACCGCCGGTAATGCTGGTTATCACCGTTGGGCAACTCAATATATGCAAATCCGTCAGGCATTAATTTTTATCCAACGTGCACATGCGATCTCGGGTTCGGGCAATAATGCATTGCCTCAGGCTGAAGTAGATCGCATGAAGGACGAAGCCCGCTTTTTTGTTGCTTATTCCTATTTTACCCTGCTGGAACTATATGGTCCTGTACCATTAATAACCGATCTGGCGGATCCGGAAGATCAGAATCTCGACTATGCCCGTGCCCCGATGGATGATGTAATCAACTACATCGACGGCCTACTGGCTGAGCTGATCAATACAGGAAATCTACCTGCCACTATCAAAAGTAATGTCAGTACAAATCAATATGATACGGGCAGTATGGTACGTCCGACACTTGTCGCAGCACGTGCATTGCGCGCTAAGCTCTGGGTATATGCTTCTTCCAAGCTTTTTAACGGTGGATTTACCGAAAGCTTAGCCATTGTCAATCCCGATGGGAGCCGTTTATTCCCAGACTATAATCCACAAAAGATACAAACCGCAAAACAACGTCTAGAAGAATTTTTGGACTATGCGCATGGTCTCGGGCACAAATTACATATCGAGTATTATCCGGCCGATCCTGCTAATCCCGGCGTGCAGGAGATCAATCCCAATGAATCTATTTATCAACTATTTCAAAAGTACAATGATGAAATTATTTGGGCAACTGGATACAACGATTATAGCAATCCCAATAATCAGGAGCGCCGCTCTAATCCTGTAGATCTCTACGCAAGCCCCACTAATTTTGCTAACGTAGGCATCTCGCAGGAATCTGTAGACGCATTTTTTATGAGCAATGGAAAGACGATTTATGATGCCGGATCGAATTACAAAGAAGATGGATTCACGACAGTCAATAATCCTACCCATGTCAATAATCATGCGGATCAAAACATTTTCAATATGTATGCCAACCGGGAGCCGCGGTTTTATGCTACAGTAGGCTACAATGGAAAAAGTTGGCATATTCATGCAAATGAACATAATAATCCAAATGGTATATACTATCAATGGTACGGTCGCGGCAAACCTTCGGGAATTGCCGGTGGCGAGAATTGGCCAAGAGCAGGGTATTTACTATATAAATTTAAAAACAGACGTATCGCACAAGGAATTAGTTCCATCAACGTCGCCGGTGCACCAGGTACTCCATTCACCGTTTACACTTCCTGGGCACGACCTTCTATTTTGTTCCGTTTAGCCGACTTCTACTTGTATTACGCCGAAGTCCTCAACGAAATTAATCCCAACGATCCAAAAATTATCGAATATATAGACAAAGTGAGGCAACGCGCCGGGATACCGGGCTATGCAGAAATGGAAGCAAGTGGTATTAAAACAGGTGTTATCGGTAATAAAGCCGGACAGTTTAAAGCGATTGTTCAGGAAAGACATGTTGAGTTATTAGGCGAAGGACAACGCTGGTTTGACATGCGCCGATGGATGATCTGTGACCCTGTAAGCGCAAATCAACCAGACAAAGGCGGAGTTGATGGTGATATGACACGTATGACCGGAATGAATATGAACGGTTTTGACAATGTGCAACAAACTTACGGTCAGAATACTACAACAGTAAAACCTTTAGGTGACCCCGATTCTTTCTACAAACGGACATCCATAGAAAACCGGCGGTGGGTAAAAGAGTATTATTGGTATCCTGTTCCCCAAGATGAAATCAATAAAAGCAAGGGCCGTTTACTCGTTCAGAACCCCTTATGGCCTGTGGTTATTGGAGCGGCGCAGTAAACAATTATAGAAAACCGAGATATATTACCATATATTTCAATAAACTGTTTTCTTTACCATCAAAGGAGCTTATCAGTCAACTTTGGTGGTAAAGAAAACATAAAAAATTAAACACCCAAAGGCCTAAATCAATAGTTAGCGACTGCATTTTTCAGATTAAAACAACGAAGCGTTTGCCTCCATCGATATTCATTTCCCAAGCGTTTTCAATGTTTTTAAGTGGAATATTTACCGTTTCGATTTTTAATTTTCCGTCAGCAGCAAGCTGAAACATTTCGGGAAGTATTTCGGCAATCAATAACTTTATTTCTTCCGGTCTCCAGGTACCTAAACCCGAGCCTGAAAGCTGAATATCTGTACTGCGTAAAATGGAAGATGACAACGTAATTGAATCGCTCATCATTCCGCCAACAGTAACGTAACGCGTATGGTGCGAAAATCCACCATTGCCTTTTAACGCCGATAAGATCACGACCCCGCCCAGTTCAATAGCCATACCTTGCCAGGCTATCATTTTCATGCGGTCGTCACCAATGAATAGTAATGCAATTAAGCCCGTTCCAGCTGCCTGTATTGACGCCGTAGCAATACCTAAAAGAATACGATCTATCACAACCAAATAAGGGTTGGTAAGAAGGGGCCCCAGCAGCCCAAGTAAAGCATAAGGTATCAAACCCCATCTAAGCATCAGATATGCTCCCTTTCGGTCAATCAATTTCCCAACGAAGGGTGCAAAAATTACTACGCCGAGCGAAGGCAACGTAATCAACAAACCTGGATTTTCTTCAAATCCTAAATGGACTGAAATTTCTTTTAATGACCGCGCTATAACAGTTCCAACCATAATTGTTAAACTGCTGCTCAGTAGCAAAGCGAAAATTCCAAATTTTGATATCTGATTCATACTATTGTTTTATTGACTTTACAAATTTCAATATTAAACAATGAAGCAAATGGTGTGATTATCGCATTGTCTTGTACTTTTAGGAAATCAGTCCATATAAAATCAATACCCAATAGATTATTGAAACTCATTCTCTGCTCGAATCTAAATTCCAATGCATATAAGATGTTTAGCTGAAAGACGTTATTGGAAAAGAAAAAATGCTATGCCTCCTTTCTTAGTCTGGAACACTATACAAAAAAATACCTGAAAGCAGTGATAAAGCCTATGAACCAATTCTTCTATTTTTGCAGGAAAGGAGAGTGAAAAATGAGAAAACTAATGGGATGCTATTTAATCATCTTGGTCATCGGACCATTTTGCTCAAAGGCACAGGAAAATTTAAAATTTGACGATAATTTCAACTTATGGAACATACAAAAGGGTCAATCGGCAACTGTTTTTGCCACAAAAGCTTATGTGCGTGCTCAACCTAGTCTTAAGGCAGCAATCTTAGATTCTTTATCGGCAGGAAATGTTGTTACGATCACCAGTGCGCCATTCAAAGGAAATACACTGAAAAATTTTTATGCTCCTTGGTATGAGATAAGTTATTCCGACGGTAACAGTAAAAAAAATGGTTTTATTTGGCTCGGACTATTAGCGCTCGGAAAACAAACCGCTTCGGACGGCTCGCAATATATTTACGGTATTGAACGTTTTACAACCGGCAACAATGAACAGGAAGAGGGTCATCTCTCAACAGTTGTTAAGCTTCTCGATGCAAACGGAAATTTCATGGCAGAACATACCTTCCCCTTCACCTATTCGGAACAATCGTTCTCACAAAGTAAATTGCTACCAGCGATGGGCCTTCAAAATGTCAGACAAATCATCCGCATCGAATTCCTGGGTGAAGCCTGTGGTATACCTTCTGAGTACAACTATGTGGCATGGACAGGACAACGACTTGTCGATCTTCCTAGCCGGTATTCGGTGAGTGATGCTGGTGTGTTCTATTACGATGAAAAGATTCTTTTCCCTTCCGAACACGGAAAAAATAATCAGATTATCTATAAATACATTGAAGAGGGAGAAGCTATTGACGACAATGCAGAAAATCCCAATTTCAAAATCACAAAAAAAAGTGAAGAATTTCTATGGAACGGTAATAGCTTTGAAAAGCTTCCAACGGCTAAATAGTATTTTTCAAAGATTCTAACATACTGGATACATATAAAAATTAATAAATGGAAGAAAAGAATATATATGATTTGTTCTACAGCGGACAACTAGACTTATTTATCATTGAAGGAGAAAACCAACTGCGACAAAACGATCAAGATGTGACGCTTTGGACACACCTCGCGATCGCCTATCATGATCAGGCATTCTATGATGGCCACGAAGCTATTTTCGATGTTATTCAGGAAAAAATGATCCCCTATTTTAAAAAAGCATTGGCCATCGAACCTGATAATGAAACGACCCTATATCATATACTGAATTATGTTTTGGACAATCAAGCGACATTAGCACAAATTGGTCGACCAAAATTCCATATTACTGAAGGCAATAAAGATGTATTCATCGAATACGCAAAAAAATTAATCGCTTCCCCAAATATGTCCGGATATGGGCACAACTATTTAACTAATATCTATGAAGGGCTCCAGGATGATACAGCGATGCTTCCAGTTTTGGAGGCGAGCATTGATTTCGTTAAAGAAACATTCAGGGATGAACGGGAAACCTTGGATCATAATTTTTCCATCTTTTGGATAAAGAAAATATACCTGCTTGACCGTACCAAACAGATCAATGCGTCTAATATTTTAGCTTTAATGGAAGCAGATTTTAAGCATTTCATCAGCAGCAATGAAATGAATTATGTAGATCTCGCTGAAATTGCTTACGAAAATAATGCAATCGACCTAGCACTGCAAATTTTACTTAAGCTTATCAAAGGGGAAAACTCAGCCGTACATATCCATCAGGAGTTGGTCAAATGGCATACTCGATTTGACGAATTGATTGCGGAGGGGTATGAACACCCTGAGGTCTTTTACTATCAGCTTATCATTGAGCGCAATTACTCAGAGGAAATCGGAATCCCGCTTGACTATTATTATCTCCATGCACTCAAATTGGTCGATGCCTATCCTGATTCTTATGTCGGTTACCATTTTGCGGCAGCCTATCTCTATGATGAGGGGCAGTATGCCGCGGCTATTCCGCACCTAACAATGGTAGGTGAGCGAAAATGGAATGCAACATCTTGGCGACGCCTAGTTGAATGCACCTTTAATGCCAATGGAACAGTTTACGATCAGGTTCCTACTTTCCATGACCTTCCCCGTGAATGTTATAATGAAGCTGTCGCGCTATCTGATTTTATTCACTCCCAGGACAACTTAACCACAGTTGATCAATCTGCACTACAATTGCTCGTCCTCGAACTTTATCGTCAAGCCTACGACGCTTTCAAGGAGTATTTTGAACAAAATAAGTACGAAAGTGACTACTTTGGCGGCTCCCACAACCGGGCCATGAATTGTAATAATCTAGCCTTAGCGTATAAAGAAGCCGGCGAACTGGAAACCTCCTATGCTATCGCCACCGAAGGATTAAGCTATTCCGACTTTGAAGAACTTCATTTCACCCGAGCCGATACCTTGTCAGCATTGGAAGATTACGTACGTCTGGAGGAGGTACTTCAACAGTACTTTGACACCTATCAGATCTCGCTGGAAGCCACCCTGGAGCAGCAGGAATTTACCTCCGAAGAAGATGAAGAAGCTGAAGATATGGAGTCTGTTGCATTTCCTCCTTGTTACCGCATGCTTATGCATCAAATCAATGTTGAATACCAACTAGGTCGATCAGCGAATATTCAATCCCGGGCCCAACAGCTCCTCGAGTTTATTTACAAATTCTATATTGATCATCCCAATTTAGATGATTATCATTATCGTGACTTTGAAGCGTCAAAAAATGGGATAGAACATATTATCTATCAGATAATCGAGCCGGATAATTTTGAGCAACGTGTCTCCTATTACGAAAATATGGCACAACGGTACCCACATGAAGCACAGCCTCAATATGTGTTGATGCAGCTATATAATGAAAAGAGCAATTACAAGTCCATGAACCTCGCTGCGCGGAAATACCTTAAAAATAAACGGGAATTTATCATCGATAATTTCGATAAAGCAAAGACGCTCTATCTCATTGTTAAAAGCCATTACTATCTTACGGAATCTAGCGCGGGTATTGAAACATTCCAAACGTATGACAGTTGGGTACAGTCAGTCATGGAGCCTAATGATTATGTCCTTTGGTTAAAATTTGGAATTGAACTTTTCGCCGAAAACGGAGCTATAAATGAAGTAAATAAATACGTCCATGTTTTCAACGGTATTTATCAGCAATGCGATTGGGGCTATGACGATGATGTCGAATCGGTTAAATTAGCAGAGGCATATGCAAACTATAAAACAGGGAATCTGAAAAAAGCACACAATTTGCTTGATGAAGTGCTCGCCTATTCGGATCATTCTCCTTTAGCTGATGAATATAAACGTACCTGGAAAAAGCCCGGCTTTTTTTCTGGTTTTAAGTTTTAAGTATTTCATTTGCTTTCCGAAAAAAGAATTCCAAACGCCGCTCCATGTTATCTGGTCCCCCCCAAACTCAAATAACATGGAGCGTATAAAAAAGTCCATAATGCCAAAAAAAGTTAAAAATGGAAGCAAATTCTACCCAAAACAACTATATTTGAGCTGATATGGCACTTAAGCGACTTATACTACTATTTTTAACCTTCGGTTTCCTTTTAAGTGCACCCGACGCTTTCGCCTGCCATAAAATGAATGCACACAGTAGACACACACAAGGTAATGCTACTACTGAAAAAAAGGACCCGTGTTGTTCAAAATTTAAATCTTCCAAAAAAAAGGCTTTCTGTAAACGTCATAAACCATGTAAAAATTGCAATTGTCAATGCACGTATAGTGGTACATTTTTGGCAATTTCCAATCCCCTTGAACAAGGTCATGAACTTTGCGGTATAGCAATCAAAAAAAATTATAAACCCATAGCGCCAACATTTATTTCTGAGGGATATTTTTGTCCTTGGGTCCCGCCAAAAATAAGTTAATCCATACATTGATCATTTATCGATCATTTTTGATTACTTATTTTTATTTATTCTTTCATCCAATCATATGAAAATCAAACATTATATTATAACAGGGGCTTTAATACTATCCTCTTTGACAAACTATGCACAAAACAACACCGTGAACACCAATGTTAAAATTGCTGGAAACTGCGGTATGTGTAAAAAAACAATAGAAAATGCAGGAGCCTCCGCTCAGGCTAAAGTTGAATGGAACGAAGACAACCAAACAGCAACAATAGCCTATGACGCAAAGAAAACTTCCTTAGATGCTGTATTGAAAAATATCGCCGGAGCGGGCTATGACAATGAAAAATACCTTGCCGCGGAAGATACTTATGCTAAACTACATGCTTGCTGCCAATACGAAAGAAATTTAGCTCCTCCAGCATCAGATAGCCCACAAGACGCAAGCATGGAGCCGGTAGCTTCAGTAGATAACATCAGCAACGCAAGCAATTTTCAAAAGATCTATGACCAATACTTTCTGCTTAAAGATGCACTTGTAGCTGCGGATAGTAAACAAGCTGCAGGCCTAGCAAACGATCTTGCCGATGCAATTGCTAAAATACAAACTACTGATCTAACGAAAGCGGAACAGGAGGTCTGGAAAACCAGAACAACGTCACTCAAAGCGACAGTGAAGAGCCTACAACAGGCAAAGGATATCAGTAAACAACGAGAAGCCTTCGCCCTATTGTCAGAAGATATCTATAGTTTGTCCAAAAACTCAAAACCATCTTCTTCTGTTTATTATCAAAAGTGTCCGATGTTCAACAAAGGCAAAGGCGCGACTTGGTTAAGCCGTCATAAAGAAATCAAAAATCCATACTACGGCGCACAGATGCTAACATGTGGCAGCACAATTCAAACGCTTTAACAAATAACGTCGTTTAATCGACTCTTAAAAGGTTTATCTCCCCATGAGATAAACCTTTTTTTGTAATTCCTGCCGCCATGGTCGATTTTTATAAACCAAAATAGTATATTTAGTATCAACAGAAATTGGTTCGCTTAAATGATAACATGCGTACATTATAAAACAAGGTTCAATTCATGGAAAAAGTAATTATTACAGGTGGTGCAGGAGCTATAGGTCTTCATTTAACAAAGCTATTGGTTGCCAATTTCTATGAAGTTATTATTTTTACCAGAAATCCGAAGTCCCATCCCGTACAAAACAATGTCCGATATGTACATTGGGATCCCAGTAAACAGGAGATAGATGCCAAATCAATTCAGGAGGCTGATTATATCATCAACCTCGCAGGTGCAAACCTCAATGCCAAACGCTGGACAAAATCGTATCAACAAGAAATTATTGCCAGCAGGGTAGAAAGTGGAAAACTGCTCTATCAAAGTCTAAAACAACTACCAAATCGAGTAAAAGCAGTCATATCGGCCTCCGCTATAGGTTGGTATGGAGCAGACGATCCGTACCAAAAAAAACCTTTTGAAGAGGGAGATCCACAAGGCGGAAATTTTCTGTCCTGGGTATGTAACCTCTGGGAAGGAAGCGTGAAACCTATCGAAACATTGGGAAAAAGACTCATTGTCTTCCGTTTTGGAGTGGTTATCAGTAAGGATCAAGGAATGCTAAAAGAAATCGGCCGCTTCCTTCCCTTTCGCTCCATTCCGGTATTAGGCTCCGGTAAACAGATGCTCAGTTGGATCCATATGGATGATCTCTGTCGGATGCTGCTCTTTGGCATACAAAATGATACCATAGCCGGGGTTTATAATGCCTGTTCATCCGAACCACTTCCCATCGCGGAGTTTGCAAAAAGAATAGCCAAACGTAAATACGGTCCATTCTATATTCCCCTACCCGTCCCGTCATTTTTGATTAAATTTATGCTTGGAAAAAAAGGGCAGGAAATGGTGCTCAATGGCACTTGGGTAAGCAACAAAAAGATTGTACATGAGAAATTTCCTTTTAAATATCCCCTTTTGGACAATAATTGTATAGATAATTTACATATTGATTAATTGTTAATTCGCGTTAATTTCTGCCCTTTTTGGGACAAAATCTGTATATTTGCGGCTTATGAAGATTTTTAGATATGGCGCAAAGGGCTCCGAAAAAGCGGGAGTCATTTTAAACGAAAAGAAGTATGATGTTTCAGAGGGAAATTTTCAATACAACCGCGATTTCTTTGCGGATATTGCAAATTTAGAAAGACTTCAAACATATATAAATGAAAAAGGCGATACGCTTAAAGAGATAGCCGACGACGAGCGTATCGGTACACCATTGGAAGCTCCTTCCAAAATACTTTGTGTAGGGCTTAATTTCGATGATCACGTCAAAGAAACCAAATTGCAACAAGCTTCAGAGCCTATCGTCTTTATGAAATCTGTATCTGCATTCAATGGCCCTTTTGATGGAATTACCCTTCCGAAGTTCTCTGTAAAATCTGATTGGGAAACCGAATTTGCCATTGTAATTGGAAAAAAAGCTTCTTATGTTACTGAAGAAGAAGCCTTGGACCATGTGTTCGGCTACGTGCTACACAATGACGTTACAGAGCGTGAATTTCAGATCGAGCGTGGCGGAACCTGGGATAAAGGTAAAGGATGCGACACTTTCGCTCCTATTGGCCCATTTATAGCAACCAAAGATGAATTCACAGATATTGATAATTTAAAAATCTGGCTTAAACTCAATGGTGAGCTTATGCAAGATGGCAATACAAGTGATTTTATCTATCGTGTGCCCAAATTGATTTCTTATTTAAGCCATTTTATGAGCTTACTTCCAGGCGACATCATTTCTACAGGATCACCTGCAGGATCTGGCATGGGCAAATCCCCACAAAGATTCCTGAAAGATGGTGATGTCATCGAATATGGCATCGATGGACTTGGATCTGCAAAACAAGTGATTTCAGCTTATCCAGCGTTGTAAAAAACATATATCTGGGTTCTTTCGTTCTTTACCGGGCTGAAAGAATCCATTTTCTTTCACTTGATTTTATTTTATCCCTGGCATTTGTGTACATTTATATCAACATCATCCATTTGTCCAACTAAAATTGCTAAATTCCTACAGGGTCAATGATTCAACTAAACAACATATCCAAATCTTTTGAGGTAAAAGCGACACGTATTGATGCCTTAAAAGACATCTCACTGTCAATTGAAAAAGGTGAAATTTTTGGTGTAATTGGCGCTTCCGGAGCCGGAAAAAGTACTTTGATCCGTTGCGTCAACCTTTTGGAAAGACCAGATAGTGGTCAAGTAATTATAGAAAATGAAGACTTGATGTCGCTATCTGCCACTGGTCTTATGTTGAAAAGAAGAAAAATTGGTATGATTTTCCAGCACTTTAACTTACTATCATCACGAACAGTGTATGGAAATATATCCTTCCCGCTCGAACTTGAAGGTAAATCGAAAGAATTTATCAGCCAAAAAGTGCTGGAACTATTGCGTTTGGTCGGCTTGGAAGACAAAGCCGATGTGTACCCTGCAAATCTCTCCGGAGGCCAAAAACAACGTGTTGCCATCGCGCGTGCATTAGCCAACGATCCTTACATTCTACTTTGCGATGAGGCTACAAGTGCCTTAGATCCTGCAACCACAAAATCCATCCTTAAACTGCTAAAAAAAATCAATAAACAGCTTGACCTTACGATATTGTTGATTACTCACGAGATGGATGTTATAAAAAGTATTTGCGATCAAGTTGCCGTATTAGACCACGGAGAATTGATTGAAACTGGTCCGGTAGAATCAATATTCGCCAACCCTCGGGAAACAACAACTAAAAACTTTATTCAGTCTTCACTTGAAGTTGAAATTCCACTAAGTTTTCAGGAACGCTTGAAAAGCACTGGAAACCCACTCGTCGAGATCTATCTCACTTCAAATGAAGAATCAATCCCATTTATTCAACATTTGGAACAACAATATCAAGTCAAAACAAATATCATTACCGCACAAATAGATTATATTGGCGAAATGAAATTTGGTGTTATATTGGCCGAACTATCGGGTGAAAAAGAAAATGTAACGCGTAGTGTATCTTTCTTGAAAGAAAAGCATTCACAAACTAAACTATTAGGCTATGTCTGATCAGGTATTTAATCTTCTGCTATCGGGTACATTAGAAACCCTAACCATGACTTTCTTATCCGGCTTCTTTGGTTTTATCCTAGGTCTCCCACTCGGGATATACCTGTTCTTGACCCGAAAACATCAACTGCTCGAAAACAAAGCCATGCACCAACTTGTTTCATTGCTAGTGAATGTGTTTAGGTCTATCCCCTTTATCATACTTATCGTATGGATGATTCCGTTTACACGCAACGTGGTCGGAACATCAATCGGTATGGCCGCAGCATTGGTTCCCCTGAGTATAGGCGCTGCCCCATTTATAGCAAGACTTGTGGAAAATAGTCTTCTGGAAATTCCAAATGGCCTGATTGAAGCCTCACGAGCAATGGGTGCAAATGCACAACAGGTAATTTTCAAAGTTTTGCTTCCGGAAGCTCTCCCCTCATTAGTAAACAATGCAACAATTACCTTGATAACACTTGTTGGTTACTCTGCAATGGGCGGTGCTGTAGGTGCCGGTGGACTTGGACAGATTGGCTATCAGTATGGTTATGTCGGATATGATACTTTTATCATGAATTCTGTTCTAATTTTATTAATTTTAATCGTATTCCTGCTACAGTATACAGGAGATTATATCTCAAAAAAAGTAAACCATCGTTAACATAAATTATATCATATGAAAAAATTGAACTATGCATTTGCAATCTTAGCCTTCAGTCTCGTATCGATTGTGGCATGCAATAACAGAGAAAAGAAAGAGAATATCCTCAAAGTCGGTGTTGTGTCCGGCCCAGAAAAGGAGCTTGCGGAGACGGCTAAGAAAGTTGCAAAAGAAAAGTTCAATCTTGATGTTGAGTTAGTGGCTTTCAACGACTATGTCGTACCCAATGAAGCCTTAAATCAGGGTGATATCGATGTAAACGTATTTCAGCATCAGCCCTATCTACAAGAGCAATCCAAACAACGCGGTTTCACGAAATTAACCATTGTCGGAAACACGTTTGTATTCCCCATTGTTGCCTATTCAAAGAAAATAAAAACAATCACAGAGTTACAACCCGGAGCCGTTATTGCTATTCCTAATGACCCTACCAATGGTGGACGCTCTCTTTTACTTCTCCAACGCGAGGGAATTATCGGTCTAAAAGAAAATGTTGGCATCCAACCTAAAGTAACAGATATCGTAAGCAATCCTAAACAGATTAAAATCATAGAGATGGAGGCTCCACAGTTACCTCGTGTTCTTGATGATCCACAAGTAACAATTGCCATCATCAACAATAGTTTCGCCTCTCAAGCTGGATTGGATCCCGAAAAACAAGGTTTATTCACAGAAGATAAAGAATCACCTTATGTCAATCTGATTGTCGCCCGCTCAGACAACAAAAACGATGAGAAGGTGCAACAATTCATTCAAGCCTATCAATCTCCGGAAGTAGAAGCAACCGCAAAAAAAGTCTTCAAAAATGGCGCTATTAAGGGCTGGTAAAATTTAGAACATAGAAGTGATAGAATCAGGTCAATTATGCCCTTGTGGCTCTGGCAATACCTATGGGGAATGCTGCCAGCAAATTCATCTTTTCCATGCCAAAGCAACCACCGCAGAAGCATTGATGCGCGCACGCTATAGCGCCTTTGTTCTTCAACAGATCGATTTCCTATACGATACGTTTCATCCCTCAACACGACGGTTCCAAAATAAAAAGGCAATCGGACAATGGGCGCGGGAGAATAAATGGATGCAACTCTCTATCCTTAAATCTACTCTCCACACTGTTGAGTTTGAAGCTCATTACCTGGATCCACAGATGGAAGTTCAAATTCACCATGAAAAGTCTACCTTCAAAAAACAAGATGATTTATGGTACTACGTGGACGGACGTTGATATAACATATTTCGCTTGCAAGCTATTTTAGAAGATCCCAGGTCCCCAACAACAGCTTGCAAGCACTTTTTTTTCAAGACCATCACCTCCCATCCTCTCATAAGACTTAAACAAGGCATCTGGTCCTCCATCATTTCCCGCCATGGATTTGCTTTTCAGTTCTATTGGTGTTTACTGTACTAAATATGATAAATAGGCATAGCAAAATCATCAACATGAGCTAAAGACAATAAAAAAGCAGTCTTAACGAGATGTCAAGACTGCTTTTCTTCAACGAATATTCGTCAGTTATTTCTTATTTCTATTAGATTGCCTCTTCAGTATCTTCGCGGTAAGGAGCTTCTTCATCAAACTCGCCCTCCCATTTAGCGACAACAACGGTTGCCAAACAATTTCCGATTACATTGACAGAGGTACGCGCCATATCCATGAGTTCATCGATACCTAAAATTGCAGCAATGACAAATGTTGGTAAACCAAACTGATCCGCTGTCGCAATCAAAATAATTAATGAGGCCCTTGGGACAGCAGCAACACCTTTAGAGGTAATCATCAATGTAAACGCAATCATTAATTGATGTCCAAACGACAAATGGATACCAGCCGCCTGAGCGACAAAGATCGCAGCCAATGATAAATAAAGTGAAGTACCATCCAAGTTAAAACTATATCCTGTCGGAATTACAAACGAAACAATCTTACGAGGTACACCAAATTTTTCCATGGCACTCATTGCTTTTGGCAATGCCGCATCTGAGCTTGTAGTGGCAAATGCAATCGAAACAGGTTCCTTAATCGCATTAATAAAACGTTTCACAGGTATTTTTAGATAAAGTGCTACCGGAAGAAGAACCAGACATAAAAAGCACACTAAAGCAAAATACAGGGTCGCCAAAAGCATGAAAAGATTCTTTAGGATATCGACACCGAGATGCCCCACCGTGTAGGCCATAGCAGCGCCGACCCCAATCGGGGCAAAGTACATAATGATGTTCGTAAACTTAAACATCGTCTCAGACATACTCTCGGTGAAATCTACCAAAGGTTTACGCTTTTTCTCATCCACCATAGCCAATCCAATTCCGAATAAAACTGAAAATACAACAATTTGTAAAACCTGGTTATCAGCTACTGATTTGACAATATTTTCAGGAAACAGGTCACGTATAAAAGAAGTGAACTTATATACAGGATGCACATGGTCCGGAAGTGTTTTGAGGATATGTTCATCCATGCTTTCTTTTGGCACAGGGAGCTCTTCATGTGGCATATGTGCAACATCAACTCCCACACCTGCTCGAGTCAGGTTGATAGCTCCTAAACCGATAAAAATAGCACAAGTCGTTGCGCAGAAGAAATAAAGCATAGATTTCCATGCCATACGTCCCACCTGTTTCAAATCAGAATGTCCTGCAATTCCATACACAAGTGTAGCAAAGAGAATAGGGCCGACAATCGTCTTGACCAACTTGATAAAACCTTTACTTAAGGGTTGTAAGGAAATCGCCAGATTTGGAAAATCCAACCCAACAAATATCCCCATAATCATACAGGTCAGAATCCAGGTGGTCAAATTTTTCTTAAAGAGCGCATTTACAACCAAAACGGTAGCAACTATCCAACGGACAGCCATTAGAAATTCATGCGAAAAGCCTACAACATCAAATTCGTATAATACAGCAATGATACAAGCTAATGTAACTGTGATCAGGGTAATCAACCCTATTTTGGTTTTTAACATTTAAAAGATTTTAATGGTCAAAAGAACAAAAATAAAAAAATACTACGCTTTTGCAAATATTATTATTCCAAACAGCCAAGTTTCACAACAAAATATCGATTTCGTCAAAATAGAAAGAAACAAAAAAGGCAGGAAAATTTCTTATCCTGCCTTATATTTTAACGGAATACTAATTTTATTCCGCGTGTAACCAAGCTTTTTTCGCTAATAGCTCATCGTTTGACTCGCGTACATCTTCGTCATCCACACAACAATCTACAGGGCATACCGCCGCACATTGAGGTTCATCGTGGAAACCTACACATTCTGTACATTTATCTGAAACAATATAATAGACTTCATTAGAGATTGCTTCCTGAGATTCGTTGGCATCTAGTGTAACACCATCGCCAAAATCAATAATCCCATCCAAAGCCGTCCCATCTGAGAATTTCCAAGTTACACCAGCATCGTATATTGCATTATTTGGGCATTCCGGTTCGCAAGCACCGCAGTTAATGCATTCGTCTGTAATTTTAATCGCCATTTATAACCTCACAATTATGATAAATAAACTATTTTTGCATTATCAACATGAAACAACGTCTGATTGAACAATAAGGCTAGTTGATTCACGTTGATTAATGTTAACAGCACAAATATAATACAAATTTGTGTATTCATCTTTTAAAATTTTAATATTTTGACAAAGCAACAACGAATAAATGCATTTGTAAAATTAGGAGAGCAGCTGCAAAAGCGACCTGAAGATTTGATTCAAATCATTCAATTCGCCCAGCATAAAAATCCCTGGTACACCCCACAAAATGTTGAACGCGCACTTCAAGCTATTGCTGCCAATTTGACAATAGAAAAGCTGAATCAATGGTTGGCACCTTATCCAGATCTAAATTCAACGAAAACTGTCGGGTTAATTCTTGCGGGTAATATCCCTTTGGTAGGGTTTCATGATATCCTATCTGTACTGATCAGCGGCTTTAGAGCCAAAATCAAAGTTTCATCGGACGATGCAGGTCTTACAAACTATATGCTCCACCTGCTTACACAAATTGACCCGTATTTTGGCGATGCCTTTGAAATTGTCGATAAACTAAAGGATTTCGATTTGGTAATAGCAACGGGCTCCAACAATAGCGCCCGTTATTTTGATTACTATTTTGGCACCAAACCGCATATTATTCGTCGCAATAGAAATAGTATTGCTGTCATTACTGGCCAAGAATCTTCAAGCCAACTAGAGTCACTTGGACATGACATCTTTGATTATTTTGGTTTGGGCTGTCGCTCTGTATCAAAGCTATTTATTCCAAAAGATTACGCAATAGCACATTTCTTCGAGGGTATTGCCGCATTTAACACCATCACCGAGCATTTTAAATACAATAACAATTACGACTACAACAAATCCATCTATCTGATCAATGGCGACAAGCATTTTGACAATGGATTTTTATTGCTCAAAGAAGATGAGCGAACCGCTTCTCCCCTCGCAGTGGTGTATTACGAAACATACGAAACGCTGGCTGAAGTTGAAAATAAACTCAAACTAGCCCAAGAGAATATCCAATGTATTGTATCAGAAACAGCATTAAATGTGTCCTCGCCGGTATTTCATTTTGGAGAAAGCCAGTGCCCTTCATTAGATGATTATGCTGATGGAGTAAATACGTTGGACTTTTTATTTGCAAACCAATAAGCTTCCTTTAAATTCATAGTAAATAAATTGCATTAAAAATACTAACTTTGAAATCATGTATATCATTAAAGTAAAAGGTGTCGCCAAAATCCCTGATTATGTTCAATTAAGAGATGATGCCTTCACCTTGCTGGCATATTTTAGAGTCGACCGCCCAGATAAATCACTCGATAAGATTGGATTAGGAGAAAAGGCAGAATATATCATGCAACTGGTTAAAGAAATGCCTTTTGGGCAAATTAAAAAATTAGAATTTTAGCTTCCATGATTGAAAATAAAGTAATTACATTAAAAAACGTTGATATCTTCCAACAAAAACATCTGGTCTTGTCCAATGTCAATTTAAACATTGGTAAAGGAGAGTTTATTTACCTGATCGGCCAGTCCGGTAGTGGAAAAAGTAGTTTACTAAAAATCATTTACGGCGATTTATACATCGGTAATGGTGAAGGAATGATTGCAGGCTTTGACCTTAAAAAGTTGCACGAAAATGATGTCCCCTATTTGCGTAGAAAATTGGGTATTGTATTCCAGGATTTTCATCTTTTATCCGATAGAAGCATCGAGAAAAATCTCGAATTTGCACTGAAAGCAACAGGTTGGAAAGATAAGAAAATGATCGACAACCGTATATTGGATGTACTGGAGAAAGTTGGGCTTCGTTCGAAACTTAAGAAAATGCCCCATGAACTTTCTGGTGGTGAACAACAGCGCATTGTAATTGCCCGCGCATTATTAAATAACCCCGAAATTATTCTGGCAGATGAACCTACCGGTAACTTGGATCCTGCTACGTCAGAAGAAATCGTCTTATTATTACGTGACATTGCCAATTCCGGAACAGCTATTTTAATGGCAACACACGATTATACCATTATCCGTAATATGCCATCACGCATCATCAAGACCGCCGATGGGATATTACAGGACAATGTCAGTATCTAGACGGAAAACTGACATATAAAAAATGAGATTCCGACAAATTGTTAGGCTTTTTTAATAAAATCTGACAAGCTGTCGGAATTTTATTGTTTGGCAAAAACTTTGACAAACGAAGCATAGAGTAAATTTTTGAATCTAATTTTAGCATTGAAGATATGAATGAGCAAGATAATTATTACGATGAAGGTCAAGATCCAGTAGAAGCAAATTCTTCTGAACAACAGGAACAGCCTGCTGATAATATAGCAGAAGAACTGTCTACTGAAGAGAAATTGGCTGCAGAATTGGCAGAGGCAAAGGATAAATACATTCGTCTTTCTGCTGAATTTGACAATTATAGAAAACGTACAAGCAAAGAACGTGTTGAATTGATTCAATCAGCTGGAAAAGATGTCATCAGCAAGCTATTACCTACACTAGATGATTTTGACAGAGCGTTAACAGCCATGGAAACAGCAACAGATGTTGAATCTGTTAAAACAGGAATGGATATTGTTAACAACAAATTCAGACAAACGTTGTCGCAATTGGGGTTAAAGGAAATGGAAGCCACAGGCCAAGCCTTCGATCCTGAATTACAAGAAGCTATCACAGCAATTCCTGCACCCACAGCAGAATTAAAGAATAAAGTCGTAGACGTGATCGAAAAGGGGTACTACTTGGGTGACAAAGTGATCCGTCACGCAAAGGTAGTTATAGGTCAATAATATTAAGACGATGTCAAAAAGAGATTATTACGATATACTTGGTGTCTCGCGATCAGCGGACGAGAAAGAGATTAAATCAGCATATCGCAAATTGGCGATAAAATACCATCCGGATAAAAATCCTGGTGATCATGAAGCTGAAGAACAGTTTAAGGAAGCTGCTGAGGCATACGATATCTTGAGCAATCCACAAAAACGTCAACGTTATGACCAATTTGGCCATGCCGGTAATTCGGCAAGTGGTGGCTTTGGCGGTGGCGGCGGCATGAATATGGAAGACATATTCAGCCAATTTGGTGATATCTTTGGAGGAGGACATCCATTTGAAAGTTTCTTTGGCGGCGGTGGTGGCCAGCGTGGCGGCCGTCGGGTAGCTCGTGGAAGCAACTTACGCATAAAAGTTAAATTAACACTCGAAGAAATTGCCAAAGGCGTCGAGAAAAAGGTAAAGGTTAACAAACAAGTGGTCTGTCATTCTTGTGACGGATCTGGTGCTAAAGATAAATCTTCTTTCCATACCTGTAAAACCTGTGGGGGATCTGGATCAGTTAGAAGAGTAACAAATACCATCTTAGGACAAATGCAAACAACAAGCACTTGCCCTACTTGTAATGGCGAAGGTGTTGAAATTACGGCAAAATGTACAACTTGTAGAGGTGAAGGACTCGAACGCGGTGAGGAAACAATCGCAATCAATATTCCTGCAGGAGTAAGTGAAGGCATGCAACTTTCCATGAGTGGAAAAGGAAATGCTGCTCCGCGTGGTGGTGTACCAGGAGATTTAATTATCCTGATCGAAGAAGTACCACACGAAAGTCTAAAACGTGACGGACTAAATGTAATCTATGATCTATACATTAATTTCGTAGATGCGACCTTAGGCACCAGCGTTGAAGTCCCTACAATAGATGGAAAAGCGAAGATCAAAATTGAGCCCGGTACACAAGGCGGTAAAATTTTACGGTTAAAAGGAAAAGGTATTCCTGAAGTCAACTCTTATCACAAAGGGGACCAACTTGTATACGTTAATATCTGGACACCAAAAGCCGTATCTAACGAAGAAAAAGAATTATTGAACAAACTGAAAGAATCGCCAAACTTTAAACCTCAACCAGGTAAAAGTGAAAAATCATTCTTCGAACGAATCAAAGAATATTTCGATTAAAACCGGTCTTTCAAATACAAAAAAAAAGCCATTTGTCCGCTGCTGACAAATGGCTTTTTTTTGTCTTCTTACTTGAAATTGACAATTAAAAACAAAAAGTCAGACCAATATCATTATTGTTAAATAGAAACGATAAAAATAAAAATACATTAAATTTTAATCAATTGAACCACTATTATTTACAATAATGACAAAACATCTAGACAATCTAGTGACAAAAAATTAAAATAAGATTTCGATATTTGACTAACAAATTTAAAAAGTCAGGAAGTAATTACTGACACATTAAAACAAACTATTAAATAAAAAAGACATGAAAAAAGTTTTACTAACATTAACTGCCATTGCAGGTTTAACAATAGCAGCACAAGCTCAAACTGAACAAGGAAAAATTATGGTTGGTGGTCAAGTTGGCTTCCAGACTTCAAAAGTTAAAGACACAGACTTCAAAGACAACTCATTCTCTATCAACCCAACAGTTGGTTACTTTGTAAGTGACAACTTGGCAATTGGTACTGGAATTGGTTACAACTGGAGCAAAGATGAGAGTGTTATGGACTTAAGCACAAAAAGAGATGCGTTCCAAGTTTCTCCATTTGTAAGAAAATATTCTGCTAATGGTCCATTAAGATTTTTTGCACAACTATCTGTGCCAATGTCTTGGGGAAAAACTACCGTTGAAACAAATAACGTAAAAGCGGAATCAAAATTTGAGAACTATGGTGTTGAATTAGCTCCGGGTTTAGCATACTTCCCAACAAGCAAAGTTGGTATCGAGTTAAAAGTTAGAGGTTTATACTACAACTACAACAATAATAAAACAGCAGATAGATCAACAAACACATTTGGTTTAGACGCAAATTCATTAGCGCCAACTTTAGGTGTGCAGTTCCACTTCTAGTCAATAAGGCGTGTGACAATAGAAAAGGCTATAATTACTTATAGCCTTTTTTTATATATCCACCTTTATCAATTATACCGTTTAACAATCCGTAGTTTGTGTGTATAACGATTCTGTTCAGCATTAAAAATACCTTCCGTATCCATCCGATCAACACGGACTTTCGCTGAGGCATGAATAATCGTATCGCGATCCAGCATAATCCCTACATGGGTAATCCTTCCTTCGGCATTGTCAAAAAAAGCCAAATCCCCTACTTTTATTTCTGAAATAAAATCTACAGTCTGCCCAATCTCTGCCTGCTGATAAGCATCACGAGGTAAGGAAAGATCAAAACAGCTATAAATCAATTGGGAGAAACCGGAACAATCGATTCCCCATTGTGAACGCCCACCCCATAGATAAGGAGTGTCCTTATAACTCAAAGCCAATCGCGACACCTCAGTTTCAAATTGATTTCTGGTAAACGGATTGATACTACCTTGATAGGTTAATCCCAATGGAGATAAACTGACAGTATTCTCTGCATTTAGGTAGAGCTTGGTTCCATGACAGAGCTGAAATTGTGCGGTATCCGCAACAAGGACTCCTCCCTCCCTTCCAACGATAATTGGTGTTCCGGTCAGATAATTTTGCATATCTAAGTCGTTTAGTTCCTGAAACTGCCCGTTTTGAATCCAGCCTAAATAGTCCGTTTCCAACAGACGTATTGATGTCCAATCGGCCTGTTCATCAAGGATCTCAAAAAGTTCCCCGAACAATACCTGAGAAACCATCTCACTACGGTGTGCCTGTTCTAAACGTAGCGGAACGAGCGCTAGTGTACAAATACCATATTTCATGTGCTAAACAAAACAAAATCGTCAAAAATGTGATTATATATTATATGACGAAGATAAATTAATTATAGTAGAAATGGAGAATACAAATTCAAAATTCAAAAGGATACTCGTCGCGGTTGACGACGAACCATGCTCAGAAAAGGCGATACTATATGCCAAAGAAATGGCCGCAGTATTTGAAGCCTCCATAGCACTTGTCACGGTTGTTCCCCCTACTTCTCCAGCTAGTTTTGGTGCAGATCCGCTATTAGGTCAGCAACCTATCATCGTTCCAGAAGTATCGGAAATGGAACAGGATAATGCACAAAAGTATCTTGAGAAAATAAGTCGCGAATTTACCGGCGCAGGAGAAGTATATCTTTTTAATCGAATCGGATCCATTAAAGAAGAAATTCTAGCCGCGTCCCATGAGTGGTCTGCAGATCTTATTATTATGGGCACCAATGGACGGACGGGCTTTGACCATTTCATTTCCGGCTCTGTCTCCGAGTCAGTCATTCGTAAATCTACCTGCCCTGTGCTCGTTGTTCCAAGTAAATGTGACTGATATTAAACGGTCCATATGTATAAAAAAAGGCTATTTTTTCAATGAAAAAATAGCCTTTTTGCTTTTAATATATATAAATTATTTTTTAATCAATCGCGCCACAAACATACTATCCGCTTTCTCTTCATAACCTTTCAAATAGTCCATACGTTCTATTTCAAAACCAAAATTATCTACAATGTAATTGACAACATCTTCGTTTTCTGCTTTAAAAATAGAGCAGGTTATATAAATTAAAGGCTTGCCCGCTTTAACATGCCCCACCACATTACTTGCAATATTCTTTTGTAGTGCATTGAATTCGGCAATCTTAGCGGCCCGAAATTGCCTAACCATCTCTGGTGTACGCCCCCAGGTTCCCGATCCAGTACAAGGCGCATCCAATAACACCCCATCAAATCGTTCGCTCCCAAGAATTGAAAAGGTATCCTTCGTAAGATCGAGTATTTTTTTTCGGTAATGTTTTATTCCAGCACGGTCAAAACGTTCATCGAGATTTCGGAGAATACTCATGCGAACATCAGAAACCAAAAGATTAACAGATGGACAAGCATCCATCAACAAGAGCGATTTACCACCCGAAGCCGCACATGCATCCCACCAGGATTCTCTTTCAGCGGGTTCCATATAATCCAAAGTGCGCTGCGAAGACATATCCTGCACTTCTATAATTCCATCCAATGCATCAAATCGCTGCAAGGATGTTCCATTATTCAAGGCGATAGTCTGATCGCCAATCATAGAATACGGAATCTGATTGTTATCCAAAATAGCGCACACGACCTTTGTCTTCCCACGTTTCACCCGAACATATAAGTTGGGCTGGATCAATTGGCTCTCTAAAAATTGCACCAAGTCGACCTCCTTAGAAATATAATCCACGAAAGGAAAGAGGTCATTCCGATTAAAAACACCTTCAGACGTCAGGAATGCAATTTTGTCTTTCAGCGGCAGATGAAGTTTATCGCTATAGGAAGGCTCAAAAAGGGCCACCAAAGGACTTTCCTGTTCACATAGAAATTCCGCAAGCACCAACCTGCGCTGTTGGGACAACTGCGAAGCCGCCATTCCCAGACGAAAATAATTATAACATAAACGGGAGGTAGACTTCCGGTCCGAAGATCCCATTTGCTTGTTCAACTTAAAAAAAGTAGTCAGATAACGCGAAAATGGTTGATCAGCTTCAAAACCATCCATTGCCCGCTCAAAATTACGTATTTGCTGATGAACACGTCTTTCACTGAATTCAGCCATTCAAAGATTATTTTCTTTCAAATTTTTTGTTGTGATAAACCATTATACCCAAAGCTCTATTAGCATAGCCCCATTTTGGATAAAACTCAAATTTGTAATCGCTATTCAATCCCGAAAACTTATCTTGCGTCATTCGGCTAACATAATCCACGCCATATTTATGAATCAATCGACCGAAATACAATGCCGCATCATAACCTTTATATGAAAACTCAGACGGGTCCACTTTATAAGCCGATCTATAATTTCCAATAAATTTGCGGGTATCACTATCACTCTCATTCACTAAGTTGGAAGAAGTAATAGTAAGTCCATAGAAATCCATATTTTCGAAATTCTCAAAAGAAAGCTTAGCCATATTTGGATGTCCATACAACTTAAACTGGTTACCTGGATTCAAAAAGCGTTCGTCCATAGCATCCAAAAGCCCCTTTACCAAATTCTTATTGGCCGTACCAGAAATGACATGATTAGTTCCCGTCAACACAAGGCTATTGTTGAACTCGTTGACGCTCATAACAGTTTTTACTTTTGCCTGTGCATTAGCCTTTGAAATTTCGCTAACAAAATTGACTAGAAACTGTTTACTTTCATCGTCACCGGCATCGTATACCAGAATCTGATCACCCGTATAGTACTGATCAGCAACATATTTTGCCAATGTTTCCGAGTGTGTACGAATAGATGGTGTGATGGAAACCAAATTAGGTAAGCTAAACTCAGAAGCCATAGTCGCCGCCAACGGCGAAACTTGTAACACATTCTTATTTGCAAATGTTTGCCCAAAGCTTTTTATCTCACGCGGATATACCGGACCGACCACAAGTACAGCATCTTTGACATTCACCGAAGTCCCTAAAGTCGCATTGTAGGCAACATTGTCTCGAGAATCAATTACTTGTAGATCAAATAAAGCACCCTCTTTGGCAATTTTGTCAAGGCCCAACTGAAATCCCTGATAAAAATCAAGTGCCAAGGAAGAACGCTCCACATCTTCTTTTGTAATCGTCCCCGCAATACCACTTAACTCGAATGGTAATAACAAGGCGATGCGATTATTTTTCACAGCATGGCCGTTGACATCCTGGATATCCCCCACTTTGGCAATGGTCTTATTGTTGTCAACTGCTGGTTTAGTCACAGCAGTTTGCTGTTCGCCTTGACCAGAGGAAGGCGAACGCAATACCGTGCTTTTTTTGGTTGTGCAGCTTGCAAGACATAATGCTACAAGTGCCGCAACCCATATTTTATTCCCACTCAATTGTAGCGGGCGGTTTTGAACTGATATCATATACAACTCTGTTTATTCCTTTCACATGGTTGATAATTTCATTTGAAATTTTTGCCAACAGGTCATATGGTAAATGTATCCAATCCGCAGTCATTCCATCAAGAGAACCAACTGCACGTAAGCTAACAACATGCTCGTAAGTACGCTCGTCACCCATTACGCCTACAGAACGCACTGGCAAGAAAATTGTACCAGCTTGCCATACTTTATCGTACCAGCCAGCTTCCTTCAGATTATTGATAAAGATCGCATCAGCTTCTTGTACAATACGTACACGCTCAGGTGTAATATCACCTAAAATACGAATTGCCAAACCTGGTCCAGGGAAGGGATGTCTGCCTAAAATTGCCTGATCCACTTCTAAAGCTTTTCCTACTCTTCTTACTTCATCTTTAAACAACGTTTTAAGTGGCTCTACGACTTTCAATTTCATGAAATCAGGTAAGCCACCAACGTTATGGTGCGATTTGATTGTTGCTGAAGGTCCTTTCACTGAAACCGACTCGATAATATCTGGGTAAATTGTTCCTTGTCCCAACCATTTCGCTTCAATTCCTTCAGGTAATTCCTTTTGGATTTCTTTTGCAGCTTCATCAAAAACATCAATAAATGAATTACCAATGATTTTGCGTTTCTCTTCTGGTTCAGAAACCCCAGCTAATCTACCATAAAATAAATCCTTGGCATTTATTCCTTTAATATTTAGCCCCATATTTTTGTAAGAATCCAATACTTGCTCGTACTCATCTTTACGGAGCAGACCATGATCTACGAAAATACAATGTAAATTTTTTCCGATTGCTTGGTGCAACAATACTGCTGCTACTGTTGAATCTACTCCTCCTGACAAAGCCATGATAACGTGATCGTCACCCAATTGCGCTTTCAAAGAGGATACGGTTGTTTCAACAAATGCGTCTGGTGTCCAATCCTGTGCACAACCACAAATGTTTACAACGAAGTTTTTCAATAAGATAGCCCCATCAGTACTATGTGTTACTTCCGGGTGGAATTGTATACCATAGGTACGGGTGCCTTTTACTTGATAAGCAGCAACGCGAACTTTATCCGTACTTGCTATAATATCAAAATTTGCAGGAACTTCTTTGATCGTGTCTCCATGTGACATCCATACCTGCGATTGAGTTGGTACTCCTGCCAATAATTCATTCTCACTATTGACAAACTGCAGATTTGCACGACCATATTCGCGGATTTCAGAAGGTAACACTTCACCACCTGATTTTTGAGCGATGTATTGTGCTCCGTAACAAACTCCTAAAAGTGGGAAACGATCCTGAATAGCGACAAAATCAATTTGCGGTGCATCTTCTTGTCTAACAGAATATGGACTTCCTGAAAAGATAACACCTTTTACGGAGTCATCAAAATCTGGCAATTTATTGAACGGGTGTATCTCACAATACACATTTAGTTCTCTGACACGTCTAGCGATCAACTGTGTGTATTGAGACCCGAAGTCTAGAATTATAATTTTTTCTGGCATGCTGCAAAGGTAAGTATTACGAATGAATTATTAAATGTCAAATCAGGAAATAATGCCTGCTTTTAACAGTTCTACTTCCATTTCTTTCTGTAGAATTAGGGCTTCCTCCCGTGCTCTTTCAGCGAAATCACGTCCTTTTGAAGCATAGATAATTCCCCTTGTGCTATTTACTAAAAGTCCGCAATCTTTGTTCATACCAAATTTACAGACATCTTCAAGAGAACCTCCTTGCGCCCCCACTCCTGGAACCAATAAAAAATGATCGGGTGCATGTTCCCTAATTTTGATAAACCCCTCTCCGCGTGTTGCTCCGACCACATACATCAAATTGTCAGGTGTACCCCAGGTATTGACTTTATCGATCACCTGTTCGAACAATTGCAAGCCTTCTTTGTTTTCAAAATTTTGAAAGTCCAAGCTACCCTCATTCGATGTCAAAGCAAGTACGATTGCCCATTTATCGTTAAAATCCAAAAATGGAGTCACCGAGTCCTTCCCCATGTAAGGTGCAATTGTAATACTATCAAAGCCTAGACCAGACGTCTTTTCATCAAAAAATGCCATCGCATAACGTCCCGACGTATTGCCAATATCCCCCCTTTTTGCGTCAGCAATACTAAAACAATCCTTTGGTAACGCAGCCCAGGTTTTTTGAAGCGATTGCCAGCCTTTAATTCCATAACATTCATAAAATGCAATATTGGGCTTATAGGCAACACATAAATCAGCTGTTGCATCTATGATAGCCTTATTGAAGCTATAGATCGGATCCTCATCATCTAAAAGATGTTCCGGGATTTTGGTGAGGTCTGTGTCTAATCCGACACATAAAAATGAACGTTTCGCTTTTATTTGATGAATAAGTTCTGCTCTTGTCATGCTATATTTAGAGATCTTAAAAATTATTTATTGATTAAATCTTGAATAAATTTACCTACATCAGGGCTTGAATAATTCGCCATACCTTCATGCCGTGTCGCTACCTTACCCGCTTTGTCCAATATCACCGTTGAAGGAATGAGTCCCGAGAGCCACTCTTTCGGAATATCGCTATTTGGGAAACTAACTGGCAAGGTCAGCTGCTGTTCCTTCATAAAAGCCTCGGCCTTTGCTTTGCTGCCTTCTATCTCCACAATCAAAAACACTATATTTGGATTATCTTTATAGCGATCATAGAGTACATTGATCGAAGGCATTTCTGCGCGACAAGGTGCGCACCACGTTGCCCAAAAATTAATAAAAACCACTTTTCCCTTCAGATCTGCCACCTTGACTGTTTCGCCCAGCGAATTGACAAAGGAGACATGATTGAATGCACCCTCTGGAGCCATCCAATCAGATTCTTTAGAAGCTGAATTAAGCTCTAGAATAGGTTTGAAAAAACCCATTTTCATTAAAAATTGCTGAAAATAACTTCTACTTGTTGGCCAGATCAATAAACCGATGAGCAGTACAAATACAACGTTTCCGATTATCTTTTTTGTCTTCGGACTCATAGGTAATCCCGCTATTAAGAATCAAACTTATCCAACAGCTTCAACAAGGTCGCAAAATCCTTTGGATAAGGTGCCTCAAAAGCCATCTTAACTCCGTTCAACTCAAATTCAACATGTTTTGAATGCAGTGCAAAACGCTTCATAATGGGTTGTTCCTCTTCATCTTTGGATAATGTATATCCTCTTTTTTTAATTTGGGACAAATACACAGGTTTACCGCGATACATGTCATCCCCCACAATAGCGGCATGTTGTGTCGCTAGGTGAATGCGGATTTGGTGCATACGTCCTGTAATGGGTTTACATTCCACTAAAGTATAATTCTTGTAGTATTTGATCGAATTGAAGATGGTCTCTGCCGGTTTGCCGTTTGCACGATCAATAGATACATTTTTATTGCCTTGGTTCAAGATAGGCAAATCGACAAGCAAATCCTGAAAAGTATGTGTACCACCTATGATTGCATGATAAATCTTATTGACTTTTCTTTTTTCAAATGCAATGGAAATTGTACGGTATGTTTCTGGATTTTTTGCAATTAATAAAATACCCGAGGTCTCTTTATCCAGGCGGTGGCACACCTGTGCATCAGGATGATATTTCTTCGCCAAGCGAAGAATATTGACCTCCCCACCCTCACGTTCATCTAAAGAAGCGACAAACGGCGGTTTATTGATAACAATCAAATTTTCATCCTCATGGATGATTAATTCTGAAAATTTGGGGAATTTAAATAGACGAGTCTCATTTTGTATCATTCTGCAAAAATACAAAACACAAGGCAGAATATTGGTCAATGTATGATAAAAAGCTTACTTTTGAACACACAATATAAGTTAAGATGTCTGTAAACAAAGAAATGAAACGAGTAAGCACAGCAATGCTGCAAGCCATGAAAGAACGTCAGGAAAAGATTTCTATGCTTACAAGCTATGATTACTCCATGGCCAAAATGGTAGATCAAGCTGGTGTTGACGTTATTTTGATTGGAGATTCCGCAGCCAACGTATTTGCTGGCTACGAAACTACCTTGCCTATCACCCTAGATAATATGATCTACCATGCCGCTGCCGTTGCTAGGGGTACCGAGCGTGCCATGGTATTAGCAGATTTGCCATTTGGATCTTATCAAGGGTCGGCTAATGAGGCTTACAATGCAGCTGTACGCATGATGAAAGAATCGGGTGCGCACGCATTGAAACTGGAAGGTGGCCTTGAAATCATCGAAAACATCAAAAAAATCATCGCCGGAGGCATTCCTGTATGTGGACACCTGGGCTTGACTCCCCAATCCATCAATAAATTTGGAAATTTTGGTGTGCGGGCAAAAGAAGAACAGGAAGCCGCTAAATTAATAGAAGATGCACTCGCGCTGCAGGAGGCGGGCTGTTTTGCAATTGTTCTGGAAAAGATACCAGCAAAATTAGCTAAAACAGTAACCGAAAAATTGGTGATTCCAACTGTTGGTATTGGGGCCGGGCCGGATTGCGATGGACAAGTCCTTGTGATTAACGATATGCTTGGTATGAATGCCGATTTCAAACCAAAATTTATGCGTCACTTCGCTAACCTGCACGAACAAATAACCACGGCAGTAGCTAACTATGTGGCCGAAGTAAAAGCAGTACAATATCCGAACGAAGACGAACAATACTAGAAGAAAAATATGCGGTTTTTGATCATTGGGCTTATTGTTCTTATTGCTTATCTGATGATACGCAAAAAATTCAGTCTATTTGGGTTTACCGAGGATATGTCCAGAAATTTAAAATCAGGTTTTCAGTTGATTGAAGCTTCAACGCCAGTCATCCAGACAAATCTAAAGAAGAGCGTTTCCAATGCCGTAATGGGTATTATCCTTATTTTGATCACCGTATTGTTGTTCATGAAAATAAAAATTGTCTTGTTCCTGCTTCCGATTGCTTTTTTCCTGCTGGGCTATCTCTTTCTGTTCAACAACCACTTTAGTAAGCTCAAAAGCCAACAAATATGGTACAATGCAAAAACCAATGCGGTTTTTATTGAGCAGCTTAAAGGAGAAAATTATACTTTTAACATTTTTATGGACATAGAAGCCGTTCAGAAAATCGAATCAATTCAAACGACCAAAGGTTTACTATACGGCTACTACCGTATCAAGTTAAAGAACAAAATATTGGAAATCCCCTATTTAGTCGCTGAAAACAAGCCCGTCAACAATTTATTTTTCGACACGATTGACCAAAACTTCAACGTAACTATTCAAAAGCGTATTTTTCCAATCATTTAGTAATGAAGAGGTTGGACATCCCAAAAGAAAGTGTTATATTTAGGTATTCAATATAATTTGTTAAAACCAAAATATTTTACGCTATGGGAAAAGGTGACATCAAGACCAGAAGAGGAAAAATATCAAATGGCTCTTTTGGAAAAAGAAGACCACATCTATCGAAATCAGACATTAAGCCAAAAGTAAAAAATGAGGCTTCAACAGAAGTGGCACAAAAAACAAAATCAAAAAAATAGTTAACAATAAAGCTGGAAAATTATTTCTGGCTTTTTTTATTTCCAATCGTTCCAATTACCCCCATTTCGATGTCCATTTGCAGCTTTTGTCGTATTGTAAAATCCTTTTGACAACTGATATTGGCATAATATTAAACCTATATTTACCCGTTAAATGTAAAAAGTACATAAGAGACTATACCGTATGAATAAAAAATCGATCATTTACCTTCTTTTGGCTTGTGCTGTGTTTGGAGGTGGATACTTTCTGATAACTGCTAAAAAAGACAAAAATGAAGCTGATAAGCCCAATGGGAAGAAAGATATGCCAGTCCCCGCACAGGCTATCATTGCCAAATCTTCCGTCGCCGACCGATCCATTAATCTCTCGGGAAGCATTGACGCGGAAGAGCAGGTTGAAATCAGAAGTGAAGTAAGTGGTCGAATCACCAAAATCTATTTCTCCGAAGGGCAGCGCATCAAACAGGGCGAACCCTTGATCAAGATTGATGATATTGAACTTCAGGCACAATTAAGACAAGCACAAACAACAAACCAGCTGAATGCCGAAAATGAACGTCGGGCCAAACTGCTGCTGCAAAAAGGAGCAATCAGTCAGGAGGAGTTTGATATAGCCAGTGCAGCTTTAAAAACCTCCTTAGCACAGATCCAGTTGATTCAGGCACAAATATCCAAAACAACCATCCGCGCCCCTTTTAGTGGCATGATTGGACTTCGAAATATTTCTGTAGGTGCCATTGTCTCATCCAGTACCCTGATTACAAATTTAGTGAAGGACAATCTTGTCAAAATTACTTTTGCAGTTCCTGAAAAATACAGCAATATTGTTAAAATAAACATGCCCATTGAGTTCAGCGTTGCCAACGACCCAACCGTCATCAAAGCAAATATTTACGCCGTTGAACCGCAAGTATCACTTAACACCAGAACACTCAACGTCCGCGCGAGAGCAACGAACGATCAGGGCAAATTGAAAGTCGGATCCTTTGTCAATGTGATTGTGCCGATCGAAGTGGAAAACGATGCGATATCCATTCCAACAGAAGCCATTGTTCCCGTACAGGATGGAAAAAAGGTATTTGTATTACAGCATGGCCTTGCCAAGGAAGTGAAGGTTGAAACTGGTGCGCGTACCGACAAAGACATCGTCATTCTCTCTGGCATCAGTGCCGGTGACACCGTTTTAACCACGGGCGTTCTGTCTTTAAAAGATGGAGTAAAAGTTAAGGTATCATTAGCTAACTAGTTGTACATGAATTTATCTGCAGTTTTTATTAAACGCCCTGTTTTAACTATTGTCGTCAATATTACCATCATATTATTTGGCTATATTGGTTTTAGTTTTCTGGGTGTACGCGAATACCCCTCTATTGACCCAGCGATTGTTTCCGTCAGAACAAATTATGCCGGCGCCAATCCAGATATCATTGAATCTCAGATTACCGAGCCGCTAGAAAAGGCCATAAACTCGATCGATGGTATCCGCAACATCTCTTCTTCGAGCAATCAGGGATCCAGTAATATCACCATTGAGTTTGATTTAAAAAAGAACCTTGAGGAAGCCGCAAATGATGTCCGGGATAAAGTATCCCAAGCCGTGCGAAGCCTGCCACAGGATATTGATGCCCCGCCGGTGGTATCCAAAGCCGATGCGGACTCCGATCCCATTATTACATTAACACTGCAAAGTGAGACGCGCGATAAACTTTCGCTGAGCGACTACGCCGAAAATGTGATTTCCGAAAGGTTGCAAACCATCCCCGGTGTCAGCAGCACACAGATCTATGGTCAAAAACGCTATGCCATGCGTCTGTGGCTCAACCCCGACCGTATGGCCGCCTATGGTATCACCGCTTCGGATATTCGTACGGCATTGAATAATCAAAACGTTGAATTGCCTTCTGGAAAGATTGTCGGCAACACCACTGAGCTTACCGTAAAAACAGTAGGAAATCTTTCCACACCCGAGCAATTCAATGATATCATTCTAAAAGCCGACAGCAGCCGCATCGTTAAATTCATCGACATTGGCCGGGCAGAAATAGATGCTGAAAATCTCGAAACAAAAATGGTCAGTAATGGTAAACAGCTGGTCGGTATTGCCATTATTCCTCAACCGGGAACAAATTACCTCGATATTGCCAACAATTTCTATAAAATGCTCGATCAGATCAAAGAAGATTTGCCCCAGGATATTATACTCAACATCGCTTCTGATAATACGACATTCATTAAAAAATCTGTTGAGGAAGTTGCCGAGACGCTCCTGATTTCGATCATTCTGGTCACCTTGATTATCTATTTTTTCTTCCGCGACTGGGGCATAGCCCTACGACCTCTTCTGGATATTCCCGTGTCTTTGATCGCGACATTCTTTATTATGTATATTTTTGGATTTTCCATCAATGTACTGACGCTACTCGCTATTGTACTCGCGACGGGGCTTGTCGTCGACGACGGTATTGTTGTTACCGAAAATATCTTCAAGAAAGTTGAAGAGGGAATGTCCCCTATTGAGGCTGCTCTAAAAGGATCTAAAGAAATATTCTTTGCCGTTATCTCCATTTCAATTACACTTGCAGCCGTATTCTTACCCGTTATATTTCTTCAGGGATTCGTTGGACGGCTATTCCGGGAGTTTGGTGTCGTCATCGCTTCGGCTGTATTGGTTTCCGCATTTGTTTCCCTTACCCTCACACCGATGCTCAATGCCTATCTAATCAAAGGCGGTGGACATAAGAAGACGAAATTTTACGATTGGACAGAACCCATGTTCGTCAAAATGAATAAAGGTTATGCCAATGCGCTAGAAAAATTCATGAAATTCAAATGGATAAGCTTTCCAATTCTGATCTTGTGTTTTGTGATTATTGGCATCCTTTTCTCCTCCATTAAAAAAGAAACGGCGCCCTATGACGACAGAAGCAGCATTTCTGTCAATGTGACGGGCCCTGAAGGTGCCACTTATGAATACATGGACCGATACATGCAGGAATTGGACAAATTGGTCTACGATTCCATTCCTGAGAACAAAATCAGTTTAAACATTACTTCTCCGGGTTTCGGCGCAAGCTCAGTCAACTCCGGACGTATACGGATGACACTGGTAGATCCCAGTGAACGTAAAAAGTCTCAGGATGATATTGCAAAAGAACTGACCAAATGGACAAAAAAATACGATGGTGTCCGCGTCAATGTTTCGCAAACGCCAACGATATCCATGAATCGCAGAGGTGGATTACCTGTTCAGTACATTATCCAGGCACAAAATTTTGAAAAACTTCAGGAAAAGATACCCGAATTTATGAATGAGGTCAATAGCGATCCGGCATTCTCCACAACGGACATCAACTTGAAGTTCAACAAACCCGAACTGCATGTTGAAATTGATCGTCTGAAAGCCCTCAGTCTGGGCGTTTCCGTACTTGACGTTTCGCAGTCCCTCCAATTATTACTAAGCGGCCAGCGTTTCGCTTATTTTATGCGTGATGGAAAACAATATCAGGTCATAGGCCAGGTTGAAAACGACCGTAGAGCCACACCTACAGACCTTGCGTCAATTTACGTGCGTAATAACCTCGGACAGCTTATCCAGTTAGACAACGTTGTAAGCGTTAAGGAAGAAAGCAGCCCTCCTCAACTCTACCACAATAACCGTTACATGTCGGCTACAGTTTCAGCCGGTTTGGCGCCAGGCATGAGTATGAGTGACGGAATCGCAGCAATGGATCGCATAAAAGAAAAGGTACTCGATCAGAGTTTCACCACCGACCTCAGCGGCGAATCACGTGACTTCGTTGAAAGTAGTTCCAATACACTATTTGCCTTTGGCCTTGCTTTGTTGCTTATCTACCTGATCTTAGCAGCTCAATTTGAAAGCTTCCTCGACCCATTTATCATCATCCTTACAGTACCCATGGCCGTTGCCGGAGCACTGATAAGTCTATGGTTATTTGATCAAACCTGGAATATTTTCAGCCAAATTGGAACCATTATGCTTATCGGTCTCGTGACCAAAAACGGTATCTTGATTGTTGAGTTTGCCAACCAGATGCGCGAAGAGGGAATGGAAAAATTTGAGGCCATTATGCACTCTGCCGAATCGCGCCTTAGACCGATCTTAATGACAAGTCTAGCCATTGCCTTGGGTGCATTACCGATTGCCATGTCACTTGGAGCTGCTTCAACGAGTAGAATTGGTATGGGGGTTGTAATCGTTGGTGGTACAATATTCTCCCTTATCCTAACCTTGTTCATTATCCCGGCAATCTATTACATGTGGTCAAGACAAAAAAAGCATAGACCTGAATTTGATAACATTAAAAGCTACGAATAATAAAGACATGAAGAGAAATTTCATCCTACTAATATTCCTTTACTCCATCATGTTTCAAGCTCGTGCACAAGAGATACTGACCTTGGAAGATGCGCTAAAAACAACGTTGAGCAATAACTTCAATATTCTTTTGGCTAAAAATGACAACAATATTGATATAGAAAATACCAGCCTAGGAAGCGCTGGTATGCTTCCGGCAGTAACAGGATCGTTCAACAGAAGCAACTCCATCCAGAACTCAAGACAGGTTAGGGCAGATGGTCAAGTACAGCAGATTTCCAATGCAAAAAACGATAACATGTCTTATGGAGTCAACCTAAACTGGACGATATTCGATGGATTGGGCATGTTCGCCCGTCGCGATCGCTTCAAAGAAATACAACGTCAAGGGGAAGCGGAGATTAAATATCAAGTGATTACCCAGCTCAGCGAAGTCATGGCAACCTACTACAATCTGGTGCAGCAAAAGCGTCTGTTAAATGCCCTGGATACAACCATCACCTTATCGAGATACCGTGTCACGCTTGCCGAAAATCGCCTGGAGATCGGAAAAGGCTCCAAGCTTGACCTTCTGAATGCAAAAGTCGATTTGAATACCGATCAGACAAACCTGCTCAGACAGCAGGAAAGCTTCAAAAATACCAAGACTTACCTCAATCAGCTGATGACGCGCGACTTGAGCCTGGATTTTCAAATTGAAGACGAAATGAAACTTGATACGGATCTTAAACTTGGTAATCTGATCGAAATTGCCGATCGACAAAATCCGCAGATTCAGCTTGCCATCATCAACAATCGGGTGGCCGAGCTCAACTTAAAAGCAGTTAAGGCCGAACGTTATCCCAAAATTGGCTTAAATAGTGGGTACAACTGGAATGAATCCCACTCCTCCCTCGGTTTCTCGACAGAAAACAAAAATAGAGGTCTTACCTACGGCGTATCGGCTTCCCTTAATATTTTCAATGGATTTCTGCAAAATAGAAACGAACGGATTGCCAAATTTCAGATTAAAGGCTCAGAGCTACAGATACAGCAACAAAAACAAGATATCCAGGCTCAGGTCAGAACCCTATTCCAAACCTACATCACCAATATGGAGCTGGCGAATGTAGAACGGAAAAATGAGGAACTGGCAAAAGAAAATTTAAACATCACGATGGATAAATTCCGTATCGGTACCATCACAACCTTAGAAGTAAGAACAGCGCAGTTAAACTACATCAATGTAATCACACGTAGCTATACAGCACAATATGATGCGAAGGTATCTGAGATACGCTTAAAAGAGTTAACAGGCGAAACGTATTAGAAATTTCTTTTTGCAAGAGGTCCTCTTAGAAAGGAACACGGTCTGATGCGCTTCTTAACAGCATCTATCATTAAAAGCGAAAGGCTCCTTAACTAAATGAGGAGCCTTTCTTTGGCTATTTAATAGTCAATCGCTATAATAGATTTTAGTGGGATTAAAACGCCACTTTTAATCTGAATATATCTATCGGTTAACGACCATACAGTGGTCTCGATACGCTTTGGTCCGGAATCTGTTTGAAAGGCAATTTCAGTCTTGGATTTAAACTCATTTCCCAACCGAAGTGCCCCTTTCAATTTATCCATAAAAGTCATCGTCTTATCTTCACTCGCCGGGATAAATTTAAATTGAGGAATTTCCTCTTTAGCTATTAGTTCTCCAACCATAATACTAGCATTTAATGTGTAAATAATTGTTTTGCGCTATACTACTCATAACGCTTTAAAGCCAATCTTATTTTATCTCTTTCTGCCATTGGCTTATTTAAATCTACCGATTCCCATGATAATAATCAATTAAATTATTGAAAACTATCATTTATTTTACAATAAAAAAACGATTGTACTTTAGACACACTGTCATGCCTGGAAGGCCGCCAGCAAGTCCGACAGGCATTTATAACGAGATATCTAAATATAGTGTCATTTCATTTTGAATTTATAGCCCAAATCATTCATATTGCCTAATTTTGTTCAAAATTATATGTAAATGGAAAAATCTGTTTTTGAAAAAGAGTGGGAAATTTATTTCACGCAATGCTATTCAAACGGCCGCATTCGTTTCTCCGATTTATCCAATATCCTGCAGCTTACCGCGGGAGAACATGCCAATGCCGTCGGATTCGGTTTTAAAGAAATGGCCAAACATAACCAAACCTGGGTACTTAGCCGCATCCGCATAGAGATTGCACGGTTGCCCAAATGGATGGACCATGTCAAGGTAAAAACTTGGGTTCAGGAATTAGCGGGCGCACGCTCAACACGGAATTTCGAAATTACAGTGAATGGACAGATCTATGTTACTGCAACCAGTTATTGGGCTGTCATCAACACCGTGAAAAGGAGCTCTGAAGCGCTCGCAATTTCGACCGAAGATTTTACCACCTATCCTGATCGCCCGGCAACACAACAGCCATTTTCAAAATTGGATATTTCCCAGACCGTCAAAAATATTGATGAATATAGCGTCAGGCTTTCCGACCTGGATATTGTCAATCACGCCAACAATGTAAAATACCTGGACTGGTGTATGGACAGATTGCCCATTGAGCTTGTATTGACCAATCAGATCAGATCCTTAGAGATGAATTATCTGCGTGAGTTACGCTATAATGATACCGTTGAAATTAACGGTGATGCAACATATCAAGGTTACTTTATGACGGTTACTAAACAGCAACGAATCCACTTTGCTTTGGCAATAGAAACAAAATAAAAGGGAGGCTTTGGGCCTCCCTTTTATTTTGTATAGAACATCATGTTATGCAAATGCCTTATCACCTTTTTTGTAAGGAAGGTTACCATCAAATCTTCCTGGGATCTTCACAAATCGCAAAGCTTTGGTACAACCCAGCTCTGAGTTAAAGAAACCAGTCAATGTCAACTGTTTGAACATCGTGAACCAATGTGGTGGATCGTTCTCAACATAATTGTACAATTGATTTTGTTTCTCCTTGTTCTTCTCGATGATATCTTTCTGATCTTCAGCTTGCTTTTTATTAAACTCATTTGCTTCTTTATCCAAAGCAGCGGCAACAGCTGTTCTGTCTTCAGCAGAAAGCTCCAGGAATGGTTTTCCTTTTACCTCTTTTGCTTTATCATCCAAGCTCCCCAGACCAGTTAAAAATGCTTTTTGTTGCTTCTCCGTATAACAATCGCGAACCATGACCGGAATAAAACTTCCTACCCCTGCTTCTTTCGCACCCGGAGTTGCGGTAGCTGGTAAAATTGCTTCAGCCAAGTCACCTAATAAATCGGTTGTCTTCGCTTCAAACAAGGCTTGTACATCTTTTGTTGCTGAGCGTGTACAACCTTCCAAAAATAAATTAGCGCCGATAACGGTACCCCCTAAAATTAAGGCAACTCGTTGTAATGCTTCTCTTCTATTCATACTACTAAATATCTTAATTTTAGAAATTATATTTCATTTCCCAACCTTGTCTGTAATTACGTTTTACATACTGATTAACGTTATCAAAGTTTGTGACACGCATATTATCGTTATCCCACAACAACTTTAAGTTACGTCCAGGGTATTTGCCATCAATACGTAAATCAGCACCTCTGATCGCCAGGTTAGCCATTAATAAAGCTTCTGTCAACGGACCTGCTATTTCAAAAGGTGAACTCACTTCTTTCTTGCCGTATCCAGCTTGACAAGCTTCAACCCATTGTGCGTAGTGTCCGCCTTCTTGTCCCGGTACACGGGCATATTTCTGAGCCACTTGCTCTTTTCTTGACGTTGGCAATAAACGCGCATTCTGACCGTAGGTATCTGCAAGGATTTTCCCTTTTGTACCAACAAGTAAGATACCGTTACCACCGTCACCAAAAATTTCGTTTGGACCTAATTCATCCGGACGAGCAGGCTGAATACCACCATCCATCCAATGTAAAGTCACCGGACCATTTGTACGTGGTGTTTTAGGGAAAGTTAATGTCGCATGGCTCGATGGAGGGCAACTTTCAGGGAAATATCCGCGTTTGAACTCATCCACATACACCGATCCTACAGTAGCCTGTACATCTTGTACATAAGTCAATCCTAAAGTACTGAAAGGAACTTCCAACAAGTGACAGCCCATATCGCCCAATGCACCTGTACCGTAATCCCACCAGCCACGCCAGTTGAAAGGCACCAATTTATCGACATATTCTTTATAAGGCGCTGTACCTAACCAAAGATCCCAATCCAATTCTTTTGGAACTTCAGCCTTGCCTGTAGGCCATGCAATACCTGAAGGCCATACCGGACGATCTGTCCAACAATATACCGTATGTACATCACCGATCAGACCTGCTTCGTACCATTCACGTACAAAACGTGGTCCATCATTTGATGCACCTTGATTTCCCATTTGGGTAACAACCTTATATTTCTTAGCTGCATGCGTCAATGCTCTCGCTTCCCATACATCGTGAGTCAACGGTTTTTGAACGTACACGTGTTTACCCAATTGCATAGCTGCAAGCGCTTGAATCGCATGTTGATGATCTGGAGTTGATACAGAAACGGCTTCTATACGTTTGTGCTCCTTATCCAACATCTCACGGTAGTCTTTGTAATATTTTGCTTTCGGGTAACGTTTCAACGCACCGGCAGCGCGACGATCGTCCACATCACACAAGAAAGCTAAATCTGCTTTTCCTGAATCATGAAATGCGTTGATGTCACTAAAACCTTTACCCCCTACACCAATACCTGCTACTTGTAATTTGTCACTTGGAGCTGTAAAGCCATTTCCGCCCAATACATGGCGAGGGACGATCATAAAAGCCGCAGCAGCTGTTGCCGCGCTCTTTATAAAACCTCTTCTACTCGTCTTATTTGAGTTATTTTCCATTGTTATCAATCTTTAGCTATTAGATGTTACCTTTTTTCAATTCGCTCACTGCGAAATCAACCGCACGAGCAGTAAGCGCCATATACGTTAATGAAGGGTTGACACAACCTGCAGAAGTCATACAAGCGCCGTCCGTTACGAAAACATTCAATGCATCCCAAACCTGATTGTTACCATTTAAGACAGAAGTTTTTGGATCACGTCCCATACGCGCAGTTCCCATTTCGTGGATACCTTGACCCAGACCATATACGTTATCGTATGTATAGGTATCCTTTACGCCAATGCTTTCCAACATTTCCTTCATTTCATTTTGCATGTCACCACGCATCTTCAATTCATTATCCTTAATCTCAGCGTCAAAAGACAATACAGGTAAGCCCCATTTATCTTTTTTGCTCTTGTCAAGTGTAATTTTATTTTCGTGATATGGCAAGGTTTCCCCAAATGCGGTGAAGCCAACCGTCCAGTCGCCTGGCTCACAGATTGCATCTTTCCAAGCGCCACCTACTTCCATCTCGGCTACTGCACCAGACCAACGTCCACGACCCGCAGCACCTTGGTAGCCAAATCCGCGTACATAGTCGCGTTTTTTGGTATCACCTTCGACGTTCACAAAACGTGGTACATATAAACCTGTTGGTCTACGGCCATAAACATAACTATCCAAATAGCCATCTATTTTACCACCAGCACCACAACGGAAATGGTGATCCATCAAATTGTGGCCCAATTCACCGCTGCTACTACCAAGTCCGCCTTCCCAAACATCTGTAGCCGAGTTCATCAACACCCAAGTCGAGTTCAATGCAGATGCACAAACAAAAATCACTTTAGCGAAAAACTCATAAGTTTGGTTTGTTTCAGCATCAACAATCTCAACGCCTTTTGCCTTTTTCGTGTTTTTATCGTAGATAATTTTTGTTACGATGGAAAAAGGACGCAAAGTCAAGTTATTTGTCTTTTTTGCTGCAGGAAGAGTCGCCGATTGCGTACTGAAATAAGCACCAAAATTACAGCCCAACCAACATTGATTTTGATATTGACAATTTACACGGTCATGATGCGGAACAGTAATGTTTGCTGTTCTACCCATGATGAAATGACGTTGACCACCATATTGTTTTTTCAAACGCTCAGCCAGGTCTTTTTCAACAATATTCATCGCCATTGCAGGCATGTAATCTCCATCGGGCAAAGATGGCACACCATCTCTATTTCCAGAGATTCCCGCAAATTTTTCAGCATAACTATACCAAGGGGCAATATCCTTATAACGAATCGGCCAATCCACACCGTGGCCATCTTTTAAGTTAGCTTCAAAATCCAAATCGCCCAAACGATAAGATTGTCTTCCCCACATTAAAGAACGTCCACCAACATGATACCCACGGTACCAGTCAAAACGTTTTACTTCGGTATATGGACTCTCTTTTTCATTTACCCAAAAATCCAGGTTCTTCTCATTCAAAGGATAATCTCTACGCAAAACCGGATAATCTTCGATCATTTGTTGCGTACGACCGCCAGCATGAGGCCATTCCCATGGATTTTTATTTGGCGCAGTATAATCCTTGATGTGTTCAATGTTACGACCACGCTCCAGCATAATTGTTTTCAGCCCTTTCTCTGTCAATTCTTTCGCAGCCCATCCACCACTTATCCCCGAACCGATTACAATTGCGTCATAAGTATTTGTTGCCATCTCTCTTCTAATTATTTGTTTTTAAATAGTTATTTTTTCTGTTTAGTGTGCAGCATTTGTACTGTCGATCTTTTCGTCTTTGAAAAAAGCTAAAAAGATAAAAAATACAACAGCTGCGATAATAGCAGGTACAACCCAGGTATGATTCCAAAATCCCGCTAGGTCTGTTGTTTTCATTTCTTTGTATTTGTCTCCTACATAACCCGCTACCCAGAAACCGATCAACTGTCCAACGCCATAGGTTGCCAAAGTGATCAAGCCCTGTGCTGCTGATTTGTATTTAACGCCAGCTTTGCTATCCGTATAAATCTGTCCCGAAACAAAGAAAAAGTCGTAACAGATACCGTGCAATGCAATACCGATCAACAACATGAACGATAATTCGCCCGCATTGCCATAAGCAAATAATAGATAACGGATTACCCAAGCCAACATACCGACTAAAATTGTCTTCTTAAAGCCAAATCTTGTAAAGAAAATTGGTAAGGCCAATAAGAACAGTACCTCAGAGCCCTGACCGATTGTCATTTTACCAGTAGCATTTTCTAGCCCTATCTCAGAAAGAAAAGGGTTTGCATTCGAATAATAAAATGCCAAAGGAATACAGATCAATACCGAAGAAATGAAAAAGATAAAGAAGTTTTTGTCTTTTAACAATTTGATCGCATCCAGACCAATGATTGATGCAAAGGATGGTTTTTCGGTTTCATCCAATTTAACCGGTGGCGTTTTAGGCAGTGCAAAAGAAAATACACCCAATACTAAAGAAGCAACACCCGATAATAGGAAAGTATTTTTTAATGCTCCTTCTGATGCTTTTGCATCCCAAAAATAACTGATAACTAAACCAGCTACGATCCAGCCAATAGTTCCCCAGATACGTATTCCTGAGAATTGTTTTTCCGGATTTGTCAATTGGCGAAAAGAAACTGAACTAGTCAAAGCCAATGTTGGCATGTAAAGTATCATATAGGCCAAAACATACGGATAAAATGTCGACATGTCTGCAGCACCATACATCTGATACATCAATACCGCACCGACCAAGTGTAAAACACCCAAAATACGTTCCGCATTGAAATAACGGTCCGCAATCATTCCGACAATAAAGGGAGCGATAATAGCACCCAATGATTGTGTAGAAAATACATTAGCCTTTTCAAATTCTGTTGCATTCAAATTCTTGCTCAAAAAAGTACCTAATGTGACAAACCATCCCCCCCAAATAAAAAATTCGAGGAACATCATGAAGGATAGTTTAAATTTTATTGTTGATGAAATCATAAAAAAAATGGTGTTTTACAATACTACTAATTGGTTTTACCTGCTCAATTTAAGAAATTAAATCTAATTGTCAATAGTACACTATTAAAATATTACAAAAAGCTATCGACCTCCCGATAAGCTGCCACCAAGCGATCCTCACCCTCTTTACCAGGTTTGGAAATACCATGTTCCATCCCCATGATACCCTTATATCCTTTACTATGAATGTGTTTGAATACGTTTTTATAATTGATCTCTCCTGTAGTCGGTTCCTTACGACCTGGATTATCGCCGATTTGAATATAAGCAATTTCATCCCAGCAGCGATTCATATTTGCAATTAAATCTCCCTCGGTACGTTGCATATGATAAATATCATATAAGATTTTACAGGATGGACTGTTCACAGCCTTACATAAAGCATAGGTCTCATGAGTTTGCTGCAAAAATAGATCTGGTGTATCACTTAAGGTTTCCAAAACCATCACCAAACCATGTGGTTCAAAGATCTCCGCACCCTTACGCATCGCAGTAAGTATATTGCTGAACTGATTACCCCAAGGTAGTTTTCTTTCATAAAAGCCAGGTACCACAGTCAGCCATTTTGCATTGCAACGCTTGGCAGCTTCGACAGATTTCTTGCATGTTTCGACAAACTTGTCCAAATACTCCTGTTTACCTGTCGCTAAAGAAGGCATCCAGTTTTGTCCGCCATCCACAACAAATACACCCATGGTCATGCCTAACTTAGCCAATAAATCACCGATCTTCTTCTGCTCATCCAATGTTCTGCCCAAATAGCCATTATCTTCTATTCCACGAAATCCCAAATCATACATATACCGAATTTCATCTAGGAAATTGTCACCTGCATGATTTTTGAACATCCCCTGATGCGGGGCATAATTTAAGTTAAATGTCTTTCCTTTATCCATCGTATTTGCTGTATTTTGAGTGGTTGACGCAAAAGTCTGTCCAGCTAGTCCTGCCCCGGCGGCCAAAAGACTACCTTTAATAAAATCCGATCTCTTCATTTTATTTATAATTGATTAATTTTTAAATAATTTACCAAATCCATCCGAATAAATCGCTTCAATGGACTGATTTTTATTTTTAAAAATGACAAAAACCTCCACACCCTTCAATTTTTTGGCCTTTGTCTTAATTTGTTCGGGTTCCATGCCCATAAAATAATTGTCCAGTACATCCGCTTCCATAGCAGTCTTCGCATAGACGCTGACACTCAAGATATCGGTCATGTATGGAAAACCCGAGACAGGGTCGATATGATGACCCAATTTTTTCCCTTTGTACTTAATAAACTTTTCGAAACTGCCTGCCGTTGTCAGCGCCCCTTCTTTGAGCTGCGCAACAGCGGTCATCAATTCCTCTCCACCCGCATCATCGGGCTGAACAATACCAATAGAAAAGCCCTGCCCACCTGGCGGAGTCCCCAAAGCCCTGATTTCACCACCGACCTCTACCATATAATTGGCAATTCCCTTTCGCCCAAGATAGTCGGCCAAAACATCCACCGTATAGCCCTGGGCAATACCATTGACATCTATTTTAATCCCTTTCTTCTTTTTGATCAGCCGATTGCCGCTAACCTTCAAATAGTGCATTCCCACCAGTTCCTTCGCTTTTAGCACCGTCGCCGAATCTGGAGCGACCGGACTCTTATTAGCACCAAAGCCCCATAGGTTGACTAGCGGGGCAATAGTAATATCGAATTGACCTTTCGATAATTTATGATATTTAAAGGAAGCTTTTATCACCTTGGCCATATGACTATCCATCACGATAGATATTACCGTATCTGTATTGAACTTGGATATTCTGGAGTCCTTCCGATAAATTGACATCGACAAATCGATCGCCGTTAAAATACTGTCAACTTCCGACCGTCTAACAAGACTGTCGGAAGCGAAGTAAGTGATATGGAATTGGGTGCCTTGCGCGGGTCCCTCCAGCCGAATTTTATGGAGTTTCGTTGATGGTATTTGCGCCTGTACATCACTGCAACAAATCGTGACAAAAAATAGAAGACACAAATTCCACCTTAATCCCATCGGCCCAAAAACTTAAATATATAGGTTTGTGTTTTGACCAGGCATCGCTACAGGGTAGAAACCTTCTGCATCCGGAAGCAATTTTGGTTTAGCATCCCAAGCAAGTACATCTGGTCCCAATTTGATGGTAGATTTCAAGGCTTCATCCCATTTGATCACCTTGCCTGTATAACAAGCGATACGCCCGATAATACCTGTCAACGTACTATAAGCACCATATTCTGCATTATCAAATTTATATTCGCCTTTCGAAATTGCTGTAAAAAGTTCTTTATGTTCTTGTTGATAAGGATTTGGATTGCCCTTAGCATCATGGCGATAGATTTCTTTTCCTTTCCAGTCGTACAATACAGCCTGTCCACCTGCAGAAAGATAAGCACGTCCTTTCGTTGCCTGGAATTGCTCGTCTACACGGTTATGTATACCTTCAAAGTGTCTACACTGACTATAAACAACGCTGTTGTCAGCATAGGTTAGTTCCAATGCGAAATTATCATAGATTTCACCATACTCTTTGCCGGTACGGTGTGCTCTGCTCCCTGTACCTTGGATCGATACGGGATAAGCACCTTTCACCCAATTCGCGATATCAATATTGTGCACGTGCTGTTCTACGATATGATCGCCACACAACCAGTTAAAATAATACCAGTTACGCATTTGGTACTCCATTTCAGTTTGCTCTGGCTTGCGCGGACGCACCCATACACCACCTGAGTTCCAATAAACTTGTCCAGAGGTAACATCACCGATCGCACCTTCGTGAATACGTTTGATAGCCTCACGGTAATTGGTTTGATAACGACGTTGTAATCCTACGACAACATTCAGTTTTTTACGTTTAGCTTCCGCAGCTGCACGCAATACCTGTTGTACACCCGGAATATCAACTGCGACAGGTTTCTCCATGAATACATGTTTACCCTGACGGACTGCTTCCTCGAAGTGTGTAGGTCTAAATCCTGGCGGCGTTGCCAAAATAACAACGTCTGCCAATTGGATTGCATCTTTATAAGCGTCAAATCCAACAAATTTGTGATTATCGCTTACATCAATCTTATCTTGCCATTTCTCTTTAAGCGTATTATATGTACTATCTAAATTATCTTTAAAGGCATCAGCCAAAGCGACAACCTTAATGTTCATTCCTGAACTCAACGCATCAAAAGTAGCGCCAGTTCCGCGGCCCCCACAGCCCACTAAAGCAACTTTGATAACATCCGAACCAGCAGCATAGGCACCCGATAAAGGTAACGAGCTCAACATTGCACCACCGGCCACTACAGCAGAAGTTTTAATAAAATCTCTTCTTTCTAGATTTTCCATAACAGTTTTATATTGATTATTTTATTTTTAAAAATCTTTAATTGGTTTTTTATCATAATAAGCCATAATTTCTTCATGACTAGGCGGATTAACAGGTCTTACCAACCTCATTCCTACGAACGGTGCTTCCGGAAACCACCAGTTGCTTTTGGGCACTTGCGGATCCAATTGTTTCCATACCGGATCTGAAGCTCCACGAGCCGCCGAACGAAGATCCTCCGAGGAACTATCAAATGCACCACCCCGAACAACATGTGGATACAGGGTCGTTGGAACAACTACAGGGTTGTTCAATACTTTGCCTTTACCTTCATTGTAACTATCGGCCTTATATTGGTCATAAGTCCACTCAGCAACATTGCCATAAATATCATAAAGACCCCAAGGGTTCGGTTTCTTCTGTCCTACAATATGTGTTTTCTGTTCACCATTATCTTTAAACCAGGCATAATCTGCCAGTTGCGTTGCTTGATCGCCGAAAAAATAAGTTGTCTTTGAACCAGCTCGAGCTGCATATTCCCACTCAGCCTCTGTTGGTAAACGATAAAACACACCGGTACGGACATACAACCACTTACAGAATTGGATGGCGTTGTAATGGGTCATCGCCAAGGCTGGGTGTCCTTCTTTTCCAAAACCAAAAGTCATATCCAAATAGGGTTTGGTAGGTCGAGTAACGGCATCAATCTCTTTGGATACTTTACCATCCTTACTCTTTGCGATCTCATAATCTTTATACAGAAACGGCTCAAAGAGATCCCAGGTTACTTCATACTGCCCCATCCAAAATGGGTCCAACTTCACCTCATGTGCAGGTTTTTCATCTTCTTTCCCGCCGCTTGTAGTTCCCATTTTAAAACTACCACCAGGGATTGCTAGCATTTTAAACGTCAGATTGGTTCCTTCAATGGGTTGCTCATACGGTTCGAACGTCTTCTGAGCCATAGCGTGCAGGCCAGCAAATAACAAAACAGGAATAAAGATTCTTTTTAACATATTTAGGTTTGTAATTAGAGACTAAAATATAAAATAAGGTGTATACTTTACACTTTGACACTATAACTTTTTTATTACAGTTTAATTCTTAACATAATAGTCCATTCGTAATAACGATTTAGCACGATACTGATTAGGATCCTCGGGGAGCTTAATTCGCCTGAAAATCAAGATCAATAAAAAAGGTTTTCCATTTCCATGGAAAACCCCGATATCTTATCACAGCATGCCTGTGTCTAAAGCAGAATCTTACGACTTACCGCCTTATCGATGGTAATATACCCCGGATAGAACACCGACTGCCCTGCGATATTGATAGAAGGTTTAACTTTTAACGTAAATATTCCCTTTTTATTCTCATCGCTTGACATTAAAAAATCCTGCAGGTCCGAATTCTTCAACAAATCATAGATATTGGTCGCTATACGCACATTGGCCACTGTAGATTCTCCGGGCTCTATTTGTAATGATTGATTCACAATCCCTTCCACAAGCTGCTGCCCGCCGTAAAGAATGATATACTGGAACTTATTAATAGAGGCTTTTTTGAGCGTTGGGTTATCAATTTTAAGTCGGATAACTGCATCCAATGGAATATCTTTCCGCAAATAGGCCAATGCCAAGCTTGGCGCGGCACCTAGGTCAATTTGATTATTCCTGATCAGTCGTTGCAATGATGTTCCGGCCAACCGAATACTATCTACCGATTCCACATCGAATTTACATTTCGCCAAATTTTCGATCTGTGCCTTTTGTCGATTCACACCACAGCCGGAAATAAACAAACCCAGCAGAACCAAACATCCAAATAAAATTTTCTTGCTCATAGCCACTATTTTCCTCCAAATTTATATAAAACTCCCAGTGTAAACAACGGGTACCCTGCTTTTAAATAGGTATTACTTTTAAAACCGAATACCATACCGTTCGTATATTGCAGCTTCCATCCTTTCCCTAACCCCATTCTTGTATAAAATACGGGTTCAATAAGCATATTATCTTCTTTCTCTGCCGGAAGACCATCAACAGCAAAATTTTTCATACGCATATTGCTCAGCCGGATGATGGTACCGTAATCGATATCATGCCGGTTGCCAAACAATTTCAGGGCATCCTTTTTCTCCGATGAAAAGTTCACTTGTACGAACACCTTGTCAAAATCCATGTCCTTCGTTTCTACAATGGCCTGTCCCATCGTCGACGAACGCTTATCAACCACACTGGTATTACCCAACCCGTAGCCCCCGTAAACCTCAAATACACGATTATTCTTTCTACCAAAGCGTGTAAAATAACCTATCCCCGCCTCGCCCATCTTTTGCGCATAGTCTTTGATATTGGATCTATTATCGACATATGAACCATTAGCAATGACAGCCACATGATCAGTTACAGCTACCCCCAGGTTGGCCGATACATTGGCCTTTGTATTGATATTGCCGGAAACATAGACCTCGCCAGCTTCTGTAAACATCGGCGCTGAGGGTACATTGGGCATGTAAATCGAACTACAGGAATAAAATGAACAGGCAAATAACCCAGCACACAACCCATATCCAAACTTGTTGTATTTCATATGTAAGTATTTATTCAATCGTGCATGCATCCAGCGATATTTACGAATGCTTCGCCTATTGTCTTAAAAACACCTATCCTTTATAAAAATTGTACCAAAGCGGTTACATTTAACAGAAAATAACAATTTAAACAGCCCAAAAAGCTTAAAAAGCTCAGTACCAAGCCCGATAAATTCAGTAATACCAGGTAGCAATTCCGCAGAGCGGCCCGCTATCCCGCTCCAGCATCACCCGATAGCAGGCACATCGGAACAGTAGCTAAAAGTATAAACAAAAAAAGGCATCAATTTCTTGATGCCTTTCCAATATTGTTGCAAAACCTTATGCTTGTTCTGTAGGAACTACAGATACATAAGATTTATTGTTAGCTTTTTTACGGAAAACTACTTTACCGTCTACTAAAGCGAACAATGTGTGGTCTTTACCAATACCAACGTTTGTGTCAGGATTGTGTTGTGTACCGCGTTGGCGTACGATGATGTTACCAGCGATTGCTTGTTGACCACCGAAGATTTTGATACCTAAACGCTTGCTATGTGACTCACGGCCGTTCTTAGAACTACCCGCACCTTTTTTGTGTGCCATTTCTTTATCTTAATTTAAGACTATTTGTCTGATTAAAAATTCAATTATAACGTAATACCAGTGATCTGGATTTTAGAAAATTGTTGACGGTGACCGTTTTTCTTTTTGTAGCCTTTACGACGTTTTTTCTTGAAAACGATAACTTTATCGCCTTTTAAATGAGACAAAATTTTAGCCGAAACTTTTGCACCTGCAACGCTAGGTGTACCAATGGTAAATTTACCACCGTCTTCTGCTAACAATACATTGTCAAATTCAATACTAGCGCCTTCATCTCCTTGTAAACGGTGTACAAAAAGGAACTGGTCTTTTGCAACCTTAAATTGCTGTCCTGCTATATTTACTATTGCGTACATTGTTAATTAATTAAATGTGTTATTAAATGAAGGGCAAAAGTAATCAGTTTTTATCATAATTCAAAGACAAATTTACTTTTTCGTTTCCATTTAAACGTGATGAGTTGAACAGCATTGTCTTAATCCGTATCGGGACAATGCTGTTCACCCCTGTTTTCGCTTACCAAACCAAAATTCTCTTCTCAGGTGCTACATACATTTTTGCCGTAGGCTGTACATTAAATGCTTTATAGAAGGCCTCCATATTGTATACGGGACCATTTACCCGAAATTGTTCGGGGCTATGTGGATCAACTTTTAAACGTAACCGCATACGCTCATCGCTGCTCTTTACGCGCCACACTTGCGCAAAACTCAGAAAGAAACGTTGATCTGGTGTAAAGCCATCAATTTTATCCTGCCCCTGCCCTTGCTTGGTTAATTTGAAAGCATCATAGGCAATATTTAAACCGCCGATATCCGCCAGATTTTCACCTAACGTAAGCTCACCGTTTACATGTTGATTGTCCAACAGCGTAAAACCACCATACAACTTCGCTACCTGATTGGCGCGTTCCGTAAACTGTTTCGCATCCACTGCCGTCCACCAATCGTTCAAGTTACCGTCTTTATCATATTGACGCCCCTGATCATCAAAACCATGTGTCATCTCGTGTCCGATAACGGCACCGATAGCGCCATAATTGATCGCGTCGTCCGCGTTGGCATCGAAGAATGGGAACTGCAAGATCCCTGCCGGGAATACAATTTCATTATAGGGTGGGTTGTAATAGGCATTCACCGTAGGTGTCGTCATCAGCCATTCGGCCTTGTCAACCGGTTTGCCGATTTTACCTGCCATTTCTTTATAGGCATGCTTTGCAGCAGACTGTAAATTGGCATAGTAGGTATCTTTGGCAATCTCCACGTCACTGTAATCTTTCCACTTCTCCGGGTAGCCGATTTTTTTGGTAAATGCTTCCAATTTTTCAATCGCTTTCTTTTTGGTTTCAGGTGTCATCCAGTCCAATTTCTCGATACGGCTCTTATAGACTTTTTGCAAATTGTCGACCAATTCGAGCATTCGTTTTTTTGCTTCGGGTTTAAAATACTCATCCACATACAACTTTCCGACAATCTCGCCAAGGTTCTCGTCGGCCGAGCTCACCATCAGCTTCCAACGCTCTTTCTCCTGTTTCTGTCCATTTAGGGTTTTTCCGAATAATTCAAACTTTGCATCCCTGAAACCTTTACTCAGTGCCGTCGCAGAAGCATTCGCTAAATCTGCTTTTAGTTTTGTTTTCCAACTATCTAAGGACTGTGATTTCAACAAATTATTTAGCGCAAGATAAAATTTGGGCTGCTGTACCAAAATGGTATCGGTCTTCACATCCAAACGTTGCAAAATATCTTTCCAATTGAGGTTTGTCGTTTGCTTCTGAAATTCCTGTACCGCAAATTTATGGTAGTTTTTGATGGGATCGCGCAATTCCACCGGTGTAGCATGCGATTTGGCAATTTCCGTTTCCAAGCGCAGCACTTCCTCCGCCGACTTTTGTGCATTTGCCCCTTCGCCGATCAGCCCGAATAATTTTACCAGATAAGCAACATAGGCCTCCCGGATTTTCTTCGCTTTATCATCCTGATCCAAGTAATAACTTGCTTCAGGCAGGTTGAGTCCACCCTGGAAAAATTGCAATGCATTTTTAGTGCTGATCCGGTCATCTGCAGCCACATAAAATGTAAAAAGATCACCATCACCCTCTTTAAATCCATCCGCAGCATAAGCGATCAATTCATCAATACTTTTCAACCCATTGATTTTTTGAATAGCACCTTCGATCGGTTTCGCGCCCAATTTATCAATCGTCACCGTATCCATACCACTCGCGTAGAAATCGCCGGCCTTTTGCTGATCGGAACCTTTTTTGTTGTCAGACTTCGCCGCACCCTCTAAAATAGATTTCAGGTTTGCCAGGTTTTCATCAGCAAGAATATAAAATGAACCCCAGCCAGTTTCAGAAGCCGGGATCTGGGTATTTTTCATCCAGCTTCCATTCGCATATTGGAAGAAATTATCTCCTGGATTCACGGTGGTATCCATGCCTGAGACATCAAAAAAATTTGTGCGGACCTCCCGAGCAGTATCGCTTTTCTTATTTGACTGACATGACATCAGCATTAAGACCATGGATAACGTCCCCCATTTGACTTTTTGTATCATATTTTAAGAGATTAAAAGAGTATTTAAATTTACTTCAAAAGTTTCACTTCATACAAATCCTTCCTTCTATCCTTCTTGACTTTAACGGTACCGTACTCATGTAGGTCTCGCAGGGCATAAAGATCAACGTCCGCAATAAGCACCATCTCGGCGTTCGGTGTCGCCTCAGCTTTAATGGCATTATTGGGAAAAGCAAAGTCCGAAGGGGTAAAAACAGCGGACTGCGAATATTGTATATCCATATTATTCACACGCGGCAAATTGCCCACGGAGCCTGCAATAGCCACATAACATTCATTTTCTATCGCCCTAGCCTGCGCACAGGTACGCACCCGGATGTATCCGTTTTGGGTATCCGTCATAAAGGGCACAAATAGGATCTGCATCCCCTGATCGGCCAAAATACGGCTCAGTTCAGGAAACTCTACGTCGTAACAGATCAACAGTCCCACTTTACCACAATCGGTGTCAAACACCTTTACCTCACTTCCGCCCACCATACCATAATATTTAAATTCATTAGGGGTGATGTGAATTTTTTTAAACTCATCCAGCTTACCGTTGCGATGACAGAGGTAGGAAACATTATAGAGCTTTTTGTTTTCCATCAAAGGCATCGACCCTGCAATGATATTGACGTTGTAGGAAACGGCAAACTGTTGAATGCGATCAATAATCTCTGAAGTATGCTGCGCAAGCCTCTCCATTGCCAAGCGTTCGGGAAGATCATTATACGGACTCATCAACGGCGTATTAAAGAATTCTGGAAACATAATAAAATCTGTTCCATAATCACTCACCGTATCCACAAAAAACTCGATCTGATCATAAAATGCCTCTAGATTATCAAATAAACGCATCTGCCATTGCACCAGTCCCAAACGGATCGTCTGCTTGGTCGTCGAAATGGAGCGCGTCTCTGACTCATAATAAATATTATTCCATTCCAACAGAGTAGCGAACTCCATCGATTCAGCATCCTCGGGCAGATAGTGCTTAAGTATTTTTTTGACATGAAAATCATTCGAAAGCTGAAAGGTCAGCGTAGGATCATAGATTTCCTTACGCTTGACTTTCTCGATGTAAACCCGCGGACTCATTTTATCCGCATAGTTATGGTAATTGGGAATACGCCCCCCGGCAACAATACATTTGAGGTTCATCTGTTCACACAGCTCCTTCCGTGCATCATAGAGACGGCGTCCAAGGCGTAAGGCCCGATGTGCCGGATGAACAAACACTTCTATCCCGTACAGCGTATCGCCATCATTACTATGTTTGGTAAACTTACCGTCATCGATAATATCATAATAACTATCGTAAATATTATTCTTCTTTGAATTCAGGATAATCGACAAGGCACAAGCGACTACATGTCCATCAATCTCCACACATAACTGCCCTTCGGGAAATAATTCTATCAAATCCTGAATATTTTCCTTTGACCAGGTTTCGCCAACACCATCGTAAGCCTGTTCCATCGATTTTTTCAAATCAACATAATCCTTCTTCGTCAAGTTACGCACTTGAATATCCATATAAATCTCCTTTTTGAAATTAGTTATTTAAATTTAGTAAAAGTAAAGGCCAAGTCCAAAACTAGCAATAGGCAACAAGCGAATACTAGATGGCACCTCTATTTATATTTTAAACAGTGCTTACTCAGTGATTGTTCAGTGCTCGTTCAGTGCTCGTTCAGTGAAGACTGAACAAGCACCGACTTATTACTGTCTAAACATTGATTAAGAAATGATAATACGTACTACCTGGTATGCAGATCTTTCAATTTTAATATAGATCTTGATGATCTTATACCTTAACAGGCGGTTAGGGCAATCGTCTTTTTCATACATGGACCGAATCGGAGTATCGGAATGACTTTGCTAAAATTAAGGACATAAAAAAAGCGCCAATGTTCAATTGGCGCTTCGATATCTCAATGATAGCTGCGATCAACTATGCTTGACCTTGTGGCGTTCCGAAAGGAAATGCAACTGTAGGATCACCACCTTGTTGTGGTTGTTCCGCAATACCTGCATCCATTTTAATCGGGCCATTTAATGCTTCGAAACGGTTCACGTTATCAACCAATGCACCTAACAAGCGTTTTGCATGCTCTGGAGTCAAAACGATTCTTGATTTCACTTTTGCTTTTGGCACTCCTGGCATCACACGGATAAAGTCAACCACAAATTCAGTATTAGAGTGAGTGATAATCGCAAGATTTGAGTAGATTCCTTCTGCTACTTCTTCTGTCAACTCAATGCTCAATTCGTTTTGATTTTGGTTATTTTCCATAATAATTCTAATGATAAGTTAATATATTCTTAAATTCTACTTTGTAAATGTTCTAAAATCCTGTCCGTTCTCAATATTCAGTAATGTTTCATAGATCAATCTGATCACGTTGTCAACATCTTCTTTATGTACCATCTCAACCGTTGTGTGCATATAACGGAGCGGTAAAGAAATCAATGCCGACGGTACACCACCATTACTATAGGCAAATGCATCCGTATCAGTTCCTGTAAAACGAGATGAAGCCTGACGCTGGAAAGGAATATTATTCTTTTCAGCAACCTTAACCAACAGTTTATTCAGATTGATCTGAACCGCTGGAGCATAAGACAATACAGGGCCTTTTCCTGAAAACAGATCTCCCTGCGTGATCTTATTGATCATCGGAGTTTGTGTATCATGTGTCACATCGGTAACGATAGCGACATTCGGTTTGATTCGATCTGCAATCATTTCGGCTCCACGTAAACCAATCTCTTCCTGCACCGAATTTACGATATATAATCCAAATGGCAATTTCTTTTTATTCTCTTTTAGCAGACGAGCAACCTCAGCGATCATAAAACCACCGGCACGATTGTCCATAGCCCGCCCAACATAATAACGGTCGTTGAGGATAGAGAATGTATCTTCGTAAGTAATAACACAGCCCACATGTATACCCAGCGCTTCAACCTCTTCTTTGGTGCTACAGCCGCAGTCCAAAAAGATATTTTTGAGTGAAGGATTTTCTTCTTTTTCTCCCGAACGTGTATGAATTGCAGGCCAGCCAAATACAGCTTTGACAATACCCTTTTCCGTATGGATATTCACGCGCTTAGACGGTGCTATCTGGTGATCCGAACCACCGTTACGAATCACATAGATCAGCCCATCTTTGGTAATGTAATTGACAAACCAAGAAATCTCATCCGCATGCGCCTCTATAACGACCTTATACTCCGCTTTTGGATTGATTACCCCTACTGCTGTACCGTAGTTGTCGACGAATGTATCATCGACATAAGGCTTCAAATAATCCAACCACAGTCGCTGTCCTTCCCACTCAAATCCTGTAGGAGAAGCATTATTGATATATTTTTCAAAAAATGAAAGCGAATCTTTAGTCACAACCGCGTTGTGCTTCGGCTCTTTTTTCTTGTTTTTTTCTGCCATCTTTTCCTTTTCTATTTACTTTCGTCAAAATATGAAAATTTCAATGAAATGCAAAAGTAAACAAGTTTTTTGAAATATTGTTTGCGCAATTTATTTTAGATCATAGCCCCTTATTTTAGTAAAAAGGATCAGCAAAAGACAATATTTCATTCACGATGAATCAATTAAGTTCGCAGCCCAATGATATTATATTTAAAAACAAATTGTAGGAATAAAAAATGAGATTAAAGCTTATCTTTACTCCAAAGTAATTTAAACAGCTATAAAATTTATGAATTCAATATTAAGTGCAATACATTGGAATATTGACCCGGAAATGTTCAACTTTGGCGCCTTTGCCCTTCGCTATTATGCCTTATGCTGGTTATTAGCGTTTTTTGTTTCATACGTAATCATGTTGCGTATATTCAAAAAGGAAGGCCGCACACAAGAACAGCTGGATCAGCTTTCAATTTATATTTTCCTGGGCACTTTGATCGGAGCTCGATTAGGACACTGCCTATTTTACGATTTTGACTATTACAAAGATCATATACTTGAAATATTCCTTCCATTTAAATGGGATAAAACAGGATTTCATATCACCGGCTTTGCAGGTTTGGCTTCTCACGGCGGCGCCATCGGCATTATTCTCGCGTTATATTTATTCTGCAGAAAAACAAAAACCGACTTTCTTTGGCTAGCGGACCGATTGGTTGTCGTAGTCCCTATTGCCGGTGCACTTATCCGTATCGGAAACTTCTTCAATTCTGAAATAATTGGTACCCCTACAGATTTACCTTGGGCTATCGTGTTTGAACGTGTCGACAATGTACCGCGCCATCCGGGACAGCTTTATGAAGCAATCGCTTATATTTTGATCTTTATCATCATCGGTTCCCTATTCAAATCGAATCCCAATCGCCAAAAAGGTCAATTATTTGGCATATTCCTAGTCTTATTATTTGGTGCACGCATGGTCTTGGAACATTTTAAAATTGATCAGGAAGCCTTCGAGCAAAGCATGGCTTTAAACATGGGCCAATTACTGAGTATACCTTTTATTTTGGTAGGTTTCTACTTTATCTTCCGGAAAACCAAAGCTTAAAACAGGGCGCAATATGCCCTTATTTGCAAATACACGATTTAACAGGCATCTTTTCTAGAAAAGATGCCTTGTTTTTTTTCCAATACCTGCAAAGATTACTATATTAGGCTTCAATAAATAATATATCCTTTTACAACAAGAAACTTAAGCCTAAAATGAGTCTAACACAAGCAGCATCTGTCGAAGCAAACGAAAAGATGCTTCAATACAATGGTCAATATGGAGCGTACGGCGGATCTTATATCCCCCCGGTACTGGAAGAGCAATTAAATAAACTGGCTGCTTTTTTCGATAGCCATGTCCAAAAAGAAGAATTTCAGAAAGAGTTTATTGCGATCTTAAAACATTATGTCGGTCGTCCCTCACCTTTATACTACGCCAAGAATTTAAGCGATTATATCGGTTCCAAAATCTATTTAAAGCGGGAAGATCTCAACCATACTGGTTCCCACAAAATAAACAACTGTATCGGTCAAATTCTTCTGGCCAAGCAGATGGGAGCAACAGAGATCATTGCCGAAACTGGCGCCGGTCAACATGGTGTTGCAACTGCAACAGCTGCAGCATTGTTAAACATCCCCTGTAAAGTATTTATGGGCGAAATCGACGCTGCACGCCAGGCCCTTAACGTCAAACGTATGGAATTGTTGGGCGCCGAAGTTGTAACGACCAACTTAGGTAGCCGTACATTGAAGGATGCCGTCGATGCGGCCTTGATGTATTACGTTGAAAATCCAACATCTTATTATCTACTGGGATCGCACGTTGGCCCACACCCCTATCCAAAAATGGTCGGCTATTTTCAAAGCGTTATCGGTAAGGAAGCACGCCAGCAGATACTTGATCAGGAAGGGCGCCTTCCAGACAGCATCTTCGCCTGTGTAGGTGGCGGATCAAATGCCATTGGCTTATTTTCGGGTTTTCTCGATGATCATGAGGTCGAAATTCATGGTGGCGAAGGCGGTGGCACCGGAACTTATCCAAAAACAGCTGCGACACTTTCTTTTGGCAAACCAACCGTATTCCAGGGAACCTTTTCGTACTGCCTTGTCGATGATGAGGGCAATCCGATCCCGTCAACCTCGGTGTCTGCAGGCCTTGATTACCCGGGGATATCGCCACAACATGCCCAGCTAAAAGATAGCAATCGCGCAAACTACCACCCTGTGACAGATGCAGAGGCGATCGATGCCTACAAGCTACTTTCCCGACTGGAAGGTATTATTCCGGCCATTGAATCATCCCATGCTGTTGCCCTTGCGGTGAAATTGCTAAAAGACAAAAACAAAGTCGCTATTGTGAACCTCTCGGGACGTGGCGACAAAGATGTTGACCGCGAATTCTAAGTGGCAGCATTAAAATACATGTTTAGACCGAGTGCAGGGTCCTAGGTTAGGCACTCGGTCTAAACATTTTATCCATTAGCTAACAATCTCCGAGATGAAGCGACCAAGAAATCGTCGAATAGTTTTAAAAACAGTAATCAGCCTCCTCGTCTTACTTTGCCTGGGCCTGATAGGCTATAATCTTTATCCAGAACCAACGTTGGATCAGCATGCCAAAGTAGACAAGCTTATCGTCTATAAATCAAAAAGAACACTATTGGCTTATAGTAAGGGAAAGCTCCTGAAGTCTTACCGTATTTCACTGGGCGGCCAACCTGTGGGCGCCAAAGAATTTGAAGGCGATTTAAAAACACCCGAAGGGCTTTACACGATCAACGATAAAAATCAATATAGCAGCTATCACAAAAACCTGGGGGTCTCCTACCCAAATGAACAGGATATTGCCCACGCCAAAAGTTTAGGAAAAGATGTCGGTGGCGACATCAAGATCCACGGACTTCGAAACGGACTAGGCTTTATCGGTAAATTGCAGCGCCACATGGACTGGACTTTCGGTTGTATGGCACTTACAAACGCAGAGATTGACGAACTTTTTGATGCTGTTCCGATAGGCACAGCTATTGAAATAAATCCCTAACTGAAATAAGGACTTTACTGGAATAAAGACTTCACTAAAATAACTCTTGACTGAAACATACCCCTAACGACCTCAAGGCTAAAGCGCCGAATGGCCCGCCCATTACGCCTATTACGCTCATCCGCTGGCCGATTAGCCATTCCGTCCTTTTTTTCCACACACGGTTTTCAAAATACTACAAGATAAACCCTAAATATTACAACTCCATGTCTAATAAATTATCGATTTTTGAGTTTACATTAGTAACTTGTATTTAAAATAATTCCGATGGAATATCCAATGTGATAAGCACAAATACCGATGACCGCATCACAGCATGCAGGGCATCCAAGAATTAAATATACCTACATAAAATCAACAGGATATTCCGTAGGACCTCTAAAAGACAACATGCGAAGCATTCATGAAACCATAGGATGCAGACACAAATCAGTAATAATTGATATATGAAACTTGCAATAAAGAATATGGTATGCAATAGATGCATTATGGTTGTTGAAAATGAATTGGCTAAGCTCAATCTCCATGTTAAGCATATTTCTTTGGGGCAGGTTGAGATTGAAGAAGAGCTGACCAAAGCGGAGAGCAAGCAACTTGCCTCAAATTTTTCGGCACTTGGTTTTGAACTCATTGACGATAAAAGAACCGTCATCATCGAACAAGTAAAACATGTCGTATTGGATCTTATCCGTAATCAACATAACGATACCCCCCTTAATCTTTCCGAAATCATCAGCACGAAGGTGCACCATGATTACAACTACATCTCCAATCTTTTTTCGGATGTTGAAGGCATAACCATCGAAAAATACTTCATCGGCCAGAAAATTGAATATGTCAAAGAGTTATTGGTTTACGATGAACTTACCTTGAGTGAAATTGCCTATAAACTCAATTACTCCAGTGTTGCTTATTTAAGCAATCAATTCAAAAAAGTAACCGGATTGACGCCAAGCCACTTTAAGCAAATCAAAGATAATAAACGCAAACCACTTGATAAGATCAACGACTAAGGACCTGCGATGCGCTTCACAGCGCTGGAAGAAATCAAAGTTTGACCGCTTCTGGCTATCGCAGAAAAAGAATCTACAACGCCACTTTTGGGACATTACCAACTGTTAAGACCGCTAATACGTGATTCACAAAAAAAAGAAAAGGCTTCCGAGCGGAAGCCTTTCTTTTAAAATTGCCCTTTCAAATTAGCAACCCTTATCTTAAATATCTCTAATTCTTTTTGTTGTTGATTGATAAAAGAATTTTCCTCCAATTTTCCTACCACAATATCACGTTCTTCATCATTGGCATAAACCATGTTTTTGAACTGATTATTGTAGTCTTTGGCACGGGATTTATAAATCTGTTCACCAATCCAGATCCGGTGTCCAAGCGCCTGATCCAACAAAGATACAATTTTATCTGTTGATAAAACCATACCTTCCAAATTTAAGACTTCTATTAAAGACAAGAGTGCATGTTCACGTTTATCTAAGGGGTATGCTTTACTTTTATCGTGATAGAATTCATGAATATCATCCCATGAATCTATTTTTTTTGATTTGACGTCATCCAGGAAAGTTTGCAGGGCATTGCTTTCGATCAGCTGTCCACCTATATTTTCCCAGCTCGTACGCGATCTACCCGATAAGGCTCCAATAATATCCTGCAGTGACTGGCCTTCCTCGAGGGCATCCATCAGGTGCAGTACACCATAGTATTTAATAAACGAACGATATAAATGATAAGCCTCGCCAACCTTCTGAATAACAGTCGGTCTGCGTGAATTTTCGGCTCCTTGCAGCACAATTGTCTGATCTTTCAGGTCCATGTTGTTGGCAAGCAGTGCCCGGCCGGCAACAATACGTTCGTGCTTATCCTTCCCAACTGCAGTGTGGAGACTATCTGCCACAGCCAAGGCCAGCATATCCATCCCTTCGAACATCTCGTTCACCGTATCCGGTGCCAACATATCGTATTCAAAATATTGGTTTTTGAAATGTCGATTGTCTCGCGCCGCATACTTATTGGCATTCCGTACCAAAGCATACATATTGTACATAAACCAATACCCCGGAATCAAGACCAGTTGATCATGTTGTACGTCATTGCTCACTAAGGTAAAAGGCAACTTGATATCCAGTTCATGCAGAAAATCCCCTTTTACAATAAGGCAATACGACGCAAATCTGGAGTTATGTTTTAGGCTCACACAGAGCCCAGGCCAAAAACCACGTCCCGCAATAATTTCACCATCCGCAGCTCTGGAGTTGTGATTGGATCCTACCGTTGCTCCAGCAGCCATATTACTTTGGCCCATCACCAATGCCGCACATAAAAACGAGTTGTTATGGTGCTGTTCATGCGCTGGAAAAATCAAGGAATTTAACACTTCACAACAGGAAATTGTCGAGTTGTCGCCCAAATAAGAGTTGATCAGACGCGCGCCATATTTCAACTGCGAATAGGAAGCCAGGATAAAACGTACAGCTTTAACGCCGTAAAATATACGACAGCCATAGCCAATAATTCCATTAACAAGCTCGCAGCCTTCACCGATCTGCGTATACGATTCCTGCGAGGAATTGACGGTAACATTTTTCAGCTTGCTGACCCCTTTGATATAAGCATCAGTCCCGATCTTGACATTCTTGATCGTTAACGTATTTTTGATGACGCAACGGTCGCCAATCTGGCTGTAATAGCCCCGTTGACCTCCAAATTTCTGATCAGTCAGTTCTCCAAATCGCTGCTGTAAAGCATGATCATGTCGATTGCGGGTCCATAGGTACACATCTGCAGCCTGCATACCATCAAAAGGATAAACTGAGCGGGCACCATTTTCATTGCAGAGCTCCAGCTCGATCCGTTTTTCTGACTCTTCACCATCACGGAGAATACCATTACCGAATTTGGCTGTACTGCCCGTCTCCATTTCCTTGATCTGGCTCAACAGTACTTCATTACCAACAATAAAGTAGGACAAGTAACCCACATGGTGGACAGCAACATCGTCGCCAAAGTCCGAACTGATGATCGTCGAATGATACAGGCCAATGGGCAGCTGCAAATTGCGGTAATCCAGGTAACTCGGACTCAAATTGCCGATACGGACCAGACCATAGAATTTACAGTGCTGAACCTGATTCGGATCAAAGACTGCCGATACCTTAACCTTGGACCAGTCGCTGGACCAGTTTCCATTGTTAATCAACTGTTGAACCTCTGTTTCCGTCAGATCACGGTAGTCATTACGCGGGTTTTGCTGAAAGCGCAGGGTATATTCGTCCTGTCCTGCTGGAATAAACTCATCTGGGATAAATCCATAGCCCAGATGTTCCAAAGGTTTCTTCTTCAATACACTCATCGGCCTCCTTACTCTACAGTTACCGACTTCGCCAGGTTACGTGGTTTGTCCACATCCAAGCCTAGCTCTACACCAATATAATACGATAGCAGTTGCAATGGTACAACCGAAATCAATGGAGCAATGATCTCATCGGCCTCCGGAATTTCCATAAAATCATCCGATAGATTTTCTGAAACAGCATCACCTTTGGTAACCACCGATATAATCTTTCCTTTACGCGCTTTGATCTCCTGAATATTTGAAACTATCTTCTCGTGATAAGCATCTTTTGTAGCAATAAAAACAACCGGCAAGTTCTCGTCAACCAATGCGATAGGTCCATGCTTCATTTCTGCTGCAGGATAACCTTCGGCATGGATATAGGAAATTTCCTTGAGTTTAAGCGCACCTTCCAGGGCAACCGGGAAATTATACCCCCTACCCAAGAAAAGAAAGTCTCGGGCATCTTTGTACTTTTTGGCAATGGCTTTGATTTTATCAACCTGCGTATCCAAAATCCACTCGACCTTCTCAGGCACCTCGTTTAATTCCTGTGCAAGTTTTTGATAACGTTCCTCGCTGATCGAACCTCTCAAAGAAGCAATCTTTAAGGCGATCAGGTTCAATACAGTCAACTGTGCCGTAAAAGCTTTTGTACTCGCCACACCGATTTCTGGTCCAGCATGTGTATAGGCACCTGCATCCGAAAGTCGGGCGATAGAAGATCCGACAACATTGACAACACCCAATATGATGGCGCCTTGTTTTTTTGCATTTTCCAATGCAACCAATGTATCGGCCGTTTCACCACTTTGGGAAATCGCCAAGATAACATCCCCCGGATGAATAACCGGATTACGGTAGCGGAATTCCGACGCATATTCAACTTCTACATTAATACGGCATAATTCCTCAATAACATATTCTGCAATAAGTCCGGCATGCCAGCTCGTACCACAGGCAACAATCACAATGCGATTGGTATTGCTGATCTCATTCGCAAATTTTTCAATGCCACTCAATGTAATCTGATGGGATTGCAGATCCAGACGTCCACGCATGGAGTCAAAGATCGTTTGCGGTTGCTCGAAGATTTCTTTCAACATAAAGTGATCAAAGCCACCTTTTTCAATAGCCGACAGCTCCAGATCCAATTTTTGGACATAAGGCGTGATGCGCTCATTACCCAGATTTTTAAGGATCAACTCCTCCGGAGTGATAATGGCCAGTTCGTAGTCATTGATGTAAACAACTTCTTTGGTGTATGCTAGCATCGGGGAAGCATCTGAACCCAAAAAATGCTCATTTTTACCGATACCAATCACCAAAGGACTTCCTTTACGCGCTGCAATAATACGATCCGGATGACCTGCCTCCAATACAAGGATCACATAGGCCCCTACGACCCGTTTCAAAGCAATACGAATCGCTTCTTCTAAAGAGCATTCATTCTGCAATTGGATCTCTTCGATAAAGTTGACCAGAACCTCTGTATCGGTATCACTTTTAAACGTATAACCTTTATTGATTAATTCTGATTTTAAGGAAGCATAGTTTTCAATGATGCCATTATGAATCATTGCAATACGTCCGCTGTTGGAATAATGCGGATGTGCATTCCGATCAGAAGGTTCACCATGGGTAGCCCAACGGGTGTGACCTATCCCTGTGGTCGACTGTAGATCTTTGCCATACACAAACTCCTCCAAGTTTGCGACTTTACCTGTTTTTTTGTAAACATCGATCTGCTCACCTTTATGCAATGCCACTCCAGCACTGTCATAACCACGGTATTCTAACTTTTGTAATCCGTCAATGACGATACCATACGCCTGACGATAACCTGTGTATCCTACAATTCCACACATGTATGTCTCAATTTTAAGTGTATATTTTGTTAATGCGCCGCAATGTAATAAAAAATATTTACGCAATCGATTGATTAACCTAAAATTAACACAAAAAAGGCGGTTAATGTTTTATTAGCCGCCTTTTTCTATTGTAAAATGTATTATTTTTTAGTGTTCTGCCACATCCACATGGTCATAATCTTCCTTCATCAAGGCTTCATAATCTGTTTTTTCTTTCTTGCCAAAACGACGTTGAAGACTGTCAAAAATGGAGTACACCACTGGTACAACAACCAGGGTTAAAAATAAAGAAGATAACAAACCACCGATGATAACAATCGCAAGACCTCTATTCATATCGGCACCGTCTCCAGTAGCGATTGCAATAGGAATCATACCAAATACCATGGCAATTGTCGTCATCAAAATCGGACGAAGACGTGCATGGTTGGCTGCCACCAATGCATCGTGCGTGTTATCGCCAGCTTCCTTACGATGGTTGGCAAAATCAACCAGCATGATCGCATTCTTGGCCACTAGACCAATCAACATGATGATACCCAAAATCGTAAAGATATTCAAGGTCTGATTACCCAAAGCCAAGAATAACAGGGCTCCGATAAATGACAATGGAATGGAGAATAAGACCACGAATGGCGTGATAAAACTATCGTATAAAGCAACCATAACCAAATATACTAGGATAATAGATGCCAATAAGGCAATTCCCAAAGTACCAAAACCTTCGGTTTGATTTTCCATGTTACCACCCCAGATAAAGACAATCCCCGGTTTACGCGGCAGTTTTTCAAACTGTGCCTGCCACTCTTGCGCTACGGTACCCATTGGTCTACCGATCGCTTGCCCCTGAATGGATACTGCCGGCGACTTGTCGCGACGTTCCAACAAAGTAGGTCCCGAGCCAAAAGTAACATTAGCGAATTGATCCAAAGAGATAGAGGCGCCCTGATTATTGATAAATTTCAGATCACGCACGTTGTCGATATTGGCACGGCCATTTTCCGCATAGCGGATATTGATATCATACTCATTATCGCCGGCTCTGTATTTGTTGTCCGTGTTTCCTGAAAATGCCGTTTGCATCGTCATACCCACAGTAGAGACATTCAATCCCAAAGACGTCATTTTATCACGGTCGATCTTCACATTGATCTCGGGGTTACCCGCTTCAGAAGTCAATTTGACACCCGCTGCTCCAGGGATCTTACGCAATTGATCTGCCGCCTTCTCCGCAAATTCCTGCGCATCTTCGACAGAAGCACCGATAATGGTCAGCTTTAGTGGTGCCTGCTCCGCTCCCATGATACCCACATTGACGGTTTTGATTTTTGCGCCGATCAGTTTATTTTCCAGTTCCCGCTTTAATGTCGCTGAATATACCTGTGAGTTGCCTTCAAAGTTTTCTTTGTCGAGGATCACGTGGATCTCCGATTTGTAACGTGAACCCGTTGTCGAAGCCATACCATCCGAAGACTGTCCCACTGTCGTAATAATTTCTTTGACATCGGGTTTCGATTTAATATAAGCTTCCGCTTTCTGCGTCAATAAGTTGGTCTTCTCCAGCGAAGCATCTTTATCGAGTTCCAACTGGATAAAAAATTCTTTACGGTCGATACTCGGGAAGAAATCCGAACCGATATAACCTTTAGCGATCAGGATAAATGATGCAAAAAGTAAACCGATTGCTAAAAATAAAGTTGCTAGCTTGGTTTTCCAGGTTCTTAAGGCCCAAACTAACAATCCTGCCACCCAATGTGTAAAGTTGTTCAAACCGCTTTCAAAACCATGAATAATACGGCCAAAGAAAGAAGTTTTGCTCAAGTGCTCCAATTTACCGAAACGCGAGTATAACCAAGGCACTACCGTAAATGACACCAATAAGGATAATAAAGTCGAGATAATTACAGTCACACAGAATTGCGCCAGGATATTGGCCACCAAGCCCGTAGACATCGCGATCGGTAGGAACACCACCACAATAACTAAGGTGATCGCCGTTACCGTAAATCCAATTTCCGAAGCACCATCAAATGCCGCACGCACCTTGTTTTTACCCATCTCCATGTGGCGGTGAATATTCTCGATAACAACGATCGCATCATCCACGAGGATACCTACCACCAGAGATAAACCTAATAAAGACATCAAGTTCAGGGTATAGCCCATTAAAAGCAAACCAATAAAGGTTGCAATCAAAGATAAAGGAATCGCCACCATGGTGATCGCCGCATTCCGTAAACTCTGCAAGAAGAACAACATGATAAAGCCCACTAAGGCAATGGCAATCATTAAATCATGGATCACGTTATCGGCCGCATTCAATGTAAATTCTGAAGAGTCATTGGCCACCAAAATTTTAATATTCTGTGCCGCATAATCCTTCTCTACACCGCTAATTACTTTTCCGTTTTTATCGTGTACAGCAATCGTTTTCTTGACCGCTTCGGACACCGCTACCGCGTTTGCATCAGACTGTTTAAAGACCTGCAATAAGATTGTATTCTGACGGTCCAGACGGGCTACTTTTTCAATCTCTTTGATACCATCCCGTACATCGGCGATATCGCGCAGATAGATCTGCACCCCTGCCGGCGTTGTGATCGGAAGGTTACGCAGCTCCTCGATCGAAGTTACTTTACCCGAAAGACGGATGGTTGTCCGGTTATCGCGGGTACTTACGTTACCTGTCGGGAAATCGAGATTGGATGCAGCTACTATTTGCTGTACCTGAGAAATTGTCAGTCCATAACCTTCAATTTTCTTCGGGTCCACAGAGATCTGGATTTCACGTTCCTCACCACCGATCAGGTCTACTTTTGCAACACCATTGATCCGCGCAAAGACCGGTTGGATTTTATTATCCAAAAGATCATAGAGTTCTTTTTCCGATAAGTTGGACGTGACGGCCAAACTCATGATAGCCACATCATCCAGGGAGAATTTGGAGAGTGAAGGTGTCTTTACATCATCCGGCAAATCGTTGATCACGGCATTGATTTTCCGTTGAGCATCGGTAAGCAGGAAGTTGACATCCGCACCGTTATTTAGGGTAATCATGACAATCGATACCCCTTCCAATGAAGTAGACTCCACCTTTTTGATACTTTCCAGGGATGAAATGGCATCCTCTATTTTTTTGGTCACCGAACTTTCAACCTCTGCAGGTGAAGCTCCCGGATAGACCGTCTGTACCGTAATGACGTTAATTTCAAATTTAGGGACCAATTCATAGCCCAATCGCGTATAAGAAAACAACCCGCCTAATGTCAGTATTATAAATAATACGATAATTATACTGGGGCGTTTTATCGATATTTCGGTAATTTTCATTCGAATAATTTATTTTTAATAGCCATGCAACCGGGGTTGCATCTGCTACTGATTACAGTATGCTCTATTTAATAATCTCTACAGGGCTTTGGTCAAATAGATTGATCTGACCCGAAACAATCACCTGATCGCCATTTTGCAAACCGCCTAAGATCTCGATGTAATCACCAAAGTTTCTACCCGATTTGACATTTGTTTCGATTGCTTTACCGTTTTTCAGCACAAAGATCTTGTTGTCGCTCACGCTACCCACAAAAGCGTTACGTGGTACGATCAATGTATTGCTGGCAACACCTTCGCCGAAGATGGCCGTACCATACATACCAGCACGCAATTGGTTCGATGCATTATTTACCTCGATTTCAACAGGGAAATTTAAGCTACCGTCCGATTTAGGTGCGATAAATGTTACTTTACCGGTAAAGCGTTGATCTGCATACACACTCGCTGTCACATCAACAGATTGACCGATCTTTAAGGTCGCTACATTCTTTTCGTCTACATTGACACGCAATTTCAAGGTGGCAACATTCACAATATCAAAGGCCGCAGCACCGACATTCAGGTAAGTCCCCGGTTCGATTTTACGTGAATTGACGATACCCGATACCGACGTTTTTATGGTTACATCGCCAGCATTTAATTTAGAAGCTTTTAAGTTATTTTTCGCATTCTCAAATTGCAATTTCACCTGGTCTAACTGTTGTTTGGTTACACCTCCCGTAGAAAAAGCACTTTCAAAGCGGTGCAGATCAGCCTGCGCATTGGTATATGCCGCTTGCGCATTCGCCACGTTCACATTCAGTTTATCACCCTCGATGATCGCCAAAGTCTGTCCCGCACTCACATGCGAACCTTCATCAACCAATACTTTCACTACCCGGCCAGCAGTTTCAGCCGAAACAGTTACTTCCTGTTTCGGAGAAAATGTTCCGTTAGCAGTATAGCGTAAATCCATGGAAGATACTTTTGCTGTATCGATACGCACAGCAATAGCCACATTTTTTTTGGCTACTTCCGCAGTTTCTGCCTCATTTTTCTTTTTATTCTTATTTAACACAAAAAATATTCCTGCTAAACCAGCAGCAATAATAAGTAAGGTAATAATTCCGCGTTTCATATTGTATTAGTCAATTATTCTTTAATTAGTGATTTTAATTCGCCGTTCGCCTTAATAATCTGTACTTCGGCTACTTTATAGTTCAACAAACTTGTATTTAGATTATTTTCTGCATCAGCTAGTGCTTTTTCAGCGTCAAGTAATTCTGTTAAAGTTGCTAAACCATTGTTAAAATTGTTTTTTGTATCATCTAGAACACCTTTAGCCAATTTAACATTCCGGCGATTGTTGTCGATCGTCAGCAAACTGATCTTGATCTGTGATTTGGCATTTTCTTTCGCTAGATTTAGGCCAAGTTTGGTATCTTCAAGATCAACCTGTGCTTGTCTAATCTGAATATCCGCCTGGTTGATTCTTGCTCTTGTTGTTCCTCCCGTGAAGATTGGCACCGAAAGATTTAAACCTATGCTCGAGGTCTTTGGCCAGCTAAAATCACCACCAATAGGAAACCCTTTACCAAATCCATTAAAACCAAAATCTCCACCTAAGGATAATTTAGGGTATAGATCAGCAACTTTCGATTTCTTATTCAGTTCGTAAAGTTCAATTTGCTTCTTCATCAACTGCACCTCGGTCCTATTTTCTACATTATCCGATTCCACGGCCAATGCTGCATTGATATCAAAAGTCTCTTCAGATAATTCAATGTCTTCCTCGATCGGCTTCCCGATTGCGAATTTCAATGCATTTTCTTTGATCTGTACGGCGTTGGTTGTTTGTTGTTTCTGTGCCTCCAGGTTATTCACATTGACCACCAAGCGATCCAAATCTATTTTTTTTGCAAGCCCAGCTTTCACAAGTCCTTCCGTCACATCTTTCGTTTTTGTGGTACTTTGCAAGTTATTTTCTATCGTTTGAAGTTTCAGATGTTCTTGGTAGATATCATAGTAAGCATTTGCTACTTTTTCGATTACCTGTTCATCTGTTAACTGCGCATTTATTTGGTAAAACTCTTTTGTTGTCTTAGCAGCTTTCAACCCTGTAAAGATCGATTGATTAAAAAGCTGCTGATTCAGAGAAACCACTGCTGTTGAATTCCAGGGTTGTCCCATTTTAATCTTTTGAGTCTGACCACCGGCTTCCAATACCATTTCTGGAATTAACACATTGTATTTTAAGGAACCATTTGCTGTAATTTGTGGCAACGCGCTACCCCTAACCTCATCAATCTGGTATTGCGAGTTTTCGAGATCTAACTTTGCCTTTTTAGCTTCCTTTTTGTTCTGCAAAGCAAATTTAATCGCATCACTTAAGCTCAATTGCTGCTGTGCATGACTCTGGAAAACCATCGTACCTAATAAAAGGCTGGCTAGTATTCTGATTGTTTTCATTCCTAATTTATTTGTCCTAATTTTATATCTACTTTTTATTTATACCATTAAAAAACAGCTTGGTAGCCAGCTTTTGTTTTTGCAATACTTCATCAAACCGATCCTGATTTGGAATCCCCGAAATGATATCGGAAATATTGCACATCAAGGATAAGCTCTTCATCAATTCCACATAGATTTCGGCTGTTTCATAGAGATGCTCCCCATCTATTTCACCTTTTTCGGCACCGATCTGAAGGATCTCAAACAAGGCTTTCACATCGCGGTCGTGGAGACATTGAAAAAAATCCTGCATGGAAAGTCCCTTGATCCATTCCAGATTTTCGTTCATGTGCAACATATAGTATTTACGGACGAATGCATCGCGCAGTTCCAGTATTTTCATGATCAGCTCGTAAGTGGTACCCACGTGCACAGCCACCATCTTCTCCTCCTCTTCCCTATATTCATCCGTCAAACGCACAATCACATCCCGTATAAGTGCATTCTTTTCCGAATAATAGTAGTATAAATTCGCTTTGGTAATTTTTATATCCTCCGCAATTTCATTCATTGTAGTCTTACTAAAACCGTAATGCATAAAGCGTCTTATCGCCGCATGAATGATTTGATCTTTTCTATCTTCCATTCTTCAAAAAACTCCTTTCTACTTTCTGACTTTTATCAAAAATTGTTCAAAAATATAAAAAGTAACATGTTGGGCAAAATAAATTTTGAAATTGTAATAATTTTGATATTAAACTGACAACAAAAAAGGCAAACTCTCGAGTTTGCCTTATGTTATACGAACAGATCTATTAGAATGCGACCGTGTTCTGAAAATGTTTTAAGAATTTTCGTTTATCCAGTTTATAGAGCCGTGCTGCACGATAGGCAACTCCGGTCTGCACTTCGTCAAGCTCTTTTAGAAAGCCATAATTCTGCATTTTCTTTCTAAAATTGCGTTTATCGAGTGGTTTATTCAAGATTCCCTCATACACCAGCTGTAACTGGGTGAGGGTAAATTTTTCGGGTAGCAGCTCAAAAGCAATCGGCTTATAAGCAAGGCGCCGCTGCAATCTTTCTAGACAGAGGTCCAAAATCTGCTTATGGTCAAATGCCAGTTCAGGTACATTTCGAACGGGAAACCATTTCGCCTGTTTCATATAGTTTGTAACAGGCTTGGTTTTCAATTTGGTATTATCCAGCTGCACAAGGGCGTAATAGGCCACCGTCAGAATGCGCCCCTTTGGGTGCCTTTTTAAGCCCGCAAAGGAATGCAGCTGATCCATAAATACATCTTTCAAACCTGTATTCTCATACAAAATTCGTTTTACGGCATCTTCCATCTCTTCGTCATTATCCACGAAAAAACCTGGCAATGCCCACCAATCCTTAAAAGGATATTCATTTCTTTCGGCCAAAAGAACTTTTAATTCTCCTTCGTGAAAGCCTAATATGACACAGTCAACGGTAAAATTACTATACAAAACTTCTAAATTTATTTATGTGCAATATACTGAGCTAAATTTAGCGGTTACTAATCATCGGGTTATCTGTAACAATTATACGCTTCCTAAACGTGATGCGCAAAAAAATATTGAAAAATTTATTCAAAGTGTAGAATATACACTATAAAAATCTTATATTCGTAAAACCTAAAATATAGCGTGTGATAAAAGAAATTAAAAAAATAGGTGTGTTAACGTCAGGAGGTGATGCTCCTGGTATGAATGCCTGTATTCGTGCTGTTGTTCGAACAGCATTACATAAGGGATTGCAAGTAACGGGTATTTATCAGGGATACCAAGGTCTGATCGATGCAAATTTCATAGAAATGGATACGCGTTCGGTCAGCAATATTATACAGCGTGGTGGTACCATATTAAAAACAGCGCGTTGCATGGAGTTCAAGACGCCGGAAGGCCGTCGAAAAGGATATGACAACCTGATCGCTGCCGGTGTGGATGCATTGGTGGTTATTGGTGGTGACGGTACCTTTACAGGGGCTAATTTTTTCTCCAAAGAATTCGAGATACCTATTATAGGTATACCCGGTACGATAGACAACGACCTTTACGGTTCTGATTATACCATCGGTTACGATACGGCCAACAATACAGTCATTGAAGCTATTGATAAAATCAGAGATACTGCGGCTTCGCATGAACGCCTTTTCTTTGTTGAAGTGATGGGAAGAGATTCAGGCTGTATAGCTTTGAATGCAGGTATTGCCGGCGGAGCCGAAGCAATCTTACTTCCAGAGAAAGAAACTGCCATTGACGATTTAATCCGCCATTTGGAAGACGGTGCCATTAAGAAGAAATCGTCGTCTATTGTTATTGTTGCAGAGGGCGATCAAAATGGCGGTGCTTATTACGTTGCAAAAAAAGTAAAAGAAAAGTTTGATCATTACGACACGAAAGTTAGTATATTAGGGCATTTGCAACGAGGTGGTGCTCCGACGAGTTTCGACCGCGTGCTTGCGAGTAGATTGGGCTTTGCCGCTGTCAATGAATTATTAGCAGGAAATACACGAGTTACTGTTGGGCTTCGTGGTAATGAAATCAAGACAACTCCAATTGAAGAAGCAATCAGCAATAAGGAAATTAAACTTAGCCCTGATTTATTGGAAATGGCTGAGATTTTATAATCATTAATTGAACAGACATGATAGCAGTAGTATATAGTGGATCTCGATTTTCAGACTGGCGATTGGCCGATAAAGGTCGGATTACCACGGGGTTTCGCATGAACGGGATCAATCCTTATCTTCAAGATGAGCGCTCCATACTACAGCATTTGCATAAAAACACCAACCTGATCAACAACGCCGAAAAAATCAGACGGATCTATTTTTTTGGAGCAGGATCTTCGTCGAAGGAACGTAAGGATAAAATAAAGAACGTCCTCGAACGTTTTTTCGTCAATGCGCGCGTACGGGTTGATCATGATGTCATTGCTTCGGCAATTTCCACTTTTGGCGACGAAAGAGGAATTATTGGCATCATTGGAAGTGGATCAAATGCAGCTTATTATACAGGGAAAAAAATCATTGACAATAACTATGGTCTAGGTTATATTCTGGCCGATGAGGGGGCGACAAACTGGAATAGCCAGCAGTTACTCAAACATTATATGACGGATACCTTACCTGTTGATCTGCGGGACAAATTGGAAAGAGAATTTAACATCGATAAGAAAACCATTTTGGAAAGGGTGTATATTTCCCCACAACCGACAAATTTTCTGAATTCATTTACCGACTTTGTCCTCGAAAATAAAGATCATCTATTCATTAGTCAATTGGTTAAAAATGGGCTTCGCACGTTTATAAAAACCTACATCAAGCCCTTAATGAAAGAATATCCGGACAGTGACGTAAACTTTACGGGTTCAGTAGCGTTTAATTATGAGCACTTGCTTCGGGAAGTTGCCACAGACGAATTTAATATCAGTATTGGTACTGTTGTAAAAGAACCGATACATAATTTAATTAAATATTATATCAATAAAAATTAAGAATATGAAAATTGGAATTAACGGATTTGGCCGTATTGGTCGTTTAGCATTTAGAGCGGCTATCAATCGTCCAGAAATTGAAATTGTTGGTATCAATGACTTAGTTGAACCAGATTATATGGCTTATATGTTGAAATATGATTCAACACATGGCAAATTTGACGGTTCTGTAGAAGTAAAAGACGGTAATTTGGTTGTTAACGGAAAAACTATCCGTGTTACAGCTGAGAAAGATCCTGCAAACTTGAAATGGAATGAAGTAGGTGCTGAAGTAATCATCGAATCTACAGGTTTCTTCTTGACTCAAGAGTTGGCTCAAAAACACATCGATGCAGGTGCTAAAAAAGTAGTGATGTCTGCTCCAGCGAAAGACGACACCCCTACTTTCGTAATGGGTGTAAACCACAAAAAATTGAAAGCTGATCAAAACATCGTTTCAAACGCTTCATGTACTACAAACTGTTTAGCGCCTATCGCTAAAGTATTAAACGATAAATTTGGTATCGTTGAAGGTTTGATGACAACAGTACACGCGGTTACAGCAACACAAAAAACTGTAGACGGTCCTTCAGTAAAAGACTGGAGAGGTGGTCGTGGTGCATACCAAAACATCATCCCTTCATCTACGGGTGCTGCAAAAGCAGTAGGTTTGGTTCTTCCAGAATTGAAAGGTAAATTGACAGGTATGTCATTGCGCGTTCCTACAGCAGACGTTTCAGTTGTTGACTTAACAGTACGTTTGAACAAAGGTGCTTCATATGAAGAAATCAAAACTGCCATGAAAGAAGCTTCTGAAGGCGAATTGAAAGGTATCTTAGGTTATACTGAAGACGAAGTTGTTTCTTCAGATTTCTTAGGTGATGCACGTACATCAATCTTCGATGCAAAAGCAGGAATTTCATTGAATGATAACTTCGTTAAAGTTGTATCTTGGTATGACAACGAATGGGGATATTCAAACAAAATCGTTGACTTGGTATTAGAAGTTGGTAAATTGTCTTAATCAACTCGACCAATATCCTATAAAGGGGCTATTCGTGTAGAATTGCCCCTTATTTTTTTTCCTTAAAAATCAGTAGGTTGGCGTTTAAACGCAAAAAAAAGCACTTTTAGCTTTCGTAATTCAAATAATCCGTCTATATTTGCATCATCAATAAGGCAGACAGCTAAATTGAAAAGGTGCCATAGCTCAGTTGGTAGAGCAAAGGACTGAAAATCCTTGTGTCGCTGGTTCGAATCCAGCTGGCACCACCAAAAAGGAAGAACGCAAGGTTCTGACAGATTGAAAGAATAATAATTCCAATGCGAAAATAGCTCAGCTGGTAGAGCACAACCTTGCCAAGGTTGGGGTCGCGAGTTCGAATCTCGTTTTTCGCTCACCTGCCTAGGTGGTGGAACTGGTAGACACGCAGGACTTAAAATCCTGTTCCCGTTAAGGGAGTGCGGGTTCGATTCCCGCCCTAGGTACAAAAAGAGACGCCGAGTATCGGTTGTCTCTTTTTTTTTACACCAATATAACCCTTTGCTCCAAAAGTTGATATTAGGCCATTTCGAGTTCGAATTGAGCGCAATACTTCGATTAATATCATCGTAGCATAATTTTTATGTTTCCAATTTGGGTTTTTAGAAAAATTAATCGTAATATTGCAATAACATTATGGGACTTACTAAGACAGAAATATTCACAGAAGAGCAGAATCAGCTCGCCACAATGCTCAAAGCGTTGGGCCATCCTGCCCGTATTGCGATTCTTCAATCCATCATCCGTGCAAATTCGTGTATCTGTGGTGATCTGGTTGAGGAACTAGGATTGGCACAGCCAACAATTTCCCAGCACCTTAAAGAATTGAAGAATGCGGGTATTATACAGGGCACCATTGAGGGTGTACGGGTATGCTATTGTATTGAACCGAAAGCCTGGAAATTATTGAAAACAAACCTGGCAGCTTTCTTTGACTCTTATAAAGAGAACACAAACTGTTGCTAAAAAAATTTATATCAATTAATCGTTAAATTGCAATATAACATGAACAACTCCGCATTTATCAACTGGGAAACGTTTAAAACGCAGCTCCAGCAAAACCCGAATCAAATTTTACAATTTGAATATGCAGCAGGTAAATGGGTAGATCCCTCCTACCATATCACAGAAATCAAACAGGCTCCGATCGTATCCGTCGATTGTGGTGGCGTAATGAACTCCTGGACTGAAATCATTGTCCAACTATGGGAACCAAGGGAATCAGAAGAAGGCCGTGCAATGCAAGCAAGTAAAGCGATGTCTATCGTGGATATCGTTGAAAAGAAATTACCGCTTAATCCCAATGCTATTGTAAAAATTGAATTTGGCAACTCGCAGTTCGATACACGCCAAATGTATCCGGGTAATTTTACCGTGTCCGGACAAGATTTAATAGTTAACCTTACTCCAGATTATACCCAGTGCAAAGCCATTAACCGCGGGGGAAGTTGTGGCACCACGTCAGCTGGAGAAGAATGCTGCGCCCCCGTTGCCAAAGCCGAACCTGTAAAGCTGGAAATGGTTAATCTGGCTGCTGATGGTCCAGTTTGTAAACCTGGTGGCGGCTGCTGCTAATCAAGAACTTAAAAAATGGAAAAAATATTGGTACTCTGCACCGGCAACAGTTGCCGCAGCCAAATTGCAGAAGGATTTTTAAGACATTTCGCAGGTAGCCGAGCCGAGGTTTATAGCGCCGGCATAGAAACGCATGGCGTTAACCCAAAAGCCATTCAGGTTATGGCTGAAGCCGGCATTGATATCTCATCCCACACCTCTAATCATGTCAATGAATATGCGGCAATAGACTTTGACTATGTAATTACGGTCTGTGATAATGCCAAAGAGAGTTGTCCATATTTTCCTTCAAGGGCTAAAAAACTACATTACAATTTCCCAGACCCGGCAAAAGCTACCGGGACGGAGGAAGAAGTTATGAATGAATTCAGAAGGGTACGTGATCTTATCAAAACATACAGTGCTGAATTTGTAGCGGAAAATCTCGATAAATAAACATACCCACTAACAAAAAAATATGTCAGCCAACAACTGCGCCCCAGCACATGAAAGGAAAAAATTGAGTTTCCTCGACCGATACCTTACCTTATGGATTTTCCTGGCGATGGCAATCGGAGTATCTATTGGATTCCTTTTCCCGTCTTCGTCTGATTTTATCAATTCTTTCTCCAGCGGCACCACCAATATTCCACTTGCCATTGGCCTGATCCTGATGATGTATCCACCACTTGCCAAGGTGAAATATGAAAATATGGGCAAGGTATTTAAGGACACAAAGATACTGGGGGCTTCCCTACTCCTGAACTGGATCATAGGGCCTATTTTAATGTTTATCCTAGCTATTGTATTTCTGCGGGACTACCCCGAATATATGATCGGCCTTATTCTTATCGGGCTAGCCCGCTGCATTGCAATGGTCGTTGTATGGAATGAGCTGGCAGAAGGAAACCGCGAATATGCTGCAGGACTCATCGCCCTCAATAGCATTTTTCAGGTTTTATTGTACAGCGTCTATGCTTATATCTTTATCACCGTTCTGCCCCCAGTATTTGGGATGAAAGGTCTTGATGTCAATATTTCGATCGGTCAGATTGCGGAAAGTGTCGGAATTTATTTGGGCATTCCCTTTGCAATGGGCATAATCAGCCGTTATGGCCTGATTAAGTTAAATGGAAAAGAATGGTTCCAAAGCAAATTTGTACCGCTGATCTCTCCCATCACCTTAATCGCATTATTATTTACAATTGTAGTCATGTTCAGCCTGAAAGGTGAACTGATCGTTCAGATTCCTATGGACGTTGTCAGAATTGCGATTCCTTTGGTGATCTATTTTGCCATTATGTTCCTGGTGAGCTTTTTTATCGGTAAACGAATGGGCGCAGATTATTCCAAAAATGCAGCCATTTCTTTTACAGCTTCCGGTAATAATTTTGAGTTGGCTATTGCAGTTGCTATTGGCGTCTTCGGCATCAACAGTGGCCAGGCATTTGCCGGTGTTATAGGTCCACTCGTGGAAGTGCCTGCATTGATTGCCTTGGTCAATGTAGCTTTTTGGTTAAGAAAGAAATATTACAAAGGCCAGGTGGTATAGCCCAAGAAAATTATTTATTGCCAGAAAATTGATAAATTAGTTGATATGTTCCATTCAGCTCATTCTCGCAGGCACTGGCCTACACTCCTGCTGTCCGTACTCTTCTCCTTAAATGGCTTAGATCTCAGCGCACAATTGTTTCATCAGGACAGCTTAAAATTAATAGCCCGACAGTTTGCCTTTACCGAAGGGCCGGCAGTGGACAAGACCGGGGACATCTATTTTACCGACCAGCCCAATAACAAAATCTGGAAATATAGCACCAAAGGGCAACTTTCGCTTTTTAAAGATTCTGCAGGCCGCGCAAATGGACTTTACTTTAACCATCAGGGTCAGCTCCTTGCCTGTGCCGACGAAAAGAACGAGATCTGGTCAATCAGCAAAGATGGTCAGGTTACCGTCCTGCTGACCGCTATCGACGGAAAGAAACTGAATGGTCCAAATGATCTATGGGCAGACAAGAAAGGGGGCATCTACTTTACAGACCCCTTTTATCTGCGCGATTATTGGACCCGGAAAAAGCCAGAAATAGCGGGGCAGAAAGTCTACTACCTTCCTCCAGGAAAAGCGAAAAAACCCATCGTAGTAGCTGATGATGTAAGCAAGCCGAACGGCATTGTCGGCTCGCCAGATGGAAGATACCTCTATGTCGCAGATATCGAACGGAATAAAACGTATAGGTACACCATTGAATCTGACGGCAAGCTCAGCGGACAGACAGCGCTTATCGATAAAGGATCTGACGGGATGACATTGGACCATCAAGGAAATATTTACCTGACAGGCAAAGGCGTCTTTATTTATAGTCCGACAGGCCTGCTGATCGGCCATATTAAAGTAAATGAACCATGGACATCCAATGTCTGTTTTGGGGGTAAAGATCGTACGGTTTTATTTATCACCGCTTCAACAGCCATCTATAAGATCCCCATGTATACCCAGGGAGTGGATTAATACCAACGAAAGAAAAAACATTTTTTATAGGAGCTCGTCAGATTTATGATATTTTTGAATGTTTAATTAACCGTATGAATAACCTCAAACAGTATATCAGAGACAAAAATTGGGTAGAAGTACTGAACCACTGTAAAGTGCTCAATCCCGATGAACGTACAGCAACTATAGCATATTTACATGCCTTGGATATTGATCGCGATATTTTAGCAAAGGATGACGGTAGTTTACAAGGACCGGCACGACTTGATTTTTATGAGAACCGTCAACAGGTCTACGCCACGCTCAATTTTGCACTTATTGCCTGTACCCGCCAATTTGAGGATATCGCTAAAATTAAACGCTTAAATGGAACTTGGCAATTGTGCCCATTGAGGTCCTACTTAAGCAATCCAACCATCGGCGTAGAACCCTTAATGGCCTTTTATCGGCTTTTTCTGCCCGACTATCTGCACAAGATCGTTAAGGTTTCACAAAAGGAACGTTTCGACGGTATTGATTTCAAGGTACTATGGGCATTTTACCAACAAGGTTGGATCACCTTTGATGAAAGCTATTTTGTTGCTCGTTTGTTGACAGTAGATACCTATGACAGAAATACAGAAGAGGAGGCCGATTTTTTATTGAAAAATCCTGCGGTAATCGACAACGTATTTCTACAATTCCAACGCTATGAAATTCCAGTACTCGACCTTTCCAAATGGGAAGCACGTACGGGATATGTCTGTAAAAAAGTGACCGAATATTGGACCGAAGTCATACAGATCATGCAGGAGAAGGGCTATGTATTTGACCGCGCTATTATTCCAGATTTAATGGAATCCTTACTCAATAACTGGAAGAAGCCACATTTAGATTGGCATATCCGACTTTTGGGCATATTTAATACAACACAACAGGATTACCTACAGCAACAACAGCTCTTGTTCTCGCTACTGAATACCTCGAATACAAGCCTTATTAATTTTTCGGTCAGACAGATCAAGACAATCTATAAAATGGAAGGTTTTGATGAAAATGGATTTATTGATCATGTGAGTACTATTTTCCCAAAGGAGAAAATAGAAAAATCACTGCTGCTGTGCTTGGATATCCTCGAACACCTGCTGAAAAAAGAAGAATATAGATCGCTTGACATTTCCGCAGATCTATCCATGCTGTTACTCCAGACTGATTCAAAAGTACAGGAAAAAGGTGCTCAGCTTTTAGTAAAACAGGCTGATCCGGAAGTCTTGAAAGATCTCGTTGAACCCCACCGCAGTAATTTAAAACTTAAGACCCTCGAAATTCTCGGCTTGGCGCAGGCGACTCCCTTCGTGGCAGATACCGCCATGGCAGACCCCGCGTTTGAAGAGTTGGCAGAACAACTGGTGCAGGTCACGATTCCTTCAACTTGGGATGCTTTGTTATTTCAGATCGGTCATTTCATCAGAACGAAGTCTGCTCTAGATTTCGACCTCTTCCTCGAAGGGCTGAATCAGTTGCAGAACGATATCCCTAACGACTACAAAAGGCAATTGAAACCCTATTGCAAACAGCTGTTCAGTCGTTTTTGGGACATTGACTACATGCGCTCTTTCGCTGATTTTATGCATTATTGGATTGGCGAAAATAGCGGCGAAAAAACTGGCCATAAAAGTGATAGTATTCCCTTTGCACAGCATAAGCTAGATTGGATGCGACAAAAACTCGCCAGCAACAACTGCTTGCCATTTCTGTCGACACCGAGTCACCTCCCCTTTTACCTGCACCCTAACGTACTGATAAAACGCCTACTCGCGTATGAACAAAAAAAGGTTGCCATTGAAATAGAAGATCTAATCGTCGCCTGTAACAGATTGTTATATCAACAGACAGATGAAGAGACTATTCGTCTTGTAAAGACCTTAAAGGGAAATTACGCTTCTGCGATGCAGTACTTTCTGGGAGCTAAAGACCAGGTTAGGCCCACAGCAGATGTATTGGCACTCTGGGCGCAAGTAACACGGATCAAACAGCCCGATCAGGTATTTCCGAAATTTGAACATACTTCAGCCAAAAGCTATCCCGCTGTCGTAAATCCATTTGAGATCACATTCGAAATTGTCGTCGACAAAAACGAATACGCAACCTGGCACAGAATGTTTCTGGAACACAACTGGAATTATACCTGGTGTAGACGGGAAGAAACCAAACATTACCCGCCGTTATTCTATCATACAGCACCTTTTTCGAGGACATTTCGAGAAGCCATAGCCTTTCAACTCAGCTTAACACCTCAATACATTGGTCCGCTGTTATGCCGTTATATCCCAGACACCGCTTCAGGCAATGAAGTCCCGGAAATGGAAAACTGCCTATACCCGATGCAGTTCGTGATGGATAATCGCCTGGAGGTACGCGGCAGCGGATGGCTCTATATTGCTGTTTGTTTATTGTTTGAAAAGAAGATCTCGAGAGATCTGGCGACAGAATATGTGCAGTTTGCACTTTTAAATAAAAAACAGGATCTTTCCTACCTTGCTGATATCATCGGTAGGCTACTTGCTGCCGGATATGCACCTGTTAACAGGTTTATCGAATATTTAGATCGCCCATTTGTAGCGCAGCAGATCAAAAAGTTCCAATTCGTATGTCTGGAAAAAACCTTGGAACATCTGGATGGCGAGCGTCTCCCTGTAAACAGCAAGAAATTGGTCGCTCATTATGTTGAGGTTTCGGCCCAACTTCAAAGCGAAGTAAATCAGGTATTTTTAAGTAAAGTAAAACACAAATGAATGTAGACTTTGATTATCAGTATCAGTATCAACATACTTCTACGATCGCTATGGGGAGTAAGGATAAATCGTTCATCCTGGCACATTGTTCTGAAATCGAACAGGACAATCAGGTTCACTGCTTCTTTCATGGCAGCATTATCAATTCATTTGTTGCTTCAAAATGTTTAAGTACACTCGGTAAAACGGTACGTTCTCATTTTGCAATTAGCCCAGATCAGCGCGTCAATATGCGCGACCCGATCGTTTCTGTCGGTAATGGCCAGCTTCATTTTGAAGCATTTTCATCCTGCAACAGTGTTTACGCGCGCATTGACGTGCTGCAAACAGGAATTGACGGGGAGTTTATTCAAGCTGGCTGTACCAATGTTGATTTTAACGATGTAACGATCCGAGCTTTCAATACTGTTGGCCGCACCGATAATTGATTGTAGGCGTTGGTTCCAATGAGCTTAAAGTCATCACTGCGCGCGCAGAGACTACAGAGAAAAAAGTGAGTCTACCCGATCGCTGGATTAAAGGACTGGGCAATGTCCAAGTCTACTTATCGCAAATGGAACTTGCCTTTCAATTGAACAGAATTGAAGCCTTGCAGCTCTTTAAAGCTATACCTAAAAGCGCGGTTAAGCCCGAATACTTTTTATCTAAATCGGGCAACAGCTATACTTTTTCTGCTGTTGCCAAGCCCAACAGTTTAAAAATAGGTGGCATTCATCGACTCAATCTAATCGAAAACCTACTTATACATGTAGACAGTGTCTCATTCTATAATCACGAAGATCAGCAAAGTACAGCGATAGTGCTTGATTTTAAGGAAATACAAATGCTGTTCCTACTTTCCGAAAGCGTCTATCGCGGTTTTTCAGGTGAAAGTAAGCATATCGAAAACCTGCTTGTTCAACTGCCGGAAGAATGGATCTTGGGTATCAATAATTATTTTAAAACCAATGAGATTTTTCAACCTACGCTAGTTTCCATAGAGCATAACCTTCAGCTCGGCACCATGGAAACCATGCAAGCCTCATTATCCAGTATGGGATTATTGGGTTACGATTTGTGGAGCAACAATTATTTTTACAGAAAGCTTCCCTTCAAACTTTCACGCTTAAAACGCTTTAATCCAAGGTTGCAAAATGCCGTTAAGTTGATTGATGAAGATGCTGTGCTGCTCCTGCAACATGACAAAAATGGTATTAAGGCCGAAGTAAAAGGTAGTGCGAACCTGAGCCATATTGTCGTAGGTAAAGGGAATGATCTGCAATGTACCTGTAGCTGGTTTACGAACAACAGGACAAATAGGGGGCTCTGCAAACACATCCTGGCGGTAAAGATGAAGCTGAGTGATATTTCGTAACTTGAAATACACCGCGGTATTTTAAAATGGACTTTTTCCTATGTTATTTTTTCAATTATCAGCACAGATGTCCCCTTTTGTAATGCTCGATCGTTTGATGGTAAATACTAAAATTTAAAAACCATGAAAGAATTTATGCTAATCTTCAGATTAAAGGCCGGCATTGATTTCAAGCCTTCTCCAGCACAAATGCAGGAGCGTATGAACTGGCTAGCCAGTATCGCTGCTCAGGAAAAATTGGTAGATAAAGGGAAAACGCTTTTACCGACGATTGACAGTGGGCGACATATATCCGCTGACCAAGTGGTTACCGACGGCCCCTTTACTGAATTAAAGGAATACGTCAGTGGCTTTATTGTGGTGCGGACCGAAAACATTGATGAAGCTGTAGAAATTGCGAAACAGAATCCAATATTTAAAATTGGCGGAAGTATTGAAGTGCGTGAGCTCCTAAGATCCTAATTCCGTTGGAAAAGCCTACATCAACAGCTGAGTTGATACCAGGTCTGTTTCGTGACCTGTACGCCAAAATGACGGCTGTATTATGCCGTCATTTTGGATTGTCCGACATCCAGCTTGCGGAAGATATTTCCAGCGATACATTTTTAAAAGCTTCGGAAGTCTGGCCGGTTACCGGCATCCCTCCAAACCCACAAGCCTGGCTCTACACTGTCGCCAAAAACAAGGTAAAAGATTACATTAAACATAAGGCTGTCTTTGAACTTAAAGTCAAAGACAATATCTTAAAGGAACTGAATGAAAAGACACTACCAGACGATATAGACCAACGTACCATTAGCGACAGCCAATTGGCGATGCTATTTGCCATCTGTGACCCGATAATACCCATAGCGGGGCAGATTAGTTTAGCATTGCAGATCTTATGCGGATTTAGTATCCTAGAGGTCGCCCAGGCGCTGCTTACAAATAAAGAAACCATAAAGAAGCGCATATTTAGAGCAAAAACAGCCTTAAGGGATAGCAAATTTGAACTAAAAGAATTATCAGATAGCCAAATAAGCGCTCGCCTAGCAACTGTATTGAAAACGATATATCTTCTTTTCAACGAAGGATATTATGCTCAACATGAAAATCACATCATTCGAAAAGAACTATGCATGGAGGCCATACGGTTAGCTCTCCTGTTGACAGCACATGAAACAACAAACCTGCCACAGACCAACGCTTTAATCGCGTTAATGTGTTACCAAAGCTCGCGGCTTGATGCCCGAATGGATAAGAATGGGACAATCGTACTTTTTGAACAACAGGATGTGCAACAATGGAATAGCGATATGATCGATCAAGGTAATTTCTACATGGTACAGGCGACCGATACGCAGGAGACCTCCAAATACCATATAGAAGCAGCCATCGCTTATTGGCACACCGTGGTGGATAACCAGTCAAAATGGGAATATATTTTAAAATTTTATAATCAGTTGATTCTGATCGAATACTCCCCCGTGACGGCCCTCAACCGGGCATTTGCCTATGCCAAGGTCTATGGCACAGAGGCAGGTATCGAGGAAACAAAAAAACTTAATCTTATTAAAATGTCCCATTATTTTGGATTATTGGGCTACCTCTATCGGGATCTTGACCAAGCCGAAGCAATTGATAACTACACTAAAGCGCTAAATTTAGCTTCTTCATTAACTGAACAGGATGTTTACCAAAAACAAATCCTTGCGCTCCAGTGATAATCGATACCAGATCCCAAGGCAAAAGACTTGGGATCTGGGCTTAAAACAACGGTTTAGGTATCAGCTTTATTCCCTTGTGTTGACCTCAGTGGGGAAAGTCAGCCAATATCGCGTTGTAATCGGGCGAAAAATTAGGGAAAGCCGTACCCTCTATTCGATACGTCTGAATTTTCGTTATCCCAACATAGGTTCGGAAGACAGCAGCTAGATAATCCGCTATGTAGTCTTGTACCGGCGATGAACTTTGCATTCCACCGGAAGCAATAGCCAAATAGACATCTTTATCCGCGATAAGTCCAACACGATTTCCGGTGTCATTATACGTGTAGGTAACACCAAAACGAACCAGTTGATCGATCCATGCTTTAAGGTGAGCAGAAATGCCGAAATTATGCATTGGCGTACTGATGACGAGCGTGTCCGCCGCATTAATTCGCTCAATTAAATCATTCGCATAAACCAATGACTCAATCGAACAGTAATCTGGCGTATCTACTGGGGTATAAAATCCCTGAATCATCTCATGGGTATACAGAGGCGGAGGTGTATCAACCAGATCCCATGTGACAACCGAGGTTGAACCGTATTTTTTTCTGATACGATCGATAATTTCTTTGCCCAAATTTGTGCTATAGGAGCTGTCTGCTCTTGCACTTGATGTAATGTGTAAAATGGTCTTCATTCGTTTTAACGATTTTACGACTTAACGACCAAGAAAAACAAAAGGGGACACTCCATTCTTCGAAATAACATCCAATCCGAACATCACTCTCGTTCCGATCACCCAATTCAACCTTAACAATGTACCAATCGCTCTCTCTTCTTACATTTCATTATCCGCACTTACCTGTGCTTTATAGCGATCAATCTTTTGGTAAACCTTGTTAAAAAACATTTTCTTGTCCCGTGTTCCGGCCGTATTTAACAACCTGGAATTTTTGAGCTGATGCTGATAGAAATTGAAGGCGTGTCGACAGCTGTCTTTATCATTGGTAATGAAATAGCCCAGCATCGTATGCGGAACGAATAATGACTTTCTGTCGTTATTTCCAACTAGGACATTATTGTTTAAAATCAATAGCTCATGGTAGTACAGCTGGTACTGGTCATTGTTTGGCACACAACTTTTCTCTAGTGAAAACAGCAGTTCTTTAAGCTGCTCACAGAGCATCTTTCCGTTTTCGGCGGTCAGTAAGCCGGCCTGGGAAAAATAGATGATCTGCTGGAGTGTACTGTTAATTGTGGTATCATTCCAGATCTCTTTCACCCGGATGGACGAATAATAATCGTAAAGCTTCTGGCCTCTACTATCGATCGGTGTTTTCGACAAAAAAGATTCGAAAGACAATTCCAAACCGTCTGGACTCAATAAATTGAGCCATACATATTTTTTGAATATGGATAAAAGCCCTGTATTGATGGTATAAAAGATCGGAATATCCTTTGCCGAGTAATACAGGTAAGTCTGAAGATTCGGTTCAAACTCCGTTAACGATTTAAACGAATGCTCCAGATAATTTGACAGATCATTAAAGGACTGGATTTCCGCTGTTTTTTTTACTAGGATGCGGTCACTTTGCTGAAATAGCTTATCCAAAGAAAGTGAAAAGCGATTTGCAAGCTGCACCGTCTCTCCTATTGAAAATTTGCTCTTCATTGAAATTCTACGGTGCGCCGCATCATAACTAATATCAAGCGCGTCTGCAATCACCTCAATAAGAGATTTCGAGGGATCAATTTTCCGCTGTATTTCCTGAATCAACTTTTCCTGATACATAAGCCAATTATTTGCGATAATCACAAAAATAAAAATTTATATTATTGTTTCCCACAATTTTAACTGCGATTATCACAATAACTTTGGAAGACGATAAACATATATTTTATTAAAAGCCAGCTATGAAAACCCCATTAAATAAACAAGAGGAATTCGCAAGCCGATTCCCGATCTTGACAGACACCCGTCTATCGCCATCACTCTTCCAGGGCAACATTGAAAACTTCATCGGCATGAGTCAAGTCCCTACAGGGGTCATCGGCCCCCTTAAAGTTCATGGCACTTCAGCCAACGGAAATTACCATATTCCCCTTGCGACAACTGAGGGTGCATTGGTTGCATCCTATCATCGCGGATCTAAAGCCTGTTTGCTCGCCGGCGGGATTACATCGATCTGTCTGCAAGAAGGAGTTCAGAGAAGCCCTGTATTCAAATTTGAGAATATCAAGGATTTAAGTCTTTTTGTTTCCTGGTTCCTCGCAGAGAAAGAAAACTTTCAGGAAATCGTCAAACGCACAAGCAGATTTGCGAAGTTAACCGATACCCGCATACAGATTGAAGGCAACCATTTAACCATATCCTTTGAATATTTCACTGCCGATGCGGCTGGCCAGAATATGGTTACCATCTGCACAGAGGCCATCTGCCGGTTTATGATTGACTCTTGTCCTATTAAGCCCAGTCACTGGTTTATTGAGGGAAACAGCTCGGGAGACAAAAAAGCGACCGCCGCGGCTTTCAATCATGTCAGAGGTAAAAAGGTAACAGCTGAAATAACATTACCGGCCAACATCGTGTCCGAAATTCTCAAAACTTCAGCCGAGCTGATGGATCGTTATTGGCGTACGTCCACCATGGGTGTTATCCAAAGTGGAGCTATAGGTGCACAGGGGCATTATGCCAATGGATTGGCCGCTTTGTTTTTGGCAACGGGTCAGGATGTCGCCTGCGTCGCCGAAGCGGCAACGGGTATCACGCGAATGGAGCATAATAAAGACGGCTCCCTCTATGCTGCCGTGACTTTACCCAATCTTATTGTCGGCACTATTGGTGGTGGAACAGCACTTCCGACCCAAAGAGAGTGCCTGGAAATGATGGACTGTTATGGCGAAGGGAATGCCATAAAATATGCCGAAATAGCTGCAGCCCTTGCACTCGCCGGAGAATTATCTATTGCCGCGGCCCTTTCGGCAGGTCATTTTACACAGGCACATCAAAAATTAGGCAGAAAAAAATCACTATAAAATGGAAACTAAAAAAGAAAACAGATGGAATGTGCCCAATGCACTTTCGGCCTACCGTATACTGGCATTACCCTTTATCAGCTATGCCTTTTTAACAGCAGACAGGGATCTCTTTATCCTATTACTGTCCATCAACCTGATTAGCGATATCCTCGATGGATTAATCGCCAGGCTATTTAACCTTCAGACAGAATTTGGCGCCAAAATAGATTCGATCGCAGATATCGGAACATACCTCATGGCATTCATCGGCATGATAACATTGGAAAAAGGATTTGTAATGGCCTATAAAATCGAATTTATCCTACTTATTGCCCTGTGGATTGTTCCCCAGATCTATGCTCTTATCCGATTTAAACGCTTTCCCAGCTTCCATTTATGGTCCTATAAATTAACAGGCTATCTTCAGGGCATATTTATCTTTAGCTATTTTGTACTCGGATTTAACAGCTTTTATTTCCACATAATGCTAACCGTAAGTTATTTGGCCTACCTGGAAGAATTAATCCTCGTGATTATTCTCCCGAGGTTGCAATCCAATCTGAAAAGTATATTCCTTATCCAATTACAAAAAAAAGCTTAATTATGTATGTATTGATGGCGAATATAGTGTTGTTATTTTTTGGTATCGGGGCATTGGTCACGGGCTATCTCAATAAGAATAGTCAAGTTGCACAAGCCAGGGAACGCTGGTTAAAACTAGGTTTTTACTTCCTGATTTTGATCCTTGTCTTTTTTTCCATTTATATGGACTATGTCAGGCTTTTGGCTATTTGCATTGGAATAGTCGGTTTTTACGAAATTGTCAAGGCCCACCTATATTCAGAACGACCGCTGCTATTCTTATGTCCTGTAGTGGTCCTTTATCTCGCTCTTATAGCGGCGTTTATAAACTTCGGGCATAGGGCATCGACAGAAAAGGTTTGTTTTATCTATTTTATGGTGGTAATTTTTGATGGTTTCAGCCAGCTCTGCGGTCAATTATTCGGTAAAAGGAAACTTATTCCCTCGATTAGTCCCAATAAAACTGTTGAAGGTTTAATTGGCGCTTTGGTCATTGCTACTGGTACCAGCCTTTTCCTCTTTCCATCCATCGACCTGTCCATCACGCAAACTTTAAAGACCGCCCTTTTTATTTGCATTTCCGCATTGCTGGGCGATCTATTGGCTTCGTGGTACAAACGAAGCTGTCAAATTAAAGATTACGGCACCCTCATTCCAGGGCATGGCGGAATACTGGATCGATTTGACAGCTTTATATTCAGTGGAGCTATGTACGGACTAATTTATCTTTAAAAACAAGATTATGAAAAACGATTTAGAGAACATGCTCCTGTTAGGCACCCTTTTCTTGTTGCTATTCGGACTTGCTGAACTATTGTATCAACAGTTTAAGGTCAAAGCAGAGTTTACCCGAAAACTCGTTCATGTAGGTACGGGGATAATCTGCATATCATTTCCGATTTTGATCAGCAGTCACTGGTCTGTTTTCATCCTATGCGGATTGTTCACTTGGATATTATTGCTGTCCATCAAGTTCGATTTATTGAATTCTATCCATGCAATCGACCGAAAATCTGTCGGTAGCCTGGCCTATCCTGCTGGAGTCTATCTTTGCTTTCTCGCACAGACATTGTTAGACAAAGGAGCTATTTTTTATTATTTGCCCTTGCTCACCTTGGCAATATGTGATCCGATGGCAGCATTATCTGGCAAAAAATGGCCTTATGGTGCTTACCGTCTATTTGGTGCACGAAAAACACTACTAGGATCTGCAGTGTTCTTTGTATGCGCTTTGATTACCGTCGTTGTAATTGGACACTGTATGCAAGAGCCAAGCCTGCACATGAGCGAAATCACCATGATATGTACCCTGGCTCTCGTCGTGACCATAGCCGAAGCATGTAGCAAAGACGGTTACGACAATATAAGCATTCCGGTCAGTAGCATGCTCAGTCTGTATATGCTATTTCCCTGATAGCGAACAGTCCAAAAATCTTAATTTCGTTTGCAAAGTTATTGAATACGAATTCTTTGGCTATATTTATGCTATCATTGTTAGATCTATATGAAATCAACTCCTTTAAAAGTTATTTTTTTTTTTCATTCTCACGATACAATTTTGTTTCGGACAAACTTCTCAGGACTCAATTTTAAGCAGCAACCCTTTGAAAACTTCGCTGGATAGCTTAGTTCAACGGTCGGCAAAACACTATCTACTATCCCCGATTACCGTTGACCTATCAATCGGAATAATAACAGGCGATTTAGCACAGCAATACCATTTTCACCGTGGTAAGGGCAATTTGAGTCGTACCAATACCATTTTCGGTTTAGGTTCCATTGCAAAAACGTTCGTCGGCATAATGCTTGCGCAGGCCGTCATCGAAAAGAAAGTAAATCTTGATGATGATATCCGAAAATATTTGCCTGGGGATTATCCAAATTTGCAGTATAAGGGGCATCCTGTTCGACTGGTAGATCTGGCAAACCACACTTCAGCCCTACCATCGATGTCGAGAAATTATGATGATAAATATCTCGATAGCATCACCAAATTGCCCCAGAAAGCATTTCGGGAGTTTTACCGTGTTTATACCGCCGACAGCCTGTTCCGGGATATGCGCAATTTTGTGCTTGATACGGTTCCTGGCACAAAATTCCGCTACAATGGAAATGCGATGATGGTGTTGATTGCCCAATTGGAACGCGTTTATCACAAACCCTACAACGATCTGGTCACTTCATATTTAAAAGATCAACTGGGCATGAAGGATACAAAACCACAGCTCTCGGCAAAGGATGAGCAGCGGCTCATCGCCGGTCATGATGACCGAGGAAAAGTGTTGCCCTTTATTCCAGACTATGGTTACAGAGCTGCTCCCTCCATGTTTTCAACACTCGGTGATATGCTCGAGTATGCATCCGCTAATCTAAAGAACAACCATGCAGCCATCGCACTAAGCCATAAAACTACGTTTACAAGGCCCGACGGTATGCACATGGGATTGGGTTGGATGATGGATAAGGAGGAAAATGGTCTCTCCTACCTTATGCACACAGGGCGCGACGGCTGTGGCTTCACTGCACTATGCTACCTATACCCCGAAAAGAATACCGCTATTATCATCCTTGCAAACGATAGTAGCGGCCAGGACAGATTAGCTGAACTGAAGGATACACTGCTCACAAATATGCTAAAACTCCGTAATTCAAATTCGTTTCAAACGCACTAACATGACACGGACTAGGCTTACGAATAACTAATGCCGCCGTCCGGCTTGCGCATAGATTCAACCGAAGTAAAAAAGGTTGCTTATTTTTTATCGGCTTACAGAAAAACAGCTTTTAATGTCAAAATTATACGGCTAATTTTCAAATTATCATTTGTCCCGATGGGTCTACAAAAATATTTGAAACCGCATCAGTTCGTTCATATTCTTGCACTGCAGTTTTCGAAGCAAATTGCGCCGGTGAGTCTTTACCGTTTCGCAGGATATGCTCAGGATATCCGCAATATTTTTATTGGCTTTTCCCTGCAAGATCAGCGTCAGGATCACTTTCTCCTTTGCAGTAAGCAGCATATAGTTTCGAATCCCCGCTGAAAAAAAACGCCGGTTTTTGATAACTTTAAGAATATCTAGCAGATATTCCGGAACTTCCGCACTGTCCACATCGAGGGTAATCCGCCCCTTGTTCTCATTGAGCAAAGACTCGACTTTCAGTAAGGGCGGCAGGGTTTCTGTTTCGGAAATAGGTCCATTGTTCGTTAAGTTAACCCAGTCCAGCGCGGTATTTTCATGCGAAAAGAAATGGGGTCTAAAGGTCGTTTTCCCATCCACGTACATATTCATCACGCTGATGCTCGTGTAGATATCGGAACTTAAGATATGCGCAACCTTATAGTCTATACCATGCCGACAGGCAGGTATATCCAGGAAATCAAGAATCCAGTTTTGTAGTTCCGTCGGAATGATATAACTCATGGAAGAGAGATCCCAGATTACCTTTTCAGGCACTATTTTCTCAAAAATTCCCTTGTACTCTTTGATTCCTGCGATGAGCTTTTCCGCTACATTGCAGTTATCCCACTTACCCATAAAAATATCGCGATCTTCATCGTAATACATGGCTAGGCTCTCTGATCTAAAAAGGCGTTCCATAGGCCAATATTGACTTTATTAAATTTAACCATTATTTGCAATACCAACAAAATTACTTTTCCGCCATCCGCCCCTGCGGCCCGCCACGATTCGCTACGATTCGCGCCCGATGAATACCTTCAAAACCAATTGCCCCCCACAAAACAAATATAAAACATTAAAAAAACAACAGATTACAGCTATCACAACAAACTATCGATACGATTATAAATACCCACAAGTGGGTATTTCAACAGTTCATCAGGACTGGTAATTTTAATAGTCATCATTACCTACTTAACATGAAGCCATCAAAACCCGACTGTTTCCAGTCAGAAAAAGATCAACATTTAAAACTTATACCATGAATAGATTCGTTATTTTTTTTGGAATATTCATTGTTTTGGGTATCCAAGCCTGTCATAAGGATAAAGACAATCCACCGGAACAAAGTACCAAATCGAAACTCGAGGATGTACTAACAGGAATAGATTCACTGAAATCTTTTACCGCCGACTTTAAAAGCGCTTCACTTACTGAGGAAGAGCTTAGTCAGGGTATCACAGTCTTTACCCTGAGTGAGCGGATCCTTGCCGATGTGTCTGTGGCAAAGAATAACCTGCAACCTGTGACCGCGGGAGGTCAAGATCTACCCCGGCTAAGGGCAGCAAATGAAGCCAATGGATCCGATTTTAAGGATGGCTCTTCCATCAAGGACTATATTGTCAAGGGCCGCTTTTCATTAAGCGATTTAACAGCCGACAAGAAATTGACTACACTAAGCGGCAAAACCATTACCGTTCAGGTCCTCAACGGTATGGTCTACTTAAACGGGGTACAGGTATTCAATAATCCCATCAGCAACAACAGTGCATTTGCTGTATTTGCCTTATCGTCCTTTATTAACTATGGTAGTATGCTCGCGCTGGACAACCAGGCACTCGCCAAAGCAGCACCAGGCATACCTGGGGGCATCTTAACGATCTTAGGTCAGAATTTCAGCGAGAAACCGGAGCAAAACCTCGTAACACTCAACGGCAAAAATGCCCTGGTAAATGAAGCTTCAAAAAATAAGCTGGTTATCACCATTCCCGCAGAAGCCACGACGGGATTGCTGACAGTAGCTGTCAACAATAAAACGGTGAGCAGCCTGTCGGCTATCCCCGTCTTATTTCCCAATGTAAGCACAGTCAGCGGCATACAAGCTTTGGGATGTCAGCATATTCAGGGCATCGCTGTCGACAACAACAATACCCTGTACTTCACCGATCCGTCCAACCACCGCACCCTATCCTACGATGCAAATGGGCATGCCGCCATCTATCAGCCACTGAGCCCACCCGTAAAAGACATCAACGGCGACGGAATTATTGATGCCAATGATGCCGAACTTATCATCACGGATCCCTGGGCGATTACCTTGGGTAACGACGGAAAAATATATGTGGGCGGAAAAAACAACGAAATCCCCGGCATATTCCGCTTCAGCCCCAATACGCCAAAGCAAACCGAACATTGGGCCGGTAGCAGCGACTTAAATCTAGAAGGGCGCCGCTTAAATACGGGCATGAGTCCAATTGCCCTTTTAGCCGATGGCGAGACGATCCTGTATGCAAATAACTTTAGCAATCAGCAATATGTGGTCAACAGGATTGCTGGCGACAATATTATGGGCTGGTTGTATAATATCAACTTATTAAATGTAGACCCTACCTACCAGCAATCTGCCACGATGCTGGGCATGACAAAAATGAAAAACGCAAGTACCTTTTACTTTGCTGATGGTACTGGTAAACGTATATGGAAAAAAGATCAAAATGGGCTTTACCTCCTTGCCGGAGCCAATAATAACAACCATAAACCCGCCCAGGACGGTCAGGGCAATGCAGCATTATTTGGCAGTCCGATGGGTATAGCCCTGTACTCAGACCAGTATATTGTCGTCTGTGATAACGACTACAACAACCACAATTATAGTATCCGGGTTGTCAATAGCTATGGTGTAGTGACCACCATTGCTGGTGGCAACAACCCGACCAACAGCAGCAAAGACGGTATCGGCAAAGCAGCACAGTTTAATGGCGTCAATGCCATTGCAGTCGATAAGGACAATATGCTCTACGTGGCATCTGATGACGGATCTATACGAAAAATTCAGTTCAAATAGGGTATCCAAAATAAGGGTACCCATAAAACCGTCCTTCCCGAAACCCGAAGCGCGACGTTTTTATCCGTCCGCTTTGGGTTTTCTTTTCGCCGATTATTTTATATTTTTGTACATCTTCCAGCAATAATCTAATTTATTCGGGAACAACCATTATGCAGTTTAACTTCGCCTTTGATTCCAGTCCGTTTAAAACCCTGATCGCTTTTCATAAGATTATACCATCCTTTGAAGCAGCGGCCCTATCGCCGGTTGGCTTTCAGGCCAGCTATGCCCGATCGCTGCTGGAAGAAATCAGCAAATACCCCGAACTTATCGATGGGGTCGAAAAAGCAGAAGACCTGCTGCGCTATGAGCCTATTATCAAGGTGCTGCTGGCCGACCTGTTCCCAAGCTCACTGACACATAATGAGATTAAGGCCATTACCATTCCCTTCCATCTCTATACGTTCAACCATACCGCAAGACTGGAAAAAATATTAGCGGATGCCGGCGATCACTATGAATTTAGCCTTCGTGATATCTCGCCCGATACCTATTATATTCTCAATTGCTGCGTTATCATCAGCCAGTATTATGGCTTTAAGGTGGATGCCATGGATGCCCCCCTCTTTTTGGATATTCCAGACAAGGATAATATCATCCATCATTACCGCGTCCTATTCAATGCCGATTTTATCGATGTCCTTCCGACAGAACGGGCGCTCGAACTTTCGGAAGAAGATATTATCGAACTGATCGACAACTTTTCGGATATTGCCCTATGGAAGTCCAAATTCCCCGAGCAGAGCTGGATCCTGAAAGGATTTTCCATTATGACGCTTTTTGATGCCACTATTGAAAATGCGGTATCCAGCTTCAAGAGCAATCTGCTGCGCGAAAAAAGTGCTGTCCAACTTGCAGAAATAGAAAGCATTTTCCGGTCGATTTATAAAATAAATGATCTGCGCATCGGATTGACCTCCTTTGAAAAGGTCAGGAACGAATACAACTTACGGATTGTCGAAAAACAGCTGTACAGTCATCTGCTTTATGATTCGACGATCGAGGAATGTGAAAACATGCTCTGCAGCGAGACCTTGGAGAACCTGCTCACTAAGGACGAATATTTTGTTGTACCGGATATTGACAAGCTGCCGTTGGATGATCCAAAGCAGGCCTATTTTATCAACAAACTCAAGCAGCAACAAGTAAAGAGCTTTATTTTTGTTCCCCTGGTCGAAGGCGACAAAGTGCTGGGTCTACTGGAAATGTCCTCGTCCAAGGTTCGGGAACTCAATTCGGTCAATGCCAACAAGCTCAACTTCATCTTGCCCTTTATCAAAGATAAAGTCTCGAAAGCCTTTGCAGAAACTGAAAATCAGATCGAAGCGGTGATCCAAAAGGAATATACCGCTATACACCCGAGTGTCAAATGGCGATTTCAGGAAGAAGCCATGCATTTCCTCAACGACCGCGCCTTTGGAAAAGACTATGCCCTGCAGGAAATTGTCTTTGACCATGTTTATCCGCTCTATGGGCAGATCGACGTACAGGGCTCCTCAGAATCCCGCAATCAGGCCATCCGCCAAGATCTGATCAATCAGAGCAAGGAACTGATCGCATTGTTCACGGCGGTCAACCAAACGCAGCGATTACCGCTCTTTGAGCAGAAGGTCTTCGACCTGGAAAGAAACCTGACGACGCTGCAGCAAGCGCTGCTGACCGATACGGAACAGCTTATGCTCGATTATTTTAACCAGGATATTCACCCTATTTTGGAGAATTTCAGGAAAAACAACAAAAATAGCGTCGCCACCGAAGCCATCGACAGCTATTTTGAGCGGATCAACCTCTCTATCGGCGGTTTTTATGAGGCCCGACAGGATTATGACAACTCCATCACGCTGATCAACAAAAGGCTGGTGGCGATCCTCGACGAAAAGCAGGTGGAAGCCCAAGAATACTTTCCTCATTATTACGAGCGCTACAAGACAGATGGTATCGAGCACAACATGTATATCGGGGCCTCCATCGCTCCCGACAAAAATTTTGACCTCTATTACTTAAGGAATTTACGTTTATGGCAATTGCAGGTCATGTGTGAGATGGAAAGTCAGTTTAGGCAGCTGCAGCCCGAGTTACCACATCAGCTGGAGGTAACCTCCCTGATCCTAGTCTTCGCTACTCCCATTTCCATCCGTTTCCGCATGGACGAGAAACAGTTCGATATCGATGGATCCTACAATGTACGCTACGAGATTGCTAAGAAACGAATTGACAAAGCCAAGATCAAGGGTTCTACAGAGCGCATTACCCAAAAAGGCAAATTGGTCATTGTCTATTCCAATGTACACGAAGAGGCTGAATACCTCAGCTATATTAACCTATTGCAGCACAAAGGGCTAATAGACAGCGAAATAGAACACTTTGAGGTAGAAGATCTTCAGGGATTGGTCGGATTGAAAGCGATCCGCGTTAGGTTTAAGTTTGGAGATACATAGCCGTTTCCTTTACAAGTAAGCCCAATTCAAGCGATTTCTTTTCCTCCAACAGAACCCGGTCATCGATCAGTTTTGTTGTGTGCAACCAATAGATAGACGACATAGAATTGTCAGGTGCTGGGCGATAATCTTATAGTCTAATTAAGGATGGATGGGTCGATAGTATAACAGGACAGAACCATTAGTAAAAACCTTAGTTTTTACCAGCTTAAAAATAATCCTATCATCTATTTCTTCAAATAATGGCAACCCTCGTCCAAAAACAATGGGATAAATGCACAATTGAAATTCGTCGATTAAGTTAAGATTCAGGAGCTGTATAATTAAACTTCGACTCCCTACCAAAATATTACTACCGGATTGCAGTTTAAGCTTCAATATCTCATCTTCAAGTGCTCCATTGGCCAACTTTGCACTTTCCCATTCTATGTTTTTTAGGCTATTTGAAAAAACGAGTTTTGGAATTTTATCGATAGCCGACGCAAAGTCATCCATTGATTTCTCTCCTACAGGAGTTTTCACAAAAGAACGCCAATATTCCATTAGCTGGTAGGTAATTCGACCATATAGAATGACATCTCCACCATTTAAAAGATCCGTATAATGCGTATGTATTTCCGCATTGGGAATACCAGCTGTATGATCACAAAACCCGTCAAGTGTCATATTGAATGCTGCAATTACTTTTCTCATATCCTTATCGTAAGATTATTACCACAATAAATTTAAAATTTAAAATACAAAATGGGCTTCCCCTAAGACAAGAAATAAGAATAAGTAATTATTTAAATCCTATTCCATCAAACTTTATGGTTTTAAATTTTTAATTTTAATAAACTTAATATAAACAGCTTGAGACAATAAACATCATTCGGCTTTTACTAATTGAATTTTACGATAGCATGTATGCTCAACTAGAGCACAAGGTGGCAAGTAAAAATGGAATATACAAAAATCAAACCTTACAAAGAACTGGAACCCTTTATTCATTTCTATTGGGAACTAAAAGGAAGTAATGAGTTGGGTCGGCAATGTGAACGAGTCTTCCCCGATGGTTGTGTGGGTTTAATCATGAATTTGGGAGATAGCTGTGTAACTGACAACGGTTCCGTTTCCATGGAATTTGGTAAAACTTACGTAGTTGGCGCCATGACTTCATATAAAGATAGCTTCATCGAAAGTGAAACTCACTTACTGGGCGTTTGCTTCAAACCCGCAGCTTTCGCTAATTTCTATAAATATGAACCGCAAAAAGTATTGATTAATGATACAATTGAATTTGAAAAATCCAATTCCTTTGAGCTTGATAAAGTGCTTCTTAACCCAATCGATTATTTTAACCGACTGTATTCGGATAAAATAGTAAACAAGACCAACTTACTACAAGGAGTTCTCAATGATATAAATTCAACGCATGGGCAAATTGGTATATCTGCTCTGTCGAAGCGTAATTTCACAACCGTTAGACAACTTGAAAGGAGCTTCAAGAAGCATATTGGTTTGTCACCGAAAGAATATTCGAATATTATCCGTTTTCAACGGGCATTAAGTATCATCAAAAATTCAGATGAAAATAAGAGTTTATCAGATATTGCCTTTGAATGTGGCTACTATGACCATGCACACCTCAGCAATGAAATTAAGAGAAATACAGGGATGGCACCATCACAAATTTAAAATTGTCGTATTTTTCCAAAGTTCGATATTTATCCACAGCTAATTTTGTATAAAACTTTAAATTGAATACAAATGCGAAAAATATCACTTTTCATTGCAATGAGTTTAGATGGTTATATTGCAAAACCCAATGACGATCTCAGTTTTTTAGGGCTTGTAGAAAAGGAGGGCGAGGATTACGGCTATTCAGAGTTTATAGATACCATTGATACCTTAATTGTTGGTAGAAAGACTTATGAATATGTCCTTAAAAATGTTGGCTCATCCCATTATGACAATGGACAACGGGATGTATATGTAATAACAAGAACAGAAAGGCCCAATGTAGGCAGAACGATTTTCTATACCGGAGATTTGGTCAAATTGCTTACAAAACTAAAGTCCCGGCAAGGAAAAGATATTTACTGTGATGGCGGAGCCGAGATAATCAATGAATTGCTGAAGAATGATTTAATAGACGAGTTGATAATTTCGATTGTACCAGTTTTACTGGGCGATGGAACAAGACTGTTCAATGAAGGGAGACCCGAACAAACACTTAAACTTACGACAGCAAAGGCATTTGAAACAGGACTAACCCAATTACACTACATCAAAAAACTCCAGCAAGAGGAGATTTAGTGGAATGCGCCAATTATCAAATACATTTGCCAATAAAGGCAGCTGTCACTATACGTTAGGGTGATTACCATGAAGAGGGGCACAAAGCAAAGCAGCTGCCCCTCTGATAATCTAATAAGACTTAAAAGTCACCGCCCTTCTATTAAAGCACCGACTATCCTCATACTACTTTTACAAATTCACCTTTGAAATCGAAAATAAGCGCATCTCCCCCCCTAATATCGATTCTATACGAATTACAATCTTTTTCAATAAACTCAATCAGGCTCCCGGGATGATTTTTCATAATAAAAGTCAAAATGTTGCGTCTGATATCCTGTGAAGCAAGTTTTCCATCCGTTCCGGCTACTAAATTCCAATTGACCATATGATTTAAGCTTTAAAATGTTATAAAAATCTAAACTTAAACATCAATATGGGAAAGAAATGGGAAAGCTATACTTATTTCCCCAACCTAAATCCAACCGTGATCCCACCAACCGGTGTAAATTCGCTTTGGCTATCGTAAAAACTCACACCCGGCCCAATACCAACATTCATCATAAAACGCTCACCATAAGTTCGCTGAATACCCCACAACGCTCCTAGCGTTAAAGTAAAATCAGCGACATACACATTATCACTCTTCAATATAGAAGGACCAGCAGCTCCAACCACGCCTGCAATATAATTGCCCGAATTATGTGCTATTTTTTTTCCTTTCTGAAGCCTTTTATTTAAATTATAATAATGTCGCACTTGCATATCGACCGTTGGGCGAAATGCATATCCCCACTCAGAATCTTCATGATGATAATCGTTAATCGTTATCGATGTTTGACTGTATAATACAGCCCCCGATAGAGGCCCTGAAAAGCGCAATGTTGTCTTATTTCCAATCCCCATTTCGTAAGACAAATTAGTAAGGATGTTATAAGCAAATTGATGATCCTCAACTTTGGCTTCAGATACTGTATTCGTTTGCGCAAAAGACACAGAGCTCAAAGCTACCATCATAAGAATGGTAAGATAATTTCTTTTCATAAATAATTAATAATTTGATGCCGCAAAGATATTAAAATAAGTAATATCTAAAAACGCTACCCCCATTGCTATTTCTTAAGATATTTAACCGCAAAACAAAACATAAATACGGGTTCCGTTCATTAAATGTTCCTTAGATATAATTTTTATATTTAATCATAAGGATTATTATTTTATTTCTTATTTTCACAAAGTCAATAGATTTCAAAATCCGTTTCCTAGAAATTGTATCACCTACAGCTTTGCATTATTCATAGTAAAGTAGACTTGCAAGTATTCAGACAATTTTTGTATCTAGGTGCATAGTGTTTAGAAAAAAATATATGAAAAAAATAGTGTTGTTAAACTCTTTGTTTATTCCATTGATTGGATTTGGTCAATTACAGACAGTTTTTAAGCATAAAGTAGATTCTATCTATGATAAAAACAAGGATGCTATCGGTATTATTGTTCATGTAGAAGCACCGAAAAAAAATATTTCATGGAGTTATGCAAAAGGAATAACAAACAAGAGCACAAACAAAACCTTAGAACATCAACAACCTGTTTTAATTGCAAGCAATACAAAACCATATGTGGCTGCGGCAATTTTAAGATTAGTTGAAAAAGGTGAATTTACTTTAGATCAACCGATTGTAAGTCTATTATCGAAAAAAACACGCCATTTATTCGAAAATGATGGTTATAATCTGGAGATAATTACAATAAAGCACCTGCTTTCACATACCTCGGGCATCCAGGATTACGTTGATGAAGATTATTTTGAATTCGTTAATCAGCATCCCAAATATAAATGGAAAAAAGAAGAGCAGATCAAAAGATCCATCGATATCGGCAGCCTTCAGCCTGTCGGAGAAAAATTTAGTTATGCAGATATCAATTATTTACTCCTTACCGAAATTATTGAGCAAAGGACAAACCTACCATTTTATGCAGCTGTTCGGCAACTACTTAGATTCAAAGAATTAAATCTGACGAGGACATGGTTCATAAACTTAGAAAACGATCCCGAAAATACCCTACCACTTGCCCATCAATATGCGGACAAGTACAATTGGGATTCATACACGATTGATCCATCTTGGGATCTATATGGAGGTGGTGGAATCGCTTCAACCGCCAAAGAGACTGCCCTGTTTTTTCAATATGTATTTGATGGGAAAATCATTCAGGATAAACAGCTACTTGAAGCAATGCATACCTACGTTTTGCCTCCAGATAAATCTAAATATTGTTTGGGAATTTATCACTTCGATCTGGGATTCAACGCCTACTATCATGGCGGTTGGTGGGGAACAGATGTGATCTATTCGCCGGAGTCTGATGCAACGATCGCTGTCTTTACACTGCAAAAAGAATTTCAGCACCTTATCAATCCATTTATCGGAAAAGAATTTCAAAAACTATTAATTGCGGAATAAAAAATAAAATAGTAAGCAGCTTCGCTACATTACTATGAAAGCTTAAAATACGATTGCCGAACCACTACTATGTAAGGGATTAAGGAACGACTAGGCAGGCTGTCGCTTACGATACTGCATATAGTATACAATTACATTTAGCAAAACAATAAAGGCTGCCATTACAGCCGCTGTATACACCGTGTTATTGACCGATTTATTAGCAACTGCAATAGCTATTAATGCCCATACAGCCACAAGTCCAAATACCGGCATTTGAGCCTGCCAGATCATCAATAAATGAATGATTAATGCAATTGCAAACATGATAATAGCCCACATGGTAGCTGATAATCCAAAACCGTCCCAGCCTATCTTCGTAAGATAGGCTGCAATATTGGCAATCAAAGCGACAGAAATCCACCCCGCATAAAGTTGAAAAGGGATTTTAAGAAATATACACTTGCTGCGTGTAGCAAGAAACGCAATAGCTTGTGTATGATGAATTATCTTTAATAGCGACACAAAAAGTAAGACCATCAATAAAATAGTTAAAAAGGTATAGTCATACAACCAGGTCATGACCCATAAACTATTTGCTAGACAAGAAATCAAGAACCACCATCCTACTTTTAAAACTACTTTTTCTTTTTCATTTGTCTGTCTGACAAAAGGACCAAAATAAACGACAAATCCAAACAACCCTAAATAAATAAGACCCCATATGGAAAAGGCATATCCCGCGGGTGTAAATAAATTTTGATATTTAGCAGAAACCGTTGCCATGGTCTCCCCATTAAAAATTCCCGTATTGGATAGGTAATTAATGATCACCGTGATGACCAAAGCAACTCCATTGATTATTTGATAAATTTTCTTCATTGTATACAGCATAAAATATGTTGAAAAGCTCATCTGACTTTCTTCTCAGCGGTCATGTGAACTGCAATAGAATAGCTATCACTTGGTTTGATTAAATAATTTTTCTAAAACCTGATAACGGTAATCGAAGATTCGCTCCAACTTCTTTTTAACGAAAACTGTATGCGCAATTTTGCCTAGAATCCCGAAAGGCAATTCATAATCAACCCTGTCTTTCATGAGCACCCCTTTTTCATTTGGAATAAATTCGTGAAAATGATTCCAATAGGCATAAGGTCCTTTTAGCTGAAAATCAGTAAAACTTTTATCATTTTCCACCTGCGTTATTTTGGTCTTCCACTTGAGCGGAATCCGAAGAATCGGAGATACCAAATAATCAATGATCATTCCTTCAGAAATTTCTTGCCGACGAAAGTCTGAGACGACAACAAACCCCATATCTTTTGGTGTAATTTCTGAAAGATTCATGGGTGAAGAAAAAAACGCCCATGCGGTATCCAAATCGCAGGTCAATTGCTGTTCTCTATACAATGTGTACCTCATTTGATTTAAGCTAACTTTATTGTTTGCCAATATAACAATATTAACACAATTTAGTTTATTTTTAAACCATAAAATACATTTTAGGGACTAAATCGTTGGCATAAAGAATATTTTTACACAAATACAGCACTTGAATTGAAGGTAGCTTTAAAGCATACCTTTATCAATGGCTATTTAGCAGCAATATCCTTTTCCAATGCTTTCACGAGCGACTTCGTATAGCTTTTAGAAAAATCTTCTAAACTGGAAGGGTTGATCGTTTCTGACTGCACACTCCAAAGCAGTTGCTCGGAGCTAACATCATATAGATTGCTTTCCAAATAGTACATTTTATCCGTGGTATAATATCCCGGATCGTATGCTATTGGGTACCAATGCGAGTAATAGCTCCAAAAATTACCATACCATCCAAACCTCGGATAAGGCATATAAGGTCCACTTCCCGGTACATATCGGGTTTCACTGGTTTTATCGATCAGAGTAACAGTGAAAATAGCATCCGCATTCAGACTGTGTACTGCTTTCATCACTAAATCTTTGTTTTGACTTTCGTCTTTGGTAAACGTCCGTTTAAAAACATCACTGCTTTTAATAGCCTTGTAGCCATGCATGGAAGCTGCTTCTGCTAAATTGGATTCAATGACTTCCTTTGCTTTGGCATGGTTTGTCATCGCAATAATGAATATTGTTTGGTATTGTTTTGGGGGCAGATCTTTATTTTTATAGACATCTGTTATCCTTGTCGAGGTACTACAAGCCAGCAATAGAAAGCTTGTGACAATTGCGGTTAAAAATGACTTCGATTTCATATGTTTTAAAAATTAGTGTCGTATAAATTGTAGAAGAGCGTCTTTTCCGAGGGATGGTAAAATTACAACAGTAAATGGATCTATAATAAACAGTCTAATAGCACATACTTTCCTTTTACTAAACAACAAGTTTACAACCACATTTGTTTTCACAATTATTGATCGTAAATGAAATACTTTAATTCTTAATTGATATTACCAGGAAATATACTTGGAGAGCGCTGCATATATCATGAGCGTGATAGCTTCTAAATCTTTCGGTTGATGGACCTTGCATTCGTGTGGATGCTAATCCATTATCTTGAACATTTCAATCTGGTTGATTGTGTTGACCAGCCCTTGTCTTTGTAAAAATAGCCGCAAGTTACTGGCTTTTTCATCAACGTTAGTGATTTGTACTTTTGCGCTGGACACATGCGCTTTCAGTTCGGATAAAAGCTGTGTTGCAATACCTTTCCGCCTATGCTGCTTTGCTACCGCAATTTGGTAGATTCGCTTATTAGACAAATTGAACAAAATATATCCCACCAAATCCGAGCCAATAAACGCCCCCAACCCTTTAAGCTGAATTAATTCAATACGCCCAATTCTATTTTGCCAGCTGGGTTTAACGTCCCAGAAAGACTGCAAAATATCCCAAGAAAAGTCATGGATAGACTGTATATGGATAGGCTGTATTCGGCCAGATAAGGCCCCCGCATTTAAATCAAGTTCTCCCCCAAAGCACAGTAATTTACGGCCTTTAACAAAGCCATTTTTTTCATATGCCCGAATAGCAGGCAGATTACTCTCGATGACTTCCAATAATAATTTCTTCACATGATGCGCTTTGAAGTATGGCTGCATAAATCTATACATTTCAACGACTAATCCCCTGCCTCTATATGCGGGCAAAACGCCTGTACCAGCATTGTAGATAACTTTACTGCCTCCGATTTCGCGCATGCCATGCAAGATAAATGCTATCAGTTGTATCCCGTCAAAAACGCCAACTGACCAGTCCATTAAAATATCCTCACCTCTGATCTTTAACTCCAATAGCGATGCGTCTAACTGAAATGGTACAATATAGTCGGCAAAAGCTCCATTAATTGCAGTTAATAAGTCAGCCCTATCCAGCCCTGTCAATTTCCGTATCTCCATCCCTTATTTTTTAGGACTATTAAATTTATTTATGCCTGAACAAAGAGTTCTCATGCTATCCTCTATTAAATTTTTCATTAGGTCAAAAGTTAGTACCAATTTAATCCGAAAGGTTCCCATTGTCCTACGGTTCCATTGTTCCGTGACCCTTTTTGTACCATTCCACAGCTTTTGCTTCATGCTCTTTCAAAAATTCATCTTTCGCATCATTATAGTCGTTCCCATCTTTCCATTGCTGTAGTACCAACTTTTCTTTGATCGCCTGATACTGATCTCTTACTTCTTCATGTACACGCAGATAATCGCGAAACGCTATATGGCGCAACCAGTGTTCTGATTGCAAGGGTATGCTGTGAATATGCGCTATCCGTAGCGAATGATCATGCAATCGTGCTGGAATTTCATCGTCGGGTGCAATGTGCTCTGGCAACCCCATTACTTCAGGCCGATCAATTAGGGTGACAAAAAATCGTCTGTAAGGCATCTCCTCATTATATTTTTCATAATATACATAGCATTTACCCTGCAACAGGAACGGAATGCGATCAAGGTCATTTTCTTCCTCAAGACCGATCAATATATCAATGATTGGTTTGGCAGACAATCCCTCAACGGCCGTACTGCCTATGTGATCTACCCTCGACCTTATAGGTTTCAACAATGCAAGAAGTTCATGTTGAATGCTGTCAAAATTCGCTTTCCATATCGGATTATAAGGTTCAAACGGTAAAATCATACGCTATTGTCTTTGTCAACATAAGATAATAGACATCATTCGATCAAATACGCCTCGAACGATGCCCAAAAATTTAAAGTTAATAACTTTATGATTTTCCGAGAGAACCTATAAACCAGTTCTCTTTTTCTAATGCATTTATTGGGCAAATTTCTTCGTGGCTACGACACAGAGGATAACACCAACTGTTACGGCAAGCATGCCGGCACTGACTTGTTCATGAAGAAGCCAGGCGGCTAAGGCCAAACCAAAGAATGGCTGTAATAACTGTAACTGTCCGATGGTTGCTGTGCCACCTTGGGCGAGTCCTTTATACCAAAAAACAAAACCAATAAACATACTGAACAAGGAAACATAGGCTAAACTAGCCCAAGCCCCTATAGGTACTGCATCAAACGACGATGGAAGATAGATAAAAGTAAGTGGCAACATCAGCGGCAGCGACAAAACCAGGGCCCAGGAAATGACCTGCCAACCACCCAGCGTCTTGGTCAATTTAGCGCCTTCGGCATAGCCCAAACCACAGAGAATGACCGACAAAATCATTAAAACGTCACCTAAAGGTGAGGCTGTTAGCCCCTGTTCCAGCGCATAGCCGATTACCAGTAGGCTCCCTAAAGCAGAGAACAGCCAAAAGATTGGCTTCGGACGTTCGCCACCGCGTATAATAGCAAATACGGCTGTCGATACGGGCAAAATACCGATAAAAACGATAGAGTGCGCAGAGGTGATATGCTGCAAGGCCAAAGCACTCAGTAAGGGAAATCCAACGACACATCCTATTGCAACGATGCATAGCGAACATAATTGTTTTCTTTCTGGGCGTTTTTCCTTAAAAACCATCAATGTTACCAGTGCCAATATACCTGCAATCGAAGCTCTAGCCAATGTCACAAATACAGGGTCAAATGCTAAAACCGCCATTCGTGTTGCCGGCAACGAACCACTAAATAATAGCACCCCAATAAAACCGTTTAACCAACCGCTCGCGGTATTTTCCTGTAATTTACTTATACTTAATTCTGCCATGTTTCAACCTTTTACACAAAGTTCGTCCATTACAAGAACTAAGCACAGTCACAGTTTTTGATAATTCAATGGACACAGTTACCTTTGAAGACGGACATTAATCCTTATTTTATGAAAAAAGATTATTTGTATAATGAAATAGCAGACAATATTGCCAATAAGATTAATTCAGGTGTCTTAAAAGCCGGCGAGAAACTACCTTCAGTGAGAAATCTAAGTGCTGAACACGGTATCAGTATAAATACTGCGAAAAGGATATTTCTAGCGCTGGAAGGACGTTCACTTATACGGTCCAAACCTCAGTCCGGCTACTTTGTTAGTCCTCCAAACTATTTGCAGCTTCCATTGGCCGCAGCCAGTCAACCTATTCCAATCGCCAATAACCGAGAACCAGATCAATTAATGAATAAGGTGTATTCTACCATGGGGCGTCAGGATTTAACCTTATTTTCGATCGGTGTTCCTTCGGGAAGTCTCCTGCCTACCGCAAAATTGAAAAAAGAAATCGTTCTCGCTACACAGGAGCTCAGCGATGGTGGCACAGCATATGAGCCCTTGCAGGGCAATATAAAATTACGTCGTATGGTAGCTGTACGTTCATTGGCCTGGGGTGGAAATCTAAACGAAGATGAGGTCGTTACCACCAACGGCTGTATGAATGCTCTGGTTTTATGTCTGATGGCCTTAACCAAACCTGGAGATACGCTGGCTCTTGAAAGCCCCTGCTATCCGGGCATCCTCCAACTTGCCGTTAGCCTGGGACTTCAGGTGCTGGAAATAGCCACGGACCCCATTACGGGAATAGACATTGAAGCCCTCAAAAAGCTATTGCCCGAAATCAAAGTCTGTTTACTGGTCCCCAATTTTAACACTCCTTTGGGCTATTGTATGCCGGATGAGAACAAGCGGGAAATTGTATCACTGTTAGCAAAACATCATATTCCGCTGATCGAAGATGACACCTACGGCGACCTCCATTTTGGCACCCAACGTCCCAAATGCTGCAAATCTTTCGACCTCGACGGCAATGTACTCTGGTGCGGGTCAGTTTCAAAGACATTGGCTCCGGGCTTCCGTGTCGGATGGGTTGCCCCTGGAAAATACAAGGAACAGATTATCAAACTAAAACTAATCCATTCCCTATCATCTACAACCATTATCAACGAGGCGGTGGGAAATTTTCTTTTAACAGGAAAATATGAAAACCACCTGCGTAAACTCCGTAGATCGTTATCAGAAAACTACCAGCAGTATGCCGCTATTATCGCGGAACATTTTCCGGAAGGCACTAAAATCAGCCGCCCACAAGGTGGGCTTGCGCTGTGGGTTGAGTTTCCAAAACACATTGATACAGGCATGCTATACAACTATGCGCTTAAACTACAGATCAGCATTTCACCGGGAAGGATCTTCACCTTGCAGGATCAATTTCACCATTGCATGCGGCTCTGTATTGGCTTGCCCTGGAGCAATGAACTCGCCTTAAAATTAAAACAGCTTGGTAAACTCGCAAAAGCGTTCCAATAGGTTATAACATAAAAGAATAAAACCAACAGTCAAGACAACGAAACAAGAGGTCGCAGCCTATGCTTACTTGAGTTCCAGCTCCAACCTGTGTTTACCGGCCTCCAATTGAACGATATCGCTGCTTCTAACATTATCCGGTGGATAAAATGTTGCCGTCGCATTTGCCGGTATTTGGATATTATATACGATCATTTTATCCTTTAACTTCCATTCGGAAATAATTTTACCGTAGGGTGAATCGTAAGAAATAGAAGATTCTTTCAGTTCCTGGGGGAAGATCGGTTTTAAGAGCACATGTTTAAATCCAGGTTGTTTAGGATCTGGCAGAATCCCGCCGATAGATTTAAAAAACCAACCACCGATTTCGCCAAACATCATGTGGTTGTCTGAAATATCCCGTGTTGCTTTTAAATCCCAGTTCTCCAACAATGTTGTCGCTCCATTTACAATCCACCATCCCCAAGACGGGTAGGTATCTTGTACCGCGACCTTATAGGCTGTCGTTGCATAACCATTATCTTTTAACGCATTCAATAATGCTTTAGCGCCCAATACGCCTACATCCAAATGAAAGTTGGTCTCTTCCACTTTCTTATTCAGGTTAGCTGCAACACGGGCTTTCATTTCATTGGGTACAACACCCCAATAGAGTGGTACACTCAGTTCGGTCTGTGTTCCATTGCTATAAACACCCTTGGAAGCATCTAAAAATTTAGCATTGATGGCCGTCTTAATTTTTCTGCTCAGCAGTTCATATTTTTGTTGATCTGCTGTGTAACCAAACAATTTGGCAGCAGCAGCCAAGACGCTCGCATCTACATAAAAATAAACAGATGAGGTCAACTCCAGATTGGACTGTGACTTCACCGGTACCCAGTCTCCACGCCCAAACGTTGTCAACCCAGATGGGCTGATTCCGTCTACATAATCGACATAGCGTTTGATATTTAGGTAGCATTCTTCTAATGCATGTGGATCTCCATAAAACTGATAGATCTGCCACGGAATGATGGCAATGGTGCTTGTCCAATCCAAACCATTTGCGGTACCATAGCCCCATCCCCCAGTTGGAATAATATCGGGTAAGACACCATTCTCCTGTTGTTCATCACGATGATCCGCCATCCATTTTTCATAAACTGTTATCCCATCAAAATTGTATAAAGCTGTTTCAATCGCAAGGTGCCCATCCCCTGTCCAGCCGTTCTTTTCCCGTTGCGGACAGTCTGTAGGATAGCCCATCAAATTGGACAAGTAGGCATTGTTAGTCGCTTTCCATAGTTTGTTAACCAAGGCTGATGATGTCTTGAGCTGTCCAATAACAGGCACATCACTATGCATAAAATAGGCGGTCACAGCCGAACTATCCAATGCAATGGCGGCACTACTGCTAACTTCGACATAACGAAACCCTTTGTAACCGAACTTGGCCATAAACTCATCATCGCGGCCACTTAAGGTCAATATATCGGTCTGAAAGGGCTCCTTTTCCTTATCGCCCCGATAATATACATCAATATTGGACTGATCAAGATGCCCATCGGCCTGCAATCGCTCACCATGCTTGATACGCAGAATAGTACCCGCAGCTCCTTTCACTTTAACTTTTGTAATCCCCGCCATATTCTGGCCCATATCGAACACATAGGTACGTTGGTCTATCTTTGTCACTGATTTTGGCTTATAGGACTTCACGAGCCGAATCGGAACCAGCTGTTGGGAAACGATATGTGCTGATGGTGCATTTCTATACTGAACAACCTGCCAGGCCGAATCATCGTATTTTGGTTTATCCCAGTTGGGTATTTCCAATCTTGCATCGTAATGCTCACCAGTGTAAATATTATTATAGGTGATTGGCCCCGAAGCAGTCTTCCACTGCTTATCCGAAACAATGGTTTCCGTAGTTCCATCTGTATAAACGATTTTCAGTTCTAAACAGAAGGTTGGCCGGGCCCGCCATGGTGCTTTATCAAAGTTCCAAACGGCCAATGGTTGGTGATTATACCAGCCGTTCCCCAAAATAACGCCAATGGCGTTCTCTCCTTTTTGAAGCTGTTGGGTTACATCCGTCACGACGTACAACGTACGTCGGTCAAATCGGGTGTACATGGGATCCAGACGATGGTCGCCAACGCGCTGGCCATTAATGGAAAGTTCATATAATCCTGCTGCGGCAATATATGCGCGGGCAGATTTTATCTGCTTATTTGCCTTAAATTCGGTTCTAAAATAAGGCGTTTCCCGCGCATGAATATCCTTATTGTCGCTGATCCACTTTCCTTTCCAAAGGTTTTGTCCCATCATGCCCGTTTCAAAAGACGCTATTGCCGAACGTGTTGATACACCATCCTTATCCCATACTTTAACCGTCCAGAAGTACTTGGTCTGTGGCTTTAACTGTGCGCCGTTATAGGGCACTAACATAGCCGAGCTGAACTGTTTGCCACTATCCCAGTTATCTTTGGTCTCTCGCAGCAGTGCCAGCGAATCTTGCCCTAAAAAGATCTGATAAGCCTGTTGTACCGCACCTTTACGTTGATCATCAAGTCGCCAGCTAAGTCTTGGGTGGATTGCATCGATACCCAATGGATTGACCAAATGTTCGCATGTCAGCTGCACGGCGCTGCAGTTGTTTTTAGGTTGGGCATAAGTGTTGCTAGCGATACACAACAGTGCTGTCAATAAAATCTTACGCATTGAAAGATACTATTCTTGGTGGTTATTAAATTGTTTTAGCTGATTCAAAAAACTAATATATCAATTATTTCCCACATATTAACCTGCACTGTCCTGTGCAATAAACCCAAGTCTGCAAAATAAAATTCTTGCAACTTTCATAAAAATAACCTTATCTTAGTCGCAACTTTAGGGGTGTCTGCTCGTGCAGGCTGAGATTTTACCCTTAGAACCTGATCCGGATCATACTGGCGTAGGGAAAAGTGAGCTGTCTACAAGGTGCATTGCTGTGCCTTTGTGTAGCCATTCCTAAAGTTTTACCAAAAAAATTAAGGAATGGAACTTACAATAAACCATCAGATTCGATTTTTCGACCCCACACTTACTTCATTGGAAAGCTTGTTGCTTTTGGAATTATCCGGCCAAACTCAGGGCGTGGCTGTAGCTATTAACAACAAAGTCATACCCAAAAAGGACTGGGCTACGACACCACTAAAACCGCACGATCAGATTATTTTAATCACCGCGTCCCAGGGCGGATAGCTATTCCCCAAAAATCAATCGAACCGAGTAATTCACCCCAATAAGAAAAAAATGACAGCTGAAAAAATTACGCAATCGCCCTTTCCAAATGCAAAGAAAATTTTTGTATCCGGAAAACTATTTCCTATTCAAGTCGCTATGCGTCAAATCTCCTTGAGTCCAACCAAATTAACGAATGGAGAAGTAGAAATTAATCCCCCGGTAACAGTCTATGATACTTCTGGACCATATACCGATGACACCGTCCATATCGATATCCGAAAAGGCCTCCCGCGCCTTCGCGAACAGTGGATCTTAGATCGTCAAGATGTCATACAGCTGCCTGGCACCAGCTCTGAATATGGGCAAAAACGCCTTTCTGATCCAACGTTGGATGAACTCCGATTCGCGTATAGCCATAAACCGAAAGTAGCCTCTCCCGGTAGTAATGTTACCCAATTACATTATGCAAAGCAAGGCATCATTACCCCAGAAATGGAGTACGTTGCTATCCGTGAAAACCAACGTATCGAGCAGCTCACGACCAGTACCCCCGGAATGGATCATCAGCATAAGGGACAGAATTTTGGTGCCAGAACACACGATAAAGCAATTACACCAGAATTTGTCCGTGAGGAAATCGCAGCCGGAAGAGCAATCATCCCCAATAATATCAATCACCCTGAAAGTGAACCCATGATTATCGGGCGCAACTTTCTTGTTAAAATTAATGCCAATATTGGCAATAGTGCTGTAAGCTCAAGTATAGAGGAAGAAGTTGAGAAAGCAGTATGGGCCTGTCGTTGGGGAGCCGATACCATCATGGACCTATCCACTGGCAAAAATATTCACGAAACCCGCGAATGGATTATCCGTAACTCGCCCGTTCCAATCGGTACAGTACCGATCTATCAGGCGCTCGAAAAAGTGAAGGGGGTGGCCGAGGACCTTACCTGGGAAATATTCAAAGATACTTTGATTGAACAGGCCGAACAGGGTGTTTCTTACTTTACCATACACGCTGGTGTACTGCTTCGTTATATCCATCTCACCGCGTCTCGAGTAACGGGAATTGTCTCCAGAGGAGGGTCTATCATGGCCAAATGGTGTCTTTTCCACCACAAAGAGAACTTTCTCTATACGCATTTTGAGGAGATCTGTGAGATTATGAAGCGATATGATGTTGCTTTTTCACTTGGCGATGGTCTCCGTCCTGGAGCCATTGCAGATGCAAACGATGCTGCTCAATTTGCGGAGCTAGAAACACTGGGCGAGCTCACCAAGATCGCCTGGAAACACGATGTTCAGGTGATGATCGAAGGTCCGGGCCATGTTCCTATGCAATTGATCAAAGAGAATATGGATAAGCAATTGGCTTGTTGTGACGAAGCACCATTTTATACCTTGGGACCCTTAACAACTGATATTGCTCCAGGTTATGACCACATCACATCAGCCATTGGAGCTGCGATGATCGGATGGTATGGATGTGCGATGCTTTGCTATGTGACCCCAAAAGAACATCTGGGCTTACCAAATAAAAAAGACGTTAAAGACGGTGTAATCACCTATAAACTAGCTGCCCATGCGGCCGATTTGGCCAAAGGACATCCGGGTGCACAATACCGTGATAATGCCTTGAGTAAAGCGAGATTTGAATTTAGATGGGAAGATCAATTCAACCTTTCCCTCGATCCAGATACAGCGCGTGAATATCATGACGAAACGTTGCCTGCGGATGCGGCCAAAGTGGCTCACTTCTGCTCCATGTGCGGTCCCAAATTTTGCTCGATGAAAATTACGCAGGAAATCAGAGATAGTGCCGCACAAGGAATGCGGGAAAAATCGCAGGAATTCATCGCACAAGGAAAAGAGATTTATTTATGATCATCGCTTTGACAGCAGCAGAAACGATCCCTTCTGAAAAAGGGATTATAGATGCTTTGTTCAAAGAAGGACTTGATATCCTGCATTTGCGCAAGTATCATTTTACGGACCTACAAATGTCCAGGTACGTTGAATCTATAGATTCAACGTACCTGGACAGATTGGTCCTACATTCCCACCCTCACCTATCGGCTGAGCTCGGAATCGCACGTATTCATATGAACGAAAAGAATAGAAAGGATAGATCAACAAATCAAATGCTCTCTACAACAATCTGTTCGACATCTGTGCATGATATCGATCAATTCAATAGCCTTGATGAATGTTGGGCCTATGCTTTTCTAAGTCCATTATTTCCGAGCATCTCAAAAGTCGGGTATGGAGTGTATAATGCAAGGTTGGATCAGCTCCCGTCACGCTCCAACTTTACTGTTGGTCTCATCGGTCTTGGAGGGATAAACCAAGACAACTGCCTTATTCCGATGCAGCAAGGTGCAGATGGAATTGCCTTATATGGTACTTTATGGAAGCACCCTGATCCAGTTCAAAATTTTATAGCATGCAAACAAAAACTATGGAAAAACTCCAATATATATCGCAGGGACAAACATTAACTGAACAAAAAAATAACATACTGAAAGCGCTGGATGCGGGGGCCAAATGGATACAGATCCGATGGAAGGAAGCCGATGAAAAGAGCCGCTACACGCTTGCAGAACAGATCAAGCAAACCTGTTCCGAATTTGGTGCCAGCTGTATCATCAATGACCATCCTTCACTTGCAGCAGCGGTAGACGCTGATGGCGTACATTTGGGATTGGATGACTGCAGCGTCACAGCTGCCCGGCACCTATTGGGTGCAGGAAAAATAATCGGCGGTACTGCCAATAGCTTTGCGGATGTAAAACGTAGAATAAGTGAAAACTGTGACTATATCGGACTCGGACCATTCAACTATACCACAACAAAACAAAAACTAAGTCCCCTATTGGGGATTGCAGGATATGAGAACATCATCCAACAAGTCCGCCTAGCAGGCTTGCCCCCTATTCCAATATTCGCAATTGGCGGTATAAGCCAACTTGAAGATATCCAACAGCTATTAGAAATTGGAGTTTACGGTGTAGCACTCTCCGGAATCGTAACCAAGACTCCAAACATTGTTTCATCCATCAATAAAATTTTATTATGAGCAACCTACATATAGCCGATCGCGTATTTGAATCCAGATTATTTCTGGGTACGGGCAAATTCGGTAATCTCACAGAAATGAGCGATGCCATTGTGGCTTCGGCCTCCCAATTGGTCACTGTTGCCCTCAAACGAATCGACCAGACCAGCGCAGACGACAGTCTCATCAGTGCGCTCGATCTGGCGGCGATCCATTTGCTTCCCAATACTTCGGGAGCACGAACTGCTGAAGAAGCTGTGCTCGCGGCCCAACTTGCACGGGAAGCATTGGAAACCAACTGGGTAAAGCTGGAAATTCATCCCGACCCCCGTTATTTACTGCCCGATCCTATTGAAACCCTGCGTGCAACTGAATCGCTGGCCAAACTGGGTTTCGTTGTCATGCCCTATATTCACGCAGATCCAGTACTTTGTAAAAGATTGGAAAATGCAGGTACAGCAGTTGTTATGCCTTTAGGTGCTCCTATTGGTAGTAATAAAGGGCTTCGCACACTGGACTTTCTCGAAATTATTATTGAGGAGAGTAATGTCCCTGTGGTTATAGATGCTGGGATCGGAGCTCCATCCGATGCTGCCAAAGCCATGGAAATCGGAGCGGATGCAGTCTTGGTCAATACGGCAATTGCGGTCTCAAATAATCCGATACGTATGGCCGAAGCATTCAAAGAGGCCGTTATCGCTGGACGAAAGGCTTATGAGGCCGGTTTAGGAAAGATCGGATCACAAGCATTCGGTTCGAGTCCCTTAACTTCATTTTTATTTGATTGATGATTCACTTATGACAGATTTCAAAACGATACTCGATGAATACTCCTGGAATGACGTCCACACGCAGATTTATGACGCTACCAATCAGGATGTACAACATGCGTTAGAAAAAGACCATTTAACGCTCGCTGACTTTAGGGCGCTCATCTCACCGGCTGCAGCACCGTATCTGGAACAAATGGCACAAAAAACACAACAAATCACCCAACGTCGCTTCGGTAAAACCATACAGCTCTATGCCCCTCTTTACCTGAGCAATGAGTGCCAAAATATCTGTACATATTGCGGTTTTAGCATGGACAATAAAATTAAACGCAAAACCCTCAGCAACACCGAACTATTACTGGAGGCGATGGCACTTAAATCCATGGGAATCAACCATATTTTACTCGTTAGCGGAGAAGCCAACAAAACTGTCGAGATCAATTATTTCCTAAACGCTATTCGACTTTTAAAACCTCATTTTTCACAGATATCCATTGAGGTACAGCCCCTGGAAGAATCCGAATACCGACTACTACAAGCCGCAGGGGTTTATGCAATTTTGGTCTATCAGGAAACCTACCATCGAGAAGTTTACAAACAATATCATCCGAAAGGAAAGAAGTCCAATTTTGACTATCGTTTAGATACGCCTGACCGTATAGGCCGGGCCGGAATCCATAAAATCGGTCTGGGGGTATTACTTGGGCTAGAGGACTGGCGGGTGGACAGCTTTTTCACCGCGGCACACATTGCCTATTTGCAAAAACAATATTGGCAGACACGCTATTCCATTTCCTTTCCACGCTTACGACCAGCCGCAGGTTCTGTTGAGCCAAATTTTCATTTGGCAGATCGTGATCTGCTGCAGTTGATCTGTGCATATCGTCTGTGGAATGAAAATTTAGAAATCTCGATTTCAACCAGAGAAAACCAAACCTTCAGGGATCATATCATACCCATTGGCGTAACCACCATGAGTGCAGCTTCAAAAACCAATCCTGGAGGCTATGTTGTCGATCCCCAAGCTTTGGAACAATTTGAAGTAAGTGATGAAAGAAATATGGAAACAATAAAAAATCAAATCCGAAAAATGGGCTATTCTCCAGTGATGAAAGACTGGGAAAGTAATTACGCGGGTATTGTACGTTAAATACATGAAAAAAGATAACATTTTTGATCGCTATAGCAGACAGATTTTTATCGAAGAGATTGGCGTTGCCGGACAACGGAAGATTATGGATGCCAAGGTATTGGTCGTCGGTGCAGGCGGACTCGGGAGCCCTGTCGTTCAATATTTAGCCGCGGCCGGTATAGGCAAACTTGGGCTGGTTGATTTTGACCGGGTTGAAATCCACAATCTTAATAGACAGATCATTCATTCCGAAAATAATATAAACCAAGCAAAAACAGAAAGTGCCGCAGCCTATATACGACAGCACAATAGCACAATTGATTTTGAGCCCTTTCAGGTAAAAATAGATGCTGACAACGCGCTAGCAATGCTCGCTCCCTATCATATTATTGTCGATTGCTGTGATAACTTTGCAACGCGCTACCTGCTTAATCAGACCTGCCTACAACTCGATAAACCTTTGGTATACGGCAGCATCTATGGCTTTGAAGGGCAGCTGGCTGTCTTTAACTATCAGGGTAGTAAAAACCTGTTGGATATCTTTCCAACGCCCCCCGATCCGGAGCAGGTTCCAAATTGCGATAAAAATGGGGTGCTGGGCCCCTTGCCCGGTATTATCGGCAGCATGATGGCGATGCAGGTACTTAAAATAGTAACCGGATTACCCGTAGATAGCAACCAGTTAACGGTTGTTGATACATTTCATTGGCGTTTTTCGAAACTCCTATTCTAAGGATGATTTCGGAAGACGTCCCACAAAATGAGATCGAACGCTTTAAAAGAGCTCAAAAATTTATTTTAAAACAACTAGTGACAAACAAAATTTCCTAATTTTAGTTTATATATTAGCAAGCTTAAATGTCAAATTTACGATCTGGAATGAAAAAAGTAATTTATCCATTACTCTCCCTCTCTTTATTACCCTTATTTTCTATCGCGCAAGAGACGAAACTCACCGCTGATGATCTCTTTGTAAAAGCACGAAAGGTAGCTTTTGATTCAAAAGATTATCCGCAAGCCATTCAATTATCTAAACAGGCCCTACTTCAAGCACCAGATTACACAGATATTAGCATTTTTCTCGGACGCCTTTATACCTGGTCGGATAAGATTGATTCGGCACGAACCATCTTTACAGAACTGGATAAAAAGAATACAAGTGATGAAGATTTCTTTTTGGCCTACGCCTCATTGGAATACTGGAATGATCAGACCGACAAAGCTATTGCAATTACGGACAAAGGGCTTAGTATACATCCGCAGTCTCAGGATCTACTGCTGTTAAAAGGCAAAATAAGTTATGGCAATGATCATTATGAGGCTGCCGAAAAGGCAATTAATAGTTTATTGGCAATAAATCCTAAAAATACGGAAGCAAGAGCGCTGGCAAAAAATATTGAAGAATATACGGCTAAAAATGCAATCGGTCTAACGTACAATTTTGTCTACTTTGACAAACAGTTTGATCATAATTGGCACATTGTTGGATTAAGTTATAAACGGGCAACACCAATAGGATCCGTTATTTTCAGAACGAACTATGCGAATAAATTTGCAGAAAATGGCGTCCAATTTGAGATGGAGGCTTATCCGCGGCTTTCAAAGATATTCTACCTATATGTCGGTGCTGGATATTCCAATAATGTGGGCATTTTTGCGAAATATAGAACTGGTGTTTCTCTCTATGCCAATCTTCCGAACAGCTTTGAGGGGGAAATCGGATATCGTCAGCTTTATTTTAGTGACAACATCTGGATGTACACGGCTTCAGTCGGAAAATATTACCAAAACTTTTGGTTCAATCTGAGGACTTACCTTACACCGGGCGAAAAGAATATTTCCCAATCCTATACCGGAACAGTCCGCTATTACACGAAGGGAGCAAACGATTACTTCGGATTTAGCGCCGGAACGGGTCTGAGTCCCGAGGAAAACCGAAATAATCTATTGGACAACGCTTCCTATAAATTAAAAACATTCAAAGTAGGTGCTGAGTATAATTTCTCCGTTAAGCAAAGTAACCTATTTTCAATTTCGGGCACCTATTATAACCAAGAATTCAGGCCAAAAGAAAGAGGAAATCAATTGGACATCATCCTTGGTTATATTCGAAAATTCTAGTTCTTCTTTGTTCGACTAAAGTAATTTGTATAAACACTATCCGGAAGAAGTCGCTTTTGCGTATAAAAAAGTTTGTTCTTGCGCTTAAATAATTCAAAGCGCTTGGACAATTCTTCTTTCGCATTATTCGCGGCAGCATCTTCATTGAGCACACCATCCAGTTTATACAGTTGGCCATCGGAAAGATGGTAACTGCCTTTCACAAAATCAATCAATTGATTTTTACTCTGCATCATGGCTATACCATCACCCTGTGCCGAAGCGCCCTTATCGAGCCCCTGACCGATCCATGTAACCTGGGTAGGCGTTTTAAGCCCAAAATTCTCGCGATAGTAGGCCAATATAGAAGGCGCGACATCAAAATGGCTAACAAAATTATGAAAAGTCTTTGGCCCTTTTAAAAGTGGTGAATAAATCAACAAGGGAACATGATAACGATCGATTTTGCTTTGTAAGGGTATCTCAGGCATCGCGTGGTCTCCAGTTATGACAAAAATAGTATTTGCAAAATCTGGTCTCTTTTTATATTCTTTAAAGAACTGCTCCATCGCGTCATCCAAATTCAGTACCGAAACAAGTTGGGTACGGTTTTCCAAAGCCCACTTTTTTTGTTCCGGTGTAAGGTTCAATGTTGCTATACGTTGATCAAACACTTGTTCATAATGAGCCGCATTATTGATCAAAAACGGATTGTGGGTTGATAGCGTTAAAAGCACATGGAAATAAGGGTGTTCCTGTACTTTCTGTACTTCAAGGAGTTTGCCAAAGACAGCCTGATCTTCATATCCCCAGCTCTCCCCTCCCTTTTCGGGCAATTTTTTATAGGGAGGTCCGAATGCCGCTTGGTCCATGAGCATATCTATTTTATTATAATCCATGAACTTTTTCATGAAATCAAAATTAGAATGACCACCATAGAAAAATCCAGTATTGAATCCATTACTCTTCAGAATATTAAATAGATTGAAGTTATCTGGCAAGGTGTCTTGTTCCAGGAATCCATGTGTCGCAAAAGGCAACGAACCTGTTATGGTCGGCAAAACGGAAAATGTCCGACCCGAGGAACTCATATTATTATCCCAATACAAAGACTGTTGCTTCAATGTACCTATAAAAGGTGTAAAGTTGCCAATATAACCATTTTCAGCACTATAGGCATGTCCTAAACCCTCGATAACAAGAATGACCAAATTGGGTACTTTCGCTGTTTTTTGCATGTATGTCCCCAGGAAATCTTTCGTGTCCTCTTTTTTCAAAAAAGGAAATTTAGTATCTAACACTTTTGCATCATCGTCGTCTTTACTGAACATCGCGAGCATCCCTGGGTGCTCATCCACGTAATTGGATAAATTGGAGTCGAAAAAATAACGCCATTTACTCCGGCTTGCATTGGCTACGAATTCATCTTTTTCGGCGCGACCTCCCAAAAGCGAAGCCGAGGAGATGAAAAACGATATGATCCCCAAAGATAACAGTGCAATACTAGCATAGGACTTTTTGAATGTCTGCTTATTGGCAATCCAAAGGGGGACCCAAGCGATTACAATCAATAATAAAAGCAAGGCAATATTGGTAAAACTCAACATACCGCTAGCCTCCAAAATTTGCTTCATCTCTTCCGAACTGTAATAGAACATATCAGCTCCAAGCAAATTTCTCGATTCGCCAAAATACAGAAACAAGATGAATTGCATAACGACAATAAACGTGAAGGATATGACCAGCAGAAGTCTTGCCCAAAAACTGCTTAGGAATTGAAGCAATAAATACCCTATTCCCAAACAGGCCAAGGCTTGAAAGATGAACAGGATGTTATCCAAAAACAGGTATTTCCCGGCATGTGACTCCGAAAGCTGAACAAATCGACGACCGTACCACCACCATTCTACACCAACAGACAACATATACAAGGCAAAAACAACCAACATAACAGGCCCTAAGCTCTGCAAGGACAGATTTAATCGCTGACCGAGGTATTTCCAAACCGACTCGTTCGCATCTTTTTGTTGAAAGCCTTGTCGCGTCATTTCTCCCCAGCCATGCTGCTTCCGAAAGTAATCAACAACCCCCTGTACCCCAGCTTTAACAACAATAGGGTGAAAGTATAAAGGTTCTAGTATCGCCGTAGTAATTAGCGTGGAGAGATCTCGTTACTTAGAATAAACCTGATGGCTAACAAGATCAACCAAGATTGCATAGATCGAATACAAAATTCCGGAAGCAATCACCAATGCAAATAGCGCAAAGAAAAATGGCCAGTTGATGATTCCCAGAATAAAGAAGATTATAAAAACTATATAGCCGGTAAATTCGACAATGGGCCCCAGGAATTCAAAGAAAAACCAATAAGGCATACTGACCATACCAAAACGGCCATATTTCGGATTGAACATGAGTTTCCGATGTTTCCATAAGGTTTCCATGGTACCCCGCATCCAACGATTACGCTGTTTACGTAATACTTCTTTTGACTCGGGTACTTCGGTCCAACACAATGGATCAGGAATGTTGACCACCTCGTAGGCTTGCTTTTGCTCCTCCATATAACGGCGCATACGAACAACAAGCTCCATATCTTCTCCCACCGTATTTCGGTCATACCCTCCACAAGCCAATACGATCTCCCGATCAAAAGCGCCAAATGCACCGGAAATAAGAATTAAACCCGAAGCCCTTGACCAAGCCATTCGACCTAAAATAAAAGCACGGATGTACTCTAAAGCCTGCGTACGCCCCAACCATGATTTTGGAAGATTAACGTCCACGACAGAACCATTCACGACATTACAGTTATTTGCCAGGCGTATAACTCCGCCGCAAGCAATAACGCGTTTGTCGGTCTGTTCCAAAAATGGCTTTGCTAATTTTAGAATAGCATCCTGTTCCAAAATACAATCTACATCAATACAGACGATATAATCTCCGGAAGAAATATTAACGCCGACATTGAGGGCATCAGCCTTGCCGCCATTTTCCTTGTCGACGACAATCAGCTTCTTAAATGCTGGATTTTTGCTCTTATAGATTCCGCGTATATCTTTGGTCTCAATATTTCCCTGAACAAAAAAAGAGGTTGGTTCGAGTTCATAAGAGGCGATCAATTTCAAAATTGAGTCGTCTTTACTACCATCATTAACGATGATAATTTCCAGATTATGATAATATAGCGACAATAAAGAACGCACATTTTCAACGATGGTCATCCCCTCGTTGTAGGCTGGAGCAATCAGACTGAATGTAGGCGCGTTGGGGTTGGTCGCGATAATACTATAATCCGTAAACGTATTATTGTGTTTGTAACGAAACACCGCTCCATAAGCGTATAGCCCTATCCAAGTATAGATAATGAATACTGCTGCCGAATAAAGCAAAAATAACCAAACTATAATTTCGTATACGATATGGGAAAACTCTAACATTTTTTCTCTTGCAATGCGTGTTTAATAATTTGTGTAAGTTCGTCGTATGTATCTTCACGTTGTGAAATTTCTCGGAGATAATGTTCTTCTCCCAGCACAACGAGTACTTCTGCAGCAGAAATTTTAATTGACACCGGGGTCTGATTCCACAGCTGATCTTTCAAAAAATGCTCACTTTCTCTACTTTTGGCAATTTTCATCGCTTTAAGGATTTCAATCTGGACTTCGATGGGTTGCAGATCAAAATTTTGTATAAATTGCTGAATTGTGCCACTGTTCTCAATGGCCTGCAATGTTCGTATGGCTTGTATACGAACCTTCGTAGATAGATGATCTAATAGGTTAAAAACTTCCGTATAGAAAGTCATCAATCTAAATTTTCGGATCAAGCGCAATGTAAATATGACAACAGAATCATTTGAACTCTTAAGCCAGGTGTCCACATGTAACTCCGAAAGTTCGGGTATTTCATGAATAGAAAACAATAAACGTAATTGTTGCCAGTCGGATAAGGGGCGATCAAAATGATCTAAAAAACCAAGTCCCTCATACCCTTTAAAAGTTACGATTGCGTATTGTGCTTCTTGATATACCGCAGTGCGGGAATCATTAAGCTTGGCTGTTATCTCAGGAATTGCTGATTCGACATTCATCGCAGCAAGCTCCTGAACCCCACCGGCAACCAAATAAGCTTTTCTATGCCGAAGCTTTCGCCAAGCTTCATCCTCCAATTTAAAATCTTGAAACAACCTATTGATCGATTGTTTAGCTCCACCAGAAAATTTTCTATCAGAGTCAACTAATACATCCAAAAAAAGAGCTCGAAAAGAAGGTTCTTTCAAATACTCTGCAAACTGCAGGTCTCGATCGCTATTCTCATCGCCACCAACAATAGTCTCCATAATTTTGTACTCGATGATCTGTCGCCACGATTGCCTATTATGAAGGATTCTATAGCTATAAAAGCTATATCCCAGTACCGTGATAATCAACAATAGTACTAAAATCAATACGATAACAATCGCCAGAATAAGCTCATGTAGCTCGATATTGTGATGCATAATTTAATTTTATTTATTTATTAGGCGTTTTATTCTAAGAATCAGTTCGTTTGGACTAAACGGCTTAACCATAAAATCAGATGCGCCTAGATCAAATGCATCGACCACGACCTCCTCTTGGCCCATGCTCGATAATACGATGACCGGGATTTTCTTTCCAATAGTCTTTATTGCTGAAAGAATTTCAATACCGGAAGCAAAAGGCATCATAATATCCGTTACAACCAAATCCAAATCCAGCTCATTAATTTTCTCGATGGCTTCACGGCCATTTCTGGTCAGCACCACTTCGTGTCCTTCTTTTACTAATTTGTGTTCAACAGTACGTAGTATCAATTCGTCGTCTTCCGCTATTAAAATCAACATATCATTATTTATTTAAGATTTTTGCAATTAATTCCAATCCTATATCCATTTCCTGTTCGATTGCCACAAAAGCAGTCGCAAGGTCTGTTTCAATTGTTGGGCTGGTCTCCAAGTCTTTGGTCATTTGGGCCAATTTGATCAGTCCGGCTGTCGATGAAGTACCCCGCAACTTATGAAGGAGTTCTTTGATGCGTACAATATCGTTTGTATCAATTGCCTCCTTTAACTGCTTTCTAGACCCCGTGATTTCCCGGACGACCAAATCCAGAAAAAAGGTTAAAAATGCGGGATCATCACCGGCCTGTTCTTCCAGGCGCTGCATATCCAAATGCTCATCCAAATCCTCCAGATCCGAAGCTTCGGCAGCACTAGGTTTTACCGATAACATCGCTTTTTCCAGGGCCTTGAACAAATCCTGTTGTCGAATAGGTTTAGCGAGAAAGTCCGACATCCCCGCTTCAAGACAGCGTTCCTTTTCACCTGAAATATTACCTGCAGTAACACCGATAATAGGTGTTTCAGCATAAGCTGCCATTTGCCGGATCTGTTTGGTTGCTTCGATCCCATCGACCTCGGGCATCTGAACATCCATCAAAATAAAATCAAATTGTTTTTCTTTGCAAGCTTGAATGGCTTGTGCTCCATCAGAAACTTCGGTTAAATGTGCTCCAGGCATTATGCTTGCCATCATGCGTAAATTAAGGGCCATATTAACGGCATTGTCGTCTGCCAACAGCACCTGAACGTCTTGACCGTACGAATCCGATGATAACGATAAGTTTGCATTCGCCTTTAATTGCACGGCATCCTCCCTATTTTGTTGTATCGCCCTTCTTAAAGTCGAATACAGTTCCTCAGATTTAATCGGCTTAAGTAGACAGAATGAACGCTCCTCTTGTCTAAATGCTGAAATTACCTCATGCTCTTCAGACGAAGTGTGCAACACGATCAAAGGGATACCTTCTTCCTGTTTTTTAAAGAGTTCTTTGATTTTTTCTATCGTTTCGAGTCCCGATAAGATCGGCATATGGTAGTCCATTAAAATAACATCGAAACGTTCCCCTTTCATCAGCAACTGTAAGGCTTCCATGCCGTTTTCTGCGAGGACAGATTCGACGTTCTTATAGGCCAGCATATGCTGCAGGATAATCCGATTATTGGCGTTGTCATCGACAACGAGAACACGATTTAAAGGTAAAGCTGAATCTTCATCCTCCATTTCTTCACATCGAACCTCGATATCAAAATAGAAGGTCGATCCGACACCCGGTTCGCTTTCCAGATTCAATTTACTTCCCATGTATTTCAAGAGGTTGTTAGAGATTGTCAAACCGAGCCCCGTGCCGCCGTATCGTTTACTTACCGAGCTATCTTCTTGCGTAAAGGCATCAAAGATGCGTTGTTGTTTCTCTGGCGGAATTCCTATTCCGGTATCTCTAACCGCGAAACGTAAGGTTAATTTATTCTCATCATTGCGAAGTTTACTGATCTTAAATTCGATTTCGCCTTTTTCCGTAAACTTAACGGCGTTACCTAACAAATTCACCAACACTTGCTTAATACGTGCCTCATCAATCCAAACGAAAGCTGGCAGTCCCTGCTCAATATTCAAAAGCAGTTCGACTTCTTTTCGTTGTGCCTGATAGAGAACAACATTAATAACCTGATTGGCTACATCATATACGTTATACTTATCGACAAATAGTTCGAGTTTACCCGATTCAATTTTTGAAAAGTCTAAAATGTCATTAATAATATTGAGTAAGCTATTTCCAGATTCATTGATATAGCCGAGGTATTGGACCTGTGTATCATTTAATGGTGTTTTTAACAACAAATCGGAGAATCCGATCACACCGTTTAAAGGAGTTCGAATTTCGTGACTCATATTGGCAAGGAATTCGGACTTTGCTCTACTCGCCAGATCGGCCAGTTCCTTTGCCAACTTTAATTCATCATTTATTTTTACCGATTCCGTGATATTTTGTGTAAAAATAATGATCCCGCCTATACTTCCATCCGCAAGATGCCAAGGTCTTACCTCCCAATTGAAATGTTGCGCTTCGGCAAGTCCACCAGCCTGTATGACCTCATCCGTATTCTTATAAGGTATTCCCTCCAGTGCATCAAGGTAGATTTTTTTTCGATTTTCCGGGATATTTGGAAAAAGTTCAAAAAAGTTACTATTTGGCGGCAAACTTACCCCTTCGTGAAAATCTTCCAGCCATTGATTACTGACCGAAATATAGTTAAAGTCTCGGTCAAACATAGCAACCGAAGCAGGAACATAATCCACAAACGCACGTAACATCGATTCTTTACGTTCCAGCTCCAAGAATAGCGATTTACTTTGATCGATATCCTGAATAATTCCAAAAACACGCTTACACACATCGTTTTCAAATTCGGGAATACCCTTTACGCGTACCCAAATTGATTCGCCATTTTGCTTTAATAGACGCAATTCGGTATCGTAAGGTGTTCTTGATGTAATGGCATCTTCAAAAATTCCACGCAAAATAACCTGGCTTTCCGGCTCATAAAATCCGATTGCATGTTCAAAATCAGGTGTAAAATCGGGAGCCACACCATGAATTAGCTTCGTAGAGTCGGACCAATAGACCTTGTTTTCGGCTAAGTTGACCTCCCATCCGCCAACCTGAGCAACAGCATTGGTCTGCTCCAGGATTTGTTTGGTATGCAAAAGATCATTTTCAAGCCGCAGTCGATCCGTCATATTCAAGGCCGTACTGACAACATAAGAACGTCCATTTTCATCCGTTTCCAACATATTGTGGTATAGCCAAGAAATGTCTTCTCCATCTTTTGTTTGGAGAACCATCATTCCGGAATCCTCTTTATTGCTGGCAATGCGCTTGAGATATTCTTCAACCAGACCCACATGATGAGACGGAACCAATTTCTTGAGATTAAGTCCTTTTACCTCTTCTTTGGCATACCGCAATATCTCTCTTCCTTTTTCATTGACGGATAGAATATTACCGTCCAAATCATGCATACTCATGAGGCCAATCGCATTTTCAAAAAAACTACGAAATCTACGTTCGGAATTCTCCAACTTGAGTTTTTCTTCGCGTTCTTTTGTTACGTTTCTGCCAAAGGCCAGAATATCATGGTTTATCGGATCATATTTGAAATGCCATTCAATTTCGACAACTTGACCATTTTCTGTTTTAGTCCTACTTGTAGATTGAACGCCGTACTTTGTTTCCTCAACTCGACCTAAGTCCGACGCTAACTCCCTTTCAGTGTCTCCCAATAATGTAAAAATAGATTTGCCTAAACTATTCGATCTGGACAATCCCAAGACTTTACTAAATGCAGGGTTAACTTCTTTTACCTTTCGTGTCTCATCCAATACACAAATAATATTGTTCGTCAAGTGAAAAATTTCGGAGAAATAACCAGCCTGTACTTTTCGTTTTTTTCCCAATAATATTTTGGTCACCGCCTTGCCTAGCTCCTCCAACGAGTCTTTTTGCTTATCCGAAAGCTTTTTCGGATGGAAATCAATGACACAGATTGTTCCAAGAGCATCGCCATCATCATCCAAAAGAGGAACTCCGGCATAAAAACGGATATTTCCTTCGCGAATCAATGGATTGGAAGACGAGCGTGGATCTTCAAAAGTATCTTCAATAACAAGGACCTCCTTGCTCATTATGGTGTACTGACAGACCGTATTCTTCCTTTCAACGGTATCCAGCTCCATCCCAACACAACTTTGAATACGTTGTGTTTCTTCTTCCATCATGGCAATTAAAGCTGCAGGGCAATCTGTAATCAGACAGGCTGCCTGCGCAAAAACATCCAGCTCAGGGTCTTTCCCGAGTCCCATTAACTCATAGGACTTTAATTTTTCTATCCTTCTTAACTCATTTTCAGGAAAAACATTATTTGCCATTCACTTCTAATATTTAGATCTGGTTTATTGTGACCGTGAAGTTAATAAAAACATTGTTTAACGCCTAAACAATAAGGAAATATTGATCAGATAATGTTTTATAAAGAACAAACAACTGGTCAATTAGTTGATGCAATAAAAAGATTTACCAGAGATCCTTTTTATAATTTAGTTATTTACTAATTGAATTTTATAAAGCTTGACCTTATTAAGAAAGACAACTGTACGTTTTAGGAAGTCTGTACAAACTGATCAAATAAATAGCTTAAAAACGAAATAGCCCCGCTAGATGTGGTAGCGGGGCTATTTAATAGGGTTAAATTAAAAAAGTTTTTCAATACTCTGCTCGGCATAGCCAGCACTTGCGGTCATTCCCTTCCCTCCAATACCGGTTCTAACATGTATTCTTGGGCTAACGTCGATTTCAAGAATATGATCTTTGTGCTGCGAATAATAACCTGCCCAGGAAGATGAAATCCAGCTACGCTCCATTGGCAGGATACGGTTGGCTTCCGCAATCATCAATTCATTGATATAGGAACTTACGGAGAAGCCCAGTTCATCCAGTCTGTTGCCCGCTGCATATTCATGCGAATCACCAATAATAATACTACCATCCGTGGCCTGTTTAAATAGGATATGAATTCCATAATTGCGTAGCTCCTGATAGTGATCAGGCATTGGAATTGTCTGAAACGACGGGCAATATTCTTCAAAACTCTCGTATCGACGAATGGTCAACCCAGTTAAGATATTCCCGGGAAGATGAATATGAGCCAAAGGCTTTGTACGCATCATTTGCAGCTTGCTAATTTCAAGCCCGCTATTATCAAACAAGGAACGATATAAAATTTTAAACTCGTATCCATTGCAGATAAGCAATTTTTTCCCTTCAAAGTTTTCTAGCGTACTGCTCGTGACAACAACAGCATCATTTTTATCCTCGCAGGCCACAATTGTCGTATCGTATTTCAACGTATAGTCCACAAACTTATTTTGCATATAAATATGCAGCTGTCTAATCATTAACTCGGGTTCTACACTGAGTTCCTGCGGAAAAAAGATAGCCTCTTTAACATAATCAGCATTCATTACGGGATATTTCAATAAAACCTGTTCCTTTGACCAAAGTTCATGATCATATCCTTTTCCCTGATAGTGCTTAGACAGCTCGTGAAGCACCTGAACTTCATCACTATCCGAAGCAATATAGATGCTGCCGTTATTTCTAACAGATATATCCATCTCCCGCTGAATGGATTGATATATTTCAAGTCCTCGTACACCATAATCAAACCATTCTCCGGCCATCCCCGATGGCACTACCTGTCCGAAATTACGAACAGTAGATCCCACGGGGAAATTATCTTTTTCGAGTTGGAGCACGCGTAATCCCATTTGTAACGCATGATAGGCATGAAAGGTCCCTAAAATCCCGCCCCCAACAATAATTAAATCATATGTATTTGTTTTCATCTTTATAAATAGAATATCATAAAAAAGTATAGTTAACTAATTTGCACTTCTCCTTTTGTGGTATGCCAAGGGGCCAACAATTCATCATCACTTCCTTTCATCTGTTCTTTTTTTCGAATAAAATAGAGTAGAGAGAAGATACCCAAAATAGCGCCGATAATAGAGGCTAAAAAGACCAATTGAATAAAGTAATTTCCCCAAGTAACAGAATTTGGCATAAATTCTTTGTTTACCAATATCAGAAAACTACCCAAATAACCGATTGAGTCAGCCATATACATAACAAAACCAATATTACTTTTCATACGATATGTTGCGATCATTCGCTCAAAAAATATGGCATTGTAAGGAATGTATGCCATATACAAGCCCAAACCGACAAGCAACATCCAACTTAAACCGTCAATCCATTGTTTCGTAAACAAATAGGTAGAAATACCTGCAGTCAGAAAACCTATAATGATCATATAGTGGATCAACTTAAATGCTTTAAGATTATTTTTAACCATGATTAGACAACTTACCAGCAGCAGTACAATCAAGGAGATAGTCCCATCAACTTTTGCAAAAATGCCCGCCCCTTTCACATGTAACATCTGCCAGATTTCAACCTCAAAATTATCGCGTACATCACGTAAAATAGTAAGCATGGTGTAAACGATAATAGTCAAAACGATACCCGGCATAAAGGTTTTAAAAAAGTGTTTTCGCATTTTACTATCCATCGCAATGCGCTCCGTCCGTAGCTTCTTGTCCTCTTCTGTTGGCCCTGGAGCATTTTCCAATATCCATACACACAAAACAAAGGGTAGAAAAAAAAGTAAACCTGTCAAAAATGGCATCCAAAACTCATCAATATGAAAAGAAGACATCAACCACCGCCCAACCGTTTTTATCAGTCCTGACGCGAAAATCAAGCTCACAGACATCACTGCCCCCATAATCTCTGTAAACCGCCTTCCTTCTAAATAACTAAATACCAAGCCCCAAACCATTCCCAATGGAAAACCATTGATAAAAAGAAAGACAACATTCCAAGGTCTCGGACAAACTGCAAATGCCAAAAGCCCTATCCATGAAATACAAATCAAACCGATTAAATACCGCCCTCTATTTCGCTGTTTACTTTCAGAGATAAATTTAATGCCATAAAACTTGGACAACAAATACCCCAGCATTTGAATGACCACCATACAGACTTTATAATCGACACCAAAAATAGTATCATCTGCAAAAGCAGATGCCGTAAATGACTTTCTAAATGAATACATACTCGTGTAACATAAAAATGCTGTTACAGCCAAAACAATAGCCACAGATTTCTCATCCAGTCTATTTATGCGTCTTTTTATTCGTTGGTTTAACTCCATCATTTAAACTTGTTAACAGACCTCATTGTCCGCAATCAAAAGTAAATTTTGGAAATTAACACAAGACTAAACTTTTGTTAAGTATTTATAAACAAATATAAGCATCCCTTTGCGATACGAAAAGTATAAAATAAAAAAAGCATCACTGAATGATTCAATGATGCTCTGACAATTAACATGTTGTCCTCTATTTCTTATTTTCAAAAAAGTATACAATTAGCATGACGGCCTTTTCACTTCCAACATTACGCGGTGTATGTGACAATCGCCCATTAAAAAAGATCGAATCGCCCTCTTCTAAGCTAATTATTTGATCATTGAAGATGTACTCAACCTGTCCGCTAATGATATATTTATATTCATAAGCTTCGGTCTCAACCATTGGTCGCTGTGCATCTGGAAGCAACTCCAAAAGAACAATGTCCATGGTCGAACTATCCATCGCAGATGTAAAAATCCTTTTATAATGGAAACCAATCGCCGACTCTTTTTCAAACGGACTATAAGTATCTTTTTTCCGAACGACCACTGGGCCTGAATCCAATTCAGAATTAAAATCTTTAAAAAACTCATTAAGATCAATATTCAGTGCATTGATGATATTAATCAATACGAGTAAGGAGGGTATTGTTCTGTTATTTTCAATCTGCGAAATAAGTCCCTTGCTTACCCCCGCTCTATCAGCAACTTCCTGTATGGTAATTCCTTTTTCTTTTCGAATTTCCTTAATCTTATTGCTAATCTTGAATATCGTATTATCTTCCATAATTTGGCCAAAAGTAAACATTTTTCCTATGTCGTGTATATTAAGTTTTTATCACTTAATCATAGGTCATCTATAAATGGTAATTTTTCATTGTTATCAGAAAACTGCAGTTCAATAGTCGGCGATCATTTTCATCTTTTACCCTTCCGAGAATTGGTGGAGCACTATTGGTAAACTTTAACCCAGTCGACACGCATCTCAACGGGCAGCTGGTCTTGATTTACCTCACCAACCCAGCTCCCGCCCAACTGTTGATCAATCAATAGATAAAAGGGTTGATCATAAGGCCACTGAGTGGGGTCTACTCCATTAACCCTTGGATAAGTAAAGGTATCAACTCCATTCACCTGAAATACAATACGATCGGGATACCAGCTTATACCATATGTATTGTACTCCTCTGATTTGATCGAAGCGGTACCAAAATGTTTAGGATTCTCCTTTTGCCCCAGATCTAAGGTATAGTATGAATGTGTTGTCTGGTAAATGATATGATCAAAATTAAGATGTTCCATAATATCGATTTCGCCGTTTCTCGGATACTTCCCATACTTATCTAACTCCGCCAGCATCCACATGGCAGGCCATGCCCCTTTTGCACTTCCAAGTTTAGCTCGGATTTCTATGCGTCCGTACTGAAAAGCAAACTTTCCCTTACTCCATATCCCACCTGTCAAAAATGGTCTTGAATCTCTATTTTTGTCTGTATTTTTAATTCCTTTAAGAATCAACTCTCCATTTTCCCATCCAAAACAGGCGTCATCTGTACTCATGTGTCGATTCCAGTCGGCTCCGCCTGCTGGAATCCGGGACCATTTACTACTGTCTAGCTTAGGGGAATTAAAGTGCTCTTCCCATACCAGCTTCCATTCCTTAATCTCTCGATCTTTCTTTTGCACATATACATAAGGATGATCTTTGGGACTATAATGAACACTACATGCAGAAAACAACAGATAAAAACAACTTAGGCCTAAGACTCTTTTCATGATTAAAATTAATGGTTTGCTCAGAAAAATGATTTAGGTCTAAATGTATATATAATTTACCATACCTGACAGCTTCCCGAACAATTAAGAGGGACTAAAACGCAACGGAAAAAGGAAATGTAATTTTTTACTATCCTTAAAACATAGGATGTGCGTTTGCTGCATTTTTAGGAACATCTTGCTGTGCATCCCAATGCTCCACAATTTTACCTTTTTCTAGCCTGAAGATATCAATAGTTGATTTAAGACGACCATCTGGATTCTTATTCTTTAGGTGTATGAAGACCAAATCTCCATCCGAAGCAATGTGTTGCACATCAATCTTCGTTTTAGGCTGCCCTTCAAACCATTTCGCCGCAGCGAGCTTAAATGCTGCTGCTCCATCCGCAACAGAGGGATTATGTTGGATATATCCGGGAGAAATGTACTTATCAACTGCAGAAACATCCTTATCACCAAACATTTGCTGATAAAAATCTAAAACGATTCTTTTATTCTCTTTGTTTTCGTCAAGTTGTTTTTGTGCAGCCTCCTTTGATTCATTTGTCTGTGGCTGCTGACAGCCCAGCGTTAGCAATAAAACAGAGAAAGTCATGACCTTAACTATTGTTCTATTTTTCATCTTTTAATCTATTTTTAATTGAAGTCTTCGATTCCCACCTCACATTAGTACAATCCAATTTACCGAAATTATACCATATATAAGGCTTTTATCTGAGTTCATTTACACTATTAAATATTGGCATGATAATTGGATTTACTGTTAATAGTATAATATTCAGAATATACATTTCATAAATTTAGGTTAATAATTGGTTAGGTTAAACACCTGAAGTCCCCAACTTCAGGTGTTTTTTTATATATTTTCGAAAATTACTATTCCCTAAAAAACAAAATTGCCATTATTGCTTTTATTAATCTAGTTCAATAAAATTCCCTGTTGGTCGGCGTAACTTTACATTAGTTAAGAAAATAAAATTATCAGATATGGAAAATAAAATATTAGGGTTACACCACATTACTGCGATAGCAGACAATGCAAAGCGAAATCTCGATTTTTACACGAAAGTATTGGGTGTACGCCTTGTCAAAAAAACAGTTAATTTCGACGACCCCGGCACATACCACTTCTACTTCGGCAATGAACAGGGCGAACCAGGAACGATCCTCACTTTTTTCCCCTGGGAAGGTATCGGAAAAGGTACCGCAGGAGCAGGAATGGCGACTCATATTGGCTATGCCGTACCTCAAGGGAGTTTGGATTTTTGGAAAAATCGCTTAGGGGAACATCAGATTAGTTTACAGGAAAGTGAAATTTTTGGAGAGAAGCTAATTTCATTTAATGATCCCGATGGATTGCAGCTTCAGTTTATTGAAACGAAAGATGATAGAAAAGCATGGACAACGACTGACATCAATGGCGAACATGCACTAAAAGGCTTCCATAATATCACGCTTTCTTTAAAAGAAGCAGATCCGACGCTAAAAGTATTGACCGATATTTTGGGTTATTCGCTCCAACAACAGCATGATAATCGTTATAGGTTAACAACGGATAGCATTGATACGGCTAACATTGTTGACATAATAGCGGATAAAAATCTGCCATACGGCAAAAATGCAGCCGGTACAAATCATCATGTCGCATTTCGGGTAAAGGACGACAATGTTTTGATGGAGTATCGTGAAAAGGTACTTTCAGCAGGGTTAGATATCACACCAAAAATAGATCGAGATTACTTTTTCTCACTCTATTTTCGTGAACCTGGTGGTGTCTTATTTGAAATCGCCACGGACAATCCCGGATTTACGGTAGACGAACCGCTATCCAGCTTAGGATCGGCACTCAAATTGCCAAAGCAATATGAAAGCTACCGTTCGCAGATTGAACAGACATTGCCAAAAATCGATTAATTAAAATATATAAACATCATTATACAAACAAGGAAGTTATGGAAAGAACTGAAATTGTATTAGACAAAAATCAACGTGGAGAGCTTCAATTATTCTCCGATGAACGCAAAGCAGGCTTAATGAGTATCGCTATCATTGACGGTAATCTCGTTGTTTACCATACAGAGGTGGACGAAGCCTATGAGGGAAGAGGATTTGCAAAAATACTGCTCGAGAAATTGGTAGCTCATGCGCGCGAAAACAACATGAAAATTGTTCCATTATGCCCTTATGTAAATGCGCAGTTTCATCGTCATCCAGAACTATATCAAGACGTTTGGTTTAAAAAAACGGTATAAATTACCCTACATGAAAGGATAAAATGAGTCATTCAATAAATATTAAAACAGCTGGTAAAAATTTAGAACAGGCAGAAAAAGCCATTGTGATGATCCATGGTCGTGGGGGGAGTGCAGAAGACATCCTTGGCATGTCATCCTATCTTCATGTCGATAATTTTGCACTACTTGCACCGCAGGCAAAAAATCACACTTGGTATCCCTATTCTTTTATTGCTCCCGTACAAGAGAACGAACCCTGGTTGAGTTCCGCAATTGATCTGATCGATCATACGGTTAAACTAGCTTTAAAGAGTGGGATACTCGCCGAAAACATCTATTTTTTTGGATTTTCTCAGGGTGCCTGTTTAACACTAGAATACCTTGCACGGCATGCGCAGCGCTATGGTGGGGCTATAGCAATTATAGGTGGGGTAATCGGTGAAGAAATTAACAGGGATAATTACATGGGGGACTTTGCACAAACGCCTATTTTTATTGGCACGAGCGATCCCGATTTCCATGTTCCTCTTGAGCGGGTTGAAGCTACGGTATCCATCTTAGCACAAATGAATGCCAATGTAAAGCTCATGGTATATCAAGACGCGGGACACACCATCAATCGCGAAGAGATCGATCTCGCAAACGAATTCGTTCTTCAAGGAATATAGAAATAATCCATTGGTAAACAGTGATCCATTGGTTGTTGATTATAATGATTAATCAACAACCAATTTTAAGGCATTATACTTTTGGGTATTTATAGCCGTTATGATAAACCGAAGCTAAGTATTTATTTGCTTTCTGATCGGTGAAATGCTGTTTATCTTTATCCCAGTAGAGTTTTTGTCCAGTCCTGAATGCAATATTTCCGAGCTGGGAAAAGATGGCAATATGCGCCCCCACTTCAATTGGTGCATGCAGTACTTCTGGATTACGTTGGCGAATTGCTGCTACAAAATTTTCCATATGTTTGTCCAGTCCATTATCTAAAGAAGGTTGGATAGTGACCGCTTCCATCCTCCCTTTTTCTGGAATAACCTCCCAGCCCGACCTGTTCAAGACCAGCGTACCATTGTTACCAATAAATGCGACGCCATGATTACGGCTATAAGGTCCGAGATCAATTCCTTTGGCATGTTCCCATTGGATATTGAAGCCATCAAACTCGTACACAGCAGTCATCGTATCAGGTGTTTGTCCAGCATCGTCCGGGAACGCAAACTTACCTCCAGAGGCCATAATAGATTTTGGATCGGAAACCTTCATCCCAAGTAACGCATAATCCAACATATGAACGCCCCAATCTGTCATCAAACCTCCAGCATAGTCCCAAAACCATCGAAAATTAAAATGGAATCGATTCGAATTAAATGGTCTTTTTTGTGCCGGACCTAGCCATTCCGTATAATGTACACCTGCGGGAACCGGTTCATCGGGCACGATGGGAATAGCACTTTTCCACCCTTGATAAGACCAAGCTTTTACCAATCTTATTTTGCCCAATTTACCGGAATGAACAAAATCAATGGCGTCCTTAAAATGTTGCTGACTTCTTTGCCATTGCCCGACTTGAACAATAGCCTTATTCTTTTTTGCTGCCTGAACCATTAATTGACATTCAACAATGGAGTTACCGATGGGCTTTTCGACATATACATGCTTTCCAGCATTTACGGCATCGACCATTTGCAGGCAATGCCAATGATCGGGTGTGGCAATGATGACCGCGTCCACAATCGAGCTATTGAGCATCTTCTTATAATCTACAAACGTTTCGACCTGTATATTTCTTTTTTGAAGTTCTTCAGCTCTTTTTTTAAGAATATTTTCATCCACATCACAAAGAGCAGTACACACCAAACCATCATTCTTTAACAATGCATTCAAATCAGACCAGCCCATACCATTTACACCAATTAATCCAACCCGGATGGATTGATTTAAAAAGTTTGAACCTTTAGCATTAAAAAAAAATGATGATGCCGCTAAAACAGTAGACGTTTTGATAAAATCTTTTCTATTCATTGGATATTGGTTTAAGTTTTGTTTTTACTGGATATCATCTAAATTCTCAATACGAATAGAATACATACGCTTGGATGAATACCCTAAATAAGAACTGCTTTCTTAATTATTAAAAACAAATTGCTTCGATGAAAATACAAAAATGAATTTAGGTGCTCGCAAAAAGCATTGTAAAATATATATAGACAAACCTAGCGTAACCCTATGAAAAAAACGAAAAAAATGGTCGAGTTAGAATCACTCGACCATACATCTACCTATGAAAAACATGCCCTTGGGAGGGGCGGTTGAAGTTAATACTAATTTCACTAAGAACAAACATTTAGAAAAAATATTTATCTAAATAATTAATAATACCATTAATAACAACATCATGAGTTGACCATGTTACATTGCTTGGCGAGATCGTGTTTTATTATACATTTTTGTTCGATAAATTCCTCCTTCTAACGCTGTTTCAATCAATATCCCGTTCAAAAAAACGCTCAGTTACACACCACATTTTACAATTCATTAAAAAAAAATAAAAGATTAATCATTTATTATGCCTACCTTGTCGCACTTAATTAAAAATAATGAATACAGGTAAAATTAAATTTTTCAATGAAACTAAAGGTTTTGGTTTTATTACACCAGAGGATGGTAGTGCAGATGTTTTCGTACACGTTTCTGCGCTTAAAAATCAAGTATCTGAAGGCGACGTTGTTACTTATGATGTAGAAAGAACTCCAAAGGGGATCAGCGCTACAAATGTAAAATTGGCGTAATCCAAAAAATACACTTTCTTGTTAATGGGGTAATTCTTAATGACTTATCCCATTTCTTTTTCCTATTCTTCCTTTACAATTTTTCAGCAATCTTTTACTTTTCCGTTGAAGACTTTTAGTTTTCAAATAAAAAGCATAAAAAGGATTCTCAGAGGTTTTATTTAAGACAAATTCGAACATACCATTTATGGAATTTAAACAACTCGGTTTAATAGCTCCGCTTTTAAAAGCAATAACAGAAACAGGATACACACACCCTACAGCAATTCAACAAAAAGCCATTCCAATTGTATTGCAAGGCAACGATCTTATCGGTTGTGCACAAACGGGAACCGGAAAAACGGCCGCCTTTGCACTTCCGCTTTTACAACGGCTTGAAGAAACTAAGACACCTGGTAAACTCGTGCCGATTAGGGCTTTGATCCTTACACCAACGCGTGAACTGGCCATTCAAATTGGAGACAATATCAACTTATACCGAAAATATCTAAAACTAAACTATTGTACTATTTTCGGTGGCGTAAGCCAAGAAAAGCAAGTTAAAGAAATTAAAAAAGGTGTTGATATTCTTGTTGCTACCCCAGGCCGGTTACTGGATTTAATGAATCAAAAAATAGTTTCTCTAGATAAAATCGAGATCTTGATATTGGACGAGGCGGACAATATGTTGGACATGGGCTTTATTCATGATATCAAAAAGATCCTGACCAAAATTCCTTCAAAAAGACAGACCTTATTCTTCTCGGCAACGATGCCACCCAATATCCGTAAATTTGCACATGGCATATTACACAAGCCTTTTGAGGTTGACGTCACCCCGGTAAGCTCAACAGCCGAGAAAGTAAATCAATCTGTATTTTTTGTTGAAAAGAAGGAAAAGATCAAATTATTGACGAGCCTCTTAAAAAAGCTGAAGCATGAGCGCACCATTGTCTTCTCCAGAACAAAACATGGTGCCGATAAGATCGTTAAGCTGCTTGCAAAAAATGGCTTGAGAGCAGCAGCCATTCACGGAAATAAATCGCAAAATGCAAGACAAAAAGCTTTAGGTGAATTTAAGGACAGTCATCTGAAAATTTTGATCGCTACCGATATTGCGGCTAGAGGAATTGATATCGAACAACTACCGCTTGTCATCAACTATGATCTCCCAAATGTACCGGAAACCTATGTCCATCGCATTGGTAGAACAGGAAGAGCTGGTCAGGAAGGAAAAGCTATTTCTTTTTGCGATGTAGAAGAAAGACCGTATTTGGCTGATATCGAAAAATTGATCGGACTAAAAATCAAGATAGAAAAGATCAATAAATAGATCTTGATAACACCTTAAGTAAAAGCCCCTAGATTATTGATTTAGGGGCTTTTTACGTTTTATTTATGGTTTGCGATCCGCCATCAACAGTGTAGATGGCGTGAAAGGAAGCCAATGTACTTTTTTATTGACAATTTTGTTCCAGCTAGGCAGGCTGATCAACATTAAGTCCTGGTCCTGCCAGGTATCACTGTTTAACTCTTTTTCCGTTATTGTAAGGTGGTTTGGAACAAGCTGTTCCAATTGCCTCAATTTCTCCTTGAAGCTTTCATTGGTTTTCAGCACTTGATTGAGATCCCAAACTATGATCTGAGCATCTGAATGCTGAATCAGACGTTTTATCATTTCACACAGAAATTCATCATTTTTTAAGACGACGGGAACAATCACTCGCTTCGCCTTCACAAAGTCTTTATCAATCAAAATCCCTACCATCGCGTTCACTTTGGCATTGATCTGTTGATTTCTATCAAATGTCATAAAAGGAGATTCGGCATTTGTAACCGTATGGAATAACTTTTCGGGATTCACAATCCGGGTAGTAAAATCTAAAAAACGTCCCAGTAAGCTTCCTTCATAAATTGATTCACTAACGCCCAACAGTAATAAGTCCTGATTGCGTTCGTTGGAAGTTTGAACAATCTCACTGTCGATATCACTGGAGATTTTAAAGACTGTCTGAATAGGTTGCTCGAGCTGCTGTGCTACCTGCTTGATTTCACGGAAACTATCCAACTCCTGAGTTTCCACTTCGTAATGATGTAATTCGTTGGCAGGTTCAATATGTAAAGCTGTAATTTCAGCATTCTTTTTTGATTTTAAGGTTAATGCATCAGCCAGATACAACAGTGAAATCCCGGTATTACTTTTCGCAAAAGACAATAGAATCTTAAATTTTGATTTATCCTGGAGATCTTCCTGTAATAAACTCTTCTTTGGTCGATAGAGAAAATTGATGAGATCTAAGGATGGCCCTGTCATAAAGGTGGTCACTAAGGCCATAACGACCATCATCGAAAATAATTCAGCACTTAAAACGCCAAGATCGTATCCAATATTGAGGACGATAAGTTCCATCAACCCCCGTGTATTCATTAACGCGCCGATACTCAAACTATCTTTCCAGCTTTGACCGACAAAACGCGCCGCCAATGTACTACCGGCAAATTTCCCAATAACCGCGACCAAAATAATACCAACGGTAATCATCCATAACTGAGGATCATTAAGTAGACCGATCTGCGTACGCAGTCCAGTATAGACAAAAAATAAAGGCAACAACAACAAAGTAGAGACATCTTCGATTTTTTCGATGAATGCTGTTCGGAATCGACTTCCTTCGGGCATGATTGCTCCCGCCATAAATGCACCAAAAAGCGCATGGATACCGATTACTTCGGTTGCATAAGCAGACAATAACAGCACAATAAAGAAAATAGCAACAACAGGTTTACTCAAAGCTTCCTTACTCCCTTTCACCTCTCCAACGCGCATCAAAAATGGGCGCACGATCTTAATCATAATGAGCACATAAGCAACAGCAAGCGCTATTGTATACAACGCACTGGCGAAATCACCGGCTTTGACGATTGCAATTACGACAGCGAGTATACACCAAGCCGTAATATCGTCTGCAGCCGCGCAGGTAATCGCCATTGCACCTAGCTTACTTTTTTGCAATCCTCTTTCCTGTATAATTCTGGCAAGGACAGGAAATGCGGTGATACTCATGGAAATACCAATAAACAAGCTATAGGATAGAAACTCTACATTTGTAGGTGGATGGAATAGATATAAAAAATAAGCCAATGAAATTCCCAACGTAAATGGGATCACAATGCTTGCATGAGAAATGACAACGGCATCATGCGCTTTATTTCGCAGCACATTCAGATCCAGCTCCATTCCAATGATAAACATAAATAAGATCAGCCCAATTTGACTTAAAAACTGCAAATTACTGAGCGACTCTACAGGAAAAAGTGTATGCGAAAATTCCGGAAAATAGAGCCCCAGCAATGATGGTCCCAATATGATACCGGCGAGCATCTCTCCGATTACCACAGGCTGCTTAATCTTAATGCAAATCCAGCCCATAATACGTGCCGCGATAATGATCGTCACGATTTGAGCCAATAATATCGCTAACGGATGCTGCAGACTATGGAATAAAGTTGATGTAAAATCCTTCCAGGCACCTTGACTTGTTTTCTCCCCTCGCAGAAGCTCTGGAGCTTCCAGCAGTGCCCCCAAATGAATCACACAATACATTACGGCAAGTAATGTACCAACCAAAATTACGTAGAAAATTGTATTCCTATATTTCCTCATCTCCAATAGCAATTAAAATAAATATAATGACAATAGCATACTAAGTCCCCGACCAATACTCAAATAAATAAGGGGAGATAAAATACAGTCTCAACAAAAATATAATTCCGTTGCAGTTTTAATGCCTTTCAGCAGGTAGGTCTACGAAAATATGTAATGAACCAAATGAATTTTGTAATCAACTGAATTTCTCGAAAAACATTTTCTTGTACGATTCGCCCAAATTAAAAAGAAGTGGTAGATCTTGGTCGTCCGACAAATTGCTTATAATTTCATCCGCGGAGAAAAACTTGACGATCTTGGTTGCAATGACTTCTTTTTTATTGATACGGATAAAATCCTGTTCAGGCAAGATCTCCATCAGCTTATCAAAGCTTATATTTTTCAATAAAATAAACGAACCATCTGCCAAATAAACTGTTTTATCGCGGCTGTCTACTTCAGCTATTTGCACATAGTTAATCTGTTCGAAATACAATACTGTTTTTCCTTTATTTGTATTAAATTGCGCAAACTGGACAGTTTCAGCTCGCTTGCTGATTAGCTGCTCCACCTTCATAATGGCCTGTTGAAGACGTTGCAGAGAAAGTGGTTTACGCATGTAATCTACAGCATTAATATCAAAAGCATCGCTCGCATATTGTTTATATGCGGTAGAAAACACGATCGGAAAATCCTTGAGTTCTCTGGCGACATCAAATCCATTAAATTCCGGCATTTCAATATCCAGAATACAAAAATCAAAACTTAGTGAACGGTATTCTCTCAACAATGCTGCTGGTTCATTAAAGGTTTTCACCACCTCTACCCCTGGAATTTGCTCACAGAGCATTTTCAGAAACCTCAAGCTTGGTATTTCATCATCCAAAAGAATACATTTCAAATTTCTTTCAATCCGCATACAATCTGATTTGAAGGTTGGCAGTATAGACATCGTTTTCTACAAACCGCCGCAGTTGATGTCTACCGGGATAGTACAACATGAGCCGCTCTTCCAAAGTTTTGCTGCCTATTCCACTTTTGGCCTTTTGTAGGGGTGAACGTTTTGAAATTCGATTGCTTACAATGAGCTCCAGCAAACCATTCTTAAAGGTCAGCATGATAGAAATAAAAGAATCAGGGCCATGGAAATCTGCATGTTTAAATGCGTTTTCAATTAAATCCACAGACATCAAAGGAACCAATGAAGGTGTATTCAACAAGGAACTATTTAGTTCATCAATGTCAAATTTAACGCGGATATCAAATAAGGGGCTCAGTTTTACTTTATTTATCTCAATAAGATTACGTGCAAATTCAATTTCAGCCTTCGGTGAAACAAGTTCATCTTCACTTTCGTATAAAACGTAGTCTAACACCATGGCCAATTTGTCCATCGTATAATAGGTTTGATAAGCATGCGAAAGTATTCCGTTTAACGAATTTTTAAGCAAATGCGGATTTAATTGAGCCCGATGAAAATGTTCTATCTTTTGATTGTCCATACGATTAAAAAGCTCTTTTTGTTGTCTATTTTCTACCTCAAGTTTCCGGTATTTTTGTCTTAAGAAGAGGTACAAAGCCAATATTACAGCAACAATAGTCAGCAATAACAGAATGATTATATTCGAGATCTCAGTCGTCATGTTCATCCAAACTTAGTTAAAATTTTATTATGAACGAAAAAGCAGCTTCAGAAAACCCGACTGACCAAACCATTTATCGTTTGCGATAAAATGAAATTTGAGTGTCCCCGGACTAAATACACGACTGTGAAATTCCCATCTATTTATTACAAAAATTAACAGTTTCATTACAATTTAGTCACTTTAAAACATTAATTTCAGATTATTATCCTTATATTGAGACTATTGTAATTAGCCGATCAAATGATTGTCTACGCTATTTTGGTTAAACCCGCCTGATTTTTAATCGGGCCTAATATGAAACACTATGGAAAAGCTCATTTTCGAAACTAATGCACAACACCCCAGTCTTGTAGACAAAATTAAACAAGCTGTTGAAAAACTGAATGGCATCCACGAATGGAAAATCGACTTGGATTCTATTTATAATCTGTTAACCATAGAAGGTATTCGATTAAATCCGACAGAAATCGAATCGGAGCTTGCACTCCATGGTGTCGAAGCAAGTCGTCTATATGAAGAGTAGATAGACAACTCGATAACACATTAAATAAGTTCCCTGGAAGCTATGTGGTTAAAAACAACCGAATTCGATAAGCCTGAGCTTCTTCCAGATAAAATTAAAGCAATCTTATCTGGAAGAAGCATCAAATCTTCTTAATAATCATTGCCGAGGCACCACCGCCACCATTACATATCGCTGCCAGTCCCACTGATCCCCCCTCCTGTCTTAATATGCTGCTGAGTGTTACAACAATTCTAGCGCCCGAACATCCCAATGGATGCCCTAAAGATACCGCTCCTCCATAAACATTTACTTTGTTCATGGGTAAACCTAAAATTTGTGCATTCACCAAAGCCACCACGGAAAAAGCTTCATTATATTCAAAATAATCAATGTCTTCTAGTGTCAATCCCGCTTTTTTTAACACCTTTTCTGTGGCTACACTCGGTGTAGTCGTAAACCATTCCGGAGCCTGTTCAGCATCAGCATAAGCAATAATCTCTGCTAAGGGGACAAGTCCAAGCTCTTCCAATTTCTCGCCAGACATGAGCAGCACCGCAGCAGCCCCATCACTTATTGTCGATGCGTTTGCGGCAGTTACAGTCCCCTCTTTTTTAAAGGCAGGCTTAAGCTCGGGTATCTTATCAAAATTGACCTGCGAAAACTCTTCGTCCCGCGAAACGACGACGTCTCCTTTACGACTTTGTATCGTTATAGGTTGAACCTCGTTTAAAAACTTATTTTTTTGCCACGCGTCTAGGCTTCTTTTATAGGAACTTATCGCATAAGCATCCTGTGCTTCACGGCCAATATGATATTTCTCGGCACACAACTCTGCAAACATTCCCATTGCATCATTCGAATAAGCATCGCTCAAACCATCACGTTGTAAACCATCAACCAGACTCTGGGCTCCAAATTTGGCTCCCCAACGCATACTATTCGTATAATATGGCACCCTACTCATGCTCTCCATCCCACCAGCAATCACTATATCAGCATCTCCCAATAGAATACTTTGCGCAGCAACAGCTATTGCTTTCATTCCACTAGCACATACTTTATTAAGGGTAGTTGCAGCGGTATGATCCGACAAACCTGCTAACCGCGCTACCTGTCGGGCAGGCGCTTGTCCCAAATCAGCTTGCAAAACAGCACCAATAATAATCTCATCCACTATATCGCGGGAAATACCCGCCTCATCAACTACAGCCCCAACAACCTGGGCCGCGAGACTTGGCGCCGAAATAGATGACAAGGCACCCCCAAAACTTCCAATTGGTGTGCGTTTCGCTGCAACGATAAATACACTCTTTGACATGATATAAAAAGTTTATAATTGTTCTGCTAAAATTTTGAAGGCCTATCGCTAGCATATTCCCCAACAACCCTTCCTCATCTTAAAGATAAAAAATATAACAGATAACCCACAACAAGTCGGTTTTATTTTTTTCATCAAAACAGAATAAATAGAAAAAAAATAGCGCAAAAACTTCCCTACTTAACCAATTGAACGAAAAATAAAGAATAAAAATTTGCAAAAAGCCAAGGCTTTTCGTTAAATTCGTTTAGATAAAATCCTACTAGACGGTCATTCAAAAGACCGCCTGACATAAGATAACCAAAAGCAAGATAAACGATTATGCAGACAATCAAGTTTACAGCTGAACATCAGATTTTTCGCGATACACTTCGCACATTTATTCGAAAAGAAATTACACCCTACGTCGATGATTGGGAAAAACGGGGCGAGATCGACCGAAATGTGTGGAAGAAAATGGGTGATATGGGGTTGATGGGACTCAATTACCCAGAAGTGTATGGTGGACTAGAACTCGATTTTTATTATTCCTTAATACTCTGCGAAGAATTATCCTATTGTTTTTCTGGAGGATTTACCATTTCGGCGCTTGTCATTCAGTTTATGTCGGCTCCGTACCTACTGAAATATGGATCAGAAGATCTGAAAGTGCGCTACCTTAAACCGGTTATTGCCGGTGATATGGTCAGTGCTGTTGCTATTACTGAACCCGGGGCTGGTTCTGACGTAAAGCAAATCAAAACAACAGCTGTCCGGGATGGTGATTTTTATATTGTCAACGGATCTAAAACATTTATTACCAACGGTTATTATGGTGATTTCTTTATTACAGCAGTCAAAACTGCTTCTGACCAGGGAACAAAAGGTATAAGCTTATTACTTATTGACAGAAATGCAACTGGAGTCTCGTCAAGCAAAATCAATAAATTAGGCTGGCACGCCTCTGACACTGCGGAGCTAGGGTTTAATAACGTACGAGTCCCTATTTCTCATCTCATCGGCTTAGAGGGAGAAGGATTTCGCTATTTAATGGATGGACTTCAATTGGAAAGGCTTACCGCAGCTATTCATAGTCTCGCTACCGCAGAATCGGCATTTCAGTATACACTTGATTATATCGCACAACGTGAAGCCTTTGGAAAAAAAATCCAGGAATTTCAAACAATACGGCACCGAATCGCACAAATGGCAGCAGATATCGCTACCACGAAAGCCTTTGTCTACCATTGTTGTGATCTCCAGGACCTAGACGAATATGCTGTCCAAGAATGTTCCATAGCGAAGCTACAAGCGAGTGAGCTCGCCGTCAATGTTGTAAACCAATGTCTCCAATTATTTGGTGGTTATGGGTTTACAGAAGATTATAAAATCGCACGTTTATATCGCGATGTCCGTGTCGGCACAATCATCGGGGGAACCTCAGAAATCATGCTTGAAATTATCGCGAAAATGACAATAGATCATGTGACTTATCAATCAGGAAAGTCCAAACAATAGAAAGCTTTTTAAAAATTATCACCAAGTACAATGGATGAAAATAAATCTTATATGACCCACACGCTCTTTCGTGTAGAACAGGATAATCATCACATCATTACAATCCATCCTATATCGACAGCAGCTCCCGAGCAGTTGGATATTATAGACTATCTCACGCAATTTGTTGATTTGGTTACGTTCATTCTCGAACGGGAAGATACCATAGGTGTCGTATACAGCTGCCCGATTCAAGACAAAAAAATCGAATATACCCAATTATTTGAGCAGTTTTCTTCAAGCCGCTCAAGACCTTCGGACTTATACAAGCTTACATCAAAAGTATTGCATTGGGAAACGTTTAAAAAACCCATTGTATCTCTTGTTTCAGACAATTGTACAGCTATTGCCTTAGCGACCATGCTGTGGTCTAATTGTCGTATTGCCTCCGAAAAACTTCTGTTTGGCTTTCCGGAGAGTAAGTATGGTTTGTTTACAGCTTTTGGTACAACGATCTATTTACCAGCGTTGATAGGTACTGAAAATGCCCTAAATCTGCTGACACAAAGCAAACTTCTGAGCAGTGAAGAAGCCCATAAACTTGGCTTAATCAATGAATTGACGCAGAATCCCAGCGATAGCCTATCACTGGCAATAAACTGGATACTTAATCTACCCAGTACCAATGCTGGCCATCACACAGAACAAATGGACGAATTGACGCCCGAGGCAATTCTCACCATCCAAAAAAAAGCACGCGGTTTATACCCCGGTACAAACGCAGTTATTGAATTATTACAAAGAAGACTATTATGTACACCGTTTGAGGCCGCCGAAAAGGAAGCAAATTTATACCTGCAAGTCTTAAATCGCCCCGAGCCACTCAGCATGGTCCGTACACTTCATTACGCTGTCCAATTGGCAAAATCACCCAACAGAATAAAACATATTGGGGACTATAGCCCAAAAAAAATAGGCATACTGGGCGCCGGAATGATGGGCTCGGGAATTGCTTATGAGGCCGCCAGAGCAGGAATAGAAGTTGCTTTAAAAGACGTTACACTTCCCCAAGCCGAACGGGGCAAAGCTTATTCTAGCCAGGTTTGTGAAAAATTACTGGCTTTAGGGGCCATGACCCCATCACAACGGGAGCAATTGCTTGCACGCATAAAACCAACTAACCAAGTCGATGACCTTTATGGATCTGACTGCATTATTGAAGCTGTATTTGAAGATTTTCATCTAAAGGCTGAGGTGACAAAAGAAAGCCTACCCTATTTAGACGAAAATGGCTTTTTCGCTACAAATACCACTTCATTGCCTATTACTGAGCTTGCTAAAGCAACCAACGATCCTAAAAATTTTATAGGGATGCATTTCTTTTCCCCTGTTGACCGCATGCCCCTTGTCGAAATCATCTGCGGTAAACAAACTGAGCAAAAAACCTTAGAGAAAGCACTTAGCACAGCTTTACGCCTCAATAAAATTCCAATAGTCGTGCAGGATGGTCCGGGCTTTTTCACCTCGCGTATTTTCTTCAATTATTTACTCGAAGGTATTACAATGGTACTGGAAGGCATCTCACCGACACTGGTCGAAGAGGAAGCGATGGCTGCAGGATTTGCCGTGGGCCCATTGGCAGTATTGGATGAGATATCATTGGAATTGATGCTCCATGTTTATGATCAACTCCCACAACTTCATGCCAGTCAAAAGCGCGCTTACAATAACCTCAAAGATATGGTTGATCAAGGGAGAAAAGGAAAAAAATCAAGCGCCGGGTTCTACGATTATGACATTGAAACCAAAAAGAAAACCATTTGGAAAAACCCTGTAATTGCAGCTGCAAAAGAAAATGTAACACCTTCAATTATCCGGAAACGGTTGTTGCATGTCATGGCATTGGACAGCTATCGGTGTCTCGCAGAAGGCGTACTCAATCAACCCATCGATGGCGATATTGGTTCTATTTTAGGTGTAGGGTATGCATCCTATACAGGTGGCGTATTTGGACATATCGACCGCACAACGCTTCCTATTTTCATTGCGGAATGCGAAGACTTTCAGGCCAAAGGTGAGCAATGGGAAATACCAGAATCTTTAAGAGAACTGGCAAAAAAGAATTTCAGATTTTATAGTGGTTTTGACTCAAATTGGCGATAGATTAGCCAATCTATGTTCTTTCGACTAAAGAAGCGTGCATGAGCTGTTTAAGTGCATTAAAGTATCAGGTAATCATAAAAACAAAAGGTTGCAACCTCAAAAAGAATATTTGGTGTAGTTAACGCTGTAATAGAAACGAAAGCAGGGGTGACAAACAAATAGTTTGATCACCCCGTCCTCTCCATATCATTAGCGCACAAACAAATCCATCAGCTGTGAAACATCCTGTTCGATAAAAGTATCGTAGTCCAAAGTAGCTGTAAGTATTTCCTTTTGCTGTTTTTCGGAAAATACCCGAGCAAGATTCGTTTTGTATTTTTCGATTAATTTAGGGATTCCCTCCGCCCTACGTCTAGGATGGCCTATCGGGTATTCAACGACCAATTCAGGCAATATTGTGCCGTCAATCAGTTCAATTGTTAAAGCATTTGATATGGCACGTTTCTGTGGGTCGTGATAGTCAGCAGTGAATTGAGCATCTTCCACGCAGGAGATCTTATCGCGCAGTGCATCAATTCTTGGATCCGAAGCGATATGGTTTTCATAGTCATCAGCCGTCAAACGGCCGAAGATCAACGGAACAGCCACCATGTATTGGATACAATGATCACGGTCTGCAGGGTTATGTAAAGGTCCCTTTTTATCAATAATCCGGATAGCAGCTTCATGTGTACGAATGGTTACACGGGCGATATCTGAACTGCTTTTTCCAAATTCTTTCAGTTGTTGATGAAGTTGCATAGCCGCTTCCGCTGCTGTCTGTGCATGGAATTCTGCGGGAAATGAAATTTTGAAAAGAATATTTTCCATCACATAAGATCCATATCCCCGCTGAAACTTAAATGGATTTCCCTTAAAAGACACATCATAAAATCCCCAAACTGGTGCTGTCAAAACAGATGGATAGCCCATTTCTCCAGTTTTTGCGATCAAGGCCAATCGGACAGCACGCGAAGTTGCATCGCCGGCTGCCCAAGATTTTCGGCTACCGGTATTTGGTGCATGCCGGTAAGTGCGTAAAGCTTGCCCATCGACAAAAGCCAAAGAAACCGCGTTGAGCAGCTCTTCTCTTGTGAGGCCAATGAGCCTACCCACGACCGCTGTTGAAGCTACCTTCACCAAAATAACATGGTCTAGCCCCACTTTATTAAACGAGTTTTCAAGTGCTAAAACACCTTGTATCTCATGAGCCATAATCATCGCCTCGAGTACCGTCCTAGCCTTCAGCGGTTTTTGACCATTCGCAATATTCGTTCGGCTCAACCAGTCTGCCACAGCTAAAATTCCCCCCAGATTATCGGATGGATGGCCCCATTCTGCTGCCAGCCAGGTATCATTAAAATCCAACCATCGAACAATCGTGCCGATATTGAATGCTGCCTGAACGGGATCCAATTGAAAATCTGTACCCGGCACCCGAGCACCGTTCGGCACAATGGTCCCAGCCACAACTGGCCCCAACAATTTAGTACAGGCAGGATAGGTTAATGCTTCCAAGCCGCAGCCTATTGTGTCAAGAAAGCAGTAAAACGCCGTATTCCAAGCGACCTTTTCCTCAATTTTATAATTTAGGACATAGTCCACAATGTCCACTAAAACCTGATCCGGTTGTGGTCTTTCATTTGATATTGCTGAACTCATTCGTGTATTTCGTATAAGACTCTCGTTCTATTTATTAATATAATTCGTTTTTTCCTGCGCTAAATTCTTCCTTAAAGCCCCCTGTTCAAAAAGCACCTTTTAACGCCTTTTCCCGATCCAAATTTACCGTTCGGAAATTGGTACAAAAGGTCTGTCCTCAGGACCAATATAATTTGCACTTGGCCGGATAATTTTTCCATCCTGGCGCTGCTCGAAAACATGCGCTGACCAGCCAGTAATACGTGAGAGTACAAATAACGGCGTAAACATCTCCGTTGGAATGCCCATAATATGATAGGACACTGCAGAATACCAGTCCAGGTTCGGAAACATTTTCTTTTCTTCCCACATGACTTTTTCTAACCGCTCAGCGATCAGGTAGAGCGTCATGTCGCCCGCTTCTTCCGACAGCTCTTTTGCCACTTGTTTTATCACTTGATTTCTTGGATCCGAGATTGTGTATACAGGATGGCCAAAACCAATAATGACTTCTTTGTTTGCCAATCGCTTCCGGATATCCGCTTCCGCCTCATCAGCATTTGCATAACGACTCTGAATTTCGAAAGCGACCTCATTGGCTCCGCCATGCTTAGGCCCCCGTAGCGCACCTATTGCCCCTGCTATACAGGAATACATATCTGATCCTGTACCGGCAATTACCCGAGCGGTGAATGTAGATGCATTAAACTCATGTTCGGCATATAAATTGAGTGAAATCTGCATCGCTCTTACCCAAGAAGACGATGGCGATTTTCCGTGTAGCAGATGCAAAAAATGACCGCCCAACGTTGCATCTGCTGTCTCTACCTGCACCTCACGTCCATGCTGACTAAAATGATACCAGTATAACAGTGCTGAGGCCATCGAAGCCATCAGGCGAGTTGCAATGTCACGGGCACCAGCAACGGGATGACTGTCTTTCTCGGGCGAAACACTGCCGAAAAAAGAAACATAAGTCCGTAAAACATCCATGGCATGTGCCGTCGATGGCAATTGCTTGAGGACCTGTTGAACAGTAATAGGCAGACCACGTTGACTGATCAGCTGACTTTGATAATTGACGAGCTGGGCCTGTGTTGGTAGACTTCCATAAATAAGTAAATAAGCGACCTCTTCAAAACTTGCCTGATTTGCCAGATCCAAAATATCATAGCCCCTATAATGCAGATCATTACCACTTTTTCCGACAGTGCTCAAAGCCGTATTACCAGCTGCTACGCCAGAGAGTGCTACACTTTTTTTGGGCTTAAAACCTGTGCTGTTTGTCTCTTCCATCTGAATATAATTATTTGTTAAACAATTGATCCAATCGATTTTCATAGGCATAATAATCGATACTTCTGTATAACTCTGCTCTCGTCTGCATGTCGTCGATCACATTAAGCTGCCCACCGTCTTCCCGAATGTGACGATAAACATTTGTAGCCGCTTTATTAGCTGCGCGGAAAGCAGATAGCGGATAAAGGACAATAGAAACATCGGCTTGACGTAGTTCATTTAGGCTAAACAACGGTGTTTGTCCAAATTCGGTGATATTCGCCAAAACAGGAAGGCCAGTTGCCGCACTAAATTGAACGTATTGCTCCAGATGATGTACCGCTTCAGCAAAAATAAAGTCCGCTCCAGCTTCTTTATAAGCCACCGCTCTTTCCAAAGCAAGTTCAAGGCCTTCAGAAGCAAGTGCATCTGTACGTGCACCAATGGCAAAATGCTCATCCGTTCGTGCATCCACCGCCGCCTTTAGGCGGTCAACCATTTCAGATCGAGAAACGAGCTCTTTCCCAGGCCGGTGACCACAACGTTTAGCCCCCACCTGATCCTCCATGTGAACTGCCGCCGCGCCCACTTTAATTAAAGACTTTATTGTACGTGCCACATTGAATGCCGAAGGACCGAAGCCAGTATCAATATCCACCAGCAAAGGAAGCTTACACACATTTGTAATGCGATCCACATCAATCAAAACATCCTGAAGTGTTATTATCCCAAGATCTGGAATTCCAAGTGAACCTGCTGCAACACCACCTCCGGAAAGATAAATAGCTTTAAAACCAGCCTGTTCAGCCAAAAGCGCATGATTAGCATTAATCGCTCCAACAATTTGTAATGGTTTTTCATTCTTGATCGCTTCCTTAAAAAGGAAGCCAGGGGATTTTATCATAATATCGAATTTGAAATTCCAAGCGTTATAGCCTTCTCTAGATACAGGCTACAGCATTACTTAAGTTTACTTAGTCTGAAGAACTCCTTTTTAGACCCTTCCTCTTAAAGATAGGAATTATCAACGCAATAAAGCAAATTATTTTCTACACTAAAGGTAAATCACAGAAGAAAATACGGCTAAAAAACAAAACCAGCATACCCCCTAATTCAAGGGGCCTTGAACTTATGGTTCAAAGCCCCTATCAAAACCCAATTGACTTCATGGATTGCCAATTGGGATCCAATGCTCAAGAAATATTATTTTTCGACAAAATTACGTCCAACAAAGACCCGTTTCGCCTGTCCTCGAGTCACCTCGATTTGGTTTTTCCATTTTTGTTCTTTGGCCGTATTTAACTCAACGCTTTCCAAATCCCGCAGACGTGCAGCCAAGCGCAGCATTGCGATCTCTTTATTCTGCAATTGTGATCTCGTATCCATCACCTGAACACTTATTCCTGTCGGAGCATGCGTCGCTCTAACGCCAGAACTTACTTTATTGACATGCTGTCCACCTGCACCGCTACTTCGCATCGTTTGGAAATATACATCCTTCACATCCAACGCCTTTTCCTTTTCACACAGATGATACGTTTTAACTTCGACAAACCAATTCTTCCGTTTGTGTAAAGGACGAAAAGGGCTTTTACACACCCAACAGACTGTACCAATCCAATGATCAATCAATTGATCTATATCTTTTCCTCTCAATCTGACGATTAACGAACAAGGAAGTCCATCAACTTCTTCTGTTTCTATTTCCGTAACTTCAACTCCTATTCTACTCCCTTCAAAAGAGATTCTATCGACTACTAACCTAACGGCCATATTACATTCCTTAGGACCTCGTCCTGAAGAAATTTGTAAATACCTTTCTTTCATAACCTTATTTGTCCATACGTACAATCTTCGGACTGAACGTTCCGAGAACAGTTACCAACTCCTGCTGTAATTTCATCACCCGATGAATATCTTTATACGCACGTGGTGATTCATCCAACGCGCCGCCGATCAATTCCACACCATGTGCTTCCAGATCTTTCAGCATAGCGCTTTTTGTCAAATTATTTTTGCAGGCAGATCTCGACATGACACGCCCAGCTCCATGGGATGCAGACTGTAAACTTAAGGGGTTTCCCGTTCCCTCAACAATGAACCCTGGTGCTGTCATCGAGCCGGGAATCACCCCCAGCACGCCCTTGCCTGCAGGTGTTGCTCCCTTCCGATGAACAATGCATTCCTCACCATTCACGAATTCCTTCCATGCGAAATTATGATGGTTTTCGATCGTTACCACAGGATTACCGCCAAGTGCTTTAGCCAGACGTCGGTGGATGTCCGCATGACAGGCCTGGGCATACTCTCCAGCCAAATTCATTGCCATCCAGTATTCTTGTCCTTCTTGGCTTGCTAAATCCAACCAGGCCAAATGTTGGACATGACGTGGTAATGGACATTGTTGCGCCGCAAGGCTTGTGTAATGCTTAGCGATATTCGCCCCCAAACCTCGAGAGCCGCTATGGGATAAAATCCCCAAGTACTGTCCTGGATTTATCCCCCATTCCTCCCGCACCGTTTGAAGCTCAACAATGCCCAATTCGACAAAGTGATTCCCACTACCAGAAGTCCCAAATTGCCTGTAAGCTTTACCCAACAGGGATTTTAATAGTGGGATTTCCTGAAATTCAGTTTTACTGAAAATAACATGGTCATGCTTATCACGATGTGTGTCATTTAAACCAAATTTGGTATTTTTCTTCAATAAATTTTTCAGTTGGAACTCCCTCCCTTTGAAATAACTGCCTGGTAAGTCGAATATCGACAGGCTCATCCGACAACCAATATCTACGCCTACACCATAGGGTATAACGGCATTTTCTGTGGCCAGTACCCCGCCTATGGGAAGTCCATAACCTGTATGTGCATCCGGCATAAGTGCACCTTGTCTTGAAATAGGCAATCTCAGTGCATCATACAACTGTCTTTTTGCCTGCTCATCAATTTCATTTTCACCAAATATGCTAAATGGAGCACAATGTGATTGAAGCTCCCGCATACGTATCTCTATGGGTTGCATTAAGCCTTCGGAGACTTTACCCCATATATTATGCCCCATAAATCGCTCTGGAGCTTCTAACAACTCGGTAAGTTCAAGAAGGATGGTTTCTTTCTTTTCTTTTTTTCGATATCTTGTGATCAGTCCTAAAGCTGTATTAACTATATTATTTTGTGGAAAACCTATTTTTACGAGATCTTTCCCAGATAATTTACTTCCCATTTTTATAAAAAATATTAATTATTAACCATCAATTTCCTCTTGGAAATCGGCAGCCTTTTTGAAAAAATTTCGGGAATGTTCTTTTGGGATTACGATTCTATTAAGCATTTTTTCTTAATGCACAGTCAATTACTCCTAAAGAGTCGAACGCACCTGTTTTTCAGAAACGCTGCAGCCCTGAAGAGATTTGATTGTCTAAATAGAAACGAAAATCCGGAAAATTAAAAAGCCCGAATGAACTTCGGCTTTTTCATCTGTATAAATTGGTGTTTTCAAAAGAAGTAAAGCGACCTGATTATTCACTCCAGCGGATTGAACAAACACGATGCGCTCCTATTTTGAAGAGTATCTTAAATAGGACGAAAAGCACGAAGATTGCTTTCGGCAAATCCATTTGCCTTAAAAGCTTGCTGTGTTATTATTCTAGCGACCAACATATCTTCTCGTGTTTAAATTATTAAAATAGTATTATCAAGCGCAAATATAAGTAAGTTCAGTTTAAAATAGAAAAATGTGCTAAAATTTAATCCGAGTTAAATGGCAGTGGATCTTTTAACACAAATTTAAAGTCAAGTATATTTCCATCCCTTGTCACACGAAAGCGCATATCCTTGCCCTCTTCTGATTTAAAAAGATTATGAATCGATTCCAGGGAAAATGAAGATGCAGATCGACCGTTGATCTTCACAACTTTATCTCCCGGCAGTAGTCCTGCGATTGCTGCAGGTGAACCATCACGAACAGTCGCAACTTTGTACATATTTCGAAGTACAAAGCGATACTGCACGCTATTACCCATTCTTACCTCGGTACCGCCATCCTTTTGCAGAACGACAGGTATTTCTTCTTTTTCGTATTTAATACCATCATGGATAATTTCCAGTCCACTCATATTCAGATAATAAAAGCGATCAAAATCTTTATTCTTATGAAGATATATCGACTTGTTGGGATAATCGAATACGACCTTGAATCGGCGTAACAACTCGTTTCCAATGGAACCTATTCTTTCGCTCACAAATGTTGCATGCTGTAACGAGCTCAATTCGGGATAGGCTACCAAGGGGTAGTTCATTGCAAACGGCCCAAGTTCGAGCGATCGGATTCGATTTCTTTTTCCATAAATCTCACCGTTAAACCCCTGCCCTATGTAGTCATCAATAAATGGAGGCTTAATATCAAAATTGTTTAGCTTTGAAGGAATAAGCATTAAGGCATCGCTATTTCCCATATCGATCAATACACGACCATCAATAGAAACATCACCCTGTTTAAAAGCAACAGAAACATAAGGCCGGCTATTCAGAATGTCGAGTGGCAAACGCTGCATCTTCTCGAGGCCCTTAGGTAAGTTACCCTTAGGATATAAGGTGATGCGATGTTTTTGAAAATCCATTTCTATCATTTGGTTTTCAAAAAAACGACTTCCCATAATTCCATTAACTTCCACTCCTATCCTTGTAGAAATATCAATATGCGCATTTTGAAGAATATAGATCGGTTGGTCTAAATCTTCATATACCCCAGCAATATTCACCTGATTATGTATGGATAGATAACCATCTAGGCCCTCGTCCCTACCCAATCCCTGGAATTTATTAACAAAAACAGCACTATCAATTGACTTTAATGTTTCCCCAAATATCATGGTTTCTTTAACCCCCGTATCCAACAGGAAGTTCATCATATATCCATTCACCTGCACAGGTACGATGACCAGATTATGTACGAAAAGAAAAGGAATTTTAACATTCTTTTTTCCGTTTAAGACAAACCCCACTTGCCCCCTAGTAATGAAAAAACACAACAGTGCCAGCGATAAAAAAACTGTTTTCATCCAAGTTTATATTTGGTATTTCCAATTTAAACAAGAAAATTCAGATTAAAGAAAGTTTATAAAAAAAAGCCCATCTTATTGCCAATTCGACAGTAGTTAATTTATCTTTCTTATCTACAAGTCTGGTTCAAGATTACACCTTCGTTACCGTTTCTGTGCTATTTTATTGCTGTTTTATTGCTGTTTTATCGTTAAAATACCAAAGAATAAACAAAGAAACACCAAAGAAACATCAAAGAAACGGCAAACGAATACCGAGGAAGGTCTAATGAAAGTAGCTACAATAAGCGAAGAAACACCAAAGAACAAGCAATAGCTGCAGCAACTTAGAATCAAATAGTGACCAAGTTAGATCTTAAGACAATGCTTATTCAGTGCTCGTTCAGTGCTTGTTCAGTGATCATTCAGTACAAACTGAATAATCACTGAACAAGCACTGTCTAAAAATTGATCGAAAATTGTTACTACGTATAAGTTGATGTTAGGATGTATCTGTTTTAGTACCTACCTTGATCAGTTATAATCCGGAACTTGTGGCAATCTTCAGGTAAGATGCAACATAGACGCACAAAAAAAGCCTCTTTACTGTAAGTAAAGAGGCTTTTTAGTACCCGGAGCCGGAGTCGAACCGGCACGGTTTCCCACTGGTGTTTGAGACCAGCGCGTCTACCAATTCCGCCATCCGGGCATATCCGTTTGGGATGATGCAAAAGTAGGTTTTTTATTGAAAAGGAGAAAACTTTTTGAACAAATTTTCAAGGAAAACCAATATAGAACTGAAATTCAGTCGAATAATTTTTCATTAGTTACTCAAAAAACTTGCTTTAACCGTGATATTAGCTGTTTTTTTTCTCGAGCTTGTATTAAATGCACCGCCAGAAGAGTACTCTTCGTTGTCGTTTTGTCCTGTTATCTGAAAAATTCCGAGATCGGCCTTTACCAGATTACCTAATCCGGCATTCGATTCCTTTGCAATATTGTCTGCACGTTGATGTGCATTTTTTGAAGCCTGTGAAATAAGTTCCAATTTCAGATCCTCTAGCTTAGAGTAATAATAATTGGGGGTGCTGGAGCTAAGTTCTATCCCTTTGGAAATTAATGTCGATATTTCTCGTGAGGCATTGTCTACTTTATTTAAGTCTTTTGATTCGACACTTACGGCCTGCGATAAGGTATAACCGGAAAAAGTATTATAACCATTCCCCTTTCCATCTGTATGATATTCGAAATCTTTGGCAATATTAACGGCCTCGAAACGGATCTCGTCGGCTTTAACCCCCTGTTGCACTAAAAAATCCCGCACCAAATCACGATCCGTAGCCAATTGTGCTGAAGCGGCACTCAATTCATAATTCTTTCGGCTAAAAGTAGCACTCCATTTGACTAGATCAGATTCGAAATCTTTTTTGGCATTACCATTAACAGTGATTGTCTGCGTCGATTTAAACTTATAGCGATAAGCTGTACCCAATATCCAGGTACAAAGCAAGAGCACAGCGCCCATTACAATCGAAATAATAACAGCGGATGATGATTTCATAACCAGTTTTTTATGTTTACGTAACAATGAATATACCAAAAAATCGATGTTTATTTATTTTTTATGAATAAATTGCGACAAAAAGGTTTAAAATATGAATAAGAAAAGTATCTGTATTCCATTTTGTTTTCTGGCAGCATTCGCTGCCCATGCACAAAAGAAACCATTGGATCATACGGTATATGATAGTTGGCAAAGCGTATCATCGCCCTATATCAGTAAATCGGGAAAATTTGTCCTGTTTCAGGTCGTCCCACAAGAAGGCGATAATCAGCTTTTTCTCAAAACCAAAGAAAACAAAGAACTCATTCAAATTCCCCGCGGATATAATGGAAAACTGACAGATACCGAAAACCATCTGCTAAGTTTGGTGAAAGCGCCATTTGCCGTAACCCGCGAAGCCAAAATCAAAAAGAAGAAAGCGGAAGAACTCCCAAAAGATTCATTGGCGATCTACAATTTAACGACTTCATCCCTTGTCAAATTTGCACAGGTAAAGTCCTACAAAATCGCAGACCAAAACAACAATTTCGTTTCTTTTCTTTTTGACAAGGAAATAAATGAAAAATCTGATTCAAAAACCGCCACTGATGCCCCAACAGCAAAGAAAAGTAGCGATAAAAAGAAAAAAACAGTTGCAACATTGGCTCTATATGATTTAAATTCCGGCGATTCGGTACAATTTTCATCCGTAGACCAATACGAATGGAATAAAAACGGATCAAAAATTGTTTTTTCAAAAAAAACAGATTCTAAAGATAGCCTGTCAAAAGATTCCGGAGTCTACCTCTACGAAATAGCAACTAAAAAGCTCAAAAAAATATCAAATGGGAAAGGCAATTATAAAAATTTCAAATTTGATGAATCAGGCAATCAGCTCGCTTACCTAGGGGATCTCTCCAATGAAAAGGCATTGCTGAAAAATTATAATTTGTATTACTATACAAATGGTATAGATACAGCCCAATACCTCGCAACAAAAACCAGCAATGGTATACCTAAAAACTGGGCCGTTAGTGGGGATGGTGATATCCGTTTCAGCAAAAATGGAGAGAAGTTATTTTTCGGCATAGCACCAATACCGCGTGTCAAAGACACCACTTTGGTTGATTTTGAACATGCTAAAGTAGACGTTTGGAACTGGCAAGACGATTATTTACAACCCATGCAGTTGGTCAATTTAAAGAAAGACCTTGCAAGAAACTTCTTAGCGGTTACTTACCCCAAATACAACCGCAACATTATACCCCTGACGGACCAAACATTTAACTCCACCGCACTTACACCGGACGGAAATGAAGAGTACATCTTAGCGCGCACTGATTTTGGCAAGCGCATCGCAAGTCAATGGGAAGGCAGTACAAGAGACGACATCTATCTGGTTTCGACAAAAACAGGAAATAAAGAGTTAATCCTTTCAAACTTTTCGGGAAATGCAATCTTAAGTCCTGACGCAAAATACATCGTATATTTCGACCAAGATAAAGGAAGCTGGAATTCCTATCAGGTTAGTTCAAAGAAAAAGACAGTGCTAAATGACGGCATACCGGCGTCCTTTGCCGATGAGGAAAATGATATGCCTACTTCCGCGCAAGGATACGGAATGGCCGCATGGAGTCCAGACTTTAAAGGCATTTATGTCAATTCGAGGTATGATATCTGGTATTTTAATTTGGACGGTTCCAGCAAATCCATCTTGACCAACGGCTATGGAGCTGCATCACAAACAACTTTTCGCTACTTGCCTTTAAAAAGAGAAGAAGATCGCGAACAAGCCACAACACTTGACTATAAAAAGGGTGGTTTTCTAACTTCTTTTGACAATAAAACCAAAGAATCTGGTTTCTACCAGTTCAAGGGACAGCATAACGATCCAAAAAGTCTTTTGGTAGCGGCAAAAACGTTCAAGAATATCAGCTCATCAGCAGATCAACAGACGATACTGTACAGTAAAGAGGATTATATAAATTCGCCGAATATCTACACCAATACCATCAAGTTCAAAGACGAATTACAGTTATCCAATATTAATCAGCAACAGGCTAATTACAATTGGGGTACAGCGGAGCTTGTTCACTGGACAACCCCTGAAGGAAATCAGGCAGAGGGAATTCTTTATAAACCAGAAAATTTTGATCCTGCAAAAAAATATCCGATTATAGCTTACTTCTATGAAAAGCTTTCCGATGGATTATATACGTATCAACCTCCTGCCCCTACACCATCACGTTTGAACATCCCCTATTTTGTAAGCAACGAATACCTTGTATTTGCACCAAATATAAGCTACAAAACAGGGCACCCGGGTAAATCAGCTGAAGAATATATCAATTCCGGAATGAGATACCTCGCTCAGAATGCCTGGGTTGATAGCACGAAGATGGGGATACAGGGGCAAAGTTGGGGCGGCTATCAAGTTGCTCACCTCATTACGCGGACCAATATGTATGCTGCAGCGTGGACTGGCGCTCCTGTTGTCAACATGACCTCTGCCTATGGCGGAATACGCTGGCAGACCGGTATGTCGCGCCAATTCCAATACGAACATACACAAAGCCGCATCGGAAAAACCCTATGGGAAGCTCCGGAACTGTATATCGAAAATTCACCTTTATTCCATTTAGATAAAGTTAAAACTCCTGTTGTCATTATGGCCAATGACAATGACGGGGCTGTGCCATGGTATCAAGGTATTGAAATGTTTACTGCATTGCGCCGACTGAACAAACCCGTATGGATGCTAAATTATAACGGGGATGAACATAACCTCATGCTGCGACAAAACCGCAAGGATATACAAATTCGCGAGCAGCAGTTCTTCGATCATTTCCTAAAAGGTGCCCCCGCTCCTGCCTGGATGAAGAAAGGAGTACCTGCCACCGAAAAAGGAATAGACTGGGGATTCGAATTATAACACAAAACAATAAAAAAGGTGTGATTTATACAAATCACACCTTTTTTATTGGCCAAAAACCATAATTTTTGAATTATTTCACAAAAAACATCAAAAAAAATTTCAGTTTTCAATAAAAACACAATATTTTTGAAAAACAAAATCAACAAAACTGTAATTTAACTACAAAATACAAATGTCGAACCTAAGATTCAAAGCAGTAGAAGCAGCAGGCTCACGCCAAATTGCTTCATTTGAAAAAGTTGAAACTAAAAAAGCAACTGACATCTACGGAAAGAATGTTTTTTCCGTAAACAAAATGAAAGACTACCTTCCTAAAAATTCATACAAGGAGTTAGTTGCATCCATTGAAGAGGGACAGATTATTTCAAGAGATTTGGCTGAACACATTTCACAGGCCATGAAAACTTGGGCACTTAACCACGGCGTTTCTCATTACACACACTGGTTTCAACCGCTGACAGGTTCGACTGCTGAAAAACATGATGCTTTTTTTGAGCCAGACGAAAACGGTGAAGCCATTGAAAAGTTTACAGCTGACGCACTGGTTCAACAAGAGCCCGATGCATCTTCTTTCCCAAATGGTGGTATCCGTAATACGTTCGAAGCTAGAGGTTATACAGCCTGGGATCCATCTTCCCCTGCATTCATTTACGAAACAGGCGCTGGTAAAACTTTATGTATCCCAACGGTTTTTGTTTCCTATACGGGTGAATCATTAGACTATAAAGCTCCTTTATTGAAAGCGATCAACGCTGTAGATAAAGCTGCTACAGATGTCGCTCAATATTTTGATAAATCGGTCACTAAAGTAAACGCTTCTCTTGGTATTGAACAGGAATATTTCTTGGTTGACCTTTCCTTATATAATGCTCGTCCAGATCTTCAGTTAACTGGCCGTACCTTATTTGGCCACATGTCGGCAAAAGGCCAACAATTGGAAGACCACTATTTTGGTGCAATTCCAGAGCGCGTATTAGCTTACATGGTGGATTTGGAAAATGAAGCGTTAAAATTAGGTATTCCTTTAAAGACTCGTCACAACGAAGTTGCACCTTCTCAATTTGAATGTGCTCCAATGTACGAAGAAATCAACCTGGCTATCGATCACAACCAATTGTTGATGAATCTCATGGAACAAGTTGCTTTAAGACACAACTTCAAAGTATTGTTGCATGAAAAACCATACTCCGGTGTCAACGGATCTGGTAAACACAACAACTGGTCTTTAATCACAAATACCGGTGTAAATTTATTATCTCCTGGAAAAACGCCTAAAAACAATTTGATGTTCTTGACTTTCTTTGTCAATACCATTAAAGCTGTTTATGAATATGCTGATTTAATGCGCGCTTCTATTGCTAGTGCAAGTAACGATCACCGTCTAGGTGCAAATGAGGCTCCGCCAGCAATTATTTCAATTTTCTTAGGCTCTCAATTGGATGAGCTTTTAGAAGAAGTTGAATCTGCTCGTGTTGCTAAAAAAGTAAAAGCAGAGGCAAACTTATGGCATGGTATTCCTAAAGTTCCTGAATTAAAATTGGACAATACAGACCGGAACCGTACTTCGCCATTTGCTTTTACAGGTAACAAGTTTGAGTTCCGCGCTGTTGGTTCTTCTGCAAACTCGGCTCTACCGATGACCGTGTTGAATGCAATCGTTGCAGCGCAATTGATCGAGTTCAAAACAGAAGTAGACAAACAAATCAAAAAAGGCACCAAAAAAGATCTTGCGATCTTAAATGTTGTCCGCAAATACATCAAAGATTCAAAAGCTATCCGCTTTGAAGGCAATGGATATAGCGAAGAATGGGAAAAAGAAGCTGAAGCACGTGGTCTTTCTAACATCAAATCTACACCTAAAGCATTAGATGTTTATGTAAAAGAAGAATCTTTAGCTTTATTTGAATCATTAGGTATTTATACCAAACGTGAATCAGAAGCTCGCCACGAAATCTTGCTTGAAAACTTCTATAAAAAATTACAGATTGAGGCGCGCGTCATTGAAGAAATGGTTAACAACCAAATTGCTCCTGCATGTTTCATTTATCAAAACGAATTGATTGAAAACGTCAAAGGATTAAAAGACCTTGGTCTAGCACAGGCAGCATTCAGCTCTCAATTGAACTTTGTAGAACGTATTTCGACACACGTAAATACCATCTTGGAGCAAGCTGAAGCAATGCGTCAAGAACGTAAAAAAGCAAATCAAATTGATGACGTACGCGAAAAATCAATCGCTTACGATGAATCGGTTAAACCATATTTCGATGTGATCCGTTATCATGTCAACAAATTGGAGAAAATTGTTGATGACAAAAAATGGCCTCTTCCAAAATTGAGAGAGATCTTATTTTTAAGTTAAGATAACTTCCCTAAAACACAAAGAGCCTGCGATATCGCAGGCTCTTTGTGTTTTAGGGAAACGTTCGCTATCTCTCGCTCCTTATCTCCCCTCACAACAGTAGCTCCTATTTTTTTAACCGATTATCTTCCTCATTATTACCAGCCTTCTTATTGACTGACTTAATATTCATATTACCAAAACGATAAGAAACTGACAATCGGATAACCCGACTATCATATCCATTGCGGATACGATAGTATCCATTTTCCTGATAACTCGACAATCTGCGCTGACCTCTTGTATTCAACACATCATTTACAGCCAACTTCACATTCAATTTTTTGTCAAGAAATGTTTTTCCAGCACCAAGATCGATACCATAGTAAGACTGAAAACTAAATACCCCATAAACTGCCGGCGAAAAATAATTAGCTGTCAGCTCCAGGTTTGTTGTTTCCCCAATTCGAATATCATGATTGGAACTTACCTGGAACGATAACTTTTCCAATTGGCGTTGCGCTCCGGACTGCTCATCAAAACTAAACTTATTATAAAAAGCGCTGGCATTGTTAGAAATACTCCACCATTTAAAAAGCTTAACTGGTATATTGACATTCATGTTGTAATAATCAAAATAAGCCAGGTTTCGGTCTGTCTGTGCAATAGCTTTGGTCTCCGAATTGCTTTCTATGATCTGAGTGATGGCATCGTTGGTCCTCTTGTAGCCCAAACTCAATAAATAGCGTTCTTTAAAAGTATAATTTACTTCATACGAATTAGTATATTGTGGATTTAAATAAGGGTTGCCATACTGATACGTGTATTGATCCAAATAATACACAAAGGGATTCAATGACCCATAATCAGGGCGGTCAATACGTCTGCTATAACTCGCACCAAGCTTGTGATTATCATTAATCTGTTGCTGTACAAATATGGATGGAAAAAAATCGGTATAGGTCCGTTTTGTTTGTTGCCCTAGCGTCACCGAATTTCCCATGGAGCTCGTATTTTCAACACGCAGTCCAGTTTGTACGGAAAACTTTCCGAACGATTTATTTAGGCTGAAATAAGCTGCAGCTATATTTTCATTATACAAAAACTGATTACTTTGACCATTATTTTGCACAAACTCGCCTTGCTGATCCTGATCTTCATACAACAAATTATTATCTGTTTTTACGCGGCTATATTTTAAGCCCGCCTCAAGTTTCGTCGTTTTATTAAAAGGATGCACAAAATCAGTTTTAAAAACTAATATGTTTGTCTTAGAAAGCATATCATTTCGGAAAATATTCGGTGATTTAAATTCCTCCCAATTTGCGTCCAGAAAACGGTTTCCAACGGTGCTATTGTCATTATTTTTCGAATATGAATAATCCCCGTTAACGGTCAATTCAGTCCCTAAAGTATCAAATGTCTTTTTGTAGTTAAGATTATAAGTGAGGTAATGGTATTTAAAATCTGACAAATTGCTTCCTAATACAATCGAATCAAGCTTACCTTTTTGAGAGGCGATCAGATTACTTCCCTCGCGTGTTGAATGGCCATTGCTTACATTACCATTAACCACAAATCCAATGATCTCCTGTTTTCCCAGGTTAAAATCTGCCGCAAATTTGAAATTATGGCCTCGATAGCGGAATTTCGAATAAGAATCCGAATTGAAAAAAGTCGTTCCATTTTTGGTATCTACAGCCCTATCGATATCTAAATCATTAAAGCCTAAGGTATTTGCGTAGTTATAGGAAGAGAATAAGTTCACCCAATTGTTGCGATGGTTTATTAGAAAACCACCATCCGCCTTTGTATATTTACCCTGCCCTAAATTGAGGTTTAAACTAACATTACTTCCAAATTGCGTATTCTTCTTTGTCTTAATATTAATAATCCCTGCATTCCCAGCCGCATCGTATTTTGCGGGTGGATTGGTGAGCACTTCGATCGACGCTATTGCATTGGAAGCCGTATTTTCCAATAATCGCGATACTTCATCCGCAGAAAGATAGGTCGGCTTACCATCAATCATGATAATCACATTACTTTTTCCACGCAAATTGATCTTTTTGTTGTCTAAAGTTACCCCTGGAACCTTTTGCAAGAGTTCCAATGCATTATTCCCTGTCGCCAAAATACTGTTTTCCACATTGAGGACAACTTTATCGAGATGACTCTCAATCAATGGTTTCTTTCCGACCACCTGTGCCTCACTCAGCACTTTAGTCTCCATCTGTAAACGAATCGTATCCAGCACCTTGAGATCGCCCGCACTCAGCGCCATTTCCCCTGAACGATAAATAGCGTAACCCACCGTGGACACCTGTAGGCTGTACTTCCCTTCGGGTATCGCAGACAACATAATTTCTCCATTTTCGTTGGATAATGTTCCTTTTAACAAGATATCATTGGGCTTACGAAACAGTGAAATATTTGCAGCCGCAATAGGCTGGTTGTTTTCTCCAACAACGACTGTACGTAATTTCCCTCCGTCAGATTGTGCAGAGACAGTCCTACCCATAGAAAACAGGAATAAAACAAGTGAAAATAAGAGCAAATTAATTTTTTGTGGTTTCATAATGTAATTTCTTTAGGCTATCGATTAGATAGTCAACTTCATAATAATGACAACAAACCTCGTGTATTCATTACACCTACACCAGTGGAAATAGATCGATCGTCCAATTTACTCGGTAGACAACCCAATAACATCGGTAAACCATATCCCTCACTGATCGATGTTAAAGCCGGTAAATTATCCCAGCTAATCTTGAATCTCCAAAAAGCACAGCGCAAGAGAAGCACATCGAATCAAAATAAAAATTCAAAAAATAAACAAAAATCAAAACAAATAAATTGTATATAAAAAATATTAAGCATAATATTTGTATTTTTGCACAGAAAATTAGTAAACTGATTGATGAACACTGTATCCTTGAAGAAAAGACTCTACCGTATTTATATCCTAATGATACGATTTATGCAAGGCGAGCATTCTGGAGACGCTTTACGTAATGTTTTCATCAGTATCATCCCAAGTTTAGCTCTCTACTTATTGGGAGCGCAAGCGAGCACGGCAATTGGAATCGGTGTCGGATCGTTGTTAACAACACTCACAGATCCTCCTGGAAACAGAAAAGATAAACTTTCTTCGGCTCTTGTCTGCATCCCCACCTTCTTTGTTGCCTCATTGTTTACAGCGATTGTATTTCCATATCATTGGCCCTTGGTGATATTGCTAGCGGCGGCGGGTTTTATCTGTACGTTATACGGTATTTTTGGAGCTCGTTATGCTGCAATTGGAAACATGACATTGATTCTCATGAGTTTTGTGATCGGAATGGCCCCACAACAGCCCTTTGCTGTTAGTTTACAGATTACAACAGGATCCATTATATATTACTTTTTTAGCCTTTTACAGGCCTATATACAACCTTATCGCTCGCTAAAACATGCGATGGCCAATGGTTTTCATGGATTGTCCCAATTTCTATTGATACGATCTCAGTCTTACGATCCCGATATTCCTTTGAATATAACGTACAGTCGCGTAGGCAAAATTCATGGCCAGATCAGCGAACAACAGGAACAAATCAGGTCCCTTCTTTTTCGAGAAAAAAAAATCATAAGTCAACAGTGGCATAAAAGCAATTATTGGCTCAGTCAAGTTTATGGGTTAATTGACCTCCATGAGTTAATTATTGCACTCGATCACGACTATGATGCGATTCGCAAAAACCTTGCAGATACGGGCAGCCTCCCTTTAATTCGTCAAACAATCAAATTATTAGCTTTAGAAATTGATAGCTTTTCACAACCTAACAAGAGGTTTCGGTATGCACATCAATTATATCATAATAACTTTAAAATTAATGCCCTCTTACAGGATTTAAAAGAAATTCAAGAAGAGCAGGCCGGTCAAGCAAAAAGTATATTATGTTCGATCATAAGCAACATCGAAGCAATTATTGATGTACTCAACCGAATTCAGGTGGCTTTTTATCAAAATCAGGAAATCCAGGATAAGATTGACTGTAGTGAGTACCAACAATTTATCAATCGACCTTTGCGCAATCTCGCTGATCTAAAAAGTAAACTCCATCTGAATAACCCGCTTTTTCGCTTTGCCGTTCGGATGGCTCTTCTTTTTGGAACAGGTGCATTGATTGGTATTCTATTTTTGGATTTTAAATATACCTATTGGATCTTACTAACGATCGCTATTGTTGCCAGACCAGCATTTTCAATGACAAAAAAGCGTAATATAGAGCGTATTGTAGGCACATTCTCGGGTATAATAGTTGGCATATTCTGCTTAATTGCTATTCATTTTCTCCCGGCTCTTCTTACCATAGCTGCATTAGGTCTTTTCGGATTCTTTTTATTCAATCGATCTAATTACATGGTCAGTGTCATCTTTATTACCTTGGGAATTGTGATTGCGCTCAATTTGTTTGAAGGCAATATCAATCTCATTTTAGGCAGCCGAATGCTTTTTACACTTATTGGAGCATTCTTGGCTATAGCAGGTTATTTCTTGATACCTGTACGCCAGAGCACTGGCATGGTTCAGCTGGCAAAAGAGGTATCTCTTTACAACGAACATTATTTCCAGATCATCAATAACCGTCTGTCGGACGAAAGACAAAGTTCCTTTGATATACGACTGGCTCGCAAAAAAGCACAGACTGCCATGGCCCTGTTTTCAGACGCTATCAATCAAATGAAAAAAGAACCCGAACACAAATGGATGGATTGGTCACATATCCACCATTTTCAGGCACTCTCTTATCAGGTCAACTCCCATTTGGTGGGTCTTTCGCTATCGTTAAACAAAAAGACGAATCACCACCTGACGTATGATATCCATAGTAGAATTGATGCACTTAAACCTCTTTTAACAGATTTAAATCAAATTGCAGAACGGATCAACTTAAAGAAATCATAATACCCGATTGGCAGTTACTTATCTAGTTTCATGGGACAATATGTGATCCAATCGGTATGTTATTCAAAATTCCTTTAACTAAAAAATAGCTTTTCTTTTGCTTTAATAAAAAAAGAATTTATATTTGTATCGTCTTCGAAAGAAGATTCTAATCAACACCTCCCTTAATCAGTAGGTCTTGATTTATAAAGAAGTGGCGAGAGACTGGCTCAATGACCCACTGGCAACCTTCAATTTGTTTGAAAAGGTGCCAATTCCTGTCCAAAACAATATCGTTTTGGAGCATATAAATAACATAAGACAATGATTATTAAACTACTGAAGTCCATTAAAAATTCAGGTTCAACACAAGTGAGCCGCACGATAAGCGAAAGTGTAAGCCATCATACCACTGTATTGATGCGAATGCGTATGCATATGCACTTCCACGCTTGTTAAAAATCATTTCCTTTTTCTTGGATAAAGATTTAACAGACCCTTCAAGGAGGTGTGTATGCTTCTCTTTTTACTTAACAATTTCTTTTTGAACCCTTAAAATCTGATATATTATGTCTTCAAACAAAAATTTAAAATTCGAAACTCTTCAGGTTCACGCTGGCCAAGTCGCTGACCCTACTACGGGATCTAGAGCAGTTCCTATATATCAAACAACATCCTTTGTATTTGAAAATGCCGAACACGGCGCAAACTTATTTGCATTAAAGCAGTTCGGCAATATTTATACACGGATTATGAATCCTACTACGGATGTTTTCGAACAACGTATTGCGGCACTGGAAGGTGGAGTCGCGGCTGTTGCTGTTGCATCTGGCCAGGCGGCACAGTTTATTGCATTAAATAATATCTTGGAAAGTGGTGACAATTTTGTTGCCGGATCCAACTTATACGGCGGTACATTCAACCAGTTTAAAGTTTCTTTTAAACGCCTGGGCATCGAAGCTCGATTTGCAACGGACGCCGAGGCAGATAAAATTGAAGCCCTCATTGATGATAAAACAAAGGCCATCTATGTTGAAACAATTGGAAACCCAAGTTTCAATATTCCAGACTTTGAGAAAATTGCTGCAGTAGCGAAAAAATATGACCTACCGTTAATCGTCGATAATACTTTTGGCGCTGGAGGTTATTTATTTAAACCTTTGGAGTATGGTGCAAATGTGGTGGTAGAATCGGCTACTAAATGGATCGGTGGACATGGTACAAGCATTGGCGGTGTCATCGTCGACGGCGGAAACTATAATTGGGGCAACGGAAAATACCCGCAATTTTCCGAACCATCTGAAGGCTATCATGGCTTAGTTTTTTCCGAAGTTTTCGGTGAAGGCGGACCGTTTGGAAATATCCAATTTGCCATTCGGGCACGTGTGGAAGGGCTTCGGGATTTCGGACCAGCACTCTCCCCTTTCAATTCATTCTTATTATTACAAGGACTTGAAACCCTATCTTTGCGGGTACAACGCCATGTAGACAACACTTTAGAGGTAGCTAAATGGCTTGAGGCGCATCCACAGGTAGAAAAAGTAAATTATCCGGGCTTAAAAAGCTCTCCGAGTTTCGCTAACGCACAAAAATACCTTAAAAATGGCTATGGAGCAGTGCTTTCTTTTCAGCTCAAAGGTGACGCAGCACAAAAGGCCAATAGCTTTATCGACAGCTTAGAATTAATCAGTCACCTGGCCAATGTTGGTGATACGAAGTCATTGATTATCCATCCGGCAGCGACTACTCACCAACAATTGAGTGATGAAGATCAGGCAAATGCTGGAGTGTTCAAAGGTTTATTACGTCTTTCTGTAGGAATAGAACATATTGATGACATCAAAGCTGATTTACAACAAGCTTTTGATAAAATTAAATAATCAGATTTTTTCGGCTTAAAACGTAAACGTAAAATGAGTAAGCATATTTATCTGCACCCGGAGCCTTTTGTATTTGAAAATGGAAGAGAGCTTACTGATTTACAAATCAGTTATGAAACATTTGGCAAACCCAACGCAGATCGCAGTAATGTGATCTGGGTTTGCCATGCACTAACGGCCAATGCGGATGTACTGGATTGGTGGTCAGGTCTTTTTGGAACAGGTGAATTGTTTGATTCAAACGATTATTATATTATCTGCGCCAATGTCATCGGATCAGCATATAATAGCAGTAATCCGCTATCTATAAACCCAGCTACTGGACAACCTTACTACTTATCTTTTCCTGAATTTACAGTAAGGGATTTGGTCAAAGCCCATCAATCTCTTGCAGACCACCTGGATATCAAACAAATAGAGATCCTTATTGGGGGCTCATTGGGCGGTCAACAAGCATTGGAATGGGCCGTATCGCACAGTATAGCCATCAACCATCTAATCGTCGTTGGAACAAATGCCGTCCATTCACCATGGGGTATTGCATTCAATGAAAGTCAACGTCTTGCCATTACAACTGATCGAACCTTATACGCCAATCATCCCGATGGCGGAGCTAAGGGTTTAAAAGTTGCACGCGCTATGGCACTGTTGTCTTACCGCAACTATACAACGTATGCCAACACACAAAAGGAGGATGATAACGAAAAACTCGATCATTATAAAGCATCCTCCTATCAAAACTATCAGGGTGAAAAATTGGTGAAACGCTATAATGCGTACAGCTATTACTTCCTAACCAAAGCAATGGACAGCCATAATTTGGGTCGTGGAAGACGATCTATCGAATCCGCTTTAGCGAGCATCGACTGCCCAACTTTAGTGCTGAGCGTCAATACAGATTTGTTGTTTCCTCCACAAGAGCAACAATTTATCGCTCAACATATTCCCAATGCCCACTACCAGGAGATTGAATCTACCTATGGCCACGATGGATTTTTGATCGAAACAAAAAAACTCACTAAAATTATCAGCAGCTTTCTGCAGGAACAAAAAGTGTACATCAACGAATTAGTATAAGAGAATAAAATACATATAAGAGAATTTAAGAAGAGATATGAGTAATAAATTAACAATAGGGATGTTTGGGTTTGGTGTTGTAGGCCAAGGTCTTTACGATATCATCAAAACCAAAAATCTTAATCTGGAGATCAAGAAATTTGTCATTAAAAACGGTGATAAAAAACGCTCGCTACCAGCAGATCTATTTTCTACCGACGCGGAGACAATTTTAGGTGACCCAGACATTAATACTGTTGTCGAACTGATAGATGATGCCGAAGCAGCCTATCAACTAACTGTTCGTGCCTTGAAATCAGGTAAAAATGTGGTATCTGCCAATAAAAAAATGATTGCCAGCCATTTGGAAGAGCTAGTTGATATTCAACATGAATATGGCACCAGTTTATTGTACGAAGGTGCAGTTTGCGGAAGTATTCCCATTATACGGAATTTAGAAGAGTACTATGACAATGAATTACTTCATTCTGTCAGCGGTATTTTTAATGGATCGTCCAACTATATTTTATCTAAAGTTTTCAATGAAAACCAGCAATATACAGATGCTTTAAAGAAAGCGCAAGAACTTGGTTTTGCAGAGACAGATCCAACCCTTGATGTCGGTGGGTTTGACCCAAAATTTAAAGTATGTATTGTTGCTTCCCATGCGTACGGGATCTATGTCAAACCAGACGATGTCTTTAATATTGGTATAGACAAATTGGGACAGCAAGATATTCGTTTTGCTAAAGAAAAGAACCTCAAGATCAAATTGATACCAACAGCGAAAGAGATCGACGGCAATAAAGTTGTACTTTACGTATTACCACGCCTAGTAGGCAAAGACAGCATGCTTTATAATGTAGAAAATGAGAACAATGGTGTATTGGTAAAAGCAGCCTTTGCAGACGAACAATTTTTCTATGGTAAAGGAGCCGGTGGCCACCCGACGGGCTCTGCTGTGCTATCGGATATCGCTGCCCTTCGCTATGGATACCGCTATGAATACAAAAAACATTTGGAATCCAGCACATTAAATTATAGCCAAGATTATTTAATTAAGGTTTATTTGAGATACACCGATGATGCACTGATTGAAAAGTTAAATTTCGGTGAAATCACAGAACGATATTACGCACCAGATTTCAAATATGTCATAGGACATATTAATCTTCAACAAATCGCAGCTCACAAAGCCGATTTGGATCAAGAAGGCAATTTTATTGCTGAAATCGCGTAGGCAATCAACAAACCAACCTACCTTGAAAATAGCCCCGAATGGGGCTATTTTTTTATTGCTTAAATTTAGTTGCCTTTCAACTTGAGGTCTAAAATCCCACCTTCTACCAGACGTTCAAAAGGCAGCTGCCAACCTTTCCACAGGCGGTTATTCAACCGAACCTGATCAATAATATAACTATTGGCCTGCTCCTTCTTCACCTGAATGATAAATTTATTTTTTCTTAATTTCTCCGGCAATTGTATCGTTACCCGATCAAAAAGTGGCGCGCCAATCTGAAGCGCGGGCTTCTCGGTGGTGAGACTTCGTACGTCGAATAGGCCGATACTCGACAAGACATACCATGCGCCAAGCTGTCCTTGGTCTTCGTCTTGTCCGTAGCCATAACCGTGTATTGCATCATTACCATAAAACTCATTGCAAATTGCCCGTACCCATTTCTGACTTAAATCAGGTCTACCAGAAAAATAGAACAGCCAAGAGATATGCAGGTTCGGTTGATTACCATGATTATAAAGACTTTCAATCCCTGCGAAAGCGTCAATTTGTGTACCACCTCCAAACACATTCTTCTGCGACACCGTAAAAATACTATCCAACCGCTGATTAAACAGATCCTTTCCAACCAGTTTAACCAATTCCTGTGGGACATGCGGAACATAGAAGGTATACTGCCAAGCATTTCCCTCCTGAAATCCACGCCATGGTTCATAAGGGTTAAAGTTTGAAATAAATCGCCCAGTACTATCCTTTGGTCGCATAAACTTCGTTGTGGTATCGTACAGATTACGCCATCCATCGGATAATCCCTGAAATTTAATGTAGTCTTTTTGGTGCCCCAATGATTTTGCAAATTGTGCGGCTGCACCGGCAGAAAAAGCATATTCCAAGGTATGCGAAGCACCAAAAGGAGATCCATTGGTCATTAATTCGGGACTGCCATTATCATCTTTTATATACGGAGAATAACCTTTACGGACAAAAACGCCCACATCTAACTTCCCCGCTCCAGGCAGACGGTCTTTCCCTTCCAATTCATTTTTGCGCACCGCAGCATAGGCAAGATTCACATCATAGTCACGAATACCCACATTATACGCCGCTGCAATTGCCAAACCTGTAAAATTAGTCCCTACACCCGAAACGTATTTACTGTTGGCAATACCGTCTCCTAGCCAACCGGCATCGCGATAGACCAACAATTGACTCTGAATCCAGTCGTTGTAATAGTCCGGATAAGCAATGGACCATAACTGTGTCAAATTCCAAAATGCACCCCAGATCGCATCGGTATTATAATGATGATGAATAGGTTGCCCCTGTTTATTTAGAGCAATCTGCCCTACCGAGCCATCATTTTTGGGATATGCACCATTGACGTCGCTTGCAAGCCCACGACCAAGTAAAGCATGATACAATCCAGTATAAAATTTAATGCGGTCGTCCACTTTCCCCCCTTCCACCAAAATTCTTCCCAGTTCACTATTCCAGGTTTGCAAGGCATTTTTCTTTGCAGTATCAAACGACATATCCTTTGCTTCGTTAAGCAAATTCAGTTGTGCATTTTCCACAGATGTATAAGACAAGCCGGTCTTGACTTCGATAGATTCCCCTACTTGGGTATCAAATTTCAGGAACACGCCGGCCCCCTTTCCTTTTATACGGCTATGTTGATCGAAAGTCGTGGAATCGCTAAATGTTCCAAAAGATTTAGGCTGTTTGTTTATCTCCGCGAAGAAAAACATCTTAACATGAGCACCCTGCTGATATTTTTGTACGTATACAGGATTGGTAACCACATATCCCCAGACGTGCTGTTTGTCATAATTCACTTCAGCATCAACGACCGGGCCACTTTCCCCCATAACATGGCCAATATCGAAAATAAGGTTGGCTTCTTCCGTTTTTGGGAAAGTATACCGATGAAAACCGACGCGCTTGGTTGCAGTGAGCTCCGCAAGTATATTATAATCTTTTAACTTGACGCGGTAATAGCCAGAAGTAGCAAACTCATCTTTCTTATCGAAAGCAGAACGATAGCCGCTTTGTGGACGATCAAGTTGACCAGGAGTTGTCTTCAATTTTCCAACGGACGGTGCAAATACCACTCCGCCTACCTGGAATTCGTGAAAATTAGCGAATCCTTCTATTGACCCATGCCTATCATCGTACCCCACAGCTTCCCAGCCTGACTTGTTCCCATAGCTTCCATTTGTGCTCGGCGCTAGCTTAGCCATTCCAAAAGGTACTGCTGCTGGTGTATAAAAGAAATACCGGCTATGAACGGATCCAATATTAGGTTTTACAAAAACGGTTAAATCTGTTTTCTGCTGTGCAAAAACAGCCGTCGTACTTACAAATAAACTACAAAAATAATAAATGATACGCTTTACCATTGTTTTCAATTAGGTTCTACAGCAAACTTACAAAAAAATATAGTATGTATAAACATGAGCTCTATTTTCTTACGCGATTTAACTACGGGAAAGGCCTCACTATAATGCCTAAATTTGTAAAATTTTAAATACTAACCAAATAAAACGTTATTAAAGCTTAAATACTGACATTTTTCCATAACTTTGATTGTACATACATACTAAAATATAACCAGTAAATAAATTCAAAAAAAATACTAATCAGACGGCTGATCTTCGATCAAACCCCTGAAGTAGATGAAAATTAACCCTGAAATAGATACAAATTATTGACAGATACACTTGTCAAGCCTAATTAATTACAATAAAACCAAAATGAAAAAAAACACCCCATTTTTTAGTCTAATACTTCTGTTACTCGGACCCCAACTATCAGCACAACAAATAAAACCCGACAGTATAACTCAACTTAAGTTGGCAAAAAGCATTCTAGCGGATCAAAACTTAAAATATGTCGACAGCCTTGCCCGAGAGGTCATCAAAGAAGGTTTCAATGCGGGAAGTGGGTACTCGCAAATTTGGGCCAGGGACCTCAATACATTTATTGAAACCGCCTTGGAAGAGCGGTCCCAAGCGGACATTAGAGGGGCCATTTTAGTATTCTTTCAGATGCAACAGCCCAATGGTGAAATGGTAGACGGCTATGTCCTTAAAAAGGATTTTACCTGGCACGATGATACACCTTATTATTCAGAAAATGCGCCCGGCCATGTTGGATTTAAAAATACAGTAGAAACAGACCAGGAAACCTCACTCATCCAACTGCTTGGTAAATATATCCTGAAAACAAAGGATTACAGTATCCTGGAGGAGTCTATCGGTGGAATTTCCGTCAAAGATCGAATCCAACTCATGTTGGATTATTTGAAAAGAGAACGATTCAACCACAAGTATCAATTGCTTTGGGGTGCGATGACCGCAGATTGGGGAGATGTACAACCCAACGATAGCTTTGGTTGTGACTGGAATGAGCTCTCCAATGAGGCGATCGATATTTATGACAACGCGATGTTTATTATTGCATTGCAGACATTAATTGATATTCAGCCCAACGCTCCGAAGGTGACAGAATGGAAGGGATTAAAAAAGAGTCTCGAAACAAACAGCAGACGTCATCTATGGGATAAGAAAAAACAAAAATTCATCCCTCATCTCTACCCTAAAACATCCCCTATCCCAAAAGGATTTGATGAAAATACGATTCATTATCATGGAGGTACCGCCATCGCGATAGAAGCCGGGTTACTTTCCGCTTCAGAAATAAAAACAGTCAATACGCAAATGCTGGAAAACGTCCGGTTATCGGGCATGCCGAGTATTGGATTGACCTTATACCCGACCTATCCGGTTGGATTTTTCATCGGAGGAATGGCTCAGCCTTACCAATACCAAAATGGTGGTGACTGGACTTGGTTTGGCGGACGGATGATCCAGCAGCTCGTTTTAAACGGCTTTTATCAAGAAGCCTATGCAGAACTTCAACCGATGATCGATCGCGTTGTGAAAAACAAAGGATTTTACGAATGGTATGGTCAAAATAATGTCCCTAGCGGATCAGGGAAATTCAAAGGTTCAGCAGGAGTGCTCAATAAAGCAATAGCGCTCCTAGAAAGCTGGGCAGAATCTACCGTAGAAAAGAATCATTAAAAGAAAAGAATAAATAAATGAGCTATTCACTCATCCTATCGTCCTTTTTGAATGGATAATAGGATGAGTGAATTACTTAATAATCTCTTCTGCTTTCAACAGTATAGGTAAAACTTTCCGCACGGTAGAACCCTAAATTATATTCAATTGGCTTTCCAGATTGGTCAAATACAAACCGCTTGCGGGACAAAATAGGATCACCGATATTAATCTCCAATTTATCCGCTATAAATTTATTTGCAGCCATTGCATCCAACTCTTCCTGAGAAAGATCTGCGACGACATGATAATCTGCTTCTAAGATTTCATATAAAGGTCGCTTAAAATCTTCATCGCCGTTTAAACCTATACGCGGATGGAAATAAGAGATAAAATAAACAAATGGGTCATCTTTCTTTCCTCTCAGACGTTCTAGTTTTAACAGCTTCTGATCCTCATCTACATTAAAAAACTTCGAAACAGCTTTATCCGGAACAACCCAGCTGACGTGAAGTTCAAAATTCTTCACCTCAATCCCACGATTTTTCATCTCTTGTGAGAAACTCAACCAATTTTTGGATTTTGAACTGAATTTAGAACTAGCCACCTTCGTTCCTATCCCCTTCTTTCTAATGAGCAGCTCCTCATATACCAGTTTATTGATCGCTAAACGCAAAGTAGAACGGGAAATTGCCAATCTTTTTGCTAATTCAATTTCATTGGGTAATAATTTCCCCTCTATATATTCAGGCTGCTTAATTAATTCGCGTAACAAATTCTCAGCTTGTATATGCAGCGGAACAGGACTTTTATGATCTATTTTTAAATTCATCATTTGGATTGCTTGTGCTAAAATAAGATTTTTTGCATAATTAAAAAAATAGATATATGTTTGTATGTATATACATATTAATATAAACCGCAGATGTCAAAGAAATTTATCATCATTTTATGTATCGTTTCACTTGGAGGACTCCTTTTCGGTTTCGATATGGCTGTAATTGCAGGTGCTTTGCCGTTAGTGAAGCAATTTTTCGGACTATCTCCTGCTCAAGAGGGCGTTTTCGTCAGTTCAGCCTTGCTAGGCTGTATTGTTGGTGTATTTTTCACAGGACCATTAACAGATAAATACGGCCGAAAACCCGCCTTTATTACTGCGGCCCTGCTTTTTTTATTCTCAGCAATTGGCTGTGGATTCAGTCCTTCTTACAGCATATTGATTGCAAGTAGAAGCATTGGGGGCCTTGGTGTTGGAATAGCCTCAATTGTTGTGCCCTTATATCTTGCGGAAATATCGCCAAGCAAATTTAGAGGAAGATCAGTAACCTGTTACCAGCTCGCTATTACATTCGGTATCCTATTTGCCTATATCAGCAACTACCTGATTCTTGAATATAGTTCGGCCCAGCAAAATGAACTGTGGCGAACTATGTTTTTAGTTGGTGCAATACCAGCTTTATTGTTATGTATCGGTGTTTACTTTATTCCTGAAAGTCCACGTTGGCTTTCTAAAAATGGACGAAATACTGAAGTTGCAGCGATCAGTGTCGCATTAGGGCTATCGGATATACAAGAGGTCAGCCATGTTTCCTCGAAAGGAAATCTACGTGATCTGTTCTCTCCCATTTATCGCAAGGCTTTTTTATTGGGCTTATTCCTCCCTTTATTTTCACAGCTCAGTGGAATCAACGCAATTGTTTATTATGGTCCGAGCATATTGCTTGAATCCGGTATTTCATTAAACAACTCCTATCATGCCCAGTTATTCTTTGGAGCTGCCAATGTGCTATTTACTTTCTTTGCAATCTGGAAGGTTGATAATTGGGGGAGACGTCCCTTATATCTTTTGGGAACTGTAGGTGCTACCGTGAGTTTGCTGGTTACTGGTTATCTTTTTAATCAAGGTCAAGTCAATAATATCGCATTGATTATCGCTATACTTTCCTTCTTATTTTTCTTTGCTTTTTCCATTGGCCCACTAAAATTTGTCGTCGCAGCCGAAATCTTCCCAAATGCCATCCGGGCTCGTGCCATGGGTATCAGTATTATGGTGATGTGGATTTCCGATGCGATCGTGGGACAGCTAACGCCCATTCTTCTCGCTTCCTGGGGCGCCCGCTATACGTTCTGGTTGTTTGCATTTTTCTGTGCCATCGCATTCCTTGTTGTACTGGGATTCCTTCCGGAAACGAAGGGCAAACCTTTGGAGGAGATCGAAAAATTCTGGATTGAAAAACACAACAAAAAATCAACAAACAAGTAAGCAAAGGCTATTTATTCCAACATCATTCATTTGCAATAAAAAATTACATCAATATGTATTCTAATACTCAAACAAAACCTTTTCAGTACGAAATCGCGCCAACGTTTCCAGTTCAAGGATCCTTATCAAATTCTTACCAAGATCTTGTTGCACATCTCATTACACATAATATACATAGCATTGATGGTTTTGTAGGTGTTAACTGGGACACAATCATCCCCAACCTGAAGCAGGAATTTGAAAAACAGGGTGTATCCGCACGATTTATTGCGATGGATTCTGCTTTAAAATCGGAATCAGCCATCCAGGATATTGTCTCTCCCTACCTAGGCGGCAACGACCCATTGTTCGGAAAAAAGACCGGTATTCAGCTCATTGAATACTTTGATACCGAAAAACTAGCGGATTTTCAATCAATACTAGCGAGCTCCGATTCAAAACAAGTTGAGTATACCGTCTTTTATGGTCCTGGAGCATCATTAGTCGATACGTCTAGTCAGCTGATGTATATTGATCTGCCCAAAAATGTGCTTATTCAACGCATGCGTGGGGGCACAGCTTTAAATTTAGGCTCTTCAACACAAACCAATCAAAAGGAAACCTACAAACGTTACTATTTTGTCGACTGGGAAATATTGAATAGACATAAAAGGTCCATCCTGTCCCGTGTCGAAATTCTTGCCGATCAACAATCGTCCCACACCTTACCATGGATTACGGGGAAGGATCTACGCGATACATTGCAAACCATGTCTCAAAATTACTTCCGCGTACGACCAACTTTTGAACCCGGAGTATGGGGTGGACAGTGGATGAAAGAGCACCTTACAGGCATCGATCAGGATGTCAAAAACTATGCGTGGTCCTTCGAAATGATTGTCCCCGAAAATGGTATTTTGCTCGAAGCAGATGGACATATACTCGAAATTTCATTCGATCAATTGATGTTTCAAGAAAGTGCCAATGTACTCGGTCATGCACAGCAACGTTTCGATGTTGAATTTCCAATACGCTTCAATTTCCTGGATACCTTTGATGGCGGCAACCTATCCATTCAATGCCACCCTAGTCCAGCTTATGCAAAAGCAGAATTTGGAGAAAACTTCACACAGGACGAATCATATTATATCGTTGATAGAAAAGAGGACGCACAAGTGTATCTGGGCTTTCAGCAAACAATTGATGCCGGCAAATTTCGCTCCGCTTTAGAAGAGAGCTTCCAAAGCGGAATAGCTATGGATATCGAGCAATACGTTCAAAAATTCGAATCCAAGAAACACCAGTTATATTTGATTCCACATGGTACCGTACATTCTTCCGGCGTGAATAATCTCGTACTCGAAATCAGTGCGACACCTTATAATTATACCTTTAAAATGTACGACTGGGTGCGTCCCGATTTAGATGGGAAACCACGTCCATTAAATATTGATAGAGCATTCGCTAACCTCAATTTTAGCCGGAAAGGTGATGTCGTAAAAAACACACTGCTAGCTCAGCCCAGTGAAAAAGTCCTTGATGCGCAAACAACAAGAATACATTTGCCAACGCATGAAGATCATTTCTACGATGTTTTTAGATACGAATTCGATCAGGATGTTTCGATTGAAACGCAGGGACAGTGTCATATCATGATGCTTGTCGAGGGTGAGGCAATTGAGCTGACGACGGCAAATGGCATGAAGAAAGTCTTCCATTATGCCGAGACTTTTGCCGTTCCTGCTGCTGCTGGGTCCTATACATTGCGTAATTTAGGAAACGGTAAGGCAAAGGTTATCCAATCTTTTGTCAAAGAATCCAAATGTTAATTAAACCATTTATTATAAACAAACAGCACAATGAGAACTATATTTTTTGCATTATCTTCATCGCTCCTATTACTGTCCTGCCAACATGCTGGCGGTAAAGTTTCTACGAACAATTTACAAGACAGCATCCAAAAAGATAGCAGCTTCCATATTGTCAAAGATATGGCTACGAACATCATCAAAAGCGGATTCAATGCGGGGGATGGATACAGTGAGGTATGGATTAGAGACTACAATACATTTATCACCTTAGCAACAAAAGTACATCCCCATGAACAGATCAAAGATCAATTGGCTTTGTTCTTTAAACTACAAGGTTCTGATGGTAATATTGCCGATGGTTTTGTCAAAAAGTCCAGCTTAAAAAATGGCGTATCGGACTATTACACAATCACCAGCACCTTGGCTCCTGATTATGCTGCACATAAAAACACCGTTGAAACAGACCAGGAATCCTCTTTAATTCAAGCGGTACATAAATATATCGTTGCAACTAAAGACAAGGCTTTTCTCAATGAAAAAATTGGTGATGCAACTGTAAAGGATCGCATGGAACATGCTTTGCAATTTTTATTGGACAAACGTTATAATGATACTTATGGTTTACTTTGGGGCGCAACCACGGTTGATTGGGGCGACGTTCAACCCGAGCATGACTGGGGTGTCCATCTCGATGAAAATTCGCATATTGCTTTGGACATCTACGACAATGCGATGTTTTTGATCGCCCTTGATAACTACATGGATCTACTTCCTGAGAAAAAAGAAAAATGGGGAAAAATCAGAGCTTCCGTAGCAAGTAATACGATGAAACACCTTTGGGATGAAAAGAACCAGAAGTTTATTCCCCATATTTATATCAAAGGCTCTCCATTTGCGGCTGATTTTGATGAAAATCAAATCTATTATCATGGTGGAACAGCTATCGCTATTGAAGCGAATTTGCTCAGCAAAGAGCAAATAAAAGTTTCATTGGATAAAATGATTAAAAATGTAAAAGACGCTGGTGCGGCAACAATTGGACTTACCGTGTACCCAACTTATCCTGCAGGTTCATTTAAAAACAAAGGCATGTATCCGTATGGTTATCAAAATGGTGGGGACTGGACCTGGTTCGGTGGGCGTATGATTCAGCAGCTCGTTAAAAATGGTTTTCAACAGGAAGCTTATGAACAGATACAGCCGATGCTTGCCCGTGTTATCAAAAATAAAGGTTTTTATGAATGGTACACAAAAGATAATAAACCAGAAGGTTCAGGAACTTTTAGAGGTGAAGCAGGTGTGCTTTACGATGCTATCGAATTACTAGAACATGCTGGCACGAAATAAAAACAGCTTATCGCGATGTAAAAAGAGCAGCAGGAAATTTGCAGTGCCTCCAAAAAGTTAGACACTTTCTGGGGGCATTTTTTCTGAAAGTGTCTAATCTTATTGGCCAGAAAGAACCTTCAGTTTGCTTTCATTGCTGTTGGTGTCTACGAAGTCATGAAGGTTTTATTTGAAATCGTCACCTTAGCATTCCTATTTTATATTACGCTAAAACCTTTTCCGCATTCTCCTTTGTATAGTCGTTTCCTATCCGCTAAAATATCCTGTTTATTTTCCTTAAATTACTTGTCCTTCTCGCTCAATCGTTAAATTGTACAAGAGCATTCCATTTGGATCGCGGATTTTCATCGTGTAGTCAACAGGTCCAATAACAGCTTAAAACCTAATTGTATCGGTTTCAATAAAAGGCAAACTATAATTACCGGTATCTGCCTTAATCTTAGCATTCAACTGCTTTATTGCGGCGACTTCCTGATTTACCGTCTTATAAAGATAGACGTTCTTTAAACTCGGAAGCTCGTTCAGTTTTGATAGACCTTTTGATGTAACTTTTGTGCCTGTCAGATTCAAATACGTTAATTTTGACAGGCCTTTCAGCTGGCTCAATCCAGCATCGGAAATTTTTGTATTTTCCAAATGCAGACGGGAAAGAATGGGCATTGCCGAAAATGTTGAAAAAGCAAGATCTGTAACAGCCGTATTTCCTAATTTCAGCTGTACAATATTATCCTTAATGGCTAACAATTCCTGTAGGTCCTTATCATTAAATTGAGGATAATTAATCGCATTAACCAACACAAAGTTATTATCTCTTGCAACTTGGATGATCTTAATACCCTTAGCCTGCCAAGCATCAACTTTATCTTTTGGCAAAGCTGGTGCTGCTGGTAGATCAGCATACAATACAGCAGACTCCTCTTTTTCCCCTGTTTCCAATTTTTTCAACAAATGAGCTATTTCCTCCGTTTGTGGTATTTCATGCACTTTTTTATCAAAATTGGCTCCTTGATCAATCCACCAGGCAATCAGTTTTATCTGATCAGCGGTTATCGGTGTACGACCTTTAGGTGGCATACGTTTCTTATGTCCCTCGGGCAACACCAATCGGGCATATAATTCACTCTTTTTCGAATCATTTGCATTTAGTACTGTGCCGTTCTCTCCTCCTTTTAACAAATTCTCTTTTGTATCCAGTGCCAGCCCCCCTTCCTGCTTTCTTTGCCCGTGGCAGCTTTGACAACGCTGTTTTAGAATAGGTTGAATAATTCCCTTATAGGCTTCTGCTTCCTGCGCATTTTGAACGATAAGAACCTCCTCTTTAGCCTCTTCCGCTTTAAACAGCTTTTTAAGTGCTACTGGCATAGCTTCCACAAAGTAACCCTTTCCATGTGTCAGTGTTCCACCGTAGTGTCCAGTCACCCCAATTAAGAGCACCAGGATAAAAAAAAGCCAAAAGCGAAATGCACCAGGAGATTCTTTACGATAAAGAAACCAAAGCAATAAACTACTGATAGCCACGGCAATTCCCAGCCATTTGTGATAGCTCAGGACATCCTCCTCATAACCTCCATTTCGTGAAAGCAGATATCCCGATAAAGCAGCTACTATAGCTGCGATAGTCCCTAGGAATAAGGAGAGCTTAATAGCAGGCAAATACATATCACCGCCTTTAAACTGAGTCCTAATTGCCATAACAAAAGCCAACAATAATATGCCGATCGGTAAATGGACCAAAAGCGGGTGAAATCGTCCCAAAAAGCCCAATAATTCATCAAAGAAAACTATCATTCTTTATATCTGTCTTTGAGTAAATGCAACATATAAACATTGATTGACCATTGATCGGCCACCGGTTGTTGTGTAAATGGTAATGTGGGTAAATAACCCGCTGGACCAAACTCGGTCGTTATGGTCAATACCTTCACCCCATTTTCCTTGTGCTTAGCAACAACTTTATCCCACCAGGTCAAATGTTGTGCAACGATACTCTTCCATTCAGGAGCCGCGGGGTCATTGACTTGTGGTCCTTCAGGATGCCCAATTCGTGCATGAATGTGTTCCGTTCTGGAAAGCGCTTTTGTTACAGCATCCGTCTGATCAGAAAGCATTGATTCGTGCACATTGCACCAATGCGAGATATCCAATGCAAGTTGTAAGGTCGGAATCTTCTCTAAATATTCTTTTGTCACATGAGCTGCAAAACTAAATCTTCCGCGATGAGTCTCATGATAAACGGGGATGTGGTACTTATTTTTAGCCGCATCGGCAAGCTCAATCAATGTTTTATTCTGCTCAAACGAGTAATAATCTTTACCGGTATGGCAATTGATATAATCGGGTTTCAACTGTGCTGCTTCATCCAAATTACGATTAAAACTTTGTTTATATTCCTCGTAAGTTCCGCCCGATCCGCCTGAAAGCAATCCTAAACTCAATCCATATTTATGTAATGCATCGATCATCTCTTTCCGCTCATTTGGACTACCGGGTAACCAGGATTCAACACCATCGTAACCAGCATTTTTCACCCGGAGACAGAATGTATCCCAAGAATCGCTATTTCCCCAATTGGTGCAATAATATTTGATGTGTAACTGCTGGGCAGTCATGGATAGAAAACTGCTCATAAATAAAATTAATACTAGAAATTGTTTCATGTTTTTAAATTATAGCTTGAATAAGTTCACCCTCCACATCTGTCAATCGGAATGGCCTTCCTTGAAAATCGTATGTAAATTTCTCATGATCAAAACCCAAAAGGTGGAGCATGGTCGCATGGACATCGTGTACAGAACTGCGCCCTTCTACCCCAGCGAACCCAATATCATCGGTTTGACCGTAACTTATACCATTACGAACTCCCCCGCCTGCCATCCAGATGGTATAGGCGTCGGTATGATGATCGCGTCCCAGGAATGGCATATCGCTGTTGTCCCTATTTTCTTGCATCGGTGTGCGTCCAAATTCCCCGCCCCACACAACTAGTGTTTCTTCCAGCAAACCACGTTGTTTGAGATCCATAATCAATGCGGTCATTGGTCGATCTATCTCCCGGCATTTATTTCTAAAGCCAAGATCAATCGAATCTGCGGGATTTGTACCGTGACTGTCCCAACCCCAATCAAATAACTGCACGAATCGTACCCCCTGTTCTACAAGTTTCCGAGCCAAAAGGCAATTATTGGCAAACGATTCTTTACCCGGCTCAGTTCCATACAATTCGTGAATATACGCAGGTTCATTATTGATGTCCATCACTTCAGGAACTGCAACCTGCATTTTATAAGCCATCTCATATTGTGCAATCCGCGACAAGGTTTCTGGGTCTTTAAAGGTATCGTATTCTGTTTTGTTGACATTATTTATGGCATCAATCAAATCACGCTTCATATCCCTTCCCATCCCTTCAGGATCGGCAATATACAATACGGGATCACCCTTTGAACGACATTGAACGCCTTGGTATACGGACGGTAAAAATCCACTTCCCCAGACACTTTTTCCTGCATCCGGTGTTTTACCTCCCGATGTTAACACAACAAATCCGGGTAAATTGCTATTTTCAGATCCCAGACCGTAAGTTACCCATGAACCAATGCTTGGCCGGCCGAGACGGGCACTTCCCGTATGCATAAACAATTGCGCTGGACCGTGATTGAACTGATCGGTATGCACGGCCTTCAGAAAACTCACTTCATCAACAACTTTACTAAAGTGAGGCAAATGATCTGATACCCAAGCCCCACTTGCTCCATATTGTTTAAAAGTAGCCTGTGGTCCTAACATTTTTGGAATCCCACGAATAAAGGCAAATTTCTTTCCTGCGAGCAGGGATTCCGGGCAAGGTTGATTATGTAATTTCTGCAATGCAGGCTTGTAATCAAATAACTCCAATTGCGACGGAGCGCCGGCCATATGCAGATAAATTACGCTTTTAGCCTTACCTGGGAAATGAGGAGGCTTGGGTACCAGCGGATTGAGTGCATTCAGATCCAACTTTTCCGCTGATTTTGACTGTCCCCATCCATTACAACTCGTCAACAAACTCCCTAAAGCAATACCTCCGATACCTGCCACACAGTCCTTTAAAAAATGTCTCCTTGTGACAGCCTGCAATTCAAATTGTTGCGCTTCTTTTATTAGCTTATTTAGATCTTTCATCTGACTATCATTACGTATGAACGGTCTGTGTCACTAAATTTTTAGTCCGCAGCTTTAGCTCATTTCGGTTTATATTCTTATTATTTCATAGGCCTTATCCTTCTTAAAAAGAGACTTCGTTTTCATACGAAAAGCCCTTATCCAGAAGTTTCAGTCCATATTTATTATTTCATTATTTATGATTTCGTTAAAAACTCGTCCAGATTCAACACTGCATTGGCAACAAGCATGTAGGCAGCTTTTGAAGGCAGGACCTTTACATTGCTTATTGCTAAATCTTCATTCAAAAATTTGGCTGCTGAATCAGGCTTTTTGCTGAAATCAATCAACGCTTTTTGATAAAGATGTTCCAGCTCTTTGAGTTTCTTTTCATCGGCATCCTTCAACATTGCACGTTTATAACCGACACGAATACTATTTCTAAGGTTTCCATTTCCCTCCTTTTCCATAATAGCCCCCAGATGTTTAGCTGCTTCGAGATAAACAGGATCGTTTAATGTGGCGAGCGCTTGTAGCGGTGTATTGGTACGGATTCGGTCGACCAAACAAACCTCCCGACTAGAAGCATCGAAAGAAACAAAGGAAGGATAAGGACTCGTACGCTTTAAAAACGTATAGATGCCCCTTCGGTATTGATCTTCTCCAGCACTTTTCACCCAGGACTCACCGCTGTATACAGTCATCCATACCCCATCCGGTTGGTATGGCATTACACTTGGTCCATACATTTTATTGCTGAGCAATCCACTCACGGCTAATGCCTGATCACGAATCTGTTCGGCAGATAACCTAAAGCGAGGTCCCCTTGCCAAATAATAATTCTGTGGATCCTTTTCAAAATTGGAATTGTTCAGGCTAGAGGACTGCTTATAAGTTCCGGATAATACCATCTCGCGGATCAATTTTTTAATACTCCACTTTTTGGTATTCATCAGATCTAGGGCAAGATAATCTAGTAATTCTCGATGAATCGGCGGAATACTCTGTGTGCCCATATCTCCCAATGGTTCAACTAGTCCCCGACCAAATAGTTGAGCCCATACGCGATTAACTAAAGTTCGCGCTGTCAATGGGTTTTCCTTACTGACAATCCACTGCGCAAAACCCAAACGATTGCGTTGAGCCCCCTTAGGGAAACTATTCAATGATGCCGGAACTGTAGGCTGCACTTCCGCACCTAGCGACAGGCGGTTACCACGTATAAATACATTTGTCTTACGATGCATGTCTTTGGGATTTTCAATCATGATTGGTACTCCCTCAGGTTGCATGTTGACCAACTGGAGAAAAGTCTTTTGAAAATTCATATTATCCAGTGACTTTTCATGTGGAAAGTTCTCGCGAAATGCAAACCATTCAATCATGCAGATCGGCTGTCCATGAGCGACAGATGGATTCTTGAAAACCAGATATAAGTCATGTACACCACGAGTCGCACTTATGGGAGACTGAATAACCTGTCTTCCATTCGTACTCGGTAAATCAATAACGGCAAGTATTGGTCCGCTAGGTTTATCCAAGTGAATTTCCAATTTTCCACCTACTGCACCTGTCCAGAAATTCATGAAGAATTGCTGTTTATTATCCAGGTTTATTGCCCTTAATCGAGCCGATCCTCCAGTTCGCACCCCCAACCATTTCGTATCATAAAGCGCACCATCTACTATTTGGTCGCTGTAATGCGCATGGACTTTGGGCTCAAGGGTGTGAAGGAATAGATCTGTTGATTTTACCAAGCTTGCATTTCCTGTCGTCGACAACCACCTCTTTATACTGTCAATTCGTTTTTCATCCTGTGCGGTGTAAAAACGCAGTTTAGGATGATCACCTTGAGTATCTTCATCTCTGGTGTTGTTAAAAAAAGCTAACGATTTATAATACTCTTCAAATTTAAACGGATCATAGGTGTGACTATGACATTGCACGCATTCAAAGGTCGTACTCAACCATACCTGATAAGTTGTATTTAAACGATCCAAAACCGCAGCCATCCGAAATTCCTCGCTATCGGTCCCGCCTTCATCATTATTCATGGTATTGCGATGGAAGGCGGTTGCAATAAGTTGATCCTTGGTTGGTTCCGGGAGCAAATCCCCGGCAAGCTGTTCTATCGTAAATTCATCATAAGGCATATCCTGGTTTAAGGCCTTGATGACCCAATCCCGATAAGTCCATATCGTGCGCGAGCCATCCTTTTCGTAGCCCTTCGTATCGGCATATCGCGCCATATCCAACCACCAAGTCGCCCACTTTTCGCCATATTTCTGAGAAGCCAGCAGACTATCTACCCGCCGGCTATAAGCATCATCACGCTGGTCTGCTTCAAAGGCTTGAACCTCTGCCAACGAGGGTGGGATACCAATTAGATCCAAATACACTCTTCGGAGCAACAATGCTTTATCGGCTTCATCTGCAAAGGACAATTTCTTCTCCTTCATCTTATCCAAAACAAAAAAATCAATCGTATTGTTCACCCCTTTGGGCTTTACACCAAATATACTGAGCAACGAAAAAGGTTTAGGAACCTCCGCTTCCTTAGGTGTTGTATAGGCCCAATGCTCTCCCCACTTAGCTCCTTCATCGATCCATCTTTTGAGTATATCAATTTCATCGTCATTCAGTTTAGGGGCATTGTAAGGCATACGCAATTCAGGATCATCGGAAATCAGTCTCTTTACCAGTTCACTGTGTTCCCCATCGCCACGAATAATTGCTGATTTGCCCGACTCAGCTTTGGCGAATGCCTCATTTTCAAAAAGAAAACTTAAGCCACCATTTTTCTTAACCCCACCATGGCATGTGATACAATGTTTATTCAAAATCGGTTTAACATCAGCGCTAAAATCAACTGGCTCTTTTTTTCCAAAAGTCAAAATGCTTGTGCCAATAAGCACAAGCGCCAATAATATTAGCACCAAAATCTTTTTTTTCATAGCCTTGGGATATCTTTATTCTTTATTATTTTAGGTTTATGCACTAAACGAAATGAATAATGATTGTTTTCTTCGTTAAGTGGAGTCGAAACTATTCCATAAATGTGCTCGTTTCGAGTAGGATAAAATTAGAGAACAACATTGGATTATACTAAAACTAGATTAACAGAAACATAAACAATATTACCCCTTGCCCTTGCCAGATTTGCTGTCGACTATTGAGCCACCTATTCAAAAGGTTGATTTAAGACAGCATAACGTACTTTCTTTGGTTAAACTGCAGACAATACAACATCATTTTTGCAACATATTCCTTCGAATCATAAAGTATAACAATTTCGATACGAATTAACTTATTTAGTTTTCAGCACTGCATACAATCACCGTTAAAACTGCTTTTAAATTGGTTTTAACAGGTTCAAGGCCATCGCATAGATAAAATAGTATGCAAAAAAGTAACAATAGTGTCAGTATCTCCCCTTCCAGAGTTTTAAATTTACAAGCAAACCTTTTAAATTATGAAATATCTTTATTTAATACTCTTCTGTTCGTTCACAGTGCTCTCTTTCGGTCAACCGACACCGGACAACAACCTCCATTTCGATCAGTTGGCTTCGCGGTGGGATGAAGCCATTCCGTTGGGAAATGGTCAATTGGGTGCATTGATTTGGAAAAAAGATAATACGATTCGATTTTCACTTGATCGCGCAGATCTATGGGATGAAAGAAAGGCCTTTGCAATAGAAAACCACAATTTCAATTGGGTCCAACAACAAATAAAAAACAACAGCTATGGTATTGTACAGGAGTGGGGAGACGCTCCTTACGATAGATCCCCCTATCCCACCAAGCTTCCAGCAGCGTCGCTGTTCTTTGACTTAGCGAAATTTGGCCCTGTCGTTTCGAACGTACTTGACCTGGAACAGGCCACCAATATTCTTAAATTCAAAGATGGTCGGATATTAAGAACCTTCATACACGCCTATAAACCCTTTGGCTATTTTGAAATTACAGGAAACAACGTGAGTGAACTTGTCCCTCAATTAATTCCCCATCAATATGAAAATAGTGCAAACAAAGATGAAAACAAAAGCGTTGTTGAAGGTCAAGATTTAGCAAGATTAGGATATCAGCAAGGAAATATAACCAGAACCAGCAATTACGAAGTGCTGCACCAAAAAACTTATGACAATCATTTTTTTGAAGTTGTATTGAGATGGGAAAAAATATCAGCTAAAAAACTGATTGGATATTGGACAATCGTCAACGATCAAAGGGCAAACCCTTCTGAACTTTCCCTCAAAAAATACACCGAAGAAAAAGCAAGCCATTTGCACTGGTGGTCAAACTATTGGTCCAAATCAAGTATAACTATTCCTGAAAAAAATCTTGAAAAGCAATATTATCTTGATATGTACAAGCTAGGTGCTGTCGCAAGAGAGGGTGCTCCAGCAATTACGCTTCAGGCCGTCTGGACGGCAGATAATGGTGGCCTCCCTCCTTGGAAAGGAGACTTTCACAATGACCTTAACACCCAATTGAGCTATTGGCCAGCCTATTCGGGGAATAGATTGGCCGAAGCCAAAAGCTATACAGATTGGCTCTGGAAGATCCGTAAAAAGAATAGTGACTTTACAAAGCAATATTTCGGTGTCGATGGGCTGAATGTACCCGGTGTCCTTACTTTAAATGGAGACCCTATGGGTGGTTGGATTCAGTATTCTCTTTCTCCAACGATTGGTGCATGGGCGGCCCAACATTTTTATTGGCAATGGAAATATAGTATGGATAAAACCTTTCTAAGAGAACAAGCCTATCCCTATATCGTTGCGTCTGCGACTTACCTTAAGAATATAACCACATTAAAAAATGGACTCCGTTACCTGCCTTTGAGCAGCAGTCCCGAATACAACGATAATAGTGTGTCAGCATGGTTTGACAATTGGACCAATTTCGACCTTAGCTTAGCGCATTTTCTTTTCCAGGCTGCTACTGAGGTGAGCACAGCGATGGGAAAACCGCAAGAAGCGCAGGCTTGGTTAAAATGTAAGACCCAACTACCTCATTATGCGACGGATGAAACCGGACTACAAGTTGCTGCAAATCTTCCAATGAAACATTCCCATCGTCATATGTCTCCCTATATGGCAATTTATCCATTGGATTTATTAGACATCAATAATCCGCAGGAAAAAGAGCTCATCGAAAGTTCCCTAGATCATATTGAAAAGCTGGGTACACGGGCGTGGGTCGGTTATTCCTTTGCATGGATGGCTTGTTTGCACGCGCGGGCTAAACAAGGAAAGGAAGCCGTTAGCAATCTTCAAAAATTTGCACAGAACTTTTGTTCTACCAATTCCTTTCATCTGAACGGTGACCAGAAAGGTGGGCAATATTCAGACTTTACGTATCGACCATTTACGTTGGAAGGTAACTTTGCGTTTGCACAGGGAATACACGAATTGCTCATTCAGAGCAAGAATAACTATGTAGAAATCTTTCCAGCCTTACCTGCTGAATGGACAACAGCATCTTTCAAAAATTTAAGGACGATGGGCGGATTTATCGTAAGCGCTGAAAAAAAAGGAGATAAAATCGTTACGCTGAAAATAACTGCGACCGAAGAGGGTACCTTTCGAATTTTTGAACCCAAAACGCTCATGCATGTCAGCACGAAAAAGACCTTACAGAAAGCTAACAGCATACAATATGTGAAACTAAAAAAGGGGCAAACAGTAAACTTATGTAGTGTCTAAAGACGGAACCTGTCTAAGTCGGACTGTCGACAAAAAAAGCGTTTCAACCAAGTGTTGAAACGCTTTTTTTTCACTGAAAACCTGTATCGATTTTTCAGGACTAATCAGTTCTGCAATTTATGCGAGCTCAATCAAAAATTCCTCTTTCGGAAGTCTAAATTTTTTCAGCTTCAGCAACCAATCTTGTTCTTCCATCCGATAGCCTAAAGGAAGCATAACTGCACTCTTCAATCCCAGTTTATCTAAACCAAGAAGTTCATCCAATTCGGCATTTGAAAAACCCTCCATAGGGGTTGCATCAACGCCTAATTCAGCTGCCTGAGCGATTGCCAAACCAAAAGCAATATAGGCTTGTTTAGCCGCATGGGCTGCTTGTTGCTCAACGGATAGGCTTGATAACTGTGCTTTCAATCTATTTTTATACTCGTCAGTGGTGTCTAAAGGTAAACCTCTCAAGGCATTCATCTTGTCGAAGGTACTATCAATACGTTCGTCCGTATAGCTATCCCATCCTGCGAAAACCAATAAATGTGAGCTATCAGCAACAATTTGTTGGCCCCAAGCCACAGGTACAATTTTTTCTTTTAATTCCTGATTCGTAATCACAATCACACGGAACTGTTGAAGTCCAGACGAGCTCGGAGCCATACGTGCTGCCTCCAAAATCTTATCCAAATCTTCCTGAGCGACCTTTTTTGTAGGGTCGTATTTTTTTGTGGCATAACGCCATTCTAGGGTATCTAATAAAGCCATTTTATTCTAATTTAAATGATCAATAGCAACATCATAAAGTTATGTAAAGATACATAAAAAAATAAATGTCTAAACATTAAAATAAAAGACTAAAACAATAAAAACTAGGACAAAAACACAATGGCTTTCAACATTTGTTACTAGACTTTTAACGCCCAAACAAAGTATATTTACTTCTAATCACAAGCAAATGTCTATTTTATTCAAATTTATTAAGACCTTTGTACTGGTTTATATCCGATTAAAACAAAATGACCTTCAATCATTTGTTTCGGGTGGTTATAAATAACTAAATAAAAAACAGAGCTCACCTGCTCCACAATAAAAACATCAGCGATGTCTATAACGAATGAAACAGAGCTAACAGGCATACAAAAAGCGAGCGATGCCGTTGCCATCACCTTAAAAGCTATGATAGCACATGCTCAAGTGGGTATGTCCACGAAAGAGCTTGACGAATACGGAGCCGAAATATTAAAAAGCATGGGTGCAAATTCTGCTCCTGCTCTTACCTATGGTTTCCCAGGTTACACCTGTATCAGTATAAACAACGAGTTTTGCCACGGAATACCTACTGCGGAAAGACTATTGCAAGAAGGTGATTTGATCAATATCGATGTATCTGCCGAACTGGATGGATATTGGGCCGATAATGGTTGTTCCTTTGTCATAGGAAAGGACATATTTCAACACGAAAAATTGGTAAAAGCATCAAAAGAAATTCTTCAAAAGGCAATCAATACTATTCGTGGTGGTGTGAAAATAGCCGATATTGGGCATCTCATAGAAACTGAAGCGAAAAAAAGAGGTTATAAAGTCATCAAGAACCTTGGCGGACATGGTGTAGGAAAAAGTCTGCACGAGGAACCCGATGAATTGCTTAACTATAAAAATCGCTTCGACCAACGGAGATTTCGAAAAAATACCGTTGTTGCTATTGAAACCTTTATTTCAACGACCTCCACATACGCGACCGAACTCAACGATGGCTGGACAATGGTTGGAGACAAAGGTGGATTCATGGCACAACATGAACATACAATTCTCGTTACTGATGGCGCTCCTGTTATATTAACGGCGCAGAATGCAATTTACTAAGCAGTAATTAAGAAGGCACCTATAGGTCTTTTCGAACAAGTTATTGAAAGCTATCGAAAAGACCTATTTTCTTCAAAACAAGACTTCAAGCTTGCGGTGGAGTGTATAGTCCCTTCATCTCGGAACTAGAGGTTGTAAAAAAAATTAAGGGGCCTCTCATAACGAGAAAACCCCCAAATAATATATTTTTATGGCTAATAATTTTTACCAATACCAAAGACTAATCTTACTGGATAAATGGCTACAGCAGTAAAAGTAGCTTATTCTTCCCAACAAAAAAGTGATGAAAATCACTTTTACCAAAAATTTTATTCCCATTTTCAAAATTCGGCTTCTTTCTTAACATGCTCTCCAACTCATCTATTCTCTGTTAACTGTTTTGATAACTATTTTGAGAGACACCAAACATTGGAAAGACTTTTACTATCCAAACATGTGTCATCCATCCCTTACTTCTTGCTTAGTTGTCTTAATAAACATTGGGATTGCTCATCTATTTTATGAATTAAGTTTACACAAAATTAAGGACGGCGATGAACTACCAATAAATCACCAAATGCTACCATTTTGATAAGAGCGACAAGATGGGAATAAGTGGGATTTATATAAATGTTTTACATAATTTCGATCAAAAAATCACCAACAAAAGCTAACTTCGCTACATATATACGTCACAGTGAGGTTAAAATTGCAATAATAGATAGCATGACATTGAAAGAATTACAACACAGCAAAATATATGGCGCAGAAAACGGTGGCACTCCATTAATTGTCCTGCATGGGCTTTTTGGTATGGCAGACAACTGGGGATCCTTTGGTCGCAGTTTCGGAGAGAAAAGACAGGTACATTTACTCGATCTTCGTAATCACGGACGAAGTTTCCATAGTGAAGATATGTCGGTGGAAGTTATGGTAGAAGATCTGCTGGCCTATATAACATCCATTGGAGCAGATAAAGTACTCCTATTGGGCCATTCTTTGGGCGGAAAAGTAGCGATGCAATTTGCTATTGATCATCCCGGAAAAATTGAAAAACTGATCATCGCTGATATAGCCCCTAAAGCTTATCCTCCACATCACGAGGATATCTTCGATGCGCTATCTGCTGTAGATATCACAACACTGGAAAACAGGAAAGATGTACAAGTAAAGATTGAACACTATTTGAGTGATCCGGGAGTGATCCAATTTTTATTAAAAAATGTATATATCAGAGAAGATCGGAAATTAGATTGGCGCTTTAATCTGGATGTTTTAAAAAATAAATATACGGAGTTCATCACTGTCGGGGTAAAATCAGGAATATTCAACGGTCCCACATTATTTCTACCTGGAGAGAAATCAAGATATATATTACCTGAGGATAAAATTAAGATCAGGGAACAATTTCCAAATGCCGTGTTTAAGACAATTCCCAATGCCGGTCACTGGGTTCAAGCCGAAAATCCACAGGCATTTGACGCATTTGTTGCCGAGTTTTTAGATCAATAAAAATTAGCTACATGGAATGTCCACTCCTATCTATTGGTTCTTACCACCTTTCGTTAGGAGTAGACATTCAATACTATTATTTCAACGCATTTGCGTAGGTCTTTATCGCACGATCACGGGCAAACTGATGGTCAACAATAGGCTCACAATAGTCTGAAGTGTCTAATTCAGGAACCCATTGTTTTATATATTCCTGATTTTTATCGAACTTCTCAGCCTGAAGCGTCGGATTAAAAACCCTAAAGTACGGGGCTGCGTCACAACCACTACCAGCGGCCCACTGCCAGTTACCATTGTTGGCCGACAGATCATAATCATTTAGCTTTTGTGCAAAGTAGGCCTCTCCCCATCTCCAGTCGATCAAAAGGTGCTTACAAAGAAAACTGGCTACGACCATTCGTACGCGATTGTGCATATAACCCGAACTATTCAATTGGCGCATACCCGCATCTACCAAAGGATATCCAGTGTCTCCATTGCACCATTGCTGGAATTCTACCTCGTCATTGCGCCATTGTATGTCATCGTATTGCTTTCTAAAAGACTCCGTAACAACATGCGGATAATGGTAGAGTATCTGCATAAAAAATTCACGCCAGATCAATTCAGACAACCAGGTCGCATTGTGTTTTAAAGCAAAACTAACACATCGACGAACACTGATTGTTCCAAAGCGAAGTGCGATCCCCAATTTGGTTGTGCCCATTAATGCCGGATAATCGCGGGTGGTATCATAATGGTCAATAATCGTCGCATTCAGCTCTGGTTCTTCAAAAATAAGGTCAGTCTCCAGAAACCCCAAATCCGCCAAAGAAATAATATGCTGATGGTTTTGCTGAAAGAAAAATCCCGTTGTGTAGGTATAGGAAAGATGGTCCTCAGGACGTAATTTCTCCCGCCATTTTTTTGCATACGGCGTATAAACCGTATAGGGTGTTCCATCGTTCTTTAAAATATCTCCTTTATCGAAAATAACCTGATCTTTCACAGCTTTGAAAGGAATTCCCATAGCTGTACAAAGCTCGAAAATCTCTTTGTCCCGTCGAATTGCTTTCGGTTCATAATCCCGATTACAATAGATTCCCTGCACATCAAATTTTTCAATCAGCTCCCTGAAGATAGTAATAGGTTTACCGTAGAACGTATTCAAAGTTGCACCGCTTTCTCCGAGTATGGTATTGATACGGATTAAAGCCTGATGGATGTAATGAAGACGTCGATCTTTTTTATCCTCCAATTGCATTAGAATATCCTCGTCAAATATGAATATAGGTAATACAGGATAGCCCGAAGCTAAGGCGCGAGTAAGCCCAGCATTATCATTCAGACGTAGATCCCGACGAAACCAAAACACAATAATTTTATCTTTTTCCATAAAAACGACTAATAGTTGAATTCACTACCCCATGTTAACAATTTTAAAGGGCAAAACGTTAGCTCGATAATCTAGGTGTAAAATACCTATATAAACAAACTGAACCATCAAAGGTACTCGAAATTCCCCTTGATGGTTCAGCATTGAATAATTTTATTGCGTTAGTTTTTCAAACTCGCCATGTCAATAACAAACCTGTATTTAACATCGCTTTTCAATAGTCTATCATAAGCATGATTGATATCCTGCATTTTAATCAGCTCTATATCGGAGATAATATTGTGTTTGCCACAAAAATCAAGCATCTCCTGTGTTTCGGCTATCCCTCCGATCATAGAACCTGAAAAACTCTTACGTGTTGGAATCAGACTAAAAGGAGCCACAGGAAGTGGATGTTCCGGAGCGCCAACAAGAGTCAAGGAACCATCTCGTTTCAATAAACTTAAATAGGCATTGATGTCATGTTGTGCCGAAACACAGTCCAAAATGAAATGTAATGTTCCTGCATGTTCCTTCATTTGTTCTACATCAGTTGACAAGATCACTTCGTCAGCACCCAAACGTTTGGCGTCATCAACTTTAGAAGCAGACGTTGTAATGACAACGACCTGCGCTCCCATTGCTTTCGCTATTTTGACTCCCATGTGTCCCAAGCCACCGATACCCACTATACCGACTTTTTTTCCTGGTCCCACATTCCAATGCCTCAAAGGTGAATAAGTGGTAATTCCAGCACATAATAGAGGTGCTGTTGCTGCGAGATCCAAATTTTCAGGAATGTGCAGCACAAAATCCTGATCTACTACAACACGTTCAGAATAACCACCAAATGTCTGTTTATTAAGGTGCTTATCGTGTCCGTTGTATGTTTGGATATTTCCATTTTCACAATATTGTTCCAGCCCTTCCTTACAACTTTCACATTCGCGACAACTATCGACCATACAGCCTACACCGGCCAAATCGCCAACTTTAAACTTGGTTACAGCGGATCCAACTTTAGTAATTCGCCCCACAATTTCATGACCGGGTACATTCGGATAAACGGTTCCGCCCCATTCATTTCGCGCTGTATGTAAATCCGAATGGCAAACTCCACAAAATAAGATATCAATTTCGACATCTTTCTCCGTCACTTCACGGCGTTCAATATCCATCTGTTTTAGATCAGCCGTTGGTACGCTTGTTCCAAAAGCTCTAATTGAAAATGTACTCATACTTGATAAAATTGTTGTTTTCTGTTTTAAATAAATGCATAAAATTCCTACGATACAACACAGATTCCATCCACACGATAAAATTAACCAATGGATGTAAAAAATGTTTTGAAGGAACGATATCAAAAGTAAAAAGTAACTTTCAGAATGATTTTGCTATAAAGCTCAAATTGATATTTCTTTACGGCTCATCGCATCATGCCTGAACATCTCTAATAGGCTAGCTTTGTAAACCGGAAAACCTAATCAGTATCCTCGACCTGTACAAATTGCATTGCCAAGCCCTGCTTCTGGCATATATTCAGAATAGAAAATTCCAGTCGGGTACTAATCCGCAGAACAAGCAAAAATTGCTGGTCATCCAACAATAAATCAATATTTTTTATCTCCGGGAAACTTTGATAGAGAAAATGATAAATCTCGCTGGCTTTCCACTTCAGCTTACGAGATAGCGAATAAACAACTTTATACATATTTAGATTATTTCAAAATTTTAACGGCAATTTGTTGTAAGTGGTGGTTCAAAAAACGCATCTGTTTCAGTTCCTCAAAATCTCGGGCTAGTCGAACCTTTTTATTTTCATTTTCCAGCGCAAGAGCTAGGCTATCCAAGCGCTCCACATCGTTGTGTATTAATAAATAACAATCAATATCTGGATCCAACAACCCCATCATTTCAGGGCGGATTGTTTCCTCTGTCTCCACCATAACCAAAACGCATCTTTCTGATGCAAAGCTATCCACCGACTTTCCTACTTTCGCATTTAACACCATAGTTGTAATCCTGTTTATTGTCTGTATAAAAAGAATCGACCAATCAAAATAGACATATTTTGTATTTTTGTCGAAATAAGCTTCAAAAAAAAGAACAATAAATATACATCCTTACTGTTCAAAATAGTTACTTCGGCTACACTGCCGAATTGTTAGCGCAATCCCTTAACACATATACTTGTCAACCAGGAAAGCCTAGCTTCAAAATCTGGAAAACGATCAAAAAGTAAAACTTCCTGCTCAAAGCAACGTGATGTTGTCACTAACATTTCAGATAAAAACAGGATATCCTTTTCCTCTAAGGCCTGAATTTCTTTTTTCCTAACGGCTAATTCAATCATTTCACGAATCAACTTAATCTCGTCGTCCAGCATGTAACGTGTTTTCGAAACCATCAAGGCTGGATCGGATTTCATATCTTCGAACGCGAGATGAAAACGTTTCGTAATTAAATTAATCTGACGTAGTTTTGCTTGTAAAAAACCGACTAAATTATCTTCCAGTGAAGCGTCCCTGTTATAAGTTCTACGCGCGACCTCAAACACTTGCTGACATAAGTACTCCGCAATCGCATCAAAGACATCCATTTTACTGGTAAAATAGTAATATAACGTGCTCCGACCCTTTCCACAAGCTTTTGAAATATCCTGCATAGAAACCCTTGCAAATCCATATGTTTCAAACACTTTCATGGATGATAAGATAATTTCCTCCTTAATATTTTCTTGTTGACCCGTCATTACTCGACAAATCTACAAAAAATGTCGAAAAATCAATTCACCCAGCCAACTTTTTTTCGCCACTCATTGTAGGTGTCATTCTCCTGATCCAGTAATTGAATTCGTTCCACATGTTCAATTTTATTCATTTCTATAGGATTAAGGGGTAAAAGGTTCATACTGCTCCTCAAGCTGTTTATTGCACCTTTATCTTCCACGGGATAAATACTGCCACTGCTGCTTAACTGTGTCCCATAACGTTGCGGCTTACTTTTGAAAACCTGAATTCGATCGTGCAAATAAGCCAGATTTGCGCGATTGATGTCCATAATATTATCAAGAAGCAACTGATAACAATCTTGCATAAACTGAGGTTCTCCTATCGCATGCTGAACAATCAGCCAAGCTGAATTGCTAGCCGCTTCGCCGACTTTTGAAATAGTTGGATAACCTATTTCGGCAATGATTTCACGTAGTCTTTCTGCATTCCGTTGGTGAATTGTTTCCATCTCCGCATGATATCCACCATGAAGCTCTCCCCTCTGTAATAACTTTTCCCGCATTGATTCGTCGTCCTGCGCTAATCGGATAATCTCTTCCGCAATATTTCTATATAACATCTCAATTTTCTAAAATCTTTACTACGTATTTTACTTCTCTAAATCCTTTCCGCCTGGGCCGGTAACCCATTATATTCATAAGCTATTAATCTCAACAACTTCTTTCGACGGGAATAGACTACGCTTTATGTATAATCTTAGTCAGGTGACTGACATCGGTCAGCCCAAATTCAGCAGCAATTTCCTTTAAGGTAACTCTTCCTACTGCTATTCGTTGACGTATCAAGGTACTGCGGTAGTTTTGAATATAGTCCCGTAAGGTAATCCCTGCCTGACGTTTAAAGTAAATACCAAGATAATCGTTGGCAATATTAAAGTGCTCCGCCATCATTTGTATCCGCAGACAGTTGGGATCGTAAATATTTTTATGAATATAGCAAAACATAGCCTGCAGATCGCGGCTTTTGGTACTACTACTACGCAATTCAGGCATATTTCGCTGCAGAACATGTGCAATGCTGAATAATTGCAACCAAATAAGCTCCTGATTTCCGGTTTGATCTTTCTTTAATAAAAGGAGTATATCAAAGATCTGTTCTATCACCAGCTTATCTTCTCCCGCTAATTGAAACCCCATCTGATGGGTTTCTCTACTTTTTATGATATATTCCAGCTGTTGTATTGCGGGCGTAGCACCCGAAGTGTCACGACCAAGGTAGGCGTCGGTAAATTTAAGATAAACAAAATGTGTGAGTTGTTCGATTTCAAAATAATGCTGATCATCTGGCCCAAGCAGAAAGATTGCTCCTGCCCCGTAAGGAAATGAATGTCCATTAACGATATGTCGTCCTGAACCCGCCCGAATAAAAATGAACTCGTAATGATTATGATTATGCTCGGGATGGTTCCATTCGAGCATCTTAAATCCTGAAATAAGCACCGGTTCAAACTGACGATAACGTTTCATTTCAGAAATATACATAATTATGTTGGATTTTTACATTAAACCCCACCAGGCTTCCAACTAACTTTGGCCTTATAAATAATAGATAAAGATGAAGACTAGAAAAAACACCGCTTTAGTTGTGGGCGCCAATGGCGTCATAGGCAACAATCTCATAGACTACCTTGAAAAGACGGAAGAATGGGAAATTATAGGTTTATCACGACGAACAAATGATGATCGGAATAAGGTTCGTTTTATCGCTGTAGATTTATTAGATATAGCCGATTGTATCAAAAAACTAGGCAACTTGGATTCTGTGACTCATATTTACTATGTTGCATATCAGGATAGGCCGACCTGGGCTGAGCTGGTAGAGCCCAATATGAGAATGCTAAGCAATGTCTTGACTGTGGTGGAACCAATAGCAGGTAATCTTCAACACATCAGCTTAATGCAGGGGTATAAAGTATACGGTGGTTACCTGGGTCCTTTCAAGACGCCGGCCAAAGAATCAGATGCCGGACATATGCCACCTGAATTCAATACCAGCCAACAGCAATACCTCGAACAACTGCAACAAGGTAAGAAATGGACTTGGTCGGCGATCCGTCCGTCAGTTGTTGGTGGAACGGCTCCCAATAATCCGATGAATCTAGCGTTGCTCATTGCTGTATATGCTTCTATCTCAAAAGAACTCGGTATTCCGCTTCGGTTTCCAGGAAAAATTGGCGCTTTTCAGACATTGATGGAAATGACCGATTCAACACTATTAGCCAAAGCAACGGTATGGGCCTCGACCAATCCACAAGCGGCCAATCAAGCCTTCAACATTAACAATGGCGATCTCTTCCGCTGGAAGGAACTATGGCCCAAATTAGCAGCCTATTTTGATATGAAAAGTGCTGACCCGATCCCGCTATCACTCGAAACAATGATGGCAGATAAGGAACCTGTATGGCAAAAATTAAAAGAAGAGCATGCATTAAGCTATAACTATGCGCAGGTTTCAGCTTGGCCTTTCGGCGACTTTGTCTTTTCTTGGGATTATGATTTTTTTGCCGACGGCACAAAGGCAAGACGGCTCGGTTTCCATGAATTTATCGATACTGAACAAATGTTTTATCAGCTCTTTGACGAAATGCGTGAAAAAAGAATAATTCCATAATAGCAAAGATTAAATTTTACCGTCTATTTTTGTAACTTACCTAGCTCAAGCACAACCTTTACTTCATTACAAATTCATCCGGTATCATTTTATTGATTAATAGTCAGAAGGATAGCGGATATTTTGATAAAACAAGCAATATGAATACAAAAAAAGCCTTTGTAGTAGGATCAGGAAAACTTGCAAACGCAATACTGGAAGCCGATTATTCCATTCCCAATGTTGAAATTTCACCTTGGCAACCATCCATTACAACGACATCTCCATCTATTGTTATACATGCCGGATCGGGCCGGGAGTTACAGGATTGTCTTGATTTTTGTGCACGTACAGATTCGGTATTAATTGAACTGTCGACGGGGCTAGAGACCGAAAAGCTTGAGACTGCTTTTCCACTTGTCATTTGCCCGAATACCTCCGTACTTTTGCTAAAAACGCTCCATATGCTTCAACAATTTGGTCATAATTTCAAAGACTATGAAATATCTATTATAGAGTCTCATCAGGCCTCCAAGAATACTGAACCAGGTACAGCTTATCATATCGCCAACTCTTTACAGGTCGCTCATGAGCGTGTTGTCTCCATTCGCGATGCGAAAACGCAAGCTTATAAAATAAATATTCCCGTTGCCTACTTAGAAAAGCATGCCTACCATCAGATTGTGATCAAAGATAAAAATGATGAAATTAAAATTGAGACCAAGGTCCTCGGACATGATTCTTATTCAAATGGTGTCAAAAAAATCCTTGAAGCATGTGTCAATAATAAATTAGCCAATAGAAGGCATACGGTGTTGGATTTGGTCGCTATGGGGCTACTTTAGTTAAAACTTTCAATTTAGATAGTAGGTTTCTATAAGAGGAGTAAAAGAAAATCCATTTGGTTTTCTTCGAAGCCACAACAATTTATCAAATGGGATTTGGGGCCAATTTTTTCATTGTTTTTATTTTTCTACCACTGCTGGTAATTTTAATGTTATGCGGAATTTTCACAGAAAGACGCTTCTTTGGTTACGCAATTTTATCTCTCATCGGCGGCGCATTTCTACTTTTTTCTTTGTCTCAAATTTTTCAATGGATCGCTAGCCCAAAAATCTTAAAAAAAGAAGATTATTATGGGACTTATCACATAAAACATGACCTATTCCCAGGAAAACAAACTGACTGGCAATACGATAGGTACAATTTTGTCATAAAGGATAACGATTCGATTTATTTCAACGTCGTAAGTGCAGGTAAAGTATCCAAAGTTTACAAGGGCAAGATCGAAACAGTTAGTCCTTATGAATCCGCACGCTTAAAGCTGTGGATGGACTCTCCCACTCATCATATTCTTGAATCAGATCCAACGGTGTACCGAGGTCCTTTAGGCTTCTATTTGGTATTTTATTCGTCGAAATATAACAACGTTTTTTTTGAAAAAGACTGACATTCAAGCGTTATTTAACATGACAAGATTTTCTCTATGTACAGGTTACTGCCCTACGTAATATGCACAAAAAAACACCATAAATTGGTGTTCTTTTTATTTTATAATACATATAGGATTAGTTTGCCGACTGCTATTTCCCTTTTGATCTTAGAAATCGTTTTGACAAATATCGCCGTACGGGTATATCGTATAACTTCAAACAGCCGTATGCAAGCACTATACTTCCGATGACAACAGCTGCTGCTCCCGGCAGAGATTCTTCAAAATTCAGATTTTCATTCTTGACCCAAGCATAGTATAGATAAATAAAAGGATAATGTACCATATACAAAGGATAGGATATATCGCCTAAAAACTTGCAAAGCCAACTTGTAATACCGCTTTCTCCCTTGCCAGATGCTCCTAAAATAACAAGCAAAGGGAAAACAACAACACAACATAATGTATCGTACAGACCATTCATCCATAAATGCTCAGCGCCGCCAATGCGCGGCATAGCCAAAAGAGGTACTAAGATCAAACTACAAATCCAAAATGCCCCCTTGATCTGTAAAGATTTAAATATCCTCGATAGCAACAGGCCCGCTGTAAAAGAAAATAAAAGACGAAGTGAACCTGCCGTAAATTCTGTTCCTGTGAGTGAAAAACCAGCACATATATCTCCCAAGGGTCCCAATATCGCAAATGCAGCCAAACCTATTCCGAATAAAATAACGAGTCCGGCTAATGCTTTGGTCGAAAATCTTCGAATGACCAATGCATACAAGATATTACCGATGTATTCAAAAAACAACGACCAGCTTGGTCCATTTAATGGAAACATCTCCCCAAGCCCTCTCACTTCATGCCTCGGAATCGCAGGAATTAACAAAGCATTCAATAGGGTTGCGATTGCCAGCGAAGAAAATGTCACTTTTGTCACATCCCAAACAGAACAACCCTGAAAATAGAACATAACTGCTCCAATGATCGCTCCCATAACAACCATCGGATGTAAACGTATTATTCTTCGTTTTATAAATTCTTTTGTTGTCATCGTCTTCCAGCGATCATCATAAGCATAGCCCACGACAAACCCCGAAAGCATAAAGAAAAAGTCGACCGCCAAATAACCATGATTAATTCGCTGATCTAAATGGCTCGTTGCAAAGGCTTCAAAAATATGAAAGCAAACGACGGTAATAGCTGCGACCCCTCGTAACCCATCAAGTACAGCATAATGTGGTTTGGTATCTGCATAAGCGGAAGTCGGTACTTGAGTATCTGACATAAAAATAAAACGATTTGATTGATTTTTTTACAAGGAAGTAAATATAAACAAATTCGCTTATGCAGGTTTGTAACAAGTTTGCAGGTTACCCATTATCTACATCTGTCATTTGATAATGGGGATATAATCCGGTAAGTAAACCTGCTCTTTTTGCATATTTTGGATGTAAATTTTAGAATAAATTTCCAAACGGATATCGGTGATGTCTGTAGTCGTCGGCTTGTCGTCTTCATCTTCTCCAAATGAAAAAATCTGTTCTTCCCTTCTATTTTTTTTATGCAAAAAATAGTAAAAGTCTTTATTTTCCCAACCTTTTATACCACTTCCCGCATCATCTTGAAGCATCAATTTTGTAAACGTCTTCTGTAGATAGTTGTAAATATTTTGAAAATCATCTTTATTTTTTGAAGACTTCAGTGCATATAGATAAGTAAATTCACCATTTTTATCCTCTGCCACAGTCAAGGCTGGAAAAGAGACTCCGGATAATATCGCTACGGTATCCTTTTCTTCATTATAAGAAACAGTTGTATAACGATAACCGAAATCTTTAACTGGCTTTAATTTCCGTGTTCCCCAAGCTGCGGTAGACTCGATATAAAATAACGTTGGCAGGCTCCCTTCTGAATTAAAAATAGCAAGCGTATCCTTTTTAAATATGGCGGTTTCAAAGACTTCTTTCAACTCTTTCTTATCCATACTTTTAACGTCCGCATGCAGCAACTCTTCGCTCCTTTTTATTTTGGGGCCATAAAATTTGGATGCATTAAAGGTTCTATCCAATTTTTCAAGGATCACCCGATCCGGATTTTGCGATTGACAGGAATACAGCATACCAGATAAAAGGATCAGACAGCATACACTATAATATAGAAAATGAAACGGCTTCATCGGAATTGTCATTCAAATTATTTTTTGGGTTACGATCTTTACTTTGCCGTAAAGATCTTCAAACTAAAATAAATTTGTATTCATTTGCAAATGAAATTGTGCGGGATTAACACCTTTTGACTTTTTAGAAGTGCAGCGCAATCCAAAAGTACATCGTTGTACTTCGTTCGCGTTGGGTCCACGTTGAGTCCACCTTAATAGAGGGCTGTCACTCCAAAAGAATGTCGGATTCATCTCGGATTCACAGGGACTGTGATACGGCTCTGTCCCAATGCAGGTAGCTATCGGGCTAGAACAGAGGCTCATTGGCTGTCAAAGAAGAAATTATGTAAATTGGGCTTCTAAGTTACGAGTCAGACTATAAAACGTATTTTTGCATATAAAAATCAATTTATCTATGTTTGAAATATACAAATTGTGTTAATTTAAATAGATAAAGAACAAGCAAGCGTATATTATGTTTAAAAAGGTATTTTCTTTAGTTTTCTGCTGTTTATCTACAGCCATTTTTTTCAAAGCATCTGCACAAGATTTCAAGCTTTCCTCTTTACCAGGTCAGTATCAAAAACCGGTCAAAAATGCACTAAAAGCTGCCGGCATGAATCGTAATGAATTGGAAAAAGTACTAGCGAAACTGCCAAAAGAAATGCGTGAAGGTGCGGCTTTTCTCATAGCTTATATGCCTAAGAATGATTTGACGACGATTAAGAGTGATCATCTTATCCATAATATTGAAAAGGCTTACCAGGCAAGATCAACATTTTCCTGGGCTAAGGAAATTCCAGATTCTATTTTTCTAAATGAGGTATTGCCCTATCGTGTATTTTCTGAAGATCTAGACGACTGGCGTGGTGATTTCTACGATCGTTTCTCAAAATATGTAACAAATAGCAAAACGATAAAAGATGCCATTGTAGCCATAAATAAGAATATCAGAGATGAAGTAAAAGTCGATTACAATACCCAACGAAAAAAAGCAGATCAAAATCCATCTGAATCGATAAGCCAAGGGATGGCATCTTGTACCGGATTATCCATTTTATTGATCGATGCATTGCGATCAGTAGGTATACCGGCCCGGATTGCAGGTACACCAAACTGGCATGACAATCGTGGTAACCACAGTTGGGTCGAGGTATGGATGAATGGTAAATGGTATTTTACTGAATATTATCCGGACAAAGACCTAAATTACAGCTGGTTTTTGGCCGACGCAGGGAAAGCCGATCCGAATAGCAAGGAACATTCCATTTATGCGGCTTCCTACAAACCGGCAGCTACCTCATTCCCAGCATGGAGCGAAACAGAAGTATATGCAGATAATGTTTCCCAGCGGTATATTGATCTATTCAATCAGCAATATAGCCAACAATTGAACGACAAATCTTACACCCGTCTAAACGTAACCATGTATCTTAGTAACGATCAATGTCAACCGGAAGGCAGAACAAAATGCAATGTGGATATCTTTCAAGGAAATGATCAAATTGGCGGTGGTTCGACCGCAACTAAACTGCAGGATGCGAATGATTATTTAACATTTATCGTGAAAAAAAACCAGTCTTATACCTTGAGGTACAGCAATAAAAATGGGCCTACCGAAAAGAGAGTAACTGTAAAAGATGAGCCTTTAAATGTGATATTATACTTCAATTAATATAGATTATTATTTCGTACGTTATCATCCCCAACCAAAGTTCCAGCAACCTGAAAACCAATTAGCATTAAATTATGAAAAATATTTTTGACAAAACAGTGAGTGATGAAGTGATAGCACGGATTCAAAATCTTAATCCAGATTTAAATACGCAGTGGACACACTGAATTGATGAATCCAAGTAGCCAACTGGATCGCCAGGCGCAGAAGTGCCCTGGCGATCCAGTTAAGGTTATCGCCACCAATGATAATAGTTATGCATGCCGTCGTATTCAAATCCACACCTGGGATAAAGACTATTACCGATAACATTTGTTTTCTCGGTCTCAAGCATCAGACCACAAGCCCCGGTCTCTTCGCACCAGACTTTACTACGATCGATAAGCCGAACCGAAAGACCTTTACTCCGATGATCAGGATGCACAAATAGATCACTCAACAACCACTGTCGCTGCAATTTAGTATAATGAAACAATTTATAAAGCTGAACAAAACCAACAGCTTGTTCGCCCTGAATTGCCAAAAAGATTTCTGACTCTCCGTACAAAAATCGCTCCCTCAAAAATTCTTTGGCTTTTTCCAAATCCGATTCCTGTCTGTAGAAAATTCGATAAAGATTGAATAACGCCGCTGCTTGATCAAGATCCTCAAGACTTGCCTTTCTAATGTTATAATTCATTTCATTAAATAGTTTGATTTATAGTGCAAATGTATCGCAACTCTTTCGTATCGACCTCATCCAGATCGCAGATGTGCAGTGGTCCAATCTTCGGTAACATGGATTTCGACGCGACCAATAAACAAGTTCATAATAATTTCAAAAACAGACTTCATGCCTTTATAACAATAGTTATCGAATTATAAATGCTTTTGAACGAATTGTAAGTCTTCTATACGGTCAATTTATAAGGCCCCTATATTTAGATATGAAAAGGAGAAAATTAGCAGCCACAGACAGTGAAACCTTTATAAATTATTACCTACCCAATTGGCGATCCATTATCATCGGTAGTATCTTGATTTTAATGGGGATATCTACATGTTTCATCGGTTATCATCCGAATGATTCATTTAAAGAGAATTTCAGTGCCATGGTACTTGACTTTAAAGACGTATTTCGCTTTTTAGTTTCATTATTTATGCTGTTACTCCACTTATCTTTTATTATCGGCGGCTTCCTTCTTCTAAAGAGCAACATGAAGGTCATCCGAGCCCGGACAGATAAAAAAGGATTGTATTTTAAACGGATTAAAAAGAAGACCGGGAGTATGTGGGCTTTAGCAGATTTGGATGCGCTGGTATTCGTGCCCTACATTCAAATCGTTAATATCCGTATTATTGAAAGCAATTGGTTGGGGCCTAGACTTGAGCTTGAGACTTTTCAAGGTAGAGAAATCCTTACCATGTTGAACGTATTAAGCCGAAAACAAAAAGAGCAAATTTGCCAAACCGTGAAAGAATATGGCATTTAATGGAGACGTGGTCTGCCCTCTCCCGTTTAAACAAGTAAAGCTTACTAAAATCAGAAAAAACTGATTCTAGTAAACTTTTACTTTGAATTACTTATTCCTATAATGTTATAATCAATCGTTGAGTAACAATTGATCAACATATTCTCTGATCTCTTGTGGTAACATAAGATAAACCGATGTTTTCAGGTTTTCTTTACTCGGTACCCCATCGATGAAAATATTCTTAAAACCTTCATTGAGCCATTTCCCCTCATCCTCTAGATATCCACGATATTTGCTGTCTAAATTTTCAATAACACTATTGTTGTTTCCCATGTTTTCCGTCATTTATTCTATGTAATCTGCATCTAAAATATTCGACAGGGGAACATCAACATTGGTGCCACACCTCCTCAAAATTTTAAAAATCATCCGTCGGAAGGCATATTTTAAGTTTTCTTAACATTTCCCTATTCTAGCAACGAAAAAACCATTACACATTAAATATCAATACATTACAAACAGACAAAAAATAATTTAATTTGCTTTAGTTGATATTATTCGCGATTTTTAATGGTGAATACCGTACTTTTGTATTTTAATGTTTATAACCCTATTATTTATGATATTAATAGCAGTCTTACTTCCTTGGTTATCGTTTTTCTTACGCGGTAAGATTCTAAGTGGCATTCTCTGTTTGATCCTACAGATGACTATACTGGGTTGGATACCCGCAGCCATTTGGGCGGTTGCATCTCGTGTTGACGGAAAAAACGAACAGCGCATACGTAAGATGGAACGTAATATGCGTAATTATCGATAAACCTTGGGCGCGAGCTTATTCGATTGAACAGTGATCAATTGGGTGCCAAAAAATGCTGTATTTGTCCTAGTGTAAAATCGATCAGTTGGTCATTTACATCGCCATTAAAATCAGCCATCATATAGTTCCCATGATTAGCCGGTAAAATAAGTAGTCGAGCATGAGGAATCTGCTGTTGCATGGCAGCTAGATGTGTCGTTTTTACAACATCTTGGTCTCCACCTATCAAAAATACCGGGCAGGTCAAAAGGCTTAAGGATTCCGTTTCGAAGTCTTTAAAGTTTATCATGCGCTGGCTATCTTTTTCATACATATTTCGAAATTTCTCTGGATCTGGGTTCAGCTTCATAAAATTTTCTTTGAGAGAAGGCGGTATATCGTTGATCGTTGAAGCTTCCATACTTTCAAAAAAACCATCTAAAAGCCCCTCTCTTTTGGTATTTCCCGATGCAGCAATCAGCTTTTCCACCTTGTCCGGATACATCGTCACAAATTTCAAAAGTGTTGTCGCTCCATTGCTAAAACCGAAAAATGAAGCTTTTTCAATATAAAAGAAGTCAAGAACAGCCGAAATATCTTTCGCATCCTGCTCGAAGGTTTCGGGAGTGGTTCTGTGTTCGGATCTTCCATGATTTTGCAGGTCTATCACAATCAACTGGTACTGATCATGCAATCTTTTTACTGTCTCTTCAAAATCAGTGTAGCCAGAGGAACCTCCGCCATGAATCAATACTAAAGGCTCTCCTGTGCCGAATATTTCGTAGTAAAGTTTTATTCCATTTGCAGGTGCATAACCGCTTTTCGATTCTATTTCACGCATAATTTATCCTATAAAGTCTATATTTCTGTCAGTAGCAACACGCTTCTACAGCGATTTGTTTTCTATAAATTTTTTAAAACTTAACAAGACCCCATCGGTAAAAGACTGTTGTAGTTCCAAAGGTGTAAATGTATCAGGCTCGAAAGTTTCCCGGATAATCGTATTGTTATCAATCGCCTGAAATTCAACAACACAGGTTCTCCCTCCACTGATACTTCCAATGTATTCCATCCAAATAATCTCATCGTAAACGCCTACATAATCAAATCCCTCCCGGCTATTTTTTTGCTCCATTCTAAAATTAAACATCCCGCCTTCCCTAAAGTCAATATGAACAGCAGGACAGTGCCAATCGTCAAATGGAATATTCCATTGCATAATTGCATCAGCATCATTCCAGTATTTCCAAACATGGGCTAGTGGCTTTTCAACTAAAATAACCGAAACCAAATTTTTGACAGGACGATCTTTATGTTTCATACGATGTTTATAAATGATAAGAATACTTTTGTCTATCTACACTGGCTTAAAATCATTCCGTTCAATATATTGAGATAAATGATTGCATCGAGCGGCACCACAATATTAATAAACTATACAGAAATTCGACTTGTCCTATGACAATATTGATTTACGCTACACACATTTTTCTGCTATACAGCGGAGCTTCACTCTATATTTAAGAAAAGGATGAAAGCCTACCGTAATAAGTCGATTAATGAATAAACAGAAGACTATGGTATATTTATTGTGTGAACATGAGAGAACATATAAAAAACCGATTCAAATGAGAAAATTAGCATTTATAGTCATGAGCCTTGTTACTTTTACAGCCTGTAACAATGCTCCCAAGAACAGCGAATCAAAAGAAACAACTGATCAAAGCAAGGAAGCAACTCCATCGATCGGCGGCAGCAAGGATGAGCACGGTTGTTTAGTCGCAGCGGGACAAACTTGGAGTGAGATCAAACAAGGATGTATCCAGGTCTTTAATGTTGGCTTACGCCTGAATCCAACGGAGAAAGAAGAAGGGAAAGCTGTCATTAGTGCCTTTGTTGTCCTTAGCGAGGATAAATCAAAGGTAGAATTATTTTTACCTGATGACAGTAAAAAAAACATTATCCTGGATAAAGTCGAAAACGACATTTATCAAAAGGATAACTATAAATATGATGCTAAAAAATCAGCTCTTTACGTGGATAATACGATTAAGTACACAGGTGATGTTGAGTAGCCTAGAAAGAAGATCTCGTTTTAATCCTATACTAGCAGAAGGGCTGCTGTAATAAATTTCTGAATGCGACAATAGTTATTCTGAATCCATTTCACTTGGAATAACTATTGTTCTATTCTATTATTTCAAGTGCACTATTGAACTATTGGCACAATTTGCACTACATATGGCCCTGAGTAATGATTCCCTACCATTTTATTCTCATTCACAGTAATATGATATTGGCCAACATCTTTAAATCTATAGGCAAGTTCTTGGCCAAAGGGGCCATCAGCCGAACCATTGGGCAGAAAAAGCTGACTAATTCGTACATTGGCTGTATCCGTGGGAGTTTTTATTTTGATAAGAACCGAATCCGCCTGATGGACTGAAATAAAAATAGTATCCGTTTTCCCTGATACCATATTCATTTCCTTAGATCTTCCACCACCAAAAAAAGTTACGTTAGAAGGTAATTCTTCTGCCTTGCGCTTAGATTCATTTGTACTGGATTGTGGCGGGCGCTGAGGTAATTGACAAGCTCCGTAAAAAAAAACTATCAACACATTCATGATCAATAATCGTAATTTACCCATAACGTTTTACTTAAGATAACAAAAGCAATTAGATTACAGTTTTAGCCATTTTTCTTTTTCTATATATCCAACCGTTGAAATTGGATTCTTTACAACCCTACCGCTTTATCGGTTATCTTGCCCTATGAACGCCCTCCAGCATTTCAGTAATACACTGCATGAATAATTCATTTCCTTTCACGGGGTCGTAAATGAACCCATGGCCACCAGCCTTCAGTGTCCGAAGATACCAAGCCGATGATTTTCGGCTAGCGTAGACAGCACTGACCTTCGCTATTGGATAGATTGTATCGTCAGCCGTGTGAAAAGAATATATTGGTCTATCGCTGTGTAACCGTTCCCAATCGATCGGCTCAATAACGAGTTCACAATCGGCAGATAATGTGAAGAAGGCACTAAATGGTGTATTACTTTGGGCGGCAAACCAATAAACGGCTGTACCACCATTAGACATTCCACCAAGGTAAATTTCTTTGCTATCCAGTGAATAGTTAAGTTTGACTTCTTCGGTAATTGCTAACACCTGTTGAAAGGCAGGACGTTGTCGTACCCAACCGTACGATTTTTTTCCAAAGGGATAAATTACAACAAATCCCATACGATCTGCCAATTTAAAAATCGGCTCGTCCGCTACACTTGGGTCCGCGAACTGGAACTCAGTGACACTTGAGACGCCACCATGTAAGTAGACGATAGCTCTTACGTTGTTTTTATCTTTAAGCTTCGCAGGTAGATAGACCAAATAGGGTACAAGACTATCGCCCATTTGATTCCAATATAAAGCAAAACCTGATTTGACCACCTCACCTGCCCCCCTTGAACTATTGTGTTGAATCTTTTTTAACCACTCACGTTTAGCCTCAGCTTGTTGCTTTTTCAACTGAGCTACCTTTAATGATAGCCGATCCAATTGATTTTGATAGGCACTTTGTTGTTTTAAATTTTGAAATTCCTCGGCCGATGAAAAATACCGGTACTCATCATCAGTTATTCCAAGTCCCAGCTTAATTCCTTCCTCAAACCACGCTATTGCCAAGTCCACACTGTCTACATTAGCCGCTGCCACCATCGCATTCGCATAATCGTATTTACCCACCGAATCTTTCTGTATAAAAGCAGCTTTAAAATCGTTTAGAGCGGCCTGGTAACGCTTATCCTTCAAATTTTTCCCCGCACTTTCCATTAATAGTGAATAGGATGACATTTTAACCAAATGCATCTTCGCTTGTGGAATCTGAGACTGAGACCTCCCAATTGCAATTACGAAACAAAACACAAACACAAGGGAACCAGCCTTAATTAACGTACTCATCATCTGAAAGTCTTTATAAAATCTCAATTATAAAAATTAAATATCGAACCAAAGTAATCTAATTAGATCTCGAACACGAATTGTTCAAACGTCTTAAATATAGATGGCAATACGGACTTCTCTTAATCTATTTCGGTGAAACAAAGAAAATCATCGGTGAATAATCATCGGATGGGGATAAGCGAAGGCACACCCAGTTTCCTAATTCATAAAATTACATCGTCCACAAACTCCATTTTGATTTGATTGCATGTGGATTTAATTCTCGTATTTTTTGATAAAAAACATAGAAATTTCTATTCCAGAGGGAATAGTTATGCGTAAAACTGAAAATGGACTGTCCCTTACTATCCAATTGAACGACAACTTGCCAGATATAGTGATTATTAATTTGAGTCGATGTCCTACGAAGTTCAATAATATCCACTAACCTAAAGGATCTACCTGCCCCGTCTTTTCGAGCGACAGCATAAAAATAATTTTCATCAAAAAAATAATCTTCGTCACTTAACAGATTATCTTCTATACCAAATAGAAAGGGTCGTGACGACAGTTTTCTTAATTTATCTGTTTCAAAATGATCATTCATCTCATAGCTTTTTTTAACACCGTATAAATAATTTTCAGCTACATTTTTCTTATAGACTTCTGTCAACACGACAACGATCAACACACAACTGATAACCAAAACAATGCCTTTAGAATTCATTTATTTCGCAAAAAAAATTAACTGACACAAATCAGATAGAACATAGGAATTTCCCCTTCATCTTTCTCGATAGCATCCAATCCTTCGAGATAGCTATGGTCTCGGAGTTCTTTCTGAGCGATTTGTTGTTCCAATTGATAGCGCAAATCCAAAGCCGTAAAATGTAGTGGATGTGAAGGCCACATGGGATAACACTCAGACGGAATGATTACCATTCCACCATGCGACATTATTCCAGGGACTTCCTTTCTTTTCTTTAAGATATCCAATATACCTTTTCAAGTAAGATTTCCCAATTTTACTATTTAACCCAACTTGATCTTCTCCTTCCATAAATTGATCGGAAAATAGCAACCAATCACTAAAATGCTTTTTCGCATATACTGACAACTTTTTGAGAACATCTAATGCCACAGGTTTTGATAGATATCCAACGTCCGTTGCGGATGTCGTAATATGACTTGCTACAGCAACAACAAAGGCATTTACCCCTACTTTGGAGATATCCCAAACGGCTGTATCGATCTTGCTGTTTTTTCCTTCCAATGCGGTCCCTGTCTTTTCTATTCCAAGTAATGTAAAATATGAACTCAACAATTCAAGACAGCTGTCTGTATCTATTATACCAAAATCTCTTTTTAACAATTTGATAAAATCACTTCTATATTGATCAATTTTGGGATAATTTCCAAATTGATATAAGTGAATCGGATAACTTCCATCATCTCCCGTACTTCCGAATACCGTAAACCAGTCCCCAAAAACAATGACTCTAAATGCAGCTCCTAATGCATTACCAAACTGTTCTTCATAAGGAATATCCAGAAGTATATTGTTATCATTTGCTAAACTCCCCGCCCTTTTTTCCTCTTCGGCTTTCAAAGTAAGTTCATCTTTGGCTTCATGCACACCTTCCTTTGCCGTATTCAATAATTCTCTTAAAAATTTAAACATAACGGTATTGATATTAACTACTTAAAAGAAATCTTACTTACTATATTTTTCCACAAGCGCATAATCATAAGGGATTCTCATGGACAAGTCGCGTGCTTGCCAAATATCTCCTTCAGACGCCTGGTAAAAATCATAGGCATTTTTCAGGAAATTTTCACCGTTTGGAGCCTCCACCCAACTTTTCTTCGCTCGATTGTAAAGTAAAATCATACAACTCACGCAACGATAATTACCTGCTGTTTTTGGGTTTTCAAAACAAGTTCCAACTTTGATATTAATCTTCTGATTGATTATCACATCGGTCAATTTACGATTCGTGAGATGAATTAATGCGATTTGTGCATCCTCATGATCCGGTGGTAACTTCGCTATTACTAATTGTCCAAAATCTGACTTTCTAATTTTTTCGATTTCTAAAGCCCTAAATTCTGGCGATATGCGATTTGTATCAACCGGGTATAGATCATCTTCATCTTCTACAGCTGCCACTTCAGTCGTCGTTACTTCGGTAGACCCAGCGGCAAGTAGCAGTTTATTGTGTTCATAATTTTCCCAATCTGCTGTATCGTAGGTAACCCACTGCTGTATCTTATAGAGCAAGGTTTCCCTCTTATTGACTTTGATAAAAAATGCTGCTATTAAAAATGAAACCAGCAAAATGGACAGGATAACGAAGACTCTTTTCAAACTAAAATTATTTAATGAAGTATTTAAATCTGTAAAATCGTGAAAACAAATTCCATGTTTTCATTTAATACCGTAAATCTGCACATAATTATTCAACCGGTAAATCTGGAACCCATATTAGGTCAAAACTTGGCGATATTTGTAGCTCAATAATCAATATTTGAAAACAGCAATACAATCGCTAATTTCGAAGACCTTTAATGATTCAATTAAATCCAACGTGTATGCATAAGCTGTTCGATCTCATATCACCTCGCATCTTTAAAAAGGAAATTTCTTTTAGGAGGAACGAATACATCAAAATGAATGGTTCGATTGATTCAAAAATTTATTTCATAAAAAAAGGCAGCATCAAAATTTCTATTTTTCAGGAAGATCATGAACAGATTATTCGCTTTGGATATGATGGAGATCTCATTGTAGCTATGGATTCTTTTATTCATGGTAGCTACTCGGATTATGCAATTCAGGCAATAAAGAAAACAGATATGCTAATCGCCGAAAAGGAAGATTTTATGAATTTTATCTATTCCTCTTCAGAAAACACAAAATTATATATCACTATATTGGAACAGTTGGTGTTACAGCAGCTTGAAAGAGAACAAGATCTATTGCTGGAATCCCCAAAAAACAGGTATGAGAGACTCATTAAACGAAATTCTAGATTGTTTCAACTAATTCCGAATAAGTATATCGCCAATTATCTTAGAATGAGTCCCGAAACTTTATCAAGAATCAGTAAATCTTGAGTTAAATCAATTTTTTTCCAATTTATTTTCGAGTATTTTATCAAAAAAAAGATGAAATGTAAATCATTAGAACTACTTGATCAACTGGAAAAGCAGGTACATGAACAGATGTCATTTGTCAATTCCCTAGAAGCCCTTTCTCAGGAGACATTACATAAAAGACCTCATGAAGGGTCCTGGAATATCCTCGAATGCATACAGCACCTGAATCTGTACGGAAGTTTCTATTTACCTGAAATCACAAAAAGAATATCCGAAAGCAATCTTGGCTACAATGTTGATTTCAAAAGCGGTTTTTTAGGAAATTATTTTGCTAATTCTATTTTACCAAGTGATAAGAAAAAAAAGATGAAAACTTTTCGAAAAATGGATCCCAGAAATCTTATTCAGAGCACCGAACCGATTCCAGTTTTTTTAGAACAGCAAAATAGACTACTTCATCTACTCGGTAAGGCAAGGTCGAAAGATCTAACCAAAATTCGTATTAGGCTATCTTTTAGCAGCTGGATACAGCTCCGTTTAGGAGATATATTTCGCTTTATTATTCATCATAATACCAGACACATTGTACAAATAAAGAATATCTTGTCGTTAACTACAACACATTAAAATAGGGACCTAAAGAATCCTACAGCATATACACCAAAAGCATTTGGGCTTACCGACAAATAATATTGACTAACCGAGGCAAACCCCATATTGACCGAATAATCGTACCATGATACAGATTATGTATTTATTTTAGACAGCATCAGATAACCAATAAAATAAAAAAAATGCATAGAATTTTAGGAATATGGATCGTCTTCTTGATTTGCTTTACTCAAAATAGTTTTGGACAAGTAAAAGATTCAAACTATTTTCTCGAAAAAGATAATACTAACGTACCTCCGCAGGCCAACATTTTACCGCTACAAAATTTCAACTTCCACGTCAAACCCTATCAGGATTTAGGAACCAAAGTAGTCGTAGACTCATTATCGGTCGGAGCAGATAATTATATTATTTACACATTTAGCGTAACCAAATCTCCTCATGACAAGGAATATTATTCTTTCTGCAATATTGTCGTTAAATTAACCCCGCAGGAATCTATGATGACTTTAGCTCAAACGAATAAAATTTACGCTGGAAATGTCTCAAGAAACCACCCCGACTATTTTGGCCAGGGCACCTTAATACGGGATGATTATCGTATTGATTTTATCGCATTTACGCAAGAAAACCATGATATTAGCGTAATTAACACTAAAATCTACAACCTTTCAAAAGGTAGAACCATATTGTTGGAACAGGATACTTTCCACCAATTTATGCTCAATGATTATCAATTTTCAGACATTGGACTACAATCAACCGATGGCCTCAAAGAACATATTGCAGCGCTAATAAATAAACGGTAAATGCAAAAATTCATCCTTTCATTTGAGCTTTAAAATAAATATGAAAACCTGGACGATCATGCTATTCTTTGTTTCCATTATGGTCATACAAACGTATGCACAGGAGATGACCAATATTAAAGGTATTCGAACATTCTATTTGGTAAAGGGGTTGGAAAAAAGAAAAGCCAACGAGCCAATCGTCATCTTTGAAAGTGGCATCGGCATGAGCGGAAACAATTTTTTAGAGAATATGCCGATTTACTGCTGCTAAAAAATGTCCCTGTTACCGTTTTCATCGCCTACAATCGACCTATCGAGCGGTATGAAAAAGAAATGAACAGTAAATTGGGAATAAATGATAGATTTTGGTTTGATGCCTATGATCAGCTTCGAATCAAACATTATGCAAATCTAATCAAACAAAACAACAATTGTGAACTGATTCTTTTACCAGGATACAGCCATGGGATACACCAACAAGACCCTGATAAAGTCGGTGTAAGCATAAATAGCCTCTTTAAAAGAATAACCCACTAAATCATGTCGATTAAAATAATATCATAGGAGATATCTTTAACCGTTCAAAAAAAAGCCAAAATTAGTGATTAGAAAAAAAATTTAAGTACCTCCAACACGGCTGCAGCTATATTCAAAAAATGTTTCATACAATTGAAAACACAACAATCAAGCCAGCATCATCACTTAGCATCAATGAGTGCTAAAACTTTTTCAATAGGTCGACCAATTACTGCTGCACCGTCCTTTACAACGATAGGGCGCTCAATCAAGATCGGATACGCCAGCATCACATCGATCCATTGCTCATCTGTCAAGTAAAGATTTTGGAATTTTTCCTGAAAGACCGATTCACCTTTTCGGATAAGTTCCAAAGGTTTTAAAGCAAGTTGACCCAATAATTCAATCAATTGGTTTCTCGTCGGAACATCATTTAAATACTCCTGTACTTCTATATCCACAGCATGATGCTGTAGCAACTCCAATGCATTACAACTCTTACTACAATTTTTATTATGATAAATTTTAATCATGGTCGCAATATGTAAAGGATATCCTTGTAATAAAAAATCAATTATTGGATACCCTCAAAAATAGTAACAAAATCACAAACGATTCAAATAAAAGTGCGTTATATAAAAAACGGGATTGCATTTTTGAGAAACTGATCCATTGATGACGTAGGATTGTTTCTCTTTTTTTAATTTAGTAGTATGAAATCAGCCGAAAGTGTAACAGATTTTTACAAACGACAACCAGGTTTAACTCATCTGGATTTGCCATTAAATAATACGGGAATTGGGCATTTCAATGTTTTTAGCAGAGAATCTTGTACCGTTGTATCTCCATATAATCGTCGTGATTTTTATAAAACCTCCCTTATCATAGGCCGTGGAAAACTATATTACGCAGATAAGTGGATACAAATCGATAGACCTGCCATGTTATTTGCGAACCCGGTTGTTCCATATGCTTGGGAACCCGAATCCTCAGAACAATCCGGATGGTATTGTGTATTTACAGAGGAATTTATACAGCATAGTGAACGGATAGAAAGTCTAAAAGACTCTCCCCTGTTCAAAATAGGCAGCAACCCGATTTATTTTCCAGATGAAACACAATTAGCAGAAATTTCAACCATCTTCCAAAAGATGATGGTTGAAATGAACTCGAGCTATATCCATAAAGACGATATGTTGCGAAGTTATCTACATCTTCTCATTCATGAAACGATGAAATCAAGTCCAGCAGCGAGTTTTGGATCTTATACCAATGCATCAACCAGGGTATCAGGACTATTTCTTGAGCTATTAGAAAGACAATTTCCAATCAATACCCTTCAGCTTAGCCTGCAGTTGAAAAGCCCCGCAGATTATGCGCATGCGCTTTCGGTTCATATCAATCACCTCAACAGGTCGGTAAAAGAAACAACAGGCAAAACCACCAGTGCACATATTGCTAACCGAGTGGCCCAAGAAGCCAAAGCTTTGTTGTTGCATACCAATTGGAATGTATCGGATATTGCCTACAGTCTAGGATTTGAATATCCATCCTATTTTACCAATTTCTTCAAAAAGCAAACCGGGATGTCTCCAAACCAAGTCCGAAGCAGTACTGTTTGAATTGTATAACAATCTGTTTGATTGTCTTAACTCGCTTCGTTTATTCCATATGTATTTTTGTATTGAACAAAATGTAATCATTATGAAATATAGAAATCTTGGAACAACAAATGAAAAACTCTCTGCGATTGGGTTAGGTTGTATGGGAATGAGCTTTGCTTACGGACCTACGGACGAAAAAGAGAGTATTGCGACATTGGAACGAGCATTGGACCTCGGCATTAATTTTTGGGATACCGCGGATATGTACGGCAACGGTGCCAATGAGGAACTTATTTCAAAGGTGCTTGTTCCCAACCGTGACAAAGTTTTTATTGCAACAAAATTTGGGTTTCGCTTTAAAGATGAAATAGCAGGTCCAAGTGGTACGGCAAACACCTATTTTGATGGCTCGCCCGAATGGATAAAACTAGCGGTGGAAAAAAGTTTAAAACGCCTTAGAATCGATACGATAGACCTTTATTATGCACACCGCGTAGATCCCAATATTCCGATCGAAGACACCGTAGGCGCTATGGCAGAATTGGTTAAAGAAGGAAAAGTAAGGTATTTGGGCTTAAGCGAAGCATCTCCCGCCTCAATCATTAAAGCAAATGCGGTACACCCTATAACTGCCTTACAGAGTGAGTATTCGCTCCTTACACGTGATGTAGAAAAAGAAATCTTACAGACCGTACGGCAATTGGGGATAAGTTTAATTCCCTACGCGCCTCTAGCGCGTGGATTATTTTCCAATTCTTTAAATTTAGAAGATCTTGCTTCGGACGACTTTAGAAGAACCCTCCCTCGTAATCAAGGTGAACATGCATTGAACAATGCACATTTAGTCGCCGACTTCTCCCTACTGGCAAAAGATAAAAACTGTAGTCCTATACAACTCGCTTTAGCGTGGGTGCTGGCACAGGGAAATGACATCATTCCTATTCCTGGAACTAAAAAAAGAAAATACCTGGAGGAAAATGTTGGTGCCCTTGATTTACAATTATCGAATGATGATTTAAAAAAAATAGATGAAATACTTCATAAATACCCCAATATCGGAGCGCGATACAGTGAAGGTGCTATGGCTTTAGTCAACCATTAATCCATTTTTGAGATTATGAGTGGCTTGCCGCCACCACTTATAATCTCTAATATTGTTCTCATCTCATCCGTCCTTGTTAGGCTGTCATGATGTGCTGTATGAACAGAGACGAACACCAAGTCCTGTTCCACTTTTTTTGAACGGAAAAACAGGCAAATGACGCCCAAATATTTAATCCGGACATTTAAGCTAGTAAATAGGCGAACCTCAGTATAAGTATAGTCACTGGTATTGTGTAACAAATTTGCAAAGGAACACGAAATTGTCGCCGAAAGTTCACATTAAAAATTATTTTAGAGGATATTTATTAATTGGGCATACTTGATTCACGAGGGAATCTAATCAAATAAAACCCTACTAAAGAAACACTTATACAAATTAAACAATGATAAACTTAAACCTTTTCAAAAAAATCATCTTATCGGTCTTTATGGGCTGTGTTTTACTGTCCTGTCAAAATGAAAAAAGCAGTCCGAATACATTAACGGAAGAAGAGCAAAGTAACGGCTGGCAACTTCTATTTGATGGTACCACGCTTAACAATTGGCATACCTACAATAATAGTAAAAATGCTCCTACAGCCTGGGTTGTAAAAAATGGAACTATTTACTGTGATCCAAACAGTGAAAGCCAAAAATATGACTTAGTATCGGACAAAGAGTATAAGAATTATGAGTTTAAGTTTGAATGGAAGCTCGAAAAAGAGGGAAATAGTGGCGTTTTTGTCAATGTACAGGAAAGACCGGATATCAATGCGACCTATCATTCTGGACCAGAATACCAATTGTTGGCAGATTCTCATCCTGATTTTGATAAACCTCTAAAGCGTTCAGGTTGTCTTTATACATTTCTACCGCAGCAAAACTTTGTCAATATTAAAGCACAGGATGATTGGAATGAATCGAGTATTATTCAGAAAGACGGAAAGGTAACGTTCTACCTGAATGGTAAAATCACCGCTGAAATGGATTTTAATTCAGACAAATGGAAAGATTTGGTAAAACATAGTAATTTCAAAGACTATCCAGAGTTTGGTAAACATATCAGTGGGAAACTAGCACTACAGGATTGGTCGAGAGGTGTTTCATTTAGAAACCTAAAACTAAAGTCCTTGTAACAAAAAAGATCCTTAGCTTGCGCTAAGGATCTTTTTTGTTACAAGGACTTTAACTCTTATGAACTCAGCCCGGTCGTCTGGCTTTAACCCTCCTATTATCTTCCTGTCCCGCTTTCATTCCCCGCCTTTCATCCACTGTCTTTGCCAATGAAATAGATCAGGAATTAAGCTATCCCATCGCTAGACATTTAGTCCTTAATAAAAATGCCTGTACCTTGATTTGAAAAAAACATCTTATACAGCCCAAAAACTCCACAAGACTTTAGCAGGCTAAAAGAATTTAAAATTAAAATACGGTATAAAAAAGAAATAAAATACCATATAAAATAACTTATAGCTAATTAAATTTTAAAAACGTTACCTAAAGTAAGTCACATAAAATCCTGACTTAACTATATTAATGAAGAAAATTATATTCATCGTCCTAGTCTCCTTGATTTCGTTCGCAGGATATGGGCAAGAAAACATGCAGAAAAAATCAGCAATTCGAGTGGGTTATGGACTTGTTCCGGTCCAAGAGATCGGCACAATGCTCGGCGAGGGAATATTTATGGGTTTACTCGGACGAGAAGTAGAACATTCCAGCGGAACTGGCACATTTACTGCCGGGTATTCACGTAATTTAGACAAAAGACTGTCTATAGGCATCGACGGATTTTATGGTAAAAATACGGTTTCTTACAAAGATGATCTTGGGGATTCAAAATGGAATGTTTTTGGGGGACTTTTGAATATGCAATATAGCTATTTGAATAAAACTAAACTTAAACTATATGGAAAAGGAGGTTTGGGCTATGCAAAATTTAACAATAGACAAAAAGAAGATAGAGCGAGCTTCGGTGCGCTATCCTATCAATTTACGCCGATAGCCATTCGTTACGGTAATAAAATAGGTATCTATGGCGAATTTGGTTTCGGCTACCTCGGGATTGCAAATGTCGGGATATCCTTCAAATTGTAAACTATTCAATCTTGGTGCTTCAATAACAGTTAAAACAATACAAATAAAAATCATTATGTTAAAACTTACAATATCAGTACTTGCTGTAGCACTCGCTGCAAGCAGTTGTTCAACAACATTAAATACGAAAAAAATGAGTACGAATACAATTGGTCTTTCCGTAAAAATTCAATCAACAAATGCTATTGCAGTTAAAAATCCAACGGGCAAGATTCGTCTGTATGCAGTTTCGGCCCAGATAGCAGATGTACCAGCTACAATGATTCTGGAAAAGAGTTTTACAGCGAACCAAATACCTTTTGATCTCAAACTCGATTTACCTAAAAATCACCTTAAGCGCATCCAGCCTAAAGTCAGTGACGCTGAGCCCATAAAATACTACGTAACATTAGATTGGGATTCCAACGGAGACGGTGAAAAGGGAAAAGGAGATATTGCGATTGACTTCAACAAAAAGTTTCCTACCGTGATCCTTGGACAAGAAAATGAAATTTTTGTGGTAGAATCCAAATAATAAAAAAGTGTCCCAAGAGGTATTCGTCAGAGACGAGATAGCTCTTGGGAAATAACACATCAATTAGCAGTAAACTACCGCCAGTCAATTCTTGTATCTATCCAAAAACAATCTCTATTCCGCCGAAATAAGTCGTCCGGTCTTTGGTGATTGTAGATAAGTTCTTCCAAGGCGTTAAAATTATAGCGAAACATGTCTTCATCTTTTGATTGAATGGGGCGCAGAATTGAATCTTCATCATCGATAAAAATGTCGGATTCAAAAATATTGATTCGATGTGTATTCACCCATGCAATAGCCATCTCCTTACTCATGCGCTCCAATGCTTTGGTCGCTTCCTGAAATTGTTTCATTTCCCAGGGAAGATCTTCGGGATAATGTGAGGCAATATAATCTTGATAAGCTTTTATATCACCTTCACGGAGACATTCGTTGCGAAGCAACAGCCTTGTTGTATCCCGAGCAAAGCTAATATACTCCGGTCGCATAAATAGGCCGTACCTTTTACTATACAATTCTATTTTTTCAGCTAGTTCTTGCCTCATAATTTAATTGCGCAGCAAAAATCATCCCAACATACTCACTTCTAAGGAGTTTAGACTAAAAAAAATAGATTTTATATATTTTTAACAATCCAATTGAAGAAAATTGAGCGCACATTCTATTTTTTTATGTACACTGAGATAAATAACATTTCCTGTATTTTTAAAAAATCTTTAAGCCAATGATTCCTGCGACGATTAATGTTGCAGACAGGAGTCTAAATACATTGGCCGAATCTCCGAAAAAAAAGATTCCGACCATTAATGTGCCCACTGCCCCTAAACCTGTCCATACGGCATATGCTGTACCTATAGGAATAGTTTTTTGAGCATAAAATAATAATCCGCCACTAATGCTCATGGAGACAATAGCGAATAGAATCCAACCAAATTTATTGGAATCTGGCTGTTGAGCCATTTTTAATCCGAGCGGCCAGCCAATTTCAAAAATGCCAGCAATAATCAATGCAATCCAATTCATTTTCAATAGTTTAAATTTCTAAAGCAAAGATAATCGCTATATAAGGGGCATTTTTTGACTTATATCAAAATCGTGTACTTATCGTCGTATCCGGCTAAGCGTTTCCTGTGTAATTCCTAAATATGATGCAATATGGCCAAGATTAATTCTATTTAACAAGTTGGGCTGTAGGCGGATGAGAGATTGATATCGTTCTACTGCAGATTCGGTATGCAGGGACATAATCCGTTCTTCAAGAATAATACAAACCTCCTCAGCAATCTTTCGGCCTATAAGATTTAGTTCAGGATAAATCCGATACAATTCATTCAAATCGTCCACAGAAATTGCATAGATCTCGGAGTCTTCCAAAAACTGAATATTTTCAAAAGAGGGCTTTTCAGTATAAACGGGCAAAATCGATCCAAAAATCTGGTTTTCCTCACCAAACCAACTGTTCATTTCACGTCCATTTTTAAAGAAATAAGCACGAATCAGTCCTGTACGCAAAACAAAATAGCTTGATAAATGCTGCCCCTCCCTCAAAAAATGCTCACCCTTTTTCTTAAAAAAATAACGAGTCCTATTTTCTACCGCTTTCTCAATTGTTTCGTTGAGATAGCCATATTTTTTAAATTGTTCAATTAGGGGATTCATACTATTTTAGATTAAAATCATTCATAGTTTATCGAATTATCTGCTGGATTATACTTTAGAAGTTCTGTATATGCATCGCCTTCAATTCCCAATAGCTGACAAAATGCAGGCTCAGTTTTTACCCCGCTCCTTTTGAGCTGTCTGACCTGCTCAGCGAATTCTTCACCCCTCAATTGAATGATTTCATGCTCTTTAAGCATATGTAAATATCCATTCTGAATTTCAGTTGCTTTATCCGTTGCATAAATTTCAAAAAGCTGCTCTTCAATCGAGAAGCTGCACACGATTACATGACCGGCAGTCCGCTGTAACCGAAAATGTGCATGCTGCGAAAAATTAAGAGACAGCTTTTCTTCAAGCGCATCAAAATCATCTACACAAAGAATAATGTCTACATCACTCCCATCAACATCTATCTGAATCGGTATCGTACCAACCACAATCGGACTGTAGTCCTCAAGACGGTTAATAATCTGATAATCCATCAGTAACCGATAGGCTTTTTTCTGCACTTCATTTCCACTATTCAAATAGTCTATATTTCTAAAATTTATGGTCATAAGCAATTTGATAATTCGATCGCATAAAATAGGTCTGAATATACTAAACAACAAAAGAAAATGGTAACTATATCCTATAAAAAAGGATAAGTCTCGTATCTTTATTTGCAACACATCATTCATATGCAGGAGATCCAACATTTCTATCTGAACCAGAAAGAACCAAATAAAAGCTGTCTTTTAGCATTAAGACATATTATCCTTCAACAGGATGCGGATGTGAGTGAAACCATAAAGTACGGTATGCCTTGCTTTTGCTATAGAAAAAAAGCACTCTGTTACCTTTGGACCGACAAACGGACTACATTTCCGTACCTACTGATGGTTGAAGGTAAACATTTGGACCAGGTAGAGCTGGAAGCAGGTCAGCGTGTTCGGATGAAAACATTGCCTATTGATCCACAGGAAGATCTTCCGATAAATACGATCGGAGATATTTTAATTACGCCGAATAGTCTATGCAGAAACCTACTATCAAGAAGCAAAAAGATAGGTTTAACGAAACCTAGATCTAAATACATTAAATTTTTACACTAAACTATCTACCTAAAACGGAAATAGCATACTCCAATTGTATATCAATATTGTCTGTAATTTTTTCACTACTAAAAGGGATTGACACATCGGGAGGAAACCCTACACCTTCGTATATGCGCCCATCAATATATTTGAACGCTGCCGAAGAAGTATAAACAGTTAAATAGCCCGGCACTTTAAATGTTCCCGCTTGAAACAGATTAGTTGCTCCAATAGGTCCAGTAGCGCCCCAGCTGGTCTCTCCAATTATCTTTACATTAGGCAAAAGACGGAGAGACAACATTATTAATTCAGCGGTGGAAACTGTGAATCTATCTGCGAGTATAATGATCGGAAGTAATTTACGTTTTTCTTTTTTTCCAGCAGGTATGACAGCTTTAATCCAAGGACTATAATCAAGCATTCCATTACTCCTCTTATATTTGCTAAAACCGATAGTTAATTCAGACTGAACAAAATGATTTAAAAAAAATTTTAAATCAGCCAAATCTCCCCCAAAGTTGTATCGTAAGTCAATAATCAGCCCCTTATATTGATTCAAATAGATCCTTTCGAAGAACTTGTCTAAAATAAGTTTGACATTTCCTTCTGAGTTTGAGTAAAAGGATCTTTCTAAGGAAAATTGATTACAGTGAAAATATATAATGTTTTTATCAATAGTTGCTAATACAACCTCTTGTGATTGATTATTGATCTTTGTTAATTCGTCTATACCCTGTAAATAATCTGCATCAAAATACTTTTTATCTAATGTTGAATAGTCAAATGGCAATCTAAAATCGCTTGCTTTTGCCTTTTTATCTGAAGCTGGAAATATAATTGCTCCTCCAAGAATACTATCTTCGAACACAATTTGGAAATGAGAATCTATCAATCCTTTAGTTATTTCTCTAAAATAATCTGCAGATAGAGATATATCATCTGCGTGGTTTATATTTAGATTTCGAAATAGTGGTTTATATTTATTATAAGCCATATTCCAATTTGTGGTATCAATATCCCAATAGATATAATGCGTCCTCATTCCACACCAAAAAGCTTCAAAAATTTCGTCAAAATTTCTTGGTTGTTTTACTATATTAGGATTATCATTATATTCGGAAGTCTTGCATCCAATTAAGCTTATTAAAAATAAGAAACAGTTAGAAATTTTCATTTAATATTTATAAAACATTTTACACCGAGAGAAGTTACTAATGTCTTATTGACTTTTCTTTTTTGATTTAATAAGATTCCTCTTTCTTGCCCTGTCAGGGATCCCAAATAATCAACACCTAATTTTATAATTATATTTCTACACACAAAAAATCCAATACCAGTACCAAGTACCGTTCCAAATTCGCTCCTCTTGTCTCTCATCATATTAAACTGATATTCGTCTTGATAATTCACTAAACGATAGTATTCAATTTGATCTTCATTTTTCGATACGTCTATACTAAAAATATCTGGGACAACACCCATGACATAACCATTCATCCAATATCCAATATATGCTCCTCCCGATAATAAAAAATAATATTTGTTTCCCAAGGGAATGTCAAACTGCATTTTTAATGGTAATATAAAATAATTATTGTTAAATTTAGTCGTATATTCATACGGCTCACCACTAACTAAAGAGTATTTTTTTTGAGCATAAATTAAAGACAACGAAATTGAAATTTTTTCTTTTAAATACATTTCAGCATCGATACTATACGCAAAACCGTGTCCTGGAGCAACCTTCTTTATAAAATATTTGTTAAAATTATTAATCATATAATTTCTAGTATATCCTGAGCTTAAACCCAAAAATATTTGCGATTTTGATGATGTTGCTACTAGAGTACCTAAAAAAATCAATAAAATATTTCTGGGTTTGCACATGAAATCTGAATAGAGAATATAACAGAATAACTAACTTTATATATCTACAAGCCCTGAGATGGTAAAAATGTTTTTACTAAAGTAGCTTTAGCCCCCCCATTATTTGGCACCACGTCAAATGATACTCGGACGTATATAGGCGGTGGATATCCAGCTTTACCTAACCCACTCATAACATCGGCCCAATAACTAAATTTAGCTGGGTTGCTCGCAGATGGGTTACGATAAACTATATACCGCTGTTTTCCAACTTCTTCAACTCCACCTTGTCCTATACCAAATACATTCGTATAAAATTGATCACTATGTACTAATAAGTCAGTATTAATGTTTTTGATTGTAGCACCTGTGGAAGTAGAGTTAATTATTGCAGGATTCCAAGTTATATTAACAGCATCTGAATCAAACCAAACTTTTGCATCTGAATACGTTTCCATGCCCATACTTCCACTTCTTGGATCCTCTGATTCTATAGTTACAAAGTTTTGATTGATTCTAACTGTAGGTTTACTATTTACATTAAACACTCCGAGCACTTGATTATATTTTGGAGAGGCGCCATCACCAGTTTGACTATTATATTGTCCCGGCAATTTTAATTTCAGATCTTGGATAGTTCCATTGTTGACCATAGTACCGTCCAACTTAATATCTGTATTTAGAGTCAAATTTAGCGAAGTTCCTCCATTAGATCCTCCAAGAATAGCATTCAAAAATCCTTTAACAACTCCAGAAGCAGCATTGTTAATTGCGTTAGTATATGGACGACTTCCAATAAGGCCGTCAAAAGCCTCAACAAAATTAATCCCTCCAGTAAATGTTGTTACACCACCTATTAGTAAAGCCCCGAAGTTAATTCCTCCGCTTGGCGTCCCAGGAATAGACTTAACGGTACCAGTCTGCGTACCGTTAATGGTAACACCTGTTACATTACTCCATTGGGATGTAAATTGTAAACCGTATCCTGGGAAAGATTTTGCTTGCTGACTTATTGTTGGATCATAGGCCATCTCATATTGAAACACTAACCAAGTACCTCCAGCGGAAGAAATTTGTTGATTTAAAACTTGTTGAAACTTCGGAAGATTATATGTCGGGTCAATTTTCTCTTGTGTATTAAAGTTCAACATTGGAGAAGTTGCGCCTGCTCCATAAATCCCCAAACCATGAACAACATGAGAGGTTGCAATCGTACTAGCTGGTTGCCACACGTAGATTCTTAAAAGTCCTCTATATACATTATACAATGAAAAAAAGTATGTATAATTTACATCATTTAGCACAATAGAAGGAGAGAAAGTATTATAAACAAGCTTCCATCCATCAGCTTTCTTATAATCACCAACCAAATTTGGGTCAATCGCTGTAGTACCGGAATTCCAGGGTAACGGTAATGGATTTGTACCACTGCTTGGCTTATAAGGCACATAGGTACTTGCCTCCCAATCGAAATCGTAAGCTGAAATTGGACCGGCTTTAGTTTTGTTATTCGTCGAAACAATTTGTGTATTCGACTTTTCTTTTTTACAACTAACACATCCAAATAAAGCTAAAACAAAAATAAACTTACAGTAAGCATTATAATTTTTCATAATTTCAACATTTAAGATTATATCATAAAATAAATAATATTTAAACGAAAAATAAAGGGGATTATATTAATAAAATATTAAATTTAAGTAAACAAACTTTACATTAATTTATACATAAACTTTTTATAAAGTAAAAACAATCTCAAAAAAGCACATCTTTCCTATTAAAAAATATTATTTTCATATAAAAAAGAATTCAAAGGTGGTTTCTTTGCAAATATCGGTTATACCTATACGGATTCAAGATCGGTGAACGATGGAGGATCTATTGCACAGTCGATGTGGCGTGATCGTTATGTTTCGGGCAATCCAAATAGTGCTGATCTTTCTTATTCGACTTATCTGGTTAAAAATAGATTTATTGCCAACTTCTCTTACCGTAAAGAATACCTGGATCATTTAGGAACGACATTCTCCTTATTTTATCAACTGCAGGATGGGCCTCGTTACTCCTATACCTATGGCGGTGACCTGAATAATGATGGTTTGTCGGGCAATGACTTGATTTATATCCCGAATAGTAAAGCTGAAATTGCTCTTGTTGGCGACAATGCGCAAGACACTCGGACAGCTGATCAACTATGGTCTCAATTGAACGGATACATTAATCAGGACAATTACCTCAATGCACACAGAGGCCGATACGCGAAACGTAACGCATTGGTAGGAAAAATGATCGGAACACTGGATATTCGTATCGCGCAAGATGTGTTTTTAAATACCAGCGGAAAGAAACATCAATTGCAGATTACTTTTGATGTATTTAATTTCGGTAATATGATCAACAAAAGCTGGGGAGTTGCCCAATTTGCCAACAAAGCAAACGGTATCTTAAATTACAAAGGATTGAATGCGCAGGGACAACCGACATTCTCATTCCCTTATTTAGATGCAACAAATCAGATTCCTTTAACCAACACTTTCTCGAACAGTGTGGATGAAACTTCACGCTGGAGAATTCAGCTGGGTGTACGTTACCGATTCAACCAATAAACAAAAAATAGTGTAAATTTGAACCCATCCTATAACAAAGGATGGGTTTTTAGTTTAATAATCATGAAAAAACTAGCGCTTTCCATTTTTACATTTCTTGTGACCATGACCTGTCAGGCACAGCATTTTGACCTTGTCCCGCTGGGCATATATGGTGGCGAACAAGAAGACAATCTTTCTGCTTATTTAGTAGGAACTCCAAAAGACACGGCCTTCCTCTGCCTCGATGCCGGAACTATAAATACAGGTATCAGAAAAGCCATTGCATTGAAAAGTCTACATGGGTCGGTCGAAACAATTTTGCATAACCAAATAAAGGGATATTTTATTTCCCATGGACATCTCGATCATTTATCGGGTCTTATTATTAATTCTCCTGCCGATAGCAAAAAGAACATTTTTGCTATTGATCCCGTCCTTCAAATTCTACAAAATCACTATTTTATAACGGATACCTGGATCAATTTTGGGGATCAGGGCCAAAAACCCATACTAGGAAAGTATCATTACAACAGTTTACAAGAGGGGCTGGAAACGCAAGTACCAAATACGACATTATCTTTGACGGCATACGAGCTTAGCCATGTAAATCCATATAAAAGTAGTGCTGCTCTCGTCCACTACGACAACCACTATCTTCTTTACCTTGGTGATACCGGTGCCGATCGGGTGGAAAAATCCGATCAACTAGATAAGCTCTGGAATAACATTGCCCCACTGATCAAAAACAAACAATTAAACAGTATATTGATTGAAGTCTCCTTTCCAAATAATCAACCGGAAAATTTACTCTTTGGTCACCTAACCCCCAATTTGTTGCTAGAAGAACTGCTAAAGCTCAAAGAAAAAACGGGACTGAAAAACTTGGAAGGGCTCAGCATTGTGGTCACACACCGAAAACCAACTGGTAAAAACCCTGAAATCATTAAAAACGAATTGCTCAAGAATAATCCACTTAAAGTAAATTATATTTTCCCCGAACAGGGCAAAAAGATAAGTTTAAATTAATGTAAAAAAGATGAAACCGATAGTGGTTTCATCTTTTTTTACTTAGAATTCTTCAATTATATCTGCAATTGTCAAGCGTGATTTTGCGGTAATGGCAGGCTGATTTGCATCCTCCACATGTCGATAGCCAATAGCAACTGCAAACAGCGTCTGATAGCCATCGAGTTCCAGTATTTCATCGTAGACGGAATTTTCAATTCCTTCCATTGGAGTTGCGTCAATATGATTTGCAGCACAGGCTGCAAGAAAAAATCCCAAAGAGAGATACACCTGTTGCTTCATCCAGGATTGAACATGGACCTCCCCTTTCGACTGCAAAAATTGCTTATAGTAATTAATCGATCCCTCTGGAAGCGTCTTTGCGATTTGCTCTTCAAAGCGATCTACATCGGTAAGTGCACTAAAGACAACCAGATGGCTTGCCTCATTTATCTTCTGTGCGTTCCAATACGATGCCGCAGCGAGTTTTTGTTTCATGTCCCCAGAAGAAACAAAGAAAAACTTCCATGGCTGGCTATTGATGGAAGATGGACTCAATCGGATTATTTCCTTTAATTCAGCGATTTTCTCCTCCGGAATTAGCGCTTCTGAATTATACTTTTTCGTTGTGTAACGTTGCTTTGCAGTTTCTAAAAAAGCCATAACATACAAGATTAAATTAACTATATTTTTTATAGTTGCAAACTTAAATATAGTGTTATATATTTGCAATAACGGTCAAACTTGATAGTAACAGATGTATTTGATAGACAACAAACAATATCCATGCAGTACCAGCCTGACTATGAAATATATAGGCGGCAAGTGGAAGGCAGTAATTTTGATTCATTTAATTGAAAAAAAACGCTATAATGAGCTGAGAAAAGAATGCCCCTTAATTACAGAGCGTACATTAAGCTTACAATTAAAGGAACTTGAGGCTGATGGTTTAGTAAAACGTACAGTACATACCGACAAAGCTCCTTTGAAAGTAGATTACGAACTGACAGAATTCGGAAAAACACTTATTCCACTACTCGAGTCGATCGCTGAGTGGGGAAGAGAAACGGCAGGTCGGACCGAACGGATTCAACAAATGTAACCTCAGCAACTTTCGATCACTCAAATCAGCTATAATGAATGAGCATCTAAAAAAAATCAATGCTTTAATTGACGGTTTTGATGCGGAAACAAACTCAGCATTACAGGCCATTTCCAAAACCAAAAAATACAAAAAGGGCGAATTTCTTTTATATCAAGGTGAGGTCTGCAAGTCTAGCTTTTGGATAGAGGAAGGTATTACGAGGAAATACTATATGAATGAGAAAAAAGAAGTAACGACTGAGCTACTTTTTAAACATGATCTCGCAGTCGCCTTTAGCAGTTATGTTTCGAATCAGCCTAGCAGGGAGTTTATTCAGGCAATTACAGACGTTACTGTCTCGTGTATGGATAAACACGCTTTTCAGTATCTCAAAATAAATCATCCTCAACTCATTCAACTCGATCTTTTAATGACAGAATACTATACAATGTGGTTAGAAAAGCGTCTATTTGAATTTCACACCCTCAGCGCCATGGAAAAGTATAAGCTACTCCTTAAGGAACAGCCAGATTTCATACGCCATATACCGCTTACCTATATTGCTTCTTATCTGGGAATTTCCCTGGAAACATTAAGCAGGGTCCGTACAAAAATCTAATTATTTGATTTAAGTCAAATGCCAAACCAGTACATCTTTCAAAATTTGCAGTACATTTTGAAAATCAACTATCATGGCAGAAAAAATCAGATTTATAGGATTTGATATCCTGAGAGCTTACGCAATCTTTGGGATGTATATCGTCAATTTTAATCTCGTTCTTGGAAATCCACAACATACCAGTTGGCTAGGCCAGTTTCTCACGCTCTTTAGCGGTAATTCGAGTACAATATTTGTTGTCTTATCAGGCATGGGACTTACTTTGCGAACAGAAAAATCTATTTACGCGTCTCCGCAAGAACAAGTTAAACTAAAGACTATTGTGCAGAAAAAAGCAGGTTTTCTATTTGTTTTCGGATTATTATTATCTATTTGGTGGCCTGCAGATATCCTTCACTTTTATGGATTTTACATGTTTATCGCCTCCTTCTTGCTATTCGTTGATAAACAATACTACATATATGGAGCAGTTTTCTTCACGATCATTTTTCATCTTTTGCTCATTTTAATTCCTTATGAAACAGGATGGAATTTTGATACACTATCTTATACCGACAATTGGAGCCTAAAGGGGTTTATCAGAAACTCTTTATATAATGGCTGGAATTCTATTTTTCCGTGGATGTCTTATTTCATGATCGGTATGTACCTGGGTAAACTGGACTGGACCAGCGCCATCGTTCAAAAAAAACTGTTTCTCATAGGATTGGTATTATACCTTGTAGTACAAGTTGCTTAATGTATCCCTCAAAACCTCATTGGCATGGCAGCCTACTCGTTTCTAAACGCGGATTATCTTCCTCCGGTACTTCCATTTTTAGTCAGTACAATAGGTTTTAGCCTGCTACTTATTAGCAGCTTCATGTACATTAGCCGCTTTATTACTCCCAATACATTTGTCAACTGTCTCGCGAAAACTGGCCAGATGACATTAACGCATTATATATCCCATTTAACATTAGGCATCCTATTATTTTCTTTTTTGGCTAGCAAGGGGGTGTTTAATCAAGTAATCGACCAGCAAGCAACCTTATCACCAGGGATGATTCTCTTCCTATCATCTACCTATTTTATCGGCAGCTATTATTTCAGCAAAATTTGGACAAAAAAATTTAAGAACGGTCCATTTGAATTTCTTTTAAGACAAGCATCGAACTAGGGACACGTTTAAAGACAGCATTTACACATCAGGAAGTTTTTGTGATATAAACTTCCTGATGAATTAACAAAATGCGATCACAGCCGAAAAACAGATCAATGCGGCCACTAAAAAACCTCTTCGACAAGTTCTTTATTAACCATTGCTCCAGCTAGATTTCCTGTAGCAACAGCATTCGCCACCGAACGCATCATACTAGAATTATCTCCACAGGCAAAAACTCCTGCAAGTGAAGTTTTTTGAAAATTATCTATTTTAATATGCCCCTGTTCCGTTATTTCACAACCCAAGGCGGCAGGAATAGCCGAATGTTGCCTAAAAGGGATGGCTGCATAAACAGCATCGAAGGCAAGTTCACGACCGTCTTTTAATTGTACCTGCTGAACCCATCCATTCTTGTGCTGGATTTTACTTATTTCTTCTTCAATGATCGAAATACCGTGTAACTTCAGTTTTGCTTTCTGCTTAACATCAAAACTAGCCTTACCCAAAGTCAATAGCGTTAAGTCGGACGACAGATTGTGAACCAAACCTGCAAGGTGAAGAGCTCTTTCACCATTGGCCATAATAGCAGTTTTTCCTTTTCGAAATTCATAACCGTGACAATATGGGCAATGGATAACCGAAATTCCCCAACAGGCTGAAAATCCCTGTATACTAGGCATAATATCTTCCACACCAGTCGCAAAAATGAGCTTTTTAGCCTGAAAGACGTCCCCATTTTCGGTGGTTATTTCATACCCTGTAGCTGTCTTCGTGCCGCTCACAGCAAGCCCTTTCTGGAACTTAACACTCGGGTAGTTCAGGACTTCTTCCCTTGCTTTTTTCGCTATACTGAGCGGCTTTTCACCGTCATGCGTGATGAAATTATGGGAGTGCGGCGTCTGTCGATTACATGGCAGCCCACTATCGATAATCAACACATTCCGCAAGGAACGTCCCAATGCCATCGCTGCAGAAAGCCCCGCATAACTTCCCCCAACAATAATTACCTCATAGCTTCTATCATCCTTCATATATACATTATTAAATATTAATCTTTTTCTGACAAATGATGAAGTAGAATGGAAAATTTTCCTCCACTTCCCTAATTTCCATTAATCCATAGGGATCGAATTCGGCATGAATGGAATCAACATCGTAAAAGAACATATGTACTCCACCAAACATTGCAAATCGATCAGTGCCTATGGCCTCCCCCTTTCCGTAGATGCTTGCTTGCTTTGATACGGTCGTAAAAATCATATAACCTCCTTCAGCTAATTGGTCAAAACAATGCTGGATTAACGCATTACGTTCTTCAGCATCCAATAAATGAATAAGCCCGTAACAAAATACACCGTCATATATATCCTGATCAAAAGGCATTTCATTAACTGAACCATGATGGATAACCGTATCTGCCCCAAAGGATTTCCGGGCGAGCTCTATTGCCGTTTTCGAGATCTCAATGCCTGTAATTTTTATTCCATTTTCCAAAAAAGGGCGACCGTTGCGACCGTAGCCGAACCCAGGAATCAGTATATTTTTGATGTTGTGCTCCAAAAAAAAGCCTACTGCAAAAATTGTAGACTGTGCGGCTTCATCCCCCCACATTTCTTGCTTCTCTATAAAATTACGTTCCCAAAATTCCATACTACTGGTGCTTATATTGTTTAAAATTGAAATCGATCCTGTTAGCTATACCAATTCGGTACTACAATGGATTAAAAGTCTACTCAGCGAAGATAGTATTTTTCGCTATTGCAACTATGTAGCAAAAAGACTCAATGCAATTAAATTGCAAATAAATTACAATAGGATGAATTATTGAAATCATGGTTATTTATCAGTATTGAAAACCTGCGCTAGGCTTAAATATCTTTGCTGATGAAAATGAATATCATCAAAAAACAAAACATGAAAACTATAAAGACATTTTTAGCCGCTTCATTATTTCCATTGCTTACGATACAGGCCAGCGCACAAAAGTTGGATAAGATGCTTTGGTTTAACGAACCAACAGAATGGAACATTAAAGACAATTCGCTGTCGATGTTCGTTACGCCTAAAAGCGATTATTGGCGTATCTCTCATTATGGATTTACAGTGGATGACGCCCCCTTTTTCTATACGCTACGCGGGGGAGAGTTTGAGGTCAAGGCAAAGATCTCTGCGAACTATCAAACCCGGTTCGATCAAGCAGGTATTATGCTGCGCATTGATCATGAAAACTATATAAAAGCAGGAATCGAATTTGTCGACGGAAAATACAATTTAAGTACGGTCGTTACGCATAAAACAAGTGATTGGAGCATTGTTCCGATCGATAAGGAAATCCCCTACATCTGGATCAAGGCGATACGTCGATTAGATGCTGTAGAATTTTTCTATTCCTTTGATGACAAGCAGTATATCATGATGAGAAATGCCTGGCTACAGGATAATCACCCTGTTATGGTCGGTCTAATGGCAGCTTCACCAGACGGCAATGGCTTTCAGGCCAAATTTGATTATTTTACGATCAAACACCTTGCAGACCAACGTCGAAGCAAATGGCTGAAAGAGAATAATTGAAACTAAAAATACCGACGCCCGCCTAAGACAGTCGCATAGACGGGCGTTATCTTAAGTCAGTATGTCCTGCTGCATCTTGTTAAACACACTCACTGCTTCATATGAATTTCGCACGCGAAGCTTTTGGAGTATATTTTGCCGATGCCGATTAACTGTATTTATGCTCAGGCCTAGTTTTTCGGCAATTCGCTTGCTAATCATCCCCTCCTTGATACAGCTTAAAATTTCTTTCTCTCGTGTACTAATTGAAGTTTTCGCACCATAACCATCCAAGTGATGGACTACGCCTGTTACCTGATTGAGGATATAATTTCGGAGATTGATTGACGTTTCAGTTTCTGGTAATAGGGTATAACAGCATAAAGCCAACTGTGGGAATTCCGGTCCTGGGGTGTCCAAGTAAAAAATTTGATGGGACAGCTGCATGATTTGCCCCTCTCGCCCTTCGACCCGCAGGATGCTGTTTGCTTGATAATTGAATCGCTCCTCCAGATCCGTTTTTTTGACCAAGTCGAGAAATTGAAGCTCCAAAGCATGCTTGATGGCCAAATCATCGGGGTAAACACGTTCGAGAAGAAAATCTTCCCAAATTCCATTTATCTCCATTTTCTTTTCACCTGCAGGAAGATAAAGTCGCTCAGCAATTGTTCCGATATAGGTATAACTCCAGTTCGCTGTCAGGTCACTCAGTACGGCTATACCATTATGAATGTCGGCAAAAGTTTTTGCGTAACTCTTATAGTGTTTTAGCACAGATAAATCAATGCTGCTATTTCGTAGTCTACGCTCCGAAAAATTCTTATCTAATTTTTTTTTGATCTCCGATTTCATTTCATTTCACACTTAAAAAGCTTCACTTTAGGCCTTTAAAAAGAAAGTCCAACGCGAAGATAAGGCAAGGTTGCTTCTTTACTAAAACCGACTACCCCCTGAATCGTGAGCAGGTCTCCAGGCATAAAATAAATTCCACCGCCATACCCCATATGCCAGTCATTGGAATTTTCATGACTCATCCAAACCCTTCCGACATCATAAAAACCAATTGCCCCGACTGTTCCAGGAACGATATAAGAAGAGTAGCTAAATAATTTTAATCGCATGTCAAAATTATTATATAGCGCTGTTTTCCCAGTGAACCGTCGGGAATTATACCCTCTTAAGCTCATTTCACCTCCAATTTGCGCATGCTGATAAAAATAGGGATCTCCCCATACCGCATCAAATCCCAGACGGTTTGCGAAAGTAATATAGTTATCGGCAACCGTTTTATAAAAACTCATGGAATGCTGCAATTTTGTATAGTTGCGGCCCTCCCCTCCAATTTCAGCATTCCAGCCAAGCCTGGTATGTACATGTACTCCAGATTTAGGATTGGCCATATTATCACGTGTATCATAATCTATCCCGCCAGTAAGCCCAGTGAAGAAATTACTTCCATAGATAGGTTCCGATGGATATCTTTGATGGAATTCCTCAAAATAACGTCCAACATTATTCGATTCTTTACTCGTATAATATTCGGAAGAAGATCCATAGAACACCTTGAATTTAGGCGCTAGGTACTTTTCCAAAAAAATGTCACCGCTCACAAGGTCAAATCGATTTCGGTAATACGAAATGCGCTTTGAATCCGATTTATCGAAAATAGTATTGTTTCCATATCCAAAGAAATTACTCAGGTTTTTGGGACCAAGGGACGAAAGATGAATATAAAGATCATGCCCTGCAATGAGATCTTTATAATTCCCTTTGTAATCAAACATAAATGATTCGCGACCGGTCAAATAACTGCCAAGAAACTGATGCCGATAAGCATAAGGCTTCTTTCTGAACCCCTGATTCTCGATCATATACCCCAGTCCAAAAATAAGTCCACGATCAACCCCATAATCTAGGTTAAAAACGACCCCTTTACGATCATAGATAAAATTTTCATAGTCAAACTTATGGACAGCGCTGTCTTGGCTCAACTTCAGATGAATAGCATCATCAACCTGCATAGCACCCCGCTCCTGATTTTTACCATCATAGATATAAACTTTGCTGCCATTGGCAAATTTATCAGTTGTACGATATAGATTCTGTCCATCCCCCCCAATCAGCCGGATCTTTATGGGCGATTTACCTGATCCATGTAACTTATATTCGTCAGTGCCCGATATGCCATATATACGAACTTCTTTGGTCTGATCAGGTACAAAGGTGCGTTTTAGCAGTTTTCGCCCTTCGGTACCATCTTTTTTCTTGTTGTGGATATTGACAGTGACCGAGCCATCCTTATTGTAATCGACATCCACAAATTCAGATTTGGCGGACAATGGTAGTTCAACGACACGCGCAAGAAATCGATAGTAGGTCAGTCCGCTTTCCATCAGCTCGTCTCTTCTTGAACGAATATTTGTTTCCAATTCATTCGCACTCATTTTCACAATTGTATCAGGCATCGTTAACATCGCTTGATGAATCAACGAATCCGTCAGTGTTTTCTGAACAAACTGTATTTCGTCAATCCATTCATCCTCTGTAAGATGAGTGAGAAAAAAATGATCAAAAGTACTCGCATTAAAATTCCAATGGGGCACATTTCGGATATGTGGACTAAAGGGTTGCAAATGAGCCTTCAGCCATTGATAGGAAAGTAATGTGGGAAATATACCCGAAGTTTTATAATATACCTTATCCCGATCCCTTGGGACGGGAGTATAGATATTTTTACCTTTTTCTTTTTCGGGATCCCAACGCCAATTATCCTGATGACGATCCCAGTCCCCAAGCGTAAAGTCGAGCATCCGCGCACGTAGTGTGAGCTTCTGATCAATCTGCGTATCGTTGTCTTCCAACACTTTACGCATTACTTTTGCGCTATTATCTGTTTTTTGATCCTCAAAAGGGGTGCGCGCCTCAAACATATAGGCCCTATTTTTAAATACCTCACGATACTCGCCGAACCTAGGGTCATCTCCTACAAAAACCAGTTCTGGCGAAGCTGATGGAATACCTAAGGCTTTATTAAATGGCGGAACGGTCAATGCACCAAAGGGATGATGTATCGAAATCTGATCTTGTACGATATCTTTTGCAAATGTCTTTCGAAGGCTTTCCGGTAGACTACGTTCAGGGTATTTCTGAATAGACCTAAGAACCCACTCCCTACCCATAGAATCTACCAGTCGAAGTGACTGTGTCTGCATGCCACCACCCAACTTAACAATCTGAAGCCCGCCTCGCTCTGTAGCGAGATCCATCACACGCATCTTAACAGGCGTATTATATAATTTACGGTAACTATCTCCAAGCCAAAATCGATGCAGTAAACCCACTCGGTCATATTCAGGTGCGATCACCGTGGTAATACTGTCCATACGTTGTGCATGCGAACTAAAAACACAGCAACAGGCAATTAATGTAAAGATTCTTCTCATTTTATCTAAGTCGGGTCTTCGAGAAATCAACAGTCGATACAGATAGAATGTTTGATGGTCTCGATATCTAATTGGGCTAAAGTTCACCTTTTAAAGCAAAGAATCAAAAACTTTCTGCTCCTTTTTTAGTATAAAACCGCTATTTTGATAAAACTTATGGCTCTCGGTCCGAATGCTATTGCATCTGGCACGCAAATGGTAAAAATCGGCCTAGCCCCCGACCTCGATATTCTTCATCGACAACCAAGCCAATGATTTCTACATAAACACCAGTCTCCAGACTGATGACCTGATGAAGTTGAATATCGGCTGGATAACCCAGCTGTTCGGTCAAGGTTGCGAGCTCCGCAGCATCAGATAACACCGCTTTTCTTACATCCATACTATAAATTTGTTTCCTATGTTTTAGAATAAGAATAGGTTTACCAATACATTAACTATACCTCAGGTTGATCCAGCAGTCGCCGGTGATAGTTTATTTGGCCAAGGTGATAAGTTAGGTGGGTGGTCAGATGAACCAGCAAATACTGCGTTGTTGTTTTTTCCTCAAACACGAGTATGGGATATATCTCAAGAAGATTCTCCTCTGACAACAGATCCAGAGAACGTGTAACCACATCAATCGTATCATCTATCTGATCTATTAATCGTGTTCGAGGAATGTCTTTTAACGAAAACTCGGCCGCTCGATCTCTGATATACCCCGTCTTGCCTATTTCAGCACCAATATATGTTTGAAGATTTCCGATCAGGTGTAAACATAGATTGCCCGCTGAATTGGAAATATTACGTTCAATAAGCCATATATTTTCCTCTTGTTTGTACAATGAAATTTCATCACGCAGTCGGTTTAAGTCCCGTTGGAAAAGGCTTTTTAAAGTTTCTATAAGCATAGACTAAATTTAGGAATATTTTCTACCAAAAAAGCAACTTCGATATCAACACATCAACTTTAGCCGTCAATGGCCATATGTATACGAATCAAGAAGTATACATTTCCACATGATATTATGTAATTTTAAACTACTTAAAGCCCAATTACCATGAAGATAGTTTTCGATCTTATTATCTATTTTGGACTTGCTTATTTTTTCATATTTTTAATCAAGAGATCTAAAAAATAGTGTACATTGGAATGGAATTAATCGACCAAATTATTTCCATCTTTTTTACAAGTTTTAAGCTAAACCGTCTTTTACGATGAAGAGGAGCACAAAAATAACCAACCAAAGTATCGAATCTGCAGGACTTCCCAAAGACCCTAAACATGCCATTGCTGAATATATCTGGAATGGATTTGATGCAAAAGCCACACAGATCGAACTCTCCATAGACAGTAATGAATTAGGCTATATAAATCGTATAAGCATACAGGACAATGGCGAAGGCATATCCCTAGAAACGCTTTCTTCCTCATTTGGAAACTTTTTGGATTCTATAAAAAAGAACAGCCTCAAACGCAGCTCCTATACAAGAGGAAAAAAGGGAAAGGGCCGATTTTCGTTCTCGCTTTTTGCAACACGTGCAATTTGGAATACTGTTTTTCAGAAGGATGAATATTTCTCAAACTACCGAATTCAAATCGATCGCGAAAGTAAAGAGCAATACGATATCAGTGAAAGCACACCAGTAGGACATAAAAGGACGGGGACGCAAGTTACACTTGAAGGAATTTTTGGACTTAATGCTACATTTTTTGAAAGTGATGACTTTAACAATTTCCTCGCACAAGAATTCGGTTGGTTTCTCTACTTGAATAAAGATAGGAATTATGCCATACGCGTCAATGGAAGGCTGTTGGTTTATGATCATTTAATCCAGGAAACTGATCAACTATCGTGGACTGGCTATAGCCCTGACCAGGATACGTCCTATAGTTTCACCATCAATTACATTCGCTGGAACCAGCAAATTGGTGATCGATATTATTATTATTTTCTTAATAGTGATAAAAAGGAAATTGCCAAAGTACTTAGCAGTTTCAATAATAACGCGATCAATTTCCACCACTCCGTCTATGTGGAATCTACTTTCTTTGATCATTTCGAACGACAAGATATCCTCCTATCTACAGAAGATAATCTTTTCTCGGGGAAAGCCAAACAAGTTATTTATCGAAATTTACTTGCCGAGTTACGTGATTTACTCGATAGAAAACAAAAAAAATATGTACTAGAGCACGCTGTCGCGGTAAAATTAACAGATCTTGAAAGAAAGGGCCTACTACCCGCATACAACAACTCGGAAAAGGATAAAAAAAGAAAAACCCTATTGTTAGCATTAGTACAGGAATTATATATTGTAGATCCACGCATTTTCTTCGGCATTAAGACAGACCTTATCCGCACCTATCTCGGTTTCATCGACCTGTTATTGCAGTCGGAAAAAAGCACGGAAATCCTCCCTATCATCGAACAGGCACTTCCGCTAACTGACAAAGAAAAGAATCGCATAAAACAGATTATAACCCGCACTGCAAACGATGACCACGCTTCTTCCGTTTAGAAAAAATAATACATTTTTATTTAATGACTTTTAGATGTCAATAAATAAAATTAAAAGTATCACTTTTGCTTAACACTGTTAAATTATTTACGCATTAGCATGGGTAGTAAAGAACGTATACAACGGCTCAAAGATGAGAATAGAACCAATATTCTAGATGCTGCGCTCCAAATCGTCAAAGAAGAAGGATGGCAGGCCTTAAGTATGCGCAAAATTGCAGATATCATCGAATATACTGCCCCCATGATATACGAGTATTTCGCCAATAAAGATGCCATCTTGATGGAACTTGCCAACCAAGGCTATCTCCTGCTTGCCAAAAAAGTAAAGCAAGCGAAATCAACTGAAACCGATCTGGAGAAACAATTGGAAGCAATGTGGTTTAGCTATTGGGATTTCGCCTTCGAAGAACGCGAATTGTACCAATTAATGTTCGGTGTGGGAACTGCCTGTTGTGGTTTTGAAAAAACCTATAAATGTGCAGAATCCCATGGAAAATTGATAAGTGATGTCATCCGTGAAATCATGAAAGAGAAAAATCCATCCGAAGAATTGATCTGTAGAAAGTATTTTACGTACTGGTCTATTATACATGGATTGATTTCGATCAATCTGGTAAACCAAGGCAATGGCGACAATACCAATCAAGAAGTATTAAAGGATGCTATTTATGGCATCACGCGCTCCCTGACTGACTAAATTTTTTTACAGCAAAAAATACAACGTTAAGAAATCTAACACCGTTAAATATACCAAAACTTCAATTTTTAATATCACATGAAAACAAATTTATCACCAAGTCTTAAAAAGATTTACGTTCCAGCACTTAACAGTGTTAAACGAATTAATATCGTAAAGACTGCATATGTGTTGAGTGCAATCTTTCTATACAGTTGCTCAACCGGAACTAGTAAACCCATTGATCCACCACCCGTTAACCTCCCGGTCGTTACCATCGAGAACGGTAACGAGACGGTTTACCAGGAGTATCCAGCCACTATTGAAGCTTCCGCCAATATTGAGATCAGACCTCAGGTAGAGGGAATTTTTAAAAATATCTATGTTGATGAAGGAGCCAAAGTAACTAAAGGTCAAGCACTTTTCAAGATCAACGACCGCCCCTATCAGGAACAATTAAACCAAGCGAAGGCAAATTTACTGGCAGCAAAAGCTAGCTTGGAAAACGCCGAATTAGAAGTCGAAAAGAAAACAAAACTGGTGAATACCAAAGTACTGACAGACTTCCAGCTAAAAACAGCTATTAGCGCACGTAATGCCGCTAAAGCAAACGTACAATTGGCACTATCGGCCGTTGAAACTGCAAAAATCAATGTCGGATATACGCTAATACGGGCTTCAGCCGAAGGATACATCGGTAGATTACAGCGCAAGCAAGGGAGTTTGGTTGGTCCTACAGACCCACAACCACTTACCGCATTGTCAAATGTAAGAGATCTTCATGTTTATTTCTCACTGGGAGAAAATGACTTTATCGCATTCAAAAACAATACAGAAGGGAGCAATTTACAACAAAAGCTTCACAACCTCCCTCCGATCAGCCTAGTTCTTTCGGATCAGACAATTTATGATCAGAAAGGAAAAATAGATATGGTGGATGGACAGTTTGATAAAAATACCGGTGCGATTACACTTCGTGCAACGTTCAACAATCCAGAAGGAGTTTTACGCAACGGAAATACGGGTCGTGTAAGACTACAGAAGAAGTATGCACAAGCATTATTGGTACCACAACTTGCTACCCTTGAAATGCAGGATAAAATCTTCGTTTATACCGTTGGTAAAGAAAATAAAGTTGTTCAACAGCCTATTACTGTCATTGGAAAAAGTGGTGCAAATTACCTTGTAAGTAAAGGACTGAATGCGGGAGATCGAATTGTCTACAAAGGCATTGACTTGCTTCAGGATGGTCAGAAAATTACACCACAAGCCTTATCAAGAGATAGCATCAATTCATTATAATATTAGAAAATCACATGCTTAAGAAATTTATAGAAAGACCTGTACTTGCTACCGTTATCTCCATATTACTTGTCATATTGGGGGTGATTGGTATCCTAAAACTGCCTTTGCAGCAGTTTCCCGATATTGCACCGCCCGCGGTGCAGGTAACGGCTTTATATCCCGGGGCAAATGCCGAAACGGTCCTTCGTGCCGTAGCCCCTTCACTCGAAGAGTCAATTAATGGTGTTGAAAATATGAGCTACATGAGCTCTACCGCCAGCAACGACGGTTCGTTAATGATTACGGTATATTTTAAACTTGGTACAGACCCTGACCAAGCTGCTGTTAACGTCCAAAATCGTGTGGCTCAGGCAACCAGCCAATTGCCTGCTGAAGTTGTACAAGCCGGGATCACCACCGCAAAACAGCAAAACAGCTTGATCATGGTATTGGACCTTTACACGGAAGATCAGAGTAAATACGATCAGACTTTTATTACCAATTATGCGCAGATCAATATCATTCCTGAATTGAAACGGATACCCGGCGTGGGACAAGCATTGGCATTTGGTGGTAGCAAAGACTACTCCATGCGTGTATGGCTCAATCCAAATCAAATGGCGACCTATAAATTAACGCCTGAGGAAGTAATGGCCGCCATCCAAGATAAAAACGTCGAAGCTGCTCCGGGTAAATTCGGAGAGAGCAGCCGTGAAGCTTTTGAATTTGTAATCAAATATAAAGGTAAACTCAACCAGCCAAGTGATTACGAAAATATTATTATCCGCTCCAATACAGACGGTTCTGTACTAAAACTCAAAGACGTCGCTCGTGTCGAACTGGGATCTTATACCTATGCGAGTCATACGCGCATCAACGGTAAAGCAGGATTGAATATTGGGGTCATGCAGCTTGCGGGTTCGAATGCAAATGAAATTCAGATTGCCATTCAAAAATTCATGGAGAAAGCCTCTTTAAGCTTTCCAAAAGGGGTCAAATATCTCGTTTTATACAACACAAAAGATGCACTGGATCAATCCATTGACCAAGTAAAACATACACTAGTTGAAGCATTTATACTGGTATTTTTAGTTGTCTTTCTATTCCTTCAGGATTTTAGATCGACATTGATACCAGCGATTGCGGTTCCGGTAGCCATCGTGGGAACATTTTTCTTCATGCAGCTCTTCGGCTTTTCAATCAACCTACTGACTTTGTTTGCTCTGGTGCTAGCCATTGGGATTGTCGTCGATGACGCGATTGTCGTCGTGGAGGCTGTTCATGCCAAGATGGAACATGAGAACCTCCCACCTAAATTGGCAACGACATCTGCCATGAGTGAAATTACAGGCGCCATCATCTCGATTACATTGGTGATGTCTGCCGTATTCCTTCCCATCGGCTTTATGGAAGGCTCTACCGGGGTGTTTTATAGACAATTTGCTTTCACCCTGGCGATTGCAATTGTTATTTCAGCAATTAATGCCTTGACACTAAGCCCTGCGTTATGTGCGCTCTTCTTAAAACCAACGCATCATGGTCATTCTGATGCCAAGAAACTTAATTTCAAAGAGCGTTTCTTCGCTGGATTCAATGTCGGATTTGATCGGTTGACGAAGAATTATTTAGGTAGTTTACGCTTCTTGATCCGTTATAAGTGGGTTGCATTTGCAGGATTGGGAATTACCCTGCTTTTGACCGTGTTTATGATCCGTAGAACACCTACTGGATTTATCCCATCAGAAGACCAAGGATTCATTGCTGTATCCTTATCTATGCCAGCAGGGGCCTCTTTGGATCGTACCTCTGGAGCATTAGCCGAAGCGGAGAAACAACTTCAACATGCTGATTTTACCAAAACTTTAAATGTACTTGCCGGTTTCAATATTTTGACACAATCCACAAGTCCATCAGCAGGTGTTGCATTTATCCTCCTCAAACCACATGAAGAACGTGGTAAGATAAAAGACATCAATGCTATTATGGCCGATGTCAATCAGCGCCTGGCAAATATCAAAGGCGCAAATTTCTTTGTCTTTACCTTCCCTACTGTACCTGGATTCAGTAACGTGGATGGTCTGGATATGGTACTGCAGGACCGGACCGGTGGACAACTCGGAAAATTCAGTGGCATAGGCCAAAAGTTTATTGGCGAATTGATGAAACGTCCAGAAATTATGATGGCTTTCACAACCTTTAAGGCGGATTATCCACAATATGAACTCCAGGTAGATGATATCAAAGCAGAACAACTTGGCGTAAGCACAAAAAGCATTTTACAGACTATGCAGGCCTATTTTGGTAGTGCCCAAGCCTCAGATTTTAATCGTTTTGGAAAGTATTATCGTGTGATGGTCCAAGCTGATGCCAAGGATAGAAGTGAACCAACTTCAATGGACGGAATTTTTGTAAAGAACAGATTAGGAGACATGGTTCCCATCAATACATTAGTCAAATTAGAGCGTGTATATGGACCGGAAACAGCATCTCGTTACAACTTATTCAATTCGATTGGAATAAATGCGATACCAAAACCAGGATATAGTTCCGGAGATGCTATCCGTGCAGTTGAAGAAGTTGCAAAACAACAATTGCCGACTGGATTTACTTATGAGTTCTCAGGTATGACCAAAGAAGAAATTGTCTCCGGAGGCCAATCCACATTGATTTTTATTCTCTGTCTGATATTCGTTTATTTTCTGCTTGCAGCACAATATGAAAGCTATATCATTCCATTGGCGGTTATTCTCTCTATTCCTACAGGTATATTTGGGGTCTTCGCAGCAATTAGCTTCACTGATATTGCCAACAACATCTATGTACAAGTCGCACTCGTTATGTTGATTGGTTTATTGGCCAAAAATGCCATTCTGATCGTAGAATTTGCCATCCAAGGGCGTAAACAGGGACTATCAATTCCTAGTGCCGCACTTAAAGCAGCGAGATTACGTTTGAGACCTATTATTATGACTTCCTTAGCTTTTATCGTTGGTATGATTCCAATGATGACAGCGGTAGGTCCATCAGCGCAAGGAAATCACTCAATCAGTATCGCCGCTGCGGGTGGGATGTTCACTGGAGTAGTTTTAGGACTCTTTATCATCCCTATTCTTTTTATTTTCTTCCAATTTATCCAAGAGAAAATCGGAGGTACTCCACGGCAAAAACAGCATGAAAGCGATGTCGTTTCATTGGAAATACCCGTGCATACAAACAATTAGTACATCATGACAGCATTTAAATATATCAATAGTAAATCAAAATTACTGACGGTTTTCATCTTATCTTTTGTTGCATGGTCTTGCAAAACAGATAAGTTGGTCAGCAATCAACACCTTGCCCCCAACTTACCTGAACAGTACCGCGACCAGGCCAAAGCTCCACAGGAAACTAGCATAGGTTCTATTCCATGGCGCGATTTCTTTAAGGATCAAGTCTTACAAACCTTGATCGATAGTGCTATACAACATAACTTAGATATGCAACTGGCACTAAAAAATATAGAAGCGTCTCAACTGAGCCTGAAACAGGCAAAAGCCAACTATCTTCCCACGGCCCAACTACAGATCCGCGGAAATAGCACCAACCCATCCAATAACAGTATGAATGGATTGAGCCTGGGGCAGTTTTTAGGTCAAAACCATGTAGAAGATTATACGGCATCCTTAGGTTTATCCTGGGAGGCCGACATATGGGGTAAAATCAAAAATCAAAATATCGCTGCTTTAGCTTCCTATTTACAGACAGAAGAAGCGAAAAAAGTAATTCAAACCCAATTAATTGCACAAGTTGCACAAGGTTATTATCAACTACTGATGCTTTATCAATTGCGTGATATCGCCAAACAAAACTTGCAATTAAGCGATACAACTTTACGTATTGTCCAGCAACAATATGAAGTTGGTGACATTACGCTGCTTGCATTGGAACAGGTCGATGCGCAGCGATTGTCTGCAGCTGCCTTGATCCCCGACTTTGAACAACAGATCCGTATTCAGGAAAATGCCATTCAGATTCTTAGCGGAAAACTCTCGCAGGAAATTATAATAGCGGAGAAATTGTCGAATATTCAATTCCCCGAAGAATTAGCAACTGGCGTCCCAGCCGATTTGTTAAGTCATCGTCCGGATGTAAAACAAGCTGAACTGGCTATTACAGCCTCACAAGCTTATCAACAATACGCAAAGGCACGTATGTATCCTTCCTTGGTTATTAGCGCCGAAGCAGGCGTAAATGCATTCAAAGCAAGCAATTGGTTCAACTTACCGGCTTCATTATTTGGGGCAATTACAGGAAGTATTACGCAGCCAATTTTACAGCGGAAGGAATTGAAAACTCAATATGAACTGGCACGTGTCGAACAAGAAAAGAACGTATTGATCTTCAAGCAAAAAGTAATCTCAGCAGCTGGAGAAGTTTCCGATGCTTTAATTTCAATTCAAAAATTGAAAGAAAAACAAAAGATTACTTCGGATAGAACGACGCGTCTAAAGGAAGCAACAAAGCACGCCAATCTTTTATTTGAAACAGGAATGGCCACATACTTGGAAGTAATTACGGCACAAAGCAATATCTTGCAAAGTGAGCTCGAACTTGCTCAGGTAAAGAAAGCGGAGCTTTCTGCAGTTGTTGACCTGTATCGTTCATTAGGTGGTGGATGGAGCAACAATTAATGCTGTAAAAAAGCAATTTTCTAATTTTATTATACATATCTGGTAGATGGGGGGCCTTAGGGTCCCCTGTTTTATTTTATCCAAAGCGCATGCTTCGATCACCTTTAATTTGTTTCCATGTAAAGCAGACTTCAAAGCAAGCTAAAAGAAAGCTTTTTCTTTTGTTTAACCCTCTTCTACAGCGAAATCTCATTCAATTTATAAATCCTTCAAACCTTGGAATAAAAGAGACAAATACAGCTGAAACAATGCGATTACTTTTGTGACATCATATAAATTTTATAAAATGAGAGATTTAAAAAAGATTGCATTAGCGGTATGTATCGCCTTAAGCACATTAGTAGCGATGAGCTGCAGTAAAGATGAAGAAACTGTTGTTGAACCACAGCTTATACCAAGTGAAATATTGGCCAGTACACCCTGGGAAACAACAAACGCAAAAAATAATAAAGGAGAAAGTGTAGTGTTAACAGATGCTAACGTGTCAAATTTTGTAGGATTTGCTTATTTCAAATCTGACGGCACATTTACCATGTTCAATCTTGACAATTCTCCCAAAATGCACGGCGACTGGACCGTATCTGCAGATGGTAAAACGAGAACAATTGTTGCTAAAAATGCTGCTGGTGAAACATTGTTTACCCGTGTGGTTGATATTACCGTATTAACGAAGAAAGAATTCACGTATAGAGTTTATCCAAACGCTAATGACAAAACAATCTATTTCGATATTATCCATACACCAACAACACATCAAGAGCCAAAATAATTTACAGGATAACACATCGAAAAAATAGTTACCTCAATAAAACAGAAAGGCTTGACGAAATGATGTCAAGCCTTTCTGTTTATAGCTAAAAACGAACCTCATCTCCAAAGTCATTCTTTGACACTGTTAGATCAACCGATCACAAAAAGTCAATAACAACAAGATTTACAATCCATTAAAAAAACAGAACATCCGAATTTCATAAAAAATTATATTCTGATATGCCAAGGCAAGATAATCTATCGACCTTCGTCAATATACGTCTGAGTACATCAAATTGATATTTCAGTCGGGGCTTTATACGCTTCAGCAGAAATTTGTCGTCCAATACTAAAAGGAATTACGAAATTTGCATAGATTTCACCGATACATATAAGTTAAAAGAATGCAGGATATAGCGATCTATAAAAACGATAAGACTCTTATTAGTACAAATAAAAAAAGGCTGATATTTACCTTTCTGTCCTTTCTGCTTATTTATCTCGTCGCCTATATTATTGATCCTTTCTCGAGTTGCTGGGATGGCTATTTTAAACGGAATATGTTCGAAATACTCGGTGAATGGACATTTACGATCATTTACAGCTTTATCATTTCCGAATTTAGTATCATTGTCCATGACAAGCTTAATAAGTTCTTAACCTGGAAAGATAGTCCGACAGAGCGACTTCTACTTGAAACCGTCATCAACCTCTTTGCAGTACTCTTTATCAATTTACTTCTGGAGTACCTGATTTCAAAATATTATTTTGGACCTCAAAATGTTACTATAGCCCCATCTTTGGAGGAAAAAAGGGGGATGATTCAAAACATTACCATCAGTGTATTGATTGCGCTCATGATCATGGGGATCAATATTGGTAGTCATTTAATCACCAACTGGAAGAATGAATCCATGCGCGCAGCAAAGCTTGATCAGGTCATTCTTGAAACAGAACTTCAATCGTTAAAATTACAGATCGATCCCCATTTTGTCTTTAATAACCTGAGCGTGCTCTCAGAAATCATCCTCGAAGACCAACAATTAGGCTATGAATATGCAGAAAACTTCTCCAAAATATATCGCTACCTTCTTGTCAATTCCAAAAAGGACATTATCTCACTCGAAGAAGAACTCAACTTTCTAAATTCCTACATATTTCTCATCAAAAACCGATTCGGCGATGGGGTAAACTTCGAAATAAACGTCAATCCCGCCAAACGCAATTGTCAATTACCTCCCCTTACCTTACAATTATTGGTAGAAAATGCATTAAAGCATAATCAGACAAATAAGAAAAAACCGCTGAAAATAAAGGTATACACCAACTCTCAGAATCAACTTGTTGTTGAAAATATATTAATCCCTATTGAGAATGTATCCGAATCATCGGGAATCGGGATTTCAAACATCATTAAAAGATACGATTTGCTATCCAACTTAAAATTGCAAATAAAGAACGATGGCAAAACATTTAACGTTATCCTCCCACTTTTAGCCCAAGCATAATGAATATAACCAAAGTATTAATCATCGAGGACGAAAAACTCAATGCCGATCGTTTAAAACGACTTTTGAAGGAAATAAAGCCATCCATCGTTATTTTAGATGTGCTGGATAATATCGCTGATAGCATCAACTGGTTCAATGGCAATGAACTTCCCGACCTGGTGATGATGGATATTCGTCTATCCGATGGTTTAAGCTTTGAAATATTAGAGACTATAAAAATAGATTGCCCCATCATATTTACAACAGCATTTGACGAATACGCTGTGAGGGCCTTTAAATTCAATAGCATAGATTATTTGCTTAAACCTGTAGAAAAAACAGAGCTGGAAAATGCCATCCAAAAACTTGACTATCAAAAAGATCTTCAGATCAACCAACAACCGCTTCAAGGTTTATTGGATTTTATCTATCCGAAAGATTTTCGCTCACGCTTTCTAATTCCATTCAAAGACGGCTATAAAACCGTTCTTGTTGAAGAGATATTATACTTCTATTCCGAATTTAAACTTACCCATGCGCAACTCAAATGTGGTACTGTCGAAATTGTACCTCAAACAATGGAAGAACTCGAACAGCAATTAAATCCAAAAGTATTTTTTCGCGCCAACAGGCAATTCATTGTACATATAGATGCGATCAAAAGATTACATAACCACTTCAACGGAAAACTAAAAATAGAAATTAAAAATAACGACCAAGTGGAAATCCTTGTGAGCAGAGAAAAGGCTCAACTGCTGAAAACTTGGTTAGACTATTGATGTTCAAACGGATCCGTTTGCTCCTTTTACGTCAGAAAGGTAAAATAAGTTTTTCGCGATGAACAAGGGAATGTCAATGGATAAGACCAATATCTTCAACACAATTGGATCGTACCATTTAATATCGTAAAATTCAGATCATCACTGATACGTTTCAGTAAGCAATTGTAACGTCTCGGTAGATTTCTTTGCCTTATGGCTTAAAAGAATTCTTTTCTTTGTTTCATTATAAAATGATAAAATGGCACAAAGAACGATGACTTTAAAACCTTTCCTTACACTTATTACAGCAGCAGCATTATTATCGTCCTGTGGAGGCAACCAAGAACAACCGCAAGAGCAGGCAGTTACTGTTGACTTTATCGAATTATCTCCTACCCACGCGGAGACCGAAAAAAAATATCCTGGTACTTTAGAGGGGACCGTCAACGTCGATGTCAAAGCGCAGGTAACGGGGTACCTCGAGCAGATTTATGTCAAAGAGGGAGACTATGTATCCAAGGGGCAACCTCTTTTCAAAATAAAAGCTGACGTCTACAACGAACAAGTAAACAACAGCAAGGCAGCTTACCAAGCTGCTTTATCGGCAGAACAAAATGCAAAATTGGAGATTGACAAAATCAAACCACTGGTTGAAGGTAAAGTGTATACCGAATTACAGTTAAAAACTGCAGAGGCCAATTATGCCGCAGCTAAAGCGCAAGTAGCACAAGCACAGGCTGCACTCGGTTCATCGCAAATAAATGCCAAATTTACGTTGATCAATGCACCAGTGAGTGGTTATATCGGCCGTATCCCTAATCGGATCGGAAATTTAATTACCGCAGCAGATGCGACACCTTTAACGACGCTATCTGAAATTAATACCGTAAATGTGTATTTTTCATTGAGTGAGGCCGACTTTATAGCCTTTATCAAAGATCAGAATAACAAATCATCCAATCAACAAGCAACGCTCTTATTGGCTGATGGAACAGCATACAACCATTCGGGGAAAGTAGCGTTAGCCAGCGGTAACATCGACAGAACAACCGGAAGCATGGCACTTAAAGCAAGTTTCATCAACCCTGACAAAATTCTCCGTTCGGGTGGCTCAGCAAAAGTAATCTTGAAAAAAGCGCATGAAAACGTATTGTTGGTCCCTATGGCTGCTGTCAAGGATATTCAAGACCGCTATTTCGTTTATGTTATTGGTGAGAAAAATAAAATTTCCATGAAACAGATTGAAATTGCAGGAAATACCGCTAACGCCTACTTACTTAAATCGGGACTCACAGCTGGTGAAAAAATCGTTATGAATAGAATTGATATGCTTAATGATGGAATGCAAGTTCAACCGACCAAAAAATCCACCATGTAACAAGGATAGCAGGTATGGCAAAAGCTGAACTGCTCAAAGAAAGGCAACAAGCCTATACATTCAGTATTCACTTTTGAAAAAAAACGGTACTAAAAGCTTTATAAAATTTAAACTAAAATGTTAAAGAAATTTATTGACAGGCCAGTTTTGGCAACTGTTATATCTATCATATTTGTCATACTGGGGGTTATCGGTCTTTTTAGGCTGCCTCAAACGCGATTCCCGGATATCGCCCCGCCCACGGTCCAAGTTACCGGAAGCTATCCCGGAGGAAATAGCGAAACAGTATTGAGGTCAGTTGTTACACCCCTTGAAGAGCAAATCAATGGTGTGGAGGACATGGAATACATTACATCAACTGCAAGTAACGATGGTACATTCTCTGTGCGTATTGTCTTTAAAGCAGGTGTAAATCCAGATCAGGCAGCCGTAAATGTGCAAAACAGAGTACAACAGGCTACTCCTATCCTGCCACAGGAAGTTGTCCGAATGGGATTAACGACTTCCAAGCAACAAAATAGTATGATCATGATATTTAATATCTATACAGAAGATAATAAAAAATATGATGAACTATTTTTACAGAATTATGTGAACATCAACTTGATCCCACAGATCAAGCGTGTACCTGGAGTCGGTCAGGCCATGGTATTCGGTTCCAAAGACTATTCGATGCGTGTATGGTTGAATCCGCAAAAAATGGCGAGCTATGGACTCGTGCCACAAGAAGTCATTGCTGCAATTTCCAAACAAAGTCTGGAATCTGCACCTGGAAAATTAGGGGAAGAATCAAAAGCACCACTGGAATATGTCATACGCTATAAAGGGAAAAAGAACCTTCCAGAACAGTATGAGAACATTATCGTTAAAAACAATGACGTTCAGATCGTACGCTTAAAGGATGTGGCACGTATCGAGTTTGGCTCGATCAGTTATAGCGGTAATTCGCAAAATAATGGACTCAATACCGTTACCATTGGTATATTTCAGACATCAGGCTCCAACGCCAATGAAATTGAAATCGGAATCGACAAACAGATTGAAATAGCGCAACGCTCCTTCCCTCCAGGAATCAAGATTTTTAAATTGATCAGTACCAAAGAACGCTTGGATGAAAGTACAGCTCAAGTACGTTCGACATTGATTGAAGCCTTTATTTTGGTTTTCTTAGTTGTTTTCTTATTCCTGCAGGATATACGATCGACTATTATTCCAGCAATCGCTGTACCAGTAGCTATCGTAGGTACGTTCTTCTTCCTGCTGGTGTTTGGCTTTACAATCAATATATTGACGTTATTTGCCCTAGTACTCGCCATTGGTATTGTTGTCGATGATGCAATTGTCGTCGTCGAAGCAGTACATGGAAAGATGGAGACTTCCAACTTAACCGGTAAGCAGGCTACCCATAGTGCCATGAGTGAAATCACAGGGGCTGTAATCTCCATTACCTTGGTTATGTGTGCAGTTTTTATTCCCATTGGATTTATGACAGGTTCATCGGGCATGTTTTATAAACAGTTTGCCTATACCCTTGTTATCGCCATTGTGATCTCTGCGATCAATGCCTTGACACTGACACCAGCACTCTGCGCATTATTGCTTAAAAATACGCACGCCGAAAATCACGACGGGCAGACCCCGAACACGGGATTTTCTCAACGTTTTTTCAAAGCGTTTAACGCTGGCTTCGAAAACATGACCAATCGATACGTTGGTTCATTAAAATTCCTGGCAAAGAAAAAATGGATTTCGGCACTTTTGATACTGGCTACGATCGGTGTTGCCGGATACCTCATGACAAGCACTTCCAAAAGTTTTGTACCAATGGAAGACGATAACTTTGTCGTATACAGTTTAGAAATGCCCCCAGGAACGGGACTTGATCGAACCACAAAAGCAGTAGAAAAAATCGAAAAACTACTAGCCGATATCCCTTCTATTGAAAGCCATACAAGTATTACTGGATTCAATATGATCGGCAACAACTCCAGCGCAGCCTATGCAACAGGATTCATACGCCTGAAAGATAAAAAGAAACGTGGTGAGATGAACGATATCGATCAGATTCACCAAGTGATCTCACAAAAATTATCCAGTGTCAAAGAAGGTAACGCAATGGCCTTTCGCTCCCCTCCTGTTGATGGTTATGGTATGATGAATGGCGCGGAACTCGTTTTGCAGGACAGGGCTGGTAAATCGCCGGTAGAGCTCAAAGCAATGTCCGACTCCGTTATTGCGCAGATTATGAAACAACCCGGGGTACAGTTTGCCTATACCATGTTCAGAGCAGATTATCCACAGATGGAGTTAGAAGTCGATGAAGACAAAGCTGCCCAACTTGGTGTAGATGTCAGTGAAATGCTTTCGTCCGTTCAAACTTACTTTGCAGGTGACCAATCATTGAATTTCAATCGTTTCGGTAAATTCTATCGGATAGCAGTTAAAGCGGATGGGATCTATAGAACCGATAAAGAAGCCTTCAACGAAATATTTGTCAAGAATAATCTTGGCCAAATGGTTCCGGTGAACACTTTGGTTACACTTCGTAAAGTGTATGGTCCTGAGTCGGTGACTCGTTATAATTTATACAATTCACTCACGATAAACGTGGTTAGCACGCCTGGTATCAGTAATGGTGCGATCATGGAAACATTGGAGAAAAATGTATTGACCAAGTTACCGGGAGACTATAGCTACGAATGGACGGGACTTAGCTTGGAAGAGAAGTCTTCGGGCAATCAAACCGTACTTATCCTAGCATTAAGCCTACTATTTGTATATTTCTTACTATCAGCACAGTATGAAAGTTATTTATTGCCCCTTGCCGTACTGTTATCAATCCCAACAGGTATGATCGGCTCTTTCCTAGGAACACGGGCCATTGGATTGGACAACAATATCTACGTCCAGGTCGGCTTGATCATGCTCATCGGTCTCTTGGCAAAAAATGCCATTTTGATTGTTGAATTTGCTTTACAGCGGAGAAGAGCAGGCTCCTCACTCATTGATTCGGCTTTAGAAGGAGCAAGAGCTCGTCTACGCCCAATCTTGATGACTTCATTGGCTTTCATTGCCGGCATGGTACCCTTGATGTTTGCGACCGGCGGGACGGCTACAGGTAACCATTCCATCAGTACCGGAGCAGCAATGGGTATGTTAAGCGGTGTTATCCTTGGGGTAATTATTATACCATTACTGTACCTGGTGTTCCAATATTTGCAAGAAAAAGTTTCGGGTAAAAAACTTACGGACAATACAGTACACAATACAAACGATTAAAATGAAAAAATTTCATCACTATATAACAATTTTCGCAAGCACTACCCTGTTGTTGTCCGCATGCAGCGTGGGAAAAAAATACACACGTCAGGAGATAGTAATGCCCGAAAATTTCAAAAACAGCGAGGTTGTCCTGACGTCTGATACGCTACAGTTATCCTGGCGTAAATTTGTACAGGATCCCTTGTTGACCTCAATCATTGAGAAGGCATTATCCAACAATACAGACGTCAATGTTGCACTCCTCAACATGCAACAATTGGAACTCGCGTACAAGCAGTCTAAGAAAGGATTACTGCCAACAGCTGATTTAAGCATTGGAGCGAACAGAACATGGTTATCGAGCAACTCCTTGAATGGCTCACTGAGCGACCAATTTATTGGGACGCCTTATATGGACGATTATAGCGCCACGCTCAGATTGTCTTGGGAAGCCGATATCTGGGGAAAGGTAAAAATGCAAAAAGAGGAATCCTTGGCCAATTTTTTTGGCCAAAAGGAAAATTTATCGGCCCTGAAAACCCGGGTTATTGTACAGGTCATCCAGTCCTATTATAATCTGATTGCTTTGGATGAGCAGCTTAAGATTGCACAAAGAAATGTTCAATTGAGCGATAGTACACTTAGCATGATACGTTTGCAATACAACTCATCACTGGTCAGTTCGCTTGCCGTGGAGCAAGCCGAAGCTCAGAAGAAAACTGCTGAATTGTTAATTCCTCTAGCCCATCAAAACATGGCTGTAGAAGAAAATGCACTGAGCATTCTTTGCGGAGGTTTCCCCGAGGGTATTCAACGTACAGCAAGTTTAGATGATACGATTGTTGGAGACGGACTTGCCGCAGGGGTGCCGGCCGAACTCTTGAGCCGCAGACCAGATGTCAGAGCAGCTGAATACGCGGTTGTGGCAGCTACAAGCAGAATGGGACTCGCCAAAGCAGCGATGTACCCTTCCCTAAGCTTGACACCATCCATTGGTACAAACTCCATTCAATTTAACAAATGGTTTGATCTACCGGGTTCGATCGTAAAAACAATAGCGGGGAATATTGCACAGCCAATTTTCCAGAAAGGTGCTTTAAAAACAAACTATGAGATATCGGTCATCGAACGCGAAAAGATAGCACTGCAGTTTAAACAGTCGGTTATGGTCGCCGTTTCAGAAGTTTCGGATGCCTTGGCAAAAATCAAACATACGGAACAGCGCCTGCAACTTATCCATGCCAAATCAAATGCCCTCGCCAAAGCCACCGCTGATGCAGCCCTACTTTACAAAAGTGGGATGGCAAACTATTTGGAAGTGATAACTGCCCAAAACAATGCGCTCCAAAATGATTTAGAACGTATTACAGTAAAGCGGGAAAAGCTCAATGCAGCCATAGATCTTTACCGTGCGCTGGGTGGCGGAACAGATACTTTACCCTCGAATACGCCATAAAATCACAAAATAAAGTCAACTGACTAAATAGATACCCCTAGAACCAAAGACTTTCTAGGGGCTTTTTCATTCCCTGTTTGCAGCTCCGCCCAAAATTCCCTATCTTCGGGTAAATACAAATATGATGAATAGAACGAGTTGTCTTCCTCCTCCAATAGCGTAATATTTTTTCTCTATATTACTGAAGCCCAATGCCAGAAATGGACCAATTTGCTGTGCTTCTTATTTTCTATCAATTTCATTATTTAACACCTTTCGTCCTTCATGGACGGAACCGGAAGACAATTTCTTATGAAACATTCATATTTCATGCTGCACCTTGCTGTGCTGTGCCTGGGACTATCTGGCGTATTTGGAAAACTGATTTCACTTAACGAGGGGATACTCACATGGTACCGTGTATTTTTAGCTGCCACTATCCTATTTTTTATTCTAAAATGGTATAAAATACCTACAGATTTTACTTTCAAAGAGAAACTGCATATTGCAAAAAATGGGCTACTATTGACAGCATCCTGGCTATTATTCTATGCTAGCATCAAATATTCAAACATTTCCATCGGCGTGATCTGCTACTGTATGGCGAGTTTTTTCACCGCTATTTTTGCACCGATGATCAATAAAGCGAAATTCAGATTGTCTGAAATTCTGTTGAGTGGGCTTACGTTGTGCGGTATTGCACTGATATTTCACTTCGATACCTCACACCAGCTAGGCATAGTCTTAGGGATAATTTCTCCGGCTTTTGCTTCTCTTTATGCTATTAACAACGAACGATTGACCAAAAAGTACAATGCCATCTGCATCAACTATTACCAAATGGTTGGCGGTGCACTCGGACTAGCTTGCTTACTGCCTTTTTACATTCAGCACTATCCAATCAGCACTTTCATTCCCAATGTCCTGGATATTTTATATCTAATCATCCTATCGTTATGTAGCACTGTGGGAGTCTATCTGGCATTTACAGAAATCTTAAAGAAGATATCGGCATTTACTTTGAACTTAAGCTTAAATCTTGAGCCTATATATGCTATTTTGATTGCCTTTTTATTTCTGAATGAAGCAAAAGAATTAAACCTATCCTTCTATGCAGGACTGTTTTTGGTTGTTTCATCTGTGTTATTGCAATATTGGATCAGCAGTAAAAAGAGTGCTTAACAACCTACATTCATTTCCCAGTCCAACTAAGATTGGGAAATGAATGTTGTTTCCTCCTTTTGCCAGGCAGGTAGCCCCGATAAACAGGTCGGCACGAAAAAAACATGTTGAAAAGAAAAATGTGTGTCATTTTCAACAAAGCCTTATATTTATAAAACGGTTCGGGTTTTAATTTGAAAACCGACGCAACCGATCAAGCAATTTATTATATAGACATTAAATAGATAGTTCCGTTATGAGCAATAGCAGTACAGAAAACAAATTTGTTAACCAGCAGATCCAATACCTTGAGTTTGTATCAAGCGACCTTGAACGTGCCAAAGCATTCTACTCAACGAGTTTCGGTTGGGAGTTTACGGATTACGGGCCAGCATATACGGCTTTTGGCGGAAAATATGTTGATGGTGGTTTTACATTTGGTGACCCCATAAATGGCAGTATTCTCGTCGTTATCTATGCCGACGATCTGCAGGCTACGCGTGATCAGGTTATCCGTGCTGGCGGGACTATATTAAAAGATATTTTTAGCTTTCCCGGAGGAAAAAGATTTCAGTTCCAGGATCCTGACGGATATGAATTGGCCGTATGGACTGTTGAATAAAAGTTGAATACAATATATACTCAAATACAAAGCCCCCATATTTTTCTCATATGGGGGCTTTGTATTTTAAAATCAGGCTCTTTTAGCTTTCTGATAGTTTTTATTTTTATTCCTATTGAAACGCTTCTTCTTATGCTGTGGATTCTTTTTGGCAGGATTGTAAGTAGGTCCCGCTTCAAACCCCTCTGGCAATGGAAGTTGTTCAATCGGATAACCTATTAAATTCTCAATCTGAGCGAAACGGTTCTGATCTTTCTCATTGACAAAGGTAATGGCTGTTCCTGTAGTTGCTGCTCGCGCAGTACGTCCAATACGGTGTACATAGTCTTCCGGATCCGGTGGAACATCGTAATTAACGACCAAACTGATTCCCACCACATCGATACCGCGAGATATCACATCTGTCCCTACCAGTACCCGCACCTGACGAGACCGGAACCGGGCCATAATATCTTCCCGTTTCGACTGTTCGAGATCCGAATGGAAACCCTCCGCATCAATCCCCTGCTTCTGTAATTCCTGAGCGAGAAGTTTGACCGTAGTTTTTTGAGATGCAAAAATAATAACAGATACATAGTTGGGATCCTTCAGTATATTCTTCAGGAGCTCCATTTTCTGTTGATCATAGGCAAGATATACACGTTGATCTATCCCTTCCGAAGGTTTAGAAATGGCAATATTGACTTCAACAGGCTCTTGCAGAATTTTTCGGGCAAAAGACCTGATCTTCATCGGCATCGTAGCTGAAAACAAAAGCATCTGCTTTTTCTTCGGTAGATAACTTACAATACGTAAAATATCGTCTTGAAATCCCATATCCAGCATACTATCGGCTTCATCCAAAACAAAGTGCTTTAAATGAGAGAGATCAATCTTCATGGAGGTAAGATGGCTTATCAACCTTCCCGGCGTAGCAACAATGATATTTACCCCCTCTCGTATGGCCCGTTTTTGCTGTTCATACCCCATACCATCACCACCCCCATAAATGGCTATCGATGTTGCACCCGTATAATAAGACATGCCCATAATCTGCTGGTCAATTTGCATAGCAAGTTCCCGGGTCGGGACAAGGATAATAGCAAGGATAGATTCCCTTGAATTCCGTGCTATTGCATCGAGGATCGGCAACATATAAGCTGCTGTTTTACCTGTACCTGTCTGTGCACAGGCAATCATATCTTTTCCCTCTTTAATAATCGGGATGGTCTGTTCTTGGATCGGCGTAGCCTCCTCAAACATCATACTTTCTAAACCTTCTTCCAAAGCTGGAACAAAGCCAAATTCATCAAATCTCAACGTATTGTTTTTATTGTTGTGCCCTAAATTACTAAATCTAATTCATAAAAGTCTAAAATTTAATACCTATAGCTCGTTATCCGCTTTCAAATAGATGTACAGATAGGATTAATCCATGAGGGAATCAGAAATGAATTTGACCAAAAACAACTGTCCTACACATTCCTGTAAGCCAAGCATACGACTGCTATCTATGCAAAATCTAATCAATAACCGCTGTTTTCTTTGCGGCTGACACTGCGCTCAAAACGACATAGCCTAGCAAGCCAGCGCATAATGAAGCGATCAGAACCGCGAACTTTGCTTCTTCAATCAGCATGCTATCATCAAAAGATAGTATCGAGATGAAGATCGACATCGTGAAACCGATTCCCCCCAACAAGCCTACACCAAAAATCTGTTTCCAGCCAGCCCCTTCCGGTAATTGCGCAATCTTCAATTTTTTAGCAATAAAACAGATCAAAAATATCCCAATTGATTTACCAGCGATTAGGCCAAGGATAATACCGATCCCCAATTTTGAAGTCAAACCACCAATCATTTCCCCATGGATTGGAATAAGCGTATTCGCAAATGCAAACAGCGGAATGATAATGAAATTGACAGGTTTGGTCAATAGATGCTCAAGTTTTTCCAAGGGAGATTCTTCCGCATCCGGTGTTGTTGGTAACGTCATGGCCACCAGCACGCCAGCTATTGTTGCATGAATACCCGAGTGGTGAACAAAGTACCAAATAAATAGTCCCGGAATCAGGTAAGCCCATATCGCTTTAACGCCCAATTTATTTAACACGATCAAAAACAGAAAGATACCTAAAGCGATAAATAAATAGGTCGCATGAATACCATTGCTATAAAAGATCGCAATAACCAATATGGCAAGTAGGTCGTCAACAATCGCTAGCGCAGCCAAAAAGATCTTAAGACTGGCAGGTACCTTATTTCCCAGAAGCGTGATAACCGCTAAAGCAAATGCAATATCCGTTGCCATAGGGATTCCCCAGCCGTTTGCAGTATCCGTTCCCTGATTTAATACAAAATAAATGATGGCAGGCAAAAGCGCCCCACCAACCGCAGCCAAAATGGGCAGAATTGCTTTACTTGGCGATGAGAGTTCACCCTCTACAATTTCACGTTTGATCTCGAGCCCCACTAGTAAAAAGAAAATAGCCATCAAACCATCGTTGAGCCACAATAACCACGAATATTTTAAATGAATATGACCGCTCTCAAAGCCTACTTCCCGGTTCAGAAATTCCATTACACTGGCATACAATGATGTATTTGCTACGATCAATGCCAGAATAACACAGGAAAAAAGTATAATTCCACCAGCAAAGCTGGATTTTAAGAATTCTTTAAAGACAGTTAAATTGATAAGTTTTGACATGATTTGAATATCTAAAAACGCTTACAAAGGTTCACAAGATACGATTTTTAGGACCATTTACCGAATTCCCTAAACAATATCCGGAGCTATATCCAATGTAAAAAAGGTGAATTAGCTGTGTTTTATTAGTGGTAAAAGAACCAAAAAGCGAATAAAAAGACAAAAGCTCTTCTGCTATCCTTGTATTTTTCGAACATAACGAATCAAATGTGAGAAACAGAGGTTATGCATTAAAATTTTATAAAAATCTTAGTTATTTTTTACCGAATTAATTTGACTTTGTTGCAAAAAATACTTAGCTTGCTACTATAGTTAATAAACCGTTTATTATGTGCAAGAAGTGGATTTTCATGGTGCTTCTTTTCGTAGCAAATTTTACATATGCGCAGACGACAGAGGATAAAACCCAACATTCAGGTTCCCATTACATTATTTTAGCAATCATCGCTATCATTGTCATTGTTTATATATTATACAGGAGGCAAAAGAGGAAATTTAATGAATAAGGGAGATCAGTAGATCTCCCTTATTCATTAAATTTCCTTCCACATCCCCTTCACTTCCCATCAAACTTTCAATGACTCAACATATTAATCACGAATCGGTTCATTCGTTTGTGCTAATCGTTGCGACCCCGTATTTGCCGGACAGGCAATATCATCTGTTGCATCGTATACAAGCTTCTTACCATTCAATTTTGTAATCAATTCTTGAGGGACATACACCTGAACTTTAGTAACCGCATAACCACTTGGATAATAACGAACATAATAACCATCGGGGTGAAGCGTCCAAATACCACTTGGCACGTCCGTACGAGGCTCAGCCATACCAGCTAAGATTGCATATTGTTCAAAATCAGCGTACGAATAGTTTCCTGAGGAAACGAGCTGCCGAATATTATTTTCCGCTTCAAAAATTGTCTGTATTGCCGGTGGCATTTGGTCTTTGGCTTTTTGGACAACATCAAATGGCAAAACGCCAAGCGCTCCACCTTCTAAATGCAAAATTTGTTCAGCTGTAAGCAATTTTAAGGCTGTTTCTTTCACCGGACCCGAATAATCAATAAATTTTGTCTTCGCAATGATCGTCCACAATAGCATCTGTATATCTGATTGTGCAACTTCAGGATGCTTTTCAGCGCTTTTCAAAATTGCGATGACCACGTCTCTCTTCTTGCCCAATGTAGGTGCATACATATATCCATCACCCTTTGATGGTGCGTAGGTACCCGCTTTCAAGCAATAGCTTTTATTGGTCATTTCAAAATGGCCTGCTTCCAATACATAGCCATCACTACCATTCTTTTGTAGATTTTCTAAAGGTTTATAAACTGCCGTATTTTGAAAATCAGGCATTTGCTCTCCTTTCCTATTGACGTCCTCAAAACTGGTACTTATTGCTTCTGGCTCTTTTAAAAGTTTATCCAATCCAAGTACCTTGCTCCCCTTGGAAGCAACGGCTTTGCTTGCCTTATCCAATAGCCCTCCAAATTGAGCCGAGGCTCCTTGGATATTAAATAAAAAAGCTACAGCAAGTATAACGGCACCCGTTATTCTATTTCTTTTCATAATTGATTTCATTTCAGCTCTTGTCCACAAAAAAGAAGCCAATTTAAATCACCAACACAATATTTATAATTTATTAATTCATAATGTGCACACATTGCTGGATTTCACGCTTCATTTCAAAGATCCTCTCCATCTATTGAAATTTCACGGCATAACTGGAATCCAAATTCAATAGACAGCTACAATGATTTCATTTTAAATGTGATCAAGCAAGCATGGCCAATGAGGAATTGATGGAGGATCCAAGCACACTATTTTTTAAAATCAGAACTAGTTAATCTCTACTTATTAAAGAACTCATAAGAGTTACTTTATGTGACCACGAATTGCAAATAAGCCAGTTGTTTTACTCAGCAAATTAATATTGAAAGGAGGTTCTAATGGCGCTGTTTAATACGGTAAGAAAACCGTTGTTCAAATTCTCGGAGGAGCTTGAAACAAAGCAAAAAAAGAGAAGAAATGCTAACCACACTCAAGATCGAACCAAGTGAAGTTAAACTCTGAGAATATGATATTGCTACAGAACGAGAGGAGGTTATAAATGAATAGTCTTCTTAAAATTTATCACATAGCCTATCTGATATCGGATGTTGGATCTTTTATATATGGCATTTCTGTATTGATAGTGAAAACTTTAAAATCATCGAGAAATGCGAAGAAAGGAAATGGATAAGCTATTTATCAATCGACTTTCCTAATTCTTCAATTAGGTATGGAACTACAAACAACGCGTTCGCAATCATAATAATAGTTCCAAGTAGGTAAATAATTTTATGCCTTTTCATAACACCAAAATAATAAAAAAATGACACCCCAGGAAATAGAAAAATTAATAGAGCATCTGCACAGAACAGATATGAGCAAGGAGGAAATAGTATTAATAATGGATTGTCCTATTTCCTTAATAGAAGAATTAGACAAACAAATAATAACTTTCCACTCACGCCTTAAGTTTGACAAGTAAAGAGAGGTTATTGCGAAGAAACGTAAAGTTTAGAAAAAGCTAAAAATGGAAATGAAGACTCTCTTCAAGCGATTACCTCCTAAGTTGGTCTTATATCTTTTTTGATCAACTGCCAATGAAAGCACGCCTGCATTAAAGTAGATCATAGACTAATGATGGCCTGAACTATTTGCAGAATGTATATAATACATCTTAATATCGTAATAGCTGTACGGAGGAATTTCTCGCTCTTTTTCTTTAAAAGTGTTTGAAAGGTTGCCCCCCCACTGTTAGCATCACAAAAATAAAAATAAAACTGAAGTTTAGAAAGGAGCTAGGAATGCTAACAGTCTTTTGGGTGGTGTTACTGCACAAGCTTTCAGAGGAATTGTGTAGGCCAAAGCACTCAAGGCTTACTGGTAAAATCTATGTAATTTTCACTCATAACTGGGAATTATCAAAGTTCAAGACATGTATCGCTATTCCTATTTCCGCAATCTAACAGTGCAGATGCACAATCAATCAAAGGACGTATTGTTGAATTTATTTCTGAAGCACATTTAGGCAATACTTCTGCCTCAAGCAATTATCAAAATTGTATTTCGAAAGTTCGTGGAACGGGAGGGGGCACAGGAAATGGTGCAGTTGGTGATCAAGAACAAGGAACACCAGATGGCCCAATAGATGAAACAAGTGACTGGATTAATAATTACACTTTTGGTCAAATTTTCGACGTGTCATCAATCATTTCAATAAATTCACCGTCCGAACAGATAAATAAATTCGAAAATTTATTTAGTGTAGCATTAACTGTCATAAGGAATGTAAACACTCTATGTAAAACGCCAGAGGAAACTATGGATTCGTACATAGACTATGTAATAAGCCACAATTTATGGTATCATTTTTACAATCAAGCAGATTTCGCATTTGTTCCAGTAATTGGATGGGATTTATTATCGAATTATGCTAAGTATGGGAATTCCCTTATCCCCCCTCTTGGGCTGCAATAGAATACTATATAAATTAAACTGTTAAGCCTAGGCTTTTCTATTTCTGTACGTATACACTTTTGTGTAGAACTTCCCTGCCCCCTTATTCTTCACCATAAAATTATTTATCTTTCACCCTAATTATATTACCAAGTGAAAAGATATTTAGTATTTGTTGCGCTGCTAGGGCTAGGCTTTGGCGCGTGCAAGAAGGATCAACCATCTAAACCAGATCAAGAAACCATCGATAGTTCTAAGTATGTCATCATCGACGGAACAAAATATGAAATAGATATTTTAAAAGCTAAGATGGCAAAGTTTTTCGGTTTAGAAAAAGATGTTATTGGCTATTCACCTGAAAATCAAAGTCTATATCTGAAGGGGTATACTGGCGAATACAAACTCGTTGATATGATTTCAACCCTAAATACTATCACGCTATGAAATATGTATTAAAATACATTTTATCTCTTGTCTTTTTTATTACGTCATTTAATAGTTTTGTACTTGCCCAAGGAGGATATATTTCATTGTATCAAGCGGGCTTAAATCTTACTTTGCAAGATGGGAAAATACCCTTATATCTGCCATTGTATTTCGTACAGTATTAACTGCATATTTATTATCGAATAAATATTTTTCAAATGCACGAAGTAACTTAGAATTAATAAGATCAACACTAAACTAAGCTTTATTTAAGAACTTTGTGAAAAAAAATAATTCTCTTTTTCCTTCTTAATCCGGTACTCTTTCTAGTGCTATTTATTAACGTCTGGACGTTTTCATCGGCAAACTTAATAAAATCAATAAGCTCATCTTCCAACGAAAAATACTCCTTAATATCAGATGCTGACATGTAGTCAACTTTAGGCCCCAAGGCGTTTAATTTCTTTCGATAATCATTCACTGTAGAAGTCAAGTATGTGTCGATAAATACCTTTTTTAATCGTATCTTTGTGTCAACATCAGACTTGCCGGCAATGATGCTTGTATCTATGTAAACAGTAGATACTTTATGTGGTATTCTAATTTTTACATTAAAAGTGCCGTCTTGTTTTTTTATGGTGTTTAAGTATAACTGCTGCGACAGTAGCCATCGTTCTTTGTAAATGATTTGTAAATTATATGTTTCAATTATATACAAATATTATTGTACAATCGTGTACAACACAACAAAAGAACTACTTACTTAATATACATAAAACTCTGATAAACAGAATATTTACAATAAAAAATACAAAAATTTCATTGCTGAATGATTAATGTGTCAAATCTCTCCCTTCGTTTTGGTAAACGTGTACTATTCGAAGATGTCAATCTAAAATTCACACCTGGAAACTGTTACGGTATTATTGGTGCTAATGGAGCAGGTAAATCTACTTTCTTAAAAATTATCTCAGGGGAAGTTGATCCTTCGACAGGTTCAGTGGCATTCACGCCAGGCGAACGCATGTCTGTTTTAAGTCAGGATCACTATGCTTTCGATGAATTTACTGTTCTTGAAACTGTCATGATGGGTAACCAAGAGCTTTACAAAATCATGAAAGAGAAAGATGCCATTTACATGAAAGAGGATTTCTCTGATGCCGACGGCGAACGCGCTGGCGAACTGGAAAGTCTTTTTGCTGAAATGGATGGATGGAATGCCGAATCTAATGCCGCAACTTTATTGAGCAGTTTAGGCATTAAAGAAGAACTACATTATAAGTTAGTTTCTGAAATTGACGGTAACCAAAAAGTCCGCGTACTCTTAGCGCAAGCATTATTTGGCAAACCAGATATTTTGATTCTCGATGAGCCTACCAATGATTTGGATATTAATACCATCGCATGGTTAGAGGATTTTTTAGCGAGTTACGAGGCAATCGTCTTAGTTGTATCCCACGACCGTCACTTCCTGGATGCTGTATGTACGCATACGGTGGATATTGATTTTGGTAAGATGACAATCTATACGGGTAACTACTCGTTCTGGTACGAATCTTCCCAATTAGCGTTAAAGCAACGTTCTGATCAAAACAAGAAAATGGAAGATAAAGTAAAAGAACTTCAGGAGTTTATCCGTCGGTTCTCTGCCAACGCTTCCAAATCCAAACAAGCTACTTCTCGTAAGAAAGCATTGGATAAAATTAATATTGACGAGATTAAACCATCCAACCGTAAATATCCGGCCATCATGTTCAATACCATGAATCGTGAACCAGGAGATCAAACGCTACAAGTTGAAGGCTTAAGCAAAACGGTCAATGGCGAGGTATTCTTCAAGGATATTACCTTTATGATTAATAAAGGCGATAAAATCGCTGTTCTAGGTCCAAATTCATTGGTAACCACAGCATTTTATGACATTATAACTGGTAGAGACACCGATTTCGGTGGCGAATTCAAATGGGGCGTTACCATCACTCCTGCCGATATGCCGATTGAAAATGCCGCATTCTTCGAAGGAAAAAATGAGAATTTAGTGGACTGGTTGAGAAACTATACGACTAACCCGGAGGCGGACGAACAATTTATACGTGGATTTCTAGGGAAAATGTTGTTCTCTGGTGAAGAAGTTATGAAGAAAGTATCTGTGCTTTCAGGAGGAGAAAAAATGCGTTGTATGTTTTCTCGTATGATGCTTCAAGGCGCCAACTTCCTAATCTTTGATGAACCAACCAACCACTTGGATTTGGAATCTATCACTGCATTGAACAATGGAATGTCTGATTTTAAAGGATCAATGTTGTTCACATCCCGTGACCACGAATTGACTGAAACTGTTGCAAATAGAATCATCGAATTGACTCCGAAAGGTATCATCGACAAATTGATGACTTACGATGAATACATTAATAGCGATGTGGTGAAAGCGCAACGTGAAGAAATGTATAAATAAGATAATTTATCCCAATTTAATAAAGGCTCCATAATTCATTTTATGGGGCTTTTTTGATGCGCAATAAAAAAGCACTGAGGGGTTCAGTGCTAATCGCGATTGATATGAAAGAATTGAGAAAGTTTTACTTTACTGAACCGAATGTTTGACAACACGCCAACCTAATTGTAAGGACACCGCACAATGGTCGGATAAATCCTGTCCCTTTTCGTTTTGAAAAAGCTTTTTTTGAACCTGATAATTCTTTGCCTCAAATAGCAAATGATGGTTATTGCGATAGTAAATTTTATCAATACCTTCGCAATCCTCTGTCAACTCCAATGCTGTTTTCGCTTCAAAATTCACTTGATGCCCAGGAATATTACCTTTGTTGCGTAAACTTACCCATGCATCTACCAAACCTAAGTCCTTCTGAAAAGAACTGATGTTATCCAGCTCGTAAGCATAATGTGCATTAAAGTCGCCCATAATCAAAAGTGGTCTGTCAGCCGAATACTTTTTAATATAGGCTTTTAGCTGATTTATATTCTTCTGCCGGGCAATCGTTGCATTCGGATCATCCTGAGCTGTCGCATGTACATTATAAACATCAATAAATACCGCTTTGGCCAATTGAATTCGAGCATAAGAAAAGCCTTTAGGAGTCAGACAATCTGCACCATTGCAATCAGTCCAGCCCACCCGCTCAAACTCAACGATAGGATATTTTGAAAGTGTACTCAGCCCGTCCCCAAAAGGTACCCCACCCATATTTTCCGTTCGGTAGCTATGCTTATTTTCGCTGTAGAGGAACTTGTTGTAGTTAAAATCTTCCTGCACATTGACAATATCAAATCCGTTGATCCGATTGCCGATCGACGTAATACTGGAAGACCGCTCGGTTACAGCACTGGAAATCAATTCAGGGAGGCCAGCTATATTGTACGTTAACAAATTTAGTTTTCCGTAAGTCGCTTCCGGCATAGCTGCATACACAGCATTACTGAGCTTTGGCTGTTGTTTTGGTTTCAACTTAAAACCGAGCATAACGCCGGTAGACGCACAAATAAATAAGATGACAATCTTTCGAAACCCCTTAGGTCTAATTTTTTTTTCGAACAACAGATCTAATAGCATGGATTGAATATTTCGTTCACTCCAAAGCTACTGCGCCAACATTAGCTCTATTATTATATTCAATTAATTCTATTTTTAATAATTATGCACAAATCATTAAACACTAATAATTTATAAACACTATAATGACAAAAGGTTAATACCTGCATAGCATAGGAGTTACAGCTTTCAGCTATTTTTATACAATCCCTAATAAGAATAATATGAGAAAGGTAGCCTTCTTTACAGAGATACTCGTCGAGGATTTCGACGGTGCATCACGGACAATGTTTCAGCTAATAAACCGTATAGATCAGCAGAAATTCAACTATTTTTTTATTTATGGTGGCGGCCCTACGCAATTTCGCAACTTTCATTCTTACAAGGTACCCACATTCAAAATACCGGTCAACGACGATTATTGTCTCGCTATTCCACAGCTTATTAAAAAGAAACTTGAGCTCGCCTTAGATAAATTTGCTCCCGACATGATTCATATTGCTACGCCTTCCCTTTTAGGTTTTTTTGCATTAAATTATGCCAAACGAAAAGGTATTCCTGTCCTTACGATCTATCATACACACTTCATTTCATACATTGCCTATTATTTCAAAAACATACTCCCCTTGGTCAAGCCAACTGAACAATGGATGAAAAAAGCAATGAATAACTTTTATAACAAATGTGATATTGTCTATGTACCCACCAAATCTATTCTAAACGAATTACAGCAGATCGGCTTACAACAAGAAGGATTAAAACTGTGGCAAAGAGGAATAGACACAGCCTTGTTTAATCCCAATAAAAAGAATCTATCTCAGCTGCAGACTATCACAAAGAATAACAAACCAACAATCCTCTTTGTCAGTCGTATCGTCTGGGAAAAAAACATTAAAACGCTTATTGAAATCTATCAACAGATACAAGCTCAGAATCTTGACTATAATTTCATTGTTGTCGGTGAAGGAACAGCCAAAATAATTGCAATGCAAGAGATGCCTAATGCCATTTTCTTAGGAAAGAAAAGCCATGATGAGCTTGCAATTCTATATGCTTCGGCAGATGCCTTTGTTTTTCCGTCGGTCTCAGAAACGTACGGAAATGTCGTTGTCGAAGCATTGGCATCCGGACTTCCTTGTGTTATCGCCGATGGTGGGGGTTCGGCTTCCTTGATTCAGCACGGGAAAAATGGATTTAAGTGTCAACCTGAAAATGCAGCTGGATATGTTTACTACCTCAAAAAAATTCTCTCTGACGCGAGCTTAAAAAAGAATCTCATCACTGAAGGTCTATCCTATGTCGGACAACTGGATTGGAATAGACTATCTGGATGCTATTTTAATGACATTGAACTATTGGTTGACAAAACACAGGAAGTCGATTTGGCATGGGCAAACTAACAAACCCAAGCCAGCTCATCAAAGGTATTTTTCTATTTTTGATTCTGGCGTCCATCACTGTCTTTTTAGCGAAAAGCGACTTAAATGCCTTGAAAAAAGAGCTCTCCTCAGTTGGTTATCGCTTTATAATTATTTTGTTTACGACTTTCGCGGCCTATTTTGTTGGCACATTCGCTTGGTGGATATGCTTGGGCTCCGCAAAAAAGAAGGTCAATTTGATCGAACTCTTTGCCATCCGTCAAATCGGGGAAACCGTTGGACTATTTAACCCTACAAGCATTATAGGTGGTGATTTATTAAAGGCACAATTGATAACCCGTTATGACATTCCCTTAAAAGAAGGATTGAATTCAGTTGCAATATCCCGTATTACCGCCGTACTGTCTCAATTGACACTCTTTTTGATTGCTATGCTTTGGTTGGTATTTTCTCCTTTAAAAAATGAAATTATACGCTACGCAGGCCCAGTAATATATATGATCTGTCTATTTTTGTTCCTTTTGATGATCCTGATACTTTATTGGTTAATGGTTGCAAAAAGTCCCTCGCAAACCAAGGCTTCAACAGCAACACTTTTTGGAAAAGCAAAAGCGCATTTTCAGTCACTACTTTGGAACGTTAAAGACTTTTATCGGCATCAAAATAAGGTTTTTTGGTATTCTTACTTACTTTTTGCACTACATTGGATTATTGGCAGCCTTGAATTCTATTATATTCTAAAATTTTTGGATGTTGCAGTACAACCAATACATGGTCTAATAGTAGATATGAGTGTCATTGTGCTGAAAAGCATCGGTGCTTTTATTCCAGGGCAACTGGGCATTGAAGAAATCGCCAATAAGCTCCTACTCCATATGATCGGTATTACTGGAGGTAGTATCTGGCTCAGTGCTTCATTACTACGTCGCGGCCGACAGCTCACCTGGGTAGCGTTGGGTTTTATATGTTATCTATGCATCAAAAAGAAACCAGTACATGTACCCATCTGAAATAGAAATACTATTTGTCAGCCACAAATATCCCCCAAGTGTTGGCGGTATGGAAAAACAAAGCTTTGAACTGATCAATACTGCGGCTCTTTACTTGAAGGTACACACCTTAGTCTATGACAACCGGGAACCTCTTTTAGCTTTCTTCTTCCAGCTGAATCGCCGAATTCTAGCCAAAATTAACGATAACCCCGGCATCAAGCTTATTCACTTTAATGATGGATTAATTGCCTCTTTAGCCTCTTTTCACAAAGGATATTCCCATTTAAAACGAGTTGCCACGCTTCACGGACTGGATATTGTATTTCCCTTTCGCTATTTTCAGCGTAAGATCATACCGCGGTTTAACACATTTGATCAGCTTATTGCGGTTAGCCAAGCTACCGCCGACGCCGCCCATTTACGTGGTATCGATCCATCCAAAATTATTGTTATACCCAACGGTGTAGATCCGATACACCACTCCACTGAAAACAATGAACCAGTCTGCGAAAGCAAGCCCTATTTTATCACTTTGGGACGCCCTGTTAAACGGAAGGGCTTCTCGTGGTTGATGAAACATGTCATTCCCGCTATCCAGGGTGATTTCAAATTACTGATGGTAGGTCCATTCGATCACAAACCTACATGGAAAGAACGCCTATTGCGGCTTATGCCCAAAAAGATAAATCATTTAATCACCTTATTCCTCGGATTTCCGACCGATCAGGGCGAGATCAGAAAATTACTGAAAGCGTACCCCGAAAAAATTGAACATCTTGGAAAAGTCCCATTCGAACAACTGCAAAGCCTCTTGACCAACGCACAGGCCTTCTTGATGCCCAATATTGAAGTGCCCGGAGATATGGAAGGCTTTGGGCTCGTCTGTTTGGAGGCTTCTATAGCAGGCACCATTGTTGTGGCCGCCGAATTAGAAGGAATTACAAGCGCCGTGACACATCATTGCAATGGCCTGCTCCTGGCAAGCAAAAACCAAAATGCATGGATCGAACAACTTCAAGCCATTTTAGCAAATCCAGTCCATTATAAAAGCCTGAGCCTACAATTTAAACAAAATACCCTAAAACAATATAGCTGGGATATTATGGCCAGATCCTATTGTCAATCATTTGCGGACTTAGTTACAGCAGCAGACCAATAATTGACAGTAACACTTCATAGATTTGACTGCATCTACCATTTAGAGGAAATGGCTCTCCAGAAAGCAATTTTCAACATCTTTCAAGACGCAAAACTTTTTTATAGTGACCTGCTAACGTTTTATAAAAAATCAATTGAATCAAAGCGAAACATCCTACCAAAACAAGCCCCAATGGTGAATAAAAAGTTAGACCGATATACAGTAGCAATAAGAACAGCCGAAGCATCTCAAGTGGAAAAACCCAGTCTTCATGTTCCAGGAGCCCCCCAATACAAATGACGCTACAGAGAATAAATCCTCCGCCAATAAGGAGTTGTATGAGTTGCTGATAATTCCCATAAAGCAAAAAGAAAAAAAGAAGCGTTACCGTCAACATGGACTGAAAAAAAATATAGCGGCTTAACACCTGTGCGTGAACTTGCGGCCGAGCTCCTGCAAAAATGCGTTCTTCCAGTTCTTCCCGAATTTCAGGCTGTATGTCGTCGGGCCGACCAAATATCGTCCGCATTTTGTTTTTAAATCCTTCCGCCCGCTTAAATGACAAGCCTATTTCAAATAAATAATGAAAATGCTGCCAAAGAAAAGTGTAGCGATGAATAGGTTTGGTAAGACCATAGACACAGGGTTCATCCTTTTGTTCCGAGATAAATGTTCCAAACAGCTTATCCCAAATAATCAGGATATCCCCATAATTCTTATCCAAATAGAGTTCATTGCTGCTATGATGCACCCGATGGTGAGATGGCGTTACAAATATACGCTCCAAAATACCCAAATTTCCGACGGTCTGCGTATGGGAGAAAAATGGATATACGCCATGAATCAACAAAATAGCGGTCATCATAAAGGGCGGGAATCCCAAAAGGGGAATAAAAGCCCAAAATAACGAACGGAAAACGGCTTGAAATATGGTAATCCGGGCTGCTACGGTAAAGTTATAATCTTCACTTTGGTGATGTACAACATGAGCTGCCCACAACAAGTTTATTTCATGGCTATAGCGATGATACCAATACCAGAGAAAATCTGTAAATAGAAAAAGTATAACCCAGGTCCAAACATTCGCTTCAATGTGAAATATCGCAAAGTTTTGATACACCCAAACGAAAAAAAAGTAAAATAAACTAACAGAAAACATATCACACATACGCTCGACGATACCAACATTGAGATTTGAGATCGATTCATCAAAAGAATAAAAACGTTTCTGTTTTTTGAGGCTATACCAATATTCCAACACCATCAAGATTAAAAATAAGGGAATGATAAACGCCAAAAAATTAAGTTTTTCCGTATACATGCAGTCGCTATTTTGAAGACAAAAAATCTACCTTAATCGCAATTCAACAAGAACCGTCTTTTCTGATGCCAAAAGATCAATTCTTCCAAACTCTTTATTATTAAACAATCAATTTTAAATCAGGTTTTTCAATTTATGGTTTTTCAATTGCCAAAAATCAATGCTACATCATGTCCAAACAAGAAGAAACGTCAACCCAAAGTGCTTTTCTACCAAAAAAGAACCTGCACAAAAAAAGTCCTCAAAAAGTTAAACACTTTTTGAGGACTTCTGATTGAACGATAAATTGTTCTTCACGGATGGTGCACTATGATAACAGCGCAGCAGACGAACCCAATACTAATGTACACTGGACATATCGATCTGCGTTTTCCCTTGTTTGATCATCAATACAAAGGGCACACACAGCAAAAACACTACCCCGAGATACAAAAACACATCCATATAAGATAAAACGGTCGCTTGCTTCATTACACTCATGTCTAATATTTGATGCGCTTTGGCCAGCGCCTCATTAGGCGAAAAGCCTTTCGACTGAAAACTCATTTGCAATTGTTGCACCCGTTGTTGCACATCAAACTTGCTTGGATCTAAATTGGCAACCAGGTCAACACGATGTTTTTGGCTATCACGGGCAATAAATGTCGTGATCAAGGCAATTCCAAATGAACCACCCAACTGGCGCATCATCCCTGTAAAAGCTGCACCTTCACCAATTGACTTACCATGTAATGTCGATAGCGAGAGTGTCATCACAGGCACGAATAACAATCCTAAGCCAACGCCACGTAGAATCAGTGGCCAAAACATATGCTCAGATCCCGTATCATTGGTCATGAGACTATACATCCAAAAACAGAAGCCAAAAAAGATACTAAGCCCCACGGCAACCATATATTTTTGAGGAACACCATTTTGGATCATCTTTCCTATAAAAGGCATCATGATACCGGTCATAATCGAACTTGGTAATAAGAGCAAACCCGCATCGGTCGCTGTCCATCCCAAAATTGACTGGGTATAGATTGGAATAATAAAGGTCGAGCCGAACAAGCCAAAACCGAGGATAAAGCTCATCACTACACCCACCTGCAAATTTTTATCCTTCAATACACGCAAGTTAACAATGGGTTTGTCATACACCAGTTCCCGCCAGATAAAGAACAATAACCCGAAAACAGACAAGATTGATAAGCCTAAAATCAAGGGGTCGTCAAACCAGTCATCCTGTTGTCCATGTTCCAATACAAACTGAAGGGAACCAATAAACATGATCAAAAAGATCATACCAAACCAATCCACTTCCTTTGCAGATTGCTTTTGGCTATATTTAGGACTGCGCACAAAAGATAAGGTCAACAAGGTCGCAATAATCCCTAACGGCACATTGATATAGAATATATATGGCCAGGAGAAATTATCGATAATATACCCACCTAAAGGTGGACCAAGCGTTGGACCAATAATTACTCCCATACCATAAATAGCCTGAGCCATACTACGTTTTTCCTTCGGATAACTCTCTGTGATGATGGTTTGTGCTGTTACTAACAAGGCTCCACCGCCCATCCCTTGTATAAAACGAAATGCAACAAGCTCCCAAATGTTGGTCGCATTACCGCATAAAAATGAAGATACTGTGAATATGATAATAGAAGCCGCAAAGTAATTTCTACGCCCAAACTGTTGGGACAACCAGCTTGTCATCGGAATCACAATTACATTGGCAATTGCGTAAGCTGTGATAACCCATGCGACATCCGTCAATGTTGCGCCCAGTGAACCTTTCATATCGTTCAGAGCCACGTTGACGATGGTTGTATCCACGATTTCCAACAGCGCACAAAGTACCGCTGTAATCGTGATTACAACACGTCGAAAACCATATTCAACCAGACTATCTTGTTGATTTAAATTTTCCATAGTTATTGAACATGCACATCTACGTCAGCATTCATGCCCGGTCTGAGCAAAGCCACATTTTCTGCTTTATTGTCTTTTGTCAATTTGATCTTTACGGGTAAACGCTGAACCGTCTTTACAAAGTTACCCGTTGCATTATCTGGAGGCAATAAAGAGAAACGTGAACCAGTGGCTGGCGAGAAGGAGTTTACCTCTCCTTCAAACTCAATATTAGGATAAGCATCCACTTTAATACCGACTTTTTGTCCAGGTTTCATTTTTTCCAATTGCGTCTCTTTAAAGTTGGCAACGACCCAAGTTTCAATATTATCTACAATGTAGAACAAAGATTGACCTGGATTGACCATCTGCCCTGGTTGTACCTTGATATTCGATACCTGGCCATCCACAGAAGCAAGTACTGCAGTATAAGAAAGGTTCAATTTAGCCGCTTCAAGTTGCGCATTCGCTCTCTTTATATTTGCCTCAGCAACAGAAGTTTGCTTTGCAGCTACTGTAGTCTTACTCACGATTGCATTACGTTGTGAAGCACTGGCGTTGCGTTGTTGTTGTAAGATTTCAACCTGCTTATCAGCTTCCAATTTAGCCGTTAATGCCTGCTCATACTGTTGTTTGGTGATCGATTGGTTGTTGTATAAGTTTTGGTAACGGATATAATCATTGTTTGCTTGTTTCGCACGGATACGTGCGGCATCAATGCTTCCCAAATTCGATTGGATCGTTGCATCAGAGATAGCCACATTTGCTGAAGATGCAGATACATCTGCCTTTGAAACATCAAAGCTGCTTTGAGCTGCTGCCAAGGCGGCCAACGCTTCATCCACACGAACCTGATAATCCTGGCTCTCAATGGTGAACAACGTATCGCCCTTTTTCACCAAATCATTATCTTTTACATACACTTTCGAGATAAACCCGCCAACACGTGGAATGATCGGGCTCATATTTTTCTCTACCTGTGCATCATCGGTGGTCTCATGCGCTTGGCCGTGCATATATTTATACCCGCCATAAGCTCCTCCGAAGATGACCAATGCCGCCAAAATAATTGTAAATTTTTTATTTGTACCTTTTTTTTCCGGTGCGTTTTCTACTGTATTTTCCATGTCTAGATTAATTGCTATTTAATGTTTAAAGACCCATTTGCCAATAGAAGGTCGTAATATTTTTCAATGGTGTTTGCTTTGCTAATTGCCAGATTGATCTTGCTCTGTAACTGCTGTACATCGGCGGTTAATAAGTCGTCTGTATCTGCTATACCATTATCGTACTTATCTTTTGTAATCCGATAATTTTCAACCGCCTGATCCACCGCTTGGTGGTACACCACATCCTGCTTTTGTGCCAGCATATAGTTTTCATTGGCCTGTTGAACCTGAACTTTCACCTTATCATTTAATAATTCAATGTGCTCATCAATTTCTTTTATACGATTTTTCGCAACATTCACTTCTCTTTTGTTTTTATAAAGTGAACCGATGTCGTAGGATACACCTACACCCACCATGGCCGCATTTGTTACAGTAACCACTTTTTGCAAACCAAAAGCATTGTAACCTGCCGTTGCAGAAACCTGTGGCAATGTGGATGCTTTTGTTACCTTCAACTGGTCTTCTGCAAGCAAACGTTGAGACTCCAAAGATTTCACATCAGAACGCGAGGTTTTCGCAGCGTCATAAGATGCTTTTAAACCCAAATCAACACCGTTCACCTCAGCAAGATTGATCTGATCCAGCTGTGTATTTTCATCAATTTTCAAAAAATTAGCCAATTGATAGTTCAGCACCTTGATATTTTTCTGCGCCTCCTGAAGCGAAACCTGATAATTTGAAAGCTGCAGTTCTGCTTTTAACAGGTCGTTACGCGCGATCAAACCATTGTCCAACATCGCTTTAAAATCCGAAACACGCTGCTCCGACTGCTTGATATTTTCAGCAATCAACAAGTTGGTTTGCTGAGCCTTATAAAGACTTAGATAAAGATTCACTGCACGTATAGCCAGTTGTTCTTTACTTGCTACAGCGTTGTATTCCTCAGCTTTCAATGCATCTTTTGCAATATCAATACCGCCTTTAATACGTCCACCTGTATAAATTGGCATGCTCACCGAAGCCTGTCCTAACCACAATTGGTTTGCAGCAATATCCGGAGCAGAGCCCCCCTCACCTAAAGCCAACTTTAAATTCACATTTGGAGTAGTCATAGCCATGTATTGTCCACTCAATTTTGCATCAGGAAGCTGTTTCGATTTGGCCGTTTCAACTTCGAGCTGTCTCCCCAATATCTTCGTATCGGTAGACTTTGCTTCCACGCTTTGATTTGCGGCCAAGTGAATTATCTCTTCCAAAGTCATGTGTTTGTTGTCTTGCGCCAACAGACCCATAGGACTTAAAAGCAATAAAGCACTCAAATTGGCCAACTTATTTTTCATATGTCAATAAAGCTTTAATTGTTTTCTGTATAAATTCTGTTAAAGTTGTTTCAATATAATTTGCATAGTCCTCATCGTTATCGATATGCAACTGATCCTGTAAAAAACAATGGTTCATCTGAAAATTCATAAATACGCCCATCATCATGGAGTGGATCAAGATGGGATCATATCCTGCTTTGAATACCCCTTGTTCTACCCCCGCATTGATAACAGACGATATCACTTCAAGATTGTGCAGCTTGAGTTTGCGAAAAGCCTCCGAGATCAGCATGCGCTGTTTTAACGAACTTTCAATGGTAATGATATGATATAGCTTACGATGGGAGTTCATGGACTTAAACGACCTATCGACCATGGCGTCAATTTTGTCCAATGCATTATCAATAAGCGCCAGCTCATCCACATTGATCATAAAATCAGGAACACGCCATTCAAAGAAAGTATCCAGTAGCTTGTCTTTAGAACCAAAATAATAATTGATCATCGCGACATTTACATTCGCCTCATTGGCGATATCACGAACGGAAGTTCCATCAAACCCTTTTGTTGCAAAAAGACGCTCAGCTGCAAGCAGGATATCAATCTGTTTCTCGTTAAATTCCATTTTAAACCTCTATCTTTTATAGATACAATCGCAGATTCGTAGCGATTATAAAATACATTCTCGCTAAATGCGCGACAAAGTTAAACAAACGTTTAATTTAAACAAGTGTTTAATTATTAAATTTGTGTAAAAAAAAACACCATTTCTGGTGTTTGCTATGCGGATGGAATCAGTTGAGGATCTTGTAGACCATTTCTTTTAGAATTTCCTCACTGCTGAAATTGCTCGGGACATTGACTCCCTTGGATTTCAAATCTGTTTCTTTCAACACATTGAGCACATCGAAAGTTTTCCGTCTGTTGTAATTTCTTGCAGCAAGCTCGTATTCTTTCAAAAAGAAAGGATGTACCCCCAATTCTTTTGCCGCGACCGATTTGTCAATCAGATAATGGTATTTGAGAATCTTCGTGAAGTAGGTAGCAATTTGTCCAATGACCATTACCAGCGGATTATTTTTGGGGTTGGCCACAAAATAATCAACAATCTGATAAGCTTTTAGGGCATTGCGTTTAGCCAATGCTGTATTTAATTCAAAAACATTGTAATCTTTGGAGATGCCAATATTTCGTTCAACATCTTCCATGCTGATCTCTTGACTCTTTTGAACATTAAGCATCAGCTTGTCAAGTTCATTAGACACTTTGGACAGATCATTACCGAGATAGTCCGCAATCATCATCGTCGCTTGCGGATGAATGCGCCAGCCGGCATCTTTCACATACGCTCCGATCCAAGGGCCCACCTTATCGTCGTATAGTTTGGCCGCATCAACAACTAGTCCTTTTTTTTCAAATACCTTATAGATCTTTTTGCGTTTGTCAAATTTCCCATGTTTAAAACAAAACACAAGAATGGTTGTCGGTGTAAGATGCTCCAGGTATTTGGTCAACAGTTCTTCCGTATCCGATTTCCATTTCAGCTCCTGCGCTTCCTTGATAATAATCAACTGATAATCACTCAACATGGGATACCGTTTTGCTGCATTGACAACGGTAGACATATCAATATCTTTTCCATAGAAAATCGATTGATCAAAGCCCTTCTGCGCATCATTCAATACTGTTGCTTCCAAAGCGTCGGCAATGGTATCAATGAAATAACTCTCCTCCCCTTGCAATAAATACACTGGTTTAAAAGACCTGTTCTTAATATCGGATAAGATCGGATTTATGTTCATATATAGTCTATTTATTCGCCCGCTGTAGATCAGTTGCCCCCCATTTGTTTCCGGCATCCAAGCGATCTGCTAGCGCTAAAATCATCCCATGTCACCGCACATCAAAACGTCTATCGAACTCGAGCATGGGCATTTTATGCGAAGCAAAATTACGATTTTAATGGCAATTCAACCGAGTAAACTCCGAAAATTACGCTTTTATAATTGACTCCTGCACCGCGATTACATTAAACTATTGATTTAATGCCATGAACATTCAGCAACATAGCTTTCACCATCTCGTTAAGTAATCGCATCATAAATACAGACCTCGGGTTTCCCTAACCTAAAAAATCAGACTAGTCAAAAAAACACATATTTCAGACTTCACGAATTTATTTCTTTTGCTAAAATTTTAGTATATTTGTGTATGTTTTCACCGACTCCACTGAACTTACCGCCGTTTAAAGCTAAAATATCCAAAAAGAACAATGCGATTTACATCTTTGATGAGCTCAGAAAAAAGGACTTGGTATTAACACCGGAGGAATGGGTTAGACAGCATTGGATCAACTATTTGTCGCTCATGAAAAATTACCCCAAAACACTGATGCATATTGAAGGCGGATTGAAATTAAATAACCTTCAGAAACGAAGTGATTTATTGATTTACAACAGTAGCGGGCATAAGGTCGTCTTAGCCGAGTTTAAAGCGCCACATATAAAAATCACACAACAAGTATTTGAGCAAATTGCAAATTATAATACGGTTCACCGTATACCATACCTGTTAGTGAGCAATGGTATGAATCATTACTATTGTAAAATTGATTTTATAAACGCGTCTTACGAATTTTTGGAAGACCTCCCCAACTACAACGAAATTGACTAAGGAGCTATGCATGAAATAGATAAAGAATTAATCCGGAGATACAGTATCCTCCAGGTCCTGAAAGGGGATCACCGAAAAAATGTAAAGTAGATGTAAAACATCTTTTCAATTTATTTGATTTTTAAAATATAGTTTTATATTAGTCCTACAGAATAGAAAAAATAAAAAGATGAATATAGATAAAAACGAATTCAGAAAATATGCAGTAAAGCATCACCGTATTGGAAGCCAACATGTTGATAGCTTCATTGCTCGTACAGAGACAAGCATTCCGACAAACCTTACACCTTACATCGTTGAAGAGCGTCAATTGAACGTTGCTCAGATGGATGTGTTTTCGCGTTTGATGATGGACCGTATCATATTTTTAGGCAGCGGTATTGATGATCAGGTAGCCAACATTATTCAGGCACAGCTCTTGTTCCTACAATCTACCGATGCACAACGTGATATCCAGATCTACATCAATTCACCAGGTGGAAGCGTATACGCTGGATTAGGAATTTATGATACCATGCAATATATCACGCCAGATGTAGCGACGATCTGCACAGGTATTGCTGCGTCTATGGGAGCTGTTCTTTTAGTTGCTGGTGCAAAAGGCAAACGTGCAGCCTTACGTCACTCACGCGTCATGATTCACCAACCTTCCGGTGGTGCACAAGGAGTTGCTGCCGACATGGAAATCAACTTACGTGAGATGATGAAATTGAAAGAAGAATTATACACCATTATTTCAGATCATTCTGGACAAACTTACGAATGGGTAGAAAAATCTTCAGATCGCGATTACTGGATGAGAGCCAATGAAGCCAAAGAATTCGGTATGATTGACGAGATTTTACTTCCTAAGAAGGAGATTATTAAATAACAATGGCAAAGAATAACGATAGAGACATTCACTGTTCGTTTTGTGGCATAAGCAAAAATGAGGCCCAGATGCTTATTGCAGGCAACGGAGCACACATCTGTGACAGATGTATCCAGCAGGCAGGCGAAATCTTGGCCGAAGAATTAAAACAACGAAAAAGTAAAACTTTACAGACTGCTTTAAAGTTGATCCGTCCTTTGGAGATTAAAACTCACCTGGATCAATATGTAATCGGTCAGGATGATGCGAAAAAAGTAATTTCAGTAGCAGTTTATAATCACTATAAACGTTTAAATCAGAAAGTGGATAAAGACGAGATTGAAATCGAAAAATCCAATTTGATTATCGTTGGTGAAACAGGTACAGGTAAAACCTTGCTGGCAAAAACTGTTGCCAAGATACTCAACGTCCCCTTCTGTATTGTGGATGCAACTGTATTGACAGAAGCAGGGTATGTAGGGGAAGACGTAGAAAGTATATTAACACGTTTATTGCAAGCAGCAGATTATGATGTAGCCTCTGCAGAACGCGGTATTATCTATATCGATGAGATTGATAAAATCGCTCGTAAAAGCGACAATCCGTCTATTACAAGAGATGTATCGGGTGAAGGTGTGCAGCAAGCTTTATTGAAGATTCTGGAAGGTACAGTTGTAAACGTTCCACCTCAAGGCGGCCGTAAACACCCGGATCAAAAAATGATCGCAGTCAATACAAGTAATATTCTATTTATCTGTGGTGGTGCATTCGACGGTATTCAAAAGAAAATTGCAAACCGTCTGCGCACGCAAACAGTAGGTTATAAAATGAACGAAGACGAAGAGGAAATTGACTTGAACAATCTATACAAGTATATTACACCTCAAGACTTAAAGAACTTTGGTTTAATTCCAGAGTTAATTGGCCGTCTTCCTGTATTGACTTACTTAAATCCATTGGATAAGGAAACTTTACTGAGCATTTTGACTGAACCAAAAAATGCATTGGTAAAACAATATAAGAAGTTGTTTGAATACGAAGGTATCGAACTAAAATTTGATCCTGACGTATATACGTTTATTGTTGATAAAGCTGACGAATTTAAACTTGGAGCCCGTGGCCTCCGCAGTATCTGCGAAGCCATTATGCTGGACGCCATGTTTGAGATTCCGTCAACAAAAGAGCAAACGGGACAGAAAGCATTAGAAATTACCTTGGACTATGCGAAGACAAAATTCGAAAAGTCCGATTTAAAAAAGCTTAAAGTCGCTTAAAAAAAATCCCGTTCGCTGAACGGGATTTTTTTTTAGAAAAGAATTAAAAATCTTATATTACAATAATAACATAGCCATAACGGAATGTTGACAGGAAGATAAGAGATTCAAGAAATTAAATTTAATGACTATGACAACAAAGAAAAGTGCAAAGAATACCGTAAATAGTCCGATCACACCAGGTTTAAAAACCAAAGAAGAAATCGTGAACAACTGGCTTCCTCGTTATACGGGAAGGCCTTTGGAAGAGTTTGGGGAGTATATCCTTTTAACGAACTTTTCAAAATATATCCACCTATTTTCTGAAATGCATGATAATGCGCCTATTTATGGCGAAGACAAACCGATGCAATCCGTCACTGCCGGAGGTATCACCATTATCAACTTCGGTATGGGAAGTCCAATGGCCGCAACCATTATGGATCTATTGTCAGCGATTGCTCCAAAAGCCGTTCTATTCTTGGGTAAGACGGGGGGTATCAAGAAAAAAATTCCTGTAGGTGAACTGATTCTTCCAATTGCCGCTATCCGCGGCGAGGGAACATCGAATGACTACTTTCCACCTGAAGTACCCTCATTACCAGCCTTCGCCATGCAAAAGGCCATATCCACTACAATTCGGGATCACCAACGTGATTACTGGACTGGAACGGTATACACCACCAATAGACGGGTTTGGGAACATGACAAAGCTTTCAAAAAATATTTAAAATCAATCCGTGCCATGTGCGTTGATATGGAAACCGCAACGATATTCAGCGTCGGATTTGCCAATAAGATTCCAACAGGTGCTTTACTGCTCGTTTCGGATCAACCGATGGTACCAGAAGGTGTCAAAACTTCTGTCAGTGATGTAACAGTTACAGCAAAATATGTCGAAGCACATATCAGTATAGGCATCGATGCCTTAAAACAGCTTATCAATAACGGATTAACCGTGAAGCACCTTAAATTCTAAGGTACAAGGCAATCAACATCATATTTTCCTTTGGCTGGAAAATATGATGTACTACCCTCCATAAAACCATAACTACCAAACCCTTAAACTATTAAACATTATTATTGATTAATAATTGAACAGTTATTAATTATGATTTGAGATGTTAACAAATGTTAATCTTCACAATAATTAAACTATTTGACGTTTATATTGTAATAATCATATTACACTACATATATATCGTAAAAATTAATCAAACATTGTGAAGAAAAAAACATTATCTATTTTCAAAGTATCCGTATTGATTTGTTCAGCCTTAGCCACGCAGGTAAGTTGTTCTTCAAGTTCTTCAAAAGAAAATAAAACCAATGAAAAAGCCGTAGCCTTACCCGTTTATACCGTCACTAAATCAGATGCGATCACCATCAAGGATTATTTAGGGACTATTGAAGGTAAAGTCAATGTCGAAGTTCGCCCGCAGGTCGAAGGTCTGCTGCAGGAAATTTATGTTGATGAAGGTTCTTTTGTACAAAAAGGTCAGAAGCTGTTCAAAGTAGACCCCTCAACTTATCAGGAAAACCTCAATAACATGGTTGCTACAGAGCAGGTCGCCAGAGCCAAACTTAAAAATGCACAGCTCGAAGTCGACCGACTGAAACCACTGGTTCAAAACGACGTTATCTCCGATGTCAGACTGGCATCGGCCAAATCAGATTACCAAGTAGCCAAGGCAACACTGGATCAAGCCATCGCTGCCGTACGTTCGGCTCAGATCAGCAAGGATTTTACAGTGATCACCGCTCCGGTAAGCGGTTATATTGGCCGGATTCCAAAACGCATTGGGAATCTGGTCTCAAAAGGTGACAAAGAACCCCTCACCTATCTTTCAGACATCCAGGAAGTGTATGTTTATTTCTCCATGAATGAATCTGACTTTCTTTATTTTTCCAAAGCACAGGCAAAAAAAGATAGCCTAGAAGGAAAAAAATACAACCAGAATCAGAAGCTTGTATTTCCCGAAGTTACGCTCGTCCTTGCAGATGGTGAAGAATACGCAAAAAAAGGTGTAGTGGATGCCGTCAATGGCCAGATCAACCGTACTACAGGTGCGATCTCCTTGCGTGCGACATTTCAAAATCACGACAATATACTTCGATCCGGAAGTAGTGGCACGCTTAAAATTGCAGAGGTTAAAAAAGACGTTCTTCAAATCCCCCAGATTGCAGTCAATGAATTGCAGGATAAATCCTTCGTGTATATACTGGACCAAAACAACAAAGCACAGAAACGAAATATCCAACTGACAGGCAAAAGTAAAAACAATTATATCGTCTACTCAGGACTACAGGAAAACGATCGCGTTATTACCAGTGGATTTGACAAATTGACCGACGGTTCACCAGTAACCCCGATTTTACAGAAATAATTATCTATCATTTTTACATGCTACAAGGTGTCGGGCATACTGTACACTTCATGTAGCGTGTTTAAAATTCCATATATATGCTAAAAACATTTATAAATAGGCCTGTATTAGCCACGGTGGTTTCCATTATCCTGGTAATCTTGGGCTTAGTGGGGCTAAAACTGCTGCCTGTTTCGCGCTTTCCGGAAATTGCACCACCAAGTGTGCTTGTTTCTCTAAGTTACCCGGGAGCAAATGCCGAAACTGTAGCAAAAAGTGTTTTGCTACCTATCGAAGAAGCCATCAATGGTGTAGAGGATATGACCTATATCAAGTCGTCGGCCTCCAATTCAGGATCGGGAAGTGTGTCGGTCTATTTTAAGACCGGTACAAATCCTGATATTGCCTCGGTCAATGTACAGACACGGATTTCCAAAGCAATCAGTTCCATTCCGGCAGAAGTAAATGAGGCCGGAATCACGGTCATGCCACGGCAAACGGGTGTCATTATGACCATCAATCTCTACTCCGATCACCAGGATAGTGCCTACGACGAAACCTTTCTCCAGGCTTATGCACAGATTAACCTGATGCGGCCTTTGCTGCGTGTTGATGGCGTAGCCCAGGTTTCCCGTTTGGGAGCACGGGATTATGCGATGCGACTTTGGTTGAACCCCGAAAAACTAGCCCTGTATAACCTCGTCCCGCAAGATGTAACCAACGCTATAAAAGATCAAAACTTTGAGATTGCCCCCGGTAAATTTGGAGAAACCTCAGATGAAGCTTTCGAAACAGTGATCCGTCATAAAGGGCGTTTCACCACACCGGAGGAATTCCAGAGTATTGTCATCAAAACCAACAGCGACGGTTCAGTGCTCTATTTAAAAGATGTGGCACGCGTCGAATTCGGCGCCACCAATCTAAGCAGCGACAATAAGGTAAATGGACATCCCGGTCTTACACTCAACTTAACACAAACCAGTGGTTCCAACGCCCATGATATTGATATTGCCGTCAGAAAGGTTCTCGAAGAACAATCCAAAACATTTCCAAAAGGCATACACTACGAGGTGACCTACTCGGTACGTGACCAGATCGATGAATCGATCAACCAGGTTGAGCACACCCTTTTTGAAGCCTTTATCCTGGTATTTATTATTGTCTTTATCTTCCTGCAAGATTTTAGATCCACCTTGATCCCTGCAATTGCAATCCCTGTTTCATTGGTGGGAACCTTCTTTTTTCTGCAGCTTTTTGGATTTTCGCTCAATGTCCTGACGATGTTCGCCCTGGTGTTGGCTATTGGAATCGTAGTGGACGACGCCATTGTCGTCGTCGAGGCCATCCACGAAAAAATGCACAGCACAGGAATGAAACCCAGAGCCGCTACATTATCGACGATGTCCGAAATTACGGGTGCTATCCTGTCCATAACCATGGTCATGGCGGCTGTATTTTTGCCTGTAGGATTTATGGAAGGGCCAGCAGGTATCTTTTATCGCCAGTTTGCTTACACCCTTGCAACAGCGATTCTGATTTCAGCGCTCAATGCCTTGACTTTAAGTCCAGCCCTATGTGCGCTACTCCTGAAAGCCCCGCAACAGCATACCAATCAAAAAAACGGCAAAATCAATCAATTTAAAGATCGCTTCTTCAAAGCATTCAATACCTCTTTTGATCGACTGACTGCCCGATATGTCTCGATTGTAGAAATACTGATCAAGAATAAGAAAATAGCCTGGGCAGGTTTAATTTTAATTACAGCACTTGGCATAGTGTTTATGATTAAAACACCCAAAAGTTTTATTCCGACAGAAGATGATGGATTTATCACATACAACATTGCCCTCCCTCCCGGCGCTTCATTGAGCCGAACAACTGAGGTTCTTCATCGTGCCGATAGTATTTTGAAGAAAAGACAGGACATCAATGGAATGACAACTGTTTCTGGTTTTAATGCCCTGGACGGAAGTTCAAGCCCGGCATTTGCCGCCGGTTACATTACCTTAAAACCACATGCCAAACGCGAGCACATCAAAAATATCAATGCGTTTATGGATACCATCAGAAATGATCTATCCCAGATTAATGAAGCAACGTTTACAGTATTCCCCCGCCCTACCGTACAGGGTTTTGGCGACTTTGCCGGAATTGAAATGGTTCTTCAGGATCGAATGGGTGGTGACATTCGGGACTTTAACACCATTGCAGATACCTTTATTAACCAACTCAATACCTTACCGGAAATACGAAGTGCTTACACAAGTTTTAAATCAAACTTCCCTCAGTACGAGGTAAATATCGATGCCGTAAAGGCAAAATCTCTGGGAGTTGAGATCAAAGATCTCATGTCCACAATCCGATCTTATTTTGCACGTGTACAGGCGAGCGATTTTAATCGGTTTGGTCGCCAATACCGGGTTTATGTCCAATCAGATTTCGACTTCCGCAAAGATCCCGAATCCTTCAATTCAATTTTTGTGCGCAACAGTAAAGGCGAAATGGTGCCTATTAACACCATATTGACCTTAGAAAAGACGGTGGGTCCAGAAACCATTACGCGTTACAATCTATACAATGCAATTGCAGTAAATATTACACCCGCGGAAGGCTATAGTACGGATGATGCCATGCAGGCTATCCAAAAATTGGCCGACAACAAACTTCCGGGGAATTACGGTTTTGAATGGACGGGCATGAGTTATGAAGAAAGTCAATCCGGTTCACAGACCATCTTGATTTTTGCACTTAGTATCCTATTCGTCTACTTCCTGCTTTCCGCTCAATATGAAAGCTACATTCTTCCTTGGGCCGTGCTATTATCTATACCAGTAGGACTGATCGGCGTATTTTCTGTGATCAACCTTGTGGGACTTCAAAACAACATCTACGTGCAGGTGGGGCTTATTATGCTCATTGGCTTATTGGCCAAAAACGCTATTCTGATCGTCGAATTCGCCGTCCAGGAGCGTAAAAACGGAAAAAGTATCGTCGAAGCAGCCATTAGCGGCTCCAAACTGAGATTACGGCCAATCTTGATGACCAGTTTAGCCTTTGTTGCGGGCCTGGTGCCCTTGATGTGGACGGTTGGCCCGTCGGCGATCGGTAACCATTCGATCAGTTTCAGCGCTGCCGGCGGCATGCTCTTTGGTGTAGCCTTCGGCATCTTTATCATCCCTGTACTCTTTGTCGTATTCAAAAGCCTGGATGAAAAACTACATGATAAACTAGCTAAAGAAGAGGAAGAATAATGAAAAACATAAAAAAATACCTTTCGGGAATATCGATCATCATTAGTCTCTTAGGTCTGATGAATGCCTGTAAGATTGGCAAAGATTATGTGCAGCCCAAACTCAAACTTCCCGAAAACTTTCGCGGCGATACATTGGACTACTTTGGAGATACCTCCAGTATGGGACTGATCCATTGGAAATCCTTCTTTCACGATCCTACCTTGAAACTACTGATTGATTCTGCCTTGGCCAATAATTTTGAGATGAAAACTGCACTACTCAACCTGCAGATTTCAAATCGGGTTTTAGCGCAGAACAAAGCCAATTATCTGCCGAGTGTCAATGCGACAATTGCCAATGGAAACCGCACCTGGCGATCGAAAGACTTCGGCAGTGGTCCGCTGACCAAATATTACGATCATAAAGGTGAAAAGGCACCGCAAAATATGTTTGTCTATCAATCTATGTTTGGTTCCGATATTAATTTTAGCTGGGAAATAGATATCTGGAAGAAAATAGGAAGTAAACAAGAACAACTTTTAGCCGAATATTTGGATACACAGGAGGCAAAAAATGCGATACAGACCTCTATCATAACTGCTGTCGCAAAAGGTTACTTCAATCTTTTGATGCTCGATGCCAAGATTGAGGTTGCCAAACGTAACGTCCAATTAAACGACAGTACGCTGCGCATGATCAAGCTTCAATATGAAGCGGGTGAGATCACCGCCTTGGCGATCCAACAAACACAATCACAGCGTCTATTGGCGGCCTCCCTCGTTCCCGAAATCGAAAAGGAAATTGTCATCCAGGAAAATGCGCTACAGACACTGACCGGAAAATTACCCGATAGCATCAAAAGAGGCACTTCTTACGAGCATCTCTTCGCTGAAAGCAAAGACATCTCCTTAGGTTCCCCAATCGAAATTGTGCGCAATAGACCAGATATCCGATCATCTGAATTTCAATTGATGGCAGCCAATGCAAATGCCAATATCCAACAGGCCATGCGTTACCCTTCATTGACCGTAGGCGGCGTATTGGGGGTAAATAGTATGCTCCCCAAAAATTGGTTCAATATACCAGGGGCATTGCTCGGTGGAATAACCGGGAATTTGACCACACCTATTTTCAAAAACAAAACCTTGAAAACACAGTATGAGGTCGCTAAATTGGAACGTGATAAAGCCGAAATCCAATTGCAACAAAAGGTCGTGGAAGCCGTAGCCGAAGTCTCTAATGCAGTGGTCACGGTCGACAAGCAACGGGAGCAATTGTCTTTGGCCAAAGAAAGAGTCGATAATGCACATCTTGCCGTTAAAAATGCGGGTTTACTCTTTAAAAGTGGTTACGCCACATATTTAGAGGTGATTACCGCGCAAAGCAATGCCCTAAACAGTGACCTCGATCTCGTCGAGTTAAGGCAACAGCATTTAGATGCATTTGTGGATCTGTACCGGGCACTCGGAGGAGGTTGGAGATAAGGATTTAAAACGTTATTTTTGTGGTATGACTCCAGAAGAATTACAACACTATTTTCAATCCAAAGACTTGCCTGAATCGTTAGAAATACAGCAAGATATGCAGGTCTTCGACGTACAACGTTTCTTGAGCACAAGTTTTATCCATGTTGGATTATGGAAAAAAGATCTAAACAAATGTCCATCCTGGATTAGACTTCTTAAATTCAAGGATGCTTTAGAAAATAAAGAAGAGGCCTAACATCTGTTAGACCTCTTCTTTATTTATAGCTATATGCTAGGAGCAAGTTGTTTCATTAATAGTGGCATCTGTTCTTTCGAAAAGATCTCTTCTGCCCCAGCGTCCCGCAATTCCATCCGTTCATTCTCATCACTACTTGATGTCAGCCCAAATATTCGAATAGAGGGAAACCGCTCCCGTATGATTTTTGCCGTTTCTATCCCGTTTAATACAGGCATATGCAGATCTAATATACATATTTCAGGAAGTTCGTGCTCGTTTTCATCGAGGTAGTCGATTAAATCCCTACCATTGGAAGCACAATAAACCAAATCCAATAAATGAGATTGAGCCATAGCTCGCATCAACACATGATGAATCAGCGCATCATCTGCGTAGACAACCGTACATTTATTTTTGGTATCCATTTGAAAAAGCTATCATTTTAATAATTATAAAAACAATATTATATAAATATGTAATAAAATAAAAAATACAGAAAAAAGTTAGCAATAATTATGTTATTATACAAATTTTATTTCAAAATGTTCCCTATTAACAATCCAACAAGCTTTTAGTTTGATTTATACAATAAGAACATCATAGGTAGTAAATCTCTCCGTGTCAATACCGTTAGAAAAGATTAAGTAAAGAGAAATAAAGATCGGTAGCCTATACCTTAAAAATCATCTTCAATAATTTCAGCCACTCTTCCTACTTGGCCATCCGTCAACCTGACTTTAATTCCCCTCGAATGATATGAGGATGATGTCAGCAAGTCTTTCACTATGCCTTCTGTTAAATTTCCTGTACGTTGGTCCTTTTTTAAGATTATATTCACCAACATACCTGGCTTTACATCTGCTCTATTTCTTCCATCCATGGTCAAACTTAGAAAAATTGTTTTTTAAATGCAATATAAATAAACAATTTATTGTTAGAAAATCCTTCATCTTGCTCTATGGAACAGGCGCTATGAAATCAAATGAAAGCCAATAGTATAGATGAATGGTATAAACCGAACGTAATCCTATTCTATACTACACTTCCATACCATAAAAAATGGTCGGAATTTCTTCCGACCATGATTGGCTTTAAGTCCTTTTTATGGTATGCAAGTCATCAGCCTTTCGGCTGGCTGACAAATTTCATTTATTTAAATAGCTTAAAAATATCGTTTCCGAATATAAAGACCATTAAAGCCAATAAAATAAAGAAACCGACCATTTGTGCTTTCTCCAGGAATTTTTCGCTCAATGGTTTGCCTTGTATCATTTCAACCAACAAGAACAATACGTGACCGCCATCCAAAGCTGGAATAGGCAATAGGTTCATAAATGCCAATGCCATAGACAACATCCCTACTAAGGACCAAAAACGGATCCAGTCCACTTCTGTGCCGAACAAGGTAGCAATTCCAATTGGGCCAGATAATGCTTTATCGGCACGTACCTCCCCTTTGAAAATCTTGCCAAATCCTTTGGCGTTGTCGGTAATCACGGTGAAAGCTTTTTTAGCGCCGATTGGAAATGCCTCCATCAAGCTATATTGCGTTGTAAAAGATTTGATGGAATAATCACGGTTAATGCCTATTCCCAGCATGGCATCCGCAGGAACATTGCCTTGCAAGGAAACTTCATCACCTTTGCGTACGACTTTAATTGCTACAGCTTTATTAATATTCGCTTTTATTTGTGCTTTAAACTCGTCGAAGAAAGGAACCTGTACCCCATTCACTGCAATAATGCTATCGCCTTTCACAAAACCCATTTTACTTGCTGCCGACCCAGGTGATACTTCAGCAACACTTGTTGTTTTAACACGTGGCTCGATAAACTTTTCCCCTTTCTTATCTGAAAGCGTATTCAATAAATCGGCCGGAACTTTTACTTCTGTTGTTGCACCGTTGCGTTCAACTGTAAGCGCCACTCCGCCCATCAATACTTTAGAACTGATCAACTCCGAGTAATTTTCGATACGGTGACCGTCTATTGAAATCACTTTATCACCAGCTTTCAAACCGATGGATTCACCAATGGATCCCGGAACAATACCGTTTACCAGCTGATCCATTTTGATATCTGTATTGCCCATTTTAAAAGTCAGCATCCAAAAAACAACAACGCCGACCACAATATTGACAATAATCCCCCCAAGCATAACGATTAAACGTTGCCAAGCTGGTTTTGATCTAAATTCCCAAGGTTGTGGCTCACCCTTTAATTGCTCGGTATCCATCGATTCATCGATCATACCCGCAATCTTGACATAACCACCTAAAGGCAACCAGCCAATACCATATTCACATCCTTTATAATTGAATTTAAATAATTTCACTCCCCAGGCATCAAAGAACAGATAAAATTTTTCCACCTTGATACCAAATGCACGCGCTGCTAAGAAATGTCCTAACTCATGTAGAACAATTAAAATTGACAAGCCTAAAATCACTTGTCCGACCATAATTAAAACACCCATGTATGCTTTTTAAAATTTAATCTTTGATTATTTCCTTCGTTATTAATCTTGCGACACGATCCGTCTCCAGATAATCATCCAGCGTCGGTGTCGTAATGAATTCTACTTTATCTAATGTCTGTTCAATAATATCACTCATCTCCAAAAAACCAACTTGATCTTTCAGGAAGGCATCCACAACAACTTCATTGGCTGCATTTAATACACAGCTTCTATTTCCGCCGGCACGAAGGCTCTCATAAGCAAGTGCCAAATTCCGAAAAGTTTCCATGTCTGCTTTTTCAAAACTGAGCGTTGGATAGTCCATGAAATTAAATCGCTCAAAACTGTTTTCAAAACGTGCCGGAAAGGTCAGTGCATATTGGATCGGCAATTTCATATCAGGAACCCCCATTTGGGCCTTCATGGATCCATCCTGAAACTGAACCAGCGAATGTACAATAGACTGGGGATGTACAATCACATCGACCTGATCTATTGACAGATTGAAGAGCCATTTTGCTTCAATCACTTCTAGCCCTTTATTCATCAAGGAAGCTGAGTCAATCGTAATTTTGGCACCCATCGACCAATTGGGATGTTTCAAGGCTTCAGCCTTGGTCACTGCGAGAAGATCTGCTCTCTTTTTACCACGAAAGGGTCCACCGGAAGCTGTGATATATATTTTCTCGATTGGATTATGCTCCTCGCCAGCCAAACACTGGAAGATCGCCGAATGCTCCGAATCGACAGGAAGCATGCGTACACCATATTCTTTCACCAAAGCCATAATCAGCTCACCGGCGACAACCAGCGTCTCCTTATTGGCCAGCGCAATATCTTTTTTCGATTGAATCGCTTTAACAGTAGGTTTTAATCCCGCAGATCCAACGATCGCATTCAAAACAACATCTACTTCTTCGTACTGCACCACTTCAACCAGTCCAGCTTCCCCCAAAAGAACAGCAATATCATGTCCTTTTAAAGCATCCTGCACATAACTATACTGAAGGGAATCTGTTACGACAACCGCCTTGGGCTTAAACTCCAAGGCCTGTTTAACCAACAATGTGGCATTGCTACCACAGGTCAGAACGATTGCTTTAAATTTAGTAGGAAAGGCTCGAATCACATCCAAGGCTTGTGTACCTATACTTCCCGTTGCCCCTAAAATGGCAATTCCTTTTTTACTCAAAACCTTTGCTATTAATTAAAATATATTATTTAAAATCTTTGGATCCTCTCCCCCATGGTAATCCGCCATCATGGATCGGTAAGCGACCGAAACAACAATACTAGCCAAAGGTACCACCAAGAAAGAACTCACGAGGTTCAAAATAATAAAAATTATGTAATATTCTAAATAATTAAAATACATCTGTAATAACTGGAAAAAAGCAAATACAGCCAAAATCAATAATAGTTTGAATACATTGCCCTTTGTCAGTGCAAAACTGAATCGTAATGACCTCAATGTGCCCGCGTGTTTATCGATAATGAAAAATGGATAAAATGCCACTCTAATAATCAAGATGAAAGTCAATATTGCCGCGACAAAAACAACAAACATCGTAAAGTTACTCATCAGCTCCATCCGATTGTCACCATTTTCAAATAGATAAAGGAATGGTAAAGAAACGGCTCCTAAAATCATCAGCAGTGCTATGGAGAGCACCATTATACTTAACATGGCACCAAAAAAATAGACAAGCTCCTTTGAGCTGGGAATACATTGAATCAGTTTCTTATCATGATTTCCATCAATCAGACTTAAGATATACTTAAATAAAGTCATATTCAATCCGAAATACATCACCATGAAAAAAAACGCCATGAAACCACTCAACACCACATTGAAATCACTGATGGTAGTCGCAAGATAATTGGAGAGTCCGGAGGTCACGAACAATAAAAAACAAAGCCCTGCCACTGAAAAATAATGTCTTTTCAGCAGCTCCCATGACTTATTAAAAACCTCATTAACGGCAAAAGTACTTTCCTTTAGGAATTGAATCATTTTTTCTTTGAATAAACTTCTACAAAGATGCCATATTTTTTAATTTTCAACAATTTACACTCCCATAAAAATCATTTTTTTTATAATATTTAACATAAAAAAATCCCCTATCCGAATGGACAGGGGATTTTATAGGGTATATCGAACTATGCCTATTTAAATTCTTTGGGAAGCGGCTTCTCCAATAAGTATTGGTAGTAGAAACGTGCACGCTCATTAGAATCATATTTACTTTTCGAACGGTCAAATCCATGACGGCTTCCCGGATAGATCATCAACTCAAAAGGAACACTTCGATCTGTCAATTTATCGACAAGTTGGATTGTATTCTGTAAATGAACATTATCATCCATATCGCCATGCATAATACGCAAAACGCCTTTATAGTTATTTGCATAGGTCAACACAGAACCCGCTTTATAGCCTTCAGGATTGTCTTGAGGCGTATCCATCCATCTTTCAGTATAATGACTATCGTACAGATCCCATGAGGTTACGGGTGCACCCGCAATACCGAAATCAAATACATCTGCAGCCTTCGTCATCGCTAAACAAGTCATATAACCTCCGTAGCTATGCCCGGTGATAAGCACTTTGTTTTTAGCTACCCAAGGTTGAGATTTTAACCATTTAACAATCGTTGAATAATCAATAATCTCCCAGTGGCCAAGATTGCGGTGCATATAAGCAACACCTTGTTTACCAAAATGACCAGATGCCCGGTGATCTGCAGAGACTTGAATGATTCCTTCATTAGCCCAATATTGATTATTCGTTCCTTTCCAGGTATCTTTTACCGTTCCAGCATCTGGACCGCCATAGATACTGAAAACAACAGGGTAAACTTTTGATTTATCGAAATCTGTCGGGTAAGTAATTGTCAATGGAAGATCGAACAAACCGTCATCTGATTTAAGATGTAAGTATTCGGTTTTACCGTAGGTATAGGAAGCAAAATCAGCCGCTTTACTATCTGCTAACTGACGGACGACTTTACCTTGGTTATCCAACAAAGCAAACCGATCGGGTGTACTCACATTGGAGTATTTGGTAATAAAGTACTTGCCATCAGGCGATACATTGACATCGTGTGAGTATTCGCCGAAAGTCAAACGTTTTAAGTTTTTACCCGAATAATCCACGCGGTACAAATCAAAACGTGCCGAGTTTTCTTTACGTGCGGTAAAATAGATCACCTTATTTTTTTCATCAATCCGTTTTAATTCGGTTACCTGCCATTCGCCGGAAGTAATTGGATTGACCAATGTTCCATCCAATTTATAGAGGTAGTAATGCGCCCAGCCAGTCTTATCCGATTTTAAGATATAATACTTGTTGTCCGCAAGATAGGTGATACGCTCATCGTGATCCAAATTGATCCATGAAGCCTGGCGCTCATCGTAGATTTCTTTTTTCGAGCCAGAATTCGGATCCACCTGATAAAACTTCAAATTGGTCTGATCCCTGTTCATCCACTGCACCATCACATTTTTGCTATCAAAGGCCCAGTAAGGCTGCCCAAAATACTGATCATCTTTTTCGTTGAAATCAGCCCAGGTAACGTTCCCCCCATCGAGATGAACGATACCCACCTTCACTTCCGGATTTGGATCACCGGCTTTGGGGTATCTTGTCTCCTCCAGGTAACCATGCTGGCCTTTGGACGAATAGATCGGAAACATAGGAACCTTGGTATCATCGAAACGCATGAAGGCGATTTTACGGCTGTCCGGAGACCACCAAAAGGCTTTGTATTTTGTTGGACGCCCAAGAATTTCCTCGTAATATACCCAAGATGACCAACCGTTGTAAATCACGTCGGTACCATCATTTGTATATTGCATTTCTTTTCCCGATGTCACGTCCACGCTATACAAATTGCTTTTGCGGGTAAAGGCAACATATTTACCATCCGGCGATAAGGTCGGATTCTGTTCCGCAACATCAGGAGAGTTGGTCAACTTCTTGGCTACACCATCTGTACTTTTCAGGAAGATATCATTGTTTTCGACATAGACAACCGTCCCTTCTTTAGGAGGAACTGTATAAATGCTTCTGTGACCTGATTTAATGTTAACCTGATATAAACGACCATCATTTACATCATTTTCCAGATAAGCTGTCGCGTCCGCCCAGCCAGGATACTGATTCGTACGAACTGTCAACGATGGCTTTTGCCCCCAGGACTGTGCAAAATCCAATTTCTTTTGTGCAAAACCAACCTCATGCACTAAAAAAACGATAGACGCACCTAAGAGTACTCTTGATACCGTATTCATTAATTTTTGGATATGTTTATTAATTATTTTGGCTAAGATAAAGAATTGTGGCAAATAACGACGATTTTGCCTGTAACAAGCTTAATTCAGATTGCGCGTACCATAATGGCTTAGCAAAGACTTGATTAAACCGGATGATTCCTTGCTAAGGACGATGTTCGAAAAGTTTTAGCTGAATACCTTCCTTTGGAAAATCAGCTTCTTCCACAAAATTTGATATCGAAACACCCAACAACCTCACTTTGTTCACCAGCTCAACCTTACTCAACAAACTATGGGCAGTGGCGTAAATTTTGTCTTCCGAATCAAAACTATTTTCTAAGGTTATACTCCGTGTCAACTGAACAAAATCGGCATATTTAATTTTTATGGTTAAGGTTCTTCCAGAGATTTCCTTTTTCCCGATGCGTGTCCACAACTGTTTGCAGAGCCGTTGCAAAATGGTATTTAATTCTTCAAATGCTTCTACATCCTCGCCAAACGTATCCTCAATCCCAACCGATTTACTGCTGCGATTGGGAACAACAGGACGGTCGTCGATCCCGCGTACGATACGGTAAAAAAAGTGCCCAGTCTTTCCAAACCAGCGCACCAAATCCTCCTCGCGTTGTTTTTTTAAATCGAGCCCGGTAAAAAGCCCCAGTTCGTGCATTTTTTTCGCGGTTACTTTTCCTACGCCAAAAAATTTATCCACGGGCAATGATTCCATGAACTTGACAATTTTCGAAGGACCTATAAATGTTAAGCCGTTGGGCTTGTCCATATCTGAGGCAATCTTTGCAACAAATTTATTGACGGAAACACCAGCAGAGACGGTCAGATTCAACTCTTCTTTGATAGCCTCTTTAATGGCTTTGGCGATATCAATAGCCGAACCAATCCCCTGTTTGTCTATGGTCACATCCAAAAAAGCTTCATCCAGGGAAAGCGGCTCGATTAAATCCGTATAACGGAGAAAAATCTCCCGAATTTGGTAGGAAACCTGACGATAAACATCAAAGCGAGGATAGGTAAAGATAATATGGGGGCACAACTGAAGAGCCTTTCGGGAGCTCATAGCAGATTTGACGCCAAACTTTCGCGCTTCGTAACTGGCCGTTGCAACTACTCCCCTCCCATCCGGGGAACCACCTACTGCAATCGCTTTTCCCCGATATTCGGGAAAATCACGCTGATCTACAGAGGCATAAAATGCATCCATATCCAAATGAATAATCTTGCGATGTACCTGTTCGGAATCCATGATCCAAATTTACAAAAATTAGCATTATAGACTAAGAAAACCAAAAAATAACTAATAGAATTAGCAACACAGCAAAAAACGACAATCACTAGGCTCGCCAAGCGTTAATCTAGGTATAATGCATTCGTCATTATGCTGTTAATTATTTATCTTTAGGTGAACCTATCCGTTGGACAGAAAAATCATCGTTCCGGCGCATAGTCCCAGGCACTGCATTAAATGGTTTTAATTAGCACACATGATGGAAAATTTACCCGAACAAAAACCGAAAAAATCCGGATTTAAGAAGTTCTTACTCCTGCTGATCCTTTTCCTCCTTGTGGGGGCCGGTTCCTACGTTTACTGGAAATATTACTATGTATTCGGTGAAGGTGTAAAATCTGGCTATCTTAATTATGCTGTAAAAAAGGGCAATATTTTCAAGACCTACGAAGGCAAGCTCATTCAGGAGGGATTTGGAAGTATCAAAACGGGTGGTATCGCCAGCAATCAATTTGAATTTTCCATTGAAGATGATTCTATATTCCGTCAATTGGAGCTCAATAGTGGAAAATACTTCGATCTGCGCTACAAAGAATACCATGGTGTGCTTCCCTGGCGTGGAAACACGGTTTATATCGTTGACAAAATTGTCAATATGAAATAGCGAACTCCGCCGTGTTTACCAGCGGAGTTATCGAAGTTCCGTTTAAATAAGTTAAACTACATCAGTACGCTATTGTAGGGGTGCCCCCTTCCATGAGCTGCTTATTGTCCGCCGCATTTGCGTTTCCGATAGAAGATTTTTCGAAAAGGCCTATTTATGCAGAAAGCACATCCCGGACGATCAATTTTTCGTTAAAATAACGTTTTAAAATGCTTCCGTCACCGTGTAGTGTCCAAACTTCTTTGGGATTTACCATTTTAATGTACTGAAGAATGTCATTCCAGTCCACATGATCAGAAATATACAGCTCGATATCATTCTGTGCCTGTAAACGTTTCCAGCCTGAGGCAAATGCGCGTAATACTTTGGTCGCCCTAAAATAACTATTGAAGGTCATCGGCGGTACCAAGTACACTTTGTTCTGTTCGCCCTGTTTCATTTCTTTTCTGTTGTAGGGCTCATAGTCTAACTTCTTCAGCCCGTGTTGATCATAAAGGCGATGGTAGGGCAATATTCCACTATGCACAAGCACTTTTCGATCTGGGCAGTACCTGTTGATCAAATCAGTAATTCGCTGCGCCTTGCCCAACACATAAGTACCTAATAAGATATTACTGGCATGTCCATCAAGTTTTTTTATCTCCTCCGCCGGATCGGGATGGATAATCTCGGGATTTGCAAAGGTACTTTCCGTAATGAGGACATCGGCCTGCTGCACTTCGATCGGTTCACAGGTATCATCAGTTTGTAATTTATAATCGCCGGTGTACAAGTAACGTACCCCCGATATTCCATTAGAATCTGTGCTGAACCCAGTATATGACCTGCTGGTAAAAATGTGATTTCGACCGCGCCTATTTTAAAGGGACTATTAAACAATTTGACCTGATAAGAATCTTTGCGATTTTGTTTATACCGATAAGTCATAAACAGTGAGGTCGCCTGTGTGGCATAAACATAGTCGTGTCCTGAACTGGCATGATCGCCATGAGCATGAGAAACGACATTGTGCATAACGGGATTGCTGGCATCAATAAAAAAATCACCATAACGGCAGTAATAGCCTTCTGGCTTTCTGACTAAGAAGTCAGCCAATAGTGTAGACATCATATTATTTTAGAAACTTTTGATGCAAAGTCCACACCTGCGGTAATAGCGGAGTGGTTCCATCATTAATGATGACGAAGTCTGCCAATTTTAATTTTTCTTCGTCAGATAGTTGCTTATTAATTCGCTCCATGACCTGTTCCTCAGTAACAGCATCACGCTCCATGACACGTTTAACGCGTATGGGTAAAGGCGCAGTAACCAGTATGGTATAATCAAGATCTTTGTAGGACCCACTTTCAAAAAGCAAAGCAGCCTCTTTGAGTGAATAACGTGACTTTTGCTGTTCGGCCCAGTCCTTTGCCGCCTGAATAACGATGGGGTGTACAATGCTGTTCACAAGTTCGAGCTTCGCCTTGTCGGAGAATATCTGTTCAGCCAAAAAAGCCCGATCCAGTTTCCCATTCTTATAGGTCTCTTCGCCGAACTCCGCAATCAAGCGTGCTTTGATCCGCAAATCGGTATTCATTAGCTTCTTGGCTTCCTCATCAGCATTATAAACAGGTACAGCCATGGCTTTAAAAAGCTGACAGATAAATGTCTTACCTGACCCAATTCCGCCTGTTATTCCAATCTTCATGAAAATATTTTTATTTACGTACAAAAAAGTCCACGTTTTGAGGGACAATACTGATTACCTTACAATAGTCAGGTACTTTGGTCAGCAAAATGGGTAGATATTGCACCTCATTCTTCTCCCAGTCTGCCAGGTCTACCACAGCCTCAAAATCACGCGATGTATAGTTATTATAATCTTTGACGGACATCAACACCGTGACGACAACTTTGCTCGGACTAAGCCTGACCGAACTATAACGTTGGCCATTCTCTACTTTTACGGGCAACTCGATTATTTTCTCGGTCAATTCACCTACAGGCATGAGCACCTCGACCGAAGTCGGATAAACATTGATATTCGCTTTTTGGTTACGTGCCAGGTTGGCCACGGTCCGAACGTCGGTTTCGACTTCCTTTCCACGAACGGTATCCGTTTCCCAATACTCAATCGCCGAAACATCCTCGTAAGGTCCGGTTATTGTCACATAAGCTGGTGTAACTTTGGTATCAGCGATAAAACCGTAACCGCGTTTAAATCCGATATTTGCAAGGGGTTTTACGGGTACCTTACGTTGGGTCTGTTTGGAAAAATCAAAAAACAAGGTATCCGGGCTGACCGACACCACGCGCTGTTCATGCGGAAACTGCCGGTTGATAAAACCCAATTGGTTGGAAAAAACAATCCAGTCTTTGGTTTTTAAAGAGCTTAGGTCCACCTGAACCTTTGGGGTTTCCAAAGCAGCTTTGGAAAACAGGAATTGCCATCCTGTCATCTCCAGCTTCACTTTTACCGTATCGGATTGCTGGGGGTGAAATGCGCGTTTCTCGGGAAGATTGACATATTCAATCGCCGCCTTGACAGAAACAGTATATTGATTGGAGATCGAAAACAATAACCAAGCTAACAACGAAATTCCAACACAACGCACGAAGACATTAATCTTACGCCGTTGGGTCTTATTTATTCGAACTGCATTCGCCATGATACAAACTTAATCAATTTGCGTAAAAATCTGTGTTGTTATCTGCATTTCATCTTAAAGACAGCAATATTTCCATTGCATTTTTCTCTTTTGTGGCAAGAGTTCTGAAAATTTCTGATGCCTGCTGCACATCATCAAAACTGGCTGTCTCCGCAATTTTACTAAACAATTCCGACAAGGATGTCCACAATAATGCAATCTGCACAAACTCATGATGAACCGCGGCGATCTGCTCTATTCCGAGCAGATCATAACTTTCTTTAATAAAGTCACGATATAGATTTCGAAACATAGCGCCCCCAGTACCTGCCTTTTCCATCAAATTTGCAGCCATTTTAAACTCACTTTCAATCGCATGGCTCGTCTTGTACCATTTGGTCAATTCCTCAGCAGTTTTCAAAATTCCTTTATATGAAATGTTGCTGATGGGCGGTGCAAGATATTCCTTTGCATTATTGACCATTGCAGCAATCAGCACCTCTTTCAGGTCCAAATCCCCGCCAGTACCTGCTATCGTGTAATACAGATTTTTAGACGCCATAGGCCCCTTCTCTGCCCTGGCTAGCGCCAAACTAGCTAGAGATGTACGTACGCTTCCACCCTGCTGCCTCGTATCCACTAAATAGGCATTATCATGGTCATAACCATAAATTGCTACATAATGACCCGCAAAATGAAAGGGTTTTGTAAAATATTCCAGGTGATAGGCATCGAGTTTTAAGCCTACCGGTTGCCCCCCATCCAAGAGCTGTTTTACAGCCTGCCAAGCTTTTACTTTTGAAGAAGTTTCATGAACACTGAGCTTTAGACCGAGATTTTTGCAGATATGCTGCGTCAGGAGATCTGGTTTTATTCGTCCGCCTAAAAATGGAAAATCCATGGTTTTCATTTTCCAATAAATAAAACTGAGGCCTTCCCCCAGTCCAAAAAGCATCGGCTCGGAAAGTTCAATGCCTATATGGGCAAGTAATGTACCTGTTGCCGTTGTTTCACAATGCTGTCCATCAAATGGTCTAAGATTTTTCATATCGTTTTTTTTTCATAAAGTTACTCCCTCAATCGACAGCTCGATGTCAGCAGTGGATTAAACACTAAAAACAAATGAAAAACAGTTGAGAATAACATCCCAAAAACGATTGTATTTGACAACTATTATGTTTAAGGTTTACAGGGGTTTTACAGGGGGTTAACAGGGGTATAACGGGGGTCAATCCCCTGCTAACCCCCTGCTACCCCCCTGTAAAAATAGTGTTACTACTGAAGTAATTAAGAAAATAGTAGTAAATTGATAATAAGCTCAATACAAGAATTATAAACTAAAAGAGGAATAGCTATGGCAATTTTACAAAACGGTCCGAATGGACCTATTATTGGTAAATTTGGATCGGTGAGTGCCTACATGTTGAAGGATCAAAATGTGGTGCGCGGCCCAAAAAGAAAACGCAGCTCCCCACCAAGTGCTGCGGAGCTCTTAAACAGAAAAAAACAGCAAGTAGCCGGTAAGTTTGCCGGCCATAATAAGCGGCTTCTCGAATTTGGTTACCAGTTTTTAGCGGAAAAAGGAAGTCGAGTAGGTGCATTCCAATTGGCACAACGACATATTTTTAAGGAGGCCATCGAAATAGACGCTGATAATAACCCTTTTGTTAATCCAGAACGACTGCTTCTATTTTCTGGTCCGCTAACCCCATTATCCAACTGCCAAGTCAGTATCAACAATGATGTAATCGACCTAAACTGGGAAGCAGATGATCAATATAGTGATAGCGTATATAAAATCAACCTGGTATTATTGGACCCGTTTAATGAATCCCATTTAAGAACTTCTATCGCAAGCGTAAGTGAAGGTTCTTGTTCCCTTCAATTTGACCGGTTAAAGCGAAAAACCACTGATTTCCATGTCTATGTCGGAATATGGGATACCTTAGATGGCGGTTTTTCGAATTCCATTTATTGTGGAGTAATCTAAAGCATTGTTATGCTAGCAATTTATATGAACGCTCCGTCTGGGCTTTCTATTAACAGCATAAAAAAGCCAGTTTTCTACGAAAACTGGCTTTCATTTCTTTTAGGAAAAAGCTTAAGAAGCGCTCTTCTCCGTGTTGTTAACAGCTTTAGAAGCATCTAAAGCAATTGCTGATTTATCAAAACGGATTTTTACACCCGAACCTACGTCTACTAAGAAAGTCGTGTCTGATACTTCTACAATACGGCCATGAATACCAGCTGTAGTTACCACCTTTGAATTTACACCTAATTGCTCAATATATTTCTTATGGTCTTTTTGCTTTTTCATCTGTGGTCTGATCATGAAGAAATAAAATACCACAACTAGACCAACCATCATTATCAGTTGACCATAACCGGCGCCACCTGCTGCTTGTAATAATACTGTATTCATTTGTTATTATATCGTTTAATAATGTGTTATTTTGCTAATACTTCGCCTTTTAGCTGCACTGTCGTCAGGCCATTAGAGGCATTCGATTGAACCGTAATGATCTTCTGCTGTTTACCAACTTGTCCTTCACTATTGAAAGTTACATGGATCTCAGATTTTCCACCCGGCAAAATAGGACTTTTCGAAAACTCAGGCTGTGTACAACCACATGAAGCAGTCACTTTCGAGATAATAACAGGCGCGTCACCCGAATTTTTCAACACAAAGGTATGTTTTACCTGTGCGCCTTCCTTTACCTGACCGAAATCAAATGCAGACTCTTCAAATTCTACTTTTCCCAATTGTGCTGCTGCCTTAGAAAGGCTATCTGCAGCTGCTGTTTCAGTCGCTGTCTTGGTTCCTTCTTCCTTTCCCTTTTGTGCATTTCCGCAAGAAAATAAAAGTACTGTCGACAACGCTAAAACTGAATATTTCCCAAAGTTTTTCATTCGTATAAATTATTTATGCGCGTTTGGTTTTAATCTTTTAAACCCCGACCTGCCTTCTGGATTCGTCCCTGTTGATTCAGATCGTTCAATATTTTATCTAAGATACCATTAATAAATGTATTACTTTTCAATGTACTGAATACCTTAGAAATTTCAATATACTCATTTATTGTTACTTTCACAGGAATTGATGGAAAATTAACCAACTCACATATTGCCATACGCATCAACAATGTATCCATTAAAGCAATACGATCTGATTCCCAATTCTTGGTTTTCTCCGAGATAAGCTTTTGATACTCATTTGTATTGCGGATTGTTTTACCCAACAATCCAATAATATAGTCGCTATCATCATTCCAGTTTTGCGTAATTTCTGCAAGTTTATTTTTACGTGGATCTTCAGAACTAAAATTCTTAAAAGTCTTCGCGATCAAAGCTTGCAATACTTCTTTATCTACCGGCCAGTTGATGAATTTTTCTTCAAAAACCTGCTCAATAACCGGCGATTTTAAGATGATCTTTTTAAAGATATGCTTGATGATATCCTTTTCCGTACCGATCGAGCGATCTTCTTGTTGCAAGTACTCCAAATAAGCTTCAGAGTCCTTTAACTGCAAAAATACAGTACGCACGATCTCCGGATCAAAGCTCCAGGAAATCTTATATTTTTTGACACCTTCTCCATATTGTGGATTTTGTCTCAATGACTCAATAAAAGTGTTTGTACTTAACTTGGTCGTTAAAGACAAGTCTTTTTCAGTTGGTAAAAACTTATTAGCCCTACCCTCTGCATCTATTAAGACATAATCAGATACTTCATCTAAAAGATTCAGTGTCCACATATACATCTCATAAACTTCATCCACATTTTTTAATAGTGCTTTCTCAAATGTTTTGATGTCTTTATCTTCTGAAAGACTGTACGCATAAAGCGTTTGCACTACTTTTACCCTCAGGTGTCTCCTGTTTAACATAGTAATTTAAAGAACGATTTTTTTATAAAATAATAAATAAGAACGATTTTGGGATGAAGACTATCTCTTGATTTTTTTAATATCTTGGATACGCTTCTCCGCGATGCGATTAGCCGCTTCAAAAGTAGAAATATTCTCTTCTTTTGATTTTTTCAATACGTCTCTAGTCGCATTATAAATATTTTTGATCACAAATTCAGTGTGATCTACGCCATAATTTTGAATTTCTGAATAACAGCCAATTAATGCACCGGCGTTGATCAAATAGTCAGGGGCGTATAATATACCTCTTTCATGAAGGATAGAACTTGTAACATGTTCGTCTTTCAATTGATTATTCGCCGAACCGGCAATAATTTTACATTGCATTTTCTGCGCGGATTCTGGATTTACCGTACCACCTAATGCACAGGGAGAATATACGTCAAATTCGTGATCAAATACTTCACCGTAAGGTATTGGCTCAGCTTTGTACTTGGCCGCTACTTTCAACATTTTTTCTTCCGTAATATCGCTGACATATACACGCGCATTCTCTTCACGTAACATGGCAATTAAACGCTCACCAACTCCACCGACGCCATGCACAATAACTTTTTTACCAGCAACATTTTCCGATCCGTACAATTCCTTTAAACAGGCTTTTATACCAAAATAAACACCCTGAGCTGCAAAGATTGAAGGATCACCGACACCACTGCCATGAATTGCTTTTGGTAAACCAGCAACATGGTCAGTTTCGGTATAAATATGTTCTAAATCGCGTTGTGTGGTACCTACATCCAAAGAAGCAATGAAATTTCCATTCAATCCTTCAATAAACTGGCCCAAACGGCGCAATAAAACCTCAGATTTGTCCAAACGGCTATTCCCAATAATAACAGCACTACCACCGCCTAAATTCAATCCAGTGATGGCTGATTTATACGTAATGGCCTTGGATAAACGTAAAGCATCCTCAATAGCTTCTTCTGTACTTTCGTAAGGTAACATACGAACCCCTCCTATCGCTGGCCCTAAGGTTGTATCATGGATCGCAACGATAGCTTTCAAGCCCACCAATTCATCATTACAGAAAAATAAGTTTTGATGGCCAGACTGGCTCATCAATTCAAAAATAGAATTTTGAGATGTTGACATAAAATGTACTACTCTAATTTGTTTTAATTTTTTAAGGTACTTGATGCAAAAGTAGGAAAATTATTCGTTGTGCATAACAACTTTTTTTATCCAAGACTTAACATTTGATTTCCGAATGACAGTAAATTCACTCAAATCGTAAAGCATTTTGATGAATTAGTCCTACTTTTGTATTCGTAATATGAAGGATCTCGCCTACTTAAATAAGTACTTTTATAAATACCGCTGGAAACTGGTTCCAGGGGTTATTTTTGTTATCATCTCCAACTATTTCGGGGTATTGCCGGCAAAGGTAATTCGCGAAGCATTTGATTTGGTACAGGAAAACATCTATCTATACCGTCTATTTGATGGTTTCGACAGACAGGAACTCATCTACAAGGTATTTGGCACCAGCCTCCTGTTTTTTGGTTTCGTCGTCCTCCTACTGTCGCTCTTGCGGGGCATATTTTTATTCTTTATGCGTCAGACGATTATTTTAACCTCGCGTTATATTGAATACGACCTCAAAAATGAGATCTATAATCACTACCAAGATTTAAACTTCGGTTTCTTTCGGAAGAACAATACCGGAGATCTCATGAGCCGAGCCACCGAAGATGTCAATCAGGTACGTAACTACTTAGGCCCCGCTATCATGTATGCGATCAATACGGTAGTTTTATCGATCATGGTCATCTATGCGATGTATAGCGTCAATGGACGCTTGGCTACCTATGCATTGGCGCCAATACCGGTCCTATCGGTTATTATTTTATTTGTCAACAAGATTATTAACAAGCGTAGCTTAAAAATACAGAAACAACTGGCGAAGCTTTCTTCTTTCGTGCAGGAAACTTTTGCAGGTATCCGCGTCATCAAGACCTATACCAGAGAACAAAATAAAATGCAGGAATTTGAGAAGGAAAGTACCATTTACCGCAACACGGCTCTTGATCTCGTCAAAGTACAGGCTGTTTTCTTTCCGCTTATTCTATTGCTTATTGGGCTCAGTACGGTAATCACCATTTATATCGGTGGAATTGAAGTTGCCAAAGGAACAGTGACTGCCGGAAACATCGCTGAGTTTATCATCTATGTCAACCAGTTGACTTTCCCGGCCATGTCTTTGGCTTGGGTTACCTCATTGGTACAACGTGCTGCGGCCTCGCAAAAACGCATCAACGAATTCCTTCAAACGGAATCTCCTATTGTTAACGGAACAGCTACCAAAGAACTCGCGGGTGAGATCAGGGTTGATGGAATCTCCTTTACCTATCCCGAAACAGGTATTCAGGCGATTAAAAATATATCGTTCCAAATTCCGATCGGCAAAACACTTGCTATTATCGGAAAAACAGGCTCCGGAAAATCAACGCTGGCCAACTTACTCCTTCGGATGTATGATATTGACAAAGGAAGTATTCATTATGATAGTCTAGAAATTAAAAACCTTGATTTCAAAAGCTTGCGCCAACAAGTTGGATTTGTCCCACAAGATGTTTTCCTATTTTCAGATACCATTGCCAATAATATAGGCTTTGGTTTAGACCACTTTACACAGGAACAAGTGGAACAGGCCGCCAAAGATGCCGCTGTATACGACAATATTATAGCTTTTGAAGATGGATTTGAAACTGCCGTTGGGGAACGTGGTATCACCCTCTCCGGTGGACAAAAACAACGGGTATCCATCGCACGCGCTTTAATTAAGGAACCCAAAGTATTGATTTTTGATGACTGTCTTTCCGCCGTGGATACAAAAACAGAAGAAACAATTCTACGTTCGCTAAGCCGCATCATGAAAGGCAAGACCTGTATTTTTATTGCCCATCGCATCTCGACGATCAAGAATGCAGACCATATATTGGTGATGGATCAAGGCGAAATTGTAGAACAGGGTACACATGCTGAATTGATGGAGAAAAGAGGTGAATATTTTGAACTCCATGAAAAGCAATTACTGGAAAGTGTCGAAGGATAATTAAAATATCCCTGAATTCAGCTAAAGGATAGAAGGGATATCTCTCCTAAATTTGTCTTAAATATTTAAGTCAAACATTTTACAATAAAGGATCATGGAGAGAACCCCTATTCAGAAGGCTACGTCAAATGACGGAAAAACAATTGCTATTATTTCTTACTTAACCATCATCGGTCTTGTTGCAGCCATCATCATGAACAACAAGGAAAAGACTGCTTTAGCGCAATTCCATATCCGACAAAGTATAGGCATTTCAGTAACAGGAATGGCTTTGGGATTGTTACGTTTTATTCCGGGTATTGGCGGAATCGCCATTAGTATTGTTGGATTGCTCCTACTTATTGCTCTTATACTAGGATTAATGTCCGCATTTTCCGGAGAGCGGAAACCACTCCCCTTCATCGGTGAAAAATACCAGGAATGGTTCAATATGATCTAATAGGCATTTTAAAGACATGGAGCACCTTCCCATCATAGATGCTCCATGTTATCGTTTTTTACGGACGTTCTGCCTTTAATTGAACATAGCGCATCTTTAACTGGCTTTCATATCCGGCATCGTTTTCTCCTCTTTAAAAAATAGGGCAAATAGCAAAAGACAAAAACCAGAAATACCTGCCGGAATAAACCAAAGATATTCCCAAAATTGAGCAGCATAAGCTGTTTTCAGGTAATCTGAAACAGCACCGGCAACCCAAAATCCGATCAGCATCCCTACACCATACATCGCGATGGTAATAAGCCCCTGTGCAGAAGCCTTGTATTTTTCACCAGCAATTCGATCGGTATAGATCTGCCCCACTACGAACATAAAATCATAGCAGATGCCATGCAATAAAATTCCGGATAGCAATAAGAATGACCGTTCCTGTCCGTCGCCGTAGGCAAAAAACAAATAGCGAAGTGCCCAGGCCGCAATGCCCAGTAAAATCATCTTTTTATACCCCAAGCGTCTAAAGAAAAATGGAATCAACAACAAGCAAATGGCTTCGGAAAATTGCCCCAATGCCATTTTTGCTGTGGGGTTCGGTATTCCGGCATTGACCAAAAATGGGTTCGCATTTTGATAATAGAACGAAATGGGAATACAAATGACAATTGCTGTTACAAAAAAAATCAGAAAACTCCGCTTTTTTAAAAGCTTCAATGCATCCAAACCGATTGCCTTTCCAAAATCAAATTTTTCATCCCTGAGTTTCACCTGAGGTGGAGTTTTTGGCAGGGCCAAACTAAAGAATGCCAGTAACACCGAACAAACCGCGCCCATAATAAAGGTATTATGCAAGGCACCTGCCTGTATCGATTCGGGAGCATCCCAACGGAACAAATAACTGATCACAAGTCCCGAACAGATCCAACCGATCGTTCCCCACACGCGTACCCCCGGAAAATACTTCTTCGCGTCTTCAATATGCCGGAATGCGATCCCATTGGATAAGGATAGCGAAGACATGTAAGCCATAAAATAGACAAATACATAGGGATAAAAATGTGTCGCATCCGGTGCCTGCGACATCCCGTAAAGTAGTCCAGCTCCAATGAGATGTAATGCTGAAAGTACCCGCTCGGCATTAAAGTATCTGTCGGCGACAAAACCCACAAAAAAAGGAGCAAATACAGCACCAAGGGATTGTGTTGCAAAAATATTCGCGACCTCCATACCCGAGGCATTGAGCGATTTAATAAGGTATGTTCCCAAAGTAACAAACCAGGCCCCTTTGATAAAATATTCTAAAAACATCATCAGGGACAATTGGACGCGTAATACTGGTTTCATCGATTAATTCGTGTTGGAGGTGTTTGTTTTGATTTATTTCATCGGTTTCAATGACCACGTAGAAGCCTTATGTTATTGATACACATAACGACAGCGAGCGATACGACCGCTGAAGTAACGTGCTCGTTGTCCTCGAGTGACTATCGCTTAAACAGGCTATTGTCTTCGGTTGTCATTGCTCTATACAAGCTCAAATAGAGCTCTATTTTATTCTTATGATTCGGGCAATGCATTTCGCATAAAATTAAGCCAGTTCTTGCTGGCAATCTTTTCAAGATCGGTGTTATTATACCCTCTTTTTGACAGGATGCCAAATACTTTTTGGATATCAGCAATCGTTTCCAGATCATAAGGACACTGCTCACGGCCAAATGCGCCGTCTAAGTCGCTCCCCACGCCAACATGATCGACATTTCCTGCCAATTGACAAATATGATCAATATTGTTGGCCATGATATCCATGGAGCAATTGCTTGTTTTAGGATCGGATACACCGCGTACCCAATTCGGTACCATCATCCAAGCATCGAGCGCTACCCCGATCACTGCTTTTTTCTTTACAAGAGCCTTGATCATTTCATCACTGAACTGCCTGTTATGGTCCACAAACTTGCGACAGTTATTATGGCTGGCCCAAATCGCACCCTGATAGCGTTGGACAGCATCCCAAAAAGCATCATCATTCAGGTGTGTCGCGTCCAATATCATCCCCAATCGCTCCATTTCTTCCAATAACCTTATTCCCTGCTCATTAAGCTTACCCGACGAGTCTGTTCCATTGGCATATCGACCCGGTCCGTAATGTGCTGGCCCAATCGCTCTTAAGCCATAGTTATAGGCTGTTTCGAGATAGCTGATATCAACAATGGAATCGGCACCTTCCAGACTCAGCAGATATCCGATTGGCTTATCGGCATGATCGCTGCCATCCGACCAGAGCGCCAAATGCTGGTCCAAATCAGTTTTTGTACAGATCATTTTCATTTGTCCATCGGCTTCCATCGCTTTATACCATGCAAGCTGCCCCTGTGTTTGTGCCCATGCCTGTTCCGGCGAGTACCAGCCTGGCAAAGCACTATCGGGTTTTACGAAACGGGCGATTTGTGTAGCAACAACCAAACCAATATGACCACGACGCAATTCGTCAAAAGTGACGGTTGCCTTAGCCCGATCGGGCTTGTCATCCATTCCCTTTTCCCTACGGTTCAGTTCGGTAATCGACAATCGAAGATCCCGATTCCATTCCATGGCGTTCATACTCAAATCCAAATGTGCATCGACCAAAAATGGCATTTCAAATTCGTACATATCAATAATTTATTTTTTTATTTCGCGCATAAACAGTCCAAATTTGATCTGCCTGCCGTTCATTGACAACTTGAAGTTCGCCATAACAAGCTACTGTTGGGCAGATGTGCCTTGGCACGGCATAAAGGGCATCGCCTAAGTTAAACTGGGCACTATCTGCTACCTCAACGACCAAATGTTCTTCACTCTGCATTTTTATTTCGCCAATACGCGGATCAAAAAACTTGACGCGGGGTTGCGGTGATTCACATGCAACTGATTTATACCCCAGATCCAAACAAAGGTGCTTGTGATCAACAATCGAGACGACACGCGTCAGAAGTACCGCTGCAAGCATAAAATCCTGTTCTGCGTAATTTTCGGCATAGCCAAAATCCCAAAACACAAACGTTCCGGGACTGCATTCTACATCGCTGCGTTCGGCATGAAAAGGGAAACTTGGCGAACCGCCAATAACTTTAGTCAACGGTTTAGAGGTGGACACCTGCGCCATAAGGTAGGCGGTTTCGAGTATACCATATGAATGTTGGGATTGCTTTTCGCGAAGTTTATAATCCTTGTCATGAATATGACCGTCATAACCATGCACACCTACCAACTGAATACCTTCCAAAAGATGGATATCCATAACGAGACGCTCAATCCCTTCTAAAGATACTCCTGTACGGCCCATGCCAATATTAACATCGAGATAAACAGCGCTGAGTAAGCCTTTCGACAGACTACGCTTTGAAATCTCCTGTGCTGCATCGACATGATCCACAAGACAGGCAAAATGTGTCTCCGGAAAGGCGGTTACAAGATTCAAAAAACGATCTATCTTTGGCCCTACGGGCTGGTATGCCAGCAAAACATCTTTTGCACCGATAACACCCAATAGTTCAGCTTCTGCAATGGTTGCACACTTAAACTTTGTAATCCCCCTATCCATCATCAGTTGGCATACTTCCCGACACTTGTTCGTTTTGATATGCGGCCGCAATCGATCAGCCCGCCCATGCACAATATGTAAAGCGCGATCTATGTTCTTGACAATGCGATCAGGGTAGACCAGTAAAGCTGGCGAATCGACCCGATCGACATCATGTATATGGCACCAAGTTTCCATACAATTCCGATTAGTATAACTCAAATAATGCTTCGATTTCTACGGGAATATTATCGGGCAAAGAACCAAATCCAACTGCACTACGTGTTCCAATACCATTCTCTTCTCCCCAAACCGCAGCGAATAGCTCACTACAGCCGTTAATTACGCCTGGATGATAAAGAAAATCCGAGGTACAGTTGACCATACCCAATACCTTGATCACACGCTTGATTTTGTTTAATGAGCCCAAGTTGGTTTTAATGGTCGACAACATGGTTAGACCAACTTGTCTCGCCGCAAGTTTGCCTTCTTCAGGACTGATATCACTTCCAATTCGACCGATAATTAATGTAGCATCATCTTGTACAGGACCATGACCAGAAAGATACAGGTACTTGCCGTCAATGACGTATGGTTTATAGACACCTTTAGGTGCCGGTGCTGGTGGTAATGTCAAACCTAATTTTTCGAATTGTTCATCTGCGTTGTACATCTTTAACGATTTTAAAGTTTAAAATAATAGCTAATATAAAATTAATTGCAATAGTAAAACAGCAAGCAGCCCAACAATGGAAACAATCGCCTCCATGATGGACCAGGAAAATAAGGTATCCTTTATGCTAAGTCCAAAGTACTCTTTAAATAGCCAAAATCCGGCATCATTAACATGGGAAAACATCAAACTGCCGGCTCCTATCGCCAACACCATAAGGTTGGGATCCACTTTTCCCCCTGTAACAATCGGTAGCAGCACACCAGCCGCCGTTAGAGCGGCTACTGTGGCCGAGCCGACACAACCTCTGATAACAGCTGTAATTAACCAAGCCAATAGTAGCGGTGAAATCGACAGCTGCTGCAGGGTATTGGCCAATAATAGACTCACACCACTATCCTCCATCACCTGTTTAAAGATTCCCGAGCCAGCAATAATCAGTAGGATCATGGCAATATCTTTCACTGCAGATTCATAGATTTTCATCACATTGGCCATCGATCGCCCCAATTTCAATCCTAATAAATAGGTTGCTACACTGACCGCAATAACCATAACAACGGTGGGGTTGCCGATAAACTTAACTCCCTGCTGCAGCGCTATATTGCTTGTATGATAGCAATAAGGAAGCAATGTAAATAAGACAATGAGCAATACCGGCAGCAAGGCTACAACCAAACTCACGGCCACTGTGGGGCGCAGATACTGCGCTGATTTCGAGTGATCTTTCTCGCGGAAAATTGATTCCTGACTTGCCCGTATATTTTTGAGGCTTCTTCCAAAAATTGGCCCACCCAAAATAATAGCGGGTATGGCGATCAAAAGACCATAGATAAGTGTCAGTCCCATATCAGCGTGAAACAGGGCAACTAATGCAACCGGGGAAGGATGCGGCGGAATAAAGCCATGTGTCACAGACAGGGCTGCCAGCATCGGTAATCCAATATATACTGTCGGCAACTTATAGCGGTAGGAAATCGAAAATATCAAGGGGACTAATAAGACAAATCCGATTCCATAAAATAGCGGTATTCCAACGATAAAACCCGTCAACATAAGCCCCCACTGTAGGTATCGCTCTCCCATCAGGCGGACCATTTGCTCAGCAATTATCTCAGCGGCCCCACTTTCAGCAACAATTTTCCCCAACATTGCGCCCAAAACAATGATTAAAGTTAGGCTTCCCATGACGCCTGCAACACCTTTTTCAACTGTACCCACCAACTGTGCCGGTGGAATACCCAAACAAAGTCCGCTGAGTAAGGAAACAACTAAAAAAGCGAGAAAGGCATTGATCTTAAAATAAGTTATGCAAAGGATAAGCAAACAAATGCTGATTACAATGAGGAGTATAGTCATTATATCACTATTAGGTTTTCCCTCAATTTGAGAGCTTGTATAAAATTTGGTCTATTAAATCATTTTTTCATCCTGAAAGTAAGGTAATTTTTCATTTTTTGCAAGAAAAATGAAAAATTAATGAAAATAAAAAAGGTATGGCTTACACCATACCTTTCTGTTTCCTTGACCTATCTCTTTTTGCTTTCATGACCTATCGTCAAAAAAAACCAGCAATAGGCCCTTGTTGAAAATTTATTTTTTAGGGATCTCTTTGAGAATTTCGAGCACAAAACTCCAAAACTTCTGCACCGAAGAAATGGAGACACGCTCTGCAGGCGAGTGTGCACCCAAGATTGTAGGTCCAAAAGAAATCATATCCATTTCGGGATAGTTTGTTCCCAGGATACCGCACTCAAGTCCGGCATGGCAAGCGACGACTTCTGGAGCTTCACCATGTTGTCTTGTATAAATTGATTTGAGCACTTCTAAAATTTCAGAATTCGGATTAGGTGCCCATCCTGGATAATTGCCCGAAAAATTGACAGTAAAACCACCTAGTTCAAATGCGGCTTTTAAAGAATGGGCTAAATCAAATTTAGACGTTTCAACAGAAGATCTGGTTAGACATTTGATGGAAACCTTTTCCCCGCCTACTTCTACTTTAGCAATATTATTGGAGGTTTCTACCAAGTCTTCAAAATCGGCGCTCACACGATACACACCATTTAAGGCCGCATAAACACTGTTGATCAGGTTTTCCTGCACGTTTACTGGAACTACTGTTGCATAAGCAGCATCAGTTTGCTTTACGACAATTTCCATAGCTGGTTCTTTCGTTGCAAACTCCAATTTAATATCCTGAGCCAATTGTGTCAAATTCTGAACAAAGTCAGTTGCTTTATCCTTCGCGATAACCACCTTTGCAACACTTTCTCTCGGAATGGCATTGCGTAGACTTCCGCCCAACAAAGAGGCAATACGCAATCCATAATGTGCATTGGCGCCAAAGAGCAAACGGTTCATCACTTTATTGGCATTGGCAAAACCTTTATGAATGTCCATACCAGAATGCCCGCCATGTAGTCCTTTTACGGTAATTTCAAAAGATAACGTATCAAAAGGACAAGGCTCTGCAACGTAGGACTGCGTTGCCGTTACATCAATGCCCCCAGCACAACCAATATCAATTTCAGTATCATTCTCTGTATCAAGATTCAACAGGATTTCACCCGAAAGCACACCGCCTTTTAAACCTAAAGCTCCCGTCATGCCTGTCTCTTCATCAATGGTAAACAAGGCTTCGATAGCAGGGTGTTCAATAATGGATGATTCCAAAATCGACATGATTGTCGCAACACCAAGACCATTATCTGCCCCCAAGGTGGTGCCCTCAGCTTTCACCCAATCCCCATCAACATACATCTTAATACCTTCATTATCGAAGTCAAAAACAGTATCGTTATTTTTTTGGTGCACCATATCCAAATGCGACTGCAATACAATCGTTTTACGGTCCTCCATTCCCGGAGTAGCGGATTTTTTGATGAGCACGTTGCCAATCTCATCAACGCTTGTTTCTAAACCCAAGGATTTACCAAAGTCTACCATAAAGGCGATCACGCGCTCTTCTTTTTTAGAAGCTCTCGGGACCGCATTCAATGCAGAGAAATTTTTCCAAATTGCTTTTGGTTCTAAACTATTTTCAATCATATCTAAAATTTTTCCTTGGTCAAAGTTACTCCATTTTTATTAGAAATTCGGTGATTATTGGTTTAGAATAAAAACAAAAGCCAATCGCTGTTCGTTCTAATAAAGGGTATAAACATGAACAAATTAATATGCATAGACCAGTACAAGTTGAACGAAAGGATATTTATTTTAAACCTGATAAAAAGAGAGTGCTAGCACGTTTTTTTTCGTTGGGAGATGATCGCACGATAAAAGTTATTAAACGCATTTTATCCCTTAACGAGGCGCAACGAAAAGAAGTTTTTGGACAGGTCTTACGAAGTTATACGAAAAGACATCGCAGCATTGTCCATATCTTTGAACGGAACTTTGACCGGGTTAGCCACCTATTGGAGAAGATTCCATTTTCAAAAGATAAGCTAAGTCATATCGACAAGCTGCTGATCGGCTCTTATTTCACGATGGAATATTCCATAGAATCGGCGGCATTGTTTAATCCTTCCATTATCGAACATCCGGATCAAACAGAATTATTTCGAGGTGAAAAACGTGTTATTTTGAGTTTCAGGGCTACAGGAGAAGGCCATGTCTCTTCGATCGTTTTTCGGTCCGGCACATTGGATGTCGACAACAATATACATATCGATTACGTCGGCAGTTTATTGGACAAACCTATGCAAGTCAAAAATCACCGTTATCACAAGGAGTCATTCTTAAAGAAGATGAATGAGCTACATGCCGAGCCAACGGAAGTCAAGTCCAAATTGGAGGAAAAACTAACGGAAACATTTACTTACGAAGAACTCAAACGGTACATCGATGAAGTTCGAAAGGATAGTGACGAAAATCTAGAGAATGTCACCTTTCTGCAACAGGCGCTCTGGCTCGCTTCCTCGCATTATGAAATGACCTTCTCCCTGGATACTTCCATTTCAGAACGCGTGATATTTCCAATTGCCGATACCGAAAAAAGGGGGATTGAAGATGCGCGTTTTGTTCAGTTCAAAAACGAAAAAGGGGAAAATACCTACTATGCAACTTACACTGCGTACGATGGATTCAGCATCCTCCCGAAATTACTCACCACAAAAGATTTTTACCACTTCAAAGTGAAACCTATTTATGGTGAAATTGCCAATAAGGGGGCGGCACTATTTCCACGTAAAATAAATGGACGTTATGCCATGCTCTGCCGGATTGATGGTGAGAACAACTACATCGCCTACTCCAATAATATCAATATATGGCAGGAAACGGCAATCCGGATTCAGCAGCCAGAATATCCGTATGAATTTGTTCAGATTGGCAATTGCGGTTCGCCGATAGAAACACAATACGGCTGGCTGATTTTAACCCATGCCGTTGGACCAATGCGTGAATATGTCCTAGGTGCAGCGCTTTTGGACTTGGACAACCCGCATGTCGAAATTGGACGTCTACACAGCCCACTGATGACACCCAATGACGAAGAGCGAGAAGGCTATGTACCAAATGTCATTTATTCCTGCGGAGCCATTGTACACAACGAACACCTGATTTTACCTTATGCGATGTCCGATTATGCATCAACTTATGCAACCATCAAGCTCGAAGATTTGTTGCTCGCTATCTTGAATCCTGATCGTTATCAATAAAAGCACGATAAACTACGATATAAGCCAAATAGAAACAAAGGGTGCTCTCCGCCCCTTGGTTTCTATTGATGCCATAGGACTCGAGCCCATCACAGCAACCTTTGGTTTCCTCGTCATACAAAGCGAGCCGAAGGTCATTCTCGCCCAAAAACCAGCGAAAGGAAGCAATCATACGGGTAAAATAGACCTTTTTATTCGTGAGTCGAAAAGCTTCACGATACATAAATACCATTGCCGTGACATCAAGTGGCTGCTGACCAAACTTGCTGATATGCTTTCCTTGCTTGGCCCATTCTTGGTTTCCGACCAATGAGAGCGCACCGTTTTGGACAGTGATACTTTCGAGAAACTTTAAAGTCGATAGTCCCAACTGTTTTATTGCTTCATCGTTCAAAAAAGGATAAGCCATCAATAAGGCATAAGGTAAAATTGCGTTATCATAACTCAGTACCCCTTCAAACCATTGCCAATGTTCATCTGAACTTGCCTCGTATTCCTTTACCAGTTTGCCGATAAGTGTCCGCATCAACTCTATCATCAGCTCGTCATTGGATTGATGATGCAAATATTCCGCAATACCCAATACAGTGTATGCAATCGCCCGGTTGGAACGCAACTTGCCAAAATTTGGAACAGCACGATAGAAAAGCTCATGTCCCAATTGATAATAACTTGTTAGTTTTGTTTCCCGAAGAAGCAGTCCCAATGCCCATATCGTCCGTCCAAAGGAATCTTCCGAACCGACTTCATCGAGGAAACTATGTTGGAAATTCATAAAATTGTGAAAAAGGCCGTCTTCGCGCTGATGATAATAGATATAGCTCAGGTAGGTCGAAATACGACGGTCGAGCCTTTTGTCGGCAAAATCTTGCTGCGCCAATAAAGTAACTAAAAGCGCTCTTGCATTATCGTCAAGACAATAGCCCTCTTTGTAGTTCGGGAGAGAATAGGTTGCATGCTGTACGATACCGACCTGATTGGTCAGTCTGTCGATATGCTTCCAGCTGAATTTAGGCATTTCCTCTTTGCTAAATCCGACATTTTCTTTGAGGCTATCGTAGGTAGGAATAATTTTATTTAAAATTCGCGTGTACCGGAGGCCTATATTTTTCCAGGTCATCTCTTTCCCAAATGCGCTGGCATTGTCCCGCAATGTTGTTCGATAGTCCAAATTTGAAAACAAATTTTTGAGCACCTCGGCCATCTTGCTGGAATTTTTAAATTCTACGAGTACACCCCTTCCATCAGCTAGCAATTCCTTGGCATGCCAATAAGGAGTGGAAACCACCGCAGCTCCGGCACCGATGGCGTAAGATAATGTTCCACTTGTGATCTGTGCCTCATTAACATAAGGTGTAACATAAACGTCGCAGGCGCTTAGATAATCCACAAGATCGGCCTGGCTCACAAAGGAATTCACAAATTGTACGTGTTCCTGCAACTGATAAGCTTCGACTAGACTGCCCAGGTATTCCCGGTACTCCTCCCCGGAATGCGCCAATACATTAGGATGCGTTTTACCAATAACGAGGTACAACAGGTCCGGTTCATCCTTGACGACCTCGGGGAGAGCTTCGATCACCATTTCAATTCCCTTGTTTCGCCCCAAAAAACCGAAAGTCAATAAAACTTTCTTTCCAGAAAGACCCTTCTTTAGTTTTGCAAGCTCATGATCCAAAGTAAACTCTGGAACCCCGTGCTGAATCAATCTCACTTTAGAGGTATTTACCCGATAAATCGATTTGAGTAAAGTGATTGCATAATTGCTCATAACGATCACAATGGATGCTCGCTTAACAATTTCAATAAGAATAGCCTTTTCATCAACATTGGGTTTCTCAAGAATGGTGTGAAAATTTACCAGCAAGGGAATATGTAACGCGTTAATCAAGGACAATATATATGTTCCACTGTTTCCGCCAAATATGCCATATTCGTGCTCCAGTATTACACAATCGTAGCCGTTTTCATTAATATAATTTGCGGCTTCAATATAGGACAATTGATCATGTTGGTCTATTTTAAACACGACCTCACTGGGATAAACATAGTCCCGATCCGCGACCGCAAACACATGTTGTGTCAGCTCCTGATTATGCAGTGCTACAGCATGCAACAAATCTGATGTAAAAGTGGCAATTCCACATTCTTTGGGCAAGTAGGTACTTATATAAGCAATCTTCATTGAAATAATAATTTTGAATATAGCCCGGACAAAGGCAATAGCATCGTGTGCTCCACTATCTAAATGCTTCTCGACCCCAAATTGTTTGTCACAACTGTATGATTTAAATCGGAAGAGGGTTTAATGATACCTTGTACAAATCCGTACGGTGCTATAAAACTTGGTGTGGCAAGGCTGTCCAGTTGATGGAAACAGAGTAATTTGATGGAAACAGGCTATGCTTTGGTTATGCTTAGCAAAAAACAAGGGTTTCACTGATTCTGCGAAATAAGAGAACCTAAAACCTAACGTCTTAACGCGTAGATTGCTATTGTATTTAAACATCAATTTATCTAAGTTTGTTGCAGAAAAATGGCCATTGAATGAAATCAGCAAAGGAAAAAATGATTGCCGGCCTTCCTTACATCGATTCGGAGGGGCAATTATTTAAGGAAAGACAATACGCAAAAGAAGAACTGAAGCGATTTAACGATTCAGAGCCTAAACAACTGAAATTCAGAAAACAGATTATTCAAAAGCTGTTTAAAGCGACGGGAACTCGATTCTTTCTCGAACCTCCTTTTCGTTGCGATTATGGATATAATATTACGATCGGTGAGAACTTTTACAGCAATTATAACTGTACGATTTTAGACGGCGCACCGGTTACCATAGGTGAGAATGTATTATTTGGGCCTAATGTAAGCCTCTTCACAGCGGGTCATCCGCTCCATTTTGAAGCAAGAAATCAAGGTTGGGAATTTGCTTTGCCGATCGTTATCGAAGATAATGTATGGATCGGTGGACATGTTGTCGTCAACCCCGGTGTGCGAATCGGAAAAAATTCGGTCATTGGTTCTGGATCGGTCGTCACAAAAGATATACCAGCGGATGTCATAGCTGCAGGTAATCCCTGCCGGGTCATACGTAACATCACCGAAGCGGATCGGATCACCTACACTGAAAATCTGTAGGGATAACACAGGTCACAAGGGATAACATAGGTCACATTTATGGGGAAAAGGATCTATCTTCCCGCTTACACTAAATTCCCACTTACAATTAATCTATAGGATCATCTGTTATAGATAATGAATAGGTGACGGTATCTTCATGCTGTTTTAGAAGAACAAATCCATTACTTGTCCAAAAATGTTGCTGATCGCCGGTCACATTTGCAAGAAGATATTTACCAGCAAACGTATGGATAAATAGTCGCGCATGCTTCAATAATGCTGTACCTACACCTTTCAGCCTTACATGTGGAGCAACAGCGAGGAAATGGATTGTATAAGTATCACCTAAACTAATCAGGCTCAGCACGCCTACCACGTCGTTTCCATCGTAGGCCGCAAAATGCGTCGCTTCAAAATCGCCATCCAACATCACTTCAGCCAGCTTACCTTCGGGAGAGAAAACCTCTTTTCGAAGTTTCCAGGTCCGGGCAGCAAAGACTTGTTCAATGTACCAATCCATCATAATCCTTTTCTAATTCGAGAAATGCATTGGAAAGATGACTAATGGTATCCGACGGTAACAGGGAATAGGTACCGATGGTCTTTACGGCAATATCTGCCGCGCCCCCATGGATATATACCCCCATAATTAAAGCCTCTTTGGAAGAATAGCCCTGTCCAAGCAAGGAGGTAATTATCCCCGTCAGGATATCGCCACTGCCTCCTGTTGCCATCCCAACATTGCCTGTACTATTGAAGTACACCATTCCATCGGGCATAACCATAGCACTATTAGCTCCTTTTATTAACACGTAAAACTGATGTTTACGCGCAAAAACTTTCACTTTCTCCATCTTTTCGAAATCATCTTGCCAAGCACCCAATATCCGGCTAAGTTCTTTGGGATGGGGAGTCAATATACTGTGCGCCGGAACGAAAGCCCAAAGATTCGGTTCGCGGGCAAGAATATTCAAGGCATCAGCATCTAATACCAAAGGAGTATCATTAACACGGGTTATAAATACCTTTAGCGCATCAATTGTCTGCGGCGCTGTTCCCATGCCGATTCCGATACCCACAGACTGGTAGCCATCGATTGCCGGGAATTGGCTAATAAAATCCTGCTCAGGATCTGTTATCACCATCGCTTCGGACACAGCGGTCTGTAAGATGGTATTGCCACCGTCAGGCACATAAGCGGAAGCTAAACCGCAGCCCGCTCGGAGAGCCGCTTTTAACGCAAGCTGAACAGCCCCCATTTTACCTTTACTTCCGCCAATAATCAGGGTATGACCAAATGTTCCCTTATGATCAAATTTCCTTCGTTGCCGATAAAAGGACCTGACAAGCGGCTCGTCGACATAAAAAAGATTGGTTTCTGCCGCTTCAATTGCTCGTTGGCTAAGATCGATATCCAATACCTTGAAGTCTTTTACATACCATTGGTTTTCGGGCAGCAGCAAGGCCAGCTTTGGAAACTGAAAGGTATAAACCAAATCTGCCTTTACAATTGGAACATCTGCAGCAGTCTTTCTATCTGCCAGTAGTCCAGAAGGCATATCGACGGAATAGATTCTTGCACCACATCCATTTATACTGGAAATTATACCGCTCCAATCAGTTGTCAATACACGCTTTAATCCATAACCAAACAAGCAGTCCAGTACGATTGCATCGGAAGGGATAGCAACCTGGTCTTGCGCAGCAACTTTTTGAATGATATGATTGGGTAAACGCTTCTGATTGGCAAGATTATCAGCGGAGTAATCCTCCACATCGATTAAATAGACCTTGACTTGGGCCTGTTGTTGGTCCAACAGACGGGCCAGCACCAAGCCATCGCCGCCGTTGTTTCCTTTACCGCAGAAGATGAAAAAGGTACTGTACTCCAATCGGGGATGACGCTTTTTAATTTCCTCAAAAACAACTGTTGCAGCTCGTTCCATCAGGTCTATACCGCTAATTTTTTGATCCTTTAGGGTTTCACTATCAATTTTGTTTATCTGCTGAGCGGAAAGTATCTTCATGTGGCTGCTATTTTTATTGAAAGTACCTATTCTCAAGGTCAATTAAAAATTTCGGTATCATTTTTTGGCGAGCTAGCGATAGTGATCCTCGTGTAGGATCCCACAGAGGAACCACATTGGATCGCTATCGTTTAGCTCATGCACGTACCTGCTTTTTATTCACTTGTTGTTACCAGCTTCTTATTCATTTGCTATTACCTGCTTCTTATTCACTTGTTATTACCTGCTTTACTCCCCCTGTCCGTTTCAAAGTACCCCAAGTATTTAATTCACCTTTAATCGCTTTTCTGACAGACTTGAATAAAACGAAGTACATCAGTTGACGCCAGAAAAAACGCTGCGGAAACAAATAAATTAAATTGCTAAGCTTCTCGCCTTCCATTTTAAAGGCAATACCTGCAAAGAACATATCCACGAGTACAAAAAGGAAGTAATAAAACATCACTTGACCGAAACCGTTATGCAGTGAAAATAATCCTGCAATTCCTGTCCAGCTGATACCATTTACCTCGCTTAAGGAGAAAAGACCACTCACGAGAGAGAATAACATAAAAATATCGGCCAACGGAGCAAATAAAGGCAGTATAATCTGAAAAATCAGAATATTAGGCATTCCGACCATACCAAAATAGCCATATTTGGGATTCAACAGGGTCTGTTTATTTTTCCAAAAACTTTGCAACACACCAAAACTCCAACGGAAACGTTGCTTGAAGAGCATTTTGACCGTATCTGGTGCTTCCGTATAAGCGATTGCTTCAGATGAATTTCGCACGGTATAACCCGCTCTTAATATACGCATGGTTAAATCACAATCTTCCGCTAAGGTATCCGTAGTAAATCCACCCACTTCCAAAATAACAGCTCTACGGAAGGCCCCAATTGCTCCTGGTACGACCGATATCATATTGAGCAAATCGAACGCTCTCCGATCCATATTCTGTGAGGTGATATATTCGATCGATTGCCAATGTGTTAATATATTATGCACATTTCCCACTTTAACACTACCCGCAACAGCGGCGACCTGAGGTTTATTGAAATATTTCATCAACTGTTTTAACGCATCTGTTTTCAGTTGTGTATCGGCATCGATACAAAGCACAAACTGTGCTTCGGATTGTTGGATACCATAGTTAAGCGCAGACGCTTTCCCCCCATTTGGTTTTGTAAATAACCTTACTTTAGGATGATCGCCATACACCTTACTGACAATCTCAAAAGTCTTGTCTTTTGATCCATCATCAACAAAAATCAATTCATAGTTGGGGTAATCCAAATTCAACAGGCTTTTTATCGTTGCCAAAACTGTTATTTCCTCATTATAGGCAGGAATGATCACACTTACCTTTTCACGAGGCTCCACAACCAATTGAGATCGCTCTTTTTTACTTTTTTGTTTTTGTCGGATTGCCAGATAAGCAATCATTGCTGTTCTAAAAATTGCCAATACAATTGCAATGGAAAAAACCAAGTTAAGGAAGATGTTACCGTAAAACAATGTTCCTAAGAACAAGCGGTTGGAAGATCCACTAAATCCCGAATCGGAAGCATTTTCTACAGGAGGCATCAGTTCATCACGTTTTTTCCCCATTAAATCTCCAATCGTCGCAAATTTATAACCATGAGATTTAAAATAATGAATAATACGCGGCAAGGCGGCTATAGTCGCTTCTCGATTGCCTCCGGCATCATGTAATAGAATAATGTTTCCATTATCGCGTTGTTTTATGACTTCATTATAGATTTCATCTGCAGTACGACCAGGTAACCAGTCGTTGGGATCAATATACTCGCCGATATTGATGTAGTTCTCTTTCCGGCTCTGAGCAACAGGCAGAATTTCAGCAACAGTCTGTGGCTCGGCATCAGCATTAAAAGGAGCCCGGAAAAGAATTGTACTATGACCGGTTATGCATTCGATGATCTTTCGGGTGGCATTCAGTTCAAACTTAACGCGATTCGGCCCTATTGTAGACATATCAGGATGAAAAAAGGTATGGTTACCGAGTTCATGTCCTTCTTGATATTCTCTCCGAACCAGATCCATATTTTTCTCAGCCATAACACCAACAAGAAAGAAAGCTCCGGGAACATGTTCCTTTTTTAAGATATCCAATACTTGTGGTGTATACGTAGGATCGGGACCGTCGTCAAAGGTCAGGACCACAGTATTATCTTTTTCTCCAAAGCGTTTGATTACATAATTACTTGGCGTCTTTACATACTCCTGATTCTGAACCATAAGCGTTGATGGGTCGTAAGTGAATTTCACCTCTCCCGGAGCGGGACTATTGACCAAGTCCAAAATTTCCCCATCCCCAATATATTGAATACCACCGACATTGATCTGGCTTATCTTTCTAAAGTCAAAAGGTTCTTTTTGCAGATTTTCTCGGTCCAATGATCTCGAAATAAATGACCATAAACGGGAGTCTTCACTTCCTAAACGCCAAAGTGCAATACCAGCTAGCCCCCAGTCATCTGCTTTGCGGATAAGATTAAAATAGGTTGCAGCGTCTGTAAAATACACATCATGATGCATCCCTGCCCCATCTTTATAGCTAAAGTTGAGATTTGCAGATTCGGGATCAAAAGTAATCTTAGCATTGTAATTATGCGCCAAAATAACAGCATTATCATAAGTCAATGTCTTGCCGACACTGCCTTTTGGCCAATCATATCCATAACAGGCCAAAGCCAGAATCACCTTGTCTGCATCGATCTTATTGCAAAGTTCATCGAGATTTTTTTCGACCCATGCCTGATGTGAAATGGCGCCGGCATTACTTTCAATGGAATGTTGATCATAAGCCATCAAAATAATATAGTCGTTGTATTTTTGTAAGGCAATGGGATCGTAATCATCATTTTCAGGTGAGATATCCTGTGTGACAAGTAGGCCCTCCGTATGAAATACAGTATAGATATGCGCCATAAAATCGTTTAATGGCTTGTGATCATCCAACTGTAAATTCTCAAAGTCAATATTTATACCGGCAAAGCCATTGCGCTTCACTTTAAGAAGGATGTCGTCTATAAAACGCTGTTGTTTATCCGGATTAAGTAAAATAGCCTTTACAGTCTGCCCGTCAAAATCATTACCACTGAAATTGGAAATCTGTGCAATAGCTTTGCGCTTATATTGATGAATGACCTTAAGTGCAGCAGTATCTGCTTTATCCACTACTGTATCTTGATTAGGCACAGTAAAAAAGGATTCCATAGCAACCATATCCAAATGACCAATATTGCGGCGTAGATCCGATAAAGACTGCTCTCGGACTTCATTAGACCAAGAACTGACATAAAACCCCATATTGATTCTATCTTTGGTACCAATATGTTTCAAATGCTTCAGCTCGCGGTCACGTTTAATCTTCTCTAATTCGGATTTTACAATGGTAAACTCCTTAAATTGTTTGGATTTTTTTAATCTGGCGGTGGACTTTTCAGTCAATGCTGTGTTGGTATTAATTGTTGGAAAAGGAGGAATCTGAATCTTTCCCAATGTATAAACCACACAGATAACACCAATGATCAAACTGATCACCAATGCTCTGCTCATCCATGAAAAAGCGTACCAGCGCTTTTTGCTTGACGTCTGAAAAATCTGTTTTCCTGACATAATCGTATTCTTATTAACTTCGGCTAAGCTACATCAGAAAATGATCCAAAAAGTGGATGAATAGCTTAAAAATTCCTTAATTTTTTCAGACGATTCACACTTCGAATTCTATCTAAATTTAAGTATATTCGATGAAACGCAATACACTAGCTCAGAAACTTTTATATGAGATCGATATATGTACTCATTCCACTCCTCTCGTGTCAGGTTTTCAGTGGATGTGGGCAGCCAAATGTTGCTGCACCTAATAACAAAACTTTGAATCCGGCAACTACTGAGTCAATAGCACCTGACGGGAACCAGTTTATCAACCCCGATGGGATGACGATCAAATCGCGCATTTTGTTACCAAAAGGCTTTAAAAGGCCTGCCTACCGGGTCGAAGAATTTGGAAATTTTCTCGAAAATCTTCCATTATACCCCATCGACCAGGAAGTACATTATTATGATGGAAAAATTAAACCTAGAAATAACATCTACAACAGTGTTGTGAAACTAGATATAGGAAAGCGCGATTTACACCAATGCGCCGATGCTGTCATGCGACTCAGGGCAGATTACTTATACCAACAAAAGCGGTATAAGGACATCAAATTCAACTTCCTTTCCGATAGCAAACCCCGCGCTTATACAAACTATGCAAAAGGAGACTATTCCTACCCAACCTATTGGAAATACCTGGAATATGTGTTTGCCTATGCCAACACAGCCTCTTTACACGATGAGCTGCCCAATGTAAAAACGACTCAGGAAGTTAAGATTGGAGATACTTTTATCCAGAAAGGATCACCCATTGGCCACGCAATCATTATAGTTGATCTAGCCAAGGACAGTACTGGAAAAACAATCGTACTCCTCGCACAAAGCTACATGCCGGCGCAAGAAATACAGATTTTAAACAATTGGAACAACAGCACGCTTAGTCCCTGGTACGATATAGACCAGGATATTATAAAAACCCCTGAATGGACATTTTATCCTAAAAACCTCAAAACTTGGGAATAACCAGGGTTAAAAACTTGTGAATAGCCAGAGCTGGATAATAATAATAATAATAATAATAATAATAATAATAATAATAATACCTTTTCAATCGATCAGGTGATGACCAAACAAGCGACAGAAAATAATAAAAGATATTTTTGTCTTTTATTATAAATTTCTATTTTTGTACCCGATAGTCACTTGCAAATGAACCCTATCAAGGTTTACAAAATTCCTCGGAGCCGAGGTGGATTTTTTTGTTTTTTATTCCGATTAAATAAAAGATAAAAAGGTATTTAAATATTTTATTATGATTACTGAAGCACAAAAAGAGTTAATCAAGGGCACTGTACCGGTTTTAAAAGAACATGGTGTGGCGCTGACCAGTTATTTTTATAAGCGTATGTTTGCCCACAATCCTGAGCTTAAACATATCTTCAATATGGGAAACCAACAAAATGCGCGGCAACAAGCGGCGTTGGCCACGGCAGTGTTGGCCTATGCCGAGCATATCGAGAATCCCGCAGTCCTTCTTTCTGCAGTGAAACATATTGGACAAAAACACAGTAGCCTCAATATTCGTCCGGAGCATTATCAGATTGTTGGCAAGCATCTATTGGCCTCCATTCAAGAAGTATTGGGGGATGCAGCAACAGAAGAACTGATTGAAGCCTGGAAAGTTGCCTATTTTCAATTAGCGGATCTGATGATCGGAGTCGAAAAGGATATGTATGATCAAATGATCCAGAACGAGGGCGGATGGACGGGCTGGAAGCCATTCACCATTGTAAAAGTGGTATCTGAGACCGCCGAGATTCAGTCTATTTATCTCAAGCCAACAGATCAAGGAAGACTTCCAAAACATGAGGCAGGCCAGTATGTAAGTGTTCGTGTATTTCTTCCCGAATTACACCTGTACCAACCAAGACAGTATAGTCTTTCCGATGCGAGCAATGGAGAGTACCTTCGGATTTCGGTAAAAAGAGAAGCTACGGAAGGAAAACCTGAGGGTATGGTGAGTAATTATATACATCAATACTTTGAAGTTGGAAAACAACTGGAACTCACAGCACCTACAGGTTCCTTTCAACTTATCGAAAGTGAAAAACCACATGTATTTATTAGTGGTGGAGTTGGTCAGACCCCATTAATTGCCATGTTAGAACATTTAGCTGACAAGAAAGAAGACAAACCAATCACTTGGATCCACGGTTGCCGTAACCCTGATTTACATGCGTTTAAAGAAAGAGTAAAAACATTGGAAAATCAACATCAAAACATAACTAGTTTTTCTTTCTATGACGAAGCTCAGGATGCGGATGCCAACGTACTTGTGGGTTGGGTTGATCTCGCTAAAATAGATGCTTCGCATCTTCCACAGGAGGCAAACTATTACATCTGTGGCCCATCAGGATTTATCAAAAAGCACTTCCAATATTTAACGAATCAGGGTATCCAAACAGAGAACATTCATTTCGAAGAATTTGGTCCAGCATCTTTGCAACTAAATTAATTGCACTACCCCGCTTCATCAAATAGTCATCCCTAATTTTTAATCATTGGCGGATGGCTATTTTTGATTTTGTACATTTGCAAAAAGCAAAAAGATTATGGGTATTTTTTCCAAAACATGTGAATATGGACTACGGGCAGTTTTTTTTATCGCACAAAGCTCCCAAGAAAATAAACGCGTGAGCATAAAAGAAATAGCAGAGAGTATCCATTCTCCGGAAGCTTTTCTAGGCAAGATACTACAGAATCTAAGCCGTGCAGGTATCATTCGATCCATGAAGGGACCTGGTGGTGGATTTTACCTCGATAGGGAAGATATGTCCACTCCACTATCCGAAGTCGTCAGAGCGATCGACGGTGAAAGTCTATTTGTCGGCTGCGGCATGGGGCTTGAATTCTGCTCCGAACAATATCCCTGTCCCTTGCATCACGAGTTCAAAAGCATACGCAACAACCTCTCGGAAATGCTTCAAAAAACAACGGTCGGCCAATTCAACGACGACCTGATTAAAGGGAAAATCCTATTAACAAAAAAGCCATATCAACCCTGATAAAACCATAGGTAATTCCTTGGATTAACAGGCTAATTCTTCAGCTTCTTCCTTCATTTTTTCTATTGAGTACCATGTTGAAAATAATTCGGAAGACGTAAAATTCGCTTTTTTCGTATAAAACCACACCTTCACATAATCCACATAATACAGCTGATTAAAAGCAATATAAAAATTATAAAACATTAAAATGTATCGCATTTAAGCGTCCCGCCATTCAATTATTCAAATCATTGAAATTACGCGAAATAGGATGATCCTAGGACCATTTCTAAACTTCTTATAAGGTCGCCACCAAACTCGATATAACTCCCTGAAAGTAACCCTCACTTTTTATTTAATACGCTCGATGAAACAAGGAAATAGGCTTTTTGTCGGCCTATACCAAGATAACAAACCTTCTTATTTGGACGTCTTTCCTTTGGGTTAAACCCCAAAAATATGGATCATTTCCTGACTATAACGCCATTTTCATACAATTTCCCATCTTACAATGAAAAATCAAAAAAAATACAAATTAATATCTACACAACAACATATTACAGACTTTATATAAATAAATAAAACACATGTAAAACGATTTAAAAAGCTTTGTTTTTATAGCAGAAAAGGTGTGGATAAAATTTTATCCACACCTTTTCTGCTATTCACGGATAACGCGAAAGGGGGCATTCCCTCCAGTGCCGGACAAAAAAAATACAAGAGGCGACAATCTTTAATTCTTCACGTGTATTGCACAGTTCGAAAAATTGAATGACTTGAAAAATGACATGGGTCACAGTTTCCGCCATTAAAGATGGCCACCCACCCAAAAGAGCACCCATGCAGCAGAGCGCGTACATGTACGTTACTACATTTTTCTAGTGCTTCTCCCAACATCATGCGAAACGTTTCGACATCCAAAGCAAGTCTATCCGTAAAGACCACTTCATTAAGTACAAGTAAACACCGGATTTAACACCATTTTAATCCGATCTGAGGCAACATCTCTCCGCAATCGCTCATCTACTCACAATTTGCATAAAATTGCTTAGAACGATTAATAACAACATTTCAGCAAAATTATAGGATGATCTAAAAAACTTGTCCGCTACATAGACACACAACTCCCACCGGAATCGATCTGCGGCGACCGAGCCCAACCATCCAAATCACCCGACTTAACTCTGGCCCTCTTTTAATCAATTTAAGACATCATCTCCGAGTTGAGCAGGGCAGGTCGCTCAGGAAAAAGAGAGGCACAAACGAGCTTAAAACAACATTTACAGGATCGGGACTCCACCCGAATTTGATGAGTCAGATACCCCCATTCGGTATACTCAACAGCGTCAAAAAACAACAAAATAAACAATAAGAAGATTTAATACAGCTAAATAAACAGAATAACCTCAAGTAAAACATTACAACCAAGACTACCCAAATCCATTAAAATCAAATTCACACTGAACAAAACAAACGCTTTTATTATATTTAAGTTTTCCAAACAAACCATGCGTAACGACCCCTCTATGTTGAGATCATTTTTAAAAACAGAACTTGTAAAAATCAGGAAAACCCGCAATGTGATCATTGGCATCTTCCTCGCGATGTTCGTTTTTTGTTACGGATTTTTTCTGGTGGCTTTTTTTCAGAAATGGTCGGACAGTGAAGACAGGCTGTCGTTTTTTTCAAAATCACTCCCTACCCTATCCTTTCTTTTCGTTTATCTAGGTTTTGCGTTCGGCCTGTTGAGTTGGATAGCTTACATTAAAAACCAAAAATTCATCCATGCACTGCAACAACTAAACGACGACGATCTTGACATCTACCAGCAATATAGCAGACGGTTGGTCCGCATCTTTTCAGCTATCGCCCCATATCTTTTTTGTGAAAATGAAATTTTATTTTTCCCATTCATTGGAAACAAACAGATCCCAATTAGTCAAATTCATCGCATTGAAACAAAAATCATCAGAAACTACCGGGGGCCCAACAGCTATCGCATCTATTTCTATAATGAATTCAACAAAATCTATCAGGTCACCATGAATCAGAAAGGAGCTTTTGATTTCTTACAGGAGCAACTTCGGAAAGAAAATCCAACGATAGTTGTTGTTGCTAGAAACCATTAAACACATACGAGTTTTCAGATAATTCAGCGAAAAAGTGGAGCATCCCAACATCATCGCTTATTGAACTGCTAAATGTGATCTAGTTGAAAAATTTACCCCAATTTTTCTCGCGAAAATTGAAAGTCGACACCTACAACCTATCGCTTATTTCCGAAGGAAACTAGACTGGAAGATACAACCGGTATTTACCCGACTCAGCAACTTCTTTGATCACCAGATTTCTTTCTTCAAGAAAGCGCAGCATGTATCGGGTTAAAAATAGCCGTTCCGCAAGCCTCCCCAGAACCCCGAGCGGAGCCTTAAAATTGAACACATCGCGCATTAATACTTTGCCATGTTCCAGTTCCTTGAAAATATGCTGGTGATCCATCGAATGAAACACTCCCTGAGTCATTCGATCTTCGAAAAAATGAGGTTTTTCCATCGCTGTTATCTGCACAGTCAATGTTTGCTTTACTCCAAGATGCCTTGCGCGCCAGCGCACCTGCCGCCCCGCCTCGATTAATCCCATTGTCACCCCATCAATTGCCTTCTCTCCAGTTTTCTTTGTCGAATACATATGCAGATCAATACTACGTGCCAAATCAAAAACAACCGATAAAGGAGCTTCTATAATTGTATCTAAAATAAGCTGCGGCATATTACTCTTTCAATATATTTCGCACGAATTTCGTAAAATTCAGTAATTTCCTTAGGATCAGACACGAGAATTTTCTAAATTGATCTGCCGTTCGCATGGCAAATAGACAATAATCATGATAACACTACTTCAATTCGAAAAATCAGATTTCCCGCTTTTTAAGTCATGGATTCGATCAGCAGAGGAACTATTACAGTTTGCAGGACCGTATTTTTCGTTTCCGCTTACTGATAACCAACTTGAAAAATACATTCAAGACCCAAAGCGAAACGCCTTTAAAATAATCGATACGGCAACCAAAGAAATAATCGGCCACTGCGAATTAAGCTTCGAACGGGACATTCCAAGACTTTGCCGCATCCTAATTGCAAAAAGCTCCGAACGAAATAAAGGTTATGGCAGAAGCACGGTAAACGAACTACTCAAGCTGCTTTTTACTGAAGGCAATTATGAAATAGCCGATTTAAACGTTTATGACTGGAATCACAATGCAATCCGATGTTATGAAGCCGTAGGTTTTCGAATTAACGAAAATATGATTTCGGAAGTAACAATTGGCAACGAAACCTGGAAAAGTCTCAATATGAAGATTAGCAAATCTGACTGGAAAAGTTAATTTAGCGCTATGAAAAATAAGCGAAAATTAAAGCATATAGCAATATGCTTATTCGTATTGGGTGCATTGCTCGGTTTTTACAGCTGGAAAATCGAGCCACATTGGGTAAAATACGAGCAGGTCAATCTAACTGTAAAACATTTACCAGAAGCATTGGAAGGAAAGTCGTTGATCCAAATTTCGGACATCCATATCGGCAACTATGTGGATAAAGATTTTATAAAAAGAACCTTTCGGGAAATCGGAGCATTAAAGCCCGATATCGTGGTATACACCGGCGATTTTGTACGTCTTGTTAACAATAAAATCCGCTTAGAACAACTCAATGAAGTCATGCAAGATGCCCCAAAAGGCAAACTTCAAACATTGGCAATTCTAGGCAATCATGACTATGGAAAAAATTTTCAGGACAGTGCGGCAGCAGATTCAATCGTTAGCCTACTCCATGGATATTCGATAAAAGTATTGAGAAATGAAAGCGTAATAACCCAGGGGTTAAGAATATTCGGTATAGATGACTTTTGGGGAACAAACTTTGACCTTATAAAGGCCATGAAAGACTACGATCAATCTCAAGCCAGTTTAGTATTATGTCATAATCCGGATGCCGCAGACCTCGACGGCTGGAATAGATACAATGGCTGGATCCTGGCAGGACACACACATGCTGGCCAAGTAAGAATTCCTTTTTGGGGCTCCCCGATTATTCCCGTCAAAAATAAAAACTACGATCAAGGAATCAAGAAAATAAGCGGAGACAGAACATTATATATCAACCGCGGACTGGGACACAGCATTCCCATCAGATTCAACGCGCGACCCGAGGTTACCATTTTCACATTAAGGAAAGAATAACAATCCAAGGAGCGATTCAATTTGCCCCGTTCCTTTAAACAAGATATGGATAAAAGGCCGTATGAATCGTCTGTCTATAATCTTCCAGTGGATTTCCGTTTTGGTATGCACCCAAAACAGCATAGCTTGAGCTCCAAAAATCTGAAATGATAAAAAGTTGGCGCACGAACGCCTGTAAATTTACCAAGGGTATATCAGAACGAAACATGCCTAACTCAGCGTAATACAAAAATAGAGAGACAAGTTGCTCTTCACGCTGTGCCACCAAATTTCTGTAAGCTTCTGCAATACTGGGGATCCAGTTGCAAATTTCAACAAAATTCTCAAAAATAAACCTGTATTTCGATATCAGCGCATAAGAGCCATCAATAAAACTATCCAGCACCTGGCGAAATGTGCTTGCATCATCTTCAGGCTTCAAAATCATCTTTTCATACTCATTTTGCAATAATTGGAAAAGTTGAAAAATAATATCCTCGGTATGTTTAAAATGATAATGAAGATTACCGGCACTTATATTCAGTTCCTGAGCAATTTGACGCGTTGTTACCGTACGTATACCATCACGATTATAAAGCTTCAACGCACCCACAATAATTTTTTCTTTCGTATTCATGATGCAAAATTAGAACAAATGTTCTAATTTTGCATCATGAACTAAAAATAAGATTATATACATGGAAAAATCAACGGGAAATTGGCTTAAAAGGCAATACTTCGAATTAAAACAAACTTTAATCCCAGCTCATCCAAACGACAGTTCTTGGAAGAAATTCGGTAAACAGACTGCTTTCTTTATGTTTTTAACTTTAATGGCATGTGGTGCTATAGCAATGTTAATCGCCGTCTCCTTCGCTCATTAAGCAGGGAGCTGTTTGACGGCTTATTCATCTTCTACTGGTTTTGTTGGTTCTTTATTCGATTTACTCGGGCTAATCATTTCCCTATCCCCTTCCTGAACGACTGGCTGACTGATTTCGTTTTTGTACCGATCATTATCCATTGTTCATCTATCGTGGGTAGTCATGTATTCAACAATGGCAGAGCCCATGGTTATCCGCTTTACCAAATCTGGATAATTTCATTCTTTACCTCCTTACTTTTTGAATGGATCATGCCTCAATATACCACGTATAATACTGGAGATATTGCTGACGTCGTAGCTTACTTTGCTGGAGGATTATTTTATTTCTGTTTCCATCAACCCTTCTATATCAAAAAAAATCATCAACTTATACAAGAGAGGAACAATAAGCAGATATTTACCTCATAAATTCTTAAAAGATAACTTAGAACCAACAGCATTTAAGGCAAAATATCACAAAACTACAAGGGTAAGCCCAGAAGGACCATATAAAAAGTATACACATCACATCAAAATTAGATCAGCGACATATTCAAAATAAAGGGGAATTCTAAAAATTGAACTTTTTCTATAAAGGTAATCGTGAAATTATACCGGTAGGGAAAACTCTTTTCGCTCTGAAGCGAGCGATTAATGAAGCGATTTAAAAGCTAAAACTGCGGAAAGCCTCTCTTTTAAAGAATGCCATTAACGGAAAAGCAGGCATTCAGATAAATGTAAAAAACCTTTGTTTGACTCCAAATACCCTGACATCAAACAAAAGGCCTTATAATCATCAATACTCGATTAAGAGTACTTTTTTAGCTAATACTCGATCAAGACTTCAGTGACTTGAGCTCCTTGTTTAGCACTTTTAAATTTAAACTTCACTTTCTGATTCAGGTTCAATTTATGTCCAGCAAGACGGTCATTGAAATAAATAGATTGCTGAGTTTCGTTGTCTCTAATAAACCCATAGTTGGAGTCGTTATTGTAATGGACAACTTTTCCGAAGGAATACTCGTCATGATGATTTGAGGCCATGCTTGGACTCTCCCCTTCTTTCAATTTTATCGCAGGTCTGTCTGAAATATTCCCATGTTCATCAACATAAGCAAACAATTCTTCCAAAGATTTCCCCTTGTCGTTGTTTGTTTTGTTGAATTCTTTTTTCTCAATTTTTTGTTGTTTTTTGAGTAGTTTCTTTTTTTCTCGTTCTTTTTTGTTAAATGTAATTTGGCTTTTGCTCATTCAATATGGATTAAAATAAATGTTCCCGAGGAGGTTACGGACCTTTAGAGCTTCGTTGAAAAGATAAAAATGCGATGTGTTCTAAGGAGATAATTGCAAAGGTACAAAAAATTCTTTAAAAAAGGGATAGTGAGCGATCCTGTACCAAGAGATCTTAATCTGGAACCGATTCGTTCCTTTGATTTTAAACAGCCCACATCCGGTTCATAAGTTATTGTTTAAACCTAGTCGCCTACAATGGGGCTGACAACAATCAGTCGTCTGACGCCCACCGATCTTTCAACTTTTTAAACAAGATTTATTTCGATCACAAAATTGAAAAATTCCATAAAACAAAAAGATCATTTGGACGTTATTTTTAAAAAAAACTATGGAAATAAGAAACATCGAAAGGGACGAGAGAGGCAATTTTATTGCAGAAGTTGAAAATAATGAAGCCGGAATTTTAGAGTATACCTGGCAAAACGATCATGAGTTTTCCATTGATCATACAGAAGTCTACGATGAGTATCAGGGAATGAGTGTGGGAAAAAAATTGGTACTGGAGGCTGTTGACTATGCCCGAAAGAATGACGCCAAAATTATCCCAAATTGTCCCTATGCGAAAGCTATCTTTGATAAAACAATAGCTTTTCAAGATGTATTGGCATAAAAAAGCCGTTTTATCCTGTTGATAAAACGGCTTTTTTATACTTAATTGAGTGGGTTAAATGACAATATTGATTATCTTTCCTTTGACAAAAATAATCTTTTTGATCGCCTTCCCATCTAAATGCCGTTGTACATCAGCATGTGCTCTAATCGTATCTTCTACAGCTTTTTGATCTAAATCAAGCGCTAGTGATAGATTGAATTTCATCTTTCCATTGAAAGATACGGGATATGCAAATTCAGATTCAACCAAATATTCTGCTTTGAACACAGGATATGAAGCGTAAGAAAGTGTACCAGCTTCTTTACCCAACAGCGCCCACAACTCTTCCGTAATATGTGGAGCATAAGGCTGAAGGATAACGACGAGCTGTTCCAATATCTGTCTTTTATTGCATTTCAACTCAGTCAATTCATTGACACAGATCATAAAGGCTGAAACAGAAGTATTGAATGAGAAACGCTCAATATCATCTTCCACCTTTTTGATAATTTTATGTAAGGCTTTAAACTCTGCTTTGGATGGATCTTCATCGGAAACACTGAAATTACCTTCAGCATCGTGGAACAGTCGCCATACTTTACGTAAAAACTTATAAACCCCTTCAATACCATTTGTATTCCAAGGCTTAGCCTGCTCCAAAGGCCCTAAAAACATTTCGTATAGACGCAATGTATCTGCTCCATAGGATTCGATAATATCATCAGGATTGACCACATTGAATTTGGATTTCGACATTTTCTCCACCTCACTACCGCAGATATACTTCCCATTTTCCAATACAAATTCAGCATTTGCAAAGTCCGGTCTGAAATTTTTGAATTTTTCCAAATCCAGTACATCATTATGAACAATATTCACGTCTACATGTAAAGGAATAGTTTTGTATTCATTTCTTAATCCATAAGACACAAATTGATTTGTACCTCTCCCTTCGTCATCGAGTACACGATACACAAAATTAGAGCGCCCTTGAATCATACCTTGATTAATCAATTTGCGGAATGGCTCTTCCTCATTTTGATACCCCAGATCTTTCAAGAACTTGTTCCAAAAACGCGAATACAACAAGTGCCCAGTAGCATGCTCAGAACCACCGATATATAAATCCACCGCTTTCCAATAATCCACAGCCTCTTTAGACGCAAAATTACCTTCATTTTTCGGATCCATATACCTAAACCAATACCATGAAGAGCCCGCCCATCCTGGCATCGTGCTCAGTTCATACTCGTACTGATCTTCATATTTCCAATCTTTGGCCCTTCCTAAAGGAGGTTCACCCGATTCCGTTGGTAAATATTTATCAACTTCGGGCAATAAGAGCGGTAATTCTTCTTCTTTAATTAAATAAGGTAATCCATTTTTAAAGTAGACAGGAACGGGTTCTCCCCAATAACGCTGACGCCCAAAAATAGCATCACGCATACGGAAGTTTATTTTCGCTTTACCTAATTTTAATTCTTCCAATTTAGCAATCAAAGCAGGGACCGCCTCTTGGTAAGTCATACCATTGATAAAATCGGAATTGATGTATTTTCCATCTTTATTTGGATCAGCTTCTTCTTCAATATTTTGAGTATCCGAAATAGGAATAATAGGAAGAGCGAAATGTTTAGCAAACACATAGTCACGTTGATCACCACTTGGCACAGCCATTACAGCACCTGTACCATAACCAGCAAGTACATAATCTGCGATCCAAATCTGTACATCCTGTCCAGAAATTGGATGTTTCGCGTAAGAACCCGTAAAAGCACCAGATACTGTTTTTGTATCGGCCATACGATCCAATTCAGATTTTTTCGAAGTTTTCTCGATATAGGCGTCTACTTCTGTTTGCTGCTCAGGGGTAGTCAATGCTGCAACCAATTCATGTTCTGGAGCCAAAACGACAAAAGAAACACCATATATCGTATCTACACGCGTCGTAAACACTTCAATTGCTGTATTTAATTGTGGTACGGGAAATTTCACCGAGGCACCTACCGATTTCCCGATCCAGTTACGTTGCATTTCAACCAAAGGTTCTGGCCAATCAATGGTATCCAAACCTTTCAATAAACGATCTGCGTAAGCAGTAATACGCATAGACCACTGCATCATCTTCTTTTGCTCCACAGGATAACCACCACGCTCAGAGACACCGTTGATGACCTCGTCATTCGCTAATACTGTACCTAAAGCAGCACACCAGTTTACTGTACTTTCACGCAAATAAGCAATCCGATATTTCAACAATTCCCGTTGTTGTTTTTCTTCATCAAAAGATTTCCATTCGTCAGCGCTGAATTCCAGGACATCTTCATCCGAAACTGCTAAAATGCCAGTTGAACCACTTACAACAAACCTCGCGATTAACGTTTCGATCGGTTCAGCTTTATCTGATTCCTTATTATACCAAGAATCAAACAATCTCATAAAAATCCATTGTGTCCATTTGTAATATGACGGATCGGAAGTACGTACTTCTCTACTCCAATCATAAGAGAACCCAATGTTATCCATTTGCTCACGATACCGATTGATATTTACCTCAGTCGTCACAGCAGGATGCTGACCAGTTTGAATGGCATATTGCTCTGCAGGAAGTCCAAAAGAATCATATCCCATCGGATGCAATACATTGAAACCTTTCAAACGTTTATATCTTGAAAAGATGTCCGAAGCAATATATCCCAGCGGGTGACCAACATGCAGCCCCGCTCCGGAAGGATAAGGAAACATATCCAATACATAGTATTTTGGCTTTTGATGCGTATCGGACGTTTTATATGTTTGATGATCAGCCCAAAACTTCTGCCACTTTTTCTCTAATGATTTGTGATTATACTCCATTTTTATTCGTAAGGAATTTTTATGACTTGCGAAATTACGATTTTAATACTGAAATGTGATAAAAGTTTTGTAGTTTGAACAATAAATTATAGTATTGAAAAGTTAATTAAACAAAGGAAGAAAATAGCCTTCGAATTGATTTTATCAAAGTAATTACAAGATTAATTCGAAATCTTCCACTCAAATAGTTACTTTCGCAAATAAATTTTTGCTTATTATGTCAGAATACGAATTAAGCACACAAAAAAGAAAAACAAAATCTGTATATGTATCTACGGTTATCAGTATCGCTCTCGTGTTGCTGGTAACAGGTATGTTGGGATTACTCTTGGTGCACGCTAAAAATCTTTCGAAATACGTTAAGGAAAATATCGTCTTAAATGTCATCGTAAATGATGGCACAAGTGAAGGTGATGTCCTTTCTCTACAAAAAGACCTGGAAAAAGATCCCTACGTGCTCCGTACCGAATATATCAGTAAGGAATTGGCTGCAAAAAACTTAAAAGAAGATCTTGGCGAGGATTTCGTACAATACCTAGGGCATAACCCTCTTCTACCTTCTTTGGATGTTTATATGAAAGAGAATTATGCCAATACAGATAGCATTAAAACTTTTATTGAAAAGATCTCCAAAAACAATAAAATTAAAGAAGTTGTATACCAAGAGTCACTAATTGACATGGTCAACAAAAACGTACGCATCATCGGAATGATTGTTCTTGCTTTTGCGGTTATCCTATTGATTATCGCCGTAGCTTTAATCAACAATACGATACGTCTTGCAATCTATTCACAACGTTTCTTAATCAAAAGCATGCAATTGATTGGGGCTACTAAAAACTTTATTCGTAAACCATTTATAACGTATGGTATCATTCATGGTTTACTGGGATCTTTGATCGCGATTTTACTCCTCATTTTAACGCTGAAATTTGCACAACAGCAAATACCAGAACTGGTCTTTTTACGCAACTGGTTTGAATTTGCAGTGATCTTTTTAGGGGTAATTCTGATTGGGATCCTCATTTCTGGACTTAGTACCTACTTCGCTGTAACAAAATATTTAAAGGCACAATCTAACGATTTATACAGATAAAAAATGGCTCAAATAAAGAAATCTACTGAATCAGTCAACAAAGGTTCATTTGTATTCTCCAAAGTAAACTACCAACTGTTCATAGCTAGCTTGGCTGTTGTAATCATAGGCTTTACATTGATGTCCGGTGAAACTGATATCTATAGTTTTACCAAGATTACCTTGGCTCCTATTGTTGTTGTTCTCGGGTTTGCGTTAGGATTCGCTGCAATACTATACCGCCCCAAAAACAAATCCAACTAAAGCATAATCTTATTTCAAACAGATGTCTATTATTGAAGCTATCATCCTTGCTATCATTGAAGGATTAACGGAGTTTTTGCCTGTATCTTCGACAGGTCATATGATCATTGCTACTGCCTTAATGGGTATTCAGCCATCAGCATTTGTCAAATTGTTTACAATTGTGATCCAGTTAGGCACCATATTATCCGTTCTGGTATTATACTACAAACGTTTTTTTAAAACGCTTTCATTTTATTACAAATTGGTTATTGCGGCGATTCCGGCCTCTGTGTTGGGCTTACTATTCAACGATTATATCGATGCATTATTAGAAAGTCCCTTAATGGTCGCGGTTATGTTGGTGATCGGGGGTGTAGTTTTACTTTTTGTCGACAAGTGGTTTAACAAACCAACTGTTGAAGATTCGGACAAGGTTTCCTACAAACAAGCTTTTATGATCGGGGTATATCAATGTCTTGCATTAATCCCGGGTACCTCAAGATCCGCAAGTACAATTATTGGCGGTATGGCCGAGAAACTAACCCGTAAAGCTGCTGCGGAATTTTCCTTTTTCCTTGCTTTGCCTATGATGTTTGGTGCTTCTGCAGTAAAGCTTTTAAAGTTTTTTAAAGAAGGTAACACCTTCACAGGAGAAGAACTTAATTTGCTTATTATTGGAAATCTAATTGGTTTCGTTGTTGCAATTGTAGCCATTAAGTCTTTTATTGGCTTTTTGACCAAATATGGTTTTAAAGCATTTGGTTGGTACCGAATCATCGTTGGTGTTATTATTCTTGCCCTCCTACTTTCGGGCCATAGTTTACAAATTATCTAAAATCTTCGGATGGAAAATATAGAGGTTAGTGAAAACCCAGCAAAGTTCAACTTTGTTGAAGGAGAAATGTTGTTGATCGATAAACCTTTAACATGGACAAGTTTTGACGTTGTTGGTAAAGTTAGAAACTCAATCAAGCCATTAAAATTAAAAGTCGGTCATGCAGGCACTTTAGATCCACTGGCAACAGGTCTACTGATTGTATGTACCGGAAAACTAACAAAGAAAATAGACAGCTACCAAGCTGAAGACAAAGAATATACAGGTTCGATCACATTAGGAGCGACAACGCCTTCTTACGATCTGGAAACAGAAATTGACCAAACCTTTTCAATTGATCACATCACAGAGGAAATGATCTTCGAAGCAGCAAAATCCTTTGAAGGCGATATTCAGCAATTTCCCCCAGCCCATTCAGCCATAAAAATTAATGGTGAACGTGTCTATGAAAAGGCCCGTCGTGGCGAAGAGGTTGAAATAAAATCCCGCCAGGTACGCATCAATAGCTTTCTCATTGAAAAGATCGAGCTTCCTAATGTGTATTTTCGCATATCCTGCTCGAAAGGAACTTACATTAGATCACTGGCCTATGACTTTGGAAAATTCTTACAGAGTGGATCACATCTGAGTTCTTTGAGACGCACCAAAAGTGGAGATTATTCGGTAGAAAATGCCTGGAATCTTGAACAACTTATCGCTGAAATAAAACGTCATAAAGAAATCATTAAATAACTTTACCCTCCCATTTTATTGATTCTTTATCTTATTTTTGCAAAAACTCCTATAAATGAAAATCTACAGAAGTTTAGATGATTTCTCACCAGTTGAAAATGCAGTTGTAACCATCGGTACTTTCGATGGTGTTCATATTGGCCATCAAAAAATATTGGCTCACTTAAAAGAAGCAGCTCATAAAATTAATGGTGAGACAATTTTGCTTACTTTTTTCCCACATCCACGATTGATTATCAATCCAGATGATGATAGTTTACGCCTAATCAACGATATCGAAGAAAAGGTCAGTCAATTAAGCAAAGTGGGAATTGACCACTTAATTATCATTCCTTTTTCCCGTGATTTTTCAAATCAGACTCCGGAAGAATACATTAGTAATGTTCTTGTAGGCAAATTGGGTACAAAAAAGATTGTGATAGGTTATGATCACCATTTTGGAAAAGACCGAAAGGGTACTATGGGCGATTTAGACCAATTTGCATCTATATTTGACTACAGTGTTGACGAAATTCCGGAGCAGGATATCAACGATATTGCGGTATCCTCCACACGAGTACGTGAAGCGCTTATAAAGGGCGATATAAGAACGGCTAATCTCTATTTAGGCTATCCGTTCGAATTAACGGGAACTGTTATTAGAGGCGACCAAATTGGGCGTACAATCGGATTTCCAACAGCAAACCTGCAGGTTCACGAACCTCATAAACTCATACCGGCCTATGGTATCTATGCTGTTGAGGTATATATCTATAATCATATCCAAAACATCACTACAGGGGAATATAAAGAGGAAAGTCCGGTTTCAATTGCGAAAGGTATGGGTTATATAGGGACCAGACCCACTGTTGATGGGATGAATCGTGCTATTGAAATCAGCCTTTTCGATTTCGATCAGGATATCTATGGCAAGACACTACGTGTCAAGTTCCTTCATTTTATCCGACATGATGAACGGTTTGACTCGCTTGAAGAAATGAAAGCTCAGATCAAAGCAGACGAAGTCGAAATCAGAAGTCTTATTTGTTAGAACAAGTCTGTTAGCTATAAAATAAAAAAGCGGGAATTCCCGCTTTTTTATTTTATAGCTATTTTTTCTCTTCCTTGCAAAAGAAGATATTATTTAATAAACGCCTCGATACCCAATCTGTAGCTATCCAAACCGAAACCACAGATCACCCCTTTACAATTCTTTGCCAGAAATGAATGATGGCGAAATTCTTCTCTTTGATGGACATTGCTAATATGAACTTCAATAACAGGCGTTGTAACTGCCGCAATTGCATCTCCAATAGCAACAGAAGTATGTGTATACGCACCGGCATTCAACACAATTCCGTCAAATTCAAAACCAACTTCATGGATCTTATCAATTACCCCCCCCTCTGAATTGCTTTGAAAATAGTGCAATTGCACCGTTTCAAACTGTTGTTTAAGCTCTTCAAAATAGCTAAGAAAATCTTGGCTACCATAAATAGATTTCTCTCTTACACCCAACAAATTCAAATTTGGGCCATTCAGAATGAGGATTTTTTTCATTGAAATATAATTACTTTTGTACTGGTCCATTGGCTAACCGGAGCGAACCCATACCATTTTCTGTTTAAATAGATCGTTTTTAAGCCGTAACAAATCATAATAAGGGATCGTCAACCATCGGATATTTTATGTCGACTGTATCAAAGCTTTCTCCCTTATGTTGTCCATTTTTCCTGAGACATGGTTTTAAAAACAAACTATATTGATCCTATAGTCGAATCAATATAGTTTGTCCTATTTCAAATATAGTTCGATTTATATCATTTCTATAAATCGTTATAAATTGCCCGGAAACTTGAGCGAAGTCCAAATGAAACAACGCCAGACTTATTGACTACCGGTGTTTCATATTGTGCTTTTGCGTAACGTTGGGTATAACCAAGTTCTAAGCGAAGGTTATACTTGGGGTTAAGCACATAGGCAGCCTTAGCATCCGCATAATAGATATTGTTCTTTATTCCTTGCGCAATATGGTTTCCATATAAATTTGGTATTGTATTATAGGATTGGAAAATATCCCCCCCCATATTACTTCCATCAGGTAGATCAAGTCCGTTTTGGGTAAACATCCCCTGTAAGGAGAAATCCCATCTATCCCATGCATAATTCACAAGACCAACAAGCTCTCTAAAGTTTGCCCCTTTTGGATGAGCCAATGGTTCGGCATTGTTGCTATAGTTTGAATACGATTTAAAGTGCGCATAGGTATACGGCCTAGCGGTATTATACTCGGCAAGAAAATTCAAGTTCTTAACGCCAAACACATCATATCCTCTTACACCAAGTTGGGCTCCCCATTTGTTGTGCGCATATCCATTCCCAGCAAAGAACTCTTTCGCTGTAAATTCACCCAGTAAAAACTGTCCGTAGGCAGTCAATCTATAAGGTAATTTATATTTAGAGGTCAACCCTAAAAACATTTTATCAGGCGAAGTACGATTATTACTTTCAACAGGTCGTATAAAAATAATTGGACTTATATAACTAAAATCAAAACCTCTTTTTCCGCCTTCATCTTGAGCTGCCCAGACCACAGACTGGAAGAAACCAACAGATAATTTATTGGTAACATTCCAATCAAGATATTGAAAAGCTCCCCATTTCTTTCCGTCTCCTAAACGCGTATTATTCTGCCCTTCCATAGGTATTGTACCGGTCAAATCCTGTCTAGGATGCGTCGGATCATTCATATAGGCCCAAATCGAAGTATATTGAACATTCCCTATGGTCCCAGTCAATTTCAAATGCGCATAGTTTGAGGAAAAGTCCGATAAAAGCATCGATCGATACCCATCCCCAATAAAGTTTTTGTCATAGGCCAAAGTTGCCTGAATATACTTATGCGCATCATAAGTCATACTGGCTGTCGCATACATCCAGTCCATTTTATTCTTGGACTGAAATTTTGTATTTCCTTGCCCGGGAATAACTTTGTGCGCAACAATATAATCATCCAGATATTTGGGAAAGACGGCTTGACTTTCAAAAGCAGAAGTATTGAATGTAAATTTATTCCCCACATTCAATCCCACCTGAAATCCCCGACTATTCATCCATGTTCGACGTTTGTCGCCTAACATGTCCTTTCCAATATAAAGATCCGGTAAAAAATCAGCATAGAATGTGTAGTCGTCTTTCTCAACCTGCACAAGATGTTCGTTAAAAATCTTCCGCATAAACCAATTGGATGAAGAAACGGGTTTATTGGATTGGATCGAATCAAACTTGGCTAACAATAAAGAGTCTTTTATGACGAATGGTTTGGCAGAGGTATGCATCCTCGTTTCAGTAGAATAAACCGCATCGTTCATTTTTTGATAAAAATGATACGAATAGGGCTGACTCTTAATCTGGGCAAAACCTCCGAAGGTAATACCTACTCCCATGCTTGCCAGTACAATTCGGAGTAAATTATTATTTTTTGTTATATTAAGCCTCATAAAATTATTTCAAAGATTATTTTTTCTAGCAAAATGCATTCCTAAACGCAAATTAACCGAATAAAATTGACTTTATTCATATGTTCAGTCAATTTTATCATGCTAAATCGTATTTGCTATTCCTTTTATTCAAAAATATTTATATCTTGCATATCAGTAAATAACCTTATATCATAAAAAATAGCCCTAATAAGCATGAAACGCAGAACATTTATCCAAAACGCAACCCTGTTAACCGCAGGTGCACTTACAAGCAAATTTTCATTTGCTCAAGAACATTCTTTTCCCACTGTACGGACAGCGAGAGAGAAAAGACTTTTCTCGAGCAAGGTAATCGAAGATGCCATTGTAGAATTTCAGAAAAATGTTAAAAATAAGGAATTGGCTTGGTTATTTAACAACTGCTTTCCTAATACCCTAGATACGACTGTATTTCCTTATGTCCAAAACGGAAGAAATTATACCTATGTGATTACAGGGGATATTGATGCGATGTGGTTGCGCGACAGTAGTGCGCAGGTATGGCCATACCTCCCTTTTATGAAGAAGGACAAAAAGCTTCAGGATCTTATTGTTGGCTTAATCCAAAAACAGAGTAAATGCATCAATATTGATCCCTATGCCAATGCATTTTATAACGATCCAACAAAAAAAGGCGAATGGTTCAATGATCACACAAATATGAAACCTGGAATCCATGAACGAAAATGGGAAATTGATTCATTGTGTTATCCAATTCGATTAGCTTATCATTATTGGAAAGAAACAAATGACAGCAGTCCATTTAATGAAGAATGGTTAGAAGCACAACATAAAATATATCAGACTTTCGTTGAGCAACAACGTAAAGATAGCCTAGGCCCATATAAATTTGAGCGAACAACCTCCAGAGGATCCGACACATTACAGGTCGACGGCTTCGGATATCCTGTAAATCCAGTTGGTTTGATCTGCTCCAGTTTTCGACCTTCAGACGATTCAACTATTTTCTCATTTTTAATTCCATCCAACTTATTTGCGATTGTTAGCCTTAGACAGTCTGCCGAAATTTTGAAAAAAGTTAAAAATGAACATGAACTCGCTGCAAAAATGGAAGCGCTTGCCAATGAGGTCGAAGCAGCAGTCAATAAATATGGTATCATCGACCACCCGACACTGGGCCGGATATATGCTTTTGAGGTAGACGGTTTTTCGAGCCATCTTATGATGGATGATGCAAATATCCCTAGTTTGTTGGCCCTACCATATTTAGGGGCTGTAGATCTAAATAACGAAGTTTACCAACGTACGCGTAACTTTGTTTTGTCTGATAAAAATCCATTCTTTTTTAAGGGAACGGCAGCGGAAGGCATTGGTGGACCTCACATAGGAAGAGATATGATCTGGCCGATGTCCATTATTATGCGGGCGCAGACCTCAACAAATGATGATGAGATTCGTAATTGCATTAAAACGCTCGTCAATACGCATGGTGGAACTGGATTTATGCATGAGTCTTTTCATAAAAACGATCCTAAAAAATTCACAAGGCATTGGTTTGCTTGGACAAATACATTATTTGGCGAATTAATTTGGAAAATATATAAAGAGAAACCATCTTTGCTTCAATAATTCTGAATCTTGTAACACAATGTTATAAGTGCAGGAGCTTATAACATTGTGTTATGGATAATCTATCAAAATCAGGTCCGATTGGTATTTTTGATTCCGGTTATGGGGGACTCTCCGTATTTAAGGAAATTCAACAACTTTTACCGCAATACGATTATATCTATTTAGGCGATAACGCCCGTGTTCCATACGGTACAAGATCCTTTGAGACCGTTTATAATTACACCAAACAATGTGTATTTAAATTATTTGACCTAGGTTGTAATCTTGTCATCCTGGCATGTAATACAGCCTCTGCAAAAGCCTTAAGGACTATTCAACAACATGATCTTCCCCCTGGAAAGAAAGTCCTTGGCGTCATCAGACCCACTACCGAAATCGTACACAATTTCACGAAAACCAACAAGATAGGTATTTTAGCCACTACAGGAACGGTGAAATCCGAATCCTATAAAATAGAAATACACAAATTCAATCCAGAAATAGAGGTTTTTCAACATGACTGTCCTTTTTGGGTCCCTCTGGTAGAAAACAACGAGATCAATACTGAGGGCGCTCATTATTTTGTTGAAAAGGACTTACGGGAACTTTTGCAGCAATCCGATCAGATCGATACCATTGTGCTTGCTTGCACCCATTATCCGTTGTTGCTACCGGTAATCCAAAAATATACACCAAGTAATATAACGATCATCTCCCAGGGACCTATTGTAGCCAATAGCTTAAAAGAATATCTTGACCGACATCAAGAAATTGAAACAATTTGTTCGCAAAATGGCCAACTGGCCTTTTATACCACAGATGATCCGAGAGACTTTGAGAGTAAAGCTAAGATATTTTTTGGACAGCCGATAGCCGCAAGCCACATCAGTGTTTAAAAAATAAAAGGCAATGATTTTTAAAACTTTTACTTCCTAATTTTCGTTATTCTGATAAAAAGGCAAGTACAATGAAAAAGAACTTTATAACCATTGCTTATAATCAGGAGACACAGCATTGCGAATCCAAAGAATTTTCAAGTATTCAGGAAAGTGCAGATTATTTTAAGACTTTCGAGACCTCTGCTCAGCCCGACTATGTACCTGTGTGTATCTACAATTTAAACACAAACACCATTCTAGATGTAAGTGATTATTATGTAAACAAGGATATTGAGCTCGAGCGGATCGTAAAAAACTGTTTAGGAGAAAAGTAACACCTTATATATAATTACAGATTCAACATAACAATTCAACAGCGCTAACATTGCTCTTTTAACGTATTAACTGGTTATATGTATAATCATATTATTACATTCTGAAAAATAATATTTCATTAATTTTTGATATCTTCAAGCAGATAATCAGACCAAAAACAAGTCACAGATAATGAAAACCAAACTAACAATAAGCCTCTTAACAGTATCTTTAGGATTAACTGCATGTAATTCCAACCATGCAAATTCAAGTTCAAGTTCGGATAGCAGTGCAAATGCTGCAACTGACACAACAAGTTATCCTCCGGTAGAAACACAAAAGGCAAACACGAATTATAAACCAGCGTTTCCTGGACAAACCAGAATTAATGGTGCAAAGACAAGCACACCGTTCGAAGGTAAAGTAATTGCCGAGGGATTAAAATCCCCTTGGGGTATAACTGCGCTACCGGATGGCCGATTATTAATCTCAGAAAAAGAAGGTGATTTTCGCATTGCTACGGCAGATGGTAAATTAAGTGAACCAATTAAAGGTTTACCTCAAGTCAATAGCAGTGGACAAGGTGGGCTTTTGGGATTACGTCTTGATCCAAACTTCGAGTCAAACCGTATGATATATTGGGTTTTCTCTGATAATACCGCTGCTGGAACTTTGACCGCTGTTGCGAAAGGAAAACTGTCTGCAGACGAGAAATCGATAGAAGGTGCTAAGGTTATCTACCAAGCTACTCCTGCTCATAAAGGGAATCTGCATTATGGTGGCCGTATTATCTTTGATAAAGATGGAAATATTATTTTGAGTACGGGTGAAAGATCTGATTTGGTCACAAGACCATTGGCACAGGATCTAAATGCAGCATTAGGCAAGATCTTACGTATCACCACTGATGGACAGCCTGCCCCTGGGAATCCATTTATAGGCAAGGCAAATGCACGTCCGGAAATTTACAGTTATGGACATCGTAATCCACAGGGACTTGCCTTACATCCTGAAACTGGCGATCTTTGGGAAACCGAATTTGGTCCACGGGGCGGCGACGAGCTGAACCGAATTGAAGCTGGTAAGAACTATGGCTGGCCGACGATTACGTATGGTATAGAATATAAAGGCGATAAGGTTGGTGAAGGCATACAACAAAAAGACGGCCTGGAACAACCTGTTTATTATTGGGATCCTGTACTCTCCCCTAGCGGAATTACTTTCTATACCGGACAAAATATTCCTGAATGGAAGAATAATCTCTTTATTTGTGGTCTAAGCAGCATGCACATTGCCAGAATCATACTTAAGGATAATAAAGTGGTTGGAGAAGAACGTCTACTAGGTAATGAAGGACAACGGTTCCGGGATATCACACAGGGCAAAGATGGCGCGCTTTACGCTATCACCGATATCGGAAAATTATATAAAATTGATAAAAAATAAATATATCGATTCAACGCAGCTCCTCTCAAACGAGCTGCGTTTTTTTTGTCTGGCCCTAAAAAAACATACTTTCAACTATTTTTTGTTGACCTTATTTACTATATTTCTTTTAGAATATGACAAAAATATAGTTTGGCTTGATTATTGATCATTTACTAGCAAATCAATAAATTATTATATGGTAAAAAAAGAAAAAATGAAAAAATTATTAGAAATTAACCCCTTGTCGTTCTATATGACCAACTGGGGATTCGTAAACAACACCGCCCCAAAAAGAACGCGCAAAACCTGCCAATCTTCTCCCAAAAATTAAGCGTTCTTGCTTAGACAATTCATTAAATTTATTAAAATCATCTGCTGATATCCTCCATACGGATATTAAGTAAGAGATTTATTTCTTTTACTCGATCCGTATGGAAGGGTATTAAACTATGCGAACAAATAGGCCAATACGATTACGATAATAATACAAGCAATCATAATGTATTTATTCAATTGGCTATTTTTCTCTCCTTCGTCACTTTTATAGTGATAATCTCGTTTGTTGGGCAAATTCATAAGCTTGTTTTTATTCATGATGAAGTTACGGACTTTTTTCCATATTATTCGTGATGATAAGGTTCCCCCTTCATGATGGAAAAAGCACGATAAAGCTGTTCTGTAAAAAACAAACGAATCATTTGGTGCGAAAACGTCATCTTCGATAAAGAGATTTTTGACTTCGCCCGATCGTAAATTTTTTGGTCAAACCCATAAGGGCCACCAATAATAAACACCAGGTGTTGAACACTTTGTATCATCATTCTCTCTAAATAAGCAGAAAACTCCAACGAGCGAAATTCTTTTCCATGTTCATCTAACAGCACAACTAAATCTTGTGGCTGTAGCTGTTTTAAAATCAGCAAAGCCTCTTTATCTTTTTGCTGTTCGGCAGAAAGATTCTTGACATTCTTGATGTCGGGAATAACGACAATATTGAAGTTCACATAAAACTTTAATCGCTTAATATACTTTTCAATACCTTCAATAAGGTATTTCTCATCCGTCTTACCTATACAAAGTAATGTTATTTTCATTGAAATATTTTATTAGTTTTTGCCATCAATACCCCAATTAAAGCAAACTTGTTCGATCCAAAATAATGAATTCTATTCGCTTCTTGTCATTATCGAAGGCTGTTCACCAACTTTTGCCTAAGGCCTGCTATTCTAACGTTAAGAGCTACCATTCTAACAAACCCAAAAGTGCACAAAGTTCTGATTTTATTTAAAATAAACACAATCAAAAGGACAAAAAAACATAAACCTCATTTATTCGTTTAGTTATAAAACATTTATTTTCTCGTACACGCTTAAAATATCACGCTGAAAATAGATAATAGCCTCGTTTTAAGCGCATCGATCAGATCGCATTTACTATATGTGACAATAGGAATGAAATATATTTCAACAACTTCAACATGCAGAAATAAAGCCGTTGCGTTAGTTGTCTAAAAAGATGTAAAACTAGCTGGCTCATTTGGCTTATAATAACATGGAAATGCAAACAAAATAAGTATACACATGAAAATAATAAAATCAATTATCCTTATTGCTTTAAGTTTAATAGCATATGAAACCTATGCCCAAACAGCCGCAGTAGACAGTTCCAAAACCTGGATTATCAAAGGAGAAAACACCTTTCTGATCAACCAAAGTTCATTTTCTAATTGGGCTGCAGGTGGGGTAAATTCATTCTCCGGCAACCTAACTCTTAATTACGACTTCAATTACAAAAAAGGCAAATGGTCATGGGACAACAAGGTCCTTGCGGCCTATGGGCTAACCTTTCAAAAAGAGTCGGACTGGCGCAAAAATGATGACCGATTAGTTTTAAATAGCTTATTGGGACATCAGGCATCTCAGTATTGGCTTTATACCTTTTTTCTAAACTTTAACACACAATTTGCCGATGGTTATGATTACACCGCATCACCTAAAAAAAGGATATCCAGATTTTTAGCTCCGGCATACCTGAGCTTTGGCCCCGGTTTTGCGTATAAACGATCCGACAACCTCCGATTTAATCTTTCTCCTGCCGCTGTGCGGTTTGTATTCGTAAGTGATACACTCCTATCCACACGATATGGATTGGATCCAAGCAGCAAGTCCCGTACTGAATTTGGAGCATCATTCGACGCCTATTACAAAGTGAATCTAATGGAAAACATTTCATTTGAAAATATACTAAAACTCTATTCAAACTATTTAGATAAACCTCAAAATGTGGATATCGACTATACGGCCAATCTTTTTATGAAGGTAAATAAGTTTATTACAGTAAATGCAGGCGTACAGATGATCTACGATGACAATACGGCTATTCCGATTATTAAAGATGACGTTGAAGTTGGAAAGAGAAATTCAGCTTTACAGATCAGGCAAATTGTCGGTGCGGGTGTGACGTACAAATTTTAAAGGTAAAAAAAATAGCACACGCCTTCATAAGCCACATAAATTACTTAGGCGCCGTAAACGAAAAAACCGAATTTAATCATTCGGTTTTTTCTGTTATTTAGGAATACTTATGTAAAATTAATCGCTAAAATGGCGCATCATCAGGCATATCGTTCATGCGGGATGGCATCGTAATACCCCCACTGAAGCCCCCAGCACTAAAATCATCAGCAAAGTTTGGCGACGGATTTAATGCAGAAGCAGAAAATGTAGCCGGCGCATCACCGAATCCATCTCCACCACCAAGACCCGAAAACTCATCTTCTAAATCCACAAACTTCACAAATTTACCCACAAAACGAAGTGGAACAATTCCGGTCTCCCCATTACGGTGTTTTGCAATAATAACTTCACCGACACCGGCAGTAGGACGCCCCTCTTCATCTTCTGTCAAACCATAATATTCGGGTCTATATAAGAAAAGAACCATATCCGCATCCTGCTCAATAGAACCAGACTCCCGCAAATCGGACAACATAGGACGCTTACTATTTCCTGGTCTTGACTCTACAGCACGACTCAGCTGCGATAATGCCAGCACGGGGATGTTTAGCTCCTTAGCTACAGATTTCAAAGCACGGGAAATACTACCGATCTCTTGTTCACGGTTCCCCCCACCTTTACCTTCAGCTTTTCCATGCATTAACTGCAGGTAATCGACGATCACCATTTGAATATCGTATTGAGCCTTTAACCGTCTACATTTAGCCCTAAATTCAAACACGTTCAACGCCGGCGTATCATCAATAATAATAGGCGCATCGGTTAAACGGCCAATTCTCGAATGTAATTGTTGCCATTCATGATCAGCAAGATTTCCTTTTTTCAATTTCTCTTGCTCAATTTCGGTTTCACCGGCGATTAGACGATTGACAAGCTGAACGGATGACATCTCCAAAGAGAATACGGCGACTGCTTTTCCGTGTTCCACTGCAGCATTACGTGCAACGGAAAGTACGAATGCCGTCTTTCCCATCGCTGGACGTGCTGCAATAATAACCAGATCAGAAGGCTGCCAACCTGAAGTCATACGATCCAAGGCAGTCAAACCCGAAGGCACACCTGTCAGACCATCTGTGCGGTCACGCAGCATCTCAAGATTAGAGATCGCCTCACGCATAATATCGTCCATCTTTCTTGAATCTCTCCGCAAGTTATTCTGCGCGATATCAAACAAACTTTTTTCGGCATGATCCAACAGATCGAAGATATCTGAGGTTTCATCATATGAACTGTTAATAATTTCCGTAGAAACCTTGATCAGCTCACGCTGAATATATTTCTGTGAAATAATACGTGCATGATACTCAATATTAGCTGCCGAAACCACTCGATCTGTCAATTGCGTAATATAATAAGCACCGCCAACCATTTCAAGAGCCCCCATCCGTCTAAGTTCCGAGGTAACGGTTAATATATCAATTGGAGAAGTCTTTTGAAAAAGGCCAAAAATCGCTTCAAAGATCTTTTGATGTGATTCCTTATAGAACGATTCTGCTTTTAAAATATCAATAATTTCACTCAGCGCATTCTTTTCAAGCATCAAAGCTCCCAAAACAGCCTCCTCAAGATCCACTGCCTGCGGCGGAAGTTTACCCAAACCACTCACCAAATTATTTAATTTGGTACGACGTTCGCCATAATTACCCCGTTTGTTATTATCCGTGTTATTCGCTTCAAAATTACTGTCGTTCATCATGATATTATATCAGAAATATAGCTTTGCTATCCGTATAAATTTTAGATAGGATAACAAATGTATAAAAAATAAAATTCACCACCATGCGGAGTTACACACAGAGAAATTCAACGATCACACCCGAAACCTCAAAAAGCTTTGAAGGACACAGATTTACATAGTGAGTTTTCAACACTTACTGTTGAAAAGATGTTGAAAATAAAAAATTACCACTTAAAATCAACACATTAAAAAATGTTAATAACTTAAGCCATTGTGAATAAGCAAAATGGTAAAAAGCAAATCAATACGCTCCACTATCATCAATACAAACTGACTTTAAGATGAAAACAAATCCCTTTTTTAGCTCTAAAAAATATTCATATATTGTATCTTTGTAACTATGACGCACGACTCCTCAACATTAAAACCCTACAAAGATACCAACGATGGGAAGAAGAAACAGGTGGCAGATATGTTTGACAACATCTCCCATTCCTATGATTTTTTAAACCATTTCATGTCTTTGGGTATTGACATTATATGGCGCAAAAAAGCCATCAATGCATTAAAGTCCATAAAACCGCAACTGATGTTGGATGTAGCGACAGGAACCGGTGATTTTGCATTGGAATCAATTAAAATCTTGAATCCAAAAAAGATTATTGGTGTCGATATTTCCCAAGGAATGCTTGAAGTCGCTAAGAAAAAAATTGCAAGCAAGGGATTAGCTAATCAATTTGAGGTAGCGTTAGGAGACTCAGAGAGGCTTCAATTTGAAGATAATACGTTCGACGCTGTTACCGTAGCATTTGGTGTCCGTAATTTCGAAAACTTGGAGAAAGGCCTATCAGACATATACCGCGTGTTAAAACCTGGTGGGAAAGCTGTTATTTTAGAATTTTCGAATCCGAAGAAATTCCCCATTAAACAGCTTTATAATTTTTATTTCAAGTTTATTACACCAACCATTGGAAAATTCTTTTCAAAAGATTCCAGTGCATATGAATATTTACCAGAATCTGTTGCTCAATTTCCAGATGGACAAAAGTTCGTTGCCATAAACAAAAAAGCAGGTTTTCATGACACTATTGTTAGACCGCAAACATTTGGTATCTGTACCATCTATATTGCTACAAAATAGTGCAAGCTAAGATCTGGTTTTGAATCAAATCGGATTAATTTTTAATATCAACGAGTTACTTTATATGACTAAAACAGTTTTTATTACAGGAGCAAGTTCAGGAATTGGTCAGGCTTGTGCCGAAGTTTTAGCGAAAGAGGGGTACAATCTTTTACTTTGCGCGCGCAGGTTAAACCGTTTAGAGGCATTAAAAGATGCATTGTTAGCGGCCTACCCTACTATTCAGATCCATATTTTTGAGCTTGACGTTCGCGATGCAGAACAAGTTGCGAATCAGATTGAGGGCCTGCCTCCAGCATGGAAAAAAATAAATGTCCTCATCAACAACGCTGGTCTGAGTCAAGGATTGGATCCTATCCAAGATGGTGATATCGGAGATTGGGACAGAATGATTGATACCAATATTAAAGGTTTACTGTATGTGAGTAAATCTGTGATACCACTTATGGATACCGAAAACGGCGCCCATATTGTTAATTTAGGATCTATTGCAGGGAAAGAGGTTTATCCGAATGGAAATGTGTACTGTGCTACCAAACATGCCGTTGATGCGTTGACTAAAGCTATGCGCATTGATTTGCTAACTCAGGGCATTAAAGTAACCTCTATCGACCCCGGAATGGTGGAGACAGAGTTTTCGGAAGTTCGTTTCCATGGAGATCGGGAAAGAGCTAAAAATGTTTACAATGGTGTACAACCCCTGACAGGGAAAGATATTGCCGAAACGATCCTTTTCGTCATTACCAGACCGGCACATGTGAATATAAACGATCTCTTAATAATGCCTACAGCGCAAGCGACAGGCGCAATTGTCAATCGAAAATAATTTAAATATCATGTCATTAGAAATACAAATAAATCAAGACATTAAGGCCGCAATGATCGCAAAAGACACGGCAAAATTACGTGGCTTACGTGCAATTAAGGCAGCTATCCTCTTAGCAAAGACAGAAAAGGGCCATGCCGAAGATCTTAACCAGGAGGCGGAGATTAAAGTTTTACAAAAACTTGTAAAACAACGTCGCGAATCTGCGGAAATTTATAAGACTCAAAACCGGGAAGATCTTTATGAAATTGAAGTTGAGGAAGAAAAAGTTATTGAAGCTTATCTACCAAAACAGTTAAGCAAGGAAGAAGTTGAAACGATTGTCAAAGCAATTATCGCCGAAACAGGAGCTTCTTCCATTAAAGATATGGGCAAAGTAATGGGTGCCGCAAATCAAAAGCTTGCTGGACAAGCAGATGGGAAAACCATCTCTGAAGTTGTTAAAAGTCTACTCGCATAAAACGCTCAAATCAATAGAGTCAAATTAAATTGGGTATGTCTTTCCAACCATATCGATTGTATAATTTGGCTCTATTTTTATTTCAATTATGGCTTTTCAGTGGAACCTAAAGAGTTTTGACGAACTCAACACGAAAGAATTATATCGTATTTTAAAGCTTCGCATGGAAGTTTTTGTTTTGGAGCAGGAATGTTTATATCCTGAATTGGACGATAAAGATTTTGCTTGTCTGCATCTGTGGACAGAACAAGATGATCGTATTATAGCATACACGAGATTAGTTCCTCCGGGCCTTTCCTACCCACAAGCTTCCATTGGTCGGGTTATCGTTGCCGAGGAAGCGCGCGGAACCGGCCTGAGTCAACAATTAATGATGCATTCCATCGAATCGCTCCACAAAGAATTTGGTGAAGGCGAGATACAGATAGGTGCGCAATTTCATTTAAAATCCTTTTATGAAAAATTAGGCTTTGAGCAAATTTCCGAGCCCTACCCTGATTATGGAATCCTTCATATTGATATGATTAAACCCGCAATTTAGTAAATTTAGGCATGCAAAACGTTGTCATCATCACAGCCGCCCTATTTGGCGGCCTCGCTATTATCCTAGGTGCATTTGGAGCACATGCATTCAAAAAAATCCTATCCGCTGAAAAGCTGGAATCCTTTGAGGTCGGCGTTCGATATCAAATGTATGCTGCGCTAACCCTATTGATTTTAGGATTTAATTTCCACTTTGAGCTTCAGTCTGAACGAGTTGCATTTTATCTGATCACATTAGGAACTCTTTTATTCTCGGTAAGTATATATTTTCTATCGTTTGCCGAATACTGGAAAAAGAATCTAAAGTTTCTTGGCCCAATTACCCCGCTCGGCGGATTGCTTATGATCGCAGGTTGGGTTGCTATTATGATTCGCTTTTTGTAGATTTGAAATAAATATGGCAATGATGTCTGCCCCGAACCGCCCTAATAAGCTGATGACGTCTACTATTTTAGTATAAAACAACAATTTTATATAAAGTGTAGACTTATGGCTATAACACATTCAAATCAAAGCAATCTTCATTTTTTTCTTAAATGGCTTATCTCCTGTAGTGCGATAGGTTTCATCGTAGGATCTATTTGTGCATTTTTTCTCTTTTCCCTCAATTGGGTAACGCAGTACCGAGAAGCTCATCCTTGGATAATTTATGGACTCCCCCTAGCGGGATTTGCCATTGCATTGTCCTATAAGTATTGGGGCAATCCATCAAGCAAAGGAAATAATCTGCTGATTGAAGAATACCTTCATCCCCAACGCCGCATTCCGCTTATCATGGCGCCTCTTGTCCTATTCGGAACTTTACTTACACATCTGTTTGGAGGTTCGGCAGGCCGTGAAGGAACTGCCGTTCAGATAGGTGGAGCAGTTTCCGATCAGCTCAATCGCTGGTTTGACTTCGATAAAACTGAACGCCGTATCTTAATTTCCATCGGCATCACTGCAGGCTTTGCCGCTGTGTTTGGCACCCCACTCGCCGGAACAATATTTGGTCTGGAAGTCCTATTAATTGGCAAAAAAAGATATTTCGGTATCCTGCCCTGTTTATTTACCGCCTATTTTGCGAACTTCAGCTGTCAATTATGGAATATTCCACACACTCATTATCCAATTCATGATGTTATTCCAATGCTTTCTTTGACCAATATTGGATTTAGCCTTGCCGCAGGCATGCTATTCGGTGTTACAGCATGGCTTTTTACATTTACCAGCGATTTCTTTAGCCTTCAATTCAAACGAATTAAATATCCTCTGCTTAGACCGGTAATTGGCGGTATTATTTTGGTACTTATCATTAGGTTATTCCATAGCAGCAACTATATTGGACTTGGTATCCCGATGATTCAGAACGCATTTATCGATCAGTCGAATTATTATGACTTTATCATCAAATTACTTTTAACGACTTTCACCCTTTCTGCCGGATTTAAAGGCGGAGAAGTCACCCCGCTGTTTTTTATCGGGGCAACCTTAGGGAGTGCATTAAGCACCGTTATTCCACTTCCCATCAGCCTGCTGGCTGCTATGGGCTTTGTAGCTGTATTTTCAGGCGCTACAAACACCCCGCTCGCCTGTATTGTAATGGGTTATGAATTATTTGGGATTCAACCTATTTTATTTATAACAATAGCGTGTATAGTCGCTTTTTTATTTTCCGGGAAAAAAGGAATTTATATTGCGCAAAAAGGCGGTTTAAAGGAAAAATTATACCGCAGACTCAATTTATAAACAAGACAATGCGCTTTCAGCTTCTCAGTCTATCTCCTTGTATTCCATTATGAACTACTTCAAATAAAAACAGGATAGGCAAAAAAACATGCTAAGAAGAAGAGTGCAGACCACAATGAATGGACAGATGACTTCAATAAAGACATGAGAAAGATTTTTTGATAAAAAGAGCCTAAATCATAAGTATGCTTTAAGCTCTTTTTATTAAATCTTATCATCCAAACTACAGTAGTTTTCCATGCAGAAAGAATGCTGCAACAGTAAAATAGATAATCAATCCTGAAACATCCACCAATGTAGCTACAAATGGCGCTGATGCGGTCGCTGGATCCAATCCAAACCGACGTAGAATAAATGGAATAAACGATCCTGACAAAGTCCCCCATAAAACAATAAACAATAAGGAAACAGCAACCGTAAAACCAATTGAAATCCAATAAGGACCATAGTCATACAGACCAAGAAAATGCCACGCCAATATCCGTAGGAATCCGATCGACCCTAATATTCCACCTAAGATTAAACCAGAAGAAACTTCGCGCTTCATCACGTACCACCAATCTTTCAGCTTTAATTCACCGAGTGCCATGGCACGAATAATTAAAGATGCCGCCTGTGATCCCGAATTACCTCCACTGGATATAATTAAAGGAACAAATAAGGCAAGTACAACCGCCTTTTCCAATTCGCCTTCAAAAAACCCCATTGCTGAGGCTGTAAGCATTTCGCTAAAAAACAAGATGATCAGCCAGCCGGCTCTTTTTTGGATCAATTGCAACAAAGGAGTTTTCGTATAAGCCAGATCCAATTCTTCCATCCCCCCAAATCGCTGGATATCTTCTGTATCCCGATCTTCAATTCGATCCAACACGTCGTCAAATGTCACAATTCCGACCAATACCCCTGCCTCAGTAATAATAGGCAAAGCACTACGGTCATATTTTTGAAAAATCTCAAATGCCTCTTCCATGGGTGTAGAAGCCTTAATCGCGGCAAAATTGTAGTCAATTAAGTCGGAAATCTTGGTAGAAGAATCCGATAGTAGTAATTGACCAATTTTCAAGTCATCGATCAACACATTTTTCTCATCGACTACATAAATAAAATTAAGCGTTTCGGCCTTTCTTCCAAACACCTTGATATGCCGAAAAACATCATCGACGGTATAATAAGGGCGTACCTGCACATACATTGGTGTCATAAGCCGGGCAATACTGTCCTCTTTATAACCAATCAGCTCCAAAGCCATTTGCTTCTCGCGCTCATTCAAAAGATTGATCAGATATTTGATCAGGTCATCCGGCAATTCCGACAACAATTCATTACGCGTATCCGGCTTCAGGTTATTCAGCAATTCAGACAGCTCATGTTCCGTCATGGATTTGATCAACGTATATTGGACATCCATTTCAAAAAAAGAAAAGATCTCCAATCTATCCTCCAAAGGATAGTCCATAAACTCTTGATGTTGCTCCCCTTTACTTAAACGCGATATTTCTTCCGCGATATCGGCTGGGTGTAATGCTGAATTTTGTTCCATTGGAAGAAAATTTTAATGGATTTAGCGCAAAAGTAGCTTATTTTGTATGATTTTCAACAATCTGAAAAACTATTTTTTCTAATGGGAATTGCTGCTAGTCTTTCGTAAAATCGTCTACTACTACATTGAAGAGTACATTTGACTTGAAATGCCCATGAACTTTACACTATCTTAAAAATTAATTAATCCAGGCGCTAGCTCCTCGGGCTCGAAACCAGCTTTAAATAGCCGGGCTGTTAAATTACCTTTCAGTTCTACATTTCCTTCATTTACCTGCAGCCAGCTCCCTTCACGTAAGCCTATGACTGGCTGAGGATTAAGTTGATGAAATTCCTGGATTCGCGTTTCCCTTGTTTCTCCTTTATGTGTAGAATTTGGATCCGGATCCAAATAATGTGGATTGATATTAAAAGGTAAGAAACCAAGTGCGTCAAAGCTAGGCGGATAAACAATAGGCATATCATTTGTAGTTCCTATTGTTAGTCCGGTCAAATTGGACCCCGCCGATGTACCGACGTATGGAATACCCTTTGCCACTTGCACACGCAATTGCTGTACCAAATCAAGCTCATATAGTGTTTTTAAGAGTAGAAATGTATTTCCGCCGCCAATGAAGATAGCCTTAGCATCCTGAATAGCCTTCTTCATGTTATGAAACTCATGTATTCCCCTAACCGTTACCCCCTTATCTTTCAACGCATCTTGCACTTTAACAGTATAGGCATCAAACGAAATTCCAGAAGGTCGCGCAAATGGAATAAATAATAATTCGTCTGACTGAATAAATTCTACAAAATCTTGCTTAATATAAGCTAAAAACTCACTAGCATGGATCGTGCTTGTACTTACGACCAATAACTTGTACGCTGGATTAATCTTCATCTTCTATCGTTAAAACATTAAATAAAAAGTACCTTTGGCTTTGTCAATTGCGAGGCCAAAGGTACAGTTTTCATTCCTTACTATAGGCATTCCTTACTATAGGCTATTTCTTATCGGCAGTCTTTTTTTCTGTGCCCAATCTTTTATTTTCTTGCAGCGCTTTATGTAAAAGATATTCGATCTGCCCATTAACACTTCTAAACTCATCTGCAGCCCATTTTTCCAATGCTTTGTACATCTGGTCGTCTAAGCGTAGCATAAAGTTTTTCTTATCCGCCATTTTATTTCGTTTATTGGTACAAAGTACCTGTATTTACAATTGGTGTCGCTGCTTTTTCTCCGCAAAGTACCACCATTAAATTGCTGACCATTGCTGCTTTTTTCTCGTTGTCCAACTCTACAATATCTTTTTCAGACAACTTATGCAAGGCCATTTCCACCATCCCAACAGCACCGTCTACAATCTTTGCTCTTGCAGCCACAATAGCAGCTGCTTGCTGTCTTTGAAGCATAGCACCTGCTATTTCGGAAGCATAAGCCAAATGACTGATTCTAGCCTCTTTAATAATAACCCCGGCAGGCGCCAAACGATCAGACAATTCTTGTTCAAGAATATGATTTACGGTATCGCCACCTTCACGCAAAGTGATCTCCGCTCCTTCATCCTCCAAGTTATCATAAGGAAAGCTTCCAGCCAAATGTCTTACCGCTGCTTCGCTCTGCGTACGTACATAAGAGGTATAATTACTTACATCATAAGCAGCTTTATACGTGTCTCCCACTTGCCATACAATCACTGCTCCGATCTCAATTGGGTTTCCCATCTTGTCATTGACTTTCAGTGTCTGTCCCTGTAAGTTATCCGACCGAAGACTTATTTTAATCGTTGAATACAAGGGATTGACAAAAAACAAACCGTTTTCCTTAACTGTACCTACATATTTTCCGAAGAAATTCAGTACACGCGAATGGTTTGGATTAATAATCATCAATCCTTTCAGAATAAAAAAAGTAGCGATCATCAGTACAACCCCCAATACGACATAAAGTGAACTTGCTTCTACGCTGGCAAATGAGAATATAGCCGCCACAAACGAAACGACAGCTATCAATAAAGCTAAATAGCCTGACATTGGTTTAATTAGTTTTTCCATAATTTGTTAATATATATTTGATATCATTTTAATATCATAAATATACTATAATATTTTTCATATTTCAAATGAAAATTTAAAATTACTATTTTTGATTATGCGCAAAAGATCCTTTCTACCTTTAGTAAACTCTACCACAGAAATACTCATCCTTGGCTCTTTGCCTGGAGATAAGTCTTTGGCAGAGAATGAATATTATGCACACCCACAAAATCGATTCTGGAAAGTAATCAAATATTTGTTCAATGCGCCGGAACAAACAAATTATATGGAGAAGATAGATCTATTGCTTAAAAATAACATCGGTCTTTGGGATGTTTGCGCAGAAGCCTCTCGTCCCGGTAGCATGGATCTAGCCATACAAAATGAAGTTCCGAATCAGATTGTTGAACTGCTAGAAACCCACCCTAAAATCACAAAAATTATTTTCAACGGGCAAAAAGCATACAGTTTATACGTAAAGCATTTCAACAAAAGGGAAGACATTATTTACCGATGCCTACCCAGCACAAGTCCAGCCAATGCGATAAGTAATCTCGAAAATCTAATTCAACAGTGGCGCATAATAATAAGTGATTAAATTACACGAATTAGATTCGTTAATTCAGTCCTATTGCTTATTTTTGCCCTAAGATGTCAGATTTAAAATACAATCAACGAGGCGTATCCGCAGGGAAAGAGGATGTGCACAATGCGATAAAAAATATAGATAAGGGTCTGTTTCCCAAAGCATTTTGCAAAATAATTCCAGATATTTTGGGTGGAGACCCAGACTGGTGTAATATTATGCATGCGGATGGTGCTGGCACCAAATCTTCATTGGCGTATGTCTATTGGAAAGAAACTGGGGATATTTCAGTTTGGAAAGGTATCGCACAAGACGCAATTATCATGAATATTGATGACTTACTTTGTGTAGGCGCCATCGATAACATTCTTTTATCCTCAACGATTGGCAGAAATAAAAATCTCATTCCTGGTGATGTGATTGCTGAAATCATCAATGGCACAGAAGAGATTCTGGCGGAACTTCGAGGTTTGGGAATCGGCATCTATTCTACTGGTGGTGAAACTGCCGACGTTGGCGACCTTGTTCGTACCATCATTGTTGATAGTACAGTAACCTGTCGGATGAAACGTGAAGACGTTATTTCAAATCATCGTATCAAAGGGGGTAACGTTATTGTTGGCTTAGCATCAAATGGACAAGCAACCTATGAACAGGCATACAATGGCGGAATGGGTTCCAATGGACTAACTTCTGCACGTCATGATGTATTTAACAAAAAAGTAGCTGAAAAATATCCTGAAGCGTATGATCCAGCTGTTCCTTACGAACTGGTTTTCGCGGGAAACCAAGATCTTACAACTGAAATCGAAGTTGAAACTGGAGAAAAAATAACCGCAGGTAAGCTAGTCCTTTCCGCTACACGTACTTATGCGCCTGTTATCAAACAGATACTAGACAAGTACCGTTCACAAATTGACGGAATGGTACATTGCTCAGGGGGAGCGCAAACAAAAGTCTTGCATTTCGTCGATAATGTGCATGTCATTAAAGATAATCTTTTCCCGATTCCACCTCTTTTTGAATTAATACAGAAAGAATCCAATACAGACTGGAAAGAAATGTACAAAGTATTCAATATGGGACACCGTATGGAATTATATGTTCCTGAATCGATTGCATCGGATATCATCGCCATTTCAGAGTCATTCGGGATTCCGGCCCAGATCATAGGCCGTGTAGAGGAATCTGCATCCAAAAAAGTAACTATAACCTCCCCTTACGGAGAATTTATCTACGAATAAAAGTTTTTTATCCTTGTCTCCTATTTACCTAGGAGACAAGGATATTTTTTTCAATTTGGTATACATGAAAGAAAAACTTCTTGTGGGCTGGAAAGAGACCCTTGATTTACCTGAATTGGGAATATATGGTATAGAAGCAAAAGTCGATACCGGTGCTGCCTCGTCGGTACTACACTGCAACTCGTACAAGATCATTAACGAGGATGGTCAAGACTGGATCATCTGTGAGCTGATCATAAATTTTAAGACAAAAGAGACAAAAACGCTAAAGTTAAAGCTCTATCGAACAAAACTGGTAAAAAGCTCTTTCGGTCAAGAAGAAAAGCGTTACTATATCCGCACAACAGCAACATTATATAACCAGGTCTTTAGCATTAAGATCTCCTTTAGAAATAGATCACAAATGACCTACCCTATGCTTTTGGGTAAAAATTTCTTAAACAAAAGATTTTTGGTTGATGTTTCCAAAGAAAACCTCTCGATGAAGACCTTGGTAAAATAAAACAAATAGCCAAGCAATTTTGTTATCTTAGCACAAAATATACTCATTATACAAATCGTGAAAATTGCCGTATTATCGACAGTAAAGAGTTTATACTCGACTCGTCGTCTCGTAGAAGCCGCACAACAAAGAGGACACGAATGTGTTGTCATTGATCACAGCAAGTGTTATGTCGGTATTCAGCAAGGTAAACCAAGTATCCATTACAAAGGACAGGATCTGAGTGATATTGATGCCATTATTCCCCGAATAGGAGCATCGGTAACATTCTATGGATCTGCCATCGTTAGACAATTTGAGGTGATGGATGTCATTTCCGCGAATCCCAGTCAAGCCATTACGCGATCTCGGGACAAATTGAGGTGCCTGCAGATTTTATCCGGTGCAGGAATCGGACTCCCGATTACGGGATTTGCACGCACGGCCTCTGACGTGGACGACCTTATTAGCATGGTTGGTGGAGCTCCTTTAGTCATTAAACTACTTGAGGGAACACAAGGTATCGGTGTTGTACTTGCCGAAACTAAAAAAGCAGCCTCTTCTGTTATTGAAGCGTTCTACGGCCTGGGCAATAACATCCTGATTCAAGAGTTTATCAAAGAATCAAAAGGCTCAGATATCCGGGCTTTTGTAGTCGACGGCAAAGTTGTTGGAGCGATGAAACGCACAGCCAAAGAGGGCGAGTTTCGGTCAAATATCCATCGGGGTGGCACTGCCCAGATTATCCGGTTAAGTAAAGCAGAAAGAGAGACAGCAATCGCTGCTGCCGCACAATTAGGACTTACGGTTTGCGGTGTCGATATGATTCCTTCTGACAGAGGCCCTCTGGTACTGGAAGTAAACTCATCTCCAGGTTTGGAAGGCATCGAAAAAGCGACAAAAAAAGATATTGCCTCAGAAATTATACAATATATTGAGCGACAATATGAAGCAAAACAGGCTCAAATGCCTAAAGTTGTTAAGAAAAAGAAAAAAAGAGAAAGTAAATTATAAGGTTACCGAATCAGCAACTAAAAGGGGTGTCCGTTATATATGGACACCCCTTTTAGTTGCCAAATAACCTAGACTCAACTAAAGTCGAATTTCCAATATTCCCCAAATTCGACTATCGTCGCTTCCAATTTTTACTTATCTTAGGCTAAATTATGAATTAATGAAAAGATTTAGCCATCTTCTATTTGCCTTTGTACTCGTACTAGCTGCATTTTCCTGGTCTTTTAGCCAAACAACCATCCAAAAAACAGCATCGCCAGCTTGGCTGCGCTCCACTACAAAAAAGGCCATAAAGCCAAATTTGGATGATATTAGTGCTGGATATTACTATGAGTTAATCGAACATCAAATAAACTTAGCTACCCAAACGAAATATTATAAGGACATCAAAGTTCTCTTTGATCAGACTGGAATCGAAAATCTGGGACAAGTTCAGGTAACCTTTGACCCGCATTTCCAAAAACTTCAACTACATGAGCTAAAGGTTATTCGTAACGGCAAAGATATTAACCTATTACCGCAGGCAAAATTTAAGCTGCTTGCCGCTGAAACGGAGCTTTCGAGATCCATCTACAACGGAAGCCAGATGGCCCATTATGTTTTGGAGGATTTACGTAAAGACGATAAGATTGTATTCGCTTATTCAATAATAGGTGCAAATCCGGTATTTGAACAGAAATTTTTCGACAGTTATTACTTACAGGGGTATGAACCCACTGGGCTGGTCCATCTCAACTATATTGTACCCCATGGTCGCAAACTGCAGTTTAAGAGTTTCAATGGCGCACCTGAGGTACAGCAACAGTCAACAGGAAATACAACAAATTTTTTCTGGGAGCTGACGGCGGACAAAACAATTCAGTACGAAGATTATAGTCCGTCGTGGTACAGCCCTTTAAAATATATCCAATGCTCGGAATTCAATACCTGGCAGGAAGTTGATCAATGGAACCGTAAAATTAATCCCATTCCACAAATAGCAACCACAAGTACACTTCAAACCTTCGTCAATCAACTTTGGAAAGAGTCCAACGGGCAACCCTATGCGTACCTGAAAAAGGCCTGCGACTTTGTACAAAATGAGATACGCTATATGGGTATTGAGATGGGAGAATATTCCCACCGGGCAAATGTTCCAGAAAAAGTATTTTCCCAGCGCTACGGCGATTGCAAAGATAAATCAATGCTGCTGGCGACAATGCTCAAAAACAAGAATATTGATGTAGGACTCGTATTGGCCAATACCTATAAGAATAGAGGTCTGCAGAATGAACTCCCCTCGCCTTATGCTTTCAACCATATGGTTATTGAAGTTAATATTGGTGGACGGTCCCAATATATTGACCCAACCATAACCAATCAGGGTGGAGATATCAAAAACAGGTATTTCCCAGCTTATGGAAAAGTACTCTCGACTATGGGTAGTGGAAAGCTTACAGACGTAGCGCAGCATGTTACCGGCAATATTAAAGTCAAGGAAACATTGACAATGGAAGGCAAATTTGAGGCTACCCTTGATGTCCACACAACTTATGTTGGGAATGAAGCGGACGATATGCGTACTTATATTCAAAGTAGTGCAAAAAATGACATACAGAAGCAATACTTGGAGTATTATGCCAAGATCTATCCGAAGATCAATAAAATTGGTCAAATACAATACAAAGATGATCTGGAGAACAATATTGTGGAGATCATCGAAAAGTATAAAATAAAAAACATTGGAAAGACAGAAAGCGGATCTACTAAAAAATATATTCCTTTGTTGGGAACAAATATAAATGACAAGCTTCCAGAGATTATGGAGGATCGTATTGCTCCCCTAAGCCTTTCTTTTCCAACAGATCTAACCTACGAAATGTATATCGTCAACAAAGGGAAAAAGGAATTTGGCAATTATAGAGACAATAGTTATTTCGACCGAACTGCGTATGTTTTCGGCAAAACACTGGAAGTAGAACAGGATAGTATAAAGGTTGCATACACGTTAAGTTTCCACGAACCCTTTGTCGAACAAAAAGACCTGAAACAGTATTATACAGATTTTGCAGATCGCGATCATATCTTTTATAATGGTTTCTATCTTGACAATGATGGATATGTAACAGATGGGATACCTCGTTTAGGCCCCCCTTCTACAGTCGATGAAATTAATTGGTTTTCATTAATCCTATTTATTCTATTACTATCCTCTTTGCTTTTGTATATCGCAAAAAAGTACAGGAAGAGCAAACCTTTTATCATCAAACCCTATAACGAAATTTATCATGACCAAATTGGGGGCTGGATGATTTTTTTACTTCTTTTAATAGTTACAAGTATATTTACGAAATTCACTTTTCTTTTCCTTAGGGAATCCTTCTTTAACCTTAATACCTGGCGGGCAATAGACCATATCGATGGTGGTGCACCTACATTCTATAAAATGCTACTCATATCTGAAATGACAGCTCATCTTTTAATTCTGGTCGGGTTCGTTTATAGTTTCATCCTTATGATCAAAAAAAGGGATATTTTTGCCCAGACATTTTTTCTAGTTACTTTGTTTATGGCTATATTCTATCTCGTCCATGCAATAGGATACCATTATATGTCCAAACAATATATGGGTATCACGGATGATTCATTTTCAAATTATACAGATCACATCAGAGCGATGCTTTTCTTCTGCATTTGGGGAACTTATGTCTACAAATCGGAACGCGTAAAAGGTACCTGTGTTCGGCCATATCAGAACGATGGGATTATGCAGAAGGCTGCGACAGGGCATCCTTTTGATCAAGATTTTCTAAAGCCTTATTCAATGATGAAACAAGGAGAAAATGAAGCTGGAGCGGAATTTCAATCCCAGAGCGATAGAGCTGATCGCAGTCATACCGAGGACGATCAAGACAAACCGTAGCTACCATTTTCATGAAAAAGGGTTCTGTAAATAATATACACAACCCTTTTTTATGGAAATCTGATTTACATTATTTCATTTTCATCACCATATTATCCGCGCCTTCAGTAGACACTTTTACCTGACCAGATTTGTTCTTCGTAGACTTATAGTGGACATGGTTTTTGACCCCATCAATTTGAACAGTCTCTACTGAACCAATATTAACCATATTGTCTGCCCCCTCTATCGTCACCGTTGTGATGTCATTCCCTGTTACAGTATTCCCTTTCCCCTCAATAATCAATTTACTCACATTGCCACGGATCACAACTTTATTGTCAGCACCTTCTATTTGTACAATCTCCCCCCCTTTGGCCTCTATCGTACGATTATTGTTCACCCCTTCAATTGAGATAACTTTTCCCTGCTGATTAACCACATCGTTCGTTAGAGCCTTGGAAACTGGCTCTTTGGCCGCCATCACCAAACTTCCGATCAAAAGAAGTGAAAATCCAACTGTAATTGTTCTTAGTTTCATAATGTTATGTTTTCTACAGATCGACAAAAATCAAACCTAATTTCAAATCTAAAAGAGATATAAGTTATAATATACAGCGTCAATTGCATCAAGAGTATAATTGGGGAGTAAGAACTAAAATGAAACATAGCATTGAATTGGGTTTACCTGGCACATAACGTCCCAAAAAAGATACAGTAACCGTCATAACAAAAAAAGGAGCCTAAAAGGCTCCTTTAATATCTCTAACAAATTGACAGCGGATTAAAAACTCTATTTTACTGCGTCTACAACTGCTTTGAAAGCTTCTGGGTTATTTAAAGCTAAGTCAGCTAAAACCTTACGGTTCAAACCAATGTTTTTAGCGTTTAATTTACCGATCAATTGGGAATAAGAAATTCCGTGTTGACGAGCTCCAGCGTTGATACGTTGAATCCATAAAGCTCTAAACTCGCGTTTTTTGGTTTTACGATCGCGGTAAGCGTATTGTAAACCTTTTTCTACTGTATTTTTAGCAATAGTATAAACTTTGCTACGTGATCCAAAGTAACCTTTTGCAAGGCCTAGGATTTTTTTGCGTCTTCTTCTAGAAGCTACTGCGTTAACCGAACGTGGCATATTTTTAAAATTAGTTTGGTAGAAGGTGTCATGTATTTCAATGAACTTACAACCTTATACCCGGTTAAAAAATTATTATTAATAAAATCGAATAAAACTTATTTACCGATAGCAAGCATACGTTTTACGTTGCCCATATCGCCATCAGATACATAACTTGTTTGTGTTAAGTTACGTTTACGTTTTGTGCTCTTTTTTGTCAAGATGTGGCTTTTGAAAGCGTTTTTTCTTGCAATTTTACCTGTTCCAGTCAATTTGAAACGTTTCTTTGCGCTGGAATTGGTTTTAACTTTTGGCATAATACTTATAAATTTTATATCAATCTGTTAGAATTCTTATTATTTTTTAGGAGCCTTTGGAGCTACTGTTAAAAACATGCGTTTACCTTCTAATTTCGGTAAAAGCTCTACTTTACCGTAATCCTCTAAAGCCTGAGCAAAGCGTAACAACAAGATTTCACCTTGATCCTTGTGTACAATAGCACGACCTTTGAAGTGTACATAAGCACGAACTTTCTCTCCACTTTCAAGAAACTTAATCGCATGCTTCAATTTGAACTCAAAATCATGCTCACCAGAGTTAGGTCCGAAACGGATTTCTTTAATAACAGTCTGTTTTGCATTAGCTTTGATTTCCTTTTGTTTCTTCTTCTGTTCGTAAACAAACTTACTGTAGTCGATAATCTTACAAACCGGCGGTACAGCATTTGGCGAAATCTCCACTAAATCAAGTTCCAACTCATCAGCCAACTCTAACGCTTTGCGCGTAGGGAAAACTCCTTGCTCCACATTATCTCCTACCAAGCGCACCTCAGGTACCTTGATTAATTCATTAATGCGGTGATCTGGTTCTTTCTTTCTCATTGGTGGTCTTGGACCACCGGGTCTTTTTAATGCCAAATGTTTAAAAATTAAACGGTTATTTCCTTAATTAATATATCTCTAAATTCGTCAGCAGTCATAGTTCCTAATTCTACTGAGCCATGTTTACGTACAGAAACTGTGCCATTTTCCACCTCTTTTTCCCCTACAATCAACATATAAGGAAGCTTTTTCACTTCGGCGTCTCTGATTTTTCTGCCCACTTTCTCGTCACGTAAGTCTATCAGTCCGCGAATATCGGAATTATTTAGCGAATTCAAAACATTTTGAGCATATTCTTCATATTTTTCTGACACTGGCAAGACGATAAATTGCTCAGGAGCAAGCCATAATGGGAATTGTCCAGCGCAATGTTCAATCAATACAGCCACAAAACGTTCTAAAGATCCGAAGGGTGCACGGTGAATCATCACAGGGCGATGTTTCATGTTATCACTTCCTGTATATTCCAACTCAAAGCGCTCAGGCAAATTGTAATCCACCTGTATAGTACCTAACTGCCATTTACGACCTAAAGCATCCTTCACCATAAAATCCAATTTTGGACCATAGAAAGCCGCTTCACCATACTCTACGACTGTCGGCAAGCCTTTTTCCTCCGCCGCTTCAATAATTGCGGATTCAGCCAAAGCCCAGTTTTCGTCCGTACCAATATACTTCGTACGATTCTCAGGATCACGTAACGACACTTGCGCTGTATAATCATTAAAGCCTAAGGCTCCAAAAACATAAAGTACTAAATCGATTACCTTTTTGAATTCGTCTTTGACCTGATCTGGACGACAAAATAAATGGGCATCATCCTGAGTAAACCCACGCACCCTTGTTAAACCGTGAAGCTCACCAGATTGCTCGTAACGATATACAGTACCAAACTCAGCAAATCGAACCGGTAGGTCCTTATACGAGCGTGGTTTTACTTTATAAATTTCACAATGATGCGGACAGTTCATTGGTTTTAACAAAAACTCTTCTCCTTCGATAGGAGTTTTTATTGGTTGAAATGAATCCGCGCCATATTTCTCATAGTGTCCAGAAGTCACATATAACTGCTTGTGTCCGATATGCGGCGTAACAACAGGCTCATACCCTGAGTTTAACTGTGCTTTCTGTAAGAAGTCTATCAGCTTTTGACGTAATGCAGCTCCTTTAGGCAACCAAAGAGGCAAACCTGCACCAACTTTTTCAGAAAAAGCAAAAAGTTCAAGTTCTTTTCCAAGTTTACGGTGATCGCGTTTTTTCGCTTCCTCAATAAACTTCAAATATTCTGTAAGTTCAGATGCCTTCGGAAAAGTAACACCGTAAATACGTGTCAACTGTTTGCGAGACTCATCACCTCTCCAGTAAGCACCGGCAACATTCGTCAATTTAATCGCTTTGATAAACCCAGTATTTGGAATATGAGGACCACGACATAAATCTGTAAATTCCCCCTGTGTATAGAAAGTAATCTTTCCATCTTCCAAGTCTTTGATTAAATCTAGCTTATACTCATCACCTTTCTCTGTGAAATAAGCCAAGGCATCCGATTTCGAAACAGCTTTACGTTCAAATGTTTCTTTCCGTTTAGCCAGCTCCAGCATCTTGTCTTCGATCGCTTTAAAGTCATCAGACGAGAATTCACGATCACCGAAATCAACATCGTAGTAAAATCCGGTTTCAATCGCGGGACCAATACCAAATTTAATCCCAGGATACAATGCCTCCAAAGCCTCAGCCAACAAGTGTGCTGAAGAATGCCAAAAAGTAGATTTACCTTTGGTATCATTCCAGGTCAATAACTTGACAGTAGCGTCATTTTCAATAGCACGGGCAGAATCCCACACTTCACCATTTACTTCGGCAGCAAGGACGTTTCTTGCAAGCCCTTCTGAGATTGATAACGCAATCCCTGCAGCAGTGATCCCTTGTTGATACTCTCTTACGGAACCATCCGGTAGTGTAATTTTAATCATTTACAACTATGATCTTTAAATTGTTAAAAAATAGAAAACATAAAACAACATGTACAATTATGTTATTACACTTACGTTTTCAATAAATAAATTGTGACACAAATTTAGTAAAAATTCTGATAAAATAACAGGGTTTTTGCGCTATTCAACGCATTCTATCGTCACAATTTAACAAAGCTGTTTTCAGCTTTTATAATTTATGACCCGCCAAAAATAGAAAGCCGAACCTACACCCCTCTTACCCATAGTTTAAATGCGCTAAATTCATCAGCTTCACACACTTTACATCCTCATATTGCTTATCGATAATCTGATCGTATTGTTTGACAGTCCCCCACTATTGTACCGATGAGCATCCTAACATTTAATAGAAATCAGATTATATAATAACAGGGTAATTACAGGGGGTTAACAGGGGGTTAACAGGGGTATAACAGGGGTATACCCTTGTTAACCCCCTGTTAACCCCCTGTAAAAGGAGTGTTTTTACGATGTTAATAGAGAATGGAACATCAACTTGATAAGCAAAGAGTATCACCTAGGTGCTTTTTTCAAAAACAATTTAAAATATGGGTGTATGGCAGCTTACACCAGTGATTAGGATCGCTAAAAAATGACAGGACAGCTACTTAAAAGCCGCAACACAAATTGAGCATCTCATTAATATTTGCTACCTTTGCAGACTGAAATTTTAACTATGTCAAATCAAGTACCAGAAGACGGAACACTATTACCCTTAATGGAAGAATTTTACACCATTCAGGGAGAAGGCTACCACACCGGGACTGCTGCTTATTTCATACGATTGGGTGGTTGCGATGTAGGCTGCCACTGGTGCGATGTGAAGGAAAGTTGGGATGCATCTATCCACCCCCTTACAACCGCAGATTCGATTATCGAAAATGCAAAGAAATATCCGGCAAAAACAGTTGTCATTACAGGTGGCGAGCCACTTATTTATAATTTGGATTACCTAACAAAAGGACTTCATGAGGCGGGTATTAAAACGTTTATTGAAACCTCCGGTGCCTATCCTTTGAGTGGCGAGTGGGACTGGATATGTTTATCTCCCAAAAAATTCAAAGCTCCACGCAAAGATGTGTTAGAAGCTGCTGGTGAACTTAAAGTTATCGTTTTCAATAAAAGCGATTTCGCCTGGGGAGAAGAATATGCACAACTAGTAGGACCAAACTGTAGATTATACCTTCAACCTGAATGGTCGAAATCTAAAGAGATGACACCTGCTATTATTGACTATGTAAAAGAAAACCCTAAATGGGATATTTCACTACAAACACATAAGTTCTTGAACATTCCTTAATCGTGCAGATACATGATTAAATAAACATAAAAAAGGCCTTCGATAGTATCGAAGGCCTTTTTTATAAATAATAAATTTATATTAATGCATGTAATTTAAAATCACTTCACATAAGTCTTTAAAAAAGCTTCCAGATCTAACGTTTTCGTTTCTTCACCCTCCTTCTCCCGGACCAGCACATTTCCGGCATTATCAGCATCTAGAAACAGTAAATTCGCCTTTAATAAAATCTTCCCATTTTCATCCAACAATCCAACTTTTCCATTTTCAGAAAACATCAAATAATTGTCTAAAAATTTACTGATATTTTCTTTCTTGTCAAGCAGAACTTTCCCTTCCTGCGTGACCAATCCAAAATTACCGTCCTTCTGAAAAATGGCCAGTTTTTGATTTGCAGGCGTAAGCCAGTCAAACCCTTCTTTATTCACCTTCCCTCCTTTCTTATCCAACAACCAGAAATAATTATCCTTATCTGAAACAATTGCAGTTTGCTCATTAAAATAAGCTAAAGAGAAAAGAGAGCAAGGCAACACCTCTTCTCCAGCCATGTTTTTTATACCATAATATTCATCATTGGTATCTTTATCCTTGACCATCGTCCATTTAAGCGATTTATCCAATGGGAAAGTGTCTTCAAATAGACTCACATCTTCCCCTTCACTCGTATTCCCTCCCCCTGAGATATCAATCACCTTTGCATTTTTAGGAAGCTCGAAATCTGCCACAGCGGAGACATTGATCACTTTTGTTGTTTCAAAACCAAGGTCATTGTTCTCCCCTAAAGACAATTTGAGCACAGCTCCGGGTAAATCATTGATAAATGAAAATGCCGTCAGATAATACGTGGGCACTGCTTCCGAATACCATACTGTTGCAACTGCAGAATCGGCATGGTTTTTTATAAATAACTTTGCCTTCTTACAGGTAATTCCTGCTATTGATTCGATCTCGCCCATATCTTGCAGCTGCACATAAGGCCCTTCCGATTCCCCTAACTTTGTACTTACAATCTTATAGGATGGATTGTATGCTTCGGCAGTGACAATATCATCACCGACCGAATACGAATATGTTTTTGCTAATTTTCGATTTAAAATAGCATGTGCTTTTTGATTCACCACAGTAGAAGAATAATCGGCATCAGCCAAAATCTCCACATTCCGATAAGCCATTTTTCCTTTCAAAAATGGTTCATAAAACTCTTTTGCAAATTCCGGAACTTCATTTTCAAATTTTTCAGGGGAAACTTCACCTTTAAACACCAACTCCATCTGCCATTGCTTATCTTGTGCATAAGTTGTCGAAATTGATAATCCAAATAAAAGTGCAACGTTGAGTAAATTATTCATAAGAATGATAAATATGTAGCTAAATAACAAAAGACAGACCAAAAAGCCTATCTTTTACGCTATTTTTTTATTTATTTACTTTTTTCTCTTCATATTTCCATAAAAAGCAAAAAAAGACCACTAAGCAAAATGAACTACAATTTTATCATCTGCTTAGTTTTCACCGCTTCGTCACATGCCAAAGCAATTCGTAGACTATTAACAGCATCTTCCATCGAATCAGAGAGGTCCAAATTATCTACAATCGCCTGCTGAAAGAATAACTGCTCCCGGTTACATAATTCCTGATGATCGGGCTCATCCGATAAGTTGACCCACTCATCGACCTTCTTAAATTCATTTGCCGAATCTAAATCGGCGTAATGTACGCGAAGGCTTTCTGTTTGTGTATGGGATGCTACCGAATCCGATTTACCTTCGTCGCTCGCTTTATTTGCGACAATGGAAACTGCACCTTTAGGCCCAAAAACATCCTTTACAAAAAAAGCGTTCTGACTAACCATTGGTCCCCATCCGGCTTCATACCACCCTACGGACCCATCTTCAAAATGCAGCTGCAATTGTCCGTAGTTGTAGTTCCATGCAGGAATCTCATCGCTTAACCGCGCGCCGATTGCAGATACATACAGTGGTTTTGCACCTACCATTTGACACATGACATCAATATAATGAACTCCACAGTCAACAATGGGACTTAAACTAGCCATTAGATTTTTATGCACATCCCACATATACCCATGGCTCTGTTGATTCAGGTTCATACGCATAACAAGTGGCTTTCCCATCGTTTTAGCTATTTCAATAAATTTGATCCAGGAGGGATGATATCTCAAAATATATCCAACAACCAATTTTTTATCATATTTCACAGCTGCATCGACGACCTCCTGCGCGGAAATCACATCTTCAGCTAAAGGCTTTTCAATAAAAACATGAGCACCGGCCTGAAAGGCTTTTATAGCATACGCTTTGTGAGTATCCGGATAGGTCGCTATACAAACGGCATCCGGTTTCGTTTCCTGAAGTGCATCCTCATAAGATTCAAACAATTTATAGTTACCTCCCAATTGTTCATTCAGTTTACTTTTGCTCTCCCCACGAGCTACTAGCCCCACAATTTGAAAGCCATCTAAATCGTGATATGCCTTCGCATGAGATGCGCCCATATTTCCACATCCAACAACCAATATTTTAATAACCTGTTCCATCATTTTTTCTATTGCTATATTATTTCTTTAATCCATCTAAAGCAAAGGCCGCTCCTGTTCCCAATACAGCACCTGCTAACACATCGGAGGGAAAATGTACGCCCAGATACATCCTTGAATACCCCACGCTACTCGCCCATAAAAGCGATGGCGCGACGACGTACCACTTTCCGTAAGCCCGAGACAAAGCAGAAGCAGTAGCAAAAGCAGATGACGTATGACCAGAGGGAAAGGAATAACCACCGGCCGTACGAACCGATATGAAATTAGGATATTTTTTAAATGGCCTGCTGCGCTTAAAAATATGTTTTAACCCAACATTCACGAGCGCTGTTACAGCCGTACTGCTAGCAACATACAAGGCATTCTGACGCATTGCCTTATCATCGTTGACTGCACCTGCAACCAGTAAACCAACCGGAACGGCTATCTGAACATAGTTATTGATATCAGAAAGCACTTTAAATGATTGTGTTTGTGGCGCTGTCCGAGTCTCGGCTATGGACTCCAATATACGGATATCTAACGTAGACGCTGGCTTTTCCTGCCCTAGAACAGGACCATATAGACAGTTAATCCAACAAATAAAAATAAAAGCTAATCTTTTCATCAAACAAATAATCTATCTAATTTACAATCTCTTTGAAACATGTATCAATAAACACATTCCTCCTATTATTAAACAACAACTTATACTTCCTACCACTGTAACTCTTATTCGCTGCTAATTTGGTATGTCCCCCCCAATTCCTAAAAATAAGAAAATTTATGTGAGTTGTCAGCCTATAAAAAGCGTTTCGATTGGACAAGATCTCCCAACTTGCTATTGGCCTGATTCAAAAAGCTTACTATAGGATAGGAAATCAGCATTACCTTTTTCTAAATTATGGTATATTCCTCCAATCAACAGCATTGTTTTCACATTTTTTTCAAGAAAATTGAATTCATTTCAACAACAAGTCCATTAGGATAAGAATTTTAAAATGATAGTCTTGCATTTCCCATTAATTTACTATACATTTGCTTGCAGTTATTAATACAAACATGGTTTATACTTACGTACATCATTTTCATTTGCATCATCGCCATTGTGGCGATATGTTAATTTAATGTGTTCTTACGTAGAATACCTTCCCTCTTGTTTGATTTCTTATTATTAATAATTTACTGCTAACATTTATAAAGCGTTGAAAAATCTTAAAATTGCTATCCAAAAATCGGGTAGGTTAAACGAAAAATCTGTTCAATTACTGAAAAATTGTGGATTAGACTTCGAGAACTACAAAAGCTCTTTAATCACAACTGTTGGGAATTTCCCACTGGAAATATTATTTCTGAGAGATGATGATATTCCGGGATATGTGGAACAAGGCATAGCCGACCTGGGCATCGTCGGTGAAAACATCATCGATGAGACCGAATCCAAAGTAGAATACATCAAACGGCTTGGTTTTGGAAAATGTACTTTGAAACTGGCTATTCCCAAAGATAGCACCATCCAAGACATTAAAGACCTTAACGGCAAAGCAATCGCAACCTCTTATCCAAATATACTAAAGAATTTTCTAGACGAGTATAAGATTAATGCAGACATCCGTTTGATATCCGGCTCAGTTGAGATTTCACCTGGCTTGGGTCTTAGTGATGCGATCTGCGATATCGTATCTACCGGAGGAACACTAAAAAGCAACGGTTTGAAACCCTTTGCTGATGTCAAAAATTCAGAAGCCATCTTGGTGGGAAGAAAGGGATTAGAAGGCAATGAGGTTTTGGCTGAGTTAGTACAACGTATTGAATCTGTTCTTTTAGCAAAAGAAACGAAATATGTGGTATTGAATGTCGAAAAGAAAAATTTGCCAGCCATCACTTCTTTATTGCACGGTGTTAAGAGCCCTACGGTTGTTCCATTGGCAGAAGAAGGTTGGGTAGCCGTACACACCGTTATCACGGAAGATGACTTTTGGGATAAGATCAATAAGTTAAAAGCTGAAGGTGCCCAAGGTATCGTTGTGATGCCCATTGAAAAAATCATTCTTTAAACTTGATGCACGTATACAACCATGTTAAAAAAATATGATTACAAAACGTTAGGAAAAACCGAAATCCAGCAACTGGTTGCTAGGAATACGGATCCAAACAATGCAATACAAGAGGTTGTCCAGGAAATTATCCAACAAGTACGCCACCAAGGTGATATCGTATTACGCGAATATGCGGCCAAATTTGATAAAGTTGAACTTGACAGATTATATTTAGACGAGGAAGATATCGACGCACTGGCATCTACCATCGACCGCGATCAACAAAGAGCTTTGGAAATCGCGTTTCAAAATATACATAAATTCCATAGTACACAATTAAAAAGGGAGCGCACTGTTGAAACGATGCCCGGCGTAAAATGCTGGCGCGAGGTTCGCCCTATTGAAAAAGTTGGCCTTTATATCCCAGGGGGATCAGCGGTGTTACCTAGCACACTTTTAATGCTCGGTATTCCTGCGAGAATAGCTGGATGTAAAGAGATTGTCGTTTGTTCTCCTCCACAATCCAATGGGAAAATCAATGGCTTCGTTGCTTTTTGTTTGAAATTACTTAAAATAAACAGAATATACCTCGTTGGAGGCGCTCAAGCCGTTGCTGCTATGGGTTTTGGGACAGAAACTATACCAAAAGTCGATAAGATATTTGGCCCAGGCAATCAGTTTGTGACCAAAGCAAAATCCATTATACAAGGTCTTGCAAATGTTAGCATTGACATGCCGGCCGGGCCATCGGAAGTACTGGTCATCGCTGATGAGTCGGCTAATCCAGCATTTGTCGCCGCAGATCTTTTGGCACAGGCCGAACACGGAGCCGACAGTCAAGCTGTCCTGGTTGCAACTTCCACCACTATAGTTGATGCCGTCAATACAGCGTTGGTAGCCCAATTAGCGGTTTTACCGCGCAAGGAACTTGCTGCAAAAGCGATTGAAAATTCCTACGCAATAACTGTTGAAAATCTTCAGGAGGCCTTACAGTTTTCAAATGACTATGCACCGGAACACCTTATTTTGGAGACCGACCAATGGGAGTCCCTAACACGCTATATCAGTAACGCTGGTTCGGTTTTCTTAGGTCACTTAACCCCTGAAAGCGCAGGAGATTATGCCTCAGGTACAAATCACACGCTTCCTACATCGGGATATGCACGCTCCTACTCCGGCGTATCGGTAGATTCTTTTGTGAAAAAAGTTACTTTTCAGCATATAAGCGAAACCGGACTTCAACAAATCGGGTCGGTAGTTGAAATACTCGCTGAACTCGAGGGCCTGCAAGCGCATAAAAATGCAATTTCTATTCGGAAGAAAGGATAAAATAGAAACTCTTGATATCACAAAAAAGGCTTTACGATGTAAAGCCTTTTTTGTGATACTGATCTTTCGAATATTCATGACTAATGTTGACTGCATTACCTTCCGAAGGTGTCATAATTATCCGTTGCATATTTTTCAAATCTAGTCAGCAAAGCTATATTATCTTTTTCTAAGGGACTTAAGTCAGCAGTCACATCTTTTGAAATAGGCACATACCAATCTACAGGCTCAAAAAACTGACGAATGCTAGGTTTGGTAAACGCATAGCCATGTCGGGCAAAAATCGTATTCCGAATGATCTCCAGATCTAATTTCTTGAGGTTTTTCAGGTCTTTCTCCGTCAACTTTTGTTTAGATGCATTTACAGTAAAGACCGCAGGGGACGCCGATCGATAGTATTGAATAATGTAAGTATAAGTTGAATCTCCATCCACATCAGTCTCCTCCTTTCTTTTTTCGTTAATCCAGTCGACCAAAGTTCCGTCTTCTCCATCCTGATTTTTTAGCATCAGATTTGGATTATAGGCGAACTGCTTTTTCAACAATTTAAAGCTTCGCTTTTTGATCTTTACTCCTTGGTCATATGCGGTCCAATTGCCTATTAAGGTATCGTGATTAAGCTTAATTTCAAAACGCCCGTCAGATTTTTTGTCACCGGGCTCATCCAATAATAACCGGATATCGGCACCATTTTCCTCCAGCTTACCCACAAAAGAACGCAGATTTCCTTTGACAACATTCTGTCCGAAGATATTACCCTTATCCGTAATTTTTTTTATGGTCAAATTTATCTTCGGAGAATAATCTGTCGTGGGCAGCCCTTCTCCTTCTTCCAAGGTGTTTTCATCCACAACAAATTCGCCGACCCAGTTACCATAAAGTTCCTGATGTGCCTCAGCTTCGGCCACAACAGTATCTTTTGTTTCGGTGGCTTCATTCTTTTTGCTTTTCCCGTCCTTGCAACCAAGGATTGCTCCAAGCATTAACATTAAACAAAGGTTCTTCTTCATAATTTATGATTTTTTTGATAAATAATAAATTCCGCCAACAACAAATTAGGGATCCATCCCAACCAGGCAATAATTTGATAGAGATCCATTGGATTGGGCTGAAACAGGTATACTAAAGCGAGCTTCCAAAAACGCAAGGTCAACGCAGAACAGGTTAGGGCAAAACTACGGATCATAAAATCACGGTGTTTATCAAATTTTCGCTGGCTCGCCAAACGAACTGCCCGCCAGGTGAAATAGAACCATCCAAGCCCCAATAATTCAAAGGCAATAATGGAGGTTAACCCGCCATTTGCCACGGATCCAATAAGCAAACCTGAAGGAGCTGCAAAAACCAAAATGGCAAATACATACAAATACCCGATACTTCGATGGACTCGCGGATATTTATTCAAGAGATTAGTATTAAACTGGGTAAAGCCTGCAGGCAAGGCAAAGATAGCGGTGCAGACATGGACATAAAACACGTAGCGATACCACCAAAGTTCTTCAATTTCTGTTTGCTTAATCATCAGGAAATTGGCATCGAGTGAGAAACCACGATAGCGAAGTGTAATTTCTGCCATCAGCATACAGCTATAGGCAAAAATTAAAAGCCAAAATCCTTGTAATATCGAAAATTGCGCTTTTTTAAACATATCGCTTTCTATTTACTCCGGATCGCTTCTACCGGATCCAATCGAGAAGCCATTAGCGCCGGAACAATACCTGATATGAGACCAATAAACGTCGAAAGCGAAACGGTAAGCATAACCATTTTCAAACTTACGACAATAGCAACGCCAGTCGCAGCTTGCACTAGAAACGCCAAAAAATAAACAACAACGAGGCCTATTCCTCCTCCCAACAAACATAGTACGATAGACTCGACTAAAAATTGCGAAAGAATAAAGAAATTTTTAGCCCCCAGCGCTTTCTGGATTCCGATGATATGCGTACGCTCTTTGACACTGACAAACATGATATTGGCAATACCAAAGCCACCTACTAAGATCGAAAAAATACCGATCGAAAAACCTGCAAGATTAATTATTCCAAAAAGCTGATCCAGTGCACCTGTAATCATTGTTGTCTGATTAATGGAAAAGTTTTCCTCCCGCTGTGGCGCTATACGACGAATCGAACGCATGAGTGTCTTCGCTTCGCTTTCCGCCTCGCCAAGCGTATAGTTCGACTTAATAACCATCGCTATGCTTGGGGAGAAATTATCATAGTTGACCAAATTTCTTGCAAGCTCAAACGGAATAAAGGCGGTATCATCGGGTGAAGTATTGATCAATACTCCATTTCCTTCTTTCTTTAATACACCGATAACCTGTATTTTTCGGCCTAACATATTGATATATTTGCCAACGGGTTCCTCATTCGGAAAAAGCCCTTCTGCAATATTTGCGCCCAGTACCGTTACAAGCGCACCACCTCTCGACTCACTTTCAGCAAAGTAACGACCATCCACAATATTTAAATTTTGAATGTACAGGTTCTCAAAGGTGGCTGCATTGACCGATGAACCTTCGGCCGAATTATTTTTATATTTTATAGTCGTATTACCGATATTGATCATGTACGCCATATACTCGGCCGTCGTCATTCGACTTCTTAAGTCCAGATAATTATTGTATGTGGGTTCGGGTCTATTCAAGTATTTCCACCAAGGGAAATTTGGTCCGCCATCCCAGGGCCATTTTTCTATATAAAGTGTTTTGCTACCTATTTTCTTTACCGACTCCTCGATGTTATTCCGAAGAGTATCTACTGCAGAAAAAACACCAATAATCGTAAAAATACCGATAGTTACACCTAACAGCGACAGTAGGGTGCGTGTACGATTGTCTTTTAATGCCGAAAATGCAAACTGACAACTCTCCAATATCAATCTAAAGAATAGCATAATTGTATTCTAAAATACAATATAGTTTTGATTTAATGTCAAAATCGTCAAAAATATATACATAAATTAGAAATATGCCCTTTCTATACCCGAAAAAGTTATAACTTTGTATGCTTTTTGCAACCTAGTATTTGGTGCACTGTAATGCACTGAAAGGCAGACATTAATATATATATTATTAAAGATGAAGTTATCTCAATTTAAATTCAACTTACCAGAATCATTACTTGCTTCTGAACCCTCTGAAAATCGTGACGAATCGCGCTTGATGGTCCTACATAAAGATACTGGTAAAATTGAACACAAAATTTTCAAAGATGTATTGGATTATTTCGATGACAAAGATGTCATGATCTTAAACAATACTAAAGTTTTTCCAGCACGCCTTTACGGTAATAAAGAAAAAACTGGAGCTACGATTGAAGTTTTCTTGTTGCGTGAATTGAACAATGAACTTCGTCTTTGGGATGTATTGGTAGACCCTGCACGTAAAATCCGTGTGGGCAACAAGTTATATTTCGGTGATGATGACTTATTGGTTGCCGAAGTGGTTGACAATACAACTTCGCGTGGCCGTACAATTAGATTTTTATTTGAGGGTACCGACGAAGAGTTCCGCCGTAATATTGAAATCTTAGGTGAAACTCCACTTCCTAAATATATCAAACGTAAAGCTACACCGGAAGACAAATTCCGTTACCAAACTATTTACGCAAAGAATGAAGGTGCTGTTGCAGCGCCTACAGCAGGACTTCACTTCTCAAGAGAGTTAATGAAACGCCTGGAACTAAAAGGCGTTGATTTTGCAGAGGTGACCCTTCACGTTGGTCTTGGAACTTTCCGTACTGTTGAAGTGGAAGATTTAACCAAACATAAAATGGATTCCGAACAGTTCATCATTACCGACGAAGCTGCACGCATTGTCAATAAAGCTATCGACAACAAACGTCGTGTGTGTGCTGTAGGAACGACTTCTATGCGCGCAATAGAATCTTCTGTTTCTGCAGACCATCACTTAAAAGCGGCAGCTGACTGGACAAGTAAATTCATCTATCCTCCTTACGATTTTAGTATTGCAAACTCGATGATTACAAACTTCCATACGCCAGAATCCACTCTTTTAGTGATGATTGCTGCGTTTGCAGGCTACGAAAATGTAATGAATGCCTATGAAGTTGCTGTAAAAGAAAAATACAGATTCTACAGCTACGGTGACGCCATGTTAATTGTTTAATAACGTGGCTTAAAAGATAAAATAAAAAACGTGGATAGCCTCAAACTATCCACGTTTTTTAAATAATAACCTTTCAATACTAACATGAACTTTATAATTATCGTTGCTGCCGGAACCGGAAATAGAATGAATAGCGATCTTCCAAAGCAGTTTCTTGACTTAAATGGACTGCCGATTGTTATGCATACAATTAATCGTTTTTGCCAATCAGAAACTATTTCGGAAGTTATTCTGGTCATCAGCGAGCCAATGGAAAGTTTTTGGACCGAATTGTGTTTGAAGCATCAGTTTGATCGCCCTATACATATCGCCTTTGGCGGACAAACCCGCTTCGAAAGTGTAAGGAACGGAATAGATTACATTGAGCAAAATTTTGATATCGGTCCAAAAGACTATATTGCGGTGCACGACGGAGCGCGGCCTATCATCACTGAAGCTCTCATTAAAAAAGCCTTCCAGGGGGCGTATGACCATCAGGCAATTGTCTTAGCACAAAAGAGCATTGAATCAGTTCGGATGGGAGACACCACAACCAACTCTGCTGTCGATAGAAATCATACCTGGTTAGTACAAACTCCACAGGTTTTTCATGGAGAATTGCTTCTAAAGTCCTATAAACAAGCTGAAGATCCCCTTTTTACAGATGATGCCTCGGTGGTAGAGAAAATGGGCAAGCGTATCGCTATCGTTGAAGGTGACCCCAGAAATATAAAAATCACCTACCCTCAAGACCTACAAATTGCCCAGTTCTATCTGAATTTAATTTAATGGGTTAAGCATTGCCACGAATAACGCGTAATAAAACCACAATAATTGCAATGACTAAAAGGATGTGGATAATGTTATTGCCAGCCGCATAACCTCCAAAAAAACTTATCGCCCAAATGATCACTAAGATAACGGCGATGATATACAGTAAATTTCCCATTTCTTTATAATTTAATACCTAAATCTATTTTTTACAGGTATAACAACGAAAAAAGAACTATAGTTTTATTTTAAATGGATTAGCTAATTTGAAGCTGTAATCTATCGTAAGCTAGAAACATATTTTCGGGCAATTCTCTGGAAACAGCCTCATGTAGTCCCATTCGATGCCCTATATGTGTAAAATAGGTTTTATCGGCATGAATATCATAGGCAAATTCAATCGCCTCGTCCAATGTTAGATGTGAAATATGAGATTCCTTTTGCAAAGCATTTACAACAAGAACCTTTACTCCTTCCAATAATTTCCGTGATTCTGCGCTGATAAATTTCGCATCAGTAATGTAGGCGAAATCGCCGATCCTAAAACCCAAGACTGGCATTTTATAATGGAGAACCTCAATAGGCATAATTTCTTTTCCAAATAAAGACAAGGGTACACCGGCCTTTATCTCCTCCAAATCTAAGCTCGGAGCTCCGGGATATTTAACGTCAGTAAACGCATAATAAAATTCTCGTCTGATCGCTTCATGGAGGGCAGCTGTACCGTAAATAGAAATTGAGCTATGCTGTTGATAATTAAATGCCCTTACATCATCTAAACCGGCAATATGGTCTTTATGCGAATGTGTCATCAGCACCGCATCCAAATGCATAACTTTCTCGCGCAACATCTGATACCTAAAGTCTGGGCCAGTATCCACAACCATTGTGTGTTGATTGTATTCAATAAGAATAGAAGAACGTAATCTCTTATCACGTCTGTCTTCAGATTGACAGACCTGACATTGGCATGCAATTACAGGCACCCCCTGTGATGTTCCGGTTCCTAAAAATGTTATTCTCAAGCTACAATTTTTGATTTCAATACTTCTTCATAAATCGGAAGAAGTTTTTCAGAAATGGCCTCCGAATCAATTTCAATATCCAATAATATATTCCATAATGACTGGATTTTTATTTCAAGATTCGAAAACTTATTGACTACTACAACTTTTGTCGTCTGCAACATACAAGCGCCTGTACGGAATGAGCCTTTCTCGTATCTAACTTTATACCCTTGCTCCTTAAAAAACTCTTCTAACTTAGTTAAACTGCTTTGTGTAAACGGCAACAAAATCTCTCCTTCCTTTTAAATTTCTACCTCAGTATTCCAAACTTAGATAAATTTGATTTTATATACAAATAAAATCACTGCTACTCATCAACGCGCCAACTTAAGAATCTCATTGCCAAAAGTATCCCAGCTGTATTTCCTTTTTTCATCGATAATATTCGTTCTAAATTGCTCTTCTTTGTTGTAATGGTAAAAAGAGAAAATACCTGAAGCAATTTCATCAGGATTGGGCTCCACAACATAACCAACATAGCCATCTTGAACCAATTCCGGCAATCCCCCAACATTACTCACAATCATGGGAAGATCAAAATGATAAGCAACTTGGGTAATTCCACTCTGCGTAGCGCTACGATAAGGCAACACAACGCAATCCGCAGCCGAAAAATAACGTCCCACCTCCTGATTTGGAATAAAATCGGTATGCATATAAATAAACTCTTCGAGTTTATACTTTTTTATAAGCTCCAGATAGGGAGCAGGATCGCCATAAAATTCTCCGGCAAGCAATAATTTAACACCGAGATCGCGAACCTTGGAATGAGCTAATGCTTCGAGCAAGAGATCTAAGCCCTTGTATTGACGAATAAAACCAAAAAACAATACGACTTTATCCTCTTCGGCAATCTTAAGTAATCGACGTGCTTCCTTTTTACTCTGATGCGCACCATAGTTATCGTAGAGTGGATGCGGCGTATATACCGCTGGCATTTTCGGGCTTAACATTTTCAGATCTGCCAGCACACTTTTACTCATCGTGAGACAAGCATCAACAGATTTCAAAAAGTAGCGGATCAACGTCTTATCACCTATGCGTTGTTCATGAGGGATTATATTATCAGCGATACATACAATTTTAGTATGTTTATTTTTTCGAACCTGCCGCTGGATCGTGCCCAAACAAGGCCCAAAAAATGGCATCCAAAATCGCACAATAAGCAAATCATAGTTCGCCTTCCGTAGCTCTCTACCAACCTTTATCCAATTAATTGGGTTAACAGAATTCACTGTTGTTTTAATATGAAGACCGGTTGGTGCAGGCTCATCGGAATATTGCGACTTCCCGGGGAAAAGAAAACTGGGATACTGTAGACTAAAGGAATAGATATCCACTTCATGACCTAACTCCTGAAAATGGAATGCCAATCGTTCATTAAAAGACGCTATCCCCCCTCCCCTCAATGGATAGGCGGATCCTAAAATCACAATTCGCATAATTATTTAGATGACTTTCTCAATTTGATAATCATTCCGATCGGAGCTGCTTCTAGAGACTAACTCTGCCAAGAAACCAGTCAGAAATAATTGTGTTCCCAAAATAATCGCTGTCAGCGCAAAGAAAAATAATGGTTGATCGGTTATATCTCTAAATGGTGTACCGCTAGCTATACTCATCAGTTTGTGGCAAATCAGATAAATGGAGATAAATAAACCTGCAAGAAAACTAATCACTCCCATAACACCAAAAAAGTGCATTGGCCTTTTCGCAAATTTGCCGACAAAAAATATGGACAATAAATCTAAGAAACCTTTGACAAAACGGCCCGGTCCAAATTTGGTTGTACCATATTTACGTGGATAATGCTGAACAACCTGTTCCTGTATATTGGTAAATCCAGCCCATTTCGCAATAACGGGTATATAACGATGCATCTCGCCATACACCTCGATGTTTTTAACAACATCTTTTTTATACGCTTTAAGACCACAGTTAAAATCATGCAGGTTATGAATACCAGACATGGATCTGGTTACCCCATTAAACAATTTGGTTGGGATTGTTTTGGTCAATGGATCATAGCGCTTTTGCTTCCAACCCGATACTAAATCCGCTCCCTTGTTCACGATCCGGTCATATAGTTCAGGAATCTCATCCGGGCTATCTTGGAGATCCGCGTCCATGGTAATAACCACATCACCCTGCGCAGCAGCAAAGCCTACATTCAAAGCGGCAGATTTCCCATAATTGCGTCGGAACTTGATCGCAGAAATATTTGTGTTCTTTAACTTCAACTCTTCAATAACTTTCCAAGAATTATCTTTACTCCCATCATCAACTAAAATAATTTCATAGGAAAAATGATTGGCCGCCATAACACGGTCGATCCAAGCTGTCAATTCGGGTAAGGATTCTTCTTCATTAAATAAAGGGACAACAACAGAAATATCCATGTGAATGTTAATCATGCTAAAAATGTAGTATTATAATACCAACAAAGGTATTACTTTTTCAGTAATACCTTGTAGGAACAATGTTATTTTGTTAGCCACTAATTGGCTTCTTGTTTAATCACCAATTTTTCTCGTTTTGTCAGGGCCGATAACAGCAACGCAAAAACAAATTGAAACATTAATGTAATCGCCAGTCCTTTGAACACCTGTCCTAAAGTAATTTTACCAATTGAATCAACTTGCTTTTCAAGTTCTGCGATTTTTGAATCTATAACTTCATCTGGCACATTGTTTTTCTCCATATACTCTATAGTAACGTTAATTGTATGCGTCACCACCTTTTCTTGTAAAGTTGGGTTAATGAAATTAACATACAGTTGCGTACCAATAGTGGAAATAATCGTAGAAATCGCAAGCATCATAAAGATCGATTTCAATGCGATGGAAAAATTCCAGTATCCGCCATTTGCTTTCCTGAGAGAGAACGCAAACAATGCAGAAATAATAACAAAAACACCAGTATTGACAATAAATGACATCGACATCACCCCCCAAAAGGAATTTAAGTCTTTGACAACAAACAAAACAACTAATCCTAGGATAAAAGAAATTATTCCTAAAATAACACCATAGATAATACTTTTCTTTTTGTCGATTACCGCATCAAATCCTACATTACTTTGGTTGAATGAATCTGCCATAAAATTATTTGTTATAGTAAGTACTAATTATTTGGTAAAGGGCGATATCGAAAGCCTTATTGGAAGAAGCCTCAGCATACTCTTCAAATTGCTTTTCGGTTGGTTTCAACTCACTAAAGAAACTCATAATAGGATAGAAAAGCTCATAAACTTCGCTTCTCGGATTTATTCCTTTACCTACTTTTGCTATTTCAGCATACGGACTATCTACTACGATTTGATTAGCAATGATATCTTCATAAATTTCATGTTCGTCTTGGAATTCATCTTCATCGACCAATAAAAATTCTTTTAAGAAATCATCCAGTTCAGGCTCAATTTCATCGTCCTTACATTCCCCTAAATAAAGAAAAATATTCAACAATTCCGTTCCACGATCGATTGTTTCATCTTCGATCGCTTCCCATTCTTCAGAATCCAAATAATCGTCTTCCAATTTTAATACGTCATTGGAGAAAAAGTTCATCAATAAAAGATCGACATATACTTCACGAAGTTCGTCAAACAATGGATAGTCATCAAAAGACTGATCCAACAGTTCTAATTTCTCTAGATAGCTGGCCTCCGTATTGAATACGTTAAGAATCTTATCAAGAAACTCTGGGGCTGTCGAAATTCCATCAACCTTGCCATAATTTAATATACCTGCCTCAACGGCTGCTTTAACATTTGCTTCCATGGTTTTTAATCGTTTTTAATGATTTGACTATTATTGATGACCAATTCGACAGCTCCTTTTAAGGTCTGCCCAAATAAGGGAGAATTTTTTGATTTGGATTTATTGGTTTTCTCATCGAAATTCCATGTTTTCAATGGGTCAAATAAGACAAGATTAGCTATTGCCCCCACTTCAATCTGAGGCACTTCAAGTCCTAAAATTTGTCTCGGTCGTACTGACAAACTATTTACAATCTGTTCTTCATTTAATCCGGCGCGAATTAATAGCGGTAATACAGTCTGCAATCCAATAATACCATTTTTCGCAATATGGAATTCGACATTTTTAAATTCTATTTCATGCGGTGTATGTTGCGAAACAACGGCATCGATAGTACCGTCCTTAATTCCCTTCAGTAATACCTTAAGATCAGCTTTTGTGCGTAAAGGCGGGCTCACCTTATAATTACTATCAAAACCGACAATATCTTCGTCCGTAAAAACCAATTGATGCGCAGCGACATCACATGTCACTGGGAGACCTTTTGCTTTCGCCTTTTTTATCAGATCAACAGCCTCTGGTGTACTAATGGATGCGAAATGAATAGGAGCTCCGGTATATTCCGCCAAATAGAGGTCACGAGAAACCATTAACGATTCAGCAAGATTGGGAATCCCCTTCATTCCCAAATAAGTACTCATTGCGCCCTCATTCATTTTGTTTCCACCGGCCATAGACTCATCTTCGGCATGTGAAAAAATCAACCCTTCAAATCCCTTAGCATATAGCAATGCTCTGCTCATTAATCCCGCTTGTTGCACACTTCTGTTTCCATCACTAAAAGCAACAGCACCTGTCTGTTTCATATCAAATAACTCAGCCAGTTCTTTTCCTTCTCGCTTTTTGCTGATGGCCCCTATTGGGTGTACATCAACAACATTCCCTTTCGCCGTATTGACAATAAGTGCAACCTCAGACCGGCTTTGAATAGCGGGTTCAGTATTCGGCATTACAGCTACTCCAGTAAATCCTCCCGCTGCTGCTGCTGCGGTCCCACTTACAATGTCTTCCTTGGTTTCTAGTCCAGGTTCCCCAAAATTGGCATGTAAGTCAAAAAAACCTGGCGCTAAAATTTTTCCGGCACCATCGATGGTCTCTATGTTTTTATCAGCTACTTTGACAGATTTTCCAATCTGCGCAATCTTCCCCTTTTCAATAAATACATCAACTTGCTGCTGATGAAATTCATGACCAGGTAAAATTACTTTAACAGAAGTAATCAATAAGCTTTTCATATATGAATGTGATTGAATTTAAAAGGATACAACTTATTTATCGAAGCATATAGCGTGCGTAGTGTTAACAGACAAACGGTGGCTTTATCACTATAAATCATATAGCTGAAAATAACTTTTTCGCGTGATGCCTGTGATTGCTTCATTTCGAGAAACAAAGTTACAAAATACAAATTTATTAAAGAACATTAAAAATAGATTTCAACGAGGAATAGCTAGGCATTTTCTCCCCACTGATAATGTTTAAATTCAAATCCGGCAAGACTCAAAATGCGATCAACTACAGTTTCTGCTACATCTTCCAGTGTCTTTGGCAAACTATAGAATGAAGGAGATGCAGGACAAATGATTCCTCCCGCCTCTGTCACCAATTTCATATTTTGAATATGTATAATACTTAGCGGTGTCTCACGGGTAACCAAAATCAATCTTCGTCGTTCTTTTAGCATTACATCTGCCGCACGAGTTGTCAGATCAGAAGAAATTCCGTGGGCGATCCTTGATAATGTCCCCATTGAACACGGACAGACAATCATCGTATCATAGCGAGCCGACCCGGATGCAAAAGGAGCAAAGAAATCACCCTTATCGTAAAATTTGAACGGTACATCCTGATAACTCTCATCGCCTAACTCCGCACGCCATACATCCTTCGCATTATTCGACATTACAATTCCAACTTCTGCGATCTGTGTTTTTAATACCAATAGTTTTTTAAGTAAAACTTTAGCGTAGATTGAGCCGCTAGCTCCGGTAATGGCAATAACAATTTTTCTCTTAGACATCTCTTTTAAAATAATAAAAACAAAGCTATAAAAAAAGGGTCGTAGTGAGAAACACCCGACCCTACATCTACCTATGAAAAACATGCCCTTGGGAGGGGCTTAACAAAAGTACATCTACTTTTTAATTTACAAAAACATTATGCGCATTACTACACATTTGTGTATATAAAATACCCCAAAAATAACTTTTTCCCGGATTTTAAGATCCAATTCACCTCGTAAAACCACCCTTCTTCTAAATTTCAGTTCAATCCCAGGCAAAATTAAATACAAATATTTTCGCAAATCAGACATTTATTCTCATCAATAAAGTCTATTTTAGTGACAACGTTAGACAATTTGTTAAGACATGAACCTTTCCGTTTTAGAACAATATATTGAAGAAGGCAGAAGCCATGATATCGACTTATTATTGATTGGAAATCCCGAGCTTTTACAAGAAACAACGAGTCATGGAATTTCTCCCCTCCTATTAGCTTGCTATTATAACAAACCCCAGATCATTCGGGTACTTTTACAACACACCAAATCCATGACTATCCATGAGGCCTGTGCGGCTGGGTTAACCTCATACGTGGAGGCTATTATTTCGCAAGCTCCATCTGTTGTCAACGAATGGTCATCACAGGGTTTTACGCCATTGACCTTAGCCACCTATTTCAACAAAGCAGACATTGTCCGTCTTTTACTATCCAAAAAAGTTAATCCAAATGTCGTAACCAAAAATGAGCAACTCACCACCGCGTTACATATTGCTGCGGCAAACAACAATGAAGAGATCGGTAAGTTGCTTATCGATGCTAATGCAGATGTCAATGCCATTCAAGCTACTGGCGAAACCCCACTTCATTTCGCTGCGCAATTTGGTAATATCGATTTTATAGTTGCCTTACTCGAAAATGGGGCCGATACCAGAGTCATCAATATCTCAGGATTAGCTCCAATGGATATGGCATATGAAAAAGGCCATAAGGAGATTGCAGAAATTTTAAAGAATTAATTTCTTTTTAAAATTTCGGTTCCAATGCTGCAATGAAGGCAGCGCTTCCTATCACAATAAAATCGCTTTAACTGCAAAATTCCTTGACTTTGCAATGCGCTTTGAACAGGCCAATCATATTGAGCAAATTGTCTCACAACAACATTTTTTTCTGCAGGAAGCTGCTCCAAAAGATCTAAAGCTTTATCCATATAGGATTGAATACTAAAATATTTCCCGTATGAAAAAAGAAATACGATAATCACATTAATAACAAGCGTGTCAATAGTTTCTTTACCTAGACGAAGCGATGTTTTTACCTTCGTTTTGGTACCGAAAGATAAATATCCCCCCAAATAATCACCCGGCGACTCTATCTTAAATAATTTTCGAGCAGCCTCCAAATCATCCACAGCCAAAATCTTAGCAACTCCCAGCTCGTTCTTACTAAACAAAAGAGCTAATTGCGTGATTCGCCGTTCGGGAAAATTATAAGGCCTCATTCTCATCCTTTTCCATACCCCATAAATAGTCTCTATACCGTGAATATGTTTTTGATACTCAAATTCACCAACTAGCCGTTCCATATACTCGCTTTCTTGTCCTTGAATTAATAGCCGGCTGATCCCAAAGAAAAGAGCCTCTATTTTAAACAGGTTTGAACGATATTTTTGTAGAATGCTCCAGGGTAATTTTTCCCCAAGCTCCTGAAATGTATCTGCATTAACTTTCAATCCCATACATCTGCAGATCCATACCCATAGAGTTTTTTCCCAATCCGTATTAAATTGCTTTAAAATCACCAACATTTGTTGAACCTTCATTTCCAGGCGTTCAATAGCTAAAGTACTTAGCCACATGGATTTTTTAAAAAGATCAATAGAACCAAGCTGAAATTCACAAGGTATCGAACTTTTTGTATTCATCATCGCTGAATACCGTTCCAACAGATGCTTTTCCACATATTCCGAAAGCACCAATGTCGGTATCGATGTCCCATCATTCCGGAAGCTAACCTTATCATTTTTCCAAACTACATGTAAAATAACGTTGTTATAAGCGACATCTTCTTGATGACCATGTCGATCCCAATCCGAAGATTGGATATGCATCTCGACATGACCAAACCAATCATCGCCTTTATACCTGATATGTGACATGAGAAAATCGGGACCTGAATCTGTGTTGTATTGCCCCACATGAACAACGGCCAAGGGCTCTCCATCGGTAGAATTCAACCCATTTGCACGGAATAGCCGAAGTTTCCAGATAAACTGCATTAAGTTTTCTGTAACTAACATAATTGTAATTTTAAGATTAAACTAACCGGCTATGGCTTATAATATCTTAAATATACAATTTAATAATTACTGTTTCTTATAGATTTTTAAAAGATCATTGGAAACCAATTTGCTTTCTAGCAGTTGTCCCTTAAATTGAGGCGCCTCAATCCCGTTCAATAATGTTGTTTCAGACTCAAATACCCTTGCCTCATCCCAGAGGCCCGCATCGACAAACATTTGCAGGGTAGCACGCCCCCCTTCTATGATTATTGACTGAACATCCATTAAATAAAGTTGATAAAGAATACTCTGCGGTAGATATAACCCATAGTTTTCAAGCTCAATATACTTCACATTTGCTGTCCATTCTGTCTTTTTAGCATTGAACACAATTGTATCAGCTTGCTCATTGAGAATATTGGCATCTAGCGGAATAGCAAGATCTCTATCTAAAAGAATACGCAATGGGTTTTTGCCCTGCCATTCTCTTACGGTCAGACTGGGATTATCTACGATTGCAGTATTTGTACCGACCAAAATAGCATCTTCCTCCGCTCGCCAACGGTGAACCAACTGTTGGCTTGCAGCATTACTTATCCAAACCTGCTTACCTTCTTGCCCTATAAAACCATCCTTGGTTTGTGCCCATTTTAAAATAACGTAGGGACGAAATTGACCGATACGGGTAAAAAACCGACGGTTGAGCCATACGGCCTCTTTTTTCAGTAAACCAATTTCAACCTCAATACCAGCTTCCCGTAGTATTTCTACTCCTTTGCCATTGACCTTTGCGAAAGGATCCAAACAGGCTATAAAAACTTTCAACGGTTTCAGCTCCGCAATCATATTTGCACAAGGCGGTGTCTTTCCATAATGCGCGCAAGGTTCAAGGCTGACATAAAAAGTACTTTCTGCGATAAGCCGTTTTGCTTCTTCCCCATACTTTTGCATAACCTGTTGTACAGCATTGACCTCAGCATGCGGCCCACCATACGGAGAAGTATACCCTTCACCGATAATTTTACCGTCCAAAACAATGACAGCCCCAACCATTGGATTGGGACTCACTGAACCCGCCCCCATTTGGGCCAGTTCCAAACAACGATGCATATATTGCCTGTGCATATCCATAGATACAAATCTATGAAAATCGTACCTTTGACACATGAAAATACTTCAAGATTTCGAATTATTATTTCAACATGAGCTTCAGGAGTTATATGATGAGGATGAAATAAAAGCTATATTCTTAGTGGTTGTTGCCGAAAAGTTTGGGTTAAATAGAACCAATTATCAATTGAGAAAAACAGCTATCGTCAACGAGGCGGATAAGGCTGAAGTACTTAGCATCCTTCAGGATCTAAAAAAGAACAGACCTATACAGTATATACTCAATAAAGCAGATTTTTATGGTGAAGTTTTCCAGGTCAATGAATCTGTCCTCATTCCACGCCAGGAAACTGAAGAACTTGTCGATCTGATCATCAAAAACCACAAATCTTCTCAAAGCCTAAAAATTATAGATATCGGAACTGGATCTGGCTGCATCCCTGTCATCTTATCAAAGCATCTTATTAATGCCCAAGTAACCACGATGGACATCTCAAAAGAGGCGATAAAGACGGCACAGGAAAATGCTAGAGATTTAAAAACTCAGGTTCAATTTATCAATGCGGATATATTTGAATGGGAATACATTTTCTCCGACCAACAATACAATATCATTGTATCCAATCCACCCTATATAACCCCGGGAGAAAAGCAGCATATGAATCAAAACGTATTGGCTTATGAACCTGAGCTCGCATTATTCATTGAAGAAAGTGCTCCGCTGATTTTTTATGATGTTATTTCATCCTTTGCACTGAAACATTTAGCTCCAGATGGAGATCTATATTTTGAAATCAATCAATATCTCGGTGCAGAAATGAAAGAACTTATGGTCAAAAAAGGATTTGAGCAGGTCAAACTCATAAAAGACATCAATGGAGCAGACCGAATAATCCATGCAAAAAAAGCGCGATAAAAAATAATCCGTTTATTTATTAAGCAGTTAAGGCCTTTTCGTCAAAATTTGCACGCAATAATTTGGCATATATCAAAAGAAATTCTACCTTTGCATCACTTTCAAAAACAGAAAGGATTCCGTAGCTCAGCTGGTAGAGCAATACACTTTTAATGTATGGGTCCTGGGTTCGAATCCCAGCGGGATCACAAAAGAAAAGCTAATCGCAGGATTAGCTTTTCTTGTTTTAAAGCGATTAGGATTCGAAAGAAGGGTCGGCCGGGTTCGATCCAATGGAGGCTTAGGGATCATACCGAAAGTTTGGGGGAGGAGAAGTTTTTAAGCATACAATTTCATTACTCTATATAGGAAGAATGTGGTGTCCCTTACACCGCGAAAGACACTCCTGAACGCTTTGAGCTTTGCATTGAAAGATTCTGCTGAAGCATTGGTGCTTCTATTGTCGAAGTAGTGTAGAATGTATTGATGATGCGCTGCAATGGATCTTGCTACGCTCTCAAATGAAGCGATGCCCGCATTTTCAACCTGATTATGCCACAGTCCCAGTTTGGTAAATGCTATCTTTTTGTCCTGGCATTTATTGAATATGTCACCCAGGGCAATTCCAAGGTCATAAGCGAGCTTTAGCTTGGGAAACCGCATGAACAACAATTCAGCTCGGTGTTTCTGGTTTTCGGACCATCGGCTTGGGTGTTTGAACAAGAGGTGTCTGGATCTAGCCAGTAGCTGTTTGAGCGTGTCTCCATTAGGCAACAACTCGGGTTCATATGGGATTCCTCCCTTTCGCGATTCCATTATCTTCTTGCTTTCCGCATCCAATACTTCCCAACGATACTTAATACGAAGTTCCTGCACTGCATCGTAAGCTAACTTTTGGACATGGAACCGGTCGACCACACGCCTGGCATTCCTGAAACATCTACGGATTGCCTTGGCCATGTTCGGCGCCATATCCATGGTCACCTCCTTTACCTTATTCCTTGACCGTAAAGGTATTAACTCAAGAACAGTGATGATATCTTCGGCCTTGGTGCCCTTGATAGTCGCTAGGATCGTCCCTTTACCTCCTTTTGCCGATTTACTGCTAACAATGGTATATAATTCACCGTTGCTAAAACTGGTCTCATCGATGCTCAAGCGTTCAGAGATGTTCCCGGGGAAAAGAGTCCATCGCTCTGCATGTGGCTTTTGGCTCCAGTCATGGAAGTCACTGAGATGGTTCTTGTATTGATCCTGAAGTTGCTTGCCGTCCACCTGGAAGAATAACCCTACCAATTGGGCACTGACAGGATAGTTATCCAAATATCTTCTTTAAAAAAAGCCCGAATTCAGTCGTCATTCGAGTACCCTCACGCACCAGGTTCCAATCTCTTGTGATAATATCTCCCGTATCTAACACTGTCCAGCGGCGGCGGCGGATATGTAGAGTAACTTTCTGACCTCTAATGGGAAAGTCTGAAATCTCTGTGGAAGGCATAAAGCCCTTTGACTCCAACTTGCTGTTCTCATAGCCCGTTGGAGCAATATTAAGCTCGTCTAGATAAATGTGGAGCTGATTGTCAACCTGATCGACTTCTAAAATCTGAAAGTATTCTAAAAGCCCTTCGGGCATCAATAGGGATAGTAATTTACGTTCGGCGTCTTGCAAGGGATATCTGTATTAAACAAACTAAACTAGGAAATTTTTTGTATTCCCCCAAGAATTCTGCTTGATCCAGGCTTAGGGCTGTGCTTGGGAAATGAGGGGCTGAGCCAATCCCAGCGGGATCACTAAAAAAAGCTAATCGCAGGATTAGCTTTTCTTGTTTAACACTCACGGGAACTTCTTTTTGTTCTGAAAAAATTACCGGTAAAACCGAAAAGCTACAACAAAACCAATGCACAACCCCATTCAGCCTATAGTTTACCGATAATCTAATATTGGACTGTTTTCACAAAACTATTTTCATTATCAATTGTATCTATTTATACAGACAAAAATTTAAATGATGAAAAGGCAATTAACATACATAATAATGTCATCCTCTTTTTTCCTTATTACAAGCTGCTCCGTAATAGAAGGGATATTTAAGGCTGGTGTTTGGACGGGTATCCTCATTGTAGTTGTTATAGTCGCCCTTGTCCTTTGGCTCATCAGTAAACTTTTCGGTGGCACCAAATAACAGTCCCCTCTTTTAACAAACTTTTGGACACCTTTCGCCCGAATACCAACAAACATCTCATCAATTCACATTACCACGCTTTTCTTGATCTCCATTTGAAAACATGTTTTTTATCTTATCTTTATAATTTCAAGAATTTACGGGCTCAATACATTAAAAATAGTAACCGATAATTCAAGAATAATTCTAGCGCTATCTTACCATCGTATTGACGCTAGAACATTTGTAATCAATGAAAGAGGATCGAGCACATGAAGAGATTTACGTTAAAAGAGATTGGCCAACAGTTAAACCTATCTCCAGGAACCATTTCCAAAGCACTAAACGATAGCCATGAAATAAGTGCAGAAACAAAAAAGCTAATCTTAGATTTTACGCAGAAAATCAATTATATACCAAATTTCTCTGCAAAAAGCTTAAAGACGGGGCGCTCAAACACCTTAGCAATCATTGTTCCATTTATCTCAAGCTCATTTTTCTTTGATTTCTACGAAGAGATCTCGCACATTCTATCGCAAACGAATTATAAACTGATCCTATTGCAGACTTTTAACGACGAAAAAAAAGAAAAAGAAGCGCTGGAACTTTGCATACAAAGCAATATCGAAGGAGTGATCATTTCCCCTGTGAAAAATGATTCAAGCTTATCGCTTTTGTTTTATATGATGGAGCAGGTTTGTCCTGTTATTATTTTCGATCGCATAAACCATCAGCTCGAGACATTCAAAATCGGAATTCAAAACAACAAGGTCATCTATCAGGCAACAGAAGAAATGATCAAAAACAGAAGAGAAAATATTATCCTTTTACTATGTAAAGACATCGGTGGCAATGTAAGCCGAATAAAAGGATATAAAGATGCACTCTTCAACGCCGGCGTACCCTTTAAAGAAGAAAATATTATAGAAATTTCTTATTCAAGTCCCAAAGACAATATCGATGATGAACTAGAAAGCAAAATAAGCACGTTATTAAATAGGCCCTCTGCCCCAAACGCACTCCTCTCAACAACAGACACGTTATCGCTGAAAGTTTTGCACATATTAAATAAATTGAAGTTAAAGATTCCTGATGACATGAACTTAATTGGCTTTAGCAACACCCCTTTTGCCAACAGTCTCAACCCATCTTTAACAACAATCACCCAGCCAACACAGCTGATGGCAGAAAAATCGGTAGAATTGCTCTTGCAGATGTTAAAGAAAAAAAACAAAAAGAATTATTTCGAATTCGAGACGTTTTTTTTGGACTGTAGTATCGAACACCGAAAATCTACATCATCCCTTTAAAGAAAAGGTCAAAATTCCGCTATGGAATTTTGACCTTTTCAGAAAATACCGATCTCTACTATTAACGATCGCCCCCAACATCCACCAATTAAACCCTACTTAATCAATGATCGTAATGCATGGACGGGCAAATCTATTTTAGTATCATTGGATAGATTCCCGTTCAATGTTCCCCATTGCAAACTATCTAAACGGACAGATGATTTCCCTTCAGTTTTAATATTCAGAAGACCAACTTTGGCCTCAGGTCCTTTCCTATTGAAATATACTTCTGAATTATTTGCAACAATATCTGCACTTTGATAATTCGTACGCGGAAGCCCCAAAACACTATTCGTCGTGTTTACAAATAAACGACCGACAAGAGAATTCCCCTTACTGTCCGTCCCTCCAAGATCATCAATAGTGGAATTTGTCAGGTTCAGGTTCAATGTATTTATAACGGATTTTTCCGCAAGGGAAAATACCTCAACGCTATCACCTACAACAGTCAACTCGTTCAACTTGGCGGATAACTCGTTAATACCCGCATTTTTTAATTTTAAAACCTTAAGATCAGGTGAAAAAATATAAATTGACTTATAAAACCCCTCTCCTCCCGATAAAAGATCTAAGGTAAGATTGCCAGATTGATCGACATTCGCTTTCACAAAGTCGGCCTGACTTTTATTAACCTTAACCATAAACTTATCGCTCTTCACCCAATATAAACCTATACCGCTTGCTTTGGCACCTGAAATATAAAGCTTATCGAAAGCAGCCAAGAGAAACGAGCGATAATAAACATCCTTTGCAACCGGTTTAGAGACCTCCTGCTCCACATCAGCATGATACTTTTTCGCATCCACTCGATTTATACGAACAAGGTACGATGCGACAAGCATCGGAACCGCGAATAAGCCTATTGCTAATCCCATTATTATTTTTGTACTTAATTTCATGACTCATTTTGATTAAAATTCTGACTAACAAACCGTTTATAACGTTGTTCTAACTCATCCAGACCAATTTCCAATAAATAAATATTACGAAAAAATAAAGGAAGATCTTCTTCTAGAAAAATTGCCTTTCTATACAACTTCACATTCTTCACTGAATCTTCTGTCAGAAAAAAACCAATCCCACGCTTATTGGCTATAATTTCTTTCTGCTGCAACATATCGTAGGTCCGCATAACAGTATTGGGGTTGACCTCCATCTGAACGGCCAATTCCCTTACCGAGGGGAGTTTTTCATCCACTTTCCAGGTCGCTAGCAAAATATGATCACATACGTACTCAGCAATCTGGAGGTAAATGGCTTTATTTGCGCTGAACTCCATATTAAATCTCCTTTTCTTTTAATCTTAAAAAAGCAACTGCCCAAATCATTATGGTAAGCAACACTCCGACAGCGCTGATCAACGCAAAAATGTGATTTGAATCAGACCAATAATTATGATCCATTGTACTTACGGTATCCTGGGTCTGAGTTTTCATTAAGTAAACAAAAAGACACATCCAAACAACACAGTAGAGCACAAGAAAAATAGCCGTCTTGACATATTGATAGTTTTGGTAGACGATCCCACCAAGTAAGAAAATTGCATTCAGAAGAATTGGTACAAAACAAAAATAATAAGCTGGTTCAGGGTATTGAACCTTGAAAAAGTACTGCCATAAATCCACACTAACCACCTCTCCTGATGGTTGTGCTTCATTTAAAACAACAGAACCAACGCTCCTCAAATAAGAAACAAATGCCAAATCGATCAAATAAAAGACCAATAAATATGAACCAATACTCACGACAACCGTATAGAATAAGCTGACCAGAAACTTTTCCAATTGTGAAGCAGGAATCATCAGCTCAAAAATCGCCCGGGTCTTTTTCCCTAGGTCAGCAAAATAACTGCTCGAGATAACCGTTACAAAAAAGAGTCCCAAGATACAAAACAACGGTGCTCTGAAATTTAGCAACGAATAAACAGTATTCTTTTTGATATCATCATAATTTGATCCCAAATTAACTGCATAAAAACCAAAAATTACCCCAGCAATAATCCCTATTGACATCAGATAAATCCGTCCAAAACCAATCCATTGTCTTCGAATCAGTCCAACTAAACGCGTAGCATTAAATAGATTTGACATATTCATCATGTTTAATAAGGTCCGTAATTTTTTCCTTGCACTGTAACACTGCATTAAATAGCAACTCCAAATCCAGTTTCGAATCTTCTACCGCCGGGTTTGGGAGAATAACATTAAAACCGCCCACCCCTTCTTCGGAATAGAGTGTATCCAAAGGCAACTCTCTTACTTTTTTAAAGTATAAACGATCCGTAATCACATGCATCGAAGCGTTGAGTGCGACCTTATGATCATCAAGTAGAATAACAGCATCAATAAGATTATCCAGATCACGCACCTGATGTGTGGAGATAATCACACATCGATCGTCAGTAATGGCAGAAGCCATGATCTTTCGAAACTGAACCTTAGAAGGAATATCCAAACCATTCGTTGGCTCATCCATGATGATCACTTTTGTGTTAGACGCTAAACCGAAAGAAATAATATATTTCTTTTTCTGTCCATAACTCATGTTTGCTAATTTTTGCTCAATGGGAATATCGAACTCACGAATAAGCTGATCAAAATATACCTGATCGAAGTTGGGGTAGAACCCTGCATTAGCTTTCAGAAACTGTTCTGATTTTACGGCAGGGAGATAAAACTCTTCCGGAATAAAACTAATCTCCCTTAATAAGGAGGGCTCCCTTCGATTAGGGTTATGCCCCAGCACATCAACTCGCCCCGAAACAGGATATACCAAACCGGCGATATTCTTAAGCAAAGTCGATTTGCCAGCACCATTCTTCCCCAATAAGCCATAGATATGCCCCTGCTTCAATTCAAGATCCATATGAAGAAAGAGTGGCCTTGATTTACTATAGCTGAAATTTAGATTTTGGATAGTAACCATACTACTGTATTATTTAATTAATACACTAATATAGAAACGAATTTTATATAATTCCAAAAATATTTTAAAAAAACACAGGCAGAGCTTTGCTTACGCTCAGGCATTAATTTATTTTAATACCGCCAATCGCGCATAGGATAACATAAACACTCAATTTATGTAATAAACATAATAAATTGACAAACAAATAGTTATTTAAATAAATTATAAAATTCGTAATAAACAAAACGCAACTTTAACGACATACGTTATCCGTGTTAAAAAACTGAGCAAATTATAACTATCCGCCAAAACTAAAATAACCCCCATTCTAAGCACGAAATAAATCAAAACCATACAAAACCCCTTGAAAAGGATAAATACCACCTCAGAGAGGCTAAAAACAGCCAAAAATAAAACACACAAGAGCAGTATTGATTGTTCAATAGGAAACACCTTTGTTCTTGCAATCATTTGAGCTGTCTATTTGGACCAGTTAATCGTTATTCTCCATCTGACCGACAAATACCAAATTACACGCAACAGCAGTATTAACCAAGAGTTAAACAAAACACAAAACAGACTAATAATCAAAACAATAAAAAACTTACATAAACAATAAATACACATAAATATGACACCCCTTGAACAACAGATTAGTCAACTGATAAAAAACTGCCTTTTATTTAGGCGATGCTATTGCTTAAAATAGCTTTAAATCTATTTTATTACCATCTTTGTCTGTATGATGAATCACATTTATCCTTTCATTCTAGCGATGCATTCTTTATGGAGATGGGAGGTACTGATTGTACTAACTTTTAGTCTCGTGAACTTTTTTTACAAAAGAAAAAAGAGACTTCCATTCTCCCCTACCGATCAATTTCTTGTAAAAACTACGGTTATTTCTTTTTATATTCAGCTAGTTTTAGGTTTTAGCCTCTATGTACTGAGCCCCATCACACAGTACTTCCTGCAACATTTCGACGAGGCTGTTCACCTCAGGCAAATTCGCTTCTTTGGCATGGAGCACAGTAGCATGATGATTATTGCCGCGATCTGCTTAACATTAGGTGCCCTTAAAAGCAAAAACGCCGATACAAACGATCGACGTTTTAAAATATTATTAATCTGGTTTGGACTAGCTCTCCTGATCGCTCTTAGCTCCATTCCCTGGGAATTCTCGCCGCTGACAAGCAGACCTAGTTTTCGATCATTTTAATTAGCTATTTTGCCAGTTGGCTTTTCTTTTATTTCGCATTGCATCCATTCCCTCTTTGAAATCATTGGTTTTACGCAAATCTGCCAAGCTCTCCAATAGAAAGTTATACTTATCATCATAATCTTGCTCTTTTAATTTTCGCAGTGCTACAAATCCCCGTGATATAGCCAAGGGAGCATTTTCCAGAATCGTCCTTTTCAATTCTGTCAATACTGTTTCTTCAGGATCCAGCATGCCATACAAGATTTCCTTTTCCAAAGCCTCCTCCGCAGAAAAAGACCGACCGCTGATACAGAGATCCATCGCTTTTCTTTCAGGCATGTATTCTGTAAGCAACGCTAACACCTGAAATGGAAAGAGCCCAATTTTCACTTCAGGCAAAGAAAAACGTACCTGAGGGAGGGCAAACAAATACGTACAGGATAATGCTATCAAAAAACCACCTGCAATAACATCTCCCCTAACAACACAGATTGAAGGCTTATCTAAACAGGCAAATATCTCCGCCAGTGACTTTTCAACCTTAGGAATTGCCGGATTACCAATATCCAATGTAGGATCCTCAAAAGCTTTAAGATCCATACCGGCGCAAAACACCGGACCTTCAGCCTCTATTTGTATTAACCAAACATCAGGATTGCTATTCGCCAGATTCAATGCATAGGCTATTTCGCTCACCATTGTCGGACTAAAAGCATTTCTTTTATCCGAACGGGCTAAGGTCAAGTTTAACACATGCCCCTCAACATGCACTTTAATAAAATTCAGTTTTTCCATCTACAAAATCATTTGTCTGAAGCTATGCTCCAATCCGATTATTTCAGCATCAGTCCCTCGTCCAAAATAATGCAACAACAGCTCTGAAGGTATATTACCAACCAAATCATCTTTTGCAAATGGACAGCCGCCATAACCGAGCAATGCGCCTTCAAATTTACGGCACCCCGCTAGGTAAGCTGCTTCAATCTTTGCAAGACTTTCCTCTCGCCTTGCATGAAAATGCGCACCTACTTCCAGTGTTGGAAAACGAGTTTTAACAAAACTAAATAATTCTGAAATCTGATTTGCATCGGCTTCTGAAGTTGTGTCTGCCAAAGAAAATTCCAGAATGCCAAGATCGCCTAATTTTCCAATCCACTCTTCAACCAAAAGCGAGGACCAAGGGTCACTGTATGGGTTTCCAAAAGCCATGCTAATATAAACGACTAGAGATTTATGCTGCGAGTCGGCCAAAGCTTTCATTTCTTTTACCTGCTGATAAGAAGCCGCCAAGCCCATATTGGTATTTCGAAGTTGAAATGTTTCCGATATTGAAAATGGATACCCTATAAAGTCGATTTTTTCCTCTAGAACCGCCTCCTGCGCACCCCGAAGATTGGCAACAATCGCCAATAACTTCACATGCTCATTCGTTCTGATCCCTTCCAGTACTGCTTTTGTATCCGCCAACTGCGGAACTGCTTTCGGCGAAACGAAAGATCCAAAATCAATAACATCAAACAGCCCACTTTCGATTAACGTATTGATATGTTTTATTTTCTTATCTGTCTCAATAAAGTTATGAAGCCCTTGAACAGCGTCTCTTGGGCAATCAACCAATACAACTTGATCCCTCATAATATGCTATAAAATATCTTTCTCAATCTCTCTAGCGATCACCATTTTCTGAATGCTTGAAGTTCCTTCACCTATTGTACATAACTTGGCATCTCTAAAAAACTTTTCGGCAGGATAGTCCTTTGTAAATCCATAACCACCAAAGATTTGTACAGATTCATTCGAGACACTAACGGCAGCCTCTGACGCATAAAGTTTAGCCATCGCACCAATTTTAGAAACACGATCTCCATGATCCTTTAAATAACCCGCCTGCCTCGTCAACAGTTCACTGGCTTCTACTTGTGTAGCCATATCTGCAAGCGCAAAAGAAACCGCCTGAAATTCGTAAATCTTTTTCCCAAACTGCTCACGCTCGTGTGCATATTTCAACGCGCACTCGTAAGCTCCGCGTGCAATACCCAAAGAAAGTGCCGCAATAGAAATACGTCCGCCATCCAATAATTTTAAGGCCTGCACGAAGCCCTGCCCTTCTTCACCGATGAGTTGATCCCGATGAATCCGACAATTATCAAAAAACAGACAGGCAGTTTCTGAGGCGCGCATCCCCAATTTATTTTCTTTCTTTCCTGCTGTAAATCCAGGTGTACCTTTCTCAACAATAAAAGCTGACATCCCTTTTTTATCTCCCTTAGCCCCCGTCCGCGCAATAACGACAGCAACACTAGAACTGATGGCATGCGTAATAAAATTTTTAGAACCATTTAACACGTAGTGATCACCATCTCGCTCAGCAAATGTCGTCATTCCACCAGCGTCCGAACCAGAACCTGTCTCTGTAAGTCCCCAGGCACCGATCCATTCAGCAGTCGCCAACTTTGGAAGATAACGTTTCTTCTGTTCTTCACTGGCAAAGCTTAATATATGATTTGTACATAACGAATTATGCGCCGCTACGGAAAGCCCGATTGAGCCACACACCTTGGAAATCTCATCCAAAACGGTAATATACTCCTGGTATCCGAGTCCCGATCCACCATATTCTTCAGGAACGATCACACCCATGAAACCGTGCTCGCCTAACTTTTTAAAAACTTCTATTGGAAATATTTGGGCTTCGTCCCATTCCATCACATGAGGTTTGATATGATACTGTGCAAAATCTCGCGCACTTTGTCTGATCATATCCATTTGTTGTTTATTTTCAATAAACATAAGCATGAATATTAAATTTACAATCGGTAATTCAATTCAAATATATCAAAATATTTAGGAATAAAATTGCAAATATTTTAAAATTTTATTTTAAATTTATCTAAAAATAAGAAATTCTTAATTCAACAGCTTTTTAAAACCAAGATTATAAATTATGAAGGAGCTACTCGCATTACTTCGCCAAAAAAGAGAAAATTTAAAACTAGGTGGTGGCATCGATAAAATAAAAAAACTGAAAGAAAAGGGCAAAATGTCAGCCTGGGAACGAATAGAATATCTACTGGACCCAGACCGAGAATATCTGGAAATAGGCATGTTTGCCGGCGAAGGAATGTATAAAGAACATGGTGGATGCACAAATGCAGGCTGTGCAGCGGTACTGGGCTATGTAAAATCCAAGCTATGTGTCATCGTCTCTAACGATGCAACCGTAAAAGCAGGAGCCTGGTTCCCTATTTCTGCCAAGAAAAATTTACGTGCACAGGAAATTGCCATGGAAAACAATCTTCCAATTATTTATTTGGTAGATTCTGCAGGCGTATTTTTACCGATGCAGGATGAAATATTTCCCGATAAAGAACACTTTGGCCGCATATTCCGTAACAATGCCCGAATGTCTTCCATGGGTATCCCTCAAATTGCAGCAATCATGGGAAGCTGCGTGGCAGGTGGTGCTTATCTCCCGATCATGTCCGACTACGCTTTTATCGTCGAAGGAACAGGCTCTGTATTTTTAGCAGGCCCATACCTGGTCAAATCTGCGATAGGTGAAACCGTAGATGCTGAAACACTCGGCGGAGCTTCTACCCATTCGGAGATATCCGGCGTGACAGACAATAAATTTCCCGACGACCAAAGTTGTTTAGAGGCTATAAAAAATGTTATCGATAAAATAGGTGGAAATACAAAAGCTAATTTCAACAGAAAGAAAAGCCTTCCTCCAAAAACAGATCCGAGTAAAATAGTAGAGATTCTTCCCGAAGACAGGACAAAACCTTATCGCATGCAGGATATCTTGGATGCAATTGTAGATGCAGACACTTTAGAGGAATACAAACCCGATTATGGAAAAACAATTGTCTGCGCCCTCGCACGTGTAGACGGTTGGGCTGTCGGCATTGTTGCCAATCAACGTGAAATTATCAAAGCCAAGAAACCCGGCAACGCAATGGAAATACAGATGGGCGGGGTTATCTATAGTGATTCAGCAGATAAGGCAGCGCGATTCATCATGAATTGCAACCAGCAGAACATTCCGCTTGTATTTTTTCAGGACGTCACTGGATTTATGGTAGGAAGCCGATCAGAACAAGGGGGGATTATCAAAGACGGAGCAAAAATGGTAAATGCAATGGCCAATTCCGTAGTCCCAAAATTTACCTTTATTGTTGGAAATAGTTATGGCGCTGGAAACTATGCGATGTGTGGAAAAGCGTATGACCCACGACTAATCTACGCTTGGCCTACCGCCCAAATGGCTGTCATGAGCGGTGCCGCTGCAGGCAAGACACTGTTTCAAATCCAAGAATCAGCGTTAAAAGCCAAGGGTCAAGAAATAAATGAAGAAGAAAAAAACAGTCTCCTTAAATCAATCGAAGATCGGTACAACGAGCAACTGAGTCCGTATTACGCTGCTGCAAGATTATGGGTTGATGGAATTATAGCACCTGAAGAAACACGAAAAGTCATCAGCATGGGAATTGAAGCGGCCAACGAAAAGCCTATTCTAGAACGGTATAATGTAGGTGTTATACAGGTTTGAGTGGAGTAAAATTAAATTAGAAAACCCCTCAAACGATAAACTTCATCATCCGAGGGGTTTTCTAATTAGGTATTTTTATAGCATACTATACTTAAGATCTTCTCCAGATTTTACTGATCGCTTCAAAGTCTGCCAAGGATTCTCTGTTCCGCATAATATCTACTGAGACCGCTTTTTCTACAGGCATTCCCGAAAAAATCTTCTTAATAGGCAGCTCCAGTTTTTTACCGCTTAACGTGTAAGGAATAGCCGCTACCTGAAAAATATCGTCAGGCACATGTCGCGGACTATATTGCTGCCGAAGCTCCCTTTTAATTTCCCCTTTTAACGCATCATTCAATAAACCATTGTCCAATTGAACAAAAAGCAACATATCAGATGATCCATTTTCATGATCTACACAGATAACCAAACTATCCAAGACCCCTTCGGTTCTATTTAAAACATTATAGATCTCTGCAGTACCGATACGTACGCCACCCCGGTTCAGCGTTGCATCTGAACGACCGTACATAATTATGCCATCATGTGCAGTGATCTTAATCCAATCACCATGACTCCAAACACCGCTATATTTATCAAAATAACTATCAAAGTATTTTTTATTCGCCAAATCATTCCAAAAATAGATGGGCATACAGGGCATGGGAGCTAAAATAACAAGCTCTCCCACCTCTCCATAAAGATGATGACCATTCTCATCAAATGCTTCTATCTTAGCTCCTAAGGTGCGACATTGAATCTCCCCAGCATAAACATCAAGCAATGTACAGCCCGAAAGAAAGGCACTGCAAACATCTGTACCACCACTTAGCGAGACAATTTGACTCTCTGGAAACTGTACATTTAGCCATTCAAATACATCCGGTGGTAGTGGTGAACCTGTCGACCCTATTGTTTTCGGCTGATAAGCCAAGGATTTTAAATCTTGATCCTGACAGGAGATAAGATAAGCAGCACCAACGCCAAAATGGTCCACCTTGCTTTCCTGTGCAAAATTCCATAAACTCAATTTATCGGGATAATTCGTAGCCCCATCATAGATACACAATGTATTTCCCATTAAAAGGGCCGAAAGCGCGTAATTCCACATCATCCATCCAGTAGTGGAATACCACATGAATCGATCCCCGTCCTGCACATTTTGATGCAGGCCAAGTGCTTTCATATGTTCCAGCAGCATACCACCAACTCTATGTGTAATGGCTTTAGGCTTCCCGGTTGTTCCCGAAGAATACAAAATCCATATTGGCGCATCAAAAGGCATTGCCGTAAATTGGAGCTCAGCCTGTGTAAGATCCTTTTTCAGAATCTCTTCCCAAATATTGTCATCAATCAAAACACAAGCCAGTAAAGATGGTAGCCGCAGAGAAAGCTGTTTAATACTCTCCCCTTTTTCAAAAAGACGGCCATTATAGTAATAACTGGAATTTGCGAAGAGCACTTTGGGTTCAATCTGCTCAAAACGATCCTGAATACTCGCCTCCCCAAAATCGGGCGAACAACAGGACCAAACAGCACCAATGGAATTAACAGCCAAAAATAACGCAACAGCCTCAATGCCATTAATTAATACACCAGCGACGCGATCTCCACTTTGTACCCCTAGTTCTTTCAAATAGACCTGAAGTTTGAGAACCATGGATTCCAACTCAGTCCATGACACCTCTCTTTTAACTTGCTGTTCAGATTGAAAGATTAATGCCGGACGCTTTTCCGTTGTGTTTCGAAATACGTGTTCAGCATAATTCAAGGTAGCCCCAGAAAACCACTTTGTTCCGATAAAGCTTGTAGCATCTGCTGGCGAATCAACAACAGTTGTAAAGCCTGAATGAAACTTTATATTAAAATAGGTGGCTATACTCTTCCAAAAACTAGCCAGTTCAGTCATAGACCATGCCCAAAGCTCCTGATAGGATGGAAAGAATAAGCCATGCTCCTTCTCGACATATTGTTTAAACTTATTGATCTCAGATTGAGATTTTTGCTCTTCTGTTGGGCTCCAGAGTAATTTCCCCATAATAGTTAGATATAAAACGGTTATATCCAAACTTAGATAAATTTACTTGTATATGCAATTTTAAATATTTCTGGCGCCCTATAACTGAACAGCATATTTTTGGATTAAATACGAATGCTCAATTATAGCACTTCAATAGCGGTATTCATTTCTAACGGATGCCCCGTGCACAACAGTATTCTTCCCTGTTCAACTTCGCGGTCTGTTAACACCTCATTATAGTCCATTCTTACTTTCCCCCTTGTACACTGCGAAATACACGTACTACACATACCGGATTTACAAGAATAAGGCAACTTAATTTTATGCTCCAGCCCTATATCTAAAATAGATTTATTGTAGGGAACCTCTAGATGATAAGTTTTACCTTGAAAAGATAGTTCGATGGTATAGGTTGTTCTATCGACTTCCTTTTCGGTCTCATCATCATCATCTTCTTCATTTTCGGGCAATAGAAAAGTCTCTCGTTTAATCTGATTGGAATCAAACCCCATCCCCAAAAGTGTAAAACGACATAAGTCCATATAAATCACAGGACCGCAAGTATAAAACAAAGCATCTTCCTTATTTCCAAACAAATGATCGTTAACAATAGCATGTATATAATCTCTATTTAGCCTGGCTTTCATCAAGTATTTACTATTGGAGTAAATCCACACAATAGTTAAGCGATCAGGAAATTGATCTGCCCAGTGCTCCAGTTCCGATCGGAACGGTGTTAACTCCAGCGTACTATTACTGTAAATCAACACTATTTTAGACTTACTTTCAGCAAGAAGCGCTGTTTTCAGAATAGCATACAAGGGTGTAATGCCAATTCCTGCAGCAAACAAAAACAAGGTCCGAACCTTTTCCGGTTCGGGTTCATATACAAATAAACCCTGAGGTTCCATTGCATTCACGATATCCCCCTCCACAATAGTATGGTGGAGCAGTCGGGATATTTCCCCATTTTCGACACGCTTAACAGTGATACTCAAAGGCTCATTATTATCGGGCGAACTATTAAAAGAATAAGAACGACGTACCTCACGATCACCAAACACAAAAGAAAGTGTAATAAACTGCCCAGCTTTATAGGGAGGATAGTCTCCTGCTATAGACTCAAGCTGAAAAGTAATGTTATTATTAGGTTGGGGGATAATTTTTGAAATCCTTAATGTATACATAAATCAAACTTAGCTAAATTTGACTTTATAAACAATTATAATTCTCTAGTTACCCTGCCCTAAGACTGCCTTGAAGCGTTCTTAAAAGAATGCAAATTATATGTTACGTAAATGCCGTAAACCAAAATTCAAAACAATATATACCACCCTAAAAGATGAATTTATAACAATTTTGTTGTATTACAATTAACAGACAATTCTTGCACAATATTTGTAAAATTTCACGTTATATTTATATCAAAACTAATCACAATAAGATTATATGCAAACACGCAGAAACTTCCTTCAAAATGCAGCAAAGGCTACACTAGGCATCGCTGTATCTGGATCAATATTACAAGATATTGCTTCCGCGAAAGCTACTGAATTAAATGCCGCTACCTTAAAGTTTTCTCAAGTAAAATTACCTTTCAGTTATGCCGCTTTGGAGCCTAATATTGATGCGTTGACAATGGAAATCCATTATACAAGGCACCATATGGCCTATATAAACGCCGTTAACGAAGCTATTCTTGCTGAAAATATCAAAGAAGCCTCAGAGGAGCAACTTCTAGCAAACATATCTAAGTACTCTCCTAAAGCAAGGAATAACGCTGGTGGAGCTTGGAACCATAACTTTTTTTGGGAAAGTCTGTCCGATAAGCCGAGTCAGCCCTCTGAAAAATTATTGACCATGATCAATAAGACATTTGGTTCTTTAGATAAATTCAAAGAACAATTTGCCGCAGCAGCAACCTCACGATTCGGTTCGGGATGGGCCTGGTTGATTTTGGATGATTCAGGTAACTTAAAAATTACCTCTACTCCAAACCAAGACAACCCTTTAATGGATGTTGCAGAGGTAAAAGGTATCCCCGTTTTAGGCCTCGATGTATGGGAGCACGCTTATTACCTGCACTATCAAAACAAAAGAGCTGATTATATTAAAAATTGGTGGAATGTTGTGAATTGGAAAAAAGTCAATGAAAGGCTAGCATAAAAAAAGCTCGATTAGTAATAATCGAGCTTTTTTTATATCCGTTATGAACAACCTATCCTAACTTTTCTTTTAATTTGTTGACCTGAAAATCAACTAATTTTTGAAGTGGTCCAGAAGCGATCATCTTCATCATCATGTTAAGATCAGCATCTATAACAAAGGTTGCCTTTGTCACCGTATCAGCAACAACTTGCAATTCCCAACGAAGAGTAACCTCAAAAGGCGCCTTCTCCGAAGGAACCAACTTAATGAATTGATGCTCACTACGCTCTTCTACCTTAAGGGCCAATTTTGCCATATTCTGTATTGTAAATCGAGCTTCGTCCGTAGTCGATGACCAATTGTAGATATTTTCCGGCATCAACTGTTCATGATTGTTGAGATCCGCCAAAAATGCATACACCTCGCTGACATTTTTGTTGATTTCTGTTGTGTTCTGAATAGTAGTCATAACGATAAATTAATCTTTTTTATTAAAAATTATCTCCCCAAGTTGCAGGGTTCAATCGCCACTTTTTCAAGATCTCAATATCCTCTTCCAATACATAACTATTTTCAGCAGCGACCTGAATCAAAGCATCATAATTACATAAACTGAAATAAGGACATTTTGCATCGGCAAAATTATCAGTAGCTTGTTGCAATCCATAAGTAAAAATAGACACCAACCCAACAACATTGCAGCCAGCCTCACGTAATGCCTTTACAGCCACTAAACTACTCTTACCTGTCGAAATTAGATCCTCAATTACAACTACACGTTGACCGCTAACTACTTCACCTTCAATTAAATTCTGACGACCATGGTCCTTAGCTGAGCTTCTAACATAAGAAAATGGTAATCCCAAATCCTGTGCTACCAAAACGCCTTGTGGAATACCTGCCGTAGCAACTCCAGAAATCATATCCACTGATCCAAACTCTTCTTGAATAAGCTTAGAAAGCTTTTGACGAATGTATGTACGAATCGCAGGATGAGATAAAGTGATACGGTTATCACAGTAAATTGGAGACTTCCAACCCGACGCCCATGTAAAAGGACTTTTAGGTTGCAATTTTATTGCTTTAATTTGCAATAAGGATTCAGCAACTTTTTGTTCAACCTCATTTAAATTATTCATGGCGCAAATTTATAAAATTTATATGAACGAAACCGTGCTAATTTTAGCAGATTTTGTTCCATCGAAAACCAAAAACCCACAAACAATTAGTTTTCAAGAGATTGACCTCCAAAAACTTTTCAAACAATCTGAAATTGATAAAGTTCCAAAAACATATCTCTACATTAACAAGGATTTTGAAACTGTATTTCAAAACTTGAAAAACAAAATTAAGATCATCAAAGCAGCTGGTGGATTGGTCAAAAACGGAGATGGGGATTATCTTTTTATCTACCGACTAGGAAAATGGGATCTTCCTAAGGGTAAAGTGGAAGACAATGAAAAAATGCGGGAAGCTGCAGTACGCGAAGTCGAAGAGGAATGTGGTATCAAAATCAACTACTTAGGAAAGAAAATTACCACATCGTACCACACCTATTTTTTGCGAAACGGAGAATTTGTCCTTAAAGCAACAAACTGGTACGAAATGGGCGTCAACAAAGTCCCTAAATTGATTCCACAAACCGCAGAAGATATTACAAAAGCGGAATGGCGTCATGTGGACCAATTTGAGGACATCAGGGCCAACACCTACCCCATCATCGAAAATATCCTCAAAAAGGCAAAATAAGTTACCTTTTTGAGGTTCATCTGACACGAATAAAAAAGATCATACCTATTTTTATGTTATGGAAAATATAACAGGAAAAAGAGCCTTAATTACAGGTGGTGCGCGGGGATTAGGAAAGGCGGTGGCCTATGCATTAGCGAAAGAAGGTGTTCATATCGCAATTACCGGGAGAAATGAAGCTGCTTTGAAGGATACTGTCGCGGAACTTGCCGAGCTAGGCACTGAGGTCACTTATGCCGTCTTTGACGTATCAAATTATAGTGCTGTACAGCAGGAGATCGAGCAATTGAAAAACACTTTCGGTAGCTTTGATATATTAATTAACAATGCTGGAGTGGCATCATTTTCCGCTGTGCTCGATATGGACGTTGCCGATTGGACATCGATCATTCAGACAAATCTCTTGGGTACATACTTTGTTACAAAAGCTATCCTTCCACAACTGATTGAAAAGAATCAAGGCGATATCATTATGGTATCTTCGACAGCCGGATTAAATGGCGCCGCCACCACTTCCGCTTATAGTGCCTCAAAGTTTGGCGTCATCGGTTTCGCCGATTCTTTAATGCGGGAAGTACGAAAAAACAATATCCGTGTATGTACGCTAATGCCAAGTACGATTGCCTCAGATATGTCCAAAGATCTTGGACTCACCGATGGCGATCCGGAGAAAGTTCTCCAACCTGAAGATTTCGCGGAGTTGGTGGTTGCCAATTTAAAACTGCCAAGAAGAGCAATGCTAAAATCAGCATCTTTATGGTCTACAAATCCTTAACAGTTGAACCACGGTTCGCAAGGATTTAAATAAAGGCTTTTGACGGCCTCTCTCTACAAAACAAAGAATTGATCATGGCAGGAGTATTCCTTGCTCCTGCCTTCTATAAACAAGCAATTATGAGTCAATTATTTTCATCAGTAAATATTGGAAAACTGCAATTTAAAAATCGTTTGGTCGTATCTCCGATGTGCCAGTACTCCGCAAAGGATGGTTTTGCTAATAACTGGCATTTGGTCCATTTGGGCCAATTTGCAATCGGTGGAGCTGCAGCAGTAATACAAGAAGCAACCGCAGTTAGTCCTGAAGGTCGAATCAGTGATGGAGACCTTGGTTTATGGGACGACCAGCATATCGAAAAATTAAAAGAAATAACCGAGTTCATTAAAGAAAATGATTCCATACCGGGCATACAACTTGCTCATGCAGGCCGCAAAGCAAGCAGTAATAAACCCTGGTTGGGGCGTAATCAATTTTCGCCGACAGATCCGCAGGGATGGCAAACAGTCGCCCCATCTCCGATACCTTTCCATGCTGGAGATTATGAACCACAGGAACTTGATGTAGACGCCATTGAGAATCTGATTGAACAATTCGGAACAGCAACGAAAAGAGCAATACAAGCTGGTTATGAAATTATTGAACTCCACGCTGCGCATGGGTATCTGATCCATCAATTTCTTTCACCACTGAGCAACTTACGGACAGACTCTTTCGGTGGCACCTTTGAAAATAGGATACGTTTTCTTATTGAAATTGTGAAAAGAGTAAAACAAGAAATAACAAGCCAAAGTTTATGGGTACGTATTTCAGCAACGGATTGGGCCGAAGCAGGCTGGGATTTACAGCAGTCTATAGCCTTATCACAACTACTGTATACATTGGGGGTAGATCTAATTGATGTGTCGAGCGGAGGCTTGGTCTCCTATCAAAAAATAGATATCGGGCCAGCATATCAGCTCCCTTTCGCCATTGCGATTAAGGAACATACCAAGAATAACGTTGCCACAGTAGGTTTAATCAAAACAGCTATTCAAGCGGCCGAGATCATCGCACAAAAGCAAGCAGATTTAATCTTAATCGCACGGGGATTTCTTGATGACCCACATCTTCCATTACATTTTGCCAAAGAATTAGATGCTGACATCCACTGGCCTAAACAATATGAAAGAGCAAAATAAGATGAAAAATTGTAAAAATAGCTGTATATGCTCCATATCATTAAGGAACAACCTCGTATAACAAATGCAATGAGATAAGATTAAAAATGAAATTAAACCTCAACAAGATACATCATATCGCCATTATCTGTAGCAACTATGAGCGTTCAAAGAAATTCTATACTGATATACTGGGGCTAGAGATTGCTAGAGAATACTATCGTGTGGAACGTGATTCCTACAAACTGGATCTCAAACTCAATGATCATTACATTATAGAACTTTTTTCGTTCCCATCACCACCCAATCGGCTTAGCTTTCCAGAAGCGGCCGGTTTAAGACATCTTGCATTTGAAGTCGATAATCTCGACCTAGAATTAAATAAGCTCGAAAAAGCAGGTGTATCACATGAAGGGATCAGAATAGACGAGTTAACAAATAAACGCTTTACATTCTTTTTTGATCCTGATCAGGTTCCAATAGAACTATACGAACGTTAAAACAGAAAGCGGCATTGATTTAAATCAATGCCGCTTTCTGTTTTATTACTGTATAATTAAGTGATTACAATTTACGCTTTACTTCAACTTGTTCGTAGGCTTCAACAATATCTCCTACTTGAATATCATTGAAACGGTCAATATTTAAACCACATTCATACCCCATTGAAACTTCTTTCACATCGTCTTTGAAACGTTTCAAAGATGCCAACTTACCTGTATGAATAACGACACCATCTCTAATTACACGGATATCATTGTTTCTGTTAATTTTCCCCTCGCGAACCATACATCCAGCAATCGTACCAACTTTAGAAATTTTGAAGGTTTCTCTGATTTCAACCTCAGCAACAATTTTCTCTTCAAATTTCGGAGCCAACATACCCTCCATTGCAGACTTGATTTCATCAATCGCGTCATAGATGATCGAATATAAACGTACATCAATTTGCTCGTTCTCTGCCAACTTACGTGCATTCTGTGTTGGACGTACTTGGAAACCTATGATGATCGCATCGGAAGCAGAAGCTAACAATACATCTGATTCAGAGATCGCTCCCACTGATTTATGAATAATATTAACTTGGATCTCGTCAGTAGACAATTTCAACAATGAATCTGATAATGCTTCAATAGAACCGTCCACATCACCTTTAACGATAATATTAAGTTCTTTAAAGTTACCGATGGCCAAACGACGACCGATTTCATCCAAGGTAATATGTTTAGTTGCACGCATGCCTTGCTCGCGTTGTAACTGAAGACGTTTGTTGGCTACAGTTCTAGCTTCAGACTCGCTTTCAAGAACATAAAGCTTATCCCCTGCTGTTGGCGCTCCTGCCATACCCAAGATTTGGACTGGAACAGAAGGCCCTGCCTCTTTAACACGTTCACCTCTTTCATTCGTCAAAGCCTTCACCTTACCTGAATGCGATCCCGCTAAAATTGGATCTCCAACACGTAATGTACCACTTTGTATCAATACCGTTGTCACGATACCACGACCTTTATCCAAAGCTGCTTCAATTACTGAACCAACAGCGCGTTTTGTCGGATCAGCTTTTAGATCTAACATCTCAGCTTCCAATAGAACTTTCTCTAATAATAGGTCAACATTTTCTCCCGTTTTTGCTGAAATCTCTTGCGCTTGGAACTTACCGCCCCAGTCTTCAACTAAGATATTCATCGCAGAAAGCTGCTCACGGATTCTATCAGGATTTGCTCCCGGTTTATCTACTTTAGTAAATGCAAATACGATTGGCACTCCCGCTGCTTGCGCGTGGTTGATTGCTTCTTTTGTTTGCGGCATGACTGCGTCGTCCGCTGCAATAACGATAATAACAATATCCGTCACTTTAGCACCACGGGCACGCATAGCCGTAAAAGCTTCGTGACCGGGAGTATCCAAGAATGTAATTTTACGACCATCCTCCAATTTCACCGCGTATGCACCGATATGTTGGGTGATACCACCAGCCTCACCTGAAGTAACGTTCGCCTTACGGATATAATCCAATAAAGATGTTTTACCATGGTCAACGTGTCCCATGACCGTTACAATAGGGGCTCTTGATATCAAATTCGCTTCGTTATCCGGTTCCTCAAGTTCAGCAGTCTCCTCGTCCTCAGGTTTGATAAACTCTACCTGATAACCAAATTCATCCGCTACAATTGTTAAAGTTTCCGCATCTAAACGTTGATTAATTGACACAAACATACCCAAACTCATACAAGTTGCAATAATTTGGGTTACCTGAACGTCCATCAAATTAGCTAATTCGTTTGCAGTTACGAATTCTGTAACACGCAATACTTTCGCCATCATTTCTTGCTCCATTGCTGCTTCTTCAGCATGTTGAGCAACATCGTCACGTTTCTGACGTCTCAATTTGGCACGTTGCGCAAATTTGCCAGATTTACCTGCACCACTCAAACGAGCAAGTGTTGCCTTGATTTGATCTTGGATTTCCTTTTCAGTAGGCTCTTCCTTATTCTCAACAGGTCTTCCCTTTCCTCTATTATCAAAACGATTTCCGTGTTGCGGTCTCGTACCTTGTCCTGGTCTACCTGGATGTTGGCTATTACCACCTTGTCCCGGTCTACCATGATGTTGGTTGCTGTTTTGTCCTTGACGATTGTTCGGATTGTTGTTATTACCATGATTCCCACCGCGGTTACCTTGTTGGTCTCGATTGTTGGGATTGTTACCATCACGCGGTCCACGGTTTTGATTATTGTGACCTTGACCTTGCCCCGCATTTGGGTTTACTGGACCATTTGGATTCGTACGCTTACGCTTACGTTTCTCATTATTATTTCCAGCATTTGAAGATGAAGCCACCGGTTTGTGGGAAGGTCTAGCAGATGGTAATTCAATCTTACCAATGACTTTAGGCCCTGTCAATCTTTCTGCACGAGCAGAAATAATTTCATCTTCTTGTTTTTTCACAGGCTCCACTATTGGAGTTACTGATACAGCTTTAGGTGCTGTTTCTTCTTTTTTCTTGTCTTCTACCTTCACAGGTTCAGTTTTTGTCTCTACAACCGGAGTTGCTTTTACTTCAGTTTTATTTACTTCGGGCTTTTGAATTTCAGCGTTTGGCACTACAGCTTCCGGCTTTTTCTCAATAACCTTTGGTTCTTCTTTTTTCGCTTCAACAATAGGCGCTTTGACTTCGGCTTCCTTCTTTTCTTCCACCTTAACTTCAGCTTTAACCTCTACAGGAACTTCTTTGACGGCTTTCGGTTCTTCCTTTACAGGCTCTTCCTTCTTGATCTTACTTCCACCTCTATGCAATGCGTCAAGATCAATTTTACCAACCACCTTCATTCCACCTTGATGAACGGGTTCCTCCGCTTTTTCAGGAGTAGCTTCTTTAACAGAAGGGATTTCTACCGTATTCTTGACCAAGATTTCCTTTGATTCATCATGATCTTCGAAATCCTCATTCTTAGATGATTCCTTAGGAGAAGTGGACGGCGACTCCTCACGACGAATTTTGCCAATAACAATTTGTTTAGCTTCATCTTTCAGTGATTTGTCTCCCTGAAACTCTTTTAACAGCACACCATACATCTCTCCGCTCAATTTAGTGTTAGGCTTTGCTTCTACATCATATCCTTTTTTCACTAAACATTCCACGGCGGTATGTATCCCGATGTTGAGTTCCTTTGCTGCTTTAAGCAAGTTTGTTCCTTTTCCTTCAGTCATCTATAATATAAACTATTTTAATATAATTACAAAAATATGTTTTTTTCCATCCATAAACAATTTATTCCGAATGTTAGATAGAAAAAAATTAACGAGCTGAATTTTATTCAAATTCAGCTTGTAAAATACGTACAATCTCACGAACAGTATCCTCTTCCAAATCGGTACGTCTAACCAATTCTTCCTCACTCAGAGACAACACTGACTTCGCTGAATCCAAACCTACACGTTTCAATTCATCAATAACCCAGCTTTCAATCTCATCGCTGAATTCTTCGATATCAACATCTTCATCAAACTCGTCATTTTCGCGATAAACATCAATTTCATAACCAGTCAATTTCCCAGCCAACTTGATATTGTGTCCTCCACGTCCAATTGCTAAAGAAACTTGATCCGATTTTAAATATACAGCCGCAGTCTTATTTTCTTCATCGATTTTGATTGAGCTAATCCTTGCTGGACTCAACGCACGAGCGATATACAACGAATGGTTCGTTGTAAAGTTAATCACGTCAATATTCTCATTACGCAATTCGCGAACAATACCATGAATACGGGATCCCTTCATACCCACACAAGCTCCTACAGGATCAATACGATCATCGTAAGACTCAACTGCAACCTTTGCTCTTTCTCCTGGTTCACGGACTATTTTCTTGATCGTAATCAAACCATCAAAAATTTCAGGAACCTCAAGTTCAAACAAACGTTGTAAAAATGCAGGCGCAGTACGTGAAATAATAATCTTTGGGTTATTATTCATCATATCCACTTTATGTACAACAGCACGAATACCATCGCCCTTTTTGAAGTAGTCAGCTGGAATTTGCTCTGATTTAGGAAGAATTAATTCATTACCGTCCTCATCCAATACCAAGATCTCTTTCTTCCAAATCTGATAAACTTCACCAATAACCAACTCCCCTTCTCTATCTTTATATTTTTTAAAGACCTCATCTTTTTCCAATTCTAAAACCTTAGACACAAGCGTCTGACGCGCAGCTAAAATTGCACGGCGACCAAAGCTTTCTAATGTGATCTGTTCAATAAAATCATCGCCTACTTCCAAATCTTCATCATGTTTTCTAGCTTCCGCCAATTCGATTTCAAGATCATCATCTTCTGAAAATTCATCTTCAACAACGACGCGCGTTCTCCAAATCTCCAAATCTCCGTTATCTGGATTCACGATAACATCCACATTTTCATCCGTACCAAAACGGCGGCGGATCATACTACGAAAAACCTCTTCCAATACTGTAATAACAGTAGGTCTATCGATATTCTTAAACTCCTTAAACTCTTGAAAAGAGTCTATCAGATTGATGTTGCTGTTACTCATTATTATTAAAATGAAATTACCACTTTTGTTGCTTTTATTTGATCAAAAGGAAGTACTTTTTCTACCTCTTGTGCTTTTTTACCTTTTTCTTTTACCTTTTGAAGAACATTGATCTTCGTATCGTCTACGGCCAACAATGCGCCTTCAATTTTTTCATTATCGTTCAATTTCACCTGAACTGTGCGACCAATATTCTTTTGATACTGTCTTATATTGACAAAATTAGCATCAATTCCAGGGGATGATACCTCTAAACGATAGGCATTATCAATTACATTTTCCTCTTCCAGATGAAAACCAACATGACGGCTCACCTGTGCACAATCATCAATACTAACCCCATTGTCCCCATCCAAAAGAATCTCAAGAATTTTATTTGGACGCATTTTCACACTGACAATAAACAAATCCTCGCGATCTGCTATTTTCTCCTCGATGAGTTCAATAACTCGTTTTTCTACATGCTGCATTGTTCTGTTTCTAGAAATGCTAATTAATTGAATTAAAAAAAGGGGGCAATACGAGCCCCCTTCCTTTCAGATATGCAAATATAGCATTTTATAAAATAAAAAACAAACTTATAAACATTGTTTTTATATTCAACATACCTCTACCCCTTATAAAAACAATGTTTCGCTCTTTTTGGGTGCATTAAAATTCTTTCAAAGTAGCCAACGCCAAAACACGCAATTAATTTTTCACTATTTTGAACTATCCACAACTGCATTAATTGTCTTCTGCATCTGCGCCATCATACTTGTCAGCGTTTCCATTGTCGGCTCTGGAGTAGGCTCAGGCAACTGCGTACTGATAAAAGCCTTTGCTTTCCATACCTCAAGAATATCTGCAGTCTCCACCCAATAAGGCTCATAGGTCTTATTGTCGGAAACAAGCTTCAAACCTTTATCCTCTTTAAATTTAAAAGCGATACGTTTATAAACCACTCCATCCTCCTTAGAAACCACAACATAGGTACTCCCAGGCTTAATATCATGCCAATTCTCCACATACTCCGCTACGATAATGGATCCTGAAGGTAATGGCAACATAGAGTCGCCCTTTATTTCAAAAGCACGAAATGTTCCCTGACCAAACATAGGAAGTGAAAATTTAGGCAATTCAGCGACATATTCCGGATCTCCATACCCATTTAAATACCCCGCACTTGCCTTAACCGGAACGAGTTCGATATTCTCACGATCAACCGCATCCACCGTCACACTAAGCACCCTTAAATTAGATGCATTGCTTTTGGGAACCGGCTTCCATTTTTCATCAATAACATCATTTGCCAACTCATCCATAGTCAAACCATAGAATTCAGCAATCTTCTTCAGCAACTCATATTTAGGCTCAGCCCTATCTTCTTCGTACGCACCCACCGACGCACGTTTAATTTCCATAATATCAGCAAATTGTTGCTGCGTAATTTTTTTTCCTTTTCGAAGGAACTTTAGATTGGACGAAATATTTGACATATTATTTTTTCAAAAAAATATTTTGCAAAAACTAATTTTATTAGTAATATTGTGCCAATAAAATTAGTAAATATATTTTAAACGTCCAAATAATTTAGCATTATGAATAATTTTATTGTATATATATTAACAGACAGCAATCGTAAACACTTTGAAATTGGGCTTAGTTCCAACATATTCAGCAAAGTATTGGAATTGGAGCAATCTAATAGCTTTATTTTCAACCAAGGCCCAAGGTTAAATCGGATAATCTACACAGAAGCTTTTACTAGCTTGGAGATAGCCAACAAAAAAATAAACGAACTGCAGCATTTCACAACTATGCAGATTGAAAGGCTCATCCGTAAATCCAACCCAAACTGGAACAACCTTTTCCCACAGCAACACCACGCTTTCACCAAAAGAGACTCCCACTACGCCGCTTAGCATAAAAAAAGCCACCTTAGTAAACTAGGCGGCCATCTTATATTTTTAATTATAAATCTTTAAGCGTTGTATTTAATTTCGGCTACTATCCTTCTCCGAGGGTAATAATCCTTCATACTGAACACTGTTATCTCCGCCTTCAGTATGGTTACGCTCAACATGATTTTCTTCAGCGCCTTCTTCCTGTGGCCCTATTAATCCTTCATCAGCGGGCTCATCTACCTGCGTAGAATCACTCTGCTCTGGCTCTGGATCGCTATAGCGGGGAGTTTCGCATTTGTAAGATTTTGTAATTTCGACAGTCGGGCTAGGAAACTTACCTTGCGTATACCCCAACTGCTTATCTTTATATACTGACTCCATGTATACGCCAAATATCGGCAATGCTGTACGGGAACCTTCTCCCGAATGGGAATTTTTAAAGTGAATACTCCGCTCGTCACAACCAACCCATACACCTGTGACCAAATCTTTCGTCACCCCCATATACCAACCATCCACATATTCAGACGAAGTACCTGTCTTTCCTCCAATTTCATTTTCCTTATCAAACAAGTCCCACTCCCACAATCCCTGAGAGGTACCCCCAGGTTCTTCCATGCCACCACGAAGCATATAGGTCATCAACCAGGCATCTTGCTTATCCACAACTTGTTTACGTTCCGCCTGAAAGGTCGCAATCACATTACCGTCATGATCTTCGATCTTAGACACCAATAAAGGAGTAACACGCTCGCCATGATTCATCATTGTTGAGTACCCATTCACCATCTCAAATACAGAAACATCATTTGGTCCCAAACCCACCGAGGCAACTGGATTTAATTTACTCGTAATACCACAACGATGCGCTGCATCGACTACTTTCGCAGGCGTAACCATATCAGTCAATTGTACCGTTACTGAATTAATTGAACGCGCCATTGCGTGACGCAAAGACATTTCACGATAGGAAAAGTTCCAGTCTGCATTTTTAGGCTCCCATATCTCCACAGAATCCCCTTTATCAATCTTGATTGTAACAGGTTTATCTGTAATCTTGTCACACGGAGACATCCCCGACTCCAAAGCAGCCAGGTATACAAAGGGTTTAAATGTAGAACCAGCCTGTCTCTTCGCCTGCATCACGTGATCATACTTAAAATATTGATGGTTTATACCACCCACCCACGCTTTAATTTCACCCGAATATGGATCCATAGACATCATTCCCGCATTTAGCATCATAGCATAATACTTCAAAGAATCCATTGTGGACATATCTTTTTCGATCTTACTACCATCCCTCCAATTATAGACTTCGATCTTCTTCTTTTTATTCAAGAAGTAATTGATGCTATCCGGGGTATTTGCATATTTTTTGCTTAAAAAAGCATAATAAGGAGTTTTCTTTGCCAAATTATCCAAAAAGTTCGGAATAACCTTACCTGATAAATCGCGCCAAGGCTCCTGTCCTTCCCAGGTATTATTTAGACGTTGCTGCAATTCGACCATTTGTTTCGCCACAGCCTCTTCAGCATGTTTTTGAAGCTTAGAATTTATCGTGGTGTAAATTTTCAAACCGTCTGTATAGATATCGTAATTATTATCCTCAGACCATTTCTCCAACCACTTAGCAACAGCAGCACGCAAGTAAGAATCTCCCCCAGCATTCAGGTCTTGACTATTCGTATTCAAAACAATCTTCTCTTTAACCAGACGATCATATTCCTCTTTTTTCAAAAAACCGCCTTTATACATCTGGCTTAAAACCGTGTTTTTCCGCACAAAAGCATTTTCGGGATTGCGAATAGGGTTATATAAGGTCGTACCTTTTAACATTCCGATCAAAACAGCAGCTTCATTTTGATTCAATTGATTAGCCCCCTTTGAAAAATAGCGCTTTGCAGCAGTCTCAATACCATACGCATTGTTACTAAAGGATACTGTATTTAAATACATTTCCAATATCTGATTTTTGGAATAGCGTTGTTCCAATTTATAAGCCGTCATCCACTCCTTGAACTTTGTCACCACCAAGCCCGCGACAGGAAGACGTGTCAACAAACCGCCTGCCTTATTATAACGTGTACGATAAAGATTTTTAGCTAATTGTTGCGTAATGGTACTCGCGCCACGCTTATCTCCTTTTAATGTAGAGATAATACCGGACCCAAGTCCGAAAAAATCAACACCATTATGACTATAAAAACGAACATCCTCAGTTGCGATCAACGCATTCGTCACTGACTTCGGAATACTATCAAATGGAATTGGATTCCTATCCTCATCAAAATACCGCCCGATTAAAACACTGTCTGCGGTATATAACTCCGTTGAAATATTAACACTTGGCATAACAATATCCTTTTTTGTCGGAGAATAACCGAAAAGCCACAAAAAATTCAATTGTATAGCACAAACCAATATAATGATAAAATATATTGCTATAACGAGATAACGAAGAATCCTATTCTTAATACGTTTAAACATAAATGGAAATTTATCTTATATTCAACACATCCGACAAGCAAAAGGTTTTATGCCCATCAAATATGCCTCTATATCTATTTTCAGGGGCTAAATATACAACTAAATAAATCGCTGTAATCAACTATTTACATTTTTTAACAATAAAAAACAGACCATAATCAACTGTAAAATATGACATGGTTCCAAAGGATTGATTTTGAAAATTACCACGACAATTAAATAGCAAAGGGGATGTCTGGGAAAACAAGCCGAATCTACTCTTTTTTATAAATTTGGCTTCGCGTTCCACAAATATTATACCCATTTTTCATTTATTATCGATTTTATTTTAAAATAATAATGATATTTGTTTAAATTTAGATGTAAAAAAGTCAACTATTAGCATGTTAAAACAAACATTACAACAAAAGCTATTACAGAAATTGTCGCCGCAACAAATCCAATTTATAAAATTGTTGCAGGTTCCGACGGTTTCATTAGATGCTAGAATCAAGGAAGAATTAGAAGAAAATCCTGCGTTAGAAGATGGTAGCTTGACGAATATGACGGATCCTATAGAAGAATATCCCGATAAAGATCCAGATGATAATTTTGACAATGAAGATGGGTTCGACTCTGAAGACTTTAGTTTAGAAGACTATATTCAGGAAGATGATTTCAAAGATTACGGCAGTGGCTATGACTATGGAGACGACGATGATGACCGGAAAGAAATGCCTGTTGCTATTCAGCACTCTTTTTACGAGCAGTTACAACAACAATTAGACCTTTTGGCGTTAGATGACAAACATTTTTTAATTGGCCAACAAATTATTGGCAGTTTAGATGATGACGGTTATTTGCGGCGTCCGATTATCAATCTTGTCGACGATCTCGCTTTTGGTCAAAATGTAATGACTGATGAGCAGGAAGTACTTGACATGCTAAAAGTAATTCAAGATTTTGAACCTGCTGGGATTGGAGCGCGGGATTTGCAAGAGTGTCTGTTAATCCAGTTACAGAAAAAGGACACACAAAATCCTACAATCAAACTTGCGATTAAAGTTGTGGCAAATTACCTTGAAGAGTTCACGAAAAAGCATTATGATAAATTAGAAAAATCCTTAGGCGTTTCATCGGAGGATTTGAAAAATGTTGTCAACGAGATCCTAAAACTTAATCCAAAACCAGGAGACTCCGGCGCTGTCGCTGGCAAACAACTTCATATTATCCCGGATTTCCATATCAGTAATAATGATGGCACATTACATCTGACGTTAAATGGCCGAAATGCACCCGAGCTCCGTATAAGTCGTGATTACCAGCATATGTTTGAACATTACGAGAAATCTGATCAAAAGGATAAAAAAATGAAAGAGGCCGTACAATTCGTCAAACAGAAACTCGACTCAGCCAAATGGTTTATTGATGCGATAAAACAACGTCAGCAAACCTTACTCAAAACGATGAATGCAATCATGGAATACCAATATGATTATTTCCTTACCGGTGATGATCGAAAATTAAAACCCATGATATTGAAAGACATCGCTGATAAAATCGATATGGATATATCTACTGTGTCTCGGGTAGCAAATTCAAAATATGTACAAACAGAGTTTGGAACCTTTCTCCTAAAATCATTTTTCTCCGAAGCCATTCAAACAGATTCTGGCGAAGAAGTATCCAATAAAGAGGTTAAGAAAATATTAGAAGAGTGCATCTCAAAAGAAAATAAACGGAAACCCTTGGCTGACGAAAAACTAACTGAGATCCTAAAAGAAAAAGGCTACAATATTGCGCGGCGAACGGTAGCAAAATATCGGGAAGCATTGAATATTCCTGTAGCAAGATTACGAAAAGAGCTCTAAGAGCTCTTTTTGTTTTTCCCACAGACCAAATCCAAATTAAGAATAGTATCTTTGTGCTGTATTAAAATAAGCATTAAAGAATGAGCAAAGTAAAAGTTGGAGTTGTACAGATGAGCTGTACCGCAAGCAAACAAGAGAATCTCGAAAAAGCTATCGCTAAAGTAAAAGAAGCCGCTGCAAAAGGTGCGCAAATTGTGTGTCTGCAAGAACTATTTACCTCTTTATATTTCTGCGATGTGGAAGATTACGACAATTTCGCACTGGCTGAATCCATTCCCGGCCCATCAACGGACGCCCTATCGGCTGTTGCTAAAGAAGCAGGCGTCGTAATTATCGCTTCATTATTTGAAAAAAGAGCAGAAGGACTGTATCATAATACAACTGCTGTATTAGATGCAGATGGTTCCTACTTAGGGAAATATCGCAAAATGCACATTCCAGATGACCCTGCATTTTATGAAAAATTCTATTTTACCCCAGGAGATTTAGGCTACAAGGTATTCAAAACAAAATTTGGAAGAATAGGCATTTTAATTTGCTGGGATCAATGGTACCCTGAAGCATCTCGAATTACCGCATTGATGGGTGCAGAAATCTTATTCTACCCTACAGCTATTGGATGGGCAACAGATCAAGATGAAGAAACCAACAAAGATCAATACAATGCGTGGCAAACAATACAACGCTCCCATGCTGTTGCAAATGGCGTCCCTGTGGTATCTGTTAACCGCGTCGGATTTGAACAGGATGGTGCGATGAAATTCTGGGGTGGAAGCTTCGTAACAAATGGACAAGGAAAACTGCTTTACCTCGCTTCCCACGACAAGGAGGAAATTGAGGTTGTCGAATTGGACTTAAATGAATCGGATTATTTCAGAAAACATTGGCCATTTTTGAGAGACCGAAGAATCGAAACATACGCACCTATCACCAAACGTTTTATTGACGAAGACTAATATTGAATATTCTAGCCATTTCAGTTTCGAACGCACACAACTGTGCTGAAACGAACTGAAATGGCTTTTTTTAATCCCATTAAAATAAGTATGGAACAAAAAAAGACATTCACACAGGACTATTTTGACAATTCCCCGAAACAACAGGGCTTCTCATTTCCCGCAGAATGGGCAAAGCAAGAAGCCTTATGGTTGAGCTGGCCACATAAAGAGGAATCCTGGCCTGGGAAGATCGAAACAATATACAAACCCTATTGCGAATTTATTAAAGTCGTAGCAACCGGGCAAAAAGTAAGGATTAACGTCGCTAACGAGGAAATGCAAAATTTTGCTATTACCGCGCTCAAAGAAGTGACAACCGATTTTAGCAATATCGAATTCTATTTTAATCCGACAAACGATGCTTGGTGTAGAGACCACGGTCCCGCTTTTATAATTAACCAAGCAACAAATCAAAAAGCAGTTGTCGACTGGGGGTATAATGCCTGGGGTGGAAAATACCCGCCTTTCGATTTAGACGATGTCGTACCAACACGCATTGCCAAAGAATTTAATCTCCCTTTATTCACCCCTGATATCGTCATGGAGGGCGGTTCCGTTGAGTTTAATGGTGCAGGAACTATTATGACTACAACAGCTTGCCTACTGAATGAAAACCGAAATCCACACCTGACAAAAGAACAAATAGAAACCTATTTGAAAGAATTTTATGGTCAGGAACAAGTTTTATGGCTTGGAGACGGTATCGTTGGAGACGATACAGATGGGCATATTGATGACATCACACGTTTCGTCAACGAAAACACAGTTTTAACGGTTGTTGAGGAAGATCCGACAGATGAAAACTACGAAATACTTCAAGAAAATCTAGCAACGCTTCGTTCATTTAGACTCCTAAATGGAGAGCCTCTGCATGTCATTGAGCTCCCAATGCCAGCTCCTGTTATCTATGACGACACAAGGCTACCGGCATCTTATGCTAATTTCTACATTGCAAACGATGTTGTTGTTGTACCGATCTTCAACGATAAAAATGACCAAAGAGCACTGGATATCATCCAAGGCTGTTTCCCTACACGTAAAGTCATAGGAATAAATTCCGTCGACATTATTTGGGGGCTGGGAAGTTTCCACTGTTTAAGCCAGCAAGAGCCGGCACTGAGCTAAAAAAACTATCCATAAATAAAATGTCCCCAAAGAGTTAAAAACTCTTTTGGGGACATTTTTTATGATAAAAATAAGCAGCTCCGCTTTGATTTTTAATTAAGCCGTGTTAAACAACAATAACATTTACCCCAGCTTTTTCTAACGATTCCACAAAGCTTGTATTTACTTTATCATCGGTAATTAATATATCAATTTTATCAAAACCACAAATCCGCCCGAAGCTTCGCCGTCCGAATTTAGACGAATCTGCTAGTACGACAACCTTTTGAGCCGTATCGATCATAATGCGATTTAATTGTGCCTCCTGCGCACTTGACGTTGACACACCATATTCTAGGTCAATACCGTCCACACCCAAAAATAATTTACTGCAATAAAAATCCTGCAATAAATTTTCCGCATACTTTCCAGTTACCGATGTTGAAGTCTTGCGAAGCGTTCCGCCCATCTGCATGATTTCAACCGAAGGATATTTGATCAATTCCATCGCAACATTCAATGCCGAAGTTACGACAGTGATATTTCCTTTAGGAGTGATCTGCTTTGCCAGCGACTGCATAGTCGTTCCTGAAGCGATAATGATTGAATCATTTTCCTCAATCATTTCAGCCGCTTTTTTTCCGATCCGACTTTTATCGTCCGAACGAAGCTTCTCTTTTTCAAATACTGTACGGTCAGTCGTATAAGGATTATATTGTGTTGCCCCGCCATGCGTTCTAAACAACAATCCACTATCTTCCAACAAGGTCAAATCTTTCCGAATGGTTACAGAGGAAACGCCCAATTCCTCACATAGATCAATTACCTGAACTACGCCGACCTCCTTTAATTGTTTTAAGATATATTGATGTCTTTCTACATTTGTCATGGCTCTATTTCTAATAAGCTGTTAAAATACTAAATCTATTATCGGTTTGTTTAAAGGAATATGTCGATATCTTGAAAAAATCCATCGATATCAATAAATTTCAACAAATATGACTTTCTACTTAAATTTTCCTTCGTAGAATTGATGTTAAAATAATGAAATTATTTAATTTTTTCACGCTGACAATCATAAATTCATTTTTCTTTTTAAAATAAAAATGAATTAAAATTGCAAAGGATCAGGCAGGACAAATTGATAATCAAGTTCCTCTAGAAGTAATTTTCCGCTAACTATTTTTTGAGTTGCATCCGCCGCTTCGAACGCAAGAGGTAAAGCATAGCCATATTTTTTTGCCGATGCCAGAATAACATCCATTTTCTTAGGGTGTAAGGGAGCAACAACATTATAAACCCTATATCTAAGCGCGCGGCAAGATGCCTCCTCCAATAACCTGACCACATCGTCGATATGAACAAAATTAGCCGGCTGCTCACCGGTCGTACAGATACGCTCAGAAAAATATTTGGCAAAAACACGATTTTTTCCAAACAAACCTCCCAGACGATAAATGAGTGTATCAGCCAATCCCAACATACTTGCTTCAGCAAGCAAAAGTTTTGATGAAAGTAAGGTTGTATCTGCATAGGATTCATCAAATACGCCATCTTTATCCGGATAAATACCAATAGAGCTTAAGAAAACATGTTTACTCCATGTAATGTGACCAAAAAACAAGCTGATATTCGAAAATCTATTTTCAAGGATCGCTACACTATTTTTCTGACTTGCAGGTATACTGTTCAATACGAAGTCAAAGTGAGTAGGTATGTCACTCATCTCAGGAAAACTTTCCTTATCAAAATCCAGGATAAACGAAAAAATACCATCAGCATTAAGCCGATGGTATTTTTCATATGTTCTCGTACTTGCCCAGACCTCATGACCTCGGTGCTTCATATATATCGCAAAAGACTCTGCGAGCCAGCCACATCCTAAAATGAGTACCCTCATAGGACAAAACGATTAATAGGCTTTTGCAAACAGTACACGGCGTTTAGAAGGCTTTCCAGTAAAGATACAAATACCATCCTCTTCCTTCGCATCCAAAGGAATACAGCGGATTGTCGCCTTAGTTTCTTCTTTTACACGTTTCTCCGTTTCGGTTGTTCCGTCCCAATGACAGGAAATAAACCCACCTTTACCTTCCAACACTTCTTTAAACTCATCATAAGAATTCACCTCAGTGTAATGAGAGGTTCTGAAATCTAATGCTTTTTGGTATATATTTTCTTGTATGGTATCTAGCAACTGTACAATCGTACCAGCCAGTCCCTCCTGAGCAACCGTCTCCTTCGTTTGGGTATCACGACGCGCCAATTCAACAGTACCATTTTGCATATCTCTTGCTCCAACAGCCACACGAACAGGAACGCCCTTTAATTCCCACTCTGCAAATTTAAAGCCCGGACGCTGAGTATCCCGATCGTCATATTTCACCGAGATATCTTTCCCCCTCAATTCATTTGTTAACTGATTCACAAATACATCAATTTGTGCTTTTTCTTCTTCAGTCTTAAAAATTGGAACTATGACAACCTGAATTGGAGCCAATTTTGGTGGTAATACCAATCCTTGGTCATCCGAGTGCGCCATAATCAATGCCCCCATCAGACGAGTAGAAACACCCCAGGAAGTTGCCCACACATGCTCCAACTTACCTTCTTTAGAGGTAAATTTTACGTCAAATGCTTTTGCGAAATTTTGGCCAAGAAAATGCGACGTCCCTGCTTGCAGTGCTTTTCCATCTTGCATCAAAGCCTCGATACAATAGGTATCCAACGCTCCCGCAAAACGTTCGTTTTCGGTTTTTCTACCACGTACGACAGGCACTGCCAAAATATTTTCAGCAAATTCGGCATAGACATCAAGCATACGCTCAGTTTCGGCAATAGCCTCTTCACTTGTTGCATGCGCCGTATGCCCTTCTTGCCATAAAAACTCAGCTGTACGTAAGAAAAGACGTGTCCGCATTTCCCAACGTACAACGTTCGCCCATTGATTGACCAAAATTGGGAGGTCACGATAAGATTCAATCCATCCACGATAGGTATTCCATATAATCGTTTCCGAAGTCGGGCGTACGATCAACTCTTCCTCCAACTTCGCCTCTTCATCCACTACGATCTTACCTGTACCGTCGTTTTTTAATCGATAATGTGTTACCACCGCACATTCGGTAGCAAAACCTTCCACATGCGCCGCCTCTTTAGAAAAAAACGACTTGGGAATGAATAAAGGGAAATAAGCGTTGCTATGACCTGTTTCTTTAAATCTCTTATCTAAGATTGCCTGCATCCTTTCCCAGATAGCGTATCCGTATGGTTTGATCACCATACAGCCTCGTACAGCTGAATTTTCAGCTAGATCAGCTTTAATCACAAGCTCGTTATACCATTGTGAATAATCTTCAGCACGACTTGTTATTCCTTTACTCATATGAAATTGATAAATTATTGTAACATTATTACGTTAAATCTCGTCTGTAATTCTAATACGAAAAGCGTTCAATAAAAAATATTTGTATTTTTGATTACTTCGATTAAACCCCCTTGAGAAATTTGCGTCTAAGATAGTAAATAAGGCTGTATAATCGAAAATAACGATTTAGGATATTATGAAAAAAAATAGATTATTTATCGGAGCACTTGCCATAACAGGAGCGTTCATGCTGGGTTCCTGCGGTACGAGTAGGCAAATCTATGGCGACGATGTCTATGGCAATAACGGGCAAGCGAGACAAAAAGTTTACCAAAGCCCAGACTATTATTACACAGATGTAGATCAGTCCCAACCAAATGGACAGGCACAAGGCGGTTACTATGATGATGAGTATTCTGATCAGGATTACAACAGTGATTCCTATGAAGATCTTGAATATGCCAATCGTATCAACCGTTTCTATTACGCTAGTCCGGGCATGACGTATTTCGACCCATTTTTTGATCCATGGTATGGTTATGGTTTCGGCGGTTGGTACGGATACGGCCCATCGTTCGGAATGGGATGGGGATGGAACTCTGGATGGGGTTCATCTTGGTCTATCGGCCTCGGATGGGGATGGGGTTCTAGCTGGGGCTGGGGATCTCCATGGTATGGCGGTTACAGACCTTGGGGTGGCTGGTACGGCGGTGGCTACTGGGGATCTGGTTGGTATGGAAACGGCTACTGGGGTGGTGGTTACTGGGGTAACTCAAGACCACGTTATGCTTCGAATAGGTCTGTATACAGAGACAACTATAACACACGTAGTTCATCATCAAGATCCCGCACAGCAGGAGGATATGACCGTAATGGTGTTGCCCGAAATTCTGGGGGGTACGATCGTACTGGGGTAGCTCGCGATTCAAGAGGCCGCATTACCTCTGTTTCCAACAGGTCAAGAACTTCTGACGGTTCTGTAACACGGGGTTCTTCTTATGATCGATCAAACGGTAGAACAAGAACATCGGATGGTGTATCGAATAGAGCTTATTCAGACGGTACACGTTCAAGAACATCGGACAGAGTCAATGGTTCTTATCCAAACAACACACGTAGCACCTCTAGTGGATATTATAATAATGATTCCAGATCACGAAACAGCTCAGGTGAGGTATCTCGTCCGATGAGCCGTTCGATGGAAACACGTTCCAGCAACCCAAGCTCAACGTCGAGACCATCATATACTCCACCAACAAGAAGCTATGATAGTGGTTCATCATCCCGCTCCAGTGGTGGTTTCTCTGGAGGTGGTAGTTCTAGATCTTCGGGAGGAGGCTTCTCTGGAGGCGGTAGCTCAAGATCAGGTGGAGGACGTACTCGATAGTTAAAAGCATTTTAAATAGTAGCATACAATTTCTTGTATGCTACTAATTTAGTATTGACGACATTTTAGCATATGACAATCAAAAAATTACTTTTTGGAACTGCATTCATTTTAGGTGCAGCAGGGACTACTCAAGCGCAATATACGAAAGATGTACTTTTATTTTCCCAAGGGGACAATGGCGGAACAGCTCGTTTTAAAGCCATGGGAAATGCATCTACCGCATTAGGTGGAGATATTAGTTCAATTACGAGTAACCCTGCAGGTTTGGGCTACTTCAATCAGTCTGATATATCCGTAACAGCCAGATACCTTAACAATAAAAATAAAACAGACTATTTCGGTCAGAATTCGAACAGCAGTAAGAATAATTTCAATTTAGACAATGCCGGAATTGTTTTTCACCTGCCGACTTACCGCAATGGTGGCAACCTCGATCGAGGCTGGTTAAATTTCAACGTCGGTATCGCCTATAACAGAAACTATGTATATGATAACCGTCTAGAATATAGAGGAGTGAATACAGACAATTCCATTACCCATTCCTTTGCCGATCGTTTAGCAACTGAAGGCAATGCCGGAGGTTGGGGACAGGATTTCTATCAAAATTCATTTATGGTTGATGACGACCCAAATAATTCAAAGGATTTCTATCCGATTGCCATCGGTAAAAAGATGGGATCATATCCTGGGAACGAACAAGTCAATTCTATTTATGAAAAAGGCAGTAAATCGGAATCTGTATTGTCTTTTGGAGCAAATTATAGCAACAAGCTTTACTTAGGTGCATCCCTAGGTTTCACCAGCTTCCACTATAATACGTCTAACGTATTCACTGAATATGGTCAAACAATGACCGAAGCACAATTAAAGGATTACAATAGCAAGTCTGTGTTTTTAAACCCAAAAAACCCTGAGTATCAATATCTCGACAACGATTACGAGCTATTTGAAACCTATAATCAGATTACGGATGGCACAGGAATTGATTTTAAATTAGGTATGATCTATAAGTTTACGCCTACTTTTAGTATGGGGTTCACTGCCAAGTCACCGACCTTTATGAATATCAAGGATGATTCCGAAAATTATACTAAAATTAATTACTTTTTGCCCAATGCAAATGAAGCCCGTGCTCAATTCGTAACAAACGACAAAATAGGTAATAGTTCATGGGAATATAACATGAATACTCCCTACCGCCTTTCCTTAGGGGCTAGCCAATTATTTTCAAAAGGTTTGATTACAGCCGATGTGGAGTGGGTAGATTATGCTGCGATTCGCTATAAAGATGCTGGCGGTTACAACCAAATGCAAGAAGATAGAATGAATCAAAGTATCAAAAATACTTACCAAGGTGCAATTAATGCAAGAATCGGTGGTGAAGTTCTATTAAATAATGTATTTAGTGGAAGAGCCGGTTTCAACTACAAAGGTAATCCTTACAAAAATGCTGATTATACAGACTATACAGCTTCACTAGGTGTTGGAGCTAAACTTGGTCGCGGTATGTACATCGATTTAACAGGTGCTTATAATGCCGTAAATTTTAAAGAAAGCCCATATATTATTGATGAGGCTCACTGGAAATCATCCAGCCCACTAGCAGATATCAAAAATCAAAGAACGAGTGTCATTTTGACCATCGGTTCCAAGTTTTAATTATTTAAAAGAACGTCCAGCAAGCCTGGACGTTCTCCGTTTATCACAGTCAGCCAGATCAAGGCGAATGATAAAAACCAATATCTGAAGATCACGTCGCCAAAATTCCCTTCCCATATTGAAAAATTCTGCTTAAACCGACTTATCTCATAATTATACTTGTATGTAAAGCCAACTTTATCTAAGTTTGTCCCCTTGGATTGAAAATTACATGGCAAATCACACAATTTCAAAAGCATTCAATTTCATTTTTACATACCCCATTTGGCGGATAGAAATCGATGCGGAGAATAAATTGATCGCTGTGGAGACCAGAAACCCAGACGATACCCTGCCCTATTTTAATGTAGTCACTTTTGAAGGAACTTACGTATTACAAGACTTCAAGGCAATAGCCAAAGAGTGGGTTCTAGCTGGAATTCAATGCAAAAGATTAATACTTAAGAAGATTGCCAATAATTCACCTATCGACGCAGGCATACAGGTAATCGATTGCTACAATCCACAACTTCAAGAAACCTGGTTCAACTACATATTCATCGGTATAGTTGACCAGGGTGTGCTTATTAGACCAAAAGTAATAGCAGAAGGCTTCCAGTTATTTTTGAACCTCCAATCGATGTCGATTGAAAGCAAAAATGAAATTCCCTTTAAACCTTATGCCAGCGCGCTCGTCTATCCTATTATCTACAATGGTGAAATTCCCCTTTTTTTAAAGGACTTCCCAATTGATGGTGAAATCTGGATAAATACGGTGAATGACTACTTTATTTGGGCTTTCTATGAAAAAGACAGAAACAATCGTTATCAAATCAGGCTAGTGCAATCCACAAGAGAAAAATTGACAGAGTCTATTATTGCAGTTTCCGAGCTGGAACTAAAGCTCTTCAACATTTATTTTCTTATTCACGAACAAATATTCCTTTTGACAGATAATAAACGGGAGTTTGTTTCGTATTTAGTATAATTGCAAAATATATGAAAGTTTTATTCGAATTAAAAACATATAAAAAGATAGCTATTCTATCCATCGCGATATTAGCTATCCAACAAGTTGAAGCAAAGAATTCAACCTCTTTACGTACTGATTTTATCCCTGATTCAGTAGGAACTGAAGCTATCAATGGTGAAGAATACGTGTTGTTCAAAATTGAAAAAGGCGACAATTATTACCAGTTAAGTAAAAAGTATAAAACAACGGTGGGCCAATTGACCCAAATAAATGGTAATGGAACATTAAGCCTGGGGCAAATTGTGAAGATTCCGACAGGTCGAAAAGCGAAATCAACAGTAAGCAACGACCGTGGAAATACGACAGTGCAAAACCCGCGTAATCCGCAACAGCAAGAAGGTTTTACGGAGTATATCGTTGGAGAGAAAGAGACACTTTATGCCATATCTAAAAGATTCAGTATTTCTGTTGAAGATATTAAAAAAGCAAACAACTTAAAAAATAACGTTATTGGCGGTGGAATGAAGCTCATGATCCCCAATCAGCCCCTACCTCCAGAACGACCAAAATTAGTTGAACCTAAAGGAATCGAAATTGTAACGCCTGATTCGACAGACGTTGACGATAAAGAAGAAAATCAAATTTCAACAAACCGCTACGGAATACGCGAAAAGTCCGAACGTGGTATTGGTGTGTGGATTGATGGACTTTCATCCCAGGGTACAAGCAACCTTGCTCTTCATAAGAGCGCTCCAGTAGGTACTATTCTAAAAATTACCAACCCAATGACCAAAAGTGTTACTTACGCAAAAGTGGTCGGTAAATTTAATGATAATGCCGAAAACCAAAATGCAATTGTTGTGTTGTCAAAGTCTGCTGCCGCAAGCATAGGCGCACTTGATAAACGCTTCCAGGTCGAAATTGCGTATGGATTACCGCTAGAAAATTAACAGAATAAAATAGCTTTTATAGCATAGTAAGAATGAATAACAAACCGTATGTCATAGGTATTGCCGGAAGTAGTGGCTCTGGAAAGACTTTTTTTTTAAATAGTTTTTTAAAACATTTTAAGCCTAATGAGGTAACCTTAATTTCCCAAGATGATTATTACATCCCTGCAAATACTAAAACCCAGGAGGAAAATAGGCTGTATAACTTCGATATTCCGACATCAATCGACAGAGATGCTTTTTATAAAGATATCAAGGCACTCTTTAACGGTGAGACAATACATAAAGAAGAGTATACATTTAACAACCCGGCATTAACCCCCAAGATACTAGAGATTAAACCGGCACCCATTTTAATTATTGAGGGCCTATTCATTTTCTATTATACGGAAATTAATAATTTAATCAATCATAAGATATTTTTAAGCGCAGATCAGGATATCGCATTAAGACGACGTCTACACCGTGATCTGGTTGAACGTGGCTACTTTGAAGATGATGTTATGTACAAATGGGTAAACCATGTGCTGCCTTCCTACAACGAATTCCTACTTCCCTACCGGGATACTTGCGATCAGGTTATATTTAATAATACCGATGAACCAGAACCAATCTGGGATATCACCAACCAAATTTCTGAAGAGCTAAAATTAAAGCTCAATTTGGTATAAAATTAAAACAATGTAGAAAGGAGAATCTCGTAAACAGATTCTCCTTTCTATTTAAAGTACTTGATTTATTGGTATCAAGATTTTAAATACCTATCTTTGCGCCACGAAACAAATCCATCATAATGAACCATCCTGTAAAGATTAAAAATGCATTGGTTTCAGTCTATTATAAAGACGGCCTTGCTCCTTTAGTTGAATTATTAAACAAATACGGTGTTACTTTCTATTCCACTGGCGGAACAGAAACATTTATCAAAGATTTAGGGATAGATGTTGTTCCAGTTGAAGACCTCACCAGCTACCCTTCTATTTTAGGAGGGCGTGTAAAAACATTGCATCCAAAAGTATTTGGCGGTATTTTGGCGCGTCGCCCACTTGAGTCGGATCAACAACAGCTTGCTCAGTATGAAATACCTGAGATCGATTTGGTTATTGTGGATTTGTACCCTTTTGAAGAAACTGTTGCTTCCGGTGCATCGGAAAAAGATATTATCGAGAAAATAGATATCGGTGGAATTTCATTGATCCGCGCTGCCGCTAAAAACTTTAACGATGTCGTTATTATCTCATCCAAAAATGATTACAAAGAATTGGAGGAAATACTAGCAAACCAAGAAGGTAATACCTCATTGGAACAACGTAAAGAATTTGCTAAACGTGCATTCAATACATCCTCGCATTACGATACAGCAATCTTCAACTATTTCAATCAAGAAAATCCGCTTCAGGTTTTTAAACAATCTGAGCAAAAAGCGCAGGTGTTGCGCTACGGTGAAAACCCACACCAAAAAGGTGTTTTCTTCGGCGATTTAGATAAGATGTTTGATAAATTAAACGGTAAAGAGTTATCTTACAACAATTTGGTTGACGTTGATGCTGCCGTTGCTTTGATTGATGAGTTCACAGAACCTACATTCGCGATCTTAAAACATACGAATGCTTGTGGAGTTGCCTCCCGTTCAACAATCAAACAAGCTTGGTTAGATGCTTTAGCATGTGATCCTGTTTCAGCTTTCGGTGGAGTTTTAATAACGAATGGCCAAGTTGATGCTGCAACAGCTGAAGAGATCAATAAATTATTCTTCGAGGTGTTGATTGCACCTTCTTATTCTGAAGAAGCGATCGCTATACTTACCGCAAAGAAAAACAGAATTATTTTGGTTCGTAAAGAGGTTACATTGCCAGTACAACAGTTCAAAACTCTATTGAACGGCGTCATTCTTCAAGATAAAGACAATACGATTGAAGGACCTGAACAAATGGTTACAGTAACACAAGTACAGCCAACTGCAGAACAACTGGAGGATCTTTATTTTGCGAACAAAATTGTAAAACACACCAAGTCAAATACAATCGTATTTGCTAAAAATGGCACTTTGTTAGCTTCAGGTGTAGGGCAAACTTCACGTGTAGATGCATTGAAACAAGCTATTGAGAAGGCCATTTCTTTCGGTTTTGACCTTAAAGGCTGTGCGATGGCATCGGATGCCTTCTTCCCTTTCCCTGATTGTGTGGAAATTGCTTCAGAAGCTGGTATCGCGGCGGTATTGCAACCCGGTGGTTCAATCAAAGATCAATTGTCAATTGATATGGCCAATGAAAAAGGAATCTCCATGGTAACAACGGGTGTTAGACACTTTAAGCACTAGTTGAACTTCAATAATAAATAAAAAAAGCTACTTTAGAAAAGTAGCTTTTTTTATTTATCTCGCTTCTACAGGAAACTTTGAACGCTTATACTGTTCCATCTCCGCGCTAAGTTTGCGAATCGCATAACCAACAATAGCCACATCATCGATCCACCCGCCCACGAGAATAAAATCAGGAATCGCATCAATCGGCGAAACCACATAAAGTATCGTTCCAATAATAATCGATAAATTCCATCTATCCATTTTATACTTCCCCGTAATTGTGTCCTTACACATTGCAATTAATACGTTGAAGTCGTCCATATAGCTCCCTAGATTCCTCGCTTTTGCCTCCGCCTGTACAAATTCAGATTCCGTAATTTTACGATGCCTAAACTGCTCAAACATTCCCTTCGCAATTCTTTTGATTCTATTGTTCATACCTCAAAATTAGGATTACTAGTTTAACAATCCAAATCCTCGCGCTAAACAAAACTCGGGTCAAAATCGAATTGTAAATCGCAACATGAGCAAATTCTTTCCCTCAGACTGATTAAATTTTGTCTAGGAACCATATTCATCTGCCGCCGATCCGATTAACCACCATCTTCAAAAATTGGCTTGCAAAGGCTATCGGAATAAAAAACGACGTCTGAACATAGATTTTTATTATTTTTACAAATCGCTGTAGCAAAGTGTGCGTCTTCTCCGTATAATAGACAACACAAGCGCAACGTGTGTCACAAAAAAATAGATTTTAATATTACACGGTTATGAAAAACTATAGATTATTCAATTTTATTGCTATTGCTTTAGCGGCACTCTTTTTAACAAGCTGCCTAAAAGATAATGATGATCAGCCAATTCCCGGTGCATTGTTTACCATGGTCAATGGCTACAGTGATGCCAATGCAGTCATCTATTATGCGGACGGAGGCTCACTTCAAAACCCCAGCTATCCATTGGGATTTAAGAGTTATACTCAAATCGGTTTATTTACAGGAGCACGTAAAATAGCAGTTTCCGCAGAATATAACAAAATCTTGACGGATACAACAATAACGGTCAAAGATAGTACAATATATACGTCCTTTTTATTTGGATCAAAGTCTAAACCAGTGCAGGTGGTCACGACAGATCGGATCAATAAAGACATCAAAAATACAGAATCTGGGTTACGCTTCTTTAATTTTGCGGAAGGTACAGATTTGGTTAGCCTTAAAATAGGGGATTTGACCTCTCCAACAGAATGGACAAATAGAGCAAAAGAAACACAAAATTCAGCAAGTGCACATCAGGGCTTTATCGCTCAAAAAAGCGGCACATTCACTGTTACGGCACGTGATAAAGCAGGAAAAACAATTGCTACACGTAGCGACATTAAATTGGTTGAAGGCTATTATTATTCATTGATCCTTATCGGCAAAGCCAATGATGAAAATAAACCACTATATATTGGTCTAGTAGCCCAAGCCGCAAATTAAAATACCCATATCTATATACGTTATAAAAACGGCCGTCATGTAAACATGATGGCCGTTATTCTTTACTTTATACTAAACTTTAGCTGTTAATGATTCCCTTTAGCTGCTACTTTAGTAACCACATAAATATCTTCATTGTCTTTTTTCATCTTATATTTCTCCCGGGCGATACGTTGCACTTCTTGCGGATTTGATCGAATATCATTAATTGTTTTAATGATAGCCGCATTTTCTTTCAGATAGAAAGATCGTTCACTTTCCAGATTTGCTTTCTGCTTTTGATAACTGTACTGCGTGGCAAAGTCATTTCGATCAAAAAATAACATCCACACGAGAAAAGCCAAAGCGGCTAACAAATACTTATTTCTTATTAAAGACCACAATCGTTGCATAAGACAAAAATACTATTTAGCTTTTATACTTAGGATATTTTCTTCAAAAGTTGAACATCTTTAATTAAAGATATGGAATAATATGTTCAAAGTCATCATATAACTAGAATAATCTTATCTTTAACAGTTCAAAAACGATCATTCCAATGAAATATTCATCGTTAAGACGAAACGCAGTTTTAACGATAAAAAGATATTCCAAATGATCATTAAAGAATAAATCGTTGACATATGAAATACTATCTTATTGCAGGTGAAACTTCAGGGGACTTACATGGTGCCAATCTTATTAAAGCATTAAAAATTGAAGACCCCAATGCGACTTTCCAAATAGTCGGGGGAAATCTGATGCAAGCAGAGGCCGAAAAAAATACATTGATACATACTTCAGAAATGGCTTTTATGGGCTTTATAGAAGTTTTAAAAAATCTGCCAAAGATATCTAGGAATCTCAAACTTGTTAAAAATGATCTATTAAAAGAAAAACCAGACACCGTCATTCTGATCGATTTCCCGGGGTTCAACTTGAAAATCGCTGATTTTGCAAAAAAACACGGAATCAAAACCTGCTATTATATTTCCCCAAAAGTGTGGGCCTGGAATCAAGGTCGTGTAAAGAAAATAAAACGGATTGTCGACCATATGTTTTGTATCTTGCCATTCGAGGTAGATTTTTATAAGAAATGGCGCATGCCCGTTGATTACGTTGGAAACCCGCTTTTGGATGCGATTTCAACCTATAATTTCAATCCCCAATTTAGAGCACAAAATGGATTATCAGAAAAACCCATGATCGCGCTGTTACCGGGAAGCCGGGAAATGGAAATTTCCAAGCTTCTCCCTATCATGGCCGAACTTCCGTTTTTCTTTCCTGTTCATCAATTTGTCATCGCCGGTGCTCCCAATTTTGACGAAGCCTATTACAAGCAGTTTTTTAAAGGCATCGACATTCCCGTGATCTTCGATCAAACCTACGATATTCTCCATAACGCAGAAGCCGCAGTCGTTACAAGTGGGACGGCTACTCTTGAAACAGGTATTCTGAAGGTACCTCAGGTTGTCGTTTATAAGGCTAACCAACTATCTGTATGGATAGCCAAATTAGTCATCAAGGTTAAATTTATCTCTCTAGTGAATCTAATTAATAATTTCCTATCAGTGAGGGAATTGATTCAAGACGACTGCACGCCATACGATATTTCCTATGAAGTAGGTGAACTTATCAATAATAAAGCCCATCGTGCAAGTGTGATGGAAAACTACGATATTCTGGCAGAAAAACTAGGTTCTCCCGGCGCATCTGAGAAAACGGCCAAATTAATTGTAAAATATCTCGCTAAAATTTAAACTCTTTGACCTTTTATTTGTCAAACTACTAGTTAGTTACAATTAATTAAAAGTTTTATGAAATTTAAATTTATTCTAGGCTTTTTTCTTTGCTTTGCAATGACCTTCACTGGGAAAGCACAAGAAACACAACATATTTCTAAACTGGAAATTGGCAAAAAGGCAAAAAAAAATATCGATAATAGAGACTCAACCGTCGTCATGCACATCGATACTTTAATCATGAAAGACAATGCTACCCTTTCGTTCTATGGTAAGAAAAATGTCAAGCTAACGATTGGTTATGCTGAAATTGGAAATAAGGCAACCATCTATGGAACCGATGGAAAGAATAACGGTGCCAACTTTGACATCAATGCTAATTTTCAAAAATTAGGTTCCCTTTATATTATTGCAAAAGGAGATGACGCTTTTAATGGCACGAAAACCTTTCCAAATGGGAACGGAGGAAAAATTAAAGTCACTTTAACAGATGGCAGTCTCAAACCTCAAACAACCAACAAAAAGGCTGTGAACTATATTTATGGAGACGTAGCTGCAGGTGGACGAGCTGTCAATGCAAACACAGACTTGAGAAACATCTATGATCGGATTAAAACCGCTCCCACTGGATTAAGAGGATTGCCGCAAGGACAAATTTATTCGGGCAGCCCCGGAACTGAAGGTTCATTTGAACTAATTTCAACACAAAAGTAATCTTCTTAAGATCCTAAAAAAGCCGTATTATTTTTTGTAATACGGCTTTTTTAGGATTTCATATGCTAATTACATCCTTTTCTCTTAAGCTCATAAGCTAATACCAATCGCGTCATCCGATCGTACCGTGCTATTCCTTCCTGTTGATTGTTATGTTTCAGGTATTGATTATAAAACAATCCCATCACATCGTCGACCCAACCCGTATATTCACGCCAAAACTGCTTTTCTTTTTCCAAGTCTTTCAATACATTTACACTTAATTTTCCTTTATAATCTTTTCCCAAATCGGGGTACATACCCTGCAGCTCACGTAACATATAAAGCGTCGTCTGAAGGTAAGCCGAGTACCGGTAAAAAGATTGGGGATGCTGCTGTAAACGAACAAAAGCAATAAAATTCGCCTCATCTTCAAAACCGATTCCCTGTTGGTGGGCAAGTTCATGCACCGTAGTAAAAGGTAGAAAAGTTACCGGCATGGCTTTATTAACCTGCGCTTCATGGGTAAAAGGATTAAAATAGCCCGATACACCAAAAAAGGAAACTATCTTACTATTTATTGGCGATTTTGCCTTAATTAGTCTCCTTGATAAAAACGCTGCAAAAGCTGTATCCCGTTGCACCCATTGATTCAAATCCTCTTGAATAGCTTCTTTACTCCCTTCCCAATGCGATGGATCCACATGTTCACGCAACGTATTTGTGCTGTCCAAAAATCCATTTAGAACCACAAGATAATCAGCAAGTTTTAAACTATCAACCTCTAAATGGGCATTTGCACTGATTGGCTTCCGATAGTAATTTAAACCCCACGATAAGTAAAAGAAAAAATAGACCCCCAATAACAAATTGATAACGAGCAAAACCGAACGAAAAGAATTTTTCCATCTTCTCTTCCATAAATTTCCAATCAATTTGACAACTAAATAGATTAGAAAAGCAACAACTACGACATAAAATAGATCGCCAAGACTAAAGGGAATATAACCCAAAATAAATCTCGGCACATGGCTATAGAAACGGTAAAACCCACGCGCATAAAATACCTCAATCCATTGGCTATTTTTCTCGATCAGGGAAAAGAGAAAAATTCCAATCAGAAGTAACACCAGCGTAAAAACAGCTATCTTATCGCGCTTTTCCATTCAAATAAACTATAAAACGATTAGCTTTCGTTCTCAAAATAGACCTTGTAATAATTCATTCCTTTATCCTCATCGTAACCTTTCTCAAGATATTCACGTTTACCATGAACATAAATATGAAAGTTCTTATCAAGCTTTAAAACGGACTTGTAAGAAGATTCCATTTTTTTCACGGCTTTATCTGCTATTTCAAAACTTGCCTGAAATGGAGAGTCAAATTCATCCTCAAAACCGGCTTTAAAATCCTGAAATAAAGCAATTGCTTGTGGATTACCCAATACTTCCTCCTCGAACTCTTCCTGGACAAAAGTCTCTTTTTCCTTAAAGTAGTTCATGGATTTGTTCATCAGATCAATCTTGTCTGCTTTCTCCAATTCAAACGTCTCATCTAATTTTTCCTGAACAAAATTTTTATAGACTTTCAAATAATTGCCCGTTTGATTGAAATTATCGTTACGCACACGCAGCTGCAGAAACTCATCTTTCCAGTACACAGCCTCCTGCTGCCGGTTTGTTTGATCGAGAACCAGCACCTTATACCCTTCCTCTTCTTCTACGTTGACAATAATACAGCCCTTGTCCAGTTTATTGATATTAATTGCTTCCTGCTCATACTCCAACATAAATGCACCTTGCTCTGGATAAACTTTCAGATAAGTCTCTTTATTCTCAGATTTGAAGATACCAATCGCATCATGTTCTTCCCCTTCGATCTGCACATTCTTCAACGCAACAACATATACCTCGCCGGCTTTAATTTTAGGATGGTTGGATACCTCATAAAGGTGTTTTGAAATTTGCTGGGAGAAATCATGAAATGGAAGCTGCTCCTTAAAGTACTGCCTTACAAAATAGAAAATCTCATTCAGCTCCAATTCTCCGTTGGGATGATATAAGCGATACACCTCATTCACCTTTGCAAAAGGACTCATAAAATACTGCATCAGGAGCCCAGGTAACACTTCATCGCCTTCAAGAGAGACTGGGGCATCTGACAAAATATAAAATTCATCTTGCGCTTTATTGCCTACGCGATGAATAGATAACGCTTCAAAAGTTGCATCTTGGTGAAAAAACATATTCTTATCTTATAAATTATATAAATCTATTGCTATTCTAAAAGTCTGGCAATGTGCATTGACAATATCTTTAATTTCAGGAGAATAACCTCCGCCCATACTTACTTGAACAGGGATATTGTGTTTATGGCACATTTGAAAGACCAATTCATCTCTTCGATGACAGGTACTGCTGCTTAAGTTCAATTTGCCCAGCTTATCCGTTTCCAAAATATCTACCCCAGCCTGGTAGAAAACGAAATCAGGCTCAAATTTCCGAAATACATCAACTAAGCTCTGTTCCAATAAAGTGAGATATTCCGCATCAGTAACCTGATCTGCTAAGCCAATATCCAAATGGGAACGCTGTTTGACAAAGGGATAGTTTTTCTCACCATGCATTGAAAAGGTAAACACCTGATTATGCCCCTCAAAAATATGGGCAGTACCATTTCCTTGGTGTACATCCAGGTCAATGATGAGGATACGGCTAGCATATTTATACTTCAATAAGTAGCCTGCGGCAGTCGCTTGATCATTCAGCAAACAGAAACCTTCACCAAAATCATAACCCGCATGATGTGTTCCTCCGGCAATGCTAAATGCAACACCATATTCCAGTGCATACTTTGCACTTTGGATTGTTCCATCAAGGATAAAGCGTTCCCGATCAACAAGGCTTTGACTTAATGGAAAACCTATCCTACGGATGATTTTGGGATCCAGTGTAAGCTCAAATAACTGCCTTACATATCCCGGGTCATGGACCAAACAGCAGGTTTCAAAACTCGCGAGTCCGGGACTGAAAAAATTAGATTCATCCGCTAGCCCCTCATGTTTTAACTGCAAGGGAATCAACTCATATTTCAGCATCGGAAAACGATGTCCCTCTTTGACGGGGTGGACAAATTCTTGACGAAAAGCTATCTTAAGCACCTTAAAATCTTCTATTACTCCATGCGAAGATAAGAAAAAGATCTTTTGGAGTTATAGGAGAAAAAGGGCATCTTTGAGAAGAAACAAACAGCAAGCCCATGTTATGTCACCATAACAGCCTACTTGTATTCGATCATAAATTTATATTCTTAAAAATAAATGGAAACAACTAATTTGCCCCAATTGTCTGCCATGGAACAACGTGTACTAGGCGCACTAATCGAAAAATCTAAAGTAACCCCAGAATATTACCCCATGACGATCAATAGTCTACAGGCTGCTTGTAATCAAAAAACTTCCCGAAAACCAGTCGTACATTATACGGAAGACGATATTGTGTCGACACTAGATATATTAAAGAAAAAGGGCTTAATTTCGACAGTTGTTGGCGGTGGATCTCGCGTAACGAAGTATAAGCATAATTTTGCTATACAGTTTCCACTCGTTCCATCTGAATTAACCATTGTTTGTTTATTGCTACTCAGAGGACCAATGACCGCCGGCGAAATTAATTCAAACTCTGGAAGACTTTATGAGTTTGAATCGTTAAGCGAAATTAATGAACAATTGGAAAAATTGGCACAAGAAGGCTATCTTAAATCCCTACCGAAACAAATGGGCCATAAAGAAGTCCGCTACATCCATTTATTAGGAGAAATCAATCTGGAAGCCTATGAAAATAGTGGTCCGGTGAGCGGCTCCTCGAACGACCAGGTCTTACTTGATCGCGTTACACAATTAGAGCAGGAAGTTGCAGCATTGAAACAGCAATTTCAGGATCTCTGGGATGAATTACATTAATTGCCCATGTCGCAAACAATAGATTCAAAAAACGAAATATCCAAAGCAACCTTGTGGCTGATGACCATCGCCACGGGCTTAGTTGTCGCCAATAATTATTACAATCAACCACTATTGGGCCTGATTGCCAAAGACCTGCATATTGACGAGGCCATGGTCAGTAATTCGGCTATGTTAACGCAGATCGGATATGCCTTTGGCCTGTTACTAATCGTTCCCTTAGGGGATATGTTTAAAAGAAAAAAAATGATCTTGATCGATTTCTTTTTCATTATTTTTTCTTTGGTAGGCATGGCCATGTCCACTTCTATCCTATCTATCTTGCTATTCAGCTTTCTGATAGGTTTCACGTCCGTTATTCCACAGGTTTTTGTGCCCATGGCTGCCGAACTTGCAAGCCAAGAAAAGCAAGCTTCAGCGATAGGTATGGTTATGTCGGGTCTGCTGATCGGTATATTACTCTCTAGGGTTGTCAGTGGGTTTATTGGTTCCTACTTTGGCTGGCGCGAAATGTATTGGATAGCGGCAGTAATCATGGTCGTTACAGCCCTTGCTATTGCAATCAAGCTACCTGAGGTATTACCAAATTTCAAAGGCTCCTATAAGGAATTGATGCGTTCGGTCTGGAACTTTGCCAGGAAACAACCTGTATTACAGTTGGCTGCTTTTCGCGGTGCCATGGGCTTTGGGGCCTTTTCCGCATTCTTTACAACACTTGTGTTTCACCTGGCAGCTCCCCCTTTCTTCGATGGTCCCGCAACTGCAGGAGCCTTTGGTCTCGTAGGTGCCTGTGGGGCACTTGCCGCTGCCTTTGTCAATAAACTAACCATTTATATAGGCAAAGCAAAAATCATCTTGTACGCGATCCTATTGATGCTATTCAGCTGGTTATTATTCGCCCTCTTTGGTAATTATTATTGGGGACTGATCCTTGGCGTTATTTTTATCGACCTTGGTCTACAGTCGATGCATATCCTCAATCAAAGTGACTTCTATGCGCTGAACCTGGGCGCCAATAACCGGCTAAACACCGTATATATGGTCAGCTATTTTATTGGCGGATCAACAGGCACCTTTTTTGCTGCACAAGCATGGCAACACTTCCAATGGCCCGGCGTTATTTTTGTAGGTACATGCTATACGCTCTTGGCATTGTTGGCTCATCTATTATTTGATTATAAATTAAGAAAAAACTAATATGAAATTCGGCCAAGTAGAGCACCCTGAGGAAATTGATTTTACCCTTCCTCCTACTGCACCAGAAACCCTAACCTTATTACAGCATTTCAAAATTGATAAGCCTTTTGAGGTATCCGTAGGTTGTGCAAAATGGAATAAACAAGATCTAAAAGGATTTTATCCCCGAGGCACAAAGGACGAACTTGCCTATTATTCCACGCAGTTTAACAGTATTGAACTCAATGCTACATTCTATAACTCACCCAGTATAGATCAGGTAGAAACCTGGAAAAAGAAAACACCTGCTACCTTTAAATTTTTTCCAAAAATACCGCAATCCATCAGTCATTTCAGCAGACTGCTAAATACCGGCGATAAAGTGAAACTGTTTGCAGACTCCATCGTACATTTCGATGAAAAACTCGGAATGGCCTTTCTCCAGATGCACGACAATTATAACCCAAAGGACATGGCCCGGTTAAAACTATTCTTACATGACTGGCCAAAAGAAGTCCCGCTGGCATTGGAAGTCCGAAATAAAGACTGGTTTTCCAAACCCGAAGTCACGAAAGAACTATACACGCTCCTGGAGGAGACAAATGTAACGAATGTACTGGTCGATACTGCTGGCCGGAGAGATATGCTTCATATGCGCCTGACGACGCCGATTGCTTTTGTACGGTATGTGGGTGCAAATCATGCATCAGACTATGATCGACTGGATCAATGGATTGATGTTCTGAAACTATGGCGGGAAAACGGATTGCAAAAATTATATTTCTTTATCCATCAGAATATTGAGGTAGAATCACCATTACTGGCGACACATTTTATTAAAAAACTGAATACAACATTCAACTTGGATCTAACCTATCCAAATAAGAACACGCCAAACACCTTGTTCTAAAGAAATAGTCAAAATTGCCTTTTTCGTAATATCCGGGAAAGAAAACGCCGCTAAAAATAGTGCTCAAAAAAAGCCGAAGTAAAAATACTTCGGCTTTCTTTATTAAAAATCAAACTTTAATTTATTTTTTAGCGTATTTAAAGTTTTTACCGATGAAACGGGCATTACCACCCAATTCTTCTTCGATACGCAACAATTGATTGTATTTAGCCATACGGTCTGAACGGGAAGCAGAACCTGTTTTGATCTGACCACAGTTCAATGCGACAGCTAAGTCTGCAATAGTTGCATCCTCAGTCTCGCCCGAACGGTGCGACATCACAGAAGTATAGCCAGAGTTTTGAGCTAAAGTAACCGCATTGATTGTTTCAGTCAATGAACCAATTTGATTTACTTTTACTAAAATTGAGTTTGCTGTATGTGTATCGATTCCTTGTTGAAGACGTTTTGTATTTGTAACAAAAAGATCATCACCTACCAATTGCACATGGTCACCGATTTTGTCAGTCAATGTTTTCCATCCTGCCCAATCATCTTCAGCCATACCATCTTCAATAGAAATAATAGGGTATTTAGCTGTTAATTCAGCTAAATAGCTTGCTTGTTCTTCACTAGAACGTACAGCACCTTTATCACCTTCAAACTTCGTATAGTCGTATTTACCGTCTTTGTAGAACTCAGAAGAAGCACAATCCAATGCTAAACAAACATCTTGACCTGGTTTGTAACCAGCGATTTCAATCGCTTTCAAAACAGTTTCGATAGCATCTTCAGTACCTTCAAAAGTTGGTGCAAAACCACCTTCGTCACCTACTGCAGTGGAAAGACCTCTGTCATGTAAGATTTTTTTCAAGGTATGAAACACCTCAGTACCCCAACGCAAAGCTTCAGAGAATGAAGGCGCACCCACAGGCATGATCATAAATTCCTGAAATGCAATAGGCGCATCAGAGTGAGAACCACCATTAATGATATTCATCATAGGAATAGGCAAAGTATTTGCATTTACACCGCCGATGTAACGGTATAATGGCTGACGTGACTCTTGTGCAGCAGCTTTTGCAACAGCTAAAGAAACACCCAAAATAGCATTTGCGCCTAAGTTACCTTTATTTTCGCTACCGTCTAAATCAATCATGATTTTATCGATGGCATTTTGTTCGAAAACATCTACACCTTCTAAAGCTTTTGCAATTTTAGTGTTTACATTCTCAACAGCTTTCAAAACACCTTTTCCCAAATATTTTGCCTTGTCGCCATCGCGCAATTCAACTGCTTCGTGAATACCTGTTGAAGCACCTGAAGGAACAGCTGCACGACCAACAAAACCATTTTGTGTAGTAACATCTACCTCGATTGTAGGGTTACCGCGCGAATCCAAAATTTGACGCGCATGAACATCGATAATTAAACTCATCTCTTTATTAGACTATAATTTATTTTCATTACTTAGTGTAGATAAGACACACTCTTATCTACAGACATTTTTCACAACCAAATATAATAAAAAATGTATTTATTCCCCTATTTATTATGAATAAAATAGTATTAATCTGAATAATTGGTACTATTGTCACAATAAAAAACCCTTCAAGATCTGAAGGGTTTTTTATATAATATTGTACAAATTAGTTTTTGATCATCGCTACAAAATCATCAAACAAATAGCGCGAGTCATGTGGACCCGGTGATGATTCTGGGTGATATTGCACCGAAAATGCTTTCTGTCCTTTGATACGGATACCTTCAATAGACTGATCGTTCAAATTAACGTGTGTAATTTCGACGTTCTCAGAATTTTGGATATCTTCAGCCACAACCCCAAAACCGTGGTTCTGCGAAGTGATTTCACAACGATTAGCGATAATATTCTTCACCGGGTGATTGATACCACGGTGTCCGTTATGCAATTTGCTGGTGCGGATACCATTTGCCAATGCTAAGATCTGGTGACCTAAACAAATACCAAACATCGGTTTATTTGCATTCAAAATAGCTTTTACCGTATCGATTGCATAATCCATCGGTGCTGGATCGCCAGGACCATTGGAAATGAAATAACCATCCGGATTCCATTTCTCCATTTCCTCAAATGTTGTTTTCGCAGGAAAAACCTTTGTATATACATCACGAGCCTCAAAATTGCGTAAGATATTTTTCTTGATGCCCAAGTCCAAAACCGCTACACGTAACGAAGCATTTTCATTACCGAAGAAATAAGGCTCAGCTGTTGTTACTTTTGAAGACAGCTCAAGTCCATCCATTGAAGGAACTTCAGCCAATTGACGCTTTAATTCCTCAACATCCAATGTCTCCGAAGAAATAATCGCATTCATCGCACCTTTATCACGGATATGTCGCACCAATGAACGGGTATCCACATCAGAAATACCAACTAAATTACCCTCTTCAAAGTAGCTTTGGATAGATTCATCAGCCATTTTGCGGCTATAGTTGATGTTGTAGTTTTTACAAACTAATCCTGCAATCTGAATTTGATTTGATTCGGTATCGTCCTCATCAATACCATAGTTACCAATGTGTGCATTGGTTGTTACCATGATTTGTCCAAAATAAGATGGATCTGTAAAAATCTCTTGATAACCAGTTGTTCCTGTGTTAAAACAGATCTCCCCAGTAGTCGTACCAATTTTACCAGCGGCTTTACCGTGATAAACTGTACCATCTTCTAAAACTAAAATTGCAGGCAATTTGCTGTAGTTGGTCATTATCGATGTAATATTATAAAATGTGTATCCTTACTTTTATGAATTTTAAAGCGTTCCAGATTGGATATAAAAAAAGCCCTCAAATGGGCTAAATATCAATTAACAATGCATCATCACGATTGACAAACCGTTTCCTAAGGCACCTACCAATAAAGACTCTACTTTAATTTTCACGGGAGACAAAGTTACGACATATCACTTAAAAGTGAAAACATTTTTTATTTTTTTATTCCGAAATTGATTCCCGCTCCATAAATTGAGTAAAATCCCTCAAAACCAGACCTGTCAATAGTGGCACAAGCATATAAATCAATGGATTCTCTAGCCAGGCTTCTCGAAACTCCAAGCGCAACAAAGCAATCAAAGCGGTAGTAAGACCACATCCCGGACAATCATAGCCACTTGCAGCCTTCCAAAGGCAAGGAATAAGAATGTGGATATCCGTAAAAAGATATAAGCCTATAGCAATTCCGAAATACCCCAATACCAACGAATAGATCCAATGATATTTAAGGTATTTCAGTAGGATATAAATCATTAATTATTGTTTATAGGACTCTTAATATAGTTGCCATCTGCATCCTTATATTTTCCGACAAGAATCATAATCAAATCAATTAAATACCAGATACCACAACCGCCTAAGGTAAGCAGCTGAATAACGGCAGTACCAATTTGCCCCAAATAGAACCGATGCGCTCCAAAAGGGCCTAGAAAAAAGCAAAATAACAATGCCGGCAACCATCTATCATCCTGTAACGTGTTATTTTGTTGTTGAAAGGGTTGGTTCGCATAAAAAATAGGTTGTCGTACACCACAATAGGGGCAAACCTCGGCCTTGATATTGATCAACTTGCCGCATTCTACGCAATACTTTTCGTTTTCTGTTTTCATTTAGATTTAATTTGGTAATGGGGCTAAAAACCAGCCTTCCATCAGGAATAAAATAATCGTATGAAATTAACAAAAAAACTTATTAAATGTTCTTTTTTTAGCAACATATAGCATTTAATATAAACAGAAAAGGCGCTTCACGGTGTGGAGCGCCTTTTCTGTTTATGTATTCAACTTTTAAGAGTTGATTGCTTTCCAGATCATATCTTTCAATGGTAATATATTTTTACCTGTTACCGAAGAAATGAAAATATAGGGTACATCTTCCGGTAGCTCCTGCTCCATTTCCTTCTCCAGCTCCTCATCGAGCATATCAGACTTGGTAATAGCCAGCAATTTGGGTTTATCGGCCAATTCAGGATTATACGCAGTCAGTTCATTCAATAGAATCGCGTACTCCTCACGGATCGTCCGATCGGTATCGGCTGGCACCATAAACAGCAGAACAGAATTTCGTTCAATATGCCGCAAGAAACGATACCCTAATCCCTTTCCTTCTGAAGCGCCTTCGATAATACCCGGAATATCAGCCATAACAAAGGAACGGTTATCCCGGTAGCTCACCATACCCAAATTAGGTACCAGTGTTGTAAAGGGATAATTCGCAATTTCTGGTTTTGCAGCAGAAACGACGGACAACAACGTTGATTTACCAGCATTCGGAAATCCAACCAGTCCAACATCGGCAAGAACCTTCAATTCGAGAATCATCCACTGTTCTTTACCAGGAAGACCAGGTTGCGAAAACCGTGGTGTCTGCTGCGTTGGCGACTTAAAATGCCAGTTGCCCAGCCCGCCTTTTCCTCCCGGGACCAATATTCTGGTTTCACCGTCTTCTGTGATATCGAACAGCACCTCTCCCGTCTCTGCATCCTTCGCAATCGTACCCAACGGCACTTCCAAGATCTCATCACGTCCAGTTGCCCCCGTACGCAAAGAACTGCCGCCAGACTCACCGTTTGACGCAATAATATGCTTACGATATTTTAAATGGAGTAACGTCCAGAGATTAGTCGTTCCTTTCAGGATAATATGCCCGCCACGACCGCCGTCACCACCATCGGGTCCACCGGTAGCTGTGTGCTTGTCACGGTGCAAATGAGCCGAACCTGCCCCACCATGTCCAGAACGACAACACACTTTCACATAATCAACAAAATTCGAGCCTTGCGCCATTACAATTTATTACAGTCTAAAAAGTACTTATCTTAATTAATAATTATCGATGATATCTGTTAAACTTTTAAAGATAGAATCGATATCACCGATACCATTCACTTTAGAAAGTTTACCTTGTGCCTCATAATACGGCAACACATGAATCGTCTTCGTGAAATATTCATCAATACGCTTCACCAATTTATCCGCATCATCATCCGCACGACCAGAAATTTCCTTACGTTTAGCGATGCGTGCTTTCAATTCATTCTCATTCACATCCAGTGCGATTACGACCGAGATTGATGTATTGATACCTTCTAAAAAAGCATCCAATGCCTCAGCTTGAGCAACAGTACGAGGAAATCCATCAAAAATAAATCCTTTTGCATCCGGATTTTTCTTTACTTCCTCTTCCAGCATTGCTATCGTAATCGAATCTGGCACTAAATTTCCCTCAGCAATAATCTGGCTCACTTGTTGACCAAGTGGCGTTTGACCTTTAATATGTGCTCTAAAAATATCACCAGTTGAAACATGAACCAATTGATATTTTTCAATAAGCTTTGCAGATTGGGTTCCCTTACCTGCACCCGGAGGGCCAAATATTACAAGGTTTAGCATAGTTTTATTTAAGAAATTAAAACGAGTTAAAAAATAAAAGCCTAATCACAGATGATGACTAGGCTTTTCAGTTGTGCGCTCCAAGGGAGTCGAACCCCTAACCTTCTGATCCGTAGTCAGATGCTCTATCCAATTGAGCTAGGAGCGCATTAAACCATTACGTTTAGAACTCTGTCCCATTTGTTTTGGTGACGCAAATATAGTCAGAATTCGTTTTTTTACAAATTTTTTTTCAAAAAGAAGTTCCCTCCTTCCATCGACTGCTCTACTGCAGCACCGCTAAAAACAAAAGCCAATCGCTTTGATTGGCTTTTCGATGTGCACTCCAAGGGAGTCGAACCCCTAACCTTCTGATCCGTAGTCAGACGCTCTATCCAATTGAGCTAGGAATGCCTCTTTTAACAATACAAAAACTGTATTTGTGCGCACCAAGGGAGTCGAACCCCTAACCTTCTGATTCGTAGTCAGATGCTCTATCCAATTGAGCTAGGAGCGCTAGGCAACCAAAACAAATCCGTTATCCTTTTCCGTTTTGGTGATGCAAATATCGGTATATTTATCAATTTCACAAACATTTTTTCTCTTTTTTCAACTTTATAGAACAACATTTCTTTTATCTCGTTGATAATATTATATTTAAAATATCAACTTTTTTTTTCAGACACGGACAAATATTAGCATTCATGAGCAAAAGAGAATTAAAACGCAGTAAAATCCGCATCGGAGACATCAGCATCTCCTACTACATTCGGCCAAGCACCGCTTACCCTTCTCCCAAAACCGTCCTATTTATCCATGGCTTTCCATTCAACAAAAATACATGGAAACAACAGCTCCTTCAACTTGACGAAGAATATACGGGCATCGCGATCGATGTTCGGGGACATGGACTGAGTACCAACGGACATGGTTTTTTCTCCGTTGATGTTTTTGCTAAAGATCTTGTGGAATTTATCCGTAAGCTCGACCTCAATCACGTCATCCTCTGTGGAATCTCCATGGGAGGCTACATAGCACTCCGGACTTATGAACTAATCGGACAACAGCTCAAAGGACTTGTCCTTTGTGACACCAATTCACTTGCCGACGACAATAAAGCTAAACAAAAGCGTTTTGATTCCATCCAGGCCTTGTTAAAGTACGGCAGAAGGCCATTTGCCATTGGGTTTATCGCCAATGTATTTCACGATAAAACAATCCGTGAAAACCCCGAAGCTGTTGAACTTATCAAAAGCTGTATCCGCAGAAATGAAGTCGCCAGCATTTGCGCAACACAACTTGCTCTTGCATCACGAACAGATACAACGCATTCGTTGAGAACAATCATTATTCCAACATTGGTCATAAAAGGTAAACACGACAAATTGATGAGCGCAGAACAAACCGATATCCTCATCGAGAATATACCGGATGTCCGCTATATGGAATTTGAAGAATCCGGACACTTGCCCAATTTGGAAGAACCCGAAAAATTTAATGCGGTGCTAAATGATTTTCTGCGCAGTATACCGCTTATATCCTCCTAGCACGACATTGCAGAACGAACCATTTTTCAGAAAGCAAAAAAGCCACTTTAGTGGCTTTTATTTCTTTTTTTCATTAAGATTCCGTTCTACAAATATTAGAACGAAAAATCGTCTTTTGAACGGGCACCCGCTTCTTCAGCGTATGCATCGTCAAAGTTAGGCTCATAACGTTTCTCGATTACTTCCTGATTGGACTTGATGTAATTCACCACATCTGTCAAACCTTCAGCGAACTTTTCAAAATCTTCTTTATATAAGAAAATCTTATGCTTAATAAACTGGCCATCCTCAAAGCGTTTCTTGCTTTCTGTGATAGTAATGTAGTAATCGTTCGATCGAGTTGCTTTTACATCAAAAAAATAAGTACGCTTACCTGCTCTCACCTTTTTTGAAAAAACTTCTTCACGTTCTTTGTTTTCAAAATCTCCCATTGGTTGTTATTTAAGTTTAAAGTAATCTTAATCTTTGATAAATATATAATAATTCATTTTAATACACCAAATAATATTAAAAAAAAAGACAATTACGCGTAAAAATGGCAGTCCCCTACTATTTATAACCAAGACAAAAATTAAACAACAAGATTTTTTACCGACGAAATCATTACATTTACCGAAAATATAAGTTGTATTACCTAAAGCAAATATGTAGAATATATTTGTGCCTCTATCTTTGAGTCATAAATAGTAAAAACATTATGGAAAAAGAACCCATCATACCAAACAGCAATAATAGCCGCAATATTGTAGGAGCGATTGTGATCATCGTAGGTATATTCTTATTATTGAATAACCTCAATTTAGGAAGCTGGTTTCCGGATTGGTTATTTGGCTGGCAAACGATATTAATCATCATTGGATTGGTTATTGGTATAAATTCCCAATTTCAGAAAAAATCGGCAATTATCTTGTTGATCATAGGTGGAGCAAGCCTGATCTCAAGAATGATGCGCACAGACTTTGGTTCGGTAACCGTCCCGATCATCATCATTTCGCTCGGTATTTACTTTATCATGAGCAAAAGGAAACCGCCGATGGTTCCCCCAACGTATCCTCATCCGCCGCAAGGCTCTTATGACTGGGATAAACGAGTTCATGTTCCGACAGCAGAACCTATAGACAGTAGCCCCGCTGATCAGGAATCAAGACCTTTCAACGAACAATATGGATCAAGCCAACAAGCCTCGCCTAATCAGCAGGCTTTTGGCGACAAAGATCCTTTTCAACAGTCATTTGAAGATAACCTCAACTTGAACAGTATTTTTGCGGGCCAAAAGAAAGTAATCTATTCCAAAAATTTTAGAGGTGGCAACTTGACCAATGTATTTGGGAGTGTAGAACTGGATTTAACAAAAGCGGATATTCAACAACCCATTGTGATCGATACATTCCAATTGTTTGGTAGCGCACGTATTATCATTCCACCACATTGGACGGTATTTAGCAACGTGGCATCGGTCTTAGGATCTGTTGATGACCGCCGCTTTCAAACAATTTATAATCCTGATACGGATAAGAAAATATACATTACAGGGACCTGTATTTTAGGCAATTTAACCATAAAAAATGCTTAATAGATGAAAAACAAACTGTTCCTCAGTGTTAAAAGTCGTTTAATTGGCATTATATGTATATCCGTATTTATCGGATATCTCGCGTTACAATATTTATTGATGCTTCGTTCTGGTTTCGACCAACAACTCGCATTCAAAGATTCATTTATAAACAGTGTGGTGATGATGTTTTGCTGCTATGGCATGTCATCAGCACTCAATTTCTATACCCCGCAACCTCGGGAGATTTGGAAGGTACTCATCATCGGATTAATCATGGGCGCAATAAGCATCGCATTAAGCCGATTTTTGATGAGTTACTTTATCGAATCGACCTTTACCCCATTGCTGGATTTAACCTTACCCTATAGGGGTATCGTTAACTTCCTCATTTTGACTTCTGTTGCCATTATCAATATCGTTTGGAATATTCAGGAAGACAACATCAACAATATCAAGCGGAAGCAGGAATCCGAAAATTTACTTCGGGAAGCCGAACTGTATAATTTAAGACAACAGTTACAGCCGCATTTCCTATTCAATAGCCTCAACTCCATTATAGCACTTATTGGCGCCAATCCGGATGAAGCCCGAAACATGACATTCCAGTTATCGGACTTTTTAAGAGGAACATTAAGAAAAGAAAACAATCAAATTATCACACTTGAAGAAGAGCTCGATCACCTTCAACTTTATCTTGATATTGAAAAAGTACGCTTCGGTCATCGACTAAATACATCCATCTCTTCCTCAGAAGAAATTTTCAACAATAGATTACCAGCCATGATTATTCAGCCACTGGTAGAAAATGCGATTAAACACGGATTATATAATGTAACGGATCAAGTAGAAATTAAAATAAAATGCCAGTCGAATGAAGGTCAATTAATGATCCAAATCACCAATCCATTCGATACTGAAGAGCAATCAAAACCGAAAAAAGGCACTGGATTTGGGCTTTCGAGCATTCAACGCCGATTGTACCTCCTCTATGGAAGAAATGATCTCCTTGAAACTCAGATTCAGGACAATATATTTATCAGTACCCTAAAAATACCTCAATATGATTAAAGTCGTTATTATCGATGATGAACCCTTGGCACGCTCCATTATTGCCGGTTACTTAAAAAATGAGGCCGATGTATCGGTCGTTGCCGAATGTGGCGATGGTTTTGAAGGCGTTAAGGCTATTCATACCCATGAACCTGATTTAATTTTTCTGGACGTACAAATGCCCAAATTAACGGGTTTTGAAATGCTGGAACTGATAGACAATCCACCAGCTGTCATCTTTACGACGGCTTTTGATGAGTACGCCTTAAAAGCTTTTGAGAAGAACGCATTGGATTACCTGTTAAAACCGGTATCACCTACGCGCTTCAAAAAAGCCCTGGAAAAATTTAGGGCTAACTTCTCAGCTCCGGAGAAAAAGGTACAGCCCAATTACGAAGTCCTTACAGCGCAAGACGAAACAAAAATTGACCGTATTGTTGTAAAAACAGGCACCCAGATCAAAATTATCCCAATTGATACCGTCAAATATCTTGAATCCTACGATGACTATGTTAAGATTCATACCAAAGATGGCATGTACCTCAAGAACAAAACCATGTCCTTTTTTGAAAAATCTTTGGATCCAAATCAATTTGTCCGCATCCACCGTTCTTTTATCATCAAAGTGGACCAGTTGGCTAAATTGGAACCTTATGAAAAAGACTCTTATATTGCTGCACTGACCTCGGGCGAAAAGCTCAATATCAGTAAATCAGGCTATGCACGATTAAAACAATTGATTGGAATTTAAACATTCCGTAGATTTGTGCCCATCAATAGTTATGAAACATTTAATTACAATAGTATTGCTGGGCATCTCTTCTTACTCCTTTGCCCAAACGAATCCTGCGGAACAGATCAACAGAGGAGTTTACAATAAGCTGGAATTTTTTATCAATTCCCAGATGACAGACTCCGCCTATAATTTGGCCAGTGATTCTTTCAAACAGCAAATTAGCCTATCCAAATTCACGCAAGTACTCCAAGAGCTATACCCCTTAGGAAGAGTAAAAAGTTCAACGATACAAGAATTTGAAAAAGGGCTTGCAACCTATCAAATGGACTTCGACAGCAAATCATATGCGGTCCTTTTTGCAACGGATACTACCCTAAAATTCAATACATTAAAATTCACACCTTTAGCAGGAAAGCCTCAAGTGGAAAAAACTATTGTGGTACCTGCTACTCAGAAATCTGTCGATAACGACGACCTTTTTGTCGATTCAGTTGCAAATACGTACCTGAAACAACAAAACACACAATCACTTGCCATTGGCATTTTAAAGAACGGACAAACCAAAACCTATTTCTATGGCGAGACGGCCAAAGGCAACCAAACTCCACCAACAAAAACATCTATTTATGAAATCGGTTCGCTGAGCAAAGTTTTTACCGCTATACTTTTGTCAAATCTTGTCGAAGAAGGAACAGTCACGTTAGATCAACCTATTTCGCTATTTCTTCCTGACTCACTCAAAAAAAATGAAGCGCTTTCGAAAATAACATTTCAAATGTTGGCCAATCATACCTCTGGCTTCCCTCGACTTCCTGACAATCTTGACAAAGTCAAAGGATTTAACGAAAGTGACCCCTACAAAACATACGACAAAAAAGCACTTTATAATTACCTCTCAGGCTTTAAAAATAAAAAAAATCCAGGTGAAGAATATGAGTACAGCAACCTTGGTTACGCCGTATTAGGAGACATTATATGCAGTATCTATAAAAAAAGTTATGATCAGCTTGTAAAAGATATCATCTGTAAACCACTTGAAATGAGTAATACCTTTCAAGTATTAGACCCTAAGAGAAAAGATACTTTTAAAGTATATAACAAAGAAGGCCAAGAAGTAATTCCTTGGTCGTTTGACACTTTCGGTGCTGCTGGTGGATTAAAATCAACTCTGGAGGATCTGCTTAAATTTGCGAATGCGCAATTTAAAATGCCACAGACTCCATTGGAAAATGCAATGGCAAACACCCGGTTATTTACATTTTTTCTCCCCCCGGATACGGATCTAGGACTTGCATGGCATATGAATTTGGTTGACGACCTAACGGTTTATTGGCACAATGGTGGAACTGCCGGAAGTAGCTCCTATTTAGCCTTATCGCCCGACAAAAAAAGTGGCGTAGTCATCTTGTCCAATTCAGCCATCTCCGCCGATGATAAGGGTAAAGCTATTTTGGATTACCTACTCCGTAAAAAGTAAAGTTCAAAAAACAAGGAATAATGAGCCATATTGAAACAACAATATGGCTTTTTTTGTTGTAATAGCGATGAGTGATCATTAATTTTGAAGATAGGACAAAACAAATGGATTCAGAGGAATCAACCAACAACAAGCTAAACAGTATCTATTTACATGAAGATATTTATCACTAAAAAAATTCCACAAAAAGGCATAGATCTATTAAAATCTGCTGGGCACGACCTTACGATTCACGATTCAAGTACCCCCCTATCCGAAACGGAGCTTATCAAAGCTAGCCAACAGGCCGACTACGTCCTTAACGGTGGGATGCAAAAGTTTGACGCTAATTTTTTTCAAAACTGCCCCAACCTGAAAGCCCTATCCCTCATGAGTGTAGGCTATGACAATGTGGATATCTCAGCCGCTACACAGCATGGAATACCCGTAAGCAATACACCGGGCATCCTTTCAGGAGCAACAGCAGACGTTGCTTTCCTCTTGATGCTATCGGTATCGCGGAAAGCATTTTTCAACCACAAGAGAATTTTGCAGGGCGAATGGAAAGGTTTTGATCCTACGGCAAACCTGGGTATCGAGCTCAATAACAAAACACTGGGCATCTATGGACTGGGACGAATTGGCTTTGAATTCGCCAGAAAGGCCAAAGCAGCGTATAACATGGAAATTATCTATTACAATCGGAGCCGTAATGAGGAAGCTGAACAAATTCTTGGCGCACGATATGTTAATTTCGACAATCTACTCACGCAGAGCGATGTACTTTCGATTCATGCTGCTTTGACAGCGGAGACTAAAAACCGGTTTGACAAAAATACGTTTACGCGCATGAAAAACTCCGCTATATTAGTGAATACGGCTAGGGGCGGATTGGTCAATGAATTGGATCTAACAGAAGCCCTGCAGACTGGCCAATTATGGGGAGCCGGGCTTGATGTAACCGACCCGGAGCCGATGGATCCAAAAAATCCACTGTTAACTATGGAAAATGTTTGTGTCCTGCCGCACATCGGCTCTGCCACCGTAGAAACAAGGGATAATATGGCATTGATGGCCGCCAGCAACTTATTGGCAGCAATCAAAGGCGAAAAAATGCCCCAAATTATCAATAAAGAAGTGTATCCATGAAAAGAAGATTTTTTCAGCTTTTAAACAGCTTAAATAAGGCCATCTTACCAAAATACGGTAAGATGGATCCGTTAAAATTAAAAAAGTACCAGCAGGCTATCATTGCCTACAGGTACTTTGTCCTTATACATGCATTGGAAACGGACCAGGACTAAGCTTTTGCAGTTCCTTGGTCACTTGAATTTGAAACAATGCTAATCTGCGTCGGATTGGAAGATAAACTAATATCGTTCCTTTCCAGCTCCAACATAATCTTTTCCTGCATCGAGTTTCGCGCAGCGACATAGTGCTCTCTTTTCGTCCAGGCTCGAACGGTCAAAACCATGGCACTGTCCCCCAATTCTTTGATGAAAACAGTTGGCTCCGGACTTGTCAACACATTCTCATTCGAACGGAGAACCCTTAATATGATATCTTTCGCTTCTTTTACGTTTTTATCATAAGAGATACTGATGGTATATTCAAACATCCGTTGGACGATTTTCGTATAATTTTTGATCACTGAATTAGCCAAGGGTCCGTTGGGGCTAAAAACACGCACCCCATCATCACCAATTAACGTGGAATACAAGATATCAATCCGTTCTACCGTACCTGCAGTACCATTTGCACTTGATATGGAATCCCCTACTTCAAAAGGCCTAAACATCAATATGAGCACTCCGCCAGCAAAATTGCTCAAGCTGCCCTGAAGCGCCATACCAACTGCCAACCCAAAAGCAGACAACGCAGCAATAAAAGATGTTGTCTGAATCCCAATCTGGCTTGCTACGGTGAGAAGCAACATCACCCACATGACAATCTTGACGATGCTAGAGATAAAAGCCCGGATCGACGGATCCACATTTTTCTTTTCAAAACGTTTATGTAATAATCGGTCCACAAAACCAATGACATATTTACCGAGAATTAATAGGATAATTCCCCCAATAATCCCCGGTATTGATTCAATCACAATGTCGGTTAATCGCCCAAATCTCGTTCCTAGGCTATTCAAATTACTTTCCATTTATAAATATATTTTAAAATTTTACAAACAAGGATTGTTCCAACATCACGAACAAAACACCAAAACATCAAAATCATTGAAAAATACCACAAAACAATAAATAAACACCACTTATAAAAGAATATTTACCCTAATTTTGTAATATGATTAGAAAAAACACCATACCTATCATTGATAGTTGTAGTATTGATCTCAACAATAACACAACGATTCACATTGATGATCTGAAAGAATATATCATCAAGCATCAGGATATGGTATTCCCCCATAAGCATAATTTTTTTCATTTCGTCCTTTTCACCAAAGGGTCGGGTGAGCATATCATTGATTTTAATCATTATAAGATAGCGCCTTATCAGATCTATTTTATGGTGCCAGGCCAGGTGCATACCTGGAATTTTGTAGGGGATGAAGCAGGTTATGTCGTCAATTTTTCCATTGATTACTTCCAATCCTTTCTTTTACGCGCCGACTACCTGGAGCGCTTTAGCTTTCTACAGGGTAAAATTGAACATCTGATATTCGTGTTGGCTGAACAGTATCGTTACCAGGCGACTGCTATTCTCGACCAAATCTTATCCGCCAAAGCCGAGCGATTATCGGAAGACTATATCCGTACACTTTTACTGCAATTTATATTATATATTTCAATTGCTACAGAGAAGGAACATCTCGAAAGAGGCAATCCCTACAATCATAAAATATTCAACAGCTTTCAGCAATTGGTTGAACAGCAGTTTAAATCGACCAAGCTGCCCAGCATTTATGCGGATCAGCTATTTATCACGCCCAATCATCTCAACGCGATCTGTAAGTCTTATATTGGACAGTCTGCGGGAGAAATCATCCGGAACCGCATTGTCCTTGAAGCAAAGCGGCTCCTGGTCAATAGAAATTTAAACATTACCGAAATTGCAGATGAGCTGCAATTTAAGGACAACTCATACTTTACTAAATTTTTCAAGAAATCCGCTGGGCTCACACCTGAAGAGTTCAGAAAACAACTATAACTATGGAAGAGGTTAAATACGAATTATCTGAATTTAAAGCTGCATGGCAAGCAAAATGTCCAAGATGTAGAATCGGCCATGTGTACCAAGGGCCTGCGTACGGTCTGAAAGTTCAAAAAATGAACAGCCACTGTGATTACTGCGGCCTACGCTATGAGCGTGAACCGGGCTATTTCTATGGCGCGATGTACGTAACCTATGCTTTCTCTATTGCTGAAATGGTTACTGCTTGCATGGCAACCTATATTCTGACAGGAAACGATTCTTCTTTTATACTCTATGCAACAGTTGCCATCATGAGCGTTGTGTTGATGTCACCCTTCAACTACCGCTACTCGCGTATCGTACTGATGTATTGGTTAACGCCGGGCTTGAGATATGATCCAAATGTCAAAAAAAAGGAAGTTGATGTGAAGGCTTCAGCATAACCTTCATTATCCTTATCTTTATCCTGATGAAGGATATCATTTATTTGGACAATAATGCCACTACGCGGATTTTGGATGAAGTATGGAACGAGATAACGCCCTACTTCATCCAAAACTATGCGAACGCATCGAGTGTCTATCACCAAATGGGGCGCGAAGCCAATGCTGCCGTTCAGCGAGCACGCAGTCAAATCGCAGTCGCCCTAAATTGCGCTCCAAAAGAACTATTTTTCAATTCAGGTGCAACGGAAAGTATTAATACCGTAATCTGTGGCATATTTGACAAATACCAGTCTAAGGGGAATCATATTATCACCGTTTCAACAGAACACAAAGCCGTATTAAGTTGCTGCGAACAGTTAGCCAAGCAGGGGGCCGAAATCACCTACCTGCCAGTCGACGCACAAGGGATGATTGCCCTCGATGATTTAAAGAATGCAATCACAGCCCAGACAATACTGGTCTGTATCATGGCGGCCAACAATGAAACAGGTGTGCTATCTACTATCGCACAAATAGCCGATATCTGTACCGAAAAAGACGTCTTATTTTTTTGTGATGCGACACAGGCCATTGGAAAAATCGACATTGATCTACAAAAATTAAATATCGACATACTCTGCTTAAGTGCTCACAAACTTCATGGCCCAAAAGGAGTCGGCGCACTCTACATCCGAAGAAAATCGAAACCGATTCAAATTACTCCTCTCCTTATCGGCGGTGGTCAGGAAAGCGGATTTAGAGGCGGCACATACAATGTGCCAGCTATCGTCGGCTTTGGAAAAGCCATGTCTCTGATTAAACCAGCAGTTTATAATACGGTCGAACGAAACCGCAATCTATTGGAAGAAATTTTAAGTGAGATTCCTGAAATTATCATTCATGGAAAAAATGCACCCCGCCTACCAAACACCAGTTACATTAGCTTTAAACATATCCTGGCCAGCGAAATTATGACAGCCTGCCCCACCTTGGCCCTTTCCTCCGGTTCAGCATGCGTGACCGGCTCCAGAGAACCTTCCCATGTTTTAATGGCAATGGGTATTTCCAAAGAAGATGCATTATCGGCCATTCGCTTTAGCTTAAGCATATTTACGACGCAAGAGGATATTATACAATGTGCCCAATTGATCACAGCAGCGGTTCACAAAATCCGCGATCAATCCCCCATCTGGCAACTTTTCAAAGCTGGCCTGATCGACTAATTTATGACATTCTAAAAACTTTATAACAGTCGAAATATAGCAAGATTGTACGTATCTTTGCTTTATACAAAGGATAATACTATGATTACAGTTACTGACAAAGCAAAAACTCGTATCGAGGAAATCATGAAGGATGAGCAATATGACAGCAATTACTTTGTGCGTGTTGCTGTGGAAAGTGGCGGTTGCTCGGGTTTGAGTTATAAACTGAACTTCGACAATGAGGAAAAAAAAGGTGATCAATTTTTCGAAGATAAAGGCGTAAAAGTCTGTTTGGATATCAAATCGTTTTTATACCTGGCCGGTACAGAACTGGATTATTCAGACGGCCTGAATGGAAAAGGCTTTGAATTTCACAATCCCAATGCAAGCCGCACCTGCGCTTGCGGCGAAAGCTTCTCCGTATAGTCAATCAATCGATCCACCATAAACAGAAGAGCCCTGAAATATTTCAGGGCTCTTTTGGTAAGTAACCAAACACTTTTAGTCGCACCAACAAATTATTAGTTTTATAATTAAATATTGACCTACCTTCATTTTGTTAGAATTTTTTTATTTTTTCAACTTTTTAATGGATAAATATTAAAAATCACAACCAAACAGATTAACCAGTGATATTTTCATACTTTTGTATGAAATAACTGAATAAAAAATAAAAAAACTATGCGTATCAATCCGCGCATGGTATTTCATTTGACTCATATGGAGGGAAGAAAACTTTTAAGTACCGAAGTTGCTATCAGCTTCGTTAAAGATACATTTGTCCAACAACTAAAGAAAGCATTAAATTTAATTCCGATCTCATCACCATTGGTGGTTTTGGACGGCACAGGATTAAACGATGACTTAAATGGAATTGAGCGTCCGGTATCATTTCCGATTAAATCATTGAATGAAAAAAGAGCTGTCGTGGTACATTCATTGGCAAAATGGAAAAGAGTCCGTTTAAAAGAGCTTGAAATGCTACCTGGAGAAGGCATCGTCACAGACATGAAAGCGCTACGACCTGATGAAGACTATACGCCAATCCATTCAATCTATGTAGACCAATGGGACTGGGAAAAAGTAATCGATAAAGATCAACGTAACTTGGCCTTACTGAAAGAAACCGTATTAAAAATTTACGATGCGTTACGATTTACGGAACAACAGGTTGAAAGCAAGTATCCACAGGTAAAAGCAATTCTTCCGGAAACCATTACATTCATTTCGGCAGAAGAACTGCTACAAAAATATCCTAATCTAACGGCAAAAGAACGTGAAAATGCAATCACAAAAGAACACGGAGCAGTATTTTTATATGGTATCGGAGGGGCGCTCAGCAATGGTGTGGCTCACGATGGTCGCGCAGCGGACTACGACGACTGGAGTACAGCAAATGAGGCTGGGCACAAAGGATTGAACGGCGATATTCTCGTATGGAACCCGATCTTAAATTCAGCGTTTGAACTTTCTTCCATGGGAATTCGTGTCGACAAAACAGCCTTGGCACATCAAATGGAAATCAGAAACTGTACTGAAAAATCCAAACTGACCTTCCACAGCATGTTACTTAATGATCAATTACCAGAATCTATGGGCGGTGGGATCGGACAATCACGTGTCTGTATGTTTATGCTCAAGAAACAACATATTGGAGAAGTCCAAGTTAGTATCTGGGAAGAGGACAAAAAAGAAACGCTAAGACAAGAAGGTATTGATATCTTATAAAACAATACTTAATAAGAATTAATAACACGGCAACTATAACGCGTTTTCCAGTATATCGATACAAATCAACGCAAGGTAATCATCTTTTATAGACCGGTTACCTTGCTTTTTTTTAGGTATAAAATGCCTGAAAAATTTTCATTCTGGTTTGTTCCTTTCAAGATAGCGGTATTTTGTATTTTTGTCAAATGCAGCTAGAAGCTATTTTAAATAAATTAGGCATTTCATCCTTAAATGAGATGCAAGAAAAAGTAGTGGAATCGTATCAAAAAGACCATGATTTCATCTTACTTTCACCTACAGGATCTGGCAAAACCCTGGCCTTTTCATTGCTCATTTTAGCGCAATTGAAGGAAATCGTTCGGGAGGTTCAAGTACTGATTTTAGTGCCGACCCGCGAACTTGCCTTACAGATAGAACAAGTGCTACGCAAAGTGGCCACAGGTCAGAAAGTCACCTGTGCCTATGGCGGTCACAGCACCCGTATCGAAAAAAATGAATTTAAAGATGCTCCCGCGATTATTATTGGAACTCCAGGACGGATAAAACAACATATCGAAGAAGGAAATTTTGATCCGACCAGTATCCACACCCTTGTGTTAGACGAATTTGATAAATCGTTGGAACTGGGATTTCAGCATCAAATGGATTTCATTATTCGACATATACCGGCCATCAGATCACGGATATTGACTTCTGCAACGATGATGGATGCAATCCCGCCATTTACACAGATAAAGGAGCCTATCCTTGTTGATTTTCTGAATAACTCACAGAACATACCCCGCATTACAATAAAAAAGGTCGTTGCCCCTGTTCAAAAGAAATTGGAGGCATTGCTAAAACTCATCTGCAAGATTGGGACGAAAAAAATGATTATTTTCTGTAATCATCGCGATGCAGTAGATCACATCAGCGAATTGCTGGACAATCGCAATATTATTCACGACACATTTCATGGCGGACTTGAACAGCAAGATCGTGAGCTGGCGCTTCTCAAATTCCGTAATCATTCCAACAATGTTTTGATCACGACCGATTTGGCTGCAAGAGGGCTGGATATCCCCGAAGTCGATGCCATTATTCATTACCAGCTACCGCATAAAGAAGATGGCTTTATTCATCGCAATGGACGTACTGCGCGTATGCAGGCAAAGGGTGATGTCTATGTCATCTTAAAGCCTGAAGAAGCCTATCCCTATATAGCGGAAGAAATACCTGAAGAGGAATTTCCCGAATACTATGATCTTCCGGAAAATTCACCCTTCGCCACACTTTATATCAGTGCTGGACGAAAAGATAAAGTCAATAAAATTGACATCGTAGGTTTTCTCCTGCATTTGGAAGGTGTTGAAAAAGACGACATCGGTATAATAGAAGTGAAAGATAAGGTCGCTTATGTTGCCGTTAAAAGAAAGCTTGCTTCCATTATTATCAATAAGGCTAGTGGGCAAAAAATAAAAGGACGTAAAGTAAAAATTGGACGTACCTAGTTCTTTACGCGCCAAGAGATCCTTCTTACCTATTTCGCTGGCGAAGGTCAGATCCATCACAAACTGTGATTCGATGCATAGGGAGACCTGCATTGTCGTTTAAATAAGTTGATATAAAAACCACTCAATGAGTGGTTTTTTTATAGGAACCTGATTAACTTTTGGTTAATATCATGTTTGACTTTAACAGGGGTATTACAGGGGGTTAGCAGGGGTATAACAGGGGGTTAACAGGGGTGGTACCCCTATTAACCCCCTGTTAATACCCTGTAAAAAGGGTACTGTTACCCTGTTGATTCCAAACGTGGTATAAGCGGAGTTATACGCCTTACCGAAGTCGTTATAAACAAAAGCAGGAAATAAAGGGAATTTATCGGGGGGTTAGTGCACCCGGGGAATCAATTGTCAGGTAAGCCTTACACGGCATTGTGAGGGCTTACCTGGCAATTCTGATTTAAAATTTTTCAGGGTATGTCATGGTTCCTGTTCAGGTCAAGCGCCCCAGGTTAATCCAGTTCTTTTAAATACCGGAGATACAATTTTACAGCTTCACGCTTCTTATCTGTTAAATGGAAATTAAGATGCTGCGTCAGATATTTGGTATAATCAAAGCCCTCAAATTCTGGGAGACCGGCTATCACATCGGTTGCATGTTCAACGCCATAGGCTAAAGCTTCATTAAATTGCTCCACAAAAGAGTCGGGAAGTTTTTTGTTACTGACCCATAAGGCAAAAGCGAAAGGTAATCCAGTAAAGTTAAACCACTCTTCCCCCAAATCATAAACATAGGGTACTGCATTCTTCTTACCGAAAGTACGATCCCCAATTAAAACATAGGCATCTGGCTCTATAGATTCATCAGTGACCAATTCGACTTCCTTCTTCCAATAATTCTTAATTAATACACGTGCCAAACCATTAGAAGTACGGGATTGCTTATCTAAACGTAAAGTTTTTACCTCTGCAATAGGTTTATTGGCAAAAATAAAGACAGAATCAACAGCACCTTCTGTGCCGATACAAAAATCGGTATTAATATAATACTCGGGCAAACTTAATAAGGCAGCTGTCGGTATAATACCGATATCAGCTTGATCATCGATTACTTTCTGTGCACATGCGCTTGGATAATCAACGCTCAAGTCGATTTGCTCCATCACTTTCGATTTACGTATTCCATTCAAAAATGGATAAGTATTGGTATACGATACGGCAGAAACTCTAATTTTATTCATTTATCAATGCTTCTAAGTGTGCGGTATTATAATGGTCCACAATCTCAAATTGACCATTATCATACAGCAATTTATATAAAGCAGTATTTGTATGCGGGAAATCATCCATATAACGGGCATCGACACCTGTCATTAGACAAAGCATAATCCGTAGCGCACGACCGTGCATACATACGAGTATATTCTTTTCATCTGTCTGAGCGAGCATATGATCCAAAGCGACCTGTTGACGGGCCATCAATGCATTAGGAGATTCTCCGTTTTCAATACTGACATCCAATTCTCCATTGCGCCATGCTGCTACCAATTTTTCAAAACCGGCAAGCAGCTCCGGTGTTTGTTCTTTTCCTTCATAAATACCCCAGCTGATCTCATCCAATCCAACAAGCTGTTCCCAGGGTAAATCCAAATCAAGGAATCCCTGTACAGTTTGATGTGTACGTAATAAGGTGGAGGTATATATTTTGTCAAAAGGCACTGTATTGTAACGATCAAAGAAAGCCTGTGCTTGCGCTAGGCCCATTTTATTGAGCGGCGAATTAACCCCCCGCCCCTGCACAATGCCTTTTAAATTTAGATCAGTCTGTCCGTGTCGTATAAAATAAAATGTCTTTTTCAATTGCGATATCTTTTAGGAATTGACAACAGGCAATGCGTAATAACTTTTCTTTTGGCTACCTGAATCAAAAACAAAATCATTATAGTCGGTAACTACATTATAGAGGGTATCCCTTTCAATCGGATGGCGTCCTACATTCTTTATAAGCTCAACAACCTCTTGTGTGGTCATTCCCGGCTTTTGCTCTTCTGCTCCAGCCATGCTGTATATTTTTGTCGTATCATCCAGTGTACCGTCGATATCATCGACCCCAAAAGCTAAGGACAACTGGGCTGTATCTCTCGAGATCATCGCCCAATAGGCTTTGATGTGGTCAAAATTATCCATATAAATTCGAGCGATCGCATAATTTCTTAAGTCTTCGATCACGGATACCTCGGGAATATGGGACATTTGATTCTCTTTATTTCTAAATTTCAAAGGAATAAAGGTCTGAAAACCGCCAGTCTTATCCTGCAGCTGTCTCAAGCGTTCCATATGATCCACACGATGCCAAAACTGCTCAATATGACCGTACAGCATGGTTGCATTGGTATGCATTCCCAGCTTATGCGCTTGCTCATGAATATCCAACCATTGTTCGGCGGTACATTTATCATGTGCAATCTGTTCTCTCACTTCTGGATGAAAAATTTCTGCTCCCCCTCCTGGCATCGAATCCAACCCGCAGGATTGCAAATACTTCAGGCCATCGTAATGGCTTAATTTTGCCTTCTTAAAAATATAGTAATATTCTACAGGTGTAAGTCCTTTAATATGCAACTCGGGACGATGTGCCTTACATTTGCGAAAGAAATCGGCATAAAATTCGAGGTTTTGTTTAGGAACAACCCCGCCCGTGATATGAACCTCAGTAACAGCCTCACTGTCATATTTTTTGACAATATCCATCATGCCGTCAACTTCCATCTCCCAACCTTCTGCCCGTTCTTTTATTAAGCGGGAATACGAACAGAACTTACAGTCATAGACACAAACATTCGTCGGCTCAATGTGAAAATTACGATTGAAAAAAGTATGATCTCCATGGCGTTTCTCCCGAATATAGTTAGCAAGCACACCAAGATAACCTAACTCACCTTTTTCATATAAAAGCACTCCTTCCTCAAAAGTGATACGCTCCTCTCGCAAAACTTTCTCCGCTATATCTCTCAACTCGACAGCTAAATTCTTATCGTTAATCAAGAAATTCAATTTATCTATTGCGTTCATTAAATGTATCTCCTATCTTAAATCAAATGTACCGAAAAGGCAACAAAAGTTATAATAAAAAATGTGATAACAACTAATTTTACAAACCTCTTAGAAAAGAAAGCTAATCTGTAAATTGCTGCATCTCGATTAATTTCCGATATAATCCTTCGCGTTGTATCAGCTCACTATGGCTGCCCGCTTCTACAATTTTTCCAGCCTCAATAACCACAATTTTATCGGCATTCTGGATGGTACTTAAGCGGTGGGCAATGACAACTGTTGTTCTGTTGTCCATTAATTTGTATAAGGAATCCTGCACCAATTTCTCCGATTCGGTATCTAGCGCAGACGTCGCCTCATCAAGAAGCATAATCGGTGGATTTTTTAAGACAGCCCGTGCGATACAGATCCGCTGGCGTTGTCCACCCGATAATTTACCGCCCCGATCACCAATGTTGGTCTGATAGCCATGTTCTGTTTTCAAAATAAATTCATGGGCATTGGCAATTCGTGCAGCGGCTTCTACCTCTTCCTGGCTGGCAGAAAGATTAGCAAAAGCGATATTATTGAAGATCGTATCATTAAACAAAATGGACTCCTGATTGACGACACCAATCATGTTCCGTAAAGAATCTTGGTTAAAATCCCGTAAATCAGTACCATCAAACAAAATTTGCCCTCCAGTGACGTCCATAAAGCGCGGAATCAAATCAACCAACGTTGATTTCCCCCCACCTGAGGGCCCTACCAATGCAACGACCTGCCCTTTTTCTATCGTTAAATCGATGTTCTGGAGAATCTCTTTATCTTTGGTATACGAAAAATTAACCTGATTAAATACAATACTCTTCTCAAAGCTTTTCACAAGCTTCGCGTCGGCGCGATCTTTCACTTCCGTCTTTTCATCGATCAGCTCCAACACCCGTTCTCCCGCAGCCAGACCATTGTGTATACCACTAAACGAATCTGTTAACGCTTTAGCAGGGCGCATCACCTGTGAAAAAATAGCGATATAGGCGATAAATTCCGGCGCAGTTAACCCTTTATCTCCTGAAAGCACCAAATGACCACCATATAAAAGAATAATTGCGACCATAATGACACCCAGCAGCTCAGAAACAGGCGAGCTTAACTGTTGTCTTTTAGCCATAGCACGGCCGATATTCGCATAACGTTCGTTCTCATTATGAAATCTGTTCTTAATAAAGGAGACCGCATTGAAAGCTTTGATAATTTTAATCCCAGATAATGCTTCGTCCAAATAAGAAATCATATTTCCATACGACTCCTGTGCGGCATGCGCCTGACTTTTGAGATTCTTGACGATTCTTGCAATAAAAAATCCAGATATAGGAATAACCAGAAGGGAGAAAAAAGTCAATTTTGGAGAAATATTAAACAGCATCACGATATACGCGATCAGTTGCAAAGGCTCCTTAAAAATCACCTGTAACGTTCCGGTAACAGAATATTGCACAACCTGCACATCGGATGCTACTTTAGAAACAATATCACCTTTTCGTTGTCCCGTAAAATAGCCAACATGCAGATCCATCACATTATCAAACACTGCTCTACGCAATTTAAGCAGGGTATGAATCCGGAAATTCTCCATAATGCGCTGACAGAAATAACGAAATAAATTGCTGATAAAAACAGAGATTACAATTACAATACAGACGTATTTCAATGCACCATAGGCTCCAAATTGATTGTTGGCAACACTGGCGTAGTAATTAAACCAGGCGAGAATATCTGTATAAGCCTCAGGTTTTACGACCACAGTGGTCTCTTTACCTGCATTAAAAAGTGTATGGAGTAATGGAGCAAGTAATGCTAAATTCAAAGTGCTAAATATAACCGTGATCAGCGTGCAAATTACATAGGGGATTGCAAATTTCTCAATGGGTTTAGCAAACGATAAGAGCCTAAAATATGTTTTCATTTATTTTGAACTAAGACAAATTACCTTTATACGAAAAGTCATTCGTCGGTCTCTCCTCTACCTTTCAGATTTTTGACGAGGAAATTGAACAAAAATAACAAATTAATCAAGAAATGCACATATCCTGGTAAGGGACTATAAAATTGTTGCATCTCAAGAACAAAGCATTCAGCTTGTTCAGCTTGAAAAATCGATAAAAAAATCTCCTTTTAATAGATAATTCCCTAATTTAGCCTTATTCAAATACCAAATTTATTAAAATAAAATGCAAATAGACGTTGCCAAAAGATTGCAGCACACTGAAGAATATTATTTCTCCAAAAAATTGAGAGAAATAGATGAGTTGAACAAACAGGGTGCGCGTGTAATCAACCTAGGAATTGGAAGTCCAGACTTGCCCCCACACCCGGAGGTGATCGAGACATTAAATACGAATGCCCAACTTCCAAATGTACATGGCTATCAAAACTATAAAGGCGCCCCCGCCCTACGACAAGCCGTTGCAGATTGGTATCAACGTTATTATCATGCGACTTTTAATCCCAACACAGAAATACTTCCCCTAATTGGGTCAAAAGAAGGTATTGTACACATCTGTATGACCTATCTTCAGGAAGGAGACCAAGCACTTATACCCAACCCCGGCTATCCAGCTTATGCTGCTGCTGTGAGACTGAGCGGTGCTGAAGCGATTACCTATAATCTTACACAGGAGAAAAATTGGCTTATTGATCTAAATGAGCTCAAAAAACAAGACTTGTCAAAGGTTAAACTGATGTGGATAAACTATCCTCATATGCCAACAGGTGCCTCCGCACCCGATGCATTTTATCAAGAGCTGATTCAGTTTGCCAAAGCGCATAATATCCTGATTTGCCACGATAATCCGTATAGCTTTATTTTGACAGATACGCCAAGAAGCATTATGAGTATCCCTGGCGCGAAAGATGTGGCCATTGAATTGAATTCGCTAAGCAAGTCTTCCAATATGGCAGGATGGCGAATTGGTGTGCTCGTGGGTGCCGAAGAACGTATAAACCAAGTCCTCCGTTTCAAAAGCAACATGGACTCAGGTATGTTTTTACCTGTTCAGCTGGCTGCGGCAAAAGCCTTACAACTTGATGCCTCCTGGTATGCTGATCTGAACAAAATTTACGCTGAAAGACGTCAACAGGTGTATGAAATTATGGATTTACTGGACTGTTCTTATCAAAAGGACCAAGTAGGTCTGTTTGTATGGGCACGCATCCCTGAAAAATATAAGGATGGTTATGCGCTGAGCGATGCTGTTTTGGACAAATCACGGGTATTTATTACACCGGGTGGAATTTTCGGAGACAAAGGTGATCAATATATACGCATCAGTCTCTGTGCCACAGTAGAGGTACTCAAAGAATCAATCCAGCGCATTAAAGATAATTTCTAAGACATTCGATGTCGGGGCAGTTTAACTGCCTTGAAATTATCGATAGAATAATTGATCGACAAACAAACAGGGTATAAAGCGTTCGGTGTATAACATTTGAACAAAAATACGCTTAATATAATTGTTTACATATGAACATTGCCATTGTAGGCGTAGGCTTGATCGGCGGCTCCGTTGCCATTCGCCTAAAAGAAACAAAATTCTGCGACAAAATTATCGGTGTAGATAAGAGTCAAAAGAACTTAGATAAAGCGATGCACATCGGCTTCATTGACGAAACAGCAAGCTTAGAAGATGCGATTAAGAGCTGTAAAGTATTGGTGCTCACAATTCCTGTCGATGCCATTTTACATGTTGTTCCTCAAATCTTGGATTTGGTTACAGATCAGGTCGTCATTGACATGGGATCGACAAAAACAAATATTCTCAACAAAATCAAGGATCACCCTAACCGGGGGCGTTACGTGGCAGCCCATCCCATGGCTGGAACAGAGTATTCGGGGCCTGAAGCTGCAATAGCAGGCTTATTCAAAGGCAAGATGATGGTATATGTCGAAGCATTTAAAACTGATGAAGATGCTTTCGAAATCGCCGATGCCATCACCGACCAATTGGAGATGCGCAGCTGTTTTATGAATGCGGACGAACATGATGTACATACGGCTTATGTATCACACATCTCTCACCTGACCTCTTTCGCCCTCGCCTTAACGGTATTGGAAAAAGAGAAATCTCAGGGACGTATCTTTGAGCTGGCAGGATCGGGATTTGAATCTACAGTACGTCTTGCCAAAAGTTCGCCCGATATGTGGACACCTATTTTCAAGCAAAATCGCGAAAATGTACTCGAAGTACTCGAAGAACATATCAAGCAGCTTCAATCCCTGTACGATTCTATTGCCACGGAGGATTATGACAAATTGCACAAACTTATTACCCGTTCCAATAAGATAAAAAGAATCATTAAATAAAGGCTGCTCTAGTTAGAGCAGCAGGTATAAAAAGTCCACCAAAAGGTGGACTTTTTTTATTCATCTTCCAATTCATTGAATTTATCCAGATCGGCTTTTGCTCCAATAGGATCACCCAATTTTTCACGAATTGCTGCGCGATATGAATACAAATCAGAATAATATGGATTCAAATCGATCGCTTTCGAGTAATCTGCTAAAGCACCGGAAAGATCCTCCAACTTTTCATTTAAATCGGCCCGCAATGAATACACATAAAAATCTTCCGGATTGAGCGTAACAAGGCGGTCAAAATCCAATAATGCTTCCTTAAAATTTCCCAACCGCTCAAACAAAGACGCCCTTTCTTCGTATACGATCGATGAATCACGATCTATTTCCTCCGCTTTAGCATAGTCTTCCAGCGCACTTTGGTATTTCCGATAGGATTCAAACACTTTAGCACGAAATATATAGGCGGCAGAACGATCCTCATCAAGAGCAATGGCCTGATTGAAATCAGATAATGCCAACTCAAAACAGGTCAATTTCAGGTACAAACTTCCTCTAAAAACAAACAGGTTGCTATCCTTGTTCTCAGACTCCGCAATAGCAGAAGAATAAAGACCGATTGCCTTTAGATAACTATAGCAATGAACATATTCAAGGCCCAATGAATTTATTTCGTCAGTATTCAGCTGCTTTGGCTTCGACTCCAGCTCCTGAATAACCAAATTGTCGGCCTCAAAGTAAGTGAGTTCAGCTTGATTTTCTGCCCATTCCAATACGCTATGGTAATTAAAATCCAGTCGCTTGGCAATCTGATAATCATAGAAAGCACCTTCGTCTTCATCGATAAGTCGATACACTAAACAACGGCTCGCATAAAAAAACGGTTCCTCTTTATACTGTTCGATTGCACGAGTAAAAGTTGCTATCGCTTGGTCATAGGCCGCTATTTTAAAATAATAAAGCCCCAGATAACTATAGGCAAGCGCATGATCAGTCAAAGCAATCGCCTGCTCAAGTAAAGCGACAGGATTGCCATCACCACCGATTCCGACATTAAATCCCTCCAATGTAGATTTAAGCGCACTCTGTTGGACGGTATCTAACCAATCAGCGGAAAAAGATAAACCCGCTTCCGGAAAAAATGATGAAATAGGTAAAAAAGAAAACTTAGCAAGAAGTACGGGTACCGGCAGTGTAAAATCTGAATCCACAAAAGTATTGTTTTGTAGAATGACAGCTAGATTTGAAAACATATGCTTCATACCCAAAACTAAGCTAAATTTTATTACAAAAGAAATCTAACAGGAGATCAAGTATGGTATTCGGCAATTCTTATCAACTAATTTCACCAGTCAGGTATAAGTATTTATAGCGGACAATATCCCTCGAATTTGTAAATTTGATTAATTTTTCCTTTTTGAAAACATAATTGGAGACCTTCTCTTCCATCAAACGTAGGAATTCAACAAATTCGGCAAAAAAGTCTTGACGTTCTCCTGGTGTAAACTGGCTGTTTTTTACAATCCAAAAGAATTGCTCTTCATTTACATGGAAAGATACCTCATTTTTCTTTTCTTTTCGAAAAATAAAGATTGGGTCATTTTCTTGGTTAATAAATAGAGCAAAGCCTGTATTTCCACCATCCAAATTAACAACAAAAGCAGAAAAATGGACAGTACCGATCTGTAAATTTTCCAGACAAATTAATTTATGCAACATCAGGTTGACAATTAGATCACCTAAAATTATTAAGTTTTTATTAAAAAACAAAAAAAGGCCCACAAAATAATTGTGGGCCTTTTGTATTCGACATAAATCTTATTAGAATGTAAATTTCACAGATGCATTCCAGGTTCTACCCTGTCCGATCAACACAAAATTGGACGTATCAATACCATTCCAAGTGTTGTTCACATCCGTCACCAAGTTACTCGAAGTAGCTTCCGAAATATAGAACTTATTCAACACATTGTTCATGTTGACACGGAAACTCATACTGTTCTTGTCACTTACCATTACGTTATATGAAAGACCGGCATCCAACAGATTAAAAGACGGCAATTTCATATAACGTCCATACGTTTGACCATCTATGACTTCTCTACGATAATTCGACGCATACAAACGCTCATAGTATCTGTAGTTTGCGTCAACAGACAAACCTTTAAACACTTTATATTTAGCCCCAAATCCATAAGAAGTTTGTGCTGCGTTACCAACATGTTCACCAGTTAAGTTAACCTGAGAACGTCCCAATTCGACGCGGTTATCGTTACGTACGACCGAGTTTACTGCACCATCGTATTTCCAGTCACCTATCGATAAAAATCCTGTTAGGCTTAATTTTTCGATTGGACGGGCTTCAAAATCAACTTCTACGCCTCTATGCACCTGTTTTACACCGTAATTTGTTGTATATAAATAGGCACCTTCGACCAAAATACCAGGATCATTTGTTGGATTGTATTTTTTCACATCATCTGCCGTCGCTAAACTCGAACTACCCGTAACACGGTTTTCCCAGGTTGTGCGGTAAACATTCACATTCACATCCAAGAATCGAGAAGCAAATTTATAACCAGCCTCTAAACCAAGGATTTTTTCATTTTCAGCATTTTCATTAATATCATTTGCAAAATTCATGAAAATATTGTTTTGATAAGGCTGACGGGAATAGTACCCCGCATTACCAAAAATGCTATGATGTCCCAATGTGTAACTTACACCACCCTTCGTATTGTAGCCAAAATTGTTTACGTCTTTAGAATCCTCATTACCTGGCGTGTATTGAAAATAATCAGAACGTTTGTTTTGTTGTTCGGAAACCGATCCTTGGAAAAACGCTGTAAAGCCATTTTTCGCATATTCCAATTGACCGAACAGACCTCCGTAACGGATGTATTGATTGTAATCCCAAGCTAAACGATCTTCACGCGAATCAGGTTTGCTTGAGAAAGCTTTCCAAGGGTTCGTTGAGTATGTATTGGTAACCAATGGCTTATTAGGGAAATTAACATTACCGCCTAATACGACACCATTTGTATTTCCAAGTGGATCTGTCAATTTACGATAGTGTGTACCTTTATAATCCCTTACATCAAAACCGACATTGAAATTCAAGGATTCTGAAAGTTTACGATTATAGTTGGAAACTATCCCAAACCATTGGTGATTGTTCACATCAGCAGCTAAATATTTGCCTGTATTGTATTTATCGCTTCGCAAAGATTGGCCCCCACCTGCTGCTAAAGAAGCATACACAACAGTAGACAAAGATGATTTATCATCGATCGTCCAGTCCCAGTTTAAGTTGGCTACTGGCTTATGATAAAAGTTCTTTTGTGCATTCATCATCACGCCATTTGCATCCTTATAATTATCGTTATAACGTCGTCCATTAGCAAGATAGTTCGACAATTTTGAGGTATATCCTTGGTTATGCCATTGTGGAGCACCCGTTACCATGAAGTTCAGGTTGTGTTTTTCGTTGGCTTTATATCCAACAGACAAGAAATAACTTTGTCCGGCACCTTCGGTATGGTCCATATAACCGTTACCTGACCACTGTGTAAACATTGCCGAAACAGCAAAACCATTTTTCATCAGACCGGTATTGTAACCCACTGTTGCCTTCATAAACATATCGTTACCAACAGTGGTACGAATAAAACCACCCTCTTTCATTGCAGTGGATTGTGTCACGTAATTTACGGTTCCGCCGACAGATGAAATCGCTAATTTAGATGATCCCAAACCACGTTGAATCTGCACCAAAGAGGCAATATCTGTAAGTCCCGACCAATTTGACCAATATACACTTCCATTGTCCATACCATTGATAGGCTGACCGTTCAACAAAAATGCTGTATTGGACTGATCAAAACCGCGTGTTGTCATGGAAGACTCCCCAAAACCTTTTGCCTGACCGGTGATATAAACCGAAGGAGTGTTAGCTAATGCGGAAGTAATATCCTGTGCTCCTACCCGTTCCTCTAAATCCTGCTTACGGATCGTCGAAACCGCAATCGGTGTCTTTCTTCCCGCAGCAATATCGATAACCCCATGACCGACAACAACAACCTCATCCAAATTTGTTGAAGATCCACCCGTAAAAGTCGGATTGATAGTCAACGATTCCCCCGATTTCAATAGGATGTTTTCAAAAATAACTGGTTTTTCCCCGATATAAGTTACCTCTACTTTGTAGGGACCTCCTTCTTGAAGATTTGAAATTTGAAATTTTCCTTGGGCATCGGCTGAGCCACTTACAACTTGTCCACTTGGGATGTGGGTAATTTTAATGGTTGCTCCTTTAACCGTTTGTCCAGTAGCTTCTTTGACAACTCCTGAAACCGAACCAGTATTTGCTGTTTGACCTTGAACGGCACCATAACTAGCAAAAACAAGGGCAAAAAAAAGTAAAGACTTTTTCATGTTAGATGTGATTGTTTTGTTTTTGTGCCGCAAAATTAGGAATTGATTGCCTTTTTAACTAATTTTAACACTACCAATATGATGCAGTATCTTCATATAGAAAGAATAAATTTTAATCTTCTACATAAAAACGGCAAATTTCAACAAAAAGAGGCAATAAAAACATTGCATACATAAAATAAACGCAACAAATCCATCCTATTCATGGAAAAACATCAAAAATAATCAGAATAATATTTTGTCTGTTTTGAATAAATCGAAATTTATCTATTTTACGATTTTTATGAATTGCATACAAGATTTTACGGCTTATTCTCATGAAGTGCTAAAAATTGTTTCTTTAAATCCGTCGTTTCCACCTACCTCCTTTTCTTCCCACAACAGCTGAAATAGGTCTATAAATAATTAACTTTAACTAATTTAAAAAATATGTTATCCATAGAACAAGCTTACACCGGCATTCTTGAACCAGAGTTAATCGCTGAAATAGCGGAAAACGCGCATATAAAAACGTTCCGTGAAGGCGATCTCATCATTGATACCAATCAATATATCAAGGCGATGCCTCTCCTCTTGGATGGAGCAATAAAAATTGTCCGCGAGGATGAAGATCAAGGCGAATTATTGCTCTACTACCTAGAAAAAGGTCAAACCTGTACAATGTCGATAGCCTGTTGTCTCGGGAATAAAAAAAGTGAAATTCGTGCGCTCGCAGAAAAAACAACGACTGTAGCCATGATTCCAAATGAGCTTGTCAACCTTTGGATGGGAAAATACCCTTCCTGGCGAAATTTCATCATATCAAGCTATTCAAGCCGCATGGACGAAATGTTACAGGCTGTTGATAGTCTAGCGTTTTCCAATATGGAAGAACGCATCATCAACTATTTGAAAGCCAAAGTGAAGCTGAATGACGACCGGATACTCACCCTTACGCATCAGGATATTGCTTCCGATTTAAATACATCCCGAGTCGTTGTCTCCCGAATTTTAAAAAAACTCGAACAGGAAGATAAAATAGTGCTGCTACGTAACGAAATTAGGGTATTGGTGGAATGAGCAAAACATTTGTATCTTTAGCTATACGTAAATTTCAAGAGCAATTAATGTAATTTTTAGATGAAGATAGAAAAATTAGGATTTATAGGATTAGGAAACATGGGCTATCCCATGGCTAAAAATCTAGAAAAAGCAGGATTCCCCCTTTCTGTTTACAATAGAAACAAGGCTAAAGCAGCAGGCTTTGAAGAGCAATCAATTATCAGCGAAGATATAGGTGAATTAGTCGATCATAGCGACATTATCTTCTCCATGCTCACAAATGATGAAGCAGTCAGCGAAGTATATGAAAAAATTCTCCAAAGGGAGATCAAGGGCAAATTATTTGTCGATATGAGTACAATATCGCGTGAACGCTGTATTTCAATAGCCACTAAGCTAAAAGAAAAAGGCGCTTCTTTTATCGATGCTCCCGTTGCCGGCAGTACCAAACCAGCGACTGAGGGTACGCTTATTATTATGGTGGGTGGTGCTCCCGAAGACGTTCATCGTGCCCAACCATACCTCGAGCAGATGGGCAAATCAATTAAACATCTCGGCGAAAATGGACAGGGAATTGCCGCTAAACTTGCGATCAACTATTTTCTTTCGACCATCTACCAAGGTCTTGCAGAAACGATCTTATTTTCAGATAAACTGGGAATTCGACGAAGCGATATGCTCGAAATCATCAACGATAGTGCCAGCGGCAGTGGGGCAACAAAAGTGAAAACACCATTATTGGTGGAAGAAAATTACAGTCCTGCATTCGCGCTAGACCTTATGCTGAAAGATATTCGACTGGCTCAACAAGCCGGTGCGGACTATCCCCTCCTCCAGACCTTACTCGAAACCTACGGGAAAGCACACGACCAAGGTCTCGGACAGCTCGATGTTATCGGTATCATTGAATCCATTAAGTCGTAGCTTCAGGTTGGCGACGGAGAAAAAAATGTATATTGAAAATTATATTTAGTTGAGATGGACTCCAAATTAGGTTCATTTCTGATCACACAAAATAATAGGCGGAACAAATTATTTACAGATGAAAACAGTTATGACACTATTGATGCTTACTATGGTCACCATGACTACGCAGGCCCAACAATTAAAACAGGTTTCTTACCAGGATGGTGAACAGAAACTCAACGGATTGATAACCGCCAACACGGCAAAAAAAGGCCCAGCTGTTTTAATTCTTCCAGCATGGAAAGGAATTGACAACGAAGCGAAGCAAGCCGCATTACAACTTGAAAAAGAAGGGTACATCGCTTTCATTGCCGACATCTACGGTGAAGGGAATATCCCCTCCGACAACACCGCAGCTTCGAAAATTGCCGGCCACTACAAAACAGACTACAAGGCTTATCAGCATCGCATCGCACTAGCCTTGGAACAACTGAAAAAAGAGGGTGCGGATCCAAAGAAAATTGCTATCATCGGCTATTGTTTTGGAGGTTCGGGTGCTTTAGAAGCAGCGCGAGCCGACCTACCCGTTAATGCTGTGGTTAGTATCCATGGCGGCCTATCCAAAGCTGCCGATAGACCCAATACTGCGATCAAAACAAAAGTACTCATTGAGCACCCAGCAGCCGATAAAAGTGTATCAAAAGAAGATTACGATGGATTGGTCAAGGAATTAAATGAAGGAAAAGCAGACTGGCAAATAATTACCTACGCAAATTCTGGACATACGTTTACGAATCCCGAGTCAGCCGAATATAACCCCGTAATGGCTAAACGTGCCTGGGAGCACACCTTATTATTTTTGAAAGAAGTATTAAATAAATAGCAAAATCAACAACAGCAATATCGACCCAAATGAATTATAACGCGAAACTGCACATTTATCCGATTATCATTCAGTTGTTGATATTGCTGTTATATAGTCCCAGCGCAGCATCGCAAACAGTAAAATCGCTAACCATAGCTAGCCCAACGCATGCAGTTCTTTTTGTAACCAATGAGTCCGATAAATCAACTGATTTTATCATGCGTCTACACGAAAAAAATGCTGCTGAGGTTTTCAAACAAGTGCCTTTTAGCACAACAAAGTTATTGGTCACAAAAACCGATGCAAAAAAACTTACATTCATCGTTAAAAATCACCAATGGACTATCGACGTATTGTCATTGAAGCAACGTCATGCCATGATCTTGTTTGATGGATCAGCCAAACCTAAGATCATATACGATAGTAATACCTATCTGGCAGCAGCCAAACCGATAGTAAACACCAGCGCACAAATTGCATCAACGAAAGCTTCGGTACAATATAATGCCCAACATTTCTTTGATTCAATCGCACAAGTTCAATTTATTCCATCCGGTCAATATGCAGCGGCTATTATCGCAAATCCCGCTCTTCCTCTTTATTACAGTCAGCGTAAGAAGATATGTGACGGCACTTATGTAATGCAGCAGTTTTCGGACGAAAATGAGGTGCAATCCGGTGCAACGACGACGACCGTATATCAAGAAGGCAAAGAGATCACATCGAACAATCTTTCCGGGGGAAATAATTATTACAACAAAAGGTTCTATAATCAAGTAGGACTTATCGACTCCATACAGTACCTTCAAAACAGTAAATGGAGCAGCAGTACAATTTACAGGTATCTCCCAAATGCCATTATTTCCTACGATCCTACATTTGAATCGGCGATGATTTATCACTTGAACAGTAAACTCCAGGTTATAAAAAGTGAATCCATTCATTTTGTCTATCAACGGAAAGACTGGACCATTTACAGTTATGATCAACAGAATCGAATTACTGAAGAGATTTCGGGCCGAAATGATCAAAGAGAAAGTCGCGTCCACTATCAGTATGATAGTCCGGAAACAAGTGACTATTCGCTGCGTCAGACCTTCGATCAATCAGACCGCCTGACAGCTGAAATCAAGCGATCCTACCGAGCCAACGAAACGATTGATGAGTTTTATTATGAGGGTGTATTACAACAAAAATCAATTGTAAAAGACCGCGGAAACTGTACCTACGAAAACTTGATATATAACAAGGAGGGACAGTTAACGGCAAAGTACATACAGGTAAGGAAAACCAACTAAACAAACTGAAAAACTGCGCTAAACTCCGGAAATAAGATTCTTGACTTTGATAAAAAATATGCGACAAAATACGGCAAAAAACACATTTCTGCACTAATTTTGATAGCGATACAAAAACGTCAAATTGAGAAAAAGAAAACTGATCAGTCAACGCCATCCCATACTCTACTTTTTTGCGGTATGGGTAAGAAGAGTACAAAGAAAAGTCATCTGGCTAATTGACAACAAAAAATACAGCACAGCTAAATCAGCTGAAAAACTTCCCTTTCGTATTAAGAAGCATCAGTCTGTCTTATTAAAAAAACTGGGCGAAAATAATATGCAATTGCAGATTAACAAAGTTACCAACCTGAAAATTGCAGCTGCACAGATTAATAGCATTCTGATCAGACCGAAGGAAACCTTTTCATTTTGTAAACTCGTTGGACTACCCACTGTAAAAAAAGGATATCTGCCCGGAATGGAGTTATCCTTTGGTGAAGCAAGAGCGGGTATTGGCGGTGGAATCTGTCAAATATCCAACCTCATCCATTGGCTTGTTATCCATAGTCCACTCACCGTCAATGAACGTTATCACCACTCTTTTGACCCTTTTCCGGACGATGGCCGTGTTTTGCCATTCGGTAGTGGAGCTACCGTCTTTTATAACTATCGCGATTATCAGTTCACCAACAACACGCCTTACACCTTTCAAATAAACCTCTGGTTTACAGACAAATGTTTAGAAGGCGAATTGAGGGTCGATCAAGAACTTGACTTTGCCTATCATGTCTTTGAAAAAGAACATCAATTTCTTAAAATTGACAATCAGTTCTTTCGTAAAAATGAGATTTGGCGCGAGAAGTTTTTAAAATTTCAGGGTGGAAAGATTTTGGAAACCGAACTTTTGACCAAAAATTTTGCCCGGGTTACCTATACCCCTGTTGAATATATTGAAATGAGTGCCGATCAAAATACGGTCGATTAATTCAACAAGCTAAGTGATCGAAAAATGACGGATATGAAAAGTCCACTTTTTTGTTTAAGTTTGGTCTGGCTTTGGGGGTATTCTGTATAGAATTGAGATAGTCCCTTTGAACCTGATTCGGTTTATACCGGCGTAGGGAAAAGCAAAAATCCACTGTACAGCATACTCCTTTACTGCACAGGCTATCGCTCTTCTTCCCGCCAAGGCCATACAGTACATCTTAGCATATGTAAAAGGAATGGAAGATTCAATTATCAATTTATTAGAGCAGCTGAGGGTCGAAAAACCCCTCGTACACAACATCACAAACCTAGTCGTGATGAACAATACTGCCAACGCACTTTTAGCCCTAGGAGCGTCCCCTGTGATGGTACACAGTCCATTAGAAGTACGCGAGGTTGTCGATATTGCACAAGCTCTTGTCATTAATATCGGCACCTTGAGTGAAGCTACTGCCGAAGCTATGCTGGTTGCTACCGAACATGCCAATACCATTGGACGGCCATGGGTACTTGATCCTGTTGGTGCGGGGATATCAGCATTCCGCAATGATTTATTATCCAATCTACTGGATCTCAAACCAACGGTTATTCGTGGAAATGCATCAGAAATCATGACGCTGTACAATTTCAACCAACCGAACACAAAAGGAGTCGACAGCACGACAGCGAGTAAAGATGCCCTCCGATTTGGCCAATTATTGCAAGAGCAAACCGGCTCCATTATCTGTATTTCTGGAGAAGTAGACTATATCCTTTCGGAAGAATACCGGGTTGAAGTCTATAATGGTCACCCTTTAATGACGCAAGTTACCGGACTTGGCTGCAGCGCTACTGCACTCATCGGGGCATTTTTAGGTGTTACAGACCACTATTTTGAAGCAGCAGTTGCCGGTGTATCCATTTTGAGCTTAGCGGGAGAACGCGCTGCCCAAACCGCAGCTGGCCCAGGTAGCCTGCAGTTAAATCTCTATGATGAACTCTATCAGCTCAATGCAGAACGTCTAAAATCAACGCTCAAGATCAAACACTATGCGCATTAATCCGCTGTTTCCCTACCCTTTATATTTAGTCATTTCTGAGCGCGACTGTTATCCTCAAAATTGGCTAAATGTCGCTGAAGAGGCCATTATTGGTGGCGTCGATCTTATACAATTGCGCGAAAAAGCTGACGATCCGGCCACATTTTTGGATAAAGCCATCCGTTTGAAAAAACTGACCGATCATTACGGTATTCCGCTCGTGATCAATGATGCCGTAGCAATCGCGGACCAGATCGGGGCATGGGGAATACATGTGGGGCAAAATGATGTGCAGCCGCTCGCTATTCGCGAAAAATATGGTGATAAATTAACCATAGGCTGGTCCATAGAAGCTGTTCAACAGCTAGAAAGTCAACAAATGTGCGCTGTCGACCACCTTGGTGTAAGCCCCATTTTTTCAACGAGAACAAAAGTGGATACGATAACCGAATGGGGAATTTCGGGTTTAAAGCAACTTAGGACTAGGACGGAAAAACCATTGATTGCAATCGGCAGCATGAATTTGCAAACCGCTGAACAGGCTTGGAAAGCAGGTGCAGACTCCATTGCAGTCGTTTCGGCCATCTGCCGAAGCCAAGACCCCAGACAGGCCAGTGCACAACTAAAAGAACTATTAAAATGACAAAAGATAAAAAATACCGCGTCCCTACCGTACTCAGCATTGCGGGGTTCGATGGTAGTGGTGGAGCAGGCATACAGGCAGACACCAAAACGATATCTGCATTAGGTTGTTATGCCATGAATGTATTAACCGCCCTGCCAGTACAGAATACACAAGGTGTAAGAAATATTTATGAAATCCCTACTGCAGCCGTCAAGGATCAATTGGATGCGATTTTTGATGATATCTATCCCGGCGCAATCAAAATAGGGATGGTACACAATATTGAACTTGTGAAGCTTATTAGCAGCTATTTAAAAGAATATAAAGGGCCTATCGTCTTTGATCCAGTCATGGTGTCAACGAGTGGACACAAGCTCATTCATGATGATACAATTCAGGCCTGCATAGAACTTCTTTTTCCTTTAGCAACGCTGATTACACCAAATTTAGATGAGGTAGGTGTCCTGGTGGACGAAGTTATAGACAATGTCCTGAAGATGGAAAAAGCGGGAAATACCTTACTGGCAAAAGGCTGTCAATCCGTTTTGATTAAAGGTGGACATCTCCGTAGTCAAGAGCTAACATCGCTATTATTCCAGCAAAAGAATCCACCAATTGAATTCAAATCACAAAAAATTAACAGCAAAAATACACATGGTTCGGGTTGTTCGCTTTCTTCAGCAATTGCGAGCCATTTGGCACAAGGCGTTGGTCTCGATAGCGCGGTAGATTTCGCATTGGCCTATATACACGCAGCAATAGCCGGTAGTAAAGATCTTCTTATTGGCAAAGGAAATGGGCCATTAAATCACTTCCATAACCCACTTAAACTTATTCAATATGAACTGGACTGATCAAGCCTGGGATTCTATAACAACTATTTATTCAGATATACTTGCCATGCCGTTTATCGTTCAGCTTAGTGATGGTAGTCTTCCCCTGGATAAATTTCAATTTTACATGCAGCAGGATGCTTTCTATTTAGAAGAATTTGGCCGTGTGCTCGCCTATATAGGTGCAAAAAGTGCGGATAACCAACAAGCATTGGACTATTTCGAATTTGGTCGCAATGCGCTTCTTGTTGAAAGCGCGCTACACGAAAATTATTTTCGGGAATTTGATTTAAGTGCTGCCGACGAGAGCAACAAGATCGAACCAACCTGCCATCATTATGTCCATTTTCTTAAAAGCGTAGCCGCTTTCGAGAGCGTCGAGGTCGCTATGGCGGCAACACTCCCCTGTTTTTGGATTTATAAGGAGGTCGGAGATCACATTGTATCGACAGCAAATACACAGGAAAATCCCTATTCCAAATGGATAGAAACCTATAGCGGTGATGATTTTGCACAGGGAGTGATCAAGGCCAAAAACTATGTTGACAAAATTGCTGCAGAAACTACTGCAACAAAACGGGAGAAGATGCGACAAGTATTTGTAACAGCTTCCCAATTAGAGTATCAATTCTGGTTAGCGGCCTATACAAGAAGGGTATGGTAAAAAGAATATTGCAAACAGTCGACTGTCCGATACCGAACAGTTGATGTTCAAAAATGAGCATAAACTAAAACATCACCCATAAAACAAGGTATTGTTAATCAACGCCTTAAGCCAATTTAAAGTTTTGGCATCACTATTATACTATAGGTAGCAGTTAACAATCGGGTATAGGTACATGCACATTAGAAATGATAAAAAAAGGGAAATTAAAATGAAACTTTCAGTAGTAATATATTTAAACTAATAACAGAAAAATAATGAAAAGAATCTTAACCATTGCCTTTATTTCATTTTTATATGTAGCTCAGGCACAAGAACGCGAAACACGCAAAATCACTGCTCCAGATGGCATTTCATCGGCAACTTCATTACGTGTAGATTATATTCATTCTAATCGCAACGAGGTTGTTGTTGAGGCTGATAATCCCGAGCATTTATCCCTTATCGAAACGACTGTTAAAAACGGTACACTCTATGTGCAGTATAAGAGAAATTCACAAATTAGAAATGCGAGAAACAATCGCGTAACTGTTTACTCAAGCAAAATACCGACACGTTTTTCGGCATCATCCAGCAGTTCAATCTATACAGATGAAACGATTAAGGCAAACAAAATTTCTGTAGACGTATCCTCTTCCGCAAAAATATCGCTAAAAAAATTAATTGCGGATGATATAAACCTTTCAACAAGCTCTTCAAGTAGGTTAACGACAGAAGTCAGCAGTAAAAACTTGCAAGTAGCAGCAAGCAGTTCGTCTAAGCAGGAAATTGCGGGTAGCGCTTCAAATTTAAATTTGAACACCAATTCATCGGCATCGGTTGATATGAGCCGTTTCTCCACGACAAATGCCCAAGTACAAGCAAATTCATCTGCCAATGTGACGCTCAGCGTGAAAGAAAACTTACAGGGAAATGTTTCTACATCTGCAAGAATTGCGTTAAAAAATCAGCCAAAAAATGTCCAGGTTGACAAATCAACTAGCGGCAGAGTAGTGCTCTAATTTTTAGTGTGGTCTTTAAAAAAGACTGTTTATTTATGTTTAATGTTTAGTTAGCTTAAAGGTGATACAACCCCAGTATCACCTTTGCTTTTGTCTACCTTTTGCTCGCATCCCCCATTCCTTCTCCTTCTCCTTCTCCTTCTCCTTCTATATTTACACACTAATCACCTAAAAAAGCAGTATCAGGAAATTAGTGAGATCGAAAGCAATACCAGATTTCTGTTCAAAAAAAACTATTTTAGGTCTCGGTTTCACGACATTTTTGTATATTAAGATGCAATATAAATGACAAACTTTCGGCGTAATGGATAATTTTTTAGCGGCTTGTATAAAGCAATTTCAATATTACAAATCATTGGGTGATAAAACATTTACACAACTAAGCACTGAACAACTCTTTTGGCACCCCAATGAATCGAGCAATAGCATTGCATTAATTGTAAAACATTTAAGTGGAAATATGCTTTCCCGCTGGACCGATTTTCTCAGCACAGATGGCGAAAAAGAAAATAGGAACCGGGATCAGGAATTTGAGAACAGCTGGACAGATCGCGATGAGCTTATTACCTATTGGAATGCTGGATGGGCTTGTCTATTTCGAGCAATTGAATCGCTCGGAGAAGAAGATCTCGCTAAAATCATCTATATCCGTAATCAAGGCCATACCGTCATGGAAGCGATCTTGCGGCAACTCGCACATTATCCTTACCACATCGGGCAGATTCTCTATATCGGAAAAATATGTTTGGATGATAAATGGTCCTCCCTATCGATACCTAAAGGTCATTCAGCTTCCTATAACAGCGAGAAATTTAGCCATGAAAAACAGCAACAACATTTCACCTCCGAGTTTCTAAAAGGGAACCAGGAGAATATGTAGTAAATAAGCTTTTACACTCCATTAGCACAGTAATTACTTGAATGAAAGCATTGGATTTCACCCTATTTTTAGCAAACTTTTGAGTATATTTGTCCTACATGCAACTATCCATTTTATTTGATTTCATGCGTAAATAAGTTGTTTTAAGACTATGAAAAATTCGATTAAGATCATCAACAATTACGAGTATAAAAAGTTATTTCTACCTGATGTTTCTGAGCATAATTTATTCAATGAGAATAAAATTCAAGTCTATCGAATTGAAAATTACTTACGCAGTATCCTGATGCCTGTCATCCCCTATCGTACAACGTTTAATTTTCTCATTTTTGTAACGAAAGGATCCTTAACCCAGCATCTCGAAAGCGCGTCTTATACCCTTACCGAAAATCAGGTCATCAACATCAAACAAGGTAATATCACGGCCACGCTGGCAATCTCTGATGATGTCGAAGGTTTTTTTGTGGTCTATGAAAATGAAATTGTAACGGATATCGAACTCGGTATAAACGATATCAAATTTTTCAATTCCCATCCTTTTACCACACTTAAAGCCCATGTAGCGCATTGGATCCAGCAAATGCTTATATTATTGGAAGAGGAGCTTTTTACAGAAGGCCGTGTCATGGAAGTTTGCATTTCAATGATGCAATGTATCCTATTGAAAGTGATAAAATCAGATATCGAGACAAAGGCTCCGATGAGCAGGCAATTGGATATCGCTTTTCGTTTTCGCGAATATGTACAAAAATTCCACATTGATCATAAAAACGTATTATTCTATGCTAACTTACTGCATATTTCAGAAAATTACCTCAATAAATGTGTGAAAGAAGCGACCAATAAACCACCGAAACAATGGATCAGCGAAATCAGTATCTTACATAGCCAGATTCTGCTGCAGGATGCTACGAGAGATATCGCAGGTATAGCCTTTGAGCTGAAATTTCAATCCCCCTCTTATTTTACTCGGCTATTTAAAAAAATCACTGGATATTCACCCAGTGACTATCGAAAACATAAGTTTATGGCCGGCTAATGCTTTTTACGATAAGGCAGATTCCAGATTAAATCTACGGCTAGATAATGAACGCCAAAATCCACCTTATCATAGCCTTTAATTAAGTCGTTCATATACCCCAGATCCAATCGCAAAGGTGTCTTAGGAATATCTGTCATGTAATAGAAGCCCAGACGGGTCTCTTTATAGCCAAAGCTGGACCAGGTACTAACAGGTTCGTAGAGCTTACTGATTGCAAAAAGCCCTTCTGCACTCAAAGCCAGTTCTTGCTTATTCTTAGCTGAAATTTTAAAATTTAGCTGCGACTTCAAGCGGGTCCTAAATTGAAAATTCTCTTCTGTTTTCTGAAAATCAGCTGTAAAGAACTTTCGAAACTCTTGCCTCAAGGTATTTTTCCATTTCAAACGATCATTCAGGGTAAATGTATACGCATATCGTCCATACAACCTAAATTCTTGCTCGACACCTTCATTATGGTAGGGTGCGGCCTCATCATAAATGTTTTGGCGACGATAGCTCAATGCATAGCTATATTGTTGATTTTTGGCAAATTTATGATAGACCTCATGGTTTAACACCCAAATGGCCTGCTTATGAAATGGATTTGAATCGTCGGGTGTACTTTTGGTACCCAGACCGATGTAGGTTAGTGCCTCTTTGGTTCCTGCACTATCCAGTTTACGGCGTAAGCCCAGAACGGACCAAGATGCGGTCCTTGCTTTTCCCAATCCCGGCGGACTAACTTGCCCGTAAACTGTATTTACATGAATTCCCAATAAGAGCATTATTGGGAATAGTTTTATTAAACGAAATTTAAACATACATAAAATTTTAGTTTACAAAAAGGACTAAGAAGTCCCTTCGGCTGATGAAAATTTATTCACCAACCACTTATCAATAAGTTTGACCGGTTGCATCGCCCACATTGCAACCACAAAAGGGAAAGTCAATGTCGTCCACCCGTTGTGAATCAAAAAGTGATCAAAATAGGTGGCGATAATTACAGCAATTAATACATATACGCCATCACGGACACGTGGACCGCTCAAGGCAATGCCAACCAACACGGCATTGAAACTAAAGATGCCATTATTGGTCATATCTGCAGATTCATGGCCATGGTGCGAAATGTAAACACTAATGATAACAGCAGCGAAACCGTAAAGTGCTCCCATGGGATTGCTCAGGAAAACCCCAATGAAAAAGATCAATCCAGCAATTAAACTACCCTGAAAAATAACCTGACCAAAGGCATGGCCTTCAATCAAGAAATCATCCATTTCCTGAATATCCACAAAGTGTTCGGGTACCGTACGTAAGGCCAATTCTGGAATACTCAACACATACAATGCGATCCAGGTAATTAAGATAAAAGGAAATGTAAATACGGGCAGGTTTTTCTTTAATGCAAAGCCCATCAAGATCGTTGTTAATGCAGACCCCAGGATCAAAGCTCCCCATACCCAAACATTGGTTTGGAAATAGAACACCAAAGCAATACCGTAAAGTGTAGCATTAAATCCGAAGAGTCCATCATTGATATGATCCTCATCAAATTTCATCAACTTGGCAGTCAAAACGCCAACTAAATTAGCAAGTATCCCTGCAAACCCCATCAGGGCCGAATCATAAATAATGGCACCGATAAATAAAATACCCGTCCAAATGTTACCCTGTAACATAATTTGCCCAAATCCTTTAAAAAATGCTTTCATAAAAGCTAGGATGTTATTTTTCATTGGAATATAATTAATTGTTTATCATTTGTTCACAAAAGCTCTTAAAGCTTTCCCTAATAACCACGGTAATTTCATCGCCGCGGTTACATCTAACCCATGAGCGAGTTTGTCCCATCAATTCAAAAACAGAACATCCCACATCGCTTGCTGCATTTCTTTAAAAAGAAGATAAAGCTGTTCGGCGCCATGTCCCAACACACGAACCATAAAACCGTCATGCTCCAATTCACTAATACCAAATGCGACGTTTTTGGTTTCACCATATTTTTCATGGAAAGCCTCGATCCATTCGCCAGGATTCACACCGGCACTATTAAGGTAGATCAAAGTTCCCTGGTGCGTGTACCCCTCCAAAATACCTAATCCCTGAATTGGCATCCGATCTGGCTGCAGCAACACATTGTCTTTCACAACAAGTCTCCCGTTCACATAACACTCTGTTAGATTCTGAAAATGATTGTACATAAACTCTTCACCAGACATCTTCCGACCACAAGTCACGATTTCACTCAGCAATAAGTGACAATTTGAGGCAAGATGTACAATGTTATGGCTCAAAAAATGCGACGAATGTTGTGGTACTACAGGATGGGGGACATAAGAAAAAACAGCATTTTCACCAATATTCACTTCCATCGTTTGGGACGAATGACCTTTCATGTGAAACAAACGCTGGTAAGCTTGCGTTTGTAACTGCAATTTAGCCCCCGGAGTAATATCAACTTGAATACGATGGTCATCTCCATCCAACAGACCAGGTGATGAACTCATGATCATTAAATATGCAGCATTGTCTTTTTGATACTGTCCAACAGGAACAATACGAAACGGTTGTGTCGCGTATGCATCTTTCATAAAGGATTTCCCCTCACGATGTGCTATTTTGATAGCTAAAGAACAAATCATAATTAACGTAGTAAATTAGGCTCCTCAATATCCTGAAGGAGTGCGTATTTTTTAATCCAGCCTACAATCTCTTCCAAACCATCGCCGGTTTTTAGGTTGGAGAACAAGAATGGAGAGCCTTTACGCATTTTACGTGCATCATGCTCCATTACTTCTAAGCTTGCGCCTACATAGGGTGCCAAATCTTTCTTATTGATCAATAAAAGATCAGATCTTGTAATTGCTGGACCACCTTTACGTGGCATTTTTTCACCTTCGGCAACATCGATTACGAAAATGGTAATATCGGCGAGATCCGGGCTATAGGTAGAAGTTAGGTTATCACCACCACTTTCGATCAATATCAATTCCAAATCCGGAAAGCGGCTTGCCAGTTCATCCACAGCTTCCAGATTCATACTTGCATCTTCACGTATTGCTGTATGCGGGCAACCGCCGGTTTCTACACCGATAATCCGTTCACGGGGCAGTAAACTATTTTTGGCCATATACTCCGCATCTTCCTTTGTATAGATATCATTCGTAATTACTGCAAGATCAATTTCATTCATCAAACGTCGGCTCAATCTTTCCAATAATGCTGTTTTACCTGACCCTACTGGGCCACCAACCCCTATTTTAACATATTTTCTATTTTCCATGGTAATTGTTTTTTAAGAAATATAAACTCTAGAATATAATCGTTCGTGTTGCATGCAACGGATGTCAAATCCAATGTTGCATAAGCCCACTAAATTCCGTTCAACTGTTAAGGTCTCTTTGCAGAGATCAAGTATATCATCATGTAAACCAAAAAGTATATCTTGGCCATCCAATTGCCCTAATGGCACCAGTTTAACGGCATTGGTCACCATCGTAATAGCGGCATTATAATAAAAGCCGTGTAACGCTTCTTCCAAAGGAATTTCTAAAAGTGACGCCAACATGCCATACATCAAACAGTAATGACTATCGACTTCCTTCTTTTGGATTAATTCACCCCAGGACAGCACAAAATCCTGTTGCTGATACCGACTGAATATTTTATAAATACGGACGCCCAGTTTTTTACTGGCATCGCGAATTTCTCTTGGACTTTTTAATGCTGTACATTCTTGATCTAGGGCGATCAATGCATCCATGTCCTGCGAAGAAGTTGCTTCATAGGCCAATTTCATCAAAGCAGCATCATTGTACTTCAGATTATACCAGAGGTTATGGCGCACATAATTGTCCGCCGTGGCCTTATCACAGACCAGGCCCTGTTGCACATAGGTTTCCAGTCCATTGGAATGGGTAAACCCACCAATGGGTAATGTAGGATCTGCTAGATGAAGTAACTTGCCTAGAAATGTATTTTTCATTGACATTATTTTTTATTGTAAGTATAAATCTTTAAGGACCAATCAGCCCCTTGCGTAATCTTCTCTATCATTGGGCATTCAAGCTGACCAGGTTTTTCCTTTGATCCCTATTATTTCCATTAAGGCATCAATGAGCTCGCTAAGCTCGGTTATTGGACAGAGGATCTTCAATCTCCGTTCATAGCTGCTCGCTCTTGCGAATTCATGACGGCTTTATCGCTGATTAAGAGCGGTATATTCTTCGTCGAAAACTTCATCTTCTGATGATGTTTTGGGTCGACATTTGCATTGAGCTGACGTAAAAGTTGGCGCTCGCAACGTTGCGGGTCAAACCCCTGTTTCGCTAACCACTCGTACATTGACCTTTCATAAGGCATAAGCAATTCATTTGCCTCCACAAATAGAGGCAAATGTTTGTTTCCAATTTCACTGGCTACAAAAGCAGTTCGCAGGAAATCAATTGCCATGATACGGATGACTTCACAAGGTTTGATCGTTACCACAACTATTTTTTCTTCATCTTCGTACAAGATATCACCATCCTGCAAACTGGAGGTATTACCCAACAATTTAACGGCAATATCCATTCCCTCCGCTGTACGTAAACGTTGAATCCGCTTGGTCGACTCATACCATTCAATGGCGAGCGAATCAAGACGCTTATTGATCTGCTCCCCCTGAATATTCCTTGTGATTTCCGTGATTATCATTTTTTAATTTTTAATAAATAGATTTTTAGATAAGCCTAACCCTACTGTAGATCCATTGATTCCAGTAATAACTTCATGATCATTGGGAATAGCAGCATCTTTACTATTTTTCTTTTTATAAGACAATTCTGCCACTTTAGCTTTTAATGCCCAACCTTTTCCCAAGGCGATACCCACAAGCGGGTACACTCTGAATAGATAGCCATTGTATTTACCATCGACCATAGTACCACCGGTCGCGACATGTTGATCACCCCACAAATAATGCACATCAACCTGGCCAATTAGCATGAAATGCTCACTTAGGGGCCAGGTATTACTATAGAAAGGTCCTATTTCATGCGAATGATCTGTGAAATCCAGTGCTTTATCCTTAGCAGAATTGAATCCATAGTTTAGCCCCGCATTCATGTTGTCGGTGAAAAAATAGGCGGCACCCACCGGAGCGGCACTAAATTGATGCCCAGCTGTTGTTTCGTGGTAATTCAGTGAGCCATAAACCATGATCCCCCCCTTTTGCGCATAGGCCGATTGTATCGTAAAGCACGCTATTGCTATACAACAGCCTAAAAATGTCTTCAAATTTTTCATTAGCGTAAATCGTATTTTAGCAGTAATGAAGCATCATGAGCGGTCATTATTCCCTCTCTTTATGCGCTTTCGATAAGCCCATGATGATTTCATCAACATATTGTTTTTCATAGTTTATGGCGTGATATCAGATCACGCCATAAAAAAGTAGTATAGGGTTAAAACAAGAAGTAACGTTGTCCCAACGAAACGGTATCAACAGGTTTTGACCGCAAGATCTCACCGTCAAGACTTACTTCATAATTTTCTGGATTGACAATAATTTCAGGTGTAGCATCGTTGAGGACCATATCTTTTTTGGAGATATTTCGACAGTTTTCCACAGGTAACAACGAGCGTTCCAAACGATACTCATCCTTAATGCCTTTTTCAAATGCCACTTTAGAGACAAAGTTAAAGCAGGTACGGTGCACAGCCTTGCCTAATCCGGCAAACATCGTTCTAAGGATAATAGGCTGCGGTGTAGGAATAGAAGCGTTAGCATCCCCCATTTTAGCCGCGATGATCATTCCTCCTTTCACAATAATTTCTGGTTTTGCACCGAATAGATCTGGACGCCAGATCACCATATCTGCAATTTTACCGGGCTCAATTGAACCGACGTATTTCGAAATACCGTGGGCAATTGCTGGGTTGATGGTATATTTCGCTACATAGCGACGTGCACGGAAATTATCGTTTTGCTTACCTTCATCTTCAGGCAACGGACCTACCTGTTTCTTCATCTTGTCTGCGGTCTGCCAAGTACGTGTGATGACCTCACCTACGCGACCCATTGCCTGCGAATCCGAGCTCATGATACTAAATACACCGCGATCTTGTAGTACATCCTCAGCGGCAATCGTTTCGGGACGGATACGAGAATCAGCAAAAGCGACGTCTTCAGGAATTTCTTTACTCAAGTGGTGACAAACCATCAGCATATCCAAGTGCTCATCAATGGTATTTTTAGTGAATGGGCGTGTTGGATTTGTCGATGCTGGTAAAACGTTTGGATACATCGCAGATTTGATGATATCCGGAGCATGGCCACCACCAGCACCTTCCGTGTGGAATGTGTGGATGACACGTCCGTTAATTGCTTGAATGGTATCTTCCAAGAAGCCCGCTTCATTCAGTGTATCCGTGTGGATGGCCACCTGCACATCGTATTTATCTGCAACTGTAAGTGCACGATCTATTGTTGCCGGAGTCGCTCCCCAATCCTCGTGAATTTTTACCCCCAAAGCTCCCGCTTCGATTTGCTCTACAATTGGTTGCTCGGTACCCACATTACCTTTTCCAAAGAAACCAAAGTTCATTGGAAGGTCTTCTACCGCTTGTAACATACGGCGTATATTCCATTTACCTGGAGTTACCGTAGTTGCATTTGTTCCATCTGCAGGGCCAGTTCCACCACCTATCATCGTCGTTACACCACTATACAAAGCGGTCTCGATCTGTGTAGGGCTGATATAATGAATGTGTGTATCGATACCTCCCGGTGTAACAATATATCCAGCACCCCCATGTACCTCGGTAGAGGCACCAATAATCATATTTGGCGTAATATTGTCCATGGTATCGGGATTCCCTGCACGTCCTACACCGACAATCTTACCATCTTTGATACCGATATCACCTTTTACTATTCCCCAATGGTCAATCACAATGGCACCGGTGATAACCAGGTCCAATGTTCCCTCATCACGTTTTTGAATAGAAGACTGACACATACCATCACGTACCGTTTTACCACCGCCAAATTTCGCTTCATCACCATAATGAGCATAGTCTTTCTCTACTTCAATAATGATATCGGTGTCTCCTAAACGAACTTTATCTCCTGTTGTAGGGCCAAAAATGGCGCTATAATTGATTTTATTAACTTTCAAACTCATGATACTTTATTTTTAAAGCCTTGTTCTTTTACTTTTTTCATTGCATTTGCTTTCGCAACCTCAGTTTCGGTATTACCGTTCACCAAATCATTGTGTCCATAGATATTTCGGCCACCTGCATACGGTACCAGCTCAATCTCTTTTGTCTCACCGGGCTCAAACCGTACTGCTGTGCTGGCAATAATGTTCAAACGTTTACCAAAAGCCTTTTCACGATCAAATTCCATCATTTTATTCACTTCGAAAAAGTGAAAATGTGAGCCTACCTGAATTGGTCTGTCACCCGTATTGGTAACTTCGATTTTAGTAACTTCTCTACTTTCATTACAGATGACGTGGCCATCTCCAATAAAAAATTCTCCTGGGATCATAGATTATATTTTTAACAATTAGCGAATCGGGTTATGAACAGTAACCAGTTTTGTACCATCTGGAAATGTAGCTTCAATCTGTACATCATGAATCATTTCAGGCACGCCTTCCATGACATCTTCACGTGTCAACAACGTTGCACCATATTGCATTAAATCCGCAACAGTACGTCCGTCACGGGCAGCTTCCAAAAGTTCACTACTGATCAATGCAATAGACTCCGGATAGTTTAATTTAAGTCCTCTAGCTTTACGTTTTTTCGCTAGTTCGCCGGCAAGATGAAGCAATAGCTTCTCTGTCTCTCTAGGTAATAAATGCATATAAATATTATTTAAATTGTTGTTATTCGAATGAAAACAAGTCACGGTGAGTACAGGTCACGACAAGGACATACGACTTTAAAAAATCGTTCAAAATCGTGATGAATAGGACAGATTATACCCCTACGCAGCGCAAGGTCTGTCGCTTCTCAACCGTTGTAAGAAATGGAAATTTTTACCCCAGAAACGGGATCTTTAAACTTTGGAAAAGAATATATTTTGGCGGCAGGATCAATCGATCCATATAAGGCCTTCTGTTATTCTGAATTTTGAGACGTACAGGATAGCAGAATACAAAAAGACAAATTGAAAGCACTCCCCAATAGAGCAGCTTGCTCCATTCATCTTTGAGGTCCATCTGTTCGGTGATATCATAGACATCACGATCTTTAACCGCAGCGACCAAATTTTCCCGCTCGGAATTTTCCGAACCTTTTTCTACTTGAGCATGGAAAGCCGCCAGACTTATCCGGAAAACGGGTAAACTTTGGACAGTAGAATGCGTCGGTATAGCTATTCCTTTCATGAGCAGGGTGCTCAAAAGGAAAACTAAAAAAACCATACTATACCGCATTCTTGTGTTCACAATTCTATTATTTGTTGTTCAAATTTACAACCAAAGCGGGCTACTTGACTAGCACAAATCTTGAATTAAATAGTCCAAATTTGTTGAAAAAGCCCGCTTTGGAGATTTTAGATCAATATTTCAAACTTAAAAAGAGTAACCAACTGATACCATGATATTTCTCGGCGCACCAGCAAAAGCTCTCGTGTAGTCAAAACCACCTAAAAAGTAATATTTATCGAATACATTGTTCAGGTTTACGGCCATTTTCATCGCACCAATGTGGTAATAGGCCGCTGCATTAACAGTTGTATACGATGGCCATTGTCCCCAGAGTGCATTTCCATCGCTGTCCTTTCCGATGCTGTTGTCCATCCGCTTACGGTCTACATAATAAACACCGGCACCAAAACCTAAGCCTTTTAAGGCACTATTTGAAAACACATATTTTAACCAGGCACTCGCCATATTTTTGGGTGCTCCCGGCAGGGACTGTCCTATTTCAGAAGGAACCGAAGATGATTTCACCTCCGTATCATTATAGGTATAATTGGCCATAACCTGGAACTCCCGTGTCAACTGCCCACGCACATCGAGTTCAACACCCTGCGATAGCGCTTTGCCAGATTGTCTATACTCCGGCAGCCCTGAATCATTGATAGCCCCTGTGGCAATGAGCATATTCCGTCGTTCAATCCGGAATAAGGAGAGATCAACTTGCAATTGTTCCTTGAAGAAACCCGTCTTCACCCCGGTTTCCACCTGGAAACTCCGCTCGGCATCAAAGGGTTTATCGGCACCATAATCTTTATAGTTCTGAATAAAATTGGCACCTACAGGTACAAAGCCCTGTGAATAACTTGCAAAATAGTTAATCTGTTTATTAATTCCATAGGTTACACCAAAACGAGGTAATAAGGCATTTTGTGTGGCATGAAAACGATTTTGTCCATCAAGTGTTTCCGAAGAATAGTGTTCATGACGTAGCCCTAGAATAAGTTTCAATCGGTCGTCAATGCTGATTTGATCCTGTATATATTTACCCGTGGTTTTATATGGGCTCAAAAAAGGATAAGCGACTCCCGTACGCCAGACATAATTCGTCAGATCATGAGTCGTATAAGTGGGATTGTTCAAATCAAAAGTCAAAGGAACAACTTTACCATCTATAGTTTGCTGCCTAGCCTCCCGCAATTGGTTTTCTTTGTCGCCCCGATATTGGGCAAAATCAATCCCGGCAACCAAATGATGATCAACTCTATCGCCCAAAAGATCCCACTTGACGTAACCGACAACATTATCGGTATAATCACGCCCATGGCGGTCAAAAAAGCGCATATTCATAATGGTATTATGTGGAGCATCAGCAAACGTGTTCATTGTCCGGTGTTCATTGACATCTTCCTGATAGATGGATTTCATGTAGCTCAGATTCAAACTAACATGTTCTGCCAGACGCTGAGACAAACGAGCGCTTAATGAAAAAGTCTTGGAATTATAAAAATCAGAAGGTTGGCTCAACGTAAATGATCTTGGCAAAGCATAAAAGTTATTTTCTTTAATCCCCATTCCCCGATCAAGATAACCGTTGAACTGATTATAGACCATATCAATATCGACCACCGTGCCTTCAGCCGGTTTGAAGGTGAAGGAAGGAGCAATCATCATTCGTTTCTGACGATTTACGTCACGAAAAGTCTTGGTATCTTCATAACCCGCATTAAAACGATATAAAATACGCTTGGCACTATCCAATGGTCCACCGAGATCCACAGTAGTTCGCATTGTTTCAAAACTACCGCCGGCAAAATTCACATGCCCTTTAAAATCTTCCAGAGGCTTCTTTGTTGTCATATTAATTGTGCCGCCGGGTACGATATCACCGAACAGTGAAGCCCCAGGCCCTTTCAAAACCTCGATATTTTCGAGATTGATCGTTAATGGTGAATTATAATAACTATTGCCATAACCATATCCCGAGCGTAAACCATTGACAAGCCGTACCCCCGTTTCGTAGCCGCTTTTGAAACCCCGGATGACAACATCATCATAGGAAGATGCTTCTGTCACACCAGCTAGGTCCTGCACCAGCGCTCCAGTAGTAAAAGCCTGTTTATCTTCGATAAATTCCTTACTGAGTACAGCGACAGATTGCGGTAGATCCTTTAATTTTCCTGCAAATTTACCCCCCAGCTCCATATTATTTGTCAGATATGAATTGTTGCGTCTACCCGTAACCAATACTTCATCCAAGGTATTATCACCGGCTACCATAAGCAATCGAACGCCTTTTTTTGCATTCCAGTTGGCCGTGTTCAAATCCAGCAATACAGGCTTATACCCGATTGCAGCTGCACGTAACTGTACAGGAAAAGAAGTTATTCCGGTAAAACTAAATTCGCCCTGAGCATTAGAACTTGTCTGTTGTTGTCGATCTGCCAGGGTTAATGTGACCCCTGAGATGGGATTACCGTTTTCGTCCTGAATTTTTCCAAATAATGCTACACCTTGTTGTGCATATACCGCTCCCGGTACGGAAGCACTTGTCAATAAAGCGAAAGCGAGCGCTTTCATCACATTGTTTTTCATTCAAATAAATTATATATTCTTTTGGCTGATCTATTTTTAGACCTAAGCCATACGATCAACGAATAATTCCATGTGTATGGTTGGAAAATTCGATTCATTGCAAAAGTCTTTCAATTGAAATCCCTGTTTTCCCCAAAACTCATAGGCTCCAGTCAGGAATGGGTGGGTATGTAAATAAAGCCGTTCAATACTTTTCTCTTTAGCTACAGCGACCAAACCCTTGAATAGGGCCGTTCCTAAACCTGACCTACGATAAATCGGGTCTACAAAAAGACGGGCTACTTCCACCGTTTTCCTTCTATCAATATCCAAATGCGGGAAACGGTAGTCATAAGCAGACATACCAACGACGCCAATCAGTTTACCCTGCTGATCTTTTGCCTGCAGGAATGCACCAGCTTCAGCCTCAAGATACACGGCTGAAAATGCCAGTAGATCTTTGGGAAGTTTATGTGCATCCAACATCGGGAACAACTGTTTTCGAAATTCAATGACATAAGGTAGTACGACATCAATATCCTTCGCTTCAACACGAGATATGCTGATATTTTTCAAATGGGGTTGCGTGGGAAAACATCGTTTGCTTACCAGTTGATTATTAATCAATATATTGCCGTTGTCTTTGATGGTATTCATATCGTTATAGCTATTTTTAAAATATTTGCACAGTAAACTGAGCATCTCAGGTACAAACCATGATTTTTCCTAAAGGCACCTATTTAGGCAGCTTCGTCATGGCGTATTCATTTCAATTTTGGTTTCGGCGTTATGCGCTGAACTCCCAATGGTGTCAAATGCCCTATCCGCGCCCAGCATCGGAACAAACATCCATTTCTTTTGATTTTCCAAACTGATCAAAGGGAGTTGATAGGTCTGTTCCAATAATTCCCGAACTTGCTCCTGCTCCAGACCGTGCAGATCCACAAGCCTATTGTCCTTCATCAGATAAAACTGATCCCCAAAAAGGTACGCCATGTTGGGGTCGTGCATCACACATAACACGGTTGTCCCCTCTTTGACCAGCTCCTTGGCTGCCTGCAGAACCGCAATCTGATAGTTCAGATCCAAATGATTGGTGGGTTCATCAAGCAATAATAAATCAGGCTGTTGTACCAACACGCGACAAAGTAATACCAATTGTCGCTCTCCTCCAGACAAAGAGGTATAGGGTTTGTTCTTTAAATGTGTGAGGTTAAATCGATCCAAGATCTGTTCAACGGCCTCAAAGTCTTCCTTACTTGGTGAAAAACGAGAAAATGAGGTTCGTCCCGTCAGAATAACATCAACAACGCTAAAAGGAAATGTGGTCTGATGGAACTGGTTGAGAAAACCCAATTTCAATGCATTGGCCCGACCAACCTTCCAATCGCGCCGTTCCGTTTCACCGATAAAAACTGATCCATTATATTTTTTTTCCAGCCCGGCAATGATATTGAACAGAGTCGATTTACCACTTCCATTTCGACCAAGAATAACAGAAAGCTTTCCTTCCGGAAATGACATGTTTACATCATTTAAAATGATTTCCTTACCATAGGCAAAAGAAAGTTTTTTGATATGAATCGAATTACTCATGAATTCCAGTTGATTTCGTTACGGCGCATCAGATAAATAAACAAGGGAGCACCAATAATCATTGTAAAAACACCGATTGGAATTTCAAATGGCATAACAGCCCTCGAAAAATCATCGATAAGTAGCAGGAAAGTTCCCCCGATACTGATATTTGCCCACACAATAATATTGTTATTGGGTCCAAAGATCATGCGGCTGATATGTGGTACAATTAATCCAAATAAACTAATTACGCCTACAGCTGCCACGGCAGAGGCTGTAATTAGTGTTGCTACAGCAATGAAGACCAATTTCAATATTTTCGGATTAACGCCAACAGCAATGGCTTCTTGATCACCAAGTGCGAGAAGATTCAGCTTCCAGCGCAAAAGGATCAGGATCCCCAATCCTATTGTGATCGGCAGGAACGCTTGCTGTACTTTCGACCATGATGCCGTATGTAGGTTACCCATTGTCCATTGCACAATCGCTTGTAATTTATAAGGATCACTCATGTATTGTAACAGGGTTAACATTGCTGTAAATACACCGGAAATAACCATTCCAGCTAATACCATCCCAACAATGGAGCTTTTTAAGCCCGCATTTGAAACAAAATAGGTCAAACCTACAGCACATACACCGAACAGAAATGCCGATAGATTGACGGACAATAAAGGGAACAACATGGCCAAGGCAGCCCCAAAAGCAGATCCCGAAGAAATACCTAGCGTAAAGGGATCAACGATTGGATTCCTAAAAATGGCCTGTAAAATTCCGCCGGAAGAAGCTAATGCTGCTCCGACCATAAAGGTCAACAGAATCCGTGGTAAACGTACCTGCCACAATATGGTATCCATGTTATCTTTCAATACAGCATTATGGTCGCCGATATAAATCCCCACTTCCAATCCGATGCGCTGACAGAGCTCGACAAAACCAATGTTCTGACTCGATCCTACAAGTAAGGAAAGCATTAAAACCAACGATGGTAAAACAACTAGCAGAAATAGCTTTTTTAATTGATGTATCATGGAAGTAGTCCTGCTTTACCGTATAGTTTTTCAAAAGCTATGGTCATATCCTGATCAAGCTGCTGTTTCGTATAATCCGAAAAACACCAATGCCTAATCTGTTTGGCAAAAAGCATAAATTTGACGGTATGTGGATCGAATGGGAAGGACGGTGACATCACAAATACCTGTTTATTTTTCACTGCAGGTAATGCCGCGAGTTCCTTCAGATTATATACGTCTGCCAATTTAGAATTCCAAAGAATAATGAGGTCCGGATTCCATTTATAAATCGTTTCTGCGCCGACATTTGGGGCTTCCATTTCCAACGGGCAGGCATTCGCTGCGCCCGAAAGCCGGATTGCCATATCAATCAAACTACCACGACCGGATGTCGAAAGTACTCTACCTTTAGACCAGGCATAATAAACCTTCTTCTGTATTTGATCTTTGGGAGCAGTCATTTTTTTGATCTCCGCCGAAACAAATTGAACAATTTCTTCCGCTCGCGCTTGCTTTCCGAGTAATGCTCCCATCCCTATCAGTTCATTAAAAATACTTTTTTCATCCTGGGAAGAAAAAGTAAACACGGGAATTCCAAGATCTTCTAATTGAGAAATATTATCCTGATCGGTATTGAACGTCAAAACAAGATCAGGGTTCAAGCCCACTATGCTTTCTACATTATTTGCCTGGCCTGCGAAAGTAGGCGTTGCCAGTTCTTTTTTTGCAATTCTTTGATCCAATTTGGATAAAAACTTATAGGTATCTTCGAGCTGATAAACCTGCTCAGGGATACCGACAAGACTATTTTCAGCCCCCAACATATACACTTCATCAACAAGCGAAGGGAATAGTACAACCACACGCTTTGCCACATGCGCCAACACAACTTCCTTTCCTCTGCTATCGACTGCTTTCACTTGACTGTTGAGCGTGCCGGATTGCCGATTTTGGCAGGCACTCCATATACCACAGCATACCAAAAGCAATACAACTATAATTCGATTCACTTTCATTTAATTATCTTTTCGAACTTGTTCACCCAAACTGATATGCCCGTCTATTCTCTTTAAATCTGGATTCTTCTTATTTTTAGCCTGCAAACGAATCAAATCTTCGGATAACAGCAAGGCTTCCTCCAACTGAATCGACGTTCCATATTTTGCTAGAACCTGTTCATAAAGCCGTCCATCGTAAGGAAGACGAAGCGATTCCGCATCTGTTACATTGAATATCGGCAGATGTCTGTTTCCGATGAAATAACCGAAATCTGCAAGCTGAACCAAATCCGTTGGATTAAATCTTATCGTCAACGAAGGCTTGACAACCAAGATCGCTTGCAGCGTTTCCTGATGAAATAAACCATCACCATGGTGCCATTCCGCTCCTTGTTCCAATTGCATAAGGATTGCTTTTCCGTTTATTGTATTGCGCGTCAGGCGTCTTTTATGGACTTCATACCACTCAAGATGCACTTGATCGACCTCACTAAGGGCAAACTCCTTGTTTGCGACAATTTTATCTATTGGTATGGGCAGCTTATTCATTTTTGTAAACTTATCTTCATCACAGATTAACAGCACTTTTTGGCTTTGTTTTCAGTGCTATTTCCTTCCTCAGAAAACAGCACTATTGCGACAACATTGAACAGGATAACAATAAAACATGGATCATTATTATCCTATTCATTTTATCTGTTGTTCATTATTTTACTTCAAGCGCTTTATATTGATCTTTTTTTGTCTGAACTTTTTCTTTCAACCAATCACACCAAGTATCAAGGCCGTCACCATTTAATGTACTGATGGTAATAACTTCCAGATTGGGATTTACCTCGCGCGCATCTTTCGTTACCGCATCTACGGAGAAAGGTACATATGGTAATAAATCCGCTTTGGAAACCAACATCAATTCGCTTGTTAAAAACATGCGTGGGTATTTTTTTGGTTTATCATCCCCTTCAGTTGTCGCCAATAAGGTTACGCGGTAATCTTCACCCAAATCAAATGCGGATGGACACAACAAGTTCCCGACGTTCTCGATAAACAACAGATCTATTCCTTCAATATCGATATGATCCAGGGCTTGTAAGATCATTTGTGCCTCAATATGACACATTCCTCCAGTGACAATCTGCAAGGCATTGATGCCCACATCGCGCATACGTACCGCATCGCGTTCAGTTTCCGGATCGCCCACTAAAACAGCAATATTCAAATCCTTCGACAAACGTTTACCGGTTTCTTGCATCAAGGTTGTTTTGCCCGAACCCGGGGAAGAGCATACATTGATCACACAGACATCTTTCAGTCTATCGCGGATGGCTTTTGCAACGAAATCATTTGCTTTTAATAAATGTAGTGTTGTATTTTCACATTGAACCGAACCTACACGGTTACCTAAACTTTTAGGATTTGGAGTATTGTCTGACATGATAAACGATTTTTAGTCTTGTTTAAAAATTACTTTTGATATATAGAGTTCATTTCCCTGAACGATTGTACTGGAGGGTTGTCCGCATTCACAGACAAATCGATGAAAATGAACAGGGAAATTTTTCTGGCAATGTTCACAATATGCAATAATGTCGTTTACAACAACTTCCATCTCCATATCTTGGTACTGGATGTTTTCAGCAATAAAAGCATCAAATGCATTTTGGATCAACACAGGCTGGACATTGGATAACAATCCTGCTGTAACCTGAATTTTTTGAATATCATCTACCCTAACCTCGTAATGCGAGGTCAACGTATCAAAAATATCCTTTACTATACTTAGCTCGTGCATTGGTATATTTTAAGAAATAAATAAATTTAGAAAAGAAATGGCAGCTTTCTTTGCCTGTCTAATGTGAAGAAAAGCTTACGCTTTAGCATGGAATTTTGATTTGCTCAAACAGCAAAAATCGAGCGATGGGAATAGGCTCTAGATCTAGGGTATGTTCATACCGATAGTCTTTCTGCAATGGGGATGGCAGTAGTTCGTGCCAAAGCAAATCAACAGTAACCAACCAACGCTCCATTAACCAATCTTGTGTCCCTTCCACGTCCATTTCCGCAACAATGGATTGAAGCGATGGGTAGAGTGAACAAAAGTGGCTATGATCTTTTGGAAAATGGGTTATGCGTGAATCGCCCGCGTGTTCTGAAGGACTTTTTGAAGATAAATAAGAGGATTTAAAACTATCACTTTTCAGTACAAGACTGTTTGCATTTAAAATTTTAAATGATAATAACAGTGCTGCAAACAGAAAAATAAAGTGCTTCCACATAGCTTTAACCTAACAAAGTTGCAAAGATTCCTTTGAAACCAATACAAAGTTACTACCGATCAAAGAAGAAAAAGTAGCACAAATCTTGAATTTTATTTCACAAAATAGGAAACACCCAAAGAAAATTCCATAATTCTATATATATTAAATTAAAATTTGGTTAAAGTGAGATTAAAATGATATTAGAGGCAAAAATTGGGTATTTTTTATCGCAGCTAAATACAAGATATTTCTCATCTAGCAAAATCATAAAAAGCCAGCCTCGTTGTGAGACTGGCTTCTTGAAAGGCTTAATTTTTATTCATTAGCGATGCAAATCGAAGCGATCTAACTCCATCACTTTATTCCATGCCTTCACAAAATCTTGTACAAATTTTTCGTTTGCATCGGCACTGCCATATATTTCGGCAACGGCTCTTAATTCAGCATTAGAACCAAAAACAAGGTCTGCTCTTCCGGCTTCCCATTTTTTAATACCAGTTTTACGATCTGATCCTTCAAAAACTTCCCGATCCGGAGAGATTGCTTTCCACGACGTTCCCATATCCAATAGATTAACAAAAAAGTCATTGGTCAGTTGGCCAGGTCGGTCAGTCATTACACCTAGTTGAGAACCATCAAAATTGGCTTGAAGAACACGCATCCCGCCAATAAGGACAGTCAATTCAGGAACAGATAAAGTCAGTAGCTGCGCCCTATCAATCAATAACGATTCCGTAGACACGGTATAAGCGCCTTTGCGATAGTTTCTAAATCCATCCGCAATTGGCTCAAGATAACCCATTGATTCTACATCAGTCTGTTCCTGTGTCGCATCCATACGGCCAGGATGAAACGGTACTTTGATATCATGCCCAGCAGCACGAGCTGCCTGCTCTATCGCGGCAACACCGCCCAAAACAATTAAATCCGCCAATGAGATTTTCTTTCCGCCCTGTTGTTTTCCATTAAAATCCTGCTGAATTTGCTCCAGCGCGGTAAGAACTTTTTGCAGTTGCGCCGGATTATTGACTTGCCAATACCGCTGCGGAGCCAGACGTATTCTAGCACCATTTGCACCACCTCTCATATCCGAGCCACGGAAAGTAGACGCTGACGCCCAAGCTGTCGTTACGAGTTCGGCAGTGCTAAGTCCCGCGTTCAATAGGGCGGATTTCAATATACTAATGTCATCCGCATCGACCAAAACATGATCGACAGCCGGAATAGGATCTTGCCACAATAATTCCTCAGCAGGAACTTCGGACCCCAAATAACGCTCTCTTGGCCCCAAATCACGGTGTGTTAATTTAAACCAGGCGCGAGAAAATGCGTCAGCAAATGCATCTTGATCTTCGTAAAATTTACGCGCGATCTTTTCATAGATTGGATCAAACCGCAACGATAAATCGGTCGTCAGCATCGTTGGCCTGCGCTTTTTATTGGGATCAAAAGGATCTGGAACATTCGAATCTGCTCCTTTGGCGACCCATTGGTGTGCTCCCGCAGGGCTTTTTGTCAATTCCCATTCATGCTCAAACAGATTCTTAAAAAAGAGGTTGGTCCATTCCGTTGGTTTCTGAGTCCAGATAACCTCCAATCCGCTAGTAATCGCATCTGCGCCTACTCCACTGCCGTAAGTACTTTTCCAACCTAACCCTTGTTGTTCTATACCGGCAGCTTCAGGCTCTTTTCCGACATTGTCGGCAGGTCCGGCTCCGTGTGTTTTTCCAAAAGTATGCCCACCTGCAATCAAAGCGACAGTTTCCTCATCATTCATAGCCATCCGACCAAAAGTATCGCGTATATCTTTTGCAGCGGCGATAGGATCAGGATTTCCATCCGGTCCTTCTGGATTAACATAAATTAACCCCATCTGTACCGCGGCCAACGGTTTTTCAAGATTGCGGGAGTGTTGCTTACCATCTGCATTATCATCGGCAGACAAAACACCATGTGCTTCAACTACGCCTTCTGAACCATGTGCATAACGAATATCACCGCCTAACCATGTTGTCTCAGATCCCCAATATACGTCCAATTCTGGTTCAAAAGCATCCACCCGACCACCGGAATAACCAAAAGTTTTGAACCCCATAGACTCCAAGGCGACATTACCGGTTAAGATCAATAAATCTGCCCAGGAGATATTTTTACCATATTTTTGTTTGATAGGCCACAACAGGCGACGCGCTTTATCTAAACTCACATTATCAGGCCAGCTATTCAAGGGTGCAAAACGTTGCTGACCAGACCCAGCTCCGCCCCGACCATCACTTACCCGATAGGTGCCCGCACTATGCCAAGCCATCCGGATGAATAACGGTCCATAATGACCAAAATCTGCCGGCCACCAATCCTGTGAATCGGTCATCAATGCATGCAAATCTTTTTTTACGGCTTCTAAATCCAATTGTTTAAATGCTTCTGCATAATCAAAGCCTTCGTCCATCGGATTTGACTTGCTCGCATGTTGTCTCAACAGATCTACGCGAAGTCTATTTGGCCACCAATCCTGATTCTGAGTTCCCCCACCCGCAACGGCGTTGCGCATCGTACCATTGTGAAATGGGCATTTGCTAATGTCTTTTTCGTTGTTGTCCATATGAAAAGAAAGTTTAGTTATATAATATCTTAAGTGATCAAATTGTTTGACTTCCACTTTCATAAAATTACACAAATGCGCCCCCACTTGTACATCGAATGATTCGATACACTATAATCAAAATCTATACAAAGAACCAAAAGATATATAAAAAATTGAAAATCATCTTTTAGCGAGACTCCAGAAAACGCGTATTTTTAGCATTGCTAAAACAAAAGCCATTCTTTTATTATTCTACAATTAGGTTGTATCAAAAAATATTGGCCATGAGTGAACTTTCTACATTTTTGGTGAGTGCTTTTATAGGCTTAAGCTTGGCGGCAGCCACTGGCTTCCGGATTTTCATGCCCTTATTTTTATTGAGTCTCGGCTGTCGGCTGGAACTGTTCCAAGTTGGCAATGAATTAGCCTGGGCGGGTTCACCGCTTGTTTTAGCGGCAACAAGTATAGCCATGATTTTGGAAATAGCGGGGTATTACATCCCTTTTATAGACAATATATTGGACAGCCTATCCATCCCCTTAGCAACCATAGCGGGTACTTTACTTTTCGCTATACAGTTTACAGATATTTCTCCTTTTTTCCGCTGGTCTATGGCCATAATCGCCGGTGGCGGTACTGCAGCAACCATTAGTACGGCCCTGGCAGGCACCCGAGCCGCCTCTTCGATCGGAACGGCCGGTTTTGGTAATTTTATGATTTCGACAATGGAAACCATCGGTTCCACGATATTAACCATACTCGCCATATTTGTACCTTTTATGGCTATAATCGTTGTTATTGGCTTGTTTTACTTCTTCTGGCGATTTGGCAGAGAACAACTACATAAAAAACTTAAAAGAACTTAATAGCTGCCAAACCATTGAATCTAATGAAACAGCTCTTCCTATATTAAAAGAATTAAAACTTTATCGCAATAAAGAGATTATGCTTATAACATATGCGCCGGTTTCATTTGATCTTTCAGTATAAAACAAAAAAGGACAGCAAATTTCCATGCTGCCCTCTTTGTTTTCAGATCTTATCCTGACTTGCGTTTACTTCCCTTGTTAATCAATGATGACTTCTTGTGGCCGTATTACTTTTTCAAGATCTTTTGGAAGAATGACGGTCAATACCCCATCCTCGAAGCTCGCATGCACATTATCTGTAAGCACCTGTTCATTTAATTGGAATTCACGTTCAAATGCCATTCCATCGTACTCTCTATAAATATAATCTATGGCATTGTCCTGAGCATTCTCTGTACATGAAATTTTTAGTATTCCGTCATTTATACTGACTTGGAATTGTTCCTTCTTACGGCCAGCAGCAAAAAGCTGTACTTCATAGAATTCTTGATTCTCTACAATATTTACAGGAACAGATTGCTGTCCGCTACCACTGTGTGCAGCTTCACCTTCAAAAAAATGTTGTTGAAATTTTTCAAAACGGTCTTTAAAATGTTGCCCGCAAAATTTGTTATGATTTGAATATCCTCTGGTATAATGATCTCTTTTAAACATGTCTTTAATTTTTAATATTGAATAATTCGTTGAACTAATGCATGACGAAAGCTTCGTCTTTGCAATTTTTTAAGCTTAATAAACGGGAACAATCGTTGCTTTCCGAGCACGTTTTTGCCCTTGTAATGGTACGATAGCGACCACTGTGTTGTAATGACGGTGAACATTCGGATATACCGGAGTCCTATCCATTTTGAATGCTTGTCTATCTCTCCTACGCATTCTTGCTGCTGCGAAGCTTCCTATTCCGAAGAGAACTGTCCCAAACAATAAGAGTTTAAAGATCGTCCCAATAATCAAGGTTGCTAATCCCGCTATTGCCGTAAGCACGATCAGGCGTGGCAATATAAATCGAAGTTTATTTTTCATTTGAATACATTTTTTTTGTAAAATGGCTGCTGGCCTCCTCCTTTTTCATCTGATTGAAAACGACATTTTACCATGACCATTCATATTTTGTAATTAATTATTATGCTGTCCAACATCCATTCTGACAGAACATCGCGTTCTGCTATTTCCTTAGCATCAGGATACCGACATAAAAAAAGGCGCCTTTATAGAAGATGACGCCCAACAACAGTTTTTACTTTAAAATTTTTATTCTTTTTTTAGAATCCACATCGTCCTCCAAAACGACGCTTCCATTCTTCCCGCAAACGCTCCCTTTCCTCATCGGAAAGATCTTCTCCTTTATCCATCTGACGTGGAAAACCTTTTCGAAATCTCCCCCCTCCAGGTTTACCAAAACCCCTACCGAATAGAATTCTTGACAAAACAAAGAGTCCCAATGCCTGCCAATAGGTAATTGTTTTTAAATTGAAAATATCAACCATTAATGTATTCCATAAATATTGTAGTAAGGCTACCAACAAAAAAACACCAATGATAATAGCGACAAACATAAAAGCGAATTTACCCTTTCGCTGTCTATTCATTCTTCCATTCATAGCTTAATCCTTTTAAAATTTTAATTCTTCATACAAACTTCGCAACCGTACCCGAAGGTGCTTCACGGCATACCCTTTTCGACTGATAATTGTCTTGAGGTTCTCATTTTCCATAACAGCAATTTCTTGAAGAGTTTTCTCTTCCAGCTCATTCAGCACAAACACCCGACGTTGCTTGTCCGGCAATTCCTCCAATGCTTTCATCAGCTCATCCCAAAAAATATCCTTAAATAATTTTAGCTCGGGATTGTTGGAGTCGTCGGCTAAAAGGAACTGACGAACAGGAAAAGTACTTTCACTATCATCATCACCTGCTATCATATCGTCAAGTGATTCATTTTTCTTTTTCCGATAGCTATCGGTAATCTTATTCCGTGTGACAGCATAGAGCCATGCGCCCGCATTCTCCAGTTCGTCCATATTGGTCAAACGGCTAAATTGATACCAGACCTCCTGTAAGATATCTTCTGCATCCTCCGTTTTCTTTACTTTTCCCTTAACAAAACGTAGCAGTTGACTTCCATAAGTCTTAACGATATCCGTAAATGATCTGGAATTTTTTTCTGCCATATGATTTTGGTATGCAATGTCCATAGCAGCATAGACGAACTAGTCGAACTTTTACTTTAAATTATTTTCATGGATCTACTTTCTTGCTGACTTCCACCGCATGAACAACATGACACATTCCTTTTCGTCTTCTTTCGTATACGCTTTGTTTGCATAAATATACTAGATAATCAGCTAATAGGCTATGCTTTCTATACACTTTATGCAACATAAAAAAGTAGTTCCATGGTTTAAGACTTCCGGCGTTGCTGAATGACCTTACCTTTATCGGTAATAAAAATATAATGGTATGCTGGAAAACGCTGAATCAATTTTTTTCCTTCTTTCTCGCCCAATACCATGATGGAGGTACTGAGTGCATTTGCGATTTCCGCTGAGGGTCCATAAATCGTCACTGAAGTTAATCCCGTAGCTGGATATCCTGTCACCGGATTTATAATATGTGAATAACGTTTTCCATTGATCTCCGCATATTTCTCATAGCTGCCCGATGTTGCTACGGCCATTTCATTCAAACGAAGAACTTTGACCATTCGATGGGGTTTGAACGGATTGTTTACGCCCACTTTCCATGCATCGTTCTGGGGTGGTCTTCCCCAAGCCGACAGATCACCAGAAGCATTCACTATACCTGCTTCAATCCCTTTTGCTTTCATTATTTCCCTGCCCCTATCTGCTGCATACCCCTTCCCAATAGAACCGAAACCGATCTTCATACCCGGTAACTCCAGAAAAATTGTCGAAGCCGCACTATCGAGGCGAATGTGTTGATAACCAACTTTCTCGACAGACCTCTTAATCAGTTCTTCCGAGGGCATCGTGGTCATGCTGCCATCAAATAGCCAAACTTTATCTAAGGCAACAATACTGATATCAAAAGCACCACCTGAATTTTGAGCATATTCGATTGCACGTTGTGTTAGATCAAACACTTCTCTATCCACCTGAACTGGCTTAATTCCGGCATTGCGGTTCACCGCTGCGATTTGGGTTTGCGGACGCCATTCTGAAATCAGGTTTTCTATTCGATCTATTTCGGAGATGACTTCATCGATATGCTGATTTGTAATCGAGCTATCCCGATCTACCAAGCTAATTTCGAAAACAGAGCCCATAAGGGTAACCTGCCGCTTTACCAAGACCTGCGCAATCCCTGAAGTAATGGATACAAAGCAGAGTATTAAAAGCAGGCCACATTGTTTATTGTTCTTCATGAGATTGATCTGCAAAAGGGATTAAAAAGTCGATGCGTACCAAAAGCAGTCTTATCGATGCGATATGCTATTGCGTCACCAATTTACTAATAACAATCGGTTAAGATCTGTCCATTTTCTTTGTAGACTGCAATAGTTTTGCCGACATGTTCCAAAAGTAGCTCATTTAAAGTATGTTCAACGTCATGCTGCATACGCAACGCACCACAAAGCAATATATAACCTCCTTTATCAAGCAATTCGACAAAATATAGCGCATCCCGACGAATCAAATCCATGACATATTGTGCATTTTCCTCGCGTGAAAAAGCCAGTTCGAGCTGTTTCAGATGTCCCAGCTTTATCTGCTCATCAGCAAAATCTATATAGTGTGCTGTCATTTCATTTCGATGGCGAAAACCAGCATACAGACGCAAAGGAGTCATACTTTCATTCGCTGAAATCATGCCTAGAAAAGGTGCTACCCCCGTACCATTCGCAATTAAAGCAACTGCATTTGCGGCTTTCGGGAAATGAAAACTTGGATTAACCATGACTCGTGCCTGCAGGGTTTGATTCGGTTCCAATCGATACAGGAAGCTTGATCCAAATCCATCCGGGAACAATTTCACCACAAGCTGAACCATACCGTCTTTGTAACCTATCGAATAAAAACGTTCACGTTGATCTTGCGCAGGATAGATTGCCAATAAATCGCCCGATTGCATTTTAATTTTACTTAAAGGTTTCAGGACTAAAGTAAAGGTCATGTTACTCGCAGAAACAGTAGACTTCGCTATCACCTTAAATTTCGTCAATCCGACGACTTTAGCACTATAAATAGCCGGTGCAGAAGCTAAGGCAATATTGGTCTGAGCAGACCACTGATGAATCCATGAAATAAGCTCATCAACATGCTTATCATTAACTGTATGTAATTCTGTTAGTCGAGAAGCCCAGGCTTGTTTTTCTAATAAATGATCAATTTTGCGCGCATAGGCACAAAAGTCGGGATAGGCTTTTGAACCAAAGCCCAGCACCGAAAATTGTACGTCTTGTTCTTGTGGATGGCTGTTGAGCTTATGTTCAAATTGAAGTGCATTGGATGGTGCTGTTCCTAGCCCGTATGTTGAGGTAAACACAAGCAAGTGTTTTGCCTTTGGAAAGCATTGATATTGATTCATTCCGAGCAGCAACGATTTTTGCCCATCCGCTAAGAGCTGTTTATGGATCTGATTGGCGAAAAACAGCGTGCTTCCATTTTCCGTTCCGAAAAGAATAACAATCTCTGCTTCTTCAGGTTTATATTTATTCTTGATTTTAGTACGCGTGCGCTTGAATGTGATTGCAAAACCCGTGTAAATAAAGAATACAATATTCAACGATGCGAGCCCCAATATAATGGCCCATATGATATTGGTCTTACCCGTATGGAGGTCCAAAGAAAACTGTTCGGCCAATGCAGTAAAGGGATACTTTACTTCTTTATGCAAGCTTCCATTCAACTGATTTATGGTCAATTCCCGATCGCGAAGCTTCAATATAAAAAACTCATCAGGATCGTCTTCCATAAACGGAAACTCCAACGTCTTCAAATCGACAAGTTTTGTATTTTGGAATATTGAAAATTTTGCCACCTCCAATTGGATATCTTCCTCCATCTTATTGGGATATTCAATTGTTTGGTTCGGCTTTTTTAAGATTTCAATACGCACCAGAAATAAATAGGTACCTGTTAGGGCCAATATCAAAATTGGTATTAAAAATAGACGTCCTGAAACAACATGAAAATACTGTGCGAAAAAGTCCCGGTTGATTTTAGCAAAGAAATGTCGAACGCCCTGTTGGCGCTTAACAATCAGAATAATTCCAGAAATAGTAATAAGAAACAACAGAAATGAAACCACACCAATAACCACCCGACCGGTCACTTTAAGAAAGAGTGAGCGGTGTAAAGCTGTCACCCATTGAACAAATTGGGACTTATTCAATTGGGGACCAAGCAGACGCCCCGTATTCGGATCGATATAGCCTTTCACGGTGTTGCCATCTGCGTCTATGGCATCAATGCTCACAAATTGATTGTGATCTACCGAGATCGCTATGATTTCAGGATAAACCTTGCGCAAAGCTGTTACTGACTGCGCAAGGTTTAATGTTTCAATATGTTCAACCCGATAAGGCGGAATTTTTTCGTTGACGGCATCAATGGCCAATATTACGCCAGTTATCGATAATAAAAGTAAAAAGATAGAAGAAACAATAGCTAAGGCTAAATGTGCATACCTCCAAATAGATACCAGCATTTTTACCCCTTTTCTTATTGTACTTTATTTAACTTAACAAGTTTGATATATCCCTTGCCATTCGCTTTTTCAGTGATAGCTTCCTTTGTCAAAGGAATTTCAACATCAGCAGTATGGTATTTTTGTTCCTCTACTGCGGATTCAAAACGGAGTTTATACCCTTTGTTAAACTTCGTTTCATCAAGATCCAAGGTCCGCATGGCACGGTCACCGCCACCAACTGAAGCACCCGTCACCGCATTTAGCTTTTCTTTGGTTTTATTTTGGAACTTGTACCATTCCTTAATCGTATTATACCATTGTTTATCAGATCCCAATACGGCGAGTGTTTTTTCGTAAGCTCCACTCGGATTAATCAGTGAAATCACCACGTAGGCTTTCTCACCTTCATAGGCATTCATTTGGATCATACACTTATATTTAGCTGCCTGTGCGAAAGAGCTTAGGGCTGCCATCAAAATTAAAAGGGTGGCTATCGTTGTTTTAACTATGTTATTCATCTTCAGTTGTATCTAATTTTATTTCAAAAAGTCAAGCTGCACATTGGATTTAGACAAGAAATCGTTTTCTTTCGCCAAATCATAAGCTGTTTCATCGAATTCTGTTTTCAATTCCTTTTTTGCACCAAGGGAAACCAATGTTTTTAGCAAGGAATCGTCTTTCGCTATGAGAGCTGCCTTATGTAGTGCCGTCGTTCCCTCTTTATCCTGTGCATTAATATCTGCTCCAAGTTCGCTGGCTTTCTGGATAAGTTTCACATTCTCTTTCGCTACGGCCAAATGATACAATGTACTACCATTTTTTTGCGGAGCTACAACGTCCAATCCGTTCGTCTTAAGGATCGCTAATTTTTCTTTAAACTCATCTCCCTGTGAAGCATTACCCTGTCCACTGGGTCTGCCGCCCTGAGGCAATTCTTTGTAGGAATTAAACCAGTAAAAAGCCAAGTTATTACCTTCCTTATCCAATAGCTTGATATCGGCTCCATCTTTAATCAACAATGCCACGATTTCGGGAGCTCCATTCGCCACAGCCTTGGTCAATGCAGATTCGCCTTTTTCATTTACGGCATTTACGTTCTTCGCTTTAGTAAGCAGCAGCTCGACCAATTTAGCATCCTTACCACTAGCAGCCACCATAAGCGCTGTATTTCCTTCGTTGTCCGCTTTTGCGACATCTACACCTTTATCCAAAAAATAATTGATCACGGCCATATCTGGTCTGCGAACTAAAGCATGCAGCACTGTCGCTCCTTCTTTGTTTACAGCCTTGGGATCCAATTTGAACTTTTCAACCAAATAGGTATAAACCGGCAAACCATTCGATGCTTGTCTGGAACCCTGAGTCGCAAAAAATAACGCATTATTGGTTGGTTTTACGCCACGGGCGATGAATTTCTCCATGAGCTCAGTATTTCCAAGTTTAGCCGCATAATCCGTCACTGTGCGGCCCGACTCGTCTTTATCTTGAATAGATAATCCTTTTTTAATGAAATAATCTGTCAATGAAAGGTCTTTGTCTGCAGACGCTGCGAGCATCATTAATGTAGCACCACCTTCATATTTTTGTTTGGGATTCACACCAGCTTTAAACAAAGCATCATATACGGCAGTATTTGTATTTCCTGTCGAAGCTGCATAAGCAATAATTGGGTAACCATGGCTATCTTGGTAATTGACATCCGATCCTTTTGCAATTAAAAACTCGACAAGCTCTGCATTTCCACTTGACGCTGCCCAATGTAAATAACTACGGCTGTGATGGGTCTTCTTCGTTACACTATTCCCTTCTTGTTCGATCATAAACTTGACAACATCCGTCGGAGCGCCATTTAATATCGCCATGGTGACTGGATCAAAGGATGCCGCATTAGGCTGAGAAGGACTATTTCCTTTGCTGATTTCTTCTTTAACAACTGTTAAGGTAGGTTTACCTTTCCAAAACTCGCCGTTCATTAACGAATTTGTTTGCGCCTGTGCATAAGTTGCAGCGAATAATAAAGCTGCTAAAAGTGTCTTTTTCATCCTTTTATTTGTCTTTTGAAGGTGATGAAGTAACATGGCCTATTCATTCCCTACTCAATTATTCGGCAAATTGAGCTTCAGTCATACGATAACTTGGGTCGAAATACTTCGTGCTGGTTTCATCAGAATATAAGTGTAAATGCGTATATTTTAAGAACATGGAAGCTTTCCGAATTCGATTTTGTACAGCAATTTCTGCATACAGACAAGCCCATGTTTAAAATAGAATAGCTACTTTATTTAAATTAATTCTAAATTAATGCAAATCTAAAAAATATTCCCAAACCACAAAAATTAATCGTGCTAATTTTCATGGAACAACTGCCCTTAAAGCCTTTCGGTCTCATCTGAATGAAATCTGAAAGAAGATTGTTAAACTTGCAAATGCACTAAAATTATCTTAGTTTACTTAAAATTAAGAGGTATAATGAGCAAGGTAGCATCCCATTTTTACACAATCAGCGCAACGACTGAAAATGAACATAAAATTTTCTATCGTTTGTATCTACCCGACCACAATCAGATCGTGGCAACAATACTCTTGGTACATGGCATGCAGGAGCATAGTGGTCGGTATGAAGAATTGGCCAATTATCTGACTACACAGAATTTTGCGGTTTTAACCTACGATCAATTGGGCCATGGAAAGACAGCACTAGATGCCGATCAATTAGGGTATTTTAAACAGCATGGGGCTAAGGAGCAACTCATTAATGATGCCATTACAATGAGTAATTTCTTGCGAGAAACATATCCGCAACTGCCTCAATTTATTTTAGGGCATTCCATGGGATCTTTTGTTACACGTTGCGTGTTACAGAAAAAAGGAATACAATTTAAGGGAGCCATTATCGTGGGTTCAGGCCAACGTCAAAAAGGTTCCACAGCTTTTCGCCTTTTACTCACGCTGCTCAATAGTATTGCCCCAAAAAGAAGAAGTAAATTGATCAACCGTATTTTTGACAAGCGCAACAATGCTCAATTTAAGAACGAGCCCAACCAAAATAACAGCAATTGGTTAAGCGTAAGCAAGACAAACCGTATTTCATTTTTGGAAGATCCCCTCTGTGGGGGATTGTTTACCAACAATGGATTTCATACCGTGCTGGAACTCTCCTTGCAAGCGACAGATATCGAAGCTACCAAGAATATCCCCAAAAATCTACCAATTGTATTTATCAGCGGACAGGATGATCCAATTGGAGATTTTGGAATGGGCGTTGAAAAGAGCGTAGCGCAGTTAAGTGCACAGGGGCAGACCGATATAACCATTAAATTATATGCAGGCATGCGGCATGAAATTTTAAATGAAGACTGTAAAATGGAGGTATTCCAGTTCATCAGTACCTGGCTTCATCGCCATTTAGTTTAGTTTCCGGCTGTAATATTTTCGAATAGGCTCATCTAAATATTTAAAGACCAATTAAGCTAAAAAAATCAACACTAGCAAACTAATCACCATACCCGCCCCTATTCCGTTGGACAACGCTGGGCGATCAGATGCTAGCGATTGAAAATTCTATTTAAAATTAAACGTTGGGGCCCGTTGCGCTGCAACACTGCTGGTTGCCCCTTCAATTTTGGGCCAGTCCTTATCCCAGATAATCTGATCCAAAAATAGCATCCGGCGATTTCCCCCTGTAGCCACGCGAGGCCGCTTTGGGTCCATGCCATGATAGAGTATCCAATCTTTTCCCTTATCGTCTGTAATAATGCGCGAAGTATGACCTGTCCCCACAAATTGATCATTTCCCTTTAACAACAACGTTCCACTCCCCCGCTGTGTAAGATTGCGGCCCTCTTGATCGATATAAGGTCCCTTCAGTTTGCGGGAGCGCCCTACAAGAACATGATAACTGCTTTTTTCTCCTTCGCAACAGGAACCTTTGGATCCGATAAAGTAGTAATATCCCTTCCGTTTATGGATCACGACAGCTTCAAAATCCCCAGCAGCAACTTTAAATTTTTTATTTAAATCGGGTACCGCGGTCCCATTTTCATCGAGTTCAACACCATATGTTCCTTGCGTATTCGCATCACTAAAACTACCCCAGAACAGATAATTCTGCCCATTTTCTGTAAAAAAATAAGGGTCTATTGAATTCGGCACATCGATCTCCTTGCTATCAAAAAGTTTACCTTGATCGATAAAGGGGCCTTCCGGTCTATCTGCTAGGGCTACACCGATACCGGGGTTGGGGTCTCCCCATGTTGAATAAGCATAATATAAGATATACTTACCATTTAACCTCACCACATCTGGTGCCCATATTCCCCCTTCGTCTTTCCAGCTCGGTTTTGAGCTGAAGGCCGTGCCAATCCAGGTCCAATGGGCGAGATCAGCCGATTGTAGAATAGACACCAAACGCTGTCCCTTTCCGTCGCCCCAATTGTCAGCTGTCCCGTACGCATAGAACATTTTGCTCTGAGGATCTCTAACGACTGTAGGATCAGCAAGTATAGGCTCAAAAACCGGATTGCTGTAGGTCTTATGCTGAGCCGTAGCATTTGTTATTTGACCCGACTGCTTAACTGAACCTGGAGAGCTTCCGCAGGAGCTCAACAAGTTCAGTACGACAACTCCGCCGATCCAATATCTGAACAACATTGCATTCAACATCTTATTATTTTTTTATATTATTTTCTTCATCACAGGAAAAGCTATTTTGCTTTTCCCAATTTCTCTTCCAACATTTTGATAAAATAGCCCCCAACAACGGATCTTGCTTTAAATCCAGCTCTCTTAGGACGATCTGTATAGGTCCAATCCGACATCGGAACACGGTCTGTTGTTTCGTTCATAAAACGGTATACCGGCTTTAAAAATGCCTCAAAGGTAGGCTTGTCATTTGCCATGGTCGCCGTCCAAATAATCCAGTCGGTTTTGGTATAAGGCTGACGATTGTCCAGGGGAAGTCCGTATTTATTTTGTTTGCCGAGATAGTATTTAATTTCAGTTTCACGAATAGAGGGGTCAAAAATATCCATCTTAAGCAATTTATCCCAGACCATATTATACTTTTGGCTCCAGGTTCCGGTTTTATCAAAAGTCAACTTATAGTGATCCCCATCTTCAGCCATCTCTTTCCATTTCATAGCCATTGCTTTTGCTTCGGTCAGATACTTTTTCGCTGTAGCCTCTTCACCAAGCATTTGGGCTAGATAACCGTAAGATGCAATACCTAAAATAGCTTTAATTGATAAATTGGCATTATGTGCAAAATGGCCCGCGAAATCATCTGTGCACAACTGATTTTCAGGGTCAAGACCTTTATCTACTAAATAATCTACCCAGGTGGACAACACTTTCCAATGTTTTTTGGCATAAGCTGCATTTCCTTCGACCTTCGCTAAAGCATAAGTTAATATCAACATATTTCCCGATTCTTCGACAGGCATATCCCCACCGTAAGTTTGGCCATTCGCCAAAGGATAGGTCCCAACATCATGTGCAGCAAAAGGTTTTGTCCACTTATTGCTTTCACTATAATAAAAAATGGCGTTCATTAGTGCTTTTGCCAGTTCCGGATTATAGTAAAGGAAAATCGGTGCCGAAGGATAGGTTACATCAACAGTTCCTATTGATCCATTGCTATCATTTTCTTTGGACAGTAAAAGCAGATCGCCATTAGGTGCTTTTACAAGTTTATGGGCAGCAATTGCCTGTCTATAGGCCAAGGCACATAATGCGGCATAGTCCTCACCTCCGTTACGCAAAGCTGTACCCCATAGTTCGGCATCAAATTTATCAGCAGCCTTTTTGAGAGCAGTATATTCTTTGTCGGCCAGTTCAAATTGTTTCTCAATGGAACTATTTCCATTGGTATTCCAATAAGGTCGTAAATTTTGTCCAAAATATTGGATGGAGTACAGGTCATCATACCCCAACAAGATCTTATCCTGGTAGCTTGATGAGACATCAAAAGTTTGCATCAGTGCCAATTGTTGCCCTCCATTTGAAGAAGAGCTATTTTCACTCTTCAGAAAATTAGACCGTAATTGATGGCTACTTCCGACCGCGGACTTTGTCTTTGATTTTGCGCCAGCCATATAGAAATATCCCCAATCTATCCGTAGGTCGTCACCTTTCCTTCCTAGAACCTGCTGGCTTTTGCTTCCTGTCTTTACAAACTGGAGATTTCCTGAAACAAAGGAACTGCTTGCAGCATCTTGAAGTGGAGAATTCAATGCCCAATTTGGTGCTGCCTCCAAATAAAGTTGCACCTGATGTTTCTTGCCATCCTTCGCATGGACCGTATAGGAAAGATAATTTACGGGTCTTGCCATTAAGTCCAATTTATCCAGAAACATCGGTGCAGTAAATGTAATATTTAAATCGACCGGCCCACAGTTAAACGAATAATGTGTTTGTGTTGCCTGCACATTGGAAACAATCTGCTTCGCTTCATTGTCAAATTGAATACTACCTTCTTTTTCTGTAAAGAGTCCAAAATCAAAGTATCCGTTCGCTACCCTATTATAGCAATAACCCGCGAGTATATTTTTTCCTTTCTTCAACGTTTTCACGACATGATCGGGCAGCTTGACCCGACTATTTTTACCTGTTGAATTGCCTGTATTAGCAACCTCAATCCCGTTGACGTACAAAATAGCGTCATCGTCATGTGTAAATTCGATATATACGGATTTGCCCGTAAGATCCTCACTCAGTTCAACTTCCCTTCTAACCCAAATTTTAGGCTCCTGCCAATCAGTCTCCACATTGGGTTCTTTATCCTTGGTACCGAATGGCGCTGCCCCCGTCTTCCATTGCCGTGCATCAAATGAAGGTTTCATCCAGTCCGGGGCGGGTTCATTGACAACATAACTTCCGGTCCAAGCCGCATGTTCACCCATTCGTGCCAAAGGCAAAAGTTCAGCTTCTTCTTTACCCAAGAAGCGATAGGATTTCCCATCCACTTTAAGGACACCCAATAAGGGGAAGGATTTTCCGGTCCAATGGCGTACAACATCCGCATTCAATTCGTTGCTATAGGACCAGGCACTTGTATTGGGGTCAATTGTTACTAAAGGATAGGCAGGCGCGCGAAGATCATTCTTAAAGACTTGTTTTTGTGCAAACGACGATACCGATTGACATACAATAGCCGTTGCAATTAGTAATTTTAATTTCATTGATTTTGTATAAAATAGGTTTAGGTTGACAGGTATATTTTCAGCGATAAATTTAGGCCGCAACCCGAGTTGCGGCCATATCGCTATCAATTATTTGGTAGGTGCATGATAAAGCGCCTGATGTGCAGCGTTCAATTCTGCTTCAGGCATTTTGACAACTTTACGATCATAGGTCATCAAACCATTTGTTTCTACTTCCACATCTGTTGTCTGTGTATAAACAGCGGCAGACAATCCCATAGGAATTAGACGTGTCAAGTCATGGATCAGGCGTTTATAGCGCTCCAATAATTCCGTTTTATTTTTAAAACTTTGGTATCCCCAGTTGTCTTTCTGCTGCCAGGAGTGCCCATCGATCGGTAATCCCAGGCCACCAAACTCACCCAATGCAAGCACTTGTTTGGCACCAAATAAATTTGGATCAGGCATGGCTGCATCGGGATAATTGTGGATATCCAAGATATGTCCAGTTTCCATAAAGTTACCACCGCTGGCACTATTGACGAGTCTTGAAGGGTCATTGGCTATTGTCCATTCCGTTATTTCCTTTGTTTTAAATTGCCCCCAAGCCTCGTTAAACGGCACCCAGATGACAATACTTGGGTAATTATGCAACACTTCCATAATGGTTTTCCACTCTTTTCTGTAGTACCCTTCAGATTCCTGCGAACGTACTTTATCCCGATTACCGCCTGAAATCTTTCCCGGTTGCATATCCCAATGGTTTCCGCCAAGATCGCCGCTAGGCATATCTTGCCAGACCAGCATACCTATACTATCACAGTAACGGTACCAGCGCGCAGGTTCTACTTTGATATGTTTACGGATCATATTGAATCCCATTTCCTTTGTTTTGACAACATCAAACTTCAGCGCTTCATCCGTTGGCGCTGTATGTAGACCATCTGGCCACCAGCCTTGATCCAATGGACCATATTGGAAGGTAAACTTATTGTTTAGCATTAAACGTTGAACGCCATTTTCATCTTTCTGCATGGCTATTTTCCGCATGGCAAAATAGCTTTTCGCCTGATCTACGACTTTTCCTTTTCGAATCAGCTGAATTTCTAGATCATAGAGCTTCGGGTTACTTGGCGACCATGGCTCCAGATTAGGTACCGAAAGATCGAAAGATGTATTCGGTTGTCCGGTTTGTTCTTTAATAACCTTTCCGCCATCCAATGCACGCACCTTTATTTCGTCACCGGCTTGACTTCCTTCTACGGAAGCCTGAAAGGCCAAGACTCCATCGTCCAGACGCGGAGTCTGTTTGGTACGCACGATGTACGTTTGGGGGACACTTTCTAACCAAACGGTCTGCCAAATTCCCGTCACTGGTGTATACCATATACCATTCGGCTTGTTCACCTGTTTACCCCGTGGTTGTGGACCATCATCAGTCGGATCCCATACCCGAATGGCTATTTCCTGTTTCGCTCCTTTCTTTAGGAAGCTTGTCACATCCATCGAAAATGGATCAAATCCACCTTCATGTCTTCCGACCAATTGGTTATTTACATAAACATCACATTGCCAATCTACGGCACCGAAATGCAACAGGACCTTATTTTTATGGACAGACTTGTCCAATGTTATAGTATTATTATACCATAAGGCTTTATCTTTCCCGACCTCTTTACCAACACCGGACAATGCCGATTCAATAGCAAAAGGAACAAGGATATTTCCGTCCCATTGACGAGGAATCTCTTTAGTACCTACTGGAGTGACAGCATATTTCCATAGCCCATTTAAATTCTGCCAGTTATTGGTTCTGGTTAATTGTGGTCTTGGATATTCGGGATGTGGCTTTTGTGCCGTTACTTTCTCGCCCCAAGGAGTTAATATATGTGACCCTGCGGGTTTCCAATCCTGAGCAAAGTTCAATTGTGCTGCCATCATCAAACTGGCAAAAAGTAAGGTTTTCTTCATCATAAAAAATCGTTAAGTCATTTATTTATATCGTATTTATACTATTTTACAGTTGGAAAAGCAGCAATGCGCAAACGTGCTGCTCCCATGGGAATCAGTTCAACTTCCTGCACCGCACCCTTGCTTTCCACCGGACTCAGAGGCAATACGCCCGTTAGCCCATTTTCATCAATTTTCCATCCATCAATACGTTTCGCTTTCACAAGAATCGAAATAGGTACTGCTTCTGCGTCAAAAGGAAATGCATCTTTAGGCCATGGTCGTTTGACCACTTTTAGTTGGTCAACAGCTTGTAGCTGATTTTGTACAAGTCCGTAATTCCAGTCACTTGCAGGAAGGATTTCATAAGATGGCCATTTTGATGGATCTGCAGTCTCCTGCCATTTAGAATCTCCAATTGCTGAAGCCTTACTATCCTTTTTTACATAATTCTCTTTGATTTTGAGTGCATAGGTCAATGGTCCACGCTGGATACTAACTGAATTTTTATTGGCCGTCCATGTTTTCAGATCTATGGTCATCGGTAAGGAGAGTTCGACCTTGTCGCCGTCTTTCCATTTCCGTTCAATCCGAATATATTTTGCTCCAGCTTCTATAGCCTGACTTTTACCATTAACCGTTACTTTGGCTTGTTTCGCCCAGGCAGGTATACGGAGATAAAAGGGGAAATCAACTGTTTTACCCTGTGTGCCTATTTCAAATCGCAGCGATTCTTCAAACGGATAATTGGATTCTTGTTTGATCTGAATGGATTGATTGTTTCCGACTTTGATTTCAGCTTTTGATGCGGCATAAAGTACTGCCGCAACACCATTATCATTCGTTGCCATATACAGATGCTCCGCATAATATGGCCAACCCTGACTGTGATTATGCTGACAACAACGTGAACTGAAAGGGTTCATCATTAAAAATGGCCCATTATTATCAATCCCGGGAGCATGATTATGGCTATCGCTGATAGTCATATTAGGGCTCGTGATATAGCGCAATGCTTTAAAATCGGCTGTCACAGCGGCTGGGTAGGTATTAAAAGCAACTTCCTCCGCATGATCCGCCCAAAAAGGATCGCCTGTTATCCCGAGAAGGATTTCATTGGAAGCCATCTGCTCCACCATTCCACAGGTTTCCACTCCCTGACGGGGATCGGTATATCCCGGACGTGCATTTTCATCGGCACCGAACATGCCGCCCGGAACCTGACCAAATACTTGTCTGACGAAATGAAAATTATCGTAGGTTGCGTTAAGATCTGTAGTCGACTGGCTTTTCAGATAATAGGTTGCTGGCTCTCTAAAACACTGCGCTACGTTGACATTATGCCAATTGGGCAAATCATCTTTCTGCCGCCAATTGGCTGTATTCCGATGGATTTTATCCGCTAAATCCATCAACCATTCATTACCTTGTGTTCTGTTATAGAGCCAATATACAGATAGCAAATTGTCACCACCACGACTGTTCTCCCAATAATCCTTGAGAAAAAAACTATCCGGCAAATTGGTCTGCCATTTAAAGTAATTGGTCATCAACGTTAAGACACGTTGGTCACCGCTATATTCATAATAGGACTGCAAACACCACAACATCAACATATTCCCCCAAAGATCTGGTTTGTTATTACGCAGGATCAATGGTCCAAAGTATCCATCAGGACGCTGGCTTTTTAGTGCAGCCTCTAACCAGATTTTTGACTCTGCTATTATATTAGGATCTTTCAAGATGTAGCCCAAATTAGCGTAGCCTTTTAACCAATAAGGAACTTCTTCCCAGCCATAATCTCCTTTCCCATCCGTACTTAACCAAGCGTTATTTTTCTTCGACAGCCAAGCACTAATTTCTCCCAAATGGCCTGTAAGACCATCTTTTTGCAACTCGAGGTACTTCCCTAACCAGCCTTCGGGCACGATACTACCCACGGGTAATTTTAGCAAGGCATTTTGTTTTAAGGGAGTCCTATTGTTTATATATTGTGAGTTGTTACCTGTCAGGGGTAATTGCTTTACGGAAGTCGCAATTCCGGATTGCGCCGACGCAGCTAAACCAAGCCCCATCAATAAGTTTAAAAAGCCAATTCTTTTAATCATTTTTTATTTTAGTTTCTTTGGTTCACTATCGTACAGGGCTTCAGTAATACCATTTACCCGCAATCCTACGCGCGCATACACTGCAGCACTCTTTGTCAAAATATCTTTGATATCCAGTTCTAATTCGACATGGCCGGCATTTATTCCAGTTTGTTCAGTCTTATAAGTATATTGGCCCAAATCCACAAATTTTGTATCATTGACCAGTAAAGTGACTAAATCAATGGTTCTTGACGCATCTATCGTTTCGATATCAAAAGATGCTTTAAGGGTATTTCCTTGTACATTATAGATTATATTACTCATCATGTAATAAGGTTTCACCGGGTAATCTACTGAGGTATTACCTTTTACATCAACCAGCAAGGTATCGGTACTGCTCAACCATGGTCCATTCCCACTTGTCGTCACCAATTTGTACTTTCCATCAAACAGTTTTGCGGAAAACGAACCATCTTGAGTCAAGTAAACATTAATAGGAGACCGAAATTGATAGCCGTCCTGCCAGAGTTGAAGATAGACCGATTGATTGGATCCTCTCAGCCCCAAAGGTTTGGAATTATAGGTGACATGACCACTTAATGTACTTTGTGGCGCATCATAATTATCTTTGCCACAAGCAAAAACACCCAAGAGCAAACACAAACTGACTATTAATTTACAAAAAAAAGTTTTCATAAGAGTAATGCTATTGATAAGGATTTCGGACTAGCTTCGGATTGTTATTAATCCAATTTTGATCAATGAAATTATAATAGTTTTGATATTTAAAATTTCGTGGATAGAGCGTATGACTCGATTTCTGTTTCTCAAAAACCCATTTACCATCGTTCGGATCCCCCGGAGCATATATTTTGTATGGAAATAGGGCATAGTGTACCGCATTGTAATTATCAGCACTTCCGTTCCAGATTTCGTGTGCAATCCGTAAACGCTTCAGATCCCAATAACGATGATCTTCGAAGGCAAATTCAACGCGGCGCTCCTTAATAATATCATTCAGGGAAATTGTTGTCAATGCCTGTATCCCCGCGCGCGCTCTGATCTTATTGACATATCCCGTCAACTCGGCTTGTGGTTTACCTAGCTCCAGGCCTGCCTCTGCAGCGATCAACAAAAATTCAGCATAACGGAAGCGCACAAACCAAATATCCGACCCACGCCCACGAGTAGAGGCATCTTTATTTTCGTCGATAAATTTCCTAATATTAAATCCAGTTTTGTTGACATACATATCGTTGGAAGTCGTGGGGCCATCTTTACTTGTAATAATTCCTCCGAATTTGGAATCTGAAGTACCGGGTATTGCGGTCATCGTCTTCCAAACACCTCCTTCTTTATATCTAACGCCTGCTTGGTAAGTGATTTTGGTACCAGCAAAATCAGCACCAGAATAGATTACAGTACCATACAGGCGGGCGTCTTTATGGGCAAATAACTCTTCGGGATTATTGTAGTAAATGTAATCTCCGGTAGCAGTCTTCGTTTTCAATGCTCCATTTCGATCATCTGTATATTCAAATGCTTCCACCAAATTTAAAACAGGCGTAACAAAGTTGGCATCAATATCTCCACGGACGGATGAGGCAATGTTATTGTTGGTAAAAAAATGTGTTTCACCTGGATACGCATAATCCTTGGCCCAAATAACTTCATTGCTACTTGATTTTGAACTTACAGCAAGATAGAAGTTCTTTCCTTTATCGGCATTTCCATTATAGAGGGCATAAGGGCTATTGTTGATAATATCCAATGCGGATTCGTAAGCAATCTGCTAATATTTATTGGCTTCCGCTGCCGGAATCCCCACCTCGTTACCTGCTGTTTTGACGTCTGGCGTTTTATAGTTATACTTCGCTATTGAGGCGGCGTATAGACTAGCCCGCGCCTTAAGTGCCAAAGCTGTCCATTTATTAGCTCGCGCGGAACTTATTGTTTTCTCTATACCGAGCATTTTAGCCGCTTCGGTACATTCGCTAATCACATAATTATAACTTTCTGCTTCTGTTGATCGAGGTATCTGCAATTCTGCCGGATCCATACCACCCGTATAATCATAGATCTTATCCCCCACTAAGGGAACTCCCCCCAAACGCTTGATCATATTAAAATAAGTCCAAGCACGAATAAATCTGGCCTCACCTTCAATGCTCTTTTTATTATTTTCGTCCAATGATGACTGACGAACACCTACGATAAATTGATTCAGATTTCGAATAAGTTCGTAGTCGTACATACGCCAAAAGTCATTCGGAAATTCCTGCATTGTATTGGGACCACCGCTTGAAAATCCGGCCTCATCTAACATCGCAAAAGATCCATTGTCACCAAATTGCTGTCCCCAGCTAATCCGCCCATAATAATTCGCTAGCACAGATTTTATCATATTCTGATCCGAAAATATCTGATCGTCCGTAAAAATAGCCTGTGATTCCCGTTCCAAAAATTTATTGCAGCTTGAAAATGCACATATTAAACATACACCCAATAAAATAACTTTCTTATTTATCATCATATTAAAAAGTTAAAGTAACACCAACGTTTATAACTCTATTTGTTGGGTACTGAACGCCCGAATCACTTGTGATTTCTGGATCGATCTTCATATCACCCAAATTATCTATGCTAAATAGATTCTGCATCATGGTATATATCCTCAATTTCTGAATCCCTCGAGGTTTCATCCATTTTTCTGGTAAAGTATATCCGATCTGCAGGTTTCTTAATTTCAAATAGTTGACATTGGTAAGCCAGAAGTCGCTATGCCAATAATTACTATGATCTCTATTTCCTTTAATTAATGTAGGGTACTTTCCTGGGATCAAGGCACTATTTGGATCCGTAATATCGCTCAGCATCCACTGGTTTTCCATATAGTATTGCGGATTGTTGCCGCCATCATGGAAAGGGAAAACGGCCTCATAACTCGGATTAAAGGAAGCAAAAGCTGCTCCGGTGAAATCCATCGCCAAATCAAATCCCTTGAATTGACCGCCAAGGTTAATTCCGTAATTGAAATAAGGAAGACCACCTTGGCGATATCCAATTGGCCGTTCATCCAGCTCATTGATTACTTTATCGCCATTAATATCTTCATACTTAATATCCCCCGGGCGTAATGATGAGTTACCTTTACGGTCATTGTCTACATCATAATTTGCAATTTCTTCCCACGACTGGAATTGTCCAATGGAATGTAATCCCCAATTGAGAAAGGCATAACGGTCATAGATTGATTTTCGATACTGATCCAAAGAGTTTCCAAAACGTGGTTTATATTGTTCGCCGTCTGTTTGCCGGGCGAAAGTGAAATTACCGCCTACGAAATAGTTAAATCCATTGACGCTACTCCGCCACATCAATGATCCATCGATACCTTGGTGAATATCTGAATTCAGGTTTTCATAAGGTAAACTAAAACCTACTTCATTCGGTATCAATACATCTTCTCGCTTGGCGGGCAGCCCTGTTCTTTTTCGACGGAAGATATCTACCGAACCTGTTAATTTACCTTTTAGTGTGCTAAAGTCCAAACCAACATTTAGCATATGGGCCTGAATCCAAGAAAGCGTTTTAACCGGAAGACCACGAGCCTGAGAACCAATAACATATTTTCCGTCAATTGTTGAACCCACGACATTTTGATAGCCATCACGGACTGGTTTTCGGAAATAATTATATCCACTTAAATAACCAAAAGCGAAATATTCCCAGGCATCCAAATTATCATCGCCCAATACACCGTAAGATCCCCTTAACTTCACATCGTCAAATACTTTTCTCATACCTTTAGACCAGAACTTCTCAGATGAAACACGCCAGCCTGCAGATACCGAAGGAAAAAAGCCCCATCGGCTGCCTGGCGCGAATTTCCATGAACCGTCATAGCGCGAAGAAAGTTCCAAAAGATATTTCTGATCATAATCATAATTGACCCTGCCTGCAAAACCTGCTCTCGCTTGCGTATTCACCCCCGTATCATTGTAAGTGTCCATCGTCTGAAAATAGATCAAACTCAACGCATTGGAGGCTGGACGATCGTGTACATACACATCTGGATTATCTCTTTTTATGGACTCAGCAGCAAGCACAGCATTGATTCCATGTTTACCGAATCGCTTGTTATAATTTAAGGTAAATTGGGTTGAGATTTCTTCAACCTGCGAAATAGATCTCTCCCGCCAGGGGTTATCCATACTAAAAGTTACTGGGTAAGTATCTGTCTTCTCATCATAGCCATATAGCTTATAGGTAAACTCCTGATTATCCATCCATTTATTCGCCAGATAATAGCCTACTGTTCCCTTAGCGATCAGATCATTTGTGATCTTATATTCCGCATTAAAATTTAACTGCATCACCCGCCATTTTTCCTGAAATGTACCGGACAGATCATAATTCAGCATCGCAAAGTTGGTTTCCGCATTGGGTGATGTCTGCGTTGGATATAAAGGATTGTCGTTGGCAAAAGGCCGTGCAGTGGGCAAGTTGCGATATATCGCAAATAAAGCTTGCCAAGTATCGTCAGCACCAGGTACTCCCGGCTGTTTACGTTGTTCGATCCGACCATTCAAATTGGCCCCAATCTTTAATCGTTTTGATACATTCGCGTCAATATTCATCTGCACATTGGTACGATTGAAGCCGCCGTAATTACGGATGATGGATTGCTGGTCTAAATGTCCCACACTCAGGTAATAATTGATTTTTTCGGACCCACCACTGACATTACCCGAAATATAGGTTTGTGGGCTGGTTTTAAGAATATAATCATACCAATCAAAGGGACGATACCCTTTCTCTGTACCCTGTTGCCACTTTTCGAGATCTGCCAACGTAAATTGTGGATGCTCAGTTCCGAGAATAGCATCAGACTGAATATAGCTTTTGATATAAGTACTGGCATCGGCTGGCTTGGGAAAACGAAACATATCTGCCAGCCATAATACGAATTGATATTAAAGGTATTGTTATCGCCCCGCTTCCCCTTCTTTGTCGTCACCACAACAACACCGTTGGCCGCACGTACACCATAAATAGCAGCAGACGCATCCTTTAATACCGAAACCGATTCAATATCATTGAAATCTAAATTATTAAATTGTCCTTCATCCTTTTGAACACCGTCGATCACATATAAGGGTGTCCCCATATTACGGATACTGATTCCTGTTGGAGCTCCCGGACGCCCATCCGACATCCGGCTGTTAACACCGGCGATCTTCCCGACTAAGGCTCCGGAAGTTGTTGTAGCAACAGATCTGGAAATATCCTGAGAAGAAATTGCGGTGATTGCACCAGTAACAGATTCTTTCTTTTGCGTACCATACCCCACTACGACAACTTCGTCTATACGTGCATTTTCATCTTCCAAAGTGATTGCCAAGTCAGCGATTGCCATCACTTCTTTGGAAAGGTAGCCTACAGATCTTACGGTCAAAAGTTCACCGACATTGACACCTGTCAGGTTAAAATTACCTTTGGCATCTGTTGAAACTGCAGTACTGGGCTTGGATTTCAATGCGACTGTCGCTCCTACAATCGGATTGCCATCCTTATCCTTAACAACCCCTTTTATTGCTTTTTGCAACTCGATCCCCTCTGAAGAACCTGGAATTAAATTAGCTCCCTTTGCTAAGGGGATAAAACTGCTCGCACAGCAGAGCAATGTAGCAGATATTGGCAGACATTTAAGACCCTTAAACATACCTAGATTGATTAGTTTGTATAATTGATTTGTCCAAAATTAAGGTATATTCAATCGTATGGACTTTCGTTTTTTCTCAAAAAACTGCCTATTTGTATCAAATAAATAAAATAGACCTAAAACGTTTTAAAGTCTATTAAAAAGAGAAAGTACACCTCTTTTCAGTGGTGTACTTTCAAACCAATCATTATTAAATATGTATTATTTTACCGAAAAACGATACAGGGATTTCGTTTGATAAACTTGCCCGGGGGTTAGGACAGTTGTTGGAAAATTAGGTTGGTTTGGGGCATCCGGAAAATGCTGCGGTTCAAGACAAAAAGCTGTGCGAAAGGAGTCTTTTTTCCCATTCTTCAATTGCACTTGTTCGTTCATAAAATTACCGCTATAAAATTGTATTCCAGGTTCTGCGGTCAAAATATCCATAACAATACCCGATTTATCTCCAATCACATGGGCTGCTTTGTACCACTCGCCATCTTTCTCCTTGCTTAAGACAAAGTTGTGATCATAGCCCTTTCCAAAGCTCAGTTGCTGATCATTGGCGTTAATATCTTTTCCTATTGGTTTCAAGCCTGTAAAATCAAAAGCTGTTCCCTTTACCGGTGCCAATTGCCCTGTTGGTATGAGTGTACTATCCACTGGTGTGTATTCATTCGCAAACAATTGAAGCTGATGATCCAGAATTGTACCACTTCCCTCACCGTTTAAATTAAAGTAAGCATGGTTGGTCAAATTGATCACCGTCTTTTTATCGGAAGTAGCACGATAGGCAATCATCAATTCATTATTATCGTTAAGTGTATAAGTCACTTCCATCTGGATGTTCCCTGGAAAACCCTCGTGTCCATCAGGTAAGGTGTAAGCAAAAGTAAGCGACGATTTATCTGACGATTTTAATGTCCAATTGGCAAAATGTACACCTTTAAAACCACCATGCAGTGTATTAGGACCGTTATTTACCGCCAATGTATAGGTTTTATCATCCAATTTAAATTTTCCTTTGGCGATCCGATTACCAAAAGGCCCTACAATAGTACCAAAAAATGGTTCTTTGGGATTATTATAATCGGCCGCTTTAGAAAAGCCCAAAACAACATCGCATAACTCACCCTTATTGTCAGGCACCCATAATCCCACTAAACGTGCCCCAAAATTGGTAAAATAAGCTTGTACGCCATTTTTATTGCGCAATTCATATAGATAAGCCTGTTTTTGATCAATAGTTCCGCTAAACTGTGCGGTATCCATGAAGGTCGATAAAGAATCTGCTTTTGAAGTTTTAGAACCCGTCGATTGCTGACAAGACACACAAAATGCCAGCATTGCAGAAAGACCAAGCAAGGTCAAATTTCCTCTCATTCGTAATATTTTAAATGGTTTATAATCTTTGTTTAGATAGAACGTACGTCCTTTTCTAGATTTTTTATAATTTTAACGCTTACAATATATAAGCTAAAGTCTTAAATTTTTCAGAAATTTTAAGATTAAATTGTTTCATTTTAGCACTATTTTGTATCAATAACCAAATGATCATGATCAACCTAAAGCCTTTACGTCTTCTATTTTTTCTGTTGCTCCCCTCGTTGCTCCACGCGCAGCCCTATTATTTCAATCATTATCAAATCAATGAAGGATTGTCTAACAATGCTGTCATTTGTAGCATGCAAGATAGTCAGGGTTTTCTTTGGTTCGGTACAAAAGATGGGTTAAATCGTTTTGATGGTAATAATTTCAAACATTTTGATGCGTCAAAATCTGTAAAAAATAGCCTGGGTGGTAACAATATCATCTCATTGAAAGAAGATTTTCGAAAGAGAATTTGGATTGGTACAGATCAGGGAATCTATTGTTACAACCCCGTCGATGAACAATTTAGATTACTGAGTAAACAATTTGAAAATGCAGACGTCCCCGTTATTATTACCGATCAACGCAAAAGGATCTGGTTTATATCAAATGGAATGCTCTATTGCCATGATTTAGTTAGTCATGCAATTCAACAATTTACAAAATCAGACCTTTATATTACATCCATCAGTTGTACAAAAAATGGGAATGTATTTTTCGGAACTCCTGAAGGAAAAATCTTCCAAATAGGTCCTTCGGGAAAACCTGTACTCATGCTTGACTTTCAAGCAAAATATGGGGCGAAGGATTGGTTTAGCATTGAAAAAATCACTGAAAATCGAGAAGGAGACTTATTGATTGGTACTTCAAAAACTGGCGTTTATAGCTATCACTTTCAAGATAAATCCCTCAAGTCCATACTTGGCCCGGATCAACTGCATCAATTTCTCTATGTCAGAGATATTTTACAGCCAAATGATCATGAATATTGGTTTGCAACGGAGTCTGGCCTCTTCATTTATCAAATTGCAAGCCGACGTTACGTCAACATTCAGAAAGAACAAGAAAACCCTTGGGGCATATCTGACAATGCCATTTATAACATCCTGCAGGATAAGGATGAGGGTATTTGGCTGGGAACCTACTTTGGTGGGATCAACTATTATCATAAAAACAATAGTATCATCGAAAAATTCCTCCCACAAGATCGCCCCGGGAGTTTAAAAGGATCTGTCGTGCGCATTATAAAAAAAGATATCGATCACAATATATGGATAGGCACCGAAAATGGAGGATTATCCAAACTGGACATCAAGTCGGGTAAAATTCAAAATTTCTCCGATAAACAGGGGAATCTCGCGAATAACAATATACATGGTATTCTCCCTCTTGGTGATAAACTATTGATCGGTACCTTCGTCAATGGTCTGGATATTTTTTCACCAAAGCTTCAAAAAGTAATCTATCATATCGATCGCAACAGTGCCACATCGTCCGATCTCCAAAGTAATTTTCTCTTTTATCTCTATAAAACTCGAAAAGGAGAAATTCTCGCGGCCTCAACGCGTGGATTATACCGCTTTGATCTCGAAAAAAAATCTTTCCATCTAATTGATAATGTCCCTGAATACATGTTTTACACGTCTATTTTGGAAGATAAAGAGGGAAATATCTGGGTAGGTACATGGCGCGATGGGCTATTTTGTTATCATCCTAAAACAAAGTATTTCAAGCATTTTACCCATAGCCAGAACGATCCCAATTCTTTGCCTAACAATAGGGTCAATAGCCTATTTGAGGATTCAAAAAATCAAATTTGGATCGCTACCGAAGGTGGAATGGCTAAGAAAAAATCAAAGCAGGACAGTTTTGAAAACATTGGTCTGGAAGAAGGAATGCCCAGTAACGTAACGCTCGCATTTTTAGAAGACAAACAACAGAACCTGTGGGTGAGTACCTCTAAAGGGCTTGTGCGTTATCATCTTCCTAATGGTAAAAAAAGGATCTTTAACCTGGAGTCAGGTCTACCGACGATTCAATTCAATTACAATTCATCTTTTGACGACGACAACGGAAACTTCTATTTCGGTACCATCAATGGCCTTATACGTTTCAACCCCGCAAAGCTAAACCAAATCAACTACAAGAATCAAATACCCATTTATATCACTAATTTTTACATCAACAATAGAGCGATCAATCAATATACCGATCCAAATATTCTATCTAAATCAATCTTATTTACTAAGAATATTAAACTAAAACACGACGAATCATCCTTCAGTCTTGATTTCGCAGCATTGCACTACCAAGCCCCCCACTCTATCCATTATAGTTATAAAATGGACGGTCTTGACGACAATTGGATAGACATCACAAGTAATCAACGTGCTTATTTCACTAAGTTAGCTCCTGGTAATTATATTTTTACTGTAAAAGCAGAAGATCCAAATGGTAACACAATACCCACCTTTGCTAGTCTTAAAATCACGATTCTCCCTCCCATTTGGGCAAGTATACCAGCCTTTGTTTGTTATGCATTGATACTTTCTGGACTTATTATATTTATTATTCATCATTTCAATGAAAAGATCAAGCAACGCAATCGACAACACCTTCTAACTGTACAAAATCTACGTGAGCAAGAACTCTACCGTTCAAAAATCAATTTTTACACCGATGTTGCCCATGAAATACGCACACCGTTGACATTGATCAAGGCCCCCTTAGAGAAACTTATGGATAAGGTAGATCCCAATCCTGTAACAGACAAGCTGTTATTGACCATGCAGAACAATACGGAGAAGTTGATTGCACTTAGCAATCAGTTACTGGATTTTAGAAAGGTCGAGACGGAAGGATTCAAATTGCACTTTGAGTCAGAAAACATAAGCCAAACGGTTCAGGAAATCATCAGCAATTTTACGGTCACACTCCAGGCGCAGGGAAAGCAGATGGTCTCGCACATTATGCCAAATATCATAGGTCAGGTCGATATCGACGCTTTCGACAAGATTTGTTACAACTTATTGAATAATGCCCTTAAATATTCCTCATCCTATATTGAAGTGAATTTGAATATGGATAAACAGAAAAATATCTTTATATTGACCGTGAAAAACGACGGAGCTTTAATTCCTTCAGAAGAAAGGGAAAGAATTTTTGAACCATTCAATCGTTTAAAGCAAAATAAGAATGTTCCCGGAAGTGGTCTAGGCTTGGCATTGACAAGATCCCTAACCTTAAAACACCAAGGTACCTTGTTATATAGTACAAACGACCTCCAATTGAACGTATTTAGCTTGACGTTACCTTTGAATCACAATACAAACCCATAATTATGAATGCCAAATCCAATTTATTATTAGTAGATGATCATACCGAACTGCTTGAATTTATTGCGGATGATCTCAATGAGGATTATCAGATAACGACGAGCTCTAATGGAAGAGAAGCCCTAGATTTATTAGCCTCTGAATATTTCGACCTGATCGTCAGTGATGTAATGATGCCAGAAATGGATGGTTTTGAGCTCTGTCAAAAAATTAAGGAAGATATCGCCTATGCACATATTCCAGTTATACTTTTGACGGCAAAAAATAGTATTGAATCAAAAATTCAGGGTTTAGAATTTGGTGCTGACGCTTACATTGAAAAACCTTTTTCGCCCGCTTTTTTAAGAGCACAAATAGCCAGTTTATTAAAGAATAGAGTTAAGGTCAAGGAATTTTTTATTAAAAATCCGATGTCACAAATTCAACATATCGGGCAAAATCAAAGTGAACAAGAGTTCTTGCTGAAGATTGAAGAAATCATCATGCAACATCTCGATGATCCACAGTTCAATGTCGATAAAATGGCCGATATTCTCTGTATGAGCAGACCTACACTCTATCGCAAAATCAATGTGGTATCCAGCCTATCACCCAATGAACTGATTAATTTAACGCGACTTCGAAAAGCCGCTGAGCTCCTCATTCAAAAGCAGCATAAAGTTTACGAAATTTCTAATCTATTGGGCTACAGTTCTGCTACTCATTTCTCACGTAATTTTCAAAAGCAGTTTGGACAGAGCCCTACCGAATTTCAGGACGCTCAAACTGCTTTATCTAAATCTTGACCGAGCAAATAGTCATATCCGAATAAAAATAGGTGTCCGTCTAGGGCGCACACCTATTTTGTTGATTCAATTTGCGCTAATGTTGCAAATTGTGCTGCATATGTAAACATGAACATTCCTTCCAAATCATTCTTACTCTTATCAGCTGCCCAGCCTCCAAGCAAGTCATTCGGCAGAAATCCATCTTTCAAGAAGTGGGTATAGCCATAATCCAAGTTATCCTGAAAAGATTTTGCATAGACTCCAGCTTTGCTATAATTCGGATATATAGCAGTATATCCTCTTAATAATACGCCGTTAAACCAATTATTAAAACCATCTGTCGCATAGGTATAGTGCTCAGGAATCTGCTGCCCTAACTTTCCAAAATAAGTAAAAGTCGCATCGGCTAGTTTCTTGCCATCTTCTAAATAGCTTTTTGCTTTCGTCACACGATATAAGTCGGCTGCTCCGGAAATCATCGTTCCACTGTTATAGGAAAATGCTGTTCCAACTGCTTTTCTGAGCTCGGTATTTTTTCGGTATTGTACACCGTTGACCGTTTCATAAGCTATCGAACAATCTGGGAAACAATCCCCCATCATATCCGCATAAACACCCTTTTCGTTAAGAAGATATGCCTTTTGCCAGTCATAAATCCTTTTAGCATAACGAAGGTAAAAATCGCTCTTCCTCTCTTTTTTAGAAATACGAGTTAATTTATCTTTTGGATCAATGGAATGCGCGACGATTTGATCGCCTTTCTTTTTATAGATTTCATACAACGTAACAAGCGGACTAATAATCGGTGCATTACTACAGGCATGCTTAGTTACATATCCTGGCCCCCATGGGATTCCACCATGCTCATTCCCTTTCTCATCCAAAGTACAATCCCAACCATCAAGCACATAAGCAGTAAGGTATTCAGCTTCTTGCAAATAGCGTTCTTGCCCAGTCAAGTGATAAGCTTCCAAGAATTCCCGGACCAGCCACATCTGATCATCATAGACATTCAGTACTCCAGTTACATTTGCTTTTCCTTTTTCTCGGACGCGATCGACAGCATACACCGTCCATTCTTTATGTTGTGTAAAAGATGTTAGCGTAAATGTCCCTAAATAATAAGCTGCATTTGCATGAAGCTTGGCCAATAAATCCACATAGCGGGAGTAATACTTTCCGTAAAACTCGTTATTACCCGCCTTTTGTTGCTTTTTCAAGCCGCTCAACACAGCGTTTACAGCTTCTATGGACGCAGAGTACATCCATACACTCGCTTTTTCTTCCGATCTAGCCTGCGTAAATGGATTATAAAAACGATGCATTTTGAAATCGTCACCGGAAAAATAGACTTCCATTGATCGATCAATTAACTGAATTGCTCGTAAAAGATTTTGTTGGCTTTTATGTTGATCATGTACTGATCTTTGGTTGTGCAATTCTTGCGCACAAACCTGTTTTACACAGAGGGGTGATACTGACAGAGAAATTAGAGAGAGTGCCCAAAAAGGCCGGATGGAAAAGAATTTGATCATGATGTGGTTTTAAATTGATTAAGTAGTCTTTCATGCGCTTTGGTAGAGCGTGATAACCGAGGTTGAAGATAAGCATTTTTCAGACAAAAAAAATCGCATTTTTTGAAATGCGATTAAAAAATATTTGTCCTTTAGCTTAGTTAACCAAGAACTTTCTCGGTCAACTAAGCTGCCACTGGCTGACGATGACGATTCACAAATTGCTTTTTTAATAGATACAATTTGTAATGGTCGTACAAACCAATGATTAAAAGAACAAAACAAACCACGTAAAATGTCTTATTCGATAAATAGGTGAATGAAATACCGCTCACAAGCCCTCCCATGACATAGGCTCCCACGATACTCAGCAGTAAATGGAATTTGTCGACCAACGCCTTATTGCTTCGGTTGGACTCCTTAGTGAACATCGAAATCAATATTGCTAAATCTGTCGTTAGTCCTGTCAAGTGTGTCGTTTTCACAACAGAATTCGATATACTCGCTGTTAAACCATTTTGTAATCCCATTGCAAACAGCAATGCACCGACAAGTATCTCTGTTTCTTTCAAAGAATCTTCATAAAATACATCAAGATATATCCCGACAAATAATATACTCAGTATTTCCAATGCCAAGGGAATAGAATGTGTCAAATAGGAGCTAAAACGTCCTTTACCATGAATGATGATAAGATTCGAAAGCATACTCCCGACTAGAAAAAGTAAAATCCAAAATAGCACTACTGCACCTTGATACCAATTTCCTTTCGCTAGCTCCTGAGCAAAGACAGCATAATATCCCGTAACATTAGAGGTAAACGAGAAAAAGACAATGACAGATGCGACATTGACCATTCCTGCAGAAAATGCAGTTATTCCCCCTAATTTGATATTATCTTGAATCGTCCTATGGTTACTATATTTTCTCAGCATACTTCTCTTTTCCTCCTTTCTTCAGCACAATACGTGCAATTCCTTTCGTCTGCATATCCAAATTGAGATGCAGCACCAATTGGTTTTTATTTAATTTCTGTATGACAAAGCTCTCTATAAGCTTATCATTTTTCCGAAGCTCAAGGATATGTCCTCGTCCTTTCAAAAACCAATTGTATTGTTTGTCCTCATGATGGGCGATAAAATTTTTGTCACCCATTTTTTCAAAATGCCATAACCCATCCTGCAAGGGTGGTAGGTGAGCGATTGCAGCATCTTTTATTCCCTCATGGATAACCGCCTGTTTTTTGAACGTTGGAGACTTCTCCACTTTCTCAAAGTACCAACCTTGCTCTTCCCACTCCCCTTCTAAAAGCCGCTCGGGGTTTTCATAAAACATAACCATCGAACTAGCTCCTAAAAGCAAAAAGGACAACAACACGAAGTTGAACCTTGCCAATATTTTTCTCTTAATAGTTAACATCCCATTTCTTGTTAAAAAATAAATCCGCCAAGACATTTCCCCCTGTTTTGCTTGTCCCAGGTCTCGCTACGATCGATACATTCTTCTGTTTACTTTTACTCAAGTGAAGCAAAGCCTGTCCGACGTCGAAAAAATGCCGTGTTCTTTTTTCAAATTCATAATCTGTGGGAACTTTGACTTCATCAATCCGAGCTCCGCGCAAATAATGTTGTAAATAATTGAGATTGTCAGAGCCGATGATATCTGTGTAGATATTTAGCTTACGATTTTCATAACGATGACAGATCATCTGGCAAGCCTTCAAAAAGTCCTCCGATTGAAGATTACTGAGTTGGTCATCCAATGTGATTCCCAATAGTTCGCTGATCGATGTACTGCTCTTATTACCATAAACAAGAATAATATCAAGTGCTTCAGCTGTCGATTGCTCTATACTATGAATCACAAAAAAAAGTGAATCAATCGTAAAATCACTTGGAATCAATACACGCATTGCCTTTGCCATATCCAATTATTTTTATACAAAATTAATAGGTCACCATGGCAACCGAATGAATCTGGAATTAACTTTCTATTAGAATTTTAGGACTTATATTAAAATGAGATTAAAAATAAAATGCAGATTAAAATGGGATTAAAATTTAGTTCCGGCTTTGTAATATAATTCCGCTAGTGCCTTTCTGTAGTCTGTAACAAGCTTCTCTTGCTTGATACGCATTTCGATCAGCTTATTTTCCCTACTATTAACAACAAATAAGGTGGATTCCCCCAGTTCAAACTTATTTAATTCACCCCTAAGAAGCAGTTCCTGATTACTTATATTGATCGATTGAAGTTCAATCTGTTTACTGTAAGCATTTAAATCATTATACTTCTTAACGACTTCATTGTAAATATTTCTCTCGGTCGCAACCTGTTCAAATCGTAGCTGATCTTGCTTAATCCGTACTTCTTTGAGCTTCCCACGTTCAGCGCGAATAAAAAGTGGAAAAGCAAATTCAAAACCTACTTTATAATTCTGCCAATTAAAATCATACTGCGGTGGAACAAAGTCATTAAAACCGTGACGGCTAGAAATGAGCGTGCCTGACACATTGAATTTAGGTTTAAGCATTTCTTTTCGATAACGTTCCTCAAATAGAAGTTGTTGATTTTTACTCGCCAACTTGATCATTTCGGGATGAGCAATTTTCGCCGAATCAAGAAGTGCCTCGATCACACTTTTATCTGGCAAAATAACAGGATCTTCGAGCTTAAGCGGAATGGCATGATCGGGAAGTTCTACTGGAAATTGTTGGTCATTCCACAGATGATTGGACAATACAATTTTCGCGTTTTTAAGTTCAACTTCATACCTTGAAAGTTCTATCCGCCGTTCTTTTACAACGACCGAAGCTTCGATGGAATCAATTACAGGTTTATCTCCCAGCATCGTCTGCTCGCTGATTGCTTTAAACCGTTGATCAGCCAATTTTACACCCTCCAATAAAAGCTGATATTGCTGATAGGCAAAATACCAATTCCAATAATCTGAAAGCGCCTGAAACCAAATGGCATTTATTTGTTTTATCTTTTCACCTTCGAGGTAGCTGATCATAGCCTTTGCCTGCTGCAACGTATTTCTTCTGCTATCGACAATTAAACCTTGCCCCAACGGAATACTTAAACCGATTGCGGAAAGCCCGGCATTATTTGTTCGGGATTGCGGGTTTGTATACTCACCAACATTTCGATCATAAGCAATTTTCAGATCTGCGCCTGCTAACCAAAGTGGAATTTTCAACTCACTATTCCATTGATTGTAATAATCCGTATTGCCAAAATGCTTATTTTTAAAACTGGAATTTAACGTCGGATCAAACTTCCCTAACGCCTGTGTTACCTGGGCTTTTGCAGTTTCACTCAGCAGATTCACTTGTTTAACGATGGGATGATTGGCCATTAAAAGCTCTTCCATATCATCCACTGTAAAAGTATTCCTTGCTCCATATTCCTTTTCCTGAGCCGAAAGATGAGGAGAGAAAAAAAAGCACAACACGATAAAAATAAAATTCAATTTATTCATATAACAATTACTTTTTCTCCCTTTCTTTTGGTTCTCTTTCCAAACTCGGCGGAAAGCCATTCAACTGTCGCCATATCTCATACCATAATGGGACTTTATTTAAAATAACCCTTCCATAAGCACCTGAGCCCTGATTTAACTGAACAGGCCAAGGCTCATCTCCTTCCGGAACAGGATCTGTTGCGCGTATCAAAATCCTAAATCGGCCATTCGTACTACTCACTTTATCGATGACTGAAACTTTTCCAGCAAAGGTACCGACTGCGACAGACGGCCATCCGGAAAATTGGATCGATGGCCAGCCATCAAATTGTAGCCTTACATCACTTTCCGGCTCAATCAGTGGAACATCCATTGCGTTTACATAAAGCTCTACGGCAAGCAGTGGTTTTTTAGGCTGTAATGTCGCAACGGACTCTCCTTCCTTCATATTTTCACCAATTCCTGCCTTAAAGGTTTTTACAATAAAACCATCTTGTGGCGCCCTCACGACATATAACCCACGTCGTACATCAATATTGGATATCTCATTTCTCAGTTTGGCGATATCACCTTGTACTGAGGCTTTGGAGGAAAAGGCGGAACTTAAATCGGACTGCGCTTTCGCCAATGATTCATTGTACTTTGCACGGATATTGTTTAATTCGATACTGGCATTCGTTAATGATTGTCTTGAATTCGACAACTTGTTATCTGCACTTACAACTTTAGCTCGATCATTTTGCAGATTTAAGCGCCTTGTTTCGATATCTGTTAAGGAAAATAAACCGTCACGATAGCCCTCTTCGTACCGTTTAAGCCGCTTTTCACTGGTCTCAAAAAAGCTCATGACAGCGACCAATTCTGCGCTATCTATTTTTACCAGATTTTGAGCTTGAATCACCTTATTTTTAGCTGAGGCAAGCTGGAAATCAAGCCCATTTTTCAATGCGTCAATCTGTGCCTCAGTGGCTTTCATTTTTTGATTAGCAGCGTCTTCTCCGTTTTGTTTAGCATTCAATTGCTCTTCTAATCGCAATGGTAACATGGGATCAAAATAAGATTGAGAAGTCTCCGAAAGCACTAAAATCGTATCACCTTTCTTCACTTCCTGCCCTTCGGTAACCGCCCAATACTCAATGCGACCACCAATCTGATTTTGGATGGTCTGCGGTCTGTCCTGTGGACGTAAAGCGGTAACCGCTCCTACTCCAGGAATTGTCTGCCTCCATGGGAGAAAAAGTGCTAGTACAAAAACAATCCCAGAAAACACAAGAATTCGCCCCAAGACGAGGGATCCCCGCTCTTTCAATAACTTGCCAACTGCATCATCGGAAAGATCTCTCCATGAGAGCGTTTTCTGAGTCGAACGATCCTTATTAATCAACATAAACCGCAGCGTCCTCCTCCAACGCAAGATCCGTTACAGCCGCCAATTTGACAACGCCAGTAAGCATATCAAAAATCGTATTCAAATTTGTCATCAGTTTTTCAATGGCATAACCAATTTGAACGATGACAACTTCAGCAGCTACAAACTGACCAAAAGTCATTTGGCGCTCAACAACATAATAAGAACCCAGCAAGAGCATCGCTCCAAACAACAGGGTCCGAAGTAGGACAGAACCCATAAAAAAACGCTTTAAAACCTTAAAATGATCGTTCCTCGCCCCTAAATATTTATTGACAATATAATCTGTGGTTCTTGTCACTTCATTCATTTTCATCTCATCACCACGATAATGGTCAATTTTTCCGGCAACAGATTCCAAATAAGCAACTGTCTCATATTTGTATTCAGACTCTTCAATACTCGTCCTTAATCCTCTTTTATAATATAAGACAATTACCGCGATAACCGATAGAATGACAACCAGGCCAAAGGCCAAAAATGCGGGATGATAAAAGGACAGCAGCACCACACTAAAGAATATAGTAACGACCGCAGCGATGATATCAATCAAAAGTTTGATAATTCCCTTTTGAATAATGATAACATCAAAAAATCGGTTAACCAACTCCACAAGATTTTTTCCAAGTAACTCTTTAGGTTTTATTCTTGGGAGGCGATAAGAAAATTCAAGTGCCGATTTTAAGAAGATTTTTTGCTCTAAATACTCGACTAAGGTCAGTTGACCGATCAATAACGTACCCGCTACGATTACACCAAACAGGACAAAGGCAATTAAGATATAGGTAGAGCTATACATCGCTCCATTACTTAAAAAATTGAAAATCGCTGTGATTCCAATTGGAATCGTCAGACTAAAGATACCGATGACAATAGCATAAATAAATATAAAATTGATCGTTTTTCGTTCAGTATGTAATAAGCTGGCCAACCGTTGTAAAGGTGATGGTCCGCCTTGTATATGCCCCATAAAAATAGATAGAAGATAAGTTATAAATGATGAATTTCAGCTAAAAACAATGTTAAAAACTCCGATCGATCATTCAATTAGTCCGATTTCTCTGTTTCTAATACTTGGTTGTTCCTTAAATGAAATTGTAGAAGGAATTTGACTCTCGACTTTACGGAGTGCACTAGCGACATTAAAAAAATTGCGTGTTTTCTTTTTATAGGTATAATCACGTGGTATGATGACCTCATTTACAGACTGTCCTTTGAGGTAATGCTGCAAATAATGACTGTTATCGGTACCCAAAATATCTGCAAAAATACTGAGCTTACGGTTTTTATAGCGCTGATAGATTCCGCTACAGGCTTTTAAAAAAGATTCAGGCTGAAGTGTTTCCAATTGATCTTCCAATCCAATTCCGAGTAATTCACTCGCAGAAGTGCTGCTTTTATTGCCATACACAAGGATAATATCGATAGAATCAGCCATTGACTCTTCAATACTTTGACGCACAAAATGGAGTGAGTCAACTGTAAAATCACTAGGTATTAATATACGCGTTGTTTTAGCCATGCTTTTTTTTAGCAAAGTTAAAATGCACATATGGCAACGGAATGAATCTAAAATTAGCTTTCCATTAGAATGCGAGCAATAGGATTAAAATGAGATTAGAAATACGATCAAAATTAAAACTACATTAGAACCGAAGGTAAGTGGGTAGTTCAATTTCTACCGTAGTGCCTTCACTTACAACAGAATTGACCTTCAATGTACCACCATGCAGCTTAATAATATTTCTAGCCAAAGGAAGTCCAATACCATAGCCGTCAATGCCACTCGTATTGGACGCTCTAAAATAAGGATCGTAGATATGATCCAACTCGCGGGAGGGTATTCCGATACCTTTGTCTTTTATTAGAATAAACACTTTATTGTCCAATGCTCCTAAAGCAATATAAGCGGTTCTATCGGATGAATACTTACAGGCATTACTGATAATATTGGATAGCGCAAGCTGTAACAAAATTGCATTTCCATTCACCTTAAGTCGCATACTATCATCTGGTAAAAGGCTGAAATCTGTGATAATCTTAAATTTATCATTGATGGCCTTAACAGTCAGCTCGGCGTCCATCACGATCTGATCAATACGAACGGGGCTAAATGCGGTCGCATTATTCACAAAACCTGTACGCGCCAACAGTAAAAGTGCTTTTGTTTTCTTTTCCAAATGCTCTGCCGACTCAATGATCTTAAATAATGTTCGTTGGTACTCCGCTGTTGTTCGTTCTTTGGATAAAGCAAGATCGGCCTGTCCTATGATGGATGTCAATGGCGTATTTAACTCATGTGATGCATTGCTGATAAAGTTCTTTTGTGTTTCGAAAGAAGTTTCTAAGCGCGTCAACATCCGATTAAATGTGAGTGCCAGACCATGAAGCTCACCTTTATATTTATCCTCATCCAATCGCTTATAGAGATTTTCCGAACCAATCTTTTGCACCTCTTTCATCATGGTCAATATTGGCTTTAAGAACGAACGTTTCATAAAAACCGAAACAACGAATATAAAGAGAATCCCCAAAATCAGACTTATAATAAGCAGATTACGAAGGTAGGCCAAATGGTGTGTATAAAAATAATTTTCAGCGGAAGCGCCCACAATATACTTTCGACCATTTTGCGAAAAATATTTAGTTGAATAGAATTGATTACCCGACTTGAAATTTGAGCTTCCTTTTTTATTGATTTTATCCCAAAGTTCTTGATGAAATCCCTGGCTTCTTAAAATAGTACCATTGCTATCAAATTCCACCAAAAATTCATGCTGATTATTGAGATTTTCTATAAAATCAAGGCTCCACTGATCGGCCTGGGAGGCGGATTTACTATTCAGAAATTTTTCAGCAGCAATATTTCGCCGCAGATCCAGCCGTTTATAAAAATCTGTAAAAGCAAAATTTGTAACGGAATAAAAAATAAAGCCAACAAAACAACTCACATAAATAACCAGAATTGCAATGAGATAAATAAGCTTTCGATTATAATTGTGCATTTTTAAATATTCAATCTTCTATTTTTAGAACATATCCCATACCAATAACCGTATGGATCGCTTTTTTGCTCGTTATTTTTTCAATCTTTTTTCTCAAATAATTCACATAAACATCGACAACATTTGATCCAATATCGAAATTTATTCCCCATATTTTGTCCAAAAGCTCCGTTCTCTCAAACACCTTTTTGGGGCTCTGAATAAACAACAAGAGTAAACGATACTCCGTACTTGTGAGATTGAGTTCCTGCCCCTCACAGTAGGCTACTTTTTTATAATCATCAATACTTAGAAAACCATAACTAAATGTGTCTTTCGATGGCTGTAACTCACGTTGTGTTGCCTGTACAATAGACTGTTGCCTCCGTATCAATGAACGTATCCGAGCCTTCAATTCAATTAGCTTAAAGGGCTTGGAAAGATAGTCATCGGCACCATTATCGAGTCCGAGCACCACATTCTCCGGAGTACCAAGTGCAGTCAGCATCATAACAGGTAAATCGGTATACCCCCACTGTCTGATCTGCTTACAAATATCCAAGCCGTTAGTTCCCGGCAAAAGAATGTCCAATAGCACAAGAGAGACATCTTGCTTCGCCAAAAGCTGTTCCAGACCTTCCGAACGCCCCAGATGAATGACCCTATAGCCATCCTCGCCTAAGCCTTGTACGATCAAATCAGCAACATCCTGCTCATCTTCAACCAAAATAATTTTTTGCTCCTCCATATTCGTCATGATGTGTAGTTCTCTGTAATGAACTACGATCCAAACCATAAAAATAACGTTTTGACTCAAGAGACACAAATCCCATTTCGATTGAACATTCTAATCAACCGGTCTCTGCAGTGCTATCGTAAAAGAAGGCGCTGTTTTCCTAAATTGAGGTAGTTTATTAGGCTTCATTATTTTGAATTTTCGCCAAAATAATGAAGCATCTATTAATAGAGGATCAACCATGTATTAATAATACAATCTTAAGGATTGCTTAACCTAGTATTAATAAGTTTCAATGCAATATCCGCTATGGGCCAGCCTGTAATTTGAGCTTCCGCGTGCTTCGTCGAACTACATAGATGACTATAATGAAAATAATCCAATCTATCGCCGCGCTAGCTACGTAAATGCTATGTACACCAAAATATTTTGGCGCTATAATTAAGATAGGAATATAAAAAACAATCTGGCGCAATATGCTTATAAAAGTTGCAGGTTTGGCATCATCAATAGAAGGGAACCACACCATCGCCATAAAAATAAATGGAAGAACCAATAAAACACTCATGTAAATTCTGAAATCCATTAGCTGCTGTATTGAAAAAATTGCTCCTGGTATCATGATCGATATCACAGCAACGGGATGCAACATCACCAGCAACCAGCACGGAAGCAGAATCAGCAGTCCAGTAATGGCAAATAAACGGTACGAATTGATACTTCTCGTATACTGCCCAGCACCATAGTTCATCCCTGTTACAGGCTGCAAAGCCCGCATAAGCCCCCATAGTGGAGTATTTAATAAAATATAAAACCGATTGACCGCTGTAAAAAACGTAATATCCAAATCATTTCCGTAATTGGCCAATGCGTTGAAGACAACAATATTCTGGATTACAATCATGACCATCATGACAAACCCGGGCATTCCTAACGAAAACGTTTCTTTTAAAATCGATAAATCCCAAGATAAAGACCAAAACTTTGTTTTGAACGAAGCCTTTCCCCCAGCGTAATACCATACACCTAAAAATGTGTAGATGATCATCGATATATTGGTTGCCCAAGCTGCTCCTGAAACACCCCAACCAAAGTGTTCTATAAAAACCGGTTTAAGTAAGACATCAACAAGCAATCCTATTGCAATCATCCAGGCTGCAGTTTTCATACGACCCTCTGCACGAATAATCATGTTGAGTGCCAGGCCATAAATCCAGAAAAAACTACCCAATATGGTTGCCCGAAAGTAATCCACCCCAAGAGCCAATATCTCACCTCGACCGCCCATCATGTAGACCAATTTGTCGGCAAATACATAGCAAGGGAGCGTAATTATAAGAGAGAAAATAATCGTCAAAAAATGCACCGTACCAAATGACCTATGTAATTTCTCCTGTTGATCCCCACCTATCCAAATACTGATTGCCGCCCCCATACCTGTTCCGATCAGGGTACCAAAACCTTGCGCAAATTGGGCCAAAGGATAGGTTACACCGACTGCTGCCAACGCTGTATTGTTAATCAGATGACCAACAAAAATACCATCCAGAAAATTGTTCAGACCATACAGGACCATTGCAATCACGGCAGGCCACGACATCTGCCACATCACCCTACTTAACTTGCCACGTAAGATCAGTTGTTTCTGTTTCTCCATAACCTATCGTAAACGTTAGGCCTGGATTTCTTCACTCTCACTACGGCGATCAGTAGCAGATTTATCTTCAGCAACTCCAGCTTTCCAATACGAATAAGCATAAAGCTCTTCTCTTCCCCAACCGAGATCCTTACGCAAATAATTGCGAATCTCCTTAACTGTCGAAAATTCAGCAGCGACATAAGCAAATTTATCCTTTAGGGGCAAGGATCTGATCTTCACCAAATCCGCCAAAAGGCTACCTTCCTGTGGCGTATCATTATGTAACCAGATAAAATCAATAGCAGCCTTAGTCTTCAATTGCTGTATATCTTCGCTACCATGTACTTCAATCATACAGATTCCCTTTGCCGAAGGTGGCAAATCTTCTAAGATTGCTCCCAGAACAGGAATTGCAGTTGCATCCCCAACTAGGAGATAGTTCGCCGCAACTTCATATAGGGACGTCTTACCTGCTTTCATCAGAATCCCGAGCGCATCGCCAGGTTTTGCAGCCATAGCCCAAGCGGAAGCTGGCCCCTCATCACCATGGGCAACGAAATCAATCCATACCTCATTTCTATCAAGGTTGATACCGCGATGTGTATAAGTTCGAACTGTTGGCCTAATCGCTTCATCCATCGGCTTCCACTGCCCTCGTTCATAATCAAATTCTGGAAAATAAATGCGATCTACATGCTTTGGCGGAATCAAGATCTTGTTATTGACTCCGACGGTCGTATTAGCGATTTGATCTACACCATCACCAGTCAAATAAACACGAATATAATGTGGCGTCAGGTATTCTTTTCTACTTACAGTCAGGGCGAGCTGTATTACTTTCATTTCAGTTTTTCCCATGATTTTCTAATTACATACATATTTGATCAAAAGATTTCTATTAAGAATCTTTCTAAACAAAGGTAATTATTCGACTTTTATCAAACCCGATTCATGCGCTATTAAAACTTCCGTAAGAAGGAATAAAAGGTCCGTAAAGTGTGAAAAAAGCTATTCCACATCACAAGGTATTTTTTAGCTTACTCGGTGGGATTCCAAATTTACGTTTAAAGGCGTCCGAAAAATGGCGTTGATTTTTGTAACCGACCAAATCAGAAACTTCACCGATTGTTCGATCTTCATCTAAGATCAGTTTCTTGGCATGTTCCATTTTTGCGTCATGCCAAAAACCAAAAACAGTCGTACCAAAGAGTTCCTTAAAACCTTTTTTCAATGTGAATTCATTGGTACCCACCAGATGCGCAAGATTGACCAAGGTACTATTGGTGTCCATATTTTTTAGAAGAAACTCACGAACGGCATATATCTTATCGATGTCGGCTTTTTTTAACGAAACTGCTACAGAATCCTCTTCCTGAAACTGTTCCAATTGAAGAAGCAAGAGCTCCATAATCTTTGCTTCCAGGAAAATTTTCTTAAAAATTCCCTTTCGTTGACAATTAATTATCTCGTTGATAATTTGATACATATCGTGGGTAATCCGTCTATGCATATTGGTCAGCAACCCCGATTTACCACGGTCAATGGCATTCCGAAAATCTGCAAAGAATTTAGCATCTTCGGGCAGGAACCTTTTAAAAAATTCGGGCGATAAATTTATTTCACATATCTGAAACTCCTGATTCCCCCACTCCATTTGACCACACATTGAATTTCCGTAAATAATATTATGCTGGTAGGTCTCAAAATTTACACCTAAGGGCATCATTTCGCCACTCGCCCGACTATTGCCTTTTAAGGCAAAGTGCATTTCAACCGTTTCAAAATCACTTTCAAAACGAAACCGCATCCGTTTAAATAACTGTGCATGACCGTAACCAATATGAATACCGTCGAAGAAAACCTCCTTGTAAAAACCTTTTCCAAAAGTAGTATCCAAATGTGTGACAGATTCATAAATTCCCGTGTCGACGGAAAAGCAGGTACTTGGGTAAGTCCGCTCCAATAATAAACTGGGTGAATCAATATCATATAATCTTAGTGCCATTTTTAATTCCTTTTAGGATTCAAATAGTCTTACGCACATTAGCAATAAATCTTAGTAGAAATATTCCCTTCGACGGACATTTTACTCCTTTAAGCAGACCCCATAACAATAGAATGACTGCTATCTTTGACTAAAGTATAAAATTATTTAGAATCATTCTTAATTATTTTAAAAATATTTCACTATGGATACAAATAGAAATCAGGATATGGCAGAAAACTTTCCACTCATCCAGGATAGCATTTATAATAACATCAAGATTGCCAATCCACATGCAACGAAACATGACATTATTTTAGCTGCAGAAAAAGCGAAAGTCTTAGATTTCGCCTGGGAATTTCCAAAGGGGCTCGACACATGGATTGATGATAGCAGATATCCTTTATCCAGCATACAACAACAACAAATCCAACTGGCCCGTAAATATTTAAGGGCATTGTCATAATGACAATGCCCTCCTTATGTTATGCCGTTTAGTGTACTGCGGTGACATAACTATTTAATCACCTCAGTTTACAATAACCAGCCCTTCACGAGATCGTTATGTTTCTTCACCCATTCTTTTGCCGTAAATGCTTTGTCCTGGCTTCCCTGCATTTGTGACAACAAATCAGCCATTGTTGATTCATCAAAATAGACTTTGGAGAAAAATCGGGCTAGCTCAGGCTGCTCAATGTTAAAGTCTCCCCGTGCAAAAATTTTAATTTGCTCGGCATCACCCAATGTCTTTTTGGGGTCATCCAAAAACTTCAATTTCATTTTAGCAAACATCCAATGCGGCTGCCAACCAGCTACCACAATCCAACGTTTTGCTTTGATCGCATTTTGCAATTCCGTGATCATAGCTACGGTAGATGAATTTACATGCTTATAATCGAGGCTATAATCTTTGATCACCTGATCCACGGCACGTGTTATTCCAGCCCCTTTTTCTATTCCAATGATCCGTTTATCAAACTCTTTTTCATGTTTTTTCAACCCTTCAATTCCATCAATTGTTACGTAATCCGGTACAACAAGTCCATTTCGCGCATGGTTATAACTCGTTCCAAGCTCTTCAATATTGGGGAATTTAGCCACTTTACTTCCATGGGTCAATGGCAGCCAGACATCCATATATAGATCTGTATCACCATTGTTCATCGAGGCTAAGATCATATCTGGTGTAGCGCGTTGGATAACGACATGATACCCCTTTTCTTCCATAATAACTTTTGCGACCTCGGTCATTGCGACTCCTTCGGCCCAGCCATCGACCATACCGATATGAATAATATTTTTATTCCGGCCTGTGCTGCATGAAGCAAGCAACAACACCATCAGACACAACACCATACTTTTTATTTTCCTCATATTATGCTTTCTTTTTTACAAAGCCCTGCGTGATTCGATCCAAAATAATAGCGAGAATCACAACGGACAAACCACTTTCAAAACCAAGACCAATATCCAAGTTGTTAATACCTTCAAGCACTTTTTCTCCCAAGCCACCAGCAGCAATCATTCCAGCAATAACAACCATCGATAAAGACAGTAATATGGTCTGATTGATCCCTGCTAAGATTGTTTTTGTAGCCAAGGGCAGCTCTACTTTAAATAAGATCTGACTATTGGTTGCTCCAAATGAACGTGCAGCTTCCACGATATCTTTTGGAACCGCATCAATCCCTAAAGTCGTCAAACGGACGGCAGGTGGCATGGCGAAAATAATGGTAGCAAAAGCTCCCGGGACTTTACCGATACTAAAAAATAACACCGCTGGAATCAAGTAAACAAAGGCAGGCATCGTCTGCATCAAGTCAAGTAAGGGCCGAATGATTTTCGCTGCTAGTTTATTCTTCGCGGCCCACACGCCCAAAGGAACTGATATAACCAATGCTGTCAGTGTAGCGACCAAAACCAGGGCCAAAGTCTCCATCGTTGCAATCCAAAATCCCATCAGATAGATCAATGTTAATCCCACCAACGTTGTCAATGCAACCCCTTTCCCAGATTTCCACCAGGCTAAACCTGTAAATAATGCGATGATAATAAAAAAAAGGTATCGTTGTTAGCACCCATTCCAGTCCAATAATGGATGCATTCCCCGTATTTTTTATCAAGTTAAAAAATGGTTCTAAATGATCTGTCAGCCAATTGACGGCTACAGCGATGTATTGTCCTATATCGATTACTTTATTCATTTCTACTGATTATTTGCTTTCTCTTTTAATTCAATAATTTCTTCTTCATTATACTTTGTCGCTTCGATAATCAACGATGTCTGTGTTACGATCCCCAACAAACGATTATGTTCATTCACCACAGCGATTGGCGACCGGATCTCCGATATCAGGGGCAACATTTCTTCAACGGTCACCTCTTTTGATACGGTTGGAACGGTAGTATGTATAATGGATTCTACGGTAGGTTCCCTACGCTTTGCAGATTGAATGACTTCACTCATGTGAACAAAACCAAGAAAAGTCTCATGAGCATCAACTACAGGGAGAATTTCAATTCCTGTCGACCGCATTTTCCGTAGAGCCCCCTCAGGGCCATCTTTTTTGAAACGTACAACAGTAGGTTTCTCAAACATCAGTGAACCTGCCGAAATGATAGACTTACGATCCACTTTTTCGACGAAGGCTTTAACATAGTCACTTGCTGGATTTGTCAAGATATCTTCCGCGGTACCGATCTGTTCGATGACACCATCTTTCATAATAGCAATACGATCGCCCAATTTGATTGCTTCATCAAGATCATGGGTAATAAAAACGATCGTTTTCTGTAAATTATCCTGCAGCTCCAATAACTGATCTTGCATTTCTGTTTTAATCAGCGGATCTAGTGCAGAAAATGCCTCATCCATCAGTAATACTTCGGGATCATTGGCAAGCGCCCGAGCCAGTCCAACCCGCTGTTGCATACCACCAGATAACTGAGACGGTAACTGTTGCTCAAATCCACTCAGTCCTACTACATCAAGTGCTTTCTGAGCCTTGGATTCCCGTTTTTCCCGTTCTTCTCCTCTTAGTTCTAAACCAAAAGCGGCATTGCTCAATACGGTGTGATGTGGCAACAGACCAAACTTCTGAAAGACCATACTCATTTCTGTCCTACGGACTTCAAGAAGATCTTTATTATTTTTCCCTGTAATATCCTCTCCATTGATAAATACCTTTCCGGATGTAGGTTCGTTCAATCGATTAAGACAACGGAGCAGGGTAGATTTACCACTGCCCGATAGTCCCATTATTACAAAAAATTCACCCTCGAAGATTTCAAAATTAGCTTTGTTGATTCCGATCGTGCAATCTGTCTTTGCCAAGATTTCCTTTTTGGAGAAACCCTCATTTAGTAATTTCAAAGCTTGCTTCTTCTGTTTTCCGAAAACAAGTACCAAGTCTTCAACTTTTACTTTTACCTTGCTAGTTTTATCCATTCTTTAATTTTTTTTAACATAAGTAAACAAAAAGAGCATGAGTAATCCACTAAGGCCATACGCCTACGCTATTTTCTTACAAATAAAAATATCCCTACGGTTGAGTTCGTTTGATCGAAATCTTACTCGTACAGTTCAATCAACTTATTAACTAACATACTTTACTCTCGGTTCGGTAAGAGCAATGATGAAAAAGAAACTAATCTTTTAAAGACGAAATGCTCCATTAAAAAAGCATCCCCAAAATATACTTCAACAAGTATAACGAACAACCTAGGCTGTGCCAAAGGCACAAAGCCATAGCGGAATAAATTCACGCCATTCTGTCTTTTGACAGTACAAAGGTACGAAAAATAAATTAAACGTCTTTTTCACACCATATAAACCTATTTTACAACAACTTATAAAAACAAAAATGAGATCTGATTTTTTGAAGATAAAATCAGTAAACTTGGTAGCTAAAACAGCCGGTCTCGCAACCCATATTGTACACATAATTCCTTTATCTTTTCCGCAAATGCCTGTCGATAATAGTTGGGAAGCTTACCGTCCGGACCAAACAATTGTTGGTATTTTTCCACGAGCTGTGGATAGTGTTTTTCAACCGCACGCATAACCAAAGTCCGATTATCACCAGGGTCAGAACCATATAACGCCAAGGTTGCTGGAAAAATATAATTTGCATCAACGGATCGAAAAGTCGAAAACATCTGATCAAGATGAGCTCCTGTATCTGAAATAAAAGGCAACAAAGGCATTAAACTTACGCCACTACACAATCCCATCATCCGTGCCTGGCTCAAGGTATTCAGACGAAGCTCGGGCGATGGTGCTCCCGGTTCAAATATTCTGGCAATTTCTGAATCGATGGTCGAAAATGAAAAGGTAATAATGGCACCATGGGTTAATTTACCTTGCAGATCAAATGGGAGTATCGCTTCAGCATCGATCTGGTTCAATAAATCAAAATCTCTACTGACAAGATCCGATTTGGTGATAATATGTACCGGAAAACGATAATGTAATATAATTTCCAACAATTGCCGCGTCAGTAACTCCGTCTGTTCAAATTGCAGATAAGGATCTGTTGCAGACGACAGTACAATTATTCCATATTGTTTTTTACGGGCACGGAGCGCTAAAGCACGATCCAACAAATCAATCGCGTTCTGTTTGACACTTAGCTTTTCAGCCATATTTACCCCATATTTGCTGCCCCTGATATAACAATATAGACAGTTAAAAGAGCATCCACTATAGGGATTTAAAGTATAGTCATCAAGAAACCAAGGATCTCTCCGTTTTGTTTTGTTAAGAATGGATTTAGCAATTACACGCTGCATACGGAACTTTACGTTTACTGAAAATCTATCTTATAAAACAGATTTTAACATACTAAGTTAATTCAAAATTACGACTAAGAGACAAAAAATAATTTCATAGAATTATTCTCCTAAATAAATTTCACAAAACTCCTTTCGGCTACATATTCCCTCAATTTGGCGATTTTTATTAGACGCGCTTTATGGAAGTTTGTATTACAAATACAAAGAAACATGACACAAAATACGCAAAGTAAAATCTGGTTTATCACGGGCAGTTCGCGCGGATTCGGGAAAATCTGGACAGAGGCAGCGCTCCAGCGAGGCGACAAAGTAATTGCTACCGCACGACGACTCTCTTCCATCGCCTATCTCAATGAGAAATATGGAGACAACGTATTGACACTGGAATTGGACGTTACCGATACCGAAAAAGTAAAAACTGTTGTACAACAGGCATATGATCACTTTGGCCAGTTAGACATTGTCCTTAACAATGCAGGTTACTCTCTGGTTGGAACTATTGAGGAAGCTAGCATGGACGATATTCGAAAACAATATGAAACAAATATCCTTGGACCGGTCGCTGTCATTCAAGCTGTTTTACCATTATTACGTCAGCAAGGACATGGTCACATCTTAGGTACATCAAGTAGCTTAGGCCATGTCACGCTACCTGTGATCGGATACTATTGTTCCTCAAAATGGGCATTTGAAGCAATACACGAAAGTTTAGCGCTTGAAGTCAAAGCGTTTGGCATCAGAGTAACCATCATAGAACCCGGAGCCTACGCCACAGAATTTGGGAGTCAGGAATCACTACAATTTGCTGAAACATTAGATCCTTACCAGGATTTTAAAGCCCAATTTTTTACTGATTTAGGAAAAATGGAGAAAGGCGATCCGAATGCAACTCCAGCTGCAATCTTCAGTATTGTTGACACAGAAAATCCTCCCTTGCGGTTTAATCTAGGAAATGGGAATCTATCTTGGGTAAGTAGTGTATATGCCGAAAGGATTACCACATGGAAAGAATGGGATACTGTTTCAGCCCAAGCTCAAGGCGTTTCCAAGTAAGTAATCCCTATGTCAATAATTCATTCTCGTTTACATTATCGGCTATTGTAAACGAGAATTACGTAAATTCAAAAATGAAAAAAGAACAAAAAGCTCTTCCAAAGATGGAATCCCTATCGGATATTCACCGTGCTTTTGGCCTTCCAACACCGGCCCACCCCTTGGTTAGCATGGTGAATGGCAGCACTCATCAGGTGATGCTCAACAATATTCCTCAACCGCATGTATTGAATTTTTACAAAATATCCTACAAACCGAGTGTTAAAGGAAAACTCATCTATGGACAAGGTTACTATGACTTTGACGAAGGTGGACTTCTGTTTGCCGCTCCAAATCAAATTATAGGGAACCACGGCGCAAATGAAGGCGAAGTATGCTCACAATATACCCTTTTGATACATCCTGATTTCTTTTGGGGATATCCGCTAGCAAAAAAAATAAAACAATACGGCTTTTTTTCTTATACCACAAATGAAGCCCTACATTTATCCGAAAAAGAAAAAGACCGAATTATTTCCATCTTCCGGCACATCGATGAAGAATTAACTAGCCGAATCGATGACTTTAGTCAAGATGTGATTATTTCCCACATTGAATTACTTTTAAATTATGCCAACCGATTTTATAAAAGACAATTTATCACACGAAAAGCGATTAATACGAACTTAATAGCCAAACTTGATGAAATATTGGAAACATATTTCTCTAACAATATTTCTACCAAACAAGGCATCCCAACGGTACAGTATCTTGCTGAACGCCTACACATTTCGGCCAGTTATTTAAGCGATATGCTCCGTTTGCAGACCGGTGAAAATACGCAACATTTCATCCATGATAAAATAATTGACAAAGCAAAAGAGAAATTATCCATCACAAACCTATCCGTAAGCGAAGTTGCTTACGACTTGGGCTTTGGCCATCCCCAATCATTTAACAAGTTATTCAAAGCGAAGACAAATATGTCTCCTTTGGCCTTCCGAAAATCTTTTCCCCAACCAAATAAGTAGGTAAATACGAGAAAAATAGGTGATATAGCACAAATAATTGCAAATATTTCATTTTCAATACCTAATAAAGGCATTTATTCATTACCTTTATACTATTGAAACAAAACTCAACCCCAGCCATGTTTATCGGCGCAGTCAAATGGTTCGACAATAACAAAGGATTTGGTACTCTTGCGTTACCTTCCGGAGAAGAACTCTTTGTGCATATACGCAGGTTTAAAGTTCCTCCAGAACATATTATTCAACCTGGAGAAGTTATTGTTGGCGATAAGAAACCCGACCCTAAAAGGAGCGGTTATCTCGCCCAGAACTGCAGGATTCTCAAAAGGCCCGAAGATTGGAAATTCGTTATCTCCCTCCTCGACAAAGAACACACCGTACTCCTCCCCGACAGCCACGGTCGAGAACAAAAGCATAACTTAACCTCATTAACAGCAAGACAACTTTTAAGAATCCAGCCCAGAGAACATATTGTGGCCATGCTGACCGCTAATTTTGATGTTCATTTTGATAGTTCAATTTTCATTTCCTATGCCGAATTGATCGACAAAAGCATTACTGGTGTTTTTGAGAAAGAAACCGCTTACGATATACTTTCCAAGGTGTTCGAATACTTTGGGAAACATGTCTCACATCAAATCCTATTTCGCGTATGGAAAGAAAGCATGTTTAGGTACATCGGCTATCCGGCAGAAGGCGACTACGAAATCCCTGAGCTTGTATTTAATCTGAATGCTACCGAAATCAATTGTGAAGATCTAGCGAGAATAAACACTTACAGCTTTGGCAAATCTTTTTGCACTGATTTTGTAAATGCTTTATTTGATGACATAGAAACAATGGACAAAAAGGATATTGAACCATTGTTACCTTATATTGAGTTTTTGGAGAATGAGGATTCTATTGAAAAAATACAGACGCTGCTGCAAGAATGGCTGAAACTATTTAATGTCGTAAAATCAGCATGCAATCCGCCTCAATATAATAAGCGAGATCAGACAAAGAATCTGAACGATTGATTATCCTTCGTATGATAATAATTCAATATCTACGAAGGATAAGTTCTTCACCTAGAGATCTCTTAGTATGCTGTCAGGTGTTTAAGAATGATTGATACCCATTCCACCGTCCAAAACAAAATCAGCGCCAGTGATGTAAGATGCATGTTCACCACTCAGATAAACAACCATTTTAGCGACGTCTTCCGCTGTACCTATCTTTTTGAGTGGAGATTCAGCAGCCAACTTATTCCAAATATTTTCGACAGTCAGCTGGTCATAATTCTTGTTAAGCACATCTGTCCTGGTCGGACCCGGACTCACCGTGTTTACACGAATTTTACGGTTTGCAAGCTCCATTGCTGCTGTTTTGGCAAAGGAATTAACGGCCGCTTTACTCGCTTGGTAAATCGAACTCGCTGGCATATTTAAGGTAGCTACATTAGAAGAAAGAATAACGACAGACGCACCATCGCGAAGTAGTGGGATAAATCTACTCAACATAAAATATGAGCCTTTTAAATTGATATCCATTACTGCATCAAAATTCGCTTCTGATGCTTCAGCAATAAAACCTCCTTCACCTGTAATACCGGCGTTGATAAATAGGACATCAATATATCCAAACCGATCTTCTATTTCCTGAGCAAGTTTTTCAATATCTTGCAGTATAGCCTGATCCGCCACGTAGGCTGTTGCTCCTATCCGCTCAGCAGCTTGATCAATAGCTTGTTTTCTTCTGCCTGTAATAATAACTTGTGCTCCATTTTCACTAAACTCCTTTGCTGTTGCGAAACCAATTCCACTATTCCCTCCCGTAACTAAGACGACTTTGTTTTGTAAATTTTCCATTGTTCTATTTTTTTGACAAATATATCGGGTATTTGATATACATTTGATACCAGTATAATAGAGTATACCAAAATTACCATGGAAAGAAATCAAGTAGAAGAACTAAGAGCATTACAGGACACCCTGTATTTTATAGGCGGAAAATGGCGTATTCCCATTATCAATTCACTATGCAACGGTAATAAACGGTTTCGAGAAATTGAACGAAGTATCCCCGGTATCACGACGCGTATGCTGTCCAAAGAATTGAAAGATATGGAACTCAACAAGCTTGTTAACAGAAAGGTCTATCCAGATAGCCCGGTACTGGTTGAATATCATCCGACTGCCTATTGCCGGACATTTGGTAATATCATCCAAGAAATGATTAACTGGGGCCGAGAGCACAGAAAGGTGATTATTGAAGAATCTGTAGAATAGACTTTTGAGCTCTATTCTACAGATTTAAATCGAAGTGCAGTAAGACTGAGTTTATCACCATCCCCTTCCACTAAAGAAACAGTAATTTTGTAGCGCCCCGGAACCTTAAATTTCATCCATCCCCAAGGGTACCAATTATACACGGAAGAGGCCGCTTGCTGATTCTGCACGATCTCCCCAGCCGAGTTTTCGATCTTCCACACCACTCTCCCCTGCCCCGTATAATTGAGATCAATTTGATAATAGCCTGGCTTAACAATGTCTATAGCATACGTTAGTTTACTTTCATCAGTCCATTTCCCTACTTGAACCACATGCTTCCATTCACCGAATTTTTCCATCCAGGACTTTCCAGTTTTATTACATCCTTTAACTTCAGCAAAATCAACAGGCACAATTGTCTCCATGGCCGGATCAACTCCCAACATGTTATCAATAACGGGTATTTCCTGCATAACTACCTCAATGACAGAAACCAATGGGTCGGGAGCTACACCTGGCGTATTGATTTTTAACCATTTTCCATCGAACGTGTAATTCAAGGACTTTTTGCCGTTGGAAGTTAAAAGGCTAATCGACTTTATCCCTTTTGTTAAGCCCGGAACAAACAACTTTCCATTGGTCGGCCAATGATAGACCAACAATGAAATTTTATGTCCCTGTACAGTAGCATCTCCCCAGGGTAAGGCATGCCCCCAAGGTGACGCCTGTGCGCCATAAACGGTCTCTGGATATTTTCGGATCCAGGCACCCGCACCGCGCAACGCTAAGCTCGCTGGCTCTGGAATAGTCCCGTCGGGTTTAGGCCCAACATTTAACATATAGGTCCCTCCCCGACCAATAGTCGACAATGTACGTGACAAGATCTCACGAGCACTCTTCCAATTATTGTCGTACCAAGCATAACCCCAAGAATCGTTGGTTACATCTACTGCTTCCCAAAGCCCCGGAACATTCTGCCGCGGCACTTCCATATCTCCTAAAGTAGAATAATCACCAAGCCCGTGCCCAACTCGTCCTGACACATACGCCCCAGGTTGATTTTTATGAACCAATTCGACAAGTTTTTGTGCGTATTTCTTATCCATCCCACCTGGAGTATCGAACCAGACCAATTCTATCGGTCCATACTCCGTTGTAATCTGATTCACCTCAGGATAACATTTTTCCCAAAAATAATCATCAAATGTTTTCGGCTGACCAGCTGCATTCACCTTGGGGCCACCATTTCCGCCAGGATAAGTCCAATCCTGATTTTGCGAATAATAGAACCCAAAACCAATTCCCCCCTCTTTACAGGCTTTTGCGAGCTCAATCATTGGATCACGCTTAAAATCAGTAGCCTCAACAATATTAAAAGAATTCACCTTAGAATGAAACATTGAAAATCCATCGTGATGTTTACTTGTAATCACGATGTAACGCATTCCCGCATCTTTTGCAAGCTGCACAATAGCTTTAGCATCAAAATGATCTGGACGGAAAGAACCCGCAGCAGCCATATAGTCCGCAACAGGGATATTGGCCATGCTCTTGTTCATGAGCCACTCCCCTATGCCATAAAACGTTTTTCCCTGCCAGGTATTTGCCAGCTGCGAATAGATTCCCCAATGGATAAACATCGCATATTTGCCTTCACGGAACAGTTTCCCTCTATTTTGGGCGATCGGTTTATTTCCCCCTTTACCATTCCACATCTGTTCCATCTGTTGCGCTGAAACCTGGTTCACAACCAACCCCGACAGTGCTAGACAAAACAATATCTTTTTAACAGCTATTTTTAACATCTTAGACTTTGGGCAGGTTATAACCATTATGATAAACTTTCGCCAGGTACTGGTCTGCATCCTTATCATTGAAACTGCGCTTTTGTTTGTCCCAGAACAATTTCTTTTTGGCCCGATAAGCAATATTTCCCATTTGTGAGAATATCGCGATATGTGCCCCAGCTTCTATCGGAGCATGTAAACCTTCCACGGATTTCTTTCTAACTGCTTCAACAAAATTAACCATATGCTTGTCCAATCCATTGTCCTGTGAACGTTGAAAAGACACAGCATCCATTCGCCCTTTCTCCGGGATAACTTCCCAACCCTCACGATTGACCACCAAGGTACCATTATTGCCAATGAAAGCAACTCCGTGAGTCTTCTGGTAAGGACCCAAATCTATACCTGTTGCCTGCTCCCATTGAACATTAAATCCATCAAACTCGTATACCGTTGTTAAACTATCCGGTGTTTCAGCGGCATCGTCAGGATAAGCAAATTTACCGCCAGCAGCCATAACCGAAACAGGATCTGATACTTTCATTCCGATCAGCGCATAATCCAACATATGTACCCCCCAATCGGTCATCAAGCCACCTGCATAATCCCAATACCATCTAAAATTGAAGTGAAAACGATTGGGATTAAATGCACGTTTTGGTGCTGGCCCCAACCATTTATCATAATGTACTCCCGTAGGAACAGGAGCGTCTGCCTGAACCGGGATACTCTTCATCCAACCTTGATAAGCCCAAGCCTTAACAAGACGTATTTTCCCCAATTTTCCGCTATGAACAAAATCCATGGCATCTCTGAAATGTTGTTGGCTTCGTTGCCATTGCCCTACCTGTACAACACGTTTATGCTTTTTAGCAGCTGCAACCATAATTTCGCATTCCCGAATGGAGTTTCCAATCGGTTTTTCGACATATACATCTTTTCCGGCCGCAACAGCATCAACCATTTGCATACAATGCCAATGATCAGGTGTAGCGACAATAACAACATCAACGTCATTTGCTTTTAGGAGGTCTGTATAATCGATATAAGTCTTCACATTGATATTGCGTTTCTTTAATTCCTCAGCTCGATTCTTTAAAACATTTTCATCGACATCGCATAATGCCGTACACAGCACACCTGGTACTTTCAAGATGGCATTCAGATTAGACCAGCCCATACCGTTGGTACCGATCAGCCCTACACGGATCGTATCAGCTTGAAAACCGAATACTTTTGTTTGTGCAAAAAGCGCCGATGCTGCCAATAGGCTCGTATTTCGGATAAATTCTTTTCTCTTCATTGTTTAGTTTGGTTTATATTGATATTGTGTATTCATTACTAGGAAGACGATTATCTTGGGATCCCCCCTAGCGAGATTACTAATATAACATTTAGTCTTTAGGATGAAAAATATTAATCCAAACAAAATAGCTGAAATATAACACTTTGAATGCTGTAGATAATTTCTATATTTGTTAAAACCAATCATAAAACCATGGGCCGAAGAACTTGTCTTTCTCCTCCAGCAAAATAATATAGCGCGATGTCAAACGAATAATGGCTTCCGATCAGGAGCAAATTCGGATGATATAAGGATTAACTATTTATTTAGCTTTTAAATTTCCCTTTATGGGAAAGACATTTCTCTTATGAAAAAATCATATTTAGTACTTCATACCGCAGTACTGCTCGCAGGCTTCACCGGTGTTTTCGGCAAGCTCATTACCCTCAATCAAATTCCACTCGTCTGGTTTCGGGTCTTACTTTCAACAATCATCTTATTCCTCGTTGTCAAATTATTCAAAATTGAGCGTTTAAAATCCACTAAAGATGTGTTTAAAATTGCGAAAGTCGGCGTATTAATCACCATCCACTGGATATTTTTTTATGGTAGCATCAAGTTTTCCAACATTTCCATTGGCGTTGTTTGCTATTGCCTGACCAGTTTCTTTACCGCTGTATTGGAGCCAATCATCAACAAGAAAAGATTAAGCGCAGCACAGCTCATGTTAAGTATGCTGACATTGATCGGAATCAGTTTAATCTTTCATTTTGATAGCTCTTATCAACTTGGAATTATTTTGGGTGTAATTTCAACTATTTTTGCGGCTCTATATACCATTTACAACGAGCGATTAGTCAAACAATATGACAGTAAATTGCTCAATTTTTATCAGATGCTTAGTGGCACCATTGTATTGGGATTTGGGCTGCCCATTTTCTATTATCTATTTCCTACCGAACGTTTTATACCGAGCTTTTCTGATGGGGTCTATTTAATCTTGCTAGCTTTATTGTGTACGGTTGGCCTCTATGTTCTTTTTGCTGAATCGCTCAAGAAGTTATCTGCATTTACGGTCAATTTGAGTTTCAATCTCGAGCCCATCTATTCGATTATCATTGCTTTTTTATTCTTCAACGAAGGCAAACAAGTCAATGCTTCCTTCTATGTTGGACTCGCTCTTGTACTCGTTTCTGTTCTTCTCCAAACGATGCGCTCCATCAGAAAAAAAGCTTAATAGTTCCTTATTCCATAGGCAAACATCGCATTGATTGCCTATGGAACCTCTATTTTAACATTCAGAAAAGAATTAAGTTTCATCACATTTCTTAGGCAGATGGTGCCTTTTGCAAACTCGCAATGTGTTTTCCGGCTTTCATGCCGGAGAAAATACATCCTCCCAAAAACGTGCCTTCCAACGCTCGATAGCCGTGCATCCCGCCACCACCAAATCCAGCCACCTCACCCACAGCATACAAGCCCTTTATCACCTCATCATCCTTTGTTAGTACTTGCGCCTGGAGATTCGTTTTAAGACCACCCAAGGTTTTCCGGGTCAATACATGGAGACGTACCGCAATGAGTGGTCCATTTTCCGGCGCCAGAATTTTATGAAGGGCTGCCACTCGGCCTAATTTATCACCACGGTAATTCCGTGTATTCCGGATATAATTCACTTGCGTGTCCTTTGAGAACTTATTATCTACTTCCCGGTCACGCGCTTCAATTTGCGATTTAATTGCTTCATAGTCCAATAGATCCTCCCCGGTCAAACGATTCATACGATCGACCAAATCTTTTAGATTGTCCGAAACAATAAAATCAGCTCCTTTTTCCTTAAAAGCCTCAACGGGCCCGGGAGCATTTTTCCCGAAAATGCGTTTCAAGAATAACCTATAATCCTTGTTGGTAATATCTGGATTCTGTTCTGAACCCGAAAGGGCAAACTCTTTTTTGATAATCTTCTGTGTCAGGATAAACCAGGAATAAGAAAAGCCTGTCTCTTGCAGGTGTTTGAGTGTACCCAAGGTATCAAATCCAGGCAAATAAGGCGCGGGAAGTCTGTTACCGCGGGCATCAAACCACAGTGAAGAGGGCCCAGGCAAGATACGGATGCCGTGGTTAGGCCATATTGGATTCCAATTTTCAATCCCTTCCGTATAATGCCACATGCGATCGCGGTTGATCATATGAGCCCCAACCTCTTCCGCAATTCCGATCATTTTTCCATCGACATAGGCGGGTACACCTGAAATCATCTGTGCCGGCGCTTTCCCTAATCGTTCAGGCCAATTTTCGCGTACCAATTGATGATTTGCGCCGATCCCTCCAGAAGCAATTACGACCTGATCTGCATAATATGCAAACGCTTTAAGAATAGTTCTGTTGGTTGCAACACCCCTAGCTTTGTTATCATGTTCCAAAACATCGCCCGCAATTCCAATGACCGTGCCATCCTGCGTTAGTAACGCAGTAACGCGATGGCGAAAGCGAAACTGCAGAAGACCTTTTTCCTGCGCAGCATAAGCTTTATCCACAAAAGGTTTCACAACTCCGGTTCCGGTCCCCCAACTGACATGAAATCTAGGCACAGAATTACCATGCCCCGAGGCAGAACCATCACCGCGCTCCGCCCAACCGACCATAAACATCAACTTTATACCAAGCTTAGCGATGTAGGCAGACTTTTCTTCTGTTGCAAATTTCAAGTAGGCCTCAGCCCATTGTCGTGGCCAATAATCCTCCTCGCGGTCAAATCCGGCAGTCCCCATCCAATCCTGTCGGGCTAGTTCATAAGAATCCTTGATACCCATGCGACGTTGTTGCGGCGAATTGATAAGAAAAAGCCCCCCGAAGGACCAATAGGCCTGTCCCCCTAGATTTTCTTCCGTTTCCTGATCCACAAGAAGCACTTTCTTACCAGCATCGGTAATTTCCATTGCTGTCGTAAGTCCTGCCAAGCCAGCTCCAATAATAATCACGTCAGGTTTAAATTGTTCTACTTTTTGCATTGTTATTCTTTTACCGAACAGCTACCCCAATAAAAATGTGATTGCTCACAAGACCAACTGCCTTATATAAATTTACTAGTTTGAGCAGGATTGCACAAGAAAAACTTAACAGCAATACCGTCGTTCTTTCCTTAAAAAACACCTATTAAAATATTATAAAAATAATAGAATAACCTAATTTAAATTATTTTAATAATAAAAATGAGGGTTATAACTTTGTGCTATCAATCATTCAAATAATAATAAGCGCCATTTCGAAAAGATTTATTTGGTAAAAAAGGTGCATTAGCGTAATAAATAGTTTTAACAGGAAACATAAAAAATTAAAAATATGGAATACAGAAAATTAGGAAAAACAGATTTAGAATTATCAGCAATTACTTATGGGGCTTTCGCTATTGGCGGCAACATGTGGGGCGGAAATGAAAAGAAAGATTCTATTGATGCTGTAAAAGCATCTATCGACAATGGTGTCACCACATTGGATACAGCCCCTTTTTATGGATTTGGTTTAAGTGAAGAAATGATCGGTGCGGCAATACAGGGATACGATCGGACCAAAATACAGCTCTTAACTAAATTTGGTTTGGTATGGGACGGTAGTAACCAAGGGAAAGGTGAATTTTTCTTTGATGCAGAAGAAGCTGGTAAAACTATTCCAGTTTATAAATACTCGTCAAAAACTAGTGTAATTCATGAAGTAGAGAATAGCCTAAAACGCTTACGTACGGACTACATCGATCTACTTCAGATTCACTGGCCAGATAGCACGACGCCGATTTCGGAAACGATGGAAGCCTTGGATCTTCTTTTACAACAAGGTAAAATCCGTGCCGCCGGCGTCAGCAATTATAGTGTCGATCAAGTTTCAGAAGCACGGAAGAACCTCAACATTGCGAGTAATCAAGTTGGTTACAGTATGCTAAACCGAGGTATCGAACAAGACCTTGTTCCTTATGCAAAGCAAAATGATCTAGGTATCATTGTATATAGCCCTATGGAACGCGGTTTATTAACCGGTAAGTATTTTAACACAGGTAAATTAAAAGAAAACGACCACCGCAATGGTTATTTCCAACAATTTGATCTGGCCAAGGTAAAGACCTTCTTGGATACCATCAGTCCAATTGCCACTAACAAAGGTGTAACACTTTCTCAATTGGTATTACGCTGGACCAGTCTACAGCCGGCGATCACTGTGGTTTTGGCAGGTGCCCGAAATGCAGAGCAGGCCATAGCAAATGCTCAAGCCATCGATATCATGCTTACCGCCGAAGAACTATCATTCATCAATCTTGCTTTAGCGAAAATCTAACATTCAGCGATGAACAAATTTAATCAGTTGACAGTACTCCTTATAAGTGTACTGTCACTCGCAGCATTGCAAGGTAATGCGCAAAATAAAACACTGCTGGTAGCCCCAACAGATCGTACATGGTATCATACCGGTCTTCCAAATAGGTTTTCCATTATACCGGCCTCATTGCTAAAAAACTAAAGTTTGCTAGCAACGGTAAAATATTATGGCCTTATTGTCGAAAAGTTATCGATAATCTTCATCAGAACCAAGGCTTCCTCAATCGGAGATGGATTGGGCCCGATGCCGCTAAAATAATCTACTGTACGCGAAATCATCGGCAATTGAATATTTTCAGGATGATCAAATACAAATTCCTTCTCTCCATCTCTTGTTTTGACAACAACTGAATTTCCAAAAATAGAAAAAGTAATATGCCCAAGGCTTCCTACAATTTCAACCTTATCTACCTGGTTTTCTTTGGCAACATTAAAACACCAACTTCCATTGAAGACAAGCTGATTTTCAAACAAAATCGTTCCTGTGGTCAGATCAGCTACAGCACTTTCTTTATCCTGAATCAAGCTAAAACCATCGTATGAAACCGGCATTCCAAAAAAATAGAGCATCAAATCCAATTGATGTGGGGCTAAATCAAAGAAATAACCTCCTCCCGAAACAGCAGGATCAGTACGCCAGTCTCCGCCACCTTTGGTCACTAGGTCAGGCATTCTACTCTGCCATAAACGCAATTGCACCGTCCTTAACTCACCAATTTCACCATTTCCAACAAGCTCCTTAACCTTCAGAAACAAAGGCAATTGCCGCCTATAATGGGCAACTACCAACTTCCCGTCTCTTTCTTTTACTTCCTGCAACAATATTTCTGCTTCTATCGCATTTAACGTAACGGGCTTTTCAACATAAACAGATTTCCCCCTACGCAAGGCAGACAGTGCATACGCGAGATGAGATGAGGGTGGCGTTGCTACATAAATCGCATTGAGATCGATATTATCGAGCAAATCATCAGCGTCTGAATACCACAAGGGTACTTGATGTCGACTAGCATAATCAGCAGCTTTCGCCGCATCTCTTCGCATTACAGCCATGAGCTGACTATTATTTATGCGATTAAACGCTGGTCCACTTTTTTTTTCTGTAACATCACCACAGCCGATGATACCCCATACAATTTTAGGATTATCCATAAGTATATTCAAATTATTGCTAAAATTCTGACCAATAATCCCCATATCTGGCGAGAATTACAGTACACACATCGAAGTACTGGTCTGATTTCTTAGGGCTTTTCACGCCCCACAAATCGGTTTTTACCCAAAAGAAAACCAATTGCTTTTTCAATATTTTTTCTTCTACTATCCGCAGTTTTTAAGGAAGAAATATAACGGATGATTTCCTTTTGCTTTGATGGAGACAATCCGTCGAATACCTGCAGAGCTTCCTTATTTAGTGCAAATGCTGCTTCGAGTTCGGGGTGAGGCAAAATAGTCCGGTCTTCCGGATCAAAAGCAATTGTTATGGTTAAGGTCTCACCGATTCGTTTCGGCGAATCCGACAATATAACCGTGTTAATGTACAGCCTCCACTCACCCTTATACCGCAACAATGTCTGAACATAATCCTTTTCATTCACTTTTCCTTTCACAGGAATATATCCTTTGTTTATTCCCGCATCCTTAAATAGGTTATCCAGAATATCCGTAGGAACAAAAACAAAAGGATTGATACCGATAATTTCCAATTGTGCTTCAAAGGCAAACATGATACGATCAATTAGGTGATTAATTCTGCTTCAGAATAGTATCTATAAGCGTCAATTCATCCGTCGTAAAATCCAACCTATCCAGGGCCTTGAGCGAATCAACGAGCTGTTCACTATTTCTCGCCCCTACTAAAACCGAGCTCACGCGTTCATCTTTTAACAACCATGCAATTGCCATTTGCGCCAATGTTTGCCCTCTTTGTACCGCAAGATTATTCAACCGGTCGATCTTCTCCATCAATTCAGCAGTGATCATTTCACTTTTCAAAAAATGTTCTTTCGAAGCACGTGAATCCGCCGGAATGCCGCCGAGATATTTGTTGGTCAACAGTCCCTGTGCCAAAGGAGAGAAAGCGATCGCTCCGATTCCTTCTGCCTGCAGCACATCCAAAAGTCCCGCCTCGGGTGTCCGCACCAGCATTGAATATTTAGGCTGATGAATAAGGCATGGTGTCCCCATTGCACGCAATATCGCAGCAGCTTTCTGAGCAAGATCAGGAGGATAATTGGACAAGCCTACATAGCAGGCCTTTCCTTGATGAACAATATCTCGCAATGCTGCCATCGTCTCCTCCAACGGTGTATTCAGATCCGGTCGATGATGGTAAAATATATCCACATAATCGAGACTCATCCGTTTTAAGCTCTTATGTAGACTGGCCATCAAATATTTACGGCTTCCCCAATCACCATACGGCCCCGGCCACATGGTATACCCCGCTTTCGTGGAAATTAAAAGTTCATCGCGATAGCCCGCAAAATCGGTGCGCAGTATCTGTCCAAAGTTCTCTTCTGCACTTCCCGGAGGAGGACCATAATTATTGGCAAGATCAAAATGGGTGATCCCACGATCGAAGGCGGTCAGCAAAGTTTTCCGGAATACTGCTTGGATATCGGTTTCACCAAAATTTTGCCAAAGCCCCAATGAGATGGCTGGCAAGAGAATACCACTCTTCCCACAGCGTCTGTAGGGCATATGCTGATATCGGTTTGGATTGAATGTCACGTTACAAAGTTTATACCTGCAAAATACAAAACTATTTCCAACAGTCCAGCGTATTTTCCGCTTTCGTCTTCTTTCGCAAACCTCTTTTTAAAATTATACATTTAACCGCAGATCATGTTTCTAACGCCGTACCGATTAACAACAGGTCGCGTTTTAACACTACATCGATTAAGAACAGATCATGTTTTTAACACCACATCGATTAACAACAGATCATGATAATCTTAGGAAAACAGGCTTCTATGCATAATTGTTTTTGCATAGAAACGTATTTATATTGCATATAAAAAGCAATTTATCTAAGTTTGGTCTTGTCCAAAAGCAAAGGGATTAATTAGACATAACATGATTGGCAGATTCTTCAGAAAATTTTATTTACATATTGTCATCTGGACCATATTACTGCTGTTACCCTTTATAACGTATCTCTATCAGCCGGATAAGATCGCTGATTTCAAAGCTTATTCGGCATTATCGCATTTGCTAAATATTATATTTCTGGCTACTCATTTTTACTTGCATTGCTACGTTGTAGCCCCCACCTATTTTTTTGGCCGCAGAAAGATCTTTGTGCTATTAATGGCACTTGGGTTTGCCACCTACGTAGCACTGAACTACTGCATAGTCTATTTTAATCCAGCTGGAGAGCTTGCTCATCTGACGAAGGAAAATATTCTTTTTGTACGGTTGGTCATCGGCCCAGGCATTATTTACTCCCTTTGTATGATCACGTCTTCAATGATCTTCCTCTACGATGAGCAAGCGCGACAAAAGGAACTCAACAAACAGATTGCGCTTGAAAAAACAACGGCAGAACTAACGATGTTAAAGCTACAGATCAGCCCACATTTCCTATTCAATACACTTAATAATATCCGTTGGCTCATTCGTAAACAATCACCGGATTCCGAAGACACGATTGTTAAGTTATCCGAAATGCTACGCTATATACTTTACGAAGTAGACGGCCCCAAAGTCGAACTTTATAAAGAGATTGACCATATGCGCAATTTTATCGCCTTACAGACCCTTCGTCTTCCTATCCAAGGAAATGTAACACTTGATATCGAAGACAAGGTCAAAAACAGAATGATCCCCCCATTACTCTTCATACATTTTGTTGAGAATGCATTCAAATATGGCGTAGATAGCAAAACTGCACCACAGATACAGTTTCAATTTCAGGAAACTCCGGGTGGCATTATCTTTATATCCCGCAATAGAATCTTACAACATACAGAACCGCGTCCAAACGAAGGTATAGGACTGACCAATGTACGCAGACGATTACAATTATTGTATCCCAATCGACATGAACTCAGGATCAGAAAAACCGATGCTGGAGATTTCGAAGTCACCCTCAAACTGATGACCGATGAAGATTAAATGTATACTCATAGATGATGAACCCTTCGCGCTCAATATTTTAGAAGACGACTTGTTGAATTTTAAGCAAATCGAAGTCGTCCATAAATTTAATGCGACCGCCGAAGCGGAAGAATATTTAAAAAATCACGCTATCGATCTGATTTTTCTGGATATTGAAATGCCCGATCAGTTGGGTACGCAGTTTATTCGCGAACTAGCTCCCCGCCCCTTGGTTATCTTCACCACAGCCTATCATCAATATGCTGTTGAAGGTTTCGAGCTAAATGCCATTGATTATCTGCTTAAGCCGATTTCAAAAGAACGACTCGCAGCGGCTGTCCGAAAGGTAGAAGAAGGTATGCTGCTCCGTGCAAAACAGCTCCCCGAACAGGATCATATTATCGTTAATGTAGAATATAAAAAGACGAAAATTTTTCTCCATGAAATCAGCTACATCGAAGGTTTGAAAGACTATGTAAAAATATACCTGGTGGACCGTGAATCGCCCCTTCTTACGCGCAGCAACCTCCGTGGAATGGAAAAAATATTACCTACAACAGACTTCCTACGCATACATAATTCTTTTATTGTCAATAAAAATCGTATTGAGCAGGTCGCCCAAAGCAAACTCACCCTACCTGAAACCGCCCTTCCTATCGGTAAAAAATATATCAAAAATATTGAACAGTTTATCTAATGCTACCGCCACAAATTGAATCGATGCAATTATCCGTTCGTCTACACATTGGCCGCTTCGGTCTACAGATGATTGCATAGCTAAAAAATCCTTTTCAAATTTGTGTACTATCGAACAGCCTAATCCGCGTAGCCGGTAGAATAGCAAAGAAAAAATGAAAAGATTTATAGCAATAGCACTAATGGCAACTGCGGTTGCTTCCGTACACGCTCAAGCCCCTGCAGGTGGTCGTCCTGCTTTCGCCATGTCCGAAGGTCAGCTCTCGGGCCAAATTGTGGACAACAACGGGAAACCTATCTCACAAGCTTCCGTGAATTTATTGAAGGTTATCAAGGATCAAGCTACAGGGAAAGAAAGGGAAATTCTCGTAAAAAGTACCAGCTCTTCAGAAAATGGAAAGTTCAATTTCGCAGCCATTTCACCAAAAGAAAAATGGAAACTAAAAATTAGTTCTGTAGGCTATGCGCCGATAGATCTTGCTGTAGACTATAGCGATAGCAAAACAACAAACAAAGATCTAGGTGCGATCAAATTGGACGATGACAACCGTAAACTCGATGAAGTTACCGTGACTGGCCGCAAGGCACTACTCGAAATGGACATCGACAAAAAAGTCTTCAACGTAGAGAAAAATATCGTTGCAGCTGGCGGTACAGCAATCGATGTGCTCCGCAATATGCCTTCTGTACAAGTAGATATCGACGGAAACGTAAAACTGAGAAACGCAGCCCCTACAATTTTTGTCGATGGAAAACCTACCACACTCACCCCCGACCAGATCCCGGCCGATGTGATCGATAAAATCGAAATTATCACAAATCCATCTGCCAAATACGACGCTTCCGGAAGTATGGCCGGTATCCTCAACATTATTCTGAAGAAAAATAAGAAAGCTGGCTACAATGGTATGGTCACCTTGGGTGGGGACCGCTTTGGTGGAACCAACTTTATGGGTAGTTTAAATCTGCGTCAAAATAAATTCAATATCTCACTAACGGGAATGAATATGCGCATGCGCACCAACACCGAGGGCGACAGCCATCGTACCAGTACAATTAATGGCGTAGAATCAACAGTAGATCAAGATATCGAAGGCAAAACAAAAGGTATGATTACCTTTGGCCGGCTCGGCGTAGATTACGACTTAAGTCCCAAAACAACACTATCTGTAGCCGGCGTGTTGGTTCAGGGTAAATTTAAGCCGAATGAGAACTCGTCAATCTTAACCAACTCTCGCAATATCGAATCACGCAGCGATCGGATTTCCGAGTCAGAAAGAAGCTTTAAACCACGCGGATTGCAAGCCGGTCTCGTCCAAAAATTCAAAACTGAAGGCGAGGAACTGTCTGTCGATTTCAATTATTTTGGCGGCAGCAATACATCCAATGGTTTATATACCACCAATTACCGCAATGCAAGCAGCGAAATCAGCGGAACTCAGATTCAAAAAAACATCGGTTCCGGTGATAATAAGTTCATGACTGTGCAGGCAGATTATGTCAAACCATTCAAAAATGGCATGAAACTCGAAACTGGTGTGCGTGCACAGATCAATAAACTCAAAAATCTCAACAATAATTCCTTAAAAGCAGTAGGTGAAGATGATTTTGAGAATATCACCGCAGCTTCAGCCAACTATAACAACAAAAACAGCGTCTATGCAGCCTATGCCTCACTTGGAGGAAACCTCAAAGACTGGGTGTCCTATAAAGTTGGGCTACGCGCAGAAAGCTCAACGTACGACGGTGAACTTTTGAATACAAACGAAAAGTTCCACAACAAGTATCCCCTGAGCTTATTTCCTTCGTTGTTCTTGAGCAAAAAGCTAACCGAAAAAGACCAAATACAAATGAGCGTAACCCGTCGTGTCAACCGCCCGAACTTCTTTCAGCTCATCCCATTTGTTGACTACACGGATAGCTTAAATATTACACGTGGTAACCCTGACCTTGTACCCGAATTCACGACATCCGGCGAACTTTCCTACAGCCGTACACATGGAAAAGGCACATTTTTGGCAACGGTATACTATAAACGCACAAACAATCTAATTACACGTTACCTGACACAGGAACTCAATCCGGTAACGAACAAAATGGATTTCATTAATACCTATATCAATGCAAATTCCAGCAAGAATTATGGGGCAGAATTTACTTATACCAATAATCTCAAAAAATGGTGGGATCTGACTGCAGACCTTAACTTCTATAATTCCAAAATTGAGGTGGATGAGAAAACGCCTTCGGAAGGTATGTGGACAGTATTTGGAAAATTGAACAATACATTCAACCTACAGAAAAACTGGAATCTACAGCTAGCGTTTGAATATCAAGGCAAAACAAATATGCCAGTGACACAGGGTCAAACATTCGGTCCACCAATGAACCAGGCGCAAAGCTCTTCACAAGGCTATATCAAACCATTCTATGGTATCGACTTTGCCATCAAGAAAAGCTTCTTGAAAAATCAGGCTGCCTCAGCAACATTGGCCATCAACGATATTTTCAGAACACGTGGCAATACCATTGTTTCATCGGGTGAAGGATTCTCTCAAACCTATTATCGACTGTCGAATCCACAGTTGATCAAATTGAATCTTTCCTACCGTTTTGGAAAAATGGATATGAATATGTTTAAGAAAAACAAAAACCAGAATTCAATGGAAGGCATACAAATGCAATAACATGTGGATCATATCACAATCAAAAGGGGGTATTTCTTGTAGGAAATCCCCCCTTTTTTATTAAACAGCGCGAAAGACTAGACGACTGTATTGGATATATTCTTCTTTTCAAGTATTTCAACAATTTCCAGTAGATCATCAATCACATAATCGGGATTTGCCGATCTGAGTTGAGCCGCATCATGTGCACCTGTTGTTATGCCAATACTCAAAGCGCAACCCGCTTGTTGCCCCTCCTGTATGTCAATAATAGAATCACCAATTTTAACGACGAAACCAGGATCCGTAATTTCAAATTTTTGCATGGCCAGATGAATCATATCTGGATAAGGTCTGTTTCGAGGCACATCAGAAGCAGTAATTAATGCATCTATTTCTTTGCCAACTTTCCAATTAAGCTTCTCCAAAAGTGACTCGGCTGTCTTACGATCATAGCCCGTATTGAGCACACGCAAGATACCCCGCTCTTTCAAGATCGCAAAAAGTTCTTCCGCATTCGAATTAGGGTAAATTTCCTCGACTTCATAAGCGTGTTCCAGGTCTTTCAAAAACAAAGCAAACATCCGTTGAGCCAATTCATCGTCATCAACATCCAAACTATTTTTGAGCACAGTCTTAATCGCCTGTAGCTTCTCCTTACCTGCAGCATGGGCCAATACCTCTGTTAATGTCAGTTCGTATCCCCCTACCGTATTTATTGCATTTCTAAGCGTCTTATAAACAATATTATTTTCGTTCACTGTCGTACCCGCCATATCAAATACGACCATCTTGATGGCTTCTTTCATTCTATTCAATCTAAAAGTTTAGCAAAAATAAAAAAATGTTAAATAAAACTAAACAAAAATATGTTAATTTATTGCTATGCTTTGGTTAAGAAAACTACTTTAACGAACCACAAAATAATAGGTCCAGGCAATCAACAAGATCTGAAACGGAATACGAAACCACAAATAGTTGGGACCGGCACCATCAAAAGTAGCCGTCTCGTAATTGATATGTCTTAAGTTTGCCCGAATATTTGTAGGTAATACCAGTAAAAAGAAGACAATTAAAAGGATTCCCGTTATGCGACTCACCTGCGGAACAAATAGTCCAATTGCAGCCATGAATTCCATTAAACCAGTTCCATAGATCATTTCTTTTTTAAATGTAACAAAATCGGGCAGCATCAACATCATTCCTTTGGTATAAAGTAGGTGTCCCAATGCAGTGAAAAAAAGCATCACCGCCAATCCAACTTTACCCGCTAAAAGAATATCCATCTCCCCCTTCAACAGCAATAAGATGAGATTGGAAAAAATACAAACGACAATTAAAACAAAAAATTGTTTCATCTTTTTTATAACAAAAATAGGTGCCTATCCTTTTGTTATCAATGAACATTTGTTACTAAATTTCTTTCCTGATCCGGCTTAACGATTGCGGTCTAATACCAATATAAGAAGCCAGATATTTTAAGGGAATGTTGCGAATCAATTCGGGTTGCTCACGCATCAAATTGATATACCTGGTTTTTGCCGAATCTTCCAGCAGCGTCAGTTCCCGTTTCATTTTTTTTAGAAAAATGTCCTCAACTGCTTTCCGACCAATTAGGTTACCAACCGTTGTTGTTTGATATACCGCATGGAGATCCTCGTACGATATCCGCCATAAAACACAATCTGTTATTGCCTCGAGATGATACGATGAGGGTTGTTGCGTCAAAAAGGAATCGTAGCCACTCACAAAAGAATTCTCGAAAGCAAATCCAAAAGTAAAATCATAGTCCAGTTTTGGGATATTGAAACGTACAATTCCTTTTTCAATAAAAGATAAATACTGTTCAGTTTTTCCGATTTCCAAAATCAGTGATTTTTTTGGAAACTCCATCTTAACAAGCTTAGCGGAAAATACTTCCCAGTCTTTATCATTCATGACAACGAGCGATTCAAAATATTCTTTGATCTTGTCCATGATTCTTATTTTTTAAGAGCAAGATAAAAACTTCTGTTCAAATACTTCGTAATGATTATTTACTATTTAATCGATTATTTATTTCAATAAACATACGACCTATTTTACCAAAAAATATTAACTTAAATACTGTAAACTTTAATTATGCATATTCTTACTGAAAACAATCCGGAAACATGGTCCGTATTTAAAAGATTGGCCTTTCGATTTTCATTTATTTTTGTTTTGTCGTTTATTTTCATTTTCAATAACGGCGCTTATCCGTTTTATGGATATATCAGCATCCCCCTTACCCATTTTATGCAAAAGTTGACTCCCTGGTTTGCAGAAAATATATTGGGCTACTCCTATGACCATAGCATCTTCATCAACGGAAGTGGTGATACCTCCTATGCCTGGGTATCTCTATTGATCCTATTCCTGCTGGCAGTAGTCGGGGCAGCTTTATGGTCCATCTTGGATCGAAGAAGAGCCAGCTACACAATCCTTTTTTATTGGTTAACCACAGCAATACGCTATTATGTTGCTTTTATGCTTATTAACTATGGACTGTACAAAGTCTTCTATATGCAAATGCAACCACCAAGACTGACACAGCTCCTGCAGCCATTAGGTGAATATTCACCCATGGGGCTAGCCTGGACTTATATCGGTTATTCTCAAGGCTACAATCTACTCATAGGTCTCGTGGAAGTACTTTCAGGCTTATTGCTCTTCAGAAAGACCATGATTGTTGGTGCACTTATTACCATTGCGACCAGTATCAATATTATGGCCGTCAACTATTTTTATGACGTCCCCGTTAAAATGGTCTCCACAGCACTCCTGCTACTTTCCATATTCCTACTGCTTCCCTACCTAAAAGCATTGTTCACAATTTTTATTTCAGGAAAACCTGTACAGTTACTCCCTATCCAACAACCCCTATTCAACAAAAGCTGGAAAAGAAAAAGTTTGTTTATCGCCAAATTGGCCGTGCTACTTCTCTTTATGGTGCAACAGGGCATGGGCATATTAAGTACAAAAAAAATGATAGCTGAGTACCTAAAGAAGTCACCACTATATGGAATCTACCGAATTGAACAAGCGGGAACAGAACGCAAATCAATCCCCGAAGATTGGCGACTTATTGTTTTCGAAATTGATAACAACAAGGTCTTAATACGCAACACAGACTATACCCCTCAAAGGGAGAGCGTTGTTATCGATGCAGCCGGGAAGAAAATTACCCTTAACAATTATCAATTTGATTATCAGATCAACCCTGACGGAAATATTCTTCTGACAAAAACTTTTGATGACCATACAGCGCATATTAAACTTATTAAACAGGACATGCAAGCCTTCGAATTAATACAGCGCAAGTTTCATTGGGTACAGGAATATCCCTATAACCGCTAAATAATAATCGTAAAAACTTAACAAAACAACTCGTGCACTTAACAGCTCCCCAGACCAGAATAACCATGTTTAATGCTGCAAACATAACAACATGCGACGACGAGGTAGAGCATCTCGGTTTTTTATATCGAATGCGAAATATCAGGGTACACACCTGCCATATGCTCAAAAGCAAAGAGGTGGTGACTATTATCTTGATACATTCGAAAGGAGGTACGCGTCAGATTGATCAGGAGGAACATAATATGATGGGTTATCAAATTCATCTAATGTTCCCCGGTCAATCAAGTTCTTTCTATTTTTTCAAAGAAACCGCTGTTTATCATTTTAGAATTCCCTGGCAAAATTTTGAAAAATTATGTCATACGCTTTCAATCAACATAAAACTCCTTAAAGATTATCCGATACTTCGGGTCACGCCATATAAATTTGAAACGCTCCGCTATGAATTCGATAAGATCCGTAATGAACTCTATCGCTATCAGCCAACATTATCACTAATTTTATCACGTTTGACAACTAGCTTAATAGAGATTAACCACTCCTTAGTCAAACACATCGATAATTTGGCACCATACGCTTATCCAGCCATCCTGAATAGCTTTCTTGAATTAATAGAACTTCATTATAAACAAGAACACCATGTCGCTTATTACGCAAATTTACTGAATATAACTGTAAAAAATCTTTGGATGCAAACACAGCAATACATGGGGGTTCCCCCCCTCAAACTGATTCATAATCGTTTGTTGAAGGAAGCTCTGTACCTGCTGAGTTTGGGGGCCAATCCAATCAAGACTACTATGATTGAATTGGGTTTTGAGGACCCCGCTACATTCTCTCATTTCTTCAAAAAACAGACAAACATGTCACCTTCAGCATATCAAAAGAAACATTTAGCACATAAAAAAACATAAAAATGGCTCATACGTAATATACATGGAGCCAGAATTTAGTAAGAAAACCACATTATAGCTAACTTTTTTTCAACGTGATATTATCCAAAAAGGCTTTTTCCTTTCCTATATTGGTAAATCCAATCCGGACAATTTTTTTATTCGGATTGATCTCCTTGCCAGTAACAAAATCAAGCTCCTGCTTTCCACCTTTTTTTCCTAAATCAGGTATTAACGTCTTTAAATTCGACAACTTTCCTGTTACGACAGCGACATCATCAACTTCCACCTGGACCTTGTCTCCTTTACTCCAATAGATAAGTTTGAAGTCTTGTTGGGGATCCAAATAAACATATTGCTCTATTTTTTGACCCGGCGCAAGTACCACCGCTTTACTCCCCTTTTCGCCGCGCCCTTCTTCGATGACCGCTGCTCCTTCCCAAGGTGCGAGGCCAGATTTACCCTCAAAATCTGGATTAGGCAATTCATTACCATCTTTTAAAGGCCAGTTATACGCCCGAATATAATCGACCTCCATATTGACTCCACCTTCAGATCCATAGGCTCCAAGAAATACGTTCAAAAAGTGGTTGGGTGAATAAATCTGATTTTTATTCGTATACGCTTTGATCAGCTCGCCATTGATATAATGTTTAATACTTGTAGGTGTCCACAATACCCCATGTGTTACCCATTGTCCGACGTGTTCATACCCCTCCGCAATATGTGTAGCAAGATTACGTTGAAATACCCCTTTTTGATCAACATGTCCATGTATCACAAACTGAGCCGTAATATATTCGAAAACGTCGATTTCAAAAAGCTGTCCCTTGGGGCGAATGCCTTTAATTCCGTCGACTTCGGATCCTTCTTGAAGATAATAACGAATATCTGGTCCGGGTGAATCAAACCAAAAAGCTGTATTTGTTCCCTTGGGATTCCCCTGTCGGTTACGTCTTACCTTAACTTCAAAGTACCCACCTTTGCTATTATCCAGTAAATTTTCATTGGACTTCCAATCGTAGGTTTGGATGGATGAAATCTTCTGGTTGCCACCTTCTGTAAAGATTCGCTTCGGAATCGTATCATTGACATACAGATTGATCGCTGATCCATTTAAAGTATATGCAGGTTGTGGCAAACGATCATGCAACATTTCATCCTTGGATATTGCATTCAGATAATTCAAGGATGAAAAATAGTTGGTCGTCCATTTATTCCGATTAAGTAATTGATCGTTAAATTCATCCTGCCAATAGATTTCCATACCAACAGGAACGGCTTTTGAACTTGGATGATTTCGCTCTTCATCGCGTTCAGTATTATCCAACTGCCATTTCTTGCTCGTATACACTTTTCCATTTGCCAAGGATTTTCCTGTAGCCGATTCTATCCAGATATAATAGGTCGTTTCAGCCTCTACCTGTTGAATATAATAACGTTTGACACCTTCTGCCAATATCGCATTGGCTGTCTGCGGTTTCTTATTCGTTTTTGCCCAAAAGACTTTCGCTCCAGACATGCCCGGTTGATTATCCTTCATGTCTACACGGATCCAACTCCGTGTACCCAATAGCTGTAATGGTACATTTGACCTTGTCGTTTGAGCCGATAGCCCTAGCGCTGACATTACCTGAATACCTGCAAGAAATAGATATTTTTTCACAATTTTCTTATTTTATAAACGAACAAACTATAGTCAATCTGCTTACGAACAGACTATAACCTTACGATAATAACGAGAATTATCAGCATTGACAACTCTGATCAAAACGCAACCGTTTGTTCAATTTAGCTATTCCAACAAATCGCGGGTCAATAGCGGTTTATCTATCCTTCCCGCCGATAAAACAGTTAAATTATGTATATTGCCTTAAACGGTTTGGTTTGACAATTCCGTCAGATACATCGTTTAATTTTTAATACAGTATGGATACAGTAGATAATTTTAATCAGCCTGCAGATCTTGCACAACATTGGGTTGATGCCTGGAACCAACACGATCTAGATGCAATTATGCGACACTATAGTGAAGACATTCACTTTCGCTCCCCCATTATTCAGAAAATGGGTGTGAATACGGCTGGAAATATAAACAACAAAGAGGAATTAAAAGCTTATTTTAAAAGCGCATTGGAAAAATATCCAGAACTCCATTTTGAGCTTTACCACATACTTACGGGCGTAAACTCCATAGTACTTTTCTATAAAAGCGTCAACGACTCGCTTTCCGCGGAATATATGGAATTAGATGTACGTGGAAAAATATGCAAAGTTTCAGCGCACTATAAGGGACTATAGTGAAAAATCTCCACAGGACGACGACTTGTGGAGATTTTTTCGGTTAATTTAAGGTGATACTGATTGCCTGCTGACTCAAAATTGGTTTTTGAATGAGTTGACCATCTTGCTGTTTCACGATAAGAAACTCTTGTTTGCCTTTCCGGGATACCTCAATATCAAACACCCGGTCAAAGGCCTTTATACGTCTAAGCCGCATATACTTCCATTCCTTTGGCAAACTGGGACTTATACTGAACTTTCGAAAACCTGTGGGTACAATATGAAATAATCCTTCTGTTATGACCCGACAATACAAGGCACTTTCGGCACTTAAATGCCTTTGTCCACCTTCAGGCCAGGCCTCAACCGGATAGGGTACATGATCGCCCAAAAGACGCATCGAAGAGTAATACTTAAAATAAGGCAGCGCCCTTTCGGTTGCTCCCGTCATAAAAAATCCCTTAAAAGCATATAAGGTTGCCCGATCCCAAAATACCTTATCTCCGGATTGTGTGAGGATACCGTTGTTTGTCCAGAGATATTTTGATAATAAGGCATCAATTGTTCCAGCACTCCGCTCGGTGATCCCCATGGTCATAGGCAAACATATCCAAGCCCTTAAGATGGTATTGCTATCGTAATAACGGTAGGTGGAGTAGCCTTGCACGTCGGCACCAAAATAACGCACAATCGAATGACGGAGTTCTTCAGCGCGTCGTCTGTATTGCTGTGAAAGATCCTCCTTTCCCAATTCATGAGCGAGGTCTGCCGCACTTTGAAAGGCTCCATAGGCGATACTGTTTGTCGACAGATTAATTTTACCTGCCGGTGCTCTCCCCTCCAGTTCGTCACTATCCGATCGATAAACTCCTTCACTTGTCTTTTGTCGTTCCAGGTACTCAAAACACCAGTGGATCAATGGCCATAATTCGACAGCAATATCTTTCTTTCCCAATGCTAACGCATACCGGGATGCTCCATAGGCAATCATAGCCATGTCCCCTCTATCCTTAGCACCATTCCAATAACTATCGCCCTCCGCCACTATTGAGCTCGGAATTGGTTTATAATCCGAATTCATAAAACGGGTAAAATGGCGAAAAGAGTTTATGGCGCTTTCATTGCCGTTGCGATTGCCCAAGAAAGGAAAGAAAGGATTGGCATATTCAGCCTGATCATTTGCCCAAATAGCAGCATAGTAGCTTAAGCCCCCTGGACCGTGCATCAATCCGCCCTTCGTATCATAAATACTTTCAGTTGCACGAATCTTAGCAAAAGCAAATGCTGTATTGATCGTATCATTAGGGGTTTCCAGAATTAGATCGTCGGCTAAACTTTTTACAAAACCCTCCCTTTTCTGTAATTCATAAGAAGGAGAATACTGATAAACAGGTGTTGAAATTTTCTTCCCTTCATACACAATATCAAACAGATAGCTCTGCTTTGGCTCAAGATTTGGCACCAGACTATCTCTTACCAAGGCCTGTACAACATATTGTCCATAAACACTTTTCGCAGGGTCGGACAGGAATTTCGAATACTTGTTAATCAGATCGATCCGCAGGGGTTTATTCCCCGTATTCACCAACTTAACGCGTTCAATCAAAACAGGTTTATCGACAGATGGAAATAACGTCCGCTGTACTTCCAGTGCTGAATTCGTCGTTGAATAAACAGCTAGTTTTCCGTCAAGTACAAAATGTTGCGGATACTCATCGACCGCTACGCCATCTACTTTTATCAATAAAGACTTAGTATCCTGAAAAGGTACGGTTAAACTTGCATGTGTATTGTTGGGAATTGTCCGCAACATGGGAAATACGATCTTTTTGTCCAATAACAGACGACCTTCGCGAACACCGTAGTAAAGGACCGCAGCAGATTGTAAACCGGCCATTTCAATATGATCTTCGTGATTCTCACCCTGCTTAACCTTCCATTCAATCCTATTCCCATTTAATAGTGCCCATTTTTTTGAATTTTGAGCTACCGTCAAATTCCACTGCAACAGGCTCATGGCAATGATGCCCAAATAATATAATTTAATTTTCATGACGATCTATAATTGAGTTGCTACGGTATATTCCATATCGCGGCCAATCTTCACCTCGATATAGCTGTAAGTAAAACCATTTTTCTGACCAATATGACTTTTTTTCTTGATACCATTAACGTAAAGATAAGGGTGGCTTCCCGGAAAACCAGCCTGCCAGTACTGCGTTGCCTCTCCTCCTGAGTACGACAAAGTCGTTCCCGATATCCCCTGTTGCTTCACTGTATACATTGCTCGACCAATCTTCACATTCGACACTTTAACCCGCTCAATATCCTGAGGAAGGTGGGAACAAGTTTCTAAAGAATTACCTTTTACCCCAGGTTTAATCCCCATCATATCTTGCACAACGTTGCTTATCAGCACAAAAGAAACTTCGGGGTAATCACCATTGGTACCTGTCAATGTAGCCATGGCATGCGCCGTATTAATTTTTGATATAATATATTTCAGCCATTTCCAACCTCGTTCGTTCTGCCCATATTTGAAAAACAATTCAGGAACATAGGTGATTGCTTCGATATTTTCGGGCAGTCCTTCTTTTGAGCCAAGCTGTGCATCGATATAATCCAAATAATTCAGATGCCGATTTGATCGCTGGTCCGTAATTTCTTTTAAGGGGAGAAACCAAGAATTTTCTTTCCCCCAACCGGACACGGGCAGATTATTTTTATCGTAGCCTCGATTATACAGTTCTTTATTGTTTTTTACCCCCCATTCTGTATTAAAATAGTTCCACAATGTTTGGGCTTTTTTAGTATAGTTTCCAGCCTGGCTTTTCTTGCCACTCCATGCTGAAAGTTTAGCGAAGGCCAAATAAGCCTGGTACTGACTTCCAATACCGTCACCGGCCTCAATCAAAGTTTGGTCACGGTGTTCATTGTAGGTAGCCGTACCTTTGAAAATATTGCCCGAACCTTCGCTCTCGGCCACGCCGTTTGGCTTTTTAGCATCATGCAATGCCACAAAATCACTTACCGCTTTTGTATTGAATAGCAACAAAGCTGGATCATTAAGATACCGTTGATCTTTGGTCCAGTCATAGAGCTGCGCATTCTTTTCAACCAACTCAAACACTGCCGGTATCTCACGGACAAAGTCATCGTCATTTCTGTAGTCTAGTGTATAAGGGCTCCCATCAAAATTGATCGCCCACAAAGGAAACCACTTTCGTTCCTTCGTAGCACTTGCCGCGAAAGCCCGAAGCATCGTAAAATTCTCTTCTTCCAAACCCAACAGATGCGCTCCCACCGCTTGGTGACAGAAATCACGCGAATAGAAGGCCGTTCGTAGAGGATATCCCGCCCAATAAGCCGGTTGATACGAAGCGATGTCTGCGGATTGATTTTTCTTGTAAACATTGACTGGTCCCCGCGTTCCGGTAACAACAAAAGATCGTGCTTTCTGCTTAGCCCAGTCGAAGACCTCCTGGAGTTCCTTTTGGTCCGTATCGATTGAAATATCTTGCTTCTGCGCAAACACACTGACAGAAAGCATAGTCTGTACTGCAAATAATAAAAAGGTTTTCATAAGGAGTAGCCATTTAATAAACCAAGGATCTGCACAGCGCAGACCCTTGGAGGTTGGTTGATTAGTCGTAACTTGGATTCTGTTTCAACAATGCATTTCGTTGAATCTCACTGCGTGGAATAGGAAGTAAGTAATGCTGCGGAAAGAACTTCCGTTCTTGAAGCACCTCAATTTTATAACTTTTCTTTTTCGTTTGGTCGTCCCGTACAATGGTGATTTTTCGCGCCGGTTTGTTTTCGGTCTGTTCAGCAATTTTCCAACGTCTTACATCAAAAAAACGATGGTCTTCAAAGGCAAGTTCTATGCGTCGTTCCTGCTGTATCTTTCCCAAAAGCGCGGCACCTGTGCTCGTAATTGCAGGAAGTACGCCTACCTTCCCACCACGTGCACGCTCTCTAATCTTATTGATGTAAGTGCGAGCTACCTCTTCATTCCCCAATTGATACTGAGTTTCCGCATAATTTAGATATATCTCACCCAGACGCATATAAATCCACGGTTGTGCACTTTTATCATTCCAAGGATTACGCAAACTTTCATCCATAAACTTACGGATCGTATAATGGGTCTTCGATGCATTCCAATCATCAATTCCGAATTCGCTATCCTTACCGCTATTAGCCCGGTTTCCTGTTGAGGATATATAAAACTCAATCTCTCTACCCCTAAACTGCTGACCATCACAAACAATAGAAGCATAGAATCTAGGCTCACGATTCTCCCAAGGTTTGCCATCCGCATAGGCTTGTGCAGAAGGCATAGAACCATCTTCCATCTCATAGGCATCGACCATGTCCTGAAGCACACAGGTTCTTGACCAACCTGTGAAACCATTCGGAGAATCGGTCCAGTCAAAAGAATGTCCAAATTCAGTATTGAACTGCTTCATGAAGATGATCTCTTTACTCTTATTGCTCGTAAAAAGCTGTTTGTAATTTGCATCAAGCTGGTATTGATTGAGGTCCAGTACAGCCTTAGCCGCATCAGCAGCTTTTTGCCATTTCGCCTTATCATTGGATGGATTCCAATATGGACTTGCAGCATACAATGTTACCCGTGACTTCAGTGCCAATGCTGCGCCTTTAGTTGCCCTACCAAAATCCTTTCCTTCGTAACTGAGAGGGAGCAACCCAGCAGCTTTATCCAATTCTTTCACAATAAAGTCTATACATTCATCGTAGGAATTACGCGGCACCATCATATCGCTGTTCAGATCGAAAGTTTTTGTGATCAACGGAACACCACCAAAACGTGAGACAAGATCCGCATAAAAGAATGCGCGAAGAAAGATCATCTCGCCATTCAACCGATCCACCTGCCCTTTGTCGGCTTTCAACTTATCAATATTATCAAAGAAGATATTGCAGTTCTTAATCGCCTCATAATAAGCATTCCATGTGGAATAGTCCCCGAACTGGTCTGCCGTCACTTCTCCCCTGTTGTATAAATAAGGATTTCCCGAATTGAAATTATGATAAGCCTCGTCCGAAATATACCTTAAACCAAGATTTCCAAAACCGTCCCGTATTTCTGTATAACGTTTATTTACATACGTTTCGGTCAATTTCAGATCCGAGAATATAGCATCTCCAGTAAAGGAATCCAACGGTTTAACATCCAAATAATTTGAACAGGATGTCAAACAGCTTGCAAAAAAGATCGTTATATATAATTTTATCTTTGTATTCATCTGTCAATAAATTTTCTTTAAAAACTCAAATTCACCCCTGCACTATAAATCCGCTGCTGAGGATAGTACATACCCCCCGCATTTGTTCCTTCGGGATCCTGTATCTTGATCTGATCGATCGAAAACAAATTAAATCCACTAATGAATACCCGTAAGTTTTTCATTTTGATTTTTTCCAGCACTTTAGGCGACAATGAATACGCCAACTCCACATTTTTCAGTCTTAAAAAAGAGGCATTTTTTAACCAGAATGTCGAATTCATGCTATTGAATGTATCGTCACGGTCGAAGGCTCTTGGATACAGGGCATTGGGTGTCTCTGTTTCAGAAATCCATCTGTTCTCAAAATAAGTGACATCTCTGTTGTAACTTCCGGGTTTAATGATCTGTTTTGCACGTCCCTGTCCTGACCACAGGATATTCAAATCAAAGTTTTTCCATTTGGCACCCATTGTTATACCATAAGTAATTTCAGGAATCGGACTTTCATAGATACGGACCATATCATTGCTGGTAATTTTTCCATCACCATCCACATCCATATACTTGATATCCCCTGGCATTGTATTCAGCAAATGTGGTGAGGCATCAATCTCAGCCTTATTTTGATAGATACCGTCTGTTTTATACACTAACCAGGAGTCTATACTATGGTCTGTCCGACGCTGCCATTCCGGTGTATTTTGTGCTTCGTCAAAAAAATGAATCTTATTACGTACAAAAGTGAAATTTCCACCTACCGAATAACTAAAATCATTGATCTTATTGCGATAAAGCAAACTACTTTCCACCCCTCTGTTCGATATTTCACCAATATTTTGGTCAGGTAGCGTTAATCCTGTATAGCGCGGTACAGAAGCTTGTTTGGGTGTTAGGATGTCCGTACGCATCGAATAAAAATACTGCAGGTCAAAACTCAAGGTATTCTTGAAGAAAACAGACTCAAAGCCTACGTTTTTCGTATCCACTTTTTCCCAGGTAATATTTGGGTTAGCCAATCTCCCGACAGTAAAACCCTTTGTTCTTTTGGGGTCAAGACCAAACATGGCACCATCGCCAAGAACATAGGTACTGATATATTGAAAAGGGTCTACCCGATCGTTTCCTAGCTTGCCCCAGGAAGCCTTGATTTTCAACTCATTGATAAAAGGCACATTTTCCTTGAAAAAATTCTCCTGAGAAATACGCCAGCCTGCCGATACCCCTGGGAACCAGCCCCAACGTGCATTGCTGATAAAGTTTTGTGAACCATCTCTACGCACTGTAATATCAGCCAGGTACTTATCCTTAAAACCATAACTTACACGGCCAAAATAATTCTGCCTTGCCGAAATCGTTGCTTTTCCGTCATTATTTTTTTGATTGTCACTTCCCGCAAATAGATAATCTACGGCATCGCTTAAGAAGTCTCTCCGATACGCCGAAAACCAATCACCTCTGTTCTTGCTCTGCTCATAAGCAATGAAAGCATTGACACTATGTGAGCCGAATTTCTTATCGTATCCGATTTTAAAATTCCAGGTCTCGGTACGTATATCATCGTTTCTTTCAGTAAGGTTGATATTTGCATCGCCCGTTGTTTCACGGATATTATCATAATTCTTTGTTGCAGGATTATAACGATAAGCATCCCACATATCATTCAGCTTCTTTTCATGTCTATATTGCGAATCGAATGCTGCATAACCCGAAAAACTTAATCCATCTAATAACCAAGGTGTTTTGAGATCAAAACCTGCTTTTGTATTGACAAAATTATCCTTTACACGCTGATAACCCGTCTTGCCCGAAGCCAGAATCGTTAAATTGTTACCCCACGAAAGACCTGGACCAGGTAATCCATTCGGATAATAGTCAGGCAAAAAAGGATAGGCATGGAACGCTTCCCAAAAGAAGGTTCCCATATCGTAGTTTGAATTATTCCGATTTTCCTGTCTGGTAGCTACCTCCACTAAGACCGAAAGGTCTTTGGTTACCTTAGCATCCAGGTTGGTACGAAATTGAACCGTCCTAAAATTTAGATCTGTATTTCTAAATCCCGGCTTTTGATAAAGGTATCCTCCAGAAACATAATAACGCACTTTTTCGTCTCCGCCACGAAGTGACAAGGAATGTTGCGTTTGTGGAGAAGATTTAAATACGGACTTCATCCAATCGGTGTTGGCATACAATAAGGGATCGATTGTTCCATCCAGATATTTACCCTTGATATCTTTATACTTTTCAGCACGCCCAAAATGTGCATTGATTTCATCGTCATACACCATAAATTGATAAGAATCCATCAGCTTTGGTGTTCGTGTATGTTCGGAGAAACCGTAACTACCATCATAGGTGATCGTAGGTTTATCACCATTACCGCGTTTCGTAGTTACCAAAATAACCCCATTCGCAGCTTGGGCACCATATATTGCCGCCGAAGCATCTTTTAAGACTGAAATTGTCTCGATATCGCTTGGATTTAGCCTTTCTATTCCGCCGCGATTGGCCACACCATCAATGACATACAAAGGACTGTTGTTCCCCAAAGATCCCTTGCCGCGGATATAGATCTGCGATTGATCATTTCCAGGTTCACCTGAGCGATTATTTGCCACTACACCCGGCATTCTTCCTGCTAGGGAATTGGACAAATTCGGCGCAGGAGATCGCTGCAGCTCACTTCCTGAAACCTGGCTCACCGAGCCAGTCAATGTTGCTTTCTTCTGTGTTCCGTACCCAATGACCACAACTTCTTCAAGCTGTGCGAGATCTTCCTGGAGAACGACATCAATGGCCTGTCGCTGATAGGCAATCTCTTGGGAAAGGTATCCCAAATAAGAAAATTGTAAAATACTATTTTCTTTTTCAACAACCAGCGAAAATTGGCCGTCGCTATTCGACTGCGTCATTTTATCTGTACCTTTTATACGTACAGATACGCCTGCCAAAGGTTTTCCTTGCTGGTCTTTGATCGTACCGGAAGCGATCCTGTCCTGAACCTTCGCTATGGAACGAATAATGATACGGTTTTCGCTGACCATATCCATTTCCAAGGATTCTTTGGCCAAAATAGGCAACAAAAGATCGGTCCATTTTTTATTGCGGACGTCAACCTGTTTTATTTTAATCGCATTGATCGTATTATCGTTGTAGATAAAATTGATCTTGGTCTGCTCTTCAATGGAAGTCAATAGGTTCTTGAGTCGGATCTCTTCAAAACGTAAAGAAACTGTTTTCTGCGCTTTCGACTCTTTTGCAAATCCAGTGGCAACACATGCAAATAAGAAAATGATTACAAACTTGGCCATTAACAACCATTTTAGATAATACGAGATAGGCACATGATAAAGAACATGTGATTTTTTTTTCATAATTTTGGTATTTAAGAAATAATCGATTGGCATCCTACTTTCCTAGGGTCCGATGCCATTGGTTAAAACATTGGGTATTGCTCACTATGAGGGATACCCTTTTTTTATATTACTTTACATAAAGCGTATCATTTTGGGTATAATAATTTAGTTTAGTACCTGTGCGCTTGATGACATTCAAGACTTCTTCACAGGTTGTTTCGTCAAATATACCGGTGATGGGCTCTTTTCCGAGCCGCTCATTTTCGACGACAATGGGTTTACCGAACCAACGCTCCATCTTCTTCGCAACCACTTCAAAACCTTCGCCATTGAAAACCAATCTATTTTTCATCCAAAGTGTTTCAGTAACTTCGGCATCAACGAGATCAAGCTTTGCAAAGGTCACTTTTGGTTGCAGGACTACATGCTTGCTCCGATGATCATTCGTTGATACAGGTTGATTGATCACAGACACCTTATTACCCGGCAGGAGTTCATACAACTTCTCCTGCTTATTTTCCATAACCTTCAGTCGTACTTTCCCTTCGATCAGGGAGGTCGTCGTCATGTTCTCATCCGGAAGCGCACGAAGGTTAAATTTTGTTCCTAAGACCTGTACCTCCGCGTAGGCAGTTTTGATCTTCAAGGGTAAATTGGGATTCTTGGCAATAGCAAAATACCCTTCGCCAACCAATTCCAATACGCGATCAGTTTTACCAAATCCAGCCTTCAATCGCAATACACTTTCATTGTTAAGCCATACCTCCGAGCCATCGCTCAATTTGATCGATTTACGCTCGCCCTTTCCGGTAGCAATCGTCTGCCATTCCGTATCTTCAGCTACCTTTTTATCATTTTTGATAAACCAAAAGGACAATACGCCAAAAACTATAAATAGGCTAGCCGCAATGGATAGTAGCTTAACTTTATGGCGATCTATAAATGGACGGGCGGTTACATCCTCGACAGCAGTAAGTTCTATTGGTCTTGACTTTTCATAGCTTATTTCAGCTTCCAGATCTTCTTCCCCATGCTTCTGCTCTAAATAGGCCAATAACTCCCGCTTACTTTTGTCGGCACGTAGCAAGTCGTCCAGCGCGATTCTCTCCTCCGTTGTGAGTTCTCCCGCTAGTAACTTAGCCGCTAAAAATAAAAAGTATTGTTCTTCAGATGAAAACATGTGCATTCGGTCTATTTGGAGTAGAGACACCAAAAGAAACCAAAACCCCCAATAGAAAAATTATTTTTTTTCTTTAATACAGGACCACAGCTTTTCTAAGGCAATTTGAATGTGTCTATCTACCGTTTTCTTGGATATCCCCATCATTTCCGCAGTTTCCAAATACGTTTTTCTTTCCTCTTTCACCAGTTTAAAAGCCTCCTTAGTTTTGGGCGGGAGCCCTTCAACAGCCCGTTGAATACGTTGTATGCTTTCTGTGGATATTAAAATTTGTTCCGGGGTATTTTTATCGATCAACGTATCCTGATATTCCGTTCCGTCGGTAAGTATGACCTGGCGAATGCGCAGAAGGTTAAGGCATTTGTTCTTAATCGCCCGAAGCAAATAGCCCTCGACATTTGCGATGTTCATCAGATCGGGCCCCAAATACCAAATTTTCCAGAGGACTTCAGAAACTACATCTTCGGCCAGCTGTTTATCCTTGATAAAAGAAATAGCATTGCTTTTCAAAACTCCATAATTAGCCACGAAATAGGCCTTGAAGGAGCTTTCATCTCGATCAATGGCAATATTCTTCTTATTTTCAGGAGATAAAGGTTTCAAATACATTGGTTACGTTGCTATTCGCATTGCAAGTTAAACAAATTCATTCCAAGAATGCAAAAAAAAATCGAAAGCTCAGTGCCGAGGCTTGCTCCTCAAGTAAACCCATTACATGTACCAATCGTGTATAAACGACGGATCAGACAACTCGAATTTTCCGCGCCAACGCGTTCTGCAGCATTGGTAAAGTCAACAAAAAAGCCGTTAGGAAAATCCAAAACGGCTTGATATATAGCGTAAAAAAGTTTCCATTCAGATTATTCATGCAAAACCAAAATCGCTTTAACTGATCGGTTCAAAACTTCATTCACCGTACTACTTGCAAATAAACGGTAAATCATATTGTGGTTGCGTTTGACCAAACACAGAATATCGGTCTGATTGTTTTCAACAAAGTCAATGATCGCATGCGATGGACGTGTATCATCTTCATCCACATAATTAAAGTTAATCGCTACATTAGGAAGCAACTGACGCATTTTTTTCTCCCCATTACGCACCAGGTTTTCGTCCAAATCCCTTTCTGAGACGTGTAGAATTTCCAACTTCTTGGGCTCCGAAAGCTTTAAAATACGATTGAGCGCTTTGACATCGCGAACAGACAATTTAGTTGTTTTATAATCCGTCGCCAAGGTAATCACAGGAATGGGCGACAAACTACTGTCAGGTGGTACGATCAGGGTCGGAATGCGCAATTTTGTCACAGCCATGCTCGCATTACTACCGACAATTTCTTTAATACCCGTTGCACCGGTAATTCCCATGACCAAAAAAGAAACATCTGTATATTCAACATACTTCGTCACCACATTACGCAGATAACCAACCTCCACAACGGTTCGCACTTTGAGGTCATTGTATTTATTTTCCTGAACAACCTGATTGGTCCATTCTTGCAAAGCAGCACGTTTTCTAGCGTAATAATCTTCTATAAAGATCGCGTTATAAGTACTGTTGTTGATCCCTTCTGTCGGGTGTATGGCATGTACAACAGCAACTTCCATATTCAAACGAGAAGCCAAAGACAAGGCGTAACGCAAAGCATGACTTGCATTGATTGAAAAATCGGAGGCAACAAGAATTTGTTTCATTTTTTAAGTTTTTAATATTAACCTGTCAATAGCCATGTGTACACATGCATTGGATGACAAAAACATTCAGATAACAATCAACTAAATAAAAAGATGGAAGAATACAAATAGTACTAATGCCAAGCCAATTGACACGGGTAAAGTAAGTACCCAGGCCAGACCGATACTTTTGAGTGTCCCTTTATTCAGATTGCTCTTTCCTCCAGAAGCGACCATTGAACCGGCAATACCACTTGAAAGCACGTGCGTTGTACTAACGGGCAAACCCAATACAGTACTGATACCAATTGTCGAAGCAGCAACAATCTCGCTTGAGGCTCCTTGAGCATAACTCAAATGTTCATTTCCTATTTTTTCACCAATCGTTACTACAATACGTTTCCAACCGATCATTGTTCCTAAGCCTAAAGCAACTGAAATAGTCAAGATGACCCATATTGGTGCAAAGTCGGTAAGACTTTTCAATTCGCCAAGCTTACGGTTGAGCTCCAATCGATTTTCAGGATTGATATCGATCTGTTTATTGCTCTCTAATGTAGCAATGGATTTAACTAAACCTTCAACCTCTTTTCTGAATTTAAAAGTCCCGGCTTTATCCGTTACACTTTTATCCATCAAATGCAACTTGACTTGCTCAATCTCCTGATTGACTTGCACAAACATTGTTCTCTCAGCCACATTAGTTGATGCAATTGTCTGCAATACGATTTCCGTTTGGTCGAGCGTTTTTATGACTGCTGCATCTGGAATGGTGTGATTTATTGCAAAACGGGCAGGCAGAAATGCAATTAGGATTAACATAAATAACCCCACTCCTTTTTGACCATCGTTGCTCCCGTGAAAAAAACTGACCAATGTACAGGTTAGTATCAAAATACCACGTACTAAAAATGGAGGTCTGTCATCCTCGCCTTGTGGAATGTGAAAAAGTGCTTTATAACGGACGACATGCTTTAAAAACAACATCAATAACACCGCTAGACCAAATCCAATCAAGGGCGATAAAATCAACGAAAGACCAATTTCTTCTGCTTTATGCCAATTGACGCCACTTCCACCATAATACCAGGTAAAGCCAATACCAGCCCCGATAAGAGCACCAATCAGGGTGTGCGAACTCGAACAGGGAATACCGAAATACCAAGTCCCCAAATTCCATATAATAGCAGCCAACAGTACGGAAAGTACCAGACAAGCACCTACAGAAACCGGTAGTACCATCAAGGTATCCAAAGGCACCAATTTTAAAATTCCCATGGCTACAGCTATCCCTCCAGCAAAAACACCTAGAAAATTCCAAAGACCAGACCAAGGGATTGCAACAATGGGTTTAAGTGCTTTTGTATAAATCACCGTTGCAACAGCATTTGCCGTATCGTGAAAGCCATTTACAAATTCAAACGCGACGACAGCAAGTATACAAAGAGCAAAGACAATAAGAAGTCCAGTACTTAGATCGGTTTCACCCAAAAGGGGAATCATGTTGCAGAAAATTTGCATATTATTCTTTCATAAAATTTATGGTTGTCCTTTCCTGAGCTATCCTTAAGGACAACTACTGGAAGAACAAGCGTTTCATTCAGCTCAAAAGTAATTTTCACATGTTAACTTTGGGTGAAGGAAACATTACCTTATACCGCAGGAAAGAAAAACTTAAAACACTGTTAACGAAGGTTGTTCATACAGTTGAAAAATAATAATAGGCCATATACCTCCTAGATGGTCCCCCTAATTACTTTAAAAAAAAATAAAAAGGATTATCAAAAACGCTAAAGATAAATACAAATGTTTATATTTAACTATACGAATAAAAGCAGACCATTTAACCATGAATTCAGACCCATTTGAAACTAGTAATGATTTAAAGTTTATCATTAAAAACCTGTATACACGAACGACCTGGTTTTTTAAATTTACGCAGGAAAACTACTATGGTAAATATGCCTGGCATTTGCTCTATATCGCTGCACTCGTCAGTCAGTTGGGAAGAATATCAAGTACAAAAACAACAATAGAAAGCTGGTCAGGATTGTTTTTTCAGATCATAACTTTAGGATCTGGATTGACAGTCCTCTTTTATATTATTGGAGCGTATATTCTTTCAGCTGTTGGCAAGTTTTTTAAAGGAGAAGCGCCCGCGGCCGATACCCTCCGTGTCATTTCCTATTCTTCTCTTCCCGCTGTTTTTTCTTTACTATTCTACGTTATTGGTGCGATTCTTTATGGTCTCCCATTCTTTACAAATTCATTTTGGCAAATCGATATTAATCCTGTTCAGACTATCTTCAAATGGTTAATAAGACTAGTAAATGCTTTAGCTGGAATCAATATGGTCGTATTCCTTGTCGTTGGTATTGCCACGGTTAATAATTTCAGCATCCCGAAAGCTATTCTAACCTTACTTACCCCTATTTTTATCCTTGTGGCCATTGTCTTCGCATTGTTATTATTTTAGTCAAAGTGCTTACGGCAAAAACAAGTCTGTTTACCGAGTTAAACCGACAATCCGCCGAAAAATAGAAGCCATTGATCAAGCCAGTGGGTAAATTCGATAAAAATAAATTTATCATCGAACTCATTATGCCCAAAATCCATTCATTAAACTATTTCGTAGAAGACTCTACAACCTTGCTGCGTATCACACGTCATACCCTGTTCTCATTTCTCGCTATTGTTTTTATACTCGCTTCAGATCGCGTACATGCACAATCGTCAGACTGGTCAACAAAGGATATCGTATTCAAAAGTGAGGGGATTAAGTTGTCCGGTTCAATGCTACAACCCCGTAAAGCTCACGCAGCCATTGTCCTCGTGCATGGCTCAGGAAAAGAAGCCAGGATGATGGAATTTGCCTCATTTTTAGCGAAAAATGGCATTGCTGTATTTACATATGACAAGCGCGGAGCGGGAAAATCTGAGGGAACTTATGCTGGTCCTGAAGTCGGTACCAATAATATCGATTCCGCTAATCTCAATCTACTCGCCAAAGATGCACGAGCAGCGGTACAAGTATTCCATCAGCAACTGGAAAATCCGAACATTCCAATGGGATTACTGGGATTTAGCCAGGCGGGTTGGATCATTCCCTTGGCGACTCAGCAAAATCCGTTGGTCGACTTTTTTGTAATGTATAGTGGTGCTGTTATCCCTGCACGAGAACAACTCCGATTCCAGTTCTTCACCAATGGAAGAAATGATTTTTGGGATAAACATACGGAATCCGAGGCTCGTCAACACATCGAGAATGATCCAGATCGTTATCAGTTTACAAATACCGATCCGATAACATCGCTCAAAACGATATCAACGCCCGGTCTCTGGCTTTTTGGATCCAGAGATATCCAAATACCTGTAGGATTATCTATAGGAAATCTAAATGCACTAAAAGTTCAAGGAAAACCGTTTGAGTATTGTCTATTTCCTTTACTAGGGCACAACACAAGCCTTTCAGCATCCGCAGAACCAAGTGCTATTGCGTTGGATTGGATCAAAAACAGGATTATTTACTTCCAATCCCAACGAGCCGATTAACTTTGAATCCCAAACTGAAACAAAATCCAGGCTGGTAATCCGCTTCGTTTTAACAACGTATAAAACGAAAGGGGTTTCCATATAATATTGTATGGAAACCCCTTTAGTTTTATAGTAATTCTATTTTTCTGTAGCAACTTGCGTTCCTCCGTTCAAAGTTCGACTGGTATAAATAATATATAAGGTACCTAATATCGTTGGCATAACCCAAACGAGCGTGGAACCAAGCTGAATGCCTGCAACTAAAAACGCAGTGACTGATGCAATCAAAGCGCCTACCATACGACCTAGGTGACTCACCAGCCAGGCATTTTTCTTTTCTTTGAAACTTTTGAATAACTGAAAATCCCGAATACTCATAAATGCACCAAAACCACCAAAAAAAACATATAAAATCGAATTGCCTACTTGTTGTACCAATCCAATTAGACCAAGACATAACATACCGGCCGATACAAGAAGCATTGTGCCGGAAATCAGTTTGTCTTTCCAATCGGCCTGTTCTTTAATCTTACTGCGCAAAGTCAAAGCACGGTTACCCGCCAGAATGAGGTAGATAGTAAAAATACCGATCAAAAATAAAAATATGTTCTCGTGGCCCGGCATCCTCGCAATTACGAGAGAAATTAAAGAACTAATCACCATCGCATAGGAAAATATGATCCCCATTTTTTTATGCCCCGCTCCCCCCTTCTTTATTGCCACACTCATCAGGCCAGTAATCAAACCTACCCCACCAAAAAATGCGTGAACGTAGATCAATGTCTTAATTGTTTCTTCCATAGTTCTTCTTTAATAATTGTTTATAGCTAATAATGGTATTTAGGCAAAAAGGCTAATGGTTATGCCTTGTTCAAAATAGATAGACAAAAACAACGCTATAATGCCGTTTGCGACAATAGCCCAAATGTAAAAAAAACCTTTAATTATCTATACACTTAATTAAAAATCATTCCTTCTCCTCACGAACGAGAAAATCATAAGAGTACCAGAATTTCAGATGCCCATAGGAATCGAGACCTCTTAAGCTATAGCTAACGGGGTAATCAAAGCTATTTTGTTGCAGTTCCAGTTCATTTTTATAATCAGCCACAAGTTTTTTAATTGCGTCTAAACCTGTCGCACGTCTAATAAAACTTGTTTGACGTCCGCCACGCAGATAAACCAATACGTCGGATCCTTTTAATACCGTTTCGTCGGTTTTCGTCAGAAATTGATTGTACAGCAATTTTTCCAATACAATTTTAAGATCACCACGTGGAAAATCACTTTCTCCCATCATGATCGAGTGTGTACCGTAGTTGACTGACGAAACATAGTAGGGATTATATCCTGTCTTTTTTAACTTTCCAAGTTCATCCTTGTTAAAAGCCTTTGCATAATCCGCTTGGTCTACATGGAGACTAAAAGTAATATGTTCGCGACGCAACAGCAGGCTATTTGCTCTTTTTATCGTGGTGGAATCCTGGTGACGGACCAATTTCAAGACACTATCTACGTCGGGGCTATTATTAAGATGGTAACGTATCGCCCTATAATCGAAAAATGCCCCTACTGACGACTGCTCCAAAACAGCCGGTTCGCCCTTGCTTTTCTTCGCAAAAACTCGAACAGCATCAAATCCAGGAATGGTACGAATAGCAGCTAATGTTGGCTGTGTAGATGAAATTGCGGTTTTGAAAGGTTTAAAATGATTGCGAAGAGAGGCTAGTTTTAGCTGGGGAGTGGTATCTTTTAATCCCCAAACTGTCCCCAAATAGAAGTTCTTGTCTGTAGTACCATCCACGTAGATCTGACTAACCGAAAATCCGACGGAACGTCCTACAAATTGATATCTTTTCGCTGTAGCTCCACCATCGATCTCCATGGAGTCAAAGTCAGCCTCTTCTTTGTCACAGCTGGACAAAAAACAAATGCTTAGTAACAACAGGAAAAGATATTTCATAATTTAAAAAATTAATCGTCAGCTCTGGTGCAGCACTTCGATCTCATCTACCCGTCGGACAATGGCCTTTAGATTCTTCTCAAATATATACAAAATTCCTAATCCAACATACATAAAAATAAGAATAACAACACGATACAAAGCTAAAGGAATATAATTAACGATCCATTCCGAAGAAACCAACCCAATGATCAAAACCATAATCGGTATCGTTAAACCAAGATAATTGCGATAAACGTAGTATTTGCTCCCTCTAGGCCGATGCCGCAACACGTATACAGGAATATAAAAAACCAGTGTACCGATCATCCCTAATTTTAATCCCGTCCAAAAAGCATCTGCATCGAGCGGCACAAAATAATAGAACAATGTGAAGTACAGGATATAAATTGCACTATGCCAATGCTTGACGAATTGTAAAAAATCAGCAGGAAATTTATTGATCTGTTTACGTTCCAGATTCAATTCATAACTGGCTGCGATGCCTCCAAAGCCCGACGGTCCAAAATTGGCATAGGCGAGATCAACGGCTCGATTGAAAGATATATTGGCATCTGAAGACATCAGTTCCTCTACCTTACAAGCAAAGTGATCCAAAATTTCAAGCTGAACATCAACATAAGGATATCCTTTAGAACGAATAAAATCCATTAGAACACCCAATTCCGCTTTGGTCAATTTCTTTTCTGTCATGATACAATTGGTTTAGTGTTCAAGATAACCTGCAACTTCTCCACAAAGGTCAACGCATCTTTCATTTTACTTACTTGAGCTTTTTTTCCCTTCACGGTCAAGGAATAATACTTTCTTGCTCTTCCATCGACTACTTCGATTGTTGTATCCAGGAGTCCTTCCGCTTCTAGCTTATGTAATGCCGGATAGAGCGCTCCCTCCGTCAGGATAAACTCCCCTTCGGTTAAGAGTTTTACCTGTTGAGTCATTTCGTAGCCATACATTCTTTTTGTTCCAGACAATAGCTTTAGAATAATCGTTTGTAAAGTGCCTTTTAATAACTTCGTATCTTTCATTTTTTCCTCTTAAACAATTAACTAAATATACCTAATTTTCTTATATATACAAAATATAAAAAAACTATGATACAGCAGGTTGTATTTTGACCGCCGCCATCAGCTATGGCCCCTGTACAGCCTTTTGACTGGACTGCTTCTGCCCTGCTTTTGCCCTGCTTTTGGAAATAATCGACCAAATCTCTATGAATCACCTAATGTTCACCTAGTGTTTACCTAGTTCACTAGGTAAACACTAGATCTCAGGTAAGTGCCTACCAGGAACAAGAGCGAACAAAGGCACTAGCAAGAGCGAACAATGCCATAAGCAAGGATGAAGCGAAAAAGCCGCCAGAGCTGGGAACTCTAAACGGCTTTGCACTAACAATTATATATAGAATGATATGATTATCCTGCTTTCAGGAGATCAACAATTAAGCGATCCCTATTTTCATTCAACGACGGATAAAACTGATTTAAGTCCACCAATAGGATGGGCATCCCTCTATTTTCCGGTTTATACAATACGTTATCCACCAGATCCCGACAAAAAACCAGCGACTCATTATCCGTAAATACTTCTTTTGACCTTTTGAGAAAACTATCAAAAAAACGTCTTGGATTATTGATGATTTTAAGATGTTCCTGGTTTGGAAAAACCGTACTAGAGAGATCTAAGCCTCGAGAAAACACAACGTCCTTCAGTTCAGCATGACCAAAATTGACTAATGGGGTCTTTAATGGTTTTGCTTTTTTGAGAATAAAAAGATTGGTGGAGTATAAATCTTCCGTAAAAGGAATGCCATAGAACCACGAAGAATTGATCTTTCCTTTAAAAACTACGTGCACCAAAGCAGTACCGTCAAAGGTTGTTTTGTCAAATGTATTGTGAAGAAATGACGACTTTTCAATTTTTAGATTTCCGATGATGGCTTTTGAAAAATCATTCGCTTCGAATGTACTTTCCACCCAAAGCCCAGATTCCTGAAAAACAACAGACTGAAAATTACAGTCCACAAACGTACATCGAATAAACTTGCAATCACGAAACATGGAGTTCATGAAATTTTTTCCCTTTATCGTACAGTCGATAAATGAGCAATTTTTTAAAACTTTGTGATTGAATTCAAAACTTTCAATCTCACTTTGCTGGAATATTTTATTAGTCAGTGCCATGCTAAATTTATTAATAGGCTAAAATTTCATAGTAGTTGCATTGCAAATGGATCTTTAACGGCCAAAATCTCCATTTATACAAGGATGACAACGGGAAAAACAAAACGTCCTAAAGAAATTTTGACTTTTTTTATTTTTTTCTTTCCAAGTCTCAAACCACCAAAAAAAGATAGAGTCTAGACAGCGATGAAATATAGCAATATGCTAACCAGTCACGCTGAAAATGGCCAGTAAACAAAAAAAGCCGTAAGAACGGGGAGTCCTTTACGGCTTACTACCTATGAAAAACATTCACCTTAAGTATAAGGCACTATCTACTATGACAATTAAAATTAAAATGCCCCACATACACCTACAACACAACAAATTAGCGAATTAATACCGCCTATTTCCTTCTTTGAAAAAGCTTCAATCTACATTTTAGCATTTCTTGGAACCAAATATAAAGTACTAGACCAGAGATTCAGCCCACCGTTTACAATTCGCCAAAAATGATTTACGATTCGCCTGTTGTATTATTTTAATCAGCTGGTTAATTAGCTCTTTAACCTCAAAAGAAAAAAAAGTATATTGGTAGACACAATTAAAACTGTTTATGAAATTGATAAAAAATATTTTGACGGTGCTTGTACCGCTTACCTTATTCAGTGGCACGGCCTTTTCCCAAACCAAAGAGGAGCTTAAAAAAAAAATATGAAAATAGCAGTATAGATGAAGAACTCAAGAAGAAGATGGCTACGGAATATGTCTATCCCGACAGTCTCATCTTACCTCCTTTACATTATACCAATTCCTATTATGTATTGGACTCTGCCGTCAATGATTTCCATTCTATTTCCATTGATATTATTGTAAAAGATGACATCCCCGACCACTATTCATTTTATATTTCACCCTTTAATATATCCCTAAATAATATCCTTTTATATTGTGGTATTCAATCGGCAGGTGGCGGCATCAGTGTTAAGACAGGCAAAGAAGAGGATATCAAATTTAATGGCATCTTTTCCCGTTGGTTTGAACGGACAAAAAAGGCATTAAAAACTACAGGATATTATGCCAGTTCAGATGCGGAGGGTGATTTTATCAGTGTCCGCAATACCGTAGGCTGGCACAAAGGTTCTTATCGCATCACATTAAAAAAAGAAGGCTATATTGCTGGCAAAGCAGTACCAGATACAATTAATCCCAAAGAAACCTATTTCAGCTGGGGCGATTATGAACATACCTGGGTCACCATGTATGTCGAAGATTTAAGCACAAAAAAAGTGGTCAATGTAGGATCCCTAGCCTTCCCAGGTAAAAAGATCCAGATGAAAGAACATATTACATCGTTCTTGGAGCAATACAAATATTTTATCGATTTCGCCCAAAGACCGCGGGACCTCGAAGGGTTGAATGTCATCCGATACGACAAATTGCCTAAAGTAACCATCATTCAAAAAAACCTACGCATCAATGGTAAATTGGTCAAGCTTGAAAAAGTGCCGACTTACCATAACCGTACACACAATCCCGAACAAAGTAAAGTAGCCGGTGAAATCCCTATCCTATCCAAGGATAGTTATAATGCTGCAACTGGTGAACTTACACTCGAAACGGGCGTGTTTGTTGCTTGGCCTCCCAAGAAAGAGGACAGCAGGTAGCTGACAACATTTTATGATGAAATCAAAAAAGGGATAAAATAGTCCAATGGAAAATTTCAAATCCTGGATTTATTTCATTTTTGACATCAGGAAGTATATTGCAAATTTTAGGGAACTACCCCTTTCAATCGTCTTTATTAGAAAGAGAAAATTATGCAAAAGCCAATAGATAAACCCATAAAACAGCAAACTGCAACAGCAATCAAAAATAGGTTCAGGAAGACTTTTATAGCGATTCTTTTCGGTACAAGCGCTCTTTCTGGGCTTGTTTTTGGACAACAGACCACAAAAATCATCGCTAATCCTTTGGCATTGGAATATCGTTTTATGCCCGAAAGTCCCAGTAGACGGGAAGCAGCAGATCCCATCATCGAGCTTTTCAACGACCAATATTATTTATTTGCGTCGAAGTCCGGTGGATATTGGCGCTCCTCAGATTTAAAAGACTGGCTGTATATCCCTTGCAAAAGTATTGGCAGCATTGAAGCTTATGCACCTACTGTATTAAATTACAATGGTGCACTTTACTTTTTGGCTTCGGGTGGAAAACCCCAAATTTATAAAACAACCAATCCTGATCAGGATCAGTGGGAACCCATACCGACCAAATTTACCATTGGCATGACAGATCCAGCCTTCTTCAAGGACGATACTGGTAAAGTCTATCTGTATTGGGGATGTTCAAACGTTGATCCCATCATGGGCGTGGAGGTAGATCCTAACGATGGTTTCAAACCCATTGGTACCCCACAAGTCTTGATTCAACATCATGAAAAACAATATGGCTGGGAAGTACAGGGTGAGCATAACGAACTGGGAACTCCAGGTTGGAACGAAGGGGCGACAATGATTAAACACAAAGGAGTGTACTATCTCCAATACGCATCTCCGGGCACGCAATTCAGAAGTTATGCCGATGGTGTTTACACTGCCAATTCTCCTTTGGGACCGTTTCGCTATGAAGCCAATAGTCCTTTTTCTTATAAACCAGGTGGTTTTATTGCAGGCGCAGGTCATGGACATACCTTTCAGGACAAGCTGGGCAACTATTGGCATGTAGCGACCATGAAAATTTCGGTGCGAGACTGGTTTGAACGACGTATCGGTCTTTTTCCAGCATTTTTTGACAAGGAAGGTCAGCTTTACGCGCAAACGGTATATACCGATCTCCCCTTTCACATCCCCAATACAAAAGTCGATCTCGAGAAGCGAGATCTTTCTCTACCGTACAACCTTTTATCACAAAACAAGCCCATTCAGGTATCCAGTGAACTGGATAAATTCCCCAAAATTTACGCTAACGATGAACGGATAGAAAGCTGGTGGTCGGCAGCTTCGGGCGCTATCGGTGAATATATACAGATTGACCTCGAAAAGAACATGTCCATCCGTGCCCTACAGGTGAATTTCGCCGATCAAGATTTCCAGCTTAAAGCACCCCAGTCTTATTGCTACCAATATGTGATCGAATACTCCAGCGATGGCAAAAAATGGCTCCCACTGATAGACCAAAGCAAAAACACAAAAGATCACCCGCATGAATTATTTAACCTCGATCGCAAAGTCAACGCACGTTATGTCCGCCTGACCAATAAGAAAGAGATCCCCGGTAAATTTTCGCTTTATGATTTTCGAATATTCGGTCATGGTTTGGGTCAAAAACCACAGGGAATCAACACCTTGACAGGAAAACGCAATACAAAAGATCGTCGCCAGATTACACTACATTGGCCGACATCGCCAAATGCCAAAGGTTATATTCTCCGTTGGGGCATTAAATCCGACAAATTATACAATGCGATCGTGGTCTATGAAAACAAATTTGATGGCCGTAGTTTCAACAGCGGTCAGGACTACTATTTTTCGGTAGAGGCTTTTAATGAAAACGGTCATTCGCAACAGCACAAAAAATTGCTCCATATTGAATAACGTATCGCATAGCTTATCCCATTGCGTAAACGACGACAAACCTGATCCGAAAAGACACATGTGGTGAATTCTTGTCAATCCGATAAAGTCGAACACAAAATAACACGTAATTCAAGTCCAAAAAAAGAGTCCTCTCATCATAATGATGAGAAGACTCTTTAAAAAATTGAAATCTTGATCCGAAACGTTCGCCCAACGACTTACTTAATGACAAACCAAGTTTGACTTTTTGCCGGTATATTAACCTCAAAGATCGCTTCCGAGGCTGCATTTAATGGCATTGTCCTACTGTTCTGATCTTGCTCAACCACTTGCACATTTCCTTTCAGGCCGGTATAATATAAGTTGACCTTAATTTTTCGTTTTATCGCTTCGTCCAATGGATTATAGATCATTAGTAATCCTTTTTCTTTTCCAGCCGGATTCACGTGCAAAATAGCATCATAATCCATCCCGTCAGGACGTCTCACATGGATAATATCACTGTCCAAAACTTCGCGGTGTTTCTTGTAAAAATTCACCCATTTGGCCACTACGTTTTTCGTCTCTGGGGAGTCATAAAGCTGTGGTCCACGATAACAGGCCTGTACACCTGCACCAAACAAGTTGGCTAGCCGTTGCTCGTAATGCGGTAGGTGATCCTTCAAAGGCTCGATCGTCGCCTCTTTGCCCCCACCTTGATATTCTACCAAAGGAACAAACATCCAGCCCATAGACGGCGCCTTTGCCCAGGTACCATCAAAAATATTCTGTCTTTCCACAATCTCCTGTTGTGCCCTCGGAAGCGACCAGTTTGCCTCACGGTAGCCCATCCCGACCTTGTTGCCGCCATTCAAGAAATACATATCCGGAATATTCAGGTAGATTCCCTTTTCACGGCACCATTTGTAAAAATCAGTGATCCGTTTAAACTGATTCCATTGCGAGTCTTTTTCATTATGATGCCCGGGGTGATCGGTGGAATAGCACCAATCTCCAGGATAGGATCCATCGTGCTCAAATACGCCCAATCCCGAACTTTCATACAGGTTATACAGCTTTTTGAAGTAAGCCTGCCCCCATTCACTCTCAATACAGGGTGAACTTCCAAAGCGAGGATGCATGCCTTCAGGTAGCACAACGTCATTTTTAGCATCAATATGCCGACTGGCAAGGAGCGAATAGCCCCCAAGTTCAATTCCTTTGCTATGTGCATAGTCAGCAAGCTCCTTCATACGCTTGAGATTTTCGGGAGAATCATCTTCGGCATTGAATCCAGACCAAAAGGTCATAATCACCATTTCAAAACCAACTTCCGCGGCTTGATCAATTGCCTTTTTCACCGACTTGTTGTCCGAACTCCGTACATGCATCAATATTGGATTTTCAGTTGCCCATGGCGCCATGGAGCGCAGCATTTTTCGATATCCAAGGCTCTTACGTTCCCGTTCCCAGCTATCGTTCAACAGCTCCCAAACGCGATAACTCGCAAATTCCGCACCGGCGGCAACCTGTTGTTCAGGCCCCATTTTAGGTGCAACTTCCAACAGACAGGGTGTCTCCCGGTCGTAGTGTACCTGCGTCGTATAGAGCGGGTCTTTTTTCCACTCCAGACTCGAGGAATAAACGACTTCCTCGCTCATACCGCCAAATGTATAATCTGTTTCCACGGTGATATTAGGGTATAACCAACGGCTTCTATGGTCCACCGAACTTTCGGGCTCAAATACAGCCAATTGCTCACTCTTAAAGCTATTAACCACAATTTCTCGGTCCGACTGATTCTGCACGGTAATCCACTTACTAAAGATCGGCATGTCATCATAAAGATCATAATGAACCTGTACCGTAACGTTTTTCATATAAGCAAGTTTACTGGACAGATCGCCTGCAAATTGGGATGGAAAATCACCGTATGCCCAAAAACCTTCTATTTTGGAGCGACCTTCCTTTGTCGAAGCCTTACCATCCTTATTCCCGCCGTTTGGATCCATTTTTCCAACACGGACCAGTTGTATCTTATCACCCGACTTTAGTGGAAGATGACCAACAGTACGCCATTGTTGTCCGTCCAAAGAGGCTTGTGCCACTAATTCTTTATCCGCTATTTCATATCTAAACCATAGCTGATCGGCTTTACCAACATCGAAAGTTCCGTTATCGCGTTTGCCATCAAAAAAAACAACCTTGCCTTCGCTTGCTCGCCAATAAAGCCTGGGATTACCATTCGTTAGGCTTAGTCCAAAACCCAATCCCCAATCGTTGGAGTGATCAGTACCTTTATTCATCTTGGCTACGAGTACCTTTACCTCCTGAGGAACTGTTCTTTCAGCGAACACAGCTGCATTTTCAAGTGCCATAATTTCGCCCACTTTTCCTTCATTGACAAAGGAATTACGCGCATGTGATTTTGAAACCATCAACTTCCATCCGGAATCCAGATGCTGAAATTTATCTTCCAACAGCAATGCCCTGTTTTGGTCACTTTTGCTCTTTGCGGCAAGCGCATCGATCGCCTGCTGATCCAATGTATAGGTAAATGTCAGCTCTTTGCCCGGCACAGGCCAAGGCATATCTTTGGGCATCCAGTTTGGTCTCTTTTTCCAGCCAAAACGGGGTTTTGTATCTTCAATTTTATAGTCATGGAATTTAAAAGCCATAGGGTTTGCCTTTAAACTCGGGATCCATTCTTTCAGTAAATAATTATGTACCTTCTGTCCTTCCAATCCGCCGACATCAAAGGTAAACCCATCGATTGTTACGCTGGCCTCAGGTCGAATCGACCGTAGAAATGCTGTATTTCCAGTCAATTCATCCAAACCAATACTGGCCACATTTGGAAAAGTCGTAAATGTACGGCTGACCAAACCATTGGAAAAGACCAAATGACCTTCTTTTGTCTTGAAAAGCCCTGCTTTCGCCTGGGGAGTTCCTATTAGCCAGTCTCCAGACAGGCTGTTGCTTTCTTTGCTAAATAGCGGCAGCTGCTGACTATAGCTCTGCTTTGCCTGGCCCAGTACGCCCAATAGACAAAGGATATAGAGTTGTTTTTTAAAGTAATTCATCTTTTTATTTTGCCAATACCTGTACAGTAGCCACTTTCAAACCCTTACTCGATGCGTTGATCCGGATTGCGCCCTGCGCGCCTTTTTTTGCTCTTACGATGACCAATGCCATTCCATTATACGCTTTACGCGAATGACTTTGGAACGAGGTAAAATCAATTGCATTTCCATTATCTGTGGATACGATTTCACCTGCACCTTCGACCGAAAAATCAATCAACGCCTCCGATTGAGGCACCAAGGTTCCCCTTTTATCAGTCACTTTTACCGACACAAAAACAAGTTCAGAGCGTCCGCCATCGATCGTCGCACGATCTGCTTCCATCTGGAGTTTTTCGGCCTTTCCAGCGGTTTGGATTTCTGCTTTGGACCATTCCTTGCCGTCTTTGTAAGCAATTACCTTGACCGTTCCCGGTTCGTAACGCACACTATCCCATTGCAACCGAAAATCCTGTCCCGCAACCTTCTTCTTACGTCCTTGACTTTTTCCATTGACAAAAAGTTCTGCTTCTGTACCGGAGGTATACACATGTACCGGTGTAATCTCTCCTTTTCTGCTTGTCCATGTCCAATGCGGTAGGATATGCGTCACTGGTAAGTCTGGTCGCCAATGGGATTGATAGAGGTAAAACCGATCTTTTGGAAAACCGGCAAGGTCTATAATACCGAAATAGCTGCTCCTTGAGGGCGGATTTTTCTTCTTCAATTCTTCCAATGCGGCTTCCAATTCAGCACGTTTCGCAGGATCCGTTCTAAAATTCAACAAATTGGTCTCCGCCGAATTATAAGGTGTCGGTTCGCCCAGATAATCAAAACCTGTCCAAACGTATTCTCCCAGCAGGTTTGGATACTGAGCCAATATCCGGAACTGTGCATCCGGTGAACAGCCCCATCCCGGAGCAGCGCGGTCGTAAGAGGTGACCTGCCAGCCATCGTAATCGGTTCCAAAAAAATATTCGCCGCGGGAGGAAACACAGGAAGAAGTTTCACTGCCCAAAGTTGGCATATTCTGATAACGCGAATCTTTATCCCAACGCCCCTGTTGACTGAAGAAATAATTCACGCCCATGATATCCAAAGCGGTTGCTGCGCCCGACTCACGGCCGCCATCCGGGTCATTATAACCATTGGAAACTGGTCGTGTTGGATCTGCCCGACGAATAATATCGGCCAGATGCCTAGTCATGTTGACATCCTGTTGCTCAAGCACCTCATTACCAATGGACCATATAAATACCGACGGATGATTTCGGTCGCGGTGTACCATGGCCAACAGATCGCGTTCATGCCACTCATCGTACAATTTATTATAATCTTTTGCGCGCTTACCTGTACGCCAAGCGTCAAAAGCTTCATCCCAAATTAAAATCCCCATTTTATCAGCCAACTCCAATAATTCTGGTGCTGGTGGGTTGTGTGATGTGCGCAGGGAATTCATACCCATGGCCTGTAACATTTTGAGCTGACGTTCCAAGGCACTTTTATTAAAGGCAGCCCCTAATGATCCCAAATCATGATGGTTACATACCCCTTTTATATCTACGCGACGGCCGTTTAACTTAAAGCCTTCATTTGCTGTGAATGCGATAGTCCGTACACCAAAAGGGCTGTAATACGTATCCCTTGTTTGGCCGTCAACGATGACTTCGATCTTTTCTACATAACGATTTGGCGATAAAATATCCCATCGTTTCGGTTGATTGATACGCGTTTCAAGATTCAGTTTGCCACTTGCATTGGCGTGCAGATCAACAAATCCACTGGCGGTGGCCACCTGTTTTCCAGGTTTATCTTGTGCATCCAACTCGAAATAAGTCGCTTTGACCTCAGCATGTACTGGAAAAAAACGAAAGTTATCCAGTGTCACTTCATTCTTCACCGTTGCATATTGATCGTTGACAACAGGTGTTGTAATCGAGGTTCCCCAATGTGCGACATGTACGTCCGAAGTACGTACCATCCATACGTGACGATAGATTCCAGCTCCGCTATACCACCTTGATTCCCAATTTTCGGTATCCAAACGTACCGCCAGAACATTCTCTCCATCTTTTTTTAGGTAAGGTGTCAAGTCCATACGAAAGGAACTATACCCATAAGGCCAAGTTCCCACATAACGCCCATTTAACCAAATTTTAGCATTCGCCATGGCGCCATCAAAATCCAGATAAACACGCTCGCCAACCTGAAGGTTTTCGACTTTAAAATGTTTTCTATACCAGCCTATTCCTTTATAAGGCAGCTTTCCGGATTCACTGGCCAACTCAATACGGAATGGCCCTTCGATAGCCCAATCGTGCGGTAGATCCAAGCTACGCCAAGTATCATCATTACATTCGGTCTTATACAAATCATTAGGTTCAGCCAATTGATTCCCATCAGCCTGCAAACCAAAGCGGGAAAACTTCCAGTCCCGATCAAAGAGCGCTACACGCGCGTTTCCCATGCGTGTAATTTCCTGCTGTTGTCCAAATAAGGAGAAGGATAACATAGCGAGAAACATTCCGAAAATTACTTTCATTTATTCTTATTTATTCGTTGATTATTTAACAGTAAGATCCATACTAACCTTCTTCTATTTTGCCTTAATATGGTCGATACGCTGTTCCTTGCATTGCCATTTCGGTCTCGACACCTACAGATTTCCCCGGCTGACCACCACCAACATATATTTTGACAGCGCCACCTTTTTGTATCAACTCGCCTTTTTCGCTCACCAAAGCCAGATCTTCCGGTGTCAAGGTGAAGGTTATTTTCTGCGACTGACCCTTTTTGAAAAATACGCGCTTAAAACCTTTTAAAGCACTATTAGGCACTTTATAGTTGCCTTCTTTTGGATGAACAACATATAATTGGACGACCTCATCACCGTCGCGCTGGCCGTTATTTGTTACCTGTACAGTGACCTGAACATCAGTACCCGTTTCGACAAGGTTAGGCACATGCAATTGTTTATAGTCAAACTTTGTATAGCTTAGGCCGTAACCAAATGGATAACGTACCTCCCCCTTAAAATAACGATAGGTGCGGTTTGCCATCGAGTAATCCTCAAAATCAGGTAAGTCCGCATCACTTTTATACGTCGTCAAAGGCATACGCCCTGCCGGATTATAGCGACCAAATAGCACATCCGTTATAGCATCGCCGGCCGCCTGTCCACCATACCATGCCTGCAATAGCGCATCTACATGCTGTGATTCCCAATCAAAGCTCATCACCGATCCCGACATATTGACCAATACAAGTGGTTTCCCTGTTTTTTTCAGTTCTTTTAAAAGTGTCGTCTGCACTTCAGGAGAAGCCATCGTCGAACGGTCTCCATTCACAAAAGCGCCATATCCCGCTGCACCAGCATCACCGGCTTCACCTTCGTAGTCTGCCGTTATACCGCCAACGAAAACAATAACATCTGCTACCGCAGCTTTTTTAACAATTTCTTCAAAAGAAGGACCGCCATCAATTTTTTTCATGATTTCTGTTCCCGGAAGATAATCTATCGCGATTTGCTTTCCATAACGCTTTTGTAAACTGCTCAGCGGTGTGACAATTTCCGAAGGCGTACCAAAATAATTTGCTAACTGCGCATGTCCATTATCGGCATTGGGGCCGATCAAAGCAATTCTTTTTATTTTATTGGGATCAAGGGGCAGCATGTTATGCTCATTTTTCAACAGTACCATAGCCTCCTGCGCCATTTTATAGGCATGTGCCTTATGCGATTTACTTTCAATTACTTCACGACCAATCTTTGCGTATGGTACCAGTTCCTGTGGATCGAACATTCCCAATTGAAACCAGATCTGCAAAAGTCGGGCTAATGAAACATCAATATCCTTTTCGGATAATGCACCTTGTTTTACCCCCTGTTCCAACAATTGATAGAGATTACCACATTCGAGATCTGTTCCGGCCAAAACTGCAGCACTGACGGCCGCTGTATTATCCGGATGTGTGTTATGTCCGCTGGCAAAATCATTGATACCCCCACAGTCCGAAGTTACATAGCCTTTAAAGCCCCATTGATGGCGTAAGATAGTATTGAGCAACACATTATTGCCGCAACAGGGCATTCCATCCAAGCGGTTGTAGGCACACATGATCCCATGCACTTTAGCTTTCATGACCAACTGCCGAAATGCTGGCAGGTAGGTATCCCAAAGGTCATAAGCTGAGACTTCTGCATTAAAAGAATGTCGATTATGCTCGGGTCCGCTGTGTACAGCGTAATGCTTAGCTGCCGCAACTGCCTTCAAATACTGTGGATCATCACCTTCCAGCCCGCGCACGATAGCTGTTCCGATCTGCCCTGTCAAATAAGGGTCTTCACCATACGTCTCCTGCCCTCTTCCCCAGCGTGGATCACGAAAAATATTGATATTGGGCGTCCAATAGGTCAGTCCACGATAGCGTTTACCTGTTTTTCCGGCTTTGAGATCTTCATTGAATAATGCGCGACCTTCTGTTGCCGTATAATCCCCCATCTGTTTGACAGCAGCCGAATTGAAAGTAGCCGCCATGCCTATAGCCTGCGGATACACAGTTACCTTTTCTTCTGTCCGTGCAACACCGTGCAGCGCCTCATTCCACCAATCGTATGCTGGAATGCCCAATCGTGGAACGCCCTTAAACTCGTGCTTCATCATTTGCACCTTTTCCGATAGGCTCAGTCGCGCAATCAGATCCTGAATACGTTCCTCCCGACTTCTTTTTACATCAAGAAAAGCGTAACTTTTGCTTTGCGCCATGGTCACTTGCTTTCCGCCAGCAATAATCAACAAAAACAGGACATTCAGTCTCAAAAAACAACGGTTAAATTTCATTTTATAGTTTTATTTTATCAGGTATACCTTTCTAATTTCTCAAACAGCAACAGTTCCCTACGGCTTAACTAGATAGCAACTTGCAAGTAAATACGATCCCCTTTTTTCGTTGCTATACGCAAGCGATCGCCCTCCAAAGGCTGCATTATTTTTCCATTTTTGCGCCAGGAAATTTTACGTCCCGGCCAAGGATTGTCAAGAATCAAATTCCGTCCTTGCTCACTTAAGATTTCTACATAAGTAACAGCCCCATTTTCGAGTTTTGATGACACGAGGAAGGCGCCGTCAACACGTAAGTTGCCAAATTGCCCATGCTGTTGTTTGGGCCATACAGGAAATAATTTTAGCACCTGCTGATGGACACCACACAACATCTGATTAATGGTTGTCGGTACTGTACTACAATTTTCTATACCATGCGGGTTGTTCCGTTGAAATCCATTGGGATAAGTATGTTGACTATATCGATGCAAATGATATAGTATACTATCGGCACTGTAGCCTACACGAACCGCTGCAGGGAAAAAACTATTGGTGCCATTGTTATCTGTCCAACGTCCCATTTTTTCGATCGTGTTCCGTGCAATAGTGATCCAACGCTGATCACTTTCCAGATCAATCTGCATGGCCGGGAAAATATGCTGTATGCCCAGTGTATTATCATTCCACCATGCTGGCCCCTTTTCGGTATAACGGAAGACTGATTTCCCCTCTTTTTCCTGAACCGGAAAAGTAGCGAGATTCGCCTTTACCTGTATCCAATTCGCCGCCAACTGACGGTCCACATCCAAATAGGCACTCAAATCGGCAGCCAGCTGCAATGTCTGCCTTACCAGTCCAAGACTTAGAATTGGATTACTATCCCCGACCGTCCCTTCGTGAATGGCATCGTTAAAAATCACATAACGACCATTTTCATCTTTCTTGACATAGTTGGTCCAAAACACAGCTGCACCACGCACATAAGGATATATTTTCCGTGCATAATTGCGATCATAAGTCGTATAAAACGCTGTAGCCATATTGGTGACACCATAGGACACATTGCTTTTCTGACCAAAGAACAAACCTTTATGCTCCACCTGTCCACCTTGGATATACCCACCAAATACACTTTCCATGATTGCATTTTGACGGGTTGTTTCCATCCCTTTCGGGCCTATTCCCACCGGATATAACAATCCCTCTGAAATCCCTGTTATTTCTTTCGAATAGAACTTTCCCCGTTCCATAAAGTCGAGCAAAGGTTGCTCATACGAACCTGCTGCAGCAAGATGATTGGAAGAATAAAGTCCATAGTAAGGCGCCATATAGTTATAATTCAAATGGTAATCACCATTCCAATTGGGAATCTCCCGCGTAATCCATGTTCCAAAGATGGGTGGGGCAAATTGCGGATCGCGACTACAGGATCCCATCACATAGTGAGACAGGTAATATTGTTTTTCGATCACTTTATCAGGAATTTCAACATAAGAGTCCGACCAAAAATCTGCCCAGCACTTTTTATGTTCGCGTTCGAGCAGTTTTACATTTTTCAGATCTAAACCATCCACGGTCTTAAGCACCTTTTCCGCACAATTCTTACTTTTGAAATTGGAAGATAAGGCACATACATAAGTTAGTGATTCGCCTGCATGTAAGTTGAAATCAGCTTGCTGTTGTCCGATTATTTTTCCAGCAGCGGCAGCCTTTGTCGGAATATCTACCAACTCATTAAAGCCCCTGCTGATCAATTTTGTTCCATTTCCTCTCGTCTCCTGCTGCGTGACAGCAGGGAAAAGTGACTCGGCTGGTGGATTATTTTTAAATTGGTCTTCCGCAGGGAGAAGCAGATTAATCTGCCCGTTGATTTGTTGCTTTCCTTTGTTTTGAAATTGTAAAATCAAGCAGTCATCTTTCTCGGAAACAAATGATTTGATCTCCAGCAGCGTATCTCCTGCCTGAAAGGTTGAGGTTGCAATTGCTGTATATAGATCCACATCAACCTGATAACTCGCCTTCTTTAACATTGGAATAGCCACTTCTACTTTACCTAATACGGCAGGATAAGACTCGTTAAATCCAGATTTTAACCGCCAAAAATCATTTCTCGCCAGGTAATAGGTCTGCCTATCAGCTGTACCCGCAATTGCTACCCCTGTACTGCCATTACCCAACAAAGGAGCATCCACGGCTACTTGGGATGGTATTCGTATTGCAGGACGATCGAATTGGGCTACATATTGTGATACAACAGCTTTGCTCCTATCCAACATACCTGACGGTATCAGACTTCGTTGAGCCAGACTTTGCCCAAAGGAGCAAAAGCCAAGAAAACAGGTAAAAAAAACGAGCTTAAGATTTGGCGGTTTCATGATCATGCTTTACTTAAAAGACGACTTAGGCTAACGAATCCCTAGTACTTTTATAAAAAAAACTTAATAGCCAACTTTATAATCTTTTTTAAACGCCTGACCTTGCCAAGCTTTCTTTGTTGTCCAGTCCTCGGGTTTATTTGTCCAAAATGGATTATTTGCAGGCAATCCCAACGGTAAAAAACTGAGTGTGGTCATATATAAACTTCCTGTGGAAGTATAGGTATCCGCAACTTCCGGCTGTGCGCCGCAGAATCCCAACAGTAACCATCCATTTGAATCAAAGTTCGAACAGGAATCGAACATTCGACGATGCATAGCCGTCATTGCGCTTCTAATCTGTCCCGGAGACAGTCCCTCTGGATACTTACCCAATAGTGCCACTTGTGCCAAAGCCTGGAAAGCACCAGTTCGATAGGTTATCGAACGACCAAAAGGCGAAAAACTTCCATCCACACCGATCATCCGTTCTTGAAATGTCGCATAACGCTGCATACGTTTTAGGACCAAATCATATTCCGTGCGCCCCGTCTTCTTTACCTCCGCAAGCGTACGATAAATATCGACCAACATCGGCTGAATGACAAAGCTATTATAATAATCCATGGCAAAATGAGGTCCATCACTGTACCAGCCGTCCCCTAGGTACCACTCCTCCATTTTCTTCAGCGCTATATCAATACGCATGGGGTCAGCATCTTCACCTATCCGTAACAAAAAGGCTTCTGTCAATGCCGAAAATAACAACCAATTATTATAGTAGGCGGCACGATTGCGCAGACTTTTAAAATTATTGATAATCCTTGATTTTGTCGTTGCGTCCAAGGGTTCCCAAAGCGCTTGAGGCGCTCTTAAAAAGCCTTGAGCCATAAAGGCCGCATCAACAATCGGCTGTTGTTCCTTACTGAAATCCAAGCAATCGGGATTTTTTGGATTCACTGCATTGGCAATTCCCTTTAGCAATGCCAAGCGCAATTCTTTACGCTGTTTTCCTTCTTGTGTATTGTCATCAGGAAGTGCTAACCAAGGCGCAACACCGGCCATGGTACGCCCCACAGCTTCCAAGTAGGTAACCTGCTCAGCATTTAACATATACCCTGGAGCCTTTTCCAGAGGCATATTCTTTTTCAGTGTTCCCGAAGCGAGGTTATGGATCACTGGAGATACAATTTTGTAAAGTAACTCTGTCCAATATTCACGATCTTGATTTCCTTGTTCAATTGTTACAGGAAGTGCAGTAGCCTGCTGAGCAACTACGGGTTGAGCTATTCCGGCATAGAACAAGGAGGCCATGCAGGCAAGCCATCTAACATATTTCATTTGTATGGATTTGATCTAAGCGATTGGTTATCGATTCCTCCCAAAGCAATCACTTGAAAATTATTGATTAATGGGCAAGCCAAACTCTTATTGACATGCAGTCGCACCGCATCTGAGACTGGAAATTTAATATCCTTGGCCGAAGCCGCTCCTGCCAATATGATACGCTTATACCCAATTTTCTTTCCTTGGAAAACTTCAACCCATTTCCCGTCCACACGGCATTCAATGCTGTATTCATCCACCCGTTGACCGAGCGGAATGTATTCTTGCAAGATAAAACCATCAATTTTTGTTTTCTTACCCAAGTCGATGGTTATGCTCGCTTTATCATCGCTATCATCTGTTGCGAAATAGCTATTATAATCTCCATCGTTGACCTGTGAAGCTGCATACTTTTTCGAATTGCCACGATGACCGTCGTCTGTTGCCTTTTTTTTGAATGCCGGATTACTATTGTGCAATTGATCGACCCAGGATTTAAACGCGATCAAAATCTTTTCTGTTGCTTCATCCATCAATCCCACTGCATTTGGAGAAACATTCATTAAAGGCGTTGAGCCATAACCAACTGAGGTTAAATAATACTCTTTCATCTTTTCTAGACTCACGGCAGGTTGACCAATGTGAAACCAATTGCCTTGCAAAATAATTGAAGCTTCGTTGGGGTACCAGCGCATTACGCCATCGATTAATTGGCGGTAGTTTTGATCTGGCGTAATTCCGCCATGATTTCCTGGCCATGCTATACAGCGATCAGGGATAGTGTTGACCAAAACACCCGAATCATAGACCACCGCATCGGGCTGTTTCTCGACAATCATCCGTCCAATTTTAGGATAGTCCATTTTTAGGTTATCGGCATTAAAACCATCGAACCAATATTCATCGATTGGGCCATACTTGGTACTTAACTCCTCAATTTGGTTAAAGTAATAATCGCCATAGGACTGATGTTTCGAAGAGCCATATTTGTTAAAATGATGATCGATAATAGAGACATATAATCCAAAATAGAGATCATTCTCTCGACAAGATTTAGCCAGATCGCGTACGACATCTCCCTTTCCTGCTCGCCAAGCCGAAGAAGCGACCCCATGGTCGGTGGTTGAAGTCTGCCAATTTGCAAATCCATCGTGATGTTTTGTCGTTAGCACCATCCCCTTAAACCCACCTTCTTTAGCCACTTTAGCCCATTGATCGGTATTGAATTGTGTGGGATTAAAACGGTTTGGGTCTTCATCTCCCGTCCCCATGTGGTTGTCACTCGGATAAAATGTCTTCATGCCAAAATGGACAAACATAATATATTCGGCTTTGTGCCATCGCAATTGTGCGGGATTTGGAATAGGCAAAAATGGTGCTGGTGCTTGCTGTCCGAATGCAGTGCCGCCAGGCAGAAGAACCGCCACGAGGAAAGCTTTCAGTTTTTTTATCATAAAATAAAATCTTTAGTCATATTCTACAATAAGACGATTAACAACCATCATCTCCCTAGTATTTATTGTGTTTCAAAAGTTTTACCCAGCCCCCATTGTTTATTCGGTTCTCTCCCCATAAATAGCACCAAGGTTCCCCCTCGCATAATTTCATTGTGATCTATAAAACAGCTATTATAAGGGACACCATTAAGTTCAGCTTTTTGGATATAGCGATTTTCAGGCGAATTATTTTCTGTTTTAATTACAAACTGTGCCCCCGAATCATATTTGGGATCAAGTTTAAAGGTGACTGTATTAAATACAGGGCTTGTGATTTCATAACGTGTGTCCCCTGGGCAAATAGGATGTATTCCAGATGCCGCCAATACATACCATGCGGACATTTGCCCCACATCTTCATTACCTATCAGACCATAAACTGAATTATGATAGGCACGTGAACAAATTTCACGCGTCCATTTTTGTGTGAGCCATGGTGCTCCTAAACGATTAAACAAGAAGGGTACATGGTGTACCGGTTCATTGGCATGGTTATAATAATTATTCCACATCATATCTTGCGGAGCGAGTTCAAAAAAACTGTTGAGATCCGCGATGGTTTTTTGCTTACCACCCAAAAGGCCTGCAAGTCCATCCACATCATGGGGGACAAACCATCCCTGCTGATAAGGATTGCTCTCAACACAGCCATAATTTTGGGTTAAGCGTCCCATTTCTGGCCATTTACTCCATGTACCATCCTGTTCTTTCGGTCGAAACCAACCAACTGTCGGATCAAAGAGATTTCTATAACTTTGCGCACGATGAGCATATAAATCCACATCAGCCGTTTTATTTAATCGTTTTGCTAATTGAGACAGGCACCACTCTGTGTAAGCATATTCCAATGTCGTCGAAATTTCTCCTGTAGTTCCCTTTTCTCCATTGCCAAATTTTTCAACTGTCTGTCGTGCATATTTATATGCCTTTTCTACATCAAAGTTGGATATCCCTTTCATATAGGCGTCCGTAATAACCGATACGGCAGGGTTTCCGATCATACAGCCACTATACGCATTCAAAAATTCCCAGCGCTCTAAATAATCCTGTTTACTTTCTTCGGCCAATGTGACCAAAGAATTGATCATATCGTTTACGATAGTCGGATTAATAATCGTTTGCAAAGGAAACTGACTTCGAAAAACATCCCAGCCGCTAAATACTGTTCGCTTGGTAAAATCTTTCGTTTGGTGAATATGTCCGTCACCGCCAACGTATTTTCCATCTACATCCGAGAAATCTCGCGGATCGATCATCGAATGATACAAAGCCGTGTAAAAAACAGTTTTCTCGTCTTCTGTCCCACCGTGAATCTCGATTTTCCCTAATGCATCATCCCATCGTTTCTGCGTTTGCTCCAATACATTGTTAAAGTTCCAATCTTTGATTTCTGTTTCAAGGTTATTTTTGGCTCCCTCCATACTGACAAATGAAATTCCAGCTTTCATTAAGACCTGCTCATTTGCTTGTGTAGGGAATTCGGTATAAAACCCCAAATGTTTACCTTCCATAATGCCGATATTTTTTGTGACGACAGATTTGGAAACCATCTCTTGATAACTGGCACTTGTGACATCCTCCAATTTCCGTTTTTGTCCCTCGGGAATGGCACAACTCCATACTCCCGTTTCGGTAAAAGGCTTACTAAATTGGGCGTAAAAATAGACCGTATAATTTGCCTTCCCGTCGCCATTTCCCCAACCGCCACCTTCGGGCGTACACTTCATCCATCCTTGGATGGTATGGTTGTCCACCACTTTCACATATTGTTCCGTAGATGTACCACCTACCCGTCGTGCTAAGTCGATCTGAATCCGCGACTTTTTATGTTTGGGAAAGGTAAACCGAAGCATCCCGCTATGTGGTGCAGCAGTCATTTCTGCTTTTATATGATAATCTGAAAGCACCACCTCATAATAACCTGCACTTGCTTTTTCATCTTTTTTGGAAAAACGGGAGCGGTAGCCATTTTCTGGATGTTCGGCACTACCTGCCGAAGTTTTTAATTCTCCTGTAGTCGGCATAACTAAAAAATTACCTAAATCACCGTACCAGCCTATCCCACTCATTTGCGTAAAGGCAAAGCCTTCGATGGAGGTATGCTCGTAGTTATATCCAGAACCATTATCTCCACCAGTGATCGTGTTGGGGCTAACCTGTGTTAAGCCAAATGGAGTTGCTGCACCCGGAAAAGTTTTACCGAAACCATGTCCACCGGTTTCGGCCTTCTCACCACTGGTAACTGCACCGATAAACGGATTAACATACCTGGACTGAGCATAGCAATTGAAAACTACAAAAAATAAAATGATACTAAACTGAATACGATTTATCATAAAAAATGGTTTACATTACTTCATTCGCTCTTCGGAATCCGATAAGATACAGACAATTGGTTATGTTCGACCAAAAGTTTGCCAAAGACTATAAATTTACTTTCTTATCAACCAACGGCGACGAATTATCACCTTTCAAATCGATTATTACTTTGCTATTCGAACAAAACGCAAAAAAGGATGCTCAACAGCATCCCGTAAGATTTTAATGGTATTATTCGGTTTCTATTCATAAATCAATGTTATTTTTTCTTCCTTCTTCCATGTATATTCAAATGGACCTGGAGACGGATTGGATTTTTTTCGAGCTTTACCGAAGTAGTCCCGGTCAATCTGCAAAGGCCGTCCATTTCGATCCTCAAATGGCAACTCGGATATTACCGTTGGACTTAACGATCTTGAAGTCACCAAATCTCTCTTCTGTTGCAACCATTTTGCTTGAAACGGAAAGTCCAAGTAGAGCTTACCTTGTTTTTCCACTAAATTGACAAGAACAGCCTCATTCGTATCGATCAACGCATTATGTTCTACTGCAAGTTTGCTCACATAAGACTTCATCTGCTGCTCGGCGTTGGCATGTATTTCCCCCATTCGTGCATTTACTTTGGCAGTTGAAACAGCAATACTACCCTTAGTATAGACATTAGCATCCAACAACACGGGAAGATACGCTTTATAATAATCACTGACATCAGATCCTTTTGTAAAAATATTATTGACAAACTGCACATCACCTGCCGGATTATCCTTTAATGCAACAATTCCAGTTGCATGCGGTTTCAGATATGGCGTCAATCGGCTATCGTATGCAATAACTTCGATTTTTCCGGCAAAAAGATTATGCGCGAATGCCGCTCCTTGCGCATTCATTGACAAATTTTTAGGGGAAAGCATAATATTATTGGCAACCAACGCAGGCCCATGTGTTACCTCCAAAAATATATCGAGATCATTTTGATAAAACAGGTTATTCATAATCTGTGCGCCTTGCGCCATCCAGTCCAACCAAATTGCCATATTCGTCCGATAAATCCGATTATTTCGAATGCTAACATCTACAGCGCCATGAAATTTAATCCCTGCCATTTCAGCGCCGGTAAAAAGGCGCTCGATATGGATATCATGTATTGTATTGTGCTCTACCGTGCTGAATGAACAGCCCATACTGCCCACAATACCGGCCTGTTCGCAATAGGCTATCTTGTTATTTCCCACATAATGACTGCCGACACTGTCTTTGTTCCAACCAAAAGCCAACGCTCTTTTTATGTTGCCCACATACCCTTCAGCGGACTCTGTATCTTTATTATCATAGGCATCACCATATTTCCCTAGGGCAATTCCAACACATTTCGAATATTGTATGGTATTGTTGACTATACGCCAGCCCTTACTCCAATGTGTACCGATAAGTCCTTCCTGTTCGGCAGTGGGTGGTGCCCAGTTAGTCGCGGCCTGTTCCATCACAAAACCATCCACGTTGATGTAGTTGACAAAAGGACGATCCGGATAGAATACCCGAGGTCGAACATTGATTTCTACCTGTTCCAGGTTCGGATCAACCTTTGGAAACCGGGCCCATATAGCCGTTTTTTCCCCATCAACCGACGCCCACCATCCCCCTTTCGGCGAATGATCGGCTAAGAGCTGTTCTTTAGAAGAAGCTTCCATCAGCCAATGACCATGAAGATAAACTGCCCCGCGGTGATATTTTCTTTCTTTCGGTGTTGGCCAAAACCAGTCCCCGCGGATTTCCTCCTGATAGGGATTGAATGTACCAAAGAATGAATTCGGCAATTCGAGCTGCCAAATATCGTCACCAATCAGCTTCCAGCCCTTCACTTCTTCCGAGCCTTTAATAACCACTTTTTCACCTTTTGCTGCACGGTAAGTAATCGGTTGTTTTGCCGAAAAACCACCACGTGGTGGAACGATACTTTCGCGGTATACCCCTTCGTGAACCGTGATGATATCACCTGGCATTGCAAGTTTGGCTGCAGCCATTATAGTACGGAGTGGTTTTGTAGGAGTGCCGGCCTGCGTATCACTTCCAGTGATCGCAACATGGTATTCCCGAGGTTCCGATTTTACCTGCGCCGACGAGGTTCCAAATCCCAAAACGAAAATACAGGTTAAGAAAAAAGTAATTTTCATTTTAATCAGTTTAATGCTATAAAAACTAATCCGGCCTGAATAGGCCGGATATAGTTTTTTTAATATCCTTTTGCTCTTGTCAATTTTGTTAATAGTCTCTTACCCGAACCATCCCTATTGATACGATAAAGATTCCAGTGATCTTTATCGAGTTCTTCTAATCTAAAACTCTGCGTTGGATCCACCAGATACTCTTTCACCCAGCGTGGGAAAGCATTTGCCCTCCGGGCATTTTCCCAGGTGCGGATCGCTTGGAAAATAGCATCTTTCTGTGGACAACTTTCTACCTGTTTTTGATTCAGTTTTAAACTATAAGTTGATCCCGTACCCACAGACATGGCCTGCATATGCTCATATTCCTCGACAGTAGACTTTTCGGTAATCGGGAAATTCCCGCCCATTCCGACAGGGAAAAAATTAGCGTAGGAGACATCACGTAAATCTTTTCCTTGACTTGTCGCACTTCCCCATTCCCGCGTCTCTGCATCATATAAGTTTTTACCGCCACCTACGTTCCATATACTTTGATAATGCCATGATCCTTCGGATAAAGTAGCCCCTGTAAAACGAATATCTGCCAATCCATGTTGTTTCGCACGTTCGAACATTTTACGAAAAAAACGTTTCGCCGAATAGTAACCATGACCATTGTTGAACAAGAATTCCTGACCGTCAAAATCATAGTAGCCCAAACCATTGATTGCACAGACATCGGCATAATATTCGGCTATTTTATCTTGCAACTGAATATTCGGAATCAGACCATCATAACCATAGTCAATGGTAACCTGTAGTTTGTACAAAGTATCCTGTGCATTATGCGCAGTAGCTGTTGTTTTCCAGTAGCCTCGTTTCACATTGAGTAAACGATAAGGTTTGGTATCGCTCACACCTAAATAATGGATAAGCTCTTTGCCGATTTTAATGATATTTAAGCTTTTGACGTGTCCTTCCCAACTGCCTATTTCCTCCAAATGCGTCGGGTCATCCACATAGATGAGTGTATCTGTAGCACTAATAGCCTTTGCTAGCGGACGTTTTTGTTGATACCAGATACTATCGCTCGGAACCGGACTGGCATCTTTCGTGCCCGGAGCCAGGGCATTCGTTATCGGGGTACGACCGATAACCAGGTTGTGCTTGGCTGCCAACATCGCATATTCCTTGTGAGAAAGTGCTTTCCCATCGGCGAACTTAAGCGGCTTATGATCGAAGTTTTTACCGTCAATATAACCTGCATTCCCGCGATCAGGCCGCAAAAACCCTTGGTCGTACAGGCTGATTGCCTTAAATCCCAATCGGTCAGCATATTCTATCATATTGTCATATTGTCCCCCCTCAGTCAACACATCAGGTACAAAGGCCGCCGGATCTTTGATCCACTTTCCATTGACTGTCGGATGTGGCAAACCCTCTTTAAGCACAATATCCTGAACCACGTCCATCAGGGCTGTGCTATCCGGACTGCCCCAAAAAGCGATACTAGACCCGATGTAATCGACACCGGGTAGGGGTTGAACCTGCAGATGATTTGGCTTGTTTGAAGGCATATTGGGAATCAACGAATAATACACCTCGCGCGGACTTCTACGGTCCCTAGATTGGTAGCTAATAGATATTCGTCCATTTTTATCCACCTCAGCCGCATTTCCGTACATAATCCGATAATATGGTTCTTTGTGTGCATAAAAGGCGACATCGCTGATACCATTTCCTCCTAAAGTAAATATTTGGCCTTCATGCAAGTCATTTGGCAATGGAAAACGCGCTGCATCCGGTGAATGGATAATATACTGAAATGGCGCTGCATCACCTTGAATATCTGCTGTTCCACCCAATGTATTATCATTGAGCGCCAGCATACCAATCGCGTAATTGACCGCTTTACTTGTATCCCGACTGACACCAATAATCTCGCCCAGTAAATTAGTTATGTTGGTATGATAGGATCCCCATTGTATTGCCTCAATTTCTTTCGAATTGGTCAAAGAAAGGAGTTTCATCTTGAAGTACTTCGCCTGAGGTAAGATGCTGATGCGCGCGGTCGAACCGTTCGGATAACGCAAAGTCATGATTTTATCACTTGCAGAATAGCTTGCCTGATTTGGATAGGTATATACCCTCTTTTTTGCATTATATAGCACCATCAACGGGGACGGTTTATCGGAGGGACTAAATTCCGGACTCGATTTTTTTGTAATGTTCTGCATGCTCGTGATATAACCTTTCTGGTCAATCACGATTTTGAAATAATTGGTTTTTAATGTTGTTTGGCTATAGCCCATCGTTGACAAGGCAGTCAATCCGAGACATAGCAATTTAGCTTTTAGAAATTTCATTCCCTTTAATTTTAACGTATCGTATTTTTTAGCTTTCATTTATAGATCAACAGCAACGGACTCTCCAGCTTTGATGTTGACTTTGTTCTTCCAGTCCCAAAAAGCATTTTCTCCCAAAGGTCGCGCGGCTTCATGGGCATCCTCAGCCAACACCGTTACAGTTGCATCGTAGCTCGTGGGATTATATAGTGTCAGCGACAGCCCCTGATTCGTTTTCTTTATCGTCTTGATAACGATATGGTCAAAGGCATAGGCTGTCCCTTTGTCCTTTCGGACGTAAAGTCCGGGTATCTCTAGCGCCATCAATGCTCCATTTGTTTCGTTCCAGCCTGTTTTACCGCCATCGCCACGTGATCCCCGACTATCCGCATCACAATAGGTCAAACGTTCGGTGATCTTACCATTGGGTTGTATGCCTTCGGCGTGTGCGTGGATTACATCACGTATCAAATCGGCATATAAGCTCGTTCCAGTTTCACGGAAAAGCTTGAACAGTGCGTCGCCAGATTGTGTGCAAAACCCTGGGGCACCATGTTTGTTTTGTGTACTCGCCCAAACCGCCCCTGTAAGATTAGCGCCCAATTTTGCCAAAGCTGTATTTTCAGGTAGCTGATAAGGAAAAGATACTGTCCAAGACGCGGTATAATTCGCTAGGTTTTTGGCCTGATCCAGGTATTCGCGTTTGCCAGTTTGTTCAAAAAGCGTCATTAGTGAAGTCGTCAATGCAATTGCAGTTTCCGAATCGGCATTTTGGAGAATATCCCCGCAAGCACCCGAAGTAAATCCGACCAGGGCAAACTCATCGTAATATTTATTCGCAGCTTCTTTTGCCACGTTGAGATACTGATCGTTATGGAAATAAGAAGCTGCCAAGGCTAAGCCAGCAACAGCCATCGCTCCACCTGTCGTGTTATACGCCGCAATTTTACCCGATTCAACCGCTATATAATTACCCCAGGTTCCTTCTTCTTGCCAAGTCTTTACAAAGGCATCCGCAAGTTGCCGGGTTGAGTTTTCCCACTCTTTGGAAATCAAAGAAGATTTGCCCTGCTTTTTCAGCAGCATAAATTGTTTCACCATCCAGTACAGTACATCCGCATTTTTACGCGTCAATCCGATACCTGGATTTAGTTTGGCGCCATCACGGTAGATCACCTTCCCATCCGCACCAAGTACATCATAGTAGTATCCGCTTGCTCCCCGGCCTTTTGGCAGGGCAAAATCAAAGGTATTCCTTACACGATTGAAATGTGTCGTATCTGCCAAAGCCAGCATAGGATAGGTATTGATCAATCCACCCACCCAGCCATAGGACATCCAATCTGCATTCTCAGGGCAGTAAAATCCAACACCGTCTTTTGCATAATAGCGTTCATCAATATTTTTTGCCATACGCGTAAAAACCTCACTCATCGGCATTAAATTGCGGGGAGTAGCTTCCTTGATATGCAATTTTCGTTCTTGCATAAATCGAGTGTACAAATACGGTACATCTGCGGACTGAAATTCTAATCGTGTAACGCGAATCTGCAATTCATCACCTTGGGCGACCGATATTCCCCGATCAGGGCTTTCGCTAAAACCGATAAATTCGGGTTTCCGCGACCGCACACCCGGCGCACTGACGACAAAACTTGCGACACTTCGATCCTTACTTTCTTCAACAATCAATGCATGGTCTTTTACCTCATTTTTCCAAGTAATTCCCTGATCAGTAAACAGGAAAACGCCCTTCTGTTGTTTTCGGTCTAAGTAGGCCATTACGGGTGTACTTGTATTACTGATATTCACTTCCAATTTTGACTTTGCACCGAATTCTGGTGAAAGTTGTGGGATCGGATTGGAGGTTAGTGCTAGATCTTTTCGGTAATAATCTGTTTTGTCGAGACCAGTTGCATATTCCCGGTTGACGATCCGTTGGCGATTGCCATTATAAACAACCGCGGGAATCATCACAAAATTATCGCTCGACCAGTCATAAGCATCAAAAGCGACAGCTACCCCCGCATCCTTCATCGCTCTTTTCGCCTTAAAGGTAAATCGGTAGGTCACCTCATTGGTTCCCTTCTTTTTCAAAACCTCCTGCGTGACATTCCAATTGTCCGAACGCCCTCCTATTGTCGAACTATTTACCAATTTTGCTCCTTCATATTGGCAATCCAGCAATCTGAACAGCACATTTTTATCCCGCTTTTGAGGGATCCAGTCTTGCGAAAAACTATTTAGCGCTAATGCACAAAGTAGAAAACTTCCTACTATTTTTTTCATCCTTTTATTTATTTTAGTTTGATTAAAACTAGAGAACTATATAAATATACACTCACTATTTACTGAAAATCTCGAATAACAAATCATATAAACCACTTTATTATTATACTCATTTATGAACGTAAAAGATCGTATTAGTCTTTTATTTTTACGGATTTGACTTGAGTTTTAATACTCCTTTTTTGTATTCTCCTTCATAAATATGCTTATTTGGCCCCATTAACTTAAAACGTACATTCCACTCTTTGGGCCAAGAGGGAAACAAATCGACGTTAGCATCTTCATATTGGATGATCATACGTTGCAATGCTATCGCGGCAACATTCCCATGACATTGATCGGGTGTCCAATCGTAATTTGGTCCCCAAAAAGCTGGAAATCTAAAATTCTTATCCCAGCTTGAATAACTTTGTATGATCATATTTTTTGCTTCCTCTGTTAAGCCTAAAAGAGTGGCTTGAATAGAACTTTGCTGCCAACCACCATTCTCCTTATGATTTCTTGCACGAAAAGTTCTTTTGGCTAATGCTAGGTTCGGCCTCTTCAACCCGTAAGCGCGATAGGGAAACACAGCATAAAGTTCAGGACTCTCCGCATTTGCTTTATTGCTAAATTCATGCGCAGGGGCAAGTAAAGTATCTCCCTTTACAATGTGTATAGGAAGAGCCGGCAAATCAGCAATCAATTTTGACCATTTTTCTCGATCTAAAGCTGATATGTGACTCTGCGGAAGATTCATCATTTTTTGAGCAACCGTCCTTATCCCTACAATTTCCGGTAAAGGATTTATTGCAGTATGATAGGTTTCCAGAGACATCGCAGGATCAAATTTTATTTTACCGTCAACACCTCTTTTCCAATGCTGATCATAAAACGTTAAAATCTCAGATACAAAAGGTACCATCTTTTTCAAAAATTCGGCATCTTTAGTAAATGAATAATAATCTAACATCATGAGTGACAGCTCCAATCCACCTGACCAATAATACCTTACATAGGGATTTATCGTAAAACCTTCTTTTAAGCCTGCTCTATTACTTCCATAATCTCCAATATTATATGTCCCCCAAAAATCCATTGTTTCAGGATAAAACGCACCTTCATGTTGATAATATTTTCTCGTTGCTTCCTTTCTAATTGGCAATACATCAAAATACATCTTGAAAAAGGGTTTCATCAAATCAAGATCGCCTGACAATAGCATACTCCAATAGATGAGTCGCGTATTTTGCCACCAATAACTACCACCCCACGAGCGGTAATCGGCATCCATATTTGGCCGTTCTCCCTTTCTGTTATAGGTATCAACTGTAAAAATACTTCCATTAAATTTAATCGGAAAGTTACCTCTACCAGCACATGCATTGATAAACCGCTGCAAAATATAACCTTGAGTTACTTTCTCCGCATCTTCTCTATTTTTTTCATCATTTGCGGTAATAAAAATATAAGATCGATTCCAAAAATCCACCCACCATTTTCGATGAGCCGTCAACCGTTTTTGATACGAGAGACTTTCGATAAAATGAGCTCTTTTTACTAACTCATTTTGCCAGATAACAGGATTGATTTTCTTTGTAAATGGAAATATTTCAATTCGATGCTGCTTTCTCTCCCGACTGGAGACCAAAATAGTATCGTTAACATTTTTTAATCCATTTCCCTGAATCAACAAACCATAGGTTAAACCTAATAATGGGTCGCTGTTATTTTGCAAGGTGTTCTCTAGGGATTGTATGCTAAGATTTCTTTTCCAAATCGAATAATTATTGTGATGATACGATACAATTTTGTCAGAATTATTAGATACAACGATATCTGGTTCTTGGAATACTTCACCTAAAGATTCTCCAAATCCAGAGACTGAAAATCCTTCTGAACCAGCTATCAATCTTCTTTCTTTATGCCAATTTTCATATTGCACTTTAACTTTTGTGGCATTCGGGCTCTTAATATCCATTTCAATAACAGGATTATTGGCATCGACCCAAAAATTAATTTGTGTGTCCCCCAAATTAATTTTCATTTCACCATACTGCAATTTTAAAGTTTGCAAAAATCCGCTCTTTTTAATAGAACTAGGTTGGATTGATACTCTTACTCTTCCTAATTTCAGTATTCTTCCCACTTCACTCCAGGCATCTGTTTTCGAAATATAAAACACTAAATCACCATTATCTTCTACCCAAACATTAGCACCAATATCACCATTACCAATAGGCATAGAACCTTGAGAATTTAGACCAGGACTTGTCCAATTTATATCATAATCATTTAATGCCTTCTTCTGTGCAAATAAAACATGTCCTAATAAATTTAAGAATATAAATAATAGTATTTTCGCTTTCATCGGACTCTTGATAATTCCCTATAAATAATCGTAAAAGAGTTGGACTGCATAGCCAGCCCAACTAAAAAAACACTAACTAAAGGATACACCTAAACCACTCTATGTTAATTTTAAATTATAATTATTTCAATGGATTAAAACTTCCACCCCATTCATTATTTTGTTCAATTTTTGAATTTCTATCGATTACTTGCTTTTGCAGTGGATAGAACCAATGCTGTAAGTTGACATTAAATTGATATTGATTATCGCCATCTAAATTCTGAACATATTCAAAACGGAAAAGCTTGCGTACGGTAGGATCATACATATCTTTGGTCCAATCAAAAGAAGCTATATTTGCTTGATCTTTAATAACAGCATAAAGTCCTGAACGATATTTAAGGGAATTCAAGAGGTCAAATTTTTTCCAACGACGCAAATCAGTGAAACGCATCCCTTCGTAAGCAAATTCAATAAAACGCTCATCCATATAGGCTTGGCGGATGCTTGTCTGAGAATTAGCCGTGATACCATAATTTCCACTTCCAGCCTCGATACCAGCTCTTTTACGGATATCATACAAAACTCCTAGCGCTTCCGCCGACTTTCCTGTTTCGTTGGCACATTCACCATAGTTCATCAATACCTCTGCGAAGCGGATTTCTACCCAATCTGTCTCTGCATCATATACAGTAGCCTGCGTTAATGATTTATCAATTCCTTTAAGTTGATAATATCCGGAAGAATATACATCTCCTACTTTCAGTTCATCATTTATTAAACTCACATACCTAAATCCAGTAGCAGAGCTTGCATCCGGCACCTTTTTCATCGTATTCCAATACTTCATCCCTCCTACTAACTTATCGCTTGCCGGATAAGCCGTACCTGGACTAAAGATTGTTGCATAAAATCGAGGATCACGTCCGACATAAAAATCAGTCATAAATTGCTCATTATATACTGGATCATTGGCCAAGCGATTGAGATCCAACTTTAAGGGCGTTCCATCCTTTTTGGGGTAAGCCATCAATAAGGGAAGAATTGCCTGGTTATCATTAGCATAATCTTTGGTTAGCGGCCCGGGACGAACATTTTTTTGATCTAATTTATGATCAGGTTTATAAAACTGATTCAGCATAATGACTTCCTTATTGCGCTCGTTATACCAGATATCTTCAAATTTACCTTCGTATAAGCCCTTGCCCATGCTCTTTAAGAAATCAACCGCATCTTTATTAGCCTTATAGGCTGATTCCCAACGTTTTTGATCATTGTTAGGATTAAATAAAGGGCTGGCATAACGTAATAGTATACGTCCCTTAAATGCCATTGCCGTACCTTTATCAATACGTCCATAGTCACTTCCGGTCCAAACATCCGGAAGATTTGCGATGGCATCATCAAGGTCCTTCAAAATCTGCGTCATGCATTCCGTTGTTGAATTACGGTTTACAAATAATGAAGGTACATTGGTCACATCCTGAAAGTGAAGAATCAACGGTACACCACCCACATTCCACACTTTTCCCCAATAATCCCATGCACGCCAAAATAGTGCTTGACCGACCAACGGTTTCTTTTCAGCATCAGAAAGTACAGTAACCGTTGCCATTTTATCCAGGAAAAAGTTGATCCGGTCAATATTAGCGTAATTTAACTCTTGTCCTTGGTTATCTACCGTAACCAAACCCCTTGGAAAATTTCCCATGTCCGTCGGTTGATTCATACCCTCATCTGTTCCGTTAGCCGCAATTGGCCACCCTGGCATCATCTTACCGTAAACATCGGACAAATAGGAATTAATCATGGTCTTATCCATCCAGACGTTGTCTGGATTAATGACACCCGTATTTTTATAATCTAAACTACAGCTGGTTAGCATCGCCAAACAGAGTCCATATATTAGTTTTCTAGTTTTCATTTTGCAAAAGATTTAAAATTTAACATCGATACCAAAATTGTATGAACGCAATACAGGGAATGCATTGCCACCACCAATCTCCGGATCATAATATTTATTGAATGGGCTAAGCACAAAGAGATTGGTCCCTGTAGCGAAAATCCTTATGTTATCAAAAACTTTATTATAAAATTTCCCCTTTGGTAAATCGTAACTTAAAGTCAGGTATTTCATCCGCATAAAACTGCCATCTTTCAACCAATAGGCACTGTTTGTTTGATATGTACTTGCATTATTGGCACTCACACGCTTCGGCAAAGTCGCATTTGGGTTCTCCGGCGTCCAGCTGTCCGAATACCATTGATCCCACATGCGGTTCCATTCTACCCCTCCAGCAAGATCATTCATCCATTTTTTCTCTCCCAAACGTCCTGAAAGCATCATATCCACATGAAATCCTTTCCAGCTCCCACCTAGGTTTAGACCATATACAACAGGATTATTATTTGGTTTTAACATCACGCGGTCCCAATCATCGATATTTCCATCCGGTTTACCATCAGGTCCACTCAAATCCTTGTACACCATCATCCCTAATGCCGGAGACAAACCATTATGCTTATAATTCGGATTTGCGGCAACAAAGGCATCCACATCTGCTTGAGTTCTCAAGATACGATCATACTGCCAACCTGTGATATAACTCAACGATTTGCCAACAGGCACATCAATCGTCTGTGCATTCTGCGCATAATCCTGTGTAATTACCTTATTCCAGCCATAGGACATCGTCAGATTTGCATAATAGGAGAAATCCGGCCGATCCTTACGATACCCCAACTGCAGATCGAATCCCTGTGCTTTGACTTTTGCGTAGTTCTCATCTGGCATAGACAAACTAAAAGTTGTCGGAAGGGATAATTGACGATTCTTCAAAATATCATAGGTATTCCGATACCAATAATCGAGTGAAATATTCCAATTCTTCAGAAAATTCATATCCGCTCCAAAATTGTAACTCAATGATTTTTCCCAAGTCAAATTAGGGTTGACCACAGGACCGTAGCCGATTCCGACAGAAGGAGAAGGGCTTGTGCCAAAATAAGCTGAACTTCCGGCTTTATAAGCTTCCTGCCATTGCCATCCTCCACCTCCAACTGCATCATTCCCTGTCAAACCGACCGATCCCCTGAATTTCAAAAATTGGATCACTGATTTATTGAAAAATTTCTCTTCCGAAGCAACCCATCCGACCGAACCTGCTGGAAAGAATCCCCAGCGCTCATTCGGTGCAAATTGCATGGAACCATCTTCGCGGAAAGAAAAATTAACTAAATATTTGTCCGCATAGGCATAATTAAACTGTCCGACATAAGACATCCGCCCATTGAGAAAGTCTGTATCACCATCAGCCCAACCATCAGCACGTGCACTACTAGCCGCCCAAAATTGGTCAGTTAGATACACCGGAAAAGTTTCCCTTCCACCTGTGATGCCTGCTCCTCCACCTTCATACCACTCTGTAACCAAAGCTCCAGATACCCGATGTACACCATTAAATACATGATCGTAGTTCAGCTGAACATTGAACTGTTTATCGTCACTATAGGTCGATTTTCGTTCAATAAAATCCTTTCCAACCCAAGTTGATTTTCTCGTTCCAACAATATCGCTGTCAGCAGTCGAAATAATACGATTATTTGGACCACTTCTTTTCATTAAAAATAATGGATAGTTCTTATAAAACTTTTGAGTAATTTCATTAGACCAGCTTCTTGCATACGACACTTTGGCTTTCAACCCATCTAAAAACGGAGCCTTGTAAGTTCCGCTTATAATCAATTGTGGTTTCAACATTTTTGCCTTATTATAACCAGCAGTTCCATCTACACTCGCCCCCATATTGGCAATCCACCCATAATCGATGTATTGACCATTATCCGTGTATACCGGCTGATCAGGCTGCCATACGCGCAACTTACCATAATTGGCCGCTGCATCTTCAAAAACAGCATTTCCAGTAAAGTTGTTATAAAGCGCAAAACCTGAAAATATTTCAAGATCCTTCGTAATATCGGCAGTTACATTCATCCGAATATTATACTTATCATAGGTAAGCGGATCTAAAAATCCTGTTTGCTTAACATATGATGCAGCACCAAAATATCGCACCTTATCACTCCCACCATTCACACTAAGATTGTGTGTTTGTGTGGATGGATTGCGCCATACTGTTTCCAGCTGATCGTAGCCCCAACCATTATTGATTGTCTTATAATGATCTAGTTCCTCCTGAGACCAGGCCCATCCCGCAGGGTCAGCAGCACCATTAATACGCGTATAAAGTTCACCGGCCTGCACGGCACTCGTTAGATTTACATTCTTTGTTCGCGTGTCGATACTATATCCTGCTGAATAGTTAAAGACCGGCCTACCCTGCGTTCCTCTTTTAGTGGTCACTAAGATTACACCTCCTGCCGAACGAGCCCCATAAATGGCTGCTGAAGCTGCGTCCTTTAACACCGAAATCTCATCGATTTCATTTGGACTCAGGTTATTAAAATCTCCCGATCCCCGAACAACACCATCAATTACATAAATAACATTTTGATCATTAAGCGAAGACTTTGTCCGCACACTGATTGCAGGTTGTGATCCCGGGATTGCATTAACTGTACTTACATTAACACCCGATAGCTTACCGATGAGAAGATTTCCCGCAGAGGTCGTTGGAATCGCATTCATCCGCTCATCCACTTTCATTGTTGAAATAGATCCGGTAATCAAAGATTTTTTCTGCGAAGTATATCCAACTACCACAACCTCATTCAGATCGTTCGTTCCTACTTTCAAAGAAACATTGAGCGTCTTCTGTCCAGCAACTGCTTGTTCGACGGTTTCATGTCCAACATAGGTGAAAACCAATATTGCCGATGAAGCAACTTTGATCTGATAATGACCATCTTTATCCGTAGTCTGTTGATTTCGCTTCCCTTTTTCTGAAACGGACACTCCGATCATCGGTTTCCCGTCCCTGTCAATCACGCGACCATTTACAATGATATCTTCCTGAGTAAGTTCAGACGGAACCATTTCCCGATGCTCGCCCTCCATTAATAATGCTCTCGCTACCGCCTCTCTAGGGCTGCAGGCGACAGCCAAAGCACAAAAGAGCACAACATTTTTTGTGCTTTTGTGCCAATTTTGAAACTGTGTTAATTTCGCTTTTTTCATAATTATCTGTATTCAGGGTCCCCTAGTCTCGAAAGAAAAGACAATAGTGAACTTGGTTATTTATAAGTCTTTATTTTTCACAAATGATGACAGGAATAAATCTCAGGATATTAAATAGCGAGAACCACCAGTAATTTGCTCTTTTGTAATGTTTTTTTGCACTAAAGATTTTACATACAAGATGCGCCAATTTTATACTTTCATATTTTTTTTTCTTACCTTTAACTAAGCTATGCAACCGGTTGCTATAATCTGGTAATTTTTAAACCCGTTAAAGGCTTTTATTATGATGCAGCATATTTATGAAAACTTTACTTTCCCACCGGATCAGTCATTTACTGTCCGTAGCGAAGAACTTGAAATCAAAAAATACACTTCATTAAAGTCACATCGAAACTTTGAGATTGTCTTATTGGGTAATTGTATGGGGAAACGATTCATAGGGGATCACATTGAGGATTTTGAAGGTGACGAACTGGTATTGTTAGGAAGCTATCTTCCGCATTGCTGGCAATATTACAATACACTCGATAAGGATAAACCGGCCACGGCATCCATCGTTCATTTTTATCCTGATTTTTTGGGTAAAGATTTTCTGACCAAGCCCGAAGCAATTCTTCTGAACCAGTTGTTTATTAATGCAGCAAAAGGAGTGTTGTTTTCAGGGCCTATAGTTAGACAGGCTAAAGATATTCTCAATGAGATGCTGGTTGCCTCAGGGCTGTCCCGAGCGGTATTGATGCTACAGCTTTTAGACAAATTGGCCTTATCCAATTCCTATAGGACATTATCTTCACCATCCTTCAATATCATTGAAAATTCGACAGATGCCAATCGTATTAACCGAGTTTTCGACTATATATTCAAGCATTTTAGAGAGGATATAACCCTACAGGATGTAGCTTCAATAGTACCTATGTCTTCCTCTGCCTTTTGTCGTTTCTTCAAAATGCAAACAAACAGGACCTTAGTAGATTTTATCAAAGAGATACGCATTGGTCACGCGGCAAAATTATTGATGGAAGGACAATACAATATCACAGAGACCTGCTACAAAAGTGGTTACAATAATATTTCAAATTTTAACAAACATTTTAAAGATGTTAAGGGTAGTACGCCCCGAGATTTTCTAAAGCAGTATCGCACACCGGAAGCTATCTGCGTTTAAATTGGTAAAAAAGTTTCGTTTCAGCCCATTTTTGTCCTGCTTCGGTACCGCTGACACCTTGTTGATAGGTATTCATCAACGCGTTCCATTCGGCGCATTTCGGACTGTAGGATTCGGCAAGCTTCCCCATCTGATCAAGGTTAGCCCCCGCAGGGACGCTAACTGTCATGACAATCAGCTTATCGAAACGATATAATGCGATCCGTTCATAGCCTGCTTTCTTAAAACCTGCCTCCACTTCTGGCCAAACATGACTATGGTAAGTCAGGTATTCCTTTAATTTTTCTGGATTGTCGACAATATTAACCACAAAGACATGCTCTTCGTATTTCGGTATAGTCGATTTTGGCCCCTCCCCTTTGCACATAGTAAATGCCATTGAAGTGCATAATATAAGTAGGCGAATAAGCATTTTCATCGTTACTTTTGTTTAATTTTTTACTAAATGAGCCTCCTTCTATTCAATCGTTCCTTCGCCATATTAATAACTGGCCAGCTACATTATCCACGAATAAGGTCAGTTAAAATAAATATAAATCAGGATCATGACGAAGGCCAGTCCAACCCAAGTCAACCAAACTGAACGGGATTGACCAGCCTCTTTTGCATTCGATCCATCAAATAAGGTCGGCAGCTGCGAATTTGCATTGGATTTGGTCAAGAAAGAGACCAGCACAATGATCACACTCAAAGCTACAAAAATATAAAAAGATAGCATCAGAAAATGCGGCCAAAAGCCTCGGTAAGGATAATTTAAGACATGACAAACGCCTAGTATTAAACAAATTAGACCACCTCCATATAAGACAGCTTCGGCTGCTTTCCCATTAATTCCACGCCAGACTACTCCCCACAGGAAAACAACTGCCAATGGTGGTGCTAAAATGGAAACCAAACCTTGTGTTAGGTCAAAAAAACCTTTTCCGGAATAAGAAAATAGCATCGCTATGCCGATTCCAACCAACGCAACTATAACAGTTACCCATTTCCCCATACGCCGCTGCTGATTATTATCCAACACTTTAAATTGCGGTACAACATCCAACGTAAACACGGTACAAAATGAATTCAAGCTTGATGATACCGTATCTACTAAAGACGCAATCAGCGCTGCAATACTCAATCCCAAAAGACCATGCGGCATCAATTGTTTGATCATAGTTATATAGGCGTTATCCGGCGCGGTATCTTTGAATAATACAAAACACATGATACCAGGCAAAATAAATATAATCGGCATGATAATCTTAAGTGCACCGATAAATAGAGCTCCATACTGTCCCTCTTTTAAGTCTTTCGCAGCTAAAACTTTCTGTACGATCGTCTGATCAGCGCACCAATAATATATGGCTACGACAGGATAGCCTAACACGATCCCAACCCATGAGTATTCGGGATTTGATGCTGGTAAAAATAATTTCCAATAGGATGCTGGAGTTTGACTGATCAACGTATCCAGATGTCCAATCTTCTGAAAACCAAGGAAGGTCAAAATGATAGACGATACAATAATAATAATGGACTGGAAAACGCCAGTACGGACAACAGCTTTCAATCCCCCTATCGCAGTAAAACTTGTTGCGATGACACCAATAATGACGATTGCTGTAAACAACTGACAGCCGAAAATACCTGAGATAAGCAAACCGCCAGCATATAGGGCACTGCCCAGCCAAACGACTAAAATGGAAATCAGGCTATAGACGATCAGAAAATTATAAGACCTTTTACCAAAACGGATCAACAGAAACTGTGGTATTGTACTAATCTTGGTTTTTAGATAATAAGGCAAGAATACCATGGCCAATAACATCAGAAAGATCCAAGCCAATAATTCGAAATTACTTGCGACAATTCCATGGGAAAATCCAATGCTGGCAAAGCCAATTAACATCGTTGGTCCGGCATTAGCTCCAAAGATAGAAAATCCAATCTGCCACCATTTTAACGAACGCCCGCCCAGAAATATATCCTGTTGATTTTTCTCTCTTCTTGAAAAACGAAACCCCACATACAAAAGAACTAAAGCATATATTGTTAAAACTAGATAATCAATATAATTAAATGATAAATTCATAATCAGGTTCGCTTTTTATTGTATTACATACTAACCAATGGATTATATCCTGGGACATCCTGCTTTAACCAGACCTGCTCCCTTACCACCTTATTCTCCTTCAGGCAATATTCCCAATCGATACGTACAGGCAATCCATCCGATTCTGGTAAATGGAACTGCCCGTTTTCCAATGATGGGCGAATTAAAAAATACTTTTCCAAGCCATACATCAGTGAATACAGGTATTCTATCATGCCAGTTTCGTTAGCTGTAGTCATTAAAAAGCTCGAATATAAGGAATAACCACCAGAAGAAAGTTGCAAATTGCGATTTGTACATAAATCCCGGACTTCCATCCATTCCTTTATTCCACCGAACTGTGTCGGAACAGGCTGTAAGTGTTTTACTCCACAGTTGGCCAACATAGGAAATATTTTAGAGGTCCGCTCAGATTCGCCATAAGCTACAGGAACAGAAGTACGCTTGCAAAGCTCCTCAATCTGATCATAGGCCGCAGAATGTATCGGTTCTTCGAGCCAGGCCAATTCATCTTCACCAATGGCATCTAAAAATCTAAATACATCCTCACAAGACCAGATCTGGTTGACATCCACGGCGATCTGCATATCTTTTCCCGCCAGTTTGCGTACATGTTTTACACGTTCAATATCAGCAGCCACATTTGTACCGAATTCCTTCCCAATCTTCATCTTATAGCAATCTACTCCAGCATCCAGGAAAAGCGCAACTTCCTTATCCAGTTCCTGCAATGTATAATTGGTTCCACCACCGCTTCCATAGATTTTTACACTATTCCGATTGCCTCCGATATAACGATATAATGGTAGATTGCGGCGCCTGGCTGCCAAATCATATAAAGCCATATCGACCTGTCCCAGTAGCGCCGACGCCGCACCTTTGAATCCTTCATTTCGAATAGACCAATATAGCTTAGGAAAAAATTCTGCATAGGTTAAACCTTCACAATGAAACAATATGGGGAATATACAGGTTTCCAAGATATTGGTATAACTATTATAAACAGGTGCTTCGCCGACAAATCCCTCAGCATCTTCAATGCGAATAACGGATATGCCAAAACTTGAAAATGGTCCCATTGTTGCATCCTGAAAAGGAGTTATGTTAGCTACAGGTTCCAAAACTCGAATACTGACTTTTTGGATATTAAAAATCTCCTGATCTATTTTATTCATTTATTATCATTAAACGTTTGAAGGATTTCTTTATAAATTTTGACTGGCAATTTGCCCTGATTGATTGCGCCTAAAGAATTCTGCAGTTGTTGCCTGTTAGCAGCTCCCAGGACTAATTTAAATTCGACATTCAAATTCAATAGAAACCGTAATGCGAGCACTTCCAATGGTAAGTTATTCCGTTCTGCAATAGCCTGAATTCGTCGTGCCTGTTCAACCGTTCCAACGTCGAGCCAATCAGGTATGCACCGTGAAAACTCTTGAAACTTACAGCCTAAAAGTCCCATATTCAGTGGGCTCGCCGCATAGTATTCCGTTTGGGTCTGCTGGCATCTCGGTATACTATTTTGGAGCGCATCTACACGACAAGCATTCAGCTTATTGTACTCCATCAGAATATCAAATCGACCTTCTTCCAAAAATGGCAGGAACCAATCGGGGGGATTTCCGCCAATGCCAATTTTTTTGGCAAATCCCTTTTCTTTAAAATGCTCTATGGCTGAAACTACCCTTTCAGCGTTATTTACAGTTAGTACAGCAGGTTCATGTAAAAAAAGTACATCAACAGTTGATACCCCAAGTGTCCTTAAGCTCTCGTCGACGCTACGTTGCATACCAGCAATCGAGTAATCATATTTTGCTTCGGTAGCGACATAACTTTTTAATCGACCAACTTTTGTGCTAATTACAGGCCTTTCACCGGTCCACAGCTCTAGAGCCTGACCGACAATGGACTCCGCATCTCCATAAGCCGGAGCTGCATCCAAAGCACCTATGCCATGAGATAAGGCCTCAAGAATAGTCTGCACAGATTCTTCAGGATCTACTTTCCCCCATACACCACCCAGTCCCGCTGTACCTAATATTACTTTATCGATTCCTAAATTATACATTGCATTCTATTTGAATTCTAAGATCTAAATTACTAAGAAGCAACCGTATAATCCTTCAAATTTACAGTTAGGACTTTAAGTGCCTTTGTAATATGATATTCCACCCCTTTTACGGAAATCCCCATTTGTTGAGCTATCTCTTTACCACTGATGTATTGATGACGGCTCAGTTCAAACACCTCCCTTGTTTTTGTAGGCATCTGCTCTAAAGTTTGAGCTGTAATTTTCTGGATTTCTTTGAAGAAAATACGGCCCTCATTTAATTCATTCAAGCCATCAATACGCAGTTGAAGTTCTCTTTCATCACAATTGTCCAACGGTTCTATCAGTTGGCGATGAATGCGTTGGTGTTTCAAATAATCTAAGGCCTTATTTTTAATAACACGCAATAAAAAACATTTTGGAGAGAGTAAGGTCTCCACCTGCATCCGTTCCCAGGTCGCCAGTAAGGAATCAGCAGTAATATCCTCTGCCACGGCATCAATATGGACAAAAGATTTCGCAAACAAAAAGGATTGCTGATGATATTCTTTAAATAATTGATCAAAATGCTGTGCTACCTGTTTCATTACATCATTGGGGAATAGGAAAGGGCAAACCAAATCCCATCTATTTTTATGTAAAGTTTAAAATATACACGCGACACAACTAGGTCAAATTTGACCATTATCGGTGTTTTATTTGCAAGCGCAAATTACACCGCTCCATATTATTTAACGTTTCAATTAAAAATAAACTAGGGATATAGGTGCTCAAATCGACCTTTATTAAACCAATTAGATAGAATTTAAAATAAAAACAGACCAAAACAATCAAAATGAGCACTAAGTTCAAAATTAACTTTATGAAGAAAATAAGCCTATTCAAACAAACAAGGTCACTGTCTCAACTAGTAACAATTCCAGTGATCGCAATACTGTCTCTCCAATTGGCACAAGCTAATCATTTCTCATCATTACAAGACTCCACTGGAAATTACACTGTATCGGGGAAATTAAAGGACTACGACAGTGGCTGGATCTACCTCCGACATGGTGAGGGGTTAAAACAGGGACAGCAAATTGACTCTACCAAAATTATTCATGGAGAATTCACATTTAATGGAAAAGTCAGTGGTATTGAACCCTTTATGTTGGGGGTTCATTTCAAAGATAATAAAGGCAATATACTTCCATCGAGGCAATATCAAGGGCCATTTATACTATCGCCTGGAAAACTCTATGGGGAAGGTAAATTTGAATCACCCAATTTTTGGACTTTTTCGGGCACAAAAGAGCAGGATGAATACAACAGTTATAAATCCAAACTGCACGTCCTCTTTGAGAGATCACAGCAAATCAAAAGAAAAAAGAATAATTTAAAAAAGACCGAAAGGAAATTAAGTGATCAACTAAATGCAGAATTAGTATCCATTGAAAATGAAATTAATGATGCTATTCGGATGCATGTCAGCCAGAATTCGTCTTCACAAGTTGCTGCTTACATCGCAAAGTCAAATCTAGCCAATACAGATCCCCTTATCAGCCGAGCCATATATGAACTTCTCGACAGTACTATCAAAGAATCAAAATATGGGAAAGAGCTACTGCAGTTTGTTTTGTTAAAGGAACCCACTGGAATAGGGCATACTGCGCCGCCATTTAATTTACCAGACCACAGCGGACAGTTACATGCATTGTCAAACTATCGGGGATCGTATGTACTTATCGATTTTTGGGCGAGCTGGTGCGGTCCTTGTCGGCTCGAAAATCCGAATTTAGTCAAGGTCCAGCATAACTATGCTCCTAAAGGTTTAAAAATCATCAGCATCTCTGTAGACACCGATATGCATGCCTGGCAGAAAGCAGTCTCGGAAGATAAACTTTCCTGGTTACAACTTTCAGACCTCAAAGGAATAAAAAGTGAAACAGGAAAAAAATACGGAATAACACATGTTCCGATGAATTTTTTACTGGATAAGGAGGGTAAGATTATTGGGCGGAATCTAAAAGGAAACGAATTATGGGAGAAATTAAAGGAAGTTCTCTAATCATCCTTCGTATAACTATTCTCTATTTTTTGCTATCCATCGGTCATCCATGGTTTTATTTAAAAATGGAAAGGAGCAAAATAGAAAAGGAAAAGACCATAATAGCAAAAAAACAGCTGCGAACAAAGACGTCCACAGCTGTTTTGAATTGTTAAGGTTGTACGCTTTTATTTTATTTTATCCAAGATCAATACTGCACCGGCATTGGGCTCCAATGTTGTGGTAAAAACTTTGGATGTAAGTCCAAATTCTTTCCTATCGACCGTATTTTTAGCCAATCCCTGCTCATCTTGGCTCCACAACTGCGCTTTGAAACAATCAGGTGTTCCAAGAAAGGAAAGATCAATTTTGATATCCTGTTTTACCTTTGCTCCGAGCATCGCAATATACCAGCGATTACCCGAGCGACGTGCAATAATTCCACATTCACCAATGTCCGATTTGAGCACTTTAGTTTCATCCCATGTGACAGGAAGGCTACGATAGAACGCTACTGCGTTTTCGGATTCATCGATCAGCGTTTCGTGCTCTCCTCCGGCTCCACCCGCCTTATGTGGCGCATCTGCAGGGCGATCGTACCAATAGATAAATTGCCATGGACTATACAACATCACCGCTTTAGCCATTTGGGCAGCCTTTCCCCCCATTTTGGTCGTTACGCGAACAGCATGGTAACAGTTGGTATAGTCACCAGCGCCCGCAATAGCACGTGTAAACATCGTAATCAGACTTTGTTCAGAACTCGGTGATTCTTCATCGCCACGGATGCCTTCTTGCGTAATGAGATTGGGAAAAGTCCGTGAATATCCGGTAGGTCGGTATTCATCGTGTACATCTACCATTAACTTATATTGGGCGGCCTTACGGATCGCTTCGTGTAACCAGGCTGTAGCCTGTTGACTACCGACATTGACAAAACCAAATTTAAGTCCCTTGACACCCCATTTCTGATAGATCGGTAAGATCTGATCCAATTGTGTTTCCAAAGCTTTTTTATTGACATAAAGTAAGATGCCTATATTTTTCTTACGCGCATAATCAATTATCGATTGTAAATCCAATGGACCTTTGGAACGTGCTGGATCGACATTTACACGAGACGCATCCGAAGCCGTAGACTCTTCAGGGCCATACCATCCCGCATCGAACTCGACATAGTCAATCTGGTTACGTGCTGCGAAGTCCACCGCAGCACCCCCCCCAGCTGTCGTTAATGTCACTTCACGTAATACTTTACCTGGTTTTATCCAGGAGCTATCCGTTATCTCATTCGGCTTATTTAAATTGAGGACGAAATAGTTATTCTCGACCAATTCTCCCGCTGTTTTTCCAACCATTACATAGCGCCACGGACTTTCGTAGGCTGCTTTATCAAGCGCTACGGGGCCAGACAATGCAGATTGAACGATATAACTTTTCGCGTCAGCCTGATAAGTAAACTTCATGCGTGCAAAATCAACCAAAGCAGCCTCACCAATCGCCATAAATAATTTCGGCGCGGGATTAACCACCAAAGGTCTTTCAAACTCACCCTTCAGCTGGCTCAAGGTTGTTTTTGTATAAGCACTTTGTGCCGCTCCCGCGACCCAGGTTGTAGCATCGCTACTAAAATGGAAAGCCGTAGATTCGGATTTGATGGTTAATCCAGAAAAGTCATTTTTGTCAAATCCATATTTTAACGCGATTCCTTCATCGTAAAGCCTCACATAGAGACGCATTTTTTTATGATTTCCGCTGGACTGTAATTGTAACTCAATTTCATTATAGTTGTCTTTGATAGTGTTACGCTCGCCAAAAAGAGGCTTCCATTTACGGTTTACTGTCCGTTTATCGCTCTTTATCAGCTGCCAGTCACCTTGGACTATATTTTCGGTCCAGTCAAAATCCAAGATCCTGATGTCCGTCAACGTTTGGGAGGCTGAAGATAAATGTATCGTATTGTTACCCGAAGCAAGGTGGACCTCGGCCGACAGCACCTTATTCGGACTTTCCAATCTTAATTTTTGACCTTGCACAATTATAGCACAGGATATAAATAAGGTTATTAAAATCGATCTAAACATAAATTAGCATTTAATATATTGAAAAAGTGAGTTTATAGTAGAGTCCTCCCGCTATAAGTCGAATTAAACATACTATACCCTAGTAAACAGTAGAAAGATAGATCAATATAGGTATCGCGTTAAATAAATAACCGGACTACTCGATACTGTATAAAATATGTTGCCTAACAGTAAAGAATTATAAGGTCGAATTATCTCTATAAGTAGGGTAAAAATGTTAGAAATGCTCGCTAAATTTAAAAACCAATAAGATTATTTAACACGAAGAAGACCAAAATACAGTTCCCTTCGGACAGCAAAGAGAGCCTGGTCAGGACAAACATTCAAAAAAGACTACCATGTGGAGTACTAATATAAAGCAACTACCGCAATGTTCCGTTCGGAATAACTAGAGCCAGCTTCGGATCAGGGATAGATCCTGATTCCGACAAAAATATTGATCAATCTCAAAATAGAAAAAATCTGTTTTGGGATTGATCAATATCTAAAGTAAATAACTCTACTTACTAAACTGATACGAACACAATCCGAATACGATCCAAAGGATTCAATTTTGTCCTGTCTCCAAATTGACTTTCCGAAGCATCTCAAATACCCGTTCTTTATGCAATAACCACATACCTAACTTTTCTTCGGCAACACCATCCAAAAGTCGGTATGTAAAGACAATCCCCTTCTGTTCATCCAACTGGACTCCCAAATATTTCAGCGCAATACCATCTTTATACAGTATGGGACAAATTTCTGTAATATGTGAGGACAATAAGAATACACTGTTCTTGTATCCTTTCAAACAGTTAACTAACTCCAAGGTTGCTTCACTGGCATCACTATGGTTTGTCCCCTTGAATAACTCGTCCATCAGAACAAACATGTGCTTACCAGATGTCAGTAACTCCGCCAAATGTTTAACCCGTAATACCTCATTAAAAAAGTGACTTGCACCTGCATTAATATTATCACCTAAATTTATAGTCGCTGATATTCCATCAAAAAGCACGGTCTTCATTGCGTCCGCTGGGACCGGAAAACCAAGATGTGCCAGATATACACAGCTTCCAATTGTCTTCAATAAGGTAGATTTGCCGGTCATATTTGCTCCAGTCAAATACCAAAGGTTGTTTTCTTTTTTTATTTCGACGTCATTTTTAATGGCATCTTCAATAAATAAATTATAGGCTCCTCGTATGGTGATCATATCCTCACCGCCTGTCTTTTCCTCCACCTGAGGAAATACAAGATTCTTTCCTTTAATATTTTTCGCTACACTGAATAAGGCGTCCAAATGATACAAAACACCAAAAATCTCACGTATTGCATTTCGTTTTATATTTCTAAAAAGATAATCGTATTTGATCATCAGCTCCTTAGAAAATTTGTTACTCAGCAACTGTTTAAATTCATCCCGATCGATATCTTCCAAAACACAATCGATGTGCTTACGGTACTCTTTGAGAATAGCTAAACTATGAGCTTCTGATTTTGCAGATGCTAAAAAAATAGCAAGACCATCCGCGATCTTTGCTATTTCGTGAATAGATCGCTTAACAAGTATCTCGCGTTTTTTAAAATCCAAAGACAAAAAATTCGTTGACACCATTTCCAGATAATAAGTAGCCCGTGAAGGAGAATAGGGTTCTCGCGGCAGAGACAAATATTGCTCGAGATCCTGCATCATATACTTATCCAGTAGATCCGAAATCTCAACTTCTTGCATAAAAAGAATTAAATGCTGTCTGCATTCTATTTCCCATTTAGAGGAAAGAGGTTCAAGAAAATAACTATACAACATATCCCGCCCACCTAGTGTAACTGTACAATCGAAGAAATCGACCATATCCTTATACCTATTGTTGGTAACATTTAAATCCGTTAAAGTCTGCTTGTCAACGATCGACATAATTTATTTATTGTGGCTCTTTCCTTAAACTTACTCAAAGTCATTGTCATTAACAAAACTGTATCAGGATAATTATGTAGTTTACAAAAGACAAAACCTTCACGATTTCGCAGACTTCAGCAACTCTGATAGCGAACTGAAGATTCTCTCGGGCCAATAACATCAGACACTTTCTGAAAAAAAAGCCCAGTATCGTCAAATGATACTAGACTCTCTTATAACTAGCATTTATTACACAATAGGCTTTGTCTTACTTATTGGTAAACCTAAACCAATTAAAGTCGGCATAACCATCTACCCCTTCTGCTGTTTTACTATAATTGAACAATGCAAAACGATTTGCTGTCCAAGGTAGCCCTAGCTGCATCGTTAAATCATTTCCAATAACATAAAAATTTTCACCATCAGTACTATAATAAAATTTTGCTATGCCCCCCCTATCAGTAATGCGTGCCCGCACCCATAGTTTATCGCCATCAAAATTTTCTTTGCTTTCGATAATCTTGTCATCATTGCTCATAATAATTTTACGTTTGCCATTAACCTGTTCCACGGCGACGAAAGCATATGGAAATTCAAAGATGCCAAAACCAGCCACATTACCATTTTTCAATCCTTTCAGATCGATTTCAACAGTCCCTTCCGAACTCGGTCCCTGTACCCGTTGTGTCAGCGTATTGCGGGCGGTTTTTAAAGAATCAGCACGGGAGGCATGCAAGCGCATATATCCCTTACGTTCTTGAAGCGACCATTTGCTATTGTCAGGGTTATGATTCCATTGCCATTGCAATCCTAGTTTTGTCCCATTAAACTCATCAGTCGTAGCCGGAGTTTTTATGGGGTAAGTCTTTCCGACATTTGGTTTCTTATAGGTAATCACATCCTTGTTACCGGTTCCGAGCATTGGCCATCCATCCTCCCATTTGACAGGTAAAAGATGGGGAACCCGACCAATTGCACCACGATCTTGCATAATAATAAACCACCAGTCCCCGTTTTTCAATTGCACCATTCCACCTTGGTGTAGGCCGTTATCAGGATAGGAACTGTTATCATTGAGAATCAATTTATGCTCATAAGGTCCATAGATATTATCTGAGCGCAAGCAGATCTGCCAGCCCTGTGTTCCTCCCGCCGGACAGGTGATATAGTACTTGCCATTGATCTTGTACATATGCGCTCCTTCCATTCCAAAATGACCACCAAGTTCGTTCGCATTTTTGAAGCTACCTTGCCAGATTTTGACTTTATCACTCTTGACCGATTTAACGTCTGCATTCAGCTCTGTTAGGTATAATGTACCTTGACCATGTACGACATAAACTTTACCGTTATCATCAAAGAACAATCCAGGATCATACAGGTATTCGGGAAAGATTGTCCGTTTCCATGGCCCTTCTGGCTTATCCGCTTCGCAGATCGAGAAATTACCCTTTTCACGTCCCCAACCATACGGTGTACAGAATCCAGCATAGAACTTCCCATTGTGATGCTTTAAGGTTGCTGCCCATGAACCATTGAGATACAATGTACCGCCCTCCATATTATAGCGCGGATCTTCATCATAATGATCAAGAGCATAGCCCACCATTTCCCAGTTTACCAAATCTTTGGATTTCACAATCGGAGCTCCCGGCACATAATGCATACTCGTCGAGATCATGTAAAAATCGTCTCCCACACGGATCACATCAGGATCGGGCCAGTCGCCCCAAAGCAAAGGGTTCGTGAATGTACCATTACCATTGTCAGGACTCCATACCTGCTGCGCCGACGCTTGACCAAAAAGTGATAGTGTCAAGGCTAATGCAAGCCCCAGCTTCGTGGACGGCTTACCATAGCGCTTCGTTATAATCGTATTCATAGTTATTTTTAATTCCTTGTTATTAATTATTGAAATAGGGTCACTTCAGCCAATCCTGCGCGCCCTTCTGAAACTTCCAAAATACTGACCCGTATAAATTTCAGCACATTATCCAATTTGACCGGTTTAAACTCCCAGCCCGTACATTCTTTTTCATACAGTTCCTCCCATGTCGTCCCATCTAACGACCCTTCAACTTTATAGCGATATTTGGAGCTATCTTTCTGCAAACGTACACGAGCACCGACCACCTTGGTTGCTTGGTCCAGTTCAAAGGTGACAACCTGCGGGAACTTATCCTGATCTGCAATCCACCACGAATAGTCGTCGCCATCGATCACCTGAGTGACCGGAAAATCAGCATGTGCAGACGTTGCTGTCAGCTTTTTGAATTTTACCTTTGGTCGGGCCAACAGTTCTTTGTCCCATTTCGTGGGTTTAATAACCGCATGATCTTCTTCCTTTCCGCAAAAGACAGCGTGATCACCATCAGGGATTTCCCTGGATGTAGGTCGGATCGATCTGATCGCTTTGCTTCCGCTTTCCAAGCCTTCAGCTGTTGCGCCGATATGAATTGTCCCACTTTTTTTGCTGGTACGCACAAAAGCAAATCCAATTCCGCCTTCAACGACCTGTGGATTTACTGCGATACGTGCCGAACCATCCCCTATTAAGTATCCTTCACCTGTAACCTGAATACGGATCGCTGTCTGTGCATCATGCAACAGGTTGCCCTCTTTGTCACATACTTTAAAATACACCGGAATCATATCGGATCCGTCCGCAACTGGCTGAATGCCATATTCCGGCACCAGGACTTCAATATGATGAGCTACACCGGCTGTATGCACAGCATGTTGTGCGACCACTTTGCCTTTTACATAGGCTAATGCCTTCAGTTCACCGGCTTCATATCCGCCTGCATCAAAAACAAAACTTGGACTACCGCCTTTTCCCACGATGTACGGGTAGACCTTGGCTCGTTCTTCACGGGTTTGCCGCGCTATAAACTTTCCATTTCTGTAGAGTTCAACTGCTTCACAATTTGAATAAATCGTGATTTCTGTACTTGATGTCTTCAGTTTTTCCGGCGAATTATAAGAGGCAATAAATACCATAGGGCCTGTAAAGACGTCCTTTTGATTCAGCCGATAGGGACGCATGCTCTGCATCATGTAATAGGCAAACTTAGGATATCGGTTTACATCGACCACTCCTGAATACATCGTCTCTTCCTCGGCACCACGGGTATAATCGTTATAACTCCACATAAAGTGCCCCCCCATGCGCGGGTTGGCATCCAACATACACCAATCGAAATAGCCATTTCCATTCAGTTGATGTAATCGGCTGCGCCCCTGCCGCATTTGCTCATATTCGTTTTCCGTCAGGCTTACCCTTGGCTTTTCCCCCACACCATCGCCCCATTCCCGGGTCAACAAAGGTTTAACGGCTATTTGATCTTCAAGATAATTGCTCATCACGTTACCATCTTTGGGGTATTTGGACACCTGTTTGTAGAAAACATCATAATAAGGTTCCGTTTCTTCATGACTAAAATAATCACCGGCGGTATAAAACTGATCCCCGGGATATTCAGCATGTGCGGCTTCAGCAATACGCTTCACCACCGACAGGGGGTAACTGGTTTCATTTAATGCGGTCTCCCACAGAATAACAGAAGGTCGGTTTCGATCACGACGGATCATACTGCGCGTTATGGATTCCAAACGATCTGTAAACTCTGCTGCCTTATTAAAATACTGCCATCCCGGAACACATTCGACAACCAAGAGGCCATGGCGGTCACAAGCTTCCAAAAATGCAGGGTCGTGCGGATAATGTGCTGCCCGAACAGCATTATACCCACCGCGTTTCATATCGATCACTTCCCGTTCCTGTACGGAATTGGATGCTGCATCACCGACATAGGGATAGGCTTGATGACGATTGGCCCCAACCATATAAAGATGTTCGCCATTAATAAAAAAACCACCATCTCTGGTATACCGAATCTGGCGGATACCAATCTGCTCGGTACGGCGATCCACTTCGACACCATTGGCAAGGTACACCCTATTTTCCAGGTTATAACAGATCGGATGATAGGGATGCCACAATTGAGGATTTTTGACTTCTATCAGTTGGTCTATCCGCCGACGTTCTTGTGGTTTCAGCTCAAATGGTAACTGCTGCTGGCCCACAACTTTTCCTTGGATATCTTTCAGTAAGGTCAAGAGGTACCCCTTCTTGACCGCTTTATCCTCATTTTTCAATTCCGTATTTATAGCGACCGTGGCATTGCTTTTATCTACCTTAGGATAATGCACAAAAACACCCGAATTCTGGGTTGCATCTGGTTCCAATTCATCGGTAATGCGCAAGGGATCGGAAACTACCAATTTGGCATCCCGATAGATTCCGCTATAATAATAGAAATCAAGTCTATCTTGTGGCTTACCCGGAGGTGTCAATGGATCGTACTCAGCCGACACCCGAACTGCAATCAAGTTATTTGTCTGATCAAAATGAAGCTGATCCGTGATATCCAACGTAAAGCCAACATATCCACCACGGTGCTTACCAACGCTTTTACCATTGACAAATACCTCACAGCTGTTCATCACACCTTCAAACTGCACAAAGACCTTCTTACCACGATACTGATCAGAGAGCTTGAAATAGCGTCGATACCAACCTATCCCATCATATATCGCATCACCACCGTTGTGCTTCTTCTCGAGCTGCATCACGTGTGGCAATACTGCCGGGATCCATTTGGAGTCATCCAAACCAATACCTTCCCCACCCTTAAGATCGCCACGATAAAAGGCCCAATTCGTGTTTAATTGATACTCAATACGGCTCGTTGGCTTTTTCCCAAAACTCTGGAGGCAGGATCCCCATACCAATAAAAGCAGGATTGGTAATGCTGTTAAAAACTTATTCATTCTTCATAAGTATTGATTATTTACCTTTTCTTACCTCAGCAGTATTAGGATAAGGTACGATTTCCAATGCCTGTAAAAGTGCTCCGTTTTCTGTCTGCCTCAGCCCAAAAGTGAGTACATTTTTCTTTGCACCAAAATTCAGCCAACATTCCGGAAGAAAAAATTCACGTTGAGGTCCTGCCTCCCAATGACGTCCAATATTGTGTCCATTGAGCCACATATAACCGTTGCCCGAAGCATTGACCTTAGCCATCCAGGGCACCCATAGGTCTTTCGGGAGTTTGTCCAGATTAAATTCAACACGGTACCAGGTAACGAGACCGTCCTGTTTACCCTTGGGTTGTACTTGATTACCTTTGCGTGGAATTTCATTCTTTGTTTCCAGAGAAACTGTAGCCCAGCTTGTATCATCAAAATCGGGTAAGTTCCAGCCTTGCTGCACACCGGCAAGATCTGTCGAAAACTCCCATTCCAAAGGATGCGTAAGTGCTGTTTCACTTAACGAGAGTCCCGCCTGATGAATACCTGCCAACTCTTCCATCGGTACATAACCATGTGCGTGGCCCAGGTTTTCGTAAGCCACAACAATCTCATTTTCTCCAGCTTTCAATAAGCCGGCAACATCAAAGCGGTTGTCGTATTCGTCCGCGCGAATACGCTCAAAGGCGTTGCGCGTTGTCCAGCTTTGCGCATCGGCACGGTCTGGAAAAAGTCGCTTAGCAGGCTTTCCATTAACGAGTACCGATACAATATCCCGGGTATACATATTGAACAGTAAATAATGTTCACGTTCCGCTTGTTTTGCCGTCAGGACCACATGACTGCGATAGCTGCTGTATCTAAAGTCGTTGATGTCCATATCAGAAAGACTGACCAACTGTGGCATCGTGTTCCAATCGGCCTGCCCTATAGCGTCCTCAGCCTTACGGGCTGTACCGATACGGATTCCCGCCGGTACTTTGGAAGGCCGTTCAATGACAGCAGCCTTCTTGGGCCACCAATCGCCCTTATTTGCCGATTGCCCTTTTGCCACAACCAATATTTTTGATTCCAACCCCGCAAGATCATAATCTACTTCAATTTTCTCCATTTGCTGAACCTGATTGACCAGCTGATCATCGGTTTTGATTAGTACTTTCTCCCCATTTTGATTGACATTATAGATCGGATCTTTAACAAGATTGACACTGTTTGGCAATAGGGTTACTTTTCCCTTGATTGCTTGTTTAGGGTCCGTATTGTGCAGGAATATAAACTTTGTACCATCACTGGCCACTCTCACTCCTCCAAATAATGATTTTGGCGCGCCTTGCAGTTCACAAGGACCTCCCTGCGTGCGGACCAATTTGGATTCAAACTGTTGAATGAATGCCCCTATTTCTTTTGCAGCGAGGAATTTAGGGCCAATAGCCCCATTTTCATGAATAGCGGCATTATAGTCATAACTCGTGGTCATACCCCGCGCTCCCCAGCCATCAAAATGTGTACCACCAAAAAACATATAGTAATTGATACCCGTTCCACCTCCTAGCATAGTCATTAAACCAATAGCCTTGAAATGCCGATCGTCGGAATAATGTTCTTCACTCAATCTCCCCGTGACCAGCGAAAACCACCCACCTTGTAGTTCAGTCACAAACCCCGGAGCATCAGGTTGCTTTTGGCGTAGATCCATCATGCGATAAGCGCAGCTTGGTGCGTCCGATGGCCCGCTTACATAGTAATTATCACAATCGAAAACCTGCGATAGTTCCGGATCTTTGCTCCCTCTTGTTTCATTGGTCAAGCAGGTAAAAACCGGAATATCCATTCCACTTTTCTTCACCGATTCATTGAGGGCCTTCAGCACTTTATCTTTTCCGGGACTCCAATGCGCATCATATTCATTTTCAATCTGGATCATGATAATCCCTTTTTTACCCTTTTCCTTACGTGTGATCTGCTCAGGAACCAGCTCTTTACATACCGCATTAAACCAATGCTGGGACCAGGCAATATGCTGTTCGTCATTCCCTCGCAACCAAAAACCTTCCAGATTGTCGGGGCGGTATTTGGCTAGCCATCTCGGATAACCACCGCCGGAAAATTCAGCACAAATAAAAGGACCGGGACGAACAATAGTATAAAAACCAAACTCTTCCTGCGCCATTTTTAGCCATCTTTTGAGGTCGGAAAAATCAAATTTGGATTGGTCCTGCATATCTCTTGGAATATGGCGTTCATGCCAATTCCAGGGTACATAAGTTTCTACCGTATTGAAACCCGCTTCCTTTATTTTTTGAAAACGATCACGCCACAATTCCTCTGGACAACGAAAGTAATGGAAAGCCGCGCTATAGATATAAACGTCCTTTCCCTCAATAGTCATACAGGATCCATCGTAACGAATCCGTTCTGGCTGGGCAAATTTTTTGACTGGACGCACCTGTTCACCATGTTGTCCAAATGCCATTGAAGCATAAAAAATAATCGAGCAGAAAGTCAAACGCAACACCAAAAAGAGCGTCTCCTTTCTACTAAAAGTTAATTTGAAAATATTCATATTTGATTTAATACTAAGGGCTTTTTACGGCTTCTTGCTACACATGTTGTTCTCGCTGACAGGTTAGTTGATTCATCTTTATTAGGCCTTTTTTAACCCAATCTGGTTTAAAATTGATTGTAAGCAATCTAACAAAGTTTTACACCTTTTTATCGGTGTAAAACTTTATTTTGGAGGCTAATTGTAACCAGGAGTTTGCGTCAGGTTTTTATTGAGATCGATCTGCTGTTGGCTAATCGGCAAATACCTATTAAATGGTTGAAATTGTCTCGTTTCTACTAAGATAGGTTCTCCAATCTGTGTTAATCGCTTATCCTCATTAGATTCATTCGTATTAATAACTCCCATCCAACTACCCTCTGTCTTTCCGTTCAATACGTTTTTGGCAATATCCCAACGGATAATATCTGCTCTTCTCAATCCTTCAAAGGCAAATTCCACCCGACGTTCCCGGCGAACCAGTTCTCTTAACTTGTCTTTCGATGCATATTTAATCCGGTTTACTTTCGGCATACCTGCACGCTCACGAACCATATCCAAACTTTGGTACATTTCTTCATCCAAGCGTCCCAATTCTATCTTAGCCTCTGCAATGGTCAATAAAACCTCAGCGTAACGACTAACAATTAAATTCATGCTTGTATTCCATGGATCATCGTATTGGGAAATCGGAGCTGTATATTTTTTGAACGAAAATCCTGTCTTTGAAGCGTTATTGGCTCCATTAAAATAATCTGGATTACTTACCGCTTTTCCATCTTCATTGATGTTTTTTGCCAATGGATCAAAGACACGGCCATTCCAATCCTGTCCTGGATAAAGAATAGACATTTTCAGTCGTGGGTCCCTATTTAGAAAAGGATATCTACTGTCGTATGCCCCAGTTAATTTAGCTTCGTCAACAGTATTTCCATCTTTCATTTCATACGCGTCTACCAAGGCCTTAATAGGAACGATAGAAGACCAACCTCCGTCTCCATTCGGAAACAATGCTGCGATAAGCCAGTTTTCCAAGTCATTTGCCTTGTATTGTACATCAAGGATAACCTCTTTGTTATTCACATTCGCCAATTGGAAAGTACCATCATAGGTTGGAAACAATTGGTACACGTTTGAAGCTTTAATTGCTGTTGCATCAGTCAAAGCTTCCTCATAGTTACCCAAATAGAGGTTAAAACGCATACGAATGGCCAACGCTGCGCCTTTCGTAATATGTCCTATTTCTGCAGCACTATATTTTTCAGGAAGTACTGCGGCAACAGCTTTCAATTCCTCTAAAATAAACTTCTCAACCTCAGCTTTTGGTGTACGCGTCAACCGTGCCTCCTCAATAGTCGCATAAGTTTTAGTTGCAAGTGGCACGTCACCATAGTTGTTGGTCAATAGGAAATAACGATAAGCTCGTAGAAAACGAACTTCAGCTTTATACCGTTCTTTCAAACTCGCATCTTTAAAACTGATCGCATCAATGTGTTCCAAAAAGTCATTGCAACGATTAATTGTCGTGTAATCGTATAGGTCAGCACCTGGATCGGCAGAACTCATCCCCCCATTTCCGATCACCTGCCAACCTTCGTGTTTGTGGAAGCTATACGCATTATCAGATGCACAATCGCGATACAGAACCTCTTCGGATTCCCAGCCACGATAACAACCAACTAAAGCAAGTTTGGCATCCGCTTCTGTTTTCCAAAATGTCTCTGGTGTCAATGCATCTCCGGGAAACTTGTCCAAGAAGTCCGAGCATGACTGTAAACTAGCTGTCGCCAGCATAATTAATAAATATATCTTTTTCATTTGTATAAACCCTCTCAACTAAAATGTAATATTCATTCCGACAGTATTTACCTTTACCTGTGGATAATACGACCCAGACCCCGCAGGCATTTCCGGATCATAACCCTTTAAGAATTTGGTTATTGTCAATAAATTCTGTCCACTATAAAATAACTTGACCTTGGATGCTCCTATTCGGTTTGCCCAGGTATCCGGAAACGTGTAGCCCACTTGCAGATTTTTTAATCGTACATATTTTGCGTTTTGTACCCAGTAATCTGAAACAATTCGATTAGGGCTACTTATTCCATTATTGTTCTGGATACGTGGGATTGTGCTTGTTGGATTATCAGGCGTCCAACGGTCAAGCCAAAAACGTAATGGACTTCCTGTGTCACCACTGAACTCACCTATACCCGATGATTCAACATAACCGTATACGCCCGATGCACCTTGAAAAAATGCCTGAATATCAAAACCATGGTATGCGGCACTGAGGTTTAAGCCAAAAGTATACTTCGGATCAGTGGAGCCGAGTATTGTACGATCATCAGCGGTTATATTCTTATCTCCATTACGGTCAACGTAGCGGAGATCACCTGGTAGCACTTTGTTGCTTGCCATTTTATATTGTGCCCAGTTCTGAATATCTTCTGTGCTTTGGAAAAGTCCTGCAGTCTGGTATCCATAAAAAGAATTGATGGGTGCTCCGACTTGCTTGATTTTCCAACTTCCGTCCAAAAGGTAAGAATCTCCACCAAGGTCGAGAATACGGTTTTTGTTGTAAGAAAAATTAGCCGTTGCACTAAAATCAACTGCACCTAGACGTTTTCTGTAGGTCGCAATGGCCTCAAAACCTTTATTTGTCATGCGTCCAACATTATCTACATATCCACTCAGTCCATAGGTCGCCGGAGCCAGAACGTCCATAAGGATGTCAGTCGTCAAGCGATCGTAATAATCCAAGGTAAGTGTTAGATTGTTTCCGATACCAACATCCAATCCCAAATCCCAAGTACGGGTCTTCTCCCAAGTAATACTACGTTTATTGGCTTTTTTTAGTGTCGCTCCCGGATAAATCACATTATTAAACGGATAGGCGTAATCCTTCCCCAAACCAATTACAGGAATTGAAGGATAGTATTCTAAAGCACTCTGATTCCCCAAACGCCCCCAGGATCCTCTAAGTTTAATATTGCTAAAAGTCGATTTCGCGAATTCCATAAAGGATTCCTCAGAGAGCCGCCAGCCTGCTGAAAAGGATGGAAATGTTCCCCAACGATAACCTTCGGAAAAACGGCTAGAAGCATCTCGGCGAACATTCGCTTCGAAAAGATAAATACCTTTATAATCATAATTAACACGCCCAAAATAGGAAAGCATGTTCAGGTGTTTTGTATCACCTTTATTGGTTTGTCCATTTGTGTCGCCAGCATCAATGTCTGTTAGATCATTATTTGGAAAATTCTGACGATACATCTCTCCATATTTATAATCATATTGCTCAGCATGATAACCAGCCAATGCACCAATATGATGATTTGAAAATGTACGATCAAAATTTAAGGTAATGTCACCGGTGTACATTGTTGATATCGTTGTTTTCTCGAAAAGCTTATTTGGACCCTGATATTTCGAGGGATTATACCAGATGTCTTTTCTAAATTCATGCGAATCATCCGTTGACGGCCTATAAGATCCCTGTGCTTTTAAAGAAAGACCGTCGATAAATTTATATTGCACACTACCGATCGCATTAAAACGACGTTGTACTTCATCAGTAGTTGCGCCTTGTTCCATCCAGGCAATTGGATTTCCATCACTAATTGTACCATAGTTACCATTTGCGTCTTTATATGGTATCCATGGTGCCATTTGGTTGGCTAGACGAAAGTATTGGCCCATACCACCTACATATGGATTGGTGGGTTCCTGAAGTTTACGGTTCGATAAGTACATTGACAAACCGATATCCAGATTTTTTATTGGAGTCATATCTAAATTTGTACGGACATTAAATTGCTTTTTTGAAGTCAACTTAATAATACCGTCTTGTCCCTGATAGCCTACGCTCCCCATATAGCGGACTTTCTCTGCACCGCCGGAAATATTAAGATTATGCTGGTGCTGAAAGCCCGATCCCTTCAAAAGTAAATCGTGCCAATTTGTATTTGGATATTTATATGGATCTGTTCCATCTTTAAATGCTTTAATATCTTCCGCTGTAAAACGCTCCTTTTTCCCGTCTAGCCGCAATCCCTCATTATACAGTTCTGCATATTCCCATGAGTTCAGGCGCTCGGCCATATTCGTCGCATTTTGTTTACCAAAGAAATTGCTATAATTGATGGTTGTCTTCCCTTCTTTACCTCTTTTTGTTGTCACAAGGATTACTCCATTAGCAGCCTTAGATCCATAGATTGACGCAGAAGCCGCGTCTTTCAGTACAGATATCGATTCAACATCATTGGGATCGACATTTTCCATCGACGATTCAATCCCATCAACCAGCACCATGGGATTGGAGTTATTCAATGTCCCAACCCCACGAACGCGAATTGTTCCATTATCTTTGCCGGGCTGGCCACTCCCCTGTGTGATTGTCATTCCGGGAACCAGACCTTGAAGTCCCGCCGAAAGTGAGCTGATCGGTCTATTTTCCAATTGTTTCGGAGAAATTGTCGCAACTGCACCTGTCAAATTGACTTTTCGTTGTGTTCCATAACCAACCACAACAACCTCTTGTAAATCACCGACCTTCTCGGATAGCGTCACTTGGTAAATACTGCGATTATCAATAGTGGTTATAAATTGACCGTAACCGATCAAATCGAATTGAAGTTGATCCCCCTCTTTGACCTGAATTTCAAATTCCCCATTTTCATTTGTTGCTGTTGCAGCCCCATGAATGACTTTGACCGTAACCCCTGACAGCTTATTTCCCTTATCGTCAGAAACAGTCCCTTTAATGACTCGTTTCTGAATTTTGACACCTTCATTTTTAGCTGTTAATACGCTATGGTTTATTTTTTCAACAATAATTCTATTGTCACGAATCACGTAAGTCAACCCATTTTCTACCAACACTTTATCAAGAGCCTGTTTTAATGGCACATTCTCCAATTTTAAGGAGAGTTTATTTCCACTGCCCCTTAGGTCCTCTTCCAAATACAAAAAGTGGTAACCCGATTGTTTACTAATTTTAGCAAACACTTCCTTCAATGAAGCAGTCTTTGTCGTAAGGCTAACCCGCTGTCCAAAAACATTGGCATTTACCTGACTGCTCATCAACAGCATAGTAAGCACAGTGACCTTAGTCCTATTGAGATATTTTAAAGCATAATCGTATCGATTGAAATATGCTATATATTTTCTATTCATTTGATTTAGATATTAATAATAATTAATTGGTTTTCAACATATTGAAATCGACTTCATCATTACCATAAAGGTGTTTGAAACACTGTATTTTATATGATTTGATCGATTTTGAATTAGGGATTGTATTAGTTTAGAATCTCTACCTCCTTTCCATTTATTTTAAACTCAACGCCACTAAGGAGTGTCAAATCATTTAAAAAATCGATCAATGGTACATTCTTAGGAAATGTACCGCCTATTTTCTTGCTTTTGACCGGCGACTTTGCCACTACAGCTATATTATACCAACGTGACACAGCCTTCATGACATCCACAAGCTCAATATTATCGAATACAAAATATCCTTCTTTCCAGGACAGGAGTTTATCAATGTCGAATGATTGAGCGCTTACATTTTTTCGTTCAGTATCAGCAATGACCTCCATACCGGGCGCCAATTTATAAGCCTTGTGATCCATGTAGAAGGTTACGATCCCCTCAGCCAAGGAAGTCCGGACGAAATGATCACTTTCAAAAGCCTGTACATTAAATTTCGTTCCTGTAACTTTAACCTCAGCCCCCCCTCCAAAAACATGAAAAGGGTGTACCTTATCTGATGCGACCTCGAAATATGCCTCGCCTTCGAGCTGTACTTTTCTTGCTGTTTGTTTATAAAGGTTGGAGGAGAACCTTAACGTAGATCCTGCGTTTAGCCAAACATTCGTTCCATCTTCAAGTGTCAACTTAAACTGTTTTTGGTCAGGCACACTCACCGTTATCCTGTTTTCTAAACCCAAAGATTTCATCTGCAATCCCAATTCGCCCTTTAATTGCGTAAAAGAGGCCGAATCTTTTAGCGGAAATTGTTTTCCGTCGGGCAATATCAGGACAACTTTATCACTGCTATACGATTTTGACTGGGCAATTGTATAAAAAGTATCTGTTGCGCTTGGAATTAAATACAGGTATAAAAAGATAAAGAAACAGACAAATGCTGCCGCAATGCTGACAGCAATTCGGATATTAATCCTTCTTATTTTAGCTTTGCTATTGTTATGTGCTGCTATCCCGGCTTGAATCCGATCCTTCACAGCCTCCTTGTGGCGACTATCTTTCCAATCCCAAGATTCGCCGGAAGGATACTTTAGAATTAGATGTTCTAGTTTTTTTGTTTCTCTTGCAGACAGACGTCCTGCTGCATAGTCCGATAGAACTTTTTTAAGTTGTTCATCTTTATTCATAGTCTCTTCTGTCAGATTTTTTAGGTCTATAAAGAAAAGAGCCTTAAGTAGGGGTTAGGTAGTAGAAAAAAAATTAAAAAAGTAAATCTGTCAGTAAAATCGCAAGAAGTAGCGGTTGATAATCCTTATCCACTTTAAGACGAACAAGCTTCAACGCATTACTAATCTGCTTCTTAACTGTTTTATCAGATATATTTAATTTTTTTGCAATCTCAGCATGAGAAAGCTCAAAATGGCGGCTGAGAATGAAAATTTCCTTCATTTTATTGGGCAACTTATCGATTTCCTTCTCGATTAGACCATCCAACTCTTTAAACACAATCCATTCTTCAATTAAAGAGGACGCTTCTTTATATTGACTTGCATAAAAGTCACGATAAGTATCGTTTAAAAGTTTTCTTCTGAGTTTTTTGAAAGCCAAGTTCCTGCCCATGATAAAAAGAAAAGATTTGACCGATTTGATTTCGGGAATCTTCTCTTTCATTTCAAGGAGGTCCAAGAATGTTTGTTGCACCACGTCCGCCGCTTCATCTTCGTCCAAAAGAATGCGCATCATCTGTTTGAATAGGCTCTCCCAATACTCATGATAAAGTGCTGAGATATCCAATTCAACTGTTGCTTTAGCATTATCGACGACGGTAGATCTGCGCATGCTGCGAATGAAATTTTGTTGGTTAAGTCACAATCTTAGCAAACTAAACGATCATTTCAAAATCAATTTTCATATTGGCTATTCAAAGCTAAATAAAAGCCCTCCCCTTGTCCCTATTCAATGCCCTATTTTTTAACTAAATTCAATGGTTCTCCTGTCATCCGAGTATTGTACCTTACAATGACCTCCGGTTTTTCATCCCCGTTTATATCACAAGAAAATGCTACTGCGGAACCGCCTTTTGGTAGAATGGCAGTCCCTTGTACAGTCAGATCAGCAATAAAACCATAATTCTTGTCTGTCAATGTTGCTTTCCCTTTATGATCCAACAGGATATATTGGTCCTTTTCTAATTTTCCTAAGATTTTGACAATCCCCTTATCGGTTTTAAAAGATGGATTTTCAATGATACCGTCACCTTCAACTTTTATCCGTAAGGCAAACGAACTCTCTTCCGGAGATTCCCATGACCAGTCTGCTCCCCCAGGTTGTCCCGGCTGCATCGAAGAGAGATCACAATGGTATCTTTTGGAGACAAATAATGGATAAAGCATAAATTTAGTGTCATCCATCTTTTCCAGATGCCATTCGGTCTTTGGATCCTTCAACCTGAGTTTCTGTCCGGCCGTAAAAACATCGGCAAGTCGTAATTGATCCCAATTCTTCATGCTTTCCAATAATAAGTCTATCTGTCCATGCTGCTGTAAAGTCTTCATATCAATACTCATCGCATATCCTGAGTCAAAACCTGCAGATTCGGAGAGTGCCCATTCGAGATCTTCGAGGGAAGTAGCCTCAAATTTACGATCCGCTAAACGTACCAAAAACCAGCCAAGCATGCGCGGAAATAGATTCCGCTGAAAGTAAGCCTGATTCTTGATTCGATTTTCAACCTGTCCAGCACGCATCTCCTCGCCCCAGGGTTCACCCCAATTCATCCGCGTATGAATATGCCATAGGTAATGATCGAGACGACTGGCATCGTTGATCAGATCAGTCTTATTCGTAAGACCTTGATAGAAATCAGAAACGAATTTGCCCGTTGCATAGTAATCCTGCCCCGTGTACATACACCCCTCAAGACCATCAAATGAAATCTGTTTCACCCCGGTTTTATTAAAAATATCCGTTAATCTTTTGGCATATTCGTCCTGAAGTGTTAAATCTGGGAATAATGTCTTATAGGGATAGTCCCACAATTTATAAACGACTTTGTCAACACCATGAGTTGCCTTATGCGTACCAAAAGCGCCACGCACGCAGTTTGTCAATACCCATTGTTCGCCCTTCTTCTCGGCCTTACCATAGGTGATCAACTCGTCTTCTATCTGAAGTGTATTGAGTGTCAAAGGCAGTGAAAATAACTCGGTATTCTCCACGACAATCTGCTGTTGGCTATCGTTTAGTGCAGCTGTAAGTTTCAATTCACCTTGTTTTAGCAAATGCTTACTTGGGACTGGTGTCACATAAGGATCGTTTGTTGTCGTAAAATTGGAAAGTGTATGTATACCGATATTGATCCCCTGTTGCGCAGCCCTATCGACTAACTTCTTCATACCTGCATCCGATTCTGTACTCAATTCCTTCCGCCATTCAAAATGCCCCCAGTTCAGGAAGGGATCGGGATGGTAGAGATTTTTAAATCCCGCACGTTTTGTTTTTTCCAGTGCAAAATCCAGATTGGCCGCAGAGAAATTGGTGATCAGATAGGAGCCCATCGCATTTCGAGATACCTTAGCCCATTCACCTGCAATCATTGGATGGGGTAAGCCCTGTTCTACTTCAACTTTTCCTATCCGTGACAATATCTGAGTTTTTTTATCTCCGAAAAGTGCCACTTTGGCCCCAATAATTAAACCATCGGCACCTTCAACAGGCAAAGTCACCATATGATTTAGCCCCTTGACACTTTGCACTTCTTTGGTACTTCGATTTTTGGCCGACAGCTGAAACACAGCTCCGTTCCCGGCATCTACTGCTGCAAAATGACCAAAAGAAATACTGGCCACCGAAAGATTGCTATTCTGTCCTTGGTAGCCAAATTTTGTACTGTATGCCGCAACATAATCTTCGGGAATACCTGCCACAGTTTTAACATGCAATGCTTGCATACCAAATGCGAGATCCTCCCCTTGGGCCACACCAACCACTTCCCCCACGACGTCATGAAGCTTGATCTTAACCGGCCCAAAAACCAATACCTTATAGGCAGGTGACAACTTGAGGACTTCATATGTTATTGCTTCCTTTTGTTGGCCCACCTTCAGTTCCACAGCTTGTCCATCTTCCATCGTGAGCGAAAAACGATCGCCATTAACCTTTAGCGCTTTCGGTTGTATAATTTTTTTGTCTTTATAGACAGATACGATCGGATATTTACCCGCCTCCAAAAGCTCTTTACCATCTACCTTAATGGACGTATAGAAACCCTGCTGGTCAAAATGTATCTGTGTCAGAGTCGTTTTTATTTCTTGTGCCACTACAGGATTTCCAAATCCAGCAATCAACAGGCCAGCTATCAACGTAATATTTTTCAGCGTATCTAATTTATTCATGTATAAATAATCATTCATGGTGTTTATTTCAATTGGATGACGACCCTATAGAAGTCGATTAGTTGTTATTCGGGATCAGTTCAACATCGAACCTATAATTCACTGTTCCACCAAACCACATGCTAAAGTTTGTTCCCCAAACATTGTTATAGAGACAAAAGTGCAGCCCTCCACGTAAATCAGGTTGATCTGTAGAATAGTTCAACAAATCCCGTTTGCCGATTGCTACCAGCAAGGCATCATTGCTACGGATACGAATTTTACCGGCATCCGTTACAATATCTACATAATGGTCCAGTCCATGCATCTGTCTATTCCCACCTTCAACAACATCCAATACGCGCACAGGCTGACCTACTTTCTCCACGAGCATGTCCACAACACCTTCTGGATAGAAGCTTAACCAATATGCTTCCGGGAGACGATTGGCCGGCTTATCCACCAAAGTATAACACAGTTCGATATGTTTTGTATTCTCATCGAAACGGTAACTGCTAAAGATCTGTTTGGGTAAAACCTGCTGTTCAACTTTCCCAGCCCCTGTTAAACTCAATTGGCTATAAAGCTCATTTTTAGCTTTATTATAGACTGATTTTTGAAGAGTAGCCAATAAGGTTCGGCTTTCCGCCATGTCCGGAGTCAGGCCCGGTTTTCCAAAATCCTGGATTGCCCAGTCTACTTTTTGGGTGATGTAGGAATCCCTGAAACGTTCAAAATCAGCTGTCGAAAAACTCTGATAGCTGAGTTCTCCCATTTTCATCTGAAAGCCTCCTTTATTCAGCTGGAACGATCCATCGTTTGAAAATTGCTGCGATGCGTCCACTCCTTCAAAAGTAGGTTTAGGGACTAATGCCAATTGCCGTAAAACATTTTCGGCCTCGGCACGCAGGTCTTTTGGCAGATATTGCAACGATTGATTGATATGGGCTTCCTTTTCGGCCCATGATGCTTGTATCTTTTTAAACGCCGGTAAATTCAAGGCGGCTTGAAAATCAGTAAAACGATAAGTATCCCAATGTTGAAGGTGAGTTTTCACGTCCAATCCCCAGGTATGTTCTGCGACCAGGCCCAATTTGATGGCGAATCGAATAGCTGCATCACTATTTGGATTGATGCGTCCATCTTTCACCCAGCTTTCATAACATCTTGCCAATGCCCTAAATCGGGCCATCATCAGCGGAGAACTGCCGAAACCATGTATCCAAGTATCGCCAATCTCCTGTGTCACCAATGGAAGTTTATCCTTCATGGGACGCAAAACCGCCGCTACATCACTCAGGGTCGAAGCCTGTAATGTAGCATTAGGGTAACGCTTCTGAATAGACGCATAAATTTCTTTGACCTGTTGTACGGTATGTGGTCCGTGGTTATCGCCGGTGAAAACAATGACCATAGCCGTCTTTCCATCAGGCAATATCATATCACTACCATAATCTTTTTGGTACATCAAGGTTACTTCACTTCCGTCTGGACTTTTCCAGCGGCACAACGCCGGGACGTTGGGGACTTTACTTGCTGGATTCACACCGATCTGCAAAAAATCTATGCCGCTCTTTTGAAGCAAGGGAACAATTCCTCTGGTATGCCCCGGAACATCGGTCATCTTTGCGGCTCTTGTTTGTTTACCATATTTCTGATCCAGCTTCCTGGATAATTGCAACATTGTCCCAAACAGGGCTTTGTTGAGGGATTCGGATTCTACGGTATAGGGAATTGCATTCCATACAATATCTCCGCGACGAATTGCAGCCTCTAATTTTGCTTTATTTTCCGGACTCGCCTGTTCCAGGTAAGTCGCAATCAACCAAGAGCCCGTGGTCCAGACATACCGCTCTTTGGCTCCGGAATTCCGAAGCTCTTCAGCTACAGCAATGGCTTTGGGAATAAATTCGTTCATATAACGCTGCTCTACAACAGAACTAAGTTCGGTAAATCCAATATCGAGATGTGTTTTGAAGATCAGGTGTACCTTTTGTACAGCATCATTTTTTACAGCATCATTTTTTACAGCATCATTCGGTGTCTGTCCAACGGCGAAAAAGGTCGTGAGCACAAGGAGACAAGAACAATAAAATTTTCTGCGTTTCATGGATAATAGTAGGTTTATCTTATATCAAATATCGATCATTTTTCATTAAGACGACTGAACATCGCCTATCCCTAATCGGGAAATAAAAATAATTGAAAAAAGCGCCCTTTTACTTCCCAATTTTAAGGTTCGTGCTAGGGATATGCCGCATTCAAGCGACTCAATATATAGGCTTTAACATAAGAAACATTCTTTGGATAAATCAATATGAAACGTATTAAAATCTTATTCTTTCTATCGGCTTTTTTTTGTCTTTTAAGTGCTTATGGAGCATCTCGCCCCTTGTACAAATTCGGCACAAAATACATGACCTTAACCATCGATGAACGTGGTTACATTGTTAACATCATCGGAAAAGGCAGTAAAAAAGATTACGCAGTAAAGGGACATGCTTCTCCGCTCCTTACGCTGGACAAAAATGGTAAAAGTTTGTTACCCCAGACCGCCATTTATGAACCTACAAAAGGAATACTAACGTTGAGTTATCCTGATTCCTATAGTGCAACAATAAAAATTGAGCAGAAGGGCGATTACTTAAAATTTCAATTTCAGTCGCTGAACACCGGGGCTGACATTGACAATATTATATGGGGACCCTATCAGACCAATATCCATAAAACTATCGGCGAAATTATTTCTGTTGCACGGGACGATGAATATGCTGTTGGGATTATGGCATTGGATGACAATACGACGAGTGGGCCTCCAGTTGCGGGAGATATGGGACAAGGTTCTTATATCATCCATAGCCCCGACCCCGATAAATTTCCGATTCCATCTTCGTTGAAAGCAGGACAACGATTTCGCATCGGCGGCGATGGGATCAATGACGTAGCGTTTTACTCCCATCCAGAAGAATACTATCGATTTATGAACGGTAACGGTGCCGAATATATGCCGGAATATGGAATCTCGCTCACTTTGCATGCGCGCAATAGACGCAGACGACAAACCATCTTCTTCCCTCACTTCAATGATTTTCCATCGATAAAAGCACCTCGGCATATGGATGTTGAACCCATACCAGTAGATTTCAGTACATCTGGAATAGCGTTCTACGCTTGCCCTGATACAAGAGGATTGGATGTAATCGAGCAGATTGTACGCAAGGAAGGGCTACCTTATGTTACACGCAATGGAAAATGGGTCCGCCGGCCAGAGAATTTCAAAGTTGACATTGCCTGGTTCGGCAAGCATGACAGCTTAGTTTCCTATGCCAATCAACTCAATCTGAAGGCGGTTCAGGATGAAGGTTTAGGCGAGTATTATGTTAATCCAGGGGATCGTTGGGCTGGCAAAAAAGTAACCTTAGACGGCAAAAAACAGCCTATTACTGCACTAACAGCACAAACCAATCCGCAAGGGATCGCCTATGGCCTCCATACGCTAACAGAATTTATCCAAGCGCATAGCAGCGACGTGCATCCCTATGCCAATGACAGCCTTTGCACGGTACTCAAGACCATATTAGCCGTAAATATTGGCCCTAATGATAAATCCATTGTAGTCAAAGACACCTCCTATCTCAATGAGCATGGTGGTTGGGACGACAATGGAACTAACGTGCTAAAAATTGGCAAAGAACTACTTAAATATAAAGGAGTAACACGAAAACCGCCTTATATGCTGACCGGAGTTGAACGCGGAGCCTTCAAAACCATTGCCACAGCACACCAACAGGGTGATACCATCGCTAAATTACAAGTTAACTGCTATTCAGGATTTATCCCCGACATGAGACTTCAAGATCAGTATGCACACTTTTATGCCAAACTGCTTCGCGATGGGGGCATGAACTATATCGATTTTGATGGTTTTGAGAGCTTCGTCTATACGGGACATGGACAATATGCCTTTAAGCGATTTATGCGTAAACTGTTCGATGATTTCAAATCTTTGGGTGGCGACTATCTTCAGGTCATGGGATCCTGTGTATTTGAAGGGAACTGGCATTACATGACAACCTGTAATATTGGTGGTGGCGACCACATGTTCAATCCCCGCACCAATAAATGGGGCATTGAAGGAAAAGATATCCGGTATTCGTGGGCATCCAATTACTTTCCGCCGACTTTCGGTATCCAATACCTTAAACCGGACTGGACTGTGCAAATGGTCGAAAACCTACAGGCAAAAGCCATTGCCTGGGATGCGACTTATATGTTTGGGATCAGCGAGGATGTTGTTGAAAAAAATCCATATAAGAAGGAGATTTTCACCACTTTCCGCGCATGGGAAAATGCACGCGAAGCAAACGTTTTCTCTAAAAAACTTAAACTAGAAATGCAGAAAGAGGAAAACCAATACCATTTGGAGCAAACTGGCACCAAAGCATGGAAACTCTATTTGGTAGACAGCTTAGGAAAATTCCATTTAAAGAGTTATTTAAAAAAATAGTTTATATTATAATTGCCAGTAAGAATGCTGATCTATCCACATTTTTACTGGCAATTTCAAGAGGTGATCAACAATTAACAGCAAGTTCGATAATCTATCGAAACCCATATCGGCTAGTTACTGCTGCAACCACTGCACCCAAATAAAGAATACAAAAACACCCGCCACACATTGAAGTGGGCGGGCGATCATTTTAAACTACCTACCTGATAGAATGATGCTCCTATTTTCCTTTCACCGTCCAGCCGTAATCAATGTATTCCCACTTAAACTGGTCGCCATTGATGTCAACCTTTAGGTAACCTTCTTGGGTACCATTGAAGGCACCACCCCACCAACTTGCGCAGATCGCTCCTGCTGTAATAAACTGTACACCTTTCACTTTGATTTCTTCATAAAGATGCTGATGTCCTTGCAAAACAAGCTTCAGATTATGTCCTCCAAATAGATCCAAAATCGCTTTTTGATTGGTAAATGTATCTGCATCCGTATAGTGACCATCCAATACAGGATAATACAAAGACAAAAACGGCACATGTGCAACAACAACAATTGGTTGCGTTTTTGGCGTTTCAGCAAGCACCTGTTTTAACCAAGCTTGTTGTTCTTCGCTCACACAGTATTTGCCATTGCATATTTCCGTAGAGTTTAACACAATAAAACGCCAGCCTTTATGCACAAAGCTGTGGTAGCTCTTTCCAAAAACCGATTCAAAAAGGCCGGCCCCATCCTTTCCGTCATAATGCCAAAAACGATCGTGATTGCCGATAGCATAATACCATTTCAGCTTCGATGCATCCACTTGGTCCTTATACTTTTGAAACATGCTTTTCGCTAAAGGCAATTGTTCGGCCTTATAAGCATCGACATCCACATTGTCTCCACCATTTAGCACGAAGTCAACTTTTTTGCTTTTGGCATTTTGAATAGCTTTATCCAGGCCTTCAAAACAATGTGTTTCTGCACTGGTATTAAGGTGTAAATCTGTAAAAAACGCAAATGAAAATTTCTGCTGAGCATGTACTAAGACTGTTGTAACGAACAGACTTACCGTTAAAAAAATTGATTTCATGTATATTATATGTTATTTATATGTTACTTCCAACCAAATACCTGTTTGAGATTTGGATTAAGAATGATCTGTTTTGCAGGAACCGGACGATAATAATACATCGGTTCTACAAACCGACGGACATTGACATCTGTTACCATTGTTCCACCATTGACACCATTTTTAAGATAAACACCGGCATTACCGCCAAAATTTCCAATGGTATAGTAGACAAGTGGTACGCCAAGTGAATTCTTTTCGCGATCGGTAGGAATGGTTTGTCCATCGGGGATCAATTTGATATCGGCAACGCCATCGCCCGTCATATCGTAATTACCCACTCCCGGAAAATACATTCCTTCCGGTATACGTTCAAGCAGCTTACCCACATTCCAGCGCATCAGGTCATCATAACGTGAATTCTCGAAGGCAAACTCAACACGTCTTTCGCGTCTGATTTCAAAAATTACTCCCCGGAAGGCGCCCTTCACATTGGGGTAATCAGCCGCCAATTTTGGATCGGGGTTCGCATTTGCTATATCCATTTTTAGATCGGGCATTCCTACCCTTCTTCGCAATAGATTGATAGACTTGTCGAGATCTGCTTGTGTCAATGTTCCAAGTTCAGCCTTTGCTTCAGCATACATCAATAGAACCTCAGCATAACGGTGCACAGGAAAATCAACGCCATTCATAATAATTTGATCGGATGAATTGACATAGCCTTTCAACTGATGATAACCTGAAAAGTTTTTGTTCAGCTTTTGTACGTAATTTGATTTATCAGGCTGTCTCAGCCATTGTGGATAGACCAAAGTCTGCATCAGACGTGGATCACGGTTTTCAAATTCCTGGACATAAAGCATCTTGTCGTAATTGGGGATATCTGTATAACGCGAGCCATCTTTCATCAGGTACGTCTGTATCAAGTCACGTGAAGGCGATTGTTCATAATCACCAAAAACATAACCGTTAAGCGCCTGTCCCCTATTTTTGTTTTGATCAAAAGCATTCAACAAGATTACTTCTTTATTTTGGGAAAGATCTTGTGATTCAAATAATGCAGCATAGTCCTCATTCGGTTTACCGGTAGAATATATGCTATATTTATTGGTAGCGATGATTTGTGAAGTTGCTTTCTCTACAATGTCAAAGTAATTCTTCGCCGTTTTGTCCAAATTTAGCTCACCGTGATACAATCGATACGTCCCTTCATGCAATGCAATCTTAGCCTGCATCAACAATACGGCATCTCTACCTGGCGTTCCAAGCGCAACTTGTTCTTTAACATTTTTTGCTGCGAAATCCAAATCTGCCATGATACTATCGACAACCAATGTACGAGGAGATTGCCCGTCACGTAAAGCTTCGTCACTTGGGGTTAATGTTTTGCTATACCAAGGTACATCCGAATACTGCTTGACCATGCCATGGTAAAAAATAGCGCGATAGTAACGTGCCAAACCTGCATAGTGGTTTTTAACATCCGCTGCAACATTCGCACGCTGATAGTTTTCTAAAAAGTAATTTATTGTGCGTAAACGTCCCCAAGACCAATCCCCTCCAGCTGTTTCAGATGTTGGCTCTGTTTTGCTGGTCATCATTGTCTTAAGCGTTACGGCAGCTGTTGTAGCCGCATTGTCCGAACTTTGATCCCCTACATAAGTCCAACGATCGTTCATACTCAGCATCCCATTGATATACAGCGAAAGATCCTCTTCGGTATTAAAGAAAACCTCAGGTGTAATCGAAGTTTGGGGAAATCGATCCAGAAAATCCTTTTGGCAAGCGCTCATTGTTAATATAAAACCGCCGCTTATAATTCCCAATATTATTTTTGATTTGACATTCATCTCTGTGTACTGCTAATTGTTAAAAATCTAAGTTTAAACCAACTGAAAACTTACGTTGGAATGGGTAGGCCCAGGCGCTACCATCGGTTCCGTTGTTGATCGCCTCAGGATCAACATATTTTTTGATCTGTGAGAATTCAAATAGGTTTTCTCCCGAAAAGAAAATACGCAAACGTTGAATTTTCCATTTTTCCAACAACTCATGTGGCAAGGTATACCCAAAAGTGATATTCTTCAAACGCAGATAAGAACCGTTCAACATATACTGTGTATTGGGAATAGCCAATCCTTTTCCATCATTGACATCGGCCAACCAAGATTGTAATACCGGATAACGTGCGTCATGATTAGCATCCGCTAAGCCTGCATTCAGGTACGCCTGAGAGTGTTTTGCTCGTTCTTCTGCTGTATCACTTGTTTCTCTATAAAAATCCAAATGCCATGGGTATATATTTGCGTAAGGTTGCTGATAAGGTCCCCAGAACAAATAATGCCGCGGATAGAAATCTCGTTTTAATACACCCTGTAGAAATACTGAGGCATCAAATCCGCCCCAGTTCATGTTGAGGTTAAAACCGATACGATAACGATCTGCAGAATTACCAATTACCTGAAGATCTTTCAAATTCGTTTCAGTCAGCCCTCTTTCAATTTTACCATTTCCGTCGATATCCTTAAATTTTGGCCAACCATTTACAATATTTAACGCTCCCCAAGGTACTATGCCTGATTCATCCAATGCTTTGATTTCATCGGCACTTTTAAACAGACCATCTCCCTGTAGGCCATAGATTGAACCGAATTCATAGCCATTGAAATACGTCGAAAGAAGACGTTCATCATTTTTGAATTTTGTAATCTTAGCACGTGAATCAGACAAAACAACCTTTGCATCAAAAGAAAATGGCTTATTTGCTAATTCAAATTGATCCTTATAAGTCACTGAAAGCTCCCAACCCTTTGTACGCAAATCAGCTGCATTCTGCCTTGGCACGCTTGTTCCCAATACACCTGGAAGCTCCTGCCCAGCAGTCAACATACCGGTTGTATTACGGATGTAATTATCGTAGCCAACAAAAAACTTATCATTGAATAGCCCCAAATCAGCACCGAAGTTTAAAGTAGACACATTTTCCCATGTATATGAGTTTGGATCAATTGTCAACGGCGGCGCCCCATTCACGACATATTGTTGATTTCCATTAATGAGGTACCCCGAAAGGCTGGTTCCCATTGTCTGGATATAAGAGAAGTCACCTACATTTTGATTTCCTAAACTACCGTATGATGCTCTTAACTTTAGATTGGATACTTTCGGTTTTAGTGATTCGAAAAAGGATTCATTACTAACGATCCAAGCCCCTGAAACGGACGGAAAAAATCCCCAGCGACTTGCCTTAGGAAAACGGGAAGACCCATCGTAACGACCTGTACCTTCCAAGATATAACGCTCATTAAACGTATAATTCAATCGCCCAAAATAGCTTCGCGTCGCATAAGAACTATAACCAGCATTGAGTGTCATTTCTCCCGTCGTCAAACCTAAATAAGGTAAAGTAGAAGAAATTAGATTATTTCGGTTGACATAGGTAGACGAATAAATATATTCTTCTTGGTTATACCCCACCATTGCACCAAAATTGTGTTTGCCAATTGTTTTGTTGTAATTCGCATATAGATTAAATACTGTATTTTTCATATCGGCTCGCGATTCATTCACATAGCCAGTCCCCCCCTCTTCACGGATGTCATTCGGACCAAAACCAATCTTGAATTTTTTGGCATAACCATTGCCTTTGTAGTATTCCCTTTTAACACTTGCATCGCCAGAGATTTTTAGATCGCCATTTAAAAATGTACCTGTCGCATTGAAGGTATTTTGGAAACCAAACATGTCACCATTGCTTTTTCCACCGTCAGATAGACGAGCAGCCAATCTTCCCGCATCCGTATTTGCCCAAGTGCCATCCGGGTTTTTAGCAACCTGAATAGGCGTTAAATAATAGATATCGGTCAAACTTGCAGCCGGACTCTCTCTGTGCGTATTGTACAAATTAGCATTGTTATCCAACTGCAACCATTTGAATGGTGCAATATTTATCCTTCCACGTAGTCCTTTACGTGTCCAATAGTCGGCGGCCAATTTACTCAAACCGTTTTCCTTCGTATAGTCACCGGACAAATAATATTTAAAAGGAAGTTCATTCACCTTCGCTCCACCTGAAAAAGTCAAATTGTAGGACTGAGAATGCGCAGAGTTATTTAGAAAATACTTATTCCAATTGTTATTTCCCATATAAGCCCAGCGCTTTGGATCTTTGGGATCTAGACGTACATCTTCCAAACTAGGATTATCAGAACGTTCCTTTGCCCATTGGTAGTGTTCATCACTATAATTGACATAGTCCCAAGGGGTATTATTTGTCGATAATTCCAAAAGTTTAGAGAAGATATACGGATCAGTGACTGGATCGGGCATTTCTGTTGGTTTTCCCCAAGCCGAATTTGTATTAAAAGAAACGGATTGCTTACCTAGTTTTCCGGATTTGGTGGTAATCAAAATTACACCATAGGTCGCTCTGGCACCATAAATTGCTGATGAAGCTGCATCACGTAATACCGTGTATGATTCAATATCAGTGGGATTTAAGCGAATTAAATCGTTAGCATCAGTAGCTGGAATGCCATCAATTACAAACAAAGGTGATCCACCATTAATGGAAGTGGTTCCACGAATATTGATATTTGGAATTCCCCCTGGTGTACCATTACCATAGGTAATATTCAAACCCGGACTTACCCCCTGTAATCCTTGCATCACATTAGAAATAGGCCTAGATTCCAATACTTTGCCCGAGATCTGATCAACAGCACCTGTAAGGTTCTTCTTTTGCTTTGTACCAAAACCAACCACAACAACCTCGTCCAAATTAGCCAAATCTTCCTCTAACTGTACATTCAGTTCTTTCTGCCCTTGATAGGTTAACTCTATACTTTTATAGCCGACCGAAGTAAATAGTAATACTTGATTTTTTTTGAGTTTATTCAATTCGTAGGTTCCTTTGTTTGACGTCGACATACCCGAATTCGGAATGTTCTTTATGGAAATCGTCACCCCACGAATGGGCTCTCCTTTTCGATCCGTTACCTTACCATGTGTTTCAAGGTCCTGTGCATGAACCACACCTGCAAGACAAACGGCTCCAACTACCAGCCCCAGCCGATACTTGAAATTGCGATTCCTCCCTAAGGATTGAAATTGTTGTTTTTTCATAAATATTTGTTATTATTAATTGAAAGGCAAAGTAAATATACTAATATTAAATTAGTATTAATCAAAGGTTATATATTGGTTTAAATGTAGTTTTATACAGGTTATATTTAGTAAATCGACACCCGGGTCTATCTTCCTTAATTGAGTAGACGATTGAAGGACTGGCATCCCTAATACGTTTTGTGTTTTTTTTAAAAATATTTTATGTGGTACAAAAAAGAGTTCAGCGACACCGTTCAAAAAATAGATGAACTTTACTGAATTCGTCACAAATAAAGGGAAGGGTTTGTATCTACAAGCAAGAGAAGCCGTTGGATAAGAGCAGGCCCAATTATGTATTGAGTACCAATCTATGACAAGTCCAATGATTAGGATTCACAGGTCGGAATATAGGTTTTCACAGCGACAAAGCTCAAGCAAAAATATCCCGATCTTTGTTGTTAAAGCTACTTGCAGGTATTATAAGATTGTAGAAACAAGGAGTAGATAAAAATAGTTTTAAAAAAAAACACCCGAAAGCATGGGGTACTCCGGGTGTTTTAGCCATATTATTAACCTATTTTATGAAAAGTGCCCTTGAATGGGCAACACTAAAATAGAAAATAACTTTGTATAAACAAAATAAAATCGAAAAAAAATCTTTTTTCTGAAATCACTAAACCGGTTAAACAGGGAAATTTAGCGGCGCGGCTAACGTTGTCAAGCCCTTCTTTTTGTCTTTGTACAAGTTAAAATTAAATTCATATAATCTTTTAGATTAACAGGGATATTACAGGGGGTTAACAGGGGTATAACAAGGGGTTAGCAGGGGTATCCCCCCTACTAACCCCTTGTTACTCCCCTGTAAAAGTAGTGTTATTCCCTTCTTAATTTTGAATCTGAGGAGAACTTGATGCAGCCCTTCGCTATCATTGTGAGATTTTGTTTAATTTTAAATCGATCAAGTAACTATTAGCTATGACCGAGCGTGAAATTCTGAGACAACATATCGACAAGACCGTCCAGTTAAACGACGAACAATTCGACTACTTCTTTTCTTTTTTTAAACCGATCTCCTTTAAAAAGAAACAAATGATTATCCGTCAAGGAGACTTTGTGGAACAAGAGTATTTTGTGCTCAATGGCTGTCTAAAGACCTATTTCACCAACGATGAACAAAAGATGCATATCTTACAGTTCGCCACAAAAACCTGGTGGGCTTCCGATTATAATGCATTGCATAACCAAGGCCCAGCTACAGTCAATTTAGATTGTGTCAGCGATGCAGACACTCTTTGCTTATCGAACGAGGACCGTGAAAAAGTATGTAAGGAAATTCACGAAGTTGAAACCTTTTTTAGATGGCGTTCCAATAAAGGATATATTGGGCTACAAAAAAGAATCCTGTCACTGCTGAACAATGATGCTCGGAGCCGCTACGAGGAACTCATGCAGCAATATCCCGAACTCTATAATCTCGTTCCCAAACATTTGATTGCAGCATATCTGGGTGTTTCGCGCGAAACACTGAGCAGGCTATACCAAGCCAAATAATGTGATCTATATCACAAAAGCAAAACCATTCGCTAAATTGTGATGTATATCACATAGGGCTCTGGCAATTTATCCCCTACTTTGTACTATCGTTTTAAACATATAATTTTTTAACAGACTTGGTTATTTAATATGAAAAAAGACAAATTAAAAGTATTGGTTGTATTGACATCACATGACCAATTGGGAGATACAGGAGAAAAAACAGGTTTTTGGATTGAGGAATTTGCAGCGCCTTACTATGTTTTACAAGATGCAGGAGTGAACGTCACAATCGCATCTCCAAAAGGAGGACAGCCTCCGATAGACCCTAAAAGTGCACTTCCAGATTTTCAAACCGAAGCAACCAAACGTTTTGATGCCGATAAGGAGCTTCAAATAAAATTGTCAAATAGCATTCCTTTGGATCATATCAATGAGCAGGATTATGATGCCGTTTTCTATCCTGGGGGCCATGGTCCATTGTGGGATTTGACCAACGACAAGACATCCATTGCATTGATCGAATCATTTTGGGCTCACAACAAACCTGTCGCCGCCGTATGCCATGCCCCAGCTGTATTTCGCTATGTCAAGGATAGTAATGGTCAGCCACTGGTCAAAGGCAAAAAAGTTACCGGATTTTCAAATAGCGAGGAAGAGGCGGTTCAACTAACGGATGTTGTTCCCTTTTTAGTGGAAGATGAACTCGTAAAATTGGGTGGTCAGTACAGCAAAGGGGAAGATTGGCATAGTTATGTAGTCAAAGATGGTCATCTCATTACCGGGCAAAACCCTGGGTCTTCGGAAGAAACTGCTAAAGCTTTGTTTGCGCTATTGCGCAATTCCTAGCAATAAACTAATCAAAAAATAAGTAAGGACTGTTTCGATGACAACAGTACTTACTTATTCTTTGATAAAATATCAGCATCCCCTGCCAATTGAAATCTAACTTCCCTGCAACTTCTTCATGACAAGAACCATTTGCAAAATGACTTTAATCTTTGTCTTCAAGTTCAAACAATTCTTCCACACTACGCTCAAGTACATGGGAGATTTTTAACGAAAGTACAGTGGAAGGAATATATTTTTCGGCTTCCAGCGCATTGATGGTTTGCCTGCTTACACCCACCAAATTTGCGAGCTGTTCCTGCGAGTAGTTTTTTATTAATCGATGGATTCTTATCTTATTCTTCATGTTCCGATCTCCTATTCATCTTCCAAATATTTACCTTAAAAATCGTAATATAGGCAAGCAATAATAAATGTGCAAATAGAAACGAAAAACTAACAAACGTTTTTCCATAAACAAATATCATAACAAGCGTACTCAATACAATCATGACGATTACTGCCCATGACCAACTATACAAGCGTATTGAATTGATCATTTCATCTTCCACTTTACGTCGTGTAAAAGCAAAACATGATAATCCGAGCAGCATTGTCAACATGATCAGGGTCAACAAAACATCAACTTCCATAATCTCAAAGAATCCAATTGGAGTCAGTGGCGTATCATTGATGAAAACAAAGGTTTTAATAAATATTCCACCCGGATCAGATCGATCCCGAAACGAATCCAAAAAGTACAGTCCTAGACTGATTGCAACAAACAAGAAGCCAATCCAGCGAAAATAACGGGGCAATAAAGGGATTTTTTTCATAATACTATAAGTTTATCAGTTCATTCAAATGTAAAAAATATCGTACATTATGACAAATATATTTTACATAAAGACAAATTTATTTTACATTAAATTTGCGATAACGCTAATGATAACTGTCCTTTTTAAAAAATTAGGCTTTTCAAAAAAAAGCCAGCTGCATGCAGCTGGCTTTGACCGTTTATATTTTTTGTGAGCAATATTTAAAAACCAGCTCCATTTATCTGTACATTCTCCCCTCCTTTTTTGAGGTTAGCTGCATCCTGTTGGATTTTAAAATATTGTGCCGCTGGGCAGGCCATCTGCGTCATCCGTCCCGCATGCATAGGCACTTCGATCACTTGCTTTGCATCATAGCGGAGTAAAGTGGTGTAGGACCAAATCGCTTCCAATACTTTCGTTTTTGTTGCCTGTACAGGTTTGCCTTCATTGGCCACCTGATCGATAGCGTTCACCCGCTTAAACTCACCCAATCCACCCAGGGTATATCCAGCACTTTCAAACGTAGCTTCATATTTCTTGCCGTTACCCTGTATAGCAAATTTTAACATACCCGGACCAACAATTTCCAATGTCATCAGCACCTTTTCTCCAGGATACCAATAATATTCGTCCTGTGCGGGTGCATTTTGGTAAAGACTTGCCTGGCCAGAGCTATGTGCAGCTCTTCGTAAAAATGGTCTGAAAGCTCGCCTGTCTTCGGTCACATTTCCTTTTTCATCCTTAATAACTTCCCAGGTAAGACCAATATCCGTTTCCTGTCCCCCCATGTTACCACCCATATAAACAGAGGGATTATCCAGGTATTGCTTGGGTTTACTCGGGTTCAACCGCGCTGGATCAAATTCCATCTTTGGTAAGGTAACTTCGGCCTGAATGCCGACCCAAACATCTGTACTGGAAACGACTTTTCGATAGTAGGCTCCTTGAAAACAAGCTTTTGAAGAAGCCGGACGCACCTCATTTTTGAGATACTCATTTCCATCAACACCTACAACCGGAAATTCTGGTTTAACAAATTCATTTTTTGCACTACAGGCGGTCAAGCCTAGTAAAAAAAGTAAGAGCATATGTTTCATTATTTCTTCGGATCAATGGGTACAAAAATTAATGGGGTCGGTAGGCAGGAAGCTCCCGGAGGAGAATAGGTAAATTCAATTTCCTGTATTTCCTTCTTCGGGTCGGGCCAATAAGTTTCGATGAGAATTGCCTCTGGATAACCTTTTGTAATCAGCGCATTTCTGGGATATTGCATCACCGTCTTTTGACCGTCTTGCCCCACAAGTTCCATTGTCAGCCCCATACCTCCACACCATTGGTTGTCACCAGATCGGCTGTTCCAGCTGACCAAAGCCAATCCTTTTCCGTCTGTACTCTTCCATTTGATCTTTGTTTTATACAGCACACCGTAGTTTCCGGCATTCTTGGCAAATTCCTTTTTCGCGCCAATCGTTCCCGTGATCCATGGATCGTCCTGCCCGTCGGCAACAATCAGCTGCACTGCTCCTTTTTTGGTGTCAAGCGTATCTTTCGGATTAATCTGATAATTGGAAATTGGAAAAATACCACGCCCAGCGTTTGCGTGACTATGTGGAATCAGGGTCTTTATCCGCGGAAACACTTTTGGTCCAGACTCATTTGGGGCAAATTGTATGACAGCGATCTGCGCGGGCTGGTCTACCACAAATTCATAGAATCCATGGACAAGTTCATCGTATTGTACCAGCTGTTTTTCCAGTTTTTCATCGATAGCCATCACTTCCCCCGGTTTAAGCACTTTCACCTGATTGTCTACAGCAGATAAAAAGTAGTCCTCAAGCCCTTTCTTTCCAATTTCAAAATAGTTTGAACTCGGTTTTTGTGAAGCATACTTCAACATGCGAAAATGCATATTTTCATGCCCCAGGTTTTTTATGACCGCCGAAATCTTACGGGGCATTTTTTGAGGTTCTTTGACACCATTGACGTTATAGACATACAACCTAACTGCTCCGGGATCAACCGTCTCCTGTAGTGCAATGGCTTCCGGAACACGGATATACTCGGGATCATCAGATATGATATACTGCGGCCCCGGTAATACGGTCTTTGTGTAAGGCAACTTGGGAAAGTCCGTTTTTAGAAAATCCTCCAATAAGACGATATCGCCTTTATTTGCGCTTACAATCTTTTTGGACACGCTACTTAAATCATTTTTTTGTGCAAATCCAACTTTACACGAAACTAAACCTAACATCAACAATAAGCTTGTTTTGATGTGCTTGTTCATAATTTTATTTTTTTACGAATGAATACAATGTTCCTCCACTGCAACACAAGCTGCGTGAAGGAACGATTATTTTAATTTGAATCGGCATAAATTGTAAACTCCTGCGCAACGAGATAACCAAAGGTCGTCAACATATACACCTGAAGCCTTTGTCCATTTTCTGAAGTTCCCATACAGATGTCGCTGGTTGCATTACCATTGGTACCGCCAGTAAACAGTTCGGACTCATAAACACGTAATTGGTTATAGGTCGGTGAACTCAGTGTGGTACCAATGCGGGCTCGATCGCTAATATCATAAACATACATCTGACCAATCTCATTGCTTCCAAACAATTTGACCTGAGCCAAAATATCTGCGTTGTTAAAACGCTGAAAGGCGATACCACCATTCATAGCAGTACCGGTAATTGCCGGGAATGCTGCTAGCCGCCCCCAGGTACTTCCCGAAACATAAGCAAGTTCGGCGTTAGTGCTCGCGATCAGTTCGGCGTTAGCGCCGACCCCTAAAGGAAGATATTCCGGAAGGAAGCCCAATGATGTCGCACCATCCTTATATTCCAGGACATCGGCCGCAGTAGATTTTATCTGGCCATTTTCGACTGTCCAACGCAGGAGGTAACGACTGGTTGCAACCGAAGCAAGTAACTGACCGTTTCCGTCCATATCCCCTACCCAGTTAAGTTTACGACCGATATTGCCATCGCCGGCAGCTACCGCAGCAGGTTTGCTATAAGGTAGATCCAATAGCTTGGCAGGACTGGTATCAAAAACATCTCTGTATTTGTATAGCACAAAGCTCTGTCCATTCGGCGTATAAGTTCCTAACATAAATCGTCCTTTTTCATCGCTCACGCCTTGGAAGATCAAACGACCTGCCGGGAAAGGATTTGTTAGGTTATGGGAATAAGCTCCTGTGAAACGGTTATATACCTTAAATACAGATGGTGAAGTCCGGCTCACAATCACCAAGTAATCGCCACTCACAAAACAGGACGTTTCACTATTTGCAGTGAAGCCCAAGTCTGCCGCTTTCTTCAGGAACAAGCGCCGGTTAATGCCCACCCCTTTTTCAAGTTTGACAGGTTCTTTGACAACCAATTTGAGCTGCCGCTTGATATTTCCGGCTCCAGAAATCGTCAGGGGTACTTCTGCACCGTTTGCTAAATTGACCTGAGCTCCGCTTGCTATAGAACCACTGGAATGTTTATTAATAACGTAACTCAGCGTAGATTGTGAAAGATCCATACCCGGCACCACATAAAACGTCACCGTATTCCCATTTAAGATCCCCTCAACCTCATTTTCCTTTTGTTCGCTGTCTTTAAATGTAATTTTGATTCCTGAAATATCTGTATTGCCTTTCTTCTCGGCAATAACCACATAATCCTTTGCGTCACCGTTTCCCGCGGTGACAGTAATTTTCTTGGGTGCCGTCAAGTCTGTAAATCCATTTAATCCCGGCGTCACCTGGGCATCAGCCGGAACGGAAGCGCGTAACATCAGTCGTGAAAGATCTACTTCATTGTCCGAATCGATCGGATAATAATAATCTACGTGCAAATACACCGTATCATTGCTGATCGTGCTCAAGAAGAGCCGATCTTGCCCTTTCCCATCAATCGTAGCGTAAAAATCCATCAATTGATTTTTCACATTCCGCTCCAGATAATTAGGTTTTTGACATCCTCCCAAAAGGTTCGCACAGGCCCATAAACTGTAAAATTTTATTTTGTCCATTGCTAGTCTTTCATGTTTTTACCAACCTTTAATTTGAGTCAAAGCGCCGTTCAACTGCACTTCATTTTCAGGTATGGGCAGATAATATAATTTTGTACTGAAACTTCTGTTGGTTGCGTCTGCTGAGACAACTTCATACGTTAATCCTGTTGCGTTCGGACTGATCTTATGCCCTGTAAACTTCACATTATCTAACAGGAGGTGAGCTTTTCTCCAACGGCGCAAGTCCCAGAAACGATGTCCCTCGAAAGCCAGTTCAACTTTGCGCTCGTGCTCCACTGCGGCCATTGCCTGATTATTGTTGGCAAGGCTAAGGGCATTAAGTCCACGCTTCTGACGGAGCTGATTGATGTAGGTAGTTGCAGTCGCAAAATCGCCCAATTGCGCTTTCGCTTCCGCCATAATCAACAAGACCTCGGCATAGCGCATTTCGATCCAGCTTTGTGTACTTTTATTTTGAACGAATGTCGTATTTGTAGGATCAAGCATTTTGCGTACATAGTATCCCGTAACGGTACGTTTGGGGTCACCACTCGCGCCAAATGTTGTAAATCCTTCTATCGCATCGGTCGTCGACGTATTCAGTGTTCTTCCTTTCCAGGTTGCACCATTGTATAAGATCGTCGCATAGAAACGAGGTTCACGATTTGTATAGGGAGCCGCTGCCTGCGCAGCATTCTGCCAGGAGAATTTGGATCCGTCGGCCATTTCAAATTCATTGACCAATTCCGCGGTTGGTACACCATAAACCAATGTATTACCCGGAGCATCTCGAGGTGGGGCATAGCCCAGGTCGTATTGATGCGTGACATCAGGTGCTGCAAAATCTACCCGAAAGATTGCTTCCTTTGTAGTTTTATTGGTAAAAATGCTTGCAAAATTATCGTCCAAGGCATAGAGTCCCCCATTAGCCATATCGATGACTTTTTGCGCTGCATCGGCTGATTTTTTAAAATACTCCGCGCTCCTCGCCTGTGAAATGCCCGTCAAAGGATCCTGATTGAACTGCTTGAGATCATATTTAGCAATAGAGCCTGCATACAGTCCTACACGTGCCATCAAGGTATAGGCCGCGCCCTGGGTAGCCCGGCCAGCAAGATTGTTGAGCGGAAGATGATCCACCGCATATTGGAGATCCTCCAGGATAAAATCATAAACGGCTTCCTCACTCGAGCGTTCGTGATCTTTTTCAGTATACTGATCCATACTCTTGAATAGAATCACGCTTCCATGGATCTTTACCAGCCAGAAATAAGCATATGCTCTCACGAACCTGCCCTCAGCCTCATAAACCTGTTTTTGAGCATCGGAAAGGCTGGACTTGGTGTTAATCCCATTGATCATTTCATTGATACGACGGATACGTTCATATCCGCTCGCCCAATAATTCAGGCCCACACTTGCGGAAGAAAACTGGTTTGAGTTGGATACAAGAATATTGACGGTACCATTCCCAGCCGTATTTGAGGTAAATTTCATTCCATCGGCTAAGGCATCCATTGCATTGTCATAGCCTAAATTGGGAAATTGACCAAACTGGAATTTTTTAAATTCAGCATAGATACCCGACACATATAGTTCGGCCGAATTGGGGTCAGCCCACACTTTCTCTTCTGCGATCCGGTCCTGTGGAATTAGATCGACAGAACAACCTTCCAACGCCATAAACAACAGGCCTAAAAATGAAAGCTGCCGACAGCTGGTATATAGAGTTGATTTCATCTGTAATAATAATTTTTAGGAGATTAAAAAGTAACGCTTAAACCAAATTCAAAAATCCGTTGCTGCGGATAAAATCCATTATTGACATTTGGCATTTCGGGATCGAGGTATTTCAAGTAATCCCATGTGAAAAGGTTTGAGCCCGAAGCAAACACACGTACATGTTCAATCTTCGCTGCATTCAGCAATCCTTTCGGGAAAGTGTAGCCCAACTGCACGGATTTAAGCCGCAGATAATCTCCTTTTCTGATCCATCCTGAATTGGCATTTGCATTGTTCGTCGACATGCCTGTTGCTTTATAGGCACTCATTCGTGGAAATTCGGCATTCGGATTGTCTTCGCGCCATGAGTTTTCAACCAAGAAATAAGGGGAGTTTCCATAATTATAAAAAGGTCGCGTAAAAGGTGTATTATCCTCTACCCCTGAAGTTCCGGACGATCCTTCGTAGGCTCCTGCTAGGGCAACATCAACACGTGCAGCACCTTGCAACAATGCTGAAAAGTCGAAGCCTTTATAAGCCATATCGAAATTCAAACCGAATGTTAATTCAGGTACATTGGAGCGTCCAATATAGGTCATATCATCTGTTCGGGTAATCCGGCCGTCGCCATTCAAATCTTTAAATTTGAAAAAACCGGGCGCCATAAATCCCGAACTTGGTGAAGGGGTATTGCGTGCTTCCTCCCAGGTCTGTATCATCCCCTCTTTGACAAATCCAATTTTTGTTCCGATAGGCTTGCCAATGAGACTCTGCCAAGAAGGGATACCATTCGCTTCATCCAGTTTCAGATACCTGTTTTTCGCCCAGTTGATATTGCCGGTTACGCCCAGTTTGAATTCACCAAAACGGTCGCTATAACGCAATTGAGCATCAAAACCCCGGTTATCAACTTCGCCAATATTAGCCAAACTCGGAAAATAACCACCCATCGACGCTGGATAAAGGTTTCCTACCTGTCCCAGAATACCGGAAGTATAACGGTAAAACCATTCGAAATCAAAACCAAATTTTCCATTTAAAAACCGCGATTCAAATCCAACATTGGATGTGGTGGATTCTTCCCATTTCAATAGTGGATTTAGAGGTGCATTGGTATATAAGGCTTTGGCCGGCTTGCCGTCTATGACGATGACTGGTGTTGTATTTTGCGAAAGGGTATTAATGTAAGGGAAACTACCCACTTGTGCACGATCGTTGCCTGTACGCCCAATAGACCCTTTTAATTTAAGGAAATCTGCAAAAGGGACAGCTTCCTTAAAGAAAGACTCATTTGAGACAACCCAACCCAATCCAATGGCCGGGAAAGATTTCCAGCGGTTTTCCTTGGCAAAGTTAGCGGAGGCATCCCAACGCGACACCAACTCCACCAAATAACGATCGCGGAAAGCATAATTCAGCCGCGTCACAAATCCCGCCCGTGCAGATTCTGGATCGCTGGAGCCTGTAGACTTGATGATGTCTTCTTGGGAAGCCGAACCATAGTTTATTTCCTGAATAATACTGATCGGAAAATTACTTGCGCCGGCACTAAATTGATTACCATGAGTTTTTGCATATTCATATAAACCTAACACACCGATGCTATGATCACCAAAAGTGCGGTTGTAATTTAAACTGGCCTGCCAGGTGCTGCGATAGCTTGCAGCAAAGCTCTGACGAAGAGAAGTCTTCGTGATTCCAGGCAAAGTGGTCATGGCCACGAAATCGCCTGCAACCTGGTCCCGCTGTCTTCCCATCGTCGGATAGGGTGTCAGCCAAGATTTGGATTCATCCGAATTATAGTCGTATGCGCCCTGAACTTTTGCCAGCAAACCTGTTACTCCCGGAACTTTAAAATCGATGTTTGCTGTTCCCTGAAAGATATTGCTTTTGAGCTTCTGGTATCCCGAATTTGCAACGGAAGCAATTGGGTTGACCCAACCTGCTCCGGCCTGATATGCTACCGGAAGTCCATTTGGGGCATACATAGGCAGATTCGGGAGCATCCGAACAGCCTGGTAAAATGGATTCATATAGGCCGAGTTATCGGGTGAAATACCGGGTAAATTGGTATTCTGATTACGCAAACCAATGTTCAAACCAACCGTCAGGTATTCGTTAAGCTCACTTTTAAGGTTTGTACGGATATTGTAGCGTTTAAAATTGGTATTGTCGATCACCCCGTCCTGGTTCATATGGCTGACCGAAGCAAAATACTGCGTTTTGCTCGCTCCACCAGAAATTGTTGCGGCATGATGTTGCGAATAGCTATTATTATCTGCCAATAGGCCAATCCAGTCTGTATTCCCAAATAACGGATTGGTATTGGTTCCATTTGCCACAGCATCGATGAGTTCCTGCGTGTAGATGTAAGGTGCTTCAGTCTGCTTCGTATTTCGGAGAAAATCATTGTCCAGTTCTGTTCCTTTGTTATACCAGTTCATATAATCCGGTCCATTGAGGAATTTTGGAAAGCGGGTATTTTGGCCAATGCTGTATCCAAAGTCATAGGTTACTTTGGTCTGTTCCTTTCGTCCATTTTTTGTTTTAACCAATATAATACCATTGGCGGCCTGTACACCATAAGCGGCCGTGGAAACTGCATCCTTTAAAAAGGAAATCGTTTCTATCTCACTTGGGTCCAGATAAGCCAAGGTAGAAAGCGGTCTTTCGATATCATCGACAATCACCAAAGGACTTCGATTACCGCCGTAAGTTCCAACTCCGCGCAGATACAAGGTCGCATTATCTGCCCCCGGGCGTCCTGATTGTTGTAATGCTGTCAATCCGGGAACACGTCCGACAAGTGCATTGGTCAAATTCATCGACGGGGCTTTCTTGAGCTGATCACCTCCGATCTGTACGACAGAACCAACAACGTTGTTCTTCTTTTGCGTACCATAAGCCACAACAACGACCTCGTCAATCTGACGTTCATCGGACTGCAAAACAAAACTTTGTGTACCGGCAACTGTGATCTTCCGCGACTGCGACAAATAGCCGATATAACTAACCTGAAGTTCAGCCGGAAGTCGGTCTACCTGCACGGTAAAACTCCCTTTTTGATCCGTACGTGTTGTTACAGAAGTCCCCACTACTTTAACCGTCGCCCCAGCAATAGGCTGTTCATCGCGATTTCGTATGGTACCATTTACAATGGATTGAGCAAAGCTTATTGCGGATTGCATAAAAACAATAAGTAATCCCAATGCCTTAAAAAGATACCTGCGTTTTACATGTGTTGGTTTCATAATTTAGGAATGAAAAAATAGTGTTATGTTAAAAAATAGTATTTATGGTCACTCGGTTACCTACACCATGATCAGACGTTTTCCATTGGATAAAACACGCAACGTTCTGACACGGACAAGGCAACGTATTTTGGTTTACAATTATTAGGTATATTATTTATACAACACTAAATAAGAAATAAAATTTTAAATATTCAAATTATTTCTAATTTTTTTTATTAATTCAAACAGACTAAAGAAGAAAAAACATAAACTTAATTTGCGATGATGAGATATTTACTATATTTACCCTGAAGTTAACGTAACAAAGTTATGGGTATAAAATTTTTGAGTGACTTACATGATGCGAGCTATAGCGGTGTAGCGTATAAAAACATTTTACTTAAAAAGGAAATTTTAACCTTTTTTGCGACCAAAGGTCCTTCGACAATTCCTGAATTAAGCAAGGAATTCAACATTAGCATTCCCAAGATTAACGAATGCATCAATGAACTCATCGAAGACGCATTGGTTCAGGACAATGGAAAATCGACTTCGGGAATTGGCAGAAAACCGAATTCCTACGGTCTACTTCCAAATGCAGCATTTTTTGTCGGTGTTCAGGTAAGCCATGATCATCTCAGTATCGTGGTCATGAATATGAAAAAAGACATTATTGCCAGCCAGGAGGAAATTCCACATCGTTTGGAGAATAATCAGGAATCACTCCAGAATATATGCCGGGAGATCAATCAGTTTATTGCCACACATCAGATTCAAAAGGATAAAATATTGGGTGTAGGTATCAATCTTTCTGGTCGTATCAACTATCGAACAGGTTATTCCTACAGTTATTTTAATTTTTATGAAGATCCTTTATCGAAATATTTCGAACAGGAGCTGCAATTGCGCACCTATCTTGAAAACGATAGTAAGGCGCTTGCTTATGGCGAATTTTCCAGCGGAATTTTAAAAGACGAGAAAGATGCACTCTTTGTCAATGTAGACAACGGTATCGGATTGGGTATTTTAATCAACGGAAAGATCTATTATGGGAAATCGGGTTTCTCGGGTGAATTTGGACATATTCCCATTTTTGACAACGATATCATCTGTCGCTGCGGAAAAAAGGGTTGCCTCGAAACGGAAGCATCTGGTTTTGCACTTAGAAACCGTGTAATAGCAGCACTGCAAAATGGCGCAACGAGCATCCTAACAAAAAAATTCAATGATCTGGAAGATATCCGGCTCAGCGATATTATCGCTGCTGCAAAAAAAGATGACAATCTCGCTATTGAGTTGATCAATGAACTTGGGGAAAAATTAGGTCGTGGACTTGCTACATTGATCAATATTTTCAATCCAGAAATCATCATCGTAGGTGGTATTTTAGCCAAGAGTGAGGAATACCTGATGTTACCGCTGAAAAATGCAGTCAATAAGTTTTCATTATCCATTGTCAACAAGGACACCAAACTTGCTTATTCAAATAATGGGGAAAAACTTGCGGCCTTTGGAGCTTGCCTTCTCATTCGGGACCGTCTGCTTTCTATTATCGATTAAGACATAAGGCGTGGATTTCACTGAAATCCACGCTACTTTATCTTTCTACAATCTCCTTCACAACCTCTCCATATTGATCTTTCACCTGCTCTTTCCTTTGTGCAAGGTATATCCACTTCTTAAACGTTCCGATAAATACAATCGCCATCAATGACATCGCTGCTACGGCCAAGCCCGCCAGTAGGTACTGTCCTTTAGGCACATATCCTTGTACCACCTGAAGATAGCCGGCCCAAAATGTAATCACGGCCATAAAGACACCGGGAACGGCTGCAAACAAGACATATTTTCGTCTATTCATCCGGATGAGCATCGTTGTACATACAATCAGACCACAGGCTGCCAAGAGCTGATTGCTAATACCAAATAATGGCCAAATGCTACTTACGTTACCGGTATAAACCAAATATCCCCAGGAAAACGTAAACAGGGCACTGCAAATCCATACACCTGGTTTCCAGTTTTTATCGCTAAATTTAGGAAAAACAGTTCCAAGCATTTCCTGTAGAAAAAAACGTCCCACCCTGGTACCTGCATCAATCGCTGTAAGAATAAAAACAGCTTCAAACATGATAGCAAAATTATACCAATAGGCCATTATATCGTTCATAAAAGGAACCTTATCGAAGATATGAGCCATCCCTACAGCCAACGACACTGCCCCGCCCGTCCTACCGTGCAGATCTACACCTATTCTGTCTATAAAATGTGGTAAATCCACAGCTGAAAGATGGGGGTGCTGCGTTAGAAACTGTGCATAATCGGCTACCGGCGTATTGATTGCAAAATAATCACCAGGCATCAACGTACAAGCTGCAATCAAGGCCATCAAGGCAACAAAGCCCTCAACAAGCATGGCGCCATACCCCACAAACAAGATCTCACGTTCATTACCGATCATTTTGGGCGTCGTCCCGGTTGCGATAATAGCGTGGAACCCTGATATGGCTCCACAGGCAATCACAATAAAGATAAAGGGCAAGACAGGTCCTGAAATTACAGGTCCGCCACCATGGATAAATGAGGTCAAGGCGGGCATCTGAATTGTTGGTGCAACAAAAAATATTCCTACCGTCAGCATAATAATTGTACCTATTTTGAGATAGGTCGACAGGTAATCTCTCGGAACCAATAATAGCCAGATGGGCAATACTGAAGCGAAGAAACCATATACAGTAATACCGATAGAGATCGTTTTCACATCCCAGTTGAAAAGTGCGTGAAAAGTTGGAACCTGCATCAGGTGATGACCGGCTATAATACCTGCAATAAGCAAGATACCACCAATGATACTCGCCAAGGTCACCGAGCCCTCCCGATAGCGCATCATCAAGCCCATTAAAATAGCAATGGGCATTGTCAGTACAATCGTAAATAAAGACCATGGTGCCTCGTGCATTGCACTGATACAGGCCAGCGATAGTCCAGCCAACGTTAGGATCAGAATGAAAAGTACGGCGATACCAGCAATAGTGCCAATAGGTTTACTGACCTCCTTGGAGGCAATGGTTGCCAAACTTTCTCCTTTATGTCGTACAGAAGCGAAAAGCACGACCATATCGTGCACACCGCCACCTAATACACAACCAATTAATATCCACAGAGCGCCCGGCAGATAACCAAACTGTGCCGCGAGAACTGGACCAACTAGTGGTCCTGCCGCAGCTATCGCTGCGAAATGATGGCCAAACAACACTTTTTTATCGGTTTTCACATAATCATGGCCATCAGCAAACTCCACCGCCGGTGTCTGGCGACTTCCATTCAACCTGAGCAGCTTATTTGCTAGAAACAAGCCATAAAAACGATACGCGATCGCAAAGATCAATATCGCTGCGAAAACTAAGGTCAACGCATTTATTCCATTGAGAGCATCCATACCAGTTAAGTTACACGATTATTTTTGCTTTTTCAAACACCTCATATACCTTCCATAAGGCACGAGGTACATGAAAGCATCCCTTCCATTTTCCGCCTTTGAGATCGAGCAATACCTCACCTCTTCGATTGAGGTAGCCAAACCATTCGCCATGTTCGGGGTCCCTAAAATGCGTCCAGGTATATTCATGAACCCGTTCGAACCAACGTTTAGCCTCTTCATTTCCCGTTAGTACCCAAGCTTTCGCCATACATACCAGTGTTTCACAGTGCACCCACCATAACTTCTGGTCCCATTCCAACTGCTGGGTCGGTTTACCCTGCGCATCCATAAAGTAGAATATACCTCCATATTTCTCATCCCATCCATGCTCCAACATACGAAGACCAATACGCATGGCTTTTTCAATCAACGCTGGTCGCTGCAATCTTTCTCCCAGATCCATCATAAACCACATGGCCTCTATCGCATGTCCCGGATTGAGCAATCTTCCTTCAAAACTATCCAGCAATGAACCATTGGGACTTACATTTTCAAAGACAAGCCCCTGCTCCTCTTTATAAAATACATCCATTACCTCCACCACGATATCCTCAATCAATTCCTGCACCAGGTTAGGTTCCAATAAATGCTCCAGTTCGATGGAGAGATTGCTCAAGATCATAGGCAAAGCAAAATTCTTTGATGGACGTGTCCCTGATACAGCCTTATCGTATATGCCCTTGGTATGTGTTCGACGTTTCAATATATTATGAAAGGTGTCTTGCGCAATTTCCGCGTAACGCTGCTCCTGGGTTGCTGTATACAGGGCACCAAATCCCATGGCAGCAAAGCAATCGGAAAAAATATTATAGGGCCGCACAAGTGCCTTCCCTTGTCGATCAAGCGAAAAATACCAGTTTCCATCTTCGTCACGTCCATGTTTTTCCATGAAGCTGGCACCATGAACTGCAATATCCAACCAGGATGACCGTGTTTCAATTTTGTTGTAAATACTCGAAAAGAGCCAAACTTGCCGCCCCTGCAGCCACATAAACTTATCCGTATCAAAAACTCCACCTCTTCTATCCAGACAGGTAAAATAGCCCCCATACTCCCTATCGAGCGAATGCTCCGTCCAGAAAGGAAGAATATGATTAAATAATTCGTCTTTATAAATTGTACTATAATGATTCATGTATAAATGAATTTGCTCTTTAAAGGCCATTTAAAATCTCTGGCCTACTCTTATCAATAATGCTATTTCTTGTTCTCTGACTTCTTCGAGATTGCTTTTGTCGTCATTTCGCGTGCTGTAAACACGCGATCCCTATCACCAATTGTGGTTCAAGGCATATTCCCGGTACCGATTGTAAAGGTGTCCTGCCTGTAAATAAGCGGACTGTGGACTCATAAAGTGAGCAAATTCGAAAGTAATAGCCTTATCATAACCCGCCTTTGCTGCAGCCTCAAGTTTTAGCCTTAGTTTATCAAACTTGATCGGCAAAAATTTGATCGGCATATCCCGGTCAAAAGATTCGGCATTCGTCCAACAGGCCATACCATATTTATCAGCCAATTTCTTATTGACCTCAAAGAAATCGGGAAGCTCATCGTAATCAATGTGTCCATCCTGAAAGGCCACTGCATCGACAGCTCCTTGTATACCTTCAAAAATTTCGCCCCATTCCCGTTCGTGTTCCAATACCGAAACTGCATCGGCTTTACTAAGCTCGGGAGAAGCGGCAAGCACAGCTTTTTTCCCATCAATCCAGGGCGATATAAATGTCGGCAAGCCCCCACTGACGGCCTTACACTGTAACCCAAGTGTACGAAAAGCATGAACAGCCCCTTTCGTTTTACGGCTGATTTCCGTACTGATATACCATCCACCGAAGCTTTTATAATGCCCATATTTAGCCCAAACCTCTTCAATTACATATTGATTGGCATCGATTTCGTGACTCAGATCTCCTGTCTCCCAATAAATACCGCTGTCATAAAGTCCAAAATAGAATTTCATGTCGTACTTGTCTGCAAGCTGCAGATAAAGCTCTACAAGATCCAACGATGGTTTAAAACAGCCATATTTGTCCATCAGATAAGCCGATGGATAGGTTATAAATTTACGATAGCCACTGCGAATCATAATAACAGTGTCTATACCAATTGCCTTCATATATGCAAAATCCCGATCCCACTCTTCCGGACCCCAATTCTGGTGCGGAATATCGTGGGAAATCTCGTCAATAAATGTTCCTGTAATTCTCATAAATATTTCTTTTCTTTTAATAATTGTACCCATTTTATATAGGCACTGGGTATCAGATGCACACCATCAGCTGAGTAAATTGCGTTAAGTTTTCCCTCATTGTCCTGAAAAAGTGGGCAGAGATCAACAAATGGGATATTTTCATCTGCTGCAAGCTGTCTTAGTTTTTCATTTAAGATCGGAACCAACACATTTCTACCTTTTGTATAAGGCTCTTTTGTTCGTTCTTCATTGATCGGTAAAGCACTCTGAAGATAGATAAGGGTCTTTGGTGAGATCTTTTTTATTCGTTTAATGATACGCTTGTAGTTATTGACCGACACTTCCTGCGGAAGCTTTCGGAATTGGTCATTAATGCCATCCATCAGAAAAATTGCCCGTGGACGTCCGCGCAACACCTCATCTATACGCGCAAGAATCCCAAACGAATTATCTCCGCCTATCCCCCTGTTCAGTACAGGATATCTTGAATCTGCAAGCAATTCCTGCCATTCTGCCCGTTCAGTAATACTATTTCCCAAAAACACGATTGCTCCTTTAATTGTTGGACTTTGTTCGAAATAGGCCATTCGTTGTTGATAATACCAGTTGGCGTAACTGCTATCTATTTTAGTCTCCTGAGCTGAGAGGGACTGGGAAAATACCGATAGACATATTCCAATGAGGAAGCAACCTTGGAAAACACGATACCGCTTAAAAAATTCCAATGATCTCATAATAGTTTTTGCTGTTTTAAATAATTGGCCCAAATTAAATAGGTGGCTTGCTTCAGATGTAAGCCATCAATTGTTAGCTCAGCTTTTAGTTCCCCTTTACCATCTACCAATATCGGCTGTAAGTCTACAAAACGAACTTGATGTGCCGTACACAATTCTTTCAAAGCTTTGTTCAATAGCACGATCTTGTCATTCCGAACCTCTTCATAGATTTTTGGCAGTAAAGATTCATTCACAGGTAGAAGTCCCTGCACAAAAAGCGCTGTATTTGGCGACTGCTTTTTAACCTGCTTTATTATCCGCTCTATATTCGTTGAAATAATGGAAAGTGGTATTCCTCTTTTCATGTCGTTCACCCCACAGAGCAGAAATATTTTTCGTGGTCTGGACGCTAATATCTCGTCTAGTCGTGCTAAAATACCGTAAGTCACATCGCCGCTAATCCCACGATTGATCACATGCTTCCGCTGGAGGATTTCTTGCCATTTTCCACCTTCGGTAATGCTATTGCCAAGGAAAACGATTTCGTCCTTCTGATTGGGCATCGCTTTAAAAAACTCAAGCCTTGCGCGATAATGCTGATTATCAAACGTAGAATCAATACCCTTTGATTGCGCTAAAGTCAATGCCGGTAAAAAAAAAGGCAACAATAGGGCCTTCCAGTTCCTATAAGAAAGTCTGTTCATATGCATTAATTATTTTCGTCGGTATGCTCTTTTTCGGGTTTTCGCAATGGCACCCACCAGGAAACCAAAAAGGCTGGAATAGTAGAAATCAACACCCAGATAAAAAATTCTTTATAGCCCAAATGATCACTCAGCCAGCCGCTGATCATCGAAGGAATCATAAACCCCAGATTAACAAGTCCACTTCCGAAAGCGTAGTGTGCCATCTTATATTTGCCTGGGGCAATATTTTGCATGATAAAAAGAATAATTCCGATAAAGCCAAAACCATATCCAAAGTACTCGATGGCGACAGCAGCAGCTATGAGATAAAGGTTCGTCGGCAATGTGATGGCAAGAAATGCATAAGCTACAAATGGAACATTAAAGAAGGCACAAAGGATCATAAGTGTCCTCCGGTCTAAGCCCTTTTTGGATACAAAGTGCCCTGCGACAATCGACCCCAACACAAAAGCTATGGCACCAAATACACCATAAAGCAATCCAATTTCCGAAGTACTCAGGCCAAGGCCACCTTCGGTACGTTGCGCTTTAAAAAATAAGGGGGTGATCTTAATGGCCTGCCCTTCAGCAAAACGATAAAAGACAATAAAAAGCAAACTAAACCAAATATTCTTTTTCTGAAAAAAAGTTATGATAACGTCTTTAAGCGTATCCATTCCCTCCTTTAAAGAAGTGGATTTGGGAGCTTCATCGTGAGCAGGTAAAGCACGTATGCTGTACAATCCTATCCCCAACATAATAAATCCATAAGCAAACATCACCACCATCCACGCGGATTTAATGCCGATTTCCTGCTCCAATTGCCCCGCCAAATAAACGAGTACGCCGCCAGAAAAAACTTTGGCCACATTATAGAAGGCACCTTGCCAGCCGACATATTTTGCCTGTTGTTTTGCATTCAGTTCATTCAAATATACCCCGTCGGCTGCGGTATCATGTGTGGAGCCACTGAATGCGATCAGTGTCAATAAGGCAATGGAGAAGCTAAAGAAATGATCCAACTGTAGCGTAAGACCAAGCAGACCAAAGAGTAGCCCCGTGAGTATCTGCGTGGTATAGACAAAAAATTTCTTGGTCTTATACAGCTCCAAAAAAGGCCCCCATAAAGGTTTTATTGTCCAGGGCAGCATAATCAATGAGGTCCAAAAAGCAATCTGTGCGTCCGAAACCCCCAAATTTTTATACATAATGGAGCTCGCACCCGAAAGGGCAACAAAAGGTAGCCCCATGGCAAACCACGTTGTGGAGATCCAAAAAATAGGCGGAAGTGCCTTACGCCCTTTGCGAAGCTCCACCGTTTGTTCTAATAATTCATTCATTTTATGACTTCCAATAAAGTTTTAACCGGCTGCTCACGATCGTCAACAGCGCCACGATTCCAGTGAATAATACACCGCGCATCACTCCCCCAAAAACACCCTGCGCCCCCATCTGATCAAGAGCGCTCTGTAGTCCCGTAAGCGCCAATAGTGGGATCAACAATAGATTTCCTGCGGTATAGGCGACCATCGGATTTTTACCAACCAGTGCTATACCTCGAAACAGCGATTTTCCAAAAGCAAGTTTCTCGATACAACACAGCATTGTTAGCGCATAACAGGCTAAGCCCGTACAGACAAAATAATAGCTGTATGTGGAATAATCCTTTTTTATCCCCCCCTCATACGCTTCGAAGATCAGTCCTAAAAAAAGCAGATAGCTTCCGAGCACAGCCATTTTTGCCTGCAGTGTCAGTACTTCGCCCTTCCGAAAAACACCTGAACAGAAGCATAGCGAAAAGATCAACATCAGGGTAACTCCCATATTGATATCGAGATAGCGCATGTATAGATTGAAGACATTCAGCCCAATTAGAAGTGCACAGAGCAAGCCTTGTAATGCCAGTTGAGACCGCTGCATCCTGGGTTTGTCGGCCAACGACGTATCAGCAATAATCCACTCGCCGACAACTGTAGCCGGAAGGATAATAAAGAGGTATTTGAGGTAATAAAATTGATAAAGCCAAGTCGCAGGGCTGAGTTTGTAGATAAATTCGTTGATACTACCAACTTCTTTGGATCCCAAAAAAACGCCCATAATAAATGGTAAAATCGCCATACGTAACCAGATGGATTTTGCCGTCAGCCACCACCACAGCGTTCCAAACAAAGCCATATTGGCCAGTACCAGAATAATAATATCTGTCTTCTGGAGGGTAAATCTATCCGTTTGTGCATACAACAGATATAGCATCCCTACAGATAGCAACAGGGCCACTATGTGAACAAGTCTCGCGGTCCGCATCGGTAAATACGACTTTAAATCGGCATAGAGTGCAAAGAGCAGGACAAACCCCACGATTGACAAGATATACTGTGACGTAGCAGGCTCTCCACTCATAACCCAAGCGCGCATATAAAAAGAAAATAAGGCGAAAAAGAATAAAGCAACAAAACGCTTAAAAATTGTACCCACGATAGGCAAAGCGTTTAGGTTAGCCACTTTTTTCCGCATAGCCAATGGGATGGCCGCCCCCATCGTAAAAAGGAAAATCGGAAAAACCACATCTACCCAGGTTATACCTGCTATACTGGGATCAAATACATGTTTGGGCGGGGGCACCTGTGCATGGTACATCCAAGCAGGAAGGTTTCCAAATGAAATGCTCGATGAAAGCACCATTAAAAGGATGGCAATTCCCCGCAGAACATCCAAACTATCGTTTCGCTGCTGTGGAGTCGTTGTAGAATTTGGTAAAATTGGGATCATCTCGTTTTTCTATGCGTTCGGAAATCATTTTTTTGTTGCTATAAATTGGCCGGTAAAATCCACCGGCCGTTCAAACGGCTTTAGGATAAGATCCAGCACAACAGCCACTTGAGCCCTTGTTAACACTTGATTTTCTTTTGCCGCAATGACGGACCAGACTTTATTTTTATTCAAAGTGGGGTCGACCTGGAGCAATAGAGCCGCAAAAAATTCTGCTGTGACATCGGCACCCGAGCCAGCGACTTTATCGGCCGCTGGATAATAACTACGCATACCGTCGATCAGGTCTACTTCACTTATGCGATGTTCGGGATAGAACCAAGTCTGATTGGCCCATTTGTAGGGCACCCCTTTTCCTTTAAGAATCCCGGTTGCTCCAACACGTTGGATTGCCTGAAAACGACTATCTTTTGGATCAACATCGATAAAGGGCATGAGATAGGCATGATGGTCCAAAAGTACTTGCTGGACCTCCCTTAATGAAAGATCTTTGGGCGTAACACCTTGTTTTGCAGACAGCGCCGCCAGCACTCCAGCAGCTTGACCAATACCCAATACAACTGGCTGAAGGCGGGTGGCCCCAGCCACAATATTGCTCACACTGATGCTTTTTTCAGCAACAATAAAATCCGCTATTTTCTCAGGAATCAAACTTCCAAGGGGTACATTGTAGGATGGTACCCGAATCTTAACAAAATCAATTTTGGGTGCATCCGGGTTCTTCAGGTGATGATGATCGATGGTATAATCGCCTACTATCCCACCTGTGCGGTACAAAGGCAGCTCCTGCTGATAAGGACTCTGCACATAAGGCAATGTAAGCTGCACCAAGCCTTTAGCACGTCTAGACTCGCGATGATAAGCAATAAAGGGAAGTTTATCGGCCGTATCATATTCATCATCGGCAAGCCCCAAGTTTTTAAAACCCAGCTGACTTTGAAGATGATATACAAAACGTAAGGTATGATCTTTCGCCTTTTGCAATTCCACCGCCCTCGCCTTTGGCGACATCTCGATAATATTCAGGTAGATATCATTTCCGTCTTTAGGCCAGTTTATCATGTATTTTCCATTCGGCAATTTGCCATAGGTAATCATTTGATCACAATTGATGATAGGCGTATTGCTGTGTGAAGCAGGATCTTTAACATCACAGGCATGTTCAAACTCTTTAGGATCATAACCTTGAGGTTTCTTTAGCAATCTCTTTGGATCGGCACCATAGTCTTTCAGGATAGCGACATAAGTAAGGTCTTGAATTATTGAATTGGCCTTTTCGGGAGCAAATTCTTCTTTCGTATCGTAGCGGCTATCCATACCGATGCTGTAAGCAACACCCGCACGCGGCAAGAGATCCCCCAATTCCGTCGCATCGACTAGAATACAAGCGTTTACGGTTTTCTTTTTCCCTTCCCGTTCAATGGCAACGGTCCAGCCTTTAGGCTGTTTTTTCAGGTCTAAAAGGGTACTTTTATACCAAACGGCAATATTTTTTTCGGCTCCAACCATCTTTTTTAACAAGCGATTACCGACCGAAGGCTCAAATAGCGTATTGCTTACCCAGCCTGTTTCCACTGCCTTTGGACCACCATAATAAGCATAAAGTTCTGCCCTAAATTCGCCCCATATTCCCGAAGGCATACGATGGTTACCATCAATAGCGGAGACCCCAGCGGCAGTGAGCATACCACCCAACCAGCTTGTCTCTTCCACCATAAGGACCTTACTTCCCAAACGGGCAGCTTGCAAAGCCGCAGAAACACCACTTGCTCCCCCTCCCACAATCAAGACATCGTATGAAGCAACAGCCTGCCCCTGCGAGGAGAGTGTGACAGAAATCAATAAAATAGAAAAAAAAGATTTAAACCAATTCATATGAAGTTAATTGCAGTAAATAATTTAAAAAATACGCACCAAATACCGGTTTAAGGATCAGAGATACATTATTTTGTTGTCGGACTAAAGGATCAGTATAAGGTAAATGAAACATATAGGTTATCGATTAATGGATCAGACGATTAAAATAAGCGAAATGAACCGGAATGGTTTTGGCCCAGTAGCCAGAGGTATGAGCGCCGGGTTGCGCAATGTAAGTGGCTTTGATCTTGAGTACATCACAACTATCCCGAAGGGACTTATTGGCCCCATATAGATAATCTTCAGTACCACAATCAAAAATAAATGTCTTTTCACTCCCAGCGATCTTATGGACATTATGGATGACACTAAAACGATCGAATAATGGATTTTGATCGCTGTATTGACCTAAATGTTGGGTTAGACTTGTCTTCTTGAAAGCCGAATGTCTCAGATTGACAACTCCCGAACTGCTACCAGCACTTTTAAAAAATGATGGATAGTTAAAAAAGAGCCAAAGTGCACCATGCCCCCCCATACTCACACCCGTAATAAATGAGTTGTCCCGATCCGTATGATATTTGCCCTGTATGTAAGGCATTAATTCCCCTGTCAGGAACCGACCAAATTGTGCTCCGCCTTTTTGTGGACTGTCTAAAAACCAGCTCGTCCGAAGACCGTCAGGGCATACCACCACAAAGCCATATTGATCGCTCAATGCCTGAAAATCGACAAATTTTGAAAGACTTTTATAATTTGCCCCATGACTGTGCAGCACATATACAACAGGTAAGGCACGGTTGTCCGGCTTCATCTTTGGTATATAGACGTAGCCGGAATCTACTCCAGAAAGATGAGCAGACTGTAACGTATAAAGCTCTTGTCCTTTGGCCAACATTGTACCAACGACACATAAAAGGCATATGATTAAACGCATGGATATAATTGAGTCAGTCTTTAGATTTATAGTGAAGCTAAATTAATAATAAAATTTATAATAAAAAAAGTATTTAATAATTTTTTTTATTTAATAAGGTTGGATTACGTTATTTTATAAAGAACTATATAAAACCGTAATTTTTCCAATAGTGGAATGAACATCCGATAAGATTTTGGCATAAAAAAAGCACCGGAGTTTTCCGGTGCTTTTTTTAGTTCAGAAGTTCAATAAAGACAAGTGAGTTAATTATTTTATGCTATAGGTTTCGTTTGCCATTGTCAACCAAGGCGAGGTAAATCGTATATTAATTGTATCGCCCGATTTGCCCAAAGCCTGAACATACACGATCATTTTTCCATGATAAACGCGCTGTTTATTGTCGGTATAGTCGCTCATATCTCCATTGTTCCCCGCTTCCATACCCAGTAATCGTGCATGTCCAGCAATATCACAGGTGATTTCATCTTCCGAAAGGACCACAGGAAGTCCCTTGTTATCCACCACTTGCAAGGCAACCTGAAAAATGCCACCGCTCTCAATCGCTTTCCCGCCTATCACCGTCGCCTGAATCGCCGCTGGACGTTCACTGGATTCAATCGTGTGCCGAACAACTTCTTTTTTATTCGTGTCCAGACCAACAACCTCTAGTTTACCAGCTGCATAGGGAATATCCCAAAAGATGATACCTGTCTTCTCATCGTAATTTTTCTCTTCGCCAACAACTTTACCATTGAGCTCCAATCGCGCCTGAGGGCTATTGGTGTAACAGACCACCCTGATTTGCTGTCCCTCCTGATAGTTCCAAATTGGCCAGGCATCCATGGAGGGCGCTTCGTTTTTCCGTTGTCCTTGTTCGGATTCCAAGGCAGACCAGACATCGGTAGTCGTTGCTCCGCCCTTCAATGGATAGGTTCCCAAATAAGCCATTGGCTTATCGGACCACAGCGATTGGCGGTAATAGCCCCTCGGTTTAATAAAACCTGCGAAATCCAGCAGTCCTGAATAAAATCCACGTGAAGGCCAACGCCCCGACTCTCCGAGGTAGTCAATACCCGTCCACAGGAACTGGCCAAATATATGCTTGTTGTCACGCACTGCAAGCCATGCTGGAAGGTCATGTCGATTTTCACTTCCAAAAATTACGCGCGCTGGATAACGCTGATGATCCAGTTGATAACGACTTTCGGTATAATTGTACCCTGCAATGTCGAGTGCCCCGGATAGGCTGTTTCATTAGACATAGCCACACCTGCGAGGCCTGCAGTAACGGCTCGGCTTTTATCGTATCTTTTTACTGTAGCAACCAGTTTTTTGGCAATATCCCCAAGACGCATCGCATCTGGTGCATCCTTTTTGTATCCGCCATACGAAGCCTGCGTAAATCCGCCTTCCTTCTTCTCTCCATCAAGAATAGGATGAGAATAAGGGTCATTCGGGTAATCAACCTCATTGCCTATACTCCAAGCGAAAATCGAAAGATGATTGCGATCCCGTTTGACCATATCTGCAAGATCCTGCTCGCCCCAGCTTTCAAAAAAGTCATACGATCCCTCAAAACCGGGGGTTCCGACATTCCAGCCCTGCAGCCATTTCCGTTTTGGAAATTCCCATTCATCAAATGCCTCATCCATAACTAACAGCCCCAACTCGTCACATAAGGTGTAAAGCGAGGATGCTTGCGGATTATGGCTGGTTCGAATGGCATTGACACCCAAATATTTCAATGTCTGCAGTCGCCGACGCCATACCTCGGCATACATTTCAGCACCCAGCACACCGGCATCGTGATGTAGGCACACGCCTTTGACTTTCATCCATTCGCCGTTTAAAGCAAAGCCCTTGTTTGGATCAAATGTAAAAGTTCGGAAGCCCGTTTTGATTGCCGACTGATCAATTTTCTTTCCATTTTGCAATACGCTTGTCCGCAAGGTATATTGATTCGGTTGATCCAAGCTCCACAATTTAGGGTTTGCAACCGTCAATTGCTGCTGTATTGTCGCTTTAGCTGTAGCATCAATCTTCACTTTTTCCGATTGATTAGCGACAACCTTCCCTGCGGCATCAATCAACTCCTGCACAATGGTAACCGCACTGCCGTTGGACGTACTATTGACAACAGTCACTTCGGTATTTAACATTCCTTTCCCTTGCTTTAGCTCGGGATAGGCATATACTCCCCATTGATCGATATGCAACGCATTGGCCTTTACAAGCCAAACGTCACGGTAGATGCCCGATCCCGTGTACCATCTTGAATCGGCACTTTTACTGTGGTCGACCTTAACAGCGATGGTATTTTCTTTTCCAAACTCAATATATGGCGTGATATCATAGGAAAAGGATATATAGCCGTTGGGGCGTTTTCCAACAGATTTGCCATTGACAAACACCTCACTTCGGTTATATACGCCCTCAAAATAGATAAATATTTTTTTGCCCTGATCTTCCATAGGTATCAGGAGCTGTTTTTGATACCAGCCAATACCGCCCGGTAAATAGCCTGTCGCGCTGGCTAAACTTGGACTGAGCGGGTATTTTACACCCCAATCATGGGGCAAACGGACCTGCTGCCAGGTTCCATGCTTCATTTCTGCGCTGGCCTGCCCCTGGATATCACCCAAATGGAAACGCCAGTCTGAATTGATCGCCTGGGCCTCACCAAATCCAGCTTGTGCGTATAGGCCACTGATGCCCATACCCATAGAAACAGCTAAGACGGATAGTTTTTTTATGAGATTATTCATTTTACTTTTTTGCATTAGGTTTAAGTGATTAAAGCGTTGGAACAACAGGCAAGACATGGCCCTGATCATCAAAATACAAACGATCCATGCATACCTCCCGGTTAAATCCTGCTGCGTCGCCCATATCAATACCTTTGGGATAATTGAATCGATGGTAAACAATATACCATTCGTCTTTACCGGGAATCTGCAAAATCGAATTATGCCCAGTGCCATAGATCCCTTTCGCAGGATCTTTTTGTAAGACTAAATTATTAGCCGGAACTGTGATCGGTCCATCTGGGGAAGTTGCAGTTCCATAGCGCACCCGATAATTTTCACTCCGGGTATCGTCTTCTGACCAAAAGAAATAATAGAGACCTTTACGATACACAACATAGGCACCTTCACGGAATGTCTTATCCGGAGTCAAGACCTTGACTGTATTTTTTTTGATGGAAACCATATCTTTATTAAGTTCGGCAACAGCCAGATAGCCATTTCCCCAATACAGATAGCTTTTTCCCGATTTCGGATCCTTAAAGACTGCCGGATCAATCTCCTGCCCGCCATTGACACCCTCAGGCTTAAAATCGATCAACGGCTTGCCCGAATCTCTGAAAGGACCGGTAGGTAAATCAGCCACCGCAACACCGATCTTTTGCGCTGCTGTAAAATAATAATAGTACTTATAATCATTCTTGACTTTCTTTTCCGTAATTGTAGGTGCCCATGCATTTCGAGGTCCCCAGTCAACATCTTTTTTCAGGTCCAAAATCACCCCTTCATCTTTCCACTGAACGAGATCGGAAGACGAGAAGGTCTTGAAATAATAGCCCCCCCAACCATCAAAACCATCACTCGTTGGATAGATATAGTATTTTTTTGTTTTATTGGAATAGAGTACATCGGGATCAGCATAAAAGCCATCCAAAACGGGGTTCTTTCTGAATGCGAATTCCACATCTTTGGGTTTCCCCCATTTGGAGGTCAAGTCCAAAAGTTCTTGTCTTGAAATAGGAATAATGGTCCCATGACGTGGATGGAAATCCATGTCAATCTGATGGTCGATTACTTTAAAACGATCAAGATCTTCGGAGGTGCAGAATTGGTACTTCCCTTTACCATAGACATCATACATCAGGATATATTTATCCGATTGATTGAGTTTAAAGACACTGGATCCTTCCACAGCATCATTGGTCTGCTGTTTATAACCCGGCTGTTCAATCCATTTTCCCGAAGTCAGTGAATCGGTTATCGCCAGCTTAATGCCATTTCCATGTCCTTCAGTTTTATAGAAAAGGTAGAACAAGCCATTCTTTGCAATAATATCGCCATCGATACAGGATTTACCATTTTTTGGAAGAAACAGCACTTTAGGTTCGGTTTCAAAATCTGTAAACTCCTTATTAGCATAAGCATAGTAGATGATATCCGGACCATTTCCATGCTGCATGGACCAGTACACCATATATTTATCGACCGAAGGGTCATATATAGTCTGTGGTGCCCATACTCTCTTCAACGCTTCCTGGCCTTTGAAGCGCTGCTGGATATCGATTGCCTGATGAGACCAATGCACCAGGTCTTCGGATTTTAGGAGGATCAAACCCCGATTGGAATCCCAGCCTTTGGAGGAGGTCATGTCGGTGAGCAACATATAAAATGTTTTTCCATCTTCGCCACGGAGAATATGGGGATCCCGTACACCACCAGTCTTGCTGATCACCTTCGAATCCAGGATAGGCTTGTTTTCATTCAAGGCTCTGTAGGTATAGCCATCTGTGCTGATCGCAAAACAAACCGCTTCATCTGCGACAGCATTACCTTTGAAATAGGCAAATAAATAACCTGCAAAATCTTTGTCCGCTGGTCCATTTTTATACTCTTGTGCATAAACTGCTGCGGCTATATTTATTAATAGAAATGTTAAAAGTGTAAATCGCATGAAGTAAATAATTTATCCTCTTGACCTTTTATCTAGGTCAGGAGGATGTGATTTTTTTAGTAAAACGTTTCAATTAATAACCCGGATTTTGTTCCAATTTTCCATTTGATGATAATATCTCCGAACGTGGAATTGGAAGCCAATAATGTTTTTCTTCAAAAAGACGCCCTGAAAGTGCTTCTTTTCGCGTATACGTCAATCCGTTGCTATTTTTATTTATAGTCACTCCGTAAGCAGGTATATTTTCGGTCGCCATCGCAATTTTCCACCGACGGACGTCGTAAAACCGATGTTCCTCAAATGCCAGTTCTACGCGACGTTCGTAGCGTACATGTGCCCTAAACTCATCTTTAGATTGGCCTATAGGGATTTCAGGCATCTCGACAGAAGGTCTCGTGCGAACGAGATTTAACGCTTGTCTGGCTGTTAAGCTTCCACCAGCAGGCAGTACATCCGGACCATACGCTTCATTTGCTGCTTCAGCAAAATTTAACAGGATTTCAGCATAGCGAAAGTAATTCCAAGGTTGAAATCCCGCATTTCCCCAAGGATTTTGAAGGGGGTAGGCATCGTTCATAAATTTACGCAAATAGTAGCCTGTTTTGGATGTATTCCAGTTGTCGTTGCCTTCCCTGCTATCCTGTCCTTTGGGAGTAAACGTTTCAACGGCACGCCCCCTATACATGGAACCATTGTGTAAGATTGTTGCATCAAAGCGAGGATCACGATTCACATAAGGATTAGTAGGGTCGTATCCCGAAGCAGCGTTTACTGTTCCATCTGCGTTAAACGGAGCCCGACCATTTTTCATCTCATAGGCATCAACCAGATTTTGGTAAGGTGTATTACCACCCCAGCCACCATAGCCATTCGGTCCGTTGGCGATTTCAAGATGCACGTGATTGGCATTTTTGGTGTAGTATCGTGCAAATATCGTTTCTGGATTTCGGTCTGTTAAAAATAAAGATTGATATCCACCAGTATATAGGCTGTATTTATTAAGGGAAATCAAATCCTGCGCCGCCTGAGCTGCGGCGGCCCAAGTTCCTACATTATACAATGGACTTGCAGCATACAGCAGCAGTCTGGATTTCAAAGCCATGGCCGCCCCTTTAGTTGCCCGCCCAGTTACCCAGGTGCCGTCATTATTTTCAGCGGGCAATTTCTCGATCGCTTCATTTAATTCTTTGATGACATAATCCATGCCTTCTTGTAAAGACTTGCGTTCAAAAAGGCTCGCTTTGGTTAGATCATCCTTTAAGCCATATACAGTATCGCCCATCAATACAACACGACCAAAGTTTCGAATGAGATCATGGTATCTAAATGCTCTTATAAATTGAAGTTCTCCTTCCAGATGGCGCTTATGTGAAGTACTCATCTGAATATTAGCCAAAACTTTCTTGGCATAATTACACTCCCGAATACTGCGATAACTACGGGCCCAAAGAGAGCCGGCAGCACCTAAATTCTCTGGCGACAACTGGCCCCGAATAATAAGCCAGGTATTATCGTCGTTGGTATACATAGATTCATCTGTCAGAGAAGACCACAAGGCATATTCAAAACCTCGTCCAAACCCCGGATTTGTACCATCGGCCTCATTGGAGATGATGCGTTCACCAATATATCTGTTGATTACAAAAGCTTCTAAAACGGCTGTATCTGCTTCGATGGCTTCAGTCGAAATACGATCGGTTGCTGTCACATCCAACAGATTTTTGTTGCAAGCTGAAAAGATGGTCGTTCCCAGAGCCAAGGGAAGGAAATATTTACTTAAAGATTTCATCTGTTCTGTTCCTCCTTAGAATTTTAAATTTAAACCTACATTAATAATTCGTTGCTGTGGATAGAATTGACCACTACCATTACTTCCCTCGGGATCGTAATCCTTCACTTTAGTCAAAGTCAGCAGATTAAATCCATTCACATAGAAGCGTAGTCCACCAAGTTTTAATCGGGAAAGAACCTCACTTGGTAAGGTATACCCTATTTCCACATTTTTTAAACGCAGGAAAGACGCATTATTCAACCAAAATGTATTGTTGTACAGCCCGCCGCTAACAGCTGAGGATGCCCTTTCAGAAACCTTCGGATAGGTACCATTCGGGTTATTGATTTCATTAAATCGATTGTCCGCCCAACTGCTATAAAAATTCCCTACGGTTCCTGACTCTGGAAGCACATATTGACTTACCTTCGCCTGCCCGGCAAACAAAACAGCAACATCGAAATTTTTGTAAGCCGCATTCAAGCTAAAACCATAGGTAATCTGTGGAATGTTGCCATATTTTGTCCGTACCATATCGTCTGCTGTTATATGACCATCCTGGTTATAATCTTGGTAAATTAAATCTCCTACTTGCGCACCGGGAGCTTGAGGAGAGCTTTTCAGGTCGGCTTCAGTTTTATTTAAACCGATGGAATTATATAATAAATAGGTTCCCAGAGGTAATCCTGTTTGACGCTGATAATCTAACGTTCCGCTAGCCTCATCAATAAAGATAATCTTACTTTTAGCGAACGTAAAATTACCCGATGCACCCCAGCTAAAATCGCCCGGTTTTTGGTACGACAATGTGCCTTCAAATCCTTCACTATTTACTTTACCTATATTCTCCGATGGAACCAATGGATCTGCCCCATAAGGATTCACAATACCCGAAATAGCTGGGATTGAAGCATTACGTGTTGTTAGAATGTCCGATCTTTTTTGCTGAAAATAGATTGCTTCCATGGAGAAGTTTTTCAAAAACTGGGCACTTAATCCCACATCCAATTTTCGCGAAACTTCCCAGGTAATATCGGGGTTTGCCAATTTCGCCAACTTCACATTCGGTTCTATCTGACTCTTATCATTTAGAAGTGCGACCAGTCCGTTACCGACCAAGGTATAATTGTCATAATACTGGAATCCATTTACGTTGTCATTTCCCAACGTTCCATAGGAGGCCCGAATCTTTAAATCGTCAAAAAAACCGACCTTTTCAGCAAACCAATCTTCTTTGCTAATTCGCCATCCAGCAGATACAGAAGGGAAATATCCCCATCGCTTTCCATCAGGAAAAATGGATGAGCCGTCTGCCCTAAGCTGTCCTTCAAAAAGATATTTCTCGCTATAATTGTAAGCAATTCGGCTAATAACACTTTGTCTTGTATAATTTGAACTATACCCCGAGTTAAGATAATCTGTCGAGGCAGATCCTCCCTGCGACAGCTCTGGCAGCTGGTTAGAAAGATAGTTGAAACGCTGCGCATCGAAATACTCCAGATGTCGCTTACTTTGTTCATATCCAACAAAGGCATTGATGGCGTGTTCACCAAATTTTCGTTCAAAATTCAATTTGATATTACTTGTAATCAATGACTCATTGGTATGCGATTCAGTCAGCGTAGCCTTATTATTGTTTCCACCGACAATTGACTCTTCATAGGTATTCTTTTCTTGATTGTAAGTATTTAAAACATAGGGAACGCTAAAATTTTTACTGAAATTAGTCGATTTATCGACAGAAAGAAAGCCATCTACAGATAATCCCTCTACCCAAGGAAGTTGATAACTCGCTTTGAGTATACCGTTAAATACCTGCTTTGGATTCACCACCGTGCCCCCGATATCTGTCACCATTAAAGCTGGATTAGAACCTTCTATTCCCCGTGTAGGCAATCCATTCGGATAGTATGCACCCACTGTCGGGTAAGCACGGTAGATCGAACGGAAAATATCTCCGGCCGACGCTATCGGGAATTTGCGGTCCTCTTGTCTGCCCGAAAGCGACAGTCCGACCTTAAATCGATCGGTTATGTTAGCCTCCAGATTTGTTCTAAAATTATATTGCTTATATTTCGTGACACCTTTTTTGTAGATCCCATCTTGATAAACCGACCCCAATGACATAAAGTAACGAATGTCTTCCGTACCGCCGGCAACCGATAAATTTTGTTGACTTTGTAAGGCGGTATTTTTTAAGGCGACATCGGCCCAATTTGTATTGGGATACAATAATGGATCAGATCCATCCCTAAACTTTTGGATCTGCTCGTCGGAGTAGATCTGGTTAATTCCTCCTGAAGAGCTGTTGCCATAGGCAATTTCGTTCCGCAATAGCGCATACGTTGCCGCATCCGCCATTTTCGGCAATCGAGTTGGCGAACTAAATCCAAGGTTTCCGCTATACGTGATCGATGGTTTACCGCTTTTCCCGCGTTTGGTTGTCACCAAAATAACCCCATTCGCGGCTCTATTACCGTAGATAGCTGCCGAAGCATCTTTTAAAACTGAAATACTTTCAATATCATTCGGATCCAAACGCTCCAAACCGCCTATTTGTCCGGGTACACCATCCACAACCACCAACACATCATTGCTTCCGGTAGTTGCCTGGCCGCGAACGGTTATTGACGAACCGTCATATCCGGGTTCTCCACTCCGATTGTTGATCACAACTCCTGAAAATCTTCCAGCCAATGAGTTTGACAGATTGGGCTGCGGACTTTTCACCAGATCTTTTCCTTTAACTTCGGAAATAGATCCTGTTAAGGTAGCTTTCTTTTGGGTACCGTAACCAACGACCACCACATCTTCCAATACATGCTCATCGTTTTCAAGCTGAATGGTTAAATTTGATTTTCCATCCAATGGAACTTTTAAGGTTTTGTAACCGATAAAGGAGATCACAAGGACACCTTTATTGGCATCGAGTTCAAACTTTCCCGCATTGTCAGTTTTCGTACCTTTTCCCGAACCTTCGACGATAACACTCGCGCCAAGAATCGGTTCATTTGCTTTGTTCAAAACCTGCCCCATAATTTTGCCTTGTTGTGCGTATACCAGGGTCGGCGCCATGCTCAACATGGTATACAGCGAAACAATCTTTAGGTTGTTCATAAAATATTTATGCTAATTAAACAGTAAATAATACAATCTGGTCAGAATAGGCAAAAAGATGGCGAACCATGGTTTATAGTGGTTATATCAGCTGCATCGCTGCCGTCCCTCCCTAGATTTATAATTGAATTAATAAGCCAAACTTAGGGAGTTTTAGCTGACCAAAACATATACAAATCCGTCAAAAAACATACAATTTTCGGTCAAAACAATGGATTAGACTACGAAGAACACGTTTTTGAACTTTTATTCTTATTTCCCCTTTCCATCAGACTTTTGGTATTCTGATGGAAGTTTCCCAAATTCCTCTTTAAAACATTGACGAAAATAAATTGCACTATTAATACCGACTAAGAATGAAACTTCGGTCACATTATAGTCTCCTGACCGTAACAGTTCGGCAGCTTTGTGTATACGGATCTTACGTACCAACTGGTTTATATTTTTCCCTGTGATACCTTTGAGTTTTCGGTATAGGGTTGACTGACTCATATTCATGCGTTCTGCCAGTGTAGATGCATCTAATACCTCGTCTTGCATATGCTCTTCGACAATGGTCACAAAATCCTGCACAAATGCATTTTCACGCCATAAATTGTCCTGTTCGATGGCGGCTTCTGTGGAATCAACGCGTGTTTCGGGGTTAATCTTTTGCAACACAGTGGTATTCATGGCTTTTTGTTTTCGCAAAAGGTTGTCAATGCGTTTTAGTAGCAGCGTGCTCCCAATCGGTTTTGTCAAATAGGAATCAACGCCAAGCTCATACCCTCGTTGTCTGTCCATGTCCGTATCTTTCGCTGTCAATAAAATGATTGGAATATGACTCGTTGCACGTTCTGTTTTCAACTTCTCTGTCAAAACAAAACCGTCCATATCAGGCATCATCACATCACTTATAATGAGATCGGGTACACTGGACTGCGCAAGTTCAACGCCTGAGACTCCATTATCCACCGCCGAAACATCATAAGTCACACTTAATATGCCAACTAAATAGTCACGCAAATCTCCGTCATCTTCAATTAAGAGCAAAAGAGGCCGGCCATGATCAACCGTAACAGATTCCACTTCCGCATTAAAAGCTAGGGATACAGATTTTTCAGATGTACTTCGATTTGATAAAAACCGAACCGAAACTTTGGTTCCCACCCCTTCGGTACTCGCTATACTTATTTTTCCCTGATGAATTGCCGTTAACTCCTTGACCAACGCCAACCCTATTCCCGTCCCCTGAACGCCTACTTTGGGAATCTGATAGAATTTCTCAAAAATTCGATCGATGTCCTTTGCTGGAATACCGCAGCCCGTATCTTCCACCGTTAATATAGCCCAATTAGCAAGATTAGACTCCTCGAATGTTAAACTCAACTTGATATATCCACAATCCGTATATTTATAGGCATTTGATAAAAGATTATCTACAATTAATTGTACAATTTCGGCATCAAACAAGGTACGTATTTCAACTTTAGGTAAATCGGATAATATTTGGAGTTCGGGTTTATTATTTAGGGCCTTATATTTTTGAATGATATCGATAAGCATATCGTTCAAAGATCCAGTTTCAAGCACCAAAGGTTTGAATTGGGACTCGACCTTACGAAATTCCAAAAGTTGGTTGACCAACGCAAAAAGCCTATTCGCACTTTTCTGAACAGTCTGTACCAAGCTCTTATGTTTTGCTGGTAGCAATTCATCTTGAGATAAATCATCAAGCGGTCCTAGAATCAGCGTCAATGGTGTACGGAGTTCATGCGTGATGTGTGTATAAAAATTCATCCGTTCTGAATGCAGCTGCTCATCCTGATGGAGCTGTCTTTCTTTGAACTTCAATTCGGCCTCAGCTTTCATCCTCTTGAAATAAAAGTAAATAAGCGTATAAAGGATGAGCAATAGGAGTATCAGATAGCTTATTTTTGCAGCTATACTCAAATAAAAGGGTGGAGATATTTTAATAATCAGTCGTTGATATGACTGAGACCATTCTCCATTTTTCATGCGCGTCCGAATCAACAATTGATGGTCTCCATAGGGAATATTTCGGAAGTCCAAATTGGTCTCGTTCCCTAGAAAAATCCAATCATTGTTCAAGCCTTGCAATTGATACCCAAATTCGACCAATCCATCCAATGCAAAATCCATCACGGCAAGTTCAACCCGAAAACTATTCTCCTTGTAATCAAGCTTAATTTCGTTATTTGGTGAAGGATATTTGTCCTGCTGCGCATTCGATTCACCCGATCGAAAGACTATAAATCGACTTATCTGGACAGGAGATGTCGGCATATTTGTCGGTATGTCATTTGGCTCAAAATAGCAGATCCCGTCTTGCATTCCAAAAAATAGCCTATTTGTCCAATCTTTCCCTACACTGCCATTAATAAAACCACCCAGCGGTAATCCAAATGACTGATCATATTGTAGAAAACGTTTTTCTGCTGGCAAATAGCGGAGCATCCCGGATTTGGTTGAACACCAGATATGCCCGTTTTGTGCTTCTGCTAACCCATTAACAAATAGCCAGGCACCATGATCGGTTGGCATTAAAATGTTTAAGTTTCCAACCGGCCTGCTTGCCTCCTGAATTGCTATGCCCTGATTCGTGGCAATCCAGATATTATTGTTCCTATCCCGCATCAAATGATTGATCGTATTGTTGCGTAATCCGTTTCCACTGTCCATTTTTCGGATGAGCTTACGCTGGGAATCATAGATATAAAGCCCCTGTCCATATGTTCCGACCCACATATTATGCTGGCCATCCTCTATCAGCGCCCTAGGGGCGTAGTCTCCCAGCATTGGATTGTTCATAACAAGTTTCTGAACATGATGGTTTACGGTATCGTAAATAAAAAGCCCCTGATAGGCTGCAATCCAAATAAAACCAGCATGATCTTCGTAGATGGCCCTGACATCTGTCACCTTTTCACCGAGATCAATTTCTCTCCAGTTGGTTGATCCGGCGTACATAACAGCAATTCCCCCTTTTCGTAATCCCAACCAAGTATGTTGATTATGATCCTTAAAAGCAGTGAGTATAAAATCATCGGGGCTCCCGTTATTCCGCTTCATCTGCTTAAGCAAATGACCTTCTTTATCCATAGCAATGATTCCGGAACCTTCTGTCGTCAACCATACAGCCTGATTATTCTGAAAAATAACATTGCTCACTGTTGCTAAACGATCCGGAAGCATATTCTCCGTAGGGAAAACATTAAAAAAAGGCTTCATATGACTTATGACCCCCAAACCGCTTCCATAGAGCGCCAACCAGATATTGCCGAATCTATCGGGGGTAATATGCTGTACACGGACATTGTTGCCTTTTCCAAGGTCAATTACCTGAATATGCTTAACAGCATCAACCCTTTTATCAAATCCATAATTGGCCTTCAGAACAAAAAGTTGGGAAGATTCGTCTCCGATCCAAATGTCATCGCCAATCTCGCGGATGGAAAAGATAAAAGGCTCATTCCGGTTCTTTGATATTTGTGCTAATGAAATAAATCTGATTTGACCACTTAAGGGATGATATACAGCCAATCCTCTTCGAGTACCAATCCAAATATTGTCGAAACGATCGCGTAACAAAATTTTAACTTCGTTATCCGGTAACTGTCCAAGCGTACTTTTATACGTTAATCGTCGAACCGAACGTTTTATTGGATCAAGTATCGTTAGGCCCTCATTGACGTGACCAATATATAACATCCTCCTTTTATCTTCGACCAAGGTCCAAATACTGTTTTCGGGAAGATCAGGAATATTCTTTTTATTAAAACAACGAAATTCTTTCCTCGCAATATCAAAATATTGTATCCCCTGATGATATGTCGCCAACCATAAATTCCCATCAGCGCCTTTGATCATATCGGTAATATCATTTGTAGCAATAGATTTGGGATTACCTGGATCGTGTGTATAATAGTTAAATGTATTGGTCCTCAGATCAAGTACATTCAAGCCATCTGCACGCGTACCGATATAGATCTTCTTATCATCGTAAAGAAGTGTATTGATTTCATTGCTATTGACAGAAAGACCATCCTGTTGTTCTGAAGCGTAATAGGTCTTAAAGGTCTTACCGGCGAATCGATTAAGACCGAGTTCGGTCGCTATCCACATAAATCCTTCATCATCATGAACCATATGCAAAACCTGCTGGTTGGTCAAGCCATCTTGAAGCGAAAAAAAATGGGCACGAGTAGGCTGCGCAAAAGTTTGGCCCAACTGCCACAGAAAAATAATGACAACTAGCAAATGTTTCATAGATACAAAAACGACAACAAAGAATCTTTACCTTCTATTTAAATACATTTTAAGGTCGGCTGGAGGTTTCGCACGAAAACCTGTTAAATAACAAGTTACCTATAACGACTGGTCCAAGACGTTAAAAACAGGTATTAAAATACAATATTTCCTCCTTCACAGGTTATTTCAGGGCTAAATATACTACATTATTCATAAACGTCAACTAAACATTTATGATCAACATCTGCACCACCTAAAACAGACATGTGCGTAGTATTTAAATCCAATACCTGAAATATTGGTATATTGCAACAAAATCTAATAACACTTGTAAATCACAAAAAACACGTTCATGAATAAAATCTTCTCAACCTTACTCCTATCCTGTGCCCTGTACCTGCCGACACTAAATTTTGCGCAACAAAAAAATGTACTTCCTCAACTCATTCCATTTCCGCAGCAGTTGGAGGCTAAGCCAGGCCTTTTTCAGCTAAAGGGTCAAGAATTGGGTTACTATATTGATCCAACCCTATCTTCTAAATCATTATCGGGATGGATCGACCATTCCCTATTCGGGAAACTAAACAAAAAAAACGTGAAGCAAGCCAGCGCCACGTTGCGATTAATTAAAAATCAAGGGCTCTCAAATGAGGGCTACGAATTGATAATAGATCAAAAAGGTATCCAGATCATCGCCGCATCTGAAAAGGGTGCATTTTATGGATTACAGACAATCCAGCAATTATATTTACTCTCAGGAACAACAGCTAAGCTTGCTCTACCCTATGTAACGGTCAAAGACGAGCCTGCTTTCCAATGGCGAGGTGTCGAACTCGATGTAGCCCGTCATTTTTTTCCAAAAGATTATATTTATAAATTTATCGATCTACTTGCAACATACAAGTTCAACAAATTTCACATGCACCTGACAGACGATCAAGGTTGGCGCATAGAAATCAAAAAATACCCCAAACTAACCGAACAGGGTGCTTGGCGGACGTATAACAATCAAGATTCAGCCTGCTTTGTGAAAGCCAAGGAAAATCCCGACTTTAATCTGCCCAAGGAACTGATCCGCACAACAAACGGAAAGGAAGAATATGGCGGTTTTTATACACAACAGGATATCAGGGACATTGTTGCCTATGCGAGTAGCCGACAAATAGAAATCATTCCGGAAATAGATATGCCAGGGCATATGATGGTGGCTACAAAGGCCTATCCCGAACTCCTATTGGACAGTCAGTCCGCGGGCTGGGGAAAACAATTTTCTGTACCGATCAGCCCCTGGAAAGAAAGCAGTTATACTTTTGTTGAGAATGTACTAAGCGAAATCATTGAGCTATTCCCATCACACTATATTCATATTGGTGCCGACGAGGTAGAAAAAGATTCCTGGTCAAAATCAGCAGCGGCCCAAGCTTTTATGAAAGAAAAGCAAATACTTAACTTACATGATCTGCAAAGTTACTTCGTCAAAAGAGTGAACAATTTTATCCGTTCAAAAAATAAACAGAGTATCGGCTGGGATGAAATATTGGACGGCAGTTCCGATACCAGCATGATGGTCATGTACTGGCGTGGTTGGGTAAAAAATGCACCTATGGAAGCCGTTAACCGTGGTCACCGCGTCGTGATGACACCTACAAATCCGCTTTATTTTGATTACCTCCCCAATAGCAGCAGCCTAGATGCCGTGTATAATATGAGTGTGGTCCCTTCGGATATATCCAGCCAAAAAGCACATTTGATCCAAGGTGCACAAGCCAATATCTGGACAGAAATGATCCCCTCCACTGCGCGGTTAGAGTTTATGATCCTCCCACGTTTAAGTGCTTTATCGGAACGCGTATGGACCGACAAATCCCTGTATGATAGCTATAGAAATCGAGTAATTGCACACTTTGGACTCTGGAACAAAATGGGTTTACGGTATCGTATGCCAGACCTCAACGGTTTCGCCGAAACACAGGTAATTGTCGACGGACAATCTACACTAAAAGTCTCGAATGAACTTCCCCAAAATCCAATACATTATACCACCGATGGTAGTCTTCCAACAAAGCAAAGCCCAGTGCTGAACGGCTCTCTTGTCGTTAAAAAAGAAGGTCCTATTCGTTTTGCGACAATCTCACCTTCGGGTGCAAAAAGTGAGCTCTATCAGGTTGATTTTAAAAATGATACGTGGAAAAAGGGTATAAAAGTTGATGAAAGTACCGTCGCTCCGGGCCTTAGAGCGACATTTTTCAATGGAACTTTTACCAATACTTCTGCCATTTCGGGTCCCGAAGTGCGTCAGGAAGTGATAAGCAATGTAGCGCTAAGCGATACCATCAAAATACCTTCTTTTGGTGCAAAAATAAGAGGATACCTCTACGTCAAAGAAAAAGGAATCTATAATTTCTATTTTACTTGTGATGATGGTGGTGTTCTGCGGATCCATGATCAGCTTGTCGTTGATAATGATGGACAGCATGCACCAATTATGAAAAGTGGACAGATTGCGTTAGAAGCAGGCTACCACCCAATTGCTGTAGATTTCCTTGAAGCTGGCGGAGGTTTCACCTTAAAACTTCAATACAATGTCAATGATTCAAAAGTGATCGATATTCCCAAAGCGTCTTTTTTCCATAAAAAGGATTAAAAAAAATCGACATAAAATAGCAGTGATACCCTCCCCAGTGCAGTCAATGCTCACTGGGGATTTTTTTACCCCACAAGATTCTGGTCTAACGCGAAGCTAAGGATAACATATTCGCAAAAAGACGATACGCCCCTGCTACTCCTGCTGGCAGTTGTCTAAACAGCGACAGGCTGTTATAGATATAATAACCTTTTCCTTTTTTGTGCAGTAGCAATAACCCATCTTCCGTACGATTATCTCCATTTTGCCCACGCAGTATCGGTTCAAAATCCGAAGCCCATTTTTGAGGTAAAAAAAGTGCCCGGTCCTGCACCCAATTTTGAAAATCATGCTGTCCGATTACATTAGGGTAGTTCAATATGCGATGGGAAGGGTTCAAAAATGATATCTGACTTTCCGTATCTGTAATTCTTTCCGGGGAAACTGCTAAAGGATAAGCTCCAACCTCCGTCAAATGCAAATCATACGGAGTATTATACTGCCCTATCAATACACCGCCCTGCTCAACATAGTCACGAAAAAGCTGATGAAATCCCGCAATTAGGGGATGGCTATTGTATATTCGTATTCCCAAAACCACTGCATCAAAGCCTGAGAGATCAATTCCCCCAATTGACTCAAATGGAATAATCTCCAAATGACCAACAAGCTGGCGTAAGCTACCTGCTAGTTCATCGTTCATCCCCGAAATATAAGCAACCTTCTGGGCCGTAATATTCACGGGTAAATTTAGCACCCGCAATATGCCTTTGGGAAAGTAAGTTACTTGATTAACATGTGGATAAACAATACTTCTGGATGTGAACGGATACCGCCCTGTAGCCGTCTCAATCTCAAAGCCGATCTCCTGAATATATTCTTGCTGCGCAGGCGAACTCAACTCAAAGCTAAGCTTCTCGGTTGCATTCCCCGCGATATTGAGCTCAATTTCTTTCGGAAATACATCGAGCCCATCCGGTAGCGTAAGCTTAACCTTTATAGATAAGGATTCGGAGACATTAGATTGTAGCTCTAAAGCAATTAAACGTCTGGTCGCATTGGAGAGCACCACGATATCCGAATCAAAAGTTGCTGTCACCGGAGGGGCCACTGTAACAGGACTACCAGCATATTTCACAGGCAACTTAACCGCGATCGGCAAGCCGGCAAACTGCAGTTCCAAATCAACAGACAATTCAGTTCCAAATTGTGTCAATACAACATCAGCAGGCGACGCCGGCGCATAGTTATGTGCATCGCCCTCAGCACTAAGCCAAGTTGGAAAAGAAGGTAAAATCGTATCCAGAAGCTGACCATTTAAATGGATCGTCTTCGAAGGTGGCAAAGTAGATTCTATTTGCTCTCCGTTACGGATAAATGGAACTTTCACCGCAGTCAGCTGTAGATTGGATTCTGTTGGAATGTGCACATGCAAAACCATATTCACCTCGTTCCCCGGCACCCACAGTGCCTCGCTTGCCTGTACTTCCAAAGATACACCAGCAAAGTCGAGCAGAAGACGCTCTACCTCAGCTCGTTTTTCATGGATAACATGGCCATCGGGAACAATCCTCATCCAAAATAAAATCGTTCCAAGCTCCAAGACAAGTTCTGCTGTATCTGACTCACATTTTGCAATGAGGTCGTCCACCAAGCGATTAAATACGAGTGAATAAGAATCTTGAGCAGTATATTGTTTAAAAATAGCGTGCTGTTTCTCCGAACTGATCGGTGTACCTTTTAATAATTCAAAATATTCGGTACTAGGCTGATGCCGAACCAGACTTCCCATAGCCTGAGAACGATGTCTATTACGGCTTTCCGCAGCAATCTCACCATAATGAAAATCCAAATAGCCGTGTCTCACTGGAATATCCAGCGAAAAATACGCTGGCAAAGGCCTTACTTCTCCACCGATATCCTTCACACCACTGTCCTGATACACATTCCACAACAGCTGCCGAGCCTGCCAAGGGCCCAATTCGGATAGCTGTTCTATATAAGCTGATGGATCAGCGGCCAGATCAAAAGCCTTTGCCGCCAGAATTGCTGAGGCCTGATGATGCCCATGTGCGTCTGGGACATCCGGTGAAAAACGTGTTACAATTACAGTAGGGCGAAAATAACGGATGGTCCAGACCATATCGGCAAGAACACCGTTTTCATCCCATCGTGCCAGCGTTTCATCGACAGATTTAGCAAATCCAAAATCCTTAGCACGTGTAAAAAACTGTTTTGTTCCCTCAATTGCACGGGCTGCAAGTGATTCCTGCACCCGAAGTACACCCAGATCCAGTCCCTTTTCTGTGCCTATAAAATTCTGTCCCCCCTCACCACGCGTCACGGAAAGATAGGCCGTATCGACCAACTGATGCTGAGCCAAAAAGGTCAACAATTTATTGTTCTCGTCGTCCGGATGAGCACCGATATATAAAACACGATCGGACATTTTAAGCCTACATAACGCACGCACCATCATTTGTTCTTTACGCGAAAAAACCTGATCTAAATGTTGTTCGTGTGCCTGTTGTGCTAAATATTCCAATGCCATATCCTTCCTACTAAATATTTCTACGGCTCAAATATAGGAATATTTTTCAATAAACTACTAAATAGGTAGATTATATATTTTAATCAAGAATTAGTATTAATTATAATGATGGATTAGCGTTAAAAACAAACATGTTGCTTGTAAAAAACACTAATCCAATCGTATCAATACACGCTCTTTATGGGTGTCAAATTCATCGTTGGCTCCTTTTCTAAACTGCATAACCTTTTCGATATGGATACTACTATGGTTTTTGCTGAGGGTAAAGTATTTTTGCCGGAGCTGAAAACTAAAAGCTACTTAACTGTAACACCTCACAAAGATGCCTCCCCTTTCTGTAGAAATTTAGAATTGAAAGCCGCTGGTATTTATTTTTGATCTACATCATGCGTACACTGCCTGCTCAATCTTGTTTTGTATAAAAATTAAATGCTTTCGTATAATATCGATTTCCCGGTGTCACCAGGAACATAGATTTGTAAGGATACCTCAGGTAATCGGGGAATCAAATGATTTTGAACGCAAATAAATTAGTAGCGATGAAAGTTAGGCAAGTGATGATTTTTAAAAGTTCTGTAAAGACCAAAGACAAGAAAAATTTTTTAATGCAATTGGTCAAGACCCATCTTCCACAAGTACAGGATGCCACGGTTGATCTTGATGATGAGGATGCTATTTTCCGGTTCGAAACAGAAGAGTGTTGTGTCGACCATCTGACAAATTTCCTACGTAGTTATGGTATCCAAGTCGATTTCCTGGAACGCTTTGTGATGGCCTAAATTAGCCATCAGATCAGAGGAGTCCTCCTGTATATTGTTTAAAGAAAGATTCTCGATAGATCTCACCAATAGGGATTTCAAACTTATCGATGTAAATAGTATGGTTATCAAAAGAATCAATAAACGATAAATTAATCAGATAGGATTTGCTGGTACGCGCAAACAGGCTCACCGGAAGTTTCTGGTGAATTGTCTTCAAATTCATTGCAGTAATCAGTTTATTGTTCCGGGTATAGATAACCACATAATCTTTGAGTGCTTCTATAAAGCGAATATCAGTAAATGCAATTTTATAGTATTTCCTATCCGATTTAATAAAAAGTGCATCCTCACTGGCCTTCTCAACCGTACTTTGGTTTTCTTTTAACGCCAGTAAATTTTTATAGGCCATTGCTTTATCGATCGCTTTAGCTAAGCGGTCTTTATTGATCGGCTTCAACAGATAATCTATTGCATCCAATTCGTAACTTTTCAGTGCATATTGCGCATAGGCTGTGGTCAGGATCACCAGCTTGTCGTTGGGAAGAGACTGTGCAAAATCGAGTCCATTGACCGTCGGCATCTCGATATCCAAAAAAAGTAAGTCCACCGGGTTTGTCTTAATACATTCCAATGCCGATATCGCATTGGAAAATGTACCGACTATCTGAATAGACGAAATTTCTTCGATTAAATTTTTCATTTCCTCCCTAGCCAGGGGCTCATCGTCTACAATAATGCAATTCATAAGGGAATAGTAAGTTTAACGCTATATAATGTCTCAGTTGTTGACACCGACAGTTCATAATCATTTCTATACAGCAGATCCAGTCGTCTTTTAGCATTAGCCAACCCCAGTCCGCTATATTTGCTTCGGACAAATGAGTTGTCGGGATCTTTCGAATTTTCACATTCAAAACAAAGCTGCTGATCCGTCTCAGAAAAATGGATTGTGATGAAAGTATCAGCATCACCGGCGCTGAGACTATGTTTAATCGCGTTTTCAACAAAGGCCGTAAATAGATGCGGCGGCAGAAATACGCCTTTTTTTTCCAATTCTATTGGGCAAGATATACGCGTTTTTAAGTTATCGCGGCGTATTTCCTCCAATTTCAGGAAATTGCTTATAAAATTGATTTCGGACTTGAGAAGTGTCTTATCATCGTTATTTTCATACAGCTGATATCTTAGAAAATCTGATAACTTCATGATGACCTCGGTAGCCATATTCGGATCTTTTCGAATTAAAGCTTTAACGTTGTTCAGCATGTTGAATAAAAAATGTGGCTGAATCTGATTTTTTAAGGAAACAAGCTCTGTGGTCAAAGCCAGGTTTTTCAGTTCAGAAATACGCTTATTGTCTTCCAACCAACGTTTAAAAAGCTTAAATGTCGTGGTGGTTAGAATAATCGGAATACAGATAAATAATGCGGCGATTAGCCCCATAGAGTCCGACTCCGGTTTTTTTATAGCGGGAATATGAATGGAATAGATGTAATTTGCAATGTACATGACTACCAGTAAACTGGCCGTTACCAGCAGTATCAATGCTAAGACATATAACTCATATTTGGCCTTAAAGAAAAACTTTGGGATCAGTACATACATATTGGCGTAAAACATGCAGACGAATACAAACCATAGGATAATAGAAAAATAAAACCGATAACTCCCTTGAAAATGAGAACTCGAATTTGCATTTGCAAAGAGCAACAGTAAACCGATCAGAAAAAACACATGTCGCAGTGGCCTGAATTTATTTTCTGTAAAATACCTTAAAACAATGCTATTATTGAAGTCTTGCATGCATTAGAATGATTTTAACCTAAATAACAAAAATAAAGCTTTTCTTGGCAAGAATCCGATCTCTTATACGAAGACCTGTTTTTTTTATACCAAAACTGGGAGATGATTTTTAACGTTCCTTTTCACTGTTCCCCTAAATTGGACTTTTGTATAAAAACAAGACCTGTTGGTCTAAAAAAAAAATCCCACCTACAATTTTCGGCTATCCTTACCATGATTTTAATCATACATTTATGCAAAAAATACTTTTAGTGTTTGTACTATTGTTTCGTATATCCACTTCAATCGCACAGACTAAAGATAGCGTACAGCAAAAAGTGAGGGCTGTTGTTACCGACAAATTTCCCATAACACGGGTACTCAATTTGACCTATGAATCCAATACAGGATACCGTTATTCATCAAAACTCCAAGGTCAGGATTTACCTAAATCAAAAGTAGAATCGATGTACCAAGCCGGAGGTAGTATCAACATTAATTTTTTAAAGAGCAGAACCTGGAACTTGGGTACCAACATTGGCTATCAGTTCACTTCTGTCAACTCCAATCGCCTAGACCCCATCGCACAATCCACCATACAGTCAACCCATCAATATCATTATCATTACGAATCACTTAATCTTACCCGTTATTCACGTTTATGGGGCAAAGTAGCATTTTATACCGCAACGGTTGCTGCCAATGGGAGTGAAAAAGCAATAGAACGCATTAATGGGGTATTATCTGCTACTGTGGTACTAAAAGCTACGCGGGAGATTCAAATGGCGGTAGGCCTCATCGGCTTTATAGATCCGGCAGCCATTGTTCCGGTTTTCCCAACCTTTGCCTACAAGCAGCAATTTGCCAATGGGATGATACTTGATGTCATCTTACCTAAAGGAGCCTATCTTCGAAAAGAGGTCTTGCGGAATGGCCGCGTTTCAATAGGTTCCGATTTAAATAGTACGATCTTTTACCTCTATAACTTTCAGGGCGCTGAAAAAGTATATACCTTCAGTCAGATGGAAATCAATTCGGGTCTGACTTATGAACATAACCTGGGCCGATCTTTTATTGCTACCCTTAAATCAGGACTAAAAACCATACCTCGCGCACGCGTATTTGAAAAAAACAAAACCCAACGCGATTATGTATGGGAAGCAAGCCCCGATCCTTCGTTTTATATTAATGCGGGGCTTTCCTTCAATCCCTTTGCTAAGAAAAGGAAATAATATCTTTTTTTCGGGTTATCCACCCCATATAAATCGATGATTGAAAGAATCGAACAGGAGGTTCAAATCCGGCTTCTTCACAGAGCTCGGCTAACCGTTCTTCCGAGACATGCAACAATTCATGCTCGATTCTTCGCAATCTTTGAGCGACCTGTGTTTCATCTATCCCATCGGGCAGAAGAAGTCTCAACAACTGCAAGTTTTGTTGAATCTGCTCCTTATTGCCCGTAATATCTAATAATAACAAGGGTGCTTGCGACATCATTCTCTTGGAAATATCTTGGAGCATAGCCAATTTTTGGCCATTGTCTTCTAAAAAGTGTAATACAAGTAAAAGTGTCGCAGCACCATATTGCTTCTCTTCGTCCAAATCACTTACCACACCTTCGACAAGATGAACATTTTCGTCCGCTTCAAATTTTTCCAGGGCCTGACTAATCATCTCAGGCGACGGATCTACCCCCGTTATAGTCCAAGATTCTGCTGTGTCAACAAAACGTTCTATTTCATTTCCTGTGCCACATCCGACCACCAATAAATCCTTATTTTCGGTTTCTCGGAGGAGCTTAGGCAGCTGATCTAAAAAATAATGGTAATTGGGAATCCAGGTCTCAACAAATTGGTCATAGCCACTTGCGCGTTCATTTTCAAACAGTTCTACTTTATTCATTTAGCTAACAATAATCGTTCAATATAAAATCAGTATGCAGTTAAAAGGTATACCTTTTCTGCATTCCAAATATACATCCAAAGTCATCTATTTAAAACTATTCTAAATAACTAATGATTATTCTGACAATCTCGTTACTTATATTTCACCGAATAGATCGGTCAAAGAGTTTCTATATTCAGGTTATATCAATACTATTTTTTTTTGAGCGCGTGTTAATTACATTTTTCAGATCGATTCCTTTCGCCAATCAAGGCCTAAAGATATTACCCAGCGTGTACATGTATTCAATAGCATTAAAATAAGCCTCCACTTTCTTATAATACTTTTTTAGTATAGACATTAATACAAATTAAAACCTTAAAGGTATTATTTTAGACATTACATTCTGCTCATAGTTAATTTTATCATGCATGGTGACGATAATTGTCCCACAACTATGCTGTCCTTTTACTATACAATTTCAAAATTGCTATAACACTTTGAAATTTTTGGAATCATAAGGATGATTTTCAACTATCATGATCAAGCGTTTTAGGAAGAGATCCCTATTTTTTTTATGGGGGATTGATGAAGGTTCAGAACCGTAACTTAATAACATCTGACAAATCAGCATAAAAAAGGCCAGGAAATCAACCCCTGACCTTCGAAAAATACAATATCTAACCTACATTACTTACTTTTTTAACCGATGCAGATCGCAAATAGTTTTAAATATTTTTAGGAAATTCGTCTTTCCACCAGGTAAAACGCCAGTCATCGCCTTCTTCTTCGGTCAACAGGCATTCTTCCAGCTCCGCCAGATATTTTTCTTTATCCAGATCCTGACCTATAAATACCAATTCATTTTTTCGATCTTCCCACTCCGGATGCCAACGTTTAAGAAGTTCAGCTCTGATTTCGGCATAACCGGGATACTGATAGCGCTGCTCTTCGGGCATGCTACTCCACCATGAGCCTGCACTTTCCAACCTTACGCTACCACCTGCCTGACTAAAACTGATGGCCAAATGCGGTCGGGAGGCCAACCACAGTAGACCTTTGGCTCGTATGATATTGTGCGGGTAACGCTCGTTGAGGTAACGGTGCAGCCGTTGTGGATGGAAGGGCCGTTGCGATCGAAAAACAAAAGATGAAATACCGTACTCTTCTGTTTCGGGTGTATGTTCATTTTCAAGTTCCCTGATCCACCCTGCCGAAGATGAAGCTTCATCAAAATTAAAAGAGCCCGTACCCATAATTTCCCGGGGGTCAACGCGTCCAAATTGTGTACGGATACGCTTTGCACCTGGATTGAGCCGCCCAATTGCAGCCTCCAGCGTACCCAAAGTTTCCTCAGATACCAGATCGGCCTTATTGAGGAGGATAACATTCGCAAACTCGATCTGATCAGTCAACAGATTTACGATCGCCCTATTATCATAGTCGTCATCCGTCAATTTCCGATCTAATAAGGTGTCGGCGCTTCCAAAATCTTTGGCAAAGTTGAAACAGTCCACAACTGTTACCATGGTGTCAATATAACTGAATGTAGACAGGTCAATCGCATTATCATTACCAACATAACTGAATGTTTGGGCAACAGGGATAGGCTCCGAAATACCAGTACTTTCGATAAGAAGATAATCAAAACGGTTTTCTTTCGCTAGTCGCTCCACCTCCACCATCAAATCCTCTCTTAATGTACAACAAATACATCCGTTGCTCATCTCTACTAATTTTTCTTCCGTTCGTGAAAGTACATTTTCGCGCTCAACAGCCTGTGCATCGATGTTCACTTCGCTCATATCATTGACAATGACGGCCACCTTCTTACCCTCCTTATTGTGTAAAATATGATTCAATAGTGTTGTTTTTCCTGCGCCTAAAAATCCACTTAAAACGGTGACAGGCAATTTAGTTTTTTTGGAAATGCTGCTCATAGTAATTTCGTTTTAACAAATGTAAAAACAATAACACTTAAATGCAACACTGTTGCTTTATTATTGTGCACACTAAACCAAAAGTCTTCCAAATGCCCTTAACACTTATCAATGATTAAGATAAGTTTCATTTAACCTGATCAGCAAGACGTTGCCTTGATACGTTCACGATCAGCATCCCAATACTTGCAGTCCAGTTCGATAAATAGGGAACTGTAAGACAGAGTTGACTCTGTCTTCAGCCGACAAACCCAAAAGCTGTACTGCTTTATCCATTTTCGCGAATACTTCTTCGTGCATCAGCGGGATTGATTTTGTGTTAAGAAGCAAATTATTTATCCATTTTTTCATAGCCATTGTATTGTTAGTGTATCTCCATTTTTTAGCATGACTTGCTCCTTAAAACTAAGGATCAGACGCCCATCGGTGCGTTTCAGCTCAACCAGTTCAATCGACCTTTCATTTTGCTTTACAATGAGTTGTTTTTTATTGAGCGACAGGTCATCCGCATCACCTAGATGAAATTCATGAAGCATCAATTGACCATATTTCAAGGTCAGTGTACACTGACATAGCCCTTTAGTTTTTCGCTTCTGGGCATAGGTCCCCCATCCTTTTGCTGTTGTGAAAGGCGCCTTGAAATCTGCTTTTCCTAACTTAGGGGCAAATCCAATCTGTCCTTTCGGCCCATGATAACTAAAACCGCAGGCGCTGATAAAGGTTCCATAACTTGCCATGGCACGTGCATAATGATCGCTGCATTCAATCTCATTAAAAGGATTTCTCTTGGCAGCATGATGGCGATCGTGGATCACCCTTGTCAATGTTAAACTTTCGTCAACCATGCCTTCAGCCATCATATGTGCTGCGACCTGATGTTCAAAGCCACTCATGCATTCATGGAAATAACCTAATTGCCAGGTCGTATTGTCCCCATAAGCCTTGTCTTCATTCTTTGGATTAGTGTTCATAACCATGCCCCCCTCCCCAGCCAAGGCATAAGGCCTTCCCCCAAGATGTGTTTTTATATAGGGGCCAACATCCATGGTAAAGTTATATTTCCAGAGTGCTTTCAATGCAGACACTACGTTCTCCTGACGATTGACCCCCGGCATGTCCACTTGTCTGCACCAGGCCTGACCATAAACCTGGTCAATATGACAGGTATTATAAGAGCCTAGCATTTTTCGCCCCTGCAGCATATCGGGACGATGAATATAATACTCTCCATTAAAGAGTTTGCTATCCATATTTTCAGATCCCTTACTAACATATTCCAAACACAATTTTTGAAACGTTTTATCACCTACTTCCTTCGCCATCAATGCAGCAGCCTGTATTGCTGCGAGACATAACCCGACAATCCAGGCAATTTCACCTTCCCAGACCGCATCGAGTGTATTTTCCATTGGCGTATCGGTCATACCATCCTTGTTTTTATCCTGATCAAGAACAAATTGAACTGCCTTCTTAAGTTTAGGCCAGTTTCGCTTAAGGAATTCGCTATCGCTGCTCATCTGATGATCGCGATAGAAGCGTAGAATAACACCAGCCTGCCCATCAATCGCTGGTCTTTTTTCATATTCAGCACGAAAGATGATGGCACCGGTATCAGACTGAAAGCCAACACCTAAATCCGTCACTTCACGTAAATTACGTTCAAGATCCGGAAATATCCTGCCCATGGACTGCCCATATTGCCAAACGTGCGTACAGGTACCGGCACATGCCCCTACTCCTTCCCAGCCCCAAAATCTTCCCGAAGCAAAACGCATGGTATTTGCTGTGGCCAGTGTGCCTATATTGACAAAAGTACGATCCATAAACCAGTACGGCAGTGTTGTATCATTCCAGGTCTGCTGCCATGCCATGGTTTCGCTCTCGAGTTTTTCACGATTGTTCAAATAATAATTGATTACTTCGGCCGCATTACTAAACCTGGCACCATACCAATAGCCCGATTGCGCATCCTTGAGGTGAAGTTTCAGTTTAGGGTGCGGATTGTTAAAATACCAGGATATTGCATAAGAAATTTGGCTTGTCGCCCTAGCTTTTATTGTCCGTTTTACCGTAAAGGCACCTACTTGCAAATCCGAAAAATCGACGGTCGAATCCACCCTATCCGCCTTTACCTCCTGCGGTTTTACAGGCCATTCCTCTAACCTCGTCGTGGGTTGCGCATCGAAATCAATACAGGTAAAAGCCATTGATCCATGGTCGCCAGCTTCCATGGCTTGAGTAGGAACCTGATCGCAACTAAAAAGCAACACTTGAGTATCGGCATGTTCGGTAAGATAAGAGCGTTTCTTTACCGCATCAAAATCCTTCCGCCCTTTATGTACACCATTTTCCATCCAGCCCGTGACCGTTACATCGACTGACGCGTCGCCTTTGTTCTGCAATTCGATATGTATAGTGGTAAGTGGCAAAGAAGAATTATCCTGATCCAATGGAATAAATGGCGAATAGGCAACCAACACCACATCCAATGGGAAATCTGCACTGCTATAGGTAATTTTACAGGTAGGATATGTTGCTTCAAATGCAACCTCATCCCAGTGGTTTTCTCGGAGCTCTTTGATCAACTGCTTTCCATTAACCGCAGTTGAAATCGCAAAGCCCTGTTCCATACTCCGCAGGTTGTCTGCTATAGCAGGCTCAATATAAGCAGATCCATCCCTCGGCCTTACAGTGACCAATTCTTTTCCATTGTTCCATTGCACATTTTTAGGTTCTATCCCCTCGCACTCACCATCATAAGCCGTATTAAATATCTGCCACAACCATAGCCGACCATCACCTCCTATATAGACCGTACCCGAATGTAAACCACCTACAGGCATTCCAATGTACCGAAGCTCGTTTTTACTTTTTCGATAGGTGATTTTTTCTCCCTTTTCATACAGTGAATCAAACCATTGCCTGCTGAGACCTTTTTCCGCTGGAATGTTGTGAACAGGTTTATCCCAGGCAAATACGGTATTTGACCATACAGGAAATTTGCTGGCCAATACGCCCAGGCCAACTAAACTGGCTTTCTTAAAAAAACTTCTTCTGTCCATTCGTTTATAATTTATTGCCGTCCCGAATTTAGCGGAAGGAACTATTGGTTTTGTCTGCACAAGATATTGAAATATCCCTGATATCCAGCAACAAACATCCCCACAACAAATGGTAAATTATTAAAAAAGTTAAAGCCGCCTGATGTAGCAAAATCAGAGCGGCTCAGCTTACAGCACAGGAAAGTCTGTAAAGGTTACCTACCAGTGGAACTATTAGCTTAAAACAAACGCACTTTAAATCCCAGTTGATACTGGTCAATATGCGCATCCCAGTTGTCTACGATTTTATTATTCTTTTTGAACTGTCGGTATCTAAAATACAGCGCGCCAAGGTCTATCCCTAATGCGTAACCTATCCGTGTACGACTGTTGAACGCTGGTTTTCCATCATTGAGCTTATAAGCGTCGTCATTGAGCAACAAATTAAGGTCTAGACCGCCCAGGATAGAAAATTTTCTCGTAAAATTAACTTTAAGGTACACCGGAGTGTTGAGGTATTTCAGCGAACGGGTCCCTTTGGACAAACCTCCGGAAAGAGAAGCTGTGTTGTCATTAACACGTATACGGGTTAAGTTATAACTAGGCTCAACTTGAATATCCATCTTGTTATTAAGTCCAAAAATCAAATCTCCGCCCAATTGATACCCCATTCTATTGCCACCAAAAACATAACCATTTGCGCGTGAAATATTACCACCGGCCCGAAGTCCGAAGCCCATTTGTCCGTAACAGGCGGTCTTGAAACCAAACAATCCCATGATCAAAAAACAAACTAGCGCACCATGCTTCAACTTGAATCGATCTATCTTTATCATTTTTACCATAAAACACACCATTACATTAGACCAATAACTGTTTTCCGGCAATTTGCAACTTCACAAAATAGGCGATATTCTTTTTCTTTATACTTTCCTTCAACATTCGGGCTTCCAGTGTAAAATAAGCATGATTTCGCAAGAAGACTAGGGTCAGCGCATACCAAATGCGCTCGTCGATCACCTGATTTTTTCTATAGTTTATCTCCAGATACATCCTTTGGTTAAGATCAATAAAACTTTTACTTCCCAAATGAAATGAGACTGCATCCACAACTATTTCTTCCAGCAGATTTTCTGGCTTTTTCGAGGGTCTTGTTGCAAAAATGCACATTTCAACTTTTTTGATTACGGACTCTGCAACCAAATGTTCCTGTAAAAAACACCTTGCTGCAGTTGCGCTCCTCTGGCGGGTTCCTTTTACCCCTTCAAATAGATAACCTATATCCTGAAAATAAGCGGCACAATTTACGACGAATTTATCTTCGACCGTCAAGCTATACTTTTCACTCAGGATAACTACCGCATTTACAATATCACGCACCCGATCAATCGTGTGAAAACACAGTTGTGGATTGTGGTTCTCGCGGTAACTCTGCACTAAAAAAAGATCTGCCTGCTGAAGTAAGTTTGTGTAATCCATTTAAACAAAACTAAAATTTCGTAAAAAATAGATTTAACATATTATACCAAAGGGCCTATTTTTTATACCAAAAGGCCCTTAAACAAAAAAGGCCAGGTAATCATACCTAGCCTTTATCCTTAAATTTTCCTTTTTCTATCAATTATCCCAAGCACCAAATCGCTTTAGACCGTCAATTGCTGTTAATTATGACACTATTTGATCGTTACGGCAAAAGCATATTCATCGGGAGGAAGACATTGTGAAGCGTCACAAGCTTGCCATTCCACTGTACCTTTTACTGTTGCAGTTCCTTTGTTGAGCGAAACTTTTTGCTGAAAGATCACTTCATTTGTAAAGTATCCTACATCCATTTTGAAAACCTCTTCGTGTTTAATCTTTGGTTTTGGTTCAGCTGTCTTACCTACCAACGCATAATCAACGGCTTTACTGAAATTGAAAGATGTTGGAATTGGTCCTCCATCTTTTACATTTTGAGAGTAAATGTGCCAACCCTCTTGAATGGTAGCCTTCACGTAAACCATAGCTTCCTTGTTGTTCAATTTTTTGCTGGCTACAGTCCATTTTACAGGTTTATGGATCTGAGCGAATGCGCCCGAAACGGCGAACATAACCACGGTCACTAACAATAAAATCTTTTTCATGTTTGTATCAATTTTTCAGTTTATTATTTCATCGGCAGCACATTTCAAACAGTATTTTTTCTGTAAAAAACACCATTTAAATGCTTACAACAATATTCGCTATAAACAGAATAAAACACAACATGATCACAATAAAACAATAAATTTTATCAAAAAACACCAATTAAACCATATTTTTTACACTTTTAGAGGCTCAGTTTTTTCAATTCCAGTAATATATTCAAAAAAGGCTATCAGACTAAAACAAAGGGAATTGTCAAACATTGTCTGTTGTGAGCTTGTGAACGCGTTCTGCGCTACAGCTCCATCCCGAGCTAATCAATTTTACATAATTATCTGTATCTTATGCATGATTCACATTTATGCCATGGCTATACCAACCACAAAAGACGAACTCCTTCAAGCTATCCGTACAAATTACAGCAAGCTTGTCTGTGAACTATCAGATATTCCAGTCGATCAAACTAATCTTCTTATACTCCAGGGTCATGCTAAAGGAACAGTAATGAGTATAAATAATCTAATTTCCTATTTAATTGGCTGGGGTGAGCTGGTTCTCAAATGGAATAAGAAAAGTGAAGATGACAAAGAGGTTGATTTTCCGGAGACTGGTTTTAAATGGAATGAGCTAGGCAAACTGGCTCAAAAATTTTATCAGGATTATGCCCACCTAGATTTTACGACTTTGTGCGCAAAATTAGATCAAACTGTTTTAACAATTATGGAACTCCTTGAGCAAAAAAACAAACATGCAGTTGTATGGTGTAACCTGGTATGGAAAATGGACCTTAGGCAGAATGATTCAATTTAACACCGCTTCACCTTATCAAAATGCAGTCGGGAGAATTCGTAAGTGGAAAAAAGAGAAAAAATAGTAAACCATCGCTGGATAAATATTGTTATTCAATAAACACATATATTCATTACTATGGGAAATCTATTATATACTATCGCTGTTATTTTGGTCCTGATATGGGCAATCAGTTTTTTTGGTGGATTCGTTGGCGGAGGACTAATTCATATTCTTTTGGTTATCGCTATTATTGCAGTGCTTCTGCGTGTAATTAAAGGAAACGCGTGAAGACTGTAAGCAGTTTATTACGATAAAAAGCTCCTCATTTTTAACGCTGAGGAGCTTGTATTTGCTGTAAATTCTTTAGCTAAGGAACTTAAATATTCAGATCTCCTTCTTTACCTATATCTTCCGTTTCACCTGTTAGTCTAACTTTTAGCATTTTAAACAGGTTAACAATCATATTGGAGTCTGAATCCCAATAATGAGCATCTTTAGGCGTAACACGCAACAATCGGATATTGGGATCCTCCTTACCTTTCTCAAACCATCCTTCCATCATTTTGTTCCAGTAACGATCGATCCTTTCCTGATCTCGCGAAAGACTCGCTATACCATTTATACTTAGAAAGGTGTAGTGTTTTGGGTCCGCATAAAATAAGGAAGCTCTTGGGTTTTGTGCGATATTCTTAAAGGTATCGCTCTCAGCAGAACAAATAAACCAAATATCTCCATCTTCGTCTACTTCTTGTCTACTCATTGGAACCCCATGTGGATACTCCGATTCAGCTGGAAATGAACACACTGTTCCCACATCAATTTGATCTACAATTGCTTTAAGCTTATCTAAAGCTTCTTTGTTATTTAAATTATTCTCTGCCATAATATGTCGTTTATTAAGGAACAATATCCTATAGAAAATCGTTTATTTTTTTAGCAAATTCGGGCTATATTCGGCAGTGAATGGGGAAAAGTACGAGTAAAAAAAGATAAATCAAGTAATTTTACGCGCTCATAATACTAACAATATTAGTATTTTTACGTCAAAATATTAGAAAATAAATCATGTTTGGTTTTGATGATAAATTGCAAATATTAGCTGATGCCGCTAAATATGACGTAAGTTGCAGCTCAAGCGGAAGTAAACGAAAAAATAGTGGTGGTATAGGTGATTCATCGACTAGTGGCATTTGTCATACCTACACCGAAGATGGTCGCTGCGTCTCCCTGCTAAAAATTTTAATGACCAATTATTGCATCTACGACTGTTCATTTTGTGTGAGCCGACGAAGCAATGACGTACAACGAGCCGCATTTTCGGTAAAGGAAGTTGTCGAATTGACCATGAACTTCTACCGTCGTAATTATATTGAAGGTCTTTTTTTAAGTTCGGGTATTTTCAAATCTGCCGACTACACCATGGAACGCTTAATGTTGGTCGTTAAGAAACTTCGAACGGAAGAACGTTTTAATGGTTATATCCATCTCAAGGCGATTCCGGGTGCGAGTGAATCGTTATTAAAAGAAGCAGGTCTATATGTTGACCGGATGAGTGTGAACCTCGAAATTCCCACTGAGGAGGGGCTCAAGCTCGTTGCCCCCGAAAAGGACCATCAATCCGTTCGCGAGCCGCTATCGATTATTAAAAATGAAATCCTCAACCTTCAGCAGGATCGAAAAAAAGACAAGAAAACACCCTTGTTTGTACCAGCAGGCCAAAGTACACAGCTGGTTATTGGAGCGACTCCAGAAAGCGACCTACAGATTATGCAGGCCGCCAATACATTCTATAAAGATTACAATCTCAAACGGGTTTATTATTCGGGATATATTCCCATCAACGCGACCGATTCCAACCTTCCCCAAATTGGGACATCACCGCCTCTTGTACGTGAAAACAGACTTTATCAGACAGATTGGCTTCTTCGGTTTTATGGTTTTTCGCTTCATGAAATACTCAATAGTACGCATCAACAGCTCGATCTGGAAATAGATCCTAAGCTTGCTTGGGCGCTACGCAACCCGCAATTCTTTCCCATCGACATCAACAGCGCTACGTATGAATGGATTATCCGAATCCCCGGTATTGGCAGACAATCCGCAAACAAAATTGTACAGTCACGCAAATATGGAAAATTAAAAGAATATCAACTTCGAAAAATAGGCATTGCCTATAATCGCGCCAAATATTTTATGGTTTGCCAGGATACGCTCATCGCTGGAGGCTTCCACTATCCCGAAAACATCAGAAAGTCTATTCTTGAAAGTAACCCTCGTACAAAAATTACGGCTTCTAATACCCAGCTAACACTTTTCTAATGGACTATATTTTTGACGGAAGTTATTCCGGATATCTTTGTTGTGTATTTGAAGCCTTTGAACGGAGAGAATTTGATAGCATTCCCACAACAGAAAAGTCTGTGGAAATAAATATTTTTTCGGAGAAGCGACAGGTTCATACTGATGTTAAAAAAGCCACGCGCATTTTAGTGGCAATGGAAAAGATACTTGGAAAAAAAGAAACAAAAATTTTTTATCATAACTTTTTGTCCGATAATCAATCGGAATGGCTCAATGGATTTCGACTCATTATCGAACTTTTTCGAAGGGGAAAATTGGATATACGCAATTATGGATACCCACCTATACTCCGTATCCATCAGACGATCAAAAAGATCAGTCGCGAACGACACCGCATGAAGGCTTTTATCCGATTTGTCAAGTCCAACGATAATCTCTACACAGCCATCGTTGAACCCGATTTCAATGTGATCCCCCTGGTTGTAGACTTCTTTAAAAACCGATTCGCCGACCAGTGCTGGTTGATTTATGATATACGGCGAAACTATGGCTTCCATTATGATGGCAAAAATATCTTAGAGGTATCAAATAATAATGATAACGAGGTTCAAGATCCATATCAACTAGAAGTGGATCTCGATCCTCAAGAAAAGGATTATCAGCATCTCTGGAAGACTTATTTTAAGAGTACCTCTATTGAATCACGCAAAAACCTGAAGCTTCATTTAAGACATGTTCCCAAACGTTACTGGAAATATCTCGTCGAAAAACAATAAGTCCCTAATCAACGAAAATCCTATTCATATCATTATTTTGATCCGCCAAATAGCTTGCTCACCAACCAAATGACAATAGCGACTACGACAACAACCAATAGGATGCCCGACCACACACCAGCTTTAAATATACCCTCTATTGCTGCACAGCTCGACACGAGCATCAATAAACTCGACATGAGTGCAAATGGAATTATCTTTTTCATAAATACCTGTTTTAATTATTAATTGGAAGTATGACAATACTGACGTTGAAAATGTTTTACAGCAATGACGTTCATGTACTTTTTACATCTCGCTGCCGATACGTCTGATACGTTCACTGCATTAAATACTTGGGTAGTCCGTATTTTTTTGTCACAACGTGAATGCGCTACGTTATTTACACCCTAAAAATACGGTTAACGGGACATGGGAAGCTTTTGGGTACAGCATTTGATTCTGTTTACCCAAATAGCAAAATAGTATTTAAACAATAATTGACTAAAGATATGGACACAATACACCAAAAAGCACAAAAAATAGGATTGGAAAAAGGTTATTATCTATTATTAATGGCTATATTGGATTTACCTGTTGATGGTAAGGAAAAATCCGAAAAGAAAAAATAAACTTGGGTCCCCGGATATACAGGTAGCATTCCACGGTCTTAATAGTATAAAGTATTTTCTTAAAAAAATGTTCCTCCTATCGTTGGGATAGGAGGAACATTTTTTTAAGAACTCATTTTAATACTGCTTTTTTAATATCCTTCGTTCTGTTTAAAATCCTTCGTCACATCCATAACACTTTGTGGAATCGGAAACAGACGCCTGAATGGCTGTGTTGCCGGTTTGGCACTATAAGGCAGATCATACTTTCCGAAACGTATCATTTGTGGGCGACGAAGCAGCTCCCAGTAGGTTTCAAAAGCAATTTCACGGTAAAGATCGCCCGCATTCAACGAGGAAATTGTCTTCCCAGGTTCACTTCCATAGAGTGACTCCCTTGTGCGTGATGAACGTAATTTGTTAATATCGTTGAGCGCCAAATTCACTTCTCCTTTTCTGAAATAAGCTTCTGCACGCATGGTGTAAATTGCCCCAAGGCGCACCAATGGTATATCAACATTGCTTGAGCCATTGCCGTCCCCGGGATCGTATTCATATTTAAAAACCCGAACACCACGATTGATTTGATCTTGTTTAAAGACAGCCTGTTTGGGATCGTCAAAATTGAGTTCTGGAGTAAATACCATCTTTGTACCAGCGCTTTTCTCCATAGACAATTGCGATACCTTAATACGTCCGTCTACGGTCATTTCAAAAGCCCCATTTGCAGTCAGCTTTGGCCCATACTGTTGGCCTTCAATAATACCGCGGTTAAAATGAAACCACATCAGATTTGTCCCCGGTACAATATCTGTCGATGGAACACTTTGCTCCCGATCATTATAAAACCAAGTACCGTCGCTATATTGATATTTTCTTGAGAAACGTGGATCATCATGATTTCCATTCCATGTGGCATAAAATTCAGGTGTGATACAGGCTGCATTGGTACCACGATTTACCGGAGTAGGCCGCTGGTTACGTTCAACGCAGACGTAAGCAAAAGAATTGGATCCATTTCTGATCTTATCGATTTTCTGTGTAATTACCCAGATTAGCTCAGGGCCTTTCTCATTTTTAATGGAAAAGCTATTAAAATAGTTGCTTTCCAAACGGAATTTTGAAGAATTGATCAGCAGTGACGAATAATAGATGACCCTATCCATATCTGTTCCCTCACCAGAGACAGCTTTCTCGGTAAATTCATAGGTATTTGCCATCCTGTTTTTAAAAACAGCACGATTGAGATACATCTGTGTTAATAAACCGTAGGCTGCTTCCTTCGTAAATCGACCATTGTGGGTGGATTGATCGCCCAACGAAGCCAAATCAGGAAGTAATCTTTCGACTTCTACAATCAGTTCATCAATCGTAGAGGCTGCCTTTTTTATTTCCAGAGGAGCACGTTCATCCAAGGGGTCTCTATAAGGAACCTGACCATACAAATCCAGAACCGTATACATGTAAAATGCCAATAGTCCTCTGGATTCAGCAAGAAAGAGCTTTTTTTGTGGGATATTTGACGCTGTCACAGCTTTAATCGCCGTCATTGCTCGTGTGATTCCATTGGTTAACATATTCCAGTTGTCCGTGACAATGGCATTATCTGGTGTCCAGGTAAATTCATGCATTGAACGCCATTTACCACCATCGCCCCAATCACTTCCACGGGTTGCCAAAATAGCTTCATCAGTGGTATATTGCTGGAGCGCAAAAACCCCACCATGATCAACAAAAGTTCCTTTTCCCAGACGATCATAAGCCGCGGCCAATGCGCCTTCGGGATTTGAAGCATCGTCACCAAGCACCTCATCGAGTACTTGCTCATCCAACTTTGTACAACTACCTAAAAGCAACATAAAGGATAGGCAGAGGATATATTTATTAAAAAAAATCTTTTTCATCACTAAAATTTAATCGTTGCACCAAATAAAAATGTCTTCGCCGAAGGATAGGCCGTATAATCAACCCCCAGCGACTGGTTGCCGTTACTTACACGCGGGCTGTTGATCAACGGATCATATCCCGAATATTTTGTTACCGTCCATAGGTTCTGTCCTGTTACGTATAATCCAACGGATTGAACCCATTTCTTGCTGACCAAAGGTATCGTATAGCCTAAACGAACAGAATTAAGACGAATAAAATCAGACTTTTCGAGGTAAAGCGTTGAAATCTGCGGGTTATTGGAAGGACTGATATTGGGCGCATAATACCTATTGGACACATTTCTATCCGATGCCAGATTATTAATATTCAAGGCATTCATCGCCATATTATTAAAATTATAACCGCCCAACTGTCCGATAAATGAAAAAGAAAAATCAAATGCCTTATAGTACATTTGGCTGTTCAGACCGTAGGTAAATTTGGGTAAAGCCCCTTCGATAATTCGACGCTGGTCACTATATTGGTAATTACCTTTATCATCTACTCCTTCATAATCCCATAAATAAAAGGAGCCGGCAGCATATCCGCTCTTATAAATATTGACGTTCACACCAGATTGCCCTGGTCCTGCAATAGCGCCGGAAAGAATTTCGGATACTGGCAAATCTTCGATCTTATTTTGCAGTGTAGCACCATTAACATCCACTGTCCAGCTAAATCCTTCCTTATTGATCAACTTTGATCCGAGTAAAAACTCAAATCCTTTATTCACCAATTTACCATCGATATTGACCCATATATCGGCCGTAGGGCTCAATACCTGCGAAGGGATATTTAATATTGCATCTGTGGTGGTTTTATTGTAGTATTCCAATGTTCCGTACAATTTACCTTTCCACAAATCAAAATCAACACCGAAGTTTGTTTGTGTCACAACCTCCCATTTTAAATTTGGATTGGGTGTACGATTGACAGATACGCCGTTGACCAGTGCAAGGTCGTCATTCATGTAATAGCCATTGCCAGCTGCCAAGGAATAACTCGCTTTGGTGATCTTATTCTGCACTTCTTGATTACCCGTATTTCCCCAACTGGCCCTGAATTTCAAGTCATTCAGCCAATTGGTCTCTTTCAGAAAGTTTTCCTTAGCGATATTCCAGCCTAAAGCAAATGAAGGGAAATAACCATATTTGTTATTCTTTCCAAATCGGGTCGATCCATCGGCGCGCAAGGAAGCTGTCAACAGGTAACGATTGTCATAACTATAGTTTACACGTGTAAAATAGGACTGCAGTTCATTCTCCTGAGAAAAACCTGTCGCTGTTGTTGGACGTCCAGCGTAGCCCGGATTATTTTCAGGAAGTACACCTTCCCCCTTATTTGCGATACCATCAATGGTATAACCATTTCCTCCATTATCAAATTTCTGATAGGAAAATCCCGCTAAAGCTTCAATTTTATGTTTATCGATCAGCTTACTATAATTCAGGTAATGCTCGAGCAGGGTATTTTTCGAATTCTGATTATATTTCATGAATCTTCCTCGTGGATTGAGGTCGGTAATATTGGGGAAAATAGTGGTATTCCGTTCACCCATGGCGCGGTCAATTCCTAAATTGAACTTGTATACCAGCCCATCGATAATGCGAAAAGAAATATCCAAATTACCCAATGCACGCAGTGTCCGCGTATTATCCCGATAGATATCCAACAGATACATCGGGTTGTAATGCGCATTCATATTAAAATTTGTAAAATTCCCTTTGTCATCAAATACCGAACGGGTGGGATTAGCCATCAAAGTATGTGTAATCAATTGGCCAAATGCCCCTGTATTGTCACTTGTCGGTACACCGATATCTTTGGTTTCACTAGCCGTAAGGTTAAATCCAACCGTAAGCCTTTTATCATCCAAAAACGATTCGGAAGCATTAACACGAGCAGAAGTTCGTCTAAAATCACTGTTCTGCACAATCCCCTGCTGGTCCATTTGTGCAGCAGACACATAATAATTACCTGTACTACTTGCCTTTGAAAAGGAGAGGGAATTGTTCCTTGTTTTTGCCGTGCGATAGACCACATCCTGCCAATCGGTGTTACTACCATGATCAAACGCCTTATCTTTTATTGCACTGCGGTATTGTTCGGCAGACATCACATCTACTTTATGAGCCACCGAAGAAAATCCCAGATACGAATCAGCCGTCAGATTGGCCTCCCCCTTCTTGCCCTTTTTTGTCGTAATAATCACCACACCGTTAGAACCTCTTGCCCCGTAGATTGCCGCTGCCGAAGCATCTTTAAGTACCGTAATGGATTCGATATCGCTTGTATTCAGAAAATTCAGTGGATTTTTAGGTCTACTTGAACCAAAACCGATATCCTGGCCACCAGGGCTCACATTTTCATTGCTCAAGGGTACTCCATCAACAACAAATAATGGTGTACTGCCACTGCGGATAGAACCTACCCCTCTAATCGTTACATCCACGCCACCGCCTGGTTCGCCGCTGTTCCCTACTACACGCACGCCGGGAACTTTACCTTGAATTAGATTATCGGCCGAGATGACAGCTCCCTGTCTGAAACTCTTTTCGTCCAGCTGATTGACAGAACCTGTTAGATCCTGCTTCGTCTGCTTTCCATATCCCACAACGACAACCTCATCCATTGCATTGATAACCGTATCCAATTGAACAGTCAATACATTGTTATTGTTGACAGCGACATCTTTAGCCTGGTAACCTACGATCGTAAACTGAAGAACAGGATTTTGGCTTTGTACCTCAATTCGGAAGCTACCATCCGCTTGGGTACTGGTCTTATTGCCCATTCCTTTTTCTGTTACCGTTACAGCAGCAAGCCCCTTACCGTCTATTGATTTGACTACCCCTGTGATCTGCCGTTTCTGAATATTCATCCGAATGTCTTCTGTTTTCGACAAGGCAGCCGTGGTGCGATTCAATACAATATTATTATCTACACGCTTATAATCGATCTTGTATCGCTTACAGATGTCTTCCAATACATCGTTAAATGGTACATTTCTATAATTTACATTGACAAGCTTATCTTCCGAAAAGATGGACTCGTTAAAGAAAATATTAACACCACTTTTCTTCTGTAGGTCTTTGAGAACGGTAGATAGTTTGGCATTTTTCATGGATAAACTTACCTTTTGTGCGTAAGTCATCGCTCCGACATGCATATTTGCGGCAAATAAGAGCGGCAAAGCAATAGACAATTTCATTGAAATTGGAATTTTAAAGCATACGTTTTCCTTGATCGGGAAAACGCGAGCCCGATTTTTTTTATAAATTTGCATTGGTTGATAAATTAATAATAAGCGACTTGATCTATCAATCTAGGATTTATCCAAAATCCATCAATTAGACAGGAGTGCTTCCAACACTCCTGTTTTTTTCCTGTTACATTACCTCTACCCTCCTTTCTTTCCGCTCAAAGCGGACACCCCCGGCTAGGGCGATTGTTTTCAACAGTTTATCGATATTTTCATATCGGGATATTGAACCCGAAAAGCGAACTTTTTCTAAATTGCCATGATAGCGGATTTCGACGTCATACCAACGGCTAATTGCCTCCATCACCTCATAGATTGAAGCGTCGTCAAAGGCAAAATTCCCATTTTTCCATGCCATAAAGTAAAAAGGATCAACCACAGCTTTGGTAAATACAGCTTTCTTGATATCGTATCGTGACTGTTCATTGGGTATCAGGAACTTCTCGCCAACTTGGGCTCCCGCATAGGTCAATTTCACCTTTCCTTCAGTAAGTGTAGTAACTACCTGCTGATTATAACTGGAGATATTAAAAGCCGTCCCTAGCACCTCCAACGACTGTCCACCCGTTTTCACGATAAAAGGAATACGTTTGCCTCCATTCATAAGCTTCGTGACCTCAAAGTAAGCTTCACCTTCCAGATCAACCTCTCGAATCTGCGCCCGAAAATTGATGGGGTAGCGAATTTTCGTCATAGCATTGAGCCACACCTGTGTACCATCGGGAAGCACCAATTTGTACTCACCGCCTTTAGGTGTCACTATCGTATTATATACCAATTTATTTTCAGCTTGTCCCTGCGGGAAATGATAGGTAATTTTTCCGTCCTTGGTTTTACGAACAGTAAACGATGTGCGCACAATGGTGGTATCTCCAATGATTTTTTCAAGATCGACAGCAGTTCCATCATCAAATAGGATCTGTGCTGTCTGTCTTCCCGGGACTACGATCGAATTTTGGTTAACGACTCTTCTTTCGCTAGTCTGTTTGGAAGCTTGTTGTAAATAAAGATATAGTGAAGCTGCAAAAGCACATAAAAAAATAGAAGCGGCCATTTTAAGCCACAAGCGTCTTGGTCGTCCGGTGTTACGGGTATCAGGAATCGCTTTAATTTTTTCACCCGCCTCTATGCGCAATAAAATGTGTTGAAACCGTCGTTCTTTGTCAATAGCAGCCTGCTCGACAACATGTTCCCCCTTTTCCCATTGCTCTTCCAAAGCAGTAAGAAACTTAGGGTCATTTATCAATTCCTGAATCCGTTTTATCTCTGCCGCGTTACAAGAACCTCTTCTATATTTTGTGATCAGTTCACTGTACTCCTTATTTTCATTCATGCTTTCTTTGCTCTTCTATAATAACTAATCGAGCGAAAAAGAAAGATGTACCAATGGAGTTGAAAATATTTTAAAAAAAATAAAAGCGACATCATCCCCTTGATTATCTAGGGCACTAATACCTATGCTATGTTAAAGCTACTTTAGGTTATAAAAAAAACAGAAAAATCTTGTCCAGACGAAGGCGGACAAATTTGCTGGCCAATGCCAGATGATTGCGTACCGTATTTTTGGATAGCCCCACCTGTTCGGCAATATCCTGATAACTATGATCCTCCAGCTTATTTAGGCGGTAGATATGCTGCTGCTGTTCAGGAAGTTCTCCGATGATTTTTTCCAATTCCTGTTGCAGCTCACGGTAGTCCAGTTGTTGTGCAAGGGCCTGTCCAGCCTCTTCCCAATCTGCATGCCGCTCGAGTTCATATTGGTCGCGCAATACCTTTCTTCTAAATCCAGAAATAGCCATACGTTTGGCCACGCGATATAAAAAGGGATAAATTGATTCCGGTGCATTTATTTTTTCACGATAACGATATAATTGCACAAAAGCTTCCTGTGTAATCTCTTCCGCCTCTTCCGACTGACCTGAGAAATATAAAGCACGTGAAAAGATCTCTGGTTGATATTTTTCAAACACACGTCGAAAAGCCTGCTCATTTCCTTGCTGGAAAAGAGTGAACGTATTCATCTCTATAGGCATTTCCTTTAAACTCATCGGTTGTTTCTTATCGTAAAAAAATATGGATAAATAAACGATGTCCATTTAACTTTACTGTTAAGCGAACATAAATTTATCTCGATACTTTTTTGGTAATAGAAGATAATTGGTTGAATCTTATTACTAAAATATAAAAAGGAAATGGAAAATCCATTTTTATTCTTTTTATCAAGCCTCAGGAAGGCGTTATAACGGAAAAATAAAGCCTTTTTCAGTTTTGAAAAAGGCTTTTAGACGTATTTAAATTAACAGTTTTTCCTAAACTCCTCAGGGCTCATTCCTTTATTTGCTTTAAAAAATGTACTGAAATATGGTACATTTTCAAAACCGAGTTCAAAAGCAATTTCTTTTACCGTTTTAACAGTATGGTAAAGCAAACGCTCTGCCTCCAATAGTATGCGCCCACGGATAATACTACCGCAGCTAGTCGATCTTTTTTTGCGACAAATCCGATTGAGATAATTGATCGATATATTCAATTGCGCTGCATAAAATGACGGATAACGCTGCTGCGTGTAATGGCTATCAACCAACGACTCAAAATTTCGGATCTTATCGTCGCCTTCATCCTGCTCTGTAGCCACATGATCGACCACGATTTGCCGCCCCAAAATCTGGAACAGTATGGTTAAGTAGCGGTTTAATTCGTCATTAACGCTCAATTTTATTGAATTATAAGCAGACTGCATCAAACTTACGACCTGTAGACAACTGGTCACACTTTCTTTTGAGAGTACAAATGTATGCTTACACCTGCTCCTTAAAAAATGAAAGTAGTTTGTTACTTCTGTGTTCTGTCGTTCCATGAAAAACGATTCCGTAAATAAGACACTGTATCCTTCTATGGACGAATCCGCCTGAAAACTACATACGCAATTTGAATTTATGCTAATTATATCCGGGGCACTTACAAGATGTACATTTTGATCGGCTACCAGAAACAGTTCACCACTCTTAACAAACAAAAGGCTATAAAACGATCTTACATGTAGCGTATTCTGATTTGCTTTAGCTCCTAAAAAATCTGCTATAGGCATAATAACGATTCCCCTCGAAGTGGAATCAATATCTTCTAATTTTAAAAAATCTAGTTTCTCTTTTCGTACTACCATTTCTATATGATTATTCTGTAAAAAACACTTGTGGAATAATCAAATAATTGGCGGTCTAAAAATTTCAGGTAGGATCCCCCTAGAGGTATCGGAAGCAAAGGTTTTCGGATAGATAATCTTCACAACAGGTACTATTGGAGAGCACAGCAAGATTTCCTTCATATACTGCACGAAGACCAATGTTTCCATCCCCTTCATTTTAGCAAGTACATCGTTTACATCCTTTTGTTCAACCGTTTTCTCACTGAGGTAACAGAAACCTTTGCAGCTCACGGCCGGTTCAAAACGATTGACACAGAGATTTTGCGCGATATACGTGCGATTGCACTCAAATTCAATAAATGCCCACAATAGATTGGTTGCCTGCACACATATTGCCCAAGCCATTATCATACAAAACCACCATCTACAGCGCTGAAACTTCATTGATCCGATCTATTTTGCAGTGCTATTACGTTCGCGCAAATATTCTAAAATGGCACGCGCCTCCTCTTGCTTCAAGCCCAAACTAATCATTGGTGAAGCATATTCCTTGCTAAGCGCTTTCGCGTCGCCATCCTTCTCCAACATAGTTGCCGGATCCAGCATCATGTTCATAATCCATTCTGGTGTGCGACGTTTGATGACAGCATCCAATGATGGGCCAACTAATGTACGATCAAAACTGTGGCACATTGCACATTTTGAGACAAATAATTCTACCCCCTTATTTGCAAGCTGCGCATCAAAGGCTTTGTGTTCAAAGGACGTAATAGTCCCTACGCCTTTGGATCCTTCTGTTTTATAATCGAGCATCGCAGCGGGCTCAGCTGCAGAAGGTTGTTGAGTACGATCTTCTTTCTTGGCTTTTGTACCCTCATTTCCGCTACACGCCAGTATAGCTACAAAACCGAAACAGCATAGGATTACGTTGATTCTCTTTTTCATTTTTATTGTTTAAGTATATTGGTAAAATAAGTTCTGAACGTATTAATTGACCTGTATCAGATATTTAATATCATCCTGATTTGATTTTTTGCCCGCTTTCCATAGTTCGACAATGACTTCCCAGCGACCCGGCATAGAAAAATTAACAGTGCCTTCATAGTAACCATTACCTGTACTTTCGGCCGCTGCATTCCCCAAAGATTCCTGTCCCATAGCAGGCATAGTGGTCTTTAGTTTAATGACATAATGATCTAATACCGGAAAATGATGACCATCCATTTTATTCATTAAAAATCGAATCGGATGTTTTCCCTGCTTTACGCTATCAGGCAATAGACAGGAAATAAATACGCGGCTATCGTCTCTGGTTCCTGAACTCATCGTTCGCATGGTTGCTGCGGCAGTAACCGGAATCTTAATGGCGAGCGTATCTTTTATACGACCGTGACTGCGTATCGTATGTAATTGCCAACCCGTTCCCATCTGCGGGATATCTGCCATTATAAAAACCATCCGGCTGCTATACCAGCCTTCACCAAGCGCGATTGGAGGTTCAAAGGGGCCACCATGCTTCATGCGTCCCATACTCATTTCTGGATAGAAATCAAGCGACTTATCATTGATCGGCTTTCCCAAAGTATCTCTTAAACGCAGGTAAATAGTATGATATTTATTGTTGAGTTTGGCATCCGCAAATACGGCATATTTGGTAGCCTCCCAAACTGTATCCGCTATACGGACTAGATCGGTCTCCTTAGGCCGGATAAAATCCGTAGCATTCTTACCGTTCTTTTCTGAATGATCGGCAGTACAGGATGAAGTTAAAAAAGTAACTGAAAACGCGAGCAGCAGTAAGATTACGCCCCCGACAGTCCCGACACGGGAATATAAATTCATATGTATTGATTTAAATCTTTTGAAAATAGACAGTACCTGCCATCAGTCAACATGCCGACAGCCCGTACGAAAAGCAAAATGACTTAAACCAAAGGTGGATGAAAAATAGTAAAGATTGGTCTATAGGAATAGTTTGCCTGATATGCTGGAAGTAAGGTCTCCGCAGCTGCTTCTTCAAAAAAAGCGATATCAAGGTTAAAATGCTGCTGATTATTGATAAATACAACGTCAATGATACGTGATTCAAGGTTCTTTTGTTCCTTCTCCTCATGTTCACGCATTTTCTTCATCAAAATACATTGTCCTCTACAGGAAAGTGCCTTTTCGTTGAATCGATTGATACACTCATTCTTAGCGATATAATCTCTGTTAAATTCAAAAACAGTCCATAGCCATACCGACGAGAAGCTCTGCAGGAGCATCAGCGGCAATAGAATCCATATCAATTGTTTCGCTTTCATGTATCGCTAGTGCAGCAAATATACTAATTATTGACATACCAGCAACGAATTGTTTCTTTTCAATATGTCCATATACGTTCTGAAAAATCAATAACTTTTGGTACATTTAACTAAAAATCACGGGCTTTGAGCAAATGAAGTTTAATCCTCTTTTAATCATTAAATTATTTCTTGGGCTGTTTATCTGCGTTGGAATAGGTTTGACCATATTTATGATTGCTCATGACAGCAAAGTCGTAGGTGCCTATTTCGTTTCTGGACTTTTCATCCTATTTCCCGGTATTATCCTATACGGTATGACTGCTGGATTTCGAGTCTCTGAGAAAACCATGGCACGACAGATAGCGCAACAGGAAAGGGTAACATCTGATGCTAAGGGCCTATCCCACCAAATCCCCCTGCTAAAAACAACCCAATTTATTGCGTGGGAAACTATCGAAACCATTGTGTACAGCAACTACCACAGCGACGATCGGGTACAGTTCATCTTTTATCTGACACAACCGGCATTTCAAATCGCGTCAGAGAAACCGGGATGGATAGCCAAAGCACTCCTACCCCTGATAAAAAAAAGTAAAAAGGTCGTTATAGATGAGAATTGCATCAATTTTCCCGAAATACCAAAAATGCTAGAGAAACATTTTTCCTCCATCAACCCTGTTGACATAAACGAAGTCCATGGAAAAGGAACACTACTGAGCTCAAAGACCACCTTAAGGGAAAATACGGTTCAGATCGAAGAATATTGGAAACCTAATCCAAATTTTGAACCTGAAAAAGTCATTTATGACCGCTACAACCGGACAATTGATGAACTGAAACAATCAAAAAACAGCTAAAATTTGTTTTCCTGAGCAAAATCACCCGCGTCATCGTGCAACATTCAACAGGTATTGCTTATTATTTATTACTACGTTGGTACATTGGCTGAGTGATATTTATGTCTGCAGCTGTGGCAAGCAGAATAAAAATCCAAAATAAGCTGATCGGAGATATGACATAAATTCCAGCAATTGTTGCTGATAAAATGGATAAATTTGTCCCTACTAAAATTATTGCGATGATTGATAGGATAACAGCATACTGGAATGACCGTAGTACTTCCTGGCGCAAGGAACGGGATGAAGCCTGGTCCCGACCAGAAACTGAACGCTGGCTTGCGTTTTTCAAGTCCATCCGTAGCCAGACTGCGGGCAATAAAGTACTTGAGGTTGGTACTGCTACGGGATATTTTGCCAACATTATGACCCTTGCGGATTTTGAGGTTACTGCCGTTGACCTCTCCCCACAGATGATTGAATATGCAAAACTCGTTAGCCAAGAACTAGAAGTTAGCGTACACTACCGAGTCATGGATGCACAAGAACTGCAATTTGAAGCCAATACCTTTGACCTCGTTTTCACGAGATTGATGACATGGACCATCCCCGATCTTGAGCAATGTTACCGTGAAATGGAACGCGTGCTTAAGCCGGGTGGAAAACTGATCAACCTGGATGCCGATTTTGGGAAAACGGTCTTTAGTACCGACAGGCATGATGAATGCCCATCCGGCGCTATCGATCAGATCAATGACATCAAATCGGCATTGGACATCAGTGCACATCAACGTCCTGCGAAAGACGTCGAACTATTGGAAGCAGTTGGATTTGGTTCTATTGAAGTCGATATGGATGCCCAAAATCGTATTCTTGAGCTCCCTGTTGAAACTGAAGGGCTTTTCATGCTGGAAGCTATCAAAAAGTAAAATTTGAATTCATCCTAATAAAGCCATGTCAGGGCCTATGTAGATCACATTCGAAATACAAAACAAACAAAAAGCCTCCATTGAATGGAGGCTTTTATGGTTTTAGCAAACCGAATTAAAACTTATAGCTAAAACTCCCGACAACATTCAATAGCTTTTGTGCATTAGCTGTAGTGTAACCAATCCAATAGTGCGCATTGGTCAGGTTATCTGCTTTTGCCCCAACTCTGAACTTCTTCGTATCATAGAAGACATTGGCATTGAGAACAACATATTTAGGCAATTCAAATGTTCCATTTGTCGCATTGATAATCTTGTTGGCACTTGCATAGTTTCCACCGAAGCCCAGACCAAGGCCTTTTAGGTTGCCGTCCATAAACTGATACGTAGCATTGAAGTTTGCCAACCATGGTGAAGACGCGGTATTCGGTCTCTTACCCAAAACAGTGGCATCTGTCGTTTCTGTAAATTTAGAATCATTGTAGCTCAGCCCAGCGATCAATGAAAAGCCTTTGACCAAATAAGCGTTCACTTCCAATTCAACACCTTTACTGTTGCGTTTCCCCATTTGCTGTTCGATTGCCCTTCCCTGTGGTGTATAACCTATTGTCTGTAATGTATTCTTAACATTAATGTTGTAATAATTAAGTGTAGCATTAACTTTTCCATGCCATAGATCTGCTTTAAATCCACCCTCCCATTGGTTGGCTTTTTCGGGGTCCGAAAGAGAAAGGTTAGAGGCTGTATCGGAAACAAAATAGCCATTGCTCGTAAAGCTATTCTGATAGTTACCAAATACCGATAATTTCTCTTTCACAATTTCATAGACCAACCCTAATTTGGGCGACCATGCTCGCTGTGTATAGGCCGGAGTTTCATTGGAGCCTTTCACTCCGCCATTGAATTTAACGCTTTCATAACGAATCGCCGTCATCAGGTTTAAGCCCTGTACAGGTGTGATGACATTGGATACATAAGCGCTATAGGTATTCGACTTATTTTTCAATGGCCAGGTTGCGTTATCCCAAGCCGGTGTATTGCGGATTGAATTATAATATTTTGTTACATAGTCAGCATTGAAATTGCTGTAGTCTGTTTGCCCCGTAAAAGGCACAAAATCTATTACACCGAAGTAAAAGAATTGATCATTGCGCGTACGCAGATAATCTCCGCCCACAACTGTCCGGTTACGCATATGACCGATATGAAAGTCAAAATTAAAATTTTGCTGCACCTGTAGATAACGTTGCTTGCTATCTGCGGTAGACTGATCACCGCGGTATAAACCAACTTCCTTATCGTTGGGATCAGCACCATACGATTTCGTCGTGATATAGAAATAAGGATTGAAACCATTGGAGTAACTATAGGCACTATTGATCGCTGTCGACGATCGGATATGTTCGTTAATTTTATAATTGACCTGTCCGAACAAATTGCGCGTGCGGCCTGTATTGTATAACCCCGATCCCACATAAGGCTTTTTATAATCAAGCCCCGCTTTCTCCAGGTCTTTCATCCCCGAAAATCCAAAAGCAGACAACGGGCCTACGAAAAAGAAGTTCTGCTCAGACTGGGCCTTGTTGTCAAACATCTCATATTCGAAGTTAACATCCACTTTATCATTTACTTTCCAGGTTAGACTGGGAGTAAACGCAAAATACGTATTGTGTACCTTCGGGTTTTGAAAATTTCCTTCGGTCGTATAGGCTGTATTAACACGAAACAGAACGCTTTTATCCCTTGTCAACGGTGCATTAAGATCTGCCTGCGCGCGATAATAATCATATCTTCCAGCCGAAACCAACACATTGCCAGCCAGACTATCATACGGTTTTTTCGTGACACGGTTGATCACACCACCGTACGAAGTCACATTACTTCCATACAGCGTAGCTGAAGGTCCTTTTAAGACTTCTATTTTTTCAATATTCACGGCATCTACTGTACCACTTACAGGAGCTACCAAACCGTTCCGCAACGAGTTATTTGAAATAAATCCACGTAGGTTGACATAAGCGCCACCATCGCCGGCACGCCCTGTTGCATTCCACATTTTTTGCAAACCGGTCACATTGCGATAAGCTTCATCCACAGTAAAAATCAGTTGATTTTCTAAAGCCACACGATCAATTGAAGAATAAACCTGCGGATTTTCGATTGCCCGCAATGGCATTTTATTGGTGTATTCACTGTCTTTCTTGATGTAGGCATTAATGATGACCTCATCCATTTTATTCATCTTTACAGTGTCCTTTTGTTGCCCATAGGCAGCGATACTTGATAATACAGAAGCACTTAATATCAACTTCTTCATGTTTATGGTAATTTATTTGTAGTTATTTGTAATAGTGTCGAATCACAAGAAATAGAGGGACGGTAAGGGCAAGCCAACCCAAATGGTCCCATAGACCATCGCCCAACAGTGCCACAATTAGTCCAAACAGCGATAGCGCAGCCAATAGTAATGGCATACCCCAAAGTTTTAGAAAGGTATTTTTCATGGTTAAGATTCTTTAGCAAAAAATAGCTGCTGCTCTGCACGACGCCTGGCAATCCATAGATAGAGCCCTGTTATCAGAACGAAAATGGTGAAGACATCAAATACAGCCCAAACAATTTTAAGAATTGGCCCCCCATAATTTCCAAAATGCAGCGGTTCGGACAGGAACAGCGTATTGACATACCAGGGCATTTCCCGGCTATCCGTTACCAATCCCGTTTTAGCATCAATCAGAACGGGCCTGAGTAGCTTCGATGTCAGCTCTGAATTGCCACGCATAAATACAGCATAATGATGCTTGCTAGTAAAGGGAGTTCCGGGATAAGCAATAACTGCAGCCTTCATATCTTTCACACTGTTTTCAGCCGACAACTTTGCCTCCTCCAGCGAGCTATAGTTAGCTCTAAGGGGCTCTTGATTTTTATAAGGTGCAGTCATCTCGGCCAGCTGTCCCTGTTGCCAGAGCCCAAGGATCACGTCGGAGAGCGTATTGATTACACCTGTAAACCCGACAACCAGCATCCATGCCGTTAAAGCGATCCCCAACAAATTGTGCGTATCCAACCACTGAAGTCTTTTGGACCGATTCCTCCGTACCATTCCAAAATCATATTTTTTCATAATGGGCCCATATAGCACAATCCCTGAGGCAATAGAAATCATAAATAAAATCCCCATCAAGCCTAGAAATAATTTGCCAGGAATACCCAAAAACATATCGGTATGCAGTTTAAGAATGATATGCATCAGACCATCCGTTTTTGGCGCCCCCAAGATCTCCCCGGTATACTCATTAAGAACCAGATATTTACTTTTCTCATAAGGTGCATCCGGTTTATCCACGACATCAAAAAGCACCTTATTTTTTTCATTTTCATCCCAGAACGCATAGCGCACCTTCTCTCCCGGAAACCTAGATTCCGCAATTTCTGCCAACTTATCGAGGCTTAACTTCTGCTGTGTGACTACAGCCTCTTTATTTTCTTCTAGTAGATGTTCGATCTCTTCATGAAAGATCAACGGTAAGCCCGTGATGCAGAGGTATAGAAGAAAAATGGTGCAAATTAGACTTGTCCATTTATGCCAGTTGAACCAACGCTTTGCAGTCTTCTGTTTCATCGGTAGTTTTTTTGCAAATGTATTATTTTTAATCAATCTAAATAATAAAAATAAATATTTTTATAAGCTCACCTATTTGAGCGCAGAAAACAGCTACATTATTCGGTTATATTGTAACAGCTACAGTTGATAGATGTAGCGATTCCAATTGATAAACTGCTTTACCACCAATACATACAAAACGGAATATGCCCCTTACTTCGGGGTGAAACGAATGTAGGTCTTTCCTCCTATAACCTGCTCAATGGGAAAAAGCGGGAACATAATCGATCGCCGGACCGTTCATGAGAAACGATTTATCATGACAAACTTAGTTTGTCACCTAATTTTTCAAAAAAAAAGCCCGATATGAAATCGGGCTTTTACAGTGGATTGATTACCATCATGAGACAGCCTGATAAGCTTTCCGTGGAAATGAGATACGTACAGAAACACCTGTACCATACTGGTTTTCGAACTGCATTGTTCCATCAATCCGTTTGATCAAGTCTTTACAAAGGGAAATACCCAGACCTGCACCATTTCTATTCTCTGATTTTTTGCGATCCCAGCTATCGACAAAATTTAGGTTATGAAGGACTTCTGACGTAAGTTCGTCTCCTTCGTTACTGACAATGAGTTCCCATCGATCGCTCTGATCATCGATCAATTTTAGCGCGATATTACCACCAACTCGCCCATATTTAATGGCATTGCTGATCACATTTCTAAGGACAAAAGCGAGGATTCCCTTATGTGTATCCACCCTAAAGTCCGGATTCACCGAATTAATGACCTGTATATTAAAACGCTGGATTTCCAACGTATAGATCCCCAATACCGCTTCAATTTGATCGCGAATATTACAGTTCTCGGTATTTTCAAGTTTATCCCGAAGTTGTGATTCCGTCCATAGTAAGACCTCTTCCAACATCGTACGCGATCTGGCCACCTGTCCTTTTAGATTTAAAAAGATGAGTTTAAGTTCCTCCTTATCAACTAGAGAAATATCATCAATCGCCAACAAAATTTCGACCGATGCAAATGGTGCTCTGAGATCATGTGAGGCAATCGATAAAACTTTAGTCTTGAAACTCTCGGCAATTTTTAATTCCTCATTATAATGGTGAATACGAATTGCCTGTTCACTGAGGATGCTGTTGGCGGTCGTTAATTTGAGCTGTTCAACCTTTAACAAGCGGTTCTTTCGGATTAAAAAGTAGATCAGTACTCCAATAAGAGTCTTACTGATGAGATTCCAACAATAAGTAAGGTAATAATGGTTTGGCTTTGCACAATTTTTAGGTAATAAATTAACAATAATGACTAATGGAATATCAAAGCTAAACAATCACATCCTAATTAAAAAATTTACCTTAAAAAAAATTACACTTACCTCGATTCTTGCTTAACTCACTCAAAAAAAGCTAGGTCACAATATTGATCCAGCCTTTACAAAAAACTATTCTCTAATAGACAATTACTTCGGAGTCGACTTCCGCAAACTAAATTATTAAGGGCACTAATAAATTATTAAGGTCACGAACAAGAGCACTACGGTAAAAAGCCTCCTGATCAAAAAGAGAAGCCGCTTTCTAAAAGACAGTGGCTTCTTTTACTGCTTCTATTTGTTCTTTTCGTCCAGAGCGGGGCACTTTTAATGATCGGATTTCGCTTTTGTGGCTCCATCCGTTTGACTGAGAATAATTTCCTGACTAGGTAAAGCCAGTTCAATACTTTCATCAGCAAAAGTTGCATAAATTTTGGTTAATAATCCGCTCTTGACATCGCCACTATCTTTGGATATTCTGACCCAAAAATAGAGTTCGACCACCACTGCCTGCGAGCTCACCTGCACAAATTGCACAGCAGTGCCACCTGAAGAAAGAATCTGCTCGTCCTCGTCCATTATTTTTTTAAGCTGCTGAGTTACCCGTTCAAGATCTACCCCATATTTTACCTCAAGTCGAATACTGAGACGTTTTTTGGCACCACCCTGGCTCCAGTTCATCACATGTGCATTGAGCAGATCTCCATTCGGCATAATCAGATCGGCCCCCTCAGCTGTCGCAATAACACTGCTGCGAAATCCGATAGATTTCACTTTTCCCGATCGCCCACCGATCTCAATTAGGTCATCAACATTCACAGGCTTTTCAAAGGCAATGATCAAACCACTCACAAGGTTGTTGACAAGCGTCTGTAAGCCGAAACCTATTCCTACACCCAATGCCCCTACGATAATTCCGATCTGCTGAACCGGAATCCCCAGCGCCGAAAAGGCCAGAAAAAATCCAATCACGATAATCGTTATCCGAACGAGCAAAATCCAACTTCCCAGTCTAAATTTATGCTGAGCCGTACCTTCCTTTTTCTCCCATTGGGAGTCCGCAGCAAAATAGGAAACGATCTTCGAAAGCACCGTTGCACAGACCATAATTAATAGAAACACCGCGAGGTTATTGACGGAAAACTGATAGTTACCCAAACGGTGTTCGGTTTCCAAAAAGTCTCTCAAGGGATCTGCAAGGAACCTGAATTCGTAGAAATTTCTGCCAAAGAGCACAAACCATCCAACAATCAATACCGCATAGAAAAAAACCGGGGCTCTTTTGCCCACCCTATTATAATTGATATAAAATAATCTTCTTTCCTGCTTCTGATAGACCGAAGAAGCCAATTGCAATCCCTCATTGACCAATCGAATCACCCACAAAAACAAAATAAAAACCACAGCATTTGTCAATCCCGCCACCAAAAGCACTTTACTAAGGTTGAAACGCCCAAAAAGGTTCATTATAATGGACGCAAATTCCAGGAAAACCATAAATGCAATTGGAAAAAGTATCCAGCGTTCTTTGATCTCGTCGCGACGTTCCTTATTCAAGAGCGCCAGCAGACCGACAAGGCAGGAAAGGGTAGCAATGACAAGAATCAACCAACGTTCCGATCGTGAAGGTTGAAGCACGAGGTTATCTAATCCGGCTAAAATAAAAAGGGTCAGAATGGAAAGCCATATCGCCATCCAATACCCTGTTATTGCCGGTCTAAAAACGAGGGATAAAAAGACCGAGGCAACAGTCAATATGGTGATCGTAAACACAAAAGGTGGTGCGGGAAATATAAATTGCATGACGCACAGTCCGATGATTAACCCACTCAGAAGCGGTCGGTGCAACAACAGACTTGACTGAACCGTATTTTTATCGTTGATCCTCCTGCGCAATACATAAACATAGGAAACGACGACCAGGGTTGCCAGAAAAAAGAAAAGCAGTTTTCCCAGATGCGCTCTCAAATAATAGAAATAGAGCCATTTTGCTTTCACGAATGAGAAGAAGAGGATTTCATTCATCGGTCGCTCAAACTTACTTGGGACCCAAATATTGACAAAGTTGCGAGCAATCGTTCGGTTAGAGAGCCTGTTCTGGTAGTAGAGCACCTCCTCCATATCCGATTCCAGCCGTGCCAGCTCGATATTAATTTTATTCTGCAGTTCGTGGACACTGTTGATCCGCTCTGCCAATTTCAGCGTAATGGGTGAAATCTCCCTTGCGATCACCCGAATCCTGTCCATATACCGGGCAAGATTAGCAGAATCCTTGGAGATGACAAAAAGTGCGGGGTCATTGCTCAACGAGTCGAGATCCAACTGATAATTTGTGATCCTATCCTGATAACGGTCCATATCGCGTTTTAAACTCCTTACCTCTATGGAAAGTGCGTTCAAGATGTTGAAGGTCACTGTAAGGTTGCGCGATGATTGGGCAGAACCCTTGTTTTCAAAGACACCATCTTTTGCAATATCATGTAAGACGATCAGCTCCTTCAGCTCCTGGTCCACGTTCAACGAATCGAAACCTTTGCGCAGAAAGGAACGCGATTGGCTCGCCAATAACTTAATATCCTCCAATACCCGATTTTGGCGGATGGCTGCACGGTCCATTTCCAAATCCCGGACACTCCTTTTAGCCGATTCTTTAAAAAATCGTTCCGTCTTGTCTACAAATCCCTGCTGAACAGAATCTTGGGAATTACCAAACAGCACCCTTGAAAACAATATGATGAAGAAACATGCTAAAAATTTCCTGCGCATTGCCATTGAAGTTTATTTTTTTCCTTTAGGTATTTAAATTGTACTATGAACACCTAAATGTACATATATTGCTCTAATATTGTTTCATCATCCTTCATTTAGCAGCAAGATATTTTATAGTTACCCTCCCCTCAATTCGATCTTTCACAAAGCCAAAGTCGCTTCGGTCAAAACGCGATCAGTAGCCTAAAAACACGTCCGGGATCATTCAACCATGATTCCAAGGCCAATTGTGCATCCTCCACCCGATAAATAGCCGTTATCAGTTCTTCGATCGGGCAGGTTTTCATTTTCAAGTAATTCATTACCGCAGCAAAATCCTTTGCCGTGGCATTGCGCGACCCGCTGATATCCAGTTCCTTTTTGACAAAAAACTGTGTATCAAAAGGAATCGCTTCCTTTGCATACCCGATATACAGCACTCTGCCTGTATATGCAGCGGCAGCAATGGCCGCCAGGTATGTTTCCTTTCGGCCAACGGCTTCGATAACAACATCAGCTCCCATGGACTGAGTCAACACATCCAACCTCGCATGCAGATCTTCCGTAGCGCTATTAATCGTATACTTTGCGCCTAGTTTTTTCGCTAGTTCGAGCTTTTCAGTACTCACATCGACAGCAATGACTGTAGCTCCCCGTAATGCTGACCGAATGATCGCCCCCACTCCGATCATACCGCATCCGAATACCAATACAATATCGCTGTCTGTTACCGATGCTCGGTCAACGGCGTGGAAGCCCACACTCATAGGTTCCACAAGAGCCAATTCTTTGGATGAAAGCTGTCCCCCAGCGATGATCTTTTCAACAGGTAAGACAAGATATTCAGTCATGGCGCCATCGCGCTGTACACCCATAGTCTCGTTGTAACGGCAAGCGTTGGGCCTATTATTCTTACATGCGGTACAAACACCACAGTTGGAATACGGATTTACGGTAACTTTTGTACCAACCTTAAGATCAGTTGTCACATTAGTCCCCAATTCCACGACCGTTGCCCCAATTTCATGCCCTGGTATGACCGGCAAATTGACCAATGGATTCAACCCCCGAAAGGTATTCAGATCTGAACCGCAGAATCCAACATAGTCTACCTTTACGAGGACATGTCCATCCTTAACAGTCGGTTGCGGAATATCCATGATTTCCACACGTCCCTCTTTCACTATTTTTATTGCTTTCATTTATAAATGGCATCAAGATTTAAATAACAATTGCGTTGATTATGAATTGTACCAAAGCTCATATCGGAATTGATGAGATTTCCTGTTTTGGAATCTTTACTATTATCGTATAGTCAAAAATAATTATATAGAATGGAGAAAGGAACTACATTAGCGATAAAAACTAACACGATATCGATCCATCCCCATATATATCACAAAACCTCTCTTTCAAAAGTACCAAATAAAGGAAGGTTATTAACGATCAGACAAATTGCTTGATGCTAAAAAAATATTGCTCAGATAAGTTCAGCTACTAGTAAAGCTGTTATGAAACCATAGCCTTCACAAAAAACAAAACGCTCGGAATAATTCTACAAAAAACATACAACGATCTCGTAGAGATGCGTTGATTGCGCAAAAAAACACATTATCGACAACTGTAGGTAAAAAGTGCTATTTTTTTTAGAGAAAACGAGTATTATTGTATCTGAGATTAATATAGTATCTAACTATTTTTCCGCTTCGCATAATGATAAATAACGAAAAGAATAAACTAGATTTTACACTATTGAATATTGGCTATGCGGAACATCTGGCAGATTGGAACTTTCAAAATATTAAGAGTCCCTTTGCAAGAATACATTATGTATGTGAAGGTGAGGCATCTATTATTTTAAAGGATGAAATCATTAAACTTCGCCCCGGCCATCTCTATCTTACACCAGCCTATATCCATCATAGCTATGCCTGTTCTGCTAAACTCTCGCTCTATTACATCCATATCTATGAAAATCCCGAAATTAGGTCAAGTATTTTTGATCGTTACACTTTTCCAAAGGAGATCAAATCTGATCAGCTATTGGAGACTGTCATCCAGCATCTCTATGCCTCGAATCCAGGTCGTGAGTTAAAAATTTACGATCCAAAGGGCTACGATAATTCTTCAGAATTAATGAAAAACATGGCACTTCAGACGGCTTCGCCTTTCGCCAGAGCCTCCGAAAACCAAGCGATCATTCATTTGTTAATGAGCCGATTTCTAGCAGAAGCAACCAACAAAATACCACAAGTAGAAAAACGACTTTTGCGTGTGCTCGATTACATAGACGAAAATATCCATCATACGATTTCAATCGAACAACTTGCCAATCTGATTTTTATCTCCAAAGATCATCTGATCCGACTTTTCAAAAAACAGATGAATGCCACACCGGTACATTACATCAATCAAAAAAAAATAGAAAAAGCACAGTTGATGATGTTAATCGATGAAGACAATATCCAACAGCTGTGCTTTAAATTGGGCTTTGAAAATATATCTTATTTCAACAGACTCTTTAAAAAAATAACGGGCGAAACACCTACGATTTATAAACGTCGAATAAGCAGATAAAGCAACCCATTATGAATAAGATCTTGAAGACGTTGCTTTCGTTGCTAATTATGATGCCCCATCGGTAGCTTGATTTTCTTTAACTCCTCCAAATTATGTATTGGCCGCTCCAACTCGTAAGGAATCGGCTGACGCGAAAAACACTGAAAGTACTGTAGACAAGCATCTTTCCACCAAACTGCATCTCTAGCTTGGATTCTCAGTTTAGCTTGAACAGCCAAAAAACGTGGTCGATCAATATATTTTTCCATACGATCCCAAACTTTTTGAAACTCCCTCACTTTTTGGACACCGTGGTCATAACGGAAACATAATTCGGTCCACAGCGTATTGCCGCTATTCATTCGATAATTCCAGGAAACATGATGAAACCACAATAAAAGTTTTTCCGGACAGGTGGATATATTCCCATAAATCTTGTCCAATGGTGGATTATATTGTGTTACAGCACGACTTCCATTAACCGTTCGGTCAAAGCCCAATCCCACGCTATCCGCATTATGGTAATACCATGGCATCCAGTCTGGACGTCCCCCGGAATATCTCCCCAAGGTTCTGGGCCGTAATGATGCTCAAAAGCAAAAAGGTGATGCAGGCCTAAAGGCATCATATAATCGACTGCTGCCTCCCGTGATTCAAGCATCAGCTTCTTTATAGGTTCTGCAAACTCCTGGACTCCCGTAAAAGTCATTCTTATCCACTCATCCGCTATCTGAACCGACGACAGGTTATTGTTCCAAGCCAAACGACCAAAGGCATACAAGTTGGCTTGGGCAAAATGATGCCCCGTCCAATTGGTATCCAAACCAATATTGGCGACAGCAGCGATTGCAGTTTTACGTCCCAAATGCCCCCTACTGTCGGTCAATTTTGACACCGTTTGCCCTTTCCCATTGGCATAGGTATCACTATCCAATACTTCCTTAAACAAAGGAGCCAAATAGACCAAATGATTAGAAAAGCCTAGATATTCCTGTGTCAATTGAAATTCGAGCATCTTTGCTGTATTTGGCATCGCACCCAACAGTGGATTGAATGGCTCTCGGGGCTGAAAATCTATAGGCCCATTTTTTACTTGAAGAATAACATTGTCCCGAAACTGGCCATCAAGAGGAACAAACTCTTGATAAGCCTGTTTGGCACGGTCATCTTTAGTCGGATGATAGACAAAAGCCCGCCAAAACACTGTACCACCATAAGGACTTAATGCATCGGCAAGCATATTAGCCCCATCCGCATGGGTTCTTCCGTAATCTTGCGGTCCTGGTTGTCCTTCAGAATTTGCTTTAACCAAAAATCCACCGAAATCCGGAATTAATGCATAAATTTCTTTGACTTTGGATTTCCACCAGCGCTTAACTTCCTGATTTAAGGGATCTGAATTGGTTAAACCGCCTATGTTTTGAGGTGAGGAAAAATTGATTGAGACATATACTTTAATGCCATATTTACGAAAGACATCCGCCAATGCTTTAACCTTTTTCAGATAATCCGGCTTCAAGAGATCCGACGAAGCATTCACGTTATTCAATACCGTCGCATTAATTCCTATTGAAGCATTGGCTCGTCCATATTGTTCATATCGGGGTGAAAGTTTATTCGGCAACTCCTCCCAGTTCCATAATGAATGCCCGGCATAGCCGCGTTCTATTGTCCCGTCGAGATTATCCCAGTGGTTTAAAACCCTGATATCATAGGCAGGTATTTCAACCAATCCCGATTGGGGTATCCCTGCTCCCGTTTCCTGAAGACGTAATAAATGATAAACAGCATATAATATACCCACAGATTGGCCGGCAATTATATAAACCTGATTTTCGTGTTGGCTAATTTGATAGCCGTCTTTTAAATCCTTTCGGCTAGGATCTAATTTTAAGATGACATCCCCTCCCTTCCAGTAACATTCCAGTTCCTGTTTTGCCAATGCCAAGGTTACATCGGTTGATTTTCCTTTGATAACCTGGATGGTGCCTACAGGTTTTACCTGTTTTGAAAACCGCAGCCACAATTGGCTACCATCCTCCGAGCGTAAAGTAGCGGGGAAAATAAAAAGCAACGCCAACATTAAGAAATGGAAATACATAGTATACCTCATCCGTAAAAAAACTAATACATCTTTTAAGAAGACAATCCATCTATTGGCTTAATATGACCATTCTCATCATACGTCAACTCAATAACTTTCATGCTTCTGAGCCAGGTCTTTCCTCCAGATGGAACCGAGTCGTGATAAAATAGGTACCACTTGCCCTTGAATTCCACGATGCTGTGGTGTGTGGTCCAACCAACAACAGGCGATAAGATCACCCCTTGATAAGTAAATGGTCCATAAGGATTGTCTCCGATGGCATAACAAATCAAATGGCTGTCGCCTGTAGAATAGGAAAAATAATACTTTCCTTGATATTTATGCATCCAGGAAGCTTCAAAAAATCGCTTTTCCGTATCCCCATGCTTTAATGGTTTGCCCTCTTTATCTAAAATAACTAGATCCCGCGGCTGTTCCGAAAACTCCAGCATATCAGCAGACATCTTGACAACCTTAGGCGACAATGCAGTTTCATCAGATTTTGGCAATTCATTGGGCGAAACAATCTTATTATTCCGATAAAATTGGAGCTGTCCACCCCATATACCACCAAAATATAAATAATAGGAACCATCTGTATCTTTAAAAGCACATGGATCAATACTGTAGCTTCCCTTAATTGGATTATCCTGCGGCACAAATGGTCCATAGGGTTGGTCTGCCATAGCGACACCCAGTCTAAAAATATCGTTTTTGTCTTTCATGGAGAAATACATATAGTACTTCCCATCTTTCTCGGCTACATCGGAATCCCAAAGCTGACGACCGGCCCAGGGAATGTTTTTTACATCCAATACCTTTCCATGATCAACAACCTCCGCATTGATATCTTCTAGGGAAAATACATGGTAATCCTGCATATCAAAATGGTCGCCGTTATCATTTTCGGGGATGCCGCTTTCCCTATCGTGAGAGGGATAAATATAAATTTTGTTTTCAAAAACATGTGCTGAAGGATCAGCCATGTAATCTCCGGGATATAAATACTTACTTTTGTTCATTTTTCTTATTTCTTTTTTTTTTGAGTCAACGCAATAATATCCTTTACAAAAGGTTTGGGCTGATAATTCCGGTCAAATAACAACGGATAGTCTGTACGTCCCGGAATAGGCCAGCCATTCTTCCATGAGTCTCCATCGCCAACACCCCACAATGTCACACGTGATATTTTATCCCGATGTTTGAGATATAAATTAAAAAACGCTACATATCTCGCTCCCAACTCATTCATTTTCGCTGCAGGAAGTCCTTTTTCGTACGGATTCATCGCTTTACTGTAGGCATGACGCTCCCCTATTTCCGCTCCCATATTGGGACGTACATGCGGTAGGACCGAAATATCCATTTCCGTCACCATTACCTTCGCACCAAGGCCTGCAAATCCGAGTATGGTTTTTTCGACTTCATCGACCGATGGATTGTCCAATGCATTGTGTTCCTGCATACCAATTCCAGTGACCTGCCCACCGGCAGCCTTTACCTGTTGCACCATACGCATAATACCCTTTCTTTTTTCGGGGATAGCAGTTGAATAATCGTTATAATATAATTCTGCATTTGGATCTGCCTCATGCGCAAATTTGAAGGCCAATTCAATGAATTGCGGCCCGATGATCTCGTAGAATTTGCTTTTACGCCATTCTCCATTATCCAATATGGCCTCATTCACCACATCCCAACCAAATACCCTTCCTTTATAGCGGGAAACAACGGTTTGTATATGCTTCCGCATGCGTTCGATAAGTACCTCTCGGGTGACTTCTTTCCCATTTTTATCGACAAAAAACCAAGCTGGTGTTTGCGAATGCCAAATCAGCGTGTGACCGATAATTTGCATTTTATTTTTTTCTCCAAATGCGACAAAGCGGTCCGCATCTTTAAAATCGAACTCACCTTCCCTTGGTTGCAAAAACATACTTTTCATACAATTCTCGGCAACTATGGAGTTGAACTGCGTTTTGACCACCACGACCGCTGCCTGATCGCGCTCCCATATCTGATCAAGGTTTAATGCTGTTCCTATAAAAAATTTACCCTCAAATGCATCTTTCAAGGTCAATGAATCAGGAGCCCGCTTCAGGTTCTGCAAAGTGGCTGAAGCAGCAGGACCAAATAGTAAGGCTGCTACCGCCACAACAATAGTTTTTAACATCTTCATGGTTTATTTTTGATTAATAAGTATGTCTTGATTCTATATCTTGGTTGATTTTGTCGATCGTTATATCATCCAGTTCGTATTTGGAGATAACATACATCGCGAGCACCAAAAGAACGGCAGGAATAACAGCCACCAACCATAGAATTCCCTTTTCAGCCAATGCAGATTGTCTTACTGCATTATCTTTATCAAATTCAACATAAGTCAGTACCAATCCAGGGACGACACCTCCCAATGCCATTCCAGCCTTATAAAAAATACCTGTCAGTGCATTGACAATACCCGAAATACGCTTACCGGTTTTATATTCACCATAAGATATGACCTCAGGCACAAGAGCCCACATATACCCCGTAGCGACGATTACACCCGTTGACTTGATAAACTGAGCAGCCAATACCAGTCCAATATTATTCTTGAGCGTCTCGTTGGATGAAATTATGTACAACATGAGCATTCCAAGGATAGCGACACTCAGAAAAACATAGAACATTTGCTTCTTTCCTATTGTACGTTTGATAGCCGGCACCAATGGCATAAAAATAAAAGCAGGCAGGGAGCCCAGAGCCATAAAATAAGGCAGCATATCCGGAGCATGTACATTATAGATCATGTAGTAGGATCCTGCCGAATTACCGATGGCCATCATCGCAAATGCTGTAATGAAAAAAAAAGGCCAAAATACGCAAAGGCCTATTGTGCTTAAATTCTCGCCATAGATCAGATACGCGAACATTATCCGTATCCTTTTCATCCATAATAACCCGTTCTTTTGTTTGTGAGAAACAAAAAATCAGAAGGGCCAATCCGACTAAAGCATAGATCAGCATCGTTGTAAACCAGGCTTCGGCCGAATCTTTTGAGTTTATCTTTCCATCCGGAGCGAGATACTGTACGACCAGCGGTACGCCATACCCAACAGCCAGCCCGCCCACGTTCGCCATAAACATGCGCGTCGATGTTAGTTTTGTCACCTCGTCCGTATCCCTCGTCAAGGAAGCATTTAAAGCACCATAGGGAACATTCACTAAAGTATAAAGCATTGAAAGGCCAACATATGTAATATAAGCGTAGGCCAAAGAAACCGAAAATCCATTCCAAAAACACAGAATTGCAAACCCTGTCATTGGAATTCCTCCCAGCACCAAATAGGATCTGTACTTTCCCATCCGGGGATTTCTCTTATCGACAAATGCACCTACAATGGGATCCCACAGCACATCCACAATTCGGACAATGAGAAACATGACTCCTGCCGAAGCAGCAGAAATTCCATAAACATTGGTATAAAAAATCAGGAGGTACATCGAAACAGTCTGGTAAATAAGATTCTGTGCAAGATCACCAGCGCCAAACCCCACCCGTTGTTTCATTGAAAGTTTGTAAAAACCTTTAATAGGCTTTACCTCTGTTATACTTTGATCCATATAATTGGTTATTCGATTAGTTGAATTACAAGGGTAAAACTACAAGTAGCTTTCTACCGGGAACCAATACAAATGTTTTATATTCCAATAAAAATGTTTAAAAAAGGCTGTCCATTTCCATTGGACAGCCTTTTTCTACATGTTTGTAAAACCGCTTACCGGCTAACGGTTCAATTCTTTACATACTTTACAAGATAGCTTTTGGTTTGTCCTTTGTAAACACAATCGACCTGTGCGTAACCAGTCACCGAGCTGCCTTGTTTAACTTTGATTTCAACTTCAGGGTTATTTGCCATAGCCTTCACCACAGGAATCTTCTTGTCGTTGGTTTCCATTGGAAAAGTAACTTCATAATGGTTGTAACCAACGATGCCGTTCTCATCGGTAGATCGCACAGGAATCGAAGGCAACATTAGTTTTTTTCCATTCACTGTAATCGTAACCGAAGGCGGTACCGGACGTTCAATTTTTTTGTCTTTCGAACTAAATCCCAATCCTATAAAATCAAAAAGGGGCTTGCCCTCTTCACCCTCAGCGACCAGAAACAAGGCATGTTTGCCATCCAAGTGATCGACATAATTAGAAACATCGACCGTAAATTGCTTTACTGTTGTCGCCGTATTTGCGGGAACTGTTATTTGAGCAATACGCTTTCCTTTCCAGGTTTCATTATCCCAAGGACCATCCAGCCACACATTGATCTTAAATGAAGCTTGTGTTTTTGGTGTAATAAACAGATTGAAGGTGGTACGATTTCCTTTTTTTGTTCCCTCAAACGCCTTTAATCCGAATTTATCCTGTTTCAGCCCACCAAAACCAAAATATTTAAAACCTGCGATAGTTCCATTTTTCATATTTGTCACAGGCATATGGTTATCCCATACGTCCCATGAATCCTGTTGTAAACTGATATCTGAAAGATAACAGGCATATCCAGCCGAGTAATACCGATAGGGGTCTAATCCATAGAAATGGAATCCTTCCGATGTCACCTCTGCACCTTTATATTCTTTTCCCTGCTTATCTTTGATGGTTAAATTTTCTTGAAATGGGTCAAAAGCTCGGATAGCAACCATCCCACCATCTTTTACGCTTTTTTCATCCCACGAAACTCTGATAGGTTCTACTACCGCCTGACGTGCAAAGCCAAATCCGCGTGGCGGTCTATGGTAAAATACGTACCATTGTCCATTAATCAGTTCGATACTGCCATGGGTATTATGCCCCGCATTGCTGGTTTCGATAGCCGATCCGTCTTTATTTAATACTGGAGCACGCGAATCGACCAAAACACCGCCACTCTTCCAAGGCCCCAATGGCGAATCTGCCACCGCGTACCGCAAGGTTGAATTTGAGCTCCCTACCCCATATTCAGGACCTGAATATCCACTGTATACCGAAACATATTTGTTGCCGACTTTACGAATTGATGAAGCTTCAAAAAAATTAAAAGTTCCCAAATCCTCGCCCTCAAAAATATTAGGATAGGCGGTACCTTTTGGATCACGCAATTCACCATATCGTGCACTTGCTGGCAATAGATAATTAATAATTTCGGTACCTGGTCGTAGCGAATACATCGTTTTCTGATCTAACTGTGCCGCCATCGAGCGTTGAAAACCCCAAAAACCGTATGCCCGGAATCCAATTTCATAATCAGGATCTTTGGGATCCGTCACATATTCAATGTAAATGGCCGGATCAAACCCTAAGATACTTCCGGGCAAAGTACGCTTACCGTCTTCCGTGAGGTTTATAGGTTTAAAGGGGCCATTCGGTCGATCGCCTTTGACTACCATTGCTTCACGTTTATCTCCTCTGCTGTGTGGAAACAAGTAGTATTCTTTTTTTCCATCTTTACGTTTGACCTCTACAAGATCTGGGGCATACATCACATCCCATTTTCCATCAATCGGATAGCTAAAAATAGCACCCTCGTCTCGCCAGCTCGTTAAGTTTTCAATCGGCGCTGACCACATCCGAATGTCAGGCCCACAATAACTCGTAAAACGTAAATCATGGGAACCAATGATATATGCGCGATATTTCCCCGGCTGGTCAGGATCTTCAAAAACACGGGGTTCACCATCAGGGAGATGCTCCCAAAGTGGTAGGTATGGATTACCTATAGACTGGTGCACAAACCCCTTACTGAGATCCTTCACCATATTTTGCTGCTGCCCCAACGCCCGTGTTGTTGATAAAATTCCCGTAACGGATAATAACAATACCATTGTCCGTTTTTTTAAGACAATATTTAGTCCCTTCATAAATTGATTATATTAATTACTTAAATTGCTGAATTATATTTTATACTTTTCAATTGATTTTTTTTCCTCGAACTACTCATGCTACCAATTATCGGTACGAAATGGCACAGCTAGCATTCCTTCCTTGTTGACTAGATTTGCATCTTCGGGATTATTGCTCCATGCATAGCGGACTGCCTGTGGATTGCTGATCTTTGGATGACTCAATACAACCTCATTCCCACGTATAATTGCATTCGCCCATACGAATTTTCGGTCTGAACCTGCAATCGCAAAATGTTGCAATTTTTTACCATGACCGATAGCCAGTCCCTTTCCAATTTCGTTGAATGAAACGACAACTTGATTTCCATCGGTCCGCATATGTTTAAACCGTGGGCCGGAAGCGACTACCTGTTCGCCATACAACATCTTACGCGCGCATAGAAATAATCGCTTTGCCATATCCTTCTTATTTAGCGGATGTATATCGTTCCACTCACCAAGATCATAAGTCACGGCGAGCGCTGTTAAAGGAACCTCTTTGCTAACCTCAAATTGAGCCTCCCTGATCCTTGCCCAGTTAGACTCCGCCGGTACCGTATCTTTGGCCATAAAGTTGGGCAGCTGCACCATCAAAAAAGGAAGCTGAGGCTGACCAAATTGCGCGCGCCAATTACTGATCAAACGAGTAAGATAGCTTTGATAATAGGATGGATCACCCGCATTTGCTTCCCCTTGATACCAGAGAACGCCTTTTATTCCATAGCCGCGCAATGGATAGATCATTCCGTTATACAGGCCCGAACCAACCAGCCCCAAATGCCGCAGGCGGCTTTTATACTTTTCAACTTCTTCCTGGTCAATCGCAATTTGCCAACGCCATTCGCCTGCAAGATCAATACATACATCGTCCAATCTAATCTCATAGGATTTATCGGGTGTAAATCCGCCATCCCCTCCATCCGATCGCAGGCGCACGGTTAAATTATTTCTTCCTGCATGAAGTATCCCTGCAGGAATATCGTAAATCCGTGGCGGGTAACGGTAGGCAGTAGAACCTACAAAATGACCATTGACATACACCGAATCGCTATCGATCAGAGTCCCCAAATACAACTTGGCATGCCGCCCTTCTTTAGCTTCCGGAACAGTGAAATTCTTACGGTAATAACGTACCCCTTTAGTAGTTCGCTGCGCTTTTTTCCAGTATTCAGGCACCAGCACCGTTGGCCAATCCGAATCGTTATATTCTTCTTCTGTCCAATAATCCGCTCCCAGATCTCTTTCGGCCCACCGAAGGCTATCGACAGCATGTTGATCTAGCAACAATTCAGGAAAGTTTTTCAGATATTTCTGATCAATCCAGCGCTCTATTCCTGATCCGCCGAGACTAGATACGATCATTCCGACAGGAATACCATTATGCCGATAGGACTCCATCGCATAAAAATAGGCCAATGCCGTCCAATTCATAACATCGGAGGCGATTCCGGAATGCCATCGTTCACCAGAAGGTATATCTTCCTGTCTATCCACTATACTATTTTGTGTCGGCACCTTGAAATAACGGATCATATGATTATTGGATTCATTTATTTCAGGAAAACGTTCGACAAGCCGCTTAATCGGTGTCTCCATGTTGGACTGGCCCGAACAGAGCCAGACATCGCCAATTAACACATCCCGAATAACAATGTCATTGATCTCCATGAGATAAGGACCACCGTAATGCTGTGGCGGGATATGCACAGACCACTTACCATCCCTACCTGCTTCTGTATAATAGTATGCACCTCTAAAACGAAGAGTAATCTTTTCGCCTTTCGCTGCCCATCCCCAAATATTGAGATCGATATCCCGCTGTAGAACCATCTGGTCCCCCAGGATTGCTGGCAACCGTACACTGGCAGCACATGGTAGTAGTCCGAGAAGCCAAACAGTAACCAGCGTTAGACGATTAAAAAAAGATGAAAAACAAAAGAAATTTTCTATTCTAAAAAACATATTCTACCACTTTACCTTCCAAATTTCCAACAATCGAAAAACAGAATATTCGACGGAGCCTTGCCTTTATAAACAAAGTATAAATCGTGTATTCCCTTCACTTTATCGGCTAGTACGGTCTCCACTGTAGTCCACCGGTCATCGCCCCCTGTCATAGGAACTTGTATGGTAGCCAATAAAGCCCCGTCGATCGCTCCTGAACGAACCTCCATGCTGACTCCACCGTTATGTGTTGTTCCCACCCGTGCAAAAAAAGTGCGGGCACCTTTCTCACCAAAGTCAACATTTTTCACACAGGTATAAGCTCCATCTTTCCTTGCCTTTATAAAAACACCTACTTTTTCACGCTGATAGGATTTAACGTGCTCGGACCAAGCAATCATTTCGGCCTGATGAAGTTCGTAAGGGTTTACGTTTGCTAGCCCCTGAGTAATTCCTGCAGTCATTTTCATCGGCGGGATACTGCCGTCTGGATTAAAGTTTAATTCCTGCACAGCAACAGAGCGCGTGAAACCTCCTCCGCCGGGTAAAGCTCCATTGTGATAAAAGAAATAGGTCTTCCCTTTAAAATCGACAACACCAGGATGGTTTGTAAATGCTTTTCCTTCGGCTGACATGACTACACCACCATACTTCCAGGGGCCTTCGGCTTTTTTGCTGGTCGAATACCCAATAAATTCAGGTAAAGGGCCTCCCGGCCAAAAAAGATAATACAAGCTGTTTCTTTTGTACAACCAGGGACCTTCCTCGTAGGTTGTAGGTCGTTTCGGATCTCCCGCTCTTTTTCCAAATGATGCTGCTGTCATCGGAACCTCAACGATATCACCCGCATAAGAGATCATATCTTCATTCAGCCTGACATATTTCAGCTGAGGATTCCCCCAGTACATATGTGCCTCACCATCGTCATCAATAAACACAGTCGGATCGATATCGCCCCATTCACTCTGTAGTAATGGTTTTCCCAAGGGATCATGAAAAGGTCCCAACGGACTATCAGCAACTGCAACACCGATCGCACCACGATTGTTGAGTTTAGAAATAACAGGCACATATAGATAAAATTTACCATTCTTTTCAACACATTGCGCCGCCCAAGCATCCCCTTTTGCCCATTCAAAATCTGTATAAGAGAGAATCGCACCATGGTCTGTCCAGTTCACCATGTCATTGGTTGAATACACCCGCCAATTGTTCATATTAAACCAGGTGGATTCTTCTTCATCCTGCGTGGTATAAAGATAAAGCCGGTTATTATACACTAATGGTGCCGGATCCGCCGTATAGGATGTCTGTACAATCGGATTTTGTGCTTTTAACGTATTTATTGAAGGCAAAAACAGGAATTGGAATCCAAACAGAAATAACGTAAAAAATTGTTTTCTCATATCATCTTAATTTATGGTTAAATGGAAGTAATCAAAATCTACGTAGCCACCAGCCTCTTTACTCGCATAGTTAAAAAGTCCGAACCGATAACCCATAAAATGAGGAATGGTGTAACTCATTTTTAGCACGTTACCTATCATCTTCCAATGGTGTCCATCGGTACTATAAAAAAATTGGGCCGTATCTTTTTTGTTTGAAAAATCGCAGTTTGCTTTAAGAAATATACGCTGCTGTTTGAGATTGATCTTCGCCAGTTCTTGTGGCGCACCCGTCATCGCATTAATCATTACCAACGATTTTGTATTTCCTTCCATCCGGACTCCTACTAAACCATAGTTTTTTTGCAATAGCGATATTCCTGCAAAATCACCATCTTTCATGTTAGAAACCTCTACAGCAATAGCGGCGCTGCAGCTCGGGCCGATGGTGCGTTGCGTCAATGTATTTTTAGCTGAAAGAAAGTCATCAGTAAGGTCGCCGGTTCGCAGTCTCAAAAAGCCACGGCGTTCGGTCACTGACCAAAGATCAACAACTGGGTTATGGTTCCATTGCCATGCCAGGGGAAGGGCGGCTTGTCCGGCTTTCCGGTCAAAATCATCCGAGTCAACAATTCCGGGGCTTAAGCTTTTATTTGCGGGAAGATCCAATGTGGCCGGGACTTTTCCGTCAATACCAAGCACTGGCCATCCATCTTCCCATTTGACAGGAACCAAAAACGGAATTCGGCCTACAGCACCATAATCCTGAAAAAGATAAGCATACCATTTTCCGTTGGGCATATCAATCAGACCTCCCTGTGCCACACCCTGATCCTGCAAAACCACTTTCCCCTCATACGGACCTTCCAATTGGCTCGCCCGATGTACAATCACCGTGCGCATTCCTCCCGCTGGCCATGAAATATTAAAAAGATAATACATACCATTGATCTTAAACATTTGGGATCCTTCAGCAGGTAAACCGGCTTTGCCTTCTTTAGGCTTGGCGGGTAAAGAGGCATCGTCTATCAATACGCGTTGTGTTCCTGCTTTAACACCTGAAAAATCAGGCAATAATTCAGCAATATAGATACGTCCCCCACCCCAGATCATATATATTTTCCCCCCGTCAAAGAATAAGCTATGATCGTGCATCATCGGCTGAAATTCTTTCGAAACCCAGGGGCCATGTTCAATATCTGCTGTGTGGTAGACATGCGTTTTTCCTGTATTGGCCGAAAATGTACTGACATAGTACCGCCCCTCATGAAAGCGCAAACTGCTTGCCCAGGAGCCGTGCCCATACGCATTTTTATGGTTTGACAGATTGAGTTCATCCTGATCGCCAAGACGATCGTACGCATAATTAATCAACGTCCAATTGACCATGTCTTTGGACTTCATAATCGGGACACCGGGGTTCATGTGCATGGTCGTACTGCTCATATAATAGGTATCACCGACGCGTATCATGGACATATCGGGCACGTCAGCAAAGATGATTGGATTATGGGCTTGCTGCGCCAATGCTCCCAAAAACGGGATCATTAAGGAGAAGACAAAAGCGCCGATTTTCATTCTTAACATATTGACAGGATTTATTAGTCGCATTAATTTAGTAAGCCTTAAAAGTATAATGTTTTCCAGGCAAGGTTTGTACATCGTATTCATAATAGCTTGGTAATTCAATTCCTTTCAGCTGTGAATCTGCAGATTGAATACTTACTGGTGTTATTACAGGAGCTAAAAGGGTATTAGTCTGATCGCCTTTTGCGATTTGAAGTTCAGATCCTTTCAATGGCGAAGCTGTCCGTAGCCGCAAATTACCGCCTAAAGGTGAAAAGACCATTACCTCCTTTATCTTCCCTTTTTTCCATTGCATTTCAATTTCAAATCCACCGCGCGCCTTGATCCCCTTTACCCAACCCTCTTTCCATTGATCAGGAATCGCTGGCAGCAGATGCACAGCGCCATCATGGCTTTGGACCAGCATCTCCGCAATACCCGCTGTTAAGCCAAAATTACCGTCAATCTGAAATGGAGGATGTGCCGTAAAAAGATTTGGATAGGTACGTCCATCGGGATGGTTTTCATCGGAAATGCTCAGCATTTTCTTTATAATTTCGTAGGCATGGTTTCCATCCAATAAACGGGCCCATAAATTTATTTTCCATCCAATTGACCATCCCGTCGCAAAATCACCTCGATATATCAATGAATTACGTGCAGCCTCAAACAATTTAGGCGTGCGGAACGGTGAAATTTGACTACCTGGAAACAATCCGTATAAATGGGATACATGCCGGTGCTGATTTTGAGGATCATCCACATCTTCCAGCCATTCTTGTAACTGATTAAATCGACCGATATGCATTGGTGGAATCCGCCGTGCCGTTGCCAGCAATGTATCCCTATACATTGCATCAACATCGAGCGCTTCTGCCGCCAAAGCGGTACGGGTAAGCATGTCGTGGCATAGTTGATTATCCATGGTCACGCCTGCCGCAAGTGGCCCTTGCTCGGGCGAAATTGAGGGACTCAGGACGAGCCATTTTTCAGCTGGATAACCGCGATGCACGACAAGCGCAGACAAAAGAAAGTCGCAAGCTCCCTTCATAACCGGGTAAAGTTGCCTCAAAAACTCTTTATCTCCCGTAAAGAGATAATGCTCCCAAAGATGTTGGGACAACCACAGCCCCCCACTTGGCCACATTCCGGCAGCCGCAAAATCAATCGGACTCGTCACGCGCCAGATATCGGTATTGTGATGGGCCACCCAGCCACGGGCATGGTACAATGTCTTCGCGGTTTCTTCACCACGTTCACTGAGTTCTTTGATCATGGAAAATAACGGCTGAAGCGTACTCGAAAGGTTGGTGACCTCTGCAGGCCAATAGTTCATTTCGGTATTTATATTGATTGTATATTTACTGTCCCATGCTGGTTGCATGGATCGGTTCCAGATTCCTTGTAGATTAGCAGGCTGGCCACCCGCTTGTGATGAGCAGATGAGCAAATAGCGCCCAAATTGAGCCAACAAGGTCACTAAGGCCGGATCCTGTGTACGGGCAAAGTCTGCAATACGCGCGGACAGCGGCAACTGTTGTTCGCTATTGGCATCCCCCAAATGCAGCTGGAATCGATTAAACTGTCTGCTGTAAGCAAGGGTATGCTGGTGTGAAGCCTGCTGATAGTCTTTGTCCATGGCCTTTTGCAATCTTTCTGCAGCCAGCTTATAGGGATCAGCTCCCAGTTGTTTATAATTTTGAAAATTACTCGCAATTGAAATATAAAGACAAACGGAACTTGCATCTTTTATATCAATCGATTCCTCTTTCACGATAAGCTGTCCATCGGTATGCTTTACTCCCGTATGAATCTGATAAACAACCTGCCCTTTAATACCTTCGTGATCGGATCCTCGTCCTTCTAAAATAAGCTTATCACCGGTTTTGTAAATAGTATGCTTCGACTCATTCTCATAAGTTAATGTGAAATTGAGTTTCCCCTTCTTGCTCGACTTTATTTTCATAACAATGGCATCATCAGCAAACGAAGTAAAAACTTCTCTGGTAAATGTTACCCCATCTACTGTATAACGCGACAACGCAACTGCCCGTTCAATATCCAGTTCGCGATAATAGTGCCGGTACCGTTCATGTCCAGGGAATCGCAGCAGAATATTTCCTGCCGTTTGATAGGGCATGCCATGTGTCTTAGTGAAGAAGGTTTCATTTGCAAGCTTATCGGCTTCAGCTGGTTTCCCATCGAATATATAATTCTGAATAGTTTTTAATGCCGCGCCGCCTTTCTTATTATCGTTGCGATAAGGACCTCCCGCCCAAATTGTTTCCTCATTAAGCTGCATACGCTCACAAGATGGAATTCCATAAACCATCGCGCCCAACCGACCATTTCCAAGCGGTAAAGCTTGTTCCCATACCTTTTCGTCTGCAGGCCGATCATACCATAGGGTCAATGCCGATCGCTTTTGGGCAAACAACAATGTAGTATGCAGTGACAAGATCGCAATGAATAGGCTTATGTACTTCCAAATAAATTTTTCAATCATTTTTCTTGATAGTATTTTTTGCAGTTTCGGAATTAATCATCAGGACTAACAAACTCATTTTAAGACCGGCCAAGGCAAACCGTCGAATTGTTTATTGCTATTATCAAATTAGTAAGGCCTTTATTTCTTATTCTTAAATAGCAATTGCGAAACATTATAGAGATCATTTCTCCATACATTGAAATCATGCCCGCCCGACTCCAGATAGTAAATATGAGGCACCCCATGTTCCGAAAGGTACTCATGCGTGCGCTTACTTATATTGAGCAAACCATCCTGGTCACCACAGGAGATCCACAGCAGTTTTAATTTATCTTTAGCTTCTTTCGGAACAGGCAGTAATTCCTGTGGCATCTTGGTATTGGGCGCGGAGGAAAAGCCCCCCACCCAGGCAAAAGTATCGATATGGCCAAGTCCAAAATTCAGTGCCTGTCCACCGCCCATAGACAATCCAAAAATCGCGCGGTGCTCGCGATCCTTGATAACGGGAAACTGCTTTTCAACAAATGGAATCAGGTCATCGAGCAGATCTTTTTCAAAAGTTGAAAACGCCGCTACCCGATCCGGTGCCATCACATTTCCACCAGCACGGTCATCTTCCATGGCGCGGCCATTGGGCATAATCACCAACATAGGTTCCATTTTTCCTTCCGCATACAGGTTATCGAAAATAACCTGAGGGTTTCCATGTCTGAACCATTCCCGTTCATCACCGCCAATTCCGTGCAAGAGATATAATACGGGGTATTTTTTTGCGGCACTGTATCCCGGCGGGGTATATAGCAGTGCTTTCCGCTTAACTCCTACAGTTTTTGAAGGATAAACAAGGGAATCTATTTTCCCAGTCGATGTCAATTTTCGCTCAACATCAAATCCCTGTGGGGCAGTCTGCTGCGCCTGGGCCACTAGGCTGGTGGAAAAAACGCACAACATGGTGCAGATCATCTTTTTCATATTATAATTGGTTTAATAGCAAATAGATAGCGAGGCTATCGGCCTTGCAGGGACAATAGCCCAATTTCAACTAAATCACCACTTTCCTTTTGAGTACTCTTAATACCGCCGCTACAATAGCATCGGCGTTTAAGCCATATTTATCCATCAGCGCACTTGGCGGTCCCGATTCACCGAAGCTGTCGTTTACAGCCACATATTCCTGCGGAGTAGGCAATTGTTTTGCCAACAGTTGCGCTACACTATCTCCTAGTCCACCGATACGATTATGCTCTTCGGCTGTAACAACACAGCCCGTTTTAGCGACAGAAGTCAGTACGGCTTTCTCATCTAGTGGCTTGATGGTATGGATATTAATGATTTCGGCATCAATACCTAATGTTTCCAATTCTTCCCCGGCACATATGGCTTCCCAGACGAGATGTCCAGTTGCCAAAATAGTCACAGTTGTACCCGGATTGAGCATCACGGCTTCGCCGATCACAAATTCCTGATCTTCCGGGGTGAAAACCGGCACCACGGGCCGTCCAAACCGCAGGTAGACTGGCCCCTTGTGTTTGGCAGCAGCTAGCGTCGCAGCCTTCGTCTGATTATAATCGCAAGGATTGATAACCGTCATCCCTGGAAGCATTTTCATCAATCCAATATCTTCCAATATCTGATGGGTCGCCCCATCTTCACCCAACGTAAGGCCGGCATGCGAAGCCGCTATTTTCACATTTTTATCCGAATAGGCAATAGATTGACGAATCTGATCGTATACCCGACCCGTTGAAAAATTGGCAAATGTACCAGTAAAAGGTATTTTTCCACCGATGGTAAGTCCAGCTGCAATACCCATCATATTTGCTTCGGCAATGCCGATCTGAAAAAAACGTTCCGGAAAGGCCTTGATGAAATCGTTCATTTTGAGCGAACCGATCAGGTCTGCACAGAGTGCAACCACATTTTCATCTTCCTTTCCTGCTTCCAGCAAACCGGCACCAAATCCAGAACGTGTGTCTTTTGATTCTGTATATGTATATTTTTTCATGTTAATCTATTTCAAAATCGTCCTACGATTAGGCGATATAATCACCCAATGTTTCTGCATTCTGGTTTAAGGCCACAGCTAGTTGTTCATCACTGGGTGCTATGCCATGCCATTTATGTGAGCCCATCATAAAATCAACTCCATTTCCCATTTCGGTATGTAGCAACACCATTACAGGCATTTTAGTTCCGGTCGAAGCTTGGGCCTTTCGTAGTCCTGAAATCACAGAACCAATGTCATTACCGCGCATAACCTCTATAACCTTCCAGCCGAATGCCATCCATTTGCGGGGTAGGTCGCCCAGCGAAAGGACATCGTTGGTAGCCCCATCAATCTGCGCACCATTGTAATCTACAATAGCAATCAAATTGTCCATTTCGTTGTGAGCTGCATACATGGCCGCTTCCCATACCTGCCCTTCCTGCAATTCGCCATCGCCCATAAGCACATAAACCATGCGGTTATCTTGATTTAATTTTTTGGCTTGAGCAGCACCAATAGCGACAGAAAGACCTTGCCCCAAGGATCCCGAAGCGACACGGATACCTGGCAGTCCTTCATGCGTAGTCGGATGTCCCTGCAGTCTTGAATTGAGTTTTCTGAAGGTGGCAAGTTCATCGATTGGAAAATAACCTGCTCGCGCCAACACACTATAAAATACCGGAGAGATATGACCATTGGAAAGGAAAAACAAGTCTTCCCCGAGGCCATTCAAATCAAACTGATCGTTTCGCTGCATCAATTCAAAGTATAAGCAGACCAACAATTCGGTGCAGCCCAACGATCCTCCCGGATGCCCCGACTGGCAACCATGCACCATGCGGAGTATATCCCTTCGGACTTGCTTAACAATCGCTTCTAAATTATGGATACTATGTCTTGTCATGACCATCTCAATTGTTACTTTGTGCGGCAACGCGTTTATGATCAGCTAAAAATTGAGCAAGGCCACTGTCCGTCAACGGGTGTTTTAAGAGGGAAAATATCGCCTGCAAAGGTCCAGTCATCACATCCGCACCAATTTTGGCACAACCCAAGATATGCGCACTATGACGTACCGAAGCCGCAAGAATCTGGGTAGGGAAAGCATAATTATCGTAGATCGTCCGAATTTCGCGAATCAGGGCCAGTCCATCGACAGAGATATCATCGAGCCTACCGACAAAAGGAGATACATAGGTTGCTCCGGCTTTGGCGGCCAAGAGTGCTTGCCCGGCAGAAAAGACCAGGGTGCAATTGGTTTTAATTTGTTTTGTACTAAAATATTTAATTGCTTTAATGCCGTCTTCAGTCATTGGAACCTTAACAACAATCTTATTGTCTAAGGCCGCTAAGAGCAAACCTTCCTCAATCATCGCGTTAAAATCAGTTGAAATCACTTCAGCACTTACATCACCGTCTACAATATCACAGATAGCTTTGTAGTGCGCATGTACATGAGCTGTTCCTGTAATCCCCTCTTTGGCCATCAGTGAAGGATTGGTCGTTACACCATCTAGAACACCTAAATTTTGAGCCATACGAATCTCACTGAGACTTGCCGTATCGATAAAAAATTTCATTTTTTTAGTTGATTAGTTTTGAATTCGCTAGATCTCCAGCGATTGGTTATAAGACAAAACTATAGCTTTCAACCAGATAGGATTGCAACAAATAAAAAAAAGAAGGGTAAAAATGTTTAAAACAGATTACCCTCCTAAAAAACTGACCTAAAACGACCTTTTAAATAACAATATTATGCTTAGTGCACGGATGTACTTTTATGCGATTGGATATATTCACTTGGCGTCATTTGATATTTTGCTTTAAAGACTTTTGTAAAATAGTTTGGATTGGCAAATCCCGTCTCATAAGCAATTTCAGAAATAGACTTATCGCTTTTTTCCAGCAAACCTGCCGCCTTTTCTAGTTTCACAGAGCGTATAAAATCTACGGGAGACATGCCCGTCAGTTCCAGCAGCTTATTGTAAAGGGAGGCCCGGCTCATCGAGGTGTGGGCACTTAGCGCTTCGACCGATAACTGCGGATTATCGATATTATCGTGTACATAATTGAGTACTTTTTGTAAAAATTTATCTTTTTCGGACCTGATCGTCATTTCGGGCGCTAAAATAGACACCTGTTTACTATAGACTTCCCTGAACGCCTGGTTCAGCTGAAGCAAACTGTTAACCTTCGCTACCAGTACATCCATATCAAAAGGTTTGGTCAGATATCCCACCGCACCCGATTCAAGCCCGCAAACAAGACCATTGTCGACCTGTGAGGCCGTCAGCAGTACAACAGGAATATGTTTTGTCCGTTTATCCTGCGCCAGCTTCTGTGAAAATTCCATACCATTCATATATGGCATCTGAACATCGCTCACCACAAGGTCAGGGTGATGAAAAAGTGCTTTTTGCCAGCCATCCTTTCCGTTAGTAGCCTCGATAATCTGATAATACTCCTTTAAAGACTCGCTGAGGTAATATCTAAAATCTTCATCATCTTCAATAATCAACACAAGCGGGCACTGTCTAAGCTCCACAGGTTGTATCTCCGTAACTACTTCTGGTTCAACCCCACCCTCATATACCGACTCAGCTTGATCCAGCCATAGATCAAATTTAAAGGTACTTCCGCTGTCGGGTTGACTGTTAACCGAAATCTCGCCATGGTACATCTGAACAAATGACTGTGCAATTGACAGTCCAATACCTGAACCCTGACTTGCCACCTTGCCCTCAGTATCATGCTGAAAAAAACTCTCAAATATCGATTGTTGCAATTGCTCGGGAATTCCGATACCAGTATCGCGCACTTCAAGGGAAACATGCATTTTCTTGTCGACAAGGCTTATAGAGGATATACTTACAGCGATATCCCCACCCTTTTTGGTAAATTTAAAAGCGTTATAGATTAAATTAAATAGAATGCGCTCAACCTTATTTCGGTCAAAACGACAATACAATTTTTCCTGGCATGGAAAAAAAGAATAATCGATACCTTTTTGCAGCGCCATATCCTGAAATGAACGGTATACTTCCTGTACAAAAGATACCAATTCACCATCTTCATCCTGCACTTTCAATTCATGGTATTCCATTTTACGAAAATCCAGTAATTGGTTGACCAAATTTAAAAGCCGCCGCGCGTTACGGCTTACCAGATTTAGTTGATCGCCCAGTTTGCTATCTTTATTTTTGGCAATCAAAGCATCCACGGGCCCTGTGATCAAAGAGATTGGGGTTCGGAATTCATGACTTAAATTTGTTAAGAATCGGATTTTCATTGCATCTATTTGATGCTTTGTCTCGGCATCTCTCTTTTGCTGTTCAATGAGCTGCCTCGCCTGGATACGCTCCTGTTCAATCGCAAATTTTTGTTTTAACTTTTGGATCCCGCGATGTCTGATCCACAGCAGGCCGCCCAATACTGCTAACACATAAAATAGATAAGCATAAATGGTGCGCCAAAACGGTGGAGCAACATGTATCGCAATCGATTTGATTTCCTTGTTCCAAATACCGTCGTTGTTGCTTGCGCGAACCTCAAAAACATAATCTCCCGGATCCAAATTTGTATAATAGGCACTATTTTCCTTTCCATTTCGAATCCAATTTTTGTCAAAGCCGACAAGTCGGTACTCGTATTGGTTATCCTCAGGTACAGTTAGATTTAGCGCGGCAAAAGAAATTGAAAAATTTTGTTTGTATTTCAGGTTGATGCGATCGGCAGTCAACAGCGACTGCTGTATTGGCCCCTTCTCCGTGGGCTGAACAATCACATTGTCAATTTTTAAATCCGTCAGTGCGACCTTCGCAGGATTGCCATTTGTTTTTAAATGAGCCGGATAAAAATGGTTAAACCCTTTCTGCCCACCAAAATAAATTTCTCCATCGTCCGTTTTTAGTGACGCACCGAGCATAAAAGCACCTTCTTGCAATCCCACAGCATTAGAATAGTTTTTGAACTTATTTTGCACCGGAGAATAACAACTCAATCCTTTGTTTGTTGAAAACCAGATCCTCCCTTTATCGTCCTCGATAATACTCTGAATAGCACCATTCACTAATCCATCTTTCTCAGAAAGTGTCTCAAATAGTGTTTTCCCTTTTCGCAGCAAACCTACTCCATTGCCATTTGTTCCAACCCATAAATTTCCATTTTTATCCGTATGTACGGCTAATATATAATTGCTTGGGAGCTTATTTTTTGCTTTGTCATACAGTGTAGTCTGTTGTTTCAAAGGGTCATACATCACCAGGCCCGAGCCGTAAGTTCCTATCCACATATTATGTTCCTGATCTTCCGCTAGTGCACGTATAAAATTTCCAGGTAGCTCTATTCCATCGTTTGAGTGCTCTTCCCGCTTGTATTTTTTGACGATAGCGCTTCCTTTTTGAATGATGTTCACGCCGCCGCCATTCGTCCCAACCCAGGTATTCCCCCGAAAGTCTACTTTTAAACAAAAAATATCGTTATTATTCAAATTATCTTCCCTGTTACCAACAGTATATCTTTTTAGATTTCCATTAAGCAGATCATAACAGATAACCCCTTGCTGATAGGTACCGATCCAAAGCTGATCGAATTTTCTTTCCAAAGTCAACACCGTAAGATCTTTAGGTAAGTTGGCCGAAAGTTCAACAGACGACAGTCTATCTGTGGTTCGATCATATTTCCAGATACCACCACCATCAACGCCCAAAAAAATCTTATTCTGATAAGCCGCGAAAGAAGTTACTATAGCTGGGTCACCGGTCATACCCTCCAAAAAATCCAAACTTTTTAATCTAAATTGGCTTAAATTGGTATCGAATTTATTTAGCCCTCCCTGAAAGGTACCTATCCAGTAAATTCCGCTATTATCGACAAAAATAGACCGTATCGATTTATGAGAAAGACTATGAACATTACTTGGATCCGGCTTAAAAGTCCGAATTGTTAAAGCCCTGGTATTAAGCACATCAAGACCATTGTCCGTTCCGATCCATAAGTCCTGCTTTTGATTGTAACATAAGGTGTAAATGCGGGGGCTGCTTAAAGCTCCTTTCCCTTCTCCTGCGCTAAATTTATTGAACTGCGAATCGCCCGGATTCAAATATTTAAGGCCGAGCATAGATCCGACCCAGATACGGCCCTGATCATCTTCAACAATGGAACTAATTTCAATTCCATTTCCATATCCTTCCTTTTCCGAAAGAACTTCAAAACGTTTTATGGTCTTTAGGTCTGCCGATATGCGAAATATGCCATTCTCTGATGACACCCACATGTTGTTCTTTCGGTCACGAAAAACACTGCCCGTTACTTTACCGGCAAAAGCTTCTACAATACGTCGATAAGTTGGATCCATTCTCTTTTGTAGATCATTGACGTCCAAAATATACAAAGCACCATAGGAAGCGATCCAGATATTTCCACTTGCATCCTTATCGATCGCATTAATAGCGGTACTGAGCCATTTACCATCAGGGGTAAGATTGTACGACCTGATCCGGTCAGCTTCCCGATCATAATAACTTAATCCCCCTCCATTTGTACCGATCCATATTCTTCCCTTCCTGTCTTCACATAAGGCCGAAATATGGTTTGCCATTAAACTATTCTCTTTGTTGGCATCATACCGGTAGACATTGTAATGACGTCCGTCGAAGCGATTAAGCCCATCCTCTGTTCCTAGCCAAAGAAAACCATAACTATCGCGGTAGATACTATAGATTGTATTGGAAGAAAGTCCATCCTTTGAAGAATAGCGTTGAAAAGTTACAGGCTGGCTTTGTCCATAAGAAAAAAACGTCAGCATCATCCAGGTGAATACCACTAAAGTTCGCATCATATATTTAGGTATGTAATCTTCAATACAAAAAAATCTGTATTGAACTGTCAACTAAATTATCAAATTAATCCCTACTAAACTAGTCTCTACAATCATTTGACCCATGTAAGCGGTATTTTTTGACATTCTTATCCTTCATTTAAACATTCTTGCTATCCACCAAATTTTCCAATGGCTAGCTTTGGTATACAATTATAAACTGCTTTGAAAGGCATTCCCAATATAGGGAAAACTATATGCAAACAATGCAACCGGTTGCTATATAGTTATAAAAAATTTAACCAATTATTATACAGCATATGACAGTACCTGATGATCCATGACTGTCCCTTAGATTTTTTATCAAAATGAACTAAGGGAACACCGATACAAACGTATCTAGCCAATTAGAGAAAATTTAACCAAGAATTCTTAAACCTATTTATCAATCCACAAATGCGATGATGATTACATGTACAATCACACGAGTAAGGCATTGGAAAAAGCTATGGGGTATAGCTAAGCCATTCACTTTACTGCTGTTCCTGCTTTATGTTGGACAGACAACACTCTATGCTCAGGCCAAAAGGCAGATAAGGGGCATTGTCGTCGATAGTAACCATAAAAAAGTGAGCGGTGCGTCCATCAGGGTAAAAGGCACCTCGCTAGCCACGGCTACCGATGACAATGGAGCTTTCACGATCCAAGTCCCTGCAGATAATAATTTATTGACCATCTCCAAGCTAGGATATGGCCAACTCGAAGTGGATATCCACAATAAGAACACGGTAGAAGTACAACTAAGCGATAAGTCTATCGAAATCGAGGAAACCATTGTTGTCGGCTATGGTCGTCAAAAAAAGGAAACTGTCGTTGGCGCCATTGCGCAAACTTCGGGTAAAATCCTCGAGCGCGCAGGTGGTGTTTCCAGTGTAGGCGCCGCATTGACCGGTAATGTGCCCGGTGTCATTACCACGGCAAGTACCGGTATGCCGGGCGAGGAAGATCCCCGTATTGTGATCCGCGGACGCAGTACCTGGAATAATACCGACCCATTAGTCATGGTCGATGGGGTGGAACGACCATTATCTGCCGTTGATATCAGTTCCATCGAAACTGTTTCCGTCCTCAAAGATGCCTCGGCAACTGCTGTCTATGGTGTTAGAGGGGCCAATGGCGTTATTTTAATCACCACCAAGCGGGGTAAAGAAGGGCAAATGCTGATACGCGGTACCGTCAACAACATTGTAAAAACGGTTTCCCAACTTCCGGGAAAAATGGATTCGTACGATGCTTTGATGCTACGCAACAAAGTTATCGAATATGAGTTAGGGATTTCTCCTTCCAGTTGGGCCAACTATCTTCCACAAGACGTCATCAATAAATACCGTTTTCCCGCTGACCAGACGGAACGCGAACGTTATGTGAATACCGACTGGGCAAAAGAACTCTTTAAAAGCCACGCTTTTTCACAAAATAGCAGCGTCAATATTGCTGGTGGTACACCCTTTGTCAAATATTTTGCCAATGCGGACTTTCTTTACGAAGGCGATATGTTCCGCCAGTTCGAAAATGCTCGCGGTTATAAAGCTGGCTACGGTTTTAACCGTCTAAATGTACGGTCCAATTTAGACTTCCAGCTTACTCCCACAACTAAATTTTCAACCAACTTGGCAGGGTCTCGCGGTGTCAAAAAAAGTCCATGGGGCGGCGGCAACGATTATTCCTATTGGATCGCTGCCTATACGGTAGCTCCAGATGTCATTTATCCACGCTATTCAGACGGTACCTGGGGTTACTATGCCTTAAACACACAAGCCGGGATAAACTCTGCCCGTGTGCTGGCACTTAGCGGAACCGAATACATCACCACCAGTCGTATTACAACAGATTTTACGCTCGAACAAGATCTTAAGTTTTTAACGAAGGGGCTTAACGTTCGTGGGACAATCTCACTGGACAACACGTTTGTCGAGGGCGGCCGCGGTATCAATGATGCCAACAACAGTACACAAAGTAAATGGATCGATCCCAATACGGGATTGCCAACCTATCAGATCGCTTTCGATGGTACAAATAGATTTGACTTCGTCGAGGGCATAAACTGGACAACCGGTGCCGGACAGGTCAGAGACTGGTCTACCTATCGAAGATTATTTTATCAATTGCAGTTAAACTACGCAACGACCATCGCTAAGAATCACAACATCACTGCCATGGGTTTATTTAACCGCAATCAGACCGGAACAGGGAGTATGATTCCCTCCTATCGCGAAGACTGGGTATTCCGCACCACCTACAACTACAAAAATAAATATATGCTCGAGTACAATGGAGCCTATACGGGATCAGAAAAATTCGGTCCTGACAATAGATTTGCCTTTTTCAATTCCGGTGGGATAGGCTGGCTAGTTACTGAAGAAGAGTTTATGAGGCCTATCTCGTTTCTGAATATGCTCAAGTTACGTGCGTCCTATGGTGACATCGGTGACGATAGTGGCGGCCGTCAATTTCTGTACCTAACCCAATGGGCATATGGGGGCACCGCTGGCATGGGGGTTGAAGGCCGCTACTCCTACTCCGACGGCAATACCAGTCCTTATATCTGGTATAAGGAAAGTGCGCTTGGCAATCCAAATATCCGCTGGGAAAAAGTTAACAAATTCAATGTCGGCCTCGACTTCGGTCTGTTCAATAGCCAGATAACCGGTAAAGTCGACTTTTTTAGAGACCGTAGGACAGATGTCCTGATTAGCGGCGCCAACCGAGCCATTCCTTCCTACTTTGGGATGGAGGCACCTACAGCCAACCTAGGTAAGGTACAGAATAAAGGGTTTGAAGTAGAACTGAAATTTAACAGACAGCTCAATACCGACTGGAGAATATGGGCTGATATCAATTTTACCCATGCCAAGGATAAAGTCATCAATGCCGATGCACCCGAGTTGCTGCCCGAATATCAGAAACCGGATAACAAACAAGTGAGTCAAACCTATTCTTATGTTAGCTCCGGATATTACAATACTTGGGACGAACTTTATTCGAGTACCGCGCACGAAAGCAATGACCTAGCGAAACTACCCGGCAATTATCATATACTGGATTATAACGGGGATGGTATTATCGATGCTAAGGACAATATTCCCTACGCCTTTCCTTCGGTTCCACAGAACACTTATAATTATACCATTGGATTTGATTGGAAGAATTTCAGTGTCATGACCCAGTGGTATGCCGTAAATAATGTCACCCGGCAAGTTGTTTTCAACAGCTTCTCGGGCCAGCTTAACCTCGCTTATGACGAAGGTTCCTATTGGTCAAAAGACAATGTCAATGCAGACGTACCACTACCACGCTGGTTATCACAGTCGAGTACTTATACACCCGGTAGCCGGTATATGTTTGATGGTTCCTACATTCGATTGAAAACAGCCGAAATTGCCTACAATTTTAATCGGGAATCCAGCGTAATCAAACGCCTTGGGCTTCAAAACCTTCGCATTTTTCTAAATGGCAACAACTTAGTTTTCTGGTCCAAAATGCCAGACGACCGTGAATCCAATTATGCCGGTACGGGCTGGGCATCACAGGGTGCCTACCCTACGGTAAAGCGGTTTAATCTAGGTGCAAACATTACATTTTAATCCTACCACTATGAAAAAGTATTTCAAGGTAATCTTTATATCTACTGTGATCTGGTCTTCAACTTCCCTACTCTCGTGTAAAAAATACCTGGATAAAGAAGAACAGTCCAATGTGTCCTCCAAAGAAGCATTTAAAAACTTTATTAACTTTCAGGGCTATACAGAAGAGTTATACAGCTGTGTTGTCAACTTCAGCAACAACTACTGGACCAACTCGTGGAACTGGGGTGAAGATGAAATGACCTCAACAGCTGGAAATTATCATTTCGTTCACAAAATCGACAACGGTAATTTTTGGGGTTGGCAAAGAGAATCCGACGGCTGGGGCTCCGGCTGGATGGATCAGGGTGATTTTACCACCATCAATGGGGATGTATTTGCCAACCGCGCCTTCCGCGATTTATGGAGCGCGGCCTGGTTTGGTCTGCGAAAAGTAAGCCTCGGACTAGAAAATATTGACAAATTAACCGAAGCCACCTCCGAAGAAAAGAACCTGATCAAGGGGCAATTGTTATTTTTCCGAGGTTGGTTTCACCACCGACTGATGGAATATTTTGGCGGGATGCCGTACATCAATTATGTACTTCCAAGTGACGAAAAGCTGCGGTTGGCAAGATTGAGCTACCATGCCTGTGCGGATCTTGCTGCGGCCGATTTTAGAGAAGCGGCCAATCTATTGCCGATCGACTGGGACAATACCACTGCCGGAAAACGTACCCTGGGGAAAAATCAATTGCGCATCAACAAAATCATGGCCCTTGCTTATCTTGGCAAAAATTATCTTTGGGCGGGAAGCCCTTTGATGAATTTTCAGTCTACCGGGAATAAAACCTATCATACCGACTATTGTAAAAAAGCAGCTCAGGCCTTTGGCGAACTACTTTCACTTGTCGAAAGCGGACAGACAAATTACGCCCTTGTTCCTATGGCCAATATTCACTTGAATTTTTACACAACAGGCCAAAATTGGGCCATGCCCGGCAGTACAGAAGCTATATTTAGAGGGCCCTACATTGACGCATGGGTATCGAATTATGGTACCAGTAAACAGTACATTCCGCTGGTCGTCTCCGACGGAGATGCATTGAAGTTTATTCCAACAGCCAATTATGTCGACTACTATGGTATGAAAAACGGTTTACCGATCAAAGACATTACCCAGTCTGACGCAGAATCAGGTTACAATGCCGAATACCCTTGGAAAGATCGCGACCCACGCTTTTATAAGGACATCATTTTCGATGGAACAAAAGTCGTCCAGGGAAATACACAGGACGAAAAAAATCGATACGCTAACCTTTACAGTAATGGAAGCTATCGAGATATCCAGTCTGGCAGCCAGACAGGCTACGTGTTACGTAAATTTGTCCCTATAACAGCCAACAAATATGATCAAGCCTATAATTATGGATCCAATCTTCATATTTACGTGCCCTATATGCGTTTATCTGATGTCTATCTGATGTACGCCGAATCCGCCATGATGGCTTCCAACTCAGCTACAGGCAAAGCCGACAATTACGGTAAAACAGCAGTTGATGCGATCAATATCGTTCGGGATCGGGCTGGCGTGGGTCATGTAGATGCCAAATTTCTAGGTTCGGCTAACGCATTGTTACCTGAACTACGGCGGGAACGAGCTGTGGAGCTCGCTTTTGAAGGTCATCGTTTTAATGATCTGCGACGCTGGTTGCTGTTGACCGAATCACCTTACACCTTAAAAAAATCGGTTGTTTTTGATCGGGCAGGAACCTTCAACACCGTAGATCCATCCCAAAACCGCGTCGTCAACATGAAAGAAAATGTCCTTTTGGAACGGAAGTTTACAAGCAAGCATTACTGGTTGCCCCTAAAGGTCAGAGATGTCAACATGTATCCCGAGTTCTATCAGAACCCAGGCTGGTAACAAGTTTTTCATTTAATCATTCAAAAAATGAAGTACAAAAAATTAAGAATAGCACTATGTCTTGGATTGAGTTGGATAGCTACCGCTGAAGGAATGGCGAAAGAATCACTTAATCCAACCATTAGACAACATAAAAATATTTTTCCGGAGCGCTCGACATTTGTTGGTCCGGACAGTATTGGCACCGATAGTACGACACTTGTACAGGTCGCTTTCCGAAAAGTTCAGAAGAAGGACCTTATGGGCAATGTACAATCCATCAATGTTCCACAATTGCTCGACAAGAGTTACAACACCTACAGTCTGGAAAATCTAGATGCCTTTATTCCGGGATACAACGGTAATATTTGGGGTATGGGTGGTTATTTGGTATTAGTGGACGGATTTCCGCGTGATGCCAATAACGTTATGCCAACAGAAATCGATCAGGTCAGTGTATTGAAAGGCGCCAATGCCATCGCTCTTTATGGTAGCCGAGCAGCCAAAGGCGTAATTAGCATCACGACAAAACGCGGAAAATCCGGAGGTCAACAGATAAAAATTAGAGCCAATAGCGGTATCAATGCGGCTATGAGCTATCCGCAATATCTTGGCTCCGCAGAATATATGACATTGTATAATGAAGCTCGACAAAATGATGGATTATCACCACTCTATAGTGCCGAAACAATCTACCAACATGCAGCCGGAACAAATCCTTATCGTTATCCCAACGTGGATTACTATTCATCGGACTATATCAAAGATCACTATAATCGCTACGATGCCACCGCTGAAATCTCAGGAGGCAATCAACGTGCACAATATTATACCAACTTTGGATTTTGGTCTGAAGGGTCCCTCCTCAATTTTGGACAGGCGAAAAAAAATGGTGGCGCCAATAGATTCAATATGCGCGGTAACATCGATGTGAAAGTCAATGATCTGATCTCCCTGAACGTCGATGCAGCAGCCAGTTTTTATATTTCCAAAGGGGTAAATGCGGACTACTGGGGTGCAGCAGCAACCGTGCGGCCACATCGCTTCTCTCCACTCATTCCTATTGATATGATCGAAGAAGGTGACGTCAACTCGATGGTGTATGTCAACAACAGCAATTTTCTCATCGATGGCAAATATCTCCTTGGGGGAAGTCAGCTGGATCAAACCAATGCCTTTGCAAACGTTTATGCCGGCGGCACAAACCGCTATCTAAATCGGCAGTTTCAATTTAATACGGGTTTAAATTTTGATCTAAAAAACGTCTTGGAAGGTCTGGTTTTCAAAACCAACCTGGCTGTGGATTATCAGTCAAATTACAACCAATCCTATAACAACAATTATGCTGTTTATCAGGCATCGTGGAACAACTATGATGGAAAAGACCTTATCAGTAGCCTCACAAAATATGGTGACGACCGTATTTCAGGCATCCAAAATATCAGTGGCAGTACCTATAGACAGACCATCGGTCTCAATGGGTCCCTAAACTTTAACCGTACCTACGGTAATGACCACCATGTATCGGCAATCCTATTGGCCAATGCGTTCCAGATCGCTGCCTCCGGCAGCTACCACAAAACCAGCAATGCCAACTTAGGGCTGCAGTTGGGCTACAATTATTCAAGCAAATATTATGTTGACTTTAGCAGTGCTTACAGTCATTCCGCCAAATTACCACAAGGGAATAGAAGAGCCCTATCTCCTACTTTAGCGCTCGCCTGGCGTCTATCTAAAGAAAATTTTTTGATCGACAGCAAAGTCGTCAATGAGTTAAGATTATCCGCCTCGGCCGGTATATTAAACACGGATCTGGATATTAGCGACTATTACCTCTATCAGGGGTATTATACCTATAACGACGCAGCATGGTATAGCTGGCGCGACGGTGACCTCGTCCATACCTTTGACAGACGCAGGGGTGACAACCCCAACATGAAATTCCCGAAACGCAAGGAATTTAATATCAACCTCGAAGGTGGGCTCTACAACAACCTGATCACCTTTAATACGTCCTACTTTGTTAATCGGATGAGCGGGGGGTTGGTACAGGCGGCAACACAGTACCCAATGTATTTTATGACTTACTGGCCCGTTTATTCTGACCTTCCCTATGTCAATTTTAACGACGACGAACGCAGGGGTGTCGACTTTGGCATCAATCTGAACAAACAGATCAACAAAACCTTCGTATCACTGGGTTTCAACGGGATGTACTATACGACCAAGGCGGTAAAAAGGGACGAACTCTATGAATTTGCTTACCAAAACAGAGCCGGAAAACCACTGGATGCCATCTGGGGTTTACAGCATGATGGTTTTTATAACAGTCAAAGTGAAATTGACCAAGCTGCCTTTTCAACATTTGGAGAAGTCAAGCCTGGGGATATCAAGTATAAAGATCAGAATGGTGATGGTACCATCGATACCCGCGACGAAGTATACTTAGGCAAAGGCGGATGGGCCGGTGCCCCACTGACATTAGGTTGCAACCTGACCGTCAAATGGAATAATTTCACATTATTTGCCGCGGCAACGGGACAGTTCGGAGCCAAAGCTATGAAAAACAGTTCTTACTTTTGGGTAGATGCGGAAGATAAATATTCAGTGGTCGTACGTGACCGCTGGACAGAGTCGACCAAGGAGACCGCAACTTATCCGCGCCTTACCACCTTTAACAGTGACAACAACTTTCGAAGCTCAGACTTTTGGCTATACAAGACCGATCGCATCAACCTATCCAAAGTGCAGCTGTCTTACGATTTCCCAAAGCGTCTATTCAATGCTAAGTTTATACACGAACTGGGGATTTATGCCACGGGATCCAACCTACTGACCATCGCCAAAGAAAAGGAAACGATGCAATTGAATATTGGACAAGCACCACAAATGCGTTTTTTCAACATCGGACTGAAGGCACTATTTTAATCTTTACTATCTAAGACGAGAATGATGAAAAGAATACTAACCATAGCCATCCTAAGCAGCTTACTATTTTCTTCCTGTGAAGATATGTTTGAGCCGGCTCTTGAAAATAATCTTGAAATTGAAACAGCCAATAGTCGCCCCCTTTACGCACAAGGGCTACTTTTAAATGGATACAACCGGGTTCCGGCTAATAGCTATAGCTTTGATGATGTCGCCACAGACAATGCTGTGAGCAACGATAAAAGCAATACTTACCTTAAAACAGCAACCGGACAATGGACAAGCATCAACAATCCTTTCGACCAATGGCGCAATAGCTATGCAGCCATACAGTACCTCAACAATTTTTTATCCCTAAGTGATAAAGTAGAATGGGCCTTGGATCCCAAGGTCAGTACGATGTTTAACGATCGCATGAAAGGTGAAGCTTATGGTCTCCGGGCACTATTTATGTTTCACCTGTTGCAATCCCATGCCGGAAAGTCGAGTACCGGTGAGATACTTGGTGTGCCTATCCTGCTGACTCCCGAAGATGTCAATTCGGATTTTAACCACAGTCGTGCACCGTTCGAAGCCTGCATGCAGCAACTTTACGATGACATCAAAAAAGCAGAAGACCTGTTGCCTATGGATTATGAAGACATCGGTGCAGACAGTCAAGTTCCGGTCAAATACGCAGGCACAATCAATAAAGACGATTACAACCGTGTATTTGGAGCCTATTTCAAACTCCGCATGACCAAGCGCATCGCGCAGGCAATTCGTGCCCGAGCAGCGTTAATGGCGGCAAGTCCGGCATACAGCGAGGGCAGCAAAACAACCTGGGAGCAAGCCGCCAACTATGCGGGGCAGGTCATCCAGGCCAAAGGTGGACCAAGTGGTATCGATCCGAAAGGATTCACCTGGTACAATAAAGATGTGGTCGATGGCTTAACCTCCGGATCCAATCCGGCCGAAATACTTTGGCGCACCGACAAAGGAAATAGCAACAGCATGGAACAGGACCATTTTCCGCCAACATTGTTTGGCAGAGGACGTCTCAATCCAACACAGAATCTGGTCGATGCCTTTCCCATGGAAAATGGCTATCCCATTGACGATGCCAATTCGGCTTACAATAAAACCAATCCGTACGACAAGCGGGATCCCCGATTGAAGACTTACATTATTGTCAATGGTGCCACGGCAGGCGTAAGCAACACGGCTATCAATACCGCTGCCAATAGTCCAACAAACGATGGGTTAAATAAGGTCGAAACATCTACTCGGACGGGCTATTACCTGAAAAAGCTGCTGCGCCAAGATGTAAACCTCAACCCTTCATCTTCTACACAACAAATGCATTTCAATACACGTATACGGATGACAGAAATGTATCTGGCCTATGCCGAAGCCGCAAATGAGGCCTGGGGGCCTACTGGCATGGGTACTTTTACCTTCTCGGCCTACGACATCATCAAGGCTATTCGCAGACGGGCGGGTGTAGGAGCCAACAATGGCGATCCTTACCTAGAACAGGTAAAAAACAACAAAGAGCAAATGCGGCAGCTGATCCGCAATGAGCGGAGACTAGAACTTTGTTTTGAAGGGTTTCGGTTTTGGGACCTGCGTCGCTGGAAGTTGGATATCAACGTTGCTGCAAAAGGAATCAGTATAAGCAACAACAGCTATACCGAGATTCCGGTAGAGAATAGACTTTATGAAAACTTTATGTACTACGGTCCGATCCCGTACAGTGAAGTACTCAAATACAGCAATCTTGTACAGAATACGGGATGGAATTAACATTAATACACGCATAATGAAAAAGATCAATCTTCTTTACGCCATGGCTTTGGTAAGCCTGGCGTCTTGCAAAAATAACGACTGGGAGTTCCCAGATTTCGAATTTCAATCGGTATACTTCGCCTATCAGACACCCGTCAGAACGGTAACCCTAGGCGAAGACATTTTTGACAACAGCCTCGACAACCAGCATAAGGTGAAAGTCATGGCAACCACTGGAGGAGTATACAACAATGGAAAAAACATCCGTATCGATTTTGTTGTCGACAACAGCCTTACGAATGGCCTTAGCTATCCAAACGGGCAGGCAGTTACCGCATTACCCAACAGTTACTATCAGCTTAGCAGCAATCAAATTAACATCCCAAGTGGTAGTCTCACAGGCGGTGTTGAAGTACAGCTGACTGACGCATTTTTTGCCGACCCAAAATCCTTGGAAACCTATTACGTACTTCCTCTAAGGATGACAAAAGTGGTTAACGCCGATTCCATCCTCTCCGGTAAAACTTCGCTACAGGCTGCCAATAGGGCTATTGTATCCGATTGGGATGTCGCACCAAAAGATTTTACCTTTTATGCACTCAAATATATCAATCCCTGGCACGGCAATTACCTGCGTCGGGGTACCGACCAAATTGTCGGCAAAGGTGCCAATAACAGCTTGACAAAAAATATCGTCAGACATCAGGCTTATGTAGAAAAAGACGAAGTCAAAAGCGTCACGACAGCAGCGCTAAAGAAATCGATCTTACCCCTTTCTTTTAAAGGAACTGATGATGTCAATATCAATGTCAATCTGAACTTAACTTTTGATGACGACAACAATTGTAGCATTAGCTCGGCAAGTGCTGGCATCTCCGCTACAGGAACCGGTAAGTTTGTCAAACGGGGCGAAAAAAACAGCTGGGGCAATGCAGACAGAGATGCACTTTATCTTTCCTACACGATCGATATGACACAAATGAGTGTCACCAGCAAGGATACCCTCGTGATGCGGGATAGATCTGTAAAAATGGAAACATTTACACCCATCAAAAAGTAGTATCAATTCTATAACGAACAACGATGAAAAAAATCAACAAAACTATCGTCATCCTACTTTCGCTCGGCACCGCCTGGAGTTCCTGTTCCAAATATCAGCCACTGGATTACGCCGTCGATAAACCGGAGCAAGTACTGACGCAGGAAGATATCAATGCTTACAACCCATTAAAAAGTTATCTGGATAAGCAAGGCAACCCCGGATTTAAGCTCGGTGTTGCGCTCAATATGAACGATTATTTTAACAAAGGAGTCCTTTACCGCTTAGCTAACCGAAATTTTGAAGAAATGGTCATGGGCTATGAAATGAAACATGGCTCCATTGTGCAGGCCGACGGAAGTCTCAATCTATCACGGGTCGAACAGCTTATCACAGCCGCACAGGAAAACAACATGGCGCTATATGGCCATACCCTTTGCTGGCACTCGGGACAGAATGCGGCCTATCTCAATAAATTAATAGCACCTGTGGTGATACCAGGTTCGGGAGGTCCAGCCCTGGCGGGGCACGCTTTAAAAATGAGTAACCCCTCTGTTGTCAACGCCTGGGAAGCACAGACCGCCTATGATATCAACCCGACGGAAGTGGGTAAAGAATATGTATTGAAGATTGTCGCACGAGGCAATAAAGCGGGCAACATTGGCATCGATCTGCAGACCACCGCCAATTACACCGGCGACAACATGGGCTCATTAGCATTAACGACAAGCTACAAAGAATACGAACTTAAAGTGACTGCAACTGCCGCGCGTAACCGTTTTATTATCAATTTTGGCCAATACGATGGTACCATCTTCATCGACAAGGTTGTGCTTACAAAAACTGGCAGTTCAACAAGCCTCATTGCCAACAGTGATTTTGAAAACAATATTGACGGTTGGTTCGGTTGGGGAAATAATTCATCCAGAGCGCAGTCCGCCAATGGTGAAGGATATGGCAGCCCGGGAGGTAGCACGATTGAGAAAACACCTGCCGAGAAAGAAACCATACTCACCAAAGCGCTGGAGACATTTATTGCTGGTATGCTGGAAAAAACCAAAGGTTACATCAAAGCTTGGGATGTCGTCAACGAACCCATGTCCGACTGGCCCGATCAATATGCCTTGAAGACCGGAATCGGAAAGATCGATTTGGCGGATGACGAATTCTACTGGCAAGATTATTTAGGGAAAGATTATGCCGTAAAAGCCTTCCAGCTTGCCCGCAAATATGGCAATGCCAATGACCTCCTTTTCATCAATGACTATGGTTTGGAAGGCAGTGGCAACAAATGCAAAGGACTCATCGCCTATGTCAGCTACATCGAAAGCAAAGGCGCCAAGGTGGATGGGATCGGTACCCAGATGCACATCGACATCAACACAAGCAAAGACAATATCGTCAGTATGTTTAACCTATTGGCCGCCACCGGCAAGCTGATCAAAGTGTCTGAGCTCGATATTGGTTTGGGAAATGGCATAAAGACTAGCAATGCAACGACTGAAATGTATCAGCAGCAGGCCGACATGTACAAGTTTGTCGTTGAGAAATACCTCGAGATCATTCCCAAGGATAAACAGTACGGTATCACCCTATGGAGCCCATTGGATAGTCCAGACCAGGAAGGTTCATTCTGGCGACGTGGAGAGCCCATCGGCTTATGGACCGAAGGATTTGTTCGAAAGCCAGCCTATCAGGCGGTTGCTGAGGCATTGTCAGCTAAAAAATAAGATCATTAATCACCCTTTAAATATGTAAATTATGAGAACAAACAACATGTGGTTATTGCTGATCTTTTTATTAGCTATTTTTTCCAGCTGCTCGCGGCTGGAAGAAAAAACCTTGACCAGCGAGTCCGAAAGAAGTCTTAAATCCAATGTTTCCGCCCAAGCCGTTACAGGTTGGCCACGAACGACACCAACCTTACATGTAGGCGGGAAGTACCTCAAAGATCCCTGCGACAACAATATTGTCCTGCATGGAGTGGCCATTACACCCAGCCCTTGGTTCAATGGCTGCCAGCATGGTGCCAACTCCGGTTACTGCACCTGGGATAATTACAATGTTCAGGGTGCGCTCAATTACAATAAAGCAGTCATTGACAAACTCAGCAGCGCAGCCGACGGTTGGTATCTCAATTATATCCGTCTGCACATCGATCCGTATTGGACCAATGATCCAGGCGCTCCTATTCCTGAAGACGACATCTCAAGATTTAACTATAATCGCTTGGTTACCTATACTGATCAGGTCATTATTCCACTAATCAACCATGCCCGCAGCCGGGGCATGTATGTGATCTTGCGTCCTCCTGGCGTATGTCCACACCGTATCGCAGTCAATGATGCCTATCATACCTATCTTAAGACCGTATGGACTTTCCTATCGCAGCACCCATCACTAAAGAATGCAGACAATGTGATGTTTGAATTGGCTAACGAACCCGTTGAGATTCTGGGAACAAATGGCAACTGGGGGACGACCGGCAACGAGCATTTTGCTGCGTTGAAAATTTTCTTTCAGCCCTTGGTCAATATCATTCGTAATAACGGTGCCAACAATGTATGCTGGATACCAGGAACTGGCTGGCAGTCCCATTATCAAGGCTATGTCAATAATCCGATTACGGGTGGCAACATTGGCTATGCAGTACATATCTACCCCGGGTATTGGGGTGGTGTCAATACCTATCAAGCTTTTCAAAATGCCTGGAATACCAATGTTAAACCTATTGCAGACATTGCTCCCATTGCCATTACAGAGACAGACTGGGCTCCACAGGGATATGGCACATTTGGTACGGGATCAACCGGTACCGCTGGCGGAAACGGTTTTGGTGCAAATTTAAAATATATTGTGGATCAATCCGGCAATGTAAGCTGGAACCTTCTCGCCCCCGACGATCTGCTCCACAAAGGGGATCCCAACGCCGGGACAGCTTTTAACAATGATTGGGAAGCCTGTGCTGCTCCCGCTAAACAGTGGTTTCAGCAGTATGCTGCCTCCAATTACCCCATGTCTAACTGTACGGTCACTAGTCTGGTCAATAATGGCATTTACGAAATCGAATTCCAGACCGATGCCAACAAGGTACTTGATTTAAAATCAGGTGAAGATGCCAACGGTGCAGTGCTCAGACCGTGGACCAGAAATGGCGCAAATGCACAGCGCTGGGTCGCTATAGATGCCGGTAACGGATACTGGCGCTTTGTTTCAAAAGCAAGTGCAAGCAATCGCTGCATTGATCTGACGAGTAATAGCAATGCGCTTGGAACTGCCATCCGGCTTTGGCAGAACTATAGCAATGATGCTCAGGCCTGGAAGGTAACTGCTGTAGCCAATGGCTATTACAAAATTACGTCAAAGGTAGATGCCACACGCGGTTGGGATGTACCCAACTGTACCATGGACGGCAATTCCAATCTTCAGCTTTGGGATTACTATGGTACCTCCTGTCAATTATTTAAGTTCAAATTTATTGCCATGAACTAAACACTATCTTTTCGCGGTAAGCCATACTTACCGCGAAATAGGTTAATTTTAAAAACATAAAATGCTTCACGATGCGACAAACACAATTTAAAATGCTGCTACTGATCTTCTTGGTATGTTGTTTTACCGGAACAACAGCTTTTGCCCAAGACAAGAACTTCCATATTTACCTTTGTTTAGGACAATCCAATATGGAGGGACATGGACAATTCGAACCTCAGGACACCATCACCAACAGCCGGTTTCATGTGCTGTCGGCAGTAGATTGCCCCGAATTGGGACGGCAGTATGGCAAGTGGTATCCTGCCCGGGCACCACTCACGCGTTGCCACACAGGCCTTACACCTGCAGATTATTTTGGCAGAACGCTTGTAGAAAAGCTTCCCAAAAATATCGAGATCGGAGTCATCAACGTTTCGGTAGGTGGTTGCCATATTCAATTATTTGATCAAGATAGCACGGCAAGCTATGTCGCAAAGGCCCCCGAATGGATGAAATCCATGCTTGCAGCTTATGACAATAATCCTTATGAAAGGCTTGTCATCCTGGCCAAGATGGCACAGCAGAAAGGTATTATCAAAGGTATTTTACTTCACCAGGGGGAATCCAATACCGGCGATCGCGAATGGCCCAATAAAGTAAAAAAAGTCTATGAAAACCTCTTGCACGATTTGCACCTGAACGCCCAAGATGTACCCCTACTTGCTGGTGAACTCCTATCGGCCGAAGCAGGGGGTAAATGCGCAAGCATGAACAGTATCATCCAAACATTGCCCGCTACTATCCCGACTGCCCATATCATTTCTTCTGCGGGTTGCCAGGGTATCGGCGATGGACTACACTTCAGTCCTGCCGGATACCGGCAGCTGGGTAAAAATTATGCGGCAAGCATGCTTAAATTGCTGACGAAAATAAAAAAATAAAAAAAGCTAGGGAGTCAATCCCTAGCTTTGAATGACAAGCAGCTAGCCGCCCGAATCACTAAACCGTTCTTTTCTTATAATTTCCTTCGTTATCTTTAAAAGAGATAACAAAACGCTCGATCATTAATTTCCAAAAATTTTGGCCAACTCTTGGTGTAACAGTTCACCTTTTATATTGATAGCGACAATGTTTCCCTTAGGATCCACTAAATAATTTTGTGGTACAGCACGTACGCCATACAATACCGCAGCCTCATTGCTCCAGCCTTTTAGATCTGCGACATGGATCCATGGCAAACCATCATCTTTGATGGCTTTTAACCAGGCATTTTTTCCTTTGGTATCATCTAGCGACACTGCAAGGACCTCCAATCCTTTACTTTTGTATTTGTTATAGGCCTTTAATAAGTTGGGGTTTTCAGCGCGGCAGGGACTACACCAGCTTGCCCAAAAGTCGATAAGCACATACTGGCCTTTAAAATCGGATACTTTGATCATTTTCCCTTCCGTATCCGGCTGGGAAAAATCGGGTGCCTTATTGCCGATTTTTACACTTCTCTCCGCTAGAAAACGCGCTTCCAACTGTCGCGCATTGGTCATTTGACGCACTTCTTTGGACAGCTTCAAAAACAAAGGTTCAATCTCACTGAGCTTTCGTTTGTTGGCCGCATCAATAAGGGCGTCCACCGCGAATATTGAATTGGGATTTTTGGCAGCAAAGGCAAGCTCTTTTACCCGGCGGGCTTCAAAACGCGCCTCAAACTTTTCATGAATAGCCTTATACTGCTCGCTGGCATCGGGAGCATCTTGCTTTACGGCCGCAAAGGCCTTATTCCCCGCATCAATGATATCCATGAAACCACCACCAATTTCATTTAAATAAGCGACATAGGCGTTATGCAATGGCGACCCTTTTATGGCAGCAGTACGCAATGAATCCTTGATGGTCATATTGTAAGTTTCATTGCCTAAATAGAAGTATAAACGGTCGCCAATATTCTGTGCGACTAATTTCCCCTTACTGTCTTGATCAAAAACCATCCTGGAGTAAGACGGCTCCTCTACTGTTCCTTTGAAACTAAATCTGCCGTCCACGATAGCCGATGAATCCGATGCCGGAAATCCATCTCTTATATAATCCAGATACACTTTCTTGCCATTGAAAGCTTTTGGTGCACTTCCCTTGATCTGGAAGCTAGCTTGCTGCGCAAAGGATGTCATAGGCAAAAATGCCAGTGCTAAGGCAACTATTTTTAAATTTTTCATATTTTTTTGTTTGGTTCAATTTTTATATTATTCCTTTCAGTTACGCCAGGTCATATCCACAGGATTTCCGGGAAGACCCTCAATTGTTTTGAGCAACTCGCCATTTTTCCCAACACGGATATCCATATAATACAGCGCTCCTTCTGCCCCAGCAATCAGGGTATTCTCATCGTCCTCTAATTTGAGCATGCTTATATCCGATTTGATGGTTGTTTTCAATAGATCCACTTGCTGATTGAGCGGGTTGTAGCGAAATACCTGATTTTTGTAGGCCACATAAATATATCCATTTCGGGTCGCCACCAACTTTGTTTCCGCATTGATCCATTCTTGTTTTATAAAGATCTTCTTATGTATTGCGGTGATCATAAATGGTCCATTAAAATTTGCATTGAACTTCAATTCATAAATATGACCACTCCCGTCCTTCGTATAAGCATAGGTATCCGTATTATTGATCTGCACCATTTTGATCAGATCCATGCCTACCTGTGTTGGATCAAAAATTTCAGTATTGACGGGACTATACTGGGTACCAAAATACATAGGGCTACCGTAAATATTGATTCGGACAAACTGCTTTTTATTTTTTTCGAAAGCGATTACGCTATAATTATTGTCTACTGTTGTCAATACTACTTCTGGTGCTAACGCGTAGTCCCCATCCGCATAAGTTCCAAACATGCCGTAGGTGTTCGATTGATCCCAGGTGTTTGTAGTTCCCCCATAAAATTTGTCATTGATCACCCCCATCATTACCCCTTGAGGATGGGCGAACAAACTTCCCACAGCAATCGTTGACGGTGCCAAAAAAAAGTTATCGTGCAGGGTACCGGGTTTTACCGCCTCCTTAACAAGATTGTTTACATCTAGCCGCACGCCGGCCTGTTTTGATATAATCCAGTAACCCAAGGGGGTATTTCCCGTAAACTGGTTTTTTAAGTAATGGATATGCATAGGATCCACCGGTAATGGTTCGCCGTTGATCGCCTCATAAATATTGGGCTGTACAGTATTATCGGGCTTTATAAACGAAAGTTTACTAACCCCGTTTTCGACAGATAACACAAGTGACCCACGCGAAAAAGCTGTCGTTCCCTGGATCTTAAAATTATAGAAATATTTCATCCCATTGCCCGTATTGGTCACCGTAAGGCGCGCCGTATATCTTTTGGCCTGAAGCCCGAAAACGATACGCAGCGCGGGACCTTCGTAGTGGTTAGCTTCGGGCACGAGTGCCTCTGGCACATCGATTCGCCAGTTACATTTCACTGAAGCCGCATCGATGCCGGTAATTTTTGGGATTATAATAAGGCTGTCCCCCACTGATGCTTCATACAAAGTATCTAACCCTGAGATCTGCGGCCCATCAGGCATATCGATGGCATAATTTCCCTTGTCCTTATAACAGCTTTCGAAAGCCAATAGGGTTAAAGACACAATAGCAAAAAATAGTATTGCTCTCAATCTGTTTAAATTTCTTTTCATCTATCTGACTTCCTTTCCTGATTCATCTATAAAATAATACTTACCCGAAGCGCTATTTTTCCTTAATAAGATGCTTCGGTTTGGATTGTCCACATGATAGAATTGGTAGGTCTGTCCATTATCGTTGCTGCTCAGCACGTAATTTTTTTCTGGATGATCCTTGACCCATTTAAATGGATCGTTGAGCATCATGAGCAAGAGATTTGCAAAGTAGAGATTTTTGGGTGCATCGAGCCCGACCGTCGAAAGCGAACGTTGTTCGGTGACAATTAGGAAGAGCTGATGTTTTACCCGCGAATAATTATCAAGCCACATGGTCCACCAGGCAGGCTGTTCCAATTGGGCCGAAATAATAATTCGCGCCCGTATCAGTGTTGGGTTTTCAACCCCAAAGTCATCACTAGCTTTAAGTTTTACGAGCAGTGATACAGATTGACTTTCAAGCGCGCTTATATTATGCACAACGATAGGCATAAAGGCCCGACCGGCATTACTTTCCAATGGATATTCTGATTTCAACGGATCATAGTGCAGGTCTGCACGCGCCGTTGATGAATCTTTTTCCACGAAAGCCTCAAAATGCCGAGTGTGCTGGTCACGGTATCCCATTACTTTGACAGGAACAAAAATGGTATCCTGCGCCTTGGTCATATCGTAGGCAAAAGTATATACAATGCTATCCCGATCAGCGTCGCTCAAATCAAAATAAACATTTGCCGACCTGTCGTAGGTCGCTAAAACTGCCTTTTTGCAAGAACACAACATCAGCAGTGGTAGTAGCAATAGCAGAAGTAATAAAGTATCTTTTTTCATTTTGGTTACGATTTACCGTTGTCCATAGATAATTTCATCATCCGGCAACGGCCATACATAAATTTGTTGACTGGCCGGAATTGTAGTGCCTTGCTGTCCGACAATTGGTTCATTGAGCCGTTTATACGCAAAAAACAATTGTCCTTCGGCAAACATTTCTTTCCGATATTCCTTCAGTAGTTCGGTTCGGAGTTTGGCGTTTGTCGAAATATCCACTTTCTGACCAATGCCTCGATGTTCACGGACCTCGTCAAGCCATGCTGCAGCCTGAGCGGGTGCTGTTTCGTAGCTACATTCGGCGGCTATATAGTAGATTTCACTCAAGCGGATCGCCGGAGCTACCAAATAATGAAGATTGGCGGCAAAACTGTCACCCAACGTATTCCGGCGATATTTGTGAATAGATGATATAAAGGAATTTCCAACGCTTACTGTTCCAAACCATTGTGTATAGCGCATGTCACCGCCACCGGCTCCTGCAACTTCGTAAATGGTTTTTGCCTCATCCTGATCCAAATAGATCGCGCTGTTGTTGTCCTGAAACCAGTCATTGTTATAGGTGTTGTTCATAGCCGGGATATACCAGGCAAACAACAGTTCTTTATAGAAAATCCGATCCTTTTTATCCGCATCGACAGCAAGGAAATCAGTGGCATTGGTCCATGGAAATTTTTTGGCATCAATCACTTCACGTGCGTTCAGCAATGCCTTTACTTTGTCTCCACTGTAGAGGTAAGTGCGTGCCAGCAGTCCACACACGGCATAATAGTTAAGCCGGTGCCTTCTATTCTGTAAAAAGAGGCTCTTGTCCTGTAGCTCCGAATTTTTCAACGTGTCACCGACAGTGGGATAACCAACCACATAGGATTTCAGGCGGATAGGGTCAACTTTCAGCAATTCTTTGGCTTCTTCCAGATCTCGGATTACCGAATCCAATAGTTGGGACACTGTGGACAATTTGGTAGACTTATTGGAATAGGTCGTTACATATGGAATGGCTTCAATTTTGTTATTTACAACCGGAGCCGGACCAAATAGGCGCAAGGCATCAAAATGCAGATATGCTCTCAAAGCCAGCGACTCACCTTTGATCAATTGATAATTGCTTCCCGTAAACAATTGTTTTTTACGGTCGATTTCCTCCAGTATCAGATTGGTATTAACAATACCATTGTATAGACCTTTCCAGATATTGTCCTTTCGGCCAATAAAATTACCGTCATTAAATTTAAACAACTTTGTCTGCTGGTAACGCAACGGATCATTGCTTGATAATGCATAGTTCTGGACCAATACCTCCGGTGTTCCAATGGTTAGCTCCTTACCATAGAGATCGTCTTTTGCACAACGCGTATATACCCCAATCAGGGCTTCCTTGAAACCATCTTCGGTGGAGAAGAGAACTGATTTGTCAATTTCGCTTTCTGGTTGTATATCGAGCCACTTGGAGCAAGAAAGCGTACTCAGGGCTGTGAACAGTATTAAAACTATAGTTAAATTCTTCATCTGTACATATTTTTTCCATCCTTCGGATGGGATTTACCATCTTTTATAATCCTGCCTGTAGGGTAAAAGTCACACTTCGGGCAAATGGATACGTAATTCCACGTTCCACTTTCACCGAAGACCAACGAAAGATATCATTTGCAACAAGGCCGACACGCAGGCTTGACAGCGCCAATTTTTTCGACAGCGCTTTCCCTGCATCATAAGAAAGATTAAGAGACTGTAGGGCAAATAAGTTGTCCGGCATAATAAAACGCGAGGACACTCTTGTCTGTCCCAGATCCTGAATACTTTTGTAAAAGGTAACATCGCCAGGATTTTTCCATTTTTCCTCCAGAACCCTACTATCCACATTGTAGCGTGGATCGGCATTTTCGACACGGTCTACCAAGGTTTGGTTATAGGTTTTACCTCCTATCCGCGTTTGGAAATAAGCGACCATCATAAATTGCTTATAGCGAAGTGTCCCTCCGAAAAATCCTTCCATTGTTGGTGTAGCTACCCCAACGACATCAATATCCCTTGCATCCCAGTCATACGACAACGTCCCGTCTTTTTTAATAAAAACTTCCTTTCCATTCTCGGGATCGATACCCAAAGAAGGAACGGCATAGATAGCGTCGAGGGATTGCCCTTCTTTATAACGAAGCAAAGGAACAGCCATTAAATCAGTTCCCTGCTGAGCTTCGTCGACACGTTCGTTGTAGCTCTTCAATGCGTTTGAAATACGGACGATTTTATTTCTGTTCCGCACCAAATTCGCCAATAGACTCAGAGTCCATTTTTCGTTTTTAAGGGCAATCCAATTGGCATTGAGCTCAAATCCTTTATTTTCAAGGTCCCCCAGGTTTTCTTTATAAGCGCTAAATCCGGTAGAAGGTGCCAGGTTTATATCAGCCAAGATATCACGGGTTATCTTATGGTAGTAGCGTGGCGAAAGGGTCAGACGATCGTGCCAAAGGCCTAGATCAAGACCGACATCGGTACTTTGGGTCTTTTGCCAGGTCAGGTTTTCATTGCCATAGTTACGCACGATACTTCCCAGCCCCGATGAGTACCAATTGCTTTTATCGTAACTATAGGTTGTCCGCGACATGTAAGGATCGAACTGCACAGATCCCGTCAGCCCCAGTGTTGCACGCAGCCGAAGCTGGCTGACAACATCGTTGGCGAACCATTTCTCCTTGTGCATATTCCAGCCGATACCAGTCGACCAAAATGGTGCGGTGCGCTTATTTGCCCCAAATTTTGAGGATCCATCGATTCGGACCGTTGCATCCATCAGATAGCGGTTATCATAGGAATAGTTAGCACTTAAAAAAGCTCCAAACAACCTGGAGGCACCCAAACTGCTCGACGGACTTGCATTCTCAGCATATCCCTTGGCAAATCCTACACTTGTAAACCGATCATTCGGAAATCCGATCGCTTGAAATGAACGCTCGTCATAGCTTTCTGTCCGTATATTGGTTCCCCCCACGACATTGAAGCTATGTTTATCAATCGTACGCATCCAATTGAGACGTATGTTTGCATCCCAGTACAATTCATTGTTTGTATAACTGGTATAACTACCCTTTTCGTCTGTTTGTGCCGTAGGATAGAAATAAAAGTCATTGGCTAAGGGCGAGCGGAAATTATCATCGGTATTCAAACGTTTCAACAAACTTACCTGTCCCCGGAGACGCAGCCCATTACTCAGGTCAAAATCCCCCGAAAAATTGTTCAGCAGTTCGGTATAGCCCAATTTATTGAAGCTATTCAATGTCGCATTATAGAGTGGATTCAAGACGTATTCCCGTTGTGCACTACCTGAGTTTGCAACCCTTGTCCATACATCGGCCTCCTGTATAATATTGCCCTGATCATCTGTCATGCGGTAGTAAGGATTCATTCTTACATAATCCGCAAAATTTCCATAGGGCGATTCACGCCCGTCTACCACGGTTACGGCAAGCTCATTCTGAAATCTAAATTTATCCTTTAGGTTATAACTAAAGTTTAGCCCGCCCGAATATTGATTTCTTCCCGATCCCTTCATCACACCGGGTCTGGTCTGATAACGCATGTCTACGCCATAGCGGAAACTTTCCGACCCACCTTCTAGATAGAGACCATGCTTTTGTCCGACCGCGGTCCGTACTGGCTGTGACAGCCAATAGGTGTCAACACCGCCAAGCACATTTGCTAGTTTCTGATAATACAGCTCATCCAATGCATCCTGTGGTTGGCGCTGAATTGTTGCATCATACAGCCCAGCCAGTTTTTCATAGGCCAATTTATCAGCAGCATGCAATACATCGTATCCTGTCAAATCCGGCATATTTATATTGCTCTCATGCGTATAAGTCAATTGCAATTTCCCGTCCCTGGGCATCTTAGTCGTTATTACCATCACACCATTGGCCGCTCTCGAGCCATATATGGCTGTAGCAGCAGCGTCTTTCAAGATCGTGACACTTTCAATACGGGTCATATCCAGATCGAGAACCTTCTGTACACTCACTTCGAAACCGTTTAATATAAAAGCCGGCATATTGATAGTTGTAGTGATATTATCCCTTCGCAGCACTTCGTTCCCGCCAGTAGGCAAAGATGAAGATCCGCGCACATTGATATTCGGCAAGGCATTGGGATTGGATCCAGCAAGATTATTGTCGAGCAATTTAAACGATGGATCGAATACCTGCATGGCTTGGAGGACGTTTTGCGGATTTACCTGTCGCAGCTCGTCGCCACTTTTCGTAATCGCCGTTCCTGTGTAGGAATCTTTTTTTAGCACTTGGTACCCCGTTACAACGACCTGCTCAAGAGCATTCGCTTCTTCTTCCATCACTACACTGTACTCATCCTTGTTTTCGGCCAAAGAGAGCGTGAAGTTTTTATAGCCAACCCTACTGAATGTAAGCGGTTGCATAGTACCGACAAAAGAAAAATGCCCATCTTTATCGACCACTGCGATGGTATTGCCCACCTGTGAAATATTCACGTCGGAAAGCGGCTTACGGTCTTTCCCAAGGACTTGTCCACGAATCTGCTTCTGGGATGGTTTTTCTACCTGGGGGAGGCTTTTAGGCTCGGATTTCCGTGAACTGGCTTTCCTTTCGAGAAAAATTGTCTTTGATTCAATCGTGTAGCCGATTTCCTGCTGACTTAAAATTTTATCAAGAAATAATTTAAGGGGCATTTTGTCCGCTTTAATTGAAATTGACTTTGCCGATTCCAATATCTTTTTGGCTCCGAGCACCTCATAGTTCGTCTGAAGTTTGACCGCCTGCAGCACATCCATCAGTGGAACATTGTGCCCGGCATAGGTAACGGTCTGCGCATTTGCCTTATGGCCCAGCTGGAGTAAGACAGCAAAAACGAGCCATAAAAGGGGCTTGGTCGCTTGTGAAAAACAACTTAATTTCATTAATTCTAGTTAGTTTAGTTAGGTTAGATTGTAGGATCCACTGATTAGATGAAAGGATCCACTGTCCAATTTGTTAATTCATATCGTTTGGTGAAGTATAATTTTTCGTTCTTTATTGCCCTCCTTTCTGTGCTTTAGGATCATTTTTTTCAATAATGAGTTTCCCATTTTCCGTCAAATGATACGACAGATCCTGGTCTTTTAATATCTTAAGGATAGTTGATAACTTGCTCGTTCTGAATGTTCCACCGAAAAAGGAAACATCAGGCACATCGCCCTTATACACGACATCTATGGCATACCATTGGGACAGTTCATCCATCACTTGTCGAAGTGATTTTCCGTCAAAATTAAATTTGCCATATACCCAAGCCATTTCTTGTTGTACGTTTACCGGATGTTTGGTCAACAATGTACCTGTGTTGACAGACTGATCGCCAGGCAATAAGGTTACTTTTTTACTTCCGAGCAGCGTCGTTACCATTACTTTACCTTCTAACAAAGTGGTCTTTGTAGGTACCGATGTCTGATAGGCATTGATATTGAAGTGCGTTCCAAGTACTTGTACTTGCTGGTTTTTGGTATGAACTATAAAAGGCTGATCCTTCTTTTTTGCAACTTCAAAATAAGCCTCTCCAAGGAGCGTTACCTCGCGTTTATCTTTAGCGAATACTGTCGGATAAGAAAGTGTCGTCCCGGCATTTAGTTTAACCAGGGTTCCATCGGGCAGAGTGACTTCGTAGATACCACCCCGTGGGGTTTCGATTCTGGCAGACACCGCAGCATTGATCGGTGCAACTTCATGTCCGTCTTCATAGCGTATGCCGCCGCCATCGATAACAACTTGTTTTTCGCCTTTATTCAAAGCATATTGCCTCCCGTCCGAGAGTGTGATAACAGCCTGATGGGACGCTGGAAGCCGATCATTTACACCCTCCCGCTGCGTTTCAACCAGCCGGTTGCTATCCTTATTCCAATACCAAACCACAGAAAGAGCCAGCAGCACACTGGCGGCAGCAACGTAAGGCAATAGACGTTTCAGGAGCCCAGGTCCTTTCTTTGAAGTATGGAAGGAAATTTTAGCTTTTAATGACTCAAAATTACGTCGCGTTTCAAAATCCTGTAGACGCGTATAAGCATCACGCTGCAGCTTCTCATCAAGACAACGTTGAAAGATCTGTTTGTTCCGTTCGGATTCCTGTAGCCAACTCTCCAAAAAAAATCGATCTTCGCCTGTTAGCGTTCCCTGCATTTTTTGGAGAATGAGTGCACTGATACGGATGAGTTTTTCTTCTTCTTTAGGATCCATTTTGAGCTATTTCATCTATAGATACCACACCGATTGAAAAAAGTACCAAAAACAATTAAAAAAAAATTAAATTTTCCCAAAAAGAACGATTAATGACAATAGGTAATTAAAGGAATCTCGTCTCAAATGCTGCCGCAGCAGACCCAGGGCACGTAATTTTTGGTTTTTTACCGTCTGAATATTAATCTGCAGTAGATCAGCAATCTCCTGATTACTGTTGCCTTCGAGGTAGCTCAGCTGTATTATTTCCCGTGCTTTGGGTGGAAGTTGTTGAATGGCATCGTAGAGTTCGGCCATTGTTTCGGCATAGACAAGCTCATGCAAATGGGATTTTTGATCCTGTTCCTGCTGCTCCACATAGCTATCGACCCGATTTATCCTTCGCTGTCGGGCAGTCTGCTTATTGAGCCCTACATGGCGGGTGGCCTGATAGAGTGCCGCTTTCAGATGGGATAAACTTTCAAAACTTCGTTTGCTCTGCCATAACCGTATAAATCCCTCCTCGGCAATGTCTTCCGCTTCTTTGCTTTCCTCTACAAAGCTCGATGCATATAAACAAATACGACTGAAATAACGGTTATATACATAAGCGCAAGCGCGCTCCTCCCCATTTAGGAAATCTTCAAGCAGCTCTTTCTCGCTCGTATACTTCATGGGTAGATTCGTTTAGCTAGCGGTTAATCTTTTCGTGGATAAAGATAACTAAAAAGAATGGATACTTCCTATGATTGGCCTATCCCTAAATTCTTCCTACTATTTTTTCACAATTTTCGCTCCTATACCATAAATTTTTCGGCAAAGCGTCGTAAAAATAACGAAAACTCAATAATATATTCAGAACTAACCACTTACCCTTGTTTCTTTAATCACAATTAAGCTACCTTTGAACCGTGATGTTGAAAAACCAAACCTAATCCGATAAATCAACCTATTTGCAATATGATACCTCGTTCCAAAAAATTCGCTATAAGCACATTTCTCCAATATCTTATTAAGACAATATTATACGTAATTACCTGCTCCACCTACTGCTTTGCGCAGACGGGGCGGTCAGCAGTTCATGAGATACCGAGATCTGTCATTGAACGGGTTCAGACGGCTTCCATAAAGATGTTTGGCATTGACAGTTTGAGCGGACAGCAAAACAGTGCTCCCTTTAGTGGGGTAATTGTCCATTCGGACGGAACAATTCTTACTGTGGCACATGCTACAAGGCCCGGCAATTTCTATCGTGTTATCTTTGCCGATGGCAAGCAAGGAGTTGCCAAGGCTCTCGGAAGGCTGGTCGTTGATCAACAAAGTAACTTGCCCGATATTGCCATGATGAAAATGCAAGGCCAGGGCCCCTGGCCTTATGCTGAAATGGGCTGGTCATCATCCATCACTGAAAACCAGCTTTGCTTTGGGCTATCGTATCCAGAAACATTACCTTTCAACATTCCTTTTCTACGGACGGGACGCATTCTAAAGAAATTGGATAACTTTGGGTTTATTCAAAGCAGCAGCATAATGGAACCCGGTGATTCCGGAGGTCCATTATTTGATGCCCTGGGCCGTGTAATCGGTCTTCACAGCCGTATAGATGGTGCTGAAGGTATCAATTTTGAGGTTCCTATAAACAGTTACCGGAGTTATTGGCAGTCGCTGACCAATCCAGTTGCTATCAGCAGTTATCCTGTCTCAACCGATTCAATCGGTAAAGATCCTCAGCAAAAAAAACTAATTCAATTGGGGATCAAAAAACCTGCGAAACATCCGAAAACAAATTTTCAGCCCATCCAGATCAGCAGTACATTAGATGGCGACAGCATACTGCTATTAGGTACAGCATTTAATTTGGGAAACAATAAACAGGTCATCTTATCCAAAAGTAGTCTTATTGGCGAAGCACCAATCGTCAAAATAGGTAACAGGATTCATGTATTAAGAATTCTGCTCAGAGACGAAAAAAGCGACTTGGTAGCACTCATTAGTGATCATCAATTTCCGTCAGTCAATGTATCGAAGGTAGCCCGGCAAAGTATTTCTGATTCTTTTGTTGGTTTAAACCTGTGGTCGCTTCTTGGAGCCGATCAGCGTAAATTCGGTGTACTGGGCATGTCATCCCAAACCTTCCCACGTTTACCTGTTCCCGGAACTTTCGATGCACAAATGCAGGAAATAGAAGGCCTTCCGACCTTAACCAAAGTAGATAGCACGGGTGCCGCAGCCCGCGCTGGACTTCGTGTCGGCGACCGTATGCTTACACTAAATAATCGCGACGTGTCAAGCGCCATCAAAATAAATGCGGCCATGCAGCAATTTTCTGCCGGCGATACACTGCAGGTTCAATACCGACGTGGAGCCGCAGATCTATACACAAATGTAATTCTTTCTAATTGGTCCGTCAGGGAAAATCCTCACCCTGCAAACAATATTCCAAAAGGAAAATCAGTTCGCAGGGATAATTTTTTACGTGTATTTCTTCATGACTCACGCATTCATGCCGACGAATGTGGAAGTCCGGTAGTCGATAGCAAAGGTAACTTTATCGGGCTCAATATAGCCCGATTTAGTCATACAGCTTGCCTGGCGATCCCAAGAGATACCATCCTAGCCTTTTTATCCACAGTCGAACACATGCTCTAGCACAAGAAAAGATAAAGTCATTAGGAAATTTTTAGTACCGTTGCGATACTGTTTTGAACAAAACTATCGGGTATGGAGACCACTAGATCATTATCGAGTTGTTGAAACGCTATACGATCGTTAGTTCCGAGTAACTGTACCTGACCAACTTTTCTCGAATTGGGGGCTAAACGACCCAATGACTTTATTCGGAGCTGCTTTTTGGTCAACGTTCCCATTATAAAAGCATACATGACATTTCCTTTTGTCGTGAAGCGCACATCATCGCCGGTAAAAGCTTTTCCCTTCCCTTCATTAAAGCCCTGCACATGCAGTGAAGGAGCTTCCTCCTGTGCAGGCCCCTCACCAAAAATATGCCATGGTCTTGTTCCTATGATTGCTTCACTGTGAACTGCCATCCAGCCTCCTATTCCCGTTACGACCTCCCTTGCACGGTCGTCGATGGAACCGTCACCGCGTAATGGTACACTTAACAATAAGTTGCCGTTTTTACTAACGACATCAATCAGCATATGAATTACGGTTTTAGCCGATTTATAGTGATTATTTTCATAAATTCGGCGATCATAGTGCCAAGAACCGATACAGGTACAGGTCTGCCAGGGCTGCGGTTCAATGGTGTTGCTCTGTCCCCGTTCGATATCCCATACCAGGCATTTCCGTTGCTGTTCATTCAGGATTTTCCCATTGATGACCACATCAACCTTGCCTTTGTTTGCCTGCATACTTTTATTATAAAAGTCGGCCGCGATCTCCAGTCCAACATTGCTGATTGGATAAAGCGGCAGTACCGTATCGTCGAAGTAAACCATGTCGGGCTTGTAGTTATCCATCAGTTCCAGGGTCCGGGCCTTAAAGTTTTCGCAATAGGCCTTTGTTGGCACACTTACCCCTGAATTTACATCCCAATGCCACTGCCGATGAACCGTGTTGTCGTCTTTGCTATCTAAACTAGGCTCATGATCCTGAGCGTAGAGCTCCTGAGGATCGTAATCTGCCCACCATTTTCCTGCGCCATCCTTTTTCGTTAGTTTCCCATCATAGGGTACACCGGCAAACTTACCGGCTTTATCACTTCGTTGCGCTGTCTCATACCAGGTCCAGGCATGGGCTGCGTGAACGCTCACACCAAATTTGAGTCCTCGTTTTTTGGCAGCACGCTCCCAGCCGCCTACAATATCTTTTTTGGGGCCAACATTGACGCTATTCCATTGATGGTGGCTACTGCGGTAAAGATCCAAATTATCATGATGATTGGCTAGGGCCATGAAATACTGGGCACCGGCATTTTTATAGAGGTCCATCAGCTCTTCCGGATTCCAATTTTCGGCTTTCCACTGATGGATAACATCTTTAAAACCAAACACCGAAGGGTGTCCATATTTTTCGACGTGATAATTATACTGATCGGATCCCTCCTGATACATACCCCGCGCATACCAATCGCCGCGCTCGGGCTGACACTGCGGGCCCCAGTGCGCCCAGATACCAAATTTGGCATCCCTGAACCACTCAGGCACCTGATAATTTTCTAGTGAACGCCAGTCGGGATGAAAAGGTACTTTTCCCAAATAGGTGTGTGCAGCGCTAAATTTGCCAAGGAAAAGCGTCGGAATAGTTGCACCGAGAAATTTAATTGCTGTTCTTCTGTCCATTATTCAATGATCTTCGATCAGAATGCCTCGACACAAATTGCACGACAAAGGCATCCGGTTTATAATTTGTTATCTACTTGAATACCAAAAATACCTGTATTGGATCAGGAAAGAAACTACATAATCGATCAATACTAGTACAATATCGACACAGGATTCTTTTTGTTCAGTGGAACAAAAAAAAGGTGCCCTAAAAAGGACACCTCCACCTAACACTAACTATGAATACATAAAAACATCTATTTTCCCAGATCAATTGTTCATGTCGTTCCCTTTCAAATTTTTGTTGTTGTCCAGTTCGGCCTGTGGGAAGGGGTAATACATGGCTTTTGCCGACCAGCCCGCTTTCTTTAAAGGCTCAAGCCAGGTAGGGTCAGCCATGCCCCAGCGCAAAAGGTCAAAATACCGCTGATATTCTCCCAAAAATTCGACAAATCGTTCATGCACGATAATACTTTTTATAGTATTCAACGCAACACCGTTTTTTACCAAACCTTTTGCAATCAGTCCATCTACGTCGGGAATTGTCCCGTTGGATTTTTGATACCAGAGATGCGGCTGCTCATCCGGAACGATATTATTGGCGCGCTTACGCACCAGGTTGATGTATTGTTTCGCTCCGGCGATATCGCCACGTTCATTGAGACATTCCGCATAAAGCAGCAGCACATCGCTATAGCGAAAAATACGATCATTGTTGCCATTATCAAAGTCAGCGATCTGAACATCCGGACAATATTTCCGGGTACCAAAGAAATCTTTATTGGTCGCCAGGTTTTTCATCCAGTCCGTATAGGTCGTGACCTTACCGTCCAGCTGCGTAAACTTTGCACCATTCTCGCACCAAAGCGTCATATATTTCCGGGGATCTCCTTCTTCAAATTCATCATGTGCCATTTTATTGGGCGCCAAGTTCCACCAGGCACCACCGGTACCATCGAACATGCCGATCTCCTGCCATCGCCACGAACTCGATATATCGTCCCCAAGCCAGCCAGGCCCATTATACAGCTGTATCTCAAATACAGATTCCTGGTTATTCTCCTTCGACTCCAAAAAATTGTCCCTATAGGAAGACATCAATTGATACTCCTTGCTATCAATAACGCTTTTCAACTGGATCTCGGCATTTGCAAAATCTGCAGCCTGTCCCTTCGCCAAGATAGGTTTATACAGGTAGGTTTTAGCCAAGTAAGCCTGTGCTGCACCTTTGGTTGCCCGACCGATCATTTTACTGTCGGCATAGAGTGCTGCCCGCGTTGGCAACAATTCCGATGCTCTCTTAAAGTCATCCACGATTAGGGCATATACGGCCCCCGCCTGTGCATTGCCGGGATAGTAATCTTCGTTGGTCTCGACAGGTTTATTGATCAGCGGAATGGTTTCGCCAAACAACATGCTCAGGTGCAAATAGTTCAGTGCTCTCAAAAAATACGCTTCCCCCAATAACCGATTCTTTCTATTTTGATCTATTTCGCCTTCAAACTTCTGAATCCGATCGATGGCTAAATTAGCCGCAAACACCCCGTTCCAAAAATCTCTCCAGGTCTGAGCTGCCATCCCATCGCTCGCAGGGGTATTGTACGTGTCCTGATACATGGGTTCCCATTTAAAAGTATGGTTGTAATCGTCCCCGGGTGCCAAGAGCTCGAAATACAAACTACGAGCATATCCGCCCTGTGTACGGCCGATCAGTGCCTGATAGGCAGGTATGACCGAATTTTCCAATTGATCTGCTGTTTTATAATAGGTATCTGTCGACAATTCCTGCGGATTGGAGAGATCTAGATTTGGCTTACAGCCCGAGAACTGTATCAACAAAGCAGCAGCAGCCATTTTTATATAGTGTCTGTTCATGGTATCGAAATGAAAATTAAAATGTGAATTGAATACCCATAAAATACTCCCTAGAATTCGGGAAGCTTAGCCCCCATGGTGTCTGTCCGTCAATTCCACGGCTTAAATTGGAGCGTGTATCGCCCGAGCCCACTTCAGGATCATAACCTGAATACTTGGTAAAGGTCAGTAGGTTTTTTGCGCCTACGTAAAACCGCAGTCGGTCGATCTTCCAACGTTCAAGTCTAGGACTTGAAAAACTGTAACCAATGTTGACGACTTTGAGCCGCAAATAAGAACCATCCTCCACAAACCTGTTGGATGCCCTTAAATTTTGATTCGGGTCGCCAAGTACAGCGCGTGGAATAGTAGTAGCTGTATTTTTTGGATAAGCCGTAGTTTCACCAGATACCGGATTTTTAAAGACAAGCTCCTCCGCACGATAACGATCCAGAGTCGATGCAAAATTATTGTAGTAGTGGTACATTCCCTCGCCCCAGTAGCGGCTATTGTTGTAGATATCGTTTCCTTTGCTTCCCTGCCACATCATCGACAGATCAAATGTGCCAATCGAACTGCTGTAGTTTACATCGGCATTGAAGCCGTAGCTAAAATCAGGTATTGGGCTTCCCAAAAAATCTTTATCCTGATCATTTAAGACCTTGTCGCCATTTCGGTCATTGAAGCGTATATCGCCCAATGCTGCGTGGGGTGCAAAAGCTTTATCGGCATCCAATTGTGCCTGACTGGTATATAAACCGTTGGTGGTGTAGCCCCAAAATTCCCCTACCGAACGACCAACTGCTGTTCTTGTGACGTTTTCACCCCCAGGAGAGATACTTCCCCATAAAATTTCATTATTGTTGCCTAGACTCAGCACGCGGTTTTTCACAAAAGAAATATTGGCGCCGATACGATAGCCAAAATTACCGACCTGATCTTTGTAGGAAGCCAGGATATCCCACCCCCGGTTGCGTATACTGCCGGCATTCAGCACAGGAAAGTTGTTGACATACCCTGCGGTGAACGAAATGGGTACATTGATCAACATGTCCTCAGTCTTTTTGTTATAATAATCGACCGTCAGGGCCAATTTATGGTCAAACAGTTCCAGATCGAGACCAAGGTCAGTTGAATACTGGCTTTCCCATTTTACATTCGGATTGGAAGGAGTCTGCGGCAAAGCCCCCGTAACCATAACATTGTTCAAATAATACCAGACGTGGTCGAAACTAACCGTCCGCTGATATTGATATTGCGCTATATCGGAATTACCCAGAAGACCATAACTGCCACGGATCTTCAATTCGCTGATCGCAGGAAATGCTTTCATGAAAGATTCCTGACTGATCCGCCATCCCGCTGATACCGAAGGAAAGTTTCCATAGCGGTATTGATTGCTAAAGTTGGCCGATCCATCACGTCGCATGTTAAATGTCAATAGGTAACGGTTATCATAATTATAGTTGACACGGCCCAGCATGGAATACATGGCAGACTGTCCCACACCTGACCCCACGAGACGGGAACTCGCCAAGGAAGCCGAATTAAGGATCAAAACATCTGGACTTGGCAAACCGCGGGCACCGGCATTGACAGCATTATAACGGGATTCTTCCGAAGTAATACCTGCCAAAGCCGAAATAGCATGTTTGCCAAAATTATTTTCATAAGTCAGCGTATTTTCAAACAACCAGCGGTTATTTTGACTGCTCGAAATATTGAGTTCATCCGGACTATGATTTTGATATTGTCCGACAGCGTAGTTACCTATATACCCCTCATTCCGCACCCGGTTAAGGTCGATCCCCATATTAAATTTGTAAACCAGGCCTTTTATAATCTCATAAGTAGCCCAGGCATTGCCGTTTACCGAAAAATTGTCATTGACGTTTTTATTGAGGTGGGCATTTGCCAATGCACTCTGAACATCCGTTCCATTGCCAGCTCCGGCAAAACCAGTGCTGCTGTTGGCATCGTAGAGCGGTAATGTCGAGGACCACTTTTGCGCATCGATGATATTTTTGTCGCTCCAGTTGCGGCGGATGTAACCTAAGGAAAGGGTTTCGCCTATCTTGAGTTTTCCTTTGGTAAAATCAGAGATAAATTGGGCGCCATAATACTTATTTTTATCTTGAATAATAATGGATTTGTCTGTCGCATAGATACCGCTAAGCCGAAAATTGGCGTTTTGAGATCCGCCGGAAACCGAGAGATTATGCCGTTGATAATTGCCCGTCTGCAGCAATTCGTCCATCATATTATACCCCTGCCCGATGTCGGAGGGTTTAGACAGCGCGGCCAGATAATCTTTGCGCGAGGGATCTTTATTGTACATTTCCTCATTAATCAATTCGGCCAGTTGCTGCCCGTTGAGCAGAGGTATATTATGGGAAATATTTTTGATGCCGGCGAAGGCATTATAATCGAGCTTCACCTCTCCGGCTTTACCCCGTTTTGTGGTGACCAAAATAACGCCATTAGCCCCACGGGAACCATAGATGGCACTTGATGCGGCATCTTTTAAAACCTGAATGCTGGCGATATTATTTTCATCCGGCATAGCTCCGCCGATCATCCCATCCACGACATAGAGCGGGTCGGTTCCGTTAATGGATCCAACGCCACGGATACGGATAGCGCCATTGGTTACCTGCACTCCAGGCACGGCGCTCTGAAGCGTAGCAATTGTACCACCAGGTACTTTCACCAGATCTTTGGTGTCCACAACAGCGATGGAAGAGGTCAGATCGACCTTCTTCTGTTTACCATAGCCTACCACCACAACTTCATCCACGGCAATTTCTGCGGCAACAAGTGGAATACTGATTTCCGAAGAATTACCGATTACATATTCTGCCTGATTATAACCCACATTGGATACAATAAGGACTTCTCCCGGATTGAGCTTGAGTACAAATTCGCCTTTCTCGTTTGTTGAAGTACTGAGGGTTTTGTCTTTCACTTTGATCGACGCCCCGATAATGGGTTTTCCTTGATCACTGATGATTTTTCCATGGATCACTTTTTCCTGAGCAGACAGTCGTCCAATGCCCATTAACATGGAAGCCATTAACAACCACTTCACTTTCCTATTCCTTTCTTTGGGAAAACAAAAGAAAGAAGACACATAATTTCTGTTCATAATCTTTTTTTAAGATAAATGTCTTTTTGCCCCTTGAGGCGAGTACTTGGTTATTTATTTATACAAATTGGTTATTTATTACTTATATGCTAACTGTAGTATGTGCTCACCGCTATGCGCTATCAGATCACATAATGAGCTCGTTTCAACAGGTGGCATCCCTTAAAAATTCACTATTGCATTTACTCGATCATTTATTTAAAATGAACTGGCTTTTCGCCAATTGGTTACAAAGCAAAGCTATTGCTTTCAACAAAATCGCTTTGCAACGAATATTTAAAAGAAGGGTAAAAATGTTTAAAAGCTGACCAAAACAGAAAACCTATTGGGAGATCATTTTGAGAGATCTATTGAAATGCGGTGATCAGGTCGCCAAGCGAAAACAGTTTAACGTAAAAAAAAAAGCAATATCAATTTATAATCTTTTGAAGAAATATTAAAAATATTTCACATCTTTGAATTGATTTATGCAATCGATTGATTTAGCCATTTAACGCATATTTTGGATAGTTTATCCGACCTATTTTTTAAAGAAAAACCAAACTTAATGGAATATTTTTCGCTCTTGAAACACCATTCCGATGACATCATCAAATTCATCGCTAATTGCGGTATATTTTCCTTACTCCTCAAAAATGGTAAGGTGATCCATTTTATACCGGACGATCCAGATCATTTTACCGAATGGCTCCATAGGAAAGGCATCAAAAATATTAAAAAACCACAATCTGTCGCTATTGAGGAGGAGATAGCCACTTAATCTCAATCCATTGAATGAATGGCCAGTATTAAACTTCGCATATCCTGCTGAATAGAACGGATGGTCGCCTGCAATTCATTGTGCATATTGGCCAGATCATGTAGTTCCTCGGCCGCAAAAGTTCCACCATTCTTAAAATAAAGCTGCTGCAGGGGGCTATCCGGTTCATCGTCCAGACCATATTGCAGCCAGCGCTGCCGCATTGTTTCTATCAATGACGAGTTTTCAGCGTTGCTAAATTTTTTCTCGGATAAAATCCCCCAAACTGAGCTCGGGTAGATCTGCGCCTTATTATTTTGATACCAAATACTTTCAAGCATATTACGTTGCAGCTGCATCTTGACCTTTTTGCCTTTTGGGTTCAGGGTCATAAATCCCAATACCGCCGTACCGACCCCGCCAGCGATGCTCAATCCATTGTTGAGTCCATCATTTTTAACCGTGGTCGCCGTCACCGCTGTCACGGCTCCCAGAAGTATAGAAGCCACAGTCAAACGCGTCTGCGTTTTCGCATTCAGTTCGTCTATATATCCTGCGAGCTTATCGATACGCTCACCGTTACAGTCCAACTCTGCTGCAATGGCATTCAGTTCTGTCTCAAACAGCATGTACCTTTCGGTCATCTTTTGCCTTGCCGCCAATTTCAGTGTAGCATTATTCGCAGTCCCCAAATAGTGGATAATGGGTTCTGCCAGATTGAGGTATTTGATCAGCACAAAATCATGGTAAGAAAAAATTTTCCTTATCTGAATACTGTCCGAGGCAGCGATTTCCTGTATTGGAATTGATGTATAGGCCACATTTGGCGCACAGTAGTTTGTTGTTAACGTATGTACCTGAACATTGTTTATTAAGGTCGAACAGGCTGTCAACAGCAATACGGACAAAAAGAGTAAGGATCTTAGCGCTAAAAGAAGTATTTTCATTACCTGAGGTTATGCCTTACTTTTACAACAATAACTATTTCAGAATGTTTTTGCTTCCCCTTATTTTACTTTTTTGTTTTCCAAAAAAGCAGGCTTTTTATTTTTTTGAAAATCGGCACAACAAATAGATCACTTCAATTTTTTTAATATATTTAAAATGAAAACAGGAACCCATTGTAGACAGATACAATGAGGGTGCAAAATATACGAGCCTAGCAACATCAAAAGACCATTTATGAACAAAACCCTTTTTCGAAACCTATTTATTGTATTATCCTTCGTTGTGATACTCTTGCCTATTTACCCATCTATTCGATCGTATTTCAGCAAAACATGTATTATTGAAAAATATGGAGTCAATTACAACGAGCAACGCAAAAAGCTGGGGCTATATCCCCTTCCAGCTAGCTGGGGCAGAAGGAACCTTGATTCCTGCATCATCTGGTATAATCCGAGCGGCAATATAGGGCGTCGCTGGAAAAACATCTATTTTAAAGGCTGCAGCATCAAAAAAGAACTCGATCTTTTTGCTTTCGGATATGATGCCGAAAAAAGACAATATACCAAAGTATTGGAAGTAACGACAGATTATGATTTACAGGAGAAAGTGTTGGATATCCGTTATAAAGTGCTGACCGCATCATACAGTAAACAAATCGAAAAAGCAGAAGCGGACTCATTGATCAGCACTTTAGCGCTAAATGACTCCAAGTAATCCTTCATCAGTAAACTTTCGATAAAAAACGGCATTGAACAACGTTCAATGCCGTTTTTTATGGACATATCATTTTTACTTCCAGATACGAAGTCTTTCAAATTCGCCATAACCTAACTGGTTGTTACCGGCAATCTGATAAAGTCCGACGCGCAGTCTTTTGCCGTTCAGATCGGCGCGTAGAAACGGTGTTCCAGGAAGATCCTTCCAGTACATGCCATCTCCCGAGCAACGCAAAAAGAAATAATTACCGATCTTCTGAACCTGAAGGTAGGGCGAAAAATTTAGGCCCGTTCCTGTATTCTCTTCCTGAAAAATCTGTGGGCCGATGCTCCGCGAAAGATTACCCAGGTTCCATCCCGTCAAAATACAATTGGTGATGTAGGCATCCTTACTATCCGTGCGTTGAATCATGATACCGGCTTCACTTGATGTACGTGCTTTGCGGGCCAAGCCTGCCACATCGCTTACCTTAACCTCTAGCGTGAAATCGCCCTCCAGCTCTTTATAAACAAAGGGGGCCAGAAGGTCTGCATCACCCCATTTTGTATTTTTGGACTGGATTTTCCAGGTTCCATTCAAGTAGGCAAGCGCTGTCTGTGTACTGTCGGTTCTTTCACTATATTGATAACCATCCCAGAAAGGAATTTTCTGATCCTTGGCCGAATAGCTTTCATTGTGTGCTGGCTGTACCAATTGCGGCCTTTTCGCCGAAACCCTTTCCACTACCGGCTTACTGACATTGCCAAAGGCATCCTTCGCCAGAACTTCGATGGATTTTCCAGGTTCGAACGATTTAAAGAGATGGTAAGGCTGTTGCTTCCAGCCTGAACTTTCGCCCTCAGAACGGAATAGATACCACATTCCCAGCCTTTTTTCGACCTGTGCAAATACCTGATCGGCATTGATCAGACGCGGTGGAGAAAGTACCTGCGGAACATACCCGTCCAGCCCATTGGCCAAGCCTGCTTTCCACTGACTGAACTTAGCGTTTATCTCCTCTGACCTTAAAGTGCCAGCATAGGCGCGAAAGAAATGAAATGGATAAGCCAGTTCGATGCTAGTCTTATTTACCCGCAGCAGTTTGTTAGAAAACACCCGCTTTTCAGCCTTCCCATTGCGATAAAAACGCTTTTTTCCTTTATCATATACAAACATAGCATGTTGCCAGGCAGCGCCGTCATACCAGTCAAAACCCAGCGTATACTGCTGCTGACGGAGAATGTCTGTTAGCGCCGCACTTTCAAAAGCCTTACCTTTCAATGCCAATCTATTTCCCGCTACCACCACCTCCGCATCGTCAAGGGCCACTAAGGTATCCTTTGCTGTTCCCTGGTTCCGCAAAGTGCTGAGCTTTCCGAGGTTTAAATCGTCAGTTTGCAGCGCAAAGAAATCCGATTTCGGGACTTCATTGGCCAACCTGGCCACTTCCTCCTCATCCAAGCTCGTATTATATACCTGCAAACTGGATACATAGCCCGAAAAGTGCTGATCCAGCACATCCGAAGCTCCCAACACAAAGGCGTCACCAGGCCTGACAAACAGCATCCTATTTTCCTTGCGCTGCAGCTTTCCGTCCACATAAATAGACTCCTGATAGCCGTCAAAAGAAAATACAATATGATGCCATACATTTGCGCCCGGTACCGATGCATACCCCAAATCAGGCCAGGAGCCATGCGTGATGGCCCCACGTCCGGAATCTGTACCATAACCAAAAATCGCTTTACTGAGATCCTGCTGCCCCGACGACCAGGCAACCAACGGTTCAAACCGGGCGATGTCCGGATTATTGACCCATAGTGCAATACTATAAGAACTATTTGCAGCCAACGACTGGGGCACAGCGAAAGTCGATCGCAATGCGGTAGCTCCATCAAAGAAGAATGCCTTTTTACCCTGATAATTTTTAACGGCCAAGGCATGTTCTGTACTGAACATCCCCCCGAGTAGCCCTTTATTCTGAATACCTTTTACCTGTTGCCCCTCAAGGTAATTGGCCGCATCGATATGGATTAAATTACCCAATGTTATTTCCCTGACGGGCATCGTTTGTGCTGCAGACCACAGCGTCTGTTGCGCAAGCTTTTGTGCATACACTTTCATGTTCCAAACGCCACGAGGAAGTCCATTCACTTGCGTGTTCAATACATGTAATCTAACATATCTTGCCATAGCTTTGCCATGTTCAACAATAGGACTTGCCCAACGGTCATTATTCGAGCGATCTATAAAGCTTTTCCAGGCAAGACCATCCACAGAAGTTTCGAGTCGGTATTGATAGGCATAAGTCGGGTATTCAAACTGAATGGATATGGTCTGTATATCCAGCTTCTTACCCAGGTCAATAGCTACCCAGGCCGGTCCTTGATTATTTTTGGCCCGCCATAGTGTTCCATTGTTGTTGTCGACTAAGAATGCAGGCCTAAAATCTGCATTGTAGTAAGAAGAGGCCTGCACCGTTTTCCCAAAAGCCAAATCGACTGGCCCTGTAACTGTTGGAAGCAAATCTGGCACACCAGCATGTGTGGGCCGCACCGGCTCAATATCGCCGTCAGGCCTAAAGAATAGCTCGTCCATGGCAACCTGACGGTGGAAGCCGCCCCCAGCATGTGGATTATTATGCCTGTGATAGACGATGAAATAACGATTATCCTGTTCAAGAATACTATGATGTCCCGGACCGTGAATACTGCCATCCTCGTTTGTAATCAATATCGGATTGGCCGATGGATATTCAAAAGGTCCCATAGGACCGATTTTACTTTTAACATATTGCACACGATAAGTACCATCTTCACAATGCCCCGAGGAGTACATCAGGTAATAGATGCCCTTACGCTTAAACATATAGGGCGCCTCAAAAAAGTCCTTTGCAACCGTATTTGGAATCAATGCTGTTTTTTCGAACGTTTTCATATCCCTGTTGAGTATCCCCACCCCACATCCATGATCGGGGTAGATTCCCCAGGTTCCCCAAAATAGATAGATGCGACCATCATCATCCCGAAAGGTTTGCCCGTCCAGGGTAATCACACCTGGAACCATATAGTTCGGGATCATCGATTTGCCACCGGATACCAAAGGTTCCCAGGGGCCTGTAGGGCTGTCGGCCACTGCCCCAAAAATTTCTACAGGCTGACTATAATAGAGGTAATATCGTCCGTCGTATCCCTGCGTGATATCAGGAGCCCAGTACCAGTGTGTATTGGGCCAGTTCATGGGTTGAATGGTCCAGTTCTTAAAATCCCTGGATGTCCATACCTGTGATGGCCCTGCTCCCCAACCATTACCATCGGTGGTCGCATAGATATAATACGTATCTGCAATTTTCTTGATGCTCGGGTCCGCAAAATACCCAGGCAACAGTGGATTCAATACATTAGGCTTTTGGTAGGGTTTCAACGGCTGTGCCACCAGCCCTGTAAGTGACATAACCAGTGTAACCAAAATAACGCAAGAAAAATGATGTTTCATGATAACACAAAGTTTACAGGTACATAAAAAACGATATCGCCATTCAACTGACTTTATAACAACTAAAATCTACGATAAATGTCTATTTAACATTAAATTTATAACTTCGATCATCGCATTACAAATTTTGAGGGCTAATAGGTTAAAAATGGGCTATTGAAGGTTAAAATCTACCCATAAATCGAGAGTACAATCCTTCATCTTTGTAAGAACAATGATCTTCGGCGTATTAAATGAGCAATAACATGTCAAAAATGAATCTTAAAAAAAGCTATTGGATCCTATTTGCGCTCGTATGCACACAGTTGCCAAGCAGCGTATATAGTCAACAGGACGAACACCCCGTATGGAAAGCAGTCAAAGCACAGCAAGCCACTTTAGGTGTAGAAGAGGGCGCCAAAAGCTTTACCCTCAAAAACCTCCATGTAGCTATCCTCAATGCATCGCAGACGCTATCTTCTTTTCGCCCCAACGGCGGCGAAAAAGATTTTGACTATACGCCTGTTGAGCTCCTGAGCAAAAGAGACCGCAATAAGTTTTTTCATATCGGTGATATCAATATCAGTTTGCGCCGTCAGGGTGATACCCCCTGGACTTCCTACTCATCGGCGGCAGACCGTAAGCATGTCATCCCAATAAATCCGGCAAAAAACGATCTTGCAAGCGCAGACATCAGCCCTACGCTCAACAATATTCCGTTGAAGGTTGTACGCAGCTGGCGAGATGACGGAGGCGATCTGATCCTGAGTTTTGAGGTTTCAAATCCCAACGATTATCCCATCGAAATCGGGGCGCTGGGTATCCCACTTCCCTTCAACAACAACATGGATTGGAAAAATCTCGATCAGGCACATGCACAGAATGTCTTTTTCGATCCCTATATCGGCCAAGATGCGGGTTATCTACAGGTCAACCGCCTACATGGCAATGGGCCGAGTCTGTTGGTATTGCCCTATAAAAATGCAGGCTTTGAAGCCTACAATCCGCTCAATACAGACCCTACCCCCCGAAGTATTACCTTTGAGGGATTTCATGAATGGATGATCCACAGTAAGGCCTATGCCGAGACTGATTGGAAAGGCGTAGAACAATGGAATACACCGACTTCTACCCTCTTGAAACCACATGAGTCAAAGACCTTTGCCTTAAAATTTGTCCTCGCGCCAAGTATCAGGCAAATTGAATCGGAGTTATTGAAAAACAATAGGCCTGTCGCTGTTGGACTTCCCGGATATGTTGTCCCCATGGACAATCCCGCCAAACTCTTTGTTAAGCACAACAAAGCGGTCAAAAGTGTCAGTGTCTATCCCGAAGGTGCATTGACCCTGACAAAGAAAGGAAGCACAGCTCAGCAATGGACCGAATACGAAGTGAAGGGCAACCGTTGGGGACGTGCACGGCTTACCATCAACTACAGGGATGGCATTACGCAGACGATCCACTATAAAGTAATCAAATCCGAAAAAGAAGTTGTACAGGATCTGGGCCATTTCCTCACCACCAAGCAGTGGTATGAAAATGACAAGGATCTCTTTGGCCGTTCACCGTCTGTCATATCCTATGACTATGAAGAACAGCAGCCCATCACCCAAAATAGGAGCGCCTGGTTTGCAGGCCTCAGCGATGAAGCCGGAGCAGCAAGCTGGCTTGCCGCCCTGATGAAACAAGTACTGCAGCCCGATCAACAGGAAATAGCCAAATTGAAACGTTTTGTCAATGAGACACTATACGGTCATATCCAGCATAAAGAAGGCGACAAGAAATATGGTGTTGTCAAAAGCCTTTTTTATTATGAACCAGATTCAATGCCCGCCGGTACCTACCGTTCGGATATCAACTGGAAAACCTGGTCTGCCTGGCCCAAAAAGGAAGCCGATGACATAGGACGATCCTACAATTATCCACATGTTGCGGCAGCACACTGGGTGATGTACAGGCTCGCCCGCAACTACAACAATCTGGTCAATGAGGAAACCTGGGACAAGTACCTCGAACGGGCTTACCAGACCAGTATCGCCATGGTCGAAAAAGCACCTTACTACGCGCAATTCGGTCAAATGGAAGGCAGTATCTTCCTTATCGTCCTCAATGATCTCCGCAAGGAAGGATTAACAACGATGGCCGACAAGCTTGAAGCCGCCATGCGCAAGCGAGCAGAGCATTGGAAAACCCTCAATTATCCATTCGGGAGTGAGATGCCATGGGATTCTACAGGTCAGGAAGAGGTATACCTCTGGTCGCGCTTTTTCGGCTTCGACGAAAAAGCTCAAGTGACGCTCAATGCCATCATTGCTTACATGCCTACCGTGCCGCACTGGGGTTACAATGGCAGTGCACGCCGTTATTGGGATTTTGTCTATGGCGGCAAGCTCTCCCGTATCGAGCGGCAGCTGCATCATTATGGTTCGGCCCTCAATGCCATTCCCGTCCTTACAGCCTACCGCGACCATCCAGACGACTTCTACCTGCTCCGTATCGGACATGCAGGTATGATGGGTGCATTGGCCAATGTCACAGCCGACGGCTTTGGCCCGGGAGCATTCCACTCCTACCCATCCACACTGGCCAATGACGGCATCTCGGGCGATTATGGAACCGGCTTTTATGGTTATGCCGTCAATTCGGGGACCTATATTGTCGAACATCCCGAATTTGGCTGGCTGGCTTTCAGCGGTAATCTAAAAACCGAAAAACAACAGGTCAAGGTTGCACTGACTACAGCTTCCAAAGGACGTGTTTTCCTGGCAAAAGAAAATCTATGGTTGACCACAGATGCCGGAGAAATTGCCGAATTACATTACGATCAAAAAGACCATAGCGTCACCCTGATCTTCAATAATGAAGCAAAACAAAACAGCACAAATATTCTGCTCAATGTAAATCCCGAAAGCCATTATGAGGTGGAAGGAATAAACAAAGATCCGTTGAATCGCTATGTGATACCCCTATCAACAAAAACAGTAAAATTGAAAAAGCTGAAGTAGAAAAGAATCCAGACAATGGCCTACTAAAACATGGCCTATATCTTCGCCAGCCTCCATGCTAGAAACACAAGCGATCAAAAGACTTCAAAAAGCGGGCTTTCATTTACATGGAAGCCCGCTTTGGTTTCGTAGCAGCAGCGCAGTTCAATTTATTTAAAAAAATAATCTACTAATTTTATAGACTTTATTTTTAATTCCCTATATTTGCTTATCGTATTCAATCAACTAAACTTTTTTAACATTTAAGATCCCTTATGAAAAATCAACTATTCCACATTGCATCCATGCGAATGTGTTGCTAACACAAAACTGCAGTGTTCTGCTGTAGAAACATTCCCCTAGAAATCCTGCAAGTAATCAATTGGCGTTGGCACTTGTTTAATTTTTAACTATTAATCCAAATTTTATGAAAAACATTGGAGTACGGCTGTATTCTATCTATTTTCTATTGTTCTTTTTTTGGGTACACCCCACTTATTCACAGAACAAGCCCAAACCTATCGTAAACGCTACCCTTGAGGGCCATATCATTGACGCTTCTACAAAACAGCCTATAGAAGATGTCACTGTGCAATTGGATGCTGTTACCCACTCTGTGAAAACCGACAGGGAGGGTAGATTTCAATTTGTTACTGGACAGAAGCTCCCCTTTAAGGTCAAGCTAACACATCTCAACTACAAGTCACTATCCCTTGTGATCGACAAAAGCCCCATAGTTATTGCGCTCAGCCCAGCGAGCAAAGATCTGGAAGAAGTTGTGGTAACAGGTGTTGCACAAGGTACAAGCCGCAAAAAGCTATCCTTTGCATTGACCAAAGTAGACCAGGAGCTGATCGGCACCGTTCCTGCGCTCGATGCTTCCACGAGTTTACGCGGAAAAGTCGCCGGCCTCCGCATCGACCAGTCGGGTGGCAATGCCGGGGCATCGGTATATCTCCGTGGATCAAAGTCGGTAACCGGAGAAATCGAACCTTTGATCGTTGTGGATGGCTTTGTCACAGCCCTCCGTCTTTCAGATCTTAATCCCAACGATATTGAGAGCATCGAAGTAGTCAAAGGAGCTGCAGCCTCGGCCTTATATGGAACCCGCGGCGAGGGCGGGGTCATTCAGGTGTTGACAAAAAACGGTAAAAAGGAAGGAAAACTGAATATCAGTATAGATAACGAACTTGGTTACTCAAGTCTGTTATTACTTCCACCCCTATCCATTCAGCATCATTTCAAGGTCAATCCAGACGGATCTTTCCTGTTGGTCAATGGAGCCCGGGTGATCGACTACAAGGAAAATGGTTTTTCGGTCAATCTGCATCCCTATAAAGACTATGTGGACAATACCAAAAATCTATTGGGCCAGACCAGCTATTTTACCAATTCCATCTCGGCCGCAGCAAGTGGTGAAAAATACAACATCTATTTATCCGCACAAAACCAACATAAAGGCGGTGTTTCACCAGTGGTCGATGCAGACAAAAGACAGAACATTCTGTTCAATCTTGGTTACCGCGTTTCACCCAAAATTACAGCCGATCTAACCACGCAGTATAGCTTCTTCAATACACCTTCGAGTGCTGTATCCAGCCGTTCGGATGGACTGCTTTATTCGACTTTACTTGTCGAGCCTTTTATCGATCTCAGCGAAAAGAATGAATCGGGAAAATATGTCTACCTACCCAAAGGGAGCAATCTTTCCGGTCAGCAATGGACCAATCCTTTCTATCGACTGAGCAATGAGGAATACGCCTATCAGACCGAGAATCTGCTGCTGGGTGGAAAACTAAAATATGTAATTACCGAACACCTGAGTGCCGAAGGAGCCCTTTCCTTACAGACCAAACAATATAATACCGAAGAATACTACCCTAAAGGATATCAGACCATTGTCCCGGATGTCAGTCTGAATAATGGGAACTATGCTTTAAGAACCTCCAAAAGCACCAGCAAAAATGGTCAGCTACAATTAAATTACAACCGCAGGACTGGCAATCTGGATTGGGGTCTTACTGCCAAATATGTGTATGAATTTGCATCTCAGACAGGTTTCAATGCTTCCGGTCGAAATCTTACGGCCCCAGTCAAAAGCCTAGATGTGACAGAACCGAGCACGAGGATTATTTCATCCAATTGGGAGAAAACAGTTAACCATGGCTATTTCCTCAACGCCAAGTTTGCCTGGGCAGATAAACTATTTGTCGACGCCCTCGGCCGGCTCGATCAGAGTTCACGGTTTGGCCGCGATGTCGGTACAGCCTTTTTCCCCCGCATTTCTGCCGCATACCGTTTGACGCAGGATATCAAGCTCGATCCATTGACAGAGTTTAAGCTGCGGGTGGCATATGGAAAAGCGGGAAGCCTTCCTCCTTTTGGCGCCAAAGACAGCCGCGTCAGCATCACCAATACAGGGGGTGTCAGCTATACACAAAATGACAATACCGACCTGAAGCGGGCAGTTACCGCGGAAACGGAACTTGGTTTTGATGCCGTTTTATTTAAGCGACTGAATGTGCAGTTCAACTATGCTTTTTCAAATAGTACCAACGATTTTATTTCTGTCCCAGCCTTTACACCGATTTCGGGCTCAGCAAGCATCTACGACAACCTAGGCGCTGTAAAATCAAATTCTCTCGAACTGGAGGTCAATGGAAAAGTGCTCGAGCATAAAAAGTTTAATTGGTCATCAGGCCTTACTTTCAGCCGCGTCCGTAGCCGGATTACCTCACTGGGCGATGTTCCCGAGTTTACATACAACGGTTATCGAAAAGCTGTCGGTGCCAGTACCACCGCAATTTATGGGTACAGTATCCACTCGGATCTCGCGCAGTTGCAAACCAATGCCGACGGTTTTGTCATCAATGCCGGTAACGGTACCAAACGGGTTGAAGACTATGTGGTAAATGAATTTGGTGTCGTGGTCGAAAAAGCCGCTTTGGGTACGGCCAACGAAGCGCCCGTATTTTATGTCAACGCTGCAACCGGTAATGCCAAAATTATCGGCGATGCCAATCCAGATTTTTTACTGGGTTTTACAAACACCTTTAATTACGGACGTTTTTCACTTTACAGCGTGCTGGATTGGCAACAAGGCGGACAAAAATTCAATGAAACCGCACAATATCTGACCTATGTCTACCGCTCGGAATTTTCTGACCGGAGTGCCGCCGCAGGCAAACCGCTAAACTTTACCACCCAGGTATTCAACGCCTCACAAGTAACAGATTATTGGATCGAAAAAACCACCTATTTGGCCCTTCGCGAACTTTCGTTATCCTATAAACTCCCAACAGAAAAACTAGGTCTTTCCAAGGTTCTGAAAAATGCCAATCTATCCCTTATCGGCAGAAACCTCTTTATCTGGACAAACTATAAGGGAGTCAATGTGGATGGAATCGGACAGGATGGATTTAATTACCCTACCTACCGTATTATTTCAGGAAAACTAACCTTCAATTTTTAACCTAATCAGACAAAGTAAAACATGAAGAAGATATTTTTTGGTTTAGCCGTGCTTTTCTCACTAGGCTCATGCGAATCAATCGGATTCGATGACCCCTCGACATTGACGAATGCCGAAGCCATAGAAAAGATAAAAAGTTTGGGTTATGTACTCACAACAAGCAGTGTGCAAACCGCCTTTAATACCACGACCAATAACGCTGGTGGCTCCCATTTTAGTCTTTGGGCAGACCAGTCAACCAATACCAACGGCAGCCAGTCCTGGTGGGATTTTGCGAACGAACCGCGGTTACGTTTGAACAACAATTCCGCTTACCGCGGTAATGCAGCCGTTCGTGAAGTGTATTCCAATTTCTATCAGTCCAATCTGGATGCCACCAAAGTGATCGACCTGATCGAGAATCAAAAGTTGACAATCTATGATGACAAGGGTGCCGACCGGACCAAAGACTGTCTTATTGGTGCCTACTATGCAAAAGGTGTCTCCCAAGGTTACCTGGGCGCAATATTCGACCGCGGACTGATTGTCGATGATGTCAACCTTAAACTCAAGGAGTTTCCCAATTCCTATAAAGAGCTGATCGAGAATGGCATCAAACATCTTGATAAGACCTTGCAGCTTATTGCCGAAACACCCAACCTGAATTTCGATTTTTTAAAGGGTGTCACCATTTCCAAAGGCGATCTCGTATTGCTGATCAATTCGCTTTCTGCACGGATCCTTTCCTCCGTAGCACGGGATAAGGCCGAAGCCGAAAATCTGGGTTCTCCTTATTGGAACAGAGTTCTTGCCTATGCCAACAAGGGTTTTACCACCGATTACACCATCACCACTACCGTGGGCGGCTATTACAATGCCCTGGTCGATGTACTCGAACGGCCTTACGGAACGGCCTCCTATGTTCCTGCAGATATCAAAATCGCTTATTTGGCGGATAAAACAAAAAAAACGCCCACAGCTTATCCAACCAACAACAGCATTATCTTGGGTCCTATTGAATCTGACGACAAACGCTTCTACCAATATTTTACTTACACGAGTAACTTCGGTATTTTGCTGGAAGCCAGAGGAAGGGGGCTTTTCAGCAATTACATGCGTTCCCGGTGGATGTATCCCAAGTTGTCTACCCTCAATGTTGCGGGCGCTGTCAATCCTTACTTTTTGGCCGAAGAAACACGCTTATTGCGGGCAGAAGCAAAATACTGGTTGAAAGATTACGATGGTGCTGCCGCTGAGCTGAATGCTTCGACAGCCTCCCGCAAACAAAAAGGAGGTCTTCCTGATGTGATAGCCAACGCCAGTGCCCTACGCGATGCCATTCATTATGAATATGCCATAGAAATAGATGGGGCGGGTGGTACTTTTGTACCTTTCACCTTTATGCGGAGAAATGATCTGCTACAGGGTGGCACGCCTACCCAGTTTCCGATACCACAGATCCAACTGGAACTCATCGGAGAACCTGTCTACACCTTTGGTGGGAATGAGTCTGCCGGTGAAAAAGGCAAATTTGGTGAGCTTGGTACAGCCCGCGACAATGGCTGGAAGCCAGCTTCAAAATAATCAAACAGCACACCATTCTGTCGAACTAACCCCGTTTATATATACGCCTTCCGTTTTCCGCGCTGCACACAGCAGCGTGGAAACAAAGGCTATTTTTTTACAGCGCTTTTTAGCTCAGCAGTTTTTGCTGAAATGCAAAACGGATCAGATCGGCCGTATTTTTGCTTTTGGTTTTGTCCATCAGGTTCTGACGGTGCCCTTCGACAGTCCGTTTGCTCAGAAAGATCTTATCCGCAATTTCCACAGCGGTGAAACCCTGCGCAATGAGTTCCAGTACGGCAAATTCTCTTTCTGTGATTTCATACTGCGACAGCCGTGAAGTAACATCAACATTCGCGCTATTCTCAACATCAAAATTTTCCATAAACCGTAAACCGAAATTGGTCATCAGATATTTATGCCCATGCGATAAACGTAACAATCCAAATAAGATTTCATCATAATCTCCCCCTTTAGATAGATATCCGTCTGCGCCACTCCGGAAAGCTTCGGCTACATCAACCGGATCTTCAATCATGGAAAGCACAGCAAACCTAAGATCAGGATATATTTTTTTGGCCATCCGGATGAAACTTACACCATCCATGCCCTGCATATTCAGGTCCGTTAAAACCAGATCCGGCAATACATTTTGTTCAAGATAGATCAATGCATCCTCTGCACTGTCGACCTCACCTACCACCGAGAGCTTGTCGTGGGTATCAATGATCAAGCGTATCCCATTTCGCACAAGTCGATGGTCATCAACTAAAAGAATTTTAGTCATTTTTCCTCCAATCCTACTAAGATACTTTATTTTTTTTAATAGGCTATTTTTTAAATTTAGTTCAAGTAAAAATCCCCTACAAGTCTACTTTACCTTTCGCCATATCTTTTCATTGCCCACCTGATTATAGCAGTGTGCCAGCGCAGAAAAGCGCAGTGTCTCCTGACTGCCTAAGGCAAGGTAGCCGAATGTTTCGAGGCTTTCATCAAAAAGGGACAATACCCTGGCCTGCAGCTCTGTGTCAAAATAGATCAGCACATTGCGACATAGAATCAGCTGAAAAGCATTAAAAGAAGCATCACTCACCAAGTTGTGAGATGCAAAAACAATACGTTCCCGCAACGTGGAATTGAGTTTTACCCAGTTATAGTTCGCGGTATAGTACGATGAAAAATCAGCTTTACCGCCCGAAAGCTGATAATTTTCAACATAAGATTTTAGATTTGCCATCGAGATGACAGCCTTCTTTGCCTGCTCAAGCACCGAGGGGTTGATATCGGTGCCATAGATCAATGATTTGTGCAATAGATTTTCTTCTTGCAATAAAATTGCCAGCGAGTACGCTTCCTCACCTGTTGCACAGCCCGCTATCCAGATGCGGATAAAGGGCGAAGTACGCAATTTTGGAAGGATTTCATGGCGAAGATTTGCGAAAAAGCTTGGATCACGAAACATTTCGGTTACGTTCACTGTCATCTTTTCGACAAATCGCTGCATGTATTCTGGATCGTGGACAACACGATAACGTAGCTCGGCGAAACTCGCAAAATTATCCAGCAGGCAAAGCTGGTTGATCCGCCGCGATAAGGATGCTTTCGTATAGTGGGTAAAGTCGTAACCATAGAGACGCTCCACATCCTCCATCAGGATCATGACCTGCTCTTGGCTGACAATTTTTTTCCCTGTGGTCATCCTGCTATTTCTCTTATCATCTGCACAAGCAGTTCAATGTCGATCGGTTTCGAGATATAGCCATTTGCCCCTGCAGACAGACATTTTTCACGATCGCCAGTCATAGCCTGTGCCGTCACGGCGATAATAGGCAATTCACTTGCATTCCATGAATCACGGATCAGCCTGGTGGCTTCATAGCCGTCTATCTCGGGCATCATCATATCCATGAGCACAACACCTACACTGGCATGATCCCGTAACTGAGCAAGTCCCTCTTCTGCAGACAGACTGCCTATCGCCTGAAAACCTCTTGACTTCAAGGCCAATTTCAACGCAAATATATTGTTCTGATCATCGTCGATGATCAATATGGTTTTATTTTTATCCATGCTCCTTATTTATTGCGTTATTATTCATACAGCCATACGCGCAAGAGAGACAATAGCTGATCGATATCCACCGGTTTGGATATATAGTCAGACGCTCCTGCGGCAATACATTTTTCCCTATCCCCCATCATTGATTTGGCTGTAACAGCAATAATGGGCATGTTTTCGTATCGCTGATCTTTTCGGATCGAAGCAATCGTTTCGTAACCATCCATTTCGGGCATCATCATGTCCATCAGGATCACCGCCACATCCGGATTATCTTCTAGCTGTTTCAGCGCATCTTTTCCGTCCGTTGCCGGCACCACGGTCATCTGATATTTTTCGAGCGCTTTGGTTAGCGAGAAAATATTTCGAATGTCGTCGTCCGCTACAAGTACTTTTTTTCCCTGCAGAACATCCTGCAAAAAGCCAAGTCTACCCGGCGATTTGGTAGAAGGACCATTATTTTCCTCTACAAGATGTAGAAATAGACCGACTTCGTCCAAAATACGCTGATAGGAATTAGCCGTTTTTACAATGATAGAATCCGCATACCGTTTTAATTTCATTTCCTCTACCTGCGAAAGGTTCTTACCGGTAAATACAATAATCGGCAAATTTTCAAGGCCTTGGTTTCGTTTTACGGCTTCCAATGTCTCGTAGCCAACACGGTCTGGAACCCCCATATCAAGGATCACACAGTCGGCAGTGTCTGAGCTCAGCGCCACAATACTATCTTCTACATTGCTCTTAATCTCCGAGGCAATGTCAAAACTTTCAAGGAAGAGCGACAGCGCCGCTGCATGTTTGGGATTTTCTTCAACGATCAATACTTTTTTGGGATGCCGCGTGAGGGCATCTTCTATTTTACGGAACATATCGCCCATCTGCTCCAATGCCATCGGTTTATTGATAAAGTCTATGGCGCCCTGAAGCAGGCTTTCTCTTTTAACCTGTAAAGAAGACATAATATGCACAGGTATATGTCGAGTCTTGGGGTTTTCCTTGATCTCAGCCATTACCTGCCAGCCATCTTTAAGTGGAAGCTGAATATCCAATAGGACCGCCAGCGGCATATAACGGGCCACCATCTCCGCCGCGATATCACCACGGACGACCACGATACCTTTGTAGTTTTGCTGACGCGTATATTTGAGCAGGATCTTTGCGAACTCAATATCATCTTCAACAATCAGGATAAAGCGGTCGCCTGCGACGATGCTATCGCGATCATCCGGAATATCGGCTGGAATAGGAATCTCAGGCATCCTGTGCACGGCCTGCACTGCCACTTGTGAATCTTGTTCCACTACAGCGGGCTCCACCGCTTCAATGTCTGTTTCTCCGATCATTGGTCGCTGCAATTCCGCAGCAAATACGGATGGCATGTTGCCCGAAATCTGCTCCGGAAGGATGAGGCGGAATACACTGCCTTTGTTTTCTTCACTATCCAACAAAATTTCGCCTCCGAGCAGGCGCGCCAGTTCCCGACTGATCGAGAGCCCCAGTCCAGTACCGCCAAATTTGCGGCGCGTCGAACCATCAGCCTGTTGAAAAGCTTCAAAAATCAGATGCTGCTTGTCTTTTGGTATTCCTATTCCCGTATCGCGTACTTCAAATACGATACGGTGTCTCTGCGACTGTTCGCGGTCAATATGCAAGGTAACCTTACCCGAAGCTGTAAATTTGATGGCATTCGACAATAGATTACGTAAAATCTGATCCAGGCGCTGCTTGTCTGTTTCGAGCTGCATCGGCAAACCTTTCGCGGCGCTCATTTCCAATCCGAGCTGCTTATCCGCGGCGATTGGTCCGAACATAGCCGTCAGTCCATTCAGTATATCGGCAAAATATACAGGCTGTACATCCAGATCCATTTTTCCGGATTCTATTTTGGAAAGATCCAGAATCTCGTCTATCAAGGTCAGCAGGCTCTTTCCAGAACTCTGGATCACAGCTGCCGATTCCATCTGCTCTTCATTGAGGTTACCATCCGAATTTTCGGCCATCAAGCGGGAAAGTAACAGAATTGAATTGAGCGGTGTGCGCAGTTCATGCGACATATTGGCCAAAAACTCAGACTTATAGCGTGTACTTTGCTCAAGCTCTGCCGCTTTTCTCTGAATTTCCTGATTGCGTTCCGCGATTTCAACATTTTTATCTTCCAACAGTTTTGAGCGCTCCTCCAATTCACGGTTAGATTGCACCAGTTCTTCCTGCTGCACGCGGAGTTCCTCTTCTGACGCCTGCAATTTATGCGTATGCATTTCGAGGCTCGAATTAAGGGATTCCAATTCGGTATGCTGCGCCTGCAGCTCTTCAGTCTGCGCCTGAGTTTCTTCCAATAGATTCTGCACCACAAGTCTGGCCTGTGCCGCCGCAAGTGTAGTACCTACTTTTTGCACTGCATCTCTAAAAAATGCCAGCTGTATGGAAGAAAAAGGCTGTAGTGACCCCAGCTCCATCACACCGATACATTGGTTACCATCAAAAACAGGCAAGATAAAAAGGTTGTTCACCTGCACCTTTCCGCTGGCAAAACTGATAACATAGCTGCTATTTTCGAGGTTTTCAAATAACTTTTCTTTCCCGTCTTTAAAGACCTGACCGATCATGCCTTCTCCTGGAGCGAAGCGCTTATGGTCGGGATTTTCGAGTCCATAGGCTCCCCTTAAGACAAGTTCATCCTGTTCCATCAGGTAAATGGCACCATTGACACAGTTGCCATATTTTGTCAGATGGCCGAGCGTAACGGCTGTGAGCTCTTCCTGCTGTTTATTACCCATCAAGAGGTTGCCCAGCTGGGTTAGTCCGGCCTGATGCCAATTGTTATTACTGAGTTCATCAAATGATGTTTTGAGCGACCTGGCCATTTCGTTGAGGGATCCCGTCAAGCTGCCCAGATCGTCCTGTTCGGCATCCTGAATCTGCATTTCATAATTGCCGGCAGCAATCTCGCGTGCTATACGCTGGGTAATGCTCAGTCGGCGCTGGATCTCCTCATCTTTTCGTTTCAAGTCATTCTGCAACTCCTCACGCTTAAAGAAATCTGCCCTGAGGCGGAAGTAAAAAAACAGTGTAATCAGCAACGAAACTGCCGCAGCCAATAAAACAAATATGGAGGTGTATCCCGAAGAGCGTGTAAGTTCATCTGAACGTCGATTGAGCAACGATTCTTCTTTATCTATGATTTTGCTGATCAACAAACGGCAACTGTCCATATAGGTTTTGCCTTCTTCGAGCTGGGCAACAGAGACCATACCACCTCGTTTTTTGATGTTCACCAAATTCTCTAATCGATCCAGTCGAGACTGGACAAGTGTTGACAGGGTATCAATCACCTGCTGCTGCGCTGGATTATCAGCCGTGAGATCATGCGCGCGACTCAGCGATTGAGGCAGGGACTGAAGACCATTTTTGTAGGGATCGAGAAACTTGTCCATCCCCGTCAGCAAGTAGCCACGCTGGCCCGTCTCTGCATTCTGCAAATCCTGCAAAATTTTATTGACACGGCTCATGACACGGCGGCTGTGGTCAACCATCGCACTATTATGGATCTGCTTACGGATACTCACATAAGAAGCCGTTGAGCTCGCTAACAGGATCAAAAGTGAAATTCCAAAACCTACCTGTAGGTTTCTTAAAATAGTTTTAGGCATGCTTTTCAACAATTGAGTTAAGACAATGCCAACTGATGATCTAGATGGCCGCCAAATATAGCAATAGGGAGCTTAAATTAAATCCCGTATCGTACGGCCCCAACCATCTTACCGTATTTTAACAAAAACTTACGTATTTATCCCCCTTCAGCGATCTTGCCGGCAATGATAGCGGAGGTAGCGGCGCAAAAATCTAGACCCGAATAATCCGGATTATAGCCGCCCATATAAGGTACAGCCATCATGAAAAGACGTTGACTGGCGTTGCCGCTGTGGTCTACCAGCCGGAAGCTGTCGTCTATCTTTACCCCTGGTACCTGCAAAAAAATGGTGCCATCCGGAGCCACAAACATATGGTCGTTGCCTGCTAGCATTTGTTCTTTGGCCCGTTCCACTGAACGAAATCGCAGGTAAGCTGGACTGACATTACCATTGTCGACTAAACTCTTGAAAGGAAATTCTTCAAAGTCCAAGGGTCGCTGTCCTACACAATCCACAAATGTCTTATAATGGGTTTTTACTTCTATCCCAGATTCATCGGTATAAATATAGTTAGCACCGCGGTCGCTCGCGGGTTCAACCCGACTGTCCGTACCCACATTGACCACTTCCAGCCGACCAGCATCGTGCAGTGCGAGGAGCTCACGACTGGAACTCTGCGGCACAAAGGCGATGACAATGGAAATCAACGGCATCAGTACTTTTTTTAGACGCAGCATATCTTCGGCAGACATATATTTAGCCGGGTAATTCAGGGTAAAGCTCAAGGCAGAAAGCACTTCTTTCCAATAGATAGACTGGCGCCTTCTGATAGATTTCAGCGCTTGTTCGTGCTCCTGGCGAAATCCCTCGAAGGCATCTTTCTGTTCCCTTAAACTGAGTACTGCTTCTACAAAATCTTCCAGGCTGAGTTTTTCCACAATTGCATAAAAGTCGGGATCCTTTTCCTTAAACTGCGCTTTAAAATTACGATCGAACAAAAAATCCAACGACACGAAACCTTCATTTTCAAGTCTGTTAAGCATAAGTTCCTCTTCGGAGATCAAGAGCTTGTTGGCTAAGAAAGGTTCTTCCTGATGGAATCGGATCGCAGGCAGAAGACCACTGCGCGTATGCATCAATAACTTAAAATTTTCACTTCCCGGGTCGATCTGATACCTTAACTCACCTGTCTCCAGCGCCTCAAAAGACCCATTATGACGTGCTATTGTACGGATAGCATCGATTGCCGTGAGCGAAGCGCCACGTAAGCCTACTGCATGGTCTGTTTTTAAGGCGAGCTTTGACGGCGGATAGGGTGATTCAAAATAATGCTCTACATTGCCCTCATACCTGGTTGGCCATTTATGTCCGGTACAGATGATAACCTTGTCTACGATATAGGTATCGGTGCTGCCGACCATGATTTTAACCTGCGTCTGGTTTTCCAGGTCAATGATATCGCTGACCTGGCAGCCGAGATGAATCTGTGTTTCTATCCCCTTTTCATCCGCCATCCGTTTCAATAGCATAAACTGCTCCGATAGGTAGCGGCCAAGGAGCAACCGTGGCACCACCTTGTGGCGATTAAAATCGTCAACATCGATTCCATAGCTTCGAAGCGCGGTTTCCGATAAGGATTGAACATAATCCTCAATCGTGGAGACCAGTGCGGGAATTTCATGATCCGAGACATTAGTTAGATGCTCAGGTGTAGCACCTTCGTAGCTATAAGGCATCCCTGCCCCCAATTGCTTGCGGGACTCGAAAATAGATACTTTGAGACCGGCTATATTCTTTTCGACCAATCTCTTGTACATAAACAGGCCACTGGGTCCACCCCCGATAATGGCTACATGAATGTTTTGTTGCATAGTTTTCGTTGCGCTGCCTAAAGGACAGTATTCGGTTCTAAGAACAAGGGTAAATTGCAGAAAGTTTTAGGCCCATTTATTCCCGGACAATAAAAAACGGGATAAATACGGGCCACGATTTAAATACCTGAATCTCGGATTCTGCAAACGATCATCAGGTACCTGCTGTTTTTCGAATAAACAAAATGATAACAAATAACAATATTATGGAAAACAACATCAACAATCCGGAGATCATCAATGACATTATTAAGATCAACAACGACCGCATCGAGGGTTATAAAAAAGCTATTGATCTGGCGACAAGTCATGGTTTAGATAAACTTATACCAACATTTCAAAAATTTATCGGACAGTCGGAAGAATTTATTGCCGAGTTGACACCTTATGTTGAGCTTGAAGGCAAAGAGGCGACGGATAGCACCATGCTGAGCGGCAAGCTTTTCCGTGCCTGGATGGGCATAAAAGTGAATATCACGGGAGATGACGAAAGAAGTCTGCTCGAAACCTGTGAGCAGGGAGAAGATGCCTTCAAATCAACTTATCAAACAGCTTTGGCTGAAGGATCGGAAGAACTTTCGCAAAATGTTCATAGCTTGATCAATACACAACTCAGCAAGCAGCTCGAAGCGCATAATATCATTAAAATGCTGCGCGATAGCAAAACCCTCTAAGATTGAAATAGTAAGTTTTCTTTTTCACGAAAAATACCGAAGTGTAATCCCTTCGGTATTTTTTTGTGTTTCGACTTCGTCATTGACTCATCTTAGCCAGGAATGTAGCGCTGCTTTTGCTAATTGCTTCCATTTCTCCCGAACAGAGATTGTTGTCGTAACCATAAGCGGAAAAAGGGAATCTGAAAAATCATATGGTATAGCAGCATTGACATAAACGGTTAAAAAAAGTAATATTTTACATGATTTTAAGCCTTTAATACATGGCTTTTTTGGTTAATAATGCGTCTTTTGAGATACAATTTCAAATCAATTATAAAGATAGGTACACGCTGCCATTATTTCATTAAAATATTTTCAGCATTTATGAGACCGGTTTATACGAAAGCACTTTCAAATTTAGGGAATAGGATTTTTGAAATTCGACGAGAAAATTGCGACAAATACCTCTCCGAATATCATTTTCACAGTGAATGCCAGCTTACCTACATCATCAAGGGTAATGGGCAACGCTGCATTGGAGATCATCTGGAAGACTTTGAAAGCGACGAGCTGACATTTACCGGCCCGGGCTTGCCACATGTTTGGTATAATGCGCAGGGTGATACCAGCCACGAACCTAGCGCACAGTCTATCACCTTACATTTCGATCCAGAAGCCCTACTGTCTTTTTGCCCCTTATTAGTTGAAACGGCCCCGCTGCATGACTTCCTGGAAAGATCGCGACAGGGGATGTTATTTTATGGACAAACAAAAGATGCACTCAAAAAAATACTACGAAAAATGGTCGGCGCCTCCGATATGCAAAAAACAGCCTATCTATTTGAGTGCTTGGCTACCCTTCTTCACACAGAAGAATATGCTGTACTATCGGATAAGTCTTATAGCAATGGATCACCGCGCAAGGACGGAGAACTTATTTTTAACATCTACAATTATGTTTTTGAAAATTTCAACAATGAAATTTCCTTAGAGGAGGCAGCTAAATTGGCGAACTTGACCAAGCCATCCTTTTGTCGCTTTTTTAAAGCACATACACGAAAAACATTCTCAAAATTCGTCAATGAAGTAAGGATCAATGAAGCTTGCAGGCTGTTGGTTCAGGATGAGAACCCGATCACCAATATTGCCTATGCATGTGGATTCAACTCCCTGCCCAACTTCAACAAGTTTTTCAAATCCATTAAAGGGATTACCCCTTCCGATTATAAAAGTAAGCTTTTATCAAATAAAGATTGGCGAGCAGTGCCGACCTTGTAAAAAAAGAGCTGTTAACATTGCTCTTTTTTTAGCCCTTCGGTTCCAATGGGCTAACGGATGTTCCAGCTAGCTCACGCATCCAGTTATTGAAATCCACATCTGATGGTATATCGAACTTTTTACGCAGTCTATTTTTACGGACCTGCACCGCCCTGATCGTCACAAAGGTGTATTCCGAAATATTTTTTGTCGAGAAGTTGAGAAATGCCATGGCACAGAATTCCAATTCGGTACTCCGAAGATTAGCGTCAAATGATTTGAGCGCCTGGATAAACTGTGGATACAATTCAGTAAATAAAATCAAAAATTCAGGGTTGTTGCTTTTGGCCAGGTCTATGAGTGTATTGAATTTATTTTCCCCGATCTGTTCGGTCAGTTCCCTATTGATTGTTTCGGTTTCCTGCAATGCCTCTACTTTCTGTACCAATATCTTCCTGTTGTGCTTCGACCGCCAAACAAAAAACGAAACAGCAACAAGCAGCAACAATAGGGCGTTAAGTGCAATTGTTCCTGCCCTTGACACTTTGGTATTCGATTCCTCATCTTTGAGTTTCAAAATCTGGTTGAGCACCTGATCAACGACCTGTCTATTTTCGCTCTCAAGCGAATCAGTGAGCCGGCTAAAAGCCATTTCATATTGATCGGCTTTAGCTTTATCTAAGTTGGTTGAGCGGTAAAAATCGGCTAGCTCGCGGTAAGAATTTTGCATGCCTATTCTGCTACCAGCTGCCCGCTTTCTTGCTAACCCCTCCTCATAGAACACCGCAGCCTTTTTTAAGTTTCCTCGCTTTTCCTCTAAAATAGCTAAAGCATCATACGTATTCAGCACAACAGGAATGTTATATTTCTTTATTAGTTCAAGTGATTTGTCGAGATATAGTTGCGCTTTGGGCAAATCGCCTTTTTCAGCAAACAATTTTCCGAGGTTTTCATAAACAATCTGATAACGCATAGCGGCATCCTTTTCAGCAAATACCTTTAGGTTATCCAACTGTAGCTCGGTATATTTTTGCATCGAATCCAGTTGCCCCAGACGTTGGAAAACAGTACTTAAGTTTTCATAGTTAAACTGACGGGATTTTACCTGCTTTTCACCAGTCAGCTTTTTAATAAGCTCTTGTTGCAAGTGAAATTCCCGAAGAGCCTGCTGATTTAGCAGGAGACCACCATAAGCCCGTCCCCGTAAGCGACGGACTTCAGATTGCAGGAAAATTTCATTCTTATAATAATCCGTGGTTTCAATACGGTCTAGTTGTTTTAGCCCTTCCTTAAATAAACCTGCTGTCACAAGTCCTTCCGCTACATAAGAGCCGGATTTTGCTTTTCCTTCGTCGTAGTCAGCGGCATTGGCGATATTAAGTGCTTTTATTGCCGTTTCGATATAGGTTACCAAATTCCCTTTCTGTGCAAATTCCATCGATTTTGCTAAAAGTGAATCAACTTCTTGCTTAACGCGATCAGCTGCAATTGCCTGAAACGTGAGTAAACATAAAATGAAAAATAAAAATTGCTTCTTCATGGTAACAATAGGTCATTTTCAGGCATCTCTCCCTTGCCTCTCTTGCTAGATTTTTTTGTATCTTCGAATAGCGTGTGCAAATCTAGCTATTTCGAGAAATTAAACCAACATTAAATTGGTACAAAATAAATTCAAATTCCAATACTGTCACCTTCATATTCTTAAAAGAAAGATAGTTAAGAGTACGGCACGATCACGATACGCATCATATTTGATTAATATGGCGCATTAATAGCAAGCGCATCGGCCAGAGAAATGCGATAAAGATCGTATTGAATTACAATAATTTATTGAAAGCAAAGATAAACAATCGTTAAACACGCCGATTAAACTCAGCTATCACAAAAGTATCACACATAGAATAAATATCCGAACCTAGAAATTACGACTGGATCCCCTCGAATTGCGATAAATGGAAATAAAAATATATGGTTTGCAATTTATTTTAGATCGTTTCAACAGAATGCTCTTGTTTATTAAAAGGGTTTCGGTGAATCTGATCGCGCATCCAATTGTTAAAATCTATATCGGAGGCGATGTTAAGTTTTTTGCGCAATCTATTTTTACGTATCTGGACAGCCCGCACCGTTACAAAGGTATATTGAGCAATGTTTTTGGTCGAAAAATTCAGAAAGGTCATGGCACAGAATTCCAGTTCGCTGCTGCGGATTTTTGGATTTATTGTTTTTAATGAGGCGATAAACTCGGGATAGATTTCATTGAATAAAGCCAAAAACTCGGCATCATTATTTTTCGCTAGAGCAATTAGATCAGTAAATTTATTCCTTTCCATTGTACGTTTTATTTCTGTAAGTTTTATCCTTGTTTATTCTTGAGATCCTTACCATGAACTCCATAACTTCCAAAAAACAGACTTTTATTTTTCCCTTTAAGGAGAGTAGAGCTATTAAACTCGACGGGGCTCCATCTTCCCCATCGAGTAAATCCAAATATATTATCACGAACCTTCACGCAAATTGGTCCGGGCGATAATTCATTATTGTAATCATCAGGGAACTTTTAACAGCGCATTTTCAGCTATACATTTATCCGCCAATCTCCTTTTCGAAATACCCTCCCTGATTATCTTCACAAATATTTAGATTAAAAGAAAGAAACAAAAAAAACAGCCTTTCACATTGCTATCACACTTAATAAATAACTGATAAACAAAAAGTTAAAACCAATACATCTATATAACCAGTTAACTTCCCGTTCAATCCAGTACGCGCCCAACCGCCGAATTTTCCACCGATGTAAGCCGAGTGTTGGTTTCTCGCTTCATTGGATAAAGTTCCCTTCCAAAAAAAACTCGGCTGAGATCTTTTAAATCCCTGCCGAGTAGTATGTCAAAATAGTTGTTCTGAATCTTTATGCCGAAAATTGCAATTCAACAGCTATTTATCTCAACCTAAAATCTGTCATCTTAGACAGCCCTACCTTACCAATTAATGGTTCGATTATCGTCACCCGCATTGTCCCATGACTCTTGCGGATCGGTACTATGGATCGTATCAGGAGCTGCCGACCCCGCTGCGATACCTTGCTCCAACTCTACTGTCGTTGATTCAACGCGTGGACTTATATAAACCTTCTTTTCTGTATTTTTCATGATTTGATCTTTTATTATCGGTACTCCAAAGAATAAATTAAATTTTTAGATTAAGGACAGGCAACTTTTTTTCTGCCGCTACCTGCACCAAGCATAGTTGTTTTACCTTGCACTATCTGAGTAATTTTCACCGTATTTGAAGTCGAACTCCAAGGCACAATATTAAATGTACCAGCTGTTAAAACCAATGGATACAATTCGCCACCATTACTTTTACTACCATACATACTTACCTTACCATCACGAGCAATGACAACACGAATAATTGGATGAGTTGCTGTACCAACCATGTTATAAATCTGAGGAATATTAGCCCCACCTTCGGCGTTCGCTCCATTATAAATACTTCCGTCCGCAAATTGTACATTTCGGGGTGCAATGGCGATACCTGCTTCAAATTGAATCTCTTGAGTCGCTAATTTGACTCCATTTACTTCCATATTGAACGAATTATCCAATTGCTGAATATCGAATACAAAACCATAATCTGCCCCTGGTGCCGTCAATGTTCGGGTAATCACTCCCCCATTAGGTACAACGACTCCATCAACGTTCGCACCGTTGTTCCCATTATTATTGGCAGCGGGGTAATCCCAATTCAAATTAGCACCACCAGTTACTTCCTGCGTACAGGTTTTGAAGTTCAGGTTCAGGTTATAACGTTGTCCTGGAACAATATTTAAACCTGCTACAGATACATTATTCTTCGTTTCACCATCGATTGTGATGGATCCGAAATTAAAGACACCATTTGTTGCACTTGGATGTATCAATACTGTCGGCGTACTAGACACAGTACGTAATCCAGCAGCACCCAATGTCGGAAATATAACATTGGCTGTAGCTGTTGATCCATTGTAGGTAATTGTACCATCCGCCAATTTTAAATTGGCACTTGGATGCGTCGGGTCAATAGTTGTTGAAGCCAGGTTTGTAATGGCACCCGTCATTTCTGTCGCCATGCTCAGTTTGGTCGTTACTTCACTGTATTGATGCTTTAAGACAACATCGAGATTATTGTCGCCAGCTTGAACAGTAAGATCCTTCTTAAAGTACATCAGGTCAGCACTGATATTATCCAGACTGGCTGTTGCCAAATCTGTTTGTGCCGTGACCGCAGGTACCGTAGCGGTACTGTTCACCGAATAGGCTACGAAAGTGTAGGCTTGTCCGGCATCCAGCGTGATATCGCTCGTATTGTCTACTGTGTTTGTATAGGTCTTTTCAGTCACATAATCACCGCTGTTATTATAGACAACGATTTTGTATTTGACGTTATCGCCAAGTGGAGTACGCTCCTCGGTTACCGCAGCGCGATTTCCGGACGAGGCCCGCAATAGGTTGCCACTTGTTGCGGACGACTCGTTCGTCAACGTTGCTTCAAAAGAACTTGTCTTCGTAAGCGGTACTACAATGGTCTGATTGGATGCTGTCGAGCTACTTCCGTTGCTCGCTTTCTTTGTTGTAACGACAGGATTTTCTACCCCGAGTAAATGAATGCTTACATTCGCTTTGCCACTCTGGGCTACACTGTCTTTACTTTCCTTACATGCGTATAAAGAACCGCAGATAAGTGCCGAAAAGGCTAACGTTTTCCAACCGCTTGTTGTTCGAAATTGTGAAATCATTTTGGAAATGGTTAATTAAATATTAATGTATTTTTTATGATTTTAGAATGAAATACTTCGATTCGATTACATGTCAACAACACCAGGTTCTTCCATGCTTCAAAACGTTGCCACAAAGATTAACATTCGAGCAAAAAAATAAAGAAAAAGCACCTATCACATCGCTATCACACTTTGCTTAACAAAACATAACAAACTAATTATCAATAATATAAATAAAAACAAAACAGATTAACTTAAGGTTATATTCAATACAAAAGAAAAGTTATATTATTAATAAAGGGATAAATATTATCCATTTATTACCGAAAGCACAGCATTGGTTTTCTGATAGCATAAGATCAATAGGGTATAAAAACTAAAAGGCCAATCCTTTTGGATTGGCCTTTTCAAGCTGTTATTCAATTTATCGTCTTTCGAAGTTTTTTTGTTTAAGTTGGTTCGGTTTACCTATTGGTCGCTACCTACTGCTCGCCTTCAATATAAAATTGATAATGGGACTTGGATCCACCAGGCAATGCGGGTGGTGCCCGACGTCGGGTTTATGGATGATCTCAATACGACCACCTGCGCGACGGATCTCCTCCGCAAATGGCAAGGTATTTTCAGCGATAGGCACGACATCGTCCTTATCGCCGACAACATGGAGCAATGGTATTTTGAAACCTGCAATGATTTTGGCTTTATCAATGGGTGCATCCGCAAATGCCCAAGCCTGTGTTTCGGTCAATCCGTAGTCTTTCTTAAAAGTCTCCCAATCCGGTTTACTTCCTTTTCCTGTAGTTTTGCCACCGGGCCAGCTTTTAAAATCCAATACAGGCGCATCGGCATAGATCGCATTTACCCGATCAGGATAACGTAGGCACCAATTGTAGATATAGACACCACCCCTGCTCATTCCCTCCATAGCCGATTTTTTACTGAGCCCACCTTCCTGTAACTTTCGGTAAAATCCATCCCAGATTGTTAGCGCTTCCTCATTGCCAAAAAGCTCGGCGACATCACAGTATACCACATGGTAGCCGTGCTCGAGCAGACCAATATCGACCTGCGGTTCGTGCCCCCAAAAGCGGGCGCGCCATACCCAGGGATGCCCTACCGCCGTCACTTTTGGCCGAATGATCTTCGCCTCGCGTCCTTGAAACAAAAAACTATAGCCCTCGAATCCGTGGAAATCTAAGTTTGAGGCACCTAATTTCATATTTTCGGCCAGATTAAAATCGTCCACTCCATTTTCCCCTGAAGTGATCCGATCTGAACTCGATTTGCGCTGTCCGATACTTGGCCCAGCAATAGTCAATAATAAAACAAATAAGCCGTAATGTAGGGTACGGTTTAAGTAGCAAATTTTATATTTCACTGCTTTTTTCATGCTTGTTTTAGGTTCCTAAAAAGTTCAATACCATTGATTTCCTAAATTTATAAAAATAAAAGAATCTTCCATTCCCTTATTTATTCAGCGCCTTTTCTATCCAGGATTTGGCAGCCTCAGCCTTGTTCTCGGGGGAGACAGCACGATCAGATAAGTTTCCTGCTTTATCAAAAACCAGATAGCTCGGAATAGCATAGTCAAACTGCTTGATAATTGCTTCAAATTGTTTTTTATAGAGGTAATAATGATCGCCTTTCAACAGATTTGTAAACTCCTGGAATTTTTTGCGATCGGAGCTTTCATCCGTCACATACACAAATACCACATCATCGCGATCGCTATACTGTTTCTTTACTTTTTCCATTTCAGGAAAAGATGCAATGCAGGGACCACACCAGGTCGCCCACAAATCGACCAGTACCACTTTTCCCCGATAGGGTTTGATCAACTCTTCAATAACCTCCTCTTTTTCGACTGCGAAAGGAAACATCGTGACCTTTGAATTGGATTGCTGTTTTAGGTGCACATTTTGTTCATCCTGATAAAGAAGATATTCGCCCAGGTCTTTAATTGTAAAACTATTGGTTATATCGTATTTATCTTGTGGACTTAACAGATAACCCTTGTTCATCTTTTGAACAAAGGCACTTGCTGTTGCCATCTCATAAAACAGGTTGCCCTGCCCTTTAAATATAGGATCAAAGCGCTGCTGCAACTGTTTTCTGAAGGCTCTAGGCCCAACCGCTGTAATATCTGGAAGATGTAATAGCGTATCTTGTAGGACAGCAGCCTGAACACTCGAATACACAGAATAATAGAGACTCATCGTATCCTGGTATCTGGGGTTAAGGATATCGCTGTAAAACGAGATATCCCGTGTTGGTACCATTGGAAACTTGGTAGAGTCCAGTCCAGCCTTTTTATTGTGCTCATACACAATAGCTGCATAATTTAAAAGAAAGCTTGGTACCTGAAAACCTTCAACGAGTCGGGTATAGTATTCCCTGAGGAATCCCGAAGTTGTATCTGCGATCAGTTTCTTTGTCATCTCTTCCGTCTGGCCCAAAAGGTATCTTTTAAAATCATTAGCTGACTTAAATGGTGTTTTTATATTTTTTTTATCGCTTGGATAAGTAAACAAGCCCATCAGCAATTTTTCCTGCTTTGCCGAATTGTCAAAAATCTCCTTAAACGGCCCCTGATAATGCAAACCGCCGTTTTCACCATTCTGAATATCAACGGTTAACGTACCTACCTGTTTTGGTATTAGTATAAAAGCTAGGTATTGCCCATTTAGCCGCATATAGACCGCTGAAGGTCCAAAGGAATAGGCTGATGCCATTAATGTAGAATCATTTACTTGTTTAAAGGGCAATGGTTTATCCTGTTGGAAGGAATTGCTCATGAACGGAATAGGCAGATCGAGATCTTTCACATTCTTATCGCCTCTAACCTTAACGACCAAGGTTACAAAACCACTTGAAAGCGAAGGGCTTTGTGCAAAAGTACAACTCAGTAAAAGGATGCACAAGAAAAAGGCACAGCTCATTTTTTTTAGCATAGCTCAGAATTTATATAGTTTACAGGGTCATTTACCCTCTAATTTAAATAATATTTTAAATTAAAAGCAATACACCCCAGCTTTATTTTAAACAATTTTACCCCAATCCCGCTCTTAAAATCTGATGTCCAAAATAACAATATGGATACTCTTAATTCGCTATACCCTCAAAACAGAACAAGGCCAGATCTTCACGACCCGGCCCTTAAAAAAATTGTATTATTGCCGCTATGCCTGTTGCCGTAAGGTTTTGATCACTGCCGCAAACTCTTCCTGTCCATAACCTGCAAGCTCGGCCCTTTTCAGCCAGTTTGCTGCAAACTGTGGGAACTCCGTATTGATACCGCTTAATTTTGCTGTCGCCAGAATCCGCTCGGTCGCTTCCACTGAAATGGACAGTGGACTCTGCGAGATGCTAAAATCACCGCTAGCGATCACCTTCCCTTCATGTTTGAGAAATTCGCCCATTCCCGGAGCGATCTCCGCAATGATATTACCGTATTCCTTTACATCAAAATTCTCCGATTCGGCAATAAGTGCGCCGTGCAGAAAACCCGCCGCCGCACCATAGATGTACGAGAGCGTAGCGGTGTCCATGGCCGCTGCAGCCCCGATATGCTCGCCAAGGTATTTGAGATTGCCACCCAAAATCGTCAATCGATGCAACAGTTCCTGATATTTATCGGTATTGCCCGCGAACAAGATGGTGGTATCGGGTTGTGCCATCTGCTCTGGCGCTACCTGTATGGCCCCATCGATATAGACGGCATTTCTTTCCCGGAACCACATTTCACTTAAACGCGCTTCCTGCGCGGTACCCGTAGTCAACTGCACAATGGTTTTGCCCGATAGTACATCATCATTTTCGAGCGAGGAAAAAAGCTCCTTCGATACGCTGTAATTATGGACGATCACGATACTCACAGGACTTGCCGCAAGGGCTTCACGCACTGTTTCAGCAGGTTTGGCACCTAGTTTTACGAGCGGATCTGCTTTCGCCTGCGTCCGGTTAAATACTGTTACCTGAAAACCTTGCTGTATATAAAGCGTTGCTATTTTAATGCCCATAGGGCCCAATCCGATAATGCTGATTTGATTTTTTGATGTTTCCATGTATTTCATTGAATTTGTTTAACAAGACAAATATGGATACATCCCCGTATTGTCACAATAAGGGAAAAAGGATTCATCCAGGGAAAAATTATTCCCTACCAAAGGCTAAAATTCAGTAGATTTATTTCAAAAAAATAAGATTATGTATAGCAGAAAGATTCCCGAAGACCTCGACTGTGGTATTGTGGTGACGATGAAAATACTGGGCGGAAAGTGGAAAGCCTGTATCTTGGATGGCATCCAAAAGGGGATAAAACGTCCGAGCGAGCTGCATCGCGCAATCGGCGATGCAAGCCCGAGGGTTATCAATATGCAGATCCGCGAACTGGAAATGATGGGTGTCATCAGCAAAAAGATTTACCCCGGGCTTCCACTTAAGGTCGAATACAACCTGACCGAATTGGGCAACAGCCTATTGCCTGTCATCGCCGTCATCGACCGATGGGGTATTGAAAACAATCATCTGATCGAAAATTTAGGCGAGGTAACCGTTGGCTGATACCTCAAACAAACGCCATACTATTCAATCAGGTTTCTATATAAATTATTCGGGAACTTTATTTAGAAGGCCCCTTCGATGATAAGTATTATTTAGATTATTCTATTTTATGTAAGTGGCATTTTATGGACGTCCAAAATTACCTCATTCGGTTTTACCCATCGTAAAACAGTATATATTTCCTGCAAAATCAGCTACATAAACCTTATTTCCCTGAATTGTAACTTCGGCCAATATCGGCGTGCCCAGGTTTATTTTTTGGACGAGCGTTCCTTCCAAATTCAATACATATAGATAACCATCCGATCCACCAAAAAACAGTTTTCCGGCCGCATAGCGAATACCAGATTCAACAGTACCCACTTTTTTGTGTAGATCCGGTGTTGAGTAGGCAGAAGTATAGATCAGTGCTTCTCCCGTCTGGAAATTCCATTTTTCCTTTAAGCTGCTGCGATCAAAAGCCTTTACGCCGTTGGTCGCTGTCGGCATAATCAGTAGCTGCTCAGCCAACAGTGGCGAAGCCATCACTTTAAAATCGTCTTCGCTCTGCGTCTTCTTGATTACTGTTCCTGTCTTCTGATCTAACTGAAAAACATTGTTCAGTCCAGCGACATAAAAAGAACTGCTATCGGCACTGGCTCCACCCGTTCTAAAACGCAAACCATCTTCATTTCTTTTCCATATTAGTTTTCCGCTTCTGCGATCATGTACAAATAAGCTATTCCAGTTTGCGCCAGTAATTAAATAATCGTTTGTGCTGAACAGCTCTCCGGGCATGCCCTCACCTCCATTCCAATCCCGGTTTTTCCAGATGATCGTACCATCATCAGCTTTTAATGCCGACAGATAATTTCCTGCACCGGTATAATAAATACCATCATCAACAACGCCAGCGCTTACATATCCTGGGAGCCTTCCGCCACTCAAATCTTTTTTCCAGATAAGTTTACCGTCCTTTTCGCTAATCCCATAAACTGTGCCACCCATGTCTGTCGCCAGTATCAAGCCATTGCTATAGGCCAACTTCTGCTTAACGGAGTTCTGGGTATGGAAAGTCCAGATGGTTTCACCGGATTGGGCTTTTAAGGCCTGAATTTTACTTTTACCACCAATGGCATCATCGATACTGGCCACATATACCCGCTGTCCCTGTACCAGAGGTGAGCTCTTCCATACATTAGACCCCAAGTTTTTTGACCAGGTCAACTGGAGCAAATTTGGTGAAGCAGGTTCGTTATTCCATCCAAATTTCTTCAAGGCTTGCGTGCCATCCCCATAATTCACTTCCAGCAGGATCGTCTGCTTTTGATTCATCGACGCAGTGCCCATAAGCGTTCCACGCCAGTTCCAGTCACTCGCTTTATTCAACTTGGCCGTTTTTAGGACACAGCCCTGTTCATTTAATAACTTGGCATATACAGAAAGAACAGATTTTTCGGTATGGTATACGCTGGCGCCAATCTCCAGCTTTTGTCCGTTTGAAATCTGCATCAGCCTGCTCTGCGGATAAATCAAAGCGATATGGTCCGACAGATAGGGATATTTGGGGGTGATGTTCCTTACCCCATTTTTATCCATATCAATAACCATAAATTGCGCAACAGAATTGTCTATTCCACCTTTGTTGGGTGCATTTGTCGATATCACCGCTACCCCATCCCTACTGCCAAAACTATAATTGTTGTGCCAATGCCCATACAGGAAAGCTTTCAGGTTATGCTGCTTTAAATCGATAGAATCTGTTTTTCCTTTCATCACGAAATCCTTTCCTACAATCAGGTCATGGTTGATAAAAACCAGCGGTTTATCTTTCGCTTTCAGGGCCAGATCCTTTTTAAGCCAGGCGATGACCTGATCCTGATTATAACTCGGTGCATAGTCGCCTCCAGGCATCGGGGTTACGACAAAGTATGCCGGTCCGGCCTCAAAGGAATAATAAACTGGCCCAAACAGATCTTCAAATAACTTCTCGCCATACTCCCCTTTGACTAGGTCGTGGTTACCTACCGTGTAGTAAGTAGGAACGCCCATGAGTGCTGTATTGACCTGTCGGGCATGGAACTGCATACCCGGTTCGTAGCAGATATCGCCTGTATGCATAATGAGTGCGGCCTCTTGTTGTTGAGAAAACTTACGGATGTTGTCTATCCATTCGCCATACAAAGGTGTTTCGGTGTCCGTAATCTGGATAAATCGAAGCTTATCCCCTGTCTGCTTTTCATCTGGAGTTAAACCAAAGTCATAACGTTTTAATTTAGGGTCAATCTTGATGTAATGCGTACCGCTCGCTTTATATCCAGCGGGGATACGTACAAAAAGAAATTTTGCCTTTTCATTCTTGTTCAGGCTAAAGCTACCATCGGCAGCTGTTGGGAAAACTTCATACCCATCCGATATGACAATGCCCTGCATTCCTTTTTCATTGCCATCCATCTTTTTGTTCTTATTGCCGTCCAAAAAGACATGCCCCTGATATTGTGCATACATCGCGTTACTGCATAGCAGTAAGAGCAGAAGTAGCATTTTTTGTACTGGTCGTCTCATGTTAAAAAATTAGCTATTCAAAACTTATTCGCACTATATAAGGAAAGATAGGCTCCTTCCCACCAATCGGAAGGTACCTATCTTTACCTAAACGCTCTAAAAAATAATACATTCAACTACCAGAAATTTGTCTGTACCAATTTGCTGCCATCCAGCACCATTTGGCTATTGGCTACCGGATAATAGTAATATTTGGGTTTTTCAAATGTTTTCTTTTTATCCCGTGCTACCGTAAACATAATATGTCCACTGTTGCCATTTTCAAGATAGATAGACGTATTATTGCCATTGGCATCCTTTAAATAGTAAAGGGAAATACTCTTTTTTTCATCTTCCGTCAGATCTTTGATCGGACCGGTATCTTTTGCAGATTCGAGTATCGCAATATCCACTTTTCCGTCGCCGGTTACGTCCATTGCTCCCAAACCCTTTACATACATACCCTGTTGCTGATCGGCCAGTCTTTCGCCCACTTCCCAGCGAAAGACATCTCTGTAGCGTTGGCCTTCACAAGCCAATTCAATACGTCTTTCTCTACGGATTTCCAGAATAAGCCCGACATTCCCGCCTTTCACATTTGAGTAATAAGCTTGTAATATGGGATCTACATTGGCATTTGCTTCCTCCAGCTGCATGGCCGGCATACCCACACGTGCACGCAGCAGGTTGACAGATTTGTCAAGATCAGCCTGGCTCGTGAGTATACCCAGTTCGGCCTTCGCTTCTGCAAAGATTAAAAGAATTTCAGCGTACCGAAACACAAAAGCATCTGTATAAGCAGCTTCCCAGCTAATCATATCAGCTATTTCAGGGTAAAACTTGATCTGATTATAGCCCCCTAGGGTTGGCTTGAGACGCTGTGGTGTTGATGCATTGACAGCCTGGAAACCCGGTTTCATAAATGTTTGCTCAAAACGCGGATCACGGTTAACGAATACCTGATCAATATTCTTCGTTTTATAGTCGGCCTGTTGCGTAAAACGTTTGCCGTCTTTCATCAGATAACTCTCCATCAGCGTTTGGCTTAATGCCCATTCGTAGTCCAATACGGTATGTGCATTACGTCTTCTTCCCAGATCCTTATCATAATCGATAAATAAGATGGTTTCGGGATTTGCCTGTAGATTTAGGCTGATAAATAGATCCCGATAAGCCCGGTTGACACCCCCTGCATTGCTGATCGAAAATTTAGCCGATTTCATAATCTCTTCTGCCGCGGAAACAGCCCGCTGCAGAAAGGTATTGGCCGATCCACTCAGATTCAAATAGCTGTGGTATTTGCGGAAAGTCCCTTCCTGTAAGGCAAACTGTGCCAATTGTGCCAAGGCTCCCCACTTGGTGACTGTAGATTTGTGCCCGTCCGGTTTAATATTGGCAGCCGCAAATTCCAGATCCGCCATGATCGAATCTACGACAAGAGACCGGCTATCCTGCTTCTTGTTCAAGAGTTCAAGATCTGAGGTTCCCATGGTCTTACCATACCAGGGCACATCACTATACTGATTGACCTTATCGATGTAAAAACGTGCACGAAAGAACCTTGCGATACCGATATAATGGTTTACATCGGTGGCGCTAGCTCCCTTTACACGACCTGCATTTTCCAGGAAGAAATTGATATTTCGCAGGGCAGACCAGCTCCATACCGCCGCATTCTGAGCACTTACCCCACCGCGCATGATCTCATCAATGGTACTTCCAGAATTGTGATGCGCCAGGTTATCTGTCCCAAGGTCCGCTATCGGCGAACTCAAACTGCCATAAAAACCATCGGTATATGTTTTCAGATCGTTTACATTGCTAAAAAACACCTCCGGAGTAACCGATGTGGTGGGATACCGATCCATAAAATCATCGTTACAGCTCATGATGAGGAACAAAACCCCCAGCAGCGCTCCAATCTTGATTAGTTGTCTTTTTATATTTTGCATGATAATAGTCATTTTAGAAATTAAAGTTTAAGCCAAACGAGTAAGTCCTTTGGAAAGGATATGCCGTCCGATCACCAACAATTTCAGGATCGAGATAATCCATTAGTTTTGTAAACTCAAAGAGGTTTTCACCACTGACGAATAGACGTAAACGGTCTACGCCCCATCTATCTGTGATAAGCTTAGGAAGCGTATACCCGAAGGTCACGTTCTTCACCCTTAAATAGCCTGCATTCTGCAAATATTTGGTCTGTGTGGCAGCGAGTTCAATACCGCTCTGCTCGGCCACATAAGATTTTGGTCTTGGTAAGTATGCATTTGGATTTTCAGGTGTCCAATGGTCCAAATTAAATTTGGTCAAACTCGCCCAAGGTTGCGCATAAATACCCCAAAAGTAATGGTCACCACCCGGAGGGTAATAATTTCTTCTTCCAACTCCCTGTAAGAAGACACGCAGATCAATACCGTTCCAGCTTGAATTCAGATCTATTCCATAACTATAACGTTGTCTCGAATTTCCGATAACCTTATAATCGCCATGATTGTCCAAAGTCCAGTCGCCCCGGTTTATTTTACCGTCACCGTTGATATCGGCAAACTTAAGATCGCCCGGTTCTAAGCTTCTGGTACCGGGATAAGATGTAACATCATTTTGATTGGCATGGGCCTTGATCTCTTCTTGTGACTGAAACAAGCCCAATGTCGTCAGTCCCCACATTTCACCCAATTCCTGTCCGACGTAATAATCGTTTAAGTTATTTTTAGGATTGTTATATTTTGTAATATAAGCCCTGCTATCTGCGAGGTTAAGTCTTGCCGAGAATGAAAATGGTTTACTGGCGACCATAAATTCTTTATTGTAGCCAAGTGTCAGCTCCCATCCGTTTGTTTTTAGGTTGGCTGCATTTTCAAGCGGCACGCCAGTACCCAACACGATCGGCAAGGTACGGCCAGCTGTCAACATATCTTTTGTATCGCGACGATAGATATCAAATGAACCAAAAAACTGATTTTTAAACAGGCCGACATCTACCCCAAAATTGGACTGCGTAATGGTTTCCCAAGTTAAGGTCGACGACACTAAACCCGGACTACCGACGATAGGTACAATCTTGCCATCCAGAATGGCTCCACTTCCTTTGGACATATTCGCAATATAAGGGTAGTAGTTATCCCTTAAATCCTGATTTGCCAATGAGCCATACGATCCCCGCAGTTTAAAATTAGATACGGTCCCTTTAATTGGCTGAAAGAAATTTTCTTGCGAAACTACCCACGCAGCGGATACGGAAGGGTTGAATGCGAATCGGTCCTTTTTAGGAAATCTAGAAGAACCATCGTAGCGTAAATTAGACTCGAGGATATACTTGTCTTTGTAGGTATAGTTCAATCTGGCAAAAGCCCCGCGAACTGACCAAGCATAATCAGAAGCACCAACAGAAGGCGTTTGACCGGTAGCAAGTCCGATCGTTGGCAGCGAATTGGAAATTAACTGATCCCGGGATGCGGAAAATGACTCATAGATCCGTTCCTCCTGGTTGAAACCCAACATCACCGAAAAATAGTGATCTTGGAGTGTGCGTTGGTATTGCGAATAAATGTTGTATACATTATAACGTGTTTCAGAGCTTCCATTGGATGCATAACTGTTAAAGTTTTGCTTATTCATTACATTAGGCCCAGTACTGTAAGTCAGCGGCAACTGAAAGAAATGCGATTTTCCTGAAATCCGTCTAAAGGTTGCGTCCCCATTTAAGGTCCATACATTTTTAATGAAGTCGATTTTTGCACCAAAGCTGGTCTGAAAGTCATTATTTCGACTAATGCTTCGGCCACCTTCAGCCACAGCACCGATCATATTCACTCCAGCTTCGGTATAGGTACCATCCGGATTGTAAACTGTATTTAATGATGGTTGGCGGTTGACATTATGCCAATAAAGATAGCCCTGATCAATGGCCGAAGGCTGATCATATTTGTCGTTTGTAAAAGTGGTATTATTGGACAAGGTAAACCAATCCGTAATTTTATAATCGCCTTTTGCCCTGAAATTATAGCGGTCATAGGTATCCGGGCTAATGCGGAGCATACCATTTTGTCTATAATATTCACCTGAGAGATAAAACGAAGAACGTTCATTCTTTTGCGCAATGCTGATGTTGTTGGTATAAGAAGGCTGGATATCTTTATAAACTTCCTTAAACCAATCTGTAGAACCCAAGTAGATATAAGCATTTGGATTTTGCGGATCTACAATTACACGCGGTAAAGATGGGTTTTCGCTTAACTGTTTTCCATATTCGAGCATTTTCTCATCGTAAAGATTATACCAGGGCGCAGACATAATATTTCGATATTTCATTACCTGGTAAGGATCGTCCTCAATCTCTACCGTACGTGTAATCGCTTTGGCACCAAAAATCGAGTTGGCAGTCACCTTGATATCTTTCGTTGTACCCGATTTGGTGGTCACCAGTACCACACCAAACGCCGCTCGGCTACCATAGATTGCTGCCGATGCAGCATCTTTTAACACCGTGACGCTTGCAATATCCATGGGGTTCATGCGGTTGAGCTCATCGTTGGTTGCCGGCACCCCGTCAATCACAATCAGCGGTCCACCACCCGACAGCGATGTATAGCCACGCACATTGATGCCCGGCGAGCTATTTGCACGCCCCGATGTTGGTGTAATGTTCAGATTGGCCATGGCCCCCTGTAAGGCAGAACCGACATTGGTAATCGGCCTGCTTTCCAGAAACTTTTCGCCAATCTGATCCACAGCGCCAGACAGATTGATCTTTTTCTGTGTACCGTAGCCGACCACAATAACCTCGTCGAGGTGAGACTCTGCTGTTTCCATCAATACATCAGCGCTGTTCTTGTCAGAGACATTTACTTCGGCATCTTTATAGCCCATAAAACGAAATAAAAGGATTGCCTTTTCGGGAACGCGAATGCTATAGCGTCCATCTCTATCGGTCCGTGCAGATAATCCCGTTACCCCCAATACAGTGACGTTTACGCCAGCCATTGGCCCGGAAGCATCCCTTACAACACCTGAGATCTCACGGTCCGTCTGCTTTTTTTCTTTGATGACAATGGTACTGCCCATGATATCAAAGATCAGATTACGTCCACGCAATGCCTTCGCCAGGGCAGCCCTCACGTCAGATCCGGCCACGGAAATATCCACGCGCGAGGCATTTTCAAATAGCCGTTCATCATAAAAAAGACGTAACCTGGTCTGCGTGGAAATCTCTTTCAGAACAGTTTCAATCGTAGCATTTTTCAAGGATAGATTTACTTCTTGCGCATATCCTGATGCTCTAGCACCAAACGTAAATGCCAGCAGCAGTACACAAATCAACTTCATAGTCAATATGACTTTAATGCTTAGGGTATAAGAATGACTTCTCCGGTCCCCCCATGCTATTAATGGAGAAAAAAATTTCATAACTTTGAATTGTTAAGGGTTTAATAATCTATAGAATTCGTACTTCAATAAATTTGGCTCTTTACAACAGGGGATGCGTCAACATCCCCTTTTCTATTGTATTGGACCTTTTGGTTAATTCGTCTGGTTATATCATATTTTATAAATTTTAATTGTTAAAAACTGAATTGTATTAACGAATGAATATCTGCCGTCCCTCGATCTCAAACTTTCGATTTGTGGTATAAGCCAGAATTTTCAATACTTCTGAAAGTCTAGCGTCACGACTAAGTGTTCCACTGAAACGATTGTCGAGTGCAATAATCTCTTCTGCATTGACGAAATCCACATTGTACCAACGCGAAACCTGACTGATAATCTCCTCCAAGCTATTGCCATCAAGCAGAAATTCACCACGCTGCCATGCCGTGTTCTTCTGTATGTCTGCTGGTTGTATACGTATATTATTGGTACTGACGATCGCTTCATTGCCCGGAGAAAGATAAGCTTCGTGCCCTTGGCTTATAATTTTGACTTTCCCTTCGACCAGCGAGGTACTAATTTCTTTGTGGTAGGCATTTACGTTAAAGCTGGTGCCGAGTACTTCAATGACGGAGTTTTCGACTTCGATACGGAAGGGTTTGCTGGCATCTTTGGCAACCTTAAAAAAGGCTTCACCGACCAATTTCACCCTGCGTTCATTGCCAGCGAATTGATCTGGATACTCTAATTTAGAAGCCGCATTTAACCAGACTGTTGTTCCGTCGCTCAATACAAGGCTATAGGTACCCGCCATCGGCACTTCCAACGTAAGGTTTCCTTTAAACTCAGCCGGACTGCTATTTTCATCCTGATTTTCATTTCCCAATAGCTGGGTCTGTCCACTTGCATTGGAAAGCTTCGCAAACCGTCCACCCGGAAGAATATCATTTTTGAACATGCCCGAGGTATCCGCAGTGATTGCGGCAATCTGTTTCACAGTGGTTGTCGGTTTCTGTTTTAGCAGTATTACAGTTGTCGTTAATGCAAAGAGAATTGAAGCCGCGATAGCCATCCGTTTCCAGGTAAATAGCTTCCGGGTAGATTTTGCCGTATTAACTTCGCTTTCAAATTTGTGCAGCAGTGCCTTTTTGGAGCGTCCCAATACGGCCTCTTTTTCTTCCATTGGCAGTATCGGTTCCTCCTCAAATGAAAAGAACCATTCGATCACCATCCGTTCTTCTTCCGGATTGCATTCTCCTTTGAGATATTTCTTTAGCAATTTTTGAGCCTGCTCTCTCTGATTATCTTCTGTCATATATTAATATAACCTCAGATAACTTGGCGTGGTACCGAAAAAAAATGACTTTTATTTTGCCTTAAGCTTTAATCGACTCAGAGCCAGCGAGATATTATTCTTTACCGTCTGTTCAGATATGGATAATCGGAAAGCGATTTCTTTGATGCTCAGACCTTCCACACGACTGAGATTAAATGCCGACTGCATGGTTGTAGGCATTTTGGAAATTTCATTATCCAGCATAAAGGATAGTTCTTTCACCATCAATTTCTCATCGCAGTTACTTGTACCGACAGGTTCATTTTCTAATGGAAGCACAAGACGTTCAAAATGCATAATCCGCTTTTGATCGCGCGTCATCCAGTCAATTACCTCATATTTGGCCGCTTTGAAGAGATAGGGATAGATCGAATCCTCAATTTGAATTTTATGACGCCGGTTCCAGAGAGATGCAAAAACATCCTGAAGGATATCTTCGGCATCTGTAATCGAACCGATACGCTTCAAGATAAAGCTTAATAAAGTATGGCCATAGCGATCAAACAACACGGAAAATGCCTGTGTATTGTTTTCTTTCACAAGATCAAACAGTTCCTTATCAGACAGTTCTTTCATGACGCATTGATTATATTTACGCTTTATGGGATTTCTAGAAGATTTATACAAAGGTATAATTGTGATGTTAATATAACATTAAATTGCGCATCGTGCAAGATCTTGTACAAATTTGACAGACTATCTATCAAAATTGTAACCACTACATCCCCCAAGGAACTTTTGGGTAAATGGTTACTCGTCAAGCACAAAAAACGAAAAGAAAAACCGATGGCGGAGCTGCTTAAAATCCAAACAAGATTAACTGCGGGCATAATGAAGTCCCACATTAAATACGTGTCCGTATGATGAATATATGTTGGATCACGAGACCGTTAAAGGCATATCAATTACATTGAGTTCATAAATAGAGGGCAGCCCTTTTGCTTTTAATACTTTTAACCGCAGCTTTGCGGACTGATAATGTCGAGGAAACCTGATTACCTTGCAATCTTCCATCGAAGTCGTGCCTAGGTAGATGGTTTTCCACCGGCCCCCTTCCCAAATTTGAATACAATATTCCTCAATCCGGTTGTTACGGATATTAGAAAAGCCATCGTTTAACTCTTTGGTATCTTGATATTCAAAAATCGATATTTTATTAAAACGTTTCGTCGGGTCAAGACTTATTTCGAGTGTGGCCAAGGTGTCTGCTGCAGCCCAGCGGCTATTTAATTTACCGTCAGTAACAGCCGAAGCTTCATAGCGTCCCCCCGTCTCTTCCAGCGTTGAGCTCGCAGATGCAGGTCTGAGCGCCGAAATAAATTCTCCATTTTGGGGGAGAGATTTATTCTTTTGGATTCCTAATCTTTTGCCAAGTTCGATCACTGTATTGGCCTCATATTCTCTAATCTGTCCAGTCTGGTCTGGTGGCACATTGATCACCAAACTATTATCATTGTATGTCGACCAATAGAACAGCTCCTCCAATTCGTCGATGTTTCTGACGGGAAGCTCTTTTGATTTTTGAAACCAGTTCCATCTGCTGCTTAAGCAGATTGTATGCTCAAAAGGCAGGTAATAAGACTTACCATTATGCAGGTATTGCTTTTTGTCGTATCTCGTAATCAGTTGCGGATCCCACAACCTGAAGTCCGAGGGAAAATAGTGAAAATAATACTTATTGTCTTCCGTCATTGCAGATGGCAGCGTGAATTTTCTTTTCCCCTCTTCATTAACAATGGTATGGTTAACACTGAAAGCACAATTCGGATTATAACTTTTCACAAGTTTGTAGAGCTGATCAATCCCCCAGTCTTTTGGTTCCCGATCCCATCCACCATCTAACCACAATTCACAGATCTGGCCATAATTTGTAAAAAGCTCAGTAAGCTGGTTCTTCATATAGTCGATATATTTTTGAGGATCCTTGTCTTTGTACACTGGTGCATGTCGGTCCCACAACGAATAATAGATTGCAAATTCGAGTCCGTACTTTTTGCAGGCATCGGCAACAGCTTTGACGACATCGGTTTTTACTGCTGTGGAGGCAACATCGTAATCGGTATATTTACTATTCCAGAGACAGAAGCCATCGTGATGCTTGGTGATGAGCAGCACATACCTAAAACCTGCATCACGAGCCACCCGCACCCATTGGTCGGGATCAAGATTTGTGGGATTGTATTTTTCTACGGGAATGCTGCCATCTGACCATTCCATATCCGCAAATGTATTGACACCAAAATGCACAAACATACCATAGCCACGTTTGATCATCAATTGTTGGGCTTTTGAAGGTTTGGTGGCCGGTAACAGTTCTTGGGCTGTACTTGAGAAACAGCCCATAACAAATAAAAGTGCCCATAGGGTATATGCTTTCATGATGCTAGATTAATTTTATAATGAATGATCAATTCGCTAAAAATAAAAGCTTCCACACACTTTCAATACCTCATTTATCGCATTTATTGAATTTATATTTGCATTTACCAAACAGACGTTGACTAATACCTCAAACAAACACCATACTATTCAATCAGGTTTCTATATAAATTATTCGGAAACTTGACATAGAACGTGTCGCCATTGTTGAGTATTATTCTTGTCATTCCATTTTTATAATCTTTGATATCTTCAATATCGGTTTTAACAAATTCTTCACCTGTACTCGGCCTATAAAATCTTGTATTGTTATAGATAAGATCTTGGGCACAGAACTTCATCCACGATTTTTTTATTAAAAAAATCACGATAAACTGATTGACTATAAAAATAGCGACACATAGATTTACGGGATACCCTACATTGAAAAATACGAGGGGGCACATAATAAATGAAAAAGTCAATTCTGGAACAAAACGATTGCTTAAGATCAGCTTTTTCTTATCCATGTTGAGCTTGAGATCCGTCTGTTGGACAAAATCAACTTCATCCCAATCTTTATCGAATAAAGAACGGTAGTCGCTATGCATTAACTTTACATAATAGGTACGTCCATCCAACAGATTAATTTTGGTAATTTTACCTCTCAGATCATCAATCAACGCAATATCCGTAACTGTAAACCAGGCTGAACTTCCTTCCACATGAAATTGTCCATTTTCGTAACTGAGATCTTCTAGCTTAAATAAGAGAGCCATATTGTTTCTAAAGAAAAGCAAATAGCCAAAACATAAAGCCCATACCAGCGCTATTAAGTTGATCGGATAATCGGCGGCAAAGCCCGCGATTAAAAAGCCGCTCAGTACAACAGCTGCAAAGAGCGGCATGCACCGATGTAAAGCTGTAAAATCCGAAGTCAGTTTCATAGGAATGTGATGAATTTAGCAGATCAATATTGCCTACCAATAGATTTATCGTTACTAAAATCGCTGCAAGATATAGAAAGTTCTGAAAAAATAAGTGTATTGCCGTTAGTTTCGGGCCTAGATTTGGTCTGTTTTATCCACCAGCTCACGCATCTAATTATTGAAATCCACATCCGAAGGGATATCGAATTTCTTTCGCAGCCTATTTTTACGGACCTGTACCGCCCGTATTGTCACAAAGGTATATTCCGAAATATTTTTTGTCGAAAAGTTGAGAAAGACCATTGCGCAAAACTCCAATTCGGTGCTTCTAAGATTTGGGGCATTGATCCGAAACTTAAACAATCGACAGAAAACAGGATCCTTACATCTACCCAATCCAATCTTCACAAACTGTCATTGCTCAATTTAATGATGAACTTGTGGTACAAGCCACGTTAACAGCGCAAACAGGATGAAACAATTTAGCATCAAAAGGTTTATCAGCTTCGACACGCGCTGCAAGTACTCCGGTTAATTTGGACAATGGCGCCATCTATCAAATAGCAGCCTATGATGCTGCCGGTAATTACAAAGGTACATCAGGCCAGCTCAGCTATTCGGCTGGCGCCAGCTGGAATATCAATTTGCCTGCAGGAGCCTATACCTTTGTTGCTGTAGCCGTTGCACAGGGCAAAACTTTCCCTAAGGTGCAATAGGAGGATATTGGGCTACTACGGCCGGTGGTGGAGCCGCAACAACCGCAGTGATCATTACCAATAGTGACATTACGATGCAACCTTATCACCAAAATGGTCAATTGGCCATCCGTTGTGTGAGAGACAAATAAGATCCTACCAGACTATTTACATAAAGATGGAGCAGCGACTAAGTTGCTCAATCTTTATTCTTTTTACGGCTATCAATACTTCGATGTAATTATCCAAGCACGGACCAAGAATAATCCTATTTTGGCCAAGATTAATACGATTATCGGGAGCTCATATAAGTATATATTATTACGGTCAAAACGTTTTAGAATTTACGGTCTGTACAGTTAATACCCCCTCTTTTAAACCTCTGCATTTCGCCTTGATCTGAATCTTTCCCGATTTTTCGCCTGCCTGAACAATCAAGGTAAGCTGTCCATTGAATAAATGCATCTGCGGTTTATGAAAAGCCTCCAGATTGGTTGGATCACCGTTAGCCAAGGCTTTAAATGTACCATCGCCAACTACGTCAAATTGGATCAGTTCTGCGGCCCGTGGGCAGAGGTTCCCCGCTTTGTCCACTGCTTTGACAGGGATGTAGGCTAATGCACGGCCATCAGCAGAAATGGAATCATGAACTGCATCCATTTCAATCCTGAAGGGTTTTCCCGCCGTACGGATTATTTTTTCGGCCGCTGGTTTTCCAGATTCATCGTAAGCTACGACTTTGACTTCTCCGGGTTCGTATACCGTATTCATCCACATGAGGCGGTAACGCTCCTGTGAAGAAGCCTTACTCTTGCGCTGTATTCCCTGACTTTTCCCATTGATAAAAAGTTCGGCACTTGGATAATCTGTGTACACGAAGACAGGGGTTTCTTTTCCCACACGCTCAGGCCATGTCCAATGTGGAAGTATATGCAGGGTATGCTCATTTCTATTCCATAAACTTCGGTACAGATAATAACGGTCTTTGGGAATGCTCGCCAGATCAATAATACCGAACATGGAACTATGGTTGGGCCAGGCATCTGTATCGTAAGGGGAAGGTTCGCCAAGATAATCAAAGCCTGTCCAGACAAATTGCCCCATGGTCCAATGATGATCTTCCGCCAAGGCAAAATCCTCATCCGGAAGGTTGGACCAAGAGCAATATTCCATATCGTAAGAAGACGACTGATGATCGGAATACAACATATCACCTTTTTTTAGCACCGGAAATTTATAAACGCCCCTTGAGCTCACTGTTGATGCCGTTTCCGAACCCAACACTAGATTTTGGGGTAATCGGGCATACGCCTCTTCGTAACGGTGCGCGCGATAGTTTAATCCCGGAACATCCAACAGACTAGCAAAACCATTTTCCAGCACACAGCTTACCTGATCCATACCGCAGGTCACTGGTCGGGACGGATCCTCACGATGGCATATATCCTGTAAAAACGAAGCTACTTTATAGCCTTCAGCACTGCATTGTGTGGGCACTTCATTTCCAATGCTCCACATCACGACAGCAGGGTTATTTCTAAAATGACGAATCATGTTGACCATATCCCGTTCGGCCCAATCCGCAAAAAATCGATGATATCCATTTTTACATTTCGCAATATCCCATTCGTCAAAAGGTTCAATCATCAGCATAAAGCCCAATTCGTCACATAAGGCAACTAATTCCGGAGCCGGCATATTATGTGCCGTACGAATGGCATCGCAGCCCATATCTTTGAGTAATTCCAATTGATAACGAAGAGCCGAAACATTGATTGCAGCCCCCAATGGTCCAAGATCGTGATGATTACATACACCCTGAAACTTTCGGATTTTTCCATTTAACATAAATCCCCGGTCGGCAATAATACGAACCTCCCGAATCCCAAAACGGGTTTCAAAACTGTCTGTCAATTTGCCGTCTACAAATACTTGCGTGGAGGCCCGATACAGATTTGGATGTTCGGGGCTCCAGAGGGCAGGGTTTAGCACTTCAAGATTTTGCACGAAAGGCTTGCCATAATTTAGTTTTTGTTGGTTTTCCTTCTGCGCAACCACCTGCCCCGCCGCATCCAAAATCGCAGTTACCATTCGTACCAACTTGCCATCGGCATTCTTTAAACTGGTTTCAAGCTTAACTGAGGCTAGACTGTCCGATACAAAAGGCGTCGTGATATACGTGCCCCAAACAGGTACATGGATCTTCTCCGTCACGATTACATGCACATTGCGATAAAGTCCAGCACCGGGATACCAGCGTGATGACTGCGCTTTATTTTCCAACCGCACAGCAACTGTATTATTCATCCCGTCCGGATGTAGCAATTCGGTCACATCACAATGAAAAGCATTGTAACCATAGGGCCAAAAGCAGGCTTCCTTTCCATTGACATAGACCCGGGCTTCACTCATTGCACCATCAAATTTCAGGACCACGCGTTTATTGAAGGGATTGAATTGTGGAATATCAAATTTGGTACGATACCAACCCACCCCCACATAAGGCAAACCGCCAGTACGGCCCGTTTTTACTGTTGCCTTTTTCTCTCCATTCTGTGTCACCGCAACATCCTGCAGATCGTGTGACCGGTCAAAGGGCCCGAAAATAGCCCAATCATGCGGTACAGTGACCTTTTTCCAGGCCTTATCATCCAATGTTACTGATTCTCCATGAACAACCTCACCCTGAAAAAAACGCCAGTTTTTCTCCAACAGGAAGGATTGGCGTGAAGACTGTCCGCACGAATTGCCCGGAACAAGTAGGAATAAAAGAAACAAAAAATAAGTTGTACGCAGTAATAATCTCATCATCAATTCATGTGTTTATAGTCTACAGTTCATTTTTTTCATTGTCATTCAGCGGCTTAAATATACTTTATTTAAAAGCATTCAATGCTTTTGTTGGGCGCCCATTATTGTCAAATGCGCCTAGGGTATAGCCATTCCACCCACCATACGCCAAAGGCTCCCAATAGAATATACCCAGTACTTTCTGATCGGGCACACTATTGACCGCGTTGAAAAGATCCTTTAACCATATTTCAGCACTATCTGCTTCATCCCAGCTCATCCCCACCTCGCAGATCATCACTTCTGAATTGTATCGGGCAACCATATCGTTGATGTTGCTGATGCAGGCCGCATTGCGCTCTTCCCAGTTTTCCGGGGTCGGATAAAGTGACATGCCAATTACATCCCATTTCCCACCGTTGTTTTTCAGACCGTCGAACATCCAACGAAACAAGTTATTGTCAAACCCATTATGCAGATGTACGATCACTTTTGCTGCCGGAAACACCGCTTTTACCGCATCATAGCCGGCATTATTCAATGTGGCATAATTAGCCATACTGACAGAGGCTTTTCCATCTTCCCAAAGCATCCCATTGCCCGTTTCATTACCTACCTGCACCCATTCAGGCGAGATACCACTATCTTTTAGCAATTGAAGAACCTCCGTTGTATGATCACTAACAGCCTTCTTTAACCCATCAAACGATAAGCTCTTCCATGCGGCAGGTTTTGTCTGCTGTCCCGGATCCGCCCAGGTGTCACTGTAATGAAAATCCACCATAATACGCATGCCCAGATGATGCGCCCGACGAGCTTTGACCAGTACGTCATTCTTGTTGCACCAGCCTTGTTGGGGATCTACCCAAACACGCAGACGTACCGCATCCATGCCCAGTCCACGCAAGATTTTCAGCCCATCCACTGCGCTGCCTCCTGCATTAAAAAATTGCACACCTGAGGCTTCCATTTCAGTAATCCAGCTCACGTCTGCACCTTTTGCCAAATGTGTTTTAGGTACATCCACCTTAAGATTATCTTTGTCGTTGCAGCCAGACAAGCCCAAACACAAGCCTATCAGGGCCAACATTATTTTTACTTTTTTCATCCGATTATTTCATTTAAGAACCCGTCCCTATCTATTTTATTCCACATGATATTTGAATTGTTTTGGATCGCTTAGATCAAGAATCAATGTATGTGTACCGATCTTATCATAAGCGAAGCCAGTTCCATCGGCCGTATACAAAGCACAGTTTCCATCGCCCTCTGCTGCGCCAAAAAACCAAGTCCAGCTGCCATTGATCAATACCTTAATTCCCCATTGTTCGGCTGCCGTTGTCGTGATGCTTGCTTTCCAAACCTTCGCCGTCTGGTCATATACCATTGGTGTTGCTGTTGCACTCCAACCATTAAAATCGCCCGTTACCGTCATGGATTCTACGGAAGTCTCTTTCCAGGCCAATTTGTTGACATCGGCTGTCAAGTATAAGTATCCACCTTTACTCGTCCAGCAATTCCAGCGATCAGCTCCGCTATACAAGATATATTGGCTACCATCCAGGGGATAAGAACCATAGATGAGCGATGCACTCGCGCTTTCTGCATTGGTTAAATAGAAGTTGTACCATTGGTCGAGACGCACAAAACCATCGTAAAAACCATCTTCCTTTCTCGAACACAATTTCCATGGAAATTGCGTAAACTCTTTATTCGATAGATAGAGATAGGCTGCATCCTCAACGGGCTGGTAAGCGGTAACATTAAGGGCAATCACATTGCTGTAGAGCCAATCTGTATTGGTTCCCAATCGTGAAGCAATACGGACATAAAACACATTCTTTTCATCAGGCAAAAATCCCATTCCCGTGACAAGGTTATTCAATTGTTCATGCGTATAGCTGAGCGAGCTTGCTACCTGTTCGATACTTTTGGAGACAGCAGAAAAAGATGGATCAGCAGCAATTTCTATTTTATTTTTTAAAGCCGACTGAGCCACTGGTTCATCGCTAGCCAAAATCGCCTCATCCCAGACAAGCTGCAGGGCCACCGCCTTGCGGTCAGTAGATTTTAAGACCAGTTCTGTTGTACTGCTGTACAATACCGCAGGTTTTATCCCACTGACAGCCGGTGTCCCACCCTCCTTTTTACAGGCAACGAAAAGCAACACCAGGATATAGAGTGTCAATTGTTTCATATGTATCATTATCTTTAAAAGTCCATATGGGAATACCCGGATACTCTCCGCAGCATATGTGCTCAAATAGCAGGATATCCCCATAGATTTAGTTATTAATGCCAGTCGTCGCTAGTAGCCAGGATTTTGGATCAAATTCGGGTTAGCGCTCATATCAGTGGTTGGAATCGGATACAGATTGAATTTTGCATCCACAGAGCGGCCGTTCATGTCACCGCCTTTCCATTGCCAGAGGTAATTGCTACCGGTAAATTTCCCAAATCGAATCAGGTCTGTGCGACGCGTACACTCCCAAAACAGTTCACGCCCGCGTTCTGCAAGGATAAAATCCAGTGTTAGCTGCGCCTGGTCAATGGCTCCGGCCGAACTGCCATATCCCCGCTGACGGATACTGTTTACCAACCTGATCGCTTCCTGTACACTTCCTCCGCCCCCGCGCAGTACAGCCTCAGCATACATTAGATACACGTCGGCCAGGCGGATCATCGGGAAATCAGTACTCACCAAACCTTCATCTGTGGTATAGGTACCATCATCTTTCAAATTTGTAAACTTAACAAGCCCATATCCCTGACTCGAGGCAGCGGGATCTTCGACATCCAGGGACTGGCCGTTTTTCCAAAAATCACCTCTTTTGTCTTCCGCCTGAAAGAGTGCCACAAATTCGCGAAGTGTACGAAAACTATTCCAGCCGGAAAGCACACCGTAATCCGATGATTTCATGCTTCCAACAATAGGGCCGTTGACAAGATACGTTGTCGCACCCCATGTCGTTGTATGCGCTACATCGGCCTCTATCGGGAAAATAATTTCATTGGTCCGTTTATCATTATCAGCATTAAATACCTGCTTATAGTTCGCATTTAAGGAATATCCAGCATCAATCACTTTTTTCGCATAGTTCAGGCATTCGGCATTACGTGCTGTGCCCGTATAAACTTGAGCATTCAGATAATTTTTGGCCAATAGGGACCAGGCAGCGGCACGGCTTACCCGGCCATACTCATTTTGACGTGCTTCCGGTAAGATCGTTTCGATTTCTGTCAATTCTTTTTCAATAAATGCAAAGAGATCAGCCCGTGTCATCCGTGGTGGAAAAAATGCAGCTACCGGATCCTTTTCAGTCACAAAAGGAACGTTCCCATAAAGGTCCATTGCATGACTATAGGCCAATGCACGCAGAAAACGCGCTTCGGCTGCAAACTCCAAAATTTGTGCCTGCCCGGCCGAATTAAAAGTCGCCAGCTTCTCTGTTGTTGCATTCCGTAGAAATTCATTACAGATCGCTACCGTATAATAGATCCGATAATACATGGCATTGACCCAGGTATCGGAAGCTCCCCAGGTCATATACTGGATATCGGTCATATTGTCGCCTCCTGCCCATGTATAGATCACCTCATCAGTCGGTACCTCCTGTAAGTTAAAATACACCCGAAGGTACCCCCAGGAAGCCGTGCTGCCCGCCATATCCGGATCGGCATCACCACGTCCATTGCCCGCAACGGCAAATGAGGCATACAATTTAGCAAGCACAGCCCGGTAACCATCCACAGAGGTGTATACCGACTCCGAAGTCGTTTCTACAGTAGGATACTGGTTTAAGTCCTTTGTACAGGATTGCAGCAATGCGATTATACCCAACAATCCAAAACAATATCTTTTTATATTTTTCATCGCTATATAAGTTTTCTTTTTTGAGGAAGCCATTAAAAATCCATATTGAGACTCAGGGAGAAAGTTCTTGAGCGTGGGTAGAACGAGCTGTCGAATCCACTCGGAACCTCAGGGTCCATACCGCTATATTTGCTCACAATAAAAACGTTCTGAGCTACTGCACCCACACGCAGATTGGAGATCTTACCCACCTGACCAAAATTATAGTTCACCGACAGGTTTTCCATCCGAAGGAAGGAAGCATTTTCGACATAATAATCCGAATAATATTGTCTGGTCTGGAATTGGGTATTCAAGTAATCCCGATGTAAGTTATTGATCGACGCATCCACATATTGAACTGTCTCCCAAGCACTGAGGTTCATTTTGGTATTATTGAATACGTAGTTACCCAGATTTGCACGTAGTGTCGTTGCTGCTGTCCATTTTTTGTAGGTTAACTGCGTATTCAAACCAAAGAGCCATTTTGCTGCCGGCGATTGATAGCGGTACAAGTCTTTTTCGTTGATCGCTCCATCACCATTCAGATCCGCATATACACCTTCGAGCGGCTTGCCAGCCTCATTGTACAACTGTTTGTAGACATAAAACATGTAAGGCTGATACCCCGTTGTCAGAATCTGGATACCACGACCACTGACATTCGGTCCCACATAAGTTCCCACGGCATTCGCATCCTGCACCAGAGCTATATTGGTCACTTTTGTATGTTGATTAGTCGCATTGAAATTGACTTCCCAGCGCAAATCATCCTTTTGTATAGGTACGGTATTCAGTTGAAATTCGAAGCCACTGCTTTCGACATTACCTACGTTAATAGTCGCATTCTGGTCAAAATTGGTTCCTGCGGCTACAGGCACATTGGCCAATAGATCATGCGTTTTTCTTGTGTAATAGTCAATTGCACCAGACACCCTGTTTTTCCACAAAGCGAAATCCAGGCCGTAGTTAAATGCTTTGGTCGTTTCCCAGCGTAAGTCCCGATTGTAAACCGATGGTCTATACACCAGATGGTACTGATCGCCGAAACGATACTGTGCATAGGCTGTTCCCAAATTGTATACCGGCAAATATTCGTAATTTCCGATTCCCTCCTGCTGCCCTGTAACACCGTAACTCGCACGGAGCTTTAGATCGTCCAGGAAAGAGATTCCTTTCATGAAAGACTCCTGCGAAAGACGCCAGGCCAAGGCGACTGAGGGAAATGTCCCCCAGCGGTTTTCGGGACTGAATCGGGAAGTTCCATCCTTACGGACCGTAGCGGTCAATAAATAACGGCTATCGTAATTGTAATTGATCCGTCCGTACCAGGAAATCAGGGTATGTCTTTCGTCAGATGCAATAGCAGTCGAGCGTATATCACCAGCTTCGTTGTAGTATACTATCGGTGGCCGTCGGGCACTCCAATATTGATAATCGTGACCTGCTGTCACATCAATTGTACTTTTAATTTCCGGGAAGAACTTGTTATAGTTTAGATAGCCTGTAAACAATTTATTTTTAAGCGTCTGTTCATAACGGTCAAAAGCGCCTCCAATCGTAAAATTATTGGCCGCACTTGCCGGAATAAGATTCGATCCATTTCCTTTGGCATAGTCATATCCGAGTGTTACGTGCGCTTTCAATTCAGGCAGCGGATGGAATTTATAATCGAGGTCAAGGTTACCCACGGCTCTATTGACTGTGCTACGGTGTTTTTCCTGCTTGAGCAATCCCAGTGGATTGAGGTTTGCACCTGTTGCCGGAAGGCCCGCATTATCCAAACTCTCGTAATAGCCGCCATACGCATCTGCCCCAGAATAAATCGGTTGCGTTGGATTAAACGCTACAGCAGACCATATCGCATCGGTATTGGCAAAACCGTTGTTGTTATGAGCACCTTTAACATTTAAATTTACGGTCAGGTGTTTATTAAAAAAAGTGGGATTTAACACCAAAGCGCCCGTCACGCGCTCCGTTTTGTCGGTCCGCAAAGTCCCTTGCTGATTATAATAGCCCACCGATGTACGAAAAGGCAAGGTTTTACCGATCTTTCCCTGTAGACTTAAATTATTATCCGTTCCGATGGCATCCTGAAAAACCTCAGACAGCCAATCTGTTGAGGCATTGCCCAGTAAAGCCTTTTGGGCAGTGCTTCCTTTGGTGTTGATCAGCGAGGCAAACTCGTCGCGCGACATCATATCAGCCACTCCCATAGCCTGCTGCATAGACACGATTGAAGAAAAAGAAAGTCGCAAGGCATCTCCCTTACCCTTCTTTGTTGTAATCAATAATACCCCGTTTGACGCTCGGGATCCATATATTGCGGTCGATGATGCATCTTTGAGCACCGTCATGCTTTCGATATCATTCGGATTGATCAGACTGAGAAAATTGCCACTATTGCCGCTAATACCACCAGTCTCTAGCGGTACCCCATCCAATACGATCAATGGATCGTTGCTGGCACTCAAGGAGGCTCCTCCACGGATCCGTATCGTACTCCCGGAAGAAGGTGAACCGCTGTTGGACATCACCTGCACACCAGCTGTTTTTCCATTGATCAGCTGTTCGGGAGAGCCGACAAGTCCACTGTTGAAATCCTTGCTTCCGACCGTATTTACGGCACCGGTTAGATCCTTTTTTGTTGTACTACCATAACCTACGATGACGAGCTCTTCCAGCACATTTCCCGCAGGGACCATGCTGACATCCACGGATGTTCCCCCTACAACCGTCAAGGTTTGGCTACTGTAGCCTACAACAGAGAATAGAAGCTGGGATTTACCCCTGGGCAATGAGATACGGTACGAGCCATCACTCGCTGTTGAAGTGCCCACCGTAGTTCCGGCCACCAATACTGTTACACCTGCCATCACCTGCCCTTGCTCGTTGCGGACCACCCCACGGACATCCTGTTGTTGCATCGACCCGATCCACTTGCTTTCCCCCTTCGTTGCAGCATAAAGCTGCGTTTCCCCAAGACAGGATAGCAAGGACAAGCCCAATAAACTTGTTTTAAATGCAAAACCCTTCATTGTTTAAAATTTAGATGTGTTTATAATTGTTTTCTTTCCCTTTATTATATTCTTTGTACTCCTTATCGCTTTGTTAAGCCTTCCCCTAAAAAAACGACGGCGTTTTTTTAGGGCATCACCCTGCTACAAACTTTGATCCTTACAGCCTGACGGATTATATCCATGCCCTAATAATCTATCGTATTAAGCAGCTGATCGCTATTCGAGCCATATCGCAGCTATGGATAGTGCCACCCCTTCCATCGTTTCGCCTGAAACGATTAGTTTTTCGATCTCCCTTTTGTCAAATTGAACCGGAACCGTGGGCTTAAAAAAACGTTCAAGAAAAACAGGATAAGGAGCAGGTAGCAAAGCCGTAGGCACAAGCTTTAGGTCGGCTAGATCCAAACGGACCACTGTTTCACCGGATGCCCCAATAGCTATATTATCCACATAGGTATACCCTTTTTTTGTCACAAACCCAGCATTCAGTAGCGGATTCCCGCCCTCATGTTTCAAGAGTATACAGAGCTTTGTGGCAGCAGCGATACCCGCAGGCCGTTCAGCAATTGTCGATTTGATATCTTTTACCCAAAAATACTGTACCCCCGAATCCTTGGCATGAAAGGTATACGTCCAAAAAGGAACTTTACTGAGATCATGATGCTCCCGTTGCGCAGTCATGTAAGCCGTTTCCGGAATAGCGAAAGTTTCCAAAGAAGAGACTTTGGAGAAGGATTCAAAAAGCCCTATAGGCGCACGCTGCTCATATAAGCCCACGGTCCAATAACTATTGACGCGATAATTCCATTCCAGTGGGGCTCCAGTCTGATTGTCTGGGTAAGTAATTTTTTCACCACCCACAAACACAGTAGCTGTATATTTCAATTCATTGCCGACTAATAAGGATGCCGGGATGTCCGCTTCATAGGTACAGTTATCTGTGGAGATCAACTTGATGTAGGGATTATGATCTTTCCAAAACGAAACCTGATCCGTTTGTAGAATAATGGAATCGGGCTGTTTTTCAAAAACATAACGGAACTGCAATTTGGTAGAGCGCCCTTTTTCCAATACTTCGGGCTGCTGGTGTATCAATAAAGGCTGCTTCAGGGCTTCCGTTTTTGGCGCGTAATATTCGCCCAAATGGCCATTTTTCCAGGGCGAGGAAGCTAGCCAGCTATTTTTCAGCTGGAGATTCTTACGCTTTAACAGATATACGCCAGGCTTAACACTAAAACTTGTTTTAGTGACTGAAATAGCTTCATCGCTGTTGTTTTTCCCTAACAGTGACCGGACGGTAAACAGATCGCCTAGATCAGGAATCCGAATATCGATCATCTGTGACCGATACAGGATATGTACCACCTCCCGATCGAGCGATGGCTTGGCAAAAGGATCAGCGATTTTTTCTGCATCCGGCATAACCTCCAAACGCCATAGACCATCTTCCAGTCGATCTAAAAAATAAGCACCAGATCCACCGTACTCCACCACAGGTGATGAGCCATGACCGGCAATATGTTGCAATTTCACTGGATTTAAAGGCCTTACCGTCGTATTATTGGTGTAAAAATACTTATCCTGCGCATTCATCAGGGAGAGATCCTGCTCATAACTAACGCTAAAATCGCCAAATAGGGTGTCTTGAGGGTACTGTTCAAACTTTTTATTTCTCGGTATCGTATAAGCCACCTCTGCAGCAATCATGGTACTCAGTGCTTTTGCCGGTGTATAAGCCAAATTGAGATAATGTGTCTGATATTCGGTATTGTAGGCTGCAATATCCATCGGATCGTAAGCAAACTGAGTGATCCACTGAAATCCCGCCGAACGAAATGTGCGGCTCATCGCGGGATGCATATAGCTGTAGAGATTATCAGCAGGATCATATTCGTAAACTGCTTTCGCTTTGTTGGCGAAGCCTTTCAAGTTTGAAAAAGGGATGTCGTACTGATCAATGTAAGGAAGAAAATTCCCCTGACGTTCCCGTCCAGCAACCAGTCCCACAGGATACCATTGATAAGTTGTGCCTTGGATATCAGCATCAAAATAAGCCTTAACATGTTCCATATTATGACTTACATTGTAGAAAATCGGTTTTTTATTCCCGCTTTTCTTCATGGCATTCACCATTCGACCGATATAGTCCGACGTCGTCTGAATGGCACCTGTATGGCAAGGCTCATTATTTATTTCAAAGCCTATGATGTAAGGGTCCGTCTGATAAGCATTTCCGGTATACGGGTTGACATGATGAAGTAACTGGGTAATGTATTTTTCTTGAGCAGCTATCGCCTGTGGATTAGCATGCACCGCACACTTATCATAATGATACGTAAATGCATCTGTATTTATATTTCTTTCAGGATAACCATTACCAAAATTGGTCATTCCCGTAATCAGGATCCTAATTCCCCTTTCCTGAAGTTTAAAAAGTAGATAATCCAGTAGATCAAGGTGTTCATTGCTGATCAGGTTACCATTTTTATCGGAGATTTCTACATCCCAAATATGGATACGATAAGCGTTATATCCCAAACGGGCGAAGTGATAAACGTCCCGATCAATAGCCCGCTTTCGATCAATGCCTTTATCGTGTAAAGCCCGAAAGGCATGGGCAAAAGGAACGGTATAATTGACGCCATAAAATGAAGCTTCAGCTTTGGAGTCGGACCAGCGCATGACACCTTCACGGTCGACAAAAACTGTAGGAACCTTTTTAATCGCCTTCGATTGAGCGTAAGAATTGACATAGCCCAAGAGAGCAAAGCAGCATAAAATAATTACACGCATGGATTGTATCGATTTATAATTTTTTGGTTATTACTCTTACAAACCTATCAAACGTGATTATTTTTTAAAGCCACATATCGGACAAAGAACAACACAAATTGGACATCCCCAACCACCCAAAACAACAAACAGCACTAACAATCAATTATTTACAAATAACCCTCCATATATACCTTTGGTGACATCCCAAATTCCGATTGAAAACATTTTGAGAAATAAGAAGCATTGGAGAATCCGACCATATACATCACCTCGGAAACGGTAAACTTTTTTTGCTGTAATAACAATGCTGCTTTCTTGATACGAATGCTGCGTATATACTCCACCGGTGTATAGCCTGTTAGTTGCTTAATTTTACGATGGAGTTGTCTGGCGGCGACATCCGTGAGCTCACTGAGCCGCTGCACCGAAAATTCCGAATCGTCTAAATTTTCTTCGATCAGCTGTGTCACATTGGTCAGAAATTTTTCATCCGGTGAATGTACAGCTATTGCTTCTGTGGGTTTACTGATTTCGTCGATACGCAATTGAGCGACAATCTTATCTTTCCTATCCAAGAGCTGCAATAGCTGTATCTGGAGCAAGTCCAGATCAAAAGGTTTCGCCATATAAGCATCTATGCCGACGGCAACCCACTCGCGTCTGATCAGCTCATCGTTTTGTGCTGTCAGCAAAATGATCGGAATGGTTGCCGTCACGATATTTTGTCGTAGTTTTTTCACCATTTCAATCCCCCCCATATTGGGCATCATGGCATCAGTGAGAATAATGTCGGGCACAAAAGTATGTCCGTCGATCAAGCGTAAGCCCTCGCTACCATCACTCACAATGCGGCAATCGTAATGTGGCTGCATGGCATTTCGTAAAAAATCAGCGAGTTCGGCATTATCTTCGACGATCAGTAGTTTTCGTTTAGCCCCTACCGGTATGCTATCGGTCTCATCCTTATCGTTTACATGGTCATGTTTCCAACTAAGCGTTACCGCTGTGCCCTTTTGATCGCTCGCTATATCAACGCTCCAGCCCAACTGCTCACAATAACTTTTGACCAGGTACAGACCAACGCCCGTCCCCTGTACAGCACTCACTTCTTTCAGGGAAGAACGATAGAATTTGCTGAAGACATAAGGCAGGTCTTCGGGTGCTATACCAATTCCTGTATCCCGAACGATAAGCTTGACATCCGGACCAATTACTTTCAGCTGCAGTTCCACGCTACCCTCCGGACGATTATACTTACAGGCATTAGCGATGAGATTGTTGAGAATCGATCCCAGTTTGGCTACATCGGTCTGTATAAAAAAGCTCTCTACATCGGTAACAAAGTCAATATGGACGGTACTGTACTCAGGCACCTGCTGCCAGTCAGCTATAATTTGTCTGCTATAGGCGACCAGATCCATCTGAGAGGTAAGCAGGCCCTGCAAGGGCGTCTGTTGCTGCTCGACCTGATCAAAAGTCATCAATTCCTGGATGAGATGACTGATTTTTAAGGCATTTCGATGAACACCATCCAGCTGCTTCTTTTTGTCACTGTTCTTTGTCTGCCGCATCATTTGGCTGACAGGAGCCAGAATTAGGCTTAACGGGGTTTTCAGCTCATGCGACACAGCTGTCAGGAAGTCCATTTTCATCTTTGTGAGCTCAAGTACCTTTCTCCGTTCGCGTCTTTCCCATTTTAGTGTACTGCGAACCCTGAAAAAATTGACGACCCAAAATAGCAGGAAAATAACAATGAGGACGTAAGCAGCTTTAGCCCAATAGCTTGCATACCATGGATAACGGATCTGAATATGGTAGGTATAAATCTCCGACACAACATGACCGGCGACATCCACTTTAGCCAACTGAAGGTTGTAGTTACCCGAACTTAAGTTGGACAGGAGCACTTTGTTATCACCCCGTTCCATCGGAATCCAGGTTTCATTTTTCCCTTTAAAAGCATAAGCTAGGCGATAGCCCAAATGATTTCCATAATCCAAATCGGAAAATTCAAGCCGGAGGTTATTCTGATCATGCGCCAAAGTGATCTCGTTTTTATACCGTAAGCCATAGTCGTAATTACCGAAACGTTCATTATTGACATACATTGCGGTGAGCACAATCTTTTTGGAACCATCCAGATCCGCTAGCTCATTTTGCGCGGGCAACAGGACCACCTCATCAATTCCTCCCAGCACCACTTGTTCCCGCTCGGCATCGTAGTACATTGAGGATATCCTTTGTCCGTATCTTAACAATTCAGTTTTTAAACTCTGCTTATTAACCTGCCATACCCCAGTACTTGTTGCCAGCCAGATGCTTTCTTTGACCTCGGCCATGGCAGTTACTTCTCCTTTACCAACAGGATCAAAACGAACCAATGTATTTTTCCCGTCTGGAGCAATACGCCTCAATTCGCCATGTTCCCCTACCCACACCGTATGCTGCCCATCCTTCAGCATAAAGGTCGCCTGATCCAATGCATGCCCAGCGCTGTCTTTAAGTTCCGTTATTTTCCCTGTGGCCACATCAATGCTACTGATCCCCTTATTATAGAACAGCGCCAAGATCTTCCCCCTACCATTGTCAACGATCTGATTGGAAAAATCTTCCAGAAGACCGTCAGCTTTACTGAAATTACGGCTTGCTATGACCGGGCCCGTCGCCTCCAATAAACGGCTTCGGCTGACGACAAATATTCCCCCCATATAGGAGGCCACCCAGAGATTATCCTGTCCATCTTGTAAGATGTCGTACGACCATTTCGCATTTCGTCTTCCACTGGCATCGACAATTGTAAAGGTTTTAAACTGTTTCGTATGCGCATCAAACACATTGACGCCGCCGTCTGAGGCTATCCACACCAATCCCGCATGATCCTCAAATATATCCCGGATACGGTTGTGTGCCAGACGATAGGTCTTGGCATCCATACGGTACCAGCTGCTTTCCGTATTTTTGTCGTCCAGCCCACGTACACGGATCAAACCATTATCGCCGCCCAGCCAATACCAGCCATTGCGATCCCTGTTAATTTTATAAAAACGGTTGCCGTCGCTGCTCGCAGTCAATTGATAGATCGGCAGTATTTTTTCCACCTTACGGTTGGACCATAAGGAAAATCCCAGGTCTGTACCCAGCCAGATATTTTCCGACCGATCCTTAAAGATACTCCACACGATGTTATTGGCCAGCGAGTTTCTATTCCGGGAATCATGTTTGATCCGTTTGACCAACTGCTGATCCAGCTGATACGTAAAAAGACCATCATCCGTACCGACAAGCAAGGTGTTGGAATCTTTGGAAGCCATCGCTTTGATGGGATGATTTTGTAATACCGGAGTTTTCTGAAGTGTATGGTTCTTCGTATTATAGCGATACAAGCCATATTCAGTTCCCACATAGGTACTTGCAGATTCCGGAATAGAAAATATAGAATTCACAAATTGATTACTCCCCGGCCTATAATCTGGGAGCGGTAGAGGAACAATATCTTTTTTTGATGGATTTAATTCAAAAAGTCCATTATACGTACCGATTAAGATTCTATCGCCCACCTTTTCCAGTGCATACACGGCCGTTTTCGATTTGTTCTTTGGAAAAGAATTCTGATAATCGATAAGTTTACGTGTCTTGGTATTATAGCAATACAAACCACTTATTGAACCTATCCACAAGGTGTCGCCAACAAGGAGCAAAGACCTGACATCTCCAGGTCCCCCTGTCGGAAAAGATTCAAATCGGTCGTACTGATAGTTATAGAGCAGCACTCCCTGCCCTGTCCCCAATGCGAAATGTTTATTATCGATCAGCGCAATACAGTAAACGAACGTCTGAAAAGGAGATTTGGTCCCCGTGAGCGGCTGTAGTGCATAGCCATCATAATTAAATAACCCATTGTTACTTCCGAGCCAAAGCATCCCCAAGCTATCCTGTGCAAAAGAGTGGACTGTATTTGCATTCGTTCCCAAGGAAATATTGCGAAAAGAGGGATAATCCAGCGATTGCCCGAAAACAGCCGTACCCACGAAGGAACAGACAAGTAACCAATAGAAATAAAGAGATTGCATTTTTTATAAGCGCTATACCACAAACTTAATTATTTCAAATGGAATACCACTTATTCAATCAATCGCCCCAAGCGGAAATAGCATCCTGTAACAGGAGTTGAATAACCGCGCGATGGAAGCAATCGAACTTGGTCGCGCCTCCCTATCGTCGTCAGCAAATTCATACATGAATTAATATCCTAGTTTTGCCAAACGTGCATACATCTCCACAAAAGCGCATTGATCTAACAGCCACTTGGATTTTTGCTTTTTCTCCAAAGTCCAGTCGACATCAAACAGTCCGTCCTGATCCCTCATCTTATACCATGCGCGGTCTAGGTTTTTCGCAAAAATATCAATATAGGTTCTATTTCCGTCCTGTTCCAATAAACTGATGTATCCCCTCATCATTACAGCATGGAACCATAAATTACTATTCTTTAACATTGGAAAAGTATCTTGGTCCGTGGTCTGAAAAAAATACGCTAAACAAGCTTTTGCTAGCTCTTGGGCATCGATCAGATATTTTTTTTCCTTGGTAAGCTTGTAAAGCAACGCTGCTGCTTGCAACATCTGTCCGGAATTATAGGAATACTTGGCCTTACCAATATTTCCATTGAGCTGAATATTATCCCAATAGAGTTTATCCGTTGGGTCTTGCAGACCTGCCTTTGTCCAGTCATAGAGTTGTCGTGCTTCATTCAGATAGCCCCCCTCTTTAGTAGCTTCAAAGAGCTTTAGTGCAAATACTGCCGCAGGAGCATTGGAACAGGTATTTTTAGATTCCTTTTTCTGTTCACACCAATAGATTCCACCACCGAGCTTGTCATCCGCGCCGCTTTTTACAAAAGCCCAGATCTCTTTCGCATGCTTAAGATAATCGACCTTTTTTGTCTGCAGGTAACTATCGGTAAAGTCAATACCCAACCAGACGTTATCATCATAAAACCGGTCTGATGCCGGAGCAGAATTGATATAGGACGCATAACCAACGGGCTCTCTGGAATGATCCCTATATTCCATTAATCCCGGCAGCACGCGTTGGTCTAAGATCTTTTGGTAAAGCGCTTTGTTCTTTGGGAGTTCCATCAATGTGTTTACAGCGGAAAAGCTCCCCGAGAAGGGCCATAGGTAAGCATATTTCTTTTGCCCGGCTGCCTGTTCGGGATTATCCAGATAGTCCGCTTTAAAGGTTTCGTCGAAGGGATATTTCTCAGTCAACAGTTGATTTTTGGTATTTCCATACTTAGCGTAAATAATAGCTAACGTTCTTTGGGCACGTTCGGCAGACTGTCCTTTATTGAATTGCCCATAGCCTGTTAAATAGCATAAACCCGACAGCAGCATAGTCGTCGTTATCTTAGTGATTTGTCTCATCAGCATATGTATTTTAAGAAGCCGTCGAAACCTTTTGGGTCACGAAGGCTTCTTTGTGTTCATTCCATTATTTTAATTTATTTTCATAGCTTGCTAATCCTTCAAAAAGCATCGCAGCACTTGCATAGGCAGTGATTTCACTGTTGCCAATAGGTGGTTGGGCCCAGGACGGACCAAAGAACAGCGTCGGTAGACTTGTTCCCTTGGTCCAGGCAATTTTACCATTATTGACCAAAAATTTCTCAAACTTACTGCGGTAGGCTACATCAATTCCTTCCTGATTTAAATAGTCTACAAAATATCGTATAAATATCCCTTTAAACAATGCGCCGTCGCCGCTTCCCTCGTCGCGCAAAATATTATTCCCGCCATCGATACAACGTGTGATTGTGTAATAACTAATTTTTTGCGCATCAACCAGATAAAGCTGATCTTTAGTAATCTTAAAAAGCTCCACTGCGGTACCAAGGAACGTCCCCTGATTATAAGTCAGTGTTGTCATATCCACATTACCTGTCTGACCATTAATATTGTCATAAACAGCGCCCGTTGACGGATTGTACAGTGTTGCTTTTTGCCATTCGTAGATCTTCTTGGCCCAGGTCAGATAGTTTTCATCTTTTGTCAAACGATATAGTCTAGCTGCCAGAATACTAGCTGGCCCATTCGAGCAAGCATTTTTGCTATAGCGCATATCTTTCTTCCAAGCCAATCCACCGCCTGCATATTGCTCATCCCATGCGCCAGCAATATCTGTCCATAAAAGCAATACCGTGTCGAGGTATTTTTGATCCTTGGTGATTTCATATAAGCGCAATATGGTCAGTGCATTCCATTCCATGTCATCATAGAATACGTTATAATAAGTATTGCCATTTTTGATCTTCACACCTTCAAACCATTTGCTGAAATAGGCACTATATCTGCTGTCCTTCGTTCGTAGATAGGCATCGATAACAACATCCATCGCATGTGCATTGGGCCAATATTGAAATCCCAGATCGGATTGATTGATCGCATTGTTAAAATACCCGGACTCATTCCAGAATCCGGCAATCATCTTATCGGAAACCTGCGTTGCAATAGTTGTCCAGCTTTGCTGTACAGTGTCGTCATAGGGGTAGCTGTCCTCAATCTTGGTGCATCCTAAGAGTAGAAACAATAGGGATGACAGTATAATCATTTTATTCATGGGGTCTCCTCCTTTAATTTGGTACGACAGTATGCGTATAGTCTTTGTCGCCTTGTAAAATCATCGATATTTTTGTTGGATGGCCGTCTACTGCATCCGCAAATTTCCATTTATCGTCCCACTGTGAAAGATTGGGCAATATTCGGACGAAATAATAAGAAGGAGCTGATGAACTATTGGGAGGACTGTCCGTCCCGTTTTGAGTTCCCAGCTGTAAGGTCTCAGCCTTTCCGGCCTTGACGGTTTCCATCTGGAACTTATACCGTTGGTCACGGCCCCAACTTTCCTGTTTAAAATTGATGATACCAGTTGCAGACCAAATTCCCTTACCTTGATAAGGTAGATCCAACACCACAGCTCCGGACGGAGAAAAATAAACGCCCATGTTTTTGATCTCTGTGTAAGTAACTGCTGCCACATTGAAATCAATTCGAATACGATATACTGCCGTCTTGGCAATGCTGTTACTTCCGGTTTCACCTTCTTTTATTTTGGTTTGATCTTCCGAATAGAAAACACGCCCCTCAGCAGACTTGCGATCCGTAAAGGTGTATTTTTTTCCGGCTTCCAATTTTGTAAAGATCTCATATTCACCATTACCTACCAATTTAAAAGGTAAAGATGCGGCAACATCCGTTCCACCCTCAGTCGCCTCTCCAGTGATAAATAATTCATCGGGGATCTCCGCAAAGCCTTCCAGTGTTTTGATATTCAACACTTTCTTTGCTTTGCTCAATACCCGTTTCATTCCACGGATAGCATATACGGACCAGATCACATCGCCGCTCTCACCAGGGTTAATCCCAGCTTTCGTTGCTACCTGATTCAATATTTTGTGACTAATATTGGCGCCGTTTGAGTTTCCATTATTATCCGACGTGACTGTATAAAGAGGTTTGCTGAAATCGCCATCGAGCTTATCAAAAACAACTTCATATTGCGCTGCCCCACCGTCGGCCACCAATGCCGACTCCCATTCAAAATAGAGCGCGGCGGAACTGGAGCTTAATAATTTGACAGCTTTTCCATCTGCAGGGGCATATAGGTTCTCAACAGCCGACACCTCTGCGTCGGCGTATTTCATATCGTCTTTTTTACAGGAAACGATGCTCGCAGCCAATGCGACCATTGCTATAACTTTAAAATACCATTTCATGTCTATATCATTAATTTATGGTTCGAAACGTACATTTTTTTAATGCGCCGTTTGCGCTAGTTTTTTAATTAAATTTAGTTTGAGTAGCCCTGATTGTTAGGCAATAAATTTTTATTTAGATCGATCTGGGTTCGTGGTATCGACCAGAGATAATCTCTACTTTCATCAAATCGGCGGATATCCAGTTTGATATTACTATTGTTACCACCATATTTAGCACCCAATACCTGGCCGTCCAAATAGGTTTTACCAGCTTTCCAGCGCATGATATCATAGTAACGCAATCCCTCAAGAGCGAGCTCACTTCGCCGCTCATTTCGGACAATTGTTTTCAGATCCCCGGTAGTCGGAAAGTCCAATGCTTTTGATGCTTCAAAACCAGCCCGCTGACGAATAGGTCTGATCGTCATATCCCATACTGCTGCATTGAGTTGTCCCAGTGCTTCTTTTGCTTCTGCATACATCAATAAGATATCGGCGTACCGAAACATGATGATGTTCAATCCGGCATCGTATTTTACCGTTGCTGTTACATCGTAGTATTTCTTTACGTAATACCCTGTGGCGGAAGCGTTGGCACTTGCGCCCTGATATTCGTCGAGGCGTTCCTTATCTGTTGTACCAGAGCCGGGTTTGATAAAGATCTTGCGTGTTGTACCGTCAAAATCAGTCCATTGTCCACCATGAAAAACGATGGTTGCGGCCATACGTGGATCGCGGTTGACATAGGGATTATTGTCGTTATATTGCGGATCCGTAGCAATGGTATTTCCGCCCAGTGTCAAATAGTTATCGACCAGACTTTGTAATGGTGCATAACCGTTTAAACGTGCTTGTGCAGAGATCGGTGCTGCATCATATAACTTATTCCACGTTTTTAATAAAGGTACATAGGCATAATCCAGAATAACCTCTGAATTATATTCATTGGCTGCAGTAAACAACTCCGGATAACTGCGGAATAAAGCGTAAGTACCAAATTCCGTTTGTTTTTTCATCAGATTTTCACAGTACTCCAATACTTTATTCCAGTTGCTTTCATAGAGGTATGCCCGGGCTTGAAAGGCTGAAGCGGCCCCCTTGGTAATCCGGCCACGGTCGTCTACCGGTAAAGCATCTCTGTTCGGTAGATCGGCCATACATTGATCCAACTCTTGATGAATAAAGGCCATAATAGTCGCTTTTTCTGTCCGAGGAAGAGTTTTAGACTCTTCCAGTGAGATATCTTTCGTGAAGAAAGGCACAGCGCCATAGAAATTAACAAGTCTAAAATAGAGAAATGCACGGATAAAGCGTACCTCGGCGATACGGCGTTTTTTGAGTGCCGCGTCCATTCCGGGTACACGCTCTACATTCTCCAGATAGACATGGCAGGTCTTAATACCGCCATAGAGATCGGACCACTCTGCCCCAAAACGGCCCAGTGTTGGATCGGCGGTTCCATTACGGATTGCGCGCTGGTCTGTGTTTGAGCGCCCCTCAAAAATATTATCACTCAGGGCTTCATCATTCCACATACGATCTGCTGAATACAGCTGATTATAGGCCATATTGACCATTTTTTCGGCGTTTTCTGGATAGTCCCAAAAATTTTCATCGGTAAAACGGTCTGTTGGCAGCGTATCCAACTTATTACAGGATGTTAATTGGAGAATTGCCATTAAACTCAAGCCTCCTATAAGTATCTTATATAGTTTCATTACATAAAAGGTTAGAATTGAATATTTAATCCACCGCCATAGTATTTCAACGTCGGATAATTGCGGGCACTATTGGCCGAACCACCCATGTTAGAATCAAATTCGGAGGATTCGGGATCTATCCAGGAGTTTTTGCTCAAAGTCAGCAGGTTTTGGGCATTGATGAAAAAGCGAACACGCTGCAATCCCAATTTCGACACTAGGTCTTTGGGTAACGAATAACCTACCTGTATATTTTTCAATCGAGCGTATTTCCCGTTGAAAAGATAGAGATCAGAATCTTTCCCAAAATTATTGGTCGATGCTGTCGATCCATTTGCAGTCAGTCGGGGCCAGCGTCCATCAATATTGGTCGGCGTCCAGTAATCGAGTTGATGCTGATAAATGGTATAGGAATAATTCTGATGAAATGGTTCGATCAATTCTCCCCGGATCATCATATCGCGCTTGCCTACCCCTTGCCAGAACATACTAAAATCAAAATCTTTATAATTCAGGTTATAGGTAAGACCAAATGTAAACCGGGGGAAACCATTGCCCAACACAAAGCGGTCGCGTGCATCGATAATTCCATCGTTATTGCGGTCGACATACTTTACGTCGCCGGGGCGCAGGTCTGCTGCCGTAATACCGCTCGGCAAGGCCGAAGTTTCAATATCCGTTATATTTTGAAAGAATCCGGCCATCTTGTACCCATAATAGGAATTATAGGGTAGCCCAACCCGCGTCAACTTAGTAATGTTATCGACTGTCGAAATACGGTCATCGCCGGGCATCGCAATAATCTTATTGTGACTATCGCCCATATTCGCATTGATCGTATGGTGGAAATCGCCTGTTGTAGCACGGTAGCTAAGGTTGATTTCCCATCCCTCATTGTTCATTTCACCTAAATTCTGGTTCTTTAGGGAGGTTCCGAAGGTGGAAGGTATTTGTGGCGACATCAAGATATCAACTGTACGCTTTTTAAAATAATCGAAACTGGCCGTTAATTTATCATGAAAGAAGGTGGCGTCCAACCCAACATTGAAATTATAGGTTTTCTCCCAGCGTAGATCCAGGCTGGCATAATTAAATCCCGCAGCAGAAACGGGTTTGTTGTTAAATCCATAGCTGTTCTGATAGGATTCATAGGTAAAATAATACGCATAGTCGTCTACGGCCTGATTGCCAAGAACACCATAGGTAGATCTTATTTTTAGGCTACCCACATGTTGTTTATACCAATTCATAAATACTTCGTCGGATGCCCGCCATCCGAGGGATCCCGAAGGAAAGAAGCCCCAGCGATTAGCTTTCGAGAACTTAGAAGACCCATCGTAGCGAAAGCTAAATTCGGCAAAATACTTACTTGCAAAGTCGTATCCGGCACGACCGAAGATTGAATTGATACTATTTTGTAGTGTCCCATTTGGTGTCACACGGGCACTCACGGGATCAATAACTGTCCCTGTCGTCGGTGTGCCGAGGACAGGATCAGTAAATTTCATTTTCAGTTCGTTTTGTCGGCGTGTATAGGATTCGTTGGATGCTCCAAACAGACCTGATACATGATGACTGCCAAAATTTCGGTCATAATCCAGGAGCAGTTGAAAGTTTAACAATGAAGCTTTTTCGTTAAAATCTTCGGTATTGCGGTCTGAATTAACGTAGACCTGTGCTTGCGTGGCATCTGGACTGGAATATAATGGCACCTGGATTCTACGGATAAAACGGTGATCTGCATAGATGTCCGCTCCGAAGATACCACGCAGTTTTAAACCTTCAAACAGTTTTGCTTCGAGATTCAGGTTGATATTGAAATAGTCGTTATCGTTTTTAATATAGCCGCCCTCATTCAGTTCGGCCAAAGGATTTTGATCTGTCAGTGCATTGTTGACAAGATATTTTCCATTATCAGCCTGCATGCGATAGTAGTAATAAGGCGGAAGTCTGGAAGCATTGATAATGGCACTTCCGGCCGTGTTGCTCATGTTGTTGTTGCGGGTATAGGCTAAGATTGAGGTCAATTTAAAACGTCCGATCTCTGTACTGAGGTTACTCCGCAGATTGTACCGCTTAATACCAAAGTCCTGTCCGACAAAGTTGCTGGGCTGATTGTAAAAGCCGCCGGAAAATAAGTAGGAACTTTTATCTCCACCGCCGGCCACACTGATATTATATTTTTGCTGGAAAGAGTTTTTCATGATTTCCGGCAAGTTCCACCGCTCGATATCCTGATGGGCATATAAGTCTGCAATAGCCTCAGGTGAAAACTGAGGGTCCATTCCTGAGTTGGTCAGTGCAAGATTACGAAGGGTCGCATTTTCATACCCTGCAACAGGTGAAAATAAAATCTTAGGTTCTTGCACGCCCCACTGGGTGCCGACAGTCACCGCAGGCCGCTGATTTTGGCGTCCTCTTTTGGTGGTTACCAAAATAACGCCATTTGCGGACCTCGAACCGTATATGGCCGTAGAACCTGCGTCTTTCAATACTGACACTGTTTCGATGTCATCCGGATTGATCTTATTGAGTGTTCCGCCTTCTGTAATAATTCCGTCGATCACCACCAGCGGCGCATTACTGTTTATGGTAGATATCCCACGAATATTGATATTCATCGAATTATCATTGGGGTCCATGCTTTTCTGTTGGATGGTCAAACTGGGGGAGGCTCCTTGAAGGGCTTGCGTTACATTGCCTACAGGTCGGTTTTCGAAAGTCTTCGCACTGATCTGGTCAACGGCCCCGACAACACGCTGACGTGTCGTGGTACCATAGCCGATTACGATAACTTCTTCGAGCTGACTGTTGCTATTTTTCATGATCACATTGAGCTGCCCCGATCCATCGGTCCGCAGGGAAGACAGTTCTCCGCTCAATGCATCATAACCAACAGAGGAGAATACCAGGGTTGCTTTGGGTGAGAGATTTGTGAGGGTAAACATACCATCACTATTCGTAGTAGTACCTATAGATTCATTTCCTTTGACCCGTACAGAGACATTTGCGAGCGGTTCGCCACGTTCATTGGTCACACGTCCCTTTACAGGGACTTGATTTGGGATCATCGTAAACTCCATCGGTACGGACTTTATGGAAGCTTTTGGCTTATCATAAATGACCACAGTCTTATTATCCAACTGGTACGACAAGGGCTGATCTTTAAAGATCTGGTCCAATACATCCGACAATTGACGGTCCCTAACTTTTATGTCAACAGGCTTCGCATTTACCATCTGCCTTTCCGTGTACAGAAAATTGTATCCCGTCTGAGATTTGAGTTCCCTAAATATTTTCTTAAGGCTCATGTTGGAGTATTCTAATGTTACCTTTTGTGCAAAGGTGGTAGCGCTAACCTGCATAAAAGTAACCAAGATAATTATGGTTGTCAATCGCATAATAAGCCATAGTTTACGGAATAGCAGATACGCTATCTCCTTTTTTCTGATATAATTTTGATACATTTGTAAGGTTTATTTGCAGTGTATTCGCGTCGTCCAAAACAGAAACATACTGCAGATTGGATAGTTAAAATTTAATTGTCCCAAATGGCAACCGAGCTCCTTCAGGATCTTGGTTGCTTTTTTATACCCCACCATCGTGGCTATTCGTTTTGTCGTTTTTTATTCATCGGTTTGTTTATTTAGGTTATTGTGTCATTAATTATTTTTAGGTTATTACGGAAGTACATGTATTTTTTTTCCGTCTATTCTGAAATGAACGGCACCCGTTTTTTCGAGCAGGCTTAAGACCTTTTGAACATCATCAAAACGCGATATTCCGCCCCCAAATTTCTCGGTCGTTTTTTTACCCTGATAGATGACCTCCACATTATACCAGCGTGCCACCTTGCGCATGACGCTTTCGATATCATCTCCATCGAACATAAATTCGTTGTTTGTCCAGGCAATAACCGGCGCTGTATCTATTGGGCGGGATTTTAGCACCCCACGAGCTGTAAGGCTCGACTGCTCACCCGGTGCTAATAGCAATTTTTGACTGTGGGAACTGACCTGTACACGACCTTCCAGTAGGGTGGTCTGTACCGCCGTTTCGTCGGCATAACTGTTTACATTGAAATGGGTACCGAGCACTTCGACCTGCTGAGCTGCTGCCTGCACAATAAAGGGGTGTTTGGAATCCTTCGCTACTTCAAAATAAGCTTCGCCGGTCAGTGTGACAGTTCTGTTTTTTTGATTTGCAAAACGAACCGGATAGCTGAGCGAAGAAGCCGCATTGAGCCATACTTGTGTACCGTCAGGTAGCTTAATCCGATAGGTTTCTCCTTTGGTTGTCGATAAGGTATTTTGCTCGATTTCGCCCTGCGACTTATCGCTGACTTCGTAAATCAATTGGCCATCCGTTGTTTTAGAAATTCTTATACCCGATTCTTCCGCAATCCGACCGTTTTGTGTTTCATGTAGATGAATCTGCTTGCCGTTGGCCAGCGTTAAGGTCGCCGATTGTTTTCCGGGTGATATCACATGTTGTGCAGCTTGCGGAGATACGTTTTTAGTTTCAATGGTAAGAAACCAGCGACCAATAAATAATAGTCCGATAACAGCAGCTGCGCTTGCGCCAATACGTTTCCAAGTCCATAGCGATTTTGTTTTTGGTTTATTGATCTGGAGATGCAATTGGTCCCAGGTATTATCCAGTACGGCCAATAAAGTTGGATCGTCCAACAGATGTTGATCGACGGGATCGTCCAAAACCTCCTGGATGAGTTCTTGAAGTAATATTTTATCCCTGCCTGATTTTACATAGGACAAAAACGCACGGGAATTTTCTTCGCTAAGTTTTCCCTGTATATATCGCCTTAACGTATATCGAAGTGTTTTCTTTTCCACAATTGGTTATCCTCTTTTCAGCTAATACACTTCAGCGGTAAACGTCATCTGCTCTACCTGCAAATTTATTTTACTTTTTTTCTGTGCAATGAAAATTAGATGCGTTAATGCTGTTGGAGAAGTATAAAAGAAATAATGAGCAATGTGGATTTATCCAGGATCCCATGCTTCTCTTTGATATATTTTGTAGCTTTTACGATGTGGTCGTTGATGGTGGATGTCGATATACTCAATAAGTCGCTTACTTCGGCGTAGGTTTTGCCCTCAATTTTACAAAGTTTGTAGATCAATTTGCGTTGTGGCGGCAGCTGGTCAATGGTCTGAGACAACCATTCTTCATATTGCTTTTCATAGAGTTCTTCTTCGACGTGACTGTATAAGGCTGTATTGTGAAGGCTAAGATATGCCTGAACTTGTTTTTCGAGGTTATTTCGCCGGATAAAATTATAGACAGTATATTTGGCGATCTGGAACAGATAAGATCGAAAAGACTGCTCGGGATCAATCAACTCCCGTTTATCCCATACTTTAATAAATACTTCCTGTAATAGTTCGACTGCGTCTTCTTCGGATTTGACCATCTTACGGATGTTGAGATAAATACGCCCGCTATACCTACTGTAGACCTGCCGAAAAGCACGCTGGCAGCCAGAACGCAGGGAGATCAAGACAGACTTCTCTTCAGTATCGTCGTATTTTTGTGCGTACATTGTCACGTTTTACCCTTTCATTACTAGCAAAGATTGCTATTTGTTTATAATATCCGGTTATTGATCTCCAATCTTAACATTTGCTTACAAGCTAATAAGCGTCACAAAAAACAATTACATGATGCAGGAATATTTCATAAGTTGGTCTTTCACGCACTGTGTCTAGTAATTTGTGGATTACTCCCTTAATCTGGTTACGAACAAATATAATAAAACTAAAACGGTTTTGCTTTTTTTAATAAAAATTTAAAACGATTAACAAATTTTGATTTTTCTCAAACATGCATAGCAGGAATTCATCCGGCACATAAAAAGGAGACTACGATTTTACTTCGTGTCTCCTTCATAGCCCAACAGTACCTGTCGAAGCTTTTCTTCAGACCTCCTTCCCACGCTTACTAGGGCAATAGGTGAGATCGGCCCCATCGCCAAAGAAGAAACAGGAGCAAGACGAAGCCCATGATCCAAACCTGCTGGGCAGAGCGCATTTGGCTGCCGCTTTTTTCATGGCTGACCTGCTTTTGTTTTTCCTGTTGCCTTTTTTCAGCCAGCTCCAGTACCTGTTTACTGACCCTTTTGGCCGACTCATGCAATAATAAACCTCCCGACCGGGCAGACAGACCACTATCGGGATAGAAACGAAAAGCACTGTCCGTCCAAAAGTACCAAAGGCGGGAAAGCGTATCCTGATGGTCAGAATATAACGTTCGGAGCTGCTCGGTATACTGCCGGTGCGCATCCGTTTCTTGTTGTTTCTGATATTTTTTACTTTCGTAGACCTTGCAGGAGCCCAGCAAGAATAAGAGTCCCGCATAAAATATCATCTGGCATAGCCTTGTGTTCATCCTTCCTCCTTTCAGTCCAGCCAATTTGAAAAAGCATAAATGGTAGCCAAAGGACGTCGTTTAGACAAAACCCTATTGGCACTGTTCCCTTCCACAGTCACAATCCATTTGCCTTTCTGTTGGCGTACAAGCCCCACATGGTTTATGCGCCGCAGACTGCTGCTGTAAATCGCAAACAGATCGGCCTGTCGGATGCTCCCCTGCGCGATCTGTGCAGCCGTATACCGACGGGCCATCGGAAAGAGTGCCGGGCACCAGGCATTGCGCGGCAATGGGCGTCCAGCCCGACCATAACACCAGGATACGAAAGCTGCACACCAGGCGTATCCTTTTCCAAGCCCCACGTAGCGCAGATAGGCTTCTACCCGCGGACCATCGTTATTGCCTGTAGCTTCCTGCACGCCAATCTCCCGCACAGCGCTATCGATAATACGTTTACGCAGGTCCGATCCTATGTAGTCATTTATCGCTACAGCGTCACCATGCTCGACCAAAGGATCGGCGCTTCGAAGCTCGGTATAGCCGCTTGGTACATCCTGTTCTCTTATAGCAGCAGTGCCAGCACGGCCAAGAAAGAGAACAGCGACAGAAAGAATACCGAAAAATAGATAATGCATTGTTGCCATGATGTCAATTGATTAAAGTGAGCACTAAATTCCTGACGGAAAAACTTAAAAGGCTGCCAGAGCATTTCCTGAAGCCAAAAGCAGCAATAAACAGCCGCTAGGCCAGCCAGGATGGCAAATAGCAGCACCGAGAGCATACCGATGTCCAATACGCCCGCTGTTGGATCGATGGCCTGCAGCAAGAGGCCTGATGAAATAAAAAATATCAGCAGGCAGGCCAGTATAATGCTAAGCAGCTGCCGCCCCGTTAAAGGCCAATAGGTATCCTCGATATCCTGGGCCAGTTGTTTTTGTATAAATTCCATATTGCATATTTAAATTTTTAAAAGAAAACTGTTTTCTGATCAATGGAAGCTGCTCTTGTTGGAGCAGCTTCCATAATCTGACCAGAACTAGGTCAACACAAATTCACCCAGATACTGACTACTCGATGTAATGTTACCATCCCGATGTATGGTAAATGCCCAGCCAACCACGGTCTTGCCCGAATAACTTGCCGGCAATGCAATTTCCAGGGTACTATCGTTTCTGGTTGCACCTTCATAGGCATAAAAGAGATTCTCAACCGGTTCATGTAGGATTGCGAGTACCTGATCGTCGGAAAAGGCATTGAACTTATTGATCGTAGGATCCCAGCCCAATGTGAGTACACCCGGTGCCGACTCCACAGCCTCTAGGCCCATTAGGATAGCCAAACTACCACTGGCGATTTTTACGGAAGCATAATCAATACTAAAATTAGGATAGTTACCGACAATTGCCTGATCGATAAAATGCTGAAAAGCGACGTTGTAGCCTGTCTTTCCGCGCTGTTTGCTGTCGGAATAGCCCAGCATCAGCACATCTTTGATGGATTTGAGAAAGCTGGTTGTTATTCCAAACTTCGTGCGCTGTGCCAGCTGCTTATCAGAAGCCGGTTTTGAACTTTTCTTGGGCAGGGAGCGGACATAGTCAATTCCGCGCCATGACGAGCCCACAATGTTGCCCACTTTACCTGTGTAGGCACCATGTATACCTTTATTAAATCTTGCCATGTTATTAATTTTTTTAAATGTTTAAAACGATGTGGCGCTGCAGGCAGCCACGGATATCGATATCATGGCACTAAGGTAAATCGGTAACGGGACGAAGGCTGCCAAATGGCGTTATCTGACGTCACTTGTCCGAAAATGCCCGTTTCTACGACATGTATTAAGGAAATAGCAAGGCTTGTGATTGGGCTTAGCAAACTTATGGAAGGCAGCAAAGAGGCTTCTAAAAGACAACTCGTCCGCTTGCAGCAGGCTAATTCGATGTTTTTCTGTGGTCACACGACCAACAAAACAGCAATAAAATAGCAGAGAAACAGCAACGGAATACCAACGAACAGGCAAACAAAGGGTTATGAAAGCCCAAGGCAGTCCCGAAGAAAGAGCAAAGAACAGGCAAACAAAGGGCAACGAATAAGCAGATAAACAGCAACGGATAAGCAAATAAAGGACAAAGAAATACCAAAGAACAAGCAGCGAAACAACAGGGACGGCAGCAAAAAGGCAAGCCAATGTATCCGCAGTCCCAAGCGCATACGCCTGAAATCCAGCTTAAACAAAATTTTTTCAAACGAAGCCCTATAGCAGTTGTTCTTTTTTTAAAAAAGTATATATGGCACATTTAGAAGTAAAACCGAGAAACGGAGCGCCCTGGTGGCTATGGCTGCTGCTTTCGCTTATCGCGCTGGGATTGGTCCTGTATTTTATAAACCGTACTAACAGTGACGCCAGGTTAGATAAACCTATTCCCGACACAAGCATTAACACAACAGCGCCACAAACAGATACGCTTTAGAACTCCGTTGCATATACGAATTGATCACCAAAAAAATTAAAGACATGGCATTAGAAGAAAAAAAATATAATCATCTGATTGAACTCGGTGGAAGCGATTACGAAATCGTCGATGGCGAACCTGATATCCGGGGCTGGAAAGTAAAGAATGAAGCCGGCCAACTGCTCGGCAAGGTAGATGATCTGCTCTTTGATCCTGAAAGCCAGCAGGTCCGTTATATTATTATCGATCTCCATGACGCCGAATTTGTTATTGACGAAGATAAGAAAGTATTGGCCCCCATTGGACTGGCGTCGCTTTACGATGGTACGCAAATTCAGGCCAGCAATGAAGAAGCTTACCCGACTCCAGCTGTCGAACCGATCGATCATAGCGTGATCCTAACAGTAGACGAAATTCCAACGGAAGAACCTGCAACGGATTATCTGTATAATCCCGCCGATGATGGTGAAGTTGTTGTGATATCCGTCAACGAAGATCAGTTAATCCGCCTGCCTGCTTACCAACAGGATCAGCTCGATCCCGAAACAGAACTAAGTATCCGTCATGTATTTGAAGGCACCGGCGATGTGGGTTTTATCGTGAGCGAGAACAGCTATCATCCGACTGAATTCTATGATCATTATCACTTTAGTGAAGACACGTTTTATAGCGGTGGGAAAAAGACCGAAAGCCTTCCACCGGATCAGACCCAGCGAACCCGAAGGGTAGCTGCCCGACATGAGCAAACCACAGGACATGAGCCGGGTACGCTCGACAATAACAGTGAATTATAGGACAATCAAGTATATCTATTACAACAGGCTTGGATAACAGTATTTATCTAAGCCTGTTGTCTATTTATTTCTGTTTTATCGGGCCGTATTTCCCGAATTGACTCGTTAAAATACCCAAAATACCAGTATTTTATAACCTATCGCACAAAATAACTACTCAAATCCCTTTAACGTCATATAAACTGCATTAAAATTGCAGGATTTGTAGCAAATCAATACAAATCGGTTATGAAAACAACATATAAAAACATCCACGCAAAGAATAGACAAACCATCAGGAGGTATTATGAAAAATATAGCTGGTATAAACTTGACCGGGAGGAGCTAGCACAAGAATTACTTATCCGTGGGGGCTTTCTGGCAATTCTTACCTGGCTGCTGTGGTAAACTAACCCTACATCGACGGAGATATCAATTCACAATATCCAAACCATTTGCAGTTCTGTGTTGTCCTATCTGTAAACTTAAATCAACAACACATTGAACAGATTTGCCCGGATTGCTTTAAAAACAATATTGTGGATTATTGGAGGAATAATTACGCTTTTTATTCTTATCGTTTTCCTGCTTCGCCTACCCTCCATACAGAATTATATTGCTGGTAAAGTGACACATTATGTCGAAGGAAAGATCGGCACCCCCGTCAAAATTGGTTACATCAATATCGATTTTCCTAAAAAATTGATATTGGAAGATATCTATCTCGAAGATCAAAGTAAAGACACCTTAGTTGCTGGTAAAAGCATCGCGGTCGATATCAATATGCTGAAACTATTAAAGAATACTGTTGAAATCCAAAGCCTGGAAGCCGATGGTATTACCGCCAAAATACGTCGTTCCTTGCCCGACAGCAGCTTTAACTTTGACTATATCGTCAAAGCTTTTGCTTCTGAAAAGGAAAGTGAACCAACCGCCGACACAGCATCAGCCCTTCTTTTTAACCTCGATAAGGTCAAGTTTTCAAAAATACATGTTGTCTATGCCGATGCTGTGATCGGTACCAGTGCCGACGTCTATCTTGGTCGTTTAAATACTAACATAAAGAAATTTGACCTGACCAAAAACATGGCCTTTGAGCTGCCGAAAATCAATATCGACGGACTAAATGCCACGGTCAAACAGTGGAAGCCCGCCGTAGAAGGCGCAGGCCCATCGGTTGAAGATTTTGGTATAACCGATAAAACTGCACAGACCACATCCCTCCTTCCTGATGTAGGCATCCAGGTGGCCGAACTCAGTAATGTGCTGGTTCGTTATGAAGATGAATCGAGTGCACTTAAATCTCAATTTATCCTGAAAAATTTCTATGCCGCTATCAATAAGATCGATCTCAAAAATGAATTTGTCGATATCCAAAAGCTCCAACTCGATGGTTCGGATCATAATGTCCTGCTGGGAAAAATTCAAAAATCTTCGGCCGCAGCAGCAAAAACCAGCAAAACTGAAGCCGACAGCAGCAGCGCCGCAAAGATGAACTGGGTCGTTTCGGCAAAAGACATCAACATCAATAATACCAGTATCCGTTTTAAGGACGACAACCAGCCCCGCATCAAAGGATTTGACTATTTTAACATCCATATGCCGGGACTCAAAACCCAGCTGACAGATTTATATTATAGCGCCGATTCTATCAGCGGATCACTGAAAGAGCTTGTTGCCGCTGATCACTCCGGCTTTGCGATCAAGCAGCTGAAAGCCGATTTTAACTATACCAGTACAAGTGCCGAAATTAAAAATCTATATGCGGAAACTCCCCGTACCCTAATCCGCGATTATATTAAGCTAAGTTACCCTTCCTTGGATATCATTACCAAAAAGCCAGAACTGATACGGGTCAATGCCAGCCTCATAAAGAGTTATATTGATATGCGCGATATTCGCTTTTTTGCCCCTTTTCTGGACACTATGGAAGTGATGAAGCCCCTGATGGACAAGAAGTTCTATATTGATACCCGTGTGGCTGGCCGTGTAGATGACCTGAATATTCCGAATATCGATTTCCGTACACTTTCCAATACCAGGCTGATTGCAAGTTTGCATTTAAAAGGATTACCCGATATGAATAAATTGTCGGTAGACCTCAACCTTAAAAAATTAACCACAGGCCGTTCGGATATCGAAAAGCTGGTTTCCAGGTCGATGCTACCTCAAAATATTGAGCTGCCAAATGCTATCGGACTGAGCGGTACTTTTAAAGGTGGAATGGCATCTTTTAACACAAAACTAGCTTTGGTTACCGAAAAAGGGACTGCTAAATTAGATGGAAAGGTTGCTATGGCCAAGCGCGATACCAGCTATGAGGCATCGGTGAGTGTGCGCGATCTGGACATCGGCAAAATCATGAAAATGGACAGTACGTTGGGGATTCTTTCTTTTGAAGGAAAAATAAAAGGCAAAGGCACAGATCCCAAAAAAATGATGGCCAGTTTTGATGGAAAAGTGAACCGCATGGACGCCATGGGCTACCGCTATCATGATATCGATATGGATCTCTCGGCAGACAAAGGCGCCATTAAAGCATCCGTCATCAGTCCCGACCCGAATATCAAGCTGAAATTGGATGCCACTGCGCAGATGGATGCGACCTATCCCAAAATAGCCTTTGAAATGAACGTCGACAGCATCAACTTACAAAAGTTAAACCTGGTGAAAGATGCCATCAGCTACCGCGGTAAGCTCAGCGGTAATTTCAGCACTGCTGATCCAAACCTCCTCAACGGTGAAGCGCAGATTACCAATTCGTTGATCCGATACAACAACGATCGATATGCACTGGACACGGTATCCCTCCTGGCAAAAGCTGACAGCAGCCGTAATCAGCTGCAGCTGCGTTCCGACTTTCTGAATGCCCACCTGGTTGGCAAGTACAAAATTTTAGAACTGCAAAGTGCCGTACAGGATCTCCTGCAGCTATATTATACACCCGAAAAGCCTATCAAGATTCCGCCCTACTCGCCGCAGCTCATCGAATTTTCGGCACAGCTGACCCGAAACCGGCTTATTCAAGATTTTCTCCCTGAGCTGACAGAAATGAAAGCCATTACCCTGGATGGTCGCTTCGACAGTGGATCCAAGAATCTCTCAGCCAAACTAGACGCACCCCGGGTTGTATATGGCGGCACAGAAATCAATAATGTTACCCTGGACATCAACAGCCTGGATAGTTCCCTTTACTATTCGGCCCTGATCAATAAAGTTAAAGTCAGCAGTATTGAAATTACCAACACCATTCTGAGCGGAAAGGTCGCACAAAACATCGTCAATCTGGGCCTATGGATCAAGGATAAACAAGATAAAGAACAATATCATCTCGGCGCCGACATGCAGGTCAAGGATGGTCTATTTGTATTCAGTTTGCTTCAGGACGGCTTAATGCTCAACTACGATAAATGGGATGTAGCGCCTAATAATACCCTAAAATTTGGCAGCGCGGGCATACTGGCCGATAATTTCGTGCTGAGCAACAAGGGGCAGGAGCTGCGCATTGCATCGCAAGACAGCATCCTTAACTCACCGGTTGATGTGGCTTTTAAAAATTTCCGCATAGAGACCCTGAGCAAGATGGTTATGAGCGACAGTCTGAATCTGGGCGGCGGTATCAATGGGCAGACTACACTTTCCCGACTGGAAAGCAGTCCAGTGTTTGTGGCAGATCTGATCGTAGATAAGTTTTACTTCGGAAAAGATACCGTGGGCAATGTTAATATCAAGGTCAACAACGAGCGTGAAAATACCTATAGCGCAAACGTGAGCGTTACTGAAAATGGAAATAATCTGGTTCTCAGCGGCGATTTTATCAACCCGCCACAAGGCGATGCAGCGCTAGACTTCACACTGGATATTGCGCCACTGACGATGAAGACCGTACAGGCTTTCAGCATGGGGAATCTCAAAGATTCCAAGGGCAACCTCGAAGGGCAGTTAAAAATAGTGGGCTCTCCTTCGAAACCACAGATCAGGGGTGATCTCTATTTTAGAGAGGCTGAATTCAATGTGGCGATGCTCAATGCCCTATTCAAAGCAAAGGATGAACAGATCCGCTTTGATCAGAATGGCCTATCGTTCCCCAAATTTGAACTCGAAGACAGCAAAGGCAATATTGCCCAGGTCAGCGGTTCTGTCAATACACAGACCTACACCGATTTTGACTTTGACATCGGCATCGCTATGGAAAATTTTGAAGTCCTGAATTCCACACAGGCAGACAACGACCTCTTTTATGGAAAAATGTTTCTTGGCACCGATCTGCAGATCAGCGGAAATCTAAACAAACCGGTGGTGGACGGTACCATCAAGGTCCTTGACAGCACCGATTTTACCATGGTGATGCCCAACAATGATCCTGGCATGGCCGATCGGAAGGGCGTGGTCGAATTTGTGGATAAACGGGATACAGCTACCACAAATGCGCTTGCCAGATTAGATTCGATGACTGTAACAAAGCTTACAGGAATAGACGTCGATCTGAATCTGCAGACTGATAAAGACGCCAAGTTTAAGATTCTTCTTGACGCCGGTTCGCAAGATGCCCTAAACATTCAGGGCGAGGCGGAATTGAATACAGGCATGGATGCCAGTGGCAAAATAACGATGTCGGGAACATTTACCGTGGAGCAGGGAAGCTATTCTTTCAGTTTTGGACCTGTGAAAAAAGATTTTACCTTTCAGAAAGGAAGTACGATCACCTGGAATGGAGATCCGTTGGATGCACAGCTCAATATTACCGCAGCCTATACCTTAAAAGCCCCTACCCTGGAACTTGTTGCACCACAGCTCGGCACGCAGAATGCCAACTTATACAAACAGAAGATCCCATTCGATGTGCTGTTAAAAATCACAGATAAGCTATTCCAGCCACAGCTCAATTTTGACATCGACCTGAATGCCAACAATGCCATCGTATCGCAGGATGTTATCAGCAAGGTTGACAATGCGCTCAGCACACTTCGGGAGAATCCTTCCGATCTCAACAAACAAGTCTTTTCACTGATTGTACTAGGCCGTTTTATGTCTGCAAATCCATTTGAGAGCCTTTCCGGAGGTGGCGGTACAGAAGCGCTTGTGCGGAATAGCGTCAGTTCGTTTTTAAGCTCGCAGCTGAACAGGCTGGCCTCAGATTTAATTACCGGCGTTGAGCTTGATTTCAACCTGACATCAGAAGATGATTACAGCACCGGAACGGCCCAGACACGTACCGACCTGAATATCGGCGTTTCCAAAATGCTGCTCAACGACCGACTGAAAGTCAATATCGGATCTAACTTTGAAGTAGAAGGGAATTCACGTCCGGGTGAAGCTGCCAATAATATCGCCGGCGACATACAGCTGGATTATCAGCTTTCGCAGGACGGGCGCTACTTTGCACGCTTCTACCGCAAAAACCAATATCAGGTGACTTTGCAGGGGCAATTTGTCGAAACCGGAATCGGTTTTATTATCACGATGGATTACAACCGATTTAAGGAAATCTTTATGCGTTCCAAAAAGCTCAAAGAATATTACAATACCGGTAGCAAGAAATTCAGGAAGCGTTTTGACGTAGACCGAATGGAACAAGATTCGGCCTATCGGGACAGTGTGCGTACGGTGATCCGTGATAGCCTGATGCTCCATAGTCCGGAATACAGAAAACAGCTAGAAGATCAGCAAAAAGAACAGCAGCGCCGCCAGCAGGTAGACAGCGCTGCAAACAACGGCCGGAAAAAAAGTATGCCAACACATTCAGATACCATCAGAACCACAGCGATTAAAAATGAAGACGAGGAAAGGAGTTACCATGCAAATTAAATTAAAATCGATTATTGGCCTGCTTGCCCTTGGTGGGCTGATTGCTTCCTGTTCGTCGACTAAAAACCTGCCCGAAGGAGACAGCCTTTATGTAAAGGGAAACGTTAAGATCGCTTCCGATACTATTCCAAAGAAAGACAAGGAAAAGCTGGCTACCTATCTGGCCGAATCGCTTCGGCCCCAGCCCAACAAGCGTGTTTTAGGCATGCCTTACAAGCTTTATTTTAACAATATGGCCGGCGATACGTCAAATAGCAATTTTATCAAGCGTTTTTTCAAAAAGATAGGTGAAGAACCCGTTTTGCTGAGCGATGTAAACCGGGAGTACAATGAGAATCTGCTGCGCAACCGGCTTGAAAATATCGGTTTTTTCAATGCGGAAGTTACTTCGGATACAATCGTCGAAAATAAAAAAGCTACGGTAGACTATACCGCCAAGCCCAATCTGATCTACCGGATCAAATCCGTCACTTTTGACGTAGACAGCAGCACGCAACTGGGACGCGATATCCGCGCAACTTCTGACCGCAGCCTGTTGCAGGTGGGCAAAAATTATAGTCTTGATGTTGTGCTCAATGAACGAGACCGCATCGACAACGTCCTTAAAAATAAGGGCTATTATTATTTCAGCCCAGACTACATCCTGGTACAGGTCGACAGCACTATCGGGAATCATAAAGTCAACCTCTATGTGACCGTAAAAAAGGAAACGCCCGAACAGGCAAGAGCCGCATCCAAAATCAATAAGATTTATATTTTCCCAAACTATACCGAGACCGGAGCTGGCTACCAGCAGTCACCGCGGAATGCCGAACTATTTGATAGCAGTTATTATTTTATTGACCCAAATCATACCTTCCGCAAACCTGTAATCGCCAATCATATTTTTTTCAAGGCGGGCGATCTGTATAACCGCGACGCCCACAACAGGACCATTAGCCACCTGGTGAATCTCAACAGCTGGAAATTTGTCAAAAATAACTTTGTGGACAGCAAGGAAGTACCCAATGCGCTGGATGTATACTATTACCTTACTCCGCTGCCAAAGAAATCTGTCCGTGTAGAACTGCTAGGAAAAATGGCTTCGGTCTATAATGGGACCGAAGTAAATATCAACTGGACCCTTCGGAATGCCTTTAAAGGCGCCGAGAAGCTCAATATCAACGTATTTGGCGGGTATGAAATACAAACGGGTGGCAATGCAGATCTGAACTCCAGCTATTTCCGCTACGGCACCGAGGCAACCTTGACATTTCCGAGGATACTGACACCATTTGGCACCAATAATCCTTCCCGTCAATATATTCCGAATACCTATATCAAGGCACGGTACGAATTCCTTAACCGCCGCAAAGCCTATACGCTCAATTCGATGGCGCTGAGCTACGGTTATACCTGGCAAGAGAACGAAGAGAAGCAGCATGATCTGGCGCTGATGGAAATCACCTATGTACAGCCGAGAGGTATTTCGGAAAGCTACAAGATGCAGATGGATACCATTCCGGCGCTGCGGCATGTAATCGATCCCCAATTCACAATTGGGCCCAATTATAACTTCACCTTTCAGAACACCATGAAAAAGCACCTGCGCAATACGTTTTATTTCAAGGGAAACCTGGATCTGTCGGGAAATATCCTGGGGCTTATCAAAGGTGCAGACTTTAATAAGGGCAAGACTTTTAAACTTTTTGATGCGTACTTCTCGCAGTATGTCAAAGCCAGTGTGGATGGCAGGCATTATTTCAAGCTCAGCGAAAATTCACAGATCGCATCACGGGTGAGTATAGGGATGAGCTACTCCTATGGCAATTCGCGTTCCCTGCCCTATCTTAAGCAATATTATGTGGGCGGACCAAATAGTATCCGTGCCTTTGGCGCCCGTGCGATCGGACCTGGCACGGTAGCGCCAGAAAGACTGGGCAATGGACTTTTCTATGCCGATCAGACAGGCGATATCAAGCTGGAGCTGAACACCGAATACAGGGCAAAAATTGCTGGCCCTGTCCATTGGGCGGCCTTTATCGATGCTGGAAATGTATGGCTGCAGCGGGATGATGAGACCAAACCGGGCGGAAAATTCAGCAAGGATTTCCTGCAGGAACTAGCCGTCGGCGGCGGCTTGGGATTACGGTTTGACTTTACTTTTCTGATCCTGCGTACTGACTTTTCCATCCCGTTCCGTATCCCCTATTTACCGAAGGGCGAGCGCTGGGTATTTAAGGATATCGACTTTGGAAGTTCAAGATGGCGAAAAGATAATCTGATGTTTAATCTCGCGATCGGTTATCCATTTTAGTCTGGACATATCAACATAGTGATCACCTAAAACCGAAGTCCTTATGATCAATGAAAACATTCTGGGTATTATTGCGGGTGCCCTTACATCAATTGCTATGTTGCCGCAGCTGATCAAGGTATTGAAAGAAAAAAATGTGGATGACCTTTCTCCTGTTATGCTGTTAACGTTAATCATAGGACTTTCCCTATGGGTATGGTACGGGGTAATGAAAAGTGAGGCGCCCATTATCTATTCAAACAGCTTTGCTGTTCTGGTCAACCTGTGTCTGTTAGGCAGCTATCTAACTTATAGAAAAAAGACCTAAAAAAAGGCGGATAACATTGCTGTTATCCGCCTTTAACATGAAAACACTATTCTACAAACCGTTCAACCAACTATTCACCTCGTCTTGTGTTTTACCTGTTTTCTTTTGAAGTTTACCAACCAACTCATCTTCTTTGCCCTCCGCATATAGTAAATCATCATCTGTAAGATCAGCATATTGCTGTTTTACCTTACCTTTAATTTCGTTCCAACGACCTTTCCATGTTAATTCACTCATACTATTTTTTCCTTTCGTTTTTTTATAAATAGAACAGCCTGCAGCAGGAATCGTTTAAAAAAAAATGTTATCAAATGTTAAAAAACTAGCTAATGGATTCTATGCTGTTTTATCAATAGTCGTTTCCTCTTCATCGAGCGGCGCCGGTGGAATTTCATCGACGTTGCGTTCGATTTCCTGTGTCTCTACATGGACCGCAAATTCAGAAGGCTCGATTGGGATAGCCATTTCTGTTGCATACTCCCGCGTGAAAATAGCTCCAAAATAAAGAATTGCCGCGGTGTAATACACCCAGAGCAAAATAAGCACAAATGAGCCGGCCGCACCGTAAGTATCCTGCGTCGCCGAGCGTTCAAGATATATGCCGATCAGGTAACGGCCGATTACAAATAATATAGCCGTGAATAGCGCGCCCGCCCGAACAGTCTTCCATTGAATATTGACATCGGGTAAGGTTTTAAAGATCACGCTAAAGAGTAGGACGATAACCACAAAGGAGATGACAAAATTGATTAAGTTCATCAGCACGACCGTGATTTCCGGGAAATAGCGCTGCAGCTGCCCGGTAAGTGCAAGAATGATTCCGTTGATAATCAATGTCACCACCAGAAGAAACCCCAATCCAATGACCAGTGATGAAGAGAGCAAGCGGTCCTGGATCATCTTGAGCCAACCTTTTTTGGGCTTTGGGCGCACATGCCAGATCTTATTGATGGAATTCTGCATATCCCCAAAAACCGTCGTTGCACCGATGATCAGGGTTCCCACACTGATTACCAACGCCATATTTGATTTACCCGATAACTGCAGATTTTGAATAACCTCTTCAATCTGTTTGGCGGCGCTATTGCCTACCAGGCCGTTAAGTTCTGCAAAAACCTTTCCCTGAATGGCATCGGCACCATAAAATATACCGGCCAGCGCGATCATCAAAACCAATATTGGGCCGATCGAAAAAACGGTGTAGTACGATAATGAAGCACTATATTTTATGGAGTCTTCATTCATAAAGCCTGATACGGTATTTTTCAGTATCGTCCAATACGTTTGCAGCTTGCTTTTATTTTCCTTTTTTACATGCATTGTCGTTATTGTTTTTAAGAAAGAAACTCCTTAAAATGACATAAAGTTTGTTTTTTAAGAAAATTGGGCATCTAAGAAACGTATTACCCATGTCCTCAAAATACACCTTCAGTCCAAATAATCAACTCTAAGTATCCTAAAAATCAAGAAGTAAGCTACAGATAATTACCATAAAAGAAACAAAGACAAACTAATGATTAATCTTTCTTGTTCTACCTTAAAAACAGCATTAGAAAATATGAAAAGAAATCAGAACGACCCTAATATTTTAAATGACCTTATTAAAATCAACAATGACCGTATTGAAGGTTATGAGCTAGCGATCGACCTTGCCAATGAACAGGGCGAAGGTGCGCGTGAAGCAGTTTTCAGACAGTTTATAGGGCAGTCGGAAAAATTTATTGCAGAACTCAGTCCCCTTGTTGAGTTTGCCGGCCAGTACGCCACTGACCGGACCAAATTAAGCGGCGAGCTTTTTCGGCTGTGGATGGTCATCAAATCAAAATTATCGGGCGGTAATATGCAAGATTTATTGGAGCATTGTGATCGGGGCGAGACGGCTTTCCGAGAGGTTTACAACAAAGCGCTAGCAGAGGAAAATAAGCTCTCCATAGGGGCCAAAAATCTAATCCAGATTCAGCTGAGCCAGCAGCGTGAAGCCCATGAAAATATTAAAATCCTGCGCGAAATCTAGATTTGCACTTTCTATTAGACTATATATTCGTTTTACAGGGGCACGATATACTCTATTTCTTCGAAGCAAAAAGGCTAATTCCTTTGCGAATCAGCCTTTAAAACAACCTATTAGATCAATCCTTTATTGATGCTGCGCTTGATCGCCTCCTGCAGATCCTGCTCGCGGTAATAATGCTTGTTACCCAGGCAAATCGGTATAAGAATACCCGCTTTTACCCAGCGGTTGTAGGTGCGTTCAGAGATTCCCAGGCGCGACACCACAGCCATGCGGGTCATCAGCTCATCTACCTTCCATCCCCTATCCTTATTTTCTGTTGGCAGCAGGTGATGGCCAGTGCAGGACAGTCTTTCGTTGATCTGCCGAAGCAATTGTACGATTTCATCCAATTTTGTCATATAAAATTTCAATGGTCGACACCATGAAATGCGGGCAGCCATACCCTTTTATCTGTTGTTCTGTCTGTACACTTCAAAGCGATGGTTAAAATTTGCCCGATATGCCCGCGTAATCGAAATAGCCATTCCATTTCGCGGTTTTATGAGATAGAGCTCGTTTGGACGCACCAAGTCCACTTTGGCCAAATTGACCAGTGTATTGAGGCGCGGTCGGGCAAAGTTTTGTACAGACAGCTTTGACTGCAGTTGGTGCAGTTTCGTATTAAATCGATGGCTCTCCGCTTCCAAAACGATCTGTAGCTCGCCCAGTTCCACACTGGCGTAATAGATGTCCCCGACCTCGATCAGGACGATTTCATTTTGCAGGGTTTTCATCGTAAGGCTCTGTATATCCCGGCTCTGCTGTTCTGCTTTGCGGTCGACAATGCCCACAACTTCCTCCATGATGGTCTTTAAAATTTTAAAACTTGTTATCTTGCTCAGATAAGCACATATGCCTGCCTCATTGGCCTCAAATACGTAGCTGGGATAGGCCGAGCAGGCCACCATCACCGGCGGGTTGGCAATCATCCCGGCTAGCTGGATCCCGTTTACGCCAGCCTGACCAAGGTCCATGTCGAGCATCAGAATATCCACTTCGTTCTCTTTCAGATAGGTCATTGCCTGCTCGGGACTGCTGACAATGCCGATATCTTCGTGGATAAAGGGCAGGTCGTGTAACTGCATCAGGATGTATAACAGCGAATCCGGATCGTCGTCGACAATCAATAAGCGGTAATTGAGTTTGTTCATTTTCGGTTGGTAAAATCAAGGTTAATATGTACAGTAAAAATATCGTCACGCAGCAGTTTTTTCACCGTGGACTTATAATCTACCTGCTTCAGTTTGGCATCGAGCAGGGCAAAACCAGTTTCTGAATTGATATCACTTTTCTTAGGCGACCAGTGATTTTGGCAGCGGAGACTGATGCCCGATTCAACCGCTGTAAGCTGCATCTCGACCGGGTTCTTTGCATCAATTTTTGCATGTTTGAGGCAATTTTCGAGCGGAAAGAACAGCATACCGGCAGGGATATCCGGATAGTGACAATCTTGCATCCGTTCCCTGTACCGAATGGAACGTTCCTTATAGTGGTAGCGCAGCAATCGGATAAAACAATGAAGTTCATCCAGTTCGGCAGCGAAAGGCTGCGCCTTCCCTAAATTTTCAATCCGCAACAGGTAAGCCAAAAACTGCATTATATCACGTTTGGTGTGACGGTCTTGGGGTACCTCGCTGAGCATCATCTTACCAAAGCTTGTCACAAATACCGATTGCAAAAAGTGCGAAGTGTATTTCATATCTTGCGCTCTTTCCCTAAAAGTAGCCAGTTCACTGTTCAGTACAATGTTTTCTTTCTCCGTTCGGTAAGCATGCTGCCGCCAGAAGGTAAACCCGCCTATCAGGTTGGTCACAAAATAACGAACGCCCATATGGAAGTTAAACAGGTGCAGCTGCAGCGGCTGGGTGCGCCGCGAAAAATGGATCCCCATGAGTGGTAGCAGCACATAGATCAATTTGCGCATAAAAAAGAATACCGTCAGCGTGATAAAGAGATAGATGCCTATAGCCAGTAGTTTCTGCACAACGGTGCCATACCAATAGAAGAGGATCAGCCTAAAGATCACATAACTGTACAGCGTATACAGACATGCCGCTGTAACGATCTGCACTGGAGCAATGGGCACGCTGTTCCATAACAGGTTGGCAGACCAGATGACAAGCAACATAAAGATATATACAAAAAGATGCCAGTAGGTTAAATCCAAGATCCGTTTCATTATAAATTAATTGGTATTACTTTATATTTAAATTTAAAAATATTCTCACACAAACAGACAACAAAAATATTCCCTATTAAACACTCCTTTTCTACCCTCCAGCACAATGCTGATATTGCCTTCCGACGCCAGGTCGAATTCGGCCTGCTGAAATGCTTCAATCTGATAGCAGTTGAGTTTATGCAGATAGCCCCAACATTCCCAGCGCCATGGCTCATTGCGGATCTGGTCAGCCAGAAAATCGTACAGCAACTGCATGCTGCGCCGGATATAGATCTCCCGCTTTTCATCGGGCAGCTGCTCAATTGCCGTGCCCAGCAACAGCTGCTGTTTCCCTGCTACGGTGCGGTGCGATATCGGCAGGATGGACGTGCCGAGCAGGGCACTTAGCAATGCTATTCCCTTACGGACAAAGAGATCGTTTGCCAGAAAGCTGATCTTAACTTTTTTGTCGATCTGGTCGGAAGTACCGCTGTTGCCATCGGCAAATATGAGCAGGTGGCGGCCCGCCTTTATGGCCGAGCGTGCTTTGAGCAGCACCTGCGGATCGTCGCTCATCAAAAAACGGAAGCAGGCTCCCTGCTCCTGCCGCTCTTGCTGCAACGCCGCAAAAAGCGTCTGATGCCGGGCAAAAACCTTCCGGTCGAGCAGAAGGTCGAACTGAATACCCGCTTCGGCCAGCACCTGCGGCAAAAAGGCATGCATGCCGAGGTGAAACAGAACCAAAATCCGGGGTGGCCCCGATTGTAAGCTCCCAAGCAAGGAAGTATCCCAGTGCAGTGTCGCATGAAAAGGTTGCGGCTGGTGATACGCTTTCCAGCGTTGATAAAGTGTTGAATGTTCTGCCCAAGGCAATGCCGGGAGGTAACGGTGTATATGCGCAGAAAATAGCGCATACGTCCAGCTGTGTTTATTGTCGGTATACATCATATCGATTCGGTTTTAAAAGAGGGAGGGCAAGGACCTGCCTGGTCCTTCCCTACCTCAAGGGTATTTGGCTGCAAAAATTAGAAAGCTAAGATGGGGCAGCTGTCTGCATCATCTTCGTCATCTGAGATAAATGGCAGCAGCGCTGTCCATTGGAGCATCGTTTGCTCCGCCAGCACCTGATCCAAGCCATTGAATTCCTGTTCTTTCAAGATTTTCATTTCATAGCATCTAAAATTAATAATCGGCCCTCGCGCAGGCTGTACCTTCCCGCGGTCGAGCACATGAATACTCCAATTGGTTCCAATAAAAACAAATATGTTTGAACAGCTAAATAATTCCAAAAAAAAATTGCAGATAACAGGCACGTTGTCGATTGGCTTACAGTCAGGACGATCAGCTGTCGGTTAGTCGACAGAAAATACTGATTTCGACCAAAAGCTGTCGGTTGGCCCCAAAAACAGGTTGATTAGCATTTTATTTGGTGTTCTTCCCTTAAACTTCATAAAATCATCTTTTAGCTAATTATAAATTATAGATGATAAAACCCTATACTTTCAACCTGGGGAGCGACTATAAGATAGTTTCTTGCCCCACACAAGCAATCACTTTCCCTATACGTCATGCCCAGCAGCAGCATTGGGAATCCCCTCGCAACCGGGTGAGCGAACAGACTTTTGACGGCCGTTTTGCCTATCTCTATTCCTATGAATACTGGATCGAAGAGGCCATGGACATCGCTATCGAGATCAGACTGGAAGACTTGCATCTGATCTATCCCCTATTCAGCCAGCAGACCATCTTTGCCAAACAGGCCGCCGCGGATTTTGTGGTTGAAATTTTGCCCAGCTATGGCAGCTATTTTTACCTACCGCCGGGACAATACAACCTTCATCTGCCTGTGGGGCATCATATTTTGATAGGCTTTGTTATCGATGCGGGCATGTTCAGGCCACCGGCACTGCAGCATTTCAGATTCCTCGTTCCCCTTCTCCGGGCCCGAAAGGAACGTTCGCCTTTTCCTGTCCAAAGCATCCGATTTCGCGTGGGCAGCATTACGATCAAATACCTGCAGCTTATCTTCAGCCGTCTCAATCCCTATATCCTCGACAATGAGTGCATCCTGCTCAAACATCTTATTTTTTTGGTCAACCTGAGCCGCTTCAAACTGCTGGAGCAGAACTCCGACATCCCGCTTCCGGAGCAGGCAAGGCAGCTGCTCGAGCTGTTCATTGTGCAGGAAGGAGCACATGCCCGACTGAAGGATATTGCGAAAGCACTGCGCATAGCGCATGCTACCCTGAGCCGAAAATACCATGCGTACCATGGTGTCAGCATGCGCGCAGACCGCAACAGACTGCTGCTGCAGCATATCGGCCAATTGCTCATCGAAAATGAGAGACAGGCGGCCACCGCAGAACTGGCCGGATTCGGCGGGGTCAGCGAGATGAACCGCTTTATTTGCCGAATGAGCGGCATGACCACCGCCGAGTATAAAAAGCACATCGAAACACAACAGCATAAATAGCTTATCCTCTAATCCGATAAAAAAGAACATGAAATTTTACAACAATCCAAAGCTTGATCGCGACTGCCTCTACAATATCCTGCAGGACTGCTACGACATCTTGCCCCGACTGATGAACCTCATTGCGCCCGAGGGCTGGGAAAACGGATATACACACCAGGAACTAATGGTCCATCGACAGGAACTCTATGATAGCTTTCTCGACGATATTGAACCCGAGGATTATCTCAGTTTTGACGACTATTTCAGCTTTAGCTTTCCGCCGGAGCACAACAGCCAGCTTGAGCTTTTTTACCTGCTGGCCGTTATCCTGACCGAGATCACCTGTGCTTCGACCATCTATCGGCCGGGCGAACCGGAGGCCTATTATTTTGACCCTCAGGATATGCGCGAAATGATGCTGAAGACAGCCGCCCAGCGCCGGCAACTCGATGGGAACTGTCATCGCGACTGTTATAATCTACTTCCGCCCTGCCCCGAGCCATTGCTTGAGGAAATGGATCTACATCACTGCATCGAAGCTCTGTTTACTATACTGAGGAGCTATGGCTTTAAACTCGATTATTGGGATGTGGAGCTGCTCGAGATTGCCGAACTGCAGGATGCGCACAACGAGGTCTTTTACAGCATTCTCGATCCCGAAGAAAAAGAAAAAAAGCAGATAGAGCTCAAACAGGAGATTATCGCGATAATGGATGGCTATACTACTGCTGTGGAAGATCCCTTTGATATGCCCGCCATTGTGAGGCTGTTCAATCAGCGCAAAGTATGCCCCATTGTGCTGGCCTATCTGCACAGCTATGATGAGTTCCCGAAGGGCTACCCCTATCGGCTGGAAGATTACTGTGAGTAGAGGGATGTTTGCCCCGACTAGCTGGATATTGCGATAAGCAAAACCTGCCTATCGCCAGATCATCTTCGGCCTAACGCTGGGGCTGTCGGAGATTGTAATTTAGCCTTACAAAAGTTAGTAAACGGTTAACAAAAAAGACTATGGAACGAAGCGAAAAATATATACAACATCATGGAACTGGGGCGGCAAGTACAGTGTCCATAAAAGTTCAGCAATCAAAATGGCAAAACCATATGGACTGGTATATTCTGATCACATTAGTTATGCTGATCCTATTGCTTTTCTTCACTGGACTTGGAAAAGTATTTAACCATGCTGCTTTTGTGAGTCAGCTTCACAAACAGCCACTTCCACAATGGTCGATGGCCATTTTGAGCTATTTGCTTCCGATGTTGGAGCTGGGGACTGTCCTCCTGATGTGTATTCCACAGGTAAGGATATGGGGCTTGGGGCTAGCTATTTTATTGATGACAGCCTATTCGATCTATGCCTATTTGGCTTATATCGAAATCTATGGTTATGTGCCCTGTGCCTGCGGAAAAGTATTTGAGAAAATGAGCTGGAAACAACATTTTCAATTCAATCTGGCGGTTACTTTACTTGCGGCACCGGCATGGCTGATGGAATACAAAGTAAAGCTGATGGAATATAAAAAAACAGCAATAAAAACTATGCATAGCGAATCCCGACGGGGATTCGACCAGCAGGAAAGGTAGTCAATAGGTGAGCGATGTCTTCTTTCGGGATTGCGACAATTCATATATATCGATAAACCTACGACAAGGCAAGTCTCCGAGACAGGATACCGAAGCACTAGAAACTACCGAACCTGTATTTATAAACTATAAATATCAACAACATGAAAAAAGCAAAATTATTTATCCCAATTCTGGGAGCAGTTTTGGGATTGGGTGTCTATGCTGGACACGCCAATGAAATCAGTAGAAAAGCGGCGAGCACTACTGAGCAATCGTGGGAAGTCATTAATCCAAGTGGTGATCTGACCGATCCAAACAATTACCAGCCCTATTCAGGTGATATTGCCACATTATGTCCAAGCGACGAAGTTCTCTGTGGTATCAAAGCTGAAAATGACGGTGCTGGTAAACCACAAATGACTAACGAGCTGAAATCTGAAATCAATTCAGGAACACCTACTAGTCATGTGTTTTATCGCGCGGAAAATTAAGAACTGCAAAAAATAGGAAAGGGCGGCGGTTCGCCCTTTCCTATCTATCGCGGATTCTGGACAAGCCCTCCAGCAACGACAACCGAGTATGGGATCAATAGCGCAAATCGCTTATCGTTAGATTCTAAAACATATTCCTTTCCATCAAAGGTACGTACGATTCGAATGCCTACATTATAGTGCTTATTCAGCCGTTTTATATCCGACCATCGCGTACCAAAGCGAAAAGCCAGTTCCTTTCTACGTTCGCTCAATATAAAGTCGATCAGTTCAGTCTTCCCGCTGGGGACAATGGGTAGCTTGCCCGTTTCATAACGTGCTTTCAACAATTCAACCATCGTATTACCAGCATCAATCAACTGATTTGACCTTGCTTCACATTCGGCTTTAATCAAATAAAGTTCATCTACCGCAAGACCGCAAAATGCATAGCTCCCTATAGTACCCGCATAATTTCCTTTGAAATTGTAAAATCCATTTGCATTTTTTTTGTAATACAATATCTTCCTCAAATCACCTCCGTTGTACTGTTCAAACAGTACTGTGTCGACAAAAGATTTTGTTCCCGTAAATATGCCGCCTGATGACGCCATACCACTATGAAAGATAACTTCCTTATTCATTAATTCAAATGGAATTGCCGCTGTTGGCGACACCGTCCGATAATCAATAAGACCCTTTTGGATCGCTAATGAAAGATTCGCATAATTTAAGGCTTCGCTCACATTCCCCATGTAGAGAAACACCCTGGCCAGTACAGCATAAGCGGCAGCTTTGGATGGCCTCGTCTTTTTGAGCGGCAGATTAGGGAGCAGACCAGCTGCATCCCGAAGATCTTTTGTAATCTGGGAAAAAGTATCCTCTAAATTCGCGCGTTGAAAGCTAACATTGATATCTGAGGTCGTACGAAGTGGGATGCCGAGCTCATCCTTTGCAGTACCGACTTCATAAGCCTGCGAAAACTCCTGGGCCAGCCAGAAGAAATTCCATCCCCTGTGAAACAATGCCGTTCCCTTGACCAAATCCCTGTCCGAATTTGACATACCATCCAAATCTGCCTGATCAACGTTATCCAAAACGATATTCGCATACATAATCTTCTTGTAGCTTTCGGTCCAGTCTGTCAATTTAGTCTGTTCATTATTCAATAGATAAACATCACTTAATTCCGCAGCCAAACTTTTCACATCTTTATCGTTCATAAAATAATAGTCAGAGGCGACATCCATCCCGATCGGAAAGCTGCGTACGGTATAAAGCTCATAATCCAATAATGCCTGTAGATCTTTCAATGTTTTGGGAACTGCCAATGAACTTTTGGATTTCTCATCCAAGAATTTGTTACATCCTGCCAATGTTATCAACAAGCAGCATAGTATAGTTGAAATTATGTTTGTCTTCATCGTGTTAAAATTGAGCGTTTATACCTAGAGAAAATTGCGAGGGAATCCGCATAGTAATTCCATTTGGATCCAAATCTAGCTTGGTCGCCTTCCATATCACACCAAGATTGCGTGCATAAGCCTGTAGGGAAATACTTTTGAAATAACCCAGCTTGGGTTTCAGGCGGTAGATCAAGCTGATGTCCTGCAAAGTGATGTTATCACCTTTCTCGACCAAAATGTCGGAGTTCATATAAAACTGATCCCTGTTGGAATTCAATGGGTAATTGAATGCAGGAACATTAGTCGTCGCCTCATCACCCGTTTTTTGCCATCTTTTGTAATAATCGCTGTGTAGCGGAATGTTGGAGGATAAGGAGGAATAATTGACTGATTCTCTTCTAAAAAAATAGTTGAAACGATAGGCGATGTTGATACCGGCTTCCCAAGCACCGAAAGTAAAACTGTTTCTGATACTCCCAAACTGTTCAGGAAGTGCAGATCCATGGAATACCAGATCTTCAAGAGAGACTTTGGACCTTAAATCGGCGTAATTGGAATAAGGCTGTCCGTTCACACTAAATTGAGGATTACCGGCATCAGCTGTGAGTCCCATAAACCGGTAACTGACTAGATTATAAGCAGCATAACCCTCTATTGGTGTAAGCGATTGCCCTGAATTAACCATATCAGCATTCACGTTTGACCGATAGCTATAGTTAATAATCCGGGTTTTATTAGAAGAAAATAACCAAGTGGTACGCCATTGCAACGGGGCATCGATGTTGAGCGTATTGAGCTGTACTTCCCAGCCCTGTGTACGCAGGCTTGCGGCATTTCTTTTTAAATAATCGACACCTACAGTTGGATCAACATTCACAATAGCGATCAAATCGGTTGCTTTTTTGTTGAAGTAAGCTACCGATCCAGTCACTCGATTGTGCTTTAGGCCAAAGTCGAGGCCTAAATTTAACTGGCTGACGTCCTCCCATCGCAGGTCTGGATTGGGCGGATTATTGACATAGGCATTGGTGAATCCTCCCAGTACACCGGGACTGGAGTTATAGGTTATAGTCGTCTGTGCAGGAACTGAATTGTTTACATTTCCACTTTTTCCGTAGGTCGCCCGTAAGGTTAAGTGCGGCATCCAAGCCCAGCTATAGAAACTTTCGCGGTCGACATTCCAGAGACCACCAATTGACCAGAGCGGTTTCCATCTATTGTTGGTATTTACACCGAATAGATTTGATGCATCGCGACGTGCGCTTGCAGAGACTATATATTTTTTGAGCAGATTATACGATCCATTGAAGAAAACGGAGGCAAAACGGTCTACGTTGCGTTCATCATTAAAGTTATACCAGATCGTATTGCTTCCAAGGCCAGCGTAGTAGGTAAAAATTGTCCGGTAATCAACAGGTTGGGATATGTTGAGTTCATTGTCATATCCGTACTGCCGATAAGTGTGCAGCAGCCCCCGATTGTTCCTTATCTCCCCACCTATTAACACATTCAGATCGCCGAGGCTGGATTGTTTATCGTAGGAAATCTGTGCCCTCATGTTGTGACCATATTGTCTGTTTGAAGTTCTATCCAAAATATCACCCAGTGGAATAGGACGTTCAATTACATTACCTTTTAACTGACTGTATTTATTGATGAGATCGCGCACATAAAATGAGTTATGATCCATCCGATCCTCAAGGAGGCCATTCGATGTAAAATACTGATACCGCAATTCAGACCGCAGCCCTTTTATCCATTCATACGCTGCTGCAAGGTCAAATTTCAGCACATTCGTATTATCCGTCTTATCCAGTAGTTTCTGATCTGCCAAGGGATAATACGACCAATCCAACAATTTGCCTTCGCCCAGCGAATCCAAAAAACGACTTCTGTAGTTCTGCTCCAATCGACTCGGATTGCCATCGCTATCCATTAGCCGCGAATAAGGATAAGCTAGCCCTGCACTTCCAATTGCCAAGGATGAAATACCATTGTTGGTCACTTTATTTGCATTGAACTGCATCCCCCCCGCAAGTACCAATTTAGAAATCGGTCGCCAGGTCTGCTCTGTACGAAGTGTAAACCGACTATTTTCATTGCCAACACTGTTACTCCGCACCTTATCAAATCCTGCCGACCAAATAGACGCCAGCTTCTCGCTTCCAGTACTCAGCTGTACATTAAACTGTTGATTAATTCCCTTTTGGCGTAGGTACCGCGCTATATCAGCACGCAAGTTTCCCTGAGCAATTGTATTCAATTGGGATTCCAAGGCAGAGTCGTCGATCAACTTATTGCGATGATCGTTCAACAGCTCAACTACGGGACTGACTACAGGATTGTAGATCTTATTATTGAGCGTATTGTCGTAATAGCCCTGATTAAAGAGAAGTCGCTCCACCTCGATATAGGTTGAGTTGTCGACCTGCGACCGGTAGTAGGGATCCTCCCGATCAATAACAGAGATATTACTCGTTACCGAAAGACGGATCGGCATATCAAATTTCCCTTTCTTTAGCGTAATGACGACCACACCATTGCCAGCCTTAGCTCCCCAAATAGACGTGGCAGCAGCGTCTTTCAATACGCTAATATTTTCCACATCATTGGGATTGATATCGTTGATATCGCCCTCATAAGGAAAGTTATCCACCACAATCAATGGACCTTTGATGGTTTCTGTAATCGTGCTCAGCCCCCTGAGCAAAAAGTTATTCTGGCTGCCCCCACGTTTGTCAAATAATAGGGCATTGCTCAATCCGTCCAATCTATTGAGAATATTAGGGCCTATTTGCCTATCCAGTTCCTTTTTCCCGATCAGGTCAAAAGCTCCCGTTGCTCTTTCTTTGGGTAAGGTTTGATAACCCGTCGATACCTGTACTTCCTCCAATTCATTGACTAGAGGTGTGAGGTATACCAACCAACTATGTCGGTTTAGCGCATCCAGTGATAGCGTATCAGGGTGATAACCAAGACGTCGAAAAATAAGACAGCTTATCTGTCCCCTCAGTAGCAGCTCACCCTTTACGTCCGTGGCGCCGAAGACCTTTCCCTCGCAATCTTTAATAGATACAGCCGCAATAGGTCGTTTTGTATCGCGATCCTGAACCCTGACTGATTGCACCTGTGCGGATGTTTTCAAACAAAGTACGACACAGATCAATACGACTAAAAGATATTTTTTCATCGTATCGGCTCCTTTCCATGCTCGGCTACATAACCGTAGCGCGTCAATTTCATTGCACTACCACTGTCTTTAAATCCATCCTGTGTTAAGACGAACATGATCATATTTCGTCTTTCAAGCGATAAAGTCAGCCCTTGTGCCGCGAAAGCCTGTTTCAATTGGCTTATATCGCTGAGATTATCGGGTAGCGATAAGTCTATCTTTTCATCAAACCCCGTTTCATCGACCATAAAGGGCAGTACCGAGAAAGACCTGAGGTTAAACAGATTGGGGATATTTTTTATTTCAACGCCGATAAATGCATTCTTTGCCTTATCGTGTCCAACCTGTGCCTTTTGCAAAAACTTGCCGTCTGAGCTCCCATCGTTCTCCACCAGACCGTTCAATATGACTGTTGGCACCTTAGCCAATTCCTTACTTTGCTGGGGCTTTTTACCATCAGCACGGCGCATCACCAAGCATGCAACATCACGTAATTGATAAGATGCTTTCATTCCGAGATAGAAATTGAGGTCGCTTTCCATTTTTTTGTAAACGGTTGTATCACTCCATACCACTGGGCTTACCGATTCGTAGGTATATTTCCAAAAATTCCGATCCTCCTCCAATCTGTGGATTATACTATCGGGAGCATTTGTTTCGAGTATACGTCTAGCGCGAATCTTGGAAAGGCCGGCAATATAATTTTGAGCATTTTGCAATGCGATACCATATTGCATAAATACATTGAGGTTGGGTACAACGAGGTGCTTACACTGATGGGTGGAGTCTACCGTAAAACTGCTCGCCTGCGATATCCCCTGCCCATAGGGCAGTAAGGTGCTGTAATAATAACTGTTGATCTTAGCATCATAATAAGGCTGCAACAATGGTTGGTCAAATGCGAGTACTTTGGCCGCTACGGGGACTGCGTTTCGGTCTTTGATCATCTGATTTAAAGCAAACGCATTTAGTTCACTCGGCATTGCTATTGCACGTACCACGCCATTATTGTCAATACAGGCGGTAAAAGGGATTGCATCCTTTTCAAAAAACTTGGTCAGCAGCTTGTCATTGACAATGGATGAAAACCTATTAGCCAATCCATGGGTTTGTATAAACTCACTTTTGCCAATAAATTTCTCTACGGCAGCACGATCTTGGTAAGTAACTGAAAGTACTTTGACCTGGCCGTCCATATCGTCCTGCAATTTATAGAGACCAGGGAATGCGGCTATGCAGGATGAGCACCAAGTAGCCCAGAAATCTAGAATAATCAGTTTCTTATCCTTATAGTCTCGGAGCGTCAATTGTTTAGATCCGGCCTTATGCCCTACCACATCAAGCTGTATATCCCAAAGTCTCTGGGGGATAGTATCCCCTATTTTGAGATATTTAATTAGAAGCCCATCAGCCCCGCTATCCTTGCGAAGCGTCTGAGCTGATATACTAAACATAGAAACTAATAAGTATAAGATCACAAGTACCGTAATCTTTAGTATTTGAATATATAGCAACGCACTGCTATTGGATTGTAGTTTTAATTTTTTCATCATTTTAGGGGTTGGTTTTGGAAGGGGACACTCGTTGGAAGAAATCCGAGATTGCTTTAGAAGTATCTATTGCTTCTTTGTTTACCTCTATAGAAATAGATACCTTACCAAGATCCAATTGAGTCATATGGATCATAAAATAAGCTATCAGGACGCGGAGAAGTTCGACGGAAAATTCAGACAATTGCGGATTACCACTCATTTTTTCGTTATCAACCGTGTTGGGATGTAAAACAACGATATAGTCTTTAATTGTACTTAGAGGATACTTATCCCAAAAGTCTTGAACATTTTTCACCGGATCATATCCTGATCGATGAGTTTCATAAATTACCAAATCCAGTAGAATTAGGTGAGCGTAATTAGATCTCATTCATTAGATTTTTAATGGCGAGTTAGGGCATATCTGTTCCAGGCCGACTGAATCAGCTACTTTTTAGGCCATAAACCGCCCGTAATAAAATTGGTTAATTGGGAAAGCTAGAATTCTTGTGAATGAGCATCACTAGGTATATTATTGGGCATCTCGAATTCCATAGCTGATGTGACCAGGTCATTGCTGGCGAAATCAGACCGAGCTACTCGGGAGATTTGAAGATGTTTTTTGTGATTTGTTTCTTTTGTTTCATAGCTCTAATTTGTTAGAGCCTCAACACCTAAAAATTAATTAGGCCGAGGCTACTGATAGTTCGAGCTCCCGGTGGTAATCGGGGGTAGTTTCCTACCAGACACAATCAGTAAGACCTCGGCCCAACAATATATATCATTGCACCGAGGTGTTTACTTACCACTCGTGTCCTAATCAATTACCACATTGCTCGAACGAGATCTTACAAGTAAACACCTTCTAAGTTCCTAAAAGGAATAGAAAAGTGAAAATACAGCTTATTTACTTCTTAACCATACATAGCTTCATTTCTATAGCTACAACTATAGACAAATATAGTAATAACTATAGACATTGCAAAAAATATTTTACCATGTCGAAGAAATCTCAATATGAACTTGAAATTGTAAAAAACAGTATACAAATCAGAAATAATTACAATAAATCACAATCCTATTTTGCAATGTTATTAAATGTATCTGAGGGGTATATTGGACACGTGGAGAATCCAAAACGACCGGAAATGTACACTCATGATCAAATAAATGCAATCTCTCTTGATCTTGGTATATCACCACGATTATTTTATCCTGATATAGCCATCGATCAGGCATTACCGAAAAGAGATACTCAAGCGAAATTAGAAAGAATCAACCTAATCAGATTAGGCGTAGACAATTTGATTAACTCTAATTTCTTCGATTCAAAAAAATCAATTAAAGAAGTCATAATAGAACTTAATCAACAGGATTCATATTTGAAACTAGATCTCACTAATAAGGATTTAACAGATATACTTCGACCTATTGTCAAGTTAAAAACTTTGAAAAGTGTAAAGGTTGGAACAAGAAATTATTATTGTAAGTTTTAGTTTTTTAGCCTATTAATAAGAATTCCTTTAGTTTAATAGATGATTAAATATGAAAAATGAAAACTTCAAACTGATCTTGGTTGCCTTCATGTTGACTATCGGTATATGTACACTAATATATTTAGGCAACATAATTACCCCAGAACAATATAAATTTAATGTTGAAATATGGGGAACAGTAAATGATTGGATGATGTATTCTGTAGGAATCGTTACAGCTGTATTTCTTTATAAAACACTCAGAAGTCAACAAGAGGTTCAAAAAATGCAGATGGACATGAAAGAAATCGAAACACATAAGTTTAGAGATAGCCTACGTCCAAATGTTATTGTTACTCACACTGAATTTGAACCCATAACTTCAATAGTTTATTTTACACTTAGTATTCAAGATAAAAGTTTAAAACATCCTAGATTCATATCTCCTCTCCCTTTGAAGTTCAATTCACAGATTTCTGTTGAGCAATTGGCTTTGGAAAATGGATTCCTTTATATTATTAATGATTATATTTCTCCGGAGGATAAAAGGGGAATAAATGTAGAAGTTGAATTTGATTCAAACACATGGACGAGCTACAACGATTTGGGAGGGAGGTATCTTGATTTTTATCAAATGTCTTTATTTTTCAAATACTCTGATATCAAAAACTTTCAATATGAAAACTTATTAATCATAATTATTAAACCGACAGAAAACTATATAAAAGTTTCCCTTGGGGATGCTGATTTTCAATAATCAAAAACTTTTTTTCTTCGAGATAAAAATTAATTACGTTTTCGCATCAACTGAACTTTCATACAGCATTATATTTATTTCATCTAGTCACAACATTATATCACAGGACACAAAATTGATAATTGATTCCATTCTTTATTATCAAATTAAAAGCAAAATTTAGTATTTTACAAAAAGTATTTTTAGCCATGAAACATTCGGAAAAACTTGATCTTCTCCTTAAAAGCTTCTATAACAATCGCTTCAACGGTAAGATCGAAATTTCAAAAAACAAATATGAAAGCGTTATTCCTTTATCTAACGAAAGGGAATTTAGCCTTCTTATAAAAAGATTACAGGATGATGGTTACATAAAAGCATTTATGGCTACTGGAGGTGAGGGGCTCGTCGATATAACATCTCGAGGAATAGAATACTGTGAAGAAGATTCTTACTCTTATCGCGGAAGTTCAATAATAACCAATAACTATTCCATATCTGTCAATAATAGCCATGGAATCTCAATAGTGAACTCTTCAACTAATGTTAATGTCAATATATCTAATATCGATGATATTAAGAAGAAAATAGAGCAGCTAGTAAATGTAGTACAAACAACATCCGATATTTCACATAATAACAAAAAGGAAATGATTGAATGCATTGATGAAATCAAAACATCTTTAGATCAGGACAAGAAACCAAAATTTGCATTCGACGCGCTCCTAGCTATGGCAAATAATTTTGCCGGGATTAGTACACTTGCAATTGAAATTGGAAAATTAATTTTTGGCGGATAAGGAACTCCAATGAGATCATAAGAATAATCACAATTATTGTTTCTCAATAAATCCACTATTAACTAGCTTCTGAATAATCTTTAAGTTTATATGGAAATACCATGGTATATTAAATATACACCTAAGTCACCTGGAATTATAAAACTGACCGCAGAGCATACCATGAATGTTCGCGATATCTCATGGTATTTAGATAATGAAATAAACCTTGATATATATGAATCTTTATTGCCTAGTCCAGTTCTAGGGTATCGCCAATACAATTTCGACACACTTGATTTTTTTAATAAGCTTTATTTTGTTTTACATAAGATTATTCTGTATTCAGATAATCGAGTATTTGTTAGAGACTATTTATCTGCCTTTGCATTAAACAAAAATCTACATAAAGAATATAAGGAAAGGAAGTATTTCTTCGAATGTTTATGCAAAATAATCTTTCATTTTGAAGATGAATTATGTATTCCATCTTCTATTTTAAAAACAATTGACGCAATTATTGATGACCTACAATTTATTATAGATAACAAAAAGGAAGATCAAAAAGCAGAGGATAAAGCCGAGTCACTTAACACTACTCTAGGAAATTTTGACGTCTTCAAAGAGTCATATAAAAACAATAAGAACGAAATCAATAAGCATAGCCCAGGTTGGCAGGTAAAGGATTCTATTAAAATACTAGAAGCTCAAAAAAAAACACATAAAATTATTAGTGATTCTTTTAATAGCATGTCTCGGATGTACGGCTGGCAATATGCTTTTAGATCAGAAGAGGATTTCAATAAAATCTCAGCACTATTGACGAGCTTCTTTGTGCAAGAGAAAAATTTTTCATTTCCTGAGGAAACAATAAATTTAAAACGAAACGCTAAGACCAAAGTCGCTGTATGTGTCAAATTAATTTATAATGAGCTTGGAGAAGGTGAATTGAAAAAAGAGCAGAATCTTTTTAAGATTATGAGGTGCATGAACTCTTTTAAAGATGATGATGAATTAGCAATATACAAATTGATGCACAAATAAGGCGAATCCCCAAAATCCCCGCTGGAATCCCAAAAGTCACCATCCATATTGTGCTGAATTAAACAAAAGCACAATGATAAATAGAAAAATAAACAAGGTCGGACAAAATTACAATAAGAACAACTTAAATTTTCCTCATCGATTTTCGTCAAAAAAACACCTAAGCAAGAAAATGCTAATGGACTCCATTATCGCTGTAATTGAGAGTTGCACTGGGGAAAACATTGATTCTTTAAAAAAAGAGCTAAAAGAAGAAGAACTTTTTTTTCTTGGGCTAAACTTTCTCACAACTACAAAAAAAGCATATTGCCAAGCACTAGGCATTCCTATTGAGGCTGCCTGTCGTTATAAACGAACTTTCGAAAAAAAAGGATTATTGGCGCAATCATCCTACAAAATAGTATGTCCTTACACGGGTCATCTCGCTCATTTAATTTCAACAAACCCTGTCGAATTTGATAATTTAAAGAGAATTAGAATTAGAATTAAGCAACTATCGCTTTTTTAACAACTAAATTTAGTGGACTGGTAGACTTACCTGTTTTGGTAGACTTACCTATTTTTCAGACAAATTAAAAATGTTAAATTAGTTTGTTATATAATATGAAAAAGAGCAAGTTTTCAGAACATCAAATCGTTAATATTCTCAAAGAATACGAGTCCGGTAAGTCTACAAAGAATATTTGTAGAGAACATGGTATTTCAGCGCCCACTTTCTACCAATGGAAGCAGAAGTACGGAGGTATGGACGCACAACATCTTAAAGAGTTAAAAGCACTTCAAGAAGAAAATGCCCGTCTAAAACGGATGTTTGCGGATCTGAGTTTGGATCACCGAATTTTAAAAGATATCATTGAAAAAAAGCTCTAAAGCTCTGTGAACGTAAGGAGCTGGTCGATGGGGCAATAGAAGAGCAAGGGATCAGTATTTACAGAGCCTGTAAGATTGTTTGTATGAGTCGTAGCATGTACTATTACGCACATAAAAAGAACGATCAAACTGTTATTTCAAAGTTAATGGATCTTGCTGCTCGTTATCCTACCTGGGGCTTCCAGACCTATTATGGCAAGATACGTCTAGAAGGACTTTTGTGGAACAGAAAAAGGGTACTTCGAGTTTATCGAAATATCAATTTAAAGCTCAGAACCAAACGCAAACGCCGAATTCCGTCAAGGATTAAAGAGAAACTCTTAGTTCCCGGATCAGTTAATGACACTTGGTCGATTGATTTCATGAGCGACTCTTTGGCCGATGGCAGAAGGTTTAGAGTACTTAATGTCATCGATGATTATAATCGTGAATCATTGATAAATGAAGCATTCTATTCAATACCAGGCAATAGACTGGTACAAAAATTAAAGGAATTGATCATGTATAGATCTAAACCTAAGCGTATAAGAACGGACAACGGGCCTGAATTTTTGTCCAAGGTCTTCACCGACTTTTGTGCTGAAAACGGAATCGCACTGCAATATATACAGCCTGGAAAACCCGCTCAAAATGCTTACATCGAACGGTTGAATCGAACATTTAGAGAAGACGTGCTAGATGCATATCTGTTTGGTTCTCTAACAGAAGTTAATGCAATTGCTTATGAGTGGCAGGTTGATTACAACGAAAATCATCCACATACAGCGCTGAATGGACTAAGTCCCTGGTTATACGCTAAGGAATCTTTAGTTTCTTAAAGCGTATTTTTATATTTATTCATTGTTTGAAAAACGGTAAGGCTTCAAAAACAGGTAAGTCTACCTACTGAATACATAAAAAAAAGCTTAATATGGAAAAAATCAAATAGCCGTCAAATAAAAATTGAAGAATAACGACTCGACAATATTTGATTTATTTTAACTACTATTGTATTAGTCTTTAACGATAGCCGTGTTGTAATATTTAACAAAAGTAAACCTAAAAGTTGATTTTATGGAAATTGATTGTATCTTTGAAATAGTCCAAGATTCCTTAGCTGCAATAAAGTATAAAGAAGATGAGAAGGATTGTTTCGATGAGTGTTTTTCAAAATGGGGTGATATCGAATACCTAGAGAAATTTTTCCATCAAAATGAAAGTGATTTACAAGATGAATTTTGGAATTTAAGTTGCGAAGACGCCGTTCTCAAAGTTCTAGAGGAAGCAGAGCAATTCAAAAACAATATAATTGATGTTGCTGAAAAAGGCAATCTTGATAGTCATATTTTTGTACCATTGCACAAAAATGATATAGCCATAAAAAGATCGGAATCCAAAGCGTATGGACGTGTTGATAGGGGTGCGATGCTTAGACTGTATGCTATTCGATTAGGCGAAAATGTCTATGTAATTACAGGAGGAGCCATAAAATTGACAAAACAATTGCAAGAAAGAGAACATACGGCACAAGAATTGAAGAAACTTAAGTACGTAGCAGATTATTTAAAAAAATTAGGCATCGATGACGATACTGATTATGGGTATCTAGAATTCGCAAATAAAAATTAAGACACAAATGGCAAATAATTTTGAAAAACTTCGAGAAGCTTTTGGCGGAATGCAGAAAAGTAATGCTGTTGATCGTTTTAAAAAGGAAAAAGCTGAACAAAGTACACACCGAAAATCTCAATTAATCGCGTTAAAGATTCTTAGAACTTTGCGCCAATTGGGTATATCCCAAAAAGAGTTTAGTGAAAAACTGGGAGTAAGTCAACAACAAGTGAGCAAATGGGTGAAAGGATCTGAAAATTTCACAATGGACACTATTGATAAAATAGAAAAAGTTCTTGGTATACAACTAATTGAAATCAAAAGTGATGACATTTTTATAAAAAAACTTAATATTAAAGCGGTTTGTTATAAAGAACATATAAGTTCATCGTGGGAAACTTTCGAATCGAATACTGTTGTAATACCTGTACAACGTCCTGCAAAGAATTTATATGTATCCCACGCTTTAAAAAGCGCGCCAATAACAGAAACTTCTAAATATTGTAGTGAAGAACAATTTACATAGTCGTGGAAAAAAAATCTATTAGTATACATTTTAAGTTGCACAAGATTCAAACGCTGCAATTTGCAACTATCGGTGATGCGCCTGATTTTTCACCGACTTTACCTTCTCAACAGACAATAGAGGTATTATTCGAAACTTATGAGAACACCAACCTAATTAGCTGTATAATGGATTATACAATTTTAGATAAAGAAAGACCATTTATTAAGATTAAAGTTTCTTGCGAGTTTGAGATGAATGGCGATGATTTGGAAAGTCTATCCGACAACGATAAAAACCACATAACATTGCCGAAAAACTTTGCAAAACATCTTGCTGAAATAACTTTAGGAACCGCTCGTGGCATCCTCCATGAGAAAACTGCTGATACGCCATTTAACAAATATCTAGTTGGCGTCTTAGAGCTTAACACCATGTTTAAAGAAGATGTAGTAGTATAGTCAATAATTCAACTTATTACAAAAAAATGGACAATGCCAATGCATAACTGGGGCTTGACCATATCCCAACTTTATATTAGATTTGGGGATAGACTCAAATTAGAAAGAGGTTTTTAAGATGCTAATCCAATGACACAGTTTAAGTTACACTCCCTACTTCTTGCTTCTAATCAGGCAAAAGAAAAATAGTACTATATATTTTCCAAACTAGTATTCATCCGAATCTCGGGATAAATAAGAGGTAACAGATCAGCAAGCGACCATTTAGGTTTTCGGCCAAGATGTAAATTCATTTCTGGGGAAATATCTTCGTACAAACAGTCATATATTCCCTCATTTTTTGCTATTCTATCTAAAGTTGCTCGTTGATTAACAAGTTTTTCCATAAACAAATATGAGCGGGTATTACCATTAGTCAACTTATCTATATCTTTTACCAAGGAATTCAACTCATAGGCTTCTATTAGCCTTCTCATTAAATTTAAACAATTTTCAGCTTCATGTTTCATTCCTAAAAAGTGTAAGATCTCAAACTGTAATACCAAACAATGAAACTGATTTCTACGATGCCGTAATTTATCATAAGTATCCAAAATTGGATCTAGATCATTTAATAAAAGAAGTAAAAAATCACGATCCTCTATTCTTATATCAATGTTAATTGATAGAGTTTCTTTATTCCAATTACTGAACGAATGAAAATAATATGTTTTCGTAAACTCCCATTCTATTTTCTCACCCAAAAGATTGCGTACTGCTAGAAAATTGTAGTTCTCCTTCGCAAACTTCACTAGCTCTTTCAATTGATGGTTATATTGTTCATCCAGCTTCGACCATTCTGCAATGAGTAAGTCACGATAGGCATCGACTTTTCGTCCAATTGTAGTTAAGTAATTTCCAACGAGTTCGTGCAATAATAATTTCGCTTCGGCTTTTAGCACATGAGCATAGGCAACGATTCTCATATCTGCAAACTGCGGATTATTGTCTAGAATTTTCGTGACACCATCATAATACTTCTTTATCTGTTCTGCTCTAAATTTATTTCCCTCAAAACATTTGTTATAGAGATTTTCAAATTGTAAAAATGATCCGGCATTTTCATTCTCAACAATCCTTTCAATCTCTTTACTAAATTGATCTTTCCCTATGATACCGAGTAAATACTTCGCCTGGATTAGGGTATATGTGACCATAGTCTGATCTTCTGGATGCAAACTATTTAACTCGCTATAAGCCAGTTTAAGAAAGTTAATAGCTTTCAATAAATCATGTTGATGATAGTAAGCTATTCCACAGACCATATTGAATGTTGCTGAGGCATTATCTCTCGGATGGGACCGCTCTTCTATCTCAATAATCTGAGAGAATGCATGTTGATTCAACAACTCATAGCCATAATTTTCAATAAATGCTATGTTTTGATCGATACTATATACCTCTTGAATATCATCGATAACAATACTTTTTAATTTTCCTCCTTCATTGCTATTTAATCGAAGATGCATTCCTACATTACGTTGTACACTACCGAAATCGAAAGCTTCCTTAAAAATCATATCAATCTTTGCATGATCAAGAGCTTGTCTGAATTTGACTTTGTATGTTTTGGGAGTTTTTTTTGAATTATACTTATCAAAAAAACTGCGGTATACCTCTCCTACTGATTCTATATAAAACTGACCTGCGTGATAATCATATAGAATATAATAGGAAGGGATTCCAAAATTCACTAAATAGTTCAAATTACTTACTTCAATTGGATATGTTATAGATCCATCTTTTAACTTTTTACTAGACTCAGTAGATTTCAGCTGTATGGCAAAACGAAAATTGGTATACACGCCATTCTGCTTGATTTCACCTATAAAATCAATTCCTTTGTCTCGTTGACTCTCAGAACGAAGTTCAAATAATGAAGGATCAAATTTAAGCGACAACCGATTTCGAGAAATAGTTTCTAGCTCTTCTTGTCGACTTGATTTAGGTAATGCAATATTATGGCTCATTCATAAATTTAATGATTATCTATCGAGAAATCAAAAATGCAATTATAGCCTCAGAATTTTATAATACTCTACGGGATACCATAAAAAATGCTTCTCATCTAACTGTATTTTAGATAAAAACATTTTTTATATGGAAACAATTAAAGCAATAAAACCGGGACCAAAGCCGAAGAAACAAGACGGCACACCCGACAGAAGACAACGGGTTACTCCCGAAACGAAACCCAAACATCCGGACCTGAAACCACATAAGCACAAACCGGGGGATTCGAAGTAAAAGAATAAGGGCTTCAGATATAAAGTATAGCTGAAGCCCTTATTTGTACGTCGCAATTTTAATAAATTTCCAAACCGTACAATAGTGCAGATTCCTTTGACTATGGCATTAGAGGTTCTATTCCAAAGTAAAATCTATGATGCCATTATCTAATCATTAAGAATTGTCCCAACTTTAGCACCAATTATTTTTAGCATCCTTTCAAATCCGACATCCGTCGGATGGGTACCGTCCACGGTTCCTTCCGAATCATCGCCTATTAAATGATCGGTTGGCAAGTAGTACAAGTCTTTATATCCTGCTTGCAGCAGTTTTTCATATTGTAACCTAAAATTCTTATTCTGCTCAGTCAATCTTGATTTCCACTTCAAATTGTAATTGCTTATCTGCCGTGTAATACTTTCTATTAACAATATAGGTACATGCGGATGAGATTTACGAAGCCGCGCTACAAAATTAAAGGTTCTTTCTTTCACCTCCTCGGGACTACTATTTGGTACACAATCCAAAATGAACAAATCAACAGTACCGATATCACCGAGCATATCTGCGACAGCCGGCTCCATACGGGCATTTCCGCTCACTCCCATATTAATCACATTAGCATTTAATCTCCGTCCTAATTGAGCCGGATAAGCTAAGCCTGGACGGCTTGCTGAGGCTCCATGGACAATACTAGACCCATAAACCACCACCGTTTTATTAAAAGATTGTCTAGTGGCTAAAAAGGAAGCTTTCTCATCAATAATCACCTCAAAATCCAATAATTCTTTGTACAAAGGAAAATAAAGAAGAAATTCTTTCTCGGTGTTGGCCATATCTTCGACCACTATAGCATTACTTTCTGCTTTCTTGAGATCGGGACGGGCCACCCCGGCAAAACGCCAACTGTTTGCTTCCTTCACATATGCATCAAATCCCCGTGACATAATTGGGGTCGAATTATTACCCAATTCCGCATCGACTGTTTTCCATCTCAGGGATAGTTTACGGGTATTACTCTTAAAAGTGACAAACATTCCAGTAGCGTGTGTATACAATTTCTTTACGGCAGCAGGAAGGCTTTTATACTTTAATGTGTCTACACGGTGATATCTAGGGGTATTTTCAAAAGGCTTTCCTTGAATCTCAAATTTAGATGCAGGAATAATTTGTTGCGCATAGCTAGAAAATGAACTACAAATAAGGATGATAAAGAGAAGCGTATTGATCTTTTTTTTCATTGCACTTTAAATTAATGATGAACAAAAATCGTAATAAAATTCGCTCCCATAGGGGGCGAATTTTATTATTTACTGAGCTTAAGCTCTATAAATGTTGGGTAATGATCAGAAATATAATGTGTATATTCATTTTTGACAATACCGCTTTTGGTAACCCGTGAGGCTGCTACTGAATTGGCCCAAATAAAATCAATACGTTTAGGATGACCTGTATTCTTTTGTTTGATATTCCCATTACCATCCTTAAAAGTCGGAACAGAACTTTCAAACTCCTTATGTAACAAACGATAGGTATCTTTAAATCCTGCTTCATGCAGTTTCCCCAATACAGAATAATCGATCGCTCCATTGTGCAAGTTACGGATGTGATCATGTTTTTGCTCACTTTGCTTCATAGCGTCCAAAACTTCCTTTCCATATTTGTCCTTATCCGATATATCCAGAGAATTAAAATCACCCATGATCAGTATCGGCTCGTTACTCGGGATCTCATTGACTTGCGCCAAGATATCGGTCACTTCCTTCAATCGCTTCTCATAACTGAATGGCGAAAAATGAATGACAAAAAAGTGTACACCTTTAATTTTCGCATAGATGTAGCTATGCCACATATTTTCAGTGACCTTCCTAAAATTGACCAAAGGATACTTGGAAGTAATGGCCACAGGAAATCCATCTTCCTTAGATTGTAAAACATAGTTGTGACCGATACGCTGTCCCAATTGTTCCAGTGTCTTTTGCGTATATCCATTCATTTCTTCAAGGGCAATCACATCCGGTTTCCAGTCCTCAGCAAAGTTTACAAACCGATCGATATTGACCGAATCTTTCTTTAATCCATAAAGGACATTATACGAGACAATCTTTAATGTTTCCTGCGCATTTGCAATACACACATTCGCAGCCACAATGACGGCAATAACAAATAAATTTTTATAATTTTTCATTTTCTTTTTCTTTAAGTACCTGATTTATCCCAACCTTTATTTTGTTCGAGCTTAGTATTTAACTGTAGTTCTTGTGTCGGGATTGGATAGTAGTAATCTTTTTCCTCTGTCCATTTTTTGAGGATGTCCGGCAAATTGACAATACGGCCGCCATTTTTTCCTTTTTCCAAAACCAGTTCACCTAGTTTCTGATATTGGACACCAGGTTTTTTGGTAGGCGCAGTGCCTTCGTAAATCACCAAGTCCAATTTACCATCTTGATCCAAATCGTATTCGCCTGCTCCAGGAAAATACATACCATAAAATGGTTTAGCAACTTTCGCTCCTTCTTTCCAGCGTAACAGGTCATTGTAGCGCAGACCTTCTTTTACAAGCTCGATACGACGCTCTCGGCGAATTTCCAAGATTGCCCCTGTTTGGCCACTCTTACTAACATTGGGATAAGCAGCCAAAAGATAGGGATCAGCTTTGGAATTGGCATCGGCCAACACCAAATTGGGCATATTGACGCGATCCCGAAGTAATTTAATGGATCTGTCAATATCATTCTGATTGATTGTACCCAATTCGGCCTTTGCTTCGGCATAGTTAAGCAATACTTCTGCATAACGGATAATGGGCATATCATTGGTGCTTTGCCCAGCATCAAAGCCTTGTGAAAGAATATACTTAATATATTGATAACCTGTTACTGATGTTGCAAAATCAGGAACTGATGTTGTATTCGCGCCAATACGCCTGTAGCCAGGTGTGCGAACCGTCTGCGATAGCCGCGGATCGCGATTCTGCGTTTCTTCGTAAAACGATAGTTTATCAAAGTTAGGCTTGTCGGTAAATCGGCTTCCATCTTTCATCAAGTAATTATTCACAAGCTCTTTAACCATCCCCGGACGGCCGTAAGAAGCGGACAAAATATAGAAATTCGCAGAATGGACAAAAGGAACAGATGCGCTATACTGCCGCGCCAAGATCATTTCTGTAGGATTGGCATCTTCTGCAATGAACAGCTCCTGATAGGCTTTATTTGGGTCACTTTTGTAGATACTGTAGGTATTGGACTTCATCAACTCGTCGGCGGCAGACACACTTTGCTGAAGCATGTCTTCCCAATCGCCCAAACCATGGTATTTGCGAAATGTACCCTCGAATAAACACATGCGGGATTTAAAAGCCAAAGCGGTCCACTTGCTGATCAATTGAGCGCTTTTGGCTGTACTGCAATTGGCGATAGCAAAATCAAGATCTTCGAGTAATTTAGCAAAAACAACTTTACGTGAATCTCTAGGTTTGAACATCGCAGGATCATCCAGCTGATTTACTTTGTCATACCATGGTACGTCACCAAAGCGAACGATCTTGTCGTAATAAAAATATGCACGAAAAAATCGAGCAATACCATCATACTGCAACCGTGCTGCCTCATCTGCACATTTGTGCGAATTTTCAAGATAGAAATTTATACGGCGAAGGGATGTCCATGTCCATCCTCCTCCACTTGCTGGAGTAGTACGGGTGCCCTGAAACTCAGAAGCGAGCGTATTACGTGCTTCGTCATCACCCTGACCCGGTGTATTGTAATGTATGGCCAGCGCATCAGGAAGATCTGCATAAAAACCATTTGTAAAGGTCTGCAACTCGGACGCGGTCCGAAAATAGTTTTCAGGAGCCAACTCGGCTATGGGATATCGTTCCAGATAGTCGTTGTTGCAGGAGCTAACCACAAGTCCAACAATAAGTGTAAAAATATTAAGATTTCTTTTCATGATGTTTTCATTTTAAATAATCGTCCTGTATAAATTAAAACGATAGCTGAGCTCCAAAAGAATAGACGCGACCTACAGGATAACTCCGCCCCGTATTATCGCTCATTACTTGTTCGGGATCGATGTAATCGGTCTTCAACTTCGTCCAGGTATGTAGGTTTTCTCCACTGAAGAACAGACGTAGCTTATTAATCTTTGCCTTTTGAGTAAGTGTGACTGGAAATGTATAACCTACAGTCAGATTACGCAGCTTTAGGTAAGCTATATCTTGCATATACATATCGTTGGCGACAGAAAGTTCAGAGTTTTGTGCTGTATAGCCGCGTAAAAAAGGGAAATAAGCATCAGGATTTTCTGGCGACCATATCTTATCCTGAAAGTTCGACGGAATAAATGAATCGTATGGTCTGGCATAAACGGACCAAAAAGCTTGTGCTTCAAGATTAGGATACCAGTTTTGCTTCCCTACTCCCTGAAAAAAGGCGGAAAGATCAATGCCATTCCAATTCGCTCCTAGGTTTAACCCATAGGAGTAACGCGGTTGATCATTTCCGATAACGGTACGATCACCAGGATTGGAAAGCGTATTATCGCCAGCATCAATGATACCATCGCCATTGAGATCCAAGATTTTGATATCACCTGCCTGAAGCATACGCAAGTCTGCTGTGGGAGCCTGAACACGACGCCTATTGATCTGATCTTGATTGACGATTTTCGCATACTCCTGTGCTTCTTCGGTTGTCTTAAAAAATCCGTCGTAATGATACCCCCATATTTCGCCCAATTTTTGTCCTGTATAATAATTGCTCAATAGCCCGGCATCGTTGGCAAACTTGGTAATTTCAGCCTGATAATCTGACAGCATTGCCCTAACGGAATAATTAAAAGGTTTTCCGCTTACATCAAAATGGTCCTTCCATAAAAGGGAAAGCTCAAAACCTTTGGTCTTGAGGTCGGCTGCATTCTCCTTGGGTTCAGATGCACCAAATACAGCCGGCTGAGTTTTGCCTTTACTCAGCATACCCTTTGTCTGCCGGACATAAAAATCAGATTGAAAATCGAGCTTATTATTGAATAAACTAAAGTCCAGACCTAAATTGCTGGTGGTAATTTTTTCCCAAGTCAATGTGGGCGCTACCGGCGCGGGACTATTGGCAACATTTAACTTTTGACCATTGACTAAATAGGAGATCTGACCTGTACCCATGGATGAAATATAAGCATAGGTATCCACCTCCTGGTTACCAAGTGAGCCGTACGAATATCTAATCTTCAGATTATTGATCTTGTTTTTCAGTGGAGCGAAGAACTTCTCCTCGCTGATACGCCAGCCTGTAGAAAAGGATGGAAAGAATCCAAAACGACTGTGCTTTGGAAAACGTGAGGTACCATCGTATCGACCACTTACCTCCAGCAAGTATTTGCCTTTGTAATCGTAATTGGCACGATAGAACCCTCCACGTACTGCCCACTCATCGCCACCTGCCTCAAACTGCTTCTCCCCGATCACCAAATCAAGATCATTCAAATTCTCAGACAATAGATCCTGACCAATTCCTCCAATACGCTTATAAAAACGGTCCTCTTGATTAAAACCACCCATCACGGTAAGGTGGTGATCGCCAAAATCTTTTTGGTAAGTAGCAAAAACATTGATAAAATGCCAAGCATATTTACCCATATTTTCCCGAAGCTTATCCTGATTTAAAGCTCCGAGTGAGGACAATTCGAGCTGTCCCGGATATTTCGAATAGTACTGTTTGGTCTGTCGGTAGGAATAGTCAGAACGATATTCACGATAGGAATAGTTTCCTGTTAAGGATAGACCTTTTCCCAATTTCAAAACCGCTTCTGTCATATTGGTAAATTCTGTGCCCCGCGTATAGCCACGCATTGTGCCGCTTTCGAGCGCGTTGTGAAGGCCGTACCCAATAGGATAACTATTGATACCCGAATACCCCGTAAGTGTGCCATCCGGATTTCGCGGCACGTACATCGCATGATAATGGTAGGTCGGACTATTGCTCACGTTGTTGGCAACGGTGCTGAAATTATTTTCCAGTCCGGCCCAATCATAGCTGGATTTGAAAAAATGTGTGCTATTGCTGATGGTCAGCCAGCTTCGGATATCTGACGCGATATTTGCACGTAGATTATAACGTCCAAATTTATCGGGATCAATATTGAATATCCCTTGTTCACTCGCCTTGGAACCAGATATTGCATAACGTGTATTGCCAGAAGATCCAGAAAAAGAAAGATTATGCTCGTTTTTTGGCCTTGTTTTTTTGTACAAATAATTGAACCAATCGAAGTTGGCATAGTAACGATATATGTCATTGCCACTAGCATCTTTCTTAACCACAACCCAGGGTCTATCCGGATTTTCAGTCTTATCGTTAACACGTGCAAGTAATTCTTCATAATCCTCATCGGTATAACGCGTGGTCCGATACCCTAATGCGTTGTACATAGCGTCATCGTTGATCTTCGCATTCCAATAACCACTTGTTATGAAATCAGTATTTGTGGCATGGGTAGTGAAACCAATATTATTATTATATTCAATGGAGGTCTTTCCATTTTTACCCCCTTTTTTTGTTGTGACCAAAACAACACCGAAGGCACCACGCGCTCCATAAACAGCCGCTGCGGAAGCATCTTTAAGCACCGTTACAGACTCAACATCATTGGGATTGATACGATCCAAGGTACCTAGAATACCATCAATCAAAATCAATGGACCACCACCGTTAATGGATGTATTTCCCCTCACATTGACTGAACCACTTGTACCGGGTTTTCCTGATCCAAAGACAATGTTGAGATTGGGAATATTGCCCTGAAGTGCTTGGGTAAGCTGTGTGACAGGACGATCTTCAAACTCCTTACCCGATATTTAGCTCACCGCCCCGGTTAGGTTAACTTTTTTCTGTTCACCATAACCTACCACTACAACCTCATCCATCGCTGTGATAACCGTATTGAGGCTAACTTGAATCTCATTTTGTCCATTTACATTTACCTCCTTGGACTGATAGCCTAGCATTGAAAACACAAGCTGATCATTGTTTGATTTAAGGCGGATCTCAAATCTGCCATTGTCGTCGGTAGTTGTTCTATTGTCAGTCCCTTTTTCCGTTATTGTAACATTACTAATTGGATTGCCCTTTGCATCTACCACTTTTCCCCCTACGCGACGCTGTTGAAGGATAAGCGTATTATTGAGACCTGGAACATTTCGATTCCACGGGATTCCCGCTGCTGTTGAAGCTGGCTTGCTTAATACGACATTATTGTCCATAATCTTATAGACGATCTGATAGTTTGCAAGCACATCCTTCAATGCATATTCGAAAGGTACATTTTTGTAATCGACATCGATACGCTTGGCATTGCTTAGCAGAGTAGCTTTATACAGAATATTGTAACCGCTCTGTTCTTCTAAAACCTTTAATATGGTTTCGAGTTTAGCATTTTTCTTTTGGAAATTGACTCCTTGCCCAAATGTAATTGCACTCAACTGGAGGTTAGAGGCCAGCAACAAGGGAATCGCTAATGACATTTTCATAGCAAATTCTTTTTTGGCAGAGATCCTACTTTTAGGCAAAGGATCTCCATACCGTTTTTTTTTGTACTTTTGCATACGGTTGTAATGGTTTTTAAGTCTATTAAATCTTTTTCAGCCTGGTCTTTTCGAAGACAAATTCAGGGGCGGTCGTAACGCTCCTGAACTCTTCTTTATGGGTTATCTTTTCACATAAATTTTCCTCCCTTTCAATTCAAAATGAATATCTCCGACTAGTTCGATCGTACGGAGTAGTTTGTCGATATTATCATATCTTGACACTGTGCCCGAGAAAGCAAAGTTTTCGGGATGATAATCAAAGTGGACTTCCACGTCATACCATCTACTGATAATTTCCATGACTTCGTCAATAGGTGTATTATAAAAAGCAAATTTTCCTTCTTTCCAGGCAATGTAATAGCGCGGGTCAACAGCCGTCTTTAGAAACTTTTTGCTCGTAAATTGAAACACGGCTTGCTCAGCAGGACTTAAGTAGAGGTTGTCCTGTGGGCTATCTTGAACATTTAATTTCACCTTGCCTTCCACCAAAGTTGTCACAATCGATTTGCCATAATTTTGAAGGTTAAATGCTGTCCCTAAAACTTCCAATTTCTGATTACCTGCATGAACAATAAAGGGCACCCGTCTTCCTTGATAGACCTGTTTAGCAACCTCAAAATAAGCTTCACCCTGCAATTGTACTTTCCTTTCATCACCGTTAAAACTAATTGGATAACGCAGTGTAGTGGCGGCATTTAGCCAAATCTTTGTGCCATCTGCCAATAGTAGCTTATATTCTCCACCTCGTGGCGTAACGATTGTATTGTACGCTGTCTGCAGATTGCTAGTCCCTGAGCTTTTCAGACGATAGGATATAATACCTTTGTCGGATTTGATAATTTCAAACGCGCCATTATCTATGATCGTATCCAATTTCAATTTTTCGAGATCTATACGCTCGCCACTTTCTAAAATTATTTCGGCTTTTTGGGATCCGGGAACTACCGTAGGTAGATTGCTGACCATTGCCCGGTCATCCGGTCTATTTTCTCGTATAAAGAAGAAGATCGAAGCAGATATACCAACTAGCAACAATATAGCTGCGATACTAACATACTTTATAATGTGATTTGATGATTTCTTTATAATTGGACTGGAAACAACTTGGTCTTTTATTCTTTCGTCTTCAATGATTGTCTTAAAAAGATTATCGTGCGCAATTTGATTGTCAGGAGACTGCTCTATCTCTCCCTCTTCCATAAGCTGTTGCCACGCACTCAAAAAATCCGGATCATTGAGATAATTGGCAAAATTTTGCTTTACACGCTCGTCTAATGTTTTTGCCAAAAATTGGCTGATAATAATCTTATATGCTTCTACTTTGGACATCCTTATCTATTGTACGCTATAATATTATTCGTACAACTAGGATCGATGAACTAGTCAAAAGATATTTTTTATTAAAAAAAGGATTAAAAGTAAGCCATCAAGTTTCAAACGTACAAACTGGCATGCTGCTACAAGATGGTTGCGTACGGTATTTTTGGAAATACCAATTTCTTCGGAAATTTCTGAATAACTCATTTCCTCTATTTTGCTCTTATGAAATACAAGTTTTTGCTGTGGCGGTAAGCAGGATACAATCGTCTTGAGCATTCTATCTAAATCTTTATGAGCGATCGTCCGCTCTAATTCATCACTCAATTCATCCCATTCTGCTAATTGTGATACTTGATATTTTTGTCTAGACAGCTCTTTTCGAAACAAAGTGATGGCCGTTCGCTTTGCTACTAAAAATAAAAATGGAAAGATAGCTTCCGCAGAGGGGATTGAATTGCGTTTTAGAAAAAGTTGCACAAAAATCTCTTGCATAACCTCCTCCACGTCTAATTCGGAAGAACATACACGACGTACCTTGTGATACATCAAAGGCCTATAAAAATCAAAAATCTTTTTAAAAACCTTCTCGTCTCCCAATTTAAAGCGATTAAACTCATCAAGACTCAATGGAACTGCATTTAAATCCATGGTTATATTTTCCCTAGGTTACACTTGGTCTAAGCAACAAAACTTATATTAAATCTATATAAATGCAAGGTTATTTCAAAATGAAATATGAGTATCCCAAAATTTCAGTCAGTTTTCAACAGGGCTACTACCCAACAAAGCGATCTATAGGCCATTCTTCCACAAAAGTTTATTCACAACCGACACTATATATCTGGAAAACGTAATACCAGGATTTCAAATAGAGATGGAAGCCATCGGTAATGAGCTCTATATTTTGCCATGTTAGATTCTTTTCTGTAAATTCAAAAACCAGTAAAGTCATATCATGGAGCTAGTTGTAAAAATATTTCAGATCTGTATTATTTTAATACTTTTGTTAGGATCTCGAAACTGGGCATTGGCAAAAGCTACCGCAATAACATTGTCAACGGATTCATTAATCGTACTGCATTTTCAAACGAATGACTCGCTGGTTTACAGCCGGGAGAATTTTGACACTATTTTAAGTAATCATCCTGAATTTCTATTTAAAGAGACATTTGATCCTACATGGAGCTATCACCTCCAACACGATATGGAGTTCAATAGCGAAGCTGGACAGGATAATTATTGTATGCTCTATTCCTACTTCTTAATGCAGGTAAATGGTGAGCATAAATATACTACACAGCGCAAAAGATTAGTTCAGCTATTTTCAAAAATAAATGAATTATTTGTATTAATTGAACATGGAGGTTCGTACTATGGACATCAGCATAAAAGGCTCCTGGCGGAAGTAGAATATGCGATCTACCTAATGCCAAAAGATAAGAGCGAGTTTCGAAAAACATACGCTATCAATAAACAAAGACAGCTATATATTCAGGGGCTAAGACAGCTTGTAGCTGATGAAACAGCAAATAATAACGAGATTGAACCTCAGCGAAAATTAAGTCAAATCAAACTGCTAAACAAAGTTATAGACGACATAAATCAGCTCGTTACAGACAATTTCTATTTGAGGAGGGCGCAATATTTTCAAAGTAATTATTATGAATATTACTAAACAACAGCCAAATGTTGTATAATAAAAGAGTTTCAATGTCAAAAAAAATCTGTCTCAACAGTTGAGCTTTTTTTATAGGGTATTAATCCAACTTCTGATTAGAGACTTTAACCTGAACAATGTCAGACTTAGCATCATATTTTACCTCGCTATTATTTTGATACTTGCTTTCTTCAATCCCTTTCCCTCTACCTCAACTATAATATCCCCCGCAGACTCTCTGCTCTCAACCAGAAAAACCAATTGACCGTTAAAGCACTTCATGATGGGTTTCTGAAATGATTCCAAACTTGTTGGATCTCCATTCGCCACAGCCTTAAATGCCCCCTGCCCTTTTACCTTGAATTTTAATTCTCGGTCTTCGCTTGTCACTATATTCCCCTGTTTATCAACGAGCGTAGCTGTAATAAAAGCAATATCTTTTCCATTTGCTTTCAATTGTTTCCGATCAACGTCTAATCGTATAGTATATAGCTTACCTGCAGTCTTTACACTATCTCTTGCAGCTATACTCCCCAAAGAATCATAGGCAACTACCGTAACCGTGCCCGGTTCGTATTTAGTATTCATCCACATCAAACGATAGCGCTTCTGACGCATAAAATCATTTTGTGCTTTTTTATCCTTAGAATTTTCCAAGGTAACGTCAAAATCTTTCCTTTGAACTCCTTGACTTTTTCCATTGATAAAAATTTCGGCTGCAGGGTAATCTGTATAAACAAAAATTGGCGTTTTCTGCCCTTCGCGTCCCTTCCAGTTCCAATGAGGAAGAATATGAAGTGTATGCGATTCCTGGTTCCAATGGCTTCGATAAAGATAATATCGATCTTTAGGAATACCGGCAAGATCTACAATACCGAACAAAGAACTATGACTTGGCCAATCTGTATAGTAAGGTGTTGGTTCGCCCAAATAATCGAACCCTGTCCACACAAATTCACCCATTGCGTAAGGTAGATCGTCATGTTGGATAAAGTTATCTTCAGGCAAATCCGACCATGAACAATGCTCCACATCATAACTCGAAGCCTGATGGTCGTCATATTTTGCCATCGATTTTCTTTCGACGGGAAATTTATAAATGCCTCGAGAACTCAAAGTGGACGCAGTTTCTGTACCAAGAATCAACTGCTGTTGCAACTTTTCATACGCTTCGGGGTATTTAAATGGGCGATAATTAAAGCCTGCCACATCCATCGTTGAGGCAAAGCTACTATTTATGACCGCATCAGGGTTGTCCATCCCCTGGGTAACAGGGCGAGATGGATCCTCACGATGGCAAATATCTTGCAGATACCGCGCCACCTTTGATCCATCAGGACTTCCTTGTTCGGGTACTTCATTTCCAATACACCACATCACAACGCTTGGATTATTGCGGTAATGCCGTATCAGATTGACAAGATCTTTTTCGGCCCAATCGTTAAAATATTGATTGTACCCATTCTTCATTTTGGGAATTTTCCATTCATCAAAACTTTCCGCCATTAGCATAATTCCCATTTCGTCACAGGCTTGTACCAGTTCCGGCGCCGGCATATTATGAGAGGTGCGAATGGCATTAACGCCCATATCTTTCATTATTCGCAACTGCCGCCTAATAGCGGCCTCATTCACGGCTGCTCCCAACGGCCCCAAATCATGATGCAAACACACTCCTTTAAATACGGTCAGCTTTCCATTCAAATAAAACCCCTTATTTGGTACCAGAGCAATGCTTCTGATTCCAAATACTGTTTGATATTTATCGATTAATTTGCCGTTCTGATAGAGCTTGCTGACAGCCTTATATAAATTGGGGGATTGCAATTCCCATAATTGTGGTTTATCAACGAACAATTCCTGCTGGATCTGGTAGTTGCCAATTCGATCATTCTTCTTCGCCACAATCTGTCCATCGCTGTCTATAAGAATAGTCTCTAAGGAAAGAGAATCTTTCGACAGATCTATACCAACTAAATCAGTCCGAACCTGAATTCGAGCGAAATCCTTTGTGATCTCAGGTGTCGTAATATAGGTGCCCCAATTGGCAATACTTGTTTTTTCAGTGATCTCCAATCGAACATTTCGATATAATCCTGCGCCAGGATACCAGCGGGATGACTCAGACTTATTTTCTAATCTTACGGCTACCAAATTTTTACCCGGACTCACATACTCGGAAATATCAAAATAAAAACTATTATAGCCATAAGGCCAATTGCCGACCTTTTTCCCATTAACAAAAACGACAGCATTGCTCATAGCACCATCAAACTGTAAAACCGTGCGCTTATTTTGAACGTTTTGTGGCAATTCAAATTCTTTACGATACCAACCAACGCCAACAAACGGAAGTCCACCAGTCCGACCTGCATGTTCCAATGCTTCCTTTTGTCCATCTTGGGCAATAGCCATATTCTGCTTATCATTGTTGGCACTAAACGGGCCATAAATTGCCCAATCATGCGGAACACGAACAGTCTGCCATTCGCTTGTAATCAATCCGATATCAGCGAAGTTTGGCTGATCATGTTTTGTAAATTTCCATCCATCCTCGAGCATGGTTACTATTCGTTCCTGAGCAAATAAAGTATTGGGTCCAATAGATATTATTGCACACAGTATAAATTTCAGTCCTAGGGTTGAAAAAATGAATAAATAAGATTTAGATTCTTTTTGCATCTATAGCATTTTAAGGTTGAGTTTGTTCAAAAAAACGAGTTAAAGATCCCAAAATACAACTTATGTATAACATAATAAAATTATTCAGGTCTTTTGTGATTGGATTTAAAACTTAAATTATGGTTTGCCATTCAAATACTCCTATTTCATTGAAATAGAGCCCCAACTGTTCTATCTGCGGATTTAGACGAGATTGTAAAATGTTGATTCTTATCTTCTGGGCAATAACTGTTGGAAAAGCTAATAGACGTTTGTTACCGATCGTAGTACCTTTCGACACTTCTTTCCAGACTCCATCTTGCCATACTTCCAAATTAAATCGCTCCACACGCTGGCCTAAAGCAATGCTTTCCTGTAGGGAGAGAACGTTGAACGCGGTTGCCTTAGGCAGGATATATTCAAAAGTTGCTGTGCTGGTTTTTTGATCTTTCGTCGTCCAAAATGGCATTTTTTTCCATTTTTTTAGAACGAGGTCGGTAGTCTGGAGTTTGGCTTTGCTTAAAATGTTATTCGAAAACAATGCTGTTCGCCAGTCGTTCCACTTTTTTAAATTTGCAGCATCTACCGAATGAATCAATCCGGCTGCTGTTGGTGGAATATTAAGCAACAAGACACCATTTTTTCCCACCGAATTAAAATAAATATCCATCAACTTCCCTGGGCTTTTGACTTTGTTATTCTCTTCCTCGTGATAGAACCATCCCGGGCGTATAGAAACATCGGTTTCCGCTGGGTACCAGACCAGCCCTTTTGCTTCTTTGATCCTTTCCCGGCTCCCAAGATCTTTGTTACGCATATCTCCCGCCGGTTTAATATTCATCTGCTGTTGCGATCCAGCAGCTATATGATTTTGCGCTAGGTTACTAGCAGGTACAACTGACCATTCTGTGTCCCGACCATAGCCCGTTTCTGTACCGACCCATCTTACATCGGGTCCCATTACTGCGATAACGGCCTCAGGTTGTTTTTCACGTATAACCTGATAATAACGATTCCAATCGTATTCCTGCTTTTTACCATTCGGTCCCTCTCCGTTAGCACCATCAAACCAAACTTCATCAATCTGACCATATCGGGTCAGTAATTCGCTCAATTGGGCAACAAAAAAATCATTATAAGCTTCTGAACCATAAGAAGCCTCATGTCGATCCCAAGGGGAAAGATATACCCCTAACTTCATATCATATTTTCTACAGGCCGCAGCTAGTTCGCCAAAAACATCTCCTTTTCCCTTTTTGTAAGGAGAATTTTTAACCGAATAGTCTGTTGTATTCGTTTGCCAGAGACAGAAGCCATCGTGATGCTTCGCGGTAAGAATCAAAAGTTTAATTCCACCTTCTTTTGCTGTCCTAACCCATTGTTCTGCATCTAGTTGTGTCGGGTTAAATAATTTTGGATCGTCTTTCCCTTCACCCCATTCCTTATTTGTGAAGGTATTGATCCCGAAATGGAGAAATCCGGTCACTTCCAGCTTTTGCCAATCAAGCTGTCTTTGGGTCGGTATCACGTTGGCTGCCTTGGTTACAATAGCAGATTCTGATTCTCCGGGTTGTAAGGCAATCATATTTTGAGCCGCAGTATCAAATACCGCTGCCAATAATAGTAAAGTAATGATATTAATTTTCTTCATTTTATATCTATAGGACAAAAATAAGATAGCCGGAATAATCTCCGAACTATCTTATCTTCAAAATTTTCGTAAAGGTTCCGACCAATTATTGATTGGCCCCCTGATTGGCAACTAAAGGCCAATTCGGGTTTTGATAGATAATTGAACCAGCTGGACTACCATCTGTCGAAGTTATGCTCAAATGACTTATGGCTATGGGAGACAAATAATGCGCACTGGTCCAACTATAGCCATTTAGAACAAGATTGTTAGCCGAAAGATTAATCCGATAGGGTCTTAGATATTGACTTTCCTGGGGTGAAGACACATTTGCTGTTTTTCCTGCTGTGCCCGGTACGATTAAAGTAGAGACGCCCTTATCTTTGTACCAGTCCTGCATAGGCCCCCACAGCCTCATCCCTTCAATAATGTATGGATTGTTTGCTAGCTGATCAAGCGCCCGCCAACGCCTAAGATCATTAAATCTAAATCCCTCGGCAATAAGTTCCAAACGGCGTTCTCTTCTAATATTATAAAGAATTTTATCGGAAAGTAACTGTCCGGCTGAATATGCAGCGAAGTCACCTTGAGCTTCCTTTTGCATTTCGGTCGCGTTTACGGTTGCCATAAAATCTGTATTTACGCCTGCTCTTTCTCTTATTTTCGTCCAGTAACTGTTGGCTTTTGCATCGATTACTCCCTTTGCAAGATAACTTGCTTCAATATAGTTTAAATAAGCCTCAACAGCACGAAATATAATTGAGCCTGTAGTACCAGTCTGCCCCTCAGCTTGGGCAAAAAGGTAACTCATTCCTTTTTTCAAAGCGTAACCTGTCACGTACCGTGTCTCTGCCAAACCAATAATATCGGGTCTAGGCTCTGTCTGTACAGCACCGGTTGAAGAAGTCTGGTTGGTATAACTCAATTCCCCAGGTGCCTTCATGAATAGCTGTAATCGGTTATCCCGATTTTTTTTGACAAGGCTGATGGAATCGTCGCCTGCATAACCCGAGTTTGAAGCATAAATAGGTAGTCCGTTTTTCATGGTAAAATTTTCCACAAGACCTCTTGAATATCCGGAATTTCCGCCATTTCGATTCATGTAATGATTTACGGCATGGGTAATTCCCAAGGGTGTGGAATAACTCCGCCATAAAAGCACTTCACTGTAGCCATTTAAATTCTCGTCGCCAAACATTTTGAAATAGGGGTTCGAAGATGAATTATAACCATCGTCCTTTGTATTTCCGACAAGTTCGACTGCATCGGCTACCTGAGCGGCGGCTGTCATAGACTGTTCTAAGAAATAATTGATCTCATTATCGATATTGATCGAAAAATTTGGGTGCGATTTTGCACCGGGCCAGCCAGTTCCACCAGGGACGAAAGCAGTTCCTTTATGGTATTTTAGCCAAGAGCCTTCAAATAACCCTACACGAGATTTAAAAAGTAAAGCGGCCTTTTTTGAAATACGGTTCTTCCCGTCAGGAGCTACATCGTTCAATAATGTAATTGCCGAATCCAAATCAGAAAGAATAAATCGAACCACCATATTTCTAGGTTGTCGAATGGAAGCAGCCGTCAGCTCTTCCATATTATCTTTAAGTGTATTTCGAACAATCGGAAAATCACCAAGCGCCTGCACTTTATTAAAATATTCATACGCTCTCAAAAAATAGGCTTCACCCACATAATGAGTTATATTTGCTGAATTGCCCGTTAACTTACCGTTCTTCCATTTTGGGAGTACCTGTTCAAGAAAATAGTTCAACTGCCTAATCTGAGTAAAATCCCAATCACCGCCCGAACTCGGCACACGCCATTCTCCAGGTACCCAACGTGTCGAATAACTTGAAGTCACCTGGTTGTCTGTACCGTTATCGTTAGCAAATGTACCAAGGCCCCAGCCAGAATGGGATGGAAAGGCATAACGGCCAACCGTGTATGCGGCCAAATCTGCTTCGGTATTTAAATATTCCTGCGGTGTTACATTGGATAAGGGTTCTCTATCCAAATACTTATTGCAGGAATGCAATGTGAACAACACGGTCATCGATAACAACCAAGAAATTGTGGAAAAATAATATGTCGTTTTCATATATATCGGTTTAAAAATTCAAGTTAAGGCCAAAAGAATAAGTCGTCGAAAATGGATATGTTTTTCCATCATTCCACCCTCCAAGTCCAACGGTTTCCGGATCAAAAACCTTAGCCATTTTGGTAAAAGTCAACAAATTCTCACCTGATGCATAAATACGAATTTTAGAAAATCCTATCTTGCCCAATAGTTGTGGAGAAAACGTATATCCAAATTGAGCATTCTTTAAACGTAAATAAGCAGCATTCTGTAAATATTTAGTTTGTGTTTGCTGATTTTTTGAAGTGTTAAAATAAGGTCTCGGTAAATAGGAATCTTTATTAACACCTAAAACACCGTTCTGTACCATCGTGGAATTCTCATCGCGGTAGAAGTCCATATTCTCAACAAAACCAGCGGATTGCCACATCCCGCCATTCGCCCCCCAAAAATATGGCCCATTGGGCATATAATCGCGTTTTCCAACACCTTGCAAGAAAATCCCTAAATCGAATCCGCTATAATTGAAATTTAAATCAAAACTATAACGATAGCGTGGGGCCGAATTTCCTATAATTGCAAGATCCCCTGGGTTCGCCAAGGTATTGGCTCCATTATTAACCTGACCGTCTCCGTTGAGATCAGCATACATAATGTCCCCAGCTTGCCAGTTTGTCCCGAAAGACTGTTTGGTTTTAGCGAGGTGGGCAGCCATTTCTTCTCCGCTCTGTGCTATTCCTAAAGTTTGATATCCCCAGATCTCTCCATTCTTGCGACCATCGTACCAGGTACTCAGCGTACCTGTAGGATTAGGATATTTGGTGACTGTCTGACGATCATCGGAAAGGACAGCTCTAGCGCTGTAATTCAATTTACCAATATGATCTTTCCAATTTAACTCAATTTCGAAGCCTTTGGAATTCATCTCGGCATTGTTTAAACGCGGCACAGCTGTACCCAAAATAACAGGAAGCTCTGGTGCTGGTCCTATCATATCGAATGTATTCCGACGATAGACTTCAAGAGATAAACCTAAACGATTGGAAAGTGCCCGCAGATCTAATCCCACATTCCAGCTTGAGACACGTTCCCAGGTCAAGGTAGAGGCAATAAGCCCAGGGGCACTGGCCGTATTTGTTTTTTGTCCATTCAAAAGCCAGGTACCATTAGCTATACTAACGGGCATTGTTGCATAAAAAGGATACCAATTGTCCGTATATTGGTTTCCCAGCTCGCCGTAGGAACCACGCAATTTAAACATGGAAACATGCTCCTTAATAGGCCAAAATGACTCATTCGCTATATTCCATCCAGCGGAAACTGAGGGGAAGAGATTCCAGCGCAAGTCTCTTGGAAAACGTGACGAACCGTCGTATCGTCCGTTAGCCTCAAAAAGATACCTATCTTTGTAGCTATAGTTTAATCGTCCAAAAAAACCAGCAGTAGCCCAATGTTGATACCCCCCAGAAGCCCTGGGATTGGTGGTGGCAGTATTCAATGTCGGAACATTATCTGTGATCAGATCGCTCATGCTTCCATTAAGATCTCTATACTTATTGAGCTCTGAATTGAAACCAGCCAAAATTTTGAAATGATGATCAGCGTTGATGTCAAAGGAATAATCTGAAAAGAAATTTGTACTGAAATATTCGTCTTTGCGATTGTATTCCGAAACATTGGTATATCCAGCAGCATTGTACCCTACCGCAACAGGAAATGGATTTCCTTTTGCATCATTTGAATAAGCTCTCAAAATTTCGGCATGGTCATTTTGACTTGTAATACGATAATTGACATTTCCTGTTATATTCCAATTTTTGATTGGCTGATAATGCAATTGTAGCTGCTGATAAAGAAAATCTTTCTGAAATTTAGAACGTCCTCCTTGCTGGAGCTGCAATATTTCACTTGGTTCGGAATAATTTCCATTTGGGTCGTACAAAGGTATCGTAGGCCATCTTCTCGCTATATTATGATAATATAAATCATTCATATGGCTTGCTTTTTCGTAGTCTTCACGTACAAAACGCGTATTGTACATGAGGTCTACCTTATCGCTAATCTTTGCATTGATTTTTGTAGCTATCGAATATCGTTGAAAATTGTCATTAGCAAACCTGTTCAAGCCATTTTGATCCATGTAATTTGCTGAACTATAAAAATTTAGCTTTTCAGTACCGCCATTCAAACTGAGCGTGTGTTCATGGGAAGTTGTAAAATCCCTGTAAAACTCTTTAAACCAGTTTGTATTCCCATTAGACCCTGTATAGTATTGAAATCTGTCACTCGTATTTGGGGTAGTCGTCGTTTCTATTTCTCCTCTTTGATAAGCTTCAATTCGTTCCAATACTTCCTGAGAAAATTTTGCACCTTCACCATCGTTTGCTGCCACTTCGTTGAAATAATACGCAAATGTTTTGGAATCTAACATCGTGGGTAGCCCCCTTGGCTTACCCAATCTTATATTATTGTTATAATTTGCTGTTATCTTACCCGATTTTCCAGATTTTGTTGTAATGAGGATAACTCCAAAAGGTGCCCTTGACCCGTAAATAGCAGAAGCTGCTGCATCTTTAAGTACGGTGATATTTTCAATATCCTGAGGATTTAGCGCATTCATATTGCCTTCCATCCCATCAATTAAAACCAAAACTGATGAACTCGACCCTACGCCTATCGTCCCCGCACCACGGATATTGACGCTTAGATTTTGATTTAGTTCACCCCCCAGTCCGGTTGTCTGCAAATTCAGCCCAGGAATCATGCCTTGCAGGGCCTGTCCAACATTCTGCACAGGTCTTGACTCTAACTCTTTACCGTCAAGAGACGAAACCGCACCAGTCAAATTTGCCTTCTTTTGTGTTCCGTACCCTACTACAACGACTTCTTCCAACGCCCTATCCTGACTGGACATTGTCAACATCATTGGGTTGCGACTCGCATTTTCGCTTAAAGAAGCATACCCCACATAGGAAAAATCCAAAATGGATTTTTCATTTGCTACTTTTAAAGTAAATGTTCCGTCTTCTGCTGTCAATACAGTATTTGACGTACCTCTTTCTGTCACGGTCACACCCGCAATTGGTTTTCCCGATGCATTTAAAACTGTACCTTTAATCTCTATCTTTTCTGATTTCCGATCTGGGATATTTTTAAAACTAGCCCTTTCCTGCGGTTTAACAATAATAGTCTTGCCTTCAATCACAAAATCTAGATCCTGCTCCGTGAGCGCTTTTTTCAACACTAACCTCAAATCCAATTTGGAACCAGAATAAGAGATTAATTTTTTGTTTTGCAAAATATCAGAATCATAAATAATCTGATATCCCGTTTGTTTACGTATCTCTTTTAGTACTTCTGTTAAGGTGGCATTTTTTAGATTAAGGTTTAATTCTTGTGCCTTGGCTAAGGGAAGGCTTTGGAGAGCTATCAAACCGAGGATAGTTCCTATTTTTGACGATCGCTTTAAAAAAGTTAAAGCAGATTTGTCCCGAACAAACCCAAATTTGTTTTTTCTCAGGTGAAATTTTTTATTCATATTTTTAGGCTTTATTGTAAAAGGGGCATTATTCCCATTCTTACAATAAAGAGTCTCCCAAACGCGATTACCCTAAAAACTTTTTTTAAAAAATTAATTCATGACCTTTTAACGTGATGTTCAATTTGCCTGATTTTTTTATGAGATCCAAAATCTCAGAAAACGAGCGATCTCTTTTAAGAAAAAGTGTAAAATTCCGATTGGGAACTTTATTGGGATCAAAATGAATTGGATAGATATTAGCAAGATCTGAGAGAATATAGCGCAAGCTTTTATTTTCATAATACAAATTACCATCTTTCCACGACGTATAATCTTCGGTTATAGCAGTTGTTTTATCAATAGATCCATGATCATCCAGCATGGCCATCTCTCCAGGAACAAGCAACTTGTTTTTTCCTGATTTAATACTTTTTAAAGCTATACTTCCTTCTGTTAATACAGTCTGCTCGGCTCCTTCACGAGACAAAACATTAAACTTTGTACCTAATACAGCTATCCGCTGTTTATCTGTCAGAACAATAAACTCCTGTTTAATATCAGCCTGCTGTTTCTTAGCAACCTCAAAAAAGGCTTCCCCTTTTAAAGTTAAAATCCGATTTTTTAAAAAATCGCCTTTGTAACTCAGCTCAGAATTAGAATTGAGAAATACTATAGTTCCATCTTTTAACAAAACCTTATACAATCCACCGACCCCAACGCGCAGAACAACATCATCAAATTCGGAGGTTGATGATTCGGTCGGTTCAATAATCAACATATCTTTCTTTTTACTGACTTTGAAAGGTTTGTTTTTATTATTCTCCCATTCAGCAAGGGACATGGGCCTTGATCCTGAAATTGTGATATCTCCAGCTGAAATATCCGCATAAATATGCTCGGCTTTTTTGGAGGACAGATCAAAGGAACGAGAATAAAAAATATATAAGCTAACAGAACAAATAGATAAAACAAAAAATAGGATAGCACCATTCAACAAACGCTTTTTACGTTTCTTTCTACTAATCGTTGTTAGAATACGATCAAAAGTATGTTTTTTTATATCTTCTCTATCGTTTATGGGCATATGCTTATAATACGGTTGAACTTGAAAGATTTTAATTTGTTAATATGACAAAATAACGAAAAGGTAAATATTATTATAAGGCTTTTCGTAATTTATTCAAGACCTTAGATATATGATATTCGACAGATTTGATACTAAGGTTCATTTTTTTTGCAATTTGTCTGTAGGATAAATCATCTTCGCGACTCATGATAAAAATTGCCCTTGTTTTGACAGGAAGTCTCTCTAGTAAGCCATCAAGCTGATCAGAAAGTTCTTTATACGAAAGCTCATCATGCTCAATCGCTATATCTAACAACAGGTGTTCCTCTACTTCATTTAACCGACGTAATTTCCCCAGCAGCTTAAAACATCTATTTTTTGTACAAATGAATAAATAGTCTTTTAACGATGACTCGATGTTTAATCTTTTATGACGGGCCCACAACTCAGTAAAGACATCATGTAAAACATCTTGTGCTAGTGATTCTTCCTTCATCAATCGTAAAGCAAAGGTATAGAGGCCATCCCAGTAAAAATTATATACTAAGGAAAATGCTTGCATATCTCCGTCTTTTAGACAGCGCAAAATTTTGTGCTCTATTTGACTTTCCACTTGATTCGATTCCATATCGGTAATTAAATTGTTCTTCAATGGTTAGCAGATGTTTAAGACTAATTGGTTAGATTATGAAAAATGCCAACAATATTATGTATTACATAAGTACAATATTAACATTTTTTTATAAATGTATAAAATGATCTATAAAATTTTTAAATAAAAACCAATCCGAATTTTGCTTTAGCATCATAGTGATATGCCATTTACAAGGAATCGCAGAACAAGACCTGTTCTTAGGGTGCTATTGGATGCAGGGATTTTAAGCGTTGAACATCTCTGCAATTAAAATAAATTACTGGCTGAGAATTTAGGGATTGTTTTATCTTCCCTAATCTTCCAAAACTAATTCAAATAGACCGGGATAGCTCTTTACAATGCCTTTCTGGTCGACTGTGATCGACGAGGAAAATACGGTATCAAGATTATCGTACAGATATTCATCCTTCTTTTTTCTGCTATAAAGCTGTTTGACTGGCTTTATTTCATTTTCAAGAATGTTGATGTATATGACATCAATAGACTTTGATTGCCCTATATCCAGTAACAGATTATTGATTGGCAATGTATTTGTAAAAGGAGTAACTGAGATATCGATAAAGAGAAATTCATTGAACTCCGGTCTAGGAATTCCATTGATCGACCATAAACCTGCAGCGTTTGTCCCGATAATTAAATTTTTGTGCCCTCCAATTTCTGTTTTTATTTCAAATTCCTGTATGCACCAATTTCTGTCTATTTTTAAAACATAATCTACATTATAAATACGGTTCAAATAGTTGCCAATGATAGACGATTTTACATAATAGGCATCATTTTTCAGTTCTATCGTGCAATCTTCCCAGGATTTATAAACCAAGCCTCTCCAGATAATCTTTCTCATTTCGATCTATGAATTACAGTTTGCGGTCTTATTTCTGAACATTTCTTTGAATGATTTTTTTTAAGATTGATTCCCTTTCCCAATACCGTTGCGAACCGGTTCTAAAAGTCATTTATGTAATTAAGCAGTTATTGTACCAGTTATTTCCCAAATCTAAATAAAAGGTGAATGTTATATAAATACCGGCCTTCATCGGTATCCCATCAATCGTCATCCAACTCCTTTAGCGAATCATCGTTTAAAGTTAAGTTCGATTAATCTTCAAGAGAGGGACCTAGCAACCTATTTATATTAATGCAATTTAGCCTATAATGACATGATTTATATACGAATAACAAATTTTGTTCTTCACTGCAATCCAACTTTTCGATTTCATCGTAAGTGATCATATAAAGCTTTTAAATAACAGATAAAAAATAAAGATCATGAAAATTAAATCAATCTTATGGGCGGCTGCCACTGCAGCAACATTATTGGGAAGCACCTACATGGGTCAGGCTCAAACAAAGGAAAAAACTGTTATGGTAGGTGGTGCACCGATGTATCCTTCCAAAAACATTATTGAGAATGCAGTCAATTCCAAGGATCACACTACGTTGGTTGCTGCAGTAAAAGCTGCTGGCCTTGTAGAAACCTTACAGGGGCCTGGTCCCTTTACTGTTTTAGCCCCTACAAATAACGCCTTTTCTAAAGTACCCAAAGAGGCCCTAAATAACTTAATGCTTCCAGAAAACAAGGCCCAATTAACATCAATATTGACCTACCACGTGATTCCTGGAAAATGGAGTGCCGCACAGATCACCAAAGCGATTAAGGATGGTAAAGGAACCTATGTAACCAAATCAGTCCAAGGTGGAAACCTTACTTTTTGGATGAAAGGGAACGATGTATATGTAAAAGACGCAAAAGGTAATAGCGCAAAAGTAACAGTTGCGGACGTCAATCAATCCAATGGGGTTATTCATGTGATAGATGCTGTATTGATGCCCTAAATATTGTTGCCATAAAATCAACTATCTATTGGCAGCATACATTCAATGATGTTTTCTTATTACATCAAAGTGGTGTCGATAATGATAAAACGGGCAATATTAACATTGCTCGTTTTATTTTTTCCATCCATCCAATCCGTTTACAATAAGTAATTTGTTCATTAAACTTAGTATACTTTATTTTTCTCCAGCCAAAATAACGCTTTTTAATTTTGATTGGAATACCAATATATGTTTTGAAGGCTGTTTTTAGATGTTTTCGAAAAGTGAAATTCTGTTTGTGCCGTTTTCAGAAATTTCTTCAGATTACTGCCCTTAATGTCATCATATTTGTTTTTATATTCGACATCGTTTAAATAAATATCTTTCCCAACTGTCAAACAGAACCTGAAATATATCTTTGAGGTTTTTAAGGTAGCTGATTCGGTTTCATAATTGTAAGCATAAAATCCATAAATATTATTTTTTAAGAACCTCTTCTGAGCTCCATTTCCTTTTTGTACATACATAAAATCTCCATCAAACCAAATTGTCATACGCACGGAGAGCGCTTTTAAAATAATATAACATGTACCAAAGTAGATGAGCATGAAAAACATCATGAGCGAAAGATGGAATATTGCCTTAAAAAAAATATAGTATAAAATACTATAGCATATCAAGCAGGGAATAATAATGAAAAGGCTCCAACTTGTGGGATAAGGTATAACCCGGTTGAACGTAAATAAATTATTTTTAGCCATCATTAAAGATACAATATATTTTTTTCCATTTATCTGCATCTAGAAGCAACCTATTTTTCAGGAAAAATAAACATCATAATAATCACTAGCTTTTAATAACTGACTTACTGGAATTCTCCAGCGATCTTGCAATGGTATCATAATTAAATTTAAATCCCTTATTTCTAATTTTTTCGGCACTTATACGAGAACCATTTAATAGCATAGCAGCCATATCACCATACAATAGTTTAATAACGAAACCAGGTATATTTGGCAAAACGCTACTCCTACCAAATGACCTAAGCAATACATACGCAAAATCGTTCATTGTGATATGTTGAGGAGCAACGGCATTATACACACCCCGAATATCCGTCCGATCAAGAATAAATTCGTACATGCGCACGACATCATGTATGTCTATCCATGGGATATATTGCTTTCCATCACCTAAAGAAACATTGATACCAAGTTTTGCCAAAGGAGCAAGCTTGGCGTACATCCCGCCATTTCTACCTAAAATAATACCTTTTCGTAAAATAACGGTTTTGACACCCAAGCTTTCAAACTGCCATGCGGCCTTTTCCCATACCTCACAAGTATGAGCCAAAAAGTCATTTCCACTAATAGAATCTTCAGAAAGGATGGTATCTGAAGTATATGCTCCATAATAACCTACTGCAGATGATGAAATGATTTTATCAATATTAAGCTCGTGGCGTTTGACGTATTCAAATAGTAAATTCAATGATAATACACGACTTTCGATAAGCTCAAGGCGACGTGAGGAAGTCCATCGACCTGCACTTATATTTTCACCAGTGAGGTTAATAATGGTATCGACTCCATCGAAGGCATTGATATCTATGAAGCTTTTTTTCAGATCCCACTCAAAATATTTTACGCCACTTGCAGATTGGTCTTTAAGTGTCCGCGTAAGGAGGTGTAACTCATAACCAATTTTCTTAAGGTGTACAGCAAGATACCCACCTACAAAACCAGTCCCCCCGGCAATTAAAATCTTTTTCATATATAAGCTTTCTTAATCTTTTCTACAACATCGTGAAGCGGAATGCTGCGCTGTTTTATAAATAAGCAATTTTGTAACGCAAATAGCTCTTTAGGGCAACAAGCGCTTTATGGGTGTTCGGTATGCGAATCCTATGTTCTAAAATTTCTTTTGAAGATTTTTTACGGATCTTCGCGAAAAGTGAAAGGTAATATTTGTAGGCAAGATAAACCCCAAACTTTGCTGAAGCTGGGAGTTTTTTGATTCCCAAAAGCGCCTCCTTAAATTCTGTATGAATTTCATTTTCGATCTGACTTTTGACCGTATTATCAAAGACTGTCATATCCAGATTGGGGAAGTAGGTTCTTCCAAGCGTATGGTAATCCTGTTTGAGATCCCGTAAAAAATTTATTTTCTGAAACGCTGATCCCAATTTCATTGCAAAAGGCTTGAGCTCCTCGTACAGCTTTCGATCTCCCTCTGTAAATACTTGTAAGCACATAAGTCCTACCACCTCTGCTGAACCATAAATATATTCCTTATAACTTTCGGAATTGTAGTCAACCTTATTCAGATCCATCTCCATGCTATGAAGAAACTGGCTGATCAGCTCGACGTCGATCTTATACCTGTGCACAGTTTCTTGGAAGGACTGCAAAATTGGATTTAAAGAAATCCTTTCTTCTAAAGCACAGTTGGTATCTAGATACAATTGTCCCAAAAGACGCTTTCTATCATATCCATGGAAGCTATCAACAATTTCATCAGCAAGTCGCACATAGCCATAAATTGCATAGATACTATTACGAATACAGGGTTTTAGCGCCAAAATACCGAGCGAAAAACTTGTGCTATATTTTTCGGTCGTTCTTTTGCTTACTTCATATGCTAGTTCATCAAATAGTCTCTTCATAGGCCTATAGATTATCTTCCGATTCTACGTTTATTTCATTTTACTTAGCTCCCTCTGTATGTTGCATATCCGAATGGGCTAACAGTGATCGGAACATGATAATGCTTATCGTCTTTGATTTCAAAAACGACTTCGATAAATGGGTAAAATGTTTCGATTTTTTGATTAAGAAAATAGCTTTCCGTATAAAACTTGAGTTTATATACTCCTTTATTGTCTACTTTACCAGTTTCCAGGAAAGTACCGATGCGACCACTGTTATCCGTTTTTTCACTTGCCACAGTAACCCATTGCTTGTTTGGCATCAATTTCTCCAAATCAACTTTAACATCCGGAGCAGGATATCCCTTTGAAATATCCAGAATGTGACTTGATAATTGATATTTACTTTTCTGGCTATATGCCGTCAATCCAAACAGCATACATAACAACATGATCATGTACTTTTTTTTACTCATCATCGCTATATTCATCTTTGTTTCGTTATATAATTCATTTAATTATGATCAGCTTTTTTCAATTTTTTCTGCTTTATTCATTAGCTTGATCACTGGCAACACTATAATTTTCTCCTCAAATTAGTTTTTCAAATGCACACTTATGATGGTCTAAAAGATAAAAAAGTATATATTTATACCATTAATATCCTAAATTTGTTTTTAATACACCTGATTTTTAGTATAAAATTAAACCAAATAATATATATATATCCAAGTCCGTCTCATTCTAATTTCTCCATATATTCCTGCGTTTTAAACAAATATGTCCCTGAAGATGCTACTGAAAAATAGCCTAAGGCCCCATTAGATATATTTGAGCTTGGATTTCCGGGCGCTGCCCCACCGGGATTTGCTGCCTGAAACTCATTCCAGAATTTATAAACGCTGGCATCAACGCAATACCGAATTACCTTAACTTCGTCATTCAACTCCAAATCTATTGTACGGTCAGAGATTTTATGGGTAACATATTTTCCATCGTTGAACTTATCGTTATATGTTGAAGAAAACCGCGTAGGAGAATTGTTGATAGCGATTTCGTACAGATAATAATTGTCTGTTTGAGCCGGATCATAAAATTTAAAGGTTGGATAGTATCGTTCTTTTGTGAAGATCTTTTCTTTTGTGACACCCAAAGAATCAATAGCTACATAGGGAGGCATAGTAACCGAAGACCGATAATATTCTCCTTCTAATTCTATTTCAAGGCTATATTTTATTCCTGGACGCACGTGGAAGTTTTGGGCACGATAATAACCATCACGCTCATAAACAAAAGTTATTTCCTCATTCACAGAAGACCGCACCAGCACCGATGCACCGGAAATGGGGTCGCCCTTTCTATCTGTACCGAAAGCGACTGTTTTAGTAACCCTAATAAGCTGATCTACATTTAAATCATTTAAATTGGCTTCAATCACAATGCGCGCTTCGCTATTTTCCAGGTCTAGATCGATCACCTTTTCACAGGCGGAAAATAAAACAGTCAGAAGCGCCAATATTGTAAGTAGGTTTCTTTTCATAATATTAAAACTTAAAATTCCAGGTAACGGATGGTATAATACCAAATAATGCAATCTGATAGGCTTCTGTTATATTGGGATTATTTTCATTCTCCCTAAAATCCACAATATAGGCATTGCGTCGGTTGTAGGCATTATTTAGTCCAAATGTCCAGCTGGAGGTAAAACGTTTGTTTGATTTTTGAGGTTCATACGTTGCAGACAGATCCAAACGATGGTAAATTGGGGACCTATGGCTATTTCGCTGGGTATAATAAAATAATGTGGTATTGTTTAAGTCATATTTCCCTGCTGGATAAGTAACTGCATGACCACTGTTGAAAATAAAATTTGTACCCAAAGACCATTTATCCGATAACTTATACATGGTCACCAAGGAAAGATCATGGGTACGATCCTGCCGGGCATTAAACCAGGCTCCTTGGTTAATTCCATTAAACTTTCGCTCACTCTTGGACAAAGTGTAACCTATCCATCCACTTAGTTTACCGCTATTTTTCCGTAGCAATAATTCAAGACCATATGCACGGCCCTTACCAAAAAGAAGTTCACCTTCAAGGAATTCGTTAGCCTGGAGATCAGCACCGGTCCGAAAGTCGATCTGATTGGCCATGGCCTTATAATAGGACTCCACTGAAAATTCATAAGCGCTACCGTTGAAATTTCGAAAGTATCCGAAAGCAATCTGATCAGCGAGCTGCGGTTTGATATTCAAGCTGCTCAGCACATACTGATCTGTAGGAAGTGCCGAAGTGGAATTGGTTAATTGATGCAGATTCTGCGCCATCCGATTATAGGAAAGTTTGATACTGCTCAGGGAGTTTAAAAGTAGGCTTGCAGATAGCCTAGGTTCCAGATTGATGTAATGCTTCGCCACCGTTCCTTTTCCAAAATACTGTTCGCCAGTAACATCTCTATCGTCATCAAAACGATAGAAAGTACCTGGCCCCATCACCATAAAATCTGACAATCGGAAACCATACAGTAAGGAAAGGCGATCGTTGGCTTTCCATTCATGAGAAAAATAAGCGCTTAAATCCCAGCCTTTACGCTTTTCAATACGAATCGAATTGACATTGGCATCTTCGTTAGCATCTAAACTGGCAGGTCGGATATTTTGGTTCAGCGCATTTGCGCCAAAGCGGATTGTGGACCTATTGGATGGGTAAAAAGAAAAATCCTGTTTGAGATTCCAATTCCCAATTTTGGAAGCGATATCAAAGTCACCGCTATTACCATTGACGCCAACATTGTAATTAAAATCACTGTAAATTAAGGAGGTATTACTAAACAAGCGATCATTGAAAATATGATTCCACCGCACAGTAGCTGTTGTATTTCCCCAGTTAAAACCAAATTTATCTGAAAAACCCAGTTCATCCTTTCCAAAGTAACCCGAAAGGAAGACTTTATTTCGTTCGTCAATCTTATAGTTTAGTTTAGCATTTAAATCATAAAAATATAATTTACTCTGCTTCACATCCTGATCATTTGAAAGTTTGAGAAAAAGGTCCGCATATGTACGCCGGCCACTGAGCATGAATGAACCGCGATCATCAGGCAAAGGTGCCGATACCTTTAGGCGCGATGCAATAAGACCAACACCGCCTTCAGCAGAAAACTCTTTCTGATTTCCATCCACCATCGTAATATCCAAAACGGAGGATATTCGTCCGCCATATTGGCTTGGTATCCCACCTTTGTACAGCTGCACGTCTTTAACCGCATCAGAATTGAAGGTGGAAAAAAAACCTAAAAGATGAGCGGCATTATAAACAATTGCTTCATCCAACAAAATCAGATTCTGATCTCCCCCTCCACCACGAACAAAAAAATTTGTGCTTCCCTCGCCTCCACTCTGAACACCGGGCAGCAGCTGTATCGTCTTGAGCAGATCTTTCTCGCCAAATAGTACAGGTACGTTTTTTATCTCTTCCACACTAAATTTGAATGATCCCATCTGTGGACTACGCACATTTTTATTGCGTTGAACGCCCGATACAACAACCTCTTGCAATGCATTCTGGTTAGGTATGAGTTCGATATCATTCTTCATTGATTCATTTAAGGAGATTGTTTTTGTCTGAGTTTCGTACCCCACATAACTGAAAGTCACAATCCGCTCTCCTGCTTCGAGTACTAGGGAATAGAACCCATAATTGTTTGTTGACGTTGCTCGCTCTGTATCCTTTTCTGAAACAACTGCGCCGATTAGAGTCTCACCTGTATTTGCATCTTTCACAATGCCGGAGAGTACTTTCTTTTGGGCTAAACCAGAAAAAGCACTTAGCATAATGAGTGTCGTTAAAATGAAATTTTTGTCAAACATACGGCTACCTTTAAGAATTCAAAATCAAATATAGTTTATTTAAACTCTAATTTAGTATTAAATAACACTACTTTTTTAAAAAATAATAAAGACATGACCGAATTGTAGTACAAAAACGACGAAATATTTTCTATGCACGCTATTTCATATCAAAATCATACAATTGATATTCAGCATTATAGATAAATGAATAAAGAATAATTTTTAAAATAGAGATAGGTTAAACTTATCTCAATCCTTTTTGAGATATTGTTCAAGATGGGTCACATCTTTCATATCAATCAGGGTATGGTGATGGTGATCGAGCTTAGCAAGTAATATTATTAATAAATCGCGTTCTTCGTTTGAAAGGTTGCCGATCAGGATATTACCTACCGTTTTCATGTTAGGCAGCACCTTAAACAGTTCAGCACGGCCAGCATTGGAAATACAGATTGGTTTGGCTCTTTTATCGGAGACTTTGGGTGCTTCTTCGATTAAACCAAGTCGCATTAATCGACGGATGACTTCTGTACCAGAAGCTTTTTCGACAGCATTTTTCCTAATCAGTTCTGTCTGAAGTAGCTTATCATAAGAGAACAACACCATTAGAAAGGTAAAATCTTCCGGAGTCTGCAGATGGGTTCCTTCGAATGCTAACTTTATGTAATGTTTCGCATAACGATTCATCATCAAAAGAAGTTTACCCAAATCTTCTGCCGGGACATCTCTTTCTGTGACAATAGCATGCTCTCCCCCAACTTTACGTGTCTGGGTCATCCCAATTGAATTTTTGAGATACATGTATTTTAAAAAATCAGTGAGCGTACCATTCACCGATTCATTGGTACAGTAATCCTCTAGCTCTTCAGCTATTTCGATCAAAAGATCTTTTCTTATCATCACAACTTTCTCTGCTATACAAATGAAAGATTTTTATTGCGAAAAAAAAAGTAAAAGGTTTTTGTATCAGTTTCTATTTGAACGACTGATTATTAAAATTGATCACTTTGATCTTATAAACAGCCTAAAATTTTGAAGGCGTTTCTATATATATCATTATTGTTACTTATCATCCACTTTCTTTTCGCCAATCACTACATCACCGAGAATGGATCTTAAATACCCTTCAAAAGCTATACTCAATCCTTCAATAATAATTTTATCGTGTGAATTGATATCGCCAATTATTTTCTTATCATCATAAGCATCACCAACAATTGCCAAAACACAACGCCCGCTGTGTTTTGAAAAAAGCCCAACTCCTATTATTTCTTCACCAAATTTCACAAACCAGGTTTCTTCCTTATGGTCTTCCGTCGTATTTGGTATGTGTATAGCCTGCTGCAGGTCTTCACACTTTATGATATCAAAATTCATTTGCTTTTTTTATGTTCCATTTATTGGACAGCGTCCAATAGCATATTGTTTTTAGAAATAATGCCTGAAAAAAGAAAGGTTATATAAGCGGTATTCGGGAGTTACCGAAAAATCGGTGATCAGTTTACAATCCAAAAGATTTGTGTATCTGCGCAAAGATACATTTTGTCTTTGTACCATAAAATGATGCCCATGATGTCGTTGAAACAAAAACTTGGTTGACTGTAAAAATATTATCTTCCATTTTTTCCTGTACATAAAAAACAACTTCATCTGGATAGAAATAGTTAGTATTCCCGCTCTTGCAATCCTCTTTTTATTCCTTTTCTAATATGGAAATTTACAAGATATTTAATAACTGTTTTCTATTCCTTTTTATACGGAGCGATGGCCTACTATATTGGGATGTAGCTCCAAGATGACGGCATTTCAGCACTGGTTATAAACTATGCGGAAATAGAATATGCTATTTACCTAATGCCAAAAGACGAGAACGAGCTACGAAAAACATATGCTATCGATAAACAAAAGCAGCTGTATATTCAGGGGCTAAGACAACTTGTAGCTGATGATACAGCGAATAATAACGGGATTGAACCTCAGTGGAAATTAAGTCAAATCAAACGGCCTAACAAAGTAATAGATAGCATACATCAGCTCATTACGGATAATTTCTCTCTCAGGAGGGCGCAATATTTTCAAAGCAATTATTATGAATATTACTAAACGACAGATAACTGTCGCCTCTTAACTATCGGATAGATTTTGTCAATGGAAATAAACTAATTAAAATAGAACTGAATCGAGATGGATCATTTAGAACCTATACCATTATGAACATTGGTAGCTAACATCAAACAGGAAATTAGCTATGGTCAAGGGAAACTGCAAACCCGTTATGGCACGAAACAGTTTAGCCCGGGCACCAAAGTGTATATTATCGATTGGTATGCTGGGATGTGCCAAGCTATCACCGTAATCGGCTTGTCCAGAGATACAAAAAGATTAATAACCACTGTTATACGGGCCGAATGGATCGAAAACTTCCGTGTCAGTTTATGCTACAATCCTAAAGTATGCTCAAAAATAAAAACCTACTTTGATAAAGAGGAAACTGGAATGCAGCGGTATACAGAAAAATTTGTAAATGATATGTTTATCGGTATACCTCAATGGAATGAACAGCTCAGTTAGTTGACGATGGAGCAAAAAGGTAGACAATGACGAAATAGATATTTCGGACATTGAGACCATACGGTTTCGAAGCAGATTTAGATATTTTTGATGAAATGTTAAATGATAGTGAAAACTACGCAAATGAATAGCTCCCAAATATGAATAATATCCATATTATTACTAAAGTCGTTTTGTTTATCATTTAAATAAATTCAACCAAGCGCCCTAGTTTAATTAGGGCGCTTTATTGTTTTAGAAAAGCTATTCTATAACTCAACTTCTAATGCCTTTGCAAATACTTTTAATTCTAACCCGCTATAAAAACTGATATAGTACAACGATCTCCCTGAACCATCAAACTCAGCCAGCTTATCACCATTTTCAAACCGACCTCGATACAACAAGTCTATAGTCCTAAATTTATCAGAAACATCTTCGTCAAAAACAAATAGGCAAGTATCTATAACAGCATCGATAAACACTACATCAACTTGATTATAGTTAACATCAGTTTCTAGAGTGACACGTTTAAAAGTAAGGCGAAATTCGTTATATGTTCGGTTGTATACCAATCTAATGCACTCATAGTCGTTATGTAGATCAAGATGAGCATCATCCAAATCTAGCGTTATATTATTTTTAAATAATTCAGCTTGTGTTAAACTAATCTTTCCCTTTATTATTTTGCTAGCCATTTACTTAATTAAAAAGGATAATGAAACCTATCTTAACTCCAATCCCAAAGATACAAATTAGGTTTTCCATCATAGTGATCTCTGATACGTTTCGCTACATACATCGCATTCCAAGTCGCCAATCTTTCAAGCCCAAAACAGTCAATTTTAGAAACTTGAATTCTTTTACCATCATAATTGATCCAACATAAATCATCTTTGCCTATTTCCTGCACGAAAAAAGGAGTTGCAATTTTGAATCTCACAATTTTTTCAAGACTTTATTTAATTCAATTACGTTTTCTCGATATCTTGGATATTTTCGAATATTTCGAACACTATGATTTTGATTATTTACGGTACCCACTTCATCGATTTCAAAAAAGAGCTCGTCAATTAAAAGTCCGTTTAATATACAACTAGAAATATATTCTGCATTTTGTTCAAACTTTGGTATTGTTTTTAAATGGTCATGTATAATCTGCTTCGCATTGTCTCTTTGATGTTGTTCAATTGCTGTCATTGGTAACATAAGCAGAAATAAATGTTCAAACTGCTGAAATGATAAAAGTTCATCCCAAGTTAGAAACCATGCTTCAAAATGTCCTCCCAAATTTCCAAAGTAAATGTCGTTAAGAAAAAATACAATTTCATGATCTTGAAATTCAATTAAGAAAGTTATATCTTCCACTAAATTTCCTCCGATAAATTTTAAAGATTCTCCACTTTTATCTATCGAAAAAAATTGTTCTTCCCATTCAGCTAATTTTTCTTTGTCAATTCCGATAACTTCTAGTGCTTCGTCAATATTGATCTCGTTGATGTCATCGTACCCATTGAACCATTTAATATACGTATACCAAAAGAACGCATTGTCTTCTAAGTTGTTTAGTGTAATTTGTCTATTCATATTTAGCTACTGCTATTTAAAATTGGTCCGACAAGCCAATTTATTATACTACCTCCCCTTCAGCTAATATAGTGGAAATATCTTTTGGTTAAACCACCATAAATTTTATTATTTTATCCATCAAACTTGAGGTACTTCTCGCAGTTGGATCCCGGGCGAAAAATCCGCTTTCAAAATATCTTGTTCGAAAAATTATCCTGCCTATCAGACTATCAACGCGATGCAATGCGTTAGGTATGCAGTTCTATTTCTTACCCTATGCCAAGTCGATCGAAGAACAAATCTGTTAGATTTGTAAGACTGCAAATGATCAAAATCCAGATATAATGGAATAGCGGATTATCAAATGTAGTCTATACTGATAAAGAAAAAAATAATTAAAAATATAAAGCTATGCAAAAGATTATTCCAAACCTTTGGTTTGACAGTAATGCACAGGAAGCCGCGGAATACTACCTTTCGGTTTTCAAAAATGGAAAAATAATCAATATTACGTATTACCCCAATTCGGAAGCCGAAGGCCTAGCTGATTTCCAGAAAGATTTCGCTGGGAAAGTGCTTACCGTTGAGTTTGAGATTCTGGGAATGCGTTTCATCGGGATCAATGCCGGACCGATATTCAAATTTAACGAGGCTATTTCGCTGATGATCCCCTGCAAAGATCAGACTGAAATAGACTACTATTGGGAAGCACTTACATCGGATGGAGGACAGGAGAGCGTTTGCGGGTGGCTGAAAGACAAATTCGGATTAAGCTGGCAGGTTTGCCCTGAAAATTGGGCGGAACTCAACAAAAGACCGGGCGCATTCAAAAAAATGATGGGCATGAAAAAGATCATTATTGCCGATTTCTAAAACTAGGTAACGACAAAGTCCATATTCAAACACTGGTGTAAACTCGAAAAAATAAATGTGCCGGCAACGCAGCAATGGCCGCTAGGTTTCAATCATAGACCGAGGCCTTCTTAAAAATTTGAAAATGCGTCTCTGATTATTGCGCAAGCCGTTATCTTTCAAAGGGAGATTGGTCTAGGTGATTTTCAAATATCGAAAATCCGATAGCGGTGACATCCAATGCAGCATTGGACAGAATAACAATTGCTTTTTGAGATTTATCATCAAATGCCACAAAAGACCTAAATCCACCTGTACCTCCAGAATGATGAAATATCGCCTTACTCCCAGCTTTTTTAACACGCCACCCTAATGCCATCACCTGATCTTTATCCGCAAAAGTCAGCTGATGAGTTAAATGAATAGCCTTTGTCAGTTTATTTTTGAAGCCTAACTGTGCCTTCATAAAAATAATCATGTCGTCCAATGTAGATCTTATGGCACCAGATCCCGCCAAAGATTCCAAGTGCCAATACGACGTTGGCCTTCCTTTTTCATCGTATCCTTGTACCACGTCGGTATCCCCTAGCGATGTATTTTTCATTCCCAAGGGCAAACAAATATTATCAATGACCAATTGTCCAAAACTTTTGTTACTATGACGTTCTAATGCTACACCTAAAACCCCAGCGCCTAAATTTGAATAAGAAAATCTGGCTCCGGTCTGAGACGAAACATGATAATTTTTAAGGAAATGAAAGAGTGAATCAACCTTATAATGACTATAAGGATCTGCCGGAACGGCATTAGTCGTAAAAATATTATCTGGGAGCCGAGGAAATCCAGCGGTATGATTTGATAATTGCACAAGTGTGATGGGATGACCATGCCATGCTAAACGAGGAATGGAATCGGGCAGGTATTTACTGATCGGATCCTCTAATTGCATATTGCCATCAACGACTTCTTTTGCCAATAAAAGTGAGGTGAAAATTTTTGTAACTGACCCAATCTCAAAAATACTTTTGGAAGCATCTGGAAGTTGTTTACTTGTCTTAGCAATAGCTCCATAACTATATTTTCTTTGTCGCTTTCCATCAATTACCGCTAACATAATACCTGTGGCAGCACCCTTTTGAATATAAGGCCTGACGATTTTTTCCACCAGCAAATCTATGGAGTCTTTTAACGGATTATTACTTTCTGCTTTGAAATTCTTATCTTCTATGAAAAATGGCAGTTCCTTAAAATTCATCCTTAGAACCTGTTTCTCATTATCAAGCAGCACAGAAAATAATTGTTCGGAGTTTTCAAATTGAATGGTATAATTATACCCGTTTTTAGTAGAATCAATAAGAGAAAAATATTGCATCATGCCCACATTTGCCACAAACTTCCGCATTCCCAACGAAAACTTTTCTTTTGAAATTTTAGATTGATAAGTGGCGGACGATTGCCCGTAAATCACGTCTGATTTTTTTTCATTAAAAAGTCTTTGAAACTCCTCCATAAAATAATTGTAATCGGCACGAGTAGTCTGGGCAGGTAAGTACCGTACCGAGAACAGCAATAAAACCAGGAGACTGTAAAATCTATAATTTGGTTTAATTTTCATTTTTGTGTATTTCGGGTATGTTTAACAAATTTAATATATCCAATTGAAGAATCTTTACTATTTTCATTAATAAGATTTTATCTACATTGTCAAGAATATGCACCAATTATTGAATTTTTAAAATATAAAATTTGGAAGATAATCGATTACATCATTTAATTAAAATTATTAGGCAGTTGTTCCCTTTGAATGATAAGGAGGTTCTACTCTTGACGGATAGTATCAGCATTTTTTCCGCAGAAAAGGAAAATAACCTGATCAGACCGCTGCATGTTGCCGATCGGCTTTTTTTCCTAGAAAAGGGAACTGTTAGAAGTTTTTATCAGAAAGATTATAAAGAAATCAATACCGAATTCTTTTTTGAAAATGATTTTTTTACTGCGTTTACAAGTTTTCTTACCCAGGAAAAAACGAACTTGCATTTTCAATGCATTGAACATTGTGATTTAATAAGCATACCAAAGGATCTCATAGATAAATTGCTCCGGAAGGATACCAAATGGAATATTTTATTGAATAATATTTTAGCCAATGAATATATCAAAAAATGCCGCAGGGAAAGTTCCTTTCTGCTTTTGGATGCCAATGAACGATATCACTATTTTCTAAAACAATTCCCTGATGCAGATAATCGGATACCGCTTTTCCATATTGCTTCATACCTTGGGATGAGTCCTGAAACACTCAGTAGGATCAGGAGTAAAAAAATCAACCAAATTGATCTAAATCAAGTAAACAATATTTAGATTTCCACACTTTTGTCATAGTAAAATTGAAATCATTTATGGAAAAAAGAGTAAAATTTGACTTCGAGATATTCTTTACGAACGGCGGTAGTATCAAAGGGGAAGATTTCAGATTAGATATATCTGGAGACGATATCATTGACAGTGCCCTGGCGGACTACATCGTTGAAGATATGCAGTTGCTCATGGTAGGAAAAGTTAATATCCTTAACAAAGAAATCCTCATTGAGCCCCATAAACGTAAACCAATTGATGAAAGTGTGGCGGAAGATTTCTTAATAGATTTAAGTCATACAATAGAGGATGGCCTGATTACTTACAAGGGGCTACCCGCACCGATTATTTGCGACTATCTCTCCAGGGAACAATCAAAACAGAACTATGATAGCGATACATCTTTTCAGATTGGAAAAATAGAGATGGTCACTAACACCGGAACTTATATCGATTGTCCATTTCATAGATTTGCGGATGGCAAAGACACAGCTCAAACAGTATTAAAAGATTTTGCGCAGCTGGATGCTGTGATGATCCATATACCATTTACAGAAACCCTGAAAATTACAGAAGCTCATCTTAAAAATAGAGAAATCAGGAATAAGGCTGTATTAATACAGACCGGCTGGGATAAACATTGGAATACGGAGCTATATTATCAAAACCATCCGTTTCTTACCGAACAGGCGGCAATGTATCTCCGGGACTGTAAAGTTAAACTTGTAGGTATTGATTCCCATAATATAGATGACACGGATGGCAGAACAAGACCTGTCCATACGGTGCTATTGGGTGCCGGGATTTTAATCGTTGAACATCTCTGCAATTTGAATAAATTACCTGCTGAGAATTTTACGTTTACAGCCGCTCCACCAAAATTTAAAGGTGTGGGGACTTTTCCGGTCAGGGCATTTGCTTCTATTGAAAAGAAATAATTAAATTCAAATACGAAATCACCTTTAACAAGAAACACAATTACATGAAAAATAACGTAGGATTAACAAAAGATGCAGGTTGGCAGTTCGGAATCAGAAAAACTTTGCCAGCAAACCTGGAAACACTGTGGAATGTCTTTTTTTCAGACAGGGGATTAAGTTATTGGTCTGAAGGTGTAGACCAGGGTTTTTCAACTTTTAATAAATATTCCCATATCCGGACAAAGTGGAGGCACAAAGATTTCACAGAAGAAGCCAATTTACAGATCAGATTTATTCCTTCGAAAAATCAAGATAAAACAACAATTTCATTTCATGTTGATAAATTAAAGAATGAAAGCCAACGTGAAGTGACGAGAGCATATTGGTCAAAAGTGATTGAAGATCTGAAGCTATTACTTGACTCTTAAATCCCATATGAATAGGGATTGTTTTATCTTCCCTAATCTTCCAAAACTAATTCAAATAGACCGGGATAGCTCTTTACAATGCCTTTCTGATCGACTGTGATCGACGAGGAAAATACGGTATCAAGATTATCGTACAGATATTCATCCTTCTTTTTTCTGCAATAAAGCTGTTTGACTGGCTTTATTTCATTTTCAAGAATGTTGATGTATATGACATCAATAGACTTTGATTGCCCTATATCCAGTAACAGATTATTGATTGGCAATGTATTTGTAAAAGGTGTAACCGAAATATCGATAAAGAGAAATTCATTGAACTCCGGTCTAGGAATTCCATTGATCGACCATAAACCTGCAGCGTTTGTCCCGATAATTAAATTTTTGTGCCCTTCAATTTCTGTTTTTATTTCAAATTCCTGTATGCACCAATTTCTGTCTATTTTTAAAACATAATCTACATTATAAATACGGTTCAAATAGTTGCCAATGATAGACGATTTTACATAATAGGCATCATTTTTCAGTTCTATCGTGCAATCTTCCCAGGATTTATAAACCAAGCCTCTCCAGATAATCTTTCTCATTTCGATCTATGAATTACAGTTTGCGGTCTTATTTCTGAACATTTCTTTGAATGATTTTTTGAGATTGATTCCCTTTCCCAATACCGTTGCGAACCGGTTCTAAAAGTCATTTATGTAATTAAGCAGTTATTGTACCAGTTATTTCTCAAATCTAAATAAAAGGTGAATGTTATATAAATACCGGCCTTTAAGATAAAATTTACTTTTATTTAATTATATATCCATTCGTATTGTCATGATTGCGACTGAAGATCCGATGCCCATATTTGCCATTATCTTCTTGATTCCTGCCCCGCATTCATCTGAAAAGTTAATGAAATCTATTGATCGTTAGATCGAACTAACCTCTTATTCTCGTTACCGTCATTTGGGGAAGCGTTCTCCCATTTCATTTCCTTCGTATTCAATTTTTTTATCAGATACTGTTCTGTATATATCTTGCGTTCATCGTAGAGCGTCACCAAAGTCTTATCATTACTTAATACATAGGTTCTGTAAATAGTGGTATCTCGATTTGAAAGCGCATCGTAGATATTCTTAATACAGGTCATATCTGAGTTGAATTTTTATGTAACGGAACCATCTACGGCAATTTTAGAATCATCATTTGCCACGGTCCATTTACCGATAAGGTTATCAATGGCTATCTTTTCATCTTTTTTGCAAGAGCTAAGAACGACAATAATGATGGCTGGAAATAAGATTCTGTAATTTCTTTTCATAACTTCTTGGTTATTTATTATTGATACATCAACAATACGAGTGAATTTGATAATCTGCTACAGTAGTACTTAAAATCTTGATCTTGTCCATGTAAATACATTTTACAAGACAACTTGATCCTAATCAATACATATCCCATCATCAAAAGCAGGTCTATAATTTCATTTGGTCATTTTTTTTAGTGATAACGAATAGTAGGTTTGTCTTCTGCGACATTGTTGTAGAGACAGGCGTTTAAAAAAAGCGTCTCGACTCGGCCTTAGCACTAGTTTATTTTTTCACCTGAGATACCCATTTCGGAGCACGATCAATAGTCTGTCTAAGGTATAAATTCAATTGTGCAACATGATGCTGAATATGCCGCATATTATACAATAGAATCTCAAGGAGAGAAAAGTTTTTAGATTCGTTGATCCAACGGGCATTCATTCTGCTCGGTGTGAGTTCTTCTATATGCTTTCTAGCTTTCTGTCTACAGTGCTCCAAATACGCAAGAATTTCCGACCTGGTATATGTCCGGTCCGGTTTTTTGCCCGTCGGATCAAATTCTGAAAAAGTAAACGGTTTTGGTGGCTCAAATTTATTGGGTTCTACCGATAAATAATAATCTGTCCAAAAGAGACTGTGGAAAGACAGGTACCAAAAATCTAATGCGGTGTCCCAATGTTCATCGGGACACATATGGATTGCGTTTTCGAGCATGTCTAAACTAGCTCCAAACTGGCTCCAAAGCGCGTCTTTTATCATCATTGAATCTTGCATATTTGACTTTTTACTCGGTGCCGCGATTGTTTCTTGGAGAATTATTGTAATTCTCTATATCAGTATAGGCCTTACCTAAATGCTGTCCTAAGCGTTTTTTTAAATCAGGATTTTCGGAAAAATCCAATTTACGCAAAAAACTTAGATAAATGGCATTTTGAACCCGTTTATCAACTAAAGGCAAATTCTTGGTTAAAAAATCCACCATAACATCAAACTTATCCCCGTCATTTTTAGCTATCGCTTGCTGTATAAATCGTTTAAATCGGCCCATTTGAAAGGTAATAGAAGCCCTGCAATCTTCGTCTAAAAACTCTTCTTTCAAACTCGGAAACAATTGAATCAACTCTTTAATAAACAAATCTTGGTCTTTCATCATTATTAAAATGGCATATTTATAATCTTTATTCTAAGCCTGCTCCCCACTAGCGCGATAAGACATTCGGCAAGTTAAAGATAATTGGTAAAATGTGAGTTAAATGTGTATATTTAATTATGAAGACATATAGGATGGTTACAATATTACGCCATTTAGCAAAACTATTATGAAAAATGTCCTTTTCGCTTCCACACTGGCTCTGTCTATCCTTTCCTGCCAAGAAAATAAGCAACAAAATTTACCTCTTGTAGAAAATGCGGTGGACAATGCTGAATCTGCTGTTTCAGGTTCTTTTAAAAGTTATCGTGGAAATAACATAACTGTAAACAATATCTATTCCGAATTAATTAAAGATGATAAAAATCTTACAGCACTCAATTCCAGGATTGTGAAGACATTGGAGGAAACAGAAGAAGTTTTAGCGGTATATAACAATGTACTGAACACCACTAAATCTTATTACCAGGATGCCGATGATCAAACGAAGGCCATTACAGATTCACTTGTAAAACAACAGGTACAAAAAGAAATTAGCGCCAGTGCTGATCGATACGATCTTAAAGTAAAAAATATAACAGATCATATCAGTCAAATAACTAAAAATACTGAAAAGCTGGTTAGCATGTACACTGCTTTTAAGATCAGAAAAACGCTACCTGAAATTGAAAAGTATCAAAATGCACATCCCCTAAAAATGGATAGCCTGAATACTTTCATTACCAGGCAGAATAAATTGCTGGAAGAATTAAGGAAATTTAAATAAATGAAATCAAGAGAACAAATTCTTAGTCTATTTGATCGTTTAATGAGAAGCTTCAAGCATGAATATTCGGATCATATTTGGCCAACTAGTACCGAAATCTCACTTAGCATCACATCAGATTTACCGACATTCTTAGAACTGGATGAATGATGTCATCCTGATTTAGCTGACAACCAACTACCCAGATGGGATATTTCTAGCTATTCACATTATACAGTCCTCATAAGAGGTGTTATCCTGAAAATATCCGTTTGATTACGCAGTGACCAATAATTTATCAACCCCACAAAGTGTATTCTATCCTTTGCTAACATCGCCTTAATGATAACCCATCTGTAATCTATCTCTACATTATTCTCATTTAGAAAATCATCATAAGATGCAATGATCAGAGACATTAATGCCACTTTTTCCTCAAAAGGTAATTCATATTGATGATACCACTCGATAAATTCATTGATGCGATTGGAGTCTGCCATCTCAATATCCCAGTCCTGCTCCGTACCTGTATAAGGCAACGATAACTTCTTACTGAGTGTTGCGATTGTTTCTTTTTTTGGTATCATTTATATATTTCAAGTGCATACTTCAATTATTGAGTTGTAGCGAGAGCATCAAAATTTATTCACGAAGTTCTTTATCTTTTTTAATTCAATAATTAACGAAAGATATTTCATATGACGGCAATCGAAAGTCTGAATTTTCTTTCTTACTACGAACAAATTAACATAATGGCAATTATACCTCCCATAAAGCTAACAAGCAATAAGGCAAGCAGGCAATAAAGGATGCAAGAAAAGCAATACTTAAAAAAACTGGACTTACCCATTAACACTTGTAGGATTCCTCTTTTCATAAAATCTCATAGAAGCTAACTTAACAAAAAAAACAGTCATTTTCACTTCATATATCTGCTATATGTATGCTTCTGCACAGTATGGGACCTTATTGTTATGTTGTAAAAAAAACCTAGTCTTCTATAACAAAATCGATCGATTTATTAAATTCTTCCTTTTCTGATCCTGACAGTTGATCACGCATGGCACGGATCGTATAACCTCCTCGTAATACTCCCTTCTCTAAATACATCCAATCTGATATTTTTTGGTTATCAATCACTACGGTATCGCCAAGAGCGACCTCTTTCGTAGAGACCGGACTGTTAGAGACAATGCCAGTGAATTGACCATTTTGATAGGTGATATCGCCGACCCAAATATGCTCGAAACTTTTATCAGGAGTATCATATGCAATTTTAAGTGCAAATGCTTCATACCCTTCTTGCGGTTTTTCAACAGCCTGTAAAAACAGATTGAGTGAGTTTTTCGCCTTTACTATGGCTGCGTTCATTGCCTCATCATCAGAGCGGAAACCAATAACATCATCATTTTCAATTTTATCTTTTATGGACGGTGACTGGCATGCCAGCAACAGCGTACTACTGACAACAACAAATAAAATAGGTCTAAAAATTTTTGATCTCATCTTTTAATATTTTGCATACACAATTTTTACTCGGCCATTTAAATAAGGAAATATAAACAAATCGATCCATTCTAAAAAATACGGTACAGGAAACATTATTTTAATTTGCATTTTTACTAATTAGATCATTCATACCAATAGTCTAATTGAAAAAACTAATCAAATTGATGTGTTTTAAATGGATTAAATTCATTGGGTATGTCTTCAGAAATGATAGAATATAATTTCCAAAAATTCGAACTATATACCTTAGTATCATAACACAAAGAGTCACCGAGAAATATTTGGGTTCGACTGTAACCATTCCCGCCTTCAACTACAGGATTATTAATTTTTCTCAACCTACTTATAAATTCACCACCAGCTTTAACAGTAAACTTTGTGCTATCTAAAATACGATCTATGACAATGCTATTATCACCCTTTTCAATTAACCGTCCGGATTGAGCGGTAGCGTGGCCTGAATGATCAATATAAAGTCGAATAAAACTATTTCCTATTCTATAGTCAATTCGTGATTTGTCAAGGGCAGGCTTTTGAAAGCAACCGCTAAGAAAAAATATCAGTATGATAAACAAAAGAATCTTTTTCATCGTCCTGTTTGATAATATAGGTTGTCTAAAAATTCGGAAAATGAATGTCCGCGAAAATCAATCTAATCACTTCTATTATCTTGCTTCAAAATCGAGATATAATACTTCTATTAAAATCTATTCTATAATTCAACTACTAATGCTTTCGCAAATACCTCTAATTCTAGCCCGCTATAAAAACTTATATAGTACAAAGATCGTCCAGAACCATCAAACTCAGCTAGCTCATTGCCATTTTCAAACCGACCTCGATACAACAGATCAATTGTGCTAAATTCCCCAGAAACATCTTCGTCAAAAACAAATATGCAAGTATCCATAAGAGCATCAATAAACACTACATCGACTAGAGTAGATGAATAATTTCGCGCTGACGAGCGGTCATCTGTTGCAGCGCTTGATCGAGTCTATCCCGAATCTTCATAGCACGTTCCCGACGGATTATAGTAAGATCATGTGGAAGCTCAATGGTAAATGGCAAATAATCAACGGAAGAATTGGTCACTTCTGTCCGCCGAAGTGATTGCTCGATTTTCTTTACCAACGTACGACGGAAAGCCTTATATAGGTAGTTTTTGACCGCAACATCTGTACTTAAGTTCTCTCTGTTGCACCATAATTTAACAAATAACTCTTGAATACTATCCTCGATAATCACCTCATCTTGTGTAAACTTAAACCCATAATTGAACAACAGTTGGTTGTATCGTTCAAAAAGTATTTTGAACGACGGTTCATGCCCAACTTGAAACATTTGCCAAATCTGTTGATCGGAGTTCATCGATTAATGCGCGACTTTTTGCTTTTCAGTTTAAGTAGATAAAATTTACATTCAAATCTACCATTTTTTTTCTATGAACAGAAGATCGAATAATTCTACTGCCGAAAAGCGAATATTCCTGGCCCCAATGCGATTCTAAGCATGAAAATAAAGCCTTTTCCAGCTGCTTTAAAGTAATAATTACAGCTGCAATTCCATCCCTGGCAAGGCGTAAAAGAAAAAAATCAACTAAAAATCAGCCTGGAATTTGATTCGCTAACAAGATATAGCTTTCCTTATTCAGGAAGTTGTGGCATAGCAATCCGACGTTGTGTCGGTGTACTTATAGCCTGTAAAAAAGCTATGACCGCATCGACTTCCTGTCTCGATAAATTCAATCTCTTTAACAGCGGTGAATGTATAGGTCTTGTCTTTTCATCAATTTTTACATGCTTTTGTATTGGTGCTGGATTACCAAGATTATAGAGTTCGACCACATCACGCAAGGTTGGAAAGTTGCCGTGATGCATCCAGGGACCTGTCAGACCTGTATTTCGAAGCGATGGTGTACGGAATGCGCCAATATCTTTCTGATCTCCGGTGAGCTGGTAGTGGCCAAAATCCTGCTGTTTGGTTCCGTACAGTGTCTGTCCATCATTATGAAATAGATTGTCAGAGAACAAAGGTGTATTGTGGCAATTTATACAACGTGCTTTGGTGCGAAACAAATGTAGCCCGGTGAGTTCCTCATCGTTCAATGCATCGGCCTGCCCCTGTACAAATCGATCAAATTTTGTTGGATAGCTCACAATACCACGTTCAAAGGTAGCGAGCGCCTGTTGTATTCGAAGCAAGGTAATCTGTTTATCCCCAAAAGCTTGTTCGAAGTATTTCGCATAGCCGCGCACAGCTTTTACATGTGCTATTAAAGTATCCAACGGTGTATTCATTTCCAAATGGTCTTGTGTCGGTAGCAAGACCTGATCTTCCAGGCTCTTAGCACGGCCGTCCCACATTAAAGACTTATAAAATGCGACATTGTACAACGTCATCGCATTTCTTTTTCCCTCACGCCTTCCATGTCCGTGCGCGAGGCTTTTTCCATCTCCAAATCCCAATTGCGGATCATGACAGCTTGCGCAAGAGATTTGCTTTGATGCTGAAAGTCTGGGGTCAAAAAACAACAACTTTCCGAGCAGCGATTTTTCCTTGCTATATGGATTATCCACCGGATAGCTTACCTGGGGCAATACACCGATATCCATAAAACCAGGTCTCACAGCTGAGTCAATATGTGGCTGTGGCCATAGTTCCTGACGTCCACTACTGTAGCGTTCGCGCAGTTCCTGTAGATCTACCTGCTCGTCGGCACGATTTGCAAATGCCGAAATCAACAAAGGTGCAATAAAGATTGCGATAACAATCAGTGTATTCTTCTTCATCAAAGTCCACTTCCTAAAATCCATATGCTATCATTAAATTCACTTGTTTCCGGGTGGTCCCTATAGGGGCAAGATTCTCGCGATTCAGATCAGATAAACATGCCGCTTTTTGATAATTATAGTCTGCAATCAAATGAATGAAATTTCCCTTTTTTAAGCGCTGTTTGAAACCCAATTTTACTTTACCCCCATATAAATTTGCACGATTATAAAGGACATCATGATAAAAGACATATTGATGGAATACGTTTTCATTGATTAGCGGTAGCGACCAGGATGTTCCTATATTTTGGCGAAGAGAACCTGTGAGACCAAATTCTATTTCTTGATTCGCAGCGGTGATATAGGTCCAGGCTCCATTGAGTTGATAGTTTAAATGCTCATAGTCCAGACTTGTGCCAGTGCCGCCATCCCTTCTGATTTCATTCAATAAACCAATTTTACCCCCGTAATAGTGTCGCCACTTTTTCTTCGCTAGCATATAAGCTAAATTCAATGCTCCATTATCATTCTGATAAACATAATTCTGTGCATTTCCACTTTCTGTTACCTGGTCCTTTCCACGTGTACTGGACCAATCAAGTGATGCCATATAAGTCTGATTTCCTGATGACAGCTGCCACACCAAATTGTAATCTAGTCGGTTTAAATTATACTGACTGAGTTCATTGATGCGAGACTCGTTACGCAGCGTTTGTCGATATTTCTGTTCCTCACGTAGATAAGCTACATTGCCATAAAAATCCCCTATTGAAGAATTCAATGAGGAGTAAAATTTACCACCAAAGCGCTTCATGTCGTTCTGATAGAACATCTTCTGCTCCAGTAGCCAGTCACTCACCTTCCATCCGTATCCTCTGATAATATAGTTCATGTAGGGCGATTCCACAGCGCTTGTGGCCGAATTTCCATTTTTATAAGCGATTTCAAAGTCCTCCTGCCCATAACCATACTTCCCTTCGAGACCAATATCGACGTTTTTGACGATACGCATACTACCGCCGAGCGTACCGTTAAGTTGCGCTACGCGTATGCTACCTCTCGGATCATTATTGCTAAAATGATTTGCTACCTGGTAATCGAATCCACCAAAGACAGCATATTTTCTATCTGCAAAATAACGCTGTCCCCGTGTCTGGATACGATAGGTCGTTCGTTCATAATGATTGTAGCCATAGGAGCCAAAATACCAGGGGGAAGAGGTGTTTTCTCTGGTCTGATGGGCAAACCTCGTACTATCTTCGACAGATCTCGTATAATTGAAACGCCCCCACAAGCGTACATCTTTAATAGTAACAGCTCCCTCCGAACTAAAATTCAGCATATTTACCCGCTGTGCGTCCTGGGCACGGTGATAATCGCCCGAGGTGGAATTGTATCCCATACTAATCAAACTGTAACGCTGCGGCACCTTCTTTTCCAGCCACATCGGGTTATCGATAGCAAACTGCCGTAAGCGCAATTGCATGCTATCTTGATCAATATATTGAATATAGGATATGGTATCTTGTCGTGCTATCGCTTTGGCCGGAAGCTGGGACAACACCCCAACAAATAGGCATAAGGTAACTTGAATATAATTTTTCATTTCTCTTCGCTTAATCAATAAATCCCTTTGGATTTGCCTTCATTGACACAAAATCATCACTTGAGTTATTAGAATCTTCCAATATTCTTCTTCCATTGATGATCTCTTTTGTTTTCCGAATAACTGAATTTGAGGAACGCGCACCTCCGTCTACAGCGATAGATCCAGCATCGATTTTTGCCGTAAATCGTTTCGGATATTGTGTTGAGGTTGAGGACTGAATTTCCACGCCATCCAAAATATTAGCTACTGGAATCTGAAGGTAATCTGTTCCCAAATTTTCCCTTCCATCGGCATATGGCGGCATATAGCCCTTCCAATTGATTACTGGCCCCATGTTCTGATCACGGAAAATGATCCAGCTGCGTTGACCCGCTTGGTTCATAATCATGTCAGCACCATTCCCCCGGTTGATCAGGCGTATATTGGGGACATTTGGATTATCGATGTCAGATGCCAGAGGTTTAGTACTTCCAAGATAGGGCACATAGTAAGCTTCAAAGTCTGCCTTGCTGAGATCAATCGTGAGGCCCGGATTCTTTACAGAGATTGCTACCCCGTCGGCTCCTACATAGGGCGACTGATGATTGGCTGCTGTTGAGGCAACAACAATACTCTCGCCCGGCAGAATCGGATAGTCTTTTCCTCTGCCCGGAAGCTGGATAATCAGATGAGCGTAGACATAATCACTGTTGGCATCAATATCCTGTGGCATACGATAAGACTTACTCCAATCATACTGTCCACTATTGGGTTGGTATACATAGGTCGTACTCGCATTTGTCGCACCAAAAGCTTCAGCTATATAGAGACTGTCTGCATAGCGAATCTCATCGGAATTATTATAGATTTCGATAAATTGATCCCTAAAACTAGCGCCTTGATTGGCGTCTGAACCTGCGTAATAAATCTGCTTGATAACCAAGCCTTCCTGATTACTATTACCTGTCAGGAGAGAGAGATCCCAATGTGTTGCCGCCGCCCCTTTTACGACCTCGATCTGGCGTATCACAGAACTAAAAGTAACCTCATTGTCTTCACGCTGCCCCGTTAGCTGATTAAATTCTGCCGCACTGAATTTTTTCACGACCTGAACATTATACCTATTTGGAGCCAGATCTAGAAACTTAACGACACCATTTTCATCAGATTTCACCGTCATCAGCAGTTTGCCTTTCAGGGTATAGAGATTTAGCGTAATATCATTCAAAGGCAATTTGCTGGCATAGGTTTCACTTTCGTAAAACGTACTCAATGAGATATCTACGGAACCGTTATCGGCAAAGATATCTTTTTGACACCCGCTAATAAGATAGCTAAAACCAAAGATCAGAAGTATAAGTTTAATGATGATTTTCATGGCGTTATAGTTTAAGTCTGAGTTGCGCACCATAGGTAGGTTTACCATTTGGAATGATCATGGAATTATCAGAGCGTTTATACTGTGGACGATAGTTAAATACATTATAGACATGGAAAGCCAAGCTTAGCCGTTTGCTGATTTCCTTCGATACATTTAAGTGAAAATTTGTATAGACAGCCGGCTGATTCTGATTGTTGATTTCCTCTATAGGCCTTAGGGTATGGGCATAATCGACGTTATCGCGATCAAAATTGGCTAGGGCATGATAAGTTCCATCCTGCGTATAATAGCCAATAGGTATACCGTCCGACGCATCGGTATTGGTTTTATTCATGAGATTAAGTTCGGTTGTGAAATTGATCAACAGTTTAGCTTTGGGTATATGTGTACTTGAAGTAATTGCAGCGTTGCTCACCGTAGTCGTCCTTCGCTGTGTTGGATATATTGCAGATTCTGCACGATTGGGATTGCCCGTGTTGTTGGTAAATGTCGCCATGTTTTGCAAGGGTCTATAGGTTGATTTGGTCAATCCCGCCCTTATATTAAATGAGGTAGCGATCGCCGTCCATTTTGGGGTAGATAGCATGAATTCGATCCCCTGAGTTCTTTTGTCGCCAGCATTCATAAATTCAAAGCGCGATAGCCTATATTGTTTTGTCCCCTCAATAATATAAGGAACTTCCGCATTGGGATCTGGATTATCGTCGTATTTGTCCAGCAGGATTTTCTCAAAACTGTTAACGGTAACGACATCTCTATAATTCTTTTTATGATAAACGTTCACCCCCCATTTAAAATCTTTATATTCATAGGTGGCTGAAAATTCAAGCTGCTCGGACAACGAAGGCTTAAGCTTGCTATTATCCGGTGTAAATTTATCTACATACATCAGGTAAAGGCTATTTGCCTCATCGACACTTCCTCCATTAAAGGCAGTATGCTGATATAAGGGAATCTCATAAAATACCGGTCCTGGATACAATTGCGCCAATGCGGGCGCCTTACTTGCCCAGCCATACGCAATCCCCACGGTCAGCGCTGGAGAAACTGCATAGTTAATATTCGTCCGCGGTGAAAATGTAACATACTTTTCAAATTTGTCCAACCGCGTCCCAATACGGACGTTCAGGTCTCGATGCGCTATTTTCGCCGTAAATATATCCTCCGCATAAAACCCCAGCTGACGTTGTCCATGAATACGAGAGACGTCATAATAGCGTTCTTTCCGAATATCAGCATTTGTCGCGATGGTATTATTACGGGGTCTGGATGGATCGACAATCTGTCCTTTTCCAATATTTTTTGAGTAATTTAAAAATGAGCCAAAATTCACTTGATGCAGCAGTTCGCCCGTCTGAAATGTGCCCGTGAGATCCAGACGTGCTGTTAAATCGATGGGTTTCCCTTCAATATTGGTTACGGCCTGATAGATTCCGCTTGCATATTGGCCTTGATGAACTCCCGTTTCTGTGGCATCTGAGTAGATAATATAAGTACCGTTGACGTCCTGTTCTTTGTACGTATTCTGATAAGTTTCGCTATAACGGATGTTCAACCCGATATTAGAAAGAAAACCTCGATCAATCCGGTAATTGGCGCGGCTTCCGATAGCGAAATTATATGATTTGAAACGCATGACCGCAGCCGTTGGATCATCGCTATCACGCCGGACTTTATCCATGTTGCGACCATAATCTATGGATAACGTATTGGTAAAAGCTTTTTCTTTTCCTGCGAAGGTACTCCACATGATATTTCCGCCTAGACGGTCGTAGGATTTCAACTTATCTCTGTTGTCTTCAAAGGAGCGCGTGAAATTTCCACCAACAGTGAAGGCCCCAAACTTTCGGGTATCAAAACCTTTACTAATTCCGTAAACGGTTGCATTGTCGCGGAGTTGAACATTAAAATTGAGTGGTGTTTTGCCTGCAATACGGTTGATGATAATAGCACCATTTGTCATATCCCCATACTTTACAGAAGGTACACCAGCAGCAATTTCTATGCTTTCGATATTGTCTGTGGCAATCTGTCGGAGATCGGTACCGCCAAACGTATAATCACCTGTATAGTTATCTATACTGGCGTCACTCCCACTCAGTCCGGATATTTTGCCATTGACATAAGAATTTCCCATACCATAGATTCCCACATTTAAGGTTTGCATATTGGCGTTGTTAGACAATGCGATACCATCCATGATCAGTGCTACACCAAAAGAATTATTGAGTGCAAATGGATCTTTGTTGGAAAAAGAGTTTGTGCCCAATGTTGCGCTTCTTAAATTGGCTTGCTGGACCTGTTGTAAGGAGGGTGCCGCGATCTTTTGTCCAGGAATAAGGCTTAATAAATCATTAATACTTAATGCGCCCGACTGTTCGATCACTTCGCGGTTGATATAAAGTGAACTATTGCTTTCCAGCCGCCTGTTTGTTCGGGGAGTGACAGCTATTTCTTCTAGCCCTACACTCAACGTCGGTAATGTAATGTCGGCAATGGCATTATTTGTCCCATTTAAAATAGTTGTAATGGAAGTCCCTTGCCTTCCAATCATGGAAAACTGCAAGTTTGCTGACTTTAGCCGATGGGCCGGAAACTGGAATCTAAACGTCCCTTTATTATCCGTGAAATAATACTGGTTAAGTTCTTTAAGATGCACGGTTACCAATGGTATTCCTTTTCCTGCTTCATCGACAACCTTACCTGATAAAACACCCAGAGAAGCTTTACTGATCAAAATATTCTTACCCGAGATCTGTAATTTAAGATAAGTCAACTGTTCCAGTTGATTTAAAACCTGTGGAAGCGCTCCATTTACCTCGATATTGATGCGGCGATCCATATTGATCTGAGACTCGTCGTAGAGAAAACTGTAACCCGATTTTTCTTCGATCTGCTTCAAAATAGACTTTAGTGGTTGATTTTTACTTTCAATCTTCAGTTGTTGTGCATCGACAGCTAACACCTGGAAAGAAAGAATTACACCAAGAAGCAGGGCGCTTCTATTGATGGATTTAGAAAACATAGATATATGATGTTATTTTTTACGAACGATAAGTGTATTGGATTCGATACTGAACTGATAGCCTGTTGTCAAGGAAAGCTTTTCAAGCACCATTTCCAACGGCTCATGCCCTATGGTCCCCGAATACATCAATTCGATATCCGGTCGGTCCTGCACAATGATTCCAAATTTTCGGTTCAGCTGTTTGGCTATTTCGCTGAAAGTGGCCTTCTCAAAATGCAAAACACCCGTCATATTTTCCTTCTCTTTGGCTATATCAAAGGATTCTACTGCAAAGGTTGCTTTGTCCTTATGATAAACAATAGCCTGCCCCGGACTTAGCAGTAGCCTCTTTGTTCCTTTTGATACCTCTACTTTTCCAGTGAACAATGCTATTTTTGACAGCTCATCATTTTCAAAAGCGTGTACATTAAAAGAAGTTCCCAAAACTTTGATTTCAAGATCAGGGGTTTGGATGATAAAAGGTTTATGGATGTTATGAGTGACTTCAAAATAGCCTTCACCATTGAGGCTAACGATTCGCTTATCTCCATTGAAATGCTTTGGATATCGCAGTGTAGACGTTGGGCCGAGCTTCACTTTGGTACTATCGCTTAAAATTACATTCATATACTTACCGGTCGGTACAAGTTGGCTAACAAGTTCAGTTTGAGTGGCATTTTCCGCTATCGGCAACTGTCTTTTTAAGAATAGAAAACCCATAGATACCAACAAGAGGCTAGCTGCTGTATAGCCAATCCATCTGTAGTTTCGTAAACGATGCACTGGAGTAACATTTTTATTGATAAAGGCCTGAAGTCTGACACGCTCTTCTGCTACCTGGGCCTGACTTGGAACCATCTGCATCAGTTGGACTAATCCTTTCGCATCTTCCACAAGCTGCCGATGCTGCGGATTTGCCTCAACCCATTGTTTCCAATATTCCATATCCTCAAGCCTCACTTGCAGACAATAATTGATAAAGGATTCATTACAGATCAGTTTTTCCAAAGTAGGTTGTTCCATTCCTCGATATTGTGTTTACACAGTAGTGCACAAAAACTCATTTTTTTACCTGTTTTTATTTGGAAAAATTTAAAATAAGGAACACAACCACTGATAATGAACTCTTTAATTTTTTTATTGCCTCATAAACAACGTTATAAACTGTTCTCAGTGCTGCATTTTCCATTTCTGCGATTTCCTCATAACTCTTATTATGGAAAAATTTTAGCTCAATATAACGCTGCTGTTTTTTTGTCAGGTTAGCCATCGCTTTGCGTAGAGCCTGATCTCGTTCCAATGTTTCTTCAATTGCTATTTTTTGCGATTCGATCGAATCTTCTATCGGTGTGTGCAACAGTTCTTCCAGTGGTATATTTTGGTTAGCCCCTTGTTTATAGATCAGACGTTTTAGCCATACAAAGAGATAATATTTTGGATCCGTAGTTAGTATGGGTAAATTTCCCCGCTTTTCCCATAGGTCACAAAACAAGATATGGATTGATTCTTTTACAACTTCACGGTCGGCATTAATTTTCAATCCGTAACGGAACAGCGCTGTATACAACGAGTCGTATAAAGCCAAGAAACTGTCGCTATCGCCAGTTTTAATCTCGTTCCATGTTTGTAGTGCATCCAAGTGCGCAAAATAAATAATTATTTAGATTTATTCCAAATAATATTAAGCAATTAACAGCACTACACATTCTCAATGAAAATGTGTAGTGCTGTTAAACTAATATTTGAAACGTCTTGTTTTAGTGAAAAGCCCGACAGCATTTTTACTAGTGTTGAAAATTAATTAGCGTCCCATCCCATTTGGATAAGTAACAAGAAATACGAACTGTTCAGTAAGGCAATAATTGACTTCCAAAAAATTAAATTGTATTTCAGAAACAATTTATCTAAGTTTGGCCAAATGAAAAAAATGCTCCTATACTTCTTGACAATTTCCTTGCTCGTCCAAGCTAGCTGGGGGTATGTTGTCATAGGTGCATTTTATGTCAACAAAGATTACATTGCGAAGTATCTTTGTGAAAACCGCGATAAACCACAATTGCACTGTAACGGAAATTGTGTGTTAATGAAAAAAATCAGGAAGGCACAGGAGAAAGAAAAGCAGAATCCAACAGCGAAGCTTAAGGCTGAAGTGTATGATTTCATTAATTCGTATTCACTATTTTCCTTCACTCCAGCTTCGGTTGAAATAAAATCGATTCAACTGGGACCGGTTTTTACAAAATATCACAGTATAGACTCAAATCGTTTATTTCGCCCCCCTATTGCTGCCTAATTACTTTTCCTACAATGGCACTATCGGCCATTGCATTATTCTTAGAAAAAAATCATCAAAGGCAACATAAATTCATGAAATACTCATTTTCCGTATTGCTTGCATTGTCAGGCAGTATCGTATATGCACAACATTCTTCACCCGATACATCAGCTAGGCTACGCGATAGCATCAGACTTAACGAAGCTCTTGTCACTTCCAAATATTACAGAAAATACAAATTGGATGCTGCATCCAACACTTTAAAGCTACAGATTCCCCTACTCCAGCTTCCACAAAATATTCAAGAAATAGACCATAGTATCATCACCGACCAGCAGGCAATTAATATCAATGAAGCCGTGAGCAGGAATGTCAGTGGTGTCATGCGCAACAACACCGCCGATTTTTATGGTCCCTTTCTATTTATGCGCGGGGCTGGGATCAATACCTTACGCAATGGTATTGACATGTCCATGATCTATTATGGGCCTATGCCTGAAGATGCCAATATGATCGATCGATTGGAATTTATCAAGGGCCCTTCGGGCTTTATGAATGCAATCGGTGATCCTGCCGGATCTTTTAACCTTGTCACCAAGAAACCAACAGGTATCACATCCAACCAAGTTTTCTTTCAGACAGGAAGCTGGGATCTCTACCGTCTGGGCACTGACCTGGACGGCAGTTTTGATAAGGATAAAAGATGGCGCTATAGATTAAATGCGTTAGGGCAAAAATCGCGTTCTTTTCAACGCTTTGCATTTAATGACAAAGTCGTGGTCAATCCGAGCCTGACATACAGCATAGACTCCACATCCGCCCTAACGGCGGAGTATAGTTTTCAAAAACAATCTTTCCTTCAATATCTACTCACGGTATTCTCTCCCTATGGATTCGCATCGCTCCCACGTGATTTCAGTATTGCTGACCCAACGAAGGATCCTGTACAGGCCGCCGAACACAGCGCATTTTTAACGTATACAAAAAAACTAAGCAGCAACTGGAACCTGACAGCAAAAACTGCTTACGCCAATAGCCATATGGATGGCAACTATTTTTTTGTATCTGCCTATGATAAAAACCGGCCATCCGAAATCAAAAGACGTGTTACTTACGAAAGATTTACGACCGATGTTGCCTCCATTCAGGTCTTTGTGAACGGTCTGTTCAAAACAGGTGAGCTCGATCATCACATTTTGGCCAGCTTGGACGGAAATCGAAAGTCGTTACTTGGCTACTCAGGATATAATGACAAAAGTGCCAACCAAACGCTATACCCGCTAGATGTTAATAACCCCGTGTATGGTACACCATTCGATGACAACAAAAAGTCAGGTTCACTCGAAAGCATTGCAACAAATAAACAGCAGATAAAATATTTAGCTTTCTACCTACAGGATGAACTTGGTTTCTTACAGAATCAACTACATCTAACCTTGGCGGCGCGCTTAACACGATCGAAAAGCGATATTGATATCCCTGCAAAATCCAGTGTTTCGGATCTCGTCCTCACACCTCGTCTCGGTGTAAACTATGCACTCAGCACAAACGCCTCGATTTATGCATTATATGACCATACCTTTACGCCACAAAGTGGCTTAAGTGCGGAAGGGAAAACATTCGATCCGCTACGCGGGAAAAATTATGAAATTGGTATAAAAAAAGACTGGTGGAATGGCAAATGGAACAGTACCCTATCCCTTTATCATATTACCCGCGACAATATTTTGGTGACCGACCCTTCGACAAACCTGCAATCACAAATTGGGCAGACCAAGTCCAAAGGAATTGAGTTTGACCTCAAAGGTGAAATTGTCAAGGGATTGAATGCCGTCATTAATTATGCGTATACCGATAGTTATATTTCCGCCGATGCCAATCCAGCACTGGTAGGTAAGGCTACCCCCTATCGCGTAAGGCATATACAAAACACTTGGCTAAATTATCGGCTTCCTTTTGAGAAACTGACGGGACTGAGTATTTCCACAGGCTACCAATATCAAGCTGGTAGAGCTGGCCGATATCCGCAGGATGAAATTCCATCCATTGCAGCGCTCTTTCGCCTGGATGCTGGTCTAGGTTGGACAAATGGCAAAATAACAATCAATAGTCTTATCAATAACCTGACAAACCGATTCAATTATGGGAGTGCCTGGACAAGGCCAATAGGTCTCTACGCCTATGTGCCCTATGCCCCGCGTGAGTTCCGGTTGAATGTATCTTATAATTTCTAGCCATGAAGACGATAACCAAGTGGGCATTCCGCTGGCATGGATGGCTGGGACTAAGTTCGGGGCTATGCTTTCTAATTTTGGGGATTACAGGGTCATTGTTGCTATTCCGACACAATCTTGACAGAGCATTCAACCCAGACATCTATCATAGGCCCGACAGCGGGCTTATGATCTCTGCTGACAGCGCCTATAGGGTTGTCGCAGAAGTTTTTCCGGATTTGGAAAAAATTGTCCTACACGACTTTCCGCTATCATCGGAAGAACCCTACGAATTTATGCTTTATCGAAAGACCAAAAGCCCTTACGATAATCATTTGAGTTTTGCTTTTGTAGACTCACATCGGGGTATAATTCTGCGCCAAGGCAACTACGAGGACCTTAGTGGTTCATTTTTTAGATGGATATATGCCATGCATTACAGCTTTTTACTCGGTCGCATCGGACAAGGTATCTGCGCCATTGTCGGCATACTTCTCTTAATGACGATTATTTCGGGCCTGGTTGTCTATAGGAAATACATCAAGAAAGTTATTTTATTTCAGGTACCGCTATACAAGGGAGGGCGGCGACTATACTCCTCCTTGCATCGGGTGGTAGGAGTTTGGTCAGCCTTGATCAATATCGTCCTGCTGGTCACAGGTGTATGGATGAATATTCCCGTTTTTCAGAACCTTTTTTCTGACCACAAAACCATCGCGCAGCAACAGGGTGCCTTCGCGGAAAAACCAAATTTAGATAAACTACTGGACTACTGCGAAGTAGCTGCTCCGGGATTTGAACCCATTGCGATAAATATTCCAAAAGATAATAAATCCCCTATTTTGGTCCGCGGTCACCTGCCAGGTACCACATTCTTTTTGTTTGGTGGAAAGGCGAGCAATTTTGCTTTCGATCCTGTTCATGCAACCTTTATGGGGCAACTGGATATTGAAAAAGCAGATTTTTCGAAAAGAATTTCATGGGCAATTTATCAATTGCATATTGGCGGATTTGGCGGTTACATCGTAAAGTTTATCTATGCTTTAATCGGGTTGACACCAGCATTACTTGCTTTGACTGGTACCTATCTATGGTATAAGCGTAATTGGTAAATTAAGCTTTATTAATAAAGTAATAAGATTTACTGGCCAAATTCCCCCTCTTGGATTCGAAGGGGGGGAAGCAAGCCTTTACAGGTATTGACCTAAGATTATAAGGTCGACGAAAAGTCGAAGGATTCTGACTCCTTGATATAATTGATACGCACTCATCTAACGAACTGGTGGGAGAAATTACCTCGTAGAAATTTGGAAGAAACATCTTCATTCAGAAATCTTAGTGTCTTCACAGCCTAAAAATTAATCAAAAGTATCATAAACAAATCTGCGGATATAGTTTTCCAAATCGATAAGATCAAAAGGTTTCGCTAAAAAACCGTCTGCTCCGCATTCCTTTGAAATAGTCCGTCCATCGGTATGACCTGAAATCATTATCACAGGTAGCCTATTATGTTTAGGTAAACTCCGTAAATCCTGTAGTATCAACTCTCCGTTTCGTGCGTACATATGAATGTCCAGAAAGAGTATATCGGCATCTATACAATTCAGTACATCTATCAGAATTAAACTGTTCGAAACAGTTATAACCATTGTATCTTGATCCTCCAATACAACGGAAAATGCATTCAGTATTCCCTTGTCGTCATCACATACCACTATTTTCTTTTTCATCTTGAGTCTTTTTTTGTTATTATTGATCAGAGACATGCAACGCTTAATTGCATAAAAACATGAAATCTATTTAAAACCACTCTAAACATCTGTACATCATGAAGATGCAGCTTATTGTAGTCAAATTCAGTTTTATTAAAAAAAGCGAGCAAAAGCCTGGTCTAATAATCCAGCCTTTGTACCCGCTCCTAATTAATCTGCCTTTGTGCAAGAGCAAACAATAAGCTATCTTTTCAATTGCCTATTTCTTTTTTTTACGGAAAACATTATCTGTTAAGTCTTTAGAGACAGAATCTTTTTCTTTTTGATAAGAAGATTGCGTTTTCTCTTTTGTGCTTTTTTCCTTTTTAGTGTCTTTACTCATGATATATGGATTTTATAGTGCGTATTATCCTTTTCCCTTTTCAATGTTTATACTTGATCGGGAAGAATAAATGTAAACTAAAACGTCTTCTCTCTTTGAGGTACGCTAGCAGCTATTTGTTAAACTAAAAATTTCCGGAAAATATATTGTGGAGAATTTAAAGATAAAACAAGTTTGTTTATCATATTGGATCTACAAAATGGGGTTATGTGAAATAGTAGATCATAGTATTAAATATACAAATAATAATTGACAATGAAGCACCTATTTTTCTATTGCCATAGGTCATGTAAGATTTATACCATTACAAATCTGTAGAGCTCATGTTCAAACATGGCTACCAAACGATCTGCCAAGACTTCTATGATATTCTACTAATTTCCAACAAAATATTCATATATTTATTATTGAAGGCTATGGTTTTTTATTAGAAATTCCCCTTACTCAACTTACGATGAAAAGCTATCAATTTCGTTTTAATAACCGCAGTAAAACCTCAGCCATTCTTGTTTGGTTTTTTACGGTTTTATTGGCCATTACACTAACAACTACCCTTTTTCTTGTACGCCCTGCACATGATCTCTCGAGCTGGCTGTTACTGATATTATTTCCGTTCCTCTTAATAGCTATTTATAGATTATTTAAGACGGCCTCCGAACGACAATCGACAGAAATACTAACGCTGAATAGGGACGGAATTGCAAAAGAAAAGTTTTTAGATTCGTTGATCCAATGGGCATTCATTCTGCTCGGAGTGAACTCTCCTATATGTTTTTTAGCTTTCTGTCTACAGTGCTCCAAATACGTAAGAATTTCTGACCTGGTATATGTCCGGTCCTATTCCAATCGGAATAACGATGTTTGGAAGTGTTAATGAAGGGCTTTTAAGAAATTACAACATCAAATCGTATGGATAAAGCAAAGGAACCTATGTTTATAGTATCCTTAAGGAAGAGTGGAAAAGCAAATAAACCAAAATAATAGCCATAACTGATCGATTTAAAACGAATTGCATTGGACAGAACAACACATATAATCACTATTAAGTCAATTGACCAAATTCCGACATTAGATGAAATTAAATCCATTCCAAGAGAGATGGCCTTAAAGCTTATTTTTAAAGGAAAGATGAATAAACAACGAGAACGAGTCGGAGAATATCTCGAACATGCACTTTCAGGTTTCCAAGTTTTGACCCATACGGTCGAACCTGAACTAAACATTGTAAAGCTTATTACGGATCAAGAGATTGAAGACCATCAGGACTTTTTTGAACAATGTGCGAAAGATTACAGGAAACTTGGTGAGCAATTAGTATTTATATTGATCGACAAACTTGATCTAAACTTAAACAAGGATTTTCCACTAGATACGTTCAACGAATTAAAACGAGACGATCGACAGCTAGGAATAGTTGATGAATGGAAGTATTTCGTCCATGGTTTTCACTGTGGTTTTCACCATTTGACAACGGGACAATGTATTGAGGTTCCTCTAGCATTCGGACTCGAATTTGGAGATTTAGATCCATATTTTTTCATGAAGTTTATTCTGTCCTCACCAGACTATAGGACTCTGCCAATTCCCTTATTTGGCGAATATGCCGACGGGTTAAGAATAATAAAAAAAATGACCGCATTAGGGAAATTTGAAGAAATCCCTTCGAATGTCCCTGGCCACACTGGTGTTGTTGTCACAGATAGAGAAAAAATTGAGATTAAATCCGACATGGATTTAGAGAAAATATTCGGAAAGCATATTGAGGAAATTAAGAAGAAAGCCAAGTTCAACCTTTGGGAATTTCTTGGAATAAAAAGATGAGCCTGGCAACAAGACTATTGAGAAGATTCTCCATAAAGAATGTGTAAAGGCTATCCCTAGAAGTATTCCGCTTTAGGTTTACCTGATGCCGCCAAAATGCTAGGAGTGTCTCCACATTGCCAAAGTCACAGCCCGATCACCGCATTAGCATTATTTTCTAGATTATCTTTCTAAGCGGTATAAGGGAGATATTGAAAAGTCGGGAATTTTAACCTCCTCGAATTCGAGGGGGGTAGAAAACAAGCCGGTCTCGAGGTTATACTAAGCAACATAGAAATTATAAACGCGTTATTTAACTTACGGCTCACGAATGTTCAATATTTTCTAGTAATACCGAACGGAGTAGATGCCGAAATTCAAGAAGACTATCGAGGCCTGTTTACTTTGGATCCTTATATTTTCTTGAACTCAAGAACCAAGTCTCCATCTTTCAACAACAGGAGCTGTTCACCGGGTATAAATTCCAAGATGCTACCTTCATCATCATACACAAATGTATGTTCTGACTTATAGAGATAAGGGACATACATCTGTCCATTATCTGATAACTGACCAATCAAATTTGTGCCATCTGAAGAAATCGTCATTGTTTGACTTCCATCCTTATACCGGTAGGTCCCTGCTATTTGGCGAAACTGTTCCTCAGTCAGGTCTTTTGTTTTATTGAAATCGGGTAAGATGGGATCTCTACCATAAACATATTGGATGAGTGTATTTTGAACCTGGCTTAAGTCGATATTAACGGCATTACACAAAGTTACGATCCCTAGCTTTTCCGCTGGAAAATACCAATAATCCGAGAAATAGTTTTCAATTCTACCACCATGAATATATCCTGTTGGATTCTTAAATCGTGCTTTTTCAATTCCCATTCCATATTCCCCCTTATTCTCGGGTAACATTAACACGAGGCTCTCCTTTGAAATTAACTTACCCTCAAACAGGCCTGAAAGAAATCGATTAAGTTCCACAGCCGTGGTTGCTATACCACCGCTACCAGGGTGATTCGAAAAATTTACCTTTGAATTTTCAATATACCTATTTTGAATATTATACGATATCGCTTCATGTTTATTTGGATCTGTCTCCGGAGAGAAATATGTATTGCTCAATTTAAGTGGTTTGCATATCTTTTCCTGTAATAGCACAGCATAAGACTTGTGATATACTTTCTCCAATATAAATCCCAATAACGCATAATTCGTATTACTGTATTCGTAGGCAGTATTTGGTTCAAAATTGCTTTTTTCATTTTTAATATGGTTGATAAATTCCGCTTCTGTATGAAATTCCTGATCCCATATTTCCTGCCCCTCGACCTCAGTAAAGTTAAATATACCACTACGATGTTTCAACAATTGTTCTATGGTAATCTTTTCGGCATTTTTTACTTGGGGATAAAATATCGAAAGATGAGTATCCAAACTTAGCTTTTGTTCTTCCACAGCTTTAAGAATTAAAACGGCTGTATACGTTTTTGTATTAGAGGCAATGCGAAATTTTGTATTGCTATCATTTTTTCTTTTGGAACCAACATCAGCATAGCCTATTGAAGTTGTATAAAATAGGCTATCGTTGTGCAATACCGCTACAGTTCCCATCATTTTATTATTTTGGAAAAGATGGGCAAAATAGGCATCTAACTTTTCTTGCGCCACTAATGTACTATTGCCGAGAAAAGCAAATAATACAATAAGGGCAGAGATATTCTTACTATTTTTTAGAAAACACATATAAGGGATTTATATAACAATCGATTTCTCTGTTTTCAACTTTCCAACAGCCACCATTTGATTTCTCTAATTTAGACAACTAATTGATTTATTTTAACAAAAGTGTATAATAACAAATTTAAACTTAAAAACAATTTGGAAATGCGATTTGAGTTTAAACTCAGATCCCTTAACATATCTTACAATATTAGCTTGATATTATTTGAAGCTTCGTTATAGCAAGCCTAGGGCTCGGCGTCTATTGTCGCTGGGATATATGTTAATTTAGAACTTATATTCCTCTTGAATGTGCTTTATCAGCTTTTTTGCATCATCATCGGAAATTGATTTTTCGGGAATATTCTCGATATTTTCATTGGTATTTTCTTCCATAAAAAGTAGGATCTTTTTATAAATATTGGCTATTAAGTTACAATATACAATTTTTTATTCTCATTTTTCGCTAAGACCAATAAGTGTGTCAACTACTACACCTTTGTTAATATGGGTATTAGAATAGATTTAAATTTCAATACATTGCGCAATGCTTCAAAGGAATATGTAGCTTTGATTACGCTATAAGAAGCAATTCATGACTACCTCAATACGAAAGTTTTTTTAACCAATACATACAACAACTGTCGCACAGCATGACATTATATGGTCAAGCAAAGTGTAAAAAGTATTACTGTCAAAATTTAGAAAAATGAAGTTTTTAAAATACAATATCCTTTTGGGCACATGGTTACTGTTGTCTTGTACCACATTGAAAGTCGCGGATAACAGTGGAAAATACCAAAGAAGTGAGGTAGAGGATAGTAGAATTGCTAAAGATAAAGTTGGTATAAATATTCAGCTTTTTGACATCGAAAATGGCAAAGAAGTTTCAATAGATAATGTTAAAAACATGCCAGGTAATGTAATCGATAGCAGCAGCAATGCCAAGCTCCTCATATTTGATAAAAATCATGTACCCAAAGGTATATTTGTTATTAAACCAACAAAAACACCATTTTTACTACGCCCTGGGAGGTATAAAAAGAATCTTATAAACTTTAAAATATACCTAACTCCTGACACTAGAGGTGAAATTTAATTACTTAGAGACGATCAACTCGTTTTCTAAAACTAATTTTTAAATAATTGATTAAGTATATTAAAAAATGTATGAAACGATTGGATAAAAACAGCACATATCTTGTATCGAAAACAGAAAGCTTCAATAATCAGAAGATCCTAAGGTCTGACTTTGAAAAGCTCTCTCACACCATTACTTTCACAAGCCAAAATCTGCACTCAACATCTACATGATACTCAAATCGAGATTTAAAAATGCTTTTAGTCTTTTAGAATTACAAATTGCTCTTTCGAAATTGACAAATAAAAGAACAGAACCAGAATTTGCTCTGCAAGCGGAGGTAGACAATATGAGAACTACTTACAGTAAGATATTGAATGAAACCGAAAAGTTTCTGGAACATTGTCAAGACTATAGGATCTGGATTTCGAGCTACATACCATTAGACTGCCCCACGACTAAATATTTCATTTGGTATGAAGATACAGATGAAAACGATAAGCTGCTAATCTCTAATGATGGAAAAGTGTTTCTTTCCCCTTCAATAGATAACTTGGTTCATTTACTGATTAGTAATAACGATACCTTCAAGGCACCTGCTAATTTAGAAGCATGGTTGTCTGGTATGGAAAACTTACCTCCTACTAAATCGATCACTTATTCTCCCCGGGAAATTATCGATGGTTTTCGATCAGATGCTGTTTCGGTTGATACTCTTGCTGATTTTGTAGATTTTTACAATTTGGTCGGTGACCTAAGCTACCAAGATGAAAGATTTGGAGACCTGCTCAAATCTCGCGAAGCGGGAGAACTTACGAAAGTCTGGGACTACTTTTGTAATAACCATCTTTTCAAGGCTAAAAGACATAAGGAGGTGTCTTTTGATAAGACCAAGTTTATTGCTGATTTTAAGGAGTTAGTGGGGAGGTTTGAAATATATATATTAACATCCCCCTTAAACATATCCTATTGTTAGAGCATTCTTCAAAAATAAAGAAAACTTACTGCGCTAGTGACTGAATAATAATAGCTGAATACCAATTTCCATTGCAATTCCTAAAATCTTCAACTTCGTAATACTTAGAAAGATCCTGTTCCCTTATATTTTCAAGAAATCCCAAATAGTAAACATGCGTATTTAAGTAACCTTCATTTTGCCCAACCTTAAATAGCATATTATCTGAGTTAAAAAAAAGAATTTCTTCTATAGATAATTGATTAAAGTGATTTTTCAAACTGTTGAAATCGCTTTCACTTAATCTCTTTTTAAAATCATCATCTTTAGTTGCATACTGATCCTTGTATATATTTGTAAAATAGGACTTTGGCATATCCGAATTATTAAAGAATTGTTTCGGATTATTAACTATAATTCTTTGAACAGATTCAATTGACTTACTATTTTGATAAAAACCACACTGTTGTTTTGTGCAGCTCGTTATCATAATAACTAACATAATATAAATAATATTTAATTTCATCTTTTCTTCACTTTTTGGCTTTTTCATCGATATGTGGTGCCAAGATAAAAAATGGAGATGGAAATTATAATTAATGAGCTATTTATTTTGATCTGAAATTATATAAATTTTCTAAAAATTCGGAAAATGAATTTCCGCAAAAATCAATGTAATCAGTTTTAAAATTCGACATTAAACCAAATGAGTGAAATGTCATTTTTACTTTGTGGAATGCATAACTGGTATCTGTGGCATTCATCCCGAATAAAAAATAGTCTAGAATTTGCCCCATTAGTAAGATATAGCTTTCATCTATTTCTTGAAGCTCCTCTAAAGGAAACAGTCTTAATCAGCTATTGTATCCTACCTCACCCTCACTCACATTGAATTCTTTCAACATAGAAATATAATCATCTGGAAGATTAAAACCGAGATCCTTCTGTACCCGATTGATCAAATCGGCAGATACTGCTAATCCTTTGATGAAATCACCAAAATACAAAGCTATTAGACTATCCATAACGATTTATTTCCCACAAATTTAAACATTTACACATCAAATTAGAGGTTATGTCGCATTAGAATATGTATATCGATGACATTATGGTTAGCACAGCGAATTTTTGCTTAGTTTCGAAATAAATATATTGCGCAAATACCCTGCGTACCTTTGGAATATATTTGTTTAGTTTTTACTGTTTTATAGCCAACAGCGAAAACGTGTAACAATTGTAAAAGTATTAGCAATTATCATATATGACACTTGAAGAATTAACACTTGAAATTTATGCGGAAAGGGCATTGACGTATTTTGAGAGTAAACACCTGGTTACCTGGGCCATCAATGTGTTAACCCTGGGGTATGAGAGTGAAAACCTCTAAATATTAGGTGGTTTGGATAACGCATCTACGGAAGAACGCGAAATCTATTTTTGGAAATCAATTGCTGATCTAAAATTAAATATAGAGAAAAGTGAAGCGGATTTAATGGAAAACTATGCCCTAACAATCGCAAAAAAAGCAATCAGCGAAGAGATCAGTATAGAATATGCCTTCAGTCAAATGCGAAAAATTGTGTCTGCAAGCGGATACAATTACAGGTATATCGCCTTTTATGAAATTGACGAGGATATGGACTATTTGAACTATAACAACTCGCCCCTTTACAATCCAGGGCTTACGCTTGAAAATTCAAAGGAATTTATCTTGGAGGAAATGAAAATCTTCGTCGAAATGGAAGGCTTAAATATCTCCCGCGAACAACGTCATAAATACTATTGCGAGACTTGTAAAAACCTTACTGGCCCAATAACGAAAAATAAATTTCAACTTAAAAAACCATTTAGATATACAGTTATGGCTTGTGGAATATGTGGTTCAGAAAAGCTTAAATACAACAGTAACCATGATGTTAAGCGGAAAATAATAGAACAGTCAAAAAAGAATAACTAAAACTGATCATTGGATGTGGAAATTTCTTTTGGCAAATGATTTCCCGATTGGTTTTAGATAACCTTCGAAAATAAAAATTTTCAGGTCAAGTTGATCGACTGTTTTACAGAAAAATTAGCCCAATCCTTTTATAAAAGATTGGGCTAATTTAATATGAAAAGATTTTGATTTATTGAACCTTTTTAATCAAAGGGAAAATAGTGCTTTCAACATGTGCTTTTTCGATCAGACGACGTAATTCCATGACTTTTTTTGGATTATCGGCAGCAATATTATTTTGCTCTTTTGGATCTTGCTTAAGATTAAACAATTCCGTTGTTGGAGCACCGCTCATCACTTTCTGTAAAATAAGTTTCCAATTCCCTTTACGGACAGCCTGACGTCCTCCGTCCTCATGGAATTCCCAATAAAGATAACCATGCTGCTTTTGCTTTTTACTTTCACCCAACAATGTCGGGACAATAGAAATTCCATCGGTATATCTTGGCTTATCGGCTTTGGCTAATTCGACCATCGTTGGCATAATATCCCAAAAAGCACCTAAATAATTTGATGTTTTTCCAGCTGCAATTTTACCTCGCCAGTAAGCAATAAACGGCGTCTTTATGCCGCCCTCATACAGATCGCGTTTTGTACCTCGTAATCCGCCTGAACTATTGAAAAAAATAGGATCTGCTCCCCCTTCTTTATGTGCCCCATTATCACTGGTGAATATAATAATTGTATTATCAAGCAGATTATTTTGACGTAATCTTTCAACAATTTGTCCTACATACGCATCCATCCGACTTACCATACTGGCGTACATTGCATGCGGCTTTTCGACACTGTTGTACCCCGGAACTGTTGCTTTAGGACCATAATCGTTGCCTCGGTAAGGCTTCTCATCAAACTTATCGGCATATTGCTTATAATACTCGTCTGCTGGTCCTGCAAGTTCAGCGTGGGGTAGCACCGTGGGGACAAAAAGAAAGAAGGGTTTATCTTTGTTGGCATCGATAAAAGCAAGGGTTCTTTCCTGAATCAATGCCGGTGCATATTGGCCCTCTGCCATCAACCCATTGCCATCAAGTTCAATACGCTGCTTATTATGCCAAAGATGGGTAGGATAATAACGATGTGATTGACGCTGACAATTGTACCCATAAAACTCGTCAAATCCCTTCTGGTCAGGTGCACCCGTTGTACCTACCATGCCTAACCCCCATTTACCAAAGGCACCGGTGGTATAACCGGCCTTTTGCAGCAACATCGCGATGGTCTGCACTGAATCTGCCAATGGCTCTTGCCCCTCCGGTTCAATTTCCTTATTACCTCTGACGTAAGTGTGTCCTGTATGCTGTCCTGTCATCAAGGATGAACGCGATGGTGCACATACGGAAGTGCCTGCATAAAAGTTATCAAACTTCATCCCCAATTGGGCCAATGAATCGATATGTTTGGTTTCAATTTTAACTTGACCATAAGCCCCCAAATCGCCGTAACCAAGATCATCGGCCATAATAAATACAATATTCGGTCTTTTGCTTCCACTTTGCGCGAAAAGACTGCTTGTGAACGTCGCGATTAAGACAACTAGGAACGTTTTCTTCAGCGTTATCAATGTTAATATTTTCATGTGTTATAAATTATTTTACCAGCCTTCATTCTGTTTTAAGTTTTTATTCTGTACCAGTTCTGCAGCAGGTATCGGATATAAATAATAGTATTCAGGAAAAGGAGATGGCGCTTTACCTTCGTAGGCAATATAACCTTTTGTCTGTCCATTTTCAACTGGAATAGGCGTATTAGAAGGTACATCTAATCCCTTGGTTATATATCGTCCTAATTTTTGGGTAATGGCATAATCCATTTTCTTCCATCGTCTGAGATCGTCAAAACGAAACCCTTCACCCATTAGTTCAACAGCACGCTCGCGACGTATTTCCCACAGCACGGGGCTTATCGTCTCATCGCGCTTGGGATCGGGTGGAATTGCCGTCAACTCCAGAGAAGCCACGCCAGCGCGTGACCTTAATTTATTTATCGTTTGATCGATAATCTGCTGGTTGATCTCTCCCAATTCATATTTTGCTTCAGCATATCCAACCAACAATTCCCCAAGCCTAAATATAGGAGCATCGTTGATATCAACATTCTGGATCCTATTGATCTTGTTACTGAATTTGTAAAACCGATATCCGGTGTAGCTTACACTATAAGGCTGTCCATTGGTGAAATCTACATAATGTGGTTCCTCTTTCAATATGAGACCTTCCCAGTTCATCCAGGGTAAAGTTTTATGTTTGTCGTCTGATAGTGTGGCCATCAAATCGATATACTCCCGGTCCTTCGGATCATCCGAGTACTCCCAAAGCATATTTGTCTTCCCCATTTTAACTTTATAGGGAGGTGGAATAGTAAAGTATAGACGGGTATCACGGTTTCGGAATTCAGTATATGCACTTTCATCACCAGCAAATGTTGGACTCACCCAGCGAGTTTTCCCATCTTTCATCAGATACATATCCACAGCTTTCTTGGTGAGATCCCATCTACCTGAGGAATTACGTGCCAGCGATGCTAGACCATGTGTAATCTGATTTAACTCATACTGCTTATAAAGAAAAACCTCAGCGACATTTGCCAATGATTCACTGTTAAACAGCAGGTCATAATTGCTCAATAGAGGTATCGTACTGGATAGGATTTTTTCTGCTGCTGCAGTTGACAATTTCAGGTATTTTTCAGCGTCTTTAAGTTGATGATATTTCCTCCATGTCCCCTCCCTCAGGCCAAAACGGGCTGTCAGTGCCAAGACAACCTTACGATTGATAGTATTTGGCCCATCCCCATTTTCTTTGATATTTTCTCCGGCATAGCTGAGCATTTCTACGATATGTGCCGCAATTTCATCTCGAGTTCCCGGGGTACCGTAGAGAACATCGGTATCGCCATCGTCAATCGTACGCTCTACCCAGATTGCCTGACCAAATTTGTTGAGGAGATCCATATATTGGTAAGCCTTGAAAAAGTAGCCGATGCTACGGATATGCTTCTTTTCCGGTTCAGATAGCTGGCTTGCCTGCTCAATATTATCCAAAAGAACGTTGATGGATCGTATCTGCACAAAAGGATTACTGTAATCGCTACTTGTTGATGGGACGACCATTCGCTGCCAAATCCAATCAGAAGTGGCGTTTGCCTGCGCTTTGGCAAATAGATCGCCGTTGACCTCAGCGTCAGGGACAGCATTGCTGTAGCCAGGAAACGTGCCATAGAATTGCCAAGCATAGGAAATAAAATTGTTATAGTTTGTGAAAGTACTTTGCTCTGTCAATGTACCTTCTGGATCGAGATCAAGTAAATTACTGCAGCTTGTTAACGATGTGGCTAGCCCCAAGCAAAGGATATAGTGGATAAATTTCTTTTTCATGATATTCTGCGGTTTTTGAAGATTTAAAACGTGACATTAACGCCAAAACTATACTTTTTCAGGAATGGATAAATACCTCCCGACCCGATGTTTTCACCATCGGCCTCCATCCCTTTGGGCATACGATCAGCTTTAAATAAATTTTCACCCGAAACAAATACCTTGATATTGTCGATCACTTTGCTCCGTAAAGTCTTTCTGTCGATGGTATAACCAAGTGTAATATTTCGCACCCGAAGATAGGAGCCATCCGAAAGGTATTTGGTCTGTGTTCTTCGATTCGCTGATGTATTTAAACCTGCATTTGCATAGATACGCGCATAGGTGGCATCAGTATTGTTCGGCGTCCAATAATCTAGATTACCCTTATAGAGGGTACCGAATTCGTTATTATAAGGCCACATCAAGAAATTGCTCAACCAAAGATCCCGCTTTCCTACACCCTGTATAAACAGGCTCAAATCAATATTCTTGTAAGAGAAATTACTATTCAGACCGAATTGAAACCGTCTATTATTATTGCCAATAACCTTCATGTCACCAGGATCGGATACAGTACCTGTACCACTGAAGATGATACCATCACCATTTAAATCAGCATATTTAACATCTCCAGGATTCTGAGCAACACCTTTGAAATACGGGATTCCATCTTTTAACTTTCCATTTACCAAACTGGCATTTAAACTATTTTCCTGAAAATCATCTACCGTATAATAACGCTCTGTAACATACCCCCATATTTCACCGAGTTCTTTTCCTTTGTAGAAGCCATCGATCAAGCCAGCACTGTTGTTGATTTTGGTAATAAAACCTCGATTATCTGAAAGATTGAATGTAAATGAATATTTAAAATCTTTAATCTTGTCTTTCCAGGAAAGTTCCAGCTCCCATCCCTTTGATTCAAGATCCGTAATATTCTGGAATGGAGGTTGTGCGCCCAAAACTGCCGGTAGGTCGGCCCCCTGATAAAGCATGCCTATTGTCTGCCGTCTAAACCAGTCAAAACTTCCGTTCAATTTGCTATTGAACAAAGCAATGTCGACACCGAAATTTAAAGTACGCGCCTTCTCCCAGGAAAAAGTTGAACTGATTAAATTTGGTGGATTTATCGTCAGGTAGCGAATGCCAGTATTTGGATCTATCCAATTTGCATTGCCTGTCCCCATCTGAGGTATTGCAGGAAAATAAACTTGATTTTTATTGGTATCAAATACGACCTGGTTACCGATTTCCCCATAAGAAGCCCTGAACTTCAACATTGGGATACTATTTTTTAACCCCGTCATAAATTGTTCCTCAGCAACATTCCAACCAGCAGAAACGGATGGAAAAAATCCAAACCTGCTACCTTTGAGGAAACGGGATGAACCGTCTAGTCGACCGTTCAGTTCCAATAGATAACGATTCTTATAATCATAATTAATTCTGCCAAAATAACCGAGGATAGCATACTGACTAAAACTGTCGGATGTATTTTGTGTCCCTGTGCTTGTCCCCAATGAAGGTGAATCAGGACTTAAAATCCCATATCTGGTTGCTGAAAATGATTCGGTATAACTTTTCTCATAATTTGTTCCCACCAAAACTTTCACATTATGGTCATCCAATGCACGACTGTAGCTCGTATAGAGATTTAAAGCATTATAGTCCGTCAGGGAATTAGAACGGGTATAAAAATCTTGATTGAACAGGTATTCCGTATTAAAATTATTCGGATTCATATACCTATTTCTGTTCTGCGCATTTTTATTGTTCAGATTGTTTTTACTAAAGGTGTATTCAGCAGTAATATTCCATCCTGGTAAAGGGTTATACTCCAGTTTACCAAACAATCTAAGATTTTCTTCATATCTGCGCGAAGGATCTTCATATTTTAGATAATTGTTGGGCGTACCGTAAGGTATGGCTTTCCCATCACTGTCTATCGTCTCGCCAGGATTAAGATATGACCCGAATGTCAGAGCCCGATAAAACATCTCACCCATATTGGCTGGGGTAAGGCGATTATCCTTTTTATAAAACACATTGACACTCGCATTAAAATTTTTGAACAATTCGGCGTTTACATAAGCATTGAAATTATATCTACTATAGCTATCTTTTTTGGTAATCATAATACCATCTTCGTTGCTATACATACCAGAAAGCCTATACGCAATCTTTTCCGAACCACCTCTGATAGAAAGATTATGCAGGTGTTCAAATCCGGTCTGGAATACCTCATCGTATAAATCGTATTCTTTTAGGGGATATTTTGTGTTATTTACCTCGGCTATTCCATCAGGAAATTTTGTTGGATCTGTTTGATAATTTTTTAATAAATCAAGCCAGGTATCGACATTTTGTCCTGCCCAATTCGAAGTATTTCCAAAGTCTTTTAACGCCTGCACAAATTCAAGTGGAGTCGCTTTCTCAGGGAGCGTTGAAGGGCGGCTCCAAGTCAGATTACTCGAGTAATTGATGCTGGTCGGCTGATTTCTGGATCCTTTCTTTGTGGTGATTAGAATGACCCCAAAGGCTGCTCTAGCACCATAAATAGAAGAAGCGGCAGCATCTTTCAAGACGGTGACATTTAAGATATCTTTGGGATTTATATCGTCCATATTCATAGGGACGTTGTCGACCAATACTAAGGGGCTACCACCGTTTATGGAAGTAACGCCCCGAATATTTAGTTCTGTCGATGTTCCGGGACGTCCTCCACCAAAAGTAACCTGTAAACCAGGTAAAGCCCCCTGTAATGCTTGAGAGCTACTGCTTACAGGTCTATCTCCCAACACTTTTTCCATATCAACTGAGGCTACAGCCCCTGTAAGATTTGCTTTCCGTTGTGTACCGTAACCAACAACAACAACTTCTTCCAAGGAGGTCAGATCTTCTTGGAGGACAACATTCATAAATGACTGGCTAACCGGAATCTCCTGACTGATAAAGCCTACATTACTGACAAGTAAAATGGCATTTGGCCCACTTACTTTTAGATTAAATTCGCCTTTATCGTTTGTACTTGTACCGCGATCCTTATCCTTTTCGACTACGGTGACGCCCGATAAAGGTAAGCCCTGCCGATCCAAAACCTTTCCTTTGATATCAAGCCCTTGGGCTTCTTTATTGTTGACAGTGATCACATAGGTGTTTCCATTCATATTTTCCATCCGGAGCTGAAATTTATTCAGCAATGGCGCTAAAGCGTTGGTCCAATTTTGGTTCTCGACAGAAATAAGGGGAAGGCTTTTATTGGCGATCACGTTGTCAAAATATATAAATTTGACTTTAGTCTGCTTTTCAATGGTTTTTAAAACAGTCTTAAGATCGGTATTTTTTATTTTTAGGGATACCTTTTCCTGTGCTTTGGTACCTATTCCGAAGACCTTTACGGTAAATGCAAAAGTGAGCGCTAATGTTAATTTTGTCATTAATGCATATTTAATGGTGCTAGATTTTCGTGCAAAAAATACCTGACCATGTAAATTTTTTTTCATAGTTTTAAATTGATTATGGAACCATAGAGTGCTTTATCTTTCTCAGGGACTACGCACTCTTATTTCATGAACATGAAGGATACATCATTGGGTGTATCCTTTTTTTGAAACTTTATGTATAATCTCTCATTATCGTTTATTTAGGGTTAATATAAAATAATTGATTCGTTTTCTTCTTTGATATGTAGCTTCGGATTGGCCAATAAAATAGTCTTTAAAACCATCTCTAGGCTATAATTCTCCATCGTCCCGGTAAAGGTGGTTTTCTCCAGTTCGGTATTGTCGATTACGATATTCCTGTTATACCATTTGCCTATTTTGGACGCAACAATATCCATCGGGTCAGCATCAAAGGAAAGTTTATTCTCAAGCCACAATGCTTCGGAGGGCATTTTTTCTCCATCCTGAACAATAAGCGCTGTCCGTTTTACCCCATTTGTGCTGCTCTCATCACTAGGTTTGGATCCTATCGATATGTGGGCTATGGTTAACTTTTCTCCGGGTACCATCTTATAGGTTTTGTCACTATTTTGACTTTTCAATTCGATAGCACCCTCCACAAGTGAAGTCTGTGTTTTATTCTCGTCCTGATACGCCCTGATATTGAATTTTGTTCCCAATACTTTTACCTCGGAATCCTTACATGAGACAATAAATGGGTGTTTTTTATCTTTGGCAACAGCAAAAAAGCCCTCCCCCACCAATTTTACCCGACGTTCCTTTTTATTGAAATCTGTAGCCAGATAGAGTTTGCTGTCGCCATTTAACCAAACGGTACTCCCATCAGGCAGGCTAATTATCCGTTTCTCGCCCTTACTGCTGCTATAACTCATTCTATACTCAACAACTTCTTGTTGAGATAAATACCGCCACATACCAACAAAAAAGAAGATTGCAATACTAGCCGCTACTAGATAAAAGAGGTTGCGTTTTTTTACCCGACTCCTTACTGGAATGCTTTCGGGGGTACTGTCTTCCAATTTCTTCCATAGCTGATCAAATGCCATTTCAGTTTTTTCGATGGTTGATGACGGCGTTCGTTGCTGATTTTTAATAAAATGATAAAGGACTTGGTGATCTGGATTGTCAATAAGCAACTTTTCAAACAGTAACTTCTCCTCAGGTGTTAGTTTCCCCTGAATTTCTTTGTTCAATAATGCTAGAAGTTGATCCTGATCCATCTTACGCTTGAGTCTTTAATATAAGAGCCAATTACAGACGAATCTCACCAATAGAAATTTAAAATAATTTTAAAACACTAATTTCTAGCTATTTATTTTTCTACAAGTAATAGAATCTCTTAAACGACGGAGCGCCAGTTGGATGTGTCGGTCAACGGTATTCGTAGAAATTTCCATAATGGCAGCCGTTTCATGATAGGTAAAGCCAAGTTCCTTGACTAAAGTAAAAGCCATTTTACACTTGGAAGGCAATTCGTCTATGATCTGCTGTATAATTTTCAGGTTTTCGCTTGAAATATATTCTTGCTCCACACTTGGATATTGATAGTTAAAGTCAATAATTTCTGAAATATCCACATGGGTATGCTGTCTTTCAAGGTATTTTATGGCATTATTTCTTACAGACCTAAAAAGATAAGTTTTGATGTTTTCAATTTCCATTAACTTATCTTCCAATAGCCATAATTTCATAAAAATTTCTGAAATAATATCTTCAACCGGAACTGGTGACTTAATAATTGCATGACCAAAGTCATATAAATCGGGGTAAAATTTTTTAAATAACGTTTTAAATGCAAACTGGTCTCGATCGAATACAATTGCATACCGCAATTCAGTCCATAAAAAGGGATCTTGATTCAACTTTTGCATTTAAATAAAAATATGAAATGGTCTATGGGAAATAAAGATATCAATTTTTGCAAGAATATAAGAATTTTAAAAGAAGCATTATCGGCTCAACATTTACTAATCACGATATTATTCACTGATCGACCAACTGCTGTACTAATTGGATTATAAGCGGGATAGAAACTGCGCCAATACGTAATCGGACCAGAATCCCACCTTTAGATTATTATTGGAATCCTATCTATATAATCTTTATGCTAATATCTATCTGGCTCAAGGTGATATTGAGAAGGCTCCAGTAGCGGGACAGCAAGCGCTCCAGCTATTGCCCCAATTTGATCCTGTCCATCACACTGGCTTATAGCGTTGTATTATTAACCTCAGTCGTTACAGGACTGCGACACAACAGGATGCTCGGCGGGGACTGAAACAATCTTGGACTTACATTTCACACTTTTTTGGCAATAGTAAAATTAATCTATCTACTTCCTGATGGACTTGAAGACTATTAGAATAAATATGGAAAGGAGTCATGGGCAGCCTGCTGCATTTTTCTATATTTGAAGTAAATGGAACTCATATCTTATCTACTTAGGCACATAAAATTGAACAACGCCGAATGCGAAGCTATCGACAAAGCCTTTAGTAAACAAACTTTTGCGAAAGGTATTATTCTGGCACATCCAGATAATCACCACCAAAATGTTTATTTTATTGAAAAAGGATTATTACGTGCTTTTTATAACTTAGATGGAAAAGATATCACCCATTATTTTTTCGACGAGAATAATTTCCTGGTATCTTTTGAAAGTATTTTTTTTAACCGTCCTCACCCCTATGGCAAACAAGTATTGGAAGAAGCAAGTCTGCGTATTATCCCGTATAGCAAACTAGATGAACTCTGTAATAGCATACCCGCTTTTAAAGACTTCCGGCTGCAAGTATCGTTACAAGTGATAAGTATGTTATCCGATAAAACTCTTGCATTACAATTTCAGACTGCCGAGCAGCGCTATAAAAATATGCTCGACAAATTTCCTGGCATATTGCTACGAACCTCCCTGGGACATATTGCTTCCTATCTGGGTATTACCCAACAAACACTAAGCGTGATACGTGCGAGCAGGTAACTGATTTCATTTTTTAAGATATCTTAAAAACACTGTAGATTTTTATAATTTGCTTTGCAGTATGAAATCATTAAATATGAAAAAAATACTATCATCCCTTGTCATCGTCTTTATGACAATCATGAGTGTTGCCCAATCCTCTAATGATAATTTTGCAGGAAAATGGAAAACTGAGGAAGGCTACATTATTACGATCTCTTACAACAGCGGAAAATTTTCCGGTCTCGATCCCAAAGGCCGTCCAACACTCTATAATGTGCGTTTTGAAAAAAATGAGTGGAAAGGGACTGTGGAAAACCACGACACTGGACAAAAGGGCAATTGCGAAATGTACCTGCAGGGAAAAAAGTTAAAAATAGTGGCTCATAAAGGCATTTTTTCAAAGACTTTTTATTGGGTAAAGCAATAGACAACGCTGGTTATCGTTCAAACGCTGTTTAGGATGCACCAATACTGGTATTCATAGCTGGAGCTATTTTAAATGAAATATAATATCGTGTTTTATTTAAGCTGAAAATACCGATAATATATAAATTTAAGCCTAAATATCATTCGGGGAGCCGATAAAGACATCCATAATATCGCTCCCCAATCATTGGCCTATAGCGCGATTAAGTAGCTATCCTTACCCAAAGATCCATTTTGACGCCCGCGGGATTATTTTATAAAAAGTAGCCACAAAGCCCCAGGAAATTAGGAAAACAAGGGCTGCAGTCATAGGTATTTTTAGTGATATTGGAATTGAAAGAACATTGGCCAACCAATAGCCAAGCCCTACAACAAAATAATGTACTAAATAGATGCCAAAGCCACATTTTGTAATATTTGAAAAAATGCTTCTCATCTTTACCGACGTCAACTTTACAGTACGTACTAACAAGAAAATGGCTAAAGTCATCATGAATACTTGAGGAGAACAATATAAAAAGAACAGCTCGATCTGTTCTTCACTGGCAGCCGGATTGGAAGCCATCCATTTAAAGCCGGTATGTGTAATTGTATAGCCGATTATAAATAAAGGTACACTCACTAAAAATGTCTTGGGAAAAGACCAGGTTTTTAGGTGATGAGTCAATACATACCCAAGTAATAAATACCCATTAAAACCCGCAAAATAATAAAATGTACCAAAAGTATTCCAGGCACTAAGGCCAAATAGCTCTTTTGAGAAAAATGAATAGGCATAAGGCAAAACCAGTGTACATAACCAAATTCCCAAAAATACCTTCTGCTGCCCCGAGGTCGACTTTTCAACCCATGCGGAAAAGAAAGGCATGTAAAGATATAAACCGATCAACATATAAATATACCACATGGGTACGGTATAAACATTGAATTTAATTGGAATTAAAGAAATTTGAACAAGTGCGCTTGCTAACGACTGTGATGAATCTTTGGCAGCATAGGCAAATACATTTGAAATGATCGTTGGCGGAAGTCCCAATAGTCCTGTTATCCAAGGGAAAAGGTTGTAAAGTACCGACCACAATAAAAACGGAACAGTAATACGCAACAGACGCTTTTTATAAAACTCACCCATACTCATTTTCACAGGTAGCAACAGTAATCCGGTAATCATCACAAAAATAGGTACACAGGCCCTTAGCACCGACCCGTAGATGGAGCCCCAATAGTTAAAATCCGTATTAGACCTTGCTTCGGCCGATACATTGAATGGATCTGAACAATGAATGGCGATTACCATGAATATTGCGATAAAACGCAATACATCTACCCAGGCAATTCGTTGCTGATCAACATGTGCATTAGAAATTTGCATACTCAATATAGTTGGTTAAGATGCAAAAATAAACAATCCACCCTGGAGTAATTTTTAAGTAGTTAAAGAAATAGCGCTATTTTCGAAGTGCACATAACGTCACATGTGATATGCCAAGAAAAGACGCTATGTATCCCAAATTTACCCGCTGAGCCAATTTTGCATGGTTAACCATAAAATCTTCATATCTTTTCTCGGCCGAAAGATATAAGCGGTTGATTAACCGACGTTCCATCTCGACAAAAGCTTTCTGATGGACGTATCGCATCCAGTTAGCAATATCGATATAATCACGGGAAAGCATTTCCAGTTGATCTATTGTCATATAATATAAAAGTGAATCTTCGAGAACCTGTACTGTTTCAGTCTCATACCCTGACACAAATCCGTGAAAACTATTTGTTGAATAAAGTAAATCTCCCTCCTTGCTAAACCAGGAGGTTACCTCTTTTCCATCGCGTATGGTGTAGGCGCGGGCAATACCTTTTTCGACAAAATAAATGTTCTTATCGCTTCTATCTGGCTGTATTAGTTTTGTCTTTTTAGGAACGCTTAGCATGGTTAAATTGCTTAACAATATTTCCAAAGGCTCTTTTTTTATATCGAAATGAGCTCGTATAGCTGCGATGATGTGATCCATTAAATGTTATTCTCAATTGTTGGATGAGTGACAAAACTAATGAAATCAAATGTATAAAAGAATAAAAATTGCCTAACGAAATGATAACGCTCAAAAAAGTGGAGTAAATTATCTAAGCTTTATTTCAACAGGCAATTCGCAATGTCGTAAGAAAAAACGGCTTCTGAACTAGTATTTTCTGAAGCTATTTTTGACTAAGTTTCCATTTTTTTTAGACAGTACAGTGAATCTGAATTCCTTCTTTATATATTGGGTTTCTTAGGCCTGCTTTGAAATTTTTTAAAAAAGTAAAGAACCCACAAAAACTGGGTGTATCCGTACACCGCATCTTCAACCGGAATCGTAAGCACCCTGATCCCCATAAATTCCATGGGATTGTAGTTTACTATCGGAGAATCCAACCCTGTTCCGGTGAGTATACCATTGACAGGTAAAAAACCCAACATTAGCAAGGTGAAGACTACAGAGGCCTGCGTAATCCATTGTATCCGAAATGCAAAGTGAAAAAGCAGTAATGTCACGATAGTCACCGTAGCGGTAACAACTGTGTAGATTCTGTCGGCATATCGAAGTGCCACCACAGCACATATAATGACACTCACAAAGACTACGATATTATTAAAGGCAGATAGCGATTGTAATCTAAAAAATTTATCGATACAGAAATAAGTAAATATACAGGAAAAAGGGATAAATATAAAGAATAACCATTCTTCCAATGGTAAACCTGCTATAACCAGGCCTAGGGTGTACCTTGTGTCAAACCACCATACTCCCTTACTGGTAAACCAGACATCCCAAGCGATAAAAAATACAGCAACAAGTGCCGCTGACTTTAAAAATGGGACAAACTCACGATCGAATCGAAGCCGCTTGTCGAAGGATGCGACAAAACAGATTACGACCGTAAAAAATAAGATAAGCGAGTAAGTATATGGCATCATATTTTTTCATTGTTAGTATACATTTTAAAGTATTTCATCGGAACATATAAAAAGCCAAAACATTCGCCCTCCTCTTTACCCAAATGTTTATGATGTTGTTTATGGGCACGACGAAGCGCCAAAAAGTAACGGTTATTTGTTTTACTCAACCATTTGAAACGTTGATGGATAAATATATCATGTACAAAGAAATATGCCATACCATAAAGCATAATCCCTAATCCAATATAAAACAGATAATTGTATCCCCTTAACGAACCAAAATACATCAACGCGATTGTAGGAAGAGCAAAAATGATAAAAAAGTAATCATTCTTTTCCAAAAAGCCCGAATTGCTATGATCATGATGATCGCGATGTAATACCCAGAGAAAGCCGTGCATAATATACTTATGGATAAGCCAGGTTGCGCCCTCCATAGCAATAAAAGTGACCAATACAGTAATAAAATTCATAGCTTTATTTTATAAGTAAGCAGCTTTGTAACGCAGATAACTTTTTAAAGCAACATAGGCTTTTTGTACATTTGGTATCCTCACCCTGCTTTCCAAAATCTCCTTTGAGGATTTTTTTCGAATCTTCGAAAACAGGGAAAGATAATATTTGTAAGCCAGATAAACGCCAAATTTTGCCGATGCAGGCAATTTTTTAATTCCCAAAAGCGCTTCCTTAAATTCGCTGTGTATCTCATCCTCAATCTGGCTTTTGAGTGCATTATCAAAGACAGCCATATCCAAATTCGGAAAATAAGTACGCCCAAGAACATGGTAATCGTCTTTAAGATCCCGCAAGAAGTTTATTTTCTGAAATGCGGAGCCTAGTTTCATAGCGTAAGGTTTTAACTCCTCATAGCGCTGTCTATTACCTTCTGTAAAAACCTGTAAACACATCAATCCCACCACTTCAGCCGAGCCATAAATATATTCTTTATAGCGTTCAGAATTATAGTCCACTTTATTCAGGTCCATTTCCATGCTGTGTAGAAATTGGCGGATTAGCTCGACGTCGATAGCATACTTATGTACCGTCTCCTGAAAAGATTGTAATATCGGATTTAATGAGATACCTTCCTCTAAAGCACAGTTTGTCTCGAGATATAACCGCGCCAACAGCCGCTTCTTATCATATCCATGAAAACTGTCCACGATTTCATCAGCCAATCGTACATAGCCATAAATCGCATATATACTAGCCCTAATGGAGGGCTTGAGCGCCAAAATACCGAGCGAGAAACTTGTACTATATTTTTCAGTTGTTTTTTTGCTTACTTCATAAGCGAGTTCATCAAATAGCTTTTTCATGGTCTTATGTTTTACGATATAATTCAATGGCTTCTTTGGCAACAATTTTCCCTGATAAAATGGAGGGAGGCACACCGGGACCAGGAACCGTTAGCTGACCTGAATAAAAAAGATTATGGACTTTCTTATTTCTGATCTTGGGTTTCCATACTGCTGTCTGTTTCAATGTATTTGCTAGTCCATAAGCATTTCCCCCGTAAGCATTATAATCGCTGATAAAGTCGCTCACACAGTAACTCCTCTTGTATGCAATCTGTTCATATAGGTTTTTTGTACCGGTATGCTTTTCCAAACGCTTCAACATCTTAATTAGATATTTTTCACGTGTTTCATCATCATCCGAGATAGCAGTTGCCAAGGGCATTAATAAGAAGAGATTCTCACTGTCTGCAGGAGCAACATGCGGATCCGTTTTGGATGGACAACATACATAGAACAGCGGATTTTGAGGCCATTTTTTTTCACCATAAATACAGTCGATATGATCATCCAACGGGTGCTCAAAGAACAGTGTGTGATGCGTTAGATTTGGAATGGACGATTTCATCCCTAGGTAATAGATCAAACTTGAGGGGGCAAAGGTCCTGCTCTTCCAATAATCATCATCGTAGTTTCTCAACTCCTTGGCAAGTAGTGTTTCGATATGGTGATAATCGGCCGATGCAACCACGAGATCAAATGGATGATTCACACCATTAACAACTAATGATGTGATCTTATTCTTTTCAATATTTAACGTATCAACATTATGATCAAAATGGAAAGTGACACCTTGTCTCTCCGCTACTTGCTGCATCGCCAGTACTAACTGAAAAAAGCCCCCTTTGGGATAATGGGTTCCAAGCGCATAACCGCCGTAGTTCATCAGGCTATATAATGCCGGAATATCCTTGGGTGAAGCGCCCAAAAATATAACGGGGAATTCCATCAATGTCCGCAATCTTTGGTCCTTAAAATATTTGGCAACATAGGATCTAAAATTAGAAAGCAAATCTAGCTTAAAAGCACTAAGTGCAATTTTTGGAGAGAGAAATTCGCCCCAATTGTGACAGGGTTTATTCACAAAATCCCGCATGCCCACTTCATACTTAAATTTTGCAGCTTCCATAAATCTATCCAACTGCGTACCAGCCCCAGGTTCGATCTGTTCAAATAATTGTTTTAACTCCTGATAGGATTCAGGTACACGAATCTGTCCAGAGTTAAATATCATTTCAAATTGTGGATTGAGTGATACAAGTTCAAAAAAATCAGCAGTACAACACCCAAAATCTAAAAAAAATGATTCAATGATGTCAGGCATCCAGTACCAGCTCGGTCCCATATCAAATCTAAATCCTTCTGTCGTACTAAACTGTCTCGCCCTTCCACCGGGCTGCGTATGTTTCTCAAAAACATGCACATCGTATCCTGCCTGCGCAAGATAGGCCGCCGCTGAAAGACCCGAAAAACCTGCACCAATAACTGCTACTTTCTTTTTCATTTTTGTTTATTTTAACTCCCTATGCGAGGGTAACATCCAGATGGACCTTCCATTACCGCAATGGACAATGTGTGCATTAAAGTATCTTATTATATCCATAATTTGATCTGCCTATTAATCATCAGATTTCGGAGGCGACTTTTTCAAAAAGTGTAAAAGACAACAAAAAGCCAGCTATTCCTATTACACTTCGGACTGAATTATAACTTCACTTGTTCCAGCAATTTATCAGGTGCAATATTTCTATCATAGATTAATTGATGAAATTTGCTCAATTTATCCAATAGACTTATCAGTGTTATTTTTTCACTGTAGGTCAAATCACCTGAAACAATCTGGGTAGCATGACGTATTTTTCCCATTTGTCGATCCAACGCCGATAAGCCATTTTCTGTGATATAAAGCACCTTACTTCGTCGGTCTTGCTCTGAATCTTGCTGACCGATCCATCCTTGTTTGATCAAACGATTTATAATCGCCATGCCGGCGGGCTTTTCATGAATATTCCGCCTGATCAATTCCATTTTTGTCATCTCGCCAAACGACCTTAAGGTTATAAGGTATATAAACTCCTCTTGTGTAGAAAAATCAGATTCCCAAATAGCTGCCTTTGAATAACTTTTTGCAAACCTATTCATATGCACTATTAATGTGCTGATCACACTCTCTGGACTACGCCCATTTTCCTTACCGTCCCATTCAGGTTCGACCAGAACATCGGTTTCTTTTGCCACTACCCAACGTTTAAATCCATCCGCGTCGGTACTGTAGATTCCATCTACGTTCTCCTGTTCAAATTCCTCTACTAATACAATGATTTCTTTTAAAAGCTGATATTTCATACACTTTATTTAGAACATAAATATACTATATTTGTTTTGTTTTTTTTAATAAAGATTTTTTTTAGAATAAATATAGACCATAAATCTTATCTACTCTTAATTTTGACCAACTGCAACTCATATCGGGTAGAGACTTGCTTTTACTTATAAAAAGACTTTTGTGCCAATTGGTAATCGCTTTTATTATTAATCGTGCAACATTTTTTTCCTGAGCTCGACTAACCTATAGTCACTAACTGCAAACAATGGTCATCAAACTTTGCACAAGAACCTTAATTAAATGAAAGTCTTAAAAAAAATTGCCCTAGTCTTCCCATGCCTGCTTCTTTTCGCCATAGCTCATGGTTCATCTAATAGAATTATCCTTTCGCGCATCGATTCAACCTTTACTGTTACGGGCAAAGTAGTCGATTCGCTTACAAAAGAACCCGTTCATTTAGTTTCAATATACCTGATGGATCATCAAAGTAGCAGCACCCCTATCAAAACAGTGGTTACAAATGAAAGTGGGGACTTTCAATTCACCCACAGTCAGCGTTCATTTTACCTAAAAATCAACCACCTTGGCTTTCAGCCTCAAATAAAAAGAATCGAAACGCTGAACGGTAGCGATATAGATATCGGTACTATAGAACTTCATAAGATTGACAATAAACTTGAGGAGGTTACAGTTTCCTCCAAGAGACCTACCTTGGAGCTAATTACCGGTGGGTATAGATTTAATGCGGAAAACAATATATTAGGCAATAGTACAAATATAGCAGAACTGCTCAAGCAGGTACCGGGATTGACCGTTGATGAAATAGAAGGTAAATTACAGTTGCTTGGAAAGGGAGCTACTGTATTGATAAATGGGCGGAAAGTCAATTTGGGTGGTCAGGATCTATTGAACTAGCTGAAATCTCTACCGAGCAACGAGGTCTTGTCTGTTAATGTACTTACCAGTCCGGGTGCGGCCTATGATTCCGCCGGAGATGGAGGTATCCTCGATATCAGACTTAAGAAAAATTCCAATTTGGGCTTCTTTGGGTCGGCAAGTACAGCTGTTTCTACCCTTTGGGGAACGGACCAATCGCTCAATTTAAATCTTAAAAAAAGTAAGTTTGAAATTTCATTAGGTTATAATTTTTCATACGGTGAAAACCTGCATAAACGAAACGATCTAATAAAAAACTATTACTTACCTGATTCCAGTTATCGCTATAGACAAAAACAGGTTAGCGAAAGATCCCAAAGGACACATTCCATGAAAATCAATACACTTTATAATATTGATTCAACAAGTTCGCTCTCTTTTAATTATTGGTACGCCAGCTTTTATGGTAAATTTCCAAATGAACGAGACGCCACGATCTATAATCGGAAGGATAAATTCCAAAGGCAGCTTAAACAGCTGGACCTCATGTTTTTGGATAATAATTTCTATATCGTCGATTTGATTTATGATAAAGATTTCAAAAAGAAAAGCAAGCTTTCAATCGGCCTGAATTACGCGAAATACTCAAATGAAAATAACACTTCATTCTGGAGAAAGGCATATGATTTTTCTAACACGGAAATAAATTCTTCAGAAAATGGTAGCAGAAATTTTATTATTACCAGACCATATGAAATCTGGACATTCAATACAGACTTCAAAACTAACATCGGAAAGGGTACTGATCTAAAATTCGGTGTAAAATATGCCCGTGCAAATACAGAAAGTTTCTTTAAGAATCTAGCCACAGATGGAAATACCGTCGGAGGTGAAGTAAATAGTGAAAATAAGGTTCAATATAACGAAAATATACTTGCTGCTTATTCTTCTCTTAATGGTAAATATAAACATTTCTCCTTTGATGTAGGCTTGCGACTAGAATCATTCGATTATAAATTACTATCCGTTTTAACTGACGAACAGATTAAAAACAACTATCTTAATTTATTTCCCAACTTTAATATACGTTATGATTTCGAGGACCTTAAAAACAGCATTGCTTTATCGGGGAACAGAAGAATCGAACGACCAGGTTATAACATGCTCAATCCATTTGCGATGAACAATAATCCTATCTATTTTACCAACGGTAACACACATTTGAAGCCATATTTTGCAAATAGACTAGATTTGCAATATTCACATAAGTGGAATACCAACCACTCACTGATCTTTTCTTTATATGGAAACTCCTCGAAGAATATGTTTACCTATATCTCAAGATATAATGCGGAGGTTGGAAGTCCAGAGTTTAACTACTATAATGATTATAATCTAAACCAGATTGGAGCTTATGTCATGTCGCAAAACAAATTTGGAAGCAGCGTGAATGTCAGTACATATTTATCGGCCCAACGACCGACTTTCAGATCGAATAATACAGCAGATATTTTGTTACCTGGGATTGTCAACTTTAGTGGGTCGATTAACACCTTTATTAATATTCTGCCAAAGACTACTGTTCAAATACTCGGCTTTTATACTTCGAAAAGAAATAGTTTTCAAATGCAATATGGGGCAACAGGATATATCACGACGGGTTTACAACAAAAAGTGCTTCGGGACAAGTTAAACATATCCCTGACGATTGAGGATATTTTCAACTTACAAAAAGCACCTATTTCCAGTTTAGGCAATGTGATTAGCATTGAAACAGTGAATAAATTGAAGTCTCGCTATGCAAAATTGAGTTTCAGTTACAATTTCGGAAAAACCTTCTCCGCAAAACAGACCAAAAAGCTGGAAAAAGATTCGAGGATAGATTAACCCATCAATACGTTAATCGTCAAAGATGATTCGTGGAAGCATAGCGCTGGGTTTAATTGAGTTTAGAAAATGGCTTAAATACAGATAGACGTCAAAATACTGCGAATTTAAAACGATTCCACACGAATTGAAATTCGCATGAAAATATGAGAAGCGTTGTTTTAACTTAGTCCGATAAACATGTGAAAGAGAACATTAATTATGAACGAGACTATCATAGAATTCGATAACAAAAAACGTCTGAAATTGGCGCTATTTGGCTTGCTGTTGACGATAGCGGCTTTGGCATTTGCTTACTATATTTTCTTTGTCGCTGAAAAAATAAGAATTTTCCCTGGAGCATTGATGTTGACCTTAGGGGGCTTAGGATGTTATTGTCTAATTGGCGGAGTAAAAAGCCTATTTGTTAAAGATCGGACTGGCCTGATATTGAATGCAAATGGCATTCGATATCATGGTACGCCAGTAGGAATAAAGGCTGGGACTGTAAAATGGACTGCTATTCAATCTGTCTCGACAGGAATGGCCCATGGTGTCCATTTTGTTTTTTTGAAGCTACACCATCCCGAAGATTATATGCAGCAGTTCTCTCCACAAGTACAACAACATCTGCTCGAAAATGGAATAGCCGTTTCGGCAGATCAATTGTCGCTTGATTTTAATACACTCAAAAAATTAATAGATGAGTATTATGAGCGGTATACGCGATAATAAGAGGGAAAAGACTCGCCATAAACAAGCCCCTATAAAAATCTTACAGGGGCTTGTTTCTATTAATCGTATCAAATTGTTGTATTACAAATCCAGTTGGATACCTAAATTCGCTATTGTTCCGCTTCCTTTTACATAATAACGGCCTTCATTTGTAGCTCCCCTCACCTCCGCGTGCAGTGGAAAGTAATCATTATTAAGGATATTATTAACTGAAAAAATGAACGCCAGATTCTTTAATTTGTAGCGTGTTTGGACATCCATCAGACCATAGCCCGAAATCGGATATTTGCCATAATTATATTCAGAAGGTTGAAACACATCGCGTTTCCCTAAATGTAAATACTGCAGATAGACATTCCACCGATCTGTCAATTTGAAATCTGCATTGATATTTACTTTAAAAGGTGAAATAATGGAATTATCCAATTTATCTTTATATTTTCCCTCATTTTTCAAATCTTGTCGACCATCCATGTAGCCAAGTATGGTACCAAACTTAAACCAGTCAACAGGGGTTACATCGACAACCAATTCCAAACCGTAGATACGCTGCGGTACTTGGATAAGTTCGTAATTACCCGGTGTCGAAGTTTCTGCGAAAGTATTGCCTTTCTTGGAAGAGCTATAATATCCTGTCAATTGGTAACTTAACATAGCATAGGTTCCATTTAGCCCCAACTCAAAATTATTGACAACTACAGGCTTCGGATCAATTTGACTCAAAGGTACTCCATTCCGTAATACAAGTCCCACATCGCCGATAGAATACCCTTGTGAAAATGACACAAAGGGCTGCAGGTATTTTAATTTATTATACCTTCCTGCCAAGTTGAATACAAATGCGTTTGAGTTGCTCTTATCTCCAGGAGTGACTTTCCCTGCTTTTGTTAGATCTCCAACCTTGAAATCCAAGTTTTCGTATCGCACCCCACCTTTCACTATCCAGTAATCGGCGAGATTAAATTTACTTTGAAGGTATAAGGCACCACTTTTCATGTTCATATCGGGTGTCACTAATCCATCGCTCAACGTTTTTTGAACCGTGTGATCCTTTAAAAGATCTACTCCATAAATTAAAGTTACATTATTGCTGTTAGATAGATCAAAGGGCGTACTAAAATTTAGTCTGGCTCCCTTATGATCAGAATATGTTTGGTTGTAGCTTTCAAATACCGTGTTCATATCTTCATAATACAGCCCCATATTTGCTGAGGTTCTACCAAAGTTACCCTCATACTTTACATGAAAAGCTTTATTGTAAGGTGTCCCACCGTTAATCACTGTATCTGAAGGTATCCCTATAGCAGGTTTACTGCCAAACTCCCCCTTAGTGCCAACATATTTACTATCCTGAACACTTCTATAATAGTTCCCCATAAGTTCAATACGATGATTATCGTTAATCTGATAACCAATCTTCGCTAAGGCATTATAACTTTTTGTCTCGCCCAGGCCATAAAATGGACTTACAATGGTACCATCGGAGCTACGTACCACACCTGTTCGCGCAATCTTTCCTTGCACAACATAATCAAACTTGTCTTTCGATCCCGAAAATACTTGTGCCAAATTATACCCGTATGTTTCATCTGGTCTGACCAAGCTTAGTGAATTATTTAAAGAGGTTGAAGAATGAAAACTCCTGTCTTTCTTTGGCTTCTTTGTTATGTAATTAATTATACCACCTGCGGCGCCATTTCCATACATAGCTGAAGCACCATTGATGACCTCAATATGGTCAATTGCACTAGCATCAATCGTCTTCATATCTCTTCCGCCATTTCTTAATGGAGTCGATTGAGGAATTCCATCAATAAGTACTAAAAAATTCCGACCACGTATTTTAGCAATAAAATTGTTTTGGCTTTCCTCACTGGGAGAGATACTGGGCACTTTCTGCATTAAAATATTGGGTAGGTTGTCATTTATCAGACGTTGATCTTCTAAGGTCTTACCGCCGATATAGGTAATTGATGATGGCACTTCGTCAATACTTTCAGCCAGTCGGCTCGCCGTTACGACAACTTCATTCAAATGATTACTTGTTTGCTCCATGACAAAATCTGGGAGCTCGAGGGTTTCCCTTTCCAGTGCGATCTGCGATTTGATTTCTTGAAAACCAATATGCTTTACGGTCATGGAGTGAATGCCTTTAGGAATCTTTGAAAAAATAAAATTCCCTTCATGATCAGTCTTGGCGCTATTTATCCCGTCAATATTGATATACACATTGGACAAACCTTTCCCTTCTGAATTTTTCACCTTGCCCTTAATTGTCCCCGATTCTTGATCATTACCATTTTTCTTGACAGCAATCAGTCTTTCCCTTGAAAAACTTATTGCTGGAATTATGGAAAAACTTAAAACCAATAGACTGCTCGCCAATGTTGTTTTTTGGGTAATAAACCAAGATCTTGTTGTTGTTTTCACGTGTTGAAGGTATTTAAAAAATCACTCGTCCTGTCCGCATATAGATATCTGTCTATTTCCAAACCTTTCTATCTGGAAAAGCCTGTCCTGAAAAAGATATAATTACTATTTAGACTAATTATTATTAATGGCAAATATAGTAAAGTTAGGAAATACTTAAAGCTAAAAATTTAGAATATGAATCCATTATCGACACAAGTAACAATTTCTCGATTACAGTTGGCAGGCGTTATCCCCATTACGAAAACAGCCGTCATTAGCGAAATATTAAAAAGTTGGAAACATACTGACGCTGCGAAATATGCACATGCGCATGCACTTTCCTTGGTGATGCCTAGTTATCAAGCTTTAATAGAAAGCTATTATAAAGCATAGGAAGTCGCAGTAGAAAGCAAATAAGTAAAAATAACGCCCCTTTTCTTAATGATTATTATTTCGTTGAAAAACAAAATATATCATAATTCCACTCATGCAAATTAAAATGGATCCCAGAAAAAATGGCACTCCCGAAAATTGAAATAGCGCTTTATCCTGTGTAAAATAATAAAATGAGTTTGTCATTACTGGAGGTCCAATAATAGATGTTGCACTTACCAAACTGGCCAACGCTCCCTGAAGTTCACCTTGTTCATTTGAAGGAATACTCTTGCTAATAATAGATTGCAGTGCGGGTCCACAAATTCCGCCTAAGGAATATGGGATAAGGAAAACAAACATCATCCATCCTTCACTAGCGAATGCGAATAGCATAAGACCGACCGCATAAAAGAATAATCCAAAATATACGCTTTTCTCGTCGCCTAATTTAGGGGTTACCCATCTTATTAGAAACCCCTGTACTAATCCAAGCAATAATCCGAGCAACCCAAGTGATAAGCCAACCGTCCGTTCTGTCCAACTAAACTTATACATGGTAAAGAAATGCCAATTACTCTGCACGGCGTGAAGAGCGATATAGACCAAAATCAAGGCAATAACAAGGCGCGCTATTTTCGATTGTTTTTTCAGAAAATTAAATGTTCCAATAGGATTCGCACGTTTCCAATCAAATGGTCGTCGTTTATCCTTATCTAAACTTTCCGGCAGGAAAAACCACCCATAGAGAAAATTTACTAGGCATAATAAAGCGGCTGCATAAAAGGGTACTCGAGCGCCGTAATATCCAAGTAAACCACCGATTACCGGGCCCAAGATAAACCCCATACCAAAAGCTGCGCCTATTAAACCAAAATTTTTGGTTCTATCTTCATCCGTGGATATATCAGCGATGTATGCACTAGCGGTTGAAATACTAGCCCCAGTCAGCCCAGCAATGATTCTTCCCAAAAAGAGCCAACTGATAGATGGCGCCAATGCTAATAATATATAGTCGATGGCAAATCCAAAAAGAGAAATTAAGATAATTGGGCGTCTACCATATTTATCACTGAGATTGCCCACTATAGGCGCACATATAAATTGTGTAATAGCATAAGCAAAGCCGAGCCATCCTCCATATTTTGCTGCTTCACTAAGGTCTCCATGAATAAGTTCTGCAATGAGTTTAGGAACAACTGGAAGTATAATGCCCCAACCTGTAATATCAATCAACAGGGTAATAAATATAAACCCGATAGCTGCTTTTTTTCCTGTATTTTTCATGCCGTAAAATTAAACAGACGGGAAAAGGAGCTATTGACAATTTAATGGTGTTTACGTACCATTTGAAAGCTAATTCTACTTGAAAATCTGTAAATGCCTTCGATAGTTAAACGAATACCATCTATCACACATTTCGATAAGTTGTTGGTGACAAACCAACAATTCGTTTGAAGTATCTGCAAAAGACGCTTGTTTCTTCAAAATGAAGTTCATTACTGATTTCTTTGATTGATAAATTAGAAGATTTTAATAATGTTTTAGCATGTAGAATTGTGATATGATCAATCCATTGTAATGCAGATCTTCCAGTTTTCTGTTTGAGGAAAGTTGAAAGATATTGAGGTGTTAAATGTAGTTTTTCAGCGTAAAATACAACACTTCTTTGTTGCCCGGCATACCTTGAAACAAGCAGATAAAATTCATCGATAATCTCATGCGTACGGCTTTTCACCAAATTTTTGTTATTTGGTAATTTAGAATAGACTTCAGAAATCATACTAACTAGCACCATGACGAGATGCCGTAGCATTTGTGTCTTATTGGGACTTGCTTTTTTATGGTAGAAGTTTTGTATAAGGGTCAATAATTCATTTTGGAGTTTAATTTCTTCCGATTGAAGTCTAATAATTGGCTGCCATCTTATTTGATTGTTCATTACAAACTCCCGTAGAACAGGAAATTCTGTAATGAAATCCAATGAAAGACCGATTGTTATAATTTCAGCATCTTCACTCAATGATTTTGTGTCGATCATCACTTGTGGCTGTAAAATAGCAATGTCCCCTTTGTTTACTTCATATTCTAAGAAATGGATTTGAGATTTCATAGATCCCTGTACCATAAAACCTAATAATAAACCATCAAATATGCGGCTATGATTTGTATATTTCTTCCCAGGACCATGTCGTTGACTAAGAATAACTATGCCTTCCGTCTTTTTTGAAAGGTCGAGATTATACAATTGATAGACATTATCCAAAGTTATTAATAGAGCCATGTTCAAATGTCGTTAAAAAAAAACAGCATAACATGTGTTTTTCATTACTTTTACCATTTTCCTAAGGGAATCAACGTCCTAAGTCGCAGAAATTGAATAAAAAGCCGTTATACTAATGTAAAACGGCTTTTTTTATAAGTTTTCTTATCAAGTTACAAAATTACGAAACGATTCTATTTAGATATTGTTCTTCAATAAAGAATAATATTATATGGAAGACCTATTATATTCGGTAGCTATTAGCGTAATGATTGTTTGGGCGGTTACTTTTGTGGGCGGATTCATAACAGAAGATTTTATTCATATTCTATTAATTATTGCAGCTATAGCATTTATATTTCGCGCAATAAAGGGTATTAGTACTTCTAAGGTGCACCAACCTCAACAGTAAGTCAAAGCTATTCGTAAACAAATAGACCGGCAATAAAAATGACAATCCCAAACCAATTAAATCAAAATCAATGGTACGATAGGTATACGAAGAAGAGCGACTTCGACTCCTGTCAAAGAATTTTGGAGGCTTTATGTGGCCACACGAAAATGAGGTATGGCATGATACGTAGGAAAATTGGCCGTAAATGGGGGAATTGGTGCGTTTATGACTATCACTCTCAGAAGATCGTCAATAAAAACAGTGAAAACTACGTTAAAATATATCAGGAAATAAGGAAAGGTTTCTCACCTATTTACATTGACGATAGCGAGCAATGTTCTGTCGACGAATGGACACAAGTTCTTCATGAATTCGGTTTAAAAAGCTATATCTCTTATCCAATTATTAACAAAAATAATTCTATTGTTGGACACTTGAGTTTCATGAATGCGGAACCCGTACACTTCGACCCAATTAAATTGGAGACGTTGCTCCCTGTTTGCAGTGATTTGATTGCAATAGATTTTAAAACTGTCATTGAACGTAGAAATACGAGAAGAAAATTAGAACAGGAACTTAGGTATTCCAAAAACAGAGAACTGGTTTTATCGTCCTTGGCCCATGACTTAAATAATCCTGTCAGCATCTTAAAAGTGATTTCGCAATATCTTGGCGCAAACATTAAAGATGAAAGTCAAAAAAAATTAATAAAGAAAATAGAAGAGGCTTCATTACGGGTGAAAGGAGTGATAGATGATATTTTAGATTTCAGTACGATCCGTCTTCAAGGCAGACTAATTAGAATTAATGATCATTACCGTATGGATTCATTGATTAAGCAAATCTTATCGGAATTTGAAGTATTACATAATAGAACGTTAATCGTCAACATCGACCTTCCGGTTGATGTGCCTTGTGATCATCAGAAAATGGGGCGGGCTTTCGCTAATTTAATTGGAAATGCTATAAAACATGGTAATCCTCATCAAAATATCGAAATAAATGCATGCATTAAAAAAGAAAATTTTGTTTTTAGTGTTACAAATGAGGTCACCTATCCGCAATATTCAGATCTTAAAGATCTATTTAAGCCTTTCGTAAAAGGAGTCAATAGTAATGGACTCGGATTAGGGCTATTTATTGTGAGTGAAATAGTTAAAATTCATAAAGGAAAGATAGTCGTAAATTTAAAAGACAATAAAATTACGTTTAACCTGATGATCCCGATCGATCTAACTAACGTTGTTCAATAATAAAGAATAAACAAATATTTCAGCGAGCATTAGTTGTCGCTGAGATGCTTTATTCAACAGAAAAGGGTGCGCTATTCACACCCTTAGTTTTATCAGTTATGTTGAATATTGGGTACCGGTGCGTGATCTTCAATAAGTTTATCATGTTTCAACTCTTTCCAAAAGTCGACAGGAATCTTTGCCTCAAAGGAATGTGCATTTTGCACGGCCTGTTCAGCGGTATGTGCACCGGGTATAACACCAGACACTGCGTCGGGAGCGGCTGCAAATTGCAATGCTGCTGTACGAAGATCTACAGCGTGATTTTTCGCGACCTGTTGCAAAGCATTTAGCTTTTCTTTAACACCGGCAGGAAACTTCCCATCATAGAGATAACGATCTTTACCCGATAAAAATCCAGCACATAATGGCGCTCCTACAATAATCGAAATATCTCTTTCAGCAACTTTCGGGAAAATCTGATTCAGTTCATCGTCATGTTTTATCAATGAATACTGGCAGGCTGAGAGAAAAATATCTGGATCAGCAACTTCCAATGTCTGTAAGATAGGCGCAATGGTATTAACTCCCAGTCCCCAACCTTTAATAATACCTTCTTCTCTCATCTTAGTCAATTCGGGCATTGCTCCGTGAATAGCTTGCTCAAAATAATGTGTATAGCTGTCTTTCATATCTCCATTGTCAGGTGAAAGATCATGAATAAATACCACATCAATGGAAGATAATCCCAAGCGCTGTAGACTATCTTCGATACTTCTTCTCACTCCTGAAGCGCTATAATCATATTGGTAAGCAAAATTTAATTTTCCTTTCCATAACGATTGCTCCATTTTAAAATCCTCCCGTGGCAACATTAATCGGCCTACTTTTGTTGACAGCGTAAAACTTTCTCGAGGCTGATCTTTTAAAAATAAGCCCATCCTACGTTCGCTGATACCCAAACCATACCATGGCGAGGTGTCAAACAATCGTATCCCTGCATTCCAGGCGGCTTCGACTGCCTTTAAGCATTCGACATCTGAGTTGTGCTGAAATCCATTTCCCAATGCCACTCCCCCAAATCCAGCTTTGTTGGCGGGACGGAATCTTTTCTTTTGTATTAAATTTTCGGTTGTTACCATCTTATAGTATTTTATTACTCGCTATTATTTATGTTCGCTTGTCTGCCTGGCCGCAAGTTCATCATGTGCAGTTAGGTCAAGACGTAAGGGGGTAATAGAAACCAAATTGTGTTCTACTGCCCAGCGATCAGTACCCTTTTCAGCAGGTTCTAATGGCACTACTGTGATCCAATAGTTTTTCCTTCCCATAGGATCCTCTCCAGGCACCACACGGCCATCATATAAACGTACTGATTGTCTTGTCCAGGAAAGCCCTTGAGGTTTAGGCGGAAAATTCACATTATAAAGAGCAGGGCCCTTATTTTTCAGTAATATCTTGAGCACGTCGATTGTCCACCGAGACAGCCCTTCAAAATCAGGTTCTGTCTTTCCAACAGGTGTACTCAATGCAATACCCGTAATCCCGAGCAATGTTGCCTGCTTTGCCGCAGCCAATGTTCCTGAGTGCCACATTGAATTGCCTAGGTTTGGTCCCATATTAATACCTGAAAGCACAACCTGCGTATCTGGAAACATATGTAAACCCAAGGCCACACAATCTGCCGGCGTTCCATTGACCCTAAAGGCATCAATATCTGCAAAAGTAACAGGCGCTCGCCGATAGCTTAAGGGCCGGGAATGCGTAATAGCGTGACCCATTGACGACTGCTCAACATCGGGTGCCACAATCTTTACCGTCCCAAACTCTCTCGCCGTCTGTGCCAGTGCCGCAATGCCCGGAGAATAGATACCATCGTCATTGGTGATAAGTATATTCATAGCTGTCCTTTTCTATGAAAACCAATCTCAAACCTGCTTTGTTCTGCTGTTATGAAAGAACAGGGCAAAAATATCAGGTTAGTACACAATCCTGCTGCTGGAGATGACTCGAACGGCGACAAAGACGAACTATGTCAACTGATTGAAGATCTTGGCCACAATTGCACCGTAGTAACAAAAAAAGATGCTGTCAAAAAGATCGACCCACAGACAGATATCATCGCCTTGGCCGGCGGTGATGGCACCATAAGAATGACCGTTTTGGGTCTTCTGGAAAAAAAGCTAAGATTTAAGAGGCCGATCGCCATATTACCACAAGGCACCGCAAACAATATTGCTATTTCTCTCGGTATTCCTCTCGACTGTGAAAAAGCTATTGGTCTTTGGAGAAACGCTCTACTTAAAAAATTCGATGTAGGGATGGTCATAGGATTAGAAAAAAAACCTCTATATTTTATTGAATCTATCGGTTTTGGGGTATTTCCTACACTAATAAAAAAAATGGATAAAAAAAACACCGAAGATCTTAGTGCAGAAGATGAAATCAAAACTGCACTAAGACAGCTCCGCAAACTGGTGGAAACATTTCCCGCTACCACACTGAGACTTACAGTAGCTGGAAATAACTATGAAAAAGAGTGCATACTGGTTGAGATCATGAATATACCAAGCATCGGACCGAGGTTAGTGCTTGCTGCTGATGCTGATCCTGGAGATGGGCAGTTTGATATCATCATTGTCACTGTCGATCAACGTCAGGAACTTATAAACTATATCGATGGACTATTGAATGGAACAAACGTCGAATTTAAAATAATACCTATCCGGACGAGTCGATTAGCAATGGAATGGGAAGGCAAAGAAATACACATCGATGATGAGCGCAAGAGTTACTTTGGCCAACAGTTGAAGCTTACCTTGCTGCATGGTATAGTTGAAATTATCACAGGCAATAAATAAGATACGATTTCAGCCAACGATAATGGTTCGAAAAATGTTCTCTTTTAAAAAACGAGTTAAAATGAACAGATCAAAAAACATAAATAATAAACTAGGTATGGTGGTTCTTCTCATGACTGCTATCCCAAATCCGGATCCACGTGAGCCAAGCCCAGACTTGTCCAAGCCACAGGAAGAGGAGGCCTCTAAAGAGGAAGAAGAGGACCCTAACACCGACCTATCTGGCCTCAAAGACGATCGCACCCATAACAAGGAGGAAGCACAGGCCGAACAGAAAGAAAAAGATGACAAAGATAAACCCGACCTTTCTGGTGACATCAACGTTTAGATCATAGCAAAATGACCCTATATTTTTACGTGGGGCGTTTCCGTGGGGGCATATACCTCTCGGCATCAAAACATCGTAGTCAAGATAATATTTATCCCTTAACCTTTTCGAGGTGGGAAGAAAAACAGTTTTGGATTTATTTTAAAATAGATCCAAACAGCCTTTCCCATTTTAATCAATTCTTTCGACGATAAATTTCGCGACCGGAAGGCTAACATCAAGGATAGCGAAAAGCTGACCATAAAATTAAAGAACCCTATAATTCCAATTCCTAGAATGCCCCAAACCCATATGTCGGTAGAGAGCTCCATCCCATGACCAAATAAGCCCAGGGCCAAATTTCCACTGGCAAATGTAATATGCCTAATGTCAAGATTTAAACCTAAAAAAAGTCCGATGGAAGCTGTTGAACCCATAAAGATCCCGAACCACACGTTAGACACGATTCCTGCCCATTTTTTTTCATAAAACGAAGCTATTTTGTTTGTTTTTGCTTGTCCAAATATCTTTTTCAACATGGGGTGTTCCTGAATACGATAATATACGGAGTTATGCTTGTCCCGATTTGAAATACTGCCGGCAATAATTCCAGAAAGAAATAAAAAAACACCTGCAATAGAGGCATGCAAGACCAAGGGCGTCTTTATCGGATTGAGGTCATTGACCAGATGCAACCACTTGGCACTCGCAATATTGACCTGACACAATTGTTGAATCGCCCAAATAAGAAAAAGACTCATCGGAAAAGCCATCAAAACATTACCAACAAAAGCAATAAACTGAGACCGAAATAATCGTGCAAATAATTCGGCAAATATCCAATACCGATGCTTGCTGGTCCCCTGTTCGGCAATCCCCTGCTCAATTGCGTTGACCAATGCTGAAGCTGTCATTGCAGGTTGTTTGGTGGCTAAGGTAGCCCCAAAGAGATAAATTAACGTAAAGCCAACAGCATAATTCAGGCTATATAAAAATGCATGACCAAACTCACTGCTGTGTACCTTACCTAATAATAATTTAACGATGCACATTACGCCCACAATGAGGCCGCCACCGCAGGCAGAACGGAACATTTTCCAATATTCCTGCCGACTTGAAGTAATATAATGTTCTCCAGTCTGTGCAGTATGATGAGTAATCTCGTAGGCTAAAAGCTGTGTACTCTGCCCAACCAATTTGCGAATATTACTTTTTCGGGAATTGTATCCAATAAGGGTCATTGCCAGTGCAATCGTCTTTTCCTTTTTTTCTTCCGGATGATCAATCACTAAAAAAAGCAAGATTTCTCGGATCCTTTCAAGTTGTTGCCGCATGCGCAAAAGTGATTGATTAACCTTTATGGAAATTCCGAAACGATGTGAATTATCGAAGGCAGTTTCAATATACGATTCGCATTGCTTATGAAGTACCAAAATTTGTTTATAAGTCAGATCATCCGAAGAGATAAACTTATTGTCCGACTGCAAAATACGATCATTCAATTCGGTGAATTCCCGCATAATGGCTATAAATGGACTATCAAAATTTTGAAACTCAGGTACCATCTTATTTACATCCGTTTCCATTGCACGCCCCGTAATGCGTTGAACCAACAGTTCCAACCCATACAATATTTCGATCATTCCAAAACCAGTTTCATCATCATAAATTGTTTCGAATCCACATAAACGAAAGAGTTCATCGACCTGCTCTTGCGAAACCGTAGCAATCCAATCGGCATCACCAGGTTTATAAAAAACCTGATTTAATATATATTGCAAAGTAGACTTAGGTGGCTGAAAAGGTAAGTATCGCTCGGTGATCCTTTTTTTAAGCTCGTAAAAAAAATCCGCATAGCTGATAATTCCTGTATCTGAAATCAATTGATCAAAATCTTTACTAGCCAGAATTCTTATTAAATAAAGCTGAAAGCTTTCCAGCTCTTCAGGTGCGGCATGGAGATAGTCCAGCAAAAATTGAATATCGATCTTATAGAGCAGATTGGTATGCTTGGGACGAATGATATCCACGAGTAGAACCAAAAAATCGACGCTTACATAAGACGAGTCTTCCAATTGAGTTTTATATCGTATAAACAAACTGCTTACCTGCTGCTCTTTATCCTGTTCTTTTTTCATAAATCATAAAATCCCTGATTTAGATACCAAATTTAGGTACATTTTGTTTTTTTAAACTGAAAGAATAACACGCTACATTGTGTCAAATAGCCACTTGATTTGATGATTTTGATCATTTTGCTGCCCTTTTCATTTTCATAATTTTATAGCTAAGAAATTATAAATCAAAAGTTAAGCCCAACGTAAAAAAAACAAAAATGAAAAACTACGATAAAGTAAAGTCCGCAAAATTATGTTACGAACATATCGGCGGAAAACTCGGCCAGCTCTTATTGGAGGCGTTAATAGCAAAAGGCTGGCTAGCAAAAAAAGATCCCATCGATAAAGACCTCTATATTACCGAACTCGGAGAATCCCAATTGACAGCATTTGGTGTTGACTTATCACAAATTAGAGCGTAACCATCATGAACTTACTCTTAGATTACGACAATTTCTTTCTACCAGCACAGGACCTGGATAGCGCCAAGGAATTTTATGGAAATCAACTTGGTCTTGAAACTAAATTCGATTTTTCGGATAAGGGAATGATTGCGTTCAAAATAGGCAAAAATGAACCTGCAATCATTCTTAGTACAGTACAACATACCAAACCGACTATTTGGTTTACTGTTGACGATGTGAAAACTACATGTGAATATTTAAAGGAAAAGGGAGTCGTATTTTTAAGCGAGCCATTTGAGATCATGACGGGTTTAGCGGTTGAATTTAATGATCCATTCGGAAACAAACTTGGAATAACAGATTATTCCAAATCAAATAAAGTTTGATGAGTACCGTTTAAATTGTTTTATTATGATCTAACCAGCGCTTAAGGGCAATGAGCTACGGCTGTCCACGATATTTCTTAGACTGTAAAGTTTAATAGAATATATCGTATCTTGCTATCCAATTTTAAACCAAATATCACTTCAATGCGAAGAATTATCTATTCAATAGTAGCTAGCAGTCTTATTTTTACAGGATGCGCAGGAATGAAAGGTCAGGGCGATAATAATGGCTGGAAATCCTTGTTTGACGGAAAGGACATCAATGATTGGTTTGTCAAAATTCATCATCATGATGTTGGTGTGAACTACGGAAATACGTTTAGAGTTGAAGATGGAATAATTAAGGTCAGATATGATCAGTATGGTGATTTTAATGATCAATTTGGCCATTTATATTATAAAACACCCTTTTCATATTATCATTTAAAATTTGAATATCGATTTGTAGGGGAGCTGCATAAAGGTGCCCCCGCCTATACACTTCGTAATAGCGGCGTTATGTTTCATTCGCAGGACCCCAGAACAATGTTGAAAGAACAGGATTGGCCCATTTCTGTCGAAATGCAACTTTTGGGAGGACTGAGCGATGGCCAGCCCCGCCCTACAGGCAATATGTGTTCTCCTGGAACCAATGTGGTCTATCAGGGCAAAATAGCTTCCTCACATTGTTTAAATTCTACTTCGAAGACCTATGATGGTGATCAATGGGTTAAAGGGGAGTTGATTGTATTAGGAGATTCGTTAATCAAACATATCATTAACGGAGATACCGTACTAGAATATTCAAGACCTCAGATTGGAGGTGGAACAGCCAATGGATATGACCCCAAAATTAAGATCGATGGTAAGTTGCTCAGCAGTGGATTTATTGCATTACAGAGTGAAGGTCAACCTGTAGATTTTAAGAATATATGGATTAAGGAACTACCTAAACCAAAGAAGTAATTAATTTTTCCAACAGAGGCAACATATTGATTTTAAACTTAGCCGTTTAACAAGGTCAACTCCATTTTTATAGTTATACAAAATTCTTGATTTAGATAAACCTTAAATAGTTGCACACTGTCTTATAGTCAGCCAACTAATATCTAGATTTATACATAAAAAATCACAATATGGATAAAATCACGATAAAAGAAATTGCAGAAGTAGAGAACCAACTTTTCTTGGCGCAGCTAGCCAGTAATGTAGATGGTCTTGATCTCCTCCTATATGACGACCTTGTTGCTGTAGCACCTGATGGTCAAATGTTAACCAAAGAAATGGATCTAAATGCACACCGATCAAAGGCTATGATTATTGAAAATGCTTCAACAGAAATTAATGAGATCAGAATAATTGGGGATACCGCACTTTCCGTTACTACGATGACGGCAAAAGGCAAGGTAATGGGAACACCATTAGAAGGAAAATTTAGATATTTTAGGGTGTGGAAACGCATTGACAACACGCTAAAAGTCATTGGTGCCAGTTTTATGCAATTGCCTTAATAATGGAACGGAAAACTGAAAATTCGGTTTTTTAATTTTGTAGTTGTAAATTTATATAGATGGGTATAATAACTAATAAATCTAGAATTATATGCAATGCAAAAATGAAAAAATACACTTTTTTTCTGGCTTGTATTTTACTTTGCTTTTTTATTTCTTGTCGAAATATTGGCAAACCTGTTGATAAACAAAAATCCGGTTCTTACTTCATCGATTCAAAAGGGCAGATAGCTTATTGTCAGAACGGGAATTGGTTTAGCTTGGGCATTTCACAAATGCAGGCTGATGCAAAATCATTTGAGGTTTTGTCAGAAGATATAGCTAAAGACAAAAATGCGGTATATTTTCGTGGCACGAATCAAAAACTCGTGGACAAGAATTCCTTTTATGTCGATAATCAGATTCCAAAAGATCGTTTTCATGTCTATTATATCGATCAGGCCCTAGGCTTTAATATCATCCAGGGAGCAGATCCAAAAACATATGAGCTCGTAAAGGATCATATAAACTGGGCACGCGACAAGGACCATTACTTCTACAGTAATGACATGATAAAGGCAGATCGGAAAACCTTTTCGTTCGTCAATGACTATTTTTTAATGGATAAAGATTCAGTTTATGTCTCGCCAAATATAGGAGCCTTTAAAGCAGTTACTGCTAACGCTGGAAACATTGAAGCCATAAACAAATATTACATAAGAATTGGTAATACAATTTATTACCCACCATTTCAGCAGGGATCAGATGCCATAACGAAGTCTTTTAAGACCATTGATAAAATTCGTGTACTTGATCAGGATCATATTAGTGTTGACAACAAAACGATCCTATTCAGGGGGAAAAGCTTCAGGTATGAACAGGTAGATGCTCCTTCCTTTGCGTTATTCCCGATTGATGAAAAGAATGATGTGTATGGAAGCAACTCCTATTCAAAAGACAAGAATAATGTGTATTATAATCAGGAAATAATTCCGGGTGCCGATATGAAAACGTTTATACCTTTAGGTCACGATTTCGGAAAAGATGCAAAAAATGTCTTTTATCAAAAACAGCTACTTGAAGGAGTAGATGCAAATAGTTTTAAGAAGGACGGTGATTTTTATAAAGACAATCGGGGCAATAAATTCAGCGCCCTTACAGGAAATAAAATCTAATGCCCCTCTTTTGAATACTAAAACTTACTTTTTGTATTCAAAAAAAGCTTGTCCAGGGGAACTTATCGATTGAAATTTCCACCTCGCAAACTATTTTAATACAGCTAGTCAGATTTTAGGCGCAATACATCAAACATGCGTTGATATTCAGGTGTCTCGAGATTATACTTTTTAGACTCACGAATAACGTAAGCTGTCAAAGATGCCAACTCTGTTTTCGGTCGTTTATTAAGATAATCCGTATGCATGGATGAAGTCGCATCGTAAGGCATTTGCTCCATTTTGTCCAAGGTCATATGTACAATATGATCAGCAATAACGACTCCTTTTTCCTGAGCTAATGTTGCAACCTCCTGAATAAGTTTAATAACCGCATCTTTCTTCTTTGGATCTTCCATTATCTGACCAATAGAACAATCAAAATAAGAAGTAGCTGTGGCCATAGCGGAAATAAAAATAAATTTATCCCATATTATTTTCTCAATTTCATCGGAATAATTCACATGGATATCAGCCTGTTGCACAAGATGATATAACCTATCCAGTCTCTCATCATGTTCTCCATTCAATCCGAAACTCATTGTACCCCATTTTCCTGTCACTTCAATTACTCCGGCAGCCTTTAACCGGGACACAATATAGGCGCAACCATCCACCACCAAATTATTCGGATAATATCTGTTGATACGTTCTTTACTGTCCACTCCATTCTGTAAGGGTATGAATACTGTATCTGCGCTCACACACGGTCCTAATAAGGCCATCGTATCTTCAAGATCATAAGATTTAGTACAGAGAAAAATGTAATCCATTTTTGTAAAATTTTCAGTCTCACTGGAAGCCTTATAAGGCTTCGCTATAAAGGTTCCTTTTTCCAATAACAGCTTTAAACCATGTTGGTTAATCTCCTCAAGATGATTACCTCGCGCCAAAAAATTGATATGAATATCTGTGTTTTCATACTTACGCGCTAACATACCACCAAAATATCCGCCTACTCCCCCCAGGCCCACAATTAATATATGCTGTTCCATTAATTTATTTAATTCGTATTCCTTATCTGTATTCAACCTTAAAATAAATCTAAAGTGAATATAAAGGAACTTTTGACAACACACAACTTATCAATGTCAGGCGGAGATCAATTATTCAGGAACAACTTTTCTTTTACCATTACTTACAAATTTGTTAGTAACACACAAATAGCTGCTTTACAACCAGAAGCAAGTATTTGCCTTTACATTTGCTCGTATAATTAATCATGTACAATAAGTTTTTATTTATGAAAAAATACGCATACATCGGAGCTTTGGGTTTTCTCGCAGTAATCACAACCGAGTTTGGCATTATTGGCATCTTGCCCCAAATAGCCGATCACTATCATATCAGTATCGACAAAGCAGGTTATTTATTGAGTGCCTTTGCCTTGATCATTGCCATAACTGGGCCATTTATGACATTGTTGGCTTCGGGATTCGACCGCAAGAAAGTCATGTTAACAGCCATCGCTATTTTCTTAGTCACGGCGATTGTCTCTTCATTATCTCCTCCTTTTTGGTTACTGCTTATCGTGAGAATTCTTCCCGCTTTTCTCCAACCTGTCTATATTGCGACAGCATTGTCAGTTTCCATTTTAAAAGGAGGAAAGCAAAATGAAAATGAGCTTATGAGCATTGTTTTTAGCGGTGTTGCAATTGCCATGGTAACAACTGTCCCCTTCGCCACGTATATTGCCAGTCTCTACTCCTGGACATATTCTTTCACGATACAGGCTATTGTCAGTATTATAGCACTGCTGGCAATCTATTTTGCTATTCCTCCTTTGCCTGTAAAAGAAAAAAAATCCTACGGTAGTCAGATGAAAATATTAATCAGACCCATCTTTATAGTCAGTACCGCAATGAATTTCTTTATGGTATCAGCTTGGTTTTCTACTTATAGTTACTTCGCCGAATATTTAAACAAAGCAAAGAATATGGATAGTACCATGGTTAGTTATATGCTATTTGTATTTGGTATTATCGGAGTCATTGCTAACTGGGTGGCAGGGAAAATGCTCAACCGAAATATTACGGTTACCACCGCATTTTTCTTATCGGGTACACTGATTGTTCCACTATTGCTACATTTTTCTGATGGCAACACTTTAGCTATAGTCTGTACGATTGCCTTATGGGGATTTCTGTATTCTCCCAGCTTCTTAAACGCATCTACTTATATGATTTCTTCCGCCCCCGAGGCGCTAGAATTTGCCAATAGTCTAGCGACTTCATTTGGCAATCTCGGGGTGACTGTGGGAACTACCGTAGGTGGCTGGATTATCGTTTCAAGAGGTGTGGAGTTTTCGCCCTGGCTAACGATGGGCTTTGGTTTTCTAGCCTTTTTGATGATCGCCTTACGGCAGCTTTTAGAAAGACGCAACTCCATAAATCAAATCACCGTGGTACAGTGTACACAGCAATAATATATTTTGCCGGTATTATAAATAGCCAATCTAACGCTTTCTCCTTAAAGACCATCGATAAGATACCAACTCAGAATAATACCTATGACAAAAATTAATACGGCCACAATTGTGATGCTATTTGAAGTTTGAGTAAAGTTTTCTTCTTCGATTTGTTTGTTCGTTTTACGATATTTAAAGAAAGCGACAATAACCGTCAATGCACCAATGACCACAATGGAAACGCCAACAGCACCAGAATGTTCATGCTGGGAGCCTGCAACTACATCTTTTTTTAGAATGAGCTCAATCTGGCGAATAAATAAAGAGAACTTAACAACTACAAAACCGAATCCCATAATCCCTAGGCTTGTCCGTATCCAAGCAAGGAAAGTTCGTTCATTAGCAAGATGGTCATTTACCTTTTGTGGAGCATTTTTAGACATTCGAAATAATTTTGATCAACAACTATGTTAAAAGAATCATAAAACCCATTCCTTACCCTTAAACAACTTTTTACAGCTGTGACTATGCTTTAGCTCATTTCGTTCACAGGTTAGTCAATTTTTTAAGGTTAAGAAATCATTTTGTTTGTTCTTCATTAAACGCTGTAGAACGTTGAAAAGTTTGAAAAATATTTTAATGTCTCTTCTTTCAGATTTTTTTTATTAATGGCATACCGAACCCTGCAGATGAGGAAGGAATAAGTTTCCCATCTTTGACCAGATATCCCGACAAATCCACATCATCAGATGTACTTGTAACCCCTTCAATGGTTACGGTATTTCCGAGCCCTCCGGCTAAATGCGCTGTATAGTAGCTCTTGAGAAGCGATCCCCAGGCATGTGGAGATGCTTGGGCTCCGAGTTGTATTAACTTTGGCATTAAGTTCCTCCAATTCGTAAATCCAAGGCCTTCAATATCCGTAAGGTGAACATCCAGCAGTTTCTTTTCAAATAAGGTTCTCAGCAAGTTCTGATCAGGATCTGCTTCACCATCCGCCAGCAAGGTATTTATGCCTTCCGATTTTAAAAAGTCCCTTAGCTTTTGATAGTCCATCACCGTTTCATGAAAAGGTTCTTCAATCCAAAAGAGATTTACCATTGGGATACCTTTTAAATATTGAATAAATTGGTCTGATGTAAAACCGTTATTTCCATCAACTAAAATTCTGCAGTCAGGAAATGCGTCTGCCACTGCTTTTGTAACCTCTATATCCCGTTGAAGTCCTTTGGAAAAAGGCATCCATTTATGCCCCCTTCCAATTTTTAACTTGAATTGCCTGTACCCCACTCCATAATCATATTGGCATTCCTCAAGAATACGGTCAATTCCTGATGGCCTATCTGCAGGTTCTAAGTCATCGAAATAGATCATACCACTATAATAATCCGTTATGATCGGATCTTTTCGACCAAGTATTTCATAAACAGGTTTATTTAAAATGACTCCGGCAAGGTCATGAAAGGCCATATCAAAGGGAATATGTGTCTGCAGCAGCGTACCGACTTTGGGAGAAAAAAGAGCTGACATTTTCTTGCCTATCAATTCTCCCGAAATTTGTTCAGCTTCACGTCTTGAGCCACGGAGTGAGGCCCAGCCCATTGCTCCCTGGTCTGTCCTTATAACACAAATTTCCACATCGGGTCCATAACCATGTAGGTCGAGACGGGCATTTTTGCCCACAAGCCTCGGATAATTCATCTTTACGGTAGAAAATCTGATATCTTTTATCTTGTGATACGACAGTACCTTGTTTCCTGGTTCAGCATCAGAGGAAAATAAAATTTCATTTGCGTAACCTTTATACAATGTAGCTGAGGCAATGCCAAAATTCAGCGCCTGAATAAATGTTCTTCTTTTCATAGTTGATTTATTTCAATTATCCGAAACCGTCAGGATAGACTTTTTTCTAGTTTTTTCCTTTACACCAGCATAGGCATAACTAGCCACCTAACCAAAGCTTTATAATTAGTTTATAAATATCCATATGAAAGATACTACATACGCGTTTGTATTTATTGACAAGGCGTATCAATTGCTGTACAATTTGTATCACTTTTTCTCTACATGTCCCTGTCGTGTACAATTACTGTGTGATCGTCTTTACTGGTTCGGCTGACCTATTACCTTATGTCAATACCATATAAAAAAATCTGCATATAAATACCTATATCTTAAATTTTCCTTTATTTTGTATACATGCGCATATTGGTAACAGGATCTTCGGGAAAATTGGGAAGTGTAACAGTTCAGAATCTACGTCGGGCTGGACATGATGTTACGGGAGTTGATTTATTGGAAAGCGATACCACTGACCAATTATTAGATATAAAACGAGCCGAGTCAGTTACTGAATTCACAAGTGGTTATGAAGCCATTATCCATGCTGCAGCGCTGCATGGTAGACATATGGATTTGAATTATAGCCGGCAAAGTTTTATAGATACCAATATAACAGGCACATTAAATCTGTTAAATGCCTGTGTAAAGAACGGAATAAAGCGTTTTCTTTTTACCTCTACAACCTCCATATACGGCAATGCACTTGTTGATGCGGAAAAGGCGGTGTGGGTTACAGAGGAACTTATAGTCCAACCCCGTGATATTTATGACATTACAAAACAGGCTTGTGAAGAATTATGCAGAGACTTTTTCGAAAAAGAACAGCTAATGACCAGCGTCTATCGCGTTGGCCGATTTCTTCCAGAGCCCGATAACCTGATGCTAAATCATCGTTTGTATCGGGGATTGGACGAAAGAGATGGAGCGGAGGCTCTTAGATTGGGCGTCGAATCCAACGTCACGTCGTTTCAGATTTTTAATATTTCTAGCGGTTCGCCTTTTGAAATGGAGGATTTAATTGAACTAAAATCTAACCCTTCCCATATCATCGCTAAGCGTATCCCAAATGCCATTGAAATATACCGACTGAAAGGCTGGAGTTTTCCAACATCGATAGATAGAGTCTACCGAAGTGATAAAGCAAAGCAATTACTTGGTTACACTCCGCAGTATACTTTCGAATTTCTTCTCAATCAACTTCCATAAAACAGCAAGACGGCACTTTAGTTATTGATCTACACCGATAAAAACGCCTTCATTTTATTTATTGCTTGCAAGGAAATAGCTAAATCTTTGTTGAGCACGATTTGTCCACTTGATTTTTCCCGAATAATTAAATTAGCATATTGTGTTCTAAATAATGAAAAAAGTGGCCTTTCCTTTAGCGGTAGATACTTTTCAACAATAGAAACTGCGTAACTATCGAAAACATATTCTTTTTTTCCAATGCTTATCCGGTCACTGAATAGCGTGCAACGGTTTTGCCGATAGGTGGAAACAAGTAAGGCGGGTAAAAGAACAAATCCAAAAAGAGCAAAGGCCCCAAAAGAAATAACCGTACTTGTACCTGAGATAATTCCCAAAAGATTATAGAGCGATCCGAAAATAATAAAGGGCGCCAAGACACCATAAAAAATGAGTGTACGCTGTGATAGATTGATTTTCATACTAATTATAAAAAATTGATTTAATACACCAAAATAGTTAAAAGCAAAAGGAATCTCCCACATAATATAATTATCGCTTTGATCTCCTTAATATTCGTCCACTATCAATAAATAAGGGTAATACTTTTGCCATATTTAGTCGGCTGTTTTTCTATCGCCAGATTCTTGTCTGAGCTTACAAAGCATATGAAACAAGTCTAAAAAACAACAAAATCTATATAAGTTTTCCAAATTTCCCAGTATAGATTAGGATAAGGGTAATCATATCGAATAGCGTATGTGAAATGATTGAAACCCAAAGATTATTATTCCATTTTTTAAATAAAATACCCCAGTACAATCCTCCCAAACAAGCAGCTATAACAGCAAATATATCTTGCTGCAGATGATAGAGACCGAAAAGAATACTGGTTATCAAAATAGGCAACCAACGTCCCATTCCTCTAAACAATCTTTTTTCGAGTATATTCTGGATATAGCCCCGAAACACAACTTCTTCATAAAATCCACCAATAATCCAAGCTGCAACAATTGTCATGATCAATCTTGCCATACTGCTCCGGATAAAATTATACTCCGTATAATCGGGAACATTAAATAAATGTTTGATAACTGGAATATATATTATCTGCATAAATATTACCCAGGCTAATGCAGAGAGAATTCCTAAAAGAATAGCATGCGAAGAAAGGTTTTTCATATCTATTCCCAAATCCCTCAATGTCTTGCCTTTTCTTCTTAAAACAAGAAAAATTGCTAGAAAACAAACGACTGCATAGGAATAAAAAGGTAATGGCACAGCATGTGGAAATACGACAAGAAATAGGATGAACCCGATATCCTGAATTATTGAAAATGCTTTCCTTTTCATAGGTTCAGTTATGAAGTGCGTATTATTTCAAAAATTTAAGCAACCGTAACACCAAAGAAGTGTCCTATTAACGCGGTCACCCCCATTGCTATTGTTCCCCAGAAACATATTCTGCCTACTGCAACTCCGATACTCGAGCCACCAGTCTTAGCCGCGTTCGCTCCAAGAACCATTAAAAAAATAATCGTAAAACCATACTGCAGATAGACCATCTGCCTAATTGGTGCAAGTAATGAAACTATAAAAGGAAGTAGCGCTCCTAACGCAAATGAGCCCAGAGATGCCAGTGCAGCTTGTAGGGGTCTAGCTTGGGTAATCTCATTTATACCCAATTCATCATGTGCATGGGCGCCCAATGCATCATGTGCCGTTAGTTCACGTGCTACCTGTAAGGCGGTTTCTTGACTGACGCCTCTTCTTTCATAAACTTTGGCTAACTCCTGTAGCTCAATTTCAGGCATTTCTTCAAGTTCCTTTTTCTCACGTAGGAGATCGGCCTTTTCGGTATCTTCCTGTGAGCTTACGGAAACATATTCTCCTGCTGCCATAGACATTGCTCCCGCAATCATGCCCGCTAATGCTGCCAAGACAATGGTATTGCGTTCAGGGCTTGCCGCTGCAACTCCAATTACAATACTCGTCGTCGATAACAAGCCATCGTTGGCACCTAACACAGCAGCGCGAAGCCACCCAACCCGGTTGACATAGTGTTTTTCTAATGGATGGTGCATATCAGTATGTATTTGTGAAAGATGCTTAAATTTAGCAATTATATTTATTTAAAGCTACTCTGATCTCACTGTAAGTCAACAACCTATCAAATTATCTACAGTGCCATCCTGATTTTTTCCCGATTGTGGGTATCCCTTTTAACCATTACCTTTCAACATTTCGCAAACTTTATTCCACTCAAGCACTTAAAGAGAAGGTGTTGTAAAGAATCTTGCTTAATTAATAGCTATTATCTTCAGAGATTACTCGGTGCTTGTTCGGTACTTGTTCGGAACTTCTTCGGTGCTTCTTCGGTTGGGAGCGAATAAATAGCGACTAAGCTCCGAGGAAAAAGCGTCGATTGTATGAGTGAATATCGAAGACTATATGAGATTAAACTTACCGCGTATGGGAGTCGGTTTCCTTAATGTATATTTCCAAATAGCCTGATGCATCTTAAGGATATGTTAAACTTTTCGTATTAACACTTTTTAACGATGTTAAATGGTAGCTTTAGCAAATATTATAATTTACATCAACCACAAATGCCCTTTTTAGACCATGTTCTGCAAGTTCCTACCTACGGATGGAAAGACAACGATGGAAACCTCGTAAAGCCAAGCAAAAAAGAAATTTTCAAAGAATTCTTCAAACGCCTCAATATTTTTAAAGATAAACGAAATTGGTTACCCTTTTTTAGCTGGCTAAAAGTAGCTTGCCTCATCCCCTTTTTTATCATCTTTTTGGTGTACCACTTCAGTTGGTGGACTGTCTTGGCAGCATTTATCTACAGTATGATTGTTATGGGGACCCATGGTACGATATGGCACCATCGATTTGCAACACACGGCGCATTTAAATTCCGGAACGGATTCTGGCGTTTTTTCACACAGAATCTAACGATTAATGTAATTCCAGAAGAAATATATGTGATTTCACATCATGTTCATCACGCAAAATCTGACACCCCCGGTGATCCTTATAATGCACAGGCTGGTTTTCTATACTGTTTTTTAGCCGATGTAAATCATCAGCCTATTGCCAAGGACCTTACTGAAAATTCATATAACCGTGTCAAATTACTGATGCGACATACAGGTGTAACCGCCAATAGTTATGCACAATATCGAAAATGGGGGTCGTACGTAAATCCTTCTCATGCTATTGGATCCTGGATACTAAACTGGGCTTTTTGGTATGCCATTTTCTATTTGATCGGTGGCCACGCACTTGCCTGCACACTCTTTGGTGCGGCCGGTTTCTGGGCAATCGGTGTACGGACATTCAACTATGAAGGCCATGCAAAAGGTGAAGACAAGCAACGTGAAGGTATTGATTTCAATGAGAAAGACAAATCAATAAATCAGTTATGGCCCGGCATTGTAGCCGGTGAATGGCACAACAACCATCACTTATATCCTAAGAGTGCGCGGAGTGGTTTTAAACCTTATCAGATTGATCTCGCTTGGTGTTATATCAAAATGATGCATAAACTCGGTGCAGTCAGTAGTTATCGGGATGACAAGAGAAGATTTGATGAACAATATCGTATCCCCTACCTAAAATCTAAGGAATAGTAATCAATATCGACAATCATATACTCCAGGATTCTTTTGACGCGCCATTTTATATTTTAATTTTTTGACAATTTTCTAGCGTTACTATTTCTACAGAGCAAGCGAAGATCGTTAAATATCTATGGTAAATAGTGATTTTTTTTTGAACTTAAGCAAAATGTTCGGCGTTTCTTATCACCATAGAGAACGCCGAATAATACATAGACCTTTATTTTTCTGCATGATAGAGATCAGCAAATATTTTTGACAGATTCGCAGGTTCTTCTCGCCATGCGGCATACATACCTTGTCCCATTTCATCCGGGACGATATCAAGTTTTCCGTCAGCTACACTTTCTAAAATCTTAATAGCTATACTGTCTGGATCTGGCATATCCCAGTCACTTCCCTTATTCATATCGGTAGCAATCGCTCCGGGGTTCACAGCGAAAACCTTTACATCATTTTTAGCCAGTTCGATCCGAACAGATTGCGTAGCGGAATAAAGAGCTGCTTTGGAGGCGGCATACCCAGCAATCGAAGGTAAAGGAGAATAGGCTGCTATCGAAACAATGTTGATCATCATAGATGGTCTATTCTGTATAAGAATTGGCGCAAATGCACGCATCATCTTTATTGTTCCAAAATAATTTACCTCCAGATCTTTTTCCATCCCTGATGGCTCTCCTTGTAAAATATTCCCTGGGCTTAAGGTTCCTGCGTTATTGATTAGAATTTCAGTATCTGATGCAGCGACTGCAATCCTTGCTACTTGTTTAATATCTGTGATGTCTAGCTGTAAAGGTACTATCCGATCATCAGCAAATACTGGCATCTTTTTTAAATCCCTACAGCTTGCATATATCTTCCCTGCTCCGTTGTTGAGCAATGCAGTTACCAGTGATTTGCCTATCCCTCTATTGGCTCCTGTAACCAAAATGACTTTGTCTTTAAAAATTTGCATCGTGTTTTTTCATTATTTAACACAAAGCTATACTGAAAGATCATCTTATAAAATCCGAAACTTGCGATAATGTTTACATGCCTTCTTGAATTCACAATGATTGAAACATTGCGCTATCTAGAAATAATATTGCAGGTTTATATAGGGATAACTTTAGACTAGGACAATAAATTCGGAAATATCGATCCATAAACCAATGGATTAACTCAAACTAAGAAGTAATCACCTTTATCAAGGCAGTGTACAGGTCCTCAGGTTTAACAGGTTTGATTAACCAATAACTTATAGCCAGAGAATGACAAAGCGGTTCTATGTCTTGCTCTTCAGCACTAAAAATGGGAATGATGTTCTGCTCAAAATTGTTATTAAATTTTTTTTCGCGAATATTCTTTATTGTTTCGATACCACTGATAATAGGCAATTGATTGTCGATCAAGATAGCGTCAAAACAGCGCCCCCCTTTTAACATCTGTAATACTTCAAATCCAGTTTTTGCCTGTACGCTATCAATATTCTTTAAAGATAGCATCCGAGCCAAAACATTTCGTTCAGATTCTTCTTCTGCAACAACGAGTACATTCTTTATTTTTTTCAATTCCTCCCACTCTTTTATTTCCCAGATAGAACGCACCTGAATATTGAAAAAGAAACGGCTGCCAACACCTAAAGTGCTTTCCAATTTCAATTCACTATCCATCATTTTAAGCAGTTTATTGGATATAGTCAATCCTAATCCAGTTCCGCCATAACGTTTAGTCATCGAGTTATCTTCTTGCGTAAACGCATCAAATATCCGCTCCAATTTATCCGCTTTGATGCCTATGCCTGTATCTTTGACACTAAAGCACAGAACAGCCTGGTCAGCATCATGTGATTCTACTGTAATGCTTAGTTCAATGGTTCCTTTCTCGGTAAATTTTGTGGCATTACTTAATAAATTCATCAATACTTGCTTGATGCGAAGAGCGTCAACCCAGATGTAATGCGGTACATCGGCCGCGATATTCAGATAAAACGCCAGATTTTTGGTTTTGATCTGCAGATTAAGAAAGTTCGTCAACTGAATAACTAGGTCGTGGAGATCGGTCTGTTCAATTTCCAGTTCTAACTTTCCGGCTTCAATTTTAGAGAAGTCTAGAATGTCGTTTATGATCCCAAGCAATAAATTAGCGGATTGATCAACGATCGTAAGGTATTCCCGTTGCGTATCCTCCAATGCTGTTCCAAGCAATAGATCGGTAAAGCCAACAATTCCATTCAGCGGTGTACGAAGTTCGTGGCTCATATTTGCCAAAAATTGTGATTTTGCTGCATTTGCCTGCTCGGCTACTAATTTTGCCTTTTCCAGCTCCTCGCGTTGATGAATAATCCGACTAATATCTGTCGCAATCGCAAGATAACCGATGACGTTGTCGTTAATATCCCTAATATGAGTAACTGCTAAGGAAACATATAATTGAGATCCATCTTTTCGACAATAGGTCCACTCGCGCTGCTCAGCACCGTGCAGCTCTGCCATATCTACAAAGAGCCGAAGTTTATCTACTGAATGTCCCAATTCGACCTCCAGTTCTTTCGCCCTCAAAACAAGTTCCTCTTCTAGATGAAAGTGTGCAAGACCAAATTTACCAATCACTTCTTCACTACGATATCCCAAGAGGTTTTCGGCCCCTGTGTTAAACAATGTAATTACACCAGCATTGTCGGTCGCAATAATACCGACAGCAGAGGTTGCTTCCAACACTTCTGCAAGTAATTTTTTTGAATTGGAAGACTCTGCTTCAATACGTTTACGCTTATCAATATCCTGAAAAGTACCATATAAACGGACACAATGACCATTTTCAAAATCGGCATTTCCCAAGGCACGTATCCATAGTTCATGACCAGCGAAGGTGACAATCTCAAGTTCCAAATCCCAAGCTTCTCCCGTAGCGAGTGCGTGTTCAATTGCAGTCTGTATTTTTTTTCTACTTGCCCCCTCTTTATAGAACTGTAATGCAGTTGTCAGATCTGGTTCATAGTCTTCAGGTGCTTCATGAATCTCTCTCGTAATTTCGGACCATACTATCTTCCCATCAGCAGGTGTATATTCCCAGCCGCCAATTCTAGCTACCCTGCCGGTCCGTATCAATGTGGCCTGTGCATGCTTAAGTTTCTTTTCTAGAAAATGTTCTTCTGTAATATCGACTGCATTACCAATCACATAAGGTATTTTTTTTTCACTGGCCTGGAGAATATTGTTAAACATCCAGATACGCATGTCACCCGAACGAGTCATGGTACGCATTTCTCCTTTGATTGTTCCATGCCGAACAATCGCATCCAGGTAGTTTTGTAAATTTTTGTGCCCCTCCGATGGAACAATATCAAAAAGTGATAATACCTGAATCTCATCTCTCGTATAGCCTAAGATCCTGGCTCCAGCATCATTGACGGTGATGAAATTTCCTTTCAGATCGTGGGTACACATAAGCCCTTGAGAATTATCGAAAAATGCTTTCAGCTTTTGTTCACTTTCCCTGTATTTTTCTTTCTCCTTTCTGTTGACAATAAGCGCAACAACTTCATCCCGGAGAAGAGTTAGAATTTCTTTCTGATGCTGGTCGAGTTGCCTTGGAACACGATCGATAACACATAGCGCACCTAAGGCATAGCCATTGGGATCGATTAATGGTAAACCAGCATAATAACGGATATTTGGTTCTCGGGTAACAAGCTCATTGGATTTAAAACGTTCGTCTTTTTCAGCATCTTCAACTTCCATCAGTTGATCTTCTTCCAGGGTATACTGGCAGAAAGATACATCCCGTCTGGTTTCTTCAGTCTCCAAACCAACGCGCGACTTAAACCACTGCCTGTCTTTATCCACCAAAGAAATCAATGAAATAGGTGTACCACATACAAGCGATGCGATTTTCGTAATTCGGTCAAACTCTTCCTCGGTTGCGGTATTTAAAATTTCGTATTCGTGCAATATGCGAATCCGATCTGATTCATTCTTTGGGGATAATTTAGCAGTCATTCAAAAGCTTCTATTGTTATTAATGTTATCTTCGAATTCCTTATTGGTCCTCATGTATAGCTTGCTCTAGCGTACAAATGATTTTACACTATTTTTAAACATTGATTTGAATCATTCCCACGCCCATCTAAAATAGATTTTGTATTAACTCTTCTGGTTCTATGGTAAAACATCGAAAACCAGCGCTAATAGCATGATAAATATAATCATGAACACCGCTACGTTAAAATAGTTTTAAATAAAAAAACAAACTATTAGGTTAAAAGTCTACCAACAATAAGTACTTCACTCCCACCTACCATTTGCGCTTAAAATTATCCAAAGCCAACTGTTATCCTTTCCTAATAACACGCGACCTGAAACGAACATGCAATAAATGTAACGAATAATATATACCTGTGTCGATTGAAAATAGAAATCATCAAAATCTTTTAGGACTGTTCTGTCTTTGGCGCCCATAAAGGAGAAGATTATATCAGTTTTTCAATGCGAAAAAAATATTTAAAAAAAATTGAACTTGTGAAATCCAAGCTTTCCAAAAAGTCGTAAATGGGTATAAGTACAGAGAAAAAATTATAAACTAAAAGACTTTTGTTATGGAAAAGATAACCTCCCACAACGAAACACTATTGAACTCCAATAGTGACATGGACAAAAGAGATCTCAGACGAAGAGACTTTTTAAAATATGCAGGAGCCAGCGCAGCGACATTAGCCATACTCGGTATGTCGAGCTGTAAAAAAGACCACGACGATGGTATGGATAACGGCGGCAAGGGCATGTATTTTGGCAGCGGCGACATTGCTATCCTAAATTATGCCTATGCACTTGAACAACTTGAAGCCGCATTCTACATCCAGTTAGTCAATAATCCCTATAGCGGTATGACGGATATGGAAAAAACTTTTTTTACCGATATCCGTGATCATGAAATCGCTCACCGTGAGTTCTTCAAAGTGGCCTTGGGTGCCAAAGCCATTTCAAGTCTCGAATTTAATCTAGCTGGCGTCAATTTCAATAGCCGTGAAACAGTACTGGCAACAGCAAAAACATTTGAAGACCTTGGTGTTTCGGCTTACAATGGTGCTGGTTGGCTAATCAAAGATGTCAATTATTTACTATTGGCAGGTAAGATTGTTTCTGTTGAAGCACGACATGCCGCTTGGGTCAGAGATATGATCGACAACGGCAGTTTTGCCAATCAAGAAGTAGTGGATTCAAATGGTCTTGATCTCGCAAAGAGTCCAAGCGTGGTGCTTAGTGCCGCTGCACCATTTATTAAGTCCAAGATTGATGTTAGTGATCTACCAACCTATTAATTCATCCAAAATCTGATTATCATGAATCTCTTAAACGTTTTTGAACAAATAAATGCTGTAGATCCTGAATTCAGCGATCGCATCAGCCCTCGCCGTGAAGCAATCAAAAGTTTGGCTTCCATGAGTAAAAAAGTAACCTTGGCTGCCCTGCCCTTTATGATAGGTGAACTCTTTAAAAAAGCCTACGGTGCCACTGCGCCCACAGATGTAAATGGTGTACTCAACTATGCCTTGACATTGGAATATCTCGAAGCAGAATATTACACAATGGGTGTTGCCAAGGCAGGTCTTATCCCCACAGGTAAACCACTAGGTGCGATAACCACCATTCGTGACCATGAAGTTGCACATGTGAATTTTCTGAAACAGGTATTGGGCAGTAAAGCTGTTTCAAAACCAACCTTTGATTTTACTGCTGGTGGCACTTTTGGCAATGTTTTCAGTGACTATGATACATTTTTAGCTGTCGCACAAGCATTTGAAGATACTGGTGTAAGAGCTTATAAAGGCCAGGCGGGAATTTTACTTGGCAATCGCGTTGTACTGACCGCCGCACTGCAGATCCATTCGGTTGAGGCAAGACATGCCTCCCATATCCGTCAAATGCGCCGTGCCCGCGGAGGTGGAGCCGCCAATCAAAAACCTTGGATTACCGGAAACAATGACAGTGGTATAGGAGCAGTTGTCGATCCGGTTTATGCAGGCGAAAATAATGTGACACAAGCGGGAGTGGATATTACGACTTTGTCAAGCGCCTCGGGGAAAATTTCGACCAATGCAGCCACTCAGTCATTCGACGAACCTCTAACTGCAGAAGCTGTACTTAATATTGCAGGTTTATTTATAAAATCCTAACAAAAGACGTAGTTTACCTGTTTTAGCGTGTCCTGATCGGTTTATCCCATCAGGGCATTTTTTTATATATTATATACTCCCCATTACACATAATGCGCTGAGCGTTGGAGCATCTTTCCCGCCTTCATCTTCCAGCGTAATGGCAAAAGCCTGTGCTTTGGGAATATCAAGCATCTTACTTGCTGTGTCTCCTTTTGAGTCCAATGGAAAAACACCTGCATTAACAGGTTTACCGTCAACCATTGCCCACAGCTGATATTGCTTTCCTTTAGGTGCAACTGGCATGTGCTCAATGCTTAGATAAACTGCCTTTGATGCCTGATCCCAAAATACCAAGGCACGGTAATCGGGTTTACTTTCTACGCCCTTAAGAGGGATCGTTTTGATCGCTGGGTTTTGAACGAGTGCCCATTTGTTCTGTAATGTCGCTACTTTTTCTTGTTCAGCATCAAGTAAGGACGTCGTCTGATTTAACTTATTTACTGTATCCTGTTTGCGTTGATATAAGAAAATATTAGCACCAATACTAACAGCTAACAATAGACTCGCTGCAACCGTCCACGTATAAGACCGAGCACCGAGCGTTTTCTTGTCGGCACCGATAGCAATTACTTCGCTATCACCTGTCGAAGCGGGCGCGAGGACTTCGTTGACTTCCTGATCTTCGCTTGGCACAAGATTTTCCGCTATAAGTTTATTCCATATCTCTTGTTTGAACTGCATAGGCATCTCCATCGCTTGGCTATCAGCCAACTCTTCGAGTGCAGTTTCCGCTTCGATGATGGCCTGTTCCACTTCGACATTATTTTTTCGAATACAATTCAAGATGCTCACTTCTTCTTCAGAAGCCAGCCCCAAAACGTACGATTCAATAATCCCCGACGATATGTATGCTCTAATATCCAAAATTAACGATACTCCTTAATAATTGTTGTAACTGTATAAATGCCGCTCTGGTACGAGTTTTTACCGTTCCGAGCGGGACATCAAGTTGTTCAGCTATTTCTTGTTGTGTATATCCTTCATAGTAGGCCATCTCAATCAAGATACGCCATTCAGGCTTCAATTTATCTAAAATATTTCTGAATCCAATAAAATCTGCTTTCGTATGTAGTTCGTCCTGACTTTGATCTTGTTCTTCCTCCCTATTTACGATATTTGAAAGCGGTTGGTTTTTCTGTTCGTTTACGATCGCTTTTGATTTTCGATGATCGAGGGCTGTATTACGGGCAATGTTGATCATCCAGGTATAAAGACGGCCTTTTTCGGCATCGAAAACATCGATGTGTCGCCAAATTTTGACAAATACGTCTTGTATGACTTCTTCCGCATGCTCAGTTGAAGCCACTATACGAGAAACCACCCCAAAGAGCGCATTGGCATAGTGATCGTAAAGATAACTAAAAGCCTGCTGATTCTTCTTTTTCAACAAAAGAATCAATGTTTCTTCAGAAAGGTTGTGTAATGGACTCAAATTTCACGTTTATAATGATCTAAAGATGGAGATTAAAAATCAGAAAAAAAAGCAACTAAAATAAAATAAGTTAAAGTACCTATAAAACAGGTTAAAATACCTAATACCTTAGCCAGCATTTCTTTTATCAGCAATCAATAACATATCACATGTTGCTAGATAAAATTCATCAATTAATTGGATAATAAAATCATTTCTTTCGTTATTTACAGCGAGTCCCACCCAATTTTTGGAGGGAAGATATTTACTTCGGGTCCATTGAACAGGCTGTTCCATCTGTTTTTCTGAGCGTAACCACTCTAATCCACTATCGTTGAAATATATCTTTTCATTTGACAAATCCATCACGATGAAAGGTCTTTTCTTAAAATAAAAAATACTCATATCAAGATCAGCAATTATATTCATTCGAATATGTTTTTTGACCTGCATATATGCATTTATACGGGTTAGTGTTGACATTTATTTATCTTAATTGGCTATTAAATCTTCATAAATTTCCATGAACATTCAAAGCAGGCGAAGTGTTCATCAGACGAGAATCAAAGATATTCGAACCAGCGGTCTAAGTGGGGTATATTTTGTTCTAATAGGTGGAAAAAAATGTTAATGTAAGTTGAAAATACGACGGATAAAACCACTAATTTACCAAGCGAAAGGATATGTGTTAGTTTGCCCCCTTGCAGGTTTCGGCGAATCGTAAAATGCCTGCACGGATTGTAAATACCACCATTGAACCAATGTTGCAATGGTTTAAATTTGATAAACAACAAAAGAGATGCGAAAAGACAGTAAAAGCAGATCATTTATTAAAAAAATTCTAGGCTTAATTAGTCTTATCCTTATGGTAACAAATGGTAAAGCACAGCAAGTCACGCACTATTTTCCAAACGGAAAAGATAAGGCAAAGACAATCAGTGGACAGTATGGTGATAATAGCGGAATTTGTCTTTTTGAAGATGGCAAATTTCTGTTATATGGTTATGCTACATCTGTTTTCGGGTCCTATATTTTTGAAAAAGATTACCTGCTTTTCTATCCGGATGAAGCCCCTTTATTTCAACTGTATGGGCGTCACAATGCTAACTTCAAAGACAGTACTCGTTTCAATTTGGCAGGTTTTGAAGGCGGGAAAACTTATGTACAATTTGATAATGACAGCACACATCGGGTTTTCAATGACAAGGCAAACTGTTTCAGCCCCCCTTTTGTTTATCAGGAATCCAAACCGGTTCAATCGCTTAAGTTTATTGTACAAAGTCAGTATATGGAAGATGATAGCACTTATCAAGTCTTTCAGTATACCAATGCAGGAAAATTCAATGATTTTATAGCTGCTTATAACAAACCCCAACGTGCGCGTCAAAATTTTAGTGCTTATCTATATTTAGCTGAAGGTAATAAATTAGCGATCAGGCTTTCCAATTATGGTGGAGAAAAAGGTTTTTTAAGAGAAAATCAAGACGGTTCAAATCAAGAGCATTGGAACGAAATATTAGCCATGAAGAAGGATTATGATCAGTCAAACTATACCGACCCCACAGAAATATTTAGCAATGCACATTACACAATATTTTACCCTGACCTCGAACAGTACATTTTAGATCCTGTCACCAAAAGATATATCAGCAAGTTTGCATCAGACAATGAAGCATTTTTTGCGGGAAATCCTGAGCAAGACGATCGGTATTTAAATAAGTACATCCGGCAGGGTCTGTCCTTTCTTCAAGATGAAAGATTCGATAAATCAAAACTAGCTGAGACCAGCTTATTCTTTACGAGCTGTGACGAACCTGAAAAATCATATCATCATGAAAATGGATCACAGCAATAATCGCTCAAAAGCCACAGCAATGATTCAAATAGGATTTTAGCACCAATAAGAGTTACAAACAGTGGCATAAACGGCGATTATTACGAGCGGGACCTCTTAAATATGGCTTAATTTTGGTAGTAATAACTGGATAACATATACACTAGTTTTATTTCGGCAAAGATAATGAATTATAAAACGATTATTATTGGACTGGGAATTTGCTCACTGGCAAGTTGTGCAACTCAAAAGGAAAGTATTGCAAATAGAAAAGAGACAGAAAGTGTATCCTTAGCTGAGGGACAAAGTATATCATTGCGAGAATATCCGATCAAGATCAAATTTAAAGGTATTTCAGAAGATAGCCGTTGCCCTGAAGGCGTCAACTGTATTTGGTCTGGAGTTGCGGTAGCAGAAATTGAGATCGCAGAAAAAGCAACCGAACCCACGATTATAAAGCTCGCTACAATAGATTTACAGGATAGAGGCTATCAAAGAACTGCCAATACCAACGGATATATCATTTCATTACAAGATATCGCCCCTTATCCGAACAAGGAACAAGGGACACAAACGCTACGGGGTAACTACAAAATCTCTGTTATCGTACAAAAAACTGTAAAATAAGCCCTTAGCAGTTTGCTAGCAATCGTCCTATGGCAATAGTCATTGAAGAATGACCCAATTCTATTGAAGAATGACTCAATTCTTAAAAATACCAATACATATATTTTAATTATACGCATGGATACTTATTGGTTCATTCCTTGAAAAATAATACCTTTGCCAAAACCTCATTTATGAAAAAGTTTTTTAAATTTATTAAGATCACATTTTTTGCTATACTGGCCATTATTGGGCTATTATTCCTCTATTTTTTCATTTCCAATCGGATATTTATAGGAAATACCAATGCGGAAAATATAGCGTATCTCAAACTCCATAAAACGGAAATGAAGGATCGTATTGTAGATTCTCTATTCGACAATAGCTTTTATGATTCGGATATTTTTTTACTTGGGGAAATTCATGGCTACGCAGACAATCAAAAGTTGGACAAAGAGCTGCTATTCTTTTTGAACAAAAAACTCGGTGTTAAATATTACATTGCTGAGATGGATAGTACAAATGCCAATAAACTAAACAGCTTTTTATCCAAGCCCCTAAAAGATAACGCCCTACTGAAAGATGTGGTTAGCTCTATTCGCAAACGTATTCCGCAACAGTCTAGTTTAGAGTTATATCAAAAATGGGGTGAAATTTATGATTATAACCGCAACCTTGCTGATACGGCAAAAATCACTGTTATTGGCCTAGATAAAAGCTTTACAGCAGATAAGTCTGACGTATCCAGGGATTCAGCTATGCTATTAAATTTGGAAAATTATATGAAAGAACACCATATTAAAGGTAAAAAACTATATGGGCTATTTGGTTTCTTTCATGTTTTACAAAAAGGAAAGGATGCAACCAACGATCCTTTTGCTGCACGCCTGAAAAATAAAGGATATAAGGTATCTAGCTTTGTTAGTTATACCATTGCTAGTGAAATGTATCTCCCAAAGAATCCTCAATTTCCAACCCCTGCAGATGAAAAAGTAGATTGGGTAAATGCAGATGGCCCACTTATGCTCGTGAAAGGCATTCAGGATCTAAAAGAATTAAGTCGACCAAATAGTATATCATTGTTTAAACTCAATGCTGCACATTCACCCTATGCTACTTCCCAAAATTTAATAACTGTAAAATCACGGCTTTTTGGCGAGAATATCATACCCGCTGAGAAGACTCATACAACTGATTTTTTTCAATATGTATTTTTGTTGCGAAATTCAAAGGCCTTAACAAAACTTGATTAGGACAGCAAGCATTTCATCGAAAAATCGGGTAAACAGGCCGTCTGTAGATCATGTGATCAAAGAGACAAGTATCCTAATGAAAAATATTCCATTCATAAACAGGATGATCCGTATTTAAAAGAAGGAATCTAGCTTATCGACTTGCAAGATATCACTTTGGTTTATATATTTGCGACATCATAAGAAATCCTAATGCGGAAGTGGCGTAATTGGTAGCCGCACCAGACTTAGGATCTGGCGCCGCAAGGCGTGGGGGTTCGAGTCCCTTCTTCCGCACAAAAAAACTCCCGAGCTCATAAGTTCGGGAGTTTTTTTTAGAAATTAGTTCTTAACTACACGATTTAAACCGACCAGTCAAATGGTTTTGTACAAGGATCACATTCAAATTTTAAAACCTTGCCTAGACTTTTGGCTTTTTTCCCTTTTTTCACAAATACATACGCTAAATCTACATATTCTTCCACTTCCACTCCGCTTTCGTCTCTACCTTTTACGATAACAGAATAATATTTCCCGTCAGGATATTGCTTGTAAAATACTTCGTTTACAGTAATCTTTTTTGGCGTTTGATTGTCGCAGCAGCTACACCACAAAATAACAATGGGCTCTTTCTTAAGATATGCTACTGCGGTTTCCGCTTGTTTTTGTGTTAGGGCCTGTAGTTGGTCGGCTTTTGAGAATAAGGCTGTGCATAGCAACAAAAGAAGAAAAACGGTCTTTTTCATACAAATAGTTTTAAGTTTAAAAGAATTCATCAGCAAAGACTATGCCTTTAGATACACGAAAAATAACAACAGCTTTCCTTAGGTATGAAATAGTCGGTTATTTCTTTGCCAATTCTGGGCAGCGTATTGGATTTACCCTAACAGAAAGACCTTACAAATTTATAAATTAACAACTTAAAAAAAACTGTTCTCAAGATACAAACGGTATCCCTAATAAATGGTGTTAGCATCTTGAGAACAAATTAATAGTTTATTTTTCCCAAACCAATGCACTTGCGCCAAGAATAGCAGCATCAGCTTCTTCCAATTCACTAAAGACAAGTTTCACTTTATTCCTAAACAAAGGAAAAAGATTTCTTTCCATATGCAGCTTCGCAGGTTTTAAGATAAAATCACCTGCTTTAATTACCCCACCAAATAGGAGAATTGCTTCAGGAGATGAAAACATCACAAAATTGGCCAAGGCTTCACCCAGCTTCTGCCCCGTATATCTAAATACTTCGATGGCAATTGCATCCCCTTTCAAGGCACATTCATGAACAGTCTTCGAATTTATAGCATCTTCTGGATACTGATTTAGCATCGACTCAGGAAACTCAGCTCTCATTTTCTTTGCCGTGATCGTTATTCCTGTCGCTGACGCATAGGCTTCTAAACTTCCTTCAGAACCTGTGCTCCAATGCTTCCTCCCTCCAGGTTTAACAATGGTATGACCTAATTCTCCAGCAAATCCGTCATGACCATAGATAAGCTTTCCGCCGGCGACGATACCGCTGCCGACACCTGTCCCTAGGGTAATCATAATAAAATCTTTCATTCCCCGCGCTGCACCAAAAAGCATTTCACCATAGGCTGCAGCATTAGCATCGTTGGTTATGGTACAGGGGATATTAAACTTTGCGGTCATTAAGTCACTGAATCGAATGACACCCTTCCAAGGAAGATTGGGCGCATGGTCTATGGTTCCAGTATAATAATTCGCATCCGGAGCACCAACGCCAATTCCATCAAAGCTATCTTTACCGCCAAAATTTTCAATTAAAGGAGATGCTTTTTCATACAACGCATCGATAAACTCCTCTACTGTCTCATAATCATCTGTTTTTATGCTTCCCTTTTCAAGTACTTCACCGCGATGATTGACCACCCCAAATTTCGTATTGGTCCCTCCGATATCTATTCCCAACGCTACACGTCTTGATAAATCTATTAACGACATTTCTATTTCTTGTTTCTTAGTTCTAAAATTACTAAAAGATAATATTTTATGAGCAGTCGACAAAATCTTCTTGTCATTTTATACCTGTAGGGAACGCTATTTATGATCACAAGCAATCCGAACAAAGTTGGATCCATCCGGCATCGCTACTTTATTTTATCGCCTAGGCAAACCAAATTACCAAAGGCGGCATAGTTTTAGCACGTTAAGAATAGTTTAAGCCCTATATTTATATTTTTTAGCACAACAATAAATTTATGAATAAAATATTACGATTTTTTGATCTACACCAAGGTGAAGAAAAAAAGGAAGCTGTTCTGGAAAATGTTGTCAGTAATATTTCTTTTCGCGGAGCTAATGCCTGGATTCTTGCCTGCGCGATTGTAGTGGCGTCTGTTGGATTGAACGTAAATTCTACTGCCGTCATTATAGGAGCCATGCTGATATCTCCGTTAATGGGGCCAATAGTAGGAGCTGGATTTGCCTTAGGGACTTTTGACTTTCCGTTATTAAAAAAATCGCTAAAAAATCTACTGATCGCCACATTGATCAGCTTAGTCGTGTCGTTTATCTATTTTCTTTTAAGCCCCTTCAAAGAGGCACAATCTGAGTTACTAGCACGCACATCACCCAATATTTACGATGTCATGATTGCAATCTTCGGTGGTCTGGTCGGAGTCATTGCCATTACAAGAGTGGATAAGGGCAATCCAATTCCTGGAGTAGCAATTGCAACAGCCCTGATGCCTCCGCTCTGTACCGCGGGCTATGGACTCGCAATAGGCAATTTCAGCTTTTTCGCCGGCGCATTATTCCTCTATATAATAAACTGTGTTTTTATCTGCATTTCGACCTTTGTGATTGTCAAATATTTACGGTACCCCAAAACACATTATGTCGATCAACAACGGGAAAAAAGAATTACGCAAAGTATTACCATCATCACAATTATACTTGTATTGCCGAGCGTATATTTTGCCTACAATCTACTGCAAGAAAAAAAATACACAAACAAAGTAAATCAGTTCGTTCAACAGGAATTGAGCAATAAAGGTTATACGGTTATTTATGAAAAACTGGAGATGAATGGCAATCCAAAGAAATTAGAACTGGCTTTCTTATCAAAAAAATTCAGCAAAAAAGAAGTTGAGTCTCTACAACAAAGCATGGAAACATTTGGAATTACCAATACCTCGCTGGTTATTCATCAGGACAGTTTAGACCTAAAATCGAGTATTCTTAGCGAAATCGATAAGCGTACCGCTGCTGTAAGTGAAAAAGACCTTACCATAAGAGCGCTCAATAATGAACTTACCAAATACCAATTAGCCAATCCACAGCTCGATCGGGATATCTTGGTATTGTTTCCCGAGCTAAGCTCCTATAGCATTGGTATACAACAACATTACAGCAAAAAGGATAGCTTAGCCAACCTTGTCGCATTTATTTATTCTACCAAAACTCCGCTACCTCAAACACAACAGGAAAAGCTACAACAATGGTTACAAAATCATTTTCCGAAAGATAGTGTGGAAATTATACGTAAATAGACTTGAGTCAGCTCGTTCTATGCCGACGATCCGTCGGTTTAAACTAGCGTAAGCGTTATGTTCCATCAGCAAAGAACGAATAGCGAAATACTCACATCCAAATAGAGAGCTTGATCAGCAAACCATAGGATGCGAGCCGATAGTCAGGACAAATTATCTGCAGCTTTTAGTTGTTTAAGAAAAATGCAGCACAACAGCGGAAAACCGATATAATAACTAACGAGAACGAGCAAAGGCAAAATCCCCTCGGGTTTGACAGGATCTACTGCATACGTTTTTATCAGGAGCTGCAGACCGATATTTTTTTCTTTCGAAAATAGAATCATCGTTGCAAAATTATAACCAAAATGCAAAACGATCGGATACACTATTTTACTGGTTTTAATATAAATCCGCGCGAATAAATACCCCACTATACCGGTCGATACAAGGACTTCCAGCATCTTAAAAACCTGCCCCACGATACCGTACGAAAACCAGTGATAAATGCCAAAAGCCAGCGCCGTGATCAATGCAGCTTTCCCATGACCATAGCGTCTCATTAGAATATATAATACGGCTCCCCTAAAGATCAATTCCTCAAATACTACGGCTTTTGATACATAATAAAGACTGCCAAAAAAATCAGATACCGTATAATTCGGATTTAGTTGATACGGATTTCCAACTAAATAAGCAATACTCAAATAGAGCGCAGTAACGTATATTATGGGACCAAACAGACAGAACAGGAAAGATCCGACCTTTGAGGAAAACCCCAGAACCTGGAGGTTCCGCTTGCAAAAATAACCCAGCAAAAACTGGGAGACGACCAATTCAAGAGCAATAGCGATCATGATTTTTTTTACACAAAGCTATAGCCTTAAATCATTTAATTTCACGACATTTGAATACGCCGCAAAATGTCATAAAATGACCAATAAATCCAGCAAAGAGAAAATAGCGCTTTTGATCAAAAATGCCCGTATCAGTAAAGGATATTCCCAACAGCAACTTGCTGATCTTGTCAAACTGAATCTTCGATCTGTGCAACGCATCGAAAAAGCTGAAGTTCTACCAAGGGCTTATACCCTCAATTTAATGGCAGTGCAGCTTGATCTCGATATTGCACTATTGAAGGAAACCGAACCTGTACATGAGATCCACGAGAAAAAAGTAGTACCCCGAGTAAGCCCCGCATTAAACAAAGCTCAGAAATTCATTGTTAGCATAACCGCTGGCCTACTGGGCATTTTATTAATATCCGCCTTTCTTTCGCAATCGACGAATTTTCCGGAGACAAGTTTCGAGCTATTTTTATTGCTCGCGGCCGCTGTGTTTATCTATGGAATCATTCTTTGGTGGACCTGGCGGAGTCGTTAGCTTTTGATAATCCCTACTGTTTTAGAAGAGCTGCATCTCTTATAAAGATTTCAACCCTGCTCCGATCTTTCTCATTTAATTTGACATAGCCTTTTACAATAACAGGATTCTCTTTTAACCACACTTTATTGTTGTCGCTCAGCGTAACCTCCACCATCGGTGGAATACCATTTTGGCCACAAAACATACATTGATGCACTGGCAAGACCGACAAAAGGAACCTATTATGGCGAAGGCCGGCCCTTAACGGTACCATATAGCCTTGCAACTCGACCCTTGTTCCATCCAGTTTCGCAAGCTTACTCGGAAAATAAGGGGTGTAAACCGTCTTGCCATTAACCTTGTTCACTTTATAGAGCATGGTGTCAAAAGTTTTCCAAACCTCATTCATCATAGGCTTATGATCGACCAAATGTTGTGATTCCGTTACCCCTTGAGAAAAGACCGGACTAGTTATACTCCCTACGACAACGCACAAAAAGACTAGAATAAATTGCTTAAACATAACGCATTAAAGATTTACCTATCAAATATAGTTAAAAAACAGTAAAAGCAACTATATTGCATTTGATGTTTTTTAATTATATTTATACCACGAATAGCGCTATGAAATGGCAACTCCATTTGACAATAGACAAGAGGTATAATCAGCACGATTTGATAAAAATTAATTTATGAACACATTATTAAAAAAAGATGCAGCATCCAATCCGGAAGATTTAGGAGACCAACACATGATGACTTCAATGGATACTCCCCTGCGGCCCGATGCATTTGATCGAACAGACGAAGAAAAAATCAGCAAGATATCTCAACTTTTTAAGGACATTATGTATGAGCTTGGCCTCGACCTTCAAGATGACAGTCTGAGCGGAACGCCCCATCGTGTAGCAAAAATGTATATCAACGAATTGTTCTATGGCCTTAACCCAGTTAACAAACCCAAGCTGTCCACCTTCGAAAATCGCTATGGCTACAATAAGCTATTGATAGAAAAAGACATACGGGTAAATTCAGCCTGTGAACATCATTTTTTACCAATTGTGGGACGGGCACATATAGGCTATATCCCCAAAGACCGCGTAATAGGGCTGTCAAAAATAAACCGTATTGTAGACTATTATGCGCATCGACCACAGGTGCAAGAACGCCTTACTTTACAGATTTACAATGAACTCAGATCTACCTTAGCAACAGATGATATCATTGTTGTGATTGATGCAGATCATCTGTGTGTTTCCGCAAGGGGTGTCAAAGATACCAGCAGCAGTACAACAACACTGGAATACAGCGGTATATTCTTATCAGAAAGTAAACGAAACGAATTTTTCAATTTATTGAAATAAGGTCTGCCTTTCCCCGACTTTCGTTCGGGAGATACCAAAAGCAGATTAAATGTATAATCATCGCAAATGAATACAGCCCATGCTCGCCCAGTAACCATTTTAACTGGCTTTTTAGGTGCAGGAAAGACGACTTTTCTAAATGCGCTAATGAAATCCTATCCGAAAAAACGCTTTGCTATCATTGAAAATGAGATAGGACAACTAAATATAGATAGCTCCTTGCTCAATGAAAATTATGAACAACTCGTAGCACTCCAAGAGGGATGTCTCTGTTGTACGCTGAACGATGAACTTTACACCGCACTCGAATCGCTCTATCAAAAAAAGGACAGCTTTGATGAGCTCGTTATTGAATGTACAGGTCTTGCTATACCCGATGCTATAACAGAACCTTTTACAAGGCATCCAATGTTTAAGAATTACTTCCCATTGAAAAAAATTATATGCTTGGTTGATGCTGCACTTATTGAAGATCAGATCAAGGAAAGGGATGAAGTATTACGGCAAATCACGGCCGCCGACGTCATTATCATCAACAAAACCGAAGCGGTACATTCAGCATATTTGAGCTATTTAAGCAACTACTTAGCACATGTAAACCCACTTGCGAAAACTCTCCAATCAACAGTAACGGAGGGGTTTCCTTTTGAAATAATCGCGGAAATAAAGTACACAAAAAAAACAGAAGCTTTTTCTTTTCTGAAGAACGTTAATCTAAGCAGTTCACTGATACTTGGCAAATCAAGTCTGGCAAAACAACATCTGAGCGATATTGCAACGCGCGTCTATACTTTTGCTGAAGAATTTAATTTCGTAAACCTATTTCTCGGTTTGAGCAAACTCGTCGGCAAGTATCCAAACAAAATTTACCGAATGAAGGGAATTGGTTATAAAAAAGATGAAAACAAAAAAATCATTATACAGACCGTCGGTTCACGTGTCGATATGGACTACGGTAACCATTGGAAAAAGGATGAAAGAAAAATGAATACACTGGTATTTATTGGAAAAGAGCTTGATAGTCTCTTCATACAAGATCTCCTGATACGTATGTTGACCATCAAAGAGAAGTAATAAACGATTTATAGAAACGATTGTCTACGTAAAAAGAGCTCTCGGATTTGTGTCCGAGAGGTCTTTCCATGACTAATTACGCTTACTTTGTATTTTATTTAATAAGCCAAATAATGTCATTTTGGGTATCTGATCCATTAAACTGACGTTGCAAAGCTTCTTTCAAGTAAGTTTCGTTGGTACTGTATTCGGTCTTAGGGTATGCCCACCGTTTCGGTATCTGGTTATTATTGGCATTCGAAGGTCCTATATCAAAAACTGGCACTCCTGTCCGGCGCTGCTCAAAAAATGCCTGTTTTCCTGAGTTTTCAAAAAATGCCACATACTTTTGTGTCAAGATCTGCTTTAACCCTTCCGCATTGTTCCCTTTGTAAGGATTTGCCTGTAAGAACAAATTGATCTTGTCTTGAGAAACTCCGTAGAACAGCATCGACTGACTTATCCCCGACTGAAATCTTACCGCAGCATCTCCGCTAGCCCAACCGCGATTGATACCTTCTGCCAGAGCAAATTGGACTTCGGAGGCACCAAGTTGAATAGATGGAACCCCAGACGGCGAAGCGAGCCAATAATCGAAATTGATCATAGATAGCTGTCCATCCGCCGCTTGCTTTAGCAAGGTACTCTGTAGGTCGCCTGTTTTCCCTCCATTGAATGCGTCAAAAGGGCGCGTAGGATCAGAAGACATCGCCGAAGCTGGCAGTGCCTGAATCAACAATCTTGGATCCTGTAAAGTCTTTAAAATATTCAGGTAGGTTGCTCCAAATGTGTTTCGCACATCCTTTTTTATAATCACACCGTCTGTTGGCCACAGCGGATAGGTGTTAATATTATTGTAAAGGAGTTGAAAATTATCCCGATTTTCAAGAATCAGCGGGTATTTGGTTGGATTCGCTAAAACTTCAGCAAAGCGTTCCTTCACCCGCAAAGCGGGACTATCATCGGCACGTTTGCTGAGGCTAATTAAAACACGTAGTTTAAAGGAGTTGACCAGTTTCTGCCACTGTTCAGGCTTGCCATTGTAAAAGAAATCGCCATCTAATATATTGCCTTTTTCTTTGAGATTTGCCAGTTCATTATTCGCCTCCTCAAGCCAGCTAAGCACTTGCTGGTATACCTCCAACTGGGTATTGTATTTGGGGGCAAAATTGCCAGCCGATTCACCCTGCAGAGCCTCTGTCAATGGAATATCACCAAACATTTCAGTCGTTCGGGCAAAGAAATAAGCCTTGAAAAATTTGGCCATGGTCATATAAGCAGCACTCAATTCAGGAGTTTTTGCAGCTTCGATTTCCATACGGTACACATCACGCAATATACCATAGGGCGTTTCAAAAGAGCCTGTAGTCCATCCATAAGGCTGCCCCGCATAATAGGCTTCATTTTGTGTCATATACTGATTATCTCGATGATCTTCACTCCATGGCGCATCATAAGAACGCATGAGTATTCCCGTAAACAAAAGTTTTGGAGCAGGATTATATACAGCCGCAGGGTCTTTTTGTAGATCCGTTATCTTTTTACAGGAACTGAAAGAGCACCCGAACAGGAGAAGAATGAGAGTGGATTTAAAGTACTTCATTTTTAAAAATTTTGACTAAGTTTTTAGAAGGTTGCGTTAAGATTTAGACCAAAGCTCTTTACTGATGGTGTCTGGTAGTCTGAGCTAGCACTGGTGAATTGGTCCAAATCCATATTTTGGGTACCTTTTCCAGTGAAATACAGCAAATTCCTACCAACGACTGAAACACTTGCACTGCGGAAGAATCTGGAATTTTTCAACAAGTTGGCAGGTACATTATAACTGAAGACGATCTCCCGTAATTTGACAAAGGTTCGGCTTTTGGCCGTAATTGGTCCCGACTGATAGTAATTAGTGGCCCAATTTTGCCACAACACAGCAATGTCATTTGGGGCAAATTCTCTTGTATCGGAGATTACCTTACCATCCTGATCTGTATTGAGCTGCCCCTTGACTATTTTTAACCCATTGGTCATGACAGTTCCTTTATAATCTTTGACATCCCTATTTTCCCAGTCCTTTAGACGATATTCATTTGCTGATTCGGGATGTGTTCCCGATCCCCATTGTTTGGCATCCTGCACATTTTTTATTAAACCGCCAAAGCGGCCATCGACAAGAAAACTAAAACTGAAATCACGGTATCGGAAACTATTGCTGATACTGGCCGTAAATTTATTATCGCTATAACCTATTCTGCTCACATAAGGATTGTAAGCTGGTAAACCGTTTGTACCCACAATTGGCATTCCTTTTTCATCACGCTGAAAATCATTCACGTAATATCCGTCCCATCGTTCACCAACACGAACATTCCCCGAACGCGTTTGATGCCCATCGATGTCATGTAGCCAGGCATGATTTGTTGATGCATTGACCATTACATTCCAGCTAAAATCTTTCTGTTGAATCAAAGTCCCATCAATACTCAGCTCGATACCTTTACGCAATAAAGTCAACCCATTGGTTTGTCTCGCTCTTACACCTGAAGTAACCGACGTAGCCAATTCGATAATCCTGGGACCTTCCAGGTTTCTAAAAAAAGCAAAATCGAAACCCAGACGGTTGTTAAATAAACGAGTTTCCAAACCTATTTCCGCCGTTTTCACACGCTCTGCCACAAGATCCGGGTTAGGTAATACATCAGTAAATGTTACGCCGGTCATTGCATTGGCCCAACGTCCATAGTTACTGTATGCCGGCAAAAGTTTATAAATATCGTACTGGGCCGATTCATTGACGAAATCACTCGCAACGTTAGCATATGCCCCACGGATTTTTAATGCGGAAATAACCTTGGGCAAAGTGACCATCTGTGAAATCACAGCGCTTAGTGAAGCCGATGGGTAGAAGTAGGTGTTATTCTTTACCGGCATAGTCGAAGATTTATCAAATCGCCCCGTTAGATTTAAGAATAACATACTTTTATAGTCTACATCCATGAATCCATAAACGCTTCCAACCTGACGCAGGGCGCGATCGTTAGTAGACACCGTGGGCATGATCGAATTACTTAAGTCATAAACACCGGGCACAGTTAATCCACGATCTGTACGTGCAAACAGCGATTTGACACTGACGGTTCTTAAATTACCAAATACTGAGCCTGAGAAGCCTAGGTCCTCGGCGATACGATTTTGGTATTTTAAGGAAACTTCTGTATTATTTTCCCAAAAAGTATCATAGGTTTCCTGATAACCTCCAACACGGCTTCCACCGATATTATAATTATATAGGTTAGCAGAAATTGGAATTTTAATCGTTCTATTCCTATTCCAGGTACTAGCACTGGTACGTGCATTTAATGACAATTTATCATTAAACTTGTAATTAGCCGACACGTAACCGTAGATATCATCCTTATCATAAGTCCTCAAATTTTCATAAGCCGTCATCCAAGGATTGTCATAAATGGTGTATTCACGATTGTACTGCTGTACATTTTCTTTCCCAGGCTGCCAATAGTTGCGAAGATCATCAATATCATAATCTGCCGCTCCCCATAATGTAAGAATGTAAATAGGACTATTTGGTCCGTAAGCAATATTTGGATAATTTGGTGAATACTGCTTATTGTAGTTTATACTCGCATCGAAACGGAGCTTACTCCCAGCGTTGATGCCTCCGGTAAGATTTATATTGGTGCTTCCCAATTTCGTGTTAGGCGTAGTTCCCCGTTGAAACATCTGAGAAGCAGATAAGCGTAGATCACCATGATCATTTTTGGTCGATATAGCAATATTGTTTGTACTCAAAAGACCATTCTGAAGAAATTTCTTCAAATTATCTTTTCCTCTGGCCTCCCAAGGTAAGGGAATAAGCTGTCCTGTTTTTGGATCTATCGGGCTGTTATATTGCGGAATAAGCTGTCCTTCAAATCGGGGTCCCCAAATGTTGTAATCGTTGTCATTGATTCCACCACCACGACCATCTTTAAAAGCATATTGATAATTTGAACCAGGGCCATATTCGGTTTGAATTTTTGGTATCGCATTATACCCCGTCTGCAATTGTGTACTTGAGTTAAATTCAACCTGGAAACCCTTATCCTGTAATTTTGCTCGTTTTGTCGTTATCACAATCGCTCCATTTTGACCTCTGTTCCCATATAATGCCGCAGCATTTGCCCCTTTTAAAACAGAATAAGATTCGATATCATCCGGGCTAAGATTCCATGAATCGGTATTAATCGGCATGCCATCGACCACAATAAGAATATTGCTCCGACCACGTAACGTGATACCCGGGTCTCCAAATAAGTTCGTACTCGGTGTAATTGTTAAGCCAGACACGCGTCCAGCTAAACCAGAAATAGCATTTGGCTCCCGAGCTTTAACCATGTCTTTGCCTTTTATTTCCTGCACTGAATAGCCAATAGCCTGCTTTTCTTTTTTGATACCAAGCGCAGTTACAACCACCTCATTGAGGGATTGTTGGTTCGGTATAAGCGAAATAACGGATGAAGGTTGATTACCAACAATGAAAACCTTGGGAAGATACCCCATGTAGCCAATTCTTAGCGTATCACCGATATGTGCGTCGATCACAAACTTACCGGAATGATCCGATGAAACAAGCTTAGCTAAATGAGAATTACGAATTGTTGCGCCATGAATAGCGCCTTGACTCAATGAATCGACCAGTCTCCCCTGGAACGATCGGGTCTGGCTAAACCCCTGTGCAGCCAGCATGGCCAATGACAATGTTAGGCCAGTAACTTTAGGTGAAATTGAATAGGATAGTTTGAACATAATCGCTTACTTATAGATGAAAATGTAAGCAATATTAAACATCGTTTATTAATACTAAACTAAATTCATATTAAGTTTAGTATTTCCATATTAAGTTTAGTATTTCTTCTTGTCCTATAACATCTTAGCTAAGTCAGATAGCGGAGCGTTCACCGACACATCAAAGGATGTACTTTAAAAAGTATATTCATGTTATTCGTTAGCAAACGAATGACATGCTACTTTACCCGGTTAGTTTAATAAAATGACAGATAATGATCAAATTTACTTGTTGCTGAATTAGAATTTTCCGTCATTTGTGTAAATGATTTTTTTAGCTAAAAAAAAATCACAGCTAATTATTATTGACATGGCTGATACAAATCGAATTACCCGGAGCAAATAACATAAACTATTTTATCCGTAATTTGTGCGTACTCCCAGATTGAATTATTGAAAATCATACAACATTAAAACAACAATGAAAAAATTAACACTTGCCCTAATTTTCTTGGCTGGAGTCTACACACAGCATGCGGAAGCACAGACAGCAGGTACAGGACCCGACAAAGGACTTGATCTGAGCTTAATGGACAAATCTGTACGTCCACAGGATGACTTTTACAACTACGTAAGCGGAACCTGGATGAAAACGGCTAAAATTCCTTCCGACAAACCCACCTGGGGAAGCTTCAATAAATTGGCAGAAGATACGGACAACAATTCGATGAAAATTCTGAACTCACTTTTAAAAGATAAATTTCCTGAAGGAAGTGAGGGCAAAAAAATACAGGACCTGTATGCTTCTTATATGAACTTACAGAAAAGAAATGCAGACGGTATTAAACCGATCCAGGGAAATTTAAACAGAATCGACGCGATTAAAAACCTAAAAGATCTTCAGAATTATTTAACTTCCGTAACGAAAGAAGGTGAGAATAATTTCTATGGCTGGGGGGTCTACGCTGATTTAAAAGATTCAAAAATGAACGCGGTCTACTTAGGAGATGCCTCATTAGGACTAGGAAGAGATTATTATCAAAAAGAAAATGATAAAAATACCGAAGCTATTGCCGAGTATCAAAAATATGTAGCTTCCATGTTAACAGAATTAGGCTATAAAAATGCTGATGCTGCCGCAAAAGGAATCGTTGACTACGAAAAAAGCATTGCGAAGACCTACTTGACCAATGAACAAAGCCGTGATAATACGTTACAGTACAATCCACAGACCATGGCAGAGTTAACCGCCTTGGTTAAAAATGTAAATCTACCTGAGTACCTTAAAAAAGTAGGTGTCAATACAGAAAAAGTAATCATTGGGGAATTAGGTTATTACAAGAACTTCGATAAATTGGTCAGTGCACAAAACCTTCCTGTTATTAAAGATTACTTAAAATTCCATATGATCAACGGTAGTGCCTCTTATTTAAGCGAAAAATTAGGAGACATGCGATTTGCTTTTTATGGTAAGTATTTAAGAGGTCAACAAGAACAAAGAGCGTTAAATAAAAGAGGTTTTGAACTGATCAATTCTACATTAGGTGAAGCTTTCGGAAAATTATATGTCGAAAAATATTTTCCAGCTGAAGCTAAAGCACAAATGGTCGAATTGATCGACTATTTAAAGAAAAGTTTTGCAGTCCATATCAACGATTTGAGCTGGATGTCTTCGGCTACAAAAGGAAAAGCGCTTGAAAAATTAAACAAATTCACCGTAAAAGTTGCTTATCCGGACAAATGGAAAGATTATTCTAAATTGAATATTCTATCGGAAAATAAAGGCGGTAATCTGTATGCCAACCTCCAAAATATCACTACATGGCGATATGAAAAGGATCTAGCTAAAATTGGCAAGGCTGTAGACAAATCAGAATGGGGAATGACTCCACAAACAGTAAATGCCTATTACAATCCCGTAAATAATGAGATCGTGTTTCCGGCGGCTATTCTTCAACCGCCATTTTTCAATCCACAAGCCGACGCAGCTGTCAATTTCGGTGGTATAGGTGCCGTAATTGGCCACGAAATGAGCCACGGATTTGACGATTCAGGTGCGCAATTTGATGCGGACGGAAACTTGGTAGACTGGTGGACACCAGAAGATAAGGCCAATTTTGAAAAAGCAACAAAAACACTCGCAGCTCAATACGATAAATATGAGCCTGTAAAGGGCACTTTCGTTAACGGCACATTTACAAACGGCGAAAATATAGCGGATTTAGGCGGTGTAAACATTGCATACGACGCACTTCAAATGTATCTGAAAGATAAGGGAAACCCAGGTGAAATAAGTGGATACACACAAGACCAACGTTTTTTCCTAAGCTGGGCAACTGTGTGGAGAACCCTATCCAGTGAAAAATATATGGTCAACCAAGTTAAAACGGATCCACACTCTCCAGGATATTTCAGAAGTTTTGGTCCATTGATCAATGTTGATGCTTTTTACAAAGCTTTTGATGTTAAACAAGGAGACAAACTGTACAAGTCACCGGAAGAAAGAATCAAAATTTGGTAATAAGCAAAACTACAGGAGCTGCCTCAACAAAGCAGCTCCTGTAGTTTTGTTTAATCCAGTCTCTATTTCTTTTGTGAACCAACCAACCAACCAACCAACCAACCAACCAACCAACCAACCAACCAACCAACCAACCAACCAACCAACCAACCAACCAACCAACCAACCAACCAACCAACCAACCAACCAACCAACCAACCAACCAACCAACCAACCAACCAACCAACCAACCAACCAACCAACCAACCAACCAACCAACCAACCAACCAACCAACCAACCAACCAACCAACCAACCAAGCCCAATATCGAAAGCCCCACTAGTAACATTTCGTTTATAATACACTAAATCATTTTAGTATACTTATATTCATATTCTGAAAAACCAAGAAGTATACCATGATAAAAACCAAAACCTCAATTTTTGTGCTGGCACTATCGCTCTTCGGTTGGCTTAATGCTTTGGCACAACAGCAACAGCTTTCAACCCCATGGACAGCAATAGCCAAGCAAACAGAAATTCCACTCTCCGAATATCCTCGTCCCCAAATGGAAAGGAATGAATGGCTATGTCTCAACGGCAAATGGGACTATATAGGTGGAAAGGATGCTCCCAATGCACTGAATCCTGCTGTCCCCATTTCCTTTGACCACAGCCGAGAAAGCATTCTTGTCCCCTATTGTCCAGAGTCCTATTTATCCGGAGTACAACGCAAACAAGAAATTAATCTGTGGTATCGTAAAAATTTCGAGCTACCTAATCATTGGAAAGGGAAAGATATTATACTCCATTTTGGTGCAGTGGATCACGATGCGACCATATTTGTAAATGGAAGAAAAGCGGGTACTCATTCAGGTGGCTACGACTCCTTCTGGATTAACATCACTGAGTTTTTAAAGGCCGGTCCAAATAACATTGTCGTTGCAGCGCATGACAAGAACGACGGTAAGTATCCTTCGGGCAAAAATGGACCTCGAGGCGACTATACATTTTCTTCTGGCATATGGCAAACTGTGTGGATGGAACCAGTAAGCAAAAACCATATACAGGGAATCAAATTGTTGCCTCAAGTAGCAGAAAAACAACTAAAAATACAGGTCACTAGCACAGCGAAGGCAAAAGTTATGGCCATCGTTTCTTCGGAGGGAAAAGAAATTTCAAAAACGGTAATTCAGTCGGGCATGGAATTTAATATCCCGGTAGAAAATCCAAAACTTTGGTCTCCTGATTCCCCTTTTTTATACGATTTAAAATTAAGTATACATGGGAAGAATGGAGAAATCATCGACGAGGTGAAGAGCTATTTTGGTATGCGTGATGTTAAACTTGGTAAGGTAAACGGAATTGTAAGGCCGCTATTGAATGACAAATTTGTGATGCAGCTCGGTCTCCTGGATCAGGGATACTGGCCCGATGGTATTCTAACAGCACCTACGGAAGAAGCGCTCAAATATGATATCGAGTTTACCAAAAAAGCTGGTTACAACCTCATTCGTAAGCATATGAAAACCGAACCCCAACGTTTCTATTATTGGGCAGATAAAATGGGACTGCTCGTGTGGCAAGATATGCCTTGCCTTTGGTATCCCGATGAAGATACTACGATTTATCGAAAAGCATTTCGTGATGAATACAAGGCCATCATTGACGACCACTACAACTCGCCATCCATTATCGCCTGGGTTCCTTTTAACGAAAACTGGGGCGCTTTCGATGTGCGCAATATTACCGACTGGACCAAACAATATGACCCTTCACGTTTAGTGAACGGTAATTCGGGATTTAACAACAATCCATCTTACCAAAAAGCTTATGGTGATCCCGGAAATGGAGACTTTGTTGACACCCATATCTATGTTGGCCCCAAGGGTGCCTCAGAGCCTGATCCGAAACGGGCAGCTTCCCTTGGAGAGTTTGGTGGCGTGGGCTTATTTGTCCGCGGTCACATGTGGCCTGTCGAAAACAATGCCTATGCCTACGAACCCACTATAGAAGCTCTCACAGACCGTTATATATTCCTAATGGATAATGTCGAACAATTGCTCCGATACAAAGGACTGAGTGTTGCTATTTATACGCAAACTACCGACGTGGAACACGAAGTCAATGGACTATTGACTTACGACCGTAAAATACAAAAAATGGTTCTTGAAAGAATAAAAGCCGTCAACCAAGCCGTGATTAAAGCTGGCAGCGAATTGAATTAGCGGATACAGATGCGCCCTATTTCGCGCTGAAAAAATTTTCAAACGATTCAACTGAAACAACTGTTCTTTTTGCAGAAGTGTTTAATAACAGATCACGGTGTAACACTATTATGGCAAAATATTCAGAAAAAGCATCTGAGAAAGTTGAAAAGACGATGCACGAAATGAAAGCGGGAAAATTAAAATCTGGTAGCGGAAAAAAGGTAACATCACGAAAACAGGCGATTGCCATTGGCCTCTCCGAAGCCAAAAAAGAAGGTGCCAAAGTACCCAAAAAAAATCCTAGCAAGTAAACTTGCTAGGATTTTCTCTTTAGCCCAAATTATGCTTTTTCATGCGGCAATCTACAGTAGGGATTTTTTCTTATCTGTACCATCATAAGGATCTGACAAAACATTTTGACTATCCTCTACATCTATAAAATTTTGATTTACATCTACGGGTGTATAAATATGAACACTGCTTCCATTTCTCTTTTTGAGATAATATTGAATCTTTGTTGTATCAATATTGGTCACATCTGAAGCTGTCCATATCATTTTATGGCCTGCACCATCAATTGTTATTACTGTATCATTGCCACGAGCGATGATGCGCTGTAGTCCCAATTCCCCTTTTCGATCACCTTCTCTCGTCAACAAATGTGTGTTCCCATCTTTATCAATCATCCTGATCTGTTGATTATTGTTGCATCCAACTAAAAGGATGAAACTAAACAGAAGAAATGGAAGGGTCGTTCGTGTTATTTTCATATCGTTCGTGGTATAACTCAATATAGTTTAACGACGAGACACAAAGATGCTGCCAAAATACAACTGTGAACAAAGATACCTTCCAAAAGTTGGCAAATAAGCTTGATTCACTATTAGCTAGTCTGGGCAAACCGCAACTATTTCATAAAAAAGCATCTATTCGCGTTGATCCTAAATCTACTTTTCCATCAGGCGGTCAACACTATATGCTGCAATAATCAATGCTGCTGCCAACATAATTATATCTTTCAGTACTAATCTTCCGGCTACAGAGAAATAAGGAAAAGCATAATTAGGTGAAGGAAATCCCCATCAGATTTAGGTACAAGTGCTTCCGATGTTGTTATTAGGTTAGATCCTGACTCAAAACTATTATTCATCCGCCCTTAAGCTTCGCTTCAAATGATAAAACTTAAGTAGAATATGGTCATACCATAAGGCAAACAAAAGCATAGTAGCGGGTAACAATAATGTTTTCAATTTAAAATATTGAAACATAAAACCACCTATAATTCCCCCGATAAAAAAGCCTCCAATAATCATCAACTTAAGAAAAATACTTTTGTGTAATTTCACTTTCTCAGCAATTTCTCTATAAAAAAGTAACTGCGAGATTTCAATACCAAGATCAGTAAACAATCCGGTCAAATGCGTCGTTCTGACAACTGATTGTGACACCTTCGTTACCAGGGCATTTTGAAGTCCCATAGCAAAAAGAAGGGCAAATGAAATTATTGTTGGCAACGTTGGCCCTGCTTTAACGAAAGCTGGGAGCAGTCCTACATTAATTAAGATAATAGACTCGATACAAATTGGAATGATATAGGCGTTATGTGATTTATTTTTTGAGGCAAATTCGACGATAAAACCTGAAACGGATGCTCCCATTAAAAAGAAAGCAATGTATAACAAATAAATCAAAGCCATCTTGTAATTCATTAAAATCAACTGTTCTGAAAAAAATGCGAAGTGACCTGTGACATTTGTTGTTAAAGTGTTAACGGCAAGAACACCTGTAATATTGACCAAACCCGCAACACAAGATAAAATAGAGGCTAACTTTAAATTATGAATATAATTCCTTCCTCTCCCTTGATGCCTAAACATTTGAATTAATCTTTATAAATTAGAGAAAATAAGATTCATTTAAGGTTTCAGTAAATCATATACCCTGACATAATCCACTTCCATCTCTGTAGGAAATGCGCTGGCATCGACGCCTTGCACACCACCCCAATCTCCACCAACAGCTAGATTCAATAGTAAATGAAATCTTTTATCAAATGGCCAAACGCCATTCCCTTTTCCTTCATTCGGAAAACTATAGATCTGAACATCATCCACAAAACCCCGGATATACTCGGGGGTCCAGTCAATCCGATAATCATGAAACTCCGATGTTGCCTGATCAATTCGCTTCATCACTCCTTTTTGAGTTCCAATGGAATGATTATAGTCCTTTGTATGAACGGTAATATGTATTGCATTCTCGTCATAACCGACATGCTCCATGATATCTATTTCTCCCGAATGTGGCCATCCTCCATAAACCCAGTCTGTCGGTAACATCCAAGCGGCTGCCCACGTACCTTTCCCTTTCGGTACCTTGGCTCGGACCACAAATCGACCATACAGAAAATCGCCCTTGTTCTTACTGACCAGCCTAGCAGAAGTATAATCCAACCCCTCATACTGTTCTTTTATTGCAGTAATACGTAAAACACCATTTGCCACACTTGCATTTTTCCTATTTGCATCTGTATAGTATTGAAGTTCATGATTTCCCCAGCCATTATGCAAGGAGCCTACATCATACCCCCATTTTTTTGCGTCCGGCAGACCATTGTAATCAAACTCATCACTCCAACTGGGCGTTTCGGCAAACTTATATTCTCCTGCATGCGTACTATCGGGACTTGCGGAAAGTATTGTGATCAAAGGAAGTATCCAAAGGCTCATTATGTTTATATTTTATACAACTATGTATAAAGCTAATGAAAAATACGAATACATTACTTCATATCGGAGAGGCGATTTAAATTCAGTTAGCAATCATAAAATCACGGCTATTAACTTTAGTGCAATCATTTTCTACTTACTAAACCGTGTACACTTAACCAATGGATAGTAATAACAAGGAGGAGATTACCGACAATTAATATAAATTACGCTTAAAAAAAGTAGGAACCGTCAGATTACGATAAATTGCTTTCGTAAGATTTCTGGAAAATATACTTTTGAAAAAACTTTTAGGACTGTACGACACAAGTAAAAGATCAATAGCTTCGATTTCTACCATATAGTCGATGCAACGCGGTATAGGCATATTGTAATCTAAGCGATTGACCGCGTTTTTTTCCACATAATCAATTTTATTAAACGAAAATTGGGTGGATAGCTTTTGTTTCCAGTCTTCAATATCTTCTCGTTTTGGAGAGATATACTTTTGCGTTACGTGCAAGAGACTGAGATTGAATTTCTCCGGTACACGTAAGATGAAACTGTCGAGTAGATCATATTCGGACGCTTTAAAATTGCTCAGTAATCCGATATTTTGTAACCTAAATTTTTGGAACGTGATGGGTACTGCCAAGACACCGATCGGACTCTTTTTTATCAGGGCAAAGGTATTACTTCCCAATACCGCTTTTTGTATCATACCTTTACCCTTAGCTCCCATAACGATAAAGCGGTATTCCTTTTCTTGTAGTAAGTTTAGTACCGTTTTTTCCAGGTTGCCGAGCAAACTTACGGTTTTACAGCTGAGATCAGGAAATTCATCGTCGATACGTGTCTGCCAGTCCTTGAGCATGCCTTCAGCCTCTTCCTTCTGAGGCGTCAAAAATATATTCTCCATTTTAGCATGGACACTGTCTTTTATTGGGATAGTATAAGTATGCAGAAGCTCTACTGTCCAGTTAAATCTTTTAGCCAGATTCGCCGCATAGCGGATAGCGGTCCATGAATTTTCAGAAAAATCGGTGAGTACGAGAATTGTTTTGTCCATAAATATTTTGCAGATAAATCAGCGCGGATTATTAGTATTACAACAGTAAAGAAGGCAGAAGGTTTTTAATAATCAATCAAAAGAGAGAGTTTAAAAAAAAGGTTTTCAAACGGGGAGAATGAAAACCTTAAATAACCAATTATAAACCTAAATTATGATACAACAAAGATAAGCATCAAAAAGATAAAAACCAAAATAAACTACTAAAAAGATAGACTTTTTTTCCTAAGGAATCAGTACAGCCCTTCCTTTGATCTTACCGTTGCGCATTCGATCATAAACTTCGTTGGCCTGATCAAGCTTAAACTGCTCAATTTCAATATGAATCTTCCTTTGCCTAGCCAAGCCGACAACTTCCATGAGTTCAACCCGCGAGCCCCAATATGGGTTTGTCATACACACGCCAAAAGGAAGCCCCGACATACTGTACTGGTAGTTTCCTCCGCCCAATCCAACAATTGTCAGGTCACCATCCAAACCCACAACCTTTGTTCCTAGATCTATAGTCGATGTTGCGCCTACAAAATCAATCACTACTTTAGCTTTTTTAATGCCCGTAATCTTATTGATTTGTTCGGCTGCATTTGCATCCTTCGAATTGACCACATAGGCTGCGCCCAGTTCTTTAGCAAAGGCTAGTTTTTCTTCGGTGACATCACAGGCGATAATTGAACTCGCGCTTACTTCATTTAGTATTTGCAAGGCAACATGGCCCAAACCTCCAACTCCGATCACAACCACATACTCATCTGCTGTCAATTTACCGATCGAACGTTTTATTGCCGAATAAGGAGTGAGTGCTGCATCCGTTAAGGGCGCTGCAATAACTGGATCTAAGTCATAAATTGGGACCAGTAAACGCGAAGAAGGAACAAGCATATATTCCGCCATCCCGCCATCTAGGCCTAGCCCACCACCATAAGCCATTTCAGACTGGTGATCACAATAATTTTCTTTTGATTGCTGACAGGGTTTACAGTGCCCACAGCCCCAAGGACCATAGACCAATACCGCATCACCTTTTTTATAGTCTTTTACATCAGATCCAACTTCTTCAATCCAGCCCGCATTTTCGTGTCCCAAGGTAAACACCGTACCTACAACGGTCCCCTCATCTATAATGTGGAGATCAGAATGACAAACACCTGCACCACCAATTTTTAGTAATACTTCGTCACCCTTAGGAACGGGCTTCACCATATCATTTACAACGCGGACATCTTTATGCCCAAAAAAACGTATTGCTTTCATATTGAAAATTTTTATTGACTAATAGAAAAACAAATAAGAACAATATATGTTTCAACGCATAGGAAGACAGCGGCAACTTGTAAGTCTTATTTCAAGCAAAAGTACTGCAATCCACTGATCGTATTACCTTACGGGCAAGTCAAAAGTATTCATACAATAAAGGCCGGCAACTCGAGGATATTTATGTATTTTTATAGGGAATCAAATGATAAAATACATGCTAAAAAAAGGTGAACATATTGAAGGCGTCCCTATGGAACTCCAACAATTGTTGGATATGGACGAAAAAGCCAATGCTTTTTTTGAAACACTTTCCAAATCATACAAACAAGGCTATTGTGATTGGGTTGGATCAGCAAAACAGGAACAAACCCGAAAGACAAGGGCTGAAAAAGCAATACAAATGCTACGAAATAATCAGAAAACCCTTAAAACGGTCTAGAACAAGCCAATTGGGCATTACGGTTGCTACCTACTTATCAAAAAGTACCGTAAGCCATTTTGCCCAATTGTAAGAATATGTATTAGGGCCGCCTCAATAAACTAGATCAAGCGACAGCAAAGTACCCTATAAAAGAACAAGTCACTTTTCAATCAAGCAAACTTTTTAAAAAACTCATTCACAACAGCATAAAAGCAGGACAAACGATTTCACCTATTAGAGAATGAAAAAAGTCAAATTTGCCCTTCCCCAACTCATTCAAAAGAACATCAAACTAAAAAAAAAAAACGAAAATCAACCCGAAAAACACCTAAAAACATAACCCTTTAAAGAAAACCAAAGCTATTTAGGTCATATTTTTTAAAAATATCACCTAAACGCAATTTCAAAAACGGAATTTGAGCAATTTTTACACAAATAATCACTAAAACACCATCAGTTTAAATACTTTGTAACAATATTACATAAACTTTAAAATTTCCATACCGAAATCACTTGTATCATTTTTAAAGTTTAATTACATTTGCTTTCAAGGATGCAAGGAAAATTCCATCAATATCTGTTCGGCGTAGTTTGCGCAATGCTTATCAGTTTTGGCTGGTATCATGTGCCAACACCAAATAATATCCCCTCCCGCAATCTTCATGCTGTCAATCACTTCAACAAGGAAGTAAAAAGCGAAGGTTATGAGACCAAAGTTATTCGCAAAACTAAACGTCATCGGCATGAAAAACTAAGGGCTTATTTTTCAGAAAATGATAACGAAAATGACGACACGGGAAGTGACTCCAATAGCCCTAACTTATTCGCACTTAGCGGAAATGATTTTGGAAATCTAGCCGCCTATATCCATCCTCAATTTCACAATACTCGCACAGCAGTTTCGCTTGCAAATTCCAACCAGCTTACTTCACGAAAAAACGCCCTATACATCCATTACAGTGTATTCAGGCTGTGATTTTTTAATAATTTCTTAAAAAAACATCAAAATAGCTTTCAAAATCATCTGGAAGCATGTCACACTATTGTTCAATTTTTCGAAAAAAATTAAAAAACTATTATCATGGTCATGAGAAGCTTTATGTATATAAGCCTGTGCCTTATTATTCTATCTACAAGCTGTCAGTCAGAAAAAAAAGACAAAAAAGAAGCTGCAGTTTTCAACGTCACTACTCCTTTGGTCAAAGATACAATTGTCAATAAAGACTATGTCGCCCAAATCCGTTCGATCAACCATATTGAATTGCGCGCGCAGGAAAAAGGCTACATTCAATCGATATTTGTCGATGAAGGTCAATTTGTACAAAAAGGACAACCCCTCTTTAAAATCATGCCCAACCTCTATGAGTCCGATGTTAATCGTGCCAAAGCTGAGGTAAAATATGCTGAAATCGAATATCAGAATACCAAAAATCTGTCCGAAAAAGATATTGTAGCTCCGCAGGAAACTGAAATGGCAAAAGCAAAATATGAAAAAGCCAAAGCTGAGTTAGCCGCTATGAATACGCATCTCAAATTTACCGACATCGTAGCACCGTTTTCAGGAATCGTTGGTAAGCTTCATGTCCGTAAAGGAAGTCTTGTCGATGAAGGCGAGTTGATCACAGAACTGTCCGATAACAGTAAAATGTGGGTTTACTTCAATGTCCCCGAAGTCGAATACCTCAATCAAATGGACGCAAAAAAAGACAATAGCCCGCTGCATGTACGGTTAAACATGGCCAATGGAAAAGAATTCGGTCATGAGGGTATTGTTGAAACAATTGAATCAGACTTCAATAATGAAACTGGAAATATTGCCTACAGAGCGACTTTTCCAAATCCAAAGGGATTATTGCGTTATGGCGAGACAGGTAATATAGTCATTACATCGCCCTATAATAACGCGCTTATGATACCGCAGAAAGCTACATTCGAGGAGCTTGAAAAAAAATATGTTTACGTTATTACAAAAGATAATAAAGTAAAAGCAAGAGAAATAAAAATTGCTGCCGAACTGCCACATATCTATGTTGTTTCTTCCGGATTGGGCAAGGACGAAAAGATTCTACTGAATGGACTTCGCATGGTACAGGAAAACCAGACTATTGAATCCAAATATCAGACTCCGGAGAAAGTCATGTCAAACTTAGATTTATATGCAGAGTAATTAAAAAAGCAGCATTATGTTTAAAAAAGTAATACATCGACCGGTATTTGCTATTGTCATATCGGTGGTAATCCTATTTATCGGAGGTTTGGCCATAAAGCAACTTCCTACAGAGCAATTTCCAAAAATCGCACCGACAACTGTGGCGGTCTCCATTGCCTATCCTGGTGCAAGTGCTGATGTACTTGTAAAATCCTCACTGATTACACTGGAGAATGCAATCAATGGTGTACAGGGAATGCGCTATATCGCAACCGATGCGACCAGTGCCGGTGAAGCAACCGTAAACGTCGTATTTGATCCTGGAACAGACCCCAACGATGCCGTAGTACTGGTGAAAACCCGGGTGGATCAGGTTATGCCACTCTTGCCTGAACTTGTTCAAAAGGAAGGAGTCGTCGTCAATCCAATTCAGCCCAGTATGCTGATGTACGTGAATCTTTACAGTACCAATAAAAGCATGGATGAAAAGTTCTTGTACAACTATGCAACTGTAAACATCATTCCTGAAATCAATCGTATCCACGGAATCGCCAAATCGCAAATCTTAGGTAGCCGTAGATATGCCATGCGCGTCTGGTTAAATCCCGATCGTATGCGAGCTTACAGCTTGTCGGTTGACGAAGTGATGAAAGCGATAGGAGAACAAAGTATCATCGGCCGTCCAGGTCGACTGGGACAAAGCTCAGGTATTGCTGCGCAATCCCTCGAATATGTCCTAACCTATAAAGGGCAATACAATACACCTGAACAATATGACAATATTATCGTTCGCGCAAACGGCGACGGTGAAAACATCAAGTTAAAAGACGTGGCTAAAGTCGAACTGGGAAGTGAATTCTTTGACATCTATTCCAATTTAGACGGGCATCCCTCGGCTTCGATTGTGTTGAAACAGAATTATGGTAGTAATGCCAATGACGTTATCAAAGATGTGAAGGCAAAACTTGCGGAGATGAAAGGTAACTTTCCTCCAGGAATAGACTATAAAATCAGTTATGATGTATCCCAATTCCTGGATGCTTCTATCGAACAGGTGATGCATACCCTACGCGATGCTTTTATTTTAGTTGCCATTGTCGTCTTTATTTTCCTGGGCGATTGGCGTTCGACTTTGATTCCGATCATCGCCGTGCCCGTTTCGTTGATAGGTACATTCTTCGTCATCCAATGGTTCGGCATGTCGATCAACTTAGTGACCTTGTTTGCGTTGGTGCTTGCCATTGGGATTGTCGTAGACAACGCCATTGTGGTCATTGAAGCCGTACATGCCAAAATGGAAGAAAGTGCCATATCGCCGTACAGTGCTGTAAAAGAAGTCATGGCCGAAATCGCAGGTGCTATTATCGCTATTACAGCTGTTATGGTTGCCGTTTTTATCCCCATTTCATTTATGACAGGTCCTGTCGGAACATTTTACCGTCAATTTTCAATTACCATGGCCAGTTCCATCGTGATATCTGCAGTAGTCGCATTAACCCTTACTCCTGTGCTGGCTGCGATGCTCCTGAAAAATAACCATGGTAAACCAAAAAAATCAAACGTATTCACTAAATCGCTCGACCTTTTTAACCGTACTTTTGATAAAATAACGGGCAAGTATGCCTCCTTACTTCGTAAAATTGCCAGCCGAAGAGTGATTACATGGGGTATCTTAATAGCATTCTGTGTCGGAATTTTCGTCATTAACAAAACGCTTCCAGGAGGTTTTATACCGAGTGAGGACCAAGGCACAATATATGCCATTATTCAGACTCCTCCAGGATCAACATTGGAACAGACCAATAAGCTTTCCAGAGAGCTCCAGAAGATCTGTCAAGGGGTAGATGGCGTAGAATCTGTCTCATCACTGGCAGGTTATGAAATCATGACCGAAGGTCGTGGATCGAATGCCGGAACCTGTCTTATCAACCTCAAAACCTGGGGTGAACGTGAACACTCCGTTAAAGAGATCATGGAAGAACTCGAAGAAAAATCAAAAAATCTAGGTGCAACGGTTGAATTCTTCGAACCTCCCGCTGTTCCTGGGTTTGGTTCTTCTGGAGGTTTCTCCATGCGCCTGCTGGACCTCAATAGAACCACCGATTACCAAGATTTCGATAAAGTAAATAAAGCGTTTATCGCTAATTTAAAGAAACGTAAGGAACTGACCGGGGTCTTTACATTCTTTGCCGCTAACTACCCACAATACGAATTGGTATTTGACAATAACGCCGCCATGCAAAAAGGCGTTTCCATTGGTAAAGCCATGGACAACCTCAATATCCTTATCGGTAGTACCTATGAGCAGGGTTTTATCCGTTTCGGTCAATTCTTCAAAGTCTATGTACAATCTTCACCAGAATTTAGAAGGCTACCTTCCGATATCATGAACCTTTACGTCAAAAACGATCATGACCAGATGGTTCCTTATTCGGCCTTTATGACCTTAAAAAAAACACAGGGACCAAACGAAATCACGCGCTACAACATGTACAATTCGGCCGCCATCCGTGGACTTCCGGCAAATGGATATACAACGGCCGACGCTATTCAGGCAATCAACGAAACTGCACTTCAAACATTACCACATGGCTATAAAGTTGCCTGGGAGGGCTTGTCCTATGATGAGGCTCAACGTGGAAACGAAGCCGTTTATGTCTTTTTAGTTGTCTTAGTCTTCGTATATCTTGTACTTGCTGCGCAGTACGAAAGCTTTATCATTCCGTTTGCGGTATTGTTGTCGCTACCAGTTGGTGTCTTTGGATCATTCTTCCTATTAAAAGCTATGGGACTTGAAAATGACATCTATGCGCAGGTCGGGTTGATCATGATTATTGGTTTATTGGGTAAAAATGCGGTGCTTATCGTAGAATTTGCCGTGAAAAGGCGCCAAGCTGGCGATAGCATATTGGAAGCAGCTATTGAGGGTTCACGAGCACGTTTCAGACCGATCCTCATGACCTCATTTGCATTTATCGCTGGACTTGTACCACTTGTCTTTGCCAGTGGTGCCGGAGCTATTGGTAACCATACCATAGGTGCCTCAGCGCTGGGAGGTATGCTCGTCGGAACAATCTTTGGCGTTATTGTCATTCCCGGACTCTACTACATTTTTGCAAAATTGGCTGACGGAAGAAAAATGATCCAAGCCGAAGACGAATCACCATTAAGCGAAGACATGATACATTATGAATAAGAACAGATTATATCACTATACAGGTTTCGCACTTTTCTTGCTTAGTCTTGCAGCCTGCAAACCACTGGAAATAAAACAACGTGCCGAAAATAGAACCGTTCCCGGAAAATATGGGGATGCTGACAGCGACACCGTGAATACAGGAAAAATCAAATGGAACAGCTATTTCAGCGATCCCAATCTACAAGGACTGATCGGTCAGGCACTAGCAAACAACCAGGAGTTACATATTATGCTTCAGGAAATTGAAATAGCCAAAAATGAGGTAAGCGCCAAAAAAGGTGAATATCTACCTTCCGTAGGCGTAAAAGTTGGCGCTGGGGTCGACAAAGTTAGTCGCTACACAAACATTGGAGCGATGGAAAAGAATACAGAAATCGAACCCGGACGCGAAATGCCTGAACCGCTATTTGATTTTGGAGTTGGTGTACAGGCACAATGGGAAACAGATATCTGGGGTAAACTCCACAATGCGACCAAAGCGCAGCTGCAACGGTACTTTGCCAGCGTGGAAGGCAAAAACTTTATGGTAACTCACCTGATCGCTGAAATTGCAGATTCTTACTATGAACTCCTAGCGCTCGACAATGAACTTATGGTTATCAATGAGAATGTAAAGATTCAAAACGATGCACTGGTCGTGGTAAATGATTTGAAGAAAAATGCGCGATCCAATAAACTTGCCGTCAAAAGATTTGAAGCCCAGATATTGAAAACCCAAGGTATGCAATATGATATCAAGCAGAAAATCACAGAAACAGAAAATAGAATAAACTACCTTGTTGGAAGATTCCCGCAGCCGGTTCAAAGGGATCAACAATCATTTGATAAGCTTGTTCCGCAAACCGTTTATGCCGGCATCCCGGCCGACCTCCTGGAAAACAGACCTGATATAAAACAGGCTGAATATGAACTTGCAGCGTCCAAACTGGATATCAAATCGGCCAAAGCCCGCTTTTACCCTTCATTGGACATTGCGGCAGGAGTAGGTTTTCAAGCTTTTGACCCGACTTATCTCATCAAACCGGAAGCCTTTCTTTCTTCCCTCGTTGGTGAACTCACCGCCCCTTTGATCAACAAACGGGCAATTAAAGCCGCATATTATAATGCAAATGCGCGACAGGTTCAGGCTGTTTACCATTATGAGCAGACCATATTAGCGGCTTATATTGAAGTTGCAAACCAGCTCTCCAAAATTAAAAATCTGGAGAATGGCTTACAAATTAAGACCAAGGAAGTCGATGCATTAAATGAGTCTATCGGTATTTCCAACGACCTCTTTAAATACGCCCGCGCAGATTATATGGAGGTTCTGCTGACACAACGCGATGCCCTGGAATCCAAATTTGAGCTCGTTGAGAAAAAGGTCAACCAACTCAAAGCAAGCGTAGCCATATACAGATCCTTAGGTGGTGGATGGGATCATCAATAGCACAATTTAATTTTAGTTTTTATATGTTGGGGACTTATCATGTGATAAGTCCCTTTTTTTTGTAAAAGCATATTTACTCCACCACGATTTCTTTCATTTTCTCGTTTCCATAGTATGTCGGGAAATACATTAATTCAGCCTTCGCGGGATTGACAGTATAAGTCCCGGTATAACGAGGTAAAAGTTCGATCTCAAAGGTATGCGTACCTTTCCCCAGTTTGTTGCAAAAAATGACAACACGATCTTTGAAATGCTCCCGGTGCGCCTCGATTCTATAGTATCCATTGGTTTTGGTTTCATAAGAACATCCCGCCGGTATAGGAACTTCGATCTGCACATACTCAGCTTCACCAGTTAACGTTACGCTTGCTTCAAGTTTTACCGGCTTCCCTTCCTTGAGCGCCGCTACCGTAGCACCATTGTCCTTAAAACGCGTTGCCACGGCAAGGCCCTTTTCTTTTTCTATGACAGGATCTGGATTCCAAAAATTTTGATAGGCTGTCACAAAAGCCGGCCCCGTCCCTTCTTTCCGCACTTTAATCTGTTCATCCGACTTAAAGCTTTGCGTATACGGAAATGTAGTGACGCGTTTGCCATTGATGACCATAACCGGTGCCTGGAAAGACTCACCCTCTTTCAGTAAATCAGGAAGAATACTTCGTATGATACGCGAAGATTCGTAGATATTATACCATTGGTTTTGCTGCCGCTGCGCGAAAAAGTAATTACGGATATTTTCTAAATCCGAATCATGACCGCCAATTGATCTTAAGACACCATAAGCCAACAGTGTATTCTCGGTATTGGTTTCCGTCGGTCGCATAAAAAATCCGCCTTTCTGATCTGTTCTAGCTCCAGAAGTCCAATATAGCCCCCCTAAGACAGCCTTTGATGCGTATTTAAGAACGGTATCTGCAGCATGTGAATCTTTAATACCCAGTTTTGAAATCAATAGATATTTCAACAGTTTATCCTTGATGGTTTTACTTTTCAGTTTTGTATCAATTTCGAAGAAATAGTTTTTGTAATCGGTTTTAGGATCCAACCGGAGCAGATATAGCAGGGAGCTAAACAAATTCTCTTTGGCTCCGTGAAGGTGATCTTTATCCAATAGAAGATCCAGCGAAGCCAAGCTGCTTTTCAACATGGCCTTTTCACGTTCTGCATAGATCTCCGTATCGATCTCAACCTGGTATCCTGCTTCTCGGGCATCCAACAGTACCCCGATCACATAGTTGCTGATCCAGGTCACAGTTTCACTCTTGTTCCACCAGCCCCAGCCCTGATTGGAATTTTTGTTTTTCTGTAACTCTTTCAGGAGATCCCTTATTTTCTTATCGTCTGTAAAGGGTTTTCCGATCAATTTTGTAAGCTCTTTTTTAGAAAGCAATGCGCTCAATTTGGAAGCCATCTGTTCATTACATAGAAATTTGTAACGATCGATCGATTCGATTTCCCGTTGTAAAAATTCCAGCGAATTTGCTTCGGCATGCAAGGTGATTTCGCCTAGCGCCGGAGAAGTTTTTAGCAAATACTCTTCGGTACTGTTGAGCACTTTAAAATCTCCTTCATGTTGTTCAAGCCCCTTTTCAAAAATCGGAATGCTACGTTTTTCACCATCAAAATATCCATTTGACAATCCGATCGAATAAGCAAGTTGGATGCTGTCCCCCTGATCGGCAATAACCGATATAGGATCCCGATAGGACTTTGCAATTTTTAACTTTGCCTCCTGCGTTGTTAGTCCATTGTTGATGGTACGCAAGAGCTGTAAGCTGTCGCTAAGATAATTGACAACCCGTCCCATGGCTGTAAACTGATCACCTCTGATGGCAAATCGGGGAGTCGCCAAATGTGCCGAAACAGCTTTAAAAGATTTGATATTTAGCTCTTTTATGTCGGCAAAATTTTTACTTCCTTTAGCAATAAAGAATGTTCGCCAATTGGTAATATCATCCGGATAGGTCGCTTCAAAATTAGCTTTTCCCTGAGCATCGGTAGTTAGCTTTGGCTGCCAGAATGCATCATCGCGGAAGTTCACGCGCATCGTATTTCCAGATTCCAAATAGGGCATATCCACAGCACCTGTCGATGCCGCAGATGCTCCAGCTTTCATCTGAACCATCACTACGCCGTTGGCGGCCCGAGCACCATACAATCCAAGCATAGATTGATCTTTAATCACATTCAATGACGCGATAGTCGATGGATCAAGACTTGAAATATCACCTTCAAAGGGAACTCCGTCTACTAAAATCAATGGTTTTTCATTGGGGGCCGGACTAGCAGCGCCACGAATGCGAACCCCTGCTACGACTCCCTGTAACATACCAGTAGTCACCCCATCCATCCTAGCATTGATCGATTTCACTGCCGCAGTCAATGATTGCCTTTTTTGGACGCCATACCCCACAACAACCACTTCATCCAATTGATTTTCGCTTGGCTTTAACTCCACGAAATAATCTTTGCCACTGGAGACTTTGACTGTAGTTGTATTATACCCTAAAGCAGCAATCTCAAGAACAGTATTTTTGTCATCAGAGAGCTCAAGTTCCAAACTACCGTCAAAGCTTGTGAAATATCGTTTTTTGGTATCCGAAACACTCACCTTAGCCCCAATTAATGGCGTATCACCATCGTAAACCAAAATCCTTGCGACCTTATTATTCTTTCTTTTCGCTCTAAAATCTTCCCGGTCTATTTTTAAGAGCCGCGGATCAATCTCTTGCCCATGTCTTATAGAATCCTGCAATGGATTTTCCACGGTACGTACAATAATTTCATCGCGTACAAGTTTGTAAGCCAATCTCGCCGCTTGGGATGCATTGCTCCATTGAATAGAATCCAGTCTGAGATAATTCATCCCATTGGCTTTGAGTTTGATTGGCAAACTAAAAGAAGTTGAATCATCCTTTACTATATGCAAAGTAACATCGCCGACCGGAAGATCTCCAAAAGTTCGATGCCCACCGTAAAACAGTCGAAAATACATTCTCTCCTCTACATTTGTCGGTTCAATAAAGATCAATGTAGGTCGAATGCCTTTTTGTGCAACATCATTGCCCAAAATTAAATTCAATTTAAAAATAGCCTCATTTTTTCCTTTCTTCACCGTAGCAAATTGTGCAGGTCCCGTGCTATTTTGCATGGTCTCTTCGAAAGTACGTTCTACGTTTGCCTTGATATCATCCAATGTCCATACCCTCGCCTGAAAGTCTAAATTTGGCGTAAAATCATACAGATCAATCCGCATAGGATTGCCATCCCAACTTTTTTGCTTTTGATAATTTTTATAGATACTATATTGATAGCCCCCTTCAATTTCAAAACGTCCAATTTTCGCTGTGTCAACCAGGAGCGTACCTATTTTGGACACACCATTATACATTTCTGTCCTTGGAAATGGTCCCACGAGCAGGGGTACGGGAACCTGTGTACGCAACCGGTTATCGTAAACAGTTTTTCTTACGGGATTGAGGTAGTAGAGATCTCCCGCTGTCTGGATATATGCCGGCATCTCAATCAATGCATTATTATTGGGTAATTGCCAGGCTCCAAAATTGTTGGTTACTGTAATCAACTGGCGCTTCAATTCAGTCAATTCGCTTTTGTACAACTTACCGACATCTTCTTTAGGTAAGCGATAAACTAGAATCTGGCCTTTGCTGAATGCCTTATTGGGATAGGTAAAACCAATCGTATCTTGTGAGGCATTAAAGGAAACAATGATCTTTTTTCCCTTGTCAACATAAAAGCCACTTACACGAATATCGCGATCCTTGGTCCTAAATCTAAAATCATGCTGCCCCGGAGAAACTTCAAAAATAGCATTGTTATTTTGTTGTTCTTGTTTAGCATAAGTCAGCACGCCGTCTATCCAAACTAGATGTACCCCTTGCACCGCACCATTTACTATGACATAAGGGGAAATCTGGCTCTTGACAGCATCTAGAGGAAGAGACTCCTGATAATAATCTTTGGGATATAAAAACCGATAAAAAGCCATTGTATCCAACTGCATATCTTTAGACCATTTTGCCCAATTTTGAAGAGCTCCCTGATGAGCCTTCTCATCATCATCCAAACTAAAATTAAGATTTTGTGAGACGCTTGCCCTTCGCATCAGACCACCAATAGTAATATTTGGAGTGGTTGCAGACCTAAATTTTGAGGTAAAACCATAGGCCGTAATATCGACATCTTTCAACGGTTTTCCATTCTTATCGGTAACAGAAAGTTCTACGTCGGCCTTCTGCCCCGGATAAACTGTCGTCGCCGTGTTGACGGCCAAATTTAAATTTTTCTCCACATAGGGTAATTCTTCCCGGATAACTTTTGATTTTCCTCCAAAAAGATAGGTGATTTCCATGCTATATCCGTCTTTTCCACGGGCTAAAAATGTACTATTTAGTTCGGTATCATAACCCGAAGCAATCGTACGACCAGCACGATGGACACGATACCAAAATGGAATCATAGCGGGATTATTGACATGCAAAATCACCGAATCCGCAGTTCGATAAAACCGATAATTCAGTTGTGCCTGCTCCTGATCCTCCAGATATACACTTTTACTGAATCCATTCGACTTGACAACAATTTCTTCGGCCTGCCAAGGTATAGAAACCAAATTAGGTAAACTCAAATTTTCAGTCTTCAGCACTTCACGATGTTCACCTAATATCATTAGCTGAGCAGTTGCTGGCATCGCAACACCTTTTTCGAAATACTTCAGTTCTGCATGCCCGTCTTTTACAGCAATACGAATTTCTTTTTCGCTGTTGAGTATATTAAGGTCAAGACTTCGCTCAATTCTTTCATTATCCGAACTTAGGTAGGTGCCAATAACCCGAAATGTAAGACCTATGTCAGCCGGAAAGATTGAATCAGGCAATACAATTTCCTTTTCCGCGACATCTGCGAGCGAAACGCTCGTTTGCCATAATGTATCTGGAATAAAATTGACCTTATTGGGTTTAACATCAAGCTTATAAAGTGGACTTGTCACAACACGCAAATCTACTTTCCCATCATATATGGGCATTTCATTTTCATTTAAAGCTTTTAGTTTCAGTCGCACACTGTCTCCTTTGGCATATTTCGTCTTTTCGGACGTCATAGTAAAGCTTAGGCTTTTTAACTCATAGTCTTCATATCGGAAAGACTGATGCTGCAAGACGTCTTTGGCTTTTGTAGATTCTAAAGAAATCCCATAATCTTTATCAAGGATAAGGCCAAGCCCCTTCAAATCAAATGCAAAGTTGTACATTCCTGGACGATAGGGAGCAAGTCGGGCCAAAACGGTATCTTTGGCATATCCATACCCACCTGTCAGACGTACGGCAATAGAATCACGGTAAGGTTTCCATTTTTCTTCCTCAAGATAAGCTTTAAATTTAACCTGCTCATTTGGCTTATACATTGGCTTGTTAAAAACCATAAAGCTTTCTGTCCGTTCAGTTTTTTGTTTATGAAAGAACCTCTTAATCTTAAACTTTGTTCTAAGCCAGCTATTTTTGATTCCTCTCCATAATGGAACCTTTTCTTTGTAAGGCCAACTCCGTTCTACACTCAGGTAATGATAGACACCCTTATGTTCAATACTGACGATATCGTCACTATTTGCATTGGCAGCTTTATAATAATGAAACTTCTTATCGAATGACATGCGACGTCCCTTCACTTTTACTTGCGCATCTTTTATAATCGTTCCCAGCGAATCGTATAGACAAATCGCAAAAATTTCTGCCGGAATAATCTTGACATATAGGTTATCACTAATCAACTCCTGATAAATGAGATCAGCTCCACTGGCGCGGACCTGAACATAATTACCTGGGGGCAAAGTCGGCTGTGGACTTCCGGCCTTATACTTAAGAAAAAAATCGCTGAGCATAGCTTCATCGAATTTCTTTTCTCCCAGGTGAATTTTTCTTAAAACTTCTGGGCTCAGTTTATAAATATAATAGTCAGCAGATCCACGCGGGCTATTGAATAAGTTCGATTGCCCACAAAGGACCACAGAATACAGAACAGCTAAAAAGCAGACAACAATTGATTTCCATTTCATGTTTAAGATACTGGCTAAATTCTTTTAAAAATAGATAAATTTACCTAAAGCCAAGTACTAGATTCTTTCGTCCGGCACTTCAACTTTTGTGCATGGATGCGAAGAATATCCAAATTCCATAAATGGAGAAAAAAATTACAATTTCAACCTACCTTTGATTGAATCTATAACTTCAGTGTCCGAGGGAAAGTCACCTGCTCCCGAACCGGAGGAACGATTGACCAAAGGCGGCTCCTCACCATATAGGGTATCGCGGGCGATGACTACCTTCTTGTCGAGATCTACATAGCTGATAATATAATTGCGCTGATAAGCTTTATCTTTTTGACCGATCTTATTGACGTACTCTCCTTTTTCCTGCATGTCCATCGCTATCATAACAATGCCTTTGACAGCATCACCGGGATAATTATCTACTGTTCCCAATGCCTCGTTCCATTTTTCCTTATAAGTTATTCCCAAATCACCGGCACCGCCATTTTCAAGAATTAGACAGCTCTTCCCCCAGTCTACTGCGGACAATTGTACCGGATATTTATAAATAGCGGTATGATCGCCAAAACCAGCTAAAATTCGGGAAGATAATTGTTCTGTTTTTTCCTGATCCGCCTCCATATTTCCCAAAAGACGGTAAGCCCATATACCAATACCAATTACTGCAACCAATACCAGGCCTACAAAAGTGAATATTGCTTTCTTATTTCCCATAGTTCAATTTTATTTAATTAATTACCAATCAAATATACTTAGACTATATACTCATTTTCACCCTTTTTACAATTCGCTTGACCTGCTTTATTATTTGCAGCGCTTGCTTAAATAAACGTTATAAAAAACAACTATTCGAGTCTTTGCAGTCCAAGTTTTCAACAACATGAGATAATAAGAACTGGCACTATTTTATTTTTATCCTAAATTGATGATTCTTCCAATTCATGCTGACACATAGCTGTCACACAGTGGTTATATCTTTGTTTAACCTTGGCAGGAAAAGAAATACTAAACGAAAAAACAATTCCAGATCAAAGGCTATTAGTAGGATAACTAATCGAATTTTAAATTATTACAGTAAAAAAACATGGAAACATTACCACAATTGAAAGAAGAATTAGCAAATGAATATCAAATTACAAAAAACTTTATTGCACTTTTCCCTGAAGGCAAGAATGAATATGTCCCACACGAAAAAAGCATGAAAATGATGCGTCTGGCAACCCACTTAGTCGAAGTGTTCGAATGGCCTAGCACCATTTTAAAGACTTCAGAACTTGACTTTGCCAAAAGTGCTTATGTGCCCACAAGTCTATTGACCCGGGATGATCTCTTAAAAAAATTGGACGAAGATTACGAAACCGGAAAAAATGCTTTAGAAACAGCTAAGGAAGAAGACTTGATTCCAAGCTGGACCATTAAAAATGATGGCCATGAACTGGCAAGCTGGAGCAAATACGGTGCTATTCGTCACTCGTTAAACCAAATTACACATCATAGAGCACAATTAGGTGTTTATTATAGACTCAATGACATCCCGTTGCCAGCAAGTTATGGACCTTCTGCAGATTCGCAAAATTTTTAAGCCCTTAATTGAATATACAAGATAAAGAATATCATAACATTTCTTCATGATATTCTTTATCTCGTATCAAGACAGCTGGCCTATTTTACAGCTCTTATAGTTTTTTTACACTGGACAATAGCTATGTGCAACCACGCCCCCAGGAAAAACTTGAACATTCACAAGCTTTAGATCGAGAAATCTAGAAAGACCGTCGAATATAGGCAGCCCAGTACCCAATGCAATTGGATGTGTGATCAGATGATATTCATCAATTAATTCGGTTTCAATTAAACTTCGCATAAAATCAGCACCTCCGTGTGCCAAGATCGGGCTTCCGTCCTCTGCTTTAAGCGCTTTTATTCCTGCTATTAAATCTCCATCAAAAACCCGAGCATTTGCCCAGGAAGAAATTGCTTCCATATTTTCCTCATTCACCACATCTTTACCTTGCTGCGCTTGTTTAAAAAAAACTTTCCCGGCAGAGAAAGCTTCTGTTTTCGGATCATAACTGTTATTAGTGAATAAAGCTTTAGGAATTCTATTCATTGCTGCTGCAAAAGAATTTGTGGCAGTAGGCCAGTATGACGCCATTACCTCAAAGGTTTTTCGACCCATGATATGAATACCTGCTGTCTCACAAATATGCAAGACCCAAGCTCTTGACTGATCATCTCCATTTTTAAACATCCAGTCAGTTTCACCATTGATGCCTGCAACAAAACCATCAATAGAAATAGACATCTTAATAATTAATTTTCTCATGACAAAAAGTTTAGTTCTTACTAAAACAATTCCAATTGTAAATCGGATCACTATACATCAAATTTAAACTATCGTCGTGAGTTTAGCCTAGGGACAAACCGTCAATCTAAGTGGTCAATTGCGACAGAACGCTGCCCTTGTCTTTATTTTCTTCAAGCGTCAGCATAAAATTCAAATAACACCTTTTCTTAGCAAAATGATGATCGTCGAGTAATTTCTTATACGTTGAAATAGCATTAAACATGATTTGGAGATTCTCTTCGTTATAATGATCTACATGAAAATAAACGAGCTCGCTGCTAATATAATTATCCAAAGAGCTGATTAGTTGCTCTTCCATATCAAGTTTGCTTTCAGGAAGCTCGAGCAGTACAGCAAGTTCTTTTTTAAATTCCTCTTCCCTTTTTTTAAGATCGCTCAATCTAGCTTCAATATCCACAAAAGGGAGCGTCTGAAATACAAACGTTGTGTTCTCCACCATTTCATTATAGCGGGTCTGTCCCGCTTCATAATTTTTATTAAACAAAGCAAAGTCCTTATATTTATGTTCAAATTCTGGGTGTTTCCCCTGAACTTCCGCAAGTTGTTCAAAATAAAAGTGAATATCCTGGTTATAACCTGCTATTTTTTTCGCCGTGATAGCAATGTCTTCCGCAATTTTTTGGAGTAATCCGGTTGCATCTGCTGGCCGATATTTCGTACCATCGTAATCAAAAGTCTTTAACTTTATCTCGCCTTTGCTAATTGCTTCAACAACATATTTATCATTTTCCAAACTATTGAGCTCATAAAGTGCTTCAACCTTACTATCGGCGAATAATTCTTCAAACGATTGTTGGGCTGGCTTTTTTCCCATGAGCGTATCCCCTTTCAAGATAGGATGATTATAATCATAGAAATCATTGAATCTTTGATCGATCGCATACATCGCTATTCTCTTTTCAAAATCCTCCGCAAAAGATGTAATCTCTAGGGCTGAAGGCATCTGCTGATACTGTATCCCCGAAAATAATTTATCAGAAATTTGATTGGCTATTGCAGCTCCATTGGAAAGTAAGGCAATAGCAGGATCATTGACGGTTTCCTGCTTAACAATATTAAGCTTCTGTAGTGCTATTACCCGGTCTTCATCCGAGGGATGTGATGACCACTGGTTTTCAAGATTTAACTTTGATTTATCATACTTTTTTAAAGTTGCCAATTCGATCTGTGGCAGGCCATTCCGCATCTGATATCTATTCCGCTCAGCAAACATCAACATAACACACCTATGTTCGGGATAAATGTTACTACTCCGTATATTTTCAGAAAATTTGCTATCATAAAAGCTAAGTACATTCGTGAGTGCATGATTGGCAAAGCTCAATCGCAATAGTGAATCGGCCAAAGCTTGGGAACCTGCAACATGCGCTGCAATTTCATCCGCATGGAACTCCATTTCGCGCGATAGCGCGAGATAATTGAGATTTACATACTCATAAAGATGTTTCAAAACATGCTGGATCTGCTGAATAATAAAAATGGATAGACTGATGAAAATAGCCGAATAACCACCGATATTTCCCCATTTCTCAAACATTTTATCAAGTGATTCGTTTTTATACAACATGTTGTAGATAATTTGATTGACATGGTATACATAACTACCTACCTTCATGCTCTTTTGTGAGAAGTGTCCAAATTCATGGGCGAGAATAGCCTTTAATTCCTGCTGTGTTACCGAATTTACCAGTCCAACACCAATCTGTAGGTTTTTTTGAATTGGAAGAAACATGCTCCAGAAATTCGAGTCGTAAAACACCGATGCATTGACATCGTGAGAAAGAAATACTTTCTTTGGAAAACTTGTATCCACCTCTTTCGCTACTTCATGGATAAGTGCGAATAGCTGCGGCTCGTCACCTTCATATATGCGGGTAAGATGACCTGTATCAACTTTTGTCGAGGTAAAGACAAATTTTAATAAAAAGAATAGAATGGTAAGTCCCGAACCGAATAACCCCAAACACAATACCGCGGTTAAAAACATAGGCTTGCTTGCGAAAATCACTATTCCCAATAGCGTAAAACCAACCGTGATACCTATTGCCAAGAGAAGAAGTAAGATATATGTGATTACAAAAACAACAATAGACAGAATTGTTTTACGTGCATGTTTCTTAAAATTTGCGGAGACTTGTACTTTCATAAAACTATTAATAAAGCAAGGATAATTGACTATATAAATCTAAAAAAATAAACTCGTTTACCTATAAGTTTATAAAAAATCAACAACAAAAAAATATGCTCAATTCATATCTTAGATTACCTGATCTTTATCTCCTTTAAGGAATATTATCATTAATACCCTTTTTTTAAAGAAACCTCATTCAGTAAAGCCTGCCCCTGAATCATTCGTTTATAATTATCCACTACCTGTTGGACCGACGAACTGATATTGGTCCTACTCGCTATATGTGGTGTTATAAAAATAGAAGAACAGGACCAAAATGGATGTTCTTTTGGCAACGGTTCCTGATGAAATACATCAAGGTAAGCCTCGGCAATCTGCCCCTTGTCAATCGCTTCCAGCAGCTCATTTTCAACGAGATGTTCGCCTCTACCAACGTTAATAAGAATCGTTCCACGCGTACACAAATTAAAAAGATTACGATCCAGAATCCCTCTAGTAATATCGGTCAAAGGTAGAATGTTAACAACAAAATCACTATTTTCCACAGCTGATCCCAGCCCCTCCTGCCCCGTAAAAGAAACTACCCCAGAAAGCTCTTTAGGGGAACTGGACCAACCTTTAACTTGAAATCCCAATTGGACCAACCTTTCAGCAACATAAGCTCCAATCTCACCTAAACCTAAAATGGTCACGCTGGTTTCACCATTGGATTTATATACTAGCGGTTGCCAATGCTGTTGTTTCTTTCCTGCAGTATACGCTGAAAAATTCTTCATTGCATACATCAAACAGGTCAAAATATGCTCAAACATATCGCTTTTCAGCATTGGATCTATAATCCTGCAAACGTGGAGCTGCGCAGGAATCTTGTTTGGAAATAAATGATCTATACCCGCCCCTCCGGACTGAATAACTTTTAAATTAGGAAAATGAGTATAGTAATTAACATCAGGTTTCCAACAAAGCGCAAATTCTATTGCCTCATAATTTTCTATTTCGGGATATATCTCCACCTTTACTTCAGGCAAATGTTTAGCAATCTCGGCCTTCCACTCTTCTGCCCGAGCACTATTCAATAGCAAAGCTATACTCATAATCTTTTTTTACGAAAATAACATTTATAAAAAATAAAGACAATGGACTTATTCAAGAATAAGCCCATTGTCCGATAATCTGTTGATTCGCCTAAAATATAGCATCCATATTCAAGACGAAAAATTCTATTTATAGCCTGGATTTTGTTTTAGGTTATCTCCGTCTTTATTATTCAGCTGAATTTCAGTTAGTGGAATCGGCAATAAGACATTGTAATCCTGAAAACCTGTCGTTATCTTATTTGCTGGACCGGAATCACCATTAAGTAAAATACGTTCCTTCAATTTATTCATTCTAACTAACGTCATTCGACGATTTTCTTCCGAAATCAGTTCACGGGCTCTTTCGTCCAGAATAAAATCAATCGTTAATTGACTGGCTGCGACTTTTCCCAATTGATTATTACTGGACTCCACGCGTGCTGCTTTGAACGAGCGGTCTCGCAGTTTATTGATATCCTCTGCGGCACCTGCTGTATTTCCCTGACGCAAACGAGCTTCTGCTCGCAACAAATAGGTTTCGCCAAATCTCATGACAGGCCAATCTTTTACCAATGCATAGCCAAAATCATCTAATGGATCATACCCCCCCCATTTCGTTGGAAAAGGATACCAAACTTCCAAACTATCGGTTCGGAAAGGGATAACTTTATCCCCTGTCTTGATGACAACATTTTTGATTCCGGTACCTTTTGCTACCCGAAATCCATCCGCGTCAACACCAATTTCTGCACTAAAGTTTGGACGATTGTAATTCGTTGTACGTCGAATATTGAAATTACTATTTCTTATATCTCCCTTTAGACCTTGCCAGACCTTATATTTCATAAAATTGCTAAGCCTTAACCTGCCATTTCCTCTTCCCCCCAGCGAATCGGCATTAATCATCCCATCCCATTTATGGTAAGCCGGCTGCCATACCCGGCGTTGTTGGGGGTTATCAATAGTACCACCGTTTACTTCTCGATTAAGTTCTACTTCAAAGGTCCAGATTGCCTCGGTATTTCCCTGTCCTCGACGCATATTACCCTGCCGAAACATATCTCTAAAATAATCACCCCCTTCGGACAGATATTTTCCGTAGCGTGCTTCGATCAGTTTATAATTACCGCCATCGATAATAGCCGTTGCCATTGCTTCTGCCTGTCCCAAATAGCTCGCGTCCCGCATACCTATTCTTAAAAACGCTTCTGCAGCAAGCTGTCTTGCCATATCTTTGTTAATGCGGCTAGGCGCACTGGCTTTTCCAAGATCTGGGAGCTCTTTAATAGCATAATCCAGATCTGCGGCTATAACTTTGTCAATTTCTGCAACTGAGGTCCGTGTATAATTAAATGAAGGTACTTTGATCGAACTTGTCAGCAGAGGCACGTCACCCCAAAGGGTAACAAGTATATTATAGGCATAGGCGCGAAAAAATTTTGCCTCGGCAGAAGCTTTCGCATTGCTATCTCCCACCCCATCTATCACAAGGTTCGCATTGTTAATAAATGCGTAACATTTTTCCCATAAAAAGCTTACGCCTCCATTTTCGGAGTTCAGATCGGCATACTGATAAAAAGGATTTTCGACTCCCTCCGTTGATCCAGCATTTGTAATATCTGTGCCAATCTGCCAACAGGAAAGAAATCCCTGTCTGCCACTATACCCCCAGAGCTGCGCAAAATTGTAATGTAAGCCTAACAATCTGTTCTCAACTGTAGTCGGATCAACATTGGTAGCATCATAACTTGAATAGGGTTTTTCGTCCAAATAACCTTTACCACAAGAACTTGCTCCTACGGACAACAAAGCCAGCATGGAAAATAAAGTTGTATAATTGTTTATCGTCTTTTTCATGTGTATATAATTGATTTTGAAAAATGATGCGGTATCGTTAAAAACTAAGGTTAATCCCTAAAACATAAGTCCTCACCATCGGATAGTTAATTGCATCGTTCGTGGATCCACGTGTAATATCACGTGCCTCAGGATCCCAGCCCAACCAGTTGGTCCATGTATACAAATTGCGCCCACTTGCATATACCGTCAGGCCCTGCACACCAATTTTTTCGACAAGCTGTTGCGGCATTGTATAGCTTAAGGTCACGTCTTTCAATCGGGTAAAACTCGCATTTGAAGGAAAACCATAACCATGAATATTGGAGTGATTCCCCAAAGAACGCCATTCGTTGCTTTTGTTTTCCGGTGTCCAATATCCCAGTGCCGCTGGTGTACTGCGACGTCCCATCTCATCCGACGCCCCGCCAATCTGCGGATTATTACGTAATGCCCCTTGTACTGTATTTATAAAAACATTAAGCGTAAACGCCTTATATGTAAACGAATTTGTCAAACCTGCAGTCCACTTCGGCGCAGTCTGTCCCAGAACAGATCGATCACCATCATCAACTTTTCCATCAGCATTTAAATCGGCTAATTTAAGATCTCCCGCTTGCGCAGCATCATCCCAACCTTTATTCGCGCCAGATGCAATCTCATCCTCCTGCCAGATACCAACTTTCGTGTAATCATAAATTACGCCTACGGGCTGACCAATAAACCATCTATTGCCCAAATCCTCCTTACCATTGCCATACACTTCAGTAATTTTATTTTTATTACGGGAGAATACCAATGTACTTGACCAGTTAAAATGATCCTTCACAATATTTTTTGTATTCAAGGTCAAGTCTAAACCAGTATTCTGCAATTTACCCATATTGGAATATACATTCACAAAACCAGTTAATTTTGGCAAAAGTTGCTGCAATAGCATATCATAAGTACTGGATTTATAGACATCAATACTACCTGAGATCCGATTATTAAATAGTCCAAAGTCGACGCCAGTATTTAAACCTTTCGTTTTTTCCCACTGCAGATTATCATTGCCCATCAACGTACGAATATTTAAAGCAGTCGTCGATAAACCGTTCATTGCCATAGGATTGGAATTCATTAAGAATTGGGTCTGATAAATACCGATCGCCTCATTTCCAGAAAGTCCATAAGAAATACGCCATTTTAAATTGCTGACAATGTGTTTTGTATTCTGCATGAAAGATTCATTATGAATATTCCATGCCGCTGCTGCCGATGGAAATGCACCATATTTATTGTTTCTTCCGAAAACAGATGCACCATCCCGGCGGACAGTCAAGGTCAACATATAGCGGCTATCATAAGCATAATTTAAGCGACCCATTTGTGAAATAGAACGGTATAAATCTGCAGTAGACGAAACTTTTTGCGTTGAAGCAGCCCCAAATTTCCCCATCCTAATGCATCGTTAGGAAATACCTCTCCTGTTGCAATTGCTTGTTGCCAATATTTGCTCTTTGCGGCATATAACCCCGTGAAGTCAATATGGTGCTTACCAAAGTCTTTGGTATAAGTCAATATATTCTCTACGGTATAGGACTGTGTTTCACTATTGGTAATACGTCCGAGCCCAGCAAAATTATACACAGACTCCCCTTCATATTCATTGTTCCTGACAGGTATATAGGAATAACCTGCATTCAATTTGTACTTTAATCCAGCTAATGGCTTGTATAATTCACCAAAATTTAATTCTGCATAGCCATTCAATGAAATATTAAATTGTCGGCGTTGCGGATCCAAGGTAGTCGGCAATAATGGATTAGACCATAATTGCTCCGAATACATGGGATACTGTGTTAACGAACCGTCCTCGTTATACATTCTAGCGTAAGGACTCATTGCCGCAGCCTGCAAAAGATTTGCCCGTCCACCATCCCTATTATGCGCGACGATAAATGAAGATGTACCTACTGAAAGATACTTTGTAGCCTTAAAATCGGTATTTGTCCGAAAAGAGTATCGTTTGTAATTGTATCCCAATAGCACCCCTTTTTCGTTTAGATAGTCTCCCGAAACAAAATACTTTGCATTTTCGCTTCCGCCAGACAAACTCACATTATGATTTTGTACAACGCCAGTCTGCATAACCGCATCCAACCAGTCTGTTGTCACACCATTTGCATAATTGTCATATTCATATTGATTACGTACCGGACCACCGTTGTATAAACTTGTATTAGTAATCCGTGCGTACTCGGCATAACGCTTTAAAAGCTCTTCACCTGAAACTGGTTCGAGGATATGTGCAACATTTTCCACACCGCCGTAACCACTATATCGAATCGAAGGTTTTCCTGAAACCCCTCTTTTTGTTGTAATCAGAATGACACCATTAGAACCATTCACGCCATAAATCGCTACCGCAGATGGATCTTTAAGTACTTCGACAGACTCTATATCATTGGGATTGATATCGTTAATTGACCCATCTGTACGCGACAATGGAATTCCATCTACTACGATGTAAGGTTCAGAATTTGCATTGATTGAATTTCTACCACGCACCTGTGCAGAAGGAGCATCTCCCGGAATCGATGATGCCTGTGAGACTGTCACATTGGATACCGCTCCCTGAATAGCTTGCATCACATTGTTTACAGGAATTTTTGAAAGACGGTCTTTGGGAACCGAAGCCACTGATCCCGTTATGTCTGATCTCTTCTGGCTACCATAACCTACCACAACAAGCTCTTCCAGCACATTTTCTGAAGGCAGAAGCGCTATATCCAAATTGGCCTGTTGCCCAACCGTAATCTGCTTCTCCTGAAATCCAACTGACCTGATGATTAAGGTACTTCCAGCGGATACTTGAATCACAAAATTCCCCTGAGCATTTGTCTGTACTGTTTCTGTACCACCTTTGACACGAATTGTAACACCTGCAATGCCCTTTCCTGAGGTGTCTTTAATGATCCCTTTCACATTTGTGCTCTGCCCATAACTGGACATAGCGATCAAAAAGAGACTATTCAATAAGAGTCCCCTTTTTGTGTATCTGTTATAGTAATGATTTAACATAGTTTGTTTAATAATTGATTTGGTTAGCATATTATTCTCTAAGTGCTTCTGGGATCAACCTAGCAATGCCAGAATTTCCAATGGATATTCTTTCAATTTGAATTCATAGACTGTTGTTTATAATTGGTGTTCTTGTTACCTAATGAAAATAGCGCGCATATTTTCCCGGATAAACAAGCAAATAATCTCGTCAAACAGTATCGTTAGACTTAAGACAAAAGTAGCTGTGAAGTGAAATCAGTGTGTTTGATTTTAGTTCAATTGAGTTGAAATTTGCTTCAAAACACCGAAAAAAGCCATCATTGAACATGTATAAACTGATTCCGTCAGACTATTAGAACCTCATTTGTATGGAGCTAAGACAAGAACCTCAAAAAGATCTTATCAGAAAAGCAGAGCCAAGCTCAAGGCAATTTGATTTGAGGTTTCGGTTTCATAGTTGAAAACCGGTTTATTCGGAAAGAAGCTGTTGGCAATTAAAATTGAACATACGTGTACCAAGTAGTATCTAACACCAAAGTTTAACCAATATTTAGACAATAATCAGTCAGTAGCTAGTCAGTCTACACTGAATCATCACTGAATCATCACTGAACGATCACTGAACAAACAATGAACAAACAATGACTAAAGAGCGAATTTGGCCCTCATCTGATAGACATTTATTGCGGTGGCTTTCTTTTTATCCTCTTGTTTTTGCACAGGCTATGGGAGAATCTCAAATACGTGTCTTTCTCCATTTTGCCACCGGATCTCCACTTTTTTATCCGTCGCTTTCAATTGCGGGAACAACTCGTCATTCGCCCATTTTTCCCCCGACCTTTTCCACAGCTGCAAAGTAACATACCATTTTTCTCGTGGTCTCCCTTCCTGTACAAAACAATTCAACACGGCACTCTCCTCGGCTACAGGATGAAGCCCATGACAGCTTATGCTTTCTATTCCCTGCCAGCCCATTAGCCTCACCATAGCCAATTGGTACTCGCCATTATCTAAAATCATCGCCTCCTGCCCTTTATACTGAAGTTTATGCGTTTGAATAGGTTTATCTTTCCATTTTGGAAGGGCATAATGCCCTAAACGAAAGATCAAAGGTTTGTTCGAAAGTACTTGATCACATCTCAAAAATCCATTTTCCAATGTCATCTCCGATAAAGCCACATGCACAGTCGTGTCCGAGGCTAAGGTTGCGAAACGACGATATATTCCCTGCTCATAACCTTTAAATTGATAGATACGAAGTGATTCCCATTTCTTCGAACTGTTTTGAAAACTGTAATTCATTGAAATTTCTCCGTTCTTTCCATCAGCCTGCCAAGGAAATGCACTGCTATACGATAGCTTATTATAATTTTCTGTTCCTTGGTAATAGCCCACTTTCTCGCTTGAGTTCCAAGAACGAATTTCCGAAGCGCCAATTTTATCATAATCAGTGATAAGGATTTCAGCACCTTTAACATAGGTATTTAATACCTTTGCTCCAGGAATTTTATTATCCCAATCACCTAAATTTTCCGGTGACGTCCAAAACCCACTATCTTCAGGAACTAAAAGACCTAGAAAAAACTTTCCTAACCAGTATGCACTTCCCCGGCAGCTATACTCCTGCACTGCGGGATCAAAAGGACCATAAAAACCAAGATTTGGAACACCATCTGAAAGAAAATCTGGGTTTTCTAGAAACTGTAACAGCGTGCCTGACGCAATTCGCCGCATCCAACCATAGTTAATGGACGGATCATCCAGTACCCCCAATAGTGGAAAAGGGACAGCGGCCCCCATACGATAAGAAATACTACGCCCCCACATAATCATTTCACCATTACGACTAAATAAATAAGGATAGCTTTTAACAACGTCCCGTAGGTTCGCCTTAAATCGAGCCGCAAGTTCAGGATACATTCTATCGCCATAGTTATTTGCCCATATTGTCCCATAGAGCTGAAAAGCCCACATGCTGTAGTAATCATAATATGGACTGTCATTATACCATCCATCGCCACGATAGTCTTTTAAGCATTTTTCCAAAAGATCCCTGATATAATCCTCTCGGACGGCATAGCCTCTACTTTTAAAAAAACTTAGGATCATGATATTGAAAAAGCGCCAATTCATCTGTATCGTTGGCCCATTGCCATAACTTAGCATGGTCTGGGCGAGCGCATTTTTTGTATGTGCTGTCAAAGGATCCCACAGCACTTCTGGAGCAGCCATCAGTGCAACAGCTAAACCGCCAAATTCCACCAGCTTTTGACTTGGCCCTCCATCTTTGGGAAGTGGAGCAATATAACTTTCAGAATTCTCGTCCAATAGCTGTTCCAATTGATGCCGATAATAATCCGCCACACGAATATCTCGAATCCTATAGTCAGCATTTTCCTTTAAAAGTGGGATAGCTATGAAAAGCGTGCGGCACAGCCCCTCTAATCGTTCCGTTTCGTTGTGCACCCCATCTCTGGGATAGCTACGTCCAGGCTGTTTGGCAAATAACATGGGACTATTAAGATCTTGAACCTCTGAAAAAGCCCCTTCTAACAAATAGGACGCTGCATCCAACCAATGCTGGCGTGTCAGGCCAGTATATGGGCTTCTTTTAAAGTCTGGATTTTTAAGCTCAAAAACCGCTTTTGTCTGCGCCTGTACAATCGTTCCGAAGCCAACAAAAAAACAAACTATCTTCAAAATTCGAGATATCTGCTGTTTTATTTTCATATTTTTCATCTCCTTATTTTTTTCTGGTTTTATCGCGCCACTCCAGCACTTTGACGGTTGTCGGAGCAGTTTCCGCTAACCCCTCACCATCCTTTTGGACCGTAGCCTGTACGAATAATGCTATCTTGCGTTTTTTTCGCCACAGCTCAGTATCATATGTAGGTTCCCAAGATCCTACAGATTCATCACAAAGATCAACAGGATCATTCGCTTCTCGCTGCATCCCCTGTAAGGTCAAAATCGAAGGCCGATATCCCCTTTCCTGGTCTCGAAAAATCAGCGTTAAGGCAATTCTATCATCTTTACCCCGGACCAAGAGCTGCGGTCTAGCGATAGGAATCTCTTTTGTTCCACCACCACTTAAGCTAAATGAGGTCCTTCTAAAATCAAAAGAGCGGACTTTCCATTCGCTGTCCTGCAAATAAATAACTTTATATTGTGGAATCCGAGAACCTGGATTACGCCAATAACTGGCTATAAAAGGATTTCCCTTGTCGTCAGCAGCGATTGATGTCTGATTAATCAGTTCGTGCTGCTGCGGTATACGGGCAGCATATTCTACGGTAGATGCTTTCATCGGCAGATTATATCTCGTTCCATTGCTGCGCTCCCAGGTTAATCCGCCATCTTTTGAACAGGCATACGCCATATCATGATTACTTGCCACATTTGGGCTTTCACGCCAGACCCAAGATAGATGTATCGTTCCCTGATTATCAACATAACTTTGCCAATACGCATTTCTCTTTCCTTCACCATCAATCAAGTTGCTATGAATACGTTTCCATTGCTGCTGTTTCACGTCATAGCTATTCACCACGAGATTGCCATTGCCCGATCCCCCATCCCGATATAGAAATAGCAGCTGGCCATTAGGCAGTTTTAAAAATTCGGGGTAAGTCACCTGTGTTTCATTTCGACCTACCATAACCTGCTCATAACCAAGCACGAGGCTATTAGGATGAAGAGAACGTGCATACCTCAATCGACTGTCATGCTGATCCCAGCATACGTGAAGATATCCAGCCTTGTCCACCATAATGCTGATAACATTGTGTGCATCTTCGGCATGGCCAGTATAAGCGGTACGCCGCAACTGCCAAGTCTTTCCCGATAGCAGACGTCGGCCTAAAACGACATATCCCTCGTCGTCATAATAAGATATATACTGATACTTACGGTCACTTGCTAAGGAATTTTTGCGAAATACAGCCGTATTAACCGTATTCTTTGCCCATCCGCTCCCCGCTATTGTTTCCTTAATTTTTTGTCCCTGCACCTGACAGAGAAATAATTGGGATACAAAACAGAGCATCCCTATTCTTAAAATTTGACTAAGATATCTTTTCATTCATTTTCTTAATTGAGCCTTTAATGCTCGTTTCATAGGTACTGTATTAGCGAATGCCCTTGCTATGATCTGTATTCCAATCCTGTCCTGACCAGACACGTTTGGCACTCCAATCTGTAACTTCACTTGTCCAGAAAGGATCATCATCCGGCAGCCCCAAAGGCAAAAAAATCACCGAACAGAGGTAAGGACTTCCTTGATTATTGTAAGAATCGGCGAGACCAGGTTGACTACCATACATGCCCAACGTCAACCAGCCATTTTGATAAGTACTTGGATTCTCTGTTGTTTTTTTTAATACAGCAGACAGCGCTCCACGGACCTGCCCGTTTGTCAGTTCTCTTGGGAGTCGCTTCTTAAACGCCATGTCTGCCAAGTGATGAAAGGCCGCGGCCCTATAAATTACGGATCTTCCTGTTGGCGGAAAACTACCGTCTGCATTGATCAGCCGCTCTTGGATAATAGCATAGCGTTCGTTTCGAAGCCTGATTTTCGCAAACATGTTATCATAGTTCGGGGTTTTCAATTGGATCACATCCATGATACCCCCCAAAAAAGGATGAATCACATAACTATTATAGTAATCGAAAGCATACTGTGGGCCATCCATATACATACCATCACCAACATACCATTGTTCCAGTTGCTGCAAAGCATAGTCGACACGCATGACATCCCAATCCTCCGAATATTTGGCTAAGAACGCTTCATTCATCGCCGAGAAAAGCAACCAATTTGAATATGCTGGACGAAATTGCCGCGTAATCTTTATCGATGCAATTAAATTCTTTTTGGTTTGATGATCAAGGTGATCCCACAGCCATGGACTTCGCATAAAACCTAAAGCAATAAAGGAGGCATCTACAAGTTGTTGCCCCCCAAGATCAAAACGCATAAAATCCCGTGCGTTACTATCCAATGCATTTTTAAGTGCTTGAATCGTCCAAATTCTATATTGATCACGTAGCTGTCTTTCAGCGACAGAACCACCATCCAATGAAAGCCAAGGGGTTATACCAGACAATACTCGTCCCAGTACCTCAACATATTGCACTTTGATACGATGTTCTCTGTTATCCACATGATTTGATGTTGTCTGCGGCATGTTTAATCGTAGGCTATCATGGGCCAAGCTCCGCAAAACAGGACGTAGCATACGATCCATTTCTTGAAGCCAAAAAGTTCTCCCTGTTTCCTCATTACCTGTAGATTTCTGCTTTACAATTTGGCCCTTGACAAACTGAACTGCCAACAGCAACAGAAAAAAAGGTAAAACTCGCATCTTAATTTTCATAGCTTATATTATTTTTTATCGAGATAACGGTACATTTCTGTACCGGCCAATAAGAATGCACCTACACCAAATGGAGCCGTAGAGTTCGCGTCGACCACTTGGCCGGGGATAGCTTTCTCACCGATAGGCTGCACATATCCGATTCTTCCGTCATCCTGCAGAGCAATTTGACTCAGGTAGTGCCAACCTTTAAGGGCGGCCTGAGAAAACTTCGGATTCAAGAGTACGCCTTGGTTAATTCCCCAGAGTAGACCATACGTAAAGAATGCAGTACCGCTAGTTTCCCTCCCCGGCGCATGATCCGGATCCAACATGCTCCGCGTCCAAAACCCTTCATCCTGTTGGCAGCTTATGATCGCAACCGCCATTTCTTTGAATCTTCGTTGATAATAATCGTAATGTTTATCCTGCTTGGGTAGATCCTGTAAAACTTTCGCTAAGGCCGCGAACACCCAACCGTCACCTCGCGCCCAAAAATCCTTTTTGCCATGGAGGCTTCTGTGTTTTGGATAAACATATTTTGCGTCACGATAGTATAACTTATCCGTCCTATCGAACATAATACTATCCGCATAGGAGAAATAGGTATACATTTTATCCAGATAAAGTGGATCTTGGGTCAATTTGTACATTTTGGTCATGACTGGCATAACCATGTAAAGACCATCTGCCCACCACCAATAATCAGTATTGGGTGAATGGATCTGATAGTCCATAACTTCTTTCGCCCGAGCTATCTTTTCTGGACTTGGCGATAAATTATAAAGATCAATATAGGTCTGGAAACAAATCTGCCAATCTCCAAAAAGAACATAATCATCCGTTTCACCATAGCTATATTTCCAATCTTGCCTGTTGGTTGATTTAGCACCTTTCCAACCATTGAACCTTGCCCAATCTTCAGCGTATTTCAGATCGCTTTTTGAGCCTGAAATCTTATAGAATTCCATATTTCCAGTATGGTAGGCCGCCTGGTCCCAAAATGCCCAAACCTCTGGCTTGTGATGCGATTGCCAATACCGGTTTGCACTTTTAAGCTGAGAAAGGACAACTTCTTTTTTTAGTTTCTGTCCAAAAGAGAAATTTCCGATAAACAATAGGCATAAAATAAAATTGATACGCATGTCTTAAGATTTATAAGTTTTGATTCCCAAACCGGGATAAACAAAACTACTTCAAATCGCTGTGTAAGATGTTTGAATAGAGACTAATCATGACCCAAAATGGGATCAATTTACGTCTAAAAGGCCAATCTATCGTATTTAAGAGCTCTATTTTAAATAAACGTACAATATACACTTATTTAAAAAACATTTGTATCTTTAATCCATATAAACCTAAAAATATTCAGTTGGACTCTTTCTTTTCACGGTACGATAGGGATGTTATTGAAGCACAATTACACCTTCTCAGATTTAAGCCCTAAAAAATTGAGCACAGAAACTGTTACTGCGATAAGAAGTTTACCTACACTGGATTGGACTGGTGAAATAAAAAACTATTAAGATGAATGCAAGTATTAAGCAGATTATCACATTTTTGTATCTATCTCTATCCCTAATAACTATTGTATATAGTCAACAAATGGGACTCAACCCTGTGACAAAAAATTATGAGCTTCCCTCTCTAACGATCAACCAGACTATTCAAGATCAAGAAGGATATATTTGGTTTGCATCCACACAAGGATTAAGTCGTTATGATGCGTATAACATACTCAATTTTAAACTTAGAAACACGGAAGGCAAAGTAACCACCCAACAATCTATTAGGACGCTGATAGAGTTGGGTAACAAGCTAATTTTAGGCAGTGAGAGTGGGGTTTATGTTCTCGATAAACATAATTATAGGGTATTTCCACTACAGGATTCACGCGTCAATACAGTTCGCGTCAATACGATGATGGTAGATCGTCAAAAGAGGCTCTGGATTGGAACAGACAATGGCATCTTTATTTATAATAAAGACTTAACCCCTTTGACGGAAGCTCAAAGTTCGCAGCTACTCAATAATCTAATGCGCGGTAAAACAGTTAATATGATCTTTCAAGACAGCCAGACCAACATCTGGATCGGTGTGTGGGGATCGGGCTTGTTTAAACTGAATCCCGACAGCAGCACACTGCGCTCTTACCCTAGACTCGGTCAGCGCAACAACCCATTCAAAATCATGGAAGATGATCGGGAGCAGCTATGGATATGCACGTGGGGAGATGGAATTTATCTATTCAACCCACAAGATCCAAATAATCCATATAAGGAAATTGAAATCAAAAATAAACGACGTAATGTCGGCAAAGAAGATCTATTTTACAACATTATCCAGGATCGAAGTCGCCAATACATTTGGGTACTTTCTTTTTCGGGGATATCTACACTGCAATATCACAATGGACTAGTGCAGGAAATTGATCTATCTAGTTATTTCGACAATACGACAAATATCTTCAACGATATCTATCAAGATAGACACGGGACATTATGGCTCGCTATTGGAGGAAAAGGGGTCTCCATGTTTAGTTTCGATAAACCTCTTATAAAAAACTATAGTTTCAAACAGATCAAAACTTTATACAGCATTGCTCCAAACCTAAATATGCTCTATCGGGATAATACAGGTATTCTGTGGTTTAACCTTGAAAGATTTGGTTTTGGGAGCCTATCGCCTAAAACAAATCAGTTAAATACCTATAGTAATTCCAATTTTAGGGATTTGATCTCGATACGTGCCGTAACTTGTGCGATGGATTTCGGACAGGAACTGTGGGTAGGATCCGCCTATGAATCTTCAATCAATATATTCCAGAAAACTAACAATAATATCAAATTCTTACAAAAAATAGATCTAGCAGGTCAGGTCGCCCACGGGGGAATACCTTCATTTTTCTTCACGGACAAACAAAAACGACTTTGGATTGCCACAACAAAAGGCTTGCTCCTGAAAAGATCGGAATCAGAAAATATAGCAGTCATCCATACAATAAAAGATCAACCAGTAGCCATTGCCCAAGATAATCAAAACCATATATGGATTGCAACCAAAGAAAATGGGATCTATTGCATAGATAATCGAGATTTAAGGTCTTTACCCATGCATATCGGTAAAGAAACCTCAGGGTTAAAAAGCGACCAGATCGAAACCATGGATGTGGATAAGGATGGGAATCTATGGATTGGTACCAAGGATAATAGGTTGATTAGCTATCAACCTACAACTAAGAAGGTAACGGAAATTGCCAATACGACATTATTTGAAAAAAACCAGCTGCTTGACATCGTTTGTCTTGATCATTATACCTGGTTGTCTACGACCCGAAACATATACAAAATTAACCGCCTAAGCAAAGATATCAGTGAATTTTCAGCATCAGATAGTCTTCAGGTCAACATGTTTTCAAAACGGGCTTTCGCAGTAGATAAAACCAGTAATACCGTTTACTTCGGTGGTTACAATGGAGTTGTGCAACTCAACGATTATAGCATTGTGCCCAATTTCAAAGAAAAAGTTCTTATTTCAGACATAAAAATTAATAATAAGTCCATTATTTTGGAATCAAAACAGGGAATATTCAGCGATTCCCCCGCTAAATTGACCTTGAATCCCCAAGATCAAAACATTGAAATATCCTTCTCGACCCTACCTTTTACGCAGGAAGGAAAAATCCGTTATGCTTATAAATTAGAAGGCGTAGACAAAGAATGGATCTATGCTCCTCGAGATCGGATCTTTGCAACATATAACAATTTAAGTAAAGGGAACTATCGATTTTTAGTCAAATCAACCGACTTGTACAATAAGTGGAGTACAACTTTTACTCAAATTGAAATAATAAAAAAGCCTTCATTCTACGAAAGCAATTTAGCTTATTTTTTATACACATGTATTTTCGCTGGGGTTGTCTTCTTTTTTATTAATTATTCTTTCAAGCGTTTAAAATTGAGTGGTGATCTAAAAATTGCCCAAATTGAAAAAGAAAAGACTAAGGAGCTCGCGCAGTCCAAACTCAGTTATTTTACCAATATTTCACACGACTTGCTTACGCCGCTAACTATTATATCCTGTTTAGTTGATGACGTTCAGATGACTACGAAAAATAGTTTGGAACAATTTGATAAAATGCGCCTTAATCTAAGCCGGCTAAAACGGTTGCTCCAGCAAATCTTAGATTTCAGAAGGATGGAAAACAATGGTATGAAGCTACAAATCAGTGCATCCAACTTCCCCTCTTTTGTTACTCAATTGGGAGCCATGCATTTTGGTCCAATTGCCAAAAAGAAAAATATCGATTTTGAAATTCAACATGGAGACTGTCCCGAAATCCTTTTCTACGATGTCGACAAAATCGATAAAGTTCTTTTCAATCTCTTATCAAATGCATTTAAATATACCGAACAAGGTGGAAAGATTACACTTTCTTATCATGTGGAGGAAGGAATAGATTCCAGTAGACTCTTTATTTATGTTCGTGATAATGGCGTAGGAATATACCCCGAGGACGTCGATAAAATTTTTACCGCTTTTTACACCAATAATTCTACAAAGCATCTTGAAAGTAATGGTATTGGACTTTCGGTAACCAAACAACTGATAGAAGCTCATCATGGTGCAATCCATGTGGAGAGTCAAAGAAGTATTGGAAGTATGTTTCAGATCACGATTCCGATCGATAAACAATATTACTGCAAGAAAGGAATAGAGGTGATGGAACAACCATTTGTCGAAGAAATTAAAACGACCATTATTGAATCTGATACCGACGACCAGCGACTATCAAAAAATATACTACAGCCCAGACTTAACCTGCTGTTAGTGGAAGATAATGAAGAGCTTCGTTCAACCATGGCTAGAATTTTAGCACACAATTATCAGGTCCATATCGCACATAACGGTCTTCAGGGATTAGAAGTCCTCGAAAATACAGAAATTGATATTATTGTAAGTGATATTATGATGCCCGAGCTCGATGGACTCAATTTTTGTAGGATCTTAAAATCAAACGCAGAGCTAAACCATATTCCAATTTTGCTCTTAACAGCCAAAAATAGCATTGAAGATCGTATTGAATGCTATCAAGCAGGCGCCGATGGTTATATCAGCAAACCTTTTGAGATTAAAGTTTTAGAAGCCAAAATCCAAAGCTTCATCATCAATAAGCGTTGCCGACAACGCGTTTTTCAAACGAATACACAGATTAATATAGCAACACTTGATCACACGCCTTTAGACGAAAAGTTTGTGCATAAGATGATTCAGGTTATCCAGCAACATCTTTCGGACGATCAGTTTGATGTAATCAAACTTGGGGATATACTAGGCTTATCCAAATCGACTCTGTATCGAAAGACAAAAGTTTTATTGAATGTATCTCCTAGCGAGTTTATTAAAAACATACGACTAAAACATGCTTGTCAAATCATGGAAAAAGATCGGTCCATTTCAGTGAGTGAAGTGGCTTTTGAGACTGGTTTTTCAGATCCGCGTTATTTCGCAACCTGCTTTAAAGCGGCATTTGGCGTAACTCCAAGTGAGTTCCAAAAAAACACAGTGGAAAACACCTTTATTCCCTCATAATTTGAATAATAAGATCCTGTTTAAAAATACGAAAGGAATTTTAAACAGGATCTTTTTGCCGATGACTATCTTTTGTTTCCGGTTTTCATTGTATTTTTATCATAAATTGTATCTTGATATCCCTAAACAAAAATTAAGATGGCACTTAAACATCGATTTATCCTAATTGGTCTCATCCTGTTAAAATTCATCATTCAATATCAGCTGATTAGTCCGATTTACGAATTGCAGCGTGACGAATTTCTACATCTCGATCAGGCGAATCATCTGGCTTGGGGCTATCTCTCTGTTCCGCCCCTCACCTCTTGGACCTCCTATCTGATCAAAATAATGGGAAATTCCGAATTCTGGATCAAATTTTTCCCCGCATTGTACGGAGCTCTGACGATTTTAGTGGTCTGGAAAACAATAGAAGCGCTGAAAGGAAACCTCTTTGCACTTATATTTGGCAGTTGCAGTATTATGTTTTCCGTTCTCTTTCGTCTGAATGGGTTATATCAGCCAAATTCTCTGGATGTATTGTGCTGGACTTCCATATACTATCTCATCATACGATATTTGAACAACCAACAATCGAAATGGCTGTTTTATATTGCCATTGTATTTGCTATTGGCTTTTTGAATAAATATAATATCATGTTTCTGATCTTGGGTTTAGTTCCTGCGCTTGCACTCATGCCCGAACGGAAGGTATTTACGGAACGAAAATTATATGGTAGTTTACTCATCGCCATACTTATCATCTTGCCGAATTTAATATGGCAGTATCAAAATAATTTTCCGGTATTCTCTCATTTTAAAGAGCTTCAGGCAACGCAACTCGTCCACGTCAATCGGTGGAGCTTTGTCCGTTCTCAGTTTTTGTTTTTCTTCGGGACTTTTCCTGTTATAATTTTCGGTTTATATGCCTTGTTGAAATATCCCCCATTTAAACCTTATCGCCTATTCTTCTGGTCATTTTTTATTACCATTGGTATTTTCCTATTTTTAAGAGCCAAGGATTATTATGCGATAGGTATTTATCCCATTTATTTTGCCTTCGGAGCGGTTTATATTGCATCACTACTGGAAAACAAAACTGGTAAAATTCTTAAGCCTATCTTCATCGTTTTAACAGGCATCTTGTTTCTACCGATCTACAACATTGCCTTTCCCAATCGCAATCCATCGTACTTTGTAGAACATCCTGGAAAATACCGTAAATACGGCATGTTAACCTGGGAAGATGGTGAAGAACACCCACTTCCACAAGACTTTGCCGATATGTTAGGTTGGAAAGAACTTGCCCACAAAGTAGATAGCGTTTATCGTCAGATTCCCCAACCTCAAAATACACTCGTTCTTTGCGACAATTATGGACAGGCAGGTGCTATAAACTACTATTCCAAACTGGGGATTAGGGCTGTTTCTTTCAATGCCGATTATATCAATTGGTTTGATCTGAGTAAAAAATACCGCAATTTGATCCGGGTCAAGAACCGTTGGGAGCGTGAAACTGAACTAAAAACAACCAGTCCCTTCTTTACACAGTCAATGGTAGCAGACTCCATTACAAATAGCTATGCCCGGGAACATGGAACAATGATCTTCTCTTTTATCAACGCTAAAATTAATATCAATGAACGGGTTTCAAATGAAGTAGAATCAGAAAAAAAGGAAAAGAATCTTCCTTTATAAGTTAGTTATTTTTTACGCCTTTAAGGTTAACTGAGCGCTTTTTTTATCTGAAATATTTATTATCTTTAATATACTTAGCCAAAGCTTCCCACCTAGTCATGCTCGCCGTGATACCGCCAGCACCATAGCGACTACTGGGGCTTAATACCATATTAATAGGATATTTATGCGATTTTTGAATTTTTTGAAGGGACAGGGTAATCTGAAACAAATCGACGTCAGCGAAGACGATGATTTTGTGGATTTGCAATTGACAGTAACAAAATATTGGAAAGACGACGACGAACATCATATCATTCAGGCAAAGGGGCTTTGGGGTAGAGAGACAGTAGGCCTGGCAATAGCCTTTCGACCCGATATGAAATTGGGAATTGTAGACACTGAGGTTGATAAAAAAAGATTTTACCGTGAAGGAGTTAACTTCTATTCGATAGGTAAACTGAGCGACAATTTTACCAGGGCCTTACATAGCTTATTTCAAATAGATGGTACGCTAGGTAATATGCAAGATAGCGTCGGTTCCACCGCATTGATTGTCAGCGGACGACCAGAGCATTTTGATGAAGATTATATTAAAGCGAAAGTTTTCTTCGACGGTGCCAATGAAAAGAACCTCTATGCCGAATGGTATGTCAATGTGGATTTAAAAAACAATATCCTGGAACTCCGGGAAAAAGATCCCGAATACAGAAAAAACATACTCGCTATCTTGACAAATACTTAAATTTGATGGTGCTTTCCAATCCACTAATCGGCGCTGAAATACAGGAAGCCTTTTAGCAATAACAATTACTTAACAAGCACTATCTTTTTAAGACATACAATTGTTGGATCAGCCATTACATATCAATTATCAAGAAAAATGCAGCAAAAAAGTAACACTATACCGCTAAATTCATTTCCGAATGATTTTAATTTAGGAATACTGATAAAAAAGAATGCTGTTAAAAATTTAGAACTAGCCCAAATAAGTCAGGCACATCGCGATGATTTCTACCTGTTTTTTATACTCGAGGAGGGAAATGGAATCTTCGAAATAGATTTTCAGCAACACCAACTGGGTTCCTCTTCTGTCATGATCATTCAGCCCTATCAAGTGCATCGTGGCATCGCAATGGATTACAGTGTGTTTAGTGTCCTAATGATCAGTGTAGAAAACCTGAATTCGGATTACATCAATGCATTGAAAGATATTGATACGATTGCTCCAATCAACATTGACCAAGAAACATGCACTATCTTATCGAAAACGGTAGATATCTGTTTAAAGCTCAACGAAAGAAAACACGAAAAACTGTATCCTACGTTCATGAAAGACAGCTGCAATACGATCGCAGCTCTAATTATTTCGCAGTATTTAGTACAATCAAAAAAAATTGACGCACAGTCCAGAGCAGAGCATATTACAAAACAGTTCAATGCGTTATTGGATAAAGATTTTATCACAAACAAACAGCCAAAAATATATGCCGAAAAATTAAAAATATCAACGGCTTATCTCAATGAATGCATAAAAAAAGCAACTGGAAAGCCCGTCACATATCATATTCAACAACGTATCGTATTGGAAGCAAAACGGCTGCTATACCATTCAAGTAAATCCGTCAAGGAGATTTCTGCCGCACTTGGCTACGATGATTATCCTTATTTTTCACGCTTATTTTCAAAAGTAACAGGCATGACTGCCCTTACATTTCGAAACAAAAACCTCGAATAGTCCAATACTTACCACCTTTTATCTCTTTTAAACCCCACTGGATTAATATTTCTTTGTAATATAAAATAGAGTGAACCCCATTCCTTAATTCATCAATATCAAAAGGTATAAAATCCTTTTTGAGGAATTGCAGATTTTCGCTGGAATAAAACTACTGTAATCAACGGAATTCAAAAAGGTAAAGCAAATAAAAGAGAAAGCTAATGAGATATTTCATCGCCGAGCCTGTCGGGCAAGTTAAAAACGATTTATTTTTTGAAGTCGCCAATTTTCTTTGGGATAGTGGAAATGAGGTTTCCCTTGGCGAAAATATTATCTGCAATTGCCAAAAGATGCAACATGCAGATTACGACTATACCATCTCCCTCGTTCCGAACAATGAAGCTGTAGAATCACTATTTAATACACATTATAAAATCATCAGCAAATATTTTGACCAAATTGACAGCGATGGCCCTATGCTTGTTTTAGCGAATACAGGCATCTATACCAATGCTCTGCCTTATCCGCATAAGATTTACAATTTTGAAAAATTAGATACACAGGCTTTGTCCAGCTTCTTTGACTGGTGCAAAAGATTTAATTTATTTGTTAGAAAAAAATAAATTAAATCGAATTCTAAATATCGGAATATGCCGTAGGAAACAGTAGCACCTTTATACTTTTAGATACGTTATTCTGGTATTGCGGTAAATCCTGCATTGGTTTGTATAAAGGTCCAAAATCTTTCCAATGTATATTCCTGTCTTCCATATTTTCGAAAGCCGTTAAATACATCAGGTTGGGCATCGTACTACCGGCAATTACTTGTCCATAGAAAACAGCATTAAAATTTAACTTATTAAAAATATCGATTTCACCGTTGTTGAACATGTCTATCTTATTCGTAGACAGTTGCTCAGTTGCGGCCTCATAACTGCGTAGTTCATAAATGCGTTTATTTTTTTCAGCAGATAATTTAGGAAGCGCTGATTTGGGCATTCCTTCAAATGCTTTCATCCATATTGTCTCCAACCTTTTGAAAGGAGGATTACTATAACTTGCCCCAATATAAATCTTTCCAGCCTCCAGGTATTTTTGATCTTTGGCCAGCCGCTGATCCAAATTAACCAGCAAACTGAGATCAGCGGCACTGATGAACACGTAAACCAATCTATCTTGGCCAACTGCATTTTCTAAGGGTTTAAATACGCCGATTTCTTTAAATCCCAATTTATGCAATGCCGGTAAATAAGCCGACTCAAGATACTGGTCAATAACTTTCTCCTGTTCATCAGTTTCATAATGATACACTTTCAACTGAAAATAGTCCTGATTTACTTTCTCAAACGCAGCTACATAGCTTCCCACAGCAACAAGCAATAAAACTAAGATGAAAGGTCTATATAGGTTAAAGGCATTCTTTTTCATGAGCAATAAGATGAATTGGTTATTGATTATACCATAAAGATAATATTAATTTTGAAAGTTCAAACTCGGACGATTCGTCTCATCACAAAACTATCTTCCATTAAGCCTAAAAATGGGGATTTCTACTTATTAGAATCGGTATTTTACCCATGCTTCCCCTAAGGCTTTTTAGTTAATTTAGCTCCACCTTTTTTTAAAACGAAAACATGCCAAATAAAACAATACTGATGTTGGACGATGATAAACATGTCCTTGAAATATGCACAATAATCCTTGAAACAAACGGCTATAATATGGCCGTTTCAGAAACCTCTCACGATATCATCGAAAAGGTTGAAGAGGTACGTCCAGATTTAATCTTGATGGACAATTGGATTCCAAAAATAGGTGGTGTAGAAGCCACTCGTCTGCTCAAAAAACATCCTTTATATCGAGACATCCCTGTTATCTACCTCTCCGCAAATACCGATATTGAAACACTAGCCCAACAAGCTGGAGCAGACAGCTATCTCGCCAAGCCTTTTGATCTAGAAGATTTAGAAAATAGAATAGCTGAACTACTGTAGTTCTATTCTTATATTTCAGCACCATTACGGAAATGCAACTTGTTAAACTTATATTTTGATACCCTACTTGCGCATAAGGCCACATTGAAACGAATAGGATCATGTGTTGCTTTAATACAATTGTGGCTTACTCAATTGCAGGCATGTATCGTCATAGTTGTCGCGTCATAGTCATCGGGAATCAGCAATTTGGAATGAATGCAATACCACATTTGAAGTATAAATAATAATACATACTTTCGCATTATAGTATTAGAAATAATCATTAAGACAGCATTAATTACGCTATGTCAGAGTCCGTTTTAGCATTTCAATCAGGTTCATTCCATATCCGTCAGCTGACAGAGAGCGAATCCCCACTTTATAAAGCGATGCGTATCGAGTCAATTCAAACCGAACCTACACTTTTTCGACAGAGCACTCCTCCTGAAATAGAACTATCTGATAGGGATTGGGCAGAACGCATAAGATACCCACGTATTGTTTTTGGTCTTTTCGAAGATGAAAAAATGATTGGGATAACCAGTATGCTGTTGCTGAATAAAGAAGAAGCCTACTTTGGTCAGTCTTTCATACAGCCACAGTATAGAAAATTAGGTCTATCGAGTCTTTTGTATAAAATAAGAATGGTGTGGGCCATCGAGAATCAATTAAGAAAACTGACGATAAGCCATCGTGAAATAAATATGATTTCAAAAGCCGCTATCCGAAAAGCCGGTTTTCACTATAGCCATAAAGAACTTGTACAATGGCTCGACGGAACAAGTGGTTACTCTATGTATTATAGTCTACTCCTATAATCAGTAAGGCGAACTAACTGGACTGTTAATCAATCCCGAGAAACCAAGATAGGGTAAAATAATCGCTTTTCCATCTTGAATGCGTATATTGAATCGATTTATGTTTCATTTAATGCTGTGTTAATACCGGATGAAAAAACTAATCTTGAGCATATTCTTTTTAGCTAGTTTAGCCTTATATGGCCAGCAAAAGGCAACAAAAGACAGTTTTACAGCAAAAATTCAAGAACTAGAAGGCGATATAAATCATGATGGTTATCCGGATAAAATTGTTCTTGCCATGGACACTTCAAATACGGCAACACCAATTAAAACGCAGGTATTTCTGTCCAAACCCAACGGAAAGCTACAGTTGGCCCTCTCCTCAACGACGATGATCGAACCCCATTTTCCGCTGCCCAACTTCGCTATCGAAAATGGTCAGCTTCATATATTAGCCGATATCACAGATGGGCATGCCAACTATACATTTCGTTGCAGAAATGGAAATTTTGAATTGATCTACCTAGAAAAAGGAACCTGGGATGGCAAAAACACAACGACTGAAACCCAATTCAACTTATTAACTGGGATAAAAACGGAACAGGTAAAAGCGCTAGGGTCCGAAGAGAATCTACAAGAAAGAAAAACTACGATAAGAATTAATCCCTTACCGTTACTGCAAGAGCTCAATCAATTTGATACCCCCTCATTTAGGCTCAATAAAACTCCTTAGCCCAGCATAAACAATCGATAGGATTCTAAAAGAGATACCCACCGGCCATTTTATTGGCTTTCGAGACTTTCCATAAATGCAATGATGTCTTTCTTTTCCTTTTCGGTCAGATGCAAATTTCTATCTGACAATGTCTGATTGGGTAATTTGATCCCCAATCCTGCCCCACCCCCATTATTATAAAATTCCATGACCTCATCCAAGGACTGATAGATCCCATTGTGCATATAGGGAGCAGTTTTCTTTACATTCCGGACAGAAGGTATCTTAAAGGCATATTTATACGAATCAACACCAATGATATCATAGTACCCTAAATCGGAATCCAGCACAGAATCTTTCAGGGATTTTGGTACGCCCAGGACTTCGACTTCGCTCTGAATAAATTTAGGCGGTGTAACACCGTTGAATAAAGGCAGGAAATGACAGGTCGCACATTTTCCCTTGCCCATAAATAAATTAAACCCATCCACTTCCGGTTTGGATAATGCGTTCTTATCCCCACGCATATAATCATCAAAACGGCTATTGATTTTGGTCAGGCCACGAATATAAGAAGCAAGTGCATTGCTTACCTGCTCAGCTGAGATCGGTCCATCCGCTGTATTGAACGCTTTATTAAATAATGATCGATAGATTTTATCCGAAGAAACGTATTGAACGATATCAGTTACCGAGCCGTCCATTTCCTGCTTATTACCAATGACTTCGTGTATCTGATCTTCCAGCGTCAACGAACGCATATCATAGAAATAGTTGGACTGTAAGGCCGCATTGAGCAATGTAGGCGTATTGCGTTTGAGCAAACGTCCCGAACCATGAATGTCCACTTGCAAGTTTAACCCATCAGTAAATGCGCGATCAGGATGATGGCATGAAGCGCAACTTCTCGTATGTGTCCCCGACAAAGCAACATCATAAAACAATTTCTCGCCCAATACAGCCTTTTCATTGCTGAAATGGAATTTCGGCCCTGGGCTAAAGGCATCTACATTAAATGCATTCAGGTCAAACATCGTATTGACGTCTTGCCGAAGCATCCGATTGTATCTGATTTTAGGGCCTGGAAGATTACGTTGCAACTGTGCTATCTCCGTGCTGATATTGTTGGCAAATTGGGTAATGAATTGCGCCCTATCGAACGATTCAAATTCCGCATGTTGTTGCAAATATTTGATCGCCCCTGTAAGCATTAAAGGTAGTGTTTCTTTTCTACCTGCATATTGCAAAAGAATTTGCTGTAGACTGCCTAATGCAATGGAGGACTCGATCATACTATTTCGAGAAAGTGCATTATCAAATCCGGTAATTCCTAAGGAAATAATCCGAAACACCTCCAATTTTGTTGCATCCAAAATACGCCAGTCTTCCAATTGATGATCTTCAAAATAGGAAATCAAATAATCCGTATTGGTTATCAAATGTTCGATTTCACGAATTAGCTTTTGCCTATTGTTATTAGCGTAAGTGGGATAGATAAGCTCTTCAATCACCTGCAATCCAATAGGCTCCACTCCCCTGGCCAAAGAGGGATCCAACAAATCTGCATTTTCAACTTCCTCCACCGGAGGACCATTTAATCTTCTGGATAGATCTGCAGTAAAATATTCGGACGCCCATTCAAACTTTTTAAAAAGAAGCCTTGTCTTCAAAAAAGCTCTTCTCAGCCCAAGTGTATCCACTGTACCTTTCCGTACTTCGGCATTCAGTGTATCCTTAATATAAGTCTTAAAAGAAAGCATCTGACCCAGTACTTCTTTCTGAATCAGATGCTCACGGGCATTGCCCACTTTTTGTTTTGTATAAACAGGCTGCCCTGTAGTAAATCCGAGGGTAAATACTATTGCAACCAATACAATAAACACGACAACCTTTTTACACATCGCTCAATTTCCTATCCTTCGATATAAAAACCGTTTATTTGAAAACGAGCGCATTTCTAAAGGGATTTGCTTTTCTATCCCTTTCAGCAAGAGGCTCTATTCCCCAGCGTTTTTCTATAAATGAAAGGATGCTCACTGTTTCATATGGCGTATGATCCACTACACCACGTTTAGCAAATGGTCCAATGACAATTGCCGGGATACGGCTACCAGGTCCCCAACGGTCAACGACGGGTGGGTTAACGTGATCAAAAAAGCCACCAAATTCATCGTAGGTCAAAATCACCAACGCGTCTTTTGCATTCGGTCCCTCCAATACAGCATTGATTAAGTTAACCGCAAGTTGTTCGGAGGAATAGACCGCCGAACTTCCGGGATGCTCATCATTGCCCCCACCCGGTTTAACAAAAGACACACTTGGAAGCGTCCCTTCTTTTGCGGCCTTAATAAAATCGTTTTGATCCTTCATGTGTTTTCGCCCTTCCTTACCATCCTCATAATTCGCGAAGTATAAAAAGGGCTCATGATTGTAGGCAAAATTATTTTTACGTTCGGCAACAGCGTCATCCCAGCCTTCTGAATACCAAGCCCAACTTACATTTTTCGCTGTTAGGCGATCGCCAATGGTCGGCATAGTCTGAGAAGGTAATAATTTGGAAGTATCCGATTTCGCGGGATAAGGTTTGTTGCGAGAAAGCACGTGATTGATTGCATAACCGTCTGGCGTAACTACACCATCCTTAATCATCTTGCCATTTGCATCGAGTTTAGCAACCATTGAGCTTGGTGCATCAGGCCAAACAGGAATAGCTGCGGAAATCAAATAAATATGATTTAAATAGGATCCGCCAAATACACTTTGAAAGAAATTATCACACAATGTATACGCTTTGGCAAACGGATACAAAGGTAGCTTCTCTGTATTGTAATAGCCCATTGCTAAACCTTTGGAATCATTATAGAGGGCAAATTTATCCATTTTCCCTCCATTGATCTGCAATTGATTATGATAAAAACGGTGTGTAACATCGGGCGTCGCCTTATCCGAAGGTACATATTGGTCTATATTAAAAAATTGGTTGGGTAGATTGGTTGGAAAGGAATTATTACGTGGAATTTCGGGGAGGTATTGGTAGGCTTTACCGTGCTCGTCTACCTGTAAAAAATCCCCCTTCTTGACATTCGCTATGCCATTGGCTCCTTTGAATTCGCCATACAGATTGTCAAAACTATGGTTTTCCATATAAATAACAACCACATGGTTAATTTTTTTGATCCCTTCATCGAAGGGAATCTCTTGGTGTCGGGCGTTTTTGGTAAGTCCGCAACTGCTGATACTCAAAACTCCAAGAGACAAATAAAATAAGTGTTGTAACCGCATCCTGTCTTCTTTTAGTAGGTTAGACTGTAATTTCTAGAACAAACTTACAATTATTATCGTTTTCATAACCTATAATCAAAGGGAATTGCGACCTACGTATCAGGTTCTTTACAGGCAGCTTTCCTCTTATCACTAAAAACAAAGACCTGTTTACCTATTAGCTTGTAGCTTCCACTTCCTCATTCTTGGTATAAAGTTTACTCCGATAGGTTATACCCCATTTAGTAATCTCATCGATGATTGGACCCAACGTTTTTCCGCACTCGGTCAATTCATACTCTACCGTCAGGGGTTTGGTATTTAATACTGTTCTTCTGATCAGCTGGTTCATTTCTAAATCCTGCAGTTCTTTAGACAACATCTTCGCACCTATCCCTTCAACTTCGCGCAGCAGTTCCATAAAACGTAATTTCTCGACCAACAATAAGGTACCTATAATATGAAATTTCCATTTTCCGGCTAAAATCTCCATGGTATCGTTAATGGCCAACACACGTGTTTTACATGCACCCGACGACGTTAAAGTTGCTTCCTTTTTCATTTCACTTTTTTTTATTCATGCATTACCATCCTTCCTAGAGCATCCTATTTCCCTAAACGATCAGCGATAGATGAATACACAAGCAAAGCTTGGCTCCATTGGCATGATTTCTTTATTCTTACAAAAATACGCATTTATAAAGTTTCAGACCACTATCTTTTTGGAAAGTAGTTTCCTTAAGGAAACTGATACCTAAAATAAACTATCTATCATCTACCTTTGTATTGGCAACATCAGAAGGAATAAATTGGCACAGTTGATGCTGCAAAATGAAAAGTGCAAATAACATATAAAAAATAAAACGATTAAAAAATGAAAAAGCAATTAATCTCGGGTTTAGCCCTTATGCTATTGTTAGCTTCTTGTCAGAACACAAATGGCGACAAAGCAACAACAACAACTGCTCAGGAAGTAACTGAACAAAAAGGACAGACTTACACTGTTGAAGCAGATAAAAGCTCATTAAAATGGACTGGTTACCATAAAGGCGGTTTAAACCCAAGATATGGTGTTTTGAAAAGCGAAGGAACACTTTCAGCTGAAAATAATACAGTTACTGGTGGTACTTTCACCATTGATGTCAATTCTATTCTGACAGATACAGCTTCTGTAGATCCTGCAACATCCGGTGGCAAAAAATCATCAGATTTGGATGCACATTTAAAAAGTGCTGATTTCTTTGACGTAGCAAAATATCCAACTGCAAAATTCGAAATCACCAAAGTTGGTCCATTCGATGCTGCGCAAGGAAAAAGTGTTGTTGCTGATGCGACAAATACGGTCAGCGGTAACTTAACCATCAAAGATAAAACGGTGAATGTAACTTTCCCTGCAAAAATTACGTTCAATGGTGACGAAGTAACATTCTACTCTAAATTTACAATCCAAAGACAAGATTGGGGTCTTACTTACGGTACAGAAGGTAATCCACAAGATTGGATGATTGCACAAAACGTTGACATTGAACTTAATGTCACTGCAAAAAATGCGAAATAGTTTTCAATAGCGTTTAGTCGCTTATAGTAAATAGATTAATCGGGTAGGTTCTACTTGATTAATCTATTTAATTTAAATAACCTCCCAATAAGAGGTCGTCTTCATTCAGGACCTGGGTCAAGTGTGAATCTTTCAAGAGGTATATGCGGTCACTGATTTCCATTACCTGCCTAAAATAATGATCTGATATCAATATTCCTTTTCGATGTTTTACTAACTGAATCTGTTCTTTAATAAGCTCAATATAAATAGGACTAAGACCGACAAAGGGTTCATCAAGTAAAGCGATGGATGCTTTGGTATAAACGATCAATAGCGTTTCAAACAAACGAATCATTCCCAATGATAGGCTACTCAATCGCCTATTCAAATTCTCTTGAACCAATGGAAGCTCCAGTAAATTAACATCATCGATTTGAAAAAATTGAAGGGCTTCAGAAAGCAGCAAATTTCTAGGCAAAAAACCTTCCTGAGGGAGATAGGTAATCTCTCCTGTCTGGTAGCCTTTTTCAAATTTAACACCTTTGCAACGCATGAAAGCAAAATCCGCTTTAATACGTCCAAATATAACGTTCATCAGGGTAGATTTCCAACTACCATTTCTGCCCAAAATCCCGACTACTTCTTGCTGCGCACATGTCAAATAAAGCCCCGAAAGAATGCTCCTGCCACCACGACTAAACGATAAACTATCTATGTATAGCAGCTCGTTAGATAAATTTTCAGACTCCAACATAAAATTACAAATAACAAAAAGTCTATTACACTAAGCCTTATCAGCAGACTTATGGGAGATATATGTAAATTTTTCAGAAACACTTCTTTCTTAGGAAGATGAAAAATATATTCGGCAATAAAAGAAATAATAGAACCAATGACTTTAAACCAAAAAATGAACATATAGAACGACGCTGTTCCAACGGAATTCAGCATAAAACGTGGTGACTGTAAAAGAATACCTCCTGTCACAAATAAATTAAAGAGAATAATGAATCTAAAAAATTTTAAACTCAACCGTATCGTCTTAATGGAATTCAATTAGAAATGTATTAGCTACTTATAATCGGCGTTATCATAATAAAAAGGTTTTAAACGCTGAAATGAATATAGCCAAAAGAAATGACCGAACATTATTTTTAACATTCCTTAACTTCAGCGGATGCACCTGATAGCACCGCTATATCCTTACTTTTCGGTTTGTTCTAATTTTTTCTTCAATCGCTGTTTTGCCTTACGAACCGCTTCCACCGAAACACACAGCAATTCGCTCATACTTGCATTACTTAAATCCAATTTGAGCAGCGCTAATATCTTGAGGTCATTCTCGGTAATCTTTGGATAAGTTTGCCGCATTTGTGTCAGATAAGCTGGATACACCTTATTAAAAACATGTTTGAATTTTTGCCACCGCTCATCGGTCATAATATGCTGCTGCAAAAGCGCATTCAGATTATCCGTAACTTGTGTCAGGTATGCCGGATCAGATTCGGAAATCTTTACTACTTCCTGCCTAAGTTGCTGGATGACGACATCGTTTTGCCGGATAGTGTCTGTAAACTCGGTCAAGGAGTTGCGTAAAATCATTAGCTCCTGATCTAACAATTGTTTTTCATAGGCAAGCGCAAGTTGGTCTTTTTCCAGTAAAGTATTCCGCATCTTAATTTTAATTTTCGACTTATTGACTAACAGAACAACTATCGCAAAAATCAACATAAGGACAATGCCTATGAACTGATACATCCGTTTTGTTCGAATCCGTTTTTCTTCCGTGGCTTGGATAGTCCGGTTGTATTTTTCAGATTCCCTTTGCCAGAGCATTTTCTGTATCTCCTTGTCATTCGTTCTCTTTTCCAACGAATCTTTCAGCATTAGATACAAATGCAATTGCTTAAGCTCCTCCCCTTCACGTCCTAAGCCCCGCATAATGTTGGACTTGGATTTTGCTAGTTCCATTTTATATTTCAAAAAATAGGGTTTGTCTTCCATCAAATGCTCACAGGCCATCGTATATTGCTCGGCCAACTTCCATTCTTTCAATTCGATATACCAATTAGCTAGATTGAGATTTGCCCGCATTGCATCTGTACGTTCATTGTAACGCATGGAGAGCGCTATATTTTTCTTAACCAATGCAATAGCTTTTTCCCTTTCACCTTTTCGCCATGCATGATCCGCCAGATTACCCGAAATAATACCGATCCACACGGAATCCTTCGCCAATTTAGCCTCATCCATGGCACGATTCAAATAAGAAAAGGCTTGGTGATTGAGCGAGTCCTTTGCCAGATATACAGCAATGGAGTTGATCAGATCGACACGTTCTCGTGAAACCGGCTTTGTAAAGGGTAAAGCCTCTTCCAAATAAATAACAGCATTTGCCTGATCACCAATATAACTGTAGAAGCTCGCCATAAATTGGTAATGCTTCACCACCAAGGGGATTTTTTTGATATTGACTTTAGATTTTAAATCATTCGCTCGTAGAAAGAACGGAAATGCTTCTTTTACCCGTCTATAGACGAAGTTGTAATACCCTTCACGGGCACAACCTAACATTTCTAATTCAGCATCAGGATGAACACGTAGCAGCTGCTCAGCCAAACGATAATAGCGCTCAGATGACGAATTTATACGATCAAAAGCTATAGAGAAACCATCGGCCATGCGCATATAATAGGCCCATTTTAAAGCAATATTCCTTTTTTTGTCTGCCAATTCAAAAACCGGAGCCAAGGCATTTCTCAACTTGATCGTATCACCGTCAAATCTGATGGGCAACAGTAGGACAGCTTCCAGTTGCACAACAGGATTCTCAATAGCAGATATTTCTGCTACAGATTGCCCATAGACATGATTAAGGTTGCCTGACAATACCAAAGAAACGAGTACAAAAGAATAAAATAAAATGGTTTTCATGCTTAAAAAAGGTCAATTTCAGCGCGCTGTCTCCCTATTGGTATAACCAATAAAATAATTTTCAATAATTCTTTAAAATTAACACGCAAAATCCTTAAAGAAAATGGTTAATACAGACATATTGCTCGCAAATCAATGCGCCCAAATCCGGTTATAAATATAATATTTATAACTTTAACATAATTATACGTTTTTATTAAAATTTCGCCTTCTTTCAACACTATTACACGCCATTAGATTTGACAGATCAGGTCTTTTATTTAACACTTTTCCAAAAAAATGAACAAAATTCAAACAAAAACAACAGGATTAACTCTCCGAAAAGGAATATTGAAAGATCTGCAGGAAATATTAATCCTATTTTCCGGAACGATTGAGACTGTATGCGCAAATGATTATAATAACGAGCAAATTGTAGCATGGATATCATCCGTCAATAACACTGGCCGTTGGCATCGGCTAATCGAAGATCAGTATTTTATTGTAGCTGTGCTGAATCAGAAGATTGTTGGTTTTGCCTCCTTAGCTCATGGAGATTATATCGACGTCTTGTATGTGCATAAAGATTTTCAACGACAAGGGATTGCACAACAGCTTTATAATGCACTGGAAACCGAAGCTACCATACATAAAAACACTATTTTAACCGCAGACGTAAGCAAAACAGCAAAACCTTTTTTTGAAGCTAATGGCTTCAAAGTTATCGCGGAGCAGATTCAAATACGAACTGAAGTCGAAATACCAAACTATAACATGAGAAAAGATCTTTAGATTCTCTTCCGAATTTTAGAAATGCTCTCCATAGTCGATTACTTCAGTTTGCAAAAGCAGCTTACTTTCGTTATCATTCCTTAATGTCGCTGTTGCTATTTTAGTCTTTGTATCGACATTGAACTCCAGCACAGCCCCAATGTCCTTTTTATCATTAAAAAATGAAGCAAAGTTTTTAAATGTCTCAGTTTCATCAAACAAAAATCGCGCAGCACATCGGTTATTATGCTGATCATACCATTTGATATAAACATCTTTGGGAATACCTCGAGATGCCATGTCCATATCCCGAAGACGCTCATCAAAGACAAAACGTTCGGAATTATAAAATTCAAAGTCTGCGTCGAATGTTTTAATGTCGGCAGACATAACAAGTTTTGGCTGTAAAGAATACCGCGTGCGCAATTTATCCCAATAGCCATAGGGAATAGGTTTATTTGCAATAGCTTGTTGAACATCCGAAGGAATAATCGATGTATCGGACAATACCTGTTCGCGCCATTCTTGATTAAAGATATTACCATAATTTCCATTTTCCTTGGATGTATCCGTAGCATGGAGCACTACTTTTTCTGCTTGATAACGACCAATTTCGACCTGACGACGTCCTGTTCCAGTGGCCCATATTACAAGTACGCCCCCGGAGCAAAGCCCAAAATAACCTTATTATAATGTTCATCAACAGTTTTCGTCGCACCTCTTTCTTGGTATGGCGTACTGAACAACGTCCGCAATTTACCATAATCAATCGCACCGTTCATGCGATAAAAAACATCTTCAGCAAATGAATACCACGTAATGTCCAATGCCTTAGGCAATGACATCACCTGCTCATATGTACCACCCCCAGCCTGTCCCCAAACGGCGTTATAGTTCACGATATTGCCCTCACTAAAAGTAAATTCATAATCCTCATCTTTCGGAAAGATAAAGCGGCCTTTATACAACTGGACGGGATAAGCTGTAGGATTACTCATCGCACAGAACCATTTATAGCGTCCTTCCCTGATATTATCTTCTTGCGTGAGGCGTTCTTCCCTGAGTTCATTAAACTCACGTATTGTCGTTGAGAACGCAAATACAATCGGTAGCAAAATAAGATATCCAAGCAAAGTCGGAACCAAATATTTCCAGGATTTTACAGCCCATGTTATAATCACGCTACTAAAGAATGTCAGGAAAATACTGAGTGTTAAAATCAAGGGAAACATTTCCTTGATCACTCCGCCCGGATCCGCATAAAGTCGATGCTCGTATTCATCACCCAGGGTTGATAAAAAAAGAAGTACCGGAAGCAATAAAGAAAATAAGCAATAAAAAAGAAAACCATAGCCAAGTTCAAAAGCGAATTTTGGTTTCTCTAAGACCTTTAATTTCTTTCGAAAGAAATTAAAATGGAAATAAACCAAGGCGATAACAATAAAATAAGGCGAACAGCAAAATGCAGCATAAACTAAATTTAAATCTGCATTCTGTACAAGTAGAGTCGCAATTAGGCTGATGATGGCAACCAAAAAAGCAGAAACCGTAGCTCTTAAAATCATTGTAATTTGTTTTTAATCCAAAAAAATCTGTTGATTTCGCCTAACAGACAACAACACACTTCAAAAATAACAAGAAATGTTTTAGGAATATAAAGCGATCGATATTCAAGTACATTGATCAAATATTCGACCCAAAGTAGACAATATATTCTTTTAACAAGAATGTATATAATTAACTTTTATCGGTTTTCGCCAGGATCGATATCCTGAGCCATTTCAAACACAGTCAGTAAAGTTCCAGCTTTCCCCCCTCTCCAGCAAGAGATCGCTCGTTATCGTAAATTTTCTTCGAAAACACTCCAATCAAAGGTCCCCTAAGGAAAGTCGATCAAGTTTACTAACTTCGTTTTTATTCTTCAAATCATGGATATACATAATAAAATTAGAAAAGCCAAAGAGAGTGATTCGCATGTTGTACCTGAAATTATGCTCCAGGCGATGGGAGACATTATATTTCGTTTTATTCAAAAAGAAGATCCAACTGAGGCCGTACTTTTTCTAACCCAGCTTTTTAGGCAAAAAGGTAATCTCTATAGTTATGAGAACACATTTGTCGCAATTGACGATAATGAACGTATTGTAGGTTCTTTAACTGGCTACGATGCTGATCAGTTTGTTGAATTAAGACAGCCTATTTTGGATCACATGAAGGAGCAGTACAACAATAATTTGATTCCGGAAGCCGAAACAGCTGGTGACGAATTTTATATCGATTCAATTGCTGTTGCTCCCATTGCACGGGGCAAAGGTATCGGAACACAACTTTTACAGTATGCGATTACACATGCCAAGCAACATGGTTTTAAACAAGTTGGTCTGCTCGTTGACCTAAAGAATCCCAATGCGCAAAAGCTCTATGAAAGGATTGGTTTTAAGCTTGGTAAAAAAACACCTTTCGCAGGCGGTGAATATTACCACATGTACATTTCCCTTGATTAAATACAGTGTTTATCTTATTTATCGCCATTCAGGCCTTATCCCGCTAATCAGTACCGTTTAAGAAGAAATCCAAGCAGCTTTGGCGGACATAACCAATTAGATCAGAAATAACCATTGATCAATTGGCAAGGATTTTGTATTCCAGATACCAACTATGAAAATTTGGGAATAATGAAAAAGCTACTTTCTATTGCGGTAGGCTGTTTAAGCCTAGTTCTGGCAACGCCAGCTTTAACACAAGCACAACACAGAGGACATGACGACCATGGCTGGCATGGCAGCAAGGATCGAGAAAAATATATCAGAAAACGAGAAAAGGAGTACGATAAATATGTCCGTGAACGCGATAAGCAAGATCGCAAATACTGGAAACATGAATATGAACATGATCATGGCCGTCCCAGATGGGCTAGCGCACATCACTATGATATGAGACATCATGTGTACTTTAGCGATTATAAAACATTCTATGATCCCTATCGGGGCGGATATGTCTATATGACCAATGGTCGATGGAACTTTTCTGTGAATGTCCCTTCTTTCCTCATTAATGTCAACTTAGGAAACGCAGCAATCCGTGTGATCAAGGACGTACCTATTGACAGAAGACCTGAAGAGTATTACGCTGATAATGAAGATTGGGACGATTAAAGACACGATCGAACTTTTTACGTTTATTTAGAATAATTACTGATAATACTGTATTTTTGCGCTGTTCATCCTATTGACAGCGCATCTATGACAAATAAAAGAGCTAAACAAAATATTCTAAAAAATATACTTGGAAAACTCCATCTTTATTTGGGCTTATTATTTGCTGTAATCTTTTTTGCTGTTTGCGTTACAGGAATGTTATTGAGTTTTGAAAAAGAGCTTACCCCACTTTTATGGCCGAAAGAACAGAAGGTAACCGTACAAACCAATCGTCTTTCCCTTGCACATATTTCCCAAAAAGCCGAAGTTATATTTCCGGACAAAAAGTTGTTTCGCATCGAAATTCCAGCAGATCCTTCCCGCAGTGTCCGCATACAGTATGGACAAAAAAAGACTGGATACTGGTATGCATATATGAATCCTTATACTGGAGAACTATTGTCCAAAGGTCGGCAGAGTGACCGTTTTTTTCAAAAGACTTTAGATATCCATCGTTTTCTTCTCGTCGAAAAAATCGGAAGTACCCTAACAGGAATCTCAGCTCTAGCGGCTCTCTTTCTTGCCCTAAGTGGTATTTACCTTTGGTGGCCCAAAAATAAATCCATATTCAGACAACGTGTAACGATGAAAAAGGCAGCCTCTCTCAAAAGAAAGGTCTGGGATTTTCACGCAGTCGGCGGTTTCTACGCATCTTTGTTTTTAATTATTTTTACCTTAACAGGATTGACCTGGAGTTTCGATTGGTACAATAAACAATTCTATAAAGTATTGGGTTCAACCCAAAAATCAACAAAAGAGAAGATCAGCAACACCAACAAACTGGCTTTTTCAGATTACCTTGTGCTGGATACGATCTATCAGCAGCTAAACCGCCTATACCCTACCTCGGGAAATATAATTGTCACATTTCCTGAAAAGAAGGATCTAGCTTTTGCGCTAACCAAGGAAAACTTTTCAAATACAACTTTACAGATCAACCAGGCATTCTTTGACAGCAAATCCGGACAGTTACTTAAAAATAACCCTTTAGCAAAGTTACCATTGGCACAGCAGGTTCAACGGATGATGAAATCCATCCATATGGGATCGATATTTGGACTACCCTCTAAAATTATTGCATGCTTAGCCGTTACACTAGCGGCGTCTCTCCCCATCACAGGGATATGGATATGGCTAAACAAAAGAAAGAAGAAGAAACCGTCAAAAAGCCAAAAGAAGAAATCAATTCAACTTCAAACCATAGCATAGCATGCATGGTTACTTTTCTCAAACACACAATTAGGCGACAATAGAAGAGACAGATTTCATTATTTTAATGTACTTTTGCCCGGTTAATTTTTCGCTCTGAACAAGGGTCAAAAGCTTTGTAACTGCCCTGAATCTATAAAAATAGGACATTCCTTAGGCATCATGTCGATGGACTTTGCTCACTTAAATATCCTGATATCCAGCATAGAAAACGGGAATAGCTTGTTATAAATTCTACAAACATCAAGATAATATTTGCAAAGCTTAGCGTCCTTGATCGATCTATATTTGCAAATAAAATGAGACATCATCTTCACAGACAACTACGGATCTATAGGTATGTGATCTATAGAGAAACGTTAGTCGATCCCAGGGAACATTTTTGGTCATTTATTGGTGCCTTTGTTGGGATATTTATTATCGCCTATATCCAATCACTTCATTTACCTTCGCTGGAAAATATCTTTTTAATAGGTTCTTTCGGCGCTTCCTCGGTTTTGGTTTATGGTGCTATACAAAGTCCACTTGCACAACCCCGCAACCTTATCGGCGGGCATGTTGTCTCTGCTATTGCGGGGGTTACAGTCGCGCAGCTCCTTCCCGACATTATCTGGCTGACTGCGCCATTTGCTGTAGCCTTGTCGATCGTTTGTATGCAATATACCCGAACTTTACATCCTCCCGGTGGTGCAACAGCACTCATTGCCGTTAGCAGCGGGACAAAAATTTCAGCTATGGGATATTGGTACGTATTAAGCCCTGTGCTATCTGGCTGTATCATTTTATTCCTGGTGGCCTTAATCTTTAACAATATCACCAAAAATAGACATTATCCTGTTAAAAAATCACGTCTGCGCCGTTCAAGAAGACAGCATTTAAAGGCGCGTTTTAATAGCACCAAAAGCCCGTCACACTTATAACGTGCTGGAATCCCTCATTCTATCCAAATCTATCGGATAGAATGGGTACTTGATTCATACCCAAGCAAAATTCGCCAAAGAAGAAGCTAGAATGATCTATTTTGAGAATAGCAAACCACTATAATCTATAAAATTACTTTTCCTTTAAATTAAGTAAATTCTCAAAATTAATTTGCATAAATTTTAACAATTACCTAATTTCACCGATAAAACACATATTAATACACAAAAGTATTTCTATAAGAATAATTATTTAACAAATAACCACTTAAATTAAAACCATTATTTAAAAAACACGTTAACTACTTTATTAATTACATTTAATTATATACTAACAACGTAAACCAATCATGACCAGATTTACGCAAACAGTACTGTTGATTCTGTTAATCTTCACAAGTCAACTTGTCGTTAATTGTTCCTCGGATAAGGATCCAATCGATGATATTGAAAATTCGACCAGTTGGATGGACGACCTCGAAAAATCTTTAGGAACAGGCACCAAAGCCAAATTAAACAATTGGATAGCAAAAGGTTTGGACCAAACCAAACTCAAAGAGGCATTTTCTAAGTCCAAGGATAAGGCTGCTCTGCTGAAAAACCTAGAAACAGCACAAAGTATTTATCATCAAAGAGTATATATTGAAGACTGGAACAATATCCCTGGAATAGAAAAATCTGATTATGTACCGAATGGCTTAGCCAATGGAAAGAACAGCCCATGGAATAACCCCGATTTAGATTTACCTGCTGTTGAAGCAGCCAACTTTGTGGACGCTACAGCGACAGAACTACCCGCAGGCACCAAAATATATCGTGTCACTGGCGGAAATCCTGCTGGCGGCTACTGGACCAAAGAGATTCCAAAATCCGTTGGCGACGTAATCGGCAGTACTGCCGTTCAACCGGCATGGAACAACTTCAGTAAATTCTACCGCTATGAAGTGCCACAAGCCAAAACACTAAAAGTATGGCAGGGGACCACCGCAAGACAACCCATTGCCGCAGGTATAATCAACCCCCATCTGCCTGGCAAAGCAATTCAGCTATTTATCCCTGCAGCTGTCAGAGATGATGCCTTTAAACAACTAGTACAAGAAATTCCTTTACCATGGTAACTATTGAATACATCAAAGCGCATTATCTGCAACTTCTGACGCTATTGCAACAGGAAGTTTCACTCAATCAGTCAGCTCAACCGTTTTTAGACTATGTTCTTCTTTATGAGAATAAATTTTCAGGCACATCAACTACAGCGGATGTACAACAGCTTCGGGAGTTTTTGAGAGGAGCAAACCGATTTGCAGATGAGTTTTCATTTTCCGATCGGCATGGCAGCCAAATACGGGCCTTGATCAAAAGTCTCTATGACCTATTGGATACCGCTATTTCATAGCTTATACAGGAGCGTTTTTGACTAGTAAGCCAAAAACGCTCTTTTACAAATTATCCTTCACATCCGCTAAAACGGTTATCATGGCCCGATAGATTCCATACAATAAGAAGAGTAGACTTGTAATTGTAAGCCCCAGATACTCCACCACCCATGCAATAAGTATAGCTACGAGGTGAATTTTACCATTCTCCGGTTTAAATGCTGCTCCCGAATAAACGTAGTAAGCGATGGAACCAAATAACACCAACCATATCATCGCATAAACATAATGAAGCGGATTTTTGCTGAGCTTTTTATTTTTAAACATGTGTCAAGTTTTATGATTTGTTAGCCATCCGTTTATCTAAACAGCAAACGGATATGTTGTCAAATGTAATCCCTAGCCCAGCTTTTCGCAAGGCACAACTATAATTCGCATCCGATGGTTTAATATTCGTGGCAACGCTAAAAAAAATCGGCAGCAGCAATCATCGGCATACAGCTACTTCGCTACTTTAACAACAAAAGAAAAAGTCCCTTACATGACTGCAAGGGACTTTACGATAACCGATTATTCCGATATGATCTCTATGCCGCTGGAAATTTGCTCATATCCATATAAAATATCTCCCAGGTATGACCGTCAAAATCTTCAATACTTCGCTGTTGCATAAAACCGTAGTCTTTCATTGGCGTTGGTTCAATGCCTCCGGCTTTCAATCCATTATCAACAATTTCGTTCACACGATCCAAACCAGAAACAGAAAGTGAAAGTAGTGCTGCAATCTGTTTTTTTGTATCTGCAAGCGGTTTTTCTGTAAATGTTTTAAATTTATCCGGAGATAAAAGCATCACAAAAATATGCTCACTCCAAACCATACATTTGCCTTGTTCGTCGGAAAACTGAGGATTATTCGTAAAGCCCAATTGTGTATAAAAATCCATTGACTTATTCACATCGGCTACGACGAGATTAATAAATATCTGTTTCATCATTTTAAAGTTTAATTGCTATTGATCATGCAAAGTTGAAAATTTTCATCCAAAAAAAACTTGACCTATGCGAAGATTTTTATGCAGCATCAATGAACAAGCAACGGAATGACCATACCTTATATGGATAGCTCATTATATGGATCGCTTGTTACTTAGCGAGCTCATTCAATTCGGCCTGTGAAAAGACATGCTCGCCTTTAAGATAACTATTTGCTTCTTTTAAATACGTATAGATCACCTCTCGCCCCTTTGGATTGGGCAATTTATATAAATTGCGCACCAAATATTCCTTGTCCCGCAATCGATCTTTACTATAGCTTAAAAAAGAGGGCGCATGTGTCTGCACACTCCAACGAATAAAACGTAAATCGATATTATCGGGATATTTCATGATCATTTCCTCCAGAAGCTTTTTCCCTTTCTTGAATTGACCTAATTTTGTAAACGGATTGCCCATATGTTTCGCCCATAATATTTCATAAGCAGCGAGGTATCCCTTCTCCGTTGCTGAATTGGCAGCTCTTTCCAGTAGTTTCAGATTCGCTTCACAGAGTTTCTTGTTTTTAACAGCAGTAGCGTACTCGGCTCGCATTTTATCAACATCAACTTGACCAAAACAACATATCGCACATAATACCAAAGAGACACAGACAAAAAATCGTATAACCATTTTCAATTCAATTAAAGTAAAAAATAGAACGCTGTTCTAGTCATATAACAACATCGACAAGCTTTGAGTTTTCTTATTTTTTAATCCGTTGAGAACGCTGTCTGTTTTGCCATTTGCCCAAAACAATCAATAATGCACCAATGACGACAAAAACCAAGGTTACTCCAAAGCTGTTCAAAATAACCCTGTCCATCCCCAATTCGGAAACATTGACAAAAGGATACGGATAAAATCCAGAAAACGAACCATGCCACAACGTATAAAAAAGATAGGCTAATGGGAAGATTAACCAATAAAAAAGATGACTCCAACGGATTGTTTCCTTGCACAAAAAACGCCACCAAAAAAGGAAAAAACTCAAAGGAGTGAACACATGTAATAACTCGTCAACCACCATTGACAAACCCTGTGGATGCGACAGAAAGCGGAGTAGGGTATTATAGATAATGCCGACAATAAGAATGTATAATGTTACGGCAGTAATTGTTTCGGGTTTAGTAAAAAATAAGCCCATTCGACTTTTTGACCAGCAAACTGAAAAAAAACAGCATAGCAGAACCATTACATTACTCAGAATTGTAAAATAACTAAAAAACTGAACTATATAGTCCACGCGACCGAGCTTTGAGACAAGAGCACTCAATACAAACTGCCCAACGACTGCAAACAAGGTAATCAAACCAATGCTACCAGCAAAAACAGATTTTAATGACTTTTGAGCTTCCATATTACGAGTGGTCTATACAATACTAAATATAAAAATTTCAACTGCTATTTGGAATTTTAAATGATCAAATCCAATGCACCCCCACCCGAACCTGGAATCCAGATTGTAAATAATTGCAACGAATTGTAAATGGATTCAGTTTCCTTACTTACAATTATTATTTTTATAGACTATAAAGTATTGATAAATGATTAGAGTAGCCATTATCGAGGATGAACCCGCCGTACGCAAAGAAATCAGCTATTTGGTCCAACAGGAAACTGACGTTGAACTTGTTGGCTGGAGCGATACGGTGACAAATGCTGTAAAATTGATTGAAGAGAAACAACCAGACGTTATACTCATGGATATTCAGCTCCGTGATGGTACAGCATTTGACATCCTAAAAAAGCTAACCGTTATTCCACAGAATATTATTTTCATTACGGCCTACAATCATTTTGCAATCAAAGCCATCAAATACGGTGCTTTGGATTATCTCTTGAAACCGGTCGATCAAACCGAACTAAACGAAGCCTTAGAACGTTACCGGCGTAAAAGCGAAAACAATCCCCAATGGATGCAACGTTTATCAATGGCACAAGAAGCTTTACATGCCAGCGAACTTCCCGAAAGCATTGCTTTGTCTTCCATACAGCATGTACGTATCGTCCCTGTTCACAACATCGTGTACTGCAAAGGAGACGGTCCCTATACTTTTTTCTTTTTAAATGATGGTACCAAAGAGTTAATCTCTAAACCCCTCAAATATTATGAAGAATTATTGCCACAGCCTTATTTCTTACGCACCCATCAATCGTATCTTGTCAACAGGTCACATATTTCTGGTGTCAATCGTTCCGAGTATATTGTCTTAAAGAACAAAGAGGAAATTCCAATTTCATCACGCAGAAAAAATTCGATCTTAAATCAGCTTTTCCCAGAAAAATGAGCGCACTGAACCGCATTTTGCCTTGGCTACTACTGCCTTTGTTTTTTATCGCTTGCGCTCGAAAGAAAGACGGATTATTGCCCGACCATGATGCTATTGCTGCACAGATTAAAACGCTCGAAGACCAAAAATTAACTGCAGCAAATGGAGATTCCATCAAACAGGCCTGGTTAACGTTAGACCAAAATTCCACCGTAAAAAAAGACACGGTACTCGCTGCCCGTGTAAAATATTACCTGGCACGACTCTATGCTATGAGCGGTCAAGATTCGGCTCTTTTTTTTGTTCAACAGGCGCTTGAACTCATTGAACCCACCACTGGAAACGCAAAATACAAAGCACTTATTTACAATGGCATAGGAAACATCCGTAGCATAGAAGCAAAACAACGCGAAGCGGGCTATTATTATAACAAAGCCGCCACGATTGTTTTGTCGGATACCGCTGCAGGACTGTCAACCGAAGCAAAATCAGCAATATTATTGTCCGCTGCCCAAAATAACTTGAGCTCCTTCCAATATAACCTTGCAGAAAAAATGAATCGTTCGGTACTCCCGCTAATTGATTCACTGCCAGAAGGACATATTAACCGGCAACGCGTATTGGTACAAATGATACAGACGCTGAACACCTTACAAAGGCCAGCAGAAGATATTGCCCCCTTCCTTAATCAACTCGAAGAATTACACGCTAAAAATCCAGACAAATACAACATTAGTTTTCTTTACGATTCGAAGATCCAATACTATGAAACGGCTAAGAAACCGGATTCCATTTTACATTATGAATTGCTAAAAATAGCAATAGATGAACGTTTGCACCAACAGACAGCATCCTCTATACTGATGAACAATTTATTTGTAGATTACAGTAATGTAGCCGCAATCTATGTTTCATTAAATAAACCGGCATTGGGAGAAAAATTCATCCAAAAAGCCAGCAAACTTAAAGCGCAGTTTCCCAAATTAATCTTTCCCAACAACGAAATTACATTTCAAAACAGTCTCGCAGCCGTCTATCGCCTGCAAGGAAAAGATAAAGCAGCTATAGACGTACTAAATCACCTTGTGCAATTACAAAGGGGCATTTACCAATCGGAGAATACACAAGCGATCGCAGAAATGAATGCCCTATATCAACTCCAGGCGAAAGATCAGTCTATTCGTATACTGAACGAAAATATCAAGATCAATAAACTTCAGCTACAAAAAAATCGTTTAGGACTGATCATTTCCTCCCTGGCGGTTATTTTATTGATCATCATACTTTTCTTCCTATATTACAGTTTTCGCCAGCGACGCTCCAGGCAAGAGAAAGAAAAGGTTTTATTGCAGCAGCAGTTGTTGCGCACACAGATGGAACCGCACTTTATTTTCAATACCCTTTCCGCAGTACAGAGCTTCATGCGCCTGGATAAAAAAGAAAATGCCATCAAATATTTGCACCGTTTCAGTCGACTATTACGTAGCAATCTCGAATTAAGCCGTGAAAACCTCGTTCCATTAAATGAGGAACTTGAAACCCTAGAAAACTATTTGATCTTACAGCAAATGCGTTTTGAAGATGCTTTTCATTACCACATCACACAACCTGAAGATCAAGATTTAAGTGCAGTCATGCTACCACCAATGCTGATACAACCCTATGTTGAAAATGCAATTCTGCACGGTATAAACCTCGAAACGGGCGATGGTAGTATTGACATCCAGTTTGCGTTATCTGCAGATATCCTAAGGGTGACGATTAAAGATAGCGGTAAAGTCAATCCAGACATTCCTGAAATTACACATCGTTCACTCTCTGGAACAATCAGTCGTGAACGTATGCAATTGTTAGGAAAAAAAGCGAGTGTTCAGACCACCAAAGACCCAACTGCCGGCACTACGGTCACACTTCTTATTCCAATTACCTATTAACGATATCTATTATTTAAACAAACTGCAGCGCATTCAACTTGTCATCTAATATCAAGATAGGATATAAATTGTAGCGCAATTTCATTCGTTATCCATGGAAAATCAATTAAATTAATTAAATTCGTTTATAAACCAACGAAATAGCGTTTTGAACACAATTTTCAAATTTATAGTCGCATAATTTAGCCTCACAAACCACAGGCTAATTATTCTTTTATTCGGGTAACTCCTATCCGAACAGGTTTTCATTTCACCCTATTATTCTCGGTATTGTTAGCTCAGGAGAGTATTTTATGCTATTTCAGTATTTAAAATACCGTATCCCATCCTTTCCAATATCGTCGATAACATCAAAAATCAAATAAAGAATATTAAGCGCGACTACAACTCATGCGAAAAGAATATATCTGGGAGATCAAAGCACACAACACTCCCCTTCTCAAAAGATCCTGCAGCCATTGCGATAGTGATAGGTTCTACTGCAGTGAAAAGTTCAGAATGAATGCACAGAAAAAAAATATCGACGTTTGGTTGATTTATAGATGTATCAAATGTGATAACACCTACAATATGACCATTATTTCCCGTGCCAGCCCCGAATCCATCAATAAGGAACTGTTTCATAGATTTCAGGAAAACAACAGGGAGCTAGCATGGCAATACGCTTTTTCAACAGAAATCAGAAAAAAGAACAATGTTGAAGCAGATTTCGATACCATCAAATATGAAATACAGTATGAACAGCGGTTCATGGAAAATTTGCACAGCACAAACCAAGACACCATATCCTTCAAAGTCGTCTATGCATTCAGCTTTCAGCTCAAACTAGCCACCGTCATTCGTAACTGTTTAAAACTATCATCCAGGCAGCTTGACCGACTCATCACTATGCAGGCAATTACTGTACATGGAAAATTTCTAGAAAAAAAACATCGCATCAAACATGAGGATATTGTGAAAATATCATGCGAAGCATTGAAACGCATAACCCGATAAACAAACGGCGAGCAATCCTATAATTGCCCGCCGTCTTATTAACTAAACACAAACTAAATTTCATTTCAGGTTCTCCCCCTGCTCATTGACATTATTTATTTTTGTTTCATTATATCCGCTAAAAGTTTCATGTAAAAACCTCCAACAACACTACGCGCCTTAAAGTTTTCACGGATCCCTGTAGTCGAATCATAAAAATCATTTAATGGGACACGGGATTCCGTTTGAATCGCATGATTATAGACTGGTTTCACCAAAGCTTCAAATGCTTCTTTTGACGGAGCAAATGATGCTGTCCAAAGAATCCAGTCATTTTTGGTGTAGGCCTTACGGCTATCCAATGGTATGCCGAATCTATTTTGCTTGGTCAGGTAATACTTAATTTCCGTATCATACACTTTTTGCGGAAACAGATTCAATCCCAACACTTTGTCCCAGATCAAATTATATTTTTGACTCCAGGTATTTTTATCGTCAAATGTCAGCGCGTAATGGTCGCCCGCATCTGCCATTTCCATCCATTTCGGAACCATTTCCTCCGCAATTGCACGGTATTTTTTTGCGATTGCAGTTTCACCAATGGCCTCCGCTAGCTGCGCATAACAGGCAATACCCACAATAGCTTTAACAGATAAATTGGCATTTCGTGCAAGATGACCAGCAAAATCGTCTGTACAGAGCTGCGTTTTAGGGTCAAAGCCATCTTTAACGAGATAATCTACCCAAGTTGTCAATGTTTTCCAATGCTTCCTCGCATAGTCCCCATTCCCTTGCACTTTCGCGATTGCCGCAGTTAAAATAATCATATTGCCCGATTCCTCCACAGGCATAGGCTCGCCATAGGTTTGACCATTGGCCAATGGATACGTACCCAAATCGTGAGCCGCCCAAGGATAGGGGTATTTACCGCTTTCGCTAAAATAAAATATTCCAGTTAACATCCCTTTCAACAGCTCCGGATTATAGATCAAATACAATGGTGCTGAAGGATAAGTGACATCCACCGTATTGATAAAACCACCACTATTATTTTCTTTGGAAAGCCATAGCAGTTCATTTTGTGGACTTTTCACCAAGGTATGTGCTGCTATACTTTGGCGATAAGCTAGCACACTAAGATGTGCATATTCTTTTCCACCCGATTTTAATGCATCTGCATATACAGCTTTGTCGAATGCTACGCACTTATCGAGCACATTACGATACTCATCTGCAGCCAAAGTCAGCTGATTTTCCATTGTTTCTTTACCAGAATTGTTCCACCATGGTCGCAGGTTATTTTTGAAATACTGAATCGCATAAATTTCATCGTATCCTACCTCAACAAAACGCTCCTCCGCTTTCGCACCCACATTGCCAAATGGAATGACCGTGTTCAGCGCAAGTGAGGTACCCTTAACAGTTTTTGCAGCGGTCGTTGTTCCCTTTCTAAAGGCGTCGACGGCTCCGCCCCTCGGACTAATAAACTGTTGCGTTTTATCCCGCTTTGGTGAAGCAACATAAAAATACCCCCAGTCTATCCGCATATCATCGGCACCTTTCTGCAAAATAGGCTGTTCGACCGTTCCCGCTTTTAGTACCGACAATTTTGCCGTTTCATATTTATCGGCGGTTACTTCCTGTGAAGGCTTATACACCGCAATATTTGTGGATGCACTTAGAAAAACTTTAACAGCATGTTGCTTGCCATCGTTTGCTTTTACGTTATACGTGATATAGCTCACCGGTCGGGCCAATAAATTCAGATCATCCATAAGCAAAGGCGACGTAAAGCTTAGTTTCAGATCCACCTTACCGGCCTGAAAATTATAGACCGTACGCGTCGCTGTTATTTCCACATCTTTTTGCAAGGCTTCCTGAATTTTCGGTCCACGCTCTTTAAGCCTGTCGACCAAGCCAAAATCCAGGTAACGACCGCCAGCACTATTCTTCAAATGGATGGCAATATGATTTTGCCCGGCCTTCAAATTCGCCTTGTCAATCGGTAAATATTGAAAGCTGTTAGTCCAACCTACCTTTTCGTAAACCTTCTTCCCATTCAAAAATACGTCTATATTATCATCATGATTGAGTTTTAAAAACAGCTCATTGATGCCCTTCGGATCCGTTACGGAAAACTCACGTCTCACCCAGATATCGTCCGATTTCCAAAGCGTCTTTACCTGTTGTGCATCATCACCGATGGGTGCAAGTCCTGATTTCCACGTATTCGTATTATAAGCGGAAGACTCCCAGCTGCCTTGAGGTTTTGATTCAGTATATTGTACCGTATAAGATTTATCTTCCGAAGTCGGTAGAATAACCGCATAACTAGGCTCTTCTTTGCCAAGAAAACGATAAATATTACCATCAACATCAATTAAGCCCAACAGCGAGTGATCAGCGTCTGTCCAGTGTTTCGTTGTCGACGCATGAAGCTGATCCGTCATGGACCATATACTAAAATTGGGGTTGTGCGTAATCAATGGATAAGCCGGAGCTTTACGTTCTTGGCCGTGTCCATCTAAAACAGTGGAAACACAGGCCACAATAACACAGAGACCTATCTTCCCAAGTTTGTTCATTGCATGAATAGATTTTTGAAAAGGTTTAATCATATTTTTTGGATAAATTAGCTACATAGTTTTCCGCATTGGACTTATGCCCAATCGTTTTAACAAAGAAAGTTGGAATAATTTAAATTCAGCTGTCGCATCGTATCATTTTACCTTCAATTTATATCATATTTGACATGCTGCCATCTAATCAAGATAATTATTATCTTTGAGAACCCGTCCGATCGTTATGTGCAAAATGACCTAATAAACATCGGCATTCAATTTTACCAACAACACAATGAGAAGTATTTACGTTTATTTCTTAATGACCATATCTTGTCTTTTTTCAGCGAGCACACAGCTTTATGCACAAGAAACAGATTCGGTCAATAAAAAAGAATTGGATCTGAGTTCCTTACTGAACGGAATTAGACAACAGCAAATTAATGATTCTCTTGAACGGGTAAAACTTCAGCATGAAATTGCCGATCTTAAAAGTCAAAATAGCCCCAAAAAGGAAAATTTAAAACAGCAGCTGAATGAGTTTGACGAAGAAAATAACCTTCGGAAGCAGCAGCTGAAAGTTAAAGTAGACTCCATCAAAAAAAACACCAAAAGATATGCGGTCGCGCCATTTCAGAATACGCTATTCTATATCTATAATAAACTTGGATCATCATTGGCCAAAGATCGTGCTTACAATGTGGTCAGCAGAATCCATAATCTATACGAAGATGATTTTGTGAAAGTAGATTCGTTTAAAATCGAAAACAACGAAATCAGTGCCGACATCGTATATAAAGATCTCGTCATAACTTCCGTCACTGAACTCGACGCACTACTTGAAGGAAAAAGCAAAGAAGAGATTGCGGCAAACTACCTAAAAAGAATTCAGGATTCAATCACAACGGAACGTGCAGATAACAGCATTACAAAACTTCTTACCCGTATTGGACTTGTATTGCTCATTCTCCTTGTCTTTTCGATATTGGTTCTACTGATAAACAAGTTGAAAAAATATGGTACGCAACGAATTTTGAAGGAAAGAACACAGCGGATAAAAGACATTAAGATCAAAAATTATGTCCTTGTCACTTCGGTACAAAAAACACGGATGTTTATTCATGCAATAAATATCTTACGCTGGGGCCTGATCGTCCTCATTGCCTTTATCATGCTGCCGATTGTCTTCAGTGTTTTTCCATTTACACAGAGTTGGGCATCCAATCTTATTGGACTTTTCACAAAACCCCTGAAGACCGCAGTTTTGGCCATTTGGGATTATATCCCCAATCTGATTACCGTATTTGTCATACTCGTTGTCATGCGGTATGCCGTTCGATTCATAAAGTATATTTTTAGCGAAATTGACAAAGGCAAATTGGAAATTAATGGCTTCCATCGCGATTTTGCCATGCCTACCTTTACTATTGTTCGCTTTCTGCTCCAAGCCTTCACACTGGTGCTCATATTCCCGTATTTACCCGGTGCAAATTCAGATATCTTTAAAGGAATATCCGTATTTATAGGTGTCCTATTTTCTTTAGGATCATCTTCTGCAATTTCCAATATCATAGCGGGACTTGTGATCACTTATATGCGTCCTTTCCGTATCGGAGACCGTATCACTATCGCCGACAAAACAGGCGTTGTTATCGAAAAATCACCACTGGTAACAAGGCTTCGAACGATAAAAAATGAAGAAATTACCATCCCCAATTCGTCGGTACTTTCTGGAAATACCGTCAATTATTCTACCTTCTCAGAAGATGGAATCTGCTTTCAGGTGGAATTGACAGTCGGTTATGAAGAACCTTGGCAACGTATACACGAATTGTTACTGAACATTCCACCCCGAATAAAAAGAGTCAACCTTAACCCCGCGCCATTCGTCTTACAAAAAAAATTAGACGATTTCTATGTCCTCTATGAACTGAATGTGTACATTGCTAAATCAGCGGAAATTGAACTGGCAAAGTCTGAAATTTTTCAATCGATCTTAGATGACTTTCTAGCTGCAGGAATTGAAATGAATGGCCCGCACATATTTGCTAAAGTTGACCATGTACAACAATATAATCCAAAAATGCCCAACAGCTCGTACAATAACTGATCTGAAAGCACAATTTTTAGTTGATTACTGCAAAGAATATATGATGCGTTTTGACCCGGTATGCATATTCTGTTGAATTCATCCACCGTTGTGAGCTTGTTTACTAAAGATGTAAAACATAGATTAGCTCTTCGGCTTCGACTCCGTCAGGCCAAACGACATCCCTGGATTGCGTGTATTTAAAATGAAATGACTGATTCGCTGCTTTCGACGCATCGTTCCCCACCCGATGGGATACCGTAATCTGGCCACACCCACGCTCACGTGCCCATGCGATACGCGCTTCATAAAACAAACGGGATAAACCCTGGCCTCTATGACTTTCCTGAATGAAAGAAGCGATCAAAATCGCGTTTGACTCATCTGCCCTATCCAATACAACACCAGTCAGCCCGACCAATATTCCCTGGTTATACAAGCCGAACATCGCACATTTGGGATTATCCAGCAAGGCCATCCATTCTGCATCACTGTACCCTGCTTCTTTTTGATAGTTGCTACCAAAAACCTCAGGGGTAGAAAATAAGGCCTCCAGTCTAATTTTTTTATATTCCTGCCATTCTCCTATTTTTAAACGTCTTAGTTCATATTTTTCCATTTCTGGCACCTTTCTTTGCTTATCTTTCAGCGTAAATATACTTAAGCAAGCGCAATAAATGAACACTGGACCAGCGACATTATTCAAATTGGACTAGCTCATTTGCACCCATTGGCCGTAATTTTGAATTAAATTAAGAAATAGCTATTTCAATCATTTACAACAAGGGGGCCAATTATATAAAATACGCCTACATCGAAAAAAATGGATCGATAAGTAATGAAAAAAAATGAACACACACACTGACATAGCAATCACACAGGTAAAACTAACAGATATTGACCTGCTGCAGCAAATAGGAAAAGCAACATTTATTCAGACCTTTTCAGACACGAACACCGAAGAAAATATGAAGACCTATCTGGCCGAAGGTTTTTCAAAGGAAAAATTATTGTCCGAGCTCTGCGATAACGAATCTGAATTTTACTTCGCTGTCTTAAAAAATGATGTTATTGGCTACCTAAAAGTAAATACCGGCCAGGCCCAGACCGAACAACAGTGCCCCCAGGCATTAGAAATTGAACGCATCTATGTATTACAGGAATTTCAGGGTAGAAAAGTGGGGCAGTTATTGTTTGAAAAAGCACTAGCCTTAGCCCAAATAAAAGCAGCTTCATTTATCTGGCTTGGTGTTTGGGAAAAAAAACTTGCGGGCAATCAATTTTTATCAGAAAAATGGTTTTGTCGCATTCGACCAGCATATTTTTCAACTGGGTGAGGATAAACAAATAGATATCATGATGAAAAAAACAATACCACCGCACCATGCATGAGTTTATAGCAGAAAATATACAGGTCATACAACAACGCATAGACGAAGCCTGCAAAGCAAACCGTCGCGATCCCCGCGAAGTAAAATTATTGCTGGCCACTAAAACCGTACCTGCCGAACGTATCGAAATCGCACTACAAACTGGTCAAACTTTAATTGCTGAAAATAAAGTGCAGGAACTGAAAGACAAATTTGAGTATTTAAACGCTGTTCCCCATGTCAATCATTTTATTGGTCATCTTCAAACCAATAAGATCAAGGATCTGCTCAAATGCAACGTATCCTGCATCCATTCGATCGATCGTATAGATCTCGCCGAAAAATTGCATCAGCGACTTTTAAAAGAAGATAAAACCATGGAAGTGCTCATCCAGGTAAATACTTCCTTCGAAGAGAGCAAGTACGGCGCTGCGCCAGGGGAAGTGATCGGCCTGGTTCAGCAAATAGCAACATTAAGCACACTAAAGATTAAAGGACTGATGACTATCGGTATATTGAGTGCCGAGGCCGAACAGGTACGTGCCTGTTTTAAATTGCTCAAACAAATTCAACAACAGCTTATAGCCATAGCTATCCCCGGTGTATCGATGCAAGAATTGTCGATGGGCATGAGCGGAGATTTAGAGATAGCGATAGCGGAAGGTGCTACGATTGTCAGGGTAGGCACAGCAATTTTTGGACAACGCCCAACACCAGATAGTTATTACTGGAATGAGAACCTATAACATAAAAACCAATGCAGATACATTTTATACAACACGAAGTCTTTGAAGCACCCGGGGCCTATTTAACCTGGGCGGAAAAACAACAGCATTCAGTTACTTTCTCCCATGTTTATCAACAGGATCTCCTTCCAAAAGAAATAGATTCCATCGATGTGTTGATCATTATGGGCGGACCTCAAAGCCCAGATTCATCCCCGTCCGAATACCCTTATTTTGACGCTAAGGCCGAAATTGCTTTCATCCGCCGATGTATTGATGCCGGCAAGGCGGTTGTTGGTATATGTCTGGGCGCACAATTGATTGGCGAAGCGCTGTCGGCAACGTACAGACATAGTCCGCAAAAGGAAATTGGGGTTTTCCCCATCACGCTCACAGAGGAAGGAATAAACGACAGCAAAATAGCACATTTTGGCAGCCCATTACCGGTCGGACATTGGCACAACGATATGCCTGGACTTACCCCAGAAAGTAAAATCTTAGCAAGCAGCGTCGGCTGCCCTAGACAAATTGTTCGCTATACAAATCTCGTCTACGGATTTCAATGCCATATGGAACTCACACCTGAAGTCGTCCGGCTTTTGATAGCTGCAGAAGAAGATCTCTTTCTTCAAAGCCAATCGTTCCAATTTGTCCAATCACCTGAAGAAATTCAGACTTATGATTACCGCGAAATGAACAGCAAACTTCATACATTTCTAGATTTACTTGAATGTACATACACGAGAAGTCTAATAAGTAAATGAAGGGTATCTGTCTAAACGGGAGCGTAAAAATTTACAAAGGTAATTCATTCGTTGGATAAAAAATAGTAGATTTGGTGTAACACAAAAAAACTATTGATGAACCTAAGACGCAGTCAACTTTTAAAAATGGGCTATCTAGCCCTTCTGGCAATTCTCCTACACGCCTGTGTTTCCCAAAAAGAAAACAAAAATCTGACTTGGTATCAACATCAGGTTATCGAGCAGCTTGTCCCGGAAACTGATTCCAGTTATAGAGTTCAAATTGGTATTATGGCTGCTACCTTCTGGCTAGACAATCAGGATGGTCAACTGGCCAAAAAATTGAACCTCCTGCAACAGAGCTACACGCAACGAAATAAAGTCGATGTCGCTGTTCAGCAAGGTACCAACAAAATCATTCGCGTCACTAAATCAGAATAAGACTAGCTTATTCAAGGCAACACAAATGATTTTGGTACCCACCAATACTTCAATTATAGTTAATATCTTCCGCCTATACACATCATCCACTACATGATATTCTTTGCTATCTTTTCAATACGGTCCTTACAGGCCACATTGTAAATTAAGCGATTTTATTCATTAATATAATTTGAGGCGCTTCCTGCAATTTTTCACCGGCAACTTTTCCGAATGCGACAATATAAGGTTGTTGATTATGCGCATCCAAGCCCGCCTGATCTTCCCAGATTTCATAAAATATAAACTGGTTTTCATCACTGTTTACCTGATGCAGATCGTACTGTATACAAGCTGCTTCATTTCTACTTGCTTCGACCATTTCTAACAATAATGCCAATACTTCTTCCCGATGTGCGGGAACTGCCTTTAAAATTGCGGTTAAATATACCTTCATGTTATTGATTTTTATTTTGGTAATTTACTCTTTTCATCGCAATAACGCCATGGATAAAGCGATTTATCGATCAATAAATTTTTAGTTTAACGTAGTTTCCAAATGGAAAACCTCTTCCAAATATTGTTTATATTCCTTTTCGTAATTGTCGACACGTTCTTGAGACGCCCCCTTCTCCATATCATGAAAATGGAAGCTTCCCAGATGTTCCAATCCTGCAAACTGATTCATCTTGTGAAAACCGAATAAAACACCGGCATCAACGGAATGCTGATCAAAAAACTCATTTTCCATTGTAAAGGCTGTATCAGGAGCATTCCAGCTCGAAGTCACCATGTATTTTTTACCATGCATCAAACCTCCGGTACCATAATTAATAGCCGGATTCTTACGTGAACGACCATCATTTTTATAGATACCGTTGTTGTGACCCGCCGTAAAAACCTCATCGATATACAGCTTCAGACGGTTCGGAACCTGAAACCACCATACAGGAAAATGGTAAACGATAATGTCTGCCCATTTAAAATTTTCAACTTCAACCATTGGATCAAAATCATCATTGATATTGGTTACCCTTGTTTCAAGTCCATTTTCAACCAATGTTTCAACCGTCCAATTTGTTATTGTGGTATTGAAAGAACCACCCGAGTGTGCGAATTTCTGTCCGCCGTTGATAATAAATATTTTCATTTCTATAATTTTTCTTATTGATAACACAAATTTCTATCATATTTTTAAATCATACAAATAATTTAAATTGTATATTTGTATCATAAAAATAATAACTATGAAATGGAACTTAGAATGGCTTCGTACATTTAAGGCAATCTATGAAACCGGAACATTATCTGCAGCTGCACAGGAATTGTTTATTTCTCAACCTGGTGTCAGCCTACATCTGAATTCCCTGGAAGCCTTTACCGGACACAAGCTTTTTGATCGATCTGCGCGAAGAATGGTGCCGACCGAAAAGGGGAAAATCTTGTACAACTATGTTATTGACCCACTTAAAAAACTAGAAACCGGTGAACAGCATTTTCACAAGCGTGCATTGGACGAACGTGTCACAATCAGTATCGGAATGTGTTTTGAGACCTTTCAATACACATTGGAAGAACATATTGCACAGCTCCCCTTTAATTTAATTATCAAATTTGGAGAATATCCTCAGATGCAGCAGGATCTTGATAATGGTTTATTGGATCTTATTATTACACCTCAAAAAGGAAACCAGCAGAATCTACAATACGAAGCTTTCTCAAAAGAGCGCATTGTCTTGATTGCAGGGTGTCAGACCGACACATCCACACTCGAGTCACTACTGAGCGACAATAAAATTAAGGAAGCAGCCCAGCTTCTAAAAAAACAATTGTGGTATAGCACGGCTGCCGATATGGATCATTTAAAAAACTATTGGTCGACACACTTTGGCGAACATCCGGACTTCAGCCCCAATTATATCGTTCCAAATATCAGTTCAATTATACGTTGCTTGAGCAACAATACTGGCTTTTCCATTGTTCCCGACTTCCTTTGTGCCGAAGCACTTGCATCCGGAAAAATAAAACTAATCTGGGAAGGGACTTCTCCCGTGGAGAATATACTTTACTTTGGAACGAGAAAGAAAACCATGTATCAGGAAGAAATTAGTCAATTGGAAACGCTGTTAAAAGAGAAATGGTAGATCACCGGGCAATTTCTTGCCGATAGCCCGATTTCCGCTACTGATGCAGCATTTTGCTTAAAAATTCGGGCGTAACGCCGATATATGCGGCAACTTGTTTCTGCGGAAGACAGTCGATCAATGTAGGATAACGTGTACAGAACTTTTCGTAACGTTCTTTGGCAGCTAGACGGAGATTCTCCATCGATCGACTTTGATAATAAACCAATGCATTTTCGGCAAGTATCCGAAAATAGACATTCAGTTTCGGAATCTCCTGATAGAGCCGATGCAGATCTACTTTGGAAATCATCCATACCTCAGATTCAAATACCGCATCAATGTATAGGTTGCCCGGTTTTCCGGTTACCAAACTATACATATCGCCGATCCACCAGCCTTCGGGAGCAAACTGTTGAATATACTGAAAGCCGTTTTCATCCACGCAATAACTTCTTAGACAACCCGAAGCGACAAAAATAGTGTACCTGCTCAGATCGCCCTCCAACAGCAAATATTGTTTCTTCTTCACTTTTTTGGATACCACAACAGCCAATAGACGTACGATTTCATCTTCCGTGAGGTCGATCTCTTTCTGAATACTCTTCAACAATAGCTGTTTGTCCATAAAAACAAAGGATGATACGCAACAAACATAGACAAATTGATGTTTGTATCCAAAAAAATAGACAAGCAGCGCCTTTTCTACGAAGGGAATACACTTAGCTCTTCTAAAAGAAATACATTTTGTTCTTCATCGAAAAGGCGCATAGGATACTTATATATTTACGGATGGCCGTCCCGAAGCAATGGTATGCGCTTCCATCAAGACCTCCGAATAAGTAGGATGTGCATAAGACACCCTTGCCATGCTATCGGCGGTGATTTCATATTCCAAGCCCAAAACACCTTGGGCGATCAGATCGGCCGCACGTGCTCCAATGATATGAACCCCCAAAAGTTCGCCATATTTCGGATCGGCCAACACCTTTACAAAACCTTGCGTATCCATCCCCGCACGGGCACGGGCATTGGCGGAAAACGGGAATTTCCCAATCGTATACGTTATACCCTTTGCTTTGAGCTCCTCTTCTGTTGCGCCAACGGAAGCCACTTCAGGCCAGGTATAAACCACGCTAGGGATCCGATCGTAATGTACCTTTGGTTTTTGGCCGTCGATATGTTCGACAACAAAGATTGCTTCTTCTTCAGCTTTATGAGCCAGCATAGCTCCGCCGATCACATCACCAATAGCATAAATGTGAGGAACGGCCGTCTGTAACTGCTCGTTGGTAACGATCATCCCTCTCGCATCCAATTGAACAGCTGTATTCTCCAAACCAAGCCCCGCTGTAAATGCTTTCCGTCCGACAGCGACCAAAATATAATCCGCCTGTAACTGCTGCTCGTTACCAGCTCGATCCCTAAAGAAAACGTTTGCCGCAGTGCCTACATTTTCTGTTTTGTAAACAGCCTGTTCAAGCAAAATTTTAATGCCATCATGCAGCAGTATCTTTTTCAATGCATCTCCCAATTCATGATCCATATTGGCAAGGAGACGATCGGCATATTCGATAATCGTGACCTCACAACCCAATCTATTGAATATGGATGCCATCTCAACCCCAATTACACCGCCGCCGATAATAACGATTTTATCTGGCTTCTCTTGCAAAGACAACGCCTCTGTTGAGCTGATTATACGTTTTTTATCTATGGTTACTCCCGGAACAGTCGCTGGTTTGGAACCCGTAGCGATGATAAATTTCTTTGCTCCAAGGGACAGCCGTTCCCCCGCTGATGTAGCAATCTCCACCGTTGAATTATTGACAAAAGAAGCCGTTCCATGGATCACTGTTACCTTATTCTTTTTCATCAGGAAATCCAACCCCTGCGTATTTTGCAACACCACTTTATCTTTACGCGCATACAGTCGATCAAAGTCCACCGATAGCCCCACTACCTGAATCCCGTGTGCAGCAAAATGATGCTGTGCTTCATGATAATGATGCGTACTATCCAAAATTGCCTTTGTGGGAATACAGCCCACATTGGTACAGGTACCACCCAATGTATCATATTTCTCTACAAGTGCGGTTTTATACCCCAATTGGGCACTGCGAATCGCCGCAACATAGCCGCCTGGGCCAGACCCAATGACAACCAAATCATATTGTTCCATATACGAACTATTTTTAGTTAACAGAATTATTCACGACCAAAAAAGGTCTTACAAGTACGCCCCGTATAGTTGCCACCATCCAAAAGGCTACGATAAAAATTTCAATACATACGCCAATCATAACATAAAATAAAATACCAAAAGGTATATTTAAAAACAACAGAAAACACCGTACTATACATAAATATTGTATTTAATTAAAATCAGTACAAACCTACAAATAAAATACCAATCAGTATATTATAAATAAAAAAAATAGATCAAAAAAAATAATATGAAAGTCAATTCTACGCCGAAGAGATTGTGCTTATGTTTAGAATAAAGGGATATTCTTTAACTTGCTTCCAGATTAGCACCAACAGCGTCAAACGATTATTTTCAAATGAAACAGCATAATTACATCGCCACAATTACGTGGACAGGAAATCGCGGCAGCGGAACCGATCATTATAAAAACTACGAAAGAAGCCATCGCATTAGCATTGACGGCAAAGCTGAGATTGAAGGTTCTTCGGATCCAGCGTTCCTGGGAGACCCCAGCAAACACAATCCCGAAGAACTATTGCTTGCCTCCCTGTCCTCCTGCCATATGTTATGGTACCTGCATTTCTGCTCGGTCAATAAAATTATTGTAGAAGAATATGTAGACCATGCAACAGCGATCATGCTTGAAGAAGAAAGTGGAAAAGGCCGTTTTAAAGAAGTTACGCTAAATCCTTCGGTCCGGGTAAAAGATGCAACGATGATTGCACAGGCCATTGAATTACATCAAAAAGCAAGTGAATATTGTTTTATTGCCAATTCAGTAAACTTTCCGGTCTTGCACACCCCCAACGTCAGCATCAGCACTTGCAGCTAAATGAGAGAACTTTCTTCTTCACATGATATGCTGCGAAATAATATGCTACGACATGATATACTGTGAATTGACAAGAACGGCGATACCTGATCCAACGGCTTCATAGCTTAGCACTATTTATTGGCTAGCCGCTCCTGTAACTCCCGACGGAAAGTAATACCGACCGGTAGGGACGTATTATTGATCTGTACCATTCCATGCTCATATTTGATCACCTTATTGATCGAAGCAATGTAAGATTTGTGGATACGGATAAACTTTGATGCCGGCACCTGTGTGAGAATTTGCTGGGTGGTGCTTGCGGTCAAAAATGTCTGACTAGGAGTGACAATTTTCACGTAATTGCCAAAGCTCTGGATAAAATCGATCTGCGATAATTTAACGTCAATAATACGGCCATCCATGCGTATACTAATTGATTTGGGTTCTTCTTCCTGGGGTGACACAGCCGTGTTATAGGATAAAAAACGTTGAACAGCTTTAAAAAAACGAGGAAATGAAATAGGTTTTAACAGATAATCAACAACGCCATAATCATAACTCTCCAAGGCGTATTCGGAATATGCTGTTGTCAAAATCGTTTTGGGCGGGTTATCCAGCATCTTCAGAAACTCCATCCCATTAATTTCGGGCATTTCAATATCCAGGAAGATTAAATCTACTTTGTTCTCCCGAAGAAACTCCAATGCCTCAAAAGCATTATAACACTGAGCGACCAACTGCAGATCAGTACTTCTTTCAATATAATTTACCAGTACATAATGCGCCGCAGGTTCGTCATCAACCACAATACAGCTATTTTTATTCATTGTTTAAAGATTTATAACCAATGACACCTCATACTCCTCTTTTTTGGAATTTGTCGTTAATGTATACCGATTAGGATACAAAAGCTTTAATCGCGCTATTGTATTTTCCAGACCTATTTTCGCCGAAAAAACATTCCTTTTCTTCACGGGAACAGAATTCCGTACATGCAAATATAAGTTCCCTTTTTCAATCTTGATCGAAATATGTACAAAACAATCTTCAATACTGCAGGTTCCGTGTTTAAAAGCATTTTCTACGAAAGTAATCAATAGCATCGGCGCTATCTGATAATTGATATCTTCTTCTTTTTGATAATCAAATTCAATTTTCGTGCGATAGCCTAACCGTTCACGCTCCAGCTCGATATAACTTGAGATAAAATCGATCTCATCATCCATACCGACAAATTCCCGATCGCTGCATTCCATCTGATAACGGAGAAGCTGCGAAACTTTGATGATCAATTCGGAGGTACGTTCCGGATACTTTAAATTAATACCATAAATGGTATTCAATGTATTGAATAAAAAATGTGGATTGAGCTGTTTTTTTAAATGGGACAATTGCGTCTGATTGGAAAGCAGTTCACGTCGGGTCTTCACCCGTTGGAAGCGATAAAACTCTATAAATTGGATACTGCCCAATATACAGATCAACGAACCCAATAATACACCAAATTGATAATGGAACGTTTTCTGAACAAGATTCTTGTAAAGAAAACAATTCTTGTAGATCACATTATCCGTTAGCTCTTTTAATATGAGTGCAAAAACCAGTAGTGTTGCCACCGACGCCAAAATATACAACAGCGGTTTATTCTTCTTAAGTAGCAATGGCAACAGGAAAAAGCGATTCAATTGCGCATGCGCATAAAGGATCAAGAAATAGAACACCCCCATCAAAAATCCCTTCCAGCTCAGGATCAAAATCCAATCGTTCAAAGTAAAGAGGATAAACGAAAAGATCAATAGCACGATCTCCTGTATCACCTTGTTCTCCAAAACCTTTCTCATAATCCTTTTTTTGTTAAAAATCTGTTACAAAGTAAAAGTTTTAAGTTTATAACAGTAGAAAAATAAATGACGAATTAAATTGGTCACTTTTAAACGCTATAGATCATTTTAAAGGGACATCGCAATTCATCTCATCGCTATCTTCGTGTCCATAAAATGATAGATAACCTATGCTGAAATTGAATTTAGTGCTGTCATTGGCTGTATCACTTGCGACCTCCTCTTCCTTCGCTCAGAAGCTTACGCTTCGCGATGCCGTAGAACAGGGTATTGCAAATTATGGAAATATCAAGGCAAAGGAATATTATCTCCAGTCCTCCCTGCAGACCAATGAACAAGTCAAACGCGACTTTTGGCCCAATCTGAACATCGTAGCCCAACAGGACTTTGGAACAGTCAACGGACAAAATGGTCCACTGTATGGATTTGGTGGGCTGGGTGTAGCTTCTTCGGGAGCCGCTCTTCCAGAACAAAATTGGAATGCCGCATTTGGTGCGCTTTACTTAGCCAATGTCAATTGGGACATTTACACCTTTGGACGAAAAAAAGAACGTATCGAATTGGCCAAATCCGATACCAAACGACTACAGGCCGATCTCGGTCAGGAACAGTTCCAGCATAAAATCAAGATTGCTGCGGCTTACCTCAATTTATTGGCTAGTCAACGATTGGAAAAAAATCAACAGATGAATCTCGATCGTGCACTGGTATTTTTGAATATTGCTGCCACCAAAGTAAAAAACGGAATATTGCCCGGAGTGGATTCAACGCTTGCTTCAGCGGAAGTATCGCGCGCTAAAATCAGCCTCAATCAGGCCCGTGAAAATGTTAAGGAGCAAAACAACAAATTGACAGTATTGATGGGAATACCAGCAAAAGACCTGCAAATAGACACCTTGCTCGTTCAGAAAACACCCGTCGAGCTAACTCCCCTTTCAGACAACTTGATTGAAAGTAATCCTATTCTGCAATTTTATAAAAGTAAAATTGAACTTGGCGAACAGCAGTTGAAACTATCAACCAAAGAGTATCTTCCCACTGTAAGTGCCTTTGGAGTCTTTCAGACCAGAGGATCTGGCTTTAAAAGTGACTACATCACGGATTTACAAGCCTATAGCACAAATTATTGGCAAGGGGTTCGTCCCAGTAGGCAAAATTATCTCTTGGGATTGGGCATAAACTGGAACCTGACTTCGATTGCGCGTATCAATAAAAAAATCAGTGCACAGCGCTTTACGAACGATGCCCTAAGGGAAGAATACCAAACTACCGAAGCCCAATTGACAGCACAGCTGGATGCCGCTGATGTGAAAATCCAATTGGCCCGAAAAAGTGATCTAGAAGCTCCCCGACAAGTGTCGGCAGCTCAGCAAGCTTACAATCAAAAAATGACGATGTATAAAAACGGTCTAGCGACGCTTGTCGATGTGACGCAGACCCTTTATACACTAAATAGAGCCGAAACCGATCGAGAGATCGTCCACATCAATCTTTGGCAGTCGCTTTTACTAAAAGCCGCAGCTGCGGGAGATTTTGATATTTTCAACAAAGAACTATAAATAACATTACATGAATTTAATACGTTTTGCCTTACGCAAGCCGATATCTATCCTCGTACTCGTATTGGGACTTATTGTCTTTGGCATAGGTGCCGTTCGATCGATCAAGGTGGATATCCTGCCAAAAATGAACCTTCCGGTTATTTATATTGCCCATCCATTTGGTGGCTATTCGCCGGATCAAATGGAATCTTACTTTGCCAAAAACTACGTCAATATCCTTCTTTTTGCCAATGGGGTCAAGTCTATTGAGACCAAGAATATTCAAGGTCTGACCTTAATGAAAGTATCGTATTACGAAGACACCAACATGGCACAGGCTGCAGCCGAGCTAAGTGCCCTGGCCAATCGGATCCAGGCCTCCTTTCCTCCAGGCTCACAACCGCCTTTCATCATTCGTTTTGATGCCTCCTCCCTTCCTGTAGGCCAGCTGGTATTGAGTAGTAGCAAACGGTCCAATAATGAACTACAAGATCTGGCCAACGTCTATGTCCGGGCATCGTTTACGTCAATCCCCGGTCTACTGTCGCCCCCTCCTTTTGGGGGAAGTCCACGTACAATTGAGGTCAACGTTGATCCCGATTTAATGCGGAGCCACAATATGACACCCGATCAGGTCGTGGAAGCGCTAAGACTGAACAATCAAACCGCTCCGGCAGGAAACGTACGTATTCAGGACAAAAACTACATTACACCAACGAACAATACCATCAAGGATGTCAAAGATTTTGAAAAAATCCCGCTATTTAAAGGTGGAGTACAAAATCTTTACCTTGGCGATATTGCTACCGTAAAAGATGGTGCCGACGTTACCGCAGGCTATGCTTTGGTCAACGGCAAACGTTCCGTGTACGTCAGTATTGCCAAAGCCGGCGATGCTTCAACCTGGGAGGTTGTCCAAAACTTAAAAGCAGCCTTACCAAAAATTCAGGAAAATTTACCCGACGACGTCAAACTATCCTATGAATTTGACCAATCCGTCTATGTCATTAATTCCGTAAAGAGTTTGATTACCGAAGGTGCAATCGGCGCTATCCTTACCGGACTAATGGTCCTCCTATTTTTAGGTGATCGAAGAGCTGCACTGATCGTTATCCTAACCATTCCGATATCCGTGATCTCCGGCGTGCTCTTTCTAAAGCTCTTCGGGCAGACCATCAACCTCATGTCCCTCAGCGGACTAGCCTTGGCTATTGGTATCCTGGTCGACGAAAGTACGGTAACGATAGAAAATATACACCAGCATCTGGATATGGGCAAACCCAAAGCCTTGGCTATCTGGGATGCCTGTAAAGAGATCGCCTTACCCAAATTATTGATCCTGCTCTGTATACTAGCCGTATTTGCGCCGGCATTTACCATGACAGGCATCCCGGGTTCGTTATTTCTTCCCCTGGCTTTGTCCATTGGATTTTCAATGATCATATCCTTTCTCCTTTCGCAGACATTTGTTCCTATCATGGCCAACTGGCTTATGAAAGATCATGCGCATAAAGCGCCACATGCGGTCCAACCTACGGGTTTAAATACAGATGAAGCTCAATTTGCAGCAACTGGACTGAGTGTAGAATCAGAGCAGGATACCCTAAATCAGAAGAAACTATTGGTGGAACGGGAAGACTTTAACAACGATGGAAAGATCAGTATTTTTGAACGGTTCAGAAACAGATTCATGAAAATGATCGACCGTTTGTTCAAAAGGAAGAAAACCATTACCGTAGTTTATCTGCTGGGAGCAATAAGTCTTGTTGTCATTTTACTTTCCACAATCGGACAGGATGTATTTCCGAAAGTTAACTCCAGTCAGTTCCAAATGCGCCTCCGTGCGGCTGAAGGCACGCGTATCGAACGCACCGAAGAAAAAGCAAAACTAGCGCTGGCCGAACTGGAAAAACTGGTTGGGAAAGAACATATCAGCATATCCTCTGTCTATATCGGTCAGCACCCGGACAGTTTTCAGTATCACCGATCTATCTTTTCATGGCTGGTCCACATGAAGCTGTTTTCCAGATTGCACTGAAAGACTACCATCACGATATGGATAGTTTCCGTGATGAATACCGGAAACGCCTGAAAGCGGCAGTTCCCGATGTACAGGTATCCTTTGAACCGATCGAACTTACAGATAAAGTATTAAGTCAGGGATCGCCCACCCCTATTGAAGTTCGGATAGCAGGAAAAAACAAAAAGAACAACGAGAAGTACGCCGGTAAATTGATTGAGGAACTAAAAGCCATCCCTTATTTTAGAGATGTGCAATTAGCACAATCCATTAAATACCCTTCTTACGATATTAAGATAGACCGCATCCGGGCTGCACAACTGGGTATCGATCTCAGCGAAGTAACACGGTCGCTGATCGCTTCCACTTCTTCTTCGCGTTATACCGAAAAAAACACCTGGATCGATGAAAAAGCAGGACTTTCTTACAACGTCCAAGTTCAGGTTCCCATCGATAAAATGAAAGATGAGAAAGAAATCGGTGAAATCCCTTTATTGAAAAATTCAGCACGCCCAATACTGAGCGACGTTGCAACGATCACACCGTCCTTCACCTATGGCGAAAACGACAATTTAGGTGCAATGCCTTATGTATCAGTTACAGCAAATATTGATCATACCGATTTAAAAACAGCCTCCAAGGATGTACAGCGCAGTATCAAAGCCCTTGGTGAACTTCCTCGTGGTTTATCGATGGAGCAAATTGGACTTGGAAAAGTATTGTCAGAGACCATGAGCAGCCTCGAATCGGGTTTGGCCGTAGCCATTATCGTTATATTCCTGATGCTATCGGCTAACTTTCAGTCGTTCAAAGTTTCTCTGGTTGTGCTCACCACAGTGCCTGCGGTTGTGCTGGGCTCATTGCTTCTGCTGTTGTTAACCGGATCTACCCTCAACTTACAATCCTACATGGGGATTATCATGTCGGTGGGTGTATCCATTGCGAACGCTGTTTTGCTCATCACCAATGCCGAACATATCCGTCGGCATAATGGCGATGCCCTAGCTGCAGCGCGTGAGGCAGCATCCTTACGACTTCGGCCTATTATCATGACCAGTTTGGCCATGATTGTCGGTATGCTCCCGATGGCCATTGGTCATGGTGAAGGTGGCGAACAGGTTTCACCACTCGGTAGAGCCGTAATTGGAGGATTACTATTTTCAACATTTGCCGTACTCGTCATCTTACCGCTTATATTTGCTTGGGCGCAAGAAAAAAGCAGTACACAATCGATCTCATTAGATCCTGAAGACAAAGAAAGTAAACACTATATTGCGGCATTAAAACCTTTATCGTAAAAGCAGTATAATCTATAAAACATGAAAAATAATTTGTTCAAAATATTAGCTATCGCCGGCCTGATCGCATCCTTAACAGGATGCCATTCGGCTGCCGAGGAAAATGCAAAAAAAGAAAGTCCCGAAGCTGCAGCTCCGGCAATGGAGACATTTGTACCCACCAAACAGAAATTAACAAATAAAATGCAGATCCCCGGGGAAATCACGGGATTCCAGCAGGTCGAGATTTACGCCAAGGTCAGCAGTTACGTCAAAAGTCTTAACGTGGACATCGGAAGTAAAGTGCATGCCGGTCAACTATTGGCTGTATTGGAGGCTCCCGAATTGAGTTCACAGCTGTCAGCAGCCAAATCGCGGCTGAAATCACAGGAGGCGGTCTATATGGCTACAAAAAGCACTTACGACAGACTCTTCGAAACCAGCAAAGTAGAGGGAACGGTGGCTAGACTGGATCTTGAGGTTGCTGAGTCAAAAAAGAATGCTGATTTTGCGCAGTACCAAGCCGCTAAATCGGCCTACGCAGAGGTACAAAACCTGTTGAATTATTTGGAAATCAGAGCACCCTTCGACGGTGTAATCGCAACAAGAAATGTCAATCAGGGTGCCTATGTTGGTCCTGCTGGCCGTGGCTCGGAAATGCCCATCATGACCATTCAACAGCAACGTAAACTGAGGTTAGCCGTTGCTGTTCCGGAACAATATTCGGGTTTCCTGACCGAAAACCAGCCCTTACAATTTACTGTCAAATCATTGCCTGGGCAAACCTTCTCGGGTAAGATCGCACGTAAATCGGGTGCCCTGGACAGCCGATTAAGATCCGAACGGGTAGAAATTGACATTAACAATATCGACAACAAGTTATTGCCGGGCATGGTTGCAGAGGTCGAATTGCCTTTAACATCGCAGGATAGTACTTTTGTTGTACCGAAATCAGCCGTATTTACTTCGGGCGAAGGAAGTTTTGTGATTGCTGTTGTTTCGAACAAAACACAACGTATTCCTGTACAGAAAGGACGTAGCATCGATGGTCAGATCGAAATATTTGGTGACTTAAAACAAGACACCAAATTGGTCAGCAAAGCGGATGAAGAGATTATAGACGGTACATCAGTCAAATAGGACTTCTCCTAATTCCTAAACAAAAGAAAGACCGACCCCAGTTGTAATGGGGTCGGTCTTTCTAATTTATTCGGTCTTTCTAATTTAAATGCCCCTAAATTTAAAGGGTTGGACAGCCTTTAACAGCGTATTTGAATTGCCTTTTTGACAAGCATTATTCAGCCGCTTTTGGGTCTATCGCTGCTGCCGCCGCAGTTAACGCCAAGGCACCTCCTACAAGCATTGCCCCCTGCCCCTTTTTTTCCTTAACAGCCAGCACGTCTCCGCGCTTATTATACAGTTCAATAATATTATTAAGGGCTACTGAACCGGTCTGCCAGAGCTGTGCCGCATAAAATTTTTGTTCCGTAGTTTTAACAATAGCTTTACCATCTTCTAAAATCGAATAACTTAAATAGCTACGTAAACTGTAAGGTGAGTCAGCGCCTTCAAATCGAGCAAGTTTTACCGCAAAACTCTCGCCACTCATATCATACATATACACTTTTTCTTTTTGGGATGATCGTACAATGGATTTAACATCGTTTTTAAAATCAAAATAATGCCCATCTACATAGGCATGTGGTGGGATAAGTACCACATCTTTAGGCAAACTTACCAATCCTGTGATAGAACCGTTCACCCAAGCATCATTGAATATAGTGGATTTACTAGCGTTTATATCGGAAACCGAAGCATTCATCTTTCCATTAAAAGCAGCTTGTTCAGCAGAATAGCCTTGCGTTTTACCATTAATAACCATGGCCGAATTTTTAAGATCCCATAAGATCGGTTTATCGATTTTATTTTCTATTCGAAGGTAAATTCGACCATCTCTGTCGGCAAAGGAATAATCAATTTGTACTGTATCATTATTAAATGAAAACGTTCCCTTGTCTTCATCTTTTTTTACATTCTCCCCATTGAATGTCATGAGATAGTTGGAAGAACAGGCTGAAAGAAAAACAGCACAATACATTAGCATGTGAATTTTGAATACTTTTCGCATAATATCAGGATATCTTAGTGTAATTGCAACGGCACAAATACTATTGATAACAATATAAAAAACTATTATTAAAAAAACAGGAAACGACCTGAAATAATTTTCTAATTAGCGTATTAATCGCAAAGTATGGCTGTTTCTATCAAAATAGTACATAATCGTCATAAAGCAGTAAATGGCCGTCTTTTATCGCCCGATACAGGTTTGAAATTGTTTTATATCAGGTTCCCTAATAACAGAGATATTACAGGGGGTTAACAGGGGGATAACAGGGGGTTAGCAGGGGTAGCTCCCCAGTTAACCCCCTGTTAATACCTTGTAAAAAGACTACGATATCCTTCTTAATGGAGAATAGGATATTCGACTGATAGTAACCATAAACAAATCAAGGAATATACTCAACTGTTGGTCTGATTAGCGTAACAACAACGGTTAACGAATAGAAGTTTTTTTAACCGGAAAGCAAAAGCTATATTTACAGTCAACTAAACCCAATCCAATGAAAGAGAAATTTATCGACAGAAAAGATCAACAGGCCAATAAGATATTTGAAAGAAGAACATTATCCTCCGATTATAGAACGATTATTCCCTTACTGTCTCCTGGCATGGAAATCTTGGACGTAGGCTGTGGTACTGGAACGCTCACCAATGAGGTAGCAAGCTATATCGGCGACGGAACGATAACCGGGCTCGATAATACACCGTCTTTTATCGACAGTGGCAATGAGCTTTATGGTAGCACCCAAAATCTGAACCTGGTCTGCAGCAATATTTTTGATTATCAGCCTCCACATCCGTTCGACCTGATTATAACAGCGCGCACCATGCAATGGTTAAGTGATATTCCCCGGGCATTGGGCTTATTTAAATCCTGGTTAAAACCCGGAGGACAAATCTCAATTTTAGACTACAATCACACGGCCATTGAATGGAACCCCGCCCCTCCGGAAAGCATGCTCACATTTTACCATACTTTCCTGAAATGGAGAGCAGATGCAGGTATGAACAATCGTGTTGCTGATGAGGTCGCTGCACTGCTCCAAGAAGCAGGCTTCCATTCGGTTCAGGTTATCCATGCCGATCAGACCTACAAAAAAGGAGAAGCAAACTTTGATACCAATCTGGCCATCTGGAACAAAGTCGCCCAATCGCGACAAATGGTTACGGAAGGGTATATCTCCGACGAACTTCGCTTACAGGCTATCGCCGAATACAGCCAATGGATCGAGACAGAAGCGACAAGCATGACACTTAAAATGAACGATGTACGGGCTAAAGTATAATCTCCTTTTATCCGTTTTCCTCCTACTGACACTCCCCGGGCTGGCCGTAAAAGCACAGCTCAGGGATACCATGATCAATGTAGGCAACCATAGCCTTCATTTTACTGTAATGGAAGGAAAAGGTATCCCCATTGTCTTTGAATCTGGAGCGGGAAATGATGGTTCCGTTTGGAGAAAGTTATTGGAACCGCTATCGAGCAAATTGGGTGCACCTTTAATTACCTATGATAGGGCTGGCTTGTTGCCCATTCCTTCGGTGGTAACTATACGATGAAATTTATAACGACCAATCCCGGTCAGGTTGTCGGCACAGTAATGATCGATATTGTATCCCCATATCTTATGACCATGGAACGATCCAAATCGTTGAAGAAAGAATATGCCAGTGAGCTTGATAACATCAAAAAAGAAAGCTTAGGGTTCTATCATCTCGTTTTAAACTACGAAGCATCAACGGCTGTTTTACACGAGGTTGCAGGAAAAATCAATGTCCCCATGACTGTCATTGGTTCAGGAAAATCGCCTTTTGAAGAACCCGATCGCAGTTTATTTATTGCTGCCCTTAAAAAATTTGCAGATCAAAAAAACAATAGACGTTATCTTTTGGCTCAAAATGCGGAGCATCATGTCTTTTATGACGAACCGGATCTGGTCATTGATGAAATCGTCAAACTATATCAAAAAACCGCATTTAAGTAAGCAAAAAGTCTATCCGTACAACCGATTTTATTTGTAGCTTAGCAAGGCTGTACAACACACAACAACTTATCTTATGGATCATCAGGCCCAAAATGTCATCGATACACCGAGCAACAATACGGTGTTTATGGTATGGAATTTCCACGAAAATGTGGTCATTAAGGATGTCTTCCAACGCTTATGCGCATTGGTTGTCAATCTCAATAATTCGGCACAGGTACGTTCAAATCTTGTAAAAGCCAGCGTGGTATTGGGCATAAGCCACCATGCCTGGAAAAAGCTGGAACTCAACGAACCTATGCCAAAGGAATTGGTTCCGTTCGAACCTATCATCGGTCAAAAACATATTGCTGTAGCTACCCCCGGAGATTTACATTTCCATATTCGCGCTTATGAGAAAAGCTATTGCATTGACATGGCCACCGAAATTGCAGCCTTATTACGTCCCGTTGCCGATTGCAAAGAGGAAGTTCATGGGTTCAGATATTGGGACGGCCGAAGTATCTTGGGCTTTGTCGACGGAACAGAAAATCCCCTCGGTGAGGATCGTGCTTTCTTTGGTATCGTTGGTGATGAGGATGCAGCCTATAAGGGCGGAAGCTATTTATTTGTACAAAAATATATTCATGACATGAATGCCTGGCGCTCCCTACCTGTTGCTGAGCAGGAGAAGGTCATCGGCAGAAGCAAAGCAAACGATATTGAGATGGGCGACGATGAAAAACCGACTAATTCACATTCGGCCCTAGCCAATGTCGGTGACGATCTGAAAATTGTTCGCGACAATATGCCTTTTGGGCAAATCGCAACAAATGAAATGGGAACCTATTTTATCGCTTACGCCAGCACATTCAGTACCGTACAATTGATGCTGAAAAGAATGTTTATTGGTGAACCTGAGGGAAATTACGATAGAATACTGGACTTTAGTACGGCCCATACCGGCTCCCTGTTCTTCTGTCCAACAATTAATATGCTGAAAGAATTTGCAGGTTAAAAGCTGTATACCCACTATCTCGGATCATTTCCAACAGGATATCCCAACGTAGAGCACTGGATCATGGAATATGGTCCCACAAATTTATTTTTAAAACTACACAACAAAAAAAATGGAAATCACTATTATTCAATTAGGTGACGAAAACATTGCTGAAGTTAAAGGTTCGGGCGTCTTTATTCATAATCTCGACGATGGTCTACAGATTATGGTCGACTCTCGCGCGCAAGAAGCATACAAAGCAATTCTTTATCAAGAGAACATCACAGACGATTTCTTCGAACTTAAAACAAAACTTGCCGGTGAAATTCTTCAAAAATATACGCAGTATGGCTTTGACATTGCGATCGTTGGCGATTTCTCCAAATACAACAGCAAAAGTTTAAACGATTTTATCTACGAAAGCAATAAATCAAAAAGAATCAATTTTGTAGGTACGCGCGAAGAAGCGATAACTAGATTTTCAAAACGTTAAGTCATGCATATTGAATCAGAAAGATTAGCGATTCGGCCCATTATGGCGGAAGACAGTCAGGCCGTATTCGGTTACCGCTCGGATAAAGAAACCAATAAATACCAGGGCTGGATTCCAGAATCCTTGGCAGAAGTCGATGCATTTATTGCGAAAAATCCGGGCACATTCAATGAACAAGAGTCCTGGTTTCAGCTCGTTATGACCGACAAAATAACAAACGCTGTAATCGGCGATATTGGCGTTCATTTTTTTGGTACTGAACACCTGCAGGTGGAATTGGGCTGTACCATAAAAAAAGAATGCCAGCAACAGGGTTATGCCAAAGAAGCACTGAAAACAGTTATAGAGGTCCTGTTCCGTCAGTATCATAAACATCGGATCACGGCCTCGGTAGCTCCAGAAAACAAGGCATCCATGCAGCTTTTAACAAGTTTGGGATTCCGAAAGGAAGCTCATTTTGTAAAAAGCTATTTCCATAATGGTCAATGGGAAGATGATGTGGTCTTTGCTATCCTTGCCGAAGAATGGAATTCAACACAATAAGTCGCGAAAAAGCGACTTATTGTGTTGTACGATCGATCCAATCGGCGTAAGACAGCACGCCCAGTTCGGGCCTACCCTCCCCTTCCAAAACTGCGATTAACTCCAATTGGTTGCCATCCGGATCATTAAAGTAAATGGCCAATGCCGGCATCCATGCAAAGACCATCGGTGCTTCGATCCCATCTTTTAAAAAATTATAAGGTGTCAGGTCACGTGTTTTCAGATAGTCCACAGCGTAATTCAGTATATCTTCTTTATCCGCTCTAAAAGCAAAATGTCTCGGTTGAAAGTTTGTTTCTTCCTGCCATAGCCCCAACATATAGTCTTTGCCGGTTCCGATCCATAAAAAAACAATAGGACGTGTCGGATCGCGATGTGCCACACGTAATCCCAATACCTCCGTATAAAATGCGACCGATTTAGCTAAATCACGCACCTGAATATGCGTTTCGTATAAACCTTGTATCATGAGTTATTTCATTTTATTAATACTATTTCAATCCATTGATAGCGCGCTCGTGATGTAAATGCAAGATCGGATAGGATTTGCCCATACCATCTACAGCTGAGCGCCCGATAAGCTGATATCCTTTTTTCAGATAAAAATCAACAGCCTGCTGATTTTGCTCATTGACATCAACTTTATACACCTGCAGCTTATCCAGTACATGTTGCATTGCCACAGTCCCAACACCTTTTCCCCTGTAGGCTGAATCCACGAAAACATTCTTATAAAAGCTTCCTTCTGCTTTACAGAAAGGCAATGTAAGTTAAATTGGAGAACTAAAATCATGAAAAAGTTAAATAATACAGAAAGATGATGATTTAGGTTCCGATAATTTGATTTAAGAGAAAACAACCTTATCTTGTAAATAAACGCATTAGCCATGTACAATACACTTCTATTCAAAAAATATCTCCCGGAAGATTTTGACGCTTTCCACGACTTGGTTAAAGCGGATGATGTCATGAAATACATTACCGGCAAAGGATTGTCCGAAGAGCAGGCCCGGAAAAAGTTCGATTCGATTCTAGCAATTAACAAGGATCCTGATTTAGGCTATTTTAAAGTAATCGAAGCGGATACACTTAAGCTTTTAGGCGACTGTAAGCTTGTTAATTACAAAAAAGATCCAAGTGTATTCGAAATTGGTTATTTGCTGCGCAAAGAACATTGGGGAAAGGGGCTGGGAACACAGATTTGCGAGTCGATGCTAGCCCTTGCCACAACATTAAATCCAGGTAAAGATGTGATTGGTATCATTGATCCCGATAACACCGCATCGAGACGACTACTGAACAAATTCGGATTCAAAAGTTTCTTCATCGGGATAGAAGACGATATTGCCACAGAAAAACTCATGCGCAAACGGACAGCATCCGAATAAACAAAACCCATTCGAATATTTAAAACAATAGGAACTGTATATGCCCAAGCCGAACAAAAAGTCAATGAAGTTTAAGGTAAAAACAACTGATCACACACACGAAAGTCTTCAAGATACCTTATCATTCTTTGGCGTAAATTGCCACCGCCCCTATTATATTTCTTCTGGAAATCCGATTTTTGAATACCCAAGCAATGCTTTTCGTATTGATTATTATGCCATCTGTATCTGTACGGCGGGCGATATCAATATTCAGGTAGACAATCAGGAATACCATATCTCGACAAATCACATCCTCGTATCCGCCCCAACAACAATTTTCCGGTTTTCGCAGGTCAGCCCCGACTTTAGAATGAAGCTGCTCTTTTTTGACAAAGCATTCCTGCTTAAACATATTGTCAATCCATTCTTTATCGAACAACTGGGGCTTTTTAAAAATTCAACCTTTACCATAGTCATTTCCCAAGACAAACAAATTGACAAGCTCTTAAAATTAATAGACTACCTCAAAGAAGTTACTTTAAGAACAACGCACTTTACAGCAGATATCATCCGCACGGTTATTTTCAATCTCCTGTTAGAAATCGCCGACGAACTGGCATCTAAAGACCAAGATACAATGGAGAGTGTACAGGAGACCAACAACTTGTTCTATAAGTTTATAGACCTGGTTCAGCGACATAGCAACCAATACAAAGAGGTACAATATTACGCCGACCAGTTATTTATTTCAAACAAATACCTCATTCAGGTTGTTAAAAGAGCATCAGGTAAAACGCCACATGAAATTATTGATGAGCATGTACTTAAAGAAGCCTATGTGCTACTCGGGAATCCCGAAAAGACAATCTCAGAAATTTCTTATGAAATCGGATTTAATTCCATCTCCGCATTTGGTCGTTTTTTCAAAAAATACGCCACCTTATCGCCTTCTGAATACAGAAAGCGACAAAATATGTAGATAGAGGAAATTCGGTAGAACAATAGCGAATTTGAGGGCACAAATGATTAAGGTGGTCTTAGTAACTTTACTCAAGAATTAAAAAACATAAGAATCATGAAAGAAATCACCTCAAAATTCGACAACGTATTAAATGCATCTGCTGAATATGGAAATGTAAATCATGAACCTGATTCAAGCAAAGAACAACAACGTAACACACCGAAAAAATCGATGCCCTTTTCTGATCAGATCGGAAATTATCAACGCAATAAAGGTATTCCACCAAAATCATATAAAGACAGCAAAATCTACATCGTCGGAAGTGGTATAGCAGGGATGTCTGCAGCCTACTATTTTATCCGGGATGGTCATGTTCCTGCTGAAAACATTACATTCCTTGAACAGCTCCATGTGGAAGGCGGCTCGTTAGATGGCGCCGGTAATGCAACCGACGGCTATGTCATCCGCGGTGGTAGGGAAATGGATATGACCTACGAAAATCTTTGGGATATGTTTCAGGACATTCCTGCATTGGAAATGCCTGCCCCTTACAGTGTTCTGGACGAGTACCGCTTGATCAATGACAACGACTCCAACTACTCCAAAGCAAGGCTTATTCATAAACTTGGTGAGATAAAAGACTTCAGCAAGTTTGGATTGGGCAAAATGGATCAGCTGGCCATCATTCGATTGCTCCTCAAAAATAAAGAAGATCTAGATGACTTAACCATCGAAGACTACTTCAGCGAGTCATTTTTATCCAGCAATTTCTGGACCTTCTGGCGTACCATGTTCGCTTTCGAAAACTGGCATAGTTTACTTGAGCTGAAATTGTACATGCATCGCTTTTTACATGCGATAGACGGATTGAATGATCTTTCATCCCTTGTATTCCCGAAATACAATCAATACGACACCTTTGTGACCCCTTTGCGTAAAGTACTTCAAAGCAAAGGTGTAAACATTCGATTCAATGTATTGGTCAAAGACCTGGATATCCAAAGCAATACCGATGGAAAAGTTGTGGAGGCCCTGATTACAGAACAAGACGGTAAAGAGGTAAAAATTCCAATCGGAAAAGACGACTTCGTCATTGTGACAACTGGATCAATGACAGAAGATACCTTCTACGGGGACAACAAAAATGCACCGATCATCGCTATCGACAACAGCAGCAGCGGTCAAAGTGCAGGCTGGAAACTCTGGAAAAATCTGGCTGCCAAATCCGCCATCTTTGGTAAACCCGAAAAGTTCTGCAGTAACATCGAAAAATCAGCATGGGAGTCTGCGACCCTGACCTGTAAACCTTCGGCTTTAGTCGAAAAATTAAAAGAATATTCCGTCAACGACCCTTATTCCGGCAAAACTGTTACTGGTGGTATTATTACCATTACCGATTCCGATTGGTTGATGAGTTTCACCTGTAATAGACAGCCACATTTCCCTGGCCAACCGGATGATGTTCTTGTCTTATGGGTATATGCCTTATTTATGGATAAAGAAGGAAATTACATCAAAAAGCCAATGCCACAATGTACCGGAGATGAAATTCTAGCCGAACTATGTCACCATTTGGGCATTATTGATCAACTGGACGATGTTATCAAAAATACGATTGTACGTACGACATTCATGCCTTACATCACCTCGATGTTTATGCCAAGAGCAAAAGGCGACCGTCCGAGAGTCGTACCTGAAGGATGTAAAAACCTGGGCTTGATCGGTCAGTTTGTGGAAACCAACAATGACGTTGTCTTTACCATGGAAAGCTCGGTACGTACCGCACGTATTGCGGTATACGAACTGCTGAACTTAAACAAGCAGGTTCCGGATATCAATCCCCTACAATATGACATCCGCCATCTTTTGAAAGCAGCCAAAACATTAAATGATGACAAACCATTTGTGGGCGAAGGCTTACTACGTAAAATGCTAAAAGGCACTTATTTTGAACATATCCTACCTATCGGTTCTGAGGAACAAGAAGACCATGAATCTTTCCTGACAGAGCAGATCACCAAATTCAAAGATTGGTTAAAAGGAATTAAAGGATAGGGATCACAACCTGCGCCATGATTCCGTGGCGCAGATTTTTACGAATTGAAAAAACAATAACATCATGGACTTTAAAAATATAACGATAGCTGGCAGTGGGGTTTTAGGCTATCAAATCGCTTTCCAAACAGCATTTCATGGCTATCATGTCACTGTATACGACATCAACGACGATGTACTTAAAAAAGCTGCAGCAAAATTTGATATTTTGGCGCAGGCATTCGAGAAAGATCTTCATGCGAGTAAAGAACAACTGGCTTCAACCTTTGACAGGCTCAGTTATAGTTCAGATCTGGCCGCGGCGGTAGCAAACGCAGATCTTCTTATCGAAGCTGTTCCCGAAAACCCAGCCATTAAAATTGGCTTCTATCAGGAGTTAGCGAAAGTGGCTCCGGAGAAAACCATTTTTGCCACAAATTCCTCAACCTTGCTACCAAGTCAATTTGCCCAAGAAACCGGCCGTCCAGAGAAGTTCCTGGCGCTACATTTTGCCAATGAAATCTGGAAGCACAATACAGCAGAAATTATGGGCCATCCGGGTACAGACAAAACTGTATTTGAGCAGGTTGTAAACTTTGCAAAATCCATTGGCATGGTTGCCCTCCCACTGCATAAGGAGCAGCCTGGCTATATTGTAAACTCCTTACTTGTCCCATTACTTTCGGCGGCAACAGATCTTTTGGTCAACGAAGTGGCGGATGCCCAAACGATCGACAAAACCTGGATGGTTGCCACTGGGGCGCCAACAGGCCCCTTCGGCATACTCGATATCGTTGGCATCACAACAGCTTATAATATCAATAAAATGAGCGCCGATGCAACAAATGATCCTTTAAAGATCAAAACAGTGGCCTATCTCAAAGAGCATTTTATAGACAAAAACAAATTGGGCGTCGCTACTGGGGAAGGGTTCTATACCTATCCCAATCCGGCCTATCAATCGCCCGACTTTTTAAAATAGGTCTCTTCCTAAACAACAAATCGTCGCAGGTGAAGCTGCGACGATTTGTTGTTTATGCATATTTCAATCCGCGTCCCTCTTTCACTCATTCGCATATACTCCGTTCAACCATGCAAAAGTTGAACGATGCTGTCCATTCAATACCGGTTTGCTGATACCCATTGTTTTAAGGATGGCATCAAATGCTTCACCGATCATAAAATCATCACGATTGCTAAAAAGTGAAACCACAAGGTCTTTCTGTACATCAATATATACGATATGATGAAACCCGGTAGATTCACCTGAATGAAACAGGATTTTATGGCCTGCATTTTTTTGAATAAACCAGCCGAAATGATACGCTATTCCATCCTTTACCGGGTAGGCCATTTGATCGAACAATTGCTCCAGTCCCGGCTGTATTAACCGATCTTTTACCAAAAAATTGGCCCATGTATGATATTCCTCAGCAGATAGATAAACACCCCCATCCCCCTGTGTCGCACTTGTCACACTCTGATCGGCAAACAGGTAGGAGCCTTCTGTCGGATGATAACCGTAGACTCGTTCATCAACCGTCGTGCCCGGTTCATAGACCAATCCCTTGCTAATACCTAGGGGTTCAAACAAGTGACTTTTGACAAAGGAAGCAAAGGATTTTTTTGCCACTTGCTCAACAATCAGCGATAAAAGACAATAGCCCGTATTGCTATAGCGAAATTGACTTCCCGAAGGGAAATATAAACGATCAGTCTGCCGGATATACTTCAGCACATCCTTATCCGATACCTGATCTTTCCTCTCTTTCGGAATAAGCTCTTCATAGTCCCAGATTCCGGATGTATGTTGCAGAAGCTGTGCTACAGTAATATCTTTCAGTGCGACAGGCAGATCTTCAAAAAAAAGGGACAATGGATCCTCTAGTTTTAAACGCTTTTGAATCACTAAGGTATATATCGCCTGTGCAGTCACCTGTTTGCTTACCGATGCCAGGCGAAAATGTGAACTGGATGTGATTGCACGTTTTTCCTTCAAATCTGCACGTCCAATTGCATAACGATAAGTAAGACGACCATTTTGGCTAACTGCACAGCTAATCCCCGGAGCTGCCGGGTCTTTGTAATAGCCTGCAATGGTGCTATCCAATTTTGATTTATCCATTTTTTGCCCCATAACAACACTTGTTACACAGATCAAAATAAAACTCAGTTTTAGGTTTATCATATTTTATACCGCACATTTCGGTTTATATTGTCAGCCTCCTGAAAGGCACAGCGTATTAAATCCATTTGATCTTATTGCTTTTCAAAAATGTACCCTTCAAAAATCGAAATTTTCTTGCAATGCCTGGGTCTTTTTATTGATTTTTATTTATTTCTTTTAATTTTGCTTTTATGCTTCATTGCTCATGAAGCCGAACTGATCCGGAATCCTTCCCTCAGTTCTTCATTAAAAATCACGACAGACTATGTTTTTTATTTTCAGTATCTACGACTTTGTATTAGCAGAAAAAACGGTAACAGCAACCTTAAAAAAAGAAAACGCGCCAAGAAATTTCACCTTACAGATTATTACGCCAGCCCGTCGGTTTATAGGCCTACCTTTTGGCGGTGGATTTGTCAAACTTTCCAGACTTTACGACGAACAGGGAAAATTGATTCACGCACGGAATTATTCAGATGAATTAAAAGCAGAGATCAAAGCGTTCAAAAGTCAGTATAGCATCCCCTATTTTCAGTTATGGAAAGGATTTCTAATTGTCACTGCGGCAATCCTTATCTGGGCAGTCATTTATGGGGTTAAGAATAAATTGGGAAATCAACAACAGGAAAAAGCAGTGGGTCAGATGATCGATAATTTGAAGCAACTAAAGGCAGGCCAGCTTTATGGTGCTACTTTTTTTACCGATCAGGATGGTAACAGCATTGATGGACTTCCCGCAGGTTGGATAAAAATTGATAAAATCGTGGGTGACACTATTTTTATACATCGTTCAAAGCAGCTCGACACAAATTCCGCACTTTTTGACATGAAGAATATCGCTTCGTTCAAGCCTCAATCGACCGATGAATGGCAGGAAAAAACAGAAAAAATGGATTTAAATCTATTGAAAAAACAGCTCGAGGATGCTGCGACAAAAAAAGTCGATCTGCTTTATATTGGTAAAGAACACGAGAAATATTCAGGTGTTATATTGACGATAAAAGGTAGCGAGTAAGCTTTATTTCTAGGTATAACCAACATATTGACTTTTTAGCGCAGACAGATCATGCGACCAGGTTCATACTTAAAAAACTCAAGATCGGACGTTTTAAGCAGCGGCCGATCTTGAGTTTCTATTTTTAGTACTCGATTTTTTCTTTTAGTACTGTATTTTTTCGTCAATATCGTATTTCATGCCCGGATAGTGCAGCAACCTTCGCATCAAGGCAATCTGACCGGCCAGATAATCCTCCCGTCCAATACACATCCCGATGAAATTTAGCTTATCCTCCTCAATAAAAGGGATATTCATATTAATTTTAAATAGTTCAGCCAGCTGCGTATCTTCCACTTGCAGCAAAGCAGCATAGACTTTCGGTGATATCGATTTAAAATTTTCTTTTAATTCCAGCACACTGGGATAGTGATAACCTTCATCGAGTGTCTTTCCCATAAAAAATAGCTCATGGTAAGGATCATTTTCCTGAAGCCCAAGAACATGCGCCATAGCATATCGCACATTTACAAAATTACCCGCCATCCATACGATATGGTTGGTCTGTGCATCAATTCGTTTTAAAGCATCTTCTTCCGAAACGCCATCCAACGCGTTCAGAAAAATTTGACTGTGCATACGATAAGCAGGAATGATGATTTCTAATTTTAATGATTTCGGTTTATCCATTTCGTTTTGATTTTTTTAAAACACTAAATAACTGATTTATACTAAAATTACACGTTTCAATAGCGATTACACTTGTCGTAGGACAAGAAATAAAAATGAACAAAATTGATAGATCATTGCGGAATAAATTCTAAATTTCTACTAAATTGAAATTCTATCTTTACCACATGAAGATTTTGATCATAGAAGACGAATTGGAGCTGGCCAAAAGCATCGCAACATACCTTAGCGAGCAACAGTATTTATGCGAATTTGCGCCAACTTTGAAGGATGCTCTGGACAAAATTCAGTTATATCAGTACGACTGTATCTTACTTGACATCGGTCTACCAGATGGAAATGGTCTAAAACTACTCGAAGAGTTGAAGACGCAGCGAAAGCAGGACGGTGTGATCATCATTTCTGCAAAAAATGCACTGGACGACAAAATTCATGGGCTACAATTGGGGGCCGACGATTATCTAACGAAGCCTTTCCATTTATCTGAACTCACAGCACGAATCTATTCCCTGATCCGTCGCAAACAATTCAACAGCTCAAATAGTGTTGTACAAAACGAAATACAGATTGATCTACTGGCAAAAACTGTTATTGTCAATGATCTTCCTGTTGTATTGACCAAAAAAGAGTTCGATCTGCTGATGTTTTTTATCGGCAACAAAAATAAAGTGATTTCAAAAAGCACCTTAGCGGAACACTTGTCTGGCGACATTGCTGATATGCTCGACAACCATGACTTTGTCTATGCTCATGTCAAAAATTTAAAAAAGAAACTACAGGACGCCGGAAGTCAATCTTATATCAAAACGGTATACGGTACGGGCTACAAATGGGAAAATTAAAAATAGTGAGATGAAACCCCTACTGAGCAAAATAACAACCCCATTTCTACTCTATGTATTGATCGTACTAGGTGTCAGTATTCCTGTTTATTATTTTGTAATCGACGGGATATGGAAAAGTGAATTAGACGAACATAACGAAATTATCGTCAAAAAAACAACCTACGAACTGAACATTTTAAAACTCTCCGAAGACAAGCTCGAAGCCAGCATCGCTTTATGGAATACCATACAACCTGAAACCAATATACATCGCGTAAAACCGGGCGATTTATTGCAAGATAGCGTGTATACCATCGAAAAACCGCAGCGTTTTGTCGAGCCAAAGACAATTGACCGATTTAGATGCCTATCATCTGTCATTCAGATCAATGGTGCGCCTTATCGTTTTACCGTACAAACAAATATTGAAGAATCTGTAGAAACCATCGCCGCCATCGCCGCAACAACGCTGTTTTTCTTTGTTATCTTGGTCATTGGTCTACTTATTATCTCCAGAAAAATATCACTTAGGCTCTGGAAACCATTTCGAGATACCGTTGATAAGTTGAAGGCATTTAATCTCAATAGTCAACAACAGGTTGACTTTCAGCAAACAGACACCATAGAGTTCCATGAGCTTAATCAATCCTTATCCAAGCTTCTTGAAAAAAACCTGGCCGTATACCGATCACAAAAGGAATTCACTGAAAATGCTTCTCATGAATTACAAACACCCTTGGCAATCCTAAAAAATAAGTTAGATATCTTATTGCAGTACCCTGATCTAAGCGATGAGCAGTATCAGCTCTTTGAAGATATGCATAAAGCGCTTTCACGCAGCACGCGAATCAACCGCAACCTGCTGCTGCTCGCCAAGATTGACAACAGTCAATTCGATCATTCCGAAAAAATCAGTATGGACTCGCTTGTTACACAAAGTATTGAAGTCATGCAAGAACATCTGGAGCTAAAACAGCTACGACTGCAACAGGAGATCCAACCGTCGGTGCTGCTGACAGGAAACAGCAGTCTGACCGAAATCCTGATCAACAACCTACTCCTGAACGCCATACGTTACAGCAATGCCAACGATACACTTGCTGTACATCTCAATCAAACTTCTTTAACGGTATATAATCCCGGTTCAATGCCCTTGGATAAAATACTTTTATTCAAACGGTTTTCCAAACTTTCGAAAAACAGCCAAGGCAGTGGTTTAGGGCTGGCAATTATTACCGAAATCGCCCGGTATCAAGGCTGGACTGTTGATTATCAATTTGAAAATAATCAACATATTTTTTCCATTCATTTTTAAAATTCCAAAAGTATTCTAATTTGGATGACAGTTTTGTTTTATGATCCACATGAAGCAAAACCATTTGCTACTTATACTTCCTAGCGCTCCCATGAAATCCAGAAAGTTTTATTTGCATATCCGTGTAAATTTAGCTTAGTTTGATACATTTGTAGGGACAATGCATGGATAGCCCATGATTTGGTATCATAGATAAACTTCGATGAATCGAAGTTTTTAACGTTTTTCTTTATATGAAGATTCTCCTAGTCGAAGATGACGTACGTGTCGCAGGATTGATCAAACGCGGACTTGATGAAAATGAATTTCAAACAGCTATTGCCTACGACGGCATATCTGGAAAGAAAATGGCCTTACAACACGACTTTGATCTTATCATAACCGATATCGTGCTCCCTAAGATGGATGGACTGGATCTCTGCAAAGAAATTCGTCATATCAAACCCGATGTTCCCATTATCATGTTAACAGCATTAGGAACTACAGACGATAAAATTGAGGGTTTTGACGCCGGAGCGAATGACTATCTGGTCAAACCTTTTGAAATGCGCGAACTGTTAGCCCGCATCAGAGTTCTGCTCAAAAGATATCAAAAACAAGATACACTCACGGGAACAATCTTACGTTATGGGGATCTGGAAATGAACCTCCATACCAAAAGCGTCAAAAGGAATACGGTCGAAATCCATTTGACCCCCAAAGAGTTCAAGTTACTCCATTATTTATTGCAAAATCCCGAGCGTGTCCTTTCCAGAATGGAAATTGCTGAAAAAGTGTGGGAAACGCATTTTGATACCGGAACCAACTTCATTGATGTTTACATCAACTATTTACGTAAGAAAATCGACAAAGATTTTGCAACCAGATATATCCATACTAAATCCGGAATGGGCTTTATTCTAAAACAGGACTAATGCGAATCAGGACACGAATCTCCATATTATTCACGCTGATTACAGCCACCATATTGCTGGTATTTGCCTGTACAGTATATTTTTCAGCGGTGGAGAATCGGGAAAGAGAATTTTACGCCCTATTGAAAAAAGAAGCTTACACCAAAGCAAACCTTTTTTTGAATGCAAAAGTTGACAAAAAGACCTTAGAAGATATCTACCACAACAACCGAAAAATCCTCAACGAAGTCGAGGTTGCAATTTACGACACCCGTTTTGATCTCTTGTATCATGATGCCGTAGATATCGACTTTGTCAAAGAGACAGCAGCCATGCTGCAGGATATTCTCAAAAATAAAGAGATACGATTTTATCAGGAAAAATGGCAGGTCATCGGCATAACCTTTCCGTATAAAGACAAAACTTACATCATCACAGCCGCAGCATATGATCAATACGGCTACAATAAACTCAATAGTCTATTATCTACGATTCTTTTGGTTTTCATTTTGTCTATATTTCTGATCTATGCAGCAGGAATATTCTTTTCCAAAAAGGTCTTTCAACCTATCCTGGAAATGACACAACGTGTAAAAACCATTTCTGCGACAAGTTTGGATGCCAGGCTCACGAGTAGCGGAAATAAAGACGAGCTTTCCGAATTGGCGAGTACATTCAATGCGATGCTCGACCGCCTCGAAAACTCCTTTGACGCCCAAAAGCATTTTGTCTCCAATATCTCGCATGAGCTAAGAACGCCCTTGGCCGCCATGATTGCAGAACTCGAGATTTCTGCCAATAAGGACCGCAGCATAGTGGAGTATAAAACTGTCATCGACAATACGCTAAATGATGCACAGAAACTGAAGAAGTTATTTAATAGCTTACTTGATTTTGCCAAAGCAAGTTACGACAGTTCTGAAATCGCGTTTAAAACCTTACGTATAGATGAAATACTAATTGATGCATGTCAGCAGGTTCTCCAGTCAAGTCCAAATTATAAACTCGACATTTTTGTCGATCCGGCGATTGAAGATGAAAAACTTCTATCCATCAATGCCAATGAGTATCTATTGCAGGTCGCCTTTGTCAACCTCATTGAAAATGCCTGTAAATTTTCACCCAATCAAAAATGCCTAATCGCTATCAAGGCGGATGAAAATAGGATTCAGCTGGAATTTAAAGATGACGGAATAGGCATTGACCCGGTCGATCTGCCCAATATATTCACGCCATTCTATCGTGGAAGTAACAAAGATTATAGCGAGGGAAATGGTATCGGTTTATCGCTTACCCGAAAAATCGTGCTTCTCCATCAAGGCGAGATCAGCGTCCGCTCGGCAAAAGGCGTTGGAAGTGTTTTTAGCATTGATATCCCCCATCGTTCATTATTCTAATAAAATTCTAATTTTTTTCTAAGGCCCCTCTAACCGGCTTATCGGGAGCAGGTGGATAGTTTTGCGGTATGATTAACCGTACAATCAACTATTCGACCCAATCCTTGAGGTACATGAATTGGATCCCTGTGCTGCTGTTGCTGCAAGCTTGCAACAGCCAGTCTCACGAAAGCCCCAACCAATCTCCGGCCATCAGCGCAGCTGGAGACACCGTGACCGTCAGTGAAAACACGTCCCTGTTATCGAAACTCAAATTTGTTACGACGACCCATGCACAACATGCACTGAAACTAAATGCAGCTGCTACAGTGAAGATTATTCCCAGCAGTTATGTGGAGATTCCGGTCCCTTTTGCTGGACGAATTGTCAAATCGCACGTGAAACTGGGCCAAAAAGTTGCTATCAACACGCCTTTATTTTCAATTAGTTCATCCGACTATTTTGAGGCACAAAGGGCTTACCTTGACGCCAAACAAGCATTTATGTTTGCCGAGAATATGTTAAAACGCCAAAAAGATCTGATCGCGCATGGTGTTGGCTCTAAAAAAGAACTCGAAGAAGCAGCAACAAATTTTGCGACGAGCAATGCTGCGCTTGGAAATACCACTGCCGCCTTAAAAATATTCGACAGCAACCCGCCCCATAGTGTTCTCGGTGAGCCTCTCCTTGTTCGTTCACCTATTCAAGGCGAAATTTTAAGTAGTTCGATTGTACTGGGGCAGTACACGAAAGAAGACGCTCCGGCATTACTCCGCATTGCCGAATTGTCAAACGTGTGGGTATCGGCCTACATCAAAGAAAAGGACTTGCCGGCAATCGATCAACTTGCGCGTGTTGAAGTGAGCGTAGACGCGCTCCCTACTAAAAAAATATCCGGAAAAATTATCCATATCAACCAATTTGTCGACGAAGCAAGCCGGAATATTGAGGTCCTCATTGCCTGTGAAAATGCTGATCGTACCTTAAAACCGGGGATGTATGTCAACGCCGAATTCGAACGGCAGATGACTGCGACACTTTTCATTCCGGCAAAAGCTATATTTCAATTTAACGATAAGAGTTTTGTTTGGGTCAAAACATCGTCCAATACCTTCGTCAAGCGCTATGTTACTACTGGCGTAACAGAAGGTGATGCGATCCAGATTTTAACAGGCCTGGTTCCGCAGGAACAGATTGTTGCTGAAGGTGCCTTTTATTTAACACCCGGCCTGTGATGGGCTCAGGCTTTCAACTTTTAAAATAGAAACACATGAATATTAAACAATTGATTGGCCATATCATTGCAAAGAGATGGGTAATCGCCGCATCTTTTCTATTGATCGGCTTTTTCGGTTACTATGCCTGGCGACAACTTTCGGTTGAGGCATACCCTGATATCGCTGACGTATCGTCACAGGTCGTAACCCAGGTACCGGGCTTAGCTGCCGAAGAAATGGAACAGCAGATCACCATCCCGATCGAACAGGCCATCAATGGATTGCCGGGGATGGAAGTAATGCGCAGTAAAACGACTTTTGGCTTATCCATGGTCACGATTGTCTTCAAAGATGGTGTTGAAGATTATTGGGCGAGAGCCCGTATACAGGAGCGTCTAGCTGATTTATCCCTGCCCTATGGTGCCAGTCCGGGATTAGATCCGCTGACTTCACCCACAGGTGAGATCTTCCGTTATATTCTTGAAAGCAAAACCCACGATTTACGCCAGTTGACGGATCTTCAAAATTTTGTTATCATTCCCAAAATCAAGCAGGTTTCGGGCGTTGCAGATGTAACCAATTTTGGGGGAATCACCACACAGTTCCAAGTGGAACTGGATCCGAAAAAGCTTGACCAATATGAAATTTCGCTTGCCGAAGTTGTCGCCAAGATCGAAAGCAATAATGCCAATGCCGGCGGCAGTGTGATGAACCGTGGCGATCAGTCGTACGTCATCCGTGGCATCGGTCTGGTCAAGACATTGGATGATTTGGGCAACATCGTCGTAAAATCCACCAACGGAAATCGGATATATATGCGTGACCTCGGTCAGATCAAACTTGGAAATCTAGCACGCAAAGGCGCTTTAGGATATTCGGATAAACGCGGGGCCAATTATTCGGACAATATCGAAGGTATTGTCCTGCTATTAAAAAATGAGAATCCTTCTGATGTTTTGGCGGGTGTAAATGCAACGGTCCGCGAACTAAACGAAAAGATTCTTCCGGAAGACGTAAAAATACATGTCGTGCTCGATAGAACCAGTTTGGTCGACAATACCCTACATACCGTTTCCAAAACCCTTCTCGAAGGTATGATCTTGGTTATTTTTGTCCTTATTATTTTCCTGGGCAGCTGGCGTGGCGCACTCTTGGTGGCCATTACCATTCCATTGTCCTTGTTGATTGCCTTTATTCTGATGCATTTCACCCATATTCCAGCCAACTTGCTTTCCTTAGGGGCAATTGATTTTGGGATTATTGTAGACGGAGCCATCGTTATACTCGAAACCATTCTTAAAAAAAGAGAAGATGAACCAGAAAGTCTGCTGCAGGAAAAAACTATTGCGCAGAAAATTGCTGAAGTCGCCAAACCGATATTCTTTGCGACACTGATCATTATTACAGCCTATCTTCCCCTGTTCGCATTTGAGCGCGTCGAGAAAAAACTTTTTACGCCGATGGCCTATACCGTGGGTTATGCCCTTTTCGGTGCCTTGGCTGTCGCTCTTGTGCTTATACCCGGGTTGGCCTATTTGATCTATCGCAAACCCCAAAAAATCTTTCACAACAAATGGTTGGCAAAATTGACTACGGCTTATCAGTCGGCGATAGAAAAGGTTATGCAGGCTCCCAAACAAGTTTTCATTCCATTGGCAATTGTATTGCTTGCCACAGGTTTGCTCACGGCCTCCGTTGGCAAGGACTTTCTTCCGTCGTTGGATGAAGGCTCGATCTGGCTTCAAGTGTCACTTCCCCCAGGCATCACAGTAGAAAAGTCAAAAGAAATGAGCGATACCCTACGTGCCCGCACACTTAAACACGATGAGATCTCCTATGTCATGGTACAGGCGGGGCGTAACGACGATGGTACCGACGCCTGGACACCCTCCCATTTCGAAGTTAGTGTGGGATTAAAACCTTACAAAACATGGAAATGGGGGAAAACCAAAGAAGATCTGATCAATGAGCTTGCTGCAGAATATGCGAAAATGCCGGGCTTCAATGTTGCTTTTTCCCAACCCATGATCGACGGGGTCATGGATAAAATCGCTGGCGCCCATAGTGAGCTCGTTGTCAAAATATTCGGCGATGATTTAAAAGAAACCCGACGGGTCGCCGAGGAACTGATCACAACACTCCAACAAGTGAAGGGAGCTGTCGATCTGGCCATTGATCAGGAGCCACCACTCCCCCAATTGCAGATTATCGCCGATCGCGATAAAATAGCGCAATACGGACTGAACATCGCTGACGTGACTGACCTGATCCAGATCGCTATCGGGGGAAAAACCGTTGCACAGGTTTATCAAGGAATCAAAGTGTATGATATTACCTGTCAATATCAGGAGGAAAACAGGAATTCGCCTGAAAAAATCGGCAATTTAATGCTGTATCCCGAAAATGGAAACCGTATTCCACTAGCTCAGGTGGCCACGATTAAACTCAATACGGGAGAAAGTATGATTTCACGCGAGCGTAACAACCGACAGTTGACGGTCCGTCTAAATGTTCGCGGTCGCGATCTAGGGACATTCCTCACTGAAGCACAGCATGCCATTGCCAAAAATATACCCTATGACCAACATAAAATTACGTTAAAATGGGGCGGACAATTTGAAAATCAGCAACGTGCCTATACGCGTCTTGCCATTATCGTCCCATTGACATTAGCCATTATATTTATCTTATTGTATGGCACATTTGGTTCATTTAGGCAAGCTGGTCTATTAATGGGCATCGTACCCTTGGCACTTTTTGGCGGTATGCTCGCACTCCATGTTCGCGGGATGACGCTAAACGTTTCCTCGGCAGTCGGTTTTATTGCCTTATTCGGTGTGGCCATACAAAACGGTGTCTTGATGCTTTCACAGATGAATGTACTGTGTAAAAATGGGCTGCCGCTACATAAAGCGGTAACACAGGGAGCCTTTAGTCGTTTTCGCCCCGTTTTGATGACCGCTACGGTAGCTATTCTTGGTTTGCTTCCGGCTTCACTAGCAACAGGGATTGGATCGGATGTGCAACGTCCTTTGGCAACGGTAATCGTTTATGGCCTACTATTTTCGACTATCCTGACACTATTTGTGCTCCCTCCACTCTATTATCTTTTAGAACGTAACAGCACCACACAAAAAGACCCCGTAGAATAAATACAAATTCATCCATTTGAAACAGCTTGCTTTCTGCTGTTTCGAATGGATTCAACCTGAACATGGAGTGGATTCAACCTGAACATTAAAAAGCCTTTAGACAAACCTACACAGCAATCACATCCGCTGAAGGTTTGCTCAGGCTAGGAAGCAGGGGATCCAACTAAAACAGAACATTCAGAACAAGTCGATGATCATGAACAAACAACCTATTTTATCAAAGAAAAGCTTTACCTTTTTTCTTTTTATACTCGCGCTATACCATACAGCAATCGCTCAGGATAGGAAGAGCAGCGTGTCAGAACTGACAGGGCAGCAACTCGATTATTCAAAATTTATACATACAGTCGCTAAAAATAATCTGGGCTACGCCGCCGAAAAATTCAACCTCAGCATTGCTGAAGCCAATATCATTAGCGCCAGGGTGTTTCCTGACCCTGAATTTAGCATGGGCATTTTTGATAATAGTGAACGTACAAAACAACTGGGGCGGGGCTATAATGCAGGAATTGCATGGACCCTGGAATTGGGGGCTAAACGAAAAGCCCGGATAAACCTGGCCAAAGATGAAGCCGAGGTAACCCGTTTATTGCTAGCAGATTATTTCCGAAATTTACGTGCCGACGCTACACTTGCATTTTTAACAGCAAAACAGCAGGCATTATTGGTGAAAATAAACCAAAATTCCTATCAGCAACTGAGGCAATTGGCCACATCGGATAGTATCCGCTATAAATTGGGGAGCATCCCTGAAATAGATTTCCGCCAATCTAAATTGGAGGCCGCCAATATGCACAATACGTTGCTGGCAACAGAAGCAACCTGGAAATCCGCCCTTGTAAACCTTTCCCTATTTATGGCAGACAACTCCCTTACGACAACGGGGGTACCCCCAGATGCTTTCGATCATTTGGACCGGGCATACCGCTTAGATGAACTGGTCAGAGTAGCCCAAAATGACCGCAGCGATCTAAAAGTTGCCCTGCAAAACAAACAGCTGTCACAGCGTCTGCTCCAATTGGCGCAGGCCAACCGGGCAATAGACCTCGGACTTTCATTTGGCGTTACCTATAATGGAGAAGCACGAAATGAAACTGCACCAACGCCTCAGTTTACGGCTATAAATGCAGGTATTTCAATTCCGCTAAAGTTCTCGAATTTTAAAACGGGCGATCTTAAAGCCGCAAAATTTAAGATCGATCAGGACGAGGTTGCCTATCAAGATGTACTCCTACGCATTCAGATCGAAGTTACGCAAGCGTTCCTAACCTACCAGGCCGCTCAAAAACAGGTACAGCTATTTGACAGCGCTATGCTATCGGAAGCAAAAGCAATTTTGGAAGGAAAGGTTTACAGCTATAAAAGAGGCGAAACATCCCTACTCGAAGTTTTAAATGCTCAACGGACCTACAATGATACCCAGCTTAGCTATTATGAAGCCCGTTACAATTATGCCGTAGCATTGGTTGAACTCCAACGCACAGCCGGGATATGGGATATTCAGGAGATCTAAGCTGGGGAGATTCTGTTTTTTCTCAACTTCTTATACATACTTTTCAAGGAAGGCGAAATCAGTATCAGCAAAAGTACGCTGATACTGATCATGGACATGATCTCATAATAATCCATGGCATAGCGCACAAAGGATTGGATCTTGACCCGCTCAGCAACGAGCTTTAAGGCGGCTGTATGTTCCTTATACTGTAATCCATGGTTTAAAACGCCGGCGGATTCCTGCTGCAGGTACTCCCGAAACAAGGGGTTGCCCACTTCCGTTTGATCCCGAAACACCTGTTGGTGCTGGGCAGATTCAAACAATTTGAAAAAATTCTGCAAACCGATACTGCTCGTGTAGCCCAGGTAGCGGATAGCAAGACAGACCGCAGCAGCAGAAGCCCCCAATTGAGGGCTGAAACTGGTAATGCAAAATAAGATGGTGGGTACCATAATAAGCCCTACTCCGAGTCCGTGTAAAACCAAAGGTATCCAAAAATGCGCATCATTACCCTGCCCCTCAAAGGAGAAAAACATCCATTGGTGAAACAGCAGCAAGCAACAATAGCCCGAAATCCAGATCCATTTTACCGGCCTTTGCCCAAGCATCCAATACAATGAGCCCAGAACACCGGCCACGATACCAGCAATATTAAACCACTGGATATAGGACAAATGAATAGGATCAAGTTGAATAACCTGTACGAGATATTGATTTGAGATGGTCAAGGAGAAGCGCTCGATATACATCATATACAAAATCAATAAGCCCAAGAGAAAGTTCCTATTTTTAAAAATCGCCAAATGAACATACACACGCCGGAGCACCAATTGCCGGACAATAAAAAGAATAAGCAACGCTAGACCTACCCCGAATATGATCAGCATATGCTGATCGTTAAACCAATAAACTTCTTGTCCATACACCATTAAATAGCCAAAACTGACGATCACAAGACTATAGAAAATACAGCTTGCCCAGTCTAATGAAAACAAAGGGTAAGGGCGTATATGCCTTATAGAGCGCATCGACAGCATAATCAACAATAAACCCGGTACAAATGATAAGGCAGCATATAGATAGAGCTGATCAAAATTGAATGAATCGATAAATTCAGCCGTGACGAAAGTATTAAATGGGGAGCTGCAGAGTAACATGCCGAAAAAGACAGCGTAACTTACTTCCTTAGCCCGATCGCTTTTCAACCGTGAGAATATCATGGAGATCGATAAGTTTACGGCAGAAGCAAACAACATCCCTTGGAAAAAGCGCAGGCCATATACCCAGCTGATATCGGTGATGCTGTACATCAAAAAGCAATTCAAGAACTGGAGAAGATTAAAAATAATGTAGTACTGCTTGATGGGAAAGTATAAAAAAAAGCGTCGTTCTAAAACGTAGAATCCAACAAAACCAGCATAAAACAAAATGATCAGGAACTGGACATCACTGGGTTGGGCACCGTAAAATCCAGCGGTGACATTTGTATTTGCACCTGGCAGGAAAAATAAGACCATACTCGGCATCAAGCTGCTAAACAGGATAAGCTTGATCAACCACTCCGGCACCCATTCTTTGAAAATTCCTTTCACTAGTTCTGATTTTTTGATACCAACACATTCACATTCATTCCCGAAAGAAGCTGTTGGGCTCCCCTTTGCTTATCCAGCTCAATGCGCACAGGTACGCGTTGTACAATCTTCACAAAGTTGCCCGTTGCATTATCTGGCGGCAAAAGGGAGAATGCAGAACCCGTAGCTGGGGAGATGGAAATAATTTTCCCATAAAATTTTTGATCCGGATACGCATCAGCAACCACCTCAACCCTATTGCCAAGATGCAAATAACGCAGTTGTGTTTCCTTAAAATTAGCCGTTACCCAGGTTGGGGTTTCTCTATTGACGATAAAGCCCAAAACTTCGCCAGCACTTATCATTTGACCTTTTTCAATCGTGCGTTTGCCAATCTGCCCATCGTAAGGTGCGCGAATAACGGTATAGCCGACATCAAGCCTTTTACGGCCGACAGCTGCCGTCAAACGAACACGTTCGGCATCGACCACACCTTTTTTCATATCCACATCATGCACACGCTCCTGTGACGCCTGTAATTTATGCTTTAACGAAGCCAGCTCACTCTTATACACATCCAACGTCGCTTTTACATCCTCCAGTTGCTGTGCCGTTGCAGACTTTTCCTGAAACAAATAATTATAGCGATCATACTCCAACTGTTGCTTGGTTACCCGAGCCTCCCCGGCAGCAATTGAGGTCCGTAAAGACTCATGTTCCGCCTGGAGAATTTCCTTTTGACTATGAAGAACATTGATCTCTGCAGCTTCCTTATTGACAGATGCCGCTACCTGATCAGCCTCATATTTATATTCCTTATTATCTATAAGCAACAAGGTATCACCCCGTTTAACCAATTGATGATCGTGATAATGCACAGAAACCACATATCCGCCCACCCGAGAAACAATGGGATTGATATACTGTGTTACCTGTGCATCATTTGTATAGGTATACCGCAAGCGCATCCATAATGCTTGAGCGCCCCATAACAACAAGGCCAACAAGACAATTCCAGCCAACCAGTTGGTGATTCGAGTGAGTTGTGCCTCCACAACTGTTCTTCGTGATTTAGGTTTCATTAGATAGTACCCTTCAAAAATTCGATAAAATAATAATGTTTCTGTAGCGCAATATGTGCGGTTTCAAGATCAAAAAGTGTTTTTAGGTATTGCATATCAGCATCTAAGAGATCTGTAATCAAAGCCGATGATTTAAAATACCTGTTTTTTATAATCCGTGCATTTTCCTGCGCCAACGCCTTATTGTTTTGACAGACGTCCTGCTGCTTAATAGCCAATTGATAATCCAACAGGGCCTGTAATAGTTGATTTTCCAGAATCTCCTCTTCATGATGGTGTTTTACCTCTTGTCGATCCAAGGCGATCTGTGCTCCGCGCACCACGTTTTTATTGAGATAAATTGCCGAGATCGGTATGGTTAATTTGAGCCCTGTGATACTCAGATTATACCAGCTGGGGTTATAGGGATACAAGAAAACCTGTGGATTGGCAAAAGTGAATGTACTGGTCAAACCCAACTCAGGAAGATAATTTGATCGCGCCTGTTTGACCGACAACTTCTTCAAAACCACTTCCTGTTCGGATTTTAGGAGGGAAAAAGCATGGCTTCGCGCTTCGGCAACAAGCGCTTCATAGCTGGGGTTTTCCACCTGAAACTGCTCGGGCAGGGGCACAATCTCCGCAGTAATACCACCAATTAGCTGCAGCTTCTGATTTGCAGCCTGAATATCATGACCGATCTGCACGAGCAACAGTTCCCGCTTCGAAAGCTCCAACGAAATACGCAGGACGTCACTGTGCAATACAACACCCGCCTTATACAGATGCTCAATCTCCTTGAGCTGTGCCCGTTGATCAGCAATATCCTGCTCGATTAAAGATCGGTTACTATACGACAGTTCCAAATCCAAAAAAAGATTGCAAACCTCCAATTTCGTCTGCGCCGCGGCATTCTTCCAATCGATTCTAGCCAGCTCATTTTCCAATTTTTTGGACTCAATTTTCATCAGGTCCCGATGCCCGTTGTAGAGGTTCAGATAAAAATCCAGGCCGCTATCGTACAAGTAATGAATGATATCATGCTGGGCGGGTTTATTTAAAAGTCCCTGATCATACACAGGCATATTACTCGCATAACTAGCAGAAGCTCGGGCGGAAATCTTGGGCAGCAACTCCATGCGTTGCTGCTGTACCGCCACCTCAGTTTCTTTGAGCTGCAAATAAGACTGCTCAATGTATTTACTGTTCTGTAGTGCTTTGTCGATCATGTCTTTCAAGGACATGCGCAAAGAATCGAGGGCGAAGGTGTCCGAAATAGCGCATACTAACAATCCTATGGTTAGTATGCCTTTTGCCCAATAGGGAGGAAAAAAGTTCACGTGTGTTATGTAATTTTTTTGCGTTGCAAACTTAGACACTTATTGGAACTTGGATTTCTTCACAAACGCCAATATGTTATGGAAAAAAGACATTTTTTCATCAATTCAATCAAAAAGACCAATATCTGCCAAGAAGATCTTACCATATCCTTTTTTAAAGCACAAAAAAAAAGCCTCTCAAACGTTGATTTGAAAGGCCTTTCCGGATGGTATAAAACCAAACTATCCGTATAAGGAATCTTCTATTGCATTCCACAACTGTATTCTCTTTTGTAGCGCAACTTTACTAATCTCCTTCATTTCCGTCCATCTAACCTCATCGTCCTTCGCGAGATCTGTGATCATCTGCATCGCCAAAGGTCCATGCTCGTCGCCATCAAGGTCAATATGACGTTGAAAATAATAGATAAAGCTGTCCAGATTGGCTGTAGGGAAGTTTGTTTTAATTTCTTCCAAAATAGAGGTAAACATTCCCGGGATAAGATCTTCGCGTCCAAACGTAAATGCTGCGGCAATTTTATGCACCTCGCCCTCAGCAATCACTTCGAATGTAAAATTCAAAAAGTCTTTGATCCGCTTGTCCAATGTGGTCGTTGCAATGACATCGAATATGTTGCTCGATTTTTTGGCGTGAGCAATAAATTTATTGACCAGATGAAGATCGGCACCCATGGCATCCATGGCATCCAGATACATCTCAAAGTGGCTCAAACGACGACCATCAATGTATTCATCCGATTCCTCAGCCAATACAATTTCGTTGATTAGATAGCGTGTTGATGGATGCTCACTCGCAAACCAAGGTAAAGTCGTACAGGTCAATTTAATCTGTAAAGCTTTTAGTAAAGACATAAAATCCCATACAGCGTACACATGCCCTTCTGTAAAAGAACGTAGATTCTTGATCGTTTTGATCTTACGATACAAAGGGTGTTGCAATAATACCTCGCGTTCGGTAGCAATGTATTCGTTAATTTCCGCAATTCTATTCATGGCGCAAAAGTATTGTCTTATCTCTATTTTTAAAAGTATTTTCGATGAGATTACAGTAACATGATAAATTTTTCGCCCAGCTATCCGCTTCATAACCAAATCACAGCCAACAATGCGCCTCGCTTTTGACCGCCCTATTCCTGTTGCTAACGCCCATTTACCCTTAAAAACAAAAATATTTTTTATTATAAAAAATAATCTACTATATTTGTAGAGTATTCAGAATTGCATGATGCAATACCAACCGAGTGCAGGCACCGCGGTGGTAAATTAATACGGGTTTCGACCAAAATAAACGTCACAGAACGATTATTTTCCCCAACAAGATCTGGATACAGTTTATGGTTTAATCTTTTAAATTTTTAAATTGTATGGCTACTACAACAAATCTTTACCAACACTTACTGGAAAAATTCAGTTATTACTCAACAGATGAACTGATCCAGCTCAACAATGACACCATTTTGGGACAAGGCTGGGGTTCAGCCAAGGCAACCTTTAGAACAGCTTTGATCAGTACGTTCTCCAAAAGAGGACTGGATCTTTCCAACATCATTTCCAAGGAAGACGGTTTTACCTCGGTGAAGCATGTCCCTGTACGCTTGGAACAGAATGTCCTGATTCCTTTACAATAATCTTTATCGGCAAAAAAAAGCGCGCATCGAAAGGACTTCGTGCGCGCTGCTGTGGTTGGTTTAGGAAATTGCCGATTTAAAAGAAGGCAATAATCTTATTATTTATAGTTTGGATTCTGAATTAACACACCTGCGCTTTTCTCAATTTCTGTTTGTGGTAATGGCCAGCGGTAAAATTTGTCTTCAAAATGATAGGGCACTTTACTGTCTTTGACCGCATTGAGTACTTCGCCTGCGATATGCCAACGAATCAAGTCGTAATGCCGCAGTCCTTCGAAAGCAAGTTCAACCCTTCTTTCGTGGCGGATACGATCGCGCATTTTTTCCTTGGTATAACCGGCAGGGAACCCGGGCATCTGAACGCGGCTCCTCAATGTATTCATAGCATCGTAAACCGATTGATCTGGCCCGGCGATTTCATTTTGTGCTTCGGCATACATCAATAACACCTCTCCAAACCGCAGTACAACAGCATCCTGTTGGCTCAATGTTGAAAAGCCAAAAGGTAAGTTGGCCGGATCCAAAAATTTCAGCACCCCATAACCTGTAGGCCGCGGATTGGACGGTGTATGGATCTTACCGCCGCCAAAGTCGGGATGATCCACGAAAATTGTTTTGCTCAAGCGCGGATCCCTATCTTTGAAGGGATTGGCTCGGTCAGTCAAAGGTGATTCACCAAAAGGCAGACCATCTTTGCATTCATAGGTATCCACCAGGTTTTGCAACGGTGAAGCAGCGATCCAGTCGCCGAGGTACATGTCCCAGGGAGCGGTATTATTCGGTGCCAGAAAATTGACCGAAAAGATAATCTCGGTATTGTTCTTCTGTGTTGCATCGCGAAAGACATTTTCAAAAGCCGTACTCAGGGTATACTCTTTCATGACATCGGTGCATAAGTCTTTTACCTCTTTCAAGATTGCTAAATCGGGCACCCCTTTGTCACCATAAGCCGCAAACAGTAAAACCCGTGCTTTCAAGGCTTTTGCTGAACTTGCGGTCGCATGCCCCCCATTATTGAAATAAGGTTTAGCCGCTAAGTTAGCGATCCCAAAATCCAGATCAGCCCTAATCTGTTTTAGAATATTCTCCGCAGTTTCCTTTGGCTGACGCTGATTCTCCAGACTGAGGGAAGTCAGCACTAGCGGCACCTCACCATAAATACTGTACAATTGGAAATAAACAAAAGCACGGATAAAGCGGGCTTCGGCTTCCATATTTTTCTTCTCTGCATCGTTCATATCGGCGCCGTTATAGCCCTGAAGCTTTTCGATCAGGCGATTGGCACGTCCTATACCTACATAAGCATCGTTATAGATCCCGGTTTCGTAGCCACCTGTGGTCGGATTTAAATTCCCACCGACGATTTCATTGACGCTACCTGAGTTGAACTGATTGTAGCCATTGTCGGTCAGACAGTCCCGGAAAGGCATCCCGTAGGAGAAAGCCTCACTCTGCAACGAGGCATATACACCGGCCAAGGCATTATCAAAATCCGATTTTTTGCTAAAATAATTGTCCGAAGCGATCTGATCCAAAGGATTGAGGTCCAAGGCACTGTTACAGGAACCAAAAAATAGTCCGGATAGCATCAACGCTGTTATAAATTTCTTTTTCATAGCACTTAAAAGTTAACTTGTACACCAAATGAATAAATCTTGTTTTGTGGATACTGCACCAGATCACCATTTCCATAGCGTTCAGGGTCCAAGCCCTTAAATTTGGTCGCAGTAAGGAGGTTATCACCCGAAAAATAAACCCTTAGGCGGTCAATTTTATATTTTTTCAACAGCCCTTCAGGTAAAGTGTATCCGAACACAAGATTTTTCAACCTGAAGTATGAAGCGTCCTGTATAAAATAGCTGGAAGCACGGCTGAATTTCTCCGGAGCACTCCAACCCCAATAAATACGGGGCATCGTTGTCGAAGGGTTTTCAGGTGTCCAACGGTCTAACCAATCTTTTGTCGGCGGACTACCCTGTACAAATGGGGTTACACCCCAGCCCGAAACATAGGATTTGACGCCATATACCCCTTGTAATAGAGCCGAAAAGTCAAAGCCCTTAAAACTTGCACTTAGATTAAAACTATAGTTCAGTTTTGGATCTACACCGGAAATAATTGTTCTGTCGTTCGCATCTATTTTTCCGTCCCCATTGACATCCCGATACTTCAGATCTCCTGGCAGTGTATTATCATTAAACTGCTTAGGCGCCGCCGCTACTTCGGCATCGGATTGAAATATGCCAATGACTTCGTAGGTGTAAAAGCTGTCCATCGCGTAGCCATTTTTTTTGATCGTATAGCCGCCGATTTCAGGCTCGCCAAATTTGACCAGCTTGTTTTTGAAACGATCGAGGTTTGCCCCTAGCTGATAACGTAAACCTTCTAATGCGCCCGTAGTAAGCTGATTGCGATAGGTAATTCCTAATTCAACACCTTTATTTTCAACGATACCGTCATTGATATTTGGGGCGCCCAATCCTACGATTGCCGTGATCTGCGAAGGGCGTAGGATGTCGGTTGTCCGTTTCTTATACCAATCGAAAGTAATATCCAAATTTTTGAACAGGCTTAAATCTACCCCAACATCTGTCATGGTTGTTGTTTCCCATTTGATCAGTGGGTTGGTCAGTCTTTGCTGTGCCACCCCCGATTGCAGACTATTGTTATCAAATGAATAATTACCTGTAAGTCCCAATACAGGCTGGTATGGATAATTTAAGGAATAGCCATTCACATCCACCACATTCTGGTTTCCAAGTTGCCCCCAGGATCCACGGATCTTCAAATTATCCAACCAACCGGAAGCAAATTCCTTGACAAAAGATTCTTCCGATACACGCCAGCCTGCAGAGAAAGAAGGAAACGCTGCCCAACGGTTTTTACCGTAAAACTTGGAACTACCATCGTAGCGCATATTGGCTTCCAAGAGGTATTTCCCCTGATAATCGTAGTTCAATCGGCCGAAATAAGAGATCAGCGCCCATTGGTTGGCCGTTCCGTTTGCCCGTTGAATATCCGATCCCCCCGCATTTAATTCTGTTAGTGTATCGTCGACAAAATTCTGTCTGAAGCCCTGAAGGTAGGTATACTTACTTTTTTCAATGCTATATCCGGCCTGCGCTTTGAGGTGGTGTGCGCCAAACGCGCGATCATAGTTCAGGTAAGTAAATAAATTGGTGTATATTGTTTGCTGATCCTGATCCGTAAGGCCCTTTCCAAGATCCAATGTTGTTCCGAGCGTGCCCGTATGGTAATAATATTCATCCAACGTTGATTTATAATCCTTGTACTTGTCCATATTGAAATTATAGGCCCCTTTGGTATACCAGGAAAGACCTTTAAACAGCTGTACCTCCATCCAGGCTTGTAAATTAGCCGCATAGTCGTCGGTATTGTACGTGAATTTCCGATCCAATACGGCCATAGGATTTTTATTGTTGTACTCCCAGTCGTAAGCTTTGTACGTGTACCGTCCGCTACCATCCGGCAAAAATGGGCCATAAGTTGGTGCCTGCGACATGGCCGACAGGAAGAGGTCTTTGGATCCGCCCGGGATAGATTCGGTATGCCCTGTTTTGAGCAAAATATTTGTTCCGAATTTAATACCTTCCGAGATTTTGGTCGTCAGATTGAGGCGGGCGGAATAACGGTCGTAGTTAAAACCTTTGATCATTCCATCCTGATTGACGTAGCCCAAGCCAACATTAAAGGTTGTCTTCTCGTTTCCGCCCTGGATACCGAGATTATGGGTATACGTCGGTTTTGTTTGGAAAATAAGCCCCAGCCAGTCCGTATTTGGATATTTTACAGGATCGTTGCTGTTGCGATAGGCAGCGATCACATCGGCGGGATATAGGCCGTCGTTGAGATTGGAATTCTTGCGCGCTTCGTTGTATAATTCCATATACTGCGCCGAGTTGGTGATCAGATCAAACATTTTCGTGGGCTTATAGATACCCACATTTCCGTCATACTGGACGGTTGTTTTTCCCGATTTCCCTTGTTTCGTCGTGATCAGAATAACGCCATTGGCTGCACGCGAGCCGTAGATTGCTGCGGAGGCGGCATCTTTCAGCACACTGACATTTTCGATATCATTGGGATTGACGTCGGAGAATTTGCCCTGCACACCATCGATGAGCACCAGGGGATCCGACCCGGCGCCGCTAAATGTACCCTTACCACGAATGCGGATGGAAACGCCTTCATTGCCCGGTTCTCCTGACCCTTGATTGATCTGAACACCCGGCACTGCCCCCTGCAGCATGGAAGCTGTATTGACAACGGGCCGTTTGATCATATCTTTGCCACTCACTGTAGCCACGGCACCGGTTAGGTTTACTTTCTTTTGTGTACCGTAACCGACCACAACGACCTCTTCCAAACTCGACGAAGCGTCGTTCAGCTGCACATTCACGGTTCCCTCATTGGCAGCAACAGCCATTTCCCTGGTTTCAAATCCCAAAGAAGAGAACGTCAGTACGGCAGTTCCACCTGTCAGGCTGAGTTCGAATTGCCCCTGCTGATCCGTTTGCGTTTCCTGCGTTGCATTTTTGACCCGTACTGTCACACCCGGTAGCGGGCGCCCTGTATTATCCAGCACTTTTCCTTTTATTGTGCGCTGTTGACGTACTACACCCGCGACTGTGGAAGGAACTTTTTCTGTTGGGGCAAAACGACGGTCTGTCGTTCTTAGAGATGCAGCGGAGCCCGTGTAGGGTACAGCTATCGAAAGACAGAGTGCCATTATACTGGCCTCAGGACCGAAGGACAGGCCCTTGATCAAAGGCCATTGTCTTGTCTTTTCTGTTTTCATATTTACTTTTTTTGTTTATAAGGTGCTTTTATTTTGAAATTTTTGGCACAAAGCATCCCCTATCATGCAAAAAATTGCATGTTCCAATTCGGTTGAGGACGCTATGTTTTGTTATTTTTCTTTTGTACGATAGGCGATCCAATTATGATCTATACATACGTTAAGTTGTTGTGATTTGAGTGAATAAATCTGATAGTTCAGTATCTTACCATCTTTCCATTCCATATCTAGCGTGTGATTTCCCTTGATGCGCATGCCCCTCACCCGGCCTTCTCTTTTCCAGGCTTGAGGCACAGCCGGTAGAAGATATACCGTATCCTGATGGGACTGCACCAGCATCTCGGCAATACCAGCTGCTCCACCAAAATTACCATCGATCTGAAATGGGGGGCCTGCTGTTAACAAATTGGCGTAAACACCACCACCGGCGCCATAATTGATATGTGTATCGACACGTGGGGTCATGAGTTGCCGAAATAATTTATAAGCCCGCTCGCCTTCATGCAATCTGGTCCAAAAGAGTAGTTTATGGGCAATGGCCCAACTCGGTCCATCATCCCCCCGCACATCTAGGCTTTTTTTAGCGGCAAGCTGCCAGTCTGGATGTTCATCATAACGAATCAGATAACCGGGATACAAACCGTACAAATGTGAGATATGCCGATGCTGCGAATCCACCTCTTCATAATCTTCGATCCATTCCATGATGCGGCCATCTTTGGCGATCTGTACCGCCGGAGCTAAGCGTTTAAGCTGCGCCGCAACCTTCGTTAAAAAAGGATCGGATTGTTTGCCCAATAATCCCGCTGCATGGATGATATTTCCAAATAATTCACGTACGATCTGATTATCTATCGTTGGTCCCATCGTGACGTTTGCCTGCTGCCCATTGGGGAGCTTGAAGGAATTTTCGGGAGATACAGAGGGCGAAGTCAATAGCCAGCCCTTGGTTGGGTGTTCGGTCAGGGCACTGGAGTAAAACTGTGCTGCTCCGTAGAGAATCGGGTATATGCGTCGTAGATAGGCTATATCTTCGGTATAGAGGTAATGTTCCCAAAGGTTATTGCAGAGCCAGCCCGAGCCCGCATTGGCAATTCCCCAGGAAGCAGACTCTCCGGGTTCGGTATAGCCCCATACATTGGTGATCACATGGGCTACCCAGCCCGGTGCATTATAGTATGCTTTCGCGGTCTTTGCCCCCGGGGCCATAAGACCTTCCACAAGACCTACCAAGGGTTCATTGAGCTCGCCCAAATTGGCCGCCCCGAGGTGCCAATGGTTCATCTGCACATTGATATCCAGGTGGTAGTCCCCATTCCAGGGTGTCTGAATCTGATTTGCCCATAAGCCCTGTAAGTTTGGTGGTAGCAAGCCTAAGCGCGTACTGCTGATACTAAGGTAACGACCATACTGATAGAATAGCGCTGCCAGCCCTGGATCCTGATCCGGTTCTTTACCAAAGGCCACCAAACGCTCATCGGTCGGTAGGTCATCTTTCGACTGCCCCAATCGGAGCGACAAACGGTTGAACAGGACCAAATAGTTTCGCAGATGTTCGGCATACTGCTGGCTATAGGATTTTTTCAACGCCTTTGTTAGCGTTTCAGCCGTCGTACGCTCAAAATCCTTACCTTTAAAATCAGTATCTGTTGCCACGTAAATCAGCACTTCGTCAGCCTGTTGAATAACAATAGATTGCCCTTTTACAAGCTGTTTCCCGCCTTTTATCTGTGCGCGGACACGTGTTTTAAACTGCATTCCTTTACCGTCCACACCGTTGTCCAATTGTCCTACCAAAACAAGCTCGCCATCCTCGGTCTTGGCAGTAGCCCTTTCGGTACGGTCAATCTTGATTTCCAGGCTTAGCTGGCCTTTTTTGCTGCTCTGTAAACGAATAACGCCCAGGTCATCAGCAAAGCTTGTCCAATATTCGCGGCTATACCGGACGCCTTTGAGCTCATAGCTTGTTTTTGCCATCGCCTTATCGAGATCCAGTTCCCGGCGATAGTTCTGCACTGCGTTGAGATCCGTTTGTCCGTCAAAAGCAAGCATCAGATTGCCGAGCACTTGATAACAGCCCCATTGCTTACCGCCCGATCCGGGGCCTTTGCAGATAAAATGCTGGTCGATCAGACGCTGAGCAAGGTCGTTTTTCCCGCTTTTGATCAGATTTCGAATACTATCCAAATACCTGCTGGCCTCATAATTATTGGCATCCTGAGGGCTTCCCGACCATAGGGTGATATCATTGAGCACAATATGGTCATTCTTCAATCCACCGTCAGGCATCATGCCAATTTTTCCATTGCCCAAGGGCAGGGTCTCCTCCCATTGTTTTGCCGGCTGCCGATACCAAAGTTTGCCGCCCTGCACCTGCCCAAATAAGTTGCCCGAAAGAAAGAAAACCACAAGCGTGCAGAGTAACTGACCTTTCCGATTGTTTATTTTTGATGATCTACTCATGTGGCTTTAGTTTTTTGTCCAGTCATCGGTTCGGAAGGGAGATCCGGGTATCCCGGCTTCGTTGTATAAAGTCAGGTCCGGGTTATCGGCCCAGCCGTAGCGCACTGCGACGGGCGACGGTACTTCTTTGGCAGATACGATCAGCTTATTTCCGACCTGTTTGACTTCTGCAGGATAAAAAACCTGATCGGCACCAGCAATTGTGAAACTACTGTTGCGGTTATCCGCTCCTTTCAGCACAAGCTTTTTGCCCATGGGGTTAAAGCTAAGTTCCATTTCTGCGGCTTTTGTCGTCCAATGCTGAAGAACAGGGCCCGAATAAGGGATCTTCTTGCCATAGAGCAGCGCTGTTGCGATCCAGCCAAGTCTTCTACCGACATCCTGCTTGTTTTTCGGATGAATATCCTGTGCATCGCCGATATCCGTTATAACAGCCATACCTGTATAAGGCAATTTGAGTGTTTGGCGCTGCGCTTCCCGTAATCTCGCCCAGGAAGAAGGCTGCGGTGTTACACTTTTCGCTTTAAAGTTGGCCAGTTGAACAAAATAAAAAGGCATCTTTTCATTGTTCCACTGCTGGCGCCAGTCCTGAATCAGTGCGGGCAGCAGTTGCTGATAAGGAGCGTCTTTTGAATCTGCGTTACTTTCACCCTGGTACCAAATGGCGCCTTTTATCTTAAAATCCACAAAAGGCTTAACCATGGCATTGTAGAGCACAGTAGGCCTGTTGGGACCCTCCATCGCATTAGGTTTTGCGGGCAGCTTCGCCAGATCATAACCTACTTTGCATTTCCAGTCTCCAACGAGAGATAGCTGTTCGCCATTTGGCCCTTCCAGTCGTGGCTGTTCTGTACCGCCATATATTCCACCATCGCCGGCTCCATCAAATACGCGAACGGCGATATGCAATAGACTGCCGTTGTTGGCCGTTGCAGGAACAGTATAGTTCCGAATCTGGTCGTAACCGACAGTTTCACCCACTTTTGTACCATTGACATAAGTGATGTCGTTGTCATCAATCGCTCCCAAAATCAACTTAAGAGGTTTACCTTGCCAATGTGCCGGTAGTTCAACGTCTTTGCCAAAATAAACGACACCATCCATTCCCGGAAATAGGTTCTTGTCAAAAAAGCTCGGAATAGTAATCGTCGACCAGCTGCTTTTATCCAATAGTGACGCAAACCACTCGCCTTGCGTTGCTATCTTCACCTGATCCTGCTGTTCGGCGACGCGATTCCATTCGGCCAGATCTTTCGCATAGATTTCCTGTGCATCCGGACGTTGGATTTTTTCAATGGCCGCCGTATAGGTTGAAAAAGGTGAAAGTGCCTCCCGGCTCATCCAGGCTTCAATAATTGTTCCGCCCCAGGAGGAATGGATTAGGCCAATAGGAATGCCTGTTTTCTCGTAGATCTCGCGCGCAAAAAAATAGGCTGTCGCCGAAAACTCCGGAATACTTTGTGGCGTCACCGGATTCCATCCACCGGACTCCACCTTCACTGCGGTGGTAGGTTGATTGGCCGTTGCTTTTGGAATCTGCAAAATACGAATATTGGGAAAGTTGGCTGCTTTGATTTCCTGCTCAAAGTTATTGATCTTACCCCAACCCGCCAGAGGCATTTCCATATTTGACTGTCCTGAACAAAACCAGACTTCACCGATCAGAATATTTTTTAGGATCAATTGATCACCATCGTTGATGGTAATTTGGTAGGGTCCACCGTATTTCGGTGTCTCCAGATAGACTTGCCAGCCTCCCTGCTGATCGACCTCAACCTGATAGCTCTTGTTGTTCCAGCTGGTGTTTACGCTAAGTTCCTTGCCGACTGCGGTACTGGTTCCCCAGATCTTGACCTTTTCTTTCTGCTGCAGCACCATATTGTCGCCAATAAAAGCCGGCAGCTGTACTTTGGCCTGTAGGGCAGAAAATCCACTGGCAACGCTGAGTAGGAGCGCCAGTAAAGTCCGTTTATACTGTTTAGGTTTTATCATGATTTTTGAGTTTTTTGCTCAATTGGGTTTATACATTTGGCGCATCCGAAGTCCGGGTTGTTAGCGTCGGAGCTTCGGATGTGCCATCGTTATCCTTTTAAAGTGCCGATATTTTTAGTAAAACACTGGGACGGTTGCTATTCAGGTCTGGATTTACGCCAACTTTCATCAGGTAGTCGCCCGAATAGGTTTGTCCCTGGCCTAAGCTCGACTTAGTTCCCGGATACAGGTTGATCTCCTCCACCCGGTATTGCTTTTGGGCATCCAGTCCTTTTAAACGGACAGGATCGGTTGTTCCGATGCCATAGCGGTTATTGACCAGGTAGTTGAAGATGACAGCCTCGGTTTTTTGGTTATTCACATAGCTGAGGGCGGCGAAGTCCCCTTCACGTGGATCGGCCAGACGATACTGCTCCCCGTGCCATATTGTTCCTTTAAGCGCGTCGTAATTCTTTACCGCCTGCTGGCAGAATAACAGATCCTGTTCTTTCAGGTGGCTCACCACAATATCAAACCCCAGTTTACCCATCATGGCTACATCCGTACGGAATTTGAGGGACTGTTTTCCCCAGTCTGTCACATGGTTGGAGGTGCTGATTGCCGGGAAAAAGTACGAATACTCGTACTGCATAAAAATACGCTCCAGAGGGTCTGTATTGTCCGAAGGCCAAAATTCGGTAAAGTACCGAAGTGCCGCATAGTCCACACGACCACCACCGCCCGAACACAACATCATCGGCACTTTCGGATACTTCGAACGAATGCGCTCCAGCACTTTATAAAGGCCTTCCACATAAGAAACATAGAAAGCACCTTGGTCTTTTAGAAATGCGGAATGCGCATTGTAAATGACCGCATTACAATCCCATTTGATATAGGCCAATGCCGGATTTTTAGTAAACAGGTCGTCCAGAATCTGGAAAACAAAATCCTGCACCTTGGGATTTGTCAGATCCAGGATCAACTGATTACGGAAGTAATGTTCTTCACGTTGTGGCTGTTTGACAACCCAATCCGGATGTTGCTCGTAGAGTTCGGATTTGGGGCTAACCATTTCGGGTTCTACCCAGATACCGAATTTAACGCCCTGCTTAGTCGCTTCTTCGACAAGTGTTGCGATACCATTGGGTAGTTTTGTCCGGTTCGGTTGCCAATCTCCTAGACTGGAATGATCGCTGTTACGCGGATATTTATTTCCAAACCAGCCGTCATCCAATAAAAATAAATCTACCCCTAGTTTTTTGGTATCCTGGAGCAAACCTTTTAATTTTTGTTCATTAAAATCAAAGTAGGTCGCCTCCCAATTGTTGAGTAAAGTTAGGCGTTCGCCATTTCCATCCAGCAGCTGATATTTTCGGGCCCAATTGTGCAGATTTCGGGAGGCGGTGCCTTTTCCCTTTGTCGACAAGGTATAAATCAATTTGGGTGTTGTAAATTCCTGGTTGCTGGCTAATTTCACATTGGAAGCATAGTTATTTATTCCGGCAATGATACGCAGGTTATTGAGGTAATCCACTTCAAAATCCACCTTAAAATTTCCACTATACCCGAGGCTTGCCATCAGTACTGTTCCTTCATCTTCGGATGCCGCCTTGCCCAGAGACACCATAAAGGAAGGTGGTTGGAATAAATTCGCGCGTGTTCCGAGCTTACTGTCCAGCACTTTGATGCCATGTGTTAACGGAGCCTCGTCCACCTGCATTTCTTTTGCCCAGTCGCCATGGTACTGCCGTAGCCAATACGCCTTGGAGCGCAGGGTCAGATTGGCCGAAGCAAATTTTTCCAGCGTGACGACCTTCTTTTCCTTATTCTGGATCGTTGCCCACTGCTCAATGATATCCTCATTCAAAAACGATTTGTAGTGTAAAACGACATAAATATCGTATACCGGATCTTTTAGGGTGATATCAAGCTGTTTGACATTGGCATCCAGGTTTTTCACCGCATGCTTTTCATAGCGCAGGTCAAGTGAACGGTTACCATCAGCATGAACGACACTGATGGCTGGTTCCAATAGGTTTTTTGAACCTGAGGGGGTATACGCCGCATTGGAGAGGCCACTATAATCGGTCAATTGCCTATAACCGCTTGCAATGGTCGAGTACTCTTTAGAATCACTCAATTTTTCACCGTAATAAAGCATTTTCAGTGTTTTCGTGGAATCGTACTCCAACACTAAGGCATTCGATCTGGTTTCAATAGGAATCTGTTTGGACTGCGCCTGTGCCTCCAGATGCACAAGCCCATGGGTCATCAAAAGCCCGAGTACAACATGTTTAAAATGATGGGTTGGCATATATAAATAGATTTAGGATTTGTTAACGAACTTGACTGTTTTGTTTGCTTTTAATTGAATCTTATAAAGGTATTTACCATTGATTTCCTGCTGTGGGCTTAGACCTGCCAATGGCGAAGGACTTAACACCTGAATCGTTTGATCTTGCGGCGATGAAAGAATAAGCTGTCTAATGCTGCTGTTGCTCCATTCCATCTTTTCGATGTGTACATTGCCCCGGGCTTTGAGTCCTTTCACTGTTCCGGCCGACCAGCGATGAGGCAGTGCAGGAAGTAATTCCAGCACATCCGTTTGCGACTGCAGCAACATTTCACTCACCGCAGCCACATAACCCAGGTTGCCATCAATCTGAAAAGGTGGATGCGCGCAGAGCAAGTTGGCGTAAACGCCACCGCCATTGTTGTAATCAATACCATCGCCGCCGACGAGGTTAATGAAATTAGTTAGGATTTTATAGGCGTGATTCCCATCCTGCAAGCGGGCCCAAAAAGCCACCTTCCAGGCCATGGACCAACCGGTGGATTCGTCGCCTCGCGCGGTGAGGGTAACTCGTGCAGCTTTGGCCAGTTCCGGTGTTTTTAAAACAGAGAACTGGTTACCGGGGTACAGGCCAAACAGATGCGAGACATGGCGATGCTTGTCCTGTGGATCATCACGATCCGTTTCCCACTCCTGCAACTGTCCCCATTTACCGATTTTGGGTTTGAGCAGCGCATCGCGAAGTGCCGCGATATGCTTACGGTAATCGGCGTCCATATTTAAAACTGTGCTCGCCTGGATGTAGTTGTTAAAAAGATCGTAAATAATCTGGTGGTCATAGCTCACGGCATCCTCTGTGGGGCCATGTTCCGGCGACCAGCCCTTTGGCGCCACCACAGTTCCATCCGGTCTTCGAACCAGACGATCATCCCAAAACTCACTTATTTCTTTTAAAATCGGGTATGCAAATTCGCGCAGGTATTTCTCGTCCTTGTTAAAGGCATAATGCTCCCAGAGCGCCTGAGCATACCAGGCACTTCCGGGGGTGTTCCAAAGGAAGCTCTCCCCACCGAAGATATTATTTTCGGTCTTTACGGTCCAGCCCCTTACGCCCGGAAATTCCTTTTGTGTATTTATTTTTTTCACCTCACGCATGCTATTGATATAATCGAGGTAAGGCCAGGCCGATTCACCCAGATTAGCGACTTCTGCAGGCCAATAGTTCATCTGTACATTGATATTGGAATGGTAATCTGAGCGCCATGGTGGATTGTTACTGTTATTCCAAAGCCCTTGCAGATTTGCAGGCAAACCGCCTTTCCGTGAGGAACTGATCAGCAGATAACGTCCATATTGATATACTAATGCTTCCAGAGCCGGGATCGGCTGTTTTTTATAGGCTTCCAACAGCGCTTTTGTTGTTTGCTTAGCGTCCAGCTGGCTATGGTCAAGATCAAGCGTCACGCGGTTAAACAGCGCTGTATAATCTGCAACGTGCCGTGCCAGCAGCTTATTTACGCCATATCTTTCCGCTTGCTGCAGATAACGCTCATTGACCTGCATCGGTTCTTCGGCCGACTTCCAGTTGGTTGCCCGTGTATTGGCGTAATCTGTTGCGGCACTCAGCAGCAGAATAAGTCGATCGGCAGATTTTACGGTAAGGACAGTCTGTCCTTTTTCATCTGTCGTTTTGGAAAGTGAACCACCGACGACCTGTACGCGTACCTGTGCGGCATACCGCATACCATTGTCGAGCGTTCCCTGAAACCACAGGTGAGCATCTTCTGCCTGCACCACCTTCCCATGTGCATCCCGAAGTGCGATCTGGGCATTGAGTTTCCCTTTTTTACTATTTGCATAGTCAAATACCATGACCTGATCGGGCTGACTCGCAAAATACCGGCGGTTGATTTGCTGTCCATCCTGCTGGTAGGCTATTTCATGTAAGCCCTTATCCAAATTCAATTTCCGGCTATAGGCGGTAAAGGGTTTATTAATATCGGAGTCAAAACGAACAAAAAGATCACCAAAAGCCTGATAGGCACCTGTCTCCTGTTCATCACCTGTCCAGAGGCTATTTTCATTAAATTGGATATGTTCCTGATTTACGCCCGCAAAGATCATGGCTCCTATTCGTCCATTTCCGATCGGGTATGCTTCGGTCATCCAATCTTTGGCAGGTCGATCATCCCAGAGATAATACCGTTGGGCCTGGGAAGTGCCAAAACAAATGATCAAGAGTGTTAAGAGAACGTATTTCATTTTTGTGTGCATCAACATAGTGGTTTATACAATTTTATTGGGCAATGCCCAAGGGTGAAAAAACAAGGTAGATGACAATCATCAAAAGGATGAGAAAAGCGCCAATCCGGTACCTTCCCTTCCAATAGGCTTCTTTATCCTGGCCTGAAAACTCAAACTGATACGCCGATAGATAGTTTGGCTGGCTCAGTTTACTTCCCCCCAGATGACCAGTGCTACAGCGATAAACAATAGCGCGAACAGGTGCAGATAGTGTAGCTCTGTCTTCCAGACAAACACCAGAACGAAGTAGCTGACCATGTACAGGAACAGGCCGATTTGTGCCATCCTTGGCGTAACGCGACGCGATAGAATCCCCAAGATCATAATGGTGAAAATGGGCATATTGAACAGCCCCGACACGGTTTGGAGGTACGTATAAAATCCGTCATGGGCAAAGAGGATAAAAGGTGCAATAAATATGGCCGAGATAGAGATGATCAATTCGAACAGTTTTCCTTTTTTGACCAGCTCCCTTTCACTGAGCGTTCTGTTTCTACGTTCCAGGTAAGGTTTATAAATATTAAAAACAAATAAGCTGCCACAGCTCTGAAGGCCAGCAGTATAGGTAGTCATTGCCGCACCAAAGACCAAGGCCAATGAAAAACCAATCAATACATCCGGAAAAATTAGGACAATGAGTTTCGGAAAAACAGAAGCTGTGGGCTGCACATGCGGCAATAAGTGTACCGCCAGAAGGCCAGGTAAATTGATCAATAATGGCATCAGAAGTTTGCCTCCCGCAGCCAAAGTCATTCCTTTTTGTGCTTCCTTTAGATTTTTGGCGCTCAATGCCTGTTGTGCGATATAGGGTTCCATCCCCCAATAGTAAAAATTGATCAGCAGCATGCCGGTAAATAAAGTCGAAAATGGAACCGCATCATGCTTTCCACCGACGGCATTGAGATGTTCTTTTTTATCGTGAAATAACTGGAGTACCCCCGTCCAGATGTCACCATTCCCCAAATACCAAAAGGCAAAAATCGGAATCAATAGTGCGAGCAAAAACAGACAGAGGCCCAAACCGAGGTCAGACAGGGAGATCAACTTCAATCCGCCCAAAATGCTGTATAAGCTCCCGATGATACCGAGGGCCCAGACCAGTATCCAGATACTCTGCCAATAACTGATGTGCAGCAGTCCGGGCACATCAAACATTGTAGCTAGGCTTAGTGCACCACCGTATAATACCGGTGGCAATAAGTTGACGATGTATCCGATCAGAATCAGGATAGACACCAACATTTTAGTTTTCGGATCAAACCGCAGTGCAAGGAAGTCCGGCACCGTCCGAAAACCATGTTTAAAATAGATAGGCAGCAGAAATTCCGAAACCAGGAGCATCGCGACCACCGAGCTCACCCCCCAGCCGATGACCGACAGGTTGTTGATATAGACCGATTCATTTTCACCGATAAACTGGTTGGCGCTCAGGTTGGTTAATAGCAAAGCCGAGCCTACCATCCAAAAACTATTGCTCTTTCCGGCAAGGAAAAAGCCATTTAAGGTATTGGAATAGTTGGTTTTAAACTTCCATAAGGATCCCAAAGCGACCAAACCGGTAAAAAGACAAAAACTAAAAACTATCATTTTATAAACTTCCCTATTTTAGACAGAGCCGCGATCTGCCAATGTTGTCGGCACCACTTCCCGAATCAATGTTCTTTCGAGCACAAACTTGGCTGCTTCGGCCCCAATCCGTGCAAAACTTGTTGAAAAGGTGGTAATACCACCGCTGATAATCTCTTTGATGACATCATCATTATGCGATAAAATCCCCAGATCCTCGCCCAAGGTCCAGCCCTTTTGCAGCACCTCTTTTAACATCTGATAGAGTTCCGGATTATGAATGGTAAAATACAGTTTCCCCTTTTTTAGATCACCTACATGGTACTGCTTTTCGATACGTCCTTTTATCTTATGGTCTTTCAGAAAGCGTAAGAAAGCATTTTTGATTTCATTGGGTTCGGCTGTATTTTCCCTAAAATAGAAGATCACTTCTTTATACTTTTTGATCTTTGGATAAAGCTCCCGAAACACAGCATAGGTGGCTGCTTCAAATTCCTGAGAAACATAAGAATATTCCGCACCCAAATCCATCAGCCGGTCGATAATCAATAGTTTTGACACAGGAATATTTCGCAATAAACGCTCAGAATCTTTATTTTCAATGGGAGCGACAATATATACCGTATAGCGTCCCTGAATCCGGTTGAAAATATCCTCAAAGGTTTCCATATTGTTGTGATGGAAAAAAAGATCGACCGTCACTTCCTCCGGAAGATTGGCCCGCAATTCGGATACCAAGGTATCCTGAAAAGTATCGTAAGCATATAACAGGACGGCAACTTTCTGTTTCAACTGCGTGTTATTACTGACTACAAAATATCCTTTTCTATTTTTGGATTCCACCACACCATGAGCAATCAGGTCACGGTAAGCTTTGGCAAAGGTTTCGCGTGCATAGCCCAGGTATTGGATCAAGTTATTGACAGAAGGCAAACTGGCGTGCACCTCCAGTTCATTGGCATCAATGGCATCCAACACGCCCTGTACGATACATTCATGTTTCGAAAGCCCATTTAAAGCTTCCAATCGTTTGATCCGATCGATCAACGCCTTAAACTGTTCTTCTTTGGTTATCTTCATATAATATTATTAACTAAAGAGCAATCTTAAGCAATTTTGCTCCTGCTTGCTCAAAGGCAATGGGATTTTTAGCAGTAAATTCCTGCGCTGTTTTTTCAAACAGTTCCACCGCCTTATAGGTTGTATTTGGCTCCAGGCCAATCTGTTTAAAATCTATGTTTATTGCTGCCGGGGTTGTATTGTAATTAAATACGGCCACATACAGCGTTGTTCCAATTTTTTTGTAATAATACGTATTTGCTGCTTTTCCTTCTACAAATCCTGCCGGACGGAAGCTTTTACCGTCGGCTATAATTTTTAGAATTTCGGGATCCTGCAGATATTGATTCATCTTTGGCTGCCAGTTTTCTTTTTTCGACAGGTCGTCGCCAAGAATAATGGTCCCTGTTACCACACCGGAAAGCAATCTTGCCTTATTGACTTCAGGGCTTTCATCGTGAAAGACCAGGTGGTCGGCATCGATAAAATCGTAGAGATAGGTTTGCCACCAGCCGTAACTAACGCTGTTTAGCGTATATTGAGTTTGATCGATCGTCTTCCAGGCGTCGCAGGCTATTCTGCGCATGTGTGCAAATTGGGCAGTTGCCAAAGACGGCGAAATTGCGGCATAGATCAACATTTTACCCTGCAGCACGTCGACGAGATGTTTCATCCCCACAGCATACGCCTGCATACCTGTCTGAATTTTTTTATCGTAAAAACCTGTGGATTCGATTGCCGCATGAGAGAGGAAATCGACCTTGATCATTCGGAAGCCACAGTCGACCAATTTCCCTAAGATCACATCCATACGGGCCAACGTACCGGGATGTGTCGGGTCAAGAGCCCGACCACCATCTAAATTGTGGTAGCCTTTCTGGGTTTTGGTCCAGAGCTGGCCAAAGGTAAACTGACTTCCCTCCGCCTTGCGGTCGGGGCCACTTCCATGCCCCCAGTCTGTAAAAGGAGCCCAATAGACGCCGGGCTTGAGGCCCAAAGAATCACAATAGCGAACAAATTGCTTCAGCTGCGTGTAGTCACCTGACATACCTCCGGGCGTCATATTATCCCAAAAAGAGTCAAGATCTATAAAAGCCTCGCCATTTGCGTTGCGGAAATAAGGAATATCTTTTGCGAAATAGTCTGCTGTGCCTGTGGCATTCTGAAAATTAAGTTTTTCCTGTATCACGCCCCAGCTGTTCCAGCCGACAGGTGTGGCACCTTGCCAAGATTTCACATAGGCCGGCGATAGTTTCCGGTGGATTTTAGCATAGTTTTCGAGCCCAATGCGCCAATCCTTGTCGTAAGACACGAGGTATTTTGGGGAACGAATGACATCCCCCTTCACCGTCCCGTGCGCCATGGAATCACGTGTGATAGTTACATCCGTAAATCCGGCCTGCGCTGCCAGGTGGGTATATTGCCCCTGATCTCCTTCGATCGCGATACCCGATTTCCAGACGGATTGATCCAATGAACCAATCAACAGCCCTTTTCCGCTGTCCTTATCGTATACAACACCGACTTCGGCGCTGCGCTTACTATTCCTTGCAAGGACATTGTTTTCATACGAAATAAACGTATCGTTATCAAAAGGAACAGCCAGTTGGTACAAGGATTTTCCCAGGCCGGCAACCGACGCATTTGACCAGATCGGCACAAGTTCATTGCTGGCTATATTTTTACCCCTAACTTCCAGTTCAAGGATGACACCATCTATTGTGTCGTAGCAATAAAAATGCTGCAGCAATGTGATGCCCTGTTGGGTTTTAACCGAAATGGTATACTGTATGCCTTTGCCCAAATTGTCCTGAATACGCTTTTCTGTGACGCTGCGGGTTCCTTTCAGTTTATCAGTACTAATTTTTTGTCCATTAGCAAGTGCCAGATAGGCACTTGCTTGTTGGATATAGGCGACTTGATCTTTACTTAGTGAATATGTTCCATCTAGTTTGTTATAGGTCAACGTTAGGCCATTTTTCTTGACCTGAAAAGGCTGTGCGCATAACATGAAGGTACATAGCATAAAACTTAGCGCGAAAATAACTGTCTTCATTCTGCTTGATATTATTGTAAATTGATTTGAAAAGCGTTGATCTTCATGTAATGGTCAGGTTGAAAATTGACCAGCATTCCCATATTGACCGTAACCTTTTCTTTGATTTCAAAATAAACGCCATCTGATTTAACATCAGCATGGGCCATTGCCTGTTGAATCTGCTCAAGATCTGGAATTCCACTGTTTGCTTTGCTAACAACCAGTTTTGCTGGCGGTTGATCATAATTTGTCCAGGATAAGTTACAAAAAAAACGATACTTACCGGGTAATAAGGTTACTTTTTGCTCTATTTTACCATTTACGATAGCCGGAGCTCCCCAGCCTGCTTCAATGTTGACCACACCGCCATCATCCGATCCAAAACCACCGTAACCGTTATGGTTTTTCATGGCAGCGTTTGTCATCCAGTTGTCCAAAACTCCCCAGCGATTACCGTCATAGACCGTCGCTGTAAATGGTGTTTTGTAATTCTGGAGGTACCAAGGTGTAATGTTGTCTTTTTTCACAGCCAATTTGGTCGATTTGACCATAAAGGTATCGATGGCCGAACTATCGGGTCTGAACACAGTACGATACGAAACTTCGGCACCAGGAAGATAGCGTTGAAGACCAATCTTCTCATCCTGATTTTTGGTACGCACCACGGTATCTGTGGTACCACCATCCCAATTTCTATACGCGATACGCAGTCCATCAAAGCCCATGGTTTCCGATACATTTTGCAAACCCAATTGCAGTTGCTGTCCAGCAATAAAATTCTGTTCGAGTACCACACGTTGGTAAAGTCCTTCGCGATAACGATCGCCATATACGTTCCCCACCACATAGGTGGGAACGGAAAAGCGCCCTGCGGCATCCACACTACGAATTTCTAAATTTATGGGCCCTTCAGGCAGTTTGTCGATTAAATAACGTACGGTATCCACCTTACCCGTCAGTTTGACCGGTATTTTCATCGAATCCTGCTTACTGTTCCAATAGATACGCAGCTCAGAAACACCCGAGGAAGCTCTATAGACACCTTCTACTTGTATACGGTATTTTCCCGAACGAATTCTAATCGAATCGAGCTTTGCCGGGTAGATAATTGCTTTCCCGTCGGTGTGTTCGGTAAACTCGTCCATTTTGGAACAAGCCGCCAACAGCGCCACGATAAACAAGGACAGCAATATGATATATCTTTTCATAACTTTGCTTTTTAAATTGATTAATAAACGCCCCATACCTGAATCTGGTTAATCTGCATAAAATAACTACCCCGCCAATTGCGCAGATTGCGAATGCGCAGGTATTTGTATTTCGGAGCATCTTCCGGTAGATCGAATGACCAGCCAGAGGTACCATACACTTCATCAGCATTGGTATTTGTTCCCGACGGTGTTCCCGATGGTTTACGTACCGTGCAGGTAGCCAATTTGGTCCAGGACTCCCATGAGCCATCCAAATTCGGCGTATTGCTTCCCCAGATCTCAAAATCACGTAAATTGCCCTTATCGTAGAAGCCGTTTTCCCGTCTCGGAAAGATCACCACGCGGCTTAGTTTTGCTTCTCTACCGATCGAGAAAGTGACCGATTGCGGCACACCGGCATTCTCCACAGTATAGAAACTTGGCCATTTAGACGTATTGAGATTACCATCCCATAGATTGTCCATGGAGCCATAGAGAATTTGCGCGTCCCCTGGCAAGCGTAAGGGTGTAAACAATTGCCGGTTAAACAGATTTTCCTCCAATGGCGTAATCGAAGTGTACAGCGTATCAGACTTATTTAACCAGCGATCGCGGACATAAAATGCGAACTTCATTTCTTTGGATTTCAATCCACGGACATTATATAAGATGATGGAATCCTGTCCATAGTAGTTATCTAAGGGCAGGTATTCGCCATTGTTGAGCGAGTCTACCATCGGTACGATGACCACATTTCCTTTTTCCTTATTTGTTGAGGTAATGCGGATACCGCCAAAGGCAGCCGTTACTTTCATCTCTCCAAACACCAAATTAAAGATCGGCGTCTTGGGTTCAACAATGACGTCTATGGGATCCGACACAACCTCAGCTTTGCTTACCGCATACAGTTTAACGGTTTGCGGCTTGGTATCGGGGAATCCATCAATTAAGATCTCATTGGTATAGGTAGACGATTTGACAACACGGGTGGCGCCGCTCGCCATCACATATTCGGCTTTGACATAGAGTATGTTGTCATTCTCCGGAAGGCTGTAATGTATGGTTGCCTGTCCATAGCCATTTACGACGGAGGGATGCTGTACCACTCCCGGTTTGGTCTGGTCGTCTTCCATTAAGGTCCAGCCTTTTTCCTCTTTACAGCCGAGCAGTAAAAACAGCAGGCCAGCCATGACATAGATACTATTGCGATATATTCGTTTTTTCATGATTTTCTTCAATTTAATACGCTAATTACCAACCCGGATTTTGTACCAAATTAGGGTTGACCAATAGATCACTTTCTTTAATCGGCCAAAAATAGTCTCTTGGTGCCACGAATCGTTGTTGATAGAAGGTCTGTTCCTGGTAAAAAAGCTCCGGATGGTCTTTATCCTGATTGCGATCCCAGCCCGTGATATTTTTGTTGAGTTCCTGCGCGGCAAGCTTCCAGCGTCTCAAATCCCAAAAGCGGGAACCTTCAAAGCTCATCTCAATATTACGTTCGCGTTGTATGATAGCACGGAGTCCTTCTTTTGTCGTCGGTTTGGCGCTATTGAAAGCATACTTTGACCAGGACTCTTTCACCCCTTCCAGACCGGCGCGCTTGCGAATCTTATCGAGATAGAGGAATACATCGGCTGTCGGTCCTTCACTTTCGTTCAGCGCTTCGGCATACATCAGATACAGGTCGGCAAGCCGTAGCATAGGCCATGGATATTCTTCGATATGCGAGCTGTTTCCATCCTTAAAGGCAAATTTCCAATTGACCAGCTTCTTTGGGTAATAGGTTGTGATCGGCACGGAAACACCACTGCCAAATAAGCCTAAACGAAGTTGTGTTGTCCAGGTATTTTCGTCCGTCTGACTAGGGCTATTTTCCATGTACCAAACCCCACCGTCAAAGCCCACATTGGCGTAGAAACGATTTTCACGGTCAAAATGCAAACGCGCTGTTCGGTAATTTTCGATGTTGTTGAAGCGTTCCTCATGCGTTCCGGCACGTAATTGATTTTTATTGCTAAAATCAAGGTTTTGTCTTCATCCATCGGCACCCCGTTTTTCGTATAAAACTGTTCAATGATTTTGATTGTCGGGGCCAAGGTACCGTTGACGCTGTTGTTGCCGGCATTATTCGGATCGATGTGCGCCATGGACGAGTACTGCAACTGCCATGTCCGCGAATTTGAATTCCCCCAGATGATCTCGCGGTTCCATTTTTCCGTCACAGCGTTACGAATGCTCATCTGAATCATTGTGGTATTGGACAGTGGGCGTACCGGTGTTGGAAATTCGTATAGATTCATGCCCAGCTCCTCGCAGGCAGCAATTGCTTCTTTTGCAGCCTGCGCTGCTTTACGCCATTTCTCGGCTTGGAAGCTCTGATTAAAAAATAAGGTGCCGTCCACATTTTTGAAGGTTGCATAATCCGTATTACCATTGAATAATGGGCTTGCAGCATATAATAGGACTTTTGCCTTGATACCTAAAGCAATTGGTTTTGTGATATGCCCCAGATCAGTTACTGGCGACTGCACCGCACTTGGCAGCTTACTTGCGGCCTCATCGAGTACCTTCACGATATAATCAACCACTTGGTCTATCGGCTGACGCTTTACCTGCGTCTCCTCAATTGGTGCTGTGACAGGAACGTTGACATCCATAATGGGAATAGGGCCATAATGACGCATCAGCATAAAATGATAATAGGCTTTTAAGAACAATACCTCACCCTCCCAGGTGGTACGTTCGTCTTGCGTCATATCACGTACCTTTTCGGGATTTTGAATATTTTCCAAAAAGATATTACAGTCGCGAATGGCATTGAACATATATCCGTCCCAATAATTAACATAAGGATTAGTGACACTTTGATTGCCACGGGCGATGTTCCAGTTTGTCCCGTTGATACTCCGTGTTGGGTAATCCAGCCAGAACTCATCTCCTGCCATAAAAGCGGGATTTATAGTCGGTTCGCCATCATTGGGCAAATAAGAATAGCAGGTTGCCAAATATTTAATGGCTTCACTGCGCATGGTAAAGGCATTATCTATTGTGGGAGCATTGTCGGGTACGACATCCAAATAGTTTCAGGATTGAAAAAACAATAGACCTGATACCACCATCGATTTAAATACAGTTAACTTTTTCATGATACATTGTTTTTTATAATCCTACATTGATTCCGATATTATATACCGCCTGAACCGGGTAACCCAAACCATCACCACCCATTTCAGGATCCCACATTTTAAATTTGCTCCATACCGCAAGATTCAGGGCATTGGTATAAATGCGGATATTGGACATCTTCCAGCGATCCAGGATCTTCTTTGGTACCGTATAACCCAATTCAACAGATTTTAGGCGGAGGAAGGCACCATTGCGCATCCACCAGGTCGAGAATTGATTATTGTTGTTATTGAATCCGTCGGTCAATCGTGGCCAAAATGCACGGATATCTTGATTATCTTCCGACCAGTGACTATCGGCAACCTGTTTTAACAGCCCGTTTTGATAGGGACCATTGATGGCGAAAGGCGTGATATTTCCGGGATTGATAAAAAACGATGAACGTGCAGAGCCCTGTAGGAAAGCACTGACATCAAATCCTTTGAAACCAACGGTGAAGCCCATACCGTAGATAATTTCAGGATCCGTTGGAAAACCGATGGGCACCTTGTCCAGATCAGTTATTTTGCCATCACCGTTAATGTCACGGTATTTGATATCACCGCCCATTGTTTTCAGTGCACCACCAAAATTTTGCAATGGCGAGTTATCGGCTTCAATATCATCGACAAATAAGCGTTCGGCGATCAAACCATATTGTTGTTTAATCGGATACCCCAAATGTGTCAGGTAAGATAAATTTGCCGGATAGTTTGGCTCTTCGTTGGTCAGCAAGCGATTGGTCGCATAGGTCATATTACCGCGCAACTGCGTCCACCAGGTATTTGCAAAGGATTTGTTGTAATCCAAAGTCAGGTCAAATCCCTTACTCTCCGCTTTGCCCATATTGGATTGAATATCGGCCTGAAAACCTGCTGTCGTCGGAACCGTTGAGCGTACCATTAAGATATCACTTCGCTTGGAGTTGTAGTAGTCGAAGACAACACCTAATCCATTTTTAAGATTCAGATCAAAACCTGCATCAAATGTTTTGGCACGTTCCCAGGTAATATTGGGATTGGCGTAACGCGAGATGGAATAACCCGGTCGGGTATAATCCCAAAGATTTCCCCAGGAAAATCCTTTTCCATTATCATTTGGATTGACCTGTGATAAATAGAAAAAGCGGTCGCGGTCGTTACCGATCTGGTCGTTACCCACCAAACCATAGGTTGCCCGTAGTTTTAAACGAGATACCACCGGTGTCATAAACTCAAACATCGGCTCTTCCTGGAGGTTCCAGCCTACTCCAAAAGAGGGGAAAAAGCCAAATCGTTTATCTTTAGAAAAGCGCTCGGAACCGTTGTAACCAAAGTTTGCTTCAAAAAGGTATTTATTTTTATACGCATACGTTGCGCGTCCAGATACACCAATATTACGTGCTGGCAGAGAGGCCTGTAAATTGCCTCCATTTGCTGTCTGATAATTGCGCATGATACCGATGAGCATACCCGTGATGTCGTGATCCTTTCCAATGGTCCGGTTATAATTGACCGCAAATTCGCCATAGGTCGTTGTATTCTGTATCCTATCACCTTGACTGTAGTCCAGGTATTCTGTTCCCTGATTTTCATTCAGCAAGCTCAATACCGTATTGTTTGTACCCGGTATTTTCAGCAGATTATAGTAGAAAGGTTCAAAGCTTCTGCGCACCGAAAAATACGAGTACCGTTGTGTATAAGCCATCAAACGGGCCGACAAACCTTTTGTGATAAAATCAAAGTTCTGTTTCAGCTCCAATTGTACATTGACTGTGGAACTATTGTATTCCTGAAAACCGTTGACCATCTTGGCATAAGGGTTATTGTACAAGGTCTTTGTCGTCGGTATAAAGTTATTTCCGAAGAGCGGATGGGTTGTAAACGGTGCGTAAGAAGCTGGATAAACTGCCGGGAACATCACCGGATTGGACCAGATGGCCTCTTTGAATACCCGTTGCCCCCCATTGATCAAATTACCCCAATCATCATAACCACCGATGGGCCCCTTATAATCGTCAAACTGAGCCGAAGTACGGATAATTCCTATGGTTGTCGGGGTTACATTTAAAGTGATATTGGAACGTATCGAATAATTTTTGAGGTTAATGTTATTGTCAAAATTATTACCGCTTTCCGATTTCAAAATTCCTTTGTCATTGTTAAAAGTACCCGCGACGTAATATTGCGCCAGGTTTCCCCCGCCAGTTACGTTGAAATTGAAACGCTGGTTGTTGGTATAATCTTTAATCAATTGATCGATCCAGTTATTATTTGGATAAAGCAGCGGATCGTCGCCCCTAGCGGTATGATCGATTTTATTTTGGTCATAAGGCAAAGCCCCTTTGGGATTGCGCGTCAATACCGCTTCATTTGCCAGGTTCATATAGGTAATGTTATCGGCAAATTGGAAATTTCGGGTATTGGTAGAAATGGAGTTTTCGAAACGCGCATTAAATTTTGCCTTTCCCACGATACCACTTTTGGTATTCACCAGAACCACACCATTTGCACCTCTGGCACCATACAATGCAGAGGCGGCCGCATCCTTCAGCACCGAAAAACCAGCAATATCATCGGGCTGTAGCCGCGCTAAAGCTGTTGTATTCGATTCCATCCCATCGATGAGAATCAAGGGGTCTTTTTTTCCGGCACCAAAGGTCCCGACACCTCGAATAAAGAACGAGGCATTATCATTTCCGGGTTCACCACTGCGCTGATACGCAATTAAACCCGCTACCCGACCTGCCAGCATGGTGGTCAGATTGGAGGTAGGGCCTTTAATTTCTTTCGGATTAATGGAGGTGATCGAAGCGACCATACTCGTTTTTTTCTGTGTGCCATAAGCGACAACAGTCACTTCATCGAGGTTTGAACTTGATGAAGACAGAAAGATGGTCATCCGGTTGGTACTGGTGACCTGAACAGTTTTTCGGTCGAATCCGACCGAAGTCAGGACAAGCTGATCGTTGAGGTGTACATCTTTGATCAGGAACTGCCCCTGTGCATCCGTTGATACAACTGCATTCTTTCCCACGAAGGCAATTGTAACATTGGAAATGGGTAAATGTCCGACACTATCTAATACAACACCTCTTAATTCAAATGATTTGGACTGTGCACTTGCAAAGCCAGTTATCAAAAGAAAGAGGAAGACAAGACTACATCGCTGCCATTTACAGATTCGGTAATACATGTGGTAGATCATAAATTGGTCTTCTTATAGATTGGTTATTAGTTTATAGTATAGGGCTAGTAATCTATACTATTCTATACTACTTTACAATAGTAAAAACATTTTCTGACATGGGCAAATATTTTTTTCAATAATAGGTTCAGGCTGTGCATCATAATTAGGCTAGCGAGCCACTGTCTACTGCAGAGAAATAGGAAAAAAATAAAGCGGGATGTACAATCATGGCTGATTATACATCCCGCTTAATAAATAATTTATAAAATTTTGGTAACAAAAAAAGGTAGGCCTAGCCTACCCTTTTGTCAATGAGTGATGATATTTTAACGTATGATTGAGTGAATGTGCTGTCTGCCGGGCATCGTCCTGATAGGACGATAAATCTTGGCAGGCTCTGATATCTGCTACATCCACCTTGTTTCTTACTTTGCTGATGACCTGATTTAATTCCGATTTCCAGTTGCCCGGATCGCCAAAATCGTCCATCCAATTTTTATTGATAAACCTTTTGTAGTTCAAAAGCAAAATATACAATTCCTCACCACTACCGGCGCGATTGATTGACGTGCGCCAGTTCTCTAATTTTTCTTTAAAACTCATAACCAGCAATATACAAAAAATATATTACTTTTTCAAATTAAGGAGCATATATAGCCTTTCATTGACCTGAATATGACATGGCCTCTGTTTTTTGACTGGCAGCATTTGCATTACAGGGATCGGGCCTCAGTTCCCTCTCAAGCGATAATCAGAAAAAATATTATATTTACTGAGCGAGGGTTTAGCACCTATGCGTTTCCTACAGGGTTAAAGACATTACTATGCGGTATTTTGATTTTGACGACAGCAAATACGGCTTTCCCTTAGCGATGGATGCCCATCGGTTCGAGGATAATACCGATCTGATTTTTGAGGCCGGTCCGCACACCATCAACTTTTTTGAGATCATGTTTTTTGAACAGGGAAGCGGTGTGGCCTATACCAATGAAAAACGCATCGAATTATGCCCAGGTACGATCTTATTCGCTTCGCCCAATCAGATTAAGCAATGTGACTTTGATAAAAACGGTGTCAAAGGATTTCATTTAATCTTTAAGCCCGAGTTTTTGGAATCTTTCTTTCAGGATAAAACACTGGTATACAAACTTCCCTATTTTTACAATTATTCATTTGCACCTTATATTGTCGCGATGGGTGGCGATTTTGGGTTATTCAAATCCATGCTCTCCGAAATTGTTTTTGAAATCGGAGCGTTCCGATCCGACAGCCCCAATATGATTCGCGCATTACTTGCCAGTATTTTACTTCGACTGGACCGGCTATTTCGTGCATTTCATCATATAGCCAGCGAAAGCGCGAACAACAATTTGCTCACTCGATTTAAAATGCTCCTGGAAGAGCATGTCAATTCCAACCTGAACTGCAACCAATATGCTAGTTTACTAAAAATACACCGCAATGAGCTGAATCGCAAAATCAAAGCCTACACCGGACATAGTCCAATTACCCTCCTCCAACATCGAAAAATACAAGAAATCAAACAGCGGCTTGTATTGGACGAACAGTCTATCGCCCAAATTGCCTTTGAACTTCATTTCAGCGATCCTAATAATCTTTCCAGATTTTTCAAAAAACTGACGGGTTTATCTCCTTCCGCCTACAAGCAGAAAATGCAAAATGATAGTTTTTCATAAGCTTGTGATATGTATTCAATGACGCAGCAGGCTACCTTTGCATAGATTGTCATTCCAATCGTGAGGCGACGATCGCTGTTTTAAGATTCATCAGCTGGATACCTGTATGTTATCGAGCTACATCCTTGGAAAAATATGCTAAAACTACTGCTACTCTCTTGTTCACTGTATGGGCTGTTTACTACTCCACCTTACCGTATTACCGGTCGGCTGGTTGACCATCAGTATAACCCCGTTGGGTATTTTATTATTGAAACCTATGCGTCCAATAAGGAAAGGGAACCCCTGGCTTTATTAGGTCGGGATACCGTTAGAAACAGCAATGGCGAATTTAAAATACAGGTGATAAAAAAGGGCAGCTATCTCCTGCGGATATCCGTTCCGGATTACACCGATTATTCCCTGTTTACCACCATCCAGGATTCCAGCTACTCCTTTCCCGAAATACACTTACAGCCGACCAAATAAATGCCATCTATGCAACCTTGCGTCCAGCCTTTCGCTGTTAGGCAAGTTAGCTTACCCATAGACCCTGTTTTTGCGATCGCATTAGCCTTCTCTAGCAGGATTGCTCGTATTCGCTTAAGGTATTCTAGGGGCTTAAGAGCCACCTTGCTTGCTTATTCTTTGCCTATTCTTTGCCGATTGGTTGCTATTTATTTACCATTTTAGCAGAGAAACAGCAAAAAAACACCAAAGAAACACCAAAGAAACGGCAAACGAATAGCAAACCATTCTCGAAGCAGATACGAAGAAGCCCCGAAGAATAAGCAAAGAAACGGCAAACAACCACCAATCAATCAGCAGAGGAACAGCAAAGAATCAGCAAACAAACAGCAGACCGATCTTGGAACAAGGGCAAGATAGCGCACAAAAAAATTTAATTAATGACTAAACTTTACGAGTATTACCGGGTCTCATTAACAAGAGTACACCATGATCATTTGCTTTCAAATTTAACCCGATGCCCTATATGATGACAAAAGTCCCATTTAAAACCATGCTCCTTCTTCTTTTGTTGACTACTGCCACACAGGCTATTTGTGCAAATATTGCTCAATATAACCGTACTGCCCTTTTGCTTCAGGATCATCTGGGCGATGGTTACAGTAAAATCGGGTCACGTGTTTATTATCGCGGTAAAGAAATTCCGAACGCCAATGCCGGTTCATTTCAATTTTTAGGTTCGGGTTATGCAAAGGACATTTGGAAGGTTTATTTTCGAGGAGCAATAATAGTTGATGCAAGTCCATCCACTTTCCAATTCCTGGGAGACGGTTATGCCAGCGATGCCTGGAGGGTTTATTTTTATGGCAAGCCATTGTCAAACGCAACAGCGTCTTCCTTCAAGGTATTGGGAAATGGTTACAGCAAAGACCCCTGGAAAGCTTACTATTTAGGCAAGGAAATTAATGGAGCCAATGCTTCAAGCTTTGAAAATCTCGGGCGGGGTTATGCAAAAGATAATTGGTCGAGCTATTATAGGGGTGAAAAGAATGATAAATTTGCTGGTCCTAACACACAGCCCCTTGGCGGTCAATACACCAAGGACAATTGGTCTGTTTTTTTTAAAAATCAGAAAGTGGAAGAGGCTTCTGCTTCAACCTTTGCATACCTTGATGATGGCTATGCCAAAGACGCCTGGAATCTTTTTTACCGCGGAGTCAAAGTCGAGGGCGGCAGCCCCAACTCGTTCAAATTAATCGGAAACGGCTATGCGGCAGATCCCTGGACAGTTTATTATCAGGGGGTAAAGGTTAAGGGTGCCTCGCCATCTACATTTAAAGCGCTTGGAGGAGGTTATGCAAAAGACTCCTGGGCAGTTTTCTATCGCGGCCAGGAGTTAAAGGGAGCCGGTGCTAGCACGTTTGAGTACTTAGACAACGGCTATGCACGGGATGCGTATACGAAATTTTATCGGGGCGAAAAATTGGATTAATTTTATTCTATAATAATGTTAATACCGACCATTTTGGCCTTGTATTTAATTTTTTCGATAAGTCCATAGTAGCTCCAGTTTCGCAACAGGAATTCATCCCCTTTTGCAATTTCTTCCTTATTGGATTGGTTAACCAATAAGAGTGTACCGGCTTGTGCTTTCACACAAAGTTCAATTAACCGGCGGCTATAGAGGTGGAGTTTGGTGTCTACGTAATTTTTCTCCTTTTCGTTGTAGTGTTCCAAGCTTTTCATTTTCCGTTTACGTCCACGTCCACCTTTATCAAATGCGGCGGCTTTTTGTAAACGATGTCGTGCTGCTTGAATGGCCATACGGCGGTAAGTAAACTCTTCCTTGTTGCCGATCTGAAAGGACTCCTTACCGATGGTTACTGCTATAGGATGTTCGATAGAAAGCGACGCTTCGGCGATAATGTTATCTTTCAATTCTTGGATCTTTTTGGGAAGTTCCAGGGCCAGCAGAAGAAAGATCTTGCCTTTAACAATTTTGATTGCGCTGCTGCAGACTTTGATTTGTCCGACCAATGCACGTTGGAGCAATACCCTTTTATCCGATCGGTCTTTACCGAGGTAGGTCCGAAAAGGTATTTTGAATAGTGTGAATTTAAAATCTCTATTATTCTCATCTTTACTCAAGTTAATTCGTCTACCAGGAAAGGGAATGGGCATATCCTTTTTGTAATTGCGAAGTGATTTTTCACCCTTCCAGTATGAGAGACGATCTGCCTGAAAATATTTGATTAAAGCCGTGTTTATCTGGGATAGAATATCTGTGGGAATTCGTCCCTTAAAATAACTGGACAGTAGGCGATAAGTTGTATTCATCCGTGAAGTATTCAATACACCTTCCGGGTCTTTTGCCTGATCGGCCAGTTTGATTTTCACATCTTCTTGCAGATAAATCAGATCTTTCAGATTTTCCTGTACATATTGATGGGTGATGACCATATTGGCCCCGCGGAAAACAAGATCCTGCCATTCAAAGAGTTGTTTAAAATATTCCGATCGTTTTTCTTTATCGTCACAATCCACAAAAACCTGTATTTTGCGGGTCAATACCATTGTATCAGCTGCCATATCTTTTTATGTTTTTTATGCTGTTTTCTTAGCAGATTTAATTTTTGCATGTGCATTAATAAATAAAGTACGCACCTGTCCCCCATCCAATTGTAAAGCTTCTGAAATCTTGTCAAAGGAATACTGCAATTCATAGCGCATGCGGAAGACCTCAGCTTCTTCTTCGGTCATTTCGCCATTCAACTTAAATGCAACAGGTTTGGCCATTAGCTGCATTTTCTCTTCACTATGAACGATGGAACGCAGGTATTCGATTGTTTTCTCTATTTGTAGGCTAACCTCATAATCAGAGATATTCCCCATATAGTAAGCGATACGTTCATAGTTAAAACTATATTTGAGGCAAAGGCGTATAAAGAGCTGTTGATCGTTGTTGAGGTTAGGCATAATGGCATTGAGCTGATCCATTTTCTTTTTCTTCTCCAGTTCCAGTTGCTCGATATAGAGGACATCTTCTTCGCTGTCCTCTTCCAGTTCGTAACCCAGCATAAATTCCTGATAGTCCTCAATGCTGTCGAGGCGGAGTAAGCTTCGGTGAAACCTATTGCGCGATTTTTGATAAAAAGCGTGAATGGCGGACTTCACCTGGCCTTTCAGAAAGTCGAAGACCTCGGTTTCGGAATGTACATTTTCTCGGAACAGCCAAAGACGGAGAAAAGCCTCTTGGGCGATACTTTCACCAGTACATTCATCATCAGTAGCACGGCGGGCGCGAAAAAGGAAGTGTTCATAGAATTTTTGGTAGAAAAATTTAAGCCCCTTTTCATGACCATTGTGCAGGTGTTCAATGGCAGTTTTAATGTCCTTGTTTAGTAAAATTGGTTTCATAATTGGTTTTTATGGTTAGCACACGAAAATCACTTACCACAGCTTCGGCGGAAATTGACGATCTTATGGAAACCGAAGCCGGGTAAGCGTAAATCGTTATATGGTTATAAAAACTTATTGGTATTGAGTGGGATATTAAAGTTATACAGGCTAAAATAGTTATGACGCTATGCTATAGTGCTCTATCAGATTATTTGTTCATAACTCATTATATTGTGTATACCCCCTATGTTATGTGGTCAACACAGCTAATACAGCGATGCATGAAAACGCACAGTTGTGTATACCCTTTATTTTAGATCACTAAACATCTACTTAAAGAATAGGTATTATTCTGTAATAGTTGCATATAGCCTAAATTTTGAGATCATCAACATCTTAAGTTTTGAACGCTTGAATAGAGTAATGTTGTGTATACCCTACATTTTGAGATCGCTAACATCGATCGGGAAAACCTAGTCTAAGGGCCATTCGTTGTGTATACCCTACATTTTGAGATTATCAACATCTAGAAATTTATCTTCAACAAAAAGTTTACCGCTATGTATACCCTTCATTTCTAAATCGTTAATATCATTTTAAGCATTACTGTGTATGGATTCGCGTTGTTACTAACCAACATTTTGAGAACATTAACATCCCTAGAACAAGACAAAACAAAACTTTCAAGTTGTTACTAACCGACATTTTGAGACCATTAACATCAGAATAATGTTGCATATTCTATACTTTTAGGTTGTTACTAACCGACATTTTGAGACCATTAACATCCTACCACATATTATCGTAATAATAATCAAGAACATAGCGCAGGATGTAACCCAACATTTTCTTAAAAAGGGTATTTAGTGAGTCGCCATTGCGCTCACCCTACGGCATAACAAGATGCCTCCATATATAATTTTGAAAATTTTCTTACTTTTCAAGTACTACGCAACGGAATTAATTACGGTAGCAGCTCAAACGCTAATTGCATATAATCAACATCAAATTTCTCACGTTTCACAAACAAGACTCAGTTGTGTATACCCTGCTTTTTGAGATCATTAACATCGTTATCATAACAGAAACGACGTTTCCCAAGTTGTGTATACCCTTTATTTCGATATCATCAACACCTATTTTAATTAAATACGTGAAATTATGAAGTTGCATATACCCTATATTTTGACATCATCAACACCAGTTAAAGGTCTATGGTCTTCCCTATTTAGGTTGCATATACCCTATATTTTGACATCATCAACACCGGAATCCGTGATATCTATATACATAACGGCGTTGCATATACCCTATATTTTGACATCATCAACACCCTACCCTCTAATATTCCAATAATAATCCAAGAACATAGCGTAGGATGTAACCCAAAATTTTCTTAAAAGCGGCATTTAGTGAGTCACCATTACGCTCACCCTACGGCATAACAAGATGCCTCAATATATAATTTTTGAAAATTCTAACATCACGTAAAAAACAGTAGTAGTATACGAGCTAGTCGTGTATCATCTACATTCTGAGATCATTAACACGACGTTGTTATTGATGAGAAGGACCGCGTATGTTGTATATACCCTACTTTTTGAGATCACCAATATTTTTATCTTTTTTTAAATTCGATTAAGGTTGTTTATACCTACTTATTGAAACTAATAATATCTTTTACGCCAAATAATCGTATCTTATTTGTTATACCCTGCATTTCCTTAACATTTTTCGAAAAAAGGATATTCAGTGAGTCGCCATTGCGCTCACCCTACGGAATTTCAAGATGCCTCCATATATAATTTTAAAATTCTAGTATCAAGTAAAAAACAGTAATAGCCCACGAGCTAGTTGCGTATATCACCTACATTCTAAGATCATTAACATCTCAGAAGACTTACAAAAGGTCCGCCCTACTTTATATACACCCTAAATGATGAAATCATGAACTTCTCATAACCCATTATTTGTTAACGAGTCTCTAATTGTGTATACTCTATATTCTGAGATAATCAACTTCAAGAAATAAGAAAAGTCCGAAAAGCGCCCTGTTGTATATACCCTAAATTTTAAGATCATCAACATTTTATACTCGCTTTGGATCTATATTTTCAATGTTGTGTACACCTCGCAATTTGAGGTCATTAACACCATTCTCAAGTTCCTCAAGAGGCCGCCTTACGTTGTGTATACCTCACAATTTGAGATCATTAACATCTTACCTCCTAGTATCCCAATAATAATCAAGAACATAGCGTAGAATGTTACCCAACATTTTATTAAAAAGGGGTATTTAGTGAGTCGCCATTGCGCTCACCCTACGGCATCACAAGATGCCTCCTATTCTAATCAAACCGATCAGCAAAACATCCGATCAGCCTAAATTTTTATATTTTCCCTTTCAATACCAATAAGTCAAAGAACGTCCCTCACGCAAAATAATTACTTCATTTTTGCGCAAAAACAGCTTTTAAATAAACTCAATACCGAGTCTATTTCAACGATTCAAATAATTTTATTTTTTATTCATCCTATGCTTTGAATGGCAGTTACAAGTCAATAATAGGGGTTATCAACATAGGATACTTGATATAAGTCTATAAAATCGAAATCAATTTTATTCCGGTGACTTTGCGATGTTTTTTATTCTTAATTTTCTCATTATTTAGCTTTTAGTCGTACTTCAACAGATTAACACCTCGTCTCCCGCCCTGTTGTTATAACTTAAGTTTAGTTATCGGCTTTCGTTGAAACAAATATAAAAACAAATATTTATTTGCGCAAATAAATCACAAATATTATTATTCTAAAAATGCGCAAATAAGTTTTCCATTTGTATATGGGATATACCAATGAGAATATACTGGAGGAAGTCGGCGAGCAATTGCGCGTTCAACGTGAAAAAATATACTACACCTTGAAAGATGTAGCCAATATGACCGGATTAACCACCAATACAATCGCGGCCATTGAACGCGGAAAAGGTGCTTCACTGAATAACTTTATCCTGATCTGCCGTGCGTTAAAAATTCAACCGCACACCATATTCAAAAAACAGATAGATTTAACGCCGCTCTACAATATCCCCCCGGAGTCAAAACGTCGTATTGAGCTGACGAAAGAACTGGATGATCTTGTTTATAATTCCAATTTTTTCGAGATACCCCGCCGTGTTTCTGAAATAATCCAACAGCTGCATGCCAACAAGGAACAGAGCAATAAATTTTCTGTTTATCTCAGCAGTTACTGTGCGGAAGGTACGCTGGAATACGAAAAACATGGAAATTATAAAGAATACCGAAAAAAGCATTCTCCAAAACCTGTCAAAAAGTACAAATGAAAATTGCCAAACTTACCACCTGTGAGTGCAAAAACTTTATAACCTTTCCAATCATTAAATAAAACAACGACCTATCTGGTGATCGGGCCTTGGGTTCTTTTAGTAGTAGTCTCGGTTATTCTTGTTCACACGTGTAACTTTTCCCTTTTTCCAGAATAATTTTTAGCTGCAGCAAATCAGGATCAGATAGTAGTCAAGTTCAACCTTTTTACAATGCTTGTTCAGTGCTCGTTCAGTGCTTGTTCAGTGATTGCTCAGTGACGACTGAATAAACACTGACTGATTACTGTCTAAATACTGATTTAAAATTGTTTTTAGGTATAATTTGGTAGCAGTCTGTTGTTGCCCTTGATCTCAAAATTATATGCGGTAAATACAAGCATTGTTTACCGCAAAAAAAAAGCGGGGAATAAAAAATTTATTCCCCGCATAAAATAATGTTTAGTTTTTTTTAAGGATTAATGACCAAACTATTTCCCAGGCCGGTCATAAATACAGGACCTACATTTTGGGCTTTCAGCAGATCGCGGTGTTTTGTATCCAGTTTAGGCGCTCTAGCATCTGCTGCCGCAGCAAAAGGATAATTCCCCACAAAGGCACCCAATACCGGGCTGCTACTCGTAGGCTCATAGATGCCATCTGTTGTTAGTGTGTACTGTGGATTAACTCGGGTAAATCCAGCCGGCAGCTGTTGACTTGTCGGTACATCAAAAACAATATTTCCCTGATACACAAAATTGACCGGTTGATCGGTAAAGGTCAACATGGTAGACTGGGCAGATTGTGAAACCACATTATTTGCGATATGCCCATCCGTCGGCGGCAATGTCCGGCTATTGCCACCTTTACCTGACCCTATATCAAATGACTGCTTACACTTGATCATGGTATTGGCAACAACTTTTACGCGTTTTACCTGAAAGTAACCGCTTAAAGGTGAATTTGGTACACCGTCCATGATGGCCAACGCAGCTTTTTGTCCCGTGCCGGCCATATTCTGGAAGTAATTGTTGTAGACAAGATGATCTTCACCGATGATACGAATACCGCCAGCGGCGCTATTGCCATTGCCAACAAAATAGTTGCCATAAACGGCAGATCCATTGCCATGCCGCAGACATAAAGTTCCTTGGCTTTCATAGAAATAGTTGTTGCGGATCGTATCGGCTCCCATCTTATTGGATATAATTTCCGTTTCACCGTTACAGCGCTGGAAAATATTATCTTCAATAGTTGTCAGTGCATTTGTCATTGACCAGTCGCTGGTTCCGACACGGATGGTTTCCCCACCATTGTCCGGTACCGCAGCACGCTCACCAAAGAAGTTGTGATCAATTCGGTGTTTCATTGGTTTACTGGTCCCCCATACGACCATGGTCGGTCCCTGATGGGTCTTTCCTTTTAAATAGCAGTGGTCAATGCGATGGTAGGAACCGTTAATGGAAACCCAACGGTAGTCGGTGGTTGCTGCCGGCGGATTGTAGTCCACAATTGACGTATTGGTAAGGCGGCAGTTTGAAGAGGAAGAAGTAAAATCCACCACATTTTTGCCTGTCGTATACCCTTCCTGAAATACGAGTCCATCCACAACTAACCATTGTCCCGTGATACTAACAGAAGAAGTACCTTTCATGATAACTGCCCCCCGCTGCTCTGCCATCAATACAATAGGCTGCTGTTTTGTCCCCTGAGCACTGAAGGTTAGTTCCTGATTGGTCCATTGGCCGGACTTCATGATGACCGTGTCTCCGGGCTGTAAGCTCAGTGCCTGAAGATCCGCTGCCGACTGAATGGTGTGGCATTGCACACAGGCAATACTGTTTAAAGTGAGTTTTTCGGCTGGCGATTTCTCACAGCTAGTTCCTACCGCCAATAGCAGCAGAAGTGAAGCAATAACTGAATTCTTTTTGATCATATTTAAATTTGTTTAAAAGGTTCTTTCGTTAAAGTGCTCCCGAAAAAGGATAAACTGTTGTATTGCCCTTGCTTCCAAAGACATGAACCACGCCATTGGTCACAATATAGCCCCCGGATCGATTGGTGGTTTTATTGTTAATCTGAATCGGCGCCAAATCACTGTTATTGACCAGACGTAACGCCATCAGCCCTTCCTGATCAAAACCTTTGCCTTCATTCATGTATCCCAATAAAGAACTTTTGCTGGCAACCGTATTGGCGGGAAGCATGGTTTTCGCTTTGGTATTTTCAATGGTCAGCTTATCGAAGTTGTAATTCCCTTGCAGCATCAGGTAAAGAAAATAGTTACGGACATCATCTTTGTTGTATTCTTCCCATTTTGTTGCCGGTCTCGTAATCGGTTTGCCTGTTCCGTCCACTCCGGTCACAATTGGAAAATCAAAAAACAGGCCTGCTGTCACCTTCTTCGTTTTAGTATCCCAGGTCTTTATGGCTTCATTATGTAAGAAAATAAAGGTTCGATCGTTTTTTTCAAATTCTTCCAAAGGAATTCCTGCATATTCTAAGCCTTTCCGCATCCATTTGAAAACTGTATCCGTTGGGTTTTCTACCGTCTCATAAGATCGGTTCTCCAAAAATTTCCTTGCGCTTATCCCGATATTGGGATCTAAAGTTTTATGTTGGTAATCATAATCTTTTTGCAGTTCCAAATCGAAAAGTGAACAACTTGTCATTAATAGACTTGCTACGATGATAGCGCTATATGTCCATTTGGTCTTAAACATTCTTTTCATGACTCTCTGATTTAAATTCTTCTGTTAATCTGTATATCCGGGATTTTGAACCAATGATTTATTGGAGTTTAAAACATTCCGGTGAATAGGCCAATACACTCTGTTTGTTGGATCTAGAAATCCAGGTTTATCTAAGTTACCTGCTTCTTCCTGTCTACGTTTCAAGATCGGATCCATCACTTCTTTCACACGTCCGGTGCGCACCAGATCAAACCACCTTTTACCTTCACCAAAAAGTTCCAGACGACGTTCATCCAAAATCGCTGTTTCCAACTGGTAGCTTGTGGCAATAGTTGCATCATTCGCATCATACTGTGGCAGGCGTGCACGCTTGCGGACAAAGTTTAAATATTTCAGGGCATCGGTGCGGTCCCCGAGGCCATTCAACGCTTCAGCGTATAAGAGATACATGTCACTCAGCCGGTACATGGTCAAATAAACCGGTAGGGCCTGATTTGTCACTGGCCATGGATCTGCTTTGGTTGGGTTGGCATCAGTGGGATACCACTTGATAAAGCGATCTCTCTTGTTGCTTGGCAATCCAAAATAGACATCCAATGTTTGTTGTGGTCTAATATCAGGGCTTGGCGAGGTTGTCGTTTGTGGCTGAAACCAGGTTGCCCACACTCCTTCATCGACTATGATCTGCTTATTATTGGGAGACCACGACGTTTGCATACAGGCACAGCCATTTTTTAAGTAATCCCAATGGATACTCCAAATTGTTTCTTTACTGGAAGTTGGATTGACAAAAATGGTCTTCCAGCTTGCGCCATCCTGCAAATTGGTTTCATTGGTTCCGGCATAGCTCACTCCTGTAGGAGACTTTGTCAAAAACAGGCGTGTGATCCATTTTGTTGCATTTTGATAGTCCTTTTTCCACATATACACATCACACATGATCGCACATATTCCTGCCCCGCCGATTGTCCATAGGGCGTTTTTCGCATCTTTATCGACCAAAGAATAGGCTTTTTCCAGATCTGGAATAATGACCTCGTTCAATATCTTATCTTTCGGTTCACGTGCGCTGGCAGCGGGCTGCTGTACATCCTCATAAGGTTCAAGCCATATCGGAGCATCACCCCAAACACGGACGAGATAGAAATAACACATCGCTCGAAGCGCATAACACTGCGCGAGATAATCCTTAAGCATCTCCGGGGTAATACGGCTATCCAACTCGGCTGCCTTTGGAATATACTTGATATTGTTATTGATACGCCCGATGGCGGTATAGAGCCCGCTCCAGTCTGAAAACTGGTTGGTTGGCGTAAGGCTATTTAATACGATCTCGTCCACATAGTCTTTGGTGTAACTAATTGCACGGTCAAAATTATCGGCACGATACTCGCCCCAATACAGGTATTTTTCGAGATAACTGTCTTTATTGTCCTGATAATTTCCCTTACCGACCATTTCAAGCTGAAAGGCGCTATACATGCCGGCTATTGCGGCCTGCACATCGTATAAGTTTTTATAATGCTGGTCCAGCGCAACTTCGGCCAGCGGTTTCTCTTCCAAAAATTTGTTACAGCCTCCCAATGTAGCTGACAGCAGTAACAGTGCTAAGATCTTTGTTTTCATGTCAAAAATATTTTATCTGTCCCATCCTTCAGACGGAACTTACCCTAATCGATAAATGCTAAAAATTGATATTTACGCCAAATCCAAACTCCCGTCTCCTCGGGTAACGGCCATCGTCCTCTCCCGGTGTCAGCGGATTGTTTGTACTGAATTCGGGATCGTAGCCCCTATAATTGGTCCATGTCAACAGGTTGCTTCCATAAACAAAAGCTGTAAGCCCTTTCATTTTTAATCTGTTGATCAACTGCGGATCGAAGGTATAGGCCAGGCGTGCACTTGACAGACGAACAAATGTTGCATCTTCGATATAAAGGCTATTTTGGTTAGTTTTTAGGTTTCCGCGGTTGTTTCTTTCCACATAATTTGGATATTTGGCCACATCGCCTGGTTTGCGCCATACATTATAGACCATATCCGGAGAGCCTGCTCCTGTGTTGGTCGGATAATTTTGACGTTGCAGCAGCGCATTATAAACTTCACCGCCAAAGGAACCATTAAAGAGTACATTTAGGGTAAATCGTTTGTATCTAAAGGTCTGCATAAAACCAAAATAGAAATCGGGTGTCGCGTTGCCGAGGATCATACGGTCTTCGTCATTGATCAAACTATCTTTCTTATTGTTAAGCCATTCAGCATCTCCACCTTTCAGTTTACCGTCGGGCGCATATAGCTGATGTACTGTACCCTGGTAATCACTACCATTGAAGGTATAGACTGCTTTTCCATCACGATACATGGGTTTGCCCTGATCGTCAAGTACAAGTGTCAATTTCTCCCAATTATCATTGTAGGCATTGGACTCGTCCCAGGCATACACCCCTAAATTGCGCCAGCCGTAGAAATTTCCGATACGGCCGCCTTCTTCCGCGTACCATTTATTGCCCGGGAAAAATGGGATTCCATCGGCCAGCTTCACAATCTTACCCCGTTCAAAAGAAATATTACCATTCACTTCCCAGCTGAAATCACGTGTTACAATTGGTTTTCCACTAATTACAAACTCCATTCCGCGGTTACGAATCGTTCCCAGGTTGACATTCACTTTTGCGTAACCGGTTTCCTTTGCAAGCTCTCGTGGATACAGTAAATCTGTTGTAGTCTTGACATAGTAATCTGCCGTAAATCCCAATCGTCCATTTAAGAAAGTAAGGTCTAAGCCCACATTGTTCTGGGTGGTTGTTTCCCATTTGATTCGATTATTTCCAAATGTACTGGTCAATGCAGCTCCGCCAACACCATTATAAGACCCGCCGAAGGCCACTTTGGTATACGATTCATAATCGCCGACCTTATCGTTTCCAAGCTGTCCAATGCTATACCTTAATTTAGCATCTACCAATGCCGGCTTCGCCCATTTCATGAAATTCTCGTCCGAAAAACGCCAGGCAGCAGATGCTGAGAGAAAGTTCCCCCATTTATTTGCTGCGCCGAACCGCGATGAACCATCCCTTCTGTAGGATCCCTGAACGAGATAACGTCCTTTGTAATTGTAGCCAACCCGGCTAAAAATAGAGGCAGATGCGTTGGCCGTTGCTGTGGTATAGGTTTTTGACGGCGTGAGGTAATCCGGAAAAGTCACCAGAACTTCCTCATTTACGCTATTCATATATTCAGAATGAAAACGGTCATAGCGTCTACGATCCGAACTGAACCCTAATAAGGCCGTCACATTATGGTCCTGTGCAAAAGTCTTGCTATAATTCAGATAGGATTGAAACTCCCAGGTGAACGTTTTATTAAACTCGTTTGTTCCGCTATTCTGATCCTTGTTTGCCGATAAAAAACGAGGTGAGAATTGGGTATTCTGTAAATTGTCCAACCGCACATTAAACAAGGTCGTAAATTTCAGGTCGTCCCGAATTTGATAATCTAACTGATTGTTCAATTGTCCGGAATAGGTTTCATCGATATTTTTTTCAAACAAGGCGTTGGCGACAGGATTTCGCTTCGAACCGATGTAACTTGTTAAAGAGCCATCGGGATAGTAAATTAAGGAATATGCCGGACGGTCCATCACGACACGGATCGTATTGCCGATGGGAATGGTATTGCCTTTTTGCCAGGAAAAAGAAATATTGTTGGAATACCTCAATTTGGATGAAAACTGATATTCAACATTGATACGTGACTGTAAACGCTTGGCGTAACTATTCAAGATGATCGATTTATCATCCAGGTAATTCAAACTGCTGTAGTATCGGAGATTTTTCTGACCACCGGAAACGCTCATCTTGATTTCCTTCTTTTGAGCAAGATTTCCCAACAAGAGTCTTTGTAAATCGTTATCCGAATTGAAACTTGGGTTGATGGAATCCGTATTGGTATTGAGGCCTTGAATATATCGGAAAGCCCTTACTTCAGCAGAGTTACTTACTGGGATATAATGAGCTAGACGGCCGAAAAGATGATTGTAATTAACATTAACCATGGGTCTTCCCTCTGATCCACGCTTGGTTGTGATAAGGATAACGCCATTGGCTGCACGCGATCCATAAATAGATGCCGAAGCAGCATCTTTGAGGACCTCGATATTCTCGATATCTGTTGGATTTATGGTGGCACCATCGGGGTTAATTACTCCATCGACCAAATATAAAGGACCATTTCCCCCATTCAACGTGGAGGTACCCCGCACCTGAATAGATCCTGTCGCCCCAGGTGCCCCACCACCGTCATTGACAATAAGGACTCCGGCAGCCTGCCCCTGTAAGGCATCGAAAAGGTTAATAGGCTGACGTTCTTCTATTTTCTTTGCGTTGACGGAAGAGATAGCGCCCGTAAGGTCACGTTTCTTTGCAACACCACCATAACCCGTAACAACAATCTCATCCAGCGCATTGTCACTATCTTCCAAGGTGACATCAAGTTGCCGCTGGTTACCGACAGTACGCTCCTGCTCTTTCATGCCCACTTGACTAAAGACAACGGTACTGGATGATACAACATCAAGCTGATACTTCCCCGTGGCATCTGTGCTTGTCCCCTGGCTTTTCCCTTTTATACGAACAGTGACTCCCTGCAATGCCTCTCCTTTTTTGTTGGTCACCTTTCCTGAAAGCCGAATGTTTTGTTGGGCAAAGACCGGTAAGCCTATACTCCCCAAGGCTAGAAATAGGAAGAGTACAAAGCACCCCATTTTTGTGATACTTTTTATCATAATAAATCAGTTTTTATGGCGATTGTCTATCATGAGAAGATGATCGATACCCCAGCCATGCATTTAATAAATTGGTTATTTTTTATAATCAGTTACCTCAAATATCAGTCTATCTGCGAGGTTAAACAGTGTATTTTTTGGTCTTTTTAGCGGTAAAAAATGGTTTTTAGGGGCTTAAAACATAGCTTATTGTTCAAAACAATATCATTGCCCCATAAATTCAAACTTTATTGTACCTATCGTATTCGGTTTATTTTTGGCTGGTGCCGAGATATCGCCTTCCAGTTTCCCGGACGCATTTCTTTTCAGGACTATCCTACGCCAAGAATAGGCCCCTTTTTCATAATCGAAACTCAGACCATCATCGTCATACAGGTTATACATCCCCTCCTTCTCCCCATAATGTCGGATAATCAGGTTCACTTTTTCTCCTGCTGCAGGCGCATGAAGCCGTGCTGTCGTCATTGGAATAATGCCACCATCTTTTACATAGACGGGTATCCGATCGTCTTCGGGTTTGGCAACGATTTCCTCGCCATTACCGACATAACGGCCCGAATAGAAATCATACCAGTTGCCCTTAGGCAAAAGCACCTTTCTAGTAGACTCGCCTGTAAATAAAGGCGCCACCAACAGATATTCACCACACATGTACTGATCTTTTATCTCCTTGTTTACCGCTTCCAGATAAGGATTTGTTTCCAGATCCTGATTGCTCAGGCTTGCGTTTGTTTGCCCCTGAAATCCCTCTTCCAGCACCATGGCCCGAAAGGGAGGTGCTCCTTCAAAATGATATTTTGCAAATTCAGAATAGAGGTAAGGCATCAATTCCATCCGCAACTGCGCATAGTACTTCACTTTTTCGGCCACTTCAGGAAAAGACCAGGGTTTTGTTCCGCTCGACCAAGCATTGATCATGGCCATTGGTGAGAATACAACAGTCTGGAAACGGCGCAACCATTCCTCGCCTGTTTTGGAGCCCCTTACCTCCGGTGTCCACAATACGCCGCAAAACCCGCTATTGACCAGTGCAGTGATAAAGTCCTGATGACTATAATAGTCGTTATAGATCACATAGGGCATATTGTTGGCTCCGGCGTTCGATGCACGCACCAGCCCAAACGTTCGTTTATTCTGCTGGCGGTATAGGCTGTCGGTCAATTTTTGTGCAAGTACACCATAGGTTTGCCGCATTTGTATCCCACTGATACCTGAGGGAAATTTGGCCATATCGGGCCATAGGTAGTAGTCGTAACCATCGACCTCGTCAATCTTATATCCGCTGATGCCAATATCGATCTGCGAACGGCTCAGTTGGCCTGCAAGGATGCGTTTTGCGTCTGCGTGATTCAAATCAGGAACGGTCCCATTCCATACTGTATGCGAACCGGTAAAAGGCTCAATAGATTTGCTAATGGGAGCGTCGGGTGAGACATACGGATTAGTCCAGAGGTTCAGGCGCACACCTTTATCGGCCAGTTTCTTTACCAAGGCTTCCGGATTTGGAAAACGTCCCTTATCCCATTCAAATGAGCAAGGGTAAGCCTTGGACTGCCAGCCGGGTTCGAGACCGATAAAATCAAGCGGGAAGCCATGTTCCTCAAATTCCGCCACCTCCTTAATCACCTCATCTGCCGTATAAAGCTTTTGTACACGTTGCGTAAAACCAAGCCCCCATTTCGGCGGCAGGGCACCACCACAAAAGAGATTATAGCGTTTTATGGCATCGAGCGGATTGATGCCTGCAAATACATAAACTTCGGCCCCTTCTGTAGGGACGTATACTTCCACCGCATCGGAGTAAGGCCGGGAGTTCCAACTTTTATCGGTATTGCGATCTTTTACTTCTGCTGGAACTTTAGCATCTTTCCGTACGCCTGTTCCCACATAATACGTTAAATATTGTGCTGAGTTGACCAATATACCATATCCTCTGGAAGAGACGTAGAACGGAACAGGTGCATGGGTGCGCCCATTATCTTTGCCACCGTAATGGTCGACATGCAGGTTAAGGATCTTCCCCCGCTGATGTACCGTCTGAAAATTAAGTCCCAGTCCGTAGATCTGTTCGTTTTTTTGCAGCGGGAACCGCAGGTATGTTTTACCATCGATCAGTTCGGCATGCACCTCCATCTTGGGCAATGGAAAATCGACAGATTGCAACCGTTCGAGGGTCGCAGCTTGAGGTGTAGCGCCCGCTGCAGATAGCAGCGTATAATTATCGGGTTTGCCAAATGTTCCTTTCCAAACACCGGGATATTGTTCCTGCCAACGAATAGGTTGTGCCGATGCTGCTGTCGCCAACAAAAGCAGCAAAATTGTCCATAATCTCATCATAGCTGGTTATTTTTTTAATAAAGCGTACACACACCATAGTATGGGCGCCTGGCCGTGCATATCCCCTGTTTTCTGTTTTCGATCAAGGTAGTACTGGTAATCATTTTTTCGGTTGGTACCTTCACAAACGTTGCTGATATCGCCATCTTTGTTGATGTAGCCCGTCAGAGCAATCCATGCCTTGCGTGCGATCGGCGTATACTCCTCCGCATCGAGCCATCCCTGTCTTATGCCCATAATAATGGCATAAGTGAACATGGCAGAACCCGAAGTTTCTACCCAGGATTCAGGTTTATCAATCAATTGCCCCCAAAGGCCGTCCGGACGTTGATACTTCTTTAGGCTTGTAATCATTTTGCGGTAAGCAGCCAATATTTTGGGTCTATTGGGGTTGTCTTTCTTTAATGAATACAGCAATTCACTCATTCCCGCAGCCATCCAGCCATTCCCGCGGCCCCAAAAGAAAGGCGCATCCGGTGCATGATAAAAAAGACCATTTTCCTTTTGAATGGTATCGAGGTAGACCACCATTTCATGGGCTGCACGATCAATATAGTGCTGATCTCCCGTTACCTGAAAGGCTTTTGATTGAATCATGGTAATCATATACATATCGTCAATCCAGTAGCGGGTCTGCCAGGTAAGTCCTTTATCGAGAAATTTCTGATAACTATCTTTTACAACCTGAGGGGAGTCAATCGGAATGGACCATTGTGCATTTGCAAAACGCATTCCCATGGTATAGAATTTTTTGTTTTTCGTTTGCAAATAGATTTCCAGCGGAACCGTTCCAAAGACGGAAAAGTCCACATGCCAAGGTCGCGGAACAAGGTGCTTTTCCGTGTCAAACAAGGGCATAAAACGTTGTGTCAATTGCGTCAACAATTTCTGATCATTGCTCACTTCGGCATACTTCAATGCCCCATACCAAGCACATACTTCGGGATAAGTAATGTTTTTTGGCGGAGCTGGCGGTTTAAAACTGTTATGCGGACTTGCCACAAAACGTTGAGCCACAAGATCACCTATTAATCTGGGGTCAGCCTGCGCTGGCCAATTAACCAGGTCTGTGCTTTGCGCAAATGCACAAAGAGACATGCAGACGCCAATACCCAGGAGTATGGACATACAGAACTGCTTCATCATCAGTTGGGTTTATAATTAAGTTATAAGCCAAATATCAGCAAGCCAGTCTGTATTAAGGGGGTAGTTTTTGTTCGTTTAGGTGGAAAGATTGGTAATGGATACTATCCGCATGGCGTCACTTTGCTTGTACAGTGTATACCGAAAGTTAGCAGGGTTCGTTTCGGCAGTTTAGTTGTACTGGATCAGCGCATTTATCGTACTTTTCTCTTTTGCCAATAGGCTTACGCAACGTTTGCGTAAACAGTGACTGTGCTATACCCGTGCTTAGGGAGTGCTTTACGCGTGCTTCATCCATTCAAGGGGATAGAACCGGAAAATCCTATAAATTCCTTCGCCTGCTTAAAAACAATAATGGAGATTATAAAATAAAAAATCCCCGACCTGTAAAGGATCGGGGATTTCTTTTGTCATTTAAATTAGGTCGGTATAACTTAATTAAAGATATAGCGAATACCTAACTGCATTTGGTATCTGGAATCAATACCAGTATTATTTCTGAAAGTCTGCTCTTTAAGATTTTGGCTAACAGTATAAGTAGGCTTATTGTTAGCCACACCCTGATATTGCATAAAGTTGGTAATATTAGGTGTTTTCGTAACCCCCCATTTGCTATTCAACAAGTTACCAACATTGATAATATCAAATGAAACTTGCAATCTGTGATTGTCTTTTGTCTTCAATACTTTAGACAATTCTTGCATGATACGGATATCAAAACGATTCATCCATGGATATTCAGCACCATTTCGTTCTGCGTATTGGCCTCTTCTTGTGCTTAAATATTTATCTTGATTAATATAAGCATCAAGACGTGTCCATTGTGCATCTGCAGTTTCAAGAACTTTCGTTTTATCCTTAGAATCCACAATATCAACTAAAGCGATATCTGCACGGTCTTTAGGCACATACATTAAAACATTTGAAAAACGTCCACTTCCATTAAGAATATCTCCACTAACTGTATAGTTAAATCGTGTCGCACCAAAAGTATCACCATATGGTCTACCTTCATACACTAAACCTATTCTTGTAGGTAATTGTGGCGTAATATTGAAATTAATATTTACTGCAGCAATGATTCTATTTCTCACCATGAAGCTTGAATAAGCCAATACCGGAGAATTTGGATTGCTTACAATGGCATTACCTGTATACGCAGAGTTTGCTTGAGAACCAGGATTTGAAGTAATATCTTTAGCGCTGCTGTAAGTATAAGCTACCATCGCATCACCATATTTTCCAAAACGTTTTTCCAACTGCGCAGTAAGACTATAAGCATTTCCTTTAGAAGTGTTATCTAAAACAATAGCACGTGTAATGGATGAATTGATCTGTCTTGCATTACCAGAGGCTAACCAATACGCTCTCGTATCTCCTGTACCCGAAAAGGTTCCTTTTGGATCTGACAAGTTTGCATCTCTATGGTAAACCTCATTGATCGATTTGGTATAAATCCCCTCTAAGGTCGCTTTCATATCCCATGGTAAGCTATATTCAACAGCAAGATTGGATCTCCAAATTTGAGGCATTTTGAAATCTCTCGAAGTCACGTCGATTTCATAAGTTGCTGGATTCTTACGATCAGCAGGCAAGTAAGCATTAGGATCTGGATTAAATGGTCTATTAACCGGTCCATCTTTAATATTTTCTAAAATATTTCCATACGTCATACCGGTTTGGCCAGCTTGGTTCGTTAACCATACCCCTGGGACACCACCTGTAAAAATACCCGTTCCTCCGCGTAATACAAAAGATCTATCTTGTCTGATATCCCAATCAAATCCCGCTCTTGGAGAAACTAATACGCGAGCTTTCGGTAAACGTGAAACATCAAGTTTTTCCCCGTTAGCAAATGTCATTCCCAATACTTTTTCATTAGTGACAATGTCTGTTGTATATACAGGAATATCTGCTCTCACGCCATAACTCAATTTAAAGTTTGGTTTTACAAACCACTCATCTTGTGCATAAAGTGCTATTGGCATCATACTGAAATCAGCTGAAGGCCTCTCATTTCCCGCAACGACAGAATAAGTTAATTGATATTGCGAAGGTTGGATGGTTTTATCACCTTTGGCAGCAGCTATAAAATCGTCCATATTTTTATAACGGAACTGACCACTTACAAACTGCGCAAAAGAATTACTATATTTTTGATAGTTCAATGACCCACCAAAGGTGAATGTATGTGCTCCTGCAAAAATATTGAAGTTATCAGTGATACTGAATAAATTTTGATTCAATTTGTTTAATCCAGAAAATGGTTCCTGTCCAAATGAAATGTAGTTTGCGCCACTTCCGTTTTCAATATCAACAGTTGGAAAAGCAGTTCCTAGAGGATCTCTAAAATCTCTAAATGCTGAATAAACGACTTGAATCTGATTTGCGTATTTACTATTGAAAGTGGAGTTTAACTCCGCTGTAATGGAATTGATATTATTGTTTTGACGATAGCGTAAATTGGAGAAAATCATCGAGGTGGTACTTGGTCCACGTCCCCTATTACTATTGGATCCACTTGGATTAATATCTCTATAGGAATCTAAGTGGTTATAACGAAGGGTAAATTTATGCTTTTCGTTAATATTCCAGTCGATTTTGGCGGTAATATTATTCGCCTTTTGATCATTATTGAATCCTTCATAAACGCCTGGATCGTATCCATAATTATCGATCAGAGTTTTCTTTACTAAATCTAAATCAGACGCCTTAACATTTGACTCATTTGCGCCACCAGTACCACGGTTCGCAAGGATATTAGAGCCGGGAGTTGTACGTTTCGTTGTCTCGCCATTTAAGAAAAAGAATAATTTATTCTTAATGATTGGACCACCAACGCTAAATCCAAGCTGGTTATTTTTATATGATTCTGTTTTTGGTAATTTCTCACCATCGACTTTATAGCCTTGTAAGTCTTGGTTTTTGAAATACCAATAAGCCGATCCAGTTACTGTGTTCGTACCAGATTTTGTAATCGCGTTGACACCTGCTCCAGTAAAGCCACCTTGTTTTACGTCATAAGGAGAAAGGTTGATCTGAATAGACTCAATTGCATCTAAAGAAAATGGTTGTGCATTTGTTTGTCCACCTGGAAGAGCGGATAAACCAAAAGCATTATTCATTTGAGCACCATCCAAAGTTAATGAGTTAAATAAACTATTTCTTCCAGCAAACGAGAAACCATCTCCTTGTGAGTTTGCTTGCGGGTTTAGTTTTGTCAAATCGGTGATACTTCTGGAAATAGCTGGCATTTCCTCGATTTTCTTTCTACCTACAATAGTTGAAACACCAGTTTTGGTTGCACCTCTGCGCGCCGTAACCGTAACTTCTTCCAAAGTTGTGTTTTTATCTGCAAAAACAGGATTTAACACAAATGGCTGTCCCAATTGTAAATAGACATCATTATAGATAATAGGGTCTTGTCCAACATAGGTAACTTCAATTTTGTAAGGTCCTCCAACACGCATGTTAGCTAAGTTGAAACGGCCTGCAGCATTGGCCGAACCTGTATAAACAGTTCCTGATGGCACGTGTGTAGCCTTAATCGTAGCACCCGAAGTTAGACTGCCGTTTGCTTCTTTTACAATACCTGTAACGCTACTTGTCGTAACCTGAGCTTGTACAGCACCATAGCTGGCCATAACAAGAGCGAAAAAGAGTAAAGATCTTTTCATATAATGTGATTTGTTAAAAAATGTTAAGCAAAATTACTAAGAGATTTCAAATTACAAAGGACTTAATATAAACTTAACACACTAAACCACACATACTTCATGAAATACAGACAAATTTTACTATATTAACATACAATTTATCAGCAAAAAAAACGTTGTAACATGTTTTAAACCAGCATTCCCCTCCGCACAAACTGTTCTAAAATAATTTTCCACATCAAATCCGCAAAAATCTTTTGTAACAACATTCTTCCATTCGGAATTTAACTTTTTAAAAATTTTTAACTAATTTCCTGTCAATCGAGACTTTTATTAAACAACTCAGTTTCTTGTCGAATTTGAGCCACTATAACCTATGCTGATCGAAAAAATCAAAACGATTGTATAGACGTGATGGTTTATATAAAAAATGTTTCAAAAACCGAGAACTTTTCAGAAATTCGCGCACCTAATAATTTATGCTTCATGGAAGACGGTATTCAAAATTCTTCTTTTCAAGAACCTGCAGACATTAAATTGTCCCATGCAGGGCTCTCCTTCTTGGCTTCAGCGGCCAAATGGGCCAATTTTTTGGCCATTGTCTGTTTTATTTTCATCGGCATTTCTGCCATAACCATGGTCAGCCTAATCTTCGGAGCCAGTGCATTATCACTCGGGGCCGACGAATATGTAACAGCCGGGGCTTTATCTACATTCGGTGTACTCTATCTCCTATTTCTTGCTTTTTTCTGCCTTCCCATCTATTTCCTGTATAATTTTGGATCAAAAGCAAAAAAAGCAATCGAGAATCGCGATAGCATCCAATTGGAGTTGTGCTTAGATGCACTCAAAAAACATTATAAGTTTATTGGCATCATAGTCATCATCACCATCGCTTTTAATTTTATGGGACTAGTCGTTGGTGTCGTACTCGGCATTAGTGATGCTTTTGCCGGCGTATAATATAGCCATAAATAACGCTTATAAAAAAGCGGAGTATGCTAGGTGCATACTCCGCTTTTTTTATTGTGTTTGTGTCTCGTCCTGAAATATCGATACACAAAAAAAATCGTTATGGAAGAAGGAACAAATTATGTAAAGCGGACTCAGCGTGATTACACTTTAACATTGAAGCTGAATGTCGTTAAAGAGATTGAATCGGGGAAATTGACACTCTCCCAAGCTCAAAAACAGTATGGCATCCAGGGAGATAGCACTATTCGCAATTGGTTAAAAAAATATGGTAACTTTGATTGGGAGAATCAAATACCATCCAATTTGGCAAAGTCACCAGAACAGCGCATTTTAGAACTGGAAGCCAAAGTCAGACTGCTGGAGAAGCAAAAGGCTCAACTTGAGCATCAGAATCACATCGCTGATTCCAAAGCGATCATCTTTGACATGATGATCGATATTGCAGAAAAAGAATATAAAATCGACGTAAGAAAAAACTTGAAACCCGCGCAATCAATCGTTTCCGGCAAGAAAAACAAGAAAGCCTAAGTTTTACTTGTGGATTGTTCGGGTTAGACAGGCAGGTGTATTATCGAAGGATCAAACGTATAGCCAGGAGCCAGGGTATAGCCGGGAAAATTGTGGACTTAGTTCATGAAATACGCACTACCCAGCCAAGAATAGGTACACGGAAACTTTACCATATGTTGGCAAGGGAGCTACGGGCATTAAAGGTGGGTAGAGACAAATTCTTTGATATTTTACGCGCCAACCATTTGTTAATTACACGTAAAAGAAGCTATCATACGACCACTATGTCACATCATAGATTTAGAAAATATCCGAATATTATTAAAGAAGTGGTTGTTTGCCGTCCCAATCAGGTTTGGGTAAGTGATATCACTTATATAGGAAAGCGAGAAAGCCCCTGTTACCTGAGTTTGGTTACAGATGCCTATTCGAAGAAAATTGTTGGCTTTGAGGTCTCACAGACCATGTGCACACCGCATGTTGTAAAAGCACTAAAAATGGCACAAAAACAAAGAAAAACAAACGAGCCGTTAATCCATCATTCCGACAGAGGAGTACAATATTGTGCAGAAGAATACCAATATTACCTAAGCAAGTACCAGCTCAGTTGCAGTATGACAGAAAACTCTGATCCTTATGAAAATGCCATCGCTGAACGAATCAATGGTATACTCAAACAAGAGTTCATGATTGATACCTATCATTTAGATCTACATTTGATGAAGCAGATCGTAGCTGAAGCAATCGATATCTATAATAATGACAGACCACATTGGTCTAATCATATGCTAACTCCAAATCAGATGCACATGAAATCAAACATGAACTTCAGAACTTATAAAACAAAAAACAGTAGCAACCTATCGGCTACTACTGTTTAAATTATTTATTTTTAATCACTGAAAACCCGTATCGATTTTTCAGGACTAGTCATGTTTGATTCTTTATTTTTTATAATATTTCATCGCGTTTGGAATCAATTTCTGAATATCCGCAATCCGTCGCTCATCACTCGGGTGCGTACTCAAAAACTCTGGCTGCCCTTTTTGACTACCCGATGCCATACGTTTCCAGAAATCTACAGCCTCATTTGGATTGTAACCTGCCAAAGCCATAATAATCAAACCTGCTGCATCCGCATCCGATTCATCGCTCCTCGAAAACTTTAACTGTGCCAGATTACCACCTAAACCATACAGATTGTTAAAAACACCGAGCGTACTGTTTCCAGATACCCCTGCCGCTGATCCTAAAATCTGTCCACCTAATTGTAAAGCAATCTGATTCGAAGCCTGAGCTACCGAATGCTCCTCAATAGCATGGGCGATCTCGTGACCCATAACTGTTGCCAACCCCGCTTCTGTACGTGTTACCGGCAATATTCCGGTATATACCGCAACTTTACCCCCAGGCATACACCATGCATTCACATCATCGCTCTTCACCAGATTAAACTCCCAGTTGAAGTTAAATTGATTTGCGCGGCCCGTACTTTGCAAATATTGGTTAACCGCCGTCGCTAGCTTGTTACCAACGCGTTTCACCATAGCTGCATCTGCAGTTCCGGTTACTACTTTCGCGCTATTTTTCGATAAGAAATCTTTATAAGCCAATGCAGCTTGTTGGTTCACTTGATCTGCACTGACCAATTTCAAATATTTTTTTCCTGTAACTGCTGAAGTTGCGCAACCTGACAACCCCGATGCCAGTGTTACACATGCTAATACCATAGCCGAATATTTAAACACTCCGTTCATATGTATATATTTTCTTTCAATGGCCATATGGAATATCCGTGCGCTGGCGATCGGCTTTAAGCTTTTCCAACATGGATATTTCACAATAAATTATTAAATACGTTATAGCGGATGCAATTATTGTGCCTATTCTTTTTCCTTCGACTTTTTCTTAAAGAGATAAATCTTGGATTCATGTCCCTTTAATAGGCGCTCTATATTCTTTTGGTGGGTAATTAACAACAAGATACAGATGGCTATCCCATAAAGCAGCACAGAAGGTATCGTTGTTTTAAAAATAAAGGCCAAACTAAAGGGAAATGCAAAACCTGCTGAAATGGAACCCAACGAAACATAATGTGTTGTCAGCAGGATGATGATAAACACAGAAACACAGACCAAAGCGGCAGGTGTATGTATGGCGAGGATCATACCACACAGTGTGGCCACCCCTTTTCCACCTCTAAATCCCGCAAACACAGGAAACAAGTGCCCCAATACCGCAATAACGCCAAGTGCCAACTGAAAGTTGACAAATTGGACATCGCTCGTATTTTGCCCCAGTTCTATTAAATAAGCCAGGTTTGTTGCTGTCCAGCCTTTAAATATATCTACAAACATCACGATCGATCCCGCTTTAGGGCCCAATACGCGAAAGGTGTTAGTCGCCCCAGCATTACCGCTACCATACTCACGAACATCTACCCCATAAAATGCCTGTCCCAACCAAACTGCTGTAGGTATGGATCCAAACAAATAAGCTAGTAATACTGCAGTTACTAAATAAATCGATATCATTAATTAAATCAGTTCTTATATTAATTTGGCCTTCAGACTAAGATCCAGGCTCCTTACACTGTGTGTCAAAGCACCTACTGAAATATAATCTACCCCAGCCTCCGCATACGATCGGATCGTGTCGAAAGTTATTCCCCCAGAGGCCTCTGTCTTGAATCGATGGTCAATAATCTGAACAGCTTTGGCTACATCCTGCGGCGAAAAATTATCTAACATGATCCGGTCCACTTCGCCAAAGTTAAGAACTTCATCAAGCTCCGCAAAATTTCGGACTTCAATTTCTATTTCTATTGGTTTATTTAGGTTCTTTCTGTAATCATTTGCACGTTTTAGCGCCGGCACAATACCACCACTATAGTCCACATGGTTGTCCTTAATTAAAATCATATCAAAAAGACCAAAACGATGATTGGTTCCACCTCCTATACGAACGGCCTCTTTCTCCAATACACGCAATAAGGGTGTGGTTTTCCGTGTATCCAAAACTTTCGTATCTGTACCTTTTAGAAGGTCTACATATTTTCGGGTAGTTGTCGCAATGCCGCTCATACGCTGCATGACATTCAGCACCAAACGCTCTGCCAGCAAAATACTTTGGATATTTCCCCTCACATAAAAAGCAATATCACCTACTTTAACCTGACTTCCATCCTGGATAAACACCTCACAGGCCAACGTATCGTCAATATAAGCAATAATCGCCTGTGCGACTTCAATCCCTGCTAAAATACCATTATCCTTAACAATCAATTTGGCTTCACCTTGCGCCCCAGCCTCAATCGTAGAAAGTGAGGTATGATCACCATCGCCCAAATCTTCCGCGACAGCCTTTTTTACAAACTGGGCCAGATAGTCCTTGATTTCCTTCTCCATAAATACTATTTATTGGGCTAAGATGTGGAATAATTTTTTAATCGAAAAATAGATTTATAAAAAAAGCATCGCTAGCTTTAATTTTTGTCGATTCTTAGCTCTTCAACAGAATGGTTATTATTTCCTACACCTATCTTTATAAAGACACGATAGTTGGCTTGTTCTGTGGCTAATGAAAATGTAAAATATTGATAGCCATTGTTCGCATTGCTGGCTTGGGTCAATTTAACAGTCTTGGGTTTATGCTGATTAAAAAATGCCGCCAACATAATTTCCGATTGGTATTTTGTATAAACACCATTCTCTCCCAAAATTGATAAGGTTAAGTTAGAACCGAAATACTTGGCCATATTTTTTGCATTACCTTCTTTCAAATACGATTTCAGTTCCTCCGAAATACTTCCTAAAGAATCATCATCACCTGGCAAAGCTACCTTTACCCCTGTATTTACTTCTTTCAAATAATGCCCGAAGGCCGCAGTGTGTACAAAAAGACTATTAATAAGTATAAATGCGCAATAGCTTAAAAATTTCATATAGCTCAACATATTATAGAACAGCTTCTATCATCCATATCAATCATTAGGTAGTTCTGCTTTTTAACCAAACATAAATTATGCCACAAACCTATAAAATTATTAGGGATTAACAAGGGAACTTTTTAAGATGCGTTGATAGATTCTAAAATTAAGATTATCTTTGTTATACGATGAATAAGAAAAAAGTTGCACTCATGATCCTAGACGGACTAGGATATGGAAAACATGATAAATCAAATGCAGTTGAAGCTGCAAACACCCCATTTTTAGATCATTTATTAGAGGCTTATCCCAATTCAAGCTTAGAGGCTTCGGGTGAAGCTGTAGGCTTACCTGCTGGACAGATGGGTAATTCGGAGGTTGGTCACATGAATCTTGGTGCCGGAAGAATCGTCTACCAAGAATTGGGTCGTATTCACAAGGCTGTCAACGACGGTGTATTCAATTCGGATCCGATCATTCAAGATGCATTTAAATATGCTTTAGAAAATAACAAAAAGGTACACTTTATCGGATTACTTTCCGATGGTGGTGTACACGCACATACTAAGCACTTAAAAGGCTTATGTGATGCTGCAAAACAGGCCGGCTTGACAAGCAACCAAGTTTTTATACATGCCTTTTTAGATGGCCGTGATACGGATCCAAACTCCGGCATTGGTTATGTTAAAGACTTACAAGACTATTTAAAGACGACAACAGGTACTTTTGCCTCTGCAATCGGTCGATATTATGCAATGGACCGCGACAACAGATGGGAACGCGTAAAATTAGCATACGATCTTTTAGTCAAAGCGGAAGGTGAAAAATCCAATGACCTTGTTGCATCGATCCAAAAATCATACGACGAAGGTGTAACCGATGAATTTGTGAAACCAATTGCATTGGTAGATGCAAATGGTGCGCCAGTGGCAACAATCCAAGAAGGTGATGTTGTATTCTGTTACAACTTCAGAACAGATCGTGGCCGCGAGATTACAATTGCGTTGACACAAAAGGCATTTCCAGAATATGATCTACAACCATTAGATCTATATTATGTGACAATGACATCTTACGATGAAACATTCCAAAATGTCAGAGTGGTATTCCAAAAAGATAACTTGACCAATACCTTGGGTGAAGTGTTGGAAGCAAACCATAAAACACAAACGCGTATTGCCGAAACAGAGAAATATCCGCACGTGACATTTTTCTTTTCAGGAGGTCGTGAACAACAGTTTGAAGGTGAAAACCGCTTGCTAGTTCCATCACCAAAAGTAGCGACTTACGATCTTCAACCAGAGATGTCTGCTAAAGGAATTACAGAAGCTATCGTCAACGACATGGAGACCCTTCAACCAGATTTTATCTGTCTGAATTTTGCAAACCCAGACATGGTAGGTCACACCGGTGTTTTTGAAGCTGTCATAAAAGCAGTAGAAACTGTTGATCAATGTACAAAAACGGTTGTTGAAACAGGCCTTAAAAATGGTTATTCCTTTATTATTTTGGCCGATCACGGTAACTCCGAGTTTATGGTCAATGAAGATGGATCGCCAAATACGGCACACACCACCAATTTGGTTCCGTGTATCTTAATTGACGATCAGTATAAGAAAATAGCAGATGGTAAATTAGGTGATATTGCCCCGACCGTCTTACAGCTTTTAGGCGTCAATATCCCCGTTGAAATGACAGGAAATGTATTGGTATCAGAATAATAATTTACTTAAAAATAGCAGCAGAGCACTTTCCCTTCTTACGGGCAGTGCTCTGCTTTTTTGGAGCTGTGGATCGCCATCCGCAACAAAAAAAACACAAAAATCTACAGCTATATTTTCTGTCGATTCGTTTTTTAATGCCGAAGTCAATCGCTTGCAGCAGCTCAATCCCGCAGTTCTGAAATCTGTCAGCAAAGACGGTGAGAAAGAGCAACGCGAACTAAAAATTGGCAGCTGGAAAAATGAACTCTCCGCTTTTCAAGCTGCCGATATCAGCAAAAACTTCGATCCATCACTGTATGAAGTCAAAGCTGTAGACTGTGTAACAGAATTTACAGCTAAAAAGAAAGAACTGCAGATACAGAAACTGCGCATCGAGTTTGACAAAAACGAAAAGGTAAAACACATCCATATCGATAAAAAGATAACAAATACCTTATACGATAGTCAAGAAAAATTAGACTATTACAGCGACTCGCTGTATCGAATTGTCAAACTGCAGGATGTCCAAGGTTTGGATGCCAATCAATACGAAATTGAAGGCAAGTTTATTCCTTCCAAAAAATAGACCGCCTGATCAGTACCATACACAGCGCCCTCAAGAATAGCATCCATTTTTGAGGGCTTTTTCGTAAATTCAGTTTATCTTTTAAGCGGACATTTATACAATGTCACAACAATAATAAATGCAACACAATTGCTTTATATTTTATTTTCCTTATCTTTGACCAGATTAACACAATAACTCAACGGATAAATGGGTTTAAACGTAGTGATTTCAGCGTGAAAGATATCTCCTTGAACAAATTCGCAGCATTAATGCTCTTAATGACCTTCTTAATTGGTCAGTTCATTGTGTATACCCATGCGCATCCACAAACTGCACTCAGTATCGTAGACAGTCCTGCAAAAAAACACCATGCAGACCATCCGAAGTGTTCCATCTGTGATCAAAATTCACATCCACAAATTGTTTTTCATTTTACGCTAAGCGAATTAATACTCCCGACACGCCAGGTCGAATTTGGCCTGTTTATCACGGGAGATCAAATTATTCGATCACTGCTTTCTGGCAATCGTGGTCCCCCCATCTGTTAGTTTTTACATAAGTCCAATAATGTTATTCATATACTCTTCTCATTATTGCGACAAACGACTTCATAAAAGTTTTTGGAACTCCACAATCTCAAGAATTCATACGATGAGTTATTGGACTGCTGTTTTCCTCGATGTTATATACGTAAAAATTATTCGTACAGATGAAACTTAAAATTATAGGCTGCATTTTTATGCTTGTCTCCTATTTCTCCATATTTCCGGCCCTTGCCGCAACAATTAGCGGTAAAGTAACGGACGCCAAAACAAATCTTCCCATTGCTGGTGCTACGATATCACTGCAACAACTGCGTTCGAGCACCGCATCTGACCAACAGGGTCATTATAGCTTCAAATCACTTCCTTCAAGTGGACGCTACTTGGTTGAGGTCCGTTTCTTGGGTTATCAGTCCGTTGTCAAGGCCGTCGATCTAACTTCGGAAAATCTTTCCCTTGATTTCGCCCTAACCGAAAGTATTATTGAAACCAATGAAGTCGTCGTTACAGGTACACTGGTCACTTCGCAGAGCCGTCGCAACAGTACCTCGGTTGCTGTAATCTCCAAAGATGAACTACAGGGAAATGCAACAAATCTTATTGACGCGCTGGCCCGACAAGTTCCCGGACTAAGCCAGATCACAACAGGACAAGGCATTTCAAAACCCGTTATACGGGGCCTTGGTTATAACCGTGTCGTCACGGTGAGCGATGGTGTCAAACAGATGGGACAGCAATGGGGTGACGAACATGGTATTGAAATCGACCAAAATCAACCGGATCGTGTGGAGGTCCTGCGTGGTGCAGCCTCTTTGATGTATGGATCTGATGCTATTGGCGGTGTAATCAATGTGCTTGAACCAAATGTTCCTACAGCTGGGCAAATTAAAGGTGAAGTATTGAGCAGCTACTCCACCAACAACGGACTAACCAATAGTTCGGTTATGCTTACCGGTAATGAAAATGGTTTCGTATGGCGTGGGCGTGGTTCTTATCAAAATGCCTATTCTTATAATACGCCGGCAGGCCGATATGGCAATAGTGGTTTTAATACCAGTAATTTCAGCGGTATGCTCGGGCTAAACAAGCAATGGGGCTACTCTCATCTGAATTTTTCGTACCTAAAAAATAATATCGGCTTTTACGATGCCGAACCTGGTGACCCGCTTTACATAAACTCAAAAAGCCGGACCTTAGATTTCCCCAAGCAGGACATCCGCCATTACAAACTGGCCCTCAACAATAACTTTATCATCGGTTCCGGTAGTTTAAAACTTGATCTGGGCTATCAAAAAAATCAACGTCGGGAGCTTGAAGAAGCGACACCTTCCCTATTCTTTGACCTGAATACATATTCACTTGACGCAAAATATTCGTTGAGTGAAAAAAATGGCTGGCAACATGTATTTGGTATTAGTGCTAGCCAGGAACACAGTTTGAATAAAGGTGTTGAATTCTTAATTCCGGCCTATGATCAGTTGGAATTGGGCGCTTTTGGCTATGCAAAGAAAACCTGGGGCGAAAATACTTTTAACGTTGGATTACGCTATGACTATGTCAACAACAAAGGCAAACAACTCTTTATTGAAGACGAAGAACAGTTCGCTGGTTTTAAAAATAGTTTCAGCAATGTTAGCGGAGCGCTTGGATATACCCATATTTTCAGCGAAGACCTCAATTTCAAAGCAAATGCCGGTTCGGCTTTTAGAGCACCTAATCCGGCAGAATTAGGTTCCAATGGGGTACACGAAGGAACGTACCGCTATGAAGTGGGAAATGAACATCTGAAACCTGAACGAAGCTACCAAGCGGATGCAACGCTCGAGTTTGGACATAGCATCGTTACTGGAAGTATCGGAATCTATGAAAACTATATCCACAATTTTATTTATGCCTCAACAACAAAAGGCGACACGAAAACCGTGGTGGGCGAAGATGGCGATGCGCATACCTACGACGTATATCGCTATGGCCAGGTCAATGCCAATCTTTACGGTGTCGAAGGAAGCCTGAATTTTCACCTGTTGAACTGGATACACCTGGATAATACATTTAGCTATACCCATGCACAGAACAATACCTTTAGCAGACCCTTGGCATTGATTCCAGCAGGTGTTGTACACAATACACTGCGTCTTGAGCCCAAGATTAGCGGCCTGAACGCTTTCTACGTTTCTGTGGGGCTGGACAATTATTTCAAACAGAACCGCATTGATGAAACGTTCGAGACTCCAGCGGACTCCTACACTTTATTGAATGCAGGAATCGGGACGACATTACATCTCGGATCGCAACAGCTCAAAGTATTTGCAGCAGCTTCAAACTTGACCAACAAACGTTATTATGATGCATTGAGCCGATTGCGCCCAGGACGTCTTTCACAGGAAGACACGAGCTTTGGTGTCTACAATATGGGGCGGAACATCACCTTCGGGGTGTATCTACCATTGCGTATAAAGTAAATTAATCGTGATAATAAATGATCGTGAAACGGATTAAGAATTAGTCCATAATAAAAATAGAAAAGCGGGATCTTCAATATCCCGCTTTTCTATTTTATACTTATTTGGGGTCATCTGCTGTTGCTTCCCTTGCCAAGGCCACTTCATCGGGCATGGCTTCCAAGGAGGAATCCAACGCAAACAAGGATTCATCTGAAGCTCGGTCACCACCAGCGATTTTCAGTTTATCAATCAATTCCAATGCTAACTTCTCTTCCTCGATCTGCTCCTTGACAAACCACTGTGCAAAGTTCCATGTTGCCCAGTCCTTCTGGGCCATCGCTAAATTGACAATGTTATAGATCGCTTCGGTATTATCGACTTCGTGTTTAAAAACGCGATTAAAGCATTCGGTCAGCGATTGCGGATCCGCGGGCGGCGCTGCAATAGCCTGTATTCTGGGGCGGCCACCTCTTTCCAGAATATAACCCATAATTTTAGTCATGTGATTTCGCTCTTCTTGGGCATGTCTATACAGAAAATTGGCGATTCCGCCATAACCCTGATCATCTGCCCATACCCCCAACGCCAAATAAATCTGTGCAGCCTCAGCCTCTTTTGTCATCTGACTGATTAAAATTTCCTGCATTTCCTTTGACAATCGATTCGTTTCCATAATATTCATTTTGATTTAGGAAAAGAACAGTTTCAGTGCCTAATTCGTTTGAAATTTATCAAAGTAAAAACTGTCAAAACTCACCCCTCGAAATGAAAGTGGATCTCATTTGTGACAGGCATATTCCGACCGTTACATTCCAACAAGTACATTTCAACCGGCACAAAATCAACAGGCACAAAATCAACAGGTACAAAATCAATAGGTACAAAATCAATAGGCACAAAATCAATAGGTAGAAAATTAATAAGCATAGAAAAAGGGAATACCAATGGTATTCCCTTTTTCTATGCTTTTATAGCGATACTATTTCAAGTTATCTCTATATACTTTCGCTTTTTTGATTTCTGTTTGGATATCTTTTTTCGATGCATCAAAGCTCAACACTTTTTCGTAATCCTTGATTGCATTGTTATAAGCGTCAGTTGCCATTGCCTTATTGTAGTTAGGGGTACCCTCTGTTCCGATCAAGATACCTAAATCACGATTAGCGATCGCTCTATTTTGATAGAATTTCGAATCGGTAGGCGTAATGGCAATTGCTTTTGAATAATCTTCAATAGCTACTTTCAACAACTGTTCTTTATTCGCAACAGATGTTTTGTTCGTTGATTGAACAGCCAGATTGTTTGTTGCTTTCGCTTTGAAGTATAGCGCATTGGCATTTTTCCCGTTTAATGCAACTACTTTTCCAAAAGTTTCAGCTGATTTTTTATAGTCACCATTTTGAAATTGAGAATATCCCAACATATATAATACGTCCGGATCTTTCCCTTCCTGAGGGAGGGCTTTAGTCAAGTATGACTCTGCATTCTTGAAATCACCATCCAAAAGAGCTTTCTGCCCCATTCTCACATTAGCGTTGCTATGCTCAGCCTGTTTTGGTTGTTGTGCATTCGCGCTAAAAGCAACTAAAGCAAAAACCCCAGTAAACAAACCCAATTTAAATGATTTTAAATTCATATCTAAATAGTTACGTTTTTATATTCACTCTTTAATGATCACTTGTGATCGTTTCTACATCTGTAAAAAAGCATCCGATTGATTTCTTTAAACTTAAAAACTGCCATCGGCGCCCTTTCACATTCCAATATTACAATTATTATGCCTATTTCTCCAACAAATGGCAGATAAATTTTATTTAACCTGCCTTTTTTTCCTATTCTAGAAAATAGATTTGTAATTTTGCTCACTTTTAGCAATTGGCACTTCCCTTGCAATATAGGGGAAACAACAATAGAAGCTTAAAATTTGAAAGTCAGCCGTCAACATGTCAGCGACTGCCAAATACACAAAATAAATACTATGAGCAAATTCGAAACTTTTGATTTCAGTCAAGCAATTCCAATCGTTGCAGAGGATACCGAATTCTTCCCCCTACTTACACAAGAGGATGAAGATAATATGGCGAATGCTGAAATTCCAGAAGCATTGTCTATTTTGCCTTTACGTAATACCGTATTATTCCCCGGTGTTGTCATTCCGATTACCGTAGGTCGAGATAAGTCCATCAAATTGGTCAAAGAGGCCTATAAAGGCAGTAAGACTATCGGTGTTGTCTCTCAAAAGGATATGACAGTAGAGGACCCAGGATTTGAAGAACTAAATAAAGTGGGCACGGTAGCTCATATCATTAAAGTGCTCCAAATGCCGGATGGTAATACCACCGTCATCATCCAGGGAAAACAGCGGTTCAACTTGTTGGAGATTGTGGAAACCGAGCCTTATTTAAAGGCACGTGTGGAGAAATTCAACGAGGCAAAGCCGAAGATGACCAAGCACTTCAAAGCGACCATTTCCACTTTAAAAGAAATGGCGCTGCAGATCATCCAACTGTCGCCAAACTTACCTAGTGAAGCTGGTATCGCTATCAAAAATATTGAAAGCCCTTCTTTTCTGATCAACTTTATTTCGTCGAATATCAATGTCGAAATGACAAAGAAACAGGAGCTGCTTCAAATACCTAAAGTAGAGAATCGTGCCAAACTTTTATTGGAGCTGTTGACGACAGAAATCCAGATGCTGGAACTAAAACACCAGATCCAGAATAAAGTACGCGTCGACCTTGACAAGCAACAACGTGATTATTTCTTGAACCAACAGCTTAAAACAATTCAGGAAGAGCTGGGTGGAAACACGCCCGATCTTGAGCTGGAAGAGCTTAAAAAACGGGGTAAGAAAAAGAAATGGAATGTTGATGTTGAAAAACATTTCACAAAAGAACTCGAAAAGCTATCGCGTATCAATCCTGCCGCTGCAGATTATTCTGTACAACTCAATTACCTTGAGCTACTACTTGATCTACCCTGGAATGAAACAACAAAAGACAATTTTGATTTAAACAAAGCACAAAAAGTGCTCGATAAAGATCATTATGGGCTTGAGAAAGTAAAAAAACGTATCATTGAATATCTTGCGGTATTGAAATTAAAAAATGATATGAAAGCACCTATTCTTTGTTTAGTAGGCCCTCCGGGAGTCGGTAAAACCTCTTTGGGAAGATCTATTGCCAAAGCATTGGGGCGTAAATATACCCGTATGGCCTTGGGTGGTGTACGCGATGAAGCAGAAATCAGAGGACACCGTAAAACTTATATCGGCGCAATGCCGGGCCGCATCATACAGTCACTGAAAAAAGCAGGAGCAGCAAATCCGGTTTTTATTTTGGACGAAATCGATAAAATGAGCGCGGACTTCAAAGGAGATCCTTCGTCGGCCTTATTGGAAGTATTGGATCCGGAACAAAACACACATTTCTATGATCATTATGTCGAAATGGAGTTTGACCTTTCCAAAGTAATGTTTATTGCGACCGCCAATTCCTTGAGTTCTATTCAACCTGCGTTATTGGATCGGATGGAAATTATCGAAGTGAATGGTTATACCATCGAAGAGAAAATCGAAATCGCGAAAAAGCACCTTTTGCCAAAACAACGCGAAATGCATGGAATGGCAGCCAAAGATGTGTCGTTAAAAGCTAAGATCATCGAACAGATTATCGAGGATTACACACGTGAATCTGGTGTCCGCGGATTAGAAAAAAAGATCGGCTCCGTGGTACGTGGTATTGCAACACGCATTGTCATGGAAAAGGATTATAGTCCGAGTATCAACGAACAGGATTTGCTCGATATCCTGGGTGCTCCAATATTTGATAAGGACATCTACGAAAATAACAATGTTGCCGGTGTTGTAACGGGTCTGGCCTGGACTTCCGTAGGTGGCGATATCTTATTTATAGAATCTTCGCTGAGCCCCGGAAAAGGACGTTTGAGCCTGACAGGTAATTTGGGTGATGTCATGAAAGAATCTGCGTCGATTGCACTAGCCTACCTGAAAGCCCACGCTTCGGATTTCGGCATTAACTATCGCGTTTTTGACCATTGGGATATCCATATTCACGTTCCTGCGGGCGCCATTCCAAAAGATGGTCCCTCAGCTGGCATAACAATGCTTACCGCACTGACATCGCTATTTACCCAACGTAAAGTGAAGGAAAAATTAGCCATGACAGGTGAAATTACTTTACGTGGAAAAGTATTGCCTGTTGGCGGTATTAAGGAGAAAATCCTTGCCGCAAAACGTGCGAACATCAAAGATATTATCCTTTGTAAATCCAATGAAAAAGACATCTTGGAAATCAAGGAAGATTATATCAAAGACATGCAATTCCACTATGTGACTGAAATGTCGCAGGTGATCAAACTCGCGCTATTGGAAGAAAAAGTAACTGGTGCCATCGATCTGGCTCAAGATATAGAAAATACCAAAAAAGAGAATTAATAGATACCCGAAAGGTTTTGAATAGAAAGGGGTTGTCCAAATGGACTGCCCACAAAAGATTGGACAAATTTAGTTAATTAGATTTGTAATAATGAGCTCGATATTCTGTCGGGCTCATTCCATTTAAATTTAGTTTTATCCGTTGATTATTGTAATAGGAGATATAATCTTCTATTTCGCTCACAAAACCTGATCAGCTATTCTTGAACAGTTTGAGCTGATTTCCAAACAATTCTTTGTTGGAGCCAAGCTTCCTTTATCATAGCTTTTGATTGTGGAAATCATCGTTTAGAACCTAACTTTTCATGTAGGAGCTCCTCGTCCAGACTATCTTCATATTTTGAAATCACCAGCGTTGCCGCTGAATTTCCGATCAAATTGGTTATCGCTCTTGCTTCACTCATAAAACGATCCACACCAAAGATCAAAGCGACAGATTCTACCGGAACATGGCCAACTACAGGCAAAGTCGCGGCAAGGGTAACGAAACCACTCCCTGTTACGCCCGCAGCCCCTTTGGAGGTCAATAGCAATACCAGCAATAAGGTAATTTCCTGCTCCAGGCTGAGATGCATATTGAGGGCCTGCGAAATAAAGACCGCCGCCATAGTCAGATAGATACTTGTCCCATCGAGATTGAAAGAATAACCCGTGGGGATAACTAAGCCCACAACAGGCTTGGCACAGCCCGCATCTTCCATCTTCTGCATAATGCCCGGCAAAGCCGACTCAGAAGAGGAGGTCCCCAAAACGATTAAAATCTCTTCTTTGATATATTTTAAAAACTTAAAAACGTTCACCTTGAGATAAAAATACAATACCGCCCCAATCACAATGATCACGAAGATAATACAGGTCAGGTAGAAGCTCAACATCAGCATACCGAGTTTAGATAAGGCCTGGATTCCAAACTTACCGATCGTAAAACCCATTGCTCCCATTGCCCCGATTGGAGCCAGATACATGATCATTTTGATAATGGAGAAGAGAACCTTCAGAAAAGATTGCAATACATGGAGCACAGGCTCAGATGCTTTCTGTCCTATTTTTGTCATACCGATCCCAAATAGCACCGCAAAAACGAGTACCTGCAACATGTTGTCCGACGCCACCGCAGCAATCACATTACCTGGAATAATCCCGATGATAAAATCCATAAAACCATGTGGCTCTTTGGATTCTGAAATATAATGGGATACCGAAGATACATCAAGACTAGCGGGATCGGCGTTCATTCCGGTCCCCGGTTGTATCCAATTAACAAAGACCAAACCGATAATCAGGGCAATCGTTGTCATGATCTCGAAATAGATAATGGAGGTTAAACCGATTTTCCCCACTTTTTTCGTATCCTGCATTCCCGCTATACCGATCACAATGGAGCTAAAAATCAATGGCGCAATAACCATCTTGATCAGTTTAATAAAAGCATCTCCTAGTGGTTTTAGCTTAACAGCAAAGTCTGGGTAATAGATACCACAGATAATCCCTACAAGTATACCCACGATGACTTGAAAATAGAGGCTCTTAAAAATGTGCTTCATGATAGATTTATTTACGGACAGCAATTCCCTTTGCTTTAATCGGTTTTTGGTTTAGGATATTGAAATTAATCGGTACGAATATAAAAAAAAAGGGATGCATTTTTGCATCCCTTCCTATGATAATTTTGAACTTAGCTGCTGAAATATGCTCTTACATTCTTTCCTTCAATCCAGTTCATATATGCTTTATTGACAACCTTGTTTCCACCAGGTGTTGGGTAATCGCCGGAGAAATACCAATCACCTTTATGGTCTGGACAAGCTTTGTGTAAATTATCCAAAGTTTGATAAACTACTTCAAACTCTGCTTTCAGGTGGTGAGGTCTTACAATACGAGCGATTTCTTCCGAAATCTCTTCATCAGTAAAAGGCGCGTAAATGGCTTTGACATAATTATCGATATCATTGACATCTTGGGTCATTGATACCACACATTTTTGATAAACTTCATCGATAATATGTGCCATACCACGTTGTTTTAGGAGATTAATAGCGGCTTCGAAAGCGACAAACTCACCCATACGTGACATATCGATACCATAACAATCTGGATAACGGATCTGAGGCGCAGATGAAACGATCACGATTTTTTTCGGATTCAAACGATCTAGGATCGTTAAAATACTTTGTTTCAATGTTGTTCCCCGAACAATCGAGTCATCAATGGCAACGATCGTATCTTCGTGATCCTTTACAATACCGTACGTTGTATCGTATACGTGCTGTACCATATCTGTACGGTCCGCATCCTGCGTAATGAACGTGCGCAGTTTAGCGTCCTTCACGTTAAGTTTTTCAAAACGAGGTTTAATACTCAAGATCTCATCCAATTCTTCATCAGAAATTTTTTCTGAGCGATTCAATAAAGTATCTTTTTGAAAATCCCGAACATAGGTATTGATACCATCCATTAAGCCATAGTATGATACTTCAGCTGTATTTGGAATAAACGAGAATACGGTATTTTTGATATTATTTTTGACAGATTCCAATACCTGAGGCACCAGTAATCTGCCCAATTCTTTACGTTCTTGATAGATATCAGCATCTGATCCACGTGAGAAGTAAATACGCTCGAAAGAACAAGAACGTTGTTCTACGGGTTGTCTAAACATCTCTTGGGATACTGTACCATCTTTTTTAGCGATCAGGGCATGGCCTGGTTTAATTTCCTTCACAGCACCAATAGGAATATTGAATGCAGTTTGGATGACCGGTCTTTCCGATGCTACAACCAGGATCTCCTCATCCTGATAATAAAACGCCGGACGGATACCCGCTGGATCGCGCATAACAAAAGCATCACCATGACCAAAGATACCTGCGATGGTATAACCGCCATCCCAAGTTTTGGCCGAACGCTTCAATATTTTGGTAACATCAATATTTTTAGCAATCAGCGAGCTGATCTCAATATTAGAATGACCTTCTTTTTTGAATTGATCGAAAAGATCTTGGTTCTCATCATCTAAGAAATGGCCAATTTTTTCCAAAACGGTTACGGTGTCCGCTTTTTCCTTTGGATGTTGTCCCAACTCATATAACTGTTGCAACAATTCGTCCACATTGGTCATGTTGAAGTTACCCGCTACCACCAAATTACGAGACATCCAATTGTTTTGTCTTAAAAATGGGTGACAGCTTTCGATACTGTTCTTTCCATGCGTTCCATAGCGCAAATGTCCTAAAAGTACTTCTCCCGTAAAACTTACGTTATCTTTTAACCATTGCGTATCTTTTGACTCCTCCGGAAATGCTTTCTGAACAGAAGCAAATTTTTTCTGTACATATTCGAATATGTCTGCCACAGCAGTTGAGCCCATTGCTCTGTAACGCGAAATGTAACGATTTCCAGGTTTTACATCAAATTTAATGGTTGCAATTCCAGCCCCGTCTTGTCCACGGTTATGCTGTTTTTCCATTAATAGGTACAATTTGTTGATGCCATAAAATGGCGTACCATATTTTTCCTGATAATAAGATAAGGGTTTTAACAGGCGAATTAGTGCGATTCCGCACTCGTGTTTAATAGCGTCGCTCATATCTTGATTTGATGTCGCAAAAATAAGAATTATTTAGCACTTAGCGATCGCCCCGCTCACTTTTTCAGCAATAAAATTACAGTGAATAGACAGAGGCTCTTTTGAATAGCCCCTTAAGGCCTATTGGGCGATAAAAACAGGGACTTTCACCGCATGTCGCAGCTTGTTAACTGTCTCACCGAAAACAAAATCCTTCACACCACTGTGCCCATGGCTTCCAACAACCAGTAGATCGGCGCCGTATTTTTCACATACTTCTGCAATACTCTTGATCCGGTTATTGTATCCCAGTTCATATTCAGTTTGATGTCCTTGCGACAATAGAAAATCAGCATACAATTTCAGTCGTTCCAAATCCTGACGCGATTCGTAATCATCCGTCGAATCCCCGGTATATTTCACCGATGCACTCTCGACGATATGTACAACGACAAAGGTCGTGTCGTCATGCGACAGCTGTAAAGCATATTGGATTACTTTCTGATCTGAATTTGAGAAATCCAACGCAACCACAACTTTCTTAAAAGAGCCCTTATGTTCAAAATGCAATGCCTCAAATGGTGGGTGAACCTCCAGCTCCGTTGGTTTCGATTTGAGTAAAATGGGGTATAATACGGTCATCATCAATAAGGCAAACAAACCCACAGCGCCCATCACCAATAATACCGTTACCACAATATTATCCGCTTCACCAATCCAGCCGACCACTTCGTCGTAGACCAATTTAAAATTCAGAACAGCGATAATGGCCGCTATCATCCAGGCCGCAATTTTTGTTAGCGGTTTAATGGCAAAAGAACCCATCTTGACTTTATCGCTCACAAAATGGATCAACGGAATGACGGCAAAAGCGAGCTGCATACTCAAGATCACCTGACTAAAGATCAGCAGCTGTCCAACGCGACCTTCACCCGAAATAAGTATCACCAATACAGCCGGGATAATCGCCAAAAGTCGGGTTATAATCCTTCGCAGTGTCGGACTAATCCGCAATCGAAGGTATCCCTCCATCACGATCTGGCCGGCTAGGGTTCCCGTCACCGTTGAGCTCTGTCCGGCAAGAATCAAGGCAACAGCAAATAATTTTGAGGCCCATTCTGTTCCAAGAAGATTACCCAATAGGTGATAAGCATCTTCAAGTTCGGCAACGTCATGCATACCGTTTTTGTGAAAAACAGAGGCTGCAAGAATCAATATCGCGGCATTTACCAAAAAGGCTAGGTTCAAAGCAATGGCACTATCCCAGAAGTTATACTTGAGCGATTTTCGGATCGAAACCTCATTCCGGTCAATCTTCCGCGTCTGCACAAGAGCCGAGTGCAAATATAGATTATGTGGCATGACGGTTGCACCTATAATGCCTATAGCGATATATAATGCGGCACTATTCGGGATACTGGGTATAAATCCAGTGGCTACCTCCGCAAAATCCGGTTTAGCCAAAAACATTTCTACCATGAAACACATGCCGATAAGCGCGATCAGTCCAATGATAAAAAGTTCCATTTTCCGCATCCCCAGCTTCTGAAGATAGAGCAATAAGAAGGTATCTGCAAAACTGATCATTACTCCCCAGAGCAGATCAATGCCGAAAAGGAGGTTAAGACCGATTGCCATCCCCAAAACCTCCGCCAGGTCACAGGCCGCAATCGCAATTTCAGCAAGCACATAGAGCACAAAATTCATCCGTTTAGGATAGGTCTCCCTGTTACACTGCGCAAGGTCTTTACCGCGTACAATACCTAAACGGGCACATAGATTCTGTAGTACTAGCGCCATGATATTACTCATCAACAGCACCCAAATCAGGGTATAGCCAAATTGGCTTCCTCCAGCAAGATCGGTAGCCCAGTTACCTGGATCCATATACCCCACACTAATGAGATAAGCTGGACCAAAGAAACTAAGTATCTTCTTAAATTTGGATTTACCTTGATTGACATCTACACTTTCATGGATATCAGATAGGGATTTATGATGAGATTCGTCGTAATGCATAAAGTACTATAAGTGCAATATCGTCTATTGTCAGCCTTAAAGATAAAAAGCTTTACATTATTAGGCAATTAAACCGCGATATTATTAGAATTTAAATGCCAGCTGGCCAGAATTTTCCTTCGATTGGTTGCCAAATTGGATGAAATCGATGATCTCATATTGACCTAAATCAGGTTTAAACTGCCGCACATGAACGCCCTTGCACATAAAGCTCAGGTCGACAGACCGCAACTGTTCTTTTGCAATTTCAAGCTGTTCTGGCTCCAGATGTCGTCCAATCGAAATATGGGGTTCGTCGCTAATCTCGATCAAATCAAATTCCGATAAAGTTTGAACAACCTTCCGCGCCCGATCCTTGAGATAACTGCGGGCATGTACTGTCGGCGCAATATAGAAAGCACCACCGGCAAATGATGAAAAATGATCGAAATAAACATACTGACTCCGCTCATAGACCAAAGTCTCCTGCAAAGCCTCAATAGCCATTGTCAGTTTGCTCCCGTCTGCTTCAAAAGCACATATCGTTACATGGGCTTTGGAATTGCAACTGGGGTACCAGCCTTTGTTTTTGTCCGGAAACAGCTCGGCTAACGATGCACGTAGTCGCCGCTTCAAGCCATCTACCAAGACAATACCAGCTTCATCAGGCTGAAAAACAAACGAATATTTATTGACACTACCCTCCATAACAAAAATCAGTTTCCGATCAGTAGGTAAGATAACAAATACCACGGAGATAACAAAACCAAAACCGAGCAGCAAGCCAAGGAGACGCTACCACCCGATACCATAATCCTCCCCATTGTTGCTGCTACCGCCCCAAAGCGTATGGTGCTGCTGGTCGAAATAAATCGCATTTATAGGGCCGCTGGTACGATCACCGAGCTGTATGCTATACCCCATTTTCTTTAATTGTTCAATAATTGCTGGTGCTGTATTTTTATCCAATAAAAGGCTACCTGAGCGCGGCTTTCGATCGTCGGTCTTCGTTCCTCCCAGCGATAGCCAAAGCTGGTTACTGTTGATATTGGCCGCCTCGCTGGCTTGTTGTGGCGTCATACCAAACTCGACCATATTCAAGAAAAACTGCAATAGGTTTTGATCCTGTGTATCTCCGCCCTGCACGGCAAAAGAAAGGTAAGGTTTTCCGTTTTTCAAAGCCATCGAAGGCGTAAGCGTTACACGCGGTCTTTTACCCGGCTCGACCACATTGAACGGGTTAATCAATGAATCTAAGACAAAACTCTGTAAGCGCTGACTCATGCCCACCCCGGTATTTCCGGCAATACAGGCAGGGAGCCAACCACCACTCGGTGTGATCGAAACAACCCAACCTTCTTCATCCGCAGCTTCAACGCTTGTTGTTCCCCGCAATAAACGGTCGACATAAGCACTATCCACGGTTAAAGATGCCAAAAGAGCTGTTTTTGGCAATTCCGTTAGCGACGAACTTGTGCGTGCATCATGTTTAGGCACAAAATCATTTTTCAGCTCCGTATGTGGCGTAAACTCCTTCTCACGCTGCTCCAGTAACGAAAGATACGGATTCTGCTTACCTTCGTAGGGATAAGGGTCTCCCGGAAGTACATTCGGGTTATTTTGCGTAAGATCAATGGTTGCGGCCCTCGACTTGGCATAGGACTCATGTAAAAGACCTTGAATAGGTGTCTTAGGTTTACCGTAAGGATCACCGTAATAAAAATCCCGATCAGCAAAGGCCAAATTCATAACCTGATAGAGTGTATGAATATAAGAAGCAGAATTATAACCCATTGCCTTTAGATCAAAGTTTTTCAGCAACTGCAAACTCTGTAGCATGGCTGGTCCCTGTGTCCATTCTTGTAATTTATATACGTCAACGCCCTTATAATTGACATGCAATGGTTCCTCCTCAATGGGTTTCCAATTGGCTAAGTCTGCTTTCGTGATTAAGCCACCCTGCTCCTTACTGCCACGGACAAATTCATCTGCAATATCGCCGGTATAAAACCGGTCATAAGCAGCCATGATTGCAGCTTTCCGGTCTTTTCCCGCCGCAAGAGCCTGCTTTTCGGCTTCTACCAATTTGGACAGGGTCCTATGCAGATCCTGCTGCACGAAAACCTCTCCCGCCTCTGGAGCTTCCCAGGATTTACCTTCATGTACTAAAAATACCTTTTTACTGTACGGCCATGCTTTAATGCGCTCTTTGCCACGTTCAATACTCGTTGCAGTTTGCGCGTCAATCGGGTACCCTGCAGCCATTTCAAGAGCAGGAGCTAATACTTCTGCTAGACTTTTCGTTCCATAATGCGCCAACATATAGCACAATCCGCCGGGTGTACCCGGTGTGACAGCAGCAAGAGGGCCATATTCTGGTGGAAATTCGTAGCCCTTTGATCTAAAAAAATCGACTGTCGCTCCACTGGGTGCTACCCCCAAGGCATTTATCGCAATGACCTTCTTTAGTTTCGGATGATAAATTAACGCTTGCGTCTCTCCGCCCCAACTCAGTACATCCCACATCGTACAGGTTGCTGCGAGCATTGCACAAGCAGCGTCCACCGCATTTCCGCCTTGTTGGAATAGCTGGGCACCGGCTGTTGCCGCCAAGGGTTTGCCCGTAATAGCCATCCAATGTTTTCCATGTAAGGGTGGTTTCTGTGTGCGCTGAGCAGAGCTCAGCATTGGCACTCCGGTAATAAGTAATCCAAACAGCGTCGTCAGTAGCAAGGGGGATCTTCTCTTCATAGCAGTAATCTTTCGTTAAGCAAAGGTTTTAGTAAAACCAAGATAGGTATTTTTAAAACAAACAAAAAACTCCCATCAACCTCGGTTGATGGGAGTTTTTAAAATCTTATTTGCTATTGAATTACCAATAAATTGAATATAATGCTGTAACCAATAGCGCTACGATCAATGCAATGACCAAAAACGCCCGATGTGGTTTAAACATCGTGGTATCAACTTCCAATCCAGCTGGCACGACACCACGCTTATTGTCGATGATACTAATGAGAATCATTCCGATAATACAGATGATGAAAACAAATCCCATTCTATCCAAAAATGGAATTTCGTAGATTCCTGTCGTTGGATTTGGAACGGAGAAACCTGTCGATGACAAGAATGACAGATCAACCCAATCCGGCAATTTCTTGAAGATGATGGAGAAAATAAAACCACCAATTGTTGCAAACAAAGCTGCATTTGAAGTTGCTTTCTTCCAGAAGAATCCTAAAATGAACATCGCAAAAATACCAGGAGATACAAACCCCGTATATTCCTGAATATATTGGAATCCACCTTTTTTATCGATACCCAAATGTGGCGCAATCAGCACACCCAAGATCATGGCAACCACAACAGTTAGCTTGCCGATATTGACCAATTTCTTATCCGATGCTTCTGTATTGAATACTTTTTTATAAATATCCAAGGAGAAGATTGTTGCAATACTGTTTGCTTTACCTGCCAAAGAAGCGACCACTGCCGCTGTCAATGCTGCAAACGATAAGCCTTTTAAACCTGCTGGCAATAAATTCAACAAAACTGGATAAGCGTGGTCAGGGTTCACCTCACCATGTTGCATCATTTCATTTTGGAACAAGCCATCTTTCCACATGACATAGGCTGCAATACCCGGCAACACGACAATGATAGGCATTAATAACTTCAGAAATGCAGCAAACAAGATACCGTTTCTTGCGGTTTTCAAATCTGCTCCAAGCGCGCGTTGCGTGATGTATTGATTACATCCCCAGTAATTCAAATTAACGATCCACATACCGCCAATCAATACGGTCAGCCCCGGTAAATCGAGATAGTTCTCATTTTTACGATCCAGAATCATATGAAAGTGGTCGGAAGCTTTTTCGGTCATCAAGTGATAGCCTTCCAATACTCCTGATCCACCATAGTGCTCTGAAACGAGATTCAAGGCTAGGTAAGTGGTCGCCAAACCACCCAATACCAAAAAGAAAACCTGAATAATATCCGTATAGCCGATTACTTTCATACCACCTAAGGTAATGATCACAGCAAAAATCGCTATGGCATACATACAGGCCTCCAGACTGATACCGGAAATACTACTTACCGCAATAGCTCCCAAATAGAGGATGGATGTCAAATTGACGACAACATACAACAGCAACCAGAAAACGGCCATGATCATCGCAACAGTTCCATTATATCGTTTATGGAGAAACTGTGGCATCGTAAAGATCTTGTTCTTTAAGTATACCGGGATAAAAAATACCGCAACGACAATCAGTGTAATGGCAGCCATCCACTCGTAAGTCGCAATAGCCAATCCCATCTTAAATCCGGAACCGCTCATACCGATAAATTGCTCGGCCGAAATATTGGATGCAATAAGTGAAGCTCCGATAGCCCACCAGGTCAATGACCCCTCAGCCAAAAAATAGTCTTTGGAACCTACAGATTCAGATTTCTTGCGATAGTACACCCATAATCCGTAACCTGCCACAATAACAAAGTATATCAGGAAAACGATGTAATCTTTTGTGCTTAAATAATTATTCATGTATTGGTAATTGGTTTAATTTGATCGCCTAATATAGAAATATTTTTAGAACTATATATATCTATTGACCAAATTTTCTAAATACTCCTGCTTACCGCTAATGGTTTTTGGTTCTCCTAATTCCACAGCTAAATCCCTTAAGTTCTCCAGGGTCAGTGTTCGTTCTTCAAATGACGCACCATGGCCTGTATCAAAAGAAGCATAACGGTCGGCCCGTATTTTTTTGTAATCCGAGTCCTGCAGTATACGCTCTGCCGTAATAAGCGCGCGTGCAAAAAGATCCATACCACCGATATGTGCATAAAACAAATCTTCAGGATCTGTCGAGTTGCGGCGTATTTTGGCATCAAAATTCACACCTCCACCTTGGAATCCACCACCTTCTAAAATAATCAACATGGCTTCGGTCAATTCATTGATATCATTCGGAAATTGATCCGTATCCCATCCATTTTGATAATCACCACGGTTAGCATCAATGGAGCCTAATTTACCTGCATCTACAGCAACCTGTAGCTCATGCTGGAACGTATGTCCGGCCAATGTCGCATGGTTTACCTCTAAATTTAATTTAAAATCTTCCAAAAGATTATACTGACGCAGGAAGCCCAGCACAGTAGCCGCATCATAATCGTATTGATGTTTTGTTGGTTCACATGGTTTAGGCTCGATAAAGAAAGTTCCTTTAAAACCATTTTTGCGGGCATAATCCTTGGCCATATGTAAAAACTGTGCAAGATGTTCCTGCTCACGCTTCATATTGGTATTTAAAAGGCTCATATACCCCTCTCTTCCACCCCAGAAAACATAATTTTCACCACCAAGAGCAATCGTTGCGTCCAAGGCTGCCTTGACCTGTGCTCCACCATGTGCAAGAACATGAAAATCAGGGTTAGTTGCAGCTCCATTCATATAGCGTTTATGGCTAAAAAGGTTGGCTGTTCCCCAAAGCAATTTTATACCGCTTTCCTGTTGTTTTTCCTTCGCATAATCAACGATAGTTGACAGACGTTTTTCATTTTCAACCACATTATCCGAATAATCAACTAAGTCTACATCATGAAAGCAATAATAGGGGATATTTATTTTACTGATAAATTCGAATGCTGCATCCATTTTATCTTTTGCCCTCGTGATTACGTCGTTGCTTTCATCCCATGGAAATTGATGTGTCGGTCCGCCAAATGGATCAGATCCGTTACCGTTGAAAGAATGCCAGTATGAACAGGCAAATTTAAAATACTCTTCCATGGTCTTGCCACCAACAATTTGTTTTGGATTATAATAACGGAAAGCCAATGGATTTGTGCTGTCTTTTCCTTCGAATTGAATTTGGCCAACGCCTTTGAAAAATTCCTTTTTCCCTTTGATAATATTCATCTTATTTGTTATTTATTTGTTTGTTTAATAATTCCTTCCATTGCTGATAGTGCTCCTCATATTGCGCTACAAATTGAGGTTCCACTGTATAAACAGGTTTCAAAGAACGAAAAGCTTCTGTAAAATCGGCATAATACCCACTTCCTATACCTGCTCCAAGAGCGGCGCCAATACTGCCATCATGATTAAAGATTTCTACAGGAACGTCAGTGGCCCCCACAAATGACTCCCTGAAAACGGAGCTCAAGAATAAATTCGCATAACCTGCACGAATCATATTTGGATGCAGATTATTTTCGCGCATGATATCCAAACCATAGCGAAAAGCAAATGCAATACCTTCCTGTATAGCACGCAGCATATCGCTTGTCTCATGCCTATTCAAATCTATCGCCGAAATTGAAGCCCCAACAGTTTGGTTGTTGAGCATCCGTTCGGCACCGTTGCCAAATGGGATAACCTGCAATCCTTTGCTACCGATAGGAGATGCGCCAGCCATCGCATTAATCTGCTCATAAGACAAATCGTGGCCCAACAAACGTCTCCCCCAGCTATTCATAATGCCTGTTCCATTGATACAGAGCAGTACACCTGTCCGGATATCATTGTCCTGATAATTCACATGGGCAAATGTATTTACGCGCGATTCGCGGTCGGCGATCAGTTTGTCACTGACGCCATAGATCACCCCTGAAGTGCCAGCCGTCGCAGCAACTTCGCCAGGTTGAAGGACATTCAGCGAAAGTGCATTGTTGGGCTGGTCGCCGGCTTTATAATTGATGGTCACTGTACTGGATAGCCCAAGTTCTTCAGCAACAGCGGATTTAATTTGACCATGCGTTGAAAACACAGGTAAGATCTCAGGAATAAGATGATCATCAAAGCCATAATAGTCCATAATCGTACGCGACAATACATTGTCCTTGAAATCCCAGAATATCCCCTCAGACAAGGCTGAGATGGAAGTCGTCACCTGCCCCGAAAGTTTCATGGCGATGAAATCCCCCGGCAACATGATCTTATCTATTTTTTCATAAATTTCCGGCTCGTTTGCTTTTACCCAGGCCAACTTTGACGCTGTAAAATTACCGGGTGAATTCAGATGATGACTCAGATTGAAAGACCTTCCGATTTCTTCAAAAGCGATATTTCCCAATTCAACAGCCCTGCTGTCGCACCAGATAATGGCATTTCGCAACACATGCTGATCTTTATCGACCACAACTAAACCGTGCATCTGGTAGGCAATACCAATGGCCGAAATTGCTTTCGGGTCATACAGGCCCAGCCTGTTTGCCTTCAACAGAGCCTGTTTAAAGTAGTCCCACCAATCGAGCGGGTTCTGTTCAGCCCAATTGGGCTCCAACGTAATGATAGGAGCTTCTACGTCCGGATATTGCACTGAGCAAACCTTACGTTGTGAAGATGCCTCAACAATCGAAACTTTTACGGAAGAAGTACCTACGTCTATACCTAATAAATACATGGTAATCAATTCTAATTGGTTATAAAAAACAACATCGGCCTTATACTGCAACCGGTTGCATAAAAGTAGGGTATGTTTCTGAATTATCAAAATATTAAATAAAATTATTTACTTTGGAGCGTGAATAAAAAAACGACAATTTATGATATAGCCCGTGCGCTTGGAGTGACAGTCTCTACCGTATCGCGCGCACTAAATAATGTGCCTACGATCAGTGAGGCGACACGAAAACTGGTGTTAGACAAAGCAAAGGAATTGAATTACAGCGTCAATAAGTTGGCCTCTTCTCTTTCCTCGGGCAAGTCCAATACCATCGGTGTCATTGTTCCTACCATGCAAATTCATTTTTTTGCAGAAGCCGTGCATAGCATTGAAAAAGAGTTAAAAAAACACAACTACAGCCTATTGCTTTATCAATCGAATGAATCTTTTGAAGATGAAGTCAATGGCGTGAAGACTTTACTTGAAGCTCAGGTAGACGGCATCATTGCTTCGTTGTCGCTGGAGACGCAGGAAACCCAGCATTTTCAGGAAGTGATCAATCAGCGCAAATGCCTGGTTATTTTTGACCGTACCCATAAAGATATTCCTGCTCCTGTGGTCAAACTTGACGATTTTAAAGCCGGCTACCTTGCAACACAGCACCTGCTCGAACAGGGTTACAAAAACATTGCCTTTATCACAACGGACAAAGAAATCGCTATTTTCCAGGATCGTTTCCGTGGTTTCGAAGCGGCCTTAAAAGATGCGGAGATTTCCCCGCAGGAAGACTTTATCATTCGTGGCGACTTATCCATTGAAGCCGGCATCAAAGGAACCGAACAGATTCTAAAATCTGTAATCCAACCGGACGCCTTTATTGGTGGTGATGACTTTACAGCCGTGGGAATTATACAGGCATTAAAAACTGCAAATATTGCCATTCCAGCGACAGGAGTGATCGGTTTTGCAAACCAGACCTTTTCTTCCTTTATCAGCCCTACACTATCAAGTATTGATCAACAGGCCAACAAAATGGGGGAAGAATGTGCAAAACTCTTTCTGAAAATGGTTAAACAAAAAAGTCCGTACGAAGCAATCGAACAGATTGTTCTTGATCCCATATTGATAAAAAGAAAATCTACCAATAGAATAGACAAATAATCAGTACCTTTGCCTAAATTTGTTTAAATGCAAGCCCGGCAGAAATTTAGGATAATAAGCATCTGCTTATTATTTGTCATTCAGGCCCTTTTTTTAGTGGCCATCTTTGTAGAAAATACACATTCTTATATTGTATTGGCTTTTATCGGCCTATTGTCCTTACTGATTTTATACAGTTACCTCAGGTCGCCCATTCATCATCACAGGCATGAATATGAATCGATCAAAATTGCCCTTTGGGTACCTATAGGGGCGATTGCATCCTACTATTTCAATCAGATCTTCGGTTTGGGCCCTGTATTGGGGGCAGCGCTGACAGGTACCATAGCTTCTTTCATTCCCAATATCAACAAAAATTCAACTTATCTGCCCCACCTCCCTGCAGCAATTTATTGCGGTGCATTTGTAGGAATGTCCAATGCGCAGGTAGCTCATGGATTCTCTTTTATTTTAGCAGCCAGTATCTTTACAGCGATCTTCCTGATTGTATCGAAGAGTTTATTAAATGGTGTCGGCGGTAAACTAGGCACATTGGCCTTTCTTGGGGTTTCATTGACATACCTGCTGTTATATATTTTTAAGTAATATGGAAACATTCATTTTATACCTAGTTGGCATCATCGGGAGCACGGCGACATACTATGTCAACACCAAGTTTCACCAAGGGGCAGTGCGCTCGTCCGCAATGCTGACCTTAGTTGTCGCAGGTTTCCTTCACTTCTTCCCACAAAGTGTTTCTCCTTATCTCGCACAGTACATCCCCCCTATTTTTATAGGCGCGTCATTTATAGGCATGGTCTCAAAAAACCAGCTATCAACCTATTTCGGTTTGGCTCTAGCTGGCGTTATTTTCACGACAATTCTGCTCAATACCAGTAAATTTTTTACTGGTTATGGCGGAGCCCTCGGCACTTCCGCCTGCATTGCGCTGTTGGTCGTATTGAGCATTCCTTATTTTAAATCACCGAGGAAAATGACGGTTGGATTTCTTCAGCTCCGCAAAACAATCTTAAAAAAACAAGGAAAAGTTTCAAAAAGACGAGTAGATTTGTTTAAATAAAAAGTATAACCACATGAAACCTTTATTTCTGATTTTTATTACCCACATCTTGTTCCTGGGCCATCTGAATGCTCAACAAGCGACCATTAACCTTGTAAATCAAGAGCGAAACAGCAGCTACAGAGGCCTAAGCGTGGTCGATGATACAACGGTATGGGTAAGCGGAAGCAACGGTACCGTCGGGCTCAGCACCGATGCCGGAAAAAACTGGCAGTGGGTCAATCCAATTGGCTACGAAAAAACAGATTTTAGGGATATCGAAGCATTTGATGAGAATGAAGCCTTAATTATTTCGGCAGGTTCCCCTGCGATCATCTTAAGTACTCATGACGGCGGTCGAAGCTGGAAAGAAGTATTCACAGACAAGCGACCCGAAATATTTTATGACGGTTTTGCTTTCACACCAAAAGGGGTCGGCATTGCCTTTGGCGACGCCATTCAGGGGAAAATGCCCCTATTAAAAAGCATAGATTTCGGAAAGTCCTGGAAAGATATATCCGCAAATATGCACTTTACAATTACGGAAGGAGAGGCAGGTTTTGCGGCCAGTGGAACATCCATCTATTGCGATAATAAAGGGACATACTGGATTGCCACCGGTGGAACAGCGGCCAATATCTACAGCAGCAAAGATCAGGGGGACACATGGCAACGTTACAGCTGCCCCATCATTCAGGGGAAAAATAGCACCGGTCCTTTTTCCGTAGCATTTTACTCGTCGAAAACTGGCATTGTAGTCGGTGGCGATTACAAAGCGGATAAAAACAAAGAAAAAAATAGCCTACTAACCAACGATGGCGGTAAAACATGGTTTGCACCAAAAACAGCTCCCGCTGGCTTTAAGTCGGCCGTGATATATATTTCCAAAAAACAGCTAATCAGCACAGGTACCTCGGGTACAGATCTGTCGAATGACGGCGGGAAAAACTGGACCGCTATCGGAAAGGAAAGTTTTAATGCCGTCCAAAAGGCAAAAAAAGGTCGAGCAATATTTTTAGCGGGCGATAAAGGAAAAATAGCGAATTTAGCATTATAAGCTAAATTCGCTATTTTTTGCACTTCCGCGCACGATTACTTACAACACTAGCGCACTATTTTTTGCTCGACTAAGCACATTTCTTTCAATGCCGACACTAGGTTTCGCCGTGCAAAAAAAAACGAGGTTTACTCGTTTATAAACAACTATTTGCGCGACAAACGCGATTCTTCCAGATCCAGGGAATACTCGATCTCTTTAATAACATCACTGTCAAAAGCCTTACTTTCTTTGATCTTGTACAGACCGTCACGACGTAGCGCCAAAAGTTCCAACATAATTTTATTATAGAGCCCCCTTACTGCAGAAAGCTGCGCACGGGTATCCTCCTCTTTTGCTCGTTCCGATGCATTTACGCTCCGGATGATCTGCTCTTTAACACGGGCAATTGTCTCATGTTCCAGCATTTCCTTTGCGTAATGTTTATCCAGATACGCAATAGATTCTTTGCCAAGACGTACCCGAATCTCATCGATCTGTTCTTCCATGGAAGCTTGCTCATCGACCTCTTCAATTTTTATCAATTTAATCAACAAAGGCAATGTAAGCCCCTGAAAAACAAGCGTCACTAAAATCACCACAAAGGTAATGAACAAAATCAGATTTCGGTGTGGGAAGGCCGTTCCATCATATAACGTCAATGGTATTGCTAATGCTGATGCCAAAGAAACCACTCCGCGCATACCGGCCCAGCCAACGACCAGGGGCAATTTCCATCCTGGACTCTTTTCCTTGATGCGGACCCGTTTGAACAATATCCTGGGAACAAAAGCCGAAAGATAAACGGCGATTAATCGCAAAACAATAACAATTACACAAATCGCCAATGCATAATCAATAGCTTCCTCCATGGAGTATTCCCCCAAACCATTGATGATTACCGGAAGTTCAAGTCCAATTAAAATAAAGACAAATCCATTTAAGAGAAAGCCCACTGTCGCCCAAACCTCTTTCGTTTGGATACGCGTATGATAGTTGAGGTAATCCCCTGCCCTGAAGGAAAGAAACAATCCGCCACTAACCACGGCCAAGACCCCCGACCACTCAAAATGCTCCGCAACAATATACATCAGGTAAGGTGCAATGAGGGTTATGGGTGTTGAAATGCTCGACGACTTAGCTACATAACGTAAGAATATATAGAGGATGTGACCGATGACCAGACCAACTACGACGCCCATGACCGATAACATCAGAAACTGCGTCGTCGCAGTGCTCATCACAAACTGGCCGGTAAGAATCGCAATGGATGCAAATCTAAATACCGTCAATGAAGCCGCATCATTCACCAGGCTTTCCCCTTCCAATATCGCAATTCCACGTTTAGGAATACTTACCCCTTTCAGGACAGAACTAGCAGCCACGGCATCTGGGGGAGAGATAATCCCACCCAGTAAAAAGCCCAGCGCCAAGGTAAACCCCGGAATAATACTGACCGAAAAGTAGGCAATCGCCAGCGATGTGAAGAAGACCAAACCAAAGCCCATGATAAAAATAGACCGTCGCCACTTTAGAAAATTCCCCCAATTGGTATACCAGGCCGCTTCAAAAAGCAAGGGCGGCAAAAATACCATAAACACGATATCGGGATCAACACTTATGACAGGTGCCCCGGGAATCAACGAGATCACAAGTCCGCCAATAACCAACAGAATGGGGTAAGAGATCTTGAGGCGTTGACTCAGCACAAATAACATGGCCATAAAGAAAAACAGCACCATCACCAATAACAGGTTACTGTGAATTTTCTGACCTGCCTTTCCACCTACGGCCGCTTTCACATCCGCATATGGTGCCGACATGGAAATGCTGTATTGACGAAGCTTCCATTCATTGTCCAGCTTAGTTAATACGCCCACGCCACGAAAGGACTTGGTATTGATCTTAAACGTTTCATCAAACCAGGCCGTCGTGCTATCGCCATTAAAACTGATATGCCGCTTGTCATAGGTGTAAGTCCAGGCATTTTTTGGATTGAAATATTGATCGCTGAACTTCTCCGCATGGGTTTTATCCCACCTTTCATCATGATCAGTACCCAAAATAACTCCATCCGAAGCAATAACATTCAAAAATGGGCCATATTTTACCTCACCCGAAGTTTTGTGCCAACGATCCAGTAGCCCATTGATTTCGTCCATAGGCTGCTGGGCACTTGTCGGAAAGACAAATAAAATTAAACTAAGAAAACAATACGTACCTAAAATGATCTTTCTAATCATACTTTATAAAACTTCGTAATAACTAAGACAATCCTCTTACGATGAGATCAGTCTTAAAACAAAAAGCTGCATATGCAGCTTTTGTCTTTATTTGATTATTTCTTCAATTTCGCGGATAATCTTCTGCGCGATCTGCTCAGCAGCTTCAGGCGTAGGTCCCTCCGAGTAAATCCGAATAATCGGTTCGGTATTCGATTTACGTAAATGAACCCATTCATTTTCAAAGTCTATTTTCAATCCATCGATTGTTGAATGGTCTTCATTTTTATATTTTTCCTCCATTTTGGCCAATAGGTTGTCAATGTCCAATTCCGGAGTCAGTGTAATCTTGTTTTTTGACATAAAGTACTGCGGTAATGAGGCGCGGTATTCGGAGGCTTTTTTACCAAGTTTAGCCAGATGTGTCAAGAAGATGGCCACCCCTACCAGCGCATCACGGCCATAGTGAGATGCAGGATAGATAACACCGCCGTTTCCTTCTCCGCCAATTACCGCATCGACTTCCTTCATCTTTGTAACCACGTTGACTTCACCAACAGCAGCGGCATAATATTCGCCACCATGTGCTTTAGTTACATCACGCAGTGCGCGTGTAGAAGATAAATTAGAAACTGTATTTCCTTTTTTATGCTGCAATAAATAATCTGCTACGGCCACTAAGGTATATTCTTCACCAAACAACTCACCATCCTCCATCATAAAGACCAATCGATCTACATCTGGATCTACAGCAATCCCTAAATCAGCTTTGTTTTCAATAACCGCAGCCGATAAATCCGTCAAGTTCTCTTTTAATGGTTCGGGATTATGCGGAAACTGACCATTCGGCTCACAATGGATTTTATAGATTGTCTGCACACCAAGCGCATCCAATAAGGCAGGTATGAATGTACCACCTGTACTATTTACGGCATCCAAAGCAACTTTAAAATTAGCGGCTTTAATCGCTTCCTTATCAACATATTGCAACGCCAATACAGCGTCTACATGTTTCTGTAAATAGGAATAGTCTTTATGAACCTGTCCTAATACTTCAACTTCGGAAAAATCAAAGTCTAAGGATTCACCAAGGGCCAATACCTCTTGCCCTTCGGCATCTGAAATAAATTCGCCCTTTGCATTCAGTAACTTTAGCGCATTCCATTGACCTGGATTGTGTGAAGCAGTCAAAATAATACCACCAGCAGCTTTTTCCATAGGTACAGCAATCTCTACCGTCGGCGTTGTTGAAAGACCTAAATCAACCACATCAACACCGATGCTTTGCAGGGTTCCAATCACCAAATTACTTACCATCTCACCAGAAACACGCGCATCTCTTCCAACAACAATTTTTTTGATACCACTCTGCTTAACAATTATTTTGCCATAAGCAGCCGTAAACTTAACGATATCTATCGGGGTAAGTGCCTCTCCAGCACGCCCGCCTATCGTACCTCGTATTCCTGATATTGATTTAATTAAAGTCATTTCTTTTGAATTGATTAACGTGTAAATTTAGCACAATGGCAATAAAATATCGAATTAAAATTATAATTAATGAATATTTAATGTATATTTGTTGCAACAAAGTTGTTTTTAAAAGAAACAACCGTTTGCAATGAAATTATTTTTACTTTTGAAAAGTGAGTTTTTAAAGTTTGGGAATTTCATTGTCATCAGCAACATTTATGATTCAACAATTAGTACACATCGATCAAGAGATTTTTCTGGCCATTAATCAGGGCTTGAGTAACCCCGTATTTGATTGGTTATTGCCTATATTACGCAATCCATACACTTGGGCCCCCTTGTATTTATTTCTGATCATATTTTTCATAAAGACCTATGGAAAAACAGGAATTCTAATTGTTGCCATGACCTTGGTTACCTTCGGAATTTCCGATGGTATATCATCGCATTTGATCAAAAAGACTGTAAAAAGAATCAGACCGTGTAACGACGTGGAGTTTAAAGAAAATGTCAACATCCGGGTGCGATGTGGCTCTGGCTTTAGCTTTACCTCCTCTCATGCGGCCAATCATTTTTCCCTTGCTTTTTTCTGGATTGTACTTTTCCGGAGAAGATGGAAACATGCGCTTTGGCTTTGTATTACCTGGGCAACCCTAATTTCGGTCTCTCAAATTTATGTTGGTGTCCATTACCCGTTTGATGTCCTCTGTGGCTCAGCCTTAGGTATCCTGGTTGGATTGGCAACAGGCTACTTATTCAAACGGTTTGTGCCTAGCTTTTTTAAAACTGAACACGTATAATGAATTCAATTTTATTGATTTTAATTTTATTCATACCTGCATTTGCAAGTGGAATTGCTGTATTTTTTGTACAAAAGAAAGGAACCAGTTTCCTTAAACTCATCCTTTCTTTCAGTGGAGCCTATTTATTCTCTATTACGGTACTGCACCTCATTCCACATGTCTATCAGTCTAACAATACTTCACCTGAGGTATTGGGTATTTATGTGCTTGCTGGATTTCTTTTCCAGCTCTTTCTTGAACAGTTCTCCCAAGGGATCGAGCATGGCCATATCCATACCGATAATGATCACGACCACCACAATCATCGTTTTCCAATCGGTATTATGTTCAGTCTATGTCTTCATGCGTTTCTTGAGGGCATGCCACTTGCAGCAACACATCAGACTGAACTTGCACTAGGCATATCCATCCACCACATTCCGGCGGCATTTGCATTGGGAAGTATTTTATTGAGTACACATTTAAAGAAAAACACCATCCTTATTACACTAGCTTTATTTGCGGCAATGACTCCATTTGGTTTTTTGCTGAGTAAAGCCATCAGCGCAGGTGAAGTAGGAAATATCCAGCAATATTTTGATAAAATCATGGCTGTGGTTATTGGTATTTTCTTGCACATATCAACGACGATACTTTTTGAATCGGGCTCAATTGACCATCATAAATTCAATAAAAAGAAAATGATTGCTGTGATAGCAGGTGTTGCTATTGCACTCGGAAGTTTCCTATTTGTCGGAGAACATGATCATGGGCACGACCAGGATCAACAACCGCATGATCATGAACATCATGACCATGCGCATTAATTTCTTTAGCCGCGAAGTTTATCCAACAGTGTGTTTAGGGTAACAGCTTCTTCTTCGCTAATTCGATTAGGTAAAAGATCCTTCATCAGCATATCCTCATCTAAACTCTTAAGAATCTCGAGGCCCTTCTCAGTGATAACCAAATCCACTGCCCTTTTATCCCCACCCGATTGACAACGTGAAACCAATTCTTTGGAAACCATACGGTCAATCATACGTGAGATGTCTGGGGTAGAGCTCAACATTCTTGATTTAATCAGATTATTGGTTGCAGGCTTCGGATATTGGCCCCTCAATATGCGCAAGACATTAAACTGTTTCAAAGTGATTCCTTCTTTGGCAGCACGCTGTTCTAGCTCATTGTTAATCCAATTGTACGTATATAGAATATTTACCGTACAACGATGCCATTCATTGCTGAACTTATTTACTTTGATTTCGTCCTCAATCTTCATTCTGGTTGATAATTAATCGTTCTTAACAGTAAAGATAGCTGTTTTTTACTAAATACATAACTATGACATTAGAATCATTCTAAATGGTAGAAATTCTGTATATTTGAAGAATTCAAAAAAACAGGTAGATGCGTAATAGAACTAGCTTAGATAAGCTAAAAAAAGGGGAAAAGGCGGTAATTATCGATTTTGATTCACACGAAATTCCAGCTAAATTTTTCGAATTGGGGTTTACTCCCGGTACTGAAGTAGAAGTGAAACATATCGCACCTTTGGACGGTCCTATATGTCTAAATATTAGTGCTAATAACGCCTTAATTGCTATCCGCAAATCAGAAGCTAAAGTCATCCTTATTGATCAGAAATAATGAATAACCCGATTATTGCACTTTTGGGTAATCCAAATGTGGGTAAAACATCTCTATTTAACCGGATTACAAAATTAAATCAGAAAGTAGGAAATTATCCCGGTATTACGGTCGAAAAACGTGAGGGGCAAGTTAAAGCCAACAACAAAGTTTATCGTATTATTGACTTACCGGGTACATATACCCTGTTCCCAAGTTCATTGGACGAAGAAGTTGTTTTCAATACTTTAGTCAATAAAGAAAGTAGTTTCAGACCAAACCTCGTCGTTGTCGTCGCCGAACCAACGAACCTAAAACGGTCTATTATTCTTTATCAACAAGCCCGGGAACTCGGTCTGCCGGCCATCTTTGTCATCAATATGATTGATGAAGCCAAAGAAAAAGGAATTACAATCGATGTTCAGAAACTTGAGCACCTATTAAATACAAAAGTATACGAAACCAATGCGCGTACGGGGCAAGGTATCGATCAGCTGATCAAAAACTTTGATGCTGTTCCGCCCATGTATATCAGCAAATTCAGTTTACCAACGGAAGCTGATGCAGCATTAGAGGAAACCAAACGTCTTTTCCCATTAGATACGGAATACCATACCTGGCAATACCTGGCCAAAGGCGAAGTATCTTTTTTATCGAAGGAAAAAAATCAGGCTATTCAGCAAATCCGTGAAAAATATCAATTGCGGGCCGAAAAGCTGCAAAAAGACGAAGCCATACTGCGTAGTAAATCCTTAGATAGCAGCCTTGCTGAAATCTATGTAAAGGATGAATCCTCGAATAAAAACAAAACCAATACGATCGATAGCATCCTGCTTCACCCAATCTTTGGTTATGTTATCTTCTTTGGCATCCTCTTTTTAATCTTCCAGGCAATTTATACCTGGTCTGGACCAGCCATGGATTTTATCGATGGTTTATTTGGTGATCTTGCAGCCTATACACAAACAGCACTTCCTGCAGGACCTCTGACCGATTTGCTCAGCAATGGTATTATCAAAGGTATTGGCGGGATTGTAATCTTCATTCCACAGATTGTTATTTTATACATCTTTATCTCGATCATGGAAGAAACGGGCTATATGAGCCGTGTTGTTTTCCTGATGGACCGCTGGCTTCGTCCCTTTGGTCTGAATGGAAAATCAGTGATTCCATTGATTTCGGGCGTAGCCTGTGCTGTTCCTGCGGTCATGTCTGCACGTAACATCGAAAATAGCAAAGAAAGACTGGTCACTATTCTGGTAACGCCTTTTATGACCTGCTCGGCACGACTCCCTATTTATATCGTTCTGATCGGACTGGTGATACCGGACACGAAATTAGGAGGCTTTCAAATACAAGGTATTGTATTGTTTGTGATGTACCTGCTTGGCATATTCGCAGCTTTGCTATCCGCGATTATCCTGACCAAAGTCATCAAATCAAAACACAAATCATTTCTCATCTTTGAACTCCCCACCTATAAGACTCCGGATTGGAAAAATGTAGCCTTAAATGTTTGGGAAAAAGCATCAAGCTTTGTCTTCGGCGCAGGTAAAATTATTTTAGCCATTTCCGTTATACTCTGGGCATTAGGCAGTTTTGGTCCAAACGACAAATTTAGCCAAGCAGAAGAATATGTAACAAAAAATAACCCCAACCTGTCCGAAGCAGATTTGGAGCATGAAGTTTCATCTTATCGGCTGGAGCACTCCTTCCTTGGTTATCTTGGCATGGCTATTGAACCTGTTGTTGAACCATTAGGCTATGACTGGAAGATGGGCATAGGTCTCATTTCTTCCTTTGCTGCCCGTGAAGTATTTGTGGGCACAATGGCCACCGTGTATAGCCTTGGTGACGAAGTGGATATCGAAGATGAAGCATCTAAAACAACGGTATTGGGCAAAATGAAAAGCGAAATTAACCGGAATACCGGTTTGCCGGCTTACAATTTAGCTTCCGGTGTATCCTTATTACTGTTCTATGCTTTTGCTATGCAATGTATGAGTACAATTGCCGCAGTAAAAAGGGAAACAGGTTCGTGGAAATGGACTTTAATACAGCTTGGTTTTATGACAGGTTTGGCCTATTTCAGTGCCTTAATTGCTTATCAACTTTTAAAATAAAAAGCTATGGATAATTTAACAGTACAATATCTCATCGTAGGAATTCTCGTTTTGGCGGCTGTATGGTATGTCGTTAAAAATGTCCGAAAATCATTAAAGGGCAAGTCAAGCTGCTCAAAAGGCTGTGGATGCGACTGCAGCATAGAAAAAACACAAAAAACAAATTAATTTATCTTTTTGAGTAGCATTTACAAATAAGATTTCGTTATTAGCTAGAGTGGCCAAAAATCACACTAGCTACTAGTTCATAAAGCGCCGTATTTCCAAATTACGGCGCTTTCTATTTTTTAGCCAAACATGGCTACCGCCATTGTTTATAAAAAAACAACGAAATACATTAAAAGCACAACAGAATGTGCACAAATACCTGAGTGTTTTGTTAACTTTATGCGCTTAGGGCAAAAGATGCACTGGGAGCCACGATATTCGTCGGCACATCATACAGCGGCAGCAATTTTGACCAATTCGATTCTGGTACGGAGTAAAGTCTTCATAGGTTTCCCCTGCCAAGGATCAGTCAAAACAGACTAGTAACCGTATTAACCATACACATGGAGAAACAGAACAATAAGGAAGAATTAAAAAGAGGACTTCAAAATAGACATATTCAATTAATTGCCCTGGGTGGTGCAATTGGCACAGGCTTATTTCTGGGTATTGGGAAGGCTGCCACACTAGCTGGGCCGGCAGTTATACTCGGCTATGCTTTCGCTGGAATTATTGCTTTTTTTATTATGCGCCAATTGGGCGAGATGGTCGTTGAGGAACCTGTTTCAGGAAGTTTTAGCTACTTCGCCAACAAATATTGGGGTTCTTTTGCAGGTTATGCTTCGGGCTGGAACTATTGGGTCCTGTATATCTTGGTGAGCATGGCCGAACTCACAGCAATAGGCGTTTATGTGCAGTTCTGGTGGCCTGAAATACCCCTATGGGCATCAAGTTTATTTTTCTTCTTTGCTATCAACGCCCTTAATCTTGCCTCTGTCAAAATTTATGGCGAGACGGAATTTTGGTTTTCCATTATTAAGGTTATTGCGATCATCGCAATGATTGTTTTTGGTGTATACTTACTGGCAAGCGGTACTGGAGGTGAGCAGGCAAGTCTCAGCAACCTGACTTCACATGGTGGTTTTTTCTCAAAAGGCTGGTTTAACGAAACATCGGATGGCAATTTTGAAGGTCTCCTTTCGGCCATGGCATTGATTATGTTTTCTTTCGGTGGCCTAGAGTTGGTTGGTATTACTGCTGCAGAAGCCGAACATCCCGAAAAGAACATCCCCAAAGCGACCAACCAGGTAATCTATCGGATCTTGATCTTTTATGTAGGTGCACTCATTATTCTTTTCTCTTTGACGCCGTGGACGAATATCACCGCCGATACAAGTCCCTTTGTACTGGTATTTGATAAACTTAATGGATTTGAATTTACCATCTTTGGAAAGACTTTCTATTTCACAAAAATTATTGCAAATGCGCTAAATCTCATTGTCCTAACCGCCGCATTATCGGTATATAATAGCAGTGTGTACAGCAATAGCAGAATGCTATATGGACTGGCAGAACAGGGGAATGCCCCTCGTTTTCTTTCGAAACTCAACAAGAATCATGCGCCTATTAACGCAATTTTGGTCTCGGCACTGTTCGCTGCGATCTGTGTATTTATCAACTATGTTGCGCCGAAAAATGCCTTGGAGATCTTGATGTCGCTTGTGGTATCTTCACTGATTATAAACTGGGTGATGATTTCCATTACACACTTGTATTTCAGAAAGAATAAACTCGATGCCCACTTACAGACCAAGTTTCCATCCTTTCTATATCCCCTAAGTAACTATATCTGTCTGATCTTTTTGATCGCTGTACTTGGCATTATGTGGATAACGGGAATGAAACTTCCGGTAGAATTGATCCCCGCTTGGCTTATATTAAGCTATGTGAGTTATGTTTTGATCAAAAGAAAGAAATCTTAGTTCACTGGAACCTCGATCTTATCAATAAAAAAAGCCTGATTCATTGCATGAATCAGGCTTTTTTGCTAAAATTTAAAGCGGGTATTCCTCCTCGAGAATAGCAAATTCATAATTGTCGCTCCAACCATCTTTTAAAGGCAAAATTTTCCGTCTGCGGGCCTCTTTGACCATGCCGACTTTCTCCATTACTTTCGCGGAAGCGATATTTTCAACAGCACAGCCGCCCTCAATTCTATGAAAATTAAGTTCCTTGAAACCAAATGTCAAGATTCGGTTCAATGCCTCTGTTGCATAGCCCTTATTCCACATTGTCGGAACAAGCTTAAACCATACTTCTGCATTTCGATAGCGTAGCTTGACAACGCTGATATTAATTAGACCAATAAATTCCTTTCCTTCTAGAGTTTCTATATAAAAGGTATAATCCTTTCGGACATCGGATTCATTGATTTGCGCTGACCAAGCTTCCACCATTTGCGCCGTATGGGCTATTCCATCCGGAAATCCACTCGGATTAAACAATGCAGATTCAGGGTACATTAATAGGGAATGGATATTTTCCACATCTATTTTCTCTACGGATCTGAGCTTGAGCCGTTCTGTTTTAATTTCCATTTTTAAAATTACACAAATGGCTTAATTTTCTTCAGCCATTTGACAATAATAATTAAAACAAGCCGAGCTGCGTGCCTGCATCGGGTAAGCGGAAAAGATCCCTTCTCAAGGATGGAAGTGTCCCATTATTCATATATTTCTTGACGGAAAGCTTGAATAAATGCTGTAAACTCTCGGCCATATGACCATCCCCTTTTATCCTCCGTCCAAAATCGGTATCGTTAATTTTTCCGCCATGGCAGGCTTCAATCCAATGTAATACCTTTTCAAAACGGTCAGGATAATTCTGATAGAGCCAATCCTTAAAGATACCACCGATCTGTCCATTGAGCCGCACGATGGTATAAGAGGCTGTAATTGCTCCCGCATCTGCTCCCGAACGAATCAGATCTGAAATCTCATCACTATTGATCCCCGGAACGATGGGTGCCATCATCAGCATAACGGGTACACCAATCCCTGCCAATCCCTCAATCAGTTTCAACCGGGCCGATGCCGTTGCAGTACGGGGTTCCATTTTCTGACGTACCTCCTCGCGCAACGAATTGATGGTTACTGCAACGGAAACCAGATTGTGCGCTGCAAGCCCACGCAAAAGATCAAAATCCCGCCGCATCAGTACATTTTTGCTGATGATAGAGACCGGATGCTGGTATTTGACCATCAATTCTAGAAGTGAACGTGTGATACCCAGCTTTCGTTCAATAGGTTGATAACAGTCTGTATTGCCGGAAAGCATAATCAAATCGGGCTGATAGCTCGATTTTCTAAACTCCTGTTCGAGAAGCTGAGCCGCATTATGTTTTACCAGAATCTTACGCTCAAAATCCAATCCTGCACTAAAACCCCAATACTCATGCGAATTGCGCGCATAACAATAAATACACCCATGCTCACAGCCCTGATAGGGGTTAATGGACCTTTCAAAACGGAGATCCGGACTATTTGACTTAGAAATAATGGATTTTGGATGAGTCGGAATAAATTGTGTTTTTTCGGCCCCCAAGAACTCCTCATCCAGCCCTTCAACATGCTCCTGCACGTATTGGTTAGAAAAAAATTTGTTATTGGGATTGATCTGTGCCCCCCTGCCTTTAAGATATTCCGATGCATTCATAGGTTAAAACTACTAAAATTATTAGTAAAAACAAATTTGGATCTCTTAATTTTCCCAAAGGCCGAAAGCGAATATCCTCGAGTTTGAAGCCCAAATAAATCGCATTTTAAACCAAACAAAAAATCCCTATACTGTCGTTACAGTATAGGGATTAAAATTTTTATGCTAGATCTCAATCCAGCTTCTTCTTATTTCATTAAGAAACCACCACCGAGTAGATCATTGCCTTCATAAAAAACGGCCGATTGTCCAGGAGCAATACCTTTCACATTGTGTACAAAATCAATGCGCACTTTATCGCCTTCTTGGGAGATGGTCGACAAAGCACCAGAATCTTTATAACGTACCTTTGAAATTGCTTCCATCGGTTGATCCAGTCCTGCATATTTCACAAAGTTCACATTGCGAACATAGGCATGTGACTTTTCAAGTTCGTGTTCTTCACCCAATACCACCGTATTACTTTCTGGAAGGATTTCGATCACAAACATCGGTTTACCCAAGGCAATACCTAAGCCTTTACGTTGACCGATGGTGAAATAAGGGTAGCCAATATGTTTACCGACGACGGTACCATCGGAAAGGATAAAATTACCAGGACCAATTTGTTGATCCAATGTTGGCACCTTATGTCTCAAAAACGCACGGTAGTCGTTGTCAGGAACGAAACAGATTTCATAACTCTCAGACTTATTGGCCAATTCTTTTTGTCCCATATCCAAAGCCATCTGACGAATTTCCTTCTTCGTGAAAGATCCTAAAGGGAACTGCGTCCGCGCAAGGTTTTCTTGAGACACGCCCCATAGAACGTAAGATTGATCTTTATTTTCATCCTTACCTTTTGATATCACATAGCGACCATTGTCGTGCATACGGATATTGGCATAGTGCCCGGTAGCGATAAATTCACAGTCCAATTTGTCAGCACGTTTCATTAAAGCCTCCCATTTGATGTGGGTATTACACAATACGCATGGGTTAGGCGTGCGTCCAGCAATATATTCTTCTACAAAATTATCAATCACAAAATCTCCAAACTCATCACGTATATCTAATATATAATGAGGGAAACCATAGTTTACGGCTAATGTACGAGCGTCATTGATACTATCAAGGCTACAACATCCGGTCTCTTTCGACGAACCACCTGCGGATGCATAATCCCATGTCTTCATCGTGATACCGATAACTTCATATCCTTGTTCGTGGAGCATGACAGAAGCAACGGAGCTATCTACCCCTCCACTCATTGCAACTAAAACTCTTCCTCTTTTACTCATCTCTAATTATTGAAATGCAAAGATACAGCTTATTCCTTTTCCTATATGTTAGTTTCTTGTAATTTTATCTCGATCAAAATCAACACGTTCGAAAAAAGTACGAAAATAATCTGCATAAAAGTTTTAGAATTCAAATTATCGGACTATATTTGCATCGCAATAGGGAAACAAACCCATAGCAAAAAAGCGGTGCCATAGCTCAGCTGGTAGAGCAAAGGACTGAAAATCCTTGTGTCCCTGGTTCGAACCCAGGTGGCACCACGCTTCAATCTGATGATCACAGATTTAAATAAAAGGTCAACTGGTGCCATAGCTCAGCTGGTAGAGCAAAGGACTGAAAATCCTTGTGTCCCTGGTTCGAACCCAGGTGGCACCACAAAAAAAGCTTGTTCATTGAACAGGCTTTTTTTGTTTTAGCTAACTGCATTTCATACAACTTCCCCTTCGTCTTCGCTATGTAGAACATTCACCATACCACTACTACCCGAGTTCGATGGGAGATGTTTTCATTGATTGAAGGGCAATATCAAAAAAACGCTCATGGATTTTGGAAATGAACCAAGTTGTCACTTTAAAAACCACACAAGTTTAATTTCCAAAACCCAATCGCTGCTCTACTACGATTCAGCAATAATGGAGCGATCCAGATGCACATAGCCACCGTCCACATGAATCAATTGGCCAGTTGTATGACTTGACTTGTTAGACAGCAAAAAGACTGTTGTATCGGCTATTTCTTCTGCTGTCGTCATGCGATGCTCCAATGGAATGCGATCCGTAATTTTCTTCAAGGTCTCCTCCGGATTTGATAAGGTTTGAATCCAGGTATCGTATTGCGGAGTTGCACATTCTGCCACGATAATGGCATTTACACGAATCGAATAAGGCAACAATTCTACAGCCCACTCGCGTGTAAGCGCATTACGTCCGCCATTGGATGCCGCATAAGCTGAGGTATTCCCCTGTCCTGTTTCGCCAGTTTTGGACGAAATATTCACAATACTGCCCTTAGAAGCTTTCAATGCATCCAAGGCGTGATGTGCCATCAGATAGTAGTGAATTAAGTTCTTGTGCAGCGAAGCAACAAATTTTTCATAATTACCGGATGCTAATCCGACACCATCATTTTGCCCAGCATTATTCACCAAACCATCGATACGGCCATATACTTCCAATGTTTTTTGGACTGCTCGTTCACAATCTTCGGGTTTAGATAACTCTGCTTCAATACAGAGTGCATCCACACCAAATTGCTTGATTTCTTCCTTGACTTTTTCATTATCCGCCTGTTTACGACCAACAATGACCGGAATAGCCTGTTCTTTAGCTAAGGCATGAACTACGGCCCGCCCGATTCCTTTTGCTCCGCCGGTAACAATAACAACTTTATCTCTTAAATGAAGATCCATAATACTTTTATTGAATGGTTTGTTTCATTGATTGTGCTTAACATTCGCAACAATGAACTCGTTCTCTGGTTATTGATTAATTTTATATTGACGTTATTCAGCCCATTTATCCGGCTTCATGGCCAATAAAAAACTTCAGCATGTTATTTTTCCCTTTCATAACATACTGAAGTTTTTCCTTTTAAAGATTATATACACGTATAGCGTTCTCTGCCCAAAATGCGTTCTTCTCTGCAGCTGTAAATTGTCCTAGTTTATCTTCAACTATGGCAATACTTTCTTCATAAGATGCCGCCAATAGACATACCGGCCAATCTGACCCATACATAATGCGCTCCTTTCCAAAACGTGCAAAGATATGCTCCAGATATTGTTTAAAATCATCAAGCTTCCATCCCTCCCAATCGGCCTCTGTTGCAAGTCCAGAAACTTTACATACAACATTCGAAAAAGCCGATAGCGCATCGATAAACGCTGCCCACTCATCAAATGCTTTCGACTTGATTGGCGGTTTAGCGATATGATCCAGCACAAATTGTAGATTTGGATTTTGCTGCACACAATCTAGCGTTGCTGCATAATGACGTGGACGGATGAGCAGATCATAAGTATAACCATAATCTGCCAATGCCTTCAGTCCATTTAGTACGGCAGGGCGGATAAGAAAATCAGGATCCGCTTCTCCTTCAACAATATGACGAAATCCTTTGATGACCGTATATGACTGATAGCTATCCAACTGTTGTCGAATATCTGCTGCTTGAAGATCAATCCAGCCCACAACGCCTTTAATAAAAGGATAATCATTAGCCAGCTGAACCAAGTAAGCAGTCTCTTCTTTGGATTGATCTGCCTGAACAGCAACACTCCCTCCGAATCCATTTCGTTCAAGCACAAACTGAATATCCAAAGGGCTGAAATCACGTCTTATGACCTGCATTTCTTCGGTAATCCAACGATCTCTAATTGGGTCGAATTTCCAGAAATGCTGATGGGTATCTATACGCATAATGAAATGAAAACCTGATGAGCAATTAATTTTTTGAATACGCTACAACAGTCTGACGGGACTCCCCAAGACCATCTGCTCCTAACTCGATAACATCGCCGGGTTTCAAGTAAATCGGTGGATTAAATCCTAACCCAACACCTGCAGGTGTACCTGTTGAAATAACGTCGCCAGGCAACAAAGTCATAAATTTAGACACATACGACACCACATGTGCTACCGAGAAGATCAAATCCTTGGTATTGCCATCCTGATAGGTTTTTCCGTTTACCTTTAACCATAGACGCACATTGTTGATATCTTTGATTTCCTCTTTTGTCGCCATGAAGGGTCCCATTGGTGCGAAAGTATCACATCCTTTTCCTTTATCCCAGGTACCGCCACGTTCCAACTGATACTCACGTTCGGAAACATCATTGTGCAACACATATCCAACCACATAATCTAAGGCCTCATGCTCTTCTACATAAGAGGCTTTTTTGCCGATCACGATACAGAACTCCACTTCCCAATCTGTTTTTAAAGAATCTTTAGGAATCATGACATTATCGTATGGACCTACCAACGAAGTGGTCGATTTCATAAAGATGATCGGTTCAGCAGGAATAGGTGCATTGGTTTCCTTTGCATGGTCTAAATAGTTCAATCCAATACAAACAATTTTGGATGGGCGGGCAAAAGGTGCTCCGATACGCTCGTCTTGAGGAACTTCAATCAACTTACCTTCATTTGCCTTCACAAATTCTTCTAAACGAGCTACACCATCCTCAGCAAAGAATTGCTCATTGTAATCACCACCAAATGCGCTTACATCGTAATTTACACCATCGATCTGAACACCGATTTTCTCTTTGCCTTGAGCTCCAAAACGTATTAATTTCATTTTTATAGTATTGAGATAATAGATATTTTATTTTTAGCTTTTTAATTGTTCAATTTAATAAAACCACCGTCAATTGGATAGTCATTCCCAGTAATAAAGCCCGCGTCGTCACTACATAGGAAAAGTGCTAATTTGGCAATTTCCTCCGGTTGTGCCATGCGGCCTATTGGTTGGCTTGCTGATAATTTTTCAAACATTTCTTCCTCTTTTCCAGGATAGTTTTTTGCGATAAATCCATCCACAAATGGCGTATGTACACGTGCAGGCGAAATGCTATTGCAACGAATACCGTATGCCATGTAATCCCTTGCAACAGACATTGACATCGCGTAAATAGCACCTTTGCTCATCGAATAAGCAAAACGATCCGTGATACCAACCCATGCAGCGATGGATGCTAGATTAAGGATTGCTCCCGAACCCTGCGCTTTCATCATCGGCACGATAGCATGCAATGCATTATATGCTCCCTTAACATTCACATTAAAAACACGCTCAAAATCTTCTGATTGACAATTTTCCAAATTACCAACATGAGCAATACCTGCATTATTTACTAAAATATCAATTTTTCCGATATTTTGTGCTATAGCAGTAATTTCTTGCTGGTCAGTTACATTACAACGATTAAACACAGCCTGGCCACCCAAAGCCAAAATATCATCAACCACCGCATTACCACCGTCTTCATTCAAATCCAGAATATGAACTTTTGCTCCTTCTGCAGCAAATTGCAGACTGATCGCACGGCCTATCCCACTACCACCACCGGTAATTACAGCTACTTTTTGTTCTAATTTTCCCATTGTTATTTAATTGTTAATGTCAATACCAAATCTGCTTCATCTGTCGATGTTGGCAAATCCACGCGTAGACTATTGTTCTTATGACTAAACTTAATCTCTTTCTTTCCGATAAATGTGCTTACTTTTTTCACCTGATAAGGCAGGTTATTGATCAACAATTCCTTTTTATCTGTTTTAAACACATGTAAATACACCTGATTTCCTTTTTTTGTCAACGCATAATCGTCTGTTGGCGGCACCGCTCCTCCTTCTGTTCCATAGATTGTTTCACCATACACCGATAGCCATTTTCCAAGTTCTTTCAAACGCTCCTGTTGATAGTCCTGAATCTCGCCGTTCGGCATCGGACCTACATTGAGCAATAAATTGGAACCATGACCAGCTGCTTTGACCAGGTATTTCAGCACTTCCTGAAAAGATTTTCGTGTCCGATCTTTCAGCTCAAATCCCCACGATCCTGCAATTGTTCCACATACTTCCTTCGGCAATTTCCCGACATCATGTGCTTTCGTGCCGAACCCAGTGGTATTCTCGCCAGGCAAATCACGTTCGAACATCTGAAAATCTTCACCTTCAAATGGCGCCAAATGGTGATTGTTACCCACCAAACATTGCGGCTGTAACTTATGAATCAATTCATAGATTTCTTTAAAATGCCAATCTTCATTGGGCTTGTCCCAATGACCATCAAACCAGATCCCATCGATGTTGCCATAATTGCTCAAAAGTTCGGTCAATTGGCTTTTCATAAACTGGACATAATGATTCCAATCCCCTTTTGTTGAATCGCGGCCCGCAATGCCGCCGCCCGTTTTACCAACGGGTAAATAATCATCCCGGTGCCAATCTAAAAGTGAATAGTAGAACATCACTTTTATCCCTTCAGCATGGCAAGCTTCCACCAACTCTTTCACAATATCGCGTTTGAAGGGCGATTTCTTCACCACATTATAATCTGAGATCTGGCTATTCCACATCGAAAACCCATCATGATGTCTGGTGGTAAAGGTGATATACCTGGCTCCGGCCTGTTTAAATAACTTCGCCCATTCTTTCGCATTGAAGGAAATTGGATTGAAAAATTTAGGCAGCAATGCATATTCATCCAAACTGATATTTTGGTTGTTCATGACCCATTCACCATCTCCCAGCACACTATATACCCCCCAATGGATAAAAACTCCAAACCGAGATTGTTCAAACCATTCCCTATTTTTTAGATTTTCGGGACTCGGTTGATAAAGTTGCTGGCTATAGCTCGCGGATACAGATCCCAGCAGCAAGGCCAAACCACAGATTACATGTTTAAGTTTCATATGTACATAATTAGTTGTCATGGATTTTCAAAAAACTCATTATACTCAACTACAATGAAACACCTCTACGCCAAGGGATGAAATCATCCTGACCCAACAACACCGCTTTTGGTTTCACTTCACCGGAAGCAACTTCTATCACATAATCCAAAATACGGTGTGCTGCCTCCTCAATAGTCTCTGTACCTTCGATAATAGTACCACAGTTCAGATCCAGGATATCGGGCATTTTCTCAAAAGTTTTGGTATTTGTTGAAAGTTTCACAACCGGTGTGATCGGGTTACCGGTAGGTGTACCTAGGCCAGTCGTAAACAAGACGATATTGGCACCTGCGGCCACCTCTGCAGTGGTACTTTCCACATCATTACCAGGAGTACACAGTAAGTTTAACCCTGGACCATTGGCCAATTCAGGATAATCAATCACCGCTGCAACAGGTGATGTTCCTCCTTTTTTGGCTGCTCCTGCAGACTTAATCGCGTCAGTAATCAAGCCATCACGAATATTTCCCGGAGAAGGATTCATATAGAAACCCGAGCCATCAGCTTCGGCTTTTGCATTATACGTACGCATCAGCGACATAAAACGCTCCGCAGTTGGCTCATCGATACAACGATCACTCAACTCCTGCTCCACGCCACATAATTCAGGAAATTCCGCCAGAATCACCGATCCGCCTAAAGTCACCAAAATATCCGATACAAAACCGAGCGCTGGATTGGCAGAGATTCCCGAGAATCCGTCCGAGCCACCACATTCCAGTCCAATGCATAATTTGTCCAATGTGGCTGGTTTGCGCTCATTTTTATCCGCTTGCATCATCCCCGCAAAAGTTGCCTTAATAGCCTTTTGCATAAGTTCCTTTTCAGTTCCTTCTTTCTGCTGCTCGAAAATATATAGCGGGCGATCAAAACCCGGGCTTCGCTTTTCAATCTCCGCCTTCAGAATAGAAGCCTGCGCATGCTGGCATCCTAAACTCAATACGGTTGCCCCCGCAACATTCGGATGGGTAATATAGCCTGCTAAAAGACCACATAAAGCATCCGAATCCATACGTGTTCCGCCGCATCCCATTTCATGATTCAAAAACTTGATGCCGTCGACATTTTTGAATAAGCGTTCCTGCTCACTGGAAGTCGAATTAGCAAGTAGATCCTGACTAAGGATCGTATTTACATCAGCACCGGACTTATATAAGCCAATGAGATCTTCGACCTCGGAAACGTAATTATTCGCTTTTACTTTATAGCCCAGCTTCTCCTCAAATGCAGCCTTCAAGGTCAATACATTTCTGTTTTCGCAAAAAACCAACGGAATAACCAACCAGTAATTGGCCGTTCCAACCGTCCCGTTTGAACGGTGGAATCCATTGAACGTTTTATCTTTAAATGCAGTAACATCAGGTTTTGTCCAATCGGTCTTACGGTTGCCCATTCTAAAATCTTCCGATGCATGCCGCAAGTTTTCGGTGGTAATAAGTTCCCCTTCAGCTAAGGGAGTATTCAATTTCCCAACCAGAACACCATACATCAATATCTCCGTATCTTGTTCCATTGGCTGGATCGTGAATTTATGTTTGGCAGCAACAGCTTGCTTTAATGTAAATTCCTTACCTTCAAAAACAATCGTTGTTCCCTCAGCCAAGTCCTGTAATGCAACAAGGACATTATCCATAGGATGGATCTGTAAATAGCGCTGTATAGCCATAATTATACTAATTCAAATATTTTTGTCATCATTACCCATTTCTCTCCTGCCTTTGCCCCCGGAATAGCCGACTGATATTTCCACATCAGCTGTTCCCATTCCTGAACTTTTTCATTGGCAGCATCCATGGCTGATTTTTTCTCAAATGAAAAATCTTCACCCACCTCCATGTTCATAAACAATCTATTTTCAAAACGATAGATCTCCATCTGCAGAATACCTGCATCCAGGATCGAGCGTTTTATTTCCGGCCACACTTCACGGTGGTAATCCTCATATTCCTTGATCAATTGTGGATCGTTCACAAGATCCAAGGCCATGACATATCTTTTCATTACTAACTAATTAATGTGATTTAAGATTTTCTGTTTCCGCAATACTGACATTTCTATTTTGGAAAGCAAACAACAAGACAACAATAAAACAAACCAATGGCACAAAATAGCCATATTGGAAATGTCCCGTTTTATCAGAGATAAAACCCAATATTGGCGGCAATAAAGCACCACCTACAATAGACATGACGATCAAACTAGAAGCAGATTTGGTATCGGCACCAATACCTTGTACACCAAAAGCGAATATCGTTGGAAACATAATGGACATAAAGAATGCAATGCCAATCAGCGCGTATAGGGTCTGAATACCCGATCCGAAAATGACAAATAGGGATAGAACGATTGCTATAGCGGAATAGATGATCAGAAGCTTGGATGCTGACACGAAACGCATAAAAAATGTACCGATAAACCGGCCCAACATAAATGCCAATCCAGCAAACCCAGCATAATCGGCACCATCCTTACCTGATATGCCGGCAGCTTCTGTTGCATATAATACGAGGAAGCTTAAAATACAAACTTGCGCTCCCACATAGAAAAATTGAGCCACCACTGCCCAACGCACATTTTTATGACGCAACGCATGGAAAAAACCGGCTCTACCTTCTTCCTCAGCATCCTTGATATCAGGTAATCTGGTAAAGAAAAACAAAGCTGCGATCAATAAGATCAATATCCCTAGTACCACATAAGGCAATTTCACAGCAGCTGTTTCCGACTGAATATACGCCATCTTTGCCTGCTCCGCCATTTGCGCCAGTTCTTCCTGTGATTTGGGTTCATGGGATAAAATAAATTTTCCACCAAAAATCGGAGCAACAAAGGCTGCTAACCCATTAAAGGACTGTGCAAAATTAAGTCGTTGCGCCGACGAAGCTGGATCTCCTAAAATCGCTACATACGGATTTGCTGCAGTTTCCAGAATAGTAAGACCACAAGCAACAACGAACAAAGCCCCCAAAAAGAAAACATAACTTATCGTATTGGCCGCAGGTACAAAAAGGAAACAGCCAATGGCAAAAAAGATCAATCCGATCAAAATACCGGCTTTATAGCCATATTTTTTCATAATAATTCCAGCAGGAATCGCCATCACAAAATAAGCGATAAATACAGCTGAATCGACTAAGGAAGCCTGGAAATGGGATAAACTAAACGCATTCCTCAAATGCGGAATTAAGATTGGATCAAGGTTATGAATAAATCCCCAAAAAAAGAACAAGGATGTCACCAAAATCAAGGCAAATGCGTAACTCTTTTTATTCGTCATATTTTTCAAATGGTTATAAGTAGTTATTTAATGTAAAATAAGCTTAAAAATGCAAGACAATATTCAAGTATATTATCAAATTATTAAGCTATATTACCATAGCTAAACTGAATTATGTAACTTTACTGCATATATTTCATAATTATGAAAGCACAACTGCTTCATTTAAACAGCAATCTTGAGCATTCGTTCAACGCGAGAAGAGACAATACGCCCCAGTACCATAATCTTTGGCATTACCATGAAGAACTGGAATTAATATATTTTGCCAAAGGCTCAGGTACCCAATTTATTGGGGATAGTGTCCGGCGCTTTGAATCGGGCGATATCACCCTTGTTGGTTCAAACCTGCCTCACTATTGGTTATTTGACGAAATTTATCTTCAAGAGGAAGAAGCAGAAAGCGCAGATATTCGTGTGCTACATTTTAAGGAAAACTTTTGGGGAAATGATTTCATTAATTTACCTGAAAATAAATCCATCAAAGACCTTATACGTGTAGCCAAAAGAGGCATTTCATTATTGGAGAGCAGCCGACTAAAAACTGTGCAATTAATTGACGCTATCTTGGCAGCAACAGGTACCACACGTATTATTCATTTATTAGAAATCTTACAATATATTTCGACCGAAGAACAACATGATCTATTAACGAGTCCCACTTTTACCATCCAGCTGCAAGATCAGGACGCCAACCGAATGCAGATTGCCATGCAATATATCGGTGAAAATTATCGCGACCAGATACGACTGCAGGAACTTGCTTCCCTAACGGGAATGACCCCCAATTCGTTCTGCCGTTATTTCAAATCACAAATCGGAAAAACACTCTTTCAGTTTCTGATCGAAATGCGTGTGAAGACAGCCTGCAATTTATTAATAGAAAACAAACAGACGGTGAAGCAGATCTGCTTTGAATCGGGTTTTCAAAACTTTTCGAGCTTCCATAAATACTTCAAAAATGTAACCGGCACGACACCGCTCAGCTTTCAGCGATCAAAAACTTAAGACGATTTTACCCAATACGCTTGAATCTTCCATCAATCGATGGGCTTCAGCGGCCTCCGCAAAAGGAAGCACACGGTATAAAGTAGGTCTGAAATCGCCAGCGCTAAGCTTCGGCCATACTTGAGACCAGATATCATCCCGTAACACTTGCTTAAATTCACGGTCTCTCGCCCGCAGTGTACTTCCCGTTAAAACAATCCGTTTCTGCATTAATTTGAGCAAGTTTAACTCGACTCTTGCGCTTTCCATCGCATTAATGTAAACCAACCGGCCATCAGGGTTCAATAGATTGATATTTTTCTCAAAATATGATCCGCCAATACTGTCTAAAATAACATCAACCCCCAAAGGCTTCAGCGCCTCCAGAAAATCCTCGGTTTTATAATTTATTGTTTTGCTGGCTCCCAATGATTTACAAAAGCTAGCCTTTTCAGCTGAGCTGACTGTCGTATAGACTACCGCACCAAACAAGGTCGCTAATTGAATGGCCGTACTGCCGATCCCACCAGCACCACCGTGCACCAAAAAATGATCGTCGGCCTGCAACATTCCCCGTCGAAAGACATTGTCCCAGACCGTAAAAACGGTCTCGGGCAGCGAAGCAGCCTCCGCAAAATCTAAATGATCGGGAATAGGTAAACAATGCCCCTGATAGACTTTCGCATAGGAAGCATAGCCTCCACCGCCAACAAGTGCACATACACGATCACCAATAGACCAATCAACCACATCCTTCCCTTTAGCGACTACAATCCCTGCTATTTCCAATCCCGGTATTCGCGCATCCACACCGGGAGGTGCCGGATAGTTGCCTTTACGCTGAAAAACATCAGGCCTATTCACTCCTGCAGCCTTTACTTCCACCAAAACCTCCAGTTCACCGATCTGTGGCATCTCCACATCGTGGACTTCCAAAACTTCCGGTCCACCCGGTTCAGTAATAATAACGGCTTTCATCATGATTTTTTTGGGTATTTCTGTAACCTTATATTGAGCGAAAGCATAAAATAACGAGCCAAACGATTGTTCCGAACATCTAAAATATCATTTCCCACCACGGCACGTGAAATACCAGTATTCTGATTCATCAGATCGAATCCCTGAAATCTCAACATCCCCAAGTTATTCCTTCCAAAAGTATATTCCATATAGGCATTGATTATCGTCGGATTAATATTGTTCCATGAGCTCGAATAACCCGCATTAAATTTTTGAGAAAGCTCAAGTCCCATGGTAAAATGTTTCCCTAAATACGCTTTAGATCCCAACCCAACAATCCCGGAATGTGCCGTGATATTATCTTGTACAGGCCAGTCAAATGTCGCCCTGTTTAAAGAATAGTTTCCATTTAATTCGGCTTCAAAGATATCACTCCAGGTATAGCGGAATTGAAGAGCCTGTGTAAACAAAAAGTGCCCGCCAAAGCTCTTTTTATCATTGACATAGGAAATATTGTTGTAATAATCTGCATTACCATTCAAGCTCATCTGCAAATTATCCGACAATAAAGAAGCTGTAAACAAATAATAGCTTTTAATATCATAATAACCTTCTGTATTGCGATAAGTCGTTTTCTGTATCGTTGAATTCGGTTCAATTGTCCGGTTTGCTACAATCTTGTCATTTACCAAGTTAAAAGCCAGACTCGCTTCTAAATATTGCCCCCTTCGTGTAATGGATTTCCGATACTTTGAAACAATACTATGTGCAAATTCGGATTTCAGATCCTTATTTCCGATCACAATATTTTGTGTGTTGGTATTATCCACTACAGGCTGTATCTGATAGAAGCTAGGCTGGTTATTACGTCCATAATAGTCCATGGAAAGATCCTCCTCTTTGGTAAACTTCCATTTCAATCCAGCAGAAGGTACGAGGTTAACATTTGAATAGGAGGTTTTTATCAGTTTGTCCGTTGAACTTCCCGTTAATTCGGAAGGTTGAACAGCAAAACCGAAGTTCACTTTCACTTTCTCGCTTAAATCTTGCCGGTAAATCATGCCGACTTTATTGCTAGCAAAGGAGTAGTCGTACTTCAAACTAAGGGAGTCTACCAGTATGGGGCCGTTGTTAAAATTATTGTTATTATCAAAAGTGGAGCGGCTCGCATCAATCTTGGTATAGTCGAAATCGTAATTGATCTCCAAGGTACCACCTAAATCAACAGGCTCTACCAACGACAACCGACTTTGGATATTTTTATTTTCATTGCTGGAACGGACCATTTGATTCAGATAAGTCTCTGTTATTTTTGGCACGTTCGTGCTGCTGTCGATCGCTCTATTAAAATCGCGCACTTCCTCATCTTTATCCAGGGAATTAAAATCCGTATGCAATGTATAAAGCACTTTCCGCCCCGGTTTAGTAAAACTTCGCACGTAAAAAAGATCTAAAGCTGCTGCAGGACTTTCTGTACTATTGGCCGCGCCATAGTTTCCCGTACTACTCAACCGATTATTTTGGATCCTTCTATCTTTTAACGTATTGCTGGTCGAATTGGTCCAGGATAGTTTGGGCGATATTTTAAGCTGATCTTTGGGCGACAGCTTCATATCAAAATCCCAGTCCATTTTATGTATACGATCGATTGATTTTATCTTGTAATCTTCATAATTACTAATCAAATTATTCGCGACTTTGCCGTATCCATATATCGATTGTAATAAGGAATTTCCCTGGATATAATTATTGCGCTGCGTAAAGGAATACTTACCGCTTGCTGTTACCGTTTTAGAAAGCGGACTAGAAAAACTCCCCCCGACAGATCCAATTTTATTGACCCCATCCGTAGGGTCTGCAAAGTCGGCAAGCTCGCCCATTTCCCGTTCGCGCTCCCCTCCATTGGGAGAGCCGAAAGAAAAGAGATTGGTATTCGTATTATTCACCGATGCGATAACAGAATACTCTTTCCCGTCATTAAAGCGATTCAGTCCAGCACTACCCAAATAACGATCTACCGAACCACCGCCAAGTGTAGCTTGACCAAAAGTAATTTTCTTCTTATCATCTTTGAGCACGATATTCAGGACTTTTTCGGATTCAGTACTTTTAATTCCTTTTGCCGTCGCCTCATCACCATAAAAATCAATAATCTGCACACTTTTAACAAAATCTGCAGGAAGATTACGTGTAGCGGTGAGCACATCGCCACCAAAAAATTTTTTCCCATCTACCTTAACAGAGGATATGGGCTTACCGAAAGCATAGACAGAACCATCGCGGGAAACCTGTATATTGGGCAATGCTTTAAGCGCCTCTTCCAAGAGTGCCCGACGATCAAATTGAAAGGCATCCAGGTTAAATTGAACAGTATCCTGCTTATAGACAATGGGTTTATATTTTAGTATAACAACTTCTTTTAAAAGAGACACATGGGGAAACATGGTCAATTTTCCAACATCCAATTTAGCTGTCGTGCTATTGTACAAGGGATAACTACGCTCCAATATACTTAAGCCTAGCTGGCTACAGCTAATGCGAATATCATTACCGAGTACACGACTAAAATGAAAATAACCTGTTGCGGAAGTGGATGAGAACAAGGTATCGCGAGAACTCGTCAGATGAACACTGACGCCATTTAAGGGCCTTCCTGCAGTATCTACAACAATTCCATAAACTTCTTTTTTTGACACCTGCCCTAAAGCGCTTTTGGGTAAAAAAAACAAGTTCGTTATAGCTAAAAAAAGTACTAACCGGATAATATTCCCGCCCCTTAGTTCCATCAAATAGACTTTGCAATAATACAATTCAATATAAGAATTCTTAAGCTATTAACGTAAAAAGTTGTGATTTTGTATATAAAAAAACGAGCTGTCTCACCAACAGCTCGTTTTTTACACTATTTTTTACAATTTTCTATTCGCCCGCAAAGCTAACCTTAACAAGGTGTTTGTCAATTTCCCAACGGCCAGTACCGTCTTCACCAATTACATCGAACAACTCAAGGATACGTCTTGCAACAAACTCCTCTTCTACTTGCTCTTCCAAGAACCATTGTACAAAATTAAAAGTAACATAATCCTTCGCTTTAGCACATTTATCAGCGATGTTGTTGAACTGTTCAGTAACAAACATCTCTTGTTCCAATGTTTGTTCAAAAACGCCACGGAACGATTCAAAATCTTGCGGGATACCTGTAACTTCCGGAGAAATTGCACGACCACCACGGTTGTTGATATAATTGAAAAGCTTCAACATGTGCTCGCGCTCTTCGTTGGATTGTTTCGCAAAAAATTCTGAAGCATTTTCCAAACCTTGATCATCACACCATGAAGACATTGCCAAATATAAGGCTGAAGAATGAGCTTCAACTTTAATCTGTGCATTCAATATATTTTCGATCTCTTCTTTCAAAGAAGATTTTAATTTCAATAAATCTTTCATATTTACCTTAAGTTTAATTTCTAAAACATCAACAGGTGAAACACATCATCACCTGATTACATTACAAAGATACAGTAGATCTTCAAAATCTGTATCAAGAATATGCAATACAAATTCAGTCTAAATTAGACATGCAAACCGCAACTTGTTTAGAATCAATACAATTACAAATACGTAATATTGATACTTTCAATAAGCGATAAATTAAAACAATAAGTGGCTTAAAGGCCTAAAAATCATTGAATGTCAATAAAACCAGAGGACGACCTCATTGACACTTATTTAAATTAAAATTAAATAAGGTCCTTCCAAACAAAAAGCGGTGTACATCACAGACGTACACCGCTTTTTTCAGTTCTTTTATATGTATAGCCTTATGCAAAAACTGCAAATGGCGAAACCTGCAAACAAGTTCTGACGACGCTATTCAATTCCATCATAAATTTAGCGCCATCTAACAATTCGCGCAATTGAAGGACATCCTCTACAGCTAAGATGAAACATCTTTCCGTACGGAAAGGCATAATGATTTCAAAATCCGATGAACGTGTTGTGTCGTGAAGCATGTGCTCAACATCAATCGCATCGATACGTTTCTTAAACTTCAAAAAATCCGATACCGAGAAAGAGGTTGTTTCATTATTATACTCCAACCAGAAACAATTTTTGCGGCTACATTGATAAACTGTACCTGCTGTGGTTGAAAAAACTTCCTCAACATTTGCTAACGGACAAACCAATTTTGACATTTCTATTTCTCTTATCATTTAAATCGATCAAAAATAAATATTATTTATAATCAATCCAAGTAAAACAGAAGATTATTTTGATTTAATATAAATAAGCCTTTCAGCGAGTAATGGAAATAAATCCTTCCTAATTTCACATAGATCAACAGCCCCGAAAATCCACGTAAGGTTCTTACGGACCAATTACAATAGAACGGTACAAAAAAAGAGGCCAGTTTTTATAACTGACCTCCTACATTTACATCTATATTTTGATAGTTATTAATCGTATTCTTCCTCTTCTTCTTCCTCTAGGGTAAGAACTTCATTACGTCCATTGATAACTGTATTTTTTGTCTTTGTTTTATGTTTATTAATCTGTCTACGCAAGGATTCGACAGCAATATCTGTCGCCTCCTCAAAGCTCTTCGCTTGCCCTTTCGCAAAAAGCTGGCTTCCCGGGATATTTAATTTAATTTCTGAAATTTTATTTGCCTCATCATCGACATTTTCCAATCGCAGGTAGCATTCGCCACCAATAATGGAATCCAAAAACTGCTCCAATTTTCCTGTTTTCTTTTTAATAAACTCGATTAGCTTTTGATCAGCAGTAAATCGAATGGATTGCACAGTAATGTTCATTTTTCCTCCTTTTTTTAAGCTTTTGGATGAGCTTGTTTATAAATTGACTTCAATCGTTCTGCTGAGTTATGCGTGTACACTTGTGTTGCCGCAAGCCCTGCATGCCCCAGCAGCTCTTTAATTGCATTTAAATCCGCCCCATTGTCCAACAGGGCCGTTGCGAAAGTATGTCTCAAAATATGAGGACTTCTCTTACCTTGAGTAGAAATCAGCGTCAATTGCCGATGTACAATATCATAGATCAGCTTGGCATATGCCGGCTTGCCTTCTTTCGTAACGATTAGTAAGCTGTTATTAGTATCAACAAATTGCGTCGCCTTTTGTTGCAAATAGTTTTTCAATTCTTTCAATAAAAGATTATTGATCGGAACCAAGCGTTCTTTGTTCCTTTTACCTAATATAAGAATATTTTTATTAAAAAAATCGATATCCTGCTCCTTAATTTTCAACAATTCGGCCAAACGAATCCCGGTACCGAACAACAATTCCATAACCATATAATCGCGGCAGGATTCGAATCCATCCTGCTCCTGTCCCATCTGATCCAATAAACGCACCAGCTTTTCCTTTTCAACGACTACAGGTAGTTTTTTAGCAGTTTTTAACGCTTTAATGAGTGTCATGGGATTTTTCGCGATACACTCTTCTCTTTGCAAAAATTTAAAATAAGTTCGCATGGAGGACATACTCCGGTTGACCGAACTTGCATTTTTTCCGGACTCTACCATTTGCGCGAAATAATGGCGTAAATCACGGTATACGATATCCGGCACGGTCAGTCCCTCACGATCCAAAAAAGACTGAAACATCTCCAGCTCATGCTTATAGGCAATAACCGTATGTTCTGAATACCTTTTTTCAATCTGCAAAAACCGAATAAACTCCTTTTCCAACATATTTTCCCTTGCTATATAGCTTAAATTACAAACTTAAAAGGACAAAAAAAAGGGAAAAGCAATGCTTTTCCCTTTATATTTTAAAATTCTCAGCGAATCAATTAGTTAGCTACATCTTGATTCAAAGATTGTTTGTAAATCGCTTTTTTCACTTGAATGCGACGAGTTACAGATCTCTTTTCGTAAGCTTGACGTGAACGCAACTCTCTTAAAACTCCAGTTTTTTCGAATTTCTTTTTGAAACGTTTCAATGCTCTATCTAAAGATTCTCCTTCTTTTACATTTACGATAATCATGCGTTATATATACCTCCTTTCGCCGCTTTTAAATTTAAAGTGGGACAAAGGTAAGCTATTTATTTTTAAAAAGGAAAACAAAATCATTTTTTATAGCAATTCGAATTCTTCCAACAAAATTCTTAGCGGTTTCTCCTTAGTACACAATGCCGTATGCCAACCCAATTGTTTTGCTGTTGCCAGATGTTGAGGACTATCATCAATAAATAAAGTCTCTGCCGGATCCAATTGTTGCTCTTGCATAACCAATTCAAAAATCTCTGCATCTGGTTTGCGCATCCCTACTAAATGGGAGTAATAGGTCTTTTCAAAAAAACCTTCATTGTCGGCAACACCATATTTCTCATGAATATCATTCATACAGTAGGCATAATGAATTGCATTGTTGTTACTTAACAAAAAGGTACGGTATCGATCTTTCAACTGGACTAAAATCTCATGATTACCCTGTGGTACACCGATCAGTAAACTGTTCCAGGCTGTATCAATCTGTGCATCCGTCAGTGCTGGGTTTTGGGTTAGTTCTCTTATCCCCTCACGAAATTGCGTCGAATCAATTTTTCCTTTATCAAAATTATCAAAAAGTGCACTTTGACCATGATGTCCAAATACGGCATCAACATTTTCTATACCTAACTGAGTAAAAGCATCTTTCAATTTTACAAAGTCGATCATAAAGATCACATTCCCATAATCAAGAACAATATTTTTAATTTTTTCCATCGAATTATTTTGAAATATCGATACAAATATCGATAATTGCATCGTCAAAACGGCACAACAGCTGTTTAAATTGACAAAACAAAAGACCTGCTCCTATAGCTCAGTCGGTTAGAGTAGAAGACTCATAATCTTTTGGTCCCTGGTTCGAGCCCAGGTGGGAGCACAAATAAATCCTCATAGCAATATGGGGATTTATTGTTTAATCCCAACGGATAACAAAAAAAGGATCAAGCAGAATTCTTGGGGGAATACAAAAAATTTCCTAGTTTAGTTTGTTTAATACAGATATCCCTTGCAAGACGCCGAACGTAAATTACTATCCCTATTGATGCCCGAAGGGCTTTTAGAATACTTTCAGATTTTAGAAGTCGATCAGGTTGACAATCAGCTCCACATTTATCTAGACGAGCTTAATATTGCTCCAACGGGCTATGAGAACAGCAAGTTGGAGTCAAAGGGCTTTATGCCTTCCACAGAGATTTCAGACTTTCCCATTAGAGGTCAGAAAGTTACTCTACATATCCGCCGCCGCCGCTGGACAGTGTTAGATACGGGAGATATTATCACAAGAGATTGGAACCTGGTGCGTGAGGGTACTCGAATGACGACTGAATTCGGGCTTTTTTTAAAGAAGATATTTGGATAACTATCCTGTCAGTGCCCAATTGGTAGGGTTATTCTTCCAGGTGGACGGCAAGCAACTTCAGGATCAATACAAGAACCATCTCAGTGACTTCCATGACTGGAGCCAAAAGCCACATGCAGAGCGATGGACTCTTTTCCCCGGGAACATCTCTGAACGCTTGAGCATCGATGAGACCAGTTTTAGCAACGGTGAATTATATACCATTGTTAGCAGTAAATCGGCAAAAGGAGGTAAAGGGACGATCCTAGCGACTATCAAGGGCACCAAGGCCGAAGATATCATCACTGTTCTTGAGTTAATACCTTTACGGTCAAGGAATAAGGTAAAGGAGGTGACCATGGATATGGCGCCGAACATGGCCAAGGCAATCCGTAGATGTTTCAGGAATGCCAGGCGTGTGGTCGACCGGTTCCATGTCCAAAAGTTAGCTTACGATGCAGTGCAGGAACTTCGTATTAAGTATCGTTGGGAAGTATTGGATGCGGAAAGCAAGAAGATAATGGAATCGCGAAAGGGAGGAATCCCATATGAACCCGAGTTGTTGCCTAATGGAGACACGCTCAAACAGCTACTGGCTAGATCCAGACACCTCTTGTTCAAACACCCAAGCCGATGGTCCGAAAACCAGAAACACCGAGCTGAATTGTTGTTCATGCGGTTTCCCAAGCTAAAGCTCGCTTATGACCTTGGAATTGCCCTGGGTGATATTCAATAAATGCCAGGACAAAAAGATAGCATTTACCAAACTGGGACTGTGGCATAATCAGGTTGAAAATGCGGGCATCGCTTCATTTGAGAGCGTAGCAAGATCCATTGCAGCGCATCATCAATACATTCTACACTACTTCGACAATAGAAGCACCAATGCTTCAGCAGAATCTTTCAATGCAAAGCTCAAAGCGTTCAGGAGTGTCTTTCGCGGTGTAAGGGACACCACATTCTTCCTATATAGAGTAATGAAATTGTATGCTTAAAAACTTCTCCTCCCCCAAACTTTCGGTATGATCCCAAAAAAATTCATTGCCCCAGAACATCTGCCAAAAAGCTATCAAGTACACTGAGCATGTGTATGGGATGCTTTAGCTACTTCTTTTATTTTCTTTCTGTGTTTAGCACCAAATTCCAACAAGGCATTGTAAACGGCTCTTGCTTCGTAAGCATGTGCTGTAAGTGAATAAGAAACCGTAATGGGTTTAGTATTGTTTATCGTTCTTACCACCAAATAATTTTGTTCCAACTGCTGCAACTCTGCTGTCAGCACTTTTGGCGAAATGCCAATAATGGTTTCCAGGAGGTCTTTAAACCGCATAGTACCTAAATACGAAAGTTGCTGCAGGATACATATTTTCCATTTTCCTCCTAATAGTTCAATAGCATCTCTTAGCTCCAGCGATCTTTCTTTACCGGTATCTTTTTCGCATCGTGTAATTAATGTCATTTGTATCGTGTTTATCACTTACCTCAAGGTAAGGCATGGTGTCTATACTATAAAGATAAAATAGTTTTGTGATCAAATTTTAAAACCAAGATATGAAAGTTACATTGATAGCAAACATCTCCGCAAACGGAAAAGTACTATTAGCTGAAAACAGCAGCTACCAGGCACCACAAGAAGCCATAATTGAATTTATGAGCATAGCTACCAAAGCCGGTAACTATGTTATGGGAAGAAAAACCTTTGAGATGTTAGAAGGCGCATTTGTAAATATCAAAGCCGCTTTCCAGGGTATTGAGCTGGTCATTCTCTCTGAAGGAGGGAGTATATCAAAAGAGTTCAAGGTTGTGGCCCACCCGAATGAGGCTATGAAGCATCTCTCAGAAAAAGGATTTGAGGAAATTATTATTGGCGGTGGCACCGCAACTTATAATCTTTTCCTTGAAGGCAAATGGGTGACGGATATTTACTTTAACATACATCCCGTAATTATTGGCAATGGTGGGATTTTAGCAACAGACCATAAATTGATCTCTAATTTTAAACTGGTGGGCCATAAACAGGTAACTGAAAACATTCTTCAGCTTCATTTAACAAAGATGTGAGGACTCAACATCTTTGCGTACCATTCTTGATTGCCCACATGGCTGTTGCATTCCTGCCAGCGCACGTACTATATTAGGAGCTCAAATGGGAGCACAAGAGCGGAATCAATAAAAAAATCCCCATCGCATGATGGGGATTTTTTTTTTACCGGGCTCTCCTTATATTTCCTTTCGATTATCGTCCGATTCAATATCGATCAATTTATTGTAAGGATCTATACCAACCTGTTCGGGTTTTTGATCAACAACTAACGTCATCGTATTGTTGATTCGATCGATTTTATGCTTTTTTAGATAAAGCTCCTGACGTTTATTACCGTCTTTGCTTTTCTTATCTGAGAAAACACCTACCTCGATATAGTCTGCCAATGGCAATGATTTCAGGGTCACACGATCTGATTTCTTAAAGGACAGCGGCTGTCCACCTTCGTCATTGTAACTCTTTTTCCCATTGCCATCTACGCGGTACTTGGAAACTTCAAATTGGATATCAACCTGGTATTTACCATTCTTAAGTTTCTTAGAACTTACTTTTTCTATTTTATTGTTATACAGGGTGATCGTTTCAAACATATCTTTAATCAGGTAACGTAATGAGTCCGGAGTCGCCTGCCTAAAACTATCCACAAACTCTGATGAAGTTGTATACGGTGGGTTTTGAAACGCTGTACGTTGTAAATAAGATTGGGCTGTCCTGTTAAAAAGATCCTCCCCCAGATAATCGCTCAAGGCATAAAGTACCAGGGATCCCTTTTGGTAATGGATGTACATTTGATTTTCATTATACATCAACGGCTTTTCACCTAGCTTTTCGGCACTTCGTCCCTGTAAATAGCCATCGAGCGCATCTTTGAGAAACTTACGCATCTGCCCTTTGCCATATCTTTTTTCCAAAACCTTGAGCGATGAATATTCAGACATACTTTCGGACATCAATGTAGCCCCCTGCACATTGGCTCCTACCACTTGATGTGCCCACCACTGATGTGCAATCTCATGGGCTGTTACCGCATAGGGATAATCGACCGCATCTTCCTTCTTCTCATTGACATCAGCAATAAAACCGATCGCTTCGGAAAAAGGAATTGTATTTGCAAAGGACTGCGCGAAAGTTCCCGCTGTGCGCGGAAATTCAATAATACGCAATTGTCGATGCGGGTAAGCACTGTATTCCTTCGTATAGTAAGCCAAAGAAGCTTTACTGGAAGCCATCATGCGATCGAGGTTATAGGTATGCCCCTTATGGTAATAAATCTCCAAATTAACCCCGTTCCACTTATCTTTTTTGACTTCATATTCGGCCGAATTAAATGCAAAAAAGTTCAGGATTTCCGAATCCATTTTATATTGATAGTACTTACGGCCATCTTTCTCCCATTGTTTTGTGAGATAGCCCGGAGCAATAGCCAACTGATTCTTGGCCGTACTTACTGTAGCTTCAAAATGGATCCAATCGGCATCGTTGGATATATAGTTATTCTGCAGAGCCCTTTTGTCAGTCTGCGGAGCCATTCTATCGCGATACGGAAGTCCATACTTTTTACGGACATCATTATCGACCAACTCGCCACGGTCAAGATAGCCTATATTCGGGAAAAGCATATTGTTGATAAACGTACCATTGCCCTTTACAGGCGATTTTTCATTTATCCAGGTATTGGCCGGACTAACAGTACTAAATTTCAACACAATAGAATCGCCTGGAGCCATCGGCTTCTCGAGTTTATAAATGTTGAAATTATATTTATCGTCGGCAGAGATCAATTTATTTGGTACACTTAAAGAAAATGTATAATCGTAATTATTGTAATTGACAAAAATAGAATCTATAGGCGTATTGGTCTTATTTTTTAATACATAGTCCGCATGCGCTTTAAAACTTCGCGTATCAGGAAAAATATCCAGATTAAACTTAATATCCACGACACGGGGCTGCGGCCTGTACTGGTATTTCTTATATTTTTTTTCCCATTCTACAGCCTGTTTTTCATGATCTAAACTGGTATAATATGGATTTTTAATGTGGTTTTCGTAATATATTGCAGCACCGATGCCAATAAAGCCCACAAAGGCAAAAATGAGCATTGCCGTTGTTACCGGCCCTAAATTCGCTTTAAAAATACCCCAACGCTCCCGAACTCCCGAAAAACCGCCTCTTCGCCATAATAGCAGGGCAATAACGGCAAAAAACACCGCAAAAAGCAGCCAATAAACCCGATACGTTAAAAATGGAAGAACATAGCCGAATCCATCCATATCCGAGTAATCCAGATCCGGTCCCTGGTTAAACTGATAAATTTCCTGTTCTACACCGACCATGGATAAAAAAGGTAATCCAATAAAGAGGGTCAATAAAACAAAAAAACCAGCCAGGTAATTTTTGAAAAGCGTATGTACAAAAAGTGAAATAAACAGCCATACCAAATTTGACAGCATACCATACACCATCAGATGCATCACATATTGTCCAATTTCAAAATTATAATAGTGATGGTACACCTGGAACCCCATGCAGGTCGCAATCACAACGGCCAGCAAAGTCAATTGCATCAAAAGAATTGCGATAATCTTCGATCCCATAAAAGCCCAGTTGGGCGTCGCTGTTGTATCCAACAATCCTCCCATCCGCGTAATGCTTCCGCGATGGACAAGAAGTCCCGTAAAAAGAAACGTCAGGATCAGCAGGAAAAACTTAAATGTAGTCCCCGGGATCATCAGCATTTTCCAGGTCACCGGATAAGTCGACGTTCCGAATATCGAGCCAATGGTGCTTGCCATCAAGATAATGAATAATACTCCTACCAAAGTCAATATTAAAAACACCGGATTTTTGACGATATAGCGATAGTCGTATCGCGCCATTGTCCATGTTGTTTTCAAATAATGAAAGGTCGAAAAATCATAGTTTACTTTAGGTAGATTGATTTTGAAGATACTATCAAAGTTATTTTTGGTTAAACGGGCTCCTTTTTTCGATGATTTAAAGGAAATCGAATGTTGTGAAAAAGAAAACAACATATAAAACCCGCCAATGAATAAGGCTGCGACAGCGAGCCATATTAACCGGTTATAAATAACAGCACCAGTAAAGGGAAGATTATTGACATTCTTCTCATCTGGAGACCAGTATTGGGTATAGTATGAGATGGCACTATCCCCAAAAGGATCTATCAATGCCCCTACAAAACGATTGTCCATATTGTTCGCCAGATTCTGAACCAGCACCTGAAGAATAATAAGGATCAACACCGCGACAAAACCAACGTATACGTTTCGTGTCAATGTTACCAGCACAAAGATAATTGCACTAAAAATAATGAGATTTGGGATAACCTGTACAAGATAGGTCTGTAAATATGCCCAAACATGAATTGGCCCCAATAAGGATTGATTGATACCCGGCACAAATTGTGCGACGATAATCCCCAAGGTTGAAGCAAATACAATAACCAATACAACAGCTACTGATCCAAAGAATTTACCGAGTAGATAGTCCGTTTTTGAGAAAGGGTAACTGAAAAGTATCGTATGCACCTGATATTGAAAATCCCGGTAGACACAGGCTCCAACAATGGACGGTATCAAGAAATAAATAATAGTCGACATCCCATTGACCATACCATTAATCGCCCATGGAGAGTTCATAATGGTGTTGGATGAGGTCGTTGCTGTTATACCGTCAAAGATGCCGAGCGAAGACAACATAATAAACAGCGAAAGCGCAAAGAAGAGTGCCATATAGATGTAGACGGCAGAACTCTTAAACCAACGCGCAAACTCAAAATGGAAGATGGCTTTAAACATGGCGTTGATCATTTTTTAGCGCTACAAAATAGACATCCTCCAATTGGCCTTGAGCGTTCACAAATGATTCATCAGGACGCGCATCGCTGTACACCCGGATATTGAGTGTATTGTCCTGATTGTAATTGGTTGAAATAACGTTATATTTTTGTGTATACTCATCCAGTTGATCCCGACTGATGATACGTACCCAGATCTTACCATCCAATTGATCGATGGATTCTTTAGGAGTGCCTCTCAAAAGAATCTTTCCTCCATTCAGAATGGCCAACTCATGACACAGTTCACGCACATCATCCACAATATGCGTAGAAAAAATGACCGTATGATCTGTACCTATCTCCCGTAGAACGTTCAAAAAACGATGTCTTTCCGCGGGGTCAAGCCCTGCAGTCGGTTCATCTACAATGATTAACTTGGGATCATTCAGCAACAATTGTGCAATACCAAAACGTTGCTTCATCCCGCCCGAGTAACCACTTACGCTTTTATTGCGCACGTCCCAAAGATTGGTTACCTCAAGAACACGATTGATAATGGCATCCCGATCGGCTTTCGATTTAATTCCTTTAAGCTTTGCAAAATATTGCAGCAGATCTGATGCAGAGAGATTGGGATAAACACCAAATTCCTGTGGCAAATAACCCAAAACTTTCCGCAAATCGAGCTGATTTTTGAGTACATCAATATCACCAAAAGTAATACGGCCACTGTCGGGTTTCTGAAGTGTCGCAATTGTCCGCATTAAAGAAGACTTGCCAGCACCATTTGGTCCCAGTAAACCAAACATCCCAGGCTTAATTTCTAAGTTTACGGCGTCTAAAGCTTTTACTCCATTAGAATAGGTCTTACTAAGGGTCTCTATGGATAAATTCATAATTTATTTTAACTGTTAATAATATGTTAGTATACCAAAACAATGATATGTTACATGAATATAGTAAAAGTTAAAAACAAACGAAAATGAAAGGCTTTCACTGGACAAATCTGCTGCCAAAAAAAAGTTTTTGCTTTTGGACAAATCCTCTAAAAGATGAGTCTCCAAGCGGGTCAGATAGCATTATCTGCAGACAAAAAAACTGTTTTTGCTTTGGACAAATATCCCGCTAAGTGGGACAGATAGCATTAAAAGATCTACTAAAAACTTCGCAATAATGGCTGTGTACTACATCGAAAGGATCCGCCAAAGCTACGGCTGATCTGGAAATCAACGTATTCAACATGAACACCACAAGCGGAGAGCTTATCTCCAATATAGCCAAAAACAGGATCAGTCACATAGACTGTCGGATTAATAGGCAGACCATTCGTTGCTAGCAAGCTCGCCTCCTTCAAATTGACCACAATTTTGTCCCATGTTTTCAGTTTTTGGGGTATCCCATAGGGTAGCGCTTCCTCACAAACGATCATCAATCCTTCGCGGATCAGTCCTAGTGCACAGTCCAAATGAAGTATATTGGGATGAAGCATCACTTCTTCAACCTGATAACCATAAGGCTGTAATAGTTTAGCGAGCCACTTAATCCCAAGGCTGTTTGAGGAAAGCCCAGAGTTGCCGACAAAAATATGTTTACCGTATACCAGGATGTCGCCCCCTTCTATAAAAGGGCCATGCCATAATCCCAACTCCTCCTGCTCCGCCATGGCGGGTCTTGGCGCGGCCACATAAAGGCAGTCACTTTGATAAACTTCACGTTCCAACACATCCCGGATGGGCCATATTTCATTGCGGCGCTGCATAAAACGGATTGACCCCTCAATAACGGCATTTCCAATGGTGAAAAATGGGTCACGGACAAAAAAATTAGAATAACCGTGTTCTCCTCCGGACACTTTTTCAAGTGCTGTTAGGTTACGTGGCCGCAACACTTCAACGCCATATTTCTCCAACAGCAAAGCAAAATTATGCCGCTCTTGTTCCCATGCCTTTTGCAATTCGGGATACACTTCTCCAAAATCTTTTCCTGCATTGGCATATTCACCCTCCAACGCGGTGGAAGATAAAAACCGAAGATCTTCAACTTTCATCATTTCCGGAAAGCCAAATTCAGACACCGTAAGAATAACTTTCTTTAAAGGGGCAAACTCATTTTCTACAAAGATCATAGCACTGATTTTAAGTCCAATTTGCTTTTTTTTATCAAAAAAAACAAATGTATAGGAAAGCGGAATCTAAATTCCCAGCACCCAGCGTACATTGAACAAATCAGTTACTTCAATAAATTTCTGCTGCTTATCATCATCTATTCTTCTTTTTTGTTGGGATGTAAGTCTTTCAATCAATTCCCCACGCTCGGAAATATCCCGACAGGGCAAAAACACAGCGACGTAGTTTCCTACTCTCCGTCCCTCGTTGTGCACCAAATCAGAGCCGTAAATTGCGATACGTCCGGAAATAAGAGTGGCACTCACTACAGGTATTTCAGCACAGCCCTGCAAGGGTTCTTCGAACATATCAAAATGTAACGTTCCCCCAAAACAGGTCTGATAAAACGTAAGTGCCGCTCTACAATTTCCTGAGAATGTAATGAAAATTCCGCTTTGCAAGCGTTCCATTGGCTGAACTAACATCATATCAATTGGCTATGCATCCGGTATTTCAGGCTCTACAAGTTTTCTCATTTTCTCCAACGACTCTTGCCATCCAAGATAGCACATCTCGGCAGGAATAACCTCAGGAATTCCAGTCTGTTCAATCTTAAGTTCTGTACCACAGATCACTTTACGCAAGGAAACAGTCGTTGTCATTTCGCCCGGTAAATTGGGATCATCAAATCGATCCACGTACTTGATAAAGGTATCTTGCTCAATTTCAAGGTACTCACCACCAAAAGAATGGCTATGGCCGGTACTAAAATTAATGAAGGTCATTTTGAAACTTCCGCCTACTTTAAAATCCATTTGCTGTACTGTACAGACAAAACCATAAGGAGGTAGCCAGCTGGCATGTGCTATCGGATCTGCGAAAGCACGGAATACCTTTTCAGGACTTGCCTGAATAATTCGATGTAATGAAACCTGATTCGTTTTCATATCTATATTGTTTATAAGTGAATAACCATTGCTTATTTTTTATTTACTCGCTATTAGTACATTCTTTCAGTCCAATAAAATCCGGTAAACTTGCTACACTACTGAAGTCTGATGATATGCTCCTGTACTAGCTGTCTCCTTGTTGCTTAAACGAGCAATCTTGGCCTGATAGAAATAAGAAACAGCAAGTACCCCCAATACTAAAATGGGCATCAGCATAAATGCTGTATTTTTGTCAACACATGCGTGACTAATAAAAGCAAATATTAAATTGAATGTCAATCCAGCATAGGCCCATTCTTTTAATTTGGTTGGAACCTGCGGTACTGCAATTGCAATAACGCCCAACAGCTTACAGATAATTAAAGCATAGGCAAAATAGTCGGGATATCCCAATGGTTTTGTGCCCGCATTGATATATTGCGGCGCAAATAACAGTGTTCCAAGTGGCATCAGTCCTTCCCAGAGAACTATAAATACCGTTGCTATCCAAAAAGCAATCTTGTTCTTTTTCATTGTATAAGTCGTTTGTTTAAATGTATAATTTCAGTGATAATCAGCCTTGAATCCTTGAATTACTAATTCGCAGATTCTACATAGTTTACGAAGTTATTTAAAATAGCCTGCCAGCCCGATTTTTGTAATTCAGGATCATTTTCCTGTTCCGCATCAAAAACTGTTATCACACTGGTTTTCCCTTCCGCTTCGGAAAAAAGCGTATTTACAGCTCTTCCATCAGCCATGGTATATGCAATTTCCCGGTATAAATTTACCGTATGGTAGGTTCCTTCGAAGTCAAATCCGAAGCTTCCATCTTTTGCCTCCATTCTATTTTTAAAAGTACCATCAACGCGAAGATCATTTTCACTGCTTGGGCAGTGCCAGCTCGGGTCTGCCGAATTCCATTGCATAATATCCGTCGGACTGTTCCATAATTTCCATACTTTTTCTACAGTAGCATTAATCGTTGCTTCAACTGTAATTTTTGTCTGTCTTTCCATTGTTTTTCTATCGTTTATATTGATATAACAAAGATGCAAAGGATCACAACATTGCGGCTGTTGCAAAGACGACAACTTTAGGGGTAGATTACGACAAAAACTATTTGTACCTTTATATCATAAACCAAAAATGATATGCAAATCTCTGTTTTTGTTCCCGAATACGGCACTATCGAAGGTATTACCCCTGCGTTCAGAACCTTTCATACGGCCAATGAATTTCTAACGGCCTTTGGAAAACAGCCTATTTTTGAAGTCGAATATGTAGGTTTAACGACTTACGTTCCGGCCAATAGCGGGGAGTATACCATCAAGACAAACCGGCTACTACAGGACGTTCAGAAAACAGATCTGCTTATTATACCGCCTATTTTTGGCAACATAGAAAAAGGAATACGCGATAATGCCGAAGCGATCCCTTATTTCACAAAACTGTACCACAAAGGGGCTAGTCTTGCCAGTCTGTGCGTGGGTGCTTTCCTGCTCGCTGAGACAGGTCTTTTAGATGGAAAAAAATGTTCGACACACTGGGCACATATCGAAGAGTTCAAGGAAAAATATCCCCACATTGAAATTGAGGATGGCGCTGTGATCACTGAACATGAAAATATCTACAGCAGTGGTGGCGCGAGCAGCTTATGGAATCTGATCCTCTATTTAGTGGAAAAGTATTCCGACAGGGAAACAGCCGTACTCATAGCCAAATATTTTGCGCTGGATATCAGCCGGGATAATCAATCGCAATTCGCCATATTCAGAGGCCAACGTAATCATGCTGATCTGGATATCCAACAAGCTCAAGACTATATCGAGAAGAAGTACGAGGAGAAAATTACAGTCGAAGAACTGGCCAATCATGTCAATATTGGGCGGCGCACATTTGAACGGAGATTCAAAGAAGCAACCAACAACACGCCTGTCGAATACCTGCAACGCGTGCGCATCGAAGCTGCAAAAAAATTCTTCGAAGCGTCACGAAAAAACGTTTCCGAGGTGATGTTTGATGTAGGCTATACCGACACAAAAGCCTTTCGGGATATTTTTCGAAAAATTACAGGCCTTACACCAATAGATTATCGAAACAAATTTGCCAAGGTAACTGCTGATGTCGCCATTGAGCAATAAGCTGTGATAAAAAATAAAGCCACTCCTCAAAGTGGCTTTATCATTACTCGAATTCCTTCTATTTATTTTAACATCATTTCCCGAATATATTTCACGGGTGAATTACCAAAACTCAGGAATTTTTCATTGAACGCCTTCAAATTAAACTGTTTCCCTTCTTTTTGTTTTACAGCTTCCCTAAGGTCATAAATTTCTTTATATCCCGTAAAGTAAGACGTCAGCTGCACACTGCTCACAGACACACGTTTCCATTTACCGGCTGCTTCGGCCTGTTGTTGAAACGCTTCATCAACCAACAAATGCATAGCGTCTTTTTCACTCATATTTTTCACATGAACGCTATAATCGAGTATAGCATTGCATACGGTACGCAGATGCCATTTGTACCACATCAACCACATTTCAGGAGCATTGTCACCGTAACCGTTTTCGAGCATCATTTGTTCGGTATAGACAGCCCAGCCCTCAATCATTGCACCATTACCTAAAATACTCTTGATGAGACTCGGCGATTGGTTTGCATACACCAATTGGGTATAATGGCCCGGAATAGCTTCGTGGATATTGAGTATTTGCAAGATATAATGGTTATACTCCCGGAGGTAACTCTCCGTTGCCTCTTTGGTCCAGCCTGTTAGACTACCCACATTGTAATAGGTATTCCCACCTTTATCGTATGGACCAGGTGCACTGATTGAAGCTCCCGCAACCCCAGCCATATAAGCAGGCTCTTTACGCACCACGAGCGGCTTGCTATCATCGATGTACAATAAATCCTTTTGTTTGACAAACGCAACCAGCTTAGGTATCTGTGCTTCGATAGCGGATTGAAACTCTTCTGCTTTAACATGTTTGACAGACAGGGTGTCGATCATCTTTCGAATGACAAGCAAACTATCTGACGGCAAGGATGATTTTCCAAAATATTTAGGCCACAGTTCTTTGCTGATTTTATACATCTCTCCGTGTAAATAGCTTTTTCTCGCTAGAGCAGCCTGATAAATCTGTTCGGCCGTTGAACCCGATTGGATATCGAAATCAAATTTCTTGTCGTAAAGTTCTTTTCCTAATCTAAAACTTCGCGGAGAAGGATTTGGTGTCACTTTTAAAAATTGAACATATCCGTTGATCGCCGCAATAGCTTGTTGCGAAGCCTTCTGGATGGCATCCTTTTCTGAAGCCGGCAGATCGGATTTTTTCAGTGAATCCCGTAAATCGCTTTCAAAAACAGATAAACCGCCCAAATTCTGTTGAATTGCCAAATCGGTCAATACCAAGGCCGGGTTTTTAAGCTGTACTTTCGCGGCCTCATAATAGGCCGGAATCTTCGTCAAACGTTGATAAATAGCTTTAAGTCGGGTCGATAATGGCGCATAATTTTCGGCAAGCATAAAAGCGATCGTCCCGCCAACATTGTACGAAGAAGGATTCCACTCATACGCGCGCTCTTGCTCAATGGACCAAACATTGGATTCAAGATAGTTTTGAATCAGATGATAATCTGTTTGCTGAGAAAGATTCAAGGTCCTCAGATCAAAACTTTTGAGGCTGTCCAAATGTCTTTTCGAAAACTCCAGACGTAGTTTTCGCGTATTGGCATCCGGAATTGTCAACAAGGAATCATACTGATGGAACCCTACTTGGGTAGCCCATTCCGGATTTTCTTTCCAAAGCTGCTGAATAAAACGGTCTTCATACGATTTAAATTTTTCATTCACAGCAGTATCAGCAGTAGATTGTCTGTTATGAGTTCCCGATCCACAGGAAGCCATTAGGCCCAATCCAGCGATAGCAAGGGTATATGTTATAAGTTTCATTGGAGTAATTTGTCTAAAATTAACATTATTGTTGATGAATTTCAGCATTTTACTCCAATAATTTAAAACTATAACCAGGTATGAAATTTCTGGATAAACCAATTTTTGACCCACTGTGTAAGTAAACAATAGCAGACCAAAATGCCGATTAGCCACGGAAAATAAGTCAGAGGCAGTGCCTCCATTTTTAAGGCAGCGGCAAATGGCGTAAACGGCAAAACGACACCAATAATCATAATTAAACTCGTCAAGGCAACAACCGGTGCAGCAGCCCAGCTTTGAATAAAGGGTATTTTCTTAGTTCTTATCATATGGATAATTAATGTTTGTGAAAGCAATCCCTCTACAAACCAACCAGTCTGAAAAAGTGTTTGATCCGATACCGTATTGGCCTTGAACACGAAAAACAATACCGCAAAAGTGGCGAAATCAAACAGTGAACTTATAGGGCCAATAAATAACATAAACTTAGAGACACTGCCAGCATCCCATTTCTTTGGCTCGACGATAAATTCCTCATCCATGCTGTCCCAAGGAATAGATACCTGCGATATATCGTAGAGTAGATTTTGAATTAGCAGATGCACCGGCAGCATCGGTAGAAAGGGAAGAAAAGCACTGGCCCCAAGCATACTGAACATATTGCCGAAATTGCTGCTTGCCGTCATCTTGATATATTTAATGATATTGCCAAAAGTTCGACGTCCATAAATAACCCCTTTGCGTAGCACCATAAGGTCCTTTTCCAGCAGAATGATATCTGCACTTTCTTTGGTAATGTCAACAGCCGTATCCACACTGATACCCACATCAGCCTCCTTAAGTGCCGCTGCATCATTGATACCATCGCCCATAAAGCCAACCGTATGTCCTTTTTCCCGCAATGCTTTAACGACACGAACTTTTTGGAGAGGACTCAATTTAGCAAATACCGATACCTCATCAACACATTGATTTAGCTCGGTGTCGGGAATGCTATCTAATTCATTTCCATTGACAATCCGATTCACCGGAATGCCGACATCCATACAAATTTTGCGTGTGATAATCTCATTATCTCCAGTCAACACTTTGATCCCGATTCCCAATTTTTGTAAAGCTTCAATAGCCGGCTGTGAAGAGGGTTTGGCCGGATCCAAAAAGCCGATGAAACCGGTTAAAGTTAACTTCTCTTCATCTGCAACAGCATAGGTCAAGGGGTGAGCACCGTCAAATTCGCGGATCGCAACCAATAAAACACGTAGCCCCTCCTCATTCATCTTTCTGGATGTTTTCAACACAATTTTACGCATCGTATCGTCCATCGGTACAGTACGGTCATTTTCGACATGCAGACTGCGGTCATCTCCCGGATCAAAAGCATGTGTACAAAGCTCAAGCATTTCCTCTACAGCCCCTTTACAGATCAACAGATGTTTGCCATTATGCTGTTTGAGGACCACAGACATCCTTCGCCGCTGAAAATCAAATGGAATCTCGTCAATTTTCAGATATTGATCCTCCACTTTCAAGTAATCGTGCAATTCGGCATGTTCCAACACAGCCTTATCCATCAAATTCTTGAGACCAGTCTGATGAAAACTATTGAGATAGGCCCACTTGAGCACCTCGTCATCTTCGACCCCATACACATTAAGATGTTTTTCCATGACGATCTTGTCCAATGTCAACGTGCCTGTTTTGTCGGTGCACAGCATATCCATAGCACCTATATTCTGGATAGAATTTAACCGCTTGACGATAACTTTACGCTTACTCATGTTGACTGCACCCTTTGCCAAGTTAGCGGTGACAATCATGGGTAGCATTTCGGGGGTTAAACCTACAGCGACAGCAATAGCAAAAAGTAGCGCTTCCGTCCAGTTCCCTTTCATCAACCCGTTAATCAAGAAAATCAGCGGAACCATGACCAGCATAAAACGGATCAATAAGAAACTCACCTTATTTATACCCTTATCAAAACTTGTTTCGGGACGTTCGCCGGTAATCGATTTGCTGATACTCCCGAAATAGGTGTAACTTCCTGTCGTTACAATCACGGCTATCGCCGATCCACTAACTACATTGGTCCCCATAAAACAAATATTACAAAGTTCAATAGGTGATTTGTCCGCCGCATTCCGGATGGGCAAATAATTCTTCTCTACAGGAAGCGCCTCACCTGTCAACATGCTTTCACTCACAAAAAGGTCTTTACTTTGAACGATACGGCAATCTGCAGGTATCATATCCCCGGCAGAAAGGTATACAATATCTCCCGGCACCAGTTCAACAATAGGAATCTCTCTTTTCCCTTTAAATTTCCGCAATACCGTCGCCGTAGTTTTGACCATACTTTTTAATTTTTCTGCAGCGGCATTACTTCGATACTCCTGTACAAAACGAAGCAGCGCACTGACCAAAATCATAATGGACACCACAACAACTGTTTTATAATCTCGTTCGCCAACCTCTGGAAGCCCTACATCAATGATAAAGGAAACAGTTGCAATCAATAACAGGATATATATAAAGGGGTTAGCAAAAGATTTCAATAGCTGCACATACCACTTTGGGGCCTTTTGATGTTTCACTTCATTTAACCCAAATTTCTGTTGACGTTCCTTAGCCATTTCGTCTGTAATCCCCTCTCTGCTCGTTTCTAACATCGCGCAGGCAAGTTTTTCATCCTGACTGGCCACCCCCTGCAACTTGGTCACGGTCCCCACATTCATTCCATTGGAACTGATCATGTTGTGCAATGGATTCTTTGCTGTTTTATTGTTCATTTTAATCATAGCCCTATAGCCCCTTTCCTGTTAATTTCCGCAAATCCCGTTCTTATTACAGATCCGATTCTTATTACAGATCTGACTCTGTACCTATAATTTCCCAGCTTATTTTTGTTACTCTTTCTTCGATGGTCAATCGGCTAGCCATCCGTTCGATAAGACTGTCTTGCTGACCGATAGCTCTAACGATGGCCCTAATGACAACGCCATTGGTAGCGAGGTTATCGTCACTCGAAAGCGAAGACAACAACAGTTTTTCGTTACTGCTCAGCATCTGCATCAATAAAACACGAATATGATTTTCGATGTCTATCCCACAGCCTATGGTCAGTAGATATTCGGTCTGTGATGCTGCCGATTTATTAAAAGTCAAGAAGGCCATTTTTTGTCCGATTGGACGAAAGATCAGGTGTGTAAAAATAATAGCCAACGCAACGACAAATGCTTGGGCATGCAAACCTAGACCGGAGAGCGCGCCTACTGCAGCCGAACACCAAATCGTCGCCGCCGTGTTTAGACCATGCACATTCAAACCGTCCTTCATAATCACACCAGCGCCAAGAAAACCAATTCCGCTGACCACATAAGAAGCAATCCGTCCGGTAGCATCACCGCCAATTTCTATGGAAAGCAGCACAAAAGCTGCTGCTCCCAACGAAACTAAGGTATTTGTCCGAAGCCCCGCATTTTTCTGGCGCCATTGGCGCTCTACTCCCACAGCAGCCCCCAAAAGCAAGGCTGCAAATAATCGTATGGCAAATTCAAAAACACTCATCTCTTTTTCCTCCTTTGCCTGCAAAGGTCCACATTCCTGCTCCGAGAATCCGTTAGAGATCTTTTAGAAAATTATTAGAATTTCATTAGAGAAATAATTAAATTAAACAATTGAAAAACAATACTTTACAACATAATTTAAAAATACACAGATCAACATGTCCAATTTCTTTAACTTCAAGCATTGTTGTGGTGTAAATCAGTTACACTAAAAACAATAAAAAAATGGAACAACGCATCAATTTTTTCGCAAAAGGGCAAAATGCCATGAAATCAATGTATGGAATAGGTACATATCTGAGCAAGTGTTCGATAGAACAAGAGCTTTTGCATCTTATTTACTTCCGTGTATCACAAATCAATGGCTGTGCATATTGTCTGGATATGCATTCAAAAGATCTACTGGCGACCGGAGATCAACCACAACGATTGTTCTTATTGGATGCCTGGCGGGAAGCCCCCCTGTATAGCGAACGTGAACGTACAGCGCTGGAATGGGCCGAAGCCGTGACGAAAATTACGCATGGCGATGTGTCGGACGAGGTTTATACGAAAGCAACTGCTGTATTTTCGGAAGAAGAACTTATCGACCTGACCTTGGCCATTACAGCGATCAATTCTTATAACAGGATCAATATTTCCTTCCGCACACAAGCAGGAAGCTACAAAGTTGGGCAGCACAAAGTACAACCAACCTCATAAACACGAGGTCGATATTTATACGATAAATTAAAGCATAAAAATGAAAGATTTCATATTATTATTTCGTCAGGGGGCCAATGAACAAAGTCAGCTGACAGAGGAAGAAGCAAAAGCTGTGAACAAAAGATGGCACGACTGGATTAGTGACATCGATGCGCAAGGAAAACTGAAGGATCATGGTTCCCGTCTTGATCCAGCCGGAAAGGTATTAAAGCCAGGCGGTATCGTTACAGATGGACCTTTTGTAGAAATTAGGGAAAGACTCGGCGGTTTTATTGTCGTCACAGCAGACGATCTCGACGAAGCTACAACCTTAGCCCATGGCTGTCCTATTCTCGAATTTAACGGCAGTGTAGAGATACGTGCACTGCTCAACTAATCATATACAGGGGCAGCTGTATACGCGCACAGCCGCCCCTATTTTAGACTTATGGATCCGGATTTTCTAAAACAGCTTTTCCAGCAAGAATTTACCAAAATAGTCGCTGTCATCAGTAAGAGTTTTGGTCTTCAATACATCGAAATCGCCGAAGATATCGTCAGCGAAACTTTCTTATTGGCCACAGAATCTTGGCAGACCAAAGGCGTTCCTGCAAATCCTAGGGCTTGGCTGTACACGGTTGCAAAACAAAAGACACTGGCCCAGTTTCGAAGAAATAAAATATTTACAGATAAAATCATCCCTGCAGTGCGGCAGAGCGAGCCGGAAGCGGAAAGTTTCGACGACTTTAATTTCTCGCAGGAAAATATCAAAGACAGCCAATTAAAAATGCTGTTTGCAATCTGTACACCAGCAATTGCCAGTGAGGCTCAAATAGGTCTTGCCCTTAGAATCCTCTGTGGTTTTGGTATAGACGAAATTGCCGAAGCATTTCTTTCCAACAAAGAAACCATCAATAAGCGCCTATTCAGAGCAAAGGAAAAACTACGTTCAGAAAAAATCGAACTCGAACTGCCCTCCGAAGCAGAAATTATTAAACGCCTCGATAACGTACTCCATATTATTTACCTCTTATTTAATGAAGGGTATTATTCTAAAACCCAAAATCAAATTTTAAGAAAGGAGCTCTGTATTGAAGCGTTACGCCTTGCGCTAATGCTTTCGACTTATGAAAAAACAAATACTCCTAAGACCAATGCGCTCATTGCACTGATTTGTTTTCATTCCTCCCGTTTCGAGGCAAGGCTGACCAATGAAGGTGATTTCATTTTGTATGAGCAACAGGATGAGGAACGCTGGAATCAAGCACTTATACATCAAGGGCTACATTTTCTGAAAAACGCTGCATCGGGCGACGAGCTCACATCTTACCATCTGGAGGCAAAGATTGCGCAATGCCATTGTATAAAGGAAGACAGTCCAGAAAAATGGGCCGAAATCCTGCAATGGTATGACCGTTTATTAGTCGTCAATTATTCCCCGGCAGCTGCATTGAATAGAATATTTGCACTATATAAAGTAAAAGGTGTTAAAGCCGCATTAGTCGAAGTAAAAACCTTACAACTAGAAGACAATCACTTTTATCTTGTGCTCTTGGGAGAACTCTATAAGGAACTGGACAAAAACAAAGCCATCGCAAACCTTAACAAAGCAAAAATCCTGGCTAAAACAACATTGGAAAAAGAGATCATCCAACAGAAGATTGATGCTATAAAGTCTGCAATGGCCTAATTTGTTTACTACTTATCGATTACTTTTGCCTCTTTCCAATAGGATACAAAAAGTTGGTAAAGCTCCGAGGGATCCAAATCAATAGTTGAGGACGAATACATGATACACAGTTCTTGAGTGGATTCTTGATAAGCCATTTTCCATAACAGCGACGAAAGCTGCTTTTTATATTTAATAGGATTATGCAGTGTTACAATGACCATCGTATCGCCACCGACTTTTTGTAAGTCGATGCTTTTAACATCCTGCCAGTCGCCTTGGCCAAAAGCTTTCGATACGGGTGTTGTCTTTCCAAGAAAATAACGGTCGTTCAAAACAATTTGCGCTGTTTTATCCCGAAGGCTCAGTAGGCTAGAAAACAATAAAACTAAGAGTACCAGCAATGCTCCTGCAGAAAAAACTGTCGGTTTGGCTTTAAATATACCGTCAAATAAACCGATACTGTACAATAAAACGAGTAGAAGCAATAAACATAGGACTCCCGAAATTGACAATAGCTGAATTGTTTTCTTTTTATTTCTGTATAAGCTTGTTTCCTTCATCTACTTAATTCCCCCAGTTAACATTCAGGTTATGTTTTTCAGCATACGCTTTTCCTAAAGCATATACGTTGTCAAACACCTCGTTAATGGAAGGCATATCGTTTTTTTCGATCTTTTGGAGTAATGCCTGCTTTTCTTCTGCCGAACCTTTGCTGTCGCATAACTTTGCATAAGCAGTATATTCATTTTTATAGACCGGCAATACTTTTTCAAATAATGCAATCGACTGCTCTTTCAATGCTTTCGCGTCGGCATCGGAAACATTCAGTTCCTTAATATCTTTTAAGGCCTTTTCGACAACCTGAATCTTGATTCCGACAGATTTTTGAGCTTCATCGCCTACTTTCTTACTGGAGGGCATATCCGCAAATTCAACGGTCTCCTGCTCGAGCTGTTTACCATAGCGTTCAGGGGCAAAATCTGCTATAAGATTTGTGTTTAAAACAACTTTTCCGAAAAAAGTCTCTGGACTTGGGGATTGACAAGCGGTAAAAAATAAGCTCATCGACATGAAAATAATAAATAGTAAGTGCTTCATATATAAATTCTGTTTGTGACCAAAGTACTTAATATTCATGAAATAGGCAAACATGTCACCCTCGCACACCTCCTATATAAAAGTGCCATCAACCTATCCCTTTAGGCGAAAAAAGCGGTATATTAGAGCGATTCATCTTGCACAAATTGCTAATTTTTAATATATTAGCAATTACAACATAAGAGATTAAAAACAGTCATTATGGGCTATGATATTAGTTACCACCCCATCTCAGAACAGCAGATAGAAACTTGGTATTTTGACTTACTCAAAAATCCCGAAAAGATTGAGGAAGTTTCTGCAGTTCACCAATTGGAAGATTTCTATAAAACCAAGTACCAAGACACCTTAAATGCGGGCCGGGAAACCGACAAAAATGATTATTTTGACAAAACCCACGGTTTTTTCATTGCTGTTGTCCAAGGTTTTTTCGAAAAATACTTCTATGTTCGAGGTGGAGCCCTGTCCTTCTCCAAAAATGACCATTTATCCAGCTATTACAAACAGTGGGAACAATTTGTTCAACAAGAATTTCTAACCAATAATATCGAAAATAGGCTTGTAGAAAATTATTGTTCGGGTGTGTTTATCCCAGCAGAAAAAGTCGCGCAATTGTTGATAGATTACCAAAGTGACCCGACGATCAAGGCTGAATTAGATACGCTATTTTCTGATAACCGTATTTCTATTTTCCTCAATGCACTGCAATATGCCAAAGATCGAAACCTTGGTCTCTTGGAAGCAACAGAAGTTGTAGAACCACAACCTTTTGATCTGAATGAATCAAAAAGTTACTCCAACCTCTTTAACTGCGACAAAGACGGACCGCTTTTATATCAGACAACAGCATTAAAACAGATCCAGGAAATAGAACAACGCAATGGACTTCCAGAAAATGAGATTTTGCCAAATGTCAAAACAGAGACGATCCATGCAGACCCTAAACATTTTGAAACCACAGACAGCTCTCAAAGCAGCAAAAAAAAGAATTTTTGGAGCAGATTATTCGGTAAAAATTAGACTCTGGTCTTTGCTGGACATGGGCACTATAGATACCTTAATAGCTTCTACACTGTTGAGAAAATTTTGAATTCCGACCCATTAAACACTTCAATAATTTTGGATTCAATCCGTTATACGGATATATTCCAAAAACAATTGATTGCCTTGTAACTGAATTAAACAAATGATTTGACGATATTCGTTTTAGAATTATAACTGTTCACCCCATTATGATCTTCATTTTTCTCCTTATTCTTCTTACGCTGTTCGGGATTTTATATCTACTTCGTTCGGCTGTCAAAAAACAAAAGCGGAAAATAACAATTGTTGAGTATGCCATTATCATCGGCTACCTGATTTCATTAATGATAAGCGGGGTAGGGCTATTATTCCACTCGAGTCAATATAATCAAGCCGTAGATCCCGTAGATGGTGATTGTTATATTCCCTTCGGCGGAAAACACCTTGTATCGCTATCATTTTATTTCATTGCATTCAATATTTCAGCAATAGCGATTTGGCTCAAGGGACGAAAAATCCCCCCTATTCCTCTTGTCCTGATGCTAATTATGTTAATGATAGGTAGTATTATCAGTCTGTTTGTGCTCGTTCAGGTCAGCCACCACGATACGTCCACATTGGATATGTATGTTGGCAACGAAGGAACTTTATTCTTTATTTTCACGCCAATATGCTGCTTGATTATGGGCATTGGGCTAATCCGTAAAATCATCGTTGAAGAACGGCGTTACGCTATGAGCAGAAGCTATGCTAACAGCACGCTCAATAAAATCAATAACCTGCTTTCCTCAAAGCTGAATTATCCGGCATGTGCTCTTATTTTACTTGTTCCGGTCTTTCTCCTACTAACGATCATCCTCATCCTATTGGGGCAGGATCGGGACTCCATGGTGAAAGTTTTTACAGAAACAACTACTTGGGCATTTTCACAAAAAATGCACCCTCCTATCCTCGATCATCAGGGCCATTACCTCTGTACAGTTGCGGCAAAAGGAGATCCTGCCCTTGTTAAACCCCTACGGCTAGGCACAAGACATGGCAACACGATCATTGTCAATAGACAGCTTCAGGTGGCCAACGCATTCGAAGAAATATTAAGCGATTTATCGCCAGCACTACATCGCTATGTCAGATATTGCTACGATAAATATGGTTTTAATATCTCCGTCAAAATTAATTCAAGCAGCGCATCAAATATGACTTATATTTTGATGAAGCCACTAGAATATATATTTTTATTTTTCTTATATACATGCTACGTCGAACCCGAAAAGAAAATTGCAAAACAATACAGCTAATTTTTTTAAAATTGTAGCGAGCAATCATTCTTTACATCCAATTTTTTCCATTTCGGAAATCACTTCATTTTAATCATTATGGATCAAACAAACTATTTTGTCGTTCTTACAGGAGGACCTGGAGTCGGTAAAACAACCTTATTAAAAGAATTACATAAGCGGGGATTTAGCATGGTGGAAGAGGATGCGCGTCGCATCATCAGAGAACAATTGGAAGCCGATACAGATGGACTGCCCTGGAAAAATAAACTTCACTATAGCAGGCTCATGCTAGCTGCTTCATCTGCTAGCTATTTGGCGCAGCGAAAGAAAAACACAAAAGACTACGTGTTTTTTGATCGTGGAATCCCCGATACACTGGCTTACATCACGATGGAAAATCTTGCCTTCGAAGAAGAGATATTACAAGAGGCAAAAAAACTACGGTATCACAACAAAGTTTTTATCCTCCCCCCCTGGAAGGCTATTTACGAAAATGACAATGAGCGGAAACAAACTTGGGCAGAAGCTAAATATACCTTTAAAGTGATGCGGGATACCTACCAGAAACTAGGCTATGAAACCATCGTTGTTCCGCAGACAACTGTCAGGTAACGTGCAACGTTTATCCTTCAAACATTGGATCAGCAAAGCTATTGATCCTGCAATTCTTTTTCAATACGGCGATCAGGTATAAGCCACATCACAGCGACTGTTCCATACATGAGCAAACTGACATAGGGGTTAATAAACGATAGCCCTATCCCCAAAAAGTAAAGAGTCGTAGAAATATTCTCCTTAACTTTCGATTTGACAGCTCTTTTCAATGCAGATTCTTCCCCTTCGATTTGAATCACAAAATATTCAACAATATGATATGCGATGGAACACATGATCAGAACAAAGCCATAGGCAATAATTGGGTCTCTTTCAAAATGTGACTCGCCAATCCAATTCGTTGTCACTGGCATTAATGACAACCAAAATAATAAATGCAAATTACTCCAAAGAACCTTCCCGTTCACTTTACGAACAATTTGGAACAGATGATGATGGTTATTCCAATAGATTCCCACATACATAAAACTTACGATATAAGAAATAATTTTGGGAAATATAGGTTTGAGGCTCGCAAAAGTAAATCCTTCCGGCACTTTTAATTCAAGTACCATAATCGTTATAATGATGGCCAAAACACCATCACTGAATGCTTCTAACCTGCCTTTAGTCATTTTTGAAGATCGGAGTTAATAGCTGATACTGCAGGCCTAAGCGGAATACATTTAATCGTGCCACACCGGGATCAGCACCAAGCATCCCGTTGTTATAATCCTTCAATCCCCATGAATAACCGGCAAACACAGTATAACGGTCATAATTTACATTAAACTGTAAACGAGGGCGTAGATCCAAATCGATAACCTTGCCTCTGTCACGATCAAAACTTGTTTTATTTCCCTGTTTATCTTCAATGCTACCATTTTCTTTGATACTCAGCGTTTTCGCAATATCCATACCCAACTGAATATCCATTGTCATCGGCTCAAAAAAGACACGATAGCCAACAAAAGGATTAAAATTGATAAATTGTTGATTGAGACGGGTTTGGCCTCGACTTCCATTCATAAATTCATTGCCCTCCAAATCAATCTTTGTCTGCAATCGTTCATATGCACCCTCTAAACCTAATATTAGGTTATTGGCAAAAACATAACGGTAGTTTAAAGCGCCACCAATATTGATTCCATATTTTTTTCCATAAGGATTATTGGTATAATAGTCCTGCTGCGTAGATCCATTCAACGTGCTCTTTGCTTCGGTTCCGGATCCCGTAAAGTTGGACACACCAGAGGTAACTCCCACACGAAGCTCATGTGATTGTGAGAAAGCCATAAAATGGGTTACACCAGCAAAAAGTCCGACAAGTAAAAATCTCTTCATCATAACCGAAATATTAAATTAAAATCCCTTAAAAAAATTGCATGTATTCGACTGTTAAAAGTAAGAAAATTTCTGCGATTGAACTTATTTCCGTCTTTTATTTTTCTTTGAAAATAACGATCGTCTATCCGAGAAAAATAAAGCTGTATTGTCCCCATCTTTTGGTCATAGGATTGCACAATAAGTCAATATTTATTGAACTACATCAATGGAAATGAATCAATTCCCACTTAATTTTGTAGTATCACAAATAAAAAGACTAGTTCGTATGAAGTACATTTTAGACAAACCGGTGTCTGGCCATATCACGGAACAGAAATATAAGACCACCATCCAATGGAGAAACGGAGAATTTATCACAGACGAACCTGAAAAACTCGGCGGTAGAGATCTTGGCCCCGATCCGTATACACTACTAGTTTCTTCTTTGGTGTCCTGTACTTTAGCGACGCTAAGAATGTATATTGATAAAAAAGGTCTCGCTATCCAAGGTATTTCCGTGAGTTCAAATATGTATCTCCGAATAGAAAAAGAACAGGTGGTCACCTATTTCGAACGTGAAATCTCATTTGATCAAACCTTGGCGACAGAAATTGCGGAACGTCTCAAGCAGATAGCAGAAGAATGCCCAGTTTCCAAAATCTTAAAAAACACGGCTGTTGTCCAAACCACGATCCATACAAACATGCAGTCTTAAAAATTTAGCGCTATGAGAACTTTAAGCTTTGTTGTATTTGGAAAAAATACAGACATCCTTCTAACGCTGAAGCGAATTATCGAGAGCAATACGAGCTGGCATGCCATTGTTCAAGAGGAGCTGGGTGCCTGTAAAAGTTACCTTAGGGATAATCCCGTAGACGTCATTTTATTGAGCTCAGGTCTTTCCCAGCAAGAAGAAAAGGAAATCACCGATCATCTTTCTCTTTTAAATTATCCGATCGGCTTAATACAACACTACGGTGGAGGAAGCGGCCTTCTAAAAAATGAAGTGTACAGCCTTTTTCCTGAATTAGTAACTGAGTAATTAGCGATTACAATTAATTAAATGCCCTGCATCTAATTAAATAAATAAATTAATGAAATCATGAACACACAAAACTTTATAAAAAAAGGACTTTTAGGTTCCGGCATATTCACAAAAAACTCTTCCGCTGGAGATGTCTTACAAAATGATATCGATGAAATAGAACCATTGGAAGCTTTGGAATCAAACGCTATTGAAAACAAAATATCCAAATTGGAAGATCACAGTGTACTGCATAAAGCGTCCAGCCGAGGCTACGCCAATCATGGATGGCTCAAGAGCCATCATACTTTCAGCTTCGCCAATTATCACAACCCGGAGCGTATGCACTTCGGTGTATTACGGGTACTAAATGATGATATGGTGGCTGAAGGAAGAGGTTTTGGCAAACATCCACACGATAATATGGAAATCATCAGTATTCCATTGGAGGGTGATTTAGAACACGAGGATAGCATGGGTAATAAAGCGATCATCAAAAAAGGAGATATTCAGATCATGAGTGCCGGAACGGGTATTATGCATAGTGAATACAATAAAAATGATGATCAAATTGTAAAATTCCTACAAATATGGGTATATCCAAATAAACGAAATGTAACACCACGATACGATCAAATCACGCTAGATGTCAGTCAGCGACACAACAGGTTTCAACAGATACTTTCGCCAGATCCAACGGATGAAGGGGTCTGGATCCATCAAGATGCCTGGTTTCATCTAGGTCATTTTGAAAAAGATATCGAAACGAACTATCAGATTAAACAAGCAGGCAACGGTGTTTACATCTTTGTACTTAAAGGAAGTGTTACAGTAGAAGGACAAGCATTAGAGACCCGAGATGGCTTCGGTATTTGGGATGTCTCAGAAATCAGTTTAAAATCTACTTCGGCTGATACTGAAATTTTACTGATGGATCTTAGCATGGCGCTAAATTAATCACACCAATCAGTTACGATAAAAAGAAGGGGGATCTATAAAGATCCCCCTTCTTTTTATCGTAACTGATTTAGAAAGAAACAGAATTTAGCTTCTTGTCTACTAAAATACCATCTATCGCTTTCAGATTGAAGTTGACATTACGTTTCGCTTTTAATTTAATCTTAAATAAAACTTCAGATCCATTCAAGGTCTCCTTGTTACCTAGATTAACAAAAGTAGCATACAGAGCCTTACTTCCATTGGTGTGAAGACGATCGTTGCTATAATTGTTCATCTCTTTTAAATGCAAGGACTCAATACCGACATACTCAAAATCACCCTGATTGTAAGGAAGGGCAAAACTAAGTGCATTGACAGCTTTAAGATTCTCTCCACTAACACTAATCTCCACAATATCGCCTGACTTTAAGGTCGTCTTTGAGGGAACCAATTTTAATTTACCACTGACCTTTTCTTCTTTATTTGGTTTCGCACCACCTTCTATGACAACAGCAACATTGGAAATATCATAAGCGTCAATCAGATTATTTTTATTGACATCGCCATTGCTGACATAACCTTCGAAATCTCCATCTCCCAGTCGCAATCCCGTATAGTTAATGTAGGAAGTCAAGTCATTATGATCGATCAATCGGTCATTATTAATATCGCCCGGTAAGTAGCTTGACGATCCTGGTACTTTAAACACATATAATTCTCTTCCTGAACCAAAACCTCCCACAGCTTCAGAAACTGAAATTTTAATAAATCGAGCCACCGGATGGGTTCTAAAATCAAAACGTTTCATTTCGCCATCACGTTTCCAATCAAAACTACCAGCTTCCGTCCAGGTGTCCTTATCGTTGCTATAGAATACTTTTCCTTTTAAAATGATGCCATTTCCGCCATCGGTTCTTGGAAGATACTCAAACTTATCCAATTGATTAACGGATTTTAGATCTAAGGTCATATCAAACGGAACCGCTGTCTGTCCCCATTTTGTATGCCACATATCCCCCTCGTCATAATTGAACAATTTATTGATACCATTTCCACCTTGGTTATCCACAGAAGTCTCTGCTTTGATTCCTTCGATGGCAAATTCCAACGGGTTTGCTTTTGTTCTTGCGGCAAATGTACTCCAATCTGAAACACCAGATTTATTGACAGCTCTAATTTTAAACTGGTAATCCGTTTCCGCGGCCAATCCTTCGAATAGCAATTGACTGTCTTTGATGGTCGAATAGATCAGATTATTGAATTCAATTTCATAATAATCAGCATTTGCAACCTTTTCCCAGGTTGGCGTTAAGGTATACGCTTGTGTATGTTGATCTGTGATAACAGCTTTGGGCGAGGTCAAAGCACCAGTCTGAGCCAGATAGTTGTCTGCAGGAGCATATTCGAAACCCTCCAATTGTACTTCTATTGCGGTCGATGAGACATCCTGTTTGGCTAGTCGTACCAACAACATCGGATTTTTCACCAAAGGTACTTTTTCAAATTCAGATCCCTTGGTTGCAAACTGATTCAGGTTTGGTTGTGCGTCATAGAAATATACGTTTTCAGAAGTATTAAACGCATCTATACTATTCACTTCTTTAAGTTTGCTATTTTTCCCATTGACCTTTACTGTCAATTTCTTCGGTGCTTTGCTAACGTTGAAACGAATTTCCGTAGACTTCATTTTCTCAAAACCGTCAAATTCGCCTTGCGTTGGAGCAATCGCAAAAACAACTTTATTGTTGTTTAACTGCGAAGTTATGGATGTACTTGCCCCCTTACCATAACGGTAGGCCTCTGTCTTTCCATCATCATCATATTCTAGGAAACTAGAGCTTCCATAAGGATATACTTCATAAATACGTTGATCTTTTTTGATTTCCAGCACATTATTATTTGGGTTGGTGACCGGAATAATGGCTCCATTTTTCACGAAAACAGGCAGCTTCCAAATAGGCACATTAAAGTTATTGATAATACGCCCTCCCTGGTATTTTTCACCCGTAAAATAATCAATCCATTCACCATCCGGCAGGTAGATACCATTGCGCATATCATTTCCTTTCTCATCCACACGTGTTTCCTGGTAAATCGGTGCTACAAGGAAATTTGGACCATAGAGGTACTGGTATTGCGTTGCCTTTCCAAGCGTATAACTATTTGCTTGCTCTAAAAACATAGCACGAATGATAGGTAGTCCATCTACTGCTTGTTTCGCAACACTATAGCTATAGGGAACCAATTGAGATTTCAATTTCAAATACAGACGATTGATAGAAGTAGCCGGCTCACCCAAAGCATGCGGGTATTTCTCGTTCGATCCCCAGCCATCCATATTGAGTTCCATTGGTGTCCAGGTCTTCCATTGGAAATCACGAATATTCACCTTAAAGTTTTTACCACCAAAGATCCCGTCCATATCGGAGGTAATATTGGGCTGACCTGAAAGTCCCGAGCCGATATACGTTGGTATATGGAATCGAATATACTCCCATACGCCTCCAGTCTGGTCGCCCGACCAGATACCGGCATAGCGCTGTGTGCCTGCCCAACCATCCAATGAAATAATAAATGGACGAGCGTTGTTACCATAGTAAGGCATGGTATGTCCCACATCAGCGACCCCATTGAGACCAAAAGAGTATCCAGGACCAACCCAGGCCACATCCGTTTTTAGGACTCTCACCCCCGCATCCCGAACCTCTTTTACGATATCACGTTGTAGTAATGCACTTATACTATCTTTGGGATGAAGATCAGACTGCGTCCATAAACCGATTTCTACACCATTCTTACGTGCATAATCGCCAAACTCTTTCAAATTTTGGATATTTCCATCTAAAGATTCCGTTTGGCCATAGCCAGCACCATAGCCATCATTTGGAAGAATCCATCCCAAAGGCATATCATGAGCCTTATAACGATCAATTACAGCGCGAGCCGAAAATTGATAATTGTTTTTCTCACCGTTCAGCGATTCTTTGATTCCGCCATTGTCCTTTTGACTTTCTTTATAGCGTTTGCCGTCTTCAAATAGAATTCCCTTTTCATCTTCTTTCCAAAAATCGCGGTTATAGGCATTAAGATGCCCCTCATACAAACCAAATTTCGGTAGAAGAATTGGGTTGCCCGTCAATTGATAGAAATCGTTGAGCAAGGGTACTATCCCGTCATTAATCATAAAAAAGACATCCAGATAATCTGTGTCATGCGCCAATTTTACTGTCCCAGGGGTTTTGGCTCCAAAGGCATAACTTCCCTTCTTAAAGGTATGCCACATAAAACCATACCCTTTGGTTGACCAATAATAAGGGGTTGGAGAGGCAACACCACCATCGGTCCAGCTGTTCTGATTTTCGATTGCAATCACTTTTCCCTTATGTGAAAAACGCCCATTTTGAACGCCACCACCAAAAAAGTATTCATCCGCATTTTCCTTCAATTCAACGCTTACTTGTTTCTCTTCGAAAACAATTGGCTTTAAGCTTTCAACGACAATTTTATTGCTTTTCCGATTGAGGATACTAAACTGAGAAGTCTGTTTATCCATTGAAAAAAGAATATCATTCGTGGCGATGCTGACCTTATTACCTTCATCCTTTACCTCAAGCCCAGTGACTGTTTTCCGAGGTTGCTCTACCAATATTTTTGCTTCGGGTTTTGCTTCGGGATCACGGATAATACCGCCATGAACATCCTGGAACATCCTAAAAATATGATTACCGTAGAAATCTAAAGTAAGACGTTGACCATTATCGTATACAATCTCGACTGTTGTCGGATTAATTTTCTGAATCGTGATAATACGGTTTCCTTGATCGCGACCTATTGTATTATAATAATTGATCGTACTTACTTTAGCGTCAACTCGAGAGGGTTGAAAAATAAAAGGAGAAGCCAATCCCATCAGTAAACTGATTTGTGCTTTTGTGCTCCAAAAAGATATCTTCATGCGTATGATTTATAATGCATTAAATTAACATAACAATAATACAATAGTAAATCGAAGTAAAAAAGGGATTATGGAATGCAAACGATTGTCCAATAATAATGTTGCAGGATAGCGGCGGTTTCGGAACAGCTGCCGATGGACAGGGCTCACCGACGGTCCTGTGCTGCGATAACCGATAGTCGGAGGATAGGCAGTGATGGTCAGTGGCCGAAGTGTAATGGCCATGGAAGTATCCAAACGAAAGAAGCCCTTGACTGTTTCCAGCAAGGGCTTCCGTGTAAAAAAAGGCACCGACCTACTCTCCCACCTGTTACGGCAATACCATCGGCTCTGGCGGGCTTGACTGCTCTGTTCGGAATGGGAAGAGGTAGACACCGCCGATATAGGCACCTAAAAATCTTTATTGGCATGATCTATGATATTCTATCATGTATCATGCCAACTGACATATGTATTGAAAGAGGTTCGTTTCCTGTATGTTTCAAAAATTAAAGAGGAAGACAACAGTGTCTGTCTGCTTGAGAAAGCTTCGGGCTATTAGTACCACTTGGCTTTGGTCTCTCAACCTTTACACCTATGGCCTATCAACGTAGTCATCTTCTACGACCCTATAAGGAAGTCTCATCTCGTGGCTAGTTTCGCACTTAGATGCTTTCAGCGCTTATCTATTCCAGACGTAGCTACCCTGCCGTACACCTGGCGGCATAACAGGTTCACCAGAGGTCTGTCCAACCCGGTCCTCTCGTACTAAGGTCAGATCCACTCAAACTTCCAACGCCCACAACAGATAGGGACCGAACTGTCTCGCGACGTTCTGAACCCAGCTCGCGTGCCACTTTAATGGGCGAACAGCCCAACCCTTGGGACCTTCTCCAGCCCCAGGATGTGACGAGCCGACATCGAGGTGCCAAACCTCCCCGTCGATATGAGCTCTTGGGGGAGATCAGCCTGTTATCCCCAGCGTACCTTTTATCCTTTGAGCGATGGCCCTTCCATACAGAACCACCGGATCACTATGTCCGTCTTTCGACCCTGTTCGACTTGTCGGTCTCACAGTCAAGCAAGCTTATGCCATTGCACTCCACGTACGGTTACCAAGCGTACTGAGCTTACCTTTGAAAGCCTCCGTTACCTTTTTGGAGGCGACCACCCCAGTCAAACTACCCACCAAACAATGTCCTCGACATAGCGAGTTAGAAACCGAATACAGAAAGGGCGGTATTTCAAGGTTGATTCCATGACTCCTGGCGAAGCCACTTCAACATCTCCCGCCTATCCTACACATCCTGTACCCAATCTCAATGTTAAGCTATAGTGAAGGTGCATGGGGTCTTTCCGTCCCGTTGCGGGTAATCGGCGTCTTCACCGATACCACAATTTCACCGAGCTCATGGCTGAGACAGCGCCCAGATCGTTACACCATTCGTGCAGGTCGGAACTTACCCGACAAGGAATTTCGCTACCTTAGGACCGTTATAGTTACGGCCGCCGTTTACTGGGGCTTCGATTCAATGCTTCTCTTGCGATGACATCCCCTCTTAACCTTCCAGCACCGGGCAGGTGTCAGGCCTTATACTTCATCTTGCGATTTTGCAAAGCCATATGTTTTTGTTAAACAGTCGCCTGGGCCTTTTCACTGCGGCTGCTCTTACGAGACAGCGCCCCTTCTCCCGAAGTTACAGGGCCATTTTGCCGAGTTCCTTAGCCATGACTCACTCGAGCACCTTAGGATTCTCTCCTCGACCACCTGTGTCGGTTTGCGGTACGGGTCTTCATAACCTGAAGCTTAGCGGGTTTTCTTGGAAGTCTGTTTACCTGCTCTATCAGCGCCACCGGAGCTTTGCTGTACTATTGGGTTTCAGCAGGGTCGGCGGATTTGCCTACCGTCCCTATACCTACGCCTTTCAACGAACTATTCCGTCAGTTCGCGGCAGTGTCACTACTCCGTCACCACATCGCAGTTATGAAGAGTACTGGAATATTAACCAGTTGTCCATCGGCTTGCCCCCTTCGGGTGCGCCTTAGGTCCCGACTGACCCTGATCCGATTAACGTTGATCAGGAAACCTTGGTCTTTCGGTGGGCGGGTTTCTCACCCGCCTTATCGTTACTTATGCCTACATTTGCTTTTCCATAACCTCCACAGTTCATTGCCAAACTGCTTCTCCGGCGATGGAATGCTCCCCTACCAGATGTACATCTTTCAGTACAAATCCATAGCTTCGGTACCGTTCTTGATGCCCGTTTATTATCCACGCCCGGCCGCTCGACTAGTGAGCTGTTACGCACTCTTTAAATGAATGGCTGCTTCCAAGCCAACATCCTAGCTGTCTGGGCAACCGGACCTCGTTAGTTCAACTTAGAACGAATTTGGGGACCTTAGCTGATGGTCTGGGTTCTTTCCCTCTCGGCCTTGGACCTTAGCACCCAAAGCCTCACTGCCGGCTATATTTGATAGCATTCGGAGTTCGTCTGGATTTGGTAGGATTTGACTCCCCCGCACCCAATCGGTAGCTCTACCTCTATCAAACTCTACGCCGACGCTGTTCCTAAAAACATTTCGGGGAGTACGAGCTATTTCCCAGTTTGATTGGCCTTTCACCCCTACCCTCAGGTCATCCGGAAACTTTTCAACGTTTATCGGTTCGGTCCTCCATTACATGTTACTGCAACTTCAACCTGCCCAAGGGTAGATCACAAGGTTTCGCGTCTACCTCATCTGACTATGCGCCCTATTAAGACTCGCTTTCGCTTCGGCTGCGTCCCTGAAGGACTTAACCTTGCCAGACAAGAGTAACTCGTAGGCTCATTATGCAAAAGGCACGCTGTCACAGGACCTGCCTGCTCCAACCGCTTGTAAGCACACGGTTTCAGGTTCTTTTCACTCCCCTGTTCGGGGTTCTTTTCACCTTTCCCTCACGGTACTGGTTCACTATCGGTCTCTCAGGAGTATTTAGCCTTACCAGATGGTGCTGGTGGATTCCCACAGGATTTCTCCGGTCCCGCGGTACTCAGGATACCACTATGTCAACATTCTTTACCTGTACGGGGCTCTCACCCTTGTCGCGCAGTTTCCCACCTGCTTCCAGTTCATAGCGCTGTACAATGTCGTGGTCCTACAACCCCGGTCATGCCGTAACATGACCGGTTTGGGCTCTTTCCCGTTCGCTCGCCACTACTTGGGAAATCATTGTTATTTTCTTCTCCTACGCCTACTTAGATGTTTCAGTTCAGCGCGTTCGCGTTTTATACGACTATTCTTCAAATAGTCAGGTTGCCCCATTCGGAAATCTCTGGATCAAGTCGCATTTGCCAATCCCCAAAGCTTATCGCAGCTTATCACGTCCTTCTTCGCCTCTGAGAGCCTAGGCATCCCCCGTGTGCCCTTATTTACTTTCTTCACCGGCATAGCCTTTTGCTACTATGCGGCTGCTTTTGATATATATACCCGTATGCTACGTAAAGATTCGTTCGGCATTCACCGAGGGTCTCCTCTCTACATCGAACACATACACGTATTGTCTCTATACTGTTGTCTTCTCTTGTAATTTTTTTTCTCTTTCAATATGTCAAAGAACTCTTTTTCCGGTATAGATGAAGTATATCGCTATATACTTCCCCGGAGATGTGGAGAATAACGGATTCGAACCGTTGACCCCCTGCGTGCAAGGCAGGTGCTCTAGCCAGCTGAGCTAATTCCCCAAACGTTTTCGTAGTCCCGAGCAGATTTGAACTGCTGACCCCTACATTATCAGTGTAGTGCTCTAACCAACTGAGCTACGGGACTAGCTTATCTTGTTCATCTCTTTCTCTCGGTCCTGCTCCCTTAGGGGCGGGCACTTTCTTCTGATGTTTTTTCTTCTGCAATCATATGTAACGCGACGAGCACCGATCTTCGATACTCTAGAAAGGAGGTATTCCAGCCGCACCTTCCGGTACGGCTACCTTGTTACGACTTAGCCCCAATTATCGGTTTTACCCTAACACGCTCCTTGCGGTAACATGCTTTAGGTACCCCCAACTTTCATGGCTTGACGGGCGGTGTGTACAAGGCCCGGGAACGTATTCACCGCGTCATTGCTGATACGCGATTACTAGCGAATCCAACTTCATGGGGTCGAGTTGCAGACCCCAATCCGAACTGTGAATGGCTTTTAGAGATTAGCATCATATTGCTATGTAGCTGCCCGCTGTACCATCCATTGTAGCACGTGTGTAGCCCCGGACGTAAGGGCCATGATGACTTGACGTCGTCCCCACCTTCCTCTCTGTTTGCACAGGCAGTCTGTTTAGAGTCCCCACCACTACATGCTGGCAACTAAACATAGGGGTTGCGCTCGTTGCGGGACTTAACCCAACACCTCACGGCACGAGCTGACGACAGCCATGCAGCACCTAGTTTCGTGTCCCGAAGGACGAGTGCGTCTCTGCACTCTTCACTAACTTTCAAGCCCGGGTAAGGTTCCTCGCGTATCATCGAATTAAACCACATGCTCCTCCGCTTGTGCGGGCCCCCGTCAATTCCTTTGAGTTTCACCCTTGCGGGCGTACTCCCCAGGTGGATAACTTAACGCTTTCGCTTGGACGCTGGCTGTCTATCGCCAACATCGAGTTATCATCGTTTAGGGCGTGGACTACCAGGGTATCTAATCCTGTTCGATCCCCACGCTTTCGTGCATCAGCGTCAATACCAGCTTAGTGAGCTGCCTTCGCAATCGGAGTTCTAAGACATATCTATGCATTTCACCGCTACTTGTCTTATTCCGCCCACTTCAAATGGATTCAAGCCCATCAGTATCAAAGGCACTGCGATGGTTGAGCCACCGTATTTCACCCCTGACTTAATAGGCCGCCTACGCACCCTTTAAACCCAATAAATCCGGATAACGCTCGGATCCTCCGTATTACCGCGGCTGCTGGCACGGAGTTAGCCGATCCTTATTCTTCCAGTACATTCAGCTAGATACACGTATCTAGGTTTATTCCTGGACAAAAGCAGTTTACAACCCATAGGGCAGTCATCCTGCACGCGGCATGGCTGGTTCAGGCTTCCGCCCATTGACCAATATTCCTTACTGCTGCCTCCCGTAGGAGTCTGGTCCGTGTCTCAGTACCAGTGTGGGGGATTCTCCTCTCAGAGCCCCTAGACATCGTCGCCTTGGTAAGCCGTTACCCTACCAACTAGCTAATGTCACGCGAGCCCATCTCTATCCTATAAATATTTAATCAACTGAACATGCGAACTGTTGATGTTATGCGGTGTTAATCTCTCTTTCGAGAGGCTATCCCCCTGATAGAGGTAGGTTGCTCACGCGTTACGCACCCGTGCGCCACTCTCACCATCTTCGAGCAAGCTCTCCGATGGATCCCGTCCGACTTGCATGTATTAGGCCTGCCGCTAGCGTTCATCCTGAGCCAGGATCAAACTCTCCATTGTAAAATGAAGTTTTTGATTCCAACTATTTATAATAATCAGAATTCTTTTTTTATATCTCTGATCTTGGATCGAATTGAACGAATTACTTGAATTTGTTCATGACTTTCGTTTGTCTACTCGTCACGCTTACATGATTGTGTTTTCTTAAAGAACTTTGTCGCTTCAACTTCCGTATCCGCTTTATTCCGATGGGCATTGCGCCACTCTTTATCGTTTTGTTTTTCCCTTCGTTTCCGTTGGGACTGCAAAGGTAGAAATCTTTTCTGAACTTCCAAAAACTTTTTTAAGTTTTTTTTCTTTCCCCTTTTTTCGATTTCCGCGTTTAAAATAAACTGAGCGGGATTTTAGATCCTGCCAGACTTCTCTTAAACCCTTCTTTTTTCATGATTCCCTCTTTCGTGGTAACCGTCCCTCCCTTGCGGAGTGGTGCAAAGATAGGGAGTTTAGGAACAAACTTCCAAGCCTTTTGTTCTTATTTATTTCATTTTTCCCTTAACTGCCTGTAACGGTGCACGATTCTTTTTGCAAAACAGGTGGTCGGAGGGCTGGAATGGCTGATCCGGCCGCCAGATTGGGCCATTCACAGAACCCAGGTCATCCTATAGCGTATGGAGGCAGGCTTCGCACTGGATCTATTATCCATTTCGTTTAATTTTTGTTAATAATTTGCAGGGGTATTACAGGGGGATAACAGGGGGTTAACAGGGGGTTAGCAGGGGTACAAGCCCTATTAACCCCCTGTTAAAACGGTGCTATACTGCTGTTAATTACAAATCAGTATACAATTTGAGCCTAAGCAACGCAACAACAGGCCTCCCCTCTTTGTCAAAACTGCCGCTGAAACAAGCAAAATATCAATATGAAAAGCCAAATGGTCTTTGACAAACAAAATGTAAATGAAACCGTATATTCGTAAATAGCAAATTAAAATTTTCCTTATTTTGAACGGACTTTTCAAAATTTACAAAGTTGACGCCGACGAGGCACTGCGCATACAACAATCCAAAAACGAAATACATCAACATGATTTCGAGGAATTGATTATTGGTGTGGCAGGAAAACTCGAACATTTTATCGATTTTAAAACAAAAACCTACACCGCTCCATTTATAAGTTTTGTCACACAGGGCAAAACCCACCGCGTCAAACCTCTTTTGCATAATAATAACATTGAATTTTGGGTCGTTCGATTTAAAAGTGAATTTATCCCCGAAACGACTTTCCAGCTCTACGCCCACTTTCATGAAAATGCGACATTGACCTTCGCCAGCCCCAACTGCTTTGGCCGATTGATCGTCTTGTGTGAGCTAATGCAACAGGAATGCTCACAAAATAGCGTAGACTATGCGGTTATCAAGCAGCTATTGAGCACCATCTTTACCATGATTGAATCTGAACGGAAAAGGCAATTTCCAGACAGCCAACAGCAATTGAAAAATCAGAGTACAACGTTCACAAGCTTTCTCTCTATACTGGAAGAGAACTACCGCCGTCCCGAAGGCGTTAATTTTTACGCGGAGAAGCTTTTTATGTCGACACGAAACCTAAATTTAATTTGTCAGAGCATATTACAACAAAGCGTTTCTGAGATTATCGAAACACGGAAACTTATTGAAGCAAAAAACCTCTTGTTGACAACAACTAAAACGATCTCGGAAATTGGTTTTGAACTCGGCTACCAAGATAAAGCCTACTTTACCAATGTCTTCAAAAAGAAAGCAGGCATGACGCCTTCGGAATTTAGAAATGAAATCCAAAAACTTATTTCCGAATAGCGTACAACAGATTTCCGAATAGTACAACAGATTGACAGGATAATGATACCGCCTAGCTAAGCCCATCCCCTACCTTTGTAATAAAAATTGACGCAGCCACATCATATCAAATGCGTAGAAAGGATTTTATTAAAATTATGGCAACATTACCATTAGCTGGAGTAGCTCATAAAGCAAACTCTTTATATAAATTTTCCGAGGAACTGGAGGCAACGGACAAATTTCCAGTCTTATTTTTAGGACATGGAAGTCCCATGAACGCCATAGAGGACAACGAATTTGTCCGGGGATTCAAAAAAATTGGCCAAACTTTCGAAAAACCGAAGGCGATTCTTGTTGTCTCGGCACACTGGGAAACACGTGGAACATTTGTCACAGCGATGGAGCATCCCGCCACCATTCATGACTTTGGCGGCTTTCCTCAGGCATTATTTGATGTCCAATACCCAGCTCCAGGCAGCCCGGCACTCGCTTTAGAAACACAGCGCATTGTCAGCAAAACAGACGTTCACCTCGACGACAAATGGGGGCTGGACCATGGATCATGGTCTGTCGTCAAACATCTATACCCTGATGCAGACGTTCCTATTATTCAAATGAGCATCGATTACACACAGCCTGCAGCATACCATTATGAGATCGCACAGCAATTAAACGCGCTAAGAAAAAAAGGTGTACTCATTATCGGTAGCGGTAATATGGTGCACAACTTACGGATGGTCGCCTGGGACAAACTCGATACGGCAGGCTATGCGTATGAATGGGCTACTATAGCCAATGAAAAAATGAAGAAATTTATTCAGAATGGCAACCATCAAGCGCTCATAGATTTCAGAAAACAAGGCAAAGAGTTCGACTTGGCAATTCCAACGCCTGAACATTACCTCCCTTTAATCTATACCTTGGGTTTACAGGAGAAAAATGATGAGTTGTTTCTCTTCAACGACAATTCAGTGGCTGGATCGCTGACCATGACTTCTTTGAAAATCGGTTAAGCCTCCAGCATACCTATCAGGAATATCCAACAATACCAGCCCATTCCATTAACCGAGAACAAGGCCAATGGAATGGGCTGGTTGTATACAGGACTCCGCTGAGCCTGGAAATAATCTCGAAATTTCCATGACAAAAAGCGTTAGGATTGCAGCGCTAGGATTGATAAATTTGTTTGAAACAAAAACAACGTACTTGAACTTAACCCATGGCAACAAAACCTGTTATTGAAATTGAATATTGTCCAAAATGCAATTGGATGCTGCGCGCCGCCTATATGGCGCAGGAGGTACTGAGTTCGTTCACGGATGAGATCCATGGAGTGATGCTGGTCCCCAGCGAAATTGCAGGCCGTTATACAGTACGGGTAGCGGATAAGGAGATATTCGATCGAAAAAGAGCCGGTCGATTCCCCGAAATAAAAGAACTCAAACAACTGATCCGTGATCTAGTCGCACCAGATAAATCCTTAGGTCATTCGGACAAATCTCCTTCATCCAACATTTAATTTAGCATAAATCGGATTTTAAAGACTTCTTCTTATTAGCAACTTTGTATAAATTAAATGAACAATCATGACTATTCAACAAGAAGTAGATTTTCAACGTATCGCCAAGGCCATACATTTCTTACAGGAAAACTTTAAGTCTCAACCTACATTGGGTCAGATCGCTTCTCATGTTTACATGAGTGAAGCTCATTTTCAACGCATGTTTACCGCATGGGCAGGTACAAGCCCCAAGAAATTCTTACAGTACGTAAGTATAAATTATGCAAAATCATTGCTTAAGGAAAATAACATTGCTGAAACAACATTCCAGCTTGGCCTTTCCAGCAGCAGTAGACTTCATGAACTATTTATCAACATTGAGGGGATGACTCCGGCTGAATATAAAAATGAAGGCTCCAATTTATTGATTTCCTACGCGTATTATCAGAGCTTATTCGGCACAATGCTAATTGCATCCACCTCAAAAGGTATTTGTCATATTGCCTACGCGGATGATAACATAACAGCTTTTGACGCTCTTCAGCAACGATTTCCGAACGCAACATACCTACAACAGGGGAACAGCATGCATGAGAATGCACTCAGCGCATTAAATCCCCAAGATAAAGATATCCGTCAGGTAAAATTACATTTAAAAGGCACTGATTTTCAATTGAAAGTCTGGGAAGCTTTATTAAAAATCCCTATGGGTAAATTAAGCACTTACGGTGCTATCGCTTCTCAAATCGGAAACCCCAAGGCTTCCCGTGCTGTCGGCACAGCTGTTGGAAGCAATCCGATAGCTTACCTTATCCCCTGTCACCGTGTTATACAAAACAGCGGTATATTTGGTGGTTACCGATGGGATCCAATGCGGAAAACAGCGATGATCGGATGGGAGACTTTGCATACGGCTATTTAGTAAACACACACAATACGATAACATGGAACTTTTCGACAATCTCTTCGATGGCAATAGAAATCTACTCCCTTACGATGGGACTGTCAATTATTATGGTAAAATACTACCTCCACAGGAAGCAAACCACTATTTTGATAGACTCATGGACTCGATCGAATGGGTAAATGACCGTGCCATTATTTTTGGAAACGAAATCGTCACCAAACGAAAAGTGGCTTGGTATGGCGACCAGGCTTTCGAATATAGCTATTCCAACACCACTAAAAGGGCGCTTCCCTGGACAAAGGAACTTCTTGAACTGAAAAAGATTGCCGAACAACAAACACAGGAGACGTATAATTCCTGTCTGTTGAATCTTTATCACAATGGCGACGAAGGAATGGCCTGGCACAGTGACGGTGAAAAAGACCTCAAAAAAAATGGAGCAATTGCTTCTTTAAGCTTTGGTGCTGAACGAAAGTTTGCCTTTAAACATAAAACGAGCAAAGAAAAAATAGACATCATCTTGGGCCATGGAAGTTTATTGGTGATGAAAGGTCTTACACAAACGTATTGGTTGCATCGGCTTCCACCGACAAAAAAGGTGTTCAGTGCACGAATTAATCTGACATTTCGAAGCATCGATCAGCTGTAATCTTACAGCCCCAGGGTAAGGCTTACAGGAATGGACACCTAGTTGTAGGCAGACTTCAACAGCATTCAGTCACCAATCGTGTCAACCTTTTCAAACATAAAGGCTGACACGATCGATCGGGTTATTTAATAACGTCCCAGCTGTTGTCCTTGGCGGTGTAATCCATAAAAATGCCGCCGTCCAAGGTAATATTTTTCACCTTTTTAGTCGAAGTCCAAGTCAGGATTACCTGTTTTTCATTGTGTTGCCAAATTGACGGAGTTTGATGTTTTGTCTCCACCGATCCATCCGTATAGGTAATCAACACATCAAAGGGAATTGCAAATCCCCCGACATTGGTGATCGTCAGTGTATTTTTACCAGCAAGCTGTTTAAAACCATTCACCTTAAGGTCAATGTAATTATTGGTGAAATACCAATTTTTCCAATACCAGTTTAAATTCTGCCCAGCTCCAGCATTGATGCTGTAAAAGAAGTCCCAAGGCGTCGGATGTTTTCCATGCCATAGCTCCATGTAATGGTGTAGTGCTTTTTTAAACAGTTCATCACCCAGGTAATCCCGTAACGCAATATAAGACAATGCGGCCTTGATGTAGGCATTGTTACCATACCCTAAACCACTCAACTGAGAGGTCATGGTAATCAAGGGTTGGTCTTCTTCGGTAGAGGGGTCAAAGATATAGCGCTTTACACGGGCATCTTTGAAAAGTTCTTTATTTTTTTCGGCACCAATCTCCGCATTTCCAATCCAAAATTCCAATGCAGTAGCCCAGCCTTCATCCATATAACCGTATCGCGTCTCATTGATACCCATGTAAAAAGGGAAATAGGTATGTGCAATTTCATGGTCCGCTGTTTGCCTTGCGTCCACAAGATTATCTGGGACACTCGAATCGTTAATCATCATCGGATATTCCATATCTGCAAACCCCTGAACGGCTGTCATTGTTGGGTACGGATAGGTGACACCAGGCCAATTTTTAGAAAACCAGTCAATGCAATATTGCTGCCAACCAATGTATTGTTCAAAATCTGGCGTTCCGGCGACATAGCTTGACTGCACACTCACGCGCTTACTTCCCAAATCTACACTCCCGCCATCCCAGATATAATTGTCACTCACACTGAAACAAAAATCAGGCACATAGGTTGCTTTGAATTTCCACTTATTCCAGGCTTCTTGTGTTGTCACTTTCCCCGCTTTCATTTCGGCATCTGTCGCGATATGTATTGGCGTATCGCTGACTTTTGATTTTTCGAAACGGTCCAGAATAGGTTTCTGCAGTACCTCAGCCGCATTTGTCAATTCACCTGTCGCCCACACAACAAAGTTCTTCGGAACGGATATCTCAAATTGATAATCGTTGAAACCATTGTAGAATTCTTGTCGGCCATTATGTTCCAGAAGATCCCAGCCATTGTAATCGTCGTATACAGACACACGCGGATAAGAGTACGCACAATAAAAGGTGGAAGTATTCAACAACCCTTCACGGTCGCTTTCGACAGATAACGGATATTCCCAGCTAATGTCCAATGTTGCAGTGCTTCCCGGAAGGATTTTCTGCCCAAAATCGCCTAACTTCACCGTTCCCCAGTCCTTGCTGTTTACGTCGTAAACTTGACCATTCAATTTAAACGATTTAATCTTTAGACCCGAAGTCAGGTAGTCGTCCGAAGCGTATGCAGCACGTACCGCATTAGGTTTGTGCACATTGTTAACAAATCGGATAGCCAAGCGTTTCAATGTATCGGGACTATTGTTTGTGTACACAATAGTCTCTGTTCCACTCACCATCTTTGTAGCCGGATCCAATTGCACCCGCACATCATACTTACCAAAATTCTGCCAATAGTTTTTCCCTGGTAGACCCGTTTTGGTACGGGTTCCCTTTTCGATCGCTTGCTGAATATTTCTTGGGGTATACAGTTCTTGCGCATGAGCTACCCCTGTCAATAAAAGCAAAGTCAATCCATAGTTAAATATAGTGCGTCCTATCATATCCTAGTTTAAATAATCAAACTAAGATAAATTTGCTGTGATTTGCAAGTTTAATTCTCCAGCTCCGCAAGAAAAATAAACTTCTTCAACACAATACCACATTTGCATTTGTTCAAAGATCAAAAAAAGACAGGCTCCGAGTACTTGAGAAAACATTTTATTTTTTTTGACGTTTAGTTTTAAGATAGACCCGAATGTATGCATCAACTTTTACGTTTTAACGATTTCTTCCGACATGCTTTTTTAGGAATACTTTTAATTTCAATCCCTACGCTGCTCGCTGCTCAAACCGAGGCAAAAACAGACTCTCTTGCACAGTACAAACATCAGCGTGACTCGGCCATGGCCAGTCAATACGATATATCGGATTTAATCGGAAGAATAATCCATCCCAAACGAAAAAAGGAACACGCGAGTAAACGCTCTCCCATCACCTTAATGCCCAACATTGCCTACAACCCAACCATTGGTGGTCAGATCGGAATCAAGGCTGTCGCCGGGAAAGTACTGGGCGACCCCAAAACAACGACCATGTCGATCGCAGCGACATCCGCCTCAATCACCACAAAAAACATCATGGTCTTCTATATCAGTCATAATATCTTTACCCCCAACAATAAACTAAATTTTCAGGGCGCTTTTGCACTTGTCAAAATGGTCGCTTTAGATGCGGGTTTGGGCATGACTCCCCATGGAAAATGGAACAATGCCGATGAAGAGATCCTTGCCAACCCCGACCATAAGAAATACGGAGCAAAATATAACGCGTTTACATTTAATGAAAAAGTCTATAAACGTATCGCCGACGGACTATTTGTTGGAGCCGGATTGGCGTTTGACTTACGACGAAAAATAACCAGCAGCGGCCCCAATGGCAACATTACGCCCAATACCATCTACACCGAAAAACATGGCTTCGAGCCCGACAGTTATAATTCCAATGGACTATTGCTCAATATGCAATATATGACAAGAGACAATCCCAATAGGCCTTACAAAGGAATCTATTCGGATATCGGTGTGCGATGGAACACAACGCTGTTGGGCAGTAGCAAAAGTGCTGTACAGCTTACCACCGACTTTCGAAAATACTTTAGTCTATCTCAGTCCGACCCCGCTCATGTACTTGCCTTCTGGTATTGGGGCTCCTATAAACTTGGTGGTACACTTCCCTATTTTGATCTCCCAGGAACGGGAAGAGACGTAGCCGTCAGAAGTGGACGGGGTTATACCATTGGTTATTTCAAAGGAATTTCTTTCGGTTATGCCGAAACAGAATACCGCTTCCCAATTTTAAAGAATCGCTTTTTGAGCGGAGCTGCTTTTTTTAACCTACAGACTGCCAGCGACGAACTGGGCACCAAACTTTTTGAAAGGTGGCAACCTGGGGGTGGTGCCGGATTACGGGTGCTCTTTAACAAAGCAACACGTACAAATCTATGTCTGGACTATGCCTTTGGAAAATATGGCTCCCGTGGTTTCTTTTTAGGGCTGAATGAAGCCTTCTAAATCCAGGTTGCGACAGCTTTGTTTGCCATAAAATAACTAAATTAGCCGATGTTGTTGCTCTTTCTATTCACGAAGAGTGACTGAATTGGCATTGACGATACTTCATCATGAATTTAAAAACCTTTTTTCTATACATTGTATTATCATTGGCTCTTGTTTCCTGTCATCAGACAAAGACGCCAAAAACAACGAAAAATGACGTACAAAAGAAAGAACAGGTAGTCCCTCCTGCATCACCACCGCTCCCATCGGATACTTCGAGCTACGATAACCCGCGTTTTGCAGATAGAACTAAAGAACAAACGCAGCAGTTAATGAAAATGAACGATGCCGGCCTCTTCGATAAACTTCATCAGAAGTTAACGACAACACTAAGTGCAGACCAGCAGGATTATTTTCTTGGGCATCCTAACTTGGCTGTTTTAGCGATCGCGAAAGGGAATATCTTCGAAAATGGCTCCGGTGACCTTGGGTATATGCTGTACAACAAAGATAATCATCACATCGAGATCACCTTATTCGATCATAAACGCAATACATACAACACCTTGTATAAAGAGTTAAAAGTTGTCAATACCCTTCAAAATCTGGATTGTTCATCCAGCTTTGGATCGCTCGATTATCTCGTTGCTTCCGAACTGGTTTATCAAGAGGATTATATTCGTTTAAACAATTCAAATTACCTGATTGACGACAATTCCTTTGATGTGACCGATATTTCGACGAACAAAAACTTTGATTTGCAGCAGGGCTGTCTGAACAAAAAATTCTCAAAAGAAGCCATGGCCAACAGTCTTTGTGTGCCGACCAGCTCCGTATATGCGAATTTTCAATGCCTAAAATACAATAAGAAAAAGCAGATTTTTGAAATTTATTTCAGTCAGGAATTTGCAGACTAAGCCGACCAAACCCTAACGATGAAAAGATATTACCTACTTGCTACCCTTGGTTTATGTAGCAAATTATATGCGCAGGAAGTGGATACTACGACTAATCGGCTAGAACAAGTCGAAGTTAAAGCCTACTTCAATAAACAACCGCTATTGCGATTGACATCTTCTGCGGCTGTGTTAAGCAGCCAAATGATCCAATCCCAGCAGTCGCCCTCTTTTGTTTCAGCAATGAACAGGGTGCCGGGTTTACGCATGGAAGAACGTTCCCCTGGGAGTTACCGGCTAGCACTCCGTGGGAGTATGATCCGTTCACCTTTTGGTGTTCGCAATGTCAAAATATATCTGGACGACTTTCCATTTACTGACGCAGGCGGGAACACCTATCTTAACTTGATAGATCCATCCGCAATTGGACAAATAAATATATTGAAAGGTCCAGATGGATCGATCTATGGGGCCAATTCAGGCGGTGTACTCTCCTTTTATAGTAAAGGATTTGATCGATCTGACAAACCTGAAGTCAACCTCCAATTAACGGGGAGCTCCTACGGTCTTTTCCAAGAACAGCTCAATGCAATATTACCCATCAACCGGACTCAGCAACTTGCTATCAATCAAAGTTGGACGAGAAGTGACGGTTATCGCCAGAATTCAGCCTTAAACAAAAAGAATATCCAGCTCAATTACAATTGGCAATATGCAAAAACATCCGAATTGAAATTCACCGGTTTCTATTCGGATCTCGGTTACCAAACTCCGGGAGGGCTCACCGCAGCACAAATGGAGAGCGACCGCAGGCAGGCCCGGCCTAAGGGCGGACCAAATCCTGGTGCTGCTGAACAAAAAGCAGCAATCTACGATAAAACATTCTTTGGTGGACTGAGCAACCAGACGCATCTCAGTTCTAAGATGACCTTATTCGCCAGTGTATTTGGTTCATCCAATCAGATCAAAAATCCCTTCATCACCAATTACGAGAAAAGAGATGAAAAGAATTTAGGAACGCGCCTGTATTTATCTTATGTCGATCTGTTGAGCCAAGATTTAAAATATGAAGTCCAACTGGGCTTGGAAGCGCAAAAGGGCTGGTATGCTATTGACAATTATGACAACGCCCTAGGTGTCGCTACCGATCCTCAGGCCAAGGACAAATTGGAAAATAGTCAGCAATCATTTTTTGCACGCACCCAACTGGAGTGGCTAGAGCGTCTCCAGGTAGAGCTGTCGCTCGGATTAAATGAGAATAAAATTGGCTACCAGCAACGTTTTCCTGTCGCACAAGAAAACAAAGAAAATATTGATTTCGGGAGTACATGGATGCCACGAGCAGCACTATCCTATTTGATCACTCCAATGCTTGCACTTAGAGCATCGATTTCTAAAGGTTTCTCTGCACCAACTGTTGCTGAGGTCCGCTCGTCAGACAATACAATTAATACGATGCTGAAACCAGAAACAGGTACAAACCATGAATTTGGGCTTCGTTGGCATTTGTGGAATCGCCGGATTATTTTAGACGCAGCGGCCTACACGTATCAAATGAACAATGCCATTATCCGACAGGTACGAGATAATGGCGCTGAATATTTTCAAAATGCGGGTAAAATAAACCAAAAGGGATTGGAAGCCTCGCTATTCATGTATTTGATCAGGCCTCAAACAACCGGTATGGTCCGTAGCCTACAGCTGACCAGCAATTTTTCCCTCAATGACTACAGTTTCAAAACCTATCAGGTAGGCGACAAAAACTATAAGGACAATAAACTTCCTGCGGTTCCTAAAACGGTATGGGTAAATTCGTTGAATATATTTTTCCCGAATGAATTCCATCTGGATCTTCTTTCCAATTTAACAGCAGCAATACCACTGGATGACGCAAACACTGTTTATGCCAAACGGTATCATCTTTTACAAGGCAAATTATCCTGGAGCAAATCTGTCTGTTCACGGCATAAAATCAGATTTTTTGTTGGGGCCGACAATCTACTCAATGAAAAATATAGTCTTGGAAACGATATCAATGCTTTTGGAGGACGGTATTTTAATCCTGCCCCTTTACGTAATTATTATGGCGGAATGAGTTTTAATTTTTAACCAAGCATCATGGAATTCCATCAGTATACATTGACCGATATCGATTTCACCAAGGTGAGCCGTTATTCTTATTTTCCTTGGATGGACCTGACACTGGCCCATTTCCAGGTCAATGCGATGGAAATGGAGGTCAATCAGGCAACTTTTCAGGTACTGGAGAATTATACCGATTTTGAAGTGATGATCATCCATACATTGCCCACAACAGCCGTCTTTTGCAGTTGTCCACAAACAGGATTCTGCCGTCATCAAAAAGCGGCTTTAAGTAAACTATTTACACAGGAGAATTGGCTGGCATTTTTTGATCCCAACCGCTATCAGCATCTCCTCAAGAAGGTTGCGGCACAATATGGGATGGAAAAGGAATCGTCTTTAGAAAACTATTTTGCTGCCCAGATCAAAACAGGGAAGCTGGAGTTTCTGTTAAAAGACAAACAACTAACCTCCATTGATGACTTTGATTTAGTGGAGGAATCTCTTGCTCCGAAGGTCAAGACGACAGCCGAACAGCAGCATCATTTTGTGGTGTTAACGCGCAACCGGTATTACAAAAATCTACAAATACTCCTGTGTCGAGCGCCAATGACGAAATCCGGCCTTCCTAAAAACCCGATTTCCGCTAGTGAGAGCCAGTCTCGTATCTGGCAAAGCAGCTCAATTGAGGAAATGCAATTTTACACCGCTGTTTACCAATTTTCCCAAGCTGTGCAACAGGATATCGAAATCAGCTCCAGCCTGAAAGCGGTTGCAAAAAACCCTTTACACCTCGATTTTTATCTGCATGACTATGAAAAATCCGACAATATAACAGCCTCCACCTTATCCCCGGTTCAATTTAACCTAAACAAAGGTGATATTAAGCTCTTTATTACAAAAAAAGGTGCGTTTTATGCCATTCATGGAGAAATTCATATTCATACGATAGCCTACAATTTACAGGATTTAGTTGTTCTTTTGGACCATTTCATTCTCATCAAAAATCAGCTTTTTCTGATTGAAAATAGGTTTCACCTCAAGTTGATCCGTTTGTTTGGCAATAAGGGGGAGCAATTATTGATCCATCAGCGTAAGTTCGAAGAATTCAACAGGTTGTTTTTGGAACAGATAGCACATTCCGTGGAGTTAAATTTTAAAGATATTCCCAAAGCAAGCAAGCCACAGTTGAAGGAAAATCTGTATTATCAGGACATGCAGCCACTTTTGTTTCTGGAGGAATCGGAAGATTTTGTCAACCTTATTCCTGTCATGCGTTATGGTGAGGTCGAAATTCCTATTTTAAGTAAGCGGAATATATTCGGTACAGACAGCAAGGGTACACAATTTTTGGTCGATCGGAAACGTGAAGCTGAAACAAAAGTTATTTCCCTGTTACTGAAACAGCATCCCTATTTTCAGGAGCAAATGGATGCGGGAAGTTTTCAGCATTTTTATTTGCATCGCAAATACTTTCTGGACAGTAACTGGTTTCTGGATGCTTTTGAGGAATGGCAGCATCAGGGTATACAGATCATTGGATTTAATACGTTACATGGAAATAAATTAAGCCGTTTTAAGGGAAAAATACATGTAGAGGTCCTCAGTGGACAAAATTGGTTCAACGCCAATATACAGGTCAAATTTGGTCCCAAAAGTGTCTCCCTAAAAAAACTTGAAAAGGCAGTACGGAACCGCTCGCAATTCATCACCTTGGATGACGGCACCCAGGGCATTTTACCGCAACAGTGGCTCGATAAATTTGAGGCCTATTTTAATGCTGCCGAATCGATCGCTGATGATTTCATTGAAATTCCAAAATACAAATTCAATGAGATCGATCAACTATTTGATCAGGCTGAGTTAGACCCCATCGTGTTGGCGGAGCTCAGCACATTGAGAAAGCAGCTCGCTAATTTTTCTTCGCTATCCGAGGTCCAGCTACCTCCAACTTTTGTCGGAAACTTACGTCCTTATCAGCAACAAGGACTACAATGGCTGCATTTCTTGGATGGGCTTAACTTTGGCGGCTGTCTTGCCGATGACATGGGACTTGGCAAAACGATCCAAATATTAGCCTTTCTGGCTACTCAAAAAGCAAAGGGACAATCTGCACCAACATTACTTGTACTTCCCACGACCTTAATTTTTAATTGGCGGCATGAAATCCAGCAATTCCTTCCATCTTTCCAGACGTTGGTTTTAGATGGTCCAAATAGAATGGAAAAAGGGATGCAGTTTGAACAATATGACCTTGTTTTAATTTCTTATCACAACCTGCTGACGGATATTAATACGCTAAAAAAAATAACCTTCAATTATGTCATATTGGACGAATCGCAGCAAATCAAAAACCCGGATTCCCAGCGATACAAAACGGTAAATTTATTAAAATCAAGAAATCGCATTATTTTAACAGGAACTCCTATCGAGAATAATACGATGGATCTTTATGCCCAGCTTTCCTTTATTGTGCCGGGGCTACTAGGAAGCAAAAAATATTTCAAAGATGTCTATACGACTCCTATTGATGCTTTCCATGACCGCAAGAGAAAAAAAATGCTGAAAGAGAAAATAAAGCCTTTCATTCTCCGTAGAACAAAACAGGATGTATTACGTGATCTTCCTGCAAAAAATGAACTGATCCTTTACTGTGAGATGAAAACTGCCCAACGGCGAATTTATGATCTTTATGAAAAAGAGTTTCGGGATTTTATCTCAGCCAAAGATGGCGATGAAATCAAGAAAAGCCCCATGCATGTCCTAAAAGGTCTAACAAAATTGCGTCAGATATGTAATTCAAGCAAACTTCTCCAAAACGAAGATCTGACTACCGCTGCGGACTCTGCCAAAATCGAAATGCTTATCGAGCAGATTCAGCATAAAAAAGACCAGCACAAAATGATCGTGTTTTCACAGTTTGTCAGTATGCTCAACCTGATTAAAGAGGCTTTGGATAAACAGGGGATTCGCGCGTTGATGCTCACGGGCCAGTCCAAAAATCGAGGTAAATTGGTTAGTGACTTTCAATCCGACAAGGATATCCCCGTTTTTCTGGTTAGTCTAAAAGCCGGTGGTACCGGACTTAATCTTACCGCAGCCGATGTAGTGTACCTGGTAGACCCCTGGTGGAATCCTGCTGTTGAACAACAGGCAATCGACAGGATCTATCGTATGGGGCAACAAAAGACGGTCACCGCTGTTCGATTAATCAGCCCTAACACGGTCGAAGATAAAATTCAGACCTTACAGCAACATAAAAAGGAGATTAGCAACAGTATTCTGGATGAGGGCGGAAGTTTAGATGTCTTTTATCTCGACAAAAGCTATTTAATGAATTTGCTACGATAAACTATTGAAATCAAAAAAGGGGACATCGATCGTACTGTCCCCTTTTTGATATAATTCGTTTTCAGCTGCTCTTTATTTTTTGTCAGAAATGTACGTTTTGTTACCATTTCCGTTGATGTAATATTTGCCACCTTTTGGACCGAGATAGACTGTATGGCCGTTGTATTTTTCACTTGTTGCTTTATCAGTTGTTGCTACGGCATCCTTTTTAACAGCAGTGGCTTGTTTTTCAGATTTAGCGCTTTCTTTTTTTACGGCTTTTTCCTTCGCTTCCATTGGTGCTGCTGGCGGTGTTTTTGTATCAGCCATCTTTTTCGTCTGCGTTGACTTTTCCTTGACTGCAGCTTCCTTCTTCGCTGTAGCTTTCACTGGCGCTGCCTTCGTTTTCGTTTCGGCCTCGTTGGCTTTAGTCTTTACTTCTTTTGCTTTTTGTTCAGACTTTTTGGCTTCTTTTTCCATTTTTTTAGGAGCCGTTTGTGCATAGGATTGTCCCAATCCCACTGCAGCGATCAAAGCTAATGCAGCTGTGATTTTTTTGAAACGATTTATTGCTTTCATAACTCAATTGTTATTTAAATAATTGTAAATAAAAGTACAATACAAATGCCATATTTTTATTTAATTTCTTTAACAAAACATTTTTAACATACTTTTAACTTAGCGAAGGAATTATTCAACAACTTGTTTTCTGAATTTCGAATCAATTATATATTTTACGCCCTTCGCATCGATAAATACAGGCTTTCCATGATAGTACTCATTACTCCTTCGATCAATGGCAACACGATACCGTGTGGATGAATTAGTGGACATGTAGGTTATATTTCCAACAGATTCTCTAGAGCCAACGGTTACTTCCGAACCTTCATATATGCACTCACTCACCCTGCCCGTAAAACGTTGTTTTCCCCTTGGCGTCTTTATTTTCTCCTGCTGCTCGGGCTCTTTATCGATCGGCGCAACATCCAAGGTCATCACATCGACCTGTGGGCTTAAAGGGAAGAACGGATCTACCCACCGATATACAAAATGATAATCATTTTCTAAGTTATTAAAAGCATGCATTTGCTGCGCCCTTACAACACTTATCCCGCCTGCTAAAATCAGCAGTGGCAGCAAGCAACGTCTAAAAAAGATTAATTCAACTCTTAACATATCTTTTTTCCTTTCGTTTAAGTATTCCCAAATAAAATGCCATCTCTCTCTAAAGCACTCATCTTTAACACATTTTTAACTAAAGTAAATTAGTTTGATATTTAACTGTTTTATATTTAACTTTGTACTATGAAAAACGAATCCATGAATCCAGTAAAACCCTTAGTGGATAGTATCATTGCTTTGCGAACGAGCTTAAAACAATACTATATCCAGAAAATAAAGGAACAGCAATTGGATATCACCTATGAAATGTTACAAGTATTGGCAGCACTGTGGAAAAAGGAGCAAATGAATCAGCAAGATATAGCCACAGCAATACAGAAGAACAAAGCAAGTGTCACTCCGCTGATCGATAATCTTTGTAAACGGGATCTGGTTAGACGCGTCAGCGATCCCAATGACAGACGAAATAATTTAATCGAATTAACGGTAAAGGGAGACGAATATAGGACATTATTAGACCCTGTCCAGCAAGACCTCTACTGTGCTATCCTGCAGGAGATATCAGAAAAAAAAGTATTGGAAATTACAGAAACTCTCGAAAAATTGACCGCAATTATTGATAAGCAATCGTATCGGGAGCCTTGATTTTCAGAAAAAAGAAGATAAGTAATTGAGTCATGAGCAATTCAACATTAAGTGAGAAAGAAATAAAACGAAGGCGGAAGATATGGATCATCAACATCCTATCTGCAGTCGTCATTGTGGTTACAATTATCTGGGGTATCTTAGTCTTTTTCCACATCAACGAATCTGTTTATACAGATGATGCCCAGGTAGACGCCCATATTACCCCTATAAATTCGCGTATCAGCGGTTATATCAAAACAATTCGATTTGATGAGCATCAAAAAGTTCACAAAGGCGATACACTCGTCATTATTGATGATGCTGAGTACAGAATTTTATTACAAAATGCACAAGCCACTCTTGCCGATGCCAAAGCAAGTAAAACAATATCGCAATCTGGAATTGCCATTGCCGGCAATAGTACTGCGATAGCAAATGCCAATATCGATGAGATGAGAGCCCGGCTAGATAATATGGAATTGAATTATAGGCGTTACGAGAGTCTGGTGAAAGATGAGGCAGTAACGCAATATCAATTCGATCAGGTAAAAGCAGATTATGAGGCCATGTTAGCCAAATATAAGGCACTTTTGGCGCAAGAGCGTGTATCGAAACTTAACACACATGAGTCTGAACAGAAGCTGTCAATCAATGATGCCTCATTACTAAAGGCAGAATCCGCGATTGATCTAGCCAAGTTAAACCTTTCGTATACGGTGATCACTGCACCGTACGACGGTGTATTGGGACGGCGGACGATAGAAGAGGGCCAATTGGTGCAAAACGGTACGCCATTGGTCAATATTGTACGTGATGAGCAGAAATGGATTACCGCAAATTATACCGAAAGTCAACTAAAAAATATTGCCCTCGGGGCAAAAGTCAACATTGAAATTGATGCATTGGCCGGGAAGACATTTGAAGGTGAAGTGGCGGCCATATCCGAAGCAACAGGATCTAAGTATTCTGCTGTTCCGGTTGACAATTCTACGGGGAACTTTGTTAAGGTACAACAGCGCATTCCGGTTAGAATTAATTTTACAGCATCCAATACCCCAAAAGATCTCGCCATGCTTCGCGTAGGTATGAATGCTATCATACGTATTAAATAATCATGAAAGATCGCATATTCAGAGATTGGTTGAGTTCAGGTTGGGAATTGTTCTTTCTGTTTGTACTCAATATTTTATTTTCGTTCAATAATGGAATCCCAACATCCATTAACACGTATGTCATGAATGGATACGCCGGTACTACCGCAGATCTGAGTATGGCTACATATTGTTATTATGCGGGAATGGTATGTGCCATACCACTGGTATTTAGGTTGTTGAAATTATTTTCCAAAAAGACGATATTAATTGTATCTATCTTCATTATCCTCGCTTCCAATGCGGTTTTGGAACATGCCAATAATGGTGTCAACATCTGTATGGCCACATTTTTTATTGGGAGTGCCAAGATTATTGTCACGATGGCTATCATTGGGGAAATGATCCCTTTTCTCATGCCACGTGGAGAACGGTATCAATTATATGCAGTCTACTACCCCATGACAATGATCATTCCTGCCTTGGCAAGTTATGTATCTGTTCTATTTGCAACACGTTTCTATTGGGAAACTGTCTTTTTATTTCAAAATATACTACTTGCAGTAGCGTTGTTAATCTGCATCATCTTTATGAAATCGTCAGATTTTAAAAAGGTACCGCTGTATCAATATGACTGGTTTGGAAGTATTTTACTTTGCATTTCATTATTGAATTTCGCCTATTTCAGCACATATGGTCTGACACAAAATTGGTTTCATTCCAGGTTTATTTTGGTCACCGGAATCGCATCGCTCTGTTTTTTTATACTTTTTATAAATAGAAGTGTACTAATCCGAAAATCACTCTTAAATTTTGAAGCCTTTTCAACACGGATTCTGCCTATCTCCATTGGAATAATTTTTATTTTCGGCATCTTTTATAGCTCGACCTCGCTGTACTCCTCTCTTTTGGGAATTACGCTTGGTACAAACCCCTTGGAAGTCGCCGAAATAAATACCTATGTAATTCCTGGTTATATGATTGGCGCTGTAATCGCTTATATATATTTCAAATTAACAAAAAAATGCAAGTTCATTTTGGCATTCTCCGCAGCGTGTTATGCCCTATCTTGCTTTTTCTTTGCAAGGATTATCGACCAACAAACAAACACGGCTTTGTTCTATCTCCCTTTGACATTAAGAGGAATGGGCGTGATCACTTCCTACATAGGAATAGGCGTATATATGGCCGGTAATATTCCCAGCAAATATTACCTCTCGGGGTTAGTATTTTTGATTCTTACACGTTCATTTTTGGTGCCTGTAGTCTGGTCAAACATCATTGCCAATTGGTATTACCACCTACAGATCCTTCATGCCAATAATCTTGCTGGTATAATCGATCGAACAAATAGCTTGGTGCTACAAAGAGGAAATATAATGAAATCGGTCCAAGTTCAAGCCTCGCTACTATCCTTACGCGACGCCTACTCCGGGCTATTTATTATCGGGGTAATCCTAACGTTATTCATCTTAATCTTCCCTTTTCATTCTTCTCCTATGCGAAGAGTTTTCGACTGGAAGAGAAAAAATGCAACGAAAGAAGCTTTGCAAATTCCTATTTCTTAGTTAACTGATATAAATTTCGGTAATATACTTGAATACGATACGCTCAGCGATTGCGTACTTATCGAAAAGTGTACGGAGATCGTCATAGAGCGTTTTGTTTTCAGCCTGCTCTTTGGGAAAATAGGATGATGAACGTACTCTTCCCAAAAACGACCGAAGGTCCAATATCTGTTGATTTGGTAAGGTTACCTTGGTCATTGAACGTGATCCAAAAAATTGTTTGAGATCATCATCACTGATATTTTTGTGACTCACAGATTGATAACTTGGTATATGACTGAGCAGAAAATCTTCGTACTCCTGTTGAAAAGCGTCGCTGGGATCACGCTGGTTCCAGACGAGAACAATACGTCCATTTTCTGTGAGAATGCGAGCGAACTCCCTTTTACATGCTTCCCGGTCAAACCAATGAAACGATTGCCCTGCAAAAATGAGATCTACACATCCAGATTCAATCGATGTATTTTCGGCAGTCGCATTCAGTGCGATTAAATTCCGATAGGTTTTAAAATGATGCAGTAAAGATTCACGCATTTCCCGATTGGGTTCAACAGCAAAAACGTCATTCCCATTTTCGAGAAAAAGTTGCGTAGATAGCCCTGTACCACTACCGATATCGGCAACCAACCACTTTTTATCCAGCCCTATTTGTTCTTTAAGCAACTGAATAATCTCTTTTGGGTAACAAGGTCTAAATTTCTCGTAATCGACAACCCTGTTTGTGAATCTATCAATACTGTTTTTGTTCATACTAAGAATTGCTGTAACTAGTCGATTATACCTTCATCTTTAAAACTATAATATCCGTTATCGGTAAAGATTAAATGATCGGCAACTCTAATATCCATAATTTTAGAGGCTTCAACAATTTTTTGCGTCAGAATTTTGTCAGCATTGCTTGGATACAAGGTGCCCGAGGGATGGTTATGAACTAATATAATTGCATGTGCTTTAAGGCTAAGTGCAGATCGTAATATAATCCGGACATCGACTGGCGTAAAATCATTACCCCCCCGTCCAATCAGTTGTTTGTCTAATATTTTATACCCTGTATTGAGATACAGCGTCCAAAACTCTTCATGGGGCAGATCCTGAAGTATGGGTTTCATAAAGTTGTAAACGAAGCGGCTGCTATTTACGAGCTTACGTTCTTCTGCGGGGAGGTCGTTTTTGCGGCGTGCGAGCTCCAATGCGGCAAGAATAGCGATGGCTTTTGCCTCGCCTATCCCTTTATACATGCTCAGTTCTGAAACCTCCATCATCGAAAGCGTCTGCAGGTTGTTATTGACATCGGCCAATATGCGCCGGCATAATTCAACAGCACTTTCATTTTTGGAACCAGATCCGATCAAGATAGCCAGTAATTCGGCGTCGGTAAGTGCCCTACGGCCCTGGCTCAATAGTTTCTCTCTCGGACGATCGGCCTCTGCCCACTCCCGAATGACTAGTTTGTACGGATTTGACATATACAGTTAATTATAATTGGCTAGCGTACATAAATATACAAAAATACGGTTACTTAATATCCTGAGAAATACACAATCTATCAATTAAAAAAAATTGGCAATGGGGATTTACTTCACATTTCACTCTGAAACGTTATCTTTGTATTTCATAAAAATTTTTGAATATGAGTAAAGCGATTATTAAAACAGAAAAAGGCGACATGACTGTGGAGTTCTACACAGCTGATGCTCCAAATACAGTAGCCAATTTTATCAAACTTGCTAAATCAGGATATTATGATGGATTGGCATTTCACCGTGTGATCCCTGATTTCGTTATCCAAGGTGGATGTCCAAATTCACGTGAAGGAGCTGCAGGAATCCCTGGAACAGGTGGCCCTGGTTATAAAATTGACTGTGAATTAACAGGCGAAAACCAATACCACGATAGAGGTGTATTGTCTATGGCTCATGCAGGCCGTAATACTGGTGGTTCTCAATTTTTCATCTGTCATAGCCGTAACAACACTGCTCACTTAGATCGTAACCATACTTGTTTTGGAAAAGTTATCGAAAACGTAGACATTGTTGACGATATCAGACAAGGTGACCGTATTTTATCAATTGAAGTTATCGAAGATTAATTCTTGGAGATTTAAATCGTATTAAAATGAATTTAAGAGCATTAGTATCCGTAACTGGTAAACCAGGATTGTTCAAATTGGTTGGACAAAATAAAGGTGGTTTTATTTTAGAAACCCTTGATCAGGCAAAAATCAAAACTGTAGTAAGTTTATCTTCTACAAAAATGGCGACTTTGGAAGATATCACCATCTATGGTGAAGAAGAAGAAATTCGTCTATTGAATATTTTTGAAACAATCAAAGAGAAAGGCATCGCTCTGCCAGATACAAAATCTGATGGCGCAACATTAAGAGATTTCTTCCGTGAAGTAGCTCCTGGCCATGATGAATCACGTGTTTATTCTTCGGATATTAAAAAGGTAATCACATGGTATAACATTATCAAGGAATTCCCTTTATTTGAAGAAGAAGCACCTGCTCCTTTAATGTAAACTTTTACATATATTCCAAATAAAAAAGGAGTTGATCAATTGATCAACTCCTTTTTTATGGTGTTTTCTAATGAAACACTACATCAAGTACATTTTTTTCGATGCTGTTTTGATCCTTGGCCCCGTCAAGCTTGGCATGTGCTTCTCTTATCTCAAAATCTTTGGGTTCAAATTTTTTTTCGACGACAGCTGTGGTTGTAAAGCGCAATAGGGAATTTTCATCTGCATTGAGATAGGCATCGATTTCAAGGATTCCTTCTTTTTCATCAAACACATAAGGATGTAACAGATTAATTCCTTTTGGAATCCTTGGACTTTTCCAAACGACAAATTTGGGGAGTATATTATCATTTGCATCAATTTTATTGTAAATGGCCTGCTGGCAGGTAATGCCGGCAATTACTTTTGTTTTTCCGGTCTTATCGATCATATACTCTTTGGGATTTATTCGTATCTGCACTTTAGCGAATTCTTTATGTTTTCCTTCAGGAAAGTTCAGTGCTAAATTGATCCCCTCATTTTCGCGATTTGCAAGAAAACCTTCGCCCGAGCTCTTGCCATAATTCACATAATTTTGCAAACGATAGGTCAGGCCCTCCGCATCAGATTTTGCCTGTTGTTGATCGAACTTGATTTCCATCTTGCGCAAAGGAACAAGCATAAGCTCCATGCGTTGCAGGGGATTTTCAATATCAAAGCTATCTTTCTTCATTTGCTCTAACGGAGGTAGCGCGGATATCGTTTTCCACAATGCTGCGGGCGAACTATCCTTTGTCAGATTCATCAACCTGATCAGTTCAGCAAATGGCATATTGGGAAAAGTAACTTTCTGTACAATTACCGCAGCATTGATCCGTTTAGAAGAGCGGATATCCGTTGTTGTATTTGATTCTTCATGTAGCTTAACCTCTTTAGGTGTAGAGGATTGACAATTGTGAAAAAGAAGTACTATGCCTAATAATGGGAAAACTAAGGCGTACTTTTTTAGATATTTTTTCATATCTATAGCTATTTAAATGTAGTATAGACAAATTTACCTTATTTGACGCAGATATCACAAAAAAAGCCCCAGAATTTATATCCGGAGCTTCTTTTATCTTACACTAGCACATAGGCTATTCGCTTTAATTAATGACCTTTTGGTTCGGCATCGATACGTTTAATATCGGCTCCTAATTTACGCAAGCGTTCTTCGATATCTTGATAGCCACGTTCAATCTGTTCGATATTGTGGATCACAGATTTTCCTTTGGCAGATAGCGCTGCAATCAATAAAGACACCCCGGCACGAATATCTGGCGAAGTCATCTCAATACCTCTCAGGTGGTGTGATTTATTCAGTCCAATAACGGTTGCTCGGTGCGGATCGCACAAGATAATCTGCGCCCCCATATCAATCAATTTGTCCACGAAGAACAAACGGCTCTCGAACATTTTTTGGTGGATCAATACGTTTCCTTTTGCCTGAGTCGCCACAACAAGTACTATACTTAATAAATCGGGCGTAAAACCTGGCCAAGGTGCATCTGAAATCGTCAGGATAGATCCATCGATAAATGTATCGATTTCATACGATTCTTGCGCCGGAATAAAAATATCATCACCACGTAATTCAAACTTGATACCTAAGCGCGAAAATACAGATGGGATAACGCCAAGTTCTTCGAAACAGACATCTTTAATGGTGATTTCTGAACCTGTCATTGCTGCAAGTCCGATGAAAGAACCTATTTCAATCATATCAGGCAACATGCGGTGTGAAGTTCCCCCCAGACGCTCTACTCCTTCGATAGTCAACAAATTAGATCCAATACCGGATATTTTAGCACCCATGCGATTCAACATCTTACATAGTTGTTGTAAATAAGGCTCACAAGCAGCGTTGTATATCGTTGTTGTCCCTTTTGCCAATACAGCAGCCATCACGATATTCGCCGTACCCGTTACAGAAGCTTCGTCCAAAAGGATATAACTTCCTTTTAACTCCGTCGCATCAACGTTAAAAAAATGGGTAGTCGCATCGTACACAAACTTAGCGCCCAATTTTTCAAAGCCCAAAAAGTGTGTATCTAATCGTCTACGTCCTATTTTATCACCCCCCGGTTTCGGAATAGCGGCTTTTCCGAATCGAGCCAACAAAGGACCGACAATCATGATAGAGCCCCGCAATCCACCACCTTTTTCTTTAAATTCGGGTGACTGGAAATAGTCTATATTTATATCTTTGGCTTCAAAAACGTATGTGTCCTTATCTACGCGATTAATTTTAACACCTAAAGCAGCCAATAGATCGATCAACTTATTGACATCCTTAATATCTGGGATATTACTGATGGTCATAGGTTCTTCTGTCAGTAAAACTGCAGAAAGGATCTGTAAGGCCTCATTTTTTGCTCCTTGAGGAATAATCTCTCCCTTTAACGGTTTTCCACCGATTATTTCAAATGCGTTCATTTATATATAAGTGATATCTTCTTAGTATCTTATCCCAGTTCTTGTATTAGCCTTGGGATATTTAGCCTTCCGCCTAACATACAGGGATCGGAGACCAAAGAACCTTGTTTTTTATTAAAACAGCGCGATTCTTAAAAAAAGAAGGCAATTGTAAAGAAATCTGTTAATCACTTCGCAATTGCCTGCTTCTTTAAACAAAATCTTTAAGAACTAGCCTCGTTTATTATTATAATTACCCTGCGGCTTTCTGTTTCTGTTATTGTTGTCCCTACTGTAGCTGTTGTTATTGTTATCCCTACTGTAGCTGTTGTTATTGCTTCCGTAGTTATTGCGCTTCGTATTGTTATTGTTATTGTTGTTGTTGTTTGTCATACGAGGCTTACCTCCACCTTTCGACTGGTGGCCAGAATTATTGTTATTATTGTTATTGTTATGATTTCCGCCCGAATTATTATTGGCAGGTCCCTTAACACGATTTCCCGGCGGCGGAGTTTTAAAGTCAAGTTTAGTCAAAACGGTACCTTCCGGTAAGGTCAATTGATAACCTGACAACTCTTTGAGATCCTGGATGATCAACTCGTCCGAAACAGAATCCTTATTCCAGGTCAGGTAAGCCATTTTCATAAAATTGGCGATACCGATAACCATCTGCTCTCTTTTAGCCTCGTCATTAGCCAATAAAGCCTTTTCAATCATTTTCTCTACGGTAAAACCATAGTGCTTGAATCTAATGGAATGCTGCGGATAGCCCAAATGCTCAACTTCATGTTTCACACTTTTCGCTGTAGCAATTGGATAAGGTGAGTCAATATCCAATTTAAAATCAGAGATAATCTGTAGGTGATCCCACAGTTTATGTTTAAAATCAGACACGTCTCTCAAATGTGGGTTCAATACCCCCATCATATCGATTACAATCTGCGCATGTTTATTTCTTTCTTCCTTTGTGGGTAAAGTACAGATGTAATCTACCATATTTTGCACATTGCGACCATATTCTGCAAGGATCAATTTTGGTCTAGTGCTGTTGTAGTCAAAGTTCATATAGCTAATATAAGTACCTAATTAAACGATCAAGATGCCGTTTTGGTATTTTATTATTGAATTATTCTAAGTTTTGCAAATTTAAGCAACAATTGTTTCTGTCCCAACTCTTTAAAGAAAATAGTTGCTTTTATATCTCCTTTGTTTCCTTCGAGATTAACAACTTTCCCAAATCCAAAGCGTTCATGTTCAACTTCCATGCCGACTTGAAGATTTGATGTATCTGAAGGAGCAAAACCCGCAGTAGGTTTGTGGGCTTTCGGTAGTATTGATGTCGTTTTCACCATCGGCTTAGGCTTAGGTTTAGAAAACGTATCATCACTGTCCTTTTGTTGCCATGCAATTCGTTCGCCTTGAAAACTTCCGGCTGAGGCAGAAGTTTGTCGTGGTTTAAAATCCAATGCAAGACATGCCGGATTCAATTCATCCAAGAAGCGACTGGGTTCGCAGTTATTCAGCGTTCCCCAACGATATCGCGAAGTAGCATACGAAAGTAGTAATTTTTTTTCAGCTCTCGTAACAGCGACATAAAAAAGTCTTCGTTCCTCTTCCAATTCCGACCTGGAATTCAACGATAACTGGGAAGGAAATAGGTTTTCTTCTAAGCCTACAATGAAAACAATCGGAAATTCCAATCCTTTGGAAGAGTGAATGGTCATCAATGATACAGTATCAGCATTTGGATCTTTATCATTATCGTCGTTTGTCAACAGGGCGATATCCTGCATATAGACATCAAGTCCACGCTCTTCGATATCTTCCCGTTCCGAAAACTCCTTGATACCATTGAGGAGTTCCTGGATATTTTCGTAACGCGCCAACCCCTCTACCGATTTATCTTCATACAATTCTTTCAGAATACCACAGTGCTGCGCAATATGCATTGCCGTATCAAATGCGTTATTGTTTTTGGCAAGAGCTTGAAAACTCTGTATCATCTGTGCAAAACCACCGACAGAAGTTGCACTACGTCCGTCTAGAAACTGGGCTGCATTTGCGACAACATCCCATATACGGTATTGATTCTGATCTGCAGCGATCATGATCTTCTCTATCGTCGTATCCCCGATCCCTCTACGTGGATAATTGATAACACGCTTTAGTGCTTCCTCATCATTTGGGTTGAAGGTGAGTCTGAAATACGCGATCAGATCTTTAATTTCTTTCCGTTGATAGAAAGAAGTACCACCGTATATTTTATAGGGGATATTAATTTTGCGTAAGGCCTCCTCCATTGCCCTGGATTGGGCGTTGGTACGATACAGAATAGCAAAATCTTTATAATTAAGTCCTTTTAATGATTTCTCTTCGATGATCTGGTCAGCAACGATCTTACCTTCCTCATTGTCAGAGAAAGCACGTGAAACCTTGATCTTTTCGCCCTCTTCATTATCCGAGAAAACATTTTTTTCCAATTGATTCTGATTATTCGCAATCACCGAATTGGCCGCATTCACAATCATCTTAGTCGATCGATAATTCTGCTCCAATTTAAAGATCTTCACATCTGGATAATCCTTTTGGAAATTCAGGATGTTCTGAATATTTGCACCACGAAATGCATAGATCGATTGTGCATCATCCCCTACCACACAGATATTCTCATTAACTGCCGCCAGACGTTTTACGATGAGATACTGGGAAAAGTTGGTATCCTGATACTCATCCACCATCAGATAACGAAACTGATGCTGGTATTTATGCAATACCTCTGGATGCTTATTTAGCAACACATTTGTCTTAAACAACAAATCGTCAAAGTCCATTGCTCCTGCACGGTAGCAACGTTGCGCATAGGTCATATAAATCTGTCCCAATTGACCACGACCATTGGAAATATCTTCAGCCAATATAGCCTCATTTTTATTATATTCCTGTGGTGAGATCAAGTTGTTTTTTGCCTGTGAGATACGTCCATACACATGATTGACATTGTACAGCTTATCATCGAGATTCATTTCCTTTAAAATGGCACGCAACAAACTTTTGGTATCGTCCGTATCGTAGATGGTAAAGTTTCTGGGATAACCGATCAATTCTGCTTCGACACGGAGTATCTTTGCGAATACCGAGTGGAATGTTCCCATCCAAATATTTTTCGCTTCGCTTCCAACGACAGAAACGATACGTGCGCGCATCTCTTTGGCGGCCTTGTTGGTAAATGTTAATACCAAGATATTGAATGGATCAACACCTTTTCGAATCAAGTGTGCTACACGATAGGTAATTACCCGTGTTTTTCCTGAACCAGCTCCCGCAACAATCATCACAGGACCTTCTGTTTGCTCTACGGCTCCTCGTTGTGAAGGGTTTAAACCCGCTAAATAATCCAAATTAACTCCTTAAATTTTAAAACCTGAGAATAGGGTATAAAAGTACAAATTTCCTATTGATCACTGGGGCTATCTTGCTAATATTTTTACACAAAAAAAAACCGATAATCAAGATTATCGGTTTTTATATCATCCAGGCAACATCTAGCCTCTGCTGTTATAATTTGGTGCTTCCTTCGTAATGGAAATATTATGTGGATGGGACTCTCTCAACCCTGCTCCTGTAATACGGACAAATTGTGCTTCCTGTAATTTTTCAATTGTTGCAGCTCCACAGTATCCCATGGAAGCGCGTAATCCGCCAATATATTGATAAACGACCTCAGCCAATGTACCTTTGTAAGGAACACGCCCAACAATACCTTCCGGAACCAATTTTTTGATATCATCTTCTACGTCTTGGAAATAACGATCTTTAGATCCTTTTTCCATGGCTTCGATTGAACCCATACCGCGGTAAGATTTAAACTTACGTCCCTCATAGATAATTGTTTCACCTGGAGCTTCTTCCACACCAGCGAATAAAGAGCCAGCCATAATTGTGCTTGCTCCGGCTGCAATTGCTTTTGCAATATCACCTGTTTGTTTGATACCACCATCTGCGATCAATGGCACGCCAGTTCCTTTAAGTGCTTTGGCAACTTCATATACAGCATAAAGCTGAGGAACACCGACACCAGCAATAATACGTGTTGTACAGATTGAACCCGGTCCGATACCTACTTTTACGGCATCTGCACCTGCTTCAGCCAAAGCTGTTGCCGCTGCACCTGTCGCAATATTTCCAACGATTACCTGTAATTCAGGGAATTGAGATTTCACCAATTTCAACTTATCAATTACACCTTTAGAATGCCCATGTGCCGTATCAATTGTAACCACATCCACACCTGCTTTCACCAAAGCCTCAACGCGATCAAGGGTATCTGGTGTAACACCTACTGCCGCACCAACCAATAAACGGCCATGGCTATCTTTGGCAGCATTGGGGTAATGTTTATATTTTTGGATATCTTTAAAAGTAATCAAGCCTTTCAAAATACCATCCTCATTGACTACGGGAAGTTTTTCGATTTTTTCATTTTGAAGAATCTCTTCCGCTTTCACCAAATCCGTTCCTTCGGGCGCGACAACAAGATTTTCCTTAGTCATCAATTCGTTGATTGGACGGCTCATATCTTTTTGGAAACGAAGATCACGATTCGTTACAATACCAACCAATTGGCCTTTTTCGTTCACAACAGGAATTCCACCGATTTTGTGCTCCTTCATAATATTGAAGGCATCGCCCACAGTTGCTGTTGCCAATAACGTTACTGGATCCTGAATCATACCGCTCTCCGAACGTTTTACTTTGCGTACTTCAGCAGCTTGTTCTGCAATCGTCATGTTCTTATGCAACATACCAATACCGCCAGCTTGAGCAATCGCAATCGCCAAATCAGCACCGGTTACCGTATCCATTGCTGCAGAAACCAATGGAATATTTAATTTGATTTTTTTTGTTAGCGAAGTGCTCGTATCAACGTCACGGGGTAAAATCTCAGAATAAGCTGGAATTAATAAGACGTCGTCGTAAGTGAGACCTTCTGCTACGAATTTTTGTGGATCTAATTGCATGGCAAATATGTATTGGGTTTTCTATTTGCCAGGCAAATTTAAGAAAAATAAGCAATAATAAAAAATAAAAGATACAAATTACAATCGGAAGACAAATTAGAAACGTTATGAATTAAGCATTCACTTCGTGTACGTCCCGACCTTTATCATTTTTTGGCAGGCTATTTGCTTTTGGTAACACGAAAAGTTATTTTAATTAATGAAAATATAAAGATAAGATAATTATGAAAAAGACATTACTCTCATTAGCTGCCGTCGCAGCATTAGCATTTGGCGCACAGGAAGCGAAAGCTCAGTCTCCATTTAGATCAGCGATAGGTGTTGTATTCGATGGTACAACAACTGACTTATGGGGTGTTCAATATAAGCAATCTTTTGGTGGTGCCAACATGGGGCAAGCACAAGTGATGTTTGACGACCATGTTGTTGCTGTTGGTGCGGATTACCAATATGCGAGACCTTTCCAAGGTGTTAATGGTTTGGGATGGTATGCAGGTGTTGGTGCACAATTGACTTTTATTGACGTAGGTGATAACATTACAAACGTTGCGTTGCGTCCGCAATTAGGTTTGGAATTTAAAATTCCAGTTGCTCCGATTGCGTTCCACGCAGACTGGAAACCTGACTGGAGATTGAACCACAACAGTGATTTTGATGCTTCAACATTCTCGTTCGGTATCAAATACACATTGAAATAATATAAAAACAACTAGACAGTATAAAAGGTCCTTCTCTATGTTGAGCAGGGCCTTTTTTTATAAATAAAATCAATAAATATTTCTTTTTTTCTTCAATTCTCCTATTTTTATGCCGTTGACCTGATTGGCGTAAATAAAACTTTTCATTCTACAAAAATTTTATACCTTTGCCATTCTTGGTAAAATGTGATTAAACGAGAACTAATTATCAATTACATAAACAGTATTTAACATTAAAATTAATACAATTATAACAGACGATGCAAGGTAAAGGGCTGATTAAACTTTTAGTGATAGTGGTGTCATTAGCGTGTCTATACTCCCTATCATTTACTTGGGTGACCCGCAATGTGGAGCGAGATGCTGAGAATTTTGCCAAAGGAGACTTGGCGAAAGAGAAAAGCTACCTCGACTCAATGGCAGGTGAAGTAGTGTACAATTTAGGTTTTGCAAAATACACCTATCGGGAAGCCAAAGCAAATGAACTCGCTTTGGGATTGGATTTGAAAGGTGGTATGAACGTGACCATGGAAATCTCATTGGACGAATTGATCCGCAATTTGGCGAACAATCCAAAAGATGAGAAATTCAACAAAGCGTTGGAGCAAGCAGTAGCAAAAAGCAAAACGAGTGCAAAAACAGTCGTTGCTTTATTTATGGAAGAGTACAAATCCATCGGTGCTACAACTCCACTATCGACATTCTTTTCAACAAAAGATAACGCTGCTCTAATTAAACCTGGTGATTCAGACTCCAAAGTCGAATCATTCCTTCAAAAAGAAGCAGACAATGCCATCCAAAACTCATACAAAGTACTTCGTACACGTATCGATAAATTTGGCGTTGCATCGCCAAACATTCAAATTCAACAAGGTACAAACCGTATTTTGATCGAATTACCTGGTGTGAAAGATGAAAGCCGTGTTCGTAACCTATTACAAGGTTCGGCTAAATTGGAATTCTACGAAACCTATACAAACCAGGAAATTTATCCAATACTGGAAAATATCGATAAAACTTTAGCATCAACGTTAAAAGCTGCTCCAGCTGCTACAACAAATGCTGCAGCAGATACAAGCAAAAAATCAGATGATTTATTGTCTAATCTAACCGGTGGTAAAAAAGATGCTAAGAAAGACAGTGCTGCTGTTAATCTAGGGCAGAAAAATCCATTATTTGAAATTTTAAGAGCAAACGCATATCTAAACGAAAACCAGCAGCCCACACTTGGCCCAGGCCCATTGGTGGGTATTGCTTCATTAAAAGATACGGCAAAAGTAAATGCTTACTTGCAACGTCCTGAGGTGAAATCAATCCTTCCTGGAAACTTAAAGCTTTTATGGGCTGTAAAACCTGAGCAAAAAACACCTGAACAACTATCATTATACGCAATTAAAGGGTCTGGACAAGACAATGGCGCTGTATTGACGGGTGATGTGATCACTGACGCAACAGCAAACTTTGATGATAAAAATCAACCTGTGGTTGGTATGCAAATGAACAGTGAGGGTGCTCATCAATGGAAGAAAATTACTGCAAAAGCAGCTCAAAACAGAGATGCAATTGCTATCGTTCTTGATAATGTAGTTTATTCTGCTCCTTCTGTAAACGGTGAAATTCCAAATGGTAGCTCATCAATCTCTGGATCCTTTACGGTAGAAGATACCAAAGATTTGGCGAACGTATTGAAGGCAGGTCGTCTTCCGACAACTGCTAAAATCGTTGAAGAAGCTGTAGTGGGTCCTACTTTGGGTCAGGCTGCCATCGATGCCGGTGTAAACTCCGCTGTTATCGGTATTATCGTGGTAATGATCTTTATGATCGCTTACTACAATACGGCGGGTATCGTAGCAAACATCGCGGTATTGTTAAACGTATTTATCATTATGGGGGTATTGGCATCCTTAAATGCCGTACTGACCCTACCTGGTATTGCCGGTATCGTATTGACAATGGGTACTGCTGTCGATGCAAACGTTTTGATTTATGAACGTATCCGTGAAGAACTGGGCTTAGGGAAATCGATCCGTCAGGCTGTTGCCGATGGTTACAAACATGCGTTACCATCCATCCTGGATTCGCAGATCACAACTTTCTTAATTGGTATTATCCTATTTTTATTTGGTAGTGGTCCGATCTTAGGATTCGCAACAACGTTGATGGTGGGTATTATTACTTCATTGTTTACTGCGATCTTAGTTACACGTGTTATCTTTGAATGGATGTTGGCGAAAGATTTCAAAATCAAAGTCTCTTTCCTTGGTCTGCAAACACGTTGCATAACGCAAACTTCAAATTCGTGCAGAAACGTAAAATCTTTTACGCCATTTCAATCGTTGCTGTAATAATTTCTGCTGCATCAATTTTCACAAAAGGATTCAGTTTAGGTGTGGATTTCCAAGGTGGACGTACTTATACTGTTCGTTATGACAAACCTGTGGACTTAGAAGCTGTACGTACAAACTTGGATGATATATTCAAGAAAACTACAGAAGTAAAAGTATTCGGTGCATCCAATCAATTGCGTATTACAACAACTTATCATATCGAAGAAACTTCGGACAGTGCTGATAAAGAAGTATTGGACAAATTAAACCAAGGTCTATCGAAAGTAGATGCTTCCAATAAACATGAGATTCTTTCGTCTCAAAAAGTTGGACCAAGTATCGCTACCGACATCAAATCTAGAGCAACCAGCTCAGCAATTTTCTCTATCATTATTGTTGCAGCTTACATCTTGATCCGTTTCCATAAATGGGAATATTCAGTTGGAGCAGCTATTGCAACAATTCACGATGCGATCATTTTATTGGGATTATTCTCTATCTTGGATGGTATCGTACCATTCTCACTTGATATTGACCAACACTTTGTAGCAGCGATATTAACTGTAATTGCTTACTCGGTGAATGATACAGTGGTTGTATTTGACCGTTTACGTGAATTCGTATCGAAACCAAATGCACATAATGAAGATCTTGGCGATGTCGTAAACCATGCGATCAACTCGACATTAAGTAGAACAATTATCACCTCATTGACAATCGTGTTTGTTCTTGCTGTATTGTTTATCTTTGGTGGTGAAGTTATCCGTGGATTCTCATTCGCGATCTTAATCGGTGTTATCGTAGGTACATATTCATCGATTATCTTAGCTGCACCTTCAGTATATGACTTACGTAAAGGAAAACATTTGGCAGAAGGTAATACTGCTAAAAAAGCTGAAGTCGTAAGACCATAATAGCTGATATTGACTAGTCCTGAAAAATCGATACAGGTTTTCAGTGATTAAAAATAAATAATTTAAACAGTAGTAGCCGATAGGTTGCTACTGTTTTTTGTTTTATAAGTTCTGAAGTTCATGTTTGATTTCATGTGCATCTGATTTGGAGTTAGCATATGATTAGACCAATGTGGTCTGTCATTATTATAGATATCGATTGCTTCAGCTACGATCTGCTTCATCAAATGTAGATCTAAATGATAGGTATCAATCATGAACTCTTGTTTGAGTATACCATTGATTCGTTCAGCGATGGCATTTTCATAAGGATCAGAGTTTTCTGTCATACTGCACCTGAGCTGATACTTGTTTAGGTAATATTGGTATTCTTCTGCACAATATTGTACCCCTCTGTCGGAATGATGGATTAACGGCTCGTTTGTTTTTCTTTGTTTTTGTGCCATTTTTAGTGCTTTTACAACATGCGGTGTGCACATGGTCCGCGAGACCTCAAAGCCAACAATTTTTTTCGAATAGGCATCTGTAACCAAACTCAGGTAACAGGGGCTTTCTCGCTTCCCTATGTAAGTGATATCACTTACCCAAACCTGATTGGGACGGCAAACAGTCACTTCTTTAATAATATTCGGATATTTTCTAAATCTATGATGTGACATAGTGGTCGTATGATAGCTTCTTTTAGGTGTAATTAACAAATGGTTGGCGCGTAAAATATCAAAGAATTTGTCTCTGCCCACTTTTAATGCCTGTAGCTCCCTTGCCAATATATGGTAAAGTTTCCGTGTGCCTATTCTTGGCTGGGTAGTGCGTATTTCATGAACTAAGTCCACAATTTTCCCGGCTATACCCTGGCTCCTGGCTATACGTTTGATCCTTCGATAATACACCTGCCTGTCTAACCCGAACAATCCACAAGTAAAACTTAGGCTTTCTTGTTTTTCTTGCCGGAAACGATTGATTGCGCGGGTTTCAAGTTTTTTCTTACGTCGATTTTATATTCTTTTTCTGCAATATCGATCATCATGTCAAAGATGATCGCTTTGGAATCAGCGATGTGATTCTGATGCTCAAGTTGAGCCTTTTGCTTCTCCAGCAGTCTGACTTTGGCTTCCAGTTCTAAAATGCGCTGTTCTGGTGACTTTGCCATATTGGATGGTATTTGATTCTCCCAATCAAAGTTACCATATTTTTTTAACCATTTGCGAATAGTGCTATCTCCCTGGATGCCATACTGTTTTTGAGCTTGGGAGAGTGTCAATTTCCCCGATTCAATCTCTTTAACGACATTCAGCTTCAATGTTAAAGTGTAATCACGCTGAGTCCGCTTTACATAATTTGTTCCTTCTTCCATAACGATTCTTTTTGTGTATCGATATTTCAGGACGAGACATATTGATAAAATAAAAAAGGGCGTTCGAATGAACGCCCTTTTTTATTGCATTCAAATTACTTGTCACACTAAATATTTTGAATATATTTGGTGTACTAAATATTTGTATGCTAAACGAAAAATTTGACCGCTACTCCTTCATCTTGGACCAAACAGCCAAGAAAGTAAAACAGTTCGCCCAATCTTCTTTTGCCGAGAAAGGATTTGATATTACTGTAGACCAATGGACCATTTTAAAGGCTTTGTACGAAACAGATCAACTTTCACAAAAAGAACTGGCCAAGCGCTGCGGAAAAGACCAGCCCACACTCACACGGATCGTAGATATCCTTCTTAAAAAAAATCTGGCTGAGCGGATTACCGATGAAACAGACCGTCGGAGTCTCTACCTCCATTTGACCGAAGAAGGGAAATTAAAAGTAGCATCGCTTACGCCGATTGTCGCGGAGATTCGCATGAAGGCCTGGGAAAATCTAACGGACGAAGATTTCGAAGCTTTCACAAGAATTTTGAATACAATATATAACAATTTAAATATAGAATAGCTATGATAAATACGGATATCTGTATCATCGGAGCAGGACCTGTTGGCCTATTCGCAGTTTTTGAAGCCGGGCTTTTAAAAATGCGCTGCCATTTGATTGATGTGTTACCCCAAGTGGGCGGTCAACTTTCGGAGATCTACCCCCATAAGCCTATCTACGACATTCCTGGTTATCCAAGTATCACTGCGCAGGAGTTGATCGATAAACAGCTTGAACAGATTAAACCCTTTGCCCCCACATTCACCTTAGGTGAGCGTGTGGAACATATAACAAAACAGGACGACGGTTCTTTTATTGTAGAAACCAATGATCATACGATGGTTCATACACAGGTTATTGTCATCGCCGGAGGCTTAGGTTGCTTTGAACCACGCAAGCCCGAAATTCCAAATCTTCATCTCTTTGAAGGAAAAGGCGTAGATTATATGGTAAAAGACCCTGCCAAGTACCGGGATAAAAAAATCGTCATTGCCGGTGGCGGTGATTCCGCGCTCGATTGGACCTTCCATCTCGCAGATATTGCGCAACAGGTCACGTTAATCCACCGAAGTGACTCCTTCAGGGGCGCTCCGGACTCAGCTGAAAAGGTTTTCAAATTGGCCCAACAGGGTAAGATCAACTTATTATTATCGCACAATCTGACCAATATTCATGGCAATGGCTACTTGTCCCATGTTGAAACAACCAATAAAGAAAAAGAAGTCATCGCAACAGATGCAGACTATTTTATTCCCTTATATGGTCTTACGCCGAAGCTTGGTCCAATCGCAGATTGGGGATTAAATATCGATAAAAATGCGATAGAGGTCAATACGTTTGATTATTCAACCAATATCGAGCGGATCTATGCAATTGGAGACATCAACACCTATCCAGGCAAACTGAAACTCATTCTCTGCGGGTACCATGAGGCTGCACTGATGTGTCAAAGTGCTTTTAAATTTGTCTACCCAGATCAAAAATTGACATTCAAATACACCACTGTAAACGGTATAAATACATTCTAGCCATGGACGATAATTTAATTCATGTCACTGTTATTGATCGTGATGGGACCGAAAATACGCTGGAGGTTCCTACCGATATCAATCTTTCACTCATGGAGATTTTAAAGGCATCCGAATATGAAATTCTGGCCACTTGTGGAGGTATGGCGCTGTGCGCTACCTGTCATATCGAAGTTGTCGAAGGCCTGGATACGCTTCCTTCAGCGAGTGATCAGGAGCTCGACATGCTGGACACGCTCCCGGATGCCGATGATCAAAGCCGTCTTGCCTGTCAGCTTTATCTGCACAATAACAACAACGGTATGAAAATCAAGATAAAAGGCGCACTACAATAGTGTTATCATTGTGTATAAAATACACAATGATAACACTATTAATCGATTTTTTTTTGAGATAGCAATATCCATCATAAAGAACTAAAAATCAAACAAGTACAAAACATATTATTGAAAGAATTAGCTACTTTACAATAAAATTCACAACATATCAGCACAATAAATAAATATTTTTTAGCTTTTTGAGTCAAAATTTAAGATATTTGCAGCTTAATTCGATTGTACCGAATTTTTACAACAAACTATTAAAAATATGCCAAGCAATAGTTCAAATAGAAAATTCCCAAGAGTAATCATTATTGGTGCTGGATTTGGAGGAATTGAAGTTGCTAAAAAGCTTAAAAATAAGGAAGTTGAAGTTCTGTTGCTGGACAGAAATAACTTTCATACTTTTCAACCATTGATGTACCAAGTTGCCACGGGTACTCTTTCAGCGGACTCTATCTCCTTCCCTGTCCGCAAAATGTTCAAAGGCCAAGACAACTTTCATTTTAGACTTGCTGACGTAAAAAGCGTTGACAACGAGGCTAAGATTGTAAGAACAGATGTTGGTGATTTTGACTATGATTATTTAATTGTTGCTACAGGTGCTACGACGAACTTCTTCGGCAATCAACAAATCACAAAATATGCTTTGCCGATGAAAAACATACAAGAAGCATTAAATATTCGAAGCTATGTTTTACAGAATCTCGAAGAAGCAGTACGTATAGAAAACCCTGCTGATCGTAAAGCTAATTTGAATTTTGTAATTGTTGGGGGTGGTCCAACAGGTGTTGAACTTTCGGGGGCAATCGCAGAGATCAAAAACAATGTTCTTGAGAAAGATTATCCAGAATTGAAAAAATCTGAGATGTCGGTTTACCTGGTTGAAGGACTTCCAAAAGTATTGGCTAACTTATCTGAAAAATCTTCTAAAGATTCAGAAAAGTACCTCAAAGATTTAGGTGTAGAAGTATTATTGAATGTTCAGGTAACCGGATATGATGGCAATTCAATTACGTTCGCCGATGGCAGAAGCATTGAAACAAAAACGGTTATCTGGGGAGCAGGTGTAGCTGGGCAATATCCAAATGGTTTCAAAAAGGAGATTATCCAACGAGGCAACCGTATACAGACAGACGATCAATGCCGTGTTATTGATATGCCAGGTGTTTATGCCATTGGTGATGTTTCGGCATTTATCACAGATGATCTTCCTCGCGGCCTACCAGGTGTTGCCCCGGTGGCTCAGCAACAGGGAGCTTATGTTGCCAAACATATTCTTCAAACAATGTCCAATCAACCAACTGAGAAATTCAACTATTTCGACAAAGGATCCATGGCTACGGTAGGTCGTAATAAAGCTGTCGTTGACATGGGAAAAATCCATTTCAATGGATTCTTTGGCTGGATGACCTGGATGTTTGTCCACTTGATGTCCATCTATGGATTCAGAAATAAATTGATCACATTCGTAAACTGGTCGATCAAATTTTTCACCAAAAACAGTGGTGTGCGTTTGATCTTCCACAAATATGATGAACCAACTCCAGAAAAACAGCAGGCAGAAACAGCACAATAGCTTTCTATTGGAGTCTATATAAACTATTTCAATACCCAACAGCGCCATTATCCCAAGTGATAATGGCGTTGTTTTTTACCCCTATTTTACCTGTTTAATCCACTCGCTAAAAACATGTAATAACAGACTGTAGAAACACTTCGAAACAACAGCCCTCTCCAGATAGTTGTCAAAACCACCTTTTCCCGATTGGATTCTTTCTTCTCGGAGTCAATGATTTCAAAAACACCGGCTTAATTCTTTTTTAACACCGCATCCAATTAAAAATAACTTCCCCTGGAACGTAAGAATTACAGATTATATTCGTTAAATTTAAAGACAGTTTTTTCCAGATAGAATTTACTTTCAGAATGTAGTTTTTTTTGATGTATAACCTCAAAAAGATTAATTTTTTTTGTGTAGGTTTGCATATTATTTTAAAATAGCTTAAGGATTAGCAGATGGGCTTATTTAATTGGTTTACGCAAGAAGTTGCGATTGACTTGGGTACTGCAAATACCCTAATAATTCATAATGACAAAGTAGTAGTGGATGAACCTTCTATTGTTGCATTTGACCGCACCACAAACAAAGTGATCGCCATTGGTCGCCAGGCCATGCAAATGGAGGGTAAAACACACGACAATATAAAGACAGTACGTCCTTTACGTGATGGAGTAATCGCTGATTTTACGGCAGCTGAGCACCTGATCAGAGGGATGGTGAAATTGGTGAACAATGGTAAGAGCTGGTTTTTCCCTTCCCTACGTATGGTTGTTTGTATTCCTTCCGGTATTACGGAAGTAGAGAAAAGAGCTGTGCGCGATTCAGCAGAAATTGCGGGTGCCAAAGAAGTCTATTTAATTCACGAACCCATGGCTGCTGCTGTTGGAATCGGAATTGACGTGGAAGAACCAATGGGTAATATGATTATCGATATCGGTGGTGGTACCACTGAAATTGCTGTCATCGCTTTATCGGGTATTGTATGTGACCAGTCCATTCGTGTTGCTGGTGATAACTTCGACTCTGACATCGTTCAATACATCAGAAGACAACATAACATCATGATCGGTGAACGTACGGCAGAAAAAATCAAAATTGAAGTCGGTGCTGCCCTACCTGAGTTGCAGGAACCACCGGCAGATTTTGCTGTGCAAGGCCGTGATTTGATGACAGGTGTTCCTAAGCAAATTACTGTTTCTTACACCGAAATAGCGCATTGTCTAGATAAGTCCATTTCAAAAATTGAAGAGGCGATCTTAAAAGCACTTGAAATCACTCCGCCAGAATTATCAGCGGATATTTATCAAACAGGTATTTATCTTACCGGTGGTGGTGCATTATTGCGCGGTTTGGACCGCCGTATACAAGCGAAAACTAAACTTCCAGTACATATTGCCGAAGATCCGTTACGTGCTGTCGTAAGAGGGACTGGTATTGCACTTAAAAATATTGGACGATTTAAATTCTTGATGCAATCATAACGTTCGATAATTAATAACAATATTTTATTAAAGAGCGATATAATATGCAAAACTATTATATCGCTTGCTTATTAAATACCCACATTAAAAAATGAGAAACCTTTGGTTATTCCTGAGACGATACAATGCATTCTTCTGGTTTATCCTATTTTTTGGATTCTCGTTATTTTTGGTGATCACCAACAATTCTTTCCAACGTAATTCTGTTTTAAATTCTTCAAATAGTATCATCGGAGGCCTGTACGCAAAGGTCAATTCCTGGAAAAGCTACCTGCACCTCGGGGAGACTAACGATGCACTTGCAAAGGAAAATGCACAATTAAGAAAGGACTTACAAGCCTATCGATCAACTGACAGCATCAAGATCGGTCCTGTCCCAGCAATCGACAGCAGTGAGTTTGGGCGTTACGAATTTATTATTGCGAATGTCATCAACAATAGCATCCACCAAAAGGCAAATACGATTACACTCGATAAAGGCAGTAAAGACGGTATAGAGCGAGGTATGGGTGTTATCGCTCCCAACGGGGTAGTTGGTATTGTATTGAATGTTTCCCCCAACTTCTCGACCGTTCAATCCCTATTGCATCCAGATACGCGTATATCCGTTACACTGGGCCACACCGAGGTCTTCGGATCGTTGGTATGGGGCAATAGCATGGATTACCGTGCGGCAATGGTCAAGGAAATTCCAAACCATATCAAAGTCAATAAAGGAGACAAAGTGTATACCTCTGGATATTCAGGACATTTTCCAAAAGGAATTTTTGTCGGAACGGTCATTCAGACAGGTATTTCTTCAGGAGACGCTTTTTTGGATCTTAGACTATTGTTGAGCACCAATTTCTCCAATTTGCAACATGTCTACGTTGTAAAAGACCTGTTAAATAAAGAATTAAAGACACTAGAAGAATCGACAAAGGACAATGGCTAGGATTTTAATATTTAATATTATTCGATTTATCGTTTTGATAGGCATGCAAGTTTTCCTATTTCAAAATATCGGTTATTACAATCTGGTCGCTGCATTTCCTTATATCTTATTTATTTTTTTACTTCCGACAGGAACACCTAATTTCCTGGTGTATTTGATCGCATTTCTTACGGGACTTACCGTAGATTCATTTTATGATACCCTTGGTGTCAATACCGCAGCCTGTGTTGCATTGGCCGCCTTCCGTATTTTCTTCATGAAAATTACGCTCGAAGTTGAAGAACGTGAATCTTTTTTTACCCCGATGTTGGGGTTCATGAATATTCGCTGGTTCTTTTCCTACATCTTTTTCGGAACATTGATCCATCATACATTTTTGTATCTCTTGGAATCTTTTTCCTTCCAGCACATCCAATACACCTTATTGAGTATAGTTTTAAGTTGTATATTTACAGTAATTATCATGCTATTATTTAGCATATTATTCTACAAAAAGAAAGATCGGTTGTAGTAGATCGATGGATAGAAATTCATTTCTATGAACAGTTTTTTTGCGCGTAAGTACGTCGTTTCGGGAATCTTTATTGCTATCACATTGACCTTGGTAGCCCGCTTATTCTATTTACAGATCATAGACGATTCCTATATACATTCCGCAAACAGCAATGTCATGCGCAAGGTCATTGTGTACCCGGCCAGAGGGGTTATATTGGACCGAAAGGGAAAGGTATTAGTTCAAAACGAACCGGTATATGACCTTATGGTTACGCCACGTGAGGTGAAAGAAATCGACACCGCTTTGTTTTGCAAATTGATAGACATTGACAAGGAAGGCTTTATTAAACGGATGGAAAAGGCAAGAGTACACTCGCCTTACCGTGCATCCATTTTTGAAAAACAGCTTTCTGTACGGACATGGGCCCAATATCAAGAATACCAATATCAATTTCGTGGTTTCTATGTCCAAAAAAGAACAATCAGAAGTTATCCCGATAGCATAGCGGCTCAATTTTTGGGTTATGTGAGTGAGGTAAATGATAAAGATATTGAACGCTCCAACGGGTTTTATCGTAGTGGTGACTATATTGGTCGCAGTGGGGTAGAACGTTCTTATGAAGACCTTATTCGGGGAAAACGTGGTGTCAACAACTTAATGGTTGATGCGCTGAACCGCCCGAAAGGAGTATTTATGGAGGGGAAATACGATACACTCGCTGTTGCAGGGGAAGGACTGGTTTCCTCGTTGGATAAGGACCTACAGATTCTAGGGGAAAACCTCATGAAAAATAAATTGGGGTCCATTGTCGCTATTGAACCTGCAACAGGTGAAATATTGGCGTATGTAAGTAGCCCGAGTTACAATCCAAACATGATGGTCGGCAGACAGTCGGGCAATAATTATATGAAATTATTGAAAGACGACACCAAACCGCTTTTTAACCGTCCTATTCAAGCCTCTTACCCCCCAGGCTCTGTGTTTAAGGTTGTTTCAGCACTGACTGCGCAGCAAGCCGGTGTTATTGATCGCAATACGGTATTTTTCTGCCCGCATGGATATAGCTATGGTGGTGGCCGTGGCTGGATGGGCTGTACGCACTATCATGGCTCAACTACATTACAGCGATCTGTAGCCGTATCCTGTAATACCTACTATGGATTTACCTATGCTAAGATGATCGACGGACGTGGGCTTTCGGGACCTAAGGCATACGATCTATGGCGCAATGCAGTAACACAGTTCGGAATTGGTCATAAACTAGGCATTGATCTGCCGGGTGAAAAACCAGGTTTGCTACCTACGTCAGATTTTTATACCAAACGCTATGGTAACGATAAATGGCGTTCAAGTTTCAATATCTCCTTATCTATTGGACAAGGGGAAATGGGTATAACGCCCCTGCAAATGGCCAATATTATGGCTATCGTTGCCAACAAAGGTTTTTATTATAGACCCCATCTGATTAAAGGTATTGGCGCACAGAAAATTGCCAAGAAGGAATTTACCGAAAAAGTCAGTGCCGGCGTGGATGAGCGGTATTATCCTATTGTTATCCAAGGGATGAGTGATGCTGTCAATACACCCGAAGGTACCGCTTGGGCCAATCGTATCCCAGGCATCGAAATGTGCGGAAAAACAGGTACAGCACAAAACCCACACGGAGAAAACCATGCCGTTTTCTTTGCTTTTGCACCTAGAGAAAACCCTAAAATTGCCATTGCTGTCTTTGTTGAAAATGCTGGTTACGGTGGAACCTGGGCAGGACCTATCGCAAGTATGATGGTTGAGAAATACCTCAAAGACACGATAACTGCACCAAAATATATTCAGGATCGCATTTATAAAGCGAATTTTCTTCCTGCACCTAAAAAAGTTGTGGATCCAAAGATTAAAGATGTAAAAAAGACTGATTCTGTAAAATCAAAAACGGATACGTTAAAATCAAAACGCCAGCTGGCAGCCTTAACAAAACCAAAGGAAACAATTGTTCACCATAGCGAGATAAAGAGAAGATATGAATAATCAAAAAACTAGTTTCTTTGGAAAGATAGACTGGCTAACCATCACGCTTTGGCTTGCGCTATGCTTAATTGGCTTATTCAATATCCGTGCGGCGGTATTCAATCCTGAACTACCCAATTTCTTTACCTTAGGAACCAATTATGGAAAACAGTCTTTATATCTTGTTTCCGCAATTATTCTAGGGGTATCCATTCTGATCATAGACGCGAAATTTTTCAGTTCCGCCTCACCGATATTTTATGGTATAACAGCTGTCCTACTTGTCATCGTGCTCGTTGTAGGGCGAAATGTCGGCGGAAACCAGGCCTGGATTGACTTAGGTTTTTTCCGCTTACAGCCTTCCGAGTTTGCAAAACTTTCAACCTGTCTGCTCTTGGCTAACTTTCTAAGTTCTCAAAGTAACAAAGCGCCGACCATGCAGACACTGGCCATGGGTGCCGGTATTGTCTTATTTCCTGTATTTTTGGTTATGTTACAACCCGATACTGGATCTGCCCTTGCCTTCTTTTCGTTGATTTTTGTATTCTACCGCGAGGGCTATGTTAATAATGAACTGCTTATATTTGGCGGGCTATGCATTTTACTTTTTGTTCTTTCTTTATTGGTCAATCCTTGGATTCTTATCTTGATTTTAGCATTGCTCATTGGCCTTGTCATGTGGAACTATCGTAAGAGAAGAAAATACATTATCAATCTAAGTATACTTTTTGCAGCCTGTGCTGTATTTGTTCTCTGTGTGGACTTGGTCTATGAACACGTGCTACAACCCCATCAACGTGACCGTATTGACATTATCCTAGGCAAAATGGAAGACCCTAAAGGCAAAGGATATAATTTGAATCAGTCGAAGATTGCAATTGGATCGGGACAGCTTCTGGGCAAAGGCTACCTACAAGGAACGCAGACAAAATACAACTTTGTACCTGAGCAGAGTACGGACTTTATTTTCTGCACCGTTGGAGAAGAGTGGGGATTTGTTGGATCGGTTACTTTATTACTTATCTATCTCATCCTACTGCTACGTATTATTCATATCGCCGAACGACAGCGTTCAGCCTTCGCCAGGATATATGCATACGGTGTAGCGTCCATCCTCTTTTTTCACTTATTTATCAATATCGGTATGACAATAGGTATTGTTCCAGTTATCGGGATTCCGCTGCCTTTTATCAGTTATGGCGGTTCATCCTTATGGAGTTTCACCATTTTACTATTCATCATGCTTAAATTTGATTCAAATAGAAAAGGAGTTGTCTAAAAACAACTCCTTTTCTATTTGTACCCTTATTTAGTTCTTCTCAACTTTTTTACTGCATCAATTGAGAAAAAAACAAAAACTCCCCGGCATGGCGCAGATAAACGGTTAAATACGCTCCAAAACGAGCTGTATAGATTTATCAACAACTTCTTCAGGTGCGGAAGAAAACCGACCATCTACCCGACTTGCCAAGATTGCATTAATGGATAAAGCCTGATGTCCAAACATGTTAGCCAATGCATAAATACCCGCTGTTTCCATTTCTAGATTGGTGAAACGCTGATCTTTATATTGAAAGGACTTGATCAAGTCTATAAAATTGGGAATCGTATTAGTTGAGCGAACAGTCCTTCCCTGCGGAGCATAAAATCCGGGCGCAGTCAAGGTGACTCCCTTCGGTAAATCAAAGGCAATTCGACCCAGAAGGCTTGCGCCAGCTTTCGCAACGTAAGGCTTTAGGTTTAATGCGGAAAAATATTCGGCTAGCTCAACCTGAAGCGCCTGCTCCTCGCCGTCGTAAGATCCCTGATAATAGTACATCAATGCATCAAGACCTATTCCATACGCAGAGGCCAAAATAGTTCCCATCTCAACATCTTGTTGTACCGCTCCAGAGGTTCCAATGCGAACAATATCCAATGAGCTGAGCGTCGACTTTACCGTTCTATTGGCAAAATCAATATTTGCCAACGCATCCAGTTCATTCAACACAATATCTATATTATCAGTACCTATACCTGTTGAGATTACAGTCAACCGTTTATTTCCCAGATAGCCGGTATGCGTAATAAACTCACGTTTCCCTTTTTTGAGTTCAATACGATCAAAGTGTTTCGATACTTTCGCTACACGGTCTGGATCACCGACCGTAATTACTGTACTTGCCAGATCTTCCGGCAACAAATTCAGATGGTATATACTGCCATCTGCGTTCAAAATCAATTCCGATTCGTTGATCATATCGTATATAAATAAGTTAACTGACAACCTTCTATTTTGGAAAACCGATCAACAACTCGATTGACTTGCATTTTTCGGACTTCAAACTCCAAATAACACTGATTATCAAATTCCTGCTTTTCAACTTCGACGCCCTCTTCCTTTATGATCCGCATAATAGCATTCATATGGAGGTAATCGAAGGTAATACCATAATGGTCATTCACTGTACGCTCGATAATTTCTGCTTGGGTCAAAGCATCTTGCGTTGCTGATTTGTAGGCATTAATCAAGCCTGGGACACCCAATAATGTACCACCGAAATAGCGAACGACAATCACGATAACATTGGTGACATCCATCGATAGGAGGACGTTCAAAATTGGGCGTCCTGCTGTTCCCGACGGTTCTCCATCATCATTCACACGAAAGACAGCACGATCTGGCGTGAGACGATAAGCCCAACAATGGTGTCTCGCTTTCGGATGAATCGCTTTCACTTCCAAAATCAGATCTTTTAATTGCTCTTCGGATTTAAATGGAAAAGCATAAGCAATAAATTTACTGCCCTTATCTCTAAAAATTCCCTCGTATTTTGCATCAATAGTCCGGTAAGTATCTTCAAATAAACTCATAGATATGCTATGATTAAAACTGAAACAATAGAAAGCGCTATGCCTAGATAATTCAATAATGATAACCTTTCTTTAAAAAATAAGACGCCAATTAGAGCGCCCAATGAGATCACACCAATATTCATCCCAGTAAATACGACTGATGGATTGTCTGGTAGGGCACGATGCGCTTTCATATAGAATAGGATGTTACAGAAGTTAAATACGCCCAAAACCAATCCATATCCCACAGCTTGCTTTGAAAAACGTTGCTTTTCCACAAAAAGGAAATACAGCAACAGCACCATTGCAATAAACATCGCCATCACAAAGATAATAAACATGGAACTGATATAAGGTATATTAACATGCAAGGCGACCTGTTTGAAGAGGATATCAATTATGCCCATACCGATAAATACCAATAATGGATAAAGCGCTTTATAATGACTAGCTCCCATCGAGCCACTATGCTCATTTTTTTGCCAGCCAATAGAACATAGGATAGCCAATAAACCAAGGGCTATTCCGAGCATCTTATGTCCCTCCATTTTTTCATGAAAGAAGAAAAATGATGCAAGCAAGGGAATAAACAACGATAAGCGTTGTGCAATCTCTGTCTTGACCAAACCACCATAGCGAATGGACAAAGCTATAAAAACAAACATCCCTGGAAGTAATATCGCCAGACTCGTATACAACGTAACCGGCATAGCATCCCATACGAGCGATTTTAGATTCGGTTGCAATACAAAATAGGCCAGTGCAACCGCCATGGGGTAATTCCAAACGATAACTTGTTTGGTTTCGACTCCATTTTGTTTTGCCAATTTTAATAAAACAGCAACGGTTACGCTACAGATGACACTGAATAAAACAAAAATCATGATTCAAAATTCATTTATTTCCAAAGGCCACGTTTCTCCTGACGAGCCTGACGTTCCAATTTTACAAATAAATCTGCATATTGTACATTTGGTGCTAGCGTATAGGATACTGCATAACCCTGTTCAACCAAATCCCGATTGACGAATTTCTTTCCAATATACACATAGGCAAGAAGTCTTCCATACCGATCCCGTTTTCCAATGTCAAAGACTAACTTAACACTTTTTCCATTCAACATTGCCGTTAAATACTGCTTTGCTTCTTGACCATAGTAACCGATTTCCTTGCGTGCCGTCCGTCTCGTTTCCGGGGCATCTACCCCTATCAGCCTAACTTTCTCCCCTTTTGAGGTTCCATTTTCAATGACAAAGGTATCGCCATCGATAACGCGCTTTACCTTCGCCTCTTTTTCCTCTCCTTTAAAAGTAAAACCTGTCAATAAAAAACAGATCATACATACACATACATAAAAATTACTTCGTTTTAGCATAAAATCCAACGTTTGTCCAAAGGTAGTAAAATACTTTTTTAACAAAACAGTCAAAAAAAACGGAAATATTAATATTAAAAACACATAAATTTAATATAAAAAAACAGCAAAAAAATCACATAAAAATAAAGCTATTTTTAACATAAAAAAACAATACAAAAACACAATTTATCATCAAATAAAAACAACAGAACAAAAATTTAAAACACTAAAAAACAACACTATAACATAATTAAATAGAAATAAACACTTTAAAAAAAATACAAATAAACCACTAAAAGTTAATCAAAAAAAACCACACAAAAACACGTGAAAAAATCATGAAATTAACTCAATATTTATAATAAAAAATTATTTTTTTCTTTGATATTTCAAAAACATTCGTACATTTGAAATGTCAAACAACAACAGGATGAACAGAACATATACATATTTCTATTTTAACTTCTTTTATTTTAAAAATAAGAGCCGGGATTAGATTGTGTATAAATCATAAAAAATACAAACAAGAAGAGTCCCGGTTCAAATGATCGGGACTCTTTTTTTTGGAGACAACATAGCGAACAAAAAAACAATGAGTTTAAAAATTGCAATACAGGGAGCAAAGGCTTCATTTCATGAAGAGGCCGCATTTAAATTTTTCGGAAGAGAAGTTGAAATTGTAGAATGTGATTCATTTAAAAAAACTTGTGAATTGCTGAAGCAAAGAAAAGTCGACTATATCGTTATGGCGATCGAAAATTCAATTGCGGGAAGTCTATTACCGAATTATAATTTATTAAGAGATTACAAGTTCCATATCACTGGGGAAGTTTACCTAAACATCCAACAGAATCTCATGGTATTGCCAGGCGTTAAATTAAAGGATATTAAACACATCGAATCGCATCCAATTGCCATTCGCCAATGTGAAGAATTTCTTTCTGAACTTGAAGGTGTACGTATAACCGAGGGATCTGATACCGCTGCAACTGCAAAAATGATTGCGGAGCGAAAATTAACGGATACTGCTGCAATTGCTGGGACATTGGCCGCTGAAATCTATGGTCTTGAAATATTAGAAAAGAGAATCGAAACCAATAAAAAGAACGCAACGCGTTTCCTCGTATTATCTAATGAGGTTGTCGAACATAAGAATGCCAATAAAGCGTCATTATCATTCCAAACAGGAAATACAGTAGGATCTCTGGCGACTATTTTACAATGCTTTGCCGAACAGAATATCAACTTGAGCAAAATTCAGTCAATGCCGGTAATCGGAAAACGCAATGAATATGATTTTTTCGTTGACGTAGAATGGAAAAAACAAACAGACTACGAAGCAGCAATACGTAAAGTACTCAAACATAGTGTCAATTTCAATATTATGGGCGAGTATGTCAAAAACGAAAAACTATAATTAACAATTTACGCATACAATATTAAAATAGATAATCAAACTTAACATGAAAAATACATTAGACATCACTCCTTTAAAATCTTGGTTGGACACAGGAGACAAACCTTTAATTATCGCAGGCCCTTGTAGTGCAGAAACAGAAGAGCAGCTGGTATCAACAGCGCATTTGTTGGCAAATACCGGAAAAGTAAATATTTTACGTGCTGGTATCTGGAAACCACGTACTCGTCCGGGAGAATTTGAAGGTATAGGTTCAATTGGTTTGGAGTGGTTGAAAAGAGCGAAAAAAGAAACAGGTTTATTAACAGCTACTGAAGTTGCTACAGCAAAACACGTGGAAGAAGCTTTGGCTGCTGGTGTGGATGTACTATGGGTAGGTGCACGTTCAACTGCCAATCCATTTACCGTACAAGAAATTGCTGATGCTTTACAAGGTGTAGATATTCCAGTATTTGTTAAAAACCCTGTAAACCCAGATTTATCGTTGTGGATCGGTGCATTGGAACGTATCAACCGTGCTGGTATCAAAAAATTAGGTGCTATCCATAGAGGTTTCTCTTCTTACGAGAAAACAGCATTCCGTAATGAACCAATGTGGGATTTAGCGATTCAGTTAAAAACTGCTTGTCCTAATCTACCGATCATCAACGACCCAAGCCACATCTGTGGAAACCGCGAATTGTTACCATACATCGCACAAAAAGCAATGGATATGGATATGCAAGGATTGATTATCGAATCACATATTGATCCATCTGTCGCTTGGACCGACGCAAAACAACAAGTAACGCCAGCTGCATTGGCCGAGTTGATCGACCACTTGACGTTACGTAAAGCAGCTTCTGACAATCCTTCATTCGAAGATAAATTAGCAGAATTGCGTAGCAACATCGACAAATTAGATGATTTGATCATCCAAAAAATTGGTGAACGTATGAAAATAGCGGAGAAAATCGGCGAATACAAACGCGATAACAACGTGACAATTTTGCAAGTTAACCGTTGGGATGAAATTGTTCAAAAACGCACTAAATTAGCGGAAGCGCTTTCTTTGGGTAGCGAATTTGCGACGAAATTCCTGGAATTAATTCACAACGAATCTATCCGCAAACAAAATGCGGTCATGAATACTCAGGAGCAACCAACAGCAGAAGCATAATGAATCAACAAGTCATCACGCTGACGCATCCTTCAAAAAAGATACAGGGCACGGTCCAACTCACAGGTTCAAAATCTGAGAGCAACCGTGCTCTTATTATCCAATCGCTGAGTAAAGGACAAGTTGAAATAGCCAACCTCTCTGAGGCTGCAGATACGGTTACCCTAAACCGCGTATTGCAAATCGCATCAGAACCGCAACCCGGTTATAATACGATTGACATAGGCCCTGCGGGAACGGCAATGCGCTTCCTTACAGCTTACCTCAACCTTGTTAAAGGCAATTTTATCCTGACGGGGACAGAGCGTATGCAACAGCGTCCAATCGGAATATTGGTCGATGCCATGAAAGAAATTGGCGCCGAAATCCATTATGAAAAAAAGGCGGGGTATCCTCCTTTGAAGATTGAAGGTGGATTATTTCAAGGAAAAGACCGTGTTAAGATCAAAGGAAATATCAGCAGTCAATACATATCGGCCCTGCTATTAATTGCTCCGGCATTAAAAAAGGGACTTACGTTAGAGATTGAAGGCGAATTAACTTCCAGACCTTATGTATCCATGACCTTAGATATGCTTAAAAGTGTCGGGATCCAACACGAATGGACGGAGAATGCGATTAAAATTGCACCGCAAGAATTTGAAAAGCAAACCATATATGTCGAGCCAGATTGGAGCGCAGCATCCTACTGGTATGCTATTGTAGCACTAGCCGACGCAACTGCATCGATTGTATTGCCCGGACTAAGACAACATAGTTTACAGGGCGATATTGCCATCACAGACATTATGGCACATTTTGGTGTTTATTCGAGCTTTGAATCGGATGGATTGCATTTAAATAAAAAAGAAATCAATTCAGACAAAACGTTGTTCGACTTTAAAGAATGTCCTGATCTCGCACAAACAGTAGTCGTTGTCGCAGCGGCTTTAAAACGTGATGTTTCCTTTACAGGCCTAGAAACCTTAAAGATTAAGGAAACCGACCGTATCGCTGCATTACAGACCGAAATCGCAAAGTTCGGTGCTGAATTGATCGAAGATGGTGATACCTATCACCTGAAAACAGCAGGGGTATATCAGCCTAAAGATGTGACCTTCGACACTTACGAGGATCACCGTATGGCGATGGCATTTGCACCGCTGGCTTTAGTTTTTGACCAAATCAAGATTGCTGAACCTCAAGTTGTAGAAAAATCATATCCTGATTTTTGGAAACATTTACAAGCGCAAGCTTTTGTAATTGACTAACATATTAAAAACAGGGATTAACATCAACATTAATCTCTGTTTTATTATTCAATCTCCCAGATAGCCTTTAGCCTGGGACAAAAAATTGTGATGTAATCTATTAAGCCATATACGAGTTACAGATTCATAAATTTGTAGCCAGTCTGGTGCTTTAGAATTGCATTTAAAGGCAAATTTATCTAAGTTTATTGAAATTTAATTTTTATGGCAGGAAATTCATTTGGCGATTTATTCAGAATTAGCACTTTTGGCGAATCACACGGCAAAGCTATAGGTGTAATTATTGATGGTTGCCCTTCAAATATAACAATAGACGAGGAATTTATCCAGTCTGAACTCGATAAACGTAAACCAGGTCAATCTAAGATCACGACACAAAGAAAAGAAAGTGATACCGCACAGATTTTATCTGGCGTATTCGAAGGCAAATCAACGGGAACACCAATAGCAATTGTTATTCCAAATGAAGACCAGCGTTCGAAAGATTACACACATATCAAAGATATCTTCAGGCCTTCCCATGCTGATTTCACCTATCAGATGAAATATGGTATCCGTGACTATCGAGGCGGTGGACGGTCTTCGGCGAGGGAAACCGCTGCCCGTGTTGCTGCAGGTGCAGTAGCAAAAAGCTTCCTGAATCAATTTGGCATAGAAATCTTTGCCCACGTTTCGGGGGTAGGCACTATCGAGGCACCAAATGTCGATACCAAAGATCTAAAAGCTTTGCTTGAATTACGGGAAGCGAACATTGCACGTTGTGCAGATCCAGCAACAGCAAATGAAATGGTTGAGTTTATCGACTCGGTCAGAAAAGCGGGTGACACCGTTGGCGGACGTATTTCGGCTGTCATCAGACATGTCCCTGTTGGTTTAGGCGACCCGGTCTTTGATAAGCTCCATGCAGACCTTGCAAAAGCAATGATGAGCATCAATGCTGTACATGGTTTTGAATATGGTTCAGGTTTTGCAGGTTCGGAGTTGCGAGGTTCCGAACATAATGATATATTTGTAGCAGATGACCATGATTTAAATCGAGTGCACACACATACCAACTTCTCTGGAGGGATTCAGGGAGGGATTTCAAATGGTATGGATATTACTTTTAAAGTAGCATTTAAGCCTGTTGCCACTATCATGAGAGATCAAGAAACAGTGGATATCCATGGCAACCCTGCGATTGCAAGTGGCAAGGGAAGACATGACCCTTGTGTTGTTTCGAGAGCAGTAATTATTGTGGAAGCTATGGCAGCACTTGTAATCGCGGATCATCTACTTAAAAATCAAAGTTACAAACATGCTGCAAGATAATTATGTCGTAGGTGTTGATATTGGAGGCACACATATTTCTGCCTGTATCATTGACACAAAACAATGGAATATATACTTAGAAAACGTGGCCAGAAACCACGTTTTTTCTCAAGGAGATGCTAAAACGATTTTACAAACCTGGGCATCCGCTATACGCGATATCATAGCCACTTCTCCTGCTCCTATTCAGTTCATCGGCATTGCTATGCCGGGACCCTTTGACTACGAAAATGGCATATCTAAAATACAGGGACAAAGCAAGTATGACAATCTTTACAATAAAGATGTCAAAACTCTTTTAGCTGAAGAATTGGGACTTTCGCCTACGTCTATTCACTTTATCAATGACGCAGCAGCCTTCCTACAAGGTGAAATATTCGTACAGAACTTGCAAACAAACAACCGGATATTAGGAATTACGTTGGGTACTGGACTTGGATCTGCGGTATGGAATAAAGGTGAGAAGGCCTTTGATGCCGCCCTATGGAACAGCCCTTATGAAGATTGTATTTTCGAAGAATTTCTTGTCACACGGTGGTTCGTCAAGCGTTTCAAAGAAGTAGCAGGAAAAGATGTTACAGGACTTAAGGAGATTTTAGATAATCATCGGGAAACTGAGGAATTTCAAATTATCAAAGATGAATATGCTAAACATCTCTTTGATTTTATGCAGTTCTTCGCAGAGAAACATTCTTCTGAAATATTTATCATCGGTGGCAATATCGCTAAGGCCCTACCTATTTTTATTGGTGACCGAAAAGAATTTGAAAGATTTCAGATTTACACCGCAATACTTGGTGAAAAAGCAGCTATGATTGGTGCTGCGAGTATATTCAATTAAGAAAAGCTATCATCCCTCTTTGGAATACTTAGCTTAGTCAAACAAAAAAAGATATCCATCTATTAAAACATAGATGGATATTTTTCTGGATTAGCTTCATGCATAATGGCATACACCGTCTCGACAACATCGTCAGAAGATGGCTTCGAGAAATAATCCCCGTCGGAACCATATGGTGGGCGATGTGCTTTTGCAGTCAGTGTTCTCGGCTGACTATCCAATAGATAGTAGCCATTTTGCTTCTCTAAGATCTCTTGTAAGATGAAAGCTGAAGCCCCACCTGGCACATCCTCATCTACAATAAGTAGTTTATTTGTTTTCTTCAGCGATTCGGCGCAAAGTTTTCCTTTGTCAAAAGGCTGCAATGTCTGTGCATCAATAATTTCGATGAATATCCCCAAGCGCTCCAGTTCCACGGCCGCTTCTTCAACAACACGTAAAGTTGAACCATAGGATACTACAGTAATATCGCTTCCCTCTTTAACACATTCGGCATAACCGATTGGTACCGTAAATTCACCAACGTTTTCTGGTAGACGCTCTTTTAGACGATACCCATTCAAACATTCGACAACAATAGCCGGTTCGTCAGAGCGGAACAGCGTATTATACATACCCGCTGCCTGTGTCATATTACGCGGCACACATACATGCAAACCTCTCAAGGATCCTAAAATTACCGACATAGGCGAGCCCGAATGCCATATACCTTCCAATCGATGACCCCGTGTACGAATAATTAATGGTGCTTTCTGACCAGCAAAGGTGCGGTAACTTAAACTAGCCAAATCATCACTTGCGACCGTAATACCATAGATTAGGTAATCCAGGTATTGGATCTCAGCAATTGGACGAAGTCCACGGATTGCCAAACCCAGTCCTTTTCCTATAATTGAATTCTCCCGAATACCGGTATCAAATACACGATGCGCACCAAGCTTTTCTTGTAAACCTGCAAAACCTTGATTCACATCTCCAATCTTACCGACATCCTCTCCAAATGCTAACAGTCTTTCGTCACGTCTAAAGTTCTCTTCAAAACATAGATTCAAAACCTCACGTCCATCCACCACTTTAGCTTCTTCACTGTAGACTGCAGGTACGACCGTCACATGAGCAGGTGAATCAACACCATCTGTAAATAATTTTGAATTATAACGTTTCTCATTCAGTTCCTGCTTCTCTTTATACCAATTTAATAATTGCTGGCGCCCATCGCTATGCTGACCTTTTAGCTCGTGCAATACCTTGCGAACCTGGCCGTAAACCTCTTTCAAAGAAGGCTCAACCATCGATTGCAATTTCTTTGACGCAAAATCAGCCCGCTCATTGGGAATGCCCTGAAGTAAATCAATGGCTTCCCTAGCTTCGATGCTCAATGTTTTAATATAATCGGCCCAAGCTCGTTTTTGTTCTTGACGAACATGGTCTTTGGCATGTTGATCCAATTGATCCAATTCCGCTATGGTAGCAATACCAGAACTTAAGATCCATTCTTTCATTTTCGCTATACAATCGAAGTCAGTTTCCCATTGCAATCGTTCTTGCGATTTATACCGTTCGTGTGAACCTGAAGAAGAATGTCCTTGAGGCTGCGTCAATTCGGTCACATGAATCAAACATGGAATATGTTTCTCGCGAGCAATATGGGCAGCCTGCTCGTACGTTTCACATAAACCCGCATAATCCCATCCTCTCACTTTGAATATCTCAATTCCGTTTGTCAGTTCTTCCTTCTGAAAACCTTTGAGGACTTCTGAGATATCTCCCTTTGTTGTTTGAATTTCATTGGGCACAGATATCCCATATCCATCATCCCAAATAGAAATCACTGTTGGAATCTGATGAACACCTACGGCATTAATAACTTCAAAAAATACACCTTCAGAAGTCGCTGCATTTCCGATAGTACAGAATGCAACTTCATTTCCTTTATTTGAAAAATAAGATAGGTAGTCTAAATTTCTATTCTGCTTATACAACTTAGAAGCCAAGCCCAAGCCCAGCAACCTTGCCATCTGACCACCGGTGGTCGAAATATCTGAAAACGAGTTTTTCTGAACCATTTGATCCAACCAGTTCCCTTGGTCGTCCACAACACGAGTCGAAAAATGACAGTTCATTTGCCTTCCTGCAGAAGAAGGATCTGCCTCGACATCGGGATGGGCATATAATTGAGAGAAAAAATGGTAGACATCACTGATGCCAGAAGCAAATATAAATGTTTGGTCACGGTAATATCCCGACCGCCAGTCCCCATTTCTGAAAACTTTAGCCATCGCGATTTGTGCCAATTCTTTTCCATCGCCAAAAATACCAAACTTAGCCTTACCTGTAAGCACTTCTTTACGTCCCAATAAACTCACGTAACGACTTTCTAAGGCAGTTCGATAATCATTCACAATAATCTTTTTGAACTCGTCAAAGCTCAAAGTGGAAATAGATTCATTGTTTTGGTCAAATGCAGTATCAAACATATTCTTTTTTGTTTCAACAAATTTAACAAAAATATTATTCTATATAATTGGTGTTTATCAAATAAATTGATAATCAATAACTCAGATTTGAAATAGAATATTCTAATTTCTCAAATTAGTACTTTTTGACAAAAAATCCTAATTTTTACAGATTTTTAATTCCTATAAGCGGGCAAAAACACCATTGTCCTTTTTAATTTTTATTTTTGGGTTTTACATTCATTATTTTGAATTTTTCAGCACTTAAACTCGATAAAATCCTTGTCGCTAATCTTGAAAAACAAAAGCTTTCTTCGCTTACACCTATTCAAGAAATAGCGATCCCTGCCATTTTGGAAGGTAGAGACTGTTTGGCGATTGCCCCAACCGGCACGGGAAAAACGGAGGCTTTCGCCATCCCTATTATTCAGCGCTTACGAACCAAGATTACCGCAGACCACTTATCGGTCCTGATACTTCTTCCTACACGGGAACTCTGTATACAGACCAAACAGCGCATATCGGGCCTTATCGATGGTATGGGTTTGACTATAGCTAGTTTCTATGGTGGGGGTACTTATGAAAGTCAACTTGAAGTTTATCCAAATGCACAGATGATCTTGGCTACTCCTGGACGTTTGTTGGATTTCATTGAACAAGGTATTATCGATCTAAAAACGATAGACACATTGGTGATCGATGAATTCGATCAATTGTTGGATCTTGGTTTCACGAAAGAACTCAATAAAATTATTGGCGCATTGCCCGCTGAGAGACAAACCATTTTCAGTTCAGCAACGAAAACCCTTGAAATCGAAAAAATTGTTCGAAAGAGATTAAGTAACCCTGTCGAGATCAACCTAGAAGCAAAGGCCAAAAAAGGCCAAATAGAAGAATCTGTACTCTATGTCGATAAAAATGATAAAAAGAATCTTCTCCGTTATCTCCTTGAAAACCGTGTTTCACGGCAGGTAATTGTTTTCACGCGAACAGTTCATGCAGTCGAACGGATCGCAACAGATCTAGATCGACACGGCATTTCTTGCTCGGCATTATATGGCGATAAATCACAGCAAAAACGAGAAGAGATTATTGATAAGTTCAGACGAAAAGAGGTACGTGTATTAATTGCGACAGACCTCTTGGCGCGAGGTGTAGATTTTCCAGACTTAGAGGCTATCATAAACTACGAGATTCCAGATAGCCCCGAGCTGTATACGCATCGAATTGGGCGAACAGGCCGTTCGGAAGCGGCGGGAAAGGCGTTTACCTTTTGCGATGCAGAGGACAATGAAAAGTGGATAAAATTACAGTTATCCTTAAAACGGCAAATTAAAATTGATGATCAACATCCTTATTTATTGAGCTGGGAGAAAATGCTTTCCAGTAGCCAAAACAATCAACGAAAAGGCGCTTCGAAATCAAGAAAACGTCGTTAATTAATAAATATTCTTTTACTTTTACCAGCAAATCAAAAAATCACAATCCGAGATGAATACAATACATTTATTTGACGATAGCAACAATGCGAATGATAATCGATTGGGAGACCTTGAAAAAACGATTATAATAAATAGCCTGATGGAAGTTCCCTTTGAAGAGCGGGATGAAGAGTGGCGTGATATATTTCTGGCTAATATTGCTGAATGTACCTTAAAATTAGCAGAAACAGAAGTGGTTGTTGGGCCTGACGGATTTCCCTATTTTCAACTCGAAAGTGTTCCGAAGGATCAGAACTTTCAGGCTTTTGTCATTAAAAATCGGCTAAAGGATTTCGTGTTGCCAAAAGGTTTTGGAATTGCTATCAATACACAAAATGAAAACCCTGATTGGGTATTCACCTATGGCGACTTAGTTAACTACTTTTTAAATGGAGAGTTTTATACAGATGATAGTGTTTTCTCTAAGAAAAATGAGCAAACGATTATAGGCAAAGATGAAGAAATATTAGTGGGGCAACCTGCCGAGACCATTCTTCCACAGGCTGTCCGCACCCAATTACGTGAATTTTTGGATTATTATGGCGTAAAGAACACAAAGGTTATGCTCCTAGCCCGTAATTATAAAGATGAAGAAAATGCTTCACAAGATTTGGCATTCAATATCGTTGCAAATCAATTCAGGACTGAAAAAGAATTTACCAATATCATGGAAGCAATAGGCTGGTTTCTTCCCAGACATTATTCCTATATCGGATTGGATGAATTTGCAGTAGACAATGGTTTTATGCCACTGTAAAAAAACAGAAACTAAATATATACAAACATAATTAACCCATGTTTCCATTTAACGTAAGAGTGTACGGAATATTGATCAATGAAAATCAAGAGGTATTGATCAGCGACGAAAGAACGGAAAATGTTTCATTTACCAAATTCCCTGGTGGGGGCTTAGAATACGGGGAAGGCTTATTGGATGCTTTGATCCGTGAGTATCAGGAAGAATGTGATTTTGACATTGCTGTGGTTAAACATATTTACACCACAGACTTTTATGAGAAATCAAGCTTTAACGATAGCCAAATCATATCGATTTACTATCAGGTAAAGAATACCTCAGCTATTCAGATCAGAACGACTACCAAAGCTTTTGATTTCGATCCTGATCAGAAACCTGAAGATAATAAGCTCCAATCTTTTCGATGGGTACCAATTGAATCGGTATTAACGGAAGATTTGACCTTCAAAACAGATCAAATCGCCTGGGAAGAATTCTTAAAAACAGTCAAATAATAATAATTTTTCAATTTTCATCATTTTTATTTGTATTTAAAAAATAAAGACATATCTTTACGTAAACCAATGGAAATACTTGATTTTTTTAAAGTATTGACCTTAATAATTACATTTTATTATTTATTTGACATCTCGCATGTGACGAGGAATAAAAGTAGAGAAGCGTGGGATGGAGCATACATTGGTTTATTGAATTTGTAAATTCCTAGTCCTATAGGTTTTTTAATAGTTAGTGTGATTTTATGGCGATACTCCCCGTATCGCCTTATTTATTTGACACTCGTTTTCCAGCCCTTATTTGAATCCCATATAAGAAGCAAAACAAAGATTTTTGTGTAGAACATCAACATTTTTAAAGCCAACTTGTGTCAATAAGTTTACTTGATAGATCAGCGATCTTGGCGTATCCTCATGTTCGATATAGTCAAAAACATGATCACGATACTGCTCATCCTTCAGGTTAGTTAAGTATTCACCATATTTTTCCCTGTAAATTAATTTTTGAAGCTGTTCATTATTTTGCTCAATCAAATCAAAAATCCACAGACTTCCTCCCGTTCTCAATAGGCGGAACAGCTTGCTAAACGCATTTTCCCAATCTTTATCATCTCGAAGATGATGTAAAACGGATGTTGCGATAATGACATCAAATTTGTTTTCCTCTAAAGCTGCGGCACGAAAGTCACCTTTAATCAACTGAATTTCTCCGTTGGTTAATTTTCCAACGCGTTCCTTTGCTCTATTTAACATAGGCTGGCTCAGGTCCAACAGACTAACATTTGGATTAGACTTCAATTTTTGCAATAGTTTTACGTCGTAATTACCAGCTCCGCATCCAATGTCCAATATATTTTGAGCGTTTGGATAAAGACTGACAATAGCGTCCGTAATAAGCTCCATGTTCCATACAGCATCCAATGTGGTTGCTTGCCCTGTTTCTAAATTTGAGAACCGCTCGACATCATTGTCAAACCGTGTTTCAATCTCTTGTAGCGTCGCTTTGTTCATTTGTAAATTGTTTATTCCCTAAAGTTCAGATAGATTCCCCCGCACAGCAGTATCTTACACTGTCTGGTCGGCGGTATTTCATCCATTAATTTTTAATAATTTAAAGGTAGGACTAACTGGAATTCATTAAAAATATTTATTTTGTCATCAATTCATACCAAAAAAGTATCGATGGAAATCCGACATCTCATTTATTTCAAAACAGTAGCCGAGGAGCTTCATTTTGGCCGAGCAGCAGAACGCTTATTTATGTCCCAGCCACCATTAAGCCGGCAGATTAAAGATCTAGAAGACGAATTAGGTGTTATTCTTTTCTTCCGAACCAACAAACGCGTCGAGCTAACGGAAGCAGGTAAATACTTTTTGGAGGAGGTTGTGGAGATCCTACAGAATATCGAACACAGCAAAACAATCACCAAACAGATCCACAACAATATCTCTGGAGAATTCAAACTGGGTTATATCAGTTCGACACCTAAGAAAATGCTTGCTACGGTATTAAAGCAAATTCAATTGAAATTTCCATACTTAAGAGTTAGTCTTTTCGAAACATCGACGCAGAAACAAAAATTGGCGCTCGAAAACGGAAAATTGGATCTGGGTATTATGCGTGCTCCAATTTATTCAAGTGAATTGCTTACCACTCCCCTTTTCGAAGACCCTATGGTTATTGTAGGTCAGTCACAGGTGGAATTTAATGCGATCAACTTTTTTAATGAAAGTTTCATTTCTTTCAATCAGAAATACGCATCGGAATACCACCGACTTGTTATTAATATCTGTAATCGCATGGGCTTTGAACCCAAAATTGTACATCAGAGCAATTCGATGTCTTCCATCCTTGAGTTGGTGTCACAAGGCTTGGGCCTGGCAGTCGTCCCTTCGTCCACCATCAAACAATACCCGCATTTAAACCTAAAAATCATGAAGCTTGAAGATATGGATAGCAAAACAGAAGTGATCCTGGTCTCTAATGTAAAAAGTAAAAACAGTGCATTAGGCGAATTTATCGCCTGTATCCAGAAAGAGTATCTTGATTTTAATGCGTCCTAAAGTGGCATCGATTGAAATTCCAGCATAAAAAACGGAGTCAGCATGTTGCTGACTCCGTTTTTTTTATGGGTAGAAGAGCGGTATTACCTCTTCTCAAATTTATATGCTAGAGTTGCCATAAAACTACGCGGTGGAATAGGATTCACACTATAGTTTTCATGGATATAATAGTTAAACGCGTTGGTGATATTGGATAATTTACCCAAAATACTCCAGTTTTTATAAGCATAACCAGCGGAGAAATCTATGGTTGTAAATGGACTAACGGAGATCAAACGATTAAGACCATCGCGTACGTTGATCTTTGTATTATTCCAACCTGCATTCCGTCGACCTGTATAAAATGCGGAAAAACCTAACTTCAGTCCCTTAACAGCCCCGTTTTGAATGGTATAAAACACGGTTCCATTAGCCGTATGTGCTGTAGTTCCTACCAAACGTACATTTTCTTCGTTTCCAGAGATTTCAGTCACTTTCTCCTTACCATCAACGATGGTTGTATAACTTGAAATTGGATTGGTTTCGGTATAACGCATATAATTGTAGGAATAACCGGCGATAACATTCAATCCTGGAAGTAAGGTTCCAGTAACATCAACTTCCAATCCGCTTGAAGCCGTCTTTCCAGAAAATTCTTTCATATTTGCATCGCTATTGCTTGTTCCATTCGGAAGTACCAATAATTGTTGGGCAAAGCGATTGTTGTTAATTCTATACCAAGCAACATTTGCGGATAACCTACCATTGAAAAAGTCATTTTTCACACCTGCTTCGTACTGATCGATGATGGAGGGAGCCAACGGTTGATAATTTACATCGTATCCCGAATTCGATGTAAAGTTATTTGCATAAGTAACATAGACACTTGATGAGCGGATCGGCTGATAGATCAATCCAAATTTAGGCGACCATGCTTTGTCGACTTTTGCTCCGATCGGATTTTTTTGACCATCTAGATTAATAATCTCTTCCGATTGATTCGTCGCATAAGTATACTTTTCTGAATTCGGTGTACGCTGATACGTGTAGCGAATACCTGCCAATACTTTAAATTGTTCAGTAACTTCTATTAAGTCCTGAAAAAACGCACCATAACGGAAGATATCTGTCGTTGTTTTCGTCAATAGATCCGCTTGTGGAATATCTGTCCGAAGTCCATTTCCCGAAACCAAATGCTGCGCAGTTTGCGAGGGATTAAAGACATAAATTGAATCGTATACGCCACCCACATTTTTAGATGCATCAATTTTATAGGCATACGCATTTGAATGCGATTGATCGGCATCTGCTCCCACCAAGATCTTATGCTTGATGGATCCTGTTTTTACAGTTCCGGTTAGATTCAATTGCTGATTGGCCGTAAACTCATTTGATTTGGACCGGGTTAAACTCCGCGGTGCAATTCCATTTTTATTTGCTTGAATCCGATCTGATCCATAATAATCACGGTCGTATGTTTGGTAACTTGCTATTGCGTTTAAATTCCATGAATCATTAAACTTATGGTTCAAATTGATCTGCCCGTTTGAGGTATTTGTTCTGTTGAAAGCAAAAGGCACATTCATAAAAGTGTTTCTGCCAACTTCATTATTCAACTTTCCATCCACAGTTCCCATTCCAAAGTCCGGAGTAAAATCACTTTTTAAGTAATCGAATGTAAAGTTGAGATCAGTTTTATCGGATATTTTATATAAAACAGAAGGATTTACATAAGTACGTTTTGATGTGACCTGATCCCTAAAGCTGCCCGCTTTTTCATAAGTTCCGATAACGCGGAATGCAACCTTATTGGAAATTGGGCCATATACATCTACTGTTGGTTTATAGAAGTCATAACTTCCTACGCGCATCGAAGCCTCGCCTCCATAATAAAATTTAGGCTTTTTCGTAACCAGATTTACAACGGCCCCACCAGATACACCCCCATATAACAAAGCAGAACTTCCTTTTAAAATCTCTACAGATTCCAAGGTGCTCGCCTCAATCGAACCTCCATTGTTGGTTCGTGCACCATTTTTAAATATATTATTCCCGCCTAAGCTATAGCCCCTTGCGTAAAAATTTTCGTTGACCCCACCGCGATTTGCTCCCATCGCGACACCGTTTGCATTTTTTAGCGCATCACTCAGGCGATTAACCTGTTGATCTGCAATAACCTGTTCGTTTATAATTTGTACACTCTGCGGCAAATCCCGATCAATAATACCTGCTTTACCGACATGGACTGTTTTACTGTTATGCGAGTTGTAACCTACCACTTCCACTTGTTCCAATTGAGATTCAGAAATATTCAAAGAAACATTAATGGCTGTTGCCTTTCCATTTTTAACCTCGATAGTACGCTCTTCAGCTCCATTTCCGATACTTTTGATCCGAATAGTATAGGTTCCATCTGGAAGATTAGAAAAATGGAAACTTCCATCACCGGAAGTCGAAGTAGACCTACCTAAAGAAACTATGGTTACTGTAGCCGATTCAATTGGTGCACCATCTTTGGTTTTAACACGGCCATGTATCCCTTTACTTTGCGCCGATGCATCCAAATGAATTGCTCCTACCAATCCCAGACTTAAAACAAGTCCCAGAAAAGTTCTTCTCATGTTAATAAAATGTGAGTTCGTAAAAATTATTTGTCGGCGCAAACATACGATATTATTTTATTGTTTAGAATAGTTTTAAATAAAAATAGCTTATAATTATAATATATGAATGATTCAACTTCGTAGCATCTATTATATATTGCAAGGATTCACTGTAACTATTTCTATTAATCGTAAGGATTTCCTTACATTTATGCCATAACTAACATCCTAACTAATCAATTCAATGAGAACGCCTAAGCTCCTACTCTCCGCTTTTATTTTTTTATTCTTTCCCACATTTTTGCTGGGTCAGCAAACACAGGTTGATCATGATCTCACAGCAATTATGCGTCGTTATAATGCTGTCGGGCTCAGTGTGGTCGTCGTCAAAAACAATAAAATTAAGTATCACAAAAATTATGGTTACAAAAACTTGGAAACCAAAACGGCCCTTGGAGAAAATGACCTCTTTAGAATTGCTTCTATTTCAAAGTCATTCACTGCAACATCATTAATGCAATTAATAGCAGATGGCCGATGCAAGTTAGACGACGACTTTGGGGATTTGATAGGTTTTCCAATCAGAAACCCCAATTATCCAGGAAAAAAGATAACACTCCGGATGATCCTTTCCCATACGTCCAGCGTCAATGATAAAAATGGTTACTTCAACCTTGATGTCATCAATCCATCCAAAAACCCAAATTGGAAAGATTCCTACAATCTTTATGAACCCGGCACACAATACCAATATTGTAATCTCAATTTTAATATGGCTGGTGCCGTTCTGGAGAAACTGACCAATACACGTGTCGACAGCTACATTGTTAACCATATCCTCAAACCGCTCAACCTATATGGTGGTTATTGTATCGACTCTTTGGACCAGAGAAGATTTGTACCGTTATATGCCTTTGATGAAAAGGGAAATCCTCATGAAGAGCCGAGTGCCTATAATCCACGTCGGGAAGAACTCAATCAATACATCCTGGGGTATAGCACTCCTGTGCTTTCTCCGACAGGTGGAATGAAAATATCTGCCTTAGATTTAGCCAGATACATGATGATGCACATGAACTACGGCCATAGTCAGGGAAAAAACATCATCAGTAAAAAATATGCGAAGATTATGCAGACAGCTGTAAATAAAGAATCAGGCTATGGGTTAGCGATTATGAACAATGCAAAAATTGTCCCCGGTGTTACGCTGACAGGACATACCGGTTCGGCATATGGACTGTATAGTGCTCTGTTTTTCAATCCAAAGAAAAAATATGGGTTTATTGTGATAACTAATGGCTGCAATATCCCCGATAGCGATGACTTCAACCCTTTGCTTAAAGACTGTATAGGAGCCTTGTACGATGCATATATCAAATAGGCAACAACTTACATCAAGTAAACAAAAGCGAACCCATAAACTATAACCTTGTCGCTAAGCTTTATGGGGAAACCAGAGGCCCTCGGATCGACTGGACAATAAACAAAATAAAAAAGCTGCAGATTTTGCAGCTTTTTTATTTTGTTATTTTTACTATTTCTTGTTTTCTACCCAGTTTACAATAGCCGGATCCAGCGGATTCGTCGCTGAACGGAAGCGATGTACAAGTTTACCGTTCTCATCGATCAAAAACTTTTCAAAGTTCCATTTGATTTCACCTTTAAAATCGGGGTTTTCCTGAGCGGTCAAATACTTAAACAGCGGTGATATTTGATCTCCTTTCACATCGACCTTTTCGGCCATTAGAAAATCAACACCATAATTTTGTTCACAAAACTCTTGAATCTGCGCATTTGAACCCGGTTCCTGTTGTCCAAAATTATTTGCCGGAAAGCCAATAATGACGAGCTTATCGCCAAAGGTTTTGTGCAATTCCTCCAGATCTTTGTACTGTTTTGTGAAACCACATTTTGAGGCAGTATTCACGATCAATATTTTCTTTCCCTTGAAATCGGACATTTTCACTTCTTGCCCATCAAGTGTCGTAAACTTAAAATCATAAAAATTGGGATTGCCAAATAACATTGACATATACACCATAATAGTTGCAATAATCATATCTAATTATTTTAAAGACTTAACAATGAATTACTCTCTCTTTCCAGTACCGCATCAAAAAGCTCGTTGATAGGAGATTTTAAAATGGTACCTACCTTTATCTGATGTGCTTCACAGACTTCCCGTAAAATTAAATCAAAACTATAAGCAATAGAGCCTACAAAGTGACAGGCATATTTATTATAGTCCGGATAGGTCAAAATCGAAGCTTGAACAAATTCTTCGAATCCACTCTTTACCAGATCAATAATAAACGGATGGGTAATATTATCGGACATGAACGGTGCAAACGATGCTAAGAAAGCATTTGGACGTTCTTTTTGATAAACATTTTTGATGACGATCTCTTTATTTATTCTGTATTTGTTCGCAAATTTTTCGTTCAGATCTTTCGGCATACGGCCATATAGAAAAAGTCTAACAAGATTTTTCCCAAAATATGCCCCCGATCCCTCATCACCTAATACATAGCCATTTCCATTATGCGATGGCATCAGCTCCTCTCCGTCAAAAAAACTCAAATCAGAACCTGTCCCTAATGTCGCTACATAACCTTTTTTATTACCACAGGTTGCTAAGGCACTACCAAAAAGATCATTCTCAACAGAAATGTAAGCATTTTCGAATAAGGGCGTCAATGCATTTGAAACCATTTCCCGACGATCAGGTGTAATGCATCCTGCACCAAAAAAATACAACTCCGTAACTTCATCGGCGTAGGGAATAATTTCGGGTATCTCCTTAATAACACGTGTGATTTCCTTTTCATTTACAAAAAAAGGATTGAGTCCATTTGTACTGAACGAGATAGGTGCACTATCTGGCAATTCCAACTTCCAATCCGACTTTGAAGAGCCGCTATCAACAACTAAGATCATACAAATTTTTGATTATTTTCCCCCTATAAACTACTGTATCAAACTTAGCAAAAATTCTGATAAAAAACAGATTTTTTGCTTCATCTCCCCAGTCCAATAAAAACCGGTATTTCATCCAAAGCAGCTATTATGCCTATCGATTAACACCTCATTTCTTAAATAAATTTATGTATATTGGAGGGTACTATTAGCTGCTTCCCGTCATTGTTCTTTTTCTACTGAAGGAGCAATGACGGAGCACGCTGATTCATAATTGTAGAACCAACAATCTATTTTTTTGTTTGGTTAAGCGTACGATACTTTTAATTTTGTAAGCTCATACTAAAATCATCTTTCATGGACAGTGACCATTTCAGTATACCCGAAATACATTTTGAGGTATCATTTTCAGAAGTACAAGCTCATTATATCGAAGTAAAAATGAGCATCGCAAAGCTCAACCAGCCTTATGTCGATCTAAAAATGCCGGTCTGGTCTCCTGGATCTTATTTAATTCGTGAATATGCTAAAAACGTAGAACGATTCCGATCATTTGACAAAACAGGAAATACAATTGCCTACCAGAAAATTTCAAAGAACACCTGGCGAATACCCACAGAATCTTTGGATCAGATCGAAGTCATCTACGCGGTATACGGTTTTGAAGTTTCTGTGCGTACCAACTTTTTCGATAGTGACCATGCTTTTATTGTGCCTACGGCAACTTTCTTTCATATCGACGGCCGCATAGACAATCCTTCGACAATCAGCATAGCATTAAAAGATTCTTGGGCAAGTATATCAACTGGACTCGAACAAATTGGAGAACGTAAGTTTTATGCGCCAAATTTTGACATATTATATGATACGCCCATCGAGGCTGGTAATCAGGATGTCTGGAAATTCCAGGCTGCCGGTGTCGAACATGAATGCGCCATGGTCGGAGGCGGAAGTTATGATAAAGAACGCTTAACGAAAGATATCACACGTATCGTCGAAGAGGAAACCCGCATCTGGGGTTCGAACCCCAATGAGCGATATGTCATTATTACCCACAACTACCAATCTGGAGGGGGAGGTCTAGAACATCTCAATTCAACAGTATTGGGAGCCTCGAGAAATGCCTATCTAAATGAGACAAGTTACAAAAACTATTTGAGTCTCGTTGCACATGAGTATTTTCACCTATGGAATGTGAAACGCTTACGTCCAAAAGCATTAGGACCGTTTAATTACGATGCCGAAAACTATACCACAGGCCTCTGGATCATGGAAGGATTCACTTCGTACTATGATAATTTAATTATTAAACGCTGTGGATTCTATGATGAAAAAGAGTACCTCGCTTTGTTAGCCAACGATTTCAACATTGTATTAAACCGCCCTGGGCATACGATACAGTCTGCAGCAGCCTCAAGCTTCGATACCTGGATTAAATATTATCGGCCTGATGAAAATTCGATAAATTCAGGAATTTCCTATTACAACAAAGGTGCAATGCTGACAGCATTGTTGGATATTAAAATTATTGCCGCTACAGAAGGTAGGCTAAAATTGGATGATGTTATCCGCGAGGCTTATGAGGAGTTCTACCTAAAACTTGATCGTGGATTTGAAGAAAACGAATTGAGAAGCCTTGCTGAACGTATCGCAGGCACTTCGCTGGACGATATTTTCGATGCTGCTCATCAGGACGGAGAACTGGAATACAACGATTATTTTAATCTAGTCGGTTATGAAATTGTTGATACCAATGTTGATAACAACACGTTGACACTAGGCATTACAACCAACAAAGTGGATGGGTTAATTTCGGTAGCGACAGTGGAAAAATATTCTGGTGCATATGATGCCGGATTAAGTGTAAAAGACGAACTGATTGCAATTAATAATAACAGGCTCGATGTTAAAGACAAGGAAATTGATTTCATTGTTCAACATGCCAAAGAGGGGGAAATATTAAACTTCCTGGTGGCACGAGATGGTTTAGTGCGGGAAATCCCTGTTCAAATCAAAAAGAGCAATAAAAAGATATACGAAATCCGTCCGCTCAAAGAACAAACTTTTCTACAGGAATTGCTAGGTAAAATCTGGATGGCTTAACACGGAAGTATTATCATTAAAAAAGAATAGCGGGAAATCCCGCTATTCTTTTTTTAAAATTTATATCTTACCGAAAAACCGATCGGATCAAATAATTTGATACTGGATTCGTTTAGAAAATCGAAATAAGGTTTTACATCCAATGAGATTTGAAACGGTGCCTGCGGAATATTATATTCAATACCTACGATACCGTCAATACTGAGATTAAGCTGTGAATCAAATGAATGACGCTGACCATCGATAATTTTGTCTTTCTCCTTATAGGAACCGATACTACCACCAAAACCATAATACCAATTAAACCCAGCAGTCAATGGTTTATAGATTTCATATAAGCCCACAACGCGGAAACGGCGAAAATCAGAATTACTCTGAATACTCATAATACCTTCCAATGCGTGGTCCGAGTTAAGCGTGTGACGATATGTAATTCCCTGAGCAGACCCGAATCGTCCACCAATAGCACCTCTATTGTCCAACTGAGCCATAGCTCTATTGGATAATGCTCCAAACATCAGCATTCCACCGACAGCCAAAAATATTTTTTTCATAAAAATCGTACGCTTTTTTTGCTTTACATTTTTCCAAACATAGATAAATTGCTTTTTATATGCAATATAATTGCAGTGCACATAAAAAACTATTTACCAGAACTTCCCTTACGAAGGACCTTTTCGATAGGGTAAATATCCATTACAGCTATAACGAAACAATGTTTAATTTGTTATGACAATAATCCCAAATTATCCAACTTTATTTCTGTATATTTAGGTCAATACAGCATGTAGTAGTAACCAAATAAACTCAAGTGATATGGGCAGAATTTTTGACTTTATAACCTTATATAAAGAAAAATACGCAAAGGACATCATGGTAGCTGGGCGAGATGGAAATGGCCAGTGGAAGACATATTCTACCAAAGAATACACCGACGCAATTGACACCTTAAGCAGGGCGTTACTGCAATTAGGCCTCAAAAAAGGTGATCGGGTAGGAATCATGTCCGGCAACAGACCCGAGTGGAATTTAGTTGATTTTGCCTGCAATCAAATCGGTCTCGCAACTGTCCCCCTCTATCCTACTTTATCCGCACAGGATCTTTCGTTTATTGTAAATGACTCGGATGTCAACGTACTATTTGTCAGCAACAGAGAATTGACGGACCGTATTGAACTAGCCATCAAAGAGCACGGTATACACCCACAACTGTATACATTTGATGCCATTGAGAATTATACGCAGCTGAAAACATTCATCGAAACAGCAAAAGATGACACAACTGACCTAGCTCCACTTCGAGAGGCTGTTACAGAAGAAGATCTATTAACACTGATCTACACTTCAGGTACCACAGGACGCCCTAAAGGTGTATACCTGTCCCACAAAAACGTATACAGCAACGTCTTGGCATGCAATCATCTCATCCGATCGGATTTCAAAACAGCACTAAGCTTTCTTCCGCTATGCCATATTTTTGAACGCATGGTGGTCTATATGTACTATTCAAAAGGAATCCAGATCTATTTTTCCGAGACCTTAGACAATGTTGTTGCCGATATCAACGATGTCAAACCGGATGTATTCACCACCGTACCCCGTGTCCTGGAGAAAGTATACGACAAGATTATTGAAAAAGGGAAAGCCTTAACTGGATTAAAAAAGAAAATTTTCTTCTGGGCTGTTGATCTTGGTTTGAAATTTCAAGAACCAGAGCATAATGGACCGCTTTATAAGCTCAAACTTGCGATCGCCAGAAAACTGATATTTTCGAAATGGCAAGAAGCTCTTGGCGGAAATATTAAGATCATTGTATCCGGTGGTGCAGCTCTTCAAGAGCGTTTAGCGCGAGTATTCTGGGCCGCTGGGCTTAAAGTACTTGAGGGGTACGGCCTGACTGAAACATCTCCGGTTATTGCTGTAAACTCCTACTTACCCAATGGGTTGAAATTTGGGACTGTAGGGAAACCTCTGAAAAACTTAGAAGTTAAAATTGCTTCAGATGGTGAGATTCTTGTCAAGGGCCCTAGTATCACGACAGGCTATTATAAAAATGAAGAAGCCACAAAAGAAGCTTTTGACGATAATGGTTTTTTCAAAACGGGCGATATTGGAGAAATTACATCCGATGGTTTCCTAAAAATAACCGATCGAAAAAAGGAAATGTTTAAGACCGCAGGTGGTAAATATATCGCTCCCCAATCCATTGAAAACAAACTCATGGAGTCTACATTAATCGGACAGGTCATGGTTTTTGGAGAAAATAGAAAATTTCCGGGAGCCTTGATTGTTCCTGCATTTGATGTGCTGTCCAAATGGGCAAACCAAAAAGGTATTACCAGCGGTTCAAACGAAGAAATAATCAAAAATCCGGAAGTAATCCAAAAATATCAAGAAGAAATTAACCGATTATCTACTAACTTTGGACATTGGGAAATTGTCAAGAAATTTATTCTTCTTCCAAAGGAATGGACAATCAACGACGGTCAATTGACGCCAAAATTGAGTCTAAAACGAAAAATTATTTTAAAAGAGAACGAAGGAGCAATCGACAAATTGTATCAGGAACAAAACCAGGAGTAACAATTTGCACGATTATTGGAGCTGATCATCTTATTATGAAGCACGTTACACTACGAGACTTATTTACACTCGCCTACTGGAAAAACATTTGGCATGTCTTAATTGATGCCTTTAATGGATTCAATGATGACAAATGTATGAAGAAGAGTGCTTCATTGGCTTATTATACCGTCTTCTCCATCGGCCCACTTCTTATGATTGTTATCTGGTGTATTGGATTTTTCTATGGAGAACATCTTCAAAGTGGATCTTCAGCGCAGGATCAGGTGCTGGAGGAAGTCATGGTTCTTTTTGGTCAGGATGTGACCACACAGATCCAGTCCTATCTTCAGAAGATAACTTTCGAGAATAAATCTAATATGGGGATCATGATAGGTATCGTTACATTGATTCTATCCTCAACAACCTTATTCGTTGATATACAGGACTCAATAAACAATATCTGGAAAGTAAAACCGAAACCGAAAAAGGGATGGCTAAAATTAATCATCAACAGGCTGATTTCTTTTTCCATCGTCATCGCCCTTGGTTTTTTACTAATTGCCTCACTCATGATCAACGGAGTTATCGTTGCCGTGACCAATTTAGTCATGACTTATTTTCCTTTTATTCCGATTGCACTCATTTCATGGGTGAATACAGGTATCACATTTTCGGTCATTGTCATTTTATTTGGCTTTATCTTTTCCTTCCTTCCGGATGCGAAAGTAAAATTCAGGGACATGCTTGGTGGAGCTATCTTTACAGGCTTACTTTTTATGTTAGGCCGGTACGGCATTTCAATCTATCTGAATCTTTCCTCCACAGCAAGCTTTTACGGAGCTGCGGGATCAATCATCGTCATGTTATTATGGATTTACTATTCGGCTGCAATACTGTACTTTGGAGCAGAATTCACCAAATTTTATGCAATCAAATTTGGTGCAGGCATTATTCCGTCCACATTTGCAGTAGCGGTTGAACAAACGGAAAAAGTTAAAAAAACAGGCAGCGACGCCGAAGCGCATGTTGGAGACACCATTCAGGTCTTAAAATAAGCCGTCTATTTTTTCTCTTTTTTACCGCTAATGGAACCATCGATGCCAATGACATTGATGACTTTATCCCCAATTTGTGTAATATCGGATTTCAATCCCACCATAACGGTAAAAATATTCACAGGAGTATCCTGTATCTTCCTAAAATTATGGAGATAACCAAGCTCAAGTCCTAAAAAGAAGCCGTTAAATTTATAATCTGCCCCAGCACCTATTTTGCTGGAGAAATTCAGGTGATTTATATTTTCCATCTTAATAAGCTTTTGGTCCGCGAGTACATTTGCCCTTGGCTCACTCGTCAATCCTACACCAGGCCCCACAAAACCATAGATATTCAATAATCGCATCTGCTTCCTAATGCCCCCCGAAAATGAAAGGGTATAGAAATTGGTATTTGCATCTTCGATACGATACTCAAAATTCGGATCGACCAATCGCTGCTTATACTTGAATGAAAGTGTATAAAGTGTGGGGGATACGAAAAACATTGGATTTTTCAGGGAGATATCCAAACCAATACTACCAGAAAACTTTGGCGAAAGTATATCTTTGGTTTTTCCGATCGGAAAGCCCATTCCCGTTGTACCCCAATAGTAAACTTTTCGATAATGTATCGTATCAACACCGCCCTGAGCCCGCGCGAAAGTCCAACACAAAGAAAAAAGAAGAAAAGTAAAAAAGAATTGTTTCATTTGAATGCGTTCAATATTGAATAACAACAATATTAAACGCATTTTGTTCGAAAAACCGTCAGGCTACAGGTAACTTTTTGATTGTGGTCCTTGATTGAATAACAAATCGATGATGCTTAAATCGGGGTAAAATCCATTTTTATCAGAAAAAACCTGATAATATTCTTTTGGATCACGCAGTATACTTTCTTTTTTAGGATGGATCAGGTTACGGAAATCGATCATTTCCGAAGGCGCAGGCACATACTCTTCTGTAAACCCTACTGTTCGTTTAAGTTTGATCGATTTTAGAATGAGTTCTAATTGAGCAACATTAAAATCTACCAAATACGCAAACTTTTCCTCATAGAAACGTATAAAATCATCTTCATAATATTCAAAATATGCAGAGCTACGGTAAGCTGTCTGGATACTTAGCCAATGTAAACGCTGCCAGTCAAACTCATAACTTATCCGAATATCTTTCATAGGAACACGTTCTTTATTGCCATGTTGAATGGGTACAATCAAATCCTGTACACCATTTGCTGAAGCAATGCGGGCCCGCGTACGATAACTCTGCTTTTGAAAATGCTCATATTTCTCGATGACCAAAGGAAGATTATGCTCTTGTATCGTATGAAAATAGGATATTGGTGGAAGATAACATGCCGGAAGTAATAACTGCGATTCCATAAAAACTGATGATTTTTGTTATAAGTGACGCAAAAATAACTTAAATTAAGGATATTTGTAAAGAACACTGGGAATTTTAGCTATAGCATGAAACAAAAAGCGTTAAACGCATTAATCTATATCATCTCTCTTCTCCCCTATTGGTTTCTATATTTGATCTCCGATGGGCTTTATTACATACTCTACTATATTATTGGATATAGGAAGAATATTGTATTTCAGAACTTAAAGAATGCTTTTCCAGAAAAAACGGATAAAGAACGTCTGGTGATTGCCAAAAAGTTTTATCGTTTTTTCCCCGATCTCCTTGTCGAATCGATCAAATTGAAAACGATTACCGCTGAGGAAGTAAAGAAAAAGATGACTTTGGAAGATGTAGAAGAATTGACGAAACACCTCGAAGCGGGCAAAAACGTAATCGGTGTGACCTCACATTATGCCAATTGGGAGCTGGGTATTCACCGTTTGAGCTTAATCACAAACTTCCCTACGCTGATTGTATACAAACCACTCAATAATAAAGATATTGATACAGTATACAATGATATGCGAGGAAGGTTTGGCGCCGAAATGGTACCAATGAAACAAATACTCCGTCATATCGTAAAGTTGAAAGGCCAGCCCAATATCAGTATACTCGTTGCCGATCAAACACCGCTGTATTCAGATTCCGATTATTTTATTAATTGGCTAAATCAGGAAACATTGGTCTATACAGGAGCTGAAAGACTTTCTAGAATAAGTAAAGCGCCTGTGGTCTATTGCTATATCGGAAGAAAGCCCAAAAGAGGGCAATATTTCTGTAAATTTGTTACTTTAATCGAAGATCCAAGTGGCTTTGGAGAACATGAAATTACCGATATACACAATCAATTTGCTGAACAGCTTATTCGTGAAAACCCAGAATATTGGTTATGGTCACATAATCGCTGGAAAAGAAAACGTAGAAAATGAGTAAATTACCAAAAGTAGCTGTCGTTATCCTCAATTGGAATGGCCGATTTTTCCTGGAAAAATTTTTACCATCCGTATATAACAGTTCGTATCCGAATGTCGAATTTGTCATTGGAGACAATGCCTCCGATGATGATTCAATTTCATTTGTGAAACAGTACTATCCGACGATTACTATCCTTGAAAATGACAAAAACTATGGCTTCGCAGGAGGTTATAACAAAATACTGCAGCGTGTAGATGCTGATTACTATGTACTCCTCAATTCGGATGTTGAAGTGAGCCAAAACTGGATTGAGCCAGTGATTGAATACTTGGAAAGAAACCCTTCCCTGGCAGCAGCACAGCCCAAAATACGCTCATTTCATGACAAGCAGAAGTTCGAACATGCCGGAGCGGCGGGTGGCTATCTGGATTACTTTGGCTTTCCTTTCTGTAAAGGCAGAATACTACATGAAGTAGAAGATGATGCGGGACAGTACGATAATGAATCCGAGATTTTCTGGGCATCTGGAGCTGCACTTTTTATTCGCTCTGACGCGTGGAAGGAGGCAGATGGCCTTGACGAAGATTTCTTTGCTCATATGGAGGAAATCGATCTATGTTGGCGATTAAAGAAAATGGGCTATGGCATAGGCTATTGTCCTAAATCTATTGTGTATCATGTTGGTGGAGGAACCCTCAATGCAAGTAATCCCAAAAAGACTTACCTCAATTTTAGGAATAACATGGTCATGCTGCAAAAAAACCTACCGCTGGGCAAAGCCATATGGGTCATTTTCATCAGGCTTTGGTTTGACTTTGCAGCCCTTGCTAAGTTTCTGATCGACAGGAAACCCAAGGATGCCTGGGCAATCAGTCGTGCACATCAGTATTTCTTCTTGAATATTTTCAAAAATGCTAAAAAACGAAAAAAATACAAGGTGAAAGAAAATACAAAAGGGCAGTACAAAAAATCGATTATCATTGATTTTTACACAAATAACAAACATAAATTTTCTCAGCTAAATCCAGAGGATTTCAAATAGCGTATTATTTCCCTGTAACATAAAATGCAGAAAAACGCATTTTCAAAATAAAGCAGTCATTACGACAAGATTCTTTATTTATTTTATTTAAACGTACTTTTTATTTGTAATTTTGCAAAATGTTGGTGATGGATATTGAAAAAAAGATAAAAGACTTAACGGCAGAGCTCAACCATTATAACTATCAATACTATGTATTGGCGAACAGTGTTATTTCGGACTACGACTTCGACCTTAAATTAAAGGAACTCGAAGCGCTGGAAGCTCAATATCCCAACTTTGCCGACCCCAACTCCCCTACACAGCGTGTTGGGGGAGACATTACCTCCCGATTTCAAACGGAAAAGCACCGCTGGCCAATGCTTTCATTGGGCAACACATACAATCAGGAGGAGTTACTTGATTTCGACCAGCGAATCCGCAAAATCATCGGCGATCAGTTCGAATATGTTTGTGAATTAAAATTTGACGGTTTATCCATCAGCTTGACTTATGAAAATGGCCTACTAAGTAAAGCCGTTACACGCGGTGATGGTACACAAGGCGATGTTGTCACAAACAATGTTAAAACCATTCGTTCTATCCCGATCAAACTCAAAGAAGGAGATTATCCAGATCAATTCGAAATACGAGGTGAAATATTTATGCACAAATCAGCTTTTCTCCGCCTGAATAAGGAACGAGCCGATAATGAGGAGCAAACCTATGCCAACCCAAGAAATTTCGCATCTGGAACCATCAAACTCCAAGATTCAGCTGAAGTTGCAAAACGCCCATTGGACTGTTTCCTTTACTTTTTGTACTGCGACAACAGAACAAATCTATTTCACGACCATTGGAATAGCTTAAACCATGTCAAAGACTGGGGATTTCACGTCAGCGAGCATAGCAGAAAATGCAGCACGTTAACCGATGTTTTTGCATTTATTGACTACTGGGATGTCGAACGTCATAACCTAGGTTATGAAATTGATGGAATTGTTATTAAAGTAAATGATTACGCACAGCAGGAGGAACTTGGCTTTACTGCCAAAAATCCACGTTGGGCAATATCCTATAAATTCAAAGCAGAGCGTGTAGAAACCACATTGAACTCGATTAGTTATCAAGTTGGACGTACCGGTGCTGTTACACCTGTTGCCAATCTTCAACCTGTACAACTGGCAGGCACAACGGTAAAACGCGCTTCCTTACACAATGCGAATGAAATTGCACGTCTCGACTTACACGAAGATGACACTGTCTTTGTAGAAAAAGGGGGCGAAATTATACCTAAAATAATTGGGGTAAATCTCGAGAAAAGATTAGCAGGATCAACAAGTTTTGTCTACCCCACATCTTGTCCGGAATGCGACACAGTACTCATACGACAAGAAGGCGAAGCCGTACACTACTGCCCTAATGAAACGGGATGCCCACCACAAATTGTTGGCAAAATGCAGCATTTTATCGGACGAAAAATGATGGACATCGAAGGAATGGGAGACGAGACCGTGGATACTTTCTTCAAGAAAGGTTTGTTACGCAATATCGTTGACATCTATGGCCTAAAAGACCATCAAGATGACCTGCAACAACTGGAACGTTTCGGTCAAAAATCAATCGATAACATGCTAAACGGCATCGAAAAATCCAAAGAAAAACCTTTTGAAAAAGTTTTATTTTCGCTTGGAATACGTCATGTCGGCGAGACGATTGCAAAAAAATTAGCCCAGCATTTCAAAAATATTGATGCACTCGCGCAAGCCTCGACAGAGGAAATCGAAGGAGTACAAGATATTGGACGCCGTATTGCGGAGAGTGTCAAAGAATACTTAGACAATCCAATTCATCAACAACAGATTGTTGCACTGAGAAATTATGGCTTAAATTTCGAAATTGAGGAAAAGGAGATTATCCTTGCGAGCAATTCACTTGAAGGGAAAACCTTCCTGATTTCCGGTGTATTTGCAGACCATTCACGTGAAGAGCTTGCAGCAGTAATTGAAAGCAATGGCGGAAAGATGTTATCTTCCATTTCTGCCAAATTAAGCTACCTCGTAGCGGGAGATAAAATGGGACCGTCCAAACTAGCGAAAGCAGAAAAATTAGGTATCCCGATGATTAATGATCAAGAACTATTTGAACTCATTAATCCCAAGTAAGTTTTTTTAATTAAATTTATATAAATACAAAAACAAGATGAACGAGCTTCACGGCGCAGGAGTAGCATTAGTCACTCCTTTTAACTCAGATGAATCTGTTGATTTCGAAGCATTAGGTCAGCTAATTGACTTGCAAATCAACGAAGGTATGGATTATTTGGTTTCTTTAGGTACAACTGGAGAAGTTGCCACTTTAACCAATGATGAACGAAAGCGTATCTGGGATTTTACTGTCAAGCGCGTGAACGGTAGACTTCCTTTGGTTGCTGGAATTGGTGGTAATAATACGGCCGAAATTGTGGAACAAATTAAAAACTTTGATCCAACAGGCTTCTGTGCAATTTTATCCGTATCTCCTTATTATAACAAACCAACACAAGAAGGCATTTACCAGCATTACAAGGCTGTTTCAAAGGCCTCTCCACTTCCGGTTATTTTATACAATGTGCCTGGGCGTACAGGCAGCAATATATCAGCACAGACAACATTACGACTAGCCAATGATTTTTCCAATATCGTAGCCATCAAAGAAGCTTCTGGAAATTTTGCGCAATTCAGCGAAATTCTAAGGGATAAACCTACGGGATTTCTATTGATCTCTGGAGATGATCCGGTTACCTTGCCGATGATGTCTCTTGGAGCTGCTGGTATCATTTCAGTGATTGGAAACGCATTACCGAAAAAGGTCGCCACATTAGCTAAGTTATGCGCTGAAGGCAATTATGCGGAAGCTAGATCGATCCATAATGAACTCCTTGACATTACAGATCTGTGTTTTATTGAAGGAAACCCTGCTGGTGTAAAATATATTCTACAGGAATTGGGGATCGGAAAAGATCAATTACGACTTCCTTTAGTCCCTGTTAGCGAGAAAATACAGGCAGCTATCAAAGAAGAATTAAAGAAATTGAACTAAAATATAGCCACGTTCGGTTGAGAAAAGTTTAGATCCCTCCAAAGGATCTAAACTTTTTTATTTCAAAGCTTTGCAACATAACAATATAATAACTACCTTTGCACTTCCACAAAAGTGGAATTTTAAATAACAAAATTAATTAACACAATGCAACAGTACGAATCTGTAATCGTTCTTACCCCGTTGCTTTCTGATGATGCTGCGAAAGAAGTAATCGCAAAATTCAAAAACATCTTAACAGAAGGCGGAGCCGAGATTGTCGCTGAAGACAATTGGGGTTTGAAAAAATTAGCGTATCCAATCCAGAAAAAAACTACTGGATTTTATCACTTAACTGAATTCAAGGCTCCAGGTGAATTAATCAATAAATTAGAGGTTGAATACAAACGTGATGAGCGCATTATGCGTTTCTTGACTGTAAGCTTAGACAAACATGCTAAAGCATACAACGAGAAAAAACGTAGCGGTGCATTCAACAAAAAAGCTGAAACTAAAACTGAGGAGGGCGCAAACTAATGGCTAACGAAAATATCCAATACGTAACTGCTCCTAAAGTAGAGGACAACCGTAAAAAATACTGTCGTTTCAAAAAGAATGGTATCAAATATATCGATTATAAAGATGCTAACTTCTTGATGAAATTTGTAAATGATCAAGGTAAAATCTTACCTCGTCGTTTAACTGGTACATCTTTGAAATTTCAACGTAAAGTAGCTCAAGCTGTTAAACGTGCTCGTCACATCGGCTTATTACCTTACTTAGCTGATGCAATTAAATAAGGAGGACGATAGAAAATGGAAGTAATTTTAAAACAAGATATCAAAGGCTTAGGTGAGCAAAACGATATCGTTAATGTAAAGCCAGGTTTCGGTCGTAACTACTTAATCCCGCAAGGATTTGCTATCCAAGCGACTGAATCTGCAAAGAAAGTTTTAGCTGAGAACATCAAACAAGCTCAGTTCAAACAAGAAAAAATCAAAAAAGACGCTACTGAATTAGCGGGTAAATTGGAAGCTATCAAACTTTCAATCGGTGCTAAAGCAGGTGAATCTGGTAAAATCTTTGGTAAAGTAAACAGCATTCAAATTGCTGATGCGTTGAAAGCAAAAGGTTTTGATGTAGATCGTCGTCGTATCACTTTCGAAGTAGAACCTAAAGAACTAGGTGAATACATCGCAAACTTAAACTTACACAAAGAAGTGAAAGTTCAAGTTCCTTTCGAAGTAATTGCTGAATAATTCAGTTTATTTAGTCAATAATAAAAAGCGGCTATCCTTTCGGATAGCCGCTTTTGTTTTTACCCATACTTTAGCCAAAAAAAACTCGCGTTACGGAGAGCAACGCGAGGCATAATCTAGGGTATTTGAAAGGGAAAATCTTTGTCAATTTCTATTTTTTTCAAAAAAAACAACTCCTAAATCATCGAGTCAAAAAAAAATAACATCAAAATCAAAAAATCGAAACAAATTCTTTTCGAAAACCAATTTCAATACTCAAAAGAAGTAAAAAATATTGATTTATGCAAATAAAAATGATTTTTTATCAAAAAATAAGCATACACACATAAAAAATAACAACAAAATCATAATAAAACACAAAAACACTAAAAATACAGCAAATTACAACACTAAAAAACAAAATAAATACACAAAATGCACCAAAAACAAAAAAAAATATAGACAAAAACAATTAAAAATCAAGATAAAATCAAAAAAACTAAATTTTAAAAGCAAAAAAAAGCCTGAAATAGAATATTTCAGGCTTTTTTTGCTTTTAACTAAGTTATGCTAATTGTTTTTCTAATTTCTCGTTCAATACTGATTTTGGAACAGCTCCAATTTGTTTATCGACAATTTCTCCATTTTTAAAGAACAATAGAGCTGGAATATTACGAATGCCATAACGAACGGAAATCTCTGGATTTTCATCCACATTTACTTTTCCTACAACAGCTTTACCTTCATAATCCTTAGCCAGTTCTTCAACCACAGGACCTACCATACGGCAAGGACCACACCACTCTGCCCAAAAATCAATTAATACTGGTTTGTCTGCTTTTAAGACAACTTCTTCAAAGTTGCTATCTGTAATTTCTAATGCCATAATCTTTTAATTTTATAAACCGAAGTTATATCTTTAATACTATTTAATTGCTAAAATCAATAAACAAAGATAGTAACAACTACCAATGTATTTGTAATCTTAATTACACAAATTCCAATCCAAACTAATTCAATCGATAATTTATCCCTTCAAACTTATCTATACAGTCCAAAAATTCATTTGTTAGGTTTATTTTCAGACTTTTAGCTGGCATTTCGACAGATATTTCATCTTGGGGATCCCAAATTTTAAACTTTAATTGACAATTTGGCACAACCCCCTCAATCTCATTTTGCGCCAGTATATCTTTGATTCCGTCAAGAAATGCTTCATTCAACTTAGGTAAAGGAATATTGATCGTAAAACTCTTCGCCATCTTCTCACGAAGATCCGAAAGTAACTGTACACTACGCAGCTCAAAGCCCCAATTTCCAACCTGTCTGAAACGTTCCTGTACCAAACCCCGTAATTGCACAAAATAGCCTTCTTGCAAATACCCCTTCAATTTGACGTATTCTTCGCCAAAAACTGCCATATCATAGGAATCACTATAATCTTCTATGATAAACGACGCAAAAGGCTTACCAGTCTTCGTCAATCGATGGTTTGCCGATGCGATAATGCCACCAATCACTAATTCTTTATTCTTGATTCGATTAAACTCAAGCAAAGTCTCTTCATCGACCTCTGCCGCTTTAACTTTATTGATCAAAGCCAAATCTGAAACCGAATTCTGACAAAAATGCTCAATCTCAAACCGGTATGTATCTAAGGGGTGACTGGTCAAATAAATACCGATAACATCTTTTTCATATTTAAGCTTTTCAATCAATCCCCATTGCGGACATGGTGCCAAAACAGGTTCCGGCAATTCTGCAGCTCCACCTACACCAAACAAACTCGCCTGGGCCGAACTTTCATTTTCTTTAAATCGCTGGCCAAATCGTATCGCCTTTTCCATTCCTGTTGAATTTTCATCCGAATGGAAATATTGTGCACGGTGCGTGTTCTCAAAACTATCAAAACCACCAGCATAAGCCAGACTCTCGAAAGCTTTCTTGTTGACCGCACGAAGATCAATCCGTTTGGCCATATCGAAAACAGATTTATACAATCCTGATTGTCGAGTTTGCACGATAGCATCTACTGCTCCTGCCCCGACACCTTTAACTGCACCTATTCCAAAACGGATTGCACCACGTTCGTTTACTGTAAATTTATAATAGGATTCATTCACATCAGGACCAAGTACCTCTAATCCCATACGCTTACATTCCTCCATAAAGAATGTCACCTGCTTGATGTCATTCATATTGTTAGAAAGTACCGCAGCCATATATTCCGCTGGAAAATGCGCTTTCAAATAGGCTGTTTGATAGGCTACCCAAGCATAACAGGTCGAGTGGGATTTATTAAATGCATAACTCGCAAAAGCCTCCCAGTCGGTCCAGATCTTTTCCAGAACTTTGGCATTATGCCCTCTCTCCTCTGCCTGTGAAACAAACTTAGGCTTCATCTTATCCAGTACCGCTTTTTGTTTCTTACCCATGGCCTTACGCAAAACGTCGGCATCACCTTTCGAGAATCCGGCTAACTTTTGGGACAAAAGCATGACCTGCTCTTGATATACTGTAATACCGTAGGTCTCCTTGAGGTATTCCTCACAGGCATCCAAATCATAAACAATAGGATCTATACCATGCTTACGCTTAATAAAACTTGGAATATACTCTATTGGACCCGGGCGATAAAGTGCATTCATCGCAATCAAATCGGCAAATACCGTCGGCTTAAGGTCTCGCATGTATTTCTGCATTCCAGGCGATTCGTACTGGAACACCCCGATGGTCTCTCCACGCTGAAAGAGCTCATAAGTAAGCTCGTCGTCGATCGGAAATTGATCCGGATCCAGCACGATACCATGGCTTAATTTGACATTTTCGACTGTATCTTTAATCAGTGTCAGTGTCTTTAAACCCAAAAAGTCCATTTTCAGCAAACCTGCACTTTCAACAACGTGGTTATCGAACTGCGTCACATAAAGATCCGAGTCTTTTGCCAAAGAAACAGGAACGAAATTAGTAATATCGTCTGGCGTAATGATAACACCACAGGCATGGATACCTGTATTTCGGACAGAACCCTCCAAAACCCGGGCCTGTCTGATCGTTTCAGCCTCCAATCCAGCACCATCAGCAATAGATTTCAACCGATTAACAGCTTCAATTTCCTCAGTTCTCAGCTTTTCCTTTAAGCCAGCATCATCTAAAGTAAAAATCTTGGACAATTTAAGATTCGGAATCAGCTTGGCAATCTCATTGGCATCACCCAAAGGTAAGTCCAACACCCGCGCGGTATCTTTGATGGATGACTTCGCTGCCATTGTACCATAGGTAATAATCTGGGCAACCTGACTAGCTCCATATTTATTGATTACATATTGCATGACACGACCACGCCCCTCGTCATCAAAATCGATATCAATATCGGGCATTGACACACGGTCGGGATTCAAGAAACGCTCGAAAAGCAAGTCATATTTAATCGGATCGATATTGGTAATTCCCAAACAATAGGCCACGGCTGAACCAGCAGCAGATCCCCGCCCTGGTCCCACAGAAACTCCCATGTCACGAGCAGCAGCAATAAAATCCTGAACAATCAAAAAGTAACCGGGATAACCGGTCTTTTCGATCGTAGCTAGTTCGAAGTCAAGACGTTCGCGAATATCATCTGTTATTTCTTCATAACGCTTCTCAGCCCCTACATAACAAAGATGAGCCAGATATTTATTTTCACCACGTTTTCCGCCATCTTCAAGATCCGCTTCCACTTGAAATTCTTCGGGTATATCAAATTTAGGTAAAAGGACATCGCGATTTAATTTAAATATCTCTACCTTATCGACAATCTCCTGAATATTTAGAATGGCTTCGGGCAAATCTTTAAATAAAGCCTTCATTTCATCCGAAGACTTGAAATAATACTCCTGATTGGGTAAACCAAAACGGAACCCTCGTCCTCGACCTTTTGGCGTTGAGAGTTTCTCACCATCTTTCACACAGAGCAAAATATCATGCGCATGCGCATCGCCTTTCTTCTCGTAATATGTATTATTGGTTGCAACAACTTTGACCTGATATTTGCGGGAAAATTTAAGCAAGGTTTGATTCACACGATCCTCATCTTCCTGACCATGGCGCATCAATTCGAGATAAAAATCATCTCCAAATTGCTCTTTCCACCATAACAGAGCCTCTTCGGCCTGGCTCTCACCAATATTCAGTATTTTATTAGGCACTTCCCCTTGTAGGTTACCCGACAGAGCAATAACATCCTCCTTATATTGAAGGATAAGATCTTTATCAATACGGGGTACATAATAGAACCCTGCTGTATACGCAAAGGAAGCGAGCTTAGCCAAATTGTGATAACCTCTTTTATTCTTTGCCAATAACACAATCTGATACCCATTATCTTTCCTGGACTTATCTTTGTGGTTTTCACAAACAAAAAACTCACAACCAACAATTGGCTTTAAAAGCTGACCAGTAGGTTCCTGCCCATTTTCAATCGCCTCTGCATTTTGTGCTTCAATTTCTTTGTTGTGTCCTATAACACGAGAGACAAATTCAAAGGCGCCCATCATATTTCCATGATCAGTCAATGCAACCGCAGGCATATTATCTTTGACCGCTGCCGAAACTAACTTATCGTACGACATCGTCGACTGTAGGATCGAAAACTGAGAATGGTTATGTAAATGGGCAAATTTGGCATCCTTTAAAGCTGCTAACGCGTCCGCATCAACGACAACCTTGACTTCATCTGGCTGAGACCGTTTTCTAATTTCATCAGAAGCTGCTTTTAGGTTGATATGTTTCAGTCCAACAGTAGGTATAGGCCCCGGATTGTTGGTTTTAAAATCGACAAAGTAGCCCGTATCGACCTGAAGTTCTTCGGCAGTGAATACCTCTCTTCTGACAAGCTCCAGAAAACAACGTGTTGTTGCCTCAACGTCGGCTGTTGCATTATGTGCCTCAGCAAACGGCACTCCAAATAAATAGGAATGCAGCTCGGTCAAATTGGGTAATTTAAAACGTCCACCGCGACCGCCCGGAATTTTCAGGAGTTCAGCTGTTACTTCCGTACAGGTATCCAATACAGGCATATTAGCCATATTGGAAGCAACACCATAACGGTAAAATTCACAGCCCATGATATTCAAATCAAAACCAATATTCTGTCCAACAACAAACTTGGCTTTATTCAATGCCACATTGAATTTCTCTAGGACCTCCTGAAGCGGCAACCCCTGCTCTTCTGCCAATGCAGTCGATATGCCGTGTATTTTTTCAGAGTCATAGGGTATATCAAATCCATCTGGCTTAATCAAGAAATCGTGATGTTCGACCAAATTTCCCATCTCATCATGAATTTGCCAAGCCAATTGAATACAGCGCGGCCAATTGTCCGTATCGGTAATTGGTGCGTCCCAACGCTTAGGCAAACCCGTCGTTTCCGTATCGAAAATAATATACATAAAATTCTAACCCTCTTTAATACAACACATTAAATGCAAGACAATTTACATTTTTTTGAACTTGAAATTTACGAAATTATTAGAGAAGATTGTGTCAGATTTTTGCGAAAATCCACTAAAGAAAATCCGGCGTTACACGATACCTTGCAATTGTTTCGCTTCAACAAAAAACAGCATCATAAGCTCCTTGATCTTCCTCTTTTTATGCGCCTCGAAAAGTCAATATCAAGCCAAATCATCCAGCCCTCGAGCTCTTTTTTATCATGTATATCAAAAAATCCAACAGTATACCAACTTCAAATGAATAGCTTTTTTAACACATACTTCATAGGGACTTTATAGGGGCATTATTCGGACCTTATTCGGATGAATACTTATAATCTCCCTATTACCCCCCCCCTTGTATCTCCGATTTTATTTCCTTCTAATCATGTGGTTGATATGTATTGCTCTCTCCCCAGTGTGGTAAAAATTTTCATGAGGCCCCATGTCAATATTCTTCCGACTAATTTCAACGAGCCTAACCAAATAACATGCCCCCCACCACTACTTTCAATGGTCATAAATCCAGAGCCGAGACTTCGCATCTACAGGCCGACTGACTTCCATTTGGGCATACTTATCCTCAATACAATTAAAAACGAGATAAGCCTATAGGAGATAAAACACCTCAAATTTAATATTGTAATAGTTACACTATCCCAAGTATTTAGTATATTTGATTTTGACCCAAAAATCCATGATTAAAGCTATCTTTTTTGACATCGATGGAACTTTGCTAAGTTTCAAAACACATCAAGTTCCCGAATCTACTCAACAAGCATTTCAATTATTAAAAGAAAAAAACATCAAGGTATTTGTTTCAACAGGAAGGTCCTACAATCAGCTGGGGCATATTCGTTACCTCGATTTTGATGGATATATCACCTTCAATGGCGGGTATTGCGTCACGAAGGAACAGGAAGTCATTTATAAAAATAACATTCCTCAAAAAGACATTCGCTCCTTATTGGATTATGCTAAAAAGCGTGAAGACCTGACTTTTTCATTCATGTCTGAAAAAGAAATTTCCTTGAACCAGGTTACACCGGAGGTACAACGAATGTACGAACAGGTCAATGTCCCCACCCCACCTATTCGGGATTACGAAAAGGATTTTGATCTTGACTCAGTTATGCAGGTCAATGTTTTCATCAATCCTGAAGAAGAAGCTGAATTCATGGAAAATGTGATGCCAAATTCGGTTGCTTCGAGATGGACGCCCATTTTTGCTGATGTCAATCCGATGGGACAAAGCAAAAAAATTGGAATAGATGTTTTTTTAGATCATTTCAACTTCACCTTGGAAGAAACCATGTCATTTGGCGACGGCGGAAATGATATTACCATGCTAGCGCACACCCATATTGGAATTGCTATGGGTAATGCCAATCCCGAGGTAAAGGAAATTGCAGATTATATAACAGACAGCGTTGATGAAAATGGCATCTGGAATGCCTTAAAACACTTCAATATCATCTAAAGTTGGATAGTTAACGTAATTCGAGAAGTATTGCTGTTGCTATTCATCAGCAAATTATGTTTTTCCGGAAAAAGATAGTCCAATCGCTGTCGAAAATCACGTATCAATGTGCTGCTAAACTGACTTTCCAGATAATGGTTCACGCGGTAGCTAACTTCCAGCATAATCACCTTTGATGAGCCCGACAATCGGATCCGAACTGGATGAGAAGACATCGTATTATAACCATTTTCAACAGCATGCTGTACCACAGGAAAAAGAATGAGCGGCGGCAACATAATTTCATCCTGAGACTGTAGCTTATTTTCCCATTTGACTGAAAAACCTGCTGGAAGAAAACGTTCGGCCAACTGCAAATATTGGTTCAACAAGTTCAGCTCTACCTGCATAGCCTCAAATCGGTCAACATGAAGCTTAAGCAACTGCTCTTGAAAAACAAAATAGTCCGCTGGATCTATTTTGTTATTTTGTATAAAATGCCCTATCAAAAAGCTGTCCAGCTGACTGTTCCTAAAAGACAACCTATCCGCTAGCGCCAAAAGCTCTTCATTTCTTACACTCTTTTTACCCAAAAACCGATTGATTATACTGGACATTTCTTAAATTGCTTTAGATTAGAAACACAAAAATAAGGAAACATTATGTCAAATATTGCAATAGTTATTGAAGAAAGAGCCGCTGACATAGGCAATTTCTTAGTTGGGCGACTTCTTCCTTTCAGGCAGAAACGTATGGTCGGCCCTTTTATCTTTATCGACCACATGGGACCTGATAACATTGCCGAACCGCACTTTATGGATATTGCTCCACATCCGCATATCGGGTTATCCACATTGACTTATCTATTCGAAGGTAGCATTATGCACCGTGACAGCTTAGGAAATGCCGTGGAGATCAAACCAGGAGCAGTCAATTGGATGACGGCAGGTAAGGGTGTCACACACTCTGAAAGAACTCCCGAACAGCTGAGATCGACGCCGCACGACCTACATGGGCTGCAGATTTGGGTGGCCCTACCAAAAGAACTCGAAAAAATGGAACCTAATTTTGTTCACATAGAAGAACCGCAGCTTCCACATTGGACCGAAGACGGTGTATCTTATTGCTTAATTGCAGGTGAAATTAAAAACCACCGTTCCGAGGTTCCGGTATATAGTCCATTATATCTTATTGAAATCAAAGCAGAACAAGATGCGACCATTAAACTGGGCGATCACCTATATGGCGAAAGTGGATTATATATCCTTCATGGGACTGTTCATGCGGAAGGCCAGGAATTCGGTCCAAAACAGATTTTAGTTGCCAAGGATGCGAAACTATGTGAATTCGAAATGAAGGCGGGTACTTCAGTTTACATTTTTGGGGGCGAACCTTTTCCTGAACAACGATATATCGACTGGAACTTTGTCGCTTCAGACATTGAAACATTAAAAATAGCGCGCGAAAAATGGGAAAATCATGAATTTCCAAAAGTACCTGGCGATGACGGCTATATTCCAATCCCACCAGTAAATCCGACTTTAGGGCAGAAAAAAAATCAATAGCAATGTCCTATACCAATAACGACATGGACGTATAAATTGGAAAAGCCCCACAAGTAGAAAGACAGAATAAGCAAAAATAAAAATGCTGGAAATCATACAACGACTTCCAGCATTTTTATTTAACCGATATGAAAGCCGACTAATGGGCTATCCCGCTCACACCACCGGAAACAACGAGTTTCATGGCATCTGTTGGAGACATATCTAATTTTTTCACCTTATCTGCACTGATAATGACGACCTGCCCTGCAAAAGAGTAGGAATATGGAAAATACACCATAACTTCTTCTTCAAGCCCAATGCTTTTTAAATCATGCTGCGTTAAGAAACCTATCTTTTTCAGACCAAACTCATTCACCGTCACCAGGACAGGTTCATTAAATTTCTTTGCATCACCAACAAAGGCCTCTGTAAAATCTTTAATCGAAGAATATAAGGTATTTAGAAGTGGAATCCGCTGGATCTGATGATTAATCCACACTTTAATGGGGTCTGTCACAAAATTTGTAAAAATAAGCCCCGCCAGAACCAATACCAAAATAACGGTCAGAATACCTATTCCTGGAATATACAAGGGGTGCCCTCTATCATCCTCCAAAAAATGTTCAGTTAGATTCAATGCCGAATCAACTGATGCAACAATCCAAACTATTAAAAAAATAGCACCAGCTAGAGGAACCACCACCAGGATACCTCGTATCAAATAATTAATAAATCCTCTGATTAATTTGCTAAACATGAATTGAAAATCAAATATTATTCAAAAATGCAGAATATCCTTTATTATTCATAAAAATATACTCTTTTTACGCGTTGGGAAATACTCGTCAGCAGTTCATAAGGAATCGTTCCTATAGCTTTCGCCGCTGACTTTATATCAGGGTACACGATAACTTCATCTTCCTCTCCAACTTCCACATCCGTAACATCCAACATACACATATCCATACATATATCACCTATAGTAGGGACTAAAAACCCGTTTATCAACATTTTACCAACACCGTTACCAAAACGCCTATCGTAACCGTCCGCATAACCAATTTTAATTGTCGCAATCTTACTGTCTCTATACAGGACGCCGTGCCTATTATAACCTACGGTTTCACCTGCAGGGAGGTATTTAATCTGTGTCACATTCGTTTTCAAGGTACTCGCCTCCCTAATGGGTAAATCATGACGCTCAATATCGATACCATAGAGACCTATCCCCAACCTCACCATATCAAAATACGCATTCGGCCACAATTCAATACCCGATGTTGCTGCAATATGACGTAGAAAAGAATATCCTATACCACTTTCGAGACGCTTTGTAAATTCATCCAGCAGATCAATTTGTCGTTGTGTAAATTCCCGATCCTTTTCATTACCTGCAGACGCTAAGTGGGAAAATGCAGATTTGACCTCTAAAATCGCTTCCGCACGTAGCACCGCTATTAAACGATCGACCTCGTCAGGCATAAAACCCAACCGATGCATACCTGTATCTATCTTAATATGAATCGGAAAAGAAGCTATTTGTTTCGTTTTCAGAAAATTCAAAAAGGAGAACAATATTCTAAAGCTATAAATTTCCGGTTCAAGGTGATACTGAACAATGGACTCAAAAGAACTTTCATCAGGGCTCATCACTACAATAGGTAATTTTATGCCCGCACCACGCAAATCAACTCCCTCATCCGCAAAAGCAACCGTCAGATAATCCACCCGATTGAATTGCAAAAGATTTGCGATCTCGAAGCTTCCACTACCATACGAAAAAGCTTTTACCATGGTCATCAACTTCACCTGTTTCGGCAGCAGCTGTCGATATACGTTCAAATTATTCTCGAGTGCATTCAAATTGATTTCAAGCACTGTATCATGTGATTTTGCAACTAAAAGCTGACTGATACGTTCAAAATGAAACTCACGTCCTCCTTTCAATAACACCGTGGCATTTTCAAAAGAAAGCGACCTAATATCGGCCAAGAAAGCAGTTGTATCGCTATATGAAATAGAAGGCACATCAAATTGTGCTGCCACTTTAGGCAACACTTCACCTATCAATATCAATTTATCCAAACGATACTCACGAAGCAAACGTTTCAGCTTGGACAAACTTTTTTCATCTTCGATATGGACCCCAGGGATATCCGACAATATCAACATCTTGAACGGATGCTGTCCCTGCTGATTTAAAAACTCCAGGGCTATCTGCAGCGCATCCAGATCATTACTATAGGAGTCATCGATAATGGAGCTATTCTTTTTTCCTTTTTTTAACTCAAGACGCATCGCCACGGGCTGCAACTCTTTAATCCTCGATGCGATCACTTCATTTTCATAACCAAAACGTAGCATCACCGCTACACAATTTATCGCGTTCTCAACATTTCCTTTATCCACAAACGGTACTTCAACAGCAAAGGTGCGACCGGTATAATAGAACGTGACCATAGTAAATCGGTCGTTAACCTGTTTGATGGAGTATACTTCCAAAGAAAGGCCCTCATCAAGCCCCCAAGAAAATTTTCGTGGCCTATATGGCAATTGAATATTTTCGAGGTAACTATTTGGAAAAATCATGGTTTCAACATTTTTAAAAAGCTCGAGCTTTTCATAAATCTTTTCCTCCTTAGATTTGAAACCAGCTTTGTGGGCAACACCGATGTTGGTCAATAGTCCTATAGTTGGTTTTATCATCTGCTCAAGGCGCAGCATTTCCCCCTTTTCTGAAATCCCCGCTTCGATTAGCGCAAGATTATACTGACCGGACAACCCCCACAAGGACAAAGCCACACCAAGTTGAGAATTATAGCTCTTAGGACTTCGGTAAATCTTATATTCAGGAGACATAAGCTGGAAAAGCCACTCTTTTACAATCGTTTTACCATTGCTTCCAGTAATTCCGATGACAGGATAATCAAATTTCTGACGATGAAAAGTTGCCAGCTCCTGCATAGCAACTAAACTATCCGCTACCCAAAGAATATTAGCTTCCAAAAGCTCCATTTCCTGTCCCTCATCGGCCTGAAGCACAAAATTACGAACTCCTTTTTCGTAGGCTTCCCGGATATACCGATGACCATCTCTGTTCTTCTGAAGTGCAAAAAAAATGCCCTTGTCCGCCTGGGCAATTTTACGGCTGTCATAAAATAAATGCTGGACAAAAGAATTGGGATCCGTGATAAATGTGCGATTGGGATGTAAAATCTGGGCGATTTCCGATATTTTGTACATTCTCCTGATATATTTTGATTGTGTCAAAACTGAACATTTTTTTAGTTATTTCATATTATTTTTGAAATTTTGACAATATGTTTGACGAAGAAAAAAGAAACAAGAAGATATTAACGCAGCATCAGGCGCAGTTGAAAGCGGAAAGCTATTGCGTCTATCAAGAACGCGCACAGCAAGAAGTACGCGATAAGCTCTACAGCTGGGGACTAAACGAAGAAGAAGTCGAAAATGTATTGGCCAATTTGATCAGCGATAATTTTTTAAATGAAGAACGCTTTGCTATTGCCTACTGTAACGGAAAACTCCGCATGAAAGGCTGGGGTAAAGTAAAAATCAAGCAGGCACTCAAAGCAAAAAGAGTATCCGAACAATTGATAAAAATTGCATTTAAGCAAATCGATCTAGATGAATATGAACAAATCTTAAATCATATCATTGACAAAAAACTCCGTGAAATTAGTGGTAAGAACCATTATGCAGTTAAAAACAAAGTTTATCAGTTTGCACTATCCCGCGGATTTGAAAGTGATTTAATTTTTTCTACACTGAATTCAAAGGAGTTATAAAAAACACAGAAAGAAAGTAAATAAATATTTTGCAATATTGAATTTTCGCTCTATATTTGCATCACCAAAAAGGAACGCAAGGTTCTTTTAAAAATTGAAATAAAATTCCAATGCGAAAATAGCTCAGCTGGTAGAGCACAACCTTGCCAAGGTTGGGGTCGCGAGTTCGAATCTCGTTTTTCGCTCACCTGCCTAGGTGGTGGAACTGGTAGACACGCAGGACTTAAAATCCTGTTCCCGTTAAGGGAGTGCGGGTTCGATTCCCGCCCTAGGTACAAGAAAGCTCATCTAACGATGGGCTTTTCTTGTTTATGCGCATATGTTACCTCGAATGGCCCTGTCAAATTCACAAAACTCCCTTCAATCTTTAATAAACTTGCTTGCGAAGCTCATCAGCCCATGGGCATTTTATTTAATCGCCATAAAAATAAGAGAAAGCCGTAGGCCAGACTCAACAATATAAGTTTCAACATGCCTATTTTATACTTGAATAAAAGAAAAAGTGAAAATAACACCCAAACCAGAGCCATCGGCTCAATGGCATACCAAGAACTGACACCACTTGGAAATAGAATCCCTATACCTAAATAACAGGCCAAATTAACGATTACACCAACTACGGATGCAGTCACTAAAGATAGGATAAATTGTATACATGTATTTTTTTGGGTCCGTTCAATCAGTGGCGCCCCAACAAAAATCAAGGCAAAGTTTGGAAGAAAAGTAAAATATGCTGTAGTGATCAAACCTATTGCTGCCATGGAATAGGACTGATGAAAATGATTGAAGCCAGCCATAAAACCAACATAGGCCAAAACAATCACTAAAGGCCCCGGGATAGCATCAATTTTGGAAGTTTTTGACAAGATTGCATAGCGTAGTAGACCAACAGCAATCACACCCACAATAATCCAGGGCATTGGAAGCCCAGCAAAATACGATAGCAGAAAAGCGGCCAATGCGACCAAATAATGCCATGTGCTGACAAGAGATTTCTGCCCCATCCGAAAGGTTGCAAATATAATGATCGCTAGAACTGCAGGTTTTAAACCCGAAAATAAAGCAATAAGCAATGCGGAGTTGCCATAGTGTGCATATAGTGTACTGAGTCCACAAACCAAATGGCTTCCCGAAAAATTGGCTTCTGTCTATTATCTTCTTCTAAATTCATCTTTTTCAACGCTTTTTATCTTAGCCTCAGATTTTATCGAAAACAATTCCGGCAGACAGGCCCCATTCCGATTTCTCCCGTATTAAAACACCTTGTTTCGGGAGACCATACACAGCGGCATAAAACCGCCATATAACTGCATAAAAAAAGCGAGATATCTTAAATATCTCGCTTTTTTTATATTAAGAATTGGTCTGATAAACTATTTTTTATCTAAAATAGTAACTTCCACTCTTCTATTTTTTTGACGTCCTTCCGGACTTTTATTATCTCCAACTGGATTTGATTGACCGAAACCTTTTGCCGTAATGCGCGATTCAGCAACCCCTGAATCTACCAAGAACTTCTTAACAGACGCCGCTCTTTTATCGGAAAGCCACTGATTATACTCAACAGTACCCGTAGCATCAGTATATCCATCAACTTTGATCTTATTATTACTTTCCTTCAAGATCAACGCTAATTTACTAACTTCAGTTTTTGCCTTCTCAGATAGGTAAGAAGAGTTTGTTGGAAACAATAAATCAGACGATATACTAAACTTAATCCCTTCATCAGTTCTTTTCGCATCATTAAAATCCTTCTTCACATTTTTCAAACCATCATCAGTTCCATCTTTTGTTACAACTGCACCTGGATTGACTACAATAGCTTGTTGTTTACAGGAAAATAACGATAAACTTGCACATAAGGTTAAAATTCCCAAATTAATTTTTCTAAGCATGTCGTTTCTAACGTATTTAATATCGATTTAAGCAAGTAAATATAGCGAAAAAAGTCCAATATGACATCCGTTCTACGTCATATCTAACGTAACAAATCTATTTCTTGGTATATACTTTTTCTAAAGTCTTTTTTACCTCAGGAATATTCTCATACAATTTCCAAATCATGCCTGAATTTGCATTCTCGATCATCACGGCAATCGTTGCTTGATTCCTCGCACGATAACTTTCAGAAACATCGTTGTTTTTAATATCAATCCAGCTTCTGAAACCATATTGTGTAAATAACACATCAGCGTATTCTTCGTAAAATTTACGTAATGCTTTTAGACCAATCTCCTTTTCAAATGGGTAAGCTGCAATAGCTATTGCAGGATTCACCAAATACCCCTGATAGGTATCTTCCACATTTTCCACTCCCCAAATATCGGTAAATCGAGTCCCTATACTCATTTCATTATCTCTCCGTTTATAGGCAAGAATATAATTCGATAAATATTTCTTGTAATCTACAAAATCATCTACTTTCCCTTTAGGATCCATAATCAAAAAGGGACGATAGACAGCCATCAATGATTCATTTAAACTGCCGCCTGCAATACTTTTGGCAAAAATAACTTTGTCGTCGGAGTATATCGAAATTCCGGCATTTCCCGTGTCGCCAATTAAAGGGTTTGCACTTATTAAACGCGCTAAAGAATCATTTAATTTCATTTTGAGTTCAGGAGCCAAATCATTGGAGTCATCCCCAAAATACAATTCGTTGCCTTTATGTTTGGTTGCAAATCCATTGATATAAGCTGAAATAGCTAAAGGGTGGGTAGGTGAAGACATCGCCAGCAAATACGTACCCAAACTCTCGTTAAATCCCCCCAAAGGCCTCGATCGAGCTGTACTGTCTACAGGCGACCATTTATTCCAAAGTACATCAGGATTCTGTGCGTCTGTAAAATAGTTCCAATTTATACGTTCCCAGAGCTTCGTAATGTTATTTCTCAACGTCTGTTCCTCAGGATCCTCTTTAGAAAAATATTGGCGGGCGATTAAAAGCGACTCCATGATATGGGAGGTTCCGCGCAAATCGTACGTTGGAATTGAGTCGCGATAAAAAGGCACCCCCGACCGGCCATCGTAAAGCGCCGTAAAGACCCCTTGATGTTGTTGCGCACTGCTCAAAAATTTCACAATCCGTGTTAATCTAGCCAAAAGAGCTTGTCGCGAGATCAAGTTATTCTCTCCTGCCACAAGTAAGCCCAAGATCGCATAACCAGTTTCATTTGTAGATACAATAGCCTGCCTGTTGCCTCGATCAGGCAGAAACATACCACTATTCACATCATAGTTGTCTATAAAATAATTCACATGAGCATTCCGGATAAAATTTAACATCTCCGTATCCGTACCTTTTTTTGTCTGTACCTCCCTAACCTCAGAAAAAGGAGATTCAACATAATTATAGTCTACCCAAGCGATCTTGTAATAATAAGATTTGTTATATTCATTTACTCTATCTAGTGACTTTTGTACATAGATGGGTAAAATTGCTATCGGCTGAAAATTGAGTTTATCTTCCGAACGGTAGATTTTGACATAGCGAATACTTGGTGTTAGCGGCAATTGCCAGACCAACTCGACTTGTTTATCCACGGAACTGATCTTAGATAAGATAGCTGCTGATGACAGTCTTACCTTTGGATAGTTTTTGGGCAAAAACTCTATTTGATCGATAAATAGTTGATTTGTCTGCAGTGCAGTTCCATTCTGTTCCAAAATTAAAGCGGAAACAGGCTTCCCTAATGAAATTCCTACAAATTTAGCGACTGGAATGGAAACATTAAGCCAAGTATCATAAGCAAAATCATCGATATAATTTGCGATATCCACAGCATTTGTCCTCGTATCATTTTGCTGTAAGGTGACTTTTGGCAATTGTCCCTTTTCAGTATTGCTTTGAATAAAAAGCTTAAAAGTTAACTGATCATCCTTGGCAATTAAATAGGGAAATTTCTGTTTATCGTTTAAAATACTTGCCTCCCATTTACCATTAGGAGAAGAAACGTACCGCAAAGAAAGCGAATTGCCTGGCGTAAAAAACAAACTATCGGAAACCGGTAGGCTATAGCTTACATTTTGGATCCATGATTCACCAGTATAATGAGCGATACTCTTCGCATAACTCCCGTTGATAACACTATTGTCAAATAAAACCTCAGGATAACTTTCTGATCGAACAAGTGTAGGTAAGATCAGTAACAAAAGAAAGTAAAAATATTTTTTCAGCATAAGTCAACATTTTTCACAGGCCTACAATCAAAAACTAAGCCACCAGTACGATTATAACGCAAATGTAACAAAGGAATTCCAATGATATTATCCTCCCTAATTTTAATTTCAGAAAAAATGCGCTAAATTAGCCCTCTGAATATTTTCATAAAATAGATATATGAAAACCACGTTTGATTTTGAAAAGCCAATTGCAGACTTGCAATTGCAAATTGAAAAGGTAACTCAAGTTGCCGAAAAAACTCAAGTTGACATGAGCGCAACCGTTCGTGAGCTTGAAGAAAAGCTTGCTTCTACTGAAAAAGAAATATACGGCAATTTAACAGGCTGGCAGAACGTTCAAATGTCACGCCATCCGGATCGCCCTCAGACTTATGATTATATAGAGGCTATCTGCGACGAATTTATCGAGTTACATGGTGATAGAACCGTTAAGGATGATAAAGCGATTGTCGGTGGTATGGCTTCTATTGATGGTAATGCCGTTATGATCATCGGTCATCAAAAAGGTAAAAATACCAAAGAGCGTCAATACCACAACTTTGGAATGGCCAATCCTGAAGGCTACCGAAAAGCCCTACGTTTAATGAAAATGGCTGAAAAGTTCAATAAACCTGTGATCACTTTAATTGATACGATGGGTGCTTATCCAGGACTTGAAGCTGAAGAACGCGGACAGGGTGAAGCGATTGCACGTAACCTCATGGAGATGGCTGTATTGAAAGTTCCAATCATTTGCGTTGTTATTGGTGAAGGAGCTTCAGGTGGAGCTTTGGGTATTGGCGTTGGAAACAGAGTCTACATGATGGAACATACCTGGTATTCGGTCATATCACCTGAATCTTGTTCTTCTATCCTATGGAGAAGCTGGGATCATAAAGAAAAAGCCGCTGAGGCATTAAAATTGACTTCAGAAGACATGTTGGGTAACGGCTTGATTGATGGTATTATCCCTGAACCGCTAGGTGGTGCTCACCAAGATCCTGCGGCAGCAGCGGCTAATCTAAAAAGCCAGCTGTTGAAAGATCTTGCAGAATTGACGGCAAAAGATAGCGATACATTAGTTACTGAAAGAATTGACAAGTTTAGTAAAATGGGCGTGGTAACTGAATAATGTTATCAATACCAGCCTAAAAAATAAAAAAGTCAGCAATTAGCTGGCTTTTTTTATGGCTATTCTACATCAAAAATATGTCTCCTCGTTCCAAAAAACAGCCTCCATACAAACCAATCCTATCCGCAAGTTTCCTAAAAGGCTTTTTTAATAAAAAATAATTCAGTAATTTTTAAATAGTTACAACTTTAATCAATAAAAAAGACAAAAACATTTTGCACAAATAACTTATTTTTCTACCTTTGCATCACTTTCAAAAACAGAAAGGATTCCGTAGCTCAGCTGGTAGAGCAATACACTTTTAATGTATGGGTCCTGGGTTCGAATCCCAGCGGGATCACAAAAGAAAAGCTAATCTTACGATTAGCTTTTTTTGTTTTAACAGTCAGCCAGCCATTCTTTTGCCGTTGCGTATTTTTCAATTCAACACAATTTTTTCTAAATTTGGATTAATAACTCAAAGACCATCATGCAAACTCAATTGGACTTATTGAAACAGTTGAAACAGCTTCAGCAGCTTAGTGATGAAGAGCAAATTGAATTGTCTAAAATATGTAAACCATTATTCCTTCCAAAAAAGGCCAAACTTACAACAGCGGGCAATAAATTTGACTCTATTTTTATACTCACTACAGGTTTACTACGTTGGTATTTTTATTCGGATGATGGCACAGAAAATAATGTTTTTCTAACCTCGGAAGCAGACGATGCTATTATCGTCGGAATTCCCGAGCATTACTCCGATCAGCGGGAAACCAAATATACCGTTGAAGCGGTTTTGGACACTCAATTGTTGTTATTTTCAAAAGATAGCTTTGAAGAGCTAGCTTTTCAATACAAGGGGATTTTCCAGTTTTACATCAAATCGTTAAAAACGATTATTGATGCATTACGAACTCGCACAGAACAATTGTGCAGTGATTCTCCAAGCGCCCGCTATGAAGTTTTTTTAAAAGACCGTTCTTATATCACCAGGAATACAAACCGAAAATATATCGCCAATTTCCTCGGCATAACACCGAACTCCCTATCTCGATTAACAGCCCGTATACATAAAAAAAATCCACCAAAAAAGTAACTTAGGAATACTTTTTCAGCGTTTATTCGTTCTAATTTTGCTTCGTCAAAAAAGCTGTAAAACAGCCTTTTGTCTAAAAGTATAATTTAAAACGAAAAACAAAATGAACAACTTTTCTTTAAGAATAAGCACATTGGGCCTATTCCTAATCTTAACAAATCATGTCGTCAATGCACAATCCAAGAACGTTGAAAACATCGGAATCTACATAACAAATGAAATGTCATTTTTGAATATGACGACCTCACAAACAGAACAAGTGTATCAAATTAACCTTCACGCAGCAAATACACTTGAAAGTTTAAATAATGAAAGTAAAGCTCAACATCTAACCCATGCCGAGGAAATCGATGGTCTGATAAAAATTCTAAAACAAAGAAACATCGCTTTACAAGAACTTTTATCACCGACTCAATTCGAGATTTTTAAAGAAAATAAAATCGTAAGGGCAGCTACTTTTAGAACAATGGCCATGAATAAAATGCTGGAATTAACCCAAGATCAGTTGGATCCTGTTTTCGATATCAATCAAAAGACAGCTGAGCATGTCCGAAACGAACTTGAGGCTTATTTATCGGCCGATAGCAAGAGGAGCAAAAGGAAAGCGCAACATAGATTACAGCAAACATTCAAGAAAACAGATCAGGCATTCGACAAGATACTAAGTCCCCAACAAGCTGCAATCTACCATGAAAATGTTGAACTTCTGCGAAATGTCATTCGAGAAGAATACAACACAAACGATTCGTTTTAAATCATGCTTTCATGATACTCGGCTTTATCTTAACTGATATCGCCGAGATTTTTATCATTCAATTTTATTTTATAATGCAAAAATTACTAACAACATTGTGTTTAATCATGCTATGCAGTGTATCACATGCGTCTACTGGAGGTGCTGAGGATACAATCGCAGATATAGCATCATGGTTTATCATATTAATTTTACCTATCGCAGGGATTGTCCTCTTTTGGAAGGTTCATATTTACCCAGAGAAAATAGCTGAAAGGAAAAATCATCCGCAGCTAAGCGCAATAAAAAGCATGTGCTTGCTTTCATTGATTTTTGGAGGGTTACTTTGGCCAGTTGCTTTAATTTGGGCAAACTACGATTACAAAAAAGAAAAATTACCTTCAACAGATCTGGAGGAAACAGCAAAGCCCTCAAAGGACACAAACTGATCAATTAAAGAATCGTATCCGATTACAACAAAAAATTACAAAGAATAAAGTTATGTTAGAATTACTAATAGGTATATACGCTGGTATCTGCTGGCTGCTCATCAAAAAACTAAAACTTATCCCCTGGAACTTCAATACGCAGATTATTGTATTCTCCTTGCCAATCTTCGGATCAATTGCACTTATTTTGAGCCTCAACTATTTTTGCCCCATTACATCTGACGTCAAAGTAGGCAACCGGAGTGTGGATATTACCACACAAACTTTGGGAAAAGTAAAAAAAGTATATGTTAAAACTAATCAGGAAGTAAAAAAAGGAGATACCTTGTTTACCATCGATCCCGTCCCCTATCAGCAAGAAATTAATTCTTTGGAAGCTCAGTTAAGCAATGTGAAATCTACCGTGTCATCTTACAATTTGGATATTGATGCTGCTCGTAAAAACATCACAAGCCTACAATACCAACTTAATTTGATCAATAAAAGAATCAAACAGTACCAAGAATTGGTCGATGCAGGCGCTGCCAACAGATTTGATCTGGAACAAGCTACTGCAACATCACAAGACCTGCAATCAAGAATTAATGCCGCTCAAGCACAAAAATCGTCTCTAGAAACCAAATATAACGCTACGCATCATGGAGAAAATGCTTCTATAGCGGAACTTAAGGCCAAACTAGAGCAGGCAAAATGGAATCTTTCACAAACGGTTGTCTTAGCTCCCACAGACGGCTTAATTCCAAATGTACAATTAAATGAAGGCGCAATGATGGCTCCTTTTAAATCGGCTTTTGTCTTGATCCAAAAACAACAATCCGTCATCGCATTTTTCTCTCAAAATGAATTAGAGACTGTTAAAAATGGAGATGAAGTAGAGCTAGCCTTAAAAACAGCGCCTGGAAGAGTCGTGAAAGCAAAGCTGGATTATGTAGTTGATGCAACGAGTCAAGGTATCATGAACAATGCCGGAGGGCTACTTGGAGGGAATTCAACCACTTCGGGAATCCCAGAAACGGCAAGGCAATTACCAGAAACTGATGGAAAGCTCATCGCAAAATTTGTCCTGGACGAAAACGAACAGTTATTGACAGTCGGCTCCCGAGGAACTGCAGTTATTTACTCAAAACATATCAAACCATTACACCTTATCCGAAAAGTGATGGTACGTGTTAGCAGTAAACTCAATTATCTAATCCCTAAACTGCATTAATATGTTAAAAAAAATAAGTATTGTTGGCAGTCTTTTCCTAAGCCTGACTTCCTGTATCGGTTACAAAAGTGCAACACCTGATAAAATAGACAGTCTAAAAAACTCGAGTACGATCATGGCCAATACAGAGATTCCCGCCAAATGGATTCAAGAGAAGAATCAAGACCAGCCTAGTTTTTCATACGCATGGATGAATACATTATTGACGCTTGATCTGGAGAATTTAATTAAAGAGGGTATTGCCCATAATGCCGATATCCTTATTTCAAAAGAAAAACTGAATCAAGCAGAACTAGCCATGGATATCGCTGGTAGTAGCCTTTATCCAACCGTCAATGCCTTGGCAAATACTAATAACAATCTTGTTAGCGGTAGTCACATTGGTAATCTGCAATTAAAAACCAATTGGGAGCTTGATCTATGGGGGAAAAATAAATCCGCGGAGATGGTTGGTGTGAGTCAGTATTTTTCGGCACTAGCACAACAGAAAATGCTAGAACAGTCGGTTGCAGCTACAATTGCTAAAACATATTATCTCAATATTGCAGGACAGTATCAAGAACAAAAAATCAGGGACTTTATCGCTAAAACGGAAGATTTAAAAAAAATTCGTGCTATTCAGAATAAAGTCGGAACGGCTAATATGCTAGACCTGTCAAGTATCGAAAGTGAAATTATTCTTTTGAATTCCTATCTTGAGAAAATAAAAAATGGCAACGCGCAATCAAGACGGAGTTTAGAAATATTATGTGGAAAATACCCCGAAGGATTAATTAAAGTATATTCGAAATTTTCGCCATTGAAAGAAGATATCCCCACTAATTTCCCGCTCAATATTTTGGAGAAAAGAGCTGATATCATGGCACGTCAATTCCAAATAGAATCTAGCTTTTATGAAGTACAGGAAGCCAAAGCAGCTAGATTACCCGCTATTAATATCGGCGCTTCAGTGGGAGCTGCGGAAACGAATGTAGATGGTATCAGCAACTTATTCTCTAATCCACTAATCAAAATCGGCGGAGGCCTTACTACTCCCATTTTCAATGGTGGAAAATTAAGAAAAAATGTAGAAATAAAAACGGCCAGACAAAAACAACTGGTCGAAGAATATGCAAAATCAGTACTACTAGCCTTCAATGAAGTTGAATCTGCTTTGGCAAATCTAAGCTCTATCGACAAGCAAGTCGTTTTACAACAACAAGCAATTTCTGCCTTAGAACAGAATATAGCTTTAACAAAAAAACAGATTGATGTCGGGAGTAGCAACAACTTCGTGTTACTTCAAAAACAAAGGGATCTCATAAAAAAAGAAATGAATACTATCGACCTCCATTTGCAACAACGCATAGAAAGAATTAATTTGTACATGGCACTTGGGGCTAACGGGCACCTTAGATAGATCATCTCATTCGTGGAATCGCTTTTTTAATATTCATTCAATGAGATAAAACAAAAAAAGCTAATCTTACGATTAGCTTTTTTTGTTTTAACAGTATTTGAACCCGAAAGAATTATCGGAAGGTTTTGATCGGAACATGTTAATCTACTTCCCAAAATGCTTTATTACCCCACGATAACGATCGTTCTGTTACCTAAGCGTAGTCTTTTTTTTTAGCTGTAACAAATTAGGATCAAGTAGGAAAGAAATTCGCTCTTATTACAATGCTTGTTCAGTGATGGTTCAGTGATTGTTCAGTGCTCGTTCAGTGATGGTTCAGTATAAACTGACTAATGACTGACTAATTACTGTCTAAAGATTGATTGAAAACTGGTATTAGCTATAAGCTGGTATTAGGATATATCATTTTTGATATTTATCTCTATCATCTTATCATCAAGAAATTGTGGCAATCACCAAAATTGATCTTCTCAAGGTTCGGAAATGGGCGGGTTAAAGCACAAACACAGCAATCAAATCAATATTGCTCATGCCAAAAGACTTCAATCCATCGATCAGCGAGGCCTCCAAGAAAGTACCTTTAGTAAGAAGAATAGAAAAGCCAGAATTTCCTTGAAATAATAATCATTAGCCTTAAGTGAACGTTTCATCATTAGGCTAGACGATATGATTAAACGTGGCTATTTGATCGCTATGGAGCTGATCACCTTGGCGGCAATAGCTTCATAATCATTATCAAAGTGGTGCCCTCCAGGTAAGATTTCTACAGGTGCTCCTGTATTTCTAAACTTCGTTGCAATCTCGCTATCTTCCCCGAAACCAAATATACACAGTTTATGCAGACTGACTTTCTTTAACTCCGCTACCACATCATAAGGTTCGCTTCGATCACCTAAACTTAGCATATCCGCCACATGGATCTCAAAATCGGCCTGATCATCTGGCGATAACAAAACCAATCCAGTGGTCGCTTTTCTTAACTTCTCGGGAAGGCGGTTGGCGATAAAGGGTATCACACAGGCCCCAAAAGAATAACCCATTATCGAAAAATTGATATTAGGTTCCCTTTCCTGAAAATAGGTCAAGATCTCGGACACTTCCTTTGTCGTTTGTTCTGGTGTCTTTGCATTCCAAAAATATTTCTGTGCATCCAAGCCGATCACTTTGATCCCTTTTGTCGCAAAAGTACTGGCCAGCTCCCTGTCGAAACTGGTCCAACCACCATCGCCAGAAATCATAAACATCAATTCCCTTGTAGCGCCCTTGGGTTCCAATATCTCAATAGGCATATCCGTTTTGAGTACACCCGCATTTTGGCTAGGCTGGCCCGCCACCTGCAACTTTTGAAAGGCCATCCGGAACTGGGGCAGCCAATTATCGGCAATGGAGAAACCATGCCCTACTTTGGGCAAGCTGACCAATTGGACATTTCCTATCCCTTTAAGAAAATCTGCTGTGGCGTTAAAGGGGCAGGTCTGATCTTTTACACCATTAAGTACCCAAAACGGAGCGGCCAGCTTTTCGCTACGATCCAGATAATAACTTTTTCCTGGCTTTAAGATATGGGAAGATAATCCACTGCCCTTACAGAGTGGTTTAGCCATATTGATATCCGGACAGAAGCCTAAGGCAATCCCGCCACGAAAAGTACCTGCCGGAGCCTGGGCAATCAAGCCATAGATCAGGGTTGCCCCATAGGAGTAACCTACCAATATGGGTTTCTGATAGCTTTCAAACTGATATTTCTTTTGGAGGGCCATGCTGAGCTGCTCGAAATCTGCAGCTGGATAATAACAATCCTTTTTTGAACGTGCCATTGAAGTAGCAAAATGCTTCGCGTCGATACCCGCGACGAGCGCCCCCTGTGCAGCTAGAAATTTAGCCATATTAATTACCCCAAACTGCCAACCTCCATCTCCAGAAACAAATAACACCAAGGCATTTGGTTTACCTTTCGGGGCGTACATGCTCAGCTTGCCGAAACTTCCATAGGAGAAAGTCTGTTGGGCGATGGCACATTGCGAAAACAACATGATAAAGAAATATAAAATAAGAGATGATCTTTTAGCGGTTTGATCCATGGCAATCCTTCGATAGCGGTTAATATTTACTAGTGTAATTTAATAAAATGCGAATGGATTATGAAAGATATTTCTACGGTATTTTACCTTAAAAGCTATCAGATACTGAGATAGCTCTCGCTTAGATCATGTAGGCGATCCACCTGACCGGAATGTATTTAGCTCTAGCATTTTGAACGGCTCTCGATTCCGCAAGAGGGGATGCTCACCAAGCTCAATACAAATTATTCCGGAAGCAATATGACTTCCAAAAACTTCACCATTTCGGTCCCCGCTATAGTATGGGCATGTAATTCAATCACTTGCTTGCCCTTTGGTAATAGCACCGTACCCAATTCAAGTTGATTGTCATGCAAACTGACAGAAGACGACGGATCTATTGTAAAATCCATATTCTTCCCTCCTAAATTTAAGCCGAGCTTCCCTCCCGTACCTGCAACATCTTTCACATACCGTATAGCCACCTTGAAGCGTCCGCCATTTAACACATTCGTTTCCCATCTCAAACCCTGACTTAAACTAGTCCAACCCGTCACATAGTAGCGATTCCTTTTACCATCCCCAAACTTCATCGGGCTACCTATCTGTTTTGCATAAAAGGTCAGTAGCCGGTTTTTATTGATATTATGATCCACATACATTAAATCAGGATTAATTGGATTCGTTATCGTATCCTTCAATTGCACCACCACAACCAGGTCATCATCCTGAGACGTAATTTGATCTATAGGAATATGTAGTCCATCTTTTTCGCATCTATATTTTCTGATCGTTTCTCCCGACAATAACGAAACAGAATTAACCTTAGCAATCAGTCCGCCGACAATGAGATCATTCCGTAAGGGGCGTTCGAAAATATGTAAATACAAGGTATTTTTACGCTGTGTAATGACTCCCCAGGGCTGACGAGGTAAACGAGATGGTCCAACATCAATGACACTTTCACTATTCCCCCGCATCCACTGTCCTAAGCCCTTTAAAATTTCGACGTCAGCACTGTCGATGCTTCCATCACCCTTGGGGCCAATATTCATTAGAATATTCCCACCCATGGCCCCAGCCTTCGCTAAGAGTTTGATAAAATGAGCAGTCGGTTTATGGCTCTTATCGGTCGACGAATAGCCATAGGATTCATTTGTAGTTGGTATGGCCTCCCAATAAGCGCCAGAAGCAACTGGATAATATTCCTCAGGTCGATCTGCCGTATTCAGATAATCGCCATAATTCTTTTCCTCGGTACGCGCCAATCGACCATTGACTATGATATTCGGATCTGCTGTTCGAATAGCCTTTAAAATTCTCAGGTTTTCAGATAGCGGCAACTTATGAGGTGTATCAAACCACAACAAATCCGGATGATAGCGCTGAATAAGTTCCTCAATCTGTGGAATCGCCTTTTGATCTACATAATGCCTGGCCTTTGTCAACCATTCGGGATGCTTGTCAAACCAATTTGTACCACCCAACAATTTATCCCCACCTGGATTACTGTAATCCCAGTCATTGCCCGGAGCATCCGGATGCTCCCAATCAAAAGCATGCGAGTAATAGAATCCAAACAAAAGCCCATATTTATGGCAGGCTGCTGCTAATTCCGCCAATGGGTCCCTTTTAAATGCGGTGCTTGACAATGAATAGTCACTTGAAAATGCAGAAGGATACATCGCAAAGCCATCATGATGCTTAGCCGTGATGATAAAATATCTCATCCCTGCATTTTTTGCCAACAATACCCATTCCTCTGCATCAAACTTAAAAGGATTAAATCTACGTGCAGAATCAAGATACTCAGTACGTGGGATTTTCATCACACGCATCAGATGCTCCGCATAGCCCCCTCCCGGCCTCCCCTTCCAAATATTTCCATATTGAGAATAAACACCCCAATGAACAAACATACCAAATGAGGCTACCTTCCATTTTTCTAGGCGTTGTTCACGAGTTAATGCAGCTTGTTTCCACCAACCAGTCTCTGCTTCAACAATCGCATTTTTATCACGTGCTGTCGCATCATTAAACATATTTGAAGCCTCATTGCCCTCATTTACATTTTTAATCTGTGCGCTCGAAAACAATATTCCCGAAGAAAGCATAAGAAGAAAAAAACACTTGATTTTAAACATAACTTTGGTTTTATGAAGGTGGCAAATCCAACCTGAAAGATTTCAGGCAGACACCCTTTCTAAATTTATTGAATTATCGTTCCCGGCGACCTAATGGAAGGAATACAGGGGCGATTTTAACTATAATCAAAAATAATCTAAAACTACATTTTATAAGTGTACAATTCGTTCGTTTTAGGGGAAATATTGATCCGAGTCCCAAAAAAGAAAACCTATTCTTTAATAGGATGTTTATATCGTATATACATCTTAATATAAATAAACAGTGATCTAAGCAATAGATTGCTCCATGGTCACCAAAAGATCTTTAAAATATTTTTAACATAATCAGATACAAGCTATCTGTATTTATTGAATATTTGTCTAAAACTTTAAATTAATATGGAAAAACTAACCGCCAAAGCCAGCATCCAAATTCAGAAACCAATCAACGAAGTTTTTGAGGCCATTGTAGATCCTAATAAAATGAATCACTATTTTATAAAATCTTCAACTGGACGTCTAGAGACAGATAAAACGGTAGAATGGACATTTCCAGAATTTCCCGACAGTTTTCCCGTGACAGGAAAAACCATCAACCCCAATTCTTATATCTCTTTTGACTGGAGCGGGGGACTTCCCAATCAACGGGTAGAAATCACACTATCCACATTCGGAGAAAACGCGACGGTCATCAAGATCACAGAACACGAAATGAACAACGATGCAGATGGAATTCTGATTATGATGCGACAAACAGAAGGTTGGGCCAACTTTTTAGCGTGTATGAAAGCCTATCTAGAATATGATATCAATCTGAGAACTGGAGCTTTCGATTTTATGTTCCAAAAATAGTGCTATCTAAAAATAGCTGCTCATCGAATTACTTCAAACACAATATATTCAATTAAAGTTATCCGAATATCCGGCAAAGACTTCAACTATACATGGCAAAAAATAAAACGGCATATACCGAAGCATCTGTCCAAGACTTTATAAAAACAGTTGACGACCCACAAAAACAAATCGATAGTGCAATATTGATACAACTTATGGAAGCCACAACGGGTGAGCCGGCTAAAATGTACGGACCAACGATCATCGGATTTGGAAACTATCATTATACCTATGCAAGTGGGCATGAAGGCTATGCTCCTTTGATCGGATTCAGTCCCCGAAAATCAGCAATCTCCCTTTATGTATTTACCGGTACCGATGAGCACCGACATTTGGTCGATCAGCTAGGGAAATTCAAAATAGGCAAAGCCTGCATATACATCAAGAAATTAAGCGACATCAATATAGAGATACTCCATCAGCTTATGTCCGAAACGATACAGTTTATTGAAAATAAGTATACGAGAATCAAAGAATAACACAAATTATGGCAACGAGCATCGCAACAATAGACGAATATATCAATCAATTTGAAGGGGAGAAAAAAGAATATCTGATCAAGGTGAGACAGCTTATTGCTGGCTTAGTCCCTTCTTCTGCAGATGAAACGATCTCTTATCAAATGCCGACCTTCAGATACAAGGGTAATATCATCCATTTTGCGATGAACAAAAACCATTTGGGCCTCTATCCAGGACCAGCTGCTATTGCGCACTTCGCTACAGAACTCAAAAATTTTAAGACCACAAAAGGTGCGATACAAATCCCCTTGGATCAACCGATTCCAACACAAATAATTACCGATATTGTCAATTTTAATATTGATAAGCTTAAAGACAAACAAGGCCCTAATTGGTACCAAAGCCGAGGGAACTGGCAGGAGGCCGAAGAACTCATGCAGCAAATCATCCTGCGAACTTCCTTAAAAAAGGAATTCAAATGGGGGAGTTACATCTATACTCATAAAGGAAAAAATGTCATCGGTTGGGGCGGCTTTAAAAATTTCTTTTCCCTCTGGTTTTATAATGGTGTATTCTTAGCCGATCCGGATAAACATCTCATCAGTGCCTCCGAAGGAAAAACGAAAGCATTACGACAATGGCGCTTTGAAGACGTTATGGATATGGATGTCGAAAAAATAGCCGCCTATATCCAAGAATCCATCCAAACCATTGACGAGGGAAAAGAGCTCAAACCAACGAAATCTCCAACGAAGCCCCCCACTGGCCTATTATTAGAAGCGCTACAGGCAGATCCGACCTTCGGGAAAAGTTTTCGGGCTTTAACACCAGGAAAACAGAAAGAATACGTCGAGTACATCGATGAGGCCAAGCAAGAAAAAACGAAACAATCCCGTCTTGAAAAAATTAAGCCGTTGGTCCTCGCTAAAAAGGGCTTGAACGACAAATACAAATAGGTGAACGCTAAAACAAAAAGAAAATGATGAATAATTCAATTATCCCATCCATTTGGTTCGATCAAAACGCGCAGGAAGCCTTTGATCTTTACTGTCGCATCTTCCCGGAAAGCCATATTAGCAATAGCTCTCCCATCGTTGTTGAAGCTGTCCTAAACGGTGTAAAATTTATTGGAATAAATGGAGGTCCCATATTCAAACCCAACCCCTCCATATCATTTATGGCCATTTGCGAAAGCAAAGAGGAAATTGATCGTATCTGGAATTCACTTGCTGTGGGCGGCAATACCTTAATGCCACTAAACTCCTACCCTTGGAGCCCTTACTACGGCTGGCTGGCCGACAAGTTTGGTGTCAATTGGCAATTATACCTCGGTAAACTAAGCGACACCAACCAACAGGCAATTGTACCAACCTTAATGTATTGCGGAGAGCAACAGGGAAATTGCGAACAAGCTTTAGCATTTTATGCAGAATTATTTCATGATTTTCGAAGCAATGGAATCATGAAATACACAGCAGGTGAATATATCGGATCAATCCAACATACCCAATTTTTAGTCCGGGATTTTACGCTCATGGCAATGGATAGCGGAGTTCCTCAAACTTTCACGTTTAACGAAGGTATTTCACTCACCATCCTCTGTAAAGATCAGCAGGAAATTGATTATTTCTGGAATAATATCACGAAGAAAGGTAAAGAGAGCATGTGTGGCTGGTGTAAAGACGAATTCGGCGTAAGCTGGCAGATCGTACCCGAACAAATTGCAACATTACTTCAGCGACCGGGGGCAAATGAAGCGCTCATGAAAATGAAAAAAATCATTATCCAGGAGCTCATAGGATAATTTCAAGAGGAACCTCAAGCTGAGGATAAGAGCTATGTAAAAGAGTATTAAGAAAAGGGGATGAATAATCCCCTTTTAAGCTTTCACTTGCAATGCCAATGCGTACAATTTCATTTGTTTAATCATGGATAGCAAGCCATTTGCCCTTGTCGGTGACAAATGTTCTTTTAACCCTATTTTATCTACAAAATATAAATCGGCATCAACGATCTCCTTGGCGCTATGTCCAGATAGCACTTTGACCATTAAACTCACCAAGCCTTTTGTGATAATCGCATCGCTATCTGCCGTAAAATACACTTTTCCATCTTTTATTTCCGGGAAAAGCCATACTTTGGACTGACATCCTTTGATGATATATTCATCTGTTTTGTATTGTTCATCAATTAGAGGCACTTCTTTTCCCAGCTGGATGATGTACTCATATTTTTCCATCCAATCCGTAAAGAAAGCAAAATCCTCAATTAATTCATCCTGTATTTCATTAATGGTCATACCTATTTTTTATTAAACCAACATATTGACCGCGCGTTGAATACCGGCGACCAAAATATCTATTTCCTCTTTTGTATTATATACGGCTAAAGAAGCACGAATCGTTCCCGGGATGCCAAACCTATCCATGACAGGTTGGGCACAATGATGGCCTGTACGCACAGCGATTCCTAATTTATCCAAGATCACACCAACGTCATAAGGATGCGTACCGTCGATTACAAATGAAATAACGGAACATTTCTTCTCGGCTGTTCCAATAAACCGCATTCCCGGAATTTCAGCCAACTTCTCCGTAGCGTACTGCAACAAATCGTGTTCGTAGGCCTCGATATTTTCCAGACCTATAGAATTGATATAATCGATAGCCTCGTTCAGACAGATACCGGCCTCAATATTGGGCGTACCCGCCTCAAATTTAAAGGGCAGTTCGTTATAGGTCGTTTTTTCAAAAGTGACCTCTTTAATCATATCTCCACCACCCTGATAAGGCGGCATCGCGTTCAATAAGTCCTCTTTACCGTATAACACCCCAACTCCAGTAGGGCCGTACATTTTATGCCCGGAGAATACCAAAAAATCTACATCAAGCTTTTGAACATCAATCTGTATATGTTGAACCGCCTGTGCAGCATCAACTAACACAACAGCACCATGTTGGTGAGCAATTGAAATCATCTCACGCACAGGATTGATTGTCCCGAGGGAGTTTGAAACATAAGTTACAGCAACTAATTTGGTTTTCTCATTAAACAAATTGCTGTAGGCATCCATATCAAGCTCACCTTTATCATTCATCGGAATAACCCGAATTTTACAGCCCTTTTCATCACAAAGCATCTGCCAAGGCACAATATTAGAATGGTGTTCCATCGCTGAGATAATAATCTCATCACCTTCGTGGATAAAAGCTCTGCCATAACAAGTTGCAATCAGATTAATTCCATCTGTGGTTCCTTTGGTGATAATGATTTCCTTATCTTCAGCAGCATTGATGAAAGCCTGAACTTTTTTCCGAGTCACCTCAAAAGCGTCCGTCGATATCTGACTAAGATAATGTACGCCCCGATGCACATTACTATTCATATCTGTATAATAATGTACAATCGAATTGATAACAGAACTCGGCTTCTGTGTTGTCGCGCCGTTATCCAAATAAACCAATGGTTTACCATTGACCTCTCTCTTCAGAATCGGAAAATCGGCACGTATTTTATCTATATTAAATTTTTCCAACGTCGTCTAAATAATTTATACAAAGTTAATAGTATTTTATCGAATACAGGCTGGCCAATCTGTTTTTTATGTCATTATCAATGTCGGTTTTCCAAGGTATCCTCAGCCAAAAAAGTAATTTCTGGCATTTTAAACAATTATAGTTCGCTTTTATAATTTATTGATGCTATTTAGTTACCTTTGTAATGATATGCAAGAATTACCTCTAAATTTACCAGAAGGCTCACGTAAAGAAGTGATGGCCTATTTGGAACCGTTCATGCTCAATGAGATGAGCGAATACCTGAAGCCTGTTGAAGACATGTGGCAACCTGCCGATTTTCTTCCAGATTCTTCTAGGGACACTTTTTTTGAGGAAGTAAAAGAGTTGCAGGAAAGTGCAAAAGAACTCTCTTATGATTTGGTCGCAGTATTAGTTGGAGACACCATCACCGAAGAGGCCCTTCCAACGTACGAATCATGGTTGACCATGGTAGAAGATGTTGACAAAAACGAACAAGGTGGATGGATGAAATGGGTACGCGCTTGGACGGCTGAAGAAAACCGCCACGGGGACCTGTTGAACAAATACCTTTATTTGTCAGGTAGAATAGACATGCGTCAATTTGAAATGTCTACGCAATATCTTATTCAAGACGGTTTTGATATCGGTACTGGTGCAGACCCTTACCGGAATTTTATTTATACTTCATTTCAGGAATTGGCAACCAACGTTTCCCACCGTCGTGTATCTGGGCTTTCTAAAAAAAGCGGTGATAAACTTTTGGCAAAAATGTGTGGTGTCATCGCATCTGATGAAGCACGCCATGCCAAAGCCTATATGTCTTTTATTTCAAAAGCAATCACAGTAGACCCGAGTGAAGTCATGATTGCATTTGAGGATATGATGCGTAAAAAAATTGTTATGCCAGCCCAGTTCTTAAGAGAAGCAGGCGAGCCCCAAGGAGAAGCATTTGCACATTTCTCTGATGCAGCTCAACGACTGGGTGTATATACTGCCTTAGACTATGTTGATATATTGAAAGACCTAAACAACGAATGGCAAATAGATCAAGTCACAGGGCTGAATGATAAAGGCGAGAAAGCGAGAGATTATCTACTAAAACTACCCGATCGTTTGGCTAGACTGGCTGATCGGATGAAGGTTCCAGAAAAAGATTATAAATTCAAATGGATTTATTGATATAAAAAAAGCTTGATTTAATAATCAAGCTTTTTTTATGTTGAACGAATAACTTTAATGTGTCAAAATTGTTAACGCTTATTTCACGTTACCCATCAATTTACGTACAACAGGCGACAAGGCTATAAGCACCACACCGGCAATCAAAGAATATAAACCTAATTGTTTATAACTCTCTGTATAAGTCACCAATTTATCCGCCAATGAACTTCCTTCCTTAGCTTCGGCCATACTAGCACCGATCAAACCTGCTACATACTGACCGTAAGCACTCGCCAAGAACCACATTCCCATCATGATACCTTGCAATCTCGCCGGAGACAATTTCGTCATAATGGAAAGACCAATTGGTGATAGACAAAGCTCCCCAACGGTGATCACTAGCAGGGCAAGTGTAAAGACATCCAATGAGGTCATACCATCGTGAGCGAATAAACGCGTAGCAAATAGGACATAATAGCCTAATCCCAAGAAAACAAAACCAAGACCAAACTTAATAATGGTATTTGGCTCAAGTTTACGTTTGCCCAGCCAAATCCAAAAAAGGCCAAAAAGAGGTGCTAATGCAATAATAAATAACGCTCCCCCTGAATTGTTAACACCATTTGGATCGAGCGTCATAACGCCCAATAAAGAATCATTCAAATGCTTTGCAGCAAAGATGCTTAATGAACCGCCACTTTGCTCATATATTCCCCAAAAAATAATCGAGAAAAGAATAAACACCAGGGCAGCAATTAACTTCTTGCGCTCTTCAGCAGTCACTTTAGACATTTCATAGAAAAGATACAACAGCGTCAATGGGCCAATTGTGTACATAAAATAGTCTGTATACTGCGTTTTTGACACCATGATCTGAATAATAGGGATAAAAATCAACGTGGCAATATATACAGCATATTCTACCCATTTTGGTAATGCCTTCGTCTTTACTATGGCCTCAGGATCCCCTGGTTGAAGTCCTATTGGTCCTAAATGCCTTTTGGTAAAGTGAAAATTCACTAAACTAACCAACATTCCTACCGCCGCCAAACCAAAAGCAACATTCCAACGATGTCCCTCAGAAATAATTGACGTCAGCATATATCCTTTACCAATCGCAACACAGATATATCCGCCTAAGAATGCACCTAAATTTATTCCCGCATAAAACAACGAAAAACCACCATCACGACGAACATCACCTTTTTTATACAGCTCGCCTACCATCGTCGATATGTTGGGTTTAAAAAAACCGGTACCTATAATGATAAATGATAAACCAAAAAAGAAATACTTATGCGGATCTGCTGCAAGAAATAAGCTCCCTACGATCATCAATAAGCCACCCCAGAATAAAGACTTTCTAAAACCAAGAATTTTGTCTGCAAACAGCCCACCTATGAATGTAAACGCATAAACAAATGCCTGTGTCGCTCCATACTGTAAATTGGCATCCTTTTCAGCAAAGTTTAGTTGTGTGATCATAAAGAACACCAACATACCGCGCATACCATAGAAACAGAATCTTTCCCACATCTCGGAAAAAAACAAACTCCAGATTTGCTTTGGGTACTTTCCGTCAAAATTTTGAATCTCTTCTAGCGATTCCCTTGTACTAACCTCCATACTAATTTATATTAATCAAAAAAGCTTCTTTCGTAAAAGAAGCTTATATATTTGTTATTTAATTCCGTGCATCAATCGTTTAATCAATGGATTAAACAGCATTACTAACAGGCCTGCTAAGGCAGGAATTGCTGTAAATAAGAAGAAGAAGTAACTCAAAGAGTGTTCCTCTTGAATGGTCTCCACTTGTCCCCCCAATACCGCTGCAACCTTCTGTGCTATAGCAATCGCTAAATACCAGATTCCAAACATAAATGCGAGCATGCGAGCCGGCACCAATTTCGATACGTAAGAGAGGCCTACCGGTGAAATAAATAATTCACCCAATGTATGGAACAAATAGGTCAGCACCAAAAATACCATCGAGATTTTAGCCCCCTGACTTATTCCTATTGATCCTAATCCAATAATGAAAAATCCTATCGCAACCAAGATCAGACCAAAGCCATATTTAAAGGCTGCTGATGGATTATACTTCGACTCCCAAATTTTGGATACTGAAGAGGCTAGTGCAATGATAAAAAATGAGTTTAGAATAGAGAACCAAGAAACTTTGATTTCTGATGCTTCTTTATTGAACTCATTGTACAACATCCAGATTACTGCTCCCCAAATCAACCCAAAACAGATAAACAATACGATATTTGAAATGGCAATTTTGTTCCAGGTTACTTTTGCCAATTTAATCAGAACCCAAGAGATAATCGAAAGCGGTACAATCGTCAATAAACCATTTACCACATTAAAGGTTGTCAATGCAGCACCAGTAAGTGATCTATCAATATTATCTCTAGCCACAAGAACTAATGAAGTTGCCCCCTGCTCAAAGCTCATAAAAAAGAAGACCAAGAAAAAAGCTAACAGCACAACTGCGAACATCCGATCCCTTACAACCTTATCATAACGCATAATCCGTGTAACAATAAGATATATGAAGAGAATTAACGCCACAATGACCATTATATACTGCCCCCTTAGAAACGGCGTATCCAAACGAGAAAATACATCAACAATACCATTCTTAGATAAAGGGTCATTAAAAGCGTATACAAAACCAATAATAGAAACTATCGCGATCAATACATAATCCCGTATGGTAAATGGATTTCTTGTATCCGTATCCTCAGCGATAACTTTATGCTCCCCAGAGGTGGACTTATTTAAAACACCAAGATTTCCCATGAGTGGTTTTGCGAAAACAAACTGCAGTGTTCCCAAAAGCATAAAGATACCAGCCAAACCGAATCCCCAATGCCAGCCATAAGTTTCGGCAATATATCCACATAGCATCATACCAAAGAAAGCACCGGCATTGACCCCCATATAAAATATGGTATAAGCGCCGTCTTTTTTTTCTGGCAGATCTTTATACATCTCACCTAAGATAGATGGCATGTTAGGCTTGAAGAAACCCGTTCCGATAACTAGACACACTAAACCAAGGAAAAACATAATCGAAGTATCAAAGGCCATGGCAGCATGGCCAAGCGTCATAATCGCCGAACCGATGATCACAGCTTTACGCGATCCAATATATTTATCCGCTATAATCCCTCCTATAATAGGAGTTAAATAGAGCATCATGGCATAGGTTCCATAAAGTGCTCCAGCTTGTTGTGCAGTCCAAGACCATCCCGAGAAAGGACTACCTTGAATAACTGCAGCAGTTAAAAACTGCATTAAGAGTACACGCATCCCGTAGAACGAAAAACGTTCCCACATTTCTGTAAAGAAAAGGACAAAAAGCCCTGAACGCTGTCCCAATACATTTGACTTAAAAAAATCAGTCGACGGGCTAGTCGTAATATCCCCGTTTAATCTCCCCATAAATAATCAACCTTTATTTTTTTGATAAAATACTTACAAAGAAACAAAAACAAAATCACTTTTGACCAAAATAAAGTTGCATAAACAAAAAAAGGCAACCCTTTGGATTGCCTTTTCGGTAACAATTTTAATATGCCTTATCTTTTGTGCAATTGCTCATAAAGATCAATAACCTTTTTCTGCAATTCAATTACTTCGCTATCGCGTTGTTGTAATTTTTGCGTCAAAGCATTCACCTCATTTACATACTCTTTGTCTTCTTCAGAATCAGAAGTAGATAAAAGTTGAACAACTGTCAAATTGAATAATTTTGAAATTTGATTCAGGCGAGACAAATTCACATCTGTAATCCCTGTTTCAATTTTAGAAAATGCTGGGATTGAGATATCCAATCGTTTTGCAACATCCTCTTGACTCCACCCCTTTTGGTGTCTAAGTAATCTGATTTTTTTTCCTAATGCATTCATCTGGTAGATATTTTAAACAAAAATAATAAATTACAATTTAATTTACATTAAATTATAATTTTTTCTCTAAAAATCTCTAAAAAACCGATCAGCCAGCACGGACAAATTAACCCCATTATAATTATTTAAACTCATAAGAAGTAAATTGTAGCCCTTTGATTTGACACCATCTAAAAATGAATAGAGTCCGTCTAAACTTACAACAACCTCTAAATCAGGATTATTAAAATTATCCTTAATATTATTTGGGACACTTTCGATATCTTTATTAAGTTCTTTACAAGAATTTATATTCACGTAGACCACAGAGACATCCGACTCTTTCATCGAGTTTGCATATTGTAACAAAAAGGAAGAATCTAAACTATCATACGAGTTTAATTCGATAATTGTGACCAATTTCTGATTAGGAAATTGCTCTTTCACGGCGTGAATACTTGACTTCACTTTATCCGCATTACAGGCATAATCCTGATAAACCACCGATCCTTCCGAGCTTGCAACAAACTCCAAATAACGAATCGAAGTATTAAAACTTTTTATTGCCTCAAAGAACTCTTTCTTTTTGATCCCCAGCCATTCGCAGATCGTATAGGCCCCAGCAATATTAGATAGGTTGTGCTTACCAAACACCTGCAAAGGAACATCTCCATCCGGTGTATTGATATAAGTTACCCCCTTATTAATTGTATAATCAGGAATCTTATAGCCATGTCTATTGATCTTACAATCTTTCGTATCTTGGAGAACCTTCTGTAACACAACATCTTCCTTATTATAAATTAAGGTACCTTTAGGCGGAATTGAGTCAATAAAATCTTCAAATTGTTTAATATATTCCTCTTGTGATATCTTCGAGTTAAACTCGTTCCATACAATACCCGAAATTAAGGCTATATTCGGTTTATAATACAAAAACTTAGACTTCGGATCAATCTTGGATGAAACATATTCATCTCCTTCGATAATAATAATCTTATTATGCTTAGTAATATCGACCAACTTATCAAAGCCCCTTAATTGAGCCCCTACCAAATAGTCAAATTCTTTTCCTAGAAATCGCATAACGTGCATCACCATGCTCGTTATGGTTGTCTTACCGTAACTTCCAGCGATAACCACCCGGATTTTATCCTGTGAAAGCTCTTGTATAAATTCTGGAAAAGAATAAATTTTAAGACCTAATTCCTGTGCTCGCTTTAATTCAGGATTATCTGCCTGGGCATGAGCACCCAAGATCACAGCATCAATATCCTCCGTCACTTTTTCCGCAAACCAGCCCAATTGATTGGGAAGCAAGCCTGCTTCAATCAAATGGGAACGGGAAGGCTCTACGATCTGATCGTCAGAACCTGTCACTTGATGCCCTTGTTTTGCCAATGAAATAGCAAGGTTATGCATCACACTACCACCTATTGCTATAAAATGAATCCGCATAGCTAAATTATCGCTTCACAAACTTGGCTGCACACCAATTATTTAAAACTTTATTGGAGATAAACTCAAAACCTAATGACGTCGCCGCATCGCTTAAGATTGCTAAATCTTCCTGCTCATAGAAACCGCTTAGGTACAGCTCACCCCCTGTTCGAATGCTTAATGCATACTGAGGTAATTGTTCTAAAAGAATGTTACGATTAATATTTGCCAAAATCACATCAAAGACCCGACCTGTTAATACTTCGTAAGATCCACAGAGCGCCTCAATATGCTCAACATGATTGAGTGCCCTATTTTCGATCACACTTTCGACACATATTTCATCATAATCCACCGCCAACACAGAATTAGCACCTTTTTTTGATGCCAAAATGGCCAGAATCCCTGTACCGCAGCCCATGTCCAAAACCTGCTTGCCATTAAAATCATTCTCCAAAATATACTGAAGCATCATCGAAGTTGTTTGATGATGGCCCGTGCCAAAAGACATCTTCGGATCTATAATGATTTCATAGGGAAACTCAGGTTTTGCCTCATGAAAAGTTGCACGCACATAGCATTGCCCCCCCACCTCAATTGGGTTGAAATTACTTTCCCACAATTTATTCCAATTCTGGTTTTCTATTTCCTGTATCTTATAATCGACCTCTAGGCCTTCATAAGGTTGAAGCATCAAAGTTTCTAATGCTTGCAAGTCAAGATTTGCAGCTGAAATATAAGCTGCAAATCCAGATTCGGTATCCTCAAAAGTATCAAAGCCAATATCAGCCAAATCAGATATCAACAAATCCTTCTGCCATTCTTCACCTGATCGCATTTGAAAGATAACCTCTACGTATTTCATTTCTAAAAATTAGCCGTTAAATACTTTAGCGATATCAATAAAATCTCTCGATTTTAAAGAAGCCCCTCCGATCAAACCACCATCGATGTCGGCTTGAGCAAACAAATCTTTTGCATTACCTGGATTACAAGACCCTCCATACAGAATACTTGTATTATCAGCAATCTCCTGACCATATTGATCAGCTAGCACCTCGCGGATAAATTTATGAACCTCCTGTGCTTGCTCAGGACTAGCTGTCAAGCCAGTACCAATTGCCCAAACTGGCTCATATGCCAATACCACAGATGCAAAAGCTTCTTTAGACAAGTGGAACAATCCATCTGTCAATTGTGTTTTGATCACATCAAAGAAAGCTCCAGATTCACGTTCTTCTCTCGTTTCTCCAATACAGAATATTGGTGTTAAATCATGTTTTAATGCAATATCCACTTTAGATGCCAACAATGCATCAGTCTCACCAAAATAAGCACGTCTTTCAGAGTGCCCCAAAATAACATGTGAAGCGCCTACTGATTTTACCTGTGAAGCCGAAATCTCACCTGTATAGGCTCCGGACTCAGCTTGGTGAATATTCTGCGCACCGATATTTACATTTGCAACATTTTTCGACAATTGCCCAAGGCTTGACAAATGAATAAATGGGCTACAAACAACCAATTCCTGGTTTCCAATCACTTCATCTTTGGCCATATTGATAATTTCAGAAAACAAGCTCAATCCTGATTGATAGTCTAAATTCATTTTCCAATTACCAGCTACGATTTTTTTACGCATGATTTTACGATTTAATTATATTTTTTGTTAAGTTGATTCAATTTATCTTTAATCTGCTCCGTGAGCTCTTCCCCTTTTGATGCATACAGCGTCTCCAAATATGCCATAAACTTATCAAATTCATAAGTTTGCACACCTCCGTCGAACACCCAAGCAAATGACGGTACAAATTTAGCATAAAAACTTGTATCTGCTAGCATGCTTGCAATTCCAATTACCGTACCTGTATTTAAAGCCGAATTGATACCAAGGCGCGTATAGTCTCCAATAAAGGCTCCGCATTTTAACAGACCTGTATCCCGAACACCGTCCAATGCATAATCGTAAATTGAAACGGTCTTTAAGTTATTCTTCAAATTGGAATTAGAGGTACCAGCCCCTAAGTTACACCAATCCCCTATCACCGAGCAACCTAGATAACCATGATGCCCCTTGGCCGAAAAATCACCTATGACCGAATTCCCGATCTCTCCCCCAATGACACTCTGCTTCCCTATCGAAACATTGCCATAAATCGTGGCGCCCATTTTCACAACAGCTCCTTTACCAAGGTACAATGGACCACGCAAATGCGCTCCCTCCATAATTGTAACATCTTCATCGATATATATGGGGCCTTGGAGGGTATTGATCGTAGCACACTCCACGCTAACACGATCGGCTACATAAAGGTCATTTCCTAACAATTGATTCGTCACAGCTATACTGGACGACTGAACATCTTGTACCAGCAGATTGAAATCACTTGTTATTTCAGTTCCTGTAAGCAAAAACAGATCTTCTACCCCCTTTAGTAGATCCACTGACGTATCAATCTCTTGTACACGATAAGAACCCATACGTGCATAACAACAAGCGATAACGTATCCACCCTGTACAAGGACCTCTCCTACACCCAAGCGCTGTATAGCCTGCAATAATACTACTGACGGGATAACGTTCTCAGACAGCCAAATAATCCCCTCTTCGTTCGAATGAGCGGCAATATAGTGTACATCAAATGCTAAAGCTAATTTTTGCCATTTCTCCCGTAAAGTCAGTATACCAACCCGAAGGTCCAAGCAAGATTTCACGAAAGTAAATGGATAAAGACTCTTTCTATCAAAAGTAGTTAATGGGGAGCTAAGCTTATCCAACAACTGGATCGAATCAAAGCAATCTGTAAAGAAGATTTTCACAAATTAAAAATAACAAAAAAAACTCGACAAATTATATTTATCGAGTTCTTAATATTGTAATATACAGATCTGCTACAATTATTTTTTGTTGTAACGGTTACGGAATTTGTCGATACGACCAGCAGTATCAACCAATTTCATTTTACCTGTATAGAAAGGGTGTGATGTATGAGAGATCTCTAGTTTTACAACTGGATACTCATTACCATCTTCCCATGTGATAGTTTCTTTAGTATCAACACAAGATTTTGTAATAAAAGCATAGTCATTTGACATATCTTTAAATACAACTAATCTGTAATTTGAAGGATGCAAATCTTTTTTCATTATTATTATGATTACGTATATTCAATTATTGAGGTGCAAAGATAACTTATAAAAATGTAACTTACAACAATTACCAAGAATAATTAGCTGAATTTTTCCACATTTTAATTAACGGCACTTATCAAGACTGCAAATGTAACATTCTTTCCCGGAACAAAAGAATAATTTTGTTTATCGACTTTTTTACCTAACTTAACTACCTACAATTAAATCACTTACATAATTATGAGCAAATTAGATGAAAAAATTGCTGCATATGTTGCAGAATCAAAAAAGCTAGGCTTATCATTAGATGAAGCATTTATTGCAAAAGTAACAAAAGGAATAGGACCTTCCATTTACAATGCAGACTCCGAAACCGTCGCTGCATCAGATCCCGAAGAACTGAACCGTATCAAACAAAATTTCTTAATCAAAAAACTAGGGCTAAAAGACGGCCCTGAGCTAGACAAAGCATTAGAGGAGGTTATTACCGCTATTGGTAAATCCAATAAAAATAAATACCGTGTATTAGTATATGCTTTATTGGCAAAGAAATTCAAAAAAGAATCTGTTTACCAATAAGCATCACCTTTTTTACTTAACTCCTAACCAAAGACCATTTCTCCAAAAAACTCGGGGAGATGGAAGTTAGGAGTTGGGTTTTCTATTTTATTCCAAGAGATAAAATGTGGTTGTTTGAGATGATCGCCACATTTATAAAAATTCCCATGTATCAGTTTACCTTTCAGCTCTACAAGATCGTCAAACTGAAATACTGCAAGTGGAATGACCTCAATCATACTCCACCGCTTATCGGAACCATTACGCTCAATTAAAGAGTAAGTACGCACCTGTTCTATTGTTGCAATGTCCAACCGATTTCTACTCGCCTTTTCGGCAGGGCCATAACCGATAAGGCCCGTTCCAATTAGATTAAATTCAAGATTATAATAATGTTTGCGTCCATCAAATGAAATAAAGAACTCCACACAACTATCTTCCCATACATTTTGATTTGTATCGGAATAATTACCCCGAAGTTGTTCTTCGATGACATCATATTGCAACACTAGATACTCCCGGGTGTAGCCAATCTTAAATTGTACCTCAGGTTTATACGGGAAAGATTCGCTCCAATTATTAAACTCCAAAGAATGCGATTCAAGATGGCTCAAGAGCTTCGACAAAGTATGATAATCTAGTGTATTGGTCAGCTCTGCTGCGATAGGCAAAATGGTTAGTTTTTTCATTCGAATATTTTTTTTACAGAAAAAAGAAGCTTCATCTACGCGATCGAAGCTTCTCAATATGATTAAAGGTATAAAATTGTTAAATGCAATCAAAAACTACCTTACGCATAAATGCTTCATTCTTTTCCATCTCCTCAACCAATTTCAGTTGCGTATTTGTACGCACAAGATTATGGTCCTCATATTTAGTCTTGTAGTAATGGTCTCCTTCCAAATAGTCCGTTAAGAAACGTACTCCTTGCATATATGGCAATAAGAAGGCTCCATCTACCAATGTTTCTTTCTCCAAAGTTGTCAAGAAGTCATTCGCTTCCTCCAAATAACCTTCGGCATATGCTTTATACAAAGCAAGATTTAGCAGAATTTTCGAAACATCCTTCTCATCCTCAGCAACGGGGTTAATAATCGTCCGAATAGCATCTCCAAAGTCGTATGCCACATAGCCCGGCATGACGGTATCTAAATCGATCACACATTGCATCTTATCCTGGCGATCTAACAATACATTATTAAACTTGGTATCATTATGTGTAATACGCAGCGGAAGTTCCCCCTTACTACCAAGTTCAAGAATGGTTTTCATTCGATCTTCACGACTAAAGATAAAATCCAATTTGTCTTTCACCGACGCTACGCGTTGACAGACATCATTAGCGATTGCTTTTCGAAGATTTTCGAGTCTAAACTCTATATTATGAAAGTTAGGAAGTACCTCAACGATCGATGAGGCATTTAAATCCGATAGCTGCTTTTGAAACAAACCAAAAGCACGACCACCTTCCGCTGCCTGTACTTCAGTCTCTACAATATCATAGCTTTTGGTATCCTCTATGAGGATAAACATGCGCCAATAATTACCCTGACTATCTTTTATATATAATTTCCCATCTTTTGTAGGAACTATTGTCAATACATAGTCGCTGATTCTTTTTCCTTCAGCGACTTTAACTTTCTTACTAAGATGCTTGGTGACAATCTCAATATTGTGCATTAATCCATCCACGTTCGGAAAAACATGGTGATTAATACGTTGTAATAAATGCGATACACCGCTATATACAGTAGTAACTACGCGATAAGTATCATTGATATGGCCAGAACCAAACGGTTGCACTGAAATGATATCTCCTTCTAATGTGAATTGTTTTGCTGCGTTCTCTACTACTAATTGGTTAAAATCAGACATTAAACTATGTTTTTTAAATCATCAATGTGCTTGCAATATCACAAATTGAATTAATAAATGATAATTTTTATTTCAATCAAACGTTTGCATGAAATTTAATAAAATTAAGCAAACGTTTGCACTTTCATTTATCCCAAATGAAATAATATATTTGTTAATAGTAGCCAGTCTTAAAGACTGTTTTCAAACAAGTAAATAACTAATATACAAACTCCTTATATCTCAAAACAATGGATAGAAGAAATTTCATAAAATCGACTGCCATCACTACAGCTGGAATCGGTGTCCTTTCAAGTACAGAATTATTTGCTCAAACAAATGGGAAAATAAAAATCGGTTTTATTGGCGTAGGCCTTAGAGGACGTAATCACGTTCAAATTGCCCTAAACAGAGATGATCTAGAAATTGTGGCTGTCTGTGACACCCAGGAAGAATCTCTAGCACAATGCCGTAAACAATTCAACGCAAAAGGCACCAAACTTCCAAAAGAGTATACTGGTGGAGTTGATGCTTACAAAAAGATGTTAAGCAATGAAAAATTAGATGCTGTCATTATTGCAACGCCTTGGCAATTCCACAAAAACCAAGCTATTGATGCAATGAAAGCTGGTCTATACGTGGGTTGCGAGGTTATTGCAGGTTTAACGCTACAAGATCACTGGGATATTGTGAAAGCATCCGAAGAAACTGGAAAACCTTACATGACCCTAGAAAATGTTGCCTTCCGTCGTGATGTACTTGCGGTATTGAATATGCACAGACAAGGACTATTTGGTGAATTGTTGCACCTGGAAGGCGGTTATCAACACGATTTACGCGAAGTATTATTCAATGACGGAAAAGCCTATTATGGCCATGGCGTTGAATATGGTCCGAAAGCGATTTCTGAGGCACAATGGCGTACACAGTTCAATATCGACCAAGATGGTGATCTATACCCTACACACGGTTTAGGTCCAATTATGCAATTTGCAGATATCAACAAGGGGAACAGATTCACTCATATCACTTCGTACTCAAGTAAAGCCCGTGGATTGGCAGCCTATGTCAATAAAGTTTCCCCGGGACATCCTAACGGTAAGATCAATTACAAAAATGGTGATATCACTCAAACGATGTTACAATGTGCGAATGGAGAAACCATGTTATTAACGCATGATACACACTTACCAAGACCTTACTCTATCGGTTTCCGCGTACAAGGAACAGACGGTATTTGGATGGATGTTGCCAAAGGTATTCACATCGAGGGTAAATCCAAACCACACACCTGGGATTCTGCAGACGAATGGGTAAAGAAATACGATCACCCAATCTGGAAAAAATATGAAGAGGTAGCAAACGGTTCTGGTCATGGCGGTATGGACTGGTTCGTATTCAATGCGTTCATTCAGGCTGTAAAACAAAAAGTACAGACTCCAATTGACGTGTATGATTCAGTAACCATGAGTGCTGTATTCCCATTATCTACCGAGTCTATTGCAAAAGGAAATAAAACGTTGGAATTCCCTGATTTCACAAAAGGAAAATGGAAAACCAAGAAAAATACCTTTATGTTAGATGATAGTGGAATGTAATTGAAAAAACACGCTTATTATCATAAAAGCCGTATTGAAAGATATACGGCTTTTTTTATGAATGCTCGACATAATCAGAATAATCCTACTATTTGGCCGGTCTTTTCCGTAAATTAGCCTAGCAAACAACTTTTTCAACTCATTATGCTTACCGAAGCAATTATTATTTTAGTCCTGATTATTCTAAACGGAATACTATCGGCATCAGAAATATCCATCGTATCCAGCAGAAAGGCAAGGCTACAGGCTGAAAGCGATAAAAACAATGCCGCTGCAAAAATAGCGCTAAACCTAAAAGAATCGCCCAACAGCTTTCTATCCACTGTACAAATAGGCATTACCCTTATTGGCATCCTAACCGGATTCTTTTCTGGCGGCAGTATTTCATCTTACCTCGTAGAGATCTTTAATAAATCCAGTATCATAGCCCCCTATAGTGAACAGCTCGCCGTTATCATTGTCGTCTTTATCATCACCTACTTTTCGTTGGTGCTTGGTGAACTGGTCCCCAAACGTATCGGTATGGCTATTCCGGAGAAGTACGCGATGCTGATTGCTTACCCGATGAACCTGCTTAGCAAAATCGTTCGGCCATTTGTATGGCTACTCAGTATGTCGACGGAGTTTATTGTCAAAATACTCAATATCAAGAGCAGCGGCAATAGTGTCACAGAAGAAGAAATTAAGGCATTAGTAGACGAAGGTGTCGACAGTGGCGTCATCGAAGGTATTGAGCACGATATCGTCGACCGTCTGTTGAGTTTAGGGGACAAAAAAGCGGTCAACCTAATGACTCACCGCAAAAACATTGTTTTTTTGGATCTGGAAGATTCCTTTGAAGAAAACAGAAAGATCATTTTAGACAACGATCATTCCATCTACCCGGTCTGTGAAGGTGGCCTCGACAATATTAAAGGCGTTGTTCATGTAAAATCATTACTCCGTCAATGCCTCCAGAACGAAGCATTTGATCTCAAAACACTTATGTTACCGATCAAGTTTGTTAACGAATTCAGTTCATCGTATAGCATTATGAATACCTTGCGTACCTCCAGTATCCATCAAGCGGTTGTCATTGATGAGTATGGGTCACCACAGGGAATTATTACTTTACGGGATATCGTTGGCGATTTGGTCGGCAACATCACAGAAAGCGACCTAAGTGCCCGTCCGACAATACGTCAATTGGAAAACGGCGATTATGTTGTCGACGGACAATATCAGATTGAGGATCTTTTGGATGAATTTGAAATCGGTCTTTCCGAAGAAGACGAAGATGAGATTAGTAACGTAACCACTGTAGGAGGCCTCGTGTTTCTAAGATTAGATCACGTACCCGAAGAAGGCGAACGTGTCCGATTTAAAAATCTAATTTTCGAAGTGCTTGATATGGATGGACATCGCATCGATAAGCTACTTCTAAAAGTGGAAGAATAAACATAAATAAGCATCAACAGAAAAGTAAAAGAGATAAAAAAGGGCCAATCAGTGTATTGATTAGCCCTTTTTTTATGATGCTATCGATCCTGATTAGTTGATCCCATGCATCATTTTTTTCAATATTGGATTGAAGACAATTAATAGCAATGCCGTAACCCCAGGAACTATTGCAAATATCATAAAGAAATAGGACATCGAATGTTCTTCTGTAATGCGATCAATGTATGAGCCTAAAAATCCACCGATAAAATTGGCAATAGCCGAAGCACAGAACCAGCAACCGAAAAGAAGTCCTAAAAATTTCTTTGGCGAAAGCTTACTAACATAAGACAAGCCAACTGGTGAAAGACAAAGCTCCCCTGCTGAATGGAAGAAATAGGCGATCACCAACCAAATCATACTGACAGACGCTGTCTTTGCTCCTTGAGGAATCTCACTTGCCCCATAAGCTAATGCTGCAAATCCAATTCCCACCAATATTAAACCTAGCGCAAACTTAACTGGTCCCGAAGGGTTCCATATCTTCTCCCAGAATTTGCTAAATGACGATGCCAGTGAAATAATAAAAAATGCATTCAATATCTGAAACCATGAGGCCCCAACTTCCGATCCGGTTATTCCAATTTCTCGAAAAACTTTCCATAAGCCCAAGCACCAAATGATACCAAATGAGACAGCGGTAAATAAAATAGTCAATGGATACTGTTTATATATTTTTCTAGCCAATGCTGTTAGGACGATCGTCACAATAACGATAGGCACAATAGTCAAAATAGTATCAATCCATTTAAATGTCACTGCCGAACTTCCAGACAGGACCCTTTGTGTATAATCCTTTGCAAAGATAGACATGGATCCGCCCGCCTGTTCAAAAGACAGAAAGAAAACCACACTAGCCAACATAAATATGGTGACAACGATTAACCTATCACGGACAACATGTGCAGGAATGACCTCCTCCTCCTCTTCGTGATTTTTGATCTTTTTTTCATGGAAAGCCTGAAGTGCTTTAGGTGAATCTCCGATAATTCCAAATATTTTTTGTCCAAAATAGAATTGCAACATCCCAAAGAACATAAATACACCAGCAAGCCCGAAACCATAATGCCAGCCAATTTTTTCGCCGATATAACCACATAGAAGCATTCCCAAAAATGAACCCGCATTGATGCCCATATAAAATATGGTATACCCTGCATCTTTTTTAGGACTTTGATCTGGATAAAGATTTCCTACCATGGAAGAAATATTCGGTTTAAACATCCCGTTACCCAAAATCATTAACACAAGACCAAGATAAAAGAAATTGGAATTCACGCCCTCAAATGCCATAGACAAGTGCCCCAAAGTCATTACCAAAGCGCCTATCAAAATCGCCTTCTTAAAACCGGTTAGCTTATCGGCAATCATTCCACCGATCAATGGGGTTAAATAGACAAAACCAGTATATAAACCGTAAAGTTTCATGGCACGTTCATTACTCCATTCCCATCCCCCATCAGCAAGGGAACTTATTAAAAATAAGGTCAACAATGCCCGCATACCGTAGTAACTAAACCGCTCCCACATCTCTGTAAAGAATAGCACAAATAATCCGGCAGGATGCCCATTTACCATCTTGTCATCGATCCCCTGCTTAGCAAGATGTGCTACAAGAACTTGATCTTTTTCTTGATTCATATAATTTCAATAATTGTTTTATAACTCAGGTTTTGTTTTTATTTTGATAAAAATCGCTTGAAGATACACTATTTTTCTATGAATTAATCAATTCCATGCATCATCTTTTTTATTTTTTTGTTACCCAGAATAAGAAATACAGCAGCCACCATAGGAATTACTGTAAATACAGCAAAGAAATATGACATGGAATGAGATTCTGTAATCTTATCAATATATGACCCAATGAAGCCCCCTATAAAATTAGCTATGGCATTGGCACAAAACCAAAAACCAAACAATAAGCCCAGGAATTTTTTGGGCGATAGTTTACTGACATAAGAAAGTCCGACCGGACCAATACATAATTCGCCCACTGTATGAAAAAAGTACGCCAACACCAACCAGATCATACTAACAGAGGCCGTCTTTGCACCGGTAGGAATCTCAGAGCTTCCAATGGATAAAGCTGCAAAACCAATCCCAACCAATGTCAGTCCCATGGCAAACTTAATTGGACCAGAAGGATTCCATACTTTCTCCCATATCTTACTAAATGATGCGGCCAGCGTAATGATAAAGAAAGAATTTAACATCGGAAACCAGGATACAGTAACTTCTGAATTCATACCATAATATTCCCGATAAACTTTCCAAAGACACAAAGACCAAATGATCACAAAAGAAATACTCGAAAAAAGTATGATCATAGGGTATTTACGTACGATTTTCTTTGCTAAAACAAACAGTACTCCGGTAATTACCACAATCGGCAACACCGTCAATGCAGCATCCAACCATTTAAATAAAACCGCCACTTCACCACTCAATACCCGTTGTGTATAATTTTTCGCAAAGATCGTCATCGAGCCACCTGCTTGCTCAAAAGCTAAATGGAAAACAATACTTGACAACATAAAAATGGCTATTACCAGCAAACGATCACGAACAATATGCTTTGGATTTTCTTCTTGACCGGCCGCAATATCGGTTAACTCGTCTCGCTTCTCTGGTGTATTTCCAATTTTTCCGAAAATGGGTTGTGCAAAATAGAACTGCAACATTCCCAAAAACATAAATACTCCGGCAAGCCCAAAGCCATAATGCCAGCCGATCTTTTCACCAATATAACCGCATAGCATCATTCCTAAAAACGCTCCCCCGTTGATGCCCATATAAAAGATGGTATAACCCGCATCCTTTTTACCGCCTTTATCCGGATATAATTTCCCTACCATCGAAGAAATATTGGGTTTGAACAATCCATTTCCCAAAACAATCAACACCAAACCCACCAAAAAGAAGCTTTTATTAAATCCCTCTAAAGCCATAGCGATATGTCCCAGCGTCATAATTATGGCTCCGACCATAATGGATTTTTTATATCCTGTTAGGCGATCGGCTATAATCCCGCCGAACAGTGGCGTTAAAAACACCATCCCGGTGTACAAACCATAAAGCTTCATGGCCTCGGAGTTGGTCCAACCCCATCCTTGTTGGGCAATGGTAGAAACCAGAAAATTTACCAACAGCGCCCGCATACCATAATAGCTAAAACGCTCCCACATCTCTGTGAAGAATAATACAAACAAGCCGGCAGGATGCCCTTGTACCAATACATGTTCCGCCCCTACTTTTTGCAAATGGGTTTCAAGAACTGCATTTTTTTCAAAATTCATGTTTTTTTAGTCGTTATTTTTCAAAATAAGGTAGTGCGATTTCCATTTATAAAATATACCATCGGTAAACGGAAAAATCCGATGATCCTCTACACAAAGAAAGAGGTTGTTCACTCGTCTTCATATACTCAAGCAAGATAGTGAAGATTTTAATAGGTTTCTAAAGAATGGACGGCAGTTTTTTTCGTTGTTGCATCCGAGCAACACTTCAATTAAAACCTATTTAACTAGCCGAGTTCTTTTCAGGAAATGGAAAGAACTCGGCTAGTTAAATATTAAATCAAAGGGCGCAAACGTTCAAGTAATTTTTTAGTAGCAAAAATACCCTCTTCTTCGCTCAACTTACTTCCCTCATATTCGATCCCCACATAACCTTTGAATTTTGCTTTTTTAACAATCTTCAACATACGCTCATAGTCAATTTGCGTTTCATTTCCATTGGCATCAAAATCATGTGTTTTGGCACTCACACCATGTGCATAAGGCATTAGATCCGTCACACCTTGATAACGATCATACTCATAGAAATTACCAAGATCAGGTAAACTTCCACAATACTTACTACCTACTGCTTTTAATGTATTGGCCAACCAGTCACCATGCGAAGAGATACCACCATGGTTTTCCACAATAATACTGATTCCTGCTTTTTTACCAATATCAGATAGCGTTGTTAAACTTTCAACAACACGTTTACTTACTTCCTCAGGAGTCCCTTTTCCAGCCGCATTGACACGGATTGCATGACAACCTAAGAAATTAGCTGCAGAAATCCACTTATAATGGTTTTGCACGGCTTGTTTTCTCTTTGTTTCATCTTCATCACCGAGATTTCCCTCACCATCAATCATAATGAGTACATTACGTACACCATTATCTTTTGCACGCATATTTAGCTCAGTAAGGTAGTTATTATCATTAGCCTTATCCTTAAAAAACTGATTTACATATTCCACCCCGTAGATACCGTATTTTTTGGCAGCTAATACCGGAAAATCCAAATTGTTCAAATCTCCCTTGAACAAGGATTTATGCAATGACCATTCAGCCAAGGAAATGTCAAACCAATCTTTCTTTGCTACCGCAAAACTCTCCAAAGAGGGAGCTAATGCTATACCAGCAGACGCTAGTGCAAGGTTTTTAAGAAAATCTCTTCTTGAATTCATGTGTTTAGATTTAATGTGTTATTTAAATATTTCCCCAGCCAGTAGTCAACACATCAACGAGGTGCAGCGTCTGAATGGGTAATTTATGTTTATCGATATAAGATTGAAGCTGTAGCAAACAAGATGAATCAGTGGAAATAATATAATCCGCATTCAGATCAAGTGCATTGCGCACTTTTTGCTCAGCCATTGCTGCGGATATTCCTTCGAATTTAACGGCAAAACTACCCCCAAACCCACAACATGTCTCGCTATCTTTCACCTCCACCATCTCCAAACCTAAGACCTTACTCAATAATTTCCGTGGTTCCTCTTTAATCTTGCACTCCCGCAAAGCCGAACAAGAATCGTGGTACACCGCAACACCCTCCAACTCAGCTCCAAAATACTCTTTTTTTAGCACGTTTACTAAAAAATCAGAGATTTCCATAACCTGTTGCTGTATTTTATGACATTGATGGGAATCTGCCGAATTTGCGAATAAATCATTATAGGCATGTCGTACCATACCAGTACAGGACGCCGAAGGAGAAATAATCACATGATCTCCCGAGAAATCACCTAAAAACTTCCGTCCGACCTGTTTTGCATCATCCCAAAATCCAGCATTATAGGCAGGCTGGCCACAGCATGTCTGCTCAGGATTATAGACAACCTCGCAGCCGACCTTTTCTAATAAACGAACCGTATTAAAAGCGGTCTCAGGGTAAAGCTGATCTATAAAACAAGGAACAAAAAGTTCTACTTTCATATGCAATTCAATCAATAAAATTAAGATTTATTGGATACTAATATCCGGATCAAAAGTAACAATCCAATTACAAAAAATAAAGAAAGAACCAATGCCGAATATCGAATATTGTGTGTAACCTGTTCTATAAACCCGAATGAGAATAATCCAATGACAATGGCAACTTTTTCTGTGACGTCATAAAAAGAGAAGAAAGCAGTCGTATCTTTGATATCGGTCGGAATTAATTTAGAATAGGTTGAACGCGATAAGGACTGAATCCCGCCCATCACTAAACCGACCAATGCAGCAATGATATAAAACTGAAGTGGGGTAGATAAATAAAAGGCCGAAATACAGATTCCGATCCAGATCATCACCACAACGATCAACACCTTGATATTCCCAAAAAGCGTAGATAAATAAGACATTAAAAATGCACCTAAGATAGCTACTAGTTGAATGAGAAGAATGGTAGCAATCAACCTTTCTGCACCTAAATGCAAAATTTTCTCCCCAAAAGAAGAGGCAACAATCATCAAAGTCTGAACACCAATTGCATAAAAGAAAAAAGCTGGCAAAAACTGTTTTATTTCAGGGATACCTTTGATCTTTTGGATAACATGGCCGAATTCATCCCGTACATTCTGAACGAAACTCTTACCTGTGTTATTCTCGGTTGCTTCGATTTTAGGCAGGTATTTAAAAGGAATCATTGAAAACCCAAGCCACCACAATCCGACCATTAGAAACGATATACGGGCCGGTAGTGAAGCATCTGTAATACCAAACCATTCAGGCTTAAGCACCACTACAAAACAAAGAATCTGTAAAGTGACACAGCCAATATAACCATAGGCAAAACCTTGCGCACTCACCTTATCTTGCTGATCGACTGTCGCCAAAAGCGGCAAATAGGAATTATTAAACAAAACACCGCCAATATACCCCATCGCTGCTAGCACAAAACAGATGATACCAATTTCCAAAGTTTCAAGTTTGAAAAAAAATAAACACATACATGCAACTGCGCCAACATAAGTGAAGAATTTCATAATCTGTTTCTTTTTTCCTTTTGCATCAGCGTACGAAGAAATAAAGGGCAAAGAAAAAGACATCAACAGATAGGCAAAAGCCAAAGAAAAATTGGAAAGTGCGGTATTGACGACTTCAATCCCAAAGAAACGAACAACATCACCATGCTCTTTTGTTGTAGTAATTGCGGTATAGTAAACAGGGAATATCGTGGAAGTAATAACAAGGTTGTATGCAGAATTGGCCCAATCGAACATGGCCCAAGAACGAATCAATTTTTTATTGTTTTTTACAATTGCTTCCATTTAAATTGGCTTAATAAGTTTGACGAATATAAGTAATTATTTTAGCCATTTCTTTACGAATTGCACTTGCTCGATCATCTATATAATTATTGTTCATAAAAGAAAATGCCAGGCGCCTTCCTGTCCGTGTGATCAAATAACCACTTTGATTATAGACAGATGTAATCGTTCCTGTTTTAGCAAAAACAAACGGTTCTCCGAGATCTTTGCTATAGGTACGTTTCAGGGTACCATCTACACCTCCAGCCGGAAAAAGACGAAACCGTTCCTTCTCATCCGGCAACTTATTTTTCAAGACGACCAATAGATCGACATTATTTTGCGGAGTCACTTTGTTATAGGACGACAAGCCCGATCCATCAAAAATGGCAACCTCAGCTGAAAAGTATTTATAAACGTTATTCTTCATCCAGTCCCGCACCAAGTAAGTATCAAATTGACCGAATTGTTTCCACGAACACATCATTAAAAATTGTTCAGCAATAAAATTATCACTTGGCAACATCATTTCACGGATTAAATTTTTGGTACTGCCGGAATAGAGTATCTTGGTATTGCTTGGTTTTTGGTAAGACAATAAGGTCACGGATTTACCTAGACTATCCGACAATAATTTAATAAATAAGCTATCAGAATAGATAAAAGGAACTTCATTGACATAGCCGTTCGGAACGGGACGTTTGGACATCCAAAAGGAATTTGCACGAAATGAACGGGAAAGTTCAAAATCACCTACCTTAGGTTCCGGCAAAAAATCCAGTGAATTTTGAAAACTAGCTGGAGAAGTTGATAAATAATTATAACCTTTTTGTCGAAAAGTGACCACATTGCCATAAATAGGAAATGTACTGATTTCAGGCTGATAATAAGCTTCAAAATCTTCCATCGCCCAACCATGCGCAAAGAACTTATTCTTCATTGTCCCTGGCACAACAAAAATGCGTTTATTCGTATTTTTTAAAAAGTTGTACACCACCCGGGTATCTAAGCGATTATGCAAAAACGTCGGATCACCTGTCCCCCAAATAAGCAGCGAGTCTCCACGTTCCACATACTCCAAACCAGGTATTGAATCCCCCAAAAGTGCTAGAGCAGCATAGGTAGTATACATCTTTGTATTGGAAGCTGGTGTAAAATGCTTATTACCATTTATATCCATGACATATTTATTGGCATTTAGGTCATACAAAGAAAAACCAACAAAATGATCATTTAATATTTTAGATTCTTGAAATAGCTGATAAACATCCTCAAAACCCTGAGCCTTCGTCACGAAACTAGCAACTGACACAAACCACAACAGCAACAATGCACTTAAAAATTTTTTCATTGCTGTAAACATAACAAAAAATGCGGCCATCTGATTAGATGGCCGCGTAAATAATCGAATACAAAAAATTAGTATCCGGGATTCTGTTTTAGATTTCCCATACTCGCATTGATTTCAACTTGAGGAATCGGGAAGATTTCATTTTTATTGGGAGTAAAGTTGATATTTTTAAATGTAGGAAGAATACCTCCTTCGAAGGCCGAATAGGCTGTAATTACATCCTTCGCTATCCCCCAACGTACAAGGTCATAAAAACGATGTCCTTCCATTGCGAGCTCCAATCTACGCTCAAAACGTACTGCTCGTCTAGCCTGATCTTGGTCAGTGAAAGTGAGATAAGGTTTCACATTATATTTTGCAGCAGGAACTCCTGTATCTGTCAGCTTTCCAGGCAATTTAGATGCCCTGATTCGAATAGCATTGACATACTTCAATGCTTCAGGAAGGTTATTCAATTCAACTTCACACTCAGCCGCCATTAATATAACATCAGCGAGGCGAATAATATTTACATCTAAATCTGTAACATAGGTGCCATCATTCGCCGTATGTCCTGAAAATAGCGCTTTAGGGATCATTGTCTTTATAATAGAGAAGGGGCCAGCATGTGGTCGCTGTCCATCCTCACGTCTCAACCAAGGATCTCCAGGAAATACACCATAATCCAAATACATGACTCCTCTTCTTCCGACATTATAATCAAGGCGAGGATCGAATTGTAGATTTGTATTCACCTTATAATCAGTAAGATCCTTTCCTGTCAAAAGAATATCCGAAGTATACGGATTGTTTCTATAAGATCCATCTAACAACGGTAATCCATTCGCGTCAACTTTATAGGCATTAACCAAGTCTATGGAAGGTTGATAAAAACCACAACATCCAACAGGTCCACCATTTAAACCCGACAACATATCCCCAACATTTGCATTATCTCCCGAACCATCCGGGTTAATTATATGCTTTGATACCATAATTGCCTCAGGACCGTCTTCTTTCAGTACATCGTAGTTGTCCTGGTAAGGCATTGTGGTGATGTCTTTTCCTGCAATGACAGCCTTAAACAAATCAAGTGCTTCTTTATACTTTTTCTGATAAAGGTAAAATTTCCCTAAATATGATTTTGCCACATTTTGGTCCATTCGTCCAGCCTCGTTGTTAATTTTTGTCAAAGGTAAATTCGCAACAGCAGTTTTCAAATCACTTTCAATCAGCGGCAAAATATCCTGATCATTTTTAATAGTTTTAGCCTCTTCAATTGAGGTATTTTCATTTATAATTGGAATATTTTTAAATACACGCCATAATAGAAAATAATAGTGGGCCCGTAACAATTTTGCCTCTCCTTCGATCTGTTTAGCACGCTCTGCAGTTACAGTCTTACCTTTACTCTGATCCTCAGCTAATAATTTGAGCGTTGTATTTGTACGGAGAACACCTTCATAGTACACTTGCCACATCGTACTTAAATTATCATTCGATGAAATAGGAGAAAAGTTCACCAATGCATTCATATCAGGTTGATCTGTCGGTATGGATCCTTTATGCGCATTATCTGAAGTAATTTCACCAAATACCCATTGGCTCGGAGCAGAAGAATAATTGCCCCAGGTACCACTCACATTACCATTTAATATGGAATAGGCACCTATTAGCGATGCTTCTACACCTTTTTTAATGCCGACCTGATCTTCAATCAATTGTCCTTGCGGATTCTTTTCCAAAAAACTTTTACCACAACTCGCTAAGCCCAGAATAGCTATACCCGTGATTCCAAGCAATATTTTTATATTTTTCATTTTACTCAAATTAAACATTAAACTAAAATCCTACACTTACGCCCAACATGTATTGTCTTGACTGTGGATACACCCCAAAATCAACGCCAAGTGCAGGGTATTTGGAAGGTGTCGCCGTAACTTCAGGATCTAATCCTTTATATTTTGTAATTGTAAACAAATTGGTCACCCCTAGATAAGCACGAAGTCTCTTCACCCCGGTATTTGATCCAAATAATTTATCAGTCTGAAAGTTATATCCAATCTGGAAATTTTTCATTTTGAAAAAGCTCGCATCTTGAATATAATATGTTGATGAAGCGTATTCATTTGGAGACACTTTATCTTTGGTTATCGATGGTACAGAACCAGATGGGTTTTCAGTACTCCACATGTCTAGGAGCCGCGTACTTTTTTGTCCATCAAAAACACCAAAATCAGTAAAATAACGAGTTGCTTCATAATTTTGATTACCTTTTGATCCATAGAAATACATCATCATATCAAAATTTTGATACCGCGCGTTAAAATTAATTGCATAGGTAAAATCCGGATGTGGGCTACCAATAATCGTTTTATCACTTTCGTCTATTTTACCATCGTTATTGATATCCTCAAAGCGGAAGCCGCCCACACGAGCCAAATCATAAGAAGCATACTGAGTCAACTCACCGCTATTCTGATAAATTCCTGCGACCTTAAATCCATAAAATGCGCCAAAAGGGCTTCCCGCTTTCATAATAGATGTCTCCATACTCCGAAACGCTCCGTACACAACCTGTTCGACTCCCGGAGCGAGTGAAAGAATTTTATTGTCATTTTTCGAGAAATTAACCCCTAAGTCAAAATCAAATTTATTCGGATCATGTTGCTTATGGTGATAGTTAAGAGACAACTCTACCCCTTTATTTTGCATATCACCCACATTTAAATAAGGAGAGTTCCCCCTTCCAACTGCTGTTGCAGGTAGAGGTAAAGCAAATAACATATCGGTAGTTTTCTTATTATACCAGTCAAATGTTCCGTCTATTTTACCTTCAAGAATAGAGAAGTCCAATCCGAGATTGAGCGATTTGACCTGTTCCCATTTCACATTTTCATTTTGATAATCGCTGATCCACATCCCACTTACAAGACTTCCACCAATTGGATAGGAAGAGGAATTTTGTGATAGTTGAAATCTCTTTAAGTATTGATAACCGGGAATTCGTTGATTTCCCGTAATTCCATAACCCGCCCTGATTTTCAAATCATTCAACCAAGAGATATTTTTCATAAAATCCTCCTGTGACAAGCGCCATGCTGCACTGGCTCCCGGAAATACACCATACTTGTTATTCGGTCCGAAATTTGAAGAACCGTCCCTTCTTACTGTGGCACTTAATATATAACGATCTTTATAAGAATAGTCTACCTTTCCAAACAATGAAAACAGCGAACCGTAGGCTCCTTCACTTGCTCCCGATTTCTTGCTACCCGAACCGACATAAAAATAATCTAAGTTATTCGTAATAAAGAAATCATTATCAGTTCCTCTAACTTGGCGATGCGAATTGTCAATAGCCTCCGTTCCCAACAAAATATTTAAATTATGAACGTCGTTAAAATTCACTTTATAATTCAATGTATTGGTCCAAGTCCACTCAGTATTGTAACCTGCCGTTTCGGCAATCCCATTATTGGCACTTCCCTCCTGAAACTCGAGATTTGGATAGGTATAATCAACACCATAATAATTTTCATATTTAATACCAAAACTTGTCCTGAATGTCAATCCCTTCAAAATATCATATTCTCCAAAAGCATTGCCAAAAAATAGATTGGATCTATTCACATCATCTTTTGCGCGATAAGCAATAGCGACAGGATTTTCACCATTTCCCCATCCACCAATCGACCCAGCGAAGTTCCCTCCCTCATCATACACAGGAATAATGTTCTTAATCCGATAGGCAAAGCCAAGCGCACTACCTTCACCTATATAATCTCCGGCTGTATTCGTATTAACACCAATACCATGACCTTTTGTCATCGAATACTGCATATTTTCTCCAAAACGAAGTTTCTTGTTAAATGCAGAGAAGTTCGTATTTGAACGGACGTTAAATCTTTCAAATCCAGTATGGATTACTGTTCCTTTTTGCCCTAAATATCCTCCCGAGACTGCATAAGATGCGTTTTCACCACCACCAACTGCACTCAATTGATAGGATTGCGTAGGGGCATTTTGTGATAATTCTTTAAACCAATCCGTACCCGCCTGGTTGGCTTTTGTAATTTGAAAAAATTCTTCTTTGTTGTCCGCGTAGTTATACTTCGACATATCTACATTCTTAGGATCTATCTCATTCCCAGAAAGCGAACCATAGCGGAGATAAACGGGAAGATCACCTGTATTACCATTTATCCTATATACCTGCAGAGGATCTAACATTTTCGGAAATCTACTGCTATTAGGTACTTGTACGCCATAATAAGTATCCAAATTAATCTGTGGTTTACCTGATTTACCCGATTTTGTTGTTATAATAATAACACCATTATTTGCACGAGAACCGTAAATAGATGCTGCCGACGCATCTTTCAGGACCTGCATAGACTCGATATCATTCTGGTTTAACCAGCTCAGTTTTCCTTCGTATGGAACACCATCGATAACATATAGCGGTTCATTGTTATTAATTGTACTGTAGCCACGGATTTTAATCGCTGGAGTAGCACCCGGTGCACCGTCCGTAACAACTTGAACCCCTGTGGCACGTCCCTGTAAGGACTCTACAGCACTCGCAGCTGGTGTGGTCTTCAATTGATCTGTATTGACTACAGCAACAGATCCGGTCAGATCCTTCTTCCGCTGTGTAGAATAACCAGTGACAACGACTTCCTCTAATGCATCTTCACTGCCGCTTAGTGAAATCGTAAGATCAGCTTTCGAAGAAACAGCTACCTCCGTACTTTTGTATCCAATGTAACTGACAATAAGCACATCCCCGATTTTTCCTTGAATAGTAAATGCGCCATTTTCATCTGTCGATGTTCCATTACTACTCCCCTTAATTTTGACAGATACACCAGTAAGACCTTGACCTGTAGCCGCATCCTTCACTACTCCCTTGATCGGTGTCTGTTGTAAGCCTTTGGTTTTCATTAATGAAACGACTTCAACTTTGCCATGGTTGGTTAATCCACTGGCAAATCCATGAGTGGTCATTCCTCCCCCAATGAGAAGAGAACTCATAATCAGAAACCTCTTATTGAACTTTTGGCCCAATATGAGATCAAAACAGCAATTTTTGTCCGTTTTTTTCATCATAATTTTACTAAATAGGTGGTTTAAAAAAATTTATGTTTATTCTTTAGTTGTTTTAGTTGATATTGGTTTTAATTTAAGTTTTTGGTCATTTTTTTAGGTCTGACGACAACAATGCGATATTATTGACAGGTTCAGGCCCTTTGGTTATTCATTTTTTTTCTAATTTGGTTATTTTCCAGAAATGTTAAAATCTGTTAAATAAATGTAAAGAATAATAAATGTAAAAAAAAAGGAAAAATCTTAATTAATTCACAAAGCGCTATAAATCAAGTTATTGTATTTTATACACTAAGCTAAAATGCAATAGTATTGTTACACAAGCACATCCTTTTGTTTTTTATATCCGGAACGTTTCCCAAAATTCAATGTGCATTGTCAAATATTCCGCAAATAGGTCCAAATAAGCTAAAAGCTCCTTATATTTGTTGTTGATGAATGTAAGTAATTTATTAGAACGGGCGCTCCGATTTGAGTTCCTATCCAAGGAAGAGGGTGTTTTTTTATATCAAAACGCACCTACAGCTGATTTGACTTTCGTAGCCAATGAATTGCGTAAAATACAAGTGCCACATGGCAAAGTAACCTGGCAAATCGACAGAAATGTCAATACCACGAATGTGTGTATTGCAAATTGCAAGTTTTGTAATTTTTTCCGTCGCCCTGGTCATGAAGATAGTTACATTACCGATATTGAAAGCTACAAACAAAAGATAGAGGAAACTTTTAAATACGGGGGCGATCAACTGCTGCTGCAAGGTGGCCATCACCCGGATTTAGGTATTGAGTTTTACAAAAACCTTTACAAGCAATTAAAGGAACTTTATCCTACGCTAAAACTACATTCGCTCGGCCCGCCTGAAATTGCACACATTTCCAAACTGGAGAATATGAGCCATATTGAAGTTTTGACGCAATTGAAAGAAGCAGGACTAGACTCGCTACCTGGAGCGGGAGCTGAAATTCTCAATGATCGTGTGAGACGTCTTATATCAAAAGGAAAATGCGGTGGTAAAGAATGGCTAGATGTTATGCGGGCAGCCCATAAAATTAATTTACCAACTTCTGCCACCATGATGTTTGGTCATATCGAAACGATAGAAGAACGTTTTGAACATTTGGCATGGATTCGCGAAGTACAGGATGAAAAACCTCAGGAGTCCCATGGATTTATTGCATTTATCCCTTGGCCTTTCCAAGATGATGGTACCTTATTGAAAAGACTTCGCGGCATTACTAACAACGTAACAAGTGAAGAATATATTCGTATGATTGCCTTAAGCCGCATTATGCTTCCTAATATTAAAAATATACAGGCTTCTTGGCTCACCGTCGGAAAGCGCACAGCGCAATTATGTCTGCACGCTGGAGCGAACGACTTCGGCTCAATTATGATTGAAGAAAATGTCGTTTCGGCAGCTGGTGCACCACATCGGTTTACATCAAAATCTATACAGGAAGCTATTTTGGAAGCTGGATTCAGCCCACAACTGCGAACACAAAAATATGAGTTCCGCGAGCTACCAGCCCATATGGTCGAACAGGTCATTAACTATTAATACGATACATTGAAAGACGTCATAAGAAATATTGAAGCAATTATATTTGCTTCTGCGGAAGGAATAGATCTTGCCGATATCAAACAGATTTTGCAGGAATCCTTAGCCATTGAAGTATCCAGGGAAGAGCTACGTGAGTTGATTAAAAAAATTGAAACGAAGTACCAGGACGAAGACTATGTACTCGAATTACGCTATATCAACAACGCCTATCAGTTTTTGACAAAAGCTCTTTATCATGAATCGATACAACAGCTCCAAAATCACAATAACAAGCGAAAACTAAGTCAATCAGCACTAGAAACACTCGCAATCATTGCCTACAGACAACCGATAACAAAATTAGAAGTGGAGCAGATTAGAGGTGTAAGCTGTGATTATTCTATTCAACGATTACTGGAAAAGAAACTGATCAAAATTGCGGGAAAAGCAGATAGTATCGGAAAACCATTACTTTATGCAACAAGCCAGCAGTTCATGGATCACTTCGGAATCAATGGTGTGAGAGATCTCCCACAATTGAAAGACATCGTTACTGAGGACAATGCGATTGGCGAAACAAATGAATAAATAAAATAAAATAAATTTTTATTTTCAAAATACAGTTCAACATACTGATTAACAGAAAAATAAAGCTTAATATTTTTTTAAAAAAAAGTTTTAAAAAATAGTTTTCTTCTCTAATTTTACAACATTGAATAAGAAACAATAAAGTATTATTTTATGAACACGGCAACTTTAGCTAACGAAGATCTTGAAGAAGTAAAATTCGCATCTTTCAACGGTCCTGATGACGATGATGATGATTTCGATGATGATTTCGATTTACCTGAAATCGACTCGATTGGAGGATTGGATGACTTCGATGATGACGATGAATTTTAATATTTTAGTGCGATATAACACTACCTATTAAAACACCAGAGTATCATTAAAAAATAAGGCGTTCAATCAAATTGAACGCCTTATTTTTTACTTTACTTGATTTTTTACTTTACTTGATCGATCAATTTATGTAATTCCATCTTGGGAATCATGCCGCTTTGTCGCCATACCTGTTGGCCATTTTTGAACAACACGAAAGTAGGCACGCCACTTACCTTATAAATCGAAGCAATTTTTGGATTCTTATCCACGTCAATCTTAATGATAGACAAATCATCTTGATAAAATTCCTTTACATCCTGTAAAATCGGCGCCATAGTCTGGCAGGGACCGCACCACGTCGCAAAAAAATCCACCAAAACCAGCGAATTTGATTGAATAATCTGGTCAAAAGTAGCCATTATTGATTCTCCTTTACTTCTTCTTGCAATGCCTTATACCCACCTTGGATATTGCATATATGTTTAAATCCTTTAGTGCTCAAAATAGATACAGCCACTGCACTCCTATAACCTGATTGACAGTGTACATACAGCTGTTGATTGTCTTTTTTAAGCGTAGAACCAAAATTAACGAAATCTGTTAATGGAATATTCATTGCATTGTCAATATGTCCATTACCAAATTCTTTAGCTGTTCTTACATCCACAATATGACCTTGATCTGATCTTTTCCTGAATTCTCCTGCACTGATATTACGCAACGAGACTACATCTTCGCTAGCTTTCCAAGTTTCAATGCCGCCTTCTAAAACCCCAATAATATGGGTATAACCCAACTGTAATAAATGATGATAAACTGTATCTTGACTATCGCTGTCTGTAATCAATAAAAGCTTTTGAGCTTTATTTGGAAATACTTGCCCCAAAAAGTGATCAAAAGGACCTTTAAAGCCTATATTTATAGATTTAGGTACAAATCCTTGTAGGAAAATATCGCCAGGTCGCGTATCAAGAACTTGGATAGCTGTTTCACGACGCAATTTTTTAAATTCTTTCAATGTTAATCGTGGTAAATCTGAAGCGGGTTGCGACATCTCGACCCGATGAGTCTTCGATTCCGCATGCAATTGCATTTGACCATTAAACAGTGCTAACCAAACCCCACATAATGTGATAAAAACTCTATGCATATATTTTACTATTTAAAAGGAATAAGCAGCTTTTCCAATTCCTCAATTTTACCATTGTATATATTTAAGTCCACATTGCCCTGAATCCCTCTGACAGTACCTTTTTCAGAAAATTGCCAAAACGCCCAATGCTCTTTGGGGTTCTCAACCCAAAAGTTATAATTTGCAATCCACAACGTATAAGCTGCAAATTCCTTTTCCAAAAAGTCACTATAAAACTTATCTCCGGAGTAAAGAATGGGTTTTACTTTGTAGTGGGCTTCGACTTCTTCAAGCCAACGTTTTAGCCCGACTTTCAAGCTATCCATCGATTGTTGTTTTGGATGCTCCTCAATATCCAAGACCGGTGGAAGATCGCCAGACTGTAGTTTAACCTTCCGAATAAAATTCCTCGCTTGCTTGACCGAGTTCTCATTGGGTCTAAAATAATGATAGGCCCCTCTCAAAACTGCCCTATTTTCCGTTTTACTCCAATTTTGACTAAACTTATCATCAATGCCTTTTTCACCCATTGTCGCCCGGATAAACACAAAATCTATCGGAAAATGATCATTTATTGTACTTACCTTCTGCCAATCTATTTCTTCCTGATAGGTAGACACGTCTATGCCAAACACCTTATCATCGTGCTTGCTCATAATCTCAATATTACGAATATCATATTTAGCTTCCTTCGTCAGAGACTTGTCTTTGGAGGTAGCCACGCGAAAATAGTATATAATTCCAGCCCGATAATGCCACACAACAAGACAGAGGAAAAACACCAGCATCCCTGCTATCATCCAAATCCACTTTGTTCCACGAACCTGACTTCCTTTTATACTTGTTTTCTTTCTTTTTGATTGCTGTTGTGCCATAGCACGATGAAGTTACGGCAATAGCAATTAACTCGCAAAATTTTCGCAACAATTTATATTTTTGTGTATGATCGTATACAACCCCAAAGACTGGCTTTCGGCAACTTTCAAGTTGCATAAATCAGATACCTTCAAAAAGTTACTGCCATTTCTTGTTTTGATAGCGTTTTATTCCTGGATGATTGCCTTTCTAGAATTGGAATACCTCAAACTAAATGAAAAGAGCTGGGTCAAAAACATTACCATTGTCCACAACTTACTCGGTTTTGTTATATCGCTTTTACTGGTATTCCGAACAAACACGGCCTATGACCGCTGGTGGGAAGCCAGAAAACAATGGGGTACATTGACTAATGTTAGTAGAGCCTTTTCGTATAAACTAAATGCCATGCTGGATGTAGATGACAAAGTGAATCGTAGTTTTTTCAGAAAGGCAATCCCCCTATTCGCAGAAACACTATACGATTTTCTAAGATCGGATTACACCAAGTTTATGCTCGACGAAAACGAACACCCTGAGTTAAAGGCTTTGGATAATAAAAAACATGGTCCGAACCAAGTTTCTACCATGATCTTCCACAAAATCAATGATCTATATAAAGAAGGAACTATAACTGGCGATCAGCTTATTATCCTTAATGAGGAAATTATTACCATGACACATGTTTGTGGAGCTTGTGAGCGTATTAAAAACACCCCAATACCATTGGCATATAGTGCATTTATCAAGAAGTTCATTATCTTCTATACCATGACCCTTCCAGTAGGTTATGTTTTTTCTATCGGTTACTTTGTTGTGATTGCTGTACCATTTATCTTATATGTTTTAGCATCTCTTGAATTAATTGGTGAGTCCATTGAAGAGCCATTTGGTATCGACCAAGACGATTTACCGATCGACAAAATTGCGGCCAACATCAGGAAACACTGCCATGAGATTATCCCTGCATAGACTTTTTTAAAAACAATCTAGCTCATTTTCAAACGCTAAGACTAGCTATAGAAAATAAGTTTTGTAAATCTATTCGAAATTTCTACTTTTGTCGCGGAGAGTTGGCAGAGTGGTCGAATGCGGCGGTCTTGAAAACCGTTAACTGTCACAGGTTCGGGGGTTCGAATCCCTCACTCTCCGCAGAAAAAGCCTTTCAGAAATGAAAGGCTTTTTGCTTTTGCCCCTTTATTCTCTCCCATCAAAAGATCAATTTTCTTATAGTACCATTCCATTCGAATTATCAGAGCGTTACCTACAAGAAAACAACAATTCACACAACTCTTCCTGGCCACATGCACTCTTTTTCACTTTTTTCATTCCTTTATGTAATAATCTGTAATTCATAACATCTAATAGGCAGAATATTCTAGAAAACCATAATTACTAATTTTAAATTCAATGCTTATGAAAACTATTGTTCTTCGTATCAATAAAGATCTACCGAACTATTTAAGCCATTTCACCAAAGTCGGTATTTCAATACTTTTACTCATAATTTACGGATCGGCATTTGCACAAAAAAAATATGATTTTCAGGTCAGTATCTATGGAACAGGAACACCAATCATTCTTATTCCAGGATATAGCTGTAGTGGAACTGTATGGACAGAAACTGTAAATCACTTAAAAGATAAATACGAATGTCACGTGCTTACACTTCCTGGCTTCGCAGGACAAGCACCGATTAAAGAAGCATTGCTTGAGACTATGCGCAATGAAATCATAGCATATACAGAGGCAAAAAAATTGCAAAATCCGATTCTTCTAGGCCATAGTTTAGGAGGCTTTTTGAGTCTCTGGATCGCAAGCACTGCACCCTCCCTATTTCAAAAAGTTATCGTTGTGGACGGAGTACCGTTCTACCCGGGCATGCAGAACCCAAATACAAGTGTAGAGGAAGTGAAAAAGTTGGTCGATAAAGATGCACTTATCGCACAATTTACTTCAATGGGAGACCAACAACTTAGTGTATATGCTGAAAATATAGCACGACAGCTGGTAACCGATTCTATAAAAGCCAAAACAATAGCCGAATGGCAAGTACAGAGCGATAGAGTTACATTAGCATCTGCTTTTTATGAAATGATGACAACGGATATCCGTCAGGATCTTGCTAAAATTACCATACCCGTTTTGGTACTGGGTAGTAAGTACGAAACGCTGGAAAAATCGCAGCATATTCTTTCCGAGCAATATAAGTATGTAAAAAAGCTAACTTTACACAATACCAACAGTAAGCATTTTATTATGTATGATCAGCCAATATGGTTTTTTAAAGAACTAGACACATTTTTAAAATAACCCGATGACCAACAAAGAAAACTTTGAGATTATTTACAAAGAATATGCGCCGGCCATCCGCAAGCTATGCCTCAGTTATACCGGAGACCGAGATAATGCAGAAGATTTAATTCAAGAGACCTTCATTACTGTATGGAAAAAACTCGACAGTTTTCGCAACGATGCCAAATTAGGTACCTGGATCTACAGAATAGCGATCAATAATTGCTTGACGAGTATGCGAAAAAAAACATCAACATTTAAAAAAAATGACCGACACAAGCTGCATCGAAATACCAGAGGAATCATCGTCTGAAAAAGTACAGCAGATTGATCTGCTATACAAATGCATCAGCAAACTAAAAGAAGCTGATAGGGTACTGATCACATTGGTATTAGATGAAAAACCTTATGAGCAAATAGCAGAAATTACGGGAATTACAGAGAATAATCTCCGTGTAAAAATCCATAGAATTAAAAAAGAATTAACCGAAATTTTCCATAAATATGCAAGACTTTAACGATTTACAACATCTTTGGAAACAGGATAGCAAACAAAATATCTTGCCCCCAAAACACCTGAATAAGGTCAAAAACTTTCGTCAAGAATTAATAAGGAAAGAAATAGCCGGTGCTGTTTTATTGCTTGTAACAGGTCTAATTATTCTTGCTCTGGCATATTTTCTTGATTTTAGGCATAAAACGCTCGCATTGTACACATCGATGTTTATCGTATCCTTCCTTTGCTTTATACAGGCATACTTAATGTTGACTACTGCACGTAAAATCAAACAGATCAACGAAGCAGCTTTACCTACCGAACATTTACAACAGTGGCAACAGTTTGACTACTTTCGAAAGAAAAGAATTCATTGGAATATGCCGATTTATCATCTTCTTCTCGGGATAGCGATCTCGATCTATCTTCGGGAAATCCTAACAGGTGCCAGTTTCCACTATTATTTACTGACTTACCTTCCAACCTATAGCTGGATTCTATTTTCATACTTTTATCTGGGTAAAAAACAACTCGCTAAAATTGACCGATCAATCAACGAAGTTATTTTTGAATTACAGGAGTTAGAACGGCAGTTCGGGAATTGAAAAATCGGATGATGTTTGTTCCTTAAAAATACGTTCATGATTACTTTTTTAATTGCAATAAATAACCTTAAAACAAGATTATGATCCCATCTAAAAGCGGACATATCGCCCAAAGCAGAGTCCGCTATCTCCAATATGACATCGAAAGGTGGTCAACCTCTAAAAATAACCAACTGGTATTCAACTACATTTCTATTTAAGAGTGCTAAAACTGCTTTTAAACAAAGAAAAATGTAAAATAAGTTTTGTAATTCTACCCAAAATTTCTACTTTTGTCGCGGAGAGTTGGCAGAGTGGTCGAATGCGGCGGTCTTGAAAACCGTTAACTGTCACAGGTTCGGGGGTTCGAATCCCTCACTCTCCGCGGAAAAAGCCTTTCAGAAATGAAAGGCTTTTTGCATTTTAGCCCAATTTATCCCCTTACTCTTCTTAAGAACTTACCTCAAGTTTATATCCTTTACCACGTATAACCGTAATTTTGATATTCGGATCAAACTCCAATTTTTTCCTAAGTTTTGATATAAACATATCTAAACTGCGCCCAACAATAATTCCCTCATCTTCCCAAATTTCTTTTTGCAGCCGTGTTCGCGCTATTGTCTGGTTAGGAGACAAGGCGAAAATATGTAACAGACGAGCTTCCGTTCCAGTGAGATCTATGGTGTTTTCATTAATGACCATTTCTCGCTCCTGCGGATTAAACAAAACGGCCCCAAAGGTTAAAATACTGCTATTTTGATCGTCTAACACATTGCTTCGCCTCCGATCCGATTTCAAAAAAAAGAATCCAGCAAATGCTAAAAACAACAGAATACCAAGAAAATAGCTATTCGCTGCTGTATTTATCCCGCTCGGTTTAAATTTAATATTGATCATGTAACATCCTTTAGGTTGCACTCTACCTCTACAAGCAATAATATCATCCTTTTCATTATGGGAAATAGCATATCCATAAGCTACACTCGAATTGCCACAGTTGAGTACATTAACGACATAATCACGGGCATGAGGATCATTGATCAACAGGCGCTGAATAGCACTCACCAGTGAGTCTGGTGTAAAGGTGATTTCATTCTCAAACCTGATCTGATATTCATTTTCTTGAATCTTTTCTACCGGAAGTACCCTTGATCTACTGTCTCCAGACTGCGTAAGCAGTTCATCCCCTATCCTCCTAAGCAAAACTTCCCTCCTAGCGCTATCAAAATCGTCTGTGCCAGTCATATCAAAAGCAACAAAGGCCATCGCAATAAACAAGAGTATTATGCCGCCATACAAGTACTTGCGGTTCCCTGAGAAAATATTTCGGCTTTCAGACATACGATTTACAATTTATTTACAAAGATTACATCACTATTTACAATCTAAATCCCTCTATATAAGTATCATCAAAGTAATTTTGTTACATCACTCTAAAACAGATACGAGAAAAAAAGTTTGAACGGATCTAATTTACTGGGATAAATCTAATGTTCATTAAACTTTTAAAAATATGAAAAAAATTATCTACGTATTGGTTTTACCGCTCGCTATAGGAAGCGGCTTGGCCTTTGCTAATCGCGAAATCAAAAATGAAACTTTAAAAAAAACGGCTCCGAATTCACGCACTCTCACTGAAACGACCACCGAAAGGAATAAATGGGAAGCGAGCCCCAATGGTATAAAATTCAAAAAATGGAAAGAATCTCCCGAAGGTATAAAAGTACTTGACAATGCTGCGAAAATAAAGAATCAAGTAAAGAATTCTGCTAACATAGAGGCGGTTGTAACTTCTCTCTATCTTCCTCTTGGTGCACAGTTAGGTTTTGGAGTGATGATTAGGATTAATCGTAAAGACTATATTCTAAGTTTTGGTCTGGAAAATTCTAATGAATTTCAACAATTGAAAAGTCTGAAAGTAAACGACAAAATAACGATAAGGGGGCGTAGTGTCATGTTCGCGCCGAAGTATTCGTGTCCAATAGTAGCGGGCGACTATGTACAAAGAGATAACAAAATAATTTATAAACGCATGCCTAACCAAAGCGGTTGCTGAGCAACTTAACTACAACTCCACAAGAAAAGCCTTTCAGCATTGAAGGGTTTTTTTTCAAACCACTAAAAAAATTTCGACAGCCTAGCAAGCGCCCTAAATCGATCGAAAGGACAAAATGACAAGAGAATTGGTCAAATCGGATCAACAATGAACAAACTAAAACATAGCATAAAAAAAACTGATTATCAACAACTAAGAAAAAAAACACAGAAAGTACTTGAGAAAAACCCCAGTTTTTTAAAAAAAATACTGTGGAATCCGTTCTTCGCTGACATCATCATAGTGAGTAACAACAACGTGTTAACCTAAAGATGACGATCATGGCAGAATTAAACCAAAAAACGCAAGAAACGGGAAAGAAAAAAATAAGAAGCAGAAAAATGGCTCCTAAAGTAGATTTAACAGCCATGGTAGACCTCGCATTTCTTCTCATTACATTCTTTATGCTGACCACAACATTAAATAAACCATCTGCAATGGATATCGCCATGCCAGACAAAATTAAATCAGATGTAGAAAGTTCGGTTCTTATTGATGAAAACCGCACGGCGACCCTCATCTTAGGCGAAGGAAAATTCATGTGGTATCATGGGGATTTCAAAAAACCGATCAGCTCTTCAAAAGTACCGGTAGATATCGAGAAAGGGCTCTCAGTCGTTATTGCACAGTTAAAAGCTAAGATAAGCTCTATGCCCGACACAAAGGACATGATTGTATTGATTAAGCCTAGCAAAGAAGCGCGCACAAAAGACGTTATTCAGACGATAGATCAATTGAAGGACCAGCATATTGCACGTTATGTGATCAGTAAAACACAAATCGAAGAAGAAAAGCAATTGCTCACTGTACTCCAGTAACATTGATTTGAGCGATGTCCTATCCATGCATTGAAACAACCGATTGAACGAGCCTTTCATAGGTAAAATCAATTAATGTCATCAAAAAACATGGGAATGATTTCTATCTGATAAAATAGACAATAACAAGTTTACCGAAAGGTCGTATGATCGATCTTTCGGTAGATTCCAAACCCGTACCGAAAATTATCTTTTATCCAGATTATTCCAATAACGCTCCACATTTTCCTTTACCTCAACCGGTAGGGATGCATAATTTTCTGAAAACGTTGTTTGACTATAACCATCTGTTTCCTCCGCACGAAGACGGTAAAACTTGTTCTTGTAAAGAACAAGTCCTATACAGCTAAGCTGCTTTTGGAGATCATCTTTTGGATGCCTTGAATAGATAAATAATGCATCCAATTTACCATCCTTATCCGCATCAAAAAATGCCTTCCGAGATTCCCAAACCGACGTAACGATCCCCTCTTCGGATATCAATTCATCAGCCACAAGCTGCCACATTCCATCGATCTGCTGAAATTGCTGTACATAAAGCTTATCGGGATCGGCACCCCGTTCCTCTTTTGAAAATACAATATAATTGTCTTCTTTTGGAGTTTGAATGCGTTCCACTTGTAACACACGCTTCCCCTTAAATGGAAAACCAGAAGATTGAAAATTTTCCTTATTGATCGAAATTGTTGTAACCTGCGCCTCGACAGCATAAAATCCCATCGATAATAGGATTAAAAGAACGTATTTTCCCATATGTTTTTCCCTTAGTATTGAGTCAATTTACTGACAATAAAAGAGAATTACAATATTTCAACGAGACATCTTTACATCCAAGTGATGCGATTCTCCCTAAATGTCACTACATTTAATCCAGATAAACATCATGAAGAAGCTTTTGATCCAGCTACAGGTCTTTATTCATGAGCTTAGATCATACGCCGATGAAACAAGATATCCAAACACTCGATGACATTAAAGTATTAGTAGATCAATTTTATACGACGATACGTAACGATACTTTGCTCGGACCTATTTTTAAAGAACGAATCCGAGACAATTGGGCGATCCATCTTGAGAAGATGTATAGTTTCTGGCAGACTATCCTACTGGATGAACATCGTTATTTTGGCAGCCCCTTTCCACCCCATATCAACTTACCCATTGATGCGCAACATTTTGGTCAATGGCTCAAATTATTCGAAGCAACAGTAGATCGCCTATACAGTGGACAAAAGGCAGAAGAAGCCAAATGGCGTGCGCAGAAAATGGCCCAAATGTTTCAGTTCAAACTGGAATACCTGCACGCCAACCCCGACAAGAAGCCATTGATCTAAAGTTAGCCTACAAGGCCCACTTGACATTGTCAAATAAAAAGAAAAATTAATCCATAAAAAAAGCCCTGGAGTTTCCAAGGGCTTTTTTAGTTGATGTGATTCAATTTATGCTTTTTCTTCCTTTAAGGAAGTAGAATCTTTTTTGGGTTCCTTTTCTTCGAAACCTGAGCGTAAAATTTCATCCCATAAGGAAGAACTCACTCCAAAACCTTTTTCTGGATCAGAATAATGGTGCAACATATGGTGCTGCTTGATCCGTTTGAAAATACCGCTTTTAAAATTAGCATGGTGCATTGCATAATGACATTCGTCATAGATCAAATACCCCACCATAAAACCTGAGAAAAAACAGGCTAAGATAAACTCATTCGAAAAAAACAATGTAAAACCAAGATACACCAAAAGAGCTAGTGGAATACTCGCTGACAACGGCATCACCAAACGCATACGGTCTCTTGGATAATCATGATGCACACCATGGAAAATAAAAGCGATTCGCTTTCCCCATTCCGATGTCGGATGAAAATGAAACACCCAACGATGTAATGCATATTCAAAAGCAGTCCAGAAAGCTAAACCAAAAATAAAATACCCACTGTATGTTAAAAAAGAAATCTCTCCCCAAACTAGAGCTTTATACGAAAAGAAAACAACCACGGGTACATAGAAAATCAAAGGTACACTCCAATGCACTTTCGTCAAAGACTCTAAAAAGTCATTCTTGAACATGCGCGTAGATTCCGTAGAATTTGAAACATAATTACGCTTTGCCATAATACTATTTTTATTATTCCCTCACAAAAATAAGTATTTTAAGCACAAATGAAGAAGGTTTCTGATGAGAAAAACAAAATAACTGACCTTTTTAATAAAAAGGTTAAACAACAATCATCACCCCAATCAAGCTAAACCCTTTTTATTTCATCTATTACCTCAAATTTCCACTCTTTTCTATAAAATCAACTAAAATAAACTCGCACTAAAATTGACAAATTCAAGACAGTTTACTTATTTAAAGTTGACTGTTCCGCCGGCCATTTTCTTTTCTACACGTTGTTCCGGTTTTCCATAGACATCAATGACACCACCACCACGTGTTTTTGTTTCGATCGAATCAGTGGCAAAAACATCCGCTTTTCCCCCGCCATTGACAGTAACTACCGTTGTTGCTGTCTTAAAGTCTTTACCTTCATATTTGCCGCCAAAATTCGAAATGATCTCCTGTTTATTTGCCTTTCCATACAAAGCGATTGTAGCCCCCGAGGTCACTTTTATTTCAGCTGTTTTTACCGCTGTATAGAGATCGACCAAACCACCTTCTGAAGCATATACTTTTAAGTGGTCAGCAGCAACTGGATTATTTGTCGTTGCAAATACCTTGGCTCCTTTTTTTGCTTCCACATTGTTCAAACTCTTGTAATATACCTTCACAGAGATATTCCCCCCTTGCAGCATATTCAAGGTATTCATTTTCAAAACCAAGGATCCATTTGTGTTGACGACCTTAACATTTTCATGGTTCTGTCCTTCAAACGTCACCAAGGACTCGTCGGATTTAATCAACTCCACCTGAATCTTGTCCGTCGCTACAACCGAAGAAAAATCGCCAACATTTTGCTTCACCTGCCCAAACCCCATTTGGGCAATTAATAAAAGAATTACACTGACTCCTAAAAATTTCATATTTACTTGACTTTTTATTGTTGTTCGTCAAAAAATAAGCCAATTCCTATTAAGAACAACATTTTTAACCTATTTTGACATAAAAAAGGCGCCCTATATAAGGGCGCCTTTATGATCTATTTTTTCAACCTATGCTTATAGTTTGCTATTAACGTCTACTGCATTCAAATCAGCGAACGCTTCTTTCAGACGAGCAACAAAAGTTTCTTCACCTTTACGTAACCAAACGCGTGGATCGTAATATTTTTTATTTGGAGAATCAGTTCCTTCAGGGTTACCGATCTGACCTTGCAAATAATCATGGTTTTTCGCTTCATAAGCTCTTACACCATCCCAGAATGCCCATTGCATATCCGTATCAATGTTCATTTTGATCGCACCGTATGAAATCGCCTCTGCAATTTCTTCAGGAGAAGAACCAGAACCACCGTGGAATACGAAGTTTACAGGCTTCTCAGCAGTAAGATTATATTTCTCACGAATATATTCTTGTGAATTATGTAATATAACTGGTTGCAATTTCACATTACCTGGTTTGTAAACACCATGAACATTACCAAATGCAGCTGCCACTGTAAATTTGTCAGATACTTTAGACAATTCTTCAAAAGCATACGCAACCTCTTCCGGTTGGGTATACAGTTTTGAACTATCTACATCCGAGTTGTCAACACCGTCTTCTTCACCACCTGTCACACCCAGCTCGATCTCAACAGTCATACCAAGTGGTTTCATACGCGCTAAGTATTTAGCTGAAATTTCAATATTTTCTTCAATTGGCTCTTCCGATAAATCCAACATGTGAGAAGAGAACAATGGTTTTCCGTGTTGCGCAAAGAATTTCTCGCCAGCGTCCAACAAACCGTCGATCCAAGGTAAAAGTTTCTTAGCTGCGTGATCTGTATGCAGAATAACTGCTACACCATAATGCTCAGCTAATAAATGAACATGTTGTGCTGCAGATACAGCTCCCAATACGCAAGCTTGTAAATTATCGTTGTTTAAGGTTTTACCAGCGTAGAATTGCGCTCCACCATTTGACAATTGAATAATTACAGGAGAATTTACTGCTTTCGCAGTTTCCATAACCGCATTGATAGAGTTTGTTCCGATAATGTTTACCGCAGGCAAAGCAAACTTATGTTTCTTCGCAACCTCAAACAACTCTTGTACTTGATCTCCTGTCAATACACCTTTAAAATCTTTTAGGCTCATATTTCTGTTATTGATTTATTTTAATCTTTCATTAAACTTGAAGCTACTAAATTATTAAAAATTATTATTACTTCCTAATTTTTATAGTGTACTAAATACACTATCATTTCCCGTGGGATGTAGAATCTTAACAAATCATAAAACCTTGAATTGTTCAATTGAATAGGAACTTTCCGGTTGCTCCTTTTTCAATGGCATTGCCAACAAAATATCCACCATTATCCTTCAACCACAGAAAAGACACCATAGAAATATGAATTATTTTAAAAATTGTATCGGGATTGATTAAATTTGAATTCACCAAATTGTCACTATTATGCTACAGGTATACGGTATCAAAAATTGTAACACAGTAAAAAAAGCACTTACATGGTTGGAAGACAATAATGTTCCCTTTCAATTTCATGACTTCAAAAAAGAAGGCGTCAGTGTAGATAAATTAAAAGAGTGGGAAACACAGGTAGACTGGCAGGCGCTAGTGAATAAAAAGGGAACCACTTGGAAAAAGTTATCTCCAGAAACTCAAGAGCAAGTCATTGATGGTGATAGTGCCAATAAAGTACTTCAGGAAAATACAAGTATGATTAAACGTCCTGTTATTGAATACAACAAAGGTATATTACTCGGTTTTAATGAAGCAGAGTACGAAACAAATTTAAAATAGTTCCACAAAGCTTCCCGGAATGGAGGTTCTAAAAAGCCTCCAATTATCTTAAATAAACCTTTAAGATCCCTTTCTATCCCTTATATTATGAAACGTCGTTTGCGTTTTTTTTGGCTCAATGTACTTTTCATTGTATATTGGAGCAAATAAACATAATTTAAGTAGACGTATGATGAAAAGAATTGCACTGGCTTCTTTAAGCCTTGTTGCGTTGAGCTATGCTTATCCGGCCTTTGCACAGGAGAAAACATCCAATTACAGCTATACAGAGGCCTTTGCACCCTTGTTTTTTAAAAATAATGGCAATGAATATCGTTCCGCAGCCGGAAAACCGGGCCCTGCCTACTGGCAAAATGCAGCCGACTATAAAATTCAGGCTTCCCTGAACGATCAAAATGATCAAATTACAGGATCTGTCGAGATTACCTATAGCAACAATAGTCCAGACAATATGAACTATCTGTGGTTACAATTAGATCAAAATATGTTTTCACAACATGGCCGTGGTCAATTGATCTCCCCCTTGACCAACAGCCGTTACGGTGATGGTAACTCAACTTTTGATGGTGGATATCAGATACAATCTGTTACGGATGTAAACGGAAATGCCATCGAATATATTATTGACGATACCCGTATGCAACTTCGACTTCCTGCGGCATTAAAGAGCAAGGGCGGAAAAATAACTTTTAAGATTAAATACCAATACACCGTTCCTAAATATGGTGCGGACCGTACAGGTATACTTGACACAAAAAACGGAAAAATCTATGCCATTGCACAATGGTTCCCAAGACTGTGTGTCTATGACGACATTAGAGGTTGGAATACCCTTCCTTATACAGGACCGGGAGAATTCTATCGTGAATTCGGAAATTACCAGGTTGAGATCACTACTCCGGCAAACCACATGGTTGTATTGGGTGGCGAATTATTAAACCCACAGGAAGTATTTACAGCTGAGCAACTCAAGCGATACCAACAGGCACAACGCAGCGACGAAACCGTGATCATCCGCTCCGCCGAAGAAGTTAACGCAAAAAACTCCAGGCCTGACAAGAAAACCTTAACCTGGAAATATCAACTTAATAATGCACAAGACATTGCCTGGGCGTCCTCTACGGCATTTATTTTAGATGGTGCGAAGATCAATCTACCGAGTGGAAAAAAATCCCTCGCGTTGTCAGCCTATCCAATTGAAAGTAACAGTAACAATGCCTGGGAACGCTCGACAGAATACACGAAAGCTGCAATTGAAATCTATTCAAAAAGCTGGTTTGAGTATCCTTACCCTGTAGCGGTCAATGTAGCCTCCAATGTCGGTGGAATGGAATATCCAGCCTTGTCGTTCTGTGGCAATCAGGCCAAAGCAGGCTCACTTTGGGGTGTTACCAACCACGAGTTTGGTCACAATTGGTTCCCAATGATTGTCGCATCCAACGAACGTGAACATGGATGGATGGATGAAGGGTTCAATACATTTATTAACGAACTCGCAACAAAGGAATTCAACAATGGCGAATATTACCGTAATCAGGCGAGCAGATCGTACATCTTTACTGCCCGTAATCTTGAACCGATCATGAGTACCCCGCAAAACATGAAAGAACGTAATATTGGTGCTTTGGTCTACTATAAGCCAGCTTATGGACTGAAATTATTGCGAAACGAAATCATCGGTCCTGAGCGCTTCGATTACGCCTTTAAAAAGTATATCCAAGAATGGGCTTACAAACACCCTACACCGGAGGATTTCTTCAAAGCTATTGAAAATGGTGCTGGAGAAAACCTAAACTGGTTCTGGCGCGGGTGGTTTGTCAACAACTGGCAAATGGACCAAGGTATAAAATCGGTATCCTATGTCAACAATGAGCCAAAATTTGGCGCACTTGTCACCGTGGAAAATCTCGAAAAATTACCGATGCCAGTTATTGTTGAAGCTACAACCGTATCAGGCAAGAAGATTCGAAAAAAACTACCCGTGGAAATCTGGGAAAGAAACGACGTATGGCAATTTAAAATACCCACCACAGAGTCATTGCAATCTGTACAGCTAGATCCTGACATGGTCATGCCGGACAAAAACCCAGACAATAATTCGTGGAAAGCAAATTAGCAGATTTTCAAAATCTATTCGTTATTTTTGGCTAGAGAACGATCATGAACGTACGGCCTAAACAAAACGGCAAATACCCTGTTCATTCATAGATTGAAAATACATAACTATATTTATTCACATGAAAATCTTACAAACGATTCTAAGCTGCTTACTTATTACACTAATGAGTGGACATCTTGTTGCACAGGAAAAAACCAAGGGGATTATTATGGAACTTGTCAGCGGTGAGAAAATTGAGGCTGCACAAATTCAAAATTTAAGAACCAAGGCTGAAGTACAGACCAATAGAGATGGCTCCTTTGCAATTGACGCCAATATTAACGACCTCTTGTTAATCAAGGCTGTGGGATATGAACAAGATACTGTCTTCATTTATGATAGCAGCTTACGCAGAATCTATTTGAACAGAATGAATAATGTTATCGAACTCAATGAAGTTGTCGTAGAACGGATGACAGACAGTAGACTTGCTGCTGAAATCCAGCGCGAGAAGACTTTAGGAAAGTATTCCGACGCAAGTCAAAACCGCGGCGGAGTACGGATTTCTCCAAGCCGTATATTTAGCAAAGAGGGAAAACAGGCACGTTCAAATCACAAACTCCTCGTCGCAGAACTTGAGAAAAGAGCAGTTGATCGAAAATTCACCGAAAATCTGATCAAAGAATTGACTCCGCTCAATGGTTCAGATCTAGCCCTGTTTAAGGAAAGGTTTAGACCTTCCTATAAATTTATTCAAAACAGCAGCCAAGAGACTCTGAAGGTCTATATCATGGATAGCTATAAAAAATTTAACGAGAAAAAATAAAAAACAAACACTTTTATCACGTGATTGTCAGAAGGTTTTAAACTGTAATAATTTTTATTTCAGTTTAAAACCTTTTCTGTTACTTTGTGTTATAATTTAGAAAAATCAGCAGAGGATGTTACACAACTTGAGGTTCGCAACAGCATTACACATTATGGTTCTGGCACAGTTAGAAGAGTCAAATCAATGGCTTTCTTCTGAATATATTGCGTCAAGCATCCAGGTCAATGCAAGTGTGGTTCGCAAAGAAATTGCATCTCTCAAAACAGCATCTTTACTGACAAGTAAAGAAGGTAAGGGCGGCGGTATTCGCATAAATCCCGAGAATCCAACGATTACCTTGGCTGATATTTATATCAGCACCAAGCAAACCGATTTCGGCGGGAAATTTAACAATCCCAATCCGGCATGTATTGTGGGCAAAAATATCAACTCCAAACTCCAGGATCTGTATCAGGAAGTCGACACTGATATTGTACAACGTTTGGAAAAGATAACCCTGGCTGATTTTAGCAAAACATTTAATTAAAGGAAACATGAAAGTAGCAGTAATTGGATCCACAGGATAAGGATCTCATCTCGTAAAAGAATTGGTAGACCGTAACTATGACGTAGTCGCCATCGCCCGCCACATCGAAAATATTCCATCGAGTGAAAAAGTAACCAAACTCCAAGTAGATATCAATGATAATAATCAATTGGTTTCTGCGCTAAAAGGTGTTGATGTTGTTGTTTCGGCTTTCAATGCCGGATGGACCAACCCTAATCTTTATGAAGATTTTACAAAAGGTGCATTGGCCATCCAACAGGCTGTTAAAGATGCCGGTATCAATCGTTTCATTGTTATTGGTGGTGCAGGAAGTTTATTGGTTGATGGAAATAGACTGGTCGATTCACCGGATTTTCCAAAAGAAATTAAACCTGGGGCATTAGCTGCAGCAGATTATCTGAATACCATCCGGAAAGAAGATCAACTTACCTGGACCATGTTTAGTCCTGCTATAGAAATGAATTCCCATGCTGGTGGAACCCGTACCGGAAAATACCGCACAGGCCTTGATACTCCTGTATTTGATCAGGAGGGTCGTTCTAGATTATCAGTAGAGGATCTTGCTGTAGCAATAGCAGACGAAATTGAGAACAAACAATTCCTCAATAAACGCTTTACAGCAGCGTATTAGTACCCAAACAGGCATTTGATTCAGATTTTATTACAAAAGGGAGGAGCAATCTTCCCTTTTTTCATTGAGATCATTTATATTTGACATTAATTAAACAATTGAAAAGCTAAATAATCGTAAAGAATTAATCCTATGCTATTTAAAAAATCGATTCCTCAACTCATTGCTGAAGCAAATGAAAATGGAGAACACACGCTAAAGAGGACACTGTCCAGCTCGGGCCTTATCGCCCTCGGTGTCGGGGCTATCATTGGGGCAGGACTTTTCTCCCTAACAGGGATTGCCGCTGCTGAAAATGCAGGGCCAGCTGTTATCCTATCTTTCATTATCGCAGCAGTAGGCTGTGGATTCGCAGGTCTTTGTTATGCCGAATTTGCCTCTATGATCCCTGTTGCGGGAAGTGCTTACACATATTCCTACGCCACAATGGGTGAATTTGTTGCCTGGATAATCGGCTGGGATCTCGTCCTAGAATATGCACTAGCAGGAGCCACGGTTGCCGTCAGTTGGTCTCAGTATTTCAATCAGCTCCTGATGATATTTCATATCCAGCTCCCCGACACCCTGCTCAAAGGCCCTTGGGAAGGTGGTGTAGTCAATCTGCCGGCCATCATTATTGTTTGTTTACTATCGCTGTTACTGATGCGCGGCACACAGGAATCATCCCGCGTAAACAATATATTGGTTATCCTAAAAGTTGGTGTAGTATTGATTTTCATTGCCTTGGGATGGAGCTTTATCAATCCTGCTAACCACGATCCATTTATCCCTACAAATGCAGGTGAAGAGCTTGTGAAAAGTGGACAGCAAAGCTTTTGGTCATTTTTAAAAAGTGATGACTTCGGTCACTTTGGTATCAGTGGAGTATTACGGGCTGCAGGCGTTGTCTTTTTTGCATTCATCGGTTTCGACGCGGTAAGTACAGCTGCTCAAGAAGCAAAAAATCCAAAAAAAGGTATGCCAATCGGTATCATCGGCTCGTTAATAATCTGTACACTTTTGTATGTTTTATTCTCTTACGTCATGACAGGTATCGAAAACTATACGATGTTCAAAGGTGATGCTAAACCAGTTGCGACAGCTTTTGCTCGAACAGGCTATCATTTCTTAAATACAGCGTTGATTATTACGATTATTGCAGGATATACTTCAGTTATTCTCGTGATGTTACTTGGTCAGAGCCGCGTATTTTATTCGATGAGTAAAGATGGTTTGCTTCCAAAGATATTTTCAGACTTATCCAAAAGACAGACTCCTTGGAAAACAAATGCTATTTTCATGGTATTCGTAAGTATATTCGCAGGTTTCGTTCCAGTTTCTGACCTTGGGCATATGGTAAGTATTGGTACCCTATTTGCCTTCACCCTTGTATGTGTAGGTATTCTAGTACTACGTAAAACAGATCCTAATTTGGAGCGCCCGTTTAAAACACCATTGGTTCCTTTCGTTCCGATCATGGGTATCTTGGTCTGTATTTTAATGATGGCCTCATTGCCAATTGAAAGCTGGGAGCGTTTAGCGGTCTGGCTCGCTTTAGGCTTATTGATTTACTTTGTATACGGTAAAAAACATAGTGTCATTAGAAAACAACATCAGAACCAACAAAATATTGGTTAAACATAAAAAAGGCTTCTTAATAAAGAAGCCTTTTTTATGTTTAAGAAATCCAATAGCACATTCTTATTACAGCGCACTCAGTTTAAAATATCCATTCGCAATGGTATCTTCTTCTAGACCGGTCTTTGGCGTAATTTGAATACTATACAGCTCTTTATCATGAGGTAATAGCAAATCTTCTATCTCATAAATATCATCAACATCCAAACCGTACTTATCATCGATATGTGCCGAACTGTGGTGCTTCCAAAAAACAGTGCGTTTTGCCTTTTCAGTCGCCTTGGCCAAACTGGATGCTACAATGAGTTCTTTGTAATGGAACTCGTCAAATTCATTCGGTTTGTAGCCACCTAAATTAACAAAAAACAACTTCAATTCTGAATCAATAGCCTGTTCATCCTCCCTTTCAGTAACCTTGATCTCATATTCCCCAATCTTATGGACAATACGGTACGCATCAATGTGAATTTTACCGTCAGCCTCGGGCCAAAAATCTTTAATGGGATAGACAAAATCCTTCAGCTCATTACCAATACCGAAGAAAATGTCATGCTGTTCTGTCCGTCTATTTCTCGGTTTACAACCGATCAAAATCATAAATAATTTCATAGTCAAAATCAGTCTTCAATGTCCGTGCTAGTATATCCAGTTTATTTTTCATCGATGTCTGTGCGTACGAATCATGGATATTTCATAACTTAAGCCCTATAAACAATAAAAATAACTATTATCCACCACATTTAACATATATTATATCTTCACAATGCACAAAATATTCCTATCATTTGCGTTACTATTCTTATCATTACTGTCCTTTGGCCAAAAAACCGCTACCGATAAAAAACTCGAATCACAGATTAAACAGCTGATTCAGGGTTTTCAAGGCGATGTTGGCATTTATGTACACCACCTCAAAAAAAACAAAGAAGTCAACATCCAGGGCGACAGCATTTTCCCGACGGCAAGCATTGTTAAAATCCCCATTTTAGTCGGCATCTTTGATAAAATTGAAAAAGGTGAACTACAACTTGATCAGCAACTGCTCTACCGTGCTAGTCAACGATATGGCGGCTCAGGGCTAATGCAATTTTTTAAAGACAGTACACAAGTTGATCTTAAAACCCTGGTTGCGCTTATGCTATCTTATAGTGATAATGTAACCAGCATTTGGAATCAAAAACTTGCGGGCGGAGGTGTCGCGATCAATAAATTAATGAGCGGGCTTCAACTAACTCAGACGCGTGTCAACTCACAGACAGAGGGACGGAAGTCAGATTGGGAAAGATATGGCTGGGGCCAGACTACACCAAAAGAAATGGCCGACCTGGTCACACTAATCCGACAAGGCAAAGTTGTATCGCCAAAATCTTCCGATCAGATGTATCGTTTTATGGGCAACATGTTCTATGATGAAAGAGGGCTATCGCAAATCCCGTCCACTGTTAAAACAGCTTCAAAAACAGGCTCTTTAGATGACGTACGCAATGAGGTCATTTTGGTCAATGCGCCGAAAGGAGATTATGTTTTCAGTATTTTCACCAAGAACAATGTAGACAAAAGCTGGGGTAAAACAAATGAAGCAGAGGCACTTACCCGTAAGCTTTCCAAATTATTATGGGATTATTACCAATAAACCTATTTAAGTCAATATTATAAAGATGTGATATAAAAAAGGGGGGCACTCAAAAAAGTGCTCCCCTTCCCTATCGTTCAAATGAAATACGTCAACTAATTTTTCAACGCTTCACCTACATTTTTAGCTTTCCGACTAATATCGTCACCTACTTTTTTGGAAGCATCTTTTACATCTTTAGCAGCCTCTTTGGTTCCGGTAGCAACATCATTTGCAACTTTCTTCGTACCGTCAGCGACATCTTTTGCAGCGTCTTTTGTTTTATCAACAGCTGTATTTGTCGCATCTACTGTCGCATCTTTTGCGTCTTTCAATCCCTCTTTTACATCTTCTCCAGCATTACGCAAAGCATCCTTGGTTTTTTCCCAGGCAGTGTTAGCTTCTTCAGAAGCAGCTCGAGCCTTTTCCTCGGCAGCTTTATCGCCTTTTGCGATAGCTTCATCCAAATCCTTTTTCGCCTGCTCTGCTTTCAAACGGGCATTTTCCTCCGCATTTTTTAAATCTGCGATTGCCGCATCTACATGCTCACCGACTGTTTTTGCCGAATCTGTCGCTGTAGTGTCTTTTTTCTCCGAATTGTTGCAAGAAGACATGACCAATGCTCCTGCTACGACTGCTAAAAGTGCAATTTTTTTCATTATAAATTGATTTATGAGTGTAGTTTTCAACGGCTCATCAGAGCACGTATACATCAATTTACAACTTCTATGCCAATTAGACAAAATTATTGCTTCGGATAGATTGTTCCTTTCGCAGCTTCTAACGTATTTTTCAATAACCCCACGATTGTCATTAACCCAACTCCGCCCGGTACCGGTGTAATCCAGGACGCTTTAGGAGCAACATTTTCAAAATCGACATCACCATATAGCTTAAAACCAGATTTTGTTGCTGTAGAAGTTTCTCTATTAATACCGACATCAATCACAACCGCACCGTCTTTAACCATATCTGCTGTAACAAAATTTTTCTTACCGATTGCTGCAACAATGATATCACCCCGCAAAACCTCTGTTTTAAGGTCTTTTGTGCGACTATGTGTTAATGTCACAGTACAATTACCTGGATTGGAATTACGAGCCAGTAAGATACTCATTGGCGATCCCACAATATTACTTCTTCCAACCACTACAGCGTGCTTGCCTGCTGTATCGATCTTATAATAATCCAACATCAACATAATACCATATGGCGTAGCTGGAATAAAACAAGGAAGATTACGTTGCATACGTCCGAGGTTGATCGGATGGAAACCATCCACATCTTTGCGGTAATCAATTGCTTCGGTAACTTTATCCGGATCAATATGTTTTGGTAAAGGCAACTGAACAATCAAACCGTCGATAGACTCATCCTGATTGATTTCTTTGACTTTAGCGATCAATTCATCCTCTGTTATGTTTTCATCATAACGAATGTTTGTTGATTCAAAGCCGACCAGTTGACAGTTGCGCATTTTGCTAGCTACATAGGTTTCGCTACCACCATCATTCCCCACAAGGATAGCAACCAGATGAGGCTTACGGCCGGTCTGTGTCGTAAATTCAGCAGCATCTAACGCAATTTGCTCTTTAATTTTTTCGGAAACTAGTTTACCATCTAAAAGATTCATGTTTAGGAGATTTTATTGTATTTAAAAGGAGCCCAAGAGCTCCTTTATTATTGTGTTATTTTGATTAATCTAATTTCAATACCGCCATAAATGCAGATTGCGGAATCTCTACGTTCCCAACCTGACGCATGCGTTTCTTACCTTTCTTTTGTTTTTCCAAAAGCTTACGCTTCCGGGAGATATCACCACCATAACATTTTGCCGTAACATCTTTACGTAAAGCTGAGATCGTCTCCCGGGCAATAATCTTTGCACCGATTGACGCCTGGATACGAATTTCAAATTGTTGACGGGGTAATAGTTCTTTTAGTTTTTCACAGATTTTTTTACCAAAATCATAGGCGTTGCTCCTATGTATCAACGATGACAAGGCATCTACAGGTTCATCGTTCAATCGAATATCCAGTTTTACCAAATCTGACTTGCGATAACCAATCTGATGGTAATCAAATGAAGCATAACCTTTAGAGATCGTTTTCAACTTATCATAGAAGTCAAATACAATTTCTCCCATTGGCATTTCAAAGACCAATTCAACACGATCTGAAGTCAAATAATGTTGGTTCATGATCGTACCACGTTTCTGGATACAAAGTGACATGATAGGTCCAACGAAATCCGATTTCGTAATAATATTAGCTTTGATATATGGTTCTTCAATTGAATCCAATTTACTTGGATCCGGTAGATCAGAAGGATTATGTACGACCACTTCCTCTTTATCTTTGGTCATATAGGCCTTATAGGATACGTTGGGAACTGTCGTGATCACCGTCATATCAAACTCGCGCTCTAGACGTTCTTGAATAATCTCCATGTGAAGCATACCCAAGAAACCACAACGGAAACCGAAACCCAAGGCTGCCGACGACTCTGGTTCAAACACCAAAGAAGCATCGTTTAGCTGCAAACGGTGCATCGATTCACGCAACTCCTCGTAATCCTCCGTATCGACAGGATAAATACCCGCAAAGACCATCGGTTTCACCTCTTCAAACCCTTGGATAGCCTCAGAACAAGGGCGATCTTTATGCGTAATGGTATCCCCTACTTTCACCTCACGTGCCTCCTTGATACCAGAGATAATATAACCTACATCACCGGTCTTAATGACTTCTTTAGGTACTTGATTCAACTTCAGTGTACCAATTTCATCGGCAAAATATTCTTTCCCAGTAGCAACAAATTTCACGCGGTCGCCCTTGCGGATTTCACCATTTTCAACTTTAAAATAAGCCATGATACCACGGAATGAGTTGAAAACAGAGTCAAAAATCAAGGCTTGCAAAGGTCCATCAGGATCACCCACTGGATGTGGAATACGGTCCACAATAGCTTCCAAAATATCCGGAACACCAAGACCTGTTTTACCAGATGCAGGAATAATCGCATCGCGGTCACCACCGATCAAATCCACAATCTGATCTTTGACTTCTTCCGGCATAGCACCAGGAAGGTCCATTTTGTTGAGAATTGGGATGATTTCCAAATCATGCTCCAACGCTAGATATAAATTTGAAATCGTTTGCGCCTGAATACCTTGAGATGCATCAACGATCAATAAAGCGCCCTCGCAGGCAGCAATTGAACGCGACACCTCATAAGAAAAATCCACGTGTCCCGGGGTATCAATCAGGTTCAAAATATATTCCTGACCATCTCTTTTATAATTCATTTGGATGGCGTGACTCTTGATCGTAATACCACGTTCACGTTCCAAATCCATATTATCAAGTAATTGTGCCTGTGCCTCACGCTGACTGATGGTATTGGTATACTCTAAAAGGCGGTCTGCCAAAGTACTTTTGCCATGGTCAATATGCGCAATAATACAGAAATTACGAATGTGCTTCATATAGGATTTTTAAACTCTTTTGCTAAAAGGCAAAGATACCTTTTTTTATATATATTTATATAAACTAGCTTTTTTTTAGTTTACTATACGCGAAGAAATCAGACTAGACACTATTCCTATTAAGAACGGCAGAAACTGCATCCGCTATTCAGCAATAGCATATAAAAAATGTTTCTGATTTCGTGTAACATTGTCTGTGTCCCACGAAATTCGTCCCCGAAATTGCTCCGAACGAATTGGGCAATTGTCGACCTGACAATATTGGCAGCACTGTGGAAGACAAGGATCCGCATGAACGAAAAATTCGGTCCGTACCGACATCTCCTTATTAACAATCTTATCCACAGCAGAAATTTCATCATGCACCTGGATAAGGTCAAGGTAACGGGGTAGTGTGAGATGGCAATCTACATGGAGTTCGTTCCCATAGCGCTGTACACGAAGATTATGAACATCAATCCATTCATCTTTCCGATTGCGCTCCAAGATTTCGACGACATCCTGTACGAGCGCTGTATCCGATTCATCCATCAATCCACCGATCGATTGGCGAAGTAGCTTATAACCATTGAAGAGGATAAAAAGCCCCAATACAATTGAAATGACCACATCGATCCATTGGAAACCTGTCAGTCTCATCAATAGTAAACCCAGTATCAATCCGACCGTACTATAGGCATCTACCTGCAGATGTTTTCCGTCCGCCACCAAGGTAATAGAGCCCAATGCACGTCCACGCTTCATGATATAGAATCCTACTGCAAAATTTATCACAGATGTAATACCGATCAGATAAATCCCTTGTTCAAGGTGCGTTAACGCTGCCGGAAAGAAAAGATTGTAGCAAGCCTTGGCTAAGATAATGGCGCCGGCGATAAAAATAAGTCCACCTTCCAAAAACACCGAAAAGAACTCCACTTTACCATGCCCGTAGGGATGATTCTCATCTTTAGGTTGCGCCGAAAGATAAATACTATAAAATGCAAAACCCGAAGCAATCACATTAACGATACTCTCTGCCGCATCTGTAAAGATTGCACTGGAGTCCGTTAAAAAGTAGGCAAAAAACTTCACAATCATCAAACCTATTCCCGTAAAAAGCGATAATAAAACCAATCTTCTTTGTCTTGACATGATGCTTATCTTCTATATGAAACCTTCTATAGCTAATGATGAAATGAGGACTAGCCAGCATTTTTGTGAGCGCAAAGGTAAAGATATAACGACAAATCAGAACGATTAGTTTTGAACATCCAACATCAGGGATCAATTAAATAACTGTGCTAAATCGCTTCAACTGCCCTTTTATTAAAAAAGCCCAATAAAAGAGCTACTTTTCTTTGTAAATTCTCAAAAATAAAGAAGATTATTTGCAACGTATATAATATCTTTGTCTTACCATGAGCACATCATCATACTTATCAGACAGGATAAATAATTTGTCCGAATCGGCTACACTTAAAATGACCAAGTTGGGCCGCGAATTAGCAGCGAAAGGCGTTAATGTAATTAGCCTTAGCGTAGGTGAACCTGATTTCAACACCCCTGAGCATGTAAAAGATGCAGCGAAGAAAGCCCTAGATGAAAACTGGACGCGTTATTCGCCGGTACCGGGATACCCTGAATTGCGCCAGGCAATTGTAAACAAGTTGAAGACAGAAAACAATTTAGATTATGATATCTCTCAAATTGTTGTTTCTACAGGTGCGAAACAATCCCTGTCTAATGTAATTTTGACGTTGATCAACCCAGGTGATGAGGTAATTATCCCAACACCGTATTGGGTATCATACTCCGAAATGGTCGTTTTAGCAGAAGGAAAATCGGTATTTATCAATACAGAGATCGACAATAACTTTAAGATTACACCAGCACAATTGGAAGCGGCAATTACACCAAAAACCAAATTGTTTATGTTCTCTTCGCCAAACAACCCCACAGGAACAGTTTACAGCAAAGATGAATTGGCTGCATTAGCTGAAGTTTTCGAAAAACATCCACAGGTATTTATCCTATCCGATGAAATCTACGAGCATATCAACTTTGTAGACAAACACGAATCCATCGCACAATTTGAAAGCATCAAAGATAGAGTAATTATCATCAATGGCTTTTCAAAAGCATTTGCAATGACGGGATGGCGTTTAGGTTATATCGCTGCCAACAAAACCATTGCTGCCGCGAATGATAAATTACAAGGACAGACAACCTCAGGTACATGTTCAATTTCTCAACGTGCAGGAATCGTCGCTTATGAACAAGGATTAGAATCTGTCAACAAAATGAAAGAAGCTTTCGCTCGTCGTCGCCAATTGGTATACGATCTATTGACTGAAATCCCTGGCGTAAGAACAAATCTTCCAGAGGGCGCATTCTATTTCTTCCCAGAAATCTCTTCGTTCTTTGGTAAAAAAGACCAAGATGGTAATGTCATTAAAAACTCATCTGATTTGGCATTGTACTTATTGAATGTTGGTCACGTAGCTACAGTAGGTGGAGATTCATTCGGTAACGACAATTACATCCGCTTGTCTTATGCTGCTTCAGACGAAAGTTTGATTGAAGCTTTAAAAAGAATCAAAGAAGCATTAGGAAAACTGGCCTAATCTCCTACCCAAATATAAAAAAGAGCTCCTCTGAGCTCTTTTTTTATGCAGTTCTAATTTTCCTCCTAAATTTTCGGCGCAGCCTAAACGCCTATTCGGTCAAATATCATCTCAGCCCCATAATTTAAGCAGATGTTATCGCTTGAAATAAATATTTATTACATTTACTCCTATGAGTATTTTAACAGAAAAATTTAAAACGCAGCACGACACGGCTCCGTTTTCACAGATAAAAAACGAAGATTATATTCCCGCATTTGATGAGGCTATTCAGAAGACAAAAGATGAAGTAGATGCTATCGTCAACAATCCCGAAACGGCAACTTTCGACAATACCATCGCTGCTATGTCCTACTCTGGACAGACACTAGATCGTTTGTCCAATATCTTTTTCAATCTGCATTCCGCTGAAACCAATGCTGATCTCGAAAAGATCGCACAGGATGTCGCCCCAAAACTATCTGCTTTAGGCAATGATATCACCTTAAATTTCGATCTTTTCAAAAGGGTTAAGGCTGTATACGACCAGAAGGATCAACTGACATTGACGGCAGAGCAAACCACCTTATTGGAAAAATCCTATAAGGATTTTGTACGCAACGGCGCACTTTTAAATGATGAACAGAAAGAAAAGCTCCGCGAAATAGATGCCGAGCTATCGCTTTTAAAATTGAAATTCGGGGAGAATGTCCTGGCCGAAACCAATGCCTATCAGCTGTTGGTAACAGACGAAAAAGATCTTGCTGGACTTCCAGAGGGTGCTGTAGAAGCTGCCCATGCTTTGGCTAAAGCCAACGAAAAAGAAGGCTGGCTTTTTACCCTGGATTTCCCGAGCTATCTTCCTTTTGTCACTTATGCCGACAATCGGGAACTTCGCAAAGAAATTACCCTCGCCGCAGGCCGTAAAGCTTTTCAGGATAACGAGCACAACAACGTGGACAATGTCCTTAAAATTGTAAAACTGCGCTTCGAACGGGCTAACTTATTAGGCTACGCCACCCATGCAGACTTTGTCCTTGCCGAACGTATGGCGCAAAACCCAAGTAAAGTCACCGAATTCCTAAACGACCTACTTGGAAAAGCGAAACCAGCGGCAGTGAAAGAATTTGCAGAATTATCCCAATTTGCAAAAAACATGCATGGCATAGACCAATTGGAAAAATGGGATGGCGCCTATTATGCCGAAAAGCTGAAACAGGAACGCTTTAATTTGGACGATGAAAAGCTCAAACCTTATTTCAAACTCGAAAATGTCTTACAAGGTGCATTTGAAGTAGCCCATCGCTTGTTTGGCATCAACTTCAAGGAAGTCGATACAATAGATACCTACCACGAAGAAGTACAAACATTTGAGGTCAGTAAAGACAACGGTGAATTAGTCGCTATCTTCTATGCCGATTTCTTCCCGCGTAAAGGAAAGAGAAATGGGGCCTGGATGACATCTTTCAAGCCACAGTACATTCAACAGGGTAAACAAGAACGTCCGCATGTCTCCATTGTTTGCAATTTTACACGTCCTACAGCTTCAAAACCTTCGCTGTTGACCTTTCAGGAAGTGACCACATTATTTCACGAATTTGGACATGCCCTACATGGTATGCTAGCTGATAGCACTTATCCTACACTATCTGGAACCTCTGTATATTGGGATTTTGTCGAGTTACCGAGTCAGGTGATGGAAAACTGGTGCTACGAAAAAGAAGCTCTTGAGCTATTTGCCAAACACTATGAAACTGGCGAAGTGATTCCGATTGAACTTGTCGAAAAGATCCGCGAAAGCGCTTCATTTCTTGAGGGTATGGCAACAATGCGCCAATTGAGCTTTGGTCTATTGGATATGGGCTGGCATGGACAGGATCCAACCGCGATCTCGGATCTGAAAGCATTCGAAGATCAACAGTTTGCCTCGACAAAACTCTATCCCGATGTCAAGGACAATGCCATGAGCACAGCCTTCTCCCATATTTTCAATGGCGGTTATTCTTCGGGCTATTACAGCTATAAATGGGCCGAAGTACTGGATGCCGATGCATTTGACTACTTTAAACAAAACGGTATTTTCAATAAGGAAATCGCAACCAAATTCAAGGATAATATTCTTTCAAAAGGTGGAACCGAACATCCAATGGTTCTTTACAAACGTTTCCGGGGACAAGAACCTTCGGTAGAACCTTTGTTGAAAAGGGCTGGATTGATCAAATAATTGGATTGATCAAATAATAAAAAAGCTGGATATAAAATCCAGCTTTTTTATTGAAAACATAAATCCATCAAGAACTTTCTGCCTATCAAAATCCCTGTAAAAATAACAGAACACTCAGCCGGTCAAATAAGGTTCGATTCTTTAGCAATTTTATTAAAGCATCATTTGTTTTCCATTCAGAACCAAAGCATTAAATAAGAATCGCACGTATCTTGCTGATTAAGCAAAAAAATAGTACCTTTGTAAGACATAATTGGGGTTGACCGGAATTGACAGGATGGAGACGGTTATGTAAGCATGTAGTGCGTTGTTAGTAGAGCACTTTAATCTGAACTTTCAGAATTATAACTGGCGAAGAAAACTACGCCTTAGCTGCTTAAGTTAGACTTAACATAGCTATTTGTCCCGTTAGATCCTGTTCTTTGGTTTAACATTCGGGGCATCGAACAATAGAACTGGCAAGTGTGATGTTGCTAAGCACTTGTGAGAAACAGCAACTACGGCGTACGGTATAGGTAAGCGACTCACCTTCCCTCGCTCGACAATTAAAGAGAAGCTAAACATGTAGAAAGCGTATACAGTACCATGACTGGACGAGAGTTCGAATCTCTCCAGCTCCACTTAAGGAGACACTTAACAGAAAGTGTCTCCTTTTTTTATACCCATAAAAAACTGTTAACCAAACTATTAAAGCATGTTCTTTTATAGTTCGAAAATTTTAACAAAATTTTGTAATCCTTGGTTATCTATGAAGCAAAAAATGAGGTTTATAGCCACTCTCCTATCGTTTTTCCAGAGTTCGATTTCTCCTTAACGATTCGGCATCCAAGCTACATGAATTCCATTTTTAGCTAATATCGCCATAGCTTTATTAAAGCAAGTAATCATCCAGCTTTTTTATTTAATATATCCAAGTTATATACGTGTTGGTATAGGTCAAAATAGAGTTGGTCGAGAATTTTTGCTCCGTCTAAATTGTAATTGTATTTTATTCTGTTAATGTAGTTCATTAAAAAGTCTATAAAGTGAAAAATACTAGTATGAAGGTGAAATCATTTCAAGAAGACAGTTATAATAGGCATTCCAATTGGTATACAAATCTCTTTCCCGAAAAAGAACAGAAGATAGCTTTGTTAAATGGAATAAAGACATATAAAGGAACCATAAATCATTGGTTGCAGAATCAGTTTTTTGAATGTGTTAAACCAATTACAAAATATAAAAATGCTTCCTGGTTGACCGTAGGTGACGCTTACGGGCATGATGCGAACTATTTAATCGAGAATGGCGTCCAAAACGTAATTGCCTCCGATATAAGTGATGAATTTCTTGCCGTCTCTAAAGAGGTTGGCATTGTTGAGCAATACTCCGCTGAAAATGCAGAAAATCTCTCGTTCGAAAATAATAGCATAGATTATATCCTATGTAAAGAAACCTATCATCATTTTCCACGGCCTTATGCCGCTCTTTATGAAATGATCCGAGTAGCAAAAAAGGGGATTGTAATTATCGAACCGCAAGATCCGATCATGAAAATGCCTTTCTTGTTATTTATGAACAATGTTTTAGAGAAGGTAAAATATGGCTTAGTAAATAAGATATGGAAAAACCGCTTTTCTTATGAAGCAGTTGGCAACTTTGTATATAAGGTTTCTGAAAGGGAAATGGAAAAGTTTGCAGCTGGTATAAACTTACCATTGGTAGCGATCAAAAATTTCAATCCAAACTTCTGGTTTCCAGGAAGTGAAAAAATTCCAGCTGAAAAATCAGAGATGAAGTTTAGAAAAATTCTCTTCAAAAAAGGTCTTAGGGATTTTTTATCAAATTTTGGCATTGTACCAAGTCAGTCTTTAAGCATAATAATATTTAAAACCCTTCCTGTAGTCGAATTACGGGAATCTTTAAAAAAGGATGGATACAAATTAATTGAAATACCAAAGAATCCATATTTATAAAGTTAAATAACGATGGAATACTCCTCGTTATTTAACTTTCTTTAATTTCTTCCAAAAGGATTAATAGGAATCCCTATGGAAAACCCCAAGATTCCTTTATCCTTTATTGGAATGTTACTTATGTTGAATGTCAATCTTCCACTTTTACGTAAAAACGAAAATTTCAATTACCATTGGTATTTTGAATTACTACAATTTTTGGAGAATCAGGGTTTAATGGAACAGTTTGTGAGAAAACAATTATAATTTATTATAATTTGAGGTATTATAATGTTCATTAATCCAGTTTACCATTCCAATTAAGTGTCCTTTCATTTTTCTTGCTGTAGAGAATTCAACGTCTAATGATTTCTTCTGCAAACTATCGGCGGAGATAAAACTTGTATTAGGAGTTCTGAAATGTTTAGCATAGTAACTGAATGTTTTTCCGATATCCTCCTTGGGAATTAGACCCTGCTCCATAAATAGGCGAATTAGAAACCCAATTTGAGGGACAGGAAGATTTATTTGAGCCTTCTCATTTTCTTCCCAAAGTTTGGAATCTTGGATTTCCGACCTTCTTAATTCTATCCGTTGTTTGATATTGTCCTTTTTCTCTCGATAAAAGATCTTTAATTGTTCCCTTATTGATTCATCATCCAATTTAAATCGCTGTCCACTCAACATTGGTATTTCATTTAAATGGTCCTCCATAGCGATCAGTAACTCCATTTGAAAGTGCAGACTTGAGTTTTTGAGCAATAGATCGCTACAGCGTTTGGCATGATAATTAAAAAATTCGGGCGAATTAAAATCATAAGTGATTAAAAGCTCTTCAACGTTTTCAGAAACTAAGAAATCCATATTTAAAAGTTTACCTAATATCATATATGCGTATTTTAGCTCTCCTCTTTTAATCTCTTTTCGTTGAACTATGCTAACCATACCATTTATTATCACTTGAGTAAGGGAAGGATCTAATGAGGTATTTTTTAGTTTCGATTTTACTATCTCGACGTTATTTTTAAATATCCCCTTTCCAACAAATGAGGCATATCTCGTTAATGACAATTCACGTAACAACTTTTCATTTAGTTTTTCACAATCATCTAATAGAGACTCTATTATTGATAATATTTGAAGATACAAATTGCGAACTTGAAGGCTCTTCTCAATCTTTGATATGGTGATTAAATAGGAATATATCTTATCACTGGTCAAAATAAGCTGAGACATCGCAGTTTTTGCCTTTTTTGTCGTCGTTCCTATGATTTCTGTAAAACTAGAAAGAAAATAGATCATCTTCGTTTTAAGCAATTCCAAAAATTCAGTTTGAATGACCATCATATTTTTATGATCAGAATATTCTAGAGGACAAAACACTTCTTCAATTTTAAATAACCATTCACTTGTGGACCAATCGGAATATATAATTTCTTTAGCAAATTGCATAGGTTTAGAATTTGTTAGTCTGATATAATTGAGTATTCGAGTTAAGATTAACCTTCCTAATTTTAATGGGTTAATGTTTTTCGGGAAGATTCTTTTAACATGAGTAAGATTTGCCACTATTGAAGGCTGATCTCAATTTAATTCATCTTTATCGATAAAGTTGGCTTCTAGGTCTATAAATACAGAAAAATGTCAACCTCATATTTTAGAAATTGACATTAATATTCCCGTTATATAAACCGTTATTGATTCGTGCCATACTACTTCGAATACCCTAGTTCTTGGTTACTGTGATCTTAAGGTACATGGATATAAGATTCCATATGATGAAGTGATCCGCTTCCATTTCATTGTCAATGATTATAACATATAAAGAGTCACGAACCAACTTTTCTCGTCAAACTCAATTTTCACCCATCCAAAACAATAGAATTACTCGACAAACTGGAAAAACACAGAAAAAACACCCTTAAAACCTATAAAACAAAGAAATAGGGTAAAATCGGTAGTTCATAATGGTCAAACACGAGTTTGACGAGAATATTTTTTTCGAGTGGATAGTAGGCAGATTTTAGTGAAAAATATTAGTCACTAAACAATAAAAATTATGGAACTATCTAATTCAGAAATTGAACAATTTTTAAAAATTGAAAAGGAAATTATCGGAAGTGCAGATTATTCAAATAGTACAGGTAAAGGAATTTTTGACGAGACAGATGAAACTGGTACAGTCACAATGACAACTTCCTATTCATAAATGATTATTTATTAAAATTTAACATGATGGAGAATGGTTTTTCATGTATACTTATTGAAGATGAAGCATTAGCGATTGAGATGCTACAAGACTATATTAGTCGTAGGAATGATCTAATCCTTATGGGAACTGCTATAGAGCGATCAGAAATCCAAAGTCTACTGAGAATTTGTTCTCCTACAATAATTTTCCTTGATTTAGTTATACCTTATGGAGATAAAAATGATTTCAATTATTCAAAATTTCCAGAGTCCTCAATTTTTGTTATAATTTCTGCTACACCAATAAGCCACTATAATGGAGAAATTCCCAGTGGGGAAATATATGAACTATTGAAGCCGATTTCTTTCGAAGATTTCAATAAATGTATAGACAAAATTTTAAGAAATATTAAGGTAACCAATGTATAGGCTTGTTAAACCTGCAGATTTCTTTATAATTAGAAACCCAAGATTGCCAATTAGCTTTTTCGATAGAGTGAATAATTGCAAGACTGAATTGGAATTTTGGGATTTTATCGTTGAATTTTTCAAAGATCCACAGTTGCTTGATGCAATTGCTATAGCCAGTCAAGACCTTTTCAATCAATTAGAAACATTATTAAATAAACCTTTTACACAGGAAACTAGAAATATATTGCCTTCAATATATAAATACATCAGTAGAATGTCCAACCGCCCTACTCCATTTGGAAAGTTTTCATCTATTTCTATTGGGAATATTTCAAATGTAAATACCAAACTTGTTTTAAACAACAAGTTTCTTTCTAAATACCGCTTGGATTATGCGAGCCAGGAAATAATAAATAAACAGTTATTAAACGATGAAATTACGATTGAGAATATAATCTTTTATCCAAATTCAACGCTCGTCGATAATGGCGACAACTTCTCATACATCGAATATACAGATCATTTTTCTGACAGAAAATTTAACTGGTCCAGGATTAACTCAAACATTTTAATTAAAACAGTTATTGCCAATGCCAGCAAAGGGCAAACAATCAAACAAATAATAAATTTTATCGGACAGTTTGGGGTAAAAGAAATTCAGGCTAGAAAATTCATATTTGAGCTAATCGAGCATAAAATTCTCATACCAGAAACCGATCCTATTACTACAGTTGATAGCTTAAATAATTTTTTCAATAGAGCCCTTAATATATCTAAGGGAACAAATTTTTATAATAGTATTATTGAACTTTCGGAAATTTTAGCTAACAGTGAGTCAGAGGGAATCAGCTCATCGAAATGTATTATCAAGGAAGCTTTTTCGAGTTTATTTCACAAAGATCCCAAAAATTTGTTCCAAGTGGATTCTATGAGAAAAATGACCGAAGGCAATCTAAATGATATAGAAATTTCAATTATAATACGCGAGATATTTGAATTAATACATTTAAATCATAATAAAAAAGCTGACGATCTACAACTTTTCACAAAGAAATTTTACTCACGATATGGAGATCAGGAAATCTCCTTGATGGAGGCTTTAGATTTTGAACAAGGTATTGGATATGGTACTCAAGCCTCAATCTTAGAAAGAGAACTCCCACTGCTAAATGGACTAAATGGTAGTCAAACAAACAATATCCCCGATTATTCTGAATTTGTTGAATCAATTGTAGAAAAGTATTCTGAAAAGCCAGATTATAGTAAACGTTCAATAGAACTGAAAGAAAAAGACTTTGAGATATTTGGGACGAAGAATAATTCAGAAAAAAACAAGTTACCCCTTGGCTTATATATATTCGGAAACCTATTAGAAACAAAATCTGATATTAAGGATTTCAGATTTCATTTAAAAGGTTGTGGAGGCTCATCGTCTTTACCGTTGCTCACCCGTTTTTCATATCTTGATGAGACACTAAAGACCAAACTTTTAAAGCTTGCACGAGAAGAACAAAACCAATTAAATGAAACTATTCTGGCAGAGATCGTATTTTATCCTAAATCCAATGCCGGAAACATTCTTGCAAGGCCAAGTTTATACGAATATGAAATTCCGATTATTGGTCAAGCTGCCGTTGATAAGGATCATACAATACCATTAAGTGATATATATTTAAAAGTAGTAAACGGAAAGGTAATTTTAAGATCAAAAAATCTAAATAAACGTGTACTTCCTAGACTCAGCAGCGCTCATAACTTCCATTATGGAATGACTATTTATAGATTTTTATGTGATGTTCAACAACAAGAAAATTCCATTAAAATTTCTTGGGACTGGCACCCAAACACAAAAAAAAATTTCTTTCCCAGAATATGCTATAAGCATCTTATTCTTTCCCGTGCCGAATGGCATATCCCACATATAGAATTTAGGACTTTGAATCTTAGGGATGCTAATGAGAAAATCGAATATTTTATAAAAAAATACCAGCTTCCTACAAAAGTTTTAATCGCCAATGGAGACAATGAAGTTTTAATTGATCTAGGTAACGAAATTGGGAAACAGATCTTTTTAAAAGAATTGAATCATAAGGGTCTAAGGCTAATTGAAAATATTTATGATGAATTTAGTAGCCCAGTTATTAATTCTGACGGCGAAGTATTGTCCAATGAAGTGATTATTCCAATTATTGGAAATTCCACTAGAGGTTCCTCTTCCCTGCCTATTCAGTCCGAAAGTAATATTAAGCGAACATTTGTTCCGGGAAGCGAATGGCTATATCTCAAAATTTATTGTGGTGAAAGAGAAAGCGATAGGATAATTCAAGAAGAATTGCAACGGATAGTTCAAGGGCTAAAGCAACATGATAAAATTCAAAAATGGTTTTATATCAGATATGCCGATCCAGAACCGCATCTGCGCGTACGATTTCAATTAAATGGAGAATTGGAAAGTACATTTCTAATTGTCTCGAAAAGTATTAACAATATCTTGGAGCCACTAATTACAAGTCGCCGTATTTCAAAGTTCATGCTTGATACTTATGAACGGGAACTTGAACGCTATGGTTTCTCCAACATTGAAAATTGCGAATCTATATTCCACTTAGAGAGTGAAACGATTACCAAATTATTACCCTATGTTAAACGTGAAGGTGAGGTCCTTAGATGGAAGCTGGCATTAGGAATGACAAAGAATCTCCTTTCAGCATTCAATTATACAATTGCTGAACAAATATCATTGCTTAATTTATGGAGAGACAGTTTTCTTGAAGAATTTGACACTGTACCAAAATTAAAGTACAAACTGGATAAAAATTTCCGGGAAAAGAAGGATGAGATTTCTTCATTTATGAAAATAGAGAACATTAATTACGGCTCGATACTCAACGAATATAAGGCTCAAATGACTTTAGTCGCAGATCAATGCTATAAGAATAAAGATTTTCAAATGATGACCGTTAGAATAATTGGCTCTCTGACACATATGCTTTTGAATAGAATTTTCTTCACCAAACAAAGAGAACAGGAAATGGTAATTTACCATTTCCTTGCTAAGATCTTAAATAGTGAGTTCAAGAGAACTGGATGTTAAAAAACAATTATCCTCCAGTTAATCCCAATCGTTTAAACAATTCTGCTTTATATTGACCACCAATTGGTACATCGTCTAAACTACCTTTCATTTTTATTATATTACCTTCAACTTGCTTGGCATAATCTAGATTAATGATGTAAGATTTGTGTACTCGGATAAACTGCTTTGCATTGACCAAGGATTCTTCCATTTCCATTAGTTTTTTCCACACATGGTACGTTTTTTCCAATGTTTCAACCCATACGTAATCCTTATCTGCCTTGATTGAATATACTTCATCGTAAGGTGTAATGATAATATTTGACCTATCTTTAATTATAAGAAAGTTCAGTTCCGGTTTGGTTCCCTTCTCCAAGTGTAAGTAAGCTTGGGCTTTTTCTATAGTCTGCAAAAGACGATCTACGCCAAATGGCTTAAGTATATAATCTAATACATTTAATTGATATCCTTCGATAGCATGTGATGGATCACCAGTAACAAATACAAATAAAGGAGGATTTTTAAGGCTTTTAAGAAAATTAACACCGTCCAAATCAGGCATTTGAATATCACAGAATACCAGATTTATTTCGTTTGATCTTAACACTTTCATTGCATCAAATGCATTATTAAATACTCCCACAATTTCTATATCGGGAATTTTCTCTAAATGAGACACGAGTATTTCCTGTGCCAGTTGTTCATCATCAATTACAATACATTTAATCATTTTTCAAGATTTATTACAATTCAATTTCAAGTACGACAGTGTAACTATTCAGATTATCAGATATGTCTAATTTATATCTATCCTTATATCGAAGTTCCAGTCTCCTATTAACATTTTTCAATCCAATGCCACCTTTTGGTGGTTCAGTACTGCTTTTATTTACTCCATTAGCAACTACGAATTTCAATACACCTGAATCAATTGTTAATGAAACATCAACCCATGCATCTGCTCTGCTTCTTTCTGGTCCATGTTTGATCGCATTTTCGATAAAAGGCAACAGCATTAATGGGACTATTCGATAAGGTTCCTTTATCTTCGCTATATTAAAATTCAGATTTATGTTATTACCGAATCTGATCTGGATAAGGTCCAGATAATCATTTAAAAACTGAATTTCTTTTGCGATGAATATTTTATCATCATTGGTCTGATAAAGCAAATACCGTAACATATTAGACAGTTTCATTATGGTATTAGGAGTACTGGGTTCTCCTTTTTCAGCCAGCCTATATATGCTATTTAACGTATTAAATAAAAAATGGGGAGAGATCTGAGATTTAAGAATTTCTAATTCCATCTTAAGGTTATCTCGTTCCAGATTTGCTTTATCTAATTCAAGATTAGTAGTCTTTAATTCTAAATTTGCTTTTTCAAGTTCGAGTTCTGCCTGGTTCTTTTCTAATAAGAGCATCTTGTTGCCTTGAACAATAAGATGCTTAACCAATTTTGGTGTTAATGGTAGTGATACAAGGGTTAAAAAATCAGGAAATGCACCAGGAAATTTTTTAAGTTGATAAATACCGAAATATCCATCACTGGTAAAGAATTTCACATACTTATAAATGCCACTACCTTCCTTTAATTCAAAATCAGTAAGAAAGTCACATGCAAAATAAGTAATATTTAACCACCAGATATATGATAGGATAATAAATATTATGAGGGGAAGTACTTTTCTTTTTTCTATCCATTTTGAAATAAGCCAAATACCGGAATAGAACAAGGATGTAGTGACAAAAAGTTCTTTTGCTACTAAAATCCAGATATAGCTCCCTCCTAGCCTTCTATAAGTAAAATAATACGTAAAAAAGACCAATATCCAAAAAATTATATGCACGATCACCCTTACGAAAGGAGTATACCATTTCCCCCAAATAATTTCACTTCTCATGTAATATTGGTTTACTTACTAATATCTTTTTATTCAATATGTAGTCAAAAATTTACTAAATATAATAAAGAAAGATCTTAAAGAAAGATAATCGATACATAACATGATACAAGAATATTTTGCGCAAAACTTAACAACCTCTAACTAAAGGAATTAAAAAAATATTCCTTTTTTCTGGTAAGCCTAAAGATACCAAATCGTTACATTCCAAAATATCAGGCAAATTCCTTAATTTATCAAGGTCAAAATAGCGTTGGACGAGAATATTTAATATTAAGGTTTTATCAACGTATTTGCCCAGCTATAAATTGATGTTAGAATTTTTATCCGCATCGCTCAATTTTTGGATAGAACTCTAACTTAATGATGTTGCACCCTTTTTATAGCATTAAAGGCATGGAGCAGATAGTAATCATAGAGCCTACTGAAGAGAATTGTGGAAAATCAGTCCCTAAAATAATTCGACATAAACCGAATCATTGCAGATTTCCCATGACTATAACCTTCATAATTGCCAATATTTTATTGCCATTGTTATTTTAAACTGAGGGAATATATTATTTTATAATAAGATTAGCTATCCCCCTATATGCTGAATTAAATCGTCGAATGGAACTAAGCCATGCTCTAAAGCCTAATCTATCAATGGGTAATTCTCCGTTCTGGTGTTTAGAGAATTACCCATCGTTATTTATTGCGGTAAATTCATCATTAGTTTTCTAGAATCGTAGTCAAATAACGCATTATAGAGATTTGTAATCAATTAAAATGGTCTCTTGTTTATTTGTGTATCGATCGTAGAGCTTTTTCCCGTTAATAATTATCTCGTTAATAACGATATATGTATTGGTATAAGCAATTTGACTTTGGATTTTCAAAGTTTTGTCAAAATACTTTAATACCATATCTGATTTATGGATCTGCTCTTGCTTTGTACTATTCTGAATAAGGGAATCTGTTTTAGACAAGTCAAATGCAATTATGTTAAGGTAAGGATCTTTTGTATCATAATAATTTATTCCATAAGGACTCTGTAAATTAGGATTGTAATATAATATTTCGGTTCCTTTGTCATCTCTAAAAAATAACTGAACATCCTTCTCAATATAAGAAGATATATTTTCTCCATTATCCACAATCATTATATTGTAACCTCCGGTTACAGACATAGTTCCTCCAACTATGTCTTCTTTATTACACGATAACAATGTCATTAAAAAAATAAAATAAAAGGATACGATTCTCATCAAACTAATTTAAGAAAAGATTTGCGATAATTTTGTTATTTGTATTAAATTGAGTAGGATGAGGAGATGATGCTCCGACAAGATAGAAGCCATTACCGACCCCTCTCCATCCCCAATTATGAGATAGATAGGTCCCATTTGCATCAATTCTGTAACCATCAATAATCCAAGCATGACCGGTTGGATTATTTGAATAAAAACCATCAACATATACTGGCCTATTTGAGTTAAGATTAGCAATAACTGTATTTAAACTGTATGAAACATATTGAATCGAGCTATTAAAAATAGTAGTTGTCGCACCTGCCTTCCTTACTGTTTTAAAATATTGATATGCTTCACTTGGAGATGTCCCTGAACCTCCACATTTATAATCTGTTCCAACCAAACTACCAAGATTTGAAATCATTTGTGCTGTCCACTTTCCTCCATTATTACCCGCTGCATTTTCTTGATCTATTAAGCTCCATGAATACATATTACCCGGTCTCCAATAATTCATAAGCTGTGCCATTGCAACTGGTACACACCCCGCTGGAGGCCTGCCATTAGCCACAGTTGTACAATTGGTAGTAAGATCTCCAAAACCATAAAGTTCAACGTATTCGTTGAATCCAACTCCTTGGTCATATTGTGTATTGATAAGAGGACCAACTATCGTTGTTGTTAAAGTTTGCGCCGATGAATTAGCTAAAAGATCGACAGACTTATTTGAATTTTCAAGTTTGACACTAATTAAGCTGTCCATACCGTTAACCCATTCGTTCAATGCTGGATTGAGATTTTTTAAATCGAAAGTACCATAATCTGAAAAAGCTAATACACGCTGTTTGAATCTATCGGACGCAGTAACTATTGCAAATCCCTCTGGTTTATAATTGATTATATAATAAAGTTCCTTTCCTTTACGGGTAGTTTTAGTTGAATAATCTTTCAATTCCAAATTTTGGTATTTGGAAGTTTTTTTTGTTCGTGCAATATTATTTGATCCTCCTTCTTTTAAATTGGATCTCAACATGGCTTTTCCAATGTTTAATGCTTCATCAAAATTATCATTTTTCTGTTTGGGAATCAATGTTTCATCTCGCTGACAGGATTGAATTCCTATAATCATTAATATCAGTCCTAATATTGGAAATAGAAGTTTATTTTTTTTCATTTAAATAAGTATTTGTTAAAGTAATATCTTTCCATGGTTTTAATATTCTTCGGCATATTAGCCAATATTCTATAAATGGAAAAATATTCTCGATCAACTCTATTTTGACCCAAACAAACTAGGTTATTTACTCTATGAATTAAATACTGTGATAACTATATTCTGAATATCAACGGATTTGAAAGATCTAATTAAGCTTAAAAATGATAGTTTTCCTCAGTTTTGTCTAAGGGATATATTTTTCCGACCTCTCTAATCTGATATCATAGATCCGTGATTTTCCTCGAAGATCTCCAACCGCACAACGTCCAAATCATGAAGAATTATTTTGAACAATTCTTCGGTATCAAAGTGGGAATTCTATAGTAGATTTTCATCAAATTCTCTAAATGTGAGTACTCCTATATTATTCTTATTAATTGTTGTTTTCATCTGTTTGAATTTTATAGGCGACCCCAAGGTCGGATCGCCTGGTTGAAAAATAATTAAGATTCTTGGAAGACAAAGCCATCTTCAAACCAGTAATCGGTCATGAACAGATTCCTTGCGAATGCTTCGTAGTCAAAATATTGTTTGGCAATTGAGGGTAGATCGTGCAGCTATTCAACGAGCTCCCTTGCAAAATCCTCTTCATCATCGTAATCGCCTTAATAGTCTTCTTCAAAATTGGATATGAGGTCATAAATTCCTTCCTTAGCCAAATAAGTTCCTTAAAAGCACATAGGAAGCTGACAGTTCAAAGAATTTGTATGGTTCACAAGAAATACAAAAACCTGTTTCTGAGCAAAATAAGTATTAATAAATGTGTTTTGGTGTAGCATTGTTTAGACATAAACCGTTTAATTAATCACTAATCAAACGAGCATAAACATGAGAAATTCTTTTAAATTCCTTCTTTTATCAGTACTTTTTATTTTTAACGAATCCTGTAAAGAAAATGATACCGAGCCTCCAATTATAGACCCTCCAATGTATAGTAACCAATATACATGGAAAGAAACTGCTATAAGAAAGAGAAATGAAGATTGGAAGGAACTTCCAAATGGTAATATTCTTCGCCTTTATACTGATTATAAAGTTGATGCAGATACTATGTTTGGAGCTTATGAATATAATGGCATAAATGCAAATATTGAGATAAATACTCCATCTTTAATATACAAAGGATTTATTAAAAAGAAAGATTCACTATTTTTAAAAATACCAAACGATAAAGGACAGGGAAACTCCTATGTTTCCTTGAATTGTGAAATTCTGAATAACTCCGAAATGATTATTCGGAATGGAAAGAGTGATCCTGTGGTAAGTATCAAATACAAAAGATAACAAGAAACCCGTATGGAAAATACGGGTTTCTTTTATTATAAATTTGTGTGATTATTGGTTAACCTACAACAATTGGGTGGATTAGGATTGCCATTGTTCAAATATGCTTGCAAATTCGATCTTTCTTGAGCAGTCATTACAGTATTATCAGATTTATAAACAGTTGGAGCCAATTCTCTATATACGTCTGACCTAGCTATATATGGTAAATAGAAATAGTTAGCATACGACCTATCCAAATCTGATAGCGCAGTTCTATTAACAGGATAAGTCCCCCCTGCATTTAATGTAATCACAGGAAAATTAGCATCTTTAGCGAAATCAGTCATACCATACATCATAATAGAATTTAGATCGACACTACTTCCAAACATAAAATAATTCCCTGTCCGCTTATCAAAATTCGTTTTATAATCATCACCAGTTAGCCTACATCTATCAGGATGAACAGTAATGGTATTGTCGCGATCAGGTCTAGTATGCTCGTGGTATAAACCAATAGCATGCATAATTTCGTGCGCCACAACACCCATCGGAACTGAAAAAGGAGGAAAAAAAGGTCCCATTGATTCATCCTGCTGAAGGCTTAACCATTGCCCAGCATCTCCCCGCCCCTGTGTTGCTGGATTCTTAACGGCATCCCATCTCCCAACAGTTGACCAATTTCCTTCTGCATTCCAAGCACTAGGATTAGTAGAAGTACCATGAAAGAATTCGATGTAAGGATAATAAAACCCCCATTGAGAATCATAAGTTGGCTGGCCTGTTGCATTGTAAAACCTTATATTTGTAGTTGATTCAATGTGTTGAATGGCGGCACTAATGGCTAACCTTGCTCCTGCACTGACATTGGAATTTACAGTATATCTTACCATAGCCCACATTCTATTTTCATTTGGATGAACGCCAACACTTTTGGTATTGGGATTAGTTTTAAATAATCTACCCGAAGATGCCGGTGACGCGTTTTCATAAGGTTGATCCAACTCTTCTTTGGCAACCGCTTCAAAAGAATTATTCATTTTTATCAGCTCAAATTGACTAGGTGTCAGTAAGATGTCACCTTCTATAAAATAATTCTCACCACGTTTTTCTACCGTTGCCCCAGACTCTAGGGTAATAAATTCACCTTTAGCCTTTTTCGCTATTTCTTGAATATGTTTCGGTTGGTCAGCTATCTTGTCCTTACTGCAAGATAAAAGTAAAGCTATCATCAATAATGATAGAGTTTTCAAATTAAGTGTTTTCCTAATCATAATAGTGTTTATTAAGGTTAAAAAATAATCAGACATTTAATACCTAGATATTTCACCCAGAATTTCATCGAAAACTTCTTAGAAGTTCCAAATTGATAAGCGATTATCAAAATACTTCTACAGAATAATAATATTGAAACATTTACGATCCACAAAATTTTCTCGACCAACTTGATTTTGACCCATATAACGTTAGGAAAATCCTCGACAAAATAATCCACAATAAATACTTTTTGCCATACAAAATCATTCATAAAAACTAATAAATAATCAAATAATTAATAACTGTAGCATTATTTAGGTTCAAACCGTATAACTGACAATCAAAACATTATAATTATGAGGACGATAATATTATTTTTAACAATCATTTCCATTGGACTATATTCCTGCGACAAAAACGGTAATCTCTTACCTAGTTCAAATAAACTGGAAATACAGAAAGATGGGATTACTTATGTAGATGCAAGACATATAATTCTAACACCTGGAGCACCTAATAGCCCATTTCTAACTTACAATCCCCCACCAACTGATTCGTATCAGCAGTATAAGGAAAACTTCACATTATCTGCCTCTCCATATACAAAAGGTGAAAATCCCAAAGGATTTGACATTACCATCTATTGTCCCGTAAACGGAGGAGTTGTTTTAAACAAGAAATATGAAATAAAGCCAAATGCTGGAAAAGAAAGAATCCAAATTGAAAAGGGAAACAGATATTTTGATGATTGGGACAATGCATTTATTCGATACTCTGATAATGATAAAATCTACTATTATGGGACAGGTTACATCATGTTCACACATTTTGATGATGGAGGCAACCCAAGCAATGCTAAAGGTTCTGGAATAATAGAATTCACCATCCCAAATGAAAATGGAGGTAGAACATCTTTGAAAGGAACTTTTACGTTATAAATTGTATTTAGATCTTCTCTTAAAAGGTGATCCACCAAAGAGAAGATCTAAAGAACTAAAATAACACATTAGTACCACTATCTTTATACCAATTAAGGGTACGATAATAGTTTAAATAAAAATCCTCAGATTCTGGAATAAAACAGGTGAATCCAGAAAAAGCCTTAATTGGCTTTCCTAAAAATTGATCTGTAGCGTTCTTATAAATAATCGTTTTCTCCATCTGCTTTTTAATAGGATCAAGCTCCGAAAGAGGAAAATTTACCTCCAGATAATTTACAAAATCAAATGCAGGCACTGGAAAATCCGCTGTGTAATCTAATCTTTGGACATTAACCCTAATTGGTATACCAACCGACTTATTTTTTAAATATAAATCTGCACATAAACTTGAAAGTTTAGAAAGTTCTTCTGTATTAAGCAATGTAACAGATGCAGATCGCATTTGACCTGTATAAGAACTATAGTGTTCAAAGTACTGATTAGCAGCATTTATTAAATCAGGTTCTTTAGAGGCAAGGTAAGGCAACACTTTTCGATAAGGAAACCCGCTTGCTAATACTTCTGTCGGTGACGCTATAATGTATTTCGCTTTTTCTTTAAACTCCCAGAGTACCTCAATACTTGCCATATTGCAGGCGTCGAATATAATGTAATTGAATCCAGATGGAATTGCATTCTTCAATTCGATTATATCCATTTGCTTGCCCTGATCCTCTCCAAATGATCGAGTTTCGATTCTTTTTGACACAGGTGGCGCCCAGGAAGTCGCATGAGACCACAAAATTAATCCATAGCTTTTTGCAGGGAATAATTCCTTGCCATCATTGATTGCCCGATTCAATTGTTGTGGACTACTATTTGAAATGTTATACTTCTTTATTGTATCGCTGGCTATTACTTTTAAGTTGTCATCAAATTTCACTCGAAGAAGAATTGCTTCATCATTATTTGAACGGAGATAAACTAAAACGGCAGCATTTTTAAAAGTATTAGCTGCTATTTCCATATCATTAATATTATCAAGCGCGTATTGTCTTAGATTATTGTTGGCCTCCATTACGACAATAATCGTTTGATCGTATTTAATTTTTGGAGGTTCAACAGGAGCATCTTTTTTACACGAAAAGAAAAGAAACACAAATATTAGAGAAATTAGTATAAATCTCATGTTTAACCGTATTAAAAAGGAGCCGATTTAGTCAGACTCTATAATTTAAATTATTTAGCCTCTTGTTTAATAAAAATTTTTGTAGCCGTATTTTGCAAAAGATTTTGGAATGAAAAGTCCCCTTCATCAAAAATAGCAAGAACTGGTTCACACTGTGTATTTCTCGATATAATCATACCACCCTTTTTACCGGAAAAATCGTCGGTTTAACTTCCGTATTAGATTTTGTAGTTGCCTTAGACTTGGCACTTCCAGTATAATATTGAAGTGCAACGCTCTTTGCATCAACGATTGTTCTAATATTTTGTTTCCCAACTTTTTCTAAATTAGGAGAAACGTTTTCTTTTTGACAAGAAATAAGAACAATATTCCAGCAATGCCGAATATGTCTAAAAATTTTGGCTTAAATTTCATTAAGAAGAAAAGTTATATAAATACTATTTGAGGCGTTCCTTGAAATACAAAATTCCCCTCATTAAAGAGAGGAACTTTGTTCAATTTTATTAAAAAGGTTGTTGATTAATGATATTACCATCACCTGGGTAAGGAGCGTAATTATTGAGATAATCTTGCAACTGTTGTCTTTGAGTAGTTGTAAGCTGAACATTATTACCATCATACACCACATCGTCTAATTGTCTATAATTATCAGTTCTAGCAATGTATGGAAGATAAAAATAGTTTATAAAAGCTCGGTCTGTATTTGATAATGTCTGATTAGAATTGATAGTTGAACCATCTTTCTTCCAAATACTGTTTAAACCATTATTAGAAAACTCTGTTGATCCCGCTAAAGTAATAGAATTAAAATCAAACGATCCAATTGAATAGTAATTGGTAGTAATTTTATCAAAATGATATCTGTTATCCGGGTCAACGTTATTCGTATTAATGTTTACGTAAGTATCACGATCATTTCTCTGTTGTTCATTATACATACCTGCAACATTAACTAAAGCTCTTTTAATAAACGCAACAGTAGAACCCTCAGGTAAATAAATGTTTTGTTCTCCCCCCTGAAGACCAATATAAGAAGATCCTTTTTTATTCCCTGTGGCTTTGCTTATATGCACATTAGGATATTTGAAATGATAAACTGGGTCCTCGTCTAAATCATAAAGGGAATTATAGAACCTAATATTGGTTTCTGCCTCAATTTCCGATATGGCATCAGTGAGATTTTGTTTTAACTCATAATCAGCCTGTGTAACTAGTGTAAGTCCAACTTTTAACCTGATCATAGACCAGAAACGATTCTGATAAGGATGAACTCCAAAAGCTTTAGTTCCAATTGGAATTGGTTCAAACACACCGCCCTGAGATGGAATATTCTTATCAATGAGCGTATTTTTAGAATTTTTATGTTCGCTTTCCAAAAAGGGATTCCCAGTCTCTTTCCAATTTATCAATTGCTGATCTGTATAGAGAACAGAATAAGATGCCGCTTTTTTCTCTTGGTCAGAAGCTTGCGAATTTGAGATGTCATTTTTTTGGCAGGAGACAAACAGCAACGCCAATGACATTAATTTTAAATAATTGGTAGTTTTCATTGATTTGATTAATTATTTGATTTTGTTAGTTGAATTATTATCGTTTGAATAGTTCATACCCTTCACCGCTTCCACGTACTTATGATACAGTTCAGGAGAAATGTGAAGTTCACTTGCTTCCTTCTCAGACATATCCAGAATATATACTGAATTTTTTAAGATAATTCGATCTGATAACATCAGATCTGCATTAGACTGCATTTTAAAAAGAGTTTCCAAACTGTCCTGCTTTACTTCGGCACGCGACGGTGTTTTCTCCATTTCGATAGATTTAATATCTTTCCTACATCCGATGGTAATAAGTCCCAATAAGAACGCTAAAAATAAATACGTTTTGATTTTTCGTAAACTTTTCATATCAATAATTTTTGTTAAGTGTCGTCCGGAATTCGCCTTTTATCGTTAGCAACTTTTTATTTTCCGCTACAATGGGGGATGGAATTATAAGTTCCAGTATGCCTCTAACTTCCATTTTGTCCGTGTCGATAGATTTAATGACCATTTTCCCTGTTCCGAAGCAATTATTATTTAAATCACCATTTGCCGAAATACTAGAATATGCTTTTTGTTTATCTCTATACTTTATCTCATAATTGACTGGCATAAGGTAGTCTTCGCCCGGGATAGCCTCAAATAGATATTCTTTGTTTACTTGTAATTCTGCATCCAAAGGACAATATATTTCTAAATTGTAATACCTTGCCGCCACATCAGAACTTACATTTTCCAGTCTAGGGAAACTCTGAAAAATCAAATATTTATAATTTTCACGGTCATTAAGGTAATAATAACCAAACCAAGGAAAGCGTGTCGCACCCGGAGGCAACAAGATTGGCATTTTATCCTTATATTGAACACCATTAACCTCACATTTAAAAGTGTCAGAACTTAATTCCTCTTGCTTTTGCTCTTTTTTGCATGCGATAGTCGTTAAACTCAACAGCAACATCACTACAGATTTAATAAACATAATATTTAGTCTCATTTTTATCAAATTAATTCGGGTAATTCTCTTTATAAACAACCGTAAATGGAGTTTTTTGAATAATCTGTTCCTGATAATTTAGCAACATCAACCTATAAACCAGCACTTGGTTATTCGGAAATGCTTTTATCCTTTCGAGTTCTTCGGGAGGTAAAATATCTTTGATATATCCATTAGGTGACCAAAGGATACCTCTTTGACTTCCTTCATCGTTGACAATTACGGCTGCTAATGGATTCCACCTAGCATTAGCATACTCACCAGAAGTGTTCCTTCTTATAATTGCCATTGTAGCATTATTATATGTTACTTTAATCCCTGTTGAAGTATAAACTTCCCCTTTATTATTGACGATCCAACTATTAAAAAGTAGATTCCATACATCATATCCGGTAATCCGGACAAATACAGGCGCACTTTCATTACCATTTGCATCCCTCACTTTTAGATAGATGGTGGTATTATCATTATCTTCCGTAGTACCAAGTTTAACTTCTGGAGACTGCGAATCAAACCATTCTATAGGGCCATCTTCATTCTTAACCCCCCATTGATAAACAACAATATTTTTATTCTCCATGATAAAATCGGCATACCCCGGCTCTGTATCAATACAGTTTGCTTTTATTGTATAAAAACCAGGTTTTCGAACCACATCCGCTAGCACAAAGCGAGGTGTTCCAACAGCAACTCGAGTGGTAAGTTGTGTACCACTCACATAAGCAGTAATATCAATTATTCCTTTGCCTGTAACCGTAAGAACACCAGACGAATTAATTGTAGCAATACTTGAATTTGAGGTACTCCATGTAATGCTTGCAGTCCCAGGATTAATTACTGAATATTGAGATCCTGTTTTTCCCAACTTAGGTCCCGCAATTGAGTATCTTAATTGAGCTAATAACCATCCTGCTTCCTCCATACCAAAGTCTATATGGCCATTGGAAACCATATTGTTATAAAAGACATTCCCACCAAACGGGGTATTTGTACTAGCTGGTTTAGTAGTAAACATTGCAGCAGTTAGGGGTTGAGTGCCAAATCCTACAGCAAGAGCACTAGAAGCTGGAAGGAAGGGAATATTCGGTGCAATTTTCACATCATATCCATACTTTAATAGAATTGGCGATATCACAGAACCGGAAGCTTGACCTAAATTTGCTTGGTTGTTAATTGAATATACTGAACTTGGATAGGTATCAAAAAGTAATCCGCTTGGCATATTTCTTTGAAAAGAGAAAATTGTCCGGGTAATTGGTACAGTCCAAAGAAATTTTTTAACGTATTTAATCTGAAAATCAGAAATTTTAGTTCCGACAGATATACCAGGAAGCATCTGCATTTTGACTTGCAAAGTTGTTTTACCGGGAAGAATTGTCAGTAAACCGGCCCAGATATCTTGCAATAAAACCCCAAGGACAATCCCATTGAGTCCAGGAGTAAAGTCTAGCAAAGGAGAATTAGCATTTACATTAGCGTCAACAAAATATTGATTTACAGGATTACTCACATAACTACCATTAACAATGGAGAGCATTCTAAAAGAACCGTTAACATCTCCGTTTGGAAAACCAAGTGACGCTAATTCTTGTTGCCAATTATTATGGTCAGTATTATTTAGATTTCCTCCAAAGTCAACATAGTTTACCAACATTTGTCGAGCAGCATTACTATGCATGATTCTTTTTACCATGTTTATATAATCGTTATTATCAAAACTACCAGCGATAGAATTTAGAATTGATTTATTCTCTAAGAATGAATTGATGGCATATACACCATAAAGTACTCCCAAAGGGACATTTGCTCCCAAATGTGGGGCATCATGGCTAACATATATAGAGGTGTTATGAGCAATATTGGCTACCTCCATTTTTTTCAGGGCATACCGCGCAATTAGCCCACCCATACTTTGTCCCATAACGATATTAGGTTCGGCGCTATTATTCTGTTGTTTTTGTTGATTAACCCAAAGTATTACCTCTTTAAGTGTGTTTGCATTCGCCTGAATATATTCCTCACTATTTACAAAATCAACATAAACTATATCATATTCATCCAGTATACGCTCTCCTTCATAAGTGCGTTTAAGTACCTTCATAAAACTTTCAACACTTACGACTCCTTTACCTTTTAATTCAGTATTTGGATCCTTATCAACTAAAACGCTAAGAGCGCGGGGATCAAAACCTTCCACGACAACAAGTGGTTTCTTTATTTCATTATTGACTCGACAAATAGTGTACACTTCCGCCGATGTACTCACTCCATTATATGCGCCACCAACTTTTGTTGTTGCGTAAGAAAATTTTGAACCTATACCAAAGGCTCTAGCTGCGGTAGTTGGTAAAAGTACTTGAATATTTGAATGTGATTGCAATTGATTCCCACCTGTGAGTGTGATCCGCATTTTAATTTCTTTTCTTCCCGATGATGGATAATTCGCAGTTAAGCTTCCTCCTAAAGTAATCTGCCTATACCCCCCACCATCACCTGGGTCAATCTCAATCTTTGAATAAGATAAATTTGAAAACCACACATTTGAATTGAGTTTGTATGTAAGAGATCCAGCATTAAAAATACTATCATGTGGAGCAAAACCCAAAGCATATCCACTGGAATAAGGATTTTGCCAAACACCATTTTTAACATTATCGGAAACCTTACCATTTGCATAATTTATCAATTGATCGTTTTTTGCATTTGCCTTTATAAAGGAATAGCGGTAGGCTGCAGCACTTAACGAAACGGTAGTATTTGTTCCAGCGTTACCTTGATTTAACATAATAGTTTCAACATCTCCAAATGGAGAGGTAGAAACAGAAGCTGATTTTATAGTACGCAGGAACATTTCATAAGTTGGTCGATCTATAAAATTATCCTTATTTAAAAGAGTACCTGAATACTTATCTAAATCAACAAGTTCGAATGAAAAATCCCTTAATAGTCCATCTGGCACTTTAGTTTTATCAAGAGTAGAAAACATATTATTGAGGTAGTTCCTCATATCGGTATTTTCTTCAACTCCCTGTGCAAAAATTGAAGGCGCGTTGAAAAACAACGTAAGCAATAAAGCTAGGATTTTGATCAAATTTCTTTTCATGTTGTTTCGTATTTGGCTAAACTTCTGAAAAGCTATATTATATTTATCAAATAAATAAATAATCTCGACCAACTCAATTTTGACCCATACGAAATACCCAATCTACACGATGTTATATTTTATATTCATTAATTAAGGTTATAAAATGGCATTATTCTACATAAAATAAAAAACCACCATTAAATAATCTAATGGTGGTTTATATAAAACCCTAACTATGAAATTTAATTTTAGGAAGTCCTATTCCGATAACGGAGTTAGTTTAACAGAAATAGGACGTCCAAGTTGACCTTTTGAAATCTCCTTTCCATTCACCAATAATTGTGAATAGCCTTTATAGGAATCAGTGCTTTCTATTTTTAATTTTATTGAAACTTCAGAGTATCCCTTTACCACTAATATACTTTCAGCATAGCCGTCGCTTTGAGGTGTAAGATTTCCAAAAACTTTCAATATTTTCTGTTTCGGCACTTCCCAATCAATAATTTGCATATTTTTGGGGAGATCAAGATTAGGTTGGTTTTGAATTTCCCGATTGCCTGATTTATCAACATAGTATAAATCTAGGTCATTGAGCCCTTTTGACCCTTCGTTTAACTCAAAAATATTGTTACTATCTTCGTTAGTCAAGTTTAATAATACTTGGCTCTCAACATTCACACAACATTTTTCTTCCTTCTTTTCACAAGAAAATAAAGTAAATAATATTAGTAGTAATCCTAATTTGTACATATTATCGTTATTTTTTAATTGAATAAACCATACCTCTTTTATATTGGAAATTATAACCTCCGCCTGCATCAGCACTAGCGAACCCAAACCATCCATTGTTTGAACCTCCCCAACCCCAGTTCATATGAAAGTACAGGAAGGAAGCACCACCTGTCCAGGTACCATCAGGATTTTGCTCGCCACAGCTTGTACCACCACGAACACCATCTGCTACCCAGACATGCCCACCTTTAAAAGTATGAAAAATAAAGCCGCTTTTGTCTTTATATCCACTTAAGATTACTGGACGATTGGCTTGAATTTCACTTTTTACGGTATTATAATTAAAGTCGGTTGCTGTCGCTGTGACTGAATAGCCGAAAGTATTTTCTAAGGCGTACGGAATATCATTTAGATTAGAAGCAGCACCTGTGCCATCACAATCCGGTTGTGAATCTACAGAATTGGCTACGTCTCTCATTAACTTAGAGATTTCATTGGCTCCTGATGAAACATCTAAATAACTTGAAACTGCATTTGGCATAATACTATAATTATATGAAGCAGGATATTGATGATATCTCATCACCTGGGCCATTGCTGTAGCTACACAGCCTGTATACGCTTTTCCATTACAAGAGTAAGGGGTACAAGACATATCAGGCATTAAATTGTTATAGCCGCCAGATTGATTCCAAGTTGTCTGCAAAAGTGGGCCTATTTCAAATCCCGTTGGTTCACATCCTCCTGCCGGAGGGAAAAATCCAGCGACTTTTTCAATAGAAGCTCTTTTTACATTAACTGTTGGAACTTCCCCTCCTAAAAGCTTGACATAATTCCCCTTTTTCAAAAGGTTTTCTCCATTCTCATTTTCTCTTGTGCCTGATTTTAACTCTTCTATCTGAAGTTTATTTTCATATAACCATGCTTCCGTTGCGGCTGGTATAGTATCGGATGGAAAGTTTGTCTCATCGGAATATGCCAATACCGGATTGGCCCGACGATCTGCGGCCAAAATAATAAATCCACCCTTCCCATAATTAAAAACACGCATTAAGGGAGTTCCATCTTCTGATAAAATTTCCTTTTTTAAAGTTGCATTAGTATTTCCAATATTTAATTTAATTGATGCTTTTGTATTTGCCTCTCCTAAAATAAAATAATGTAGTGAGTCTGCGACTCTAGCACTTTCGCTCAATGGAATAAAATACTCGTCCCTGCTTAAAGCATCTTGTTCAATACCTTGATTTTTACATGAGACTAGTAATAGTCCACTTAAAAATAAAATAAATAGTTTCTTCATTGATAATAAAAGTTAATATCGGCCAAAAGTATTTATATCAAAGAGTATCTAGAAAAAATCTCGACAAACTGTAGTTTGACCTAGATAAAATGTATTTTATGCTAGATAACCGAGGAAATTGGATAAAATATTCTCGACAAACTGTGTTTCGACCAATACAAACTATGAATATTCCTAAATGGAATTTCAAACTTAAAGTAAGCTTTAACTTATTTTGCAAGTTAATATCTGACAATGAATACTTCAAAGAAGTATGATTATAAAAAATATTTAGATATAAATGAAAGTTGATAACTTTATATATGCTTTATAAAATCGCTTTATGCAATTGAGGCAAAATTCCTACGATGAGCTGGTCGAAACAGGTTATAATTATTTTATTTTCTAGCGTTTTGACTGGCCCGATATGAAAGAAAAATCAGGTTTTCTTTTAACTCCATACGATGAACAGATGCCAGCCAAATTACATGCCCATCGCCTTGATATAAATGAAGGTAAGCTGTTACAGCTTCCTGAGGATAATCAAAAAATAGAAAAATTTATGATCTGATAAAAATCACACTATTAGATAAATCTAATAGTGTGATTTTTATGAGTATCAACTATTTAGATATCCTTAACTTATCTAAAGTTAATCTTTTGGGATGAAAATATGCAGGCTCAATTTCAACTTAATTTTTAACTCACTTTTATTTTTAATATTTCCAATTAACCGATCAGTATTAAAATAAAATGAAAATCTATTCTTCCTAATTTCACTACTAGCTTTTAGTGCAATTGTTTTCTTTTCTAATCCTAGAATCCAAGCAATAGCTGGGTCATCTTGTACTCCAAAGTCCGTATCTGTATCGTCATTTAGGGTGACATTAGCTTTGATACCTTTGAAATAGTTGCTTTCCCTATTGGCATTTTTGAGTTCGTACATACCTAAAAACAGATCAAACTGACCCACTGGAATTCCAAATGATCCAACGGGCTTACCGTAGGTATATACAGCAGAAAGGTTATCCTCTGATACGCCTATAACCTGAACATCCATATACGGTTTTAGAATATTGATCAGAAGCTCACTGGCAGATGCAGTTCTGTTGCTCACTATAAAGTAAACTTTTTTTAAATCCGTCAACCCGTCATCTTTATGAAAATACGTTGTATTGGCTTCCACGCTATAATCAATATCATAAAGACTTATCTCTCTACCATTAATGATAACAGGCCGATTATATTCATCATACAATTTGTAATTTTCTAATACTTTTGAATTCCCTTCCTGCATTTGCCTGTTATAATGTTCTGTATACATAATCTTTGCATCTGCATTATTTGGTGCAACCAAATTCGCTATAAAATCAGCTGATACCTGATATCCCCCTTGGTTGTACCGAAGATCAATGATGAGTTCATTAATTTTTTCCTGTGCAAAAGAAAGAAAAATTGGAGTTAGATATTTCTGCGTATTTTGAATTGGGGTGAAACTATTTAATGCAAAATAACCGATTTTCCTTTCTCCATTTCTCAAAATATTTTGCTTTACCACCGGATTTATCTCATATGAAGCTGCATTTAAACGTACTTCCCGCTTTTTAACACCATCCTCTGTCACTTCAAGCTTAATGAACGACATGGAAAGTGACTTTTTCCATTGCTCTAGAAACGAAACTTCTGTTAATACACGCTCCCCATTTATGGATAAAATTTGTGTCCCACGCTTAAGACCTGCTTTACCTGCAGGTGAATTGGGATCAACATACAATAAACGGAGGATATTATTTTTAACCACCACGGAAAGGCCAAACGTATTACTTATATTATAAGCATTCTGAGGTCCTTTATCTTGGAATTCCCTAAACACAATACCGGAATATTTTGGTCTATTCAGATCTAATGGATTCTGTTCAAAGAGCTTGCCTGTCTCTCCATCTTTCGCAAATTGTGTAATTTCAAATATTTCATTCTCATAACACCTAAACTCACTCAACCCCTCATTATAAAACCGCGATGGATTGAAACGATCAACCGAAGGTAGTTGATCGTTCCATAGGTATACCCCTTTTGCGAGAAGAAAAATAGAGTCCAGATTTTCACTTATCCTATTTTTCTCTTTAGATATTTGAGGAATGTCATCATTCTTTTTAGTACAAGATTGAACCAAAAAGAAGGCAACAATAATTAGAATAATAAAATTTATATGTTTCATTATACCTTCAAAATTCCGATTAAGGATACATCTCGTCAGATCTATTAGCCATATAATGATCCACTTTTTTAGGTAACACATGATAATTTTCACTTGGAACCATATCAAAATGACAATAGTCTCTGGAAGTTGTCGCATCTGATCCATAATGGACAAAATAGAATACTTTATAATTCTCTATCAACTGGTCGGATCCAGGATACTTCCATATTACATTGTCTGTTACCTTACTAGTGCTCCAATTTCCTACCCAATTATAGGTGCTTTTAGTACCATAATCCCGCTCATATTTATAGTCAATAAAAATCGGAGCATCACTATACTTTCGATTCGCCGTTGGATCTTTATAAAAACTCATGTAGATATCCGAATAAGTAAATTTTGGATTTGAAGATGAATTAGCCTCCCAATTGCTATTTTTATATTCAATACGAACATAAGGCTTGTCAAAAGGGCCATAGTTAATTTGGAACGGTGCTTCGACCAATCCGTTTCCACTGTTCAAGTAAGCAAGTTGAAAGGCAATAGGAACTCCAGGACTTGCCTTGGAATACGTTGTATTAGCACTTAATACTTGAATAAAACCATTTAATCCCGCAACAGCTACAGCAGGAGAAGTATCCGTGCCGATCCCCGTATATTTAACTTTTATCGTTGCTGAATTTATAATATTTTTCTCTTCATTAGTTAACGAGGTTCCGATGCCAATCAGATTTTTCAATATTCCGAGTTGTTTATATACAGCGTTATACAATTTAGTCGAACTATAGGAAGATTCGATTACCATAATACCCATGCGACCATAGGTCACACTTTTCACATAGACCGGGGTTACTCCTCCAGTAATGGCCTGCATATCTAGACCTGTAGGATCAAATAATTGAGTATTATTTTGGGGAACGTCCATATCAATTGTAAAATTGTGCTGGAAAAATTTAATCTTAATTGCCGATGTGGAGGCAATAAGATGGTTCTCTCCTTGCTGTGTTGTATTGGTGTTAATCAAAAATGCATCTAAGCCTTTATTGAATCCATAAATCGTTTTTAATTCCTCATATACACGAAAAGTATCCATCTCCACTATCAAAGAAGCAGCACCAACTTCACCGGGATTTGTATTCTCTAGATCCGTCAGTGCAGCATTGTACAATGCCGCTTGAGAAGTTGGACGGGGAAGACTGGTTCGGGCAACTGCGGAACCAGAAACAGGCATGGAAGTAGATATGGTAATCGGGCGGATATTATTGGAAATCCCTGTTAGCATCTGTGGCGAAAAAATACCTTCAATGCTCTGACCTCTTAGGATGGCGCCCGGATAAATATTAAGTCCCATAGATTGATCTGAAATAGTGAACATCTGGGATTTATATTTCTGATAGAAATATAGTTTATTTGGATCAGGGGTTGAAGTATTACTACCATTAACAATGATCCCTGGTCCGTCTTTATAACCTCCTGAACCTGCTTTAGGTTTAAACGGATTATCTTCATCTGGTGGTATAGTCACGTCAGCTCTTTTCCCTCCTGATGATCTTTTGGCAGACGAATTATTGTCTGGATTAGATTTTGAATCAACAGTAAAACCTTGGATCTTCGGTATTCTTAGTTGATCCAAAGCTTGTTTACCATTTGCACCGTTTAAGTCGGAATCCAATTTCGAACAACTAGCCGCTAAGAATAGCATCAATAACAAAGGGACACCCTTAATGATCCTTTGCAAAAAATAATTCGTTCTACTTTTCATATTTTTAAGATTTTATAGGCATAGGTCCCCCTGGCATACAGGAAACATGATGCTTATTGGTTAAAAAAAGTGTTATTGATTAATTTAGATCTTTATTACAAACCCTAAATTCTATTTATTTGGAGATTAACTACCAAGTGGCATTCCATTACTTATTGCCCATTTTCGGCTTCTCTTCTCTTTTAACTGCCCCTTTTCATCATAGATATTATAACTAGCACTTACCACATTATTCTGAATATTATAATCGGTAATTTTCACAGAATAATCTGCCGGAATATTATTTGTCTCCTTTAGGTTATCTCGCCAGATAACAACCTGTTTTCCTGCCCATTTGTCCTCTACACTGGTGACTATTTGCATTCTACCCACGTAGCCGTCATTTAAGAACAGCATATATTCATAGTTGTTTATAGGAATATTCCATAAATTACCAGAAGGATAGTAAGCATCAGAAGCATCAATATCCTTGGTATAACGAATGGAAAAATCCCGCTCATAACAGACCAACTGCGTACCGCGCTGTCCCAACCCCATATATCCCCCGCCTCTATTGAGGTCTTTATCCGTGCCCTCCCGGACCAACAACGAATTACCATACCACTGAACCAAAGAATAAGGAAAAGTTACATAAGCCCAATCCAGAGGCTCTTCTACCTTATACTTTTTGGTATAAAACTTTTTGCTGTCAAGATCTATATTCGCCAAAAGCTGGATGTATTTGTTCCTAGTCTCTAGATCATCAAGCACTATCTCCAATGATAAGGTGGCTTGATCTCTGTTAATAAACCTATTTGGAGCAACCAAATCAACAATCAAATTACGCATGTCCTTAGGTATTTCAGTAGAATCGATTGTCGGGCAGACCTCTGAAAAGATCGTCTTCCCATCCTTATTATCGACCCTAATCTCCAATGTATTGTCTAGTGTACTTACAACATAGTATTGATTCCCCACACTATCGGTTTTAGCTTCGGTTCTCCATTTTTCGTTTTTCTTCTCAGGAACATCTGGAGTATCTTTCTTACATGAGAATAAGAAGCATGCCATTAGTAAACATACACTTAAAATCCCTAAACTCTTTTGTCTAAATGTTGTATTCATCATCATAAAATATATTTAATGGTCAATTCTAAACGTCGTTTTAAATGGCGAGTTATCTTTTAGATATTTTGCAGTATAATGAATCGGCACTCCTGGATCACTCGCAGTAAATGTACCTACGTTTTGTGCGATAAAATCAGATACGCCATCAGGACTTGGATTGATCAGTAGTTGTATCACATTATTTCCGATAGTACTTCCCAAAAGATAAATCGTTATACGACAACTTGCAAAAAGATTTGTTTCTTCCTGAGTATAGGATTCCGTAGTTTTTTTAAGAATCTTCTTCACCATCTTCTGAAAAGCACTTCTCATTTCGGAACTATTGTTGTTAGATTCAAGTACCAATAATCCAAACCTACCATAAGTTACGGAATTAATATATACCGGAGAAATACCATCAAAAGCGTTGGCGGGAATAGAAGCCATATCAATCAGCTCATTAGCAGTAGGATCAGACATCGAATAGGTAAAATTCTCTACTGTATAACTGGCCATGAATTTAGTGGAATAGTAGGTTCCGCTTGAATAGGAATCGTTAGGCTTTTTTGTTTATTCTAGAATACCTTTGTAGACGGCATCCCGTAAGACACCTCCTGCTGTATCTCCCGCATATTCCCAGTACATCGCACCGAGTAGTCCTGTCCTGTGTACATAATCGCATTTAAGTGCAATCGATTCTGGCGTTTCATATGTCAGTACAAAATCCCCTTTATCGTTGACAAGATAATGCGCTTTAGCCTCATCGTCCCATTTCTGCTCAAAGCCCTGAAGTGAAAGCAGATCTTTATAATCGATAAAACCCTTGACTTCAGTTTTATTGCCCCGACCATAGAATGGAATTCCCAGCACCAATTTTTCAACAGGCATACCGCCCTCGATGTGGGCCTTAACGGCCTCCACACAAGTTGTATGTCCAGATAAAGGTGAACGGTGCAAACTCGCGTGATGATAAGGCGGATGACCCGAATCATAAGTCATGATATTGACAAAATCCACATCATTCTTAATCTTGTCAAAAGCAATATACTTACCGTTCGCAACAGAAGCCAAAGTCAACAGTTTCTTCTTACCAATAGCCTTGCGGATATCGTGCATGAGCAAGGTGAAATTCTCCGTATCCGCTAAAGAAGACGAGATCCCTGCAGAAGAATTCGTTGGATATTCCCAGTCAATATCAATACCATCCAGATTAAACGCCTTCATCACACGCCAGCAGTCTTTGGCAAACTTTTGCCGATTAGATTCATTAGCAGCCATTTCGCTAAACCGACCGCTTCCCCAGCCGCCAACGGACAGCAATACCTTTAAATGTGGATGTGCTTTCTTAAGATCCGTAATAGCCTTCAATCTAGATTCATTATCTATACGTAGGCCGTCAAAGCTATCGCTGACATGTGCAAAGGCATAATTGATATGCGTCAGATAAGTCGGATCAGGCATCACTTTAGACCAGGAAGTGACATAGGCGATAACAACTTTTTTGTTTTTCGCTCGTGCACAACTTACACTAGGATACAACAATAAAGTCAATAACAGAACAGTGAAGGTCTGACTAAATATTGATTTCAATTTACATTCCATAATAGCTTCTTTATTTTATTTTTAGATGATAGTGATCGTTCTAATATATAATCCGTAAAGCATCCACATTTGATGCTTACTCGCTAACTAAAGTTTCAGATAAATATGTAGCTTCTTTAGCAAGATTGCATACCACAACATGGCTAAAGCCCAAAGCAATGAACCGGCAATAGCTAAGCTCATATAATCCGATTGTTTATAAAAGAATAGTGATAGATGAAAACCCCAACAGACAAAGTAGATCAGATCAGGAGCAAGATAGGTCGTTAATGAGTTCTTTCCGGCCTCCTCAAACAATCCTATCCCGCGATGGTAGCCTTTCACATCAATGAAATAATAAAGTGGTATCAAAAGCAATACGCTAATCCCGCAACAAACCAATGCCCAACTTGGCGTACCATGGATTTTGGATAAAATAAACCAAAAACGCAATACAAAACCTGCAACTAGCCAAATCAAACCAATCACCAGCAAAAAACGCAACAATACCCTTGGATTTGCCGCATAACGTTTCATAAGCATCCCTATGATTGTTCCAGACAACACAATACAGGGTATATTCCCAGCTAGAAGAACATGTAAATATCTTCCGATACCAGGGAATTCAACTTTAAATCCCATTCGGCTCAGCATATTGAGTACCAAAAACACCAACCAACCACATACAACCACAATTATCTTTCCCCTGCTCAATAAGAAAATAGAAGCCGCGGCAAAATATCCCCATCCAATCAGCCCTAAAATCCCCCACCACCCTACTTCCAGGCCTTTTCCATCCGACGCTTTGAAAATATATAGGAGATAAATAATCCCCATAATACCAACTGCACGCAGCCCCTTATAAATGGACTGATATTGCATGTCTTTTGAATAATGATTCCAAATCAGAAAAACGAATACATATAGCAGTCCCAACCACAACAAATGTGACATCCCCGTAAGCTGTGCATCAACTCGCGAACCATTCAGTATCAATACACCAATAAGCAATAAACTTAATGTTCTGATCAGAATATGAACAAAAATGACCGTTGTCGATGAACCTATCTTTTCCCTGGCCGCAACAGCATAAGGCACTGCCATTCCAACCATAAAAAGAAATCCCGGAAATACCCAATCCGCCAATCCCATTCCATCCTCATCTGCTTCCGAATGAACCAGCCATTTAGGTACACCTGGAATAAACAAGTCATTGACAAATAACATCAGGAACAGCGTGAAACCACGCATAACATCCATTGAACGGATTCGGATTTTAGGTACAGCTTGCAATGCGTTCATAATTGATTCGTAATGTTTAAAAATTAGTTTACAGCATAGCTGCTAGCCAATCTCTTCCCTAGATCCTACTTAGATAATTTTTTAGTGATTTTATGGCGACCGGAACTCGGTGAAAAATTCCTGCTTAGAAATGTTCCTGTATAACTAAACGAAAAGACAAGCTATTTCGCTAAGGCCTATCATCAGTAAAGCCGATGTTCCTTCTTTAGATTGATCTAAGATGAAAAAAAAATAACACTATATAGTGAAATATTTGTTCAAATTAGTGTAAATTTTATTCATAAAACACAGAAATCGTGCAATTTACCTCCGCTATCGATATAAACCAGCCAGAAGCATAACAAGAAATGTCGCACATCTATGAATTGTTACCTTTATGAAGGGTAATTGTATTGTATATAAAAAGCAATTTATCTAAGTTTGACAAATACAGATTTAATATAAAGCCGATCTTCATGAAATTCATTCTTTTTATCTGCTTGCTATTCGCAACACAGGCTATCTTTGGGCAGAATATCAGCGTCATCAATAAAGAATCCACCCTCTTTGAACTTGAAAACCCGAACGGTAAAATTGATTTTTTGGTCATTGATCCCGATCCTCAAAGTAAGAAACCTCTGTTTTTATTTTGCCAGGGATCGTTACCCTTGCCGCTATACTTTAATTACAAAAAAGAGGGATTAAGTCTTTTTGGAGGAGGATTAACCAACTTTAACTACCAGGATATTATTAAATCGTATCATCTCGTTGTTATTTCAATGCCAGAAACTCCAGTTATCGTCGACGAATCTCAGCTTAATGACTCTTATTGGTACTATGGTGACTCAAAAGATAAAAATATCCCGAGTATAGCGTATCAAAAAGCAGACTATCTAGAAAATTATGTAGACCGAGCCGTTGCAGTATTAGATTATCTTAGCGCAAAACCATGGGTCGATAATTCACAATTAGTTGTATTCGGTCACTCTCAGGGTGGACATGTAGCCTCCAAACTAGCCTATCGCTATAAAAAAGTAAGTAAATTAGGCCTATCAGGAACTAATATATTTGGACGAATAGACCAAGATATACGACAAGCAAAACGCGATGTTCAAAAAGGAAAAATTTCCTGGCAACAGGCCGCTCAAAAAATTGAACAAACCTATGCGTTTTATAAAGATGCCAACAATCCAGAAAAATTAAAAAACAATCCCAATTTGCGTTCCTGGAAGTCATTTTCTCAACCTGCTATTGACGAACTATTGGCCTTTAATAAACCTATCTATCTCGTCTTCGGTACAGAAGACATTGTATCTGAATTAAATGATTTAGTACCTCTTTATTTTATAAAAAATCAGAAAAGCAACCTCACTATAAAACGCTATTATAATCAGGACCATAATTATTTTGAAGTTCAGAACGATGGCCGGCCCGATTACAATAAGCCCCATTGGAACGAGGTAATGAATGGCTTTTTAGCTTGGGCATTAGAATCAAACCAAACAGTAAACAACAATTAAACAGTACAAACCATGAATCAATTAAAATTTCGCGACGCAGCACAACATGATTTACCACGCATAGTAGAAATATACAACTCTACAATAGCCTCCCGCATGGTTACTGCAGACACTGCCCCAGTATCTGTTGCCAGTAGACAAAAATGGTTTGACGAACATAACGCTTCGAAAAGACCCCTGTGGCTGATAGAAGATGAAAATAACCAGATACTTGGATGGGTAAGTTTTCAATCTTTCTATGGTCGTCCAGCTTATGACGCAACAGTAGAAATCAGTATCTATTTGGATGAACAGCAACGTGGTCGAGGCCTGGGTAAACAGATTCTCCAGTACTGCATTGATAAAGCTCCAGATTTAGGCGTACATACCTTATTGGGATTTATCTTTGCACACAATCTTCCAAGCATTGCATTATTTGAAAAAATGGGTTTCAAGGAATGGGCTAACTTACCCAATATAGCAACCTTAGATCAGGAAGAACGTAGTCTAAAAATACTAGGCATACGAATTAAATAACAACGTGACGGCCTAAGTCGCTGTCACAAAAAATAAAATTGTTAAATTAAAGTATTAACTTGATAAGATCTATAATTCGGTAATATGAAACATTTAATCCAATTCTCCTTGATGTTGATTGCTTATCTATTGGTCTTTTCCAGCCCCCTGTTGGCACAAAATCCAGACCGTACTAAAACTATCCCGATCGCAAGTGATTCGGCATATAACAAGATAATACAAGTGCTTCAGGATGGTGGTTATTTTATTGTACAGCTCGATCGGCCTTCGGGATTTATTCAAACCAGTACGTATTTTGAAAACAGTAATTTTCTAAGCAACAAAGAAGGGGAAAAATTAATATTCAACTTCCTGATCAGCCCTTTACAAGCTGAAAAATCAAAAATAGTTCTAAATATATTTTCAATACAAAGGCGCAAAGGAGGGAGCTTTGACGCACCCAATTATTATGATGAAGATAAGGGAATCGTCCGGGACAATAAAGCCTACCAGCAAATTTGGGATAAGATACTCCCCCTATTTCAGTAAATACAATCAAAACAAAGCCCAGTTGATCTCAGCTCAACTGGGCTTTTATAATGAAAAAGAATTAGATCGAGATTGTCAGCAAAGGAACATCTAGCCCCGAGGCCATCATACGAGTCTTACTTCGATGGGTCAATGAACTCCAAAAACCGTACTTATAAGGAATCATAACCAGCAGATCTGTACTGCTTTCTTTTACTTCGTCCCGGATAGCTTTTACGACCTCATTGGACGTTACGTTTTTGTAGTAATAACTTACAATTCCCATCACATCGTTGATGGTTTCCCGTGTTTCTTTTCCTTTTTCCTCATTTAGCTGCTCTACAGTCTTACGAATGTTGAGTACCTCTAGTACTGCACCAAACTCAGCGGCAAAATCCTTTACCTTTTCAAGAATCTCCTTTTGCACACCACGAACAATATCACAGGCAAAAAGAATATGCTCCAGACCCGTAAATTTTGCGCCCAGCGGAACTGAAAGGATTGGTATTTTTAACTTACTAATGGCTGCCGTGGTCGTATTACCAAGCATATCTTGATCAAAGGAACGTTTGGCCATTCCCATCACCAACAAATCGGCATTCGTCTCATGGATGCACTTGGTAATCTGGTCATAAAACAAGCCTGCTGCCAGATAAGGAATAGTCAAAACACCACTTTCGGCCGTAATAGCCTCGGCTTTACGTCGTAAAACCTTACTTTGATGTTCAAAAATCTTGAACATAGAATCGGGAGAAAGTCGAGCGTTCATCGCATGGATGGAAGGATTTTGAAGAGAAAATAAAACGAGCTCGTATTCTTTTCTTGCGAAAACTTCCATAATAAACTTTAAGGCATGTTCGGCCTCTTCAGCGTAGTCTGTGGCAACAATAATCCGTTTCATATGGTCTAATTTAATTCAATAAAAAATCCCTTTTTATTACATTCAAGTTAACGAAAAATAATAAATCTATCAAACGGAGAATTGTCTCAACTGGGTCAATTTTCTCCCGATTTCCGGCTATTTTAAGTAGCTAGCCTTTACAAAAGAAGCGTTTTTTAGATAATCAATGCTTTGTTGTAAACCGGTGTAAATATCGTTACGTGTTTCTTCCAGCTCAACAAAAATATATTGCAGGCCAGCAACTTTTGAATTGTTAAAAATTGCATCAAAACCGACCATACCACTTTGACCAATCTCACGATGATCCTTAATGTGCAAAGCCTTGAATCTGCCGGCATATTTATTGAAATAATCAACAGGACTAACTTGTCCCATTACGGCCCAATACACATCCATCTCGAAAAATACATTCTCAGGATTTGTATGCTCTATCATATAATCGTACATCACTTTATCTTCCACTTTTCTAAACTCATGCGAGTGGTTGTGGTATCCGTATACGATTCCTTGCTGACGGCATTTCGCACCCACAGCATCAAGGTAGCGACATTGCGTTTCCAGATCCTTAAGTGTTTTAGGCACATCCATCCAAGGCGTAACAATGTATTTCATTCCCGCTGCCTTATGAGTAGCAATACATTCGTCCCACCATTTTAGCGATTCCGTAAAATCTCCAGAAGCAAGCTCCTTGTCTGATAAAGTCTTCGTTGCATGTGATGAAATTACTTTCATTCCAGCTTTTTCTACTTTTGCATTAAACTCTTGCGGGCTCAAGTTATATAATTTACCATCCTTGTATCCAGCGGCTTCCACTCCTGTATAACCCAATGCTGAGATCTTTTGTAGAATCTGGTCGAAATTCGGGTTTTTCCCGATTTCTTCACGTACAGAATATAACTGTAGACCAATTTCCTTTTTTGCAGCTTTCTGTTGTGCAAATGTTGGACTAACAGCCAACATCATACATCCAGCTACCAATGTTCCGATAAGAGTTCTTCTTTTCATTTAGTGCTCAATTATTTATTATAGACTTCGTTCAACGCAAAATTATTTGTAAACGCAGCGTTTACAGGTTGTTTAGGTTTATCGCGTTAAATATAGCCGCAATGTATGCAAATACTCGAAAAAACACAATGCTTTACCGTTTTATTTATTCACATCGCGCACTCAGTGCCACAAAACAGGTCTTTTATATGAATTAAAAATTGGCCTAACTCAACGATTTAAAGTCCACCGCTGTTCTACTTATGATAACAAACAAATTGAATCATGGAAAATAAATATGACATCCCCGAGCATAACGACCAAAAACAGGAGGAGAAATTACCTGATGTTGCTATTGAGGAAAAAGATGATGAACCCGCTGGACGAAATTTAAAACGTACACTTATCATCGCAGTCTGTGTATTGATCGTATTTTATCTGATTTATTATTTTATGAGTGGACGATAATGTGCAACTCACCACAGCTCCGGCGGAACTTGACGGATTCTTGGAAACCGAAGCTGGGCAAGTCGACTTTTTTTGTCATTCACGACCTGGTAGGTACCGACCATAAAATGGTCAACGTGTTGACGTTCTGACAATTTACCTTAGCTCCGGCGGAACTTGACGGATTCTTGGAAGCCGAAGCCAGGCAAATTGACGTTTTTCTCTTACAGTATCTTGTTTTTCATACGCCTATGTCCTATTAAGATAGCGAACTATCCTTAAAGTTATTTACATAGGTTGGAAATATAAGGTGTGCTAGCAGTCACTCTAAAGATTCAGTTCTGGCACTCATTCAAAATCAACCTAGACTTTCATGAAATGATTCTTATCACCGATCAAAAACATCTGTTATAACAAATATAGAACAAAAAAAATTAAATGCAAATTTTTAAACAAAATAATAAACTATTTTTTGCGCAAATTGTCATTCAATTCGTTGTATGACGGATGAAGATAAAGCCCTGTTGGAAATAATTGGTTTGCGCTTCCGCGCGAAAAGAAATGATCTATATTATTCACTGCGTGATCTATCCAATCTAACGGGCATTTCAACAGGAACACTCAACGGTATAGAAAAAGGCAAGGACTTAACCCTTACAAATTTTTTGACTTTATGTCGTAGCCTGGAGATTCAACCAGCACTTTTTTTTCAGCATGACATTGCTTTCAATTCACCCTACTCTTTACCTCCGGATGCACAAGAAAGAATAGACCTGAGCAAAAAACTGGATGACCTCGTCTATCATTCGGAATTCTTCCAGACGGCACGACGCGTTTCGGAGGTATTGGTCCAATTGGGTATTGACAGGAATCAAAGCAATAAATTCTCTGTTTACCTATCAAACTATTGTGAAGAAGGTGCTCTTATCTACGAACAGCATGGAAATTATAAAACTTATCGCAAAAAGGACTAAACCAAAGTCCTAAACTTCTTTGTTGGGAAGCGCACGAAAGCGGTTTGCTCTTCTAAACGTTCCCAAATCATTAAAACGCACGCCATACTTACGTAAGATTTCTTGCGCCTTCTTACGCCCAATATGTCGGACGTAAAAAGTCTCATTCACAACAAAATGATGAATGCTATGGGTCCATCCAAAAAAGAAACAAAACAATTGCATTGGAAAAGTCCACCAAACAGTCAATACCTGCGTTTGTTCAATCACATTTCCAGCTTCCACATCACCAAAATAGTGCATGTTTGACGTGATGAAATGCAAACAAAATTGGCGCAATAAGTTGGGCAGTAGAATAACATAAATGATCCAATGCAGACTTATCAACATGTTATCCACATAGTGTGGAAAACTCAACTCCACCCCAAAAACCATTCTTAACCAATCAAATAATAAGTCTGCAAAGAAGAAATATAAGATCACATGTGCAAAAATTGTTACTGGAACAATGCTTAAAAACATAATCCGTTTAAGTTTTGAAGAAGTCTCCAATTTTAGATTCCCATTTTTCACCTCTTTGTCCATATCATTAAACATACGATGCAGCCGAAAGAGCCCGCCCAATACAACATCGGCCGTTGTTACCAAACGTTTGATAGACCACTGTTCGCCATTCGTCACACTGCGTTCCTCAACATCATGTAATGTACCCGAAAATTTATGATGATGATGGTGCAAGGTCCTGCGTATCCAGGGATTAACAGTCAGTGGGCGTAATATCCATACACTAAAAAGCATAAAATGATGAATAACTTTTTGTCTTTTAAAATAAAGCCAATGAATCAGATCATGTTCGATTTCGTGTAAAACGCCCATAAAAAAGGCATTACTGACAATCATAAGCCAAGCCGGAACAAGAGCGCGAGACCAAGCTATCGATACAACAACAATGCCCAGAATCGCTAGTGCAAATATGGCCATTCCGATACTGTTCTGACTTTTTAAGATGGGGTACATTCCTTTCAGCTGCTGATAGGAAAGATTTATTTCCCTCCTAATCTGGCTTGACTTTTCCTGATGTGTCAATTCGATGTGATTTTATCGGTAAAAATAAGGAATTTTTCGCAGACATCTAACATGTTAGGTAGAATACCCCCACCTACAAAAAGCTATAATAGGCTCTAAAAAATATTTCCAAAGGCTGTAACAAAACGAGCGGGCCTGATACTAATGAATTAAAATAAACGTATAAACATAAACAGGCATGGAAAAGAAATCAATTTACAACTGGAAGAATAATTTGTTCGGAACTAAATCAACCCTCTACCGCAATGAAGCAGTTATAGGAAATTTAGAATCTATCGATTGGAATCTGGACGCTCATGTTTCTATCCACAACGATCAGTTTCGTTTCATAAATAAGGGTTTTTTCAATCCATACACGGAGATTCGAAATCAAAACAATGAACTGATTGGCGATATCGAATATGATACATGGACAAGTCAGGCCACTATTAGCCTAATCGATAAAAAATATACATGGAGGTCGAAAAATATGTGGATGACCTCCTGGCAAATTGAGAACGAGCAAGGGGAGGTTGTCGAAATCACACCTTCTTCGCTCAATAATGGCGGGAAAATAGAAAGCTTTGAGCATAGCGAATTGATCTTGTCTATAAGTTTATACCTTCAAAAGCGTATTACAATGATGGTTTCTATGGTTGCCCTGATCCCACTATTTACCTTACTATTATGTTAACGTGGCAGTCAACTTTTAATACATATCACTCAAAGCAGATCCGACATCGAATCTGCTTTTTTTGTGTAGAATACCAATAAACTTTCGATTGGGCAAAAGGCAGTTTGTGCTTCTTACACTGTTTTACTTGAAACCAACGTATGGATTTGCGAGACTATATCTCTAATTTATCGCCACTCACTGAACCAAATGGAGCATCAACAGCAGCTATCTCGGAAATATAAGCTTGGAAAGAAGATAAAGGTGCTCCAGGGTAATAAATTCATCAACAGGAGAAATAAGACCATTCAGAAATAAGTACACAAAACACTTAATTACAATAAGATAACAACATATTAACCCTGAATTTATGTAAACACCTTAAATTAGTGTAAACGATGTGATTTTACAATCGATGGTTTCAACAGCCACATCAATTTCGGCCATGAAGCCAATCGTCTTTATATCTAGTAGGCATTTGGTTACCCCCTCAGCAATCCTCAACACATATCCATGTGCAAGCCCTACTACTTTCTCTATTCAGTTCGGCAAGCTCATACCTTGCCGAACATTCTATTACCCATCGGATCAGTCCATCTATATGACTTAACTGCCAAAAGGATCTGTCTTTTTTTCGGTTTTTACGATTTTAATCAGATGCTCCAACGCATTTTTCAGACGTTTGGCATCCTCTTCCGTTTGGATTGCCCATAAAATTTCATCCGTACTAGGCGAGGACTTAAATCGAATTTGATAACCTGATTTTACACGTGCAATGACCAGTACATCTGATTTGCCAATATCACTTCGAAAATGCTGGCCACTGGAAAGAAAGACTGTCAACACCTTCCCATCAACTGTTACTGTATCAATTTTTGTATCCTTATAATGGTAGGCAACCTTATATAGCTTATTAATATAAGCCATGGTCTGCTGTTTATTCAAGCTCGCATTTTGGGCTACCGAAGGTATTGCAATACCAATAGCCAAAAGAAAGCACAAAAAAAAGTTCTTCATTTATCTATCATTTTTTATTTCCACCTATTTCGTTCCCTACAGGGTCGGCCACATATACCATGCATCAATCAAGCCCAGCGACTGACTCATCTGACTGTACCAACCTACCAAAGATCGCGCAGCTTCGATCAGCTAAAGCAAAATACGTTCCTTTTATTGATGATCTAAAAATATAGATTTTATTTACTTTTTTGGCTATTGTCTCACAAACTAAACTATTTCCAGCAGCAGCATTTCAATTGCTGCTACTGAAAACCCTTATTTGGTCATTTTTATTTATTCTTTCGATCTCGATAAATCCCGGGCATTTTCGGCAATACGGATAAATTCAGCACGATAACCTTCCTCATCTTTGCCTTTAGAAGCTTTTGCTCGCGCTATGAGCTGATCAAAATTGGCCTTTTGCTTAAAATCAGAATCACGAAGTAATAACCCTAGTTCCGCTACCGCTGTTACGAATTGTAAATCTTCACTCACACTCTTCAATTCCGTAACGGTAGTTCCGACCACCTTTTGCTGCAACTTGCTTTTCTCCCCTTCAGGCTCCTTATACCGAAATTTAACTGTTGCCAGTTCAGCATTTCTCCGCCCAGTTGCCTGATCCGCTTGCTGCTGATATTTTAAGGGATCTACTGTTCCGATCACCCCCGACTCCACACCTACAGGTACAATTTCATATAAGGCTGTCACCACATGTCCGACCCCCATATCACCACCCATCCTTTGATCATTATTAAAATCCTCAGCCTCCAACAAGCGGTTTTCGTATCCCACTAAACGGTAGGCCTGCACATAACTTGGGTTAAATTCGACCTGAATCTTGACATCTTTAGCAACGGTAAACAAAGTTCCTCCAAATTCGGTTACCATCGCTTTTCGTGCCTCAGAAATATTGTCTATATAGGCATAATTTCCATGCCCTTTGTCTGCAAGGATTTCCATCTTACTGTCCTTCAGATTTCCCATGCCATACCCCAATACTGTGAGGAAAACCCCCGATTTACTTTCTTTGGAAATTAATTCTTCCATCGATTCGTCACTACTCTCCCCAACATTGAAATCGCCGTCACTGGCCAAAATGATCCGGTTGTTTCCTCCTTTGATAAATTGTTGCTTCGCAATTTCATAGGCCTTCTTAATTCCTGCAGCACCAGCAGTACTTCCACCGGCTTCAAGCTCCTCAATAGCCGATTTTATTTTCATCTTTTCATCACCGGGCGTACTCTCCAGTTTTACCCCTGCCGATCCAGCATAGGTCACAATGGCGACATGGTCCACAGCACGAAGCTGATCGACCAACATCTTCAGCGAAGCTTTCACCAAAGGTAGACGCCCCGGTCCCATCATTGATCCCGACACATCGATCAAAAACACCAAATTGGAAGCTTTAAGATTCGCTGTAGGAATATCTTTCGCCTTTAACGTGACGCGCATGAGCTGATGCGTCGTGTTCCAGGGTGCCTTCGTCAATTCGGTGACGATATTTACAGGTTCACCATTTTTAGGTCCGGCCACTTGATACTGAAAGTAATTGATCATCTCTTCAACCCGTACCGCGTCCTTTTCAGGCAGTGTTCCCGAATTGATAAATCGACGCACATTACTATAGGAAGCAGCATCAACGTCGGCCGCGAAGGTCGATAAAGGCTCCTTACGAGGATTGATAAAGCTATTTTCCTTCAACTTTTGATAAGATTCTTGGTTCTGATTAGGCACATACACCGTTCCTCTAATATACACACCCGATACTTGCCCAGACAAAGCTGCATTAACATTCATCACCGATGCCGTCTGACGCTTCGCCTTGTGCGCATATCCGGTAACCACAACCTCATCCAGCGCATTATTTTGCTGCACCAACGCCACATCAACCTTTGACCGATGGTTGACTGCTACCCGTTGCTCAAGATATCCGATATAACTAAAAATCAAGATGTTTTTACCATCAAGGACTTGAATACGATAGTTTCCCTTGTCATCGGTCTGCACAAGCGCTTTGGTGGCAATATTGCGCACCTGTACTCCCACAAGGGGAACTCCTATATTCGCGTCGACAACCTTCCCCCTAACCTCATATCCTTGCTTGGCATATCCGCCTAAAGATAGCAACAAGCCGATTACAAAAAGTATTGATCTCATATCTTTTACATTTTTGCCAAGGGATGCCTCAAATATTAAATTTCCATAAACCAGAAAAAAAAAATATTTTTAACCAATAAAATGTTCGCATTCAAGTCGTCAAAAATAGATACAGCACAAGACCACGAGCTCTTGCTGCACTACCAGGAGTCTAAGGAGCTCCAGGTATTGGGTGATCTATACCAACGACATACGGAGATGGTATACTATGTCTGCTTACGGTATCTCCAAGATTCCGAATTGAGCAAAGATGCTGTCATGAATATCTTTGAAGAATTAATACACAAAGTAAACAAACAAGAAATCAAGGACTTCCCAAGGTGGCTTTATGTATTAAGCAAGAACCATTGTCTGATGTATTTGAGGTCTCAAAAGAACAAAACGCAAATTTCTTTGGATGAATTTGTGAAATTTCCGGGAGACATGCATCAGTATGAACAATATGATGAAAAAGAAGAACAGCTAACAGCCATGAAAGGCTGTCTGGGAAAATTGCCAGACAAACAGCAACAGTCGGTTAGACTCTTCTTTTTGGAGGAAAAATGTTACAAAGAGATTAGTGAATCTACCGGTTATAGCTTGAACGAAGTAAAAAGCTATATTCAGAATGGAAAACGGAATTTAAAAAATTGCATGGAGGCTTGGAATGAGCAACAGTAATTACGACATAGCATACTTAAAGAAATACGTCAACGGCGAACTATCTCCTACGGAGATGTATGCGCTTGAACGGGAGGCGCAACGTGACCCCATGTTGGCGGATATTCTTATGGGTATTGAAATGGATCAGAATAAAACCGTAATTACAACAATCAACAACCAAATTGCGCAACGTATTGAAAAAGACAATTCCGCTAAAATAAAGGTCTTTGATTGGAAGAGACTTAGCATCGCCGCAGCAGCAGTGATCGTATTGGGGGTTGGTCTCCTTCTTTACCGTCAGCAGGACAAAAATTCATCCGAAGCGAAACGTACCGCTGAAGTAAATACTACGCAGGAAAAGCCCAAAACAAAAGTTACAGAAGCAGATTCTATGACGCTATCAGATGATATCGCTTCAGAAATAGGATCGCGAGAACATTTGCCACAATTAGCAGATAATAACAGACCACGACTTCAGGAACAGCATCCACTGGAAGAGGTAACCGTTTTGTCGCGTGAACCCTCCTTACGTGTAAAATCACTGGAAGAAATGAAGGAAGGTCTCAATAACGATCGCCCTGTATTTGGATTAAGACCTACAGACAGCACAATTGTTATCGGTTATGCGCCAATGGCAAAGAAAAAAGATGCTTCCCAAACGATGATGATTCGGGGAACCTCAAGTTTAAACAATACACTTGCAGGCAGAGCTCCAGGTATTTCGATTCCACAACAGCAAGGTACACCACTACAACTTACGATTCGGGACAAAGAGACAGGCTTACCTATTTCGGGAGTGACACTCATTCAACCCAATAGCAAGTTTGCTACGAATACCGACGCACAGGGACAAGCGACCATCCAACCCAGTACAGTGGATTCACTCGTCGACATCATGGCTCTTGGGTACAACTCGGTTGCATTGAATATGCGTCGCAACAAAAATACGACAATCAAACTGCAACCTTCCAGCTCATTTCTTGAAGAAGTCGTCGTCACAACGATGTCCTCACGCAAGACAAAAAGTGCCGAACCGATCTGGGGCTGGCGATCATTCAACAATTACATCAAGAAAAAAACTTCCAAAAGCCGTTATGAAGGTACCGTACGCTTAAGCTTTTATATCGATAAAGATGGATTGCCAACCAATATCAGTATTCTCCAAAGTGCAAATGATTATCTCGATTCGAAAGCCAGAGAAATCCTTCTTTCAGGTCCAAAATGGAAAGGAGAAGACTACCGCTATGTCACATTAACCTTCGAATTTACCCTTTAAGTGCCTCATAAGCACACAATACCGGGTATATCCCTAGGCCGCACAAATTAATTGCATTGTTCAAACAAGAAAACAATTACATAAATTCTTCATATCAATTTAATTGCCAAATGATTTTGATTTAAAATTATTTCATATTTTAGCGTTATAATTATTAACCATACAGTCATTTTTATGAAAAGTTTTTTCACTGGTCTCCTCCTGCTTAGTGGTTTATACCTACAAGCACAAGATTTTTCATTCGGTAAAATTAAAAAGGAAGATTTTGCCATTACTGTTGACAAAATAGACACGGCGGCGAATGCCTTTGTCTTACGTGAATATGGCTCAGCCGAAGTCAGTTACAATAAGAATAAAGGTCTTGTAGTTGAGTTTTTTAAACATGTGCGCATTAAAATCTTGAACAAGGAAGCTTATAGTTATGCAAATTTCAGCATTCCATTATATAAAAGCGGAAATGAGCGCGAAGTCCTAATGGAGATCAAAGGAGCATCCTATCATCTCGTTGGTGAAAAGGTTGTAGAAACGGAGATGACCAAAGCGAATATTTTTAACGAAAATTCCTCTGAAAACTATGCGGTAACGAAAGCGGCCATTCCGCAGGTCCAGGAAGGTACAATTATTGAATACCGCTACCGCACAGAATCTCCATTTATCTTTAACCTAAATGCCTGGGAATTCCAGGAGGATCTTCCGAAACTCTATAGTCAATATGTTACGCGTATTCCCGAAATCTGCCATTATAAAGCCAATTTAAAAGGCGCTTTCGGAGTAAGCGACCGAAAAGTGGAAAATTACAACACAGGCTTATTTTCCGAAGTTGGCGAAATATTAGGTAATAAAACAGTCTATACGATGGAAAATATCCCCGCTTTCCATACTGAAGATTACATGACTTCTTCCAAAAATTTCAGATCAATCATCTTCTTTGAACTCGGTCGATATAGTGTTCCTATGGGACCTACAAAAGACTTCTCACTCACCTGGGAAAATGTTAGAGATAAACTTGTACAAGATGAAAGCTTTGGTGGACAAGTGAAAAGAAAAAGTGCATTGAAAGATTTCATTGATCCCGTCTTGCAGGACTCAAAAGATGATCTAGAAAAAGCGGTACGCCTGTATACTTATTTTCAGAAACAAATAAAATGGAATAATCGCCATTCAATCTATGCAAAAAACATTAAAGAAGCCATCGAAAAAAGAACAGGGAATAGCGCGGATATCAACCTCGGGCTCGTCAATGCCTTACGCTATGCGAAACTAGATGCTATCCCTGTTATTTTATCGACACGCGACAATGGGTATGCCGGACTGTATGCACCGGCAATATCGGAGTTCAACCATGTGATCGCACAGGTAAAAATAGGAGAAAACTACTACCTGCTGGATGCCACCTCCCCTTATGAGATGTTTGGAAACATCCCGATGAAATGTGTCAACTATCAAGGAAGATCAATTCCGCTGGAAGGCGAATCCAACTGGGTGAAACTCGATGCGATTCTTTCATCTACTTACAGTAACTTCTTCTATGGCGAACTATCCGAAAATGGCGAATTAAAAGGAAAATGGATTACTTCACGTAATGGTTATGGTGCTTCTAAAATGCGTGAACGCCTTCAAGGAAGTAATTCAGAAGAAGAATTCTATGAAAAAATAGATGAAGAAAACAACCGCATTAAAATCAACAGTTTTAAAGTATCCAATAGGGAATCACTCGATAAACCATTAACAGAGGAGTTTGAAATTGAAATTAAAAATTTTGCAACCTTGCAAAATGGTCAGCTTCTATTTAATCCTTATATTGATACCAAGATGTCTAAAAACCCTTTCAATCTAACAGAGCGGAATTATCCCATCGACTTTGGTTCACTAGTTCAAGAAGAAAGCTACATTGAAATAAAACTGCCAAAAGGTTACACTTACCCAACAACAGATAGGCTAAAAAACATCAGTATGGCCCTTCCTGAGCGCGCCGCACGATATATTTTTAAAATCAATAATACGGCACCTGATGTTCTCGTAATCGAGTCTGCAACACAATTAAACAAACCGTTGTTTATGCCCGAAGAATATTTTGATTTAAAGGAGTTTTTCAGCAGAATCATCCAGGCGGAAAAATTAGATATTGTACTCAAAAAAATATAATAACAACCCTTAACACAAACTTCATTTTATATTGATAATTAGCTTAAATAAGGGTGATAACTTTGAATATCAAAAAAATAGTAAAATGATTAAAGATTCAGATTTGTTCGAACTAGAGAATACCTTCCTTGGTGAAGGTTTCGAATTAGATGGTGATGATATCATCACCGATGAAGACTAGGTCTTCACTTTTTTAGCAAGTATTATTCCCCTTATATAATCTCAAAGCCCAGACATTCTTTGCTGGGCTTTTTCTTTTCTCCGTTGTTCACCAATTTGGCCAAAACTTATTATTCCCCACATCTTAATGCTACACCGACGATACAACACTGAGCTCTCCCGTCAGCTAGTAGAGGTTTGAACCAACTCATTATATGCTACATTTAATAAAGAAATTGTAGCCACCATACTTTGTTCGTCCAAATGGGCAAATCCCAACCGCAATGCTGTGACCGTTTTATTTTGATAAAGGCAATTACTCGGCAACAACAGTCCTTGCGACCGAACTTTCTCCTGCAAGGCCGTCAGCGAAACAACCGTATTAAACTGTATCCAAAAGGCCAGTCCCGAAGCCGGGACTTCAAACCTGATTTTATCTTCAAAATGCCGTAACAGCAATTGTGCAAACAATTCTTTTCGTTCTGCAATTGTTTTCTGAAATTTACGCTGATACCGAAAGATATCACCCTGGTGGATAATCTCACCCAATGTCTTCTCGATCATAAAATTCGGCTTTCCGAAGATGTTCAAATACTTTTTTCCCTCTTCCAGCAGATCCTGAGGTGCGATCAAAAAATTCATTTGGAAACCAGGATCAAAGAAACTACCGAAAGCGCCTGTATAAATCACGCGGTTACCGCCATTTTTCCGGAAAAGTGATTCACCTTTCTCCTTAAAAAAGGAAGACTCAAAATCTACATCATCCTCAATAATAATAAAGTTATACTGCTCGGCCAACTGTAACAGTTGAATTTTCCTTCGCTCGGAAAGGTTAACCGTCGTCGGATACTGACACCTGGTATTGAGGTAAACACACCTGATTTCCCCAGGTTTAAATTGATCTCCGATCTTATCTACAATCATCCCCTCCGCATCTACCGGAATGGTTTTTAGCTTGGCCCCAGCTTGACTAAAGATCATGTTAGGTAAAAAATAACTTAAATTTTCCACCAGCACAATATCGTCTGGCCGGATCAATAATCGGGATAAAATTGAAAAAATCTGTTCCCGGCTGGCAATCGGCAACAAGAAATTCCGGGAAAGATGAAATCCTCTTGTTAAATTCAGATAATAGCTTAACTGATCCCTAAAAAACAAATTCCCTTCTGTCGTCGTCGGAAAATCATCACTTTTCTTTTTCCGTTTCACCATGGATGAATAAAAACGCACCAGTTCCTCCGCTCCAATGACATTATAATCAGGTGTTCCGTCCGTAAAATAGTACCTTTCGGGAACCTCTGAAATAGGCATATCCAATATGAGTTCCTTTCTAAAAAAATAAGGCGCAAAATCAGGGGGCTGTCTAAAGGCTTCAATCGCCGACCCGGAAGTACCGATAAGCTCGGGATTTTTCACAAAAGTCCCGCGATTAGGCAAAATTTTTACCCAGCCCTGTTCCTGCAATTCCGCTAAAGCGGCTACAATAGTTTTTCGGTGCACGCTCAGCTCTTCAGCAATCTTCCGGCTTCCGGGCAACAGATCCCCTTCTTCCAATAGATTTCGCTTGACGGCATGGATAAATTGATATACAATCTGTAGATAGATGGCATCTTCCTTACGGCGATCTATCTTAATAATGGAATGAAAACCTATACTAACCGGACTACTCATTATGTTTATTTCGGACTACCAAAGTTATCATTTAAACTATAATCTTTGCAATCATCATGAAAAAATAATCGCATTGAATTGCTAAATCCGAATGGTCATTAGGTAAAATAGATTTGATTATAGCATAAAAACTTAGCATTAATATGGAAACAAAACCAAAATGGACGCAGGAAGAAGTTGTTGCTTTATACAACAAACCAATAATGGATCTGCTTTATGAAGCGGCATCGATACATCGGAAATATCACGACCCCAACAAAGTACAAGTATCCACATTGATATCCATAAAAACAGGTGGGTGCCCCGAAGACTGCGCCTATTGTCCCCAGGCCGCACGTTACCATACGCATGTAAAATCGGAAGGCTTAATGAGTGTAGAGCAGGTAAAAGAGCAGGCACTGGCAGCCAAAGCTGGAGGTAGCTCAAGGATCTGTATGGGGGCCGCCTGGCGCAATGTTAAAGATGGCCCTGAGTTTGACCATGTACTTGATATGGTCCGAACACTGAATAGACTTGACATGGAAGTCTGCTGCACGCTAGGAATGCTGACCGAAAACCAAGCACAACGCCTTTCAGAAGCTGGACTATACGCCTACAACCACAACCTCGATTCCTCTGCCGATTACTATAAGGAAATTATCTCGACCAGAAGCTATGACGATCGCCTTCAAACGATCGAAAATGTCCGTAAAACAAACATAACGGTATGTAGTGGTGGTATTATTGGGATGGGAGAAAGTATAGACGACCGTGCCGCGATGTTGATCACACTTGCTTCACTCATTCCACAACCCGAATCGGTACCGATCAATGCGCTCGTTCCTGTAAGCGGTACTCCAATGGAAGTCATGGAAACAGTTTCGATATGGGAAATGGTACGCATGGTGGCTACAGCCCGAATTTTATTGCCCACCACACAAGTTCGCCTTTCTGCAGGACGTACCAACATGAGTACAGAGGGGCAAGCGTTATGTTTTTTCGCGGGAGCCAATTCGATTTTCTCAGGCGACAAACTCCTCACCACGCCCAATCCCGACGTCAACCAAGATATGGACATGTTTAAAACATTAGGTTTGGTAGCACAACAGCCTTTCGAGAAAAGAAATCAACCCGAAACCATCGCAACTGAGATGGCACATTACCATGATCTTGGTGAAAGACCAAAATGGTCAAGACCCGAACATAAAATCCAGCGCAACATCGCCAAGCAGCAAGACAAATAACAGCAGCAAAACAAATAACAGAACTAATTCGGCAGACCATCATGGAAAGAGAAGAAATCAATCAACACGACCTTATCGATAATTTTGATAAAGAGCATCTTTGGCATCCGTATACCACCATGACAAATCCCTTACCGGCCTACAAAGTTAAACGGGCAGATGGTTGTATAATCGAGTTGGAAAATGGACAGCAGCTTATAGATGGTATGTCCTCCTGGTGGTGCGCCATCCATGGCTACAATCACCCCATCCTTAACGCTGCGGTCGCAGCACAGCTCAGTAGCATGTCACACATGATGTTTGGTGGACTTACGCACGAACCAGCAATTGCTCTCGGTAAAATACTGCTTGACATCACCCCTACTTCACTCAACAAAATATTTTATGCCGATTCGGGTTCTGTTGCGGTAGAAGTTGCGCTTAAAATGGCTATTCAATACTGGGTCTCACAAAAAAAGACCAACAAGACAAACTTTGTCACGATTCGTTCGGGGTACCATGGTGATACCTGGAACGCGATGTCGGTCTGTGATCCCATTACTGGCATGCACCGCATCTTTGACAATGCTTTACCCAAACGCTATTTTGCCCCTGCCCCAAAAATAGGGTTTGAGCAAGAATGGGATGCCAATGACATCCAACCCTTGGCAGACCTGATCTGCTCACACAAGGACGAATTGGCCGCTCTCATCCTTGAACCTATCGTCCAGGGAGCCGGTGGCATGCGTTTTTATCATCCGGAGTACTTGCGTCAGGCAGCACAGCTCTGCAAAGAAAATCAACTTCTTTTAATCTTTGATGAGATTGCTACCGGATTTGGGCGTACGGGTAAGCTCTTTGCCTGGGAGCATGCCGGAATAGTGCCCGATACCATGTGTATCGGCAAAGCCTTGACCGGTGGCTATATGACGCTATCCGCCGTGATCACCTCAGATCATGTTGCGAATACAATCTCCAACGGTACACCAGGTACGTTTATGCACGGGCCAACTTTTATGGCAAACCCCTTGGCTTGCGCAGTAGCCCACGCTTCCATCAAACTACTATTGGCAACGGACTGGAAAGCGAAAGTAACGTTAATCGAAGAACAATTGAGAAGGGAACTTAGCGCTGCAACAGCGCTGCCCCAAGTCGAGGAGCTCAGAATTCTAGGTGCAATTGCAGTCATCGAGATGAAAAACTCCGTCGATCTCTCCAGCATACAACAGCGGTTTATCGAAGAGGGAATTTGGGTAAGGCCATTCGGAAAACTGATTTATATCATGCCCCCTTTTATCATAAATGAAGGTGAGCTTCACAAGTTAACACAGGCATTGCTAGCCGTAATCAGCACAGTCCAATGATTGAAAACAGTCTAATCCAGCGCATTGAAGATGAATTATTCGCCCTTGAAAAACAAGGGAATAAACGAAAACTTCCCCTTATCACACAACAGGAAAACACAGCAAAGGAGCATGTTAAAGAGCATTACAACCTCTCATCGAACGATTATCTTGGACTTGCGACAGATCAGATACTTCGTCAAGAATTCCTAAACTCGGTGACAAAGGATAATGCTGTATTCAGCGCTTCCTCTTCGCGTCTACTCACAGGAAACCATGCACGCTATACGCAATTGGAAACAAAGCTGTGCCAAATGTTCGGTACGGAAAGTGCTTTGGTGTTTAACAGCGGCTACCACATGAATGTAGGCATACTTCCTGCAGTTTGTGATACGCAGACATTAATTCTCGCCGATAAGGGTGTCCACGCAAGCCTAATTGACGGCATCCGACTATCCAATGCGACCTGCTACAGGTACCGGCATTCCGATTATACGCACTTAACGCATTTATTGACAAAATATGCCCATCGCTTCACATGCATCATCATCGTCACAGAAAGTATTTTTAGCATGGATGGTGATTGCACGGACCTCAACTATCTGGTCAGTCTAAAACAACGTTTCCCCAATACCTTACTTTATGTCGATGAAGCTCACGCCGTAGGGGTACGCGGAATACAGGGACTTGGCTGCGCAGAAGAACAGCAATGTATTGCCGATATTGATTTCCTGACAGGCACCTTCGGAAAAGCTTTGGCATCGGTCGGTGGCTACCTCCTATGCAGGGAACCCATCCGAAATTATTTGATCAATAAGGCACGTACTTTACTTTTTACAACCGCCTTACCACCGATCAATCTATTATGGAGTATATTTATTTTGGAACGCTTGAGTGAGTTTACAGACCGGCGCCAACAGCTGCACAAAAATAGCCTATTGCTCAAACAGCACATAATTGCCAAAGACTTTAATTGTCCCTCAGAGAGTCATATTTTACCGGTCATTATCGGTAATAACAAGGAAACGGTACTGAAAGCAGAAGACCTGCAACGAAAGGGATTTTACGTGCTTCCCATACGCCCGCCCACAGTACCAGAAGGAACATCAAGAATCCGAATTTCATTGACAGCAACAATGACATCGTCCATGATCAAACAACTCGCAGCAAGCTTATGATACTTAAAAGAATCGCTCCTAAAAGAGTCACTCCGGTCGATAATTTGCCGGAGCAGCATCTTCAGGTAAAATCCAACGAAAAACTACTGTTATTCTTTGCAGGCTGGGGCATGGATGAACATCCTTTTTTGCACTATTCCCCAGTCGGCAAAGATCTTATTGTTGCCCATAGTTATACGGATTTACTGTTGGACAAAAGTCTACTGGCAGGCTACCAGGAAATTGAGGTTTTCGCCTGGTCTATGGGGGTATGGGCGGCATCAATGGTACTGCCCGAACTTCAAAACAACAATTACCCAATCAGCACATGCACTGCAATCAATGGAACACCATTTCCAATAGATGACGAAAAAGGAATTCCTAGCCAGTTATTTAAAGGAACATTGGATACACTGAGCAATAAAACGTTGGAAAAATTCAGATTACGCATGTGTGGTTCCAAGGCCCTTTTTAACTACTTTCTTGAAAGAGCCCCCCAACGCGACATCGAAGACCTCCGTTCAGAGCTCATCGCGATTGAAAAAACAGCTGGTGCAAAATCAGCAGCGGCATTCCAATGGCATCAGATATATATAGGCAAAGAAGATCGAATCTTCAACTTAGAGAATCAAAAACGCGCCTGGCCCGGTACTGCATATACGATAATCGATGCTACTCATTATCCCGAACAATTATTTAAGCACCTTTTAAGATGATCATCATGATGGACAAACAAAGGATTAGGTCCCGTTTCGCTAAAGCGGCATCTAACTATCAGTCGGCAGCGATCGCCCAATACGAAATAGCAAAAAAAATGATCAGGTTGATGAAGGAGAACATACAGCTAAGACCCCAAAAAGTATTGGAAATTGGCTGCGGAACAGGGCTTTTTTCGCGGTTAATCCTACAGCATATCAAACCTAAAAAAATGGTTTTAAATGATATCTGTCCAGAAATGATGCCCGAAGTAATGGATATTTTGACAGCATCGCACACGTTCATCTGTGCTGATGCAGAAACTTATGCTTTTCCCAAAGACATCAATCTAATCGCGTCCTGTTCTACGATTCAGTGGTTCAACAATCCTCGCGCTTTCTTTGAAAGATGCTATGGATCCCTTCTGGATTCCGGTATCCTTGCCTTCAGCACTTTTGGACATGACAATATGCACGAGATCAATGCAACGGCACATGTTGGACTAACATATCGATCTAAATCGGAACTTATCACAGAACTTTTAGCGTTGAATTATAAGATCCTCGTTGCACAAGAAGAACATTTAAAACTACACTTTGAAAGCCCACTACAAGTTCTTGTTCACCTGAAGCAAACGGGGGTAACGGGAATAAAAAATCACCGGTGGACAAAAGGCACACTTCGGGCTTTCTGTGCTAAGTATACATCTGACTATGGGACAGAAGAGGGCGTGTCCCTAACCTACCATCCCATCTATATTATTGCAAAAAAATAACAGCTGAGCACTCGAATTACAAACAATCGAACAACCTACAAAAGAAATACAGCAATGAATGAAAATATCTATTTTGTTTCCGGCATAGATACCGGGATCGGAAAAAGTTATGCAACTGGCCTCCTCGCGAAACAATGGAATACAAGCGGTATACGCACCATTACCCAAAAGCTTGTACAAACTGGAAATACAACTATTTCCGAAGACATCGTCCTCCATCGCCAACTCATGGAAATCCCATTAACAGCAGAAGATCACCAGAAAATTACGATGCCGGAGATTTTCACCTACCCCGCCTCCCCTCATCTAGCAGCACGTCTAGATAATCGTGAAATTGACTTTAAAAAGATCAGACAGGCTAGCTTAACATTAAGCCAACGCTACGACGCTGTTCTTATTGAAGGTGCAGGTGGGTTGATGGTTCCATTAAGAGAAGATTATCTGATTATCGATTACATCCAAGAAATGCAGTATCCGCTTATTTTTGTCACCTCTGGAAAATTAGGGAGTATCAATCATACCTTACTTAGTCTGGAAGCGATCACCAAGCGCAAGATCAATCTACATACCTTGGTTTACAATACATTCCCCGTTCATAAAGACCACACTATAAGTACGGACACGGAGTTGTATCTTCGTCGTTATATAGAAACAAACTATCCGGAGACCTTATTTGTTCGCGTGTAAATAAGGTCAAGCGGATACTATTGACGATATATAGCAACAGCAGGGAACCCATTCAATAAGAATTGACCGCCATCCCTGCTGAAACAGTACAGATTATGCTAATAATGGATCAGTTGTACACGCAACACCTGTTTCCAAGCGCCCTGCGAGCTGAATGACGAAGCTGCTGTCTCCCTTGATTCGTACAGCAATATCATACCAATTTCCTTGACTTTCAACATCCAGGATCAATGGAACATCTTCGGCGGGAGCTATTTCTTTCGTTGTGGCATATTTTCCATAGCTAAGGCTCTCGACAACTACCGTTACCCGCTGGTCACTCTTGTTCCTGAGTCTCAACTGCAATTTCCCTGTCGCTGCCTGAGTTAGCGCTTTCAGTTCCGGAGAAACGGTAGCCTCTAGTGCTGCAGCTCCTTTTTGTCCAGAAAATTTTCGATAAAAACCATTTGGTCCATGCAATTCAAAAGCATAGCGATCTCCTACAAATCTTGCCAGGTCCCACTGATATGCCAAACGATCACCGGCCTTCACCGCAAAATTCCAATTACGATAGGTTTCACTTTGCCCCTGTTCATCACGATATTCCAACGGACTATACACATTGAAGGCTGTACCGGCTGTCCTTTTTCCGAAAAACTTGTCGTCTACAGTCATTGTTAGATAAAACTGTCCATCTTTCACATAGCCCACCGCATCATGCGCATAAGGCAATGGCAGGGATTTACGAATGCCCCGTTCCTGTATACGGTCAAATCCCGGAATCCATCCGCTTTTAGTCGCAAGATCAGGATCTTTGACCTCAACGAAGCCTCGCGGATCATCTTTGAACTGCGCATTGTATATCGTTTCGATATATTGATTCCGATCAAGAAAAGGGAGTTGTTCCTTTTGCTGAGTAAAAGGTGTAAAAGCGGTTGTCAAATCACCACAGATTGTTCTACGCCATGCACTGATGTTTTCCAAATGTATATTCTTGTTCAGCTTTTTGTTAAAGAAAGATTCCAAAAATTGCAAAGTAGACGTATGGTCAAATAACTGAGAGCAGACCTTACCACCTCGTGACCAAGGCGACGCAATATACATGGGAACACGAAAACCTAAACCCACAGCGCCTTCGCGTGCCTGCTTTTTAGGAATCCCCTGTTTTAGCTCATTTTCTAAACGAACCATCTCCACCTCCGTATCGATCCCAGGAGAACATGCCCCTGTATCTTTCTTCTTTAAATCAGGGACAAGGAAAGGTTTAACATGATCATAATAACCATCGTTTTCATCATAGGTAATGATAAAAATTGTTTTTTTCCAAACCTCGGGGTTCTTCGTTAAGATATCTAAAACTTCAGATACATACCAGGCTCCATACCAGGGCGCACTCGGGTGGTCCGAGAAATTCTGCGGACCGGCCAACCAGGATACGGCAGGCAATTTACCAGTATCAACGTCTTTCCGAAATTGATAAAGAATATCTCCTTTAGGGACTTCCAGCGTGCTTTTTTTCCCCTGTGCCTTAAAACGTAAGGTATCAAGCGATCTGTAATTATTGTCCCCCTTGTTTACCGTAAACGCTCGCTCATTTAATGATTTCGTAAAATCACTTAGCTTTTTATAATTGTTTGGATTGTATTCCTTTAGTTCGGTCTCCGCTCGCTCCAGTGCCTCACTTTTTTTGCGAATATCAGCGCGTATCTTTTCGGCTTGTTCTTCGGAAGAAGGAGACTTCTCTTCCAACTTGGATATCTGCATGGGCAAATCCCGAACCTGTGTTTCCAGGCTTCTGATATAGTTATCCTTAAATTTAACTTGATAAGCCTGAAAAAACTCCAGTAGATTACACCCAAAATTGGATAGCCATGCCCTTTCCTGTCCGGAAAACCCGCCGCCACAGCTTGTCTCATTTTGATAAAAACGCCAGTTAATGCCATTCTTTTCAAGCAATTCCGGAAAAGTTTCCCAGGTCATTTTACCATAGCCAAAGTCATCATTCCGAATATTCGCTTTTTGCAGACCATCTTTCATCTCTGTAATCTTACCCGACCAGAAAAAGGAACGGTTAGGCGTAGTGCTGGTCATGCCCGAGCAAAAATTCTGATCACATACGGTAAAAGCATCTGCTAAGGCATAATGAAAGGGCAAATCTTCGCGTGTAAAATACCCCAATGTTAAGGGCATAGCCGCATATTGTTTATTCCCTGATTGCTTCGATAACAGCCAATGATCGTAACGACCTTGGTTAAAGGCATCCACCTGGCTTGCACGACTATGTGGAAGCGAACCCATCCAGGTCACTTTACTTTCCTTCAGATTTAATCGAAAAGGAGCATACGTTTTTCCCTCTTTGTCCGTTTGATACCATACGGGTAAACCGTTGGGTAAACGTATCGAACGCGGATCATTGAAACCCCGGACTCCCGAAAGACTACCTAGCGTATGATCAAAGGATCGGTTCTCCTGCATCAGGATGACGATGTGTTCGGCATCTAAAAAACTACTTCCTGGGTCAGGGTCTATGGCAAAGGCTTTCTGGATCGATGCGGGCATGAAGCTGGCAATACCTGCTGCTCCTGAAAATAGTAGGGTCTTTCGTAGGAATTCTCTTCTGGTTTCCATAACACTTATTTATAATTTCGATTTGAATCTACTTAGATTTCTTTTTGTTTCATATTTCTTCGTGTAAATCTTATGTTACCAAATTAAGTACGAAGAAAACATCTCCTTGATTGGATGACAAAAATTTGTTTATTTTTACGAAAAGACAACAGATATAAATATGGTGGACATTTTGCTGCTCGAAGACGACAAGGTACTCTCTAAAGAGATCCGATCTTTTCTATTAAGCCAGGGCTTTACCTGTGATCAAGCCTTTGATGGAATTGATTTTTTGGCCAAAACACACCAGAAGAAATATGGTTTTTATCTATTAGATATCAATGTCCCCAAAATCAATGGATTGGAAATCTGTAAGAAGATAAGAAGCCATGACGCCTTTACACCAATTATTATTCTCTCGGCATACGATGATATAGATGATAAAAAGGAGGCATTTCTCCGGGCTGCTGATGACTATTTGGTTAAACCTTTCGTCTTAGATGAATTGTTGATGCGCATCTATTCCCTATTACGTCGGCAACAACATAGCGAAAGCAATGAAACAAAAACCTTGGTAGTCGATGATCTGATCATTTATCCTGATGAGGCCCGAGTATTACGTGCAAATGAAGAAATTAATCTTACTCAAAAAGAATTTCAACTGCTGCTTATCCTGGCACAGGCAAAGGGTCGCACCTTGTCCAAGCAACATATATCGGAGGAAGTATGGCAAAATCAATTTCAGACAACACAGAATACAATTGAAGTCTATATCAACTTTTTGCGTAAGAAGATTGATAAAAACTTTGAGAATAAACTGATCCATACAAGACCGGGCTTTGGTTATTACCTATCGGCAGAAAAATGAATTTAAAGAAGAAAATAGCGATTAGCTTTAGTATTGCATTCTCCGTGCTTTTCGGTATGGCGATGTTGATTATCTACTATGCTAGTTTCGATTTTCGGAAAGATCAATTTCGGCAGCGACTGATTGATAAATTGGACAATATTTCCCATTATATCGCCAGTAACCCCTATTTCAACCGCCAGTCTTACAAAAACTATTTTCACGATGACGAAGATGGCCTTTTCTATGAAGATGTTATCATCCTTGACAAAAACAAACAGCTCGTCTTCAGTACCGTAAAGGATCAGACCATTACCTGGAATGCTTCGATTGTCAATCGGCTAAATCAGGAAAAACAGATCTTCTACAATCAGGACCAATATGAAACGCTGGCCAAATATTATCGCATCAACGGTTTACCCTATTATATTATCGTAAAAGCACAGGATTACTCCGGAAATGAAAAAATGGACCATCTAGCGCTCGTCCTAACGATATTATTTGTCCTGAGCGCTGTTCTGGTCTGGGTATTTAGTTATAACCTCATCCAGCGCCTGTTGATCCCGCTCGATAAATTAAAAGATAATATTACACAGATTAATGCCAGTAAACTTACCAAACCTGTCGAGTATACCGGTCACACCGATGAGATTGCGGTACTAACCCGAGCATTTAATACCATGCTGCTGCGACTTTCGGCTGCTTTCGAATCGCAGAAAGAATTTAATTCCAGCGCCTCACACGAACTGCGCACACCGCTTGCCCGAATGTCCTTTCAGCTGGAGAACCTCTATCATCAAAATCAGCTGAGTGAAGACGTAAAGCAGGTTTTACGTAACATATCCAAAGAAACCTTACATCTTTCGGAGGTAACCGATTCGCTGATGTTACTTTCAAAGTTCGACTCTGAGCGTTTGAAAATGACCTATAAGGAAGAGCGGATCGATGAAATTATCTTTATGGCTTTTGAAAAAGTAGCCAAGGTATTCCCCGACCTGCAACTGGATTTTTCAATCGGTGGGATCGAAGACCCAAAACTTAGTATTTTCTGTTCCGCACAATTGATTGAAATTGCTTTTGTGAATTTATTTAAAAATGCTGCGCTCTACTCCGATACCAGGGAGGTAAAAGTTACAATTCTAGAATCAACCTTCGAACTCAAGGTACTTGTCAGCAATACTGGTCCTGCCTTGAGCACAATCGACCAAAAGCGGATTTTCGATGCGTTCAGCCGCGGTGAAAACGCGAGTGAAACAACAGGATCGGGCTTAGGGCTACGTATCGTTCAGCGTATCATGCAGTCGCATCAAGCAACAATAGCATATCAGGCAGACCTAAAACAATCTACGCATACTTTTGTATTACTATTTAAATTGTTTCCTAACCGGGAAGTATAGTTACCTGATTAAGAAAGACAATGTCAGGTCTCTTAGCAACAAGCACATCTATTTACTATACCTATTCATACCTATCCACCGATCTGAAAAACATGCTTTTTTAAGCTTTTTTTAAGCATTTATTAAGGGGCTTTTAATATTCGACCAGTTATTTTGTTACACAAGTTTTGAAACACATGACAAAGAAACCTTTAATATTTTTATTGCTTTTCAATAGTATGGCTTTTGCTCAACAAAAACCGCCACAAGCAGATTACACGAGCATTCATGAAAATATACTTGGGAATAAGCAAAGTGAGATTTCGGGAAAAAAGATGACACTGCAGGAATGCGAAGAAGCATTCGTCAGCAAGAACCTTTCCCTCCTGGCGCAACAATATGACATCAGCCAAGCAGAGGCTGACGTCATACAGGCCAAAATATGGGATCTACCACAATTGCAGCTATCTGCCAATGCCTACGACCCACAGAACAAAAAAGCATTTCATATTGGTCAATCCAAGGAAGCAAGTGTATCCCAATTGATTTATCTCGGTGGAAAAAAGAAGAATGAAGTGGAATTTGCCAAATCAAATGTTGAACTTGCTAAATTACAGTTCAGTCAATTGCTGGCGAGCCTCCGTGCGCAGCTACGTACAACCTTCTACGCTCTCTACTTTGAGCAACATAAGTTGGCAGATATTAAAATTCAGTTGGATTACCTAAATAATCTACTTGCAGCTTATAAAGAGCAAGGAAAAAAAGGAAATGTTTCTTTGAAAGATCAGGTTCGTCTTCAAACAATGGCCATCGATCTCAACAACGAAAAAACGACAGCCATCAATAATAGCATCAATCTGCAGCAGCAATTACGTGTGCTTATTTCCAGTCAGGAAGATGTATTACCGAAGTTAACAGATCAAGAAGCAGATCAGGAACTTGCCGTAAAGCCAACCATGGCTTTGGACAAAATCTATCAATTGGCCCTAGAAAACAATGCCGATTATCAATTTGCCTTAAAGACCTCTGAAAGCTCACAGTTATTTACAAAATGGCAACAGTCTTTAAATACACCTGATATTAACCTTGGCCTTTCCTACAGCCAAAATGGCGGTGTATTCCGCAATGAGCTCAATGTTACAGCCGCCATTCCGATCCCGTTGTGGAAACAAAATAAAGGAAATGTTATCAAAGCGAAATACGCCGAAGAAGAGGCAAAGAAAAATATTGAAGTCCAACGGCAGCTGTTGGAGTCACAGATCCGTTCCAACTATCAGTCATGGGAAAATCAATATAACCAATATTTTACCATTACTTCAGACGACCTTCACAACATCGCTGTGGTCTATGATGGCATATTCAATAATTTTAAAAAAGGGAATATTTCTTTAGTTGAGTTCACTGATTTTATGGACAGCTATCGCATATCTATTCTTAAGTTATACGATATGAAAAAGGAAATTATTCTCAACGCCGAACAATTAAACTACCTGGCTCAAACTTCTATATTCAATTCAACTCATGTCAACTAAAAAACTTCTTATAGCCACTGTGGCAATAGTGCTACTTTACGCTTGCCAAAATCATAAAGAAACAGATAATGCAGCCATTGTCAAAGGTTTCGAAATTAGTGAGACGATGCTTAAATCGACAAGTTTTGCTACGGTTAAAAAAGAAAATGTGACCGAAGAACTCAACTTTTTTGGAAAGATATCGGCCGATCAAAACAATTACATCGATATTTTCCCACTTGTTGGAGGGAATGTTGTCTCCGTGAATGTTTCTTTGGGTGATTATGTCCATAAAGGTCAGGTATTGGCAACCATCAGAAGTACGGAAGTTGCCGGTATACAAAAGGATCTTTCGGATGCCAAAACCGATGTATTACTCGCCGAGAAAAACTACCGTGTAGCCGAAGACATGTATAATGGCAAACTGAGTACAGATAAAGACATGTTGGAAGCAAAAGGACAATTAACCAAAGCCAAAGAGCAACTACGCCGTTCAGAAGCTGTAAGTCAGATTTACAATGTTCGTACAGGCAATATTTATTCGGTCGTATCTCCAATCGATGGTTACATCGTTCAAAAAAACATCAATAAGGACATGCAGCTGCGTAGTGACCGCAGCGACAACATCTTCGATGTGGCCAATACAAAAGATGTATGGGCAATTCTTAACGTCAACGAAACGGATATCGATAAGATTAGTATGGGCATGCCAGCTATTGTGTCTACCCTGAGTTACCCGGACAAAAAATTTCAGGGCAGTATCGATAAAATCTTTAAGATCATCGATCCACAGACGAATTCAATGCAGGCACGGGTGGTGCTAGACAATAAGGATGGTTTACTTATTCCGGATAGTAAAGCGACCATTAAAGTATTGCATCGCTCCAATACTGAAGCGCTCGCAGTTCCTTCCGATGCGGTTATTTTCGATCAAAACAAATATTTCGTATTAATCTATAAATCCCAAAATGATATTAAGATTCGCGAAATATTGCCGATCAAACAAAATGAAGGAACAACCTACATGGCTACGGGGCTACAGGAAGGTGAAAAAGTTGTTGTCAACAATAAACTTTTGATCTATAGAGCACTGAATAATTAATCCGTCTTAGCATTTACACGAATGAACAAATTCATTAAAAATATCATTGCCTTTTCCATTAAAAATAAAGCATTTACCTTTATTTGGGTCGGTATTTTGGCTATAGCTGGTTTCATTAGCTTTAAAAGCATGCCTATTGAGGCATTTCCTGATGTAACCAATACACAAATAACCATCATTACCCAATGGAATGGAAGAAGTGCGGAGGAAGTCGAACGTTTTGTAACGACACCAATCGAACTGGGCATGAGTCCAGTTCAAAAGAAAACGAGCATACGGAGCACCACCATGTTTGGCCTCTCCATTGTTAAAATCATCTTTGACGATGGTGTAGATGACACTTTTGCCCGCAACCAGGTCAACAACCTCATGCGGTCTGTGAGCCTGCCCGACAATGTCGACCCTGAAGTGCAGCCCCCTTATGGCCCTACAGGAGAGATATTCCGTTATACATTACATAGCGATCAACGCAATTCACGCGACCTCCTTACTTTGCAGACCTGGGTCATTGACCGCGCTTTACGTGGTGTTCCAGGTGTAGCAGATATCAACGTTTTTGGTGGGCAGGATTTGGTTTACGAAATCAGTACTGACCCTATCAAACTAGACAAATTTAATCTGACTCCCTTGCAGGTATTTGATGCTGTCAGCAAAAGTAACCTGAATGTCGGTGGAGATGTCATCGAAAAAAGTGGCCAGTCCTACGTCGTACGCGGTATTGGTTTGGTCAACTCAATCAATGATATCGAAAACATCACTGTAATTAACCAAAAGGGAAATCCGGTCTTTGTTAAAAATGTAGCCGAAGTAAGAGAAAGCGCGATGCCCCGCGTGGGCCAAGCCGGTTTTGGTAAAAATGATGATGTGGTAGCAGGAACCATCGTAATGCGGAAAGGCGAAAATCCAAGAGAGGTTTTAACTGCGGTAAAAGCAAAGATAGACGAGCTCAACAACAAAATCCTTCCCAAAGATGTCAAAATGCAAACCTTCTATGACCGTGACAATCTCATGGATTTCACGACCCATACCGTTATGCATAACTTGATTGAGGGTATTGTACTCGTCACCTTAATGGTATTGCTTTTTATGGCAGATTGGCGCACTACGGTCATCGTTTCCATTATCATACCTCTCGCCTTACTTTTTGCCTTTCTATGCCTTAAACTAGCAGGCATGAGTGCCAACTTGCTTTCTCTAGGCGCTGTAGACTTTGGTATTATCATCGACGGTGCCGTCGTCATGGTTGAAGGGATATTTGTCATGTTGGACCACCAAGCCCATAAGCTGGGCATGGAGAAATTCAACAAAATGGCCAAAGCAGGTTGGATCAAACAGACAGGAACAGGCCTAGGAAAAGCAATCTTTTTCTCCAAGCTAATTATCATCACCTCCTTGATGCCTATATTCTCCTTCCAAAAAGTTGAAGGAAAAATGTTCTCGCCACTGGCCTTTACCCTGGGTTTTGCTTTACTGGGTGCATTACTGTTTACCTTGACACTCGTTCCCGCTTTATCGCATATTCTGCTCAATAAAAATGTAAAAGAAAGACACAATCCATTTGTTGAATTCTGGAATAGAATTGTCGCCAAGGGTTTTGGATTTACATTCCGAAACAAGCGTCTGAGTATGATCGTTGCAATTACTTTACTAGCGGCAGTCTTATTTTCTGCAAAATTTTTAGGAACTGAATTTTTACCGACATTAAATGAAGGGTCTCTATGGGTTACTGCAGAAATGCCGATGAGTACTTCTTTACGTGAATCGGTTAAAACTACCAAACTGTTAAAGAGTACTTTGGAAACCTTTCCTGAGGTCACCGGCGTACTGTCGCAAACAGGACGGAGCAACGATGGTACCGACCCCAATGGCTTTGGCTTTGTTCAGTTTGCTGTGGCCCTAAAACCTAAAGAGGAATGGACACGTAAAATCACCATGGATCAGTTGATCGAAGAAATGGACCATAAACTCAAACAATTTCAGGGTATTACCTATAACTATTCACAGCCTATTTCGGATAATGTTGCCGAAGCCGTTGCTGGTTTCAAGGCCGAAAACGGCATCAAGATCTTTGGCGATAACCTCGCGACCTTAGACCGTCTGGCGAAAGAAGTTTATGCTCAGGTCAAAGGTATTCAAGGCATTAAAGAACCCGGTATTATTCTCAATATTGGTCAGCCCGAAGTGAGTGTGGTATTGGATCGGACGCGTATGGCAGCTTTCAATGTGCTACCGGCAGATGCACAGGCGGTACTGGAAATGGCCTTCGGCGGAAAGACCGCTTCCATTTTGTACGATGGTGAACGCAAATTTAACATTCGCCTACGCTACGCCCCCGAATATCGAAAAACAGAAAAAGATATTGCACAGCTGATGGTTCCATGTGGTGATGGTACATTAATTCCTTTGAAAAGTATCGCGACCATTGAAAAAGATAATGGTGCTGCTTTTATCTATCGCGACAACATCAAACGCTATATCGGCATCAAATTTTCCATCCGCGACCGTGACTTAGGAAGCACCATTGCTGAAGCACAACAAAAAGTAAGTAAAATTAAGCTTCCGGAAGGATATTCCATCGGTTGGACTGGACAATTTGAAAATCAGCAGCGTGCTACCCACCGTCTAGCACAGGTGGTACCAATCAGCTTGATCGTCATTTTCTTCCTATTGTTTATTCTATTCGGGAATATCAAAGATTCGCTGCTCGTATTGGCCAACGTTCCTTTTGCGCTTATCGGTGGAATTATTGCCTTACACGTTACAGGTATGAATTTTGGAATTTCGGCTGGCGTAGGTATGATTGCATTATTCGGGATATGTATCCAGAATGGGGTTATCCTGATCTCGGAATTCCACCAGAACAAGAAGGAAGGTCTACCCAATGACCAATCAATTTATAAAGGTGTAAAATCGCGAACACGACCTGTGGTCATGACAGCTCTAATGGCTTCCATCGGATTATTGCCAGCTGCATTATCGACCGGTATAGGTTCGGAATCACAAAAACCTTTGGCGATCGTCATCATTGGCGGACTAATCTCAGCGACGATATTGACGTTGTTGGTATTTCCAATCATCTACGATATCTTCAACAGAAAAGAAAAGGTACAACAAACAATCGCTGAATAATATTGTCCATATTTTATATACTATATACTTAGACCATTAAAAGGTCATCGATACTGCCTCACGCTGGGAAGTGATCGGGCAGTATCATTTTTTTTAGGATACTTTTGATGTAACATTTGTATCTATTCCGGTTTAAAAATTTCAAAAACAATAAAAAGCCCTTAAGTTTACAACAAATTACCTTCCAAAAAGCAGCTGCTGCTTTTTGGATCACACAAACAAACAAATATTTATGACTATTCTCACCTTTACAATCATCCTTCTCCTGGGTGCTTTTGTAGCAGGGCTCTTAGGATCCCTGACAGGCTTAGGCGGAGGGGTCGTTGTCATCCCTTTATTGACTCTTCTGTTTCATGTCGACATCCGTTATGCCATTGGAGCCGCCTTGCTGGCTTCCATAGCGACTTCATCCGGTGCAGCCACAGCCTACGTCAAGGAAGGTATCACCAACATCCGGCTTGGGATGTTTCTTGAAATTGCAACCACCATTGGAGCAGTGATCGGCGCTGTTATTGCTATTTACATGCCTACAAATACCATTGCAATCATCTTTGGTGTTGTACTTATCTTCTCTGCAGCAATGACGGTCCGTAAGAAAAACGAACACGCACTTTCCGGCGGTTCGGTCCTGGCAGAAAAATTGAAGCTGAACAGTACCTATCCTGCTGATGGCAAATTAATTCCATACAAACTTACCAACATAGCCGGAGGCTTCTCTTTGATGGGAGTTGCCGGAATTCTTTCCGGTCTATTAGGAATCGGCTCAGGATCCCTTAAAGTTCTCGCAATGGACAGCATGATGAAAATACCCTTTAAAGTCAGTACGACAACGAGTAACTTTATGATCGGCGTCACCGCAGCCGCTTCTGCAGTGGTCTATTTACAAAGAGGCTATATGGATCCAGGTATTGCTTTTCCAGTTATCCTAGGCGTATTATGCGGCGCCATTACCGGATCCAAGCTCTTAAAACGTATGAATCCGAAGACTTTACGCATTATTTTCGCCGTCGCCATTACATTGGTGGCATTGGAAATGATCTTCAACGGATTCCAGCATAAATTCTAAAAAAGGTCGTTTACACGATTTAGAATTTTAGTTTATAACGTCCTTCCGCTAGACAATGAAGGACATAACTACTCAAAATGAAACAAGTATTTTCGAAACACTATTGGGGAGACAAGGACATCTCACTTTTGGTCGGACAAATTTTACGTATAGGCGTTATACTCGCCTCCTCTATTCTTATCCTCGGCGGTATCCTATACCTCATTGTTCATGGACAGGAAACCGTACCGAATTATAAAGATTTTATGGGTGAGGGAGATTCCAACACAACAATGACCGGAATTATTACCGGAGCATTCAGCAGAAACATTCCCCAAATTATACAGCTTGGTGTCCTTTTATTGATTTGCACCCCCATCGTAAGGGTGATTGGTTCATTATTTGGGTTTGTCATCGAAAAGGACAGGCTTTACATCATCATTACTTTGATCGTATTAACAGTCATTATCGGGAGTATTCTCAGCGGTGTCAAGGGATAATAAGGCTTTATCTCTTGGCACGAAGCCAAGTGGATTTTTCCAATGCATATTCAAAATTTTTCCGTTCAGGCTCATTCACGTAACTGACCATCTTTTCGGCCACTTTAGTTGCACCTAAGCGCTCAACTGCTGTCTGAGAACGAAAATTTTCAGCACCTACATGTAGGTAAATGCGATCTACAAAATTGAACGCAAAATCAAACATCATCTCTTTGACCAGTGGATTTATTCCTGCGCCCCAATAGGCTCGGGCATAAAATGTGTACCCAACAAAAATCGATTTTTCAGCTTCATCAAGCCCATAATACCGCGTACTACCGATGCAGGCTCCACTTTCCTTATCCAAGATTAAATAAGCAGCCTTACTTGCTAAGGCGCCTTCAAAAAATAGGCGAAAAATATCTTCCTTCCAGCGGTCCTTATTGGGATGCTGTTCCCAGATCAGGGGATCTTTGGCAACTTGATACAACGTATCAAAATCCGCTGGTTCCATGATTCGTAATACGACCTTATCGTTTTCAAGGGTATTGGGTGCAACAAACTTCATGAGACATATTTATGGTTTTAGCAATCAAATTATTTTAAATCCGACAGAAGATACCAATTATTGATGAAACTATTTAAATTACGGCAATATCCAGTCAAATATTACACCAAAATGTTGATTTTATCACTGTTTTGATAAAATTGAATAAAAGCAACAACCATCAACTGGATTATTTCAACTTAGAATTGATAGGAATCAAACAGCTTGTTAAATTAGTATTACAAAATTTTGTATTTTACAGCCAAATGGAACAATTCAAGGAATTTGTAAAACAACGTATTGATGTCACCGAGGAAGAACTGAATGACATCGTTTCACGTTATCAGGTAAGGAAAATAAAGAAAAAAGAATACTTTCTCCGTGCAGGCGAAGTCTGCCATCATGAGGCCTATGTGATCAGTGGTTTATTTAAATCATTCTATGTCACCGCCGATGGAATCGAACATATTCTACAGTTTGCGATTGAAGACTGGTGGATCGGCGATATCGCGAGCTTCAATTACCAGGAACCCGCACTACAAAACATCCAGGCCCTGGAAAACTCCGTGGTACTTACACTGTCAAAAAAAAATAAAGACAAACTCTACGAAGATCATCCAATCTTTGAGAAACTCTCCAGGATAATGGCCCAACGTGCACAAATAGCATCGCAGCACCGTATTATCTCGAGCATAGGTTTTACAGCACAAGAGCGGTATCTGGATTTCATCAAAAGGTATCCTAAAATCTACCCGCGGATCTCCAATATGCAATTAGCCTCCTATCTTGGTGTCACACAAGAGTTTTTAAGCCGTCTAAAAAGGCAAATATTGAAGCCTAATCGAAATTCTTGACCTACATCAATTTTTTCTTTGCTAGTTTATCCCACCTTTGCAAAGCTTGTTCAAACAAACAATTTGAACTTCTTAAGGTTAGATAAATAAAAAAGAAAACAAGATGAATAAATTTTTCCAAATTCTGGCAGCAGCAGTATTAATGGTTAATGCCGCTGCAGCACAAGTAAAGTGGTCTGCTGACCCTGCGCACACAAATGCAAGATTCGATGTAAAACACCTTGGAATCAGCTTTGTTGACGGTGAATTCACAAAGGTAGAAGGTACAGTTGAAACTGCAACAGGAACAGGCTTTAACAATGCTAAAGTTAATTTTTCTATCGACGTCAACAGCATCGATACACGTATCGCTGCCCGTGACAATCATTTGAAGACCGATGATTTCTTTGCTGCGGAAAAATTCCCTAAAATGACATTAAAGTCTATCAGTTTTAAAAATGCGAAAGTAAAAGGAAAATATATTATGATAGCAGATTTGACTATTCGTGATGTAACGAAAAAAGTAACTTTCGATGTGACTCAAAATGGCGGAATCATTACCGACCCTTGGGGAAAAACACGTGCTGGCTTTACTGCTAAAACAAAAATTAACCGTCAGGATTTTGGCATCAAATACAATGATAAATTACCATCTGGTGTAGAGGCGGTTGCTTCTGATGTGGACATCATTGTCAATACCGAATTGGTTTTGAACTAATTGAAAATAATAAATCACACAAACTTAGTGGCTATCCTATTTGATATAGGATAGCCACTTTTTTATAAGCCTTTTAACATACCGCCATCCAGCGGAATATTGGTCCCAGTCAGATAACCTGCATATTCGGAGCAAAGGAAAGCGACGAGATAACCGTATTCTTCAGGCTTACCCAGGCGCTGTGCAGGAACCTGTTTTAACCGCAATTGCAACGCTTCCTCATAGGAAATTCCCAGACGTTGTGCATCTAGGTTAGTTAGCGACTGGATACGATCCGTATCAAACAGACCTGTTAAGATGCTGTTGACAGTCACACCGTCTTTGGCGACATCCTCGGCCAACGATTTACTCCAGCTAATCAATGCTGTACGGATCGTATTGGACAACACTAAATTAGATACCGGTTCTTTCACTGTTGAAGAAGATACATTAATAATACGCCCGTATCGGTTTGCCAACATATAAGGATGCGCACATGAGGTTGTGTAACAGTGATTTTGAAATAAGAGTTCAAAAGCATGTTGGTAATCCGCCAGATTTTTTTGGTCTATGGTTCCAGCTTGTGGGCCATTCGAATTATTGATCAAAATATCAACCTTATTCGACTCAAAATAATGTGCTATCTGCTTTTTGTATGCTTCGTGATCATTGTAATCCACTAGGATATATTGGTGCACCTGTCCTTTAGAGGTATCAAGACTTTCACAGGTACGCTGTAGCTTTTCCTCATGTCGGGAAGCTAAAGTTACAGATACGCCGCAAGAAGCAAGCACCTGGGCAATACCTGCACCTATACCCGCAGAACTCGCCCCGATCAACGCCTTTTTCCCATTTAGATTGATTTCCATATATTTTTGTTTTCTATTTTATAGTGTGTATATATCCATAGCCCATCATCGTCGCTGAAAATGTGTGCTAGATCTCGCTAATCGTTGTCTTTTGCCCGAATCATCGCGATAAATAAATATACCGCAAAGACCCATGCTGAGCCTAGGCATATCCAGGCAAAAATGGGAATTCCCCACCACTGCGGTTCTACCCTTGCAACGATAATCATTCCGCCCAGTAAATTGAGTGACATAAACATAATACCGATGACAATACGATTGACCCCTTTGCGTAAAATGGCATTAAAAGATCGCGCACTGATTAGACGATGGTTGAGTGTAAAATTTCCTGTTCGAAATAAACGCACAAGGGCGCGCATATCTTCGGGGAGTTTTTCGACATCACGGGCAAAAGATTCAACTTTATGTTTTCCTTTTTTGAAGATTGCCTCTGGAGAGAGCCGCTCCATCATAATCCTTCGTGCAAAAGGCTTGATACTTTCCATAATATTGAGATCGGGATATAACTGGCGTCCAATACCTTCCATCAACGAAATACCCCGCATTAACTGATAGATATATTCCGGAAAATACAAGCGGTTGTCACCAATAATGTTCCACAGTTTATTGAACAATAAATCTAAACTCAGATCCCCGAGAGACACATTATCAATCATATCGAAAATCTCATATAGGGATCTTTCAAATCGGTTTCGATCCGGAATATGACTCACCACGGCAACGTCTTCAATCACGTCAGCAAGCCGGACAGCATCTTCGGAAATAGCCGATTGAATAAATTCTTCAAGCTGCCTACGGTCTATCCCCAATAATTTACCCATATTTCCGAAATCTAAAAAAGCAATCCGTCCATCCGGCATCACCATCATATTGCCGGGATGCGGATCACCATGAAAGAAACCATGAATAATCACTTGCTCAAGGTATAAATTGATCCCATTTTTTACCAGCGTTTGGACATCCATTCCCCGGCGCTTAATTTCATCGGCATCAGTTACCTTGAAACCATCAAGATATTCCATGCAAAGAACACGGTCCGAGGAGAGTTCAGGAAAAACACGGGGTACCTTTATCAGTTTGTTTCCTTTAAAGTTCTTCGTGAAGCGTTCGATGTTATGCCGCTCAATCACCAGAGACATTTCTTCCTGCATGGTCGTAGCGAAAGATTCAACAATCAGCAGCAGATTAAGGTTTTCCAGTACGTCATTGTACATGGTTAGGATTTTGGCAATATCACGCATGAGCGCCAGATCACAGCGCATAACCTCATCGATGCCGGGACGCCGGACTTTTAAAACCGTTTGGGTTCCATCTTTTAAGGTTGCGCGATACACCTGTGCTATTGATGCTGCCGCAAAAGGTTCGACAGCAATCTCCTGAAAATGTGCGTCAATATCCAAGTTCAATTCCTCAGTGAGATAAGAGTTAATGTCCACTTCGAAGGGTGGAACATTATCCTCCAGACGCTTCAGTTCATCCACAAGTTCTTTGGGCAACAACCCTTCCCGCGTCGAAGCAGACTGGCCTAGCTTGATAAAAGCAGGACCGAGCTCCTCGAGTGCCATGCGAATACGGGCATAGACACTAATCTCATCAACATCAACAGAATGTTCTATCGAAGTTCGTGACCCCTTCCACGGCAATCGAGCGATTGCATCTTTAAAACCATACTTGGCCAATATACTTAAGATCTGGGAACTACGCTGCAACTTCTTTGTCGGATTATACATAACGGACAATGGTTTTCGATAACAATATACGAAATATCCATGCGCTAAAAACACGAACACCTGTAAAACAAAGTAGATATTTCATATGGACTTAAATAAACAAATAATAAGTACATCAAACAAAAACCTTACCTGTTTTAGCTCCAACAACCCTTATTCCGTTTCCATTTGATCCAATTTCTCCTTGATCTGAGTAATATACCTGCTGTAATAACAACGAATCATAATTTCCGTCAGACCAACAACAAGGAGGATAGACACAATTGCGGAAAGAATCAACCATACAATAAAGTTCGGCTCCTGCTGGAAAGTTTCCTTGAAATGATACAATCGATCAAACCATATCGTGGTTCGGTTTTGGGCGATCATGATCAAATAAAGAAACAAAGCTTGCGGAATCATCACATAGGCCGCAATACGATACGTTTCAACGGCATATTTCAAATCGTAATACAACTTGAGCAAATGCTCTTTAGAAGCTAGCAACTCTATCTTTTTTGTGCTCTTTACCAGATAAAAGAACCTTCGATAATATAAAAGACTTGATAATGATATCTGTACGATAAAAAAGTAATAGGCAAATGCAGCGTAACCTTCGATTTTATAGATCGGCAACATAGGTACCAAAAATAGAAAGCCCATACAGACGACCCAAGAAATAAACTCGCGTTTGATATTCTTGCGCAACTTGCCCATGATATTGCCAACTTCCTTATAGTATTTGAGATTTGGATTCTGTAAATCCTCATCTGTAGGCTGTTCCTGCCAAGTTTTTTTTAACTCATCAAAATTCATACTTGTATTTTTTAATGATTTGTTGAATTCGCTCCTTCGTGCGGTTTAATTTTACGCGAGCATTGACTTCCGATATACCCAGATTCTCCGCAATCTCGCGATGGCTCTGACCTTCCAAAAACAAAAAGATCAGGGCTTTTTCTATTGCATTCAGCTCTTGAACAGCCTGATAGAAAACTTTCAGTTGCTCATCTTTATCGGTGTCGTAGGCTTCTTCTGCAAAATCATGTCCCTCCTCTAAAACATCATAAATCTGATGCTTCTTTTCTTTCTTTAAAAATACCATTGCGGTATTGAGAGCAACACGGTACATCCAGGTCGAAAATTTACTCTGTTGCTTAAATGTCGCATAGGATTTCCATAGCTGATACACGATCTCCTGATACAGGTCTTGCCGCCCCTCGTGGTCATCCATATACATACGGCTCACCTTAACGAGAATACCTTTATTCTCGTCAATCAGTCGAAGAAATTCTATTTCCGATCGGTTCACCTAGCGATTTTTCTTTAAATATATTTAGGTAATAAGTATAGCAAACAAACAAAGTGTTACAGCTTTATTTAAAAATATGTAAATTGTTATTAAAAAAGAGACTAATCGCTGAAGATTATGGAGAATATATTTTATCAAGGTCAAATTATATGGGCGCAGATCGATGCAAATAGACATATGCGGCATTCTGCTTACGCAGACATCTGCGCTCAGGCCCGTAGTAATATGCTGAACAAAATGGGCTTTTCACTGGATAAATTTGCCGAATTTCATATCGGTCCGATTTTATTCAGGGAAGAACTCATCTATTCTAAAGAAGTACATTTGGATGAATATGTACAGGTAAAAGTAGAACTTACGAAATACAACAAAACAAATAGTCGTTTTTCATTTATACATCAGGTTTTTCGTAATGACGGAGTTTTGTGCTGTACCGTTAACGTCGATGGAGCCTGGCTGGACCTTCAAAAGCGAAAATTAACCAAATTACCGGAAGAGATGGAGCCTTATCTCGCCAGAATTCCCCGATCTGAAAACTATGCGGAAACTGAATAGTCTATTCATCCTTTCAAGACCATCGTTATAAAAGAAAAATCCCTCGGAACACAAACGGAACTCCGAGGGATTAAAACATAAACTAAACCTAAAAACTATTGTCTTTTATTCACCTTTTGGTCATTTCCAAAATGAACTATTTCTTGTGCACCGCTTAATTATTTAACTTCAATTAAACGTTTTGCAATGATTGCATCTTCTTTCTTACCAACAGTCAAAATTAAGATCCCACCTTCATAGGCAGCCTCGATATTGCTGTAATCTACGGTCTCTGGCAATGTAAATGATCTTGAGAACGAAGAGTAATTGAATTCTTTTTTGCTGTATAATTTTTCTTCACTAACACTTTCCTCTTTTTTCTCAGCTGAAATCGTAATCAGGTTTTTATCTACATTGATCTTAAAATCAGATTTATCCAATCCGGGCGCTGCCATTTCAACTTTAAATGATTTTTCGGATTCCGATATATTGACCGCCGGCACACGGGATACCAAACGATCTGAGATGAAGTTATCATTGAATAAATTGTCAAATACAGTATTTACAAATGGATTTACTGCATCAGTGTTTAAACTTTTTGTTGGGAATTTAATTAATGCCATTTTTTGTCCTCCTAATTTTTTGTTTTATTGTTAAGCTTTTTTGTTCTAACTATTTGAAGAGAATTATTCAATTTGCGTACCAGCAGTTTTTAAAAGACAAAATGTCATTTTAAAATAAAAACAAATGCCATTTTGACTCATTCACAAACTATTGTTAGCGACTTAGCGATCAATCTGTCATTGACGCCCCACCCTATCCTAAATTGTCTCCACATACAGACTAACGTATAGGAGACAAAACAGTTTAACAGAAGTTGTTATTTTTTTATTAGGCATCTGAAGCAGAGCATTCAACTAACAGACTCACTTAGAAGAGAAAAACAGTTTATCAGAAATCGCTATTTTTATTAAGTATCTCAAGCGGAGCTTTCAAAAAAATCATTAAGGTTGATTTTGTTCCAATGTAGCGATCAACAAGAATTTGACAGCATCGTAAATATAGTCCTTGGCCTCCGCATAGGAGATCCCATAGCGTCGTGGTACAACATCAGCATAATGCGGGAATGGCCTAAATAATTTATCATAATAAGCATCCAACTGCACTATTGTTGGCAACTCAAAAGCCAAACGAAGCTGAAACCGACGGATAATGGCTGTATCCAATATTTCGGGATGGTTGGTTGCTGCAATCAATACCGCTTCAGCAGGAAAATAATCGATCAGCTGTATAATGGTGTTTACGAGACGACGCATTTCACCCACATCCTTTTCTTCACTAATCCGCGCCTTTCCGATCTGATCGAATTCATCTAAAAACAGCACCGCTTTTTCACGTCCAGCTTTATCAAAGACCTGTTTAATATGCTGCGAGGTTTCACCAATACGGGAAGAAATGAGGTTGCTCAGATTCAACACATAAATTGGCTTTTCTAGCGCCGTAGCCAGGGCTTTCGCTGTTGTTGTTTTTCCGCAACCTGAATAGCCGTGCAGTAAAATCTTATTGCTAACCGGCAGGCCATATTGTGAAAGCTCTTTAATATAACGATGTTCTTTAATCAGCTGATGGAGCTTCTGACGGCTCTCCTCTTCCAAGAAGACGTCTTCCAAAGCTATCCTTTCCTTATCGGCAATGACAAGATCGTAAATATTCATAATGTTAATTTAAGACTATCAGATAACGGTTGGCAAAACTAAATCTTTCAGTCGATATTTAGCTGATCCAGTTTCGTTTTAATCCTTAAAATATTTGAGGCCAACTTGTGAGCAGGAAAGATCGCCTCCAAAGGGAGGATTAGATTTACGTATCACAACCTCGATCGTCAGAGCATGGGATACTCTTTCCCGAATCTGATCCAGTATTTCTGAAGCCGCAGATTCCAACAATTTCCGTTTAGGCTGCATGACGCTAGCGGTAATCTGATAGAGTTCTTCGTAATTGAGCGTATTTTTTAAGTTCTCTGTCTCGGTATTCAAAAAGGGAAAACATACATCAATAGAAACAAAAAACTCATTGCCAAGCACCTGTTCTTCTTCATAGTAACCTATTGGTGCATAGAATCGGGCTTCTTTCAGCGATACTGTTTGTAAAATGGTTGCCATGTACAAACCTAAGGAAATTGTTCCATACAAATGGGATTATTTGTATATTTAACCATACCAAAAACCCAACAGATGAACTTATTTTTATCATCAGCATTAGCAACAACACTCTTATTTGGTGCCACAGCACTGCAGGCCCAAACCAATATGAAAGCCAGTGACACGGAATATTATAGTCCTGTCCCCCCCACCTTAACGATCGATCACGGTATCCCAAGCGACGCAATTGTCCTTTTTGACGGGAAGGATCTTAGCAAGTGGAAAAGTGAAAAAGGAAAAGCCAATTGGACTGTAGCCAATAACGTCCTTGAAGTAAAACCTGGAGCTGGAGCGATTGAGACGAACGAACACTTTAGCGATTTTCAACTGCATGTTGAATGGAAAAGCCCCGAAGTGATCAAAGGTGAAGGCCAAGGAAGAGGAAACAGTGGAATTTTCTTACAGGGGTACTATGAAATCCAGGTATTGGACAACGATAATAACCCCACTTATGTCAATGGCGGAGCGGGTAGTCTTTATAAACAACGGCCGCCATTGGCGCAAGTAATTGCACCAGACAAATGGCATGTATATGATATTATTTATAAGGCTCCTCAATTCAGTAAAGATGGAATATTGACCGCTAAAGGGACAGTAACGGTCTTACATAATGGAGTCGTTGTGCAAAATAACACCCAAATCGACGGTACGACAGAATATATAGGACTACCGAAGCAGATAAGCCATGGCCCAGGCCCAATTATACTACAGGATCATGGTGATTTAGTCCAGTTCAGAAACATCTGGTTACGTAAACTATAGCTGAACAGCAAGAAATAGAAGACTACAGCAAACAATTTAAGTTAGAAAAGCAACAATTCTGTACTAGGTTTTATAGGGCTATTTCCCTAATTTAGCCCTATAAAATTTAAAACAAACGGAATGTAATGTGTTCTTTGTGTTACGAATTCCTACCGCAGCAGCTTACAAAGCCTAGCTGAGTAGATCAATCAAGCGCAAATATCCCTTGAAATGGGTTTACTTATGCCGTTGAGTTTAATATTCACACAATATTACAGTTTAATGAAAAGAATTGCGCTATTCTTCTTGTTGGCAAGCTCCATCAGCAGCTATGCACAACGTAACCTCAATTTAGAAGAAACAGTATTTGGACCTCGAACCTATGCTCCAACATCGATTGCCGGAGCATCCTGGGTCCCAAAATCAAACAACCTGTCTTATCTCGATAAATCGTACCAGAACCTATTATCCAAAAGCGCTTCCAGCAACTGGAGCGAAACAAATCTCGCTTCTAAAACAGATCTCGAAAAAGCACTAAAAACGGCTATCCCCAACGAAACATTTAATTTGCGCGTATTTCCTTACGACTACAAATGGCGCGACGGAAATGCACTATTACTGCAAGTTGAAGGAAAAGATAAAACCTATACGGTAGCTTACAACATTAAATCAAAAAATATTGAAAGTTTTATCGGTAATGACAACAAGGGAGCGAATCGTGAGATCAGTTCGGATTTTTCAAAAATCGCCTATTTAGTAGACAACAACATCGCAATTGTTGACAAAAACGGCAAAATTACCGCTGTAACCAACGATACAGACAAAGGGATTGTCAATGGAAGCGATTATACACACCGTCAAGAATTTGGCATCAAGAAAGGAATGTGGTGGAACAATCAAAATGACAAACTGCTGTACTACCACAAAGACGAGACGATGGTTGCCAATTATCCGTTACCGCAATGGAGTCCGAAAATTGCGGATATCAAATGGATCAAATACCCCATGACAGGCCAAAAATCAGAAGAAGTTTCTTTGATCGTTTACAATACCACCACTGGTCAAAAGGTAACCCTTCAAACCGGCGAGCATTCAGAGCAATATTTAACCATGGTTACTTGGGATCCTTCTGGTAAATACATCTACGTCGGAGTACTTAACCGTGGGCAAAATGATCTTAAAGTCAACAAATACAATGCAGAAAACGGTTCCTTCGTCAAAACCCTGTTCGAAGAAACTGCGACAACTTGGGTTGAGCCAGAAAACCCATTGACATTTTTACCAAACAAACCGGATCAATTCCTTTATCAATCCGATAAAGAGGGCTATAATCAACTTTACCTCTATAACACGGAAGGTAATTTGATCAAAAAATTAGGCTATAAAGACATTGTTATGGAGTCATTGCTTGACTTTTCGGCTGATGGCAACAAAGTAAGTTACACGGGAGTCACCAACAACGGTTTAGATCGCCAATTATTTGAAGTCGATCTAAAATCAGGGAAAACGGTTCAATTAACGAATGAATCCGGCATACACCATGCTGCGCTAAGTGGCGATGGCAAGTACATCTATGATCAATATAGCAATTTAAAAACACCAAATAAAGTTCAGATCAAAGAAGTAAAATCTGCTAAAGAAACAACCTTAGTCAATGCAGAAAATCCTTTTGCCGGAAAAATAAATAATCCTAAAATAGAATTTGTACAGTTGACATCTGCAGATGGAAAATACCCATTGACAGGACGCATCATTTATCCCAACGATTTTGATCCTGCGAAAAAATACCCCGTCATGTACTATTTGTACGGCGGATCACATTCGCAGCTGGTTTCCAACAAATGGCTAGGAGGCGCTGGTTATTTTGATATGTATATGGCCCAACAAGGATATATTGTGTTTACCATGGACAATCGTGGCACAAATTACAGAGGCCGTGATTTCTATACTGCTACGCATCGCAACCTCGGTCAAAATGAAATGGCCGACCAGATGAAAGGAATTGAGTTCCTAAAATCAAAATCTTTTGTTGACCAACAACGCATGGGTATTTTCGGATGGAGCTTCGGTGGTTTTATGACAACTTCCTTCATGTTACATCATAACGATATTTTTAAGGCTGCTGTAGCAGGAGGCCCAGTAATCGACTGGAAATTTTATGAGGTTATGTACGGCGAACGTTACATGGACACTCCACAAGAAAATCCCGAAGGATATAAATTGACTTCTCTGCTCAACAAGGCCGATCAACTGAAAGGGAGACTATTGATTATTCATGGTGCACAAGACCCTGTCGTTGTACAACAAAACAGCATGGAGTTTTTAGAAGCGTGTATTAAAGCCGGAAAGCAGGTAGATTATTTTCTATACCCGACTCATGAACACAATGTGATGGGGAAAGACCGTATTCATATGTACGAAAAAATTGCAGACTACTTCAATCAACACCTCAAAAACCCATCCTAAAACTCAGGAAAGTAAGAAAAACCAAAAAAGGGTTATCCAAGCTTTTTGGATAACCCTTTTTTATGCAATTTAATACAGTTAACAATCTGACTAGGCCTTCTTACACGTCTGGAAATTATCGCTATTATCCTCCCGCTCAAAAACTGGTCTAACGACAGCCCAAGTGCTGATCACGCTATCCAGCTACGCAAAGGAAAGGCGATCCTTAAAAACAAGTTATTCAATAGTCAATGCAGCTCCTCATCCAAGCCTTCAGATAAGCTATACAATGTCCAATGTTTTGTTTTTATTGACTGAGATTCTCTTCGAAGCAATTGGATGAAATCCCGCACACCGAGTTCTTCATTCCCATTACCATGAATCAGAACAATACTTCCGTTCTTGGCTTGCTGCCCTTTAGCCAACCATGCATCTGAACCAACCGCAATAAGACCATAAGACAACAGCCGTTCAATAATATTCCGATCTGAAACTAAGCCCGGACAACGAAAAAAAACGGAAGGCATAAGCCCATTTTTTAGCATTAATTTTTCATTTTCCAATACCTCATAATTTAGATTCGTATTTTTAGAAAGTAGAAAATTGGACGTCAAAGGCTTACTATTAAAAACGTGGTCGTACGTGTGATTGATCCAGGTAATCTTTATACCCTTCGTATCCAATGACTTTAGCCATTCCAGATCTGCAGCATGATTTAGCATCCATTTACCCGAAACAGAAACGGCCAGTGGCAGGGTGCTATCAATTCCCTTAAACGCAAGGAGAAGATCCTCAAAAATAGCTTTGTCCAAAGGTTTATGTGAAGGGCATAGATCAATAGTCAAATTAATACCAGCCTCTTTGGGAAGACTAAAATTCAGTCCCGCATCCTGTAAGTTATTTTCAGTTTTTCTAACCAAGGAAAAACAACTTTCATATACCGAACCACTTAGACTTTTCGTAACCTGAGCCGCATCTTTATACAGAACGCTGACTGAACGATCTCCTACTACACGCGTTTGCAATGTAGCAGGATCTACCGCTAAATAATATTTTACAGCATTTGTCCTGAAACTACGGATCCCCACCAGTGATTTATTGTTTTCACGAAGGATTAACCACTCGGTTCTGTAGTTTTCCAAATTAGTAAATGAAACCTGTCCATAAGAGAATAGGGCACATATCAAAAATAGACAAACAAAAATGAGCTGTTTCATCATCAGTTACCACTTGTTCTTTTTGATTGTAGATTTGTTGGCCATACCGTCTGCTTGCCATCCTTATCGATTGGCAATATGATCTTTTCCCGGGAGACCAAAGTTGGTTCTTCACAGGCTAGGTAAGTTAAAATCGCAACGATAATGGCGTTTTGTTTCACCTCATCAAAAACAATCTTATCGTAGGTATCGCGATTGGTATGCCAGGTCACTTTACCATAATCCCAGGAAGTGGAAGAGAGCCCAAAGGCTGGAATTCCTTTTTGAACGAAAGAAGAATGATCGCTCCCTCCCGTCCCCGGCATGCCCGGAAAACTGGTTTGGATTTCATTACGGAACTCTTCAGGCAAATATTGCAGCCAGCGGCTAATGTATTCGTAGGACTTTTCAAAACCACTCCCCCCGATACGAACAATTCGCCCCGTCCCGTTATCCTGATTCCATACGACCTGTATATTTTTAGCGATCTCGGGATGGTCTTCGACAAATGCAGAAGAACCGTTCAGCCCCTGTTCCTCACTACCCCAGTTACCGACCAAAATCGTTCTTTTATTTTCCGGATAAACCTTTCTTAAAATACGGACTGCCTCCATCATTGTAATCACCCCGGTAGCATTGTCTGTAGCACCCGAAGCGCCGTCCCAAGAATCTAGATGTGCCGAAAGCACAACATATTCGTTCGGTTTTTCTTTTCCTTTGATCTCCGCAATACTATTATAGGTTTTTGATGTCCCAAGCTCTTTTGAATTTCCCTGTAGCGATACCCGAGGTTTGACTCCATGCTCTGCCATGCGGTATAACAGGCCATAATCTTCCAAGCCGACATTAAATACAGGAATTTGTTTGGACTTTGCATCAAAAATCCGCGTGATACCTGGCAACTCCGTCCAGTAGGAATCAATAACACCAACTGCCCCGGCATTCTCCAGGGCCAATGGCAATGTCCGACGGGTGCTTCCTGTGTAGGACATACTCGCCTCCCATTTTTTCAACTGATTATTTTTTAAGGTTTGATATTTTTCATAACCTTTCGGGGAAGCAGACTCCTTCCAGTTGGCATCAGATCTTCCAGACAGTGGATTCATCCCAATCAATACAATCTTGCCTTTAATTGTTTTAAGCCAGGACTGAAAATCGGATTGGGAGCTAAATAACGGCATAGCGACCACTTCGGCTTCGACCCCTTTCTCCTTTGTCATAGGGCTAAAAGCCAACTGCGTACCTTCTAACGACTTTATTCTCGGATAGGTCATCGTCACTTGAGAAGTTCCCCGTTCCCAGGAACGCCATTCACCATAGGGCTCATTACGCGCCTGTGCGCCAAGGGCATTGTAATTTTTGACGACCCAATCGTGCGCCTGCTGCATTTGTGGACTCCCGACAAGACGGGGGCCAATCATATCGACAAGCTCAAACGCATACTTCTCCAATTGTGAATTTGCATTTGCCTCCTGGACAATTGACGAGACCATCGCTTCCTTATGCTGCGCAAAAATACTTGAAGTGCTCAACAATAAAAGAGCTAGTCCCAAAGATTTCATTCCACGATGTTTCATTGCATCTATCTTCATGTGTATATCAGTATATATTTTATAGTTATCCGTTAATAAGCAGATTCCACAAGCGTAAACTACTTTTCCGTACATTCTGTTTGCCCCCAAATAAGAAGCCTCTGAAAAAGACAGCATTTTTGGCAACTATAGTTAATCAGAAACCCAAAGTTTCCTGTGATTGGTTTTCCCGAAAATTACTAAAGAATTCTTAAAAAAGCACACTCATTTTTAATCCAGTCAAATTATAAAGTTTTATTTCACTAAAAAACTTAAAACCAGTGCATAAAAAAGCCTGAAAAGAATCTTTCCAGGCTTTACTAAATATAGATATGAGGGTTGATTAGTTACACTGCTTCTACTTTGGATTTTTCGTAGCTCTCTTGGTGAACCGAGGCTACAGCTCTTCCAGATGGGTCATTCAGATTCTGGAAAGAAGCATCCCAAGCTAAGGCTTCTGGCGTACTGCATGCGACAGATTTTACCGAAGGAACAGTTTGTGCTGCCGCTGTTGAAGGAAAATGAGACTCGAAAATTGTCCGATATAAAAATTCCTCTTTATTTTTCGGTGTGTTTATCGGAAAGCGCGATGAGGCCTCGGCAAATTCCTGATCAGAAACTTTATTTTCAGCCTGCTCTTTCAGGGTATCAATCCAGCTATAGCCTACACCATCAGAAAATTGCTCTTTTTGGCGCCATGCGATGCTCTCCGGCAAGTAGTCTTCAAATGCCTTCCGTACAACCCATTTCTCCATTCTTCCTTCGCGAATCATTTTATCGGCAGGATTGATGCGCATGGCAATATCCATAAATTCTTTATCCAAGAAAGGCACACGTCCTTCTACTCCCCAAGCTGCAAGTGATTTATTTGCCCGCAGACAGTCGTACAGATAAAGCTTTTTCAGCTTACGTACTGTTTCCTCATGAAATTCCTGCGCATTAGGTGCTTTATGAAAATAAAGATATCCGCCGAAAAGCTCGTCTGATCCTTCGCCCGACAACACCATTTTGATGCCCATGGATTTGATTACACGAGCTAATAAGTACATTGGTGTAGAAGCACGTACCGTTGTGACGTCATAAGTTTCCAGGTGATAGATCACATCGCGAATAGCATCCAATCCTTCTTGGATTGTAAAGTTGATCTCGTGGTGTATCGTTCCGATATGATCTGCAGCCTTTTGTGCTGCAATGAGATCCGGTGCCCCCTTCAGTCCCACCGCAAATGAATGTAATTGAGGATACCAAGCATCTTCTTTATCGTCACTTTCAATACGTTTGGAGGCAAACTTCTTCGTTACCGCCGCAATAACGGATGAATCCAATCCACCAGACAGTAGTACACCGTAAGGTACATCTGACATCAATTGACGATGTACCGCATCTTCCAAAGCTTTGCGCAAAACGGCGATATCGGTCTCGTTGTCTTTTACGACGTCGTAAGTTTCCCAATCACGTTGGTACCAACGCTGCGGAGTTTTCCCAGTTTTGCTATACAAGTAATGTCCCGGAGGAAATTGTTCAATCGTCGTACAGAAACCTTCCAGTGATTTTAATTCAGATGCAACAAACAACTGTCCCTGTTCATCTTCACCGTAATATAAAGGGATAATACCCATATGGTCACGTGCAACAAAAAAGGAATCATCACGCGAATCATAGAGTGCAAATCCAAAAATGCCATTTAATTCATCTACAAAAGAGGGGCCTTTTGCTAAATATAAAGCCAAAACAACTTCAGAGTCACTTTGAGTCGAAAAATCATAGTCGGGAAGACTATTTCTTAATTCATGGTGGTTATAGATCTCGCCATTAACTGCTAGTACAACTTTACCATCCGGACTGTACAAAGGTTGACTTCCAGATTTGGGATCAACGATAGCTAATCTCTCGTGTGCCAACAATGCTTTCTCACCAGTAAAGATGCCCGACCAATCAGGACCACGGTGACGAATACGTTTTGACATTTCTAATACTTGAGATCTCAATGAGCTTGCAGGTTGCTTTAATTCAAAAGCGCCAATAATTCCACACATATTATGAAAATTTTAAATATTTCGTTTTTACATTATGTTATTGACACAAAGTAAAACAATTAAAAACTAAATTCATAATGTTTTTTAATTTTTATTGTGTTTTTATTAAAAATACACTCATAAACAAACAAAATTATCAACGAAACACTTATTTGTTTACAATAATCACACAATAGATTAACAGTTGATCTGCGGATTTATCGTTAAATTGACGTCATAATCAAATAACCAGGACATGGATCTAATTAGAACCTTCTATAGTGAGCTTGCGCTCACACCACAGGAATTAACGGCCATCACGGAGAAACACGAAGCCCTAACCGTAAAAAAAGGCGATTTTATATTGACCAAAGGACAGGTTTCAAATGCTTATTACTTAATCGAATACGGACTTACACGCTCCTTTTTACATGATTACGAAGGTAATGAAGTTACCATCGGCTTCTGTAGTGACAATGACGTTGTCATTGAAGTGGCTTCTTTTTTTCAACGCAATCCAACGGTGGAAAATATACAGGCGCTCATGGAAACCCGTCTCTGGAAAATAAAATTTGAAGATTTTCAGGAACTCTTTCATCAGATTCCTGAATTTAGGGAATGGGGCCGTTCCTGGATGGCTAAAGAACTTGTTCACAGTAAAAATAGAGCTATTGCCATGATTACAGAACCTGCTACTGCCCGCTATCTACGCCTGATTAAGGAAAAACCAATATTGATACAGCAAGCCCCCTTAAAACATATCGCATCTTACTTGGGTATCACTGACACTTCCCTAAGCCGTATTCGAAAGGAAATTGTTCACGGAAATTAATCCTTTTTATTGAATTAAGGACTACTTTTTTAAATCTTGCCTTAAGGCAAGATTTTTAAGAAAACTTCAGTTTAATTTTACGAATGTACTCCCACGCTATTTATTATAGTCCCCTGGGAAGAATAATTGAGAAAAAGAACGAAAAGAAGTAATCATTATATTCAAAAATTAGAAATCATGGCAAAATTACACGCTTACCTAAATTTCAACGGAAACTGTGAAGAAGCATTCAATTTTTATGAAAAAGTCTTCAACACAAAAAATCCTGGCTACATGCGTTATGGCGATATCCCTGCTGACCCACAAATGCCACCTGTTCCAGATGAAGCCAAAAACAAAATCTGTCATACCGCAATTTCGATCAATGGAGACAGCATGCTGATGGGTGCTGATGTCATTCCTGCCTTTGGACAACAATACATTCAAGGAAACAACAGCTATGTCATGCTGATGTGTGAAAGCAGCACAGAGGCAAAAACATTATATGATGCACTGAGTACCAATGCAAAGGTGGTTGAAATGCCGCTCGGCGAAACGTTCTTTGCCGAACTATACAGCGCTTTTCAAGATCAATTTGGCATTTGCTGGATGGTTTATTTTGGCGGAAATAAAGAAGAAGATTGCGAAAGTAAGCCTTAAGCAAGCGAAACCGTCCGTAATATATTTGGCAAAAAAAAGGGCGGTAACAACAGTTTACCGGCCTTTCTATTTTCGATGACTTCTACCTATTTACGCGATCTCAATTGAACCTATCGCTACTGGAAGTCGTCTATTTCATCTCGAGCTTACACCCTCCAGATTGACTATTATTTCTTTACCAATACCTCTTGCTCAAATAGGATCCCATCCCAGCCATTCGTCCTAAATTGACGAATGTTCTGATGTCCCTCTCCCTCAGGATTATCGAGTACATTCTGATAATGCTCGGCAAAAAGGCGTAAGGTATCCTCCTTTGAAAGACTATTCAACCGGGCAAAATAGAAAACTTTTGCACTACCTTGATTTTCTTCTTTCGAATTTTTCAGCGTCCCATTCTGAAATGCACTGGGACTATAGCTATACTGATCGGCAATATGCGCCAATACTTCCTGAAACTGTAATTCGCTTCCTTTTGATTTAATCAATAATTCTGCTGTATTCATCTTGATGTTATACCTTTTAAAATCTATTCTAATTTAATTTCTCAACCATAAACCTGAATGAACAGGTATTAAACGCTCTTAAATAACTCCATGAAGCGAGCCTCCCTTTGCAGCAAGCTGATCCACACGTCTTTCTACCGCTTCATCTTTAATCAAAGCCGGGGCATGATGGGGTTTTGTTCGCGCATCAATAATCAGTGGACCTTCACAACCCCAATGTTTAAATGCTGTAAAACTATTTATTCCATAAATATCATACGCAGGATTACTCCGGGTAAATGTTGTCCAAACAAAGTTATTGACAGTAGCAGCGGTAAAGTTAGCATCATCACATAAAACAATCAACGGAAAACCTTCCCAGGAGCTTGCAGCGGCAGCGCGACACCATTCCGCCATAATTTTCGATTCGCTCTCGTATGTGGAGAATGCCTGTCCATCGATCGCAATCACACCTGGTATGACAAATTTTGCCTGATTAAAAGGACGTGGCAGCTCAAAATTGGCTGGCAATTCACGGCCTAATGTTCTTTTCTTTGTACCAGCGGCAGCAAAAACCACCTTTGAACCGGCATTTAGTCCATCTCCAGAATAATCCAAGGTATCAATAGTCGTATTGGTCTGAAAATGAACATCTCGAGAAAGGTCTATGCGTTCAAGGATATGCCCCAAAAACGCCGGAATATCATAAATATCCAATTGCGGATTATCTTCATGTGCTGAAATAAACAAATATTTAGCAAGGCTGAGCTGGTTTTTACCCAGTATCTGATTGGCTATTGTTAAAATTTCCTGCGGTCGATCGACACGCTGATAAGGCGTATACCGCTCAGATCCTATTGCAAAAAGCAAGGGATGTACGCCAGCTGCATCAACAGCATTAACTGCATGGAGACCTGAAATCTCCTTTGGAATAGCCGCACCCGTAATTTCGTGGATTAAAGCACCAAAGCTCGTATCTTCCTGCGGTGGTCGGCCCACAACTGTAAAAGACCAAATTGGATTTTTCTTGTGGTACACATTATGCACCTTCATCAACGGAAACGGATGCGTTAAGCTATAATAGCCGATATGGTCACCAAAAGGACCTTCTGGTTTATTTTCGTTGGGATAAACGGTACCTGTAATAACAAAGTCCGCATCCGCAGAGATGCAAAAGCCTTCATCATCATAAAAATAGCGGAATCTTCTATTTCCCAATGCCCCGGCAAAGATCATCTCAGAGAGTCCTTCCGGTAGCGGCATTACTGCAGACAAGGGATGGGCTGGAGGCCCGCCGACAAAAATACTCACCTTTAGAGGTTTACCGAGTGCATTTGCCTTAGTTTGATGAATCCCAATACCACGATGCAATTGATAATGTAAACCAATCTCCTGATCGGGCAGATAATCGTTCCCGGAAAGCTGAATGCGATACATCCCCAAATTAGCCTGCATAATACCAGGTTTGGCTACATCTTCGGTATATACCTGCGGCATCGTCACAAAAGCGCCACCGTCCATTGGCCAGTTGACAATCTGCGGAAGTTTACTAATTGATGTTTTTCCGTAAAGTATGGGAGCCCCCGACTTTTTTTTCCAGGGTAAAGCTCCAAGAGCCGTCATCGATGAACCAATATATTGAAAGGGATTTCTCAGCACCGCGGCAGGATTCATCTTAACATCCACCAATTTCTTCAGGTGATCCAACGAATCCCGAAACATAAACTTCGAACGATCCAGCGTTCCAAATAAATTAGATACAGCGGGAAACTCCGAACCTTTGATATTTTCAAAATACAATGCTGGTCCTTCAACATCAAATACCCGCATATGAATTGCAGCCATTTCCAGATACGGATCGACCTCTTCTTTGATCCGGATTAAATGACCATGTTTTTCAAGATCCGCAACACATGCTTCTAAACTATTGTATCCCATATATTAAATCTGCTTCAACACGTTAATCCACAAATTTAACAGAATAATTGATTAAACAGGCTATAAAGAAAAAACCTTTAGCAATCTGCTATCCCACTCCCCTACAATCGTCTACTACTGACCATAAATGGCCAAAACAGCCTAAAAGCAACGTTCAAACAAAAACAAGCGCATCGAGTAAGTGCTTCAGCAGCCCACTAGGTATCCATGCAGACATAGGTTTTCAATGGTGTGAATTCAAACGATTGTACATTCTGCCAGGTCGAATTATCTACATTTTTTTCATAGTAAAGTACCCTCCTAAATTCATCGATATCTTCCTTATTAATATCGTTCAGCCTTGTCAGCAACAGTTTGGCAAAGAATTTATTAACACCTATCTCCCTTTTTTGACCTTCGGAGGTGCATTTTAGGAAATGGTAAAATAAACCTCTAAATGTCATTTCTTCATTGCCGCCGAGGTAAATCACTTCCGATATAAAATTATTTTCCCAAGGCATTTCCCGCAGCCAACGGTATACATCGAGCAAAGGCAGCGGTCGAAACTTCAGCGAAGCCACCCAGTTCCAGTAAAATATGGTCTGCCGTTTGGCAAGTTTCGCAAATATCCGATTCAAAACACTCTCTTTCCCGATCACGCTACTTTTAATCACAATGGTATATTGGACACGTAAGTTCTCCAGCAGATCACGTACAGGCTCCAAGAAATGTTCATCCATTAACCGAGCAACATAGATCACACGATTATTGCCGGCACGTTTACAAATTTCTACAAAATTGCGCAGGCCGAGCAGTTCAAGCTGAAGCTGTATATCGTTGTCAAGCGAGGGAACTTGCGTAAAATAAATCCCAAAATTGAGATCAGTAATCTGAAAATTCTCAAAGGCTTCTCCTTTTCGCAACAGATCCAATTCAAAAAGCTTTGCCGTAACCTTTTCCTTCACGATTTTATTAAAAAGGGATAAGTTACGTACCAATCCCGTTACATCAAAATCTCCGGATTGCAAGTAACAGGATGCCCGTCGTCCCAAATAGGTATTTAGCCCGCTGATTAAAACCTTTTTCATTCGAATTCTCTATATTTATCGCGATGAAACCATCCTAATTTAACGGTTCATTCTCACTACAGTGAGCCATTAATTGCGATCATTTCTTCCCAGTAAGCTGTATTTATGTATTATCTTCTCAATCTCTTAAACGAACAAAATCCCTAGGATGGTTTCATCAGTGATGCAGCTATCTTTTCCATGTTTTTCTTACGCTTTTAATCGTGTGCCCCAATCGTCTCTAGAGCAACAGCAATGACTTACAAATATCACAATTCCCTGATTTTAGAACAGAGAAACATCAAATAAGTTTAACACTATTTTGATTTTTTCCTAACCCCAAGCGTGCAGATCAGCTACACTACTGCCGCCATTGTCCTTTTTTTGTCAATTCACGCATAAATACTTTCAAGAACACAATATCCTTATATATTTGTAAATCTTCTGAAAATAGGCTGCACTAAAAAGTATTTATCTTCACCTCTATGGACAAAAGGGCTACAATGATCTGGTTTCGAAATGATTTAAGACTTCATGACAATGAAGTATTCTATCAAGCTTCTGAAAAAAGTTCATTTATTATCCCGGTGTACTGCTTTGACCCTCGATATTTTGACCGCAATCAGTTTGGCACCTTAAATACAGGAGTTTTACGAGCAGCCTTTGTCATTGAAGCCGTAACTGCTTTAAAAGAAAAATTAAAGAGTCATGGTAGCGACTTACTAACGTACATCGGCAAACCTGAAGATATTATTCCTAGAATAGCACAAAAATACCAGGTCAACGAAGTTTATCACCACCGCGAAGTAGCTCTTCGGGAGACTTCTATTTCCGAAAAAGTAGAAAGTGAGCTTTGGAGCAGCAAGATCAATCTGCGTCATTTCATAGGCCACACCCTTTACCACAAGGAAGACCTTCCTTTCCCTATTAAAGATATACCCAATGGTTTTTCTATGTTCAAGAAAAAAGTTGAGCGGGAAAGTCTAGTTCGGCAACCGATCCCATTCCCGACCAATTTCCTCACCCCTCCTCATCTCGAGGACACCAAAATCCCATCATTAAAAGATTTAGGCTATTCAGAGGAGGAAATCAAATCTGTAGATGACATCTATATTCTCGGTGGCGAAGACACAGCGCTTAGTATTATGCATTCGCTTTTATCCACTTTTCCAGAAACGGAGCAGGATCCGATTATATTAGGGCCATTTATTGCCGCTGGAGCTTTGTCTCCAATACTTCTCTACAACAATATCAAAAAATTAGGAGAAGGAAAAAAAGACAAACGATTTGAGAAAATAATAGATATTCTACTTTGGCGGGATTATTTCCGATTTATGCTTAAAAAATATCCTAATATATTTTTTAAAACACAGGGTACCAAAAGCACGGGTATAATTGATATACCAGCATTAAATGTAAATGCCGAGCGTTTTGAGAAGTGGAAATCAGGTCAGACAGATCACGATTTTATCAATAGTACCATGATACAGTTAAAAAAAACGGGGTATATTCCTTACCAGGCTGGATTGATCGCAGCCAGCTATTTGGTACATGAGTATCAGGTAAACTGGCTTCTTGGAGCTTCCTGGTACGAAGAGCACCTATTGGACTATTCTCCCGCAACTGTTTATGGCCAATGGTCTCATATTGCTGGGGTTGGAACAAGTGAAAAAGACAATAAGGCACTAGACTGGCAAAAATTGATCAAAACCCACTTCCCAAATGGACTTCCTAAACTGGATGAAATATTGGTTAAATAAATCTTCGGCAGAAATAAATAATTCCAATAGAAAATAAATTTGTAGTGCGCTGGAAGGCCCTTTTAAATCATGCTAAAAATGTTAAGAATTGGATAGATTTATTGATTAAATTATTCAATTTCAGTATTAGAAACTCTTTTTTTATTCATAACTTTGACAAATTTCATAGTTTTAATTGTAAATGGACAATCTGACATATTTGAGTAATGCTGATTCGGCTTATGTCGATGGCTTATATCAATCGTACAAGCAAGATCCCCAATCGGTAGATTTCGGATGGCAAAAATTCTTTGAAGGTTTTGATTTCGGTCAAAATGCTGGTGGAACAACAAGTTCAGTAGGCGAAGCTACTCCTGAGCACGTATTGAAAGAAATCAATGTGCTGAACATGATCAATGGTTACCGCGACCGTGGCCACCTATTCACACACACGAACCCTGTTCGTGAGCGACGTAAATACTATCCTGGTAAGGAATTGGAAACGTTTGGTCTTGCCGAAGCAGACATGAATACCGTTTTTAATGCAGGTGTTGAAGTCGGTTTAGGTCCAGCAACATTAAAAGACATCCGTCAATTGGTGGAGGATACTTACTGCCGTTCTATTGGTGCAGAATTCAAATATATCCGTAACCCAGAGAAAATTAAATGGTTACAGGACCGTATGGAAGCGGACCGTAACATGCCAAAATTCTCTTTGGACACAAAAAAGAGAATTTTAAACAAATTAAACCACGCCGTTGTATTCGAGAACTTTTTGGGCACTAAGTTTCTAGGTCAAAAACGTTTCTCATTGGAAGGTGCGGAAAGTTTAATCCCAGCATTAGATTCTGTCATTGAAAAAGGTGCAGAAATCGGTATCCAGGAATTTGTTATCGGTATGGCTCACCGTGGCCGTCTGAATGTATTGACGAATATCATGGGTAAATCTTACAAATCAGTATTCTCTGAATTTGAAGGTAAGACTTACGCTGATGATCCTGAAGTAAACTTTGGTGGTGACGTAAAATACCATTTAGGATTCTCTTCTGAGGTTAAAACAAACGATGGTAAATCTGTCCACTTAAGTTTGGCACCGAACCCTTCGCATCTGGAAACAGTAGATCCAATCGTTGAAGGTATGGTCCGTTCTAAGATTGATTTCAAATACGAAGGTGACTCTTCTAAAATTGCACCGATCATCATTCATGGTGATGCAGCCATTGCTGGACAGGGTGTAGTCTACGAAGTAACCCAAATGTCCAAACTCGATGGTTACAAAACTGGCGGTACGGTACATATTGTCATCAACAACCAGATCGGATTTACAACAAACTATAAAGACGCCCGTTCAGGAACATACTGTACAGACGTAGCAAAAATCACTTCTTCACCAGTGTTCCATGTGAACGGTGATGATGCTGAAGCGGTAGTTTATGCGATTAATTTAGCTGTTGAATACCGTCAAAAATATAAAACAGACGTATTTATCGATCTGTTATGTTATAGAAGATTTGGACACAATGAGGCTGATGAACCAAAATTCACGCAACCATTGTTGTATAAAATCATCGAAAAACATCCGAACCCGAAAGAAGTTTACGCTAAAAAATTAATTACTGAAGGAAGTATTGACGAGGCGTATTCTAAAAATATCGAGAAAGAATTTAAAGCTGAATTGCAAACTAAATTTGAGGAAGCTAAAACAGTTGAAGTATTGACTGAAGAGATCCCGATGTTTAAAGGTGCATGGGAAGGATTACGTCCTGCTAAAAAAGGTGAAGTATTAACAACTTCGGATAAAACGAAAGTTGCAAAGGATCTATTCTTAAAATTAGCGAAAGAAATCACAACCTTACCTTCGGACAAAAAATTCTTCCGTAAGATTACACGTTTATTTGAAGATCGTGCCAAAATGATCACTGCTGATTCATACGATTGGGCAATGGGTGAATTGATGGCTTACGCGACATTATTGGATCAAGGTAACCGTGTTCGTATCTCGGGTCAGGATGTACAACGTGGTACATTCTCACACCGTCATGCGGTATTGACGCTTGAAGATTCGGAAGAGAAATATGTTCCTTTAGCCAATATTAAAGGTGGCGATAAATTCTCTATCTACAATTCGTTACTTTCAGAATATGCTGTTTTGGGATTTGAATATGGTTATGCATCTTCTAATCCAAATTCGTTGACAATCTGGGAAGCTCAATTCGGAGATTTCTATAACGGTGCTCAAATCATCGTCGATCAATATTTATCGAGTGCAGAGACAAAATGGAAACGTTCTAACGGTTTAGTTATGATGCTTCCTCATGGTATGGAAGGTCAAGGTCCTGAGCACTCTTCAGCACGTATCGAAAGATTCTTAGAGTTATGTGCAGATGAGAATATGATCTTAGCAAACTGTACTACTCCGGCTAACTATTTCCACTTGTTGCGTCGTCAACTGGTACGTGAGTTCCGTAAACCATTGGTTGTATTTACGCCAAAATCATTGTTGCGCCACCCTAAAGTGGTATCACCGTTGAAAGATTTTACAGAAGCTGCTTTCCAAGAGGTAATTGATGATGCAAATGTTGCGGCGAAAGACGTTAAACGCGTGTTATTCTGTTCGGGTAAAGTTTACTACGACTTATTAGAAAAACAAGAAACGGACAAACGCAAAGATGTCGCTATCGTGAGATTGGAACAATTATTCCCAATTCCTACAGAGCAATTGAAAGCAATCCGTAAAAAATACAACAAGGCAAAAGAATTTGTTTGGGTTCAGGAAGAAAATGAGAACATGGGCGCATGGTCTTACTACTGCCGTAAACTCATGGGTACTGAGATTGCATTTACAGGTTTTGTTGCCCGTAAAGAAAGTGGAAGTACAGCAACAGGTTATATGAAACAACACGTTGCACAACAAGCAGAGATCTTAAATAAATCATTCGAATAAAAACAATTTAAAATCAATTGCGTCTTAGCTATAGGACGCAATTGTCAATAAAGAACATTATATATGAGCTTAGAAATTAAAGTACCAACCGTAGGTGAATCAATCACGGAGGTAACCTTATCACAATGGTTGAAACAAGATGGCGATTATGTGGAGATGGATGAAAACATCGCCGAACTGGAATCAGACAAAGCAACGTTTGAATTACCAGCTGAAAAAGCGGGTATCTTAAGAATCATTGCACAAGAAGGTGATACTTTAGAAATCGGTGCTGTTGTTTGTACAATTGAAGAAGGTGCTGCTCCTGCCGGTGGTTCAGCTCCAGCTGCTGCCCCTGCTGCAGAAGCGTCAAATGCAGCTCCAGTAGCGGCTGCCGCTGCAAAAGATGAAGATCCAGATAGCTACGCTGCTGGTACTGCTTCTCCTGCTGCTGCAAAAATCTTAAGAGAAAAAGGAATTGATCCTTCTACAATAAAAGGAACAGGTAAAGAAGGTCGCATCACAAAAGAAGATGCAGAAAAAGCTCAACCTGTTGCTAAAGCCGCTGCTCCAGCAGCTAAACCTGCTGCCGCTCCAGCTGCAACAGTTGCTCCGGTAGCGGGCTCTAGAAACGAACGTCGTGAGAAATTATCTTCATTACGTAAAACAATCGCAAAACGCTTAGTTGCCGTTAAAAACGAAACGGCTATGTTGACAACATTCAATGAAGTCAATATGCAGCCGATCATGGATCTTCGTGCTAAATATAAAGATACCTTTAAAGAGAAATTTGGAATCGGCCTTGGCTTCATGTCATTCTTTACAAAAGCTGTAACAACGGCATTAGCTGAATGGCCTGCGGTAAATGCACGTATCGAAGATAATGAGATTGTATATTCTGATTTTGCAGACGTTTCAATCGCAGTTTCTGCACCCAAAGGTTTGGTTGTTCCGGTTATCCGTAATGCTGATGCCATGTCATTGGAGCAAATTGAAAAAGCAATTGCTACATTGGCAGGTAAAGCCCGTGACAACAAATTAACGATTGACGAGATGACTGGTGGTACATTTACAATTACCAACGGTGGTGTATTCGGATCAATGATGTCTACACCGATCATCAATGCGCCACAATCCGCAATCTTGGGTATGCACAACATCATCCAACGTCCTATTGCTGAAAATGGACAAGTGGTGATTCGTCCAATGATGTACATTGCGCTTTCTTATGATCACCGTATCATCGATGGTCGTGAGTCAGTAAGCTTCTTGGTTCGTGTAAAACAATTATTAGAAGATCCAGCTCGTTTATTGTTGGGTGTATAAGCCGCAATAAAAAGTGGAATATAAAAAGAAAAAGACCTATGCCGCAAAGCATAGGTCTTTTTCTTTTCTGAAAGAGTCTCCTATTATTGGACAGAAAGACTTTTGGTTCGCTTTCATTGCTAGTGGTGTTTGCGAAATCATGAAGGCTTTTATTTGTATCGGGATAAAGCCACATCCCTGACAAATATGAGTCGGAGATACACGAATATAAAACGCCTTTTTAATTTCTGCCTTTTAATTTATACTTTCATCTTGTTAAAGATCAAGCATATCCTAACTTCAACCGCCCTAATTATGTTATGTAAAGGCCGGAAAATGAATATGAAACTTGATAAAAAACAGGCAATATCATACAAATGAAGTATAAAAATCTACTAACAACTGTCTATCTATTGCTCGCTGTAAGGACATTGTTTGCCAACATGGCAAATCCAATGGCACCTCATAGTATCACTGGACAGCTTGTTCCGGCAGAGAAAGTGAAAGTTACCAATGAGCGTATTGACATTCACCTGACAACAGATACCATAGACTACGATACTGATTATCACAGTCATTTCAGCATTGTCTATAACATCAAGGCCGAAGAAGATATCAAATTGCCACTTGTATTTCTCGCCCTAAATATGAATGGATTGGATCGCATCCTTGTCAATGGAGACGAAATTGACGCAAAAAAAATGGATCAACCCGATGCCAACTTCCCCTTTTTACGGCTAAAAGATGGTTATTATGAAATCAGTTATGACAACGATGAATGGAAGCGTATTTCGCTGGATGATGCCTTTTATTTTACCGCTAAACTACACAAAGGAGATAACAGCATTCAGATTCAATACAGCGCTTACATGGGTTATGACCGACGGGATATTCGGACGAGATACAAAATTGACTACCTCTTATTTCCTTCCAGATATTGGTCGTCCTTTGGGCCGATTGAACTGTATCTGCACCTCGATGGGAAGATGGATGTACTTACACAGGATCTGGGAACCGCCAAATTACAGACAGATTCCATTGTTCAATGGAGAATTGATCAGGTAGAAAACAAAGAAAGTTTTCATATTGAAGTCGGCTTAAAAACCAACTTATTGGCAAAAGTAATACTTTGGTTAAGTCCCGAATTACTTGCTTTGATCGGGTCAATATGCCTGCTTTGCCTCCATATCCGATATATCTATCTAAAATATAAACTGGGTAAATACGACTATGCACTGCTCCTGGGCAATTTGATCATTCCAAGCTCTTTCTACTTCTTCATCTGGTTTTGGTCCAGTCTGGCCAACTATCTTGTCAATGGCTCTTTCGACGATAAGTCGCGTGGCTTTATCCTGTTGGTCATCTTCACCTTACCTTTGATCTACCTCGTCTATGATTTAATGTTATTTATGATCGATAGAAGCATTCGGTCTAGGCTAAACAAATAGAAAACCAGCTGCCTATTTTTTATAGGTCAGCTTGTTTTCGATCATACGGTTGTTATATTGTTGAATAAAAGCTTTCATCTTGCTTTCCATGGTATCCAATACTGCGGGATGTTGTTTCAACAGATCCTGTTTCATCAAACGATCTTTTTTAAGATCATAGAATGATGTCACTTTCAGTCCATCATAAGACATCATATAATCTTTATAATAAAGGTTATAAGTCCCCGCATTGTTATTGAGCACAAAATTATCCTTACCGGGTTTAAAGGCATCCGAACCAAAGGCAAAATAAGGTTCATCGTAGTGCAGATAATTTAAAATCGTAGGCATAATATCTATTTGCTGTACCAGTTTATCCGCTTTGCCAACTAGATTATCCCCAGGTGCATAAAATATTATTGGAATTTGGAAGCCCCCTGCTGCCGTTTGATATTCCGGCAGGTAGCTTACAGTAGCATGGTCTGCACAGATAACGAATATGGTATTTTTGTACCAGGGCATTTTGGAAGCTGTTGCAAAAAATTCACGCAGCGCATTATCGGTATATCCAATGGGTTCCTGTACGGGCAAAGGTCCTTTAGGAAATTTCCCCTGATACTTTTCAGGTACCTTAAATGGGTGATGCGAAGATAAAGAGAAGAAACTAGCGAAAAATGGCTGATGGAAAGTGTTGATCTTATTCGCTACAAATTGCAAAAACGGTTCATCCCAGATTCCCCATATACCATCAAAGTCAGCATCATTGTTATATTCATTTTTACCAAAATAATGCTGAATACCCGCCAGTTTCATATAAGCGGAGAAGCCCATACTGCCATTGGGTGCTCCGTGAAAAAAAGCAGTCTCATATCCCTTTTTCCCTAAAAGCTTCGCTAAGCTTGTGGTTTCATTTCCAGAATATATCGAAAGTACAAAAGGCTCTCCTATGGAAGGAATGCCCGTAATGACTGATGGTAGGGCATCAATTGATTTACGACCATTGGCATAGGTATCGGTAAAGGTGTAAGCATTGCGGATCAATGAATCCATAAAAGGCGTATAACCTTTGTATTTACCACCTTGAATATCTTTATTCAATTCACCAAAATGCTCCTTTGCAAAACTCTCCAAAATCAGAACGACGACATTTTTCTTTGCAAAAGGTTGGTCTGATTGCGGTACATGAATAGGATTGTATAACTGTTCAAGCTCTTGTTCGGAATAATAATGGACAGGTTTAAGATTAACAGCCTTCAATGTTTTCAATATACTAAATGGCGTATTCAGTACGATATTCATTTCTTCTGGCGTCTCTACATAATCACCCGCGTTACTTAATGTAATTGGACGGGTACTGTGTGCCCAACCGCCACGCACACCACCAATAAAAAGAAAAGCAGTCAATAAAAACAAAGGCAATTGGATCAAAAATGACTTCCAGCTATATTTCGTAATCCTTTCAATTTGAACAAGTTTATACGATTTAATCAAACCATAAACAACCAGTACCAACACGATAATGAGATACCAATAATCCAAACAGAAATCAAAAGCCAGCTTCATCAGGTTGGATTCATTGGAAAATTGGTCGATTACTGTTCCTGTCGTTCTTTTGAGGGTAAATGGATAGTAGGCAAAATCAATCAGATTTAACGCTATACCAATTGAATTGGTCACGACAAAGATCCATTTTGCAACTTTTTGATAGATTTTATTCGATTTAAATGGACCTGGTATAGTCTGCATAACAATATACAGGATATTTAGATACAGGAGTGCCACGATGTCGAATCGTACGCCACCCGCAAACATCACCAGGAGCTTACCTGCATCGACATGAGGAAATAAGGAAGCATTGACGCCATAAAACCCCAATCGCAATAACGCATAGATGACTAGAAGAAAGATAAAACGAATTGCGACAGCAAAATAAGGTGCAAATACTCCTTTTAATTTCATAGCCCTAATATTTTAAAAATTCACGGTATACGTCTTGATAATACGCTTTGCCAATATTCAATAAGCTGTCTGTTTTGCCAGCAGGATATTCCTTGTTGGATCTGTAATTGATAATTCTGCCTACATTATCGAAAGAAACCGCCTGTTGTGGGGTAATCACACCAAAGGCATCCTTCGAATTGTAAAATGCAATTTGAGGCGTCGTCGGATTAAAAAGATCCCGGCTCCAATGATAACGATCTGTTGGGAGCTTCAATTGTGTCAATAAAGTTGCCGCCAAATCCGTTTGATTGCCGATTCTATTAAATATTTTCCCACGATATTCAGGTTTTATAACATCACCGAAAAAGATCAGCGGAATATGAAAGCGATTGGGGTGAAATAGCTCCCATTTTTCAGATGGAAGTCGATGTCCATGGTCGGCCACGATAACAAAAAGAGTGTTCTTATACCAAGCTTCCTTTTTAGCTTTATTGATAAAATCAAAAACAGCTGAATCCGTATAATTTGCTGTACTTCGGAATTTATCCGCATTGGTAGCGTTGCCAAATTTATAGCCGTGTTTTAACTCAAATGGTTCGTGATTAATTAAGGTAAAGATCGTCGAAAAGAAAGGCTGTTTCTCTTTTCTGAAGTCTTTGATCATTTGATTAAAGACCACATGGTCATATACACCCCAAGAAGCACGCTCGGCATCCAATTCAAAATTGGCGTTATCCACCACCCTAGACATCCCATGCGTCAGCATATACGATTTAAAATTGTAAAACTCACTCTGACCGCCATGATAAAATGATGTTTCATAGCCGGCATGATCGAACTCTTGCCCAATGGCAGGCATATTTTCATGTTTGTCGATATACTTGATAATACTCTCGGGTCCTTGCGCCGGAAAGCCGCTCAACACCGCTACCATGCCTTTGTCGGACCGATCAGCAGCAGAATAAATATGGTCAAACAAAATACCGTCTTTAATCAACTCTTCCATGTGTGGCGTAATTCCCTTTTCCCCGCCAAGAGACTGAATAAGATCACCGACAAAACTTTCCAACATAATAATAACGACGTTCGGACGAGTCGTTGACAATACCTCTACGGCAGAGTCAGGTTGGCTTTGAAAGGCGGGGCGCAACTTGTCCCGAATCTCTTTCTGATCCGCATAATAATTATAAGGGTTTTTCAGTTTGGTACTTTCGGCAAAGAAATCCCGTAAAAAAGACCATTGGGTATTAACTGCTGCATGATTATAAAATGTTTCCTCGGAATAATAGGCCTTACTAGGGTTTAATGTTGCTCTCCCATAACCACCGCGAATAAACGTAAAGAGCACAAAAACTCCGATTGCGAGTTTGAAAAAGTTACCTACAGGAGATTTGATATTGAAAAAAGAGACTTTTTTAAACATCCAGCGGTATAGAAAATATCCACAGAATATACCGATCAACATACCGACGATTGGGAGGAATACCGGTGTGGACTCTGCCGAAGCTACGGCCCCTGAAGGTGAGGCGAAAAATGCATCGATGGCACGTTTAGAAATCTTGTCGCCCCATTCCCGATAGATATTGACATTGATAAAACTTGTCACAAAGAACAATACCAGGACGATAATGGTATAAATATCCAAGAGCAGTCTTTTAGGTTTCAGTTTTGGGAAAAACCCTAACAGGCAATACACCAGAAATGGTAGTGCGCAAATATAAGAGACAGCTGAAAAATCCAGATTCAGACCGTGATAATAAATCTTAAAAATTTCCGAAAAATTGGAAAAAACTATTTTCTCAAAAAAAGCAGTAATAAAAATTAATCTATCTATAAAACAGATAATTAACCAGAATAGAAAATATTGTGTTAAAGCCCTAAGCTCATTAGCAAATCGTTGCATTCCTTCGTGTAAAAATAAAACAGGCAAATTTACATTAATTTACATGAAATACAGGCTAATTACTTAGTAATATGAAGAAAAGATTAAAAAACTATAAATAGCGGATAATGTACTACACAGCTTGAATATCTCCCTCTTCAGCTGAAGCAGGACCTTCATTGAATCGAAAGACTAAGCTTTATACAGGGCTTCTCGTTGTTTGAGAACAAGATAAGTCGATAACTAAGGAAAATAACATAGAATTCCTTACTTTTGTGTTCCTTAAAAGTTTGAATATAAAATTTAAAATGAGCATAGCGAAAACTTACAATCCAAAAGAAGCTGAAGAAAAATGGTACAGCTATTGGAAAGCGAATGGATTTTTCCGTTCCACCCCGGACGAACGTGAACCTTACACGATTGTGATGCCTCCTCCGAATGTCACGGGAGTATTGCACATGGGGCATATGCTGAATAATACCATTCAGGACGTTTTGATTCGCCGCGCACGTATGCAGGGAAAAAACGCTTGTTGGGTACCGGGGACCGATCACGCCTCCATTGCCACTGAAGCTAAGGTCGTCGCTATGTTGAAAGAACAAGGAATTGACAAACGATCTTTATCACGTGAAGATTTCTTAAAACACGCTTGGGAATGGAAAGAAAAATACGGTGGTATTATTTTAAAACAGCTTGAAAAACTTGGCGCTTCCTGTGACTGGGATCGTACACGTTTTACCATGGATCCGGAGCTATATCAATCTGTTATCCGCGTATTTGTCGATTTATATCATAAAGGATTGATCTATCGTGGTTACCGTATGGTCAACTGGGATCCCGAAGCAAAAACAAATATCTCTGACGAAGAGGTTATTTATAAAGAGAAAAACGGCAAATTATATCACTTGAAATATCAGGTTGAGGGCACCGATCAATATATTGTTGTGGCGACGACCCGTCCTGAAACCATATTTGGTGATACAGCCGTGTGTATCAATCCCAATGATGAGCGCTACACCTGGTTAAAAGGAAAGCAAGTAATCGTGCCGATCGTTGGCAGAAAAGTGAACATCATTGAAGATGAATATGTCGATTTGGAGTTTGGTACAGGATGCCTTAAAGTTACTCCAGCGCACGATGTGAATGACTACGCACTAGGTAAAAAGCACAACCTGGAATTTGTCGACATCTTTACCGACGAAGCAAAACTAAACGACAATGGCCTGCATTACGCCGGCATGGATCGTTTTAAAGTCCGTAAGGAAATCGAGAAAGAGCTGGAGGAAAAAGGATTATTGGAGCAAGTTGAAAACTATACCAATAATGTTGGAACTTCCGAGCGAACAGGTGCTGTTATTGAGCCAAAAATCTCTAATCAGTGGTTCCTTAAGATGGAGGATCTTGCAAAACCGGCATTGGATAATGTTATGGATGATACCATTAAATTTCATCCAACGAAATTCAAAAATATTTACCGCAATTGGATGGAGAATGTTACCGACTGGAATATCTCAAGACAATTGTGGTGGGGACACCAGATACCGGCTTATTTCTATGGCGATGGAAACGAAGACTTTGTGGTTGCACAAACGGTTGAAGAGGCTCTTGTTTTAGCGCAGGAAAAATCAGGTAATACAACGCTTCAATTGACCGATCTACGTCAAGATGAGGATGTGCTAGATACTTGGTTTTCAGCTTGGCTATGGCCAATTTCGGTTTTCAATGGTATCAATGAACCAGAAAATGCAGAAATCAACTACTATTACCCTACGCAAGATTTAGTCACTGCCCCAGACATCATTTTCTTTTGGGTAGCACGTATGATCGTTTCAGGATATGAATTCCGCGGACAATTGCCTTTTGAAAATGTTTATTTCACGGGTATTGTACGCGACAAACTGGGCCGTAAAATGTCTAAATCACTGGGCAACTCTCCTGATCCGATTGATTTGATGAATGAATATGGTGCAGATGCTACGCGGATGGGCATGTTATTGACTGCTCCAGCAGGTAATGACCTTCCTTTTGATGTAGAACTTTGTGTACAGGGCCGTAATTTTGCTAATAAGATCTGGAACGCATTCCGCTTGGTTAAAGGCTGGGAAATTACAACTACTCCAGCTTCGGATTCAGATAAGATTTCGGCATCTTGGTTTGAAGCAAGGTTAAATCAAGCTCTGGTCGATATCGAAGAGAACTTCAAACACTATCGTTTATCAGATGCACTGATGACAACCTACAAATTGGTATGGGATGACTTCTGTGCCTGGTACCTTGAATTAGTGAAACCGGCTTATGGCTCCCCTATTTCTAGCGAAACCTTAGCAACAGTAAAATCTTTTTTCCAACGTATACTCACTTTAGTACATCCTTTCATGCCTTTCCTAACAGAAGAATTGTGGCATGACGAACTGTTCGGTGTGAAAGACGAGAAAGATTGCATTATCGTAGCCGCTTATCCTACAGCGAATGATTTTGATGAGCAACTGATAAAAGATTTCGCTATCGCTCAACAGATTATTTCGGAAGTTCGCAATATTCGCAATTCTAAAGGTATCTCCCCTAAAGTTGCTTTACCGTTAGCGATCAATCAACAATCGGACGTCAACCTGGAGCAATATATTGATATCATCACAAAGATTGCAAACTTGGAGGGTGTCACTTTTGTTTCCGAGAAAATAACTGGTGCAGCAAGTTTCCTTGCCGGCAAAGACGAATGTTATGTTACGTTGGAAAATAATATTGATGCGGATGCTGAACGTGAACGTATCGAGAAAGAATTGGAATACCTAAAAGGTTTTCTTGTATCTGTAGACAAAAAGCTTTCCAATGAACGGTTTGTGCAAAATGCTAAACCTGAAATTGTTGAAAACGAAAAAAGTAAAAAGGCTGATGCCGAAGCGAAGATTAAAATTCTTCAAGAAAGCTTAACAGCGTTAGGTTAACAGCTACACTATACATCTCAAAAAGTCCCGTGCAATGCACGGGACTTTTTTATGTTTAACGAGCGACCAAATTCGGAGATCGTTCGGTGCTTGTTCGGTACTTCTTCGGAGCTTGTTCGGTGCTTCTTCGGTTACAAGCGAATAAGCACCGTTAAATATCCAAAGTATATCCGATAAAAAAGCGTATCAAGAGCGAATTTGATTGACAGTTGTTCTCTACGAGGAGCACGTGCTTTCACGAAAGAGCCAAACAGATGGCTCAAGTAAATTTTGGTCCATCATTCACGGGTAATATATAGCACAAGGATATACGATAAAAACTTTTGAAACAAAAGGCAAAAGCGCTTTCCTCTATTCCAAAATAACCATACAGTTTATAATTAACCGGAGATCAACAATGCTGATAACTTTGTGTAAATTCTTGTAAAAAAATGAATAACTTTATAAGAGCGAACTTAAATTATATCATTATGGGATTCAAAGAGACATTTCAGATTAACGGTGAAAACCTTTTACAAAAGATCAAAGAAATCATTGCTGAGGGCAATGTGAGCAAAATCAGCATCTCGGACAAACATGGCAAAGAAATCATGAGCTTTCCTGTCACTATTGGTGCAATAGGCTTGATCTTAGCACCTGTCTTTGCAGCAATTGGCGCTGTAGCCGCATTGCTTACAGAATGTACAATTACCGTAGAACGAAATACAAACAAAGACGAAGAAGACAAAGAAGATAACAGCACTGATCCACCTACAACGATAACCGTAAAATAATCAATTTAAAATTGACCGTTATGAAGATCTTTAAAAATATACTATGTATCCTATTCGCCTTGCTATTCATCAATGCGGGGCTGGATAAACTTTTTCATTATATGCCTACGCCACCAATGGATATGGACATGAAAAAGGTATTTGAGGCTTTTGCCACGATCAAATGGCTAATGCCACTGGTTGGAATCATCGAACTCTTGGGCGGTTTATTGTTTATTTTCCCAAAAACGAGAACACTGGGTGCACTGGTCATCTTCCCCATACTCATTGGTATTTTTACCCACAACATGATTTTTTATAGCCAAATGGGACTAATTATTTGGGCTGTACTTTTCATTATTTGGCTATGGGTGGTATTCGAAAACTGGGGCAAGTATAAAAAACTGATGGAATAATTGCTTACATTCTTCTCCAAACGAATATCGAGCAGGATAATGCATCTATTAAATACCTATTACTTTGACAAATTGATAGGTATTTAATGTTTTTATTAACATAAAATTAAAAAACAAAAAACTTTGTACGACTAGAATGGTTTGGTCAATTATTTGATGTGTTTTTAGAATATTCCCACGATAAAATAATTTTATACAAGGGAAATGAAAAACTGTCTAATATTTGCTAGCAAGTATAGCACATAAATTAAACTTGCATTTACACGCAAATTTATCTTAGTTTGCTGAAATCATGGCGATATACGTTATATATCTGAAAACTTAGCAAACTTTTTTCCGTTTTAATTTTTATTAATAGATACTTAAATCAAATTATACGTTGAACAGATTTACCCGAATTGCTTTCAAAACAATATTGTGGATTATTGGAGTAATAATTGCGCTGGCTATTTTAATCGTATTTTTAATCAGAATACCCGCCGTTCAGAATTATATTGCTGGAAAAGTAACACACTATGTCGAAGGTAAGATTGGTACCCCCGTCAAAATTGGCTACATTAATATTGATTTCCCTAAAAAGCTGGTTTTAGAGGACATCTATTTAGCTGACCAAAGCAAGGATACGTTAGTGGCAGGAAAAAGCATAGCTGTCGATATCAATATGCTAAAACTTCTGAAAAATACCGTTGAAATTCAGAGCATTGAAGCAGAAGGAATCACCGCAAAAATCCGCCGTACATTGCCGGACAGTTCATTCAACTTTGATTATATTGTTAAAGCTTTCGCTTCTCAAAAGGAAAGCAAACCAACTGCAGACAGCAGTTCAGCCCTTCTATTTAATCTCGATAAAGTCAAATTTGATAAATTTCATATTGTCTATGCCGATGATGTTATTGGAACGAGTGCTGATGTTTATCTGAACAGCCTAAATACCAACATCAAGAAGTTCGACCTCACAAAAAACATGGCCTTCAATCTGCCCAAAGTGAAGATAGATGGTCTAAGTGCTACAGTGAAACAATGGCGACCAGTTGTTGATGGCACGGCACCCACGGTCAAAGATTTTGGCATTACAGATAAAACGGCACAAGTAACCACCTTGCTTCCCGATGTCGGTATACAGATTGCTGACCTGACCAATATCTTAGTGCGCTATGAGGATCAATCCAGTCTGCTGAATACAAAATTTTATATCAAAAATCTTCATGCAGACATTAACAAGATCGACCTTAATAAAGAACTTGTCGATATTCAAACGATCAATCTTGACGGTTCGGACAATAATGTGCTCTTTGGAAAGATCCAGAAAAAAGTAAACACAGGAGCGAAAAACACCGCGGATACTACCAAAATAAACTGGGTTGTCTCAGCCAAAGATATCCAAATCAACAATACAAGCTTAGCGTATAGAGACGACAATCAGGCCCGTATGAAAGGCTTTGATTACTTCAATATTAAGATCCCTGGAATGAAAACCAGTTTAAATGATCTTTACTATAGCGCCGATTCGATCAGCGGATCATTAAAAGAGCTTGTCGCCTCTGATCATTCCGGGTTTATGATCAAGCAATTGAAGGGGGATTTTAAGTATACAAATACAGGTGCGGAGATCAAAAACCTGTACGCAGAAACACCACGTACCCTACTGCGTGATTACTTAAAAGTAACCTATCCATCTTTGGATATTATTGCCAAAAAGCCAGAGCTGATCTATGTCAATGCAACGATCAAAAAGAGCCACGTAGATATGCGCGACATCTACTATTTTGCTCCTTTTTTGGATACCATGCAGGTGATGAAACCATTAATGGACAAAAAGTTTAATATTGATGGCCGCGTTGTGGGCAAGGTAAATGATTTAAATATTCCGGCAATTGATTTCCAAACGCTGTCCAATACACGTGTCATTGCAAGTCTGCATTTAAAAGGGCTACCCAATGTCGATAAAATGTCAATGGATCTTAATTTAAAAAAGCTAACTACAGGTCGTTCGGATATCGAAAAGCTGGTTTCAAAAAAAATGCTGCCTAGCGGAATAGAGCTGCCCAATACGATCGGCCTTACCGGAACTTTTAGAGGGGGAATGAATGCCTTTAATACCAATCTTTCCTTAGTAACAGAAAAAGGAACCGCCAAGTTCAATGGTAAAGTAGGCATGATTGGCCGCGATACAACCTATGATGCATTTGTCAGTATTCGTGATTTTGACATTGGTAAGATTATGAAAATGGACAGCACATTGGGAATACTTTCCTTCGAAGGAAAAATTAAAGGCCATGGTACCGATCCCAAGAAGCTTGTAGCCAACTTCGATGGTAAAGTAAATCGGATGGATGCGATGGGTTATCGTTATCAGAATATAGACATGAACCTTACCGCAGACAATGGAGATATTAAAGCTTCTATTGTTAGTCCCGACCCTAATATTCAATTGAAGTTAAATGCAACGGCCAACATGAAGTCCAAATATCCACAGGTCGATTTCGAACTTATGGTGGATACCATTAATTTTAAAAATTTAAAATTAATGGACGACGAGTTCAAATATCATGGTAAACTTGTCGGAAACTTTAGTTCAGCTGATCCTAATTTCTTAAATGGAGAAGCGCATATTACCAATTCATCTATTGTTTACAATGATGCTTATTACTCGCTAGACAGCATTTCACTGATTGCAAAAGCGGATACGAGCCGCAACTTGCTGCTTTTAAAATCGGACTTTCTAAATGCCCACTTAGTCGGAAAATACAAAATTTTAGAATTGCAGAATGCAGTTCAAGACATTTTACAGGTATATTACCAACCAGGCAAAGCTGTTAAAGTTCCCAAATATGAGCCTCAGAATATTGAGTTTTCAGCCCAATTGACCAGAACTAAATTTATAAAGGATTTTCTTCCAGAACTAACGGAAATGTCTGATATTACGTTGGATGGTATGTTCAATAGTCAGTCAAAAACTATTCTTGCCAAATTGGATGCCCCTAAGATTATTTATAATGGTACCGAGATCAACAACGTTACCTTAGATATAAATACGCTCGATAGCACGCTCTACTATTCGGCCTTGATCAATAAAATCAAGGTGAGCAATATCGAGCTGGTGAATACAGTCTTCAGTGGTAAAGTCATTCAAAACAATTTGGATTTTGGCCTTTGGATTAAAGACAAGAAAGAGAAAGAGCAGTATCATTTGGGCGCCAATATGCGCGTTGATAATGGAGCATTTGTTTTTAGCCTACTTCAGGATGGCCTGATGCTGAACTACGACAAGTGGACGATAAATCCAAACAACGTGCTCAAATTTGGCAGTACGGGTATTCAGGCCAATGACTTTATTTTAAGTAATAAAGGACAAGAGCTGAGTATATCATCGCAGGATAGTGTGCTCAATTCGCCACTCAACATTGCCTTTAAAAATTTCCGCATTGAAACATTAAGCAAAATGCTTGAAAGTGAAACTGTCGATCTCGGCGGCGGGATTAATGGTCAGGCAACCATATCACGTTTGGAAAGTAGCCCTGTCTTTGTATCCGATCTTGTGATCGACAAATTCTATATTGGAAAAGATACTGTCGGGAATGTCAACATAAAAGTGAACAATGAAAAAGAAAACACGTATAATGCGAATATCAGTATCAGTGAAAATGGCAACAATGTGGTATTAAGTGGTGATTTTATCAATCCTCCACAGGGAGAGGCAAGCCTGGATTTCACCTTAGATATTGCGCCACTCTCCATGCAGACGGTTCAGGCATTCAGTTTGGGTTATCTAAAAGACTCGAAGGGAAATCTTGAAGGCCAGTTAAAAATAACGGGATCGCCATCCAAACCACTCATTAACGGCGATGTGAAGTTTAAAGATGCACAATTCAATATTGCGATGTTGAATGCACTTTTCAAAGCTAAAGATGAAACCATTCATCTGGATGAAAGGGGTATTACTTTCCCTAAATTTGCATTGGAAGACAAAAAAGGGAATATTGCCAAGGTAACGGGATCCATAGAAACCAAAACGTATACTGATTTTGATTTTAATCTCAATATCAATACGGACAATTTTGAGGTGCTCAATTCAACACAAAGCGACAACGATATGTTCTATGGTAAAATGTATCTTACCTCGAACCTTCGCATCCGGGGGAATCTTGATAAGCCTATCGTTGATGGTACAATCAAGGTATTAGATGATACCGATTTCACCTTTGTCATGCCAAACGAGGATCCGGGGATGGCCGATCGTAAAGGCGTTGTCGAATTTGTTGATAAGAGTGATACCACAAGAGCCAACGTATTTGCAAAATTAGATTCGATGACCGTAACCCGTCTGACGGGAATCGACGTAGATCTGAATCTTCAAACGGATAAAGATGCCAAATTTAAGATCCTCTTGGATGCCGGTTCACAGGATGCACTGAATATCCAAGGAGAAGCGGAACTGAATGCAGGCATTGATGCGAGCAGCAAAATTACCTTGTCAGGTACATTTACCGTAGACAAAGGAAGTTACTCATTCAGTTTTGGTCCCGTAAAAAAAGATTTTACATTCCGAAAAGGAAGTACGATCACCTGGAACGGAGATCCCCTGGATGCGCAGCTTAATATCACAGCGGCATACACAACCAAAGCTCCAACGCTGGAACTTGTAGCGACGCAACTGGGATCAGAAAACGCTAATTTATACAAGCAACGTATTCCTTTTAATGTCTTGTTGAAGATTACAGACAAATTGTTCCAACCGCAACTGAATTTTGATATCGACTTGGACGAAAACAACTCGGTTGTTTCCCAAGATGTGATCAGCAAAGTAAATAACGCATTGACCACCTTGCGTGAAAATCCATCTGAGCTGAACAAACAGGTCTTTTCACTCATCGTTTTAGGACGCTTTATGTCGACCAATCCATTTGAAAGTTTATCCGGTGGTGGTGGCACAGAAGCCATAGTCAGAAATAGCATAAGTTCATTCCTGAGCGGTCAATTGAACCGCCTAGCCTCCGAGCTTATCACCGGAGTAGAACTGGATTTCAACTTAACTTCGGAGGAAGATTATGCTACTGGAGCGGGCCAAACCCGAACAGATCTGAATATCGGTGTATCTAAAATGCTTTTAAATGATCGTCTAAAAATTACCGTCGGTTCTAATTTTGAAGTTGAAGGAAATACACGCCCCGGAGAAACCGCCAACAATATTGCTGGAGATATCCAATTGGATTATCAACTTTCGCAAGATGGTCGCTATTTTGCACGGGTATATCGTAAAAATCAATATCAGGTCACGCTCCAAGGCCAATATGTAGAAACGGGTATCGGATTTATCATCAATATGGATTACAACCGGTTTAAGGAAATCTGGATGAGTTCGAAAAAACTCAAAGAGTACTATGACACAAATAGCAAAGGTTTCAGAAAACGTTTTGATGTGGAACGTATGGAAACCGATTCAGTCTATCGTGATAGCGTACGCACAGTCATCAGAGATAGTTTAATGACCCATAGCCCTGAGTACAGAAAACGTATGGAGGAAAGAGAAAAAGAAAAACGTAAACAACAGTTGGACTCAACGAAACGTACGCCGAAAAGCGATAGTCCAAAATCAAACATAGATACCATCAGAACGACAGCTATAAAAAATGAAGATGAGGAAAGGAGTTATCATGCAAACTAAACTAAAATATATTGTTGGAATAGTTTCATGCGCTGCATTTATAGCATCCTGTTCGTCAACCAAGAATCTGAAAGAAGGGGAAAGCTTATATGTCAAAGGCAATGTGATAGTCGATTCGGACACGATTTCCAAAGAAAATAAGGAGAAGATTGCGACCCATTTAGAAGCGGCATTGATGCCAAAGCCCAATAAACGTTTAGCTGGCGTACCATTTAAGTTGTACTTCAACAATATGGCCGGCGATTCTGTAGGGAATAATATCATTAAAAAATTTTTCAAGAAAATTGGTGAGAAACCGGTATTGTTGAGCGATGTCAATCGCGAGTATAATGAGAATCTACTGCGCAATCGTCTGGAGAATTTTGGTTTCTTTAATGCTGAAGTAAAATCCGACACTTTGGTTGAAAACAAAAAAGCAACGGTTAATTATACAGCCAAGCCAAATTTTATCTACCGAATAAGATCTGTTCAATTTGATATTGACAGCACAACGCAGCTGGGTAAAGATATTCGTTCGAGCTCCGATAAAAGTCTCTTACAGGTGGGCAAAAATTATAGCCTTGATGTTATCCTAAATGAGCGTGACCGCATCGACAATGACCTCAAAAATAAAGGATATTATTATTTCAGCCCTGATTACATCCTGGTTCAGGTAGACAGTTCACACCGGAACAACAAGGTCGACATGTATGTTACTGTAAAGAAGGAAACACCGGCACAGGCGAGGGTACCTTCAAAGATTAATAAAATCTACATTTACCCGAACTACACGGAAACAAGCTCTGGCTATCAGCGATCCACCCGTAACGCGGAACTATATGATAGCAGCTACTATTTTATAGACCGCCAGCATCTTTATAGAAAGCCTGTTATCGCGAATCATATCTTCTTTCATCCCGGCGATGTCTACAACCGTAATGCCCACAACCAAACCATCAGCCATCTGGTGAATCTCAATAGCTGGAAATTTGTCAAAAACAACTTTGTTGACAGCAAAGAAGTTCCCAACGCACTTGACGTCTACTACTACTTAACCCCGTTGCCAAAAAAATCACTCCGCGTGGAACTATTGGGAAAAATGGCTTCGGTATACAATGGTACAGAAGTTAATGTCAACTGGACTTTACGCAATGCATTTAAAGGCGCAGAGCAGTTAAGTTTTAATGTATTCGGTGGTTATGAAACCCAGACCGGTGGATCGGCCGACCTCAACTCGAGTTATTACCGTTACGGGATGGAGGCTACACTGACCTTTCCGCGGATATTGTCCCCTTTTGGAAGGATTTCTCCTACGCGCCGTTTTATTCCGAAGACTTACGTCAAAGGCCGCTATGAATTTTTAAATCGCCGCAAAGCATATACCTTAAATTCCATCGCATTGGATTACGGTTACATCTGGCAGGAGTCTGAGGAGAAGCAGCACGATCTTGCTTTAATGGAGATTACCTATGTTCAGCCTAAAGGTATTTCTGAAAACTACCAAAAACAAATGGATACTATTCCGGCGTTAAGGCATGCAATAGATCCACAATTTACGATCGGCCCAAATTATAACTTCACGTTTCAAAACACGATGAAGCAGCATTTGAAAAATACATTTTATTTCAAAGGCAACCTGGACCTCTCGGGGAACATACTCGGTTTGATAAAAGGAGCAGATTTCAATAAAGGGAAAACGTTCAAATTGTTCGATGCTTATTTCTCCCAATACATCAAGATCAGTGGCGATGGCAGACACTATCTCAAATTGTCGGAGAATTCGCAGCTTGCCTCACGGGTCAGTTTAGGATTAAGCTATTCCTATGGTAACTCGCGGTCACTTCCTTATTTAAAACAATATTATGTAGGTGGGCCTAACAGTATCCGGGCATTTGGTGCTCGTGCAATTGGACCGGGAACAGTTGCCCCTGAAAAATTAAGCAACGGCCTCTTCTATGCCGATCAGACCGGTGATATCAAATTGGAACTTAACACAGAATACAGAGCTAAATTAGCAGGCTTTGTTCATTGGGCAGCATTCATAGATGCCGGGAATGTGTGGTTGCAACGGGATGACGTCAACAAGCCGGGCGGTAAGTTCAGCAAGAACTTTTTAAATGAATTAGCCGTCGGCGGTGGAGCTGGATTACGCTTCGACTTTACGTTTTTGATCATTCGTACAGATATGTCAATACCTTTCCGCATTCCCTATCTTCCAAAAGGAGAACGTTGGGTATTTAAGGATATCGACTTTGGAAGTTCAAAATGGAGAAAGGATAATTTGATGTTCAACCTAGCCATCGGCTATCCGTTCTAGGATTTCAAATTTGATTTACACGATAGAAATAACAGGCTTGAACAAATTTCAGGCCTGTTATTTTTTTACTATTTTATAAAAGTCATCGATTTTGGAGGGTTCTATTTCTTATGTCAAAAAACAAGTTATTCCCGCTAAATACATTGATTTACTGATAATAATTGATTAAATTCAAGAATTATTTAATAATCCACATAAATGCGCATGAAATATCCATATAAAAAAATACAAGCATTCGTGAAGATGGACCGGATATCCAATGTGGCATAAGGACCGCCGAAGGCAGCTATATAATTAAAAGGCAGATGTATATACTTAAGCGGAAAATTAGCTCATGAATAAACAAATTATTTACATATGAAAGTAACTATTGTTGGTGCTGGAGCTGTAGGAGCAACTACAGCGGACAATTTAATCCGTCGAAATGTCGCCGAGGAGATTGTATTATTGGATATTAAAGAAGGCTTTGCGGAAGGCAAAGCGCAAGATATGGCGCAAACCGCTGCCTTATTGGGTTTTGAATCAAAAATCAAAGGGGTAACCAATGACTATCTTTCAACTTCAGGTTCTACTGTTGCCGTCATTACATCGGGAATTCCGCGTAAACCCGGAATGACACGCGAGGAATTGATTGGGACAAATGCCAATATTGTCAAGTCAGTTGTAGAGAACTTAGTCAAACACTCTCCGGATATTATCATTGTCATTGTTTCTAATCCGATGGATACCATGACTTATCTGGCACTTAAATCGAGTGGATTACCTAAGAATAGAATTGTTGGAATGGGAGGTACATTGGATTCAGCCCGGTTCAAATATCAACTGAGTGAAAAACTGAATGCTTCTGCGGCCGACCTCAATGCCATTGTCATTGGTGGCCATGGAGATACAACGATGATTCCACTCATCAAGCACTCCACGTGGAACAGTATTCCGGTCACTGATTTCCTTACCCCGGAAGAGCAAGACGAAATTGTACACAAAACAATGGTTGGTGGGGCCACATTGACCAGCTTGATCGGAACTTCCGCCTGGTATGCTCCGGGCGCTGCAACTGCCGCAGTTGTCGAAAGTATCGTGCGCGATCAAGGCCGATTATTTACGGCCTCTGTGTATCTGGAAGGTGAATTTGGCCAAGAAGATATCAATCTTGGGGTACCGGTTATCATCAATAAAAAAGGATGGGATCGGATCGTGCCTATTCTACTCGATGAAGAGGATAAAGAAAAATTCAATAAAAGTGCAGAAGCAGTACGGACAATGAATAATGTACTGAAAGAAATAAAAGCGCTGTAGCGCATAAACTATAAAAAGATGAAAAGCTGTTATTTATAGAATAGCAGCTTTTTTTATGAGCGTTCAACACACACTGCGGGTTTTAAAATTTCTTTTTTAAGGGAATTTTTGGGTATGTTTGGCTATATGACAACAGTACCATTTCAATTATTGGATTTACAAGGCCAGGGCACACACATTTTAATCGATGTAGAAATATATAACCGTTCGTTCAAGATGGTGATCGATACAGGGGCTTCTAAAACTGTATTTGATAAAACACAATTGGGGCATCTTTTGGAGGACCAATTGCAGCTTGAGCCTTCAGAAACATTATCAACAGGACTTGGCACCAATTCAATGGAGAGTTTCAACATAAAAATTCCAAGTCTGACCATAGGTGAATGGCAGATAAAAAACTTAAATACTGCAGTACTGGATTTAAGCTCGATCAACTATGCCTATCAGCAGATGGATCTAGAACCAGTGATCGGCGTACTGGGCGGAGATATTTTTGCAGACTATGGTGCTGTCATTGATTATGCAAAGTGCACCTTAAAATTAAGAACCCGGAAATTAAAACTTAAATAGGCGTTTGTGGATATGGAGCCGGAGATAGCCATAGTACACGATTGCGATCAATATCCCCAATCCACCCATGACGTATAATGTCGTTCGAAGCCCACAGTAACTGGCTAACGAACCTATCATCAGTGTACCGATGGGAAATATCCCCTGAAAAGCCATGACGTAATACGAGATCGCCCGGGCACGATAGATCGGTATGGCATGCGTCTGAATATACGTATTGATACTTGAGTTTTGCATCATCATGGCAAAGGATACCAACATCACATAGACGAGTGCCATCTGCAGCATACTCGAATGTGCCAAAAACAATAATGCAACTCCCATAAGGGCAGCAGCCCCCATCACCTGATAGCGCAAATTGGTACCCGATTTTAAACGGGCCATATTAAAAGCACCAATCATGGCACCCAGGCCGGCTGCACTTTCAAACCAGGAGAACGTACGTTCATCACCATGAAACATTTCTTTTGCGATGGCAGGCAGCAACGAGGTATACGGAATAACAATCAAGCTGGAGAATGTCATGATAATAATCAGCGAGGAGATGTGCGGCGAACGTTTGAGGTAACGAAAGCCTTCGACCAAACCTTCCCAATTGCTTCCCTTGCTCAGTTGAACATGTGTTTCATCGACCTGCATCATCAATAATGTAATAATGACCGGAACAAAACTGATAAAGTTCAGGGCAAAACAAACGAGTTCACCATATGTACTCAGTAAAATACCTCCTATTGCAGGCCCCAACATTCGGGCACCATTGAAAATTGTTGAATTCAGCGCTATGGCATTCGGCAGATCTTTACGGTCCCCAACCAAATACATCATCAGTGACTGACGCCCCAAAACATCGAAAGAATTAATGACCCCTTGTATAAGCCCCAAGGCGGAAAGCCATAAGACACTCTCCCATTTCAGATAAACGACCAGGGTCAAAATCCCAGCCTGTATCATCAGACCAATTTGGGTCATCAGAACCAATTTATACTTTTTATGCTTATCGACGAAACTGCCGATAAATGGAGACAGAACCAAAGAAGGCAATAAGGAGATGAACTGCACAAAACCGAGCCAAAACACAGATCCGGTCAATTCATAGACTAACCAACTGATGGCTATACGCTGCATCCAGGTCCCCATAAGGGAAATTGCTTGTCCTATAACATGTAAACGGAAATTTCTATAATGAAGAGAACGGAAAACCTGCATATTTAAAGATAATACTATATTAAAAGTATAACAAAAAATAAGGAGAAGAGATTCTTTTTTGCAAAAATAATGATGCAATAGGTGAAAATCGATGCTTCAATACTGGAATATAATCAATAACTTTGCATCACTATTTTGGACATTAGAATAATCAAATAATTATCATTCAATAACATACACAATGAAATTTTTTATTGACACAGCGAACCTAGAGCAAATCAGAGAAGCCCAAGATTTAGGCGTATTAGACGGTGTAACAACCAATCCAAGTTTAATGGCCAAAGAAGGTATTAGCGGTGATGAAAACGTAATCAACCATTATAAAGCGATCTGTGCCATCGTTGATGGCGACGTAAGTGCTGAGGTCATTTCGACAACCTATGAGGAAATGATCAAAGAAGGCGAAGCGTTAGCAGCTCTTGACAGCAAGATTGTTGTCAAAGTCCCTATGATCAAAGATGGCGTAAAAGCAATTAAATATTTCAGTAAAAAAGGTATTAAAACAAATTGTACATTGGTATTTACAGCTGGTCAAGCACTATTGGCTGCAAAAGCTGGGGCAACTTATGTATCTCCTTTTATCGGTCGTTTGGATGATATCTCTACAGATGGATTAGCGTTGATCGAAGATATTCGTTTAATCTATGATAACTACAACTATCCTACACAAATTTTAGCAGCTTCTGTACGTCACAGTGCACACATTTTAGGCTGTGCTAAAATCGGTGCTGATGTTATGACAGGTCCTTTATCAGCGATCCTAGCCTTATTGAAACACCCATTGACAGACAGCGGTCTAGCGACATTCTTAGCTGATCACGCGAAAGCTGCAGGCAAATAAGATTCCTATATTTCCATATAGTAACGAAAACCGATAAGTAAGATGACAGTAATCTTAAACTTATCGGTTTTCTTATTTTTAATAGATTCCGTATTTTTGTACTGTCAAAAGCATCTTTGAGAAAGGAAATGGTCCGTTCCCGTTCGTTAATGGTCTATTGAAAGGGAAAAAATAGGATGAATAAATTCATCACATAGTTTTTTAACTTGCAAATAAAAGTAAATTTCTCTTAGTTTGTATTTGATCTAAGGCTTAACGAAGAAATCCATGGAAGATTCCAACACTGTATATCCAGAAATTCTCAAACGAAATAGTTTAAAAGTTACCCAACCCCGGTTGAAGGTACTTGATATTATTTCGAGGAAAGAGTCTGCAATTTCGCAGCCGGAACTGGAGAAATTACTGGGCAAGGATATTGACCGTGTCACATTATACCGGGTGTTAGCCAGCTTTGAAGAGAAAGGGATTATCCATAAAATCTTTGATCTACATGGTACAGCTACTTACGCTATGTGTTCGACAAACTGTTCAGAACATGATCATCATGACCAACACGTACATTTTATTTGCCGGGTATGCAATTCTGTGTACTGTCTGGAAGATATGACCTTACCAAAAGTATCGATCCCACAAGGCTTTAGTCTCGAAGCGATAGCCGTCAATGCACTCGGTGTGTGCAATCATTGCAAAAAGTAAATCAGGCTGTACGAATCCAAAACTATTTTTCGGCTGAACTGTCTATTCCTTGGCTATCGGAAGATGCTCCGTTTAGCTCCTTATTGTCCTGTCAAATGCAGTTTTTTTCGTATATTGTATTGGCATCGATCTTGATGTACAGCGCTCGTAATCTGTGATAAAAACTGGTTTTTCAAAATCCATTATCGTAGCCAGTCAAAGGATCCATTGGGCTGTCAAAGACCGATGTAAATGAATAATAATAAATAATAAGTGAATGAAAACAAGAAAAGAAAATCCATATAAAGAGGTCTTAACACAACTGATCATCGATATCTTCGAAAAATCGGGCAATAAGCCGCTCAACTATAAACAAGTTTCGTCAAAACTGAATCTTACCGATAACGACTCAAAAGTCGCTATAGCCGATATTTTACATGATAATGTAAGAAATGGGCTTTTTATTGAGGTCGAGCGCGGCAAATTTAATCTGAAGCAACTTAAAGTTTATGTCACAGGAAAGGTAGATATGACTGCCGATGGCTCCGCCTATGTGATTCCTGATGATGAATTTGAAAACGATATTTATATCGCTCCGCGGAAACTTAGACAGGCACTCCATGGCGATATTGTGAAGGTCCATACCTTCGAAAAAAGAAAAGGTGGCCGTAAGAAAGAGGGTGAAGTCGTTGAAATTCTGCAAAGGGCCAAGACTGATTTCACAGGAACGATCAGCATCTCCAACAATTTTGCTTTTTTTATTGCGGACGACCGCAAGATGCTACACGACATTTTTATTCCCTTGGACAATCTGAATGGGGCCAAGGATAAAGAAAAAGTGGTCGTTTCGATTATCGACTGGCCAAGCGGGAGCAAAAATCCTGTCGGAACAGTAAAACATGTTTTGGGTACCAAAGGGGAAAATAACACCGAGATGAACGCTATTTTGGCCGATTATGGTTTCCCATTGGAGTTCCCGAAAAAAGTTGAAGCTGAAGCCAATCAGATTTCGGAAAAAATAAGCAAGGAGGAAATTGCAAAGCGGCGTGATTTTAGAAACGTTACGACCTTTACCATTGACCCGGCAGATGCAAAAGATTTTGATGACGCCATCTCCTTCCAAAAATTAGAGAATGGCAACTATGAGATTGGTGTTCACATCGCCGATGTTTCGCATTTTGTGATACCCGACACAGAATTGGATAAAGAAGCATTCAACCGTGGTACATCGGTCTATTTGGTGGACCGTGTTATCCCGATGCTTCCGGAGCGTCTTTCTAATGGCGTTTGTTCCTTACGTCCACATGAAGATAAACTTTGCTTTTCGGCTGTTTTTGAATTGGACGAAAAAGCCAATGTGCACCATCAATGGTTCGGCCGTACGATTATCCATTCGGACCGACGTTTCAGTTATGAGGAAGCGCAGGAGGTGATTGAAACGAAATCGGGTGATTTCAGTGAAGAGATCCTAAAATTAAATGAACTGGCATATATTCTGCGGGAGCGTAAATTTAAGAATGGTGCAATAGCCTTTGAAAGTGAAGAGGTAAAATTCACCTTGGATGAAAATGGAAAACCTACAGGGGTATACACCAAAGTCCGTAAAGATGCGCACAAGCTGATTGAAGATTTTATGTTATTGGCCAACCGGAAGGTTGCCGAGTTTATTGGTAAACAAGGCCGTGGAAAAAACAAGCTTACTTTTGTATACCGGTTCCACGATGTTCCTAATCCGGAGACGCTGACAACTTTCTCTCAATTTGCAGCGCGGTTTGGCCATAAATTGACCATCAAAACGGATAAGGAAACAGCTAAATCTTTAAATGCGCTGATGACAAAGATAGAAGGTAGCAAAGAACAAAATATGCTGACTTCACTTGCGGTACGTTCGATGGCCAAAGCGATCTATACGACAAAGAAGACAAGTCACTATGGACTTGCATTCGATTATTATACCCATTTCACCTCGCCTATCCGTCGTTATCCCGATGTGATGGTACACCGTCTTTTACAATTCTATCTGGAGGGCGGTACCAAAATCAATGCGGAGCATTACGAAAAAATGGCCGAACATTCTTCCCAAATGGAGAAAAAAGCCGCTGAAGCAGAACGTGCATCGATTAAGTACAAACAGGCCGAATACTTGCAGGATCAGATCGGCACCGAATATACCGGTATTGTTTCGGGTGTTACCGAATGGGGTATGTATGTGGAGATTGAAGAGAACAAATGCGAGGGAATGGTCAGACTTCGGGATATCACCGATGACTTTTACGTCCTTGACGAGAAGAACTATGCGATCATTGGGCAAAGGAAGAAAAAGAAATTCCAGTTGGGTGATGAGGTTCAAATCCGCGTAAAGAAAGTGGATCTGGATAAAAGGCAGATTGATTTTACGTTGTTGTCCTAAAAATAAATCTGCAATAATTGGCAGCGTATTAAGCTCATCCAATTGGATATACGACAAAAAAGCGGTATTGGTTAAAGTCAATACCGCTTTTTTTTGAATAAGAAAGGAAAAACTTATTGTTTCGTTCCTTCAAAAGTGAAAAAGACCTCATTTTCAGTAGTTTTCTTTCCTTGGCAAAGAAGTGTCTTTTTTTCCACATCAAATAAAAATGATCCTTCTGGAGAAACACCAGCCGTTTGAATTGCAATGTTCATATTATTGATAACCTTAAACTCTTTTGCTGGTATTTTTAGCGCTTTGTCTCCAATCTCAACTTTCAAAGTATTGTCAGAAATTTTTGTAACCGTCAAGGTTTTATCAAACATCGGTCCGCTTGTATTCGATAGATCTAAACTACCCTTGTAAGTACCAACAGCTGCATCGATGCTTCCACCTGTTTGAATAGGTTCATCTTTATCCTTTGAGCATCCAACAAAAGCGAAGGTTACCAAGGCCAATACCACTGCATACATTAATCTCATTTTGATTTTCATAATTTGAATACATTAATTTGTTTCTACTAAATATTTACACGTTTTTATCAAACGCTTTGCCAAACAGAACGCAAAAACATGCAGGAAGTGCAATATACCTGAAAACCAGTAGAAGAGAAATTTAAAAAAGGGCTGTTTTTTAAACAGTATTAAACAGAGAAAGAACAGCTTAGAGCAGAAATAAGAAAAAACCGTCCCTCCCGTTATTCTACTCTTGAACCATCCTTTAACCGTCTATATTTTTGTACAACCACCAATTAGGGGTTAACTCTCCAATTTTGCAATATATGACAGTTTAGGTGGGTTAAACGTAGAGGGTGACCATGTCATTAGGATGGTAGGGCAATAAAGAAGCATGAAGAGGTAATAAAGAAGCCATAGGATATTCAAGAAAAGAGCAGCGCCAATTCAAAAAATAATCTAAATTTTATACACTAACTATTTCATATTCAAAAGGGAATCAGTATCTTTGCGAACTTAAAATAATTTAGGTATAAAATTTATAAACAAAAACAGGTAAATGCCTACTATTCAACAATTAGTTAGAAAAGGTAGAGTAGCTCTGGTTGATAAGAGTAAGTCACCAGCGTTGGACTCATGTCCACAGCGAAGAGGTGTATGTACACGTGTATATACTACTACCCCTAAAAAACCAAACTCAGCAATGCGTAAAGTAGCTCGTGTACGTTTAACAAACGGTAAAGAGGTCAACGCTTACATCCCTGGAGAAGGTCACAACTTACAAGAGCACTCGATCGTATTGATCCGTGGTGGTCGTGTTAAAGATTTACCAGGTGTGCGTTACCACATCATCCGTGGTGCATTAGATACTTCAGGTGTAGCAGGTCGTAACCAACGTCGTTCTAAATACGGAACTAAGCGTCCTAAACCAGGACAAGCAGCTGCAGCTCCAGCAAAAGGTAAAAAGAAATAATTAAACGGAGGAAAGAAAAATGAGAAAGTCAAAACCGAAAAAGAGAATCATTTTACCTGATCCAAAGTTTAATGACGTTCAGGTAACACGTTTCGTAAACAATATGATGGTAGATGGTAAAAAATCTATCGCTTATGCTATTTTTTACGATGCAGTAGAATTAGTAGAACAAAAAACACAAGAAAGCGGTCTTGAAGCTTGGAAAAAAGCTTTAAACAACGTTATGCCTGCTGTTGAAGTTAAATCACGCCGTGTGGGTGGTGCTAACTTCCAAGTTCCTATGGAAGTTCGTCCAGAGCGTAAAATCGCTTTAGGTATGAAATGGTTAATTTCGTACGCTCGTAAACGTGGTGAAAAAACAATGTTCGAGAAATTAGCAGGAGAAATCATTTCAGCTTCTAAAGGTGAAGGTGCTGCTGTTAAGAAGAAAGAAGATACGCACAAAATGGCGGAAGCTAACAAAGCGTTCTCACACTTCAGATTCTAATTTTGAAGACATTCAAAAAAATATGATTACACCGACCTCCGATAAAAGAACAATCCTTTATCAAGGTCGGTGTACTTATTTAACATTACATTTAAACACATAAGGCCATGCATGGCCAGTTGCTTAAAAATATTATGGCAAGAGATTTAAAATTCACTAGAAATATCGGTATCGCTGCTCACATCGATGCTGGTAAAACTACAACAACTGAGCGTATCCTTTATTACTCAGGTGTAAACCACAAAATTGGTGAAGTTCACGAAGGTGCTTCAACAATGGACTGGATGGAGCAAGAAGCTGAGCGTGGTATCACAATCACTTCTGCTGCTACAACCGTATTTTGGAACTACCGTAACAACAAATACCAAGTAAACGTAATCGATACTCCTGGACACGTGGATTTCACGGTTGAGGTAAACCGTTCTTTACGTGTACTAGACGGATTAGTTTTCTTATTCTCTGCGGTTGATGGTGTTGAGCCTCAATCTGAAACAAACTGGCGTTTAGCTGACGGTTACAAAGTACCTCGTATTGGTTTCGTAAATAAAATGGACCGTTCAGGAGCTGACTTCTTGAAAGTTGTAAAACAAGTAAAAGACATGTTAGGTTCTGATGCTGTAGCTTTACAATTACCTATCGGTGCTGAAGATACATTCAAAGGTGTGGTTGACTTGATCAACAACCGTGGTATCGTTTGGAACGAGCATGATAAAGGGATGACCTTCACTGAAGTGCCTATTCCTGATGATATGTTGGATGAGGTTGCTGAATACCGTGAGAAATTATTAGAAGCAGTAGCTGGTTACGATGAGTCTTTGATGGAGAAATTCTTCGAAGATCCAGATTCATTGACTGAGCGCGAAATCTTAAATGCATTACGTGCTGCTGTATTGGATAACTCCATCGTTCCTATGGTTTGTGGTTCATCTTTCAAAAACAAAGGTGTTCAAACCATGTTAGACCTAGTAATGGAATTATTACCTTCACCTCTAGATGTAGAGGCTGTAAAAGGTACTAACCCTGATACTGGTGAAGAAATCGAGCGTAAACCATCTGTTAGCGAGCCTTTCGCAGCTTTAGGTTTTAAAATTGCGACAGACCCATTCGTAGGTCGTTTATGTTTCATCCGTGCTTACTCTGGTAAATTAGATGCAGGTTCTTATGTATTGAACACACGTTCAGGAAACAAAGAGCGTATCTCTCGTATCTTCCAAATGCACGCGAACAAACAAAACCCTATCCCTTTCATCGAGGCTGGTGATATCGGTGCTGTTGTTGGTTTCAAAGACATCAAAACTGGTGACACACTTTGTGACGAAAAAGCGCCTATCGTATTAGAGTCCATGACTTTCCCTGAGCCAGTAATTGGTTTAGCGATTGAGCCTAAAACTCAAGCTGACGTGGATAGATTAGGTATTGGTCTTGGTAAATTGGCTGAAGAGGATCCTACATTCGTTGTTAAATCTGATGAAGAGACTGGTCAAACTGTTATCTCAGGTATGGGTGAGCTTCACCTTGAAATCCTAATCGACCGTTTGAAACGTGAATTCAAAGTTGAGGTTAACCAAGGTGCGCCACAAGTAGCATACAAAGAGTCTATCAATGGTTCTACTGAGCACCGTGAGGTATACAAAAAACAATCAGGTGGTCGTGGTAAATTCGCGGATATCAAAGTTGTTATCTCTCCTATCGATGCTGATTACGATACAACAAAATCTGCTCTTCAATTCGTAAACGAAATTGTGGGTGGTGCTATTCCGAAAGAATACATTCCTTCAGTTCAAAAAGGATTTGAGGCATCATTAAATAATGGTGTATTGGCTGGTTATCCACTTTCAGGAATGAAAGTTCGTTTGATCGACGGTTCATTCCACGCAGTCGATTCAGATTCATTGTCTTTCGAATTGGCAGCTAAAATGGCATACCGTGAAGCATTACCAAAATGTTCTCCAGTATTAATGGAGCCAATCATGAAAGTAGAAGTGTTGACTCCAGAAGAAAACATGGGTGATGTTATGGGTGACTTAAACCGTCGTCGTGGTCAAATGCAAGGTTTGGATTCACGTAACGGTGCTCAAGTAATCAAAGCATTGGTTCCACTTTCTGAGATGTTCGGTTACGTAACGCAATTACGTACAATCACTTCAGGCCGTGCAACGTCTACAATGGAATTTGATCACTATGCTGAAGCTCCTCGTAACGTTGCTGATGAGGTGATTGCAAAATCAAAAGGTAAAATCAAAGGTTCTGTAGAATAATATAGAACTCAAAAATAAACCGACCGCTGGTTGTTAATAGCTCTAATCAGCGGTCATTTTTTAATAATATCATATACTATGAGCCAAAGAATCAGAATTAAATTGAAATCTTACGATTACAATTTGGTTGACAAATCAGCTGAAAAAATCGTAAAAACAGTAAAACCTACAGGTGCGGTTGTTAGTGGTCCTATTCCATTGCCTACTGAGAAAAAAATCTATACGGTATTACGTTCACCACACGTTAACAAAAAAGCACGTGAGCAATTCCAATTGTGCGCTTACAAAAGATTGTTGGATATCTATTCATCAAACGCTAAAACTGTTGACGCATTGATGAAACTTGAATTACCTTCAGGTGTTGAAGTAGAAATCAAAGTGTGATAGATTTCAGTCACTGAAAAAAAAAGGGCCTTTCGCAAGAAAAGCCCTTTTTTTATATTTTAACCTAGATTATAACTGATAACCGATTCCAATTGAAAAAACGCGATTCTTTAAAGAACCTCCTTCACCCCCAGCCATATCAATTAGTCCCAAGCCATATCCACCATTAATCAAAAAGCCATTTGATAGACGATAACCCGCTAAAAAGTTAATTCCGGCATCAAAACGCTTCAATTTATTATCTCCAAAACCGACATCAATTTTCACATTTTCTGCTTTGGCTTTTGCGGACAGCCCTAATCCAGCATATGGTCCAGCTCCTAAGAAAACATTTCCAGAATTTCCTGTGGGAATACTATATACAAAATTTACAGGTAACTCTAGATACATTAAGTCTAATTTCACATTATTTCCCAATTCTTCAAAGTCAATAAGTGTCAATCCTTTCCCGCCTTTACCTTGAAGCGATAAACCAGGTTGTATAGAAAAATTATTTGCCAAAGGAGCGTCTAAGTAGCCCGTCAAATAAAATGAAGTAGATGATTCTGTCGAAACAGATACACTTCCTAATGACGCGGTCATTTTAGGAAAAGTTGCACCAGCCTTAAAACCATAAGAAGTCTGTGCTTTTGCACCAGTAATAAAACATACTAGCGCAGCGATTGAGAGTAACTTTCTTTTCATTAACAATAAATTATATATAAAACGAAAATAGGTTAAAATTCCCTGAAATACAAGAGAAAATAGTTATCCATTTATTAAACAACCCAACATATATCGACAACACACTTCAAACTGATATTCAGATTTTTCGACATGTGGAATCAATCCTTTTGCTAAGTCAAAATCTGGAAATTTGTATGAAGGTATAGCTCTTGTCGATCCAGTGTTACTAAGCTATCCGAACCTTATTTCGAAGGATTTAACCTCATTATATAATACCGAAATTAGTTCAAATTCCAATAGTAGACTTCAAAATGGTAATACCATTCGTATTAAACTTTCAATTCTAAAAAAATTATCCCTTCGTCTCATTTTCTTCTATAATCTTCTTTTCAAGAAGATTTAACGTCCCAAATAAATCCTTATATACCTCATCTTTACTATCTTCTTCCCCTAAAAGAAATCCCCAAGGTTTAAGTTCTTTGATCCGGTCCATCACAATCTTAACGATAGCCAAAATAGGAATCGCCAAAAACATACCGGAAATACCCCATACCATTTCGCCAATAATAATGGAGAGCATCGCAAACAGCGAATTAACTTTCACCTTAGAACCCACAATCTTAGGAACAATAAAATTACTGTCGATCATATGTATGATAATGAGGGCTATGATGACCAGGACGACATGGGTAAAAGAAGATGTTGCAAACGTCAGAATAGCTATGATGAGCATGGAAGAGAAAATACCAACATAAGGTAGCACATTGAATACACCAGTGATCAATGCCAATAACAGACTATATTTTACCCCAATCAAAGAAAGGACAATAAAGACCAAAAGGGAAACCAAGCTCATTTGGATCAGTAGGCCAATAAGGTATTTTTTGACCACATACTGAACCTGTTGAATGACGTCCAGAACAATAGGTCGGTCCTCTATACGGTTGACAAATAAAAGAAACTTGACAATATGTCCCCTATATATCAGTAAGAAGAATGTGTAAAGAAAGGTAAAAACAAACAGAATAAACATCGACGACAGGGAAACCAATGCAGTACCTAAAAATAAAGTTCCCGAATCAACGGATTTTGAGGCTGTCTTATTGATAAAATCAATCTGATCTTTGTGTTGGATGCCAAACTGTTGGCTCACCCAGGTCTGTAAATTGCCCACGCCATCCATAATCTGTTGCTTAAATGCCGGAAAATCTTCTTTAAGAAGCGTGAGCTGAGAGGCTAATAAGAAAAGTCCGTAGCCCAGTACACCAAAAAAAATAATCACACTGAGTATGCCGGCCAATGTCCTTGGAAAGCGTAACTTCCGCTCCATAAAATTGCTCAACGGTATCAAAAGCAGCGAGAATAGCAAACCCAAAATCATTGGAATCAGTATCGTATCGCCGATCTTCGCCAGATAGCCTAAGAGAAGGATACTAATCAATATACAGGCTAACTTTACATAGAATGGTAGGGAGAGAAATCTTTTCATTGCATATTCTTTTGAATAAAAATAACAATTTCGAATGACTTAGTTTTAGGTAAATAAAAAAGTCCCTACACATGCAGGGACTCTTTCCTCATAATAAGTTTAAGTACTTATATTTCTTATAGTCCAAAACCGATTCCCACAGACCAAACACGGTTTTTAGTTGAAAAGTTAGATACCGGAGACAAGTTTGTTAAACCAAGTCCGTAACCTGCATTGATCTGAAAACCATTAGATAACTGATAACCTGCCAGGAAATTCACGCCAAAATCAGTACGTTTTAACTCAGCACCATCTCCACTACCAAATTCTACATCCTCTTCTGTTTTAACCCCAGCAATATCCCATTTATTTTTACCGCTTAAACCAAAACCTACATATGGGCCAGCGCCTATAAAGAAATTGCCCGCTCCTGCAGGGAATTTAGCAACTGCATTAACTGGGATATCCAACGACATCACGCTTTGTTTGACCTCTCCCGAGTTATTTCCATCACCTGAAGTCCACTTCGCTCCTTTATTTTGCAAAGATAATCCTGGTTGGATGGAGAAATTTGGTGAAATAGGCGCATCCAAATAACCCGTTACAAAAAAGCCCGTATTTGATTCGGAACTTCCATTTTCAAATGAATATTTAGGAATATTTACACCCGCACGTAGTCCGTATCCCAATCCTCCTTGTGCAAAAGCACCCAATGAACCAAATAAAATTGCTGCAGATAATAATAGTTTTTTCATGTTTCCTAATTTAATTTACTTTCTTCTTTTATCACTTCATCTCATAATTTCCTGTACGAGATTTATTAGATTCCCATTTGCAATATCTATTCCAAAATCCATAAATCATTAATTGCCAAAGTAAAACGCGATAAAAATCTGACACTAAACCTTTGGGTATTGTCCAATAAAAGATACAGTAAATGGATTCCACCTACGCTACGGCCTCAACAGCAAAGCTTTAAAGGAGTTCATGTATGGTAAAATATCTTACCACAAAACAAGTTCATTTCCGGTGTCAAAAACTAAGCAATAGTAAGTGCTGGAAAATCTCAAAAGATCCTTCCATTAAAATACCAGCTTGGTTTTCAGACGGATGCTTAAAAACATAAAAGTTTTATCATAAAGATTTTTTAATTCCAATTATAAGTTTTATTTTTGCAGACCTTCAAAAGGAAAAAAATAGGGTCGGATGGCCGAGTGGCTAGGCTGAGGTCTGCAAAACCTCCTACAGCGGTTCGAATCCGCTTCCGACCTCGTTTTATTTTAAACAATAAAAATATTATCAAAATGGGAGTTACACGTTTAAAAAGAAAAGATAGAAGAAATAAAACTGTTTCACGTGTTGAAGTTCAGTTTTTGAAATTAGGAACTAACGTAGAGTTAGGTTCTAGATCAAAAATGAAAGCTAGCAACCAAATCGTTAAAAACGATGCTATCTTAAATCAATTAGCTTCAGAAGCTAAATAGTAAGAAGAATTTAATAGCCTTTAAAGTACTACTTTAAAGGCTTTTTAATAGGTCCACCATTTGGTGGACTTTTTCTTTTGAGCTCATCCACTGTGCCTCATCCATTCCATTGACCTGACTCTGGTTAAACCTCATCTTCGACACATGCAATTCTTTCGCCGAGCTATGTATTGCAACTGCCCCAGTTTGCGCTAAAATATGAACGATATTAACTGCATCTACACCTGCGCCAGGCATAATCACAACACGGCCATTTGCCTGTTGAACTAATTGCTTGAGTAATGGAGCTCCAGCTAAAGCAGAATTTTGCAGACCGGATGTCAAAATGCGGTCTATCCCCAGTTCGATGACATCTTCCAATGCCTGAAAGGGATCTTTCACGCGATCAAAAGCTCTATGAAAGGTAACATGCATGGGACGCGCAGCTTCCACCAATCGCAAAGTATTCACTTTATCCACCGTACCATCTGCGTTAAGAATACCTATTACAACACCATCTATCCCCAATTCCTTGCACAACTGAATATCTGCAATCATTTCTAAGATCTCGGTCTCTGTATAAAGGAAATCACCTCCACGCGGCCTGATAAGCACATGAATACCAATATTCACCAGTTCCCGCACTAACTGCAACTGACCAAACGAAGGTGTAGTCCCTCCATTTTCCAAATTTTGACAAAACTCTACCCGGGTCGCACCTCCTTGTTCCGCTTCAATTGCTGATGCTACGGAATTTGAACAGATTTCTAATTGGTAATTTCCAATTGCCTTTTCCTTCATTATATTATATCTTAAGCTATTTTTCGTTTACGCGAATAACGTAAAAAAAAAGCAAATAACCTACTCCCCCACGACGGTGAAAATAGTGCAAGCATTAGAAAAGACGCCAGCTAAAAAGATACTTTCTCTGCGTGGGAAATTTGCTTCCAGACAAAGATCTACAGCTTTAGCTTATAATGATGCACCTCTACTTTTTTCCACTTCCAATCTGGCCCTTTTGAGGTATTCATGCCATCTGACAGCTCCCTTGAAGAAGGTGGATCTAAGAAACGCTCCCGTTTAATATAAGTTGGTAGTTGGAAGCCAGGCGATGTATTTAGCGTTTCAAAACATTCCCGCGCGAGTTTCATGATGTCATTCCGATTTTCTGCATTGCTTTCAATTCGACTTCCTATATAAGATGTCGGACCATACAATTGCTCATAAATTGCTGAATCTTCAAAAGGTTTGAATTTCAGACGCATCATTATTTGTACCAATAGAGCATACAAATCATTGTCCGTTGGTGTCAGAACCAACTTATCCAACACCTTTGGTATCAACTCCCACATCATCAATTCAACTGCTAAATCTTTGGTGTTCTCGCCAATGAAATCGAGTGTAGGCCACATCTGGTCTACATATCGTACAACAGAATCTCTACTTCCATGCAAAGCAACCAACTGTCTATTGCTCCAATATTCCAGCGGTATGTCCCGTCGATAAAAGACTCCAAATATATGTTGACCTTTCAACCGCCCCAAGGAACCACAATTTTGCATCTCAAACTCAGGTGCAAGCATACAGTAACTAAACATATCACGCGTATTTAGCGTTTTAAATGTTTGTACCGAAAGAGGATTCCATAAAGCAGGATAACGTTCCCTATCCAAACTATCTTCTCCTGACACCAATCTATACACGTAATAGTCTTTCAGTAATATTCGCAAGATTGCTTCACGACCACCAAGGGGATAATTTCTAGACTTACTCTTCCCCATTCTTCCGAGATACCTGGGCAACTGATCGTTTATAAATTTTGTAGAATCTTTCAGCTTATATTGCCCATGACACATGGCCAAGCTGCATACCAACAGCAGTGCTAAAAAAAGGACATAGTACCTCCTCTTCTTAAAGAAATCAACAAAACTAGATGCTAACATAGTTAATACATTTACACTGTATTGGCTGCAATACAGCATATTAAATATACTTAAAATTAAATAGTATTAAATAAATTAGGTTTCAAAAAAATCTACGATTTGAAAACGGGACCAAAAACCGAAAAAACTCAGTTCCGTTTTAAGCTCAGTCTCTTCTTTTATATACAAAAGTCATAACCGAATTTTAGACATGTAAAACATTCGGCTGAACTATTTGTATATACCTTACATGCTTTTATTTAAATAACTAAAAACCAAGCGCATACATTTTTAAGTAAAATATCATGGCAATTATATCAAAAAACATGGAGACCCAAGAAAAGATTATCAGTACTTTTGAAGAGCTCCAAAAAGCTATATATGACCTGAAACATCAAATTGTTGAATTTGAATTACTTTTTAATCAGGCCTGCAACAGACATATTGACTCCAATTTCCAAAAGGAATGGTTGCTGGACCGAATATCTTCACGTCATGATATGATTACACTTCGACATGATGCCATGCTGCTTATTCGGGACACTGTGTCTGCGTTCCGGGATTTCGACGGTTATTTTCTAGATCTCAAACAGCTACTCCAATCGATCGAGTTACTCATGCTCAACCATGCCGATGAGGAAGAGTATGAAATTGCAGCTATTATCAAAAAATGGTATGAAAAATTTGCCCAAGCGATTGATTTCGTTGGTGACTTAACCTATTAAGTCGCCGTTTTATTATACTTTTGCAGCATTGTAAAATATTGAGAAATGCGCAAACCACCAGCTATCGTAGACTTACACACCGACACCTTTCTTGACGATTGGGAAGATTATTCGCCAGAGGAGCTCTTACAAGAATCCATTGATTTTATGCGATCTAATCTAGATGCAGCTATTTATTGGGAAATGAACGAAATAAAGTTTATTCATGGCAAAGGAAAAGGAATGTTAAAAAAAATGGTTTTTGAAGAGTTGCAAGAGTACAAAGCTCATGGCTCCATTGAGCGCTATTACACCTCCTACCAAAATGAAGATATTGTAGTCGTTGTCATAGGGATTTAAAAAGGCTACCTTTTCAGATAGCCTTTGTATCATGTTATGCTATTTAATAGCTGGAGTAATAATCACTTTTCGGAATTCCACGGGACCATGATCCCCTTGGAAATAAATTGGTCCCGGCTCTGCCTCTTTACTATCCAAAGCACCGCCCGTTATACCAGGGATTTCTTGGTTACTGATAACTGTCTTTCCGTTTGCCACAACCGTCACTAGACGTCCCACCAATGTAATATCATAGGTTTGCCATTCTCCGGCTCCTTTATTGACCATTTCATTTGCAGCTAAAAAGCCGTATACCCCTGCGAAAAGCACAGCATTAGGATGCGCGTCTTTTGGACTATCTTCTATCTGAACCTCATAACGGCCTCTTAAGTAGACACCACTATTACTTCCTGCTGGAATTTTAAATTCAACATGTAATTTAAAATCTTCAAATTTTTGCTCAGAGACCAAATTAGAACCAGATTGCGGGCTAGTCAAAATTCCGTTTTTCACCACCCACTGATTCGTTTTACCAGTAGCTTTCCATCCGGTCAGATCCTTGCCGTTGAACAACTGAATGGGCTTACCCCATTTTACTGCAGCTGTTCGCTTCAGTTCCGGAGCACGAACACCTTTAAAGCGATATGTTTTCCCATCAGGCTCTGTTATTGTCCCTTGCAATACACCGTTTACAACCTCTCCTTCAACACTTAGATTCATCTTTCCGCCTTCCCATTGCGGTGGGATAGCAAATCTAAACTTTCCTTTCTCATAAAACACCTGCGAAACTGGCCGAGCACTTCCGGAAGTACTCACATAATGACCGACTAAAGTTCTATAGCCCGACAATTTTACCTCCAACCAGGATGGTGCAGGGGTACCATTAATATCAACTTCGATGTCCCATCGACCAATCAGCTCTTTGCCTTCTACGTCTTGTTGATAATGGATGGATTCTCCGATTGAATGTTTAGCAAAGGTTACTTGCGGTAATGCACAAGAGGCCAAAATTCCTAAAAGAAATGCCGCTTTTCTGTTCATATTATTTATGTTTATATTCTAATTGACAATAAATTTCAAGCAATTTAACTGTTTAACAGCGGGTTTACAAGGATATAATGTTAAAAAATGCGAAGAATGCACCCGGCCGCAGGCTCTCCCCTCCTGCCCTGAAACAAAAAAAAGCCCTAACTTTCGTTAGAGCTTTTTTAGTCGGGGTGGCAGGATTGACTCAGTCCCACTTTCCCCAAACACAACCCTGAGCCTCCTACGGATCGAACCTCCTAATATCCTAAAGGTCGTAGGTTCGCCTTCCTACCTTGAAACGAAAAAAGCCCTAACTTTCGTTAGAGCTTTTTTAGTCGGGGTGGCAGGATTCGAACCTACGACCTCCACATCCCAAATGTGGCGCGATACCGGGCTACGCTACACCCCGAAAAGGTATCACCTTTGTTTTGTGTGGCACAAAAGTAAACTAAAAATATGTTTTTTTCAAAAATATTCTTCACATAACACCTAACAAGCTGACTTATTGTAAAATAATTTACAAAACATTTAAAACACATGTCAATTTCGATCCAATTATAGAAACTAGCATGACTGCCCTGAATAGCGAAGTTAACGCTTAGCTAGCTAAAATAGTGGGATTGGCTGGCCCTGACTGTGTCTCCTCCGGATCAAACCAAATAATATCCTAAAGGTCGTACGTTCGCACCCCACCCTGAAACTAAAAAAGCCCTAACTTTCGTTAGAGCTTTTTTAGTCGGGGTGGCAGGATTGACATGCCCCACTTTCCCCAAACACAACCCTGAGCCTCCTACGGATCGAACCTCCTAATATCTTAAAGGTCGTAGGTTCTCACCCTGCCCTGAAACAAAAAAAGCCCTAACTTTCGTTAGAGCTTTTAAGTCGGGGTGGCAGGATTCGAACCTACGACCTCCACATCCCAAATGTGGCGCGATACCGGGCTACGCTACACCCCGAAAAGGTATCACCTTTGTTTTGTGTGGCACAAATATACGCTTCTTACAAATTATTTGCAAATGAAAAACGCAAAATAAAACTAACAAGTTGTTACATTGCGACATACTGTTTTCTCATATGACGTAGTACCCTCCTTTACAAAATCAAACCCAATGTTATTCTCCATATTCCTTACTCACATAAGGCACCATCCTGTAAATAAAACTTTTTTTGATTTCCAGACCTCAGGATGTTCGAATATGAACACAAAGTGTTCGAATCCAAACACTTACACAACAAAAACACTACATAAAACACTGACTATAAACATATTAGCCATTTGGCAGTTTTTTTGGAATTAACCTGCATTGAACGTGTTTTTTCAAAAAAATTAGACGGACCTTCTATCTGATTGATTACTAAATAAGGTCGAAACGAACACTTATAACTAAAAGTATGATAAAGAACTATTTCCAAATCGCCTGGAGAAACCTCATGAAAAACAAGGTCTTTTCCTTTATCAATATCCTAGGCTTAACCATAGGCATCGCGGTCTGTGCAATGATATTCCTGTTTATCGCCAATCAGTTTAGTTTTGACAAGTTTCACAACCAAGGCGATCACATCTATCGTGTGATGCGAGGTTTTGACAACACCAAGGACCGCGCCCCTTATTTATCTGCCCCCTATGCGACCGCCTTATTAACCGATTATCCCGATGATATCAAAAAAGCTGTACGGGTAATGCCTGCTAATGGACTATTCTCTTTTGGCACTATCGCATTCAATGAAAAGAAACTCCTTATTACAGACGACGATTTCTTTGAATTATTTAGTTTTCCGCTCATCAAGGGAAATCCAATGACTGTTTTAAAAAATCCAACAAGTGTTGTATTAACGGAAAAAACTGCGCAAAAATATTTTGGAAATGAGAATCCCATCGGTAAAATACTACAGCTTGATAAAACGAAACAATTAACCGTTACCGGGATTGCAAAAGATCTTCCGGTCAATTCACATCTGGAATTTGACCTTATCATTCCATTATCAAATTATATCAATACCGAACCATTCAAAGCTTGGCAAAACAACAATTTATTCACTTACATCTTACTTGACGAGCATAAGGATGCTAAGCAATTGGAAAAGCAGTTCCCCGATTTCATGAATAGACATATGAAAGCAGTTTCCGCTAATATGGGTATTCACTTTGATCTGGCGCTTACACCGCTACGAGACGTCTATCTCGAATCCCACAGCGCATTTGACAGCACAAAACATGGTGATAAAAAGGTCATTTACATTTTTCTCTCCATCGCCATACTTATATTGATTATCGCTTGTATCAATTTCATGAATCTCTCGACAATACGTGCAGTTGACCGATCAAAAGAAGTTGGTTTAAGAAAGGTACTTGGAGCACAACGTCTTCAATTAATGGGACAGTTTATTGGAGAATCCCTTTTATTGACCAGCATATCCTGTATACTCGCCATGTGTCTATTGCAACTACTCATGCCTGTATACAATCAACTATTGGGATACACACTGACAGTTCCATGGAGTTCGTGGTCGATCTATCTCTTTTTATTTGCAATTATCGTTATCGTAGGCATATTAGCAGGAAGTTATCCCGCGCTTTACCTTTCAACCCTCTCCCCTACACAGGCTTTAAAAGGAAAATTGCGCTTAGGAAAAGGTGCACTGTTCCGTCATACTTTGGTTGTCTTTCAATTCAGTATTTCTATTTTACTCATCATCGGTACGGTGATTATCACAAAACAAATGAAATATGTAAAAGAAATGGGGCTTGGCTATGACGACCAACAGACTGTGGTTATCCCAATAGACAATGAGGAACTATACAACAATCTTCGTACATTCAAAAACGAATTATCCGCAAGCAGCGACATCGCATCGGTCTCCTTTATGTCCGGTGAACCAGGAGGCTTCTTCGATAGCCATACGTTTGATGTGGAGGAAAAAAATGGGGAGAAGTGGAAATCTAGGACGGAATTTACCGATTTTGACTATGTAAGGACATTAAATCTTAAAATAATTGCTGGCCGAAACTTTTCAGCACAATACCCAACGGACTCCACTAGTGCTGTATTAGTTAACCGTACTGCAACATCAATGCTCGGGTTTACCCCCGAACAGGCCATTGGCAAATGGTTAAAAAACACAATCCGAGATCGATCTCCCCGAAAAATCATTGGTGTAATAGATGATTTTAACTTCCTGTCCCTGAAAGAAAACATGGATGCACTAGTTATTGCCCCTTCTGACGACCTCAGGGTAGCCCTCATTCGGTTAAACAGCAAAGATTTCCCTGCAGCGCTAAAAACTATTAAAACCGCGTTTGCGAAAGCAGCTCCATTATACCCCTTTGAATACAGCTTTTTGGATCAGAAATTCGACACGCTCTACAAAACCGATCTGAGGCAACAACGTATACTCAGTCTTTTTTCCGGATTGGCCATATTTATCGCCTGCCTGGGTCTGTATGGCTTAGCCTCATTTACGGCCGCCAAACGAAACAAAGAGATCGGAATCCGTAAGGTGCTTGGCGCTTCGGTATCAGGTGTTACGACGTTACTATCCAAAGACTTCATAAAACCTGTACTGATTGCCTTGATCATCGCCTCGCCGATCGCGTGGCTAACGATGAACAAATGGCTGGAAGACTTCGCCTACCGCATCGAAATCCAATGGTGGATGTTTGTGCTCGCAGGATTGGTAACAATAGTTATCGCACTGATTACGGTTAGCTGGCAGGCCATTCGAACTGCCATAGCAAATCCTGTAAACAGCTTACGGGACGAATAAAAGGAGGAAACAAAAAAAGCTCTAACTTTCGTTAGAGCTTTTAAGTCGGGGTGGCAGGATTCGAACCTACGACCTCCACATCCCAAATGTGGCGCGATACCGGGCTACGCTACACCCCGAAAAGGTATCACCTTTGTTTTGTGTGGCACAAATATCGAATCATTTTTTGACTTTGTCAACACCCTACAGAAAATTAATCAGTAAATAGCTGATTGATTGCATAATATTTTAAAAAAAAGTACATACGCTATCGAATTTCGCAATCAAAAACCCACTCCATATAACCTACAAAGGAATATTCAAAATATCTTTAGATTATCCATTTCATTTTCATATCTTTGCATCCGATTTGAATATCAGTCAATAGTTTTTTAAAAAAGTATTTTTATATTCAGAAAATAAGTCGTAATATTGCATTCCGATTTTTACAGGATATAAATCGTTAATAATTACTCGAAATCATGGATTTAGTAAAATTTGTAGAAGAACAAGCGGTAGTAAAGAATGAAATTCCCGCTTTCAAAGCTGGAGATACCATCAGCGTTCATTATAAAATTCGCGAAGGAAATAAGGAGCGTGTACAGGTGTACCAAGGTGTAGTAATTCAATTAAACAGCGAAGGTGCTAACGCTACTTTTACCGTTCGTAAAATCTCAAACGGTGTAGGTGTTGAACGTATTTTCCCTGTAAACTCACCAAACATTGAAAAAATTGTAGTAAACAGCTACGGTAAAGTTCGTCGCGCGAAATTATTCTATTTACGCGGCCTTACTGGTAAAGCTGCTCGTATTAAATCGAAAAGAATCTAATTACGACTACCACGGCATAAAAAAAGGCTTTGAACTGATTCAAAGCCTTTTTTTATGCCCTATCGCCCGACATTTTCAAAAAAGCAGGCAATATCACCAATCTCCTTATGTAATAAATTTAGGACAATTAGATAATGTCCATCAAAACCCCACCCCTCTTTTTGTCGCGCTAAAACATTTTACTTACTTTTAACACCGTATTTGAAAGGTAGAATCGCAGATGGTTACAATGGCGTAAAATAAACTGATATTGTTTCATCCCAACTTGGCTACCGCTAAAAATCAAACTATATCTTGATGAGAATTATCGCTTTTATCATTTGTTTCATTATCTATCCGGCCTCTACTTTTGCACAACGAAATCTGAATGAATTTCTTCGGTTACAGTCGCGCCCTCAAACCTATTATGTATATCCGGCAACCGATAAGATTACCATCGATGGAAAGGACAATGAATCTTCCTGGTCTAAAGTGGCATGGACAGATTCTTTTAAGGATATTGAAGGATCAACTAAGCCTGTTCCGGCCTTTGAAACAAAAGTCAAGATGCTTTGGGACAAAGAAAATCTTTACTTGTTTGCTAAACTCCAAGAACCCCATATCAAAGGCTTTTTAAGACAAAAAGATACCATCATCTATCATGACAATGACTTTGAAATCTTTCTCAAACCAAATCTATTATCTCCGGAATATATAGAGATTGAAATCAACGCATTAAATACAGTAATGGACCTTCTGATGACTAAACCCTATCGCTTTGGCGGCAGGGCTAATCTAAATTGGGACACAAAAGATATTGAAAGTGCTGTTTATCACGCGGGCTCCATCAACAACCCACAAGACAAGGATGAATATTGGACAGTGGAAATGAAAATACCCGTAAAGAGCCTGAAATACTTTGGCGAAGGAAATCAAATTAAAGCCAATGAGATCTGGAAGATAAATTTCTCGCGCGTTCAGTGGCATTATGACAACACCGAAACAACCTACAGTAAGAGAAAAGACAACACGGGTAAGACGCTGCCTGAAGAGAATTGGGTCTGGTCCCCTATTGGGCTTGTTAACATGCATTATCCTGAACGCTGGGGACATATCAAATTTATCGATGGCACGAACCAGCAACCGATCGACGAGCAATTCCTCTCTCTTGAAAAAACGGCCTGGAACATGTTTTACCTGCAACAGATCTATAGAAACGATAAAAAACGCTATGCAACATCAGTTCAGGAGTTAAGCAAATTATATCCTGAAATTATAAATGTGCACAAAAATTATGAGATCGTTTTTTCAAACATTCCTAATTTCTATCGCATTGAAATTAAGTCAAAAGCACAGCCTAAATTAAAGACAGCAATAGATAGCCAAGGCAATATCTATTTTTAATTTAATTAATCAAGCGATCTTCAATTCTGATTTTGAATAAAAATTGCTATCTTTGTATCCCGTACATAGAGCAACTATTATTGGTCAGTTTGACCACATAAAATTGAAAATCCTTTAATTGTTATGACTAAATATATTTTTGTTACGGGCGGCGTTACTTCGTCGTTGGGGAAAGGTATTATTGCTGCCTCCCTTGCTAAACTTCTCCAAGCGCGTGGCTATAAAGTTACCATTCAAAAATTCGACCCTTACATTAACATCGATCCAGGAACATTAAATCCATATGAACATGGAGAATGTTATGTTACAGAAGATGGTGCTGAAACAGACCTTGACTTAGGCCATTATGAGCGCTTCCTGAATGTCCCTACCTCACAAGCAAATAACGTCACGACAGGCCGCATCTATCAACACGTTATCCAACAAGAACGTGAAGGTGCATATTTAGGAAAAACCGTTCAAGTAATTCCTCATATCACAGATGAGATAAAACGCAGAATGCAACTGTTGGGTGAGTCTGGTCAATATGATATTATCATCACTGAATTGGGTGGAACTGTAGGCGATATTGAGTCCTTACCATTTGTGGAGGCCGTAAGACAACTCCGCTGGGAACTAGGAGCCAATAATTCGCTGGTTATCCATTTGACTTTAGTCCCTTACCTAGCTGCAGCTGGTGAGCTTAAAACAAAACCTACACAGCATTCAGTAAAAACATTATTGGAATATGGTGTACAACCAGATATTCTAGTGTGTCGTACTGAACATAAATTATCGCAAGAAATCCGTAAAAAATTAGCACAATTCTGTAATGTCAACATCAACGCTGTTGTAGAATCTATCGATGCGTCGACGATTTATGATGTCCCATTATTGATGCTCAAGGAAAATCTGGATAAAACGGCATTAACGAAATTGAAACTTTCCAACAAAAATGAGCCTGATCTAGAAAACTGGAAAAACTTTTTAGGTAAGCTCAAAAACCCGACAAGTGAAGTTAATATTGCTTTGGTTGGAAAATATGTTGAGCTTCCAGATGCTTATAAATCCATTACCGAAGGATTTATCCATGCCGGTGCAACAAATGAATGCAAAGTAAAAGTGAGCTATATTGCTGCTGAAAGTGTTACAAAAGAAAACGTTGCTGAAAAACTGAAAAATATGGATGGCGTTTTGGTTGCTCCGGGCTTCGGTGAACGCGGCTTGGATGGTAAGCTAAATGCTATTCAGTATGTTCGTGAAAATAATATTCCGTTCTTTGGTATCTGCTTAGGTATGCAATGTTCGGTTATCGAATTCGGAAGAAACGTATTGGGATTAAAAGATGCCAACAGTTTTGAAATGGATGCCAACACCAGCAATCCGGTCATCAATTTGATGGAAGAGCAAAAAAATATCACCAATATGGGCGGTACAATGCGTTTAGGTGCTTACGACTGTGAAATTAAAAAAGGAACTAAGGCCTTTGCCATCTATGGTAAAACAAAAATTTCTGAAAGACACCGTCACCGTTATGAATTTAACAATGACTATTTAAAACAATATGAAGCAGCTGGAATGATTGCTTCAGGATTCAATCCGGAGACTGGATTAGTTGAAATTGTCGAATTGAAAAACCATCCATTTTTCGTTGCCGGACAATTTCATCCAGAATTAAAGTCAACTGTTGCAAATCCTCACCCACTTTTTGTTAGCTTTGTAGCCGCTGCTTTGGCCAACAAAAAATCAAAGTAGTAATAGAAGGATACAATTAATTAAGTTTAATTATTAAAAATGGATAGAAATACCCTAATTGGTTTGGTCCTGATGTTTGCTATCATCACTGGTTCATTTTACCTGATGAAGCCTTCAGAATCAGAAATCAAACAAGAACAAGCGCGACAAGAGGCTAAAGCACGTGCAGAAAAAGGACTGCCTGCCGAAAGTGACTCTATCGCTAAAGCCAAAACAGCACAAACAGCAGTGATTGCTGATTCAGCGGAGCTGAAAAAGCCTTTTGGCGCTACAAAATTTGGAACAGAAAAAGTCATTACGCTTGAAAACGAGACCATCATTGCAAAAATTAACACAAAAGGTGGTAAAGTTAAATCTGTGGAACTAAAAGGTGAAAAGAATTTCAACGGAAAACCATTGATGCTTTTCGAAGGTGATGACAACAAGTTTGGCTTTCAGTTTAATGCTGCTGGTCAAAACGTATCAACAAATGATTTATATTTCAATACAGAATCTTCGGACATCCAAGTTTCCGGAGAAGGAAAACAATCTGTAAAATTCAGACTAAATTACAATGCCGACCAATATATTGAGTATGTATACTCAATTGCCGGTAAAGGTTATAATGTAGGACTGGATATTAATACAAAAGGGATTCAGAATTTAATTCCGCAGAGTCAAAAAACATTGACCCTTAACTGGAATACGACGTTGAGACAAAAGGAACAAAATATAGAGTCTGAAAGACAAAAGTCTACGCTTTATTATAAAGAAGATAATAAAGTTGACCATCTTTCCGAATCAAAAGACGCGGATGAAGCTCTGGAGAAAAAAGTACAATGGATTGCTTTCAAACAACATTACTTCTCCAGTATCCTTAATGCCAAAGATGGTTTTGTCAATGCAAAGGTGGACGTAAAACATGCGTCAGAAACCGACATTATCAAATTTTACAATACGAATGCGGAATTAGCATTTGATAATCATAAGGACAATAACTATTCCTTAAACTTCTTCTTTGGGCCAAATCAATACAATGTATTGAAGGCTGAAGGGAATGATTATCAGTCGATCATCAACATGGGTTGGGGTCCTATGCGTTGGATCAACCAATGGATTACAGTACCTGTATTCAACTTCCTGGATGGTTTCCATATGAGCTACGGTATCGTTATCCTTTTATTGACCTTGATGTTGAAGCTGATTCTTTCACCAATGACCTACAAGTCTTATGTCTCTATGGCAAAAATGCGTGTATTAAAACCGCAGCTGGATGAGATCAAAGCAAAAGTGGGTGAAGACAATCAAATGTTGATGCAGCAGGAGCAAATGAAATTGTACAAACAGGTTGGTGTAAATCCACTTGGCGGATGTCTTCCGCTTGTCCTACAAATGCCATTTACAATTGCGTTCTTCTACTTCTTTCCAAATTTATTTGAATTGAGAGGACAAAGCTTCTTGTTTATGAAGGATATGTCAACCTATGATACGCTGTTTACATTTGCACCTATTTTTGGATCATTCAACCACATCTCTTTGATGTGTATCTTGATGACATTGACAACATTGTTAACGACTTGGTATAACAACGCTACATCTGGTGCTACAGGACAAATGAAATACATGGGCTATATCATGCCTTTGATCTTCTTCTTTGTTTTGAATAGCTTCCCAGCAGGTTTGAACTACTACTATTTCTTAAGTGCGTTATTTACGTTCTTGACTCAGTTGGTCATTCGTTCCATGGTGAACGATGAGAAAATCCTAGCTAAATTGGAGGAAAATAAAAAGAATCCAAAAGCGGATAAAAAATCGAGCTTCCAGGCAAAAATGGAAGAAATGATGCGTGCACAACAACAGGCACAACAAAACAAAAACAAATCGTAAAATTTATTCTACTGATAAAGAAGGCTTCCAAATTGGAAGCCTTTTTTGTTTGTGAACTTTTGTAGCATTTTGTCAAACCAAACGTTAAAAAGGGTGATAATAGGTTAAAATTTAGAATATGAACTTTAAAAACATCGCCATATTGGCCATCTTAATCGTTAGTCTTGGAAGTTGCTCTGTGATCAAGAAGAACGCGAATGAGCAAAACTCAGACATTAGCATGTCGTCAGTAATTGGAAAAAAATGGCAATTGATTGAAATCAATGGACAGCCTGTAGCGGATCAGATCAACGGCAAAATGCCTTACCTGCAGCTAGACGAAAAAAGTTACAGTGCAAGTGGCGGATGTAATGGCATCGGTGGAGAATTGACTTTATCAAAAAATGGAAAGATTAAATTTGCTCAGGGCATGTCTACGATGATGGCCTGTCCGGATATGTCTATTGAACAAGCTTTATCCAAAAACCTGATTGCTGCAGATAATTATACGATTAAGGATGGCATTCTTAGCCTAATCAAAGCTAAGATGGCTCCCCTGGCAAAATTTAAGTTAATTCAGAACAATAAACAAGAACTTAGTGGAACTTGGGAACTTGATTATATTTCCGGCCCACGGATCGCTTTCGATGGCCTATATCCCAATCGTAAACCAACAATGACATTTGATGCTGCCAGTGGTAAAGTAAATGGAAATAGTAGCTGCAATAACTACAATACGACTTTTAAAACCAATGGAAATACCATTAATTTTGGCCCGATTATGTCAACGAAAATGGCCTGCGAAGGTAATGGTGAAGCAACCTTCTTTTCGACATTGGAAAAGGTAAACACCTATAGTGTAAACGAGAATACCTTGACATTTATCATGGGAGATATTGCTATTATGCGATTTAAACGGAAATAGCAACTTGCTTTTTTGCTCCAACTGAAGTAAAAAGGGCATTGTTTAAAAAAACAATGCCCTTTTTATGCATAAAGCGATATTTGGTAACAGGAAGCCAAAAAACAGCCGGATCTCTCCTAAACAAAGGCACTAAATCCAGTTATACTTCTACCAACTATGAGTGAATTGATTTCTTTTGTCCCCTCATAGGAATAAATTGCTTCGGCATCGGCCAAAAACCTTGCGACATTATACTCCAACAGAATACCGTTTCCGCCCATGACCTCTCGCGCCTTGGAAACAATATCTCTCGTACGTAAAGAACAGAAGACTTTGGCCAGCGAGGCATGTTCATCTTTTAGTTCACCCTTATCCTGTAATTCAGATAATCTGAAGACAAGCGTTTGCATAGCTGTTAAATTGGACAACATTTCAACCAGGTGATTTTGAATAAGCTGAAAAGAAGCGATTGGTTTACCAAATTGCTTCCTTTTACGCGTATAATCCAAGGCATTTTCATAAGCACCCCGCGCACATCCTACGGCCATCCAAGCGACACCTGCTCGCGTCATCTGAAGAACCTTTCCTGTATCTTTAAAGGAATTTGCATTTTGCAGGCGATCACTTTCTGGAACGATACAATTCGCTAAAGTAATAAGGCCATTCTGCACAATGCGCAAAGCCATCTTATCTTTAATTTTTTCAACTGTAAAACCTGGATTATCCTTTCGTACAATAAACCCCTTAACTTCGCCATCATCAAGATCCCTTGCCCATACGATTGTGATATCGGAAAAGGTGGAATTCCCGATCCATTTTTTTTGACCATTTAAGACCCAACCTTCGGCTGTCTTCCTACAGGTCGTTGTCAATCCGCCTGCTGCTCCCGACCCTACTTCGGGCTCTGTTAAACCAAAAGCACCGATCACTTGCATCTGCTGCATTTTGGGCAGCCACTCTTGTTTTTGCTCTTCGGATCCGCAAATATAAATTGATCCCATGGCTAAACCACTCTGTACGCCAAAGAAAGTCGCTACAGATGCATCTACCCGTGCTATCTCCGCCGCTATGATCCCTTCCATTAATGAACTTCCCCCCATACAGCCATACCCATCGTATGTATAGCCACAAATATTTAAAGCTGCTAGTTTCGGTACTATTTCAAAAGGGAACTCATCTCTTAACCAATATTTATTGACAATTGGCTTGACTTCAGTCTCCATAAACTCCCTTACCTTCAATTGCAATGCACGATCTGAATCGTTTAATTTGCTATCCATAGCATAGAAATCACCATTAATAGGCGGTAATTCCTTTTTTTCTTTTCCTGCACTTAGCATTTTCATTAAACCATGAAGCTGCTTATCATCCATTTTTGATACGGCATCCATGACTGCTCCCAAATCCACTTTCTTCGATATTTCTTCCAATTTGCCAAAGTCTATTGATTTTGCCAAATCCATTATATTCTTTACTTTATCAAACATAATTGCAATTTCTTTTTAAGTGTTTACTTCTTAAAATAAGAAAAATAATCGAAAATTGTTTGGAAATGACATGATACAAATTGACAAGATCGAATTATCCGGTAAACAAACGAATGGACAACATCTTACCTTATATCGCCCAATCTCCCTTCAATAAAACAGTAGAATCAGGAATGTTTTGAATAAAATACAGAGTTATAAACACATGAAAAACAATGCGTTAAAAATATTTTCAAAAAAACATCTTTTTTTGGGTTACCTTTTTTGGTTACGTGTATTAAGAGATGAAAAAGAAAATTATTTCAATTTAAATTAGAAAATTAGAAAATGAAAAACGCATTAAAATTCGGTTTCTTAGGTTTAGCTTTAACTGTAGCTTTCGCATCTTGTAACAATTCAGAGAAAAAAGCTGAAGGTGCTGCAGATTCAGCTTCTGCTTTAGTTGATTCAGCTGCTAACACATTAGATTCAGCTGCTACTAAAGTTGATTCAGCTGCTGCTAAAGTTGACTCAGCTGCTGCTAAAGTTGATTCAGCTGCTACTAAAAAATAATTTAGGACTGAATAGAGCTTTTGGAAGGCCTTTTTTACGAAAGGCCTTTCTTTTTTTCAAAAAAAATAAATAGAGGGGTTACCTTTTTGCTTTAATGGTATTAACTCCTAAATAACAAGATTTAAAAATATTTTAATTTTAATAAAATGAAAAACGCATTCAAATTCGGTTTCTTAGGTTTAGCTTTAACATTGGCTTTCGCATCATGTGGTGAAACAGCGAAAAAAACTGACGCTGCTACTGATTCAGCTAACGTTGCTTTAGATTCAGCTAACACGCAATTGGATTCAGCAAAAACTGCTGTAGATTCAGCAAAATCTGCTGTAGATTCAGCTGCTGCTAAAGTTGATTCAACTAAAGCTGCTCACTAATTCGCTGAAAAAGAATTTACATCGTATAGAAAGCTTCCTTCAACAAGGAGGCTTTTTTTATATCTACACCAATTAAATTGCTAAGCTCCAAGCATTTTTTTACCTTTGCCAAAAATCATTCAATCTATGGCTTTATCATCTTTAACAGCAGTTACGCCTATTGACGGACGCTATTACAATAATACCAATGAACTTTCAGCATTTTTTTCCGAATTTGCTTTAATAAAATATCGTGTACGCGTAGAAGTCGAGTATTTTATTGCATTAAGTGAATCCGGCATTGCTCAATTGCAACAGTTTGACAAAACACTCAATGAAAAATTGCGGGATATCTACCGGAATTTTTCTGAAGAAGATGCCATTTGGATCAAAAACACAGAGAAAGTTACAAACCATGATGTTAAAGCTGTTGAATATTTTCTAAAGGATCAATTCGAAAAATTAGGATTACAGGACTACCTTGAATTCATTCATTTCGGTTTGACTTCACAAGATATCAATAATACAGCGATTCCACTTTCCTGGAAAGAAGCCATTAAAGAAAGCTATACACCGGCAATCGAAGAGTTGCTTCATGAGTTAAAATCATTAGCAACGTCATGGTCAGACATCCCGATGTTGGCACGTACCCACGGACAACCTGCATCTCCAACTCGCTTGGGTAAAGAGTTTTATGTTTTTATCGAGCGCATAGAACGTCAATTGCAACTATTACATCAAGTACCGTATTCAGCGAAATTTGGTGGTGCAACTGGTAATTTTAATGCACATCACGTTGCATATCCAGCGACAAATTGGATCAATTTTGGTAATAATTTTGTAAACAATATCTTGGGCTTAGACCGTTCACAAACGACCACACAGATTGAGCATTACGATAACTTTGCTGCAAGCTGTGATGCCTTAAAACGGATAAACAATATTGTCATCGATTTATGCCGTGACATTTGGACATATATTTCGATGGAATATTTTAAACAAAAAATCACTGCGGGCCAAATCGGTTCTTCGGCGATGCCACATAAAGTCAACCCAATTGACTTTGAAAATGCAGAAGGAAATTTAGGTATTGCAAATGCAATTTTTGAACACCTTGCGGCTAAATTACCTGTTTCCCGTCTTCAACGGGATTTAACAGATTCTACGGTATTACGTAATATTGGTGTTCCATTTGCACATACCCTAATTGCTATTAAATCGACTTTGAGAGGGTTACGCAAATTGATTTTAAACGAACAGGCATTGGCTAACGATCTTGAAAATAATTGGGCTGTTGTTGCGGAGGCACTACAAACTATATTAAGAAGGGAAGGCTATCCAAAGCCGTATGAAGCTTTAAAGGACTTAACACGTACCAACACACATGTTACAAAAGAAACGATTGCAACATTTGTTGATAATCTCAATGTATCAGCCGAAGTTAAAGAGGAACTGAAAGCGATCAGTCCTTCTAACTACACAGGTGTCACTTTGTAAGCTTTTACTTATAGATGACCTTAACAAAGCTTCATTTGAACTATATTTGCTTGGAATAAAAATAGATACTACATGGCTACGATTAACGTATATACAGAGTCTACACCCAACCCTTCTACAATGAAGTTCTTGGTCAATAAATTGTTGATCAACGGTAGTGTGGATTTTCCAAATAAAGAAGCAGCACAAGATTCACCGTTTGCACTTGAATTATTCAAATTTAACTTTGTAAATGGGGTATTTTTTGCGAGTAATTTTGTGACCATTACCAAAACTGATGATGCGGAATGGGAAGACATTGAAGCCTTGCTAAAAGACTTTGTAAAAGGTGCTGTAGAGTCTGAACTTGCTGTAAAAACGGTACACCATGATGCCGAGGTTAATTTTGAAGGCACCGAAACTGAAGTAAAGATACAACAAGTATTACATGATTATGTAAGACCTGCTGTTGAACAAGATGGTGGAGCAATCCATTATAAATCCTTCAACGAAGGTATTGTGACAGTTGAACTAAAAGGTTCTTGCAGTGGCTGTCCATCTTCGACAATCACATTAAAAGCAGGAATTGAGGGCTTGTTGAAACGCATGGTTCCAGAAGTGACTGAAGTTGTCGCTGAGGCCATGTAATCATAGCTATTCGATACAATAAAAAAAGGATTCAGTAATTAATTTTGCTGAATCCTTTTTTTATTCACTATTCTTAAGAAGAAATAATCGCTATACGATATCTGCTTGGTACAGCAATTTTTTAACCTAATTGACTACTTCAAATGAATCTTTAAGCGGGAGATTAACAGAAGAATTACCGATAAATAGTTCAAATTTGCCGGGTTCAACTGTCCAGTTATTATTGCGATCCAAAAGTTCAAGATGGGCAGGTAAGACCATAAACTGTAAGGTCTTCTTCTCCCCTGGATTAAGTTCAACTTTTTCGAATCCACGCAAATCCATCTCATAAGTCGTTACCGAAGACAGCAAATCTTTGATATAAAGCTGAACGACTTCGGCACCTTTCCTCTTTCCTATGTTCTCAACATCAACCGTAACTGTTAGAGAATCTGTTGGTCTGATCTGTTTCTTGGTGAGTTGTAAATTTGAAAAACTAAAATCGGTGTAGCTTAATCCATATCCAAAAGGGTATAAAAAGCCAACAACCCGGCTGTTTCCCCAGCCATTGGGCCCGACCCCAGGCTGCCCCGCCTGTGCAGCGGGCTTGGTCGGAAAATTCATTTCAACCTGTCCGACGGACTTTGGAAATGAAATAGGCAATTTTCCACTAGGACTATATGCTCCAAACAGCATTTCGGCAAGAACATTTCCCGACTGATTGCTAAGAAACCAACTCTCTACGATTGCAGGTAGATACTTATTTTCCCAATTGACAGTAAGCGGACGGCCATTGACAAGTACCAGCACAATAGGTTTACCTGTTTCCTTCAATTTCATTAAATAGTCGCGTTGCTTGCCGGGCAAATTTAGATCTGACCGCGACCGACTTTCACCGACTTCCCGTTCCGACTCGCCCATTACGGCTATGATTAGGTCAGATTCTTTACCGAGACGAACACCGTCGGCCATCTTTTCCAGCTCCTCGCTTGACAAGTCTGTTGGAATAATCTCACTCTCAGGCCAGTTTTTATCCACGACATCTACCCCTTTGGCATAATCAACCCGAAGTGCCTTTGTTTTTGCATAGTTTATGATCCCATCTTTGATGGTTGTGATCGGATTATTGGAAGGTCCATAGCGACTTGTCGTATAATTTGTTGCCTCTGCCATTGGTCCCGTAACCAAAATTCGTTTGTATTTATTCACGTCTATTGGAAGAAGATTCTGTTCATTTTTCAAAAGTACAATTGACTCCCTATTTATTTGAAGTGATACTTCTTCATCTGCGGGGGTATGCACCTTTTTATCGGCTATCGCTGTATCTTCTCTCAATGGATGATCAAATAAACCCAGTTTAAATTTCACGGTCAGGACTTCGCGAACCCGCTGATCCAATATTTTGATATCCAGCCCTCCTTCTTCTATTAGTTCCATTAGTGGCGTTAGATATGTGCTCGGTGGATCAAAATTTGTCCGCACATTCAAACCCGCCTCTAATGCCTGTTTAATAGCATCTTTATAGTTTGCAGCAACATGGTGTTTGTTGTAAATAAACTCTAGCGCCTCACTGTCGGACACCACATATCCTTCAAAACCATAATCTTTTCGGAGTAAGTCCTGTAAAAAATAGCTACTGGCTGATACAGGCACGCCATCATAATCATTATAACTACTCATGACTCCCAAAGGTTTTGCTTCCTTTATGACCCTTTTAAATGGATAGAGGTGAAGCGAATGCATCTCACGAAAGCCAACATGAGGATCCGTACGTGCATTGCCATCTCTTCCCCCTTTGGGCACAGAATAGACCGCATAATGTTTCAATGTGGATGCGACGCCATTTTGTTGAATTCCTAAAACAACTTGTTTCCCCATTTCGGCGATATGAAACGGATCTTCCCCATAGGTTTCAACCACTCTTCCCCAGCGCGGATCTCTAGAAACATCAAGAATAGGCGTATAGACATTGGTATAGCCCAGATATTTGGCTTCCCTACCAATTATATCGCCAGCTTTACGTACCAGTGAAGTATTCCATGTACTTCCAATATTGATTGGCGCCGGCAGGGAGGTAGCGCGATCATGATTGAGTCCATGAATCCCCTCATTGGTAAAATCAACGGGAATACCAAGTCGTGTGTTTTCCACAAACCATTTTTGAACATTATTTAAGGCTTGCGCATGGCGGCTGAAGGGATACGAAAATGAACTTTTTGCCGACTTATTATAAGCCAGGCTATTCAACATTTCGTCGATATTGGCCAAGCCGTGTTTCCAAATCTCTTTGTCCCAAGCGGCAGTGGGCTGCTCATCTTTCAAAACCCGCCCATAACCGTAGAGTGTAACCGTCTGATTGGCCTTTTCTTGAACAGTCATTTGAGCCAACAGATCCTCCACGCGACTGGCTATTTTCTGTTTGGGGTCTTCATAAATATCCTTTTTCCCATTTTTTTTAAAATCGATCCAACCCTTATGGTAAATGTTGATGTGCTGGGCAGAACAATGCAAATAAAGGGCTGAGAGCGCTGAAATAATAAGGCTGCTTTTGAGTTGATTAGGCATTATGCTGAAAATTGTTGGTTTTATAAAGTGAAGCAAGGTACAAAAAAAATAAAAATCCGCAGATCAAACATATCTTCAATCTGGGATAAGTCAATATAAATTCATTTTTTAACAAGCATCTAGCTTAAAAATAGTTAACTTTACGACCAATTGTGAAACCAACAAAAAAAATGAGTGCAGATATTAACAAACTAGAACAAATTGCATCACAGGTAAGACGTGATATCGTACGTATGGTACACGCTTGTCAATCAGGACACCCAGGTGGTTCGTTAGGTTGTACAGATTACTTTGTGGCGCTTTATTTCAATGCAATGAAACGCAATCCTTCCTTTGACATGGATGGAAAAGGAGAAGATTTATTCTTCCTGTCAAATGGACATATCTCTCCTGTATTTTACAGTACATTGGCGCATGCGGGATATTTTGAAGTGAGCGAATTAGCAACGTTCAGAAAAATCAATTCCAGACTTCAAGGTCACCCAACAACACACGAGGGCCTTCCGGGCATTCGTATTGCTTCGGGATCTTTGGGCCAAGGATTATCTGTTGCAATTGGTGCCGCACAGGCAAAAAAATTGAATAAAGACAATAATCTAGTTTATGTATTAATGGGTGATGGCGAATTGCAGGAGGGCCAAGTTTGGGAAGCTGCAATGTACGCACCACACAACAAAATCGACAATTTGATCGCTACTGTTGACTATAACAAAGCACAAATTGACGGATCTACAGATCAAGTATTATCTCTTGGTGATCTTCGTGCAAAATGGGAAGCATTTGGCTGGGATGTGATGGAAATTGCTAAAGGCAATGACATGAATGCTGTTGTTGCAGGTTTAGCAGAAGCTAAATCACGTACAGGAAAAGGTAAACCAGTCATTATTCTGATGCATACTGAAATGGGTAGCGGTGTTGATTTTATGATGGGTTCTCATAAATGGCATGGTGTTGCTCCAAATGACGAACAATTGGCGTCGGCGTTGAATCAGCTTACAGAAACTTTAGGAGATTACTAGCATGAAAAAATATACTTATACAGAGTCAAAAGATACACGTTCAGGATTTGGTGCGGGCTTACTAGAAGCAGGAAAGCAAGATGAGAATGTAGTTGCATTATGTGCTGATTTAATCGGTTCGTTAAAAATGAACGATTTTATCAAAGAATTTCCTGAGCGCTTTTTCCAAATCGGTATTGCGGAAGCAAACATGATGGGTATTGCTGCCGGACTTACGATCGGTGGTAAAATCCCATTCACAGGTACATTTGCAAATTTTTCGACAGGCCGTGTTTATGATCAGATTCGCCAATCGATTGCTTACTCGGACAAAAATGTAAAGATTGCCGCATCGCATGCTGGTCTAACCTTAGGTGAAGATGGTGCAACTCACCAAATCTTAGAAGATATCGGTTTGATGAAAATGTTACCAGGAATGACAGTGATCAATCCTTGTGATTTCAATCAAACAAAAGCGGCTACAATTGCAGCAGCCAAATATCATGGACCAGTTTATTTGCGTTTTGGCCGTCCTGTAGTTCCTAACTTCACTCCTGCTGATCAGGAATTTGTGATTGGTAAGGCGGTATTATTAAATGAAGGAACGGATGTTACAATCATTGCTACAGGTCATCTGGTATGGGAAGCTATCCAAGCTGGTGAGAAATTAGCTGAGTTGGGCATCAACGCTGAGATTATCAATATCCATACAATCAAACCTTTGGATGAAGAAGCTATTTTAAAATCTGTTGCTAAAACCAAATGTGTCGTAACGGCGGAAGAGCATAATCGTCTTGGCGGTTTAGGTGATAGCGTTGCTCAGGTATTAACAAGAGAGTTGCCTACTCCACAAGAATACGTTGCTGTAAATGATAGTTTTGGAGAATCAGGTACTCCTGCTCAATTGATGGAAAAATACGGTCTGAATGCAGCGGCTATTGTTGCAGCGGTTCAAAAAGTAATCAAAAGAAAATAACAAAACTACGCAAGTCAATATATGGATGACGCTTTAATTATAGCAAAATTCGCCGAAGAGAGTACGCGAGAAGAAGCTTTCCGTTTATTGTTGAAGAAATATCAACAGAAGATTTATTGGCATGTGCGAAGAATGGTCATCGATCATGACGATGCGGACGATGTTGTACAAGATATCTTTGTGAAAGTATGGAAGAACCTTGGGAACTTCCGCGAAGACTCACAGTTATATACGTGGCTTTATCGTATTGCAACAAATGAATGTATTACCTTCTTAAATAAGAAAAAGCAAAAGCAGAACGTGTCGTTGGATGACGACACGACTGCTTATCTGGCAGAAACGCTTGCTGATGGCAATTATTTCAATGGTGATAGAGCTCAAATGAAATTACAACAGGCTTTGTTGACCTTGCCAGAGAAGCAAAAATTGGTCTTCAATATGAAATATTTTGAAGACATGAAATATGAGGAGATTTCAGAAGTCCTCGGAACAAGTGTTGGAGCGCTTAAAGCCTCTTATCATTTGGCCGTCAAAAAAATAGAGGCATTTTTTAACAACAACGATTAAACCTTTTAGCGAAATTAGGTTCTAACAGATACTATGAAGGAAAATGGCACATATCATGATGGGCTGGAGCCTACAAATCTTCCAGCATCGTTGCGTGAAAATCCATTTGGCTTACCTGAAAATTATTTCAGTGATTTAGAATCAAAAATAATTACGCAAGTCAAATTGATTGAATGCAAGGAAGAATCCATCTTTGAGGTTCCAGAAGGATATTTTGATAGCCTATCTGAGGCCATTATGTGTAAAGTAGCAGAAGATAATTTAAAAAATCAAATTGCTACTGACGGCTTTGAAACTCCTGAAAATTATGCTTCCGAACTATCTTCAACTATCCTCAACCGAATTTTAGAAGACAAATTAAAAGAAACGATTGCATCTGATGGCTTTACAATGCCTTCTGCTTATAATCAAACTCTTGAAGATTCCATCTTCGCCCGTTTAGCTGAGCAGGAATTGAAGAAAACAGTTCCTACAGATGGTTTCTCTGTTCCTGTTGGTTACGAAGAAACAATTGAAACGACTATTTTTGCTCGTATTGCTGAAGAGAAACTCAAAGAAACGGTTGTGACTGAGGGCTTTGTTGTACCACCACATTATTTTGAAACTCTTTCCAACAGTATTATTAATGCTGTGCAGGAACCTGAAAAAGATCATACACCTATCCATCAAATAGGAAGACCGAAAATATGGTATGCACGTTATGCTGTTGCAGCATCTTTTGCTGCCATGTTGAGCATAGGAGGATATTGGGGGTATCAGTATCAACAACAAAACGCAGCTCCCGTAGAAACAGTTGCAGAAGAACAGTTGAGCCAACATTTGTCAGAAATTCCTAAGCAGGAAATTATTAATTACCTTGCGGCTTCAGCTTCTGGTGATGATATGATTTATATGTCCCAGTATACCGATGAAGCGAATCTCCCTACCAAGGGATTTGGGAGTAATGTATCTAAACAAGAAATAGAAGATTATCTAAATTATACCTTATAATGATGTTCAATAAAAAATACATATGGATAACATTGTTCTTTAGTATATTTTCTATTGCCTTGGGCTTTGCACAAGACAAAAATCGATTTCAAGCTATAGAAAATGAAAAAATAGCTTACATTACTAAAGAACTAGATTTAACGCCAAGAGAGGCTCAGCAATTCTTTCCGCTCTATAACGAGTATAGCCAAACACTTTGGGATATCAGGAAAGAAAAATTGAATGGTGCTCCCAAAAATAGTTTTAGAGGTGGTTCCAGAGATATCTTACAGTATGATGCTAAAGAAGTGGAGATCAAAAAAGAATACCGGGCCAAATTTGCCAAAGTTATTGGCAATGCGCGGGCATCGCAATTTTTTGAAGTGGAACAGGAATTCAGGGAGCATCTATACAAATCCCTACAGAATAGAAGAAAATAATCTTGAAAATAAAAAAGAAGTCTTAAAGACTTCTTTTTTATTTTCGGACATTTGTAAAATCATGTTAAGCAACAGAGAATTATTTTTAATGAATACTGCTCAAACATCTAGCTCACCTAGATTGGTTGAAGTAGTTAAGGCTGAAGGTGTCTACCTTTATGGCCCCAATGGGGAAGAATACATGGATTTGGTCTCCGGCTTCAATGTCAGCAATATAGGCCATCGGCATCCGAAGGTTTTAGAGGCTATAAAATCACAATTGGAGCAGTACTTACACGTCACCGTTTATGGTGAATTTGTGCAGGCGCCACAGGTGCAATTTGCTACAGAATTACTAGCAGAACTTCCCGCTAATTTTCAATCAGTCTACCTCACCAACAGTGGAACGGAAGCGGTAGAGGGCGCTATGAAAATAGCAAAGAAATATACTGGTCGCAGGCAGATTATCGCGGCAAAAAAAGCGTACCACGGCAGCACGCAAGGTGCACTCAGTCTGATCGGAAACGATGAGTATCGCAAAGCCTATGCCCCCCTCCTTCCCGAGATAGATTTTATCGGGTTCAATGATATGGAAGATCTAACAAGGATTACGGAACAAACTGCAGCTGTCATCCTCGAAGCGATTCAGGGAGAAGCTGGTGTTCGCGTCCCAGATATCGCTTACATGCAAGCTATCAGAAAACGCTGCGATGAAACAGGTACATTACTCATTTTTGACGAGATTCAAACTGGTTTTGGTCGTACTGGCCGTCTTTTCGCTTTTGAACATTTTGCAATTGTCCCAGATATCCTGTTGCTCGCCAAAGGTATCGGTGGTGGCATGCCTTTAGGTGCATTTGTTGCAGCCAAAGAAGTGATGGACGTTATTAAGGACAATCCCATGCTTGGACATATCACCACTTTTGGGGGACATCCTGTAAGCTGTGCCGCAGCACGTGCTTCACTAAGCGTTATCAAAGAAGAAAAATTAGTCGAACAGGTTGAAAGAAAATCGCTTTTATTTAAAGAAAAACTCAAACACCCTTCCATCAAAGAAATTCGTGGATTGGGTCTTATGATGTGTCTGCAACTAAATTCTTTTGATCAAGTCTATAATGTGAGTAAATACTGTGCTGAAAACGGGATAATGATCGATTGGTATCTGCATTGTGAAACAGCATTGCGTGTCGCCCCGCCATTGACAATTACAGACTTTGAAATCGAAAAAGCGTGTAACATCATTATAAAAGGTTTGGAAAAGTATGCTTAAAGTATGTAACTTTAATCAGAACAAAAACCTAATAATGAACACAAACCGCAGATCATTTATCAAAAAAAGCATTATTGGCACCGGTCTATTGACTGGCGCCAATTTACTGGGAAACGATGTCTTCGCGCACGATTCAAAATCCAGTCCCTCAAAAATCAGTTTAAATAATGATGACATCATTTTATTTCAGGGCGACTCCATTACAGATGTGGGCCGGGATAGAAATAACAGAAATGCCAATGACACTGGTGCGCTGGGTCATGGTTATGCTTTATTGGCTGCCAGCCAGCTCTTAAATAAATATCCAGCAAAGAAACTAAAGGTGTATAATACAGGTATCAGTGGAAACCGTGTACCCGATCTTCAAAAGCGCTGGACAGAAGATACATTAGCGATTAAACCAACCGTATTGAGTATTCTGATTGGTGTAAACGACTTCTGGCGCACGATCGATCGCGGAGCACAGACTACGGTTGAAGAGTATAAATCGCAATACCAAGAGTTATTACACGAGACACTACAAAAGCTGCCAAATGTCAAATTGATTATTGGCGAGCCCTTTGCAGTAAAGGGAGTTGGTCACATCACAGACGCATGGTATCCAAAATTTTTGGCTTATCAAGAATCTGCCCGTGAAATCGCCAAAGAATTTGGTGCAATTTTAATTCCTTATCAAAAGGTATTCGACAATGCTCAAAAGAACGCCCCTGGCGCCTATTGGGCAGCGGACGGCGTACATCCCACGCTTGCTGGGGCACAAATGATGGCCTCAGCCTGGATGGACTGCATCAAGTAATAAAAGATAAGAGCGGATACTTTATTGAAATCCGCTCTTTCTTTTTTAACATGTGCTATATGTTAAACCTAAATTTCTTTGTAAGGTGTTTTTTGTAGATTGGGAAGAAAATAAGCCACAATACCGATCAATGGCAGATAGGAACATAAGTGATAAATAAACTCGATGGAAGTATGATCGGCCTGCCAGCCAAGTACAGCGGATCCAATCCCCCCCATTCCAAATGCAAAACCGTAAAATAAGCCTGAGACCATACCCAATTTTTTAGGCAATAGTTCTTGCGCATAAACAATAATTGCTGGAAAAGCTGATGATAAGATCAACCCAATAATCACGATTAATATCCCCGTCATTGTAAGCCCGACATAGGGTAATGCCAATGCAAATGGCGCAACGCCCAAGACGGAGAACCAGATGACATATTTGCGTCCAAATCGATCGCCGAATGCGCCGCCCAATAGCGTTCCCACCGCAACAGCTATCAGAAAATAAAATAGATAGACTTGCGCTTCCACTTCATTGATCCCGAATTTCTTGATTGTATAAAACTGGAAGTAATTTGTAATACTTGCTATATAGAAGTATTTTGAAACAATCAATAATAGGAGTATAATAACGGTGACGACAATTCGGCTATTGGTGAGATCAGGTACGCGGATTGTTCTCTTCGTTGATCTAGCAGAGTTTTGAAGTTTCTTTTTATACCAACTACCGATATAATAAGATATAAATTGGCCGAGAATGGTAAATAAGCACATCCAGGCGATCGCCTGTTGCCCTCTCGGTAAAACCAAAAAAGCGACAATGATTGGAGCCATTGCGGTCCCTGCATTGCCTCCGATCTGAAAAATAGATTGTGCCATACTTCTTCTTCCTCCTGACGCCATATAAGCTACACGTGAAGATTCAGGATGAAAGATTGAAGAACCAATCCCAACGAGAAAAACAGAAAATAAGATCCATTCATAACTGTGTGCTTTCGAAAACAAAAGCATACCGAGAAGTGAAAAAGACATCCCTATAATCTGGGAGTATGGTACAGGATGTTTATCCGTAAATGAGCCAACAACAGGTTGAAATATTGAAGCTGCTATCTGATAAACCATTGTAATCATCCCAACCTGCGAAAAGCTTAGATGATGCTCTTCTTTGAGCAGGGGATAGGTTGCTGGTATCACTCCTTGAATCATATCATTCAAAAGATGCACCATGCTCACAGCAAACAAAATAGAAAAAATAGGTCTACTCGCTTTCTCTTGTATCATGACGTCGTTAAAAATTAAAAAGGTTGATTTTCACAAACCAACCCAGACTATCTTCATATAATAATTATAATACGCGGACCAACAATCCTTTCAGATACTCCCCTTCTGGGAACGAAGCCCGTACAGGATGATCTTCAGGTTGATGAAATTGTCGGATAAACTGAATTTCCTTTCCAGCATCCAGTGCTGCCCAAGCAAGTACCTGTTTGAACGTATCCATATCCATCGCACCTGAGCAAGAAAATGTCGCTAATAAACCACCACTTTTTAACAACATCAATCCGCGGCGATTCAGGTCTTTATACGCCCTTGATGCTCTTTCCAATGCAGATCGAGAGGGTGCATATTTCGGTGGATCTAGGACAATCAGATCAAATTTTTCTCCTTCATCAATGAATTTACGCAATTGCTTGTTTACATCAGACAATATTGCTTTATGTCGACTAGGTTCAAAACCATTTTCAACAATATTCTTTTCCAGGGTTTCAATAGCCAGTGCAGAACTATCTACAGATATGACTTCTGCAGCGCCACTTTTCAAACTATTTAACGTAAAACCACCGGAATAGCAAAAACAATCTAGGACTCGTTTATTCAAAACGTAGTTGGCCGTTAGCTGGCGATTTTCACGTTGGTCGCAATAAAATCCCGATTTTTGCCCATCAATAATGTTAACCTTATAATGAATGCCATTTTCGATAACGTCGACAAATTCAGATGGAAGTTCTCCAAACAAAAGCCCATTGGTATTGGGTAAACCTTCATGTTCGCGGGATTTCAGATCACTACGCTCATAAATTCCTGTGGGTTGCAGTAAAGCATTCAATTCTTCGATGATAACTGATTTGACTTTTTCAACCCCAACTGAGTGAACCTGAATCGATATAAAATCTGCGTATTTATCTGCAATAAGTCCAGGAAGAAAATCTGCTTCAGCAAAGATTAAACGAACCGTATTGGTAACACCATGTTGCAACAGATGCTGCCTTGCAGCTACAGCCTTCTGAACACGGGCACGCCACCAATCTGCATCAATCTGTACTTGAGGATTCCATTCCAATAAACGAATGGCTACACGCGAGCTATTGTGAAATAGACCATAGGCAATAAATTCACGTTCAGCATTGTAAACGCCAACAACTTCGCCATCTTCAATTTTATCGGACAATGATTTAATTGCTCCGGAAAATACCCAAGGATGCAATTGCCAGGCAGCTTTATCCTTACCCTTATTCAAATAAACTGATTTCATTGTTGCAAAATTAACTTATTAATTCGACATCCTGATGAAACTTTCCTGATAAAACAATCTAACATCCTCAATACATTATATATTTCCCAAAAATTCTTTTAATCCAAAAAACTCAACTATTTCTGAATAAAAATAAAAGGGCTCCTAAAGGAGCCCTCAACGTTTAGTTATGGTTGATTAAATATTTTTTGAAGGCTTCAAAATCAACTTTCAAAGATTCTGCTAATTTCTCTTTTCCTTGCAATGTTTCTGCGCCGACAGGCAAAACTATTTTTTCGAATACATCTGCTGCTATTGCATCAGGGAATTTGCAGGGATGTGCTGTTGATAAGAAAACTGAAGCATACGGACCGGGATGCTCATTTGCATAAGCACGAGCGCCAAGCCAGGCGATTGCTGTATGCGGACAGGCGATATAATTCGATTCTTCAAGTAATTTCTGCATTCCTTCTTTTGTTTCTTCATCTGTAAAAGTATAAGAAGAAAGCATATTTTTTAATTCAGCCACATTTCCGCCAAAGAGATCCTGTATACGTACCCAGTTGCTTGGATTCCCAACATCCATGGCATTGCTTAAGGTTTGAACAGAAGGCAGTGGTTCATATTTACCTGAAGAAAGGAATCTGGGAACGGTATCATTGACGTTTGTTGCTGCTACAAAATGCTTTACTGGAAGTCCCATTTTATAGGCCAATAAACCAGCCCCTATATTACCAAAATTACCACTCGGCACTGTAAATACGACCTCATTGACTCCTTGTGACTTCAATTGTGCATACGCATAAAAATAATAAAATGTCTGTGGGATCAGCCGTGCTATATTGATTGAATTAGCTGAGGTCAAACGCAATATAGCATTGAGTTCGGCATCACTAAAAGCTTGTTTTACCAATGATTGACAGTCGTCAAAAGTTCCTTCTACCTCAATAGCGCGAATATTTTGTCCATTAGTGGTCAGTTGTAATTCCTGAACCTCCGAGACTTTACCTTTAGGATATAGGATCGTCACACGTGTTCCTTCTACCCCCAAAAAGCCCAAGGCAACAGCTCCACCGGTATCCCCTGATGTCGCGACAAGTACGTCCAGTAATTTATCGTCAGTCTTTGAAAAATACCCCATGACCCTACTCATAAAGCGAGCTCCAAAATCCTTAAAGGCATAAGATGGCCCATGAAATAGTTCGAGCACAGCGGTGCTCTCGGTCAAGAATTTTACAGGAGCATCAAAATTGATGGCATCGTTCACAATCTGTTTTAAATCGTCTTTGGGAATATCATTTCCCAATAGTGTAGAAGCTACTTCAAAAGCAATCTCCTGCAAGGAATACTGTTGAATATTCTTAATGAACAGCGGATCCAATTGTGGTATCTGTTCAGGCATATATAACCCTTTGTCTGCAGGGAGAGAATTGAAGACCGCATCTTTGAAGGAGACTTCTAATGTTTTATTATTTGTACTATAAAATTTCATATGTAAATAATCTTTTGTAAAGGCCAATAAAACATCCTGTTATTTTCATTCGTGTTGACTTTAGAATGTGGATATTTCATTTTATTATCTTTTCTGAGGCAATAATCAATTAACCTAAGATTTTATAAACCTCGTTTCTGTCCTTAAATAATTTTTAATCTAATATTCTGGGTCCTTCCACATTGACACGGGAAACATAGCCAAAACTATCAATTTCATTTTCTTTGAGATGAGTTTGTATTTTGTCGGCAATATCCTTTGCTATTTTTTCATCCCGTGTTATTGCAACGACGGAAGGTCCTGAGCCAGAAATACCAAAACTCAAGGCGCCATTTTTCAAGGCAATCTCTTTCATTTCATAAAACTGGGGAATTAAAATTGCACGAGTTGGCTCAATAAGAATATCTTTCATGCTTCGCGCAATGAGATCATAATCTTCCTTGAACAACGCGGCAACCAATCCCGCGATATTTCCCCATTGTGTCACGGCGTCTTTTAACAACACTTTATCTTTTATAAGTTGTCTTGCGTCACGTGTGGGAACATCGACCTGTGGAAAAACGACCGCTGCTACGAGTTCTTTTGGTGAAGGGATGGAAATAACATCCAAAGGTTCATTTCCCCGAATTAATGTTATGCCGCCATAAAGCGCCGGGGCAACATTATCAGCATGGCCTGTACCGCAGGCCAAACGCTCACCTTCAACACAAAACGGCAGTAATTCCTCTTTTGTCAAAGGGTTTCCAAGCATGGTATTGATGGCAAAAAGCCCAGCCACGGTACTTGCTGCACTGGAGCCTAGTCCCGATCCAATTGGCATATGTTTATGCAATTCAATTTCGACACCTACCTTTGAAGAGATATTCAAGGCCTGTAATAGATATTGAACACAGGCAGATACGGTATTCTTATCAGGATCGAGTGGTAGTCTTCCATCGTCGCCAGTTATTTCCCGAATCGTTACTCCAGGTTGTTGCGTGCGCCGCATAACCACCTCATCACCGGGTTCCTCGACAGCAAAACCCAATATATCAAAACCACAGATCATATTTGCGACAGTTGCAGGCGCAAAAACACGAACTTCCGACAGCATGCCGTCTAAATTTATCACCTTATCCTTGAGATACTCCACATTTAAATTATTGGCCATCACGTAATTTTTATTTTCCTTGAATAGTTTTTATGCTCCAACATTTACCAAATCTGCAAATACACCTGCAGCTGTCACCTCAGCCCCCGCACCAGGACCTTTTACGACAAGGGGACGTTCTTTGTACCGCTCTGTTGTAAACGATATAATGTTATCGCTGCCTGATAAAGCATAAAAAGGATGGTTTTCATCAACGAACTGAATTGCAATGGATACCTTCCCATTTTCCAATTTCCCAATGTAGCGGATCACTTTATTTTCGTCAGCTGCTTTCTTTTTCATTGCTTCAAAATATTGGTTTTCCCGTTGCAATTCTGTGTAAAAAGATTCTACAGTATCTGCTTTCAAGCATGCTGGCGGCAGTATCGCACCGAGGTCAACATCATCGGCTTCCACAGCATATCCTGCGTCCCTGGCTAAAATGAGCATTTTACGCATAAAATCTATTCCGCCTAAGTCATCCCGAGGGTCTGGTTCGGTGTATCCGAGTTCCTGCGCCTGTTTGACGACATCATAAAAAGAAGCATCTGCTTTAAAATTATTAAAGATATATGAGATTGTTCCAGATAGAATAGCCTCTATCTTCACGATACGGTCACCACTCAACATCAAGTCTCTAAGTACTCTAACGATAGGTAATCCTGCGCCTACATTTGTTTCATAGAAGAAATCGACACCATGGCGATGGGCAGTATCACGGAGTGTCCTATATTGCTCATACTTGCCTGAATTCGCAATCTTATTGCAAGTAACAATTGAAATATTGGACTTAAAAATATCCTCATAGTAGGTCGCCGGTAATTTGCTTGCAGTATTATCGATAAATACGCAGTTTGGCAGATTCAGCGCCTTCATCCGTTCGATAAACAATGCTAGGTCTGACTCGGTTCCATTTTTAGCAAGTTCATCAGACCAATTATTTAAATCAACACCTTCGGTATTAAAAAGCATTTTACGGCTATTTGAAATGCCAACAACCTTAATTTCAATATCATTTTTATCCAGTAGAAAATCATGCTGACTTTCGAGTTGTTTAAATAACGTTGCACCGATGTTGCCTGTACCGATATTAAATACATGCAAAGTTTTCTTCAGCTCTGCGAAAAACGCGTCATGTACAGCATTGAGCGCCTTTGCTAAATCTTCTTTACCTATAATAACGGAAATATTGTATTCAGATGAGCCTTGTGCAATGGCGCGAACATTAATACCGTTCCTTCCTAGAGCTGCAAATAATCGTCCAGACATACCGGGTGTCTTTTTCATATTTTCACCCACGATGGCTAGGACCGACAGATTTTCTTCAATCGCAGGAACGACCAATTTGTTAGCCTGGATTTCAAGCTCAAACTCCACTTCGATCAATTGTATAGCACGTTTTGCATCCGATGGGTTTACTGCAAATGTGATACTATGTTCGGAAGAAGACTGGGTGATTAGCACAACATTGATTTGCTCTCTAGCCAAAAGCGTAAAAAGCCTTCCGCTAAAACCAGACTTACCAATCATACCCGATCCGCTAAGATTGATGACAGAAATATCTGATATAGAAGAAATTCCCTTGATTGGCAGCGCAGTTTTTCCGCTATCAAACTGAATCACTGTACCGGAAAAATCAGGTTCAAAGGTATTTCGAATCACAATCGGTATTTTCTTTAGGAAGGCTGGAATCATTGTCGGCGGATAAATCACCTTAGCCCCAAAATAAGAGAGTTCCATTGCCTCTGTATACGATAATACAGGTAGGGAAAAAGCTTTCTTTACAATACGTGGATCAGCTGTTAACATACCATTCACATCTGTCCAAATTTCAATGGCTGTTGCATCCAATATGGCTCCGAAAATTGCGGCAGTATAATCTGACCCACCTCTTCCCAAAGTGGTTATACGTCCATTTTCATTACTCCCGATAAAACCTGTGACAAACAGAAGCTTATCACTATGTGTTATGTACAGTGATTTTACCAATTGCTCAGTCAGTGGTTCATTTAAATGAGCATTCCCAAAATTTGAATCAGTCTTCACGTAATGAGATGCATCAACAAATAGCGATTCAGGAATATATTGTTCCATCACCTTAGATACCATATAATTCGAACAGCGCTCGCCGTAACTTAGGATCAAATCTTTGCTCTGGTTGCTCAGCTCCTTTAGTGCAAAAATGCCTTGGAGCAGGTCTTCTATTTCGTTAAAAAACAACTTTAGCTTTGTAAATACAGGATTTTGATATTTCACAGCCAGAAGCTCTTTAACAACCGTAAAATGCTTATCCTCCAAGGATTTTAGACCATCCGAAAAGGACTTGCCTTCCGCAGCATCCTCAGCCAATTGAGTAAGCAAGTTTGTTACCCCTGACATAGCTGATAACACAACCAATGGTTTTTCCTTTGCATCATAAGATTTTTTCACAATGCTCAGGACCGCCTTTAAACTTTCTACCGTGCCGACCGATGTGCCTCCAAATTTTAGAACTTTCATACTGTTTTATACTGTTTGTTTAGATTGATGATTTTTGTGCTAAAAAAGAAGCGCTTTCCTTTTTGGAGGAAAGCGCTTCTAAATATTGTGTCTACTATTATATACAACGAAACTACTTCCTCCTAAGTTTTATCCCGGTGGTAATAATAATCGACGTAATAATTGTATTTGTGTTCATTGTTTTTGCTTATGTTTTGTAAATATAGAACAAATATTATCACTTTACCAAAGAAAATTAATATTTTTTTTAAGATTTACAATGAGAATCCAAATAGAGTGGCATTCTATCATCATAGGGATATTTTCACATGTAGTAGACGATTTACTTTGTGTAGTCAATGCTCTACAGACGCATTAATTCTCAATACACCCAAGAGTCTCTTGGAAAGATGTTAAAATTGTTAAAATTTCGTTAAATACTCTGAAATAAATTTGACCTTAAACTGATATTGTATTATATTCGCAACAGTGCTGTCCAAAATAGATGACAGTGTTGAATTTTTAAAAGTTAAATGTTGTACAAAAAAGCGATTTAATGAAAACAAAGAAATTTATAGCGTCAATGCTATTTATCGGCTTATGTCTAGTGTCGCAGGCACAAACCAACAGAAACTCCAAACCAGAATCAGATCCTGATAACCTAGCGAAAGAATACTTTTCACAAATAATGGGAGTTGCAGTCTCAGCAACAACAAATACCAAACTTTATCAATTTGTTTACGAGTGGTTGGGTACTCCATACCGTCTAGGAGGAGATTCAAAAAGAGGCATTGATTGTTCTAAATTTTCTTATGAATTATACGACAAAGTGTTTAACACATCGTTGGGGTATAATAGCAGAAACCAGTACTCTCAAGTCAAAACTGTCGAAAAAAATGAGCTAAAAGCAGGTGACCTGGTATTCTTCAAAATTAGAAGTAAAAGTATTACCCATGTCGGTGTTTATATTGGCGACAATAAATTTGCACATGCCTCATCAAGTAAAGGAGTTATGATCAGCAATTTAGATGAACCGTACTGGAGACGTTATTATTACAATGGCGGTCGTTTACCGGAAGATAATAGGTCGCTTACAGCAGAATTATTAAAAGCGGAAAAAGATAATAAATTGAATTAATTAAGATTGATTCGATCTAGAAAAGTCCAAAGCGTTTAACTCGTTTTGGACTTTTTTTATACAATATAATATCCTATTTTTACCCTATAATCATTGGAATACTATTATGTCTTCAAAGAAAACGCTCATCTTAAATAAAGAACAAATCAAACAAAAATCTATTCGGATTGCCTATCAAATTTTGGAAGACAATTTTGAAGATGAAACACTTGTATTAGTAGGAATTGCCGACCGGGGTTATGTATTTGCGCAACGCCTTCAAGCAATTTTACAGGAGATTTCAACGAAGGAAATCCTGCTAATTAAAGTTACTATGAAGAAAACGAGTCGATCGCTGAGTGCAAGCACAGACATACCTGTTGATATTGCGAAAGATAAGACCATCATCTTGGTAGATGATGTGTTGAATAGCGGCAGAGCCTTAGCTTATGGACTGGGTGTATTTTTGAACGTTCCACTGAAGAAAATGAGAACGGCTGTATTAATTGACAGGAGTCATCATAAGTTCCCCATATTTAGCGACTACTACGGCACGAAGCTCTCAACGATATTAAGAGAACATGTTACCGTTACTCTTGAAGAATTTGATAAAGAAGAAGATGCAGCATGGTTAATTTAAACCATGCTGTTATTTCTTTGAGACTTTCAATTTCATACCCGGTTTTATCCGGCTTCCGTTTAAATCATTTTCACTTTTAAGTCGACCGACTGATGTACCATTTTTATCTGCGATCTCAGATAAGGTATCGCCTTTCTTAACGACATAGTAAGCTGTACGTGTAGTACTAGCGGCACGCTGTTGACTCTTCTTTGAAGACCTTTCTGTGTTACGCGCTAATTTCGCGTTAACGAAATCATCCTCTTTTTTTATCAGTAAGTTTTGTCCAGGGACAATTTGATTTCCGCGCAGGTTATTCCACGATTTTATATCCTGTACTGTTACTTCAAACTTGTCAGCAATGGAAGCGAATGTCTCACCAACTTTCACTTTATATTTGCCATTTTGTAGAGGCTCACTCAAATTTTCCGTTTGACTAAGAGTTGCAGAAGATATTGGCGTGTTGAGAGCTGCATACAATTCTTCTGAGGCAATCTTTTTATCCAAGACAGGTAACACTAACCGCAATGGAGACTCTTCAGTACCATTTAATACATTTCTTTTAAAACTAGGATTCAATGCACGTAATGTCTCTTTTGAGACATGTAAAGCATCCGCTATTTGGTTCAGTGAAATCCGTTTATTGATATCTAATGCTTGAGTTCTTAGTGAAAGTTCAGTATCCGCAGCACTGATATCATTTTCATCCGCATATTTCATCGCATAGGTCATTGCGATGAACTTAGGGATATAGTTTTGGGTCTGCTGCGTTAGATATGGTGCGATATCCCAAAAAGTAGCATTCTCTTTTCCCGAACGTTGGATCGCACGGCTAACAGCCCCTTTACCGCCATTATAGGACGCTATCGCTAATAGCCAATCGCCATATTCATCGTAAGCTTCCTTTAAGATTTTGGCGATCGCATAACTTGAAGCAATCGGATCCATACGTTGGTCGGTATAACTATCTACGGTAAGATGATAAGTTTTGGCTTCATAATACATCAATTGCCATAAGCCTGTTGCACCCGCACTAGAGATATCGCGTGGGTTTAATGATGATTCGACTACACTTAGATATTTGAGTTCACGCGGCACTCCGACTTCATCCATGATTTTATCAAACAGTGGGAAATAGTATTGTCCCAGTCCCATCATCCTACACATATAGGGATTATAATTATCCGACGTGTATTTAGCAATCAGATCTTTCACTCGCGGCGAGTAGTCCAACGGAACCTCACGTTCTATTGCCTTCAGTTTCCGCACGAGCTGTATATCTTCATCTGTAATTTCAGCATCATGCTGCCCGTTATTTCCGGAAGATTTTATACTGTCTAGGTATTGGTAAATTTCTTGTTTTTCTTTTTCGATACTTTTTTGAAAGAAGGTATGGGCTGCTTCTTTCATGCCTTCTACAGCGCTTTCTTGGGCCATGAGTGGTAGTACATAGCATACCCCTCCTAGTATTGAAATTAACGTCTGTTTTCCGATCATAAATTTACTGTTAAATCCGAGTTTGATTCATCTGCTGAAAAATCAACAATAATCTAAACGCTTAGAAATGGATTTTAGTATAAAAATGGTTTTCGCCCTATTTTAGCTGTAGGTCGAGTATAAAACAAAATACGATTTTGTTCCTCACAAAATCGTATCTATGTTATATGGGATCAAAATCTCCCTTATTTGTTATCTTCTACTTCAGATTTTTTGTCAGATGAAGACTCGTCTTTTTGGCCTTCTTTAAATTCCTTTACTCCTTTACCCAATCCGCGCATCAATTCAGGAATCTTCTTGCCACCAAATAATAGTAACAATATTACTACAATGACAATTAACTCTTGCCCCCCGATTCCCATGATTAATAATGATGTTGACATAACTATAATTTCTTGTTTTTCAATTCTTTTAAACTAAAACTTTTCTCTTTCCTTACAAATGTAATGATAATTATTAAATATAGTAATTATTTCTTATCTAGCCAACCAGGACATTGGATTCAATGGTGTTGTTCCTTGTAATACAGAAAACTCTACCATCGGAACTCCCGTATCCGAATCTACATCTGCAGTTCCTATAGTTTGTCCAGTGCTGACTTTCTGTCCTTTTGAAACACTTACCCCTGCCAAATTCATATACACTGTAAAGTACTCACCATGTTTAATCATAACAATACGTTGCCCCATCATCGAAACTATACTCAACACTTCTCCATTAAATACCGCTTTTACTGCTGCACCGTTTGATGTTTGTATTTTGACCGTCTCGTGATCCCAATTGACATTTCTACCGACACTTTCCGAACCAAACTCTTGCATGATCTTCGCATTAGAAACAGGCCAAGGCAAACTACCGCGATTGGATCTAAAATCATTTGAAAGCTTAACTGCTTCCGGTGTGCTACGTAAGACTTCAGAATCTGATTTTCGAGCAGTATTACCGCCTTTCGAACTTGTATTGTTCTTACCTTTTGTGGTTGATGCAGACTCATTCGCTTTGCGGTTACGCTCAGCTGCCGCTTCAGCTGCACGACGCGCCGCCTCAGCCCGTCGGCGTTCGGCTTCGATTTCTCTTCTAATGATCTCCTTAATGGCCGCATTAATACGACGTTCCTCTTTTTGCTTTTGCGTAATATCTTTCTTCACACCACGCTCTGTAACAATCAAATCACTTAATTGTCCAGAATAAACGGATCGTTGTTGCGATATCGTTCTTTTCTCATTTTCTTGCTCTTTCATCAAAGCAACCTGTTTATTTCGATCGGCTTGCAATTGAGCGATTTTTTGTTCTATCTGTTTCTTTGTGTTTTCGATGTCAGCAGCTTTCAACTTTCTTGAATCATTGAACTGTTGTAAGTACTTTACTCTTCGAAATCCTTGATTGAAATCCTTAGATGCAAAAATAAACATCAATTTATTATAGGCATTTCGGTTTCTGAACGCAAACATCACCATCTTCTCATAATCACGCTTCATCTTCTCCAGTTCCGCTTTCAACTTATTTACAGCAGCTGTATTGGCATTGATATGTTGATTGATTACTGCTACCTCAGAAGTAATGGTATTTATCTTCTGTTCGCGCAAATTAATCTGCTTACTTAATGCAGTCACTTGTTGTTGTGTCAGTGACTTTTCCTTTGCGATCTCTTTGACCGTATTTTGTAATTCGGCAATTTCACGATTGAGCTTCTCACGTTGTTTTTCAAGTTCAGCGCGAGTCTGTGCCGATGAAATTCCAATCATGAATACGAAAGCAGCTATACCAAGTATCGTCTTTTTAAAGTTCATTTACAGTACTATTTTTTTGTGTTTGCCATCTTTCTACTCTAACAATTTACGTCTTACTTTAGCAAACTATTTGCGAAAGTAATAAATCTAAAGGAAATAGAAGGCTTCTCATCGGATTACTTTATAACGTGACGATACTGAAAACGGCATGTCGACCGGTTCATTAAAAGTCACTTTGTTAAAATTTATCTCTGTTTTTATCTCTTGACGACCATCCGAAATAATCATTTTTAAAAGCATCGGAAATTCCTGTCCGGAAGCCATGGCATATTCGCCGTAATTCGCCTCCAACAACTGTTTCTTTGCAAGTTGTGCTAATCTAAATTGATAAGGCCTATTGTTATTATTTAATTTATATAAAAAATCTAGTTCATTCAGTTTGCCATCTAACTGGACAGACATCGAATCCTGCTTAAAATTAACCTGATCAATATCGGACAATAGATTCACCGAAAGATTTGCAAGCAACAAATCTTGTAGGTTCCCAAAAGTTAAATCCGGGCTGGCAAAACGATATAGATAGTCAAATGGCTTAACCATATATTCGCTCTGAAATTTATTTAAGATTTGTACACTGTCTGGAGTTATCAATACCCGGGCAACCTCTATACCAAGTGTAGCAGAAATGGAAATCCAGATCCTCTTATCTTTCTCTATCCTAATAGTGGAAGTGACGTCATAATTGTCCTTCCCAAGATCGAGACGCATTTTCGCTTTTCCAGAAAAAGTAGAATAATTCAAATTAGTCAAAAAAAGATTACGTAAGCTGTTTTTCTTTGCTTCCCTTGAGTTATCACTTATGGTCAGTTCATTTTGAGCTTTGAGCTCCGCTTCTTTTAGCAGCCTCTTCTTCGAACTACAAGAAGAAAGCAGCAACAGCACAGCGCCAAGACAGACGATTTTATTCCACATAACTTTTAGTCTCAATCTTCTTTTTCAATTTCAGCTTATTTTCATCCGAGTCCACTCCCTTTTCTAAAGCCAGGTTCCACTGTTTAATAGCATCGTTAGTTTTCCCTAACTTAATCAGGATATCACCATAATGTTCCAACAGTACCGATGTTTGTGGATTTGTATTTTTCAATGCTTTTTGAATCCACACCAGCGCATCGTCATACTTTCCGTCAGCAAAAAGCACCCAAGCATAGGTATCTTCAAACGTTCCATTATTGGGCTGCAATTTCGTCGCCATTGCAGCATATTTTGTTGCATCTTCAAGTCGTTCTTTTCTTAACGACAAATAGTATGCTAAATTGTTCATGGCCGTCACATTTGTACTATCCAATCGAATAGCTTCGATGTAAGCCGCATCAGAGGCTTTATACATCTTAAGTGAATTATAAATATCTCCTAATCCGCCATAAATATTTGCTTGTAGAAAAGGCGATTCCTCCTGTGCATTATTAAGTGCGGCTTCCATAAATTTCCGACTATTTTCCATATCCTTTTTCATTAGATAGGCCATACTCGTAAAATAGAGTATTGTAGCATTATTGGATACATAATGTAAGGCTTCGCCGCCATGAGCGATCGCTTGATCAAACTCGCCTTTATCCATATCCAGGCTCATCAACATTCGCCAAGCATCGATTTGATAGGGATTCATACTTACGGCAACTGCTAGGGAACTTTGGGCCGCAGATTTATCATCCTTCAACCAGAGCACCTGCCCTTTCGCCATATGACTTTCTGCAATCCTTGGATGTACTTCAACTAGAATATTGGCCAGTTCCAAAAGTTGCTCTTGCGTATATGGTCCTTTCGGGCTCAATAAGGTCATTATAATTCGATTTTTGTCTGCAAAGTCAACCTTTTTAGACTGAAATCCTTGTTTGAGCGCATCAAAGGATAATTTAAGCTTTTTATCAAATCGATAGAGATCCGCTAAATCAAAATAAAGGAAATCTTCTTTTGTGATCTGAATTCCTTTATTAATATATTCCAGTGCAAGTTTCGAATTTTTGGAAAGATTATAAGCCTGCGCCAATTGGCCATATACCTGAGCCAAAGAGGTCCCCTTGTCTGCCCAGGGCTTCAATAGATCAATAACAGCTTTATAATTACCGGCATCATTTAATAATACACTACCAACCATGTCCAATGTATCGGAAGGCGCTGCAATTTCTTTGGTTTTATAGAAATACTCCAGAGCCACATCTTTATAGCCGCCGTTAAACAGGAGCATAATGCGTTCGCGTTTTAGTGAAGCCGTATTGTTATCATCCTGATCAATTAGCTTATCGAGGTAGATTAATGCACTGTCAGCATCATTTTTACTTTTAAATGCATCAACTGCAAAGCTCAAATATTCAGGCTTAGACTGAATCGCCAGCGCTTCTTTAATGGCTTGGATCGCTCCCTCCTGATTTCGCATCTGTGCAAGAAGTATTGCTTTTGTAAAATAGATATCGTCTGCTTGCGGAAAGTCTGCGATGATTGCGTCAAGAGAATCCATGCCCGGACCGATTTTACCTTGCTTCAATATTTCCTGCACATTTTTAAATCGGGCATCATACGGTTTTATCTTCTTATCTGGCGACTGTGCCTGCAATGAAGTCGCTGCCAAAAGGAATACACCAATAAAACTTAAAAAAAATTGTTTATTTAAAAAATTCAATCTCATCTACTTCCGCTAAATAATTAAAAAATTCTTCCTGCAATATACTAACTAATGTAACAATATTCATTCGAGGAAGTTGTAAAAATATTGAGATCGGTGGCGCTTATTTGAAATTCGGCTCGTTTTCAGTAAAATAAGCAAAATAGATTTTAAAATATAGAATAATAGATGTACCTTTGCAGACCCTTGTGATAAGGGGAAGAAAAATTTTTTAATAAATTATTTAAACAAAAGCAAGTGAATACGTTAAGTTACAAAACTGTCTCTGCCAACAAGAACACCGTTAACAAAGAGTGGATCGTTGTTGACGCTGAAGGAGAGATTTTGGGGCGTTTGGCGAGCAACATCGCGAAAGTAATTCGTGGTAAGCACAAGCCTACATTCACCCCACACGTAGACTGTGGAGATAACGTGATTGTTATCAATGCAGACAAAATCAAATTGACAGGAAACAAATTAGGCGACAAAGTTTACGTTCGCTACACTGGATATCCAGGTGGTCAACGTTTCGTTTCTCCTAAAGAGTTAATGGCTAAATTCCCTGAACGCATCATTGAAAAGGCTGTTCGCGGTATGCTTCCTAAAAACCGTTTAGGTCGTCAATTGTTTAAAAACCTTTACGTTTATGCTGGTACTGAGCACAAACATGAAGCACAAAATCCAAAACCAGTTAAATTTTAAGGAGAATCGACATGTCAACAACTAACACTTCAGGAAGAAGAAAAACTGCTGTTGCCCGCATTTACTTAACTGCTGGTAGCGGAAACATTATCATAAACGGTAAAGACTACAAAGAGTATTTCCCAACATTACCTTTGCAATACATCGCTACTCAATCATTGAACGTAGCTGGTGAATTAGCAAACTTTGATGTAAAAGTAAACGTTAACGGAGGTGGTGTTAAAGGTCAAGCAGAAGCTGTTCGCTTAGCGATCGCAAAAGCTTTGGTTGAACTTAACCCAGAAGTTAAACCTGCATTACGCGCTAAAGGTTTAGTAACACGTGATGACCGTATGGTTGAGCGTAAAAAACCAGGACGTCGTAAAGCTCGTAGAAGATTCCAATTCAGTAAACGTTAATCAAAGGAGGATCAAAAAATGGCAAGAACTACTTATCAAGATTTATTGGATGCAGGTGTGCACTTTGGTCACCTTACACGTAAATGGGATCCGAAAATGGCTAAGTACATTTTCATGGAACGTAACGGTATCCACATCATTGACTTGAACAAAACTCTTACGAAATTAGAAGAAGCTGCTTCAGCTATCAAACAAATCGTAAAATCAGGTCGCAAAGTTTTATTCGTTGCAACGAAAAAACAAGCAAAAGAGATCATCGCACAACAAGCAAAAGAGGTTAACATGCCTTTTGTAACTGAGCGTTGGTTAGGTGGTATGCTTACAAACTTCGCTACAGTTCGTAAGTCTATCAAAAAAATGTCTAACATTGACAAAATGCAAAAAGATGGTACATACGATGTATTGTCTAAAAAAGAGAAGTTGATGATTCAACGTGAGCGTATCAAATTAGAAAACCTTTTAGGAGGTATCGCTGATTTGAACCGTTTGCCAGCTGCTTTATTCATCATCGATGTGAAAAAAGAACACATCGCTGTTTCTGAAGCAATGAAATTGAACATCCCTACTTTTGCAATGGTAGATACAAACTCTGATCCTTCAAATATTGATTTCCCAATCCCAGCAAATGATGACGCTAGCAAATCTATTAGCTTAATCGCCGGTATCATTGGTCAAGCAATCCAAGAAGGTTTGGACGAGCGCAAACGCGACAAAGAAGAAGAAGCTGAAAAAGATGCTGCTGCTGCTAAAGCAAAAGCTGATAATGGTGAAGCTTCAGAAGCTAAACGTCCTCGCAAAGCGAAAGACGGAGAATAATATTTTTATTCCAAACCGGATGGCGTAGCGTTAGTTTCTGGAAAAGTTTACTTTTCTTGAACTAGCCTCTCTGTCCGGTTTTTTGGTTTAACAACACTCGTTTATCAAGGAATGTTAAACTTCATATTAGCTTAACATGTTTTAAGTTAATATTGTACAAATTTCAGTCGTAAATAATAATAAAAAGAAATAAACATGTCAGTACAAATTTCTGCATCAGATGTAAACAAATTGCGTCAACAAACTGGCGCTGGTATGATGGATTGTAAAAAAGCTTTAGTTGAGTCTAATGGTGACTTTGAAGCTGCTGTAGATTACTTGCGTAAAAAAGGCGCTAAAGTAGCTGCTAGCCGTCAAGATCGCGACTCTAACGAAGGTGTTATCATCGCTAAAGCGACTGCTGATGGTAAATCAGGTATCGTAGTTGAAGTTAACTGTGAAACTGACTTCGTAGCTAAAAACGCAGACTTCGTAGCTTTCGCTGAAAAAATTGCAGATCTTGCATTAAACAATAAACCTGCTTCTTTGGAAGAATTAAAAGGTTTGGAACTTGATGGCAAAAACATCGCTGATTCTTTAATCGAGCAAACTGGTGTAATTGGTGAGAAAATTGACGTTTCTAAATACGAAACTATCACTGCTGAAAAAGTTATCGCTTATATCCACGGGAACTACCGTCTAGGTGTATTAGTAGGTCTTTCTGCTGATGCAGCTGGTGCTGAAGAAGCTGGTAAAGATGTAGCAATGCAAATTGCTGCAATGAACCCAATTGCAATTGACAAAGATGGTGTTGATCAAAACACAATCGAGCGTGAAATTGCCATTGCTAAAGAACAAATCATCGCTGAAGGAAAACCAGCTGAAATGGCTGAGAAAATTGCTCAAGGTAAATTGAACAAATTCTTCAAAGATACAACTTTGTTAAATCAAGAATTCGTAAAAGATTCTTCTAAAAACATCGCTCAATTCTTAGACTCAGTTTCTAAAGGATTGACTGTAACTGCTTTCAAACGCGTACAATTAGGTGCATAAGCATACTCCATTCCATTCAGAATGGAAATTTTAAAGCAGGAGCTATTCGATGAATAGCTCCTGCTTTTGTTTATATCTCTACCTCCATTTATTACTGAACTATTTTTATCCGCCCCCCCCTGGCTTTTATTTTATCCCAAATTTGTGTAACTTAAGGATACATAAAACTGGACAGCATATGGGTATGTTAAAGGAAAACGCGTTAAAAGGAAAACGAATTTTGATTACGGGTGGTGGTACAGGTCTAGGGAAAGCCATGACAGATTACTTTCTCGAGCTTGGCGCCTCTTGCCTGATCACAAGCCGCAAAGATGATGTTATACAACATACAGCAAACGAATTATCGGAAAAACATCAGGCAAAATGTCTTGCAGTAGCTGGAGACGTGCGAAATTATGAAGATGTCGAACGCGTCGTTTCCTATGGATATGAACATTTCGGAGGGATAGATATCCTCATAAACAATGCTGCTGGAAATTTTATCTCGCCTACCGAACGTTTAAGCCACCGAGCCTTCGAATCTGTTATTGGTATCGTGCTCCAAGGGAGTATAAACTATACCCTAGCGCTGGGCAAACGATGGATTGAGGCAAATGAACAGAATAAAGCTATACTCAGTATCGTCACAACCTATGCTTGGACCGGATCGGGATATGTTGTTCCTTCTGCAACTGCTAAAGCCGGAGTTCTTGCGCTAACCAGATCTCTAGCTGTAGAATGGGGAAAAAAAGGAATAAGGCTCAACGCTATAGCTCCTGGTCCATTCCAAACTTCGGGCGCCATGGAACGGTTACTCCCAGGCGAATTAGGAGAACTCCTCTCACCTACCAAACGTATCCCCTTGGGCCGCTTGGGCAAACTGGAGGAATTAGCTAACCTCGCGGCCTATCTGGTATCCGATTATGCGAGTTATATCAACGGAGATGTTATCACAATAGATGGCGGAGAGTGGCTCAAGGGAGCAGGTGAGTTCAATGGTTTGGATATTATTCCCGAAGATCAATGGGATTCTATTGAAAAGATGACCAGAAACGCAAAAAGCACCTAATAATGTTTTAAGGACGACAAATGATTTATACTTTATCGTGAATATGCAACTATAATCCGTTCAGATAGAAATCGAAAAAACGAGAGTCTTTAATCCATTTTTCTTAGGTTTGTAGTGGTTATTTTTTAATAGGATCTGTACATATGATGAATTTATCTTTCGAATCTCAAAAAATCAAACACAAACAAAAATTAGAATTAAACAAAACGGCATTTGATTTTGCTTTAGTTTATATCTCCGCAGGCACACTCGTTTCGAAAGGAAATAACTTAAAATTTTCAAAAGAGAATTTACTTTTTTTGAATAAAGATTTCGAAACACTTGAGACCAAAAAGGATACAATCGCATTTGTACTCTATTTCTCAAACTCCTATTTTAAAGACCTGCACCTTATACAACAAAATTTCAGACTTTCTCACAATCCGGTTGATATCTTCAACTCGAAGACTTTATTAAATAAGAGTCTATCGCTTAAAAAGGAAAATAAAAAACTAATCGAGCGGGTAATATCTCTGATTCAACAATATGAGAGTGAAGATACAGCAGAATCAATTTTTATATTCCACCAGACAATGTCTCTCTTTGCTTTAGTCGAAAATATATTGAAGGATCTGGAGCTAGCTATTAACGAGTCATATGAAATGCCCCAAGAGATCGAGCAATATATACAGCAAAATATTTATTTCCCGGATAAATTACAAATCAGGTCAATCGCAGATCAGTTCCAAATTTCAGCAAATTATTTTGGGGCATTTTTTAAAAAAACATATTCAAAAAGCTATAAAGTATATATAGATGATATTCGTATCAAACTAGTTGAAGATAGATTAGCATCCAACAGATACACAATGAAACAAATTGTAGAAGAATTAGGATTTAATGATGAAAGCCACCTGACCAATTTCTATAAGAAGAAAAGAAATATTACACCTAGCTCTTATAAAAAAGCTAAAAATAGTGCTTAATTGTCAAGCTGTATTATACCATTAAGATCATGATTTAAGGAGCGTTGAATGGCCTCATCCAAAATAAGAATCTTTTTTCCTTGAAAGGTAGCTGCATCATCACTTTCAAAATTTGAGGTACTGGAATTTAAAGAATCCAATTTCATCGGGAAATAAATTGGGTTCTCGTCTTCAGCCCGACCAATGGTCAATAAAATATTGTAGCCTTGTAGGCGTAAACTCTGTAAAGTCTGATAATTTAAACGCTTGAAGATCATAATTCCTGTTTTAAAATAGAACAAATATATAATTACATTGTTTTACCGTTTTAACCATTTTTTGTATTTTTTTATCCTTCCAGAGGATATTCGAGCCCTTGATTTCCTAATACTTTTACCATAATCGTTTTGCTGAATAAATCCAAAACTTTTCTTTTCGGAAACTGTTTTACCAATGAATAACAAATGCATGATTATGTCAAAAAAAGAACGTAAAAATGGAAAGGTCGAGGAAGACTATACGGATATGGATCAGGACCTTGCTTTTAATAAGGAGCTTGACAGTTATGAAATGGACGTCGATGACAACGACCCAGACTATGATCACCCAGCTGACTATGATACAATAGCTGAGGGGGCAATTGATGATGATTCAACATACGATGATTCTAATCCATTTGTCGGAGATGAATATGCAACACAAGGTGAGCTCGAAGAAGAAGATCTAGATGAAGCTAACATGCGAATTGAAACTTTTGATCATGAGCGCCTATCCCCTTTAGACAAGAAATTAGCCGAGAACGAAGAAGATCTGAGAGATGACCTCGATGAAGAGGGATATCCTAAAAACGACAGATAGTTATCCAAAAATAATATAATTTTTTTGAGGGACCCCGAAGGTCCCTTCTTTTTTGATTCGAAAGAAATGTTCTTCTCGAGAATACAGTCTATAGACTTTTCAATAGGAACTATAACTCCAAATTTTTACGTAAGTTTACGTTGAAGATTATAATTATATGGAAAGTATATTACCGCTCATCCGGATTGTTGACCTAAAAAAATCATACGGAACAAAGGAGATATTAAAAGGAATCAACCTTGATATATTCCCAGGTCAAGTTATCGGATATATTGGCCCAAATGGTGCCGGCAAATCCACTACTGTTAAAATATTAACAGGGCTAATCGAAGATTTCACAGGCACTGTAGAAATTAATGGTATCAATATTCAAGAAGATCCACTTGCTGTAAAAGCATTATTGGGATATGTTCCCGAGAACGCAGAATTATACGAGGTCCTCACTCCCATGGAATACTTAAATTTTATAGGTAAACTATATGGCATGGAAGATAACACCATTCAGGAACGTTCTTTAAAATTGTTAACAGCTTTTGGTCTTGAATCTAATGTAAATAATAGGATGGATACCTTCTCGAAAGGAATGCGTCAAAAAGTACTTTTAATTTCAGGAATTATTCATAATCCCCAGATTATTGTTTTGGATGAACCATTATCCGGACTCGATGCCAATGCTGTTATCTTTGTTAAAGAACTTATTTCATTACTTGCAAAAGAAGGGAAAACAATTTTCTATTGTTCACATATGATGGACGTTGTTGAAAAAGTATCTGATCGGATTTTACTGATAAATCAGGGCAGCATCATTGCGGATGGAACAATTGAGGAACTAAAAACAGATCCTAACGAATCGTTGGAGCATATATTTGCTAAATTAACCAATACTGGCAACAGTGCATTAGACGCTTCCAATATCATTACTGCCATTCAATAACATGGAAAAATTTATCTTAAAATTTATCCTTCTTTTTCGTGGGGTTTGGAAAGGCTTGGGCATCAATTATGAACAGTTTAAGATCATCTTAGAAACCAAAGTAGTCTTAGAGAACAGAAAGCCGATTAGCTTTAGGAAACGTAGCTCAGGGAAATCCTCTTCTTCGTCATCGATTTTACAATTCTTATTGTATCTCATCTTTGGCCTGATATTCATGGCCATTGTTATTTCAATTCCAGATAGGTACTTAGCCGTTTCGATTATGCTACTCAGTTTCATTAGCATGTTAAGCATTACGTTGGTATCCGATTTTTCACCCATATTATTAGATACCCGGGATCAGTATATCATTATGCCTAGACCAGTTAATGACAAGACTTTAGCTATTTCCCGAATAACTTTTATTGCAATCAAGCTTTTTAATCAAGTAATTGCATTGACCTTACCTGTGCTTATTTATGTATTATTCAATTGGGATATCGTCTCCGTCTTTCTTTTATGCCTGCAGCTTATACTAAGCACTTTAATCGCGCTGATATTTGTTAATGGATTTTATCTGATCAGCATCAAATATCTCCCCATCCAAAAGTTTAAAGATGTAATTACTTATATACAGATCGGTCTCTCACTGGTTCTTTTTCTATCCTATTATGTTGGCCCAAATTTGATCCAATCTATTGTGGAATCCCATTTAACGATGGAACAGCTCAGATTTCTTTGGATATTCCCAAGTACCTGGATTGCATCATTCCAACCATTACTCTTTGGTAACCACAATGTACATTTGGTCATCTTATCAACACTGGGAATACTAACTCCCTTTGCTGGTATCTACGCTTGTACTAAGCTGTTTTCACGTGGATTTAATGCAAAAATAGCTGCACTGGCAAGTGCCGATAACCTTCCTAGTGAAAGTTCACAATTAACCCGAGATAATCCCGCCAAATTACCGCTATATAAAAGGATCTCTTCGAGCGTTTGCTCATCCCCTGTTGAAGAGGCTGGATTTGGCATTGTATGGCTGATAAGTTCTAAAACGAGAGAATTTAAGCAACAGCTATACCCTTCGTTGGCTTATCTACCTATTTATTTTGTCTTTTTATTTCTACGTACAGGAGATGATCTCCCCATAGCTGGCAAAATAGCGAAACTTCGGGATTCAGGCTTGTATATCATTATGTTTTATCTTTCGTTATTGACCATATTAACCGTTTTCCAGCTTATTACCCAAAGTAATAAATATAAAGCGGCCTGGGTCTACCATGTGACTCCGATACAAAAACCAGGACAACTAATGACTGGAGTTCTTAAAGCATGTCTTATTAAATATGTTTTACCGTTCAACATACTGTTTCTTTCTATCTGCGTACCACTATTTGGTCTCAGTTCTATTAATGATCTGCTATTATCTTCCGCAGTCGGCGGTATCGAAAGTATTCTGATTATGCTTTTTATTGTCAAAAACTATCCGTTCTCTAAGGCTAGTCAATCCAATTCAAAAGCAATAACTAATCTACTGATATTAGGTCTATTAGGTATTTTGGGATACTTACATAAAACAATTTTCCACTATGAAACTCTAATTTGGATCTTAGCCGGACTTGCATGGGTCGTGTTCTTTTTTATGCTGAAGTACTTACAGAGAGAAGACTGGAAAGGCTTAGCTTACGACGACAATTGATTAAGCAGATAAAAAAGCTCCATTAATGGAGCTTTTTTATCTAATTCGTGAAAATCTAAGCACAAAATATCTTCGCGCTTTACTTTTATCCGCTTATCTTTTATTTATCCGTCCTTTAAATCGACTAATACCATCCATCAGAACTTCTACGATTATTCTTCCTGAAGGTAAATGGCTCAGATCATAGTTTAAGACAGCTTGTTGAATGGATTTGTATTCATGTTTTTGCCACAAAACGCCATCAACCATAAAAAGCACAGTCATCTCACTTTGTTTATTGGACACTACGCTCAGTTGCGTCTTATCCACAACCGATCTGGGATAAAGTGAGAAGGCATATTGCGTTGAAATCGTGTTCATCTCTAGGCCGAGTTTAGCATTGAAACTAAACATTTCGCCATTTCCACAATCACTTTCAAAAGCATGAATAAGATTTCCTTTCAGATCGAAGATCCGTAAATGACCATCACCATTTTCAGGTTGAGCCCAAAACTGCAGTCCGTTACCTGCGGTATCAACCAAAGCGAGTGAGTGATTTCCCTCAGCAAGATGTAAAGTATCTCTATACATCGTTGCTGCAGCCAGTTGAGAGCCATTTTTACGAAAGACCGTATCCTGCTTTGCATTAATTAAAAATATACGATTATCCGCTGGTTTATTATTGGTCATAAACTCCAAAACAAAATCAGTCGGAAATTTCTGTAGCGCTGTAAAAACGCTTTGCGCCTTATTGTCTGCGGGCCATGCATCCGGCTTTCCATTAGGCTGAAGAAGTGACACCGTAAATACATTCTCCCGATCTTTTTCCTGTATTTCTCCGGGTAGGATAACTTCTGCAACTTGATTAAAAGGAAGATTACCTTTCCAATGGAAAGTTTTGACAGGAAATCCTTTCGTGCCATAAACAATTTCTAGGGATCGAATCGGGTCGGCGCCTAAATTTCTGAAAGAGATCCTAGGACCAGCACTCGCCGGATTTAATCTAGAGAAACGCTGTTCATCACTTGGAACCATTATTGACTCGACTGCAACATCTACTTTTCGTGTGGGGGCTGAATATTGAAACAAGTAAGCGGATATATTTTCGACAGCCTGTACATTATCTGTCGCTGTATAGGGTTCCATCTGTAAGGCAACTTGATGAGTACCGACTTTAGTAAATACATCAATAAAATCAGGCTGCTGTAAATCTCCAGGGCACCAATATGCGCGGTCATGTACCCAGGTACCGCCTTGTGGATAAAGTGGATTACCACCACATTTCTTCCACATATCACGTCTGTCTACAGTCTTTCCATCGAAGGTGAGTTCGCGCCATCGGCTACAGAATTCACTACAGCCACGTGGTTTATCCATACCATGCCCTGTATGCTGAATACGTATTCGGCTCAATGCTGCTCCCGGACTCGAGGTAAATGATATTGGTAGTAAATTTTCTGCTATCTTTTCGTTGACATCCCCATATTTATATGCTTTATTCCATAGCGCTGTTATTCCCAATGGGGTGACGACTGGTGGACCTGATAAAATTTCAAAATCTACAGTAAGTGCCCATCCTACAGTCTTGTCCTCAAAACCAGAATGAGTATAAACAATTTCCACGCTATCCCTTAAGAAAGGAGCAAAATCAGTTACATCGACCTGCCATTTCCAACTCCATCCTTTATTATAGATACTACCATATGGCGTAAGCATTCTTCCTAATTCATAATTTAGCACAGCTCCATTTTTGCCTCCTTTACGACGCAATACGATGTGATCCAAATAATCCCAATGTGCTGTGCGCAAACTATCTGGGCTCCCAAGGGAAACAAACATAGTAACCTTTCTTACAGGATCGTTTTCTTTCGGAAATACCCCCCAAGCTGGATAGGAATTTTCGCCTTTCTGTGCATCACATTGAATGGTTTTCCGTTGATGAGTAACGACATGGCTTATTGTGCCTTCTTGTGCAAAAACATGATAGCAGATAAAAAAGTAGAATAGGGTTAGTATAGGTCTTATATTCATTATTTAAATATTATCCATAAAACAATACAAAGATAGATGTACTCTTGTCGGCGGCGAAAAAAAGGTAATGCGATAAAAAGGAAATACATACAATCATAAAAAAAGCATCAATCTTAACAGACTGATGCTTTTGGTAGCGGGGAGCAGAATCGAACTGCCGACCTTTGGGTTATGAATCCAACGCTCTAACCATCTGAGCTACCCCGCCGTTTCGGTATGCAAATATACCACTTCGTATGTCAATTCAAAAGATTTTTTTATTTTTTTACCAATTCTGACCTAATTAAAACTCGCATTAAACGCAACAAACTCATTTTTAACTCAATAAATTTATCATTGAAAAATAGAAACAGTAGTTGAAAAAATTGATAGTCCTAAAAACAACATGTTTATCAAAAAACAGGGGCAACTTTTTACAAAAAAACTTGCAATAACAAAATAAATATGTATTATTACAAATAATAAGTTGATGCAGTAAAAAGCAATTTTGGAAGAGATTTGTAGCGGGGAGCAGAATCGAACTGCCGACCTTTGGGTTATGAATCCAACGCTCTAACCATCTGAGCTACCCCGCCATTTTGGGAATGCAAATATAGCTTATTTTTGATTTAAACAAACTAAAATTTAAAAAAACATTTTTATGGCAGATAAAATAAAATTCCAACTAGAATATATCATCAACTCTTCACCTAGAATTTTATTTCCGTATTTGCAAGAACCAAACGAATTGGCACAATGGTTTGCAGATGATGTAAACTATAAAGACACCGTTTATACTTTCATTTGGGATGATGAACCTCACCGAGCAAAAATTGTAGCATCGAGAGAAAATAAATCTGTACGCTTTAAATGGCTCGATGATGATCCCTATTATTTCGATCTGGAGATCGATCAAGACGAGCTAACAAATGATGTTGCTCTTAAAATAACAGATTACGCTAAAGAAGAAGACCTTGAAAATAGAAAGCTAATTTGGAAAAATTCAATAGTCTATCTTCAAAGTGTTATAGGTGCATAAAAAAGCCTATCTTTGCAATATATTTCCACTAAGAGCTCCAGCTGGAACTCTTAGTTGGGAGATGCCTTAATGTAAAGGCATCAATTTGCTTTGCGTCACGGATGAAAAAGGTTCATTTACTTATTCTTCAAGCTTTCATAAAACCATTTATTGTCACATTCTTTATTGTGATGTTTGTCTTATTGATGCTTTTCCTATTCAAGTACATTGATGATTTGATTGGAAAAGGATTCGAATGGTATACGATCATGGAGCTAATTGGATATCAATGCGTTGTTCAAATCCAAATGGCAATGCCTTTATCCATGCTCCTTTCCTCCATTATGACTTTCGGAAATCTGGGTGAAAGCTATGAATTAGTTGCAATCAAAGCTGCAGGCGTATCTTTACGTAAAGCGATGACCCCACTATTTATACTCGTTGCAATTTTCGCAACAAGTTCTTTTCTGTTCTCCGACTATATACTCCCGGTAGTGAACCTAAAAATGGGTACGCTACTTACTGATGTGCGTAATAAAAAAGCAGATTTCCTCATCAAACCCGGAATCTTCAACAACACCATTCCAGGTTACTCAATCCGTGCTAGGGGGAAAAACAAAGCAGGAACAATTCTCTATGACTTGATGATCTATGATCATCGTGGCGGTAATACAGCCAATAATGTACTTATGGCGAAAGAAGGGTATATCTATAACTCTCCTGACAACAATTATATGATCCTAAAACTTAAGGATGGTATCCGCTATGAGGAAGCACGGACTAAAAATTCCAAAACCTACGATCCACGTCAGCAATTTACGCGATTTAAGTTCAAGGAAACAGAGCAAAAGTTTGATATGGGAAGTTTTCAACAAGGTAAAACGGATGAAAATCTCTTCAAGAGCCACCATGCGATGTTAAACCTGAAACAGTTAGACATGTACATTGATTCCAACCATATTAAGATAGACAGTATGGGAAAAGCCATCGTACGTACATTAGACACCCGATATAATATCTATTCGAAATATTTTAGTGCGAATCAACCTGGACAGCCAAAGGTCAAAGAAGCTAAGATCAAACCTTTTAAAAATTTGCTTAGCGATCTGGTTCCCCAAGAACAACGGGCACAGATCACCATGAATGCGTTAAACCAGTTGAATTATTTAAAGGAAGATCTAAATGGACGTACACTAGAGTTTAAAGATTACAAGTCGAAAGATATACGCTATCGGATTGAATGGCATCGCAAGTTTACCCTAGCTGTCTCCTGTCTTTTATTATTTGCAATCGGAGCTCCACTAGGAGCCATTATCAGAAAAGGTGGACTCGGTCTTCCGGTCGTGATGGCCATCATTTTCTTTCTAATCTATCACATTATCTCTACAGTAGCAGAAAAAACAGCGAAAGATGGTGCGATCTCATCGGCTGTTGGTATGTGGATGGCCATTATTGTCTTAACACCATTAGCTGCTTTTCTAACATACAAGTCGACGACTGATTCTGCCTTATTTGATATTGATCAATATAAATTAAAAGTAGAAGCCGCTTGGAAATGGATTAAGGAAAAGCTTGCAAAAAAGAATAAATTAAAAGAATCACATTAGATTGTGACAACGCTATTATAAATAAATTTAGATTCTACACTAACTTTGTACCAATTACAATATATCAATAAATGGATTTCAAATTAAACACGATCGAAGAAGCGATCGCTGATATACAAGCAGGAAAAGTAGTAATCGTCGTGGATGACGAAGATCGCGAAAATGAAGGAGACTTTGTCACTGCGGCCCGCAATGCAACTCCCGAAATCATCAACTTTATGGCGACTCACGGTCGTGGACTAGTATGTGCCCCAATTACAAAAGAAAGAGCAGATGCATTACACCTCGACTTAATGGTGGGACAGAATACAGCGGTATATGAAACAAACTTTACAGTTTCCATTGACTTACAGGGATATGGTTGTACAACCGGTATTTCTGCGTCGGACCGTTCGAAAACAATTAAAGCAATGATCGATCCTAATATTCATTATGAAGAATTAGGTAGACCAGGACATATTTTCCCACTCATAGCGAAAGATGGTGGTGTATTACGTCGTACAGGACACACTGAAGCTACAGTTGACCTCGCTCGATTAGCAGGATTTGAGCCAGCGGGTGTATTGGTTGAGATTCTAAAAGAAGATGGTGAAATGGCCAGACTTCCGGAACTCATGGAAGTTGCTAAAAAATTTGACTTAAAGATCGTTAGTATTGAAGATCTAATTGAATACCGTCTTAAGCACGACTCTTTAATCAATGAAGAAGTCACGGTTAATATGCCAACGCAATATGGTGATTTTAAAATGAAAGCCTTTACACAAAAGGACACTGGCGAACAACATTTAGCGCTTTATAAAGGCGAGTGGAATGAAGATGAACCTATTTTAGTACGGGTGCACAGCTCTTGTGTTACGGGTGATATTTTTGGTTCTTGCCGTTGTGACTGTGGTCCTCAATTGCACAAAGCTATGGAAATGATCCAGCAAGAGGGTAAAGGTGTTATTGTCTATATGAATCAAGAAGGTCGCGGTATTGGACTGATCAATAAGCTACATGCTTACAAATTACAAGAAAATGGTTTGGATACGGTAGACGCCAATGTGCAGTTAGGGTTCAAGGCAGATTTAAGAGACTACGGTGTAGGAGCCCAGATTCTTAGAAATCTTGGTGTCACAAAAATGCGTCTTATGTCAAATAATCCGACAAAACGTGCTGGCCTAGTAGGTTATGGTCTCGAAATCGTAGAAAATGTACCTATTGAAATAACGGCAAATCCCTTTAATGAAGAGTACTTAAAAACTAAAAGGGATCGTATGGGACATACAATCATGAAAAATCTATAAAATACAAGATAAAAAAAGAAGCGGTGTTTTTGGATAAAAGACACCGCTTCTTTTTTATTATAACGGACTAATTTTTGGTCCTAAGGAAACATCCCTATTTATGATCTTGGAATGGCAGTACTTTCAATAAATAAAAGTAACTTTATTAAATGGATCAACAAGGGAAACATATCATCTTCTTCGATGGTGATTGCTTGATTTGTAATCGCTTTGTTCAGATACTATTAAGAATAGATCGCAAAAACAAATTCCTATTCAGCTCGCTACAGTCTGAATTCGCACAAAACGCACTAAAAAATATTCCGAAAAACATTGACTCCATAGTCTATTTATCTCAGACAGGAAGTTACATCAAAAGTGAGGCTATCCTAAGAATCTGTAAAAAGCTCGGATTTCCCTACATTACATGTTATTTACTGAAGATTTTGCCACTTTCGTCGAGAGATGCGCTTTATGATTATTTTGCTAAAAACCGCTATCGATGGTTTGGAAAAAATGAGTTTTGTACGATACCTTCAAAATCTGAGCGAGAAAGATTCATTTGAACAAACAGCAATCATATTGAAGTGAAGTTCAGCTCAGAAATCTTCTAATTATACTTGTGACAATTAAATTTACATCGATGAAAAATACACTTTTAATTGACAGTGCCTATATCAATGGGAAATTTATCAAGTCAAAACACACCTTTGATGTGGTAAACCCTGCAACAGGAAAAGTTATTGCTTCGTTGCCAGATCTAAAAGTAGTTGACTGTACCAAAGCCATAATTGATGCTGACAAGGCATGGAAAAGCTGGAAAAACACAACTGTACTGGAACGTTGCAACATCGTCCGCAAGTGGTACGATCTTATTCAATACTATAAAGACGATCTTGCGGAAATCATGACCCTGGAAAGCGGTAAACCGCTAAGCGAATCGAGGGTAGAGGTTGACTACGGTAGTTCTTTCGTAGAATGGTTTTCAGAAGAAGGAAAAAGGGCCTATGGTGAAACAATACCCGCCCATAAAAAAGGAAGTAGAATGATAACGATTAGGCAAGGTGTAGGTGTCGTAGCCGCAATTACGCCCTGGAATTTTCCTTTAGCGATGATCACCCGAAAAGTGGCTCCCGCTTTAGTCGCTGGCTGTACTGTGATACTTAAACCAGCCTCACAAACACCATTATCGGCTATTGCATTAGTTAAACTCGCTGAAGACGCAGGTGTCCCGAAGGGTGTTTTCAATGTCATCACAGGAAAAGATAGTGCCGGTATCGGCAAAGAACTAGCTACGAACGACCTGATAAGAAAACTATCCTTCACAGGCTCTACCGAAGTCGGAAAAACACTCATAGAACAATCAGCCTCTAACATTAAAAAAGTATCTATGGAGCTCGGTGGGAATGCTCCCTTTCTGGTTTTTAACGATGCGGATATTGATGCTGCTGTCGAAGGAGCGCTTGCCGGAAAATTTAGAAACTCAGGGCAAACTTGCGTTTCCATCAATAGGTTTCTAATACAAGAAGATGTCTATGATGAGTTTTCATTGAAACTTAGCCATGCTGTCAGTAAATTGAAAGTTGGTAATGGACTTGACAAAGGCATCCAAGTAGGCCCCTTAATCAATGCAAAAGGGCTAGAAAAAGTACAGCATCATGTACAAGACGCATTAAATCATGGTGCCGAATTGGCTACTGGAGGAAAGGTCATCAAAGATCTATTTTTCCAGCCAACTGTGCTGACCAACGTTCCGAAAGAAGCGCTTATATTCCGCGAGGAGACTTTTGGTCCGATTTGCGCCCTTTTCAGTTTCAAAACAGAAGAAGAGGGAATAGCAATGGCCAATACGACTGAATTTGGACTAGCCTCCTATTTTTATAGTACAAATATAAATCGCTGTTTTCGTGTCGCTGAACAGCTAGAAGCTGGCATGGTAGGTGTCAATACAGGCCTTATTTCAAATGCAGCAGCTCCTTTTGGTGGAGTAAAACAATCTGGTGTAGGTCGTGAAGGATCTAAACACGGTTTGGATGAATATATGGAATTAAAATATATCTGCTTTGGCGGTGAATAAAAAAAGGAGCATTTTGCTCCTTTTATTTTTTTAAAAAATCCACTAGCTTTTCCCTTGTTGAACTGAACGATAAGGCGTCTCCTACTTTCTCATAATTCTGTTTATCCACACAGGTTGGATAAGCATATTTGGCAAAGGCCAGTTTATTATCATCTCGTATAAAAAGTTCCATTAAATCAACAATTTCACTAACACTTAGGCGCATACTTTTTAATTCCTGAGCAGCTACAGCAAGTCTATCCTGATCGTTTTCCTTCTGATTTAATAGATCATTCAATCGATTAGAATTCGTCTTATTCATTCCTCCGGCATCAGACTGATCATTATCTTCATTTTCAGCATATCCTCCTTGATTCGCTATACCATCACGATAAACCTTAGAGTCTCCTCCTGACTGCCTATATTGATCATTATTCCATCCATTATGATATCCCCCACGATTATTGTTGGGCAAATCGTCACGATCTTCTGATTGTCTATATCGATCATTACCTTGTTCATTACTATAGTCATCCCGGTTATTATACGGTAAATCCTCACGATAATTACCATTGTTATACCGATCAACAGGATTCATGGATTCCAAGATAATTCCCCTATTTCCGCGTCTGCTACTGACAGAAAATACAACGTTCATATATTGTCCATTTCTATTGACAAGTTGCACACCGCTACCATTCAATGTACGTTGTTGTCTATCAGCAAACACAATACGCAAATCATAACGACGACTCGTCAAATTGGATACCCTAATATCCGTGGAAGCCCTATTGTTATACAAAACGTTGTTGATATAAAGAAAAAATGGAACATCTGTAGAATAGATATTTAATGCCCCGCCAAAAGGTCTGTATCGCTGCGCAAACCCAGCCGTTGCGACAATAAGCAACAAGACCATAACCAAAATTTTCCTGTACATAATCCGATTAAATTTATAATCCTTCGACTACACAGAATAAAAAAGGATTAAGAAACCAAAGAATTTAACATTTTGTTATGCTTTCTTGTTCCGGTACTTCTTATAAAGTTTTACGGCCATCATTAAAGCAATGGATAAAATTAAAAGCCCCAAAACGCCAAATATCCAGTTCAGTGCCGATTTTAAGACAACAGTAAAAACGATCGCAAATAATAAAACTGTTGCGACTTCATTAAACAAACGGAGATTTGTTGAAGTTAATTTGGATTCTTGACGACTCAATTTGAACATAATCTTCTGGCAGGTAAAATGATAGATAATCATTCCCAGAACGAATGTCAGTTTTACATGCATCCACCCCATGGATAATAAACCAGGGGAATAGCATAACATAACTAGTGCAGAAAAGACAGTGATGTACATCGCAGGAGTAGTAATAACCCACCACAGTAATTTCTCCATCTTACTGAATTCTTTATGCAAAACATCAAACGCTTCTTGACTCTTGTCCTTAGCTTCCGTATGATATATAAAGAGTCGAGGCATATAAAATAGACCTGACATCCAACAAATCACAAAGATAATATGAACTGCTTTTGCATATAAATAGACCATAGTTACAAAAATAAGAAAAGTTAATAGCATTCAATACGTCCAAACATCAATTGCGCAAATCTTACATCCAATATACAATAGTGCTATATCAACAGAAATAGATTAAATATAAGTCAAACAAAAACGACCTGCCACAGGCAAGTCGTTTTTGTTTTTGAAGTGGGTAGCAAACTAATACCTAAATTCTTTTACAACCTCAATGGCATATTTTACATTATCAAAAGGAATATCTGGCATGATACCATGTCCCAAGTTAAAGATAAAACCATTTTCACCTCTCATGCGCTCAAATAATTCGATAATCTTCTTTTTGATAATAGGTTTATCTGCATACAAAACGAATGGATCCAAATTTCCTTGAACAGCAATACCCTGTGGCAGAGATTGTTTAATATTTTTTAAATCCGCATTCCAATCGATAGAAACAACATCAGGTTGCGCTTCGACCATCATTGGTGCAAAAACAGAAGATCCTTTACAAAATGAAATGACTGGAATATCCTTACGGTTCAGCTTAGCAATAATCTGCTTATTATAATAATGCGAAAAATCACGGTAATCATTCCATGATAAAGCCAGGGCCCAGCTATCAAATAATTGAATTGCATTTACTCCAGCTGCGATCTGCATGTTAAGATATTCAACCGTTACATCTGCGATCTTTTGAAGGATCATATGTGCCAACTCAGGCTGATTATTCAACATCAACTTCGTTAACTTAAAATCTTTCGAAGATCCACCTTCAACCAAATAACTTAAAATTGTAAATGGTGCTCCCGCAAAACCAATCAAAGGGATACGGTTGTCAAGACGTTGTTGAATGACCTTGATTGCATCAGCAACATACTGTAATTTATCCAAACAGTTGGTAGACAAAGCTTCAGCATCCTTTACAGAACGAACAGGATTAGAAAAACGAGGACCTACACCTTGTTCAAAGGACAGATCCCCTCCCATAGCTTCAGCTGTAACTAAAATATCAGAAAATAAAATAGCTGCATCAATGCCTAGCAAATCTACCGGAAGCATAGTGACATCCGCAGCAATTTCTGGTGTTTTGCACATCTCCAGAAAGGAATATTTATTTTTGATATCCCAATATTCCTTCATAAAGCGTCCAGCTTGACGCATCATCCACACAGGAGGTCTTTCCGTTTGCTGCGAGAATGCAGCTTTAATCAATAAGTCGTTTTGTAAAGTAGTACTCACTATAAATGTTTTGAAATTTCGTTTTCTATTTTTGTAATAATGCTGTTCTGTCTAGCCGTCAGATGTAACTTATTGGCAACATCTGTATAAGCTTTCGCTCTTTCATAATCCAACTTTCGCAGCGCTATATTTGCCAGATTGATCATCACCATCCCCTTTTCGTTATCTTTCTTCCAAGGCAGACGTGAAGCTAACTGAAAATGATATTCGGCCTCATCGACACGTTCCTCTTTAAGCGCAATATTTCCCATCATAAATTCATAGAAATTGCGTCTGCCTTTACGAAGTGCATCCGGATTCTTGATCTCTGCTAACAAGTTTTTTGTCTTTTCATAATCTTGCCGATGAAAAGCCTGCGTTGCCAAAAAAACGGAGCCTTCTCTAAAATGACTCCAAATCAAGTAGCCTATTCCACCTGCAATCAGCACAGCAGTTTGATAATGCCCTTGGTATAAGCCATAGCCCAATAATAATGCAGCAATAAAAATAACGGCTATTCTAGCCCTGATTGTCATCATCTCTTTCTACCTATGCGTTATTGTCGGTAAACTTATAACCAACACCTCTGATAGAATGGAAATAAATCGGATGCTTTTGATCTGGTTCGAAATATTTTCGGAAGGTTAAGATAAAATTGTCGATGGTACGTGTAGATGGGTAAACATCGTAATTCCATACGGTCTCCAATATTTGTTCCCGGGATACAGCCTCATTACGTCGTTCAATCAACAGTTTCAACAGCATGGTTTCCTTCTTTGTCAACGAAGTGATCGTGCCATCCGCATGATGTAGCTCATACGAATTAAAATAGATCGTTTTATCACCGATTTGGTAAGAATTTAGTTCTTTCAAATCGTCCGGTTTCATGCCACGACGCACCAAATTTCCAACACGAAGGATCAATTCCTCTAAGTTGAAAGGTTTTACCAGATAATCATCCGCCCCTTTCTTAAGACCTGTAATTCTATCCTCACTGCTGTTTTTAGCAGTTAAAAACATGATAGGAACCTCAGTGTTTTGCAGTCGAATAGTTTCAGCCACCTGGAATCCATCAATTTCGGGAATCATCACATCCAAAACCACCAAGTTGAAACGTTCCTCCTTGAAGACTTTTAATGCTTTTTTTCCATCGGTAGCCGTAGTAACACGGTAACCTTCCATTTCGAGATTCAACTTGATAGCTTCTAACAAGTGTTCTTCATCTTCGACAAGTAATATTCTTTGTTTACTTTGCATTTCTTTCAAATGTTACTTCAAAAATACTCCCTTTAGGAGTGTTATCTTTAACTTTTATGATCGCGTCGTGCTTCTGCAATACGGTTTTCACGATATATAACCCCAAACCTGTACCTTTGGTTTTTCGTGTTGCCTCACTTCCCACGCGATAAAACTTATTAAAGATAAGTTTTTTCTCTTCATCACTGATACCGATACCATGGTCAGCAACAGAAAAAATTATTTTATTATTCTCCGTGTATAATTTCACATCCACCATAGCACATGCCGGCGAATACTTAATCGCATTTTCTATTAGATTAGTAACCACATTACTAATCGCAAACTTATCTGCATGAATAATGATATCCGCCTCCAAATAAGGTTTCAAGACCTGTGAACTACAGGAATTCTTTTGAAGCCTATCTACAACCTGTTCGACCAAAGCAGTAAAATTAAAATCCTCCTTCGGCATACTGTAATTTCGGCTGTCCAACTTGGTTGTCATCAATACATTTTCCACCAGATCATCCAAACGCTCGATATCCTTCAGCGAGTTTCTCAAGAACGTTTGTTGTTGCTCTTTGTCAAGTTCACGCCTCAAAATAGTTTGAATATACAATTTGACGGAAGCCAATGGCGATTTAAGTTCATGCGTAATAGCCAAAAGAAAGTTCTGCTGTTGTTGAAGCAGTTTCTGCTCCCTTTCAACCAGCCGCTTCAACCGCCATGCACCCCACAAGAAAATAATCAAGAAGAATATTCCCTCTCCTATGATCATGTTCTTTTTACTCGGATCAAAACGGATAAACATCACGCCCCACCATATCAGTTGCATAACCGCATAGAACAATAGAAAATAAAAGAGTAACAGCGCTTTCTTCATGTGACAAAAATAGGTATTCACCCATGTATTCGGAAATATCCGAAGGATTATGACACAAAGAAGAAAATTAACCGATTCGCAATAAGACTAAAATCACCAAACAGTCATATAAACCATCGGCCCCCCTGTATCAGTAAAAGTAACCTTTAATTTCATCACTAGATAACCTAACTGACTTGGAATTTCAGGTTAATTTGTTTTAATTTTGCATATGTTTAATCACGAGAAAAAAGACATTTTCTTCGACCTAGATCATACAATATGGGATTTTGATAAAAATGCCGAAGAAAGTCTGCACGAGCTATATTTTAAATACAAGTTTGATCACTTGTTTAATCAAGAATCATCCACTCGTTTTATAGAAACTTATACAGTTAACAATCATCGACTTTGGGGACTCTATCATCACGGAAAGATTTCAAAACCAGAACTTAGGAAAGCTCGCTTTGCAGACACCTTTACCGAGCTCGGTGTGGATCCGGAGTTGTTTCCTGAAGAATTCGAACTGGAGTATCTCGCTATCTGTCCAAAAAAAACAAACCTGTTTCCCCATGCACATGAAACCTTGGCTTATCTGGGTGACAGATACAATCTTCACCTAATATCTAATGGTTTTAAAGAGGCCTGTGAGACCAAACTGGAAAAGAGCAACCTAAACAAATACTTCAAACATATTTTTATTTCCGAGGTCATCGGTGTGAATAAACCGGATCCCCGAATATTTGAGTTTGCTATGACGACTGCTCAAGCGCAGCCCCAACAATCATTGATGATCGGAGATAACCTTGACGCCGACATCCGTGGAGCCGTAAATGTAGGCATGGACGCCATTTTCTTTAACCCAAATGTTATTGAAAAACCAGACGATGTATCACATATGATTATCGACTTAAAAGAATTACAATCGATACTATAGAAAATAGAAAAAGCAGCTTTAAGCTGCTTTTTCTATTTTAGAACCTTAACGGTAATATTCTTAAACCATACATCATTTCCATGATCCTGAAGACCGATAAGTCCCGATTTGCTATCGCCACCCACATGGCTCAACAATTCAAAAGCCAAAGGCCATTTTTCCTCACTGAATTTACTTTTTTGCAATAAATCAATCCAGGACTTATCCCATAATGTATATTCAACAACCTTTACACCATTTTGAAAATGCTCTACCTTGCCATTGTTTACCCTGATCTTAACTTTATTCCACTCGCCATATGGCTTACCATTCTGAGGCTTAGCAGGTATCATATCGTACAATGATGTCGATTTACGGTTTCCATCTACCCCCATTTTAGCATCAGGATGGTTCTCATTGTCCAAAACCTGACATTCTGGAGACGAGATATAAATCGGTTGTCCTTCCACTTCCTTCGCTAAAAAGAAGATACCTGAATTTGCTCCTTTAGCAACTTTCCATTCCATCTCCAATTCGAAATTCTTGAAATCATGAGCAAAGACCAAGTCACCACCTTCTTCTTTACCAACATTGGCTTGACTATCAAATTTGATCGCTCCCTCATTAATCACCCATCTTTTTGGAACTACTGTCTTATCATATCCTCTCCAGCCTTCCATGGAAGTACCATCAAAAATAACATAGGCGCCAGCTTTATTCTTTTTAAATTTCTTGATATCTACACGGGGTAAATCTAAGATTTTGTAAGCAGGAACCTCTTTTTTTGCTTGCGCTACGGCAGTATTAAGATGTGCTGAAAAAGCAATCACTGATACCGCAAGAACTGTTTTTAATAACTTCATTCTTTTTAGTTTTAGGTTTGTTTTAAAATTAAATTTAAGCATTTGAGTGTATAAAGAGGAATATTTTTTAATATTCCTCTCCGCCTCCCATTTCATTTGTATTCGACACTTTTTTCTTTGATTTGTTTAAATCCTGGCTACCAAACCGATAGGAAAGTGATAAAGTTACCATCCTCTTCATCCAACGGTGCTCAAAATTTGATATTAGTTGAGCGGTCTCTGTCACACCATTCATTTTTCGCGAATTAAATACATCTCTCACATTCAACATAATCGAAGCTTTCTTCTTGAACACATCTTTTTTTAAGGCTAGATCCATACCTTTCATGGCATTCATCTGCCCCTGAGCCATTACACGCGAAGAATTATACTCGCCTCTCATTTGAGCAGAAAACGTTGGTGTAAAACGATAATTAGCGGTCAGATTAGCATTATAAGCGAAATCCTTTCGTTCTGTAATATCGTAGTCCGGGTTTGCATTATACTGAATGTGGATCAAATTGAGATTAAATGTAAAGTCAAAATCCTTCGTTGCGTTGACTTTTGAAATAAACTCAAAACCCGAAAGATTACGACTGGTCATATTCTCCCATCTACTGTATGTTCTTCCATCCTCTATCTTGTAAACAAATGGCTGAATAACCTCACTTGCGTGATTGAAATAGGCAGAAGTTATGAGGTTTACTTTACCAAAGGTTTTGGCAAAGCTCATTTCCAAACTGTGTACATCTTCCGGTTTCAGATTCGGATTTCCCTGACGATAATTCAAATCATCGGATACGTTTAAAAATGGGTTAACTTGCCAACCACGAGCCCGTTGAACACGACGCGAGTAGCTAAATTGAACTTTATCTCCATTTTCACCAACATCGTAAGTTAAAAACAGTGTTGGATATAACCTGAAAAATTTCTGTTTAGCATTGGACTCCGTTTCCACTGCAGCTGGATCCTTGGAGAAATAGGTGGACTTGAGTTCAAATTGCTCTCCCCGGAGTCCGATTTGATAGCCAATTTTATCTGTTAATTTATTTTGATAATTCGCATAAATCGCATGGACAGTACTCGTGAAATCAAAATCGTTGCTGATTCTATAATCCGGCACATAATTACCTAAAGAATCGAGTGATCTGGAAAATTGGGTATCAAATGACTTTCTGATTTGAGACCTGTAGCCTGCCTCGAATTTGCTTACCTCGGAGAAAGGTAAAACATAATCCAATTGAAGGTTGATATTTTTACCATCCTCAGACGTAACATTCTTCCGTGAGGTGGCCTTCCGTCCATCGGTATAATTTTGAGAAAAATCATTTGTACCATCTTCCTTATCTCTCCCATAACTTGCATTTCCCGTCAACTCCTCTCCTTCTCTCTTAAATTGATGTCTAAAATCGGCATTAAATTCATAACCAAGATCGTCTTCAAATTGTGTTGAATTTCGAACACTCGTTCCTGTCATCTGCGATTGCTTAAAGAACTCGTAATTCAAGTCTTCTATTCGCTTGTTATCACGTATACTTAAATTACCCGAAAAACTCAATGAAGTACGGTCTGACATATTATAATCAAACCCAGCTTTTACCGTATGGCTATTGCCCTTTCTTGACGATTCGGATTCGCTATAATTACGCGTGCTATCACCAAAAAACGTGTTGTCCGTTTTCCCACTTCCCAACATGTTTCGTTTATTGAAGTTATAGGATCCGAAGTAATTGAATTTCCGATCACGATAATTCAATGTTATACCGGCCATATAATTATCATAAGAACCAGCGGATGTATTTATCGATCCGTTCAGCCCTGTCCGAATATTTTTCTTTAAAACGATATTGATAATCCCAGTTTGGCCCTCTGCATCATATTTAGAGGATGGATTTGTGATGACTTCAACTTTTTCAATTGAATTGGCTGGTAGACTCTGAAGCAAAGAAGTTACATCATTTCCTGCTAAAGCAGACTCCCGGCCGTCGATTAAAATCTTCACACTACTTGATCCACGCAAACTGACCGATCCATCCTGATCAACTTGCAAAGTGGGAACATTCGCAAGCACATCGGTCGCTGTTCCACCCGCGCTGACCAAACTCTCACCTACATTGAAGGTTTTACGGTCTATACCAATTTGCATGGCTGGCGCTCTTCCTTCAATAACGACTTCGTTCAACATATTACCTGTAGACTTCAAAGCAATTCGACCTAAGTCCTTGCTTTTATTCCCTAATATCTCTATACTATCAATAGTTTGTGTCTCGTAGCCAACATAAGTGATACGGACATTATATTTTCCAGGTTTAATATCAGACAACAAAAGGAATCCTTGGGATACAGACTGTCCGCCCTTAACAAAGACGTTACTATGGGCGTCAAAGAGCGCGACACTAGCGGATGAAATAGGTTTAGAGGTTTCGCTATCGACTAAAATAGCTTTGATTTGACCTGTTTGAGCAAAAAGAACAACAGGTAAAAAGAATACAAATAAGAAAGATTTAAACGATTTAGCGTAAAAAAACATGCTTCAGCTTAGTTTATAAGTTATAGTGCAAAGAAAACTAAAACTTACAGACAAAATTGAAGCGTAACCACATTATTACGGTAACAAAAGAATAGCAAATTACTCCACAGAAACAGTCAATCCCTCGGCTTTCAGAATTTTACGATAGATCTCCATCTCCGTATAAGTACCCTCCAGTACAGCACATTTCCCCTCAGTATGTACTTTCCAGGCAATCTTCTCAGCTTGCTTCTCGGTATATTGTAAATGATAGATGAGACAATGAATCACATGTTCAAACGTATTGGTTTCATCATTCCACAAAATGAGGCGATTAGACTCTTTCACAGAGGCTAATATCTCTTCTAACGTAAAGGTTTCTTCAGCAGTTTGGGTACCCATGCTGCAAAAATAGAATATTTTTTTCTAAATTAACGATAATATAAAAGGGAAGAATACAATCAATTAGAGGAATTTATTATGTTACAGTCAAAAATTGCAGGAATTGGCTATTACGTCCCAAAAAACGTATATACCAATAATGACCTAACACGCTTTATGGATACCAGTGACGAATGGATTCAAGAACGAACTGGCATTAAAGAACGTAGATATGCAGACCGAATAGGCGAAACCACCACCACTATGGGGGTCGAAGCAGCTAAAATTGCCATCGAACGAGCTCGTATTACACCTGAAGATGTCGACTTCATCATCTTTGCCACCTTATCGCCAGATTATTATTTTCCGGGCTGCGCCGTTCTACTGCAACGGGAAATGAAGATGAAGGAGGTCGGGGCACTGGATATTAGAAACCAATGTTCTGGCTTTATATATGCGCTTTCTATTGCCGATCAATTTGTCAAAACAGGGATGTACAAAAATGTGCTCGTGGTTGGTTCAGAGAAACACTCTTTTGCACTTGACTTTTCTACGAGAGGACGGGCCGTCTCCGTGATTTTCGGCGATGGTGCCGGAGCAGTGGTTGTGCAACCCACAACCGAAAATGGTAAAGGAATCCTCAGCACGCACTTACATTCAGACGGAGCGGATGCTGAAAAGCTAGCGATGTATTACCCCGGAGCTTCCAGTGGGATTTGGCTGGATAAAATGCCCGACTGGCCGGATCAGGAATTGGGCGGATTATTAATGACCAAAGAGATGCTCGAAGATGGAACTGCGTTTCCAAATATGGATGGTCAGGCCGTCTTCAAAAAAGCTGTTGTCAAATTTCCTGAGGTCATTCATGAAGCGCTAGCGAAAAATAATTTAAAAACCAGCGATATCGATTTATTGATTCCACATCAGGCCAATCTTCGCATTTCCCAATTTGTACAGAAAACTCTTGGGTTAAAGGAAGATCAGGTATTCAACAATATTCAGAAATATGGTAATACCACAGCAGCCTCTGTACCGATAGCACTATGCGAGGCTTGGGAAGAAGGAAAGATTAAAGACGGCGATATCGTATGCTTGGCAGCTTTTGGAGCAGGATTTACGTGGGGTTCAGCCTTAATTCGATGGTAGATAATAGCATATATAGAAAAAGGGCTGATCATGTGTGATTAGCCCTTTTTCTATATATTTCCGAATAAAAAAATTATCCGTTTGATAATGCTGCTGCACCAGATACGATCTCTGTCAATTCTGTTGTAATTGCAGCTTGACGTGCTTGGTTGTAAGATAGCTTAAGTGATTTAATTAAGTCACCAGCATTCTCTGTAGCTTTATCCATTGCCGTCATACGTGCTCCATGTTCAGAGGCATTCGAATCTAAAACAGCTTTGTATAATTGAATCTTGATTGCTTTAGGAATCAACTCCTCGATAATCTTCTCTTTGGAAGGCTCGATGATATAATCCACCTCAGCTTCTATTTTTGCTTTATGCGTATGTTGTTTGTTTTCCTCCGCAGGTAATAATGGTAAAATCTGCTCTGCAGTCAACTCTTGAACTGCTGCATTTTTGAACTGATTATACACTACTTCAACACGATCAAAATTACCTTCTTTGAATTGTTCCATGATAAATTCAGTCACCACAGATACAGAACCAAAATTTAAATCAGAAAACAAATCAGAGTGATTAGCTACCATGTTGAAGTTACGTTTCGAGTAGAAGTCATAACCCTTTTTACCAATACCAATGATACTCAAATTACCCTTTGCATGTTGCTCGGCATATTTGTTAAAGATCAAGTTATTAGTCGCTTTGATAACATTTGCGTTGAATGCTCCAGCCAAACCTCTGTTCGAAGAAACAACAACGATCAACACCTTATTTGGCTCGCGGTCTACTGTAAAAGGAGAGTTACTTCCCTCAACACTCGCAGAAACATCCGCCAAAATATCTCTTAGTTTATTCGCATATGGGCGCAATTGTAAGATAGCGTTAGTAGCGCGCTTCAATTTAGCAGCCGAAACCATTTTCATAGCTTTCGTGATCTGCTGTGTTGATGATACCGAGGTAATCCGGTTTCTTACTTCTTTTAAATTTGCCATATTTGTTTTAAGTATTAAGTACCTAGTATTGAGTATCGAGCCTTGTCGATAGACTCAATACCAAATACTCATTACTATTAATATTTTGATGCTAAATCCTTAGCTACTGTTTCTAATACTGCAGTTAATTCATCGGAGAACTTATTCGCTTTAAAAGCTGACAATACTTCTGGATGACGTTGTTCCAATTGAGTCAAGAATTCTTCTTCAAATTCTCTCACTTTATTCACAGGAACATTACGCAATAAACCTTTAGTTCCGATATAAATGATCGCAACTTGCTTCTCAACAGAAACCGGAGAGTATTGACCTTGTTTCAAGATCTCAACGTTACGAACACCTTTATCCAATACAGATTTAGTAGCAGCATCTAGATCAGAACCGAATTTCGCAAAAGCTTCCAATTCACGGTACTGAGCTTGATCCAACTTTAATGTACCGGATACCTTTTTCATCGGTTTGATCTGCGCATTACCACCTACACGAGATACAGAGATACCTACGTTGATCGCTGGACGGATACCTGCGTTAAACAAGTTAGACTCCAAGAAGATCTGACCATCTGTAATTGAAATTACGTTGGTTGGGATATACGCTGAAACGTCACCAGCCTGAGTTTCGATGATCGGAAGCGCAGTTAATGAACCACCGCCTTTTACCAAGTGTTTGATCGACTCAGGTAGATCATTCATGTTGCGTGCGATATCATCTGAAGAGTTGATTTTCGCGGCACGCTCCAACAAACGGCTGTGTAGATAAAATACGTCACCAGGGTATGCTTCGCGGCCCGGTGGACGACGTAACAATAATGAAACCTCACGGTAAGCTACCGCTTGTTTAGACAAATCATCATAAACGATCAATGCTGGACGGCCTGTATCACGGAAAAACTCTCCGATAGCAGCACCTGCCATTGGTGCATAGAACTGAAGTGGAGCAGGATCAGCAGCAGATGCAGCAACAACTACTGTATAAGCCATAGCACCTCTTTCCTCCAATGTACGCACGATATTCGCAACTGTAGAATTCTTTTGACCTACGGCAACGTAGATACAAAATACAGGTTCTCCTGCATCATAGAATTCTTTTTGGTTCAAGATTGTATCGATACAAACAGCTGTTTTACCTGTTTGACGGTCACCAATAACCAACTCACGTTGACCACGACCAACTGGGATCATCGCATCGATCGCTTTGATACCTGTTTGTAATGGCTCAGTTACCGGTTGACGGTAGATAACACCTGGAGCTTTACGCTCGATAGGCATTTCATACAAATCACCTTGAATAGGTCCTTTACCATCGATTGGTTGACCTAAAGTATTTACAACACGTCCCAACAAGCCTTCACCAACTTTGATGGATGCAATACGGTTGGTACGTTTAATAGTATCTCCTTCTTTGATCTCATCAGAAGGACCTAAAAGTACAACACCAACGTTGTCTTCTTCTAAGTTTAATACAATACCTTGTAATCCGTTATCAAATTCAACCAACTCACCGGACTGAACTTTAGTTAAGCCGTAAATACGAGCAATACCGTCACCCACAGCAAGTACGGTACCCACTTCCTCTAGTTCGGCTTCTGATTTAAAGCCCGACAATTGCTCTCTTAGAATTGCCGAAACTTCATCTGGTCTTACCTCTATCATTTTAATTATTATAAGGGGTTTTTTGATTTATTTTACTTCAAGTATCAGAACAAATTAATTATTCTGATTCAAATATCTTTCCAATTTATTCAACTTACCAGCAATACTTGCATCAATTTGGCGATCGCCGATATTGACTACAAATCCACCGATCAAATTATGATCAACTTTATTGATCAATATCACTTGAGCGTTGGTTTCTTTCGCAAGTACATCTTTCATCGCTGCCAAATTAGCTTCAGAAAGCGGCGCTGCAGATGTAACTGTAGCTTTCACAATTCCTTTTACCTCGTTATACTCACGAATAAATTCTTGAGCAGTGGCATATACAATCTCGCCACGACCTTTGTTGATCATGATCTTAAAGAAAGCCAAGATATTTGGATTGATCTTATCTTTAAACAGCGCATCCAATATGTTTTTCTTCTTGTCCAAAGGAACAATAGGATTGGCAAAAACCGCTTGCAACTCTGTACTGGATTTTAAAACAGCAATGAATGAATCCATATCTGTCTTGATTGTTTCCAGTGCGCCTTGCTCGCTAGCCAAGTCGATTAATGACTTAGCATATCTCGATGCTACTTTAAATACTGACATAATTCTATTTCGTAATTTAAGTGACCGGATTAGTTCAATTTAACGTCATTAAGCAAATCTGCCACTAAAGCTTCTTGCTTTCCTTGGTCCTCAAATTCTTTGTTTAAAACTTTGCGAGCGATATCCAAGGACAAAGAAGAAACCTGAGATTTAACCTCAGCCAAAGCTTTATTCTTTTGTTCATTGATCTCCTCTTTTGCTTGAGCAATCATTCTAGAACCTTCATACTGTGCTTGTGTTCTCGCTTCAGCAACAATTTTCTCTTTTAGCTCCTTTGCTTCTTTAAGGATAACATCACGTTCCGCGCGAGCTTCTTTAAGCAATTGTTCGTTCTCATTTGTCAAACGAGCCATTTCCAATTTAGCTTTCTCAGCAGCCTCCAATGCATTCGCAATTCCTTGCTCACGTTCATCTAAAGCATTTACGATAGGTTTCCAAGCAAATTTGCCTAATAAAAATATCACAACCAATAAGATGATTAGTTGCCAAAAGAACAAACCGTACGAGAACTGATTAATTAATGCTTCCATTTATATACAATTGTAAATTATAATTTTCCTTTGTTTGTATTTTTTTGTTTAAACACAGTCTGCAACCAACCGTTGCAAACTGTGTTTAGTAATTTTTTTAATCAACTTGGATTATGCACCTAAGATTAAAGCACCGAATGCTAAACCTTCAACTAAGGCACCAATGATGATCATCGCAGTTTGAATTTTAGATGCTGCTTCTGGTTGACGAGCGATAGCTTCCATAGCTGAACCACCGATTTTACCTAAACCTAAACCTGCACCGATTACGATTAAACCTGCACCTACTAAATTTGGAATTACCATGTTTTTAATATATAAAATTTAACAAAAAAATTCAATTAATGATGAGCGTGTTCCTCTACTGCCATTCCGATAAATAAGGATGACAACATCGTAAAGATGAATGCTTGAAGAAAAGCTACTAAAAGTTCCAATAAGAATAGAACAAGTGTCAATACCATAGAGACACCAATACTACCTACTACTGTCAACTGTTGTTGGAATAAATAGACAATTGCGATCAAACCCATGACAACAGAGTGACCAGCCGTAATATTCGCAAACAAACGCAACATTAAGGAGAAGGGTTTTGTAAACATACCCAACACCTCAATTGGTGCCAAAACTATTTTAAAAGGAACTGGAACACCCGGCATCCAGAAAATATGCTTCCAATAATCTTTATTTCCTTTGAAATTGATAACAAAAAAGGTAAATAAAGCCAAACATAACGTGACTGTAATATTTCCCGTCACATTAAAACCAAGAGGTGTTAAACCTAATAAGTTTAGAATAAAAATCAGGAAAAATACCGATAACAGGTAAGGCATAAATTCCTTATAACGGTGACCGATATTAGGAATAGCCATTTCATCACGTACATATAAAACCAATGGCTCTAAAACACGACCGATGCCTTTTGGCAAATTATTCACACCTTTTTTATAGGTTTTAGCTAGGCAGATAAAGCCCCAAAACATTAAAAATGCAGCTAATATTAAACCGACAACGTTTTTTGTAATCGAAAAATCTAGGGGTTTTGCATTCGTAGGATGATGTTTTTCATCGTAACTCAATATACCAGCAGCGTCTGTTTTATAGATCTTTCCGTGATAAAGTGTGTAGTATTGACCATTTTTCTCCACAACAGACTCACCGTGATGAAACTCGCCAGAAGAAAAAACAATCAATCCATTATCAATAAGAATTACTGGCAATGGAAAACCATAATGTTTTCCTGCTTTTTTATCGGTAAACAAAGAGAAATAATGATCATCCTGTAAGTGATGTTGACTATACTCTTTAATTTCCTCAGCCTGGGTTTTAGGCGCATCCCCATGCGCTTCCTCAGCTGCTTTTAAGGTAAAAGGATTGACAGCAAGAAAAATTACTGCAAATAATAAAAGTGCTCTCTTAAGATTCACCATTTCAGATTACTATTGAATAATAAAAAATTTTGCGCAAAAATACAATTTTATTTGGCATAAATCACCATTTGTTTAAACTTTTTCCAAAAATAGTTTAAACCTTTTTATCTGCTTGATTTAAAGCGCTAAAAGCGATGTATACATCCACAAACAAAGCGATGAAAAATACCACCAAAAAGTTATATTCGATAAAGTTGTTTTCAACGGTCTTTAGCCCGTCCTTTATATAAATATACCCCGCAACAGCTTTCAGTAGCACGAGCCCTAGAAATATTACACCTAATTTCTCCGGCATGGACCAGTTCGCAAAAAAGATCAAAACCGCAGCCAGCAAAGAAGAACAGACGCCAAAAGTATACATCCCCACAAGACTGTAGGACGTTTGAGCCCAGTATCCCTCTGTGTTCATTCCGGATATCACGAGATAATGCGCAGCAAAACTTGCCGCAAAAACGATCAGCAGTACAAATACGCTTTTCAGATAACTATTCATTTTTATTAATTTGATTTGCCTGCCTGATGAACTGATACAAAGATACAATCACCCCCAAAAGTGTTAATCCCTTCATCCCCCATTCACCAGCAATCGCATATTTATTGTCCAACCAAGTTCCCACCCAATAAAATAAATAGATTGTCACACCCATTTGAATAGGCATGGAAGTAAATACAATCCATTTGTTAATTTTCTTATTGGTTTTCTCCTCTTTCAATTAGCTTATAATAAAAGGTTGACAAATATACATCATAAATCCTTATCCACTACAATCCCAAAACTTTTTGTCCAATTTTAATATCCGGATAATCAATATCTGCCCCCAAAAGCATTTTAAGTTCTGAAGAGGATTTATCCGGGTTTGCACGTATCACACCAAGAATACGATCCAACTTCTCCTGCGCGATCAACTCTGTTGCTTCCACTTCGGCACCCACAAAGTTAATCAGGTGCCCATATATCGTACCGGCAACCATCCCGCGCTTAACCGCTATATCAGCAATGCTCATCCCATCCTTAAACATTTCTAAGGAAACCTCCTTTGTATCCAACTTCTTAGGCCCCTCTTCATCTGCATTTTGCGCAGCCAATTCATCTTTTTCTTTGGTCTTCACACTGGCAGCAACATCGAGCATCGCTGTTTGAAAATCTTCCCGTTTTGAAAGCGTATCGGCAATAAGCAGACAATGTTGCAACTGCTCGCGTTTTCGCTTGTAATCAAGCAACAGTGCTTTTAACTCGTCAATATATTTCTTCGTACGTTTTCGTATCTGATACTCTTCGATATGTTTGGTTAAGGCCTCAATCAGATCTACATCCATTTTCGGTAAAAACCAATTGACCGCAGCAGTAGAACGTTCACAAATTACATCATAGTCGATCGCGTTTTTATCCCGCAACAAATCATACAATACAACAATAAACTTATGTGCAACTTTCTCCTGGGTCTGAAGGTGCTTGACCAATTGTTGAAAAAATAGTACTGCTTGTTCCTTTCCATCAATATTACGCTCCTCAAGTGATTTCAGTAATTCAGAAGTTTCGGCCAATAGACCGTCCCAACGGAAACCGTGCATTAAAATCTGGCCAAGATAATTCCGCTGGCATTGCTCTAGAATCTCATTTACATCAGCCTGTCCCTGAGCACGCTGCGCAAATTCGACAACTTGGTAATCGGTACGGATGGCATAAGACGGGATGATCGATTTTAATACAAGCCCATCTAAACTCGTTAAACGGCTCAGTGCAACGTACACCTGTCCCGCAGCAAAAGAGGTACCTGCGTCAATAATCGCTTTTTGAAAAGTTAAACCCTGGCTTTTATGAATGGTGATAGCCCAGGCCAGTCGAAGTGGAAATTGCGAAAATGTACCCAATATCTCCTCCTTAATCTGATCTTGCCCCTTATCGTAATTATACCGAATATTCTCCCAGGTCTCCCTTTTTACCGTAACAGATTCCGACCCATCAGGAAATGTAACCGTTACTGTGCCCTGCACCGTATCGATGTCCTTTACCGTACCAATCTTTCCATTGTAATATTTACGCTCATCTCCCGAATCGTTTCGAATAAACATCACCTGTGCCCCTATCTTTAAGGATAACGTTTCTTCAGCAGGGTAGGAACCCTGCGCAAAATCATCTTTGACAACAGCCTTAAGATTTAACATTTTCCCCGATAATGATGCCAACTTGGCTCCGTTTATTTCATCAGCATTTCGATTATGGGAGGTCAATGTAATATACTGATCCTCTTCATTTGGAACAAAGTCCTGTTGATAATAACCATTTAAGGTCGTTAGCATGTCACTTGTACACTGATTGTTTCGTATGGCATTCAAAATGGAAATAAAACCCTCATCTTGCTGACGATAGATTTTATTAAGCTCTAACATCACCAACGGATTATCCCTTAAAATTTTAGCGTTAAAGAAGAAAACAGAAGAATAATGATCCCGTAAAACATTCCATTCGGCATCTTTCACTACTGGTGGCAACTGATATAAATCTCCGATAAACAATACTTGTAACCCACCAAAAGGTCGCATATCGCGACGAACAGATTGCAGAATCACATTAATCGCATCCAACGTATCTGCACGGACCATTGAGACCTCATCAATTACCAATAGTTCCAATTCCTGCAAAATAGCTCTGCGCTGCTTGGTCAGTTTAATCGTACTGAATAAACGCGATTTATTGTAAATATGACTATCCTGTTCGTCCCAACGTAACTCATAATCTTCAATAAAAGTTCCAAATGGAAGCCAAAATAAAGAATGTAAAGTGGTTCCGCCCGCATTCATCGCAGCCACGCCCGTGGGTGCCGTAATAGCCATCTTCTTGTAGCTATGCTCACGGATATACTTCAAGAACGTCGTTTTTCCTGTACCAGCCTTTCCTGTTATAAATATGTTTTGGTTCGTTTGGTTAACAAAAGCAACAGCCTGCATAAATGCAGTATTTTCCCGATCGACTTGAAAGTTTGACATATCCTGAAATTAGATTGATCACAAAATTAGCAATTTCATTTTTAACTTCACGCGACATATTATAGCTAGAGATATCCAAAACAACTCCATTATAACGGATTTAGATAAAGCTAAAACGGTTAACTTAAAATATTAATGGATTTTTTTTATATTTAGCAACTGAATTAACGAATAACAAATTTTTAGAATTTTTAATATGGCTATAGATAAAATCGCATTGTTTGAAAAAGTACAGGAAATGCTGACATCCAAAGGTTTTCGTATTGATAAATCAGATGCTGCACGCCCTTGGGGAGGATTTTTCGTTATCGACGAATCCCAAGCACAAGAATTTGCCGATGAGTACTTCGGCGGAATGGATGTACAAGAATTAAGAATTTCAGGAAAATTAAGCCCAAAAATTTTAATTGTCGCACCAGAGAAAAGACTTTCATGGCAATATCACCACCGTCGTGCCGAAATCTGGCGTGTTATTCAAGGTAACGTAGGCGTTATGGTTTCTGACACAGATGAAGAATCGGTTGTTTCAACATTGAAAGAGGGAGAAACAATCAGATTGCGTCAAGGGCAACGTCACCGTTTAATTGGATTGGATGGCTTCGGTATTTTAGCCGAGATCTGGCAGCACACAGATGCCAACAATCCTTCTGATGAAGACGATATTGTTCGCGTACAAGATGATTTTGGCAGATAATAGTCCCACAGGACCGTTACCGCCCAAACAAAGATTCCCAATCAACAATTGGGAATCTTTGTTTTTACCCCAAACATAAAGTGCCATAGCAGCTGATTCACTCTCCGCACAGTTGCATTTCATCGCTTTTATCCAAGCTCCTCCATCCCATGTCCATTTCAGGTGTTCCATAACGCAATTCATTAGAAGAGAATATTAATTTTTATTATTTTAGTAGAGATATAATCAACTATGACATGATGAGCAACGACGATACTAAAAGAGGATCCAGTATATTAAACAGTCTGAAGAAATTAATTTTTGAGGACGATCAGCCAAAGCAAACGCCACCGGCACAAGCCCCTCCGGCGCCAGCTACTAGCGCTGCTCCAAAAAGCCCCTCTGTACCACCGGCATATTCATCGCCCACGGCCCAGGCTCCAACTGGAAAAACACCGCCCCCAATCCCTATAACAGCCAATGACGGAACAACCGACCTCAAAGAAATGAAATTAAAGGTCTATGCCATTCTTGAAAAACTCAACGAACAGGGTGTAGATTTTTTCGAAGTATGGAATGCTGCTGCCGCAATGGGAAAAGTAGAGGAAAACACATTAAAAGCAGCCTATACTTCACTGAAATTTGTAGACAGTTCGTTAACCAAGGATAAACTGGTAGCAACTGGCACAAATTATGCTAATAAATTGAAAGAAACCATTGCCAAAGAATCGGAACAAAAACAGGCTGAAAAGAAAAAGACTGAACAAGACCGAACCATGGAGATTGCAAATCTGAACACTGAAATCAAAACAATAACGGAGAATATCGCCAAATTGCAAGATGACCTACAGAAAAAACAACTCGCTTTGGGTCAAATTAATGAAAAGTACGAACCAAGAATTAAAGATATCGAACAAAAAATAAACATCGGCAACGCGGCCGTTGATGAAGTGGTCACCGAAATCAACACTGCATTGCATATGATTAATCAATCAATAACATAAAAATAAATCAATGGAAAGAAAAGATCAGTATGTTAATATTCCCGCTGAGATAAAAACGCAACTTCCGATATTTCAAGTACTGGGCGATCATTTGCCTGCACAATTAAAATCACCAGAAGCGAAGAAGACAGCTTCATCGATCTTCTTTTGGGCGCTTTTACTTGGCGGAGCCTTTGCTTTTTTCAAGTACTTACCGATTATGCTGGAATATGCCGGAAAAAGTATACTTTTTGTGATATTCAGTATAATCCTGATTACCTTACTATTGCTAGCCCCAAAGATCATTGCGCTATTGCACCGACTGGGTACCGTCCTACTTTTTAAAGGTGAAAAATCCATCATTAGAAATAACCCTATCGAAACCTTACAACTGTTATCAAGAGATGCAAAAGACACCCTGAAACGTGTGAAGGAAAAAATCAGCAATGTAGACGGTGTCCGCATCGACATGATTCAAAGCGGTGAAACTGCTCAAAAAACAGCCGAAGAGAAGTACACCTATGCGAAACGTTTCACCGCTGAAGCGGCCAATCTCGACGAGAAATCAAAGGAGGAAACTAGCAAAAATAATGCAGAGAAGGCAAATGCTTATGCAAGAGATGCCAAAGAAACACGTACCAAAGCATTTCTATTGGGAAAAGAAGGTGAATCTGAAGAGCAAAATGCGCGCAGTTACGTACAATATGCCAATCAATTTGCAAAAGTATTGGAAGTTCTAAAAGATAATGAAAGCGCAGCGCGTATCTATGTCAGCACCTTGGATAGCAGCATTTCTATTATTTCCAAGAAGCTAGAAGCCACTCAAAAGATGAAAAATGCCACCGATGGCCTAGCCGATGTGTTCAATATTAAAGATGGCTGGGCATTTCAAGAGGCCATGAATGCAGCAACAGGTGCCATCAGTCAAAATATTGCCTCTATCCGATCGAATCTTGATTTCTTGGATCAAAACAACAATATCACCGTGGGTGGCACGCCTACTCAAGGTGAACTGGAAGAGTTTATCCGCAAAGTTGACGAACGTAATCTAAATGTATTAAACGTAACACAAATGGCCGATGCCAGCTATGAACTCAAACCCGAAGAAAAAGTAGATAAAGGATTTACATTACTCGATTAACATTAACTAAAATCAAACTTATTATACGAACATTATGGAAGAAAAATCAACATGGGCAAGATTAAGATGGCCAATCAAAGCAATTATCATCGCCTTACCTATTCTCGCAATCGGTTATTGGGCCATTCAATCGGGCAAATTTGATGCTAATTCGACAGTCCAAACAACAGATTCAACAAGCAATAATGGTCATGCGGCCGCACCTTCATCAGGCTCAGAAACGACTCGTTCATTCAACTATCAACCCGAAAAACCAATCGACGGCGAATACAAGGGTGTCGTTGAAGTGGGCGCTTCGGGTTTCAATTCCTTTGTCGTCAATATGGACAAAGAAAATCGCTGGGAGATCATTTCCAAAGACTTTGGAAAGTCATTTGCATACGAAGGATTGGCAAATACGGAAGACATCCGTAAAGGATTAAAAGATTATATAGGCATGATGCTCGACAAAGGCGTCAAATCCAAAAACATACATTTCGTCATTAGCTCCGGAGCCCAGAAAGAACCTAAAACTTCAGTTATCAGTGCTGAACTAAGAAAAATGGGCTTTGTGGTCAACCTGGTTACAGCAGAGCAAGAAGGAAAATTAGCATTAAAATCTGTCCTGCCGAAAGCTTACGAAGATAATTCATTTGTTGTTGACATAGGCTCCGGTAATACTAAAATTTCCTGGATTGACGGTGACACAAAATCGGTAGAAGCACCTGGTGCAAAATATTATGAAAAAGACCTTAAAGATGACGCGGTCTATACAGAAGTAAAAAAATTAGGCGAGAAAATTCCGTCAAATAAAAGAGAGGTTTGTTTTATTATAGGCGGGGTTCCTTTTGAATTAGCATCGCAGACACGCCAAGGTGAAGAGCGTTTTACGGTTTTGAACGATCCAGCATCTTACAAAACAGATAAAATAAAAACAAAAAGCGGTGTCAACATCTATAAAGCAATTAAAGATGCAACCAATTGCGACACTTTCGTATTTGATTGGGATGCCAATTTCACGATCGGATTCCTACTTTCACTAAACAAATAGTCAAGACGATTAACATAAAAAAAGCGCTGTTCTCTTTTATTGAGAACAGCGCTTTTTTTATAACCTTTTTTGTTATCCCATAAAACTCAAGAGATATAAAACAATAATGATCGCCAATACCAAAAAAGCAATTTTCCAAAAGCTATAAGGTCGTTGTCCATAAACTTTACCGTTAAATGCATTGACCATGATCTGATAACTCTTTCCTTTGTACTGATAAGCTGATAACCACACAGGTAAAAGAATATACTTCAATTTAATGGATTTAAAATCGCTATCAATAGAATCAATATCCTGTGTATCACCACCGATGTCATTCTCAACCTGACGTTCGATTTCCCGATCCATAATAGTCCGGGCAGTCTCCGCAGCTTTTACATGATCCACACTAAAAGTTTCAGCGATAAAGCCACTTAAATATTGCTCATTGAAAGGTTTTAGATAGCCCAAATTCCAAGGTCCGATTTTATCAGAGAACTTTTCGGGAAGAGATGTTGATCCCGAAATGACAATATCCTTAAATTGACTATAGATACTACCTGAAGCTGGATACCAATTTGTTCGTCTTTCTTCGTATTCTTCCGTCTCACCATCCGAATTGCGTCTTGTACGCGTCACATAATAATACTCGCCACGTGACCCCACATAATCAGAATGTACATCTGCATCATAGGACCAAAATGGTATATACACTCCTTTTAAACGATCATTTCTTGAATTAAAAATTCGCTTAAAGTCATTCGGAGCGAACCATATCTTACCGGCCCATTGTGTCAATAACCCAAAAGCATTTTTGTAATCAACGGAAAAGGGAACAAGACCATGTGGCTTCACAATACGCTTTTGCTGATGGTCAATTACCAAAGGTGAAGCACAAAAAGCACATAAATCTGCCGTAACATGAGGATTCAAACGCGAGTTTGCACCACAGTTACTGCAATGCACGACTTCAGCCAAATAGCTATAGCGCTCATCGGCGACTCCTTCCATTGCTTGTCCAAAAACTTTATAATCTGTAGATTCAATATGCCCATCTTCCGGTAGCTGATCCGCTATTTCATTCCTAGTTCCACAATAGGAACACTCTAAATAGGAAGTACCAGGCTGATAAGTCAAGATAGCACCACAGCCCTGGCATTTTAACCCCTGCTCTATTTCGGAGGTTTTTTCTTCAAAACTCATAAAACTCGGTCGTCCGTTTTATCCTAAACTCCTGGTATCGGTGGCGGGTTCTGCGAAAACAGATCCTTTAATTCGCCTACCTTTTCAGCCTCAATCCAGTTTTCAAGTCCCTCTTTCCAAACCAAGGTGGCAAGTGTCATCGTCCCCTCTTTTACAAGACCGCGCAGCTGTTCCGGATCAAATGGCCCTTCCTGCTTACCTTTAATGGCCAGGTAATAGGCTACCGTTTTGGGCAATGGAGGTGGTCCAACGGCTCCGGTAGACGAAGCTACAGCAGCTGAGCCCATACCAGTAGGATTATTCCCATCAAAACTGTTTTGCTGAAATACATTACCCATTTGACCAACCATTCCTGCTCCCAGCCCAGCACCAAATCCAGCACCTACGATCCCCCCACTATTGGGATTCTCAGCAGCTTTCTCCATGGAATTAGCCGCTTGAAATTGGGCATATGCCCCTAGATTACCAACGACCCCCATACTGCTTCGCTTATCAAGCGCCTTTTCCACCTCTTCTGGGAATGAAATATTTTCGATTAAGAATTTCGTTAAGCTCAAACCCAACTCATCAAAATCAACCCCAATTTTTTGTTGTATCAAAGCCGAAACTTCATCATAGTTGGATGCGAGGTCTAAGGCTGGTATCTTCGACTCAGCAATAGCATCCATCCCACGCGATACCGCAATATTTCGAAGTTGCTCTGTGATATCTTCAACAGTAAAAACAGGCGTCGTCGCAACCAGCTGTTTCATAAAAACAGTAACGTCCTTCACCTGAAAGGAGAAATTACCGAAAGCCCGAAGTCGAATTGGTCCAAATTCAGGATCCCGCAGCATAATCGGATTTTTGGTTCCCCATTTCTGATTGACAAATTGTCGAAGGTTGACAAAATAGACATCGGCTTTGAATGGGCTATTGAACCCGTATTTCCAACCTCTGATGGTTGTCATGATCGGCATATTCTGTGTTGTCAATTCATAGCGACCAGGCTGAAAAACATCCGCAACCACACCTTCATTCAAAAATACCGCAGCCTGCCCTTCCCGCACAGTCAACTGCGCACCCATTTTTATTTCATTCTGATACCGTGGAAACTTCCACACAATCGTATCTGTGCTATTATCGACCCATTCGATAATATCGACAAACTCATTCCTAATTTTATCAAATAATCCCATAAATTATTCTCGTTACAATTACTTACACTAAATGTAAACATTTCCCCGCAAACCGGCAATTTTCTCCAGCAGCACGCAAACGATCGATATCTAAAAAATTTAGCCTTTTAAACTACTTATCATAGTTTATTTTTTTTACTTTTGTTAGCTAAGTTCTACATTAATTTATGAGTACATATAACGAAGACAGCATTAGGTCCCTGGATTGGAAAGAGCATATTCGCCTTCGTCCGGGAATGTACATTGGAAAATTAGGGGACGGTTCGGCCTATGATGATGGTATCTATGTTTTATTGAAAGAGGTCGTTGACAACTCGATTGATGAGTTTGTTATGGGCGCTGGTAAAATTATTGATATCACGGTAAACGAAAATAAAGTTTCCGTACGCGATTATGGACGTGGTATTCCAATTGGTTCTGTGGTTGATGTTGTTTCTAAAATCAATACAGGTGGTAAATATGATAGTAAGGCTTTCCAAAAGTCCGTTGGTTTAAATGGTGTCGGTACAAAAGCCGTAAATGCTTTGTCCAGTCAGTTTACCGTACAGTCATATCGTCAAAACATAACGCGCATCGCCCAATTCTCCAAAGGAGAATTAGTCAACGATGAACAAAAGGATACAACACAACGAAATGGTACAGCCGTAACATTTTACCCCGACGATTCTATTTTCCGGAATTATAAATATAGGCCTGAATTTGTTGAAAACATGATCTGGAACTATGTTTTTCTAAACTCAGGACTTACGATCAACTTTAATGGTCAAAAGTTTATTTCTGAGCACGGACTAAAAGATCTATTGGAACGAAATATTGATGCTGAATCCATGCGCTATCCGATTATTCACTTACGGGGGGATGATATTGAAATCGCGATGACTCACGGCCAGCAGTACGGAGAAGAATATTATTCTTTTGTCAACGGTCAGCATACCACGCAAGGTGGAACACACCAGGCTGCCTTCCGTGAAGCAATTGTCAAAACAATCCGCGAGTTCTACAAAAAAGAATTTGACGCATCGGATATTCGTTCATCAATCATCGGCGCCATCGCGATCAAAGTGCAGGAACCTGTTTTTGAATCACAGACGAAAACAAAGCTAGGATCTCAAAGTGTAGGCCCGGAAGGTCCTACTGTAAGAGGATTTATCAATGACTTTGTCAAAAAAGCATTGGATGATTACCTACATAAAAATCCGACAACAGCTGATGCCCTTCAAAAACGTATTCTCCAATCAGAACGTGAACGTAAGGATATCGCCGGTATCAAAAAACTCGCCAACGAAAGAGCGAAGAAAGCTTCTTTGCACAATCGTAAACTACGTGACTGTAAAGTGCACTTCAGTGATAAAAATGAACGTAACCAAGAGACAACTTTGTTTATCACTGAGGGGGATTCTGCATCTGGTTCAATTACCAAATCGCGGGATGTGCAGACTCAAGCAGTTTTCAGCTTAAAAGGAAAACCGTTAAACTCCTACGGCATGTCCAAAAAGATCGTTTATGAAAACGAAGAATTTAACCTCTTACAACACGCGCTTAATATTGAAGACGGTCTCGATGGATTACGCTACAACAATATTGTTATCGCTACCGATGCCGACGTCGATGGAATGCACATCCGTCTGTTGTTATTGACATTTTTCTTGCAGTTTTTTCCAGACCTTGTCAAAGCTGGTCACGTTTCCATCTTACAGACACCACTTTTCCGTGTCCGCAACAAAAAGGAAACGATCTATTGCTATTCCGATGAAGAACGACAAAAAGCAATCGCAAAATTTGGCGCTAAGCCTGAAATTACCCGATTCAAAGGTTTAGGTGAGATATCACCTTCCGAATTTGGATTATTTATCGGAAAAGATATCCGCCTTGATCCGGTTATCTTGTCCAAAGACAATAAAATTCAACAGTTATTAGAATATTACATGGGCAAAAACACACCAGACCGACAAAAACATATTGTCGAAAATCTACGTGTTGAAGTTGACCTTGAAGAAGAACTAACAAAAAAAGCGGGTTAAAATAACCCGCTTTTTTAGCAACCTACAACCACCTTTCATGCACAACCAAACCTTAATTCTGATCCAATGTCAAGATGCCGTTGGATTGGTCGCCAACATTTCAAATACGCTAGCAAAATATCAACTCAATATTGTCACCATGCGTGAATATGTGGATGAAGAAGCCAACAAATTTTTCGTGCGTGTCGTGTGTCACGGGCTCATGTCTGAGCAGAAACAGCTTTCCGATTCCCTTGCCGAAGTACTTCCTCCATCCGCTCAGATACAGATAAACCCCAATAACCGCAAAAAAATCGTCGTCCTCGTGACCAAAGAGCACCACTGCCTTGCCGATATCTTAGTAAGACAACACTTCGAATCATGGGGAGCGGAGGTGCAAGCAGTAATTGGTAATTATGAATCACTACGCTCCTTTACGGAAAAGTTCGATATCCCATTTCATTGTATCTCGCATGAAAACCTAACAAAGGAAACATTCGAAAAACAACTGATCGCACAAATCCAAAACTATCATTTCGATTATATTATTTTAGCGAAGTTCATGCGGATCTTGTCCCCTAAGTTTGTCAGTACCTTTGAAAATAAACTGGTCAACATACACCATTCATTTCTCCCCGCTTTTATTGGCGCCAACCCGTACAAGCAGGCTCATGCAAGAGGAGTTAAGATCATCGGCGCCACAGCGCATTTCGTTACCGACCAACTCGATGAGGGCCCCATCATCGTACAGGATATACGACATGTCAACCACACCTATACTGTAAAAGATATGGTAACTGCCGGAAAAGAAATAGAAAAGGCTGTTTTGAGCAGAGCAATTCGTCTCCTTAGCGAAGATCGTGTGATGCGCAACGATTACAAGACAATTGTATTTGAATAGTGATTACAATCATTTCCCCATAAAACAATCATTACTTTTTTTCAGCGTTATTCTCCATTATTTCGTAAAAGAAATATTTAAGAATGACGCATACTTTTCATATCCCCGTATTAGGCTTAGCTTTCTCCATCGACTCCGCACTTAAGGTCGCACAATACGGTATCTCATCCGTAATGTCTATTGTTGACGATGAACTAATCGAGCGCATGCGCCGCTATTACTGCGGACAATATCAAATCTCTTATCATCCGATCGCTAAAACAGAAGACGATTACCGAGCAAAAAGAATTACGGCCTATCTCAATCTTGTACAGTTTGTGGTCAATAGGCAAATCGAGGCCTTAAAGCGTCAACCATTTACCGAAAATTCAGAACTTACCAAATATTTTCAGCTTTTACCCGATTCACATCCTTCAAAGCCAATTTATCATGCGATGGAGATTGAAAGCAATCGCGCGATTAAAACGGAGCTCCAAGATCTATTGATCAATTACCTCAAAGCGGGAGACATCGATGTTAATATTATGTCCAAAGTAGATAAAATGAATTACCAGGATGGTAACCTATTGGATCAACGTTATTCGGATGCTTCAGCAGCCTTACGAGGTTTTGCCAATTCCACCCTGCATTCCTCTCTTATCCTTTCCGCAGGCATGAATCCACACCTATACGCTTACCTCGCTGAGTTACCGGCTTTCTTCCCCAATAGTGAGGGTTTATTTGACAAAAAGATCGTTTTGAAAGTAAGTGACTTTCGATCAGCGCTCATCCAGGCAAAATATCTCGCTAAGCGCGGTGTATGGGTATCCGAATTCAGAATAGAATCCGGTTTGAACTGCGGTGGTCATGCTTTCGCAACCGATGGTTTTCTTCTGGGGCCAATCCTTCAGGAGTTTAAAGAGAAAAAAGAAAGTCTGAAAACCGAACTTTTCGAGATATACCACGAATATTGGACTTCCCAAGAGCGCTCATTAACAACTCCCCCCATCATCAAGTATACAGTTCAAGGAGGTGTGGGAACTGCTTCAGAACATCAATTCTTGTTAAATTATTATGGATTCGATGCCGTGGGATGGGGATCCCCATTTCTGATGGTTCCCGAAGCAACCACGGTAGATCAAGAAACCTTAAAAGCATTGGAAACTGCCAAGCAAGAAGACTTCTACTGTAGTGGGGCATCTCCCTTGGGAATTCCCTTTAACAATTTCAGAAAAAGTGGCGCGGAGTACCTACGCCTGGACCGTATAAAAAAAGGACGCCCCGGTAGCCCTTGTAAAAAAGAATACCTTATTTCGAACACAGAGTTTAGTGATAAACCGATATGCACCGCATCACGCGCATATCAATACCAAAAGATCCAGGAACTACAAAAACAAAACCTGTCCGCTGCGGAATACGATAAAGCCTTCGACGCCATTACAGCGAAAACCTGTCTTTGTGAAGGGCTCGCAGCACCCGCCTATCTCAAGTACAATATCCAGAAGAACAAAGAACAGACCGCTGTATCCATCTGCCCAGGCCCAAATCTTGTCTGGTTCAAAAAACAATATTCTTTGCGGGAAATGATCGACCATATCTATGGCCGTATTTCAGTTTTTGAAAATGACAACAGACCTTTTATTTTAATTAACGAACTCAACCTTTATATCGATCATATTCAAAAATATGTCACAGACAATAAAAATATCATGAACGATAAAAAGATAAAATATGTAGCCAAATTCAAAGCACAATTACAAGCTGGAATAACCTATTACAACGAGCTTACCCAACATTTATCGCTCATTCCACAAAACATCAGCACAGCGATACCCAGACAGCTTGAACTTGCATCACTACGTTTAAAAGACATACATATTTAACTCCCTGATATAGCTTAAAACAAACACGGGGCGCTTAAATAAGCACCCCGTGTTGTTACCAAAGAATCTTTTGACAAGTCTTATTTCGCTATTTTGCGAAATTTACCAAATACGCCAAGTGGAAGTTTTGGTCCCGCAGTTGCTTGTAAAAACAACTCCCCTATTTCTAAGTTTTCCACTTTTGGAAAAGCCGTCTTAATTAAATTTTCAACAATAACAGAAGAAAAGCCTAATGAATACGTATTTAAAATCAAGAAATGTTCTTTAGGATCCAATAATTGAACGACCTCAGTCATCATTTCCATAATGTGATCTTCCAATTTCCATTTCTCTCCCTTCGGCCCATGTCCGTATGCCGGTGGGTCCAAAATAATCCCATTATACGTATTACCTCTTTTCAGCTCACGTTTTACAAACTTCAAAGCATCTTCAACCACCCAACGAATGTTATCCAAATTGGAAATCTCCATATTTTCATTAGCCCAGGTAACTACCTGTTTAATCGAATCTACGTGCGTTGTATCCGCGCCGGCAGCCTTTGCTATTAAAGATGCTCCACCCGTGTATGCAAAAAGATTTAGAACCTTCGGTTTCTCCGTCTTAAATGAACGAACAGATTCCGAAATATAATCCCAATTTACAGCCTGCTCCGGAAATATCCCGACGTGTTTAAAAGATGTCAAGCCCAATCTAAATTTGATGGCCACGTCGTTATTTTTATATTCGATGTGCCAACGGTCCTGGACCTTCGGATTTTTCTTCAACCATTCTCCAGAAGTAGCCGAACGACCTTTGAATTTGATATGGTAACGCTTGTTCCAATCCGCATCACTCAATGCCTTAGGCCATACAGCCTGAGGTTCTGGTCTGATTAAAATTAAATCACCAAAACGTTCCAGTTTTTCAAAATCACCACAGTCAATGAGTTCATAGTCCTTCCAATGCTGTGGGGTCAATAGTTGTATATTTGTTGCTGCCAAAATCAAAATTTTCCGACAAAACTAAGCTAAATTTCAATAGAAAAGAAATCTGCATGGTGCTAACACAGATCAAATACATAAAACTAAGCGCATTAAAACCCTAGTTTCACCTCTTATTGTCCCATAGATGCCTTAGCACTTTTCATTAATGGACTTGCAAAAACAAAGTTGTTCAATTCTTCCACATCCGATCGCATCATATCCTTATTGGAACCTTCCCAGAATTTTTGTCCCTTATAGAGAAACAAAATATACTCACCGATTCCCATCACAGAATTCATATCATGTGTAACAACGACCGTCGTACATTTCAATTCTTGCGTAATTTTTAGCACCAATTCGTCAATAACAATCGAAGTCTCCGGGTCTAATCCAGAATTGGGTTCATCACAAAAAAGGTATTTGGGGTTCATACTGATTGCACGTGCAATTCCAACCCGCTTTTTCATCCCCCCCGAAAGTTCTGCGGGGAACAGTTTATTTCTTCCCTCCAGATTGACCTGTTCCAAGCAATGATTCGCACGGTCCAATTTTTCCGCTTTGGACATCTCCGTAAACATGTCCAACGAAAACATGATATTCTGTTCGACCGTCATCGAATCAAACAGCGCTGAATTTTGAAAAAGCATGCCTATTTCTTTTCGAATAGGAACACGCTCTTCAAAATTCATCCGAGTAAAATCTTTGCCATCAAAAATCACCTTTCCTTTTTCCGGTTGGTGCAGGCCCACAATACATTTCAATAAAGTACTCTTTCCCGAACCTGACCCTCCAATAATCAAACTCACTTTTCCAGGTTCGAAATTTGCACTGATACCCTTCAGAACATGATTGTCTCCAAATGACTTGTTAATATCTTCGATTTGAATCATAAAATCTTTTTAAAGCATTAATGCGGTTATTACATAATCCGCAGCAAGAATAGTTATACAACCAACGACAACTGCTTCTGTGCTAGCTTGCCCAACTTCCAAAGCTCCCCCCTTCACATTATACCCTTTATAAGCAGATATCGAGGTAATAATAAACCCAAACACAACAGCTTTAACAAGGGCAACTGTCACCGTGAAACCGTTGAAGCCATCCTGAATTCCTAAAATATAATCCGCCTGTGTCACAGCACCCGAAAGTGACCCGCCCAACAGACCGCCAACTAAGGCGCATACGATGGAAATAATAACCAACATCGGAATCATGGTAATACCTGCCAATATTTTGGGTAATATCAAATAACCAGGGGCATTGATCCCCATAATTTCCAAGGCATCAATTTGCTCTGTCACACGCATGGATCCGATCTGCGAAGATATAGACGACCCAATTTTTCCCATTAAAACTAACCCCGAAATCGTTGGTCCCAATTCCAAAATATTTGAATCCCGGTTGATCGAACCAATAATAGAATTTGGGATCAAGTCCGAAACCATCTGAAAGGCAATTTGCATGGTCATAACAGCTCCAATGAAGGTAGAAATAATGACAATAAGTCCCAAAGATCCTATACCAATATCGGTCATTGCCAATACGGTTTCCTTCCAATAAATTCGACCTTTCTCCGGTCTTTTAAAAACTGATTTCAGGAGGATGAGATATGCACCAATGTGATGAAAGATCATATTATCTATTTAATTTCAATGTATTACGCCAATTTTACGACTATACTAAACCAAGTAATCCATTAAAGGTAATTAATTCCAGCAAATATATAAACAAGCGAAAACCCAAAAAGTATACGAAAAACGAAATTACTTACCGATCAATTAGTCACATTTACCGATTTTTTATGTATAATAGCCTAAACATTCATACGGTATCTCTCAAAGCGACTTACTTTTGAGACATATTAACAAACGGAATTAGTTATGAATACACGAAGAATAACAACTGGTATCACCATTCTCTTTATAGGAGTTGTCTTATTATTATCACAGCTCAACACGATTTCTTTCAACTGGGTAGGTATTTTTAGATACTGGCCGTTGTTTATTGTCCTTGCTGGAATTCGTATGCTGGTACCCAAAGACCAACAGATTGGACAGTTTGTCGCCATTGGTTCTACCGTAGTGATTTTAGGTTTTTTGACTTACATAGGGCTGTCGACACCAAAAGAGCCGATTTTAACACAATTACTGAAAAGCAAAGGTGTCAACATCAATATCGACGACCCTAACGACAAAACAAATTATACAACGGAAAAACTCAATGTACCGTTGGACGATAAAATCCATAGCGCTACCTTAAACGTCGATTTGGGGGCCACTTCATTAAGAAATGATAGTAGCACTACGACAGAAATCTTCTCGGCATTTAACACATCAAAAGAATATTTACTGGGCGTAACTGTACATGGAGAGTCCGCAGACAAATTAGATATCAACTTAAAGGGAAAATTCAAAAACAAGGATTTTAACAGCAAAAACAACAATACGTTCATCGCGTTAAACCCCAATATCCTGTGGAATCTGAACTTTGATGTAGGTGCAATTGATGCCAAGTTGGATCTTTCACCCTACAAGATAGAAACATTGGATATCGATGCTGGAGCCACTAGCCTAAAGTTAAAATTAGGACAACCGCTGGCAACAACTAAAATTTCGATGGATGCTGGAGCCTCCTCTATTGAAATCTCCATCCCAAGAAATGCTGCATGCCGCATTACAAGCGACAATGCATTATCCTCAACAGATTATGAAGGCGATTTCCTAAAAAGTGAAGGCGAGGTAAAATCGACGAATTACGATTCGGCCGCTCAAAAATTCGATTTCGACATCAACGGTGGCATCGCGTCAATAAAAATTAGAAGATATTAATTGACAGCCAATTTTTAGTCAAGAAAAGCTAACTTTGTGTTAGATATGGACACAAGTAATATGTTGACATTACCTGGAATCTATTGCAATTCCAAGGTAGATTATTCGAGATGGAAAACGAGGGAAATTCAGATCGGTGATATTCCCATGGGTGGCGATAATCCCATTCGTATTCAAAGTATGACTACAGTAGATACAATGGATACGATGGGCTCAGTTGAGCAGACCATTCGAATGGTTGAGGCGGGCTGCGAATACGTTCGTATTACCGCTCCTAGTATTAAAGAAGCACAAAATTTAGCTAACATAAAAAATGAACTTCGCAAAAGAGGCTATAAGGTTCCTTTAGTTGCTGATATTCATTTTACACCAAATGCTGCCGAGGTTGCCGCTCGTATCGTCGAGAAAGTAAGAGTCAATCCTGGTAACTATGCAGACAAGAAAAAGTTTGATCAGCTATCTTATACCGATGCAGAATACAAGCGTGAGTTAGAGCGCATCTATCAAAAATTCACTCCGCTTGTAAATATCTGTAAGGAGAATGGTACCGCTATGCGTATTGGTACCAACCACGGCTCACTGTCGGACCGGATCATGAGTCATTACGGCGACACCCCCGAAGGGATGGTCGAATCTGCCATGGAATTTATCCGGATGTGTGAAGATCTGAGTTTCTACAATCTCTGTATCTCAATGAAATCATCCAACCCACAGGTCATGGTCAAAGCCTATCGGTTGCTGGTCGAAAAAATGGTTTCCGAAAACATGAACTACCCCCTACATCTCGGTGTAACCGAAGCTGGAGACGGTGAAGATGGTCGTGTAAAATCTGCCGTTGGTATCGGAACACTTTTGGAAGATGGGCTCGGTGATACTGTACGTGTATCGTTAACCGAAGAGCCTGAACGGGAAGCTCCAGTCGCCATAGCACTTGTCAATAGATACAGTAAAAGAAAGGCAAACATCGAGAGTCAACCCAAACAAGAGATTGTTGAGCTCTCTCCAGACGCACCAAATGTTCCTTATGCCAGCCAGGAAATTAATACCTTTATCGGAGGCTCTTTGGTACCAAGGATTGTGGTCGACATTTCTAAAGAAAATCTGAAAGACGCTCAGATCCTTTCCAAAGCTGGCTATCGCTATGATATCCTATTAGATAAATACCACATGGGTGAGCAGTCTGTAGACTTTGTCTATCTCGCAGACAATTTGCCATCCTTTACCATGCCGGCAAATCTGAAGCAAGTATATAACTACAACACCTGGTCAAAACTTACCGATCAAACTAATATTCATCCCCTCTTTACCTTAGACGAATTTGTAAAGTCGGACAACAAGGATAAAGTCCTGAATATGGTCAAAATCTGTAATTCAGATTTGTTAACCCCGCTGTTTGAATCCTTGCAACTCGACAAAACTGTTGTGTTCATATTAGAGACAGGGTACCTGCATGGTATGGCAGATCAAAGACAGTTCTTCCGAAACCTGCAGGAAATCGGGATCGACAATCCAGTCATTATCAAACGTTCTTATCTGGAAGAAGACTTCTCAGGACCTATTGGTGATTTTATGAATCCCGAAGAACCTATTTCAAAAATACAGCTTTATGCCGCTACGGATTTAGGTGCATTATTGATCGATGGATTGGGGTCAGGAATATGGATAGACTCTCCGGCAACGGCATTAGAAAACATCGCCTCGCTTTCTTTCGGAATTTTACAGGCAACACGATCTAGAATATCCAAGACAGAATATATTTCCTGCCCAAGCTGTGGAAGAACTTTATTTGATCTCCAAGAAACTACACAGATGATCCGTAGCCGTACCAATCACCTAAAAGGCTTAAAAATTGGCATCATGGGCTGTATCGTTAATGGACCTGGAGAAATGGCAGATGCTGACTATGGTTATGTTGGAGCGGGACCTGATAAAGTGACGCTATATAGAGGTCAGCAGATCGTTAAGAAAAATGTAAGTTCCGCACATGCCTTAGACGAATTGATCAAGATCATTCAAGATGATGGACTGTGGATCGAAGAAATACAACAAGACTAGAATTAACAAATGAAGTTTTACATAAAACAGTAAAGGGAATCATCTGATTCCCTTTACTGTTTTATGTATACGAATGAACTGACATTATATGTTATCTTCTTATCGAACAGAAAATCTTTTCACCACAGTTTCTGAACCAGCGACTACTCGTACAAAGTAAAACCCTGTCGTTAATTTTCCGCCATGCTCAAAGGAAAGATTTTGAATTCCTGAATCTAGGTTGCCATTCATTAATTGGAGAATCTCATTGCCCAATGCATCCATTACTTTAATAGAGACACTCGACGATTTTGCCAATTTAAATGAAAGATTTATTTGTTCCGCAATCGGATTATAGAAAACCTTCACATTATTGATAAGTTTCTCTGTGTCCTTGATGTTGTTGTCTTCCCCGAATGCCTCACTGCCGTCCAAAATATGTTGCGCAATAGTATGGTCATAAGGAGACTTTGCATACACCCGAGACACCCCGCTGCACAATGTCAGTGCGGATAAAAGTGTTAAACAAGCTGCTTTAAGTAGATTTCTCCCCATAGTGTTAAATTAGACTTCAAATACTGGTTACGGTTTAATCAAATATAACGCTAACTATTTGAATTATCAACAACAAAGTTAGTATTTTGTTTAAAAGTTTTTCAGCAAATAGATTCATTCTAAGTTTCTTTTAACAAATTTTAACAGCTCTTGCGCATGTCAAAGTAAATGCTAAAATTTGGCGCAGGAAATGTACCTACATAAAGTACAGGCAAAAAGTATATTTTTGCAGTATATTTTGAAATAAAATAATTGATAAATGGCAGACAACAGTCATCACAACAGTATCAACAAGGTGAGCTTCGCCGGATTATTGATCAGTTTAGGAATCGTTTTTGGAGATATCGGAACCTCTCCATTGTATGTTTTCAAAGCAATCATGGGACAAGGAGCCATTCAAAAAGACTTAGTCTTGGGCGGGCTATCCTGTGTTTTTTGGACACTGACCCTCCAGACAACAGTAAAGTACGTTTGGATCACACTGCAGGCGGACAATAAAGGTGAAGGCGGTATTCTATCCCTTTATTCATTGGTGCGCAAACGTGCCCCTTGGTTAATTTTCCCAGCGATGATAGGTGCAGCAACCTTATTAGCGGACGGAATGATCACCCCTGCCATCACAATATCTTCGGCTATTGAGGGTTTAGATCTTAAATTCCCTGGATTACCTACAGTACCAATCGTTGTTACAATTATCTCCTTATTGTTTATTATTCAACGATTTGGAACATCTGTAGTAGGAAAAGTTTTTGGTCCGTTGATGACGATCTGGTTTACGATCATCGGTGTAATCGGTTTATCCCATCTGCACCTCGCTCCGGAAGTGATGAAAGCAATCAACCCCTACTATGCCTTCCATATTTTAATTACTTACCCCCATTCACTGTTATTGATCGGAGCAGTATTTTTATGTACTACAGGCGCCGAAGCATTGTATTCGGATATGGGACACTGTGGCAAAAACAACATCCGTATTAGCTGGATCTACGTTAAAATCACCCTTGTATTGAATTACTTTGGTCAAGGGGCTTGGTTATTGACGCAAGAAGGGCGCGTTCTAGGTGGAGCAAATCCCTTCTATTCGATTATGCCCGATTGGTTTATAGGCTATGGTATTGCTATCGCAACGATTGCAGCGGTCATCGCCAGTCAAGCGATGATATCTGGCTCCTATACCTTAATTTCGGAAGCAGTACGTCTGAATATATGGCCGAAAGTCGCTATTCGCTACCCAAGCGAGCATAAAGGACAGTTATATGTACCATCCATCAATTTAATTTTATGGGTCGGCTGTATGATTGTTATCTGGGTTTTTGAAGAATCTAGTCGAATGGATGCAGCTTATGGTCTTGCGATCAATTTAACCGTTTTGATGACCACGGTATTAATGGGTTATTTCCTCGCCATGAAAAAGGTCAATCGCGTGCTAATTGCTATATTTTTAGTTGCTTATTTTGTAATTGAATTAACTTTCTTAGTAGGAAATGGTGTCAAAATAGCCCACGGTGGTTGGTTAACCCTTATGCTCGCTACGGCATTATTCGTAACGATGTACTGCTGGTACACAGCGCGAAAAATTAAAAATCGTTTTGTCAACTTTATCAATATCAATAAATATTACCCAATTATCTCCGAATTAAGTGAGGACAAATCGGTTCCCCCATATGCATCACATTTGGTATATCTGACAAGTGCAAATTTCAAATCCGAGATAGAGGCTAAAATTATTTATTCAATCATTAATAAAAAACCGAAGCGTGCGGATGTGTATTGGCTGGTCCACGTTGATGTGATGGATCATCCACATACAAAAGAGTATTCGATCGATCAGCTTATCCCGGGTAAGTTAATACGCGTTGATTTTAAACTTGGCTTTAGAGAAGAACAGCGCATCAGCCTACTGTTCAGAAAAGTAGTGGAGGAAATGGTAAAAAAAGGTGAAATTGATATTACCAGTCAATATGACACCTTGCGTAAACACAATATTCCAGGAGACTTTAAGTTTGTTGTTTTAGAGAAAGTACTCTCCAAAACCAACCAAATGACATGGGTAGAAAAGGTAATTATGGACATTTATGGTTACCTCAAAAAAATGAGTTTGTCCGAAGAAAAAGGTTTCGGTTTAGATTCCAGCTTTGTTACAATTGAGCGGGTTCCACTCAATTTTCCACAGACTTCAGAGGTCCATCTCATACGGAAAGATTAATACTCCTCAAGGTGATGCGCAAGCATCACCTTTTTTATTCAATAGAATTGCATTACTTTTGTTGCAAATAATACATCATGGCAGACGCTAATCCAAAAAAGAAATTACACCCTAGAAATAGACATCTCGATAACTATAATTTTGAAGAATTGAGCAAAGTCGAACCTTCGCTCAAAGATTTTGTTATAGAAAATGCTTATAAAGTAAAATCCATTGACTTTAACAATCCCGATGCTGTAAAGACATTAAACAGAGCCCTTTTAAAAAAATATTACCACATTCAACATTGGGATATTCCCAAAGAGAATCTTTGCCCCCCTATTCCGGGCCGAGCAGATTATATTCATTATATCGCAGACGTGCTTGCAAGAGACAATAATGGTGAGATTCCAAAAGGTGGAAATGTTCATGTCCTTGATATCGGTGTTGGTGCAAATTGTATCTACCCCATCATCGGGCATCAGGAGTATGGATGGAGCTTTGTAGGATCTGAAATTATCAAGAGCGCATACAAAAATGCGATCGAGATAACGCGGACAAATATGAGCTTAAAAAAGAGCATACAAATCCGTCTACAAAATAACCCGAAAGCCATATTCAACGATATTATCCTCCCAGGTGAGAAATATGATGTGGTGATCTGTAATCCCCCATTTTTCAGCTCTCAAACCGAGGCTTTACAGCAGTCCATCCGAAAGACTACAGGCATTAAAGAAGCTAAAATAGACGAAAAACCTGTCACACAAGCATTTTCTGGACAAGGAAGCGAGTTGTGGTGTGATGGTGGTGAAAAAGCTTTCTTGTCACGCATGATCTTTGAAAGTCAATTTCACAAAGATCAAGTAAAATGGTTCACAACATTAGTTGCTCACCGTGAAGACATTCGCTTTCTACAACACAAACTAAAGAAAATAAATGTAAAAGAGACCGAGGTGATCCGCATGGAACAAGGCAATAAGGTAAGCCGAATCCTTTTGTGGAGATTCTAATACGTCCACGATATTCAAAGAAAAGGAGCTATCTGATAAATGATAGCTCCTTTTCTTTAATCAATTATTGTACGACGCTTCTCATATACTATACTTGCGCCTGTTTATTTAACTTTGAATGTTTATAGCCATACATAAAATATACAGCCAATCCAATTACGAGCCAGATCACAAATATTATCCAGTTACTTGCCCCCAATTCCGTCATCAAATACAAATTGATCAGGATACCAACGACAGGCAATAGCGAAAAGTTCATTTTAAAGCTATAAATACTCAGGCCAAGCCAGGTTAACCAAAATATAATGACCAACATTTTATGTTCTATAATTTCAAGGAAGGAGAGCGATTTCCACTCCTGAATCGTCTCTTGCGCATAGCTAAAAATGAACCCAATAGCGATCAGTAGCCCTGCACCAACTAAATATTTACCATTGATGTAAGGAACTTTAAATTTGGATTTTGCAGATAAGCCCGAATAATCCATATACAATACACCTGCACAAACAAGGATAAAGGCAAAAAAGGTGCCCACGCTCGTTAGATCCACAAAGAAGTCCATTTTAAAAAATAACGAAGGGATAGCAACCACCAAACCCGTCACAATAGTCGCAAAAGAAGGTGTTTTATATTTTGGGTGGATCGTCGCGAATTTCTTCCACAACAAACCGTCCCGACTCATAGTCATCCAAATTCTTGGTTGAGCCAATTGATACACCAGCAAGGCACTGGTAATGGCAATCACAGAGGTCACCGATATAATTCCGGCCATATGGTCAAAGCCGACATATTTAAACACGAAAGCAAGTGGATCCTTCACATTTAATTCGGTATAGTTAACCATCCCCGTCAAGACCAGGGTAATGGCAACATATAATACAGTACAAATCAATAGACAATAGATCATTGCCTTAGGCAGATCGCGCTGTGGGTTTTTACACTCTTCAGCAGTTGTGGAGATTGAATCGAATCCGATAAAGGCAAAGAAAACCGCGGCCACACTTCCCAGTACACCTTTGAGGCCATTCGGTGCAAAAGGGGTCCAATTTTCAGGTTTAATGAAAAATATACCCCCAAAAATGACAGCCAAGATGATTGCTACCTTAATCATCACCATCACCATACTGGCTTTCTGCGATTCCTTAATTCCGATGTAAACCAACCAAGTGACCAAAAACGTGATAACACCTGCCGGTAAATCAAAAATAATAGGGACACCGCCAATCCGTGGCGCACTATTAAAAGCATCCAGACCATGCTGGTCGATTGCGGTCAGAGCAGCAGCGCCGTGTTGATTCATTTTGTCTACAGCGTCATAAGCATAGCCCGGTGCCATGGATAACCAAGCTGGTATATATAGACCAAAGCCTTCCAGCATGGAAACAAAATACTGCGACCAAGAAATGGCAATAACCGTATTGGAAACAGCATACTCTAAGACCAACGCCCAACCTATGATCCATGCAAACAATTCACCAAAGGCCACATAAGCATACGTGTATGCCGAGCCCGAAACAGGAACAGTACTGGCAAATTGCGCATAGGCCAATGCTGTAAAAACACAGGCAAAAGCCGTAAAAACGAAGAGAAGTGAGACTGCTGGTCCACCTTCATAACTCGCCAATCCAATTGTGCTAAAGATTCCGGCCCCTACAATAGCGGCGATACCCAACGAAACCAGATCTGTTACCCCCAATACCTTTGCAAGGCCTGTCCCCCCCTCTTTTTGGGTGTCATGCAGAATCTGATCAACACTTTTCTTCCGAAAAAGTCTATGTGACATGTAAATTTAGTTTTTGATACTTAAAATTATGCGAAAATAAATATTTTCAAGGTCTTATACTATTGGTATTTTTCTGATGGACTAATTAAAGTCCATCAGCGCATATTGAATATACTGGTAAATTTCCTGATAATCGGTCATCTGCGTATGTAAATAAGAAATCAGCTGTTCCGTCAGAAGCTGTCTTTGCTCCACTGAAACTTCAAATTGCCACAATCGTTTACAAATATTGAAAAGTGCACCTGCAATTTTTTCCACCTCTGCATAGTCATAAATATACTTCCACTCAATAAACTGATGATAGAATTTTTCAAACTTAGGAATATCATTCAGTTGATTAATTTTCAAAAATTTCCGAACAGCGTCTTCATTGACATGCATTAGTGCGGCGTAGAATTTATCGATGGAGACCGCTTTATTTTGTGTTAGGATATGATCCAGCAATAGCTCCAACGCGATATGAGCCATAAAGGACGGCCGGATAGGCAGCCCCGCTAAACTAGACTGGATTTTTAGTTTCAGTTGATGTGTATGATGAAAAAAATAAGGTGAATTGTGAAACAGGCGATCGACCTCGATATGACGGTTCCAACCGATATACATCTGCTCGAGTAGAGGATTGTCCAAAAGCTCATCTTCATATTGCCGCGGTTTTAGCATAAAAGATTTATCGGCATTTTTTAACAGATCTGGTAACAGTCCACCCACAATACGCTCGGGGTTGGTCGCAAACCGCTCAAAATAGAAATGTGATAAAAAATTCATACCAGCTTATTAGCGTGTGCTTTTATATGGAATTATTCGCTCAATATACGCTTAATCTCCTATCTTTGCATCTTGTAAATTAAAAAATTAAATCCATTTAACAATGAGCTTTGTAGAAGAATTACGTTGGAGAGGCATGTTGCAAGATATTATGCCCGGCACTGAAGACTTACTAAATAAAGAAAAAGTCGCTGGTTATATCGGCTTTGATCCCACAGGCGACTCTCTACACGTAGGACACTTAACGCAGATCATGACGTTGATCCACTTCCAAAATGCGGGCCACAAACCAGTTGCCCTAGTTGGAGGGGCAACAGGAATGATTGGAGACCCTTCTTTCAAATCTGCAGAGCGTAACTTGTTGGACGAAGCTACCCTACAGCATAATGTAGCTTGTCTAAAAAAACAGTTAGGCAAATTTCTTGAATTTGGAGAAGGTGAAAATGACGCCCAAATGGTTAATAATTACGACTGGTTCAAAGATTTTAAATTTTTGGATTTTATCCGTGATATCGGTAAAATGATTACCGTTAACTATATGATGGCAAAAGATTCTGTAAAAAAACGTTTGGAAGGTGACAATGGTCTTTCATTTACAGAGTTTACCTATCAATTGATTCAAGGATATGACTTCTACTACCTTTGGAAGCACCACAACTGTAAAGTTCAAATGGGAGGGTCCGACCAATGGGGCAACATTGTAACAGGAAGTGAAATGATTCGTCGCCAAGATCAGGGAACTGCCTATGCAATCACCACGCAATTAATCAAAAAAGCCGATGGTCAGAAATTTGGAAAAACCGAATCTGGTGCCGTATGGTTAGATCCAAAGAAAACCTCGCCGTATAAATATTACCAATTTTGGTTGAATACCTCGGATGATGATGCTAAAAACTGGATCAAAATTTTCACTCTCAAACCCCAGGACGAAATAGCGTCTATTATTGCAGAACATGATGCAGCGCCACATTTACGTCTAGTTCAAAAAGCACTGGCAAAAGATATCACCATTCGTACCCACTCCGAAGAAGCATACGAAACTGCGATCAAAACTTCTGAATTTCTTTTTGGTAATGGTTCTTTAGAGTTTTTGAACAACTTAGATCACGAGGCTGTTTTAGAGGTATTTGAAGGCATTCCTCAGTTTCAGATCGCTAAAGCGGATCTCGCAGCGGGCATCAATATTCTTGATTTACTGGCTGTTCAAACACAAGTATTCCCTTCCAAAGGTGAGGCTCGCAAAATGCTTCAGGGCGGTGGAGTTTCTATCAATAGAGAAAAAGCAACTGATATAGAAGAATCTATTACTGAAAATCACCTTGTAAACAATAAGTATATTGTTGCCCAACGCGGTAAAAAGAATTACTACCTGATTATCGCAAATTAGTAATCAGCAGTGTATTACTTTAATAATCCATAAGTAATCGTCAGCATTCCATTTTAATAATCCATAAGTATAAAAAAGTCCCTTTTGAACAACTCAAAAGGGACTTTTTTATACAATCCAAAGCTCTTCCTCCTCCGCTGAAAAAATCGGTCCGGTTATTTTAATAGTTTTTCAAATGCCTTACGTGCAGCTCCTCTAAAATGTACCTCCCCACAATATTGATATCCCAGCTTTTCGAATACATGCAACATTCCTCCATTGTCGAAATTAGTATCCACCTTAATACTATAAACCCCATGATGAACCGCGATCTTCTCCACCCCAGACATAATAGCCGTCCCCACACCTTTCATATGCGGATCCTGCGCCGAAGCCAATCGGTGTATACCGACATAAGGACCATCACTTAACCATTTTCCGTCAATATCATTATAAGCAGGTTCGACATCAAAAATAATAGCAACATAACCTACAATCCTATCCTCCACCTCAACGACATGCCCATAGCCCTTATCAATATCCGACTGCACCACATCTTCATTCGGATAACCATCTTGCCATTGTCGGCTACCTTGTTCTTTCCTGAGAGAAATTGCTTGTTGTATAATTTCCCAAATCCGTCCTTTATCAGCTAATGTCGCTTTTCGTATTTCAAACTTGTTCATCCTATCTGTTATTTTTATTCGTAAAACTACATATTTTACAGCAACTCCAAAGAATACAGCAAAACAGTGGCAATCTGCATTGATATCCACATTCTTTGGTCAAACCCATTTGCAGGGCATAGTATTTGCTAGTCATTATAACTATCAAGCTTTTTAGCTACATCTAAATTTATTCATGCATAAAAAACGACAAACTTAAAATAATTAGGCTATCGGCATCTTTAAAATACTATCAAAATAACTAAGTTTGTAAGCAGTATAATTGTGAGCTTTTCAATGTCAAACAAAGGAAATACATTTAGGCAGACAGGGAATTCAGTTTCCGGCAAACGTGCCCCTCAAAAGGAATCAACAACATTTAAAAAAGAAAAAAGTCAAAAAAATAGTGTACCAAGAGATTATTCTGATGCACAGCAAAAGGCTGTCAAGATATTAGGAATTTTATTGATCTTGCTTTCATTGGCATTTGCGACCGCTTTCGTATCCTACCTATTTACTTGGGAAGACGATCAAAGTTATATCGCAAAAACCAATGGCGGATGGTCAACATTATTTAGATCTACAGAAGAAATTCATGATGAAGCAGTTGATTTACCCGTAGTCGATAATAAACTAGGGAAATTTGGTGCTTTGCTTGCAAACCAATTTATGTACGAATGGTTTGGCGTCGCATCTTTTCTCTTTATCCCGGTATTATTCATTTTAGGATATCGCCTGTTGTTCAAGAAATCATTGCTTCCATTGTACCGTACGGTGGTCTATTCTTTTGTCGCTATCGTTTTTATCTCGGTAACATTAGGCTTCCTGCATGGATTTATGGCCGATACACCGCATATGCTCGAGGGGAAATTTGGTTTTTGGACCAATAAATTATTGGAAGCACAAGTTGGCATTGTCGGCGTTGGCTGTATATTGGCTTTTGCCTATCTGACGACATTAATCTTACTTTACAACCTCGATTTTAAATTTGTCCTATTCAGTAACAGGAAATCCAAGTCATTCTCCGAAGATATGGACGATGAGGATGAGGATGAATACGCCCCACAAAATCTAAGAAACAAAATTCATATTGAAGATGATTCCATCCAATCTGTACGGGAATCTTTTCAACGCCCAACATCAATCAATGAGCGATTTCAATCTGCTCGTGAAAAAGATGTGCAGGAAGAACTTCAGCGTCCTGCTTTTACCCATCACCCAATACCTGAAGTGCAGATTGATCCGAAAGACAAGGTGGTGCTTTCCTTCGACGACAGTCCTATGGAACGAACAGAGCACACACCTTCAATCAGTTTCACCATTGATCAGCCGAATGAAGAATTGGAAGCGGAAGAATTACCGTTAGTCCGGGAATATCAAGCACCGAAAATTGAAGCAGAACCTCAGCAAGAGCCAGAAGCTGCCATTGAAGCCGATGCAGTACCTGGTTTGGTGGTAGAGGATATCAAAGAGGAAAAAGAGATCACTGCCAGTGACCTTGTGGCCCAATTCGGACAGTATGACCCCAAATTGGATCTTTCCGGTTATCAACATCCAGCATTGGATTTATTGAAGGACTATGGAGGAGGTAAAATAACCATCAATCAACAGGAACTCGAAGCGAACAAAAACAGGATTGTTGATACACTGAGAAATTACAGCATCGAAATAGAAAGTATCAAAGCTACTATAGGTCCAACGGTAACTTTGTATGAAATTATACCAAAACCAGGTGTAAGGATTTCAAAAATCAAAAACCTGGAAGATGACATTGCTTTAAGTCTTGCCGCATTGGGTATACGGATTATTGCACCTATGCCCGGAAAGGGGACAATCGGTATTGAGGTACCAAACTCCAATCCCGAAATGGTTTCCATGCGATCGGTACTTGCTACGGAGAAATTTCAGAAAACAGACATGGATCTCCCGATTGCTTTAGGTAAAACGATTTCCAATGAAGTTTATATTGCCGATTTAGCTAAAATGCCTCACCTTCTAGTTGCGGGAGCGACCGGACAAGGTAAATCAGTAGGTATCAACGCCATTCTGACCTCTTTACTGTATAAAAAGCATCCGGCCGAATTAAAATTTGTCCTTGTTGACCCGAAGAAAGTAGAACTTTCACTATTCAAAAAAGTAGAGCGCCACTTCCTCGCAAAATTACCTGACGACGGAGATGCAATTATTACCGATACGAAGAAGGTAATCAACACCTTAAATTCTCTGTGTATAGAGATGGATCAACGTTATGATTTGTTAAAAAATGCACAGGTACGGAATTTAAAGGAATATAATGCAAAATTTATCAATCGCAGATTAAACCCTGAGGAGGGTCATCGATTCTTACCATATATCGTTCTTATTGTTGATGAGTTTGCCGACTTGATGATGACAGCAGGAAAAGAGGTCGAAACACCGATTGCACGATTGGCACAATTGGCCCGTGCGGTAGGGATTCACCTGGTTATTGCAACCCAACGTCCTTCTGTCAATATCATTACCGGTACAATCAAGGCCAACTTCCCTGCACGTCTTGCATTCCGTGTATTATCGAAAGTCGATTCACGGACCATTCTAGATACAGGCGGTGCAGATCAGTTGATCGGTCGGGGTGACATGCTTCTAGCGACTGGAAGTGATTTGATACGTATTCAGTGTGCTTTTGTTGATACGCCAGAGGTTGAACAAATTTCCGACTACATCGGTGCACAACGAGGCTACCCTTCGGCATTTATGCTACCGGAATACGTAGACGAAAACGGAGATGGTTCTGGTAGTGTGGATTTTGATCCCAAAGACCGCGATCAGTTGTTCGAAGAAGCTGCCCGATTGATTGTCATGCATCAGCAAGGCTCAACTTCATTAATCCAACGTAAATTAAAATTGGGTTATAACAGAGCAGGACGAATCATCGATCAATTGGAAGCTGCTGGAATTGTAGGTCCATTTGAAGGAAGTAAGGCCCGCGAGGTACTTTATCCAGATGAGTATTCATTAGAACAATTTTTGGAGACGTTAAGAAAGGACAACTAAGATGAAAAAACAATTGTGGTTTATGGTAGGTTTGCTAATTATTGCATACAGCCAAAACAGTTATGCACAAAATGATGCCGCTGCTAAAGCATTACTGACGAAAGTAAGCCAAAAGTACAATGCATACAAAACAATACAGGCCAACTTCTCATTAGCTATTAAACAAGCTAATGGCGGCTCACATACTGACGCTGGAACAATATACCTGGACAAGAGTAACAACAAGTACCAGGTCAATACCAAAAATCAAGTATTGATATCGGATTCCAAGACACAGTGGAATATCATGAAAGCCGAAAAGGAAGTTGAAATCTCAGAAGCAAGCAATTCGACCAACGAGATCAATCCAACAAACATATTCAGCTTCTACACCAGCGGTTTTAAATATACCTTGAACAATACTGAAAAGGTAAAGGGACTTACGCTAAGTGTCGTTGAATTAAGTCCCCTCGATAGCAAAAAAAACTATTCAAAGATAAAGCTGCGTATCAATAAGGCAAGCAACCTGATCTATGATACGACCGTTTTTGATAAAAGTGGTAATCGCTATACGTATACATTAACTTCGCAGGAAGGAAATAAAGCATTTTCAGGTAGTCTATTCGCATTCAACAAAAATGATTACAAAGGTTTTGAAATCGTCGACTTAAGATAAAAATCTATCGACGCTATAACTCGGATTAAACGCAGTACCATAAAAAAGGCTTTCCAATACTGGAAAGCCTTTTTTATGGTACTTTAATCGTTATTGTACTTTACGCAATTTTATAGCATATTAGGTTCCTTATCCAACGTCTCGCTTTCTTTGTTTGCATAACGCGAATAACCATGCTTTTGCGGATGTTCGATAATTTCCTTCATAGAAACAAGTTTGTACACATACGAACCCGTTTCATTATTCAATTTCAATGCAAAATAGTCGTCCTTTTTTTGTCTCCTTATAGAACCTCTTAAACTACCATCACCGACATTATATGCTGCAGCTACCAAGGTCCAGTTTCCAAATTGGGCATACAGGTATTTCAGGTATCTGGCAGCAGCATGTGTAGATTTGACAAGATCTTTCCGGTCATCTACTGTACCATTGACTTTCAATCCATACAATCGCGCTGTTGCCGGCATAAACTGCCAATAACCACCAGCACCCTTAGATGAAACAACAGCTTTACTAAGGCCGCTTTCCACCAATGGAATGTACTTAAAATCTTCAGGAATACCATGTGATTTAAGGATCTTTGCGATCATAGGCAAATAGGTCTCTGCCTTTTTGTGCATATCGTATGATCCTGTTTTTTTAAACGAGAATCGATTGAAAAATTTGCGCAATTTACTTTCCACAAGCGGACGATCCATCGGTAATGAATCTTCAGCAAATGTCAATGAATTCATATAAGATTCAAACGAATTGCTTTTTTCTTTTTTTTCTTCTTCGTTCCCATGATGAGCGGGAACTACTACGAGCTTCGGTTCAACGATCTTATCGCCGTTTGAAGCGTTGTTGTGTGGGGTTGAGTATAATTTTGACAGCAATAAAGCAAACAAAATCAAACTACTACATAAAACTTTCTTTCTTATCATTCACTCCCTTAATGCTATCCTATCCACGACTCCAATCGATCAAAAAATAGCTTGGTTCAAATTCAAGGGTACAAAGGTAAACACTATTTATTTAAAAAACAAATAGTTACATTACAGACAACTTAAAGTGGCTTTTTTAGCGTAAAAACGCAGCAAATCCAAGAAAAGACAAAAAGATAAGGATTTTTTCGCAAAACCCAAAATTATACCTAACTTTGTGGTTCACATTTTAGCAAAACACAATGCCATTCAGCAATAAAAGGAACAGTCGTGATGACAACTCCAGAAAGTCACGAGGCAACTCAGATAGCTTCAAATCTAGAGGCGATAAGAACAATAGTTTCGGAAAAAAATCATATGGGTCGAATGACCAATCTGAAAGAGGTTCTTTCAGAAAAGATGATAATCGTGAGAACAGATCATTCGGATCTAAAAAATTCTCAGACAAACCTCCCTTCCGAGGAGAGAACAATTCCTTCCGTTCAAAAGATAATTCAGAAAAATCCTTTGGTAGAGGAGGACGCTCCTTTGATAAAAATGATTCTTCAAGATCTTTTGACAAAAAAGATTCCTTCAATAAATTTGATAGATCAGAACGTTCTTTTGACAAAAAAGATAACTTCAAACGTTCCGATAGAAATGACTCTTCAAGATCTTTTGACCGCTCAGAGCGTTCTTTCGATAAAAGAGATAGTTTCAAACGTACAGACAGAAATGACTCCTCAAGATCTTTTGACCGTTCAGAGCGTTCTTTCGATAAAAAGGATAACTTCAAACGAACAGACAGAAATGACTCCTCAAGATCTTTTGATAGATCAGAACGTTCTTTTGACAAAAGAGATAGTTTCAAACGTTCAGACAGAAATGACTCTCCAAGATCTTTTGAGCGTTCTTTCGATAAAAAAGATAACTTCAAACGTTCAGAAAGAAATGACAGCCCAAGATCATTCGATAGATCAGAGCGTTCTTTTGATAAAAGAGACAGTTTCAAACGTTCAGACAGAAATGACTCTTCAAGACCTTCTAACAGAAAGTTTGATGGCGAAAGAAGTAGAAATTTTGATGACAACAAAAACTTTGGTGATAAACAATATATTAAACGTCCAAAGAAAAAAGCAGAGGATGCAGAGGATGACGGCTTAGTTCGTTTAAATCGTTACATCGCCAATGCTGGTATTTGTTCAAGACGTAAAGCTGATGAACTTATCATTGCTGGTGTCATTTGGGTAAATGGAGAACCTGTTACTGAATTGGGTACCAAGGTAGATCCTGCAACAGATGAAATCCGTTACAACAACGAACGTTTAAAACGTGAAAAAAATGTTTATGTTCTGTTGAACAAACCAAAAGATTATATCACGACTACAGATGATCCTCAGGAGCGTCATACCGTAATGGAACTTGTTTCTAAAGCGACAAAAGAAAGAATTTATCCTGTTGGTCGTCTTGACAGAAACACGACGGGACTTCTTTTAATGACAAATGATGGTAGTCTTGCTGAAAAACTTTCACACCCGCGCAACAGCATCAGCAAAATCTATAATGTCGAGTTAAACAAAAGCCTTACACAAGGTGATTTTAACAAAATCAGCTTTGGTATCGAATTAGAAGATGGTGTAATCAAACCCGATGACTTGAGTTATGTTCAAGGTGGATCAAAACGTGAAGTTGGCATCCAAATCCACTCAGGAAAAAATCGTATCGTACGTCGTATTTTTGAGTCATTAGGATATGAAGTCGTTAAATTGGACCGTGTGGTTTATGCAAACTTGACGAAAAAAGATCTTCCACGTGGCCGTTGGAGATATTTAGAGGAACGTGAAATCGTGCAATTAAAGCACCTGATTTAATCGCTTAAGAAGATAAATAAAAATAAAGGACGGTCATTCAGTTAACCGTCCTTTATTTTTTATATTTGCTCTTTCAAATAAAACAACAAAGAATATGACTGATCCGAAAACACTTTCATCCGTTGCGGAATTCCATAAAACATTCCAACATCCAATCCTAGACACCCCTACGATTCCATCTGAACAAAGATGTGCCTTACGGGTATCATTGATCGCTGAGGAATTAAAAGAATTAGAAGAAGCCATCCAGGATAAGGATTTGGTAGAGATTGCAGACGCACTATGTGACATTCAATATGTACTTGCTGGAGCGGTATTAGAATTTGGTTTAAAAGATAAATTCTCAGCTCTTTTTGATGAAGTTCAACGTTCCAATATGAGCAAGGCATGTAAAGACGAAGCAGAAGCCATCGCTACACAAGAGCACTATAAATTAAAAGGTGTAGAATCCTATTATAAAGAAGTTGATGGCAAATTTCTGGTATTCAGAACAGCCGACAATAAAACGTTAAAATCTATCAATTACTCTCCAGCCGATCTAAAAACGATTGTTGAGGGCTAAATAAAAGATGGTGATCGTACCCTATTTTTTTATAGGTAAACAGCAAAGGCTTCTTTAGAGAAGCCTTTGCTGTTTTTTATAGCGCGGAATATATTTATTAAACACGATAGCATCCAATGATCTATCAAAAGAGTAGAAATTATTGGAGGCGACTAAAAAAGACTTCCTTGCACGACCTGACGTGCTTCCAATCCCTTATCGATGTATGTTTGAATACCTGATTTCGGTAAGCCCCAATTCGGGGCAATTAACAATTCTTTATCTGCAATCCCGAAAATACGTTGAATGATCAGATCAGGACGCAATCGAGGAATAAACTTCGCTAAGAACTCGGTGTAACCTTCCATCGAAAAAAGTTCAAAGGGCTCACGTTTGAACTTAACCCCCATAATAGATCCCTCTACAATATGTAGGTGATGCAGCTTCACAAATTTGATCTGTGGGAAGCGGTTGATTTCATCTGCATATTTCAACATCATTTCTTCAGATTCCCATGGGAAGCCAAAGATTGTATGTACACAAAGTTCCAAAGGGGTATCTTTCAGCATATCCATGGCCTGAACAAATTCGTCGTGAGAACAGCCTCTATTGATCTGCTCCAATGTATCGTTGTAGATCGATTCCATACCCATTTCCAAATCCACATCGTAACGATCTGTATAAGACTCCAACAATGCAATCTTTTCAAAATCCAAACAATCAGGACGTGTACCAACAGAAAGCCCCAAAGTATTTTCAGGATCAATACTTAAGGCCTCATCATACATCATTTTCAGTAGATGCGTCGGCGCATATGTATTTGTATTTGGTTGGAAATAAATAATAAACTTCTCGGCGCCATAGCTATTGCGTGCTCTTTCAATACCCGATTCTACCTGCTCTCGTATCGAAGGAATTTTCCGGGCAGTATCCGGTGTAAAAGAATCTACATTACAGTAAGTACAACCACCATAGCCCTTACTACCATCACGATTGGGACAAGTAAAATTACCATCCACAATCACTTTAAACACTTTCTGTCCGTTATACTTTTGCTTTAAATAAGCCCCGTAATGATTATACGGTTTAATTCCGTTGTCCAATAATGTACCCATTGCGCTGCAAAGTTACTCAATAAAAATCATATGTGACCATTACTTTCTCAGGATCAAATGTTAAACTGATACAGCCATTACGAAAATCTTCCCAAGATAATATCTACAGGATCAAATGTTAAACTGATACAGCCGTCACGAAAATCCTCCCAAGATAATATCTACATGATCAAAATTGTTAGAAACAACGCTGACAGTGCTATCCTTATTGACCTTGAATCCCACATGTGCTTCATCATTAAGCATATCCCTATCACGTTTCCATTTTTCATTTAACTGCCTATAAAAATCAACAATACCTATCTTGGGGGTTGGAAGATAGTTTTCATAAGAAACAAAAATGTAATCCTGTCTGTCTTGGCAAATACCTAATCTCAGATTAAACAAGAAAAGATAGACGATGATCAAACAATTTCTCATATGGCCAGTAAGTAATATGTACAGCAATATACAAAAAACCTAGATACGAGAGTTCTAGAACAGGCGAGATGCTTAATAAGGAAAGTATCTAAACGAAAGAAGCCCTTGACTGTTTCCAGCAAGGGCTTCCGTGTAAAAAAAGGCACCGACCTACTCTCCCACCTGTTACGGCAATACCATCGGCTCTGGCGGGCTTGACTGCTCTGTTCGGAATGGGAAGAGGTAGACACCGCCGATATAGGCACCTAAAAATCTTTATTGGCATGATCTATGATATTCTTATCATGTTATCATGCCAACTGACATATGTATTGAAAGAGGTTCGTTTCCTGTATGTTTCAAAAATTAAAGAGGAAGACAACAGTGTCTGTCTGCTTGAGAAAGCTTCGGGCTATTAGTACCACTTGGCTTTGGTCTCTCAACCTTTACACCTATGGCCTATCAACGTAGTCATCTTCTACGACCCTATAAGGAAGTCTCATCTCGTGGCTAGTTTCGCACTTAGATGCTTTCAGCGCTTATCTATTCCAGACGTAGCTACCCTGCCGTACACCTGGCGGCATAACAGGTTCACCAGAGGTCTGTCCAACCCGGTCCTCTCGTACTAAGGTCAGATCCACTCAAACTTCCAACGCCCACAACAGATAGGGACCGAACTGTCTCGCGACGTTCTGAACCCAGCTCGCGTGCCACTTTAATGGGCGAACAGCCCAACCCTTGGGACCTTCTCCAGCCCCAGGATGTGACGAGCCGACATCGAGGTGCCAAACCTCCCCGTCGATATGAGCTCTTGGGGGAGATCAGCCTGTTATCCCCAGCGTACCTTTTATCCTTTGAGCGATGGCCCTTCCATACAGAACCACCGGATCACTATGTCCGTCTTTCGACCCTGTTCGACTTGTCGGTCTCACAGTCAAGCAAGCTTATGCCATTGCACTCCACGTACGGTTACCAAGCGTACTGAGCTTACCTTTGAAAGCCTCCGTTACCTTTTTGGAGGCGACCACCCCAGTCAAACTACCCACCAAACAATGTCCTCGACATAGCCGAGTTAGAAACCGAATACAGAAAGGGCGGTATTTCAAGGTTGATTCCATGACTCCTGGCGAAGCCACTTCAACATCTCCCGCCTATCCTACACATCCTGTACCCAATCTCAATGTTAAGCTATAGTGAAGGTGCATGGGGTCTTTCCGTCCCGTTGCGGGTAATCGGCGTCTTCACCGATACCACAATTTCACCGAGCTCATGGCTGAGACAGCGCCCAGATCGTTACACCATTCGTGCAGGTCGGAACTTACCCGACAAGGAATTTCGCTACCTTAGGACCGTTATAGTTACGGCCGCCGTTTACTGGGGCTTCGATTCAATGCTTCTCTTGCGATGACATCCCCTCTTAACCTTCCAGCACCGGGCAGGTGTCAGGCCTTATACTTCATCTTGCGATTTTGCAAAGCCATATGTTTTTGTTAAACAGTCGCCTGGGCCTTTTCACTGCGGCTGCTCTTACGAGACAGCGCCCCTTCTCCCGAAGTTACAGGGCCATTTTGCCGAGTTCCTTAGCCATGACTCACTCGAGCACCTTAGGATTCTCTCCTCGACCACCTGTGTCGGTTTGCGGTACGGGTCTTCATAACCTGAAGCTTAGCGGGTTTTCTTGGAAGTCTGTTTACCTGCTCTATCAGCGCCACCGGAGCTTTGCTGTACTATTGGGTTTCAGCAGGGTCGGCGGATTTGCCTACCGTCCCTATACCTACGCCTTTCAACGAACTATTCCGTCAGTTCGCGGCAGTGTCACTACTCCGTCACCACATCGCAGTTATGAAGAGTACTGGAATATTAACCAGTTGTCCATCGGCTTGCCCCCTTCGGGTGCGCCTTAGGTCCCGACTGACCCTGATCCGATTAACGTTGATCAGGAAACCTTGGTCTTTCGGTGGGCGGGTTTCTCACCCGCCTTATCGTTACTTATGCCTACATTTGCTTTTCCATAACCTCCACAGTTCATTGCCAAACTGCTTCTCCGGCGATGGAATGCTCCCCTACCAGATGTACATCTTTCAGTACAAATCCATAGCTTCGGTACCGTTCTTGATGCCCGTTTATTATCCACGCCCGGCCGCTCGACTAGTGAGCTGTTACGCACTCTTTAAATGAATGGCTGCTTCCAAGCCAACATCCTAGCTGTCTGGGCAACCGGACCTCGTTAGTTCAACTTAGAACGAATTTGGGGACCTTAGCTGATGGTCTGGGTTCTTTCCCTCTCGGCCTTGGACCTTAGCACCCAAAGCCTCACTGCCGGCTATATTTGATAGCATTCGGAGTTCGTCTGGATTTGGTAGGATTTGACTCCCCCGCACCCAATCGGTAGCTCTACCTCTATCAAACTCTACGCCGACGCTGTTCCTAAAAACATTTCGGGGAGTACGAGCTATTTCCCAGTTTGATTGGCCTTTCACCCCTACCCTCAGGTCATCCGGAAACTTTTCAACGTTTATCGGTTCGGTCCTCCATTACATGTTACTGCAACTTCAACCTGCCCAAGGGTAGATCACAAGGTTTCGCGTCTACCTCATCTGACTATGCGCCCTATTAAGACTCGCTTTCGCTTCGGCTGCGTCCCTGAAGGACTTAACCTTGCCAGACAAGAGTAACTCGTAGGCTCATTATGCAAAAGGCACGCTGTCACAGGACCTGCCTGCTCCAACCGCTTGTAAGCACACGGTTTCAGGTTCTTTTCACTCCCCTGTTCGGGGTTCTTTTCACCTTTCCCTCACGGTACTGGTTCACTATCGGTCTCTCAGGAGTATTTAGCCTTACCAGATGGTGCTGGTGGATTCCCACAGGATTTCTCCGGTCCCGCGGTACTCAGGATACCACTATGTCAACATTCTTTACCTGTACGGGGCTCTCACCCTTGTCGCGCAGTTTCCCACCTGCTTCCAGTTCATAGCGCTGTACAATGTCGTGGTCCTACAACCCCGGTCATGCCGTAACATGACCGGTTTGGGCTCTTTCCCGTTCGCTCGCCACTACTTGGGAAATCATTGTTATTTTCTTCTCCTACGCCTACTTAGATGTTTCAGTTCAGCGCGTTCGCGTTTTATACGACTATTCTTCAAATAGTCAGGTTGCCCCATTCGGAAATCTCTGGATCAAGTCGCATTTGCCAATCCCCAAAGCTTATCGCAGCTTATCACGTCCTTCTTCGCCTCTGAGAGCCTAGGCATCCCCCGTGTGCCCTTATTTACTTTCTTCACCGGCATAGCCTTTTGCTACTATGCGGCTGCTTTTGATATATATACCCGTATGCTACGTAAAGATTCGTTCGGCATTCACCGAGGGTCTCCTCTCTACATCGAACACATACACGTATTGTCTCTATACTGTTGTCTTCTCTTGTAATTTTTTTTCTCTTTCAATATGTCAAAGAACTCTTTTTCCGGTATAGATGAAGTATATCGCTATATACTTCCCCGGAGATGTGGAGAATAACGGATTCGAACCGTTGACCCCCTGCGTGCAAGGCAGGTGCTCTAGCCAGCTGAGCTAATTCCCCAAACGTTTTCGTAGTCCCGAGCAGATTTGAACTGCTGACCCCTACATTATCAGTGTAGTGCTCTAACCAACTGAGCTACGGGACTAGCTTATCTTGTTCATCTCTTTCTCTCGGTCCTGCTCCCTTAGGGGCGGGCACTTTCTTCTGATGTTTTTTCTTCTGCAATCATATGTAACGCGACGAGCACCGATCTTCGATACTCTAGAAAGGAGGTATTCCAGCCGCACCTTCCGGTACGGCTACCTTGTTACGACTTAGCCCCAATTATCGGTTTTACCCTAACACGCTCCTTGCGGTAACATGCTTTAGGTACCCCCAACTTTCATGGCTTGACGGGCGGTGTGTACAAGGCCCGGGAACGTATTCACCGCGTCATTGCTGATACGCGATTACTAGCGAATCCAACTTCATGGGGTCGAGTTGCAGACCCCAATCCGAACTGTGAATGGCTTTTAGAGATTAGCATCATATTGCTATGTAGCTGCCCGCTGTACCATCCATTGTAGCACGTGTGTAGCCCCGGACGTAAGGGCCATGATGACTTGACGTCGTCCCCACCTTCCTCTCTGTTTGCACAGGCAGTCTGTTTAGAGTCCCCACCACTACATGCTGGCAACTAAACATAGGGGTTGCGCTCGTTGCGGGACTTAACCCAACACCTCACGGCACGAGCTGACGACAGCCATGCAGCACCTAGTTTCGTGTCCCGAAGGACGAGTGCGTCTCTGCACTCTTCACTAACTTTCAAGCCCGGGTAAGGTTCCTCGCGTATCATCGAATTAAACCACATGCTCCTCCGCTTGTGCGGGCCCCCGTCAATTCCTTTGAGTTTCACCCTTGCGGGCGTACTCCCCAGGTGGATAACTTAACGCTTTCGCTTGGACGCTGGCTGTCTATCGCCAACATCGAGTTATCATCGTTTAGGGCGTGGACTACCAGGGTATCTAATCCTGTTCGATCCCCACGCTTTCGTGCATCAGCGTCAATACCAGCTTAGTGAGCTGCCTTCGCAATCGGAGTTCTAAGACATATCTATGCATTTCACCGCTACTTGTCTTATTCCGCCCACTTCAAATGGATTCAAGCCCATCAGTATCAAAGGCACTGCGATGGTTGAGCCACCGTATTTCACCCCTGACTTAATAGGCCGCCTACGCACCCTTTAAACCCAATAAATCCGGATAACGCTCGGATCCTCCGTATTACCGCGGCTGCTGGCACGGAGTTAGCCGATCCTTATTCTTCCAGTACATTCAGCTAGATACACGTATCTAGGTTTATTCCTGGACAAAAGCAGTTTACAACCCATAGGGCAGTCATCCTGCACGCGGCATGGCTGGTTCAGGCTTCCGCCCATTGACCAATATTCCTTACTGCTGCCTCCCGTAGGAGTCTGGTCCGTGTCTCAGTACCAGTGTGGGGGATTCTCCTCTCAGAGCCCCTAGACATCGTCGCCTTGGTAAGCCGTTACCCTACCAACTAGCTAATGTCACGCGAGCCCATCTCTATCCTATAAATATTTAATCAACTGAACATGCGAACTGTTGATGTTATGCGGTGTTAATCTCTCTTTCGAGAGGCTATCCCCCTGATAGAGGTAGGTTGCTCACGCGTTACGCACCCGTGCGCCACTCTCACCATCTTCGAGCAAGCTCTCCGATGGATCCCGTCCGACTTGCATGTATTAGGCCTGCCGCTAGCGTTCATCCTGAGCCAGGATCAAACTCTCCATTGTAAAATGAAGTTTTTGATTCCAACTATTTATAATAATCAGAATTCTTTTTTTATATCTCTGATCTTGGATCGAATTGAACGAATTACTTGAATTTGTTCATGACTTTCGTTTGTCTACTCGTCACGCTTACATGATTGTGTTTTCTTAAAGAACTCTGTCGCTTCAACTTCCGTATCCGCTTTATTCCGATGGGCATTGCGCCACTCTTTATCGTTTTGTTTTTCCCTTCGTTTCCGTTGGGACTGCAAAGGTAGAAATCTTTTCTGAACTTCCAAAAACTTTTTTAAGTTTTTTTTTCTTTCCTCTTTTTTCGATTTCCGCGTTTAAAATAAACTGAGCGGGATTTTAGATCCTGCCAGACTTCTCTTAAACCCTTCTTTTTTCATGATTCCCTCTTTCGGGGTAACCGTCCCTCCCTTGCGGAGTGGTGCAAAGATAGGGAGTTTAGGAACAAACTTCCAAGCCTTTTGTTCTTATTTATTTCATTTTCCCCTTAACTGCCTGTAACGGTGCGAGATTCTTTTTGTAAAACAGGTGATCGGAGGGCTGGAATGGCTGATCCGGCCGCCAGATTGGGCCAGATAGCGGGATCTGGTAACGAAAACATGCTGAATTGCACCTGCCGGATCTACGGCCCCACCGACATAGCAAAGGGAGATTGGAAAACGCAAACATAGCCGAACAGAGAACAACAGAGATCCGCCACGTTTAATACCATCGATATATATAATAGAGATAGGACGTGACCGGGACCCTCAACCGCAGCGAAACAGAGGATGGCATGACTACCTTAATACTTGCCCGGGATTCTTTTTAGAATTTATGCAGGGTTCCAGATCCCGACATTTTGGTCCAGGAATTACTTATTGTAAACTTTGATCAACTTTCGTTTTCGTATAGGGTTTACTTAGGGTTTACTTAGGGTTAGTTTAGGTATAGCTTAGGTTATAGCTAAACTAACCCTAACTTAAAGCTAACTAAATACCAATTAAAATCTAGTTTAAAGAAGAACTAAATAAAAGCGAATAAATATAATCGACAAATAAGACAGTAGCACGCTTCACCTCGAATTTGCTCCAGAGAAACAGAAAACCACAGCGATTTGAAGGAATATAACAGAGATAAGACGCTAAGAACCCTTTTAGTGTAGAACAAGAGCCAAACTAACATCCTACAAAACCAAAACTAGGTAATTACTATTTCTCCTCCGCTTTAAAAACCCAAAAACGCTGAAGTGTATAGTTGAAGCCCAAAGAAACGAGCAGCTCAACGACTAGTTTCGAGAACAAAAAGTTTACATGATATACATCCACCAGAAAATGAATTCCCGTAGACTTCAATGTAATACTACCACAGACGACAATCACAAATTTCCATAGCTGACTCCCTACAGACTTTTGCGTACTACCAAAGGACCAGTATCGATTGATCAAAAAATTAACAACAGCACCAAGGCTACCACTAATCGCATTAGAAAAAGGAGCACTGATATGAAGTAGCTTATAACAAGCAGAGTATACTCCAAAATCAAACAATCCGCCTAAAAAGGCGGAAAGTTGAGCTTTTAAAAAAGTAATAACTTTTGAAGACATCATTAAATAGCCTCCTCCTGCTGTTTTTTCAATTTATCCTCTTTATCTTTTTCATCGCCTAATTTAAGAAGTAGGCGTGTATCATTTGTATTAATTATAAAAAGTGCAATACAGATTACCAGTACACACCAATTAATAGATCCTGGCATTAAAACTTCGAAGAGCATAACCAATGAAATAATCACCCGAATTTCAGTCGGTCCCAAAATTCCGGCGTCAATCGTATACTTATCTGTAATTCTATACCTGAGCTGAGAAATGATCATTGCCCAGCCATATAATGCGACCAATGTAAATCCCAGATACTTAAAGTCACCCACGGTATACAGCACATATCCCAATCCGATAAAAACCGTACTGATCCAATCCATTACAATATCCAGCGCAAAACCGTACCAGCGACGGGATTTATTGCGGTAGAATGCGATACGCCCATCTAATGAATCACCAAACCATTGCACAAAGAAACCAGGGATCCCTAAAAGCAAATAGCGAATATCAACATATTCAGCCAATATAAAACTCGCCAATATCATTAAGGAACCTAAAAATCCAATTGCCGTGAGTCCATCCGAAGTAATCCAATTGGGGATTCTAGGAACGAGGTACGAAATAAGTTTTTGTTCGGGTTCACTTAAGATATTTGTTCTCTTTCTATCCTGAAAAAGTTTTTTATTTATTTTTAACTCACTCATTATCTGCGATTATAGCCATTTATTTTCTTTATACCAAGCCAATGCCTCCATTAGGCCTTTCTTCAAATCATATTTAGGTTGGTATTGTAGCTGACGTTGAGCCGCCGAGATATCACAGCCCCAGTTTTCAGCTGTAAGTTCATTCAGCCGTTCAGGATATAGTACAGGTATTGCTTTAGAATTTTTATACAAACGTTCAAAAATAACCGCGATAGTCTTCACGACACCCAAAGGAATATGCATACGAATCATTTTCTTTTGGCTAAACTCTCTGAAAAACCTAGCCAACTCATAACGCCCATATACCTGCCCATCACTGAGGTTATACACCTGCTTTCCACCTTGGTCAAAACGACAGGCATGAATAATCGCCTGTACCAAGTCGGCAACATAAATAAAGCTAAGCTTTTGAGGAGAGCGACCAACATAGGCATCCAGGCCTCCATTCATTGTTTTAAAAACAATAAAAATATCCTTTTCACGAGGGCCGTATACCGCAGTAGGGCGCAAAATCGTTAGTGGCTGATCTTTAAAATCATTCAACGCGAGCTCCGCTTGCCGCTTACTACGACCATATGCCGTAACAGGACGATAAGGGTTACTTTCATCGATAAGGTTAGCATCGTAGTTAACAGGACCGATAGCCGCAAGACTACTAACGAAAACAAATCTTTTGATGGGAGTTTTTAAAGAAAAACAAGCTGATGCCAAGTTTTTTGTATAACCAACATTGACCTTTTCGAGATCTTCTTCATGTTTGGCACGAGTCATTGCCGCAGCATGAACAACATAGGTATAGTTTTCCGCTTCCAGTAATTCTCTGATAGACTCTTCATCAGAGAAGTCCGGATAAACAAATTTATCTACAACGGAGCGAATTTCTGAAACATCACTTGACTTCCTCACCGCGGCATGAACTTCCATCCCCGCCTCTTTCGCTGCTCTTGTCAAATGATAGCCTACAAAACCACTCGCTCCGGTGATTAATACTTTTTCTATCATAATGATTTTTGATACAAACGATAACGTTTGTACAATTCTCCATTCATCTGTTCAATAGCGTGGTTCATCATGTAATTATGCTCCAACATCCATGAACATTCGGCCCCCTTAATATTAGAATCTTTTGATTCTTTTATAATTCGGCCGTACAAACATGCTTCAATACCAAGCTTACGGTAATCTTCCAATACCCCTAACATAAGTACACGAAGCAAGTTGATTTTTTTCTTTCCAAATAACAATTTAAAAATACCCGTAGGAAGTAGACGTCCGCGCTTCACTTTGATAAGGATCTGATTGATATCTGGTATCCCTAAACCAAAGCCAACAAGATCACCGTCTTTCTCTGCAACGATAGCAAAACGTGGATCGAGAATCATTTTTAAATCTTTGGCCGTATAATTAAATTCGTCCTCTGTCATCGGAACAAAACCCGAATTTTTATCCCATGCTCTATTATAAATGTCACGAACTTTTGCTGCCTCGTTTTTAAAATCCTTCACATTGAACTGACGCAATGTAATGCCAGATCTTTTCAAACGTTCTTCCAGCCTATCCAAAAGCAAAACAGAACGCTTATCCGCAGACTTTTCCATAACCAAATAAGCTCTCAAATCCACTTTATGTCCGTAGCCTGAATTGGTAATCAAGTCGATGTAATAAGGCGAATTGTAGGGCATCATGGCCACTGGAGGCTTATCAAAACCGTCAACCAATAAACCAACGGTATCATTGGTTGATAAATTGATCGGCCCAACGATCGTATCCCCCCCTTTAGCTTTAACCCATTTCTCTGCGGTCTCAAACAACGCGTTTGCGACTTCTTGATCATCTATACAATCGAAAAAACCCCACTGTCCTTCATTCACATGATTAAAGGCATTATGGTTGTTGTTCCAGATGGCACATATACGACCAACAATCTTATCGTTACGATAAGCTAGAAAAGGTTGTGCTTGGGAATGTTTATAAAAGGGATGCTTGTCAGGGGAAAGCAAATCGTTTTGTTCAAGAAATAAGGCAGGTACATAATTAGGATTTCCCTCATAGAGACTATGAGGGAAATCTATAAACAGCCGTCTTTGTTTCTTTGTTTCAACGGGTATAATCTGAATCATACGATTAGATTTTATATTAATGTTTCAACTTCAGCTTGTTTGAATACTTTAACCATCTTCTCAATAGCCTCGTCGATTTGGTCATAAGTATGTGTCGCCATCAATGAAAAACGGATCAAAGACTCTTCCGCAGGAACTGCCGGAGAAACAACTGGATTAACGAACACACCATCATCTTGGAGCATTTTAGTTACCCAGAACGTTTTTTCATTGCTACGAATAAAGATTGGTAAAATAGGACTTTCCGTAGCACCTAAATCAAACCCATGATCCAGTAATTGTGCTTTGGCATAATCTGTATTTTTCCATAATTTTTCAATATGCTCTGGCTCATTTTGAATAATTTCCAAAGCTTTCAATGTTGAAGCCACCGAAGCTGGAGTCATTGAAGCACTGAACATCACAGAGCGCGCATTATGTTTTAAGAAATCAATCACATCTGCATCACCAGCCACAAATCCACCTAAAGAAGCTAACGATTTACTAAATGTACCCATAATCAAGTCTACATCATCATTAAGCCCAAAATGAGAAGCTGTACCAGCTCCTTTGTGCCCAATAACACCTAAACTGTGTGCGTCGTCGACCATTACGGCAGCATCAAACTCATTGGCAATCGCTGTAAGCTCAGGCAAATTAACAATATCACCCTCCATACTAAAGATACCATCCGTACAAATTAACTTTGCACTATCCTCAGGTAGGCGTGACAACTTAGCACGTAAGTCCTCCATATTGTTATGACCGTATTTGATTACTTTGGAAAAAGACAAACGGCTACCATCAATAATTGACGCGTGGTCACGTTCATCCAACAAAATATAATCATTACGTCCCATTAGACATGACAAAGGGCCTAGATTTGATTGGAATCCTGTACTAAAAAGAATCGCGGCTTCTTTACCTACATAAGCAGATAATTTTTCTTCCAGTTCCACGTGAATATCCAACGTACCGTTTAAGAAACGAGATCCAGCACATCCAGTACCATACTTTTCCAAAGCATCTTGCGCTGCCTTTATAATACGTGTATCAGTCGTTAACCCTAAATAAGAGTTAGAACCAAACATCAATACACGTCTACCATCGATTTTTACTTCGGTATCTTGTTTTGATTGAATAGGTCTAAAATAGGCATATAAGCCCTTAGCTTTCAACTCCTCAACAATCTTAAATTGCGATATTTTTTCGCCTAACTTTCCTTTACTCATGCGATAAAAAGGTATTTCTAAAACTATTTCTAACTTTTAGATGTTATTGTAACAAACAAAATTATCGAATTGGACTTTTATATAAAAAACTCGGTCTCCGACTAAAAATCTGCTATATCCACAATGTAAGTTGAAATTCTACGTTGTATATATTCACAATAATTCCAAAAAACGTTGCAAACATACGAAAACATAATCTGACTTTCACTTAAATTTAGTCATATTTTTAACACATCGCCCAAAACCGTTAATTTTATTTTAATACTCCGCTAACATCTGCCCACACAATTCTACTTTAAAATAAGACAATTTTAATAATTATATTTGCGAACTTTAAATTATCCTATAATTAGTTACATTTAGGTTCATTGCAATAGCAATGGTATAGACTTACTAATATACAACAATATATGGCTTTATCTTCAGATATCAATATAAAAAATAAAAAAGCTTCTTTTGAATACCACTTACTGGACAAGTACATTGCAGGAATTCGATTATTGGGTACAGAAATAAAATCCATACGCGAAGGAAAGGCAAATATTAACGATAGTTTCTGTAGTTTTTTTGAGGACGGATTATACATCCGTAACATGCACATTGCCGAATACTCCATGGGATCTTTCTATAACCATGAGGCAAAACGTGACCGTCAACTGCTATTGACAAAAAGAGAATTAAAAAAACTGAAAGAGAAGGGGGAAGAACGTGGTTTTACCATTGTACCCTTACGCATCTTTATCAGTTCCCGGGGTTTTGCCAAAGTTGAAATTGCCTTGGCACAGGGTAAAAAAGATTTTGACAAACGAGAAAACATCAAAGAAAAAGATATTAAACGTGAGCTTAATCGCGTGATGAAATTCTAGATTAACGCGCCAGGACAAATGCGCCTGGCGTCATTCCTACCCTGCTTTTAAAAAGCCGGACAAAGTAGTTGACATCATTAAATCCAGCCCCATAGCAAGACTCCTTTACATTCCGGGTGAGTAAAAGCATTTTTTTTGCCTTCTCGATACGCTGTTGGATCACATATTCCATCGGACTAAGTCCAAGTTCACGGTTAAACATCCGCGTAAGACTCGCTTTGCTCATGTGGGCAGTCCGCTCCAATAAACCAATTGAAATTTTCTCGGTAATATGTTTCTGAATAAATTCCTGCACATGTAACAGTACCTTGTTGGGCGACTTCCCAATTTTTAATGCAATCAACGACTGTGACTGAAGTAGCCGAATCGTAAGCTCTTTAAAAGTCAAATCTGCAAGTACATCTTTCAACGGATTTTCGCTAATAATAATTTGAAACAACTTATTTACCAGGTCGGCGAGCTCAGTCGAATTGTACAGATGAAAAAAATCCGGATCAAGCCGCCACTGATTAAATTGTTCTTTCGGATAAAACTCATTAAGATAGTCCAAGACTGCTGCTATCTTCTCTTTATGAATCGTTAAAGCAGTACATTGTGTGGGCTGGTCGAGCGTCGCTTCCGGAAAGTCAATATGCATAGCCACCGATGCAGGCAACACCATCATCTGACCGGGCAGATAGTCAAAAGCCTTTACATTCTCCAAATGCATGATCTTTTTACCTTGGATCATGTTAATCATAACCAAATCATCAAAACATAAAGGTACATGCTGCGACACCCGATAGGTTTCGTAGATATTAAGCTCCAAACTATCCAACGTAAATGCACGTCGGTTCTCTACCAATGTGCTAAGCTCCCGTGCCCGAGAAAATGGCAATGTATGAATCAGCGTTCTGTCTCCCATAGTGCAATAAATAAATACAATTGGCAGTCAATCAAATATAACAAAAAAATAAATTGTAGTCGAAATTCATCTGCCACAATTGTGCTATGTTTTGGATCAATTCTGCTACGCTATTGAATAATTGCTGGCTAACTTTGATAAGAAGGGAATAAAAATAATTAATAATAAACCATATGAGCGCAATTAAAAGACCATCGTTCAAAGAACGATATGACAACTACATTGGTGGTAAATTTGTTGCACCAATTCAAGGAAAATATTTCGATAATATCTCGCCGGTAGACGGAAAAGTGTTTACTCAAGTTGCCCATTCAACAAAAGAAGATCTGGATCTCGCTGTCAACACTGCAGCCAAAGCTTTTGAAACCTGGGGAAAAACATCCGCTACAGAACGAAGTATTATCCTCAATAAAATTGCTGACCGCATTGAAGCTAATTTAGAATATATCGCAGCCGTTGAAACGATAGACAACGGAAAAGCGGTACGTGAAACACTCAATGCGGATATCCCATTAGCCATCGACCATTTCCGGTATTTTGCTGGTGTAATCCGTGCTGAAGAGGGGGCCATAAGCGAACTGGACAGCAATACGGTGTCGCTGATTGTACACGAACCAATCGGGGTTGTTGCACAGATTATTCCATGGAATTTCCCGATTCTAATGGCTGTATGGAAACTAGCTCCGGCCCTTGCTGCAGGGAACACTGTCGTGTTAAAACCTGCTGAAAGTACACCAGCATCTATTCTTGTTCTTATGGAAATCATCGGTGATTTGATTCCTGCCGGAGTGGTCAATATCGTCAACGGTTTCGGCGCAGAGCTTGGTCGTTCCTTGGTCACCAATCCAAAGGTTTCCAAAGCAGCATTCACAGGTTCCACAGCAACAGGACGTTTGGTCATGCAATATGCGACTGAAAATATCATCCCGGTAACCCTGGAATTGGGGGGAAAATCGCCCAATATTTTCTTCAGTTCGGTAATGGATGCAGATGATGCATTTTTGGACAAAGCAATTGAAGGGGCGGTATTATTCGCGCTCAACCAGGGCGAAATTTGCACCTGCCCCTCTCGCCTACTGATCCAGGAGGATATTTATGAAAAATTCATTGCTAAAGTGATCGATCGGGTTAATCAGATCAAAGTTGGGGATCCATTAGACCCAACAACAATGATGGGTGCTCAGGCATCGAAGATTCAAAAAGATAAGATCATGTCCTATATCAAACTTGGCAAAGAAGAAGGAGCCGAAGTATTGACTGGCGGAGATGAAAACAATGTTGGTGCTGGTTTTGAAGAAGGCTACTACATCAAACCCACCCTATTCAAAGGAGATAATAGCATGCGCATTTTCCAGGAAGAAATCTTCGGCCCCGTGCTTGCAGTGACCACGTTCAAAGACGAACAAGAAGCAATTGCCATCGCTAACGATACCATGTATGGTCTCGGAGCAGGTGTATGGACCCGAGATGCACATCAGCTTTATCAGGTTCCACGTGCTATACAAGCTGGACGCGTATGGGTAAATCAGTACCACTCCTACCCAGCCGGTGCTCCATTTGGCGGATACAAACAATCAGGAATTGGACGAGAAAACCATAAAATGATGCTTGCCCACTACAGACAGGCCAAGAATATGTTGATCTCCTACAGTAAAGAAAAACTTGGTTTCTTTTAACTAAAAAAAACTGGGTATACTTTTCGAACAGCTTAGTACCCGAGTTTAGGGGGAGCAAATGCTGCCCCTTCCGCTGAATTTCATATGAACCAACGCTAAAATATAGAAACGGATTTCACCATGATTAATAGATTAGACATCACTGAAAAAGCAAAGGAGCTCATTCATGAACTTGAAGCGAAGCATGGTAAATTAATGTTTTATCAGGCCGGAGGCTGCTGCGAGGGTACGCAACCACAGTGTTTTGAGGAAGGAGGGTATTTTCCAAGGACGAATGACGCCATGATCGGATTAGCTGAAGGATATGAATTCTGGGTGGATCGTGATCTCTTTGAATATTGGAAACATGCACATTTCACCCTCGATGTACTAGATGGGTTTGGTCCCGGAGGATTCTCATTGGAAACTCCACTGGGTAAAACTTTCAAAGTTCATTATCGCCTATTTACAGTCGAAGAGCTTAATGATCTCAGCCCAATCAAGCGAAACGAATGACTAAAAAGCATAAAACACCATAGAACACAACACTGTAGAGATGACCTATAGAATTTTTGGATCACTCTCTCAAAGAAAAAAGGGGTGCAGATGCGTCCCTTTTTCGATGTTATAATTTTAAAAAATTCTCCCTTGAGTTTCCGCATTCGGAAGCTAAAATTTTATTCAATATCCAAGCCTTCAAGGACTGGAATTGGCTGTTTGTTTTCATCTAGGGCAACAAATGTAAAAACACCCTCAATGGCCAGTTCTCTTCCCTCCTTGTACATATGTTCCAAAAATATCTCGACCTTCACCTTCAAGCTGGTCCGGCCTACATTCTGAACCCTTGCGATAGCTTCAATAATACTTCCGGAAGGAATTGCCTTATTGAAGTCTATACGCTCTGTCGACACAGTCACCAACGTTTTGCGGCAAAATCGTGTTGCAGCCATAAACGATACTTCGTCCATAATGGACATCGCCTTGCCGCCGAATAAAGTATCGTGATGATTCGTCAAAAACGGAAACACGGTCGTGCAGACGTGTGTTTCTGATAAATCAATACGTTCTTGTAAAGTCATTTATTTTTTTATTAAGTGGATTTAAGAGGAGACAAATGTAAACCAATCTAGCTCCAGTTCCGTCATTTTTATTCCATATTTTCGTCGATATCCACTCCTATACCTTTCAATAAAAGCGAAGCATTGAATATTTTACATTCTCCTATCTTCAGCTTATAATCAAACAGCATCTGACCCTCGTCGACACGAATGTCAAAATGGTAATTTTTGATATCTCCCGGAAATTCCTCTTGTAAACTGGACAGCTGTAAGTCATGTGTAGCCACCATACCTTTACCATCCAATCGAACCAGTTTCTTTATGATTGCACGGGAGCCAAGATATTTGTCGACAGAATTTGTCCCACGAAGCATCTCATCGATTAGGAAAAAACTATCGCTATGTGCTGAAACTGTATCCAATATAAATTTCATCCGATTCAATTCAGCTTTAAAGGTCGACGTACTTTCATTCAGATTATCCTTGATTCGCATATAGGATATCAGTTTATAAATCGGGAGCTGAAAAGAAGCTGCAGCAACCGCCGCTCCGGCATAAGCCAAAATTGCATTAATACCAACTGTCCGCAGAAACGTACTCTTTCCTGCCATATTTGAACCTGTCACCAAAGCAACTCGATGATCTATACTACTGTAATCATTGGCTACGACCTGATTGCTTGGAATCAATGGATGATATACCCCTTGCGCGTCAATCTTATTTTCCAGTGGGTTATCCAAAATTACTGGATAAATGTACGACGAATGGTTTCTCTTCCAAATGGCAAGGCTAGTTACAGCCTCAACCTTAGCTAAGGTATCGAATGAATTTAGAATCTCGTGTTCGTACTTATTCTTCCAGTCAACAATAGCCAATACCTGTCTAAAATCCCAAAGCAGAAACAGGTTTAGAAATATCCCTACAAAGACGTTATTCCGGGCATCCAAATTGTTAATAAGACCAGCAAGTTTTTTAAAGGCTAGGGAAATAGATCCAGTACCCTGGTTTTGTTTAAGCTCTCCCGCGATCTCCTGCATAGCAATAGACTTCCATGCGTGGTCTTCAATAGATTGAATCGCCTCTGCGTATGAGCCAAGCACGCCACCTATCTTGTCTATTCGAGAGGAGAACATGCTAACACTTCCTGCTTTGGCCAAAGCCCAAAGAATATGGAATAGCCCTATCAATGTTGCCACCCCAGCCAATTTTGGCACAAAAAAACTGCCCACTAAAGCGACCAAAAATAAAACAGGCCCTACTTTGAGATAGACTCGCATGAAGGCATTTCCGAACTGAAAATTTCGATCTTGAAAGTAATTTATCAAAAATGCTTTGATATCCAATTTATGGTTCAGATTGGCCAAAAGCTTTGCCTGAAAATCCCAAATCCACGCCGATTCACTTTCCAGTTCCTGAGCAGCTTCCTGATTAGCTAGTATTTGATTTTTAGGGAGAGGTTTATCAAGCCAAGAAGCCAAAAGATCAATCCCCTGTTTGGTCGTTGCCCGATTTATCTGTGCAAATAAGGAGTATGTTCCAAAGACATCCATATCGGAGCTATAAGGATGCGCGCCATCTTCAAAATCCTGGCCATGATCATACATATTTAATTTTCCGTCTGCCAAGGCCTGTTCATTTGCCAAAACTTTCAGATAGGCTTCAAAATAGTTCTTCTGAAGCTCCAGCTGGCTCTGCTTTCGCACGAGATAGGCGAATAGGAACAATAATGCAAAAAAACAGCAAAACACCAGCGGAAGGCTTTCCAGTTGAAAGGTATAAAATAATAACGCTCCGCCACCGAGTATCACAAATAGCCGCGACAAGCTGAGCGTATTGACTTGTTTATTTAATTTGAGGACAGTGGAAGCGATTTCGCGGTGCTTCTGGTCATATAATATTGCAGTTGGGGTCATAAGGTGAATATTTATTCTTTCACGTTCATTTCAATTTAATCATGGATGTTTTAGCGTCGCTTAAAGACCTTGGGGGAAGTCGTTTAAGCTGGTTGAATGGATATCCTACCAGGCCTGATCTCCCACCAAAGGAACAAAGCGAAAAGTATCTAATTCGATACGGTCAAAATCATTTTCACCTACCCGAATGATCGTCATCATCTTTTGTGATTTTTCGTCTCCTACAGGGATCACAAAAATTCCGCCCATCTTCAGCTGCTTTAACATAACCTCTGGTACGAATGGCGCACCTGCAGTTACAATGATCTTGTCATAAGGAGCGTGCTCTTCAATTCCCTTGGAGCCATCACCCAAAAAGAAATTAGGTTTGTAGCCCATGTAAGGCAATACTTGAATTGTTCGATGATACAGGTTTTCCTGACGTTCAATGGTATAGACATCAGCGCCAAGTTCCAATAGAATACAGGTTTGGTACCCGGAGCCAGTCCCAATTTCCAGCACTTTATCCCCTTTTTTCACGTGGAGCAATTCCGACTGATAAGCAACTGTATAAGGCTGTGAAATTGTTTGCCCGTCACCTATTGGAAAAGCAATATCCCGATAGGCCTGATTCCAGAATGTTTCATCAAAAAAATAGTGACGTGGTACCTTGCCAATGGCATCTAATACTTTCTGGTCCGCAATACCTCGGCTTTTAAGATGTTCAACCAATTTCTTACGAGCACCTTTTTCTCGATAATTATCAATAAACTTGTACGCCATGATGTTTCAAATTTACCTTTTAAAAGGCATATTAAGCAGAATTAATCACAAATAATTCAATACCAATACAGTACACATTTTCAAGTCAATTTGCTTTATTTTCCAAATCATCTGTCCTTATACCCAATCTGAGCTAACTTCTTAAATTTGATCGCAAAAAAAGCAATAAACACATGTGATTTAACTTTACCAAGAACGCAAATCCTTAAAAGCTAATACCAGTAATAGCTGTCACTAATATGGATCTACATCGACCTGAACGCGTACACCAGCATTGGTTTTATCTATTTCAAAATCCAGGAGAACCGAGCGGATCAATTCCTTCACCTTTGCAATACTAATATTTGTGCGTTCAATCTTCAAGGTAATCGTCTGGATAAAATTATTCCGCACGCGTGAAACTAAAGGCGGCTCCGGACCCAATACCCTTGCGCCCAATTGTTGACGCAGCGCCGAGGCAAAACGATTGGCCGAATCATAGCATTTCTGAAAATCCGTATGTTTAATATCAATCCGAATAAGACGGTAGAAAGGAGGATAAAGATAGTTTTTTCGTTCTGTAATTTCTGTCATAAACATCCCTTCATAATCGTTATTGACCACCTGTTCTAACACCCGATGATTCGTGGTGTAGCTTTGGATAATCACTTTTCCTCCGGCTTCACGCCGACCTGCTCGTCCTGCTACCTGGGAAAACAACGAAAAAGATCGTTCATACGAACGGAAATCCGGAAAGTTAATGATCGTATCTGCATTGACAACACCGATGAGGCTTACTCTTCCGAAATCGAGCCCCTTAGCGACCATTTGCGTTCCAATAAGAACATCAAATTCATGCTCATCAAAAGCCGTGATAATTTTGTCGAAACCGTATTTACCTTTTGTGGAATCTAGATCCAACCGACCGATGCGAATTTCGGGCATCAGGATTTCAAGCTCTTCCTCTACCCGTTCTGTACCGAACCCTTTACTTTCGATATGCGGCATTCCACAGGCCGGACAAACACGAAGTGGAGGCTCCACATGACCACAATAATGGCAATGCATCATATTCGAGCTCTTGTGATAGGTTAAGCTGACATCACAATTGACACATTTTGCAACGAATCCACAGGTATTACACTGGATCATTGTCGTGTGCCCACGTCTATTTTGAAATAATATAACCTGCTCTTTATTTTTTACGGCTTCTTCAATTGCCTTTAACAAGGTGCCAGAAAAATAGGAAAACATATTTTCTTTTCTTCCTTCTTCGGGAATATTCACCAACTCAATACTTGGCAATTGTGCGTTGCCATAACGCTCAAGCAGTTGCACAAAACCATACTTCTTAGCCTTGGCATTGTAATAACTTTCCAAAGAAGGCGTCGCTGATCCCAGTAGCACTTTGGTCTGATGTAGAAACCCGAGGTAAATAGCCGTATCGCGGGCATGATAACGTGGGGCTGGATCAAACTGCTTATAGGAGCTTTCGTGCTCTTCATCAACGATGATAATCCCTAAATCCTGAAATGGCAGAAAAACTGAAGAACGGGCCCCAATCACGACCTGAAATTCATTTTTCATTACTTTATGCCATACCTCGGCACGTTCATTATCATTAAACTTGGAGTGGTACACACCCAATTTATCGCCAAAGTGCAGCTTTAAGCGCGCCGTAATCTGTGCTGTCAGCGCAATCTCAGGCAGTAGATATAGGGCTGATTTTCCCGCTGCGATTGCTTGTTCGATAAGCCGTATATAAAGCTGTGTTTTTCCGGAAGCTGTGACACCATGCAACAGGGTAACTTCCTTCTCTTCAAACGATTCTTGTATTTCAGTATAGGCCCTTTGCTGGTTTTCATTAAATTGAAAATTGGCATCCAGTTCGATATCTTCCCCCTGGAACCGGGATACAACCTTTTCCTTTATTTCAAAAACACCTTTGTCAATCAAAGCCGTAATAGCACCGTTACCACAGCCCGAGGCCTCAGCCAACATGGGCCGCGTGATCTCCTCGGTTTTTTTGACCAGCTGCATAAATGCCAATACCGCATCTTGTTGTTTTGGCGCACGGTTTAAGCTATCCAACAATTCTCTTTTTGCATCTTCATTTCTAAAGTCGGGAGCAAAACGTAAAAATGCTTTGGTCTTGGGTTTATATCTTTCTGTAATCTCTTCAGAAATCAGAACAATTCCTTTGTCAAATAATTGCTTCAATATGGGGAAGACTGTTTTTTGTCCCAGCAATTTCACAATATCATTGACTTTAAGTTCTCCCGCCACCTCCAAAGCCTCGATAATCAGATACTCCTTATCCGAAAGTGTAGAACGGTCAAACTCTGCCGCAATTGATGAAACGACTTTGGTTTCACTGGCCAGCTTCAATGCCGAAGGTAGCGCAGCCTGCATGACCTCGCCTAAACTACACATGTAATAATCGGCTAGCCAATCCCAAAGTTTAAATTGAGCCAAATTGACAATGGGTTTGTCATCAATGATGTCCAAAATATACTTTGCTTCATAGTGCTTTGGTGCTTCCTGACTAATTGACTTCACAACCGCAGAATAGATCTTATTCTTTCCAAATTGCACAATGACACGTACACCGACCTGCACACGATCATTCCAGTCAAGCGGAATACGATAAGTATATGTTCTTGCCAATGCTAGTGGTAGAACCACATCAACAAACAGCGTATCTCTTTCACTAAAAATCGTAGATTGTGGATTGGACATAAATTCAAATTATGGTATAAAAGTACAAAAAAACCTTCAGGAAAAGAGGTCAAACGACCCCGGCGATACATAAAACCGACAACAACCATGCGGCCTCAAAGCGATATCGGAGTGAAAAAACCAAGAGATCAAAGCTCAATCAATTGTAACCTAAAAAAGCCTTCCTGAAATCTATTCAAGAAGGCTCCGTTATAATTATATACGAATATGATTTCGTATGAACATAGGCAATTAAATACGATTACGATTTATTTTTTAGTGCAGCAATAAATAATGCAACCCAGCCAACGATTAACGACAATCCTCCCAAAGGGGTGATAGGTCCTAAAATAGACGGATTTCCAAAGCCGGTTATTTCGCGCAAGCTTAAGACATATAACGATCCCGAGAAAAAAAGTATACCAATGAGGAAAGCTATAAATGATACTTTAATGGAGTACGTCTTTGCTCGCGAAAAAGTGGATAAAAATAACAGGGCGAAGGTATGATAGAAATGATACTGATTTGCAGTTTTCCAAGTTTCAATATGATATGTACTTACCTTTCCTTCTAGACCATGAGCACCAAAGGCGCCTAATATTACAGCTAATGCTCCCAACAACGAAGCGGCTAAAATGATTTTCTTATTCATTATGTTAAAGTGAATGCTGAAAATGAGTTTCTAGCGATAAATGTATTAAAAACAGAGCAAAATAAGGAATTTTTTGTTAAAATTATATTACAAAGGCGCATTATTGGAACGATTTTCTATCTCTTCCCATATATTTTTATTAGGTTTGTTTTACGTATGGATCATCATGAGCATCGTGCTGCTCACAGAAATATTGGAACAGCTCAAAGGATTTGCATATCCTTGATAAACATTTGCCGCATGATCGCTTCATCACCATTAAAAAAACAAGTTTAGTGTACTTATCTGCTGACAAGAAAATAAGTACCTCATAAATAGTTGTTCTGCTAAAACTCGATTTTTAATCGCATCGACCAGCGTGGTAGTGGCGATTTATTCGAGTTCCTATCAGACATTGAAAAAAATAAAAAGGATGAAAAAAACAATCATCATCACTGTTATATTATTCATCGCGGTCATCGCGGCTACGATCTATCTTTTTGGAGACTTCAATAAAAACAATAAACAAGATTCTAAAGCTTTACAATATCTTCCTGAAAGTACATTAGCAATTGCCTCGTTTGCCAATGATCAGACTGTAGATACGATCTTCAACGACTATGAGCTCTTTAAAGCCATTATAGGTCAACGCAATTTTGGCAACCTGGAGCGTCTTAAAGACGAATTATTACGTAGTGAACAGTTAGCGCCTCTTGTAGCGGGACAGCAAATATTACTCTCTTTTCACCAGGAAAAAGACCAAATTACTCCGTTATACAGCGTTCAGGTTGGTCAAAGCATTGATAATAACTCGCTGGCAACATTGCTTGAAAACGTCGGTAAAAACTATAAAATACAACCTTTTGACACCTTAGGGCAACGATTTTATGGGCTTAATCAAGGCAGCAAGGATAGTACACTTTATTGCGCTTATTCCCACGAAATCATTTTCGCCAGCTACTCCAAACAGGTACTTTCCCAGATCTTTGATAAACAGGTTAAGAAAATAAGTACCAAACAAATCGAGTTCTTCGTAAACCATAACAATAAAAACACGCCACTTAGTCTCTATTTTTTCAATGAACAATTGTCGCAAATTGCTCGAATATTGATGAAATCCAAATTTGGCACTTATCTCAACTTAATCGATTCGCTGAAGGGCCAAACGTCCTGGAACATGAATTTCAAAAAGGACGCTTTTATTTTTAAGGGTGAAACAGATCTCACGGCGAGCAAAAATAGCTACCTACAGTTATTTGCAACGCAGACGGCTCAAGTGCAAGCTCTGGGGAATTATCTGCCTAAAAATGCTGCATCTTATATAGACTTTAGTATTTCAGATCCCCATAGTTTTCGAAGCGGACTGAAAGCATTGTTGGTACAGCAAAAAGAAGACGGCCGATTGGCTAAAAGTATAAAGAACTTTGAAGAAGACAGCAAAGTATCATTTGACAGTATCATCGCGCCAATTTTCAACGATGAATTTGCGCTTGCGGAATTAGATAATCAGGATGCAATAGGTTTGATCAGCATTTCGGATTCAACGCAGTTTGCTGATAATCTCAAGAAATTCAGCTCATCTGTAGGTGATTCAATCTATCAATTTAAATATTCGAATCTCTTACATGCGCTATTTGGTGAACCTTTCAAAAGCTTTACCCGCCCCTATTTTACCATTGTAGATAACATTATGGTGGTAGCTACACGGACGGGCATCTTGAGAGATTATCGGGAATCTTTCCGGGAAAAGCAATTTCTTTCCGGAACGGCTATTTTCAAAAATCATGCAGCATTGCAGAATAGCCGCAGCAACGTGACTTTCTATTTAGAACCTAAAGCTGGTAAAAGCAATATTCTAGATAACTTAAAAGCTGACTTTGCAAAGAACTTTAAAGATGAGGATGCATATGGCTTTCAAAATTTCTACTCCTGGTCTTACCAGTTGAGTGGCAATCAGGGCACATTTTCGTCTAGTTTATATGCCCTCTTTAAGAGTGATACGAGATTAGGCGGCAAACCAGAATGGACAGTCCAGCTGGATAACCGAATTATCAATAAACCTTGGATTTTCGATCAAGATGGGAAGAACAAGTTTATCCTGATTCAAGAACAAGATCATACGGTACATGCATTTTCGCCAGATGGAAAAGAACTCTGGCAAAACCTCTTCCAAGGTGAAATTTTGGGCGAGCCAATTCAGTTACAGGATCTCAGTATTGTCGCCGTTACAAAAAACCGCTTGTATCGCTTTATGCCCGATGGTAAAAACAGAACTGGCTTCTCCGTTGAACTTCCATACTCGGCAACTTACGGAGCTGCAATCGCCACCTTCAATAAAGAACAACGTATTTACATTCCGGCAACAGACCGCATTCTTGCGTATACCCTGGATGGCAAAAAAGTGGAGGGCTTTGAAAATAATAGCGTGGATGGCCGAATTTTATTCGATCTAAAAACAACCAGCCTGGGACAGACAAATTATATTATTGCCGGTACAAGCACTGCTTCCGTGTATTTCTTCGATCAAAATGGTAAGATCATCCGTAAAAAAACAATGGATACCGATGGGGAAAGTGTTAAAAATCCAATTGGTTTAGTTGCGGCGTCGGATGAAAAAAACTCCTTCATTTACTTGGCAAACAATAAAGGCAGCGTATTCAAAATTCCTTTCGAAGGCGAAACCAAAAAAATAAAACTAGGTGATTGGGGTAAAGATGCGTTCTTTAATTTTGAAGATATTAGCGGTGGTGCTGACAGAGATTTTGTTATTCTAGCCAACAACAAACTGAATGCCTACAGTTCAAGAGACTCGTCTTCCTACTTTGAATATAAATTCATCGAAGAGGCCAGTAACAGACCGCTGTTTTTTAAACGAATAGGTAAATCTGATATCATAGGTGTTGGAACTGACAACCGCATGATTTATGTTTTCGGATCCGATGGCTTGGTCCAGGAGGGATTCCCTGTAGAAGGTTTTTCAAAGTTCTATTATGGACCGATTAACTATGGCGACAATGCCAATTATTTAATCTGCATGAAGCGGGATTTCAAGATCTATGTTTATAAGTTTTAAAAACCTGAAAATCAATTTTTTAAAATCAACACCAAACGCTATAAGATGCTAAAAGATCTTTATAAAAAATTTGTCTAATCTAATTTTTTTATAGTAGGTTTGCAGACTTAATATGACTATGCTGAAATCGGAAGAATTAAAAGAATTATTAGCTGAACCAAAACGTATTGTAATTACAACGCACTACAAACCAGATGGGGACGCATTGGGTTCATCTTTAGGATTATATTTTTGGTTGACCGCGAAAGGACACCACGTAAATCTCATTGTACCGTCAGACTTTCCAGCCTTTTTGGATTGGTTACCTGGCTTAGAAAATGTACAAATTTATACGCAGGATATTGACCTGCACAATCAACAGATTGACGCAGCTGAATTCATTTTCTGCTTAGATTTTAATGGCCTTGCCCGGATTCACGAAATGGGTGAACCTATTCGTCAAGCGAAAGGAATCAAATGCATGATTGATCACCATTTAGATCCGGAAGGATTTGAAGACTACGCATTTTGGGATCCATCTGCTGCAGCGACTGCACAATTGATCTATCGCTTCTTAGTCCATGAGATGCAAGATCCAGACCATATCAGTGCTGACATGGCGACATGCCTATATACCGGTATTATGACCGATACGGGCTCTTTCCGCTTCCGTTCTACCACTGCTGAAATTCATCGCATCATTGCATCACTCATTGATTGCGGTGCACAAAACTGGGCTATTCACGAAGAGATTTACAATAGCTCGTCAGAAAGCCGCCTGAAATTCTTAGGGTTCTGTCTATTGAATCGTCTAGAGGTTATCCATGAATATAACACCGCCATTATCCATGTAACCAAAGCGGATCTCACGCAGTTTGAAGTGATCACCGGTGATACCGAAGGATTGGTCAACTATGCACTCTCTATAAAAGGAATTCGATTGGCAGCGTTAATTATTGACAGAAATGAACAAATTAAACTATCTTTGCGTTCGATCGGAGAAGTTCCCTGCAATGAGATCTGCAAATTGTATTTCAATGGGGGTGGACATCTGAATGCTTCGGGAGGTAATTCGAAAGAGAGCCTAGAAGCAGTAATTGCCAAATTCAAATCGGTTTTACCAAATTATAAAGAAATATTAACAAAATAAGATATCGTAACATACATTAGAAAATGAAGAAAGCAATTCTATTTTTCGCGGCTGCCGGTCTTTTGATGACGTCATGCCAAAAATTCAAAAAGGCTGAAGGTGGTCTTGAGTATAAAATCGTGGATGATAATGCTAAAGAAAAAGCAGTATCAGGCGATTTATTAGCACTTGACATGGTTGTGAAAACGGACAGAGATTCTACAATGCAAAGTACGTATGACATGGGAGTCCCTCAGATCGTTCAATTATATCCAGACAGTATCATTGCAAAAAATCCAGGTGACCCTACAGGTTTATTCAAATACGTGGGTGAAGGCGATAGCTTGGTATTCAAAATCAATTTGGATTCTATGGCAGCTAAAACACATCAACCAAAACCAGAGTTTGCAGATAAATTCATTGTTTATTCGATCAAGGTCAAAAAACACTTCAAAAAAGGAAAGTTAACAGACCAACAATTGGGTGAACAAGTTCAGAAATACTTTGAAGAAGAGTTGAACAAACACAAAGCTGCTGAACCAGCTAAACTTGAAAAATACATCAAAGATAAAAGCTTGAAAACAACGAAAACAGCTTCAGGTCTTCAATATGTAATTACTAAACCTGGAACAGGTACAAATGCGAAAGTAGGTGACTCTATTCATGTAAACTACGTAGGATCATTAACTACAGGAAAAGTATTTGACACAAACCTTCCAGATGTAGCTAAAAAAGAGAAAATTTTCAACCCTCAACGTCCTTATGAAGCATTAAAATTCCAATTAGGTGTTGATGGTGTGATCCCTGGATGGACTGAAGCATTCCAATTGTTTAACAAAGGTACAAAAGCAACTTTAGTCATTCCTTCATCTTTGGCTTATGGCGATCGCCCTTCAGGTGTTATCCCTCCATATGCTCCTTTAGTATTTGAAGTAGAAGTATTGGATATCAAACCTGGAAAAGTTCCTGCTCCTACAGCAACAACTCCAGGCATGGTAGCGCCTACAGGAACTACAGCTCCAGCGGCAACCGCTCCTGCAACTAAAGCTCCTGCAGCAAAAAAATAATTCGACTGTAAATTTCAGTTAACAAAAAAGCGGTTTCATCGAGATGAAACCGCTTTTTTGTTGTTCGTATTTTTTATTCACTATGCGCTAACCTTCTTATCTTCTTTTTTTATCTTTCGTATTTTCAACCATAGTATTATTACCGCCAATATAAAACTGATGATCATGATGATGGTCAATGCGATCAGTGCCTTATCGGTATGATAATTTTCAGCATGCTGAATAAACAGTAACCTAAAAATCCGAAGGTAGTGCGTAGACGGAATAACATTGGCAATAGCCTGTACCCATCCTGGCATTAGACTCGACGGCCAGGTAAAGCCACTTAAGATAAATGCTGGCGTCGCGATAACCATGAGTACCTCGGTAGATTTCAATTGTGAGGGCAGTATAATACTCACCAAAACACCAATGAAACATACCGCAAGCAAAAAGACGAAAGTACAGAGTACAAAGCGACCAAATTCGGCTTGTAAAGGCATACGGTAATATTGGCCAAAACCCCAATATAAAACCAGAATACCGACAGACATCAAAACATAAGGTAATATCTTAACAAGAATAAGTCCGATGGGATTACCGATTTTACGTACCAGCTCCGGAAATGTATTGCCTTCAAATTCTGAGGAAAAAGATAAAGCCAAGCCTAAGAGCAATACCTGCTGCAGCACAGTAATTAGCACTCCCGGTAGCATAAAATACAGGTAATTTCCACTTCGAATATTCTGCTTAACAAAAGTTGTCTTAAAGGGTTCGTACTGCTGTGCAGCGATCTTTGCCGGAACACCACGTTTCATTTGCGCCTGAATCTGTATGCCCGCTTTCAACGTCGAGGCACACACATTGACAGCCATCATGGCGGTATTGGAGGTCAATGTATTGGCACCGTCTACAAAAACAGTCATTTCGGGCAAACGCCCCTGTTGTACTCCGGATGTAAATCCCTTGGGAATATGAACAATCGTAGTTGCCTCATATTGCATAGCAATATCTTTTGAATCAAATAAGGACGGTAATACACGGGCAACTTCAATACTCTCATTATCTGAAAGCATATCAATAAATGAACTGCTTAAGGGGCTATTATCCTCATCAACCACAATGACCGGCATCTGAGTTACCTTACCTTGTTGATAAACATGCCCCACCAAGACACCATACAATACAGGTGCACCTAGAAAAAGCATCAATAGCACTTTATTATTGAAGAAGAGCTTAAACTCCCGTTGGATCAATTCTAAAAATTTTTTCACAGTCAAGCTCTTTAATTCGCATGGAGAACCACAAGCGTTTTTGTTAACAAATCTTTGCTACCGGCAACATCTTCAGGAACAATTTTCAATTCAAACACAGCCTGTTGCGGATCGAAATCAGGATAAGCTGAGGCAATGCTTGCGTACGAATTTAAGGCTTTGATACTAATCACCTTTGCTTTAACCTTTTTGTGATTCAAATAGGGAATTTCTACTTCTACAGCAGCGCCTTTTTGGAGTTTTCCGATTTGATTTTCAGGCAGTGTGAATCTAAAATAAGTTGATCGATCAAGGAAGCCATTGATAATCGGATAGCCTGCCATAGCCAATTCACCGACTTTCAGATTAATCGTTTCCACACTCATGTCCTGTGGAGCAATGATATATTTCTCCTGGGCAGCGACATTAACTTCAGATACTGCTCCCAGCGCACGTTCTTTTTGCCCCAAGGCCATAATCTGCTGTTCTTGTCTAGCTCCACCTTTTGCTTCAGCTAATTCAGCTTGTGCTGCAAGATACTGATTTTTAGCCCCCTGAAATTTAGCGTAGGTCTCGTCGTACTTTTGTTGTGGAATCAGGCTGTCCTGCAAAAGGGCATCCAGCCTACCTATTGATTTTTTCGCAAATTCATATTGTTCCTTTAGTCCGTCTACCTTTGCCTGCAATTGTACCAATTGCCCTTTCGTAGCCCCTTTGACTGCCATATTATATTGAGCGTCAGCAGACTGCAGCGCTCCCTTTGCCTGCTCTTCTTTCGCATCTACCTCGGGAATACTCAAAATAGCCAAGGTATCACCCGCATGCACAAAGTCACCCTCTTCAACCAGAAGCTTCGCAATTTTCCCCGGAACCTTTGTCACAACCGTCACTTGCTCTCGCTCCACCTTGCCTTCAATAGGCTTCTCTTTCACTTGATTTGTACAAGAAACAAAAATAGACAGAGATAATATCCCATATAAATTCTTCATGTTACTCATGTATAGTTTGTAATAATTTTCCTGATGTATGTAGTAATTCAACTGCAGCTGTACGTTGCTGCAAAACATTGTTAAAATAACCCAAATTAACTTTGTACCAATCGTTTTCAGCAGCCAATAACTCTGTAACATCTATTAAGCCCGCTTGGTACTGTTTAACAGCCATGGAAAGGTTATTTTCCGCAACTTTCAATTGCTGTTCCCCCACTTTCAACTTTTGATTGCCTGTCGTATAGGTAACGGTATTTTTGCTCAGCAAAAGATTTAACTTTTCCGCTGTATCTTCCCGTTTGGTGGCATTGATATTTTGATCAAGTTTAACTTGCTTTATCTTATTATGATGCTCTCCGCCCGTATAGAGATCCCATTTAACCCCTACCCCGACCATTAAATTGGGGCTCCCCTTGATGGAATTAAGCGGTAAGTTGACGGTACCAAATAGCGGCTGGTCTTTCACCGTGAGTTTGGAGTTGAATACATTCAGATAGTTCGCAGATCCAAAGGCAAAGACAGCAGGAAGAGCTCCCCCCTTTTCTTTTTTATACAGATACTCATATGCTTTTGACGAAGCATCCAGTGCTTTCAATTCGGATCTTTGTTCGACATCACGTGGAAGATCCGACAAAAATATAGGTTTAAGTCCATAATGAATTCCGCCAACCTCCTGAAAAGATACCCCTGTTTCCTGTTCGATCTTTTGGCACAACAAATCCCGATTGCCAGAAACCTCGACCTTTTTCTCTTCCAACTCCAGCAAGGCTAATTTCAACTTATCTCTATCATACGGTATTGCTAGGCCGTTTTGAATCGCTTTATTGACCTTTTCCTGTTCTTTCTTTAATCGCTTTTCAGAATCGACAATCAGTTTATCCACCTCATCCAACAACATCAGCTGATCAAAAGAAGCAATAATATCCTTTGAAAGTGTTTCTCGACCGGCAGATTCTAAATATTGTTGAGCCACAGCTTTCTCCTGCAATGCTTTTATTCCATTCGGAATCTGTAATCCCGAAAAGATAATCTGCTTTACAGACACCCCCGCATAGGCCGCTTGCCCATGCATACTAAATCCTGTTGCGCCTTCAAACAAGCCGAGGTTCAATAAAGGGATATTAACCGTAGGAATATCAATACTCCCATTGCTATGTACATAACCGTATAATCCGAGTGCGGAGACATGTGGGAGCCGGTTTGCTTTTACCCCGTCGGCTTCCAGACGTGCTTTATCGACTTCGTAAGCCTTCAATTTCAATTCTTTATTTGTCTGGAAGGCTTTTTGAATAATATCTTTTACCGATGGGTCAATCAATGATTGCGCATGTAGTTTGTTCAAAAACATAACCGACGCCAAAGTCAATAAACCCAGGCATACTTTCTTATTCATCATATGATTCATTTATTCTTATAAAAATAGGACAACAACCGCCTCTTTTATCTGTTTAACAGTAAATCGGACGGTATGTTTGACTTCTGACTCTTTTTAATTAAACGTATCTCTTCAACGGCCAATAACAATGCTCGCTTATGCATTCACGGCATGAAAGACTGACCTCCACCTGTTAACTTTTCCAAGATAAAAAAAAGGAATTCGTTTCTGTAGAAGGAATCCTGTATTAATTTTCATTTTTGCTAATTAATAAGTTATCTTTGGAGATCGAATTGAAATTTTGGTAATTAAGTCTACCACTTTATTCGATAATAATAAAAACAAGTTTTTACCCTAGCCCGCTGCCTCCACGCAGAAAACTATGTTGCTTACAGATACACATACACACATTTATTACCATGCAGGAACCGAAAAACTGCAAGAACATCTACAACGTTGCTTTGATAATGGCATCCAACGTCTTTTTTTGCCGAATGTGAATAGCGCTTCCATAAAACCTGTATTTGATACCGTAGCAGCTTATCCAGAACATTGTTTTCCCATGCTTGGATTACATCCATGCGATGTAAAAGAAAACTATGTGGAAGAGTTAGAAACCATCCGAAAGAGCTTGGAAACACACAAAGTCCATGCCATAGGTGAAATCGGACTGGATCTTTATTGGGATAAAAGCACACTTGAAATTCAAAAAGACGCCTTTCGAACTCAGGTTCAATGGGCTAAGGAATTAAATTTACCGATCGATATCCACTGCCGGGAAGCCTTCACTGAACTGTTCGAATTATTGGAAGAACTTCACGACGACAAATTATTTGGCGTTCTGCACTGCTTTACCGGTTCCCTGGAGCAGGCCCAACAGGCTATCGATTTAGGTTTCGCGCTTGGTATTGGCGGAGTCGTTACCTTTAAAAAAGCGGGCTTAGATCAGGTGGTCAAAGAAATCGATTTAAAACATATTGTTCTGGAAACAGATGCACCTTATTTGGCTCCTGTCCCCTTTCGCGGTAAAGAAAATGAAAGTAGCTATTTGGTTTACGTCGCACAAAAAGTAGCTGACCTTCACCAGATCTCCGTCGAGAAGGTAGCCGAAATCACAACAGAAAATTCAAAACGTATATTTGGTATATAATTTCAAAACTCAATGCATAATATCTTTATTATCTACACAGGTGGGACCATTGGAATGGTTAAAGATGAAACAGGAACATTCGTTCCTTTCGACTTTGAATTGATCAAACGTAATCTCCCTGATTTAAGTCGCTTAGACTATAAGCTGACCGTGCACTCTTTCGAACCCATTATCGATTCATCCAACATGAAGCCCGAGATATGGATTGAAATGGCACAAATTATTAAGGATAACTATGCAGATTACGACGGTTTTGTTATTCTGCATGGTTCCGATACAATGGCTTTTACAGCATCAGTATTGAGCTTTATGTTGGAGGGACTCCAAAAACCGGTCATTTTATCTGGCTCTCAGCTGCCTATCGGAGAGATCCGAACGGATGCGCGGGAAAATATGATGACAGCCCTTGAAATTGCTTCAGCAAAACAAGATGGCGTATCTATCATACAAGAGGTATGCATTCTTTTCGACAATAAATTATTCCGTGGCAATCGCTCATTTAAATATAATTCGGCCAAATTTGAGGCCTTTAGATCGCCAAACTATCCCGTATTGGTTGAAGCAGGTATTCACCTCAAATATAATACAGATGCTTTATTAAATAATATTGATAAAGAATTTATCCTACATACCAAACTGGACAATCGCGTTGCGGTATTGAAATTATTCCCCGGAATTTCTGCACAAACGATCAAAGCCGTCTTAGACTCCGATGTCCGTTCCATTGTGATGGAAACATTTGGGTCAGGCAATACCACCACCGACACTTGGTTTCTGGATCTATTGAAAGAAGCAATTGAACAAGGTAAAAATATCCTCAACATTTCGCAATGTAAAGTAGGCTCTGTTGAATTAGGTCGCTATGAGACTTCACAAGGACTTAAATCCATCGGCGTGCTCAATGGCTACGACCTTACATTCGAAGCGGCAGTAACCAAATTAATGTATCTTCAAGGCGAGTTAGAAGATCAAAAAGAAGTCGCTTATTGGATTGAAAAGGATATCCGTGGTGAATTGACGATCAATGACTAATGACCAACGGCACAAAATCACAAAAAAGGGAGCTGCACTTCACGCAGCTCCCTTTTTGTGATCGGTTTCTATGAATTCCTCCCGCAGATTTATTTGCGAGGAAAGGTGATATTCTTATTCCTGCGTCAAACGAGCAAGCACTTCCGCAACAACAAAATTGCTTCCGCCAACAAAAATAAGGTTCCCTTGTTGATACGCTTCTTTTGCTGCATCAAACGCAGCTCCTACCGATGCATAATCAAGTCCCGTTAGACCAAATTCCATAGCTTCTTTCCGCAGCTCCTCGGATGGCATTGCACGCGGCATATCCGGAGCAGAGAAATAGTAGGTTGCATCCTTGGGTAGATAAGGCAACATATGTGATAAATCCTTATCGCGCATGGCCCCTATCACAAAGTGCAATTTATCATAAGCGGTTGTAGCCAGATTTTTGAGCACTTCATGAATTCCGTCCTCATTGTGCCCCGTATCACAGATGATAAATGGATCCTTAGACAATTGTTGCCATCGGCCTTGAATTCCTGTGGTTGCCTGCACATTTTTTAGCGCTTGATGCACATGTTGATCACTGATCTCAAAGCCCTGTTGACGTAACTCATCCACAGCTAACAGGACGCCGGCGAGGTTCTTAACCTGATAGGAGCCCTTTAAATCCAGTTGATAGTCTGCTGAATGACCTGCAGTATCCCTCGCTTGTACCGTCAAATAATCTTGGTCCACGCCCAGCATTTTCGTCTCATAGTTGTCGGAAGCGAATTGGATCGGTGCATGCTCGATCGCTGCTTTATCCAAAAACACGGCTGCTGTCTCTTCAGCATATTCCGAAATAACGACAGGTGTATTTCTTTTGATAATTCCCGCCTTCTCAGCAGCAATTTCCGCCAGTGTATTACCAAGAAGATTCATGTGATCAAAACCGATATTGGTAATTACCGACAGCAAAGGCTGAATAATATTGGTGCTGTCCAAACGCCCACCAAGGCCGACTTCAATGACAGCGATATCAACCTTATTCTTCTCGAAATAATCAAAAGCCATGGCTACAGTAATTTCGAAAAACGATGGACTGACTTCTTCTATAAGCTCGCGATGGGTATTGACAAAATCAACAACAAATTCTTTCTCACATAACTGACCATTGACACGAATACGTTCTCTGAAATCCAGTAAATGTGGTGAAGTATAGAGACCTGTCTTATATCCTGCTTCGGCCAAAATAGCGGCCAACATATGGGAGGTGGATCCTTTTCCGTTTGTACCGGCAATATGTAATGTTTTGAATTTTCGCTGTGGGTTGTCCAAAGCAGCGCAAAGTTTGATGGTATTGTCAAGGTCTTTTTTGAAGGCAGAGGCGCCATCCCTTGTAAACATAGGCAATCGAGTATACAGATACTCGATTGCCTCATTATAAGCATTCATGTGAATGATTTTTATCTTAATCTAAAATTGAATACAATCCGTCCTGTTTGGGAGTCGGGAGCATTTGGCAATTGGTTTAGCCGAGCGCCACGTACAGCACGCTCACATTTCTCCAACAAGGATGGATCGGTAATCGTCGTTCCTTTTACACCAGCACGCGCATAGGTGATAACCCCTTGCTTGTTCACTCTAAACTCCACAGCAACCTTTCCTGCTTGCTGTCCATTATCGTCGATACTTGGTCGTTGTGTAAAACTTCGGTTTTCAATAGACAACATCATGTTACCATTTCCAGATCCCCCTTCGCCGTAGTTACTTGCTAAAGGATCACCCAGTTTGGAACCCTGATTTCCAGGAGTTGTCCCTGTACCATCACCAGCCCCAGTGCCGTTATTTTTATTGCCTTTAAAAAGCGCTTTGGCATTGGCCTGTGGCGCCACTTCTTTTACAGCTTTGGTTGTTTCCGGTGCTTTTGAAACGACCTTCTTTTCCGTTTTTGTTACCGCAGGGGCATCTTCTAAATCCTGTGTGACAACCGCTTTCTCCGCAACTTGCTGCGTTGGAGTTGGGGTAGGTGTTTCAACAGGATCAATACGGTCAGGGCGTTCATTATTGGCGTTGGGGTCCACCGATGGTTCCTCAACACTCATATAGTCATCTCCCATTCCCTCAGGTGAAGTACCGTAATTAACAATCAACCCACCCATACCAATGTTATCAGGTGCCTGCGCTTTAAAAACAACAAAAAATGCAATCAAGAGCAACGATGCCATGACCAAAGTCGATATCCCCAATGCTTTGGGGAAGTTATTTTCTTCATGTTGAAGGTGATATCTCATCGCATTAATCTCCTATATTAATAGCTGACCAATAAACTTAAAAAAAGTTTAATTTTTCCTATTTATCTTTTTTTGGTTCTGTTGCCAATACCACTTTAATCTTCAATCGATTAGCGACATCCATTACAGAAATAACATTTTGAATGGGAACCGTATTATCGACATAGAGCATAATTGTCACTTCCTCACCCGCAGCCATTTGCGATTGAATTGCTGCTTCCAATCCTTCAATGGGAACTGGAGTTTTGTCAATAAAATAGCCCAAATCTTTTGTAATCGATACCGTGACGGTCTTTTTAGCAACAGATTGTTCTCCCGCACTTGACTTTGGCAACAATAGCTTCACCACTTGCGGATTAGAAACCGCAGAAGCCAACAGGAAGAACAACATCAGGAAAAACATGATATCATTCAGCGCTGAAGTATGTACTTCCGCAGATGGTTTATTTTTTCTACTTCGTAAGTTCATTATCTTCCGGGTTCATCCAATAAATCAATAAATTCTACTGCATCCGTTTCCATACGTAAAATCAATCGCTCCACCATCATATTCAGGATATGGTAGCCCAAATAAGCTAAGATACCCACCGCAAGACCTGATGCAGAAGACACCATTTTTACATATAGACCACCAGATACAGAAGCGATATCAATACCACCAGCTAATTCGACGTCGTGGAAAATCTTAATTACTCCAAAAATCGTACCCACGAAACCAAGCATCGGGGCAATACCAGCAATAATACCCAAAATATTGATGTTCTTTTCTAACTTGGCAACTTCCAATTTACCCACGTTTTCGATCGCTCCTTCAATATCTTTGATCGGTCTGCCGACACGCAATAAGCCTTTTTGCAACATACGTCCCAAAGCTGAGTTACTTGAACGAACTACAGCTAATGCCGAATCCAAATTTCCGGACAGAACATTTGCCTTTACTTGCGACATTAAGCTGTTATCATATTTTGCGGCACGACGGATAGTCAAATAACGCTCAAAAAAGATAACCAATCCAATAAAGAACAACAATAGGATTGGAACCATGATCCATCCCCCTTTGATCATCATATCGATCAAACTCATGTTTTCTGTAGGCGCAGCAGCAGGTAATGGTTGTTGTGCAGCTTGACTAAGTGAATCCACAGCAACTCGTGCTGTCTCCTGTACTAATGACATAATTATTAATAGTTTTATATAGTTTCTATAATGTTTCTACCCAAGCACCTTCAATCTTTTTCTCTACAGATTTCTTAGCGAGGTCTGCCTCCGATTTTGTCATGTAGGTGTTTAAGATGATTTTCTTTCTATTTCTTTTGAACTTTCCCTCTACAGCTCGTGCTGTTTTATAGCCCATTTCCCGAAGACGCTTGGCTTCCTGCTCTGCTTGTGCCATTGTCTTTGCAGAACCTATTACCAATTGATATCTGGGTTGTGCAACAGGAATAGACTCTTTGATCACAGGATTTGCTTCCAAAACCGGAGGTTTTGCTGCCGCATTGGTCGCAGGTACAGTTGTTGTCTTTTTAACAGAATCTTTCACACCAGTTTTAGCCAATGAATCGACTTGCTTTAAACTATCTGCTTGCATTGTATTGAACAAGGTATCAGCAGGCATGATCGGCTGTTTTTGAACAAGCGTATCTGCCGCTTTTACAACAGGTTTGGTCGGCCCAAATAACGAATTCTTCAACGCAGGATTGGTGTAAACGACCGCAACAGCAACCATTGCCAGCACAATAATTCCAGTCATCCAATACCAGATCGCATTTGAATTACGCGGCTCTTCCTCATAGATATTTGGCGCGTATGTTGAATTGGCGTTAGCCGACGCAATAGCACCGATTTCTTTTTTTAAAGTGTTGTCTTCTTTCGGAGTAACCGAATGATTGCTATCAGCTATCACAGTTGTATCCACAGGCTCAAACTCTTCAGTTTCCTTTTGCGCTAACGACGATTCTTCAGCTTCAAGATCAGTACGATCGTTTGTTGGTGCTGTCTCCTGCGAAAGCTCATCCGCTGCTGGATCCGTTACCACGACCGGTTCCTGTGCTGTTTCAGTTTCTTCTTTGACCTCTTCAACCTCGATCGTTTCATCTTGATCCACCGTATCCGGCATAGACTCTTCCACAAGCTCCACCTTATCATTAGCTTCCACTACAGGATCTTCTTCTACAACAGGGTCTTCTTCAACCGCTAAGGTCGTAAGTTCTTCTTCTTTGGTTTCTTCCAAAGAAGAAACGACTGTTTCAATCTCTGGTGCAACAAGATTTGTAACCGGCTGGAAGTCGAATCCCGATAGATCTAGGGGTTTGAATACTAAACTTGTACCATAACTAATTAATAAGCCAAGATCATCAAGTTTAGCCTGTCCAAACTGACCTAAATCAGCTCTTAGGTTATCAACAGCTTCCGATAAAATCTGCTGTGCCTGATTGAGGCCTAAATTTTCCTGTTGTTGGATATAATGAACAATATTAAATCCGTGTTGAGCAGAATAGTCCAGTTCGACGTAGGAAATCGGGGGCAAAAACACATTATTCTGTTTATCGAACTGAGCCGGAGAATGAATTCGTTTGAACACACCTATTCCGGGCACGTATACTTCCGCATAACGTTTTAATAAACTATTGATGTTTTTGCCTAGATTCATCGCGCACTATTTTAAGATGCAAATTTATAATCTTAATTCGTTAAAACGAATAATTAAGACCACCAATTACATTAAAGCCCAATCTTGGGTAATACATATAACGTTCGTATTCTTTTCCAAAAATGTTATTTGCTTTGACGAAAATACCAAATTGTTTTTTGATTCTGTATTCTGCGCCTGCATTAAGATCAGCAAACGACGCTATTGTTGCCTTATGTCCACTGTTGGCAATACGACTGCCATCTGCATTATAGTCATAAATATATGCATAGGTATTGCCTTGTGTAGAAAGTTCAGCATCTACGAAAAATTTATCGGAGATATTGAAGCGTGCATTAGCCTGCATACGGAATTTTGGCAATCCCCAAGCTTCTTCCTCATCACTCAATTTATAATCGTCTATATACACTTTTCCGCCCAGATTAACCAGTTGTGAAAGACGTACATTGATTTCTCCTTCCAATCCCATATGTTTAGCTTTATTGATTACGCCGTCATAAACGACATCAAAAGCCCAAGGAACATAGCCATTTTGACTATCGCCAAATGCACTGTTTTTAAATAAAGGCAATCCCTCAATCTGCTTGTAGAATACCTTTACTTTATAACCAAATGTTGCGCCAGCATTTCCTTTTAAACCCGCGTAAACATTCATTTTCTCAATCGAGTTTATCATTTTAGCATTAGGAGCCAAATACGGATTTTCTTTAGCGAAACTACGGAAAGAAGCTTGCTTCACTCCGCCATTGATTCCGGCAAACAAAGAGATATATTCAGGTGCCAAAGCAAAATCAGCTTCTACGGATGGGAAAATATTGAATCTTGAGCTATCGCCAAATTCAGAAGTTAAATTCGCACCCAAGGTTACGTTATAGTTGTCGCCCTTAAAACGAATATATGGATTGATGACCGCCAAATGATTTTTTACTTCAGCACTATCTTTCACATTATTCATTGTCACGCTCAAATTCGCACCAACATTGAATGCACTTAGGCGTTTATTCAAATAACCGGATAATGCGATGGAATTTTCTTTGGCTTTATAAGCGTCTTTAAACAAATAACCATCAACTTTTGCGGAATAGCTTAAGGCTTGCTCATTTTTTGGATCCACATTACTTGACAGCTCTCCATTCAAATAGATATCTGTAAAGGTCTGTTTATCCGGAGTCGTATTCAACAAGGTTGTTCCCGATTGATCAAAAGTCTGGCCATAGAAGTTTGTGCCATAACGATTGTATCCGATGGTACCTTTAACGGTTACCGCATCCAATACACGGCGACCAAAAATACCGATATCCTGTGTACTGAACTTCTGTCCGTCAATATTACCCTTTTGGCTCAAATGCTTTGCAAATAAACCAAATCGTGTATTTTCAAACTGTTCAGAAGCCAAATAAGCTTCGCCCAATATACTGTTATAGTTACCGATACCAAATTTAACATAGTTGCTACTATGTTCAAAAGGTTGTGCAAAAGGAATCTCCTGTACATTCAATTGTTTCAAACCGGTATTGATATCCAATTTCTTGTCCAAAATATTGTTGTAGGACAATTTGGGCTGGTATTCCCTTTTATTGGTCATATCCGGACTGCGGCGGATTTTCACAGCATCCGCAAGAATTGGCTTATAATCACGAACAACATCAAAAGAATCGATAGTGACCGGTTTCTCAGGATCATTCTTCTTGCCTGTTTCCTGTGCAAAAGAATTCAATCCCACGCCCATCAAAAGCGCTGCTAAAGTATATTTCTTCACGTTTCTATTTTGCAACTTCTTCATTGTATCCTATTTCTTTTTGTTGTTCAATTTATTTAGACGTTCTTTTGCTGCTGGCAAAATATCGTCTTTCGCATCATAGTTATCCACAATCGATTCAAGTGTAGCTTTCGCCTGGAAAGAATCTCCCTTGCCTGCATAAGCATCAGCCATGGTAATAAAGCTTTTCGCCACCCAATATTCGTACGAAGAGAAATTATCGGATAGATCCATTGCTGTTTTGATACAAGCATCGTATTGTTTATTTTCCAATTGTAATACCGCAACATTGTATTTTGCTTCGGCACCATATACCGTACGGCTCTTCAATGCAGCTAAACTGAATTCTTTCATTGCCTCAGCTTTCTTGTTCTGCTTCACATAGCATTTACCGGCATATAAGAAGGCATTTGCAATCTCTTCTTCAGAAGATTTTTCGTAGTTCTTAACAGCGTTAGTGTAATTTAATGCTTCTTTATAATCTCCAATTTGGAAGTAAGAAACCATTAGGTTATTTATTGCAAAACCATAGTTAGCCTTGTATTCAGAGGTAAGCTCCAATTTTTTCAACAACTGTGTCGCTTCGTTATATTTCTTTTGTTTCAAATATAAATTTGACACCGAAATCAACGTGCGTTCTGTATAAGGAGACGTCCAGTCATTCAAGATAATATTGTAATCATGTAATGCATCTTCTGTATTGCCCAAAGCTGCGTTACTTTCAGCACGAACAAAACGCGCGTATTTCTCTTGATTTGGTTTCGGGAATTTATCGAAATACGCATTTACAGCTTCCACCGCCCCTTGGTAATTACCTCTAGAGAATAAAGTCGTCGCAGTCGAGAATGAACGCGAGTCTTGCTCAGATTTCGAAACGTCACCTAAATTTGTCCCCGTAGCATATTTAATATACCCCGTTGCATCGCCTTTATCCAAATAGATGTTCTCTATTGACCGCATGGCCTGTCTTGCTTCATCTGTTGATGCATACTGGTCAACTACACGTTGGAAGGTTGCCAATGCAGCATCATTGTTATCTTGATTATACTGAACCAGACCAATCGTCACCAAAGCACGTGGCACATAACTGCTGCGCGGGTATTTTTCCACCATTGTTTGAAGGCCAGCAATTGCTTGGTCACTTTCTCCCATCAAGAAACGTGTGTAAGGAATCTCAAACGCAATATCATCCGCATAATTAGAACTCGGGAATTGTGCAATAACAGCATTCAATGTTGAAATTTTACCGTTGTTATCCCCTTGTAATCCTTGAATAATACCGCGCTGGAATAACGCGTAATCCTGACTAGGCGCTTTAGAAGAGATTAACTTATTGTATTCTGTTAATGCTCTGCCATAGTTTTTCGAAGAGAAATAAGAATCGCCTAAACGTGCAATTGCATCATTACGTGTATTCATTTCTATTCCTTTCGAACCACCGGACGCTAAGAAACGCTCGAAGTAATTGGCCGCCGTGCTGTAGTTACCATTACGGAAAGCCGCATAGGCTAACGCATAATTTGCATACCCATACACATCCGTTTTGCTAGCTCCCGGCAAGCGTAGGAATTTATTAAAATTTGTAACAGCTTCACCGTATTTACGCACTTCGTACATTGCTTCCGCTTTCCAATAGGTGGCTAAAGCGTAAATTTCCTCGTCATAACGAAACTCTTCAGAGCGCATGAATAGGGAAATTGCATTTTCAAAAGCACGCTCGTTATAATACTCCAAACCTCTGTAGTAGGTTACCTTTTGATAAGCAGCGTTTGCTTCTTTTCCACGTTTAGGAATAGATTCCAAAATATCAACTGCCTCACGGTAGTTTTTTGTACTCAACAATACTTCAGCAAGCAAAGTTTTTGCTTCTTCTAAGCGTTTCGATTTTGGGTACGTTTTCAGGTATTCTTGTGTCGAAGCCAAAGCCACTTGGTGGAATTCCAATTCATATGAAAGTTTAGCATAGTTGAATAAGCCTTCTTCTTGCATTGCTGGATCAAAATCCAATTTCGAAGCACGGAAAAATGCGTTACGCGCAGATTGCTTATTGCCTTTCTTCAAGAAAGCATCCCCTAGGGTAATCATCGCAGATTGATAATATGCGTCTGGATCGGTCATTTTTTCCAATTCAGTGATCGCTTTGTCGTAATCTTTCAACTTGTAAGCGATGTAACCGATTTGGTAGCTATCCTGATTATTCTGTGTTTTACCTTGGTCCTGTGCCTGGAATTTATCGTAATACTCTTTGGATGTTTTTAAATCACCTTTGATAAAGTATGTTGCCGCGATAATACGGAACATCTCTGTTTCATTTTCTTGTTTTGTTCGCGACAAAATTGGCAACGCATAATCCAACACATCGTCGTAGCGTTTATCCAGGAAATACAAAGCAGTAATATAATAAGGGTAACTATTTTCGAATTGTTTCGATCCATTTAGGCGTTCAAATTCATTCAACGCTGTTTTATACTCGGCGTCTAAGTAAGAAAGATACGCGTAATAATAGATTGAAGCTTCCTGAAATTCAGTTTTCTGATCTTTCAATCCTTCAAATAATGGTTTCGCCGTTTTATAATCCTTTGTCATAAAGGAAGCATATCCATATTTAAAGCGATATTCTACATTTTCTTTGCCTGCTAAATTTTTGCTATCGATCTTGTTAAACCACTCTAAGGCCTTAACATAATCTTTTTTAGCATAATAGGATTTACCGATTTGAAAATAAGCTGCTTTAGCATTTGCACTGACAGGGAAATCTTTAATGTATTTCAGAAAACGGTTTTCGGCATCGGATTCGCCCAATTCCAGTGCGCAAACCGCTTGATAATACCGTACGTTCTCTTTCAACAAAGACAGTTCCTCTGTTTCGTCCAATTGCAAGTTGGATTTTGTCCGCAAAGCTTCAACACGGTCAAATTGGGCTGAAGCAGAACTAAATTTTCCGCGTTCATACAATTCCATCCCTGTTTTGTACGCCTTGTTGATTTGTTGCCATTCTGTCTGTTGCGCTAATGCTGGCGTCGCCATAACGGTTAATGCAACTCCCACCTGGTAAATCTTCTTATACATAATATGTGAAACCTTAATATGTTATTTATCTGCAAATGTAAATGAATCTCCCTCCAAACCGCGATAAATTCGCATTTCAAAGCAAACTTATCGAAAGCCTCTCTGCCATTAAAGGCTTTAAGATAGCCCCAAATTTATTGAAAATCAATTCAAACCTCCACTTCTCAGGGAGATAGTTTTATTCATTTTACTAAATTATACTTTAATTGAGCTATTTTACACAAAAGTTATTAACATCTGTGAATAATCCTGTATTATAACGGAAATTTTGCACAAAAAATATGCCCGACAAAAAATAAAGTCAGGCATACTTTAGTTGCATTAGAAAACAGTGCTATTTAGTCTCACACGTACATTAACGCACGTTAAAACCAATTTAGACTATCCGCGTTGCCCTGCTAATAGATACAAGACAGCCATGCGCACAGCAACACCATTTTCAACCTGATCCAAAATAATTGAATGTTCGCTATCCGCGACATCCGATGTGATTTCGACCCCCCGATTGATTGGTCCGGGGTGCATAATTGTGATTGGCTTCTCTAAAGAATCCAAAATCTCTTTATTCAATCCATATAGCATGGAATATTCTCTTAAGGAAGGGAAATAGGCAATATCCTGACGCTCCAATTGAATCCGTAACATATTTGCAACATCACACCAGTTCAACGCTTTCCGCAAATCATGCTCCACTTTTACACCCAACGATGTAATATGTTTAGGAATTAATGTGGTTGGACCACAAACCATCACTTCTGCACCTTGCTTTTGAAGACATAAGATATTCGACAAGGCAACGCGTGAATGTGTAATATCCCCAACGATAGCTATTTTACGACCAGCTACATCACCATAGCGTTCACGGATCGAAAATGAATCAAGTAAAGCTTGTGTAGGGTGTTCATGTGCTCCGTCACCTGCATTGACAATTTGTGCATCAACATGTTTACTTAGAAATACCCCAGCTCCCGCGTATGGATGTCTCATCACAATCATATCAACCTTCATTGCAAGAATATTGTTCACCGTATCGATGAGTGTCTCCCCCTTACTTACCGAAGAGGAGGAAGCCGCAAAATTCACGATATCCGCAGAAAGTCTCTTTTCAGCAAGTTCAAAGGATAGACGTGTTCGTGTTGAATTTTCAAAAAACACGTTGGCAATCGTAATATCCCTTAACGACGGAACCTTTTTGATTGGCCTATTTAATACCTCTTTGAAATTACTTGCTGTATCCAGGATCAATTGGATATCGTTCTCATTTAGATCTTTGATCCCCAATAAATGGCGGGTACTTAATTGTTCTGCTCCAGATGACATTTTATAGTATATTCAAATATTTACTAATCATTTTTTATTGAAAGTGCCTGTTTCCGAAGGTCAACAATAACCTTCAGTAACGTCATGACACCGCTATTAATCGCTAGCTGACGTCTTCTTTTCTGTAATCAAGATAATACTATCCTGATCCTCTGATTCTTTCCAGTTAACAATTACTTTTTGAGAATCAATAGAATCTACCTGTATTCCGATATAATCAGGCTGAATAGGGATCTGTCTAGAGAAGCGGCGATCGACCAAAACAAGCAATTCTATTCTTCTTGCACGGCCAAATGCCTGCACAGCATCCATTGCCGCACGAATAGTACGTCCTGTCCATAAGACATCATCTATAAAAATGACCTCTTTACCTTCTACAATAAAATTGATATTTGTGCTATTTGCTAAGAGTGGACCTGTATTCCCTTTGGTACGGAAGTCATCGCGATAAAAGGTAATATCCAAATCGCCAACTAAAATCTCTTTTCCGATCATTTGTTCAAGCTCTTTGACGATACGTCTCGCTAAGAAAGTTCCTCGGGGTTGGATACCTATGACGACAGCATTTGAAAAATCACCGTGATTCTCAATCAATTGACGACATAGTCTTTGAATTGTGATTTGAAATTTTGGTCCGTCTAATAAAATCGACTGTTTCATTATGGGAATGTTTGAGCAAAGCTACACTTTTTTTAACAAAAACGAAGCCATGAAGGGCAATTAATTTCAATATTTGCATCCAACTGGCACAATAACAAAAAGTGATTTAAACAAAGAATATCTTCCTTTCAGGGAAATTTACAAACCAATTATTCCAGCACATTAACAGATTTTGAAGTTATATACAATACACATTGCCAACCATTTACAGCAAATTCCATAACATCGAAATGCTATAGATAAAGACTATTCATCTAGCTCGGCACGTTTATTATTCCGTGCAAAAAAATACACCGGTACACCGATTAATACAAGTATAAAGCCTGGCCAGGTATATTGTGGCTTATAGATAATTAATAATACACAAAATACAGTACCTATCAGCAGGTACAAGATCGGAGTGACAGGAAATAGAAATGTCTTATAGGAACGTTCCAAATCGGGTCTTCGTACACGCTGAATAATAACCCCTAGCACTGTAATCATATAGAATATAACAATAACAAAAGATATCATATCCAGTAAATTGCCATATTGCCCACTTAGACAAAGCAATGAAGCCCAGATCCCCTGAAGCCATAACGATCGTGCCGGCACATCATATTTGTTATTGGGAATCGCTTGTTTCAGAAACAATCCATCTTTTGCCATAGTTTGAAAAACTCGCGCACCTGATAGCGCGAGCCCGTTAACGCAACCAAAGGTCGAGATCATGACCAAAATCGCCATCGCTATCGTGCCCGTATGTCCTAATATTTTTTCAGCCGCCTCTATGGCAACACGATCATTTGCCGCAAAAGCAATTTCCTCTCGATTTAATGCCGCCAGGTAAATGTAATTACAGCTTATATAGAGCAACATCACCAAACTTGTTCCGATAACCAATGCCCGAACAACATTACGCTGTGGATTGACAATCTCTCCGGAAACAAACGTTACATTTTCCCAGGCCACACTACTAAATACCGAACCCACCATCGCAGCAGCTAAAGCCCCCATCAGTACGCCCCCCGAGATCTGAGACCAGCCAGCACCTTTCAAATTTTGGAAAGAGTCCCAGCCATACGCCATATTTTCTGAAAAATGATTTTCTTTAATCAAGAACAGGCCACCTAAAATCAATAAAACCAGCGCAATGATTTTTGCTGAAGTAAAGAAAGATTGAACAGCTTTTCCACTCTTGATCCCTCTTGTATTAATAAAGGTGAGGAGGATAATAACACCCATAGCGACAATCTGTATCCAGGTAATCTTAAACTCTCCACGCTGAAATAGGGGTGCTGCATCATTTAACTGCGGAATAAGGTAGGCTGTAAACTTACCAAAGGCGACAGCTACAGCTGCTATCGTTCCCGTTTGAATGACTGTAAATAAACTCCAGCCGTATAAAAAGCCAATTGGCTTCCCAAATATTTCTGTCAGATAGGTATATTGTCCCCCAGCCTTCGGATACATAGACGACAATTCGCCATAGCAGATTGCCGCCGCAACAGTTGCTAATGCGGTCAATAACCAAACGATCGCCAACCAATATCCGGATCCAAGCTGCCGCATCATATCACTCGATACAATAAAAATACCGCTTCCGATCATCGACCCCATGACCAGCATCACTGCATCCCACAATTTTAATTGACGTTTCATCATAACTTAAGGTTGGTTTTATATGGCGTTAAGCTAAGAAAAAATAATCAAAAAAAAGCCGCCCTTTCCTACATCGCATCAAAAAGTGTATTTCCTTTCGAATACCTGTAGTAAAGGGCAGCTCCTTCGTTTAAAATGATGTCTCTAATTGTTACTCAACACCATACTGTTGTTTATACGATTTTTCTAAATCAGTCACTTGCTGTAGCAATTGTTTTTCCGAGGTAGAGGCCAAGATACTCTTATAGGCCCCCAAAGCACGTAATGCTGTACCTATATTTGAATATTCCAGCTCAGGTTTTGTTTGTGCAATATCCTGATACCAACGCATGTTTTGGGTCATAAACTTCAGGTTACGGTTTACGATTTCATTTGCACGCTTCGTTTCACCAGTTTCATACAACACATTGACAATTGGAATATAGCCTAAAATATCGCGCATCAAATAAACACGTTTTGGCATTTTCTCGTAAGTTTCAACAGCGACTTTACGCGCCTCATCCTTATGACCTTCCATCATCAACTGTGTCGCTGTACCACCCATTACTGTATTTGTAATCATGGTAATCATGCGGTAAGATTCAGGATCCAGGTAGGAAGCATGTGCCATATTACCCCATTGGTATTTCGTAGTAATGTCTTTATAAGCAGACTGTGTATCAACCAATGTACCTTCTGCTCCGGCAGGAGTTGCAATCGGCATCAAGCGCAGCGCGAAGCCCTCTTGTACTAAATATTTATCTAAACCAAGGTAGTTATCATTTGGAACTGTTGCCGCAAAATAAATTGGACGTTTCCAATCGTTATTCAATAACACGTTTAAGATAGATAATTCAGCTCTAGAGATATAATTTCTATTGTAGGTCCAGCTCATGGTATCAACAATAGATTCTTGCCAAGCTTTAGGGACGACATTATTTTTCAGAACAGATTCTTTATTCACCGGAAGGCTAAAGTTTTTGGTTGGCAGGAAGTTTTCAAACTTACCACCTCTCAATTCCAATTTGTTCTTTTGGTCGTCAGACAATAAAATCTGCATGATCAAATCCAGATCCACATGTCCTGGAACTTTCATATCCTGATAATAAAGCACTTCGCGAACACCTTTCTTGAACTTTTCATCATCGATATTGATCGGTAAACCATCTGCCTGATTCACTTTTTGTTTCATCTGGCGCATATACCAGTCCGAACTCAACAAACTTAAGTTTACGACACGTACATCCGGACGATAATTTTCGACTTCCTGAACATACCATAAAGGATAGGTATCATTATCACCATAAGTAAATAAAATCGCATTGGGTGCACATGACGCCAAATAGTTTTTAGCAAGATCACGGGCAGTTGTTTTCTCCGAACGATCGTGATCATCCCAGTTTTGGAAGCCCAACAATACTGGAGCGCCCAATAGGCAGGCTACTGTAGCAGCACCGGCGGCAATTTTACCATCCACTTTTTTGCTCAGATAATCCGCAATGGCGAAAACACCGAGCCCGATCCAGATGGCGAAGGCATAAAAAGAACCTGCATACGCATAGTCGCGCTCACGTGGTTGAAGTGGACTTTGATTTAGGTAGAGTACAATTGCTAATCCTGTAAAGAAAAACAACAGTCCCACGATTCCTGCGTCGCGTTGTCTCTTTCCAAAATGCCAGAATGCACCGATTAAACCAATGATCAAAGGCAAGAAATAATATTTATTGTTTGAAGGATCAGTTTTCAGTGAATCTGGAATGGCATTCTGTCCACCAACATGCAACTGATCAACAGGTTTAGCACCTGAAATCCAGTTACCTTCGGTAAATGAACCCTGCCCTTGTTGGTCATTTTGACGACCGGCAAAATTCCATAAGAAATAACGGCCGTACATATGTCCGATCTGATAACTGAAAAAGAACTTCAGGTTATCACCGAAAGTCGGCGATTGGCCTTCCGGAATTTTTAAGTAATCACGATAGTATTCGATATGTCCTTGATCCCTTGAACTGTAAACACGTGGAAAAAACATCGTTTTATCGTATTTGTAGTCCATACCGTTCTCCACTTTGGTATACTTGTCCTTATCTTTTCTGTACGTATATGTAGGCTCGGCATCAACCACTTGTGCATCAAATGTAGGTCCATTCAAAAGTGGCTCACTTGCATATTGCTCACGTCCAAGATAACTCACAAAAGAGAATGCATTATCTGGGTCACTGTTATTTAACGTCGGATTCGCTTTGGCGCGCACCATGATCATGGCAAAGGAACTATATCCAAAAATGATAAATGCTGCACTGATTAAGATCAGATTTAACATGGGTTTTACCTTTTTGATCGAATACCAGATCCCATATACGAAAAGAGCTACCGCTAAAATCATGAAAAGGTTAAATCCGGTACCGAAGCCCATTCCCAAACTATTCACAAAGAACAGATCAAAATATGCGGCGGCTTTAACAGTGTATTGAATAATACCCCATAAAATCAGCGCCAAAACAACGACACCAATTAAGAAAGCTTTGATCGCCCCCGAGGATGTTACAGTTTTTGAACGTTTAAAATAAATGACCAAAGCAATTGCCGGAATTACCAGAAGGTTCAACAAGTGTACCCCAATAGAAAGCCCCATCACATAAGCGATAAAGATTAACCAGCGGTCCGAACCAGCTTCATCGGCATGATTTTCCCATTTTAGAATACCCCAAAATACGACGGCTGTACATAAAGAAGACATGGCATATACTTCGGACTCTACTGCTGAGAACCAAAAAGTATCCGTAAAAGCATAAGCCAGTGCACCAACAGCGCCCGAGCCGAATATTTTGATTAAATCGGTGGATGTATATGATCCATCAACACCTTTTACAACGATTTTCTTTGCTAAAGCTGTAATTGTCCAAAATAAAAACAAAATGGTCAGACCACTACATACCGCCGATCCTACGTTCATCCAGAAAGCAATTCGTGTAACATCTCCACCAGCAAGGTTTGAGAATATATTTTGAATCATTAAGAATAAAGGTGCTCCTGGCTGGTGCACAATTTGAAGTTTAAAGGCCGAAGCGATAAACTCGCCACAGTCCCACCAACTCGTCGATCGTTCGGCAGTCATGACATACGCTACAGTTGCTATTAGCGCACATATCCATCCTAAAAGATTGTTGATTTTAGTATAGTTCATAAAATGATAACTGTAAAAAGTATTATTAATACGGCTCGAAAATAAGGATAAGTTAATAAGAAATGAACTTTATTCTGATTTTTTAACACATATTAATTGAAAAAATTTCATTACCCGATCCAATATTGGCTGAAAGGAAAGCATGTCCAACTGCAGGCGTACACTTTTGTCGACGGATCCGCTTATTGAAAAAAGGCTAGCAAACCGAATTTCCATGGTCGAAAAAAAATTATTTCTTTGAAAATCAGCCCCAATACACTTTACAACACATTTTTATTTGCAGAAATAAGAATAGTCCGTATATTTGCATCATCAAATGTGAACGACATCATCACGATAGCAATCACTTTTGAATTGTTTGTCCGATAGTATAAGGGTAGTACGACAGTTTTTGGTTCTGTTTGTCTTGGTTCGAATCCAGGTCGGACAACAAACAATAGAAAAGGCTTGCAGATGCAAGCCTTTTCTGCGTTATATGCAAGGCTTATTATTTATAAAAGGGTTAAGATTTTTTTAAATTTGCATTTTGATTTTTAAAACAAATCTCTATCTTTGCGTCGTCAAAAAGAAAAAGACGGTAACGTTGACTTTTTAGAGACATTGTCCGATAGTATAAGGGTAGTACGACAGTTTTTGGTTCTGTTTGTCTTGGTTCGAATCCAGGTCGGACAACTTTTAAAGTTAAGAGTATATGGATTGTGAAAACAATCCATTTTTTTTAATGTTTAACTTTAAAAAATAGTAAGGGAATAAAAATATTGAATAAACGACAATACAATAACCCAACATAAATATACAAAACCATGCCTTTGCAATTCAACACGGTTAAATTATTTGCAGGTTCTGGCACTACAGAACTGGCCGAAAAAATCGCACAATCTTACGGGAAACCACTAGGAGACAAAACATTGTCACGTTTTAGCGACGGTGAAATTCAACCTTTCTACAATGAGTCAGTTCGCGGAAGCGATGTATTCATTATCCAATCTACCAACCAACCTACCGACAATCTTTTTGAATTATTATTGATGACAGATGCAGCGAAGAGAGCTTCAGCGCATTATATCACAGCGGTAGTCCCTTATTTCGGTTTCGCAAGACAAGATCGAAAAGACAAACCAAGAGTTGCAATTGGCGCAAAAATGATCGCCAATCTGTTGACTGCAGCTGGTATCCACCGCATCATGACGATGGACCTGCACGCAGCACAAATCCAAGGTTTTTTCGATATCCCTGTTGACCATTTAGATGGCTCTATCATTTTTGTTCCTTATATCAAATCGTTAAAACTTCCAAATCTAACGATTGCTTCACCAGATATGGGTGGTTCATATAGAGCACGTACATTTGCTAAATTTTTCAATGCAGAAGTTATTATCTGTGACAAACGTCGTAAACGTGCAAACGAAATCGAATCGATGTCTATCATCGGTGACGTAACAGGTCAGGACGTTGTTTTGATCGATGATATCTGCGATACTGCTGGTACACTTTCAAAAGCAGCAGCACTGATTATGGAAAATGGTGCAAAATCTGTAAGAGCTGTTTGTACACATGCTGTGTTGTCAGGCAAGGCATATGAAACAATTGAAAACTCGGTCTTGTCAGAAATGATCGTAACCGATACCATTCAATTAGATCCAGAAAAAGCAAAACAATCGACCAAAATCAAAGTATTATCAACAGCTGATTTATTTGCAAAAGCAATCACAAGTGTAAATCAGCACTCTTCAATCTCTGATTTATTTGAAGTAGAATAATCTTTGAGTTTTACATCCTAGATATTGGACCCTGGTACAGAAAGCATTTAGCTCAACGGCCAGGGTCTTTTTTTTGTATTGCGCCACCACCCCACCTTCTCCCAAAAAACAACAAACATTTAAAAACACTCTTTCGCTTGGTTCTTATCTTTTAACCATAGACGGATGGGCATTTTTATTGAGTATATAGGTTAGCAATTGACTGCTGTCAAATTCGATAATAACAGGGGATTTACAGGGGGTTAACAGGGGGTTAACAGGGGTATAGCAGGGGTCTACCCCAGTTAACCCCTTGTTATACCCGAGTTAAAAGAGTTTTATTTCCCTTTTAAAGATGGAAGTGGCATCAATTAAGTCATGCTTTCGGGTAAACAAGTAGCCGTGTCTAGGCATAGTCACGAACATGGAAAAATCGAAAACATAGAATAAGTGCCTGTTTCCGAACTAATAGCGGCCGTATTTTTTTTGATAATATCAGAAATTAGATTATCTTTGCACCTCAAATTTATAAAAAATTAAAAGATGAAATCAATTGCTATTAGCGGTTCTGTAAGACAGAACGTAGGGAAAAGAGATGCAAAAGAATTGCGTTACCAAGGTTTAGTACCAGCAGTACTTTACGGTGGTACAGAGCAAACAGCTCTTTCTGTATCCGCAGCTGATTTGAAACCAGTTCTTTACACTGCAGACGTAATCATTGTTGAATTAAACATTGAAGGTCAAACTAAAAGAGCTATCGTTCAAGACGCACAATTCCACCCATTAACTGACTTAGTTACGCACGTTGACTTTTTAGAATTATTTGATGATAAAGAAGTATCATTGAATATTCCTATCAAATTAACAGGAACTTCTCCAGGTGTTAAAATGGGGGGTAAATTAGTTCAAAAATTACGTAATTTACGCGTAAAAGCATTACCTGCAAACCTACCACAAGAAATTGCTGTACCAATGGAATCTTTAGAAGTTGGTAAATCAGTTCGTGTAGGTCAAATTCAATTGGAAAACGCAAAAGTATTAAACAATGCTGATGATACAATCGTATCAGTAATCATGTCTCGTGCATTGCGTCAAGCTGAACAAGAAGCAGCGAAAGCATCTAAAGGTGGTAAAAAATAATCTGAACAAGATTCTTAAAATACTACAGAAAGCACCGAATTTCGGTGCTTTTTTGTTTATTAAAATTTTTATTTTTGCAGCATGAATTATCTTATCGTTGGATTGGGCAACATTGGCAGTGAATATGCCGATACACGACATAATATAGGGTTTATGGTTGCCGACGAGCTTGTTAAACAGGCTGGTGCCAGTTTCTCCTTGCTCAAGTTGGCCTATTATAGCGAATTTAAGCAAAGGGGGCACAATGTCACTGTGATTAAACCTACGACCTACATGAACTTAAGTGGCAAGGCTGTTAATTACTACATGCAACAATGCAAAGTTCCTATTCAGAATGTATTGGTGATTGTGGATGATCTGGCCATTCCATTTGGTTCGCTACGGATGAAACCCAAAGGAAGCAGCGCCGGTCATAACGGACTTAAATCCATTGAGCAGCTTTGTGGCGGACAGGTTTATCCGCGCTTACGTTTCGGCATCGGAGACAATTACCCAAAAGGTAGACAAGTAGATTATGTACTGGGCCCTTTTGACAAAGAAGAACAAGCTGAACTACCGGCTTTAATTGACCATTCCGTTAAAATGATCCAAAGTTTTGTCAATATCGGCATCGAGCTGACGATGACTAATTTAAACACAAAATAGTAGAAGTCACTAAAGCAGACTGACGTACTGTGTATTGATACTGATTTATAAAAAAAGACCGATAATCGGTCTTTTTTTTATAAATCAGAGAATTTCACATTAATTACTGCTTTCTACCCTGATCTTTTCTTTTTCTATCTCCATCTTAATCGCTCCGCTTATCTTCTCTTTTAATTTTCCATTCGCCTGCACATCGTTTTTCTGCTCGCTTGCTTTCATTCGGGTCGTAACGATAATGACACCGTCTTTGCCTGCACTCCCATACAATGCAGTCGCACTTGCATTTTTCAAAATCTCTATAGATTCAATATCTTTCGAATCAAGTCTTTGCAAACTGGCCTCCTTCTTAACAGCCCCATCAACCACAATTAATGGCTTGACTTTTCCATCGTAACCACGTATTCTGACCGATGGAAAATCTGTTCCGATCGACTGACTTGCCTGTTTGTTCGCTAAGAGACCAATTGTTTTTGCTTCAAGATTAGCCGTTTCTGATTTATCCATCAAAGTAATTTGTTTCGCGTCATCCAATGTCTCACTTTTCTTATAACCAACCACGCCAACAACTTTTTCACCCTGTCCTTCGTTTTTCTTAGAACCAATCGTCGAACTAATCTTATCATCCACACTGTTGTCTCTCTTATAGCCAACGACGGTAACGACATCATCCCCTTTTTTATTTTCCTGCCCTATGAAACGAAACTTATTATTCACCTTATCCGGATTCTCACGAGCCCATTTTTTTGTCGTAATAACTAAAACACCATTCTTAGCATCTTCACCATATTTCTTAATCGCTTCAGCATCCTTCCACACCGATAGTGTCGCGATTCCATCCGGCGTCAGGGCCAACTCCTTCACCATTTTTTGATCTACCCTTTTGCCATCAATAACGTACACCACATCAGTTGACTTATCATTCGTTAGCAGATCATCACGATACGTCACCCCAATCGTAAGACCTTTGAGTTTGGTCATATCTTTACCAATATGAGCTCCTTCCTTCAAATTCACTTCAAGGATACCATCTTTCCCAACATCTTTACCATACTTATCAATAGCAGCCTTACCTTGTAATACCGAGACTGACGCTATAGCATTAGGATCGATATCATCCACAGTAAAAGTTTTTTCCTGCACAATACCATTCATAACACAGCGTAATTTTTTTTGTGCTATATCCGAATGTTGTTGCATTTCAACAGTATTGGCCAAAATTGCTCCGCCAGAAATATCAATTGAAGACTTCGTCCGATACTTGATCATATCACTGTCATTCGAAAACCAGTACTTCGCCAGTTTTCCTTCAGGAATAGCCAAAAATTCAGCCTTAGAGACCAATTTATTATCCACAAAATACTTTTGATTTTTAGAAAAATCAATAGCAGATCTCTTGATTTCCTTAAAATCTCTCGTCGCCACTTGATTTGCTTTAGCCAAAGTATCCGCCAATACAGTAGTTTTCATATTTGATTGATCTGTCTGAGATCGTAAATCAACTGTTGGTAACTGAATAGGTAATACTGTCTCATTTACTTTCTCAACTACCCCTTCTATGCTTCCCTCCGCTTTACTTACCGTAAATGCTGCTCCCGTCAATAAAAATACAGGTAAAAGAAAGGCGTATTTACTCAGTTCTATTTTCGATGATCGCTTCTTGTTCATCATCATAATTCGACGTTTTAAAAGTTTAAAATTAAATTGATTGCTCAATCCTACTGAAGTGCCCTTTTTGGACACATTCAATAGGCTGTATTGGTACGTCTGCTTGTCAATTCCTTTATCGAGAACCTGTTGATCAGTCAAGAACTCCAAATTTTGGCGAATGGCTCTGCGCATGAACCAGACGAAAGGATTGTACCAACAACACACCAATATCATTTCAAACAATAAAATATCCAGACTGTGAAGGCCTTTCACATGAATATCCTCATGCTTAAAAATATCTTTAAGTTCAGCATCAGCATGCTGTCCTTTATTGACATAGATTTTATTCAAAAACGAAAATGGAACAATAGGAATAAGCACATTCCGAAATAGATACGTCCGCCATTGATCGGACTTTGAATTCAAATGAATCCGTAATAAACTCAATAATTGAAATACAAACTTCAATAACAATACAATCGCACCAACCATAAACACAATTTCCACCAACCTTCCCAAGGTCAGTTGTTGCTGCACTTCCGGCTCAGTAATATAAAGCGAAATCTGCTCGCCTACCGCCCCCATATTCAGCCCGCGCTGCACGAACAAAGACTTTAAATCCAGAAATGGATATATAAAAGCAAATAGCCCTCCTGCCAAAAAGTAAACTCGATTTAGCACATAGAACGTCAGCCCTTTCAATAGTCCAATATATCCCAGATAGATAATCCCCAAGAGCAGGTTGACTTGAATAATATAGGTCAGTAAGCTTTCCATGTTATTAAGATTTATTATGCTTAATCATGTCCATAATTTCCTTTAATTCATCAGCCGTTAGTTTTTCTTCCTGCACAAAAAAAGATACCATCTCCTTATAGGAATTTTTAAAATAATCGCCCACAAAGGAATTCATAAATTTCGCTTTATAATCTTCCTCACTCACCATCGGTTCATAGCGCTTGGCATTGGCATAACGTACTGCTTTCACAAAATCTTTACGTTCCAGATTCTTTACTGTTGAAGCCAAGGTGGTATAAGGCATCTTTTCACCCTTGATATTATCCAAAATCTCTTTTATAAAACCTCCATTGAGACTCCAAATAGATTGCATTGCCTGCTCTTCCTGTGCTGTTAATTTTTCCATAGCTATTTATTCCTTTTTCTAATCTTTCACTAATCTACGAATAATTCGTAAATACCAAAAATATTTTCTCTTTGTTTTACAAATTAATAGTGAACAGCGCCGTCTCCCTTGTTTAAAAAAAACAAACGGCTCATTTCCTGCGTATTTAAACTCAGATTCGACGAATATAAGTTAGCTGGCAGAAAATTTGTTATACGATTATTTTAATTCTAAATTCACACATAAATCGTTTCATCAATTGAAAAGGCAGAACTTTCAAATGGATAGAATCCCCTGGAATCAGTCCGGTTGTATGCGCCAAAAGATGGTTCAAAAAAATACAGGTAAGATAAATGGCTAAAAATATCAAAGCGATTAAATGTCCGCATTGCGGAAGTATAAAAATCACCACACTACGCCCCGATTATTATAAATGCGATAGCTGTGGAACAGAATTTTTTTTAGATAGCGACGACATCAATATCAATCACAACTACAACTATCCGCGCAACAATCCGGATCAATATAAAGCCGTACGGATTGTATTATTTGCTGTCGTGGGCTTTATTGCTCTTATGTTTGTCATTGGAGCCCTAAGCGCTATTTTTTCCAAAAAGCCAGCGCCCAATTATTCAACTTACAGCACCTCTAATACAGCAGAGAAAAAAGAAGAGGTAGAACCTCTTGAATGGAATTACGCAAGCAACACACTATTTTTGGACAAAGATAATACGCCCCACGTTGTTGTCGTCGGTAATGTCGGAACCTTCAGAAAACGAATGGACGAAAACAAGGATAATAAGGTTTATATTGGGCTTTTCGATCCAAAAACAGGTAAAAAAGAATGGGTAAAGGCATTGATGGAAACACCTGTCGAACTGTCGAGCAGCGACGTCAAACTTCAGGTATTTGAAGACCAGAATCTCTATATTATCGTCAAAGCCAAATACATTTATCAGCTGGACAGAAATACACTTACATATAAAAGTGTGCTTGAGAACTATGTGAAAGATGCGCCATCTTTAAGCACAGGCATCGCTAAGGTTGAATTTAAATACGAAGACTATGGCTCAGCCTATCAAATTGTCAACAATGAGGGTCAAAATCTAGCTTATTACCCCTTAATTAATAAATCTATCCCCGATAAACAGCTTTACGATGAGCGAAGGAAAAAACTTCCCAATCCAACGACAAAAACGGAATTCGCTTTTTCAAGTAAATCCAGTTATTATCCGGAAGAAAAAATCCAGTTAATCCAGTACAGTTACCAATATCAATATGGATTTCCTAAAGATAGCCCGCGCTTTTCCTGGGATAAAGACTATGGCGGTTCGGGTATTTTTACCGACCGTGATCCTTATAAAAAGGTATTGATCAATCCATGGCAATTTAAAGGCGCCCGTCTGATTAGCTTCAAGGACTTTACGCCAGGAAGACTTTACTTTCAGCCTGTAATCATTGCGCAGAATGACAAAACGCTACTCATCGCGTATAAACCAACACCTGCTGAAGACGACCCTTTCCAGGTCCAACTATTGGATGTAACAACTGGCGCCATACAAAAAACAGTGACTACAGATCTTAAATCCATGTATGGAAATGGGAGCCTACTCAAAGATGGTTTTATTATAAAGGGCGCCAGCGACTATTATTATTTTGATAATAATGGAAAACAAATCAACAAGTTTGAAGGGTATAACCCCAAATTCGACACACTAAATTAATCACTATGGGACTATTTAATCTTTTTAACAACCAACTTTCTGAAGTCATCGAGTGGAAAAACCAAGACCCTCGATTATTATGGTATAAATTTCCATCCGAAAGGAATGAGATCAAAAATTCCAGCAAGCTGATCCTCGCTCCAGGGCAGGGCTGCATCCTTGTGTATGAGGGAAAAGGTGAAAACCTGCTGACCGAACCAGGAACGTACAACCTCAAAACGGACAACCATCCCTTCTTTACCACTTTAGCGCGTTTACGGCAGAATTTTGAATCCGAACACAAACTTTACATTTACTTTTTTCGTACGGCCGCTATCGTCAATCAATCCTGGGGAACAGGAACTCCGATTAAATACGTCGACCCACACTACAATTTACCGATAGAAATCGGACTAAACGGCACCTTTTCCTACCTGATCAAGGAACCCGTACATTTCTATAAAAATATTGTCGCAAATCAAAATACGGTCAGCACAGCTGTCATTCAAGACATCATCAATAATCGGATCCCACAACAAATTATTGCGCAGATTGCACAAAAGAAACTGGGTTACAATGAAATTGACAGTCAACTGGGACTGTTATCCCACGACATCAAGACTGCGGTTGAACAAGATTTTAATGACCTTGGTCTCGACATTACGGATTTCAAAATCTTAGGAACTCAATTTGATGCCAATACACAACGAAGAATCGGAGAAATCGCCGATTTAAGCACACAAAATCAAGCGGCACAACAGGCAGGTCTGAGCTATGTTGAATTAGAAAAACTACGTGCGCTCCGTGATGCCGCTAAAAATGAAGGGGGAATCGCGGGTGTAGGTGCACAACTGGGCGTCGGTATGGAACTCGGAAAACAGTTTGACCTCCAAAAAGAGGAGATCAAAGATCATATTCAGCAAGAAGGCGACTTTGTCGAGAAACTTCAAAAGCTGCAGCTGCTGCTCCGTGAAAACATCATTAGTCAGGAAGAATTCGATACACTCAAAAAACAGATTCTCAACAAAATATAATGCATGCGGGGATATTCATATCACGATTCAGCTCAATTATACCGAGGTGAATCAATTCATAACACATAAATTAATTCAGCTATGAAATACATATTCGGTATATTATTCACCTTGGTGATCCTTTTCGTTGCCACCTATTTCCTTTTAGGGTTGTGGGGCATTCAGCTACTAGACGCTGAAAATTTCAGTAAAATCTTATGGACTACGGGAATATTGACAGCAACCGCTATTGTTCTGGTCTGTTTTGTTATACTTCCATTTTTCGGGTCAGGCAAACAGGGGAACTATGAAGACAAAGGCAAAGTCGCCCAACGAAAAATAGATTAATATTTTTGCAGAATAAGATAATGTTAAATTTGAATAAATTATTTGCTTATTTAAGTAAATAATTAGTGAATATTATCCAAAATGACGCAGTCATGTCATTTTAATTCCAAAAGAACTTTCAATTTTAAATATCAAATAGTTAAATTTGTGAGATTAGCATAACAAATCAGATATAAGATAATATATAAACATGTCAGATAAAGCATCTATAAATTTAGACGGCACTTCCTATGACCTCGCGGTCGTTGTCGGTACTGAAAATGAAAAAGCAGTTGATATTTCCAAATTAAGAGATCTAAGTGGATTTATTACATTAGACCCAGGATACAAAAATACTGGTGCGACGAAGAGTGCGATTACTTTCCTTGACGGTGAAAAAGGTATATTGAGATATAGAGGATATCCAATTGAACAATTGGCAGAGAAATCGACTTTCTTGGAAGTTGCTTATTTGTTGATTTATGGAGAGCTTCCAAAAAAAGAGGTATTGGAAAAATTCAGAGCTGACATCAAAAAACAAATGATGATTCACGAAGATATGAAAAACTTCTTCGCTGGTTTTCCTTCCAAATCACATCCAATGGGTCAACTTTCCTGTTTAGTTGGTGCATTATCGGCGTTTTACCCAGAATCTTTAAATCCAAACTTAACAGACGAAGAAGAAGATCAAACGATCATCAATCTTTTGGCAAAAATGCCAACAATCGTTTCTTGGATTCAGAAGAAATCATTGGGTCACCCTGTTGTTTATCCTAAAAACAACCTTGGCTATATCGACAACTTCCTAAACATGTTATTCGGAGAAGTTAACGATGAAAAAACATTCGATCCAGTCGTCATTGATGCCATGCACAAATTGTTGATTTTACATGCTGATCATGAGCAAAACTGTTCAACATCTACTGTCCGTATTGTAGGTTCATCCAATGCAAACCTTTATGCTTCTGTTGCATCAGGTATCAACGCATTATGGGGACCATTACATGGTGGCGCAAACCAAGCCGTAATCGAGATGTTAGAGGCCATTAAAAATGATGGTGGTGATGCTGAAAAATATCTTGCTAAAGCAAAAGACAAAAACGATCCTTTCCGCTTAATGGGATTCGGTCACCGTGTTTACAAAAACTTCGACCCACGTGCTAAAATTATCAAAAAAGCCTGTGATGATATCTTAGAAAAATTAGGTGTTCAAGATCCTGTATTGGATATCGCGAAGAAACTGGAAGAAGCAGCATTGAATGACCAATATTTCATTGACAGAAAACTTTATCCAAATGTTGATTTCTATTCAGGTATCATCTACCGTGCGTTAGGTTTCAAAGCAGACATGTTTACCGTATTATTTGCTTTAGGCCGTCTACCAGGATGGATTGCACAGTGGAAAGAAATGCGCGAAAACAAAGAGCCTATCGGTCGTCCTAGACAAGTATACGTTGGCCACACAGAACGCGACTACGTTGAATTTTCAAATCGTTAATTCGATTTCGATTTATATCCATAAAAAGCATCCTTCGGGGTGCTTTTTTATTTTTATCTGAGCTAACAGGGATGGCTTTACAGCTGTCCGAAGCCACCCATTCGAACACGATATGATTACTCGTTGTTACGCTATTGTCACGATAATCTACTTGTTAAGTATATTTTAATTTTTCCTTATCTAAATTCCCTGTTTTTCGTTAAGTTTGCGTATTCATTGGTCTCTTATTAAAAATCATTATAAATAAGACTTGTTAGAAACAATACTACATATCTTGGTTCCCATTGCTATTTTCACCTTTATAGCAGCTTTCACCTTGTTTGCAGTATATGCTGAACGAAAGATTGCGGGATTTGTCCAGGATCGACTCGGTCCGATGGAAACAGGAAAGTATGGTAGTCTCCAAACAATCGCCGACATTCTCAAACTGCTCCAAAAAGAATTAATCACCCCTTCATCAGCCGATAAAATTCTCTTTAGGCTTGCACCTATCGTTATTTTCGTTGCTGTATTTACAGGTTTTGCTGTTATCCCATGGGCAAAGGACTTTATTCCCGCGGATACACATACAGGCTTGTTCTTCATTATGGCTATCATCTCCATTGATGCTTTGGGCATCTTAATGGCAGGTTGGGGATCCAACAATAAATATTCTCTATTAGGCTCCATGCGTGCGATTGCACAGATGGTATCCTATGAAATTCCGGTAGGCCTCTCACTGATTACGGTCGTTATGCTCACCCAAACCCTAAATTTGAATGAAATCGCTATTGGACAGGGCATCCTAACCAATGGAAGCATTAAATTCTTGGGTCTTTGGGAAGTCAATGAGATTGGGGGCCTCTTTGCCTGGAATATTTTTCAGGCTCCACATTTGATTATCACCTACATCATATTCTTTATCGCAACCCTTGCCGAGTGTAATCGTGCTCCCTTTGATATTCCGGAAGCCGAATCTGAATTGGTCGGTGGCTTCCATACGGAATATGGCGGGATACAATTTGCCTTTATCTTTTTGGCGGAGTATGCCATGATGTTTTTGGTATCCATGTTGGGCGTTGTTCTCTTCTTAGGAGCTTGGAATACACCGTTACCCAACATAGGTGCAATACGTTTGGCCGATTGGACCACAGGCTTAGTGTGGGGAATATTTTGGACCTTGGCCAAATCATTGTTTATTGTTGGTATACAAATGTGGATCCGATGGACATTACCACGGTTGCGTGCAGATCAACTGATGAGTTTATGTTGGAAAGTATTGACGCCGCTGGCTTTTCTTTGTATGGCCATTTCTGCAATTTGGCGAATTTTAGTTATAGCATAAGATTATGATATTTAAAACGGCTTCGCATGCATTTCGTACGGCAATCAAGGGTTTATCTTTGACTGTTAAACACTTGTTTGGTGCCCGACGTTCGCGAACGGAATTAAATATCAAAAAGGATAACTACTTTGATCAGCAGGAGGGAATTGTCACGGTGCAGTATCCACGTGAAAAAATGCCGATCCCCGAGGTTGCCCGCTATCAGCTGCAAGTCGATATTGAGGACTGTATTGTATGTGATCTATGCGCAAAGGCTTGTCCTGTAGACTGCATCGAAATCGAAGCAATCAAATCTCCGGAAGCGATTGGAAAAACTTCCGATGGTAGCGTTAAACGACTATACCCAGCCAAATTCAACATTGATATGGCTAAATGTATGTATTGTGGACTATGTACTGTCGTATGTCCCACAGAATGTATCACCATGACTAACGAATATGACCGCAGCTCACAAAAACTGACTGATCTTATTTATGGTTTCTCCGACATGACCGATAGCGAGGTCGCACAACGTAAAGCAGAATGGACCAAGTTTCAAGCTGACAAGGAGGCAGCAAAGCAAAAATAAAAGATGGAAAGTATTTTATTCTACGCCTTTGCTACCCTAGCAGTCGGTTCAGCACTCTTGCTCGTTAATCTTAAAAATATTGCACGCGCTCTATTCCTGTTTTTTATTGTTTTATTTGCAATGGCAGGACTTTACTTATTTGCTTTAGCCGATTTTGTAGCTATTACACAAATTATGGTATATGTTGGCGGCGTGCTCATATTGATGTTATTTGCCTTTATGCTTTCCAATAAAGAGCTTTTAAAAGATCTTCAAAATAGTAGCGGTTCATTCTTAAGCCTACCCAAATGGCAGACTATTCCAATCGTGCTTGGTTTCCTGTTACTGATGCTTTATGGCATCGTCGAATGGCAACAAGCTTCTCCAGCATGGTGGATCTTAAATGCCAAGGAAAATAATACCGAGATCCTCGCAACAGACAATAATATACATCAGATCGGATTACGTTTTATGACTTTTTATGTATTGCCATTTGAAATCATATCCGTGTTTTTGATGATGGCCTTGATCGGAGCATCACATTTATCCAGAAAGGAGCGTGCGATATGATTACACTGACGCATTTTTTGGTTGTCAGTGCCTGCATCTTTTGCATTGGGCTCTATACCGTGCTTTCCAAAAAAAATGCGATCATGATTTTGGTCGGTATTGAGTTGATGATCAATGCAGCTATCCTGAATTTTGTTGCCTTTGGTAAATATGATAAGGTCAGTTATGGCGGGCAAATTTTCGCACTGTTTGCCATTGTTCTCGCTGCGGCCGCAGTCGCTGTTGGATTGGCGATTGTATTAAATGTTTATAGACATTACAAAACCATTAATCCGGATGAGATAAACCAATTAAAAGACAAGTAAACATTGGATCAATTTGTTCACATATCGCCCCTTCTGACTGCGCTGCTTACCTTAGTGGCACCATTCGCGGCATTCCTATATCAAGCACTAGTAGGCAAACGCGACCAGTCCGGCCTTATTTCTCTCACGGCTATTATCCTCAGCTTTATCGCTGGCGGGCTCACTTGGTTGTCCATATGGAATAATCCCGCGGTATCTATTCAAGTAAATTGGTTCACGATTGGTGAAACATCCTTTAAAGTTGGTATCCTACTGAACAATTTGAGCACTTTAATGCTTTTTTTGGTACCCTCTGTTGCCTTACCCGTACATATATACTCCCGAGCCTACATGAAAGGCGATCCCGGTATTCACCGCTATTGGATGTATCTCAGCTTATTCTGTTTTGCGATGTTGGGATTGGTCATTATGGATAGTCTCCTGTTGATGTATGTTTTTTGGGAGTTGGTCGGTTTTGCATCCTATCTTCTCATCGGATTTTGGTTTACCCGCGAAACAGCTGCACAAGCCAATAAAAAAGCATTTTTGGTTAATCGCATCGGCGACCTCGGTTTCCTAATCGGTCTTGCGATCGTATTTACGCAGTTCAAAACACTCAATTTAGTCGATTTATTTGGCGATAATGGCTTAATCTATCAATCCACAATCGACCAAGGATTATGGATATCTCCGGTCAATAGCTTACCTCAGATTTGGCTTACCCTTGCTGGATTGGCCTTCTTCTTGGCTGCCATGGCTAAATCTGCACAATTTCCATTACATGTATGGCTTCCGGATGCCATGGAAGGCCCCACATCAGTATCTTCATTGATTCACGCGGCAACAATGGTTGCTGCTGGTGTATTCCTGCTGGCTACCGTATTTCCATTATTTAATGAATCTGCCTTATTATTTATTGCCATCATTGGTACAATAACCGCTGCTTCGGCAGCGTACTTCGCCCTTGGCCAATACGACATCAAACGTATTCTTGCTTTTTCGACCATCTCGCAGTTGGGTTTTATGATGGTTGGTATTGGCATTGGAACATGGGATGCTGCTTTATTTCATCTGACAACCCATGCCTTCTTTAAGTGTCTGTTGTTTCTTTCTGCCGGAGCCGTCATTCATGAAATGGCCCATTTTAAAGAACATAGCCACATGGACTTTGATCCGCAGGATTTACGGAACATGGGCGGGCTACGCCGATATATGCCCAAGACCTTTGTGCTAATGGGCATCGCTTCGCTAGCACTCGCAGGGTTCCCGTTGACTTCAGGTTATCTATCCAAAGATAGTATCGTTATCTCTTCCTTTGAATGGGCTATTTCGAAAGGTAACTTATACCTTATCATCCCCATAAGTTTGATTATCGTAAGTATTTTAACAGCTTTCTATATTGGGCGTTTGCTATTTAAAGCTTTTTTTGGAGAGTTTAGGCTCGCCGACCGGCTACAAGGCAAACTGCATGGTCATCCACTGCATGAAGCGCCAAAGACCATGTTGTTCCCCATGTTTTTTTTGGGACTGTTCTGCTTATTTCCGCTCTTTTCTTTCAATCCTTTTTCTTATCACGATTCCTGGTTGATGGACGGCCTTTTATTGGATGAATATGCCTTTGCGCCGAGTCACAGTGCACACCTTATTATCCCTGCAATACTGCTTCTTGGTTCTGCTATTGGCTGGATCATCGGTTGGAAATGGTATGTACAGAATAAATACCCTTTAAACCCTGCTAACTGGGCATTGAAGATTTCTTTCAATCAAGGGTATATCAATCAGTTTTACGAAGTAGTATTTGTCAATGGCACCTTAAAATTGGCACAGTTCTGCTACTGGTTTGACCGTTACGTTGTTGACGCCTTTGTTTCTTTGATTCAGTTTCTCGTCTTATCCCTTTCTCAGCTAAGTGTATGGATAGACAAATATATTGTAGATGGTTTTGTTAATACGGTTGCTTCTGCGGCTTACTGGACCGGCAATCAAGTCCGCCTGGTCCAAAATGGGAAGCTACAGACAGCGTTGTATTCCGTCTTTTTATTAGTTTTACTTGGTTTAATTTATCTTATATTTTTTTAGGAAATGCCTATTTTATCCTTATTGATATTTTTACCGCTATTGGCTACGGCGCTCATTCTCGCCTTACCAACACGATATAAATCGAGTTACAAATATATTGCTTTAGCATTCACAGCAATACAATTTGTACTGGCCGGCATATGTTATGCACAGTTTGATGCAAGCAAAACAGGAGTCCAAGATCTGGCGGGCTATCAATTTGTTGAACAGCTTTCCTGGATCCGATTAGATTTAGGATCAATAGGTAAATTAGAGATCGATTATCTTATTGGTATTGATGGGATCTCCATGCCCTTGTTATTGCTGAGTGCTTTCGTTATGCTAATGGCTATAGGCGCCTCTTGGAATATACAGAAAAGTCCGAAGGGATACTTTGCCTTGCTCATGGTACTCAATATGGCCGTTATGGGGATTTTCTGCGCATTGGATTTCTTCCTATTCTATTTGTTTTATGAAGTCATGTTACTGCCACTCTACTTCCTGATCGGTATCTGGGGTGGTGCAAGACGCGAATACGCGGCTATAAAATTCTTTCTATATACCCTATTCGGGTCTGTATTTATGTTGTTGATTATCGTAGGATTGTATTTTTCAGTAATCAACCCTTTGACTGGAGCACATACCTTCAACATGATCTATATGATGAATCCACAGAATTATCTTGAGGGTTCTATTTTCGGCTGGGAGGGTTACCAGGAAATTTTGGGTGTTTCGGCTCGACTGATCGGTTTCATTGTGCTCTTCTTTGCCTTTGCCATTAAAGTACCCATTGTTCCCCTACATACTTGGCTACCGGATGCGCACGTTGAAGCGCCGACACCAGTATCTATTATTCTTGCTGGTATCCTTCTGAAAATTGGTGGTTACGGTATCATCCGTATCTGTTATAGTATCTTTCCTGATATGGCAGCCTTATCCAATTGGTGGCTTGGATTGATCGGTGTTGTATCCATTATTTATGGAGCCTTGAATGCCTTATCACAAAAAGACCTGAAACGAATGATTGCTTATTCATCGGTATCTCATATGGGTTTTGTGCTGCTTGGTATTGCATCGCTGACTGCAGAAGGTATTTCTGGCGCCATGTTTCAGATGATTTCCCATGGATTCTTATCAGCGGCACTCTTTTTCCTTGTTGGCGTGGTCTATGACCGAGTACATGACAGAAATATCTATAGTTTCCGTGGTTTAGCTCAAATTATGCCCAAATATACAGGCTATGTTGCTGTCGCATTTTTTGCTTCCTTGGGTTTACCAGGCTTTTCAGCTTTTATTGGAGAGGCCTTTGTCATTATCGGTTCGTTCAATGCCGAGAGTGTTGGCACAGGACTGCCCCGTTGGATGGCTATAGCAGGTTCTATAGGTATACTATTAAGTGCTGCCTACCTACTCTGGACCTTGCAACGCATGTTTTTTGGGCAAATACGTTTAAAAGGCGGCGAATCTTGGAGCAATACGCTAACAGATGTGAATTTACGCGAACAAGTGATCCTATTTCCAACTTTAGCCCTGGCCTTATTACTTGGTATTATGCCTGCTTTAGTATTTAACAATTTAAACGCAAGTGTTCTGAATCTTGTGAGCTTTATCCAACAATTTATCTAATCTGGCATGCTCACATTCAGTCCATATATCAGTTCTTTCATCGATCAGATTATCGTCAGTATCCCATATTTTAAACCCGAACTGATACTAATCATTACTTTTATTAGTACTATCCTCGCTAGTCTTTTTGCTGACAAACACTGGAAGAATACATCTTTTGTCATTACTATCATCGGACTATTGTTCAGTGGCTGTTACCTTGTGGGCCAGGGACTCAGTAAGGTAGAGATGGCTGGCTTTTTTGATATGATCCGGGTTGACGCTTTCGCTACTTCGGCACGACTGATTATCCTGCTATCAACAATCCTCATTTGCATATTCATTCAACAACGCCATCAATCGCATGGCCGCCCCTTAGGAGATCTTTACGCTGTTTTACTGACGGCGACATTGGGTCTGAATCTATTGACCATGTCGAGCAATTGGCTGATGATATTTATTGCTGTCGAAACGGTTTCGATTAGCTCCTATATCATGGTGGGTTATTTCTCCACCACTAAAATTCAATCGGAGGCTGCTTTAAAATATGTACTCTTTGGATCGATCTGTGCGGCAGTGATGCTTTACGGTTTGTCTTTACTATACGGTTTCACGGGAAACTTGAATTTTGATGCTCCAAGTCATATTGCTGGATTAATGGAAGCCCCGCAGATCATGATCAGCATTGCTTTATTATTTTTGTTGACGGGTATTGGTTTTAAGCTGAGCTTTTTTCCCTTTCATGTCTGGAGCCCGGATGTTTATCAAGGTGCACCTACAGTGATTACAACCTATCTCGCTACAGTACCCAAAATTGCTGTTGTTGTGCTATTATCCAAGATACTTTCAGCCTGGCTTAACGTGTCCTTTTATTTTAGTGATTTCTTGACTTATGTGATTATTGCGATCGCCGTAGCAACGATGTTGATCGGTAACTTAGCCGCTTTACGTCAACAGGATGCCAAAAGGATGATGGCCTATTCTTCTATTGGACATACCGGCATACTCCTTATGGCTGTATTGGTTTATCAGAATAATGAATCCAACGTGCTATTATTTTATCTTTCCATATATGCTTTGATGAATATTGCGGTATTCATCTTTATTGATGCTCTGGAAGCTAGTTTAGGAAATACTTCAATTGAATCGTATCGCGGCTTAGGAAAGCAGTACCCACTGCTGTTCACCTCGTTTTCAATTGTTTTAATCGCTTTGGTGGGACTACCCCCTACTGCAGGTTTTGTTGGAAAACTTTTGGTCTTTTCAAAAGTGTTCGAACAATACCAAAACTTCCAATCCTTCGGTTTATTGGTATTGCTTATTGTCGGTGCGTTGACATCAGTTATCTCCCTATTTTATTATTTTAAAATACCACTGAATGCGTTTTTAAGGGATAATACTGTTCAGTCTGTGCAAAAATTTAATCCTTTCCTTCTCAGCATTGCATTATTGTGTACGATTCTATTAGTCCTATTAGGGCTATTTCCAGCCTTACTGCTAAAGATATTTTGAGCATTTTATAAATGCCAGGTTTTATCGATAGAAAATGATTTTTGGATAAAAGACGAGGTTATCTCAATGAGGATATATTCGCTTTAGTTTGTGAGATTTTACGCATTTTCCAAGGCATCGGAAGTACGCCAGTATTTTAAGCCTTAGATTCTGGCGAAATATAGGGAATTCAATTGGGCCTGAAAGAACTGATATAAGAAAATCATTCCTTACGTATTGTTAAGAATATTATTGACGAGATTGACAATACTTCGGTCAATCGTATGTATAAAGGAAGTGAAGCCACAGGATGTTGCTGAACCTGCTGGTTTATGGCTACCTGACCAACGCCTATTCAAGTTGGAAGCTTAAAGAACAGATTCGGAAAAACATCTACTTCATATTGCAATGATCAACCGGTCTCTTTCAGATAAACAGGCACATAAAAAAGACGTTGCCTTGATCCATATGAAAGAGGATCAGCATGCTGAACGGGTACTATCAATAGCTTGTAAGCTCAGAAAGCAGGTATAGAGCCTTGTTAAACTTTTCCTAACCCCAAAGGTTTAATACACAAGAAATGACGAAATCAAACGATTGATAAAACTATACCATAGCATTAACTGGACAAAAAAACCGCCTCAAAATTACTTATGAGACGGTCTCTTTTATATCAAAAGTTTATTTTTTTGGATATGCATAGAATGCAACGCCTCTGCGTCTCCAGTAAGGATCTCCTTCTATATTCGAAGAATAGTAATGGTCTTTTCCATCCTTATTGGTGTATTCATAAATAGGAACCGTACCTGGTTCTTGGTTTCTGTATGCATAAAAAACTACACCCTTAAAGTCATTCCAATAACCGTCACCAAAATTCAGCGTGTAAAGATTATCTCTCATTGTAGGAGAAGTCGTATACCAACGCACTGGAATACTATTATTAACTGGATTCGCATAAGCATAAAATCCAATTGTTTCATTCTTCCAATAACTGCCCTCATATGCAGATTGCGACAGAAGATGAATGCCTCCGCCATTTTTGACATAAGAGTAAATAGGGACACGCTCATGATAAAGTTTTGTCTTCCTATCTAGAAGATATTTAGAAATATAAGCCTTAACTTCACTTTTCTTTGTTGGATCTGCTATAAACTCATCTAAAGATATTAATCCATTGGGCGCAATGTCAACTAAAACAGAATTCGAAATTGTGGAGCTCGCTTGCCATGAAGCAAAACTTACTTGTGGTTTGGAAATATCTAGATTAATTGTGTTCACTAATGCCTTCGAGGGATCGCCACCTCTTGTTTTATATTTTAGTGTTCTATTATAGTTATCATTTGATGAGGAAGTTTCTGAACCATTCGCTATACTGATATTAAACACATCCTTCATTGCTGATGATGCGCCAGATTTGGCAGCATTAAACCTATTTTCATGTTTAGTTTCTGACTGAAATAAAACATCCATTGCTGCTCCAGCATAAATATCGACTAAAACATGTGTACCGTATGACTTTACAATAGATTCTGCAGACAATGTTTTAATATCTTGTAGAAAGTTAGCATCAAGACTGGTTAATAAGATATTAATAGGAGCATTAATTCTATGTCTCAATTGCTTGACCACAACATTGCAACTTCCATAAATATATTTTGAATTAAAAGCATGTTGACTTGAATCAGAAGAATTAAATGAGTTCGTCAGAGTTTTACCAAACAACGGTAAAGAAAATCCTGCATTTAATTTCGATGTCAATGATTGTGAATATGATTCGGCGTTTTCACCATAATTTTCTTCATATTCCTGAGAGTAAATAGAATCTGCTATTACTCGCCCAGCCTGGGATGCATTTAATGCATCAATATTGAGAACTCTATTTGCCACGGCTTCAGCATTTGCAAACTGTCCAGTCATATCATAGCCTCTTCCAAGATCATTAAATATACCATTACCAAACTTTCCAGCTTGTAAATTTGCTATAGCCTTTTTTTCAAGACTACCTGTAGATTGACTCTCAATTAATCTATCCTTACTACAACTAAAGAAAACAATAGCACTTGCCAATAATGGCACTAAAAACTTACCTTTCATTACTTAAATTTAATTTATTTCACAAAATTAAAAATAACAACAACAAATACAATTAAAAAAGGAAAAAAATAAATCAAAAAAACAAAATAGTTAAATAAATATTAAATTAAAAGCCATTTAATTCATCAAAACTTAACCAAACCTGATAGGACTAAAAGCTTTTGAAACTAAATCTTAAAAGATCACATCCCAATAATCTTCAACATTAAAATAACTATATTTGTACCATGATTAGTGCAATAGCAAATCCAATTTTTCAGCGTGCTATCCAGGATTACCACGTATACGACCAGATTGATCATCCAATCCAAAATCCGTATGACAAACAATCCATAGAACATCTCCTCTATTTAAAATGCTGGATCGACACGGTGCAGTGGCATATGGAAGATGTTGTACGTAATCCGGCTATTGACCCTAAAGAAGGCTTATATTGGAAAAGACGTATTGATGAATCAAATCAATATCGTACCGATACCGTAGAGTATATTGATAGCTATTTCCTTCAAAAATTTCAGGATGTACAGGCTGTCCCTACGGCAACGATCAATACTGAAAGTCCGGCCTGGGCTATTGATAGACTTTCTATCCTGGCTTTAAAAATCTACCATATGGAACAGGAAACATTGCGCACAGATGCTTCCGAAGCACATATCATTTCCTGCCAGGAAAAACTGAACGTTTTATTGGAACAAAGGAAAGATTTGTCCCAAAGTATTGACGAGTTGATGACCGCCATTGCATCTGGCGATAAATACATGAAAGTATACAAACAGATGAAAATGTATAACGATCCAACATTGAACCCTGTCTTATATTCATCAGGAAAATAACACATGTCCTTACCGCAACGGATCATAGTAACGCGATTTTCAGCTATGGGTGATGTTGCCATGGTCGCCTCAGTATTGAAAGAATTTTACGTTCAATATCCTGAGGTGGAGATCATTATGGTCAGCAGGCAATTCTTTGCCCCATTTTTTGATGGAATAAAAAATATACGGTTTCACGCCATTGAGCCCAAAACAATTCATAAAGGTTTCTTTGGATTAGTCAAGCTAAAAAAGGAACTGGCTCAATACGGCGCAGATGCTATAGCCGACTTACATTTCAATTTGCGTTCGCGTGTAATTGATCTACTGTTTTCCTTATCGGGCGTAAAAGTAAAACAACTTGACAAAGGCAGGGCGGAAAAAAAAGCCTTAACCCGGGAAAACAACAAGATTAAAGTTCCACTGAAACTAACCGTAGAACGCTATGCTGATGTATTTCGCGCTTTAGGGTTCAAATTTGAGCTCAGCAACAAATTGGCTTCTAATTTGCAAGATGTACCCAAAGCTGCATTTAGTATGTTTGCAAATTTCGACCGCAAGAAAATTGGCATTTCTCCATTTGCGCAACATCGTTATAAGATTTTTCCTCAAACCAAGATGGAAAATGTGATAGACGAACTCACGCATAATGGCTATGACGTTTTGTTATTTGGCGGTGGTGAACAAGAATTCCAAGTTGCCCAAAACTGGACAGAGCGATTTCCCAACACCTATAATACGATAGGCAAGTTTTCGCTGCGGGAGGAGCTGGATTTGATCTCCAACCTGGATGTAATGATCAGCATGGACTCTTCGGGGCTTCATATGGCATCGTTAATGGGCGTAAGATGTCTTTCTTTGTGGGGAGCAACGCATCCCTATGCGGGATTCACGGGATATGGACAACAATTAACAGACTGCATTCAAGTTGAGCACCCCAATAGACCAAGTTCAGTGTATGGCAACAAGCCCTGTGATTGTGATGGGATAGAAGCAATTGATTTAATTACACCGGAAATGGTGATCGAAAAAATAAACGGAATAAGATGAGGATTGGGTTCGATGCAAAACGCTATTTTTTAAACAAGACCGGTCTTGGGAATTATAGCCGGGACTTAATTCGTATGCTCGAAAAGTATGCTCCCGAAAATGAGTATCTCAAATATACACCCAAGACTGGTGATCAATATATCAATCAACCAGCATCTCAAAAAAATATCCGGTTGCCACAAGGCTTTATCAATAGCACCTGGCCCAATCTCTGGCGCAACCAACGTATCGTTCATGATTTGAAAAAGGATAAAATTGATATTTTCCATGGACTATCGGGTGAAATTCCATTAGGTTTAGCAAAGGCACATATTAAATCTATCGTTACCATTCATGATTTAATTTTTCTGAGACACCCTGAACTTTATCATCCAATTGACCGTTGGATTTATAAAAAGAAATTCAAACATGCATGTGAGACTTCCGATCGTATCGTTGCCATCAGTCAATGTACTAAAAACGATATTGTCGACCTCTTTCATATACCCGAAGAAAAAATTGATGTCGTTTATCAGGGATGTCATGAATCATTCAAAACTATCAAGACAGAAGAACAAAAAGCAAATCTTCGAGAGAAATTAAAATTACCGCAGGATTTCTTATTAAATGTTGGAACCATTGAACCGCGTAAAAATATTTTACCAGTAGTGAAGGCCATAAAAGACCTTGATATCCCCCTTGTTATCGTCGGTAAACCAACCCGTTACTCTCAAGAGATCATGGCCTATATGCAACAAAACAACATGGAAAACAGAATATTCTTTTTCCAAGGATTAGCAATGGAAGAATTGGCCGTTCTTTATGCATCGGCAACGATTTTCATTTATCCCTCAATTTATGAAGGCTTTGGCATTCCTATTATAGAGGCACTCTACTCTGGTACACCTGTGATCACCAGTAAAATGGGCGTCTTCCCAGAAGCGGGGGGACCGGCATCTTGCTATATTGACCCTACCGATATTTCGCAGATACGCCATGCCATAACATCATTACTTAGTAATCCCTCCAAGCGAGATGAAATGATCGAAAAAGGATTGGAATTTGTTCAGAAGTTTAATGATGACCGTGTTGCCAAACAGATGGCTTCTATTTATGCCAGCTTATAAATCGACCGACTGACCCGTTGAAATAAAATACTTCTTCAATACATGAAGAGAAACGAACTCTTCTTGTGCCCGATCCATAAATAATTTCACATAGGCATTGGCCTGTTTAACAATTGTTTCAGCCTCGTCGGGATGATCTATATAGAACTGTAATTTTTCTTCCAGGTCCGAATAATCGTTTTTAATACAGATAAAATGATAGTCCGGAAGTAAGGTTCCTTCCATAAACCAGGTTTCATACGTTGGCATCGGCATGACAGCGATGGAATTTGACGACATGATCCATTTTAAGTTGGTAGCTACGTCATTTCCTTCCAGGGCAAGAATAAATTTATAAGCTAAATGTCCAGTGATAGAAAGGTAATCGGGGTCAGAAGATCTAAACGCTCTTTTTAAATCACATAAGGGATGACTATGGTATTGCTGAAAAAATAGTTCCCGATGTGCCTGAGCAAACTCACTTCTTCCGACAAGTCTATTTTTCTTCTTCCGAAAAGGAACATGGTCGGTAATAAAGTTAAAGTGTCGGCTCTTATCCAGGTTCAACAATACCGAGTTCGCATTGTCACCTGCGATTGGCCTACTTTTCACCAAAGCAGGTTTATCCGGAATAGCAGTAATATCCCCTGGAAGGATCTGAAATTTCAGTTGCTGATTGAAATAATCAAGAAATTGTTTACTATCAAAATAATAAACACGAATCTTCTCGGGCATCTTATAATCTTTGATCGGAATCGCATCGATTGACAAAGACTGCTGCGGAACTAGTTTATTATAATAGTTTATCCGAAACCGGACCCATTCAGACTGCTGGGCCAGATTTCTGTTCAGCAGCACCGAGGCCTTTTTCCGTAACAGAAACTTTGGTCTCAGCTGTCGTCCAAATACACTCAAATAATAAAAGAATTTAACATTCTTATTTTTTGAAAAGATCTTCTTGAAATTCAACTTCATAGCATATATAAGAAATAGAGCTGTCGTTATCTAATCATCCTTAGGTTTGACCACAGGTACACGAAGTTGCATTTTTTTCCAATGTAGTGAGCGATCGCCGTAAATCAGAATTTTACTTAGTTTATACTTGAATTTCAAAAGTCCCTGATAATCGTCGGTTATCCGCCGGTAGGCAACCTGAGGATCTTCTTCTAGAACTTGATTTATGGCTTCGGTATATACCGTTGGCCCTGTCATCTGATGGACATCATGTGGATATTTATTTTCCTCGATATTTCGTACGATCAATTCAATCGTCTTCTTCAGGAATGGGTGTCCTTTATCGTAGATCAATGCCCATTGTGCATAAAGGCTTCTATTTTTCTCATGCGTAATAACAGCAGTATCCTCGGGTTTAATCACCTCATCCAAAATGCCAATAATATCGCTATCTAAATCCAAATAGATACCGCCATGGATATATAAAACCGCATACCTAAAAAAATCCGCTTTAGCCGCACCGATTTGCAACCGGGCAAAGGCCTCGTAAGTACGTTGATCAAAATTTTCCCTGATAAGCGTATCGATTTGCCCATCATCAAAAAACCGTCTGCTATAGCCCTTATTTCGTTTTAGAAATCGCCAAATATAAAACTTCGTCAACAAGGGTATCTTATTGGTTTTAAAAGTCTGATAAATAACTTTTGGAATCGCCACTTGGATTAAAAATTAAATTACGGTAATAAATAGCTTATACAGTATTGTAAAAAAAGATTCAAAACTATAAAACATACAAAAATAACGATATATCCCTTACAAACACGTATTTTCTTCTATTTAGTTGATCAAATATCTGCTAATCGAGAATAAACTTGTACTTCACAAACATTTCATTTATTTTATATTTTATTACAAAAAATATGTAATATATTTGTCACAAAGCAATAACGTCCACCATGGTGATCTACATTGTGAAAACATTAAATGTCATTTTTTCAATTAAATTGTAACGAATAAGTGAGCTTTCACGTTACAATAGCGTATGGTCCAATTTTTCAATTATATCGTATACTTTGAGTCAAAAATTAAGCGCTTTAATCATCACATACAACGAAGAGGGTAATATAACAGAGGTCCTAAAGAGTATGGAATTTGCAGATGAGATTATCCTTGTGGATTCATTCAGTACAGATCGAACCATTGAGTTGGCCGGTCTGCACCCCAAGGTAAAAATTTATCAGCATAAATTTGAGGATTTCACGAAGCAGCGCAATTTGGCCCTGACCTATGCGAATAACGATTGGGTGCTTTTTTTGGATGCCGACGAGCGTTTGACTTCAGCATGCCAGATGGAAATCGTATCGACAATAAACGATCCTCAAGCGAAAGACGCTTATTACATGTATCGCTTATTTTTCTTTTGCGGTGAACGGATTAATTTTTCGGGAACACAAAATGATAAGAATTTCCGATTGTTCAAAAAAAGTAAAGCAACATACGACACCCAAAAAAAGGTGCACGAGACATTAATGGTTAATGGCACGATTGGTAGCTTAAAAAACAAGATATGGCATTATTCCTTTGCAGACTACGCGAGTTACAAAGAGAAAATGGTCCATTATGGTCAGCTTAAAGGGAAAGAACTTTACGCTAAAAATAAGCGGTACTCGCTCTTAAGTCACCTGGCGAAAGTGTCCTTTAAATTTTTTAAGGCATACTTTTTGAAACTAGGAATATTAGATGGGCGACGAGGATACCAACTTTGCTACTTACAGAGTCTCAGTGTACATGAAACTTTTAAGTCATTGAAAAGAGAAGAAAAAAAATGAAGATTTGCATTATAAGCTTTGATTACTGGAATTACGATCACCACATTGTAAAGAAATTGCAAGAGAAGGGTATTGATGCATCACATATCAATATGGGTGCCTATAAATACAAAAACTTCGGTGAGCGGGCTTCTAATGCAATCAGCAAAATTTTTCTGAATAAAAACATCAAACATGTAAAACGTCAGGAGTACGTAATAAACACACTGAAAAAACTAGGTCCCCAAGATCAGATACTCGTTTTAAATCCTCATACATTAGATTATCAGACCATCAAAGAGATCAAATCATATACACCTTACTTAATTTCTTATCTCTATGACAACCTGGAGCGTTTTCCTGTAGAGGACCGTCTTAAGTTATTTGATAAGATCTACTCATTTGAGGACAAAGATGTAAAAAAATATGGCTTTGAAAAGATAACAAACTACAACTATCTTGCAGAACAACCTATTCAGGCCGAAGAAATCGAAAATGACTTATTCTACATTACTTCCTATGATAAACGACGTATTAAGCTCCTTCGCAAACTCACGGTTCGTCTATCTGCATTGGAAGTACGGAGTAAGATTATTGTAGTTGGAAAACAAGTATGGAAAGAGAAACTACGTAACTTTATATTAAGACCGGTTGGTTCAACGCTCATAGAATTCCGGAAAAAGCCAATAAATAATGAAACAATACTAGAAGAGTATAAAAAATCCAAAGTTATCATCGATTTAATGCGCGAAGGACAGGCTGGATTAAGTTTTCGGGTTTTTGAAGCGATGGCTCTCGGAAAAAAGATTATAACTGATAATCAATCTATTCAGACCTATGATTTTTATAAACCAGAAAACTTTTTGATTGTTAATGACGATCTTTCCAATATTAGTAATCAATTTTTCACTTTGTCATATCAGAGAATTCCGACAAGCTTATATCAAAAATATTCCCTTAATCATTGGGTAGATCATATTTTTGGAATTTCTTCGACTTTTGAATCTAAAAATATGATCTCCAACTATTAGGGGATGTACTAAATTAAAATATTATTCTAACTCTCCAAAATCCGAAATATCCAATTATCAAAATTATATTTTGCAACTATTTCTGGATGAATTTCAGTGTAAGGGGCGTTCAAGAATTCATCCAAAGTACGCTTATCATCATCTAAAACATAGATATTATTCGGCTGATAAAAATCATAGCTCTTAACTTCATTATTATTGGTTATCAGCTTTCTACTGTATCCAATTGCTTCGAATACACGAAAAGATAATCCACTATGAGCATCCACTAAAAAGTCGACAAGGATTTCATTCTGCAACGCTAAATGAATATTTTCTTCATAGGCCAAAGGAGAACTAATATATGTGATACCCGCTAACTGGTACTCGCTCGGCAAATCCCGCTCTCCAGTATATAAATAGAAATTAGGTGTACCATTGTTTTGCACAATAAGGTCAACAGCATCTTTAGTTTGCGACCACCTTACCTTCATAAAAGTTCCGACAAAAAAGAAAGAAGATTTTTTTGGTATTACTTCACGCCTATTGAAATGCCCAAAATAAAAATTGGTAGTTGGAATGAATCTATCATCCTCCCGATTGGCGTCTTTACGGTCAAATACAAAAAAGCGATCAAACTTTGAGACAAGTCGCTTTACTGCCGGATATCGATCAATGCCATCCCATTGATAAGCGATCAATTTATTTGTTTTCGACTTTATTTGATCAATAATTTCCTCGGGATAAATATCAGGTCGAATCAATAAGCAATAATCTGTCGGATGCTTCATCGTCTGCAAGCGCCGCATCACATTTTCTCCCAATGCCTTAAACTTCAATCGATTTTTGTACCCTTTGTCTTTCAGGACTGTTTTCCGATACAGGTTAACAAGTCTATCCCAAAGATTTCGGTACTTGAAAACATCATCATCATAGCTAATATCAATCACCTCAAATCCGAGCTGGTCAAGCCTACTTATCAATACCTTATAAATACTGAAGGTTCTTGGCATTCCAAGTATAATTCTTTTTTTTCGATCGCTCATCCTATTCTTTTTAGTTGATGGAATTCCAAAATTACCGTTTGAATCAAACAGAATAAAATAAAATCGTAACTTTGTTAACGTCTAGATATTTTATATAAGATGTTATCGTATTTTACCCATTCAAGTCCGTTTTCAAAGTTAAAAGAATGCAAGAACGAACAACATTAGTCTTTGGTGCTCCTGAGGATTTTGGTTTTTCAGATGCAATAAAGGATGAGCTTACCAAGATCGGATATCATGTGGTAGATCTCTCTAAAATAAATAATAATTTTAAATACCCTAATCTTTCAACTAGGATTGTGAACCTAGTACGTAAAACTTTTCTGAAGGATAAAAAATATAAATCGACAATTCGTTCCAAGGTAATATCAGAAAATTTAATCGAAGAACTCGATAAATATCCTAATTTAAATTATGCATTATTCATTCGTCCAGATCTGTTTCCGTTGGATTTCTTTAAAAAAGTCAAAAATAAATTCAGTAAAATAGTCGGTTACCATTGGGATGGCATTGATCGTTATGAGGGTGTCACCGATTATATTCCTTATTTCACCGATTTTTATGTTTTCGACCCAATAGATCTAAAATCTAAACTTAATGTTTTTGGTTGTACAAATTTTTATCTTCCCCACACTGTTTCGTCTTTAAATTATATAGAAACAGTAAGTGCATACTCCATCAATTCTTATCAAAAAGATAAAATTATACCTCTAACTGAAATTAAAAACACATTGGAATCTGCTTTGTTTCCATTCAATTTTATTATTTATTCGAAAAACAAAAACGAAATAAAAGAGGCCTATAACTTAGGGTTTAAAACAACATCATCAATGACCAATTATCAAGAAAATCTGCAAAATGTTTTGGCCTCGTCATTATTAATCGATGTGCAAATACAAAGCCAATCTGGTTTATCGTTCCGTATCTTTGAATCCATTGGTTATGAAAAAAAGCTGATTACGACTAATAAAGATATAGAAAATTATGAATTTTATGACCCTAATAACATTCTCATTTGGAACAATCAATCTCCTCAAGAATTTTTAAAATTTTATCATACTCCCTACAAGAAATTACCAAAAAGGATTAAAGAAAAGTATGCATTAGATAATTGGATAAAATTTGTTTTAAAGTCCAAGGATTTCGATCCCATTTCATTGCCAAAAAAATAGTCTGGCATAACATACATATATCAATCAATAATTTTAATATATATATTAGCAAATGCTTTTTTCAGACTATCCCGTACTATTGTTTCAACTTTTTAAAAAATTAAAGCAACAGGTTAAAATACTAGATTCGTCTCAACAGGAAGGCTAGATTCAGTAGTAAAACGGGCTGTATAATCTTAGAAAATCGATGAATAAAAGTTAAACATTAACATATATACTAATCTACCCCTAAATGGTTTTCATTATATATGTGGCAAAATCTGATTAAAAACGTTTACATTTATTACACAATGTCTTTTTATTTTTAGCATTTCTATATATTGATAGTTTTATCGTGTAGAAATACTACTTTTTTAGTTCTTAGCGAGCTTGTTAATTCATTTAAAAATTGTACAACATATAAATATTCATTAGTAAACAAACTATGACATATTTATATGTTCATAAAACAAAAAAATCATACATGTCAGAGGCAAAAGGAATTAATATTCTTGGTTATATTCACAAACAATTTGGACTAGGTGAGGCCGTTCGGAGCAATATCCGTTCTATCAAAAGTGCCAATATCCCTTATGTTATCAATGATGTAAAATTTGAGATATCTCCTGATATCAAAGAAGAACGTAATAACTCTATTGAGATTATCGATGAAAATCCATATTCGGTCAATCTGATACAGATAAATTTTGACAATTTTTCAAAAGTAATTTCATCAAATAATAAATCCTATTTGAAGGGGAAATATAACATTGGTTTTTGGGCATGGGAGTTAGATTATTTCCCGACAGACTTTCAGGATTATATTGAAATCTTAGACGAAATCTGGGTACCAAGTAATTTCTGTCAAAATGCCATTGCCCAAGTTTCAAACAAGCCGGTACTTCGGTTTATGCACTCCATTAAAATCCCGACTACACAACTTTCTCGCGAAGCACTTAATCTTCCAAAAGAAAAATTCATTTTTCTTTCAATGTTCGATTATCACAGTATATTAGAGCGAAAAAATCCTTATTCCACTATTTCAGCCTTCGAAAAGGCCTTTGGTGAAAACAATACACAAGCTGTTTTAATCATAAAAACATCTGTTGGAGATAAGTTCAAGGAAATGAGAGAAAAATTAAAGAATCGGATAAGAACAAATCCGGCCATTATCTTAATCGAAGAAATTCTGCCAAGAGAAAGCTTGGACGCGTTGATTAATAATTGTGATGTTTTCGTTTCTTTACATCGATCCGAAGGTTTTGGTTTGACTTTAGCCGAAGCAATGTCTCTAGGTAAGCCTGTTATTGCGACCGCCTATTCCGGTAATTTAGATTTTATGAATTTTGAAAATAGTTGTCTTGTCCCGTATCAACTAATATCCACTAAAAATAATTATGTCTATACTGAAAATGCCGAGACACATTGGGCAGATCCTGATGTTGAATATGCAAGTAAACTGATGTTAAAGTTGTTTAATGAAAAAGGCTTTAGGACTTGCATAGGAGAAAGAGCCCAAAATGAAGTAAAACACCGATTAGATCCGGAAAATATAGGACTAGCTATCAAAAACAGATTAGATTATATTTATCAATTTTGCGTACCCAAAATTAAGATGGATATAAACCAAACGGTTTTTAACCTTCAGCAAGAAAACACAATTCTTACAAGTAAATTAGATGCTTTAAAAAGAACAAAGGTTGTTAAATGGAAGTTAAGGCTTAAAAACTTTACAAATAAAGTCTTCGGTAAAAACAAGACCTATATCTGGGAGGAATAAAAATATCTGTTTCATAAAGCGGTTCAGCATTTTATGAAACAGATATTTAGCAATAAAATATTAAATTCTACTTGATATCTCTCAAATTAGACTCCTCTATATCTATATTTTCTTTTCCTAAAAAGCATTCATCGAGTATCCTGATTTCATTATTTGGGGCATAATAGCTTTCATAAAACTGCACACCTTGGGTTTGTAATTGATTATAAAACTGAAAATCACTCAATAACTTGTTGATATAAAAAGCAAATTGATTAGGGTCATCCGCAATTAAACAACCATTTGAAACTTTGTTGACTAGGCCATCAACACCTCGTCTATTCGTCACAACGGGTAGACCGTAACCAAGCGATTCCAACACTTTTATTTTAATTCCTGTCCCAGATAGCATTGGACAAATAGTAATCTTGCTAGTATTATATATATCGGATAAATCATCTACCACACCCACTTTCTCGATTCGACTGTTATTCTCGATTTTATCACAAATCTTACCTACAACTGTCAATGAAAAACGTTCATTAACCAAAGGTAGAACTTCTTGAATAAACCACTCAATACTTCTTTGGTTATGGCCATTATCACTAGCAACATATAGAATTTCATGATCTATCCTATTTTCTACTTTCTCTTTTTTGCGAATACTTGATGAAACTGGAAGCAATCTCACTTTATTTGTGAGAAACTGCTCGAAGATATATTGTTCTTCAATTGAATAAGTCCATACCTCATCAGCACAATTAAGAATCTCAAGTTCTTCTTGGAAAACCTGCCCTATCGACTTTCTATCTCCACTCCGCGTTAAATATTGAGATGTAATTAAATCATGTGTATCTATTATGGTACGTTTAGATGGAACTGCCTCAACAAATCTCCCCCATTCAACGTAACTTATCAATGTAACATCAAAATTGCCGCTAAGGTGCTTTCTTATTTGTTTCAAATGGAAAGGCGTTACCTGATCTAATCCTTTTTTTAAGAATAATCTCGAAAGCTTATCCCGAAAGAAATATTTTAGATAATTTCCCTTATTTTCCCTATGCTGTATAAGTATTAAACGAATATTTGGAAATTTCTGCTCAAAAGACATTTTGTCCGCCTGCGCCCAATGATCAAATGAAACAAAAGCTGTTTCTACATAAGAGCTATTACGTTCAAAATATTCTAGCAATTGTATACATCTCGTGATATTTCCTGCGCGATCATTCATCGGATTAACCGGCATAAAATATAGTACTCGTTTCCTTTTAGACATTGTCATATTTATTTATTACAGCATTAACCAACTCCAACCATCCCCTCGTCATTTTATCAAGATTAAAATCTTTTATAAAAATTTTCCCTTTTATCCCCATTTGTTCACGAAGAAGTGGATTATTTATTAATTGCTCAAGATGAAGCTCCATACCCTCTCGATCGTTCGCCAAAAACCCATTCTCACCATGCTTTATTAATTCGTTCACACCAGAACATGTAGCAAAACCTATACTAGGTAAACCAACGGACATTGCTTCGGCCAAAGCAAGCCCAAACCCTTCATATTTGCTTGGAAAAATAAAGATATCTGCATCCTTCATCTTTGCGATGGGATCGTCAGTAAATCCGCGAAGGAAAATTCTTTTGGATAGGCCCAGTTCAATAATCTGTAATTTCAATCGCTCAAAGTCATTACCTATACCCCAAAATTCCAAATCCCATGTCGGGTATTTTTCTGCCAAATTAGAGAAAATATCTATAGCTATATGTTGCTGTTTACACGCAGTATCCAAGCGTCCAATATGAATTATCTTAAATCTCGATTTTTCATTACTATGTAGAACCAAATCGGTGTCACTTACCTCGTCGATAGGATTCGTAATAACACGGCATTCGCCGGCAAAATTATCGGGCAAAAATTTTCTATAACTATCAAAAAGAATTTGGATGCCATCAAGCTTACTAAAACTTGACGTCAATAAATCAACCATATACGATTTCCTTCCGCCCAGAATATTGGAGTAATCATAATCTGGCCGACCGTTCACCGAATCTAAAATTGGTATTGTCAGCGTGTTTCCATAGGTAATTTCCAACAATGAACCAATAGACATTGTAATAATCAAATTTGGTTTAACTAGATCAATGTAACTTTTCCAAGCAATCGCCCGGTTTCTCAAATTATACTGAAATAGTTTATCCTCTCCTTCCATACGCTTTATTAAACGGCGATTATACCATTTAGCATACTTCTTTTCTATCTTATATTTTATCCAAAGAAAAGGATTTCTGCCTTTATAATTATATAAGGGGATCTCCTCTTTTTGTTCCAGATTTACGTCATATATGTTTGTAACACGTACGCTTTTATCCAAAGTAAACACTGGCTTACCAACTATATTTTCATTAGTGGCTATTTCGACTTCATAACCATTGGCGGATAAAATGTTAGCCAATATTGAGCAGATTTTTTCTGTTCCTCCTATTCCATTTAAAAAATACAAATGTTGTATTAATAGAATCTTCATATATCAATATATTTATTTCTGATATTTTTGCGAAGTTTCCTCCTTAATTTAGAAATTGGAATAAACTTAACCCAAAACAATGCATGTTTAAACTGCTGGGCTCTATTCGTTCGATAGCTTTTATAAAAATTATCAAAATTCACATGATTTCCCGTTGTCATGAAATACCTAAATGGAACCGATAATACCTCTATATCTGTTTTGGATAAATATGGCTCGACATATTGTCGCATAAAATTTTGCAATAATCTGAAAAGTGCTTCTTTTTCATTCTCATCAAAAGGCATTTTTATGTAACGCAACTCAAACGGTTCATGTTCAATAAACAAAGCTAGTTTGAGTGCTCTCGAGGTAAAAATATCATGTTGATCGTAGAATATTTTTAAAAGTTCCAACCAATTAGGTATCTGTTTTAAGATGCGAGCTGTTTCTCTATTGATGCGTACATGATTTTGATTCTCGTGTTGTCTATAAAAATATTTTGCATCCGGATTGAATCCTATTTTATCAGTCATTAAAAAAAGGCAATGTGAAAACAAACCGTCCTCACAAGGTTGGATTCCCACGGGAAAGCGAATATCAGGATAGCTGTCCAATAATGACTTTTTTATAAACAATCCACAAGTAGGTACAGCAGTCAATCGTTTTGCTCTGTAACAATATATCTCTCCTAAAACGACTAGATCAAGATCATCTTGTTTTGCTAATGTATAAGCTCCAGTCAAGAATTCGGATTCAATCGTATCATCAGAATCCAAAAAATAGACATACTCTCCTCGCGCATGACTCAAACCATTGTTTCTCGCAACGGAAACACCAGCATTGTCCTGATCAAAAAAATAAATTCTCGGATCTAAGGATGCATATTTTTGGCATATTACTGCAGAAGAATCCAGACTACCATCATTGACAAGAATAATTTCAAAATCCTGCAATTCTTGATTAAGCACACTTTGAATTGTCTCATCTAAATATTTTTCGACATTGTATACCGGAATCACTACCGACACAGCAACGGGAAAAGTCCCCTTCGTACTACCATTTTTTTCCATCATTGACATTCAATATACAAAAATAGCAAGACGAATTATATATCAAATACCGAAATCATTTTAAAGATTTTTCGATCCTATATTTGTTTAACGTAAATTCCCGGTATCGGAATTCTCCTGATTTATTCCCGATCATTGCCCCCATTTTGATTAAAGATTCATTGCTGCCCATTGGAAAAATAGAACTTCGATAGGCATTATTTTTTAATAAGGGCTTCGGGAATACCTTGAAATTTAATCCATCTTTCGAATAAGCCACATACAATAACTCTGCCGTGTATCTTTTCACTTCACCAACAGCAATACATAAAAAGTAATAACCGTCAGCATATGTTGCCTGAATATGCCATGGCGAATTACCATTACCTTCCTTCAGCCAGGGTTTATTAAAGAAATTAACTATTTTGCTATCGCGAAACCCTGTAAAATTAATCCCATCAGTCGACGTTCTACGAACAACATAAGAGGGGTCTTTACCTTTAAAATTCTTGGGATTAAGATTGAGTTCGATTTCATAACTCAAAAACTCGCTCCCATCATGGATAAAAGAGGGAGACAATAAATGGTCATCCTTGGGGGTGAAAGGTGGATTGCTGGTAAAAGCGACGTTCAGATTCGACCACTTTATACCATCTGTAGATGTTTGTTGCACAATAGTGCGATGTGCGTTTTGTTTCAGTCGATCAAAATTTGTATTACTTAACACACATTTGCCCTTCAAAGCCTGAGCAGTAATAAAACTACCCCTATAGTAAAGATAAAACTGATTATTTAAGTATATCCAATCGACATCTGACCAAAATCCTTGAATCGGATCAACCTTGTTTTCACCGAAACTTTCTGTCGGGAAGGGTGCATTGATAATTGGATTGCTCAATCCCGGAGGATTTACCCAATCAACACCATCATTTGATACAACAACACTTGGATTTTCAAATTTCTTTGAATTTTGATTGGTTCCAACTGCGCCAAAATAAGGTGTAAAAACCATCCAATACTTATACCCATTCAGTTTATTGGGAAAATAAAGAACATCTGGATGACAATAACTGGCATTTGCGCCCGAGATATCTATAAAATCGTTGGCATTTTTTAGTCCCTTAAAATTAGCGTCAGCAACAGTATGTATATTGACCAAACCTTCATCACCATCAAAAGTAACGGAATCAATGGGCTCAACAGTCCAAATAGGAGCTTCAACATCCCCCGCAAAAAAATCCTCTGGACGGCTGCAAGCCACTAGAAAAATACTTCCATAAAGAAGTATCAAAAAATTACGAATCATAAGTAAAAATCAAACGGTAGAAACAAAAAAACGCGACTTGGCTAACGATGTTTTTCAATAAATAAAATAAGCTGACGGCAAATAGATGTATAAAAAAATTTATTGTTTTTCGCTGCGAAATTAGCATAATTTTATCAAAATAAAACAATGATTTAGCTTTGATACGTTATTAAACGTATCACTTGAGGTAAAAAAACTGTTCATAGAGTATATACTTTTCAAAACTTCCTGTATTATTATTTGTATTCATACGCAAGCCTGCTCATTGCACAAACACAATGAACCGGAACAACAAGCGTTATTATTTATATTAGTATAGAATCAAAAATTTTAATCATGGACAACAGTAAAAAACTTTATATCATCCGACATGCCAAAGCCGAAACTATTCCGGGCATAAACGATTTTGATCGCGCACTTACATCCGACGGCATACAACACGCAAAACAAGTAGCGACTAAGCTATCGGCAAAATTGACCCTAGATGAAAACAGTATCGTGATCAGTTCGCCAGCCAACCGGGCACTCCAAACAACACGTATTTTTCTGGATGTGATGGGCTCTTCTTCTTTTGACATTCAGATTGAAGAAACAATTTATGAATGCACCTACAAACACTTGTTATCCATCATCAATGCAATTCCCGATCATATTAACCATGTACTGCTCTTCGGACACAATCCCACATTGACTGATCTAGTGGAATACCTGACCCGAAAAGCGGCCTATTTACGCACCTCATCCTGTGCAGAGATCAAGCTCGATGCAGGTTTTACCTTTCATATGCTCAGCGGCAATTGCGCCGATCTTGTGCAAATAATTGATTAAAATTCTATCAAAGAACAAACTTATCTTCAGATAAGATCAGCTTATCACTTACCCGCATTTGATTTCATTGCCTTATCAATCACCAAAGGCACTGAAATCAAATCCAGATCATGCGAATACACCACAAATTTCTAGACCCAACATGGATCAAATTTTTCCTTAAATTCTTTCAAACCCTTTGGTTGACGGAAGTAAGGGTTATTTTCATATAGAAAGCTGATTAAGCGCTCAACAAGCCCTTTCTTCTTGTCAAATCCCGAAAAAGGAGCCAGTCCCATATTTAAAAAAGAATAACCTTCCTCTTTGCAATACGCTAAAAAACGGATAATCAATACATCCATATTTCCCCCTGGCGCATCTTGCAATTTCCGGATAAGATCATACGTTGCCTCGTCTGGAGCATAATTGGGAATGATATTCAAAAAGGCCAAAATGCGCCCTTCGTTATCCTCCAAAGTAATTACATGGCTATTTTTAATCTTACCAACATCGAACATGCCTTGAGAAAAAACACGTTCTGAACGCTTCATGTCTCTCAACCAATGATCCGACACAACCTGCAGTTTCTGAAGCAAACCATTGGATAACGGTGCGCGATATAAATTCGAAACAAAACCTTTTTTTTCAATGCTATTCACCGCATTTCGAAGTGATTTACGTTTCTTTCCTTCCAGCGAAAAATTATCGACATTGACAATGGCCTCTTCTCCGATCAGAAAAGATTTTTTACCCAACTGCTTAAAAATCCCTAGATGCCTACCGTCAACGCGGTAATAGGCTGTTTTTAAACTCGATTTGCGACAATAGCGTTCGAAGGAATTAATCAATTCTTTCATCGCATCTTCAGTATCCTCACAAACGGGTCCTTCAAGCACCATCGCAAAACCATAACATTTTTTATACGCAATAAAGCCCGTCCGCTCCGTGTTAAAGAAAAGATCTTTATCCCCATAGGTCTTAAAATAATCGACAGGTGATTTACCATAACGCTCCAAGAGGCGCTGTGCAATTTCAATCTGCCCATCTACTTCTTCTTCCGCTAACTGACACGGATTGACCATCCAGTAGAACAATGCAGACAGACTGATCACACTAAAAAAATTAATGGAATACAAAAAATACTGTCCTATCGTTGTCTGAGGTTCCGCAACATCACCATTAAGTAGCACAAAACCGTGCAGCGTACTGCTTACCGCATTTAAAATGGTAAAATCCATATTAAAATGCTTCGCATTCAGAAAATAAAACCCAGTAATTCCATACAACAGCACAACCCCAATAAGCCACAAAACCAAGCTGAGGTTTAAGGAGCTGAATCTCCTATTACTTTGTACAAAATAGTGTTTTGATGAATAAAGGAGCATCAACAGCACCAAAAAAGCGAACCAGGCTTCTTCAAAATCCAGCCCTTTGGAAAGATTAGCAACAATGGAAAGCGAACATAGCGCAACCGCAACATACCAAGCCATACGTAGCCCCTTCAACAGAAAGCCGGAGCACATCACCAATAATATACCGAAGAAAAGTACCGCTGCATTTGAAAAGTTTAAAGCATCATAGGATATAAATTGCTTTAATGCCGTGACACGGCTATGGATGGCTGGGGTCAAGACAGAGATGATATTAATAAGCCCCATCACAAAAATAAAAACTGATGGAAGTATCCGAACAAAGATGTTGTTTTTATTCACGAAGAAACTAATTCCCCCCAATGCTAATGGACCCCAAAACTCAAATAAACGATATAAAAGGGATATAGAAATAGCCTGTTCTTCGCTGTAGCCAAACTTACACAGCATGACAACCATAGATACTTCGATTAGTCCCACCCCCTTCATCAATGGTGAAAAACAATAGACCAACGTTCCGACAGCATACGTTACCGTACAGGCCAATAGCGATGTTTCAAAGCCTAAAGCAAGCATAGCAATATAGATATGTAAAATCCCTACTAGCTCAATGACTGTCGCCCAAATGAGACTTTGCAATACAGCCCAAAAATCTACACCCTTTTTATGGAGTTCATCCCAGGTACCTGCAACTGAGGAGAAATGACGTACTGTAAAATTGTATGCTACTCCCCCACGGTAAAATGATCTGCAGTACCAGCCAAACCCCAGCAATAGAACACTAAAAACAAGCATAATCCCGATGATCTGCACATCAAGACCTGCGATTCCTACAAACAGAAAAACAAAAAGGCAGAGTATAAATAAGGACACTAGGCTAATGACTGCGTAGATAACAGAAGAAAGATTGGCGTTTGCATCATCAATTCCCTCCTGATTAACTTCTTTCTTAAAGAAAGCCAGTGAGGTAAATCCGCCTACCGGAAGAAAGACACTGATAAAGTTTCTCTTCAGAAATAAACGGGTAGCTCCACCTAGTGATAGCTTCTGTTGCAAAGCCTTAAAACTATAGACATAGACCAAACCTTGCATTGCGATGTATGCCAAAGAAACCACGATCCCGATTGCGACCCAAAACAATGAACTTGACTGGATAAGCCCTACCGACGATGCCAACTCCTGTCTCTGATTTGCAAAAAAATATACGGCACCCAAAATGACCAATAGGCCCAATAAGGATTTCCAGATCAACATTTTGTTTTTCATCAGCATAATTACCTCTCAAATTGACAAACCCAATTATTTCGTTTTTCTAAATCACTTTTACTAATGACATCATTACCTTAAAATAGTCCCAAGATTATTTGTCTTTTTTAGCGTATTAAAAATCAATACCGATCTTTGCCCTTACGCCCCAAGGAGATACACTTGGATTATCCAAATAAGTAAATCGACGCACCAGATCGACACGTAGAATTTTAAAGATATTACTCAAGCCGACACTCCCTTCTATATAAGCCCCATTATTGAGGGAGAACAGCTGCGGTTCGCGAGGATCCTTGGGTAATTCATCAAAACTTTTCGTGTATCTATTGGAGGCGTCGACAGCTCCATACAACATCTTTACAGAGGCGATCTCCCGGAGATCCAGTTTTTTCAGAAGCGGAACTTTATTCAGAAAAAAACCATTAAATGAATGTTGAACCAATAATGAAGCATACTTATCGCTCATAAACTCCATTGAATTCATCAAATTGTATGAATTGAGCTGATACGAATAGGTCTGATTTGCACGGTGAATAATCATCAGGGGATAAGGAACTTTCCCAAATTGAATGCCCGACTCAAGCACAACATCCGCAAAACCAAATTGGGAGGCAAAAAATCGCTTATTGGCATTTAATATAAAACGTTGGTAGTTATAATCTCCACCCAATAAACCTTTCACGCCAACCTGTGCGGCTAAGGTAAAAACAGGCTGACCTGTATTGATAATACGCCGATAACGTTTCCCCTGGTATAGTTTCTCATGTGGAGCCCAGCGAATTTCTCCGGTGAAAGCAGAAGTCCATAGCTCATTACCGTTACTTCTTCGAAAAGCTCGACGATCGAACTCCAAAATACCACCTGGACTAAGGATTTGATTGAAGAACCCTACTTTAAAGGATAGATGGTTTTCAAATTCCTGCCAGTATTCGATCTGCCTCCGCTGTAGATAAAACATTTTGTCATTTTCCCCTCTTCTGAATGAAAGCAGAAAATTATCATTGTCAATGAAATTTAGATCCTGTCCCGGCACCTGTACCTCTTTGCTAACCTTAGCAGAGACCAACTTTACCGGAAATTTATACACCGATTCACCATTAAATGAGTAAGTGGCACCCACATTATATTTCCATTGCCTATCTTTCGTCCCATAGGCCCCGTAGCCATCCAGTACCAATGTTTTGCTAAAAAGATCCGTTGTGTTGCCGCCGAACTTAAATCGGCTTCCTTCTACCGGATTAAAACTATAAAATGATGGTACTGGCCCTATTTCGATGACACCGCGACCATAATAACCCGACATAATGAAGGAGCCCAAAGCCATCAAATTTTTAAAAGATTTTGACTGTTTTAAACTATCGATATTCGTAAAGGCCTGCTCCTCCAACGTACTCAGTTTCTCAGGTCTTGCAAGATTCCAGTCAATTCCATTTGGATTTTGTGGTCCAGTTCGCGTCAATGCTTTACCATTAACAATCAACTGATTTGCATCAACTAAAGACCTATTGGTCACTTTCTCCCCAAACAAGCCCATACCATCCTTAAAAATCCCCATGTCTATCGTCAGTACTCCCCTGCTCAGAAAAAAACGATGCGCTTGATTTTCCGAATAATTCAAAACAATATTTAAACCCTTTACCCAGTTGATATTGGTCGCTTCGTTGATCGTCAGCTCCGCTTGATCCAATGCATAACTCCCGTCTAAGCGGATATAGATGAAGCCTGAAAAAAGTGCATCCTCCCTATTCCTTGGCTCTACGCGTATTTTTGCATGCCAAGGTTTACTATCCTTCAAGGTGTCAACCAAGTAATATTTATAAAACGAAGGTCCCAACGTTGCTATAGGGCTTAAAAAACGTCTATTCCCAATAGAGACATCTGTATCATAGATATCTGTTTCACCATAGATTTTATCCAAATACTCATCAATACCATCTTCATCCAGGTACTGATCTACGCGTGACTGATTCTCACCCAATAAAACAAAACCGGAACCTTTAACTGGATCTAATTTTCGCTGCCCTATTTTTTCATCCATAAATATGGGCACCAACGACCTTCCTGGATATTTTAGTGTATCCATCCCCTGCTTCAGGAATCCGAATCGTTTCAGTAAACGGGATTTATCCACCTTTTGATTCTGTATAGACAAAGACATTGATAACTTTTCATATTCCTGGTAGTTACCTCCCGTTCCATTTAACGCATTATTTTCATCTCTTTTTTCAATTACTTTACGGATTAAATCTACTGTTGGATTATGTTTATTCGTGTATTTTCTTTTTTTAGGCGCATTCACGACAACTTCATCGAGACTTTGTTGTTCATCTTCCAAACGGATAATAAGAACTTTCTTGCCCTGTGCGACACTCATCGGGAATACCTGTTTTTTATAGCCAACCGCACTAAATAGTAACTCCCAGTTATCAGGTACTGCCGGCAGCTGAAAGTGCCCCTCTTTATTTGTTGCTACAGATTTTGCCGTATTGGAAAGCTTTACAGTAACACCTTGTATAGGTTTTGCCGTTGAGGCATCGAGGACAATCCCTGTTAATGAAGCTCCTTGTCCAAATAGTCGAGAAGTAAAGAACAATAAAACCAATAAAAAACGATATTGCATAAAAAAAACCTTGCATCTAAATTCAGTAGGATGACAAGGTTTTTATAAAAAGGTCCTAATAGGAATGCTATCTTAATCGAATTGTATTATAAATAGTCTTAAAATCGCGATTATAATTATGCGGCCCCGCCAGTACATCAACCTTTAGTCCCGCATTGCGAAACATTTTCACGAGATCTTCCTCGCCCTCTTTACAAAAGACATAAGTAGAAGGAAATTGCTTTAGCTTCAAGACTTCAGCAAGCACTTCGTAACCATTAGGCTTCTGTTTCCAGTTGAGCATAGTCGATACGGTCACCTCGAAGCTCGCATATTGATCCGGTGACAAATAGGTAACATGACGGATTGACTTTTTCAATGGATCCGAGAAATTACTCAGGATAAAAGGCAGCACGCCTGCCGAAAATGAATGTCCAACCAAATAAATCTGATCACAATCCCACTCCTTTTTGAAATGGTCGATATACCGTTCAAATTCTCTTCCTGCTTCCTGTGGATTTTTCTTTTTCCAAAAATATTTTTTTGCATCGATGACCAAACGGGGATATCCTTCCTGGGAAAAATAGGAAAGAAGACTTTTGCTAAAATCATTATAGCCGCCGTCGCCCGTAATAAATACAAGCATTGTTTTTTGTTTGCTGTTTATATCCTTAAGTGGTATAACATAATTTGGAAAAACCTCAGCCTTTGCAGATGTTATGGCTAAGCATAGCCAGAAAAATAGAAATAGGATTACCCTTTCTGCTCTATATTGTGCAGTTTTCATATGTATAAGTATGTATAAATATTTGCTTTAAATGACTTGAATATCCTCGATCCACCGATCTTCCATTGTGCCTGTTTCCAGTTTTAGATCTTGAAAAAATCCTATTTGCTGGTTCTAATGTCCTTCATTGGAATTGATTTACGCACACCGTCCATCACATAAAAAAAGCCAAGGGCATTATTCGAAATATTACCTTCAACATTGGCAGGTACTGCAGACAATAATCCTTTCCATTCAGTCTCCTGAAATAGATTATAAATAAAACGGGAGTAACGTGGCGATTCAGAAAACTTAGAGACGATTAAACTGTCCTTCAACGAAACTTCATAGTTATAGGTCTTCCCAAGTAAGTTATTCAGGACATTGGGTGCCCCCAAACGATAACTGTAGCTAAAAGGAGAGCGAAAAGAGGAAATATCATCTTCAGAAAAATCCTTTTTTGGTAAAATAAGCCATTTGTTTGAGGTTCGCATTCCAAATAAATGCTTGCTGACCTTTACTTCCCAAGTATTATTCACTTTACTTTTTTCTACCGGTAGAAAGGCATTTTCAATTGGTACCACAGGTATCAATTGATCTTGTGCTTCATACAATTTCCCATTCAAAGTAATTGTAAGCTGAAATACATTCCCTACTGTATCTTTCAGATTGAAAAGCTCACCAAGATAAAGTCCTTCTCCCAAATCCTTGAATTCAATCATATTGGGGCCATTCGTGACACGCACGGAAGCACCACTAATTCCTATAGTACCTGTGTTAGATTTCATTCCATCCAATTTCTTCAATTGGATATACTGCTCTTTGTACATCGTATTGATCCCCCCCTCGACAATCATATCGTACGATTGTCCTTCGTCTACCGCTGATTTCTGACAAGAAACCACTAGAAAATAAGTCACAAAAATCAACAAGAGCCTCATATGAATCAAAATCTCATTGTATAACTAATTGAAGGTATTCTCCCAGAAAATGATGTTTTCTGAATAGCTAAGTTCCCATTGCTATCTTCGGAAAAACTATAATAGAGCGGATTACGCTGATCAAACACATTATATAATCCAAAATTCAAGGTATGTCTTCTACCACGTTCCCGCTGTTTGATCGTTTCCAGATCCACCGAACAATTCAGGTCAAAACGACTAAATGTAGGCATACGATGGGAATTACGACTTGAATACACTGGAACATATATGCCCTCATATTCCATAAATCCTACCGGATAGGTTAAGGGCCTTCCGGTATGAATTGTATAAAAAGCATTGAGATGCACCGACCTTCCCAAATCGTAGGACAAGTTGCTCTTAAGCACATGTGGAATATCGAAGTTAGCCGCATACTCTTTTCCTTTATTGATGCCATTGATCTTACGAAAAGATCTCGACCAACTATAGAAAATACTACCCATAAGGTCACCGATACGCTGATTGACAGATAATTCAAGTCCATAAGCATGCCCCTTGCCTTGGCGCAGCTGCGTTTCGATAAATGGGTTGAGTATCAGTTGCGCATGATCGATCAGTTCGACCTGATTGCCCATCTTCTTCCAATACCCTTCGAGTCCAATATTTCCATGATACAATAATCTGTTGATACGAAAAGAAATAGCATCAACATATTGTGGTTTAATATTTAATCCTGCCGGCACCCATGCTTCCAATGAGGAAAAAGCAAGTTCATCATTCTGTAATAACTGCAAATATTGATAACTCCGATTATAAGCCAATCTGAAAGCATAGTCATTGCCCATTTTATATTGCAAGGACAGACGTGGCTCTAAACCATAATACGACTTTTTCTTGTCGGCATCGTTCGACAATGGCTTATACGAGCTGCCTTCCAATAAATAATAGCGTCCAAAGGAGGCATTAAAAAAGGCATTCGCCCGCATTCCCGCAACGATCCGGAAAGCTGAATCGATCTTCCAATTAAAAGAAACATACCCCGTATAATCATAAGCTTGCGCCCTAAAAATATTATCTTCCGTGTTTGAATTTATCGGTGATATCTCTCCGGGATTGAAACGATGTAAGGTTCCCTGAAGACCAAAATCCAACGTGCGGTCCAATCCCATAAAATACGTAAAATCGGATTTCAAACTAAAGTCACGTATCCGTGTCAACCAGATTTGATTGTCACTCGATTCGGGTTTACTGACATCCAATCTATTATGATAATCACTGAATATGGCCGAAAGGTTCATAAACAACCGGTCACTATGCACATGGTTCCATCGCAAAGTAGACGTCCAGTTCCCCCAACGGTTGGTATTTCTATTCGGTGAAATAACTTTATCCTGCCCATAGTAACCAGAAAGGTAAATCCGATTTTTCTCGTCAAAAGAATAATTGAACTTCACGTTATAGTCACTGTACTTACCTTTGACATTAAACAACCGATAATCCGTATTAAAAGCATTTAATATACTTCCCCGCGCAGTGGCAATGAAGGCACCTTTTCCCTTTTTTATAAAGGGCCCCTCGGCACCAATGCGAGCAATCAATAGACTTGACCCACCAAAAACATGAAAAGCATTGGCATCGCCATCTCTGGTACTCATATCCATGATGGAAGATAGACGCCCCCCTAGATTGGCAGGGATAGCATCCTTGTAAAGTTGTGTATTCTTCAAGATGTCCGAATTAAATACGGAAGTCAGACCGAACAGATGGGATGGGTTATAAACAACAGCTTCATCCAATATAATAAGATTCTGATCTTTACCACTCCCTCTTACGAAAAGATTACTGCCGCCTTCTGTCAATCCGTTAATTCCATTTTGCATCTGTAACACTTTCATGATATCGGCCTCACCTTTATAAAAGGCATTTCGTCGTGCTCGCGACCAATTGATCTTATCTGTGAAACTTCCCATATGCTGAGCCGTTAACGAAGAGTCAACCTGAACGACTACCTCGCTCAAATTAAAATCCACAGGAGCAAGTTTAATGACAAGATAATCATTTTCCAAATTGGGATTTAATGTTACGATCCTTGTCTTATACCCCAGATAGCTCACATAACAGCTATATTCACCCTGTGGTAAAGTCAGTGAATAGAATCCATACTTATTACTTAAACTACTCTTACCTTTCTCGGCAATCAACAAGGTCGCTCCAATCAAGTTTTCACCACTTAGACTATCTACAACTCGCCCCTTAATGGTAAAAGTTTTATCGTCTTCGTAGAAGATCAGCGCCCTATTGATAATCGTAAATCCAACATTTGAATCTTTCAGCAAATAATTAAGAACCTCTTCTAAACTCGATCTATTAAATGATCGACCATAAATGATGTCCTTGTTAAAAATCTGCTCATCATAGGACATGGATATATCGTATGTTTTATGAATTTCGGCTAGTATCTGAATAATCTGTTTGTTATGTGTGTCAATTGAGACCCGTAATTCGGCAGGGGAGTTCTGCCCCATGGCTTTCGGACACATCGCTATAACCAACCAGCATAAAAAGAGCAGACGATACAATATCCTATCTTTCATATCAGCAACGCGAAGAGTCTATTCGTAGATACTATATCCTTTTTTACCCGATTTCCATTTCACGTTTAGGGTTTTGGACAGAATCTGAACGATCTCATTGAGCGTTTGCCCATCAAAATACATGCTGAGTTTACGTGCTTTTAGACTATCTCCAACGACAGTAATATTTGCCCGAAAATGTTTTTCTAGATCCGCGCAGATGCTGTCCAACCGAACATTTGAGTAGCTCAACTTTTGTGCGACATCTGTCTCATTGTCCGCTTGCAGATCGATTTTGGATAAGGAAGCTGTTTGTCTTTCATACAGTCCCTTTTGATTTTTCTTTAAAACAAGTTCCTTTGCATGATCGCCCTTTCCACTGCTCAATGCGACTATTCCCTCTTTGACAAGTACCTCAACATCATCTGCTATTAAATTGACTTCGAAGATCGTTCCAATATCCCGCACATAATTATTCTCCAGATCGACCACAAAAGGGTTTCCTGTTTGATGTTTGACATCGAATAGCGCTTTTCCCTTTTTTAGCTCGACAGTTCTTTGCTGTGCAAATGTCCTTTTGTTGAATATCGCCTCGGCTCCCGCCTGTAGTGTCATGATAGAACCATCGGGAAGTACCGTAGACGGTTGTGCCGCCGATCCGTATAATCGGACTTCATAACCCATCCAGCGATCAAAGTTCAGATAACAATTAGTGCCAATAATAAGCAACACTGCCGCGGCCGCAAATTTCACCCAGGGTTTCCAGATCGTTTTTATGGATATAGCAACATCTTGTAGCTGATCGTCACCAGCTTTATCCAGCTGCCGACTAAATTTGTCCCATTGGCTGTCGGTATCTACATTTTTATAATGTTCCAAAACCATAAGATCGTCCGCTATTGCTCTAATCTCATTATAAAACTCATGGTTCTCTGTATCCTCAGAAATCCAATGTTCAAGCAACACTCCTTCCCTCTCGGAAATAGTCCCATCCAGCTCTTTCTGAATCAAGTCATAAGGAATAAATCTTGAAGTATTGTTTTCTTCCATATTTATAAGATAATAAACTGGACAAAAAGTCCCAATGAAAAAAATAAAAAGCCGATCAGAAGTAGTAAAAATGTTTTTTGTTTTGCCAAGGCAACCCGGATTTTATCGTAAGCAATGGTCAGATGGTTTTTCACAGTTTTAATGGAAATTCCCAACTGGTCCGCAATTTCCTGCTGTTTCATCTTTTCATACTTACTCATGAGAACAATTTTTCGACACTGTGGCGGTAACCCTTCCAGTAAGCTTTCGATCATCAACAATTTGGATTCGTAAAGTGCGGCGCTATCAGTCTGATCCTCTTCATCTGTCAGATCTAATTCCTTGATATAATCATTGCTTCGTTCCAACAAACGCTGATTCTTTTTGATATAGGTAAGTGAAAGGTTGATAACACTGCGTGATAGGTAAGCTCCAAGTGATTGACTAATGGCCAATTTGCCCGCATTTTCCCATAACATCATAAATACGTCGTTGGTGAGCTCTTCAGCGATTGCCTCCTCTCGCACATACCGAAAAGACAAAATATATAATTTACGGAAATGGCTCTTATAAATAGCTTCAAAAGCATTTCTATCTTTTTGGACTATTTTCTTAAGCAGATCAATGTCATTTGACATAGGACTTCGGTAAAGCTAATAATAAACGTATGTAAAAATAATCAAATTCATCGGACATTTAATAACATCTAATTAATTTTCAAGCTATAAACGCTTGCCGACAACCAATTAGTTAACGCAACTAAAAAGTGAAACGCCACACCACAAAAAAGTTTCTCGTATTTTTTCTATTTTTGCAAAAACATAAAATAATGTTAAAAAAATATTTTTTTATAAGCTGCATTTCTTTTATTTTCTTTTCTTGTACAAAAGAAAATTACCCTGAAACACCAGAAGTAATAAAACCTGAAGAAAAAGAAGCGGAATCCCTTACAACAAGAATGACCAAAAACATGGATGTTTGGACTGACAATAGGGTTATCAATGTATTTGAACAAGGGGAGATCCGTTTATACGAAAAAGATAATCATAAGGATCATTTCACTTTTTTTCTTTGGGAAAAAGAGGTTGTCGATTCAATTGTTTGGCATATCGATGATATTATGCATTACAGTTCAAGCGTTAGTCCTTTTCGTTATATGACAGGTGTCACATTCAACAAACCGGGCGATTACAAATTTAACTTATTGGTTTACAAAGATAGTAAGGTGGTAAAACAAGCCAACCTAACGATCAGGGCTATTGCTGGAAAAGATTTTTTCAATGTCAATTGGGAAAACCCACCCACAAGAAGCATTGTAGGCCAATCCTTTTCTTACAAAAAGGGTTATCGCATCGATCAAACTTATATAAAAGGGCAATACCCCTATAGCTATGTCAATCTCTATTATGGCGATCAATTTCGAAAACAAACACCTGAAAAAGAGAAAGAATATTTGATGGAAGTGGCACGCGAATCTTTTGGTAGCCCCACACTTACCACGACAAACAATCAACAGGCTGAACTTAACGATAAGTACAATAAGCTCTTCAAAAATAAGCTTAATCACCTGCCGATAGCAATTTGGGAAAGAGGTAAATCGTCAATCGCTTTAATTGGAACTCCGAAAGATGCCATTAAGACCTATCAGATCGTTGCAGAACCCAAACATTAAAAAACACATTTAAGCCTCCATCATGGAGGCTTTTTTACTACCTTCGTCTTATGGCGAATCAATTGCAATTTGAAAATTCACCCTACCTTAAACAGCACGCACACAATCCAGTAGATTGGATGCCCTGGGGACCGGAAGCTTTAAAAAAGGCAAAAGACGAAAATAAACTGATCATCGTAAGCATTGGCTACTCGGCTTGCCATTGGTGCCATGTGATGGAGCGTGAAAGTTTTGAAAACTCAGCCATCGCCCAAACCATGAATAGGTTTTTCGTATCAGTCAAAATCGACCGTGAAGAACGCCCCGATATTGATCAAGTGTATATGCTTGCTGTGCAACTGATGACCAATGCAGGGGGCTGGCCATTGAATTGTATCTGCCTGCCCGATGGGAGACCCATTTACGGTGGTACTTATTTCAAACCGCACGACTGGCAGAATATCTTATTGCAAATTGCACAAATGTGGGCGGAGAAACCCGAAGTTGCATTTGACTATGCCGAAAAGCTAAACAATGGCATTCAAAGGGCAGAGAAACTTCCCATCCTCCCTATTCCAGAGCAATACACGATCGACGACTTAAATGAAATTATTACCACTTGGACCGAAACCTTCGATAAAAAAGATGGCGGGTATCAAAGGGCGCCCAAATTTCCGCTTCCGAACAATTGGTTGTTCTTCCTAAAATATGGCGTACTTTCCGACGATCGGGAGATCTTAGATCATGTCCATTTTACGTTAAAAAAGATCGGATCGGGTGGTATATACGACCAGATCGGCGGCGGCTTTGCGCGCTATTCGGTCGATCACTATTGGCATATTCCTCATTTCGAAAAAATGCTCTATGACAACGGACAGCTACTGTCCCTTTATGCCGAAGCCTATCAACAAAGTCAAGATCCGTTCTATAAGCGGATTATCGAAGAAACGATTGACTGGGCCGAACGAGAAATGTTAGCACCAAACCACGGCTTCTACAGCGCATTAGACGCTGATAGTGAAGGGATCGAAGGGAAATACTATTCCTTCTCCAAAGCCGAATTTGACTGCGTACTGGGCGACGATCCCCCCCTACTCGGGCAATATTTTAACATAACAGAAGCGGGCAACTGGGAAGAGGAAAAAACCAACATTCCCATTTGCGCCATAAATGCAGACCAGTTAGCAACAAAGGTCAATATGTCAGCTGACGAATGGGCAGATTTTTTAAAAATTTCAAAGAAAAAATTATACGACTATCGTGAAAAACGAGAACGTCCAGGGCTCGACCACAAGCAATTGACAAGCTGGAATGCGTTATTTTTGAAAGGGCTCATCGATGCCTACCACAGTCTTGGAAACAACCATTTCCTTGAACTCGCTTTAAACAATGCCGAGTTTATATGCACCCATCTTATTCAAGACGATCTCCAGTTATTGCACCAACCAAAAGACAACAATAGGATAATTGAAGGCTTCCTAGATGACTATGCATTCACGATTGAAGCCTTTATTGCATTATATGAGGCTACATTTGAGCTCAATTGGTTAACCAAAGCACGACAGCTAGCCGATAAGGCCATTGCATTGTTTTACGATGGATCACAAAAAACATTCTATTACACCTCGTCGCAGGCAGAGGAACTCATCGCACGGAAAAGTGAAATTATGGATAATGTAATTCCCTCCTCTTCGTCGACGATGGCTCGTCAGCTGAAAAGATTAGGTTTGCTTTTTGATGATGAAAATTACATCGCCATTACAGACCAATTACTGGCAAATGTATTCCCTCAAATCAAGACTTATGGCTCTGCCTATTCAAATTGGGCAATATTATTGCTAGAAGAAATATATGGAATCAATGAAATTGCATTGACGGGGGATAAAGCGATGGCTTTCAAAAATGAACTCGGCAACTATTATATTCCAAATAAAATTGTTCTTGGCGGTACAAAAGAAAATCTTCCATTGCTAGAACATAGAGTCGGAAAGGAGACAAAAGCATATCTTTGTAAAAACAGGACCTGCAGTCTACCACAGGATTCAATACAAGCGTTAATAAATTATATTTAATAAACGGTAGCCTCGGGCTTCCAAAAATCAAAATCAGATGGCTATAAAAGCAAACGACGTCGTAGCATTGACGTACAGACTTCACACAGTAGAAAACGGTGAAAAAGTTTTCGTTGAAGAAACAACTGCAGAACAACCTTTAGATTTCTTATATGGTGTAGGTATGATGTTACCTAAATTTGAAGAAAACATCGCAGACTTAAACGTTGGTGATAAAATTTCATTTGAATTGGCACCGGATGATGCTTACGGTCAAAAAGACGACAGAGCATTCGCACAATTGCCAGTAGATATGTTCAAAGAAACAGGTTTACCTCCAGTAGGAGAAGTATTGCCTTTACAAGACAACCAAGGAAACCAATTCCGCGCTGTAGTAGCTGAGGTTACTCCAGAAGTAGTTGTTGCTGACTTAAACCACCCAATGGCTGGCAAAACATTAAATTTCGATATCGAAATCTTAACTGTACGTCCTGCTACTGAAGAAGAGTTGTCCCATGGACACTCACATGGTGTAGACGGTACGCAAGGTCACTAATCTTGACTCAAGATACAAAAAAACAAAGCCGGGTGTCAAATGACACCCGGCTTTGTTTTTTACCACTTTAAAAAATCGTATTTTGTTTTTAAACACACAAACGATGCTAAAATTTGCGGAAAAAGTAGTTTTATTTAACAAACGACTTCATTACAAAGGGAATCTACCTCCGGAGTTCAACGTAATTAATCCCTATCTTGACAACCCTGAAACATTGGTAGTGATGGAAAAGTTCTACCACAAATATTACAATGATAATCTAACTAGAAAATTCATTATCGGCATTAATCCGAGCAGACACGGGGCGGGTGTAACGGGAGTTCCTTTTACCGATACCAAAAGACTATCCAGTGTATGTGGCATACAAATGCATTCTGCACATACCCATGAAATATCTTCGGTTTTTATGTACGATATGATTGAGGCCTATGGTGGCGCCGATATTTTCTACAAACAATTTTATATCAATTCGCCCTTTCCCCTTGCGATTGTCCGAGAAACAAAACCCAACAACTGGATCAATGCAAACTATTACGACGACAAGCAACTTTTTGACATGGTCCGGCCCTTTATGTTGGATTCCCTAAAACAGCACATTTCCATGGGCTTAAAAACGGACGAGGTCTTTGTCCTCGGAAAGAAAAATGCAACCTTTCTCGCTAAGATCAACAAGGAAGAAAAGTTGTTTGGAAAAATGACCGTCCTCGACCATCCACGCTATATCCAGCAATATAAATCCAAAGACAAAATAATATATATTGACAATTATATCCGATTATTAAATGGCCTATAAAAGATGGTTAAGCTTTACGGTTACTATTTTTCATCAAAAATCAGTTTTAAGTTCCTTATCTACCTCTGCTTCGACAATGATCCGCATCTTCTTCGGGCCTTATTCCTGCTTGCGAGAAAGGAAGAGCATCTCCTGAAAGCTTTGCTGATAACTTATCTCAGCGGGTAAGCTCAAACTCACCATGCACTTATGCCACCCTAACCACGGATACTGCCTAGCCGAGACACGAAGATGTCTCGAAAGAGATATGAAAGGCCCTCGAATCGAACGTTCTTGGTCCATAGCAAATTCATCATAGATCCTTACTTAATAGTCAACCGAAAGTCCTCTGCAAATTTCATAATGGTCTAGTTCAAAAAGGAGATTTTGTCGCACGAAGCATTTCACGCTTGCCTGGCGCACCAGGCGTCTTCTCTATTGAAAAGCCCAATGCTTTCATACTGCGTTTGAGGTTTCCGGTAATAGCATAAGTCACAAAAACACCGCCAGGTTTAACAAACTGCGCGATATGTCCCAAGGCAGCATCATTCCACATCTCAGGCTGATGCACTGCCGCAAAAGCATCAAAATAAACAACGTCAAATAAGCGATCCGATTGGAAATTCATCAATAAGGTATGATCAATATGAAGCTTTAAGTACGCGTTAATCTCTACGTTTCCCAACAAAGCCTGCTCGTATGCATTCAAATAGCTTGCCCATACGGCCGGATGTACCGTCGCCTCATAGCCCGTTGCGGCAATAGTAGACAAAGGCAAGGGAAATCCTTCTATTCCGACATATTCCACCTGAACGGATTTATCGCTAAGAAAGTCAGCTGTTTGCAAAAAATTCAAACCTGTCCCGAACCCAACCTCCAGGATCCCGACGTCGGTTGCCGCTGTTGTTTGTACATAGTGGTCAAGCCCTGTTTTTATAAAAACATGCCTGCTTTCCTGTACTGCACCGTGTTTAGAATGATAACATTCTCCTATTTCAGCATTAAACAACGTTTTTGAACCATCTCCTGTCGTTACAAATTCCATTTTTATACAAATACTTTAAGTTCCAATTTTCACACATTAAGTCTAACCAACTAAACAGTAATCCAAACAAATGGCGCATTCCTTACCCATGACACTTATCACTGCTACTGTCCAAAGATAAAAAAGCCAATTCGAGTTCCAAAACCTTCCTGATTTCAACGGCATCAACAGCTGTAAAAGCGGACTGAAAATGCTTCTTTTTTAATAACCCAAACCGAGCGATCTTCCTAAGAATTTAATGAAAATTCGGATCAATAAATACATAAGAGTTCAGAAAAAAAAATCTGATTCATTCAACAAAAGAACACAAAAACGAACAAACACGCATAAATTCACTTCCTTTTAATCGAGCTATTCGAGAAAAACACTATTTTAGCATTCTAAATAGTAAATAGTTATAAAACCTAATGAAATATCCAGACCTATCAAGTAGATTCAATACGATGAATAGATATAATAGGATGGAATTGGATATCACTAATGCACCGAGATTCAGAAAGCAAATTACCGCAGTTCGTTTATACAAATGAGCTTCTTAAGCAATAATTAATCACATACCTATGAAACACACTACAAAAACTTTTGTACAGAACTACGGTAGTATCTTACTTCTACTCCTTGGGATCAGTATTGGAAGTTTGATCGGTATCTTTCTTCCGAATAGTGTCAACAACCTGAAACCGATTGGCGACATCTTTCTAAACCTGCTTTTTGTCAGCGTTATACCACTTGTATTTTTTGCCATATCCTCATCTGTTGCCAATATCGATGGGGACAGCGTATTAGGTAGAATCATCGGCATGATGTCGTTTGTATTTGTACTGGGTATTGTCGTCGCCGGACTGTCAAGCATCTGCTTCCTTTACCTCTTTCCAGTAGATGCTCCACTGGCTATTGAACAAACAAACAAGATCATGGAAACAGTTGTTCATGATTCTTGGGGTGAAAAAATGGTCCGCTTTTTAACCGTCAGCGAATTCTCAAGTTTATTGTCGCGTCAAAATATGCTGGCCTTTGTCATCTTCTCATTTCTCGTTGGTATTGCGACACGTAAATCGGCGGCATCCGCAGAAGTTTTTCGTAAATTCATCAATTCAGGCAATGTTGTGATGGGCAATTTACTCGTGATGGTCATGAATCTCGCTCCCATTGGTTTGGGTGCATATTTCGCGTACCAAGTCGGAACCTTAGGTCCGCAGCTCTTTGGTTTCTATGCCAAACCTATCGGTCTATATTACTTTTTTGGAATCTTCTATTTTTTCACGGTATTCAGTTTATTCGCTTTTTTAGCATTCGGGCTAAAGGGTGTCAAACGTTATTGGCAAAATAACATATTGCCTTCCTTGACCGCATTGAGCAGCTGCAGTAGCCTCGCCACCATGCCGGCCAACTTACTTGCAGCCAAGCAAATTGGAATTCCCGACAGTGTAGCTAGTGTCGTCATTCCCCTAGGCACAACATTGCACAAACATGGATCGGCGATCGCCTGTATTTTTAAAATCTATATTGCACTTTTATTAAGTGGCAAGGATTTTTTTGACCCGGCCAATCTGATTATGGCGGTTGGCATTACTTTACTGGTGAGCATCGTAGCCGGAGGTATTCCTAATGGTGGCTACATCGGAGAAATGCTGATCATATCGGTTTATCAGATGCCAACGGAGGTGATCCCTTCCATTATGATCATAGCAACCCTGGTCGATCCCCTCGCAACAATGCTCAATGCCACTGGAGATACCGTAGCCGCTATGCTCACCACCAGATGGATCGGGCAAAAACTGGCCGACCCTATTCCCGAAAACCCAGGTTAAACAAGCTCCAAACAAAAAACATTTGAACGCTGGACCAACGAAAAACCTATCAAGCGGATCCATGTAGGTCCTACGTATGGCCGGCTGATCAAAAACGATAGGCAAAAAATAGCTCGCCATATTGATGCCGGTGAAACACCGATTTGAGCTCTTTCGAATTGAAGATGTAATTGATACCGTAATTGATCTTGTGATTAGACCAATTGAAACCAATGCGGTGACTAAGCATCCAAGGCTGAACAGTATATAACTTACCTATAGGATCATTTTTACCTCTTCCGCCTTCTACTGTTGCGCTGTAAAAAATACGAGACACGCTTGGTTGATAGACAAAATACCATTCTTTATCATTGTCTGCTCTTCCCAGTGTCAAATGCCCATGTGTAAAGGTGGATGCCTGATAGGACTTCAGCTTCCCCAACCGAAGCGGGGCCGCAATCCCCATATTGGTATTATTTAGCCCAATGGTTCCCTCACCTATAATTCCCACATCGAATTGCTGGTTTTGACTGCGGTATAGTCCTTTTTTATAGGTTACACTTAAATCAATACCGAAGGAATTTCCAAGCTGCGTATCCCAACCTGTCGCCTCATACATCCCAAAGAGATGATGGATAAACTTCTGTGCTTCTTCACCGTAGGATTTAGGACCGATCTGCGCCAATTCAGTCTTGAACTCAACAACCTGATCGTGCGGTAAAAACCGTGTTACCCCAGCACTCAAATAGAGGTAACCTGCAAATGGTCTATCGTATTTCTTTTCCTGCCGTCTATAGTCAATGATACTGATACCATTGTAAATCCGTTGGCCTATTTCAAAATCCAATACCGTATTTGAAGTCTCTCTATCCGGTTTCCCTGGCAACGCAATCCTATAGTTGATATTGATACCATTGGTATAATAGCGGTCCTGACCGGTCAGTAGATAAACGTCATTGTCATTTTGGATAGCAATTTCCTGATTACGGAATTTTACCTGTCCAAAAACAAAAAAGCAGGGAAATATAACAGCCCAAAAGAGGCCTAAAAATCGCAAAGCAACACTCATATTAACAGGCAATTGTAAAATTCATGCGATATCATTAGAACCAAAATAGCAAATTTCACTTCAAATTATTCAAAAGCATTCGAATCTAGCTTATTTTTCCAATTAATTCAAACTATTTAGAATAGATATAAATAATATGGAAAAGTTGCATTATTCCTTTCTTAGCGAATCTATTTGTAATTTTGCATTCGATTAGGTCTCAAATGTAATCAATGTGGGATTCTAGCGAGCACAACGTTGTCAGATTTGGGTAATAATCTTTCTGAAAAAACAGGAGGATATCTGGCAGATCGGAACAGCTATTCAACGTTAAGAAAAAACAAACCGGGTGAAACGAGCTCATTTATACGATGAGATCAAACACTTATAAAATAAGTAAATACAAATGAAAAAAAGTTCAATTATTCTAATCGCTATCATTGCTGTCGCAATTGCTATGATACTTGTTATCTATACCGATTCAAGTACCTATTCGACATTTAGCGAAGCTAAAGAAAAGAAAACCGAACTATATGTGGTAGGTCAATTGAATAAAGACAAAGCGCTTCATTATGATCCCAAAACTGACGCCAACAAATTTTCGTTTTTCATGCGTGACAACGATGGTACAGAATGTGAAGTGATTTTTAGAGGCGCCAAACCTCAAGATATTGAACGTTCAGAGCAAATTGTATTGACAGGAAAAATGGACGGAAATGTGTTTAGGGCAAGTAAGATATTGATGAAATGTCCGTCAAAATATAACGATAAATCGGTCGTCACCGAGATCAATGCTACTGCTTTCAATAATTAATTCGTAAAATCAATTTTCAATGGACGTTAATTACGTTGGTGAGCACCTGCTGCCAGGGCAGATCGGACAATTTTTTATTGTACTTTCTTTTGGTGCTGCACTTCTATCCTTTATCAGTTACTTTTTTGCAACAAAATACCCTGAAGAGAATTCATGGAAAAAAATTGCACGTATTGCCTTTTGGACTAATGCGGTCTCCGTAGTGGCGATTGGTGCAACTTTATTTTATATTATATACAATCATCTTTTTGAATATAATTATGCTTGGGCACACTCGTCCAAGACACTCCCTACGTACTATATCATTTCCAGTTTTTGGGAAGGTCAGGAGGGTAGTTTTTGGCTCTGGATGTTCTGGCAAACAGTATTGGGTTCTGTTTTGCTGTTTAAAGCAAAAAGCTGGGAATCGTCTGTCATGACTTTCGTCATGTTATGTCAAGCATTCTTAGCTTCCATGATTATTGGTGTGGAAATATTCGGTCTGCGTATCGGTAGCTCCCCGTTTATTCTATTGCGTGAAGCAATGGATATTCCGATCTTTAGAGAAGCTAATTATCTTTCACTTATCACCGACGGTAATGGTTTGAACCCTTTGCTTCAAAATTACTGGATGGTGATTCACCCACCAACACTGTTCCTTGGCTTTGCGTCAATGATCGTTCCTTTTGCTTATGCAACAGGTGCTCTTTGGACCAAACGTTACAAAGAATGGATCAATGCAGCACTTCCTTGGGCTTTATTTGCCGTGATGATTTTAGGTGCAGGTATTATCATGGGGTCATTCTGGGCTTACGAAGCACTTAACTTCGGTGGCTTCTGGGCATGGGATCCGGTAGAAAATGCATCAATTATTCCTTGGTTTACCCTGATTGCTGCTGTCCACGTCATGATTGCTTACAAGAATTCAGGTCACTCTTATTTCACCGCTACATTTTTGGCGATGATCAGCTTTGTACTTGTTATCTATGCATCTTACCTGACACGTAGTGGTGTCCTTGGAGAGACTTCTGTACACTCCTTTACCGATCTGGGAATGAGCGGACAGTTGATCTTATTCAATGTTGTCTTTTTGGTTATCATGGTGGTATTTCTTACGGTCAAAAAGAAAGAGATGCCTATCACAGAAAAGGATGAGGATATCTATTCAAGAGAATTCTGGATGTTTATTGGCGCTTTGGTATTGACAGTCGCCTGTGCACAGATCATTGCTTCAACATCAATTCCAGTGTTCAACAAGATCTTTGGCACCAAGGTAGCTCCACCTTTGGATCCGATCCAACATTATAACAAGTGGCAATCGGGTTTTGCAGTGATCGTTATGATCTTAACCGGATTTACACAATTCTTAAAATACAAACGTACCGATAGCCGCAAGTTTTTGGCTTCCACGGTAGCATCGTTAGTTGTGTCTCTCATTCTAACGGCTGCTGTCGTCTATTTTACAAAGACTTATACCAACCTGATCTATATTTTGATCACCTTCGCAAGTATTTTCTGTATTTTGGCGAATATCCGCGTATTGGGGGATGCTGTCAAAGGTAAATGGAAGCTGGCCGGCTCTTCGGTAGCCCATATCGGCTTTGGATTATTACTTATCGGTGCCATGGTGGCCGCAGCAACCAACGAGGTCATCTCGGTCAACAACACAGGTTACATTGCTGTATCGGGATTTGACAAAGTGGAGAAACCTGGCGACAACTTATTCTTGACCGAAGGTGAACCTGTACAAATGGGGGAATACAAAATAACCTATATCGGTGATAGCATTGTGGCTCCAAATACGTTTTATAAAATAAAATACGAGCGGATCGACGAAGAAACAGGTAAAGTGAAGGAGCATTTTGTGCTACAACCTTTTGCACAAAACAACGCGAAAATGGGCGGTTTGATTGGTACTCCTGCGACCAAACATTATGTTACGCACGATGTTTATACGCTGATTACCGCCGCTGCAGCTGAAAGCCAAGCAACGCATGCGAAAGTTCCGGCAGAAGACAAAACTGGTTTCGAAGACTATGAGGAGCCGGCAACGTATCAGGTAAATATCGGTGATACCCTACGCTACCGCAATGGATATTATGTCATTGAAGGCTTAAACAAAGAGGCTCACCTGGAGAAAATCCCAAAAGGTCCTAGTGATGTCATGGTTGGATTGAAAATAAAAGTATTTTCGGCCGACAACAAACAGTATGAGGTACAACCAATCTACTTAATTAAAGACGGTGGTGTTTATGACTTCAATAAAGATGTCAACGAACAAGGACTTAAATTCAGATTTACGGGAATTAAACCTGACAAGGATAAACTGGAAATCATGGTTTATCAAAAGCCGCTTCCAGAAAAGAAATGGGTGGTATTTAAAGCCATTAAATTCCCATACATCAACTTTTTCTGGTGTGGAACGATTGTCATGACCATCGGCTTTATCATGTCCATTGTGAGAAGAAATAAAGAGGAAAAACGAAAAGCACTTAAATAATGAACATTGTGATCTTAGGAAGCGGTAATGCCGCTACACATTTTGGACAACAGTTTCAAAAAACAGGACAGCATATCGTTCAGATCTACAGTAAAACAAAGGCCAATGCAGATGCATTGGCCTTTGCTCTTCATTGCCCAGCAATTGACCAACTATCTGAACTAGACCTACATGCCGATCTTTACCTCATTGCCGTTACCGATCAGGCCATTGTATCGCTGGTAGAAGCGCTACCAAAAGATTTAAAAGGAATTGTTATCCATTGTTCGGGCGCAACGGATATATCTGTACTGACTAGATTTAAAAATACAGGAGTCCTCTATCCGCCACAGTCGCTGTCCAAAAATAAAGCAGTCGATTTCTCGACCGTCCCACTTTGTGTTGAAGGTAACACCGATGAAAATAGTGCCGCGCTACTTCAGCTCGCACAGACATTTGCACCGCGGAGTATCTATTGTAACTCAACGCAACGCTTAGCCATTCACTTGGCCTCGGTCATGGTCAATAATTTCTCCAATATCCTCTATCAGATGGCTTATGAGTTATTGGAAGAAAACAAGTTGTCCTTTGATTTAATCAAACCAATTATCCTGGAAACGGCAGAAAAAGTGCAAAATCATATTCCAATAACAGTTCAGACAGGACCAGCGATCCGACAAGACAGCACAACAATGCAAAAACATTTGCAATTTATTAGCAATAAACCAGATTTACAGCAAATCTATCAACTTTTGTCGCAGGAGATTACTAAAAGAAAATAGTTTGTTAGAAACGGTTATAAACTTATCAAAACTTACCTCCAAGGGGTAAATATATCCATTTACTTCAGGAACTTTAGTACATTTGCTTCGTCCAAAAGCGCATTTTGGAATGCTAATTGAGTAATAAAATAATCAGTTGGGCTAAACATTAAAATAGCGAATTAAAACTAAACAATCGTATTTTCTATGGAAGTTAGAAAACTCATTCTTTCAATAATGATTGTGATTAATTTAATCATTGTATCATTTGGATTTATATTTACATCAAGCTGGTTTTGGCTGCTTATCATCCCATTTCCATTGCTATTGATTGCGTTATACCATAGTTTCCAGACCAAACATGCCATCCTACGCAATTATCCCTTAGTTGGATATTTCCGCTATATCTTCGAATCTATCCGTCCTGAGTTGAGACAATATTTTTGGGAATCGGATATGGATGGACGTCCTTTCAACAGAAGACAGCGTTCGATCGTATACCAACGTGCAAAAAATCAACGTGAAACTGTAGCATTTGGTATGCAGACCGATCCACAGGCAGTCGGGAACGAATGGGCTGCACACTCTGTTTTCCCTTGCCATATCGAAAACCACGACCTGCGCACCACTGTTGGAAATGCAGCCTGTAAAAAGCCTTATAGCTTAAGTGTGTTCAACATCTCGGCAATGAGTTATGGTGCATTGAGCAAAACAGCGATAACGGCATTAAATAAGGGTGCTGCACTTCAAAACTTTGCACACAATACCGGCGAAGGGGGAATCAGCGATTACCACAACAATGGGGGTGATTTAATCTGGCAGGTGGGTACAGGTTATTTTGGGTGCCGTAATAAGGAGGGAAAATTTGATCCGGAACTTTTCCGAGAAAAATCCAATCGTGAAAACGTGAAGATGGTCGAATTGAAACTTTCGCAAGGTGCTAAACCCGGTCATGGGGGTATCCTTCCAGCGGCAAAAAACACCCCTGAGGTCGCGGCTATTCGTCACGTCATTCCAGGAACAGATGTGATGTCGCCTCCAGCACATAGCGCTTTCTCCTCACCGACTGAAATGATGCACTTCATACAACAGCTGCGCGAGCTATCGGGTGGAAAGCCTATCGGTTTCAAAATTTGTATCGGCGATAAACATGAGTTTATCGACATCTGTCACGCCATGCAAAACACGCAGATCTTCCCGGATTTTATCTCCGTAGATGGATCAGAAGGTGGTACAGGAGCTGCGCCACTAGAGTTTACAGATAACCTAGGAATGCCACTATACGATGCATTGGCATTTGTAACGAAAACCTTGATTGCTTTTGGTTTGAAAAAACATGTTAAAGTTATCGTATCCAGCCGTATTGTAACGGGTTTCGATATCTTAAAAGTTATTGCCTTAGGCGCAGATGCATGTTATAGTGCTCGCGGTATGATGTTCGCTTTAGGTTGTATTCAAGCACTTAAGTGTAATGAAGACGTTTGTCCGGTTGGAGTTGCCACGCAACAGCCGCATTTATACAAAGGGCTCGACGTAAATGATAAATATGTACGCGTAGCTCAGTTCCACCGCAACACATTACGTGCTACAGTCGAAATTATGGAAGCTTGTGGTTTCAAAACACTTTCGGATGTATCGGCTGATAAATTCTATCGTAAGGTAGACGCTATCCGTACATTAAGTTTTCAGGAAATCTATTTCGGAACTGAAGGTAAATTGGTCAATAGCCATACAGATTTCGAAAGCAAACTTTTCGAAGATTAACTGCTAGAAATTCATATAAAAAAGGTCCCCTATGTTGAATACATAGGGGACCTTTTTTATACCCTGATAGTTCCCTTATAAAATAAACCCCACTAAGTATCTTTATTTCAAATTAAATAATACGCGATGCAGAATGGTATTTGACAAGGCAATTTGATCGTCGGCTAATCCCCCTAAAGCCTGTTCAATGGTATTTTTTGCCTGCTTCATTCCTTCATCCTTCATCTTTCGTCCGGTTTTTGTTAAGTAGATCAGATTGGACCTTCTGTCGTTTTTATCATTGACGCGGATCACTAGATTTACCCGTTCAAGGTTATTAATTAATCGCGTGACACTCGGCTTATCTCGAAATGTACGAATAGCGAGTTCCTGCTGGGTTAGGCCCTCTTCTACCCACAGGTTATACATGATACTCCATTGTTCAGAAGTAATGCTTAACCCGGCCTCCTTGAGATTACGTTGTAATCTCCGCATAACTGCAATTGAGTATTTTCCCGTTAGGAAATTATAAAAATACTCTTGTGATACTAAATCTTGGTCTAACATATGAATAATGGTTATGGTTGTTTACGCAACTTATTGCAATAATAAAACGTCGTCTTTCATATAATTTGAGAAAAAGCTAAACGTATTTTGGCTAATAGTTAGCCTAAATTACGCTTTAATCTAACTGTCTCAAACAAAATTTTATCAACATGTCACCAGTAGATGTTGATAAATCATAACAATTTGATTTATACTAGACTGAATTTAACAAATAAAAAGGAGACAAACAAAATAAATGCTTGCAATTATACCTAATTTAGAGCGTGTTACCCGATTGTAAAAGAATCGGAGTCTTTTAAGAAAGGAAATTTCTCCCGTGCTTCCAACAGATCATTCGGATTTAAGGTAAATGTATACAAGTCCTCGTCTTCAGGCTTATAATACACCACATCACCAAGTGGAGAGATACACATAGAACCACCTGAATAGTAAATATCATTACCATCATGCCCAACCCGGTTTACTCCAACAACGTAAGCTTGATTTTCTATCGCACGTGCTGGTATGAGGGCTCTCCAATGTGCAGAACGCTTATCCGGCCAGCTGGCCGTATACACTAAAATATCATATGCGCCATTTTGATTTTTAGACCAGACGGGGAATCTAAGGTCATAACAGATCATTGGGCAAATTTTCCATCCTTTGATATCCACCAGGATACGTTCATTTCCTGGTTCGAAGTACTCACTTTCTTTAGATAGTCCAAACAGGTGGCGTTTATCATATTTTACATATTTACCATCTGGAAACATCCACACAAAGCGATTATAGTATTTGCCACCTTCCTCGATAATCAAGGAACCGGCAACAACACAGTTAAGCGAACTCGCCATCTCAAATAGCCATCTTGTTGTAGGGCCATTTGCCGGCTCTGCACATTTTTCGACATTATTCGTGAAGCCTGTATTAAACATCTCGGGGAGAATAATAACATCCGTTTTCTCGCGCAATGAGGAAAGTCTCAACGCGAGATTATTTAGATTCTTCTCTATATTTTCCCAGAATAGATATGCTTGAAATACGGTGATTTTTAAAGGCTCCATGAACGTAATCTAAAAATTTATTTAATTATTTTATTACAAAACAACCATTTAATGGCAAGATACGAATTTTAATAGAATTTATACTTATTGCTGTCTCACCAAAAGGTTATTTGCTAAGACTAATAACGCTTCTTTACGTTCATTTGGTACATTCAATGCCGCCATTTTTTCAAATGCCCGTTGTGTATAAATATCTTTCAATTCGTCGGCAGCGGTTTTAATTGCATACTTCTCGTATAATGCAAGCATATCACCAACTTTTGAAGGGGCAGTCTCCATAGAAGCGTCCAATAAGTGCTGAAGGACAATCTTATCTTCGTCCGAAATTACGGCCATCAACTTCACCAATAAAAAGGTCTTTTTATTGATCATAATATCACCTCCAACGATCTTTCCAAAAGTGTCTGGATCTCCGTAAGCATCCAGGATATCGTCCTGTAATTGAAACGCCAAGCCTACATTCTCGCCAAAATCGTAAATCAGCTGCTGTTGTTGTTCATCTGCTCCAGATAAAATAGCCCCCAACTGTAATGCTCCGCCCAGTAATACTGAAGTCTTCAAACGGATCATCTCGAGATATTCAGGCATAGTCAGCGAATCCCGACTTTCATAATCCATATCCAATTGTTGGCCTTCACACACTTCCATGGCTACTTTACTCAAAATTTTCAATGTCGCAGGCAGGTAAATCGGATTACACTTTGAGATTTCCTCATAAGCTTTGACCAACAATCCGTCTCCAGACAGTATGGCAATATTAGCATCCCACTTTTCGTGAACTGTCGTTTTACCTCTTCTTAAAGGAGCCTTATCCATCAGATCATCGTGGATCAGTGAAAAGTTGTGAAAAAACTCCACTGCCTTGGCAGCAGGGATAATTTCATCCATCTCTTGCATACCGAATAATTCGGCAGCCATTAATGTCAGCACCGGTCGAACCCTCTTTCCGCCCAAAGTCAATATATACCGTATCGGATCATATAAATTTGATGGTGTTTCAGGAAATTGACTTGTCTCTATCGCCGCTATCACGAGTTGTTGTAAATGTTGCATATATCTTTACGATCGAATCTTGCGAATATAGCAATAATCATATAGAAATGGCAATTTTGTCCCCTTAAAGGAAGTCCCCCCAAAATTGTACATTTGTATAAGTCTTTTATTATGCGCATACTGATTATCCATACATTTTATCAAGATCCTGGTGGTGAAGACACTGTATTCCAGCAGGAATCATCCCTCCTAGCACAAGGACATGAAGTTCAAACGCTAACCTTTCAAAACGAAAAGGGCTGGCAAGGTGCATTACAGACAATAGGATCTTTTTGGAATATTTGCGCTGCTCAACGTGTCAAAAAAATAATTCAGACGTTTAAACCAGACATTGTTCACGTTCACAACACCCATTATGCAGCAGGACCGATTATCGTGCGTACGATTGCAAAACTCGGCATCCCCCAGGTCATGACCTTGCATAACTTCCGTTTGCTATGCCCTTCAGCTACGCTTTACCATCACAACCATCTCTTTCTGGACTCCCTTCAAGAGGAGTTTCCTTGGACGGCCATTCGGCAAAAGGCATTCAATAATTCCACAGTCAAAACATTTCTTCTGGCTTTGAATTATTGGTTTCACCGTAAAATTGGGACTTGGGAAAAGGTTAATCGCTACATTAATTTAAGTTCCTTTGCGAAAAAAATATTTGTAGAATCGACTTTGCGTCTTTCACCCAGTAAATTTGCGGTTAAACCAAACTTTGTCTTCCCTGCCACAATAGGCCCGCAAGTTACACAGCCCTACTTCATTTACGTTGGTCGTCTTTCGGAAGAAAAAGGGATATTGAATCTGATCGATGCTTTAATCGGAACAGATTTTCAACTACAGCTAATTGGTGGCGGTCCGCTCGAAGAGGAGGTCCTGAGAAGAATTAAAGATCAGCCGAACATTTCCTACCTCGGCTTTAAAAAGAGGTCCGAAATACTTCCCTTGGTAGCCAAAGCACAGGCACTACTCGTACCATCGATTTGTTTTGAAGGTATGCCGATCACGATTCTTGAGGCTTATTCAGTCGGAACAGCTGTGCTCTGCTCAAACCTAGGGCCACTACCCGAACTGATCATTCCGGGCAAAACAGGACAGATATTCGATCCCCACGACAAAAACGATATCATCCGCTGTTTGACAACGTGGAGTGCCGAAACACCAGATGAAAAAGATGAGATAAGAAAGACCTGCAATGCATACTATTTTCGTAATTTTACTCCTGAAATAAATAAAGAACAATTACTAGCGATCTATCAGGGCGCTATTCACGATAAAAAACTGAATAAATGAGTATCATCGTATTAGATAAACTGGGTTTAGCACCACAAATCCAGGCGGTACTGGAAACGATTTATGATCCTGAACTGAAACCCGCAAATATTGTGGATTTGGGACTTGTCTACGAAATCATTACAAAGGAAGAGGGCATTGCAAAGATCGTGATGACACTGACTGCTCCCGGCTGTCCGGTGGCTGGTGAGATCATGAATGAAGTTCAGGAAAAAGTTGCGGCCGTAGAAGGTATAAAAGAGGCATTGGTCGAATTGACATTTGATCCACCCTGGACCAAAGACATGATGTCTGAAGAAGCAAAGCTAGAATTAGGATTTTTGTAAAATTCAATAGCTCATACAAGCAAAGGAGGATCCTACAGTACTATAGGATCCTCCTTTGCTTGTGAGCACTCATTTAAGAGCAACTCTATCATCCAGAAGTGCTAAGTGGTCTGATTATTTTCTAAATCGCTCAACTTTTTCAAAGGCTTTGCACTATTGGCATCTGCACCGAAAAGTAATTTCCACAGATTACGTGACTCTTTGGTCAATAGTGGAGATACAATGGAAAGAATAAGTACATACACAACCACAAAGGATTGAATAACGGGTAATAAAGCCCCTGCTTTACCAATATTTGCCATGATAATGGAAAATTCTCCCCGCGCAGACAGGGTAAAGCCGATATCAAAAGAAGTTTTGGGTTTCATACCCGAAAATTTAGCTGCAAAATATCCCGATGCAAGATTCCCCATTACCGTTACCACTGCTGCAATCGAAGCCCAAAATACGGCACCTCCAAGGGACATAATATCAATAGATAATCCGAAACTAAAAAAAAACATCGCTCCAAAAAAGTCCTTATAAGGCAGTACCATCGATTCAATCTTTTTAATGTATTGCGAATCTGCCAACACCAAGCCAGCCATCAATGCCCCAATAGCCTCCGCAACATGGATGGTTTCAGAGAAACCTGCCACAATAAAAAGTAAGGCAAAGATGATCAATATAAATAATTCGGAGGTTTTCTCCTTCAATAAGCGATCAATCGCAGGCACCAGTTTTCTACCCAAAATCAAAAAGGCCAATATAAATCCCAAGGCCAGTAAGGACGTTCCAGCTACCGTCCAAAACGAACTGCTTCCGGTCAGTATCAAGCCTGAAAGGAAAGAGATGTGCATCGCGATAAACAGATCATCGAACATAATCATGCCCATGATGACCTCCGTCTCGGGGTTGGCCGTGCGTTTAAGATCTGTAAGAACCTTTGCAACAATAGCCGTGGAAGAACTTGTCATGATACCGCATAAGACCATCATCTCCTTAAATGGCATATCCATTAGCCATCCGATCAACAAGCCAGAGGTAAAGTTCAATAAAACATAAATTGTCCCGCCTGTGACAATTGCTTTACCGGATTTAATAAGGCGATTGACCGAAAACTCAAGGCCCAGGTAGAACAGCAGGAATAATACGCCCAACCGTCCCATGAAATCTATAAAGGGTTTACTCTCTGTAAATGTTAAATCCACCAGACCAACCTGCGGAGCGTGCTGTCCCAAAACCATTCCTATAATAATGAAAAATGGAATAACAGAAAACTTAAGCTTATTGGCGATTAGGCCAACAATGGCAACAAGTCCTACAGCGATTCCAATTTCCAGAATTAAGGTATGTGATAGCATAAATTACAGTAAAATTTCCTTTAAAAGTTTAATATTATTCTTCTTCCCCGCGATGACAAGGGTTGTACCTGGGCTAATCAAATAAGACGGTCCTGGATTGATAACCGTATCATCATCCCGTATCCCAGCAATAATCGATGCACCTGTACGTTGGCGAACTTCCAGCTCTCCAATTGTCTTTCCGGCCCCTTCATTTTTACCTTCCACTTTGTACCATTCAATACGCAAATCGTCCAAAGCAACTTCAATTGTCTCCAAAGCTTTAGGTTTGTAGGACAAGCCACCGATAATACCCGCAATCTGCCGGGATTCATCATCATTAAGTGTCATAACGCAACGTGACTCGTGCTCCTCGTCATCATAGCGATAAAGTTCCCGTCTGCCATCGTCATGGATAACAACAACCATATTGTCTCCCGCATCGGTTTCAATTTGAAATTTTTTTCCAATTCCAATCAGATCGGACTCTCTTACAATAGACATAATCTTCTATTTAAATAAATACTAATAATATAAGCTTCATAACGTTGTTTACAACAATTACGAAAACAAGCTAAAGGTTCTTTCTAAAAAAAACAAAGACGTTTAGAAAAAACAGCATCAGCCCTTAGCTACTAAAACACAAATTTACCCAAAAAATCAATCTTAAACGAATCCGCTGGTATCTGACGGGATGGGCTACAAAGACCAAATTACCCCAAAATACTAAAAAAAGAACAGAAAAACGACCCTTTTGATCGATATCATCCTTTTTTTCGACGTATGGCATCTTGATGACACAACTGAACAACAATAAAAGCGTTCGACGTATACATGTTATTAACGATCGGAATTCCTCGCCGAAAAAATCAGCTTTAATTCGCTCCAATTTTCATTACAAAGCCCCATTTCTATAACGTTTTCGTAGTTCGTGCAATCGTTTGTTCCAAGAAGCAATAGAATTGTCAACGCTTTATTTCTTTATAATTGCCGCATTAAACACTTACTGAATCTAAATTACACACCTATGGTCAAAAAGAGTCATCTCATCCTGCTGACACCCTTATCAATCTTGTCATTAGCGGCACCTATTTACGGGGTAGCAAATCCACGTAATTTGGTTGCAATATCCAGTCGTTCACCCTTCCAGCAAGTCGTCTCCGGAAAAGTTGTTGATGAAACGGGGAAACCAATAAGCGGTGTTACCGTTTCTGAAAAAGGCAAAGCAGCAGCGACGACAACCAATCAAGACGGTATCTTCTCACTGAACGTCAGTTCAAAAAGTGCCATCCTAACATTTAACTCGATCGGATTTACGGCGAAAGAAGTCTCCGCAGCACAAGCAGCACAAATAACCTTGACAAAATCCGAGGATGTTTTGGATGAAGTTGTGGTCGTAGGTTATGGTAAACAGAAAAAGAGCGATTTGACAGGAAGTATCGCAACAGTGGAAGCAAAATCCCTGGAACGAATAAATTCACCGAATGTTGTCGATAAACTTCAAGGTAAGATTTCCGGTCTGGCGATCAATTCCGGTTCAGCAAAACCTGGCGAAACAGCTTCTATCAATATCCGCGGTGAGAACTCGATCTCGGCGTCCAATGCACCCCTAATTATCCTGGATGGAATCCCTTTTAGTGGTTCCCTAGGCGACATCTCCTCCAATACAATCGCCAGTATTTCGGTATTAAAAGATGCTTCGTCTACTGCAATCTATGGTTCAAGAGCGGCAAATGGTGTCATCCTCATCACATCAAAAAAGGGTGCCGCAGGGAAAGCACGCATCAATTATAACGGCTATTTTGGGGTTCAAAGTGTAGAACGCCGCCTTAAATTGATGAACGGTCCACAGTACATCCAATTTATGCGTGATTACCAGGCTTCGAAAGGAAAAACCGGCGATCAGCTCAACCCAGAAAATTATCTTTTTGCCAACGTATTGGAACAATACAAAAAAGGAGAAGAAGTCAATTGGCAGGACGAAGTATTCAATAGTGGCGCTCCCATTCAGGAACATCAACTCAGTTTTTCAGGTGGAACAGATAAATCCGATTACTATGCATCTGTAAGCTACCTAAATCAAGATGGTGTGGTAAAAAACACGCCCTACGAAAGATATAATGTCAATCTAAACCTCAACCAAAGTTTAAGCTCTTGGTTAAAGCTAGGAATGACCATGCAGGCTTCCCAAGGGAACCGTGACGGCGTACAGCCTAACCTCGAAAGTGTTGTAAAGCTTTCCCCTTACAGTAAAAACCGTGATGCCGATGGCACTGCTGTAACGTACCCGATGTACGCACAGACCTTGTGGGCACACCCTTTCGCAGACGAAAAAGGCCAATGGGATCAGACCAGAAGAACGGTCTATGCGAATACTTGGCTTGATGTGAAACTCCCTATTGAAGGATTAAGTTTCAAAACCACCTTCGGAACCAACTATCGAAATATTAACGAAAACTCCTACTATGGTTCAAATACGGTTACAGGGCGAGGCGTGAATGGTACCGGATCAATTTACAATGAGCATTTCTGGGACTGGACCTGGGAAAATCTCTTGACCTATGACCGCACCTTTGGTGACCACAAGATCAATGTCGTGGGCCTCTATTCTTCCCAGAAAACAAATCTAAAAACTTCTAAAATGAATGGAGACGATTTTGTATCAGATGCCGGATATAACAACATGGCTTCTGCCTCTAAAAATCTTAAGATCGAGTCCAACCTTCAAAATACAGCGATGATTTCCTACATGGGAAGAATCAACTATGCCTTTAAGGATCGCTACCTATTAACCTTAACAGGTCGTTCGGACGGTTATAGCGCATTTTCTGTTAACAACCGATATGCATTTTTCCCATCCGTTGCAGGAGCCTGGGTAGTTTCTAAAGAAGGAAATGTGCAGGACTATTTCGACTTGTTAAAACTTCGTGTTTCTTATGGTAAAAATGGAAATCAGGCCGTATCACCTTATCAAACTTACGACCGCCTGACCAACGTCGATTATATCTATGGTCTTGACCCAGTCAAAGGACTTGTGATGAATTTCAATGGCCGTGGAAGCAATCTAACTTGGGAAACGACAGCTTCATTAAACCTTGGTTTGGATTTTGGGGTTCTCAAAAATAGACTTTCAGGAACGATCGACTACTACTCCTCAAAAACATCCGATCTTTTATTAAGTGAACAGGTCCCTGTCATGAACGGTTACAACACCATTTTGACCAATATCGGTGAAACTTCCAACAAAGGGATAGAAGTTACCTTGAATGCCATACCTGTCAAAAATGACAATTTCCAATGGAATGTAAATACGACCTTTGCCTATAACAACAATAAAATCACCAAACTGCGCGCTGATGGAAAAGATGATTTGACCAATGCCTGGTTAATCGGAAAGCCTATCCGTATTTTCTATGATTATAAAGTCATTGGTGTATGGCAAGAGGGCGACGACATCGCAAACTCCTATCAACCTAAAGCGAAACCTGGCGACGCCAAGTTAGCCGACCTCAACAACGACGGTAAAATCGATGCCAATGACCGTACCATGATGGGGAACAAAATATCACCTTATACACTCGGTATTGGCAATGATTTCACGTACAAAAATTTCTCCCTGTCGTTCTTTATGAATGGGGCATTTGGTGGAACGAAAATAGATGATTTCAAAAACATCGAACGTTTCTTGCCTAACAACGGCGCCAATTATCTCGCTGACATGCCTTACTGGACACCGGAGCGTACAAACACAGATATCCCATCTCCTGGATACACGCCTGTAAATAACCATACGTATTATATCAATTCGTCCTACTGGCGAATTAGGGACTTTAGCTTGGGCTATACCTTTGATGGCGATTTTCTAAAAAGATTGAATCTCTCTTCCATTAAAGCATTTATTAACGCCCGTAACCTCTATACATTCTCCAAAATCAAAGGTTACAACGTAGAGGCATTGAGCGTAAGTTCGACCACAGGTAATCCAACAACGACAAATATTGCCAGTCCTTATCCTGTTGCGAGAACATTCTCATTGGGAGTAAATGTCCAATTCTAAACACATCAAGATCATGAAGAAAAGAAATACAACTTTATATACAATACTAGCTGGCCTAAGCTTACTTTTTACAGGCTGCAGCAAGAACTTCTTAAATGAAGATACCAGCAGCTTTCAGTCACCTGATAATACCTATATTAATACGAAAGGTTTCGAAACTGGCCTAAATGGTTTATACTCTTATGCCCGCATGGAATTCCTGACCTGGAACGGTAGTATCTTTTCCCAGGGAGCAACTCCACAGGAGGCGTTACAGGTCGGAACAGATATCGTCGCTATCAAAACCACAGGTACAGACGCTACATTGGCTCCATTCAGCAATTATACGCTAAATCCAGCTTCGTCTTATGTCCGCAATTATTGGAAATATGCCTACGGATTTATTGGTAATACCAATACCATCCTCGAGGCTTTAAAAAAGGATGGTATCAGCTGGACAGACAAGGACAACGATCCAAAACGTGTGGAAGCAACGGCCCGTTTCTTCCGTGCCTACAGTTATCGCTACTTAGTCAACCTGTACGGCGATGTGCCTTGGGTGGACAAGGTATCCGAAACACCGCGTCGTGATTTCACGCGTACACCGAAAGCTGAGATCTTGACACATATGATTGAAGACCTTAAGTACGCGAGCGAAAACCTGCCCGACAATCCAGGAACAATTCAGGAAGGTAAATTGACGAAATGGGCTGCTTTACACTACCTGGCAGAAGCATATATCGAAGCTGGACAACCTGATTTAGCTGCAGAAGCTGCCAACAAAGTGATTCAAAGTGGCTACTTTAAATTGAATGATCAACGTTTTGGCGCCGAAAAAGATAAACCCGGCGATTATTTCCACGATATGTTTATCGAAAACAATCAAAATCGTGGTTCCGGCAATCAAGAAACGATCTGGGCTATCCAATTGGAATACAATACACAAGGGGGCGGCGACCGCTACACGGATTGGAGTAAACGCGCCTGGGTGCCTTTCTATTCACAACAAAAAGGATTTGCCTTGGCCGACTCACTTGGTGGAAGAGGGCTTGGGCACGTGCGCCCTTATCAATGGTGGCTGGATAGCTATGAAAAACAAGATGTCAGAAATTCATCTTTCAATATCAAACGCGATTGGTATTATAACGATCCTTCCGTCCCTGAACTTTATGGTAAGAAGATCGTACTTACCGACGCGATCAAAGAATCAGGTAATGTATTCCCGACAACAACCAAATTTTTCTACGGAAAGACCGCTGTTGACCCTGCATTTGAAGGAAATATGAAGGACCGTGTGAAAGTACGTTTGGCAGAAACTTACCTGCTATTGGCTGAAGCATACTGGCGCGCCAATAAACCGGCACAAGCTAAAGACGCCATTAATGCTGTCCGTGCCCGTGCAAAGGCATCATTAATCGATGCATCAGCAATCAATGCTGATTTGATTCTCGACGAACGCGCCCGGGAGCTTATTGGTGAGGAAATGCGCCGTATGACCCTTGCCCGCTTTGGTGAGGATATCTTTTTACGCCGCGTGCAAACATTAAATACACAATCAAAAAATGTGGTGAAAAAAGAATTTATTCTTTGGCCTATTCCACAAGAAGTTATAGACAGTAACACTGGTGCAGCCTTCCCACAAAATCCGGGATACTAAACCTTCCAAAAACCTCCATGTCCCTAAAAGGTCATGGAGGTTTTTCCTTTATAACTTTGCGTCAACTAGCTTGTAGGTCCCATCTTCCCGGATCTGACTACGGCCAATGGTTATATTCTTAGAATGATAAAACAAAAAAATCCAGCCTGCTGGCGCGCCTTCTGCCCAATACTCCTGACGCAAGGCTTTGGAGCGCCGACCATCGAAATCATATTTGGCAACATAATTATGGAAAATTTCTTCAGGCTCAGGTAATACATCTCCGCCAAAGAAATAGTGCTGATCATCCGTTTGAATATGAAATGCCTGATGGTGTGCGGTATGTCCACCATTGAGCGCATAGCTGATTTCATCATTTATTTTTCCTTCACCTTCCACCAGTACCAAATTTCCACTGCGTTGAATCACATCAAAAATCTCGGTCCTGTATGAACTGGAGATGCCTGAATAGGCGTCTTCCCATTCGCCACGTTGAACAATATATTCGGCTTCAGGAAATGCGATACGTCCAGTTCCGTTTTCAAATGTGACCATCCCACCGGCATGATCCTTATGAAGGTGGGACATCAGTACATATTTTACATCTTCGGGTCTAAAGCCAGCCTTACGGATATTATGATGCAGCTGTAGCACAGCACTGTCATCGGTATAGCCAAGACCGGTATCACAGAGAACAAGTCCGGCATTCGTTTGGATCAAGAAGGGATGGACATGGATAAACATCGCCCCCGGTCGGTCCTTAGGGTCGTCTAGAAGTGGGTCAAAGGGAATAAATTTTCTACTCTTGTCTACGGAAAAAGAACCTTCATATAAAGAATAAGCCTGCACCATATTTAAAACATTGGGAATATGCACGTTAAGCAACAGCGGACCAATACCGGGTTTAGGAATTAGGTAAGTCCAGCCTTAAAACGTATATTTACACTTAAAATATTGTGCAAAGATATGCAAAAAAGGTGGGTACTAAAATCTAAAACTGATGTCAAAATAACCAACAAACTGCGCGAGGAATTAAACATCAACACTGTATTGGCAGAGTTGCTCGTGAGCAGGGGAATTGAGACTTTTGACGAATCAAAGCAGTTTTTTAGACCTCAATTATCGGATTTGCACGATCCATTTTTGATGCGGGACATGGAGAAAGCCATCACCCGTATTATCCAAGCCATCGGCAACAAAGAAAAAATTCTGATCTATGGAGACTATGATGTGGACGGTACCACAGCGGTAGCTGTTGTTTACAGTTTTTTCAGGGAATTTCATAGCCAGCTGGAGTTTTATATACCAGACCGCTATGCCGAAGGTTATGGCATCTCTACACAAGGCATCGACTATGCCACAGCAAATGGTTTCAGCTTAATTATTGCATTGGACTGCGGTATCAAGGCAGTCGATAAAATAGATTACGCAAATAGCAAAGGAATTGATTTTATCATTGGCGATCACCACCTTCCCGGTGAAGAACTTCCCAAAGCCTATGCCGTATTAGATCCCAAGCGAGCAGACTGTGAATATCCCTATAAAGAACTTTCAGGTTGTGGAATTGGCTTTAAGATCATTCAGGCTTTTATATTGACCAATGGCATGGATATCAATACCTGCTATCAGTTTTTGGATCTTGTGGCCGTGAGTATCGCTTCGGACATTGTTCCGATTACCGGTGAAAATAGAATACTCAGCCACTTTGGCCTTATTAAACTTAATACGAATCCCTGCGTCGGATTAAAGGCACTGATTGACTTATCAAATAATCGAACGAAGATCTTTACAGTTAACGACATTGTGTTCCAGATCGGCCCACGCATTAATGCCGCCGGCAGAATAGACCATGCCAAAGACGCCGTCAAGCTTTTGATTTCCAAATCGCTACAGGAAGCCAAAGACTTCAGTTCGAGCATAGACGATCAAAACAATGTCCGTAAAGACTTTGATCTCAAAATAACAGAAGAAGCGCTGGCACTCATTGAGGACAATGCCCTACTTAAAAGCCGCAAATCCACGGTATTGTATAAAGCCGACTGGCACAAAGGTGTCATTGGTATTGTAGCTTCGCGCCTGACCGAAAAATATTACCGTCCAACGATTATATTGACCGAAACAAATGGTCATATTGCAGGTTCCTGCCGTTCGGTACTGGGTTTTGACTTGTATGAAGCCTTAAGCGAATGCGCCGATCTATTGGAGCAATTTGGTGGTCATAAATATGCTGCCGGACTAACGATGTCCTTAGATAATGTCACCCTATTCCAAGATCGTTTTGAGGAAGTGGTATCGCGACGTATCAGTCCTGAAATGCTGACCCAAGAAATTTTGATCGATGCTAAACTAGCCTTGAAAGATATCGACGCTAAGTTCTTTCGTATTCTCCAGCAGTTTGAACCTTTCGGCCCCCAAAATGAATCTCCTATTTTCCTCAGTAAAAAGGTAAATGCAGTAGGACAAGCTTTTATTGTGGGCACCAATCACCTCAAGATGACCGTTGTTCAAGAAGACTCGCCTTCATTTGACTGTATCGGTTTTGGACTGGCAGAACATATCACACATATCAATTCTGGGCAAAGTTTCGACATCTGTTACAGCATTGAAGAGAATGTGTGGCGCAACAAAAGAAACTTACAACTAAACATCAAAGGGATTAAGTATTAGTATTGCAATAGTAAGAAGATATTAAATATATTTACACAAGATTTGATCAAGGCGTAAAACCCTCATACAGGATTAGATACCAGGCATGAAAGAATGGTGAGGGTTATTAAGTAGTCCTATTGAACAGATACATATAACACAAGACACTCCACGAAGATGATTTTAAAGGCAGAACATCTCATAAAAAAATATAAGCAGCGTACCGTTGTCAACAATGTTTCCTTCCATGTGGAACAAGGAGAGATTGTCGGGTTATTGGGTCCTAATGGGGCGGGAAAAACGACCTCTTTCTACATGATCGTTGGTCTAATCAAACCCAATGAAGGCAAGGTATTCCTCGACGATCAGGAGATTACACAAGATGCGATGTACCAACGTGCCCAACGTGGTATCGGTTACCTCGCTCAGGAAGCATCGGTCTTTCGGAAGCTCTCCGTAGAAAACAACATCCTGGCTGTATTAGAAATCCACTATCCGAATAAAGAAGAACGTTTGGCAAAACTGGAAGAACTACTCACAGAATTCAGCCTGCACCGTGTCCGCAAAAACAGGGGTGATTTGTTATCCGGCGGTGAGCGTCGACGTACCGAAATTGCGCGAGCATTAGCTGCAAATCCATCTTTTATACTTTTGGATGAACCTTTTGCAGGGGTTGACCCAATCGCCGTAGAAGAAATTCAGACGATCGTAGCCAAGCTCAAAACCCGTAATATCGGCATCTTAATTACCGACCACAACGTACAGGAAACCCTATCTATTACGGACAGGGCCTACCTCCTGACCGAAGGAAAGATTATGCTGACGGGTACACCTGAGGAAATTGCAGATAATGAGCTTGCCCGTAAATTTTATCTCGGTCGACATTTTGAATTAAGAAGGAAAAAATTTTAAAGATTAAAGAATCTCTCCCCCTATGGCCTTATTAAACTCCATTTTTACTTGGTTCATGAAAAAAAGAATTCACCAGATTGAACTTTTCATGAAATACCCACACGATGTACAAGAAGAATGGTTTCAGAGTTTAATTGCCACTGCTGAAGCTACGGAATGGGGAAAAAAATACGATTATACAAGTATATTAACGCCCGAAATCTTCAAAGAACGCGTCCCTATACAGGACTATGATGATATCAAGGGCTACGTTGATCGTATGATAAAAGGCGAACAGAATATCCTGTGGCCTTCTGATATCAAATGGTTTGCCAAGTCCTCAGGTACCACATCTGATCGTAGCAAATTTATTCCCGTTAGTGAGGAAGCGCTCGAAGAGTGTCACTTCCAGGGCGGTAAAGATATGCTTACAATTTATTGTCATAATAGACCCGAAAATCGCGTATTTACGGGAAAATCTGTTGTTATTGGTGGTTCTTCCCAAATCAACAATTTCAGTCCGGATTCCTACTACGGCGATCTTTCATCAATCCTCATCCGTAACCTTCCTTTCTGGGCAGAATTTAAGCGAACGCCCAATATGGAGGTTACTTTAAATCCAAACTTTGAAGAGAAAATTGAGCAGATTGCGCAAATTACACTCAAAGAAAACGTAACGAGCCTAGCTGGCGTACCGACCTGGAATATTGTTATGGCCAAGCGTATTCTTGAGATTACAGGCAAAGATAACCTCCTTGAGGTCTGGCCAAACCTAGAGTTTTATGGACATGGTGGTGTGAGTTTTAAACCTTACCGCGAGCAATTCCAACAATTGATCCCTTCGGACAACATGTATTATCTAGAGAATTACAATGCCTCAGAAGGATATTTTGGTTTACAAGATCAATCTGACTCGGAAGATCTTCTGCTTATGCTAGATTATGGTATTTATTACGAATTCTTACCTACTGAACGAATGCATGAAGAAAATCCGTCAACCTTACGTTTGGATCAGGTGGAGCTTGGCAAAAACTACGCATTGATTATCTCTACCAACGCAGGTTTATGGCGATATAAAATCGGTGATACCATAAAATTTACGTCATTATCTCCTTATCGTTTTCAGATCTCCGGACGGACCAAACAATACATTAACACCTTTGGTGAAGAGGTTATTGTTGACAATGCCGAACAGGCATTGGCCGAAGCGAGCAAATTAACACAGGCACGCATAAAAGATTATACGGCAGGGCCGGTATATTTTAAAGATGCTGAAGCCGGGGCACATGAATGGGTAATAGAATTTGAACAACAACCCAACGATTTTAAACGCTTCTGTGAAATATTGGATGCAAAACTCCGTGAAATCAATTCGGATTATGACGCCAAACGTTTTAAGAATATGGCGCTCCGACCACCTATTGTACACAATGCGCCCGAAGATACGTTTTATAAATGGATGAAATCAAGGGGTAAACTTGGGGGACAAAATAAGGTTCCAAGATTGAGCAATAGCCGCGAATATCTCGACCCGCTCTTGAAAATACTCGCCGAATAATACGGCGTACAAACTGAAATATTCCGCACATTGACCGTAATAGGGCGGTCTCCGGCTGGAGATTAGCCAAAATTTTTGGATTCCCTTATTTTGGCTAATCTCGTATTGCTGAATTTTGTTGTTTTAAAGAACCGCTGTGAGTTCGTCTAATTGGTAAGCTCAAGAAAGCTTAGACTATAATGGAGGTTTGTTAAGGTTTAATTGCCGTTTTATATAAAAAAACAAAAAAACCAAGGATAAAATTCATAGAAATACCTTTCTTCTGAACTTCAACTTCACCCTGTAACACTGAGCGATTATCGCCTGATGTTACTTCACTACTTTTGTTAAGACTGTGAGTCAATTCCATACTAAGTTTATTTTTATGATAAGTGATTTTATAGCGTTACTGCGGACCAAAAAGCCCATCTATAGGACCGCATTCTTTATAGCCAAACTTTATGCCATAATATCAAACCTCCACGTTAATTAATAAATAATTAATACATTTAATTATTAATACAGTCGAACATAAAGAAATGCCGCCAAATTCTTCCATTTCAAAAAAAGTGTAGCAAAACAGGGAACAACTGTCCGAAATAAAAGGCATATCAAAGCGGGTAAATTATCCGGGTACAGGTGCAACTTATATTTCATTTTTTTCCTAACTTAGCCTAAGTAATTAAAAAATAAGATGAACGCGACAGAGAACTATTCAATTCGCGTAGAGCCAACTCAAAATTCAAGACTCTCGCAAGTAGATTTCGACAATCTAAAATTCGGAAAGATTTTATCCGACCACATGCTGGTCGCAAACTATGATGACGGTGAATGGAAAGATGTCAGCATCGTCCCTTACGGAGATATCAGTATTAGTCCTTCAATGTCCGCTTTACATTATGGCCAAGCGATCTTTGAAGGAATCAAAGCGTATAAATTTGCAGATGGAACAGTAAGTATCTTCCGTCCGGACAGAAACTGGGAAAGATTCAACAAATCTGCCGCACGTCTTCAAATGCCGGAGGTACCTGAGGAGATTTTCATGGATGGCCTAAGCAAACTATTGGACATCGACCGTAACTGGATCCCGGCAAAAGAAGGTTCATCATTGTACATCCGTCCTTTTATGTTCGCAACAGAAGCAGCATTAGGTGTACACCCTTCAAAGTCATACAAATTTATCATTATCACTGGCCCTGTAGGCGCATATTACAGCAAAGCAATCAGCTTAAAAGTTGAGACCTACTATACGCGTGCAGCAGAAGGTGGTGTTGGTTTTTCTAAAAATGCAGGTAACTATGCATTATCGCTTTACCCTACACAATTGGCCAATGACGAAGGTTATGACCAAATTATGTGGACAGATGCTTCCGAGCATAAATATATTGAAGAAGCAGGTACGGCAAACCTTATCTTCCGCATTGGAGATACGATTATTACACCACATGGTGATACAATCTTACACGGTGTAACACGCCGTACAATTATGGAATTGGCGGAGAAATGGGGTTATAAAGCCGAGCAGAGAAAGGTATCTATTCAAGAACTAATTGACGGTATTAAAGCCGGTACAGTAACTGAAGCTTTCGCAGCTGGTACTGCAGCCACAATTACGGATATCAGCCGTATCGGTTTCGAAGGACAAGATTACCACTTGCCACCAGTAGAGGGCCGCGAGTTTTCAAATCGTGTTTTGAATTACCTCAACGACTTGCGCTATGGCAAAGTAGAAGATCCATTTGGATGGAACTATTTAGTGAAGTAATTATCGGCTAGAAATAGAAAAGCCTTTGTTATTAATAACAAAGGCTTTTTTTATGGCCTATATACGTTATGCACACCTTGAAAAGCGGTCTATAAACCTCGTTTGAACCTTCGAAGATAACATCTAGTTCACTTCTGCTAGATCTTTAGGAATGCTCTCCTGTCAGCTCCTTTTGAATAAAATCAATTATTGCGGCTGTCTCCTGGGATTGAAACCAGTGCGTATAACCATATTTTTTAAACCATGTAATCTGTCGCTTGGCATAACGCCTCGAATTTTGCTTGATTTTCGCTATTGCGTCCTCCAAAGACTGCTTGCCATCGAGATAATCAAACAACTCGGCGTAACCAACAGTGAGCAATGCGGGCTTCGTTCTGAAAGGAAGTAAAGCTTTCACTTCGTCCAGTAAGCCATTTGTCATCATCAAATCTACACGTAAATTGATCCTTTCATACAAGTCAGCCCGATCCATATTCAAGCCAATGGTAAGGACATCAAAAGGCCTTTTCTCGACATCTTTCTTATGGTAAAATGACATGGGTTTACCTGTCGCCTCAAAAACTTCAAGCGCCCGGACGACACGTTGCGGATTATCGATGTCTGCAGTTTCAAAATATGCCGGGTCAATGCTTTTCAATCGATCTTTTAAGGCCTCCAATCCCAATACTGCAAGTTCATGATTAAGTCGCTCACGCACTTCATCCCCCGCCTTGGGCAAGTCATCCAATCCTTCGCAGAGGGCCCGTACAAACAAGCCCGATCCACCTACCATGATTACCACGTCGTGCAATTGAAATAGTTCTTCCAGTTTCAGTAAGGCCTCACGTTCAAAATCTCCTGCTGAATAATCCTGCGTTATGGAGTGTGAATTAATGAAATAATGAGGTGCAGCAGCAAGTTCCGCTGGATCTGGTTTAGCCGTACCAATAGACATTTCCTGATAGAACTGACGAGAATCAGCAGAAATTATTGCTGTTTTAAAATATTGTGCCAATGAAATAGCCATTGTGGTCTTACCAACAGCTGTTGGCCCCACAATGGCTATCAATGTTTTTTTATTTGCCATAATATAGTACTTCACAGGTCCAAAAAGAACCTATAAAGTCTTCTTAATTAATATTCGTCCTCGTAACCGTTCGATTCTTCACGCTCTTCACCTTCTTCGCCCTCTTCTTCATCGTCACTGTCGAAGCCGTCTAATTCGTCATCATCATCTACGCCATATTGCGTATCGTCTTCCTCTACATAGTCATCCTCTTCAACTGCATCTGATACGGGGAAATTAGCAGCTGTCATGGTCTTAGGAACCTGGCCGATGGACTTAAATAATGCAGGATAATCCTTTCCATCCTCTTCTTTCAAGATCTTAATCAGTTCAACCTGAAAATCATAAGGACGATCAAAATTATAGACGTAGTAAAATTTCTGATGTGGATCATCGATAAACTTGCTCAATCGGATATTCTCCATCAACAATACCTCTGCGTCCTTTTTACGTTGCGTAGGCTTAAATGCAATCTCTGTTCCCTTTTTCCATTGATCATTACTCACATAGAAAGAGGAAGATGCATCTGCAGCATATCCTGTTGATTTATGGATTTCTTCATGTAGGTCTATAAATGTACTTTTTGAAGGCATGTCGATTTCACGATATACATCTTCATAATCTTCAAAAGTAACTCTAAATCTATAAATTGCCATGTCTACTATTTTCTTCTTTTAACCCTCTAAAATTAATACTATATTTTAAGAATTGGAAATTTCCAATGGGATTTCTTGTTTGATCGTCAGGTTCATTTCGCCTGCTTTTTTCACCAAGAATTGATATGCTTCTATTCGGGAGTTTGGAATCTCGCCTTCCAGAATAGCCTCGCGAATCAAATTTTTCAACTGCCCAACGGTACGTCCCGGCGCTAAGCCAAATAGGATCATAATATCTTCTCCACTGATCGGTGGTTGCCAGTTGCGCACCTTATCCCGTTCTTCAACATCTTTCAATTTTTGTTTGACAAGTTCAAAATTCTGACGATATTTCTTCTTTTTAAACTCATTCTTTGTTGTCACATCCGCATGGCATAGCATCATAAGGGCTTCAATATCATCCCCCGCCTCAAACAATAGACGGCGTACAGCAGAATCCGTTACGATATCCTGCGCCAAGACGATAGGCCGAAGATGTAATTGTACCAGTTTTTGAACAAATTTCATTTTCTCATGGAGCGGTAGCTTCAATTCGGCAAAAAGCTTTGGTACCATACGGGCACCACGGTCTTCGTGGCCATGAAAAGTCCAACCGAGTTTTTTGTCGAAACGCTTGGTTGCCGGTTTAGCAATATCATGCATAATCGCAGCCCAACGCAACCAGAGGTCATCAGATAATTCACAGACATTGTCCAACACTTCCAGCGTATGGTAGAAATTATCCTTATGGCCTTTGCCGTCAATAATATCAACACCATGTAAATTATACATCGCCGGAAATATCAATTCCAATAGACCGGTATCAAACAGGTATTTAAAACCTACTGAAGGTTTTGGAGAAAGAATGATTTTATTGATTTCATCAATAATTCGTTCCTTGGAAATAATTTTTATTCGCTCTTTTGTATCTGTAATCGCAGTTATTGCCTCAATGGCAATTTTAAAATTCAACTGCGTAGCGAAACGAATAGCACGCATCATCCGCAATGGATCATCAGAAAATGTTTCTATCGGATCCAAAGGTGTCCGAATAATGCGTTGTTCAAGGTCTTTTACGCCTTCAAATGGATCGACTAAAGTACCATAATCCGCTTTATTCAGAGAAAATGCCATCGCGTTGATTGTAAAATCACGTCTATTTTGGTCATCGGATAAGGTTCCATCCTCAACAATGGGCTTGCGTGAATTGGCACGATAAGATTCCTTTCGCGCACCGACAAACTCCACATTGAGTCCTTCATAAACCAGCATTGCAGTGCCAAAATTCTTATATACGGCAACTTTGGTATGCAGCCTATCTCCCAATAAAGTCGCAAATTCAATACCACTGCCACCGACAACAATATCCACATCATTCTTAAAAGGGCGCTTCATGATATAGTCGCGAACATACCCCCCGATGACATAACATTCTGTATTTGTTGTCTCGGCGAGTTCCTTAATGATTGAAAAGATTGGATGTTGTAAATTATCGTACATAGTCAAAACAGCAGGTAAAAACCAAACAGTTTGCAAAAGTAACAATTTTTTTCCCTAATCCCTATCTTTGGATAACTTACGGAAAGCAAGTGGATTTTTAAGTAATTCCGCTTGTTCACGGCGGTGTTTCACAATATGCAAAGCTGAGAAAATCGCCTCGACAAAAGAACTTTCAGAAGCTAGATTTTTTCCCGCAATATCATAGCCTGTACCATGATCTGGCGAAGTTCGTACGACAGGAAGACCAGCGGTAAAGTTGACACCGGCACCTTTGGCAATATGCTTAAAAGGTATTAATCCTTGGTCGTGGTACATTGCCAGTACCGCATCAAATTTCTCGTATGCGCCTTTAGCAAAGAATCCATCGGCCGGATAAGGGCCAAAACAGAAGATTCCCTGTTCGTTTGCTTTTTCTACCGTAGGTCTAATGATCTGGTCATCTTCCGTACCAATAATACCATGATCACCAGCATGTGGATTTAGTCCTAAGACAGCAATTTTAGGTTTTTCAACCCAAAAATCTTTCTTCAGGGAATCATTCATCAGCGCTAGCTTTTTAAGGATAGCCTCTTCCGTAATATTAGCCGCAACCTCATGCAGTGGAATATGACCTGTTACCACACCAATACGCAATTCATCACATACCATAAACATCAGGACATCATCGGCCCCCACTTTGGACTGCAGGTATTCCGTATGGCCCGGAAATTGAAATCCCTCCTGTTGAATATTATGCTTATTGATTGGGGCAGTCACTAAAGCATCAATCTTGCCAGCTTTCAGGTCTTCAACAGCTTTCTCCAACGAAAGGAAAGCATATTTACCGCCAATTTCGTTTTCTTCACCCAACGAAATCTTGACGTCTTCCTGCCAGCAATTGATCATATTTGCTCTTTTGGAATGTGCCTGCTCAGCATCATTGATCACGTTAAAACTAAAATCATTTACACCGATCGCTTTACGGTGAAAAGAAGCAACCTTTGTATTTCCGTAAACCACCGGCGTAAAGAAATCGCACATCCGCTGATCTACCAAAGATTTAATTATGACTTCAAGTCCAATGCCGTTAATATCGCCTACGGTAATTCCGATTTTTAATTTATCGCTCATTCTGTTTAAATGCTTTGATTCAAAAATAGGGATTTTTTTTTAGTATTGGGTATTGTCCTTTATCCTTGTTCTTTGCTCCTTGCTCTTTTTTAACTTTAAGCTTTTTACTTCGGACTTCTAATTTCTGACTTTTAGTTTTTAATTTTCATTACTTTTGCAACATGAGCACAGTAAGAGCAAAAAAACATTTAGGACAGCATTTCTTGAACGATAAAAATGCTGCACAAAAGATTGTGGAAGCACTGGATCCTAAATTGGGTTTTAGCCAAGTGCTTGAAGTAGGTCCGGGAATGGGCGTACTTTCTGATTTTCTCCTGCAAAAGGAAGAATATGAAACCTATTTGATCGATGTGGATGACGAATCCATTGCTTATTTGGACGATAAATATCCCCAATTGGGTAAGCGATTGATCCACGGTGATTTCCTGAACCTTGACTTTTCACAGTATTTTGGTGAGAAAATGGCTGTTATTGGCAATTTCCCTTACAACATCTCCTCCCAGATTCTCTTTAAAATTTTGGATGAACGCCAACGTGTGGTTCAAATGACGGGGATGTTCCAGAAAGAAGTGGCCGAACGTTGTACAGCTAAGGCGGGCAGCAAGGAATACGGTATCTTGAGTGTCTTTTTACAGGCCTATTATAAAGTAGAATACCTTTTTACTGTAAAAGCAGGAGCTTTTAATCCACCGCCAAAAGTATTGTCGGGCGTTATCCGCATGACGCGCAATGACCGTGAACAATTGAATTGTGATGAGAAACTATTTTGGCGTGTTGTCAAAGCGGGCTTCAATCAACGCCGTAAAACCCTCCGTAACTCACTTTCTGGCGTTGTTCCCAAAGATAAAATGTCCGACAATCCATTGTACGAGCTACGCGCGGAGCGACTGACCGTGGATGATTTTGTTGGTTTAACAAACGAAATTGCAAATAGTCTTTAATTATGCATTCGACGGACAGCACATTTATTATCGTCGGCGGAGGTATCGCGGGATTATGTGCTGCAATTGGGCTTGCAAAAGTAGGTATTGAAGCACATGTCTATGAAAGCGCCATTGAACTCAAGGGCATAGGTGCTGGATTCGGGCTCGCGGCCAACGCCATGCAAGCTTTGGAACATCTCGGATTGAAAGATGAAATCGTTCCGATAGGGCATTACCTTGCATCGTATAATGTCTTGGATCAAAAGGGAAATATTCTTGTTGAACCAGACACCAGGTCAATCAGCCAAAAATATCAACAGGACAATTTCGCTATCCATCGGGCAGATCTGCATCAGTTTCTCTTATCCAAAATCCCCAATGAACAAGTTCATCTCGGCAAACGCGCCGTTTCCTTTGAACGGGAGGGAGGAGATATTCAAGTTTATTTCGCAGACGGAAGCCATGTATGCGGGCAAGCCCTTTTGATTGCCGATGGCGTACACTCAGCATTACGACAACAACTTATACCGGCCTCGGCACCCCGGTATTCAGGCTATACCTGTTGGCGGGCCACCATAGACAACAGCAGCATAAAACTTGAAAAAGGCACAGAAACCTGGGGCAGCAAAGGACGCTTTGGGATGACCCCACTTGTCAATAACCGCATCTACTGGTACGCATGCCTCAATACTGAGGCACAAAATCCAGTCTTAAAAAATTGGAAAACAAAGGAGCTCTTCGAAAATTTTAAAGATTATCATGCCCCTATTCCAACGATTCTTTCGGAAACAAAGGATAGCGAACTAATTGCAAATGACATCATTGACATCGCACCACTTCAACAACTCGCTTTTGACAATATTCTATTATTGGGTGACGCCGGGCATGCGACGACTCCCAACCTAGGTCAGGGAGCCTGTCAGGCTATTGAAGATGTTGCTGTTCTCGTGGATGAACTCCAGACCGCAGGTTTCGTTAATTTGGCTTTCCAACGATTCGAAAAAAGAAGATTGGATCGGGTAAATTATATCTGTAATACTTCCTGGAGGATAGGAAAAATCGCACAATGGGAAAATCCATTCCTGATAAAAATGCGAAATTTTGGCATGAAAATAATGCCTAACCGCATGAAACAACAACAGTTGAACAAATTACTATCTGTAGATTTTATGCAGATCAATCATAATCATGATGCTGGGATCTAAATCATCGTACTACACCGTAACAATATTCCTTGATCAGTCCCACATAAAAAAATAATTGAATGAAAACTACCATTTTGATCGTCGACGACATTCATGAAATCATGCTTGAGAAATTTGAACAGGCAGGAATCGCGTTCCATTATCAACCGGATATCAGTCGGGAAGCGGCTGAAAAAATTATCAGCAATTACTCGGGGATGGTTATTCGTTCCAAATTTCAGGTAGATAAAGCTTTTTTTGACCTGGCGCCAAACCTCCGCTTTATCGCTCGTGCTGGTGCCGGTATGGACAATATTGACGATACAATTGCTGCGCAAAGAGACGTGCTGTTAATTCCGGCCAATGAAGGCAATCGGGATGCTGTAGGTGAGCATATGATCGGTATGTTGCTCAGTCTAATGAACAATCTGAATCGGGGTGACCAACAAATACGATCTGGCCAGTGGTTACGTGAAGCCAATCGTGGCTACGAACTTAAGGGACGTACTATAGGTTTGATTGGCTATGGGCACAATGGCATGGCCATGGCAAAAAAACTATCCGGTTTTGATGTACAGGTGCTTGCCTATGATAAATACCGAATCGACTACGCGGATCAATATGCCGCCGCAGCCGACATGGAAAAAATCTGCAAAGAAGCCGATGTGATCAGTTTCCATATTCCCTTAACGGATGAAACAAAGGGGATGATCGATGTGGATTATCTGGCTAAATTTGAAAAACCTATTTTCTTTTTACTGGGGGCACGAGGTGGTATTGTACAAGTACCCGCAGTATTAAATGGTCTTGATTCCGGTTCCATTATCGGAGCAGCATTCGATGTGTTGCCCGTAGAAAAGTTCCCAAAACTGGCTGAACAGGCATGGTATGCGGATCTTATCCGCAGAGACAATGTGATCTTATCTCCACATGTTGCCGGATGGACATTCGAAAGTTATTATAAATTATCGGAAGTGGCTGCCGATAAGATCATCGCCTTTCTGGCATCTTAATTTTACAACGAGCTATTTGTTAAAATCTCCAATCAATCTAGCAAGTAAGCACCTCCTATTCATACCCGCTTAGGAGGTTAAAGTCACCTATTGCTCTTGAAATGTATTAAAAATCAGGTTCCGGCGCTAAACATACCGATAACAAGAACAATCAGAAACTGAAGCACCAAGCTACCGTCAAGTAGATAAGCATAGTGATAATGATCTTTTGTTTTGAAAACAGCCAATTTTAGCAAAGCAAATATGAGCACGTTGGTCAGAATCAATCCAATTTTAATAGGCACCGTATAAGGTACCGTCAAGATCAATACACAATGAAGACCCAACAGTCCATAAGTTAGATTTTTAGCTTTTTGTTCGCCCAGCATATTGGGCAAAGTCCGCAGGTGATAATAGGAATCCTGTTGGATATCCCGAATATCAAAAGGCAGTGTACAGATAACCAAAAATATGAACTTCAATCCGCAGAGCGCAATAAAAACCCACTGATCTATTTTGACACCGACATTGGCCAGTTCCACATAGGGAAGCACCACACTGCTGCAGACCCAGACCAGGGCAATATGAAAAATCTTAGCCCCCGGTATCTGTCGAAGGCCCACTTTGCGGTCACGGAAGGTAAACAGGGGCATTCCGTATAACAGACTCAGGATTCCAATAAATCCCAAAAACAAAAAGGAGTACACATGAATATACCATAAGCAATAACCTAGCACAAGCAAAGCGATACCATTGTTTAACCACATGACCCATTCATGATTAAAGATCCAGCGTGTCCGGGGGAATTTTGATTCTTTTGGGTTCTTCGGTTTGGACCACCACAGGCTAAAATTATAAAGCAACAAAGTCGCTGTCCCTTCCACTAAAACGATATACCAATTGATCGACCATTCAAATATGATATAAGTCAACGCACATTGTGCCATGGCCGCCATGGCGATCAGAAGATTTGTATAGATTGTAATATAGAACAGCTTTCTTAGAAAAGACATCTCGGTAAATCTTGATGCAAGATAACAATCTTGATAGATAAAAGTAGTTTAACATTATATTAAACATCAATTTTTTGATAAAATGGGCAAAAACCGCTAAATTGTACACCGAAATCGAAATACCAAAAACAATTTCGCAACGATAACAATATAAATTAAAATAATTCATAATAATCCTAATAACGATGAGCCTACAAATAAAATCATTTGAAGAATATCAAAGTGAATATAAGCGAAGTGTAGAACAACCTGAGAAGTTTTGGGCGAGCATTGCAGATCATTTTTTCTGGAAGAGAAAATGGAATAAAGTGCTAAACTGGAACTTTGAGGAACCCAATGTCAAATGGTTTGAGGGTGCAAAATTAAATATTACTGAAAACTGTCTTGATCGCCATATTTATGCAAATGGTGATAAACCAGCCATCATCTGGGAACCTAACGATCCCAATGAAGCGCACCGCATTCTTTCCTATAAACAATTACTACAAAAGGTAGAGCAATTTGCCAACGTACTTAAAAATAATAACATCAAAAAAGGAGACCGGGTATGTATTTACTTACCAATGGTTCCTGAATTGGTTATTGCAGTATTGGCCTGTGCACGTATCGGTGCCATCCACTCGGTGGTATTTGGAGGTTTTTCAGCACGTTCTATCGCGGATCGTATCGTAGATGCCGAATGCAAACTAATCGTTACTTCTGATGGCAGTTACCGTGGCAATAAAACCATCGGTCTAAAAAATATCGTAGATGATGCTTTGATGCAATGTGACACCGTTGAAAAGGTAATTGTCTTAACACGTACGCGTACACCGGTATCAATGATCAAAGGACGCGATGTATGGTGGGAAGATGAGATCAAAAAAGTAGAGACACAAGGAAATCCAGCATGTCCAGCCGAGGAGATGGATGCTGAGGACAATTTATTCATCCTTTATACATCAGGATCCACAGGTAAGCCTAAAGGTGTAGTACATACCTGTGGCGGTTATATGGTGTATACAGGTTATACCTTTATGAATACGTTCCAATATAAGCCAAACGACGTATTTTTCTGTACAGCAGATATCGGCTGGATTACAGGACACAGTTATATCGTCTACGGGCCATTATCACAAGGAGCTACTTCTTTAATGTTTGAGGGTATTCCAACCTTCCCGGATGCCAGCCGTTATTGGGACATTGTTGATAAGTTCAAGGTCAATATTATCTATACATCCCCTACTGCCTTACGTTCATTGATGGCCTTTGGTGACGAATTTGTCGATAAAAATGATCTGTCTTCTTTACGTGTTTTGGGGTCAGTAGGCGAGCCAATCAACGAAGAAGCCTGGAACTGGTTTAACGAAAAAGTTGGTAAAAAGAATTGCCCTATTGTTGATACCTATTGGCAGACAGAGAATGGAGGCCACTTGATCACTTCATTGGCGGGAGTAACACCAGAAAAAGCAAGTTATGCGATGTTCCCGATGCCGGGCATTCAACCCGCTTTGATGGATGAGAATGGAAAGGAGATTGAAGGCAATGACGTCACAGGAAACCTATGTATCAAGTTCCCTTGGCCAGGCATGCTACGCACGACATGGGGAGATCATGACCGTTGCCGTCAAACCTATTTCTCGACATATAAGGATATGTATTTTACAGGCGACGGATGTTTCCGTAGTCCGGAGGGTTATTATAAAATCACAGGCCGTGTAGATGATGTACTGAACGTTTCGGGCCACCGTATTGGTACAGCAGAGGTAGAAAATGCCATCAATATGCACGCTGATGTTGTGGAGTCTGCCATTGTCGGATATCCGCACCCAGTAAAAGGCCAGGGTATTTATGCTTATGTCATTGCGAATCACCACACCGATGCAGAAGCTACCAAAAAGGATATCATGGAAACCGTTTCACGTATTATCGGTCCAATTGCTAAACCAGACATTATCCAGTTTGTCGATGACCTACCAAAAACACGTTCTGGAAAGATCATGCGTCGTATCTTACGCAAGATTGCCGAAGACGATATCGCCAATGTAGGAGATACTTCGACACTTCAGGATCCTGCTGTTGTAGAGGGTATCATCAAAGGAGCAGCAGCTTTGAGAAAATAGTCTATCTTAAATCCTTTATACCTAAAAAGGGCTTTCCAAAAAAATTGGAAAGCCCTTTTTAGGTATTTTACCACTATCCCGCTAGAATTTCATTTCAAATATGCGAGAGATTATATTTAATATATTTTTATTTAATGCTATCCAAACAGTTCTATCGCGATGTGTTCAAGCGGATTGGGAGCGAATACTTCACATTTAGTTTCTCTCCACGTTGTATTCCGGGCTTCCATTTGCCTGCTTTTTTTATAACACGGATTCCTTCCTCCCCTGTTCCAAAACCTAAATCTTTCGTTACTACCGGATCTTTTATGTTACCATCTTTGTCTATCACAAACGCTATCATGACCACACCAGACACCTGATTGCTAATCGCCTCCTTTGGGTAGACATAATTGCTCGCTATAAAGCCCATCAGTCTAGAAATTCCACCGGGGTAATCAGGCGGACTCATAAAGTTAGACGAATCATATTTAAAAACCTTTCCGTCAACCTTTGTTTTAGTCCCTGACACCAATTGATTATTCGAGTACGTTTCAACAAAGCTGTCCTTTCCCATCTTTCCTTTCCATTCACCTTCGCGCAAATTGTTTTTCATTTGTCCCTCTTCATAACTCCACCCATAATTTAGCCGAATAAATCCGTTCCCATTTTCCAACGTTTTGTTGTTAAGAGAATCATAGTACACAACATAGATGGGATCTTCTATTTTCAGTTTTCCTTTTTTATCGGGACTACTGGAATAAAAAACAATCTTCTCCAATTTATTCCCTGGATACAGATAAAAAGCAGAATCTATAAGAGCACTTTCGTCGCTGTAGTTTTCTAAGCTTTTTAACGTTCCCTGTTCATAAAATTCGTACTTTCGCCCGCGAAATTTAAATGGATAAAGCGCATTTGTACTGATGCCACTGAGTTTGATCGAATCATTGCGAGTGTAAAACTCCTCTACACGATAAACTTTATCCTTTCCCGATGCATCAACATGAATTGTCCGCATATAATAGGCCGAATCCGCTTGTTTTGTTTCATCGCCATCTTTCTTATGATAACTTGTAAAAGAAACCTGAGCATAAAGGTTTGATAAGAAAAAATTGAATAACAAAAAACAGACGGTTGAGACCCAAAAATGTAAATAATACTTCATAATAATTGATAATAATAACAAATATCCTGGTTAAATAAAGAATTAATCGATTAAATAATACTTATTTCTATTTATGTTCAACATCATGCTGTAAAATCAAGTTTTCCACATGATGTTAATAAGATTGTTAATAACCCAACTTGTCACGAAAATTGAGGGCTTCATTTATTCACAGAACTTCATTTTAGCCTTCACCATAGGAACAGAAGAACAACTACACGCCAAAAACACAATCAGTCTTTTTGAACAGACCATCAATCAAGGATTGGCATCTAACCGAATTGGTATCGTAAACATTACACCGATAGGCTCTCCACGCAGTATTCCCGGTTTCCATCTTTCGGCCATTTTTAACACACGAATACCCTCCTCGCCCGTACCAAAGCCCAAGTCTTTTTTCACAACAATATCTTCTAAATATCCTTCCTTATTCACAACAAAACTAATTTCCAATACCCCCTTAACATTATTTCGCTTAGCTTCTTTAGGCCATTTATAATGTCTAGCAACAAAGTTCATCAATTTTGGCATTCCGCTTGGGTAAACGGGATCAACCCAATAGGTCGTTGAATCATAGCTAATGGTCGTTCCATTATCTTTGGTTTTGACACCAAAGAGCAGCTTGCCTCGCGCAAAGACCTCGGTAATTGGCAGCTTAGACATTATACCCTCCCATTTACCTTCACGACGGTAATTTTCCATTTCTCCCTGTAGGTAATCGTCATGATCATACTCAATGCGAATAAAACCGTTTCCATTTTCAAGAGTCTTATTGCCTAACGAATCGTAATGTGCGATATAATATGCGACACCGCCCTTTATTTTATCGTTAAATGGGTAATGTGAAATTGTTCTTAACTTCCCATTCGGATACCAGTAAAATGCTGAATCAACACGTACATTTTCTGAATTAAAATTTTCTAGACTACGCTTTTCACCATTGAAATAAAACTCCTCCAGCTTCCCAAAGAATTTTAAAATAATACCTGTATCCTGCACTGTTCCATTTAGCTTAATGGTATTATTCGGTAAATAATGCTCTACGATCTTAAAGTATGACATAGGCTGATCTGTCATATGCACTATGGTTCTGGAAAAATAGGCTGAATCCTTTAGTTTGGTTTCTCGCCCTGCCTTTGTATAGTATGCTGTTCGCTCAATCTGAGCACTCGCATTAAATATAAATAGATTGAATAGCAAATAACAAATCAGCTTTGCCGCTAAATACAAGTTGGATTTCATAAAATTTGTTAATAGTATTGCAATAATAACAAATGGAGCAGCCAAACAAGAAATAAACAGGTTAATTAATTATTACTTATTACAACTATCGCTGCAATTGAGGAAACCAGGTTATCAACACAATGTTAATAACTCTGTTGATAACTTAAAAACGTTACTCATGTAAGTAATAAAGCCATTTCAGATTCGCTAAGAGATGGTGAAACAAAAAAAGCCACATCATCCCGACGTGGCTAAAATAAACATATGAATTTAATTAAACAGTTTCTATTTATAGGAGTTTACAGAGCTTGCAACCTTCCAGCTTCCTGACTCATTAACCAACGTCACTAAATCTGTTTTGGTGAAATCATCAAACTTCATGGTGATACGTGCGACCATATAGTTTTCAGATTCCTCAAGAACTTCTGTATTTGTGCTGCAGTTTAACTTTTCCCCTTTTTGCTTTTTCAGGAAAGAGATAACTTCCGAACGGCTATTGGTACGCGCAACTTTGCCTTGAATTTTTTGGTTGAATTCGGATGCGAATAATTTTTCTACGCCCTGAGATGCACCTTCTGTCATAACCGACACGTAGCTATCGATCGCCAAATCAGCTGTGGAGAAGTTTAATGCTTTACCTGGGTCAGCAGCTGCCATTGCGAAAGTTGATACCGTAATCAATGCTGCTGCTGCGAATGTCTTTACTAAAGTTTTCATAATACTTTATTTATAGTGTTAGTTTTTTTGTCTCTTTTCTTATTGTCGCAAGGATATTGATTTTGTTGCATCATTTCCTTTAAGATTCTGATTCAAAAGTAAGACAACCCAGCATTCCATTTTATTACATTTAGATCAACGGAATAAAAAAGTCGGTAAATGGAGGTAAAGGAGCGGTAAATGGATATCCGCTCCGGTAGGAAAAAATATAGGAAAAGATTAAGATCACTTTTATAACTGGAAAGCAGCTAGAATGGTTGCAGGCGTACAATCAACTTCATTGAGCACATTGCAGCGTCGGCCATTTTTATGAAGATATATGATCGTAAATCCAACCAGGATGGGTGTATTAACAAATTCGTTGCATGGGATGCTGATCGTCTTGGCCGGAATTGGATCCTGTCCATAGACGATATCGATCTCCCATTCTTCATCCTTTACTTCTATAAATTCCCTTTCTTTGAAATTGAAAGAAAAAGTATGGAATTTAAAGGCGATAGCATTACAATCTTTGGGTAGCATTAATGCTCGGTTAATGTCAAATATCGGAAATGAGATTTCGATCTGATTCTCCTCGGTTAGGCTAACCGTTGGATCGATATTCAGCGCATCCTGCATATGGAAATTTTCGTTGAATTGGAAATTCACCAATCTATCGAGCCTACAGTTGTTTAGGCACAGTGTTCCCCTATCGTCATCGATATTTGTCTTCATTGCCCTATAAATCTGTTTATTCAAGCGATTGCCCATTTGTCCATCATGCAGTTCCTGATGCACTAACCTAAAAGCCTGCCTAATTGCAGCGCCCGCGCGACTTGCCTGTCCAAAATCTTTACCAGCTTTCTTCGTGTCGACGTTTTGTTTTACACGATGTGGTTTACCTTGAATGTAGTTCTTTGTTCCTACCTTTCTGCTTACCAGTGGGCCAACCAGTCCACGGATATAGCCATTATCATTTATTCCCATACAATAAATATACCACCAAAACGACCCTATGTCAAGTATCTTGTTCATTTTTAAGGAATTCGAAAACTGCAGCAAATAGCAATTATAAATTTGAAAATTTAGTGATACCTTTTTTGGGATTAGTTATAGCCAACTCCTAACCACCTTCTAATTGCAAGCAAGATGCAAACAGGATGTCTGTACAGTGAAGGAACCCTTAGAAGGTGGACTCAACGTGGACTCACTGTGGACACAAGGCGGTTACAGTACGGAGTTGACCACTAGTTGGTATGGAGTTGGTGCCAAGAAAATATAATTATTTACGTCGAGCGGCTGTGTTAAACTTTGAGAATAATGTAATCACGATAGAGCTTGATATAGACGCCACGAACAAGGAATCGGGAATGGACGATTTCTCATCCAAGAAATAGTATACAGCAGCTGCTATGGAGAAGCAGACGATGAAGGACAATATTAAAACAAGTATAAATTTGGTTTTCATTAGTCAAGGGTTAATATATTGCATTTAATATACATGATTATTTAATAAATAAAGAATAATTAATTTATAGCGTCAATACATTTCAGTAACAAAGAACCTATTTCACAACTCTGGAGTAACAACGTTTTCCACAATGTTATTAACAAATTATGGAAAACTGCGAACGCATCAAATTTTAAACAAAATATAAGACGATATACTAGATTCGACCAAAAGTTTTTTACGATGTAAATAAGAGATACATATTATTGTTTATTCAGCATTCGAATAAAGCTACCATTTGCATAGTCGAGTTTCTGCCTATAGTAATTTGTTTCAGGGCCTGCTACCAACACACCTCCTATTGCACCTAGCAACACCGAAGCTACAACAACATTGGTTGCAGATGCAGTTTCCACAACGGGGCCCACAAAAATAAAATCATCATCTTCCTTGATTAAAGCATAAAACTGATCCTGACTTGAAATAAAAGGATTACCAGCGTGCACTACTGCATAATAATCTTTCGGGTTTACCTTTTTCAGTTTCCCTTTTTCATTCTCCTTAAAGAAGCCTAAGTTTAAATCGTCCTCTCTTAATTGGGCCTGCCCTCCTGATGGTGTTTGAAGGGCAAATTCTTCGTAGGTCAGATATAACCCATCTTTAATGTTTCCGTGTTATAAAGTGCCAATTGTTTCTTTTGAATATCGTCGTAATGTTCGATTTCACTGAGACTATAGCTCTTTGTGGTATCGCCGTTTTTGGTTAATGCATCAAAGATCAGGTTATTGACAACATCGCTGGCGCGTGCCAAAGTCGCTTTGGTTACATCCATCCCTTTAACGACGATAGCTGTATCAGCTCGGGCTAGCTGTAAATATTCTCCATTAGCCTCTTTTGAGAATAAGATTGCTCTAAAATCCAAAAATCCCTTTTCAGAAAAAGCTCCCATCAATTCCGCTATGCAGAATTTTTCCAACCGCATCAGCAATTCACCATTGCCTTTACGACCGGTTATTTGTTCCAATTGGCTCTGTAACTGTTTTTCCAATGATGGCTCCGCCACCAACAACCGGTTTGCGTTCATCATACCTACTTGTATGACACCCAGATTATCTTTTATCTCCCTTGCGTCGTATAGGCTTATTTTACCAAACTTCGCATGTTCAACTACTTGATTTGGTTTCTTAAATTGAAATGGTCTCGTCTTTGGCTGCGCTTGCACGGCAACTTTATTTATAAGAATAATGAATAGGAGGAAAATAATCCGTTTCATGGAAAATAAATTTCAGAAAATAGGTTCCGCTAAGTTATCGCATTATTTGCTTTTCTGCAATGTCCATACTTCTTTATGGATCACAGGCTTTCCTTCCAGCTCACTTTCTAGATCTTTTACAGTAAGTTCAAGAAAACCATTTACAAAAGCATAACGATAAGTTAACTTCTGTGAGACTGGTAATGGTTCCAATTGAAGAGTGATGGTATTGCCATCGACCTTATAGCTCGCTCTTATCCTATCGGCCGTTTTGCTTTCGCTATCAGGTTTGTCCGGATCCTCATATAGGTGCCCATCATCGTTGGGCAGCGCGAATATCTCCGATGTTATCAATGCGGCACTATCAACAGCATAAAACAGCATTCCTTTATAGGTCGATGGGGAATAGCCATTCTTTGCCAAAAATGTTTTCACGTCCGTTGTTTCCTCTTTTAGTCCAGCAACCGGGTCGGTATACTTTGTATAGATGGTCTTGATTTCCCATTCTCCTAAGAAAGGATTAGCATCGTCTTTTTCTTTCTTACATCCTAGAAAGAAAACAACAAAGGGAATAATAAACAATAATCTTTTCATAACTTATTTTAGCTTAATAAGCGGCTTTTCTACATTTCCCTAAATGTAACTTCTTGCAGTCAGATCAGATAATTAGAGATTCTTTAATTTACTTAAGCTTTTTAGTCTTTATTTCCACAAATGTAAGTATCCATGCTCCAACAATTAGACACACAACTACTCTAATTATTCTGTCTGAAGTGAATTCCACTGCTTCACCCCGAAAGTGAACGTCTATAAGTTGCTGACTTAATATAATCACTAGCATAATAAGGCAGTAAAGAAAAAATAACTTGCGGTGTGTTTTAAAAATTTCCATAAACGGCATATGACATGATCACTAGTAATTTGGTTAAAGAAACTTAAATAAAATTAATAAAAATATAATAAAAAATTACACCTGAGGTAGCTTAACATCAAGAAAATTAATAAAACTAAAAAGAAATCAATTAAAGAATGTCGAGATTTTGGAGCACTATAAACCTTGATATCGCATTATTATCGTCCAATACCCCAAGCTAACTGAACATAAAAATGTCCCAGTCTGTCCTTCGGACCATTTGCAACGGCAGCATTCACTACTTTCCATTCATTCTGTGTAATAGAAGATTTATAACCTATTCTACATTCGGGGCGAAAGCTCGTTCGTTCGGAATTGGATGTTTTCAACGTAACACTTAAATCGACAATAGCAGCATCATGCTCCATTTTAGTTTGGTTGGACTGCGTGGTCAAAAAGTCTCTAAATTCTCCATTCAGATTTTTCTTTTGAACCGTAAAAGTAGTAGACTGCGTACCGACTCCCAGCTGCGGACTAAAGATCAATCTGCCTGTACGTATCGCATTGGTAGATACATAAACCGTAAAATCTCCTGTGTTCATCGTATTGTCGTTTTTACTGCTTGTCGACAGGCTAAAATTCACGCCAATAAGGGTTTGTTTCGTCCTGTATGCCAGTCCGGCGCCTGCATTCCAACCAAACCCAGGCACCTTTCCGGAATCATATTCTTTCAAGATCCTATTCAGATTGCTGGCGTTGTTAAATTGAACACCGGCAAAATAGATCGTCTCAAATGGCAGATGTTTCGTCTGATTGGTTTTTTGTTGCGCAAATAACTGAGCTGCAAAAACAAGTAAAAGGGCACTAAAAAAATACTTCATAAAATTTACACTTTGGTTTATATCAATTAAACTAACTATGGCAAAGGCCTACATCATTATGACAACTAAATCAATAGATCCATTACATGGAAAAAAATATTTGCAAAAAAGCCCCTCCAAAAAATATTCTGAAGGGGCCACTAAATAAACATATGAAACTTTCTCCCTGATTTCGCAGGGAGAAAATTGCTTTTTAACTTTGTGGGACTAACTTGATCGTTCCTGCATCGTTGGTAAAATAACCTTTGGTATACGCTCCTGTTGGTTCTACATACTTCAATTCTCTAAACTTCACTCCATTTACTTCATATTCTGTGTAAAATTCGAGTCCAGTAGGCGTATAACGATAAGCATATGGTTTAGTATTACCTGCAATCAATAATGCTCGTTTCGTTGCTGCGGTTGAAAATGTTGCTGCTAAGGATTCTGTCCCAACTTCAAATTTGTAATTTGAAAATGCATGGAATTTTGTAAGCGCAGCGCGGTAGGTCGCTATAATTGTAGAAGCCTCTGAAGATTTAATCGGGACCATCACAACCTTATTGTACGATTTTCTACCTTCCATGACAATGGAATCAGCTGATGCCTTTGTTACCAAGAAATCATTTTCACCTTTCATCCCCTCGTTACTCGCACCAATTGATGCTGTAAGGAAACCGGGTAATTGATATGCAGGTTCCCTATTAAAGACTGCAGGCAATGCAAAATAATGAAATATGCGATTATAGGTATCGAAGGTCAAAATTGCGCCAGCACCAGGTGCAACAGTATAAGTACTTACCTGTGCAGCAAGTGTTGTAAAATCACCTTCAATGCTAACATCAGTGGTATTATTAAATTTGGCAAATAAGGTATATCCTCCAAATTCTAATCCGCTGCTTGGAAAATACTTGATTATCCAACCATCTTTATTCGCTTGTAAAGTAGAGTATACATTAGCCACACTCGCGTTCAGACGGTCACTCGGACTTTCTTCAAAAATACGATCCATCTTCTTCTCACAACTTGCGCTCAAAGACAAAATGGTTATTCCTAAAATAAATAGTTTAAATTTCATTTTTTCTTAATTTAAAGTTGTTTGATCAAAAGTGTTAAGATTAGGATAACGAGCAAGAATATTGGCTCTTAATAGATCCATATCAATTCCCCACTCAGATTTCATATAGTTTTTCACAATTGCTAATTTTGAAAGGATCAAAGCCCTTCCCGCTGCCGTAGAATTTTCAACATTCAGCATGGCGTCAAAATCAGCTTGACTCCGCGTAACATAGAACGAATACAGTTCAGCAAAATCCTCAGTATCGGCCTTAGAAGCATACGGTGAAATAAAGCCTGCTGCGATCGCGGCTCCTATACCTGTAGCATTGGCAGGATATTTCGCATTCCAGTCATCCTCCACGTAACTAGTACCTGTGATCTCCTTAAAATTACTTGGATAAGGCTTATTCTGATTTAAAATATGTTGAAACTCATGGTGAACTGTTTTGAAAAATCGGCCCGTCAGAAAAGCTGGGTTTTTACCATTGGTTTCATTTAATTCCAACAAATTATACAAAGATACTTTTGTACCTGATTCTGCTGTTCCCAAAATCATGACACCGTTTGTTTGAATTGGAGCTGAACCAGTAAACGTAATTAATTTTGGAAAGTTGTTTTTAAGGAACTCCTTCCCTCCTGTCACTTCTGAATATGGCTCCATAACAAGATAAAGCATAAGCTTGGACAATCTTATAGAAGATTCAAAAGGTGCAGGTACCAATCGATAGCTCATATCAGATTCTTTATCGACGTACTTGTACAGTATTTCGACATTGTAGGGTAGAATATAGTTTTTATAGAGGTAATTGTCCAAAGCGTTCTTTGGTATTGTTGAATCTACAAAAACACTATTGGGATTTAATTTATCCTCTTTGTTACATGCAGAAAACAACACTCCGCATGAAGCTAATAACATAAATAGTTTATTACTTAATTTCATTTGATCTAGGATTTGGTGTTAAACCTGCACTTACTACATCTTGAGGTAATTGAATTGCACGACGAGGATCTCGGATCGATAGCGTATTATCGGTAACCGTAAAAGTCATCGTTCCATTGTTGACCGCAGGAGCGACCCTTCTGGTTATTTCAATGCCATAACGTTTTACATCGAACCATCTTAAGCCAGTATGAAGAAACTGAAGGCGTTTAAGCGATAATACTGCATGGATCATATTTTCCTGTGTACCGCTTTCAATCTGAAAATCTGGGTTCAATTTCTTTTTCGGTGTTGGAGCTGTAGGAGTAAAATATGCAAATGAATTCGCCCAATTGTTAATCGAAGCTTCACTTATTGTCCCAGGCTTGCTAATGGTATTGTTATTAATATGGATTTGCATATCAGTAATGGCTGCCGCATAATTCTTAAGATGAATATTTGCTTCCGCCCTATTCAATAAAGCTTCTTCCGACGTGATCGGCGTATAGACTCCTCGTGAAAATCCAATTCCCGCAACTTGATCAGTATATTCAAAAATGTAGGCAACATGTGGAAAAATCACTTTATTTGCCGTCGTACTCGTATAGGAAAATGCACGAATTCTATAATCCGTTGATGTCGTAGCTCTCCCAAAAGGCTGAGCAGCAAACGCTGTCTCCGTCATTGCAATAGATCCACCGTGACTGATTCTGTTGTTGGTTGAATACCCCCCAAAAGTTGTCCCCATCGCCGAATAAGCCGTAGCTACTAAGAAATTAGCTTTCACTGAGCTCGCATTATACTCTCTCGTTGTATTATTGATCGCAGCAGAAAAAGAGGCAATCGTTGCATAATCACGTAAAGTCGCTGTTGGATTGTTTCCTAACGCTTCGGTGGAATACTCCACTGCCTTTGTCCAATCTTCCATAAATAATGCAACACGCGATGCAAAGGTATAAGCTGCCGCTCGGTTAAAGTGATATTTTGCAACACTAGAGTTGGCGTAAGAAGCGTCATTGATTAATGGTAAACCTTCTTCTATATCCTTTTTAATAAAATCGTAAACTTCCTGAACAGTATTACGTTCATATTTTGGATTTAGGGTAGTTTCTCCTTTCGTCATATAAGTAACACCCAAATCTGTTGTTGAATACTTTTTCGAATAATTCTGTGCAAACATATTTACAAGAATCCAATGGTTATAAGCCCGTGCCAACAACGCTTCACCACGCTGTGCTTTTAAGCTCGCTGGATTCCCCTGTTCATCAATAGCTTGCAATGCAGCATTTGCATTAGCAATCGCTCCATAACACGCTCCCCAAATACGATCGATTCCATCATTACTCGTTTCAGTAATATCTTGCCATTTGTATATTTGTTCTATGAAGCGTGCGTAGTTTAAGTAAACTGGCCCAACATCATCCACATTGTCAGAAGATAACTCAGCTACCATAACATAAGCATTCTCTGGATAAGCCCCAACGAGCATTTTCCCAATTTTGTCTGTTGTATTTAGTTCAGCCCTATTATCGGGCAATTCATCCAAATATTTCTTACAGGAAGAAAAGCTTGTCGCTATTATTCCCGCTGCAATTAATATATATGATAATCTCTTTTTCATATGCTAGAATCCCATTTTTAATGTTAATGTATATTGTTTCGCAATTGGTAATGCCACACCTCCTGAATTAACAAATTCTGGATCTTGCCCATTAAGGCGCTTATCCGCATAAATTAACCAAGGATTGATCACATTGAACCGTACACCAAGATTGCTCATCTTAAGAGATTGCACAAAATATTTTGGCAGCTCATAAGACAAGGAAATGTCCTTCAAACGAATAAAATCACCTTTTGCAACAGTTTCCGTTGAATAATTGTAGGCATTATAAGCATAATCGTATTGACTATTGTTTCGGATAAAACGTCTATCCAAAATCACAGGAATATTCGTAAATGCTTCCTCTCCAGGAACAGTCCAGGCATCCCAAAATTCCCTTGGTGTAGCATTTAAGTCGGAATAACCTGTTTTGTATGCTGGATCCAATCGAACTACATTTCCAAAAGAATAGGTGATAAATACATTGAGCTTAAAATTCTTATATGAAAATACGTTCCCAAAACTTCCCATATCGGTCGGTTCAGTTGGCCCCTCATACTTCAACCAGTCAATTTGCTTGCGTTCCTGAAAATAAACCCCCGTTGTTGTCTCTGCTCCATCGATGTAATTGTAGACGGGCAGACCATTCGGAAGAAGTCTATTAAATGGAATGGAAAATAGCGGTCTTACGGGATAACCAACCCGTCCATATCCGCCAGCAGCAATTAAGTCTGCAACTCGACTATTGTTTTCCAAAGCCGTAATCTTGTTTTTCGCTTTGGTGTAAATAAAGCTAGAAACCCACGAAAAATCTTGCTTTTTCAATATTGTTGCGGAAAGACTAAATTCCAATCCATGAGATTCCATATTGGCAACATTCCCGTACTTTGAAATCTCGCCACCAAGTCCCTGTGTATTGACAATACCGATTAAGTCGAAGTTCTTACGTTTATAGTAATCAACATCCAATGCGATCCTGTTCTTAAATAAACCAATGGAAGTACCTATATTTAACTCATGTTTCTTTTCATAGGTAAGTTCCGAATTTTCTAAATCAGAAATATTAAGACCTGTTTCTTTATCTGCGGTATTAGGACGCCATGGGTTATAACTTTGAATAATAATCTTCGAATTGGTAACGAAATCCGGTCCTCTATCTGCCGTTAAGCTATAAGACCCCTTAAAACTTAAATTCGAAAATGGCGTATTCAATTTTTTAAAGAAATCTTCTTCCATGACATTCCACATTCCTGAAACGTTCCATGTAGGCATCCAACGTGCAGAGGTTGTACGACCTAAACGGTTGGTCCCTTCGTAGCGTAATGTACCATTAATAGTATATCGGTTGTCAAACGTATAATTTGCGGTTCCATAAAATGCTACTTGTCTGTTACGAGCAGGAGCTATATCACCATTTTTTCTTCTATCAATAGAATAATAATCAGCATTTTCTTCCTGGCTTTTCTTAAACAGCTTATAATCTATAAATGGAATTTCCCCTAAATCATATTGCAAACCCCAACCTCTAAACCAGTTCTGATTTCGATCCACAGAATTCGTTTCAGCACCGGCAAATGCGTATACCTTATGGATCTCTTTAAAAGTTTTGTCGAAAGCTGCTGTAAAACGGAAATCCTTTGTCAACATCTTATTGTCTGTACGATTATAGATACCGCCATATGGTAAGACAGAAACTGGCACTGCATAAGGATCACTCGGATCAGTATATAAGAAAGGATTCGCATCACGAATAAACGTAGTAGGCATCCAACGATAAGCTAATGCCTGATTTGACTGATCTTTAATATAGTGCTGTTGCGATGTTTGCTGATATCTTGTAGCGGCCAATAACCCCAATTCCAATGCCTTGATCGGCTTCCATCGCAATTCTCCTTGAAATTTAATATCGGCAGCATTTATATCCATGTAATTGTTATCCAATTCATGCAGGATATTAAATGGTGCATAATTCCGTGTATAGAATTCATTAGGATCAAGTGTCCGTGAAGTATTTAATGCATAACTATAAGGGTTAATGTCGAAATCCCGTTTAATTTCCATGGAAACTCGATCTACAGAAGAACCTAATGTACCGGGAGCCCGCTGATCACGATAGGATCCATTTGTTCGCAAATCTAATTTAAGATTATCAAATAAATCATAGGAAGCATTAAACATCCCTGTATAGCGTTTCACATCTGATTTACGCGCCCAGCCATTATCAAAAACACCACTAATGGATGTATAATATTGTGCTCTTTCTGTACCTGATGAAAGACTGACTGAGTGGTTCTGCATGATTGTCCGGCTGAACAATTGTTTAAACCAATCTGTATTTCGGTATTCAGCTTGTCTTAGATAAGCATTTCGTGCTTCCTGCGTGTTTTCTAATTGACCTGCCTTGATTAATTCATACATTTTCCCATAGACACCCGATTCGGATCTACTTGCCACATCTGCCATTGTTAACCATCCCCTTTGTTCAAGAACTTGATTAAATGCCATCTGCTCCTGAGAATTCATGATATTGAAATTATTATAAGAAGGAATCGCTCTTGAAGTAAACTCACCCACATAATTGGCGGAGTTCCGACCAGCTTTTCCTTTCTTTGTTGTAATAACAATAACACCTCCCATAGCCCTAGCACCATATATTGAAGTCGCAGAACCATCTTTCAGTACAGTAAATGACTCAATATCATTGGCATTTAAGCCGGCGACAGCAGAACTGATTAGGGTCAATGCATCTCCCGAAGACAGATCATCTGAAGAGACGTTTGACACATCTTCTATGATAATCCCATCAATTACCCAAAGCGGTTTTGAACTACCATAAATTGACGTTGCACCACGGACTCTAATTTTTGGAGCTGATCCAAAAGTTCCGGTTGTGTTTTGAACCGAAACCCCAGCAACACGGCCTTCCAAAGCTCTTGATGGATCAGGAAGTCCACCAAGTTCAATATCTTTCATATCGACTTTAGATGTAGCCCCTGTAAATGTTCTTTTGTCTATTTTAGCTCCAAGTCCTGTTACAACAACTTCGTCGATTTGATTTTGGTTAGAATCCAATACGATCGCGATGGAACTTCTATTATTGACACTAACTTCAAGATTGCTATAACCCACATATCGGACAACCAATACCGCATTTCCTCCAGCATTTATCTTAAAATGTCCGTTTGCATCGGTTTGCGTGGAAATGGAAGTTCCCTTGACCGTGATTGTAGCACCGGCCAACGGATTCCCGTCAGCATTTTTAACTGTTCCAGTGATCGACTGTTGTGTCCCCTCTACAACTACGTCATTTTTTCCATTACTATTGACAGAAATTGTATTTGCAATAATTTTGTACTCGATATTTTTATCGCTTAAAATCGAGTTTAACGCCTCTTCTACAGACGCATTTTTTAGATTGACTGTAACACGAGATTTAGCGTTTAAGTTTTCGCTATAGAGAACACGCAAGTTGGATTGTTTAGAAATTGCAGAAAGCGCTTCCTCAATCCGGGCATTCCTCATTTTCAAGGTAACTTTTTGGGCTGTTCCTTTAGCATGAACACCGGTTACAAATGCGAATAAAAGGCATGTACTAATTTTCATAATACGTAAGGGTTTGCAAAACCTATGATCTTGGGGTAACAAGGACCAGGCTTTGCTAAATGGTAAGTTATTCATACATTTACATTTTGTGGTTAATTAGGTAATTAATAGTTCACTTTTAAGTTATGAGCCCTTTGATCACATTTCTGAACAGGGATGCGCCAACATTCCTGTTCTCTTTTTTTTGGGCACTTTAATGATTGGATAGTAATATTATATCATAAGCCTTGCTGAATTAGTTTTATATTTTAAAATAAGTTAGCTTTTGTTCTCAATAATCAATTCCTTACCGTGAACTTCAAATCGAAGGTCACTGACATACGATAACATCTCCAACACTTGAGAAAGTTTTACATCGCGCTGTATACTACCGCTATATTCTTTGCTGAGTTGCACATTGCCCCTAAATTTCACATCCAGATCGTACCATCGGGACAGTTGATGAGCAATATTTACAATCGTTTCCTTTTTAAAGTAAAATTCATTGTTATGCCAAGCTAAATCCTGCTGAATATCAGCATTCCCCTTTATCATATTATTTTTCGAAAGGGAAGCAAATTCACCTGGATTCAATTCTAATTTATTTTCCTTTTGTCGCACCTCTACTTTACCTTCGACTAGCGTTGCACGGATATCATCGTGGTAAGCGAATACATTGAAATGCGTACCCAAAACCTTGATTTCTCCAGCTTTTGAATCAACGTAAAAAGGCTTTTTAGCGTCATGTGCCACTTCAAAATAGGCCTCTCCCTCTAAACTCACCCTTCTTTCATCTGCTGAAAATTGCGCCGGAAAATTTAATTTCGACTGTGCATTAACCCAAACTTTGGTACCATCGCTCAAAGTGATTTTATAATAACTTGCACGTGGCACTATGAGCGAATTCAAACGGGATACTTGCTGGTTTTTATCGTTTTTAACGATTAATTCCGCGCCATTTCCAACAAATGTCTTATTTGTATGGTAGGTTTTGGACGTCTTGTTATTAAGCACAACTTTTTCACCATTGGACAACTGTAAAATAGCCCCACTCTGTGCCGGTTCGACATCCTGCTCCAAACTCAAAGTTAGATTATGTACAGCATCTTCATCTGTCTTCAAATAACTGCTCTGCCATAGATAGAAAAAAGTGGCCAATAGAAGTAACGATGCGGCAATACTGATAAACCACTTATAATTAGATTTATTATTCCTGCTGTTAAGCTTTTCCCAAGCTCTATTTGCATCCAATTGCTTAACAACAGCTAAATCTTGTTCAATATTCTTTGCTTTTCGAAATGATTCTAAAAGCCGTCTGTTTTGGTCACTAGCTTGTAGCCACTCTTCAAATTGTTTTTGTTCTATTTCGGTCAATTGACCAAATAAAAATTTTTGAAGCAGCTGAGAGATATGCCCTGAGTTTTCTTCCATATTGTATAGTAAAGAAACTTAAGGCAGGAAAAGGGGTGACAAGAATTTAAATATTTTTTAACAAAAATATAATAAGGGGTAAAAACTCAGGATTTAGTCGTTTTAAAAGCATTTTCATACCGCGCTGTTTTTGGGTTTTTACGGTATTGATGCTAATTTTCAATTCCTGGGTTATTTCAAGATTAGACAATCCATCTAAATAGCCCAGGCGAAAGACCTGTTGACAAGAGGTCGGCATCTGTTCGATAATTTTGTAAATTTCCTGAATGGCCTCACTATGAATCATATTCAATTCAAGGGCTATATTATCCTCTTCTGTAAAACCGACGACATTCCAATATCTTTGTTGTACTTTTTCGTGGCGAATATGATTATAACAGGCGAAACGAACCGAACTATACAAGTAATTTTTAACGGCAATCTCATTGTCGCTGACCTGCTCGGTGTTTTTAAAATAAGCGACAAATGAATCTTGAACTAGGTCTTCAGCCACAGCTAAATCACCAACAATTTTCCAAGCAAAGTGGCACAATCCGTTATAGTGTGTTTTAAATAATACTTCTTCCTTCTGCATCGTTAAAGATCCCGCGACTACAAATTGTACTTCGTAGCGGATATTTTAGGACATGTATGTGCACTTACATGTAAGTGCTTAATAATTGTTTGGTAAAAATGCTAAATATTTTTTATTATTCACACAAAAAAGTTACCAAGCGGAATCTCATATGCTCTTTTATACTTATAAACTTAGAAAATCGGCAGTAAAAAAATAAAAGATAACTTCTTTAAGGGGGGTAAAGATAAAAAAGAGGAACGGCTCAAAAAAAAAATAACTTATTGTCAAAAAGTCAATTTTAATTGTAACAAGAGATGCCACCGTCCATATTTATTAGCGAAAATTCCAAATGAATATCGCCAATTTAATGTATAGGGAAGTCTCATATTTATTTCAAATTATCTTCTATATCAGAGGAGAACCTCCTATTGGCATAAAGTTAGAGTCGTCCAGTATAAACAACTTTAGGATTAACAACTGAGATAGTTCTAAAAGTAGACTTAAAACTCCAGCCTATTTACCTGCTATGACATCGATATTCGGTGCAATCTGTTTTAATTTTTCGATAAACTCAGTAGGACTTTCTGGATCGACGAATATATCGTCAATCTTATTATAATGCAGTACCAATCCTTTTCTATACGGTCTTAAAATTGTAAGTCTCATTGTACCAAACCAGTCTACCTTATCTGTTTCTAATTTTCGTATAGAAGTAATATCAACAGATTTCGTACCGGAGACTGTCTTAATAAAAAGCTTATCACCTTCAATCCAATACCTTTTATAAAAGAATGTAAAATACCAAGTTATTGCGAATATACCAAATAACAATAGTGTCCCCAGATACAGTCCTTTTTCAAGACCTTCATAAGATAACATCACGATGAATATAGTCATCGCAACTCCCCAGATATAACTACCGAAACTTATGTGTGTTTTAAAGACTTCTCTCATAATCAATGATTTTTTAATAGTTCAATAATTTTAATTTTTTAAAGCCAGATTTTGCCTCACTTTCAATGGAAATAAGCTATATACTTCATGATATCGTTCAACGTTATCTTTATTATTTAGCTGAATTTTATAAATACGGGGAATAACCTCAGCGTCAATATTCCTTTTCATAAAATCGATTTCATCTGCTAACAATTCATTCTTCACATCAACCAACCAGTCTTTTGATAAGAGCTTTTGTATCCGACCTACTTCTTGCAAGAATTTATGATCACTATAACGTATTGCTAACTGCTGAAGACTATCTTTTTGATGTCTGTTTTTATCCTTAAAACGATCCACCAGTGTTAAGTATTCATTATATAACTTGTTGTTTTCCCCACCTGATACAACCGCCATTTTAATAGATTCGCTTCCATTTTTAGCCAACAATAGTTCTTCTAACTCGGCCTGTTTACCAGGACTTTCAAGCAAGATCTTATATTTGCCTGACTCTTTGGGATCGAGCCAAAATGTAGTTGAAATATAATACTTTGGTGTACCAAGTTCAGGCTGACGGGCAAATCGCTCAATCTCCTGCGGCTTCACCACATTCCGATCCCACGAAAAAACCAATTGATAAATCCCCTTTGGAAGCGATTTACTAGTTAAAACAAAATCTTCTTGATCTAAAGTATCAGACATCATCTTTTCACCTGTCTCGAAACTATATAAATCGATATAGAAGGGAGCTGATACGGGAAGCTTTCCTATAATTTCAGTCTTTATCACATGAGTATGCCTATAACAAGCACAAAAAATAAGAACTGAAAAAAAAATTAGTAGGTTAGGAATTTTTATCATAATCTTGCTCCCTTGGCTTAGCCATATTATCTAAGATTTTCCAAACTGCTTATAGATCTCACCATTTTTTATTTCAACAATGAAATGATTCTTCTCATACAAACTTTGATGCTCCGCTGGCAATCTATATAAGCCATCTGGTACATATTGGGTAAAGCTACTATTGGAGTACAGTTTATTGTTAATACTATTAAAATATATGCTAGTACTAGGCATAGGCTCTATTCGCGGATCTTGATAAATCTTTTCCCAAGTTGGTGCATATAAAGCGAAGCTAGAATTATAATTTATCTGTACAGTTTTTGGAACCTCAGGAAGAATATTTTCCTGGTTCGACCCACCAGTGTTACCTATATATATCCAACCAATATTTTGAACAACAGGATAAACAAAAGTTTCATTTGAATTACCAGCAAAATATTGATTATAGATCTGTTCGCTAATGTCTCTTGTTCCTACCAAGGTCTGTATCGCCGCTAAAAGATAAAATCCACTCCAAGGATCATAATGTGGTAAAGGATTAATATAGACATTCTCATAGCCATCATTTACGACCTGTTTAGAAAACAACAAAGTTCTTTCATTGATATCACTTACAATCGGGTTCTGAGCTATGAGAGATTTGTACGAAGAAATCAAACATTTCATTGTCGTCAAATTGGAAGAACCGATATAATGCGAAGGATTATCTAAATAAGTATAAATTACGTCAAGAGTATAATCTATATTCACGTCGATTGGCTTGGGAGTCCATGGCTGAGGTCCAACAGGTGTATTCGGTGATGTTGAAGCTGAGCATGCCAAACCTGATTGAATTAGCTGCGACATTTTCGTTTCAAAGTCGTAATTTGACACATCATGTGTACCAGCATATCTCATATATCGCATCGTAGAATCATTGTATTTTTCTGCACAAGAATTAAATTCTGTAGCTGAAACAACTACCCCCTCAATAAACTCGTTGTCTTTACTAGCAGCAAATTTTTGCGACCTATTTGGTTCTAATGAACTTTTACCACATCCCCCAATAAACAGTAATCCAAGAATTAAAATACTTTTATAAAATTCTTTCATAGCAACATCATTATAAATAGAAATATCAGTATCGACCAAGGCCATCGCCCGATCGATACTGAATTAAAATATTAATTATTTTGGCCTGTAAAATAAAAATCAGGATGCTCAACGCTCTTAAATTGAGACATGACTTCTCCGGTTTCGGAATTTACAAAGTATCCCAGTTCAAACGTATCAACATTGATCCGCTCCTGCAGTAAATAGCGAACATCGTTGTAAAGTGCTCCATCATTTCCCGTAGGTGTTCCGCTTAATGTAAATTTAAATTTACCATTTTCAACGGCGTAGGTATAATTATACGTTAGGGTGAATGTTTTAGAACCTTCGTATGTCGTATTAAACACAATAGTCATTCTTTTATTAACAGATTGGAACTTAAAATCTATAGTCCTTAAAATAAAGAAATTAACCCCATCAAATCCCCATCTATTAATTCCCGCTTTTGCTTGCGCTTTACGTGTCGCAAAATTTGTACTCCACCCATTATACGTGGTCACATCCGGAATGGTAATCACAGAGAAACTTGCTCCTAAAGCTGTAAGATACGGAACAACAGAAGAAGCATTAATTTTCAACGGATATTCCTTGCCATCTTTGTCAAGCCCAACAAGAGAATTCTCATCCTTCCATATGAAACGTTTTAGTTGAACATTATTTATTAGGACGCCACCAACGATTTCAAGTCCATCTATTGTATTACAGAATTCAACAAAGGAAGAAGAAAAACTTCCATCTGCATTGGCAGTAATAATAGACATTCTTTTGGTTCGAAAACCAAATGCCAATTCTGCTTCCACATTGCCCACAACAATCGAAGTTAACGGGTTTTTCTTAAAAAATGCTTTATTTTTGTTAATTACATCAAGATAGCCCTTTGAAGTATATTTTTTTGCTTCATCTTCTTTTGCTTTAACCAGAATAAGCGGTCTAATAAACTTACGTCCCTGAAAGAACAAGGTATCGCCATGAGTCTTCACGTAATCGTATTCATTGTCACTACCATGCCCTTTCCCAGCTGTTCCACCAAAAACACTAGGATCTGGATCTTGCAACATAGTAATATAGTTATACGTATCAAAAGAAAGCGTAGCATACATTATCTGACGTATGCGATAGGTGGACTCCTTTATTACGGAAGATGTATTCTCGTTCAAATCCGCAACCATCTTTAATCGATCATTTTCACCAAACTGCATATAGAAGCCATATCCCCCTTTGGATATCTCCGTGGTTGTATAAGCTTTCCACCCGTATGGTGCATCTACCAATGTCTTTTTAACATACAATAATGTATCGGAAATCCTATCATCGGGATTACCGAATATGGGATCCATTTCTTTTGGTTTGCTACAACTGAAAGCCAATAGGACCAAAAACATTAAATAAAATATCTTTTTCATAATCTAATACTTCCTCAAATTTACTTTGCCCATAAATGTTGCATTTGGATCCTTTATATCTTTTAAGATCAAAAATTGCAGATAATCGCTCGGATTGACCGACAAATCGACTTGTTTCCAGTCGGCTGAAAAACTAGTACTGCCCAAATAATCGATCAGGGGTTGCGTATCTTCTAATACCCAATCGATGGTACCATTACCATAATTATTGCCTGTCCCTTGGGTCGCCGACTTAGCGATTTTAAATGTATTGTCTGCGTTTTTAACAATATCAAAGTCATAGGATGCCGTGTAGGTTACATTATTATCGCCAAATCCAATGTTTAAAGTCGCCTTTGTAGCGGAGACAAACTGGAAGGTCATTGATTTGGTGGTCCAGCCTCCGAGCTCATCCAAAATTGCCATAAATAGTGATCTTTGCTTGCTGGAAATCGTGTTTTCTAATCCCCAGGTGTTTCGGATATCCCAGTCCAACGAACCAACATAGTCATTGCTCAATGCCGTTGTAGCGGAATAACGTGTAGATTTGTATTTTTCCGACATGACGCGCTGAAATTCAATCTGCAATTGCGTTACATCAATGTTAAAATTCTGCATCATGTAATCCCGTACAATCGCCTCCTTTTGCTTAAACTTGGGATAAGCATCCTTTCCACTATCGTAAGCAAAATCGTCATAATATAATTGACCAGCGACAATTAAATGTGATAAGACTTCGGCAAAATCTTCCCCGATCGACTTTCTCGAATAAGGTGTAATGAAGCCCAATGATCTTGCTTTTGCCTGGTCATTCTCCTGTGCAGTCCAATTCGAGTAATAATCACCTGCACATATTTTTCCAAACTCAGCAGGGATAAATCTCATCTGATTTAGGATATGGGTAAATTCATGGTGAATAACCTGAAGGTTACCGGTTACAGAATTTGAATTCGCAATGTCAAAATTATTAATCCCATACAAAGTGATCCTTCTACCTCCGTCTGCAGTTCCTCCTTTTACTGAGCCATCCACATCGTAATCACCTGATCCAAATAAAGCAAACTGTTTGGGTGTGTATGTTTTTATAAAGGGTACTCCCCCGATTTTCTTATAAACATCCAAAAATCCATTAATTACCACATCCATTTGTGGAATAACCTTGGATTCGTCTGCCGGTGCTATATTTTTATTAATATCATGCATATTTCGCTGATACCGGTAGACTACTTCAATATTATAGGGATCGGTCAGATTCTTTGTAATCCATTCGTCAATAGCTCCTGGAACAAAGGTATCGTAATTTTCAATTTTAGTATTCAGCTTCTCCTCTTTTACACAGGAATATAAACTGGCGAACAGACCGACTATTATACATGTTTTTATTATCGTTTTCATAAAATTACCTTGGATTTTGTTCAACACCTGACAACTTCGCTTCTTGTGGGATCTGGAAAACACGCCGTGGATCCTCAGGTTTTAATTCGATATAAGACTCACTCTCATCGTTGGCAATAACAAGATGTCTTACTGTTATGCCTTTACGAATAATATCGAACCAACGTAAACCCATCGACATAAATCCAACTTGTTTAAATTGTAGAACCGTTTGAATAAGTGCTTCCTTATCATCTTGAACACCAAAAAATGCTTTGGATTTTGCAGCCGTTACAGCATGGTTTGTAGGATTGTAACCATCTATTCGATTACTTGCCATTAAATTCATATCTGCAATACCAGCTGCATTATTTCCCAATTCCAAATAAGCCTCTGCCCGATTCATTAGTGCCTCATCTGTAATTAATACCGGGACCATAAGCATAGGAAATCCCGTATTTGCGGTTGCATTTGTTACATACCAAAATTCCTTCCAGATATAAGTAGTATAGTGTGGAGCACCATAGGAGACACCGAAATTATAAAACTTCGCTCCTGCAGCAGTAGTACCATTATAAATCTTTTGAAACACATTGATCCCCATAGCATAACGATTATCCCACCAGCGTTGATAACCACTGTAAGTTTCATTAATCAACAAACTATAAGGTTGATCGGCCTTGGAAAAGACCGTATGTAACTCCTCGAAGGTCATTTTCTTGAATGTGGAATTATAAGGAATTAATTTTCCTGCAAAATTTCCTCCCGCAAAAATTTTGTTAGCATTGTCAACCACTTTTTGCCACTCACCAGTAAACAGATAAAAGCGTGTTGCAAAAGCATGCGCAGCAGCTGGTGTAAAATGGTATTTAGGTACATTCCATTCTGCTGGATTCCCGTCTAAAAGCGCTAATCCTTCTTCTAGATCCTTCCGAATATTATCATAAACAGACTTCACCGTTCCACGATCATATTTTTTGATCACCACGGTCTCCGGTTCTGTCACATATGGAATTCCGGGAGAGGTATTACCCTGCGGATTTTTATAGTCATAAACTTTCGCAAAGAAATTGACGAGCATAAAATGCGCATACGCCCTTGCAACCAAAGCTTCACCTTTGAATGCGGAAATTTCCTTTCCGAAATTATTGGTTTCGATTGCAGCCAAAGCATGGTTCGCAGCTGCAATAGCTTCGTAACAATTATTCCAGTAGCTATTGGGGCTATCCGTATCACTGTTGTTGATGTCTTGCCAACGATATAGGGAAGGAACTGGCTGATATAGTCCACCTACGCCTTTATCTTCCACATTATCTGAATAGGTTTCGGCCATTGCAAGATAATTACCAAAAGGGTAAGCTGACGTAATAAGTCGTTTGACTTTATCTACCGTATTGATCTCGGCGCGCATATCTGGTTGCTGATCCAGATATTTGTTACAACTGCTGAGTAGCAGCGTAGAAGAAATGAATAAATATTTAAGATGTGTAAGTTTCATAATTTAGTCGTTTAAAATCCCAATTTTACAGATAGAGTTACTTGCTTCGGAACGGGTAAGGCTACCCCTCCATTGTTATAGAACTCAGGATCGACTCCATTTAATTTTTTATCTGAATAAATCAACCATAGGTTATTCCCCACCAAATTTACTTGCGCAGTTCTAAATTTAATTTTACTGACAACAGATTTGGGAATATTATATCCCACGGAAATTTGCGATAAACGTAGATAATCACCTTTTGCTACACGTTCTGATGAATAATTGTAAGCATTATAAGAATAAACAGATGCCGTACGGTTACCGGCAGCATTCTGGACATCAAATTCTGCAGTTAACCCATCGAGTGTAGAAGGAATTACTGTTAAATATTCGTCGCCTTTGTAAATAAAACGATTGATCAGTTCCCTTGATACATTATACATATCTAGATACACAGGAGAATAATTAGGCTGTAGACGAACCATATTGCCCAAACCAAACTTCAACAAAAAGGAAAAACTAAAGTTCTTATATTCCAATCGGTTGTAGTAACCTCCGGCAAGCGTCGGATCCACAGGACCTTCATATTTAAGAAACTCCGTTTGATTGTCCTGAAACCAGAAATAAGTTTCACCCGGAGTACCATCTGTACCGATATAAGTCGGATAACCTCCATTGGCGGCCAATTTATCAAAGTCCAGAGAATACAAACCTCTATGAGGTTTGCCGACCATTGCTCCACCCTCGCCGGAAATCAAATCCCAGATATTGCGAGTTACATTTAATTTGGTAATTTTCGTTTTGTTAAAACCAAGTGTAAGCTGTGTACGCCAAGTAAAACCATTCGGGTCTTTAAATGGATATCCGCCAACCTGAATATCAACCCCATGACCTTTCATATCAGCGTAGTTTGCTAATTTCTCAAATTGTCCACCAATCCCTGAAGTACGAATTGGCCCAATTAAATCAAATATATTACGCCGGTAATAATCAAAGTTCAGATCGATTCGATCGTTCAAGAATCCTAAATCTGTACCAATATTAAGTTCGTACATTTTCTCCCAGGTTAGCTCGGAGTTTTCTAGGCCACTTATACTAATCTTGCCTTCTTTTTCTCCGTCGTAAGGTCTATAAGTAATAGCATTATAGAAAACAGCCGAAGAATTGGAAGCATTCCCCATATTAGCAACCAGACCATAAGTTCCCCTTAACCTAGCACGTGACAAGATCTTATTATCTCTATTAAAGAAATTCTCTTGATCGATATCCCATGCTGCCGATACGTTCCAGGTCGGTAACCACCTTGCAACATTCGTCCGCCCCATTTTATTGGCTCCGTCATAACGTGTTGTAAAGTTAAATGAGTATTTATCTTTATAATTATAAGCGCCGCGCAATGCATAAGCTAATTTGCGGTCATAAGTATAGTTCATCGCAAATGGTGAATCGCCAGATTCAATCTGTTTTTTATAATACCGATAGGCAGGTAAAACCAGATTGCCATTTCCATATTCGATTCCTGGCCCATTAAAATCGTGGCTCTGCTTATCCGCATATTGGAGTTCATAGGTTCCAAACAAGTTCATGGTATGGTCATTCCACTTTTTGTTGAATTCTAAATTATGCCGCATATAATAACTAATCATATTGTTATTGGCAACATTAAAAAATCCCCCATTGGGAAGAATAACATATTTATCGGTATTTGGAAAATCGGGATCAGCATAGAGAAAGCGATTTCCGCTATTGACAGTTTGGTCTTGATTTGCCCGATAGGCTTTAGAAAGGTTGGCATTCTCCGTGATCATATGTTGCCTTTCAGAATTATAATAACGATACATTCCGGTTGCTGAATAGGTCAAAGAGGGCAAAATCTTATACGTTAAACCAGCCTGAACTTTAATATCCATCAATTTTAGTTTGATATAGTTATTATCAAGTTCATTGAAGATATTAAATGGTGCATAATCTCGCGTGAAATACTCTAAGTCACCATTTTCATCGTACGGTGTAATAATACGACTGGTATTTAGCGCATAGGAATATGGGTTAATGTCAAAGTCCCGGGAATAACTACCATAAACGGCATCGGAGTTACGATTTAGAGTTCCAGGCGTACGTTGATCACGAATATTTCCCTGAAAAATAAACTCTGTACTCAATTTATCATTGATTTTATAGTTATTACGGATATTAGCCGTAAAACGTTTTGCCTGATTACCAAGCGTATAACCGGGGTCATTCATAAAACTCGTTGAAGCATAGGTCTGTGCCTTTGCAGTCCCAGTACTCATACTCAACGAATGGTCATGTACAAAACTATTTCTAAACAATAAGTCAAACCAATCTGTATTCACGTTTGCATAACGTTGTAAAAAATTATAGCGAGAAGGAGCATCATTTCTGAGTTTGAAAGAATCGGTGTTTGGATCATACTCATACATGAGATTATACATTTTGGTAAATACCCCTCCTGTTCCTGCTCTCGAAACCTGAGAGTGATTGAGATAACCTTTGTTTTCCATATCAATTACCAACTGCATCTGCTCAGCAGAATTCATTATATCGAATTGATTATAGTTGGGTTTAATATAAGTCGTAAAGTTTCCGGAATAATTAAAATGTACCTGCCCATCTGTATTTTTACCTTTTTTTGTATTCACGACGACCACGCCATTCATCGCAGCAGCACCATACATCGCAGTTGCGGCAGCATCTTTCAAAACGGTAATCGATTCGATGTCGTCGGGATTTAGCCCAGCTACAGAAGAGCCTAAAAGTGTATTTGCGTCTCCTGTAGACAATGCTTCGTTGGAGATATTGACAGCCTCATCTAGGATGACACCATCAATTACCCATAAAGGTTTATTATCCCCAGTTAATGAGGTTGCGCCCCGTACCCGAATTTTTGGTGCTGCACCAAATGTCCCAGATACGTTTTGAACAGAGACACCCGCTGCTTGGCCTTCCAACATCCGGGAAACATCAGGAACCCCAGCTCGTTCGGCTTCTTTCGCATCAATTTTCGTGGATGCACCCGTGAAAAACTTACGATCAAGATTCTGATATCCAGTCGCAACCACGTTGACTTCGTCTAATTTTAAATCATTAGCTGTAAGTGTAATATTTACGGTTGACTTACCCTCCATAGAGACTTCCCGTGTGCCAAATCCTACATACCGTACAACCAAAACAGCCGATGTAGAAGCATTGATTTTAAAATGGCCCAAGTCGTCAGTCTGTGTTGAAATAGAGGTTCCTTTTACGGTTACTGTCGCTCCGCTCAACCCTTTTCCGTCCTGACTCTTAACAGTTCCAGAAATACCCTGTTGCAGCGCATTTCGATCCGAACGAATGCCTTCCTCGCCATTAACTGAAATCGTATTTGCTATAATCTTATAGTCTATATGATTGTTGCGTAGGACAGAATTCAATGCTTCTTCTACTGAAGCATTTTTTAAGTTCACATTGACCCTCACCTTAGAATCAACATTCTCCCCATAAAATAATTGCAAATTGGATTGTTTGGAAATCGCATTCAATGCTTCTTCAATTCTTGCATTTTTCATCTTCAAAGTAACTTTCTGTGCAAGGCCATTGGCTTGAACTCCGGTCACAAAGGCGAAAAGAAGGCAGGTACTAATTTTCATAATACGTAAAGGTTTACAAAACCGTGGGTCATGAGGTATCAGTCGCCACGTTTTGCCAAATGGTAAGTTATTCATACATTTACTTTTTGTGGTTAATTGGGTTTACTTAATTCGCTTTAAAAATTTCTAGGCCTTTTGATCATTTCGGAACAGGGATGCTGCAACATTCCTGTTCTACTTTTTATGTAAGACCTTTAGGTTAGGTATTATTTTTCTTACATAAACACTCCTTTTTATTTGTTTTCGACAATTAATTCTTTTCCTTGAAGCTCAAATTTCAAATCACAGACGTAAGTCAACATTTCCAAAACTTCGGACAGCTTAACATCGCGTTTAAAATTACCATTATACACCTTATCCAGCGCCACATCTTTTTTAAATCGAACCTGAACATCGTACCATTTAGATAGTGTAGAGGCAATCTCTACAATCGTTTCTTTCTTAAAATAAAACTGATTATTATGCCAGGAAAGATCGTGATCTAAGTCTGCCTTCCCTTTGCTGAGAAGGTCATCTTTGAGATTCGCATACTCTCCGGGCTCAAGAACAATAACATTTCCTGAATGGCTAACTTGAACCCTTCCCGAGGATAATGTCGTACGGACATTACTACTATAAGCGTTAATATTGAAATGCGTCCCCAACACCTTCACTTCGCTTCCTCTAGATTCCACAACAAAAGGACGCTCAGCATCATGAGCGACCTCGAAGTAAGCCTCCCCCTCCAAGATAACGCGACGCTCATTTTCTTTAAACTTTACAGGAAATTTAAGCTGAGAGTTGGCATTTACCCAAACCTGAGTACCATCTTCTAAATTTAATTTATAAAAATTCCCTTTGGGAACAACCAGCGTATTAAATTGTATTCGAGTCTCTGCTTTCGGATTATTCAGTTGATCAACACTATCTTTATGTGTTAAGGCAACTATTTTCGGATCAACAGCTTTGTTAGATTTCTCCAAAGGCATAATCGATCCATCCGCCAGGACGAGTAAAGCTCCAGATTGCGCCGGTGAAATATCCCCTTTTACAGGATGTACAATTGCTACTTTCTCTAAAACTCTCCCTTTCTGCTGAAGGATATAAAAGAGCGCTGTTCCCAGCAATATCACGAGAATGGCTGCCGCACGAAGAAATGGTCTATAATTTCTCTTTGCTTTAGCGGAAACATGTTGAATTTTATGCCAAGCACGATCTTCATCCAAATTGTCCAAAAAGATAAGATCCTCCTCAATATTTTTTGCGTCCCGAAAGCTTTCTAGCAAATCATCGTTAGTTTTGTCCGATTTCCGCCACTGCTCAATAGCATTACGCTCCGTCATGGTTTCTTGACCACGAAGTAACTTATTGATGAGTTTGGCTATGTAATTGGTATTAGCTTTCATATCCATAGGTTAGAAACCCTATAGAATCGTCAAGGGTGACAAGAAATTAAAATTATTTTAATAAAAAAATAACAAGGGGTAAAAATTCGGGATGCAGCTTATCCAGTAAAATCTTCATGCCTCGTTGTTTTTGCGTTTTAACGGTATTTACGCTGATCTGAAGTTTTTCGGTAATTTCAAGATTCGACAAGCCTTCTAAATAGCCCATCTTAAAAATTTGCTGACACGCAGTAGGCATTTCGGCGATAATTCGATAGACTTCATTGATCACTTCGGTATGAATCACGGACAGTTCAACAGAATGCGCATCTTCCTCATTGAACTTTACTCGGGTCCAATACTTTTCTTTTACTTTTTCATGTCTTAAATGCTTCAGACAAGAAAATCGCACGGCAGTATATAAATAGTTTCGTACAAACGTTTCCGACTCATCCATTCGTTGTTGCTCCTTAAAGAATGTTATAAAAGCTTCCTGTACCAAATCTTCTGCAACGGAAGATTCTCCCACAAATTTCCATGCAAAGTGGCATAAATTTTTATAATACCTTCTAAATAACTTCTCTTCAGAGCCCATAATTCCAACGGGTATAACAAAATTGATTAGAAACAGTCCTTGGCGGCTGATTAACTACTCTAAGATAGAGTTTTTTAATATTGTTTAACAAAATTTAACATTTTTATTACATAAAATATTAATGTCTGGGCTTAAAAATTCTATTTCCCAATAAATTAACTTCTCTTGGCCCTTTTTTACAAGCTTATTCTCTCATTAAAAATTTATTCTCAAGTCAAAACAAAATCCCTGTTTTTATCATTTATTCATAGGAAAAACAGCTGAAAAAACACCATTTTCCGCTTTTTTTTACTATATTGTAAACTTTCAAAAAACCTTCATCGCTATATAAGCGTTGGCAACGATGAACTGTAGAAGGTTCTTATTGACAAGTAAAACAAACACTTCAATAAAAAATTAAAACAAAGACTAAATGCTATTTACTGTTCTATCAGGATTAATAACATCGAGCCTTATTGTTCCATTTGGTCGATTCCTTAAAACCAAATGGGGTTTTATTCTCGCATTCTTACCGGTACTTCTATTTCTATACTTTACGCAATATATTGTACCAATTAGTCAAGGCTCCTATTTCGTACAGTCGACGTCATGGGTACCCTCTTTAGGTATCAATCTGGATTTTAAATTAGATGGACTATCATTACTTTTTTCCTTATTGATTACTGGAATCGGAGCTTGCATCTTTTTCTACGCCAATGCCTATCTTAAAGGGCATCGGTATATCGATCGATTCTTTGGCTACCTCTGTCTATTTATGTCGGCGATGCTGGGACTTGTCCTGTCGGACAATATGTTATTACTGTTTATCTTCTGGGAACTGACCTCGATCAGTTCGTTTTTTCTCATAGGATTTAACAATGACAACAAGGACTCACGAAAAAGCGCATTGACCGCGTTATCTATTACCGGTTTGGGCGGCTTTTTCCTTCTGGCAGGTTTTATTTTACTCGGTAATATTGCCGGCACCTATCATATTACGGCACTCATTGGTAAAGTATCACTCATTCAGCAGCATCCATTGTTCCCGCTGGTCTTTGGCCTCGTAGCACTTGGTGCTATTACGAAATCGGCACAATTTCCTTTTCATTTTTGGCTACCCGGTGCCATGAAAGCGCCAACGCCTGTATCGGCCTACTTACATTCCGCAACCATGGTGAAGGCCGGAATCTACCTTTTGGCCCGTTTTTCACCAATACTTGGGGGCAACCCAATCTGGATGTATTCTCTCATGGCCATTGGTGGCTTCACGATGCTTTATGCCGCATTCCATTCCCTTTTCAGAACCGACTTAAAGGGAGTTCTTGCCTACTCAACGATATCCGCACTAGGTATTTTGGTTTTCTTATTGGGCCTCGGCACAAAGGACGCCATTATTGCAGCAAGTGTCTTTATACTAGTACATGCCTTATATAAAGCCGCTTTATTCTTGATTACGGGGATTATAGACCATGAAACCGGAACGCGGGATCTTACAGTCTTGCGGGGGCTACGCAAGGTATTAATGCCTGTCGCTATCGCTGGTTTCCTAGCGGCACTTTCCAGTGCCGGTATTCCACTTACATTTGGATTTATTGGAAAGGATCTGATTTACGAGGCAACACTGCATGCCACACCCGATTTATTTCTCTATTTGACCGTCGCTGCAGTAATAACAAATATACTCTTGGTCTCTGCCGGATTTATGGCCGGTATCAAACCTTTTATGGGTAAGCTGCCCGAGCAATTTAATACAATCCACCTGCCCTATAAAGCCATGTGGATCCCACCTTTACTTTTAGCTATATTAGGAGTTGTCTTTGGATGCATCCCAGGACTTGTCGGCGAATGGATTGCCGGACCTACCGCAACAAGTATACTCGCAAAACCGGAAACATTTCACCTGAAAATCTGGCATGGCTTTAATTTAATCCTCCTATTAAGCGCTATTACAATTGCTGCTGGCACCTTACTTTATTTCGCAAACAGGCCCAGCGAGAAAAAATTGGCTTGGATTGCAAATTTCAATAAGATTTCTCCTGAATATATCATTCAATTATGTGCGCAGGAAATTGTTTTGTTCTCTACTTTCTTCACCAACAAAATGCACAACGGCTATTTGCGTTCGTATCTGTTGAAAATTATCTTATTTGCCGAATTATTGATCGCCTACCAGTTATACCTGGGGGGACCACTCCATATCAAATGGGAAACCCTATCGCCAGTGAGTTTCTACGAAGTCACCACAGTCTGCATTTTGGTCGGTGCCATTGTACTTACCATCCGCACCTCATCCCGTTTAACTGCCGTAGTAGCCACCAGTGTTGTAGGTTATGCCATATGTCTTATTTTCGTATTTTACAGTGCCCCAGATCTAGCGATGACGCAATTCACCATCGATACACTCACGGTGGTACTCTTCGTATTGGTACTCTTTAAGCTCCCCTCTTTCCTGAATTTGGCCAACCGACGCACCATCATTCGCGACGCCGTGGTCGCTATCGTTTTTGGCATTCTGCTATCCATGGTTGCACTGCGTGTACTCCATGAACCAACGACAACCAATATCAGTGATTTCTATGGCGATTATGCTTATGTGCTTGCTAAAGGAAAAAATGTTGTCAATGTATTGCTTGTCGATTTCAGAGGTTTTGACACCATGTTTGAAATTGTGGTATTGAGTATTGCTGCATTAGGGGTATACAGCTTATTAAAATTACGTTTAAAATCTTCGGATAAAGAATAATGATAGTTAAAGGTTATGCACAAATGAGCTAATAGCTCCTTGCTAAATAGTAACAAATGAACAGTACAATATTACAGACCGCTACGCGGTATTTATTACCGATACTTTTACTTTTCTCGGTGTTCCTTCTACTCAGGGGGCATTATTACCCAGGCGGAGGTTTCGTTGGCGGCTTAGTTGCTTCGATTGCCTTTGTGTTGCATAGTTTTGCCTTTGGCCCTCAAAATACCATGAAACTGATTCAGTACAAACCCTTGTCACTTATTCCCATAGGATTGGGGATTTCGGCCATAAGCATGTTCTTACCTGCATTTTTTGGCTACCCTGTCATGACCGGGCTTTGGCTGGAAGAGAAAATTCCCGTTATCGGGATGATAGGAACGGCCTTATTTTTTGACCTTGGTGTATACTTTGTTGTCATCGGTGTCGTCCTGACGATTTTATTTACAATTGCTTTAACTACTGAAGAAGAATAATGGAACTGATACTCGTGTTATTGATCGGCATCCTTTATGCTGCCGGAATATACCTCATCTTGCGTCGAAGCATGGTGAAACTGTTGCTGGGGATTATGTTACTGGGCAATGGTACCAATATTTTGATCTTCTTATTGGGAAACATTATTAAAGGTAAACCACCTATCATTGGACCCGATCTGAAGGTATTCACCGATATTTATGCGGACCCGATTCCGCAAGCACTTATTTTAACGGCCATCGTGATCAGCTTTGGCCTAACCTCCTTTGCCATCGTTTTACTCAAGCGTGTATATGCATTGCTTGGTACTGATGATCTGGATGATTTGAACACGCCTGAGGAAGAAGATATATGATAGACAACCACATTATAGCCACGATTATCGTGCATTTATTTATTGCTATTGTCCAACTAATGTTTTGGCGCAAATCCACCGCACAACGTTTTCTGAGTGTCGGTGGAAGCTTGCTCGCACTCATTCTTGCCTTTAAACTATTCTTCAAGGTTTACGATGGTGGTATTTTGACCATGAATGCGGCCAATTGGAAAGCTCCTTTTGGAATTGTCTTTGTTGCCGATCTTTTCAGCAGTACCCTTGTACTCCTAACTTCAATCGCAGGGCTGGCGGTCTCCATCTTTTCCTGTGTCGGCGTAGGGCGCCAGCGTATTCTCTACGGTTACTTCCCGATCTTTCACTTTTTGATGATGGGGCTCAATGGGGCTTTTCTAACCGGTGACATCTTCAATCTGTATGTATGGTTTGAAGTTATTATTATTTCCTCTTTTGTATTGATGACTTTGGGGGGCAGAAAATCCCAATTGGAAGGTGCCGTAAAATATATGGCCATGAATATTCTGGCTTCCACATTTTTCTTAACAGGAATAGGCATTCTTTATGGCATTTCAGGCTCGTTAAACATGGCCGACCTGGCCCTCCGTATTCCTAAAATACAAAATCAGGCATTAGTAGAAATTACAGCAACATTTTTCCTGATCGGTTTCGGAATTAAATCCGCCGTATTTCCACTCTATTTTTGGTTACCGTCCTCTTACCATACGCCACCTTCGGCCGTAGCAGCGACATTTGGAGGCTTATTGACCAAGGTTGGGATTTACGCCTTGTTCCGCGTATTTTCCTTACTATTTATTCCCAATCATTTTACCAAGGAACTGCTTATCGTCTTAGCCATATTGACTATTCTGACGGGTGCTTTTGGCGCACTGATCAAAACCAATATCCGAAGGTTGTTTTCTTATTTGATCGTTTGTCATATTGGTTTTATGATTGGCGGATTGGGCTTATATAGCAAATGGGCTTTATTAGGCGCAGTATTTTACCTGATCCATGATATCATGGTCAAAACGAACTTATTCCTCATCGCTGGTGTTATACGACAACTCCGCGGCACCATGGATATGACCAAACTGGGTGGACTTTATGCCCAATATCCAAAGATTTCATTACTTTTTGCCATTGTTCTATTTTCATTGGTGGGCATTCCACCACTATCGGGCTTTTGGCCAAAAATATATCTTTTCAAAGACGCTTTCCAGTTAGAAAAATATGCTTTCGCGGGAGCCCTGATTATCGGCAGCTTTATCACCTTGTTTGTCATCGCTAAAATGTGGGCGCAGGTATTCTGGAAAGATGCGCCTGATCCGGAAATCATTGACGATAAATTTGCGGGTATGATCGGCTATAAGAGAACAATGCTCATACTTCCAGTTGTTATTTTGGCGTCTGCGTCTCTCTATATTGGACTCAATGCCGAAGCTATCATCCATGTTGCGGATCAAATCGCGACACAATTATTGGATCCATCACCTTACATAAACGCTGTATTAGGAGGGCAGAAATGATATGATAAAACAGTTTTTAATGAACCTCATGTTATCCTTCATCTGGGTCGCTTTGACGGGATCGATGTATTACACCAACTTCCTATTCGGCTTTATGTTGGGATTTGGTATCCTCTGGCTTATGAACAGGAATGAAGTAGATCAACGCTACTTTTATCGGGTCCCCAAAACCTTGAGTTTTATTCTTTTTTTCCTGTGGGAAATGATTGTCGCCAATGTGCAGGTTGCATACGACGTAATAACCCCCAAGTTTTTTATCAAACCTGCGATTGTCAAGTATCCCATGGATGCAAAAACCGATTTGGAAATTAACCTGCTTTCAACCTTTATCTCGTTGACACCCGGCACACTTATCCTCGACGTAAGTGAAGATAAGAAAACGCTCTTTATTCACGTCATGTACATGAAAAGCAAGGAACAATTTGTTTCTACTCTTAAAAATAATGTTGAACGAAGACTTTTAGAACTCTTAAGATGACTTTAAATAGCTATTTTGACTATGTGATCCTTCCGATCTTGACTATTTCAGTCATATTGGCTTTTATTCGGCTGTATAAGGGCCCTCAGATATTTGATCGTGTAATCGCCTTAGACCTTATTATCACCATTGGAATCGGCATTATTACCGTTTATAGTATACGAACTTCCCAGGAGGTGTTTTTAGACATTGCCATGATCTTGGCGCTTATCGCATTTCTTGGTACGATCGCATTTTCATTTTATTTAGAAAAACAAAGCAAAGATGATTGATATTACTTTAGCCATTCTCAGTACCATCGGGGCATTGGCCATACTATTTGCATCTATTGGCATCTTGCGGATGCCCGATTTTTATTTACGCCTTTCAGTTACCGTAAAAGCAGCAACATTGGGTGTCGGGCTATTGCTCATTTGTGCAGCCATGACCTTCCCGGATGTGTCCGTAACGACCAAGGCTATAGCCATTGGATTTTTCCTAATCCTCACTGCGCCAGTCGCGGCACACATGATTGGTAGGGCGGCCTATATCCAGCGGGTAAAAACATGGAAGGGAACCACCTTAAATGACCTTGAAAAGGAAGGTGAATTAGATTGCAGAAAAGAAGATTTTTAAGAAAAACGTGTACTATTTTTCTTAAAAATCTTCTTTTCTTATTCGGATTTCTGGTCTTGATTAGAATATAACACAAACAGGCGATGGTACAGCAATTTCTTTCCCAGTATCGGTTAACAAACCCGTTTTAGCATCCCGGCTAAACAAAACAATGTTGTTGGTATACTGATTTGCTACCAAAAGGTACTTACCATCCGGAGAGAGGTTGAAATTGCGCGGTCCTTTACCTTTTACCGAAAGATTGGAAAGCTTCTTCAGTTCCCCATCCTTCTCCACCGAAAAAGTAGCGATTGTATTGGCATCGCCACGATTGGTTGCATACAGAAATTTGCCATCAGCCGACATCTTAATATCCGCACCACCATTATTCCCTTTAAAACCTTCTGGATTGATTTCAAAAGTACTTTGATACATCCATGCATCACCATCTTTCTTATACGATGCTATTTGACCGGTCATTTCCAATACAACATACAGGAATTTCTCTTTCTTATCAAATATGATATGTCTCGGACCACCTCCAGCAGGCGTAAAGATATCTTCTGATTCATCAGCTAGGCTATAGGTATTTCCTGATTTATTGACCGCAAAGATAGAGATCTCGTCCAGACCGAGGTCTTGAACGTACAACTTATCCCCTTTACTGGAGAAAAACGTAGAGTGCACATGTGGTTTTTCTTGGCGTACGGGGTCCACCCCCTTACCCTCGTGTTGTATTAAGCGTGCTCTTTTGCTTAAAACACCATTACTTTCCAAGTCAAACAGAGCCGCAGATCCGCCTGTATAATTTGCCACGGCGAGCAAGTTACCCTTAGGATGTACCTCAACAAAACATGGCGACTCTCCTCCGGAAGGAAGTGAATTTAAAAAAGTTAAATGACCGTCCTTAAAAGAATAGGCAGAAACAGTGCCCTCTTGATTTGGAACCTCATTAACCGCATAAATAAAGTTATTATTTCGCGCCAAAAAGGATGGATCTTTACTTTCTTGCGTGCTCGACAAAGTTGTTTCACCAGTTTTAACATCAAAATTATAAATATAGATGCCTTTGCTCGCGGTTTTGCTCGTATATGTGCCCACAAACATAGGAATCTGTTGCGCAAAACTAGCCAGCGGTAAAATTGTCATCAAATAAATAAATGCTTTTTTCATTGAAATTATTTTATAAATGTAGATACTCATTTGTTGAATGAGACCATTACATCAAGTTTGTTTCTAAATTATACGGGACCCCGATTAAATTCCTCCATTCATTCCTCGTGTGAGGATCTAAAAACCCCTCCATTTTACAGGTGTAAATATCGTCAATAGACTTGTTAAATTTGGTTAAAACCGTCCTTTCTAATAGGCAAATGCGTATTTTAGCACATCAATTTTAACAATTCTAAAATCACCCATTTAAAATATTGGGAATACAAAAATATTGTTAAATAAAAGTACGAATAATTCATATAATCTGATAATTTTGTGCTGTTGTTCAAAAAAGTATATATTGAACACAATTACTACGCATACCGCCGAAGGCAGCGTGAATGCTTGTGACAAAAAAATAAATCATGGACAAATAACCGAGTGGAAGAAGTTCATTTATACAAATGAAGATCACTCATAAATATCATAAATAATTTATACGGATGAAAAAAAACATTTATATATTGTTTTTATTGCTGTTTGCATCAATTCAGGCCAGTCTTGCGCAACGTCAAGTTATTGATCGCGTTGTCGCAACGGTTGGATCGGGCATTATCTTACAGTCCGACGTGGATATGCAATATTCTCAATGGTTAGCGCAAGGGAATAAACCAGATGAAAACTATAAAGATGGTATATTGGAACAGTTAATTGTCCAAAAATTATTATCTCAACAAGCCGTAATTGACTCCATCGATGTAACCGAGACGGAAGTTGATGACAACCTCAATGCACGCCTTCGCCATATGTCCCAACAGGCTGGAGGACAAGAACGTCTTGAAAAATTCCTTAACCGCTCTTTATTGCAATACAAAGAAGAAATGCGCCCGAGTGTTTTCGAACAATTAAAAGCGCAAAAAATGAGACAAAACATCGTTTCCAAAATAGATGTAACTCCGTTGGAAGTAAAACGTTATTTTGAAGGCTTGAATAAAGACAGTCTGCCTTACTTCAATACCGAGGTAGAAATCGGTGAGATTGTCATGATGCCCAAATTGACAGATGCAGAGAAAAAAGAGCAGCGAGATAAGATTGAAGGTATCCGCAAGCAGATCATAGATGGCTCCGACTTTGGAACTATGGCACGCATATACTCTCAAGATCCCGGATCTGCCCCTTATGGTGGTGATTTAGGTTTTGGTACACGTGACAACTACGTAAAGGAATTCTCCGCGATGGCTTTTAAATTAAAACCGGGAGAAATATCACCTATTGTAGAATCCAAATATGGCTTTCATATTATTCAGGTGCTCGAAAGACGTGGCGAAGAAGTACACACACGCCATATCCTGATGAAGATCAATCCTGGGCCTGCAGCATTGGAGAGAACCAAAAATAAATTGGACAGTATCTATAAACTGGTGGTTGACAAAAAAATGGATTTCTATCATGCCGCTACAAATTTTTCAGATGCAGAGGAAAGTAAATTCAATGGGGGTATGATCCTAAATCAAGAGGGCTCGAGCCGCACGACGGTAATCCCTATGGATGGTTTGGAGAAATCAGTATTTACCGCAATCGATCCGCTAAAACCAGGAGAATACTCGAAACCAGAGCAATTTACAGACAAAATGGGCGATGTTGGCTACCGTTTCAATTACTTGAAAACACGTATCCCGCCTCACAAAGCAAATTTGGACGAGGATTTCACAAAGATCAAAGAAGCCGCCGTTCAGGATAAAACCAACCGTAATCTGAGCAAATGGTTCGATGATAAATTGAAGACCACCTACATCAATATCAGTGATGACTTCGGTCACAGTGAAGGATTGAAAAAATGGAAAAAACAATAGTGTACAACACACTTATCCTATAAAAAAGGGCTTGAATATAAACTATTCAAGCCCTTTTTTATTTCGCTATCATTCTGTTATTTTTCAAACATCATCTCGATCAGAATATTCCAGTTCGCTTTCTTCACATCATCTTTCGCCAATTCACTCAGTTGCCAGATACGAATATAATTATACTTCACAACCTTATCCTTTTGTCGCACCGTTGCAGTTCCCTTGGTATAGGCAAAATCGCCACTATACGAACGTTTTACTTCTTCGGGCACTGTTTCTACCGTCATCCGTTGTTTTTTGAGATAAGCCATCATTTCGGCTTTTCCTTCCATCGGACTGGTCCAAGGGAACAAAAACCGGACATCCTCACTTAAAAACTCCTTATATGCGGTTGGGTTATCGGCTTTCAAAACTGTTGACATCAATTTGTCTGTCTCCAGGACAATATCTTCACGCTGATTCAATCGCACTTTAGAGCGATGCTTCAGATACCACGAGTCGGTAGGTTCGATATATTCAAGATCAAATTCCCCATCCTTCCCGTTATTTTCAACTTCAGCACGGATATCGACCAGCCACTTACCCTTCTTATTGCGTTTCCACACAGTCAGGTATTCCCCATGACGCAATCTTGCACCTACTTTCTGAAAGTCCATAGACCCCGAAGTCACACCAAACTCCTGACTTTTAGCAATCAACGCAAACGTAGGTTGCCAATTTAAAACATCGGGAATATTTGGTCTATTATTAAGATAGTTATAAGCATTTACTGCCGATGGGACGTAAAACGTAGATTCCTTATCAATGATCGAAAGAAACGCCTGGTGCGGTGTAGAGGCTTTAGCCAATGCAGCAGCATCCTTATCGGCCTGCAATAGGCTTCCAACTTTCTCAGGTATCTGCGCATATAGCGTTGTACCAGCAACACTCATGAATGCGACGACGGATAGCCTATTCCAAAAATTCATATGCAAAATGATCTTTCTTTTAAAGGTTATATGGAATATCCATTGGTTTCCACGGATAATGTGTTTTCCCAATAGGAATATTCCATTTTACTCCTCTTTTATAAATTCGATTTCTTATCTATCAAATCTTATTCCAAAGTGTTCCTTCTTTGCTATCTTTCAATTGAATTCCAATAGAATTAAGCTCATCACGAATACGATCTGAGGTGACGAAGTCTTTATTTGCTTTGGCTTCGTTACGTAGTTTAATGACCAGATTCATGACGTCATCGATATCATCGGATGCTGAAGTCTGATCATTTCTAAGCCCTAGGATATCCTCAACAAATTCTTTCATGAATACTTGAAGACCTTCCAATCCTTCTGCCGTTACTTTCGCTTTACCATCATAAATCGAGTTGATGATACGTACAATTTCAAACAGTTCGGCAATGAGTACAGGGCTATTAAAGTCGTCATCCATAGCTGCGTAACACTTGCGGCGGATTTCAGCTAAATTGAATGAATCAGCACCTTTAGACACCTTCAATTTGTCTAAAAGACTGATCGCAGTCATGAGTCTTTTATATCCCTTGTCGGCCGCATCCAATGCCTCATTGGAGAAATCCAACGTACTCCTATAATGTGCCTGCAACATAAAGAAGCGTACGGCCATCGGCGAATAACCTCTATTCAATAAGGGATGATTTCCAGTAAATAGCTCGCCCGGTAAAAATCCATTTCCGGCAGATTTGGACATACGTGCACCATTTACAGTCAACATATTCGTGTGCATCCAATATTTGGCAGGGCTCGTATGGTTACATGCTTCAGACTGTGCAATTTCATTGGTATGATGTGTAGCTGCCAAATCCATTCCACCACCGTGAATATCAAACTGATCACCTAAGTACTTTCTGCTCATGGCCGAACATTCAATGTGCCAACCCGGAAAGCCAACGCTCCAAGGTGCAGGCCAACGCATAATCGTTTCAGGTTTTGCTTTGATCCACAAGGCAAAATCCAAACGCCCCTTTTTCTCATCCTGACCGCTCAATTCACGGGTATTATTGAGCATATCCTCCAATTTACGATTGGTCAATATCGTATAATCGTATGTTTCAACATATTTTTCAACATCAAAATAAACCGTACCATTCCGCTCATAGGCATAGCCATTCGCTATAATCTGTTCGATCATTTCGATCTGCTCGGAAATATGACCTGTCGCAGTAGGCTCAATACTAGGCGGCAATGTATTAAAAAGACGCAATACGTCATGAAAACCTATCGTATACTTTTGAACGATTTCCATCGGTTCCAACTGCTCCAATTTTGCTTTTTTTGCAAACTTGTCATCCCCTTCATCACGATCGCCTTCCAAGTGCCCCGCATCGGTAATATTGCGCACGTAACGCACTTTATAACCAAGATGACGCAAGTATCTAAAAATCAAATCAAAAGACACAAACGTTCGACAGTTTCCCAAATGCACATCACTGTACACTGTGGGTCCACATACGTACATACCAACGAGATTGGGATGAATAGGTTCGAATTTTTCTTTTGTTCGCGAAAGCGTATTGTATAAATAGAGATTATGGTCCATGTTTAATCGCTGCTTGGAAATCTATTTTTGTCTGAAATATATTTGAATTGGCACACCTGTAAAGTCAAAGTTCTCACGCAATTTGTTTTCAATAAAACGTTTGTACGGATCTTTGATATATTGTGGCAGATTACAGAAGAATGCAAACATCGGTGTCCGTCCTGGCAACTGTGTTGCATATTTAATTTTGATATATTTACCCTTTAAGGATGGCGGTGGATAATTCTCGATAATATCCAGCATCACTTCATTCAACTTGGACGTAGGGATCTTCTTTGTCTTGTTGGCATATACCTTGTCGGCAACTTCCAACACCTTAAGAACACGTTGTTTTTCGGTCACGGAAGTAAAGATAATAGGCACATCTGTAAATGGTGCTATTTTCTCTTTGATGCGATCTTCAAAAGCCTTCATTGTTTTGTTGTCCTTTTCGATCAAATCCCACTTGTTGACAACAATTACGATACCTTTACGGTTCTTCTCTGCCAGGTTGAAAATATTAACATCCTGCGCTTCTAATCCATCCTGTGCGTCCAACATTAAAATCGTCACATCAGAATCTTCCAAGGCTTTGATGGTACGCATCACCGAATAAAACTCAATATCTTCATTTACTTTGGACTTACGACGAAGACCTGCAGTATCGATCAATAAAAAGTTATGTCCATATTGATTGTAATGTATACGGATTGAATCACGTGTTGTCCCGGCCATTGGCGTTACAATATTGCGATCTTTGCCGATCAATGCATTTGTCAAGGAAGATTTACCCACATTCGGGCGGCCTACGATGGTATATTTCGGTAAGGATTCTTCTTCTTCCTCCTCCACTTCGAAATGAGAAACCACAGCATCCAACAGTTCACCTGTACCCGATCCTGTAGCCGACGAGATATTGAAGACCTCTCCTAAACCAAAGGCATAAAACTCTGCCGATTCATGGTGCAATTTTGCGTGATCGACTTTATTGGCCACGACATACACAGGTTTGGAGCTTCTTCTCAGAATATCAGCGATTTCGTCATCCAGGTCGGTAATACCAGTTGTGACATCCACCATGAATATAACGACTGAAGCTTCTTCAATAGCGATATAGACCTGATCGCGAATAGCCTCTTCAAAGACATCATCCGAACCATGTACAAAACCACCTGTATCAATTACTGTAAATTTCTTTCCGATCCACTCGGCTGTTTCATAATGACGGTCGCGCGTCACCCCGCTAAAGTCATCAACAATCGCCTTTCTACTTTCTGTAAGACGATTGAATAAGGTAGATTTACCAACATTTGGACGACCAACAATTGCAACAATATTTGCCATATTTATTTTATTTGATCCACCCGCTCTCACAGCAGATGGCACTTTTATGCTAAAAATATACTTAAGGGAACAAAGATACGGATTCGAAAGGGATTATCGCGACACAAAAACAAAAATGGCTTTACCGTGAAGTAAAGCCATTTATCGGGTTTAAATTATAAATATTCGTCTAATTAGACGTTGGATTCTGCGTCAATTTACCTGGATAAGAATTTATTGCGTTCTGTGGAATAAAATAAGTCACTCTAAAATCTGTTGGTAGAATATCTTCAAATTGTTTTTGTGGTCCAGGATAAGTTCTATTCAACGGTAACCCATTACGGAACACATCATAGCTGCGTTCGGCCTGATAGGCCAATTCCAACTGACGCTCTTTATCGATCAGTTTGCTTGCGTTGGCCGCATCAATCGAAGTATATCCTCCATTGACGATAGAACGATTTCTGATGGTATTCAAATCATTTAATGCAGCACCATAGTTACCTAATTTTGCATTAGCTTCGGCACGGTTTAAATAAATTTCACCCAAGCGACTGATTACAGGCGAGTGCAGTTGAGACTCCTCCCCTTCACGTGAACATTTCACAATATAGAATTGGGGATAAGCGCGGTTTAAGGAAATATAGTAATCTATCATACCCGCATAGGTATTGCCATCCTCATAGGTAATTGAATAGGTCTGTTGATTAGCATTAATTGCTGTCAATGTATATTCTTTAACAACCTCCTTATCACCGACCTTTTTGACTTCTCTCGCAATAACATTATTTCCACTAATTATAACTGGAATCTGTACATAGCTCACTGTTTTAGGGTCACCGGCCTTCGCTGGGACGTCCTGCTTGATAAATCGAATTACTGTTGAATAGTTGTCCTTATCATCTTTGGCATATGTTGGTTCAATAAATGCAGCACGTGCATCGACAATGTTGTAATGATCAGGTCTCCAATCATTACGACCAGTTTCATTCAATAGATCAATGTACTTGGCACTGGAATACATCTCACCCCAGCCCATACCACCGATATTGGAGTACATACCACCAATACCATAATAGTGATCATCGCCCGAAAATTCAGAAGCGACACGTTTCACCGCAAAGATGGTCTCTTTGTTATCTTCTGGTCTAAAGGTATTATATTTCATGAATTGCTCACGGGCCAACAGCACATATTTACCTGAATTAATCACCTTATCTGCATATTCAACCGAAAGACGAGCATATGCTGCATTTGGATTTTTATAGGTACCACTCATATACAGATATATACGGGAAAGCATCGCTTGCGCTGCACCTTTGGATGCATATGTAGCCCCTTTATCAAGTGTCAGTAAACCTTCTGCCTTTTTTAGATCGCTGATTGCCTGTGCATACGTATCTTTGACAGAAGAACGGTCCGGCAGATTCAAATTATTGAAAACATCATCAGGTGTACCATTGACAATAGGGACACCTAAGTTTGTTTCTGGGCTTTGATAGTATGGCTTTCCAAATGCACGACAAAGGTAAAAGTACATCATTCCACGGATGTAATAACACTCCCCCAGTTTGTTGTCCATTTCTTTGCTTTGACCTTCTGCAAACATCTTGATGACGTTCGAGGATTGTGCAATAGCTTTATAGCCGCTGTCCCAAAAATCCTGTAAACGATAATTGTTTGGAGTTCTCGCATAGGAGATAAATTCGTAAAACGCATCTGTCGATGAACCGCGGATCATCATATTATCACCAGCGTATTCACCTAAACGGTGCATAGGGTCGGACCAAGCTTTTAACTGTGCATAAGTACCGGTTACCATTGCATCAGGATTAGTTACAATATTATCTTCGTCCATTGAAGTATAAGGAAGTCGATCTATATCGCAAGAGGATACTGCCGTTGCGATTAAAAGTCCGATTAATATCTTTTTCATTATTGATTTTCTAAACGTTAAAATTAAAATGTCACACTTGCGCCGAACATGTATTTGCGAACCATAGGATATACAGAAACACCTGTAGATCTGATCATTTGACCGCCTCCACCTTTGCCATCTGGCTCAGTCAACGGAAGTTCCGGATCAACACCTGAGTAGTTCGTAATTGTAAACAAGTTCTCTCCAGCTAAGAATACGCGTAAATTTTTGATGTTATACTTTTTCAGATCGAAGTTGTAGCCCAAAGTCAACGACCTCATCTTTAAAAAATTGTTACTTTCCAAGTAGCGTGTTGACGGCGAATTACCTTTATCTTGATTATCATATTTCGCTATCGGGTGAGTAGCTACATCGCCCGGTTTTTCCCAACGACTCCATCCATCTTGTAGTTTCATCTGATTACGATCTGTATATGTTCCGTCCGAATCAAATTCCTGACGTGAGTAATTATACAATTTCCCGCCCAACGAGAAACCAAAGACAGCATTTAAGTCAAACTGTTTATAATTTAAGGACGTACTGAAACCTCCAAAAAGATCTGGGTTTCCCTTCCCTACATTACGGAATGTGGCATCTGAATAATTAGATGTTGCTGTTCGCGTTTCGTTACCATCCGCATCAGTCGAATATTGATACCACATAGGTGCCCCATTATCTACGTTAACGCCAGCCCATTCTTTTAAGTAATAGGTATCTACCGGATAACCAGGTTGAAGCAGGCGTTGCGCCGATCCAGCGATTCCTGAACCATCTCCCGCTATAATTCGTTTGGATACAAGATTGCCATCAGCATCTTTTGTGGCGAAAAGTTCTGTCAGTTTATTCACATTGTGACTTAAATTAACATCCAGACTCCATTGCACATTGTCATTTCGAACGATGTCGCCACCGATGGTCAATTCAATCCCCCGGTTTTGCATCTTACCAATATTTTTCCAAATAGAGGTAACACCGGTCAGACCACTGATGGGAACTTGATAAAGTACATTGTCTGTTTTCTTGTCGTAATAATCAACATTAAATCTTAGTCGATTTTTTAACAAGGCTGCATCCACCCCAAAACCTGTTGTGTATGTTTTTTCCCAAGTCAGATTTTTATTACCGATTTGACTAATTAACGCCCCTGGTATACCATTATAACTTGATGATGCCGATACCGAATAAAGGCTATACTGTGGATATAATGAGCTCGGTCTATTACCTACCGATCCATATGCAACTCTCAATTTCAAGTTATCCACCCAATCAGCCTTAAACCAGTTTTCCTTATTGATATTCCAACCACCACTGACTGAAAAGAAGTTTCCATATTTTGCATTCGTACCAAAATTGGATGCTCCATCACGGCGGAACGATACCTGTGCCAAATATTTATTATCGTATGCATAGTTTGCATTAGACAAAAATGACTGTACTGCCCATTCGGAAATTCCGCCTCTGGTCCGCTCTGGTTTTGCAACAACATCCAATACCTCGAAACCATTTACAATACCCGTCCCATAAGCATCTAAGGTTTTTGTCCAATAGTCGTTAAATTCGTATGCAGCCAATCCATTCAGGCTATGTTTATCCCAAGTCTTGTTGAAACGTAAAATCTGGTTGGTATATCGACGGGCAAATTCCATGCGATAATCTGTCACACGACCAATTACACTTTCGCCACTGTTTGATCGTGGATCTTGATACCCGCTATCGGAATAACTATTGTAACGATAATTGTTGACTGAGGAGAAGGTCAACCAATCTGTTAATTTGACATCGAAATCTAAGTTACCCATAAATTCATAATTGGTATTGGCACTATGATTCCATTGCAAGTCATACAAGTAGTTTGTGCTTGCGTTGTTGACCCAGCCACTATAGCGGTGTGGCACTAAATTTCCATTAGCATCGTAAGGGCTATCCCATGGTAGATTACCATACATCGCATTGACATCATATTGACGATCATCAACAGAACGTTTAGAACCGACAATTGATGGTTTAATGGTCAACCAGTCAAAAGGTTTATAATTGGTACGCAATCTAAAGTTATAACGATCATAGTCATACCCTTTTACTGCACCAGCTTCGTTATAATACCCCAAAGACAAATAAGATTGCAATTTATCGGTACCACCTTGAATAGAAAGATTATGATTCTGTACAAATCCAGTTTTAGTAGCCAGCTTCCACCAGTCGAAATTACTATTGCGTAAGTCCGAATTCCAACGTGGAAATTTGATATCAGCTGGATTTGAGAATGAAGCAAAGTAGTCATAAAGTTCAGCTCCATCCATCATCTTCATGTGTCCATTAGAAAGTTGGTTAACCCCCATTTTGGTAGAAAAACTAATACTGGTCTTGGAAGCTGAAGGATTTTTTGTTGTGACGACAACAACACCATTTGCACCTTGAGAACCATAAATAGATGTTGAGGCAGCATCCTTTAATATCGTTAAAGATTCAATATCGTTAGGGTTGATATCACCTGGACTTGAACCAACAATGACGCCGTCAATAACCCATAGTGGACTTGTTGTACCACTTATTGTTGCCTGACCACGAATCACAACTCCACCATTTGATCCCGGTTTACCAGCTCCTGGTGCCACATAGACACCTGCGGCCTTACCATTTAACATATTCTCGACAGACGGAGTTGTTACGTCACGCAATTTGTCACCTTTCACAGCCTGAAGAGCACCGGTCAAACTTTCTTTTTTCTGTTGTGTTCCATAACCAACTATGACAACTTCCTGGAGTGCTTCGCTATTGGACTCAAGATTAATGTTAACAACCGACCCTGTCACTATCACTTCTTGCGCCTTATATCCAACACTTGTAATGACCAATACATCGCCATTTTTAGCATCAATTGTAAATCGTCCATCTACACCTGCGGATGTCGATTTAGCACTACCTTTCACACTAATGGTAGCACCTGCCAAGGGTCCGTCTACAGACCGCACTGTTCCGCTCACTTTTTGTTGATAAACAGCGCTATTCAACAATATGTTGTCGCCTGTAAATGTAAGACCATTAGCATTAGCTGAGTTATGTGTACTTGTAATGAGTAAAGCTAATGATAACAGGCTCAACTTGTGATTGTCGAGAATCTTTGAAATCATAATATTTAATAGTTAGTTTAAAAATTGATTAGCTTGCTAATCAAAATTTAGGTACATGAATGCTAAAACTAAAAGAAGATCACGCTATCTCAAAATTTAGCAGCAACGAAATCGATTGCGCCAATTAGACAAACGATTGCATAAACACATATTTATAACATTCAAAAATCTGGAGGTAATTATCTGGAAGGTGCATCCAATAAAACGGGCTCTTCAAATAATTGAGGAGCCCGTTTTCATTTGTTTTATGGGAAATACTAATAACCTTTGTTTTGGGTTAGCACACCATAAGATAAGTCAATTTGACCTTGTGGAATTGGCATCAAATATAGCTTATCATTCCAAGCACGTTCTTGCGCTAATCCATTGGATACATTGTAAATATTCTTCATCACATCGGGTGCTGTCTTCCAACGACGGATATCATAGTAACGTGTACCTTCTAAGATCAGTTCTATCGCCCGCTCGTTACGAATCAATTCTCTCAATTTAGCTTGAGACGCGTAAACAGTACGATCAACTTTAGGCATACCGGCTCTCTCTCGAAGTTGATCCAGTGCATCATACACAGAAGCATCCGGCCCTGACTTTTCGTTCTGCGCTTCAGCATAAGTAAGCAAGATTTCAGCATAACGTATTAGGATAATATTTGCATAGGAATCGACTTGTGCTCTACTGGATGTAGGATCAACCAGTTTTCTAAAATTGTATCCTGTTTGCGACATATTTGATTTACCACTCTGCCAAGCAAATTCATATCCACCTTCTTCTGTCAAAGCATTCCAAGGTGCTGTTTCAAACAAAACAGAAGCATAAAAACGTGGATCTCTATTTTTAAACTCTTTTACAAAATCTGATTTATCCGCTTTCGCATAATTGGCGGCCCGAGTAGCAGCCGAAACTTTTTCAACTGGCTGACCTGTTTTATAACTTGGATACAAATCAATTAGATTTTGCGTAGGTGTTAGGGAACTCCATCCACCAACACTTCCTTCCATTAAAAGAGTGTTATTGAACTGTGTTTGTGTCACAGGAATATATTGTCTGTCTAGAATGACTTCACTATTTCCTTCGTTTTCGACTTCAAATAGGCCTTCATAACTCCTTAATCCTAGTCTGAATTTAGTTTCGTCAGCTGCACTGCTGAAATCAACAAATTGACCATAGTTATCTTTTTTATCTCTTTCGGATTCACTACTTACTTTAAACAATGAATAACCTAAACCCATAACTTCGTTTGCTGTTGAAGCTGCTTTCTCCCAATTGTTTTCATATAAATAAAGACGGGCTTTCAATGCAAGAGCTGCTCCTTTGGTGATTCTACCTTTTTCAGATGCATAGGAAGCAGGTAATTTTGTGGAGACTTCCTGTAGTTCATTGTATAAAAATTCCAACACCTCACTTTTCTTCGTACGGGGCACATTAGCATTTTCCTTTGTTAATACTGTTGTGACTAAAGGAATATCCCCGAACTTTTCTACCATAGGAATATATAAAAATGCACGGATAAATCTTACCTCAGCTTTATAGCGCTCTTTCAATTCAGCGTCCATCGTTGCCTTATCTACATTTTCCAAAAAGTAGTTACAGGAACGAATAGAGATGTAATCCCATCCCGCGTCCAAATCAGTTGCAACTGAACCGGAAGAGATATCCGTAGATGCACTTTCCCATGGATATTGAGCGTGTACTAAATCGGATGCTCCATCCATATACATCGCGTCTGAAAGCTTTGCATAAATTGCATTTGCTGCCAATTTAACATCATTTTCGGTTTTCCAATAATCATCCTCGGCGATCTTATTCACAGGCGTGCGATCCAAAAAATCTTTGGAACATGCTCCCATTAAAAGGGTCGCTGCCAACATTGGATATAATATGTTTCTTTTCATTTCTCTTCGTTAAAAAATTAAAATTTAGCTGTCAATCCTACAGAAATAGTCTTCACCCCCGGATAACTTGCTCTTCCAGAACCTGTTTCAGGATCATAATCTCCAAGACGTTTGTCTGCCATGAACGTAAATGGATTAGTCGAAGATGCAAACAAACGCAACTGCGACATCTTCATATGACTTAATACTTCTTTAGGGAAAGTATAACCAAACGTAATTGCTCGAATTCTAAAATAGTTTCCGCTAAATAACCAGAAATCCGAGGTTCTGTAATTTTGTGGCGCATCTCCTGTCAATGTAATCCGTGGAAATGGTGCATCAGCCTTATTATTTTCCTCTGACCAGCCATTTATCCAATTCTTTTTAATATTGGCTCCGTTAAAAAATGGTGCAGAAGCCTCATTTTCCAAATATGTTTTCACCCCACCAACACCATAAGTCAAGACATCTAAATCAAAGTTCTTATAGGCCGCACGGAAGTTAAAACCATAATTGAACCAAGGAACATCATTCCCCAAAATACTACGGTCTTCAGGGCCTATCACTTTATCGCCATTGGTATCAACATATTTAATATCACCTATTTTAGTCGTTGCTCCAAGACTGCTTTGGTCAGCATGGTCATTTATTTCTGTCTGACTGGTAAATACACCCGCTGTCTTATAACCAAAATAGTCACCAACAGACCCACCTACGCGATTGATATAATATCCGTCTATAATCTCGTTCACACTACCCAACGTGATAATCTTATTTTTGATTTTTGAAATATTACCTGATAGGGAATAGGTAAATTCATCACCAATTTTCCCATTATATGTCAATGAAATCTCAATACCCTTATTCTGTGTTGTTCCCTGATTGTAATAAGGAGAGTGTTTTTTATCAAATCCTCCAGTCAGTAGTGGCGCTGGTTGCAATAAGATATCCTCTGTTCTTTTAACAAAATAATCAGCAACCAAATTGAATTTTCCTCCTAAAAATGTCGCGTCAATTCCAACATTACTCATTGACACCTTTTCCCATAAAGCCAAACGATTAGCTCCGTAAAGTTGCTCCATACCATCTACAGCCGTACCATCAAAACTGTAGGCAGAAAAACGATCCAAAAGGTTATAATAGTTTCCAATCGGAACAGCATCTTGGTTACCCAATGAACCGTAAGATCCACGGAGTTTTAATAGATCAACCCATTTAACATTCTCCATAAAAGATTCTTTATTGATGTTCCAGCCAGCTGAGAACGAAGGAAAAGTCGCTTTTCTAACCTCCGAAGCAAAACGCGAAGAATAGTCCATACGCAAGTTTGCTTCTAACAGATATTTATCTTTATAAGAATAATTAAAACGTCCAAAAAAGGAACGTAGTGCCCATTCGTCTTGCGTTGTACGGTTTGCTAAACCTGTATCATCCGAGCTGGGTGTTCCTGAATCACCATTAATAATCGTTGATGCATCATTGGTGACAAAATTTTTCCTTCCCAAAAATGCTTCGCGATACACATTAGACTCCTGGGATGCACCAACAGTCACTTTTCCAAAGTGGTCGCCAAATGTCCGTTCGTAGTTTACCGTACCTTGCAAGAGTAGTTCCTGACGTTTCCCCCAATATTCCTTCAATTCGTTGATCGTATTTGCGGTGGATGGCATAGGTTCCTTAGTTACGAAATTAGTAACAGGATCCGTACGGTTGATAAAATCGAAGGAGTTTGTATTCGTATATTTCAAAGACATCGCCCCATCTATCGACAGCCCTTTCAACGGCGTTAAAGATGCATTCGCGGCCAATTGCAGATAATTATCCCGATTGTTTCCTCTTCCGCCTTCGGTAATGGCACGTAATTGATTATTTTTTGCAATCGTTGCATTGGGTTTTCCATTTGAAATAGATCCCCATGAACCATCAGATTGACGAATCACCGTAAACGGCAAAGCTCTTCCCATTTCGACCCAGCTAATTGCACTCCCTGTGCGATCGAAATCCTGCTTAAGGAATGACATATTGGTATTAAATGTCAATAGATCCTTGATAACAGTGGTATTCGTATTGAGCTTCATATTAACGCGATCTTGTTTACGCCCCGGCACTAACGATTGCTGGTCAAAATAATTTAAGCCCAAGTAGTAATTGGTGATCTTGCCTGGGGCATTCACATTAAGTCCGACTTCACGCTGTGGAGCAGAGTGTCTTAGGACCTCATCGTACCAATTATTATTTGGGTAAAAATCGGGTTCAGATTGGTTCTTATATTTCTCGATAACCTCAGGAGTAAAAGTTGCGGTTTTCCCAACATTAAGCATTGCTTTGTTATACAGCTCTGCATACGTTACAGCATCGGCATATTCCGGTAAAAACGTTGCACTTTGAAATCCGTAATTTGCATTGAAACCGATAACTGCGCGCTCTCCGCCTCCGCGCTTGGTTGTCACCAAAATAACGCCATTTGCTGCTCGGGATCCATACAATGAAGCCGAAGCTGCATCTTTCAATACCGACATACTCGAGATATCGTTCGGGCTTAATGCCGAGAATTCTGCGCTAGTTGCTGGGATACCATCTATAATAAACATAGGTGATGGTGACCCCAAATTTGACCTACCCCGCACGGTTATTGACCCTGCATTGGAAGCTGCTCCGGAAGAGCTTCGTCCAACCTCCGCCGGACGACTCAACACTGTAACACCAGGACTAATCCCCTGCAAAGCATTTTGAAGAGATGTAACTGGTCGATCAGCCAATTGTTTTGGTGTAATCGTTGCGACTGAACCCGTCATGTTCACTTTCTTTTGTGTCCCGTATGCGACAACAACAACCTCTTCCAAAGCCTCATTTGCAGACTCCAAGTTGATGTTGACAACTGGGCTTGTGACAACGACTTCCTGTGCCTTATAGCCTATACTATTGATTAATAGCACATCTCCATTTTTAGCCTCGATACTAAATTGCCCATCGGCGCCAGACGACGTGGACTTAGAAGTCCCTTTAACACGAATGGTGACACCTGCTTTGGGACCGTCTGAAGCTGAGATTTTACCTGTTACTTTCTGCTGAAATAGTACATTGTTGAACAAAGCACTGTTTTCGGAGAAATTGAGACTGTTCGCATTAGCCATATTATGTGCACTTGTAACAAGTAGGGCTAAAGACAATAAGCTCAATTTTTGATTACCAAGAATCTTTGAAATGATCATATTTAATAGTTAGTTTAAAGATTGATTAGCGTTCTAATCAAAATTTAGGTAAATGAATGCTAAAACTAGAAGAAGATATGACGATATCAAAATATGGAATCAACGAAATCGATTGCGCAAACTAGACAAACGATTGCATAAACACACATTTTACAACGTAATCCAATATCAAAAAAGTAGAACGATTAAATAACAGCAAAAGACAGTTTTTTAACACGCTCACGACAATCGATAAAAAGAAATTTAGAAGAGTAGGAAAAAAGATGATCCTGAAAAACGGATCAAGCAGAATTCTTGGGGGAATACAAAAAATTTCCTAGTTTAGTTTGTTTAATACAGATATCCCTTGCAAGACGCCGAACGTAAATTACTATCCCTATTGATGCCCGAAGGGCTTTTAGAATACTTTCAGATTTTAGAAGTCGATCAGGTTGACAATCAGCTCCACATTTATCTAGACGAGCTTAATATTGCTCCAACGGGCTATGAGAACAGCAAGTTGGAGTCAAAGGGCTTTATGCCTTCCACAGAGATTTCAGACTTTCCCATTAGAGGTCAGAAAGTTACTCTACATATCCGCCGCCGCCGCTGGACAGTGTTAGATACGGGAGATATTATCACAAGAGATTGGAACCTGGTGCGTGAGGGTACTCGAATGACGACTGAATTCGGGCTTTTTTTAAAGAAGATATTTGGATAACTATCCTGTCAGTGCCCAATTGGTAGGGTTATTCTTCCAGGTGGACGGCAAGCAACTTCAGGATCAATACAAGAACCATCTCAGTGACTTCCATGACTGGAGCCAAAAGCCACATGCAGAGCGATGGACTCTTTTCCCCGGGAACATCTCTGAACGCTTGAGCATCGATGAGACCAGTTTTAGCAACGGTGAATTATATACCATTGTTAGCAGTAAATCGGCAAAAGGAGGTAAAGGGACGATCCTAGCGACTATCAAGGGCACCAAGGCCGAAGATATCATCACTGTTCTTGAGTTAATACCTTTACGGTCAAGGAATAAGGTAAAGGAGGTGACCATGGATATGGCGCCGAACATGGCCAAGGCAATCCGTAGATGTTTCAGGAATGCCAGGCGTGTGGTCGACCGGTTCCATGTCCAAAAGTTAGCTTACGATGCAGTGCAGGAACTTCGTATTAAGTATCGTTGGGAAGTATTGGATGCGGAAAGCAAGAAGATAATGGAATCGCGAAAGGGAGGAATCCCATATGAACCCGAGTTGTTGCCTAATGGAGACACGCTCAAACAGCTACTGGCTAGATCCAGACACCTCTTGTTCAAACACCCAAGCCGATGGTCCGAAAACCAGAAACACCGAGCTGAATTGTTGTTCATGCGGTTTCCCAAGCTAAAGCTCGCTTATGACCTTGGAATTGCCCTGGGTGACATATTCAATAAATGCCAGGACAAAAAGATAGCATTTACCAAACTGGGACTGTGGCATAATCAGGTTGAAAATGCGGGCATCGCTTCATTTGAGAGCGTAGCAAGATCCATTGCAGCGCATCATCAATACATTCTACACTACTTCGACAATAGAAGCACCAATGCTTCAGCAGAATCTTTCAATGCAAAGCTCAAAGCGTTCAGGAGTGTCTTTCGCGGTGTAAGGGACACCACATTCTTCCTATATAGAGTAATGAAATTGTATGCTTAAAAACTTCTCCTCCCCCAAACTTTCGGTATGATCCTGAAAAACAGGCGGTATTATAGCGTAAATTAGGACACAAAAAAAGCCAAGATATTCACCTCGGCTTTTTTCTTTTAGTAGCGGGGACCAGACTCGAACTAGTGACCTTCGGGTTATGAGCCCGACGAGCTACCAACTGCTCCACCCCGCAATGTATTTTAAGTTTCTTGAAAAGAACCGATCATTGCAACCGGCTCTCTCTTTTAGTAGCGGGGACCAGACTCGAACTAGTGACCTTCGGGTTATGAGCCCGACGAGCTACCAACTGCTCCACCCCGCAATGTATTTTAAATTTCTTGAAAAGAACCGATCATTGCAACCGGCTCTTTCTTTTAGTAGCGGGGACCAGACTCGAACTAGTGACCTTCGGGTTATGAGCCCGACGAGCTACCAACTGCTCCACCCCGCAATGTATTTTAAATTTCTTTTAAAAGAACCGATCATTGCAACCGGCTCTTTCTTTTAGTAGCGGGGACCAGACTCGAACTAGTGACCTTCGGGTTATGAGCCCGACGAGCTACCAACTGCTCCACCCCGCAATGTATTTTAAATTTCTTGAAAAGAACCGATCATTGCAACCGGCTCTTTCTTTTAGTAGCGGGGACCAGACTCGAACTAGTGACCTTCGGGTTATGAGCCCGACGAGCTACCAACTGCTCCACCCCGCAATATATTTTTGAACAAAATTGCTTTTTTCTTTTGAAAAAACAAGATTATGATCCTTCCGAATTGGAGTACAAAGATATATTTTGTTTCTTTGTAATCCTAATAAAATTTAGAAAAATGTCACATAAAGCAGGATTCGTAAGTATCATCGGAAAGCCAAATGCTGGTAAGTCCACCCTAATGAACGCTTTAGTGGGTGAAAAAATGTCTATCATTACACCCAAAGCGCAAACGACAAGACACCGCATTATCGGTATTGTAAACGATGAAGACCATCAAATTGTGTTTTCGGATACCCCTGGTGTTATCAAACCAAACTATTCTTTGCAAGAGTCAATGATGAATTTTGTCCAAGGATCGTTGATCGATGCAGACATTATTTTATTTGTGACAGATATCCACGAAAAATACGATGAGAACGATGTCCTGGAGAAATTGCGTAAAACAAATTCCCCTGTTGCCGTGCTTATCAACAAAATCGATAAATCTTCGGAAGAAGAGGTCAAGGCTAAGATTGAATTTTGGCAGGAAAAGTTAAATCCGGATACCGTTTTTGCGATTTCAGCAAAATTAAATCATAATGTTGCTGCCGTGATGCACTACATTAAGGACAAGTTACCTATTCACGAAGCCTATTATGAAAAGGATGAGTTAACGGATAAATCCATGCGTTTTTTTGTCTCTGAGATGATTCGTGAAAAAGTATTCAAACTATACGATAAAGAGATTCCCTACAGTACAGAAGTAATCGTTACATCTTACAAAGAAGAAGCAAATATCACACGTATTGCTGCCGAAATTATTGTTGAGCGCGACTCTCAAAAAAACATTATCATTGGAAAAGCGGGAGCCATGATCAAAAAAGTCGGCACCTATGCGCGCCAGGATATTGAAGAGTTTATCGACGGAAAAGTATTCCTCGAGCTTTTTGTTAAGGTAATTCCTGACTGGAGAAGTAAAAAGAACTACCTTAAACGTTTCGGCTACGACGATTAATCCGCATTGAAAAGTTCGTACGGAGATCTTTTTATACCGACCTCCCCTGCACGAACTGTTCTTCTTGTAAATTTTTACTTTGCAAAATATTCACGAAGTGCTTTAATCTGTTTCAGATTAAGCACTTTTTTTAGCTCTTCATCTGAGGCTTCTTTCGCTTTTTTCACTGATTTAAATTCAGTTAATACTTTCTCAACGGTTGTTTTACCTATACCCGGAACGTTTTCCAGCTCTGAAACGAAGGTCTTCCGGCTCCGTTGATTCCTGTGGAAGGTGATTCCGAAGCGGTGTGCCTCATCCCGAAGATGTTGAATGACCTTGAGGGTTTCAGATTTTTTATCTAAATAAAGTGGATATTGATCACCTGGATAGAAAAGCTCCTCCAGTCTTTTGGCAATACCGATGACGGTTACTTTTCGCTCGATCCCCAACAAGCGCAAACTCTTTAAGGCTGCGCCTAGCTGCCCTTTTCCGCCATCGATAATGATCAACTGCGGCAAAGGTTGATCTTCATCCAATAATCGCCTATAGCGTCTAAAAACAGCCTCCTCCATCGTGGCAAAATCGTTGGGTCCCTCAACTGTTTTCACATTAAAGTGTCGGTAATCCTTCTTCGAAGGTTTTGCATCCTTAAAGACAACAATAGCCGATACGGGATAATTCCCCTGAATATTCGAGTTATCAAAACATTCAATATGCTGTGGGAGCACGTTCATGCGAAGATCTTTTTGCATCTGCTTTAAGATGCGCTCGGTCCGAATGTCAGGATTAAGCTTTTCATATTGCAACAGACGCTCTTTTCTAAAAAATGCCACGTTCTTTTGAGACAGCTCCAGCAATTTTTTCTTTTCGCCCAGCTTCGGAACCGTAAATCGAATCCGTTCGTTCTCTTCAATATCTAATTCAAAGGGTACGATAATTTCCCGCGAAAGGCTTTTGAAGCGTTCCCGAATCTCCGGTATGGCCAAGGCCAAAAGCTCCTGTTCACTCTCATCCAGACGCCGTTTCATTTCGAGCGTCTGTGTCTGAATAATAACACCATTCATGACTTTCAGGTAATTGACAAAAGCGTAGCCCTCGTCTGAAGCAATACTAAATACATCCACATTTGTAATGGATGAGTTGACCACTGTAGACTTGCTCTGGTAATTGTCCAGCTTATCCAGCTTCGCCTTAATTAACTGCGCTCTTTCAAAATCCAGAGCTGCTGCTGCGGCAGCAATACTCTCCTTTAAACGATTGGTCACCACAGCAATCTTTCCGTTCAGAATATCCTTGATATCACTCAGGTTCTGATCGTAGTCGTCTTCGGACTGATACCCTTCACAGGGCCCCTTACAATTTCCAATTTGATATTCGAGACAGATCTTAAACTTACCTTTCCGTATATTTTCCTGTGTTAGGGCCAAATTGCAGGTACGGAGGGGAAACAATTCACGGATCAGATCCAATACAATATGCATCATTCCCACGGAAGGATAGGGGCCATAATAACGGGACCCATCCTTAATATATTGTCTGGTCCAAAAAACCCGCGGAAAAGGTTCGTTCTTGATGACAATCCATGGATAGGTTTTATCATCCTTCAACAGAACATTATACTTGGGCTTGTGTTTTTTGATCAATGAATTCTCAAGTAACCAAGCATCAATCTCCGTGTCAACGATGGTAAAAGATATGCGGTTGATCTTCCGAACCAAAACACGGGTTTTGCCATTCAGCTGATTTTCATTAACGAAATACGAGCCGACCCGGTTACGCAAATCCTTCGCTTTACCGATATAGATCAGTTCATTATTTTTATCAAAATACTGATAGACTCCCGGTCGATGCGGTATCTTCTTTAATTCTTCTCTATAGTCAAATACGTCCATTATGTTCCAATATCAAACACCTTCAGCAAAAAAGCCAGACAACAAATCTCGAAAAAATTTATTGTCTGGCCCAATGGTATTCGTTAAAATAACTTAGAAACCTAAGCGATCATCTTTTAGTTTAGTCGCATCTTTGCCGCTTGAATCCGTAGACCCATCTTCGACATCAGAGCCACCACCGCCCCAATACTGATTACAGTCAATGACGCGGGTAAGCCCACCCTGGGGTTGCTCAAAATCACCCTTGGTGTACTTCAAATTTGAATCTTTATACACTTTCTGCATGTAGTAGGCGAATACTGGCATCGCTGCTGCGGCCCCTTGTCCGTACTCCATCCTATCGAAACTAATGCCTCGATCTTCTGCACCAGTCCAAACACCTGTAACCAGTTCCGGTGTAATACCAATAAACCAGGCATCTGAGTTGTCGTTGGTTGTACCTGTTTTACCGCCAATTGGATTTGTGAGCTTATACATCCATTGAATACGTCTCGCCGTACCCTGGGATACCACCTTTTTCAGCATATCAACAATAATATAAGCGGATTCACTATTTAAGGCTTTTACGACCTTTGGTGCTTTATCATAGATCGGTGTACCATTTTTATCTTCAATACGTAAGATCGCTGTTGGCTCAATCCAAGTTCCTTGATTCACAAATGCAGAATAGGCACCCACCATATCAAAGACCGACGCTTCATAAGCGCCTAATGAGATCGATGGATAATTAGGCACATCACTTGTTATACCCATCCGTTTTGTCAATGCAGCTACTTCCGCAGCACCAACTTCGTGTACCAGATAGGCCGTCGCATAGTTTTGCGAATAAGCCAATGCTTTCGCTAAGGTAATCGGGTTTCCACCTTGTGCATTTCCTCTTGGTGTCCATCCGTTATAAGTTTGTTGGTAATTGGGAATACTGTAACATGGCGAATAACCGTTGTCAATCGCCACCGCGTACGTAAATGGTTTGGCCGTTGATCCGACTTGACGTGTACCCATTTTCACCTGATCATATTTGAAGTGATCAAAGTCTATACCTCCAACCCAGGCTTTGATATGTCCGGTCTTCGGCTCCATAGACATCATCGCATTGCGCAACATGAGTTTATTGTACTTAATGGAGTCCATTGGCGTCATCATCGTATCAACACTTCCCTTCCATGTAAATATATTCATCGGAACCTTGACATTGAAGGCCTTCTTGATCTCGTCTTCATTCAAGCCCTCTTCTTTCAAAATACGGTAACGGTCTGAGCGCTTCATTCCACTGATGAGCAGCTTGGCTTTATCCCCTTTAAAAGGATCCCTATTTTTCCATTGCGCAGCAAATTTAGACTGCAGTTGCTTCATCCACTCTTTTTGCGAATCTTCGGCATATTGCTGCATAGACATATTGATCGTCGTATAGATTTTCAATCCATCGCGATCGAGGTCATAAGGTGTGCCATCTGGTTTGGTGATGGACAATTTTGCAAATTCCTTTTTGATTTCATCCTTTAATACCGCTCTAAAATATGGCGCCAAACCCTCACCGTAATTTGCGATCTTAAGTTCTAAACCAAGTGGTTTTTCTTTCGCTTTTGTAGCCTCCTCAGCCGAAATAAAATTTGCGGCAACCATATTGTTCAACACCGTATTACGGCGAGTACGTGATTTTTCGGGATACCGCACCGGAGAATAGGCTCCCGGCCCTTTAAGCATCCCCACCAAAAGGGCCGCTTGGTCTGCTGTCAGTTTATCCGGAGTCGTATTGAAATAAGTCCGCGCGGCGGATTTTATTCCGTATGTATTGTAAGCACCAAAGTCTACCGTGTTAAAATACATGGTAATAATCTCATCTTTGGTATAATTTCTTTCCAAGCGAACAGCTGTAATCCATTCCTGAAATTTCTGGATGACACGCTTTAGAAAATTCTTTTGCCGTCCATCCGAAAATAGATTAAGTGCCAGCTGCTGTGTAATTGTACTTCCCCCCTGTTTGTTACCGGTCAGCGTGTGAAAGATCACTGTAAATGTACGTGAGTAGTCGATCCCAGAGTGATCATAAAAGCGTTTATCCTCTGTCGAAACCAATGCTTTGACCAAATAAGGTGACAATTCACTATACTTTACATTGGAGCGGTTTTGGACATAATAGGTTCCCAATACCTTATGATCTTCCGTGATAACTTCGGAAGCTAAATTACTTTTGGGGTTTTCCAAATCACTGAAGGAGGGTAATTTTCCAAATACGCCAAGACGTATACTCAATATAAAGAGGAAACCTATCGCGACGATCCCGACGATAATTTTCCAAAAATTGAACGTATACCGTTTGACATCAGCCTCAGTAAGTTGATTTTTTTTTGATACTCGTTTCATCTATTTACTAAATTTCAGACGTAAATATTATTCATTGTAAAGACCACAATACAGAGCCCATTTTTCCAGCCACAGTTATGTTCTGCAACCTTGGATACTGCTTTATTTCGATCTTTAAAGACTTCAATTAAGACATTAATGCTCACTCTATCAGATAGTGTGCCAAGAATCCCTACTTTGGCAAAGGTATTACTAATTGGGCCAAAAGCAAGAATTTAAACGCGAAAATATTGAGGCGAACTACGTGCGTTCAATCAAACAAACCGCATAGGCAACCACCCCTTCCTGGCGACCGATAAATCCCATCGTTTCATTTGTTGTTGCTTTAATAGAGATGTCGTCGATATCCAAACCCGTTGCTTCAGCCAGTTTAACTTTCATTTGTGGAATATAGGGTTTGATCTTAGGAGCTTCCAGACATAGCATCGCATCAATATTGCCAAGCGTGTATCCCTTTGCAGCAATCAGCGCCATACATTCTTTTAACAACAATAAACTGCTAATGCCTTTCCAGCGCATATCTGTATTTGGAAAGTGGTAGCCAATATCTTCTAAATTGGCAGCGCCCAAAATGGCATCACATATCGCATGGACCAACACATCGGCATCAGAATGCCCAAAGGCTCCAGCATGATGCTCCAATTGCACTCCACCGACAATAAATGGATGACCTTCTTTCATCTGATGGACATCAAATCCAAATCCTACCTTAATTTTCATTACACGATTATAGCTATGGTGTCTGTTCATATCCTAGAAACATGCCCAAACATCCGATTTAAATACAATAAAATACAGCCTATGTATGCTATTTGACAACCTAGCCTATTAGGTCTAGATCCAACCCGAATCATCTTCGCGGAGATCCCAGGGCATGAACATCTAAACACAACGACAGATTACTGCGAAGATAACAATTCGCAGCTATATTTACCGAGACAAAAGGCTTCTAGCAGGTAGTGCAACGAAAATCATTGAAATAACGGTTCGACCAGATGAAAAAAGAGACGCATAAAAAAAGGCTATCCTTGAGAATAGCCTTTTTTATATCATTATCTGTTTGTTTTTCGAAACGCTTCGAAAAGTAAAGCTTACGCTTCTACTTCTTCGGGCGCAAACTGATCATACACTTCTCCAAAAGCATCGTAATCCTGATCGCCATTAGGCTCAAAAATCTGGATATCTTTTGAGCGAGCAAAGTCAACGATTTCAGTGTTGACATTTTCGTCAGCGACAACCACCATATCGGTAAAATGCAAAGCACCTTTATAGATCGCCTCATAACTACCATCACCGTACACCTGCGCATCCGAAGCTTTAAAGGAACCTTCTGGCGCCATTTCAGCATACTTCGTACCTAATGTGCCTTTAAATTCTTCATTGAACAAAGAGTACATCACTTTTGCATCCTTGAATGTAGGATCGTCTTTATAAGTTGTCTTCACGTAAGCCGGTACCAAAGCAGAGAACCATCCATGACAGTGTACTACATCAGGGGACCAACCTAATTTCTTCACAGTTTCCAATGCTCCTTTACAGAAGAACACCGAACGCTCATTATTGTCTGCAAAGAATTCGCCATGCTCATCACTAAAAACTTTTTTACGCTGAAAGTAGTCTTCATTATCCAAGAAATACACCTGCATACGGGCCGCAGGTAATGAAGCAACTTTAATAATTAGCGGATTATCATTATTATCCACAACAATGTTCAAGCCTGAAAGACGAATAACCTCATGTAATCTATTTCTACGCTCATTGATATTCCCAAAACGCGGCATTAAGATCCGGATCTCAAAACCCTTTTCTTGCATCGCTTGCGGAAGTTGACGTGTAATTTCAGAAATTTTAGTTAATTCGAGGAAAGGCGACATCTCGTGAGTAATAAACAATATCTTCGTTTTTGCCATCTCCAGTTATTTTTATTTATTATTTTCGAACAGTAAAATCGGTCTACAAAGGTACGAAAAAAATACTTACTATGCAATTTACTATTAATCATCGTTTTATATTCCCAAAATATTATGCACCTTTGCCAACAAAAAACTAAATAGCAAAGTGGAAATTTTCAAAACGAAAGCATCTCTCCAAGCATACCTGCAAGAAGCCCGATCAACAGGTCAAAAAATCGCCCTAATCCCTACGATGGGCGCTTTACATGAAGGACATTTATCCTTATTAAATTATGCAAAACCAATCAGTGATATTCGTGTTTGCAGCATTTTTGTTAACCCCACACAATTTAACGATCCGAAAGATCTCGAAAAATATCCACGGCCCATCGAAAACGACATCAGATTACTGGAATCCGTCGATTGCGACATCCTTTTCTTACCAAGCGTTGATGAGATGTACCCCGATAAAAATGAGGCCTGGCATCTCGATCTTGGCGAACTGGACCAAATTTGGGAAGGTGAAAAACGCCCTGGCCATTTCCAGGGTGTCACCCAGGTCGTCTATAAATTATTTACATTGGTACAACCGGATATTGCGTGTTTCGGACAAAAAGATTTTCAACAGGTCATGGTTATCAAACGCATGATAGCCATGAAGGATCTCCCGATTCAATTAGCGATATGTCCTACCATTAGAGATCAAGACGGCCTAGCACTGAGCTCTAGAAACGCGCGCTTAAGTGAAGCTGGGAAAAGAACGGCTTTGGCACTCTCCCGTTCCCTGCAATATGTAAAAGATCATATACATGACCCTATCCCGCTAGCGGAAATAAAAGACAAAGCCTTGCAGATTTTAACAGACACCGATGGGCTTAGCGTTGAATACTTTGCGCTATGTGAAAGTTCAACGTTAAAAGAAGTCAACCACATCGATTTCAGCAAGCAGCATGTCGCACTTGTCACGGCCTGGGTTGAAGGTGTCCGTTTAATTGATAATATGATTCTGAATAATTTGTCAAATTAATTGACAAATCTTTCAAATTCAGCAGAAAGCCCTACCTTTGCGCCATGGTAATAGAAGTAATGAAATCCAAGATTCACCGCGTTAAAGTCACACAAGCGGAATTGAATTATGTGGGTAGTATCACAATAGATGAAGATTTGATGGATGCCGCAAATATCATCGCTAACGAGAAAGTTCAAATCGTAAACAACAATAATGGAGCCCGTCTTGAAACATACGTCATCCCAGGTCAACGTGGATCAGGTATTATCTGTTTGAATGGTGCTGCGGCTCGCCTGGTTCAAGTTGGCGATATCGTCATCATTATTTCCTACGCGACCATGGATTTCGAGGAGGCTAAGCAGTTCAAACCTTCCGTTGTATTTCCGGACGACAACAATCATCTGATTAAATAATCAGGAAGATCTGTAAACTTCACAACTAGATACTTTATATTTTTTTAATAGGTATTTCACCTATACTCAACAATAAAATCGTATTTTTGAAGCGTTACCCTAAAAAGTAGCGCTTTTTTATGTACCGAAAAACAACGAAATCCCCACGTCAGCTTATCGCATTATGCCAATTGGTATTAATGTCGCTGATTATTATTTCGGGTGTTGTTTTCATGCACAAAGAGGTAAAATCGACTGGTGAAATTGTCATGCACACCCACCCTTATGATTTTACAAAAAAACAAAAGCCGCAAGAAACAGATGACCAAATCGAATACCTCAATGTCATCTATCACAATACCTACGTACAAACTGAATTTACCGTCCTTGAACTTCCTCTTCCGCGTGAAGTAAAAGAAGAGCATTATAATTCATTTTGTCCGGAGGCGATCAGCACAACGATCGATCATTACCACTTACGCGGTCCCCCCCAGCTTAGCATAAACCAAAAATCAAAGATTTCGAAAGCCTGTTTCTAGTTCCATAACGATCAAACGAACTTGGCGCAAACAAGTAGAAATTACGCATGTGCTAAATCGCTTGGCTCCAGAACGACAGCATGAAACACCGCTATCGATAATCATCTTTGATCCCTTTTTTTTATTTGCCTCTACTTTGAGAATTGTCCCTGTTACAATAGCGAAAACCTTCGCTGAATACTGTCATTATGGTTTCAGTGAGCTCATTGGCATACATTAACTTGTCGGAAACAAGCTATTATCCTGCTTTCGATAAGACGCAATGCCTTGAACGCCGTTCATAACGAGGAACAGAACATGCTATACGAGGCTTGTATTTTTAAAATTTTCATAAAATTACGATGCTAAAGCACTACACTCTATTGGCCACATTACTGGCTGGTACATCCACTATATACGCCCAATCAAAACTTGAAGGCTACTTATTCAACAAAAACCATGAGGCGGTTCCTTCTGGTACTCTGACTTTAAAAAACAGCAAGCTCGCAACTACATCTGATCCAGATGGGTACTTTAAGCTGTCTGCAATACAAACGCAAAAAGTAACCTTAAATATATCGGCAGTGGGCTATCGCTCCTTCAGCAAAGTCATCTCTTTAGACACGTTGAAGTCGCCTTTGCAAATTCAACTGGAAGAAGACAACCTCAATTTGGATGAGGTTGTTGTTTCGGCTACACGTTATGGCGTCAAACGTAAGGACGCCCCCGTGGTTGTCAATGTCATCGGTCCAAAATTATTTAATGCGACACAATCTGTTGCTATGTCGGAAACATTGAATTATCAGCCTGGTGTACGGGTAGAAAACAATTGCCAGAATTGCGGCTTTTCACAAGTCCGCCTGAATGGCCTCGAAGGTCCCTATTCACAAATATTGATCAACAGTAGGGCGGTATTTTCCGCATTAAATAGCGTGTACGGATTGGATCAGATTCCAACCAGTATGATCGATCGTATTGAGGTTGTGCGCAGTGGCGGTTCGGCATTATTTGGTGCCAATGCGATCGCTGGAACCATCAATATTATTACAAAAGATCCTGTAGAAAACGACTGGCAAGTAAAATCCACCAATTCACTCATTGGCGGCAAAAGCTGGGATAATACAGTGGATTTTAATACCTCCACCGTTTCGGAAGACCTCAAAAGAGGAGCCACATTCTACGGTATGCACCGTAATCGGGAAGCTTACGATGCAAATGGCGATGGATTTTCGGAAATAACCAAACTTCGTAACACCACGTTCGGCACAAAACTATTTTACAAACCGAGTGACCTGGATAAGATAACGGTTGATTTTAGTACCGTGAATGAATTCCGTCGCGGTGGTGATCAACTCGATAAAGTACCGCACCTGACGCAGATCACCGAGCAGTTGGAAACCAGTTCGCTTGTTGGCGGAATCACATACGATCACTATTCCACAGATTATAAGCAAAAAATGTCTTTGTATGGCTCTGTGCAGAAAACAGTTCGCGACAGCTACTATGGCGGTCTTGGGGGCGGAACAACCCTTGCAGACAGCACATTAGCCGCAAATGCTTATGGCAAAACAAATGATATTGCGCTAGTCGCCGGAGGACAATATACCTACAACTTTGAAAGAGATGTATTTACTGCCGGAGTGGAGTTTTCATACAACAATACCCAGGATGAAATACCGGGGTATAAACGAACCATTGATCAGCAAAACAAAGGGTTAGGCAGTTATGCCCAATACGAATGGAAGCCTTTAAGCAATTTTAAAACGTTAATCGGAGCACGATATGATTATACCTACGTTGACGGTAAATATAGTCTTGCAGGTATAGACCGAAATTCGGATCAGCGCTTCGGCACTTTTAGCCCACGGTTGACCATCTTATACGATATCACAAAAGACCTCCAATTTAGAGGCGGTTATGCACGGGGCTTCCGTGCACCCCAGGCATTTAATGAGGACATGCACGTCACTTCCATTGGTGGAAACCAAGTATTTGTATTGATCGGTGAAAATCTGAAAACAGAATACTCCAATGCGTATACAGGCTCTTTTAGCTACAATAAAAATTTTGGAAATGTACAAACAAGTTTGCTCGTGGAGGGATTTTACACCGATCTAAATAATCAGTTTGTCAACATCATGGCGTCTGAAAAAGATGGACTGATTATCCAGGAAATGCAAAATGGTGAAGGAGCCAGGGTGTACGGTTCCAATATTGAAATCAATATCGCGCCATCCTCCTGGTTTTCTTTTCAAACCGGGGGGACGATCCAGCGCTCTCGCTATAAGAGAGACCAGCTCATCTATGAGGGAAAAGAAGATGGACAGGATATCCTCACTAAGAAATATGTCCGTACGCCAAATATCTATGGTTATATGAATAGCAACCTGAAAGCGACCAAGCAATTTGCAATCGATCTGACAGGGGTATACACGGGAAAGATGATTGTTCCACACATCCAAAATGATGTAATGACCCTTAAAAATGCCCGGGACTTTGTTGAGCTGAACCTCCGCTTAGGGTATACCTTTCCAATACATAAAGATTTCAGCATTGAGATTTTTGGTGGTGTACAAAACATGTTCAATGCTTTCCAAAAAGATTTTGACAAGGGAGCGCTCCGCGATTCAGACTATATCTATGGTCCAACACGCCCGCGAACTTATACATTTGGCCTTCGTGTTGGTCATTTTCATTAACATGGATTTGGGATATGAAGCATTTCCAAAAAATATATGTGCTATTGATCCTATTCTTTTATCCGCTCTGTTCTCAAGGACAGGAGCGGATAAATTGGATTGATTTTACGGAACTGGACTCACTCTTGGCCGTTTCCCCTCGCGAAACACTCCTCTTTATTCATACAGATTGGTGCAGCTATTGCCGGAAAATGGAACAGGAAATCTTTACAAAAAAGGAGATTGCCCAATTAATCAACAAGCGCTATTACGCCGTTCATTTAGATGCAGAATCTATCCAAGACATTGCTTTTGACCTTAGTATATGGAAGCCCTTAAGCAAAAGAAAGAAAACAGGACAATACCATCCTTTAGCTTTGCAATTGTTACAAGGGAGAAAAATGATCTTCCCAACTCTCCTACGTTTTGATCGTGAATTTCGTCTAAAAAGCATACAACAAAAATACCTGAATTCAAAGGAGTTAGCTGTTTTTTTAGAATAATTTAACATTTACTTGTAGCGAATTCCATCATTCCTGCGTTTTGGATTTTATAATTAATACACACTTTAAGAAATTATGAAAAATATCACGAAATTATTAATGGCGTTTTTGTGTCTGGGGGTTCTTTTTACGGCTTGTAATAAAGATAATTTTGATTGGGATGCTTATTACAAAGAGCAAATAGAGAAACAACGTGTTCAAGATTCGATCAATAAAAAAAGAATTGATGAACAATTCCCTCTGATTAAAAAATATGTTGCGGATAACCAACTTCAAAATGTACAATACATTGATTCATTGGGACTAGCATATCAAGTTCTAGCTGCAGGAGATGAGAGTTCTTACACTTACTCATTCAGTGGAAATGGCGGAATTGTAGCCCCTAATGTGACCGTAAAATATGTTGGAAAACTTGTTCCAAGTGGAACTGTCTTTCAGCAAACAGAGGAAGGAAAAACAGCTTCTTTCAACCTTTCCAAAGTAATTCCGGCTTGGCAAATTGCCTTTTTACCAAAATCAATTACTTTTAATGGTAAAGAAGAAAAAACAGGAGGCATTACAACAAACGGGCTAAAAAAAGGATCAAAAATTAGATTTATTACACCCTCTCCATGGGCATATGGTGATAATGACCAAAAAGACTCTTCAACAGGAAATGTCACTATTCCTGCAAAATCTCCATTAGATTTTACGATTGAGGTTATTGACATCAAAAATCAATAATAATTGCCTTGTTTCATAACAACAGCTAACAATTCTGTATTATATCTACTAAAAATACAGCAGACAACACAAGCCGTTCTCCTAGTGAGAATGGCTTTTTTTAGGCACTCACCAAAAGTAGCCAATGTGCCAGCATAGTCAACATGCTGATATGCGTAATTACGTCGGTTCAATACCAAACAGCTAATTCCACGTTCAAAGTGTAAATTACTGTATCAAAATGTTAATTGTTATAGCGAAAACCTTTAGCGAAGAAAAAATAATATACATTTGCAAAGCTACTTTCATAAAGAAAATAGCTTCCTTGAAAAACCAATAAAAAATACAATGAAAAAACTGTTATCACCACTATTCATGGGATTTGCAGCAATCGCTTTCCTTATTGTCAGCTGTAACAAAAGCGACGATGCGCCGGTTTATGATGCGAATGCACAATTTAAAACGGATTCTGTAACACTTAAAAATTACGTTAGCCAAAATTACCCTGATGCACAATACAACAGCGAAACGGGAATTTGGTATGAAATTCTTGCCGAAGGAACAGGGAACTATGAGTATAAAGTGGTTGATACATTAAATGGCAAATATTTAAAATATAAACCGACTGTAAAATACGTTGGAAAATTATTGAGTGGAAGTGTATTTGATCAAACTGATACTGCCAAAGAATTTGAAATCATCACAAACACGGGGTATCAATATCCATTTTACAGCACTATTATTCCTGCTTGGACCTTCGCATTTGCTCCGCAAAAAATCGGTGACATGAAATTAGGCGGCTTAACGGAAAAAGGTCTACAAAAGGGCAGTAAAATTCACATCATGGCACCTTCCCTTTATGGATACCAAAACCAGGCTGTGGGAACTATTCCGGCAAACTCGCCATTGGATTTTGTCATTGAAGTAACGGATATCAAATAATTATCGCTCCTTTTGAAGCAATAAAGCATAAAAGCTCCTAAAATGACGTCATTTTAGGAGTTTTTAGTTTAATGGGGTTTTCAACTAAAGCCTTCACAGTATCACACATCACATCGACTCGGCCCTTCTCTACAGGGAAATATGCTCCCGCAATCTCCTCAAAATAATAAATAACGATTATATGTTCGATAGTATTAATGCTAGCAAAATGATCTAAAAACTTAAAAGTAAGTTGACAATTAAAACGGAAATATTTTAACATCCTCTTTTACCTAATAACAATTTTTAACCAATTTTTAGACAGTGATCAGTCACTAGTTGTTCAGTCTTCACTGAGCAAGCACTGAACGAGCACTGAACAATCACTGAACAAGCACTGTCTAAATGGTTAATTTGATCACTATTTAATCCTAATGTTCTGCAAAAAAAAATTAAAAGAGAAAAAGAGGAAGGAGCTAGACTTATGGAACAAAAAGAACGCTGTTATGTGGCAATAGTATAATGCCTAAACAACACTTTAAATTAATTAAACAAAGAAGGAAATTGAAACACGACTTGAAACAGGTTGCTAGAAAAAATAAAAGCTCGAAGTGGGGAACTCCGAGCTTTACCTAACCAATTATTAACCTAAATTATGAAAAGTTCTTTATATATTATTTTTAAATATCTTTCGTTTCTTTTGATATATCAAAGGTACTACAGATCTGCTTTCATGTCAAGAAATTTAACAGCATTTAACGTTGTTAAAATTATGTTAAAACAATTTAGCACGATTCAATACCGTCCCGCGTTGTAAAAAACAGACATCTACAACGATAGCAGCTCAACAGATAGACTCAACATGGTCTCACTGTGCATTCGTTCCACTTACAGGCCATAGCTGGTAATACAATGTCCTTCAATTGATCGGAAGATAATTTAGCGCTTTTATTCGACTAAGGGCGGTCTGAGTATCAAAAAAAAGAAATAAATTTGTGAGAAGATCCTATAGCAATTGGTATCTTATTTAGTTAGACGATTAATAGCATATGAAAATAGCTTTAGCACAATTGAATTACCATATCGGTAATTTTGAAGCAAATACCAAAAAAATAATTAGCGCGATCCAACAGGCCAAAGAAGCAACAGCCGATCTTATTATTTTCGCCGAACTCGCCATAGGTGGTTATCCTGCCAAGGATCTTTTGCGAAGTAAGGCTTTTAAACGTCAATGCGATGAAGCTATTCATCACATCGCTGCTCATTGTCAGGATATTGCCTGTATCATCGGAGCACCGGTCAAAAACAGTGATCCTGAAGGCAAAGAGCTTTATAATACGGCCGTATTTATTGAGCATGGGGAAGTCCGAAACATTGTTAAAAAAGGCCTCTTGCCCGATTATGATGTATTTGATGAATATCGTTATTTTGAGCCCAGCAGACGTTTTGATTGTATCGAGTTGAACGGTGTAAAAATTGCCTTAACCATTTGCGAAGATTTGTGGGATGATGACGAAGGGGGCAATTCTTACGTTGGTGACCCCATGGCAGAGTTGAGAAAAGAAAATCCAGACCTTCTCATCAACATTGCGGCATCCCCTTTTTCCTATACGCATTTTGATGAACGGATCAAGGTCCTCAGCCAACAGGTAAGAAAGTCTGGAAGACCGCTAATTTATGTCAATCAAATTGGCGCCCACATGGATATTATCTTTGACGGCCGCTCAATCGCCCTGAATAATGAAGGAACAAAAATTGCTGAGCTAAAAAGCTTTGAAGAAGATCTTCAATTTGTCACCTATCATCAACAAAATATAACCTCCACCACAGCATCTTCAAAAGAGTCTATTGCTGAGATAGCTCTTATACACGATGCATTGATCCTTGGACTACGTGATTATTTTCAAAAATCCGGTTTCAAGAAGGCGGTTTTAGGTCTGTCCGGCGGGCTAGATTCGGCCTTAGTTGCCGCTTTAGCCTGTGAAGCGCTAGGTGCTGATAATGTATTAGCCATACTGATGCCATCGGTTTACTCTTCCGACCATTCGATAAAAGATGCAATGGATCTCGTCAACAATACCGGTTGCAAACATTATATCGTTCCGATCAAAGATATTGCCAATGCCTTCGAACATAGTTTAGCTCCTCTTTTTGAAGGGCTACAGCCAGATACGACTGAAGAGAATATTCAAGCGCGCGCACGTGCGGTAATTCTGATGGCCGCTTCCAATAAATTCGGCAATATTTTACTCAATACATCCAACAAAAGTGAGGCTGCTGTAGGATATGGTACACTCTATGGTGATATGGCAGGTTCCATATCTGTAATCGGTGACGTCTACAAATCCAAAGCCTATGATTTAGCGCGCTACATCAATCGAGAAAGGGAGATCATTCCAGTCAATACCATTGAAAAAGCGCCTTCTGCAGAACTTCGACCCGATCAGAAAGATTCGGACTCGCTACCGGAATACGATCTATTGGATCAAATCCTCTTTGAACTCATAGAAAATGAGAAAGCAGGATCTGAGGTTGTAGCAATGGGCTTTGAAAAATCGTTAGTAGAAAGGGTATGTAAATTGGTTAATAATGCTGAATTCAAACGTTTTCAAGCTCCTCCGATCCTGCGTATTAGTCCAAAAGCATTCGGTCCGGGAAGACAGATTCCGTTAGTGGCAAAATATCCCTATTAATTTTACAATTCGGATTAAACCATATTTATAGTTTTTTGTCTAAAGTAATAGATTGTAAAATCAAAAAGGATGGTAGCATCCCGGACGGTGAAAAACAATTGCCATGAAGACCGTCAACTGTACTGTTTTTACAATTGAAAGGTATGCGGATAAAGAATAAAAACAAATTAGTTAAATAAATATAAGTTCCATATAGGCCATGAACCATCATGAGTGTACTGCTGAATGTAGCGACAATATACTCATGGTAGATTCATCACAGTTAATAAACAAATTACTACGATGAAAAAGATTCTATTATTTTTGGTGCTTTGCGTTGCACTCGCATCATGTTCGTCTTATCAATACAATACCACTCGGGTAGAAAAGATGGATTTTACTCCTTTCAAGACCTATGCTTGGCTACCTCCGGTAGACTCGCTTTCGAAGTCTTATTTTGACAACGATATCGCTAAAACCAATATCCTGGATGCCGCGAATACTGCATTGGAGGCAAAGGGCTTACAATATTCTAAAGATAATCCTGATTTACTATTTCGATATATTACCATTGTCAATAATAAAAGCCGTCTGGTCTATGGCGGCGGTGGTTATTACGGATGGGGAGGCCCTTGGGGCTGGTACCGTCCATGGTTTTCACCTTACTACTATGGCGGAGGTTATTATCCAGTTGCAAAAGAACGCTATCGCTACGGCCATTTGATCATCGAAGCCATCGATCGTAAAACAAATTCGGTAATTTGGCAGGCACGTGGTTCGGGCGATGTTGATAACCCAGAAAAAGCAATTAATAATATCAGCAAGGTTGCAAAAGGTGTTATTGATCTGTTTCCTGTGAAGACCTTAAAGAAATAAACGAAGTTTTCAATCGTAATTATACAAGCAAAAGGCTGATTTATTTAAGTAGATCAGCCTTTTGCTTTTTCTATTAGCCTGTTCCTCAAGTAAAAGAATCGTCTTTTCCTTTCACTACCGCCCGCTCGCCTGCTGAAACATGAAGAACCAATATACGCTTCATGATCATCTGTACCTTGAAATAGGAGCGCATTAGCATTAAACAGAAGGTCTTAGTTTCAAGTAGAATGGCACTTCAACGCGATCTTTAGATTTATTTATAATCAACTCAGCAGCCATTCTTCCCATCATTTCAAAATCAGTTGATATTGTTGTAATACCATTCAGGATAAACTTTTTCAATGGAGTTTCATTATAGGAAATGATACCAACATCTTTTCCTATAACCAGTTTTTTCTGAATAACCTTGTTCAACAATTTCACCAGATCATCTTCAATAATATTGATGTAACATGTTCCTTTCTCTACTTTCTCTTCATCAATGTCGGATACGAGCTCGTGTTCAAAAGCATATTGTTGACAAAACTTATAAAAGCCCTTAATAATAGCTTTTGGAAAATCACTATAGTCAGGAAATACAAGTTTTAAGTTTTTGTACTTACTCAGCACTTCATTAGCTTCCTCCAATGCGGAGTAAATATCATGTTCGTAATTTTCGTAGACTGCAGGAAAATCTCCGGGCACATCTTCGATGAACTTACCCAATAACATGAGTTTCTCTGCCGGAATCTTACGAATGATATCCGGCGCTTTGTCCCTTCCCTCTTTGAAATGGGGGAATAGAACATAGTGGTCATATGTTTTCGTTAAGCTTCCCAACAATGTATTCAGATACGATAGGTCTGAATTGTATACAAATAGATCCAGGTTGGCATAATCACTCAACTCTTTTGCAAAGGAATCATATACTATTTTTTTATGGGCACTTAGTTTGTTTAGAAAGAGTGCTATCTTAAGTTTGGATTCGACATCCGTTTTATTCACATAATACCCCTTTCCGGGGTTAGATGCTATAATTTCATTTTTCTTAAGATAGCGGTATGCTTTTTCTACAGTGTCACGTGATATTTCCAGATATGCACTGAGCTCATTAATAGAAGGGAGCATATCATCTCTGACCAATGTTTCATTTTTAACAGCATCGATAATTGTATTTGCCAATTGCAAATACTTAGGTGTGGCAGAAAAATCGCTAATTTCTAAAGTTTTTAAAAATTGATTTACGGAATTGGTCATTGTTAGATTTTATTAATTATAAAATTAACGATTTGTTTATAAATATTTAATAGGAAAGAGCGAATACCAAAAAACATAAATGAAATATATATTTTTTCATAACAATGAAAGTTTCAAGCTCATGAACAAAAGCTGGGGTTATACCTGTTTATATTGGTTATTACAATACTATAAAATGTGTCCGATTTCATCATCCTGTACTGTACTGCTATTTTTCAATGGACAGTTCAATTTTAGGATGAGGGTGTTCGGTTGGATATATTAGGGCATTTTTTTAAATCCTTCTTTTTTTATAACCCATGAGCCATCTTTTGGAAACCCTGGTAAATCACTGTTGGAAGCGTCCCACCCTTCAAGCATCATCGCTACGGTCGTGAGCACACCACCATTGCCTGGTAAATAGATCCGCAGGCGTTCATCTTGATAATTATGTCCATTTTTGAGATAGGTATTGGTTTGGACATTCATAAATAATGCATCCAGCGCTTTATGGGGAAGATTCAGACGAGCAGCATTCATGGCCGTCATGGGAAAATCCCACCCCCAGGTCTTTTCCCAATGCCATTTCTCCCAAACGACATCCAGTGTGTTTTTCATCACCGCTTTATTTAGCTTCGGTGATTCAGGAACCATCCCTAATGCACCGAGTACCGCGGGATGGTCCATCATCCAACGATCGTACGTATAAGAATCGGGAGCAGTTTCAGTGGCCAAGTAGATGTTGTCCTTACTTGGTAAGGGGGCCAGTTTTTCAATAACTTGATCCCATTTGGTCACTCTGGGTTCTCCCAGACGCTCCTTCCATTGTTGCGCTATACGAAGTGCCCAATCCCAATAGGCGACCTCATACGTCGGGTTCATCGTCTCGGAAGCCTTGAAAACTTCTTGTGCAGGAATAACTCCCTTGCCTACATTATAGCGACCCGTTGCCTGATCATAATGTGCAAAGTCGGCCATGAAATCAGCTGTGGCAAATACGAGATCCTTATATTTTTTTAAGACAGCGAGATCCTTTTTGTCCCGATAGGCCAATTCGGTCATATAGATAATATGTGGCTGTTGCCAAACTAAAAATGCAGCTACCGATGAGGGGCTTTCATTCCCTTCGTTATCGGACATTTTGATCCATCTAACCCCTTGATAGCCCTGTCGTTTTGCGAGTTCTCTCGCTTTTTCAAAGGTCCTAAAATAATAATCCAATGTTTTTTCCATAATTTCAGGACGTCCCCATAATGCAAAATGCACAGCATGCCACCAATGCATTTCCGTATGTGGCTTTCCATACCAACTATTAAAAGTGAGACCTGTTTCTTGGGGTGGATTACTTCCTCCGCATTGTACTTTTGTCAGATATTGAGAGAGTACAACTCTTCTTTCCAACTCATTGGCTCTTGGATCTGTGCTACCCGCAAAGTCAACCGCAGCACCACTTTCCCAAAAATGCTTCCAGGACCTTGCACTTTCACCTGCTGCATCCATATACTGGATCCTCTTCTTATCAAAGTTGTTTGTGGGCGCAAATGCAAATGAAAAATCAAACTCTTTGACCTCAGGAGCTGGTTGGTACACAAAATAGTGTGAAGCCGTATTTTTTAAAGTTCCCTGTGAGTAATCCAATTGTGTAAAGTAACTGGCTCCCTGCAACTGATGATTTATCACTGCAACATGTGCAGATTGAGCTACGATCGTTGTTTTATGATCATTCACCTGATCATAGTTGGTACCTTCATCCAAAAATTTTCCGCTTGGGTAAGGATAGTGTACAAATATTTTCAGCCTTTGCTGTGCAATCAATGGCGAAGCGACATGTACTGCAACGCGGTCACTGCTTTGATACGATGTGGTTTTTACAGAGACAGGTTCTCCTTCAATCTGAAATTCACTTGTGATAATACCCGTCCAAAGGTTCAGCTCCTGTCGAATAGCCTGGATATGTTGTGCCGTTGCCCGTTGCCCGTTTTTCAAATAAAGTTCCAAGCCCACGTTACCCAATTGCAGACGGTGTTTATTTTCCCTAAAATAGTTTACAGCTTCTGCATTGCGTTCCGGTTCTTTCAATTGGATGCTATATTGCGCGTTCCGCCCTTCGCTGTTAAAGTCGTAGGATTTTAATGTTTCTTCGAATTTATAGTTCTTTGTATTGGGGAAGGAATCCCATCCCCACTCTGACTGTGTTCCCAAGGAAACCCCATTTTTATAATAAATGGGAAAAGACTGCATTCCTGTAGCATCGACCGTATAGGCAAAGGTACCATTACCGACTGTGAGCGAAGCTAATGTATCCATGGTATGATTGGAGACATTGTGCCTTTTAACGACATTTTCCCGATTAATTTTGGTTCCTTGTTGCGCTAGGACTAACATAGGACTTAAAACACTTACAAGGAAAGTGAAAATAATACTAAACTTCTTTTTCATCTATATTGGATTTTTATGCATACTATATTCGTGTTCAAGATTCCTCCGGAAATTCCGGAGTACATTCTCAATTTATCTATCGCATTAAAGTGAGACCTATCAGACCGATGACCGCATCGTTTGCTACGGCGATAAGCTCTACTGATTGAAGTTTCTTTTTATTGTTTAGAGGCAAATCCAATAATGAAGCTGCTCCACCATCAATGGCACGATTGCTATACCCCTTGATATCGGTATAATGACTCCAGGTTCCGCCCTTATAAAGCTCTCCAGACTTCAGACTGATTCGGTAAGGAATTCGTTCATCGGGGAGTTCAAAAGCGTGATTATCATCGAGATAATCCTGTTCGATAGGCCACCAGTTGATCGGGTTGATGAGATCTAACGTATCAAAAGTTCCATCAGTATAATTGACCTTAATATTGGCGTTGATAAGCTGGGATTGCATCGGATTTGTAGAACCGGCGACCAAGAGATACATTTTGCTGGCCTGGCCGGCTAAAGGTATTTTGACGCTTTTTGGATAATTATCCCACTGACTGACAAAGACCACATTTTTGGAGTCATTTTTTAGCTGAAACGGAATACCTAGGTATATTAGATCCCCTTGCTTGCCTTTTTTCATGATTCCCCTGTCGTCAATATTTGCCGTCGTCAATGGATAACACCAATTGCCTATTCCCTGCCAAGGCAGCTGCAAGGTTGGCCCTTCCGGTCTTGGCGAAAGATATTTCTGTTGGAAGATATCCGTCAAACGCGCGTTGTAATAACTCGATAAATTTTCCGCTAAAAAATCAGGTTTATCATCGATATTCCAATCGATATAATCTACTGTTTGGCGATAAGTTCCCACAACCAGATTAACGCGATTTGTTCCCTTTGAAAAGATATTGTTGGGAAGTTCCAATTTCTTTATTTCTCCTGATCTCAAGCTGAAGGCTGTTTGAAAATCCTGATGATCAATTACCAGTTGTTGTGGCTGAGCAGAACGGTTTTCCACCATCAAAAAATAGTTTAGCTCTTTACGCAGAATAGTTGAATTTACAGGCGGTAATAGCCGAATATCAACTGCCTGCCACCAAACCATAGCTCCCTGTTGAAGCTTCACGAAAAAGGTTCCTACCCGCTCATGCTGGACAAAAGAAAATTTGTGACCGGCTTTCTTTTGGATAATTCCTTGAGGATCGTAGCTTTCCAACAATTGGGTATTAGCAGGTAAGGGAAAAGCCCATTGATCGGTGAAAACTTGCTCCACATTTTTGGTATCCATCTTTTCGAGTTTGCCATCCCCCATTATCGTGATGTCGAAATTCCGCTCAGCTTCAGATTCAACAACAATACATGCCCCATTTATAGCGGAAGACTTTAATGACCACTTGACTTCTTTTCCATTGACTTTAACAGCACTCACCTGGGTAAAATCTACGGAAACTTCCAAAGCAAGTTTTACGGGCATCGCATAACGCGTGTTAATCTGAAATGTAACAGCAGTTTTAGTTTTCTTATACGTATAACTCCATTCCGGCATTTCAATCTGTGCAAAATTCCATGTCGATGGGAAACCAGGTTTAAGAAACAATTGTTTGTCCAGTAGACGTGGATGCACGCCAAATAATCCTTCGACTAATGTACGAGATGCTACACCGATCGGGTCGGCAAAATCACGGTATAATTCGCCTCTAAATGCATCATAGTGGGAAAGCTGCTGAAAGTTGGCGGGACTGATCCCATGATACATACTTTCCATGAGGTTACTTTTCCAGAGCTGATAGGCATCATCCGCCCGACCAGATTGCCAATAGGCCAATGCTGTCTGTAGATTCTCTGCCAAAGCAACATTATTGACCGACCAAGTGTAAGGCTGCCATGTCGTCGTCGGCAATGTATACAGGTCATGCTGTTCCTGTCCTTTGACACGAATAGGAATCTTTGGCAAATAGTTAGTTACATATTGGAGATTTTGGTAGCTTTCAAAATCATCCAGGATAGCAGCGTCTGCGGCATGATAAATGGTCCACAAACCCGCATTTTCGTGTATAAGCTGATTGCCAAGCGCATCCTGGAACTCGGCAAAATGACCTTTCTTTTGCAACCAAAGTCGATCTTTTAGCGCTTTTTGAATCTTATTTGCTTCTTGTTGGTAGGGCGTCGCATCCTCACCTATTACCTTTGCGAGTTTGGCCATCATTTGATTGGCACGGTACATATAGGCGGTTGTGTGCGTGACCGCGCCACCGGAATATTGTAAACCATCACTTGCCCATATTGCACAATAGGCATCGTATAAGCCATCATTGTCCTGATCGAAATTTCGCTTTTCCCAGTTGAGATGCCGAGTCAGCGTTGGCCACATCTCTTTGATATAAGCAACATCCCCTGTATAATTAAAATGTGACAACAATTGATCGATAAAGACCAAGTTCATATCGTAGTGATGGGGTACCGTATTATTATTTGGATTCCGAGAAATGTAGCCGCTTGAAAACATAGAAGTACCCATTTTTTCCAAATGTCGAGCTAAGTGCAAAGTTGTATCCATCACCACCCGTCCAGCAGCGGGTTCTCTAACCTGCGAATTCGCATAACTCGAAAAATGTTCTTTCGCTCTGTCATGCCATCCCAATACATCTGCGGTGTAAGCTCCCCGCCAAGCATTCAAACGCATACGCCATGCCACAGCTCCATGCAAGAAAGTAGGCGATTCCCAAATTCCATCAGCGGCTGCCGAAAGCGCTGCCCCCAAATTATTGATGTATCGATCCGGTGTGTTTATTTTAACCCGACTAGCCAGCGAAACCCTTTTCTGATCCGCTAGCTCATAAATCTTTTCCAATGAGCCTTCAGAAAATTCCGCAGCAGAACGCTTCCCTTTAGCGATTTGAATATAACTTGATTTTTTAGTCAGCATAAATTTCCCGACAAGGATAGGACTACCCTTATTCTCCGTTTTCGTCAGATTAGAGAGATCATCCAAAACGGTAGCATCTGACATCCGTAGTGCTGAGAGTCCTGAAAAACTACCCTGAATAAATTGGGGCTCATTTTTCTTATTTTGATACTTAAGTCCAAAACTATTTTTTTCCAGTGTATATTGATTCTGTTCACAATATGCAGGAAGAAGATAAAACCCCGATTCTGGATCTGCACCTATGTCGCCATTTCTACTGAATGTTTTTCCGCTAGCTCTCCCATAGACAGCGTAAAGATGTGCATCCTGTTTAATATTCGCCGCCTGTAATTTTACGATCATCCCTTCGGCATCGGCCTGCGCCATTACAACGATATCGATATAACCATTTCCAAGTAAGGCATCTTTGATGCGATAATACATCGCTCCGGGTCGATACCTTGTCTCAATATGATCGGCATCAATCACTTTTTTTCGCTGCTGCTTATTGTTGAGAACAAACTGTAAGTTCCCTGCCATCCCCGGCATGTACAATGCAAATTCAGGTAAATCGCCTGCTTCTACACGGGATGCCAGGTTATTACCATAAAGAGCACGATTAAATCGATATCTTCCATTCACCAGTAAGAAATCTCCTTTATCCTCGGTATAATGCAGTACACGATCGTTATCTTGCCAATGTTTTGACTGGGCAACAGCTATCTCCAGGATAGTCCCAACTAGCAAACCGCAAAAAATCAAATACTTTCGTATCATATCAATAATTAGTTCATGAATTAGCTATGTGCAGATCTTTTTAATGACCGGTAGCTACTTCTTAGTCACTGGAGTTTATACTTCCCATCGATGGTAACCATCGATGGTTGTGTTACGTTAATCGAAAGACTTGATTTCTTTTCCATTGACAATAACATTTTTTAGCAAGACATTCTTGAGGTAATCAACTTTAAACGCTTCTTTTACACCATCAATTTTACAATTGACCATCGTAAAATCGGTTATAGGTGAAGATTCGTATGCCGTGGAGAGCACAGCATACTTTCCACCACCTTTAACATGGAGATTTTCGACCCAGATATTGCGAATCGTTGGAATATGTTTTCCGGGTTTTTCATAAAACATATTAAATCGTACAGCCGCTTCCTTATATTGCCCCACTTCCGTGTTATAAAAAAAAACGTTCTCAATGATCCCACCTCGGCTCGAACTGGTTTTTATCCGTAGAGCCCGATCCAAATTTGGACTGTCCATGACATTGTTGAGTGCATAGATATTTCTGGCTCCGCCTGCAATTTCGCTACCGATAACGACGCCGCCATGACCATCTTTCATTTCACAATTTTCGATGATATGATTCTCCGCAGGTCGACCAATATTGCGGCCATCTTCATCTCTTCCCGATTTAATAGCAATACAGTCATCGCCGGTATCAAAATAACAATTTCTGATCCATACATTTTTACTTGCTTCAGGATCGCAGCCGTCATTATTAGGTCCATGACTCACCACTTTCACACCTTCAATCAATACATTCTCACATAGGACAGGATTAAGATTCCACATCGGAGAATTAATCAGCTTGACGTCAGCAATCCAGACATTTTTACATAAATAAGGCTGCACAAAATTGGGGCGAAGAAAATTGCCGTCGCCAAATACTCTTTTATACGGGTCCATCTCTTCAGCCATCTGCTGATGCAAAATTGCCCGGGCAGGCTTTTGTTCTCCAGGGCGGCCTTCGTGCCATCCATATTTTCGGGCACCACACCAATACCACCAATGATCATTATCGGCATTTCCATCCAACAATCCTTTTCCTGTGATGGCAATATTCTCTTCTTTGTACGCATAGATGAAAGGAGAAAAATTGATGCATTCCATGCCCTCCCAACGCGTGAATACCATCGGATAATCAGCACTATCGCGACTAAAGCGTACGGTTGCCCCTTCGCTGACATGAAGGTTGACGTTGCTTTTCAAATAGATTGCACCGGTCAGATAGACTCCTTTCGGGACTATTACGCGCCCTCCACCCTGCCTATTGCACGTTTCAATTGCTTTTCTAAAGGCTACAGTATTTTTTGTCCTGCCATCTCCAATAGCACCGAAATCGTCGATGGAATAATCTTTCTTTTCAAATGTAGGAGCAACAATGATCTTTTTAAGCTGTTCAATTTCCTTTAAGGGTTGCTTTGCACTGGTCCAGGATGTTTGTTGCGCTTGACTTGCTACACATGCAAAAATGACGAGGAGCATACTAAAAATCTTTTTCATTGGCTTATAATTGTTTCTGGTTGTACTTGTTTATATCAGCTGCCAAATTCAGCCCACTTGCATCGATCTTCCCAATACAGAAGCAAAACTTGCAGTTATTTTCTCAGAATAAACATGATTATGGCATACTCTTCACACGATCTCAAATACAAAGGCTGTCGAGGTTCCGGCTGTACCACCCTGCGTTGCCCCAAAAAGGAAACGCGGTTTATCCGTTATTTCATCCATCAGGACCATAGGTCTCTCAAGCCTGCCGAAGCGCTTCAAGTTGGCTGGTGGGGGCGGTTCCTGAATATAGGTCGATAAACCTAGATAAGCCACTTGCGGTTCAGACCATTTAACGCCATCTGATGATTTTAAGATCAATCCATCTTCGTGATTGTAAAACCCCATATCCCTTGCTAATAAACAATACTGTTCATCCTGTTTCCATACGAAAGCATCTTCAAGCTGTGCATTATGCGGACGATCAGAAAAATCAATGACCGGATGCTCTGATACTTTCACATATGGTCCCAAGGGATGTTCAGCTTTGGCCAATCCATACTTTCGATTTCCTCTAACAGGACCTTTATCCCGCAGATATTCAGCAGTATTCCAAGATTTATAATACAACCAAAATTTACCATCGTTACCTTTTAGAAATGCAGGATTTGTGGTACAATGATCATCCCATGCCCCCTCCACGCCAGGCAATAAGATTGGATTATCCTGCCGTTTCCATGGTCCATCCAGGTTTTTCGCCGTTGCTACGCCTATCCTTTTGGTATCTGTCTTTCCGTTGGAATTTCCCATATAAAAAAGATAATACGTATCCGCTATCTTTTTTATCAGTGGATTATGACAGGTGGTACTATCCCAAAATCCTTCCCGAGGTTGTAGAACAACATCTTTATGTTGGAATGTTTCATAGGGAGAATCAGCGACTGCGTGCGCTATCTCGGAACCTTTGATCCAGCCACCCATCCCTTTGTCCTTTCGCCAACGTGAATAAAAAAGATGAACCTTACCATCGTCGCCCCAAATCGGAGATGAGCACCAAATAAAGTAATCTACCAATTGTAAGGATCTTCCAATCGGTTTCAATTTAAAATAAGGAGACTCCAGTATACCCTTTTTAGCTGCCGTATCTAAAGGTAACACCATCATCGCCCACAAAAATGCATTTGATTTTAAGAAGACTCTTCTATCCATGTGAACATTTCCCTTCCGTTGATCTATAATTTGGTTTATTCCGATTCCCAATGCAATGAGAATCAAACCGAAAGATACCAAAATCAGCAATATTCCCTATCCTGCGCTATCCTGCAATCGCTTACATTTTGATAAAAAAAAACCTACCCATTCCATTCAGAACAGGTAGGTCAGGTTCACGTTTATTACCATCAAAAATTAATAGCCTGGATTTTGCATAGCCTGTTTTTCTGCAGGCGTCAATGCGGCACCGCTTTCATTGGTTGTTGCATCCAAGAAAGATTGCGGAATCGGTCGATAGTAATGTGTAGTTGGACTAAAGACTGTATTCCCGCGCACATAACCATCATTAAAGGCTTTCCATCTCGCTTCCAATGTTTTGGTGCGCGCCAAATCTTCCCATCTGTAAAGTTCACCGCACAATTCACGTGTGCGTTCATTCAACAAAAATGCCATCATTTTCTGTGCATTGCTTGTTGCCCCCAATTTCTCGTAGATCGGCGCATCAACTGCTGAATTATAAATGTCAGCGACAGAATTGATCAGCATCTGTGTTTCGGAAGAGGCCGTAGTTTTCGCAATATCATTATTGGATTCGTAGTATGAGTTTCCTTCCCAATAGATTGCTCCTTCCGCAGAAAAGCCGCCGCCCTTTCCAACAGCATAGGAATTATTCTTGTAGGCTTGTCCGCCATCGACATTCTTCGCTCGGTCTTCACCACTTTTATAGCCAGCACGACTGCGCAATTTATTGATCCACTGTATAGCATTGGCATATTGGCCCTCCCCCTTGCGGATATAGGCTTCGGCCACCATTAAGACATCTTCCGCCGAGCGCGCCATAATAACATCTCGCGTACCATTGGCAGACGCTATACTAACCCGATAGCCATCTCTGAACTTCGAAAGCGCCACATAACGTGATTGAACACCAAAGTATCCGTTATTTCCATGCTGACCCACCCAAGCTTGAGGTTCTCCCTGAAAGTAACGTACAAAAGTATGCGGGTTCTGCATCACGCCATTTTTAAGAACTCCTGTTGCATCACCGGCCACTGCTTTGTAGCGTGTATCGCCAGCGTTGTTGACAATGTATTTAATACCCAGCTCTCCACCTTTAAACCGCTTCGTTCCAACAACAGTTCCTTCAGGCCCAAGCGATGCATTAGCTGCAGTCCAGACAGGGGCATTAGCGGTATTATTGGCACCATACATCGTAATAAAGGATTTCCAGAAACGTGAATCATTCACCCTGTCAAATACATCCAGCGTATAATTTGTGGTACGGGCATAAGAAAATTCACGGTCACCGGAGATATCGCGGCTTGTTCCGCCTAAATCTTGATAAACAGCAGGGTAGTAAAGATGGATCTGATTTCCATAACGCCCCCAGGTTGCCTGGTCGTCCGAAAACTGTGCCGACAGAACAACCTCCGAGACTTTTTCGTTAGCACTATTGGCCTTTTGATAATCCCATAGTTTTACGTAATCATCTACCAGGGGATGTGCCGCCACGACCTCCGTTCCATATTTGATGACAGCATCTAAGTCTTCCGCGGTATATTTTGAATTCCAAGCGGCATATAGCTCACTCGATCGAGTCAATCGTGCTTTAGCAATGTAGTGTGCTGCAGCTGATTTTGTTACACGCCCAAATTCTGTCGCCGAAGCCGGCAACAACGTATAAGCCTGCTCAAGATCCGCTATGGCCTGTGCAAAACAAGCATCTTCAGAAGCTCTAGTAAAATAGGATTCAACCTTTTCGGTCGGGGTCAATTTCAGGGGGACACCTCCAAACTGTACAATCAACTGTAAGTAGAAATAGCCCCGCATAAAGTATCCCTCGCCAAGACGTGTATTATAATTGGCATTGGATTTATCATAATATAAGGGTACGTTTTGAATCAGGGTATTGGCCGATTCGATACCGCTATACATATTATCAAACACCGGCTGAATATTTCCACCTCCATAAGTTGATTCAGCAGGATTAAGATCCATACTATAACTATTAAAGCTTGGGGAAGCATTATTTGCATCCGTAAACTCATCTACACCTAGATTGAACAGGGCCATCCCCCAGGTATAATTATATTTAAATTTCAATTTGGAGTAAACACCGGTTGCTAAATCATCTAGCCCTGCCTGAGTTTTAAAATAGTCTGTATCCGGTATGGTAATCTGCTCCTCTTTCAAAAAGTCTTTACTACAGGCGTTCAATACTAATAATCCTGCCGCACCTAACATTGAAGCAACTAATATTTTATAATTTTTCATGAGAGTCAATTTTTTAAATCCTTTTGCTGCTTAAAATCCTATGTTCACGCCGATCACAGCTCCTCTTGTGGTGATGGCGGAGCCGGCTTGCGTTGTATTATTATTATAACTTGCTAAGTCTGGATCCAGAAAATCCACTTTTGAATACAACATCGCCGGGTTCATGATCTGTGCATAAACCTTAAAATTACTGATGCCAAGTTTTTGTAATTTTGTTTTCGAAAAATTATAACCTAAACTTACATTTCTTAGCTTGATAAATGATCCATCACGGTAATTCATGGAAGAGTTCCAAGGATCTGCCGCTTCACCATTTGAGCCTGGCTGATAATATTCAGCATCTTCATGAACGCCCGGAATAAAGTAGTCCAATTTGCGCTGCATATAACGACCATCCAAAGTAGCAGCTCCAGCGTTTATGGTCTGTCCCCAACGCGAGAAAATAAAGAAAGATAAGTCAAAGTTTTTGTAGGTGAATGTATTCATAATCCCGCCAGACCATTTTGGACGATAGGATCCTAACACTTGTCGATCATAATTGCGATCTACTTTGCCATCAGGAACACCATCGGGACCACTAATATCCTTCACACGGATCTGTCCGGGTTTAGCGCCATATTTTTTAGCCTCCTCTGCTTCTGAGGTTTTCCAAATACCATCGTAAACCACATCATAAGGGACTTGAATCTCCTGACCAACAATCCAGTTATTGGTTAAATCTTCTTTTCGTCCGTTATTCAATTCGAGTATTTTATTCTTGTCTTTGGACCAAGTTAAAGTCGTATTCCACTGGAAGTTATCATTCTTAACATTGATTGTATTGATCTGAAGGTCAATCCCCCAGCCTGAAGTCTTACCAACATTTGCCATTGTGGCCCCATAGCCTAAAACAGAGTTTAGCGTCATGGCCAATAACAGATCATTCGTCTTCGTTTTATACATGTCCAAAGCACCGCTGATTCGGTTATTTAGAAAGCCATAATCTATACCCAAATTATATTGGGTCGTACGCTCCCAGCCTAATTCTGGATTGGCCATTTTTTGCGGATTAGCAGCTGAAGGATCAGAGGCAACATATCCTGGTGTTGAATTCGTCGCGCTCCAGTTGTAAAAATTTTGGGTCAATAATCCTTTCGTTTGATAAGGTCCAATTGCGGCATTACCAACAATACCAGCTCCCAAACGCAATTTTAGTGTATTGACAAAGCGAGCGTCTTTCATAAAATTTTCTTGGTCAATGCGCCATGATGCAGCTACGGAAGGAAATGAGCTCCATTGATGCCCCGGTGCCAATACCGAAGATCCATCCCAACGCACAAAAGCAGTCAACATATAACGGTCCTTATAGCTATAATTTACACGTGCCATATAGGATTCCATTTGTCGCTCAGATAAGCCCGTTCCCCAACTGCCGATAAAACCTCCTGAATTTATATTATACCATAATTCTTCTGCGCTATACACATCCGTGGCTTTCATATTACTTGATTCAGAATTATACTTGGAAGAACTCTGCAACAAGGTTATACCAAGGTGGTGATCCGTTCCAAAATCGCGGTCGTAATAGATCAAATTGTCTAAAGTCCAAGCTAAATTGCGGTTTGTTGAATAAGTCACCGCATTATTTCCATCACCATTTATTCCCTCGGCTGCATTTGCTAAACCCAACCGGTAATATCTAAACTCAGGTCCAAATTGCACCCGATATTTTAAACCTTTCAATGGCTCATAAATCTGTCCAAAATCCAATTGGCTAAAGAAACTACCATTGGCGCCAAAAGTCTGACGTTGATTGGTATTATATTCCAATTCATTAATTGGATTGATGATATTGATATCACCCGCAGCAGGATTTCTCAGATAGTTTCCGTTGTCATCATAAGGAACTGTCCAAGGTAACATACCTCGTAAAGCACTGTAATAGTCACCTGCACCTGTTACAGATTTAGAGAAATTATAGCCATAATCTTGATCGGAGAAGAATGTGTTTATTGAAGCTCCCATGGTAAACCATTTTGTTGGCGTAGCTTCAAAACTTACTTTTGAAGTATAGCGATTAAATTTCTGACCGGGTTGTGTAGCATCTTGCTTAAGATAACCAAAAGAACCATAACCTTTGGAGTTTTCCCCTCCCCCTGAAACGCTTAAAGTATGTTCGGTCGATAAGGCATTTTTACGTCCAAGATCTGCCCAATCGTAATTACCGACTAGGCTTGGATCCCATACAGTATTGTTATTAGTCCAACCTTTAGCAATATTTGCCCATGAGGCAGCTACAGATCCCCATCTAGAAAGATCCTTTGCATAATCTGGTGTCGTCGTTCCGAATTTCGCCAAACGCGCATAATCCAACCATTCCGCAGCATCCATGTACTCTGTGACATCGTACATTTTCTCAAAAGTTGCCGTACCAGCATAATTCAACATTAAACGTCCTTTTTTTCCCTGCTTGGTCGTCACCAAAACAACACCGTTCGCTCCACGTGAACCATAGACAGCTGTTGCAGAAGCATCTTTTAAGACATCAATGGTCTCTATATCACTCGGATTGATATTGTCAATGCCACCGGCCTGTAATACCATCCCATCGACTACATACAGTGGTCCCTGATCTGCAGTGATCGATCGTACACCTCTTATCGTTATACTACCTGTTGTTCCCGGACGTTGGTTCGAAGTGATATCAACACCAGCCACCTTACCCTGCATTGCCTGCAATGCATCTTTCACAGGCATTGCCTTCAGTTCTTTCTCACCCACACTCGCTATCGAACCCGTCACATCCTTTTTTTTCATCGTGCCATAACCAACCACCACGACTTCGTCCATGACATCGACCTTTTGTGCAAGAACTATATTGAAGTTATTTCGACTACCCACAGAAATTTCTTGGGATTCGAAACCAAGGCTTCTGAAGGCCAATACATCCGATGGCAGTGCATTGATGGTAAATGACCCATCGGCATTGGTCTTTGCCGTCATAGTTTTGCCTTTTACCTGTACCGTCACACCTTGAACAGGTGAACCTTTTTCATCGTTTACTTTTCCAGTCCTAGCGGTTTGAGCAAATAAATTCAAGGTGCACAGCATCGCCATAAATAGCAAAAAAGTGTACTTCTTTACATGATGATCAAACCTAATTGTTAAATAGTTTATCATTAAAGTATTATTTAGGTATTATTTTATTCTTTCCCTTGTTGATCTTCGGTAGTGAAAATCGGTTTTCATTATACGAGATAATGAAAATGTTGTATGATCTTTACTTATTGCTTTATAGGACGACTGGCTTAAAAAAATAATCAGATTTCCCCTTAGGCTTATAATGTTGGTTAAAAGTAACAGGATGATTTGTAATAACCATCCTGTTCAATCCTGTCATTAGCTGGCGCCAAAAATAAAAAAATCGCCCTTAAATGCTAAGGGCGATTAAATCAATTAAGATATTAATATCCGGGATTCTGTGTATACAAGCCCGGACTATTGTCCAGTTCTGACTGTGGCACCGGATATAGGACATAATTGACTTGAAAATCTAACATCTGCTTTGCGACGTCCTCTTTCCTGATCCAAGCCTTCATGACCGATTCGACACTACCACCGCGGATAAGATCAAACCATCGCACCCCTTCGCCAATAAACTCTCTTCTGCGTTCATCCATCAGCTGTGATTTAGTGACATTCGTCAGCTCAGTTGTCAATCCGGCGCGTTTTCTGATTTGATTGACGACCGCATCTACATCCGTTTGAACGTTCCCAGAGGCGCCATTCAATATGCATTCCGCCTTTAACAACAGTAAATCGCTATAACGGAATACAATATAATTGATCGGCCAATCCATTCGGTTTGCAGGCACTTTGGTAAGGTCCACAAACTTCTTAACAAATGATCTTGTCTCAGCAACATTGCCATAAATATATCCTTGCTGAATACTGAACGTCTTTCTGCTGTCACCTGTATCATACAGCTTAAGCAGGTCGTCAGATACTGGCCTGATTGTTAAGCCTCCTTGCGTGGCTAGACCGAGTGAATTGAACCAATTATCAGGTACAAGCACCCAAGGAAATGTTGACCCAACAACAGGATTAGCGCCGCTTGAATATTCAATATTAAAAATCACCTCTTTGTTGCGCTCATTACCGTAATCAAAAATGCTATTATAGCTGGTCAGCAAAGTAAATTCATTGCTGTTGATCACCTCGTTAAACTGCTCCACCGCTTTCCCCCATTCATTACTGTTCAAACCCGCACCTTCAACGCCCAATGTGGGCCCCGATCGTGTCATGTAGACCAAGCCAAGCAACATTCTTGCAGCGTATTTATTGACACGGCCTTTATCTGCAGCAGCGTACGCACTAGGTGCAGGCAGCGCATTAATAGCTTTGTTCAGATCTTCAATAATCAAAGCATACAACTCCTCCACGTTACTCCGGCCAATGCTTTTAGCTTGGCTGGCGGATACCACCTTGTCTATCCGTGGCACTTTGCCAAAGTATCGGATCAAATCAAAATAAAAAAATGCACGTAAGAACCGGACTTCGCCTTCCATTCTATTGCGAAGGCTTTCATCAATAATAGCCGTGGAACCATTCGCCGCAAGTTGTTCCAAATAATTGTTTACACGAAAGATGCCGTTAAAATTTGTTTGCCAAGCTTCTATCACATAGGGGTTACTGGCAATCGTTTTATGAAAACTGTTGATCCCTTCCCAATCACGCACTCCGCCGTCCGACACTGCGTACAAATTATCCGATCGTGTTTCCGAGAGATTCATCAGGCGATCAGGATATCCTCGTGTACTGTTATATATAGCGTTCAATCCTTGAATAAAATCATTTGCTGTCTTAAAGTAGGTATCTGAAGTAGCACTCGAAATTGGTTGCTGGTTCAGATCCATTTTGCAAGATCCCAATAGACCTGCTATCAAAAAAAATAGGCTCAATTTTTTCATCATTCTAAAAATTTACGTTTAAACCAAATGTCATTGTCTTTGGAATTGCCAGGCCTCCATAATCACCCGCCTCGGGATAATCAGAGCTTCCGCTTAGATTTGTGTTTGAAGATTCCGGATTTACACCCCCATCATATTTGTCCTTTCCCCAAAAATTCTCCAATGTCACGAATAAACGGACTAAACTAAGCTTGGACTGACTCCCCAATTTCAGGTCTTTGATATTATAACCAAGCGTGACGTTGCGTAAACGCCAATAATCCGACGAATACAGCCAATCTGTATTTTTAATCCGTCCAAACGTTGAATAAGCTTTTCCAACACGACCTTCTCCAGGATCCTCTTCTGAACGCCATCTATCCCGATAAAATCCAAGCGCATTGTCTGATGATCCTTGACCGGTACGTCCCAAGGCACGTCCTAATAAAGAATAGATATGACCACCATTCTGGCCTTGGAACATAAAACTCAAATCAAAATTTTTATACTTAAAGTTGTTGGTTATCCCCCATACATAACTTGGGTTTGGATGCCCCACAATCACACGGTCATTCGCATCAATCACACCATCTCCATTGGCATCCACATATTTTGGATCGCCTGCCTTTTGGCTACCATACAACGCAGCCCCAGCATCAATGTCTGCTTGAGTCAATATACCGTCTTGTTTAACGACATAAATACTATACATCGGCTCGCCAATCCGTAGAAGACTATGCTGGATATCAAATGAGGACGGTATTAAAATCTCCTTTTGCTCACCATCAAGTTTTGTTACTTTATTGGAATTATGACTAATATTAAAAGAGGTAGACCATGAAAAATCTGCTTTTCTGACCTGATGGGAAATGATCTCTAAATCCCAGCCTTTACTTTTAACCTCTCCTGCATTATCCAAATAGGAAGAAAAACCTGTCGAAAGCATGGAAGGAACATTTAGCAATAAATCACTGCTCTTCCGGGTATACCAGTCAAATGATCCTGTAATGCGGGAACCCAAAAGGCCAAAATCCAATCCCACATCATAAGTCCGCGATTTTTCCCATCTTAGATCCGGATTAATGATATTGCTTGGTGCCTGTCCAGAAACGGAAAGGCCATTTGACGAATAATTGTAAAAGCCCAACAAGGCAATGCTACTGTAATCACCTATATTGTTATTCCCTGATTCACCATAGCTTCCGCGTAATTTCAGCTCATTGATAAAGGTAACTGGTTTCATAAAACGCTCCTGTGACAGACGCCAGCCCATGGACAATGATGGGAACCAACCCCATTTTGTATTGGATCCAAAACGCGATGAGCCGTCCCGACGAATACTTCCAGAAAGCAAATACTTACCGTCATAGGCATATTGCACACGCCCAAAATAAGAAAGCAAGACACTTTGCGTTGCGCCTGTTGAGGCAACTGTAGCAACGGCACCGTTCAAAGTTGTTATCGAACTATTGGTATAACCTCCCTGCGAGGTGATGGAAGAAGTTTCAAGTTTATCAAAATTATAGGCTTGCCCCAGCAAAGCGGTAATATCATGTTTGTCAAAATTGAGATGATAATTTAACGTATTCTCGTTTACAAAAGTTTGCTTTCGATACACACTGTTGGAGCCATAGGTAGCTTGATTCGGATTGTTGGTTCGGTTAGCCAAAGTTCCGCCTACAGTGTAGGGCTGAAATCTATTACTTCTGCTATCGGTTTGATCCAAATTAACTGTAGTCTTAAAATTGAAGTTATCAAGAATATTGTACTGTCCGTAAACTGTCCCCAGTAAACGTGAAATTTTGTTTTCCCCGATATAATAATTCAATTTGGCAATGGGATCATTTGTTGAAGTACTCCAAGGATATTTTTCATTGTCAAAAACGTTTACTGTTCCAGCAGGATGGTCCTGAACAGGTGACATCGAATAAATCTGATGCATGATATTATCCTTTCCTTCCACTCCGGGGTCATTTCCGATAGAATAGGTAGGTGCTAGGTTTAAACCAAATGCGAATTTTTTATTCGGTTTTACTTCAACGTTAGCTCTGGCAGTATAGTTTTTATAATCCAAGCCTTTCACAATACCTTGTTGATTGAGATAATTCCCCGAGACATAATAATTGACAAATTCTGTCGCTCCCGAAGCCGCAACCTGGTAGTTTTGGATCACTCCTTTTCGATACGCTTCGTCTTGCCAATTGATAAGGTAAAGCCCGGGACGTCCGGGTTCCAACCAACGGTCATCATACATATAAGATGTATTATATGTCCCCTCGGCGAGTCCCAATATTTTCCGTCGTTCGGCATTGCTTTGGCTTGCCAGCCTTCCGGTACCCGAGGCTTCCCATTGTGCATTGATCATCTCCACCGCTCTATCTATCCACTCTTCACCATTTAACATATCCAATTTTTTATAAGCCTCGGAAATGCCTATGTATGAATTGAGACTTACTTTAGCCTGGCCGCTCTTTCCGCGTTTTGTGGTGATCAAAACAACTCCGTTTGCTGCCCGGGATCCATAAATTGCAGCTGCAGATGCATCTTTTAGGACTTCCACAGATTCAATATCGTTTGGGTTCATATTATCCAGCGGATTTCCTGAGGCATAGTTTCCCGAGCCGTTTTGTGAGGCCGTTGACAGTGGGAAACCGTCAATGACATACAAGGGTTCACTCCCAGCGGTAATAGAGCCCGATCCCCTGACCTGAACACTTAACCCTTTTCCGGGAACACCTGTAGATTGCTTAACCCGTACACCGGACATCTGTCCGATCAGGGCTTGATCAACCCGTGCAATAGGGCGCTCATCGAGATTCTCAGCATTAAACTTTGAAACCGGAGCTATAAGGTTAGTTCGTTTTTGGGATCCATAGCCAATGACGACAACCTCATCCAATGCTTCTTGTTTCGGCAACAACTCGACACGTAGAAATGCTAATGTTGATACGCGGACTTCTTTCTGCTGGTATTCCACAGAACGAAATACAATATTGTCACCAGATTTTGCATGAATACTGAAATCACCATTTTGACTGCTTGCCCCTTCATTTTTGCCATTTACCTGGATTGTAACACCACTGATCGGCTGATTTTTATTATCAACAACTTTTCCCGTCAGTGTCCCCTGTGCGTACAATACATGTGTAAAAGCCATTTGAGCCACAACAATGGCTCCATATCGCATTATGTTTTTCATGGATTGAGTTTTTTAATTATTAATCTGATTTATATTGGTAAATCAATTTAAAAGAACTCATTTGATTAACTGTCCTGAACTTACATGATAACCAGACAATTGCAAATTTTAAAAACTTAAAGCGCACTCTTTTTTGTATATTTTAACCATCAAAATTGTAAAAAGTAATGCCCCCAAAAAAAGCCTCGTTTTATACGAGGCTTTCAATAGTGCTTACTGCTTTTTGCTTTTAATAACTCCAAATGGTAACAGGTCCAATCAAACCGCTTTCCATGGGTTTCCAGCCGCTTGCATCAAAATCTTTATAATTGATATTGACAAAATTGATTTCGTGATAATTTCGCCAGGCAACTTTTTTACGGTCTAAATAGCTGATACGGTTTGCCATTAAATTGGCAACCTCTATGCGAATCTTGTTTTCACCATTTACCAACAGGGTTGTAATATCTAGCTGAAACGGAATAGACCATAACACACCGGCCTCTTTTCCGTTGACATAGACCTTTGCACTTTCAGCAACACGGCCCAATTTCAATAGATAAGATTTTGATTGATCCTTATTGATCGAAATTGTTGTTTCATAAGCTCCTGTTCCGGAAAAATTGACAGCATCTTGGTCTCCCCAATCTGTCCAGGAGGAGAGTTGATCGAGCTTTTTAGCCTTTGGTAAAACAGGTCCACCAGCCATAAAACTCACTTTCCAATCGCGATCCAATTGCGCCACCTGGTTTAACTCATCCTGATAGCGAAAGGGTTCTCCGGCCTGTTGCGCTGAGGCAAGGACTATCCAGGAATAGCCAGATGGAATCTGCACCCGTATTTTGCCGTTAGCTGATGGCAACTGATATGTCTGCCCAGTTTGAGGATCCAACAGCGAATAATGTGAAGCCTGTGCATTTAATGTAATGCTACGATCAATAGTCTGTCCACTATGATTGACCAAATAATAATACGTGTCCTTACCAGCGGCTCTGCGTGAAAACTTCAACCCTGTTTGGTTAATCCGTTCTGCTGCGATCTCTTCTGTTTCGAGTGCCGAATTGACATCTGTCGTAAGATAGATTTTGCCTCTTCCAAAAGCTGTGTACTGATTCGCTTTATCCTTTTCGAAACCTAGCGATGCAATTAATTTATTGAACAGTGTACGGCGTTCCTCTAATTGGCTATATCCAGGAATCTCTTGCGGTAATTGCTGGAAGATGACAGTTGCGCCTTGGTTGGCCATTTCCAGGATTTTCTGCAGTGTCACTTCAGAAAAATAATGACAGGCAGGTATATAAATTGCCCGATAAGGGATCGCATCCTTTGAGGTTTGTAATTTCCCGTCGTTTACTGTAGTTCCTGCCAGAATTTTATCTGTTGCAAAATCAAAGCTATAGCCCCGTTTCTGCAGCTGAACACTTTGTTTATAAAATTGCGTCGGATGTAACCACTCGTCGACATCATGAACCTTTAATGCCTTATCCATTCCCTTGGCATTATTCCAAATATCATAAATGGGCCAATATACCAGCAGTTCGTTGTCAGCACGCGTAGATTGCAAGATAGATTGCACACGTGTAATATATTGATTCAAACCGGTAAGGTGGTCCCAGAACGAATTTTGTGGAACAAAATTAACGGAAGCATAGAACAACCATCCTGGAAAAGGTACATTTTTCGGCGAATAGGTTGTCCCATGATAGAATACATGATTCACTCCAGCAAGGAATAGTTGTTCGACTTCTGGTTTCGTTTGTGACAAAGAAGTTTTAAAATGTTCGGTCAGCCAGGTGAATGTTTCCGAAGAAGTATATTTTTTACCGTATACATTTGTCGCCGACGTCGCAAATTTCGCCATCATGGGGTCTGGATCCACATTACGGATATCAGCAGTATCCCGTCTTAATCCGGGAATACCAAAACTACTGGATCCAAAGGTTTCACACTCCGCAATATCTGTATCCGCATACAAATCAATCAGATTTCCTGGAGATCCATGGGCTTGATTTTTTGAGACTGCGCTAAAACGATGGGCAAAATCCGTAAATGGGGTCAAAAAATTCTGGGCAAGCAGTATATTCACAACTTCACGATAATCCGATTTAAGGCCTGCTGTTTTAGCTTCATTCTTTCCCTTACCTACAAAATCCAGGAGATGATCCTGTAACCTATATTCCTTTATCCGGTCGAATGATTGCAAAAATTCATCCGTCCAATTCGCACCGTATACTTCGTAGCTATCGTTAAAAAAAGCACGTACATGCAATGGTTTGTCCTGAAAAGCTTCGGCAAATCTATTGAAATAAGATGCGACAGAACGCTTCCCCAGGTGATCCAACGTATATCCTTCTCCGCCCGGAGCGGCACGTTTGACTTTCTGTCCTGTTCTACCAGAAAAGACAGCTATTAAATGAATATCGGTAGGGGCTTCCCATGTTCCAGCAGTCTTTGAAATATGATCATCCAGATTAATCTCGCTATTGTCGGTTCTAAATGCCCGTAATGCCTGCAAAAAGAAATAATGTTGTTTAGGATCCTTAGGCTTTAAGGGAAAGGTGACTTTTTCACCTTTTTTTAATTCAAATTCATCTAGGATCAATTTGGTAGCGGCATCCTTTTCTTTGATTTGAGGTCCCCCAAATGGCCAACCAGTTCCCAAATTAATATCCACTCCCATGCCCAAGGCATTGGCCTTATCCGTTGTTACCCCCAACATATTCATCCATTGTGGTGAAAGAAAGTTCAGGTAGCTGGATTCAAATCCCTTAGCGCCATAAATAGGTGTTACCTCAACTCCACCAAAACCACTTTTTTCAAATAAGGTTAATTCGCGTTCGAGATTAGGTCGGTCCACAGCCGAACCGAGCCACCACCAACGCGTCCAAGGCCTCATTTCTTTGGTAACTGCTGGCCATAAATCCTGCGCCATCGTTCGACCGACAGCCAACAGATTACAGGCAAGCACTAATGATATATAAATTTTCTTCATGTTACAATTGGCCTAATCCATGTGAAATACTTTTTTCAAACTGACCGATACTGGAGAATGATCGGCATGTACTTCCATGATATCATACATATAATCCCACCATTGCTGAACAATAGCTTCCTTACCCAACTCTTGTGACGAATGTCCTGCTAAATATTGAACAGCAAATAGAGTGTCTGTCTCCTCATCCAAAAAAATGGAATAATCAGACACCCCATTTTCGCGTAATAAGGTTATTAATTCTGGCCAGATCGCGTCATGTCTCCGCTTATATTCCGCAGACATTCCCGGTTTCAATTTCATTTTAAATGCTATTTTCTCCATTTCTTTTCAGTCTTCAACTATTTTATGATCGGCAAATTTTCTTAATTGACCACTACCTGATGTATGTCAGCTTCGATAATGCTCAAGGTGCCTTTGGCATTCACGTCATTACGGGCCACACCATCATCAAGTTTCTTGCCCCCCATTTCAACCTGATTGTTTTCCCTCGTGGTAAAAGGTGCATTTTTAAGTTTTATTGTTATTTTTTCACCCCTTATACGCGGAAATGACAAGGTACAATAGCCTAATGTCACATCGGTATTGCCGTCGAAAACAAGTTTTTCGTCCACAAAAATCTGCAATGGATAAGATCTTGATCTAAAATTATTCAGTTTCAGGTCAACTTCATCGATATCGGATTTTTCCTGCAAAGTATATGTAATCCAGGCGGTACCTAGTTGTCCGTCATTGACCCAATCCGACAGTTCATTGTCGTCGTAAGAGTGTGATGCTTTCTCTTGATTGGCGCCAGCAGCAACTGCACGGATTTTGAGACTTTTTTTCAGCTGCACCAAGGTGGGGTTCGCAGGACTTGGTCCACGCGCTAAAAATGAAGGCAAATTTTCATTGGATTCCTTGACGAAATAATCCGCCATGGTTTTGAGCGGTTGCACCGTCCAGACGGTTGAATCTGACAGCAGACCACTTGATGTCGCCTTCAACATCACACGCCCCGATTTATTGTACTTTGTGCGAAGCAATACACGATTTACACCAGCCTCCACAGGAAGTGAGGTAGCTAAAATATAGTTATCAGGCCCCTGGGCGATACCCCCGCGCCAATCCATCGGTCCATCCAACTTAAAGTCAATCGTATTAGAAGCCAATGGGCAACGTAATCCGTTTTTGTCAAGCACTTCGACTTCTGCCAATACCATATCGTTACCATCAGCAAATAAGCCATTTTTACCATGTTGCGCCGTCAAACGGATTTTGTAAGGCTCACCTGTTGTTTTTAGTTCTTTCTTATTTAACAACTTTCCATCTTTTGTGAATGATTTTGCCGTCAATACGCCGGCCTCAAAATCAACGGATGGAAATCGGTATAGGAAGTCGTATAGCTTTTCCGCTTCTTTCTGTACTTTTCCGTTCACAGCTAATTCGACCCGGTCAGCGGCCGAAACGACCAATACATCTTTTTTCGTTCCGGGCGCATAGTTCCAGTGCCCTACAAGGTACAAGCCTTTTGGATCAGGAGCGATCCAGCCATCCCACATCACCTGGTGGGCAAAGTAAGCATCTTTGGGAATACGCATGGCGTCTACTTCGCCACTTCTTCTGTAATTCTCTTTTCCCCTAAAATGGGTATTGGAATCCGAGAAAATAATATTGACACCGCCCGAATTTACGCGGTCACCAGTGCCCGGACGCATCTTCCAATATTCCCACCAACGGTGTACCGCTTCAACAACATAAGTATCTTGATTCCTGTTATAATCACTGGCATCTACACCTTTATAAAGCGGGCCTTCACCATCCTTATGAAAAGGATAACTCAATTCGTCCCAATATTTACGTAAGGCCTCATCTCGCATATATTCGGTTGCGATCATGGGATGACGCGCACTTTTATTGATATACAACATTTCACCCCCATACTCAGCTAACTTACTATCCAGCATTTCACGTGAGCCAATTGCCCGTCCGCCAGCTGGATCGTATTGATCACGAATGGTCTTCATTTCGGCCATATGTTCCTCCGAAATCGATTCGTTTCCACATTCATAAAACAAGACACTTGGGTTATTCCGATAATAAATAATTGCATCACGCATAAGCTCCGTGCGCTGTTCCCAACGTCTACCTTGGACATCTTTTTCGGCATCTCCTGCGGGTAGCATTTGCATCAGTCCCACGCGGTCGCAGGATTCAACATCCTGTTTCCAAGGTGTTACGTGCATCCAACGAACCAAATTGGCATTGCTCTTGACCATGAGTCCATTGCTAAAATCACTTAACCAAGGGGCTACAGACAAACCAACAGCAGGCCATTCATTACTTGTACGCTGTGCATAGCCCTTCATCATCAAAACCTGATCATTCAGATAGACCATGCCATCTTTAAAAGCCGTTTTTCGAAATCCTGTTTTCGTCTTTACAGCGTCTATAGTTTTGTTGTCCTGTACAATTTTTGTCGTAACCGTATAGAGATAGCCATAACCCCAGCTCCAAAAATTAACCTGATTCATCGTTGAGTTCATGGTCAATTGTTGTGTTTGATTGGCAGGAAGATTGAACTTTTTTGAAAATGTTTTCACTAATTTTCCTTCGGCATTATGTACTTCGGCAACAAAGTTGACCAGACGCGATTGCAGGGTTTCATTCTTTACCTCCGAAGAAACAAAAAGATCCATTGTCTTTTCAGGGATATTTATGTTTTTCGCATACACATAAACACCTGTAGTCTTCAAATTGGAATACAATGGTAAAGTCTGATAAATTTTGGAAGTAAAGTGGATCCATACATTTTTTGGAATTCCACCATAGTTTGCATTAAAGTTTTTATCGTTCCATTGATACGTGCTATTTGTTGCCTTTTCACGATAGCTCCAACTATTGTCTATACGTATGGCCAAGATATTTTCGTGATCGCGATCAATCAGGTCCGAAATATCAAGTCCTGCTGCCATAACGCCATTTTCATGACGACCAATAAATTTTCCATTGAGATAAAATTCTCCGCCAAAGCGAATCCCTTCAAATTCCAAAAAGACCTTATCGGAAGTAATTCCCTTGGGAATACTAAACTTTTTTCGATACCAAACAATAGTTGTCGAAAGGTCATGTATCGCTTTTGCGAAAGCTTCATCTTCATTCCAGGCTTGAGGCAAGGCAACCTGCTTCCATGCCCGATCATCGAAGCTAACAGCAGAAGCATCGCTTACATCGCCAATATGGTAACGCCAGTCAGCGTTGAAACTAAAAGTAGTCCTCCCCGCCTGAGCATATGTACCGAATGAAAGCAGTAGGCAACAAAAAATAAACAGAGACCTTTTCATCTTATCTTGACAACATTTTATAGACTTCTGTTCCTCCTAATAAGAAACAACCCAAACCGTAATCTTCAAAATCCGGTTGACTTGAAAAACTGACGGGCTGACCATCCTTAGGTTCTTTCCCTGTTCCTTGCAAATAGCCCAAAAAACCAGAAGGGTGTACCGCTTCTGCTGTCATTGCTTTCCATGCCTTTTCTACAACAGGGCGATATATTTTAGCATCCAGGAAACCATTATTGATACCCCAGGCCATACCATAGGCAAATAATGCTGTGCCTGAAGTTTCACGTCCGCCAAAATTAGTCGGATCGTGTAGACTGACATTCCAAAATCCATCCGGTCTTTGAATAGGAACAAGCGCTTCCATCATAGCTTTATAATCCGACATGTACTCGGCACGATGTGCTTCGTTCTCCGGAATTAAATCAAGTACCCTGACCAAAGCTGCCACAACCCATCCATTGCCACGTGACCAATAGCAATCCTCACCATTCGGCTCCTTGTAGGGAGGAACAAAATCTTTATCGCGCCACCAAAGTTTATCGGCCTTGTTATACAGGCCTCCACCTTCCTGTGTTTTTGAATGATGATACATTTTATACATGTAATCAAAGTAAGTTTGATCCTTGGTCATTACTCCCAATTTAGCATAAATTGGCATGGCCATTTGTATGGCATCAATCCAGGTCCAATCGTCTACTTTTCCAGATTTGATAATGTAATCTATATTGGCTTTAATCTTTTGGATACGCTCAGGCTTTGCTTCAATCTCATAGAGATCCAGATAGGTCTGCCCACAAGCTTGGTCATCGGCATTTCGAGTTTCCAAACCGTTGCGCATACCCCAGTCATGTTTATTTCCCCAATCCACAGCATAATTGTAGTATTCGTTGTTTTTATCAATCTGATAAAGTGCCATGAGCCCTTCGTAATAAACGGCCCGGGTCCAGATATTGCTCGGCCGCCAACGGTTGGTATAGATCGGTTTACCGGTGTCTGTCCATTTGTTCATGAAATAACGATTGGTCAGCTGCAACGATCGGAGTACATCTACAGCGGTTAATTCCTGCCTCTGTTCGACAACCTTCTTCGTCGATGAACATGCTGAAAGGAAAAACGCAATCATCAAAGTGGCCGTATAAGTATTAAATATTTTCATGTTTTTCTTTATATAATTATTCATAACGGGAATTCCTTTTTTTCAGAAAGTGTCTGATCTTATTGGCCAGAGAGAACCTTCTTTTGCTTTCATTGCTGTTGGTGCCTGCGAAATCATGAAGGTTTTTGAGCGAGCTGCTCGTAGGGTATCACACCAACCCTTTTCGCCCAGTTTTCATAGATCTGAACCATTTCTCGGTATATTTTCGGAAAAGAGGCTGATAAGTCTACTGTTTCACTTCTATCTTTTTCTATATCATATAAATACCACCTATTTTCAGGATAGGAAGAGACCAATTTCCATTTACCTTTGCGCACAGCTTTGTTACCCTCGTGCTCAAAACAAATTTCCCGATCCATATCCTTCTGTTGCTCATTCCATAGCGGAAGCAAGGAGGCCCCTTCCATCGGTTTAATCGTATTACCGGCATAATTTTCAGGATAGTTTGCTCCCGACCATTGTGCTAAGGTTGGCATGATATCGATCAAATGGGCTGGCCTATCAAACTGTTTTCCTTGCGGCAGAAACTTGGGCCCATAAGCGATAAAACTGGTTGCATTGCCACCCTCAAACTCCCAATGCTTGAACTTTTTGAAAGGCGTATTGCTCACTGCAGCGCCTTCAATTCCATAAGCTGTAAAAGAACGTGGATGACTAGCAGGAAATTCATTCGCAGCTCTAATTTCTGCTGTAAATCCCGCATTGGTTATGGTCTCATTGCTCGCCCCGTTATCAGAGAGAAAAATAAAAACAGTGTTGTCCAATTGCCCTTTTGATTGGAGATAATCAACCAGTCGGCCAACATTCTGATCCAATTCGTCTACCATCGCCGCGTAGACAGCCATCTTTTCATCCCATTTTACTTTTTCTTCCCAGCTGCAATCATTCCAATTTCGCAAGGTGGTATCCATTGGAGACAATTTGGTCGTTGGTGGCACTATCCCTAACTGCTGCTGTTTTTGAAAACGCTTTTCACGGATAGCCTCCCAGCCTTCCATATATTTACCCCGATACTTTGCAATATCCTGCGGTTTGGCATGTATAGGCCAGTGGGGCGCCTGAAAAGCGAGGTATAGAAAAAAAGGATCCTCTTTTTTCGTTTCCAAATGCTCGCCAATGAAAGCCATCGCATAATCCGTATAGGCATCCGAGCTATAGTAATCTTTTGGCGGAACGATCGTCTCATTGTCCAAAGCTATCGTCAATTTTTGTTTGGGACGATAAGGCCGGTTTTCAAAGTAGCTGTTTGCTCCATCAATTAGCCCATAGTAGCGCTGAAATCCACGCTGCCGAGGCCAATTTTCTTTTTCCTGTCCAACATGCCATTTCCCAGCCATATAAGTTCCATAACCTGCGCTTTTCAATAGTTCGGCCAATGTGACCGAGTTTCGATTTAAATAGCCCTGATAGGCAGGAAAAGGACGCTTGTTCATCATATCACCCACACCTGCCTGATGCGGATACAATCCGGTCAATAGAGAAGCACGTGATGGACAACAACGCGAAGCATTATAAAAGTTAGTCATCTTAATACCTTCCTTTGCCATTTTATCCAAATGTGGGGTCTGAATTTCGGAACCAAAACAACCTAAATCAGCATAGCCCATGTCATCGGCCAGAATCAACACAATATTGGGCCGTTGCTGTGCACGGACTATAAATACTGTGAGCAGAAAGAAGATCGCCAGCGGAAAGGTAGATTTTATCATACTACATAAATTTCTTTAGTCCGATTTTGGTTTGTGCTTTCAATTGTTCAGCAACGAGTTTAGCATTTAGCAAAGCACCTGCTTTAATTGTATGGGTCGCATCTTTAGGATCAAAAAATTCTGTTTCTACTTTCTTTTTCCCCAATGTTTCATACTGGGCTATCACTTGATCCTGCAAGGGGATAAAAAACGCATTAGCCTGTTGTGCAGCTTCTTTTGCCCATGTTGCATAATCCGATTTACGCACTTGGTTTCCTTCCCAGGCATTGCGCGGAATAGGTGAACAAATAATTGCTGTGGCTCCTTTATCTTGAATATTTTTCACAAATCGACGTAAGTAAAAACCATAACTATAGACAACTTCATGTTGCTTCAGCAATGGATTATACACTTCTTGGTAATCGTCGCCATTTCCTTTTATCGTTCCACGAGCACGTAACGTATCCACAATAGGACTTGAATCATTATGTCCAAATTGCATAAGGACAAAATCGCCCGGCTGTATGCTATCCAGTACCCTCTGCCAAAGCTTTGGATTGTTATAAAATGTCCGGGTACTTGTTCCCCCCAAAGCACGATTCTTGACATTGATCTTATCTAATTTAAAATACTGACCGATCAAACTTCCCCAGCCCCACTGTCCATTGGCCCCATTTCCCTGTCCGTTTTTTACGGTGGAATCACCAATAATAAATAAGGTCGGTTTATGCTGTTTTTCCAAAAAAGACATACTGATTACAGCGAAAAGGACCACAGCCCAAGGCAACAATTTCAATTTCATCTTCATTTTTATTTAATGTATTGTACTAATTGGCTTTTAATCCTCCGAAATCCTTCGATAACAGACAATGCATTTTCTCTTGCTCCAGCTTTATTCGTATGTGTATGGTCACCTGGAAAATAATTGGATTTTACCCGTTCAGCACCAAGCTGATCATATTTATCTGCGGTAATACTATTCAGATCCAAAAAAGGAACGCCCTGTTCTTCTGCAATCTGCCTAGCCCACAAGCCAAAGTCGTTGTCGGCCCGTTTCACCTTACCTTGATTATCCCATTGGTTGCGCGGAATCATGGATAACAAAATTGGTGTTACCCCCTTTTTCTTTGCTTCAATCACAAAACGACGCAGGTTTTCACCGTAAGTGTGTACGGTCTCCTTCTTTCCATTTCCCCAATCCAGCACAACGGAGTCCTGGCCGATGCCCCGTAGCACACCCCGATAGCCTTGTTTGCTGGTATCGGGCTTACTGCCCTCGTTATGGCCAAACTGAATCAATAAGAAATCTCCCGGCTTGAACAAAGAATCAACTTTTGCCCATCTTCCTTCTTTGACAAATGTTCGTGTACTACGCCCCGCCATCGCATGATTGTCTACACGGATTCGTGTCGTATCCAATAATTCAGGAAGCAGGGTACCCCAGCCCCAATATTCCTTATTGCTGTTCTTAACGGTCGAATCACCGATAAGATAAATCGTAGGTCTATCTTGCTGTTTCGCAAAGGATATCAAAAGAACGGCTGTCAGTGCCATCCCTATCCATTTTATTGTATGCTTCATTTGCTAACTTATCTATTTCTTTTAGTCAAAAAATCCAAATCGCGCTTCCAAATTACTATTTTTTATGGCCATACTTAACCAGCTGAATGTTCGGCTTGACTGGACGATCCATACCTGCACCGAGATAATACCCCGTATGTGGCGGTTGATTGTAAGCCACATTCTGCCATGCTATGCTCAAGCGATACTGTGGATCATGCATCAACGTATATACCCTTTGTGTTGTAGGGATCGTTGTTGTATAGATACGTAGGCTTTGGTTGTCATCTGCACGTAGGATCAATTCTTCACGCCAATCGCCAAAGATATCCGCGCTCAGGTTAGGTGTACTTTTAGTTCCATTGATCGATGATGCTCCAATCGCCGTAAAGATTCGTTCTATTTTCCCATTTTTATATTTTTCAATATAGTTACTGTTTAAAAGTTCCCGGCTCAAATCGGCATCCCACCAGATCAGAAAATTGGTCGATCTCGGCGCCGGCCCTACACGATTACCTTTGGTATCGTACATATCTCTAGATCCCAGCCACCACAGATACGCCCCTTTATGATCGGGATCTATATTTGCAGCAACACCGCGGGGAATATCTTGGTCTATTGCACTTTTAAACAATATTGCGCCAGTTTTGGCATCCAATAAAGCCACGCCGGTCCCTTTCCGCCCTCCTTTCAGTTCATGGATTCCAAAGATCTCCAGGCCGGGTCTTTCAGGATCTAGGTCACCGACATGCAGCGCATCACCATGTCCCAGTCCTGTACTGTATAGACCTTTGCCATTATCATCAATAACCATCGAACCAAACACAATTTCATCTTTGCCATCCTGGTCAACATCCGCGACCGTAAGATTATGATATCCCTGTCCGGAATAAGGATCTTTACGAACTTTGCTATCAAATACCCAGCGGTTCACTAATTTTTTATCTTTAAAGTCCCACGCTGCCAAAGCTGTCCGTTCATAATATCCCCGCGTCATCACAACACTTGGATGTACACCATCCAAATAGGCTACACAAGCTAAAAATCGATCGCTGCGATTAGCATTTGTATCTCCCCATGAACTTAGCTCTCCACGTTCTGGTAAATAATTTACAGAGCTTAGGGCTTTGCCCGTCAATCCATCAAATACGGTTAAATATTCAGGTCCTTTCAATATGCGACCAACAGTCCGCGAATTTAATACAGTATCACGCCAATCGGCCTGGGCATCACCAATGACATTTCCCAGTCCATCTTTCGTACCGTCGGCCGTTTTGCAGACCAGCTCTGCACGGCCGTCACTATCGAGGTCGTATACCATAAATTGGGTATAATGTGCTCCTTCCCGGATATTTTTACCCAAATTGATTTCCCAAAGAAAAGTACCATCTAGTTTATATGCCTGAAAAATAGGTTCCGAAGTAATCCCATTGTGTGCATTGTCATGTCCAACACCCGTCTGATGAACAATCAGTTCGTAAGTCCCGTCTCCATCCAAATCACCTACAGAAATATCACCCGGAGTGTACCCTTTGGGAGTACGTAAGGGAATATTTAAGTATTGCTGTACTTTTTGATCTTTCGATAAGGTCAATTTAGCGACTTCTTTTTCTTTACCTCCGGCTACTATATCCAAAATGTAAGTAACATCTTGATTCAAATCGACATGATCGTCCAAAAAATTAGTCCCTTCGGTCAAAGGTGAAGTATTTAGTCTTTTCTGCTTGCCATTCCCATCCTTTCTATAAATTGCAAAAGCCGTATCAAAATCGTCAGTGCCAAGCAGACGCCAGCTTAAAAAAACAGCGTTGTCCGTCGTTTTTACACCCACCATCCCCCGATCCAAAAACTCCATTTTACGTTGGCCTGAAACGGCTAGGGAACCGATCAGCGCCCCGGTCAAAAGAATAAGTTTTGTCTTCATAATTCAAGGTCTAAGCCACAGCAATATGCTGGTACATATTATTATTGCTTTTTATTATTAACAGTTACATTATTTAGGACAAAGTTTTTAATATATTCCCTGTGAATCGCTGGATCTTTGGCTGCACGGACGTGCATATTTTGAAATGTAAAATCCGACAGCACATATTGTTCCGAATTGAGGACATCGAATACGATGTCGCAATCCAGATCTATATTGCGTAGGACAATATTTCTTGCATAGGACATTTTAATATCTTTCTCGCCCTTCAAATCAAAAAATTGGGTCCAAGGTTTAATAAACAACATGCTATTGACATTTCCCTTTACATTTTCGATCAAAATGTTTTCATATTCCTGTGGCGTATCTGGCCGCATCTTTAACTGCAACAGCTTGCGTGCTTTATCTAAGGTATTGTTCCTAAAAATCACATTATAGCTATGAATAGATTCACTACCACAAGTCAGTGCACTATGACAAAATCCAAAGAAACAGTTCTCAATAATAATATTTGAATTAGGTCCATTATTAGGATCTTTGTCGGACTTAGGCCCTTTACCTCCTTTTAATGCGATCGCATCATCGTTAACGGATAAGTAACAATCCTTAATCAATACATTGCGGCAGACATCCAAATCAATCGCATCTGAACTAGGCGCTTTCACAGGTTCCTTTGGCGCCGAAATGTGCAAACCGATCAATTTGAGATTTTCACATTTATAATAATGTGAGGTCCAAAACGGTGAATTGATCAAACGAATGCCCGATATTTGTACGTCCTTGCTATTGGAAACATAAAGTAAGCGTGGGCGCATCTCGTCCATATTTGTGCATTGTGGATTAAACTGTCTTCGAAGCCAAAAGGATCGCCAGTAGCGCAACCCGTTTCCATCGAGTGTGCCTTTGCCCGAAATTGTAAATCCATCCACCTGATCCGCATTGACAAGCGCCAAAAAATATTTCACTGTCTGACCTTCCATTCGAGTCTCCGCTAGCGCAAAATCTGCGATATCATCACTTCCTTTTAACACAGCCCCTTCTTCCAAGTGCAAGTGTGTCTTTGGTTTAAAAAATAATGAACCACTCAGATAGATCCCTTTAGGTACGACGACGACACCGCCTCCACTTTGATATGCTTTATCAATTGCTTGTTGGATTTTGGCAGTTTGCACGATGGTGCTATCTGCGACCACACCAAAATCCGTGATGAGAAATTTCTCTCCGAGCGTTCCGATCTCAGTCGATTTTACAGTCTCGAACCATTTTGAGATTGCTGTTCCGTCCGGAAACTTTCCTTGCGCATGTGCATTGGACAAGATCGCAATTGATGTAAGCAGGAGTAAAAATCGAAAGATTTTTTTCATCATATTTAGTTTTATTAAGTCTTGTTTCCCCGCTTGTCTACAGCTTAATTAAAAAGTGTAGACAATGCCGTCGAATTGATTAGCGTATTTAAGGATACTTAAATAAGTAGCTAGTTTTAAAAGTATCAACATTTTTAACAAGAGCCGTCCTGTAGTATCCTGAACAAACCAGACAATACAGTCAGAAAGTGCTCGTTTTCATGTATAATAAGGTCAAAAACAGGGATTCAACGTCATTCGTAATATATTTGTTATAGAATTCTCAACTCCAACGCCACACCAACTTATGACCAACTCCTAACTGTAACCACGTTGAGTGCACAGTGAGTCCACGTTGAGTCCACCTTTTAGAGGTTGATTCACCATGCACTCACCTTTTTAACAATCCGCTTGCAGTCAGGAGTTGATATGGATTTGGTGATACCTTATCCTTAAGAAAATATATCCAAACCACCTTGTACTGTCCTGCCTGGTAAAATTAGGTTCCCCCTTGATTGTTCCTTATTTTTAGTCTTTATTGTTTTTAATCAATTGCTTAGGACCTCCTGATGAAAAATAAACTGGATATTCCATATGGCCTTAAAAAACACAAACCAAGCTTGCGTGCTCATGAAATAATTATAAACATGAAATATAAATCAATCTTCGCCCTTATTTTACTATCGATCGCTTTTACTCGATTGAGCGTCGCGCAGATCAGCAAGATCAACCAAGACGATATTAAAATCAAAGCTCCTTTTGAAATCCCAGTATTTAAGGTCCCAAATTTCGAGCATTGTAAAAACTACGATATCCGCGATTTTGGTGCACGTCAGGGTGACAAGGAAAGTACTACCACAGCAATCGCGAAGGCAATTGTGCTAGCGACAACATCGGGTGGCAATATCATTATTCCTCCTGGAGAATGGTCAACCAAGGCAATACACCTAAAGAGCAATGTTAACTTACATGTCAGTGCAGGAGCAACCTTATTATTTTCGGGCGACCCGAAAGACTATTTACCTGCTGTTCACAGTAGCTGGGAAGGGCTTGAGTGCTATAATTATTCGCCATTGATCTATGCATACGAAGCGACAAATGTTGCCATTACCGGTAAGGGAACCATAAAAGCAGATCTGACTGTTTGGGAGAAATGGTTTCCGAGACCAAAGCCGCACATGGAAAGCATCAAAAATCTCTATAATTGGGCACAAGAAGGGATGCCTGTGGAACAGCGTCTCATGGTCAACGACACATCTAACCTTAGACCTCAGTTTATTCAATTTAACCGTTGCCAACATGTGAGGGTCGAAGATATCAAGATCCGAAACAGTCCTTTTTGGACCTTGCATCTCTACCTAACGAAAGATGCGCTTATCCGTGGCATCGACATCTACGCCCATGGGCATAACAATGATGGAATTGACCCAGAAATGAGTCAGAATGTATTGATTGAAAATTGTGTATTTGACCAGGGGATGATGCTATTGCCTTGAAGTCGGGTAGAAATCCCGAAGGCTGGCGGTTGAAAACGCCAACAAAGAATATTGTGATCCGTAATTGCGAGATCCGTGACGGTCACCAGCTCCTTGCCGTTGGAAGTGAACTGTCGGGAGGGATTGAAAATATTTACGTAAACAATTGCACAGTACTGCCGAATGAGAAGCTCATGCATCTACTTTTCATCAAAACCAATGAACGAATGGGCGGTTACGTTAAAAACATTTATTTTTCAAAGATCAAAGCCCAAAACGTAAAGGAAGGTATACTTGGAATAGATACGGATGTGCTCTATCAATGGCGCAACCTGGTACCAACCAAAGTAAAAAAACTGACTCCAATAACGAATGTCTATCTTTCCCACATTAAAGCTGAAGTAGGTCAGTTTGTCTCGAAGATCAATGGTAATCCCGAACTTCCAATTCAGACCATACGATTGAAGGATGTACATCTTAAAAAAACGACATCAACTGCTATTCAAAATAAATACGTCAATGATTTTTCCTACACGAATAGTGATAAAAGTGAATAAAGCACAACCTTTTTGGGTTCAAGAAACCTAAATAAGCATGATGGAAAAGAATACATACTATTAGGGTTACGCCATAAAAAAAGGGCTTTTCTATTAACATAGAAAAGCCCTTTTTTTATGCATTATTCTTTTAATCAGTCAACACATTAACCTTAGGCATCACAAATTGTGTGTTTTCTTTTTCGCCTTTTGGGGTTCCAAAGTAAAAATAGAGTGTCCGGTTGATCCTTTTATCCATTTGATTAAGCTCACCCGCGGGTCCATTCACGGCAGCATTTCCATTAATTCCCAATGCCAGTTTTGTTCCAATAGGGGGAATAGCATCTAAAAAGGAAATATCTCCAGACGGCAATTGCGGATATCCTTTAGGACCGGAAATTCCGTAAAACTCGAACAATCGCACAAATAAATCTTCCTGATCTGTTGCGACCAAAAACTTGCCTTGCACTGTATTGAATTGTACCCAGCTAACATCGGAGAAGTAGCCTTTAAATTCAGGAAATGCCCATGGACCAATACCGGCTTTTCCATCATTGTACATTTTTTCCCATGTATTTAGGGTGACACCTTGCATCCTATTCTTCCATACGCGATACGGTCCATTACCGAGCCATTTGGCCCCAATAATATAGTTTTCAGGAAAGTTGAAGCTTACTCCGGCATAAGGCACTGTTTTTTTCATATTGTAAGCATAATCAAGTTTCAACCAGCCGTCTGGCCGCATCGTCCAACGGATAAAACTTAGATTGCCATCAAACATAAACTCAACAACTTCATTTTTTCCATCCTGCCAACGTTTAGCACTTTTCAGCTCCGACTGTCCATCAATAAGCACCGGGCCATTATTAAAAGCTAATTTCATGCTATAATCATTGGCCAGATCAACCAATAATCCTGTTTTTTTGGAGATAAAAGCTGTTATTCCGCTTGCCTTGAGGATATAATTCACACTGTCCTCTTTCGCTTCAACATCGGTAGAAGATTTTAAAGGTAGAATTTCAGCTGTAAGAGCCTGATTGGATTTTATACGCCATGTCCAAGTATAAATTTCCTCCCCATGTGAGTCAGTTGCCATCAATATTAGTGCATCATATTGTTTCCAATCGCTCGGTAAATTCAACCGCACGTTTCCTTTTTGAGTCGGAGCCAATACAGGACTATTTATCTTTAGATTCAACACCGAGTCCACCCCCGCTTCTTCGGCATAGGGCTGTTTATAAGTAATCAATTTACCCTCAAACCTGCAATCTTTTAGGTCGGTAAAGTGATAACGATTTTCCACCGGAATAGTTCCATTGAAGTCGGCAGGTAATTTCTTCATCGTAATATGTACAGGTGAATAGATTTCCCGAATAGCATAGAAACTTCCCTCTTTTTCGCGATGTGGCCCAAGGATTCCATCGGGGGCATTTACGCGGTTGACATCAATCACATTGTTGAAATCTGTACGCACGATACCTTCATCTGCAAAATCCCAAATAAATCCGCCTGCACCTAATTTGGCATTCCAGTGCAACTCCCATATATCTGCTAATCCTGCTGCGGCGCCGCCATCGTCCTGTGCATGGAGAAATTCAGTCGGCATGTAAATGTTTGGCCCTTCCAGAATTTTTTTTGTTGAATAAAAGTCTTCATAATGGTTGCAATCGATTCCATTGATGGCGTTCCCAGGTCTATGATGTGCATGGATTACCGTTCTTGCCGAAAGATCATATTTTTTATACTCATCAACAAGTTCTTTATTATGCCCGCCTTCATTGCCATTACTCCAAAGTATAATGGAAGGATGATTGGCATCTCGGATAACCATTTCTCGCACTAGCTTTTTACCCACAACAGTGCTATATGCCTTCTGCCATCCGGCCAATTCATCCAAAACATATAAGCCCAATGAATCGCAATAGGCCAAAAACGATCTATCTGGCGGATAATGTGAACAGCGTACCGCATTCATGTTCATTTCTTTGATCAGTTTAACATCATTCAGATCCAATTGTGCGTTCACAGATCGTCCAGTTTCGGGCCACCATACATGACGGTTGACACCTTTCATCTTCACTTTTACACCATTGACATAGATACCATCTCCTTCTCGAACTTCGATCGTCCGGAAACCAAAACGATCTTGAGATTGATATCCTTTATTCTTCCCATCCCATAGGGTGTACGTGACCTGATACAAGTTTGGCGTCTCCGCTGTCCACAATAACGGTTTTTCCACTTTCATTTCGATCAATTTTACCGAATCTTTCGCCATAATCGGAAACTTCTGATTTGCGATCACGTTGCCCTTCAGATCTTTGATCTCCACCTGTAGATTTGTGGCTTTAGACAAACTTTCTAAATGCACGTTGCTTCGAAAAGTTCCATCTGCTTTGGCGTCGATAGCTGTCCAACTGATATGCTCTTGTGGTGTCGCCTCGAGGTATACAGGTCTATAAATACCGCCTAAAATCCAATAATCTGCAAGGCGCTCCGCATTGTTAACAGATTTATCAGATGACATTTTTGATACAGTCGCTTCCAATATATTGGCCTTGTCAAAGCTGATCTTCTCGGTGACATCGTACTTAAACTGATAGAAAGCACCTTGGTGGATATCTCCAGCCAGCTTACCGTTGATCTTAACTTCGGTATCTGTCATCGAACCTTCAAACACAAGGCTTATTTTTTTACCTTTCCAGTTTTTTGGAACAGTAAATTGATGCCGGTACAAACCTTTCTCATCGTGAAAGATGAAATTCTTGCCATAGGTCACATAGTCCCGACCATAGTTATAAGCCCCAAATCCCTGTTGTTCCCAATGACCGGGAACCGCAATCTTATCCCATTTTCCAGCCTTACGTCCCCCAGTTACCCAGAAGTCCCAATTGACCGTATGAACGTTGTCCGTTCCTGAGAGATAGCGTATTTGCTTCATCGTTTGTGCTGAGGCACTATGTGCCATCATAACGTATAGCAAAGCAAAGAAGACAATTCGAATTTTAAGCATAGGTTTATTCATTGAATTAGCAAACCTCTAAAATAAAAAGTTCAGGACACTTAAGTATCCTGAACTTACCTGTATGGTTATGTTGCCGATATCGGCATTCACCCCCTGCGATACTGTCGAGACAGAACAGCACAGGATGACAAATTCATTCGGTATACCTAAACTTGCTGTATTAAATTGGTTATTTCCCAATTTAGACGGTGCCTACTTTTGGTATGATTTAGATAAAAAAAGCTATTATATCAAAGGAAAGCCAGTAAAATAGTATCATATTTTTTATCATAAATTTAGGATTAATTGGTTATTTTAAAGGTTTTCATTCTCCCCGTTTGAAAACCTTTTTTATAACAATCAAACACTACTCCGTTCTAAAAGGTAAAGTAGGCAATCCTTCCTTATTAAAAAAATTGGGACGCGCTGTTTCATGCCAACCAAAGCGTACCTGTTTTGGTGACCTTACCGAAGCAGCGGATACAACGACATGATCACCTTCAATTTTTGCTTCTGCAGGTACAAATTTACCATCTGCTCCAGCAACCTCAAACCAGGTCAATTGATCGCCTTTACATTGCAATCCGCTGCCAACATGCTTAAAGTTCAGGATTACGTTATTTCCGACTATCTTTTTACTCTTATATTGTGGTCCTGAAAAAACAATATTCTTTTGACCATAGTCAAATGCCAGTGGCCATAATGCCAAGCGACGTCCTACTTCCCATTTATAGGAGGGGTGTATGTCAGATAGGTCGTCGACCAAATCAGTGACTACAGCCATTCCCGAATTTTTAATGTTCATGCATTTTGTCTGAATCTCCCAAAACCAAGGCAACGCCTCTACATGATGCTGTGTTTTATCCTTTCTTTTACTATAATAATAAGGGGCAATCTGAACATAGTAAAAAGGCATATTTTTGTCCTTCCAGTTTTTACGCCAGGTATCGATCAGCAATTTCTGTTTTGCATAGTAACGAGCATCCTCAAACATCAGATTGCTTTCACCTTGATACCAGATAAATCCTTTCATCGCAAAAGGCGCCAATGGACGGATCATCGCTTCATACATTTCTCCGGCAACAGCATGCTCAATTTTCGTTTCCCCATTTCGGGTTTCCTGTTTAAAAGTGCTGGAGTTTTGATAGGCTTCCAAGGGTGTCCAGGGCTCTATCCTACTACCTCCCCAAGATGAGCTGATCAATCCCACGGGAACGTTCAGCTGTTGTTGCAGGGTCTTTCCAAAGAAATAACCCGGAGCCGAAAATTGCGCGAGTGAATTCGGATCCGCTACTTCCCACCCTTTAGTTTCCACATCGTCCTGCTGCCCTTTCTTTTTGGCAACAAGGAATAACCGAATTTTCGGATTTCCAGGTTGTCGCAATTCTTCCTCAGCCCGATCAACTCCAACCGCAGGCTTCTTATAACCCTTATGTAACTGCATCGTATACTCCATATTAGACTGCCCTGAACATAGCCAAACTTCACCCACAACAACATTTTTCAGCAAAATGGTATTATCTCCCTTTACTTCCATAGTAAATGCATCAAAACTTGCTTTTTGAGCAGTAAAGGTAACACGCCATGCTCCTTTTTGATCGGCCACTGTTTTCCTTATCAAACCTTTCAATCTGACTTCAATCTTCTCCTGAGGATCCGCATGCCCCCATACCACCACTGGTTTTCCTTGCTGAAGAACCATATTCGATCCAAAAACATGTGGTAAAGTGACTTTAGCCTGTGTACTGAACGCAATACCTGCCAAAATAAAGGAAAAGAGGATTTTCTTCATGCTATTTTTATTGAATTGTCTATTCTTAAAACCAAGAGGAACGTTCAATCAGCGGCTTGGCATAGAAAAACCGTCATGACTATCCCTTAAATAATATTTATCTATGTCTGCATATATTCGGATTCCGTGCCGAACTCATGCAATGAAATTAAGCATCTATTTATCGATATGCAACCTGTACTTCACTGTTTCACCCTATAGCATAATACGATAGCCTGTCAATAATTAACAAGGCTATCAGTTTGCTTTTAACAGATTTGATAAAACCGTTTGATTTATCGTAAAAGCAGTTCCATGACGTACTCCCTTCGGAAAGCTCACCCGATCGGAGACATCTTCCCAGTTGATGCCGTCTTTGCTTCGTACAGCTCCATATTTGTGGTCGCGGTATTTATCAAAATATACATATATATACTCTCCAACCTGCAGCGGAGCAGGCCCCTCCGCCCAATAATTTCCTGTAATCGGCTTAGAGACAGTCGTCGGAAATCCTTTCGCTAAACGCTTTGTTGTTGTGATCCGAATATTTTTCTCAGGTGGGTTAGAATTTTCATTTTTCAACACCATCATGTATTCCTTATTGCCTTTTTGTATAATGGCCGCATCGATGACACTAAATTCGGGATCAAAATATAACTTGGTTTTTGAAAAACGTTTAAAATCCTTTGTCGTGACGTTATACATCCGATGGTTTAAGCCTTTCTCACTGTCGCTGGTCTTTACCTCTTTATGTCGACCAGGGATCGTCGTGGCCCAAATGATATAATATTCCTTCGTCGCCTTGTCGTAAAAAAGCTCTGGAGCCCATGCATTTTTCGCATCAGGTTCATCTACCATGACTGGAATTTCTTTTTGTTCGGTCCAATGTACAAGATCTTTGGAAGAAGAATATCCGATAATTTTATCCCACCAACCCGTTGTCCATACAAGGTGAAAGGTACCATCAGGGCCTTGGCAAATACTGGGATCACGCATCAGCCTATCTTTTCCGACCGTTGGTATTAAGAAAGGTCTTCCCTGATTCAAGGGTTCCCATTTCAGACCATCCAAACTATAAGCAAGATGCAGTCCGTCAGCACCATTACCTATAAAATAAGAGAAAAGGTAGACAGAAGATTGTGCCTTAACGAGGCAAGTTAAAATAACGAGGAGCGTGACTAGAAATTGTTTTTTCATTTTTATAATCTTATGAATAAGTCTATAACGAGTTTCCATTATAGTGTAGGAAACGAATACTTTAATCCAAATATAGTGTTACTTCATCGACCACTACGCCCTCATCAAGCGCTTTGATACGCAATATGTCCTGTTGCAATGAAGCTATCTTAAATTTAATCGTTCGAATGGCCTGGTTGCGCAAGACATTCTCTTTCCACTCCTCACTTCGTCCAATTGTTTTATAAGAAATGGCAGGCGAACGCTGTTGCCCCAAAGAAACTTCAAAACGCAAATCATCTGAAGAGACCGGGTGTGTAGGCAGTAAGTGGATGACAACGGTAACAGAATCGCCCTTGAGCCCTTTGAGCGGATAACTGGCTTCTACATCCAATGGGATAGCTCCAGCCTGCCCTTCATACCCCAAACCTTCATATCCTATTGAGCCTTTTAGATCTCTACCAGGAATCCGCTTGACGGGCTGATCATTATTGGCCAGTGGAGCAACTGCTTTCTCTTCTATAATCTTATCGAAAACGGCAAGGTTTCTGGGTTTATAATCCATTATCCCCTTCCACTTTCCTTTATTCAAGGCATTGTATTGCGCAGTTAAGGAAACGATTTTATCATACGCATCGTGGCTTTTTTGCCATTCAGCTTTGCCATGACGTGCCAACTGCGCATAAAGGTGCTTTTCATTCATCTTTGTCGCTGCAACAACCGGATACAGCACTAATTCAAAATATGCATCCTTGCGATCCAACGGGACTGAAGCCTCAATTGCGGTGGCTGCATCTTGAATATGTTTATACTGCACCAATCGCTTTTTAATCTGCTGTTCGGACCAAGGTAGGTCTTTCACAATTTTATAGGCTGGATCTTTTTCTTCCGTACGTGTATTTCCCATAAACTCAGGTTTTCGAATATGAGCCAACCGATAATGTTCCTGCATAATCGGCACGATCTTCTTCGCCAAACGATGTCCAAATTCCCGTTGCAAAAATTGATTCAGATGCTGGTAGATGCCTATTTTTTTTACCCGGTCCATATCCCAGGCCATGTCCATCAGGAGTTCAATCTGATATTCAGCAGGCTTAATATCCCCAACATTGACAATCCACATTTTTTTAACATCATGTTGATAAGCTGTATTAAGCTGCTGGTAAATCAGCGCCGGACTCATGGTCGACAACCAAAGATAATCATGTGGTCGTCCCCAATAGGAGACATGATAATACAGTCCATTACCACCCGATCTTTTTCTTTCTATCGGATTTGGGAAGTGGGTGATATAACCATAATTATCGTCACACCACATCAGTGTTGTATAGTCAGGAAGATCCATACCGGCCCTATACACGTCCAATACCTCTTTATAAGGTATAACAACCTGAGGAATCTGTGCGGGGTCTGCATTGACATATTTTTTCAACAGATCCGTTTGATCTTTAATGACCTTATTGATCGCATCTTTATAAGCTGCAGTTGTTTTGACGCCTTCCATTGCTCCATCGTGTTTCCCACGCATACCCAGTGTAAATATGTTATGGGATTGCCCCAGTGTTTTGAGTCGATTGGACCAATAATCAACAATCTCATTTTTATTTGTCAAATAATTATAGGGCCCCCGACCTACGATATCCCATTCCGTCGCACTGTTTCGAGCGAGGGGTTCACAATGAGATGAGCCGATATATATTCCATATTTTTCGGCCATTTCGCGATTTCCCTGGACAAAATAGAAAGGAACAGTTACTTCATGCATTGCTGGCCAAATTGAATTAGCCCGCAGCCTTAATAACAGCTCAAAAATACGTGCATAGGTCTTAGGCCCTATCGTCGCCATTTTTTTTGTTTTGGCTGGATCAATTCCTGCATCTAACTTTGCTTCGGGTTCATAGGTTTTGCTGCTCCAAGGTGTCAATCCCCAGTCCTCATCATTTAAAAAAATTCCCCGGAATTGCACTTTAGGAAATTGCTTGTCTTCAAAATCGACGGGCAGCGAAATTGTTGATTTTTTAAGAGGAACCACATCTGCCCACCAACTCCATGGAGAAACGCCCAATTTTCTAGAAATTTCCATCACTCCATATGCCGTACCTCTAGCATCAGATCCTATCACTAAAAGTGTCGGCACTTTTTCTATCGGAATCACCTTCAAACAAAACATTTCCCATTGACCTTCCATTTCAGGAAGACGGATATGATAATCTTTTATCAATTTGCCAATTATTGGATCATGCAATTCTCCAACGATAATCGCCCCAGGATCAGCATTGTCGATTCGTTTAAAAGCAGATTGACCAACTTGTTGTGCATCTGCATCCAAAAGTTCCAAAGCGGTTTCAATGATAGGATTTCTTCCACCATAATAAACATCCGCAGCCCGATTATTTTTGATCAAACTGAAGCCTGAGCCGGCAAACAAGGGCCCAATTGTCAAACAGAGGTTTATAAAAACTAAAATAGACTTCTTCTGCAAAGCTGGATATATCATATGAATTGAATGAGGCTATTTTGCACCCGACTGAATTCGGATGACAGTTAACGAATAGGGCGGTAATTGTTTGTTTTTAAGCTTGTCAACGGACACGGTCTTTTCTTCGGGTTTTGCCGTTTTACTGTCCAATTTCCCCGCCAACTGAGCGACAAGAGCTGTATCACCCTTCAAATTGAGTTGATCCAATTCCAATTGTATATTGACCGCAACTGGCAAAATATTAACCAGTTTTACAATGAGCGATTGATCTTTCGGATCTTTAACAATAGAAAATGCCACGCGCTTATGTACCTCAACGTCAGCATTGGCATAAACTGCTTCTACTGGAATATATTTGGTTCCGTTATTACGCCCAAATAATTGCTGTACATAATAGGATGGTGTTAAATTTATATCGGTATTGGAGAAATAAATAAGATCGGGGCGCCATTGCGTATAGCCATCTTTGGCTAACAATGGCGCATAAGAAGCCATCTTAACTACGTCACCATTTCTTTCCAATGCCGTGAGATATGCCGCTTCAGCCAATGCAACTTCCAAGGTACTCGCCCGTCCATGAATATGGGCAGCATATTCGCCCAAATACACCTGTGATTTGCTGCGATCATATTTATCATAGAAGTCTTGATTATGAATAAACCAGCCCGGTGTCTGATAATAGTGTTCATCCATAATGGGTACATTCAATTTATCGGCAATTTTCCAACCTTCTACATAGTCTGTTCCCTCAAAAAATGGCCCTGCCGTTCCAATGACCTGTATTTCGGGATATTTTGCACGGATAGCGTTATAGATCATGGTAAAACGCTCCTCAAAAACATTCGATATTAAATCTTCGTTACCAACACCAATGTATTTTAGATGAAATGGCTCGGGGTGCCCCGCGGCAGCTCGTACCTTTCCCCAGGTACTATTTTTATCGCCATTGGCCCATTCAATCAGATTCAGTACTTCCTGGATATAGTCATCCATATCTTCCATTGGGATACCACATTGTTGTCCACCCAATGGGTGACCATGAGCACCCGAATTTTGGCAGGGTACACCGGCCGCCACTACCGGAACAGCATAGGCACCTATGTCTTCACAAAATTGAAAATACTCGTAATACCCCAAGCCCACGGTTTGATGATATCCCCACATGTTACGCTGTGGCATACGGCTTTCCAACGGTCCTACAGTATTAGACCAATGGTAGATATTTTCAATTCCATCCCCATGTGCTAAACAGCCACCCGGGAAACGGACAAAACGGGGATTCAATGCAGCTATGGCCTCGGCCAGATCCTTCCGTAATCCATTTTTTCGTCCTTTAAATGTATGCTGAGGGAATAAAGAAATCAGATCCAGATCCAATTGTTGTCGGTCTGTAAATACAAATTCCAATACGGCATCCTTACAAGTAGCATTAGATGTCAATACCAATTGATATTTTTTCCAGTTTTTACCGTCAACAATTACGGATTTCTCATCGAGGATTTTTCCGTCTTTTGTACTTATCCGGATCTTTAGTTTAGGTACTTTACCAACAGTGCCCCTTCCGAAAAACGAAAGATCATAGCGTTCGTTCTTATTCAAGGCAATGCCATCGTAGCCTATATTTCTGAGGATGCCTTCACCCTGCAATCTCGCATAATGTTTATTATTAGGATGAATTGGATTGATGCTGTCAATATGAAATTGTCCCGAGCCATCCATACGCCAAGCAGTTTTCGCGTTCCAATTTTTATCATGGCCTTGTTTATCGCTCAATTTATATTCAAAGTCTCTATTTTGAATCAATTCCGCATAAAGGCCTCCGTCTGCGGCATAATTAATATCTTCAAAAAAAACACCCACCAACATATCACTGATGGACTTGGTTTGCCCTACCTTCGGCGTTAATTTGACATCCAATGGCTTTAGGCCAGGGAAGCGGGCGTCATCGTCAACGCTTCGTTCGGACCATTGTTTTTGCTTAAGCAGCGCGAGATCATAATGCTTGATTAATTCTTTGATAACAGACCATGAAACTTTCAACTTGGTTCCACGTAAACTTTCGCCATTTATGGAGATATTATCACGAGTCAATAAACTGTTTTTTACAAAAGATACCACTGATTTATCCAAATCATTTAAAGCAACAAAATAATCTTGTCTGCCCCAATTGAAAAAATCGGATGTAAAAGTATATGCATAAGGACCGTCACTTTCAGGACTTAATTGCCACGCACAGGACCAGCCGCCTCCAGTTCGAGGAAACAATACAGGATTTATCATTCGTTTTTCTGACCCCCAGCGGCCATAATCTGATTTTACAAAGGCAAGTTCTGTTCCTATAGAGTTCCATTGCTTACCATCCAAACTCCAGGCATATAATAACCCTTCCCTTCCAGCATTCTTTTCTTTTGCATAAGCAAAGAAATAAGCCGAATCCGGTTCTGAGCTCCTGCTGCTATAAGCATATACAGGCGTATTGAAAATCCAAAATAGACAAAAAAAGCAGATCGCTTTTGCCAGAAAAAAATAGTAGATTCTAAATCTTAAAGAAACTCGTTCCATTGGTTATAATTAATCAGAAGTACACATAAATGTAAAAATTACACTTATAACATGCAAATGGCATTATCAAAAGATTGCACTGTCATTGACATGTTACGATTACATACTCGTCTCACGATAAACACACGATTTGAATGAGCTGTTGATAGAGCCTAGTAAGTATCGATTACCGCTAAAGAGCAATATCTCCACACAATGATATTTCCACACAATGATATTAAAGAGTTTCGAATTCACTATCCTGCTGTCTCATGGTCAACATCAAAGAAAAAGGCCTGCACAAAGCAGACCTTTAACCATTAAATCAATAATCCAAACGTATATCAGGTTTACCGCAATTTAAAAGGTAAATACCAATTGTTCATATCCATTAACTTGCTACGTACTGCTCCAGCTTTCGGGTTATTTGCTTTCAGCAATTTCTCATAGACTTTATCGGCTAGGAAAGCGGGGTCATGACGGCGTTTTGCTATACGCATCAGATCTGACCAACGTTCGCCTTCGAAGGCTAACTCAAGAGCAGATTCTTCGACGATCTTATCCTCCAGATCAGCTTGCGGTACATTAAAAGCGGTCATCATGCTTCCGTAACCACTTACTGTACCCGGACCATATTCAATGCCTGAGAATTGCCAACGCGGCATGGTAGCCCGACCACGGATTCCCGAATTCCGATACCAAACCCCACGTACGATACTCGCATTGTCGCGTGCATCAAAATAATAGGGCGAGGATTCAGCAAAAGTGGTCCGATTCGTTCCAAATCCTTCATAAGTTATTTCGGATTCCAATTCAAAAAAATTGCCCGGAGCAATTGTTCCTGCACTCGTAAACGCGCCATAATAAAAGGTACTGATTAGCCCCCAGTTTGCCAATGCATAGGCCAAACGGCCCTGACCATCCCGATTGGCGGCCTCTGCAAAGCGAAGATGCGCCCCTGCGGCTCGATTGATATTCCAACGACCGCCTTTATTTAACAAGCTCAATAAATCCCCTGAATTATCCGTAAATTTTGTAATCACAGGATCACCATTTGCAGCAACTTCATAAGATAGCTTACTCCGGGGATCCCAGGGAATACCCGCATTATTGGTCTGTGAATTCCATAAATCAATCACCTTTTGAGAGGGCTTAAGTGCATAGTTACCTGACTTAGAAAATAAATCTATAAAAGGATTTCCAGGAGCAAAAGAGTTATGGTATGGAATAGACCAGTTCCATTCGGAATTCCATTCCCGTACCGTGTTCGATAGCGCAAACATACTTCGCCACCCTGCTGTTAAAGAATTTACCAAAGATGCCCCCTCCTGGGCTCTTGCAAAACTCACATTAAAGTAGCTCCAGCCAATACGGTTGAAATTGAACAGATAATCAATATTACTGTTATTGTCTTCAGCAGACAGCAATCGCTTATAACTCTTTGCCGCTTCATAGTAGTTTCCTTTCCAAAGATAAAGTTCGCCCAGGACATGAGCCTTGCTGATAAACACCTTCTGTGTGCTCGCGCCATCTGTCGTAAAAACCAATGTGCTACCTGTTGGGTAGGCGTACGGATCCTGATAAGGCAGGTCTTTTGTGTCACTAATGAGAGAATCAACCAAATTATCGAAAGTTGTTTTCGGATAGTTCTCCAAACTTTTAATCTCGTCAACACTTTCAATGGTATTTTTCACATAGGGGACATTTCCAAAGTGAATCCCTAATTGTAAATACAACCATGCACGTAGCATAGCGAGGTCAGAATAACGCTGATTGAATTCGGTATTGCTCAGCTTCCCCTGCCGCTCCATCACCTTGAAGTTCTTCAAGGCATCATTACAATTGAAGATAATTTTATAAAAAGCAGATGGATCTGCATAAGGATTATCTTCTGCTACTTCATGATTGGAAACTTGCTGCAAATAGGGATTTGCATTTTGTGTGACGTCCATGAGATCGGCCCTTAATTCGTTCAGGACAATATAACGTTCACCTAATCCTGCTACTTGCCCATAAATCCCAAGCACCACCGCATCGGCATCGGCAAGCGTATTGTACATTTTTGAACTGTCCAATTTATCCTCGGGCGAGAAATCCAAAGCTTTCTTACAAGATGTAAAAGAGAGGCTACAGGCCAATAAGGCCCAGAGTGAATATTTCGAATATTTTCTGTATGTGATAAACATAGTATATTAAATTTTTATAAACCGATCCTCAATCCCAGCTGCACAGAGCGAACAATGGGTTCCAACGTCACATCAATCCCCTGATGAAAAACATCAGCAGACTGTGCAAATTCAGGATCATAACCCAAATACTTACTAAAAGTCAACACGTTATTGGCAGTACCATATAGACGGACATATTTGATGATACGTTTATTTACTGGAATACCGTACTCAACAGAAAGCTGACGAAGCCGAACATATGAACCATCTTCTATCCATCGATTTGAAAATCGACTATTTCCCATTGGATCGTTGAGCGCAACGCGAGGCACATCAGTTTCCTGGCCTTCCGCCCGCCATCTATTTTGTAAGAGTTCTGTCTGGTTATAAAATGTACTTCCCGACTCTAGTTGTGCGCGTGTATAGTTATAGATGTCATTGCCTACGCTGAATGTCACCAATGCACCGAATTTCCAATTTTTATAGGTCAGGCTGTTATTCAATCCGCCCACCAAATCTGGATTGGGATCCCCTATGATCATTCGATCACCATCATCAATGATCTTGTCGCCGTTACGGTCGGTAAACTTCCCATCTCCTGCCTGGAAAGGTATTTTATGACCTGTTGCATCTAAAATTGCTAGTCCAGAAGCGGCAGCTTCGGCACTGGTACGATAGACACCGTTGAACTGGTACCCATAAAAGGCATTGGGGGCGCCACCTTTCTCGCTCACAAAAGTTCCACCGGCATATTGTGTATAGGATGTTTCGGGGAGATCTGTGATCGTACTTTTATAGTGACTTAGTGTCAATGAGGCATCCCATTTGACCGGACCGGTCAGAATACGTCCAAACAAGGAGAAGTCAATACCGCGTGTACGCATTGAACCATTATTATAGAGGTAGTAACTAATTCCCGAAACAGTATTCCCCGAATTATAAGCCAGCATATCACTTGTCCTATTTTGATAGATATCAACGCCTAAATTGATGCGTTCATTCAACAACGAAAGATCTGTCCCAACGTTTATTTTTTCTACTTTCTCCCATTTTAGATAAGGATTGGCAACACCATCGCGCACAAGTCCCTGGACACCTAAGAAGTTCTGGGAGATATAATTCTGCCGCGCATCATAATTTTCAATATCATCATTGCCTGTAATTCCATAACTCGCCCGAAGTTTCCATAATGAGATCGTACTATTTCCTTTTAAAAAATCCTCATTGGACAATAACCATGCAGCTCCAACTGCCGGGAATACGGCATATATCTTATCTGCAAGCTTTAAGCCTCCTTTTGCTTTTTCTCCAAAGCGGGAAGATCCATCCATCGATATGGATGCATTTAAGATATAAGTATTCTTCCAGCTAAAATTACCCATAGCATAGGCCGTCATATTTGCCCATTTACCGATATGCCCTCCATAAACCCGAGATGCCGGTGTTGAGTTACCAATACTGACCAGCTGATCGGTCGCCGAATTATAGCCTAGTGCATAGTCTTGTTCCGAATCATGCTTGTGGTACCGGACTCCACCAATAGCTTCCACTCGGCCCTGAGTTCCTAGATCCTGATTATATTGCAGGCGCAAATCATTTGAAATCGAATAATAACGTGCCACCTGCGTACCGAGACGACTATAAACTTCCATATTATTTACCGTGTCCTTTGCGACTCCTTTTTTAGGAATAAAGAAATCCTCTTGCGCTTTATCATAGGTTACGGTAGATAGGTTACTTAACTTAAAATTTGTATTGAATGCATAGTTGAACACCAAAGAACCTAAAAACCGATAGGCCTTTTTATTATTAATCCCATTTTGTGTGATTTGCATCGGATTGGAATAGCCGAAATAATCAGCTTCAGCATAATTCGGTGAAATGCTGCCGTCTGGAGCAATATCATGCGTATTTAAAAATGGAGACTTAATCAGCGAAAGAAACAAAGGGTTGGTCTTTGGTGATAAGCCCTGATCCTTCAAGCTTTGCTGTCCATAACCCATGGAGATATTGGTCTGAGCAGTTAATTTTTTGGTCAGGTTCATGTCGCCGTTAAAACGTGCCGTATAGCGATTTTGCTTCGTGTTATCCAAAACCCCCTGTTCATTGTTATAACCTACCGACAAGGCATACCGTGCTATATTATCTCCCCCTGTAACCCGAAGAAAATAATTCTGGTCGACCGTATTATTAAGCACATCTTTCTGCCAATCCGTTTCATTATGATATTTCGCATATTCTTCGAATTTTGAATTATCATTATTGAAAGGCATATTCGCAATTTCCTCACCACTGTACGTACTCGTTGCTAACAAATCATTCAAATAACTTCGGTAAGCATAAGACTTCATGACGGGAATACGTTTCGGACGGAAATTATATCCTGTTGTTGCCTGCAAATCGATCTGTGTAGCCAACTCTTTTGAATGGTTTGTATTAATGACCACGACTCCATTGGAGGATTTGGCTCCATAAATATTAGCGGATACAGCATCTTTCAATACCGTAATATCTTGAATGTCGCGCACATCAATATGCTGCAATGCATTATTGAGATGTCCTGTCGTTATAGAAGGACTCAAATGCTCCGCATTATACACAATACCGTCTACAATATATAAGGGCTGATTATTGGAATACAGCGATTGCAAGCCGCGAATATTGAGATTTCCGCCAATAGAAGGTGTTCCTGAATGGCGGGTTACTTGTACTCCGGCTAGCTTGCCCTGTAGATAGCTAACGACCGTCTCAGAATTCTGTTCCCAGGCATTGAGTTCCAATTTATCGACTGCGCCAGTATTGTTTAAAACTCCATTATCACCAAATACTGTCTCTGTTTTTTTATAGAAAGAACGATACCCGTCAGGGTACAGGACCACTTTCATTGATTTATCCAGCAGTACTGGTACCTGTTTAGCTATATATCCATCCAAAGAAACTTCAACAATTGCATTGGAAACCGGTAGCTCCAAGCGGAAATTTCCTTTACTATCCGTCAATTTTGCAACGTTACTGCCGTAAGTTATACGAGCACCTGCGATGGGTTTATTGGTTTGGCTGTCATAGACAGTACCTTTAACCGAATAAGCAGAAGTAACTTGTCCTTGTTGTTGTATATTGCGGGCGACAGTATCTTGTTGCGCCCAACTGCTGTGCGCTCCCAAAGTGGAAATAAACAAGATAATACCCAATTTATAATTTATGTTGATCGAACTCATTTCGTTTTGCTTAGTTATTGAATAATCGGGACGAATCGGAGATATTCTAAAATAATAGGACCAGTACCATTGCTCATAACAAGCAAAGGCAGATTCCCATATTGGTCTTGCGTCACCTCACCTAAATAAACTTCTCCGTGATTGAGCGGCTGTACATCAAATGTCATTCGCGTATCGTTTGCACCCAAGTTATTGACGATTGAACGTTTGTATAAATCCACCTCATTCACCGAGATAAGTTTCGGATCAAAAAAGTAGACATATTGGATAAACGCTGCTGTTTGCGGATCACCAGCCAATCCCATAATTGCTCGTCCGTATACTTTATATTTAGCAACGTTCATACCTGTAGTGCGATACTTTACATAAAAGGAAGTAACTTTATGATCATATACTTCAATGTCATTGTATAAATTTCCTTCATTATCTCGCTTTTCCCTGAAAAAGGTATTTGATCGCTTATCCGTTTGCTTGTAACCGATGGGCCTTGCCCCCAATACCTTGATTTCCTTGATCTGATCCGCTAGTGCAAACTCAAGTCGCTTCACACGATAAACAACTCCATTACTGGCCTTTGTTCGCGAGATAATATTTGAGGGGTCAAGACTAAATTTTGTTCCCCCTATTGAAATCAGATTATTTGTAAGTTGATCCGTTGCCAATTCCCCCTCTACAATAAAATCGCGCAACAAAGCCTTTTTAGCAAAAAACGTAGTCGTACTGTCGGGACGGAGCGTATTCCCTTCCTCATAGGCTGTCGCATAGAAAGGTCTTAACTTAGCATACTCGGTCTCAAAATTTTCGTCGTCTACGACGAAATAGGTATGTTTCTTATTTTCAGTCGTCATATTGCGACGTACTTCCGTATACCATACCGGACTATACCTGTAATTTATAATATCACCCTCTGTGGACACTGTATCAAAGGAATTTACAGCCTCAATTTGCTTGGTGTCGGCAAAAAAGGTGCGTACTAGATTAAATATATTCTGAAGAGGCTTTAGGGGACGACCTACCACATGGTACAGTCCATTGCTCGCCACCAGATTCCCCTGAAGAGGTTCAACACCGTCAAATGCGCCATGCGTAAACTCCACATATTTATTGCGAAAGTTTAATGCCTTTACGGTATCAGCTCCTGAATTCACATTATAGACCGAATTGATAATATGGTAGCCTACAAAACTCTTGATCACCGCAGTATCGGAAAAATTATATTGATCCTGTACAGCAGCAATGGCATCATTAGTTGGTACAATCAAGGTATAATTTTTCGATGCTTTCAACGATTCACCATAGCCCGATTTATTGAGTAGGTCCATAAAAGTTGAAAACTCAGCATGCTCGGAAATAATGGTGTACAAGTTTTTTTGAGCATCGGCATCACCTCCTCCAAAATGATCCTCCCAATTTTTGGAACAAGCAGACAATAAACACATGCCCACTACGACTAGGTAAATTTTATAAATTATAGCTTTCATAATTGTGTATCCTGTTATTTTGGTCTATAAAAAAGTTCACCTGAAATCTGATGAAATCTAGGGTAGTTCTGCTCAAGATCATCTGCGGGGATAAATTGGATCATATCCAGATAGACGGTATTGCTACCACACTTCTTATCTTTGATCGCTTCAAAACGGATGACATGTCGATCAGTCGTCTCGACATTGATAATACCGGCCAAACGGCCAACATTCAATGGAGCTTCACTACCCGATTTTGCCTTGAGTCCACCGGTAATATTATTTGCATTGTAATCGCCTACTGTTGCCATGTAACGTTTGTAGCCCTGCGCCAGCATCAGATTATCCGCATTTGCATTCGCGAGGTCGCTAACGCCCGAAGCGGTCAGACTTTGATTCAATATGATCGTATTGGGCAGGATTTGTTCATCCCCTTTTCCAGGATTAAACGTCGCCTGAATCTCTGGGGCATCGCCATGCTGGGCATAACAGATCCAGACTTTATACCGTCCTTTTACGAGATATGGCGTCTTAAATTCAATCCATTTTGCTCGCGCACTATTGTTCGCGCAAAGCGACAGACTTAAGAGGTCTCCATTTGCATAAGGGCGCTTCGTTTCTAAGGCTTTATAATAGTAATATCCGTTCGTACCAATGGTCGAAACCGTCAAACTATTAAAGGCAAAAGAATTGGCAATGGTCGCACCATTTGCCACCAATGCCTTGGAACTATTAAAATAGGCGCTTCCCAGTGCATTGACTAATTCGGGAGAGGTCGCTATATCAAAATACACGGGCACCTGCTGGCGGACCTTAATCTTAAATGGCTGTTTCGCTTCATGCAGCACACCATTGGACGCCAATACATCGCTTTGTGATCTGTTGATTTCAGCACCCGCTTCATGGACCCCATTAAACACGTCATCATTCAATAAGATCTGCGCACCTAATAATTTGGTTGAAATAATCTCTTTTGGAGCCAAAGTATAGATCGTATTTGCGGCAACGATGTCTTCCAAGAATTTGATATCGTTGCTTAAATGGTAGGCCACATATAACCACAAACTATCCTTATGGCTTTTTACATCACCAGTCTGTGAATAGGCTGCTTTCATATCCGCATAACTTTTGATTCCCTGTAGCTGCAAAACGGAGTCTGACTCAACAATAGCGGTCTGAAAACGTTTAGCATCCGCCACAGCTACACCGCGTTGATAATATAAAGTATCATAAAACCCAGTCTCTTTTAAAGCCTCGGCAAAAATGGAATAACGAGGATTATTGCCTATCAATTCAGCAAGACTCTGTGCTGGTGGAACTAATACTTTATTTATGGAGTGAATAATGCCGTTACCACAGCTAATATTGGATCTAATAATTTTTGCCGATTTATTAATTCGGTAAATCCCATTTTGCACATCTGTGTATAAATATTCGCCTAATAAGCTCGCTGTTTTGATTTTCCCATCTGTAAAACGTGTGCTGCCTACCGTATCCCTGACCACGTGATATTTGACAAAATCCAATAGCTGCGCATCTGTAAAATCATTCAATCCTGTTTTTCCATTATCTTTGATCCAGGCATTAATACTCTCATTATTGGGAGCAAACAATGTGTAGGTACCATACGCACCTAGATAGCCCGCCGTTTTCGAGCGGTATAAGATTTCGGTCAATAAGGAATAATCAGTTTCATGTGCTTCCAAATAACCTGTAATATTCACTTCATCTGAAGTTGAAATTCGATATTTCTCTTTTTGACAGGAAAATATAAGCGCAACAGATAGGACAAACCATGTCCCTATCAGCCAATATTGTTTTCTAAAATTTCTTTTCATAACGATCTATTTTAGGTAAAATGGGTTTTGCTTCAACTGTTTGTCTTTGAAGAGTTCCGTTTCCAAAATGGGAAGATAATGGCTGTCCACATCGCGCACTTTATTAATTGCCGATTGGCGTACATTAGCGTCTACAACTTTCGTTACAAGATCTACTAGCACATTGATGTTCGCATAATTATCTTTCTTTGCCAAGCGCAAAAGGTCAAACCAACGTTTACCTTCAAAAGTAAGTTCACGTGCACGCTCAGCGAAGACGAATAGGATGATTCCTTCTAAATCTGTCGCTTCAATATTCGGATCCGTAGCTCTTATGGCTTTACGCTTGGTTCGCAAATCCTCCAGAAGTGCCAATGCTTCCGTCCCTCGCCCGAGCTCTGCCAGAGCTTCAGCACGCATCAACATGACGTCAGATACGCGGTAGAGCTGAAAATTGTAGTAGTCGGGGGATTCCGTACCGTATTTTCTCAGATCTCCCGACATACCATACAGGATTCCTTCTCCACGACTATCGAATAAATCTATATCTGTCCCTTCGTTGGAGGGAAAAATCTCATTATTCAAGATATCCACATTGGCTGTGAATGGTCTACGTGCAGTCACGCCAATATTATACATCGGATTTTCACTGGAGTTTTTATGGCTCAACTCCCAAATCGTTTCCATCGTGCCACCATCAAAAATTTCGGGTAGTGCTGCGCCAATTAAACTATATCGTCCAGTTTCTAAAATTTTTGTGGTCTGCTCTTCCACTTTATCGTATTGTTCCAGCCACAGATATACATCGGCCAACATCGCCCGTACCGCGGGTCTTGTCACCCGACCGGTATTTGTCGCATTGTAACCCGAAGTATTGACATGGTATTCGGGTATCCAATCCAAAGCCTGCAAGAGATCTTTCTCGATTTGCTTGAGCACTTCATCGCCAGTGGACTGCCCTACAGAAACAATATCGGTGTCTTTGGAGGTGCCTTTTAATTTTAAAGGGATATCCCGAAAAGTGCGAACTAAATAGAAATACAAAAAGCTGCGGACAGCTAAAGCTTCTCCCAAATCTGTATTGTATTCCGCCTCTGTAAAGGTAGGATCTGCTTGCTTTGCCTGACCTGCATAATCAATCAGCAGATTACAATTATTTATCGCGGTATAAATAGCACTCCAGTCCGCAATTACATTTGTACTTAAAATATTGTAATTTTTTACCAGGCGATTGTCGTCTGTCGCATAACTTGTCAACCCAACTAGATCGGCCCTAAGTTCGCCCCACGTAAACAATTGCTGTTCAACAGGTCCTGAATTAAGGGAAGAATAGATACCGATTAAGGCGGCATGGACATCCTCCTTTGTTTTCCAAAATTCTGCACGGGTTATTCCATCCTGCGGCTGTAAATCCAGCCATTTATTACAAGAATTGAGTAAAATGCTTCCCACAGCAACTAAACTCCATAAAATTGTTCTTTTCATAACCTTGTTTTAAAAACGTGCTGTAATACCTAGTGTAACTGTTTTTAATGGCGGTGTCATTGAATTATCCATTAACACCGTAAATGCATCCTTTAACTTTACGGCAACATCAGGGTCTTGACCGGTATACTTCGTCAGCGTAAATATGTTTTCTACGGTCAAATAAGCGCCAAGCCCCTCGATGTGAAACCGCTGCAAGAACTCTTTCGCAAAGTCATACTTTAAGGTGACTGTACGCAAACGTAAAAAAGAAGCGTCCTCGACATAGCGGCTGGATCCCAAAGAATTATATCCGGTTCCAAACAATGCACGCGGGATATCTGTAATGTCACCATCCTTACGCCATCTGCGCAACACTGCCGTGCTTTGATTGTTATACCCAAGCATATCAGTCGTATTCATTTTGGTTCCATTAATAATTTGAGATCCTTGTCTGTAGTTAAAGAAGGCGCTTAATTTCAAACGTTTATTATATCCCACATTAAATCCAAACCCACCCGTAAGCTTCGGATTACTATTGCCCAAATACACAATATCCTTTTGATCAATCACACCGTCGTGGTTGATATCTTCATACATCGCATCGCCCGCCTGGAATACATAATCTACCGTAGGATAATTAAAACGCATATAAATCGTCTCGCCGTCTGGGCTCACGATGGCATTTCCCTGTGCATCTTTTGCTATGGTAGCTTCCTGATCTTTGTAAACGCCCAAATAGCGAAATCCATAGAAAGATCCATACGGATTATTTTCCTGGAAATAGGTAAAGAATGTTTTATTCTTTAATGATGATCTAGCATTTTCGCGCGGATAAAGCGGTGATATCTCGCGGATCACATTTTGATTGTGTGCAATATTGAACGTAAAACTGACATCCCATTTTTTATTACGAATGGGCACCACGGTAAAATTTGCTTCCCAGCCATCATTATCCATTGTACCAACATTCATAGCCAGTCCACTATATCCAGTATAGGTCGGAATCTGAATATTGTCCATCATCAAATCCGTTGTTCTATTTTTATAAATCTCTCCACCAAACATCAAACGGTAGTCGAACATCTCTACATCCATACCCAAATTCTGCTGTGTCACCGTTTCCCATTTTAAGTCGGACAACTCTATATTTTTTGAATAGACACCGTTTTCATCCAAATAAGCATAATCATTGGTGCTATATACATTGATATAAGTATAATCACGTCGGGGAGCATTACCACTGCGTCCCCAGCTTGCTCTTAGCTTAATATCTTTTATGGCGTTAATATCTTTCAAGAAATTTTCCCTTCCGATCTGCCAAGCGGCGGAGAAAGCAGGAAATAATCCATAACGATTATCAGGACCAAATTTTGAGTTGCCATCACCACGCAGACTTGCGGCAAAAACATACTTTTTGTTGAGCATATAATTTGCCTGGATTAAGGCTCCGATTGATCGCGATTGTGTCGTTACAGATTTAGCGTCGCCGGTCAATGTGCGCGACGCAACACTTGGATCCTGCAGATAGGAAGATGCCGTATTTGTTGAACTGAGCCCTTGGATCGTATACCGATAATCTGATGTTAAAAAGGATAGATTGGCCGTCAGTTGGTGATTGTCGCCCAATGCAGGTGTAAACAAAAGCCGGGTATTGGTACTCAGTGAAAATTCATCCAAATCGGAATCCGATGCTTTATTCACCGTATTTTCCGTAAAAGGCCGACCTGTTGCCAACTGAGGTAAAAAGAGTTTGGTTTTGTTGTTTCTAATATTTAACGCCAGTGTACTTACAAATCGCAAGGTATTGGGTATCAATTTATAATCCACATTAAAACGGGTTCCCAAAATATCACCCAACTGTTTACCAATCGCATTTTGAACCATAGAGAGCGGATTATATGTCCCTGGATAAAATCCTTGCGCCGAAGAAGCAGGATTAAATAGATTACCTGTTAGGTTCCCATATTCATCGTATTCCCAAATGGCCTGATTGGGCATCTTTCGATAAGCAATATCCCGTACATTAGCATGATAAAGATTATCATTGTCGACGTGGGTATATGAAACGTCCGACTGAAAGCCGATGCGCTCAGAAACCACATAATCTAGATTGATACGAGCAGATAGGCGATTTAACCCTGTTCCAATGGTCGTTCCTTCTTGATTAAAATAACCTATTGAGGCCAGATAGCGTGCTTTTTCACCGCCACCACGTACCTGGAGATTATGATCTTGAAAATACCCCAACTGTGTAATGGCATCTACCCAGTTGGAATTGTTACTATAATTGTGATATATATAGGTGTTATTCGGGTCGTACTGGAACTGCTGCGCATTGTCTGTCGTTGAAAAGACCCTACCCGCATTATAGAATTCTTCAGACAACAAGGTCGAGTACTGATCGCCATTCAATAGCGGAATAGATTCAGGTTGCTTTGAAATAGATCCTTTGAAAGTGTATCCCAACGTGGGAGCACTAACAGTTCCGCGTTTCGTTGTGATAACCAACACCCCATTTGCTCCGCGCGACCCCCAAACAGCAGTTGCAGCAGCATCTTTCAATACCGAGATATCCTGAATATCAGATGGCGCAATATTTAAAAGCTGCCCATACGCATTATCATCAGAAGTTGCAAAGTTGAAATCGTCCGGAATGGTAATATCATAAGGCATTCCGTCAACTACAATAAGCGGGTCAGTTGCTCCATTTAGAGACGACGTACCACGAATCCGGATCTGCATTCCAGCCCCCGGATCGCCTGATACCGTCGTGATATCCACTCCTGGTAACCTTCCCTGCAACGCTTGATCGACAGACACTGATTGCATTTCGGACAGCTCATCCATGCTAATCGTTGAGATCGCTGCTGTATTGCGTTCTTTCGAAATCCCCATACCCGTACCGTCATTGACAGGTTTTGACTTTGAGATAACAACCTCATCAATCACATTATTTGTCGATTCAATCTGTACATTGATTGTTTTCCTATCCCCTACAGCAATCGCACCCGAAGATTTATAACCTGTGTAGGAGACCGCCAGTTTCAAGCCTTGCATTCGAGCTCTAAGACTATAGTTCCCCTCAACATCTGTAGTCGTTCCGACAATTGTGCGGTTATCATTATCTTTTAAGACAACTGTTGCTCCGGCGATGGGTTGTTTTGTTCCCTTTTCTGTTACCTTTCCGGTGAGCAAAGCCGCATTATTTTGCGCGTAAACTCCTCCTCCCCAGAAAGTCATCCATACGATGCACCCTATTAATATCAAATAGTTTATCTGTTTCATCATGTTTTCGGTTAGATTACAGGCCATGCTTTAAATATCCTTTGAGCGAATGTATCAATACGCGCTGTCCAAGTTGATTACTCTGCACGACATCAGCTTCAACGGTTCGGTTAAGATTATCCATCACCTGCAACTTATTAACCTGGTTGACAGCAACCTGTATCGATTGGGCATCCCCGTCTACATTTTTACAAAGCGACTGAAAGAATCCCGTCTTCTTTCCATCGATCGCAAATGAATTGCGCGCAATATGGTATTGGATAAATCGTGTTACCTTATCAATATCCGCTTGCGCCGTAGGAGCTGTAGCGGTTGGCAAATCACCGTTTGCAACTGCATTAGCGATTGCCTCATTATTAGGAATCAACAAAGTATAATTCAATCCGAGTTCTATTCCTTTGACAACTCCATCTGTAGCCGAATAAAGTGTGCTTGCAATAAGATATTTATAAAATGAATTGAATGGAGAGGAGGTCTGATCCGCTCCAATATTTTTAAGATAAAATCCAATATTGGTATTCGATGAAGTCAATCCTCCGTTAAGATAGACCGCAACTCCATTTAATGGCCCCGAAAGGTTATTTCCAATGCTGATTGAATCAATACGGATTTGCTGTGTTTCCGTTGGTCCATCCAAAGTTCCGCTAGAAGACATTTTCATCTGGTTAAACTTTACATACTCACCTGCATAGCTTTCCAATATTCCCTTTCCCGTTAAATCAGGCAAGGGATCGTTTCCTAATGGAATAATATGAGCCATCAGCACCTCTCGCATTTCTGGGGTGCCATTTCCGCCATTAAAACGGATCGGGTCTGAGGTATTATAGGCATCATAGTCAAAGCCCATTTCATATAACTTCTGATCCGATACAAGGATCAACATATAACGAATAGTTGGAATCTTTAAGGTCAAATTCATGCTCATGCGTTCCAATGCGCGACGCATGAAGCTATATTTAGGATCCAATAAAACATTGCCATAGACGGAGTGGAAGACATTGGCCTGTTGACACGCGTCTATACCATAAAATGCACCATTGCTCAATAATTTTGTCTCTTTGATATTGGCCTTTGTCACCTTAGGTAGTTCACCGACAAAGTTTTGCGCTTGGGAGAACTGGGATGGCCACACCTGTGTATTATACAGATGAGAATTTACAAATTCTGTTAAGACAGCAGGATTTGTATAAAAAAGATCTTTTAACGTGGTGCCTTGGGGGTAATACTTTAACAATACACGTTTAGCGTAATTACTTACAGCCTCATTGGTAGGTACCGTGATCGAAAAATTATTGGTTTGGGCATCGTTGGGATCTTCCTTTGCATAATTTTCATTGTTGAGCGCCAAACCAATCCCTGCATATCCTTTAACAAATACAGAATCCTTTTCCCCGGTAAGCACCTCATTCTTCCTTGTTATCTCCGCATTATATGTATAAGAGGCAAAAAAATCCAGAATTGATTTGAATGTGGAGTAACTCGTATTATCGCGGAGGTATTGATCGATACTCTTCTCCGCAATCAAAACTTTATTCACAACATGGATATAGCCATTCTCTGCGGAGATATTGCTTCTTGCAGGATCAATTTCAGCTGATCCAACGTTCAACCCCGTATAGCTGCTGTTAGGATAAAATGACTGATAATCTATAGCACCCAAACCACGCTGGTTCATGTAAGCATCAAAAAAATAGCTAATGTGTTTATTATTGTTATCTGTAGCTGCATAAGCTACATTAGGGCCGCGATTTGCTGAGACAAACCGTCTAATCTTGCCATTCCCTAAATCCTCTTTTTCAACAAAGTCATAGTATACAGATCGACGCCGAAAAGCAAAACCTTGCTGCCAACCTTTTGCTGAAAAATAATCGTTCAGCTTTTCAAGTCGCTCACCGTCATAAATCATCGAAGAACGCACAATCTTCTCGGCCAGTTTCGCATCGATCTTTGATACATCACTAATACCATTTTCCTTCATAAATTGATCAAAGGCCTGATCAGTGGGTGCAAATACTGTCCAAGAACCCGCAGTCCCGAGTGTATTTTTATAGCCGGACAGTTCAATGCAGCTCAGGTACTTCTTAAAGTCGCCCATTGAATCGAGCTGCTGGTAAATTGGGCTTGCCAGCCAATCGGGTCTACCATAGTAGGCGTCAAAGGCTTCCTTCCTACATGACACTACCGTAATCAATAGTGCAATCCAAAATAGGTTAAATTTGGATGATAACATAGTAAATGTATTAGGTCAATAATTTGGTTAATAATAAATTACGGCAAGTGCTCGTTGAGATACTTCAAATAATACGTTTTATGAAGCGAAAGTTTGTCCTTTTGCGGTTCATAATTGGTGTGACAAATATATGTCTAAAAGACATTTGCACCAACCTGCACTATCCTGTCTAAATGAGCAAATAGAACATAAAAAAGGTCGGACAAATACTGCCCGACCGTAACATTATATCAATACAAATTAATTGCCATCTGGTTTGATAACACTATTGATCAAACTTGGCGGCCAATACCAAGTTTTAAAATCATCTGGTTGCTGCGGATCAAAGTCCTGAAAATCGACGATATGGTCTGCTATCTTCAAGTTGTTTTCTTTAATTCCTGTGAGCACCATTTTAGCGATCTCATAGGCACCATAGGGATTGAAATGGGTATTATCGGCCAAATCATTTTTTTGATTTGGAAAAGTATGCGCTGGATAGTGAACAAATGCTTGTTTAGACTGCTCAACTCCTAATGCCTCGTAAAACAAACTCGTTTTCTGATTAAGATCTATCAAAGGCACCTGAAGTTCTGCTGCGACCTTCCGAGCCGCATCGGGAAAATCACCTAATGTCTGCAACAGTTTTCCTTGTCCATCAAATGCTCGTCGTGCTGTGGAGGTTAAGATAACTGGCAGGCCACCTTTTGCCCGAAATTCACGTACAAAATAACGTAAACGATCACTATAGCCCTTATAAGCACCTGCATTTTCTCCTTTTTCCTTTTGATCATTGTGCCCAAATTCAATAAATAAATAATCTCCAGGCTTGGCAACAGAGAGAATTTTTTCCAATCTTTTTGAGGACAAAAACGAACTTAGTGCCAGTCCAGATTCCGCATGATTAGCAATGGCCACACCTGCATCAAAAAATCGAGGAATCATTTGTCCCCAGGACGCCCAGGGTTCATCCTCTTGATTAACTACCGTCGAGTTCCCTGCTAAAAATACAGTCGCGACATTGCTTACCGACTCGATTCGAATGGTCGAAATACAATTTGTTTGCTGGAACTCCAAAGTCAACTTATTATCCCAGTCGAGTTTTTGCAGCTCCCTTGGCTTCTTCAATGCTACAGTTTCGCCAGAAGCAATCTTTGGATCTTTGATATGTACAATAAAGGTCCTATCGAAAGATTTATTAGGTAATACCTCTTGGTTTTCGATCTGCAGCCTCCGGGATTCAGAACGTACAGTACTGCGGTAAGGCTTATCGTTCAAACCCTGATAGGTAATCGTAATTTTATAATTGCCTTCAGGAACTATTACCGAAAAATAAAATGGCTTTTCGCTGAAAAGGCTTTTGTTCTTTGAATCAATCCTGACATCTTGTTCTGTTGAAAATTCAAAACCATACCCTTGCTTATCCTTATAGGCTTGTGCTTCCCTTAAAGAAATTACAGTCTGGTTTTTCTTAGTACCACCAAAGCGAAATTCCCTGACAATCTGTTCGGCAAATAAAACATGGCAACAGACCTGTATAAAAAATGTGATCGTTAAGATTAATCTCTTCATCTCTAAGTTTTATTAATTTAGGAGACTCAAATATAATTTTTCCAATTGGTCAGACCACCCTGCGCTTACCTGTGCCTCCCTTTCGCCAACAGTTCAGGACAGCTAATCGCCTAATTTTCCGCACCTTTAATCATCATATAATAATTGGTATAATTATTCTTAATTTTAGGTTTTTAATAAAAGGTTTCCTCACCCCCGTTTGGAAACTTTTTATTTTTTAAAACTGGTCGTAACCATATAAATACACTCCTACCGATATATTAGAAAATGACTTCACAGGTACCGACAGCAATGAAAGCGAACAGAAGGTTCTTTCTAGCCAATAACATCAGACACTTTCAAAAAAAATAGGCCAGGCAAAAATCGCCTGACCTCTCACGATAACTAATAAAAAAACTAAATTCTTATTCCTATTATTGAAATTAATGTATTTTTTTGCCTGCCCTAAAATAACGGAGTTCAATAATGTCATTTGGAATAGGCTGCTTATTCCAATGATCGTGAATAACCAGAGCTGCACCAAGTGCCGTAGCTTGTGCCATTGATGCACCAAAAACTTCACTATTTGGAAAAGCTTGCGCTAATAACGTCATATAAATTACATTACGGCTAAATCCACCATCTACAAATATCCGTTGTACACCATTCTTTTGAAGAATCAAAGATGTCGCTTTTATCTGAGCCTTTACGAGATGCATCATCAAGACATGATACGCCTCAATATGAGTATTGAAATGTGTCAAATCTATCGAAGCAAATGCATCCAATTGGTCCGACACCTCCATCACTTGATATTTTTCAATAATTTCCCAATCGAGGCCAATCTGTTTGAATTTTCCAGTTGACACTTGAAAAAATTGAGCAATACGTTTGACTTGCTCTTCATGCTCATAACCGGCAAATAACCGCGATGCTTTTACAGACCGACCTGTATAGGTCATATACATCAAGCAATCTTGATTCAATTCATCTTTTGTCAAAGATTCTGTATTAAATGGATTGAATGAAATGCACCAAGTCCCCGTTGAAATCAATACAAAAGGTTCATGAAAATTGAGCAGGTAAGGAATCAAAGCCGAAGAACTATCGTGTAGCCCACTTCCAACTAGATAACCACTTCCTGGAAAAGTTGCCCTGAAGAGCTGATCTCCTTGAACGATAGGTGCCATTTTTTGTAAAATGCCTGTATCAAAAACCCACTGATGGTAATTATTTTTCTTAAAATCCCACAATGCTGTATGGCAACCTATACTTGTCATATCGGCATAGGGTTGTCCTGAAATTAAATAACTCAAATATTGTGGAAGATGTAACGCCCATTTGACTTCCTTAAACAGCGCTGGCTTTAATTTAAACAAACGATAGATCTGTAGCCCAGAATTAAGACTTCCCAAACTCGGAGACGAAGTTTCCAATGCGAATCTATCTTTTCCACCATATTGTGCATAGAAAGACTCCAGCAGTTTTTTGGGATATTCCTTTAAATAGTTATATAATGGTGTTAAAGGCCGCCCATCTTTATCAATGTAGACAAAACTCGCCCCATATGAAGTAAAATTAATCGCCTTAATCTCAAACTCACCTTTCCGAAAGACTTCATGTAATGAGTCAAAAACAGACAAACGTAAACTTTCTAAATTTTCACAGCTATCGCCATCTTCATCGGTAGTTTCTAAAAAACGAGCCGACCTCTCAAAAACAATCTGGTAATGCTCATTAAAGAGAAATAATTTCTTATTCGTCTTCCCGACGTCGAATATTGCAACTACTGGTATTGGTTTCCCCTTCATTCTTTTCCCTTGTTACAAACCTGTAGCTACAGAATTTATTCCGCGTTCTTCGATAAGTTTACTTCGTAAATTTTCTTCGTTGAATAATCGAACTGGATTTAGTGCAGCACCACTTCTTAGCCTTGCTTCTGCAACAAGCGGTCTGACATCAGTTCGAAACGCATCTTGCAAGATTTCCTGAGCTTTCACGATATCATTTGTCTGCTGTGCCTGTTTCAATGCTTTGCGATCAACTAACAAAGCCTGTGCATAGGCGATCTTAATCGCTTCAACTGATTGTAACAAATCGACCAAGGGATCTTTCAGGTTATGAGAAGCGTCAATCATCCAACCCAACCCTGTCGCATGGTCTATCCCATTCAAATCCATTCCATCAACCAATTCGTTGAATATCAAAAATAACTGATATGGCTTAATGCTGCCCGCTGTTAGATCGTCGTCAGCGTACTTACTATCGTTAAAATGAAAACCACCAAGCTTGCCCTCCATAAGCAATAGAGAAACAATCTGTTCAATGTTAGCATTGGGTAAATGGTGTCCCAAATCAACCAAAGTATAAGCTTTAGGACCTAATTTATTGGCCAATAGTAAGGATTGCCCCCAGTCTCCAATAGTTGTAGAATAGAAATATGGTTCAAAAGCTTTGTATTCCACAAACAATTTCCAATCGTCTGGTAGGTGCTTATAAATTTCACTTAAGCTAGACAATGTATTTTGAAATGCCTCTCTAAAACTCAACTGCCCTGGAAAAGATGAACCGTCAGCGAGCCAAACTGTAAGAGATTTAGATCCCAAAGCTTTTCCATAATTGATAACTTCAATATTGTGGGCAATAGCCTGTTCACGTACTTTAGGATTGACATGATGAAGCGAACCAAATTTATAGCTGTATTCTTGACCAGTCTGATCTTGAAATGTATTGGAATTCACCGCGTCAAATGCAATACCGAGTTTAGATGCCAATGATTTGATTTTTTCTGCATCCGAAGGGATATCCCAAGGTATATGTAAGGAAATAGCGCCGCTTGATTTGTTGAGCGCGTGTAATAAGCCTACATCCTCTAACTTTTGTTCCAAAGTTCCGGGCTCACCCGCTCCGGAAAACCGCCCAAATCGAGTACCACCTGTTCCTAATGCCCAGCTTGGGATGGCAATTTGAAATTTCTGGAGTTTGTCCAAGATTTCCTCTGTGTCTGAAATATCTGCCGATACGTAGTCAAAAGCTCGTGTATGTTTCTCCGCTAATTGGTTATTGTGCTGATCTATAATTTGTTTATCAAGAATCATAATATTATTGGTTATCGTCTAAAAATTCTTTAGGTGCCGTCTTAATTTTTCCCTTTCTGAACACGACACCTAAAGATATAAAAATTAGCGTACAAACGCCATTGCAACGCCTCCGTCAACGTTTAACACATTCCCAGTAGACTTGCTCAGCAATCCACCCACAAAAGCAAAACATGCATTCGCAATATCTTGTGGAAGGATAATCTCATTTAACAAGGTTCTCTTTGCATAGTATGCAGGAAGTTCCGCAACAGTAATGCCATAGGCTTTAGCACGACCTTCTGCCCAACCCCCAGCCCAGATATTGCTATCTGAAATAACCGCATCGGGATTGACAACGTTTACACGCACTCCCACAGGACCCAATTCTGCTGCACATAAACGGCTCAAATGCAACTGGGCACCTTTTGCGCTTCCATACCCCGTATTGTTTGGTCCGCTAACCAAAGCATTTTTACTGACAATATTGATGATATCGCCACCGATTGCCTGCCCTTTTAATATTGACGTCACTCCTTGCGTAACCAAGAACTGGCCCTTTACCAATACATCGTACAATAAATCCCAATCCTTCTCCGTGTGGTCTTCGATTGTTTTTGAAATCGACAATCCAGCATTATTAACGACGATATCAATACCACCGAATGCTAAAGCCGCATCTTTCAAAGCACCTTTGATAGAATCTGCATTGGTTACATCAAGAATTGTAGCGATGACCGAGTCTGTTCCAAATTCGCCTACAAATTCGGCCTTACTCGATTCCAACCGTTCTGTGTTAATATCATTTAAGACAATCACAGCGCCTTCTTGAGCCATCTTTTTAGCGATTGCTTTTCCAATGCCACCACCACTGCCAGTAACCAAAGCAATTTTTCCAGAAAGTGCCTTGGGTTTTGGCATGCGCTGCAACTTTGCTTCTTCTAGCAACCAATACTCAATATCAAATGCCTCTTGACGAGGTAATGCGGTATATTCGCTTACAGCCTCAGCGCCTTTCATTACATTGATTGCATTGGTATAGAATTCCGCTGCCACCCGTGCAGTCTGTTTGTCTTTCGCAAATGCGAACATACCTACACCTGGATACAGAACAATTACCGGGTTTTTATCTCGGACCGCTGGACTGTTTTCATGTTTGCAGTTTTCATAATACTGTGCATACATTTCACGGTACTCTTCAAATAATGGCGTCAATTTCGCTTTGAGCTCTTCAACGTTGTCTAAATCTTCTGATTTATCCAAATTCAACACCAATGGTTGGATTTTGGTCCTTAAGAAGTGGTCCGGGCAACTGGTACCAAGTGGAGCTAAACGTGCTAAATCATTGGAATTGATAAATTCCAATACGCGTTCATCGTCTGTGAAATGCCCTATCATATGGCGCTCACTGGAACAGAAACCTCTTAAAACCGGCGCCAGTTTGGCCGCTTGTGCAGTTCTTTCTTCCTTGCCCAAGCTAATCACTTTTTGTCCACCAAAGACAGGTGCTTTTTTACCATAATTCTGCTCAAGATATGCTGCACAGGCTTCAATGACATCCAACGAATTAACATAACATTCGTATGCTGTATCGCCCCAGGTAAATAAACCATGAGAGCCTAACATGATACCTCGGATTCCTGGATTCTCTTCCAAGCAAGCTCTTAACTGCAGGCCTAAATCAAATCCCGGTCGTTGCCAGTCTACCCAGCCGATGGTCCCATTAAAAAGCTCTTGCGTGATTGTCTTTCCATCTTTGGCCGCGGCAATGGCAATTGCCGCATCGGGATGTAAGTGGTCGATATGTTTGAATGGCAGGAATCCATGCAGTGGTGTATCAATAGATGGAGCTTTAGACGCTAGATCATAGATACAGTGGTTAAATAATTCAACCATTTCATCTTCATGATCTAATCCACGATAGACATTTTCCAAATTACGTAGACGTTGGAGATACAAAGCCGCCAAACCGGATTTTTTCAAAGTTCCGATATCACCTCCTGAGCCTTTGATCCACATCACCTCCACTTCTTCACCTGTCAAAGGATCTTTTTCAGAAACTTTGCACGAGGTATTTCCCCCGCCATAATTTGTGATCCTTAAATCTGCACCTAAAATATTCGAACGATATAACAGTAAAGCTACTTCATCACCGCTTAGTGCCTGAGCTTTCTCATCGTCCCATAAGTAATTGACATGTTTGTACGTTTTCACTTCTTCTATATTTATTTAAATATTAATTTTCTAATGTCTTTGCAAACCCTACGATGCAAATAGAGACGATAATGGTTACAATTCCTCCGATTATAGAACGATAAGTCGCACGATCCACACCTTTCCATTCCTTGAGTGCAACACCCCAAGCATTTGAAATGAGAATGATAAATGCCATATGCAAGATCCAGGAGCTGGCTCCATTTCCTAAACGGCTTTCGCCCATACCATAAAAGAAAAACTGCAGATACCAAGTCGTTCCCGCTATCGCACATAAAAGGAAGTTTTTGCCTTTTGGCACATCGGACTTTGTATAATCCCCAAAAGTTCTATTCTTAAACAATAAGTAAAGGCACCAAAGAAAGTTCGTCACAAAACCACCCCAAAGGATTACAATATAGGTGACGTTATTTTGATAGAGAAATTCTCCTTGATTTGGATGAGTAGCCTTCCATAAGATGTTAGCCACATCAGCCATCGGCTTTCCTGCCTCTATTCCAAAATTGAAACAAGCACTTAATATCCCCGATATAATAGCCACAACGATACCCAACCCAAAATTGTAATCAGACTTGCTTTCAGATGATAATGCAGATAAATGCTTCTCCTTTGACACTCCAGCCTTCCCACATAAAAACACACCAAGCACACACACCAAAAGTCCTATGAGAATACAAATACCGGAATGTGTTGTAAAAAAATAGTCTATACCATGTTTGCCTGCAGTCTTATTGAAAAAATAATAAATACTTGGCATCAAGGATCCAAAAACCATGCTAAGTCCCAAAATGATACTACTTCCCAAAGATACCCCGAGGTAACGTACACCAAGTCCATAGGTCAGTCCCCCAATCCCCCAGAGTAATCCAAATAAAAAAGTGTAGCCTACAATGGAACTATTCGTATCTTGGATAATTTCCACAAAATTTGGAATCGTCAACATTGCCGCTATCGGCGGAACGATCACCCATGAAAAAAGTCCCCCTAATATCCACATGGATTCCCAGGACCAGCCTTTCACTTTCTTATACGGCACATAAAAACTACCAGACGCGAAACCGCCTATAAAATGGAATATAACTCCGAAAACAGCATTCATTGTGTATCTTTTTAGGTATTACAAAAACTAAATTAAATGATTTGATGGGAGGAACTGTTATGCACTGTTATGCCACATAACCAAGACAGTTGCCCTATACAAGATAATTTATTTAAACGGCATCTACAGCTTACAGTAAATTTTGATTACTTTTAATTACTTATTATAAATACTTCCTTGAAAAAATATTTGTTATTCATAGATACTGAAACATCCGGGTTGCCGAAAAAATGGAATAAAAAGTACACCGACAGCGACAACTGGCCGCATATATTGCAATTGGCTTGGATTATTTTTGACGAAGAACGCAATGAAGTTAAACGTACGAATAAATATATTTATGAACCGCTAATACCAATCAGTCCCGCTTCAGAGCAAATACACGGATTGACTCCCCCTTTTTTAATGAAGCACGGCGAAAAGAAAAAAGAGGTGTTGCGTAAACTGAGTCATGACATCAAAAAATATAAACCGCAAATCGTTGGACATTTTCTTTCATTTGATTTGCAGGTATTATCTGCTGAATTCTATCGTTCCAATCTTCCGCTCCCATTTTGCGACTTAAAATACTTTTGCACCTTGCTGCATAGCAAAAGGTATGTTAGAAACCCACATATGGTCCATCTTCCGCTTTCATTATTACATGAATCGCTTTTCCTGGCTCTTCCCGAAAATATACACGATGCGGAGAAAGATGCTGAGATCACAGCGAAATGTTATTTTGAAATGATCCAACGAAAAGATCTCTCCGATCAAGAAATTCTAAACCAACAAACTGAGTTCGATAATCTTTTTTAATGCCGTATTCATGGAAAAAAACGAATCCCTCCTATCCTTGCTGAAATCGACCCAACCATTTCAGGTATTGCCCGAAACCCTTCAGCTAAGTATTGTCGATATACTCTATGAACATCGTTTCTCCAAAGACACCTTGGTCTATCGACAGAATATTACCGATATGGACGGAGTAGACTTAATCTTCGAAGGAGAATACGAAACATTTTTTTTAGATGCTTCAGATAATAAACGATTAGTCGAAATCCATCATATGCCTTATTGCTTTGGCGGTATTTCAGTCTTATTGAATCGAACAAAAGCGTTAAAATCTGTCATCGCTAAAAAAGGTACAATCATCTATCGGTTACCGCGGAAAAATTTTATTGAGCTTTGTAATGCCAATGAAGAGTTCTTTCATTTTTTCACCAATTCTTTTGGAAAAAGGATGTTAGATGAGGAGTTTTCACACTTTGTAAAATCCCCAGCTTCTTTTGAGGAGAGCTACTTTGCTGCGGATCAATTGTACTCGCGAAAGATAGAACATATCACTTACAAAGATATTGTTGCCTGTACCGCTGAAACCCCCATTTTTGAGGTTGCAAAGATGATGGCCAAACAAAAGGTAAGTTGTGTGTTTATCAAAGACAAAAATGGTATCATCGGCTATGCTACTGATATGACCTTGCGGGATAATGTCGTGGCGCAACAAATCGCTGTCGACCGCGCGATTATCGAAGTGATGGACAACCCAATTGTTAGTATCTCTGATCAAGCTTACCTGTATGAGGCTGTACTAAAAATGTTCCGAACGAAATCAAGATACCTGCTCGTTGAAAAAGAAGGGAATTACGTTGGATTCCTAAGCCGTAACAGATTATTGAGTGAGCAAGGGCAATCGCCACTCGTATTTATTCAATCGGTCAAACTAGCAGAAACTTTTGACGAATTGCGTGAAAAGTGGAACAACGTTCCAGAAATTATCCATCAACTGCTCGGCAGAGGAGTAAATGCCGAAATTGCCAATCAGGTGATTACAACTGTAGCGGACAGTATTGCACTGAAAGTAATCGAAAAAGTAATCGAAGAGATGGGCGAACCGCCGGCAAAATTTGTCTTCATGGTGACTGGTAGTGAAGGAAGAAAAGAACAGACGCTGATGACAGATCAGGATAATGCGATTATTTATGAAGATAAAGCCAATGAACAGCGCGAGCTCGTCCGAGCGTATTTTTTGAATTTTGCAAGTCGTGTGTCTGATCATTTAAATACAATAGGTTTCAGTTATTGTACAGGAGGATATATGGCCAGCAATCCTGAATGGACACATTCACTATCGCATTGGAAAAACAATTATAAAAAATGGATCGAGGAAAGTATTCCCGAAAATGCAATTAAGTTTTCTACATTCTTTGACTGCCGACGATTATATGGCGACCAAGATATTATAGATCAGCTTAAAGAGTTCCTCAATGTCGAATTACAAAAACCTAATGAGCGTTTTTTTACATTTATCGCAAAAAATGCTCTACAGTATGAACCTCCCTTGACATTTTTTAAGGCGATCAAAACGCAAACCATCGGATCGTCTGAAGTCTTCAACATCAAAAAAGCTATGACACCTATTGTCGATCTGGTTCGTGTATATGCCCTGAAAAACCGAATTTATGAAGAAAATACTGGTGGAAGACTCAAGCAGTTACTCGAATTGGGGATTTTCACGCAGGAACAATATGAAGAATTACATCAATCTTACTATTATCTGATGTCGATTCGCCTGAAAAATCAAGCGAATCAGATTCGGATAGCCAAACTTAGCCCAAACAATTATGTACCGATGGACAGCTTGACAAATATTGAAAAGGCAACCATTAAGGAAATATTTAAAACGATCAATAACTTTCAGCTGGGGATTAAAGTAAAATTCACCAGTAACCTCTTTGGGTAATGGCCCATTTTAATGACTCGGCACGACTGGAAGAATTTTCCCATCTGGACCAAACTGCAATTTGTCCATACACACTTCGCGGTTATACCCAGCAGCTTCGCCCATCGTAATTCCTTTGGGATAGTTAAATCGATGATAAACAATGTACCATTCGTCTTTTCCAGGCAGCTGCAACACCGAATTGTGTCCAGTCCCGTAAATTCCAAGAGCAACATCTTTCTGCAAGATAAGATTATCTTCGGGGATTTGAATGGGTCCCAAAGGAGAGGTTGAAGTTCCATAACGAACCCGATAATTTTCGCTACGTGTATCATTTTCCGACCATAGGAAATAATAAATCCCTTTCCGGAAAAAGACATAAGTTCCTTCACGGAATGTTCTATCGGGGGTCAATAATTTGATCGTATTTTCCTTGATTGTCACCATGTCCTTATTAAGTTCGGCTACAGCAAGATGACCATTTCCCCAATAAAGATAACTCTTATTGGTTTTGGGATCAGTGAAAACAGCTGGATCGATCTCTTGGCCTCCCTTTACGCCATTTGGTTTGAAGTCTATCAGCGGTTTACCTGAATCTTTAAAAGGACCGGTTGGTGAGTCTGCTACTGCAACACCGATTTTCTGAGCTGCTGTAAAATAATAATAATATTTATACCCACCCTTGACTTTCTTCTCTGCGATCGTCGGCGCCCAGGCATGGTGGTTGCCCCATAGGACATCTTTTTTTAAATCTAATATTACTCCCTCATCTTTCCATGCTATCAAATCAGTAGAAGAAAAGGTTTTGAAGTAATATCCCCCCCAACCGTCAAAGCCATCACTCGTTGGATAGATATAATATTTCTTTGTCTTATTAGAGTACAATACATCTGGATCCGCATAAAATCCCTCCAATATAGGATTTTTCACATTGTTCAATGTGATATCAGCTGGTTTTCCCCAATGTTGAATCAATTTATTCAACTCATTTCTTGAAAGCGGTAAAATAGTGCCATGTCTAGGATGAAAATCCATATCAATCTGTTGATCTATTGCTTTAAAATGATCTAGATCCTGAGATTCACAAAACTGGTACTTCCCCTTTTTATAAAGGTCATACATCAAGATATAAGTATCGGATTGATTACGTTTAAAAATTCCAGATCCTTCCACATCGTCTGCAGTTACCTGTTTATAACCCTGTTGTTCAACCCATTTCCCTGACGTCAATGAATCTGTGATCGCCTGTTTTATTCCTTTCCCATTCCCCTCAGTTTTATAAAACAAATGGAATACGCCGTTTTTAACAATAATATCCCCATCTATACAGGATTGACCATTTTTAGGCAAAAACAACACCTTAGGTTCGCCCTCCAGATCCGTAAAATCACGATTAGCATAAGCATAATAAATCACGTCAGGTTGATCTCCATATTTCATGGACCAGTAAACCATATATTTACCGACACCTGGATCAAATATAGTCTGGGGCGCCCAAACCCTTTTTAAGTCTTTCTGCCCTTGATAACGTTGTTGGATGTTAATCACATGATGCTCCCAGTGGATCAAATCTGTAGATTTTAACAAAACCATGGCTCGGTTAGAATCCCATCCTTTGGATGCCGTCATATCCGTTAGCACCATATAAAATGATTTGCCGTCCTCGGTCCGTAAAATATGTGGATCCCTTACGCCACCTGTACTGCTGATGCGTTTAGAATCCAATATGGGCTGATTATTGTTCAGTGCCCTGAATGTATAACCGTCAGTACTAATCGCAAAACATACGGCCTCATCCGCAATTGCATTACCTTTAAAATAGGTAAATAGATAACCCGCAAAATCTTTTTCCGATGGTCCAGCTTTATATTCCTGTGCCGATACGGAACACAAGGCAGCCATCATCAAACCAACAACTCCCATGAGGGATATCAACTTTCTTTTATTCATAAAAAGGTTATTTCATTTGTAAATAGCACATTACTATACCGCGGTTGTTACCCACCCAAATGCGACCGTCACGCTCCCATTTTGTTTTTTTACCTGTGCAAACACGTTATGTGCAAATAGAATCAGGGTAGTAAAAAAGAGTCTACGGATATTCATCTTATTTAACGGACATTTTAATCAAGGTCAAGGAATAGGGTTCAAATGTTTCAACAATCGTCTTTCCCTTATAAGTTACCGTATTTTGTTTTGGACGGATGTTCAATGGTTCCTCGATACTGTTACTCAGGTTGAGGTTGGCGTTGGCCAACGTGATTTTCTCTGCTGTCGCAGCAGGCTTTTTCTTCGAATCTATGTCGAGGTTCACTTTCATCGGTTTACTGTTGTAATTGACGACTTTCACGATAAGCTGTTGCGCAGCTGCATCAAATACTGCAGAAGCATATAGGCTATCTTTGCCAGCAACGAATTCACCATCCCGTTTGATCGGAACAATGCTTGTCCCTTTATTGGTAGCATATAATTTTTGCACGTGGTAGCTCGGTGTTCCATATACCTGCAAGTTATCCACCCAAATTAAATCCGGTGACCACTGCCAGCCATCGACATGGCCGAATAATGGCGCATAAGATGCCATCTCCACGACGTCGCCATTTCGTTCCAGGCCTGTCATGAAAGCGGCTTCCGAGAGGGCCGCCTCCCAGGTACTTTTCCCTGGACCGTTTGGTCGCGTCGTATGCGAAGCGTATTCCCCAGCGAAAATTTTCACCCCATTTCTAGCGTAATTATCATAGCGATTGGCGCTCGAAAGAAACCAGGATGGTGGACGGTAATAATGTTCATCAATGATATTGATATTCATCGCCCGCAGTTGATCATTTAAGAAGTCAAAACGATCTCCTTCGGGATCAGTGCCCGAACTGGCAATAATTTTGATCTCTGGATGCTTTTCGTTTAATGCTTTCTTGAAGACGGCCAACCGTTCGATATATTGCGGGCCCCAATTTTCATTGCCAACCCCCAGCATTTTGAGGTGAAAAGGCTCAGGGTGCCCCATATCCGCCCGTAATTTCCCCCATTTTGTATCTGTTGTACCATTAGCAAATTCAATCAGATCCAAAGCGTCTTGCACATAGGTATCAAGTTCGTCCAATGGGACAAGTTCTCCGGTATTAAATTGGCAGGCCATACCGCAATTGAGAATGGGAACTGGGGAGGCTCCAATATCTTCTGCCAGTAAAAAGTATTCATAAAATCCTAAACCAAAGGTCTGAAAATAATCAGGTGTAAGCCGATGGCTGAATTCGGTATTCCACCGGTTGATAATCAATTCCCTTTCCGTTATTGGTCCAACAGTTTTTTTCCATTGAAAGCGATTAGCCAAATCTTTCCCTTCAACAATACAGCCTCCAGGAAAACGGATAAAGCCGGGTTTCATATCGGCAAGCATCTGAACCATATCTTTACGTAAACCCTTCGGTCTTCCTTTCCAGGTGTCTACTGGAAATAACGAAAGCATATCCACGTCTAAGGTACCCGCCCCTGTAAACCAAACATTTAATTTGGCTTTATCTGTCGTCTGGTTGACAGGAAATTTGACTGCAGCTTCAGACCATGATCCGTCGGGTTCAAGAGGAAGCTCAGCTGCGCCAATAACTTTATTCTGTTGATCGAGCAGCTCAACATGGATTTTCATCCCCTTAGCTGCACTTTGGTATTGTACAGAGAACTCATATGCTGCCCCCGCTTTCACCCCCATTCCTCTAAAGCCTTCATTTTGTAGTCCTAATTTCAGATTAGCCGCATTGTTTATCCTTAAATAACGTTTGTTCCCTTTACGTTTGCTATCGTTTAGCAGGAGGTAGGTTCCCTCAGGACCATTTTCGAGCTTTTTCCATCCCATCCAAGGCTGATCAAACTCAAATGATCTATTCTTTACTAATTCAGCGTAAATTCCCCCATCGGCACCAAGATTGATATCTTCAAAAAAGACACCCCACATATGTGGCGATATTTTGCCTGTAGGTTTATCCAACGCTATATTTAATGTTATCGGTGACTGTGCCATTGCTGAAGAGCTCAAGCTCGCTAACAGTAACAGTATTGACACTACTCTTTTCATCCCTATATGTATTTGTTCATCAATAATTTATTATTTCAGGTTTTTACACCAACTCTAACAGCATAAATAGGTTAGCACGACATGACAACCCTATCAAAATTGGCTGTTATATTAATTCCAATACAATAACTGAAAATGCCGGAATGTCCACTTCAATGGTACCATTCACTGCCTTTGCCCTATTGTACACAACAGGTTTAATTGTTGTGGGTTTCTTGAAGGAATTATAATCGCGTAGATTCTCCGCGGTAAGGATTCGGCCTGAAATTTTTGCAGCTTTCACTGAACCGAGATCCACACGTACCTTATTATTCTTTTTCGGATCAATATTTACCAAGGAGATATGAGTACGGCCCTGCTTGTCTTGTGACGCTGAAACCGAAACGGCCGGAATTTTTTCCTGGTTAAATTCAAAATCCGTTGATTGAAGGGAAATAGGAATCAACTTGGCATCCTGATGTACCTTATACATTTCCATCACATGATAAGTCGGCGTCAAAATCATATTCTTTCCTTCTGTTAGAATAACCGCCTGCAATACATTCACAGCCTGCGCTAGATTGGCCATCTTCACCCGACGAGCATGATTGTTAAAGATATTGAGCGTCATTCCCGCAATCATGGCATCACGCATGGTATTTTGTTGGTAGAGAAAACCAGGGTTCGTACCGGGCTCTACCGCATACCAGCCCCCCCATTCGTCTACGATCAGATCCACAAGTCCTTTCGGATCGTATTTGTCCATAATGGCGATATTCTTCTCCACCAGCTCATTCATAAACCAAGCTGATTTCATGGTTCTAAAATATTCCTCTTCCGAATATTGAGTTGCTGAGCCCTTGTTATCCCAGTTGATCACCGCATAGTGATGAAGCCCCATGCCTTTCATCAAACCACTCGGAATTTTCTTCATGAGAGTCTCCGTCCAATTATAATCTGCACTATTGGCTCCTGATGCTATCCGATACAAACCACTTCCATTGGTCCAATCCGACATAAAAGTGGCGTATTTGCGATAAATGTCGGTATAGTAATCGGCGGTCATATTTCCGCCACAGCCCCAAGCTTCATTTCCTACGCCCCAGAATTTTACCTTCCAAGGTTCCTGTCGACCATTTTTTCGTCGCCAATCTGACATGGGGCTTTCTCCTTTAAAATTCACATATTGGACCCAGTCGGCAAGCTCCTGTACCTCGCCGCTACCCACATTACCCGCCAGATAAGGTTCCGCACCAAGCAATTCACACATATTGAGAAAATCGTGTGTGCCAAAAGAATTATCCTCTGTCACGCCACCCCACCAGTTGTTTACGATAGCAGGCCGTTGCGCTTTGGGCCCAACTCCATCCTTCCAATGATAGGTATCGGCAAAACATCCACCCGGCCAACGTAAATTGGGAATGTTCAAATTCTTAAGGGCTTCGATAACATCTTTCCGGACACCATCAGCATGCGGAATTGAGTCATTTTTCTCACCGACATAAAATCCATCATAAATACAGCGTCCCAAGTGCTCGGCGAAATGTCCATAGATATGTCGACTTATAGTCTGCTCCTGTTGCGGCGTTTCTAATCTTACACTACTCTGTCCATACAGTAATCCAGTGGCCAGCGTAAAAACAACGCCTAATTTTAATCTTAGCTTTATCATATAGATTTTATTATTTCACACTGAATTGGTAGGTTGTTTTTGAACTATATTTTTCTCCAGGTTTTAACACCGTTGATGTAAAATTGGGGTGATTTGGTGCATCTGGAAAATGTTGTGTCTCCAAACAGAAAGCAGAACGGAATGGATACACTTTTCCCTCTTTCCCTTTAGGGTCAGAATCTTTCATAAAATTACCACTGTAAAACTGTAAACCAGGTTCGGTTGTGTAGATGTCCATTTCAATACCCGTTTTCGCAGCATACACCTGTGCGACCTTCTGGAAACCATCCTTCTTGTTTAGTTCAAAATTATGGTCATAGCCTTTTCCGATCTTCAGTTGTGCATTTTCATCTTCAATACGAGCACCAATACGTGTAGGTTTTGTAAAATCGAATGCTGTGCCCGCTACAGGCAAACTCTTTCCAGTTGGAATCAAGGTATTGTCAACTTCGGTAATTGCCTTTGCATCAATCTGAAGTTCATGATCCAGAATAGAAGAATCTCCTGCCCCATTGAGGTTAAAATAAGCATGGTTGGTCAGATTTAAGACCGTCTCTTTATCTGTTGTCGCCTGATAGGCGATGGCCAAAGCACCGTTGTCCTCCAGGGTATAGGTAACCTCCATCTTGACCGTTCCCGGATAACCCGCTTCTTTATCAGGTGAGGTATAGGCTAATGTGATTGATGTCGAAGTGCTACTGACTACATCCCACACTTTATTGTAAACGCCATTGGTACCGCCATGAAGTGAATTCTCGCCATCATTCTTTTCTAAAGAATACACCTCTCCATTCAGTTTAAATGATGCTTTGCCAATCCGATTCCCGTAACGCCCTACAATTGCGCCGTAAAAATTATTATAGTTATCCTTGTATTCATTGGCCGAATCATAGCCCAAAATCACATCAGTCAATTTACCGTCTTTATCTGGCACTTTTAAACTTACCAGGCGTGCGCCATAATTTGTCAATGTAATAGCGAGTTTGTCATTCTTGAGCTGGAATAGTTTAACTTCTTTACCGTCAATCTGGCTATCAAAAGCTTGGTTGGAGGCAGAGTCAGCCAAGGTCGCTGCTTGCTTACTTTGAGTTGATGAAGACTGGCAGCCATAAGCCAATGAAGCACAAGTCAACAAACCAATAATAATTTTCTTATTCATCTGCAATTAAGTTTTACCCCATCGGTCTGATGGAGGCTTCCTAATTTTAATTAGGAATGGTTCATAATTAGTTAATTATTCAAATGGCAACATTTCTACCAAAAACGCACATAGATAGCAGTCACCAACAATAAAGTCACAACAATTAATGCCAATACGGACGGTTCCACTTTAAACATCGATCGATCCAATACAAAAGCTTTTGGATTAACTTTTGGTCCAAATAAGCTGACAGCAATCATAGCGATCATCGTAAACACAAATGCTAGTCCCATACATATCTGAAATGGAATTTCATAAACACCCGCCTTGTTAAGATATGCCGTATAGATCCATGTTTCTGGCCCGAAAACTTTTGTTGCAAACTCATTGAAAAATATCGACAATGCAAATCCCGTAACAAGGCCTGTAATGGCAGCTGCACCCGTAGTCCTTTTCCAGAACATACCGAGCAAAAACATTGCAAAAACACCCGGACTGATAAAACCTGTATATTTTTGGATAAAAGTAAATCCTCCGGCACCACCGATGCCCAGCGCATCATTCCAGGTAAATAAAACAGAAAGTAGAATAGAGATCACAATTGTTATCTTTCCAACCCAGACCATTTTTGCTTCGCTCGCATCTTTATTGATGTATTTTTTAAAGATATCCAGTGTAAAGATCGTTGCGATACTATTTGCCTTTCCGGCCAATCCGGCCACAATAGCTGCTGTAAGCGCCGCCAGTGCTAGTCCTTTCATTCCATTTGGCAGATAGCCCAATATTGCCGAGTACGCATTATCGGCATGAAACACCCCTCCAGGAGCCATTTCGTGTTGCAACGCACCATTTTTATAAAGCACATAAGCAGCTATTCCTGGAAGCATGACGATAATCGGCATAAACAATTTTAGAAATCCTGCAAAAAGAATCCCTGTGCGTGCCGTCTTTAAATCAGCTCCCAGAGCGCGTTGTGTGATGTATTGGTTACAGCCCCAGTAATTTAGGTTAACAATCCAGATCCCGGCAAGGTACATCCCTATTCCAGGCAGCATCAGATATTTATTGATATCTTCCTGACTGGCACCCGGCCCTGGCTTATCGACAAATAGGTTAAAATGCTCCGGCGAATCTTCCATCAGTTTATTAAATCCCGCTAAGGCATCTTGGCCCAAACCAAAATGTTCACTGACCAAAGTCAATGCCACATAGGTCGTCGCTATACCACCTATAATTAATACAACAACCTGAATAACATCTGTAAAGCCAATAACACGCATTCCGCCCAAAGTAATGATAACGGCAAATACGGCTAGAGCAACTGTAATGGTGTGGAAGCTGTCGCCACCTCCGGCCATGCTGGAGATTGCAATGGCGCCTAAATATAAAATGGAGGTCAGATTGACAAAAACGTACAAAAACAACCAGAAGATTGCCATAATAAGACTCGTTGTTTCATTGTATCGGTTGTTCAAAAACTGAGGCATCGTAAAAATTTTGTTTTTCAGATAGACCGGAATAAACCAAACCGCAACAATAATTAGCGCTACCGCAGCAATGAGCTCATAAGCGGCTACAGCAATACCGACCTCAAATCCATTACCGCTCATACCAATAAACTGCTCAGCAGAAATATTCGATGCGATCAACGAAGAGCCTATGGCCCACCAGGTAAGTGATCCCTCCGCCAGAAAGTAGTCCTTGCTACTGCTTAAACTATTCGTCTTTTTACGATAAATCCAGTAGCCATAACCGGCTACAATAAAGAAGTAAATTACGAAGATGATGTAATCTACCGTTGCAAATTTTTCCATATGTCCCAAATTGGTTATTATCAATAAGCCATCTATACCCGAAGAGCAGGTATAAATGGCTTAGGCTATTATTTACTGAGTAAATAATATAGTTCATTCCATTTCAATTGATCTTCGAGCTTCGCTACCGTAGTATCCTCGTCGATCAATACATATTCCAGTCCGGCAATACGTGCAAAATCTTCCAGGTATTCGGGTGTTAAGCTCAAGCTGTAGGCTGTATGATGTGCCCCCCCTGCCACAATCCAGGCACTGCAACCTGTTTTCATATCAGGAAGCGGTTTCCATAACACACGCGCAACAGGAAGCTTAGGTAACTCTTCTTCCACAGCAACACCTTGTACTTTATTCACGATCAAACGAAAACGCGTTCCCATATCGACCAAAGAGGCATTCAATGCATCTCCGCTCTGCCCATTGAAAACCAAACGGGCAGGATCTGCCTTGCCGCCAATTCCTAGCGGATGTACTTCTATACGTGGTTTTCCAGTTGCTAAAGCTGGGTCCACTTCTAACATATGTGAGCCAAGTACCATGGGATTCTGCGGATCAAAATGGTAGGTGTAGTCCTCCATAAATGCGGTCGTTCCCGCTAATCCTGCTCCCATCACTTTGCAAGCGCGCACCAAAGCCGGGGTCTTCCAATCCCCTTCGCCGGCAAAACCATATCCCTCAGCCATTAAACGTTGTACCGCCAAGCCCGGAAGTTGTACCATCCCATGCAGATCCTCAAAAGTATCCGTAAAGCCTTTAAAGTTTCCTTGTTCCAAAAATTTCCTTAGGCCAATTTCTATTTTAGCAGCCTCGATGAGGTTATCGTGATATTCACCACCAGCTTTCACATTTTCGGCTAGTTCATAAGTCGCTTCGTACTCGGCTAATAATGCCGCGATTTCCGCTTCCGTGCTCGCATTGATAACCGCTACCAGATCACCAATGGCATAGGTGTTTACTGCGAAACCAAATTGCGACTCTGCCTCTACTTTATCGCCGTCCGTAACAGCCACATAACGCATGTTATCGCCAAATCGTGCAAATTTAGCACCTTGCCAGTCGTGCCATCCTGCGGCTGCACGCGCCCAAACATTAATCCGTTCCAGCACTTCCGCATCTTGCCAATGCCCGGTTACAACTTTACGACCTATTTTTAAGCGGCTAACGATATGTCCAAATTCACGATCCCCATGCGCACTTTGGTTGAGATTCATAAAATCCATATCGATACTATTCCATGGGATATCCTGGTTATACTGCGTATGCAGATGCAACAATGGCTTTTGCAAGGCTTTTAATCCTCTGATCCACATCTTTGCAGGTGAAAATGTATGCATCCAGGTAATAACCCCGATACAGTTTTTTTCATTGTTGGCGGCTGCCAACGTTGCATAAATCTCGTCCGTATTTTTTACGATCGGTTTATATTTTACCGCTACTGGAATCGCTGCTTGGCTATGTAAATAATTGGCTATTTCCTCAGCATGTAGGGCAACTTGTCGCAAGGTTTCTTCACCGTATAGGTCTTGGCTTCCCACGACAAACCAGACCTCAAGCTCTTTTAAATTGATATTCATGTTAAATTGTAGTTTTTGCTATAGATTTTTTTATTACCGAAAATTATTGACCATAATAGGCGTTGGCCCCATGCTTCCGTTCGTAATGCTTTTTGATCAGTGCAGGCTTTAATCGAGGCGCATTCGGATTGATCTGTTCTGTCAACCAAGCCATTTTAGCAACCTGTTCCAAAACCGCACTGTTATAAACAGACTTTGTCCCAGTTTTACCCCAGGCAAACGGCGCGTGGTTACCAACGAGAATCATTTCCACTTCTTTATAGTCCAGCTTATTTTCGACAAAGTGATTGATAATCTGAAACCCCGTTTCATGTTCGTAGTTTCCGGCGATCATCTCATCGTTCATTGGTGGAGCACAGGGGATGTCTACCGTCAAATGATCGGCATGTGTCGTTCCGAAAATGGGAATATCCCGTTGCGCCTGTGCCCATGCTGTCGCATAGGTGGAGTGTGTGTGGGTGATCCCACCGATTTCCTTCCAATGTTTATACAGTAGCGCATGAGTTTTCGTATCAGATGATGGCCTAAGATTCCCCTCAACCACCTGACCATCAAAGTCTACAATCACCATATGTTCCGGTGATAGCTCTTCATATGGAACCCCACTTGGTTTAATCGCAAACACTTCCTGACGGCGATCGACAACACTCACATTTCCAAATGTAAAAAGCACCAATCCCAGCTGGGGTAATTGCATATTGCAATGGTAGGCTTCTTCTTTAATTGAATTATACATGATTAAAATTTGAATGGTTAAACAGTAATGGCTAGCGATTCCTTTCCTTCGATGAAAGCTCCCAAAGCCTTGTAATGTTCATAGCGTTCGGCGTAGATGGTTACCCATTTTTCCTCAGGTATATAAGTTCGTTCAAAACCTTGCCCCATTGCCTTCATGGCATCCTCGACCCGGTCATATAAACCAGCCGCTGTTGCGGCGAACATTGCGGCGCCAATGGCACAAGTCTGTTCACTTTTATGAATACGAATAGGCATATTCATCACATTGGCCATCATTTGCATAATAAAGGGGGATTTCTTTGCAACTCCGCCTAAACCGATCAAGCCTTTTACCGGAATACCCTGTTCCACGAAACGGTCAACAATAGCCTTTGCGCCAAAACAAGTTGCTTCGACAATTGCTCTGAAGATCCGAGGAGCATCTGTTCCGAGGTGCAAACCTGTAATCGCTCCTTTCAAGGATTGATCCGCATCCGGAGTTCGACGACCATTGAGCCAGTCCAATGCTAATTCAGATGTTGCCGTTACGGGAAGTAATGCAGCCTGCTCACTTAGGCTGAACAAGAGTTTCTCCTCCAGGGTTGCCATCAACTGTTCACGCGTATGCGCTTCGATCTCTTCAATATCTTGTATCAAATTTTTCGTTGGCCACAGTAACACCTGTTTCAGCCAAGCGTAAGCATCTCCAAATGCCGATTGCCCAGCTTCCATACCGATCATTCCCGGTATAATCGAACCGTCTACCTGACCGCAGATTCCCCTGACCAACATATGCTGAACCTCCTCCTTCGGGGCAACTAGCATATCGCAGGTCGATGTCCCCATTACCTTACTCAGATAATATGGCTCTATTTGTCCCCCTACTGCCCCCATATGACAGTCAAATGCACCTACTCCGACAACGACCGAGGTTGTAAGACCTAATCGTTGCGCCCATTCTTCCGAAAGCTGACCAGCAGATTGATCAGCAGTGTATGTTTCGGAAAACAAACGATCAACCAAACCATCCAGCAATGGATCAAGTGTTGAAAAGAAAGAATTTGGCGGTAGGCCATCAAATTCTTCGGCCCAAAGCGATTTATGCCCGCTGAACAAACCCCACGCTTCATCGCAGACACCTGTTTTCCTCCCGTCAATAGAAATGGAATATAATCGCAATGCTCAACCCAGCTATATGTGGCGGCACGGACTTTTTCATCTGCTCTAAAAACATGAAGTAATTTGGCCCAGAACCATTCCGAAGAGTATACTCCGCCCACATACTTCAAATAATCCACCGAACTATTTTGATTGTGCAGGTTAATTTCTTTGGCCTCTCCAACAGCTGTATGATCTTTCCATAAAACAAACATGGCATTGGGGTTGTCTTTAAACTCGTCCAACAACGCCAATGGAACCCCGGCTGCGTTTACGGCAACTGGAGTAGATCCCGTTGTATCCACAGAAATTGCTTTTACAGCTGCGCCAATATTGTCGATTTCCGATTTGAGCAAACAATCTTTTATTGTTGCTTCCAAGCCTTCGATATAATCCAAGGGGTGCTGCCTAAACTGACTTAAAGCAGCATCACAATACTCCCCTCTTTTCCAACGCGGGTAGTAAAATACAGAAGAAGCTATCTCCTCGCCATTGTTAGCATCAACCAATACCGAACGGACCGAATCACTTCCATAGTCCACCCCAATGACATACGATTTATTCATTTTTGCTGAATTTGGTTTATAACTTATAATTGTCTCTAACGCCTTATTTTTCAATCCCCTCCTTTCTGAAGTTCGCCTTGAAAAAATAATTAGTGTCAAATAAACATTTATTTTTTTAAATATGAAAGAAAATTTTCATATTTAAAAAATAGAGCTAACTTCATAGCAGCAAATTATGGTTAACCCAAATTCCTGACATAGGCGTATAAAAGCCTTTTAAAGGGATGTATCAGACAATTATTATACTTATTTTTAGCTATTTACTTTTTTACATAGTTTTGCTCGTGGAATAAATGGGGTGATGTCAGATAAAAAAAGATAAAACGATAGACGATGGAATATTATAAAAAAGATTCAGGGATCCTTTTGGCAGTAGACTGTATCATATTTGGATTTAACGGCGAATCCCTTGAAGTACTTTTAATTAAACGTGATTTCGAACCCGAACGAAATAAATGGAGTCTGATGGGTGGTTTCGTTCAATCTGACGAAAGCCCGGAAGAGGCGGCGAGCCGTGTGCTCAAACAGTTAACAGGGCTTGAAAATGTATACATGGAGCAATGTAGTGTATTCGGTGAACCTAAGCGTGAACCTAGCGACCGGGTTGTCAGTATCTGTTATTTTGCGCTGATTGATACGCAGCAATATCAACATATCCTCAGTGACGATTACGAAGCCCAATGGTTTCCATTACAGGAGCACCCAACACTGATCTTCGATCATGATCAGATGATCGCTTCGGCACAGCACCGTCTACGCATGAAAGCAGCTTTGTATCCGATATTATTTGAACTGCTGCCTGAGAAATTCACAATTCCCCAGATTGCAGCACTCTATGAGGGTGTTTACAATATCGAGTTGGATAAGCGCAATTTCAGCCGAAAACTGCTTTCCTCAGACCTCATCATCAAACTGGAAGAAAAAGATAAGGAAAACTCAAAAAAAGGAGCCTACTATTTCAAACTAAATACGGCAATCTATAAGGAAAAGATCATGTCCTTTTTACGGTATTTGCCAAGTTGGTCTATCGAATCATGATAAAGTAACGGGAAATGACCTACGAGAATTGGAATATATTTCACTTAACATTTTCGTTTTTTCAATAATTCCTTATATTTATCACAGGTATATCCTAGTTTTACAATTAGGATAAGCTAGATTAACGCATTTTATAAAATAAACAACATGAGCAAATTGAGATTAGCATTTATATTCTTTACGATTTTATTTATTTCATCACATACGCTATTGAAGGCACAAACTCCCGCTGCGGCTCCAGCCACTACAGCAGCACAACAGGATAATGCCTTCAAATATAGCCCGGATGGATTAAAAAAAGGAAGTTTGGCAAATCAATTTGACCACCTGAATTATATTTCGAAAAACAACTATGATTTCAAGATGGTACGAAAAACCAATCTTGATATTGTGAAACGAAATGTAATTGATACCGTAGCAAAACTCCACAAGGAAATCAGCTCTTTAAAATCATCTTCAAGCAACTATACATCCAATACCAAAACTTTACAAGATTCAATTCAGGTTTTAAAGGATCAGCTGGCACAGGAGAAGGAAAAAACAGAAAGTTTCTCTTTCTTGGGAATCAATACATCTAAAACTTTTTACAATACTGTTGTCTGGACGATCATTGCGGTATTGGCAGTAGCAGCATTTATCTTTTTATTTTCTTACCGGAAAGCGAAAGTGGACACGGTGGAATTCCAAAAAACGGCCGAACAGTCGCAAGAGGAATTCGCTACCTTCCGCAAAAAATCGATGGAAAAGGAACAACTGCTCAAGCGCCAGTTGCAGGACGAACTAAACAAAAAAATCTAGTCCTGCTTTCATAAAATAGCAGCTTTATTGTGACCGACCTGTAACGAATCCTAGAGACACTCCGTTACAGGTCGGTTTTATTTAATCAGGTTTCACTCCTAAATACGAACAAAAGATTCAGTGAAGTAAAGCTGTAAACTTAAAAAATACCTAGCCGGATAAAAGAGAAAAACTATATTTGCAGGTATAGAAATCGAAACATACAGAATTACAATCGATAACATTTTGACCTACATTAATAAAATTGTAATTTAATTGCAAATTCTATTTGTTTTTAAAAACGAATAACCTTATTTTTGCTGACCAAAAAAGAGGCCTTTTATGTCTCTTATATAAAATTGATTAATAAATATTTAGTCCCTATAATATGCCCAAGATTGGTAAAATAGCGCAGATTATCGGCCCAGTTGTTGACGTCAACTTCGCCGACAGTGAAAATCTACCTAAAATTTACGATGCATTGTACATTCAAAAAGAAAATGGACAACGTGTTGTATTAGAAGTTCAACAACACTTAGGTCAGGATCGTGTACGTACAATTGCCATGGACGCAACTGAAGGTTTAGTTCGCGGAATGGAAGTTGTCGATACTGGTGCTCCTATCAAAATGCCTGTTGGTGAAGAAATCAAAGGTCGTGTATTCAATGTAGTTGGTGATGCCATAGACGGGATCCAAAATTTGAATAAAGAGAATGGTCGTCCTATCCACAACGTACCTCCTAAATTCGAAGATTTGTCAACTGAATCCGAAGTACTTTTTACTGGTATCAAAGTTATTGACCTTTTAGAGCCATATGCTAAAGGTGGTAAAATTGGTTTATTCGGTGGTGCCGGTGTAGGTAAAACTGTATTAATCCAAGAATTAATCAACAATATCGCAAAAGGCCACGGTGGTCTTTCTGTATTTGCCGGTGTAGGTGAACGTACACGTGAAGGAAATGACTTATTGCGCGAGATGTTGGAGTCTGGTATCATCAAATATGGTGAGCACTTTATGGAAGGCATGGAAAAAGGCGAATGGCCTTTGGATACTGTTGACCACGAGTTGATGAAAGATTCTAAATGTACTTTCGTATTCGGTCAAATGAACGAGCCTCCTGGTGCACGTGCACGTGTTGCTTTATCAGGTTTGACAATTGCGGAATACTTCCGTGACGGTGATGGCGAAGGTCAAGGCCGTGACGTATTATTCTTCATCGATAATATCTTCCGTTTTACACAAGCAGGTTCTGAAGTATCTGCCCTTTTGGGTCGTATGCCTTCAGCCGTAGGTTACCAACCAACATTGGCAACTGAGATGGGTTTAATGCAAGAACGTATTACATCAACTAAAAACGGTTCTATCACTTCAGTACAAGCAGTCTATGTACCTGCCGATGACTTAACTGACCCTGCGCCAGCGACAACTTTCGCTCACTTGGACGCAACTACAGTATTGTCCCGTAAAATCGCTGAGCTAGGTATCTACCCTGCTGTGGATCCTTTGGATTCTACATCACGTATCCTTTCTCCTGCCGTTTTAGGTAACGAACACTATAATACTGCACAACGTGTAAAAGAAATTCTTCAACGTTATAAAGAATTGCAAGATATCATCGCCATCTTAGGTATGGACGAATTATCTGAAGAAGATAAATTGACAGTACACCGCGCACGTCGTGTTCAACGTTTCTTATCACAACCTTTCCACGTTGCAGAACAATTTACAGGTTTAAAAGGTGTATTGGTAGACATCAAAGATACCATCAAAGGTTTCAATATGATCATTGACGGTGAAGTAGATGAGTACCCTGAAGCTGCCTTCAACTTAGTAGGTAACATCGATGATGCTATCGAAAAAGGTAAAAAATTATTAGCAGAAGCAGTTTAATCTAGATTATATCTAAGAATAATGAAATTAACAATTATCACTCCAGACAAATTAGCATTCGAAGGCGAAGTAACATCCGTTACTGTACCGGGCACTGCGGGTTCTTTTCAAATTTTGAAAGACCACGCTGCCATTGTTTCTACTTTGGAAGATGGAAAAGTAATTATTCAACAAGGTAAAGGTGGACAAGAAGTGTTCATTAAAGGTGGTGTTGTGGAAGCAAAAGACAATGTCATTACCGTGCTTGCTGAAGGAATTATCGGAGATTAAATCAAATCGATTTTATAAAATCTAAAAAGCTTCCGATAGAAATATCGGAAGCTTTTTTTTTAAAGTTTTTTTGACATTTTCTTCATTTTAGGAAGAAAATTGGCCATTGTAACAAAAAATAATTTTTTGCACCTGTAGACCAATTTTAAATATGGTATACGACTAACAAAATATAAAACCGAATAAAACGAATTTTTGTAAAATAAAATTTCATAAAAATAGATTTAATGAAATTTTATTCTAAATACAAAATTAGCACTTTACCTATTGCCAATTATTGTAATTCCTGCTACCTTGAGGAAATGAAAATCGAAAGTTTTTATAGAAGCTTGAGATAGCATGATTTACCACCAATATTACAACAAAGGGAACTATTATACTTAGGTAAATTTTGGGTTATGAAATATTACGACAAAAACACATTGATCTATTTGGACGGAGCTTTTGTAAAAGCTTCCGAAGCGGCATTGGATCCCTTTGCACAGTCATTGCATTACGGATATGCTGTATTCGATGGTTTACGTGCGTATAATACCCACAATGGCCCCGTATATTTAAAGCTGACATGCATTTCGATCGCTTAAAGAGATCGTGTGAAGCAGTTAATATTCCCTATCGTTGGAGCAACCGAGAGCTGATCGACATCTGTTATGAGCTCCTGGCCAACAACAACCTAAGAGAAGCTTATATACGTCCATTGGTATTGACCGGTTCAAATATGCACCTAACCTCATCAACCGAAGCAAGCATCATGATGGCAGCATGGGAATGGGGACCATATCTTGGTCAAAACCTATTAAAGGTATGTATCTCTGATATCAAAAGACCTAATCCAAAGTCGTTTAAAATTGACTCGAAGATCTCTGGGCAATATGTAAACTCCATCCTTGCGACAACAGAAGCCATCAGGAAGGGTTACGACGAAGCGTTAATGCTCGACCACGAAGGCTACGTTGCCCAAGCATCCAGTGAAAATATTTTCATCGAAAAGGATTTCAAAATCTATACGCCGCCAGCGAAGAATATCTTCCCGGGCATTACACGCCAGACTGTAAAAAACATCTGTAAAAAATTAAACTTCGAAGTCATTGAAAAGCAATTGACAGTAGAAGACATTTACACTGCTGACAGCGCTTTCTTATGCGGGACTGCGGCAGAAATTATCGGAATCAAACAAGTCGATGATGTCATCTACAAAGAAGCCTGGGAACACAGCATAGGTGCATCAATCCAAAGAAGATATAAAAATTTAGTATTAGAGAACGAAAATTATGAAGTCATCATCTAACGGCGAAAACGCAATGAACAAATACAGCCGTACATTTACACAAGACGAAACGCAACCTGCTGCAAAAGCAATGCTTTATGGTATCGGTCTTACAGATGCCGACATGGACAAAGCACAGGTCGGTATTGCCAGCATGGGATATGATGGTAATACGTGTAATATGCACTTAAATGATTTGGCACAAATCGTCAAGAAGGGCGTTTGGAACAATGATTTAGTGGGTTTGACCTTTGGAACCATTGGCGTCAGTGACGGTATGAGTAACGGTACCGATGGGATGCGTTATTCGTTGGTAAGTCGTGATGTGATCGCTGATAGTATCGAAACGATCTGTGGTGGACAATATTATGATGGCTTGATCTCTATTCCTGGCTGTGACAAAAACATGCCCGGTGCTATTATGGCAATGGCCCGTTTGGACCGTCCTTCGTTAATGGTATATGGCGGTACTATCGCTCCAGGCCACTATAAAGGTGAAGAATTAAACATTGTGTCTGCATTTGAAGCATTGGGACAACGCATCTGCGGCAATCTTTCCGATGAAGACTATGAAGGCATTATCAAACATACCTGCCCTGGTGCTGGTGCTTGTGGCGGAATGTATACAGCAAATACCATGGCTTCGGCAATTGAAGCCTTGGGAATGAGCTTACCGTACTCATCTTCCAACCCTGCGATCTCGGAAGAAAAGAAAAATGAATGTTTGGAAGCAGGGAAGCATATCCGCACACTGCTTGAGAAAGATATCAAGCCCTCTGATATCATGACACGTAAAGCATTTGAGAACGCGCTACGTACCATTGTTATCTTGGGCGGTAGTACCAATGCTGTACTTCACTTTATCGCAATAGGCAAAGCTGTAGGCGTAGATATCACGCAAGACGACTTTCAACGCATGAGTGACGAAACCCCTGTATTAGCTGACTTCAAACCATCCGGTAAATACTTGATGCAAGATCTGCAGCAATTTGGTGGAACTCCTGCTGTCATGAAATATCTTTTAAATGAAGGTTTACTTCATGGCGACTGTATTACGGTAACAGGAAAAACGGTCGCTGAAAACTTGGCTGATGTTAAATCAATCATGGAATATGACCAACCGATTATCAAACCATTGAGCGATCCAATCAAGGCTACAGGACACTTACAGATTCTTTATGGGAACTTAGCAGAGAAAGGTTCTGTAGCCAAGATCTCCGGTAAAGAAGGTGAAAAATTCACTGGTCCTGCACGCGTATTCGATGGCGAGCATGATTTAGTGGCCGGTATTGCATCTGGTAGAATCAAACCAGGCGATGTTGTCGTGATCAAAAATGAAGGTCCTGTTGGAGCACCAGGCATGCCTGAAATGCTTAAACCAACCTCCTTGATTATTGGTGCCGGTCTTGGTAAATCTGTTGCTTTAATTACCGATGGCCGTTTCTCAGGTGGAACACATGGTTTTGTCGTAGGGCATATCACACCAGAATCTTACAAAGGCGGATTAATCGGTCTTGTACATGATGATGACATTATCGAGATCGATGCAGTGAATAACAGCATCAATGTGCTGCTTTCCGATGAAGAGATCGCGCAACGCCGTGCCGCTTGGGTACAACCAGCGTTAAAAGTTAACAAAGGTGTTTTATACAAATACGCTAAAACTGTTGCCGATGCCTCAGAAGGCTGTGTAACGGATCAGTAGAAAATAAAAACAGAGACATTAAGCAATAGAGACCTAAACAATCGATGCTTAATGTCTCAGATCAAATATCTAAATACTAAAAAGACTGAATAATCAACAATAAAAAAATCAACGTAATGAGTACACTGGAAATAACAGAAAATAAGGCCGCTACAGCGCAGCAAACTCCGACACAAATTTCGGGATCGAAAGCTGTATTGGAGGCCTTATTGAGCGAAGGAGTTGATACCGTATTTGGTTATCCTGGAGGCGCAATTATGCCGATCTATGATGCCCTTTATGATTATACGGATCGTCTGAAGCATATTTTAGTGCGCCATGAACAAGGTGGAATCCACGCGGCGCAAGGTTATGCAAGAACTTCAGGTCGTACAGGCGTCGTCTTTGCGACAAGTGGTCCTGGAGCAACAAACCTAGTTACTGGACTGGCTGATGCCATGATCGATAGTAACCCTATCGTCTGTGTCACAGGTCAGGTCTTTGCTTCACTCTTGGGAACAGATGCTTTTCAGGAAACAGATGTCATCAATATCACGGCACCGGTCACCAAATGGAACTACCAAGTCACCGACGCAACTGAAATTCCAGCTGCACTCGCAAAAGCATTTTATATTGCCAGCACAGGTCGTCCAGGACCGGTATTGATCGATATCACTAAAAATGCACAAATGCAATTGTTCGATTACTTCGGTTATGAAAAATGCAACCACGTACGCAGCTATAGACCTGCACCACAAGTTCGTAAAGAATATGTTGAGCAGGCAGCCGAGTTAATCAACAATGCAAAAAAACCATTTGTTCTTTTTGGACAAGGCATCATTCTTGGAAAAGCAGAGGAAGAATTCAAAGCTTTTATCGAGAAAACCGGCATTCCTTCGGCATCGACTGTCATGGGCTTAAGTGCACTTCCAACGGATCACAAACTTCACGTAGGGATGTTGGGTATGCATGGTAACTATGCACCAAATGTCATGACCAATGAATGTGATGTTTTAATAGCCATCGGTATGCGTTTCGATGACCGTGTAACAGGTCGTTTGGACAAATATGCCAAACAGGCAAAAGTAATCCATTTGGATATAGACCCAGCAGAGATTGACAAAAACGTACAGACAACCGTACCTGTATGGGGCGACTGTAAGGAGTCACTTCCAATGCTGACGGAATTGGTAAACGCTACAGATCACTCCGCATGGCTTGCACAATTCCGTGAACTTGAAAAAGAAGAAATCAAAGAAGTCATCCAAAATGAACTTCACCCACAAACCGATATTATGACCATGGGTGAGGTCATCAATGTGTTGAATGAATTGACAGGCGGTGATGCGATCATTACAACGGACGTCGGTCAACACCAAATGGTAACTTGTCGCTATGCTAAATTCAACAACAGCAAATCGAATGTAACCTCAGGGGGCTTAGGAACGATGGGCTTTGGTCTTCCGGCCGCAATCGGTGCCTGGTATGGCGCGCCAGAGAAAACTGTCGTAGCAATCATCGGTGATGGTGGTATACAAATGACGATCCAGGAGCTAGGAACGATAATGCAATTTGGCGCAAAAGTCAAAATCATGATCCTCAATAATGAATTCTTGGGCATGGTACGTCAGTGGCAGCAATTGTTCCACGACAGACGTTATTCATTCGTGAATATCACGAGTCCTGACTTTGTTGCTGTAGCGAAAGGCTATTACATCGACGGTCAGAAGATTTCGGAACGTAAAGACCTACGTAATGCCCTGAAAACCATGATTGATCACGACGGAGCATATCTATTGGAAGTGATGGTAGGTAAGGAAAACAATGTATTTCCAATGGTTGCACAAGGAACATCGGTATCTGAGATACGTTTAAAGTAGAATTTAACATGGAAAAACAAGAATATACCATCACCCTATATACAGAGAATTCAATCGGTCTTATCGGTCGGATCTCAACAATCTTTTCAAGAAGAAAAATCAATATTGAAAGCTTGAATACTTCCCCTTCTGAAGTAGAAGGAATACATCGATTTACCATTGTCATTACAGAGGCAGAGGATGTACTGCGTAAGCTTTGCCGTCAGTTAGAAAAACAAATTGACATTCTTAAAGCCTACTACAATACCAATGATGAAGTAATATGGCAAGAACAAGCCTTATATAAGGTCCCTGCCGATGTTGTCAATGAAAAGGTATATGTAGAGCGTTTGCTACGTCAATATGGTGCCAACGTCGTTGTGATCCGCAACGACTATATCGTATTTGAAACTGCAGGTCACCGCGAGGAGATCGATAAGTTGACAGAAGAATTGACCAAATATGGTTTGATCGAATTTGTCCGTGGCGCACGTATCGCCATCATTAAAGACAGCGCGGGCTTCCATTCCAAATTGGTTCAGTTTGAAGCCAAGGAACCATCGATAGAAATTGTAGAAAACGAGTATCTCGACAAAAGAGATGACGTATTTACGATGTAAGCTTTAATAGTATTATGCAAGAGACATTTAAATTTATCTTAAAGTCACGTCAGAAATTCATTGAATTACTTGACGGCCTTTCCATTGAACAACTTAACAAAATTCCAGCGGGATTTAACAACAATATCATCTGGAATTTTGCGCACATTGTTGTCAGTACACAGACCTTGATCTATGTCCGTACTGGTATTAAAGCTGATACGACTTGGGTAAAATATAACGAAGATTATAAAAAAGACACCAAACCAACCCGCTTTGTTGAACAAGCAGAGGTTGATGAATTGAAAGAAATCGCAATCCGCAGTATTGAGCAAATTGCAGCTGATTATGAAAATGGTGTTTTCGGAGAAATCACTTCCTTTTCAACAGCAACCTATGGCTATCCAATGGAGAGTATTGAAGAAGTGATTGCCCTGACATCAGGACACGATAACGTTCATTTCGGCTACGCAATGGCTCAACGCAGATTAGTACAATAATTAAAATAAATAATCAACAACCAATAACAGAAAGAAAGTAAAACAATGGCAAATTATTTCAACACCTTACCGCTTAGAGAGCAGTTAGAACAATTAAGTCACGCTGAATTCATGGACAACACCGAATTCACGGATGGTGTAAACGCTTTAAAAGGTAAAAAAATCGTAATCGTAGGATGTGGTGCGCAAGGCTTGAACCAAGGTTTAAACTTAAGAGATAGCGGACTGGACGTTTCTTATGCATTACGTAAAGAGGCTATTGAACAAAAAAGAGATTCTTGGAAAAATGCTACGGACAACAACTTTAACGTAGGCACTTACGAAGAATTGATCCCTACTGCGGATGTGGTTATCAACTTGACACCAGATAAGCAACACACTTCAGTAATCAATGCGGTAATGCCCTTGATGAAAGAAGGCGCTACGTTATCGTATTCACACGGTTTCAACATCGTTGAAGAAGGTATGCAGATCCGTAAAGATATTACGGTTATCATGGTTGCTCCAAAATGTCCGGGTTCTGAGGTTCGTGCAGAATACCTTCGTGGTTTTGGTGTTCCGACTTTGATCGCCGTTCACCCAGAGAATGATCCACAAGGAAAAGGCTGGGCTGAAGCAAAAGCGTACTGTGTAGGGACAGGTGGACACAAAGCTGGTGTATTGAAGTCTTCATTCGTAGCTGAGGTAAAATCAGATTTGATGGGTGAACAAACGATTCTTTGTGGATTGTTGCAAACAGGATCGATCTTATCTTTTGACAAAATGGTCGAAAAAGGAATTGAGGCTGGTTATGCATCCAAATTGGTACAATATGGTGTAGAAGTTATCACGGAAGCCTTGAAACATGGTGGTGTAAGCGGTATGATGGATCGTTTGAGCAATCCTGCGAAAGTGAAAGCTTTTGAGATCTCCGAAGAACTGAAAGACATCATGCGTCCTTTATTCCAAAAACACCAAGATGATATCATGTCAGGCCACTTTAGCAAGACGATGATGGAAGACTGGGCAAACGGTGATGCTAACCTATTGAAATGGAGAGCTGAAACGGGCGAAACTGCATTTGAAAAAACGCCAGCTGGTGATGTTAAAATCAACGAGCAAGAATATTTCGATAACTATACATTAATGGTTGCATTCATCCGTGCAGGTGTTGAATTGGCATTCGAAACAATGGTTGAAGCGGGTATCAAACCTGAGTCAGCGTATTATGAATCATTGCACGAAACACCATTGATCGCGAACACAATCGCACGTAAGAAATTGTTCGAGATGAACCGTGTGATTTCTGATACAGCTGAATATGGTTGTTACTTATTCGATCAGGCTTGTAAACCGTTATTAGCAGACTTCATGAAAACTGTTGACACGGACTTAGTAGGTAAAAACTTCAACGAGGGCAGAGACGCTGCAGTTGACAACGCACAATTGGTTGCTATCAATGAAATTTTGCGCGATCACCCTGTAGAAATCGTTGGTCGCAAATTGCGTAAAGCGATGACCGCAATGAAAGCGATCAAAACTGTTTAAAAGTTCATACGAGATTATACATGCTCCAAAAATCATGAATATTTCGTAATTTAGTATATTGAAACCAAGGTGATATTGAGACATTTGCAATATCACCTTGGTTCATATAAAAATAACATAAGAGAGAATAAAAAATGTCAAAAACATTAGTAGAAAAGATTTGGGATGCGCACGTCGTCAAGCGTGAAGAAGGTTTTCCGGATATTATATATATCGATACCCACTTGATTCATGAAGTTACTTCACCTCAAGCTTTCGATGGCTTGCGTAAAAGAGGAATCCCAGTTTTTCGTCCAAAACAAACGGTAGCTACTGCCGACCACAACGTACCGACCCTCAATCAACATTTACCGATCAAAGAAGAGCTATCCCGTTATCAAGTTGATATGCTCACCAAAAATTGTGCTGAATTTGGTATTGAGTTATATGGTTTGGGGCATCCATACCAAGGGATTGTACACGTTATTGGTCCGGAGCTGGGGATCACCCTACCAGGTAAAACGATGGTCTGTGGCGATAGTCATACCTCAACACATGGTGCATTTGGAGCTATTGCTTTTGGTATTGGAACCTCTCAGGTTGAACAGGTCTTCGCGACGCAATGTTTATTGCAGTCGAAGCCAAAAACAATGAAAATTGAAGTCAACGGTACCCTTCAAAAAGGCGTTGGGGCAAAAGACATCATCCTATATATCATCTCCAAAATCTCTGCTGCGGGTGGTACGGGTTACTTTATTGAATATGCTGGTTCAGCGATCCGCTCATTAAGCATGGAAGCACGTATGACCATTTGTAACATGAGTATCGAAATGGGTGCACGTGGAGGCTTAATTGCTCCGGATCAGATCACTTTCGACTATGTAGAAGGCCGTGAATTCGCACCGAAAGGTGAGGAATGGGATAAAGCCCTAGCGTACTGGAAAACATTGTATTCTGACGAAGATGCCATTTTTGATAAAGTGTTGACTTTTGATGCTGCAGACATTGCGCCAATGATTACTTATGGTACCAACCCAGGCATGGGTATGGGTATCGCGGAGCATATTCCAGCAACCAGTGCACAACCGGAATCAGAAAGACCATCGTACCAAAAAGCATTGGATTACATGGGCTTTAAAGATGATTCAACAGTCTTAGGCAACCGTGTTGATTATGTGTTCATCGGAAGTTGTACCAATTCCCGTATTGAAGATTTACGTGAAGTAGCTTCATTCGTTAAAGGCAAGCAAAAAGCACAAGACGTGGAAGTATGGATTGTACCGGGCTCAAAACAAGTAGAAAAACAAGCTAAAGAAGAAGGCTTGGATAAAATATTTGAAGCGGCAGGATTCCAGTTACGTGAACCCGGATGTTCCGCATGTTTAGGTATGAACGAAGATAAAATCCCTGCTGGTAAATATTGCGTTTCGACTTCAAATAGAAATTTCGAAGGGCGTCAGGGACCGAATGCCCGCACCATGCTGGTATCTCCTTTGACAGCAGCAGCTGCGGCAGTAACAGGTAAAGTAACAGATGTAAGAGAGTTGATCTAAGCAGAAAAAAATGAAAAAATTTGAAACTTTAACGTCACAGGTAGTCCCTCTACCTATCGAAAATATTGATACCGATCAAATTATTCCCGCACGCTTTCTAAAAGCAACCACGCGTGAAGGTTTTGGTGATAATTTATTCCGCGACTGGCGTTTTGATACAGACAATCAGCCTAAAACTGACTTTGTATTGAACAACCCGACCTATACAGGGAAAATATTGGTTGCCGGTAAAAACTTTGGTTGTGGTTCAAGCCGCGAGCATGCTGCATGGGCTATTCAAGACTATGGTTTTGACGTGGTCATCAGCTCATTCTTTGCCGATATATTCAAAGGAAATGCTCTTAACAATGGTGTATTACCAATTCAGGTACCCGAAGAGTTTTTGGCAAAAATTTTCGAATTGGTGCACCAAAATCCTAAAACTGAAATAATCGTCGATCTGGAGAAACAAACAGTCATGTTGACAGAGACAGGTGATCAATTTGAGTTTGAAATCAATCCATACAAAAAATCATGTTTGATCAATGGATATGATGACATTGATTTTATCCTTAACCAGAAAGATTCAATCGAAGCATTTGAAGCAAACAGACAATGGTAGATCCTGTCGTCCATATTGCCAATTTAACCATTCAGTACGGTAAAGATACCGTACTGCACGACTTAAATTGGCAAATTTTTCCTGGCGAACAATGGATCTTAGGCGGTCCGAGCGGTACAGGAAAAACCACCCTTGCAAAAGCGATTGCCGGGCAATTGAAGTATGAAGGCGAGATTACATTCCACCTTGATCCAACAAGCCCACTGCCGGCAAAAATTCACTACGTTTCCAATTGGTTTCAGTTTACCAATCTTGAAGGCGACCGCAATTTCTATTACCAACAGCGCTATAACAAATTTGCAAAAAACGATACATTAACGGTTTTTGCTGAGTTGAAACATTTTGCGCAAGAAGAACAGCTTTCTTTTGAAAACGTACGTTCTTACCTGAACATTTTCGGATTCGAAAATTTCAAAGATCAACAGTTGATTGAACTTTCGAGTGGCGAACACAAGAGGCTGCAATTGATCAAAGCGCTGTGGCTTCAACCTCAGGTGCTCATTATCGACCAGCCTTATACAGGACTAGATGCACAGTCTCGGGAAGATCTCAATCAGATTTTCGATCAACTTGCAGATAAAGGCGTTTCTTTGTTGCTCATTAGTAATGATGATGAACAACCAAGCTGCATCAATCGTTTTGCAGAGATCCAGCATGGGAAGATTGTTATTCGCCAAAATAGCAATGAGCTATCCAGAGGATTACCCCGCACAAGAAAGGCACTACCCTATTTTCTGCAACGAGTACCTGAAGTAACTTCTCCGATCATGGTAAAAATGAACAAGATCAATATCTCCTATGGCGAAAAACAAGTCTTAAAGAATATTGACTGGGAAGTAAAAGCCGGCGAAAAATGGTTATTACAAGGGCATAATGGTTCAGGAAAATCCACGTTGCTCAGTTTAATCAACGGCGATCATCCACAGGCCTATGCCAATGATATCCATCTTTTTGGCAAAAAAAGAGGATCTGGAGAAAGCATTTGGGATATCAAAGAACATTTGGGTATTATATCGCCAGAATTGCATTGGTACTATGATATGAATGCCAACGTTGGGCAGACTATTGCTTCTGGATTTTTTGATTCCATGAGCCTATACCAACGATTAGGATTTGAACAACAGCAAAAGCTCGAGCAAATTCTCCATTTTTTTGACCTTAAAGAGGTCAAACACAAAACCTTGGGGTCGTTACCATTAGGCCAACAACGTTTGGCCCTATTGGCCCGCACGATCGTGAAGCATCCAGAATTGCTGATTTTGGACGAACCTTGTCAAGGCTTAGATAAAGAGCAGACCCAGTATTTCAACGATGTCATTGATGACCTCAGTAAAAGTGGCCAAACGCTCATTTATGTAGGGCACTTCCAGACACAACTTCCAACGTGCATTGACCATAAAATCGTGTTGGAAAAAGGAGAAGTAAAGGCTGTATCCAAAGTTATCCACAAAAAAGAGTCTTTATCAACATAAAAAATGTGGAAAACTTCAATTAATTCGAAAACAAGAACAAAAAAATAAAAAGAGAATCAAGCTATCGGCAAAACACTGGGAATCAAAAGTCAAAAATAAAGACATTACAATAGGGCTTAGGCCTATCTTCCAAAGTTTCAATATACATATCGCTGATAGCTCAATACTAAAAATACAATGAAGAAAAATATTTTAATCATACCTGGAGATGGCATCGGCCAAGAAGTAACAACTTGGGGTAAAAAAGTTTTAGAAAAAATCGGTGAAAATTATGGTCATGAATTCAGCTTTGATGAAGCTATCATGGGCCATACTGCAATTGAAGCTACGGGCAATCCTCTTCCTGATGAAACATTAGCGAAAGCAAAAGCTTCTGATGCGATCCTTTTCGGCGCCATTGGCCATATCAAGTATGATAATGATCCTTCTGCTAAAGTAAGACCTGAACAAGGCTTGTTGAAAATCCGTAAAGAACTAGGTCTTTATGCAAATCTTCGTCCAATCCTTTTATTCGACGAGTTATTGGATGCTTCGAGTTTAAAGCCTGAAATTCTTCAAGGTACAGATATCCTTTTCTTCCGTGAATTGACAGGTGATGTGTATTTTGGTGAAAAAAACCGCAATGAGGACAACACCTTTGCGTCAGATCTGATGAACTACCACCGTTACGAGGTTGAACGTATCGCGCGTAAAGCTTATGATGCAGCACGCACACGTAACAAAAGATTATGCTCTGTTGATAAGGCCAATGTATTGGAAACATCCCGCCTGTGGAGAGAAGTTGTACAGGAAATCGCAAAAGAATATCCAGATGTTGAAACCGAGCACATGTTTATCGATAATGCAGCCATGCAATTGGTTAAAAATCCGAAGAAATTCGATGTGGTATTGACAGCCAATCTTTTTGGTGATATCTTGACAGACGAAGCGTCACAGATCGCAGGCTCAATGGGTATGTTGGCTTCTGCTTCCGTAGGTGATGGCACAGGCTTCTTCGAACCTATTCATGGTTCTGCTCATGACATCGCTGGCCAAAACAAAGCAAATCCACTTGCTTCGATTTTATCTGCAGCCTTGATGCTTGATATTAGTTTTGGTTTACAGGAAGAAGCAAAAGCTGTTACTAACGCTGTAGCTGAAACATTAAAAGCGGGTTGGAGAACCGGTGATATTGCCAACAGCAGCACAGAAGCTTCAAAAATCTTAGGTACTCAGGAAATGGGTGAAAAAGTATTGGAGTTTATTAAATAGTATACCCTTTTTAATTTGTAAATCTTTTGAATTAAGAAATTATGTTACACGATCCTAATCATCTTTACATTTTCGACACCACCTTACGTGATGGCGAACAGGTACCAGGCTGCCAATTAACCACTCCGGAGAAAATTGAGATTGCTAAAGACCTGGAAAAACTAGGGGTAGATATTATCGAAGCCGGTTTCCCAGTGTCTAGCCCTGGTGATTTTCAATCGGTGGTAGAATTATCTAAAGCGGTGAACGATGTTATTATATGTGCATTGACCCGTGCCAATCAAAACGATATTGACGTAGCTGCTGAGGCATTAAAATATGCCAAACGCCCACGTATCCATACCGGTATTGGTTCTTCGGACATGCATATCAAATATAAATTCAACAGCACAAGAGAAGAAATTTTAGAACGTGCTGTTGCGGCTGTAAAACATGCCAAATCCTATGTGGAAGATGTCGAGTTTTATGCAGAAGATGCTGGTCGCGCAGACTTGGAATTTCTAGCTAAAATGGTTGAGTCGGTCATTGCGGCTGGTGCTACGGTGGTCAACATCCCTGATACAAACGGTTATTGTTTACCGGATCAGTATGGGTCAAAAATCAAGTATCTCAAGGAGAATGTGCGCAATATCGATCAGGCAATTATTTCCGCACATTGTCACAATGACCTAGGACTTGCAACAGCAAATTCTATCGCTGCCATTCAAAATGGAGCCCGCCAGGTAGAATGTACAATCAACGGTATCGGTGAACGTGCCGGAAACACCTCGCTTGAAGAAGTAGCCATGATCCTTAAAGTACACAACCAGTCGTTTGGAAGCTTAACATCAAACATCGATAGCCGCATGTTTACGTACTTATCGCGCAAGGTAAGTGAAATGATGAACATGCCTGTCCAACCGAATAAAGCAATCGTTGGCCGTAATGCCTTCGCGCATAGCTCGGGTATTCACCAAGATGGTTTCCTAAAACACCGCGAAAACTATGAGATCATCAGACCAGAAGATGTTGGTTTGGATGAAGCTGATATTATCTTGACAGCTCGTTCAGGTAGACATGCCCTTAAGCACCATTTGGAGCGTTTAGGTTTCCATCTTGAAAAAGATGATTTAGCAGATTGCTATCAACGTTTCCTGGTTTTAGCCGACGAAAAGAAAAATATTTGTGATGATGACCTAAAAAGCCTCATCCAGGAAAAAATATAAAAAAAGGAAGGCTGCAGATGCAGCCTTTTTTTATCATAAGTACATTTTTTTAAAAAGATCCACATGACACATAGCTGATTATTATTTTAGCATGTGTTCAGACGGTCTTCCATTCAAAATCAACTAAATTTAAACACTGTATAGGTAGAATCTCTCATATAACAGCGAATATCTGCGTTTTATTTGCTACCTTAACTAGGCAATCATCTAACAATGAATCTATCAACCTTAAACATCAATTCAGAAGCTACACTTGACCGCATCAAGTCTGTGGTCAACAGAACACCGCTTCAATATAATCGGCATCTGTCCGAAAAATACGGTGCCGAAGTCTATCTCAAACGGGAAGATTTACAAGTCGTACGTTCCTATAAATTACGCGGTGCCTACAATAAAATTATCTCCTTAACAGCGGAAGAGCGACAACGCGGCGTTGTATGTGCGAGTGCAGGTAACCACGCCCAAGGCGTTGCTTTCTCCTGCAATAAACTCGACATCAAAGGTGTGATATTTATGCCGGGTCCGACACCACGCCAAAAGATCTCACAAACGGAAATGTGGGGTAACGGTAATGTAGAGATTATCTTGACCGGAGACACTTTTGATGACTGTCAAAAAGCGGCGTTGGCTTACACAGAAGAGCATGGCATGACTTTCATCCCGCCATTTGATGATCTCAAAGTTGTGGAAGGACAGGGTACTGTGGCCGTTGAAGCTTTACAAGATCTTCCCGATATGGATGCCATATTTATCCCAATTGGTGGCGGTGGACTTGCCGCGGGAGCAAGTTATTACCTGAAGAGTAAAAACAAAGCGATCAAATGTTATGGCGTTGAACCCGAAGGAGCTCCTTCTATGCAAGCGGCTTTGACACATGGCGCACCGATCGAGCTCGAGCATATCAACAAATTTGTTGATGGGGCCGCCGTTAAAAAGATCGGTGCAACGACATTTGAAATTGCCAAACAATTGTTGGATGATACACGCTCTATTCCTGAAGGAAAGATCTGTACCTGTATCCTAGAGCTGTATAATAAGGATGCCATTGTCGTTGAGCCCGCGGGTGCTTTATCGGTAGCTGCTCTTGAATTTCACAAAGATGAAATTAAAGGCAAGAAAGTCGTCTGTATCATATCCGGTGGAAACAACGATATCGACCGCATGAGTGAAATCAAAGAATTGTCTCTGCTTTACGAAGGATACAAACATTATTTTATCGTTCGTTTCCCACAACGCCCAGGCGCATTAAAACTCTTCGTTTCTGAAGTATTGGGACCTAAGGATGATATTACCCGTTTTGAGTTTATCAAAAAAACCGAACGCGAAAGAGGTCCAGCGCTAGTCGGCATTGAGCTCAACAAGCCTGAGGATTACGAAACATTGATTGAACGCATGAAAGAATACAAGTTTGATGTCATTGAAATCAACAAAGACCAGACACTATTTGAATATCTTGTTTAAATAATAGGTATAAATGAAAAGAGCCAGTGATTCATATCCTGGCTTTTCCCGTTTATATAACCAAAATACCTCACCCAAAGTCTTCAAAAAAAACTAACAATTCCATAATTTAAAAACCTTATATTTAATTGTTTAATCAATAATATACGCAAAATGAGAGTACTAATTTTAACAATCCTGACCTTAATAGGTCAACTTACCTTTGCTCAGACCGACAAAAGTAAACGCCCGAGTCCTCCAGACAACACCAAAGTAACCACCACCGATGGTGTCACGATCGACATTAATTATAGCCGCCCTTCTTTGAAAGGCCGTCAGCTTGGTGTTGATATCGCCCCTGTCGGCATTGTATGGCGTACTGGAGCGAATGAAGCGACCACCATCGAATTTAATAAAGATGTATTGGTTGAAGGCAAAAAATTAGCCGCTGGAAAATATGGTCTTTACAGCATCCCTGGGGAACACGAAACAACAATTATGTTTAATAAAGTGTGGAATCAGTGGGGAACAAAATATGATGCCAACGAAGATGCGCTCCGCGTTTCCGTAAGCAACGCAACTGCAAGTACCTCACAGGAACAATTTAAGATCAACGCTACTCCGCAAGGCACTATCTCCTTGGAATGGGGACAGTATGTTGTTCCATTTACGGTTAAAGCGAGCAACTAAATTAAAAACGCATTATCAATGTAATCGGTACGATCGAACGATTTTTTAATCAAACAACAGACCGTCCGATTACATCATTCTTCGCTTTTTCAGCCCTATTTTTTTAAAAAAAACTTATTTGCTTATCAATCCGCTTTATTCATCCCATATTTTGTCATAAAAGCATCGTATTCGGCCTCATCGCGGCACATCTTATCATACCAGTTCTTTTTAAGAATCAGTGTGGTAATACCTAATATCAGTATACTAGTTAGTAAACCCTGTCCCTGTTGAATAACAATATACATCGGAATTAAGGTCAAACAGCATTGCCATATAATCCCCACCCCAACATTAAATAGATCGCGCTTAAAGTGATTGTTCGCTTTAAGATCGGGGTATTTCTGCAATGCTTTTTGGTGAATTGGCCCCCAAAATCCCCAGGGGCGAACACGAACATAAAAATCGACCAACACCGATTCCGCTGTTGGCTTAGATAACCAAGTTCCAAGTAGGCAGCCCAGTAAGGATAGGACAAACAAAAAGGGGAAATAATAAAGCGGCAAAGTATGTGGGAAAAACTGAGGCAGAATAATTGCGCCGAATATACCAGTCAACATTCCCCAAAAAAATCCGGTCCCATTAAATCGCCACCAATGCCACTTAAGCACATTCGCGGCAATATATCCACCATAGAGTGCCGAAACGATCCACTGTAGTACCGAATTGATGTTTTGGACATATAATCCGATGATCGTGCTACAGACAACCACAGAAACAGAAACAATATAACTCAAACGAATCTGTTTTTTAGGCGAAGCCGAACGATAAAAAAATTTCAGCAAGACATCATTGACCAAATACGCTTGTGCTGCATTTATCGTTGAAGCAAAAGAAGACATAAAAGCAGCCAGCAGTCCAGCCAATAATAAACCTGTCAATCCAACCTTCCCAAAACGACTAATTGCTTTGGGTAATATGATCTCAAAATCCATATGGCTTCCCATTGCTGTAAATTCATCCCGAAAGAACACAAGCGCTAACACCGTAAAACCCATGATCATCAGATAACGTGGGATCAGCAAGATAACAGATACCGAACCGCTCATTAATGCGGCCTCTTTTGGTGACCGACAAGCAAGAATCTTTTGCATATCGTAGTTGGCCGCGGGCCCGGCCATACTCATGAAAATACCTTTGAAAAGCATCATCATCACAAATATGGTAAACAGATTGTATTGATCATGGGCTATTCTGTCCATAATAGAAGGGAGTACATTACTCCAGTCCATGTTCAAATGCCAGCCAAAGAAGGGAGAGTCCCATCCCGCGGGTGTATTGGCGGCCAACAACTCAGGACTTACCTGCTGTATTGCGATCACTGCGATTGCAATGCCGGATACAATCATGATTCCGAACTTCACCATATCTGCCCAAACGATACTATGCATGCCGCCAAGCATGACATAAAATGTCGTAATAGCGGTAAAAAATATGCCATATAACTGGGGAACATTCATTGGGTCAATAGTTAACGGAATGAAGCGCGAAAGCTGTTCCCAGGGGAAGAATACCTCCATAAATTTACCGATTCCGATAAATCCATAACATAGAAAACCCAATACCGCTACAATGGCGTATAGAATGACGATGGTGTAAGCTCCATCTGCACCCTTACCATGCCCAAAACGGGTCCGGATCCATTCAGCACCTGTCAACACATTTGAACGCCGCAGCCATACCGAAAGGTAAACCATCAGGAAAATCTGATTAAAGACAGGCCATAACCAAGGAATCCACATACTCTTGAGGCCATAGACAAAGGCAAGATAAACCATCCACATCGTGCCCGAAATATCGAACATCCCCGATGCATCAGAAATACCAAGCATATAGTAAGGAAGTGACTTCCCTCCCAAGAAATAAGAGTCGAGATCCTTAGAAGCTCGCTTTTTAAGAATCAGGCCAATGACAATCATCGTCAGCAAATAACAGACAATGATCACTATATCTATTACGGAAAGTTCCATGAATATTCTTCTCGTGGTCAACCGCAATCTACAATTATATTTCTATTTCTCCAATTGGCCAATTACGACCGAAACTGGGTAATGATCTGATATTCCTTCGAGATCAGGACCATTGTGCACTTCGACCTGCTGAACCAAAGGCGACAATCGTTCCGACAATAAGATATAATCTAGCCTTTCCGACACTTCAGCTAATCGGCTGTCACCCCAATTCCAGCCATATAGTGTTGCTGTTGGAAAACTGACCCGCTTATTTTCCGGAAATACAGTACGTCCGATACAATCATCAAAGCCTGCTGCAATAAAAGTCGACAGCACACTATAATCAAAACGCTGGCCACGCATATTGCCATATTCTGGATGCGCTTGATCCCAATTCGATAAATTCTTTCTTAGTGGTGCTTTGTGTTCCAGCCAAATTGCATCCAATGGGGAATAAGCATTGAGATCACCCAGGATCATACAGTTATTCAAGGAATTACTTTTGATATAATCTACAATCTGCTGTGCTTCTTTTAATCGATACTTCCAGGAAAAAGGGCTGAGATGTGTGACTATAATGTCAATATCTTTAATTTTAACATGCAGCATACCATGCCAAAACCCATCCACCTGAGCTTTGATCAGGGTAATCGGATAGCGAGATGTAATTCCTACCGGATAGCCCTTTTCCTTGAGTAAGACGCTGTAATGATGTCCGTAGGATTCGGCCAGCTGTTGAAGATCGGCCTGTTTAAAATCGACCAGTTCTTCTAAAGCAACAATATCCGGTTGCTGTCGTTCCATCCAATGGACAAATTTATCCGCTTTTGTTTTCGTATGTTCAAATCCATTCCAGATATTGTAAGAAATTATCTTTAGCGGTTGATCGGCCTGAGATTTCACCGTCAAACACAGCAAGAGTAAAGCAATCACCCCATAAAACTTAATCAGATTTTTCATTTTTACACTCCTAAATATCGATTTTATAACTAACAATAAGCTTTATATAACTAACGACAAGCCGGGCTATGCGATCTAAAATAGAAGGTCGGCTTTCAATTTCACATCTATTATCAGGCTCGTTTCACATCATTTCGGGAACAAATTTCAGATTCCATGGTATATAGCGCATTGCGACCAATAAGCTGGAGGACATTGTCAACCGAGGTTGCCGAGCGAAGGCCGTCGGGTGCAGTATTAAGGCAATAATCCAAAAGCCGGTCAACCGAGGATACCGCAACATGCATTCGTGTATCACTCGATGCGTAGTAGATATAAACCATACCATTGGCATTCATGATCCAACCATTAGAAAACAACACATTGGAAACATCACCGATCCGTTCTTCTCCCTCCGGAGCCATCAGATACCCCGCAGGCTCGGCGATCAATTGGCTTGGATCGTCCAGACTTGTCAGATAAATATAGAGCACATAGCGTAAGCCCGCAGCCGTGCCACGCACGCCATGAGCAAGGTGCAGCCACCCTTTCGCCGTTTTTAAAGGTGCAGGTCCCTCACCATTTTTCAGTTCTTTAATGGTATGATAAAAACGTTTGTTGATAATTTGTTCTTCAACAACAACGGCATTTTTAATATCATCAATCAATGACCAGCCAATTCCGCCACCACGTTTTGCTAGGATAAAGTCATCTTGTGGCCGTGTATAGAGGGCATATTTCCCCTGTACAAATTCAGGGTGCAAAACGACATTTCGCTGTTGACTGCTCGCTTTCAGATTGGGTAAACGCTCCCAGTGCTTCAAATCTTTGGATCGAATGATGCCTGCTGAAGCAACGGCACTGGAGAGATCCCCGGGAGCAGCTGCTACATCGCGTTTTTCACTGCAAAAAATACCATACACCCAACCGTCTTCATGAGCGGTCAGCCGGATATCATATACATTTGTTTCCTCTTGATCCAAATCCGGAAGAACCAATGGCTGATCCCAAAAACGGAAATTATCCACTCCATTTTCACTTTCTGCAATTGCAAAAAATGATTTCCGATCTGTCCCTTCCACACGAACAAACAACAGATACTTTCCTTGCCAGTAGAGTGCCCCTGCATTCATTGTTGAATTGAAGGCGATTCGCTCTAGAAAAAGCGGGTTTGTCAATGGATTAAAATCATAACGCCAGGTCAAGGGGATATGTTCTTTGGTAATAACAGGGTATAAATAACGCTTAACAATTTTTCCTGGATTAGACAGTTCAACATTGGCTCTCTCCAGTAATAAGCGTTGTGATTCGATAATATAAGCTTGCTGACGTTCAAATGATTCGGCCATAAATTTAGTTCAGTTCAAAAAAATAGTTACTTTACAAGTTTTCGGGATAAAGCGGCATACGTGTCACACGATGGAATGCTGTACCGCTACCAGTAGCGACCTCAAGATCGAATATCACTTCCTTTGTTTTTGGATCAATTTCTACAACACGTCCGCCTATCCCTATACTTGTTTTGACTCCCATCCCTGGACAAAACGACACATGTCCCGTCTTTGGCAGATATTGTACCCCTGATATGGCCTGTGAAAATCCCTCTTCTCCACGATCCTTTCCATAAGACCATACTTGCTGTACTGTTTTATTGGTCAGGTCAACCTTGTATTCCACGACCCGGCTATAGCTGATCACACCGGGAGCAAAATTTGATTTCCATTGCCGATTATATCCATTATCAAAGACTAAAATACGATCATTGGCCAACGCGACAGGTGTATGCGGCCCCCACGGCCAATCAAAACCTGCAACTGCAGCATCCCCATTGATCACTGCTGGGTCTGTAATTGCTGTACCATCTTCGGCAATTGGCTTCAGCAACAAGGTCTGGTATTTAGCTCCCCAATTTTTATGGGGGGATATAATCCATTGCGTCACTCCCGAATGGTTAAAACTGAAAATCCCCTGATAGCGTGCTGTAGCCAATAAATTCTCTCCAATTTCTGTAATTGAATTGTTATGGACCCAGTTGTTTGGACTCTGTGAGAATGCCGGTGGTGTAATACCATCTGGCCTGATATAACGCGTTGTATCGAGCTGCTTGGCAAGATCCCATTCATTTACCAAACTACCTGTTTGAGGATTCAGTTCAATGATATGATCGTTAACGCGCGGCTCTCCATTATTTAGATGGGCTGCAACTTTGGTTACATTGATCAGGAAATTTCCATTAGCAGATTCGGTAATTTCATGATGGAATCCATAGCCTAGTCTTGCGAGATCCCATTGATTGATCAAATTACCAAACATGTCCATTTCAACCACACGTTGTACAGATTGATCGCCGGCGATGAAGGTTCCTTTTTTTGTTCGCTTAAGACCTATAGATCCAGCAAATTTTTGTAAATCAGGTGATTTCTTCAACAGCAACAACCAACGTATCTCACCCTCACTATCAATCATATAAGGCAGAGAAGTATCTAGCTCACTCTGGCCAGGATAACTCACCAAATTTAAACCAGGTTCCATTTTTTCCGTTTGACTCTTCACAATCTTCCATCTTGGAAAATCTGCTACCTTAAGTGGCTGAGTACGGATATGAACAGTAGTACTTCCTCGCTCATTACCTGCGAAATCAGTAAAAGTAAGATCAACGACATTATCATAATCTGCGTACAACCCGAATATAGGAACACTTTGACGTTGTGTTTCACTCGTGCAAAGATGTGTGATGTTGCCTAGTTCACCATGTTTACCATGTACTTGCACCCTTACACGACCAAAGGTTGGCAATCCAACATCTACTAAGGCCGATAAGGGGTTGTATCCTGAAGGATCGAGCCGGATTGCTTCAACCATAAAATCGAGTGAAGTTCCTTTTGTAGGCACAGTCAGTTCCGAACCGTCACTGAATGTGAGATTAGTAACCCATCGATCCGGATTAGGAGTCATCTTGACGATATCTTGGACAGGAATATTTATGGCTCCTTTTTCAAAATTGAAGATATATTCCTGTGTATTCTGATTGACTTTGATTAAGAGTTCGCCTGTTTCAATCTTTGATGTCAACGCCAGCTTAGTAGGCAATTCGGGTGCATTTCCCTGGTCCTTTTTACAGGAAAACAACAACAGAACCAAGCACATACCAGACAAAATCGAAGCAGTATAAATGCTACATATTCGCTGTATTGCAATCATATTTTATTAGATTTAAAAGAAATTTAAAAAAATATTCCGGCAGAGGGCGTCTACCCTCCACCGGAAAAACTAACACTCAACTGTGGAATCGAGAAGAAATTTTTCAGTGTCAATCAAGCTTTCGAAAGCATTGCCGAGCCTATCGCCACAACGGATGCTGTTGGATCTTCGAGTTTGTATTTATTTCTCCCTCTGGAATAGGCAAGTAATAATGCTTAGGTTGGAAATTATCTGCCCCTTGCTTTTTATTATCCACAAAGATCTGTTTCATTTCTGTCGGTGTATACCAACGTTTCAAATCAAAGAAACGATGACCTTCGAAGAAAAACTCCAATTCATTTTGCTTCACAACTTCCTTCATTAGTGCATCCGCATTTGCCCAAGTTTTATTAGCCAATCCAGCTCGATCACGAATGCGTTTTAAGCTAGATGCTGCTCCGGCCAAATTCCCATTTTTCACACAAGCCTCAGCGTGAAGCAACAATACTTCTGCAAAACGAAACACACGAAGATTGTTATTTCGATTTGCGGCATCATACATACTATTAGAGCCAGATTTATTGATATAAAAATTAGTATATTTTTTAAGTAGGAAGCGCCCTGCCTTTCCATTAATAGTCGGATATACAAGTCCAGCGTTAACTGAAATTTTACTCAAAGATTCTTTCCAAAGATCATCAAAAGAAAGATTACCATACCATGCGCCGTCGGTTAGGCCCGTTTCATAATCAGAATATTTCCAGTAAAAACTGCCGTACATACGCTTGTCAAAACGAGTATCCGACCCTGCTGGACGTTCTTCTGAGATAAAGTCGCGGACAACAGAAATACCAGGCACCAGTTTGAACCAAGCACCGCTGGCACCAGGTCCAGCAAAATTAGGTAATACAAATCCTAGCTGACAGGAAGCACAATCGTCTCCCCAAACGCCACCGGCACTGAGACGCCCATCATAAGCTAGTTCCCAAACCGATTCCTTATTGAACTTAGTTGTCTCCTTATAATTATCCTCAAAATTGTCCACCAAATCATAATTATATGGTGCCGTCAACAAGGCCTTCAACTCTGTCTCAGCTTCTCCGTATTGTTTGTTATAGACCAACGTTTTCCCCAGGTAAGCGATAGCAGCGCCTTTGGTTACCCTTCCTGATTCTGAGGAAGGCCTACTGACCGGCAACCCATCTTTGGCAGCCTTAAAATCAGAGATCACCTGTTTCCAAATCTCCGCTTCAGGTGACGATGCAATATTCTCACCATTAGGTTCATCTGTAGCTGGTGTTAAACGCAAGGGAACATCACCATAATTAGCCGCCAATAAAAAATAGTACATCCCTCGTAGAAAACGAACTTCACCGATCAGCTGCTTCTTTTTTTCGGAATCCATTGTCACCCGGTCTATATTTTTCATAAATACGTTGGCTCTGTTAATACCATTGTATAGACTCCCGAAATCACTCCCCCCCGTTCCAGGTGTATTAATAAAATTGATTAGCTGCCAAGTATGAGGTTCTTCGCCAACCAAAAACCACATATCGTCAGCGCGGTTCATTGTCTGATAGCCTGTAAATGCGCCATAATAACCATACATTTGATTACGGATGGGAGAATAGATTGTTGGAATCGCAGCCACCGCATCTGCCTCTGTTGTCCAATAAGTTGCCTCAACAGGGAGATTCGGATTGGTACGATTTAGAAAATCCTTGCTACAGCTTCCCATAAACAAAAGAACTGCTGCAGCTACCGTATATCTTTTTATCGAAATTTTCATTTTTGTCATTTTAAATTTTTTACTATTAAACCAACCGCCTATTAAAAGTTAGCTTGTATACCAAACATAATAGTACGCGCTAAGGGGAAACGACCATAATCGGTACCAGCAGTCATAGGTCCTGATCCGCCACCATTCTCATCAGAATTCATCCCTACATCAGGTGTGTATCCCTTATATTTTGTTACAGTAAATAGATTTTCTCCTGCCACAAAAACACGAGCATTCTTCAGGCTTGCTTTGCTTAGCCACTCAGAAGGCAAAGTATAGCCAAACTCTATTGTTTTTAAACGGAAAAAAGCCCCACTTTCCAACCAACGATCACTTACGCGTCGTTTATTATCATTCAAATCCTGCCGAGTATAACGTGGAATATCGGTATTGGTATTACTTGGTGTCCACGAATTTAAAAGATCTATGGAGTAATTATTAATATCACTGGTTCCTTCCATCCGAGCACGGGTATAGTTATAAACCTTGTTACCATACATGCCATCAAAGAAAAACGCAAAATCAAAACCTTTATAATCTAACCCTCCTCTGATACCATAAGCTAATTTCGGATAAGGACTTCCAGCATATTGACGGTCATCATTATTAATCTGCCCATCGCCGTTATAGTCAACAAACTTGATATCTCCAGCTTTGGCTGTAGATTGAATCACCTTACCATCAGCCGATTTATAGGCCTGAACTTCAGCATCTGACTGGAACAATCCATCAGTCTGGATAAGCCAAAAACCTCCAATTGGATAGCCCACCTTCGCCCATGTAATCGTACCATCGTTATTTGGGTTAAATCCGCCAAATTCCTGAACTGTACCAATTGTTACGGCTTTCATCTCATTCTTCACTGTAGAAGCATTTACCCCGATGTTATAATTCACTTCGCCAACCTTGTCTCTATAGGTAGCTAAAAACTCGAATCCTTTATTTCGAATTGTACCTGCATTCATAATAGGTGATCCCTGAAGTCCGGCTGAAGAGGGCCGATTGATTCCCAACAGAATGCCCTTCGTATCACGCACATAATAATCAGTACTAATGCTCAACTTATTTTGCAAGAAGGCCAAGTCCAGACCAACGTTGCTAGTTTCAGTTTCCTCCCAAGTTAGATTCACTGGCGATGTCCAGCCGATACCTGTACTAGATCCCAACCATAAGGCTCCTCCCTGTATGTAGTTAAAGCCATATGAAGTAAGACTTTGTGTTGTATAATTGGCGATATTTTGATTCCCTAATCGACCATAAGTTGCACGAACTTTCAATTCATTGATTGTATTTTTTGCCTTTTCAAAGAAATGCTCGTTCATCACATTCCATCCTAAAGCCACCGAAGGGAACACACCATAACGATAACCATCTGCAAATTTGGAAGAGCCATCACGACGGACAGTTGCTGTCAACATATAACGGCTATCGTAACTGTACATAGCACGGCCAAACTGTGAAATTAGTGCCTCTTCCTGCAAGCTTCCAGATGTCGTTTGACCATCCAATCCACCCGCATTAATTGCATCGGTACCAAAAGGAATATTGAGCCTAGAAGCTCCAAATCCTCTATTGGTATTTTCTTGAGCGGAATAACCCGCCAACAAAGAAATCGTGTGCTTATCAAAAGTATTATCATAATGCAATGTATTTTCGATCAACCACTGATTATTGAAGAAAGCACTTTCATTGAGTGAAGATTGTAATATGGCCGTACCATCGGGACGTCTATCCGCTTTGGCATAATTTCTTCCAGAAGTTCTATTAACCCCAACGTTTAACCTATATTTCAAACCCTTAACAAATAAATCTACTTCTGCATATCCATTCAACATAATATCCGTCTGGTAGACGTGATTATTATTCAAGTTTAAGTTACCTACTGGATTATCCAAGTTTTTCATCCATGGGGCATAGGTTGAATAGCCTCCAACAATATTGGAATCATAAATCGGTAACAGTGGATTTTGACGAAGTGCATCTGTGATGACCAAATGTGAAAATTTACGATCACCCGATTTCACCAAAAAAGTATTTCCTACCCTAAGATGTTCATTAAAAAAACTGAATGTATTTTTACTACGTATGTTAAACGCCTTATAACCTGTTGTTTTCAGAATACCTTCCTGATCCAAATAGCCCGCAGACACGTTATAAGTAGATCTTTCACCACCACCGGCGATATCTAGATTAATTTTATTGACGGGAGCAACATGATATATTTCATCTTGCCAATTGGTATTCGCATTAAAACTTTCCGCTTGAACTGGTAGCTCTTTTTGATCCGTCATAAATTGTTTCCATTGTGGACCATCCATTACTTTTAATTTCTTAGGAATACTTTGGACCCCCGTATAGGCATTTATACCAACAGTAGCGGGTGATGCTCTATGCCCACCTTTAGTCGTGATAAGGACGACACCATTGGCTGCCCTAGATCCATAGATGGCAGCTGCTGACGCATCCTTCAATACTTCCAAGGAAGCAATATCATTTGGATCCACCAAATTGATGTCACCGAATACGCCATCAATAACATAAAGCGGTGTATTGTTGCCCAAAGAGCTTATACCACGGATATTGATACTCATACCAGCGCCCGGCGTTCCACCGGCATTTGATACAGTCACCCCGGCAACGCGGCCCTGTAATGCACCCGCAGCACTTTTAGCTAAATTAGATTGTAGATCCTTGCCCGTCACGGATGCCACTGCACCGGTCAAATCACTTTTTTTCACCGTACCATAGCCGATCACCACCACTTCATCTAACTCCGTGCCCGACTGAAGTACAATACTATAGGTTGATGCATCATTGACAAGCACCTCTTGCTCCTTCATCCCCACGTAGGTAATTTTTAAGGTTTTGCCTTTCGCAACATCAAGTGTAAAAGAACCATCGGCATCTGTTTTCGTTCCGCTGGCGCTCCCCTTGATATTGACCGTAGCTCCTGCCACTGGCTTATTATCCGCATCGAGGACTTTGCCCCTCACCTTTTGGGATTGCTGTGCAAAAGCTAAGCTCCCATAAGTGGAAAGTAAGAGTAGTAAAGCTGTTTTTCTCATATTGTGTGTATTTAAGGTTTACAATAAATAGATGGTTTGTATAATATGTCTATACTTAATTGGTATTCTTCTATTGGTTTGTTTGACGAAATTAGAGAAAAGGAGATGCCGTAAATAGCAAGATCAACTCATTTGTATTGTACTTTTCATTCATATTTCCGTTGGAAAAAACACGAAAAAGTCAACACAAACGATTGCGCAAAATAGAAGGGAAAACTAAGGAGATAAAAAAAACAGTAAACAGAAATCAAATAATAGACTAAAATACAGTCAATTACGAAACAAAGAAGTTATTTCATTGAACTTTGGACTCACTTACATTGAATTATCTAGTAAGGAGAACAATAAAAATCAGTAACAAAATAGCGTTGAGACCGTTGAAAAAAAATTATAAGCCCGACGAACGTGCTTTTTGCATTTCTTTATCAATATCGGACTTCAACCTTGCGTCAATCCATTCACGGTCTTCTGACGTCAAATCATCCAAAATATATTGATTTTGTTCGTTAAAATCGATAAAAATATCCGCAAGAAACTCTGACTGAAGGTCGCGAACCCGGTCGACATTGCTTAGATCTAGGGCCCCAATTTTAGAAATCACGCTATTGAGCCGGTTTTGCGTCACATATGTCCGCATGGCCGCCACAAGGAAAGAAAGATTTTCGCTCTTCGAACTGACATCCGGAATAAAAGACCATTTTTCAGCCTCATGGAATTTTAATTGCTCATTGAATTCAGGATTCTTGAGTTTGATAATTGGACGTTCTTGTTCCAACTGCATTTTTTCGGAATCATAAGGTTTAATTACAACGCCTTCAATGAGGTTGTCTTTCAGTTCTGGCAAGCCCAAACGTCCAGGGATACTAGAATTCATTCGAAGATTAAAATTTAGTGCCTCATTCATCTTCCCTATAAATAGCGGTTTAGCATAAAAAAGGTCAAACTCCTCAAAATAGCTGATTGAAGTTTGATAATCTAAATAGTGTTTCTGGCCGAACTTATCAATAATAGCAATATCAAAGGCATAGAAATGAATATCAGGGCTATAATATACACCTGTTTGAATAGCTTGCAGGTGTGGCACTACGGCAACCTCCTTATGGGGGTAAACACCACCGAACAACTCGCCGTATACAATATAATGCGCTTCGGGATAAGATAAACTTAGGCGTTCAAACAAACACATCATATTGCTTTCCAAACGCGCTACGACAAGCTGATATCCAAAGAAATCGGATGCCCACTCCAGGTATTCTCTTCTTTTTGCAAATTTTAATTCTCCCAGTTGATAGGAAAAACTAAAATTGGCGCCATGTACTTTTTCTGTAACTACCCATTTTATTTTACCGAGCTGGGACATTGCTTTCTCACTGAGCCCAATTTTCTTAATTTTATCGGGCATCTTTTCGTATCCTGAAAAAATAGACATATAGAATCGTTTTCGCTTTCTCGCCTTAAAAATAAGAAATAAATAACGGTAAACTAGATGATCATCTGTTGCTTGCGGAGGCTATTTCTATACTCGACGGGAGTGAGGCCTTTTTTCTTTTTAAATACACGGTAGAAATACGAAACGCTGTTAAAGCCGCATTGTTCGACAATATCGGCAATCAAGGTCTCTTCTTTCAGTAATCGCACAGCCATATTGATCCTAAAATCGAGCAGATAATCTGTAAAATTCATTCCTGTAGTCGATTTCAGAAAACGGGAAAATGTTGATTTGCTCATATTCATTACGGCCGCAACCATCGGCAGGCTCAATTCTCTATTTACATGGGTAACGATATATTCTTGTAGTCGTCCCATCATCAATTCGCTATTGCTCAATACCGTATTGGTCGCCGTGGATAATACACGGATATCTTCACCCTTAGACAATTCATACAGCAACACCAAAAGTTTCATAACCGAATAGAATCCGTCTCTTTCCAAAGTCAATATGCGTAACAGCGGTAATACCCGATCTACTGTGTCTTTCCCAAAAACTACACCACGCGAAGCTTTGGATAATAACTGCTGTATACTTGCAAACTGTTTTTTATCCAGATACTGTTCAATTAATGAAGGGTGAAACTGAATCGTAATCTCATGAATATCATTCGATTGGCAATCGCCATCTTTCCAGGCGTGTTCAAGCTCAGGACTTGCAATGAGTACCAGATCCCGCTCGCCAATAGACTCTATCGAGTTGCCAATGATACGTTGTGCCCCCACTGCCCCCTCAACATAATTGAGCTCATATTCTGGGTGAATATGTACAGGAAACGTAAAGGAAGATTTTCTCCGATCGAAGACCACAAAGCAGTCATCGGAAGATAATGGCGATTTCTCTCTAAATATATCAGGTCTCATAATTGGATTTTCCCCTCCAGTAAATTACCCAAACTTAAAAAATAATATGTATAATCCACTGAACCTTCAGCACATTTACTAGCGGTTCAGTAGGAGCCCACCTAGGTTCAATACTGACTTCACAGGGTTCGTATCGGATTAACGCTTATCAAGGGGGAGGGTAGCGATCCTTTAAGCGAAACTTGCGCAACAAAAAAGGTTGCTTTGTACAGCAACCTTTTTTTATTCATGTTGATTTTCACCTTATTTCTTAAGGTATTTTTCCAAAAATTGATCCTGCTCCCAAAGTAAATGGAAGATATTTTCTTTGGCGACATATCCATGTGCTTCGCGTGGTAAAATGACCATACGCACGGGAGCTCCCAAGTTTTTCAGGGCCTGAAAATAGCGTTCTGTCTGCAGGGTGAATGTTCCGGGATTATTATCGGCTCCACCATGAACCAACAAAAGTGGGGTTTTCATCCGATCAGCACTCACAAATGGAGACATGGTCATATACAGGGCTGGATCATCCCAGAAGTTACGTTGTTCACTCTGAAAACCAAATGGTGTTAAGGTCCGATTGTATGCTCCAGAACGCGCTATTCCTGCGGCAAACAATTTTGAATTGGACAACAGATGTGCTGTCATAAACGCACCATAGGAATGCCCACCCACAGCAACTTTTTTCCGATCGATATAACCCAAATGATCTACCGCATCAATTGCAGCTTCGGCATTTGCCACAAGTTGTTCAATAAAGGTATCATTTGGTTCTTTTGTTCCCTCTCCAACAATAGGGAAGGCCGCATTATCCAATACAGCATACCCCTTCGATACCCAGTAGATAAAAGAACCATAACTTGGGAAGGTAAACTCCTTCGGATTGGCCGTGCTTTGTCCAGCCGTATTTTTATCTTTGTACTCCCTTGGATAAGCCCACATTAGCAGAGGCAACTTCTCTTTCTTCGTAAAATCATAACCGGCAGGTAAATATAATGTTCCGGAAAGTTCGACTCCATCCTTTCGCTTGTACTTTAAAATCTCTTTATGAACTTTTTCCAAAGACTTAAACGGGTTTTCCAACGTGGTGAGTGTCACCTGTTTCCCCGATTTCATATTTTTCATGAAATAATTCGGATAAGTCGATGCTGACTGAAGCGAAATCAACAAATCCCCAGTTTTAGGGTTCACTAATTGGGTGATACGTTCCTGCAGTTCAGATGCTGGAGCAATATAAATGCGTTTTTTCTTCAGCGAATGCAGATCAAGCTCATCCACAAAAGGAAACTCACCATTTTTAGTAAACCCCTTACCTACAAACAGTACTTTATCCTTATCTATATACATCGAATAAGTGCCTAAACTATTTTTTTCCATATATACATCTCCCGGATCGTTATAGACATCCTGACTGTTCCGGTCATGCAATAGTTTAGATTCTCCCGAGGAAGGATTCACCACAAAAGTTTTTGCATTTCTCGTATCATACCATTGCGAATTGATCAATGCATATTTATCATTCCCCCATGTTACACCAGCGTAACGGTCTTTGATTTTAAAAATAAGCTTTCCCGCACCATCGTAAGGGTACGATAAAGTATATAAGGCATCACGAAACTCCGCAGGTTTATTCGCATCCCCGCCATCCAAGGCTTCTACATAAGCCAACGTCGCTGGCTGATCACTCCGCCAATGCCAGGCACGTTTTCCCGATCGTGTCGACGAAAAACCTTTCGGCATCACCTCTGTCAAGGCTGTCTCATTCACCAGTGCTATTTCCTTGCCCGATCGATCATAAATACGAACCTGCTGTGGAAAAGACGACACCGGAACCACGTAGGAATAAGGTTTTGTGATCGTCGTGATCATCACATACTCACCATCCGGAGAGAAACTGATCCCCGTATAAATGGCTTTATCTTTAAAGGAAGAAATCTTGCCGTCCAGATCTACAAGTTCAAGGTTGGATTGCACCAATGTTTCAAAATTCACTTCATCCTGCGGATTTTTAAGCAGGTCCTGGTATGTCCTCAACTGAGACACCTTCCCATCACTTGTTGAGACAATAGGTCCTGTCGGCAAATCTTTTGAAGGATCCAACAGTGCAGCCCTATCCTTTGGCAGGCTTGTTATTATTAAACCGGAAGAATTTCTCAGCCACTGAAATGGTGCTGTCAATGTTCCATTCAAATTGTAGGCAGTCAGCTGTTTGACATTTCGCGTTGCAAGATCAATGACAAATAAGGCCGTTCCACTCTCATTTGTATTGCTGAATGCCAAACGCTTATTGTCTGGAGAGAACACAAAATTGGCCATTGCGGCTTTTTCGGGCATCCCCGTGAAGTCGGAAAATTCCATATTTTGTCCAATTTTTTTCAAGGCAATCTTATCGAAAAAGATTGTCGAACTTTCCATGTTCGTCTTCGGATTAATCCGCAATCCAGCCAGTTTCATTTCTTCCTGGCCTAAGTCTGCCAGGCTTTTGTATGTAGGCCGGAACGTAAATAACATCCAATTTTTATCGCTTGAAATCTTTATCTGAGGGGGGCGTACATAATCGGCTAAGGCCAAAATTTCAGTAGAGGGTTTTTGAAAGGTAATGTTTTCCTGCGCTTGCGTCTGTAGCGACGCTAGAAGCAAGAGACCATAGAATAGTTTCTTCATAAATTTATTTTTCAAATTAGGGCAAAATAAGGTAATAAAATTTTCATAAAAAAGCAAGCTTTGTAGCTTTTTTATGACACTAAAATTAAACTTAAATCATTTGTAAAATAGTGGTAAAATTTACTAATTTAAAGTTATCCACATTCGCAAAACTAAGATAATCAACAATTTACAAACACTAATCTGCAGCAAACGCATTCTCTGACAAACTTTTGCCCAAAATGTGGAAAAGTCAAACTACCGCATCGAAAGAAAATATAAGATATTTGTTAAGCTAATGAAAGAATTGGCAACTCAACGAAGTTTTTAAGTATCGAAACACCGACATTTCTTTTTGATGAATTGTCTATTTTAAATGGCCAGATGAACTTAAATCTGGTCTCCCCGATTAAAATTGATACCATTAACTCCGTACCGGGTTTTTCTATAAAGATTGGAATAAAAAAATAAACAAGTAAACATGGCAAGAATTATCAAATTTGAGAAAAACGATTGTGCTCCTTGTGCACAAGTATCGGCTTATTTGGATCAAAAAGGTATCCAATATGAAACGGTTAATCCTTTTGATGAACCAGACTTGGCCGCAAGATTCAAAATCCGCACAGTTCCTACGGTAATTGTGTTGGAAAATGAAGAGATTCAACACCGTATCATTGGCTTTAAACCAGAGGAATTGGCTGCCATTGCACTTTAATAAATTCAGCGTATCATTAAAATGAAACAGTGACATGATACACATTTATTATGATTCCAGAACGGGGAACGTACAACGTTTTATGGATAAAGTAGCTCAGATAACGGGTTGGCAAATCCATAAGATCACCGCCGATTTAACGGTAGAAGACCCTGGGCATTTGGTCACTTTCACCACAAATTTTGGACAGGTGCCCGAAAACACAAAAGAATTCATGAAACGCGAAGCTAAAAATATCTATTCTGTTACTTCCAGTGGCAACCGCAACTGGGGACCGAATTTTGGTCTAGCAGCTGATCGCATTTCACAGGATTTCGACATTCCACTGGCGTTCAAATTTGAACTGTCCGGAACAATGGAAGATATTAATCAATTTATTGACATCTTAAAGAACTTTTGCGATGGTAGCAAACGAAGTAGCAAAAAACTGGATATTGCTTAATAATGAAATCATGATTAAGCATGATGACGAATTCAGCTTACATAAAGATAAGGAAGCGGTTCGTGCATATTTCTTGGAATATGTAAATAAGAACACAGTGTTCTTTTATACATTAAAAGAAAAAATAGACTATTTGGTAGAAAACAACTATTATATTGACTTTTACCAATGGTTTACATTTGAAGAAATGGAAACGGTATTCAACTATGTGTATGCGAAGAAATTCCGTTTCGAATCTTTTATGGCGGCATTCAAATTCTTCCAGAGCTACGCTTTACGTGACGATTCTGGCGAGAAGTTTTTAGAGCGTTATGAAGACCGTGTAGTTGCTGTTTCCTTGTTCTTAGCAAGAGAAGAAGGTGTTCAAAAAGCAATTGAATATGCAGAAATCATGATCAATCAAGAATATCAGCCAGCGACCCCTACATTCTTGAATGCAGGAAAGAAACGCTCGGGTGAATTAGTATCTTGTTTCCTGGATGAAATCGGCGACAACTTAAATGGTATCGGTTATGCTGTTGATTCCGCAATGAAGTTGTCTTCTATCGGTGGTGGTGTATCGTTCAATATCTCCAAAATCCGTGCTCGCGGAGAAGCTATCAAAGGTGTTGAAGGCCGTGCCGGCGGTGTACTTCCAATCATGAAGATTATGGAAGATACATTTTCATATGCGAACCAGTTGGGACAACGTCCGGGTGCTGGTGCAGTATACCTCAATATTTTCCACTCCGACATCGAAGAATTTTTAGATTGTAAAAAAATCAACGTTGACGAGAAAGTACGTATCAAATCATTGTCTATCGGTATCATCGTTCCTGATAAATTCATGGAATTGGCAGAAAAAGATGAACCCTGCTATTTGATCTACCCACATACGGTAATGCAAGAGTATGGACAATTCTTGGATGAGATGGATATGGACAAGATGTACGACGAATTGATCACGAATCCAAACGTGAAAAAGAAAAAAATCAATGCCCGTCACCTTTTAGTTAAAATTGCACAGACACAAAAAGAATCAGGATATCCTTATATTTTCTTCAAAGAGAACACCAACCGTGTCCATGCATTGAATGAAATCGGTCAGGTGAAATTCTCAAACTTGTGTACTGAAATTATGCAAGTATCCCAAGTATCCGATATTGAGATCTATGGCAAACAGGATACGATCCGGTATGGTATCTCCTGTAACTTAGGCTCCTTAAATATTGCGACTGTAATGGACAACAAACGTATCAAAGAGACCGTAAAAACGGCTATGCGTGCTTTGACTGTCGTTACAGACGTGACCAATATCGACATGGTTCCTTCTATTGCAAAAGCAAACCGTGAGTTACATTCTGTAGGGCTAGGTGCAATGAACCTCCATGGTTACCTTGCAAAAAGCTTCATCATGTATGAATCTAACGAAGCGTTGGATTTTGCCAATACCTTCTTTATGATGATGAACTATTATTCATTGGAAGCATCGATGGAAATTGCCAAAGAACGTGGTAAAACATTTGTTGGATTTGAAAAATCAGCCTACGCCGATGGTACGTATTTCAACAATTACATAAACCGCGATTACATGCCTAAAACAGCTAAGGTAACGGAGTTATTTGAAGGAATACATATTCCAACAGTAGAAGATTGGTTGGAATTAAAAGCAAAAATCAAAGAACATGGTATTTACCATGCTTACCGTTTGGCTATTGCTCCAAATCAATCGACTTCATATATCATGAATGCAACCGCATCAGTTATGCCAATTGTAGATATCATTGAGGTGCGTGAGTATGGAGATAGTACAACTTACTATCCAATGCCATACTTGACAAACGATAATTATTTCTATTTCAAATCGGCTTATGATATGGATCAATTCAAGGTCTTGAAATTGATCTCGGTTATCCAACGCCATATTGATCAGGGTGTATCTACAATTTTGCATACAAACTCAAAGGATTCGACGAGAGATTTGTCTAGATATTATATCTATGCACACAAATTGGGATTGAAATCCCTTTATTATACACGGACAAGAAAATCGACCATCGACGAATGTGTCTCTTGTTCAGCTTAATTCTGAGATTTTAGTATTTGGATATATAATGGGAGAAAGTCAAAAGTTGCCTACGCCATTGGCGGCTTTTGGCTTATCTAAAATCAACAATCCAAATACGAGATAATAAATGCCTAATACTTTAAACTAAAAATGAGTAAAACATATAAAGCTGTCAACTGGAATACCCCTGAGAACGATTATGTATTGATGTTCTGGGAACAAAATATCCGTCAATTCTGGATCGATACGGAATACATTCCTTCAAAAGATATCGATAGCTGGAAACGTATCAGCCCAGAAATGAAAGATGCGTATAAAAAAGCTTTAGGAGGATTAACCTTGTTGGATACCCTTCAAAGCCATACTGGTATGCCTAAAATCATCGATCATATCGATACATTACAGAATAAAGCTGTATTGTCGTATATGTGTATGATGGAAGCTATCCACGCAAAATCGTATTCCACTATTTTCACGACAGTTTCTACAACCGCGGAAATAAACGACATTTTCGAATGGGTTCAACAAAATAAATACCTTCAATACAAAGCAGAAACAATTGATGGCTACTACCGTGCAATCGATAAAGAGGAGGCTTCGGACGAAGAGATTTATATGGCGATGGCTGCATCCGTATTATTGGAGTCATTCTTATTCTATTCTGGATTCTTCTTGCCATTATGGTTATGTGGACAAGGTGAAATGGTTGCTTCTGCCGATATCATCAAGAAAATTATCGCAGACGAATCTATTCACGGTGTATTCGTTGGATTAATAGCCCAAGATCAATTCAAAAAATTAAAAAATCAAGATCAGGTAAAAGCTCGTTTCCTGGCCCTGCTTTACAATTTGTATGAAAATGAGTTGAAATATACGGAAGAGATCTATACTGAAGTTGGTTTAACTGCAGAGGTAAAAGAATATGTTCGTTACAATGCCAACAAAGCATTGATGAATTTGGGCTTTGATCCGATCTTCGAAGTAAAACAAGTCAACCCAATCGTATTGAATGGCTTGAATACTGAAACGACACAACATGACTTCTTCTCCAAGAAATCAACTAACTACGAAAAAGCAACGGAAATTGTCCATCTAAAAGATGACGACTTCAAAATGGATGTGGTCGTAGATATATAATATTGACGATTTGTCAAACAAAAAGCCCCAAAGAAAATTCTTTGGGGCTTTTTGTTTGACTGACAAGCAACAACTATTGTTGGAATGCTTTGATGGCCTGTCCGCGCCAAGCCGCATCAAGCGGTGCACCAAGCAACCAAGTTAACGTAGGCGCGATATCATAAATCATCAAAGTTTCCTTGATTTCTTTTCCTTTTGGCACACCAGGTCCGGTCATTACCCAAGGAATCTCCACCTCCGCCAGCGATTTACCACCGTGTCCTTTTCCGGTACCGCCATGATCCGCAGCAACAACGAAAATCGTTTCATCTGCGATTCCCGCATCCTTTACTGCCTGCTGCAAAGTACCAATACGTCTGTCGACCTGTTTTAGTTCGGCATAATATTCCGGTGTGTTGTGCCCGATATTATGGCCTACACCATCAGGTTGGTCAAAATGTACAAACATAATTGTCGGTTTCTCCTTTTTTATGATATCCACAGTGGTATTCAAAGCTGCTTCATCATCATCCTTGGTGTTAATGATTTTTTGCACGACTTTGTTGTCGATCAAATAGCCTATACCCGGCCAGCTATGTACAACAGCAAACTGTGCCTTGGGATTCTTGCTGGCAACAGCATTAAATAAGGAAGGAAACATGTCGTTTGCTGTTTTGGTCGTAGAAGGGATCTCGGGGACTTTGCTATCCCACTCGGTATATCCATGTGCGGTAGGACCAGCGCCCATAATCATGGAAGCCCAGTTTACAGCACTGGAAGAAGGTAAAACGGTGCGTACATGTGTACTATATGTCCCCTCCTGCATCATCTTTTTGAGATTTGGCATCTCTGCTTTTGGTAGAGCATAAGCTCCAAAACCGTCAAAACCAACTAAAACAACGTGTTTGATCTTTTTGCTCTGTGCCGACACAGCACTTGTGGACAGCCCCAGTACGATCAATGGTAAGAATAGATTTTTAATTTTCATCTGTATAAATTTGTTTTCCAATTTCGATGAAGCTATCAGATTTATTCATTCCCAAATGTGATTGAATAAATCATGATGGTTTCATAATATAATAACTTGGTATTCAACTCCTACACAACCTCCTCAAACTTTCATGTACCCACAATAAGATAGCCTTAACGCCTTCACGGCTAACAATATCGTGTTAGCGCCCGTTCAGAGACTGTGTATTACAAATCATTCAATATTAGAAGTTGATTTCTTCAAAAATAGAAATTTTACGTTATCTATTATGTTAAGTAAACATTATTTAATCTCTCTAACCAACATGTTACAAGAACAAAAAAATCTGCTAAAATTACTTTTAGCAGATTTTTCATTAAGCCTACGATGAGGTGCTACACAGTTGCTCTAGAACCCTGCTTTTGCCAATCGTGCATACATCTCAACAAAAGCACTTTGATCATGCAGCCATTTCGATTTATGTTGCTCTTTTAGGCTCCAGTATACGCTTCATCATAATAAATTAAAGACTATTGATATCCTGGATTCTGAGTCAGTTTATTATTACGCTGTATCTCATCAGGAGAAATCGGCCATAATAAATCGGATTCTTTAAATGTTGCTCCAGAGCCATTCTTTGCACCAATTAATGGTACGAAATCGACTTTACCAGCCTCAGTCGTTGAAATTACAGGGAACATTTTTGTACGCACAATATCATCCCACATTTTGAATTCTAATGGGAACTCACGTAGACGTTCTTTCCAGCATTCTTTCACAAAATTTTCTGCAGATAATCCTTGCAGTTCTGCCGTAAAATCAGCGACGGATTTTCCTTCTGTATTGGCACGAGCTTTGACCTTCGCTAAATAACCCGCTGCTTCCGCACTTACACCTGTTGATTTAGCAATACCCTCAGCGGCAGTTAACAATGCCTCAGGATAGCGGTAAAAATTCCAGTCTTTTGTTCCCCTCCCTGTTGTCAGCAATGCCTGTTCATCCACATAATACCATATTCCTGCATCTGTTGATGTCCATGTTTTACCGTTAATCGGATTTGTATATGACCAATGGTAGAACTGATTTGGTTTAATCCTCAAATCTTTTTTATCATAAACATTCAAAAACTGCTTGGTAGGACCAAAAACACGCTCAAATATCGAATAAGTAGTAAACACAGAAACTGCGGAAGAACTAAAAGCAGTCGCTGTTCTCGCACCACTATTATTGATAGTTTCATCAAACTCCTGTGCATATATAACCTCATCTAAATCATCAGTCTTACGCAGTAAGTTATATGCACTACTCTGCTCAAGATCAATATTTTCAGTCATCTTATGCGGAGAATTCACCACAATTTTAGCTGCTGTTGCCGCATCTGCGTATTTTCCCTCTTGCAAATAAACATCAGCTAAGAGCATTGCTGCTGCATATTTAGTAATGCGATGCCCATTCTCTGCGAATTTTTTTGCAGGCAATACTTCAACAGCACTCTTTAAATCTTGCTCGATCAGCTCATATATTTTCGCTGCATCTGTGCGCTCTATGTAAAGTGGATCAGTCAAGTTTTCGTTAGGAAGCGTATACAACGGAAGTGCCCCGAATGTTTTGACAAGGTAAAAGTAGTTATAAGCTCTAAAGAATTTTGCCTCTGCCAACAATGTATTTTTCTTTGTCTCATTTGGCATACTAATTCCCGGAATATACTTTATACCTGCATTGGCAATATTAATCGCTTTAAAACCTTCATCCCATATGGTATTCATCGTTGGCGAGATGATATTTGTATTTTGTTGTCGCGTCAATTCTCGGGCGAATAAACTAACTCGTTCTTGTCCTTCGTAGCTATTTGTAAAATAGCCAGTCAAAATAGTATTGATCGAGGCTGTAGATCCCAGGTAAGAACCGGTAGAAGAATAGCGTATTGGCGCCCCACGACGGTAAAGTGAATTTACAGTTGCTTCGGCCTGTCCTTCATTCTGATAATAACTTATTAACGATAAGTTTGAACCCGGATTTTCTTCCAAAAATTTATTACAGGATGTTGTCAATGCCATTCCGGCTAATAACAACATGATTAATTTAGTCTTCATCTTTTTAAATTCTATGAATTAAAATGTAACATTAACACCTAAAGAGAAAGTTTTCGCTCTAGGATAAGAGAAAAAGGTCATATTTTGTCCAAATTTACTCTCCCCTTGTGAGGTACTTTCTGGATCATAACCTTTAAAATCTTTTGATGTAAACAAAAATGGATTATTTGCATTCGCATAAACACGTAACCTAGATAATCCTATTCGCTTCAATGCATCAGCTTTGAATGTATATCCCAATTGCATTAAGTTTACACGAAGATAAGATCCGTCTGCAACCCAAGCATCATCCACATTGGTATCCTGTCCCGCATGCCCACCATTTGTCAGATAGATCGCCTGCTGCATTGTATTCGGATTAGAACCATTATACGCATCTGTCAGAATTTCTTTCAGACCATTGGTAATTCCAAAACGGTCGTAAGTAGAATGGAAAAATTGTTGCATGACATCCACTCCTTTTACAAATTGCAGATCTAGGGTGAAATCGAAGTTTTTATAACGCAAGTTGTTGATAAAACTACCGGTCCAATCAGGCAGTCCTTTTCCTATAATTTCCTTTTCTTTTGAGCGTTTTGCACGCCCTATATCTTTTATTTCTGCATTTCCCGCGTCAACATCCGCCTGTGTATATACACCTAACCTTCTATATCCATAGAAACTATTTAGGTTTTCACCGACACGAATAATGCTATTGGCCCCGCCAACCCAATCATTTTGTAAGATATCAGCATTGTTCTCACCTAATTTCAAGACTTTATTCTTGTTATAGTTTCCGTTCAACGATGCTTTCCACTCAAAATTCTCATTGGTTACAATTGTACCTGTAATCATCATGTCTAAACCTTGATTCTGAACAGATCCTATATTCTTATAAACCGAATTGAAGCCGGTTGCCCTTGGAAGAGGAGCCTCCAACAAAAGATCTGTAGTTTTCCGACGATAATAAGAAATATCAAAGTTTAATCGATTTTGTAGTAATCCCAGTTCTACCCCAAAATCAAACTGAGCCGTTTTTTCCCATTTTAAATCCGGGTTCGAAATTGTGTTCACAAATGAATATGGAGCCCTCGCATTATTCAACAAGATTGTTCCAGCGTCGACGATTGACAACGACTTGTAAGGGTCAATTTCGGAGTTACCTGTCAAACCGTAACTTGTATGTAATTTCAAATTACTGATTGTTTGGTTGCCTTGTAAAAATTCCTCGTTGGATACATTCCATGCCAAACCTAGTGAAGGGAAAAATGCATATTTATTGTTCTTACCAAATTTAGATGAACCATCATAACGGCTGGTTACCGTTGCTGAATAACGATTATCATAGGAGTAGGCAGCTCTTAAGAAGTATGAATTCATCGCCCATTCATTGACATTAGACTCGAGTCCAGAAGGAGTGATGCCCAATCCCATGTTATTATACTCGTAAAAATCATCCGGAAATCCCTCCGATCTCATTTTATCGTAATCATACGTTTTCTTTTGCCAGGAGAGACCTGCCATTGCATTGATCCGATGTTTATCGAATTGCTTATTATAGGTTAGATAAGTTTCTTCCTGCCAATACAATGTATTTGTATGGGTACGTTCTGCCCAGCCATTCGGCCTGGAAATATTATTTAATAGCTTTGAAGAATATCCCTTATAATCTTTTCTATGGTGGTCAATCCCCAATTGTGTTTTCAAATCCAAACCATCGGCTAGATGAAATGTTAATGCCGCATTTCCAAAAATTTGCGTATTGTAGCGCATTCGTTTTTGCAAATCCAGAATGGCGACTGGATTGGACATACCTTCAAAACCCAATTGTTCGGCTACAGTCGATGACGACGAATTCGTATAGAGACCGTCCTTATCATAAACTGGATACCAAGGAATCATCTCGATCATGGTACGACGAGCTTCCTGTCCACCGCCATCTTCTGGCGTATAACGTCCCCAAGTGTGATTAACGGTTAAATTAATTGCTGTAGATAACCAGGAAGTCGGTTTTGCATCATAAGCCATTTTTGCATTTACCCGCTTGTTCCAGGTATTATTCATGATCCCTTGTTGGTCGGTATAATTCAAAAATGCACCAACAGAAGATTTTTCATCACCTTGTTGTACATTCAGTTGATGATTATGTGAAATGGCTGTCCGCGTTGCTTCTTTTTGCCAATCCGTGTTGTACAATGGGTTACCATTGCCATCAAAATAGTTTGCATCATTAAACCAGGTCTTTTTATCCAAAGACCAAGATTTTCCCTGATATTTATTTTCATTCTCCAATCCGATCATAAAGGCATCCACCCATTCCTGTGCATTCAGCACATCCATGTAGCGTTGAGCAGAACTAACTCCGGCTGATCCTTGATAACTAATTGTTCTAGATCCGTCTTTATTTCCACGTTTTGTTGTTACCAAGATAACGCCATTTGCACCACGTGCACCATAAATGGCTGCAGAAGAAGCATCTTTTAAGACCTCAATATTTTCGATATCATTCGGATTCAACAAATTAAAATCTTCCATCACGACTCCGTCGACAACGTAAAGAGGATTGGAAGACGAGTTGATCGTAGCCACACCACGGATAACGACTCTATTTCCATACGCTCCAGGTTGACTGGAATTAGAAAAGATGTTCACCCCCGAAGCTTTTCCTCTCAGGGCATCTAAAGGGCTAAAACTCTGATCTTTGATCATGTCAGCTCCTTTAACCATCGCAATAGAACCTGTTACATCCGATTTACGCATGGTACCGTAACCTACAACGACAACCTCATCCAATTGGCTTTGATCATCGTCCAATTGTACTGAAACAGTTGCTCCGGAAACAGTGACTTCTTTGGCTTTGTAACCAATGGAAGAAACCAACAATACATCCCCCGATTTAGCATCCAATGTAAAATTACCCAAGGCATCGGATTGTGTGCCCTTTGAAGTACCTTTAACGGCGATGTTAACTCCTGAAATTGGTTTTCCAGTAGCATCCAATACTTTTCCTTTAACTTGTTGCTGCAAATGGTTTACTTCTTTTACGAAGGATTTGACTTCGAAATTGGCAGAAGTTCCGACTGCGGCATTGACTTGTTGGAAAGTACCAGCAATGACAGCCAATGAGAAAAATAACTTTGATTTTTTCCCAAGCTGCGCAAGTGATTTTACGTCAACTTTGCTCATATTAATAGTGATTTGGTTTATAAAAACGTTTTAGCAAAAAGATGCTTAAAACGTCTAGTTTAATTTAGTTTCCCTTAATTGATCGTTTTAAAATCGAACCGCTTTCTTAAAATTGCTTGTTAAACTCCCCTTGCTTTCATTTAACAGAAAACATCAGGTCTCAAAATGCTTATGGGATTATTACCAGATAGCATTTGCAATAAAATAAGCTAAATCGCTTTTGCATTTGTTGTAAAATTTTTTGGTTTCCCTATTTTGGTTTTTTAATTGTCTTTTTTTATTACTTATTGGTTCTTTAATTGTTTATTCGTTGTTATTCCCCTTTTGGTTTTTATTTCTTGGTTTAGGGTGTTATTAAGTTGGAAAGATAACACTTTAATTTTACTGGGGAAAGATTTATTTTCAAAACCTTTCCCCAGCACATTAGATATTTCCTTTCTTCATTTCGCTAATCGCATAATCGACAGATCGAGCCGAAAATGCCATATAGGTCAATGAAGGATTTTGTGTTGATGTCGAGGTCATACTTGCACCATCTGTGACAAAAACGTTTTTCACCGCATGCATCTGATTCCATTTATTCAATACCGAAGTTTTCGGATCGTGCCCCATACGTGCACCGCCCATTTCATGGATATCCAAACCTGGAGCCTGCCAGTGTGTATCCGGACGAATGTTTGTGAAGCCAGCATCCGTAAACATCTCCGTCATGACAGCAATGTAATCCTTTTTCATTTTTTCATCATTCTCATCATAATCGACAGCAATTTTCAACAAAGGAATACCCCAGTCATCTTTTTTATTGCTATCCAATGAAACCATTCCCGATTCTTTTGGTATCGTTTCACCCATCATGTGAGATCCAACCTGCCAAACACCTAATTTAGGATTCAACAAATTGTTTTTCAGATCTAGCCCTAAGCCCGAACGATCGGACTCTTTACTACGCGAAGCTCCGAACCCGGCAGCATAGCCCCTTAAAAAGTCCGTTTCCTGTTTGTGCAAGTTTCTGAAACGTGGAATATACCCTCCACCTGCGGGATTCCGTCCTTCGGCCGTAAAATCCAACATTCCTTCATACTCCGCATAAATGCGTGCACTATAGTTGTGAAAGGCCACATATTTTCCGAGCACACCGCTATCATTACCCAAACCATTTGGAAAACGGTTCGATTTAGAATTCAATAAGATCAAATTAGTATTGATTGCAGCCGCATTAACAAAAATCAATTTGGCATAAAAATCAATTTCCTCTTTGGTATTGGTATCAATAACACGTACACCCACTGCTTTTCCCTTTTGTTCATCATAAAGGATCGAATGAACAACCGAAAATGGGCGTAAAGTCATATTTCCAGTCTTGGCGGCCCAAGGAATTGTCGTTGCATTGGAGCTGAAATATCCACCAAAAGGACATCCGCGCTGACAAAGTACCCGATTCTGACATTGTACACGTCCTTGCTCGATGTGAATCTGATTTGGCTTAGACAGGTGTGCACAACGTGCTGAAATCACTTTGCGCTCCGGAAATTTCTTTTGAACGCTTTCTTTAAAATACTTCTCGACAATATTTAAGGGGTATCCAGGCAGAAACTCGCCGTCGGGCAATTCAGGAAGTCCATCATAATTACCGGCAATACCGGCAAATTTCTCGACATAAGCATACCAGGGTGCTAAATCAGCATAACGTATCGGCCAATCTACAGCAAAACCATCTCTCGCAGGGCCTTCGAAATCAAAGTCAGACCAACGTTGCGTCTGTCTCGCCCATAATAAGGACTTTCCACCAACTTGATAGCCTCTGATCCAGTCAAAAGGTTTCTCCTGAATATAAGGGTGCTCCTTGTCCTTTACAAAAAAATGTGCCGCATCTTCGTGAAATGCGTAACATTTACTGACAATCGGATTTTCTTCCTTTACTTTGAAAGGCATTTCATTCCGATGTTCAAACTCCCAAGGCATCATATTGGTGGTTGGGTAATCCTTGATATGTTGTACATCACGTCCACGTTCCAAAACCAATGTTTTCAAACCCTTCTCACACAACTCTTTTGCGGACCAACCGCCACTAATTCCCGAACCGATCACGATCGCATCGTAGGTTCTGTTTTTTTCACTGTCAATATTTAAATTTGCCATGTGCTATTTACGCCTTAACTTTTACCGCACCATTGTACGGGCCTGGAATAAGTTTATAGATCACCTTATTCTTCATCACGAATTCCGAGTTCATATACCCCTGAATTGCACGCGATTTGAAGGTCTCAAAAAAAGCCTTCTCGTCAGTTTGGTCTTTTAATCCCGCCAAAGTGGTCTCCGTCTCTTTGCTATTTTTTAAATTCAACTGTTTTCTCAATTTGTTGAAACCAGCGACAAATTTAGCCTGATTTTCTGGCGACTCACAATCATCCACCATTTTGATAACGAAAAGATGCAGGTTCAATTCCTTTCCTCCTGGTGTATCCGATTTCGGAATCAGGATATCAGCCAGATCGCCCAAAAATTGTTCATCTTCCGCCGAAATCTTCAGCTTATTTAATACAATTGATGCACCTCCATCATTCAGACAGGATGACAAAATTGTCAGTCCGCCAGCTATAATGAAAAATTGCTTTATTGCGGTTCTACGGTTCATAATCAGAGTTCCCTTTACAATTCGGTAATATTACATATATCCGAATAAAAATACAAATGCTAAATCGATTAAATTATTTTACAACCCTCAAATCCATTGCGCCAACAGGTCTTTTGCCTCAGATAAGTTTTCCACAATGTTATCAACAGCTGTTAGTCTAGCGCGCTCTACCTCCTGTTTCGTAACTGCAATCAACTGCGTCCCTGCTCCCAATGCCGATGTACTTCCTGTCGATGTATCTTCGATAGCCACACAGCGGTCTGCTGGTAGACCCAGATTTTTCAAGGCCAAACGATAGGGTTCCGGATTGGGTTTTGGCAACTCCACACACTCACGCGTGACAAAAAACTCAAAATAATCCAAAAGCTCATGCTTGCCCAAAACAGTATCGACCGTACTTCTATAACTCGAGGTTACAAGCCCGATACGGATATCTTCTGCTTTCAAAAAAGCTAAAATTTCTCGCGCTCCAGGCATCAATTCTATATCGCTCATATTAGAATCGGCATAAGCAGCACGTGTACGCTTCCACATATGTTCTTCCGTCACGTCGTAGCCATAGTCCTCGGTAAGACGCTTGACATTATGTGCTAAAGTATGTCCAGCAAAATCGCGAATCCAATCTTCATAGTTGATCTGAAGGTTAAATTCCTGTTTTAAGATAGGTGCCCAGTTTTTGAAATAGAAATATTCCGAATCAATTAACGTACCGTCCAGATCGAACAATACCGCCTGTATTTTATTCATAGTGTTAAAGATACACAAGTAGGTGGAAAAATCCTATTAAATGACGCCACAATAGGTAGAATTTGAGAATGCACCATGATAGGTATCCCAAAAACCGATGTAGACATGATAATCAAATTTATCCTTTCTAAATGTCGCGATGTCAACCGTACATTCCCCCTGCGCCGCATCCGCGATGGCCATTTTGAGGTCGCCCTCTCGATCTAAACTAACTAAGGCCAAATTTAATTTAAACATGCTATCCCCGTATTTCGGATTCGGTATCCACGATAATTTCAACAGACCGTCTTCCCAACGGGCCAGAACACCTTCGGGTGAGACGAGCTCCCCGACAAATACCTGCACTTTTTCCATATTAATAACTGGTTTATTTTCGACATCCACATCAAGCGCATTTTTGAAAATATGCTGCTGTGCAAGTTGAAATTTCCCTCGTCCGGAGTTTTTAGTTTCTTCAAATTGATACCCAAAGTTGACAATAGGCTTTATCCAGCCACAAAACTCACTTACCAATTTTATTTTCTGACGATGCGCCAGTTGCGCGGCAGTTGGTGGTTTCGTACTTTTCTTCCTCGCCCCCCGTATAACACATTTTCCATTGAGATTGTAGCCATATACTGAACCTACTTTGCCTCGAAAACCACCATTTGGACCATCTTCTAATATTGCCATTTTTAAACCTTTTTATTGTAATTGCGGGATCTATTTTACACCCTAACAAATAATAGTTATCAATGTTTGACTTAGTTTAGCAATAAATTAGAATTTAGCTAGGTTTAAGTTAGGGTTTATTTAGGTTATACCTAAACAAACCCTAACTAAACCCTAAGCTAACCCTAACTAAACCCTATGTAAATAGTTAATTTGATAATATGTATAAAAACAGTTGTTTTCCTTCATTTTTGGATAAGCTTTAGACATTTATTAAGTTTGTTGTGGTAAACGAAAACTAAAGTATACCGAGTATGGATGCACGACAAGCTTTTAGAAGATAGCCATATCGTTCCTCACATGACGTTCGTTAGCATTGCGCATTCCGGCCAAGTGAAGGTCGCTCACAAATGGCCTATAGTACTTTCGAATACCGCCTCAAACGTACACGCAATGAAAACCGAACTCATGAGTTCGCAAGAAATCTGAAAGCTTCATTGCCTTAAAAATTTATATCATGAAAATAATTGCAATCGGTCGCAATTACATCGACCACGCGAAAGAGCTCAATAATCCTGTTCCTGAAAATCCCATTATATTTTTAAAACCTGATACTGCGGTATTAAAGGATAACAAAGATTTCTATTATCCGGAATTCTCCAAAAATATTCAGTTCGAAACCGAAGTTGTCCTCCGGATCTGTAAAGAGGGAAAACATGTGACACCAAAATTTGCATCAACTTACTTCGATGCTGTCGGCCTGGGAATTGACTTCACCGCGAGAGATGTACAACAAGAACTAAAAGCAAAAAGCCTTCCCTGGGAACTGGCAAAAGCATTTGACCATTCTGCAGTGATCAGCAACTTGATTCCTAAAGAGGAGCTAACAGACGTGAATTCGATTGATTTCTCCCTGCAGCAAAATGGGCAAACAGTTCAGCAGGGAAATACCAAGGACATGATTTTCTCCTACGAAGATCTGATTGTGTATACCTCCAAATTTATTACCCTCCGCAAAGGGGACCTCATTTACACAGGTACGCCTGTCGGTGTCGGCTCTGTAGCCATCGGCGATTTATTGGAAGGGTTCATCGGCGAACAGAAGATGTTTAGCTGTAAAATTAAATAAGCTGCAACATCCTATGACAAAAAAAAGAATTGCATTACTGGCTCTCCTCACTGGTATGGCAGGTTTGAGCCAGGGACAAGATATTATCAAAAGCCGTAATTATCCACAAAATTATTTTGTACGGCCCATGGACATAGCGCCGCAGGCTTCAGGATCGTTCGGCGAATTGCGGGCAACGCACTTCCACGGCGGAGACGACTATCGGACACAACAACGTATCAATATTCCCGTGCATGCGGCGGCGGAAGGTTTTGTATCCCGCGTCAGGGTGCAGATAGGTGGTGGTGGTAATTACGTTTATATTGATCACCCCAATGGTTATACCTCGGTATACATGCACCTAGAAAGTTTCAACTCGGATCTTGCTAAAATCATCAAAGATGAGCAGTACAAACAGAAACGTTTTGATGTCGATGTATTCCTCAAACCGAACCAGGTCACTGTAAAAAAAGGGGAGTTTATTGCAAATTCCGGCAATACAGGTGGATCTGCAGGTCCGCATCTTCATTTTGAAATCCGTGATACAAAAGCGCAGCTACCACTCAATCCACAATTGTTCGGACTGCTCTTTCCGGATGGTGTAAAACCGATCATCCGCGGCATGACGGTCTATGATTTAGGCTCCGAGCTATTTGATGAAAATACGCCCCGTAGACATCAAACCATCAAATCTGTTGGCGGAGGCAATTATAGTTTAGCAACAAACGCCCCCATCTCTGTGAATGGCACCTTTGGGCTAGGCATTAACACTGTCGATAAACGTAGCGGTATCTCATTTACGTATGGTGTCTACTCGATCGAACTTTTCTTGGACAACAAAAACATCAGTACGGTGCTGTTTGAATCAATCCCTTTTGATCAGACCCGTGCGATCCAGTCTTATGTCGATTACCCCTACTTAAAAAAATCCGGTGTACGCGTTCAAAAAAGTTTTAAAGATCCAAACAATCCGATCAACATCTATAAACACCTGGACAACCTGGGAAAAATCGAATTGAAAGACAATGAGGTCCATGACGTCAAATATGTTGTCAAGGATGTGCAAGGGAATACGAGCGAATTGAATTTTATAGTCCAGAATAACCCTTCACTTTCAATTAGTCGCACAAATGGGGTCGGCTTAAAAATGTTCCACTATGCTGACGAGAACAAATATGAAGCGGAGAATGCCCGGGTTTATATGAGCAAAAATATATTGTATGACGACCTTTACTTCAATTATTCGCAGGGAGCAAAACCTGCAAAAGGCTACTCGGCAATACACTATATCCACAACGCTTATACACCGGTCTTTGGATATTACAAGCTCATGATCAAACCAGACTACAGCTTGTCTGAAAATCTTTATGACAAGGCTTTGATTGTTTCTTCCGACGGTGGAGCACAGGGAGGTAAATATGAAAACGGTTGGGTCGTGGCCAATGTACGCGAGTTTGGCGGTTTTTATGTTGCTGTTGACACCATTGCACCGAATATTGTGGCACGTAACCTGACCGACGGAAAGAATGTGAGTGGACAGCAATCCATTGACTTTACAATCAGCGACAATCTCTCAGGAATAGATACTTTTGACGCTTATATTGATGGAAAATGGGCCTTGATGAAATATGATCCTAAAACGAGACATATCTGGCACGAATTCGAACCCGACTTAAGCAGTGGCCGACATGCGTTTAAACTCGAAGTGAAAGACAACAAAGGGAATTTAAAGACATACGAAGCTTCTTTTATAAGGTAGACCCTTAATTTTTGGCAATAAATCAGGCGGTTCAAGAGATTAATCGTATCTTAATCAAACTAAATACAAGGTAATATGGCAACACTAGAAATAGGACAAAAAGCACCGGATTTCAGTGCAAAAAATCAAAATGGTGAAACAGTCCATCTTTCAGATTTTAAAGGGAAAAAAGTTATTTTATATTTTTATCCAAAAGACAATACACCGGGCTGCACCACGGAGGCCTGTAATTTCAGAGACAATTATCAGTCTTTGAAAAAAGATGGTTTTGAAATCATAGGCGTAAGTGTGGACGGCGAAGCATCGCACCAAAAATTCATCAGCAAACATGAGCTTCCTTTTCAGCTGCTTGTAGATGAAGACAAGAGCCTTGTAGAGGCCTATGGCGTATGGGTCGAAAAGAACATGTATGGCAAAAAGTATATGGGCACAGCACGCACCACTTTTGTGATTGATGCAGATGGCATTATCCAGCATATCATTAAAAAAGTAGATAACAAAAATGCTTCCCAGCAGATCCGTGATTTAGGCGTTTAAAATCTAAATACTAATATCTATATTTGCCACTTATGAGCAAACAAACAGACGACTTTTTCAAAAGTGTAGTATCACACGCGAAGGAATACGGTTTTGTATTTCAATCGAGCGAAATATATGACGGATTAAGTGCCGTCTACGATTACGGGCAATTAGGTTCGGAATTAAAAAACAACCTAAAGACTTATTGGTGGAAATCCATGGTGCAATTGCACGAAAACATTGTTGGTATTGATGCCGCAATTTTCATGCACCCGACAACATGGAAAGCCTCTGGTCACGTTGATGGATTTAATGATCCGATGATCGACAATAAGGATTCAAAAAAACGCTACCGTGCCGATCAATTGATCGAAGATAAAATTTCACGTTATGAAGCAGATGGTAAGACAGCAGAAGCTGCTGCATTATTAGACGCTTTGAATACCGCATTGAATGCAGACGATTTAGCTGGACTAAAAACCATTATTGAAGAACACAATATCGTATGTCCGGTTTCAGGTACCAAAAACTGGACTGAAGTACGTCAATTCAATTTGATGTTTGCAACTCAGATGGGTGCTATGGCCGATGGCGCAGATCAAGTTTATCTTCGCCCCGAAACTGCACAAGGTATTTTCGTCAACTTCCTGAACGTTCAAAAAACAGGACGTATGAAAATTCCTTTCGGTATCGCCCAAATTGGTAAAGCTTTCCGTAACGAAGTAATTGCACGTCAGTTTATCATGCGTATGCGTGAATTCGAGCAAATGGAAATGCAATTTTTCTGCCGCCCGGGTACTGAATTGGAATGGTATAACAAATGGAAAGAGACACGCTTGAAATGGCATTTGGCATTGGGCTTCGATCCTTCAAACTACCGTTACCACGACCACGATAAATTAGCGCATTACGCAAATGCTGCAGTTGATATTGAATTCAACTTCCCATTCGGATTCAAAGAAGTTGAAGGTATCCACTCGCGTACAGATTTTGACTTGAAACAACATCAGGAATTTTCTAAAAAGAAAATGCAATATTTTGATCCTGAAATCAATCAAAACTACATTCCTTATGTAATCGAAACGTCAATTGGATTGGATCGTCTTTTCTTAACTGTATTATGTAACGCTCTGGTAACAGAGGATCTTTCTACAGCAGAAAAACAAGATTCTCGTGTCGTATTGAAGTTCCCACCAGCATTGGCACCGGTAAAAGCTGCAATTTTACCATTGACCAAAAAAGATGGTTTACCAGAAAAAGCACGTGAAATCCTAAATACGCTAAAATTGGATTACAACGTTCAATATGACGAAAAAGATGCAATCGGAAAACGATACCGCCGTCAAGACGCAATCGGAACACCAATCTGTATCACAGTTGATTACGATTCACTGGAAGATAATACCGTTACCATCCGTCACCGTGATACAATGGCACAGGAACGTGTCGCCATTGCCGATCTTGAAAAAATATTGAATGACTTGGCTGGTTGGAATACCCTGCTTAAAAAATTAATATAGTCAAAATCGCTATAAAAGAAAAAGGTGTCCAGCAGTGGACACCTTTTTTGTGTTGATAGATGTAGGAGGCTAGATGCTGTATGAAAAGCTTCGACTAGTATTCTATCACAATATTGTCGTCCCAATGCTCGTTCTTCACGACCTGAAAACCTAGATTTCCGTTGGCGGTCTCCAGCAATTTGCCCTTAAACTGTATTTGGACATTATTTCGGATTTCACTCCCCAATTCAAATGTACGCAGCAATTTACCTTCCCTGAAAACACGGAACTGATATTTAATCGCGGTATTATCGCGATAATAGCCCATAAATTGATTAAAAGTAAAGCTTTGATTCGCCGCTGTAAAATGTGGGAAAACCGTCAGCACACTTTTATCGAACTGATCGCTACTTCGCGTCATAAAAGGATAATAATGAAATACCGGATGAAGCTGCTCCACCTGAATACTATCGATCACGCTCAGGTCTTCGCTGTCTGTAAAGGTCAATTTGACCTCGCTATAGATCCGGTTTAAGTTCAATACCCGTTCTGTAGCCCCTTTAACCTCAAAGGTATCCCGACCGGCAAATAGCTCCGCAGCTCGTTCCGCAAAAGAATTCGTAACATAAAAGTGTTCAAAGTCCGTAGCCTCAGCCATAATCAGCGGCAATGTTGAGTTTTTAGCAATCAGACTCAGGTAATAGCTTCCATTTGGCAATTCGACATCAAAAGCTTCCTGCGAATCTAGCACCCCTGATTTGACCATCGCCTTTGGATTTTGCATCGAATACATGGTAGTAAAATTTGCTGGGTAAAGCCGCAGGGTTTACTTGTCCATAAATCATCAGGTTATCCATCTTAAAAGTACCTGTCGTTGGACTGTAGCCTGCTCCCCCATCCCTGCTACCCGCAAATAATGAGATTTTCAACCAAAGCTCTTTACTGTTACCGAGTGAAATATTGCCCAATGATGCGCTCACAGGGATTTTAGCTGACTGGTTCAGATTCGGCGGATATTTAATTGTGTCTGAGAGCTCCGAAAAACTATTCCCCTTATCCAGCGAGTAACTCAGGAGCAGTGCTCTTGGCCCCGTATTCGAACTATTGCAATCGAATACCCAACTGCCTAAGGATAGGATACCTGTAGCAGGAATTTTGACCAGGATCTCCTTACCGCCTTTGAAACTAATGGCCTTTCCCGTTGCAGGCCAGCCGCCTAAAAAATCATAGTTCTTTTTTCCATTGTCATAGTCGATCACAACAGCTTCATCAAGGGCGTTTTCTGGAACGGCATTGCTGTTGTCAAAGGTCCAATGATACAGCAGCTGGTCTTCGGATGTAGCTCCACTATGGGCAGCTCGTTTTGCATTGGATGATTGTTTTTTTAGGGGAGTAACAATCGCTTCAAAATCCTTGATTTTGAATTTTACCGCATGAATTGTTTCATTGTTTTCATCGGGAAGTTTTGCGTGTTTTTTGCACGAAGGCATTGCGGCTAAAACCAGGATGAATACACATGAAAAAATACACCAAGTCGACTTGGATTTTTTCTTCATAAATATAAATGATTATAAGTTAATTAACCGGCAGACTAAAATTAACTTATAAATCATTTAACTACAACCGTACAACTAAAAAGTTACAATTGTTTTTTCGCTTTTACAGGTGGTTTCTTTGTCGATTTTTTGGACGTATACCTTTCTCGATGAGCTTGCTAATTTGATGGTAAGTACATTATTGACTCCTGTTGGGCGTACGTACTCACCATTGAATTCATCCCATTCATAGATCGGACTGCCATCTTCATTCAACCAGATGTAGTTATAACGCGTATCGACTTTATCCTTTACCGTCAACTGTACTGTATTTTTTTTCTTATCGATTTTAACGGCAATACGCTTTGGTTTATCGATTTTACTCAGTGTATTGATATTAATTTTTGTCTTCTCGGAGACCCGGTCATCCCAAATTCCACGGACGAGGTACACTTTTGACTCCACAATATCCTGCAGAAAAATATTACGGCCCGTCTCTTCCCAATATCCTGTGGCAGCATCATACCATCGGTATTGAAGTCCGGCAACAGGATGCTTTACAGTAAGTACCTGAGCTCCTCCATAACAGGTTTCCAGTGTATCGCCCCATGTTACCTGTGGTTTCGCCAAATCAATCAACTTGCTCTGATTAAAGGTCCATACAACGGAATCCTTATAATTAAGATACAAGGGGTTGCGCAACAAATTGGTTGTATCCTGAATCATTACCTTTAATGTATTTGTTCCCACGTTTAACATACCAGGATCGAGATAAATAGAATCAATGTCGGTTGCAATTGTCTCGTCATTCAACAACCAGCATAACTTAAAGGTGTTTGGAGAAGGTTTTGCCAATCGTAGCGAAAATTTCTGAACACTATCCAAAGTAAGTGTCTGGTCTACCCCTGGCTTTACTTGAATAAATGGACTTGATTTTTTCTTGATGGAAGCCACAAATTGTTCTTGACAGACAGGGCAAAATGGAGCTACCAAATACTGCATTTTACAATACTCATGTGGTCTAAACCAGTTTGAAGGCGAACCTTTACCACCATACGAGTAAATCCCTACCCCATCTTTTCCGAGCCAGTATTTCCAGGAAACATGATCTGCATCTGCCGACTGTGAGCGGTTCGTAGACTCAATAGCATATTGATTTCCAGCCCAATACTCATCCGCAAGCTGGGCAAAAGAATGTCCAATTTCGTGTACCGCGATATCATTGCTCTTAAAATTAACAGTAGAAGTTGCCCATTTACCTCCTGAACCACCATAAAATGGGGAATTGACCAACACAACAACCTGTGTATAATTGGGGGTATGTGTCTTCAATACCTCTTCAATTCGATCATTTTTCTGAGGTACAACCAAACGATGTAAACCACCATTGTCAAAGCTGCTTCCAAAAATCGTGTTCGGATGAGCAACCGGAACAGCATGATCCCGTGTGAACTTATTATAACGTGGCGGATATTTACTCAAATCGGTTTCACCATGTACACAGTCACCCGCTTTGCAATCGTGTGTTGCGCCAGATTCTTCGGAGATCGTACGAATTGCAAACACATTAAAAAAACTACTGTATTGTTTAAAAGGTTCGATCGAGAAAAAATAGTTGGTAAATTGCTTGGCATCGGCAGCATAATCATCCAGCTCTGCTTTGGTGTAACCGTCCCCCAAAATGACCAAATTGACAATATGCTTATCCGTCCCTTGGTATTGCAGCGTATCGATCTTAAAAAGAGAAGATTGGGCCCGGAGCTGCAGGGCAGATATACATAAAACTATGAGTGCAATAAATAGATTTTTATTCATCGGAATGGTTATCGTTAGAACTCAAAAATACCATTTTAGCACCTGCTATTTTTAAATTTTATTGACGAGTCTTTCTCCGATATTGTCAACAAAACCATTCTTCCGATTTCCGGGGAGGGGAGCCTACCAAAAATCAACGGGATGAGGATACTGCTATAGCTTGGAAAGCTCCATAGACGATTCAATTAAAGAGCATAGTAACATCCGCCAAACAGCCTAGTCGCGCATACGATGTTCCTGTACATATTCACTGGGTGAAAGTTTAGTTATTTTTTTGAATACCCGATTGAAATTGACAACATTATTAAATCCCGTTTTAAAAGCGATATTAGAAACACTTTCCGAAGATTCGTCAATCAACATTTTGCAGGCCCGTTCTATCCGGATTTCATTGAGAAAGGTTACATAGGTTTTCCGGGTATGCTTCTTAAAATATTTACAAAAGGCATGTGGCGTCATGTGCGCCACCGCAGCAATGTCTTCCAGAGAAATCTTGTCTCCAAAATGCTGAAAGGTATATTGGAATATTTCGTTGATTCGCAATCCCTCGGCATCTGAAAACTTCTTCTGTGGAATGCCTGTATAGAGCGAAGTCCATTGTTCTACTTTTTTACTTAGAAAATTAATCAGCTTCACAAAAGAGAGGAGACGATCTATGCCCGCACTCACGTTAATCTGTACAAACTTTTCTTTCAGCGCGACGGAGTGTTCCGCATCCAATTTTTTACTGACGTTGATGTGTTCCAGAAAATACTTGACATCATCGAATTCAGGGAAATCCAGAAAGGGTTTAAAATGTTCGTAGTCGAAAAAAATATGGATGGCATGAATGCCATCCCTTATATCCTCGCCAGTCTTGAACATATGCGGTTCATCCGCGTCAACGATATAGATTTCGTCCTCTTCAAAACTATGTGTAAAGTTGCCAATCATAAAGGTTCCCCTACCCTTTAAGATATAGGTCAGCTGGATTTCCTTATGCCGGTGGTAATTGCTGTAAAATGAAGGCAGAATGTCTTCCTGCACACAAATAGATCCTTGGTAAACCACCGGAACTGTAAATTGAACAACTTTCATTACGTATTGAAATAACAAATATTAAACAGTTAATTCAAATGTAAGGTTTTTTAAGACAATAAACGTTAATTTTTAGCAACAAATTCCTTTACTTTCCCTAAAAACTGTGGCATCGCTGGATCTTCACCACTTAAGGATAAAATTTTTAGGGTCTGTGGGTTTATCCAGAGATAACTTGGTGTACGATCTATACCAAAGTCATTTTCCATCGTTGCCTGGTCGTTATAATTCAAAAAGTAACTCTGCTTACCTAAGGCCAGGTCCTTGCTTGATTTACTCCATTTATCCAGATCCTTATCCAGCGAAAAATAGATAACCCTTACCCCCATAGCGTTCAACTGAGATTCTTTTTTCCGTAACATTCCAATATCGGCCTTGCTATTGGTATTGGAAGCTTTCCAAAATGCGGCAATCAGCATTTTAGCTTTTGAAATATCCTTTAGCGCTAAGGTATCCCTTTCTACATTCATTGGTGTAATCGAAGGAAATACAGGCATATTTTCATAAAAATCTTTCACCCGATCGACTTTTTCGCGGGCAAATTTAAAATAGGGATGCTTCTGCAGATCCGTATTAAAACCCTGCAATGCTGCATCGAACTTTTTATAATTCGTCTGATCTAGGGAGACGTATTTAAAAAAATAAGGCAATACCAAAGATGATCGGTGGGTACTATCGAGAATAAAATCGGCGTATAGCGTGCGTGGATTAAATGCGGCATTGCCGTTTAAGCGCTGTATTTCGTCTACTGCTTTTTCATAGGAACCATCATTTCTTGCAGCCATCGAAGGCAACTGACTCTCCAGCTGCCTTACTCGTTGGCTTTTATTTGCCGTTTTATTTTTTTCCTCCTGCTCCCGCTGTTTGTAGTTCGCATTGAACTGTATGAAATCCTTGGCGTTCTGCGAAGAGGTTGTCAAGGTAAACTTACCCTGATCTTCACTTAAATCATAGTCACTTCCGCCTTCGACAAATAATGTATAGGGCTCCATACCCTTAATCTGAATATCGTAAAATCCGGCCATGGCAAGTTCGCCTTCCAAAACAAATTGCCCATTAGAAACTTGCGTTTTTACAAATTGCTGCATTTTATTATCGTGATCGACGAGGCTCACCTGAGTCCCATCCCCGGCAGTGGTTTTTCCAGTTATCTTATAGCTAAAGCTATTCAACAAGGCGGCTGTCTTCGCCGATTCGGACTTTTGTGTACAGGCTGTCGTCCCCAAGGCCAGCACAGAAATCAAGCAAAAATAGTTAACGAACTTCATAATCTTTATAGTTTCCGTTTTCAAATAGACGAATCTTTCCTTTTTTACCTTTAATCTGGAGGCCGGAAACCTTTCCATTCTCCCATTTCATATCCACAGTGTAGTTTCCTCTGGTTTTGAGACCGCTAACTTCGCCTTTAGACCAGGCTTTTGGTAACGCAGGCAACAGGTGAATATAACCATTGTGACTCTGTATCAACATCTCGGCAATCCCGGCTGCACCACCAAAGTTTCCGTCAATCTGAAAAGGTGGATGTGCGCAGAACAAATTGGGGTAAGTGCCAGCTCCGACTCCCTGATAGGTTGTTTCATTGGTAAAAGCGGGTTTAAGCAACTGCCTTAGAATTTCGAGTGCATGATCACCATCCTGTAATCTGGCCCAAAACAATATTTTCCAGGCTCTAGACCAGCCCGTTCCTTCATCGCCACGTACCGCTAAAGTCTTACGTGCAGCCTCAGCCCATTCGGGTGTTGTCTGTGGCGAGATAAATGCCGCAGGATACAGACCATATAAATGCGATACATGCCGATGTTTAGGTTCAACTTCCTGATAGTCCTCGAGCCATTCCATCACACGCCCGGATGGGCTAACAACTACAGGCGGAGGGATATCCTTCAGCCTCGCTTTCAAGGCACTGGCAAAACTATCTTTCGTCACAAGGATAGAATCAGCCTGGATCACCGCCCGGTATAACTCCCTTACGATTTGGTTATCAATGGTAGGTCCCATCACAACCGCAGCAACTTTTCCATTGGCCATTCGGAAAGCATTTTCTGGCGACACCGACGGTGAAGTGACCCACCATCCTGTTTTAGGGTCCTGAACCAATGTATGATCGTAAAACTCTGCCGCTCCTTTGAGTATCGGGTAAATCTCTTTGAGGTAATTTTTATCCCCAGTAAACAGGTAATGTTCCCAGAGATGGTTACATAGCCAGCCCGATGCCGTACTGGCTCCCCAGGAAGCCTGCTCCCCCGGAGCGGAATACCCCCAGATATTCGTCATCATATAGACCACCCAACCCGGTGCGTTATAGTAAGCCTTTGCTGTCTGCTCGCCAGTTTTTGCAATCCGCTTTATCATTTCGATAAAAGGCTTGTGATATTCGCTCAGGTTATTGACCTCCACGCCCCAATGATTCATCTGTGCATTGATATTGAGATGATAATCACCATTCCAAGGGGTATTGATCTGATTGGCCCATAGTCCCTGCAGATTTGGCGGCAGGGAATTTGTATTTTTAGGAGCAGCACTTGAAATATTCAAATACCTCCCATACTGATAATAAATTGTGGCCAGATCAGGGTCCTGAACTGGATTTTTATAGAAATTGGCAATCCGTTCATTGGTAGGGATAGCGTTATTCGCCGTATTTCCAAACAAATTAAGATTTACCCGATTAAAGATTTTTTGATAGGCAGCAAGATGGTTTTTATATATTTTCTGTTCGTCAGCAGTTTTTGCGGCTGCAACAGCTGCTTTGACAACAGGTAACGGATCCTTCCCATAATAGGAAGTACTTGCTGAGAAATAGACCGTGAGACCACCTTTCGCAGACACCTCTAAGGTTTTATCCTTTTTGCTGATCTGCAGATTTTTACCTTTAACCTGAATTAATCCAACGAATTTCAGATTTTTACCTCCCTTTCCATCAGGCAAAGATCCCTCGATCAGAATCCCGTCGTCCAACAAGGTATAACGGTCAATATTTTCCTGGCGCTGGAATGATATGCCTAATTGCTGTACCTCATCCTTAGGTTGGCTCAATTGGATAATACCTACATTCTTATCAAAAGAAGTATAATAACGACGTTGGAACTGTTGCCCGTTGATCTTGAATGAAGTCTGTGCCGAGGCAGTCGCTAAGTCCAAGGAACGCTTGTAATCTTCGATCGTACCCGCGGGCAATTTGTAATCCAGTAAAAGGTCGCCGAATAGCTGATAACAGCCATAGGGAACCTTTGCACCATTACCAAAACCAGACCCCTTGCCTTTGGTCACAAAAGTTTCATTGACCAGTTTTTCTGCTTCATCATTTTTACCGGCCTTAAGCAGTGCCTGAATAGCGTCAACATTTTTGTAGGCTTCATAATTATTGGGATCTTCTGGACTGCCCGACCACATACTAATCTCGTTGAGTACGATCTTTTCCTGACTAGGATTTCCATCTGGCATCATGCCGATAAGTCCGTTTCCCAGTGGTAAAGTCTCTTCCCAGACCTTCGCAGGCTTATTATACCAAAGTACGAGTGGATTTTGTTGAGCAAAAAGCAACGTGGTATGACATATACATACCACAATAAGCATTAAAAATCTATTTGCCATACAATTCAAGTTCTGCTATGGTTAATTCATTGCCGTCGATAAATTGTTTTGGTTCAAATTTGATAAACTTGGTTGCGCTGTTCGTATCAAAAAATACCTGTTGCAAAATTGGATTTGCCTTAATATTGGAAAACTCGCCCTCTTTAGCAAGGCTCCATGTTTTCCCGTCGGTACTGGTTGATATTTTATAATGTGTTGGTGTCCCCATGTTCTTTCCATCCTGACGAGGCAGGAAGCCGATACCAGAAACAGGTTTGTCTGTAGCGACGACGATTACACCTTGATCGGCAACAGTAGCAAAAGTACCTGGTTTTCCGTCAGATATATAAGCATTATTATTGGATCTACCTGTCGAAATCTTAAATCCAGTCAGCTTTTTCACCTCTTTGGTATTAAATGCAAAGGGCTCGTTATACTCCTTGAACAATCCAAAATCACTGAGCGTGATTGCTACCGGAGCATAAACATGAAGACGTAGTTTACTTGCAGTTTGAGGTTGCTCGAGTTTGATGAGGCGGTTTGCACCGATGCTTGTTGCTTTGGCCAAAGGTTTCCAGCTATTATTTTCCCAACGTTCAATCGAAACACTATCGATACGTTGTCCCAACTTAATATTCTCTCTCAACTGAATAAGGTCGAACTTAGCGGGGGATTTTAATTTTATTTCCAATGTAGCCGATGTTTTGGAATCGTCTGTTGCCCAATAGCTGTAGCGATCATTATCGGTAATCAATGAAGTACCATAGGATTTTGAATCACCATTACGGACATTGGATGCCGTGATGGTCGCTCCTTTGGCTAAATTGGTGCGGAAAGTTTCTTTCACTTTTTTTCCAAAAGCCTCTAACGACTTCACATCATTCTCATGTAATGTACCGGAAGGCATCGGTGCTAAGCCAAGATTCATGCATGCTCCTCTCCCAACTGATTTTAAATAGATCTCAAAAAGCTGGTTTGGTGTTTTTACACGGCTATCTTGTTCTTCATGATAAAACCATCCCGGACGTTGCGGCACGTCACATTCAGCAGGTATCCAATATTTACCATTACGGTCGCCTGTTTCGGCATTATGTGATTCTGTCGCTCCAGGTACAGCGACTTTTCCGTTTAAGCCAATCGGCGTAAATGTTGCCCATGATGTTTCAGCAGCAAATCCTTTTTCATTACCCACCCAACGCATATCCGGGCCGATATCTGAGAAAATAACCGCTTCAGGTTGTAATTTTCGTACAATGGGCCAGGTTTTTTCATGCCACTCATAGTACGTTGTTCGATCGATGATACGCTTTCCTTCATGGCCACCATAAAAGCCATCACCACCATTTGCTCCATCATGCCAGGATGTAAACAAAGGGCCATAATTGCTCATCAATTCAGTCAGTTGCTGTCTGTAGGCTTCGGCATAGGCCGGCGTACCGTAACGTTCATCGTGACGATCCCAAGCTGAAAGATATACACCAAATTTCATCCCATTTCGATGGGTCGCTTGCATAAAGTCTTTGACCATATCACCTTTTCCATTTTCCCATGGTGAAGAAGCGATACTATAGGATGTTGTTTTGGTTGGCCACAAACAGAATCCATCATGGTGCTTTGCCACACTAATTAAGCCCCTAAAACCACCTGCTGCCGCTGCCTTAGCAATTTGATTTGCATCAAAAGCCGAAGGATTAAACAACGCGGGCTGTGCGTCACCATAACCCCACTCCTTATTTTGGAAAGTTGTCGGCGTATAATGAATCAAACAATACGTTTCCATCTCCTGCCACTTTAATTGACGCTCAGTTGGCAGAGCCCCGTAAGCTTTTAAAGTATCTGATTTGGCTACAGGCCCGCTGGAAAGTAAAATGGAAGATAACAAGATTGTCAACATAGTCTTTATTTATGTGCTAGAAAATTAGGTTGTAAAGCCCTAAGATAAGAAGTTTTGCAAAATGCTGTATGTAACATTTGCGTACAAAACCGACCGATGCTCAGCTCCAATAGGATTTACCTCTGGGTCAAATCGTATTTTTTGTTCAAATCAATCGATTGATTAAAACAAGAATTCCAATTTATCAATGGTGCTATTTACAGCCAGTTATTTAACTTTTTGTATATCTGCATAAGCGATTTTTTACTTTCAACACCAAAGAAAAACATGCTTTACCTCGATTGATATGCTATATCAACCTAAAACTGTCCTTTTTTCACCCTAATTTCCCCAAAAATCAGATTCTTTATCTTGTCGGTCAAACAAAAATCATCCATCCGTTATTAATAGAGGATAAAGTGGTTAACAGCATTCAAATAGATGCTCCATTGGGCTATACTTGAGATTGGCATGATAATTATAAGTATAGGGCAGAAAAAGGAATGTTTTTTCTGAAAGTATCTGTCTTTATGGATTTGTATTTTTTTATTAAGGTATCAATGAGCTCGCTACGCTAGCGTATTGACCAGAAAGAACTTTCGGGTTGCTTTCATGAATATAAATACTGACGAAATAACAAAAGTTTTATATTATTAAAAATGATTATGAGAGGAAATTTAATGATTTTAGCGGTTGCATTGGCGTTTTCAACAATCGCATGTAACACAACGGGAAAAAAAGCTGAGGCAACCGGTAGCGGCGACACTGCGACTACGGTCCAAAAACCAAGCACAGTGGACAATGCGTCTTTGGAAGGCACCTGGGAACTTAAATCCCTGACCACAGCAGAGACAGCAGGCAAACAACTTAAGGATTTATTTAAGGACAAAATTCCAACATTGACTTTCAATACAAAAGACCATAAAGTAGATGGTAACAACGGTTGTAATGGTATTGGTGGAACCTACGAAAGCGAAAAAGGCAATTCGATCAAGATTGGTGATAAATTGGTTTCAACCATGATGCACTGTGAGAACGCAGCTTACAACGAATTTATGAATGGTCTAAAGTCTACCACAAACTTTGATGTACGGGATAATGAATTGACATTTATTTCTGGAGATATCGTCGTGATGCAATTCGTCAAAAAGTAAGTTAATCTTATGATAAAAGAAAAGCCGGTACATGTACCGGCTTTTTTTATTCAAGAGTCTGTTATTTTTTTTACCTCTTCTTCGCATCATGTCTATGTCCTTTGAACAGGAAAAGCAAAGCACTAGGAATATAGTACAAGGCAAAAGCCATATTTTTTTCATAAAATGGGTTATTTCATTGCTAATTATACGAATATAAAAATTTCATCTCGTAACTTTACCCATCATGAAACAAGATCAATCTAAAATCATACGTGAACAGGTCGATCGTTCAGCACTTCGCGAACATTCGACTCCTTTATACCTTACATCAAGTTTTATCTTCGACAGCGCTGAACAAGGTCGGGCGGTCTTTGCTGGCGAAGAGGATGCAATGATTTATTCCCGCTATGCCAATCCAAATACTTCAGAATTCATCAACAAAGTTTGTATTCTTGAAGGTGCAGAAGCAGGATTGTCTTTTGCATCAGGTATGGCAGCAGTATTTGCCTCCTTTGCAGGAATTATCGAAAGTGGAGACCATATCGTTTCTTCACGTGCAATATTCGGTTCTACACATCAGCTCTTCACAGAACTATTCCCACGTTGGGGTGTGACCACGACTTATGTAGACGCAGCTAATCCGGAAGAATGGGAAAAAGCAATCCAGCCGAATACGAAAATCATCTTTTTAGAGTCGCCTTCTAACCCCGGCTTGGAACTAGTTGATTTGGAATGGCTGGGTAAATTCAAGGAGAAATATCCAAATATCATCCTTTCAATTGATAATTGCTTTGCCACACCTTATCTCCAGAAGCCAATTCAGTATGGATTTGACCTCGTGATCCATTCGGCAACAAAATATATGGATGGACAAGGGCGTGTTTTGGGTGGAATTGTTGTCGGAAAACAAGAGCTTATCGATAAATTGATGTTCTTTATCCGTCATACAGGCCCGGCATTATCGCCTTTCAATGCCTGGATCATATCAAAAAGTTTAGACACGTTGGGCATCCGTATGGACCGCCATTGTTCTAACGCATTGGCTTTGGCCGAGGCCTTGGAAAATCATGCGGAAATTGAAGATGTAAAATATCCATTTTTACCTAGCCATCCACAATACGAGCTGGCCAAGAAACAAATGAAAGCTGGTGGCGGTATTGTAACCTTTGTTGTCAAAGGTGGTTTTGAGCGCGCAAAAGCCTTTGTAGATCATTTGGAAATGATCCTATACACCTCTAACTTAGGAGATTCAAGATCAATCGCAACGCATCCGGCTTCAACGACGCATTCAAAATTATCGGAAGAAGAACGTTTGAATCTGGGCATCAAACCGGGCAGTATCCGCCTGTCTGTCGGTCTGGAAGATCAACAAGATATCATCAACGATATCTTGCAGGCTTTAGAGAAAACAAAATAAACATTCGCTTTTGTTATGGTTAGCGAATATACATCAACCAAAAAAGCCTTTGCATAAGCAAAGGCTTTTTTTATTCACTCGCAGCCTTCTTAATTCAACGATGCGATCGCTGCAGCATAATTTGGCTCATCAGCAATTTCTGCGACTTGCTCTTCGTACAATACTTTTCCATTTTCATCCAATGTGATGACAACACGGCTTAATAAACCTGCCAAAGGTCCATCAGCGATAGCCAATTGATAAGCATCTGAAAAGTTTGAATCTTTATACTCTGATAATGTCACTACGTTATTTAGCCCCTCTGCTGCACAAAAGCGTCCTTGTGCAAAAGGCAAATCTTTCGATATACATAACACAACAGTGTTATCCAACTGAGAAGCCTCTTTATTAAATGCACGTACGGAAGCAGCACAAGTTCCGGTATCTACACTAGGAAAAATATTTAATACAACTTTTTTTCCTTTGAAATCTGTAAGAGACTTATCGGAAAGATCGCCTGCAGTTAATTTAAAATCAGGAGCTTGCTCGCCAACCTGTGGTAAACTGCCTTTCGTGTTTACTGGATTGCCTTTAAAAGTGATTGTAGCCATATAATATGATCGTTTAATTTTTAGTATCCTTGCACTTAAAGGTACGAGCAAAAAAAATATTACACAACATTTATTAATTTTAGTCAAACATTTATTATGTTAGCATTGTATTTGAAAGAGGAATGTTAACCAAACAATAAACACTAGTATGAAGAAACTACTATTCTCAATACTTTGTGCAAGTCCGTCACTCTTGTTTGCACAAGGATCACAAGTGAATCTACAAAGTCCCAAGGCAGTGGGAATGGGAGGAGCAGGCTCTGCTTACTTTTTAGATGAATCTTCCATTTTCTATAGCCCGGGTGCCTTAGCAAAAATGGACCATAATGCTATTTCAGTTGCCGGCAATGCCGTGATGTACAAATCTGCATTTCAAGAGGTTGGAAGTACAGTTGTTTATCATACTAGAAATCAGATTTCAACTCCTTTTTCATTATTTGCCGCATTCGGCCCCAAAAATTCCTGGTGGAAAGCCGGTATTGGAGTCTACACACCGTATGGTGGAGCCGTCGATTGGGGGAAAGATTGGGTAGGTAAATTCAGTTTGGTCAGCCTTTCGCTACGTGCAATCTATATTCAGCCCACATTAAGTTTCAAACTGACTGAAAATTTTAGTGTTGGGGGTGGTTTTGTATACAATGTTGGTACCGTAGACCTCGAAAATTCTGTTCCGGTATTCTATCCGGATGGTCACGCCGGACTGGCAACCTTAAAAGGAACCGGAACTGGCACGGGGTATAACGTGGGTATTCATTATAACTTAGAAGACGAGTTTGCCATATCGATAAGTTACCGCTCTAAAGTTGTCACCAAACTTAAAAATGGCGATGCAACTTTTGACGTACCTGAATCCGTCGCAAGCAACTTCCCTGCGGGCAACAAATTCAGTGCTGAATTACCGCTACCATCCACATTTGCCGCAGGCATCGCCTTCCCTATTTCGGAGAAATTGAAGATGGCTCTTGATGCAACGCTCATCAATTATGACATCTATAAGGCGCTAGATTTCGATTACAAAGAAAACACGCCCGTATTGCAAGATACGCATTCACCAAAAAAATACGATAAAGCAGGATCCGTCAAAGCAGGATTGGAATACCTTGCTTCCGACCGCTTGCAATTACGTATAGGTGGTGGTGTAATCGCAACACCGGTACAGCAGAGTGCCTATGTTTATCCCGAGACGCCAGACAACACCAGATACTTAATATCGGGAGGTTTTACTATAAAACCATCACCAAAATTTGATGTCACAGGTTCCTTTGCGTACCAACGGATTGTGGCTCGCCAGTCAACCAACGTGGAGAGCCATCTATCAGGTACGTATGCAACAAATATTTTTGCTCCTGGTATTGGTGTAAGCTATAAATGGTAATTAACAGCCAAATTTGACTAAGATGAAAAAAAACAAACTTTATATAGCTGCGGCGTTAGCACTTTTAGCGATCGCCTCATGTAAACCGACCTTGGACGAATATACGCCTTCGGCTGGTTCGGTGAATTTTTCAAAATATGTTGCCATCGGTAATTCATTGGCAGCAGGTTATGCAGATGGCGGACTGTACTTGGAAGGCCAAAAAGTAGCCTATCCCAATTTAATTGCGGAGCAATTAAAACAAGTGGGTGGTGGTGAGTTCAAATCGCCATTTTTCAGTGAAGATCAAGCCAATGGCTCTGGCTATATTACGCTTACAGCACTTGTCAATGGACAACCTGTGACAGCACAGGTAACCGATAAATTAGCTTATCGCTCAGCTTCACCAAAATTATTGACCAAATATACAGATCCGATCAATAACCTTGGTGTACCGGGCATGCGTATGGACCTTTCTATGGTAGCAGGCATGGGGTCGCCCGCCGGAAACATGTATTTTGAGCGCTTGCTGCCAGATGCGGATATGATGAAAACCTATTTCACCTATTCCACCACGCAAAATCACACCTTCTTTAGTTTTGCGCTGGGCAATAATGATGCGCTCGGCTGGGCAACTAACGGTGGTGTGGTGAACATTAACCCAATAACAAATAAACCGGATCCGACAACTGTGTTGACAGAAACAGCTCAGTTTACTGCGATTCTCAATGGTTATGTACAGGCATTGACTCAAGGGGATAGAAAAGGAGTATTGGCCACAATTCCAGATGTAACAGCAACACCTTATTTCACAACGGTCACCCGTGCAGCCTTACTGGCAGCCGTGAATGCAACAAATCCGCCGACACCGGTAACAAATATCTACATTGCAACAAAGTCAGGTTCTCGTGCAGCTACCGATCAAGATTATTTTGTTCTACCATTCTCCTCAACGGGATTATTGGGAAAACCTAATGCCGCACAAATTCCGTACGGCTTACACCCACTGAACCCCGTGGAAGACAAATACGTACTTGATGTAAGCGAAACGGCAACAGTGGTACAACGCATCAATGAGTTTAATACCGCCATCAAAGCTGCTGCAAATTCAAAAGGCTTGGCCTTAGCTGATGTGCATGAATTCTTGAACAATGTAAAAGATGGTGTTCGTATCAACGGATTAGCGGTGAGTGCCAAATACATTACCGGAAATGCATTCTCGCTGGATGGAATACACCTTACACCAATTGGAAATGCGTTGATGGCCAATATCTTTATCAGTGCGATCAATTCAAAATATGGATCGAAGATCCCACAAGTTGACGTAGCCAAATATCGCGGTGTTAAACTGCCAGATACCGTCACAAAATAAACAGTGACCAACATACTGACAAAAGGCAGACGAATAATCGTCTGCCTTTTTTGTATATTTGTTTAGTATAGATTGAACTACAAAGCTCTCGTATGGTTTGAAAAAGGAAGTGAAGTATCATATCATGTCCCCACAGCCTAAACGAGCAAAAAGAATAAAATAAAATAAGATGAAAATCAAATTAAACCGTGTCAACCAAGCTGTGCATTTCGAAGCCAGCAGTGAATTATCCCCCGTCAAAGTCAACATCGATGGTTCAGAAGCCATCGGCGGTGAGGGAAAAGGTGTTCGTCCAATGGAATTGGTTTTAATGGCACTGGGTTCTTGCAGCGTCTTTGACCTCCATAGCATACTGGTAAAACAACGCCAACAAATTGACGATATCCAGGTCGAAGTAGAAGGTAAACGCCGGGAAGAAATTCCACAAGTATTTACAGATATTCACATTAATTTTTTCCTGAAGGGTGAAATTGATGAGGTAAAAGCGGCCAAAGCGGCTGAATTAGCCGTTAAAAAGTATTGCTCAGTACACGATATGCTTGCCGCCGGCGGTATCAATATCACGTATTCGTTGAAAATTAACTAAGAAAATACTTTCTTAGCATCTGATAATCCTCCACATGCGATGTGGAGGATTATTGTTTTTAATGTATGCTTCATCCATTTCCCTTACCAATGTATTATGAATAAAATAGTACAGGGAATCGGAAGGATTTAACTTTACTAAGGTTAACTGATTTACAAACGATTCTGCTCTTCTGTTCTAGTGGGCTGATTACTGCTTTTGACTTTCTGATTTCCAAAATGATACCGCAGCGTCAGATTTACTTTTCTGGTATCCCGATAGTCCCTATAAAAATTATTTTGATCGCCGTACTTGGATGATATCGTCATTTTCTCTGTTTTGAAAATATCCATAAATGATAGATTTACTTCAAATTTCTTTTTAAAGAATTTTCGATTTGTCATCACATAGGCACTTGAATACCCTGTAATATGAAATGGCCCCTGTATCGTGGGCGATGTAAATGTATTACCCAGTTCAAGATTCCAACCGGCATCCTTATTCAGCACATAGTTGGTGCTTATGTTTCCGTTGCCGATATACACATCATTCTTGTGCAATACGTCATCAGTACCCATAAAGTAATTCTCGTTATACATCCCCTCTAGCTGCAGATTCAATCCCCAGCGTCCGGTCAGCTGAAAACTCTTTCCTAAGTCTATCCCCGCCCCTTGTCCTTTCTTGATATTGGTATATTGGAAAATCAGTTGGTGATTGTTGTTATCTTGGCGGGAAATTTCCATATTGGGCCACTTTTCAAATCGGTAGAAGAGATCGATATTCCAGTTGTTTTTTGTCCAGGTCAGATTCAGATTATGAACGATCGTCGCCCTTAAACGTGGATCTCCCTGAAAATAAGAAAAACGATTGTAATAGGATTTTGCAGGATTAAGCCAGGAGTAAGAAGGTCGGCTGATACGCTTTCCATAGGAAAAACCAAACTGCTGATCGTCAGTCAAGGCATATTGCATGTAAAATGTCGGAAAGAGCACAAAATAATTACGCTTATTGATATCAGCTGGTTCGGATACAATACCTTCCAAATCGGTATATTCTCCTCTTAGACCTGCTTTCCAGCTCCATTTTTTCCAGGCATAGTCCAATGAGCCATACAAAGCCACATTACGTTCTTTGTAATCAAACACACTACTCTTATCAGGCCTTTGCTCGAGCTCCCCTGATTCATCATCAAAGAAAGCAAGGGTGCTCGTCGTTTTCACGTCGCTAAATTTTCCACCAAACTCCAGCCCCAGCTTCTTTATCTTTCCGGTGAAATCTATCTGTGAAGAAAAAAGCCGATTTTTATTTCCATTATTACTGATAAATCGGGTATCTGTCGGTTCTTCCCCCTTAAATCGCAGCGCTGTCAGTACATCCTGATCATTTGTCGAATGATTGTCAGTGAAGTAGGACGACCAATTTATGCTCCACCTGGAATTAAGCTTCTTTGCTACCTGAAGGTAGAGGTTATTCGTTTTTGTCGATCGTTGATGATCATTGGTGGTAAAATAACTTGACTCCTGTACATGATTTTTATCGTATATAATGGTGGGCACTTCATAAATACCATAGGTTTTCGGTCCGAAATAACCATTTAGTCCAGCATTAACCGTCCAGGTTGTATCGGGTGTATAGTCTATCGAAAACACATAGCTGTTCTGACTGTTATTGGTATCAAATCGATCCATGACACCTTCCCATGAGGTTTGATCATTCGGATAATAAACATAATTCGTTTCATAACGTGCGTAAGTCCCTCGTCCGAAATTATACGTACCACGAAGATTGAATTTTTCATTTTTATAGTACTGGGTCAGTCCAAACAGTTGCTTCCAGGTACTGCTTTTTTCGGCCAATGCAACCACCGTGCCTCTATAGCCATATAGGTTGGATTTGGAAAGTTTAATATTGATAATCGTGCTTCCCTCAGCTTCATATTTTGCAGGTGGATTGGTAATAACCTCTATCGACTGCACGTCGCTACCTGCTGTGTTCTCCAGATAGGTTTTCAGTTCATCCCCCGTGAGCATCACTTTTCGGTCATTAATGAGAACAACAATATTTTTGTTCCCACGGACCATTAAATCTGCACCATTCACCATCACCAAGGGCGTACGCTTCAAAATATCCCAGCTATTCAGTGCTGAAAGATTGGAATTCTGAACGTTAAATTCCAAGCGATCCAATTTACGGATCAATCGGGGCGCTCGACCCACGACCTGTGCTTCTTCGAGTACCTTTGCTTCGGGAAGAAGTTCAAGTAACAAAGGGCCCGAAATGGTATCGCTGCGAAAAAAAAGTTCCTGAGACTTGAAGTTAAGATAGCTTGTCCGTAGATAGTATCCACTCGGATGATCCAGCGTAAGTAAGAATTTTCCAAAATGGTCAGTCTTTACATCACGGATTTCTTGATAGTTGCTATCCAATAGCATAACGGTCGCTCCCGCCAGCACAATTTTGTTTGCATCCTGTACTTGTCCCCCGATTTGTTTGGTCTGTGCCGAAATCAACAAGGGGAAAGCCAGAAAAAATAGGATCAATTTCATGTAAAAATAATTAGTCTTTTAATTCGAGTATAGCTTATCCGCATTATTCTATTTGTTAGAATCTATGTGTTGTTACACGTAGGCCCGTTTGCTGTCGTGCCTATTTGACAATCGCGGCCATTTCATACGCTGATATTCTACTATGCTTCAAAAGTGTCTATAGTTGCGCCAAATAATGGTTAATGAAGGGTTAATAGTACGTTAAGGTATATTATCTTAGCCCTCAGCAGTTATATTTGTGTATGGAATTGAAACCCAAAAGTTATATCGTCCTCTTTACGTTATTTTTTGCCGTACTTATTGGCATACAGGGGTATCAATTGTACAATACCTATCAGCTCAAACAGCGTGATATTTTTGCCACTGTGAAAAGTAAGCTGGGCAAGCTTCATGACAACGACAAGCTTTTTGATGATGATTTAATGAGCAAGGACATTGCTAGAGACTACTACATCAAATTGGTTAAACATGAGATAACGGCCGAAAAATTAAAGGAGTTATACCACGCAAATGCCCATAAAACATCCCAAAGGCTCACGCGATATGTCGACAGCCTATTTCAACCCTTGGGAATGGAAGTTATCCTGAAAAAGGAAATTTTGGGTATTTACTTCAAGAACCTAGAAAAACAAATCGCAGCAGGTCCTATCACTGTCTACATAACAAATGGAACGTTTCGTCAACCCGTAGAGCTCTCTTCAAGCGAATGGATAACAGAAAAAACAGAAACACAGAAAGTCAAAGACAGTATCCAAAGCCGGGAGATCCTATACACCTTTTTTGTTCACCGAAAAACTTCCTTTGAGGTAACGAATCTCAACTGGATATTGTTCAAAGAACTTACTTCGCTCCTATTGAGTACGTTATTTATTCTAGCCGCTTTTCTTTGGCTTTTTTATAGAACCATTCAGAATCTCAGAAAACAGCAGAAACAGATCACCGTACTGCACGATGTCGTCGACAATATTTCACATGAACTCAAAACACCTATTGCAACCCTGAAAATTGCCGCTAAAACACTTCGGAAATCAACAGACGAAAGCATTATAACGGTCATTGAGCGACAAGTAAACCGCTTGGAACAGACACTCGATCCGCTGCATGAAAATCTTCAAACAATTGATCAGCCTCCTGTTACCAGAGCAGAACTTCAAGCTATTTTCGACGACTTTCAATTGACCAATCCAACTATCACATTTCAATTAAGTCCCTTGCCTGACGGCAAACTATGCCTGAGCCCTAATGATGCGACAACACTATTTCAGAACCTGATGAACAATGCCGTAAAATATGGTGCAACTTGGATTAATATCTTTTTTGAGGATCAGAAAGGTAAACTCTCGGTTTATATACAGGATAACGGTTACGGCATGGAGGAGTCCGAGCTACCCTATATTTTCGACAAGTTTTACCGCATCCAAAAAGACAATGTTCACGACACCAAAGGCCTGGGAATCGGTCTTTTCCTTGTAAAAAAAATCGTCGATCGTTATCACGGACAGCTTAGTGTAACCAGCATACCCAATGTAGGGACTACGTTTAAAATCCAGCTGCCGCATGCGCTTGTCCCATCATCGGAAATATGACCAAAAACAAGGATAAGCTGTGAAAAGACAATAGGCGGCCATAGACTAAAGCATTTATATTAACTTAACTACTGAAGACAAAAATGAATAAAATATTACTCGTTGAAGATGACCCCGATTTTGGTTTTATGCTCAAGCAGTACCTTGAGCTATCCGCATTTGCCATAGACTGGATAGCGCAGCCCAATGATCTGACGGAAAATTTCCAGCAGCTAGCCGATTACGATCTGGTGATACTGGATGTTATGCTTCCTCAAATCAGTGGTTTTAGCCTCGCCAAAGAAATCAATGCACGATACCCTGCTTTACCCTTTATCTTTTTAACAGCCAAGGAGCAAAAAATAGATAAACTCACGGGACTAAAAATCGGTGCCGATGATTATGTCACTAAACCTTGTGATCCCGAGGAACTATTGCTTCGCATACAAAATATATTAAAGCGGAATCAGAAAAATAGTACTCCAAAATCGATCGCCATCGGGAGCTATCTATTCCATCCCGAACAATTATTATTAAGCCATACTTTGGAACAATTTAAGCTCACTGAACGTGAAGCCCAACTTCTCCTCTTTCTATGGCAACACAATGGCCAGCTTGTCACGCGTGAAGAAATCCTTGAAAAGGTATGGGGAACTGCAGATTTCTTTACAGGAAGGAGCATGGATGTCTTTATTACCCGAATCCGCAAATATTTAAGCCTGGATCCCAATCTGACCATCAGTTCGAATAGAGGTGTCGGATTTACGATTCAATTTTAAGGGTTATCCAGCAATCTCTTCCTTCCGTTTGTTCCATAATTTCTCTGCCCAACGGCCGACAAACCAAAAGGACACGGCCAAAATCAAAAAGAATACTGCTCTATTGATATTATCCCAGAGATACTCGACATAACGGGTATAGATATTGAGCACTAAAAATACAAAGCCTACTTCCCTGCTGACATTATCTTTCGCTTTTAAGCCGTAGACAACCAGAAATACCGACACGGCAGTGGATAAAATACCCCAGTAGAACATATGGTATTGACGTACAGTCGTCCATTCATAGAAATCAGCATAATTTCCAAAAATAGAAAGGGTCCACAAGGATACCATCAGATAGATCAATCCCACAATATAACTGATGGGCTGAAAGATTTGTAGCCTTTCAAACCTGGGTTGAATCCAAACAGCCAACGCGGTTGTCAGTGCCCCAAAAATGGTAAAACGCAGTGGGTAATTCATTCCCCAAAACTTAAATCCCCAATTACTATGATAGGCAGTCTCGGTCGCAAACCATACACCCAAGGCCAAAAGCATAAACGTCCAAATCAGCTTACTCTCGAGCTTAACGGCAAGAAAGCCATAAATTGCCACAGAGAGTAAAAATAATAGGGAATAGTGCATCGTATCTTTATCCAATACTTTACCCATAAACCCGATGCAGGCCGCAGTTCCGAAAACCCCAATCAGCATCATGGTTTCCGTGGATAGATTTTTATAAGGATAGCGTTTCTTATACCGAAAACCCAGCGTATAGAATAATACAGCCACGGCAGCGAAAAAGAAGCAAAATAGGATATTAGGTGCTTCATAGAGGGTATCCACAAGGGCCAAGAATGATGCATCTGTAAACAACGAAAAAACAGCGAAGACCAGAGATGCCAAGGCAATCCAAAAGGCATATCTAGCCAGTTGTCCCCAATCAAAACTTTTCACGTCTAAACTATCCATCAGCTCGTTCGCTTTTTGTTCATCCAATAAGTTCTCTTTCTTCCAAAACTGGACAATATCGTCGATCGATTGTTTCTCTTGTTTGCTGACGTCGTATTTTCGCATAAATTTAGATTTACTGTGCAAGGTACATTATTTTTTTAAATCACGTGTATATCACATTTTGTTCCAAAAGTCAGATAGGCTCGCATAATTCCTTTAAAATCTGTAATTTTGCATGTTTTGCATTTAATCCCTCACACGGGGACCTTAAGGAGTTTTCATGGCAGTAAAAAGAAGCCCAGATTTGGGCGAACAAAGTGAAGTTCAGGTATTTGGAGCGCGTGCGCATAATCTAAAAAATATAGATGTTTCTTTTCCGAGAAATGAATTGGTTGTTATCACAGGTCTAAGTGGCAGCGGAAAGTCTTCTCTGGCTTTTGACACCATTTATGCCGAAGGACAACGTCGGTATATGGAGACATTCAGTGCCTACAGCCGTCAGTTTTTGGGTGGCATGGAACGTCCGGATGTGGACAAAATATCGGGCTTAAGCCCAGTGATCTCCATTGAGCAGAAAACAACTAGCAAAAACCCAAGATCCACTGTTGGAACTATTACTGAGGTGTATGATTTTATGCGTCTACTATTTGCCCGAGCAGGAGAAGCTTTCTCTTATGTGACTGGGAAGAAAATGGAGCGTATGTCGGACGATCAGGTTATCGAACGGATTTTGACTGAATTTGAAGGACAGGCGCTGAACATCCTGGCTCCAGTGGTTAAGGGGCGTAAAGGCCACTACCGTGAGTTGTTTGAACAAATCCGCAAGCAAGGCTATGTGAAGGTACGTGTGGATGGAGAAATATTGGACCTTGTTCCTAAAATGCAGGTTGACCGCTACAAAATACACGATATTGAAATCGTCGTAGATCGTCTGAAAATAGAGCGTGAAGATAAAAAGCGCTTACAGACTTCCGTGATGCAGGCGATGAAAACAGCGAAAGGTATCATCAAGGTCTCCACCAAAGATAATCAGGAGCAATTCTATAGCCGTTATCTCATGGATGCCGAATCAGGGATCTCTTATGATGAGCCACAGCCAAATACCTTCTCATTCAACTCCCCATATGGTGCGTGTCCTACATGTGATGGTTTGGGCTATATTTTTGAAATTGATAAGAATGCCGTTATCCCGGATAAAAAACTAAGTATTCAAAAAGGTGGTTTGGCCCCTTTGGGACCTACCCGGGAAAATTGGACTTCGGAAGTATTGAAAGCTGTCGCAAAAAAATTAGATTTTACCATTACAACACCGCTTGAAAAACTAACTGAAGAACAGATTGACCAGCTTTTATTTGGCAATAAGGAAGAGCCTATCGTTGTCACGGTATCTTATGGAAGTTATGGCACACGTGAATATCGTGTTGAATTTGAAGGAATCTTTAAGATGCTGGAAGAGTTTTCGGGAAAATCATCGGATGAAGCGCCTTCTTTAGATGACTTCAGAACGAAAGTGACCTGTCCAACCTGTGCGGGAGCACGTCTGAAAAAAGAGTCTTTACATTTTAAAATTGCGGATAAAAATATCCATGAGCTCTCAACGATGGACATTACATCCATCAAAGAATGGTTTGATCAGGTAGAAAGCAAACTTGATGAACGCCAGCTCATTATTGCAACGGAGATATTAAAGGAAATCCGTGCACGTTTGGGCTTCCTGCTGGACGTCGGCCTAAATTACTTGACCTTGGACCGTACAGCTAAAACACTTTCGGGGGGTGAAGCACAGCGGATCCGTCTGGCCACACAGATTGGTTCTCAACTGGTGAATGTACTTTATATTCTGGATGAACCGAGTATTGGGCTCCATCAGCGGGACAACGAACGTTTGATCAATGCGCTTAAAAACCTACGCGATATTGGCAATTCGGTCCTTGTTGTAGAACATGATAAAGAAATGATCCTACATGCCGACCATGTGATCGACATGGGACCTGCTGCAGGCGTTCATGGTGGTACTGTCGTTGCCGAAGGTACACCAACAGAAATCCTAAAATCCGACTCTTTAACAGCAGCTTACCTCAACGGGACAAAAGAGGTTAAGATTCCTGAGAAACGCCGTGAGGGCAATGGAAAAACATTGTCATTACACGGAGCAACCGGACATAACTTAAAAAACCTGTCTGTCTCTTTTCCATTAGGAAAACTCATTGTTGTATCGGGTGTTTCAGGTTCGGGTAAATCAAGCCTAATCACAGGTACTTTATACCCGATTTTGAATAAGCATTTTTTCAGAGCCAAAGCAACCCCACTGCCTTTCAAAAAAATTGAAGGGCTAGAACATATTGACAAAGTCATCGAGATCGACCAGAGTCCTATCGGCCGCACACCGCGGTCAAACCCTTCGACCTATACTGGTGTATTTTCGGATATCAGAACCTTGTTTGTGCAGCTTCCAGAAGCTAAGATCAGGGGCTATAAGCCCGGAAGATTTTCCTTTAACGTCAAAGGTGGTCGTTGTGAAACCTGTCAGGGAGCCGGATTGAAAGTAATTGAAATGAATTTCCTCCCCGATGTACAGGTTCCTTGTGAAACATGTCACGGAAAACGCTACAACCGAGAAACTTTAGAGGTACGCTATAAGGGAAAATCCATTTCCGATGTACTTGATATGAGCATCAACGATGCTGTGGATTTCTTCGAAAATGTACCGAGTATTTACCGAAAGATCAAAACTCTGCAGGATGTAGGTTTGGGTTATATCACCTTAGGACAGTCCTCGACAACCTTATCGGGAGGCGAGGCACAACGGGTAAAATTGGCGACTGAACTTTCTAAAAAAGACACCGGAAATACATTCTATATCCTTGATGAACCGACAACAGGCCTTCACTTTGAAGATGTCAATGTCCTTATGGGGGTTATCAATCGCCTTGTCGGGCGCGGGAATACTATTTTGATCATCGAGCACAACCTTGATGTCGTTAAATCGGCTGATTGGGTCATTGATATCGGTCCCGAAGGTGGCAAAAATGGTGGTCAGGTCCTATTTGAAGGAACACCTGAAAACTTAATTAAAAATAATAAAAGCGAAACAGCACGTTTCTTAAAATTGGAAATGTAATGCCTTTGAAACGGCAGCCGCGAAGTATTATATTTCGTGGCTGCTGTTTGCCCGGGATGGCTCGGTTATTGCGCAGGAATGTTTTCCAACTCCTTGAGCTTTGTCTTACAGGGGGCAATAGATATAGCACACTGACTTTGACGGCCGAGGAATAGGGCGCAACTATTTATCAATGCCATCCATTTTCATTTGTATAAATGAACACATTAAAGGTTTTTGCTTTTAAAGAACATACGGAATGTCCAGTTGATTTTCATCGGTGTTTATACGCTGCAAATATGGATATTTCTTAACTTTGTATTATATGTCGGATATTATTCAATTACTTCCAGATAATGTTGCTAATCAGATTGCGGCGGGAGAAGTGGTGCAGCGACCAGCGTCTGCCATTAAAGAATTGATTGAGAATGCTATTGATGCTGGAGCTGACAAAATAAAACTTATTGTTAAAGATGCAGGCAAGTCATTGATCCAGGTCATTGACAATGGCTGTGGCATGAGCGTAACTGATGCTCGTCTTTGTTTTGAACGTCACGCAACATCGAAAATTCGTAAGGCTGAAGACTTATTCGCTATCCGCACAATGGGTTTCCGTGGTGAAGCAATGGCTTCCATTGCTGCGATTGCACAGGTAGAGCTCAAAACACGCCGCATCGAAGATGAACTGGGTACTGTTGTTGAGATAGAGGGATCAAAAGTTGTCAACCAATATCCGGAAGCTGTTGCTGCCGGAACAAATATTTTAGTTAAAAATCTTTTTTACAATATTCCTGCACGAAGGAACTTTCTAAAGAGTAACTCCGTAGAAATGCGTCATATTATTGATGAATTTCAACGTATTGCTTTATCAAATCCACAGATTTTCCTAACCTTACATAGCGACGGAAATGAGATCTACCATTTGCCGGCTGAGACGCTGAAACAACGTATTGTCCATATTTTTGGCAACAATTACAATCAGCGACTTGTCCCTGTGGAAGAAGATACGTCCATCATCAAGGTAGAAGGTTTTGTTGGGAAACCTGAATTTGCAAAAAAAACACGTGGTGAACAGTTTTTCTTTGTCAACAAACGCTTTGTACGTGATCCATACCTGCACCATGCAGTCATGAATGCTTATGAAGATATTTTACAGGCCGAAACATTCCCTTTCTATGTCTTATTTATCGACATAGATCCTGCACGCATCGATATCAACGTACACCCTACCAAGACCGAAATTAAGTATGAAGACGATAAGGCTATTTACGCCATTATCCGTTCAGCCGTAAAAAGATCGTTGGGACGGTACAATATCATGCCATCTTTGGATTTTGAACAGGAAACGAGCTTCACCAATCTCATCACAAAAAAGGCATTGGATGAAATTATCGTTCCAACGGTAACTTTTAATCCGGACTTCAATCCATTTGATACAGACAAATCAACATCTGGCTCGAGCTACACGCGCTCAGAAAGCTATGCTGAAGGACTCAGTAAGAAAACAGGTGGCATACCAAGCAATTGGGATTCCTTGTACCAAATCGTCGAAAAGGAGGAATCTGTTCAGCTGCCACTACACGCGGAGCCGGAATTGCATACGGATAGCTCACAGGCCATTCAGGTCGAAGATAAGTCATCCTCAAAGCTCTTTTTTCAGCTCCATAATAAATATATTGTTTCTCAGATTCACTCTGGATTTATTCTAATTGATCAACAGGCTGCACATGAACGTATTCTCTTTGAACAATTTCTTGCGCAACTGGACCAACATAAAGGGCTGAGTCAACAAAGTTTGTTTCCACAGACTTTGGACCTAAATGCTGCAGATAATGAATTAATGAAAGACCTCCTGGAGGACATTAATGGCTTAGGCTTTCAAATTCGTGAATTTGGAAAAAATTCCTATATTATTGACGGAATCCCTGCAGACTTAGGGACAGGATTTGACGAAATAAAGATGATTGAGAAAATATTGGAGGATTACAAAAACAATCAATCTGAGTATAAGCTCGCTAAGCGCGAAAATCTTGCTAAGAGCCTTGCCCGTAATGCGGCCATTAAACCTGGTACCGCGTTGGACAATACAGCAATGGCAGAGCTTGTGGACAGACTTTTTGCTTGTCACTCACCCAATATCTCCATCTATGGGAATCCTGTAATTGTAACATTTACATTGCAAGAATTAGCGGAAAAATTTGGTAAAAACTAGAAGATAAAATATATGTTTCCACAATTGACACCTGTTATCAAGAATTTATTGATCATCAATATCATATTTTATATTGGATCACAACTTGTACCTGTAGCATATGATTATCTTGCGGTCTATTATCCGGACTCCCCTTATTTTAAAATCTGGCAGGTGATCACGCATATGTTTATGCACGACAAGAACAGTATTAGCCATATTTTCTTCAATATGTTTTCCCTGGTTATGTTCGGTCCTATGATTGAGCAGGTACTTGGGTCAAAACGTTTTTTAAATTTCTATCTGGTTTCGGGAATCGGTGCCTGGTTTCTTTATACAGCTGTAAATGGTATACAACTCTATAATGCGACAGGTTCTTTCGCTCCACTTCACGGCATAAGCGGAAACGAACTTATTGCGATGGCCAATACCGGAAATAATGAAGCCCTAACTTACCTCATTCCGATGTTGGGGGCCTCAGGAGCCATTTATGGTGTTCTATTGGCATTTGCCTATCTTTTTCCAAACATACCGCTTCAATTTTTGTTTATTCCTGTACCAGTCAAAGCAAAGTATATGATCGGTGGATTTATCCTCATCGAAATTTATATGAGCTTGTCTAGACCAGGGGATTCTGTGGCTCACCTGGCTCATGTCGGTGGTGCACTATTTGGCTATCTACTGCTTAAACTGTGGAAGATTAGAAAAGGAATTTATTAATATCGTGCGCAATGAATAACATCGGTTTAAAAGATTTTTGGAGACAAACCTATAAAACTGGATCGCCCGTACCTTTGGTGATCAGTATTCAGGTCTGTTTATTTGTCCTCATTTATTTTTTAGATCTACTCTTCGAATTAAAAATTGTACCACAAAGCTTTTTGGAGCCTATTGTACGTCGATTGAGTTTACCGGGTAATTTCTCAGCATTTATTGCACAACCTTGGTCATTAATCACATCGAATTTTGTTTACGTCAAGCTTCTGACCATACTTTTTGATAGTCTTTGGCTCTATTGGGTCGGTCAGATCTTTTTTACCTTCTTAAACAAGCGGCAATTTCTATTTGTCTATATCGCTTCGTGGCTGCTCGGCAGCGTTCTTTATGTGGGCTTTGGGTCACTTATTCCCGTTTCTGACAGCGTTCAGCTCATGGGCGGCTCTCTCCCGTTGGCAGCAGTATTGGCGGCAATTGTCACTTTGGTTCCCAAATATGAATTACGACTTCTGCTGATTGGTACTGTGAAACTAAAGTTGGTGGCTATCATTTATTTTGGATTGGAATTCCTTGCGCTTACCCTGACTAATCGACCAGCAGCCATTTCGTATTTTGCAGTTATACTTTTTGGAATGGGATTCACTTATGCGCTAAAATCGGGGATGGACTGGTCTACAATTTTTCAAAAAAAATTAAAGAAGCCTGCAAAAATGAAAGTCGTTGTAGGTAACAATATTCCGACAAATCGGAAACATCGTTATGACTTACCCAATCAGGACGAAATCGATGCTATCTTAGATAAAATTTCTGTTTCTGGCTACGACAGTCTAACGAGCCATGAAAAAGAAACGCTCTTTAGGGCAAGCAATAGTGGTGACAAGGTTGATGGATAAAAGGACATTTTTAAGAAGAAAACTGGGCTTTATAAGTAAAACAATGTTCCTGGCAAATGTGCTTGCGATCGTTACATTACTTATGAGCTATTCGGCGACCTTCATAAATCCTAAATCTTTTTGGCCCATTGCATTTATGGGCTTAGGCTATCTTCCGATCCTCCTTATCAATATTGGATTTATCTTTTATTGGCTACTCCGCAAACGGAAAATTGCTCTTTATTCACTCGTTACAATCCTCATTGGATGGCCTTTTTTAACTAAACATTGGAACATTCGCAAAGAGAATTCCCCTGTTTCTTCCGAGACACGTACCCTTCGCATCATGACCTTCAACGCCCATTTGTTCAAAAAGGTAAATGATGAGAAAAAAAATTTTAAAGCCGATGTCGTCCGTATTATTGACAGCATCTCTCCCGATGTGATCTGCTTTCAGGAATATATTAGCAAGATTAAAGGAAAACATGTGTTCTCCGAGGAATTCAAAGATAAACTGGGCTATGATTATTTTTTCTTTGAACCTAGTTCTAAAAACGATTACGAGGCGTATGGAATGGCTGTCCTGTCCCGCTTCCCAATCTATGATTCAGGTACCATCAGAGACAACGATTACGGAATCAACCGGATTAGTTATGTCGATATCAAAAAACAGGATACACTGATTCGCATCTATAATATACATCTCCGTTCTTTTGCGCTTCAAAATGAAGACAAGGAATTTATCCAAAATCTGTCCAATACGAATGAATCGGATAATTCGAGGACACGTAAATTGAGCCGTAAACTTAAGAATGCCTTCGAGCTTCGTAGCGAACAGGCGCATTCGTTAAAGAAACACATGAATGAATGTCAATATCCTTATATTGCTGTAGGTGATTTTAATGATACGCCAATGAGCTACTCGGTCAATCTCATTGGAGACGGGCTGTACAATGCATTTAAGGAGAAAGGTAATGGCTGGGGAGTAACCCATCATGCCCTCCTTCCGATATTCCAGATCGATTATATTTTTGCCAGCCAGAAATTTCAGGTGATGAACTATCAGATTGTCAAACAGAAATTGTCGGATCATTATCCTGTATGGTCTGATCTTAGACTTAAACCTTAGGCATCTGATAGCCCAACGTTTTAAGACCTATTTCAATAAATTTATCTCTTCGGTTTTTGATTTTGTAATACGCTTCACGACCAAAATAATACCGACCTACCAAGGCCTCGATATCGGATTGAATTAAATCATGTAAGTTTTTTGCTTCTTTGGCTGTGACCGCGATCCGCTTTTGGCTATTAAGATATGAAATGAATAGATCAAATTCTGTTGCTGGCAAGTGATAGCCACTAATGAAATTCTCGATAGAATATGCCGGCAGATGTTTCGTGAAGCGATCATAAACAAACTCTTCGATTGCATTGGAATGAAATATCTCGCGGTACTTGGCACTGGTTTCGTTGGTATCAATCGGGATAGTCACGTCCGGAAGAATACCGCCACCACCGAATACAAGCTTTCCTTTGCTGGTTGTAAACATTTCCTTTTGGCTGAATTCGGTATCCATTGTCCATAGATCAAAGCCTGTCATGTATTTTGCTGCATCAAAATTCGCCCGTGCATATTTTCGCTGAATACATCTTCCAAGTGGTGTATAGTAGCGAGCCACAGTCAGGTTGATTGCAGAACCGTCTGAAAAATCAAATTGCTCTTGCACCAAACCTTTGCCATAGGATCTGCGGCCGACAATAGTTGCCCGATCCAAATCCTGAAGAGCACCGCTCAGTATTTCGCTCGCTGATGCTGTGCTTTCATTGATCAGCACAATGACCCGGCCATCACCAAAATCGCCCGCCTTCTCAGAATAGAAATCCTGGCGCAGTTCATTCGCACCCTCGGTATACATCAACAGTCTCTTTTCTTTGAAAAATTGACCAGCCAGATCAATTGCCGTATGTACAAATCCGCCACCATTATTACGTAAATCCAAAATAAGATCTTGAGCTCCGCTTTTTCGTAAGTCAATGAGTGACTGGCGGAATTCATCTGCTGTCTTATGTCCAAATCTTCGAATTTTCACATAAGCTGTTTTCGGAGCGATCATATACGATGCATCTAAACTCGAAACATTTACCTGATCACGAATGACTTTTATTGGATTGCCCAATACTACTCCATTGCGTTGAATGGTGATCAATACAGCTGTTCCTTTCTTTCCGCGGATCAGTTTTTCAATTTCGGATTCGGCAACCTTTCTTCCGACAAGATCCTTATTACCGATCTTTAAAATGCGGTCGCCGATACGCATACCTGCTTTCTCCGCGGGACCAGCTGCAACCATCCCAACAACAAGTAGCGTATCTTTCAGGCGAAAGTACTCTACTCCGATACCATCAAATGTTCCCTCAAGCGTTTCCTGCTTTGCTAGCACTTGATTGGGTCTCAAAAAGGTGGAAAAAGGATCCAGGCGGGAAACAACATGCTCAATGGCTTCATCCTGCACGGTGTCTATACTGACATTGTCGACGTAATTCTCGGAAATTAACTGAATGAGATATTGTAATTTATCGGAATTGCCATTGGAGCGCAAACTTGAAAAGGTGGTTTTCTGGTTACTTCCCTGCTCCTCGGCATAATTTTGTCCCAACAGCAAGCCGAGAAGCAATACTGCAGCATATGTAGCGGCTACAAAAATATTTCGTTTAATACTTTTCTGCATGGGAAATCTTCATGAATTACCGAAGATGAGGCAAACTATTCAACAATTAATTACTTTATCAAAAATAGCAAGTTTATTCGGTTAAACGAGTTTTTGAACCCATATTTTTACATTAAAAACAAAAAGTTCACGCCCTTGTTTTGGTCGAGGAACAAAGCTGTCCATGATTGAAAGTCTTTATCAAAAATCATAACCAAACAGCTCGTAGAAGTGGCAAACATTTAGTTTCAATAGATGACAATAATGTCTATAATTTAACTTGCAAATGCGCGTAAATTTATCTTAGTTTGAATTGAAAAAGATTCCACTTTATGCACGAAATCGAACCTTATTACAATTGGCGGGACTATTACATTGCCGCTGAAGATGAACAATCCCCATTTTATGGTACAGTCTACAGCGAATTCGATTTTGACAAACAGATCTATAATTTTCTTTTGCACCCACAATGGGATGAATTCGGTTCGCTTACCTTATATCTGAAAATACTGTTTGTAGACTATGAGAAACAGTACTGTATTATCGAACTGATTGGTGAATGGAATGATGCAATCTACAATGACATCATGTTGCTCAAGCGAGAGATTATTGATGTTTTGATCAGTCAGGGAATTAAGTATTTTATTCTAATCGGTGAGAATGTACTGAATTTTCATGCTTCAGATGACTCATACTATGAGGAATGGTTTCAGGATATCGAGGACGGCTGGATTGCGGGCATTGGTTTCCGTGAGCATGTTATCGAAGAGTTCCAGCAGCAAAATATAGATTATTATATTAATTTCGGTGGTGCTTTGAATGAGCTCCCCTGGCGGGCATTAAAACCGAAACAGGTTTTTCACCACGTGAATGATTCCTTGACAAAACGTCTTGGTTTTTAAAACCTGCTTATTGTGTCTTTATGCTTTAATCCTTGTTCTTTACTGTATTATCCTGTAACTTTGTGAGTGATGTATGATGTGCTTTGCACATATGCTTTTAATTTTTACGTTTTACTTATACTTACATACTATGTCATTCAGAATTGAAAAAGACACAATGGGTGAAGTTCAAGTACCTGCAGACAAATACTGGGGTGCACAAACAGAGCGTTCACGCAACAACTTTAAAATCGGACCGGCAGCTTCAATGCCACACGAAATCATCGCAGGCTTTGCTTATTTGAAAAAAGCAGCTGCTTATGCTAACCACGAGTTGGGGGTATTACCTGTAGAGAAACGTGATGCGATCGCTACAGTATGTGATGAGATCTTAGCGGGCAAATTGGATGATCAATTTCCATTGGTTATTTGGCAAACGGGCTCGGGTACACAATCCAACATGAATGTGAATGAGGTTGTCGCAAACCGTGCACAAGTATTGGCTGGACATAAAATCGGTGAAGGTGAACCTGTGTTAAAAGCAAATGATGATGTAAACAAATCACAATCATCTAACGATACTTTCCCTACAGGAATGCATATTGCCGCTTACAAAGCTGTTGCTGAAGTTACCATTCCAGGAGTTGAAAAATTGCGTGACACATTGACAAAAAAAGCTGAGGAGTTTAAAAACGTAGTTAAAATTGGCCGTACACACTTAATGGATGCTACTCCGTTGACTCTAGGTCAAGAGATTTCAGGTTATGTCGCTCAATTGAACCATGGTCTGAAAGCTTTAAGAAATACACTTTCGCATTTGTCAGAACTTGCATTGGGAGGTACTGCTGTCGGTACAGGATTAAATACACCAAACGGCTATGACGTTGTCGTTGCTAAATATATCGCTGAATTTACTGGCCTACCTTTCGTAACCGCTGAAAATAAATTTGAGGCATTGGCTGCTCACGACGCAATCGTTGAAACACACGGTGCATTGAAGCAATTGGCTGTTTCATTAAATAAAATTGCAAACGATATCCGTATGTTGGCTTCCGGCCCACGTTCAGGTATCGGTGAAATCTTGATTCCTGAGAACGAACCAGGATCATCGATTATGCCAGGTAAAGTTAATCCAACGCAATGTGAAGCATTGACAATGGTTGCGGCGCAAGTGATGGGTAATGATGTAGCTATTACGATTGGTGGAACGCAAGGTCACTATGAACTAAACGTGTTCAAACCATTGATGGCCGCAAACTTCTTGCAGTCTGCTCGCCTATTGGGTGATGCTTGTGTTTCATTTGAAGAGCACTGTGCAGCTGGTATCGAACCGAACTACAAACGCATCAAAGAATTGGTAGACAACTCCTTGATGTTAGTAACGGCACTAAACACAAAAATTGGTTACTACAAATCAGCAGAAATCGCGCAAACAGCACATAAAAATGGTACTACGCTTAAGGAAGAAGCCGTACGCTTAGGTTATGTGACTCCTGAAGATTTCGATGCTTGGGTAAAACCAGAAGATATGGTTGGAAGTTTAAAATAAGCTGTGACTTTTATTTCAATAAAAAACATACGAACAAAAACATACCTATTGGCACTTGCCATAGGTATGTTTTTCTTTTTTACTGCCTGCAAATTCAATTCGGATATGCAGAGCGAAGGCGCCCCCTTTTTACAGGGAGAATGGGTGCAAGACAGTATTCCAGGGCAACAGCAGATGATGCAATATACCTTGACCGATTTCAAGTTTACCTGTGATTCTGTTTACGCGACCATGCACGTCAACAATAAAGTACAAACAATCCCGGATAGCTGTTACAAAAATGGATCCTGGACAGAACATGCAAAGGGTATTTATGTTCTGCGTGGCGACTCCATCATTGTCGATGGTATTTATACCAAAGAAAATGGCAAGCAGAAAATTTCAGGCTGTTATCTTTCCGGACAGTATATCCCCCGCTTTAAAGTCGTTTATCATGCTGCGGACTCGGTGGTACTGGAAAGCAGGTTAGATCAACGTCAGATCATCTTAAGGAAGACTAAAAATATTACGTGTATCCCTCAAAAAAGATATCAATAATTTTTAGTACAATCTATTTATTATCTTCGTACCATTATCGTACAACCTCAACCTTAAAATACAATGAACAAAGGAATTATCGCTTTGGCATTTGGCGGACTTGCCATCGGAATGACCGAATTCACGATGATGGGTATCCTGCCTGATATTGCCAAAGATCTTCATATCGAGATCCCTACTGCCGCGCACCTGATTGCACTATACGCACTGGGTGTTGTTGTAGGTGCACCAACATTAGTCCTATTTACGGGAAAATATCCACCAAAGAAGGTATTACTTTTTTTAATGTTGCTCTTTTTTATTTTCAACGGACTATTCAGTATTGCGCCAGGCCAGTTTTTGATCAGCCTCTCCCGCTTCATGGCTGGGCTTCCGCACGGTGCTTTTTTTGGTGTTGGGTCTGTTGTTGCTGCTCGCTTGGCACCAAAAGGAAAAGAAGCCCAGGCCATATCCATTATGTTTACAGGAATGACCATTGCCAATTTGGCTGGCGTACCGTTAGGAACCTATCTCGGTCATCATTATTCATGGCGTTTGACCTATGGAATTATCAGTATATTGGGATTAATCACTTTTGCAGCAATTTATGCTTGGATGCCAAAAATTGAAGCTTCCAAAGGGAATAATATCTTTAGCCAGCTCAACTTCTTCAACAAAAAGATTGCCTGGCTATTAATGGCTATTATCGCCATCGGTACCGGTGGACTTTTTGCCTGGATCAGTTACATCGCGCCTTTAGTGACCAATGTGTCGGGCATCGCTGCTGATCGTGTACCACTGATTATGATCCTGATCGGTGTTGGTATGTTTTTCGGGAATCTTATCGGCGGAAAATTGGCCGATACAATCTCCCCAACCAAAGCTGCGATCGCTAGTTTTTCCGCCATGGCGCTATGCCTTGTGATGGTTTACTTTATATCGCCCTTGGGCTGGACAGCGTACCCTTTAGCCTTTATTACTGGACTGGTATCCTTTACCATTGGTTCGCCGACACAACTGATGTTAATTCGCGCCTCAAAAGAAGCTGCAACACTGGCTGCGGCAGGTGGTCAGGCCGCCTTTAACCTCGGGAATACCTTAGGTGCATTTTTAGGTGGAATTCCAATAACCTTGGGTTTAGCTTATAACACACCGTCGCTTGTTGGTGTGGGTATGGCGAGCATTGGCGCACTCCTAACCCTGCTGTATTTGAAAGTCTACGACAGCAAAAGTCAATAAAAATAGCAAAATCAAATGGCGCGAACCAGTTATATCAGTGTACTTCGTATTGTTGCGATATTCCTCGTTATCTTGATTCATTCCTCTTCGGGCTACCTAAACAGCAATGAATTTGAGTCATTCGACTGGAGTTATGCCAATTGGCTCAATAGCTTCTCGCGCTTTGCAGTACCCCTGTTTGTCATTATTTCAGGCGCCCTGCTGCTACAGAAAGACGAAAGTACGGGACAGTTTTATCGGAAACGTCTGTTAAAAATTGTCCCGCCTTTTCTTTTTTGGACGATCGTCTATCTTCTCTATTATTTTATCCGCTACATTGATTTTGACTACATCGGTTTTCCACAAGTTATTAACATTGTGTTAATTCGCTTAAAGTCAGGAACGAATGCACACCTTTGGTATCTATATATGATACTTGGGCTCTACCTCGCAGTTCCTTTCATACGCAAAATTGTGGGCAACTGCAGTAAAAGAGAGCTTGAGATCTTTTTGGGGTTGTGGTTTGCAGCGTTATTTTTTACGAATAAATGGTTCAATAGTTACTTACCAAACTTTGATCTGACCTTTTTCTCTGGCTATGCGGGCTACCTGGTCTTGGGGCACTATTTACGTAATTATCCAATCCAAATGGTAAAATTATCAAGTTTTACATTTTTTCTGATCTGCTGTTTAATTACGGCTTCAGGGACATATTATTTAAGTGTGTCACGAAGGGAATTTGATCCGACACTTTACAACTATCTTTCACCAAATATCGCATTGAGTGCAGGCTTTTTATTCATCTTCGTGCAAGGCCTTAAACTCCCAGAACAACTCAACGCCTTCTGGGAATTTATCGACATTCACAGCTTTGGTATTTACTTATGCCATATTTTATTGCTGAATTATATCCATCCTTTACTCCCCTTATCCACTTTGTGGAAAATCCCTGCAGCAACAGTGCTCACCCTGTTGGCGAGCGCCTTACTAACCTATTTTCTACGAAAAGTTCCCTACGGTAAATACGTCAGCGGCTAATTCAGTTATCGGAGCTTTATTTTACAGTTTCTCTCCTTCGACCTTATTGTACACATAGAGATGTGCATTGGGACCATCAATCTCATGGCCTTCCTGATCTAGTCCAATCAGCTTATTTTCGCCGACCTTCAATTTCATATTTGTTTCTTTCCCTGTGAGATGAACAACGGATCCGTTGTCATGCCACATGACTTTGCCAGTATCTTCAACCTTGGTATTTTTGTTAATATATTCACTGACAATGGCAAAGGTATTATCATTCTTTAAGGTGATATTGGTTTTGATACCTTCACAATCTGCACAGGGAATAGTAGCTTCATAGGTACCTGCCCAATCCAGTGAGTTTTGTGATGTATGGGCAGTATCTACTGCCGCAGTCTCATGTACTGAAGAATCTGCTGTAGCATGCGGACTCTCTTTTGACGTTTGATTGCATGCACTTAGCGAAACTGCTGCTAAGCAAATGAATAATACGGATAATTTCATATCTATTGTTTTTTGATGTACGACACCGTATAGCAAGCAATTTCAGCGCCAAGAAAAATCAGGTGCCCATGCTGATGCTATGAAAGAAAAAAGGCTTCTTGAAGAAGCCTTTCTATTGTAAAGAACTGGATTGTTTACAGTTCAAATAATCTAATCTATTGGCTACCGCAAGGGCGATAGTGCATAAAATCCTATTCAGATTAGAATGGTAGATCATCATCATCTGATGAACCAGCCAAATCTACAGGAGCAGGCATATCTGCGTAACCTGGAGAAGATGGTGCTGGAGCAGCATTACCCAATTTTGTTACACGCCATGCGACCAATGAATTGAAATAAGTTGTTACGCCATCTTTATTAGTCCAAGGACGACCACGAAGATTAAAAGATACTTCTACCTCTTCTCCAATTGCTAGGTTATCAAAAATTGACGTTCTGTCTTGTGTTGATTCAAAACGGATATACTCAACAAATTGTGGGTTTTCGGCATAAGCTACAATCATATCGCGTTTTTTGAATGATTCTGTCACTTGTTGTGTCGCTCCTATCTCGTGTACTTTTCCTCTAATTTCCATAATCAAAAAAATAAATATTAAAGCGTAAAATTAAGCAATTTTTGAGGAAGAGTTTAATTAACTTTGTACAAAATATGATGGAAGTTTTCAACACCCCCAATAAAGTTATTATAACGTGCAATAAGCGCTTATCGCCTTATTTGCAACAGGAAGTTAAAGAGTTAGGTTTTGACATTGTCAGGGCATTTCCGACAGGAGTAGAATTAAAGGTCAGTATAAACGATACGATCAAGCTCAATCTGAACCTGCGCACAGCATCTCAGATTTTGTATTCGTTAAAAGAGTTTAGGGCCAATAATCCGACGGAGCTCTATGACGAATTGAGTCAAATCGCATGGGAAGAACTCATTCAATTTGACGGATACTTCTCTGTCAGCTCCAATGTGGACAATGAGACAATCAGCACACCATTATTTGCAAACGTCAAGGTTAAAGATGCAATCGTGGACCGAATCAAGGAAAAAAAGGGTATGCGTCCTAACTCAGGTCCGGACAATAATAAAGCGGTTGTGCACTTGTACTGGAAAGATGACCGTGCTGAAATTTTTCTCGATACCTCAGGCGAGACATTGGCGAAACATGGCTACCGCAAGATCCCTGGAAAAGCGCCAATGTTAGAAGCTCTGGCAGCCTCTACTATTATTGCGTCCAAATGGGATGGTCATTCTCCTTTTGTGAACCCGATGTGTGGATCCGGAACTTTAGCTATCGAGGCAGCTCTCATTGCGACAAACAGAAAACCTGGATTATTACGCATGAACTATTCATTTATGCATTTCATAGGTTATGATGAAACAGTTTTCTTCCAGGAGCGTCGAATACTTAAAGATCAGATCAATAAAAAAGCAGCTCCGCAAATTATCGCAAGCGATATTTCGGAAGAGGCTATCAACGTCTCCAAGATGAACGCAAGAACCGCCGGTGTGGAGCAATTAATTTCTTTTGAAGTATGCGATTTTGCCGAAACACACGTTCCTAAAGAAGCAGGTGTCATTTTATTCAATCCTGAATATGGTGAACGTTTGGGCACACACAGCAAGCTAGAAATTACCTATAAGCGTATGGGAGATTTCATGAAACAGGAATGCAAAGGTTATAGAGGCTATATATTTACTGGAAATCCAGATCTGGCAAAGAAAATCGGGTTGCGCGCATCCCGACGTATAGAATTTTATAATGGTAAATTAGATTGTAGATTATTAGAATACGAATTATACGAGGGTACTCGCGAAAAAACAAAAGTATTGTATGAATAACATTATTGAGCGCACAGTAGCATTTGTGCAAGACCGGTTGAAATTTGCAGAAGCAGGCCACGATTGGTCGCATATTCAACGCGTATGGAACAATACGAAGTTAATTTTAGAAGATGAAGAAGCAGATGTTATGGTGTGCGAATTGGCGGCGCTATTACATGACATCGCTGACAGTAAATTCCATGATGGCGACGAAACAATCGGCCCTCGTGTTGCCGGAGAGTTTTTGGCAAGTCTAGAAATTTCGCCTGAGATCATTGACCATGTCAAGAAAATCATCTTCAACATGTCTTTCAAAGCAAGTTTAGGTGAAGTTTCATTCCATTCAAAAGAAATGGAGATCGTGCAAGATGCTGACCGTCTAGATGCTATTGGCGCAATAGGTATTGCCCGCGCGTTTAGCTTTGGCGGAAACAAAGGCCGTGAGATGTATAATCCCAACGTTCCCGTTCAGGAATATAAGGATAAGGAAGCTTACAAGCATTCGGAAGCTCCCACAATCAATCACTTCTACGAAAAGCTACTATTGTTAAAGAATAAGATGAATACAGAAGCCGCGAAAAGAATCGCAGCGCATCGCCATGAATATATGCTCAGCTTCCTCGATGAGTTCATGGCCGAATGGAACGGTAAAAAATAAATTACACTTAACAATTCCTAAATATAAAAGTGGTACTTTAGATCTTGTACATCGAGATAAAAAGTACCATTTTTTTTTGTCCTATGTAAAATCAGCTTTTAAACAACTTTGTAAGAAACGATCCTATCATTAGGGGTCGATTTTTTACCATAAACATCTTAATTGGTAATGTAAATGCCCAAAAAGAGAAATAGAATAGGAATAAATCAACGAGTGAAACGTGCAAATTATGCCGTTGAAAACAAACACTCATACATACTTATCACATGAAAAAACATATTTTTAGCTGTCTGACACTAGCCATGGTGATCTCATCTTCGGCATTATTTGCACAAACTAAGGCCATTGCACATCGTGGCGTATGGAAAAACAGCCATCTTCCGCAAAATTCCATTGCTTCTTTAACAGCAGCCCACGACCTTAAGCTCTTCGGATCCGAATTTGATGTGCATTTGACCAAAGACAATATTCTTGTGGTAAACCACGATAATGATTTCTATGGGATCGATATTGCCACAGCAACGTACAAGGAGCTCTTAGAAAAGAAGCATCCTAACGGTGAATCCATTCCCACCTTGGAAGAATATCTTAACGCTGGAAAAAAATTGAAAGGTTTACGTCTTATCCTTGAATTAAAAATCAATAAACTAGGCGTAGAGCGTACACTTGAAGCGACAACAAAAACGGTGGAAATGGTTAAAAACTTGAAAGCAGAGAAAGTCACTGATTATATTTCCTTTAGCTTTGAGGCTTGTCAGAAGATTCACGAACTGGCGCCTAAGGCCAATATTCAATACCTCACAGGTGACAAAACTCCTGCTGAGGTGAAGGCTGCAGGAATAAATGGTTTGGATTATCACTTTTCGGTTTTCAAAAAGAATGCGACATGGCTGAAAGATGCACATCAACTTGGCATGAAAGTAAATGCGTGGACAGTAAACACAGAAGAGGAAATGACAAATCTAATTAATCAGAAAATTGATTTTATTACAACTGACGAACCTGAATTGTTGCTCCGTGTATTAAAGAAATAACAATACGGTTGAAATAATCATGGATCCTAATCAGTCGACCACTTATCAGGCCGACTTGATGAGCATGACCGTTTCAGTACCTTTTTAAAAACTAGATTCTAAATGAAAAAAAGTATTATTCTCGCTTTAGCGCTCTGTCTATCCTTTCTGTCTTATGCACAGGAATTTATTGCAGCCAGCTATAATATCCGCCAAAGAAATACCGTCGATGTTGACAACATGTGGAACGACCGTAAAGTTCCGCTAACCAATCTGATTAAATACCATGGCTTTGATATCTTTGGTATCCAGGAAGGTTTTTTTGATCAGGTTGAAGATCTTAAAAAGCTCCTCCCTGGATTTGATTACGTGGGTGTTGGTCGCGACGATGGTGCACAAGAGGGCGAACACTCAGCTATTTATTACAATACAAATCGCTTTAAAGCAATAAAGAGCGGAACTTTCTGGCTTTCGGCAACAGATACCCAACACCCGAATAAAGGCTGGGATGCAGCACTACCGCGGATCTGTACCTGGGGTATTTTTGAAGACAAGGCCAACAAAAAACGCTTCATCTTCATGAACACGCACTTTGACCATATCGGCCGTACCGCACGCACCGAGAGTGCCAAGTTGATTCTGGCGAAAGCAAAAGAGTTTGCCAAAGACCTACCTTTGATTTTAACCGGCGACTTCAATGTGGATGAAAAAGATGAGGCTTATTTCACATTAGCCAACAGCAAAGTAGTCACTGACGTGCATGAACTGGCAACATTCAAATATGAACCCAATTCTTCCTTCAATGGCTGGGGCAAAAGCATCAGACCAACAGGCCGCATTGATCATATTTTTATTACCAAACCTTTCCAGGTTAAAAAATATGGTATCCTGACGGACACGTATATGAATAAATTCCCCTCAGATCACTTTCCAGTAGCAACGACGCTCTCCTGGAAATAATATCATGTTAATTACAACAACCCTATAACACAAACAGCAGGTTCGCTTAGAATCTGCTGTTTTATTTTGTGGAACAGCTTTTTATTTATACCGCATCTGGGATAGCGATTCAGCACAATGTAGCGCATCTGCTACGATTCTTTACAATAGCTATGGTTCCTAGCAATTGCTTTAAACTTTCACATAAATTAACAGTCGATATGTTTAATTTTGACAACAAAACAATAACATGATGAAATTTCCACTATTATATTGCACACTATTTGTCTCAGGACTACTTTATTCCAATGCAAGTGAAGCGCAGATTTTTAAGAAAATCAGTGAAACATTGACAAAAGCAAATCAGGGCCAAACTGACAGTACTAAAACGACCACAGCATCAAACACGAAAGCAACAGCATCAAAATCCAATACCTTGACGTCTTTATCCAACAAAGATGCTTCATTGGGGATCAAACAGGCTTTAAGCAATGGTTTAAATCTGAGTATCGAATCTTTAGCCAAAAAGGATGGTTTTTTGGGTGATGCGGCAGTAAAGATTTTGATGCCTGCCGAAGCACAGAAAGTAGAAAAAACACTTCGTGCTGTTGGTATGGGAAAATTATGCGATCAGTTTATTCAGAGCATGAACAGAGCTGCTGAGGGAGCCGTTAAAGAGGCTGCACCCGTATTTGTCAATGCACTTTCGAAGATGACAATTACAGATGCGACCAATATTCTTCTAGGCAGCAAAGAAGACGCCGCGACAACGTTTTTTAAAACAAATACATCGACAGAATTAACGAACAAATTTAGTCCAGTTATCAAATCTGCCATGGGTGCAAACAATGTGGACCAGTATTGGACACAATTGACCTCAGCTTATAACAACCTCCCTTTAGGCAATAAAGTGGAGACAAATCTTACTGCCTATGTTACACAGAAAGCGATAGACGGCCTGTTCATCAAAGTTGCCGACCAGGAGTCAAAAATTAGGCAGAACATAGGTGGCAGTAGAAATACCAATATTTTACAGAAAGTATTTGGTTACGCAGACGAAAAGAAATAGAGAACGATACAATAAAAAGAGGACCTGTCAACGATTTGATAGGTCTTTTTTTTGATGTGGGATCATCCAAGATTTCTTTTTCACATAGCTAAGGGTAAAACTTTACTGTTCAAAAGCGCTACTGCACATTATATGTAGCAATAAATTATAGATAGCAAAAAATTATAGATAACAATAAATTCCTTTCAGCGGGAATTAGGATCGTCCCCCTTCTATACGTTTCAGTTATTGTCAGTTTGTTTACAAATAGAATTAAACCCTTGGAGTAGGGACAAATTGTTTGTAAATGCAACCAAATTAAATTGCAAATAAAAAGCAATTTATCTAAGTTTGACCACCCTTATCACATTAAGGCTATTAGAAAATGAGCACATTTGAGATCAACAACATACGTGATTTTTCGGTATCCGAAAGATTTCAACGCTATGTACAGATTGACACACAATCTGATGCAAATTCACCAACATGTCCTTCTACGGAAAAGCAAAAGAACCTTGGAAAGTTACTTGTAGCGGAGTTGCTGGAGTTGGGTATTTCGGACGCGGCAATGGATGAAAATGGCTATATCTATGCAACTATTCCATCCAATACTACAAAGCAGGTTCCTGTTATCTGCTTCTGTTCTCATATGGATACATCTCCGGACTCTTCTGGAAAAGATGTTAAACCACTGGTTCACCCTAATTATCAGGGCCAGGATCTTGTGCTTCCTGACGACAAGAGTATTATCATCAAATACGCCGAACATCCCGATCTAGCCAATCAAATTGGCAATGATATCATTACAGCGAGTGGCACCACTTTGTTGGGTGCAGATGACAAAGCAGGTGTGGCCGAAATCATGGATGCTGCCCGTTTATTGATGAAACATCCTGAAATCAAACATGGCGATATCAAAATTCTTTTCACACCAGATGAGGAGATTGGCAGAGGTGTGGATAAAGCAGATTTGAAACGTTTAGCAGCAGATTTTGCTTATACAATGGATGGCGAAAAAGCGGGAACCATTGAGGATGAAACATTTTCAGCGGATGGAGCTACATTGACGATTCATGGTGTATCCGTACATCCGGGCTTTGCTAAGGGTAAAATGCAAAGTGCCATCAAAATCGCCAGTGCGGTAATTGATGCACTACCAAAAGATCGACTTTCACCTGAAAGCACCAACAAAAAAGACGGCTTTGTACACCCTGTTCATATCAGTGGATCTGTGGAAAAAGCTGAAATTCAATTTATCGTACGCGATCACGTTACAGCCAATCTAAAGAAACATGAAGATGAGCTGGAAGGCATCGCAAAATCGATTGTCGAACAATATCCAAACTGTACCTATACTTTTGTCGTAAAAGAACAATACCGTAATATGAAAGAAGTGCTGGATCAGCATCCTGAAATTATGGAAATCGGCATGGAAGCCATCAACCGTGCAGGAATGGTGGCCGAAAGAAGAAGTATCCGCGGTGGAACAGATGGCTCCCGCCTTTCGTTTATGGGATTACCTTGTCCAAATATTTTTGCTGGAGGGCATGCTTTCCACGGAAAACAAGAGTGGGTAGCTGTACAAGATATGGAAAAAGCCGTCAAAACAATTTTGCATGTTGTATCTTTATGGGAAGAAAAAGCATAAAGGAAAAATAAATTATAATGAAAAACGACGTATTAAAAGCAATACACTACAGAAGATCCGTATTTCAAGCTTCCTTTACTGAAGAAGAAGTCAGTAAAGAAGATATCTTGAGTATCTTGGAAGCGGCCAATGCTGCTCCAACACACAAAAGAACACAACCTTGGCGTTTTGTGATCTTCCGCAAAGAGGGACTAGAACGTTTGGGCACCGAATTATCACGTATCTACAAGTCAGTAACACCCACAGAGAAATATACTGAAGCAACAGAAATAACAATGGGCAAAAAAGCAACACAATCGAACGTTGCCATTGCGATTGTTGTCAATTATACGGGTGAAGTTCCTGAATGGGAAGAATTGGCTTGTACAGCTGCTGCAGTTGAAAACATGTGGTTGGCTGCACACTCGCTAAATATTGGTGGATACTGGGCGACTCCAGGTTTAATCAATCACTTGGGTGGTTTCTTAAATCTCGAAGAAAATCAAAAATGTATCGGTCTATTTTACTTAGGACACCACCAATCTGAGGCGCGTGAACCTATCCGTACCCCTATTGCAGATAAAATTCGTTGGGAAGAGTAAATCTCTATATAGAAATACAGAGCGGTCTAGCCACACTACTAGGCCGCTTTTGATTTTTTCTTGCTACCATTTGTATCAAATAGTATGCTATTAATATAAAAAGCCAAACAACCATAGCGGGACCTTATTTTGATGACCAAATTCGATACCATCTGCTGCAATGTAGGCATTGTTCATTCCTTTAATTTGTTTATTGGACTTGTCTCTCCCTCCTACCTCAAAGGTGTACTTTTCATCGACAATAAAATCTCCTTGCTCTGCATAGTTCACCTGATGTTGAAATGCAAGTTGGTTAACAAAAAATGTTTCCCTTAGATTTCCAGGGTTAACATTTTCATGTGCAAATAAGAAGGAAAGGTTGGTATTGTCTAGAAAAATTTTCGATGGTTTTTGTAACTGACTTATACCTTCACCCACTTTATAGAGATTATGCGTTAAACTAATTTCATCCAAATAGTAGAGATAAGATAACAGAGTTGTCCGGCTAATACCAATCTTTTCACTGAGCTTACTGATGTTAGGCACAAAAGGGACAGATTCAGCAATGATAACAAGCAATTGCTTAATCTTAGTAACATAAGCGATATCTACATTTCGTAAGAGCGGCAATTCAATTTCCAGAATCATATTAATGACCTCCATTACTCGCATCTCATATAAATCAAGCTGTTCTCGGTAATAAGGATAATACCCATATTTCAAATATTTCTCAAAATACAGAAAAGGTTTAACCATGGCATTGATTTTATAGTCCACTTTGCTATGCTCTTCTAAAATTTGATCCAGGCTAAATATTGGGAAAGTAGTTTTTGTTTCCAATGAAAGAAATTCACGAAAGGAAAATCCCTGCATTTTGTAAACTACTGCCCTACGACTTAAATCAGTACGGGCATTCAAAATTTCTAAAAGGGAGGAGCCAGTAAAGATGATCTTCATCTCGGGGTAGTCGTCGTAAATATTTTTTAATATTTGGGCCCAGCCTTCATATTTATGTACTTCATCCAAAAATAGATACTTTCCTCCTTTTTGATCGAATTCATATACTAAATCCAGCAAAGACCTATTATTGAACCACACTGCATCCAAACTGACATAAAGCACTTCGTCCAACCTGTCGAACAAATTTAGCTTAATGTATTGAAGCAATAAGGTCGTCTTACCGATTCCCCTTGCTCCTTTAATTCCAATTAAACGAGCGGACCAATTAATTTCATACATTATATTTCGCACAAAATTCATATCCACAAACCGTATACGTCGTTTAAATTGTTGAACTAGTTCTTCCATGTGATATCGTTTATGTTGTTTGAAAAATATCTATTTTGTTTATTATAAAAAACAAAAATATAAAAAATCGTTCACTGCACTGAACAAAAACAACATATATTTATCTATTTAAAGATATTCTAATAGTAAATGGCTCGGATTCTTCCGAGCCGCCCGTTCTGTGTATAGGTTAATTAATTATACGCAATAGGCAGCTAAAATCCATTTTTATTAAATATTTAATAATGCACCCTTAACCATTTAACAATCTTGCAGGGATAATTTCGCAACATACTTGTGACAGACACTAATCAACTAAAAAGTGAAATTATTATGCAAAGACACATCATTTGGTTAATCTCATTAACCATCATTACATTTTTTCAAATTCCAACCAACAGCTGGGCTCAGGGTACCGAGGCAACCATTACAGGTCGTATCATGGACAACAACGGCCCTGTAAAAGGGACGTCCGTATCGGTAAAAAACGAATCTACCGGGTTTAAACAAACAACACTGACAAACCAAAACGGTATTTATACCTTTCCACAACTACCCTTAGGGTCACCGTACAGCATATCGGTAAACCATGTTGGCTATGCCGAACAAAAAAAGACCGACTATAAATTAAGCTATGGTGACGAACTCAATGTCGATTTTACCTTATCATCAGCCGAAAATAAATTGGATGAAGTCATCGTTCAGGGCACTGCAGCTGATCTAAAAAACAAGATCAAGACATTGGGGGCATCTACAGCCATTACCGCCAATGATCTCAAAAAAATGCCTGTAAATGGACGTAATTTCTCCTCGTTAATTGACTTATCCCCTGTTAGCAGTGGAACAAATCTAGCTGGACAGCGAGCTTCCTCGACCAATTTTACGGTAGACGGCATGAATTCACGCAGTACAGTCGCCGGCGGGAACAGCGGTGGTGCCTATTCAATCTCCATGGAAGCAATCCGGGAATTCAAAGTAGTGACCAATGACTACGATGTTACGTTCGGCCGCAGCGGTGGCGGCAGTATTACCACAGTAACCAAATCAGGTACAAATACTTTAACAGGAAGTGCGTTCACTTTTGCTCGTGCAGGCTGGCTTTCGAGCAAGTACAACCTGAATGGAACGGCACGTAAACAAAAATTTTCCACCTATCAATATGGATTCTCTTTGGGTGGGCCAATCATCAAGGACAAAGCCCATTTCTTTGTAACCTGGGACCGTCAGATGGATACCCGCCCACTTCAGATCGCTGATATTCAAACAACGGAAGATATTGCACGTTACAAAGTAACGCAGGCTACTTTAGATGAATTTACCCGCATTGCAGTGGGCAAATATGGCGCTAGTGCCGATCGTCTGTTTGGTTCTTTCGACAAAAAGAAAAAGACCGATGCTGCCTTTGCCCGCATTGACTGGCAGTTGAACGATAAAAACCTATTGACAATCCGTAATAACTTTGTCTACGACATGGACAATCAACAGGAAGGGGACAATACAGGGATCAATGCTTTTGAATCTTATACCAACAGAAGGTACATAAACAATAGCCTCATGGCCTCCTTGCGGACGTCTATCAACTCCAAACTGACCAACGATTTGAAGATACAACATTTCTATGAACGTTCAGAAGCACAACATAATGTTGCTGGATTTGATCAATCACACAGTATTCCGCGTGCCATCGTTGAATCCGTTCAATCTGTAGACGGTACAAATAAATATACCAATTCAATACAGCTTGGTGGGCAGCGTTATGCGCCAGAATGGTTCAACGGAAATATGTTACAATTGGTCAACAACCTATATTATAATACAGATAAAATCAAATATACCTTCGGTGCAGATGTCATGTATACCAACATGGACTTCCGCTACGGCAGCGAAATGAATGGCCGTTTTTATTTTACCGGTTTACAAAATTTCGACAACCTGACTCCTTATCGCTATGCCCGTGATGTATATATGACCGACAAAGAAAACACCTTGGTCAACAATCTGGCTGTAGGTCTTTATGGACAGATGGAAGCTAAAATCGCCAGAGGTCTTGATGTTGTCGGCGGCCTACGTCTAGACAACACGAAATACCTAAAGAAGGCAACATTCAACCAAACGGTCTATGACGAACTGGGTCTCTCGACCGATAATGGGATCAACACTTTTCAGATACAGCCCCGTGTGCAGTTCAACTGGGATATCAATGAAGAAAAGAAAAATATCATCCGTTTTGGCGCTGGTATATTCGGTTCGGCCCTCAACCCCTATTCTATGTTAAACAATATGTTGTTTGATGGTTCACGCATTGCCGGTGTAGATATTACTGACCCGACCTTAATTCCCAAGCCAAATTTTGCAGGATATCGTAAGGATCCCGATACAGCTCCGGGACGTGAATTGTTGGACAACCCAAAGATCGAAAAACTTGTCACCATCAATACCAATAGCAAGGATGTGAAAGTGCCGACGGTATATAAAGCCAATGTTTCCATCAATCACTTTTTCACCCCTTCATTACGTATCGGGTTAAGTGCTTACGGAACTTGGGGACGCAACAATTATATGTATGTAGATCGCAATATGGTAGAGGACCCTTATTTTAGGCTGACTGCCGAAGGTAACCGTGGGGTGTATGTTCCAGCATCGAGCATCAACACGACAAATGGTGCCGCCAACTGGACCAATAGCCGCAAAACCAAACAAATAGGCCGGGTACTGGAAATGAACAGTGAAGGGAAAAATAATTCTTATACAGTTGTGTTGGATGCTACCTATCGTTATTATAAAGACGGTCAGATCACGATGTCTTACACCTGGAACGATACAAAAGACAATACCTCCTATAACGGTAATGTTGCCAACTCGGCCACCCTTTCTCTGATGGTCAAAGATGATCCTCGCGACTTGAGTACGATGACATATTCGGACAATCAATTCCGCCATAAAGTCGTCTTTTATGGTACCATGCCATCGTTATGGGGTGTTTCGATGGGTTTACGTTTCAGCGGAATTGCAGGAACACGCTATTCTTTAGCAGTCAATGGAAATGTTAATGGTGATTTTGTAAATTCCAACGATCTTGCCTTCGTATACGATCCAAATAACAAAAATACACCCGATTACATCAAAACCGGCATTCAAGCTATTTTAGATGATCCAAATGCAGAGCAGAGCATCAAAAAATACATCAATGGAAACCTCGACCGCATAGCCGAACGTAACGGAGGCATCAACGGTTTTTATGGCGTATTTGACCTGCATTTGGCCAAAAATCTAAAAGTTTACAAGAAACATGGCATTGAAGCTTCAATAGACATTTTCAATGTAGCCAACCTTTTGAAAAAAACTTGGGGTGTAGGACACAATCTGGGTAAACAGAATCTATATGCCATCAAAAGCTTTGATGCAGCGAATCAACAATATGTTTATAATATGAGTTCCGGCGTTGGCGTATCTAACTTAAATGGTAATCCTTATCAAGTACAGCTGGGCCTGAGATATGCATTTTAAGTAATTCAGACCCTATAAAAGAGCGGCGAGCCATTTCCTATAAAAGAAATGGCTCGCTGCTTTTATCAGATCACTTTTATTTTTTTTCAATTCCAAAACAATGCGGAGGTTTAATGACAGCTGCTTGTGTTGGATTATTTTCCACTTTGGCAGGGAAAACAATCTTTAAACGTCCTTTTGTTCCCTGCCATTTTGGTCCGTTCTGTAGCAGGCGAACCGTTTCATTAAAGAGTGACTGATCGGGTTGCCCTTCGGCACTAATATCATTGGGCACTCCATTTTTATCGACCGTAAAATTGACAATAATTTCGCCACCTCCTGCAGGCGCTCCATACTTCTGATTGAGGTACTGTTCAAAGGTTTTCCATCCTTCGCGGGGTGTTGCATCCCCCCCGTCCAGCAAAGGTTGAACAGATACCCTGTTTTCAGGTTCACTTAATTCTACATCCGTTGTACGCTCAGCTTTACCGCTAAAATGTTTAAAATATAGCAGGGCCAATAAAGTCACAAACAGTACACCTGCGGTAGCACCTATGGCCAAACGCTGCCATGTGAAATACTGGGCGTGTCTTGTTGCAACAGTATCTTCCACCCTACGATTGAGGCGCTGTTGCAACAGGCTCAATTGCCGGGCATCCACCCCATTTTGTAATCGGTAACCATCGATGGCATCTTGTAAAAAGGGGTCTTCCAACGCTTCACGTTCCAACTGAAACATCTCCTCCTTACTCATCAAACCATGGATGTAATTATGGATCCTTGATAACTGATAATTATTTTCCATTTTCTTTCCTTTCCATACAGATTTTCAGATTGCGCTTTCCATTTTGAATGGCACTTTTGACCTTATTCAAGTCATATCCAGTCAAATCTGAAATATCTTTATAACATTTTTGCTCGAGATAGAACAAACGTACACATTCCTCTTGTTCGCGATTTAAAGTTTGCATACAGCCTTCCAGTTTCTCGAAATCCTTTTCTTCCCACTTCGCTTCACTGGTATCATTTAGCTTTTGTTCGCTTTCAAACAAATTGTCTTCAATATCAACCTGCGTCGTCCGCTTATCCTTACGTAATTGCATAAGGCAATAATTTTTACTGTAAACGTGTAACCAGCTCTTAAAATTATCGACTTCATATTGACGAAGCTTCGGTATCAGTTCTTCAAATATCTGCATCACAGCATCCTGACTACGATCGGGATCCTGTAAGTATTTAAAGCACACACCATAAAGCAAAGACATATAGGGCGAATATAATTTCCCCAGTGTAGACAAGTCGCCGCTTGTTTTATAGTGTTGTAAAAGCTCTTTTTCGTTCATGCGCAAATCATTCACCTTAATGATGATTTAATATACAAATTTCCATATATAATAAAAGGAGCTATTGAAAATTAGTAAAAAAACAAAAAACCGTCCCCATGATGAAATGGAGACGGTCGATAAGAATATACTATGAATTACGGATTTAATTCCCTTGTTTCCAATTGTATCGCAGTGTAACGCCATAAGTCCTTGGATCCGCAACTACACCTGCGTATTGCCCATAACTTCCCGGTGCCGCCAGCAACTGCTCGTAGTAATCTTTATTGGTTAGATTTCTACTCCACACAAACACCGAAATACCATTCGATCCCCTGAATCCTAGCCTGGCGTTCAAGACCGAATAGGCATCAATATTTAGGTATTGGGATGGTGAAGAACTGGACGAAAATTTAGAACGGTGAAATAGGTCTGCACCCAAAAAGTAAGATCCATTAATCCCGATCAGTTTACCGCTTTTATTCGCTTCGCCACCCAGCGACCAAGACCATTTGGAAACACCAGGAAGGACGCCGCCAGAGATATCTTTAAAAGCCTGAGCTCCGCCAACCTCTTCTAAAGGGACAGGTGCATTGGTAAATTTGACATACTTGGCATCTGTATAGGCCAGTGCTCCATTCAATCGGAGAAAATGTCCGATGTTGATGTTTCCATCCAATTCAACTCCCTTTACACGCACCTTCTCGGCATTGGCCAGATAACCACGGTTTACCCCCGGTTCAGGAGTCTGCACTTGGGTCTGATAGTCTTTGATATCTGTTTGGTAGACGGTCAGATTGAGCAGCGAATTGCGTGTTGGATTCGTCTTCACACCAATTTCCTTATGGCGGACAGCCTCAGGTTTTACTTCAGCGAGATCCAGCAACACTGCTCCATTAGCTGTCGGCAATCCACCGACGTTGATACCGACAGGTTTATAGCTGATGGAATACGTTGCGTAAGCATTTATCTTCGGATTGAAACGATATCTTGCGGAGAGTTGACCAGAGAAATTGTCGGCATCCGCATTGACATCAAAAGTCTGATTGGTATATACACCGTTCTTTAAGGCAAGCAGTGCCGGGTCTGAGGTCTGCAAACCACCATAGGTCTGCCTATCGTAGTTAGCCACCTTTTTATCATAATTATAGCGCAACCCTGGGAGGATATGTAATTTTGGAGTCACAGCATAATCAATCTGTGTATAGGCTGCCAAGCTTGTGCTTTTAATTCCGTAAACGGTCTTGATTCCAAAATTGTCAAATAATCCCGGTGTCTGCCACAAAGCACTGGTAGAGCTTTTTTGAAAACGCCAAAAGGCAGACCCTGTTTCTTCGGTATGTACGGGATCTGTACTTAGATCCTGCCAGAGGCCAAATAGTCCAACAACTCCGCTGACCTTTTCACTGATCTTTCCAGAGTATCTGAATTCCTGCGACCACTGGTTATGGACAGAATTACCTGCTGAAACAGTGTATACCGGAAGTCCCAAGTAATCGCGGTCATTGAGCGGAACCCATGTCCATGTCCGCCACGCAGAAGTTGAGGTCAGTGTTCCTTCTCCAATCTTGATATCGGCATTCAAGGCGACCCCACCCAATTTATTATCAGCTTTAGATTGTGTATCCAAATCTATCTTACGCTCGAAAGCACTTTTATAGGGTAGCTCGTAGCCAAGATCTTTAATAATTGCATCAAACTGTCTGTAGTCCGCACGCTGTGTTTTTACGACTCCGGCAACCGCCCAGCCGTAACCATCGGGTTTTTGTGATGACACATCACCCGAAAGCACCAGTTTGATATTTTCGGTTGGAGTAAACAGCAATTGCCCTCTAAAGCCCAGGTTGTTGATATCATTGATCTTCCTATTGGTATGTACATTAAACAAGTTTCCATCCCGTTGTGTGCCAGAGAAAGAAGCTCTCGCAGCCAGGTTTTTGGCCAATGGCCCTGAGATGGACGTCTTCGCCTGAATAAAACCTTGGTTTCCGTAACTGACTTCCACATTGGCCTCTGGTGTGAATTGTGGTAAACGTGAGGTTATATTAAATGCACCTGCTGTTGTATTCTTTCCAAAGAGTGTACCTTGAGGTCCACGTAGTACCTCTATCTGGTCAATATCAATAAAGTCCAGCCAAGTTGCGGCAGGGCGGGCAATATATACACCATCAAGATAAAATCCTACACCCGGATCGATCCCATCATTGGTGAGGCCATAAGTTGAGCCCAGTCCCCGGATATTAAGCGTCGTATTACGTGCATTCGATGCATATAACTGAACTGTAGGTACAAGCTCTTTTAGTCGATTGACATTAAATGCCCCTGCATCCTCCAATGCCGCGCCACGAATAATCGATACGGGAATCGGAACATCCTGTAACTGCTCCTTACGACGGCGTGCAGTAACCACTACTTGATCCAAGGCTTCCAATCGTGGGGTAAGCTCAATCACTGCCGGAGAATGATCCACCACGATATGACGGGTTTGATAACCAACAATGGATACGATCAATGAAAACGGCAATTTTTGTCCAGTTACAAACTGGAAAACGCCTTTACTGTCTGTTTTCACCTGGTGTGTAACGGCCTCCAGCTGAACCGTTACGCCTTGCAGGGGTTCTTTTGTTACGGCGTCAATTACGGTACCTGTTAATGAGGCATTTATAATAGGTTTAGGGTTTTCTACTTGCGCGTAGGTATGGTAAGAACCTGTTAAAAGCAAGCTAAAAATGACGCTAATTCGAAAAATAGCATTTTTTTTCATAAATTTATTCAGTTTAATGGTGAATCTAAAACAAGTGCCAACGCCAATCGATACTTGCTTCATTGTTAAAACTTTGTAAAAGGGAAGCCGAGGCTTCCCTTTTCTAATATAAGAGAGTGTAAGAGAGAAATTTTAACAACACATTCGTTTCTTGTCACTTTTTAGGGTAACAACAGCTCCTTCTACCGAAGCAACCAATAAACTTGTTTTTGGAGAGTAATTTTGTTTCATTCTTTTTATCTTGTTATTTTCTTTTATTTCCTGCTGCATAAACGAATCAGTATATGCACTTACCAAGCGGCAATTTCAAACAACCTTAATCACATGTCTTTTTTATAAAATCAATGTCATGGCTAGTTCGATTCACAATCAAGTCAGTCCTTTTTGCTCGCCTTGCTATTTACCTGTAAATCAGATAACGATACAAATATATAAATATTTTTTAAAAGACTACTAATTTGATAGATTTAATAATATTTTTTTTCAAAACCCAATTAACACCTAACTAACAGCTATTTAGATCAACAAAAAAGGCTACTCGTAGTTCCCTCAGCATGCAAAAATCACGAAGCTAACCATCCTAATCACCAACTATCCAGCGAAAATCAAAAAGCAAAGCAAGTTTATAAAAACGAAGATCTGTGCCACGAATCTGAAAACAAACGCTACTCATAGCCCCTTGATGAAAAAGCATAAAAAAGGCCGTCCTAGTTGGACAGCCTTCTTTACAGTCATATAAAACGATCTATTTCACATTGAAACACTTAGCATCTTAGCGAAATAGCACCAGTGCAATCAATAAGGTAATAATAACATTAAAAGTCTGGGCAATCAGAAAAGCATATAGCGGTTTCTTGTTATCTTGTACAAAAAGATCCTTAAAGTTCGTTTCCAAACCAATGGATGTAAATGCCAAGGTAAACCAGAGGCCCTGTAAATTTTTCAAACTTCCTTTGACGGCATCAATCTTCTCGGGAGATATTACGAAGGAAAAGAGCAGCGATGCAAATACAAATCCCAACACAAACTTCGGGAAACGTTCCCATATAATTTTGAGCGTAGGCTTATCCCGCTTGGTTTCATCATCAACCGATTTCGCATAAGTCCAATAAATACTGATTGCAAAAGCCGCCAGCCCCAACAATACGTTTTGTGAAAATTTCACAATGGTACTGATCTTCAACGCTTCTTCTCCTACCAGGGAACCTGAAGCCACGACAGCACCTGTTGTATCAATACTCCCGCCGAGCCAAGCACCGGTAACTTGTTGCGACAAGCCCATCCACTCCGCCATATAAGGCATGAAAATCATCATTGGAATCGCTGTAATAAGAACCAACGAAATGACATAGGAAAGTTTTTTGCTATCGCCTTTGATTGCTCCCGAAGTTGCTATCGCTGCGGAAACACCACAAATAGATACTGCACTCGACAGCATTAGGGACATCTCCTTGTCAATCTTTAACTTTTTACAGATCCAGAACGCAAAGTACCAAACAGACAGTACGACAGCCAGTGCTTGAATAAGCCCCAAGGATCCCGCTTTGAGGATATCCCCGAAGATCACTGTAGTTCCGAGCAGAATTAGGCCTATCTTGACGTACAGCTCGGTACTGAGCGCCTCTTTAAACCAATTAGGCAGTTTAAAGCAATTGCTGATGACTAAACCGATAATCAAACTAAAAATTACAGCTTCGAGATTGTATTCTTTAACCGTTGCATTCCCTGCCAGCACCAATGCAAATACGGTAAGGATAAATACAACAGGAAATACAACGAATAAATATTTTACAGATTTCCCTAAAAGAAAAGCGCCCAATATCGCGGTAACGAATACAAAAATAAACTGCTCAAAAAGCTTCATTAAATTTGTCGGGTCGAAAACCGTTGCAACGAGTTCGGCGGAATTACTCCACGAAAAACTAGGTACTGGCGCGACAATTCCTGAGAGTGCGAGAAATATGGTAGCGATCCCCAAAATGACGACTACCCAGTCTTCTGTAAATGTAAATGATCTTGAAGATGTCATATAATGGTTAGGGTTTAAAAGGTTAAATTTAACATAATTACAGTGACTTTCTAGGATTGTAACACAAAAATGGCCGAAGATTTCTCTCCGGCCATTAACCAAAACCAATAATCTATTATCAATCAAAAACAATATTTATTCTCATCTATCAATTTCTTTGCGATTCGCTGACGTGCATCTTTCACATTAAATGGCTGTGCTTTCGTGAATCTGCGCAAACCAACCAACATCATATTCAGTTCATCACCTTCACCAAAAGAATATAATGCTTCTTTACCGGCAGCGCTGATTTTATCAATAGCACCATACAGATAGATCTTAGCCATATCTTTTGCATAGTCTGCTTTATCAGATCCTGTATGCAACAATTTTTCTGCACGTAACAAGACTGACTCGGTGATATAAACATACCCGATAATATCCGCAATATTCATGAGAATTTCCTCTTCTTTGGAAAGAGACATCATCAATTTTTGCACTGCTGCTCCAGCAATCAATAACCCAGCTTTTTTAAGGTTTGCCACAATTTTCTTTTCTGCAGCAAAAGGTGCATCGTCCTCTTCACCAAAATCCGGAATAGCGAGGAGCTCTCCAGCTACGGCTTGCGCAGGTCCCATTAGATCCAATTCACCTTTCATGGCCCGTTTTAACAGCATGTCAACGACAAGCAATCGATTCACTTCATTGGTACCTTCAAAGATCCTGTTGATCCGTGAATCCCGATAAGCGCGTTCCATTGGCGCATCTGCCGAGTAACCCATTCCACCATAAATCTGCACGCCTTCGTCAACCACATAATCCAACATCTCCGAACACCATACTTTGATGATTGCGCACTCAATTGCAAACTGCTCCACAGACTTCAACTTTGCTTTTGCTTCATCCATACCGCCAGCAATCAATGCATCGTAGGCATCATCAATATTTTGACCGGCACGATACGATGCCGACTCCACAGCAAACAAACGTGTTGCCATCTCAGCCAGCTTATAACGAATGGCGCCAAATTTGGAAATCGGCAGATTAAACTGCACACGTTCATTGGCATATTGCACCGCATGGTTGATCACCATCCGTGCCGAACCGATCGTTGCAGCGCCTAGTTTTATACGACCAATATTCAGGATATTTACAGCAATCTTAAATCCATTTTCACGATCAGAAAGCATATTCTCTACAGGAACGGCGCAATCATTGAAAAAGATCTGCCGTGTTGAAGATCCCTTAATACCCAATTTATGTTCTTCGGGATTCATCGTGATGCCACCAAAGTCTTTCTCGACAATAAATGCTGTCAGGTTTTTATCATCATCGATTTTTGCAAATACGATGAAGATATCTGCAAAACCGCCGTTTGTAATCCACATTTTTTGTCCGTTGATCAAATAATGTGTCCCCTCGGCATTTAATTTTGCGGAAGTACGACCCGAATTTGCATCCGATCCAGCATTAGGTTCTGTCAAACAATACGATGCCTTCCATTCACCGGTAGCAAGCTTTGGAACATATTTTGCCTTTTGAGCATCATTACCATAATACAAAATAGGCAGCGTACCGATTCCCGTATGAGCAGACAATGCGACAGCAAAAGAAAACCCGCCACCTACCGCATCGGCAACAAGCATAGAAGTGTTGAAATTCTTGCCGAAACCACCATATTCTTCGGGAATAGAAACACCCAACATCCCCAGTTCACCGGCCTTATCCATCAAACTAGGCATAAGTCCTTCTTCTTGGGCATCGATACGGTCGAGCTTATTTAGTACTTCGGTATCCAGGAAATCCAAGCAGGTCTGACGAATCATTTTGGCTTCTTCATCAAATTCTTCCGGGATAAAAACGTCTGTATAGGGAGTCTCTCTAATCACGAACTCTCCGCCTTTAATTGCTTTATTTTCGCTCATTGTCTTTTTAGATTTATAGGGATCAGCAAATCACTGCTACGTGATGCTGCTGGCCACCATGTTTTTAAATACTTCTATGCGTTATGAGATCAGAGATCCATATTTCGTTTATATTGCTATTCTTAGCGGCTAATTTTAGTCCAATAACTCAAAAATACCAGCTGCTCCTTGACCAGTTCCGACACACATCGTCACCATGCCATATTTTTTGCCTCTGCGTTTCAACTCGTTTAAGACTTGGACCGTCAATTTAGCTCCTGTACATCCAAGAGGATGACCTAAAGCTATGGCACCGCCATTGACATTTACTTTCTCTTCGTCTAATCCAAGTTCACGAATAACGGCTAGCGATTGAGAGGCGAAAGCTTCATTCAACTCAAAGAGATCAATATCTTCCTTTTTAAGACCGGCTTTTGCCAGTGCCTTGGGTATGGCATAGATAGGTCCGATACCCATAATGCGAGGTGGAACACCTGCTACAGCAAAACTAACCAGCTTTGCTATAGGTTTTACACCAAGCTCCTTCACTTTTGCTTCAGACATCACCAAGACAAATGCAGCCCCATCGGAAGTTTGCGAGGAATTTCCTGCTGTCACGGAACCATTCGCTGCAAAAACTGGTTTTAATTTCCCTAAAGCCTCCAGGGAAGTATCGGCACGAGGACCTTCATCCGTATCAACGACATATTCACGCGTTGCAATCTTGCCATCTTTCAAATAATTTTCTTTTACGGTGATAGGCACGATACCATCTTTCAAATGACCATTTTGAATAGCTGCAACTGCCTTCTGATTTGATTTGAGGGCAAAAGCGTCCTGATCTTCACGCGAGACATTGTAATCTTTGGCTACAGCTTCGGCAGTCAATCCCATACCCCAATACCAATCGGGATGCTCTTTTGCCACCACAGGATTAGGCACAATTTTCCAACCTCCAAAGGGCATTCCGGACATCACCTCTACCCCGCCGGCAATAATAACATCTGCCATCCCGGTCTTGATCTTTGCGACTGCTGTTGCAATAGTCTCCAAACCTGAAGCGCAGTACCGATTAACGGTTACCCCTGGGACCTTATCCGTATCCAATCCCATCAGTGAAATGAAACGCGCCATATTGAGTCCCTGCTCCGCTTCCGGCATGGCATTCCCAACGATGACATCGTCTATATCTTCTTTATTTAAATTTGGCACAGTGGATACAAGGTGTTTAATCACATCCGTGGCTAAATCATCCGCCCGCATAAAGCGGAATACTCCCCGCGGCGCTTTGCCTACTGCTGTACGAAATCCTGCTACTATATATGCTTCCATTATTTTTATTTTTTTCGTGAGTAGTGATTTTTAGTTCCGTAAAGGCTTACCCTTTGTCAGCATAAATTGAATTCTTTCAAGCGTTTTGCGTTCGGCACAAAGCTCGAGGAAAGTTTTACGCTCTAGATCCAATAGATATTGTTCAGACACTTCGGTCGGTGACGATAAATTTCCACCACACATCACCCAGCCTAGTTTTTCTGAGATCTTTCGATCATAATCAGAAATATAATTCCCTTCACGCATCGATGAAGCCCCCACATACACGATCCCTAATCCTTGGTTTCCTAAAACCTTGATATCATTGCGTGGAGCGGGCTGAACATAACCCTCATCAGCCAGTTCCAGTGCCTTTGCTTTGGCATCTGCCAAAAGGCGGGCACGGTTCATTGTAATTGCAAATTTATCTTTCTGCAAATAGCCGAGTTCATAGGCTTCATAAGCAGAAGTCGAAACTTTCGCTTGCCCAATGGTCAGGAATTTATCTTTTAAGGTGTTCTGCACAATCTGATCCTCCTTAAATTCCTCCGAGGCACGCAGTGTAAATTCTTTGGTTCCACCGCCACCGGGAATAACACCAACGCCAAGTTCAACCAAGCCCATATAGGTTTCGGCGTGAGCCTGCACAAAATCAGCATGCATGGAGAATTCACAACCCCCACCGAGGGTCATTTGAAATGGCGCAACGACTACAGGTATTGACGAATAGCGTAAGCGCATGGATGTATTTTGAAAGGCACGAACGGCCATATTCAATTCATCAAAATCCTGTTCTACGGCCATCATGAAAATCATTCCAATGTTGGCGCCAGCAGAAAAGTTTTTTCCATCATTGGACACCACTAAACCGCGATATTCCTTTTCAGCGAGATCAATAGCTTTATTCAAGCCCTGGATAACATCACCGCCGATGGTATTCATCTTGGTATGAAATTCACAATTAATGATACCGTCGCCAAGATCAATAATAGAAACCCCCGTATTTTTCCAGATTGTTTTACTTTCCCGAATATGATCCAATACGATCAGATCTTCCGTTCCCGGAATAGCTTTATAAGATTTGGTTGCAATATCATAATAGTGACGTACACCATTTTCAATTTTATAGAATGATTCACATCCCGCTTGCAACATCTCGTGTACCCAGGAAGCAACCTCCCCATCCTGACCTGGAAGTCGTTTTTCTTCGGCCTTAATTTTAGCCAAGGTTTCGCGGACACCTAGCGCATCCCATACTTCAAATGGTCCTAACTCCCAACCAAATCCAGCACGCATGGCATCATCAATACGGAAGAAGTCATCTGTAATTTCGGGAACACGGCGGGATACATATTCAAACAAAGGATAATGCATGGCACGGAAAAGTTCGGCCGCTTTATCGCTTCCTTGTTCATAGACTTTCATCCGCTTGCGGATATCCTCCACAGGTTTGGTGGCTTCCAAAGTAGCTGATTTCACTTTTTGCTGTGAGCCAAATTCCAGTGTTTTTAGATTTAGAGACAAAATCTCCGAATTACCATCGGCAGCTTTTACTTTTTCATAAAACCCTTTCTTGGTTTTCTCACCCAACCATTTATTCTCTACCATCTTACTGATGAATGTTGGAAGTTGAAAGACACCCTTGGCTTCATCTTCAGGCGCATTCTGCGCCAGCCCATTGGCAACATTCACCAGGGTATCAAGCCCTACAACATCAGCCGTACGAAAAGTTGCCGATTTAGGATGCCCCATTGCGGGACCAGTATATTTGTCGACCTCTTCCACTGTCAACCCAAGAGGTTCCACCAAATGAGTAACCGCCAACATCGAATAAACACCGATACGGTTACCAATGAATGCAGGAGTATCTTTACATAATACAACCGATTTTCCCAGCATCTTATCGCCAAAGTGAAGAATAAAGTCAACGACCTCGGGCTTGGTGTGCGGTGTGGGAATAACCTCCAATAAAGGAAGATAGCGTGGCGGATTGAAGAAGTGTGTACCGCAGAAATGATCTTTAAAATCTTCACTTCTGTCCACTGTCATTAAATGAATAGGAATACCAGAAGTATTGGAAGTAATCAATGTTCCAGGTTTACGAAACTGCTCAACACGCTCAAAAACAGACTTTTTAACATCAAGTCGCTCAACAACGACCTCTATGATCCAGTCCACATGAGCAATGTCTTTTAGATTATCATCAAAATTACCTGTTTTGATACGTCTGACAAATGACTTGCTATAAATTGGCGAAGGGTTTGTTTTTAAAGCCGTTTCTAGGGAGCTGTTGACAATTCGGTCCCGAACGACCTTATTCTCCAGCGTGAGACCTTTGGCTTGTTCCGCTGGCAGCAGTTCACGTGGAACGATATCCAACAATAAAACTTCAACACCAATGTTAGCAAAATGACAAGCAATTCGCGAGCCCATAACACCCGAACCGAGAACCGCCACTTTTCTAATATTTCTGTTCATCATAACATATTTATTATGCACTTCTGTACATTTGGTTTAACTTCTAAACGACTACTTCTTCCTTGTAACTGGTTGCAAGCTCATTGAGTTTCGCTAAAGAAGCAATCAATTGATCACGTTCATTTTCTGAAAAATTATCCGCTAAGTATTGATTGAAATTACGCACCACATCCTTGGCAATTCTTCTTTTCTCCCGACCCAATTCAGTCAGGTATACTTTTACTGACCGCTTGTCGGTCTCACTCGTCTCACGGTATATAAATCCCAATGACTCCAAATTATTCAACACCCGAGACAAACTAGTTGTTTTAACTCCTGTCAAATTTGCAATCTGAGAAACAGGTGTACCCTCTTTATGGATGTTAATCAAAATATAACCCGCAGCCTGGGTAAAACCGTACTGCGAAGCAATTTGATTATATTTATTGGCAATTGTCTGCCAACCTGTTTTTAAAAAATAGTCGATTGTCTGATTTTGGTTCATAAGCGTACTCACAAGCTATTTGTTATGCTTGCATAACAAATATACCAGTTAGGAATCAGAATAACAAGATCCAAAATATAAATTTTGTCATATATTCGTCAGCATGACGCTGCTCTACATTTTTTAGCCGAAACGACCAATTATAGAAAATGTGGAAAACTTTTAAGCACTGAAATACAACCAAATAAAACAAAACACAAAACTTTTATTAACAGATCCTGTTTAATAATCAAAATTAATTCCGTTAACTTTGTCCTGAACAAATATCAACATCGTATGGCTTTAGTAAACATACCTCGCTTGGACTTGCTACATTATACACAAGGAACCCAAGAACAACGAAATCAATTTATCCAAGATATTGGCAAGGCATTTAACGAAACAGGCTTTGTAACGATTGCAAATCATGGCTTATCAAAGGAGCTGATTGAAGAGTTATATCAGGTCGTTCCTGAATTTTTTGGTTTGCCGACCGAGACGAAGGAAAAATATGAATTTCCAGAACTTGCAGGTCAACGTGGCTATACAGCAAAAGGAAGAGAAAAAGCGAAAGATGCGAAGACTCCTGATTTAAAGGAATTTTGGCAACGTGGTCAAACGATCGTTGGTGAAGAATATTCCAAGACTGATTTTCCGGATAATCCTGAAGTAGCAGAGATCCCACGCTTTAATGGTGTGACCGCTGAGGTGTATAAAAAATTAGAAGATACAGGCCGGGAATTATTAAAAGCGATTGCTACCTACCTCGACCTGGAAGAAAATTACTTTGAAAAATATGTCATCAACGGTAATTCTATTTTACGTGCGATACATTACTTTCCAATCAGCGATCCTGACGCTTTAGCTCCTGATGCAGTACGTGCAGGAGCACACGAAGATATTAACCTCATCACCTTATTGATTGGTGCCAGTGCAGATGGACTTGAAGTATTGACAAAAGACGGAGAATGGTTCCCTATCAAAGCCAAAGGTGAAGATATTGTCATCAATGTGGGTGATATGCTGCAACGGTTAACAAACAATAAGTTGAAATCGACTACGCATCGTGTTGTAAACCCGCCGCGTGAAAAAATGGGCACTTCCCGTTTTTCTATTCCATTCTTTTTACATCCAAAATCCACCATGAGTCTGGCTTCATTGGATTCCTGCATCGATGCGGAACACCCAAAGGTCTACGAAGATTATACCGCTGGTCAGTACCTGGATGAACGTTTGAGAGAAATCGGATTAAAAATGTAAAACTCCGCTTCATTTAAATGAGCATAACAACATATAAAAAAGAAATGGCCGATCCTGGGATCGGCCATTTCTTTTTTATAGCTCGCTAAACTATTTCAATTTATATCCTATGCCAACATTCATAAAGATATTATGCAATCCGAAACTAATACTTTCAAATCCGGTTTTCATAATATTATTGAAGCCATAATCTAACTGTGCTAACGCAAAGAACTTTTTGTCGATACTATAATGGGCTCCCAGACTCATGCCAACATCAATACTCCTTACGCTCTCCGAGAAATCATAATCGGCATTATCCACAACAATCTTATTCCCGGTGGGCTCTTCATGTCTAAGATAGCCATTGTAGGCCTCGCCATAGAATTGCTTTCTTACCGCAAAAGAAATATAAGGACCTGCCTGTACATTCCATCGATCTGAAAGCTGATAAGTCGCTTGAATCGGCACAGATAGATACAGATTATGTACTTTGGTTGTAATGTCGCCTGTATAATAACCTCGCAGCTCCTCTTTAGAATCGTTCACGGCGTTGAATGTCGTCTTGTATCCCTTAACACTCGCTTTTGTATCCATTCCCTTTCCTTCGAAGACGAGTCCCAAAGACACTCCCCATTGAGGATCAATACGATAGTTTGCCCTTGCTCCGACAAAAAAGGGAACATTCGGATTATAGCTTTTAATTTTTCGGATTTCACGTGGCAATGAAAGCGGTGCGGCTCCGCCGATCTTACCGCCAACCATGACATCAAAACCCAATTTACCTTCATCCGCTGTATTTTCCTGCGCATTTGCAATAGATCCTGTCAAAACCATCGCAAATAGTGCCATTGTATATTTTATCATTTTCATTATTTCTTCGTTACAATTTTGAGATCATCCACCGTCAGCTTACTACCGACAGCACCTATAAAATTATCACCATATTTACTCGAAGACATTACAATAGCAATGCTATAATCCAAATTGGCAACGTCAGCTTCGTTTACTTTCGCCGTGTACTTAAATGGCAATGTAAACTTGACAAAACCATCAGTTGTGGTTGCGCCCCCATTTTCCAGCCTAGCTATAGCCACTATACTTGGATCTTTCAGAATATTATGTCCCGTCAAATAGGAAACTTTCTTGTTGGGATCAGGCTCCGAATCCATCAGCTGCTTGCGATTATAAAAAACCGCATAGATATCACAGGAATCTTTGGTATTGACAGGTTTCATGTTTTCATCCGTCACCGTCGCCCCAGGACTATATTTATAGTAACCTTCCAACGCCAACGGCATCTGATTGAAAGGAAGACCAAACTGTGTTGCCGAAAGTGGATCTGTCAATACAGGCCCCGTATCAAACGACCCGATAAAAAGATTTCCCGCTGCAATAGGCTTCTTGAACATCGCCCCAAAAGCACCGGTTAACTTCGTTTCCAATAAAGCTGCTTTCGATCCCGAATGTGCATCCGAACTCGTTTTAGTAGGATATGATTCAGGTTCCTTTGCACCTCCCCCTAAGCTCAATGTCAAGGAGAAACTTGGATTTCCGGAAGCCCAATTATAGAAATCCTGACCATCAATTTTATTGTAAAATATGGTGTATTTATCATCCTTATCGATCTCCGTATCTTCAAAACCATATTCTGTTGGAACAAATCCACCATCTGTTTTCACAATTTTAATCAGGTAGTTCTTTGTAAACTGACGATCTTCGGACGTAACTTTGTAATACACGCCGTTTTTTAGCAATTCGTCGACAATCCCTTTATTCAGATCCTGTGTTCCGACGGGCATTTTCAAAGAATCTTTCAAAAGCTCAATGGAAGCTCCCGGAGTCAGATCAAAAGTCATATTCAACTTGGTAAGATCATGAATTTTGGGCTGGAGGTAAAGTGTAACTTGCGTATTTGAGATGACCGGATTTAGCAGGAAGACATCTTCGTCGGCATGAACACCGACAATATCCGCTTCCATATTGAGCGCTTCTTCCTTTATACAACTTCCCAAGCTGAAAAGAAGCATAAAACAGATTACCCACGAGTAATTTCGTGTTCGTTTCATAAAAATAATATTTAGTGTAAATTTAATGATCGTTGTATTGAGCAACACATCGATTTTGCAAAGCTAGCATTCCTCGTTCCAAAAACCGCCCTTTGAACAATTTTTCTCACCAAGCAACTAATTCTTTACACGTAAAATACATTTAACCCCTAATAATTTCCTGTCTGATCCTCGCGGGCAGACTTTCGACAATAAGTTGATAGCTATGCAAAATCAATTCTTCAAGCTTTCTATCGTCAAGTTCCCGGTTGGCAATAACGGTATTCCAATGCTTTTTATTCATATGATACCCTGGAAGCACCGTGTGTTCGTGCCTCTCACGCAGTTCAATTGCCCACTCCGGATTACACTTCACATTAAACCGCAGCTCATCAATCTGATCCAGCCCCACCAATAAAAAAATCTTGCCGCCAACCTTAAATACCAGTGTATCCGGACCAAATGGTGTCTCTTCCATAACTGGTCCAATAGATAAACAATATTCCCTCAGATCTTCAATGTTCATATTTTTCTAGTTTTAGTTATTGATCAAGCCAAACTGAATGTCCTCCATAAAATGGACAATAATTCATATAAAGCTAACAAAAACAGCGGGTCGTTTTACTTAAAATCTTTTAATCTTTCGCAAAGGCGGTATTAAACCTATCGCCAATAAAGCAATACGGATACATTGAAAAACAATAGCCGAATAAACTGGACTTAGACAAGGAAACAAGTATAGGCCAACTTCAGCATTTATAGGGAGTATCGACGGATATGAAGCGGTGCTTGTTCGGATCTTCTTCGCTTGCAACCGAAGAAGCACCGAACAAGCACCGAAGAAGTACCGAACAAGCACCGAACAAACAGCGATAAAAGGCAGAATGTCTTATACTGTAATAGGCTTACACATACCGAAGTTAAACGCGGCTTGTTATGGCGAATTCTTTCACTTTTCCAAACCATGCTCAGGAAAGACCAGGTCTACTCCTGAGATGATTATCTGGTTAAACTTAAAAATCGCCAGTCTATTAAAAAGATGTATTTTTCTTATTTTTCAAGCAGCGCCTGGATTTCCTTTTGGATTTCGGTTCCTTTATCGGCATTGTACCACTTTTGAATCTCCTCTTTGATTTCGGAGAAATCTGCCCCTTGGGCTTTCATCGTCAAAAACAGCTCCTGGCAAGCTTGCGGTCGTGGACCCCAGACAGCCAGATCCCGCCCCTGCTCATTCCGTATCACTAGAATTGGAATAGATTTACCGCCGTTGGTTAAATAAGAATCGATCAGAAACGGAGCGCTGTCACGCAGTTGGATATCCACCGTGATATTGGGATTTTTTGAGGCCATCTTGGCCAACATAGGCACCGAATGCGCTGCATCCCCGCACCAAGGTTCAGTAATAATGATCCATTGTTGCTTTTCAGTAATTGACTCCACAAACTGTTCAAAAGTCGACGTAGGCTCAAAGCGTTTTAACCAACGGCCCATTCTTGTCCAGTTCATTTTTGTGTACTGATAATATTCATCATCTTGATAGGTAGGGTGATTCTCAGGATGATTTAAGATATCTTCGAATTGTTGTAAGTAATTTTCAAACGTCATAATACCAATTTTGTGCAAAGGTAAATTTTACTTCTAACTTTCTCAAAAAACCTTCCGCCAACAATCTGTATTGAATGCAATAAAAAATAGGGTGCTCAAAAAGTACATATATAACACGAAAAAAAATGTGATTTACTCTACCTTATATACCAAAGATTTTACATTCAGAAGAGATGTTTTACATTTATTAACGATTAAGTAAATTATATTTGAAAGATACAACCCGTACATGAAAAGATTAGTTCAATTAATACTTTTACTATTTATCGTCATCAACAGTGCTTACGCCCAAATAAACATCAAGGGGAGGATTCTGGATAAGGCAGATGACAAGCCCCTGACCAATGCTTCCATTATTTTACTGAACCGCGATTCAGTCCTCCGTTATTTTAACCGAGCCAATGAAGAGGGAAAATTCCAGGTCAAAAATATCAAACCCGGGAGCTACATTATTTTGGCCACGTACCCCAAGTTTGAACTCTACAGTGATACGATCCAAATTGCAGACAAAGATCTCGATCTGCATGATATCAAAATAAATTCCCAAAGAAATGTTTTGCAGGAGGTGATTGTCACCCGACGTCTTCCAATTACACTGAAAGGCGACACCATCGAATATGATGCGGCGAGTTTTGCAACGGAAAAGAATGCGAAGTTAGAGGATTTACTACGCCGTCTCCCCGGTTTTACGGTTACGGGAGATGGAAGTATCACTGCCCAGGGGAAATCAGTACAGAAGGTTTTTATTGATGGGGAAGAATTTTTTGGTTATGACCCCAAGATAGCCATTCGAAACGTACGGGCAGATGCCGCTGACAAGGTGCAGCTCTATGAGAAAAAATCGGAGGAGGCAGAACTGTCAGGCATCGATGATGGCGTAAGAATCCAGACAGTTAACGTTGTACTCAAAGAGAAAGCAAGAAAGGGTGTCTTTGGAAACATGGAAGCATTGGCTGGATCAAAAGAACTGTATGCGGGAAATCTCTTTGCGGCCAAATTTAATAAGACTGAGCGGATTGGCATCACCGCGAGTCACAACAACATGGGCAGTTCAAGCGGCCGTGAGGGCTCTCTACGCATGAACAACCAAATTACGGGCGAACCACTGAACACCAACCTTGGTGCCAACTATGAAAATCAGTTCTTCAAAAAAGCCCTAAAAGTCAATGCCAACTATGGTTACGACAACAACAGCAACAGGAACCACTCCGAGACTTACAATAAAAATGTGCTGCCAGACGAGTCCATTCAGGAAAAAAACAGCAAAAACGATAATGAAAGGCATAGTCGAAGCAATGGTTTAAGGTCAAACCTTAACATGCGACTGGATTCCACGCAAACTATGGAACTTCAATCCAATGCCAATTGGGCCAACAACGCTAATCTAACCTATACAGACAGCAAAACGGGCGATGAATCAGGCAATCCAATAAGCGACTTTAGGGAGAACAATCAATCCAATTCTTCAAGCTCCAGCAGTAATTTCCGTCTAAATTATAGAAAACGATTGAAAGCGGGTCGTTCTGTCAACCTAATGATCGGAAATAACCACAAAGAGTCAAATTCAGACAGCAAAGTCTATTCGCGAACCTATTTCTACAAAACAGGAGATAGCACAATTATTGACCAGGATCGGCACGGACGAAATAAAGGAAATGACTTCAACTCGTCAATTAACTTCAACAACCGAATCAGCGATTACATTAATTTGGCGCTGGGGTATAGCTTCAATCATTCGAAGAACACCAATACACAAAATTCAATAAACAATATCACGCAAAAGTTTGATTCGCTGTATTCTCAAAACCAGATTGACAATAATACCAATCAAGGTGTTAATATTAACTTTTCTTACCGTAAAGAAAAGCTGGAAATCAATTTTTCAAACCGTACGTTCTACAAGAATCAAAAGTTAAATGATAGTTACAGGTCAATTGATCTTGCCCGGAATTTTTGGGACAACAATTTAAATGTGGATGCGAATTATCGCCTTTCAAATAGCAAAAATATACGTTTGGCTTATCAAAGTTCGAATATCATCCCATCCTTTGATCAGCTACAACCACTGCAACCTCAGACCAACCCTTTGTTTCAACAAATTGGTAATCCTGACCTGAAACGTGCGGTGAACAATAATATTTCGGCCAATTATAATGCTTTCAGTTTATTGAAAGGAACCAATATCAATATCAACGGAAACTTATCTTTCGTCAATAATCCGATTGTCAACAAAACAACCATACTGGACAACTCTGCCCAGATCAGTACTTACGAAAATCTATCCGGTAAATCCAATTGGAATGGCGGTCTGAATATCAACCATATGCAGCCTTTGGCCAATCGCCGTATCAACTTTAACAAAAGTGCAAATGTTAGATTTAACAACAGCTATAGCTATACCAAATTTGAAGGCGGACAGTCCGGCGGCGAGTTTTTGCTGAACAATGCAAAGAATACCAACTTTAGTCTAGGTTCAAGCTTAAATGAACAAGATTCAGAAGGCTTCGATTTCGACCTTTCTGCAAACGCCGGCTTTAATATCCAGCAAAACTCGATCAACACTCAATACAACGCAACAAGTTTTCAAGGTGGGACTTCAGCCTATGTCAAATACTTTCTACCGAAGAAGTTTAATGTCATGGCCAACATTTTCTATAGCTATACAGGACCTACAAAACTTTACAAGAAATCAATCAATCAATTTTATACCAATATCGAATTGGAGAAAAAAGTACTGAAAGATGAGAGCATGACACTTAGCGTAAAGGCCTTTGACCTTTTCAACACCTTTAACAACACACGCCGTAATGCGAGTGACACCAACTATTCCGAATCTGTTCAACAGGTATTGACGCAGTATTTTTTGGTCGGTGTAAAATGGGATTTCAACAAATATCTAGGGAAAGGAAATGATTAAAAAAATATATTTAACACTAATCATCTGCTGCTTGTATGGCTTATCGCTTCAGGCGCAATACGCCTATTTCGGCAGTAGGGGTACCATTAGTTTTGACAAAGTTACCTACACAAAAGCACGCCTTCGGCAGATGTCCAACGACATGAACTCGAAAGGAATGGACAGGGGTATGGGAATGATGGAATATCTCGACAAGGTACCGGATTCACATACAGAAAAGTTAAACTTTTACTTTGATGAGAATTCTACCGTGTTGATGCCCGAGGAAAGCCAGGGTACCGAAAAACAACGTGCTGAAGTAAAAATGGCAGCACCTACAATAACTTCGGCAAATGGCCGGGGGGGCAGATCTCAGGGCGCGGCCCGAAGCGGAGGAAACCAAAGAGGACAATTTAGAGGTGGGGCCAACAAGAACGGCAAAGTCCTCTACCAGGATCTGAAAGCTGGTACAGCAGACATCCAGCTTGACATCGACGAAAAATACATTCTTTCGGAAACATTGGACAGCATCACTTGGCGTTTCACGGAGGAGTTCCGCAATATTGCTGGTGTAAACTGCCACAGAGTCAACGGTGCCACCAAAGACTCACTCTATCTGATTGCTTACTATTCCGAAGAAATCCCAGTATCGGCAGGACCAGCCTTGAGCCACGGCCTTCCAGGAATGATATTGGGGCTCGTCATCCCAGAAATGCACATTCAATATTGGGCTACAAATATCGCCTATACCAATAAACTTGTTCCTTCTGATTGGCGGGATAAGAAATCAAAAAAAATGAAACTTGCTGAATTCTCGGAAATCTTTGGCAGATATATGCCACGCAATCGCCAAAACGAGTCAGCAAAAAAAAGGATATTAGAGCAACTGGTGTATTGAAAATGTCAGTTTGGCAGTACCTAAAGACAAATTGATGACAAATAGTGTTTTTTTCACAAAACTTTTGGATTGGCATAAGGGTTGATAATAGACTGATAGAATTTATTTAAGTAAAAAATTAAAACACAAGATATGTCTAAAATTATAGGAATTGACTTAGGTACTACAAACTCATGTGTTGCCGTAATGGAAGGTAACGAGCCTGTAGTAATTACGAACAACGAAGGTAAACGTACAACTCCTTCGATCGTAGCTTTCGTAGAAGGTGGCGAGCGCAAAGTTGGGGACCCAGCAAAGCGTCAAGCAATTACTAACCCGCATAAAACTATTTATTCCATCAAACGTTTTATGGGACTTTCATACGATGAAGCTGTGAAAGAAGCTGAACACGTACCTTATAAAATCGTTAAAGGTGACAACAATACACCTCGTGTAGAAATTGATGACCGCAAATATACACCACAAGAGATCTCTGCAATGATTCTTCAAAAAATGAAGAAAACAGCTGAGGATTTCTTAGGTCAAGAAGTAACTGAAGCTGTTATTACAGTTCCTGCATATTTCAACGACGCACAACGTCAAGCAACAAAAGAAGCTGGTGAAATCGCTGGTTTATCTGTAAAACGTATCATCAACGAACCTACAGCTGCAGCTTTAGCTTACGGTTTGGATAAAGCACACAAAGACATGAAAATTGTTGTGTTTGACTGTGGTGGTGGTACACATGACGTTTCGGTATTGGAATTAGGTGACGGTGTATTTGAAGTTAAATCTACTGACGGTGATACACACTTAGGTGGTGATGACTTTGATAACGTAATCATCAACTGGTTGAACGAAGAATTCAAAAGTGAAAACAATGGCTTTGACTTGAAAAAAGACCCAATGGCATTGCAACGTTTGAAAGAAGCTGCTGAGAAAGCGAAAATTGAATTATCAAGCGCAACTTCTACTGAAATCAACTTGCCATATATCACTGCTGATGCAACTGGTCCAAAACACTTAGTTCGTTCATTATCACGCGCTAAATTTGAGGCTTTGGCTGCTGACTTGATCAAGAGAACAATTGCTCCTTGTGAGTCTGCATTGAAAAATGCTGGTTTCAGCAAATCTGATATTGACGAAATTATCTTAGTAGGTGGTTCTACGCGTATCCCTGCAATCGTTGATGCTGTAAAAGCATTTTTCGGAAAAGAGCCTTCTAAAGGTGTAAACCCGGATGAAGTTGTCGCTTTAGGTGCTGCTATCCAAGGTGGTGTATTGACAGGTGAAGTAAAAGACGTTTTATTATTGGATGTTACTCCACTTTCATTAGGTATTGAGACAATGGGTGGTGTGATGACTAAATTGATCGAAGCAAATACAACAATTCCAACTAAAAAATCGGAAACGTTCTCTACTGCTTCAGACAATCAGCCATCTGTAGAAATTCACATCTTACAAGGTGAACGTCCTATGGCAAACCAAAACCGTACTATCGGCCGTTTCCATTTGAATGACATTCCACCAGCTCCTCGTGGCGTTCCTCAAATCGAAGTTACTTTTGATATTGATGCGAATGGTATCATCAAAGTATCTGCAAAAGATAAAGCTACTGGAAAAGAACAAAATATCCGTATCGAAGCATCTTCAGGTTTGTCTGACGACGAAATCAAACGCATGAAAGAAGAAGCTGAAGCAAATGCTGATGCTGACAAAAAAATGAAAGAAGAAGCTGACAAAGTAAATGCAGCTGACGCTTTAATCTTCTCAACGGAGAAACAATTGAAAGAATATGGCGATAAAATTTCAGCAGATAAAAAAGCGCCAATTGAAGCTGGCTTAACAAAATTAAAAGCTGCTTACGAAGCGAAAAACTTTGCTGATATCGACGCTGCTTCTGAAGAATTGCAAAATGCTTGGAATGCTGCCTCTGAAGAAATGTATGCTGCTTCACAAGGCGGTGCACAACAACCTCAAGGTGATGCAGGTCAAGCTCAAGGTGGAAACCAAGGTGGTGATGATGTAACTGACGTAGATTACGAAGAAGTGAAGTAAGGACTGATTAAAATCAATAAAAAATTAAATCCCTTGTAAATTAGATATTTACAAGGGATTTTTACTTTTTGTAATTTTCGAAGATGATCAATTGTGAGCATTTTTTATCAGATATCAATATCATTGAATTTATTATCTAAATTATTACAGAACAACAGTTACCATTTAATTCTTCTTTGGTATGGGCCAATTTAATAAGGCTTCACCGTGTACCAAATATTTTGTTCTCTCCTCCGTTTAAAGATATAGTGCAACTAAAGTACTTTTTTTTAATATGGAATAATTACAGAAAATAATTGTCTTTTAGAAAGTATGATGTGTTTTCTAACAAATAGGGAAAATACTATCTAAGATAAAATCAAACGCTTGCGATTTCTGCAGCGAAACCCAATGATAGTTCCTGTTATAAAAACTATCAGTCATAATATTTTTAGTGGTTCATTCCGTCCGCTGGCTTTTACTAATAATATATGGAGAATTGTGATTATGTTCCATTTCTGTAAAATAGATATGGTCAGATCGTTTGTAGGATAAAATCAGGGGGTTCGTAAAATCTATTTGCCTTCCTTTTGTTTTTAGTAGAATATTGCTCCAGATAAAAATCTGAGCGTTGCTGGGATTTTAGGGAATGAAATTACAAGAAGATGTTTAAGCAAGTTATTATAGTTGTTTTTTGTGTCGGAACTTTCAGTTCAACCGTTTTGGCGCAAGACTTTAAGGTATATGGGAAGATACTGGGCAGTAATGACCGTCCTATAGAGTACGCCTTGGTCGAGGTTTCACAGAATCAAACCGGAATAAGTGGCAAGACACAAACCGATAGTACGGGAATTTTCAGCTTTAAAATCCCACAGGGCGGATATTTGTTGAAGGTTAATGTCGTGGGGAAGAAATTAGATGAACGAAATATTGAAGTCAAAAGTGATCTACAGGTCGGTATCATCAGGGTTGAAAATGAAAATTTACTCGATGAAGTCACTGCCGTGGGTAAAAAGAAACTGGTAGAAAGAAAGATTGACCGTACCGTTTATAACGTTGAAAATTCTATAGCTTCCCAAGGAATGAGCGGTCTGGATGCCGTTAAATCTACACCATTGGTTTCGGTATTTGACAATAAAATATCCATAGTTGGGAAAAGTAGCTTATCGGTCATGATCAATGACCGGCTATTGAATTTAAGTGGAGCAGAACTGACCAGTTACCTTGAATCTCTACGTTCAGATGATATCGCAAAGATTGAGGTCATTACATCTCCTCCCTCTAAATATGATGCAGAAGGTAACAGCGGAATCTTGAATATCGTTTTGAAAAAGAATAAATCTCTTGGTTGGAATGCGTCTTTGACATCAACTTATCAACGTAATCATGAAAATGGCATCAGAAATGGAGCAAACATCAACTTTTCTGCAAAGAAGGTGACCAGTTCCCTGAAACTTAGACAAAGTGATGTAGGCTATAAGCCGCTAGGAACCAGAGATCTGTTAAAAGATGGAATGAGGGTTTCCACCGATGAAACTAGGGTTGATCGTTCACTGTCACTAGGGCTGAACTACAGCTTGGATGTAAAGCTTAATGATCGGTCAAATGTTGGATTGATCTATGATTTCAGCCGATCCAATTACAAAATGGATGCAGGGAATGAGACTAATTATTATACGGAACAAAAGTTGGATTCACTTCTTCACACGAAGTCAAAACAGGATTGGAAGACACCATTGCATCTTTTCAGTCTTTATTATGATCTTAAGCTGGATACCCTGGGTACTAAAGTGACCATTACCGGAAACTTATTGAATAACCATGCTCAAAAGAATAATGATTTTGTAACGACCACAAATGATCTTTCTGATGTAATCAATAATACCAGTATGATGAATTAACAGGTTTATTCCGGTCAGGGGGATTTTTATCGACCTTTCAAGTGGGGAAATATCGAAGCAGGAGCAAAGTATACAGAACTGAAAAATAGATCTGATGTCGGATATTACATCAAAACCAATGGGGAATGGAATGAAGAAGCGAAAAACAGTAATATCTTCAAATATAATGAGTCTAATTATGCCGGATATATCAGTGCCCTCGTTAACATCAATAAATATTGGACTGCCAAGGCAGGTTTAAGATATGAATTTGCGAAATATAATGGAACATCTTCAGATGCTGATGTATTGCCGATTTCAAATAAATATGGAAAGTTCTTTCCCACAATGTATGTTCAATACAAACCAAATAGTGAGAATAATTTCACAATAAGCTTTTCCAGAAGAATAAACAGACCATCCTTTGAATCCCTGAACCCTTTCCGATGGTATACCAATCCTTATATCTACAATAGCGGTAACCCTTCTTTGAAACCCTCTTACAGCAATAATTATGAAATAGGGTATTCCTTCAAAAATAAATTTAATGTTTCATTATTTAGAAGTGAAACCGAGGATGGACGGGTGAACATAGCAAGGTATAATGATGGAATCTACAGTAATATCGTTGAGAATGCATTCGATCAGACCAATACAGGAATAACGCTCAGTTACTACGATACCCTGTTTAAAATTTGGGAAACCTCAGTAAGTGTCAACGGATATAGGATCAAGGTAAAACCAACGGTGGCTGAGATACAGGCTACGGCACAGAGCAGCCTTTTTTATGATGTCAAGAATACGATCGCACTCAATAAAGAGAAGAGCTATTCAGTTTTAGTCAATTTCTGGCAGAGCTTCCCATATAATTATGTCGCTACAAAAATGAAGGGACAATTTGAAACAGCTCTCGGCGTGAAGGCAAATTTACTTGAAAAGCAGCTACAGGTTAGTTTGGTAGCCAATGATGTTTTTAGAACAATCAAGAATAGAGGCTATACTTCCTATAATGGGTATAGCGATGAGTTCAATCAATACAATGACCATCGTCGGGTTGTATTGTCCGTTACCTATGCATTTGGCAATACAAAATTAAAGCAGAACAATAGATGGATCAAATTCGAGGAAAAAGACAGAGCTAACTAGTGATCGACGCCGGTGGTCGGTAGGTATACAAAAATTACATGTAAGGAGAATCCTGAAAATCCTTTAAATAGAGTAGGGAATAACTTTTTTAAAATCAAAATTTATGAAAACAAAATTTTCAAAATTGAACTTGGACAAAAAAACAATTTTGGTAACCGGGAACTGACCAGTCGACCAGGGAAAAGGAAATAGCACAGCAAAAAAACAGGGCAGTCCTTTCCCACAAAAATCAGGTAATTATCAGCTCCACCTATGCTTCTGAATATGCCCAAAGAAATATCAGGGGGACCAATGCCAGATGCAGGGGCTAAAATATAATTCCTCGGTGAAAATCCTGGGATCTATCCAATAATCTAACGTCCGCCATAGTCTATATCCACTAGCAACTATTTTATTCCCTAACGTAGATTCAACCTGCTAAAGACTTCCTCCCCGTATGTTACGCTTAAAGGAATGTTCTTGATGCTTTCCACGTATAACTAATTTCTCCGCGCCAACGGCCTTCACCAAGCTGACATTAACTATAAATGATTTAGGTATAAGCATAAATCTGTCCTAAGGTAATATCTTGATGTTTTTTTCTCTAAGGAATTAATTGTCAGGTGCTTCTTCGCAACCGTATTGATTTTTATATATTCGCGTTCTCCTTAGCTATCTTCCCAGCTCAAGTTGATTTCTGACTAGGTTATAATAAGCTCCCTCAGTCTTTATCAGTTCCAGATGAGTGCCTATTTCGACGACCTTGCCCTTCCTTAGGACAACGATCTGATCGGCATCCTTTACCGTTGAAAGACGGTGTGCAATGATGATCACGGTTCTTCCCCGGAAGAAGCTTTGCAGATGGCTATGGATCACCCTCTCATTCTCAGCATCCAGAGCGGACGTCGCCTCATCAAAAAACAGATACTCGGGATCATCATATACAGCCCTGGCAATCATGATCCTTTGCCGCTGGCCTCCTGAAACTCCCAATCCCGTTGCTCCGATTAAAGTCTTCTCCCTCATCGGAAGCCCGTAGATGAAATCGTCAATGTTGGCCAGTTTGATGGCATAATCAAATCTTTCTCTCTCTATTTCCACGTCATCGCATGCAATATTTCGCTCAATGGTGTCAGAGAAAATGAAACCATCCTGCATGACCACACCGCTTTTTGACCGTAGGCTTTTTGGAGAGATATTCCTACTGTCCTGATTGGAGTACCATATCTCGCCGTCGGTTGGATCATAGAGCTTCAGAAGCAATTTCATCAGCGTCGTTTTCCCGCTACCACTTTCTCCGACAATGGCCGTGATCTTTCCTTTGGGAATATGCAGATCAATATCCTCCAATGCACTGGCTCCCTCAGAGTTCCCATAGGAAAATGACATTTTCTTTATCTGGATTCCATGGAATGTATCTACACCATCACCTTCTTTAATTTCATTGTTAAACAATTCCATTCCCGACCTTTCTTCCTCCTCCAGCAACTGTATCTCACGAAGTCTCTCCATACTCAGTTTGGCATCCTGAAGTGACCGGAAAAAGGTGACCAATTGATTTATGGGCCCGTTCAATTGTCCAACAATGAAGGAAATGCTGATCATCACGCCAAGCGTCAGCTCACCTTTGATTACCCAATAGGCCGTCAGGAATGTAACAATGACATTCTTGAATTGATTGATGAATTCAAACCCTGAGACTTGAAGCTGTTCAACCTTCAGAATTTTGATGTTTACCGCAAGGAGCTTTTCCTGTATCTCGGTCCATTGCCTTGAAATATGCTCCTCCAATGAGTTGAGTTTCAAATCCGTCACTCCACCTACCATTTCATAGACCGCTTGTTGATTCTCACCTTTTATCTGGAAACGATGATGGTCCATCATCTTTCTTTTCTTCATCCAATATAGGGACCAAAGCAGTGAAACACCAGTCAATACCATATATAATGAGAGTAAATGCGGTTTATAATGAAATAATATGACAAGATAGGCCGCAAATGTAACTGCCGAAAACAACGTAACTGTACTTTGAGATGTCAAGAAGGTCTCCACGCGACCGTGATCCACTATCCGCTGGCTGAAATCACCATGCAGTCTTCCATCGAAATATTTTAACGGAAGCTTCAACGTCTTTTTTATGAATTCAGAAATGATGTCGATGTTGATCTTGGTACCCAGTAACAGGGTAATCCAATTCCTCATTACGCTGATTATGATCGTCCCTGAGAAAAATGCAACCTGTGCCATCAAGATATTGGTAGTGAATGAAAGGTCTTTTTTACCTATACCCTCGTCAATCAGCCTCTGTGTCAGAATAGGTAGTCCGATTGAAATCAACGTCCCGCTCAAAAGCAATATAACCATCCACATGACCTGTTTCCAATAAGGAATCAGATAATGCAGCAGGTAAGCGGCTGTAATGGATCTGCTTTTGGGAAAATCACTCTCCATGAATCCCTCCGTGGGCGATAGGAACAATGCTATACCTTTCTTTCCGTCATTCACCCAGTTCTCCTCTAATTTATCTTCATCACAACGATAGGTTCCATATCCTGGATCCGCAATCCTGAAATATCTTTTATTGCGAAGCGATTTCTCTATCCGATACAGAACCACATAATGATTATTATTCCAGTGAAGGATACAAGGTAAATGACAATTGTCCAGCTGCTGCAGAGATAATTTCACAGACTTGGCGTCATATCCCAGTTCCTGGGCCACGTTCCTTAGGCTCCACAATGATACACCATCCTTTCCTACGATGCAGCGTTCACGGATATAGGTTAAATCAATGTTTTTCCCATAAGACAATGAAATGGTAGCCAGGCATGCAGGAGCACAGTCCATCTGGTTGAGTTGAAAAACTACCTTCATTATTACGGGATATCTACTGTAAATAGGTTTCCGACCTTTCTTAGACTGTCAGTATATACCCTGCAATACCGTAACGCGTCCCCCTGATACTCAATGACCCGATCCGGACAGGCTTCCCATATCTCTTTGTAGTCAGTAGATTCAAGAATATCCTTGATTTCAGAGGAATTGACATTACCGAATGTTTTGTTGAACAGAAGGTCATTCTTAAGGTCTCCATTCCTATCAATGACCACCTTTCTATTGAAATATGGATGGAATTCCTGTGCCTCCATGAAATATTTGGTGTTGATAATGTATTCGTCACCATCTATTTGAAGGCTCCTGTCATCAATGGAAGCCTCAGTGAACGCAATGTTCGGGCCATGCAATTCCATTGGATGCAAAGGTGCGTTGAAGACCAGGATGCATTCCAGCTTTTCGTTCTTATCAAAAAGATCTCCCAGTTCCTGTTCAATATCCGGAACATACTCAAGTAATAGACTGATGGAACGTATCCCCGAAAAGGAAAGTCCCTTCAGGACCTTCCGCAAAAAGCTCATATCGGTATCGAACACCCTTATTTCCAAAAAATTGCAACCTAGCCCATCAAGCTCCCTCAAAGTTCTTTCCAGATCATATTTCCTGTCTTTGCAATCATATTCCAGAACAGCGGTCATGACTTCATATGGTACCATCCATTGCTTATCCATTGGCGGAAACTGTTCCGGATTGCTAAGAAACATTCCCAAATGATTCCTCTCCAAGAACTGTAGATATTTGTCATATTGTTCTCTATCGGCATCCGATGAGATCTGTTCGCGTAGGCCACCAATGGAATTGTGCCTGAGGGCTTCGATTATTTCAATCAAGGAGCCTGGCACAAACGTGATCCTACCCTTATGCAGATTATATATTGCACTTTTGTCAGAACCTTTTACGGCAATATTGTGCGAATAAAGCACATAGAAATCATTTTCTTTCATTTGAATCAAAAAAAATCGAATAGTTGATGGTCGAGAAAACCTTATAGCACGAATAATTGATGTAGTTGCTCGTGCGATGCCTGGCTGACTTGCTGAAGCGGTTGCCTTTATAGAATTCCTTTATCGAGTTTGTCTTGTCACAATACATGAATCTGTAATGAGGGGCTACCTGCCTTAAAAGGTCCTGATCCTCAATGATAGTATTATTCTTAGGATGCTTTGTGCTCATAATCTAATTCCTTGCTGATTTCATAATCGAGATAATAATTGCAGTAATCACTTGGTGCAAGATATTGCCCAACGGGATTGACTTCCAGGAAGCAATATCCTTCCGAGGTTTTCAGAAAATCCAATGAGCCGGTATTCAAATCCGCTTTTCCCATGAAGTCCCTTATCTTTTCCTCCAGCTCAGCTGGTAACTGATATCGGACCCAATGCAATGAGTCAGATTTATAGTTCATCTTCAGGTCAATGTTTCTATCTGTACCATCATATATGGCAGCAGTGGAAAATATTCTACCATTCAAATAGAATACGCGGACTTCATAATGGGAGTCAACGGCTTGCTGAAATAATGTTGGGAAAAAGTACGCTGGAAGTTCACCGATCATTGCGCCATCATATCCTGTAGTCTGGACGGAATAAGAAATGCTTCCATTGGTGAAGTATTTGGAAAAATAAATGGGCTTGCTGATGACTTTTTCCTCACTTGATGAGTAGAATTCATCCAATATCCTTTTCGAATTCGTCACGATCGTATGTGGACATTTCATTCCGGCTTTCTTTGCAAGATCCAGGTATATGAGCTTGTTCTCACCTGCTATGGGTTTCATAGGCAAGTGTACCTTGTCTTTGAACAAATACCTTAGATAAGTGACCAGTGTCTCCAGCTCCGATTTGGACTCAAATTCTAGCTGCTTCGTTATCCGGTCATATCTTACGTCCTTGAAAAGCCTTTCCGTCAGATAAAAACGCCTGTACCAAATCACCTTTACCTCTTTCTTGATGCTTACGCCATCTATCAGTATGTCCTCATTAAGGATGTCTATTTCGTAGGGAATCCTCTTACTTAACAGATCCTCATAATGCACCACAAGGAAACGGCTTTTGTTGAACAGCATCCAATCGAGGACAGCTGCGGTTCCTTGTTCGTATAACTTAGTTGTAAGTACTAGAATCATATTGTATTTCAAATAAGGGATATAGCTTGCTACGGCTATATCCCAAGGTTATCGGTTCATTAACCTACTGGTTCCAAATCGTCATCAGGGTTTGTTGTTGCATGATCGTCATCGCTAGAATCTGACTCTACTGTTGATCCAGCAACTAAACCACCTTTGATTGTTTTGATTTCTTGTTCGTTCATTACTTCGAACTCATTAAGGCTCTCTAAATTCTTCATTGTAATTAGATTTAAAAATTATTAATTATCACCAAAGTTTAAGTACGTTGGGTGTTCTTGGTACAAGTTTGCAAACTATATCTTGGTTGGATTTCAAGATGGTTCAATCAGCTCTACTGACTTCCTTGAAATCAACATTCTTGACTTTATTCTTATTGGTTTTCTTTCCAAATTTATAGACGAGGCTCAGCGTCACGTTCCGCGCATCATAATAATTATTGAAACTCTGTAGATTATCCTGGAAATAGTTATCTCCTTTTCCCTTTAACTGTTTGAATACATCATTCGCCACGAGGGATGCCGTCAATTTCTTTTCAAAAAGGAATGATTTGACTCCAATCTGGAATGCTCCCCTGCTTCGCGAAATTGAATTACCACGCTTTGATGGCAGATTCATCCAGTAATTCGTCAAAATGAAATATGTCTTATCCTTGTTCAACGACATCGTATTGGAAGTCGAAAAACTGGCACCTGCACCGGATTGCGCCAACATTTCAGCTAAATGAACCCTTGAGGTGGAATAGGAAAGATCAACGGCGTTATTACTTTCCCACCACGGCAACAGTTTATCTGCATAAGTAAGGTTTAACCCATATGTATTGCGATCAAAGAAATTCTCATAGATACTGACCTGATCTATTTTGTTCAATCTTGAGACCTGTTTGTAACCATCCAAGGTAAGTTGATAATAAAGACTGCTGGAAAACCGTCCCTTCAACAAGTATGACAACTCAAAATTATGACTGTAGGAAGGCCTCAGCTGAGGATTTCCCGTACTGTAGTTATTGGGAGTCGAATACCATCTGAATGGGTCCAATTCCCTGAACCCAGGTCGGTCTATTCGCTCTGAGTATGATAAGGTAAAGGAATGATCAGCACTTGGCTTATAGTTGATGAAGGCATTGGGGAACAATTTCCCATAGTTGGACACGTTTCTATTTCCCGTGGAAATGGATAATCCGTCAACCCGGGAATACTCGTAACGCAGACCAAGCTGCAAGGACCATAGATCTCCCAAATTTCTTGAGGCGCTTACATATGTGGCATAATTCACTTCGGAATAGTCGAAAAGGTTCGAACGGGACGCATCAATGACAAGTTCACTTCCGATCCGGTTGAAGTAGCCAACCGAGGAATTATTCTTGAACCTTGTATATTTCAATCCCATTTCAAGTTTTGCAAAGCTTCGGGGCAATACAAGGTCGCCTTGAGTCGACCATATCCTGTACCTTACCTCCGAGTCATTATAGACATCTGATACGGAATCAGTTATGCTGTCGACGGTGTACAGATTCACTTTATTCCGAGGGCTCCTCGCGTAATAGTTCGTAGAAAAGCTCAATTTATCACCCTGTTTTCCCAGGTTCAGGTCGTAGTAGAGATTCAAGGTATGTGATGGCGTTTTCCTTCCATGCTGTGACTCCGTGTCCATTGAATTGGTCATCACTTCATCGGATTCATACCGGTTATGCTCAGTAATTGCCTTTTGGTCATTATCCATGCCCAGGTTATAAATGAGTCCGATCTTACTGTTTTTGCCCAATTTATAGTCTACACCAAAATTTAGTCCCAACCCCTTGTAACTGTCCTTCCTCCTGGTATGGCCGAACGAGCTGTAATGCCCCAGATTTTGAAAATTCTCCGCAGCCCTGTTTCTGTCATTGAAATAGCTGGCCTTAAAGGTGGTTACCAAATTCTCATTGCTGTAATTCAACCCCAAGAACTCCGCGATACCCAGATAGGAATTCTGTAATGCCCGTGAACTTACATATCCGTCGAATCCCGATTTCGTACTTCTTTTTAATTGGATGTTGATCATACCGCTATTTCCCTGTACCTCATATTTTGCAGGGGGAACTGTAAGTACTTCAATCCTTGCGATATCATCGGATCTTAACGACCTCAGATAATTGCTCAATTCCGTCCCTGACATGTGAACTATCCGCTCATTGACCATGACCGAGACACTGCCCTTGCCAACTATTCCTATCCCACCCCCCTCATCTACCTTGACAAGCGGTGTGATCGAAAGGGCCTCCAGTGCACTTCCACCGGACGCAGCCGCAGACCTATCGACATTGAATACCAAACGATCGACCTTACGTTCCAACAATGGAAGTTTTTTTTCAATGACAACGGTCTCTAGTTGCTTAGTATTATCGATATATATGTCTCCAAGAACTGAATCTTGATTCAATTCAATGACTTTGTCAGATAACATGGTTCCAAATTGTTCGATCCTGAGTTTATATTTCCCAGACTTTCCATTTATTTTGAATATCCCCAAACTATCGGTAGCTCCCATGTAAGTAAGGACATCCTGTGCGCCATATAATTTTACCGAAGCATACTGTATTGGAATATTCTTCATATCAAGAACCCTCCCTTGAATGGATAGTTCTTGTGCGATAGCTATTTGTGATATCCCGACACCCAGAAAAATTATACAAACTTTAAGCATTGTTTTTAATATAATTGTTAGACCAAATATCGTCTTGAAACCTTTTCCATTTTTCATCTAGGACTTGTTCCCCGTGATATTTTCGTAGTACAATTTTGAGGCATTCATCCGGAAAAATCAATTTATTTTTACGAACAGCATCATTTGATACCACGAATACAGCTTCGTGATCCATTAATTCCTGTGGGTAATATATTGGGGAAACCTTATACGGATGATCCTTGAATCTTCCTTCAGTAATGATATCAATCCGTGGACCTGTCACCATTCATTGGATGAACTGTCGGATATCGTGGCCATATCTAAAATATCGGCGTTATTAAGGAATGAGGGCCTGACCGATAGTGGTAGTCACTGATAGAAGTCCCATAACTGGTTGTTTTAGCCATTCCTTTACTTCGATTGACTATTTTCAGATGTTCGGCACCATTTTTTAACAGCATACCATCCCCGTGGCTGGAAGATTAATGAAGTTGATCAGTAGTTAATTTTATCCGATTGTGTCACTTAAACGATGAATTATCTTGTATGTTAAGGAATTTTAATATCTTGTCGGCTCTAATATTTATTACAATTGCTAAATCGGTCTGCGGATCTAGTTCTGTCCATGAAAAACAGCAGTAATAAAGAACGCTATATTGAAAAAATTGTATGATAAATTGTATTTTGATTGAGGATGAACCGTTGGCAAAGCAAGGAATCGAAAAACATGTTATGCAGATCCCATTCTGCAATTTAAAAGCAAGTTTTGAAAATGGAATTGAAGCCCTTTCCTATTTAATGGATAATGAGGTTGATCTTATTATTTCTGATATAAATATGCCTGGGTTAAATGGCATGGAATTCCTCAAAAGTTTAGTGAAGAGACCCTATTTTATCTTTATTACGGGTATGGCTGATTATGCCGCTGAGAGTTATGATCTGGAGGTCTTTGACTTTATTAGAAAGCCCTATACCTTTGATCGATTGTTGAAATCGCTGGTTAGATTAAACGATGTGATTTCTAGGCAAGATCAGGAATCTGTGAAACAACAGACAGGCTGTTATAATTTACGCGATAAATATATGAACTATCTTATTCCGTATGAGCTTATTCAGTTCATCGAGGGTGATAGAGAATATATAAAAATAAATACGGTTGAGAAGGAGTATTTGACCATAAACTCACTTAAGAAAATCATTGAGTTTCTGCCCAGTGATATATTTCTGCGGGTCCATAAATCCTATATCATAAACATTAAATTGGTTCGGGCCGTCGGACCCGACAAAATAGTAATGAAAGGCAGTATCAAAGATATTCCTTTAGGATCTACATATAGGGAGGAAGTCTTTAAAAAAATGAATTTACGATAATTCCAAAAATATGAAGGGAAAGGTTATCAGGGACTGGTTTGAGGGTTTTGCCGGAATCAAGTTTTTTAATGCAATCCTTTTGATCGTCGTTTCTTTTATTTTCCTATTGGCCTATAACGACGCGATTGGAGATACTCCATACATGTATCTATTTGTTGCCAAAGATGTTTGTATATTTTTGATCTGTTTCTTTTTGTGGCCAGATAAGGGTATCAGTGCTAATTATTCATTAGCCAGGACGTTTTTTCTTCTTGCGGCCTGGTTTCTGACATTCTATGTCTTCTGGATATTGTTGACTTATGCGGTGAGTTATTTATTTCGATCCATTGCTACCGATTATAATGCGCATTTTGACGTTTTCCTTAATTATGTACTTGCAAAGGGGCCCCTTAGGATGATTATTGATTTTTTGCGTTTTGGTCCGGACTTTATGAGTATTTTTATACTGGCATTGGGACCGCGATGGATGAAGTTTGCGGTGGATGAAAAAATTACCAATTATAGGCGCGAAAGCCAAAATCTGGAGTTGGAACTGAATTTTCTGCAATCCCAGATAAATCCACACTTTCTATTCAATACGTTGAATAATATCTATCTTCTTCTGGATTTTGATGCGGAAAAGGGAAAGGAAATGGTTTTTAGGTTAAGTACATTGATGCGTTATAATGTATATGAGTCCAAAAATGAGACCATTGATCTTGACAAAGAACTGGATTTCATAATAGATTTCCTATCCCTGATGCGGCTTAGGTATGGCAACAAAGTAAAGGTCATATCAGAAATTTCCAGACTGGCAGAAAGATATTCCGTCATACCGCTTTTAATGATCTCATTCATAGAAAATGCATTTAAGCACGGCCCGGATAAGAATCCAACCAACAATTTTGTATCTGTCAAGGTTAAGGTTGTTGATGGATATTTATATATGAATGTTGAAAACAAATTTTGTGACCTAGGTAAAGCAGGGGAAAGTAAAAGCCGGACAAAATATGGGGGTATCGGAGTAATGAATGTGAAACGGAGGTTAGAGTTATACCACTCCGGTCGTTACGATCTGGATATAGATAAAAAGGGCAATTTATTTTGTGTCAATATGAAGATTCCATTAATTACGACCGGGAACTGATCGAAATCAAAGAACTGCATGAAAAAATTCATCTTCACAAAAAACCAGGTTGTTTTTCAGGTTGTATTTTGGGGTTTTATTTTTACATTTTACTCTCTTCACTATCATAGATTGGTAAGTGATTTTAAAATCTTCCTTCTTTTCAGTGCAAAGGATCTTCTGATCGCTATGCTCAGTTTTTATTTTTGGCCTGAGAAACTATTTAGAAAGAACATGATGAGCCTTAGGCTATGTGCTGTTATTGTGTTCTGGATTGCCGCGATTTTCGTGACCTGGGCATTTATAACCTATTTTTTATGTTATACTTTAAGGATACACGATGAATCTTACTCTTATCGGTTCGAACAATATTTAAATGACTTTGTTGGAATGGGATTTTGGAGAGTGTTGATGGAATGGCGCTCATTTGCCTATGAGATTTTGGTACTTTTCCTATTGTCTGTCAGCCCTCGTTTTTTCAGGATGATCGTTTCCGAGAATATCAATAAAGCCAAGCTGGAGAGGGAAGAAACGGAATGGGAAGTCAACGTTTTAAAGTCAGAAATCAATCCACCTTTACTTTTTAATACGTTAAATCATATTTATTACCTGTTGGATGTGGATATCAATAAAGGAAAAGATCTGATTATCCATTTGTCAAATTTGATGGGCTATACACTTTATGATTCGAAGAATGAATATATCGAAGTGTCCCGTGAAATTGAAGCGGTAGAGGATTATCTGTTATTGATGAAAAATTTTTTTGACAAACGGATACACATTACATGGGAGATCCTCAGAATGGACGAGCCCTATATCATCCGTCCTCTTCTTATCATTCCAATCATAAATGATGTGCTTAAAAAAGGTGATCGAGATTCCGGAAATGCTGATGTCGATATCAGCATCGATATAGTAAATGATCATTTGATACTGGACATTTACAGGAGAAATTTAAATGAATTCTCTAAGGGAAGGGAGACGGAGTACTATATGGATGAGGAAATGAATCTGTATCATGCTAGAAAGCGGTTGAACCTCTATTATAAGGATAGATTTGAAATCGTAGATACAGGTATGCCGGGGTCACGTTATTTAAACTTGAAATTAAACCTTAAATCATTTTAGAAGTGGAGTGCCCTGATACCGATTTATAATATTGGGCAGTATAGCTGTATATTACCATTTCATTGGCACGGTGATCTGTGCTGAACAACCTGTTGAGAAACATGTGAACAATACTTCCTATTGCAGAGCGCAGAAAGTCCATTTGTTTTTTTTTAAGGGGCTTTAATACTTTTCGAACAGCGGATTCATGTTGGCTAAAAATTATTTCAGTTGTCTCTTTATCATCTGCATCTAAGTGAAGGAAAGATTGAAGAATTTCTTTATGTGTTCTATAGAAGTTGTTGATCTGCCTGACATCATTTTTTGATACAGATAATTCCAATTTTAGATTTTCTGCCCAGCGGCTACTGAACAGGATCCGGTCCTTGATATCGACATTAAAAGAATTGAATAAGGAATCAATTCCTTTAATGGCAGCTAGCCATTGGAAATGAGTCCCGCTATTACCTTCTGAACCGAGTAATCTCAAAACCATCGTACTGTTTAAAGCAAAAATTGACTCGGCTATTTCGATCGTTTCCAATCCATATCGCTCCAGCTCCCTTTCATAAGTATCATATTGAATACTCAGTATTTTATTGGTTTCGATTAAAGGATTGAGCTGGGTCTGGAAGATTTCCGTCGTTGCCTGAAATGCGTTGCGGAACGATTTCGGATGATGGAACCTTATTCTAAGATGTGGAGCAGGGTCGTTGAATCTAACAAAGAACCATTTATCAACGATTCCTTTCTTCTGCAATTGATCCGCTATGTGGTCTATGCTTGTGAGGAGGATTTCATCCATAACCGAAGAGATGCAGTACAGTTTCATATAGGACCATCTGCTTCCCGGAGGAAAAGTACGTGTAGGTGAATGCTGTGGAACTACCGTTTGCGGGGCAGGCACATCGATACTTTCAATCTTTGACCTGAAAGGAATGACCAGTTCATTTAAGAAGCTCTGTTTTTTGTTGTTTCTCAGGATAGGTTCCCCTGGCGCGAAGAATTCATAAAGGATAACAGCTCCCTTTCTTAGCTTTCCACACAGTATACGCTGCCCCAGGGTAGTCCGGAGATCAATGTATAGTTCGTTATCTCCCTCTGCGATAAGTACAATATGATCGAGCTTATAATTTTCGATTAGAACATTGATCAGATCATGATCCGGTTTTTTGATAATCTGCTTCTCTATGTACCAACGGGCTCTTGAAAGAACAAGGTGTTTGTAGGTAATACGTGGTAGAAATGCGTTTTTTTCAAGTTCTTTCCAATTCCATCGAAATGAATTAGGGGCATATTGAAATTGGAGATCACCAAAGAATCTATAAATAGGATTGCCTCTTTTATAGTTATGGGCTGAGGAAATTCTCGGTATAATGTATTTACCGAGTCTTAATGAGCGCAGATAGATTTTATTATTTTTTACCGAAATCACGATATCCTGAAGTGGAATCTGGAATTCCTTAGTTTTTGAGGAGTTTCCTAATAAAGGTATTTCATAAGGGTAAAAATCTGGACGGCACAGGATATTGGAATCCTTTTCATGGGGAGTATGTGCTATTTCCGCAACAATGAAATCTTCGTAAGCCTGCTGGTCCTGTACTGCACACTCCTGTAATTTTTCTTTCAGGACGGGGTCGATTTCAGCAAAGCGTGCCATCATTGTTATGCTTGATGCCCCTCCCCAGGATTTCAGCTGAAATGAGAAATCCTCCGCGTTTCCAGAATTTGGATGCAGGGTGCCAAAAGCGAATGATGTAGCAGGGTTATGGATCTCTGTGTTTTCAGAAAGCTTAATTTCTGAGGTGTCTAGCTCAATGCTCCTTTTATTGGCTATTAACCCTTTGTTTATTTGACTTCGGATTGATCTCTTTGGGAGTGGCACCGTGAGCAGTGTCAGCGATTTTAATAGAGGATTCGCGGCTCTATATTGTTCTGTTTTGTCCCCGTATCCAATGGAAATATCTGAATCCATAACCTCAAGTAAAGGGACTTCCTGCAAATCATATTTTGCGATGAATTGCTTTTTGAAGAATTCAATCTCTGGCACCTCAATTGGTTCGGCGAAAGGAATGAGTTCTGATAATTCCTTAGCTATTATACCCATTAAGTTTCGATCAATATTCACTTTTACCGGAATGAACTGTCTGTTTATTTCCAGTTCCGGTAGCAAGTTTTCTTCGGTTTCCTGAGAAAGGTTCTCCCAGTGTAGAAGCATCTCAGCGGCATTGTGATCAATTCTGTATGATACGTTAGCGGCTAATTTGCTTAGCGGGGAAGGCAAGGGCAAATTTGACAGGAGTTTTCTATACCTGTTTCCGGAAAGAGAAGGCTCAATGTCTGATATTAGAAATTCCGAATAAATTAACTGGTTGATATAATGTTGTGCTGCTATTTGGTTTAATCCATTTTTTACAAGGTAATTGGCTAGTCCTTGATATGTACTTCCTTGACTGACCTTTTTATACACTAATTTCAAAAGAGGATTTACTTTTATTTTTACTCTATTTATCGCTGCGTCCTCAGACGCCGACTTCTGTGCATATCTGAAGTGCCCTTCATGGTAAAATAGAGTGGAATTTCTGTGGATCAGCAGTTTGTTTAAGCTGTCAGTCAATGCACTTCCGCTGAATTTTTTCGCAAGGAAAGAGGCTCCTAACCGTGAATGTATCTTAGTGGTGGACTCTATCTCCAAATGAGTTGTTTCCTTTGAGACGGTTCCTATCGCAGTACCGGCAGATATGCCAAAAGGAGTTGCTCTTGTGGCCATTCTGGAAATATATTTGTAGAGAGTAGAAAGATGTTTCTCCTCAAGTACTGAGCTGCCTATTAGCCAGGATTGAATGTTTCTTCCAAAATGTTGGGAGGATACAATTATGGCGTTTAGAATCTCCGGGTTCTGATGGAATAATGAACGGAAGGCAGTCTTTAATTCCTGATCTGATCTGGATTTATTGATTTCTTGAAGTGAATTGAGTGGTAAGGAAGGAGCGCGCAGTAAAAAAAAACCACAGTGAAATAATTTCATGAATATTTTTGTTTGAGATTATAGACCGTCAATAATTCTATTAATACAATTATTAAATGTTTCTGCTGAAAAAGGCTTGTTAAGTTCTACATATTTGAACTTTAAAAGATGGTCCTCAATTTTTGGAAAGACAATAAGTGGAAGTACCGAGGTTATTACAATTATGGTGTTCTTTGGAATCAGCACCAAAACCTTTGGGATATTTGATGCTCCGGGAATGCAGTAGTCAAGGAATAAAATCCGAGGCTGAAAATCAGATATGGATGTATAGAATTCATCCATATCTGTTATGACACATTCAAGCTTAAGTCCGGAATTGTTATTAACATATTGAGAAATCTGCCTTATAGCCAGTGGCTCATCTTCGATTAATATGCAATTCATGACCATTATAAGAATGGATAATTTTTTGGAATTTGATTAGAACAATGTCGATGTTGCGAAGGTTGGAATAGATTCATCATCAGAAGGGTTATCTTTTCCTGTAGCTCGGATCACCTTGGTATTGAAGTTGGAAACTGTTAGTATTTCAAGTTCGAGATAGTGCTGTAATTCATTTGTTGGTTGTTGTTGCATAATATTTTTTCACAAACATCATTTCTTTATCGTTTCTGTACACCTTTTTTTCATGAACATGTTGATTTTGTTATATGAAATGCTCTTGTGGATCAATATTCGATTTTATGATTCAAGCGTCTGCAATGGATTACCTAAAGGTCTGAATAATCAACCTCAAGGTGATGCAGGTCAAGCTCAAGGTGGAAACCAAGGTGGTGATGATGTAACTGACGTAGATTACGAAGAAGTGAAGTAATCACTCCTCCTCATAAAAAAAGCTCCGGGATTAATCCTGGAGCTTTTTTTATGTCTATCATTTTCACGATCTCACTTCACATTCAGCGCGATCCTGCTGATGGATTTCTAGCTACTTCTTATTCTTATAGTGACTTAATATCCCTTTGTCCAATGTCGCCCATATACCTGCTGGCATAGCCGCCTTCTTTAAGGCATTATTTGTCCAGGTATTGCAAGAATAAAACATGCTATAGGCTCCCTTTGCTTCATAAAAAGCGTCTGAGTCACCATACTGTGCATCTGTTTTCACCAAAATAGTTTCCGCTTGATTTCGATCCAACGAATCTTCTATATATTTTATCAGATCCCGGTATTGGGATCTACTGATCTGATAAGCAAAACATAACTCATCCTGCTGAACCGTATTGTAATAGGTCACATGAATGGCAGACTCCCCCAATCCAAAGGCAGCAACAAAGGCCGTCGATGCTTTTAAATCCTTCCATTCTGGTGTATCCAAATAGAATCCTTTATCACCCCAACCGATACCCACATACCGATATCCGCTATGTTTCCCAACTGTATTCCCATAAGGAAATAGTTGCGACCAATCTATCTCTTCGTTAACGACAGGCAATACAATATCGGTATGAATACCATTGGACTGAACAAAAACCTGAATCGTCTTCTCTTCGTCTATATTCTTCTTTGGAGCCGAAATTCTTGACAGGCTGTATTCAGCAACAATATAGAGCACACAAAAAGACAACAATCCTAAAATAATATAACCAAACACCTTAAGAATTTTTTTCATCTAAGATCTATTTCTGCTCAATTAATCTAGCGCACAGGTCAAAAAAAAACCTGTATTGCTTGACAATACAGGTGAAAGATAAGCTATTTCTTTTAGCTCTTAAAATAACTTTTCAGGATATATTCCATCAGCTACTAATTTCGAAATCGATTCTTGTACGATAGGTTTATCTTCTTTATAAGTTACGCCAAACCATTTCGAAGAAGTTGGGATCACTTTAAAATCAGCCAACTTATGTTTCACCATATAATCCGGTACAGAAGGAATAAAAAATTCTGCTTTTAAATTCTCCTTATTTTCCTCAACAAATGCAGGAAACATCGCCTGGGCCACTTCGAAAATCTTTGGTGTAAAACCCCAAAAATTCATCGAAACGCGGGTTTTTGGATCTAGGTCTGTTTCAACACCATTTTCTTCATAAACGATTTTGCGATCGTCACCTTCACCTTTGTAATATATATTTGTACGTTCAGTTACACTTTCCATGTGTCCAGAAGGGGTAACCTCACATACTCCGCGTGAAACATAACCATAATCAGACATGGTATTTCCAACCTGGAAGCCCATCAATGACATTTGCTCATCAGAAACTTCGGTTGTTAAGAATTGGGCCATTTTTTGAAAAGAATCCGAGCCATAGAAATCGTCTGCATTGATTACACAAAAAGGTTCATGCACTTTATCCTTAGCGCTCATCACCGCATGGGCAGTACCCCAAGGTTTAGTTCTTTCAATAACGTGGTTAACACCGAATTTCGTTAGGTCAAAATCTTGAAAAGCGTAATCTACTTCTATTTTACCTTTCAATTTTTCATCAAATACCGATTTCATCTTTTCCAGAAATTCTTCCCGGATAATGAACACAACTTTTCCGAATCCTGCGCGAATGGCATCGTAAATTGAATAGTCAATAATTGTCTCGCCGTGTGGGCCAAAACCGTCTACTTGTTTTAAAGAACCATACCGGCTAGCCATACCTGCTGCCAAAATCAAAAGGGTTGGTTTACTCATATTTAAATTGCGTTAATAGAATTTTCTTTTCGTCCGCAAACTTAGCTAAATTTGCCCTTAAAAGCAAATTTAGCTAAGTTCAGCTCCACCTTCAAAGGTATAGTATTGAAACGAAAAGAATCAAAAAATTAGTATTATTTCTTTTTTAAGAATGCGTTTAATAATCCCGTCGCTAGTTTGCCCAAAAACTTAACTCCTTCCCGTGCGAGAGTCGTTGTCGCAGTTCGTTGTGCAGCCTCCAAAGGCGTCTGTCTCCGGGAAGAAGGCCGACTTGCCTTCTCTGCTTCTTTTTCCTGCGCCTCACGTTGTTGCTCCTGCTCCGCAGCCTGCATTCTTTCATCTATGATTTCAGCCGCAGAACGATTTTCCTGTCGCTCCTGGTACTTAGCTTTCAAATCAGACTGATTGATAATCTGGCTGATTGTTGCATCAGCTGCAGGCCCCATAACGGCACGTGCCGGCACCAAATGCGTAGCAACAACCTCTGTCGGAATACCTTTGTCATTCAATACGGTAATCAATGCCTGTCCCGTCCCCAAAGCGGTCAAAACCTGATCAATTTCATAAAAATCAGATTTTGGATAGGTTTTAACTGTCTTCTTTAAGTTTTCAGCATCGTTGGGTGTAAAGGCACGCAATGCATGCTGCACCCGATTTCCCAATTGCGCCAATACAGACTCCGGCACATCGGTTGGAGACTGTGTACAAAAGAAAACACCTATCCCCTTCGAACGGATAAGACGAATAATCTGATCCACCTGTGTCAAAAAGGCTTTAGGAGCTCCGTTGAACAGCAGATGGGCTTCATCAAAGAAAAAGACCAGCTTCGGTTTATCCAGGTCGCCCACTTCGGGCATATTTTTAAACAATTGTGCCAATAAACTCAATAAGAATGTAGAATACAGTATGGGCTGATCTTGCACATCGGAAATATTCAACAGGCTAATCACGCCTTTCCCATCCACTTTTTGAAACAAATCGTTGATATCAAACTCTTTCTCGCCAAAGATATGAGCCAAACCTTGCTGCTCCAAAGCGACGATTTTACGCAGAATAGTTCCCGAGCTTGCGGAACTAATCTTACCATAATCGCTTTTGATTTCTTCGCTACCAGGTCCTTCTGAAAGGTAGCTTAGTAGTTTTTTGGTATCTGAAAAATCGATCAATGGCATTTGATGATCTTGCGCATATTTAAACATTGCGGCCAATACCCCTGTTTGTGTTTCATTGAGCTCCAGGATCCGGCCCAGCAAGACCGGTCCGAAATCTTCTACGGTAATCCGCATAGGAATCCCCTTATTGCCAGAAAGTGAATACAGTTCAACGGGAAATGACGACGGCTCAAACGGCACGCCCACGGCGTTTCCCCGATCAATAAGGGCTTGATTGGTGACACCTGGTTCTGCTAAGCCTGATAAATCGCCCTTGACATCCAGCATAAATACAGGTACAGAGGCATCCGACAACTGTTCGGCAATCAATTGTAGCGTCCGCGTTTTACCGGTTCCGGTAGCCCCGGCAATAAGTCCGTGGCGGTTCATCATTTTCAAGGCTAAATTCACTTTTGCCTCTGCCAAAATTTCACCATTGAGCATTCCCGCCCCCAGATAGATAAATGCTCCCTTGGGATTATAGGAGGCCTGGACCTTCTCAATAAATTGTTCTTTATTTGCCATACGAAAGGCTTAATATTTATAAATCAAAAAAAATTGAAAACTTTTCAAAAAATAATCTCTTCGTCACAATTTCGTGCCAAATTTTATTTTTAGTGCACTATTAATTTGAATTTAACATAGAATTGCTATTTTTACGATGTAAAACAGTAAGATTAAAGGTAATAAAAAATGTTAAATAAGCGGTTTAGATTTGTGGCAGCATTCTTTTGTGCTATCATCTTTTTCACAAAGATGGCCATCTCTATTTCGCCTATTTTTTCCAACAGCTTAGATCAAAGCACCATCTTACAGGTCGTTTTACAACTGGAAATCGAAAACAATAACGGTGCAAGTAACGATACACTTGAGACCGCCTCAAAATTTTTCAATACAAAAACAGAAGAACCTATTGTATTTGAAACTATAATCGTTGAGAACCAAGGAAAACAGAAGAATTATCTTAAAAATGAGAAAAGCATTTTAGCTTTCCATCCTACGGTTCCAACACCGCCTCCTAACTGTTAATAAGGGCATCCCTTGGGGATGTACTTCCATCGACCCGCATGCAAAAGATAAAGCATGTGCGGTATCCTTGATTTTTCTGAAGTAATCGATCTGCTTTAGTTCGGTTGAATCTTATCGTTGAGCTTTCTCAGCAAGACACTTTGTCAATGCTCTTGAAGGTCATAGGATATAACGATACAAAGCTATAGCTCACTAAAGGTTACCTGATGAAAACTTTATTTATAGATAAACACAAATTTTATGTTTGGAACTCGTACGTCGGCTTTTCTGAAACTATCGAAAAGAGACTTAAAATATGACTTCCCTGCTAGTGTTGTGGTGTTTTTGGTGGCACTTCCATTATGTTTGGGAATTGCAATGGCCTCTGGTGCGCCATTGTTTGCAGGATTATTGACTGGTGTAATTGGTGGAATCGTTGTCGCTTCAATCAGTAAATCACCACTCAGTGTAAGTGGGCCAGCTGCTGGCCTAACAGTAATTGTCTTAGGTGCTATTCAGAGCCTAGGCGCATATGAAACCTTTCTACTTGCCGTCGTGATCGCAGGTGTAGTGCAGGTCATTCTTGGTATATTAAAAGCCGGGATGATCGGCAATTATTTCCCTTCAGCGGTCATTGTAGGTATGCTTGCCGCGATCGGCATCACAATTATCATGAAACAGATTCCTTTGGCATTGGGTTTAGTCGAAACACATGCCTTCGAAATGGACAATGGACATGGTATTGGCGCCTATTTTGATACGATCGCCTCTGCGATCAACTTCGGTGCATTGATCATCTGTGCACTATCATTGGCAATCCTCATCTTCTGGCCATCTATTCCAAAGCTTAATAAGGTTCCGGCCCCATTGGTTGTCGTGATTCTGGGTGTAAGCTTAGCTTATTTTTTCAACGGATCAGCGCTCCAATTGCATGATAAACAATTTGTTTTGGTCCCTATTGTAGGTTCTTTTGCTGAATTCACCGGATTATTTACCCTACCGGACTTCACACAGATTGTCAACAAAGACGTGTGGATAGCTGCATTTACGATTGCAATTATTGCAAGTCTAGAAACCTTATTGAGTATCGAGGCGGTTGATAAAATAGACCCTTACAAAAGAAATACGCCAACCAACCGTGAACTCGTTGCACAAGGAATTGGTAACATGACCAGCGGACTTCTAGGCGGTCTACCCTTAACATCCGTTATCGTACGCTCATCAGCAAACGTCAATGCAGGTGGAAAAACGAGACAGTCTGCTATCATGCATGGTATGTGGCTATTGGTCGCTATGCTCGCTATCCCAACAATGCTGAATATGATTCCTTTGGCCTGTTTAGCGGCTATCCTTCTCCATACAGGATATAAATTGGCTAAACCAAGTCTATTCACCTCGATGTACAAAAAAGGCTTGGATCAATTTATCCCATTTTTTGTCACCATTGTAGCGATCGTGTTTACTGATCTCCTTATGGGTGTAGGAATAGGTATTGTCGTGGCGACATTCTATATTTTGAGAGCAAATATGAAAAATGCTTTCAAATATAATATTGAAAAAGACAATGAAGAAGATAAGGCTGTCATTACATTAGCGGAGGAAGTATCCTTTTTGAACAAGGTTCCGATCCAACAGAAATTATACAGCTTACCAAAATCTATCAGTAAGATCCGCATCGATGGAACATTCAGTAAATTTATAGACAAGGATGTCATCGAAGTCATAAAAGATTTTGAGCAGAATGCGAGAAGTAAGGGAAAAGACATCGAGCTTTTGCAGGTTGTCTATAAAAAACCCTCCCCATAAGGGAAAGGTTTTCCACGTATCGCGTCAGCCATTACCTTCCATCGTTCTACCAGCAATCCTTGGTTGAAACAAGAGGAAGGATGATTGAACATCAAGAACAGATTTTCAATAAAAAATAAGTTGTTTGAAGTAAACAATGAATTTAGACATTTGTATTATTACAATAAAATAGAAACAATGCCTTTGGGCAAGAGTGAAATAAGAAGAATATGGAAAATAAAGATTTAAAAATAGGATTTGACAATATCATAAAGGGAAATAAAGAGTGGATGGAATTCGTAAAGAATGACGCTTCGGGACGCTTCCAACAACTTGCTAAAGGTCAAAATCCGGAAATTCTTTGGATCGGTTGTGCAGATAGCCGTGTACCCGCAAATGAATTGACAGGTACAAAGCCGGGGGAAGTTTTCGTTCACCGTAATATTGCCAACATGGTCATTCACTCGGATATGAGTATGCTTTCCGTATTAGACTATGCCGTGAATGTGCTGAAAGTAAAACATGTGATTATCGCTGGTCACTATGGCTGCGGTGGTGTTGCGGCTTCTTTAAGCCGCAAGCAGTATGGTATTATCGACAACTGGTTGGGCCATATCAAGGATGTTTATCGTTTACACAGCGAAGAGATCGATGCGATCCAGGAACATGATAAAAAAGTAGATCGTTTAATCGAGCTCAACGTACAAGAACAGGTTTTCAATCTTTGTGCGACGTCGATTATCCAAAACGCATGGAAAGAGCGTAATGATCTTGCAGTACATGGAATGATTATCAATATCGGCACGGGAGAATTGATCGATCAACACTGTACCTTTACCAATAATGATGAGCTAGGTGAAGTCTTCGCTTATAAATAGAGTAGTAATAAAAATCGGTAAAAAGGGACGAAATTTCGTCCCTTTTTTGTTTCATATCCCAGCGTTATTAAGTCTCTCCATTCCAACAGATACAGCTGGCCTATTCAACCACTCACGCTAAGCCGAATATCTACGATCGCCTAGCTAATATTTCACGGCGAATAATTAACTTTGTATTATGAGTGAAGAAAAATCATTAAATTTTATCGAGGAAATTGTCGAAGAGGATCTTCGTACAGGGAAGCATGGCGGACGTGTATTGACACGTTTTCCTCCTGAGCCAAATGGTTACCTCCACATTGGTCACGCCAAATCCATCTGCTTGAATTTTGGATTAGCACAGCAGTATAATGGCAAGACTAATCTACGTTTTGATGACACTAACCCTGTCACTGAGGACACTGAGTATGTTGAAAGTATCAAGAAAGATATTCAATGGCTTGGATTCCAGTGGGCAGCGGAATTATATACTTCAGATTATTTCGAGACACTATATAGTTATGCCGTTGATCTAATTAAAAAAGGTCTAGCGTATGTCGACGACAGCACTGCTGAAGAAATTGCAGCAGCAAAAGGTACCCCAACAGAACCGGGTGTTCCAACGCCCTATCGCGATAGGTCTATTGAGGAAAATCTAACCTTATTCGCGGCTATGCGTGCCGGTAAATACCAAGATGGTGAAAAAGTGCTACGCGCAAAGATTGATTTAGCTAGCCCGAATATGCATTTGCGTGACCCTTTGTTATACCGCATCAAACATGCACATCACCACAGAACAGGGAATCAATGGTGTATCTACCCAATGTATGATTTTGCGCATGGACAATCAGATTCCATTGAGAAAATTACACATTCGATCTGTACGCTGGAATTTATTCCACACCGTCCACTTTATGATTGGTGTATTGATAAATTGGAGATTTTCCCTTCCAAACAATACGAATTTGCACGTTTGAATATGACTTATACCGTCATGAGTAAACGTAAATTGCTGCAGTTGGTCAATGAGAAGTTTGTTGAAAGCTGGGACGACCCGCGTATGCCTACGATCTCAGGATTGCGCAGAAGAGGGTATACACCTGCGAGTATCCGCAACTTCTGTGAAAAAATCGGTGTTCAAAAACGTGAAAACATGATCGATGTCAGTCTTTTGGAATTTTGTATCCGTGAGGATCTCAACAAAACGGCATGGCGCAGAATGGCTGTTCTTGATCCGATCAAATTGGTGATCACAAACTATCCTGATGGTCAGGTAGAGGATCTTGTTGGCGAGAACAATCCAGAAGTCGAAGGTGGTGAAGGTTCACGCTCCATTCCATTTTCAAAGGAGCTCTGGATAGAGCGCGATGATTTTATGGAAGATGCACCAAAAAAATTCTTCCGTTTAGGCCCTGGACTTTCTGTACGTTTAAAACATGCTTACATCGTCACCTGTCATGATTTTGTGAAAGATGAAAATGGCCATGTAACGGAAGTTCATTGTACGTATGTTCCAAACTCAAAATCAGGAGAAGACACTTCGGGATTAAAAGTAAAAGGAACAATCCACTGGATCTCGGTTCCACATGCAAAAGAAGCCGAAGTGAGATTGTACGACAGATTGTTCAATGAGGAAAATCCTGCTGCTGCCGAAGATTTTAAAGCATCGATCAATCCTGAAAGCCTACATATTATTGAACGTGCTTACATTGAACCGGATCTTGCAAATGCAACCCCGGGGAAAGGATATCAGTTTATACGATTAGGGTATTTTACCTTAGATACACATTCAACTCCAGCTCATTTAGTCTTTAACCGTACGGTTACATTAAAAGACTCTTGGGGTAAGGAAGTAAAGAAAAACGCGTAAAACCGTAACCCATAAAAAGAAGAGGTTGGAAGTGATTCCAACCTCTTCTTTTTATCGTGTATTCTTATCCCCTAAATTCTCCAACATGCCGGATTTATATCCCCATTAATCTGGCTAAACTACACTTCAATCAACCTCTTGAAACATCAGCGCTCATCGCATATAGCTTCGCAAAGGCCCCATTGCTACTCGAAAATGACCACCTTTTATCAGGTTAGCCCGTTCTCAATCCAGATAACTTCTTGAAAACTGCCTGCCCGTTTACTTTCTTCGAACTGAAAAACTACAAGAGAAGATTTATGCTTTCCCGTACTTCTCTTTTTTTACAGCAGTAATTTATAAAGGTACATCATCTGCAATAAGAAAAACATCGTATCATTCATTTTTCAACCTGATTATCGTCACTCTTTTGCCGTGATTTTAGCAATAGTTTTACAGCAAACAAATACCCTTAATGATATGAAAAAGCTACTTTTAATTGCACTAACACTCACCCTAGGTGCACTAAGTTTACAGGCACAAACAATCCCTAATCAACGCTGGCAAATGAGACTCAGAGGTGTGACAGTCATGCCAAACGAATCGGCCAATATTAATACCATAGGCGGAGACGTCGACATCAATACGAAATTTATCCCCGAACTGGACTTCACCTATTTCTTCACAAAAAACATTGCGGCGGAATTGATCCTTGGGACTACAAAACATAAAGTCAATACAACAGGTTCAAATTTAACTGCCATTGGTGGTAGTTCATCCAGCAATGTCGATCTTGGCAGTGTATGGCTCCTTCCACCCACACTGACAGCTCAGTATCATTTCTTCCCCGATGGTGCCATTAAACCTTATGTAGGTGCGGGAATAAATTATACCATATTCTATAGCGCCAACGCGGGACAAACGGTAAAAAATGTAAAATACGATAATGCTTTCGGTTTTGCGACTCAGCTGGGAATTGATTTTAAGCTATCTGAAAAATATTTCGTGAATTTGGATGCGAAGTATATTCTTTTAAAAACAGATGTCAATGTTGATGCATCAAACCTCGCTCCCAACTTATCCATACCGGCAAAAGTTGACATCAATCCCTTCCTGCTCGGCTTTGGAGTCGGCATGAAATTCTAATCATTTGGCTCATTCCCTATCCTATATGTATCGAGGCCTCTTCCAATATTTTAGAAGAGGCCTCATCTGGTTTTTTTTTACCTCAAGCACAGCAGTCAATTTGCGGTTTAGGCAGACCGCGTAAATTTGGTTCAGTCTGTCAACAGCATTATTCTACTCCGTACCAATTTTGATATTGCTGTCTCAAGCGCTCAACACGTGCCAATCGCTTGGTATCTTTTGCTTCCAATAAAATAGCCTTGTACCGGTCTACAGAATCCAAACCGGTCTGAATATCATTCCACTCGAAGCTCAGGTTTTTCTTATCCGTCACCAACTGATGTAGATACTCCATATTTTCAGTCACATAATCAAGGTTTCGGTCCATCATCCTGTTGGCTAACTGAGGTTGTCCCGAACGATATAGACTGTCGATAATATCGGCATAATTGATGGCATCCGACATCGCATATACACGATCGGGTAATTGATCGTATGCTTTTTTTGCTACTTCCCCAGCTTGTTTGACCTGACCATTGGCCAAGAGCATCCGGGCGGCTTTTCCAAATATATCACGGGCGTACATACTTGTAAAGCGAAACGAATCGGTATCTAAATACTGTGCATTTTTAACATTGCCCCACTGATACGTATGCATAATATTGTTATATAATGCTTCCATGTTAACTAACCCGGCCTGCACATTTCGTTTTCCTGTCGACTGATCTGTAGCAGCGACAGGCATCAATCGGGAAGTAAAGCCCTCATTGACCAGGTATTTATCCAGGCCCAGTTTAATGTCACTTGGCAGCATGTTCGAAAAATATATCGGTCTGTCCCAATGGTTATTTTCAAGCACCGATAACAGGGTTAAATCCGCCCTGGTCAGATGATCATTCGGAATTTCCCATTCCATTGCAGAAACAATAGCACCCTGAAAATAAGCCGGAACCGCATTTTTCTTAACCACCTCCTCTTTATCAACGCGCAATTGGACCTTCTTGGAAGGAAAATAGTTTTCCATATCACCTGAATTCAGCTGAACTTTATACTCCGGATCATCCGATGTGACAAACTGTAATAATTGCTGTATATCCACCGCATTGTCAAGCTGTCTATCCACAAAAGGGATATAATCACGAACGCCTTTTTTCGTCTTTTCAGCTGGGATCGTCACGGGAAGACCTGCCGCTTGATACGTCGGCTGCTTGGCCTGCTGCATATACCAATCGCCAGTCAGATAACTTAATACCACAACCCGAACATCCGGACGTACTCCTTCCACTTCTTGCAAATACCATACAGGAAATGTATCATGATCTCCATAGGTAAATAGAATAGCATTTGGAGCGCAGGATTCTAAATAATTACGTGCCATATCCCTTGCCAGCGACTTTTCAGAACGATTATGATCATCCCAATTTTGATGGGCCAAAATAATGGGACCGCCCAATAAAGCGAAAGAAATACCTGTGGCCAACGCATACCGTGTTTGTACAAAACGATTGAGAAACCGAACAAATGCTATTGCGCCCAGTCCGATCCAGATCGCAAACGCATAAAAAGATCCTACGTAAGCATAATCTCGTTCCCGAGGTTGCATAGGAGTTTGGTTGAGATAAACAACGATCGCTATGCCCGTAAACACAAACAGTAAGGTCAAGACCACGGTATAAGGTTTATTGTTTCGATACAACCAGATTGCACCGGCTATTCCCAGTAGCAATGGAAGGAAAAAATAGGTATTCCGGCTCGGGTCATGCTCCTGCGATTTGGATATTTTATCTTGCCCTCCCAAACGCCAATTATCCAATGGTTTAATCCCCGACAACCAGTTGCCGTCACTATAGGTTCCATACCCTTGCCTGTCATTCTGTCTACCGACAAAATTCCACAAGAAATATCGGGTATACATATCGCCCAATTGAAAATTAAAAAAGAACTTAAAATTATCCGAGAACTGTGGTTGCTGCCCCTCCTTCAAATTGAGGTAACTCCTATAATAAGCCTGATGGGCTCCATCTTGACTATATATGCGGGGAAAGAAAGTTTCCTTATCAAACGTATACTTATCTACCTGATTAAAAGGAATATAACCAGACTCATCTTTGCGATAAGCGGTTTTACGCTCTACACCAACGACTTGTGAATCATAGTTGGGTCCTTTGAATAAAGGTTCGCGGGCATATTGCTCCCGGCCCAGATAACCCAAAAAAGAAAACACATTGTCCGGCGCATTATTGTTTAACGAGGGATTCGCTTTTCCACGGATCAAAACCATGGTATAGGAACTATACCCAAATAGAATAAAACAAAAGACCAGCAACCCGGTATGCAGTGTGTATTGCCGCTTTTTATAAGAATAATATAGGCCATAAATGAGAAAGCTCCCCAACAGCAAACACAAAAACAAGATGCCTGAGCCAAAACCCAAACCTAGTGAGTTTACAAATAAAAGGTCCACTTTCGCTGCTAAACCGACCAACCATTGAATAATTCCCCACAATACGGCTCCCAAGATCAACATTCCTAACAAGAAAGCTTTTATTGTACCTTTCGCACTGATCTGTCCTGCTCTCCTGAAATAGACAACCATCGCTATAGCCGGAATTGCCAACAGATTTAATAAGTGCACTCCGATCGAAAGGCCCATAACAAAAGCAATAAAAACCAGCCAACGATCGCTACCTGCTTCATCTGCACGGACTTCCCACTTTAAAATTGCCCAAAAAACAATTGCTGTACACAATGAAGACATCGCATATACCTCAGATTCAACCGCCGAATACCAGAATGAATCACTAAAACAGAAAGCCATTGCACCAACTAAACCCGCAGCAAAAATTTGGAAATAATTCGATAATTGAACGTTCTCTTGCCTGTTGAGTATCTTTTTGGCTATTGCTGTTATCGTCCAGAATAAAAATGTAACAGTAAGCCCACTGCAGATTGCGGATCCAATATTCATCCAATAGGCGATTTTACCTGCATTACCCAAAGCCAGGTTGGAAAATATATTCTGAATAAGAAGAAATAATGGTGCTCCCGGCTGGTGTGCCACTTCCAGCTTGTAGGCACAGGCAATAAATTCACCACAATCCCACCAGCTTACCGTCTTTTCAACGGTGGCGATATAGACACATGTAGCAATTAGTCCGCAAGCAAAGCCGAGTAGAGAATTTAATCTAGTGTACGTCATAAGGTCAATTTGGTCTATTGTTAAAATCCTTTTTAGCACTTTAAGTTAAAAAGTTATCCTGATTCTAATAAGTTAATTAACACTATTTAACACAAGTATCTGACTATAAACAGGCTATTAAACACTGAAAATAGCGATCGACTAAACCACACAATCGAAATTCTGAACATATTTTAGGCTTTCACAACGAATGCTAGGATAAAAAAAAGGAAGCTTATCGGCTCCCTTTTCGTATTACTTTTATGAGTTAGGCTAGTTTTTCAACAATCTTCTTTGTTGGACCAGGATTACTCATCGTATAGAAATGTAAAACCGGAGCGCCAAATTTAATCAGCTCCTGACATTGTTGCACCAACCACTCTTCACCTACTTGTCTGACGTCGGCATTCGTTTTACATGCTGAAACAGCATCACTCAGTTCCTCTGGAATATCTAAATGGAATATCCTTGGTAGTGTAACCAACTGTTTTTTCGTTGTCAGTGGTTTTAATCCCGGAATAATAGGCACATGGATTCCATTGTCCCTACATTTTGTTACAAACTCCTTGTATTTTTCAACATTAAAGAACATCTGAGTCACAATAAACTCTGCTCCCATATCGACTTTTTGTTTCAGATATTTAAAATCAGTATTGAAATTTGGCGATTCAAAATGCTTTTCGGGATAGCCCGCTACTCCGATGCAAAAATCAGTCTTTTCCGATGTGATAATGTCTTCATGCAGATACTTTCCTTTATTCATATCCGTTACCTGTTCAAGTAGGTCTGTTGCAAAAGCATGTCCACCATCGGTCGGTATAAAATCGGCGTCGCCCTTACGTGCATCTCCCCTCAATACCAACACGTTATCTATCCCCAGGAAGTTCAAATCGATCAATGCATTTTCAGTTTCCTCTTTTGTAAAACCACCACATATCAAATGGGGCACCGCATCTACTTTATATTTATTCATGATTGCAGCACATATCGCCACTGTCCCAGGACGTTTACGATAGGAAACGCGTTCCAGTAATCCACTCGCATGCTCTTTATAGATATAATCTTCCCGATGGTAGGTTACGTCGATAAAAGGAGGTTTAAACTCCATCAGTTCATCCATGGTTTTAAAAATACTTTGGATGCCCTGCCCTTTCGCCGGTGGCAATAGCTCAAAAGAAAACAATGTTTTTCCTTTGGCATTCTGGATATGATCGATAATCTTCATTAAAAAACTGTTTTTAGTTTGGTTGGCTTACATCGAAACGCACAAGTCGAGGGATCGTTTATCTACATGTAACTTATCTTTCCCACATGGAGTAGGGTAGAATTTAGCACCTTGAACAAGACAGGTTGCTAAGGCTTCAACGGGTCTAGTCCCTCGGCCTTTCTCTATAAGCGTTGCTAATATCGTTTTAAAAAATCAAAAGACAAAAATATTTTTTCGAAAAGGCAAAAATAGGCGCAAAAAGCCTGCAATAAATACGGCTTCAGGTTTATTCCCAGGCAATAATAGAAATTTACGCTCCAACAAAAGTAAAAGACTTAAAAAAACAGATAAAATTAACGACCGAGGATCATTGACAGCGAAGAGATTGCCTAAGTCACTACAGGATCGGCTAAAGATTCGTTGCCAGGGAATTTCGTAAATTTTTGAGATAAAATGTGATCAGTAAGAGTCCGGTAACATGGTACTCTTCTTTCGATCCATATTTAAAACCATCAAATAAATATTGATAGGCAACTAATGCATTTTGTTCATTGTAAAACAATTCCTTCCAGGATTCAGGAACATCTTCCCACTTCTTTAGCACAATGCCATTCTCAGCATAAATAATTGGTGATTCAACACCATCCAATCGATAATCGTGATGTGTGCCAGAACTTGATATGTGCTGGAAATAAGCGATAGAATAATCTACAAAATTCAGTGTCCGGGTCTTTATCTCCTTTTCACTTTCTGATTTTACAGGGGCATTTCGCCATAGATTCACCTGGCTATCAAATTTGCTCGGGGTCTCCCGGATAGGAGTTTTATCTAGCGCAAAGTTGATATAAAGTCTTTCGCTAGTGGGTACATGCGCTGAGCTAAACTGTGAAAAATCACCTCTCAGCTGAACAAAATCGCCTTTTACCTTAACAATATCTAAGGCGAGGCTACCCTTTTTCTCATCATTCAATTCTAATCGATCGCCGTTGAATCTATACTTGCCGAAGAGTAAGATATCATCGATCGCCATCACAAACTTATCTTTATCCTGGAGTGAGAGAAAGGACCGGTATAGCATAGGATCATTACCATAGGCATCTGCCTCCACATTTTGGGGTGATTCTCTTTTTACTTTATGATACTCCTCATTTGAATAGCCCAGTATCATTTGGTAATTGCCTTCAGGAAAGTCCTTTTTCTTCCCAAAGAAAGCACAAGAAGACAACGAGAATATAAATAGCAGTAGTAATAACGGTTTCAAAATCAATCAATAATTATGGCCAGTAATAATATACAGACCAAGATAAGAAATTACTACAATAGTTCGTATACCGCTATTCATTTGAATAAGCTTGGGGATATGCTTATTCTTTATAAAGATCCACTAAGCCTTCTGGCAATTCAACTTCAATGATCTCCTCTTCGCCATCGATTCCTAAGATCAAATCGTCGGACAGCGGGAACATCAGTTCTTTACCGTCCATATTTACCGAAGCGACAAACTGTTGTGGAAATTCCTGGACGTCTGTTATTTGCCCCAGTTCACCATGGTTTTCATCAATCACTAAAAAACCGATTAAATCAGTATATCTAAAATCGTCTGGATCACGCTCGGGCATCTTATCATTGGAAAGATATAGCTTTTTACGTACAAGTACTTGAGCCTTATCGATATGATCCACATCCTCAAATGTCACATAGGCTGTACTATTTTTTTGAAATTTAATGGTATCAACAAAATAAGGAACAAGTTTTTTGTTCACTTCCACAAAGACAACATCGATATTCAAACTCTCATATTCCTCGAATTCAAAAAATAGTTGTACTTCTCCTTTAAGACCTCTTGTTTTACTGATGTAACCGATGTAAAAGCTTTGATCAATAGTCATATATTTCGTATTTAGCGATTAGCTGTGAGACATGATTTGGCAAACCATTAGCCTATTGGCTGTTTCAAAAAAAGCCGGCTCAAGATTGAGTCGGCTTTCTCGAATACTTTATGAAAGAATTAACCTTCAGTTTCTTCTGATGCAGGAGCTTCAGTCTCTTCAGCAGCAGTTTCTTCCGCTACAGGAGCATTTTTAGCAGCTACAGCAGCAGCTTTTTCTTCTTTTTTCTTAGCTTCAGCCACTAAAGCAGCTTTTTTAGCTTCAGCTTTAGTTTGAGCTAAACCATCTTTTTTACCAGAGATTCTAGCTTCTTGAGCGTCAGTCCAAGCTGTAAATTTAGCTTCAGCAGCAGCTTCATCAAAAGCACCTTTTTTCACACCACCTTGCAAGTGTTTTTTGTAAAGAACACCTTTGTAAGAAAGGATAGCGCGAGCAGTGTCAGTTGGTTGAGCACCTTTATTCATCCAATCCAAAGCTTTTTCAAAATCCAAAACGATAGTTGCTGGATTTGTGTTTGGGTTGTAAGAACCAATACGTTCGATGAATTTACCGTCACGTGGAGCGCGAGAATCCGCTACGACTACGTGGTAAAAAGGACGTCCTTTTTTACCGTGTCTTTGCAATCTGATTTTAGTTGCCATTTTTTAATTTTATTTTATGTATTCAACATATCCCCCGAGCTTCATACTAGAGGGGATGCAAAGATAGTTATTTTTTTTTAATCATCATTATAATTTAATAAAACTTCACTGAAAACGACAGGGTTAGCTCTTGTCAACAACTTCGTTCAAACGTAATATCTTCCCTTGAGACCTTCGTCTTTTCTTGCTTCCATAAAGCAACTACAACAAACTTTTCAAAAATCAAGGCACAAAAAACTCCTTTATTTAAAAGGGCATCTTTACCAAATGTAAACAGGATGAACCGTTTGTGTACAATAGCTTCGAAATAGTCAGCGACATTTTTGCCAATTCACTTTTTACTTTCTACCTTCATTCTATGAAATCTGTTGCGCCATTAAAAATACTAAAAGCTTCAGCCGGTTCGGGAAAAACCTTTAGCTTAACTTTACACTATCTCACACTCCTACTCTCCAACGAGAATAGCTATAAGGAGATTTTGGCGGTGACATTCACCAATAAGGCAACCGCCGAGATGAAGGAACGTATCCTCTCGGTACTCCATGGCTTGGCAACAGGCAATCGTAGCCCTAAAATTGAAGATTTCAGAAAGCTTTTACTTCAGCAGCAACCAGATTGGAATCCGCATCTGGTACAAGAGAAAGCTTTTCGGGTGTATCGACGTATCCTACATGACTACAGTCATTTTACCATAAGTACAATTGATGGTTTTTCCCAAAAAGTTATTCGTGCATTCACGTATGAACTCAATCTTGATGCTGCTTATAAGATTGAAATGAATGTCAACAAAGTGAAAAATGACCTAACGGTCATGCTTAATCAATTGCTGGATGAACGCCCCGACCTACTGGATTGGATTATCGCTTATGCGGAAAAGAAAATAGCAAAAAATGAAAATTGGAACTACCGCCAACAATTAATGGGTTTGGCAAGTCTTATTTTCTCTGAAAATTTTCAGGAATTTGATGGTTACATCAATTCTGCCAATCCAAAGGAGGTTTTTAATCTCCTCAATCAGGAAGTTGAACAGAAGATAAACTCCTTCACGGAAGCACTCTCGCTGACGATTGAAGCCTTTAGTGAAACGTTCAAGAATTTTAACATCTCCGAAAGTGAACTGAAAGGTAAATCGCGTAATAAAATAATCTCCGCTAGCAAAACCAATAAAAAAACGGAAAAGCTGAGCGCTTCCGAAATTGCCAAGGTACTGGAAAAATATCTCCAGTTGATCGACAATGAAGATGCTTTTACAGATAGTGACAAAAATATACGGCATGATCTTATCGCCGCCCTCAGCCCCATTCTGGCATCGTTCCAAAAGCTACACGATAATCTATCGGCTTACATTGCTTATCAAGCGGTACAAAGTAATCTCTATTACCTGCGCCTCCTCAAGGAAATGAGCGACTTACTGACGCAATGGCGGCGGGACAATGGCGCTCAATTAATTTCCGACTCGCAGATTTTATTAAACAAACTCGGATTGGATGAAAATAGCGATCCAACATTTATCTGGGAGAAGATCGGCAATCGTTTTAACTACTTTTTGTTTGACGAATTTCAGGATACCTCGCGTATTCAGTGGAAAAATTATAGTCCACTACTGATCAATGCATTGGCAGACGCCAAAGGCACAATCAGCGAGCACCTGATCGTTGGGGACGTCAAACAGAGTATTTATCGTTGGCGAAATGGGGATTGGCGCATACTCCTGCAGCAGGTAGAACAACAGGTTGGTCATACCTTTCACTTAGACGAGGATAGCAAAACCACCTTTATCGAAAACGGAAGCCTCGACACCAATTTTAGAAGTCTTCCAAATATCATCCATTTAAACAATTACCTCTTTAGCAGTATTCCCCAACATCTGCAACAGGTACTGAATGAAAAAGTATTCGAAAGCCTTGATGAAGAAGGTAAACAGTGGTGGATTTCTACTGGCAATGACACTATGCTGGTCAAAGCTTATGAAAACAGCCAACAGGAAGTACCTGAACATAAAAAAGGGAAACATGACCAATTAGGATCTATCGAAATCTCCTACATTCCTGTCACTGATGGACGCTACAGAAGAAATCAGGTTATTGAAGAGTCGCTACTCCAACTATGTCAAAAAATAGGCGACTGGCTCGGTAAGGGCCGCTATCAGGCACGGCAGATCGGTATTTTGGTACGGAGTAATGTACAGGCTAAATTGGTCATCCAAAAGCTCATGGACTTCAAAAAAGAGCAGCAACTTACATTTGAAGTGATATCCGGTGATGCATTAACCTTGGCGAGCAATGATGCGGTACTATTAATGATCGAAACGTTGAAGGCTTTAGTCTATAATTCGGACAAACATACCATCCATAAAGCAAAGATGGTCTATCTCTACCAGCATATTCAAAATAAGACAATCGATCAAAATGCATGGTTAAAATTTGCCAGCAATGACATCCGCGCACTTAAAGATTATCTCCCTGAGGCGCTGATTGACTCCTGGGAAATGGCGCAGAAACAGCCTTTAGTTCATTTAATTGAAAAACTCATTGAAATCTACGGTTTCACAACCACAGACAATATCCACCTCCCTTACCTCCTGGCGTTCAAAGATATGATCTCAGCTTTCTCCACCAATGGCGAACGTGGCATTATTCAGTTCCTGGAGTTTTGGGAAGAAGATGGCAACCGGGCGGTGCTCCCTTCCAACGGAGAAATTGATGCAATCGAGGTCACAACAATCCACAAATCAAAAGGTCTAGCTTATGACGTGGTGATGATTCCATTCTGTTCCTGGGATCTCGACGGCATGATCAATGGCGATTTTTGGATAGAGACCACAGATACTCCTTTCGCCCAATTGGGAAAAATTCCAATAAAATATACATCTACAGTCGGCAAATCTGTATTTTTCAAGCAATATTTTGAAGAGATGCTGTTCAATTACATGGATGCACTCAATACATTCTATGTAGCAACAACGCGTGCTGTTGAGCATCTCTATATCACGGCACCTTCCTTTAAAGAATCTGTTGACAAAAAAACAGGCGAAATTACAGGATATGATATTAAAGACGAATATATCAGCGATGTGCTCTATCAAGTCTTGGATAGCCCGATAGCTCCGTTTGCACTGGAAGAAAAAGGTGTACACATCGATCAAACGATCGAACAAAAAAAACATCAGGCTCAAAAAGACAATATTATTTCCCTTCGCCATTACCCCATTTCCAAAGAATTAGAAATGGCCTTAGAGAAATCGAGTACGCGTAACATCAATGATATTATGATGCTGGAGAAAGCCGCGCAGTACGGGATATTGGCCCACGATATTATGGCTCAAATTTCTAAGGAAGAAGACATCCATAAACTGGTACGCCAACTTATCCAGGAAGGAATCCTTTCCAAAGAGGAAGAGCCTTTTCTCATGCAGGAGATCAATCAGATCTGGAAGCACCCCATGATCAATAAATGGCTCACCGGAAACTATAAAATCTGGAATGAAGCAAGCATTATTACGGCTAAAGGTGAGACGATCCGTCCCGATAAAGTCTTCACCTCCGCGGAAGAAACAATCGTTCTGGATTTTAAATTCACACAGACAGACTATATTGGGCACAAGTACCAAGTCGACAACTATAAAAAGAATTTGGAGAACCTTGGCTATAACAACGTTAAAGCCTATCTCTATTATGCGAAATCAAATCAATTAACTGAAGTAAAATAATAGCACGATGCAGACAGCCTTTCTAAAATTAGTAGCAGCAGACATTCAAAAGCGTTTTGGAAACGATCTGAGTGAAATTGCCATCGTGTTTAATAATAAACGGCCGATTACCTACCTCAAAAAACATCTTGCTGAAGTGTATGGCCAGGCGATCTGGTCGCCGCAGTTTTTTACGATTCAGGAATTTTTCAGACTTTCGACCGATGATACCGAAGCCAGTCCCTTAACCCAATTTTTTCATCTGTTTAATATTCATAATGAGTTATTGGTAGCTGAGGGCAAGCAACCAGAAACGCTGGAAGAGTTCTATCCCATTGCCGAAATTATATTGAGTGACTTCGGTCAACTGGATTATGATCTCGTTCCCATCGAGCAGATCTATTTAGAACTGTATGACAATACCAAAATCGACATTGCTTTTCAACATCTCACGCAAGAACAGCAAGGGTTTATCCGTCAATTTTGGCAGTCCTTTTCTATTGCGGGGCATAGTGGCGTACAAGAGCGCTTTCTTCAACTCTGGAAAAGACTACCGGTATTATATGATCGATTTAAAGAAAAGCTTAAAACAGAAGGCCAAACCAACTATCCAACAATCTACCGTGATCTGGTTGAAGGCAAAGCTACAAATCAGCAGTTTGCATCTTCCTTTCAGCATATCCTTTTTGTCGGTTTCAATGCTTTAAATAAAGCCGAGGCAAAATTATTTAGACAATGGCAGGACAAAGGCAGCGCACTATTCTACTTTGATGCCGATGCCTATTACCTGGAGGACACTATGCAGGAAGCGGGACTTTTTATCCGTCGAAATATTTTTCAAACAGGTTTGGTCAATGCCCTTGGCGATAGCCCGAACATTATTGGCAATAGAACCTCAACCGTAAATCTATATGCCAGCACCGGAAAGATCAGCCAAACAAAACTGCTCTATGATATCCTCGAACAGCACCATAAAGCGGAACAGACCTCGGCTATTCTTCTAGCAGATGAAAACCTGCTTGTTCCTTTGCTGCAGAGTCTACCCGATGTCAACCCCAACATCACAACGGGATATCCCCTGACGCAGTCTCCCATTTTCGGTATCCTGGACCTATGGATGGATGTTCATTTGGAAATATCGCAGTTCAAGAGACGGAAGATTCCTTATCAGGTCATAGAGACCTTCATCAACCATCCACTCAGTATGGTTTCTTTAGCAGATAAACTTCAGATCCAAAAAGAGATTGCCGACAAACAGCTCTTTGAGATCGCATTAGAAGACATTCATCTCAAAAGCTCTTTGCCTCAGTTTTTTGTACCAATCGAAAACTCGGCACATTTGATACCTTCGCTCATTCTGCTCGTCGATGACCTGTTGCAAAGTATATCTTCACAGGAACGTATCCGCCAAATTGACAACAACCTCTTGATCGAAACGAAGAAAACGCTGAACCAGCTGCTATTGGGCTTTGAAACAGTTGCCCCCTTAAGCATCAGTTTCCAGATTGGCCTGATTAAAAAAGCAATTGCCCCAATAAATTCGGCGATAGAAGGAGATCCGCTTGAAGGAATTCAGATTATGGGACTCTTGGAGAGTCGCTGTTTAAATTTTGACAACATATATATTCTAGGCGCAAATGAAGGCATTCTACCCAAAACGTCCAATTCACCGACCTTTATACCCAATAGCCTGAGAAGCGCTTATGGGCTTCCAGTATTGGAGAACCAGGATGCCCTTTCGGCTTATTTATTCTATCGACATTTTCAATACAGTGAAGGAATACACATTTTCTACAATGGATTGGTGGATGAAAGCTCTACGGGCGAAGAAAGTCGCTTTATCAAACAGCTGGAGTTTGAAAGTAAATTTCAGTTTGACCGAAAAATTCAACAACAGACCATCCAATTTGCCGATAAGGCGCAAGAGATCGTCATCGAGAAACGTGGTCAAGTTTGGGAAAAGATGTATCAGGACTTTATCGTCAACCAGAAAAGGATATCTGCAACGGCACTAACAACTTACCTGCAATCCCCGCTACAGTTTTTTTTAAAACATATTGCCGGTATCAAAGAACCGCCTTCAATCTCTCAGGAATTTGAGATGAATAAACTGGGAACTGTCATCCATAATGTCATGGAGAAAATATTCCTACCTTTCAAGGGGCAACAGGACTTTACACCGACAACTGTCTTACAGCACGAGATAGACAAAATAGAAGCACAGGTGATTCGTGAAATAGGCCTGCAATATCAGATCGAATTAAAAACAACACATGATTTAAACAGCCTACAGCGGATCATGCTGAAGATTGCCTGCGAGTATGTCAAGATGTATCTTGAATATGACATCAACAACTACAAAGCATTTCGGATTATTGAACTTGAGAATGACAACGATTATGTACTGCCCTTTCCTATTGAGATCAATGGAGAAGAACAACAGGTCACACTTTACGGCATCATTGACCGTGTAGACGAGGTCGTAACACAGGACGATCGCATTATCAGTAGAATTGTCGATTACAAGACAGGTGGAGACTCGATCATATTCAAAGAAATCGATCAGGTATTTGCGCCAAATACCGAAAATAAAGCGATGGTGCAAACGCTATTCTATGCCTATGTATTTGAACAGAAAACAGGAAGAAAACAACTCGAACCCCACCTCTATGTTGCGCGTAAAATGCGGGAAGAGGGAACATTATTCAACGGTAAAGAGGGAATATTGACCGATGAATTTCTCGCATTCCAAAAAGAAAATTTTGTCAGATTTATGCGAAATATTCTTCAGGAGATTTTTAATCCTGATGTCCCATTTCGGCATAACCCCGACGCAATGGTCTACCCAAGTGACCCCTATACATTATTCTATCGGGAAGCTAGCAAATGGGGTGATGCAGAAGAATGAATATAGCAAAGACTTTAAGGAGAGGTCAAACAAAATGCTGTACAAAAAAAAACATTTTAAAAACAAAAGGGGACATTGCATTTTACTGTCCCCTTTTTATATTAACGTTTGTTTCTTTTAATTGCATTATTGGCTCGACGTTTCGCTGTATTAATCTTATAGTGGAACCAGTGATCCTTGAAAATTTTCCGCATGGTATTATCAAAATGTCTCGTGATAAACAGATTGCGCGCGCCCTTTAACTTCTCACTGATCGAATTTGCTAACGCCCGAACAGAAATCGAATAGCCCTCTGTCTCATATTGAATATAGTGCCACCAGCCTGCTGGCATATATAAGGTCTCTCCAGGATGGATCACCGCCTCATAGCCATCCAGATATTTAATTCCAGGATATTCCTCTTCACTACTATATTTGGGGTTTGCAATACTATGAAAATTGTAGGGCAACTTGTACATCAGATCAGATTGGTCGTTCGGAAAAAGCCAAATACGCTTTAATCCTTGAAATTGAGAAATAAACACGTGTGACATATCAATATCGAAATGATTACGGGTACTTGACCCCTCTCCACCAAAGAACATAAATGGCAACCATTGCAATACCTTACCGCCTGTGACATCGTTATAAATAACATCGTGTTTCAATTCAGGGCGTATTTTGAGTAGATTGAACAAAAATAACCGTAACTCTGTCGGTTCCCTTGTGATCAAATCCAAATATTCTGCAAATGTCATATGGCCAACAGGAGCACTGGCAGCGCGGTCCATCGATTCCTCCTCTTTACCGTAGACATCTATTTTTATATCCCCTGCAATTTCTTTAAAGTAATCATAACTCCATTTCTTCCACGCTGGACTATCTGCACTTATAAAATCTGATATGATTACAGGAAAACCTGGTTTCAGATAATTTTTTAAGAAGTCCTCTGATCGAATGCCCGAAATTTTATCAACTTGCTTTAACTTCACGATTGACTAATTTTGCTTAATTACAAACATAAAAAAAATATTTCTATCAAATTTTAAAAATACTGCCTATGCTTTATTTTTAATTGGAATAAATTATTCCAAGCAATTTAATAGAAATATACTTAAAATCTCAATGACCTGCGTCACTTTTATTACATTTTAACACCATCGATTCGGTCCACCATCATATTGATATCCTAGCAAACAACTGTAATACTCCTTCTATTTACCTATTCTTTCCACAATCGCAATAGAGTCATATCATTCCAATAGATCTTGTCTCCAACACACACAAATGAAATTATGCGGATGTAGGCAGATATAAATCAGCGCGGATGCAAACCCTTATGGATCTTTATGGGCGCTCAAACTAAATAAATAACAAAAAAAAGGGTCTTAAAACCCTTTTTTTGTTATTTACCTTTTTACAAGGCTATTATTTATTTACCCTCTTGATATATTCTTCAACAGCCATGGTCATACTAGGTGCTTTTGGTGTTGGAGCAGGGATATCTAAAATCAATCCGTGATCCAAAAGCGCCTGTTGAGTAGAAGCACCAAATGCTGCAATCCTTGTATTATTTTGTTTAAAATCAGGAAAGTTATCGTATAACGATTGTACACTAGAAGGACTAAAGAACACGATAACATCGTAGAAAACATCTTTCAGATCCGTCAAATCACTTACAACGGTTCTAAAAAGCACAGCTGGTGTAAACTTATAGCCGTTTTGTTGTAGCCAATTACTTGTTTCCTCATTGGCGACATCCGAACACGGGAATAAGAAATTCTCTCCTTTGTGTTTTTTCAACACTTCTTCAAGGTCTTTGGCCGTTTGTTTGCCAAAGAAAATCTTACGTTTCCGATATTGAATATACTTTTGAAGATAGAGGGCAATCGTCTCTGAAATACAAAAATATTTCATTTCTGCAGACACTTCAAATCGCATCTCTTCGCAAATTCTAAAATAATGATCTACAGCATTTCTGCTTGTAAATATCACTGCAGAATAATCCGCTAAATTAACCTTATCCCTACGCACATCTTTGGCGGGAACTCCTTCTACGTGTATAAAACCTCGAAAATCTAATTTTAACCCGTATTTCTTTGCTAAATCATAATAAGGGGACTTATCGTTTTCAGGTTTTGGTAAAGTCACCAGTACACTTTTTACCTTCTTTGCTCTTTCTACGTCTGAAGTTTGCATATTAACCAGTTTTAGCTCAATAATCTTAACAGTATTAATATTGGTGCTATTTCTAGGCAACAAAGGTACAAAATTAAATAGGAAATTGAAAATTTATACATAGACATAATATGAGCCGCGGTCTTAAGAAATCGATAGAAAAAGAGCAGACCCGCTCCAACAATGGCTAAATGCAGCACAATACCTACCGATGTCAAGGGGACCAGGCTCAAAATTAATAGTACAGGAAGCATTAAAAATAGTGTGTTGAAATAAATCAGATACAGCACCGTAACATACTCCTTTACCAGCTTTCTAATTTCAAAAACAAAGGATAAGAATCGGATAAAACCTATTTTTAACGCAAATAAGCCTCCTACCATTCCTACAGTCTTCATATAATTGGGAAAAGTAATAAAATCGAATCTATTTAATTCATATGCATAAAATAGACTTACAAATAAGCCTATTGCCCCAGAAAATAATATAAATAGAAAAATAAAGGGCCAAGACGTCAGGATCGTGTCCTCTTTGCTTACAGACAATAAGACCCTATCATCCCAGTACCCCTGAAAAACCAATTTAATATCAGAAGGAAAAAATACCCGAATCATCCCAACACCAAAAATTAATGCGAGAACTGTAAATAAAATCCAGTTTTCACGATGAGCCTTGAGCGTTCCATATTGCCGGTCTAATTTGCTACTTCTCAGTTCGCCCTGAAAATACTGCTGTACATCAAAATTGTACATGTTGTGAATCCTTAAACCTTCCCCGTTTACTGTTACGATCCGATATTGATTCTGTAACGCAGGGTTCAAGGATGCTAAAACTTTCTGGTTTGGCGATTCAACAGAATCCTTTACGATATTTAGACTATCAGTACGAACTGTGCTGCTGTCCTGTACAACCGTCCGAAAAGTCCGCCCCTGCGCATTCAATCCCGTAATTGAAAACAGCAGAAGTACTACAAATAGAATATGATATTTGAAGATAGTTACGCTCATTAAAATGAATTGTCTCTTAACGGTAATGAAATGCTCATGAACCGTCTATATTCGAAACTCTTTAATTGTGGTCGTAAAGTTAGGATAAAAAGTTATATTGCATTCAAAAAATCTTCAGAGAACATGTACAAAGAAATCATACGTTGTCAATGGTGCGGATCTGATCCGCAATATGTCGATTATCACGATAAAGAATGGGGACGACAAGTCCGCGATGACAAAACTTTATTTGAATTTTTGATCTTAGAGTCTGCACAAGCTGGCTTAAGCTGGATCACGATTCTTCGTCGAAGAAAGGCATACCAAGAAGCTTTTGCCAATTTTGATGTTGATCAAGTCGCTGCTTATACCAACGAACATGTTGATAGACTTTTGGTCGATTCGGGGATCATTAAACACCGGAATAAAATTGAATCCACCATTACCAATGCACAACATTTCAAGAAAATCCAAGCCGAATATGGTAGCTTCTACGACTATTTATACAGCTTTTTACCCGAAAAACAACCGATCGTCAACCACTGGACCAGTTTGCAACAGGTACCTGCAACTACAGCGATCTCTGATAAAATAGCAAAAGACATGAAGAAAAGGGGATTCAAATTTTTCGGTTCTACCATCTGTTATGCTTATATGCAGGCCGTTGGGATGGTAAACGACCATATCGAAACCTGTTCGTTTAAATAAGCTAATCATTAAAGTACGTATAGGTTTCGCAAATACCAATTTATAGGAATCAAAACAGGTTCTCTACTCCGTAAAAAACAGACCGTTAAGAACAGAAATACGACATATGAATCAAATCGACCTAAAACAAAACCAATTGGTATTAAAAGAAAAAAGGGGCCTCTAATTGCCAGACTATTCATCTATTTACTTACCATATTTTCTATAATTCTACCCCTTGGTGGCGTCACTGTCAATGTATCCAATAGCGGGCTGACAATTGTGAGTGTTATCATGCTTGGCTTATTTGGATTAATAGCATACTATATGCTCCGTGTTTCATTATGGAATACTTATGGCGCTGAAATTATTGAATTTCAAAAAAACAAAATCAACTACACCGCCAACTACCAATGGTTTAAAGGAGGTCAAAAAGAAATTGATTTTGAAAAGGTAGACTTTACAATACAAAAAGCGGGCTATGAGGAAGATAATAAAGGCGTCTTAGTCATTAAATATGACGATAATGGGCTATTTGAAACCGCCTCCAAACTACCGTTATCTGATTTGGAAATTTTGCTCATAAATCTGAAAGAATTATACAATCATCAAATGCTTTAATAGATTAGGGCTTTACAGTAAAAATGCAATTATTTCCTAGTAGAACATCAGACAGCTACGTTTTTATAAATGTCCGGAAGATTCCGACAAAGTCCATTATAGTCCATGCCATACCCGACTACAAATTCCTTGCTTATTTCAAACCCCACATAGGTCAGTTCCTCGAAATGATACTGCAAAGCCTCAGGTTTCACCAAAAGTGCACAGGCAATCACACTCGCTGGATTTAATTTTTTTACGGCATCCAAGGTATACTTCAGGGAATGCCCGGAATCAACAATATCTTCTACAATAATCACATCACGGCCTTCAAGATCGATACCAAGCCCTAAAAGCTCGTTTAATTCAGATTGCCCGGTTCCAATATAGGAGGCCAGCTTAATAAACGACATCTCACAAGGAACATCAATTTGCTTAAGCAAATCTGCCATAAACATAAAACATCCATTCAAGACGCCTATAAAAACAGGCTGTTTATGTTCATAACGCAGGCTTATATCAATCCCCATCAAGCGCACTCGTTTCTGAATTTGCTCCTCTTCAAATAAAGGTTCGAAAAGCAGTCCGTCAATTTCTATCTTTTTCATGCTAGTATTATTCGTTCACAACAGACACTATTTGTGTGCGTCGTTTTCTTTTTCTTCTTTTTTACGCCCCAATATCTTGTCAAATAGCGATCGTTTTGGTTTCTCCTGCTCACTAGCCTCCTCATCTTTCTTTTCCGTTAGATCCATTTGTTTTAGCTTCTTTGGAACAGATACATGCTCAAGATTGTCGGCAGGAGAACTACTTTCGAGACGATCGAACAACAAGGGATCATCTCCCATATCAAATACATCAACAGAATCTACCACAGCTGGTCTTGCGGCCCGCAGATGCGGTTGCAGAACAACTTCATAAAAACCATAATTTGAAGTTGTTGAATCCACACTAATCTGCCCTGTTTTGGTCATAATATGACCATAGGTATTAAAATAGCGCAACATATTTCCTTTCAGGTGCCCTGTCCAGTCAAAAAAGTTGAGTCCCTTTTTAGGACGCGGAACAATACTGGACAAAAATATACTTTCTCCAAGCCCTAATTGCGCTGGTGTTTTCCCAAAATAATAGCGAGCAGCTTCGGTAATACCATATACATTATTTCCCCATTCGATCACATTCAGGTAAACCTCATACATGCGTTTTTTACTCACTTGTTGCGAGCGTTCCATCAGCCATACCAGCAAAATTTCCTCCAGCTTCCGTACAACCGTCTTATTGCGATTTAGAAAAACATTTTTCACCAGTTGCATTGATATAGTGCTTGCCCCGCGCTTAAATCCTTTTTCCTTAATGTTTGTAGCAATAGAGAGTTTAAAAGCTTTCTCCTCAAAGCCCTTATGCTTAAAGAAAAATGGATCTTCCGTATTGATCAAACTAATCTGCATATAACGGGATATTTGATCTATAGGTGTAAAATTAGGATTTTGAGGTCCGACAACAATTTCCCGCATCGGCTTACCATCTTCATAGGCTGTATACGTGAATGGCGTATTTAACATCGCAATATTGGCCTCGCCCCATTTGACCACTCTTAAATCCCTATCATCCATTTTGGAAGAGAAAAGAAGCTTTTCGGGCTTTTTGATTTCGAGAGCAAAGTTCAGATCGTATTGAATATGCCCCTCCACCTGAATACCGTCTAAGCCAGGAAATAATCCAACTGGCATGGCATCAAAAAAGTGCTGCGCCTCTATCCTATCGGTATGAATGGCAAGGAAGAGTTCTTTTTCCGGCTTGTGCACATATTTGATATAAGGAGAAAACACGAAATCTTTGACCTGAACGGTACTTTCTTTGCTCACCTCAATCGATGATGCTCCAATATTCAATGCCCCCTGCATGATGGCCTCAGGAAAGATAACATCTTTACTAGAAATACGCCAGTGATTTACTTTCAGATTTTTAAATCCCCATTGCCCATGCAACTCCAGTAACTCCTTATTTCTTCTATGCGCCTTGTCCAATCGGAAGGATATTTCATCAAAACTTACCGCTAGACCAAATTTGCGCTGTAATAGCGGAAGATTTACCTCTTTTTTATCGGAAAAAAGACGAAGGTCACATTCTTGATTATCTGAATCAATTGTTCCGGTCAGATTCCAGGCTGCCTCATGGTCATTTAACAGGAACTTGGTTTCCATATCTCCGCCGTCGATCACAGCAGAAGGAATTACAATGCGTTGTGAAGTACTGTCGTCACGATAGGAAAGCTCAAGGTTCTTGAGATCGAGGTCATTTGGAATCTTAAAAAATACATTTTTCAACAATCGATCTGCCAAGGCCGCCAGATTCTGCTTTGGGTTATCATTTTCAACAGTATCTTTTTTCTGTTTCTTGAACAGGAAATCGTAGTTACTGATCGAATCCTTTTTAACAAGAGAAACTTTCCCATTATCTAAAAGAACTTGTCCTAACTTCACATCCCCAAATAACAAAGGCCACAATTTTACAGACACTGTCAAATCATTGATTTGGGCCAATTGATCCCTATTTTTGGGCAATAGCTGTATATTCTTAAATTGTACGGCATTAATCCCCTGGAAAGCATAATATTGAATCTTCAATTCCATATCATACTTTTCAAGCAACTTCGCTTTCGCTTTGTTGATTGCTCCCATGAGCATGGCATCTCTTTTCTGATAAGCATAGGTGCCTACTGCGATCGCCAAAACCAAAATAGCAGCTAAAGCGATATAAAGCCATCGCCATTTGCGGGACTTAAAAGACGTTATAAATCGATTGGACATAATTATTACTTAATGCAAATTCGTGCATATCAACAGTCAAACTTAGATAAATTTGGCTGTATATACAATTATAATTCACTGAAACCAGGATGGCCTTTTATCCCTTTCTACAGTCCGACAAAATTATTTAGAAAACAGGTTGATTACCCGAAAACGAAAATGTACTGGATAACGGATCTTTCCTAAAGATTAGGAATACGATAAGGTAATCTTATCCCATTAAAAACAAAGAAATGACATGAAATTGATCCGCAATGAGTAGTTTTGTAATCCATGATTACAAATGAATAATAGATGGTTACCAAAGAACAAATATTAAATGCATTATCCTATGTGGAAGAGCCCGATTTAAAAAAGGATCTTGTTACATTGAATATGATTCAAAATATCGAGATCGAAGGTGAAAAAATTTCTTTCGATGTCATTTTAACTACTCCAGCTTGCCCGCTTAAGGACCACATTGAGCATGCCTGTCGAAACGCCATAGCCCATTTCATAGACAAAAATCTAGAAGTCAATATCAATATGACTTCCAATGTGATCGGGAAACAAGGCGCACAAGTGTCGGGTATTAAAAACATCATCCTGGTATCTTCAGGCAAAGGTGGCGTTGGTAAATCTACGGTTGCCGCCAATCTTGCCCTTGCTCTCCATGCGAAAGGAGCTAAAACAGGACTTTTAGACGCCGACATCTATGGCCCATCGCTTCCGATTATGTTTGGCCTAGAAGGTGCCAAACCCGGTTCGATAGAAATGCCAAACGGCCAGGTTAAAATTGAACCGCTTGAAAAATTTGGACTGAAATTACTTTCAATAGGATTTTTCACCGACCCAAACCAGCCTATTCCATGGCGTGGACCGATGACAACCTCGGCCATCAAGCAGCTTTTTAACGATGCACATTGGGGTGAACTGGATTACTTGGTTGTTGATATGCCTCCAGGCACTGGTGACATCCATATCACCGTATCACAGACATTCCCGATTGCCGGTGCTGTGATTGTCACAACCCCGCAGCACGTTGCCCTGGCTGATGCTGTCAAAGGAATTGGAATGTTCTTAATGGATAGCATCAATATTCCATTATTGGGTGTCGTGGAGAATATGGCCTATTTTACACCAGCGGAACTGCCAGAGAATAAATATTATATTTTTGGTAAAGATGGCGGAAAACGTCTTGCAGAAGAATATAAAGTTCCTTTCCTAGGTGAAATCCCTTTGTTAAAAGGCATTTCTGATGCAGGAGATAATGGTTTCCCTGTTGCCATAGATACCGAAGATCCTGTAACAAAATCATTTTTAACGATCGCGGAAAAAGTTGCTCAGCAACTTTCCATTATCCATAGCCAGGGGAGATAGTTCGTTCATAATGCGCTTTTGCGCTTCACCATAAAAAAGGCTTTCATACGTATGAAAGCCTTTTTTATGAAATGTCATCGAATGATTAGATAGCAAGCTCCAGCATTACCGGACAATGGTCGGAATGGACTGCATCCGGCATTATACTGGAAGATTTGATTTGTTCCGCCAAAGGTTTTGAAACCATATTATAATCAATACGCCAGCCCAAATTCTTTGCACGAGCCCCTGCGCGATAGCTCCACCAACTGTAGTGGTGTGGATCTGGATTTAAATGGCGAAAAGAATCAATATATCCCGAATTAATAAAATTCTCCATCCATTCGCGCTCTTCCGGAAGAAATCCCGAAGAATTTGCATTTGATTTGGGATTATGAATATCGATGGCACGGTGACAGATATTATAATCACCACAAACGACCAAATTTGGTTTTTCGATCAATAGCTTATCGCTATACAATTGAAAGTCTTCCAAAAAACGGTATTTAAAATCCTGTCTCACATCTCCTGTTGTCCCTGACGGGAAATAGGTACTCATCACGGAGACCTGATCAAAATCAGCACGGATAATACGTCCTTCAAAATCATAATCTTCATGGCCGCAACCATACTCAATATGCTTAGGTGTGATCCGCGTAAATAAAGCGACTCCGCTATAACCCTTTTTTTGAGCGGGATACCAGTAATGCTCATAGCCCATCTCCTCCAATAAGGCTATTTCGGGAATTTGATCAGGTGTTGCTTTGATCTCCTGAAGACAAATGACATCTGCGTTTACAGTTTTCAACCAGCCCAACCAATCCTTCTTTAAGGCTGCCCGCAAACCATTCACGTTATAGGTTACTATTTTCATTTTTTGAATATTGTGATTCTAGAGAATAGAAAAAAAAGCTCTTCAATTCCCGGTTCGTTAGTTCATAACAGTATTAGTAGTCTTTAGAAGAGAAAAGATCGCCAATTTTAGAAAAGATACCCGTCTGAGGTTTTAAACCTTTTAGTTCCCGCTCTAAATTTAATGCTTCTCGTCTTGTAAGGACATGCATGTTCATCTTTTGATCGACCTCTGGTCTATCATGTTTATCAGTTTTAACAGCTGCAATCTGATCGATAACCTCTACTCCTTTGACCAACTCACCAAATACAGTATAATTCCAATCTAAATGCGGGGTACCACCAATGGTCGTATAAGCCTGACGTTGGGCATCAGAAAATTTCTTGCCATTCATTCTTGTCTGCTCCAGACGATCGAGATCTTCGGGTGTAAACACTTTTCCCTGAACAAGATAAAACTGAGAACCCGAAGAAGCTTTTGCAGGGTTGTTATCCCTAGCCGCTCCGATCGTACCTTTTTTATGGAATAAACCGTCCTGAATTTCTGCAGGAATTGTATATCCCGGACCGCCATTTCCCAACTGCGCTCCGCCGACAGCATTTTTTGAATCAGGATCACCGCCTTGAATCATAAAATTCTGGATGACGCGATGAAACAAGGTTCCGTCATAGTATTTACTTTTTGCCAATTTGACAAAGTTATCTCTATGTTTTGGTGTTTCATTATACAACCGCAGCACACAGGTTCCCTTGTCTGTAACGATCTGTACATATTTAAACTCGGGTTTAGCTGCAAATGCCAAAACCTGCAAAAAGCAGAATGCTGCTATTAAACTAGCCTTTAAAAATTTCATCTGTTAATAATTATACGTTCCCATTTGAACTTCGTGTTATTGTAATTATGCTATCTATTTCCTAGATAACGTTTAATTCCTCAAAATAATCTATAATCAACGACTTCATAATCAGCTCTTGTTCCAAAAGTGTGTAGTTGGGAATAGGCTTTACCAATTCCCAATGCGGCCAGCCTTCTTCATCCAGACCTTTCAGATTATAAAATCCCATAGCACTGAAAAGACGGCATGTCGCAATGTGCATCAACTCTTCCTTTTCCCGTTTTGAGAATTTTTGGGCACCTTTACCCAATTCCTGAACACCAATAAGAAATAAACAGACCTTGATGTCAGGCTTTTCCATATCAAATAGCGAAGCGATTTCATCCTGTAGGATGCTCCACTTCTTATTTACTTCTGCTGCCTTCATTTTTTTTGTTTTAAACAAACTAAGATAAATTTGCGATGATTTGCAAGCAAATTAACGCACAGATAACTACACTTATACCGTTGGATTCCCGCCTTTAGAAATCACCTCCGCACAACGTTGATCAATCATCTGAAAAACGGGATCAAACAAACTATCATCAAAATACGGGTCAGGAACAACCTCATCTCCCAAAAACAATTTAACTTTATTCAGATCTTCCTTATTAATAACCTGAGCGCATACATCCGCATAGTTTTGCCTATCCATGACAAATATAAGATCATATTCGGCAAAAAATTGCGGTTTGAAATGCCGGGCCCGTTGACCGGAAATATCGACACCATATTTCTTTGCAATTGCGATAGCTCTACGGTCGGGAGCTTCACCAATGTGCCAGTCACCCGTACCTGCCGATTCGACGACCCAGTTTAGTTGATTGTCCGCCACTTTTTGTTTCAATATACCATGCGCAAGGGGCGAACGACAGATATTCCCCAAACAAACCATTAAAATCTTCATCTTTATAATTTTAAAAAAGCTATATAACAGTAGTGCCACTTCTATGGAATTCTACCAAGCGAAGTAAAAAACACTATTGGCTCACATAGTGCAGCCCATACTCGTTAATAGCAAAATATGTAACAAATCGCATGGCCAAAGAGGCTCAGCTTAAAAAGTACTGAAGCTGTTTCGGCACTTCATTCCGCAAAATAGCTAAACTAAAATGATTAAGGAAACAACGCGCTTAAAATTGACTGACTTCTTACCAAGCTGTGGCTTTTCAACAACAGCATCATGTTTCCGCTAGCATCAGGCTTTGAAATCAAACTCAAACTTCTTTCCGCCCAATAAGCGAATCCAACGAGCTCAGCTAGATCGACGAGCATAAGCACTTTTCAATAAACTGCACAAAGAGCGTTCATGCCCACCTTAGAGAAAAAACACAAATCAATAAAAAGAAAAGTTTCAAAAAAAAGGTGGCCTAACCTCACGGTTAGAACCACCTAAACTATATTAATCAACCAATTCTTAATTCAATCCTTAATATTCTACTGGGAAGCTCAATTGAACAGCACCACCTTGCGGAGATACACCTTTCAACCGTACAATATTTCGTTGCGTTGCACCAAGCGCTGTTTCAACATCATCTACTGTATTTACTGCTTTTCCGTTGACTTCAGTAATGACCAGTCCGCGCTCTACACCAAAATAATCAAAGATACCACCACGGTTCACTTGGGTCACAACAACTCCGGAGTTTACGCCCAATTCTTTCTTCTTCTGAGCAGAAGCAGGAATAAAGCTTGCTCCTAGTTTATTATAGATTTCCGTTGCGCTTTTTGAAGCTTTTCCCCCGGCACTTGCAGTCTTCAAAGATTCTTCACCCTTCAATGTCATGGTGACTTGTTTTTCCTTACCATCACGTTTGTAAGTAACATTAACCTTATCTCCAGGACGTGCACGGCCGATGGTTTCACTTAAGACAGGTGAACCTGTAATCACTTTTCCATTGATTTTCGTCAAGATATCTCCTTTTTTGATACCTGCTGCCTCTGCCGCACCGCCACCAACTACTTCTTGGACATATAAGCCATCAACATCTGTAAAACCTTTTTCTTTGGCCAATTCAGGAGTTATTTCAGTATAAGTAACACCTATATAACCACGTTTTACATTACCGTATTCAACAAAGTCGTCAACAATCTTTTTCACTAGGTTGACCGGAATCGCAAAACCATAACCAGCATATGTTCCTGTTGGAGAGGCTATGGCCGAATTAATACCAATCAATTCGCCTGAAGCGTTAGTCAAGGCACCACCACTATTCCCTTTGTTGATAACCGCATCTGTTTGAATAAAGGATTCGATTGCTGAACTCACAGGGATTTGATCCTGTCCACCACCAAATGGATTACCACGTTGCTGTTGACCTTCATTCAAAATACCAATCTGACGACCTTTAGCACTAATGATACCTGCCGTCACTGTAGACTGAAGGCCAAGCGGATATCCAAAAGCCAACACCCATTCACCGACATTGACATTATCTGAATTACCCAGTTTGACAACAGGAAGTCCTTTACCTGACACTTTCAGCAATGCTAAATCGGTATTCGGATCGCGTCCGATCAATTTAGCTTCAAACGTACGCTTGTCTGTTAATACGACTTCAATTTTATCTGCATCCTCAACGACGTGGTTATTGGTTACAATATAACCATCATCGGAAATAATTACGCCTGATCCAGATGCCTGTACGGGTTGCGACTGCATTTGTCGACGTCCACCACCCTGCGGCATTCCAAAAAACTCTTCAAACATATCAAATGGAGAACCTTGCGATTGCTGCGATCCCTTACGGCTATAAGTGGTCTTAATATGGACAACCCCAGGTGATACCGCTGCCGCAGCTTGGGTAAAATCAGGATTACCTGTCGAGGACATTACCCCTGTTGGATTGTTTGCAAAATAAACCTTTTGTTTGTCTTCGAAAGACATACCATCAAACTTCTTATTCTCAATAAGCTTGTAACCTCCTAATGCTACCGCTCCACCGAAAACAGCTGTTAATAGCGTTAAACCGACCTTATTCATAAACTTATTTCTATTTTAAAATGTCTTAATATAAGCTGATAACTTTTGCTCTTAAAATTACCGATTTTATTCGGATATGTTCAAATGTAATACCATTTCGAGCCCTTCGGAAAATCCGACACGTTAAAATATGTTAATTACTAGACAAATGTAATCATTTTAACAAATCTTAACTTTTCCCAGTTTTTTTGTAACAAAAAAACGTACTTTTGTTACTACAAATCAACGTAATGGCACCAAAAGTAAGATTTTCAAAATATCAGGGAGCGGGCAATGACTTCATTTTAGTAGACAATCGCGACAATGCGTTTGACCGCACAGACGAAGTATTGGTAGAAAAGCTCTGCAACCGACGATTTGGCATTGGCGCCGACGGTTTAATGCTATTACAGAATAGAGAAAATTACGATTTTGAGATGGTTTATTATAATGCCGACGGTAGAGAAGGTAGTATGTGTGGCAATGGAGGCCGTTGTATCGTCGCTTTTGCACGCGATTTAGGCATTATTACTGACAAAACTGCCTTTTTGGCAGTAGACGGCGTACACCACGCCTCTTTATCAGCAGACCTTGTCAATCTGCAGATGATCGACGTAACGGATTTTGCTCGTGACGGAGAAGCCTATGTGTTACAAACAGGTTCTCCACATTATGTTGAATTTGCAAAAAATCTCCACGATAAAAATGTCTTCCAAGATGGATACGCCATTCGCAATAACGCTACTTATGGTAAAGAAGGCATCAATGTGAATTTCATCGAAGCTGAAGCAGAAGGTTATTTTCTCCGTACATTTGAGCGCGGTGTTGAAGATGAAACCTATGCCTGCGGTACTGGCGCAACTGCGGCGGCCATGGCGGTTGCCCTACAGCAAAATCTAGAGGGCGACATCAACATCCCTATCCGCGTATTGGGTGGACAACTTTATATCTCGTTCCATAAGGAAGGTTCCCATTTCTCAAAGGTCTTTTTAAAAGGACCGGCGCAGTTTGTCTTTGAAGGTAACTATTAGGCTTCTTATCCTATAGCGATCAAGGGTAATTGCACCCCAAATTCTTAATCCAGAAAATCAAGTTTGAAATATGACTTACCTTGATAGGCGACTATAGTTGCGTACAATTCACATCATGTAGATTAATTTTAACCAGACACCGGGCAATCCCCAGTAACCGATTTTTAAATTTTCAACGCACAAATTGCGATTAATGGTATATTTTATTGTATATTAGATACCTTTATTTATAAGGTCCGCTATTTTTAATGCAACAGTCAAAGTCATTTCCAGTATATAAAATCGTTTATTCTATATGTGAGCACCCCTATCTCGGCTATCTCATTGAGCCACACATGGTCAAACTCAATCCCAATGGAACTTACTCACTACGCTATCAACGTATATTTAGCAATACTGTCGATGCTTACGCTGCCGAATTGGATGAAGTAGATTATAAACTGATTCGATTGCTCGATGAAATCGAACAAACGCATCTCATCAAAAAATATTACAAAAAAGCAATTAGACCTGTCGATTTCTTTTCCAAAGTTTTCGATAAAAAGCTTTATGAACTTCTGCGCCCTAAGATTGATGAAAAAATGATCCAATTTTTTGAAGCTGTTGGAGATAAGCCGCTTTTCATGATGAGCAAAGATGGTTATCCGGCAGATCAAGAAATTAAATTAGCCAGCTCTGCTGCATCAATCCTATTTCACTTTCGACGGAACGAAGAAGAAACACGTTATTTCCCGACCATCAAATACGACAATCAGCGTCTGGAGTTTATGTTCAAAAATGCCATTGTCTTGACCAATGTACAAGCATGGTTACTTTTAAACAATACCCTGTACTATTTCGATCAGGCACTTGAGGGCAAAAAGCTAAGTCCTTTCCTAAATAAACGTTACATTTCTGTCGGTAGAAGCACTGAAAAAAAATATTTCGAGACCTTTGTATGTAGCCTGATTGAACGCTACCATGTCTATGCGGAAGGATTCGAGATTCAAACCCATCAGCACCAAGCAATTCCACTTCTCCATTTAATTTATGTTGAAGATGGAGCGTCGCAATTGCAACTGCAATTCAAGTACGGTCCACATACTTTTACTGCAGGTGCCGAAAATAAAGTTACAGTTCGTATGGAATATAATGAGAAAGATGATCAGTATATATTCCACCGCGTCAAACGGTCTGTACAATGGGAAGAACAACAACATGAAAGCTTAAAAAAACTAGGACTGCAGGACGTTGACCTGCAACTGGGTTTGTTAACACCACATATCCATGCCGGGAAACGGCTTTCAGTCTTTGACTGGATTAATAATCATCAAGAACAACTTGAAAGACTTGGATTCCAAATTGTACAAAATAGTGAAGAAAAACGTTTCTTTATAGGACACACCTCTCTGGATATCTCCATTGATGAAGACAATGATTGGTTTGATATCAGCGCTATCGCAAAATTTGGCCCTTATGAGATTCCATTTATCCAGCTGCGCAACCATATCCTGAATAACATTAAGGAATTTACCTTGCCAAATGGAGAAATTGCTATGATTCCCGAAGAGTGGTTTGCGCAGTACAACCATCTTTTCCAATTTTCAGCAGATAGGCATGAACTCAAACTAAGTAAGGTACATATTGGCTTACTTTTTGAAATTAGCGAACATACTAAACTGGTGTTTAATCGAAAACTACAGAATCTAGCTAACTTTGAAGAGATCGCTGATATTCCCGAACCAAAATATTTCAAAGGAAATCTCCGTCCTTACCAAAAGGCCGGATACAATTGGTTTAATTTCTTAAAGCAATATAAATTTGGAGGCTGCCTTGCTGATGATATGGGTTTGGGTAAAACCATTCAGACGCTAGCACTATTGCAACAGCAAAAAGAGCAACTCCAAGATGAACGGGATGTCCGTACGTCACTGTTGGTCTTGCCCACATCTCTGGTATACAACTGGCAAAAAGAAGCGCAGCAATTTGCACCACAGCTTAATATTCATCTTCATACCGGTAATAACCGCATTAAGGACGCCTCGCTTTTCGCCAAATATGATCTGGTAATCACCACCTACGGGATTGCCCGTATCGACGAGGATACCTTGAGTAGCTTTTATTTTAATTATATTATCCTCGATGAGAGCCAAAATATCAAAAACCCGACATCTAAATCGTTCAAAGCCATCAAAAGCCTAAAAAGTAAAAATAAGCTGGCTTTGAGTGGAACTCCGGTTGAAAATTCAGTCTCGGATCTTTGGGCACAGATGCACTTCACCAATCCGGGGCTACTAGGCAGCTACACCTATTTTCAGAAGGAGTTTGTGCAGCCTATAGAAAAGAAAAAAGACGAAGAAAAAGCACAACGCCTACAAGCGATTGTCAAACCATTTATATTGCGGCGAACAAAAGATCAGGTGGCAACAGAATTACCACCTAAAACCGAACAGGTGCTTTACTGTGAAATGACTGAAAAACAATCCGAACTGTACGAAAAGGTCAAATCGGAATACCGCAATGCCATTCTTGACGGACAATTGGACAACAAGCCTAAATCTACACAAATTGCGCTGTTACAGGGTTTGACCAAACTTCGGCAATTGGCTAATCACCCCAGAATGGTCGATGAAAAATTCTCGGGTGATTCCGGTAAGTTCGAAGCCGTCATTGAAACACTCGAGATGGTCATGCGAAGAGGCAACAAAGTGCTGATTTTCTCCCAGTTCGTAAAACAGCTGAATATTTTCCGTCAGTATTTCGATCATAAAGGAACAAATTATGCCTACCTGGATGGCGGCACAAAGAATCGGGATGAAGCCGTCAGCCAATTTCGTAAAAACAACGACACCAAGTTATTCCTTATATCGATAAAAGCAGGTGGGGTGGGACTCAATCTGATTGAAGCAGACTATGTCTTCATTCTGGATCCATGGTGGAATCCTGCTGTGGAACAACAGGCTGTAGACCGTTCACACCGCATCGGCCAAACACGTAATGTCTTTATCTATAAATTTATCAGTAAAGATACCGTGGAAGAAAAGATATTGGCTTTACAGAATAAAAAGAAATCGATCGCTCAGAGCCTGATCACAACAGAAGAAAGCTTTATCAAATCGTTATCGCAAGAAGATCTTCAAGAACTTTTGGCCTAGCCTACAAGATTATTGTTTATATCCGTTGATCTTCGCCATATATATTGACGGTCGAATACCGGTTACACGTGTAAAAATATTGCTAAAAGAGGAGAGCTCATTGTATCCTACCCGCATCGCTATTTCGAGAATGGAGTATCTATTCTCGGACATCAGCTCCAAGGCTTTCGCAATGCGTATAGCTCTTAAAAAACGGATATAGCTGATTCCCATATCTTCTTTGAAAAGTCTGGACAGGGAACGACTGCTCATACCAAAATGCACGGCAACCTGCTCAATGGTAAATGCTTGATCAATATTGCTGTTCAGATATCTCGCTACGCTCTTAAGTTTTTCGCTTTTAGGGTAAGGATGTTGCATCGGAAAAGCGTCTATTGGTGGACTCATATCTGGTATAATGGCGATCATGGCCCGCAATAAACAATACTTCGGATAATCAATCGCCTTGCTGATCCCTCCAGTCCAATCTTGTGCAAACAAAAACATCTCACGCATCAAATCGTTGCTTAAAAATATATTTGGCCTTGAAAGTACAACCGGCATATCCTGCCTCTCCTTAAGATAAAAACTGTACAATGGAATACGTGAGCTCGAGCTCTCCAAATGATAGGTTGTATTTGCTGGAATCCACATATAAAACCTTGCGGGCAAATACCAGTGCTTTGTTGTCGTAAAAACATGAATAATACCACCGTCAGCATAGAGCAGCCGCGCCTTTTTGTGTTTGTACTCACGAGAATCGATACGATCGACATACATGTGGTCAACAAAAAAATCATATTGATCAGCGTCAATCGCTGCGAGTTTTTCTTCCTCCATAATCTAAAATTACACTTTTTATACAATATGGCGCAAATGAACAGATATCCGTCCGACTATACAAAACAAAACAACTCTATCCGAAGGTATCTTTGTATGCCCATATTATCAGGCACTCAGAGAAGTGATCGGTATTCCGGGCAACCCACTTTAAACAAAATTCAAAAGCAGAAAAATTGCTGTTTCGCGTACATCATAAGGCGAACCGATACTGGTACAGCAGACTTTAATTTAATTTTTAAAAGTCTCCTACTACATATGATTAAGTAAAAAACAGAATGGCAAGTTTCATAATGCTAAAAATAGATGCTGAACTTCTGTTGATACACTTTAAGCACACAAAACAGACTATTGAAATCGCGCAATCAAAACAATAATGAATAAAGTAGATAATAAAGACAAAACAAAAGGATTTAATAAAGTGCTCGTCATATTTGCGAGCCTATTGTTATTGACAGGTATTGGTGTCTTAGTCAGACACCTCCTATTTACCAATCAATATGTAACAACAAATGACGCGCAAATCGATCAATACTTGACACCAGTTGCCAGTAGGGTCTCTGGTTTTATCAAGGAGGTGCGATTTGAAGAAAATCAATATGTACATCGGGGCGACACCTTATTAATTATAGATGCCAGTGAGTATCAAACGAAAGTCGATATGGCGAATGCCGAACTCCAAAATAGCCAGAGCAATGCCGAGGTAATCAGCAAAACAGCCCGTGCGACAGCCAATAGCATGTCGGTTCAAAAGGCAAGATTAGAAGCTGCAAAAGTAAGTGTATGGCAGACCCAACAGGATTACAATCGATTCAAGAATTTATTTGAAGCAGAAGCAGCAACCAAACAACAGTACGATAATGCCAAAGCAGCATATGATATAGCATTGGCACAATTGCATACCATAACCGAAGAATATAATTCGGCCCAACTAAACACCAATAAAGAAAAAGCAAGCGAACTACCGGCAAGAGCCAATATCAATATTAAAAAGGCCGCAAAAACAAATGCACAGCTTTTTCTTTCTTACACCATAGTTACCGCACCTTATGATGGCTTCGTTGGAAAACGAACCATCCAAGCAGGACAATATGTAAAGGAAGGCCAGACACTTGCCAATGTCATTAGTGAAGAGAAATGGATCAACGCTAACTTTAGGGAAACTCAACTCGAAAATCTTGCAGAAGGCAACAGTGTTACAATACAGGTGGATGCTTTTCCCAAACTCCGTTTTAAAGGAAAGATCCAGTCATTTTCTCCTGCATCAGGGTCCAAATTTGCCGTGATACCACAAGACAATGCAACCGGAAATTTCGTAAAAATTGAGCAACGGATTCCCATTAAAATTGTATTTGATCCAAATCAGGATCTAAAGAAATTACGTGCCGGCATGAATGTCGTTATCCATGCCGCCAATCAATCCTAATCGCCCATGAGCACAAACAAATCTTTATATTACAGCTGGGTTCCTGAATGGATAAAACTTCCACTTATGGTAGTAGCGATGTTCCCACATCTCATGCTAATGTCGCTCTTCCATTCCAATACCGCATTTACCGCTTCTACACTGGACATCGAAGCCGAAGATATTCAGTATTTTCTATCCTTGATGTATGGTGCCATTGTCGTTACTCTACTTATATTTCAACGTCTATTTTCATTTTTTAGGGTAAGGACATATATTCTCCTAACCTGTAGCAGCTCAATTCTGATTTTACTAGGCATTTCACTCACAAGAGATCCTTTTCTGATCGGTATTCTCCGGGTGATCGAAGGCATTTTCTGTGTACTGGAAGGTGCATGCTTTCTTCCGCTGCTTATAATGCAGATTAAGCATACCAAAAGCCGGACGATTGCTTATTTTTTCCTATATACGTTTATGCTTACCGGATCAACTTTGACAACATCATTACTCAAAGAAAGCATCATGGATTATGGATGGGAAGATATGATCCATGTCGTGCTCTATTGGCATTTGATCGTAATTGCAATAGCCCTGCTGTTACTTAACAATAATCGCTTGGGTAAAAAGTTTCCACTCTATCAACTGGATCTGGCCAGCTGTCTATTTTTATTGACATCATTGAGCTGTGGGGCCTACGTATTAATTTATGGCCGCAAATACTATTGGTTTGAATGCTCCACGATCACCATCAACTTCGCACTTTTCCTTATCTTCGGAGCGCTTTTTATCATCAAACAGCGGATGGTCAAAAGACCGCTTTTTCATTTTGAGATCTTCAGATACAAAAATGTAATCTTTGGTGTCATCCTATTTTTTCTCTTTTATATTATTCGCAGCAGTCTCAATAATGTATACACAGTGATGGCTACCGTATGGAAGTGGCCTTGGCATTATATTATTGATGTACAGTACATCAATGTCTTTGGCACTATACTGGGTGTTGGCAGTTCAGGCTTTTTACTCCTGCGCGATGTATCCCCTAAATATATCTTTGGTTTTGGCTTTTTGATATTGGCCACTTCATGTTTCCTATTTGTACCCACATTTTATCCCGATACCACAATTTTGGCAATCGGCGTTCCCTTATTTATTCAAGGAATCGGGCAGGGCTGGCTTTTTACTCCGCTAGTTATTTATATTTTGACAGGTGTAGAATCCCATCATGTTGGCAATGCAGGCCTCATGGGTACAACCGTTCGGTTTTGGAGTACCAATGTCGGATTTGCACTTATCCAAAATGCCAGCTATACACTCAATCAAAAACATTATATTCAGCTCGAACGAACGCTAAATACAAGTAACCCACTGACAATAAACTATTGGAATGCATTAATGGAGAAATATACCGGAATATTTGGCGATCAGATCGCAAGCCGTATTGCAAGCAAAAGTATTTCGGGAACACTAAGTCAACAAGCGTCACTAATCAGTAACATGGAGATATTTACCTATTTAGGAATTCTGGGAATATTGATAACCGGATTAATTTTCTTATTCGGCCCAGCTAAAACACTATTCATGCGTCTACGTATACCATATTTGTAAAAAGAACAGCTAAACGGTCGCATAACCACCATGATGTCGTATCCATTAAAATTGTTAAACCCGAACTGAAGATGCTCGCATGCCAATAAACGAATGCAAGGCATTCATTGAAGCCATTGCAAATAAAACTTCGTAATAAAGCCAACATAGTAAACCCATGGATACGCTGTTGCCCCCCCATGGATCAATCAAACAAGGCTTTAAAAACAAAGGAGCTGTGTGCAAATACATGCACAAGCTCCTTTTTTTATTTTGTACTTAATCTATTTAAGCATCAAATTCTTTAAGTGCTTTTTTCACACGTGCTATTACCTCGTTTTTACCGAGTAATTCAACGATCTGAAAAACATCTGGTCCGAATTTACCGCCTACCAACATAATCCGGAATGGCATCATCAGCTCGCCCATTTTCATTCCCGATGCCTGAATCGCATCTTTGAAGAAAGGCTCCAATTCAGCAGCTTTCCACGTATCAAATCCTTCGAATGATTGGTTTATACCCTCAAAAAATGCTGTTTTTTCAGCAGACCACTTAGGCTTCACAGCATTCAAATCATATTCCGCAGGTTGCAAAAAGAAGAACGACGCCTGACTCCAAAAGTCTTCAACAAAAGTTAAACGTTCTTTCACAGCATCCAATACCCTGCTCACGTAAGCTTCGTCGGCATCTACTTGATGATGTTCCAATACTGTTTTGATCTTTGGCAACAAGGATTCTGTCGACGAGCGTTTAATCCATTCATGGTTGAACCATTTTGCTTTTTCAAAATCAAATTTCGCACCGGCTTTACTGATACGGTCAACACTAAATTTCTGAATCAATTCATCTAAGGAGAAAAGTTCCTGTTCGGTACCATCATTCCAGCCTAACACGCCGAGCATATTAACAAAAGCCTCGGGCAAGAAACCCATCTCACGGAACCCTTTTGTTGTATCGCCAGATTTAGCATCAGTCCAGTTCATCGCATAAACAGGGAAACCCAAACGATCTCCGTCACGCTTGCTTAGTTTACCGTTTCCATCTGGTTTAAGGATCAATGGAAGGTGTGCCCAGCCTGGCATGCTATCCCCCCAGCCGAGGTATTCCCACAATAAGATGTGGATAGGTGCCGAAGGCAACCACTCTTCACCACGGAATACATGCGATATTTCCATGGCCTTATCATCTACAACAACAGCGAGGTGATAAGTTGGCATGCCATCTGCCTTAAGCAATACCTTATCATCGACAAGGTTTGTATCAAAAGCAACCTTTCCACGGATCATATCCGTGAATGATACCGTTTCATCTGTCGGAATCTTTATACGGATGGTGTGCGGAGTACCCGCATCCAATAATTGTTGAGTTTCAGCGGCAGACAAACTCAATGAATTACGTAATTGAAGTCTGTTCTCGTGGCTATAGCGAAAATTAGGCTGCAACTTACGCTGCTCATCCAGCTCCTCTGCTGTGTCGAAAGCATAATAAGCATAACCATTCTCGATCAACTGCTCAGCATATTTCCGGTAAGATGGTTTTCGCTCACTTTGACGGTAAGGTCCATATTCGCCTCCTTTTAACGGGCTTTCATCTGGGGTCAAACCACACCATGCTAAACATTCGTTGATATATTCCTCAGCACCTGGGACAAAACGAGTTTGGTCCGTATCCTCGACACGTAAAATAAAATCTCCCTGATGCTGACGCGCATAGAGAAAATTAAACAAAGCTGTACGTACCCCACCTAGGTGAAGACCACCTGTAGGGCTCGGTGCAAAACGCACTCTTACTTTTCTTTCTGAACTCATGCCGCAAAATTACCACAAAATTTTTGATTTGGATGGTACGTTAACTTCTTCAATGAAATAAAAGTGCAGAAAACAGACATTTATTCAGTAATTTGCAAATGAAGGACACGAATACGGAATCATGAAACCCTATCAGATTAGCCAGCAGCGCTGGAAATTTATCTTACTTATTTTTGCAGCTATCATTGCTGTCGCCTCTTTGGTCTATACCAATTATCTGGTTCGAAATCTTGCGCATGCCGAGCGTTCAAAGGCTGAAGTATGGGCCATGAGCACCAAAAATATCATGACCATGCCCGACGTTGATGATGAATTCATAACGTTTATCTACGCCGTAAGAGACAGCCTCAATTTACCAGCTATTATTACAGACGATAAGGAAGACATTATCTTCTGGCGTAATCTCGATTCCACAAAGACAAATATTAAACCCGGACACAACGACAGTGTTACAAAACATCTCGATTATGACCCGGCCTATTTCCAAAAACAGCTTGCGTTTATGAAGAAAAGCCATCCTCCGATTACATTGGAATTGGAAAATGGTCAAAAATGGCATGTCTATTATAAGGATTCTTGGTTTTTACAACAATTAAGGGTGTTTCCTTATGTACAACTATCGCTGATTGCACTCTTTCTCATTATTGCTTATACAGTTTTCAATTCTATCCGGAAATCTGAACAAAATCTCGTTTGGGTTGGGCTCACCAAAGAAGCGGCACACCAATTAGGCACCCCTATTTCGTCGTTGATGGGCTGGTTAGAATTGATTCGCATAAAATTTGATGCCGAAGAAGATGATACCCTAAATGAAATGGAAAATGACATTAAGCGACTTGAAATCGTCGCTGACCGCTTTTCGAAAATAGGATCTACTCCCGTGCTGACTAACCATAACCTGTATGATGTCATCAAAAATTACATGGATTATTTCCGCATACGAACCAGCAATAAAATTGCTTTCGAATTAAAAGGTGACAGCCATCTTGAAGCACAACTCAATATTCCACTCTTTGATTGGATTATCGAAAATTTATTGAAAAACGGAGTAAACGCCATTGGCACAGAAGGAAAGATAACTGTTAATATTTCAGAAAATATTGCGAAAGAAGAAATTTTTATAGACATTAGTGATACGGGCAAGGGAATTCCGAGATCTAATTTTGAATCTGTTTTCCAGCCGGGGTTCACAACACGGAAAAGAGGTTGGGGGCTTGGCCTTAGTCTGACAAAAAGAATGGTGCGGTACCACCAGGGGCAAATTTTTGTAAAAGAATCTGAAGTAGGTAAAGGAACAACATTTCGAATAATCTTAAAAAGCAATTTAAAATATGAAGCCACTCAAATCTGACGAATATCCAGCAGTCTACGCGCCTTATATTGAGACTGTCGTCGATAACGTGTTTGATGCACTAGAAGAACAAACGCTCTCCTTTCCAGCATTTCTGGACACGATACCAGAGGAAAGAGGTAATTTTAAATACGCCGAAGATAAGTGGACAATCAAAGAAGTTGTTGGCCACGTCATCGATAATGAGCGTATCATGGCTTATCGGGCATTGCGTTTTTCACGTAACGACCTTAAAGAGCTCGCTGGATACGACCAGGATTACCTCATTCAGTATTCCCGTTACAACGATCGCACTTTAGAAAGCCTGAGTAAAGAATTTACTTTTCTCCGCAAAGCGAACATGATGCTTTTCAATAGTTTTAATGAGGTTGAATTGGAACGTAAAGGGATGGCATCTGAACGGCTAACAAGTGTAAAGGCGCTCTTGTATGTCATTGCTGGCCACCTCAATCATCATCGCATTATTATCCAAGAACGTTATCTAAACTCAGACGATGTCAAAAATTTGGTTTCAGCATTACAGCATTGAGGAAATAAACGTATTTTTCAACAAATACTTATCAGGTCTGCTGGAGATTCAAGCAACAGAAATAAATGACAACTCCATCACGGCGACCATGCCGGTAACGGATAAAGTCAAACAGCCACATGGTATTTTACATGGCGGTGCTTCTGTCGTTCTGGCGGAGTCCTTGGGAAGTATCGCATCCAACCTCGTGGTTGATCCAGAAAAATACCGCGGAGTTGGACTTGAAGTAAATGCCAATCACATACGCCCGGTCAGCAGTGGAGTAATTACAGCAAAATGTAGTCCCCTACACATTGGTCGATCCACACATATTTGGGAAATAAAAATGTACGATCGCTTCAACAAATTAAATTGTATCTCAAGACTTACAGTAGCTATCGTTCCAAAATAACGATAACTATACCACTCTTGCTAACTCGATTTATCACCACGTTCCAATTACAATTCGACAATATTTATAAGCAAAGGAGGATAAATTTCACAATTTATCCTCCTTTTTTTTGTCAATTAATTATCAAAATCCCCTAAAAATATGCCTTTATTTATTTCCAATATTCAAGAAATTTAAGTAGTCTTGTAGGATGGATACTTTAAAAATCAGTAATTATGAAGCGCAATCGTTTGTTCATTCCTTATTCCTACTGATTTACCAATCCTCGAACGATAACTTAACTAAATATAATAAAACAAAACATGACCACTAATCCTAACGTTGGTAAAACAGCTTTTCGCCCTATGGCCATCTGCTGTGGTTTATTTTTTATCCTCGGTTTTATTACCTGGGCAAACGGAACCTTAATTCCATTCTTAAAAATCGCTTGTAACCTCGAAACAGATTTGCAAGCTTTCTTCGTAACCTTTGCTTCCTATATTGCTTATTTTTTCCTAGCACTTCCAAGCTCAGTCATCATTAAAAAAATTGGTTTCCAAAATGGTTTAGTTGTCAGTCTTATTATATTAGGTTTAGGATCTTTGATCTTTATTCCTGCGGCAGATAATAGAAGCTACGGCCTATTTTTAACGGGAATCTTCATCCAAGGTTCAGGAATGGCATTATTACAAACAGCCGTTAACCCTTACTTAAGTATTATTGGTCCCATTGATAGCGCTGCGCAACGTATTTCAATAGCTGGATTTTTCAATAAATCGGCTGGTATCATTGTACCTATCCTTTTTGGAACACTCTTTTTAAAAGATGCTCAAAAGGTAACAGCAAAATTAGAAGCAACAACGGATCTTGTCCAAAAGAATGCGATCTTAGATGATCTTCTTCAACGCGTACACACTCCCTATATCTCGCTTGCAATTATATTCGTTGCCTTCGCAATATTCTTAAAGTTCACACACCTGCCTGAGGTCGATGTGGATGCAGAAGAAGAAACCAGCGCAGAAAGCGGAACTGTGGCAGCAAAGAAAACATCGATATTTCAATATCCACATTTGTTCTTGGGGGCTTTGGCAATTTTCTTCTGTGTGGCCGTCGAAGTTATGGCCGGAGACATCATTGGCGTCTATGCACGTGAACTGAAAGTTGATCCTTTCTTTACAACCTATGCAACAGCATTTACACTCGCTTGTATGTTGATCGGTTATATTATTGGTATCATTTCTATTCCAAGATTTGTATCACAACAAATGGCCCTACGCATTTGCACCATCATTGGCATCACGTTCACCGTTATTTCTGTTTTCACAACCGGCACAACATCATTTATATTCGTAGCCTTGTTAGGCATCGCTAACTCCCTCATGTGGCCAGCGATCTTCCCGCTAGGAATTAAAGGTCTGGGAAAATTCACAAAAACAGGATCAGCAATCATGATTATGGGGATTGCTGGTGGAGCGATATGGCCTTTGATCTACGGGCTTTTGAAAGATCATTTGCATATTGATTTTCAACATGCATTCCTATATGCAATGGTTCCGGGCTATCTATACATTATGTATTTCTCAATAGCAGGTCATAAAGTTGGAAAAACGAATTAATATAAATCCATCTTATATTGACTAGTCCTGAAAAATCGATACAGGTTTTCAGTGATTAAAAATAAATAATTTAAACAGTAGTAGCCGATAGGTTGCTACTGTTTTTTGTTTTATAAGTTCTGAAGTTCATGTTTGATTTCATGTGCATCTGATTTGGAGTTAGCATATGATTAGACCAATGTGGTCTGTCATTATTATAGATATCGATTGCTTCAGCTACGATCTGCTTCATCAAATGTAGATCTAAATGATAGGTATCAATCATGAACTCTTGTTTGAGTATACCATTGATTCGTTCAGCGATGGCATTTTCATAAGGATCAGAGTTTTCTGTCATACTGCACCTGAGCTGATACTTGTTTAGGTAATATTGGTATTCTTCTGCACAATATTGTACCCCTCTGTCGGAATGATGGATTAACGGCTCGTTTGTTTTTCTTTGTTTTTGTGCCATTTTTAGTGCTTTTACAACATGCGGTGTGCACATGGTCCGCGAGACCTCAAAGCCAACAATTTTTTTCGAATAGGCATCTGTAACCAAACTCAGGTAACAGGGGCTTTCTCGCTTCCCTATGTAAGTGATATCACTTACCCAAACCTGATTGGGACGGCAAACAGTCACTTCTTTAATAATATTCGGATATTTTCTAAATCTATGATGTGACATAGTGGTCGTATGATAGCTTCTTTTAGGTGTAATTAACAAATGGTTGGCGCGTAAAATATCAAAGAATTTGTCTCTGCCCACTTTTAATGCCTGTAGCTCCCTTGCCAATATATGGTAAAGTTTCCGTGTGCCTATTCTTGGCTGGGTAGTGCGTATTTCATGAACTAAGTCCACAATTTTCCCGGCTATACCCTGGCTCCTGGCTATACGTTTGATCCTTCGATAATACACCTGCCTGTCTAACCCGAACAATCCACAAGTAAAACTTAGGCTTTCTTGTTTTTCTTGCCGGAAACGATTGATTGCGCGGGTTTCAAGTTTTTTCTTACGTCGATTTTATATTCTTTTTCTGCAATATCGATCATCATGTCAAAGATGATCGCTTTGGAATCAGCGATGTGATTCTGATGCTCAAGTTGAGCCTTTTGCTTCTCCAGCAGTCTGACTTTGGCTTCCAGTTCTAAAATGCGCTGTTCTGGTGACTTTGCCATATTGGATGGTATTTGATTCTCCCAATCAAAGTTACCATATTTTTTTAACCATTTGCGAATAGTGCTATCTCCCTGGATGCCATACTGTTTTTGAGCTTGGGAGAGTGTCAATTTCCCCGATTCAATCTCTTTAACGACATTCAGCTTCAATGTTAAAGTGTAATCACGCTGAGTCCGCTTTACATAATTTGTTCCTTCTTCCATAACGATTCTTTTTGTGTATCGATATTTCAGGACGAGACATATTTTAAGAAAAAAAGGCATCTAAAAATAGATGCCTTTTTTTCTTAAAATTCTTCCTATTTTTAGGAGATAGATGCTGTAAGAGCCATTAAATATTACAGCCATACTATAATCAGATTTTCTGTTTTTTCAACAGGAGAAATGGAAAGCATGATCAAATGCTTATCAACAGCATATTGAACCACAGGATTAAGCATACAACAGAAAACAAACAATGATACAGATGAAAAAGAATCTTTTTGCAATTGCCATTGCCGCAACAATGATGTTTACGGCCAACGAATCTTTTGCGCAGTTAAAACTACCTGCAGCAAGTAGCTCACAGACAGTTACTCAAGGATTAGGTATTGAAAACGTAACCCTTAATTACAGCAGACCTAGCATGAACGGTCGTAAGATTTTTGGTGATCTTGTTCCTTACAGCGAAGTATGGCGCACAGGTGCAAATACAAATACAACCTTAACCTTTGAAGGTGACGTTGAGTTGAATGGACATAAGCTTTCCGCCGGAACTTATGCGCTTTTCACGATCCCGAACAAATCGGAATGGACCATCATCATCAGTAAAAACACAAAACAGTGGGGCGCCTATACCTATAAACAAACCGAAGATGCCTTACGTTTCAATGTTAAACCGCAGACCTTAGCAAATCCAGTGGAGACTTTTACCATCTCCTTTGACAATGTTACACCTACCGGTGCCGTATTGAATTTAGCTTGGGAAAAAACGTCAGTAAAAGTTGATCTCAAAGTCAATCAACAGGCTAAAATATTAGCTTCCATCGACGAGGCCATGAAGGGCGAGAAAAAACCTTATTTTGCCGCAGCCCAATACTACTTCAGTAATAACTTGGATCTAAATAAAGCGCTAAACTGGTTTGACGAAGCTGCCAAAGCGCAACCTAAAGCTGCCCACGTCCTTTATTGGAAAGCAAAAGCACAATTAAAAGCTGGAGATAAAAAAGGTGCAATAGAGACTGCAACAAAAGGTCTTGAAGTTGCCACAGCAGATAAAAATGGTGAATACATCAAATTAAATACGCAAGTTATCAACGCTGCAAAGAAATAGGTATTTATAACTAATAAATTCCCCAGAAGGTTAGATACTTTCTGGGGAATCGTTATTTAAGGCTTATTTTATAACTCGGCTTTTTTTATAGCTCATCTTTTAGCAATTGTTCTAGTTCCTCTGGTGAAACGTTCATATTGACGTTTCCGTCCTTCGCAAAAGATATCTCGCCAGTTTCTTCAGAAACTATCACAGCAATCGCATCCGAGATTTCCGTTACCCCAATAGCAGCACGATGGCGCAGTCCGAACTGCAACGGCAAATCCTCACTATCCGACAATGGTAGCACACAAGATGCGGTCATAATCTTAAAATCAACAATAACGACTGCACCATCATGCAAAGGACTATTTTTATGAAAGATACTTTCAATCAGGCGCTTCGAAATATGGGCATCGATATACTCCCCACTGCTCTGATAATACTCCTCATCAAAATATTTTGAAAAAACCAATAAAGCGCCTGTCCGTGTACGCGACATGCTTCTACAGGCTTCAATAACCGGTTTTAAGTCTTCCGTCAAATCCTTTTGTATAGCTTTCTTATTCCCGATAAACGACCAAAAAACTTTTTTCCTTTTCATGGATATGTTCTTCCCAACGTGCAGTAAGAACCGTCTGATTTCCTGTTGGAAAACGACAATCAGGGCGATGGAGCCTACAGATATAAAACCGCCGAATATCTCGGTCAGCAAGCGCATGTGCATCTGCTTAACGACTATATAAACACCATAAAATAGTGCTACACCAATCAGGATATTAACAGCAATGGTCCCTCTAATCAAACTATAGATATAGTAGATAATAATCGCTACCAATATGATATCAATAACGTCCAATAGGCGAAAGCCGCTAAACAAGCTATAGTCGATTCCATCCATATATGCAAGTTAAAAAAAAATAGATATTATTTGTATTTTTACAACATAACATACAGGAAAATGACCAGACTTTCAGTAAATATCAATAAAATCGCAACGCTCAGAAATTCTAGAGGTGGCAATAACCCAAATCTAGTATCTGCGGCCTTAGCCTGTGAACGTTTTGGAGCACAGGGCATCACTGTTCACCCGAGACCGGATGAAAGACATATTCGATATCAGGATGTCTTTGATTTAAAAGCAGAAATTCAGACCGAACTCAATATTGAAGGAAATTGCCAGGAACAGAAATTTATTGACCTTGTATTGGCCAATAAACCAGCACAAGTAACCTTAGTGCCAGATACCGAAGGACAATTGACCTCGAATCATGGCTGGGATACCATCAAGAACAAAGCCTACCTACAAGATATGTGCAAATTGTTCAAAGACGCAGGCATACGCGTTTCTATCTTTGTTGATCCGGTTGAAGAAATGGTAGAGGCCGCGGCGGAAACAGGAACAGACCGTATTGAGCTTTATACGGAAGGATTTGCCACCGAATATGGCTTTGACCGGGAACTCGCGATAAAACCTTATTTCAAAGCGGCATTAAAAGCACGTGAAGTCGGTTTAGGTCTAAATGCGGGCCATGACTTAGATCTCAACAATCTGCAATATTTCAACCAACATATCCCCGAACTCCTGGAAGTAAGTATAGGCCATGCCCTCATCTCTGATGCACTTTACCTAGGACTAGAAGAAACCATCAAACGTTATCTGGCTTGTTTGAAATAGCACAACATTTGTAGAACACCGAAACCTATAATCGATAAGCTTTCGGCGATTTAAAAAAATTGTGACTTATGTACAGTTTCAGGATTTCGCCAGCGGCAGCAGTTAGAAAAGTGAATGGAAGGTGTTTCTAGCCAATAGAAAAAAACATTCAAAAAAAGGGCTTTCTTAAACGAAAGCCCTTTTCCTTACCTCCAAACCAGAGGCTTTATTGCTCAACTTGCAATTACTAATGAATTCCTTTAAAGATACGGTTCCAGCGAATTTTCGAAAGTCCGGTACCAATTTCGTCCCAGCTCATCCAAGTAAATAAGGCCTTTCCGACAACATGATCTTCGGGAACAAATCCCCAGCCCCTTGAATCCAGAGAATTATGGCGATTATCACCCATCATCCAAAAGTAATCCATTTTAAACGTATAATGGTCTGCTTTCACATCATTGATATAAATCCCATCCGAACGTTTTTCCAACTTGTTATTTTCATAAACACGGATAGCTCTTTCATAAATGGGCAGAGTCTGTGCATTTAATGCCACCGTCCATCCTTTCTTCGGGATTAAAATCGGTCCAAAATTGTCAAAATTCCATTTGTATTGTGGATCATAAGGATAAGCTCCTTCTCCACCCGAATTTCTTCTGATTTCTTTGACATTCGACCAAGATTTTACAATGGCTAGTTCATCTTTTGTCATGAACAACTGGTAAACACCAGGCTGCTGATCGCCACCGGCTGTTTCAATTCTCAACTCCCGTAACCTATCCATATTCAATGGGGTACCATCCGTTAATACGAGATAATCCAATTGGCTTTCTGGAGGATCAAATCCTGGTTGGTCGTTCACAAAGAGTTTAGCATCTTTCATGAAAATTTTATCGCCAGGCAATCCAACACAGCGTTTAATATAATTCTCCCTTTTATCAATAGGTCTTGCCTGGATTGTAAACTGAGAATTGACGGTCTGCCAACCATAAGCTCTTACAAGATCATAATAACTTGAATTTTGGTTTTCAAGCGCGACAGTGTCACCTGCAGGAAAATTGAAGACAACGACATCATTACGTTCAATCTTTTGAAATCCCGGCAGACGTTTATAGGGTAGTTCAATTAATTCAGAATACGCTTTCCCTCCAGTGATGGGCATCGTATGATGGGCAAAAGGAAAGGCAATCGGCGTGTTGGGAACACGCGGTCCATAATTTAACTTGCTTACAAATAAGAAATCCCCGATCAACAAGGTACGCTCCATTGATCCTGTTGGAATCATATACGCTTCGATCAGGAAGCCACGAATAAGCGATGCCGCTACGGTTGCAAATACAATGGCATCCGCCCACTCGCGTACCATGGATTTCTTATACGGATATTTAATTTTATAATCCTTATACGATTCAAGTGCAATTTCCGCGCGCTTCTCTTCAGTCAGTTCAACACCTTCTTGGCTTGCGGCCTTCAGATTTTTCGCATATAAGCCATTCAAAAAACGTACATTGTTATCCTTTGCCCACATCGGCAGAACGATAAAAGGGACCAAAACTGCAGCAGCATTCTCCCAAAAACGACGTTTTCCGAAACAATGTATAAAATCAAGATAAAGATTATAGAAAACAAAGACATTGACAATTGGAACCAGCAATAAAATCACCCACCATGTAGGTCTTCCGGTCAATTTTGCCTGAATATATTGGCTATAAAACGGTACGATTGCTTCCCAGCCATTTCTGCCAGCTTTAACAAACAATTGCCACAGTCCATATCCCGATATTGCTGTTAAAACCGCAAATATAATTAAGCCCATAAACTACTTATTAGTACTATTTATTAAAATCAAAAATTTCAGTAACTTGATAGAAACCTTTTTTGCCATTCAACCATTCAGCGGCAACCACAGCGCCTAAGGCAAATCCATCGCGGCTATGTGCTGTATGTTTAAATTCGATTTGGTCAACCTCCGAGCTATAAAGCACTGTATGTGTTCCCGGAACCTCCTCAATACGATGACTTTCTATTAAAAGTTCCTGTGGTTTTGGAATAATTTCATCCTGCTCGCCAACAACAGTATTCACCCAGTTGGTTTTCACATCGCTATTATCCAATATCCCTTCAGCAATGGTAATTGCTGTACCACTTGGTGCGTCCAATTTATGAATATGGTGTATCTCTTCGACCTGAACATCATATTGTTTATATGGCTGCAAAGCCTTCGCCAACATTCTATTGATATGGAAGAATACATTTACTCCAATGGAAAAGTTTGATCCATACAAAATGGAACCACCAGCCTCCAGACACTTCGCCTTAACCTCATCCAATTGGTCGTACCAACCCGTTGTTCCGACGACAATAGGTACGCCTGCCTGAAGACAAAGATCCATATTATCCAGTGCTGCAGAAGGCACACTAAAGTCTATTGCGACATCAGCTCCTTTGATATCATCAGCAGTCAGGTTAGGACGATTATGTTCATCGACAACTAAAAAAATTTGATGGCCTCTTTTCAGCGCGTATCTTTCGATGATCTGCCCCATTTTGCCATATCCCAAGAGAATGATGTTCATATATTTAGAAAAAAGTATAGTTTATTTTTAAAATTAAAAAATTTCAATGAAATACCCATGTTTAAAAACCACAAACATCAATCTGAACTAGCAGTGTATTTGCAATATTCACTAAAAGACAAATGAGATAAACCCTGATCAACAATTATTTCCAATCGAGATATCATCTTAGGAATACGGGATTTAATTGAATTTCATGGTCAATTTAAGTCCTACAGTAGGTTTAAATGAATAAGTTCCCGACGCGAGACTCGCATCCATTAAAGTAGGTCCAATTAAGAAAGCAGTCTTTTTGGGTTTATCCTCGCCAATACTCCAACGATACTTGAGCATTGAGTCGATGTAGGCCTCCGCAACATTCAGACCATAAACACCTAAAGTAAGAAGCACCATGAGGTCCCGATTTCGTCGTGCATTATCTTTCGCACGAATAATAGACTGAATAGAAACACCGCTATAATACGGATCGATTGGTCTACCGAGTTCATTGTCTTGCAACACCCCTAAAAGTTCTTTATAATAGCGATTATTAAAATCAAAAACCAGGACGGTTGTTAATAAACCACCGTAGATAGCCGGCACTTTTATCCACCACACACCACCGTTGGTATATTGTCCCCAGCCCGGAAGTACCAAAGAGCGTTTCCAGGCTTGTTTATTTTTTGCTTCAATAGCCAAGCGGGTCGAATCCTTGAACACAACCTTCTCTTTCGCCTTAGCTTCCTCCTTCTCGCGTTTTTTACGTTCTTTCCGAGATTCTTTCTTTACGGTATCCTGTACCGATTTTTGCTTTACGCTATCTATTTTGACCGGTGGTGCTATTTGTTTCTTGGGGATTGTATCCACAGTCTGTCCATGTACCACCGACAGTGCAAACACCGCAAATATCAAGCTTATTAACTTGGCCATATTACCAGTCTAACAATTCAAGAATGCGACTTAAATCATCTTCCGATTCAAAAGGGATCTCAATTGCTCCTTTTCCTTTTGTGCTCTTCAGATTCAATTTGACGCGAGAAGAAAATTTAGAAGCCAGATCATCTTCAATTTTCTGCAGTTGGAAAGACATCGGAGCTTTATCCTTTCCTGCTTTTTTCTTACCGCCTTTTTGTAACTCACGAACCAGTTCCTCCGCTTTGCGAACAGATAGACCTTGATCAATAATCAACTTAAAGATATAAAGCTGCTTATCAACCTCAGGAATATTAATCAGGGCACGAGCATGCCCCATGGTCAATGCCCCGTCACGTATTGCCGCCTGAATGACAGGTGGAAGCTTTAATAAACGGAGATAATTTGTAACAGTAGACCGGTTTTTACTAACACGCTCCCCCAATTCTTCCTGTTTTAAATTACACTCCTCAATCATGCGCTGAAAACTCAGGGCAACTTCAATCGCATTGAGGTTCTCCCGTTGGATATTCTCAATCAAGGCCATTTCCAGCATCTGCTGATCATTGGCTGTACGGATATACGCTGGAATTTCGGTGATACCAGCCAAGCGCGAAGCACGGAGACGCCGCTCCCCGGAAATTAGCTGATAATTGCCATCCGAAATTTTACGTACTGTAATCGGCTGAATTAAACCTTGTAAACTAATCGATTCCGATAACTCCTGTAAAGCAACCGGATCAAATTCGGTACGCGGCTGAAAAGGATTGACAGCTATTTCCTCTACACGAACATGGCTAATACTACCATTCTCTTTTGTTGTTTTTACAGCAGTTGGGGTAACTAGAGGAGCCTCTTCCACTTGCTGATTACTTTTAGCAGGAACTTCTACACTATCGTTTAATAGCGCACCTAAACCTCTTCCCAGCCCTGTTTTACGCTGATGTGCTGCCATATTATGCGGTTACTGTTTTATTCATTTCATTAAGATGCCCGTTTTTCTGTAAAATCTCACGGGCCAAATTTAAATAGTTGATAGCCCCTTTACAGGAAGCATCATGCATGATTACAGAAATTCCAAAGCTTGGAGCTTCGCTCAAACGGGTATTCCGCTGAATAATTGTATCAAAAACTAAATCTGTAAAATGTGTTTTCACTTCTTCGACCACCTGATTTGATAGCCTCAAACGAACATCATACATCGTCAACAAAATTCCTTCGATCTCCAGACTTGTATTTAAACGGTTTTGAACTATTTTAATTGTGTTCAATAACTTTCCAAGTCCTTCTAAAGCGAAGTATTCACACTGTACCGGAATGATAACGGAGTCCGAAGCAGACAATGCATTGATTGTAATTAAGCCTAAGGAAGGCGAACAGTCGATGATAATAAAATCATAATCCTGTTTAACCTGGTCCAAGATTTTTTTCATCTTGTACTCCCTTTCGTGCATATTGATCATCTCAATTTCTGCCCCAACCAAATCGATATGAGCCGGCAACAGATCCAAATTTGGTGTTTCTGTTGATTGGATAGCCTCACGAGGATCCAGATCATTCACCAAGCACTCATATACACTTGCACTGATTGTACGAGGGTCAAAGCCAATCCCAGAAGTAGAGTTTGCTTGAGGATCCGCATCGACCAACAATGTTTTATATTCTAAAACCGCCAAACTAGCCGCCAAATTAATTGACGTTGTGGTTTTTCCGACCCCACCCTTTTGATTTGCGATTGCAATTACTTTTCCCATCTTGAATGAAAACCTTTCTTAATTAAAATGTCATTTTATTCCACATTTCACTTTTTTGAAGATCAATTTGCCAAATTTTTTATCTGCAATTCAAATTAGCAAAACAAATTCAGCATATTTTGTACTTTTGATTGATCGAAAGCACATATCCTCAGGATGCTAAGATACAAAAAATCAAGATATGTATCCACTTTGAAACTGCGCTTTTTATAAGTATCAACAACACAATGATTTTAATAATATCCGGAACAAACCGCCCCAATAGTAAGACGTTAAAAATAGCAAAGTGCTACCAGCAATTACTTGACCGTAAGTCAATTGAAAGTGACATCTTTTCCTTAGAAGATCTACCAGCAAACATTTTAGAAACAGATCTTTATGGCAAAAGAAGTCCAGCATTTGAACCTATCCAAGAAAAGGTCAGCAAAGCTGAGCTGTTTATCTTCATCGCCCCAGAATACAACGGAAGTATCCCAGGAGCGCTCAAGCTTTTTATCGATTGCTGCACTTTTCCGATCAGCTTCTATCACAAAAAAGTTGCATTGGTCGGACTATCTTCAGGACGCTATGGCAATCTTCGTGGCATCGATCATCTGACTGGCATATGCCACTACTTAAGAATGCATGTCCTCCCCCTCAAGATCTTTCTACCCAGTGTTCAGAATGAATTGAACGATGAGGGAGAGTTATTCAAAGAGGACACGCTCCAATTCATCAACGAACAGATTGATGAGATTATCCGGTTTTAAATACACAAGTTTTAGTAGCCACAATAGCGAACTCACCCTAAAACTAATGCTGCCCGCGAACAGTGAAACAAGGATTCCATAGCGTGAAATAAGAATAAGAAAACAATGGCTATCGCAAAACCCCGATACAAAAGAAGCCTCCGGAAAACACCGGAGGCTTCTTTAATGTTATACGTTAATCTAATTCTTCAGACAAGTAATGCCCGGTCTAATAGCCGAAAATCTCTTTAAGATCCAGCTTTTTGACCTCGCCCAGTTTTGCAAGATCTTCTGGCTTAAGATTTTCTTCCTTCGCCACAATACAGTAAACGTACGGCTTTTGACTCATTTCCTTCTTGTGAAAAGTATTTAGATCGCCATAAGTTAACTTTGGCGCTTGCTCATAAACAACTTTACGAATATCAGTTGCATTTCCCAAACGTTGTGCCGCTAGATAACTACCTAAAATAGAGGCATTCAACACACGCTCACTGGCAATTGATTTTTCCAGACTTACTTTCGCAATATCCAGTCCCTTAGCACTTTCAGGCAACACATCCAGCAACTCATTCATGCCTTTAATCGCATCATTAAATTTATCAGCCTGCGTCCCAACATAAGCTCCAACCGTATAGTGATTTTCCTTTTTATAAGGCTGTCCGTAATACGCATAAGTTGAATAAGCCAATGCTTTTGATTCACGGATAGTCTGGAAGACAATACTTCCCATTCCGCCACCAAAGTAATTATTAAACAATGAAACAGTCGGGGTCAGGGCACTGTTGTATATTCCTGAACTTCTATACCAAAACACTTCAGCCTGCTTCATATCGAAATTGGCAAAAAGAACCTGATTTTTGCTTGTTGGCAATTCGGCAAACACGACCGCTTTTTTTGCCTGAACATACTCTCCGGCACCTTGTTTCAAAGGCTTCGCTTTCGCCACAAATTCTTGAGCTGTCAACGGGCCAAAATAAAGCATCGTATGTTTCATATTAGCCAGATCGTGCAATGCCTTCACCAAGTCCTCCGCTTTTAACGCATCCAATTCCGCATCTGTAAACACATTATTAAACGGATTCTTAGCGCCGTATTTAGCATAAGACTTTAGGCCCTCCATGATCGCTCCCTTGTTTTCTTTCGCATTTGCCCTCGCTTTTTTAAGGCGGGCAATATACATTTTGAAAGCCTCCTGATCAGCAACACAATTACGCAACAGATCTTGAATCAAGTTCAACGTAGCCGTAAAGTTTGAATTTAACCCCGAAATCGACACCATGGTTTCCTCATTCCCTGCAGACACCGAAAAATCAGAAGCCAATTGATAAAAATCTTTACTGAATTGCTCACTGGACTTATCTTTTGTACCCAAAAATTCGAGATAACCCGCAGCCAATGAAAGTAATTTATTGCTCCATTTTCCACCATCAAAACGATAAGATAGCGAAAACAGTTCATTATCTGCGTTCTTTACAGCTAGCACAGGTAAACCGTTTGCAGTAGCTTTCTGTATATCTTTGTTATAATCGACCCATACCGGTTGGATTTTATCCTCTGGCATTGCTTCCACCCGCTTCAAAAACTCCGACTGGTCGTCACGATTGACCGTTACAGGAGTAATTTCAGGTTTAACAACTTTAACAACATTGTTATCAACGCCCTTACGCTTATAAACAACAACATAATTATTGTCATTCAGGTATTTGTTCGCAAAATCCACCACATCTTGCTTGGTGATTTTATTCAATTCATCCGAATAGCCCACAACAGACGCCCAATCCTGACCCGAAGTAAAGGCATCCATCAATGATTCAGCTCGGTCACCATAACTTTCGTTCTGTTTGATTTCGTCTTTCTTCGCATTGTTGACGATGGCTGTTATCAAATCATCCGAGAATTCACCTTTTCTCAATTTCGCCAATTCTTGCAACAGCAGCTGTTGCACCTCTTCCAAGCTTTGTCCCTGACCAGGATTACCCTGCAACAGGAGCAAAGAATAGTCTTTTAACACATAAGGGAAAGCGCCAGCACCTAATAATTTTTGATTCTTCACCAAATCCAGATCAATCAGACCAGCAGAACCATTCGTCAAGATCTGACTCATCAGATTAAGCATACGGGCATCCTTTGTCGCAGCGCCAGGAAAACGGAACCCCATTAACATAAATTCAGCATCCGGACCTTTAACCTCGCGGACAACAGGAGTTAAAATTGGTTTCTCCGCATCAAAAGTATAGGCTGGAATCTCTTTCGCCTGCATAAAAGCAAAGGCCTTATCCACCTTTTTGACCACCTCGGTAGGATCAAAATCGCCCGACATTATCACCCCCATATTATTAGGGACATAATAGGTATGAAAATATTCACGAATCGCTTTCAAAGACGGATTTTTAAGATGCTCTACTGTACCGATTGTCGTCTGCTTTCCGTAATTATTATTGGGAAATGCTGCTGAGAACATCGATTCTACAGCTTTACGATTATCTTTATCCAAGCTGATATTTTTCTCTTCATACACAGCTTCCAGCTCAGTATGGAAAAGGCGCAATACCGGATATCTAAACCGTTCTGCCTGCACAGCAAGATACTTGTCCATTACATTGCTGGGAATTTGCTCCTGATAAACAGTCTGCTCAAATGAAGTAAAAGCATTGGTGCCTTCCGCTCCCATTGACGCCATCAATTTATCATACTCATTTGCGATAGCATATTTCGCAGCTTCTCCAGATACCTTATCGATTTCCTTATAGATTGCTTTCCGTTCGGTTTCGTCTGTTGTACCATTATATTTTTCGTAGAGCGCATCAATCTGATCCAACAAAGGTTTTTCCTTTGCCCAATCTTTGGATCCAAATTTATCCGTTCCTTTGAATAGCATATGCTCCAGGTAATGAGCCAAACCGGTATGATCTTTCGGATCTGTTTTACTCCCCGCTTTTGTTGCAATATAAGTTTGAATACGCGGTTCTTTTTTTGTCGGGCTTAAAATCACGGTTAAGCCATTCTTTAATTTGTAAAACCGCGAATGGGTAGGGTCATTGGTCACGTACTTGTAGGTGTATCCGCCTTCAGTTGCTTCTTTCCAATCAAATTTAGTGTTTTGGGCAAACAAAGCCCCCCCTGCTGTTGTTAGTACAAACGTAACAGCAGTAATTTTAAATAGGTTTTTAATCATATTTCCTTTTTCTTTTCAGCTCAAACTTAGATAAATTGCTTTTCAAATGCAATACAATTAAGACATAAACAACATTTATTTACCCATTTGACATCCTGATGGTTAAGCCACCCTATTTTACCTGCCACTCAGTTACAAGACACAGCTGAAAAACGGCATTTTTTGCAACTTGATTTCCCTACTGTTTAAATACTATTGTTACAATGATATATCATTCTTATTTTTGCAAAAATTTTAAAAAACGCTAACGTTTTATTTCATGATATCAAGAATACTTGCTTTTGTGACCCTGGCACTGCTCTCCTTTCGTGCCACTGCACAGGTCACACCCCGTATAGAAAATCCAAAAGACACTTTACAGAGCCGTACCCCTGCTAAAACAAGACTTATATTTCAACTTGAACATGAAAGTGGCGGCGAGCTTAAATTCAATGAGCGTTCCAAAGAAACGCTCGCTGACTCTTATTATAGTGGACTAAATTTTAGAGTTGGTTTTCAAACACAGTTTCAAGACTCGCTAAAGAGCATTTATAACGAGATATTCAATTACCCGATATACGGTATCGGAATCTATAGTAGTACGTTTGGCCAGGAGCATCTCGGACGCCCTTTCGCTGCCTATGGCTTTGTTGCTATCCCTATAAGACCAAAAGTAAATTCAAGATGGAATTTCAACTATCGTATTGCACTCGGTCTTTCTGGCAGATTCAACCCCTATAACGAGGAAGAGAATCCATTCAATCTACTTATTGGCAGCAAAAACAATGTATTTATTGATTTTGGACTTCAGGCTAACTATCGGCTAAATAAACACTTTCAAATAGGAGCCGGGGCGGCCTTTCATCACTTCAGCAATGGAGCCCTGGCATTACCGAACACCGGGATAAACCTGGTCCCATTGAGCCTGTCTGTCTCGTACACACCAACAAATAAGCCGTTTGATTTTAGAAAAACCAGTATCCCAAAGATGGAGAAAACAGAAGAGCTCCATTTCAATTATGCCTTTGGCTTTAAACAGATCGATCGCGAACACGACAGCCAATATTTTAAATCCATGTTAGGTGCATACTACAGCAAGCATTTGGGCTATAAATGGCGGCTTGGCGCTGGGTTTGATGCATTTTATTCAGCAAGTGGAAACGACGCCAAGGTCGCAGGCGACAAAGCCGGAAAATTCTCCGCCCTATTTTCTTATGGTCCGGCATTCTATATTGACCATGTGCTAAATTCACGCCTATATATCAACGGAAATATTGGGGCCTATCTTCATCGCAACGAATTCAATGGCGAAAGCATGCCTGTGTATTTAAGAGCAGGTGTGCGTTATAAAGTCTACAAAGATTTCTTTGCTGGAGTGTCTATTAAAGCCCACGGCGGTAAAGCCGACTTTATTGAATGGACGACAGGTTACGGCATTAAGCTAGGAAAGAAACGAAAATAAGAAGAAAAAAAAGCGAGCAACTCCCGAGACAGATTGAATACCGAGTGGGGGCTTTCAAATTACAGAGCCTTAAGCCCATAAAAAAAGCGTTCATGAAGAACGCTTTTTTTATCGTGGGGATTACTGGGTTCGAACCAGTGACCCCTACCTTGTCGAGGTAGTGCTCTAAACCAGCTGAGCTAAACCCCCTAACGAAAAAAAAGCACCATTTGATGATGCTTTTGTGGAGGCTACAGGATTCGAACCTGTGACCCTCTGCTTGTAAGGCAGATGCTCTGAACCAGCTGAGCTAAGCCTCCGTTTTGGATTGGTGGAGAATACTGGATTCGAACCAGTGACCCTCTGCTTGTAAGGCAGATGCTCTGAACCAGCTGAGCTAATTCTCCGACTTTGTATGGTGGAGGCTACAGGATTCGAACCTGTGACCCTCTGCTTGTAAGGCAGATGCTCTGAACCAGCTGAGCTAAGCCTCCATACTTTTTTAAAGAACGCCGTTCCCTAATTGCGTGTGCAAATATAGCTTAAAAATTTTATTCTCAAAATTATTTTATAAGATTTTATGCCTTTAATATCACAACAAGCTAAGAAACACCTACATAATTTTTAATCATAAAACTTCCAGGAAATACCAAATCTAAAATTGGCGGTATTCATCGGATACCGTCTTACGGTGTAGTAGCCGTGCGGGTAGAAGTTCTGGTTTAAAAAATTATAACTCAAAAACATATTTACCCGTTGTATGTTTGCTGTAATCCACAAATCCATAACTGGATAAGTCGAAAACTCGAGCTGTTTGTATGCGTTGTAAAATTGTCCCGTACCGACCGAATAATTCGGGTTTGCATAGGGCGTATTAAATTTAGCATCCAGACCGATACTATAATCAATAACTTTATAAAAGAGATTACTGTAATACAAACTATGCCAAGTATACAATTCAGGAACCGCCAGCACATCCTGTTGATCTGTCTTTTGATAAACGATAAGATTATCAAAGGTAAAATGGTTGAATTTAAACTTTTGTCCGACAGTCACTTTCAATAAATTAGCCTTATCCAATTGCGCTGGAACAATCCATTTGTCATTTTTAGGATCGTCCTGTGGATTGGGCCGCTCTTCGAAATAGGTATAATTATTCATCAAAAAATACTCAACCTTACCATGGAAACCAAGCATCGGATTGGCATATTGGAACCCTAGATTCTGAATTTTCGTCTTTTTAAGATCCAGATCATTCCACTTTCCATACGTATAATTTAGATTCTCGAAAACCATCTCAGGTGACTTATTCTGCGAATAAGCAGATAACGTCACCTTTCCAATTTTATCGCCCATAGCGATATCTGCTTTAGCATCATACAAGAAATCCCCAAAGTTATGACCAAATACAATCTGATTCGCTCTTAAACTAAAATCAAGACGATCTGAAAACTTATAGCCCAATTCACCTTTCACGATCCCATTTTGATAAAAACGATCAAAGGTCGTGCTATCCGGCAATTTTTTGAGTGGCTGCGGATAGGCAGTAGGGTTATTATAATAGCGATTTGAATCCAGTTGATTTTGCTCCACCCAGTTCATGTCATGTTGGAAAGCCAAGTTTAACTTAGCCTCATTCTTAAAGACCGACTTCCCCCGAAGGAAAAAGTTGTATTCAAATTCATTGGAAACATTCGTGATCAGCGTCTTATCATTATTCAATGCCAAGGCTTTATTGTTGTAAGGTAACACTGCATTCTTATCTTCAATGTTCTTGAAGAAATTATAGGTCTGTCTTCGAATACGCGTGTTATGTGCCATACTATTCGTTGGACGGATCTCCATGGTTGGCTTGCCCTTATCGATTGTATCCAACCGTCCCAGATAGAGCGACTGTCTTAGGAACAATGAATTATCCCACCATTTAGATCGTGGAATGACATTCTTATCAGGATCGTAAAATTTAGGAATGAACCGATCTGGCGCCTGCCTCTTCCCTGGCGCAAATGGAAGATCTTCTGTGATAGAACCATTCTCCATTGCCTCCAAGCGGTTAAATACCGCATTGATCAACAGGTTGTAACGATTATTTTTCGATTCATACCAAGAGGCTACTGAAGCTTTTAAATCGGAGTAATTCTGATTGAGGTAGAAGCCATCCGTTTTAGTCGAATGAAAATCCACATTCATATTCCACTGGGAATTGATATTTTGTGCTACCCGGGCCCTGAATACCTGATCATTAAAAAAGAATCCTACCGCAGACAATTCGGAATACCTCGCCCGTGCCCTAAAATATTGGACCGAATCGGGGTTCAATAAGTAACGTTCCAAAGCGGTAAAACCAGACTGAAAACCAATGGTCTTTTTAGGCTGAAACAACAGATCCCGCGTGGCAAGCCCATAGGAACCAAGGTTCACACTGGGGTTCCAGGGCAAATTCTGTGGATTATAATACTGATAGTTATGATGTGATGTATCAATCTGCCGCGTATAAGTAGCTTTTTTTAACATATCCAAGGTCGCATATCGGATATATTTCGCAGACAGGATGACGGAATCCTTCTTTCCATCCTCCTTGGCTCTAGCCGAATCCAATGCACTGCTCCAATCCTCTTTGCTCTGCGCAATGACATCCACGGAATAAATAATTAAAACACACCATGCGGCAAGTATGCGTACGATCAACTTCATCTAAAATAATATAAAAACAAAAAAAGCTAAATTCACCTGAATGAACCGATTACCCTTCACCCCCCCACAAATTCAACAACGTTCTCCTTCAACGATGCGACATGAAGATGCAATTTATTGCAAAGCTATTAATTCTTTCAAAATTAATGTCATTTTAGGTTCTGCTTTCTCTGCAACAGTGACAATTTCCTGCAAAGACACAGGTTTAAGTTGCTCATGGAAGCCCTCATCCGTAACAACAGAAATGGCAAATACAGGAAGAGCCATATGATTGGCGACAATAACTTCAGGAACAGTACTCATACCGACCACATCGCCACCGATCAAACGCATATAACGATATTCTGCTTTTGTTTCCAAATTCGGACCTGCGGAGGAAACATAAACAACTTTTCGTGCAGCAATAGCATGTCTGGCCGCAATATCAAGAGCCTGTTCAATCATCTTTCGGTTATAAGGCTCGCTCATATCCGGAAATCGTGGCCCAAACTCAGCCAGGTTTTGTCCGCGAAGCGGATTGTCTGGCAACAAATTGATATGATCTTCGATAATTCCTAGGTCGCCTTTTTTCACCTCGGGATTCAAGGATCCCGCAGCGTTGGAAACAAACAATTTCTGTACCCCCAGAACCTTCATGATCCGGATCGGAAATGTAATCTGCTGCATATCGTAGCCTTCATAATAATGCAGCCTTCCCTGCATAGCGACCACATTGCGTCCGCTCAGCTTTCCAAAAATAAGTTTGCCAGAATGAAATTCAACAGTTGAAATAGGGAAATTAGGTATATTGGAATACATCAGCTGATACTCGACCTCAATTTCATCAACCAACTTACCTAAACCAGTACCTAGGATGATACCGAATTCTGGAGCAAAATCTCCAATTTTTCTACGGATAAATTCCGTAGTCTCATTTATGCTATGATACATACGTACAGAAAAACTAAGTATATCAAACTTAACTTAATTTTTCTGTACGTACAAATCAAAATCAATACTTGTATTTACATCTTCTCACCAATGGAGAAACTTTTTATAACTTAAAATACATTAATTGTGGGACAATGCTTTTTCACTTGCTTTACCCGGCGAACTGATCAAAAGCATTACAAACGTGATAAAACCGTTAATGATGATCAAATCCAACCCGATAACATAGGGTGTGTACACCTCAATAACATAGGTTTTAAGCAAAAATAATACGGTGGGCGAAAGTACACAGATATAAGGCACAGCATTATCCCGCACGGCATATTTTGTGAATATCCCAAAAACGAATAAACCCAGTAAAGGTCCGTACGTATAACTCGCTGCCGTAAAGATTGCATTGACGACCGAATCATCATTGATCAGCTTAAAGACCAGAATAACCAACAACATCACAATGGAAAAGCCAAAATGCACATAGTTACGCTGTTTGATCAAAGCTGGATCGTTGGGGTTTTCTTTTTTATTGAAGTTTAAAAAGTCTACGCAGAAAGATGTCGTCAGGGCAGTCAGCGCACTATCTGTCGTTGCAAAAGTAGCCGCCGTAAGTCCCATCATAAAGATGATTGCAGGGACAATCGCCAAGTGGTTTAATGCAATTTCTGGATACAAATAGTCTCGTGTTGCCAGTTGAGTGACATCAATCCCGTTTTTAGCCGCATAGATATACAGCAAAGCACCAACAGCTAAAAAGAAAATATTAATAACCACAAATACACTTGTAAACGTAATCATATTCTTTTGTGCCTCTTTAATGGTCCCCATCGATAAGTTCTTTTGCATCAGATCCTGATCAAGCCCCGTCATGGCAATGGTCACAAAAATTCCTCCCAAGAATTGTTTCCAAAAATTTGCTTTACTGCCCACAAAATCATCCCAGAAAAAGATCTTAGAGTAACTACTTTCTTTCACAGCCTCGAAAGTATCCACAATACCAAAATCTAATCCTTTTGCCATAAAATAAATGGAAAGAATGACTGCAGTCACTAAAAAGGTAGTCTGTAGGGTATCTGTCACAATGATCGTCTTTAAACCGCCCTTATTTGTATACATCCAGATCAATACCAAACATATAACGACCGTAATCGCGAAAGGCACATTCCAGGCATCAAAAATAAAATGCTGCAATACGATTGCCACCAAATAAAGACGAAATGCCGAACCGATCGTACGGGAAACCAAAAAAATAGCAGCACCTGTTTTGTACGTGGTGTGCCCAAAACGTTCTTCCAAATAAGTATAGATGGAAGTCAAGTTCATTCTATAATAGAGCGGAAGCAATACATAGGCAATAATGACAAAACCAACGGCATTCCCAAGAACAAATTGAAAATAGCTAAATTCAGACGCACCTACTGCGCCGGGAACCGAAATAAAAGTTACGCCGGAGAGCGCGGTACCGATCATCCCAAAGGCGACCATATACCATTTAGAGTTCCGGTTTGCGACAAAAAAAGTAGAGTTATCGGAAGCCCCCTTCGAGGTGAAGTGAGCTACAGCAAGCAGAACTGCAAAATAGATTATTATAAAAGATAATAATATTACTGGTGACATAGTTTGTTTTTAAAATAGGTGATTTTTAGTAGGTTATACTCAATGGGTAGCCTGATAAGCTTCAATTGCCTGTCTCACATTGCCAAATTGTTCAAGTAAAGCCGCAGCCTCTCCCTCAGGCGCCCCCGTTTGATCCATAATGATACGTACACCACGGCCGACCAACTTATGGTTTGACAACTGCATATCGACCATCTTATTCCCTTTTACCCTACCCAATTGGATCATCACTGCAGTACTGAACATATTTAACACAAGTTTCTGAGCGGTACCTGACTTCATCCGCGTAGACCCGGTAACGAATTCCGGCCCAACAATAACTTCAACCGGATACTGCGCTACTTCAGCAATCGGAGAACCGCCATTACAGACAATACAGCCCGTAACAAGCCCCTTCTCATTTGCGGTTTTCAATCCGCCAATAACATAAGGTGTGGTTCCAGAGGCCGCAATACCGATAACAACATCGTTTTCATCAATATCATAGGCTTCCATATCTTTCCAGGCTTGCTCCAGATCATCTTCTGCAAATTCAACTGCTTTTCGAATTGCAGTATCACCACCAGCAATCAACCCAATGATCCATTCAAATGGCACACCGTAAGTCGGAGGTAATTCTGACGCATCCAACACGCCCAAACGACCACTTGTACCAGCGCCGATATAAAAAGTTCGACCACCAGCCTTCATTTTCTCCACAGTCACTTTGACCAATGCTTCAATCTGAGGGATAGCCTGCTCTACAGCAAGTGGCACAGATTTATCCTCATTATTGATATTTGTCAATAACTCATGCACAGACATCTTGTCCAAATCCTGATAATTCGAATCTTTCTCCGTTGTATTTACCATTATTAGTATATATTGTATTTCTTTATTTCAATAAATCGGGTACATCCACAAGTTGATACCCTTTTCCCTTTAATATGCTAATGATATCATCCAAATGATGATACAGTTTATCTTTCCGCCGATCATCGGTTCCCATATGAATCAATATCAGAAATCCATTGAGCCCATACCGAGCTTCGTAAGACCAGAGATTGTCGAGAATCGCTGTCGACGATAAATAACGAGTCCCCATTTCAGGATAGGTATAATCAGCTGCAGTCCGTATTCCCGGTGTATAATTAACCGAATGTAGACCTACTGCTTTTGCCCAATCGACCGTTTCACTATTATACCACTCGTACGAAGGAATATAATAGGACAAATTCCCGATATCAATACCCCCGCTTTCCAATGCTTTCAGATTTGCCTTTAGATCCGCGACAAAAGAGTCACGTTTCACCAAAAGCAGGTCCCTACTCCCCCAGTCACTCACCAGAAGATGTTTATCCGAATGCCCCGAAATCCAATGACCATCGTTTATCATCTGATGGACATAGGATTTAAAACCCGGTGTTCTGAGATAATCACCTGTCAGGAAAAAAGAACCTTTAACGCCATTACGTTTTAGACTTGCCAACACCTCTCCTGTACCTTCAGATAAATCATGACCTGTAAACATCAAAGCTACCTGCCGTTTTGTCGAGTCGCCCCGGACAATAGCTCCGAAAACATCCGGTGTTACTTTTTTCCGGTCGGCTCCTCCATTGCCTTACCTTCCTTTGAAGCCAGCAGATAAATCAACGAAGCGGTACCATCCATTGTCGGCTCATTGGTACTATAATCTCCATAGTCGTCATGATAGACCGCCAAATCACTTTGAAACTCCGCATAGCTATCTGGATTATTCAACTTGATACCGATCAGATTGCGGTACGTAGATGCCATAATGGGCCCATCAACCAAACCGCCATCGATCGGATGTTTACCCAGAAAGGTAAAAGCCGAATGCGGATCAACAGGTGTATCGCCCCACGACGGAAGACCATATACCATACTCGTGCCCCAAGGGTTCGTTCCAAACAACCAGTCAAAATTAGCCTGAGCAAGCTCATCGAAATGCGCATCTCCCGTCAATTCTTTGTACCAGAGACATTGAATCGCGAAGGATACCGTTAAGTTGTTGCTACACCAAATAAAGGGAACTCCACGAAAAAATGCATTTTTTTCGGCTCTCCGATTGACTTCCTCAATCCCCTGTTTATAATAAGAAACAATCTCCTCGCGATCTTGTCCTTTTAATCCTTTTGCCAATTCATAATGCCCAAGATTGATAAAAGGGTACCACTGATAATGTGCAGCAGTATCGCTTATCATCCAAGGTGTAATCTTTTCCTGTCGGGCATAGCGCAAGGCTTCTCGTGCGAATTTTCCTTTTTTTGTCGTGGAGAACCCCATTGCCGCAGCCAACTGCATATCGTCTACCCAATTGTCTTCGGCATAAATATAGGGCGATTTCACAGAAACCGTCTGTGTCACGCCTGGTTTTATATTGGCATAAGCATAGGCCGTTTCCGATTTTTTCGAAAGCAGCTTTGCATACGTCCGATCTTCCTTGTCAAACAACATCGCTCCCAAGCGAAAAGCACTACTAAATTTACCAGCAGTAGAGCTAGTGCCCGTCGTATTATTCATAAACTTACCACGCTGTTGTGGTTCGCCATCGATAAAATACACCGGTCGTTCAAATCCACGACCATAATAGGGATCTTCCTTTGGCATCCGCATACTTGCATGATCCCGGTCATCACCAATCTGATTGTACATCTGATTGGCTTTAGGATGCATCTTCAATAACCAATCCAGGCCCCATTTTGCTTCATCCAGTACATCGGCACGACCGTTTTTTCCGTCAAGACCATTTGCTTGCTTTAGATCACCAAATACCTTTGGAAAATCGCGGTAAGCCGCTAACAGATGAAATGTTGCATTTGCCGACGTAGTCGCATATTGCAAATAATCAGAAGCATCATGCCAACCTCCGCCAGCATCGATGCGGGAGCTATCGGGAATACCAACCTTTCCTGCATAAAGCGCAAATCCATCGTGTGTGTGGCAGCTATCTTTCAGAAAAGGGTTGAACAATGTCCGTTGTTGCCGCATATAACGCAGTACAAAATCGGCCGCTCCCTTATAAACGTCCCGAGCAATTCGGAATGTTGGAGACTTCACATCTCCAGCCTGAACAAAAAAACGTCCTGTATCCTGCATAGAAGAGAAATCCAAACGAAAGCTCTGAACAAAAGGACCATAAGCCCCATAATCTTTTCCCACAGGATGCACATACACTGTTTTACCCGTTTGTGCGTTTTTAATTTCAAAAGAACGAAGCTGCCTGATTGATTTCCCGCCCCATACCGCGACCTTCTTGCCCGCCGGAGTATAGCCCAATTGGTTTATTCTAATCCAAGCATTTTGCTGTGCTTTCGCAAAGTTACAAACAAAACATGCAAAAACAAGCAAAAAAGCTTGACGTAAATTTAAGAAGTTTAGACATTTTTTTATCATATCAAGGCATTTATTTTCAAAAAGATCAATTCAATCGATTGCTTAAAACTCTAATGAAACTATTTTGCCATCCATCGTACTCGCTATCACCTTGTTTCGGCCGTTTAGCGCAACAGGATTAACCATTCCATTGGATATTTTATATTGCCATACTACCGCGCCTGTTTTTGCGTCAACCCCGGATAGCAAACCCGAATGACTCGGCACAAATACCAATTTGCCATTGGATATAATTGCAGAAGGCGTCAATTCATAAGGCAATTTAAGCTTGGACTTCCAGGCAACATCCATACGATCAGCAGCAACTGAAATACCCAAAAGGTCCCCATCCATCGTCTTCACATAAACCAATTTATGATCTGCCGCCAAGCCCATAGACTCGCGCACCCGAATGGTATCTTTCTTTTCCCGCCAAATGACCGCCCCCGTTTTCGCATCCAGTGCTGTCATAAAACGATCCGGTGCAACTACAAAAACACGATTATTTACCCCTACTGGATTACATGCCGCCGCTGAAAACATCCGATTAGCCTGTCCATTATTCCATTCCCACGACAGCTTACCTGTATTGACATTCAAAGCATAGAATCCATTACTCCAGGAGCCAAAAATTACATTTCCCAAATAATACGTTGGCAGGGTCGATACAAATCCTTTGACCTGATCAAAGCTCCATTTTACAGCCCCTGTCTTGATGTCCAGCGCTCTAAACTTACCATCCGAACCACCGATAAAAGCCACGCCGTCATGTAACAGAGGCGAACCCAAAACCGCCTTTTCAGTCTGTACCCTCCATAACAACTTGCCATTTCGGGCATCTACCGCATAAATTGCATGATCCGATGACCCCGCAACCACGATTCCTTTCCACACAGCTGGCGTAGAATAAACTTTGCCACCTGTACGAAATGCCCATCGCTTTTTACCGGTTTTTAAATCAAGCGCAAAGATATCGCCCGCGGTATTTGATGTAATCACGCTATTTTTGTAAACAGCTAGTCCAGCCCCGATATCGCTGGCATCTTCAAACGTCCAATTGACTTTAACCTGATCTGCATATTTTGCATTCACAGCATAACTGGGTCTCGGGTAGCTTACTGTCTCATTTTCATAGTGATGATTAAATAGAGGAACAACGACCCAAGATTTCTCCTGCATCCCCACACCGGGATTACGCTCCTGATAACTTGCTTTGCCATCGGCGATGGTCACAATATTATAACCGCCAACTTCTTTATTCGCACGCAGGTTGGACCGTCCCATTACCCCCGGAATTCCTTCCCAATCATACAATTTATTGGCATGGCCATGTCCGCAAAGCGCCAATTGGACATTGCGCGTTTTGACCCTTTTTAAAGCGTCAAACCAGTTATTTAGAGACGAATCCTGTGGATAATGATTAATATAGATCAATGGCAGCTGATTATCCGGATTCGCTGCAAAAATGGAATCCATCCAGACCAGGTTCTCACGAGGAATCTGACCAGGGCTCATACGCATATTTGGTCCTGAATTGGTTCCAATGAATGCGTAACCTTTATGCTTAAAGAAAAAAGTTTCACCACCAAAAACGGTGCGAAATGTATTGGCTCCATTTTCAGACCAATTTCCATCGTGGTTTCCCGGGATCACATACCAGGGCAGCTGCAAACTATCTAAGATGCGCTTTGCCAGCTTTAACTCGTGATCGGCACCAAACTCGGTGATATCTCCAGAAAGTATAACGAAATCAATATCTTTCAATGTATTCAGGTCCTTTACAGTACGTCGCAAATCCTCCTCTCCTGTTGCACCACCGACATGCGTGTCTGTAACGTGGGCAAATTTGAAGGACTGCTGCGCTATCACAACGTTAAAAACGCAGGATAATGCAATAAAAAAGGTGATAATTGGAAACCTCATGCGTAATGTTTTCTTAAAAATAGCGTTTTCATGCATAATAATAAAATAAAAATGCGTTTTTATGCAAAGTATTTTAGATGGAGATTTAGGTTTGAGTTCGACAGCCACGGCGATCATGGACATAAAAAAGCCTTGTCTAAAAACATAGACAAGGCCTCATCATATGTGGATTAAATTACCACCCTTTAGTTTGTGTTAATTTATAGCCTTTTGCAGCATATTCATTTACCTGTTCTAATCCCACAGGTGAAATATACGAACGATCTGAAAATGGCTCACGATTCTGTACATCCTCGACGCGATAATACCCGATCAGCTTGTCACCATTTGTGCCATCATAAGAGATGATATTACCATTAGCATCCACTACTTTCAACAATCCTTTTTTACTATCAACCAACAAGGCCGGCATATCTTGTTTCACATTGATCCAAGGCCCCAGGAAATAGTCGTTGTTTTTGCTAAAGTCCATATAGTTTAACTTCTTCCAACGTTTGATATCAAGCAGACGTAAGCCTTCATAAACAAACTCCATACGTCTTTCGCGTCTGATTTCCCACATTAAAGGTGAAACGTCAGCATCGCGGGAAGGATCATTTGCAATCGCTCCAATCTGCAATGCAGCTGTTTTCTGCACACCTTTTGCTGCTGCCGCTGCATCAAGTGGACGATTACGGATTGCATTGATGGATTTATCAATATCGGTCTGTGTTACCGCAGCAGCTCCAAAACCTTCTGCTAAAATTTGCTTAGCCTCAACCCAGTTCAAAACAACTTCTGCCAAACGGATTACCGGAGCATCCGAAGTATTTGTATTAGAACCCCATGCAGCTGGGTAAGTTTTACCCAGGTATGTCAATGCTTCTCGCGACGCAAATTTATAAGCGTAGAAAAGTGTGGATGAAGACGTTAATGGCTTTTCATAGATGGAAGCTTCAAAACGCGGATCACGGGTAACCGCCAAATCTTTCAGTGTAAAGCTATTTGCATTTGCTACAGAAGAATTTTGCCAAGGCTTACCGTCATTACAGATAAAGGATTTAACCAACATCAAATTTACCGCATTTCCCTGACCTTCGGTACCATTGCTGTACGACCCCACACTATGCGTTGCACTTTTAGTTGCATCATAGGCGCGATACATAATCACCTCTTTGTTTGCACTCAAATCTTCCGATGCAAATAAGCTTTTGAAATCACTGCTAAAATTATAAGCATTAGACCCCATAACAACCTCTGCAGCCTTCTGAGCCATTTCCAGGTATTTCTTTGCCCTATCCTTATCTAAATTGTGATAATACAAAAACGATCCCTCAAACAGCATCAGTCTGGATATAAAGGATGCCGCCACATATTTATTCAGATATTGCTTACCATCGTTTGTACGCATATTATCCAATACATATTGAAAATCGTCATACACATGATCCATCACGACAGCGCGACTGTCACGATCCTTGTACATCAAATCCAGTTCAGTGTCCTTCAATTCCTTATCATAATAAGGCACGTCACCGAACACCTCTACCAGTCGGCTATACTCAAAACCTCTGAAGAAACGGGCTACCGCCATCCAATGGCGGTAAGTTTCATCATTAATATTTGGTTTTGTTTTGCTCTCTATCCGATCGATAAAAATATTTGCTTTACGCACATACGAAAAATTCCATGTAGGTCCAGAATACTGACGCAACATATCAGGCAACTCTAAAGCGGCAATAGTTGACCCTGTTGCCCTTCTAGAAGTCGGCACCGAGTTCTCAAAGTTATCCTGAATATTTTTCTTTGTCAGATCGTCCGCAAAATTATAACCTGTCACTGGCGCGTAAGCCGTTGCATACCCTGTATTATATCCCGTAAAATAATTGGCATAAAATCCGTTAGCGTACAAACGCAACGCAAGCTCATTGCCCCAGCCTTTCTCATCTTCTAAGCTTGTCAGCTGATTACGATCAAGCACATCTTTATTACAGGATGATAGCACCAACGTTGCTCCAAGCGCCATAAATGCTATTTTCTTTGTAAATTTCATTGTTGTAAATTTTAAAAATTAACCTGAACACCAAACGATACCGACTTAAACATTGGTGTACCTACACCTGTTCTACCCGAGTTATAATTTGTAGCATTAAATATAGAAAAGCCATTGATTGCTTCCGGGTCAACCGGCAAACCATTCAACTTATCAAAGGTGAAGAAATTTTCCAATGAAGTATAAACTCTTGCCGTTTTGATAAATGCTTTGCGCGTTAATGTTGAAGGAAGTGTATAACCCAACGTTATATTTTTAATACGCAAATAGGACATATCCAATAAGTAACGGGACTGTTTAACCATATTGTTTGCATCATTACTTGCCGCATTATTATATGCTCTCGGATAAAATGCGCCCGTATGATCCGCAGACCAGAAATTATCTGCAATTGCCGAAGGCATAGCGCCATCCGAAGCATTGTAACCCGGAATTGTCAAGAAACCATTACCCCAGATCTGACGCTTTCCAACACCTTGCATAAATCCAGAAAGATCAAAGCCCTTATAGTCAAATCCTAAACGGAAACCATATTCATAACGCGGTGTTTCATTACCGATGATTTCCATGTCACCATGGTCGTCTAACGTACCGGCTCCGGCATTGATCTGACCATCACCATTCAAATCGGCAAATTTCACGTCACCAGGACCGAACCTAAAGTTACTGCTGGTCGGAAAGGTATTATAAGCCCCATTAGGATCCGAAAGCTTATTCATCACTTTACCCGCAACAGTGGTCGTAACCAATTTACCATCAGAACCATATTCAAAATCACCGGCTTGATATAATCTATCTGTACGATAACCCCAGATTTCACCCACATCTTTACCATTATAGTAATCTGAAATCACCCGGGTATTTGTATACTGTAGAATAGTCGTTTTAGCATCTGATAATGTACCTCTGACATTAAAGCCAAAACCGCTTTCAAAACGATGGTTAAAATCTAAAGCCAACTCCCATCCTTGTGTACGCAAAGCCCCGAAGTTGCCCTGTGGTGCAGGCGCTCCAAACGTTGCACTGACATCGCCACTTGGAACGATCATATTCTTAGTATCCCTTCTATACCAATCGAAAACCAATCCGAATTTGCTCTTGAACATGCGCATATCCAAACCTATATCTGTGGTTTCAATACGCTGCCATTTCAATTCACTTCTTACGGCTGAAGGAGTTCCGATCGTGAAGTAACGACTACCATCAGCACCCAACCAAGCAACATCTCCCGGAATCATGGTCGATGTATATAAACTTGGCGGCACGGTCTGATCACCGATAGACCCCCAAGAACCTCTAAACTTCAACTGATTAAGCGTAGGCTTGGCCCATTCCATAAAATTCTCTTCCGAAGCTACCCAACCTGCCGAGAAGGACGGAAACCATTGCCATTTCAAATCTTTTGGAAACTTAGAAGAACCGTCGTAACGAATGTTTGCCTCTACCAAATATTTATTCTTATAGGCATAATTTACCCGTCCGAAATAACCTAACTGCGCTTCCCATGCGGCATCACCTTTCGCCAATTGCGCTGAAGTATTCACACCAAAACCCAGTTGTGGATTTTGGATATCCAATAAGTTAAACGTTTGGGAAGAATTCATATCATAATCCAAAGTCACACGGTTAACACCCGCAATAAATTTGAAATCATGATCATCGTCCAGGTTTAAATTATAGGTAGTGAAAGCATTGATTGTATTATTACGACGAGCGCCCGATGCTCTCAAAAAATGATCTGGGTTTGCTCCATTCGCCGTGTAAGTATAATAATTCAAATCATAGGCAGCCATTGCTCCTGCAGCACCAGCAGCAACTACCTGTCCGTCGGAGTTCACATAAACAGGATTACCCGCAGCATCTTTTCTAGCTACCCCCGCAACCCAAGAATCTGCGGCAGTAAAACGCGTACCAGGCTGTGTGGTGATTTCCTCCTGATTGGAGAATGTATAATCAAAATCCACTTTCCAGTTTTTCTTGATATTTACAGTTGCACCTAAATTTAAATTGATGTAATTATTTTGGAAACTCGCTGTATTTGCAGAAGAAGTCTCACTCCACGGACTACGGATCATGTTACCCTTTTCATCATACCCCATTGGATATAACGAACTCCAACGGTAGAGGTATAACCAAGGATCCGCAGTGGTTGAATTTGTTGTATAAGGATATTCTTTTTTACGACGCGACACCATGGCACCACCACGCACAGTCAGGTATTTATTGATCTCTGACGATATACGCAACGCCGCATTAGTACGATTAAATTTATCATGATCCGTTGTTTTCATCATACCCGACTGATTCAACAAGCCCATACTTAAATTATACTGCGTCTTTCCAGATGTACCTGAAATACTTAAATCATGCTGAGAAGTCGGTGCAGCCTTACGGATCATATAATCCTCTACATTATAAGTACGCACACCATACTTTTTCGTAGGTTCAGCAGGATTAACATACCAATCACGACCATAAACAGTAGGATCGTTCGCTCCGATTGAGTTACCATATTTCTGCTTCCAGTCCAGCGCACGCTGATAGCTTTCGCGGTTAATTTTATAAAATGCACCTGTTTCAGATTCACCGACACGCTCCGCAGCTTCCAAAGAATACTTAAGGGCATTCACATCACCCATGTTATAATCTACAGCCGAATTCTGAAAGGAGAAGTTATTGGAATAATTGATATTGAAACTATCTCCGCCTTGTGCCCCTTTTTTTGTTGTAATCAATACCACACCAAATGCAGCTTTAGCTCCATAAATAGAAGAAGCAGCAGCATCTTTCAATACGGAAATAGACTCTACATCAGCAGGATTAACTAACTGAATGCTTGGAATCTCCACATTATCCAACAAGATAAGTGGACTGGATCCGCCTGCAATTGACCCCATTTGACCACGGATTTTCATAACCGGATCGGAACCAACTTCTCCACTTGGTACCACAACTGTCAAACCTGGCGTCGTACCTTGAATACCACGACCAACATCCGCAATAGCACGCCCTTGTAGATTATCTTTTACGTTGACAGTAGATACAGCACCAGTTAGGTTACCTTTTTTCTGGGTACCATAACCGACAACCACCACTTCGTCCAACGCTTGATTATCGTCGGCTAATGTTACATCAAGTGAGCTTGAAGTAATCGTAATCTCTTTCGTCACGTATCCAACAGATGAAAAACGCAACTTGCTCCCCACGGCAGCTGTAATTTTAAAATGTCCTTGAGCATCGGTCTTTGTTGACGCGGCACCGCCAATCAAAGACACACTTACCCCAGAGACTGGACCTTTTCCATCCGTTACAGTACCTTGCACCGTATTTTGAACCGCACTTTTTAGAGAAGAGCTTAGAAGAGCATTTGTTAACTTATTGCTATTCAAAGAACCTTCTTTTTTTGTAAAAGAATAGGATTCAGAAGGAAAACTCAATCCAAGAGCAACAGAAAATAGTACAAATTTTCTCATTGATTATAGAGTTTTAAAATAAATGATTCTAGTTAATATTGTTAGTTATTGCTATTCAAAATCAGTATATAACAAATACTTCTTACGCATCTGTTTATAATTTTTCAAGTCATCCGACCAGGAAGCGCGAATCTGTGCCTCCGATTCACCTGCAAGAATCTGCTTACGCAACTGATCAGTCCCTGCGAGCTTATCGAAAAATTCGGGCCTTGCAAAGAATGTCGATTTATCAGGCGTCTTTTGATAAAAATCTAAGACATATTTTAGTGTGAATTTTTGCTTTTCAGGATCCAGAGCACGTAGATCTATACCATAATTCGTTGCACCTTTCCCTTCCACATGTTTGGACATACCATGACGTTCCCCCGGGGTAAACGTAAAAGAGCCATAAACCGGATTTGTATACCCCAAAACTTGGAATGGCCAATCTGTCCCACGCCCTACCGAAATATCAGTTCCTTCGAAAAGGCATAGTGAAAGATACAATCGTACAGAAAGCTGATTGGGTAGACTTGGTGAAGGAATTACCGGTAAATCGTACATCGTTTTGTGATCCCAATTTTGCACCTTTACAACCTGCACATCTACCTGGCGACCATTTTCTAACCAGTGTTCCCCATTGATCATCTGTGCCAACTCACCAATTGTCAGACCGTGGATCATTGCTATTTTATGCCAAGAAACATCGGATTTAAACTTGTCATCATGCCTTACTGGACCGTCGACCTGATCTCCATTCGGATTTGGGCGATCCAATACAATTAATTTCTTGTTATGCTTTGCACAAAGCTCCATCACACGATGCAAGGAAGTGATATACGTGTAAAAACGCGCTCCGACATCCTGTAGATCGAAGATCATAACATCGATGGAATTGACAATCGAATCTTGTTTCTTATTTCCACCATATAATGTAAATAGTGGTAAACCTGTTTTCTGATCAATATCATTTCCAAACTTCTCGCCACGCTCTACATTACCACGGAAGCCATGCTCAGGCGCAAAGGCAAATTTTAAGTCAACTTTATTATCCATTAAAACATCCACGAGATGTTTTTTATCGGGCCCAACAATTGATGTTTGATTTCCCATAACCCCAACTTTCTTCCCTTTTAATTGCGGTAAATATAAGGCTAACTGATCTGCCCCTGGCACAACAACCTTGTTCGATATATCACCAGAAATGCTACTTCCTGCTTTTTCATTCGTCTGAACAGACTTCAATGAACTTCCACAAGAAATAAAAAGGGTATTTGAAACCACTAGAATTAGCGCAAATAAGTTAGTTTTTATCATAAGATAGATCATTAGATCATACACAACATGCAGTTTTATGCACGAATAATTGAAAATCAGGATAAAAGTAAGTAGAACTTTTCGATTTTAAAACTAAAATTGTCACAAAAACGCAAAAGAAAGTAAGTATTCACTTTTTTTTAAGTTAAAACAAAAATAAAATATTTCCTTTTTTTTATTTCAAAACAGTAAAACAAAAAAATGATAAAACAAAGAAATACAGATTATTATAGAAATAAATCAATATCGAAGAACATGTTGTTAGTGTAAATAAAACACTATAATGTAACAAATACATTACCTCAATATGAACCATGCAACCGCGCACAAATCAGTACTACCAAGCATTTAAATAGCTGATTACCACATAATCCCCAACTTTCAGCAACAATCCGCATGCTTTATTTTAAAAACTATTCCAAATCTAGTATAGCACACAGCAGAGCAAACACAACTTCCAATAAAACATGAAAGTGATATAATGTATAAAGGCTTTCGGATCATTTTTCCGAAAGCCTTTATACGCCAAAAAAAAACAACACCTATTTCAGCACGAAACCTATCCCATTTGCACTTGCCCCCCCTGCCAAAGCTATCGGCCTATTTACCACTTTCCAACTTAAAAGACTGGACCGTCCTTCACTTTCCGCCCGTTCTACCATAACGGACGCTGTCCCACCATTTGTAACAAAAGCATCTGAAGATCCGATCGCCGCCATGATCTTTCCTAAATCGTTGTAAGTGATACCAACAGAAAAAGCATTTGTTCCGCCATCCACTACAACCGCATACAGATAGTTCCGACCTGCATTTAACCCCACCGCTGTATTAGCTTGAACAGTTTCTGTCGCCGAAGTAACAGTATCACCTCTATATAAAAGCCAGGTGCCACCAGAAACTAAGGAAGCTAGATCATTTAAATTATATTCGTCCATTGGAGATGATGTAGATGGCTTGTTTCCAATAAAAACAGAACCGTTCTTTTTCACACCCAAAAAAGGTCGTGTATTAGATGTAGCTGTTGTCGTTGTTGTTTTCAACTGTCGGCTTTTAAATATAAACGAGCCTGTCGGCGCGGAGGAAGTCACCACATCTCCATTGACCGCTGCTATAATTTTCCCTCCGGCACGCCCCTCATTATATTTAGCCATATCTCCCAACGTCTGCACTGTAAATAAATAATCATCAAAAGGACTTAGGGCAGTTACACCTATATTAGTTTTAGAAAGATCGACTTCCAGGATCTGCATACTCATGGCCTGATTTAATTTATTCACATAACGAACATGCGTACGCTTTATTCCATCCGCCAGGGCCGTCGTAGAATCCAATTTAAAAATCGAAATTATATCCGTTTTGTCCATTATCTTCTTCACAAGCGCACCTATCTCGTTGTCAGGCGGAATAACTTCCGGAACAGTAACCACAGGCTCCTTCCGCTCAAAAACAGGATAATCATCTCTCTGTTTACAAGATACCAATGAAAGCAGCAAGCCAAACAATACACTTGCACACAAACTATTTCTATATTTTTTATCCTTCATGATCATCGAATTAAGAAAAATGAAACATAGGGCTTCATGATGGCAGAAGTAAAACCATCGTAGCCCAGCGCATACACAGTATATGACCTTCGGTCCAAAATTGCTCCTGCATTTGAATAAGATGCCAGCACCGAAGCATTCGTTATAGGCGCACCCGCTTTACGGATCTTCCATGTCCGTGTTGTGATACGATTTAATTCAAAATATGGACTTGTCTCCAAATACTTTACATTTTTAGCAACCAGAGAATCCTGCGTTGGCTCCGCAGTTGTTGCCGCAGCTCCGTAATACAGATCAATCGCCTCAACATTGGGCATTAAATTTGTAAAACGGTAGCGTGCCTGCGTGCTATCCGGCCGGGTTAAATCTTCTTCATTTAAGATCATTTTTGTGTTTTTTGCTGTATCTGTTACATGCAACGTATAACGCTTTCCGGCCTCAAACTTCACTGTAGATTCGTATAAAATAATAGAATCCAGGCCACTATCGGTTTTATAAGGCAATCCTACCTGCACATTAACGGAACCCGATTTCCATTTCAGAAAGTCCGGACGGGAATCACCGCGTGTATTATACCCACCACCCGGAAAAGGTTCTCTACCACGAATAAGTGGCGTAACACGCTGACCATCAAATTTTACATACATATAGCGGTCATCCGGATAGATGGACGCCATGTTAATTTTAACAATTGCATCGTCAGCACCCATAAACTCCACATCGCCAAAATTCTGTATGGCCTTATCACAAGAATAAAGACCAAAAAGAAACAAGCAGGCGCCCAATATAATTTTAAAACTTTTCATACTCTAATCTTTAAAGGACTAATTATCTTTTGTTACGAACCAGGTCGGCTTGGTGACATAATAAGGATCCAAGGCCCCCCACTTGTCCAATTCTTTTGCATTCCATGCATACTCTGAGTTATAACGGGGACGAACCCGATAACAGTAAGCCTGATATTGCAATCCCGAACCGCTGAGTGGCTGATACTGCTTAAAAATAGTAGTATCATAATTATACTTGCGTAGATCACACCACTGTTCCAATCCTCCCCAGCCCCATTGGACTATATACTTTTGCCCCATGATATCGGAAAGCATTAAGTCTGCTGAAGTCTGTGGAATTTCACTACTCGCCAGGTAGGCTTTTACCTGAGCGTCGGTAATTGCGGTTTCACCGTTTGTATTGATATACTTATTCACGAAAGTCATATGCGAGCGAATCGCATTAAGATAAGCCTGATAAGCCTCAGAAGACGCGCCCTTGATAAAAAGCGCCTCCGCCTTAATCAACTGCAGTTGCGCATAAGTCATCAGCGGGAATTCAGCTTTATCCCTAAAGATGAATTTTCCTTCATACACTCCACCCACAATTTTCCCGAGAATCGAAGGGATAATCGTAGCCGAATTGGTTACATTCGGCAGAGCACCGGAAAACACCGTATCAGCAACATTATCCAGGTTCCTATTGATCATTTTTAAGAGACGCGGATCACTTGCAACACGTGAAGGAGCCGTTACTGTCCCTCGAAGTCCTCCAGATAAGTAACTCACAATCGGCTGGCCGGCACGGCTATAATATGAGCTTGTATAAACCCCATACAGCGGACCAACCACACTCGAGGTTTCCGCCTTATCTCCCGAAAACTTAACGCTTGCATCGTCATCGTTAGAGGCCAAGGATTGATTGACGTAATAGACGACAGAATCCGCATACTTTGATTTAAAATCTGACTTATTAACCAAGTGGATATACTGAAGTGCGCGAATACCATAAACAAACTTGCGCCACTTACCCATATCACCACGAAAAAGGTTATCTCCTCTTTCGGAACTCAAATTAGCGCTATAATCAAGCGGACTTTTTTGATCCATATAATATAAGGCAGAATCACACCAAACTCTAACTTGTGCATAAACCTCTTTTTGATCGTCATACTTAAAGCTAAGCTGGTCGCGCAGGGCTTCCTTCATAATAACAGGACCATGATAATCGGTAAGCATTTGGTATCCCCAAGCCTTAACGGCATAACCTATTGCAGCATACTCATATTTCTCATTTTCCACCGCATCCCGGATCATGTTTGCCAGGTTTCGACCGTGGTTAAAATAGACCATACGCCACATCACCCCGCCAACATCACTCTGCAGTCTAAATCCATGCCTTTCCCAAACTTTTGAAGCATCGTCAGCAGAAGCCCCCATAATAGATTGATTAAACTTGTTCATAATGGTCTGATCCTGCGCATAACCATTTGCCATATGAAATATAATCGGAGCCAACAAAATCTCAGCCCTAACATCCTGTGGATACGACGGATTATCATTGATATCCATAAATTTTTTACAACCTGTCATTATCAAAGTCAATAACAACAAAGCTGCACCTATTTTTGCTTTCATAATCTTATAATTGTAAGTTAACGCCAACATTGAACCCTTTCGGTCTAGCCATATTGCCAAAATCTATTCCATAGCCGCCAATACCTCCAATACCAGTTGTATTCGAATTACTTTCTGGATCCAATCCTGTATAATTTGTAAACATAACGAGATCAGTAGCTGTAAAAAACGCTTTTAGTGAAGACCTTTCACCTAAGAACCGCGTCAGTCTTTTCGGCAATCGATAACTTAAAGTAATATCACGCAGTCTCATTGTATAGATATTCCGTTCTACGAACATACCCGGCTCGATATTGGTAAAATAATACGCGGAGGAAGTATATGGTGTTACCGCAATATGGTTGATTGTTGGATTTTCCGAATTCTCCAACCCATCCTTCAAAACACCCCTTATCACGCGTGGATCTTCTCTATTTAGCGTTTTTGTCGACATACCGAATGTATACATGTTATAATCCAATCCGTTTAACACATCTCCGCCTTTACGCCAGTCCCACAAAAATGTCAGATACCAATTTTTGTAATTGAATTTATTAACGATGCCCAATGTAAACTTAGGCAGGCGGTCAGCAATCGGGTAATAGCGATCTGTACCAGCGACCGGCAGACCTGTTGCCGGGTCGATCAGCACGTCGCCTTTCGTATTACGCATAAACTGCGTTCCAGAGAGGGCGCCCATACTGTAACCTGGCAATACTGCAGAACGCACACCGCTCAACAACCAGGTATCCGAATCATACAATTCGGGCAAATCTTCAGCCAGCGACAACACACGGCCTTTATATTGGGTAAAGTTGAAGACAAGGTTCCAATTGAAATTCCTCTTGACAATCGGATTGAATATTGCCTGAACCTCGGTACCCACATTTTTCACTTTACCTCCGTTCATCATTTTTAAAACAAAGCCAGAACCATAACTCAGTCGGGGCAAAATAATCTGTCCATCACTCAGCCTGGAGAAATAACTAAAATCAAAAGAGACAAACTTTTTAAACAACGAAAATTCCAAACCTGCCTCAAATTCATCTGTCATTTCAGCAACCAACTTATCATTCCCTCCATTAAAACCATAAGCATAGCCACCACCGGTTGAATATTGAGGTTCATAATTTGATTTGATAAAATAGGATCTAAGCGGTCCTTTACCCGTTTTACCTGCCGAAAATCTAATTTTCCCATCTGAGATCACATCCGAGACTGCCTTAATTAGATTTAAATCGGTAAAATTAAAGGCCAAGGACCCTGAAGGATAAGAAAAATAAGGATCATTTGGCATCAAACGCGACGTTCCGTCCAAACGGCCCGACAGCGTCAGATATAGCAAGGTTTTGTACCCTAATACAGCCTGTCCGAAGAATCCAATAGAACGGTAGTTGTTGATGACATTTTTTGCCAAACGTGTCGAAGCATAGGTATTATTGATGCTGTTGAAATTTGGATCAAAGAAATTTGTTCCGTATTGCGAATCGGTAATCGAGTTCTGATCACGGATCTCGCCCCCCAGAAATGCATTAATTGAATAATCTCCAAAAGTTTTATTGGCCGAAAAACGGGCATTACCATACAAAATTCGCATATTATTCTGATAAGAACTATACTTACCCCCTGTGGGAGAAGTGGAAGAACCCGAACCGGAATAAGATTGCGGATGATATACACTTTCACCTTTTGTAGTAGAATAATCAATCCCGACAACACCTTCAAATCTCAGCCAGGACAATGGCTTATAGGTAAAATTTGAGGAAGCCAGCGTACGGTTGGTTTTATCATTGGCGATATTCCGATACACATCCCAAAAAGGATTATCAAGCTCATTGTAAATATCCTTGGTATTTAATACGCGATTACCTTTTTCATCGATCCAATTCCGGACATCATATAAAGGATTAAAGCGCATCAGCGTCATCAAATAACCTGTAGCGCCTTTTCTTGCCTTATCATTGTCCGAAAAGATAAAATTAAAAGACGTATTGAGTTCAAATTTATTTGAAAATTTGGCGGTAGAGTTTAATCGCGAAGAGAAGCGTGTATAACGCGTATTTGGAACAATACCCGTATTATCATTGTATTCGTTTGACCAGCGATAACTTAGATTTTCATTACCACCATTAAAGGTTAAATTATGCTTTTGATTATATCCATGACGAAAGAAATTTTTAACATTATCTTTATGCAAAAGCATGTCGTCCTTATACTTCGGTCCCAATGCATAGGAAGATGTCCCATCATAATTGCCATTGAGCCCCTGCATATAGGTATACTGTCGCTCCGGAAATTTATTGACAAACTCCATTCTTCCTGAATAGCTATAATCAACCCCAAATTTACCACTCTTGGCCTTCTTTGTCGTGATAATTATAGCTCCCCCCGCACCTGAGCTCCCATACAATGCCGTCGCTTCCGGCCCCTTCATCACAGTATACGTTTCAATATCCGAAGGATTGATATCCAATGCCCGATTGGAATAATCCAAATCCCGGTTGGCACCATTCATCGCCAAATCATTTTCATTGACTGTCGAATTGTTAATCGGCACTCCATCGACAACAATCAATGCATTATTATCTCCAGAGATAGAGGCAAAACCCCGGAGCACGATTTGTGCCGAAGCACCTGGCATACCCGAAGTACTGTTAATGGACAAGCCTGGCACGCGCCCTTGCAAGCCTTGAAAAAAACCTTCCCGTTGCGTATCTGACACGTCATCCCCGCTTACTTTCGGCGTAGAATAACCCAGCGATTTTTTGGAACGCTCTATTCCCATTGCTGTTACGATCACTTCATCCAGTGATGCAGTATTTTCTTTTAGCACCACATTGACGATCGACCGACCATTTAGGGCAACTTCCTGCGATTGATACCCCACATATCGGAATACCAATGAAGCACCTTCGGAAATTGTTATCTTGTAGTTGCCTTGACTATTTGTTGCTGCCTGTGCTCCTTTTCCAATCTCCTGGACGGTCACTCCCGCTAAACCGGATCCACTCGAATTAGTCACTCTACCGGTAACATTTTTTTGTGCCAGAGCAACACAACAAAAACACAGTAAACCCAAAAAAATGAGCAAACTCCTTTTCATAATTTTAAATTTTAATTAATAAGATTAGTTCAGTTTTAAAATAGGATGCTCCGCACCTAGTACGGTAACAAAACGCAAAAAATGCATATTATTCGTTCATAAGCATGCGTTACTTTTAGGTATAAATATTGGTTTGTACTTCTTTTCATATCTAATATAGCATAAAAATGCATAAAAAAAGACATTATTTTTATTTTTAGAGCACAAACCCAATCATATCCATCATAAAAACGAATAATAAGGCAAAAAAACAAGATATTCAGAATAGTATAAAAATAGAATAGCAGACCTTTCATCAATATATTCGAATAAAAGCGCAATCATAGGGATTTATAACACAACTAAGATAAAACGCAACAAAAAGCAAATAAGTAAACAATACGCGCTATTTCGAACACACATAATTTCGCTTAAGGTAATTTCTAGAAATCATTGGACAGAAGAGACCTCCACACACGCTGTACAGAGTCTTCATAGTCGCTTCAGGAAGAACTATGGGAAGAGTAGGAGAACAAAAAAAAGAGACTAGGGAAGTCTCTTCAATTTTAAATCGCTTAACTCGGATCTCAATTCATTCATAAATTTATCTCCCGGATCGTCTTTACCCGTAATGTAATTAGGGTCTGTCTCCTTCCACCAACTTGTTTTTTTAAAACGCTGATATTCATGATGCCCCAATACAAATTCAATCGGATATTTTTTACTGAGATAGCGGATCAGTTCTTCATTCGCTTTCAGTTGCGCATCTGTCAGTGGATTCTGGCGACTACCTATATTCTCAATACCGATCGCGCAATAATTGAGACCTATTGTATGTCGTGCAAAAATAGAATCTGGCAGAAACTGGTAAATGGTCCCATCCCGATCAATGACAAATTGCGAAGACACATTCAAGGCACTGGCCTTAGTCAATTCAGGCCGCCCCGGAAGTCTGACAGGATTAAAAGTATTAAAAGTTGCTTTTACGCTGTTATTGGCCGTCCAATGCACGACCACCATTTTAGGTTGGATAACCGGTGTTGACTGTGTTAGGCCATGCCGATTTTTGAGGTACTCCAATGAAAGCTGAATACGTTCCTGGTCCCAGGTAATCGGTTTTTGAATAATCTTGGGCGATTGTGCGAAAAGCACAAATGGTATAAATAGAAAAAGGAAATTGATACAATATTTCATAACAAAAACGAATTAGATAAAGAAAGCCGCAGTTGCGGCTTTCAAATTTAAAATTATTCTTTGGTATCCCACCAAACCGGGAATGACCAGATATCATCATTCAACGCATTCGGATGGGATGCTTTTAAGTTATCGGAATTGTAGTTGATTTCATGTGAAACCTGGCGAACCCTCCTGAACTGTTTTCCCATTGGTATTTTCGTCTGAGCCAGTGATGTTACCGTATATTCATACGGAACAGCCCAGCCCGGGTAAACTGAATTACTATAATCATATCGTCTCATATCATTCCAATTTTGTTGTGAAAAGGAGAGGGCGATGAATTTTTGCGTCATAATTTTAGCTAGCGTAATATTTGCAGCAGTACCAATTCCATTATTTAAAAAATTGTCAATTTTCGTTTGTTGCATAGGGGACTTGCTCACATTGATATTTCCATAAGAATTCAACTTAATATTCATTAAATCAATATGTGCTTTAATCCCATCTTTATACGCATTAAAAGCACCCGCTTTGTCACCTTTATTAAATAGAACTTCCGCCTTTATAAAACACATTTCGGGATAGGCAACCAAATGAGTAGGTGCATCTGGACGTGAATAAAAAGTACCTGAAGCAGCCACTGTACCATCGCTCCATTTAAAAATATCAGAGTTGTCACCGTCGTACCCTACCGAGCTACTTTTTACTGAAACATAGGTTGTGTCTCCCCAACGATTTTGTTCCGCAGCATTGATATACCACGAATGTGGAGCGACTTTCCGACCATTACTTTCAATGGCCACATCCTTTTCATTATAGGATGCCATAATAGGACCTTTGTCCATTCGGATACTGGATTGCATATCGACACCTTTAGTCCGGACAAACTTTTTTGGATACCCGAATTCAGCCCAAGGCAATAATTTATCTGCACGAGGGTCTTCCACTCCTTTATTGTCAAAGTTCGTCAATAGTTGTTCATACCAACGGGTTACAAATACATTTCTGTTCATACCAGCATTATCAAAAACAATAGAAGTCTTTACAGGGTCTGCAAAGAGGATATCACCAATATTGTCAGCTTTATCATCAATATGCGCAACCACGGTACTTTCCCCCACAGATAAAGCCGCATTGTTTAACGCCGCCAATATTTCATCTGGCTTATACAAGCTCGTCTTCTTAGAAAGATTATTTAACCATCTTGCCTTAAGCCCATAGCACATCCTCAACCATTTATTGACATCACCTCCATTCCAGCTATCCCCTGCTGAAAGCGGAGTCGCCTGAGCGGGTTGTGTCATTTTAAAATAAGCGATTGCCTGATCAATATCCGCTAAACAACCTTCGAAGATCGTCTTACCATCATCAAACTTCGGAGTAATCGCTGTCCCCAGAGCTTCAGTATAGGGCATTTCGCCATACCAGTCGGTCATCAACATAAAGCCCATGGCACGAATTGCACGCAAGGCGCCCAAATAATGATACGCTTCTTCGGCCTTCGCCTTCTCTTCCATATCCTGAAAATTAGCCCCCGCCCCCACAAAGAAGAATTGATAAGGCGTAGTGGACATACCTGAAGATGGGTTCCAGCCCGCAACCAAACTATTGGATGCCGTACCACTAGAATAAGTCAATTGTTGGGTTACAAATCCCGCCCGTGTACCAGCAGTACCCTGCGCATACATATAATAATGCTGTATCCAAGCCAACCGACTTTTTACAGAAGCTACCGTATTTGACGGTGTATTCGGATCTACGTTAATATCTAACCACTTTTTGCCGCAAGAAGAAAACAAGGTCAAGACCAGCAGCATGGAAACGATTTTTTTATATTTATTCATGACTTCTCTCTTTAAAATCTAAAATTTAATCCAAACATAACACCGGCGGTACTCGGTACACCATTATAATCAATACCGACAGAGCTCGAACCCACAACGCCTGAGCCAGCGGCCGAAGCCTCAGGATCTAAGCCTTTGTAGTTGGTCAACAACCAAAGGTTAGTACCCGTCAATGTCGCCGTCAACCCTTTCACAACCTTAGATACTCCGGCATTCTTTAAGACACCGTCAGAAAAATTATAAGACACCGAAATATTCCGCAACCGCAACCAGTTGGTTTTTGTCATAAAGTTGGCGCTTTCACGCATGTAATAGTCTCCCCAGTAATCTTGAATAATTTTTTTACCGCTCGTACTCTTTCCATTAAACGGATACATCTGATCGGCCATAAACGTAAAAGTCTTATCCTCATAAACGTCGGAAGTTCCATCCTTAAGAACAGCCCCCTCAATCACCAATTTATCCCGGTCTTCAGTCCGCTTACTCAAGCCCGCGAGGGTCATCGCATATTCAGTACCGTTATAGATATCTCCACCGATACGGAAATCAAATAAGAAGGAAAGATTAAAGTTTTTATACGTCAAGCTATTATTGAAGCCGCCTAACAACTTAGGCTCACGATTACCAATTTCATAAGTAACTTGATTATCACTCGTCGGCATGCCTGTCTTTGCGTCTAGGATCAATTTTCCATCCGCTGTTCGCGACCATTTTGAGCCAGAAATCGCCATAAAATTACCACCATTAAAAGAAGCAGCTTTCGCATTTCCGACCTGAACGTCTGTCACATAGAGAATATCTACCCCAGCAATCAGGTTATCTACTGTACCTCTATTCTTGGACAGGTTTAAAGTCGACTCCCAAACAAAATCTTTCTTTACAATTGGTTTTCCTGTCAAGGACAGTTCCATCCCCTTATTATAGATATCACCCGCATTCACAGAAACAAAGATATAACCAGTTGACTGCGCCATACGAGGGGAAAGAATCTGATTATATGAATTATTTGTATAATAAGCGTAATCTATACCTAACCTACCTTTAAAGAAACGCAGTTCTGCACCGACCTCAAAAGAGCTCGTCGTCTCAGGTTTTAATATTGGATTTCCTTTTTGCCAATTATTACCAGACCCCACTATACCCCCTAGATATTCCACCGGCTTCCATAGATAAGTATTAGTGACATAAGGAAGAGCATCTTTCCCTACCCGGGCCCAAGATGCACGTAATTTACCAAAGTCTAACCATTCGGGTCTGTTATCTTTCAAAAGCTCGCTAAAGACAAAACTACCGCCCACGGATGGATAGAAGTAGGACCTATTCGCAACCGGCAGCGTTGATGTCCAGTCATTGCGTCCCGTTGCATTCAAAAACAAAATATTTTTATAGGATGCTCTCAATTCACCATACACACCATACAAACGTCGATTCGCATGTGTCACAGTAAATTGCTTATGCGCATCATCTGTATTCTCAAAACTGTAAAAATCTTCTACTGCAAACCCATATCCAATACGTCTGTTGTTCGTTGTTTTGGTCTGTTCGGAGAAAAAGCCAACTAATGCACCCAAATCAAAATCACCAACTTTCTTATTAAAATTGGACATCAAATTAGATGACCAATAATTGAACTTTAGATCACTTTCAGAGAGCATCCCATCTTGCCATATTTTCTTGATAGCGCCACCTCTAGCTATTCTTGTCGAATTTTTCGTCAGGTAACTATCCATCCCTACACGGTAAGAAAGACTCCACCAGTCAAAAATCGGCAAATTAGCATTAATATTACCTGTAATCCGCTCTGTATTATCACCTAATTTATTGCGATTAATTGTCCAATAGGGATTCTCTATATCATCCTCTAATTGTTGACGTCCTTCAAACATACGATATTTCGTTCCGTCATCATTGAGGTATTTTTTCATATCATCGCTGCGCGACCAGCCATATAGCGATTCCATAGCACCAGTACCTCCAGACCCCCACAGACCTGCAGAAGTCAGGGTCTTATCCGTATTGGCGAGCGAGTAGGCTACATTCGCACCAACAGTCAATTTCCCAAATTTTTGGTCTCCATTAAAGCGAAAAGTGGTCTTATTGAACTTCGTAGAGGGAACGATTCCCTTTTGATCAAAACGGGATCCTGACAGGTAAAACGATCCATTTTTATTTCCTCCCGAAAGATTTACCGTATTGTCAAATACTGTCGAATGTTGAAAGAAATCCTTAATATTATTATAGACCACATCATTGGGGCCGAACTCCTCTCCCCAGGATTGTGTTGTATACGTATCTAATTTTCCAGCATCGTTATAATAGCCACGCTTGTATTTCCCCTGCTGTTCAGGGAGTCGATTCGCCCAGTTATCGGAAAATCGACTGGAAAAACCAATTTCTGTACGTCCCTCCTGTCCCTTTTTCGTGGTAATTACAATAGCCCCGGCAGCGGCTCGGGATCCATATAAGGCTGCAGCGGCAGGACCTTTCAATACGGAAACATTATCGATATCCTCCGGGTTAATATCCATAACACGGTTGCTATTAGATGAAGAAGTCGCAGTAGCCCCATCAAAGGCACTATTTCCTCCGATAATAGTGGAGTTATCATAAATTACTCCGTCTACAACAAACAGCGGTTGATTGTCACGCTCCAAAGATGTACCTCCCCTCAGGATAATCTGTGCACCCGCACCGGCCGAACCAGAAGATTGAGTCACATTAACACCTGCAATCTTGCCTGCCAATGAATTGACCACGTTAGCAGTCTTATTCTTCATCAACTCATCCGATTTTATATCCTGAACAGCATAGCCAAGCGCCTTCTTTTCTTTCTTAATACCCATTGCCGTCACAACAACCTCGTCAAGTGCCTGCTCACTGCCTGATAACGCGACATTGATCGTTGCATTCGTCCCAACTAATTGTTGTCTTTCTTGAGAACCCACGGCTCTAAAAATCAAAATATCACCTGGCTCCGCATTGATGGAGAAACTTCCATCGGGTTTGGTTTGTGTACTGACAGCTTTACCTTTGATGCTCACCGTTACATTAGGCATAGTACCACCATCAGAAGCGTTCGTCACTTTACCCGTTACAGTTTTGGTCTGTGCCCATAAACTGGTTGACAGCATCACCCCTGAACAGAATAAGAGAAATTTTTTATTCATGGTTTTTAGTTAGTTGTTAATAATTTTCCATAATGGGCGGTTCCAACCCTCGGTTTATATCAATTACTACACAATACTATGAAAAGCTTCTAATTAATGCAAGTTTATGCGCAATTATTTGAAAAAGAAATAAAAATAAAAGGATTAACGCATAATTCGACATATAAAAAACCATTAAATACAATAAAAACAGATATAGAAACGCACATTACAGCATAATCAAAGCAAAAACACCAAATAAAAGCATTTAGCAACACGTTTTCCTCCCATCCGAAAGCAAAAAACAAATATTAGCGGAGCAAAACACCCAACAGCACGCATTATCCTACACACAACAGCGTGCTTATGCAAGGAAATGCCGGGGCGATACGACCATTTTAAGCTATTTAATAGACATTGTATTCGGAGATTACTCGGTGCTTCTTCGGTACTTGTTCGGTACTTCTTCGGTGCTTCTTCGGTTGTGACCGAATAAAATCCGACTAAACTCCGATTGAGCTTCGTTGTAATTCCGAAAAAAAGTAGAATCTAATATTGACAAACACCTATTTATTTTGTAACTTAAAGAAAAATAAATAAGCAATTAACTTAGATTATGGCAGTCATTAAAAACGGTGCCAACGGCACGCTTTCGGGCAAAGCAGGATCAGTAGTGTTTGTTACCAACGGAAATACAACCTATGCTAGGGGATTACCTAAGAAAAGTAGAAAAAAACCTTCTGCGGATCAAATCCAGTCACGCTCGCGTTTCTCCCTCATCCAAAAATTTATCTCTCCAATGCTAGATTTAATACGGGTCGGATTTAAAGGCTATAACCCCAATAAAAAGGCTTACAGTAATGCCATGTCCTACAACCTCAATAATGCGATAGAAAAAACTGCTACTGGCTATGCCATCAATTATGAAAACTTCCGCGTTAGTAAAGGGGGGCCTAATCCTGTCTCCTCCCATACATTTCAGGTAGATAAAGAGACAGAAACATTCACACTCTTCTGGGAATATGACGCAAATATCGCAGCACAATACGACATTAACTCAAGTAGTTGCCGTTTACTGCTATACAATCCGGACGAGTGTGCATTCACAAATCACAGCATGAATACACTTGCTCAGCGAACACAGACAGTGAAACTTCAACGACAACAGCATATCGGCAACTACCACATCTATGTATTTTTCCATAGAACATACGGAAGCGACGAATGCACAGACAGTAAATATCTAGGGACATTTGAATGGTAAGAAAGGGAAGGAGACCTAAGAGTTCAGATTGATCTTCACATCAAAATGCTGCTTAATATAAGCCTGTTGTTCAGCGGAATCCGTTTCCAGATCGTGAATAGCCCGGTCTCTTTCTTTGTCGACCTCCATCTTCACTACACAGCGGTAGAAACGAAATACATCTTTTTCGGTCTCCAATATTAACCTCGGCACCCGGGCAGGCTTGCCTGTTTCATCTTTTGCCACCATCGTAAAATAAGAGGAATTACAATGCTTGGTTTCTCCCGTCTGAATATTCATGGCTTCGACCCGAATACCGACCTCCATAGAAGAGTTACCTACATAATTTACCGAAGCGATCAATGTCACCAATTCCCCCACCTCAATAGGTTTCAAAAAATCAACTTTGCCAACTGATGCCGTTACACAATAATGTGCAGAAAATTTAGACGCGACAGCAAATGCGATCTGATCCATCAAAGATAAAATATAACCGCCGTGAATTTTACCGCCAAAATTAGCATTCGAGGGCAACATCAGCTGTGACATCCGAATCACAGAGTCGCTTACCGTTTTATAGATTTCTTCCATACCTATAAATTTACCTTGCATAGATTACAATTCAAAACAAAAAAGGGATATCTAAAATTCAGATATCCCTTTTTTTGGTGTTGATGATACAACAACGCGTTATTTTATCTTCTCAGCGACATAAGGCCCTTCGTTACTCAGGCGGTCAACAGCTTTTACCGCAACATACTGCAGTTTTTTGTTGTTCAATGTCGTTGGAATATCCTTACTTGTAACCCCCGGATCCAGAATCTCATATTGCCATACCCCACCGTAGTTGAGGTATAATACCCATTTTGAAACCTGGTCAATTTGCTGGTGCTGCCATTTCGCAAAGATATTGCCTCCTTGTGGGGTCAGTAGCAAAGTCGGTTTCAACAAAGGATTTGCATTCAACCAAGGGCTTGTTGGCACCAATGCTTTCACCTGATAAGGACCATTCACCAAAGCTTGTGTCATGGCCGGGTTTTTGGTCAGTCCCGCCAAACTCCAGTGGATTACACCTTCCCGGTTATCAGGTAAGAGGGTCCGTGCGGCCTCCACCTGATTAACAATTTCCTGAACATACTCCGGACCACGTCTACCAACCGTATTGATGCCTGGCCAAAGGTGGCGCCCCAATGTATTCTCACTTTCCCACCATTTTAACAAAGCCGTATAACTCTGTTTGGCTGGCTGTATAGGCCAATACAACTGCGGAGCAAAATAGTCTATCCAGCCTTTGTTCAACCATAATTTAGCATCGGCATAAAGCATATCATACTGGCTAGATCCCTGAATTCCTGACGGATAACCAGGTTTCCAGATACCAAAGGGACTGATACCGAATTTCACAAAATTCTTCTCTTTCTTAATATCCTTATAAATACGTTCGATAAAGGTATTTACACTATTTCTACGGAAGTCTCCGCGCGATAGATCCCCACCATTACGTTTGTATTCATTGTAACTATCCGAATCCGGAAAATCCTGGCCACCATTATATTCCGCGTAAGGATAGAAATAATCGTCGAAATGCACACCATCGATATCATAACGTTTGACAATATCCATAACCACCCGCGATGCGTGATCCTGTGTTGATTTTTTGGATGGATCAAACCAATAATAGCCCTGTTTCAATTTAACAACCGATTCGGGCATTTTACGTGCCATAGAAGCCGAAGTAACAGCACCGCCAGCAGTATGGTGGGCACGATAAGGGTTCAACCAAACGTGAAGCTCAATCCCTCTTTTATGCGCCTGTTCCACCCAGAAATCAAGCGGATCATAATAAGGGGATGGTGCCTGTCCTTCTGTTCCGGTCAAAAAGAAAGACCAGGGCTCAAGATCACTCTTATAAAAAGCATCGGCTGATGGACGCACTTGAAAGATTACGGCATTAAAATTATTATTTTTCAAAAAATCCAAAATACCAATCGCTTCCTGTTGCTGTTCAGCTGTACTCAGGTTATTTTTGCTCGGCCAATTGATATTTGCAACAGAGGCCACCCAAGCTGCGCGAAACTCGCGCGGTAACACAGGGAGATCGACAACGATTTCCTTCTTCTTTTCTGCAACTGGCTGTTCTTTTGTTTCAATTGTATTTTTCACCCGTTCGCGCTTGGGTACCGAAGGCGGATCTTTTTTTACAATTTCGACATTTGTAGTTGTGGTATTAACAGGCTCCTGTTTCTTATTTTTCTTGGATGAACAAGAAGATAAAACAAAAAGTGCTGTTGCCAAAAATAATAGGGAACGTTTCATCAATCTATAGAATAGTGTTTTTTCAAAAATAACTAACGAAGATACGGATAATATTAGTCAATCTCGGCCTGTCGGTCAATCTTCTCCGAAATGGATCAGCACTTTAGCTCTCCTTTGAAGATCACCTGCTCCAGCTTAAAGTCGTCATTAAAGACAATAACATTCGCCATACTTCCATGATTGAGATTTCCGATATCTCCTCTATTTAAAAGATTTGCGGGATACAGCGTTGCCATTCGGATCGCTTCATCGCGTGGTATCCCCACCTTTTGCACGGCATTTTTCACCCCTTCGAGCAAGGAGATTGCAGCCCCTGAAATGGTACCATCAGGCAAAGCATAATATCCATCGTTCAACACATGCTGATAAATATCTTTATCGCAACTGGCAACAGCATCTGTAATCATAAACAACCGGTCTCCCATCTGACGTTTCGCAATTTTTACCGCTTCAAAGCTTACGTGATGTCCGTCGACAATAATACTTGCCTGTGCAGTCGGATGATTAAAAATTGCACCGACCAACCCAACTTCCCGATGATGTAAAGGCGACATTGCATTAAACAGGTGGGTGCTTGTTGGAATTCCCAGATCATAGCCGTGCGTACCTTCCTCAAAAGTAGCATCACTATGTCCAGCACTGAGCAGCAAATTATAGCCCTGCAAATGCTGTAAGACATCGTCCGCTATACATTCAGGCGCTATGGTCATCATCTTGACAACCTGATTTCCGGCCAAAAGATCATCAATCTTTTCCTTTGTAGGCTCGATAATTAATTCCGCAGGGTGAGCACCCCGTTTTTTCGGATTCAAGAAGGGCCCCTCCAGATGCAGTCCTAAAAATGCATCATGCCGGAAGCCTTCTGCCACCCGAATAGCATCCTTAAATACGGGGATGGTATTTGTCGCCAGAGTCATCATAAAAGAGGTAGTCCCTTTATGGACCAAGCCCTCGGCGATACGCTCCAAGGAGGCCACACTACGCTCGGCAGAATATAAGTCCGATCCGTCACCATACAATTGCAGGTCAATCAATCCGGCACAAATATTGGCTCCATTAACTGGATAACTAGTGTAATCCGAAGGTACCTCGTGATCATTGACAATCGCAACGATTTTACCTTCACTGATCAGTAATGCTTTTTGTTCAAAAATCGCCTCACCAGTATATATTCTACCACCAATTAATGCTATCTTATTCATATAATTTTTTTTCGTTTACCAAGTTACCAAAATTCAAAAAAATCCGGCCACTTGTACAAGATTTTGTTTTATCGTCTACAAGGAGTTCTTTCAAAGTTTTTGATCTTTTCATTTTCACTTTCTAATTTACTGTTGTAACTTAGTTCCATGTACTTTTTTAGAAAGCGTAACGCAGATCGTCCCACAAACGGAAGCATAAAAGCCATGCATATTATTAATGCAACGGCTATTATTGTCTTTTTATTGGGCCTGATCTACAAAATATTTTTTACATCCTAAACACTGTTATCCATGTCAAAAAAAGAAATCTTAAATACCGACAAAGCTCCAGCTGCAATTGGTCCCTATAACCAGGCTATCAAAGCCGGTAATACATTATATGTCTCTGGACAAATCCCGCTGATTCCCGAAACAATGGAATTAATTTCATCGGGTGTGAAAGACGAAGCGCACCAGGTACTGAAAAATGTAGAAGCTATCCTGACACATGCGGGATATACTTTTGAAGATGTTGTCAAAGCTTCGATTTTCTTAAGTGATATGGGCAATTTTGCGCTAGTCAATGAAGTCTATGCGGAATATTTTAAAGAAGCGCAACCTGCACGCGAGTGTGTTGCGGTCAAAACTCTTCCCAAGAACGTCAATGTCGAAATTTCAGTCATTGCCTGGAAAGATTAATCCGTGGAAAATAGCAACGAAACAGCAAGCCGCGGAAAATATCTTTTCGCGGCTTTTTTGGCCCCTTTTATCTGGGGATTTATGTCTATCTCTGTACGCTGGATACGCGGCTATCCGGCCGAGGATATTCTGTATTTTAGAATAATAACGGCGCTCCTGATCCTCTGGATATACCTGTTGCTGTTTCGAAGAAAAACCATGCAAGCTGATATTCGGAAGTTCCAACTTCTACCTCGCGCGGACAAGCTCCGCCAGACCTGCCTTACCCTACTCGCGTCGGCGTTCATCTTTGGAAACTGGTTTACCTATATTTATGCGGTCAACCACATCAGCATTCAGTCTGCGGCACTGGCCTACCTGACCTGCCCCTTGATCACTGCTGCTGGAGCCTATCTCATACTCAAGGAAAAGCTAACGGGCTGGCAAAAAACAGCACTTTTTATTGCTTTTGGCAGTGTTTGTCTCCTTGCAAAAGGTTCGTTACATGATGTTCTCTGGGCTATTACTATTGCCACCTGCTACGCTTTTTATCTGATCGTACAACGGGTATCTACGGGTTTCGATAAACTCAATCAATTGGTGATCCAGCTCAGTATATGTGCATTGTTTGTGATCCCCAAACTGATCTACAATCATCATGCAATTCCGACAGAACCCATCTTTTGGGGCACCATATTTCTTATCGCATCTTTATTCACGATTATCCCCCTTTTCCTGAGCATGTATGCTCTCATTGGCATTTCATCAACAACAACCGGCGTTCTGCTCTATATTAATCCGCTGATCGCATTTACTTTGGCTGCAACCTATTTCCGAGAACCCGTTTCTACAATAAAATATATCGCTTACGGGATCATACTTGTTGCAATTATCCTTTTTAATATCAAAAACATCAAGCAGACTGTTTCCACACCGAAGACGCATGCAAGACAATAGATCATTCGTTATTTCCAAATAGCTCTTAAATCAAGTACACTGTCTGAAATTAAACAGATTACATCTTTCTGATGATGAAAGACAGTACTACAACCTTGGCTTAAAAAAATGACAAAACACATAAACAACTCACTATTAGCACATTACACACGTAAAACACATTATATGTATCATTTTTGTTTCATAAAATTTTTGATTTTTGCTCAACTATAGTAAATTAGATCTTTATTAAGGAAAATCACACCGCTTTTTCTTCCTATAACTAGGTATTGAATAGCATACAACTATTACAAATAATCACTTATTTTGCCCCCCGATTATTCAATACCCTCTCTTCTAACCAAAATGCTAAATGGAATTAGCCCATTTCATTAAAAATTTCACCGTTATGAAAATATGTATATAAAAAACTGAATATAACACATATACTATATGAATAACAAATTATACTCTACATTAAGGGTGTTAGGTATTGTTCCAACAATGCTTTTTTCAGCATCTTTATTGCACGCGCAAACCAACCAGATAAAGGGAACGGTTGTAGACGCTAAAACCAAAGCTCCTATTCCAGGTGCCACAATCAAAGTATTGGGCACTTCCAACGCAAGTTCTACGGATGTTAAAGGTGCATTTCAGATCAATGTCGACGATAAAAACCGTATACTAAACATCAGTACAGTCGGTTACGAAAATAAAACGGTCACATTGGGCCCTGGAGAAACGACAGTAACGGTGAGTTTGGAAGAACAAACCCAACAACTGGAAAGTGTGGTCGTTACCGCTTTAGGTATTAGCCGTGCACAAAAATCATTAACATACTCTACACAACAGGTCAGTGGTGACGAATTAAACAAAGTTAAAAGCACCAACTTGGCGAATAATTTAAACGGTAAAGTCGCCGGTGTTAACATTGCTTCCAGCTCTTCTGGACCAGGTGGTTCAGCAAAAGTTATTTTGCGTGGTAACAAATCGGCTTCCGGCAACAACCAGGTACTTTATGTTGTCGATGGGGTTCCAATCAATAACCAGACATTGGCAAGTCAGCCAGACAACGTTTTTGGTGGACAGCGCGATGGTGGCGATCCTATTTCATTGATCAACCCAGAAGATATCGAAAACATTTCCGTATTAAAAGGAGCATCTGCGGCGGCATTATATGGTAGCCAAGCAGCCAACGGCGTTATCTTGGTAACAACAAAATCAGGTAAACAAGGTCGCACAACGATCAACTTCTCATCAAGTGCACAGATCGAACAAGCTGTATCGACACCTAAATTCCAAAACCAATATGGCCAAGGTTCGGGTGGTAAAAACAGTAACACCAGTGTATTTAGCTGGGGCGACAAAACCAATGGCGCCAACTATGATAATGTAGGTGAATTTTTCCGTACAGGTAGCAACTTCACCAATTCATTGACATTGTCTGGAGGTAACGAAAAAAATCAAACGTACTTCTCTTATGCAAATACACTTGCAAAAGGTATTCTTCCAGAAAATGACCTGATGCGTCACAATTTCAACCTTAAGGAGAGTGCTTCATTTTTTGATAATAAATTAACCGTTGAAGGTAGTGCCAATTACATTACCCAAAAATTGGATAATGCGCCTAGTTCGGGCTTTTATTACAATCCATTGGTTGGAACTTATCTATTACCACGAAGCTTAAATATCGCAGACTACAAAAATTACGAAACCTTTAACACAAGCCGTAATCTGTATGATCAAAACTGGTTTACTCTTTCGGACGACGAAACTACCCAACAAAATCCTTGGTGGATCATGAACCGTAATTCAACGCGTTCAACACGTAATCGTTTACTCTTGAATGGTAGCGCGAAATACAAAATCGCACCTTGGATCAGCGTACAGGCCCGTGGTAGTGTAGACCGTACCAGCGAAGTATGGGATAGGAAAGCTTATGCCGGCACACAACACATTTTAGCACGTGAGAATGGGGCCTATAGCTATACCAATACAACAATTACTCAACAGTACGGTGATTTGACGGCCAACATGAACTTTAATATTGGCGATAAATTGCAAATCACAGGCTTGGTGGGTACAAGTATCACCGACTGGAAAACAGAAGGTACAGATTTTACCAGCGGTAAAGATGGTTTGAAAGTTCCAAATCAGTTCTTTATCCAGAACACAACAACTCCTGTTACGTCGACATTGTCTGCAAACCGAAGACAATTACAATCGGTATTTGCATCGGCTAACTTAGCCTATGACAACTGGATTTATTTGGATCTGACTTCACGTTGGGATTGGTCGAGCACATTGGCCTATACACCGCAAAATCCTTACGCTTATCCATCGGTTGGTTTGGGCATTGTCTTGAACGACAAACTTAATCTTCCCGAATTTGTGAATATGGCCAAAATCCGCGGTTCCTATGCAAAAGTCGGAAATGATCTTCCACCTTACACCACATTGCTTACCAACCGCGTAGACCCTTATGCGGTATTAACGGTGAATGATATTGCCTTCTTGAAAGAATTAAAACCAGAAAAAACGGCTTCTTTAGAGATTGGTACGGAATGGCGTATGTGGAACAACCGTTTAAATGTGGATGTTACATATTACAAAACAAATACCACCAATCAGTTTTTCAAAATTGCTGCGGGAAATGCATCCCTCAACAACATGTATGCGGTTAATGCCGGAGACATTCAAAATCAAGGGGTAGAAGCATTGGTCTCACTGGATGCAATCAAAAACGATGATTTCAAATGGACAACAAGCGTCAACTTTACGTACAATAAAAACAAAATTGTAAAACTTGCTGACGGCATTTCTGAATTTACACTAACAGGTGAGGGACGTAATAACTTTGCATCCAAATTGCAAGTTGGTGGTTCTTTTGGAGACATCTATGGTCAAGATTTTGTACGTGACGCCCAAGGAAGGATTCTTATTTCCGAAGACGGTATTCCACAGAAGAACAACACCTACACCAAGCTTGGGAATTCAAACCCTATTTGGCAGATGGGCTGGAACAACAGTTTCAATTATAAAAATTTCAACTTAAGCTTCTTGATCGACGGTAAATTTGACTACCAGGTGATGTCCGTGACACAAGCATTGCTTGACGGCTACGGTGTCTCTAAAGCTAGCGGCGACGCTCGTGCCAATGGAGGTGTCAGTATCAATGGGGTTACACCAAGCGGTAAAGCCGTAACAACAGTGGACGCCGAAAAATGGTATACTTCTACGGCTGGAATGGGCCCTGTTAGCAGCCAATATATTTACGACGGAACGGTGGTGAGATTGCGTGAATTGACTTTCGGTTATGACTTCAATATTAAAGACAGTTTCTTCAAAAAACTTCGCGTAAATGCTGTAGGAAGAAACTTATTCTATATTTCGAAAAAGGCTCCTTTCGATCCAGAAGTAACGATGTCTACGGGTAATTCCTTAAGTGGTGTGGACATCTTTATGATGCCGGCAACACGTAACTACGGTCTTACACTAAATGCAACTTTCTAAACGGCCAACAATGAAATATCCATCGCTAAAAAATACATATATCGATAAAAATGGCGCGGATATTTTATATAGTCTTAAAATACAAACGATTAAAAGATGAAATTTAACATAAAAAACATATCCAAGTTCTCACTCGCTTTTTTAATGCTTGGCGGCGCCTTAAGTAGTTGTACCAAGAATTTTGAGGACTATAACAAAAATAACATTGGCGTTACGGATGAGGATTTAAAAGGTGATGGCCAAGATCTTGTCATTTTCTTGCGAAATGCACAGATGTCTATTTACAATTTTTCCGGTGCGGGAGATCCTAACTCGTACCAGGTACAGCAGAATCTAAACGCGGATGTATTTTCAGGTTTCTTCATGTCTCCTACGCCTTTTAATAGTGGACAGAACAACCTGAATTATGCCATGGTGAACGGCTGGAATGGAGAACCATTTAAAGTGCTTTATCTTAACGTTATCAAATCCATTGAGAAGCTAAAAAGCAATGGACTTGCAGAAACATATCCAGCACTATGGGGCTCGGCTTTGGTGATCAAAGTAGAAGCGGCCAGTCGGGTGACAGATATCTATGGTCCTATCCCATATAGTAAAGTAGGAACCTCCAATACTGTTCCATACGACAAACAATCCGATGTATATGCTGCTTTCTTCAAAGAGCTTGATGAGGCTGTAACCGCATTGAAATCGTACAAAGCAGATAGTCCAATGGCTGCTAAAATTGACCAGATCGATCTTGTATTTCCGAATACAGATAATCAGGTCAGATTTAAAAATTGGTTGAAAATTGCCAATTCATTGCGCCTTCGTTTAGCGATGCGTTTGGTTAAAATCGACGCGACGTTAGCGAAAACACAAGCTGAAAAAGCATTGGATCCAGCAAATGGCGGTGTCTTGGAAAGCAATAGCGAAAACTTCAAGATCACTATACCGGCAGATGGTACCTACAGCAACCCGCTTTGGTTTATTTCCAAAAACTGGGCCGATACCCGTATCAATGCGACGCTTTCTTCTTATATGACAGGATTGAACGACCCGCGTATCTCTAAATACATGGCACCTGTCATTAAAGATGCAACAACAACGGCGTTCGCTGGTAAATACATAGGTATCCGTGCAGGTGCTGATGGTATCGAAAAGGATAAATACCAAAAGCTATCGGCTTTGAATACCGAAGGTACAACACCAACTTTCGTAGCGACAACAGCACCGGTATTGATGACTGCCGCTGAGGTTTACTTCCTACGTGCCGAAGCAGCATTGAGAGGTTGGAACAATGCCGGTGGAACAGCGCAATCACTTTATGAAAAAGGAGTGGAAACTTCCTTTACTCAATGGGGTGTAACATCAGGATTGAGCACTTACCTAAATGATAATACCAGTAAGGCTGCAGCTTACGAGGATCCTTTCAATGCGAAGAATAACGCAGCTTCACCAAGTGCTCTTACAATCAAATGGAATGAGGGTGCTACCAATGAAGAAAAATTGGAACGTATTATCACACAAAAATGGTTGGCAATCTTCCCTGAAGGACAAGAGGCTTGGAGTGAATTCCGCCGTACAGGATATCCACGTCTATTCCCAGTTGTTGTCAACAATAGCGGTGGACTGATCGATACTAAAATACAGATCCGTCGTTTACCGTTCCCACAAAATGAATACAATACAAATGCAGCCGAAGTACAATCTGCAATCTCCTTGTTGGGCGGACCTGACAACGGCGGTACCAGACTTTGGTGGGATGTAAATAAGGGTAATTTCTAATCGAGAAATCATCCGGAATAAATCTTAAACAGGGCTGTCCAAAACAATTGGACAGCCCTGTTTTTATGCAATTAATACCTACCCTCCAACTTTAACCAATTCTCTTCTCTTCTCTTCTCTTCTCTTCTCTTCTCTTCTCTTCTCTTCTCTTCTCTTCTCTTCTCTTCTCTTCTCTTCTCTTCTCTTCTCTTCTCTTCTCTTCTCTTCTCTTCTCTTCTCTTCTCTTCTCTTCTCTTCTCTTCTCTTCTCTTCAGCATTTTGCGATGCCACAAGAAAATACCAAAATACTTAACAAAAACTTAATAGAAATTTCCTGTAGCAGAGACGAAGAATTACCCGTTCGATTAAAAAAACCAAGAAGAATATTATGAAAAATCTTTCCATTTTGGGTATGACCACCCTCTTAGCATGTTCCATGTTATTCGTTGTCTGTAAATCGGAATCACATTTAGAAAACCCCTACAAAGACAAAACGGAAAAGGAACTTGAGTCGCTTTCCAATGAGAAGTATAGCAAAATCGTTGCCTTTGCTAGCCCCAAAGCATGCAGTGATGCTACAGAATGGGAAATGATAGAAATACGGACAGTATGTGGGACAAGTTACCTTCCGTACCACAAATCCGTCGACAAAACAACCTTGCAAAATATGATCAATGACAACGATCGACTGATGGAAATATACCAGCCTATGATGGCGCCCAGAATAAATTGTGCCCCTTATCGCAAACCATTGAGCGTGATCTGTAAAGAAGGAAAAGCAGACATTAAATATGAAGAACCTGCTTCAAAATAGTCACACTAGACCAAGAAACGGCTCCATAAACGCATAAATTTTCGTAATTTAGCCATTCAAGAAGAATGGCTGAATTAAGTTTAATTACCCCCATAGAATACCTCAAAGGTGTAGGTCCACAAAAAGCAGATGTACTCAAAAAAGAGCTACAGGTGTTTACCATTGGTGATCTATTGACGCAATATCCTTTCCGTTATATCGACCGTACGGAGTTTCATAAAATCCGGAAACTTCATCCCGATATGATGGCTGCACAGGTCCTGGGCCGTCTGGTTTCTTTACAGCTCGTGGGCGAGAAAAGAACGAAACGTCTTGTCGGTTCTTTCAAAGATGAAACCGGCTCCATGGAGCTTGTCTGGTTTCAGTCCATTCCATGGCTTCAAAAATCATTGAAAGTGGGTTCCGCCTATATTATTTATGGCAAGCCAAGCGAATTCAATGGCCAGTTATCCATTACCCATCCCGAAATGGATCTGTATAATCCGCAGGTAAAACAGATCGGCAATATGAGTTTACAGCCGGTTTATTCATCAACAGAAAAACTCAAAAAGTTCAATCTGGATACCAAAGGAATCCAACGCTTACAACAGACTGCTTTGGAAACCGTATTCCGTAGTATTGACGAATCGCTTCCTCAGGAAGTTCTCACTAAACATGGCCTCATTTCGCGGCAGCAGGCTCTCGCCTCCATACACTTTCCGAGCGATCAAAAGGAACTGAACCAAGCGATCAAACGTATCAAGTTTGAAGAACTATTCTTTATACAGCTCAAGCTGCTCAACAACAAACAGCTCAATACCCAGAAGTTTAGAGGCCAGCGCTTCAATAAAGTCGGTGAAAAATTCAACACATTCTTTAAAGAGCGCCTTCCGTTTCCGTTGACAGGCGCACAGAAGCGCGTTGTAAAAGTAATCCGCATAGACACCAATACCGGTGCGCAGATGAACCGTCTGGTGCAGGGCGATGTCGGATCCGGGAAAACAGTTGTTGCCCTCATGAGTATGCTGCTCGCCGTCGACAATGGATTTCAGGCCTGTATGATGGCGCCAACAGAAATCCTGGCGACACAGCATTATCATGGACTCAAGCAGCTCGTAGGCGATGACATTGTCAATATCAAGCTACTTACGGGATCCACAAGCACGAAGGAACGCCGTTTGATCCACCAGGCATTGGAAGATGGCAGCTTAGATATTTTAATTGGCACCCATGCCCTGATCGAGGATAAGGTGCAGTTCAAAAACCTTGGCTTTGTCGTTATTGACGAACAGCACCGTTTTGGCGTGGAACAACGGGCCAAACTCTGGCGGAAGAATGTCATTCCACCACACATGCTGGTCATGACAGCCACACCAATTCCACGGACATTGGCGATGACCATGTACGGCGACCTGGACATCTCCGTGATAGACGAATTACCTGCTGGGCGTAAACCCATCAAGACTGTTCACTTTTTTGAAAGTTCGCGTTTGCGGATGTTTGGTTTTATGCGCGAGGAGATCGCCAAAGGCAGGCAGGTCTACCTGGTATATCCCCTCATCAAGGAAAGCGAAAAACTGGATCTGATTTACCTGGAAGCAGGCCTTGAGAATTTGCAACGCGAATTTCCACTACCTCAATACAAGATCAGTATTGTTCACGGCAAGATGCCCGTAAAAGATAAAGACTTTGAGATGCAGCGTTTTGTCAAACATGAAACGCAGATCATGGTTGCGACTACTGTTATTGAAGTGGGGGTCAATGTTCCGAATGCTTCAGTCATGGTCATTGAAAATTCCGAACGTTTTGGGCTATCCCAGCTGCACCAATTGCGTGGCCGCGTAGGCCGCGGTGCTGAACAGTCTTTCTGTATCCTGATGTCGGGCAATAAGCTGAGCAAAGAAGGACGCTTAAGGCTGGATACAATGGTGCGTACCAATGACGGATTTGAGATTGCGGAAGTCGACTTGCAGCTGCGTGGTCCGGGCGACATATCGGGCACACAACAGTCGGGTGTACTTGACCTCAAGATGGCGAACCTAGCGACGGATCAGGCATTGCTTACCGAATGCCGTAACACCGTCATTGCTATCTTCAAAGAGGACCCAACTCTACAAAGCGAAAAGAATCATTTGCTGCGAAGCTTTCTGGCAAGAAAATCCGATGGCATTGCCTGGGATAAGATTTCTTAACCGCATGTCATTTTCGCGACAAAAAACAAGGCCAGCGATTAAATCAATAACGTGTTTAAGTGAATAAACAGAGCGCATTGGAATCTAAAGGCCGATCTTCAACATAAATAGGATACGAATTGTTATTAATTAGCGCTTGAAGACAATTTATCTTTTTTGTATATAAAACCAAATTTATTTACTTTTGCATCATTATGAACATGATATAGAAAAATATCCCTTCTTTTACTAGGCAAAAGATGGCGACCGAACGCTTACATATTTTGAGTTGCCCTGGTAAGCAAAACACAGGAAATTTATTGGTTAATGGAGAATTATGTCATAATCGGCATCAGTCTTGTGTGGTGTACAAACGCATAAATTCTTAAATTTACCTTTTCAAACAAAAACCGGGCTTGCGAGCTCATTGAAAATAATTAAAAAGTGAACGTATAACAAGGGGTAGGCAATAGCATACATTGCAAAGCTTAATGACCTGCCAACTTCACTTGAAAGACTAATAGTACAAAATGGCCAGATTTAAAATACACGATACAGCTATAAAACCCGAAACAGCCGTCTTGGTGAGTGTCATCACACCAAGTGTGACGGAGACAAAAGCAAAAGAATACTTGGAGGAACTTGAATTTCTTGTACAGACTGCCGGTGGCGAGACCAAAGGTATGTTTACACAGAAACTGGGCTTCCCCGATCGCGCTACATTTGTCGGCAGTGGAAAGCTGGAAGAAATAAAAGCATACGTCGAAGCCGAGGAAATCGACATCGTTGTTTTCGACGATGAGCTTTCACCTTCGCAATTGCGCAATATTGAAAAAGAACTGAAACGCAAGATATTGGACCGCTCCAATCTCATCCTGGACATCTTTGCCCGTCATGCCAAAACTGCACAGGCGAAGACACAGGTGGAATTGGCACAGCTGCAATACCTTTTACCTCGTTTGACCCGTATGTGGACCCACTTGGAACGTCAGCGCGGGGGTATTGGTATGCGTGGTCCGGGTGAGTCACAGATCGAGACCGATAGACGGATCATTCTGGACAAAATTTCCTTGTTCAAAGAACGCCTAAAAGCAATCGACAAGCAAAACGAGACACAACGAAAAAACCGTGGTGAGATGATCCGTGTAGCTTTGGTAGGTTATACCAATGTCGGAAAATCGACGATCATGAATATGATCTCCAAATCTGACGTATTGATCGAGAATAAACTTTTCGCAACATTAGATACGACAGTACGTAAAGTTGTTATCGACAACCTTCCTTTTTTGCTTTCAGATACCGTTGGTTTTATCCGCAAACTGCCGCATCACTTGGTGGAATGTTTCAAATCCACATTGGATGAAGTTCGGGAAGCCGATGTCCTGATTCACGTAGTCGACATCTCCCATCCGAATTTTGAAGATCATATCCAGGCGGTAAACGAAACATTGAAGGACCTTAAAGCGCTGGACAAACCGGTGATTACGGTGTTCAACAAAATTGACCTTTATAAACCGGCCGTCGAAGAAGGGCACGATGGCGAGGAGATCGAGGTCACGTTGGATGATTTCCGTAAATCATGGATGGCAAAAAATTCAGATCCCGCAATCTTTCTGTCAGCAACAAATAAAACGAATATCGAAGAGTTCAAACAAAAACTTTACGATATCATTGTGAAGATGCACAATGAACGTTACCCATACAATAACTTATTGTATTAATTTTGACAAACAATGCTGTGAATGGGGCCTTATGTTCCATTCACAAGCTTAAAAAAATACGAAATGAACAAAGAGGTGCAGTTTCAAGATTGGGGGCTTGTCGATTATCAGGAAGCCTGGGACAGACAAGAATCCATCTTTAAGGGCGTATTGGACATTAAACATGACAATAGGGTCAACGCAACAGCAACCAGTACCCCGAACTACTTGATCTTTACAGCACATCCCCATGTTTATACCTTAGGGAAAAGCGGGCACGAGGAGTATTTGCTGTTAGATGAAAAAGGACTGGAAGAGAAAGAGGCCAAATTCTATAAGATCAACCGGGGTGGCGACATTACCTATCACGGTCCGGGACAGATTGTCGGTTACCCGATCCTGGATCTCGACAACTTCTTTACCGATATCCATCTTTATCTGCGTACACTGGAAGAGGCCATCATAATGACCTGTGCTGATTTCGGTATCGAAGCCGGGAGATATCCCGGGTTTACCGGTGTATGGATAGAACCCGATAAACCGACGGCGCGCAAAATCTGTGCGATGGGGGTTCGCGCTTCACGCTGGGTGACCATGCATGGTTTTGCATTCAATGTCAACACAGACCTTGACTATTTTGGCAACATCATTCCTTGCGGTATCGACGATAAGGATGTAACGTCTTTAAAGCGGGAACTTGGCAAAGAAGTCGATATGGAAGACGTGAAAGAAAAATTGAAAGGACATATTGCAAAACTCTTTGAAATGCAGGTAGTCTAATCTAAGATTTCAATAACATCCAAAGGCCCTTTGAAAGCGGAGTTTTAATTTCCCTTCAAAGGGCCTTATTTTTTGAGCATCCCTGTTCCTGTTCGTTAATAAATCCTTGTTAACATCACAAACGAAAGATATTTTCAAACGCTTGGAAATCTATACTTGACCCCTACACAATTTCGGCGTATTAACAATAATACATGCACTCATAGCCGGCCAGTTTTCCATCGACAAATCTGAAAATAAATAACCCGGCATCGCCATTCTGAATATAGTAGGTATGTGGCGTTGAAATCCAATCTGCTGAAAGTAGTTCACCAAAGTGGTTTACAAAGTCTTTTTCTGCGTAATTGGCATCCATCCGCTCGTTGCCCATGACAATGGTTTCGCCATCACTAAAAAACAGCTTATATATCGTACCGACCACTTTCCCCTTATAGTTTTCTTCGAAGGCAACGATCATATTCGGCGTTTTATAGTAGTACCGCGGCTCCCAGCCACATTCGGGCATATCTGGAATTTCGGAAACCCGTTGTAAAGCGAGTTGCTTCATCTGCGCATCCGTAATTTTGCCGTCAGATAATGACACTCCTTTCCATTCGAAATGGAAATTCAACGCTTTCAGTTTCTTGGCATAAACTTCGGACTGGAGCTCATTTTGGAATTTATTGGCCAAAAGTAATTCAAAGGCTATATCAACTTTGGGATCTACTATTCCCGCTTGGGCATAGGATTCCTTCCAATAGGTAAGCGCCTGTTTTAACTTGGAATACTTCGTCCAGCCGATTTCACGCAGGCGTCCAACTGCAGCAAGCTCTTTCTCCTGATCCTTTCCTTTTACGGCCAGATATTCTTTTAGCACTTTGTCGTACGTTAGTTCAGACCCCAAAAATTTCATCTGAATATACTCCGGACTTTCATGAAAGTGGTCTCCAATGTAGACCCATCCATCTGTGTAGAGCGGCACATAATCGATACATACCATTTCATTGAGTCCTGCCCTACGCACAGCGGTACTTGTTGTATTAGGAGCCTTACGCACGCGCAATTGTGACACCTGTACATAGAAATGTGGGCATTGGGCATCTGTTGTTCCACGATAGAAATATTGCTTTGGCTCGCCGGCAGATCTTTTTCCGAACATGGCACTTTTGAGGGGCTGACGGTCAATATAGCCGATATCCCCATTACTCACCTGCACCTTATACTGTGTATTGGTGGAATCTAGCAGGTAAACAGGTGCCTCCGTCGGAAAAACCCCCAAGAGGTCTTTACTGTTTCCTGCTTCACGGTAAAGGTGCCCCCATGTTGAGGTATATAATGGCCGCTGACCTGCTGGCTGTGCTACTGCCTGATGCACAAAACAAGCTAAAAGCAGACAGCATATAACAAATACTTTTTTCGACATAACATTAATTCTTTGAATACAGGACTAGTGGCCGCTCCATTGCGATCAGCCGCAGGGAACGAGACATCTATAAATGCAACAGAAACTTTTTCTGGCTGCCGGCCAAACACGCACCGTTGCAATAACGAAATTAAAACAAAAAGGAGGCCAATGAAATCACCGGAATCAGGTATTTTTTTTGGAGGAGATCATTTGGTTTCTAAACTACGCGATATGGCTATTTGCGCTGCAATAAACTCACCTGTCCTTCTAATGACTGGATTGTTTTTTCCTGTGCCTTGACTGTTTGCTCTAAGGCATTGACCAGCTGCCTATAAATTCCGAGGCCTTCGGCAGTAGAAGGAGCTGTTTCGGCAGGTGGAGCACCTACTGCATTTCTCTCATCCTTCCGCATCATAGTTCCTTCGCCCATGAGTAACCAGGCCGGACTAATGTCGGGATGTTTAGACAGTATAGCAACCATGGCATCGGAACTGAGTGCAGTATTTTTCTGCCCTCCCTTAAAGTTTGCATAGGAAAGTTGCACATCTTTGAAAAATTCGGTTTTACTGATGCCTTTAGTTTCGGCGATCAGCAGCACACGTTCCTTTACATTCACCTATAGCTTTTTTTTTAAATGTTGGCTCTTTATTTATTTCTTAACGATTTTATTTCCTGCTCTTGAATCGACAATAATCGCTCCAACGAAATAATTGTCTTCTCTTGAGATTTAATTGTGATATTTTGTGACGATATAACCTGTCTTAGTGAATTGACAACGGCATTAGTAACGTCTTCAATTTCATTTGTCAGATAGCCTTCCCGCTCCTCTTCCTGCGCAAGAATAGGCTTTAGCATCTCGCCTTCGCCTTTTAACAACCATTCGGAAGAATATGCAGGATATTTTTCAACAATACTAATTAACCATTTCGCCTGTACATCTGTATTGTTGGTTAAGGCACGTGTAAATACGCCTCTACTGGCTCCAACGGCAGTTTCAAAGGCTGTTACGCTCAGTCCTTCTCTATCTGCAATAACTTTAATTCTCGTTAAAAAAGAACTCATAATCAATAATTATCAATATAAAATTTGTTTAATCGAAAATTAGTGTTTAAATTAGCTTAACTATTGATAATTATAAACACAACATTAACCAAAAAAACTTACAAATGAAACCGATAAGGCTTTAGATCAGGTGCACGGATCGTTATTAGCCCTACGCAGCAGTTTCATCAACTTTAAAACATATAATCTGATGAAAAATACGCAAAAGAAACTAAAAGCGAAACATTTTCGCTATTTAAGCAAGGATATAGTCAAAAATCCAATGATCTATATCAGGGATTTCTATCGCTATGAAACAAATATTATTTACTGGATGAATCATATTCAGCTTTTTGTCAACGCAGCAACTGTCCCCGAAATGGCAGATCACAATTTTGCTGAAAATGGATATCATTGCAAACAAATGATCAAACAGATTGAAGTGGCTTTTGTAATTTTTCATCAATGTCAACTTTCTATACAAGAAACGCCATTGAATTTCTTTTCGACAAAAGAAGACTACCACAATTATCTATTTAAACTGGAATATACGACCAACGGACATATAGATCCTTCTGACACCATCAGTAAGTTTTTCTCATACCAATCTCTTCAAAAATGGTATGAAACAATGGATGATATCATGCACTATCTAACAGTATCCGACTCAGGTAACTACGAATATTTTGGCGATCAAATTATGGCCATACGAGAATTGCTGATGCGACTCGCATTCGCCCTACATTATATCTATGAAGATGAAGGAATATCCTTAAATGTTCCATGCTATGTAAAAGCTATAAATGATGAACCTCATCAGTCTACCAAAGAGAAAACTAAATTACGGCAAATCATAGAAGAAAGTATTGATAAAAAATATGCTCAAAAAGAAGTGCAGGAAAACAGCAATGATATTGAAGACAGCCAAAACTCACACATATCAGAAATCCCCGTAAGCGAAATAGCAACTTAGAAACAATAAACTAACGCTTTTAAAGCACCAAAGATCAATGAAATCCGCATAATTCATTCAACCAAAATGCAACGAATTCATGAATACAGCTGAAAAATAAACTATGCATGAGTAATTACGAGGGGAATTAATAAATGGCATTAGGCTCGTTGAATATTGCTTAAAACAGCGCTAAATAAAGACCTAGTTTGTGCGTCCACGAAGGTACTCAGAAAGTTTCAGTTCAACTGCGCCTCTCTGGTGTAGTGTAAATAACTCAATCAAAAAAACAATTGATAATCAAATAACCTAAGAAGATGAAAAAGAAAAGCAGAAAAATAACATGGAGAGAATTTAGATACCTCCGTAAAGGCCAATTCAATAATCACTTGTTGACCCTCAAAAACTTTTCAGAGGATAAAAAAAATTGCAGTAAAAATTTCTTGCATTTTATCAACATGTGTTTATGCAAAGAGATCCGCTGTAAGGATTTTAACTCAACGCATGCTTATCTAGAACTCGGTAAAGCGATCGATCTTGCTTGGCTGATATTTAACAAATCCGGATTAAGAAGAAAGAATAAAAAATATGTTCTTCCGAACCATAGCGACGAGATTGACTGCTCCTGTAATTATCATCTAGGAGTATATCCTCCCGATTTTTTAACGAAAATGTTTAGCTACCAAAGTCACAGAGACTGGTATACCGCTATAGACGAACTTCTCTTTTCCTACTTGGACCCAAGTTTTAGTTGCACTTTTTTAAGTTATTCAGAAGATCTCATACCTCTTCAAGAAACACTCTCAGATCTCCCAATTGTTTTGAAAACCATACATCTAAATGAAGGAAAAATAGATAAATAACCACAACACCAAACCAATTAATTATGAACACCGATATTAACCCTATTATCGAGGCAATCCTTCGTGCCGTTGCTGTCGATGAAATCTACCATTGGACTTTTGACCACGATGGTAAAAAGTATCAGATGTTACAGATTAATATAGCATCAAATACAGGAATGCGACATTCGGATCCCCGTAGCCTGATTAACAAAATCGTCAAAAACCGCCCATCAGACTTATATATCAAAGTGTGCCTTACACACGAAGCACAAAAACAACTCGATCTCGGACAGGCTCGCACTTATCTTATCTACCAGCCTGAAAATCGCGTTTATCAAAATCCGGTGCAAGAAATCCCACTGATCTTTCCGAATTATACAGCTATGGAGATTATCGAAAAAACACGGACATATATCGATAAGGAAAAGGGCAAGATTCGATCTTTTATAGATGGCTACAATTTCTATTTCGAGCATAAAAATTATGCACACGCAGCCTTTATGCTACATCAGGCCATCGAACTATCCTTGAAAACCGCAGAACATATCCTTTTAAATGATGATCGAAAATCACATTCGCTTACAGGTAGTATGGGCTACCTTAAAACTTTTGACTCCAAACTGGCGAGACTAATCGACAACAAAGAAGAAAAACAAGCCTTAGCTAAAATCGATGAAGCTTATATTGGTTATCGTTATAATCAAGACTATTTTATCGATGAAGATGTATTAGAAACAGCCTATCAGATTGCTATCAATACATTAAACTGGATCTACGATTATTCCAATCTTTTATTCAAAGAACTTAAGTCAAAACTTAACCCAATCCCAGTTGCTAACAACGAAGTTGAAAATTGCAAAAATAACAATGAAATATACAAACAAAACTATTGTAACGCCAATTATCGAGACCTCATTTTAAACGCTATAGAGCGCTATTGCACGCCTGCGCTGGTAGTATGTTTCGGCTATGATTCAGATCATCACAACTATCAGAATGCGCTCCGAAGGGCAAAAATTGATTGTATCACGCATGCCTACTATATTTTTGTCGCATATGATACTTTAAACGCCGAGATCAATAATCTGCCCCAACTCATTACGGATTTGCTCCCCAACAATGTATCGCTTACGCTCGCCCTTGAAAACTCCACCACTTTCAGCAAACAGCTTTCAAAGGGTCATCCCTTTTTTCTTTCACTCCTGAAAGCCGGTGACATCTGGTTTCAGAATCCATCAATAGCAAATATCGATCTGGAAAGTATCGTTGCCCCACAGCTCGATCTTGAATATGTACATCAACAGTGGAAGACGCGCTATAATAATGCGCGCACATTATATTTACCTTACGAGGAAGACTGGTCGTCAATAAGCATCGAGGCCACATATTATATGCTATCGCAAGCGTTGGAGCAGGTTTGTCTCGGGGTAATCAATTCCGTCATCCAATACAAACCGCAACGTGTCAACCTGACTTTTCTGATGACACTCTGCAAATTGATAGTCCCTGATGCCTACGCAACATTCTGCCTTGACCATGAGGAACATTTCGCCGCTTTTAAGAATATTACGGAAGCACAGCAGGAATTTAGATATAATGCAAATTACAAAGGAGATCCACTAACAATCATAGAATTGCAACAACGCACAAAAACATTTATCGAAAAATGCAACAATGAGATGGAAATCTATTTTGAGAAGATTTCCAGCCAACAGCTGCTCGAACAAGTTGAATAAAAGAGATTATTAAAAACAGAAGCCTGAGCACCATGATTCAAATGCTATCAAAGACCAATAAACGCTCTAAAATTATCCTTTGAGATTACCTGAACATCTGCACTATAGGCTTCTACAAAATTTGATGGTATTTTTGCTTTCGCCTTAGGAGTCCATTTAAATTCGTAGCCAGTTATTTTACCATCCGCTTCTTCTACGTAATCAATTTCTTGCTGCTGTTTAGTGCGCCAAAAGTACTTATTAATAAAACGCCGGCTATAACTGTTATGTTTTAAGCGTTCACCAAAAGTAATGCTTTTCGGAGAACAAACTCACCAAAAAGCATTACTTTTGGTGAATACACATCCGTAGTTTGGTGGCCCACATTTCGATCAATACGATGATCGCGATCATCGCGATAAATAACGGAAACAAGCTATGCATACGAGTTCATAATTTATGGATCCAGAGATATCCTTTTTCTGGTGTAAAGATCTCAAATGGAAATTAAAAAAACTCATGGTCATCTTATTTTTTTCTGTACCCTTATTTTAACAACACTCTGTACCTAAACAGCATCCTGTACCCTTCTTAAATTAGCAAAAAGATTTATTCTTATGGCGACAACTGCAAATCAACCGTATCTGATCAGACAAGTGGATCTTTCTGATTTAGCGCTTATCAAAGAATTACTCAACAAAAAACAACTGGATACAGACTCGATAGGCATGCCTTTTATGGCACTCGATCAATGTAATCAATTAATAGCTTTTTCGTCCGTAACAATCTGCAAAAAAAATCTGTTATCGATCGAAATTACCTACGAAGCTCCTATTTCGGACACGCTCTCCAAAGTATTCACGGAAAAAGCACAATCCTTCTTCGAGCACCAGTTGATTGACCTATTTGGTTCGGAAGAATTGCTCAGAAAAGGAATTCACCGATATAACGACTGGTTAAATCAAAACAGAAACAGTAAATTAGCATAAGCATGGAGCAGCAACTGTTATATAAGAAAATAGCCAATATTGTTGAGAGCCAGATCAAAAATGGCTCTTTGGTCTATGGAGATCGTTTGCCCTCTGTCCGGAGCGCTCAGAAGCTATACAATGTAAGTTTAAATACAGCAAAAAGCGCCTATATGGAATTAGAGAGTAGATCTCTCATTGAATCGAGACCAAAATCAGGATATTTCGTTAGCCGGTCGGGGCTTCGTCGGATGGCTATTCCGTCTATTTCCACGTTTAAAATAGACGAAAAGAAACAAGATCCTGCAGCATTGATCGATAAAGTTTTTCACTCCCTGGAAGACAAGGAAATTACACGCTTTTCACTGGGTTTACCCAGTGCATCATTACTTCCGATTCAGAAACTCAATCGATGCATTATAGAGTCGGTTCATGAACTGCATGATTACGGTGATCAATACGGACAGGTACAGGGAAGTCCAAGCTTACGGAAAGAAATTGCCAAATGGTCATTGGTACTTGAAGGAAAAATAAGTGATGAGGATCTTATTATCACCTCGGGAGCCATGAATGCAATCTACAGCTGCCTTCGGGCTGTCACTAAGCCCGGTGACACCATCGCGGTGGAAAGTCCCCTTTATTTTGGATTTATTCAGGCCTTTCAATTACTGGGTCTCAAAACCATCGAGATTCCGACCCACCCTATTACGGGAATTGAATTAGATGCCCTGAAAAAAGTTATTCATAAAATTGATGTCTGTTGCTTCGTTACCAATTTTAGCAATCCATTGGGCGCGCTCATGCCCGATGAGCATAAAAAGGAACTGGTGAAACTGCTCGCCCATCACCATATTCCATTGATTGAAGACGACCTGTATGGAAACATCTATTTCGGTTCGTCACGGCCCAAGCCATGCAAATATTTTGATGAAGAGGGACTGGTGATGTGGTGTGGATCATTTACCAAAGTATTGGCGCCAAGTTTTCGGCTCGGATGGGTTGAGCCCGGGCAATACAAGGATAAGATCCTAAAACAAAAACTCATACAGACGATTTCGCAGCCTGCAATTTATCAAGAGGCGGTTTCCAAATTCTTACAGATCGGCAGGTACGACCATCACCTCAATAGCTTCAGAAAAAAACTGTACAGCAACTATATCAATTTCAGAAACAGCATTGAGGCCCATTTTCCAGAAAACACAAAAATGTCACAGCCTGAGGGTGGGTTTGTGCTTTGGCTGGAGATGGACCCTAAAATAGACTCAACCCTGCTCTACGATTATGCCCTAAGGCAAAAGTTGAGTTTTGCTCCGGGGAGGATGTTTACACAGCACGATCAGTTTAAGAATTGTATTCGGCTCAACTATGCCGTGGACTGGAACGAAAAGACTGCACAGGATCTGATGCGCCTTGGGCGATTTTTCAAAGCCGCACTTTAAGAAAGTCCTACTCCAAGTAAAAATCCCCCCCCCGTCTATTTCATCAACATCATCGGCCTGAACGGGAGGAGGAATATCATTGGGACCTTCTTTGGAAAAATTACTACTTTTCCATCAAGGATCAACGTGGTATCAAAGATTTTTCCTAAGCTTTACCCTATAAAAGTTTCAAGGGCACCTTGTGAGCGCCCTTGAAATTAAGAAACGAAGTGTACTTACTTCGCAGAGAGAAAAGAATCTTTGTTAACGAATAGTCTCAAAGAATTTTTTGGTCTTATTATGGGCGATTATACCGATGATACCGATCATAAGCCATAAAAAGTCTACGACAAAAATATCACGTTGTCCATTGCGAAATGTATCCCAGATCCAGTTACCAGTTATAAATCCATTGACAAGTGGAATAAAAAATGCCAGGATACTTCCGACCAGCAAGGTTTCGCGATTGGTTCTTCGGATGCTTCTCCTGATAATATAATACAGTGAAAATACGAGCCAACTATAGAAATACACACGGTAAATAAAATCCTGGTTAACCTCTGGACTCAATTTAATAGCAATAAAAGTCAATGCTGTGACAGGCAACATGGTCAGACATATTGCCGTGAAGATATTGGCCACCCAGAAATTGAATTTCCGTTTTCGTGGAATTACATTGTTTTTGTCACGTGCTACCAGCCAGATTAATATCCCCGAAATAATGACCAGACAGCCCATGACCCCTAAAATAAAATATACCATTTTAAGGGGATAGCCGCCATAATCACCATAATGCAGACGGTATAAAAGACTCCGGACACCATCGGCATAGGTAGGATCACTGATCGGGGATTTTTCGGCCACAATTTTATTGTCGATAGCTCGCATAGACAATATACCGGATCCAGCAAAGCTCTTATTAAACTGCGGCTCCAGCTCCATGACAACATGCATATTGGAATCTGCATAGTTTTTGATCGTAATGCGCTGAAAATCGGATTCAGGCCATTTATATTTTGCCAGATCCAAAAATGGAGCGATCTTAATGTCTGCCTTTAAAGGTTTGTAGGTATAAGGAAAATCGGTCTCGGCACTAACCCCCATCTCCTGATACATTTTTTGTTGATCACCTTCATACAACAACTTGCTCAGTGGCAAAGCCAGGACAGAGTTAATGATCAAAAACGTACCAGTTACCGCAAAGATAAACTGAAACGGAAAACCGATAACACCCAATGCCGTATGCATATCGGTCCATACCGTTTTCCATTTACTGAACGGTCTGAACACGAAGAAATTTGAGACGATCTTGTCCCAATGTAGCAATAATCCTGTAATAAGAGCAAATAGGAAAATAAAAGCGGTAATTCCAGCAATAAGATAACCAAAGGGAGCTATACTTACCCGGATTGGCACCTGATTGAGCTGAGCCATGAAGTGCAAGCGGAAAAGAAATTCGCCCATATCGTAATTCTGTGTATAATCACCTGACTTCTTATTTGCAAAATTGTAGGTAAAGTTCTTTGAATCATCATCTCCACCTCTTCTGCGCCCCTTCTTTTTTGCTGCTTTCTGTTCTGGCGTTACCTTCGCTAGATTTTCTTTATTTAAGAGACTGTCATTGGATGCACTGAGCCCAACATAAGCGGAGGTCCCTTCCCGGTGCATATAAAAAGTGATATCGCGTCCATGCAAATTTGTTTGTCCTTGGAGTGAATCGAGCAAACGATCAAAGTTTTGATGATCTTCGCGATAGGTCTTATAGGATGTATTATTCTGCCAGGCAGCAATTTCATCCCTAAAAAATGCAAATGATCCCGCAAAAAATATTACATACAGGATGGCGCAAATAATAATGCCACTAATGGTATGCGTATTGAAATAGATATTATAATTTCGGTTATTCATGGCCAATTACATGTTGAAAAAATAAGGCAGCGAAAAAACTGCAGCCAAGAGTAAATATAGTCCCCATATTTTCCATCCGTTCTTTGCAAGGAAGGCCAACAAGAGCAGTACTGCCCATAGGAGATAGCCCGTGAAGCAAGCCGTGACAACAACATCCTTTTTCTCAAAAACATGTGTGACCAAGACGTGGAAAGAGATCATGACAACATAACCACCGATAAATCCGGCTGTAATTTTCAGGAAGCGCTGAAAGGGCGTACTGAGGTATTTTTTATTAGCAGGCATATTTTATCGGTTAGGAAATCAATAATTCAACACAAAGGCTAAATACATACAATCCCACAATTGGGTATAATTTGAAATAGCGATAAGGATTCAATAGGACCACAAGACACATCAAGCACATGAAATAGGCAAAAAAAGCAAAAAAGCCGGCGCCAAATCCTTGCATATAGAGAACGGCGCCAAATGGTAAGAGCAGCAGCAATATGCTCAAAGTGCGCACAAACTTAGTTTGTGCGCACAGTTTTTCCAGCCATTGTGGCCTAGGGCCAAATTTCACCTTTTTGCTCGTGTTGTAAAAAAGGTATACTCCAAAGAGGATAACGACTAGTAATGTACTATACATCAGTTCTATAATTTATCGAGATCGTTTATTTAAAACTTATAGGTAACCCCCATACGGAAATTACGTCTGGCTTCGACGATATAGGTGTAATAATCCACACCACCGAGCTTCTGAACTGCCGCGCTTGCTTTGGAGATCGATCCAGCAGTCAGCAATTTGCGGTTGTCCAACACATTATTAACCATCAAAGAAATATTATATCTACTCCGTTGATAACTAATACCACCATCAGTTCGCAGATAATTCTTAAAGTTACTCTCTTTTGTTGTTCCAATTGCCCGATCGAACATCCCTTGAACACTTCCGGTAAAACCTACACCTTTTAATAAACCTTGTTGTAAGCGATAAATTACCCAGGCATTCGCAGTGTGCTTGGCTGTGTTTGGCGTAATGTTGCCAATATTTGTTTCCTTTGTATCTTTTGAAATCTTAGAATCAGTCAACGCATAGTTTGCGTTAACATTCAATCCCTTGACAATTTCACCGGTAATATCGAACTCTATCCCCTTAGTAGTTGTTTCGCCAAGCTGCTTTGAATAGAAACCACCATTAGGGTTTGGATGTTCAGAATCCTCAACTGATGCATTTTTACGTTTGATTTGATACGCGCTCAAGGTCGATATCCATTTTCCCCCAGCCCATTCCTTCTTAACACCTGCTTCGAGACTATTACCACGAATTGGCTTGAAGGCATTACCCTGCCAATCTGTTCCAGAAATAGGCACAAATGACTGATCGAAGAGGCCATAAACGCTCATAGAAGAGTTTATCAAATAATTCAACCCCACCCTAGGACTCCATACTTTATCTTTTGCAGGGTCACCATTTGTCTTTGAAACGACATTTGATGAAGTAAAACGTAATCCCAACGATAATTTCAATCGATCCTCCAAGAATGCCATTTCATCATGTGCATATACAGACGTATACGATGAGCTTGTTATGTATGACTGACTTTTGGCACGTTCTTTAATGCTTAAAGTGCGATCTACTTCTGGAAAAACATTTTCGGGAATCCCATAAATAGGATTGTAAACGTTCAAGGGCTCTCCCGGAATGACGGGCAACAGTGAACTAAAATCCCCCCAGAATTTCTTATTCCCATAATCAACACCCGCTAAAATCCGGTGTCTTATATTGCCTGTCCTTTCTTCACCATTAAACGAGAACTGACCAAATTTATTTTCGCCTAATTCGTCCGCAGTGCTATAATTTCTAGGCATATTACCTTCTACGGTCATATAATTCAACCAGGTACTGGTCGCCTTCATATTAAAATTAAAGTAAGCTGCTTGCGCATGGAATTTCCACTTTTGACTCAATTTTCGATCAAAATACAAATAAGCACTGTGATCTCTCAATTTCCCGGGTTTCATGCCTGGGTCACCATAAAAGAAATCATTTGCAATACCCGGATCTGCAAAACCTTTTGGAGAAAACGTATAGTTTCCATTAGTCAGATAAGAGGACCCTTGAAAGGTATACTCCGCGGTAATAGCCGTTAGCGAATCAATATTATAAGTCAATACCGGAGCGATGACAAGACGATTACTATTATTGTATTTGGTGAAGAACTTTTTTTTCTGGCCTGCTACATTCAGACGATAAATCAATTTATTGCTTTTGGTAATCCGACCGTCCAAATCGATAGTCCCGCGATACAAATCAAAACTACCTGTATTAAGCGTTACAGAACCCTTGGTATTTCCTGTAGGTTTCTTCGTCACCACGTTATAAAATCCTGCCGGTTCACCATTGGCTAGCATAAATCCGGCAGGTCCTTTCACAAATTCAATCCGTTCGATCATACTCGCATCTTCGGCGGTAGGCCCCCAAGAAGCTTCGATATTCATCCCATTACGAAATGCTGGGATCTTAGATCCGCGCATGCGTATATTAGCGTATTGATTATCCCAGTGCCCTTGGCGGGTAGCTCCGCTGATATTACGTGTAATACCATCAACAATGTCGAAAACCTGTTGATCGGCCATTAAGTCCGATGAAATAACCTGTATATTTTGAGGTAACTCCAAGATTGGTGTCTTAAGACGTAACGATCCAGAGATACTGTCAAACTTATAATGTTCATAGTATTTACCATAGACAGCGACCTCGTCGATAGCTTGCGATTGGTCTTTCAAAATGATGGGGCCAAGGTTTGTCGTCTCATCTTTTACGTTCACCTCCATCGTATGCTTACTGTAACCAATCGCTTTAATCTCGATATGATAGGTTTTGGATGAAAGCTTATAAAAAGCGAAATGCCCCTCACTATCGGTACTGGTGGTCACACCCGTATTGGTCAATTTTACTGTTGCCCCTGTGATCGGTTCAGATTTCTCATTGATAAGAATTCCTTCAATTATTTTGTTCGTCTGTGCTTGTGCAACAGAAAAAAATGAACTAATCACAGGAATAGCTAAAAAGGATAAAGTTTGATTCATGAATGTAGTGTGGTAGATGTTTTTTATAGTAGACATCTTTTAGATATTCTTTTTTGCAAGGGTCCATTGGTGTTTCCATTGTTTCAGATGGACCCTTTATTATTTTGTCTGCGCTGTACCTGCAGTTATTTGATGGTAATAAAAGTCGTACTTCCCTGCCATGCCGAAGCATAGGGTTTTCCTTCATGTTCACCTGCTGTCTCAGCAAACGTACTTGCTTCCAAAACGTATGGGCCCGACCAGATTGCATCAAATGTCAGGATACCATTCTCGTCGGCAACAAACTCTTTTCCCCAACCTGTAGCAGAAAAAACAGAAACTTTGGCATGGGGAACAGTTTTGCCCAAACTGGTAATTTTTGCTTGTAAACTCTGTCCCTTTTTTACGTTGGCCACACCTAGCAACTCAATCTGCAATGGATTTTTTACGCCCTTATAATCAAGTGTTGCAGACTTTCCTACGACAACAGGTACTAAGGAAGAAAATTCATACTTCGTTTTGCCGCCGAGATCTTTAGCTGCTTTAACTATTGATAGGAAATAGGTTCCTGCTGCTGTAGGTTGAAATGAACCGCTAAAGTGATCGCCTTTATTCGTCAACTGAAGTTTGATGGGTTCCTTTCCCGGAGCATGCAACATTAATGAGAAGTCCTTCACGTCGGAGTACCATTTGTCGACCTGATCTCTTTCATTCGTTGCAAACTCACCGTAATATACCTTGACTTCATGGGATTGGTTTAACGTCCCATAAGAAGATGATTCAATCCAAAGGGCATGTGCATGACTGGTATGACTACACAGTAATACCGCAAGAAATGTAAAAAATGAAATTAAAATTTTCATAATATGTTGATTGATGTTTAGTTTTCTTCAACTTATTATGGGAGAATTTGCTGGTTTAAGCGAGCTCTACAACGAATAAGACAATAAAATTCGTTATCTTGCAAGTTCTTCCATATCGTATATCGGGAGTAACTGACACAGCGTGCTGTTTCAGTCTTCTACATACAGTTGCCGCTGTATGTAGATTTACGCCATGTGATAGATTGCCGTCTATTACATGGTGTTTTTGTTTCTTTCTTGTCTAAATAAGCATTCAAATAGTTATTTAGACTGATTAAAAACAAAGCAAATATAACAGGAAATCTTTTTAAATCAACTAATTTTTTTATTTTACAGTATTCTTACGCTTTGGCTGAAGAAATACAGCAAACAAAACGAGCGTTTTAAACTAGGAAGAGAGTGCAGAAGGAATTGAAAAAGCGGTTACACGATTCTCTAGCACAAGTTTCAGGTCGAACAATTCTGTTTCCTGGTAACGTGTCGCTACATGAAGCTGGATACGTTCGCAATGTGGTTCGAAAGTCTGCTGAACCAGATCGACCGTATTATTTTCGCCGGAGAGGTGAGTTAGGATAAGATGTTTAAGGCGATCGGTTTTATAGGCATTAAATAGTTCGACGGCAACACGATTTGAAAGGTGTCCCCACCCGCTACTGATTCTATTTTTCAGAAAATACGAATATCGTCCAGTACGCAACATCTCCTCATCATAATTTGATTCCAGAAGCAATACATCCGAATGCTGAATAACATGCTGCACATTTTCGCAAGGTCGCCCAATATCTGTAAGTACACCAATATTGTATGTTCCATCTGAAACAAGGAAACTACAGGGTTCTTTGGCATCGTGATATTTGGGAATACCATACACCTTGAGACCTCCAATTTCAACGACCTCGTCCGGAGAGATTATATGGACCAAATGGGACGGAAGATGCAATCGGGTACCATCGTAACTCCCCTTGGTGATATAAACCGGTAGATTATATTTTTTGGCAAATACGGATAGGCCTCTGATATGATCTGAATGTTCATGGGTAATGAAAATTGCTTTGATCTGAGTCGGTAAAATACCCAGATTGTACATCCGAAGGTGTATATGTTTGCTGTTGATTCCGGCATCGATCAAAATAGCAGAATCATCTTTAGCCACATAATAACAGTTTCCATTGCTTCCGGAGGCGATTGCACAATATTTCATTCGTTTACGCTATTTATAAGAATATATCTATGTTACCGCGGCAAAGATACGAAAAACGAGAAAACTCAGACAGTCATTAACATTCCGGCAAACTCAATGGAATATTGACGGCCAATCCACCGTCTGCTGTTTCTTTATATTTAGCATTCATATCCAAAGCCGTCTCCCACATGGTCTTAACCACAGTATCCAGGCTCACTTTTGCCTTATCTGGGTTGGATTGTAGTGCTAATTGCGCAGCAGTAATTGCCTTAATGGCTCCCATAGTATTACGCTCAATACAAGGAATCTGTACCAATCCACCAATTGGATCGCATGTTAATCCAAGATGATGTTCCATCGCAATCTCGGCAGCCATCAGAACCTGACGCTGCGATCCACCCAACACTTCTGTCAGCGCGCCGGCAGCCATCGCTGATGAAACCCCAATCTCGGCCTGACAGCCGCCCATTGCAGCAGAGATCGTTGCATTTTTCTTAAAGATCGAACCGATTTCAGATGCCGTAAGAATAAATTGGATAATTTTATTTTCACGCATACCGTCATGAAAAGTAATATAATATTGCAATACAGCCGGGATAACGCCCGAAGCCCCATTGGTAGGCGCTGTAACCACACGTCCGAAGGAGGCATTTTCCTCATTTACAGCAAGAGCAAAACAACTTACCCAATCCAGAATATATTGAAAGTTTTGGCCGCCCTCCCGAATGGCCGCTACCCAGGACTCGTAATCTTGATAGGTACGTCCCTGCATTAATTTCTTATTCAGCTTGGCTGCTCTTCGCTCAACGTTTAGCCCCCCCGGCAATGTCCCTCCGGTGTGACAGCCCCGGTAGATACATTCGTGTATTGTTTTATAAATATTCAATACGCCTGCTACGGTTTCACTTTCTTCACGCCATGCACATTCATTTTCAAGGACCAGCTCAGAGATTTTCAGCCCCGTTTTCATCGTCCAATGCAAGAGTTCGTGTGCAGTATCTACAGGAAATGGAAGATCCACTTCAGACAGGACGCTTTCCGTATCATTTTCCTGCACCACAAAACCGCCACCTATAGAATAATAAGTTTCTGTAATTGCCTTACCATTTGATAGGAAGGCCTGAAAGGTAACGGCATTGGGATGAAAAGGAAAGCTTTCGGCATATAGAAACAGGAGGTCTTCCTGATAGGAAAAAGGAATCGTCCGTTCGCCAGCAACTTCCAGTTCACCGACCGCCTTGATATGTTCGACTTTGGGTGTCACTCTATTGACATCAAAGGTAACCGGATCATCTCCGCTTAGTCCCAGTAGAACGGCAATATCAGTACCGTGACCTGCACCAGTCTTAGCCAAAGACCCATAAAGCAAGATTTTAACCTGTTCGACCTCATTTAATACCCCTTTTGACTTGAGAACAGCCGTAAATTGCTGGGCTGCGCGCCAAGGGCCTAAGGTATGCGAACTCGAAGGTCCGATACCAATCTTAAACATATCAAAAACGGATATTTGTTCTTTGCTCATAATCTTTTTTATTGCGGTTAGCTGATTAAGCCACTGCTTTTGTGAAAACCGCATCTAAATTAGCACAAATAAAGTACATTGTTACCTGTATTTGCATTATTATCAATTTGAAAACCAAGCTCAGGTTCTTTTAACAAGTATCCAACAAACATCTTACATTTTTTAGCGAAAAAGTAAGAAATGCTTCCCTATCTTTGTTGGCTATAATTTATAGAATGACGGGAAAAACATATTTATATTCTTTTTTTACCATTGTTATTTGTTTATTTTCGATTAGAACGTATCCCCAGCAACTACCTAAGCGGGAGTTTCGCGGTGTATGGGTAGCAACCATAGGTAATATAGACTGGCCCTCCGTGAAGGCGGGCAATAATGTCGCTCAGCAAAAGCAGGAGTTTATTGATTTATTGGACCAGCACCGCAGCGCGGGGCTGAATGCAATTATTTTGCAGGTACGTCCTGCTGCCGACGCTTTCTACGCGAAGGGCAGAGAACCCTGGAGTAGATACCTGACCGGAAAACAAGGCCTGCCTCCGTCGCCATTTTATGACCCCTTAGAATTTGCGATCACCGAGGCACACAAAAGAGGGATGGAGCTACATGCCTGGTTCAATCCGTATCGTGCTTCGACAACATTAAATCCGGCCCATTTTTCGGATGACCATATTACCAAGCGCCACCCCGAATGGTTCTTCACCTATGCTGGCAAGAAGCTTTTCAACCCAGGTATTCCGGAAGTTCGTAAATATATCATTGATGTGATTATGGATGTAGTCAAAAACTACGATGTAGATGGCATTCATTTCGATGATTACTTTTACCCCTATCCTGACAGCAGAAACACACCGGTACCGGATCAGATTACCTTTGGTCAATATAACAACGGGATCGAGAAAATTGACGACTGGCGACGCAACAACGTCAACGTACTGGTACACGATCTTGGTGTTGCCATTAAAAAGATAAAACCTTATGTCAAATATGGCATTAGCCCCTGTGGCGTATGGGACAACAAAGAAAATAATACTGCTGGCTCAGATACCCGTGGTCTGAGTGCTTACCGGGAACTATATGCTGATGGTGTAAAATGGATGCAGGAAGGCTGGATAGACTACATCAATCCCCAGATCTACTTTCCTTTTAAAAATCGCGCTGCAGCATATGAGATCTTAGTTGACTGGTGGCAGAAACACACCTATGGCCGTCACTTTTATGTGGGGCATGGGGCTTATCGTGTTACCGAAAATAAAATCGGCTGGACAGACCGCAGCCAAATTCCCCGACAGGTACGCCACTTAAGAGAGGAGCACGATGTGGAGGGAAGCATTTATTTTAGCTCCAAATCACTCACGGACAATCTTGTTGGATTGCAAGACTCGATGCGGAATGACCTGTATCGTACACCAGCATTACCCCCTACAATGCCGTGGTTAGATAGTATCCCACCCAATGCACCTTTCGGTCTTCTGGTTAAAAATTCGGCCAATGGTAAAATGAACACCTTATTTTGGCAAAAACCAGATGTGGCCACTGATGGGGAGTCTGCTTATGGCTATGTGATCTATCGGTTCAATCTCGATGAAAAAGTGAACATTAAGGATCCAGGAAAAATCATCTTTATCACCTTTGATGGCGATAAGCTTCAATATACGGATGACGATATCAAGCAGCATCAACAGTACAAATATGTCGTTACTGCTATTGATCGTATAAAAAATGAAAGTAAGCCATCAGATAGCAGAGCCACAAACGAAGAAACTTAAGGCTTAAAAAAATACCTCTTCTGAAATGGTCTCTTGCTCGCGCAAGAGACCATTTCAGAAGAGGTATCCTGTTTGTGTGATTTTATAATGCGTTATTTCCCCTGTCCGTATTTAAATTTTTTGTTGATCGTAACCGGAAGTTTTCCTTTCGGCGTATTTTGCCCCAAAATCGTTTTTACTGCTGCTTTCTGCATGAAGGCATCATTTTGATAAGCCAACAAAATTGTCTTTGCTTTTTTCGTCGCTTCAAAACCGTCCAAAGCATAGGCATTGGTAAATAAGGTCAAGATCGATTTTTTCGCAAATTTCTTCATCAGGCCCTGAACATCTTTATTCAATACCATGGTAGGACGCGGACGAAGTCTCGTGTCATACACGGCGATAATAAATTGTTTATTTTTCTTGATTTCCTTGGTAATACGTTTGATATCATCCTTACTCATGCTGTCTGTGATGAAATACTGTGTTTCATTCGTCAGCGCACTCGCTAATTCATTCTGGAAAGTCTGATTAGCCGTAATTCCGATATTGATAATAGCGGTAGGTAAATCTTTCTTGAATGATTTTATTTTTTCGGTAGAATTTAATGCGGTGATCGCTGCATCTGACAGCTCGTCAATGAGCTGAACCGCCGAGGCACGATGTAAATCATTGTATAGATTCTGTTGTGCTGTAGCCTGATACTTATCTAAACCAAGCCATAATTTGGCTGCCAGCACTCTTTTAACACGCGCATCAATATCTGCCTGTGCGATACGTCCCTCTTCAATGGCTTTTACGATCAAATCGATTGCACGTTTACTGTTTTCTGACACTTCAAGTAAATCATGACCCGCGATAATAGCCTGTACGTCTGCTTCCCCATTTGGGAAAAACTTCTTTACACCTTTCATGTCCATGGCGTCAGTGACTGTTAGTCCTTTAAAACCAAGTTCATTGCGCAAAAGATCCGTAACTACCTTTTTAGAGATGGAAGATGGCATATTAGGTGTATCGTCCAAACTCGGGATATTCATGTGTGCCACCATGACAGCGGGTGCTCCAGCTTTAATAAGTTCTTTGAACGGATACATTTCCAGGGTATCCAGGCGTTTTTTGTCAAAAGGAAGTTGCGGCAGATCATAATGAGAATCCACATCTGTATCTCCATGACCTGGAAAGTGTTTAATGGAAGCCAAAATACCACCATCCACCATACCATCCATATACGCTTTGGCTTTTTGGGTTACATTATATTTATTATCACCAAAGGAACGGATACCGATTACTGGATTTTTAGGATTATTGTTGATATCCACGTCGGGAGCAAAATTGAAATGCATACCTATACGTTGGAAATCTAAGGCAACCTCACGTCCCATGCGATAGATCAACTGATTATCTTGAACGGCTCCTAAAGTCATCTGATAAGGAAACGACAAGGTAGAATCGGGCATACGCATGCCTAATCCCCACTCGCCATCAAAAGTCACCATCAGAGGTACTTTAGACAAGGACTGGTAGCGATTGAACATATCGACATGACGAACAGGACCACCCTGAAAAACAACGAGACCGCCTAAATGTTGGTCTTGTATAACCTGAGCTACGGAGTCAATATATTTCTGCCCTAAATTGGTGTGTGCCCTAACCAGAAATAACTGCGCTACTTTTTCTTTTGGTGTCAAAGTATTGAATACTGCATCGACCCATTCATGTTGGGAGTTGATGTATTTCACAAAATCTTTTTTATCCTGAGCTTTTAAAAAAGAAATTGTGCCGACTAATGCCAATATTCCCAGACCGAGTTTTTTGAACATAAATTAGTTTGTATAATGTATTTAAAATAGAAATACTAAGAACGTTATTATTTTGGACAATATGAAATTGTTTTTGCAACAATTTAATATAAAAACGCACAAAACAGCATTATATTAGGTAGCAAAGCAGAAAAATGCGGCATGTAAATATTGGAAGCAATAGAACATTCGATATATGGAAAAATAACAGCTTTGGAACGCCCCGACCATCCAACGATTGCAACCCAATTGCCGGTTCGGCGAGTAATAAAGAACTTTACAAAAAAAAGATGGTTAGAAAAATCCTCTAATTTAGCTTTGAAAGCTAAATCAGGTTATATTTTTTCTCTAGAAAGAGCGTCAACTCCATCACATTCTCCAATTCACCTATCGCTTCCTTTTTCCATAGCTTGTCGATAACTAGTAAGAGAAATTGTGTTTCAAGATCTGGATTTTCATAGTTCAGATCTTCAAAAGCACGATGGATAATAGGCTGCACGGGTTTCATAAACTGTTCGTGCTGCTGTTTGGAAAAAGGGTGATGAGACAAACGTTCCTGCAATTTCCAAAATAAGGGTTCGGCGGTAACCAATTTGTTGGGTAGATTGATCATTGTACGCAGGAATTCCTTTGGTTCACGATAGGTCATCATTCCGCGGTGATGCGTAAGAACTTTGCGATAGCCCGATTTAATTAAATAGACGAGCAAGGCATCTTTATTTCCAAAATGTTTAAAGATCAATGCTTCAGAGACCCCGGCATTTTGGGCAATCGTTTTGGTAGAGGTATTCGTATAGCCTTGCTCTGAAAAAAGCAACAATGCTTCTTTCATAATACGCTCTTTTCTACTCAAAACACTTTCTTTCATCTTTTATTTTTTTAATCTATCCCCGTATAGCATCAGATCCTTACACGGTTTTGTTCAGTTGATTTTTTAATTCTACTGCAAATATATCTAATCTTTCCGTTCCCTTGGGGGTATTGTAACTAAAATGATAATAATTCGTAACAAATAGTACCCTATTTTTGAAAAATAAAATTATATAACCGTCAACTGTACATTAATACATATTTCCATCGCTACCAATGAAGATCAATCTATGGACTGTCTTGCTCCTATTTATTAGCTTATCCTTATTGGGAACAAACGTGCTTGCACAACAGTATATTACAGGCAAATTGCTTGATCAGACAACTTCACAGCCCATTAGGGGTGCAAGCATCACCATTATCGCGGTAAAAGATTCCAGTAAATCTCAGGTACCTACAGACATATTGGGCAAGTTCAGCAGCGCAGCACTTTCCAATGGTGATTATCTGGTCACAGTACAACCGATGGGCTATACCATGGATCTCCGTCGGGTAAAGCTCATAGGCAAGACCGTCGACCTAATTTTTAAACTCAGCAATGCAGAAATTGTATTGGATGAGATCAATATTTCCTCGAGCAGTATACAAGTTAAAGGAGATACCCTTGAATTTGACACCAAGAAATATATTACACAGGATTTTGCCGATGCCGACGAATTGGTAAAGCAGATTCCTGGCGTTGAAATTGATGATGATGGCAACGTCAAAGCACAGGGTGAGTCAGTCAATAAAATTATTATTGACGGTCGTGAGTTCTTTAGTACAGATCCTAAGGTCGCCTTAAAAAACCTTCCGGCTGATGTTATTGCCAAAATCCAGATTATCGATGACAAAACCGAGCAGGCCAAATTTAGTGGCTTTGATGATGGAAAACGCATGAAGGTGATCAATATCGTCACCAAACCCGATAAAAGAAAGTCATATTTTGGCAAGCTCTCCGGTGGAGTCGGTCCTGACCAGAAGTATGCCATAAATACTCAGGTGACCAAAATGAATCCCAAACGTCAGTACTCGATCGACATCAATACCAACAACGTCAACCAGCCCAACGGTTTCGCCACCCGGGGAAATACAAGAGGACGTACCGGACAGGGAGTGACAACGCGCTTTAATGCGGGGTTCAACTATTTGGATCGGTTTTTTGATAACCAGATGGACTTCAATGCGAATTATACCTACAACTATACGGACAATACTATCCTCAGCCAAAGCAAAACAGAATATACTGCGGGTAATCGGGCCAACCAAACCAACAATCAGGATCAAATAAACAGCATCTACAGCAACAATCATGCTCTCTCTATCCGCGCGAACTGGAAAATAGATTCCATACAGAAACTGGACTTTCAACCTAATTTTTCCTATCAGAGTAACGACAGAAATACAAGTTCCAAAGGCAATACCTTATTAAATCTTGCCGAGATACTCAATAGCTCTGACCGTAAAAATAACAGTTTTGGAGAAAATTTTAACTGGGGCGGAGACCTTACTTACATGCGGAGACTCAATAAACCTGGCCGCACAATCAGTTTTAATATGAATGGCTCTTTTAGCAGCAACAAGAGCCATGCGGAGAATTTTGCACTAAATTCCTACTATAAAGATGGACTATTTAACCGCGTCGACACTGTCAACAATAGGAATTATTCCATTGGTGATAATAACGGTTTTCGTTCCAAAGTGGCCTATACAGAGATGCTGGGTAAATACTCCCGCTTACAGGGGAACTATACTTTTCGAAATACGGCACGCTATTCGGACCGCAAAACCTACGAATTTCTGGCCGAAACAGGTCAGTTAGGGGAATTAAAAAACCGCCTTTCCAATGAATTCCGAAATGACTTTGTTTACCATAGCGGTGGTGTCTCCTACTTATTTAACAAAAAAGACAGCATTAGATTTCAGATTGGCTTAGATTATCAGACAGCTGCCCAGGTAAATGACAAATTATTCCCCAATATACTGACCACAAAGAGCCACTTTAACAGTCTGTTGCCCAATCTAAATTTCCAATATAATTTTAATAAGGATACACGCGTCGAGTTTCGGTATAATGCAAAGACCAATACTCCTTCTATTGAGCAACTGCAGGATTTTATAGACAATCAAAATCCACTGCGCATTAGCTCGGGAAATCCGGATCTTAAGCAAGAATATGACCACAACGTCGTGGTTCAGTTTAGATCGATCAATAAAGGAACAGGTAGAAGCTTCACCTCTGAGCTTACAGCAGATTTTATTGAACATAAAATATCAAATACCATTTTCACCACAGATTCAGCCTTTACAATCACCGAGGACGTTGTACTGGGCCCCGGGGGGCAATATATTAGGCCCGAAAATTTCGATGGTGTCTATAACCTCAAATGGCAAAATAGCCTTGGATATCGATTTGAGCCATTGAAACTTAACTTCAACCTCAACAACAATATGTATTTCAACCAGAATTACACCTTATTGAATCTGGAAAAGGTCGATGCGCAGACCTATGGGATGAGTCAACGCGTCGGCGTAAATACAGCATTCAGCAAAGATGTTATCATCGGTTTGGATTACAATGGAAATATAGCATTCTCCAAGAACTCAGCAACGGAAAAATCAAATTACTCGGTTTATAGACATACCATAGGCAATTCTATCGCGTTGACGCTACTAAAAACATGGACACTCAATTCGACTTTCAATTACCTTTACAATGGTAGCATCCTGAATTCACCAAGTACAACAAGTTTGTTATGGAATGTCTCTATCGGTAAGAAATTATTCAAACGCAGGAATGCCGAAATCAATCTTACGGTATTTGATATCTTTAATGACAATAAAAATATCAATCAGCAGGTAAACGATCTTTGGGTACGTGTATCCCAATCAAATGCAATAACGCGCTACGCGATATTAAGTTTTACCTACCATATTCGTGGGCTTGGCAGAAAATCGGGCATGAAAAATCATCGTTAACCACAGCGCCCTTAATGTCTGTCCACGTGGAACACGTCAATCAATCGACTGTAAGCATATACCCCACTCCTCTGACATTGGTAATCTTGATGCGCTCATCCTGGCTGAGGTATTTCCGTATACGGCTGATAAACACGTCCAAGCTTCGCCCCGTAAAATATTTATCATGGCTCCAATAGGCCCGCATGATATCCTCCCGCGGTATGACTTTATCTTTTTGTTCATACAGCTTCCGCAGCAGTTCACTTTCGCGGAAAGACAGCTTAAGTACCTCACCCTGATAAGTCAACTGATGTTTTAAGCTATCGAGGCTATAGTCTCCTATCATCAGCTTCTGACCGAATAACATCTTAGGACTATTTTTCAACAAGGATTCTATCCGCACAACGAGCTCTTCAATCTTAAACGGCTTTTTGACATAATCATCCCCGCCCAAACGAAATCCCCGCACAACATCCTCTGTCTGCACTTTGGCGGTCAAGAAGATAATGGGCACCTGCGTATCTGATTCGCGTATTTTTGTCGCTAATGTAAAGCCATCCATCACCGGCATCATGACATCGACGACCAAAATATCCGGCCGAGCCGCTGTAAATGCTTCCAAGGCTTCGTAACCATTACTGCAATGGGTGACACGAAATCCATTGGCCTCAAGGCTATCGGCAACGATCATTCCGAGACTCGGCTCATCTTCTACATATAAAATTTCAATCATAATGTTTTGATTCAATCAAAATATATTTCGCCTTTGTTTCAAAGGCATCTTTCGGATAAAGTCAGCCTAATTGCTGACCGACAAAAGGTCCTATTTGCTGTCAGAAAAATAAATAATGCCGTTTATTCGTACGGCAATCGGATACTAAAGGTACTTCCTTTTTCCAGCACGCTATCGACGGTAATCTTGCCATCGTGCCTTTTTACCACCTGCTTCACATAAGCAAGCCCCAAACCGAAACCCTTTACATCGTGTAGATTACCGGAAGGAACCCGAAAGAACATGTCAAAAATCTGATTATGGTATTCTGAAGAAATTCCCTTACCATTATCTGTAATACGAATATGGACATTTTCTTTCATTTCCTTCACTTCCACTTCAATATAAACCTGCTGTCCAGCGTATTTTATCGCATTTTCCAACAAATTATTGATCACGTTCTTTAGATGGGCTTCATCGCCATTGATCCTTATTTCACTTGGAACAGCAATAAGCTTAAAGTCCACTTGCTTAGTTTTATTCAACTGAGCAACTTCAATGGCGCCCTTCACCATGGCGACAAGATCGAAGTCAGTACGCTGTAATACAATTCCTCTTGTTGCATCAATATCCATCTGGAGTACCTTTTCAATCATATTGGACAGGTGTTCCAGTTCTTTTTTGGAGATATTCAGATAGCGATTCATCTTTTCCCTGTCATCCTGTACACCATACAACTGTATCGCTTCTATGGCTGCCATAACCGTAGATACCGGTGTTTTAAGTTCATGCGTCATATTATCGACGAAGTTCTTACGCAGCTCGGCCATCTTATTTTGGTTGAGAATGGTTTTCATCAAATAGAAGAACGTCCCGAGCAGCAGTCCAATCAAGAGCAGTGAGATGAGCAGCTGCCAGCTTAAGCTATACAGCAGATACTTCCAATCCTCCTGAAACTTGACCACAAGAAATTCATTTTTTGAGGGATTGACCATCATGGGTCTGGTCCAAGCAAGATTTGCTTCACGGTATTTGCGGCGCACATCTTTGATTTGATCGTGTGGAATCGTGACAATAGCCATTTCAAATGGTACTGATATACTTTTATTGCTCAGAGATTCTTTAAACTTTCTTTCGATTAACTCCAGATTGGCTTTGTTCATCTCAAAGTCCCGGAACAGAAAGGGCGGGATAATTGCGCCTTGCCCTTCGCGATCTTTGGGAAACATTTTCTCTCGTCTACCGTGGCCCTCGCGATCAAATCGCTCGGTTTTAGGCCGTTCGACGTTCACACGTTGTAAAGCCTTATCTAGTTCAGCAGCGGGCAGTAAGGTTGAAAGCTCGCGTTTTACATCTTGCAGGAGTCGATTCCGATCAGCCTCCGGGCCATCTAACTGCCGATCACCATTACGCGCTTGGTAGGCTTCCTGAACAGCATTGAAGAGCGAGCGCTCAGCGGTAGATAGAAACAGGTCACGACGATTGGTGTAACTTCCATAGAGCCAAAAGCCTAGCACTACGGTAATTCCTGCCCCAATTACAACGATCAAACTGATCAATAATTTAAATCTTCTACCCATAACTAAAACAAATTTAAATTACTAGATTTGCAATCGCTGTGGTAATTAACCATATTTAACAAAATATAACACTGATTAACAGTTGGCATTGATTACTTTTGCACTATTCAAAAATTAATATGATTAAAGACTTTAAGAGACGTAGTATTCAATTTTTACTTCCACTTTTTACATTGGCCGCTTTCGTTGGTTGTAATAAAGACATTTCGCTCTCATTGGATAGTTCAAGAGATGAAACAATCGGTTTAGTACCAATTGATACTGTTTCCGCCAAAGTTTCGACTTATCAATTGGACGATATTCCGACTTCCGCTACAGGAACAATGCTTGTCGGAAAGAATAGCAATGCTGTCACGGGCAGCATGAAGTCTACGGCTTATATGCGCCTAGGAGTGGGAACAATAAGCAATGCTTCTATACCAGATGATGCGGTATTGGATTCGGTGACCTTGGTATTAACGCCAAACAAATACTTTTACGGTGATACAACGAAAGTACAAAAGATATCGGTACACCGTGTTACGGAGGAAATTACACAAACACAGATTGATTTAACCAAACCTGTAGATGAACGTCCTGTTTTTGTCACTTCGGCAGCGATCTTCAGTAAACAAAAGTTTGCCTATGAAAATACACCATTGGCAGACCTTTCCTTTAAACCACGTATACAATCGGCAGATTCTTTATTTTTTAGATTCAACAGTACCATCAGCAATGAGCTATTTACAATGATCAAAAATAATGACAACCGGATTCAGAACAGCACAAGTTTTCAGGAATATTTCAAAGGATTGGCGCTTGTTCCTGACAACAGCAACACAGCTGTTATCGGATTCAAGGATACTGTTTTCTTACAGGTGCACTATTCATTCCTGAATAATGAAGGAACAAAATCTGTTGGCAAACAATATTTTTCCATTGACAACAAGGCTTACCAGTACAATCAAATTGAAGCGGATCGCTCGGCAACAAAGTTTGCCCCTATGACCTTAAAAAACCCTCAAATCGCGAGTCAACAAACGGATGGAAATGTGTTTTTAGAAGGCTCAACCGGCGTTGTAGCAAAAATTGAGTTCCCTACGTTATTAGAATTGGTGAACAATCCATCAATTGCGATTAATAAGGCTGAACTTGTCATTGAAGTCCCTAACGGAGCTTCCAGTATTTTTGATCAGCCCCAAAGTTTAGTCTTAATGGTGGCAAGTAATAATGGAAATCCGATTAGCTTGTTAACTTCACCTTATTCGACAACAACGCAACAAGCAACCTTAGTGCGTGGAAACGATTTTGGCTCGAATGGAACATATACATTCAATCTGATTGAATATTTAACAAAAATTAAAACAACAGCATACAATAATACTTCATTATATCTATCTTTACCGACATCGGGTTTGTTTTCAACTGGAAATAGGTTAATATTGGCAAAAGATAATGAGAATGATCCGAAAATTAAATTAAACATCCTTTATACTAAATTTCAATAATTTATGAACAAGAAAAATTGGCTACTCGTTTTATTAGCTTTTGTATTTACAGTTACAACTTTCTCTTCTTGTAAAAAAAGTGACGACAGCTCAACCAAATCAGACGAATGGTTTGCAAAAGCTGCTTTTAAAGGCCCACAAACTTCATCTGCTGCTAGCTTTTTGATAAATAATGTTGCATATGTCACTACTGGTCTAGCGAGTAATGCTGGCGGTAAGCCTTTCCGTGTGAAAGATACGTATGCGTATGACGCAGCATCAGATACTTGGGCTGAAAAGGCACCTTTCACGGGTGTTGAAAGAAACGGTGCCATCGGTTTTTCCATTGGTAATATCGGTTATGTTGGTGGTGGAAATGACGGAACAAACAACCTAACAGATTTCTACAAATTTGATCCTACAGCTAACGGCGGAAAAGGTGCTTGGTCAAGCATTGCTCCACTTCCTATCGCTTTATCAAATGCAGTAGCTTTTACTTTAAATGGTGCTGCTTATGTTGGAACAGGTGAAACTGTTGTTAACGGTGGAACAACGAATACAAATGAGTTTTACAAATATGACCCAGCTGCTAATACTTGGCAAGCAATCAGTGATGCTCCTTTTTCAGCGAAAAGAAAAGCAGCTTTCTCTTTTGTTGTCAATAATGTCGCTTATGTAGGTGGTGGTATCTCTAACGGTTCTTACCCAAAAGATTTCTATAAATTTGATGGTAGCAAATGGACTAAATTGAACGATCTAAATAGAGCAGATGATTCATATACTTACGATTTGACTCGTTCAAATGCTTCTGCTTTCGCAATCAATGGTACTCCATTCGTTGTTGGTGGTTACAAAAATGCAGTAATCAACAGCACATGGAAATATAATATTTCTGGTGACTACTGGACAAATGATAACGGTGCTTTCGCTGGTTCAGCACGCCAAGATGCTGTTGGTTTCGCTGTAGGAAACAACGGTTACATCACTACTGGACTTAACGGTTCATCCCGTTTTGACGATACTTGGATGTTTACTCCGATTTATTAATCGAAATAAAATCAATATAAAAAAAGGAATGAAGTTTTGAGCTTCATTCCTTTTTTTGTTTAAAACATTTAGTTTCTATTGGCTAAAAAGGATTTCTAGTTCCCTTTTAGGGCTGTCCGTTGAGTGAAATCAGTCATCAACAATAGCTCACATCCGGCTGTTATTTACCAATATAGGACAACTCTCTTGTTCTTCATTAATTAAAGTGCACCTGACGAGAGATCTGCTCGTCATAATGTTTCATGCTCTCCATGCAGTTTTAAAGGCTTCCGATACAGTTTTAAAAGTGATCTGTCTCAGCCCCAGACCGTCATTATAAACAGGTCGTCATTATAAAAAAGATGGAATTGAAAACCTCACACAATAACAGCCATACTTCAAAGAAAAATGGGGGCGCAATAAAAAACCTTGTCAGATAATTCTGACAAGGTTTCCATTTTATTCGAATGTGCAAATACTGTCTCCCTCACAAAGAAGGATCAAGATCTGAAGTTCGTTTACTTTTCAACGGTCTTGATCTCAAATAATGTATTCCACAACTTACCTGTTATAAAGAGACGCTTTCCAGTCTGGTCGTAAGCAATTCCATTCAATTCATTGTCATAAGCGGAAGTATGCTCATAAATACCTACAAGATTAATCCGTCCTTCTACCGCTCCTGTTTGCGGGTTGATTATAACAATAACATCTTTTTGATAGACATTTGCGTAGACTTTGCCGTCTATATATTCCAGTTCATTAAGTTCATCCACTGGTCCAGCTTCATCGTAAACTCCGATAGCATTTAGTTCCTTACCGGTCGTTGCATCTAAAAAGAACAATTTATTGGATCCATCAGACTTTATCAAATGTTGCCCGTCGTAGGTCAAGCCCCAACCTTCTTTACTATTTTCATATTTAAAGGAACTTTCCTTTACAAAAGAGTTTTTATCAAAGACATATCCCTCTCCCTGTTGCCACGTTAACATAAATAACTTATTACCGACCAATGTCATTCCTTCGGCAAAAGTCTTTTCATCAAATTTAATTTCCTTGAGTACTTTACCTGTTTTTAGGTCGATCTTTCTCAAGTTTGACTCACCATAACGGCCATTAGATTCGTAGAGAATACCATCAGCAAACTGTAGCCCTTGAGTAAAAGCTGTCGTATCGTGCGGGTATTTGTTGACAACCTCAAAACCATAGTTCTTCGCATTTTCAGGTACCACATAAAATGTACTTGAAACAGAATCGGGTTTTCCAGCATTGTATACCAAGGCGGAAATATTACGTGTACCATAGGCCATGTCTTTGGTATCTACCGTAATTGCCGTAGTATCAGTTGATGACCCCACATGTTTATCATCGACAAAATAAGCCACAGAATCCATTGATACTGATTCAAATTTCAATTTCAACTGGACTTGAGCACCTTTTAAAACAGCTTGATTTGCTCCGGGGGAAGCAAATTCCAAACTTGATTTTTTTGACTTACAAGAAGCAAAAGCTAGCGCTGCAATTGCCATAAAATAAGTGATTTTTCTCATCTATGTATAATTATTTATAAGTACGTATCCTTAGCTATCCCAAAACGCATCTTTGATATGGTTGAGTACTGTTTTGGGGGATCTTGTTATTGCGACAACATCAAATCTGACTTCACCGACATAACCTGTTTTAAGAATATAAGCCTGTGCTGCACGAATCAATAGTCGCTGTTTTTTGCGATCTACAAATTCGTAGGGTTCGCCGAAATCCGTTCCTGACCGTGTTTTTACTTCAACGAATACCAAGGTATCCCTGTCCACGACAATCAAATCTACTTCTAAATTCTTAAATCGCCAATTTCTTAACACTATTTTATAGCCTTGTTCCATGAGGTATTCCATAGCCATTTGCTCACCCCATTCGCCCGTTTTAAGATGCTTGGCCATATCCAGTACTATTTAACAATCGTATTTCCCAGAAAGCCTCCCAAGAGCCGTTCGGCCTCTTTAAGTTTCTGATATTTAAAAATAAGGACTTCTAGGTTTGCCACATCTTGTTCATGTTTCATTTCTTCACGAATATGATGCATTTCTGCCTCAATCTTACGCTTCTTGATCCGATAGATCGCTGTAACAACAAGTTGTTTTAAATGCTCATATTCTTGCGTTACATAAATTTTACGCTTATCGTCATTCCAATTTTCGCTGAGCGAATATTTACTGGCAACGCTATTAATCGCCAATTCGGATATTGACGCATCCGAATTCGAATAAAACTGCTTGGCATCTGGAATTTCGTAATTTTCTGCAGCATCTCTATAGACTTTTAAAATATAGGCCGCAGCTTTATCCTTAAATTCGATGTCGCTGATATTTCCTAGGAGTACTCCTGCTACGGGAATATCCCCGTCACCTTCCCAGGTTGCCAGATAATCCCCATAGTTGATTAAAATACGGACAATCTCCCGTTCCTGAAGAATTTCGGAAGTCAGTTGTACCGGTTGTTCGACATTCTCCATAGGAGCTACTCCCCCTCTTTCATCGTCTGTCATGAAGAAATCCGGAGGAGGACCGTCCATCCCAAAAGGTGGCATTCCTGCATTTGGTGCTGGGCTCTGGGGTTTACGAGCAGCATCCTTATCCGCCTTCTTTGCCCGATTGAGCCTAATCTTGTTGAGTTCAGCCAATAAAATGCGCTCTTCGATATCCAGAAGGCTACTACATTCCCTGATAAAAACAGAAACCTTAATTTCATCGGGAATCAATGCAATACTTTCGACGACATCACGGATTACCGAAGCCCTTTTTATTGGATCATTATTGGCATCGCGAAGCAGGATATTCGTTTTGTAGAAAATAAAGTCCTGCTGATTGGATTTGACATAATCTTTAAAAACCGTGGCACCAAACTTTTGCACGTAAGAGTCGGGGTCATTACCGTCGGGAAAAAGCAGTACTTTAACGTTTAAACCTTCTTCGAGCAGCATATCTGTACCGCGTAGGGAGGCTTTGATCCCTGCTTCATCCCCATCATAAAGTATGGTCACATTCTTTGTGAATCTGGAAATAAGCTTGATCTGACCTGTTGTCAAAGACGTTCCCGAGGAGGAAACAACATTTTCGACTCCAGCTTGATGTACCGAAAGAACATCGGCATAGCCCTCTACCAAGTAGCAATTATCCTCTTCCATAATTGCTTTTTTGGCAAAATTCAATCCATACAACACATCGGATTTATGGTAGATTTCGCTTTCGGGAGAGTTTACATATTTGGCGACCTTCTTATCCGTCTTTAGTGTCCGACCACCAAAGCCAATAACACGTCCTGTCAGGTTATGGATCGGAAACATGACCCGGCCGCGGAAACGATCATATAAAGATTTATCATCGCGTTCAATAGCCAAACCACTCGCGGCCAAATAATCTGGGTGAAAACCCGCTACCTGTGCTTTATCGACCAATGCAGTCCATTCCTCCGGCGAATAACCCAATTCAAATTTTTTGATGATATCTTCTCGGTAGCCACGCTCCTTGAAATAGTTGAGTCCGATAACCTGACCCATTTCAGTTTTCCAGAGTTGTTCGGCAAAGAATTTACTGGCCCAAGCACTTAGGACATATAGACTTTCCCGTTTATCCTGCGCAGCAAGCTGGGCCGGAGAACGCTCGATTTCTTCAATTTGAATCGAATACTTATCGGCTAAATAACGGATGGCTTCCGGGTAAGAGAACTTTTCCAGTTCCATGACGAATTTAAGGGAATCTCCACCAACACCACAACCAAAACACTTATAGATACCCTTTGACACAGAAACGTGGAAGGAAGGCGTCTTTTCATGGTGAAAAGGACAATTTCCAATCAGAGAAGTTCCCCGTTTCTTTAAATCAACGAAGTCTCCCACCACCTCTTCTATCCGTGCTGTTTCCAGTACCTTATCAATAACTTCCTGCTTTATCAAACCGTTTCTTTTTTAATGTAAAATTAGAATAAATCTTTTGCATCTCCACTAGGAAATGACTTCTTTAATGGCATTGCAGAAGCGCCATGAAACAAATAGAGGGAAAAACAATGGATGAGCCAGTTCCCCTAAATAAATTGTTTTGATATGCTGTGCTTTGTATTGCATATCAAAAGCAATTTATCTAAGTTTGTTCTTCAATTTATAGCTGATTAAGATAATCAAAATGAGCAAAACAATCAAGAAAATATGCTGTATCGGTGCTGGTTATGTCGGTGGACCTACCATGTCAGTTGTTGCAAAGCAATGTCCACATATTGAGATTACGATCGTCGATGTCAATGCCGCCCGTATCGCGGCTTGGAACGATGAGAATCTAGACAACCTTCCTGTATACGAACCAGGCTTACAAGAGATTGTTGCAGAAGCACGTAATCGTAATTTGTTTTTCTCAACCGATATCGAAAAAGCTATCGACGAGGCCGACATGATTTTTATTTCGGTCAATACACCGACTAAGAATTATGGAAAAGGCAAGGGAATGGCTGCAGACTTAAAGTATATTGAACTTTGTGCACGGCAGATCGCAGCGGTTGCCAAAAATGACAAAATTGTTGTTGAAAAATCGACTTTACCTGTTCGCACTGCGGCAGCTTTAAAAAGTATCCTTGATAACACGGGTAATGGCGTTAATTTCCATATTCTTTCCAATCCTGAATTTTTGGCTGAAGGTACAGCAATACAGGATCTAATCAATCCCGATCGTGTACTTATCGGTGGAGAAAATGACGAAGCCATCGGTGCATTGGTAGACATTTATGCGCATTGGGTAAGTCGCGACAAAATTCTCACAACAAACCTCTGGTCATCTGAACTTTCAAAACTAACAGCAAATGCCTTTTTAGCACAACGTGTCTCCTCCATTAACTCCATTTCGGCACTATGCGAGAAAACAGGGGCAAACGTAGATGAAGTTTCCAAGGCGATTGGTATGGACTCCAGGATTGGATCCAAATTTCTGAAAGCTTCTGTAGGTTTTGGAGGCTCTTGTTTTCAAAAAGATATCCTCAATCTGGTTTATATCGCACGAAGTTACGGTCTCACAGAGGTTGCCGAGTATTGGGATCAAGTGATTTTGATGAATGATTATCAAAAACAGCGATTTGCGGACAACATTATCCAGACACTGTACAATACTGTATCGGGTAAAAAGATTGCATTCTTAGGCTGGGCATTCAAAAAAGACACCAATGATACGCGTGAATCTGCAGCGATCTATGTTGCAGATTATCTATTGAGTGAACAAGCTGAAATCACGGTCTATGATCCTAAAGTTTCTGCCGAACGCATCTATGCCGACCTCGATTATCTGAATACACGCTCTTCGGAAGAAAACCGAGCCTTGGTAAAGGTTGTCAATACCGCCTATGAGGCTTGCAATGATGCACATGCAATTGCAGTATTGACTGAATGGGATGAATTTAAACGTTATGACTGGGCTAAAATTAAGGAGCACATGAAAAAGCCTGCATTTGTGTTCGATGGCCGTAAACTATTGAACCGTAAGGAACTTGAAGACCTTGATTTTAAATATTACGCGATAGGCGAGTAATCAATATATAGATAGAAAGAACCCTCAGCATATAGTCGCATAAGTGTATGCAACTATAACTGAGGGTTTTGTTTGTGCCTGTTGTCAACGCGTAAGGAAAGAGAGATGAAACACAAGCGATGCAACAGGACTTTTTATCTTAATTATTCAGCATTCCATAAAACTCATTCATGTAATAAGATTCTTGGAGTGCATCTCTGAAATTCTGCCATTGTTCTTCATCAAATGAAAATACGATATCTGGATAAGGTGTTTTCATAATCAACCGAAATTCACCATCTGGGAATGTGCTAAAAAAGAGCTCATCACCATTACTTTTCGTAATATTCAAGAAATCGAAGAATTTATTCCTCGTAAATGTCAGTACAAAACTTTGTTGCCAGATATAATATGTTTGACACTTATGGCAAACACTAATATGGGTATCTCCTCTTTGGCTTAGAATTTTTGTATCACACATACTATCTACATTTATTTAGACTCATTATAAATAATATTCAAATGTAAGAATAGTTTTTAGAATAACAAGTACCTGAACAAAAAAAAGGCGATATATTTCTATATCGCCTTTTTTTAATTAGAGAGCATTAGTTCAAACCTCTCTTTTTCAATAGATATTTTGGATCTGGATCTGCACCTCTAAATGTACGGTACATTTTAGCAGGATCATCAGTACCTCCTTTTTCAAGGATATTTTTACGGAAAGAATCAGCGGTTACTTGATCGTACAATGATTTTTCCTTGAAAGCTGCGAAAGCATCTGAATCCAATACTTCAGACCAGATATAGGCATAATAACCTGCAGAATATCCACCAGCGAAGATATGTTGAAAATATGTACTTCTATAGCGCGGAATAATAGCATCAATAATACCTATTTTTTTCATTGCTGTTTTTTCAAAGCCATTAATGTCTTTTGAAATTTCTTTTGTGGTAGCATGATAATCCATGTCTAACAACGCAGCAGAAAGGTATTCAACGGTTGCAAATCCTTGATCAAAGGTACCTGCCTTTTCCATTTTTTGAATCAATGAATCTGGCATTGCTTCTTTGGTCTTATAATGCTTAGCATATGTTTTTAACACCTCTGGGTCAGCTGCCCAATTTTCCATCACTTGTGAAGGTAGTTCAACAAAGTCACGGGGCACAGAAGTTCCGGCCATTGAGCGGTATCTCACATTGGAAAGAAGACCATGCAGAGCATGTCCAAACTCATGGAACAAGGTAGTCGCTTCATCAAATGTCAACAAGGCAGGATTTTTTCCCACTGGTTTTGTGAAATTGCATACGATGGAAATTACTGGAGCAACACGTTTGCCATCTTTTGTCGACTGGTTACGGTAAGAAGTCATCCAGGCTCCCCCTCGTTTTGACTCACGTGGGAAGAAATCGGCATATAGCAGACCTAAATGCGAACCGTCTTTGTCTTTAACTTCATACACTTCTACATCTTTATGGTAAGTTGGGACATTGTTTAAGGCTACGAATGTCAAACCATATAATTTATTAGCGACAGCAAACGCTCCTTCACGAACTGCAGGAAGGCTCAAATAAGGTTTAATTTCGTCCTCATTCAATGCGAAGCGTTTTTTACGAATAATCTCTGTATAATATCTCCAATCGTAAGGAGCCACGGCAAAATTACCTCCTTCAGCCTTAATTTCCTTTGCTATATCTGCCTCTTCACCTTTTGCTTTAGCGAGTGCTGGAGTCCAAAGTTTATTTAAGAGTGCATAGACATTGGTTGGATTCTTCGCCATTGATTCCTCGAGTACATAGGCCGCATGTGAAGAATAACCTAATAATTTTGCTTTTTGAAGGCGAAGGTTTACAATTTTTTGAATGATCGCCTTGTTATCGTTGGTGTTATCTTGATTACCGCGTAGCTGATAAGCCTCCCAAAGTTGCTTTCTCAATTCACGATTTTTTGCATATTGAAGAAAGGGCATAATGGAAGGATTCTGTAAGGTAAACACCCACTTATCCTTCTTTCCTTTTGCTACGGCTTCTTCAGCTGCTGCTGTTTTCAGCGATTCTGGTAAGCCTTCCAATTGGCTAGCAGAATCAACGACCAATGTATAAGCATTGGTTTCAGCAAGCAAATTTTGTCCGAATTGCGTTGTTAATGTTGAAAGCTCAGCATTAATTTTTTTCATTTTTTCCTTATCAGCATCCTTTAAATTCGCTCCGGAACGTACAAAACTCTTATAAGTTTCTTCCAACAGTTTATTGTCCTGTTCATCTAATCCAAGTGTATTTCGACTGCTCCAAACTGTTTTGATACGGTCAAATAGTTTGGTATTCATCGAGATTTCATCAGAATGACTCGATAAGATCGGGGCCAAATCTTTTGCTATCGCCTGAATACTGTCATTTGTATTGGCACTATTTAGATTATAAAATACAGTAGATACATTATTCAATAATCCACCTGCATTTTCTAGGGCGACTATCGTATTTTGAAATGTTGCTTTATCCGGATTGTTGACTATCGTGTCAATTTCCAAATTGTGTACTTTTATTGCTTCATCAAAAGCCGGCCTAAAATGCTCTGTTTTGATCTTGTCAAAAGGTGGTACATTAAATGGGGTTTCGTAAGCCAATAAAAGAGGATTATCTGTCATCACTTTTTTTTCCTCACAACCAACAAATGCAGTTGCCACTATCGCAAAAAATGGCAAAAGTTGTCTTTTCTTCATATTATCTGATTATTCCTGATTTTTTTTTCAAAGATAATAAAATTAGGCAAATGGTCGGCCTTCTTGGAGAGGGGGTTGCAGAGGAACCTAAAAAACAGTCATCGTATTGTAAAACAAAAACTTATTCATAAACCTTGTTAAAAATAATCTGTCAATTTGGGTAAAAATATTTTAATGAGCGATATTAACCGTTTCTTTTGGAGATGTGCGGGGGTACATCAAGAAACTCTTGAAAAATATCCGGAAGAGCATAGTAAGTACACAGCCATAGGTGCTACTATTTTTTTTACGGGATTGTTTGCCAGCCTTTCGGGTGGCTATGCCATGTATTTCGTATTTAGTGGTGGGGCATTTGACTGGCTCTTGGCCATTGTATTTGGCATCATTTGGGGTTTAGCGATATTCAATATGGATCGCTATATTGTACTCAGTATAAATAAATCAAAAAGTGGCCTTATGCAGCTTCTGCAGGCTCTTCCTCGAATTTTATTGGCAATTTTGATTGGTTTGGTTATCTCTAGGCCGTTGGAGTTAAAAATCTTCGATAAAGAGATTCGAGAAAACCTCCGTGTACGTTTTCTCGCAGATCAACGCGCTAAAATCGACACGCTCAACAGTACTTTCAATAAGAAATATGCCAATGAGGTTTCGCTTTTAAAAGCGATTACGGTCGAACGTGATTCATTAGAAGCCAGTATTAAAAATGACCGTACAAAATTGAATTACGAGATATTCGGGAACAAAACAACTGAAACATCAGGTGTCATGGGGTATGGCCCTTATGCCAAAATGAAAGAAGAAGAGTTGAAGAAAAAAGAAGGTTATTTGGATACTTTACGGAACAAGATAACGACCCAGCAAAACGCAATACGTCAGAAACAGAAATTTGAGGGGATATTGGACCAAAAAGTCTTATCCAACGCTTCGTTGGACAGCGCTGTCAATGTCGCTGGTTTTGCAGACCGCAATTCTGCGCTGGGTAATCTAAGGTACGATGCCAATGGAAAGGTCAACGAATCCAATGCAAATGCTGTGTTTTTTATTGCGTTGCTTTTTGTCTTCCTCGAGTGTCTTCCGGTAATCGTCAAGCTCTTGGCAGGAAAGGATCCTTATGACAACGAAGTCCAAAACCAAAGGACTATTCATGATTACGAATCAGACACCAATGTCACTGTTCAAAAAGAAGCTGTAGATCGTTTAAAGGATACCTATGTGGATGTTTCCATCAATAAACGGATGAAAGAGCTTTAGTAGAACCTCTAGCATAAGTTAGCAGAGCAGGCTTTGCTTTGCACGGTTAAAAATTATAAACGGGCTTACCTTTCGGCAAGCCCGTTTTTGTTAATCTTCCTCATCTAAAAATTTGGAATCGATCTGTTTATTTGCTTTGGCTCCTAAACGTTTTAATTTCTCCACTTTTCCGATCACGTTCCCAGCGCCCGTGGAGAGCTTTTTAGTTGCATCTTCATGGCTTTTTAATGCGCGCTCCAACTGATTTTGCACCTGTTCCATATCGTTCAGAAAGCTCACAAATTTATCGTAAAGGCTCCCTGCTTCCTTGGCGATTTCAATCACATTCCTAGTCTGGCGTTCCTGCTTCCAGATGCTGGCAATGGTACGAAGGGTAGCCAATAGTGTCGAAGGACTAACGATGACAACCTTACGATCCCAGGCATCGCTGAATAGATCCGGTTTTTCAGCGACGGACATACTCAATGCAGATTCAATCGGCATAAACAGCAGGACAAATTCCGGCGATTCGATACCATATAACTCATGGTAGTTTTTTGCGGAAAGTTCCTTCACGTGATTCTCCACGGACTGTACGTGTTGTTTTGCGAAAATTGCGCGGTCCTCGTCTGTCTCCGCATTGACCCAACGTTCGTAGGCAATCAGCGAAACTTTTGAATCCACAATCAGATGTTTATCTTCAGGAAGGTCGATAATCGCGTCGGGTTGCATTCTTCTTCCATCGGCATCCATCAGAGAGACCTGTAACCTAAATTCGCGATCGCGCATAAGTCCCGAACGCTCCAAAACCCGCTCTAAAATTACCTCGCCCCAATTGCCCTGTTTTTTGGTATCCCCTTTTAACGCCTTGGTTAAGCTATTGGCTTCGTCTTTAATTTTAAGACTCTGTTCGACCAGCTGAAGGACAACTCCCTTTAAAGAATTTCTTTCCGCTGCCTCTTGATTGTAATTTTTATCGACTTTCTCTTCAAACAATTTGATTTTTTCTTTCAATGGATCCAAGATCAAGCCCAGGGAACGGTGATTGGTCTCTGTAAACTTTTGTGTCTTCTCTTCCAATATTTTATTGGCAATTACCTGAAACTCGTTGTTGAATTGTCGTTTAATCTCGGCGATTTCATTTTTCTGTTCCTGAAATTTATCGAGCTGCGCCTCATAAAAAGAACGTGTACTCTCTAAAGACCGCTCGGCGACCAGAAGATTCTCCCGTTCTTTATCCAATTCATTTTTTAGCATAAGACGTTCTTCCAACAAACTTTGTTCCCGCTGTTGCGATCTAGCGAGTTCAATTTTTAGTGTTTCAACTTCTTTATTGTACGCAGGACCAACACTGGTATCGGTATTCTTTTTTAGTACCAATACGATCAAAATGACCAATAACAGCACGATTCCCGCAAAGAAAAATATTTCCATGATTTGTATTTTCTGAAGATGGTCTATGCTTACCTGAGCAGGTCTATTTTGCCATCATTGCATTTAATTAAACCTATAACATCTCAAACTTAATGGATCTGCACAACAAAAAAACAGATAAAACCAATCTGTTATTAGTTTGCTTGGTATATTATACACTTCTTTATGATAAGGTGTAATACCAATGTCCGGCTTACTGGTACATTATTGTAACTTTTGGTGTGTTTTCCACCATAGATCAGGCATTTCACCTGAAACAGCCAATTGGTAATCTTCATAACGGCAAGGCACGAGATAATAGCGCTCATTGACTGATTTAGATCCAAAATAAGGCACTTGAATCCACCAGCGGTCTGATTTTTTACTTTTCACAAAGACCAATTCATGCTCTTCATTTTCCAGTGTCGTGCGATAAATGATATAAGATGATTTGGGGTACAGCGGCGTATCTTGTTTACGGTTATAGTAACCATCAATAAAGCACCAGATCATTTGGGAGACCAGCATAGCCGTCTGCTCCATCGGATCAAATGTTGGATTGAATTCATAAAAACCGATGGAAGAGCATTTATCCGACATCCCGGCGTAACGGGCAAGTTGACAAGCTTCATCGCCAAATAAGCCATTGGGCATTGCATTGGCATTTCCGGGTGCTTCAGACGCTCGAATGGCTCCGATATCAAAACTAATTAAATCTGCAGCTCGGATCAAAGGCTCTGATTGGTCCATTTTACCGGCAATCATACCGACTCGTGTCGCATTAAAAAATAGTTTATCATACATATTGATAGACTCTTTACTTACAAGATACGTTTGATAAGCTATTGCATTTAAATTGAACAGATAGTCTGGCTGATGCAAGATGATATGATTCACATAAGAGCGAGATGTCAAGCTTACATTGTCAGCATTTTCCTGATCAAGGTCAAAACGTGCATCTATAATCGCTAGCTCTATTTTTCGTTCTAAATTTTGATACCCTAAATATTGTGCATAGGTCAGGTCCTGCCCACCGCCAATGATAATCGGAAGAATATTTTCTTTGATCAGTTCCTCTACGACAGATTTTAAAGCGATATAGGTATCTTGAATTGTATTACCTGCTTTGATATTTCCCAAATCAACGATATTCATCTTATAATCGCCCTGATATAGTGCATAGAGATGCTTACGCACAGCATCTGGCGCTTTATCTGTCCCATTATTATTTATGGATGCACGATCTTCCTCCACACCGACAATAGCCAATTGAGGCTGTTTATCCGCTTCCCAGCTCGGAAAATCTGTTTCATAGGCTTGAATAACGTTTCCTAGTTGAGAACTCAAGAACCCATGTTCTGGTGCAAAACCTGTAATTGAAATGGGGCTAAAGAATACGGACAGTGATGACATAAGCTATAATTTGTAAAATCTCTTATTTTTTCTGAAAATGCCTGTTTTAATTGGACAGAAAAAAGCTTCCTTAGCTTCGATAGCGTTTGGTACCACCGAAAACATGAAGTTTTTTCAGGATGCAATTCACACAAATATCCATTTATTAACTAACTTTTGAAAACATTATTTTTAACAGTATCTTTATCAAGTGATATTAATAACTGGAGGAACAGGTTTTTTAGGGTCTACACTAATCAGACAGTTGATAGACCAAGGAATTGACGTCATTGCCATAAAAAGAGCTCAATCGACTATTCCGGCCTCGTTGTTATCTTCTTCGTTGGTTCAATGGATCGACGCTGATATCAACAACTATTTTGAACTAGAAGATGCTCTTGAAGGTGTTACTAAAGTATTCCATTGTGCAGCATTGGTTTCCTACCAAAAGAAAGACGCTAAGGCACTCTTTAAAGTGAACGTGGAAGGGACGACAAATGTGGTCAATCTTTGCCTTGAAAAAGGTATTCGCCTGCTCCATGTCAGTTCGATCGCAGCCTTAGGAACAAATAGAGAAAACCTGCCGGTATCCGAGAAAGACCATTGGGAACACAATTCACTAACATCCAATTATTCGCTTTCAAAATATCAGGCAGAGATGGAGGTTTGGCGGGGTATTACCGAAGGCTTAAGTGCAATTATTGTCAACCCCTCGGTAATTTTAGGTGCTGCTGCAAACGATAAAGGCTCTGGCGCTATTTTTTCGATGATCAATAAAGGTCTACGATTTTACCCGAAAGGAAGTGTTGGCGTTGTTGACGTTGAAGATGTTGCTGCGATCATGATTCAATTGATGGAAAGAGATGATATCACGGCTGAGCGCTATATCATCAATCATCTCAATATAAGCAACAAGGATCTGCTGAGCGTAGCAAGTGTATTAATGAATAGGCCTGAACCCAAAATTGAAGTTTCTGAGACCTTACTCCAAATTGCTTCCACAGTTTCAAGTATGCTTGCTGTATTTAAAAAATCAGACGCGACATTAACGAAGGAAACAGCGGCAGCGTCAAGTGCCAAATTACAGTATTCCAACGCTAAAATCCAGGGACTTCTAAACCACAGTTATCGGCCTTTGGAACAAACATTAAAAGAAATTGCAGACTTATATAACAAACAGTAAAACTATAACATAATTAACAACCAAACCTTGATCTCATCGTGAGTAACTTCAATCCTTAAATAAAGCTCGATCCCGAGGCTAGTTTCGTCTCCTCTAATCAATATATGTTTGGAAGAAGAAGTGGAAGAAACAGACCTTGTACCAGTAAGCAGCATTCAGATGTATGACTCATGATAGTTTCATAAAAAAGAATAAGATGAAAAACTATTACATCATTGATTTTGATAGTACATTTACGCAAGTAGAGGCACTTGATGAACTTGCACGAATCTCCCTTGAGAACCATCCGGACCGAGAGGCTATCTACCACGAAATTGAGCGGTACACCAATCTTGCCATGGAGGGTAAACTATCCTTTCGCGAAGCATTGGCTGGTCGCGTAAAACTCTTAAATGCCAATAAATCTCATCTGGATAAACTAGTTTCACATCTTAAGAAAAAGGTTTCAACCTCTTTTTCCCGAAATCGTGAATTCTTCAAGAAACACGCCGACACCGCATGGATTGTTTCAGGAGGTTTTAAGGAGTTTATTACTCCTGTTGTGACACCGTATCATATCAAGACTGAAAATATCTATGCCAATACATTCAGATTTGATGAAGAAGGTAATATCATCGGTTTTGATGAAGAGAATCCATTATCAAATGAAGGTGGAAAAGTGCAATTATTAAAACAGTTGAATATTGAAGGTAGACTATTTGGCATTGGCGACGGTTATTCAGATTTTCAACTGAAAGAATCGGGATTGATTGAAAAATTCTTTGCATTTACAGAGAATATCCAACGTAAAAGTGTCACTGAGAAAGCAGACTTCATCACACCTAGTTTTGATGAGTTCTTATATGTAAATGATCTGCCCCGTGCAATATCCTATCCTAAAAACCGTATCCTTTGTTTGATCGTGGGTGATGTACCAGAAATAGCGGCTCATATCCTAAAAAGAGACGGTTTTTCAATCCGCACAAAAGATACGTTCGAAGAAAAGTATGCGAAAGATGTAGGGATGCTTCTATTGGGGGACAATATCGATATCAGTGATGAGCAACTCCAACATGCTGACAAATTAAAAACGATTGGATATTTGGGTGATATCAGAGGGCATATCAATAAGGATATCTGCAATGCTAAAGGTATTGTCGTTTTCGATGATAAGAAAAATAAAAAGAAAAATTCCGAGTTTATACCTCGGCGGATGGCCGATTTTATCAACAATGGTGATACTTATTTAAGTCGCAACTTCCCAAATCTGATTTTACCAAAAGTAAAACAGGTAACGAGATTACTGCATATCCACCAAAACGTTCCCGGAATTATGGCGCAGATCAATAAGGTCTATGCCCAAAATAACATCAATATTGTTGCCCAATTTCTAATGACCAAAAGTGACATCGGCTATGCGGTAACCGATATACAAGGTGAATATGATAAAGATCTATTGAAACAACTCAAACAGATCGACAATACGATTAAGTTCAGAATATTGTATTAATAGCAAACAGCCGTAAATAGGGGCGGCAGCTATTGCCTGCTTCAATTCCGGCTTATGAAACGAGGAATTTATTCAGGCACGCTGAAAGTGTGCCTGACTTTTCGCTCAACAACTCTTTTTACACTAAAAACACAGATTATGTCCTTACATCAAGATGCCGAATTAAAGAAAGCTGTCCTTGACCTACCGCAGAAGGAAAAAGACAAACTCCTTGTACGCCTGATAAGCAAGGACAAAATGCTGATCAAACAATTGCATTTCCAATTACTTGAAAATGCAGACGATTTAGAGGAACGTATTGAAAAACTACGAAAGCAACTGGCACAATTGTTCGATATTGGTTTAAGTCAAATTGGCAATACGCCACAACACAGTCACTTTATTGCACTTAGCAAGCTGGTGAAACAAGCAAGCGGTTTAGTGAATGAACACGAAAAAGTCACCAAGGACAAAATCAGTGAAGTAGAATTTAGATGCTATATCCTGAAGAGAACCATTGCTGATTACGACAGACTTTTCGACTCCTCTTATCAGTCTGCCGCCCACAAATTGCATAAATATATAACAGGGCGTATAAAGCATGCGGTGGGTAAATACAGTAAACTTCATGAGGACTTTCAGTTTGACTACCGGGAAGATTTTCAAAATACACTGGATGCTTTTGGTAATACAACACTTAAAAGCTATATTAGTGAACAGAAGATTGACCTCGACCTAAATTAGTCATGAGAAATAGCAAAAACCGCGTTAAAATTGGATCCTTTCATGTTACAGCTTACGAGCAATATAAATTAATTTACTTGGCCACATTGTTGGTGTTGCTCGCTTTTGCCTACACCTTTTACCTCGCGAAATAAAGTCCTGCACAGATCAATCTGTTATAGCTTTTGAGCTTGCTAAAGTCATGCCTTCTTAACGAGGGATTCAGCCATTTTTTTACCAAAAAATTTAGTACATCATACCTAATACTTGATACTATTTCGTTAAATTCGCAATTATTCGAAATTTTTGCTCGTGGGAATTCAAGAAATATTAGAAAAATACAGCCAAAGCGAATCCGTCCAGTCGCTTACCAAGGCTATGCAATCCAAAAACCCAAAGATTCAGCTGAAAGGGCTTATCGGATCTTCGGATGCGTTCATAGCCGTATCTTCTTACAACTTACAGGAACGTCCAATGGTCTTTATCTTACCGACTCATGAAGACGCTTCTTATTTTTTAAGTGATCTGGAAAGCCTGTTGGATAAGCAGGTTCTTTTTTTCCCTTCGTCTTATCGCAAAGCTTTTGATTTTACACAAACTGACTCTGCCAATGTATTGCAACGTGCGGAGACGTTAAGTTCACTCAACCATACTTCGGAATTACCGAAAATGGTTGTGACTTATCCGGAGGCTATTGCTGAGAAAGTGATCAACCGCAACGATCTGGATAAAAATACGTTGGAAATAACAGAAAACACCGCTCTAAGTATTGATTTCATCAACGAATTCTTGATCGAATATGATTTCGAACGTGTCGACTTTGTGTATGAACCTGGGCAATTTGCGATACGCGGTGGCATTGTAGATATCTTTTCCTTTTCGAATGACCTCCCATACCGTATTGAATTCTTTGGCGATGACATCGAAAGCATACGTACATTTGACATTGAGTCCCAGCTGTCTGTCAAAAAAATCCACAAAGTAACCATTGTACCGAATGTCCAAGCGAAATTCCTAACATCCCAACACATTTCCTTATTGGAATATGTAGATCAGGACGCTACGATCTGGATCAAAGACGCTCAATTTACGTTAGATATTGTAAAAGATGGGTTAAAAAAAGCGGAAAAGTTATGGGCGGGGCTAACAGATAAGCAAAAAAAGGATAATCCCGAATGGCATAACCCAGCCCATGAGTTTACAGATGAGAAAAACCTCAATGCCTTATTCTTTGATTTCCCGATCGTCGAATTCGGCAAGCAGTTCTTTTATAAAGCTGAAGTAACACTCAAGTTCGATATCCATCCGCAACCTTCGTTCAATAAGGATTTTAATCTCTTAATCCATAATTTCAAGGAGAATGAGGGCCAGCGGATCCAGAATCTGATCTTTTCAGATTCAACCAAACAGGTCGAACGTATCTATACGATTCTAGAAGATCTCGATAAATCAGCGACCTTTATTCCAATTCATAAAGCTTTACGCGAAGGTTTTAGAGACGACAGTTTAAAGTTGGCCTGTTACACGGATCATCAGATATTTGACCGCTATTATAAATATAAACGCAAGAAGGCTTACGAGCGTTCGCAGGCAATTACGCTCAAAGATTTACGGGATCTTAAACCGGGCGATTTCATTACCCACATTGACCATGGTGTCGGCCGCTACGGTGGCTTGGAAAAAGTGGACGTCAACGGTAAATCTCAGGAAATGATCCGCTTGATCTATGCGGACAATGATCTTTTGTATGTAAACATCAACTCCTTAAACCGCATTTCCAAATATTCCGGCAAAGAGGGTACTGTTCCCAAAATGAATAAATTGGGCACCGACGCCTGGGACAAACTCAAAAAGACGACCAAGAAAAAAGTCAAGGATATTGCGCGCGACCTGATCATGCTTTATGCCAAAAGAAAGGCTCAGCATGGAAATGCGTTCTCACCGGATAGCTACTTACAGAATGAACTGGAGGCCTCCTTTATCTATGAGGATACACCCGATCAGGAAAAGGCTACTGCCGATGTAAAAAAGGATATGGAATCGCCACATCCGATGGATCGATTGATCTGTGGGGATGTTGGCTTCGGAAAAACGGAGGTTGCCATCCGCGCAGCCTTCAAAGCTGTAGCAGACAGTAAACAAGTTGCTGTCCTGGTACCGACGACCATTCTTGCATTACAGCACTACCGGACATTTTCGGAGCGTCTAAAGGGCCTTCCATGCACGATCGACTATATCAATCGTTTCAAAACGAGCAAACAGATCAAAGATACCTTAGCCAGGCTCGCTGAAGGAAAAATAGACATTATCATCGGCACACACCGCCTTGTTAGCAAAGATGTCAAATTCAAAGATCTTGGTCTAATGATTATTGATGAGGAACAAAAATTTGGGGTCGCTGTAAAGGAAAAATTGAAAGTCATGCGTGCGAATGTAGATTCGCTGACATTGACAGCAACGCCAATTCCAAGAACATTACACTTTTCATTGATGGGAGCCCGCGATCTGAGTATCATCTCGACTCCGCCGCCCAACCGCCAGCCTGTACAGACCGAACTCCACGTTTTCAATGAAACACTGATTGGAGAGGCCGTCAGTTACGAACTTGATCGTGGTGGACAGGTATTCTTTATCCATAATCGTGTTGCAGATCTTCCACAGCTGGGTAATTTGATTCGCAAGCTGGTTCCGGGAGCACGGGTCGGTGTTGCACATGGCCAATTGGAGGGTGATGAGCTCGAAGATGTGATGCTCAAGTTTATCAATCACGATTTCGATGTCTTAATTGCAACTACGATTATTGAAGCGGGTCTTGATATTCCAAATGCAAATACGATTATTATTAATCATGCACATATGTTCGGACTGAGTGACCTGCACCAAATGCGGGGTCGGGTCGGTCGCTCCAATAAAAAGGCTTTCTGTTATTTACTGAGTCCGCCATTGTCGACTTTAACTTCGGAAGCCTATAAACGACTTTCTGCGATAGAAGAATTCTCGGAACTGGGCTCTGGATTTAACGTTGCCATGCGCGATTTGGATATACGTGGATCAGGAAACCTCTTGGGAGGCGAACAATCGGGCTTTATTGCCGAGATCGGTTTCGAAATGTATCACAAAATCTTGGACGAAGCTATTCAGGAACTGAAAGAGGATGAGTTTTCAGCGGTATTCGCTGATGAGAAGGAACACAAATATGTCTCCTTTACACAGATTGACACCGACCTCGAGGTATTGATCCCGGATGAATATGTAACCAATATCACTGAACGATATAATCTGTATACAGAGCTCTCTAAATTAGAGAATGAGCAGCAATTGGCAGCTTTTGAAAAAGAACTTGAAGATCGCTTTGGCCCTATCCCACGAGAAGTATTTGAATTATTTAATACACTCCGTTTACAGTGGTTTGGTAAAACGATAGGATTCGAAAAAATAGCGTATAAAAAGCATACACTGAAAGGTTATTTTGTCAACAACCCCAAGTCGAGCTACTTTGAATCTGATCAATTCGGCCGTGTACTGTCCTTTGTGCAAAGCCATCCGGAGATCAGCAACCTCAAAGAAGTCAAAGGCCAGCTTCGTTTAGCGTTAAACAATGTGAATACCATTGGTTATGCGTTGAGTCTTCTGAAAGAAATGCTGTAAGACATATTGATGCATCCGATATAAATAAAATCTACATATTGAGTAGATTTTATTTATATTTGATATACAAGACAAACCTTCTTCGAGCTGTTAGTACCAAGAGTGCTTTCAAACGAGCTAAGGGTTCCTTACGATCAAAGATTCGACAAGATCGAGTTATAGATACTTAAGGCGATACAAGCATCAATCAATATTATTAGTATGGCTACCAATACCGAAACGATACTCGTCCATGAAGGACAGCAATTCAACCAGACATCTGCAGTAACTACTCCAATCTATCAGACATCCACCTACATTGCAGATCCTGACCCAACGGAATATATCAAAGCTGCTACCGAACCAAAACACCCTTATTTTTATCATCGCCATGGTAATCCAACGAATAGCCAGGTAGCGTCCATCCTAGCAAAACTGGAAAAAACGGAGGATGCACTGGTATTTGCAACAGGCATGGCTGCCATCAGTACAGCCATATTGGCCATCGTTAAATCGGGGGATCATATTGTCGCCCAACATGCACATTATTCCGGAACAGCTATTTTCTTTAAAGAGTTCCTAACGGATTATGGAATAACAGTGACAGCTGTGGACCAAACCGATGTTTCAGCTTTTGAAAAGGCGATTCAAACAAATACCAAATTGATTTATATAGAGACCCCATCGAATCCAAATCTCCATATCACAGACCTAAAAGCGATCGGTGAACTCGCCAAACAGCATGGGATTCAGAGTATGGTCGATAATACATTTGCCTCCCCTATCAACCAGACACCGACAGATTTTGGAATAACCGTCGTTGTCCACAGCGCCACGAAATATTTAGGCGGACACAGCGACCTCACTGCAGGTATCGTCTGTGGTACGCAGGACTATATCGCCAGCGTATGGAAACGATCCGTTGCTTTGGGAGCATCACTCGCACCGCTTGATTCCTGGTTACTATTACGGGGATTGAAAACATTAAGTCTACGCGTCAAACAAATCAATACAAATGCGCTAAAGCTGGCCGAATTTCTGGATCAACATCCAAAAATCAAAAAAGTCAGTTATCCCGGATTACCCAATCACCCACAACATGAGCTCGCTACCCAGCAAATGAACGGTTTCTCGGGTATGCTTTGCATCGATGTCAACGGTAAAGACGAAGAGGAGGCATTTTTAAATGCGCAGAAACTCATCAATGGGCTGCATATATTTATCAATGCGGCCAGTTTGGGCGGGGTCGAATCGCTTATTGTACACCCCGCGAGTATGTGGGGCGGTCATCATACGAAGGAACAGAAAGAAGCTTCCGGAATCACGCTAGGGATGTTGCGCATCTCTATTGGAATCGAACATGCCGATGATCTAATCGCCGACTTAAAACAGGCATTAGACCAGCTTAACTAGGACTTGTGTGGTAAGTTGTTATCAAAAAAAAGACAAAAAATAAGGGGAATAACATGAATATGTTATTCCCCTTATTTATTTTTCATCAAAGTACGTGGGTACCGTCGGCAATCCTGACCTGAATGACCGAAAGTTCTTTATCAAATTTCTGTTTGTATTCTTTTTCGAGTGTTGGCAAAATTGAAGGTAATACACCTTCTTTGACGATATTGATCGTACAGCCACCGAAACCGCCCCCCATCATTCGGGCACCGATCACCTCAGGAAATTGCTTGACGTAATCCACTAGATAATCCAGTTCTGGACAACTGACTTCATACACTTTACTTAATCCCTCATGACTTTGGAAAATATACTGTCCAAGCTGAACAACATCTCCTGAACGTAGTGCATCACACGATTTCTCTACGCGTTCATTCTCACGGACCACAAAACTAGCTTTCGCATAAATATCGGCATCTTTGTCTTTCACCAATTCATCCAACATTGCCACTGTTACATCACGCAGATTTTTGACTTCCGGGTATTTTTCCCGAACCCATGCAGAAGCTTGCTCACACTGTTCACGACGTGTATTGTAAGCCGTAGAAGCTAATGAGTGTTTTACGTTTGTATTCAATAACACAACTTCGTACCCCTTAAGATCAAGCGGAACATACTCAAATCCTAAAGTACGGCAATCCAGTTTAATGACATTTTTCTCTTTACCAAAGGCTGATGCAAACTGATCCATGATACCACACATCACACCAGCGTAGGTATGTTCAGCTTTTTGTGCAATCTGTGGAATATCAAGTCGCTCTACATGTAGCTCAAAAAGCTCACTAAGCGCTAAAGTAACCGCGCATTCAACGGCTGCTGAAGACGATAATCCGGCCCCCAGTGGCACATCACCATCGATATAAAGGTTGAATCCACCTAAAGTTGCACCACGTTTCTGATATTGATCCACAACTCCGAGAATATAATTTGGCCAATGTTTTTCTGAGATAGCAATATCTGTTAGTTTTACCTCATGACGTTCCTGATAATCTTCTGCATATAGTACAATGTTATCATCCGATCGCTTACTTACAGCAACGTATATTGCTTTGTCAATTGCAGCAGGCAATACAAATCCATCATTATAATCCGTATGTTCTCCAATAATATTAATCCGTCCGGGGGAAGAAACCACAAGAGGTTCTTCTTGATAGTGTTCTTTAAATTTATTTACAATTGTATCTTTTGTTATCATCTTATTTAGCTTTATAATGAACTGTCGAACAATTTCGCAGTTGTTCTGCGGCAACTTCCGGTGTAATATCACGTTGCGGATTTGCTAACATCTCGTAGCCGACCATAAACTTCTTAACCGTCGCAGAACGCAGTAATGGTGGATAAAAATGCATATGCCAATGCCACTCGGGGTGGTCACCATCATTTACCGGGGCCTGATGCATTCCTGCAGAATAGGGGAAGGATGTTTTGAAGAGATTGTCATATCGCGTCGTCAATAACTTGAGGATAGCGGCAAAATCCGTCTTTTCCTTCTCGTCAAATCCGGCAATGTTTTGGATAGATCGTTTGCTGACAATCATCGTTTCGTAAGGCCATGCGGCCCAAAAAGGAACTAGAGAAACAAAAGAATCATTTTCGTCAATAATGCGCTCCTCTTTTCTCAACTCCGCTTTAACATAGTCTGACAGGATTGTACGTTGATATTTATTGAAATATTGCTGTTGCTGAACGCATTCTTTTTGGATTTCTACTGGCAAATGATTTTGTGACCAGATCTGTCCGTGTGGATGTGGGTTACTACAGCCCATAATCGCACCTTTATTTTCGAAAATTTGAATGTATTTGATCCAGTCAACCTTGGAGAGTTCGACAAATTCCTTTTGCCAAAGATCAACCACCGATTTGATTGCGGCCTGATCCATTTCAGGTAGTGTAAGATCGTGGCGTGGCGTGAACGCAATTACCTTACAGATCCCTCTTTCGGTCTCTGCGACAAATAATTCATCCTCATTAAATTCCTGTTGGCTTGTATCTTTTAATAAAGCCGAGAAATCGTTCACGAAGACAAAACTTTCTTTATAATCTGGATTGACATCACCATCTGCCCGTTTATTGGTTGGACACAAATAGCATTGCGGATCATATTCCGGTCTATTATCTCCCGGAAGATCCTCTACCTGTCCTTGCCATGGTCTTTTACTACGATGCGGAGAGACAAGTACTTTTTCCCCGGTAAGAATATTAACACGTGTGTGGGGAGAGTCCCCAAAGTTTAAAGTTGATTGCATGTTATGTATAACTGGTGTACAGAATACACAATTATAGCTATATTAACTCAAAAGTCAAAGCAGATTTTTTAGGCTTTAAACTTTGGGTCTTGCGCTTTTAACAATTCGAATATGGTAATTTCAGGTAGAATTCCAACGCGTCCTGGATAACCCAAAAAGCCATAGCCTACATTCACGTATAATCGTTTGTTCTGTTGTGCACGATAAAGCCCTGCCCATTCTTTATAAATATATTGTACCGGACTCCATTGCAACATCTCGGATCGTACACCAAATTGCATACCATGTGTATGTCCGGCAAACATCACATCCACATCGGTATCCAATACCTGTGCCCGCCAATGCGAAGGATCGTGAGACAACAGCAACTTGACAGGCTGCTCTTCGGTACCCATTAACGCTTTCTTGATATCACCATGTTTCGGAAAACGACCTGTCCCCCAATTCTGCACCCCAACAATACAAAGCTCTTCGCCGTCGACCTTAATCTTGCGATTTTCATCCATTAAAAGATCCCAGCCCATAATTTTATGAACATCGATTACATCCTTGAGGTTCTTGCGTTTTGCAGGAGAATCTTCTTTACCATAATAGTAGTCACCATAGTCGTGGTTACCTAATGTAGAAAACACGCCTAAATCAGATTTCACACGAGCAAAAATATCTTGATAGCCCCGCATTTCAGAAGCTTGGGCGTTCACAATATCACCGGTAAAAAATGTCACATCAGCTTTTTCCTTTAAAAGCATATCAATACCGCCGTTGACAGCTTTTTTATTGTAGAAAGATCCCGAGTGCACATCTGAAATCTGCGCGATGGTCATTCCATGGAATGCTTTGGGCAAATTTGGCAAATACAACGGCACTCTCCTTACACGATAGTCATAGGCTCCTGAAATAATACCCCAGCTCAATGGTATCAAGGGTGAGGCACCAACTAGAATACCAGCTTTGGTCAAAAACTCGGATCGGCTAATTCCTTTAACCGGATTTTCCGGTAAAGGGTCTCCGGCATCTTCAACTAAGTCCTCAATAGATCTCTTTTTTGTGAATAGCCGTTTTAACCACACACCACCGCGTCTGATATCATCAATCAACAAAATCAAAAAGAAAAATATCTTTGATGCGGCAGTCAGAAAAAAGGCAACTAAAATAACCGACCGTACGATTAAGGGAATGCTATATTGTGCTGAAATAAAAACTCCCAATAGCAGTAAAACAGAATAAGACCACCAGAGGATGGAAAATACTTTTGTTTTGGGAAATTTAATTTTCGTTGCGCGGAGCGCAAAGAAAATATAAAAATCCAATATGAGTAATACACACGCGTTTATCAACAACATCTTTTACCTATTTTAATTTTTGGCATTGAGTGCCAATTGTTTTAAAGACTCGATCCATTTGGGATCATCATTAAGACTTTCTACCAAACAAACCTCTTCTCCACCCAACTGCTTAAATTCATTAGCATATTCCACGCCAATTTCATCAATGGTCTCGATACAATCCGCCACAAAAGCAGGACTGAAAATTAATAACTTCTTATAACCTTTCGCGGCAAGGTCGTGCAACAAATCCGAGGTATATGGCTGTATCCAGGGCTCTTTACCTAACCTGGATTGAAAGCAAAGCGAATATTGTTCTTTTTTTAACCCAAGCTTGGCAGCTATCGCCCGTGTTGTTGCATAGCATTGCGAGAGATAACAGTATGAATTGGCAGTTGTTTTACAGGAATCACAACCTGATTCGGGGCATTTGAGCTGACCTGTCGGATCCACTTTGCCAAGCTGTCGCACAGGAAGGCCATGATAGCTAAAGACAAAATGGTCAAAACTTTCCAGATCGTGCCTGCGGGCATGATCTGCATAAGTTTCTGCCATCAAATCGTCTGTGCAGAAATTGCTTACGAAACTGATTTCCGGCAGATAATTCCATTTGCGGATTAGTTCCATGACACGATCAATGACCGAGCCCGATGTTGCCGAAGCGTACTGTGGAAATAAAGGGATTACGCGAATGGACTCCAAAAATAAGCCTTCCATATTTTTCAATGCAGCCTCAATCGATGGGTTTTGGTAACGCATCGCTAATTCAACATGGTATTCTTCCCCCAATGCTTCTTGAAGCAGATCACGTTGCAAAATACTGTAATGCATCAAAGGTGATCCCGTTTCTTTATCCCAGATCGTTGCATATACTTTTGCAGATTTGGGAGCACGTGTACGTGCAATAATTCCCTTCACCAATAAGGTTCGTTGAAAATAGGGAATATCAATGACACGTGGATCCATTAAAAACTCCGTTAAATACTTTTTTACATCTGGAGTAGTGGGACTATCAGGTGTACCCAATTGTACTAAAAGAATACCTTTTTTACCTTTATTGCTCATAGCTTACAAAGCTAAGCAAAAAAGAATGCACTCGGGATCTAAACCGCGGAATTATGAAATATCTGTGACGGGTAATTGTGCCTATAATGCTTCTAAACTTGCTTTTACGTCCTTCATCAACCACATTGGCGTAGAAGTAGCGCCACAGATACCTATACGATCGTTTTCAGCAAAGACCGATGCATCTAATTCAGCTGGATCAGAAATAAAATAACTCGCGGGATTGGCGTTTTGACAAACTTCAAACAGCACCTTTCCATTGGAGGATTTCTTGCCCGATACAAAGACTATCTTATCGTATTGTCTGGCAAAAGCGCCAAGATCCTCGTATCGATTGGAAACTTGTCGACAGATGGTATCATTGGCCTTCACTTCATACCCGCGCTTAATCAGTTCGTCTTTGATGGCATAAAATTTATCCACGCTTTTTGTTGTTTGGCTGTATAGGGTAAATGAGGCCGGCAATTCGACTTGATCCAATTCGGCAATATCCTGAAAAACTAAGGCTTCATTATTTGTCTGCCCCTGTAAACCGATCACTTCAGCATGTCCATGCTTCCCAAAGATTAGAATTTTCTCCTCTTGATCGAACGATGTTTTTATACGGTTCTGCAGCTTGAGCACCACTGGACAAGAGGCATCTATCAGGGTAATGTTGTTTTCCAAAGCAACACGATAAGTTTCGGGAGCTTCACCATGAGCACGGATCAATACCTTTTCATTACGCAAGGTCGGCAGAGCGGCATGATCGATAATACGTAAGCCTTTTGCTTTCAATCGAGCAACTTCCTCATCATTATGAACGATATCCCCCAAACAATAAAGATATCCATCCTCCTCCAAGATCTCCTCCGCCATATCAATAGCGTATACCACCCCAAAGCAAAAGCCTGAGTCTTTATCGATGTCTACTGTTAGATTTAATGCCATAATATCACAAAGTTACATATTCGTATTGAACTTAGATCAATTGTTTTTTTACTTTTCTATAAACGGTCGGACACAATGCCCTGTTACATATCGTCAAAAAACATTGGACCAGGAACATAGGGAAACATCTATTTCAGAATAGGCATAGATTTGGGACGAGAAGGCAATAACTTAGCAACAAGGGTTGCATCAGCCGGTTGGATTTTCAATAATTGTGTCTATATGAAGCCTAATGATATTGCATATGAAAAGCAATTTATCTAATTTTGCAAAAAAATTAAAATAATGGCAACTAACAGAACTTTTACGATGATCAAACCTGACGCAGTAGCGAATGGTCACATCGGTGCAATCTTAAACGATATCATTGCTGGTGGTTTTAAAATCATTGCAATGAAATACATCCAACTTTCTCAAGAGACAGCTGGTGCATTCTATGCAGTACACAAAGAGCGTCCTTTCTATGGTGAGTTGGTAAAATTTATGACTTCAGGTCCTATCGTTGCTGCAATCTTGGAAAAAGATAATGCTGTTGAAGATTTCCGTACATTGATCGGCGCGACTAATCCTGCTGATGCAGCGGAAGGTACAATCCGTAACAAATATGCTAAATCTATTGACGCAAACGCTATCCATGGATCGGATTCAGATGAGAATGCTGCTATCGAAGGAAACTTCTTCTTCTCTCAATTTGAAAGATTCTAGTCGTTAGAAACAACATAAAAAAAGCGCTTTACAAATTGTAAAGCGCTTTTTTTATGTTGTTGCCTTCTCACTCTCGAGGAAAATAGAACCCTCAACCGGTTCACCGAACTGTTGGCCTTAATAAACGTACGATGGAGTATGTTAAAAGTTTCTTTTACCTAGATACTCATCTTCCTTGGCGGTCATCTTGGCTTTATCTGCCGGCTTTTTATCCGGATAGCCACACAGGTGCATTACACCATGAATAATAACCCGATGAAGCTCGTCACGCACATCAACCTTAAATTTCGCAGCATTCTCCTGAATACGTTCCACGCTGATAAAAATATCACCAGCGATGGTGTCGTCATCTTCGGAAGAATCAAAGGTCACGATATCAGTATAGGTATCGTGATTTAAATACTGCTTATTGATTTCTAGTAAGTAAGCATCCGAGCAAAGGATAAAGCTCAATTCGCCAACACGTTTAAATCCTTCGGATTTGATAGCATCAGCAATCCATTGACGAATCTTTCCCTTTTCTTTTAATTTGAAATCCGTATCCTCGGTAAAAAATAATATGCTCTTCATCCTTCTATCTTTTTATTCATTTTTGTTTGACTTATCAGTCGTTGTGTATCTAAAAATTACGGCTATCCATGTAGCTTTGCAAAATGATCGTTGCAGACACGGTATCAATCAGTCCTTTTTGTTGACGGTCCTTCTTTTTTTTTCCACTTTGTGCAATCGCTGCAGAAGCCATTTTAGAAGTAAAACGCTCATCTATTTCGGCGACAGCAATCGTGGGGTAAGTCTTCTTCAGCTTCCGAATAAAACCGACAACATGTTGTGCGGATTCAGAGTCAGTCCCATCCAGCTGCCGTGGTTTGCCTACAACAAAAGTTTCCACCTGTTCTGTCTGTAAATAATCGGCTAAGTATGTCCAGATATCTTGCGGATGTACTGTCGTCAATGCTGTAGCGATAATTTGCATTGGATCGGTCACCGCAACCCCTATTCGTTTTGTACCGTAATCAAAGGCCATCAATCTCATGGATATATATTTTTCACAAAAATACAAAGTAGTCCTGAGTATTACACAGGAAGATTTAATATTTCAGCTGGACTACGCTTTCTAATACATCCTCTTCTCGTTTTTGATCTTTTAATTTTGATTTTTTAACCAAAAAAACTATAACTTTGATAGACTATTTAACGACAACAAGCTAACTTGCTTTTTGAGGCAATAGATCACCGAATTCAATCCGGTTATTGCGGGCCAATAGACTTGCCCTATAGGCACACTGATCAAGGCAACACCAAGGCGATGCAGCATTTGGCTGTGCGAAATCGGAAGAATAAATATTTACACAAATGAAAAAAACACTTATTGCCAGTTTCCTTTTGGCCTTATGCTTAAATACGCATGCTCAAAGTAAATATGAGCAACAAATTACGGCTCTTCGTGAAAAAAAAGCCTCTGAATTAGCGAAAGAACAATATGGTCCATTGAAATCAGATCAAGTAGCGTTTTTGGATTACTTTCCTATAGATGCGGGGTATAAAGTCAACGCCAAAATTGATGTTTTATTTAACGAACCGGTATTCCGGATGCCAACCTACGATGGCACAAGCAACGAGTACAAACGTTACGCCATCATAACCTTTACTCTTCATGGAAAACAACATACGTTGAATATCTACCAAAGTGTCGCATTATTTCAAAATCCTGCATACAAAAACCATTTATTTTTACCATTTTTAGATTTAACAAATGGTCAGGAAAGCTATAGTGGGGGCCGGTATATCGATTTATCAACAGACGACATTAAAGGAAACAATGTTGAGATAGACTTTAACAAAGCCTATAATCCGTATTGCGCTTATAGCAATGGCTACCGCTGCCCAGTCCCCCCAGTTGAGAACAATTTAGAAACAAAAATTATGGCCGGAGAAAAAGCATTTCATAAGTCAAAGAATGAAAGACCAGTCAACCTTAACGCAGGACAGGAGTTCAGTGCTGCCGACAAGAAAATCATTTTATCAGGAGATGAAAATGCAATTCTTCGCGTATTGCAAACAACAGACGATAAAGATCTGAAAGTTTTAAAAGCGACAAGCAGTGATGTCAAATACAACGACCCATTGATTGAATCACTTTCCAAAAGAATGTTCGCGACTGTACGTGATCCCAATCACCCCGGTGTAGGCATCGCAGCACCACAAATCGGCATAAATAAAAATCTAATCTGGGTACAGCGATTTGACAAACCAGATCAACCATTTGAATTTTATGTAAATCCTAAAATTCTATGGCGCTCCAAACTGAAACGCAAAGGCGCCGAAGGCTGTCTTTCTATCCCTAATCGTAAAGAGGATGTATTACGGAGTTATGCTATCCGCCTACAATACATCAATAAAGAAGGTAAAGTGATCGAAGAAAATATCGAGGGTTTTACTGCTGTTATTTTTCAGCACGAAACGGATCATCTTTTCGGCATTCTATTTCCAGATCGGCTGGAAGAGCAAAGCAAAGAAGCTTACGCGCCATTGAATGACAAAATTGAATTTTCTATTCAACCCAAAACATTGACGCCATAATTTCTAGCTCCTGTATCAAGGGCCAAATCATCAGTTATAAATTGATGATTTTACGATAGAACAAAAAGAGCCCCCATGAATGAATTCGTGGGGGCTCCATATTTATTATGGAATCTACTTGAGTTAGATCAATCCTTTTTCGGCCAATAACTCCGCTACCTGAACTGCATTTGTTGCAGCGCCTTTACGTAAGTTATCTGCTACTACCCACATGTTAAGGGTATTTGGCTGAGATTCATCACGACGGATACGTCCTACAAAAACCTCATCTCTGCCGTGCGCATCCTTTGGCATTGGATATTGTAGTGACGCAGGATCGTCAACAACAATACAGCCACTTTGCGCCGCTAAAGCTGCACGTACATCATTCAAATCAAAGTCATTTTCAAATTCGATATTCAATGATTCAGAGTGCCCGCCCATAACCGGGATACGCACTGTCGTTGCAGTTACTTTAATAGAATCATCACGCATGATTTTATTTGTTTCCAAAATCATCTTCATCTCCTCTTTGGTGTATCCATTTTCTTGGAAAACATCAATATGCGGAATAACGTTCAGATCAATCTGATAAGGGTAAGCTTTTTCACCATCTTTTCCAGCACGCTCATTCATTAACTGGTTAACGGCCTTAACACCAGTACCTGTTACAGATTGGTAGGTAGACACTACAACACGTTTGATTTTATATTTATCATGCAATGGCTTTAAAGCCACCACCATTTGTATGGTTGAACAATTCGGGTTTGCAATAATCTTATCATCAGCAGATAACACATCGCCATTTACTTCTGGAACAACCAACTTTTTTGTTGGGTCCATACGCCATGCCGAAGAATTGTCGATCACTGTAATTCCAGCTTCAGCAAATTTAGGTGCGAATTCTTTCGAGGTATCACCACCAGCAGAAAATAACGCAACATCAGGTTTCAAAGCAATAGCCTCAGATGGTGTAACCACCTTATACTTCTTTCCCTTGAATTCAATTTCCTTACCCTTACTACGCTCTGAAGCTACTGGAATTAATTCTGTTACTGGGAAATTTCGCGCCGCCAACACGGTTAGCATCTCAGTACCTACAAGGCCTGTTGCGCCGACTACTGCCACTTTCATTTTTGTCTGTGTTTAAATTGTGTATATAAAATTGTTATTTGATTTTGTTTTTAGTTGATTCTCGAAGAATGAATTCTTCAAATTTAAAAAATATTCCCTAATTCCACTATTAAAATAACAAAATATTACTCCCTCTGCTAAAAATATCACAACATTAAGATTTTTTCCGCCATAATTGCTAAAAAAGAAATCCCTGCACCCCATAACTATTGCTAGAAATCAGAATTAAAACAATTCAAAAAAAATAAAAATTTTCGCTGCTTATTCAAAAAAAAGAACAAACGATTGAAACAGTTTAAAATCTCATAAAAACAGCCAAGAGAGTCTATAAATTAGCATTTTTTCCCTTCCCCCCTAAAGCCATCAAAGTTGATAGATACTGAAAAGCCTTTATATTTGCATCATAAACCGCCATGGTTGAAATTTCATTTTTCATTACATGATGAAACGTAAATTATGTCAGGCTAGATCCTATTATATCGATAGGAAGAAACGAGCGAAGCGATTCATTTATATTCTTGAGCATGGACACTCATTATAGTGAAAGCGGAAGCTTCATAAAATAAAACTTACAAATGAAAGAAAGCATTATTATCATTGGTGCAAATGGCCAGATCGGCACAGAATTAGCTATCGCCTTGCGCAAAAAATTTGGTGCAGACAATGTTGTAACCACTGACATTAGAGAACCACAGATTAAAAGCCCTGACGAAAATTTCGAAATCGCTAATGTTCTTGACAAAAACGGACTCGAGACATTATTTCAAAAATACAAACCTACTCAAGTATATCTATTAGCTGCCATGCTTTCGGCTACAGGTGAGAAATACCCTGAAAAGGCTTGGGAATTGAATATGAATGGTCTATTGAATGTTCTTGATCTAGCCGTGAACTATAAAGTCTCCAAGATATTCTGGCCAAGCTCAATCGCTGTTTTTGGACCGCATTCTCCGAAAACAAATACCGAACAATATTGCGTCATGGATCCCAACACGATTTATGGCATCAGCAAACTTGCAGGTGAGCGCCTCATCGAATGGTATCAAGAACACCGTGGCCTGGATATTCGCAGTGTCCGTTATCCGGGCATCATTTCCTGGAAAACTGAACCAGGAGGTGGAACGACAGATTATGCTGTAGATATTTTTTATGAAGCATTGAAAACCGGGACTTATGCCTGTTTCTTATCTGAAAACACAGCATTACCCATGTTATATATGGAGGATGCCATCCGTGGTACACTCGAATTAATGGACGCACCGAAAGAAAGTCTAAGCATTCGTCACAGTTATAATCTTGGTGGTATTACTTTTACGCCAAAAGAACTTGCACAAGAAATTAAAAAAATTCTTCCTAATTTTGCAATCTCTTACATCGAGAACGATCCAAGACAACAGATTGCCGATTCATGGCCTGCTAGTCTAGACGATTCTTATGCAAGAAAAGACTGGAACTGGACGCCGGAATTTGACATCCAGAAGATGACAGTCGACATGATTGAAAATCTTAAAAACAAAATATAACAATGGGAAGAGCTTTCGAATTCAGAAAAGAGCGGAAATTCAAACGCTGGGCCAAAATGGCCGTTCAATTTACACGTTTAGGTAAAGAAATCGCCATGGCGGTTAAAGAAAGCGGCCCTCACCCTGAAACCAACTCGAGACTTCGTACAGCAATACACAATGCCAAGGCAGTAAATATGCCCAAGGATCGTATCGAAGCCGCAATCAAACGTGCTTCAGAAAAAGATTCAAAAGGTTACGAAGAGTATGTATACGAAGGCTATGGCCCGCATGGTGTACCTGTTTTAATTGAAACTGCAACAGATAACACCAACCGCACCGTAGGAAACATCCGTAGCTATTTTACAAAAGCAGGTGGTTCATTGGGAAAAACAGGATCATTGGATTTTATTTTCAATCGTAAATCCATTTTCCGTTTTGCTGCAACAGACGAACTGGACCTAGAAGAGCTTGAATTAGAGTTGATCGATGGAGGCTTAGAAGAATTGTACGTAGAAGCTGATGAAGAAGGCAATGATATTGCTGTCGTTCAAACTTCCTTCGAAGACTTTGGTAATATGCAAAAATTACTTGAAGAAAAGGGAATTGAAGTAACATCTGCGAAATTGGAACGTATTGCTTTATCGCATTCAGATATTACGGAAGAACAAGCTGCTGATGTGTTGAAGATGATCGATAAAATCGAAGAAGATGACGATGTTCAAGCAGTTTACCATAACATGGTTTAAGCTATTGAACCTATAAAACAATAAAAAAGAGCGCTAGTCGCTCTTTTTTATTTTAGGCCTCCCAGCTGCGTCAGAAAAATTACTACATTTGTAATAGACTATATTAAACTCATAACAGGATGACTTTTGAAGAATTTTTCATAAAAAAGAAAATTGATTTAAAAGCTTTACAAGCTGCAGATGGACCTTTATTTGAAGAGTTCAAAGCACATTATTCTGCTATGGGAGAAAAGAGTTTTGACCACAGCAAAAAGTTTTGGTTCAACAAGCTCCGAAAAAGTTTCCATCTAGCAGAGGAGGAAACTGTCATTGCAAAACCTATTGTAAAGCAGGTTATCACTGATACAGCATCCGAGACCTCCAGTATTCATACGGCAAAACCAGCAGGCTTTAAACCGCGATTCAAGGCTCCGCCTACAGTCGTAGAAGATGAAGTCGAGGCAATAACCAAAAAGGAAATAACTGATTCAGCTGAATCCACCCCTGATTCAATACCGACAGGCTTCAAACCGAGGTTCAAAGCTGGAATCACCAAAGCTCCTGACGCAGCGGCAAGCACATCTGTACCAAAAGAAAAAACCGACGAGGCAATAACAGCCGCTCCAAAACCTACAGGCTTCAAACCGAGGTTCAAAGCTGGAATCACCAAAGCTCCTGACGCAGCGGCAAGCACATCTGTACCAAAAGAAAAAACCGACGAGGCAATAACAGCCGCTCCAAAACCTACAGGCTTCAAACCAAGGTTCAAAGCTGGAGTAACAAAAGCTCCTGACGCAGCCGCAAGCACATCTGCATCCGAAGAAACGACGGACGAGACAACAAACTCCGCTCCAAAACCTACAGGCTTCAAACCGAGGTTCAAAGCTGGCGTAACCAAAACGGAAACTTCTGAACAGGCACAGCTGCCCGATACGAAAGACGAAATTAAGTTAGATAACAGCGTAAAAACTGAACCTGAAAACAGCAGTACAGAAACACAGGAACCCGCTGCCAGTAAACCCACAGGCTTCAAACCGAGGTTCAAAGCTGGCGTAACCAAAACGGAAACTTCTGAACAGGCACAGCTGCCCGATACGAAAGATGAAATTAAGTTAGATACCAACGTAAAGGCTGAACCTGAAAACAGCAGCACAGAAACACAGGAACCCACTGCCAGTAAACCCACAGGCTTCAAACCAAGGTTCAAAGCTGGCGTAACTAAGACGGAATCTTCTGAAAAGGCACAATTGCCCGATACGAAAGACGAAATTAAGTTAGATAACAGCGTAAAAGCTGAACCTGAAAACAGCAGCACAGAAACACAGGAACCCGCTGCCAGTAAACCCACAGGCTTCAAACCAAGGTTCAAAGCTGGCGTAACAAAAACGGAATCTTCTGAACAGGCACAGCTGCCCGATACGAAAGACGAAATTAAGTTAGATAACAGCGTAAAAACTGAACCTGAAAACAGCAGCACAGAAACACAGGAACCCGCTGCCAGTAAACCCACAGGCTTCAAACCGAGGTTCAAAGCTGGCGTAACAAAAATTGACAAAAAGGAAGAATAATTTTCACTACATTTAGACTGATTTTTTTAATTATTTTTAAATTCCGATTAAAAACCAAAGACCAATGTTAAAGGAAGAAAGACAAGCATTCATTATACATCAGATTAACCTACATAACAAAGTTTTATCGTCAGATCTAAGTGTTCAACTGAATGTGTCTGAAGATACAATTAGACGTGACTTAAACGAACTCGCCGAGAATGGAAAAGTTCTAAAAGTCTATGGTGGGGCATTATCAAAATCTTTTCAATTCCCTTTTCAAGATGGAAACGTATATGCCAAGGAGGCAAAAAAAGAAATTGCCAAGAAAGCAAGCACTTTAATCTCCAATGGAATGACTGTTTTAGTCGGCGGCGGGACAACCTTAATTGAATTAGCGAGAACAATACCCGATCATCTTCAGTGTACATTTTTTACTATAAGTCCATTAGTTGCACTAGAATTGGCCGAAAAGCCAAATCTTGAAGTCATTTTAGTTGGCGGAAAACTTTCACGCAATACAAACATTGTTTCCGGAGCCCAGGTAGCTAATGAATTGGCGGATCTTAAAGTCGATCTTTGTTTGTTGGGGACAAATTCTCTTTCCGTAGAAGACGGAGTGACCGACTCTGACTGGGAGGTGGTACAAATCAAACGTGCGATGATTAAATGCTCAAAAAAAGTGGCTATTTTAAGTATTGCTGAGAAACTAAATTCAGTTCAAAAAATGAAAGTTGTGCCGCTACGTGATATTTCTTATTTGATTACCGATGTTAATCCAACTGATGTTTCCCTAAAAGAATTTGCGAATACAATTGCAATACTTTAATATTGCCGCTCATTTAATTTAGCATGTCATCGCAAACGAAAAATGACTCTTTAAAATCAAAAACAACAAAAGGACTGCTATGGGGTGGTATGGCCAGTATCATCCAGCAGTTTTTGGGCTTCGGCTTCGGCATCCTACTAAACCGTAAGCTAACAGCAGAAGATTATGGCTTAGTAGCTATGATCACCATCTTTTCTGTTCTCGCCTCTGCTTTTCAAGAAAGTGGATTTGTCTATGGAATTGTCAATAAAAAAGAAGTCGAACATAAAGATTATAACGCGGTATTCTGGACAAGTGTAGGAATTGGAACATTTATTTATATTGTTTTATTTTTTGCGGCTCCTCTTATCGCCTTATACTATAATCAACCAGTACTTGTAGAACTTAGTAGATTTACCTTTTTATCCTTTTGGCTAGGTAGCTTTGGTATTGCGCACAATGCTTACCTCTTCCGGAATTTAAAAATCAAAGAAAGAGTCATCACAGGCACCTTTGCGCTTATTGCATCAAATATAGTCGGGGTTTATTTAGCCTATAAGGACTATGCCTATTGGGCATACGCCATCCAAATTGTCTCCTATAGTGGTTTCAATATGCTCGGATTCTGGTATTTTTCCAAATTCAGACCTACTTTCCAGTTCGATTTCCGACCTATTCGCGACATTTTAGGATTTAGCAGTAAAATACTAGTCACCAATATTTTCATCAACATCAACAAAAATATATATGCCGCGATCTTAGGCCGGCATTATACCGCTGAAGAACTGGGATATACCGTGAATCCTAATCGTTGGAGCATCATGGCCCAGAATATATTGACCAATATGGTTAATAATGTGACACAGCCTATTTTAAAGGAAATAGAAGATGATAAGGATAGACAAGTTCGGGTTTTTCGCAAGCTAATTTCCTTTACGGCCTTTTTAGCCTTTCCAATGTTATTTGGTTTAACAACTGTAGCACAAGATTTCATTACTATTGCGATCACCGATAAATGGGCACAAAGTGCCATATTTCTCCAAATATTTTGTATTGGCGCGGCATTTGATTCTGTAAGCAATGTTTTTTCCAACCTTATCATTAGCAAGGGAAAACCCGAAGTTTATATGCGGAATATCATCGTGTTTGGTCTGCTCCAAATCGCTATTCTGTTCTTCGGCAAATCATTAGGTCTTGAATTGCTCATTGGATTAACCTCAGCATTAAATGCGCTCTGGATATTCGTATGGTATGCTTCTGCTAAACCTTATATGAGTTATTCATTTCGTTATCTTCTGGCAGATATTTTTGCTTATGCATTATTGGCAGCTGCCAGTTGTATTACAGCTCATTATGCCACCGCAGCTATCGCCAATCTCTATCTTAGGTTTGCAAGCACAATTGGAGTGGCCGTATGTGCATATATCATTGTCAATAGAATCTTTAAACCCAGCATTTTGTTGGAATTATTCCACTATTTCCTAACAGTTATCCGAAAAAAATAGATGGCCAGGATTCTCACCATAATCGTCTCTTATAATTTTGAGCCTTGGATCCACAAGTGCTTACCCAGTCTATTGGATTCGAGCTACCCTACAGATATTTTAGTTGTCGACAACAATTCGGTAGACAATACCACACAGATCATAAAAGAAACGTATCCGACAATAAGACTAATAGAAAGTTCCGAAAATCTGGGTTTTGGAAAGGCCAACAACATCGGACTTGACATTGTTTTGAAGGAAGAATATGATTATGCATTTTTGGTTAATCAGGACGCCTGGCTGGATCGGGACTGTATTGCCAACTTAGTGAAGATAAACACAGACGATATCGGAATTATCTCGCCTATTCACTACGATGGAACCGAAAAAACGCTGGACCATGGTTTTGCTGTATATACAAAAAATGCTACTACCGAAAATTCACATCGCATTTGCTCTTTCGTCAACGCTGCATTTTGGTTTATCCCTAATCCGGTGATCAGAAAAGTCGGTGGTTTCGCGCCGATCTTTTTCCATTATGGAGAAGATAAGGATTATGCCAACCGCATCAAGTACTACGGATTAAGCATTGTTCTTGCCGAAGGAGCCAGAGCCTATCACGATAGACAACAGCGTAAAACAGACCGAAAAACCTTTCTGAAAAGCGAATTTGTCTATCATTTGACAGAGTATTGCAATATCAATTATACCTTTGTAAGATCTTTTTCGATGGCCGTATTGGCGAGTCTGAAGAAAATGGGAGCTTCAATTTTTAAAGGGCATATTTTTGAAGCAAAAAGCTACTTAAACATTGCTTTTAGATTGCTGGGCAAATCGGGAGCAGTTTATCGTACTCGTCTTAGCAACAAAAAAGCATACAACAAAATCTATTGATAAATGAACAGTATTGCTCCAGTCATACTTTTTGTGTACAATCGTCCTGATCATACGATAAGAACGCTCTCAGCTTTAGAAAAGAATAAACTTGCGGACCAGACTACACTTTACATCTATTCGGATGCTGCAAAAAACGAAAAATCTGTTCAAGCTGTTACTGAAGTCCGAAAGATTATCAATGAGTCCTGGAACTTCAAAGAAGTTATTATTGTCGAACGAACAGAAAATTGGGGTTTGGCAGCCAATGTAATCGACGGAGTTACAAAAGTGGTTAATGCACATGGAAAGATTATTGTTTTGGAAGATGATCTGGAAACTGCTGTGTTTGCCCTAGATTATTTCAATCAGGCACTGGAGCGCTATAAAGATCAAGATCAGGTCATGGAGATCAGCGGTTATGGTTATCCGCTAAAAGATTTAAATAAACTGCCTGAGACCTTCTTTTTTCGGGTCGCCAATAGTTGGGGCTGGGCAACCTGGGACCGCGCCTGGCAACATTTCAATCCGAATATTGATGAACTTGTATCGGATTTTACGGCCGAGCAGATACATCAATTCAGTATCGAGGGTAAAGAAAACTTCTGGAAACAAGTGCAGGAATTTAAGGCCGGAAAGATCAACTCTTGGGCGATACGCTGGTATGCTTCTGTATTCAAAAAAAATGGGTTAGTTTTGTATCCAAGGAATTCGATGACACAGAATATTGGCAACGATGGTTCGGGTACACATACAGCTGCGGAAGCAACTTATCAGGTTACACTAGCAGAAAGCCCTGTACGGTATTTTCCGACGGAAATTTCAGAAAACAAGCAAGCTTATGAGGCCATCAAGTATTTCTATGCACATCGGAAAGGATCTTTATTCAACCGTGGCATCCGATTCCTGAAGAAGAAAATGAATAAATTCAATACATAAAAAACATGTCTGCTCATCCTAAATTTTCGATTATAACTGTCGTTTACAACAATGTGCGTGACATAGAACACACCCTGAAATCTGTTGTCAATCAGAGCTATGATCATATAGAGTATATTGTCATTGATGGACAATCAACCGATGGAACCTTAGAGATCATCCAAAAATACAGGGATAAAATCAGCGTTCTCCTTTCCGAAAAAGATAAGGGGATCTATGATGCAATGAATAAGGGATTAGCATTAGCAACAGGCGATTATGTTCTTTTTCTAAATTCCGGCGATGAGATCTATGATCTCAACAGCATTGAGAATCTTGCCAAACTGAGCGATGATGCGGATATTCTTTACGGTGAAACTATCCTCGTAGATGACAATCGAAATATTATCGGTGAACGGAGGCATAAAGTTCCGGCTCATTTCGACTGGAAAAGCTTTCGATATGGTATGAATATATGCCATCAGGCCATCTATATCAAGCGGAACATCGCCGAGCCATACGATCTCAATTATAAATTATGTGCTGATATTGACTGGGTTATTCGTTGTGCCAAAAAGGCGAAAAAATCAATCAATGCACAGCAATATGTAGCCCGATATCTCGTGGGCGGAATGTCAAAGCAAAGACATAAGGAATCCTTGAAAGAGCGCTTTGCTATCTTCAAACACTACTATGGGACCATTCCCAATTTATTTAATCATGGCATCATTGCACTAAAAGCTATTTGGTACCGTCTTAATTATGGAAAACCTCAAGACTAATGTTAAATCCTGAAATTTTAACCGAGCTTGTTACAGTAAAGATGCCCTTTGGTAAATATCAGGGCTACACTTTATGTAACCTTCCTGAGCCCTATCTAGTCTGGTATAACCAAAAAGGCTTTCCAAAGGGAAAGCTAGGCCAGCAGTTAGCGACACTCTATGAAATAAAGCTTAATGGCTTGGAATACCTGCTCGAACCTTTAAAGAAAAGGTGACGACGGTCATTTTATTCCACTTATTATTTTTTGTAGCTTTGCACTAAATTTATTTTTAGCATTAAACGCCGTTTGCAGCGGTATCAATGAATATCATGACACAATATCAAACTTTGCTGTACTATTGTTACAGCCCTATCGAGGATGCCGAAAAATTTGCATCAGATCACTTAGAATTTTGTAAATCACTGGGCCTGGTCGGTCGTATCATCGTAGCTGATGAAGGTCTTAATGGGACTGTTTCCGGAACTGTAGAAGCATGTAAAAGCTATATGGATGCCATCTATGCCGACGGTCGTTTCAATAAAACAGAATTCAAAATTGACCATGTTGATGAACCGTCGTTCATTAAAATGCACTGCCGCTATAAAGCCGAAATCGTTCACTCCGGTTTGCGTGATCCGAAAGAAATTGATCCAAACCGTCAAACCGGTATTCACCTTGAACCGAAAGATTTCTTAGCCATGAAGGACCAAGAGGATGTGGTTGTATTGGATGTACGTTCAAATTACGAGCACAACGTTGGTCATTTTAAAAATGCTGTTACCTTAGATATTGACAATTTCCGCGAGTTCCCTGAGAAAATCAAAGAGCTTGAACAATATAAAGGAAAAAAAATATTGACATACTGCACAGGGGGTATCAAATGTGAGAAGGCATCTGCTCTTTTGTTAAAAGAAGGCTTCGAGGATGTTTATCAATTACATGGCGGAATTATCAAATACGGGAAGGAAGCTGGTGGCGAAGATTTCGAAGGCCAATGCTACGTCTTTGACAATCGTGTTACAGTTGATGTAAACTCTGTCAACCCTTCCGTGGTATCGACCTGTTTTAATTGCGGTAAGCAAACCACTAAAATGATCAACTGTGCCAACCCGACTTGTAATGAACATTTCACACAATGTGATGAGTGCGGCTGGGAGATGGACGGATGCTGCTCGACAGCATGTAAAGAAAACCCCAACAAACGTGAATATGACGGAACAGGATATTATGTAAAAGTACCTCAACCCGTCAATATTGACAAAATCAGCAAAAGAAAACATAAAAATTTCCCACCGAAAGTATCGGTCGAAGATTAATACGAATTGGACAAAAAGAATGAGGTCGGAAGTTACATACTTCCGACCTCATCACTTTTAGGATCTGCGTCATCTTAGCTTAATCCCATACGAGCTTTTTATCAAGACAAATAATATCCTAACACAGCTTATTTTCCAAACATACCGGCGATCGAATCAAGAATATTTCCCTTCGCCTGTCCATCGTTATTTTTATCAAAAAAACTGCCTGCCAATCCGCCCAACATGTCCGTAATATTACTCCCTGCTGCTGGCTGCGCTGTTGTTTGAGTCTGTTCTTCTTGCCCACCGCCTAAAAAAGACCCCAAAATACCGCCCAACATACCACCACCAGCACTTTGCTGACTTCCGCCACCTAATACAGAACCGATTAGATCACCAATCCCTCCGCCACTCGAAGCCTGCTTTTGTTGTCCTAGATACCCCATTACGATTGGAGCAAGTGTGGCCAGTACCCCTGTCACCTGAGAAGAGCTCAAGCCTGCTTTATCCGCAATATTCTGTGTCACGACTTCAGTATTTTGGCCAAACATATGGTTGACAATTTTATTGCCATCTTCAGATCCATTCTCCTCCGCTCCTCCCTGTCCGAATAGATCGCCAATTTTATCGAGTATCCCGCTATTGCTATGCTGATCAATGGCATTGTCAATATTTTCCGCCTGGCCTTTGTTTTTCGCATTGTAATTCAATGCTGCAATCATCAAAGGAACTGCCGCCGCTACGATCCATTTTGCTTTAGATTCACTGACACCAGTAATTTTTGAAATAGTCTCTATCGCTTTAGAGCCTACTCCACCTGTAACTAAATCTGTTAAGTTCATAAGTCTTCGTTTATAGTTATATAATGAAGATAATAAAAATATGTTTTAGCTCTTCCAATATTTAGCTAACGGCATGCCATCTATACCATAAAAAAAGGGGCCGCAGCCCCTTTTTTTATATCGTTTATTGTTCAATTTTAGTTGACAATTCATTTTCGATTTCACTCAATGTGGAAGCCTTGGTCATCTCTATATTATTCTGAGACCGTGCAGATGTCCATCTCGCTAATGACGTATTATATACCCCTCCCAAACTCACAAAATAACCCACATCAGCTGTATTATATTTTAGAAAGATATTATTGGTTCCCGCCATAAAAAAAGGTTGGGACTTTAAAGATAGTGGATCGATAACATCGTAAAAATCATTATTTGTAATACGATAACCTTTCGTTCCATCCGTCAATGCACCGCCCCCTGAGATATACATCACATCTACCGGTTTTGTTGCTTCCGTCACCGTTGTGGTATTAAATACGGCGATACCAAATGCGTTACCACTATTCGCCATAAGTCCACCGGTTTTGGTTCCTATACCATCAAAACCATCTTTTGCAACATAATCATAATTGACGACCCATTTTGCATTAGAAATATCCGTTGAGCTTGAGCCATTGATCAATTTATATTTCCCGCCTACATAGAAATATTGACCCTTTGTCACAGTTCCAGAAGTAATATTCAGTTTGTACGTCCGCATTCCTCCAGTTGCCCAGCCTTTGGCAGGAACACCTGTCGGCGTGGATGCATTCGCATTATTACTAACAATGACAGCATAGGGCGTCTTCGAGAAGTCAATATCTTCTATTGCTAAAAGCTGAACATACTCATAATTTCCATCGCCACCTTTTACATCGCTGGCAAAACCAGAGATAGCCACAGGGGTATGTTCAATCACCGAACTCAGCTCCTGAATATCCGATTCTTTACGCAAAACCTCATAAGGAATGAGTTTACCTTCAGCATCCTGTTTATTAAAGATCACGCCAAAATAATTCGCCAAAACACTTAAATTCCTTTTAGCAAATTTTGCCGATGATTTGGTCTCCAAATTTAAATTACCAAACCCATCATTCAGGGTTTTCTGCCCTTCTAGAATATCTCCGGCGGCAGGCAATGGGTTAAAACCGCCCTTTACGATCGCAACACACGTACTTTCATATTTATCTGGATTTGCCAAAATATCTTTTGCTGTTACGCGATTGTTGGGAATTGGCAGATCCGAAGCGATCTTTACAATATTTGATTCCGCAACGTTTTTTAACTGAAGAATGCCATTTTCCCTTGTCAGTTCACTACCAACGATATTAATTTCCAAGGAATCTCCTATCACATAATTTTCCGCAGCCTTCCCTAAGGGGATCGTTATACCCCGCAATTGGCGCAAGCGTCTACGGTCCTGTATAACCAGGTAGCCATCAGGAAAGTTTCCCTCTCGATGATCGGAAACAACAACACCTGCAATTGTTGTAGATCCATCCAAATTATCTTGATTGATCCGTACAGGTTGTCCTTTATAAATGTTCCTGACGTCAAAAATACCGATATACGAACTAACTACCCCACCTGGATAATTTCCGTCTTTGCTACAAGAGCCGAGAGCTAGCGCGCTCATGAATCCCGTTATTATGTAAAAAATATATTTTTTCATTATCTACGCATTAAAATTATAAAAGCTATTATCGTCTCTGCCACCATACTTTCGTATTAATCTCATCAGCACCTTGCTGTGCGATAGCTAGCTTATAGTTTGTTGGATTTGCCGATTGGACATAAATTGGATACTTCAAACGGGCAGGCATCTCCCCGCCATTTTTTAAGCCAGTTCCCTTTGGTAACAAAGGATAGCCTGTCCTCCGAAATTCAAACCATTGCTGACAGTCTACAAATAATAGGGCATAATACTTTTGTAGATGAATCATTTCCATTTTTTTCTCAAAACTGTAGCTTTCGTCCCAATTTATATCGCCATTATTTAAGTAATCCTCGATAGATTCGGTATAAGTGGGAAGCCAAGTCGTAATACCTTTCATAACACCGTCTTTGTAAAGATCGCCCGCCTTATCCGTATAGAATCCTTTCAATGCGAGTTCCGCTTTGATAAACTGCAATTCTGCACAATTCATAATCATTCCTGTCAACGGATCATTCATCATGGTCTTTACTGGAAGGTTATTCACCGTTTGATCATACGAATAGAAATAGGACTGACGTTCCCACCCCTCACCCGCAGCATAACCACTTGGAATACCGACAAAATTTCCACTCACCGGTGCTATTCCCAATCGATTCACTCCGTTTGAACCGTATGTAGGAATGTTAATCCGTGGATCATTCCAAGCAACCAGATGATCAATAAAATAATTTGCTAAAGATGCTTGGCGAAAGTCCTGTGCTCTGACATCCATGAATGGAGAAATCAAGGGAGACATACCCGTCCAGCGCAGAATAGCCGAATCATCGTTACTTGACATAACAGGATAAGAAGATGCATTATCAACTAGAATATCTTTAATTTTTGAACGGACAAATGTAGCAACTGCCGGATCTGATTGTCCGGAGACCCTGAGTAATAATCGTAAAAATAACGAATTTCCAAACTTGCGCCATTTGCTAACATTTCCATTATAAATGGGATCATATTCTCCTTTGATTGCCATATTTTTTGACAACAATACATTGGCAGAATCTAATTTATTAAAGAAATCTAAATAAATTTCCTTTTGCGTATCGAACTTAGGCTCTAAGATGTCTTCGCCCAATCCCCTTAAGGATTCCGAGTAAGGGATATCGCCATAAGTATCGGTCAAAATAGAAAATCCCCAAGTCTGCATAATTAAAGATATCCCACGGTAGGACGCATTATCATTGATTCCACCATCCGCTAATCTGTAAATTTCTTTTACATTTTTTAGTTCTGGATAGATGGAATTCCAGGGACCATCAGAAACTGTATTACGTATATCATAACGGAATATGCGGTACTCACCATCGCTTATACTGACCGTTATCTGCATCAACTCATTATTTAATGAGCGATTACGAGACATATTAGATGCAACGAGATCCCTAAATGCAGGCTGCATTAATTGATATGGATAAGCGTTCACACTGTTATTTGGGTTTGTATTAATGTCTTCGAAATTTTTATCGCACGATTGCAAAAACGTTGCAAGGGCGATTATGATCATGCCTATGAAATTGAAAGATTGTTTCATTGTCTATAATATTAAAAGCCTACAACTAAGTTAAAACCGTAAGTTCTCGTAGAAGGGAATTGAGCAATTTCAAATCCTTTGACAATATCTGTCCCCGACAACGTACCAAATTCCGGATCAAAGTTCGGCCAGTTTGACCAAATCACAAGATTTCTTCCATAAACACCAACTGAGGCTTTTTGTAATTTCAAGCGATTAACAAAAGCTTTTGAAAAGGAGTAATCAAATCGAGCTTCCCTAAACTTGATAAAGTTTGTAGAAAAAGTACTTCCTTCCGCATTATCCTGCCCGTAATGAGAGCGGTAATATTCATCCACATTGGTTGCAATGATATCATTCTTGCGATAAGTACCGTCCGGATTTTGCACGACACCATTTCCGATAATTCCACTATAACGTCCAGGTAGGGTATTTTTTGTTTTTCCTTGTTCGGCCAATTTATAATGCGTCAAGGAATGGGCAACCCCACCAAATTGTGCATCAAACAATAAATTTAGTCGGAAACCTTTATATCTAAATTCATTACCTAAACTTACTTTTCCTTTAGGAATCGTATTCCCTAAGTAAACCACATCATCGGTCAACAAAGCTACACCGCTTTTACTATCATAAATAATTTGTCCATCTGGGGATCTTTTATAACCAATACCATATAAATCGCCCATTGACCCACCTACTTTCGCCACTAACTGGCCACCAGCTACAGGTCCTGTCTGAAGAATCATAGCCGAGTCGGCCAATGACATAATTTTATTCTGATTCATAGAGAATGTCGCGAACACTTTCCAATTAAACCCATCTTTAATTTTAATTGGAGTACCATCCATGGCCAATTCTATCCCTTTATTTCTAACCTCCCCTGCATTGACAACTTTCTGCCTACCACCGGTAGAAGCATCAATAGTTCTTTTCAATTGTTGATCCCGTGTATTACTCTGATAAACAGCAACATCAAAACCAAATCTATCCTTAAACATACGCACCTCTGTACCAAATTCGATGGATTGTGTACGCAACGGTTGTAAGTAAGGATTTACAATCAATGTTGGAACCTGTAGCCCGCCAGGATATTGGCCACCAGCATTTTCATAAGAAAAATCAATTATATAAGGATCATTGCCACCACTTCCCACACCTGAAATTGAACCCCGCAGTTTCGCATAATTAATAGCCTTTGGTAATTTCCATAATTCTGAAGCGATTAAACTTGCATTTAAGGATGGGTAAGTAAAATATTTTTTCTTATCTGGTGCCATTGCAGACGCCAATGTACTTGCCCAGTCAATACGATAAGTCCCGTCTAAATATAAAAAGTTCTTATAAGCTGCGGTAAAAAGTCCATAGACACCATTTCTTTGCACATGACTTTTATAAGGTAAGTTAAGAATAGGTCCTTTTGCATTGGCCATCACATAAACTCCTGGATAAGTGAGAGAGTCTGCACGCATTTCATCTTTATGATAACGATTATCATTCGTACTACCACCAACTGTCCCAGACACTTTCCAATCTTTGTTTATCTCATTTTCATATTTTAATAAGAAATCCAAATTGGTTTCCCGCGATGAAATGGACTGGGTTCGGTAACTACCATAGGGCATTTTCGCCCCCGCATCGTAAGGCCTTTTTTGTTCTCTATTCTCATAAGCCATATCCAAAGAACTCCGCAACATCAAATTCCAATGCTTATTAAACTGATAATTGGCTTGAACATTCCCCGTTACACCGTGGCGATCAGTACCATTGATAAACTCTCGAGATATAGCATACGGATTTTCGGGATAGGAAGAAAATGGATACTTGATTTTCTGTCCCTCTGCCCCTTGTACCCAATAATCCTTCAACCAATTCATATCCGCATTTGGCTGCCAGAAAATAAACCAATACATCAAAGATTGGTTTCCATATCCAGCTCCCGGCAGATTGTCAGACCATTTATTCGTATAATTTACCTTAGCATTGATCTGAAGCTTATCACTTACTTTTGAATTCACCGACAACGCTACGGTGTTCCTTTTATAACCCGTATTCGGAACGATCCAGGTATTATTTACATTGGTCGCTGAAAACCGGGCTGATGTTTTATCTGTTCCACCGTCTATACTCACCGAATTGGTGAATGTTTTTCCGACATCAAAAAAAGACTTCAAGTTATTATATGGACGCCAAAGCGTTCGTTCCGTTCCGACTTTTTGTGTAACCGGATCATATTGATAAAAATATTGACCATCAAATTTCGGCCCGTAGGAGGAACTTGTCCCCGAAGTGCTTGTACCATCTTCTGTTGTACCATAAGAATAATAATCAGCACCATCCAATCCCTGTCCATATTCATACTGTAAATCAGGCATACGGTTAATGGCTTCAAGCGAAGTATTGGAATTTACTGTAACCCCGATACCTTTTTTACCTTTTGCACCAGACTTAGTTGTGATCATAATAGCCCCATTTGCACCACGTTGTCCATACAAGGCCGCAGCACTGGCACCTTTTAGCACCGTTATATTTTCTATGTCCTCCGGATTGAGATCATCTATACCTGACCCGTAGTCAGCAGGCATATTATCGGATCCTGTACCATAAGCACTTTCGCCCAAATTTGCCGTCTTACGTCCGCTTCCTTCATTTACAACGACACCATCAACAACGATCAATGCCCCAGGGTCACCATTCAAATTCGTTTCACCCCTCAAAATAATTTTGGTAGACCCAGTAGGACCAGCATTTGAACGCATTAAATTCAATCCAGCCACTTTTCCCGACAACGCGTCACTCCAGTTATTGGAAAGCGCATCAGTTAATTGTTCGCCTTTCACGACTGTTGTCGCATACCCTAACTCTCTCTCTTGTCTTTTAATCCCCAATGCAGTGACCACAACCTCATCAAGTGCTTCAGATGTTGGATTTAATCCGATATGGACATTGCCTTGAGCAGCCTCGTAAGTACGCGTTTGGGCCTCATAACCGATCATCTGAAAACGGATTTTCCCCCCTACTTCTATATCTACCTCAAAATTACCATTTCGATCCGTAGAACCCTTCGTCACTCCACCTGAAAGTATCGATACTGAAGCCAGTGGCTCCTTGGTTTTATTATCGACAACTTTTCCTTTGATTTTAATCTTTCCTTGATTAAAATAATGAAAAACGCCGTGGCCCTGTTCTAACGGAACCGCTGCCCCAGCTACATCCATATTGCAGGCAATTGCTAATGCTGCAAATAGCACTTTCGAGGAGGAGTGCCTCAGATTAATTTGGATAGGGTTAATACTAAACATAGTTATTGGTGTAAATTGTTAATTTTCAATTTGGCACAAAAATATATCCCTAACAAAAAGTTTGCTTTAACTTAATGTTTTCTTTTTGTTAACAATTATTTCGAATAGCATTTCTTTTAACAGCACTATTACGATTTAAAATTTTACTAAAATGCCTTGAAGTCCATTAAAAAAGGATTTTCACGCATTAGGCACGCTTTTGAAGCATTGTTTCCTTGGTTATCTTTTATTTTCAAATCGAAAATAATTAATAATACTTAAAAAACGAAATAAATCGAAATTATTTAAACATCGGAGTAAACAAAAATATAGCCGAAAAAAATAACCTTGAATCAACTGAAAACTAATAGAATACAATTAAAAAACAGTAAAACCTCATAAAAACAAAAAAAGCCTAAACTTTCGTTTAGACTTTCTATTTTAAAGTAAATTTATTCGTTATCGTTTTTCAAAACTCCACTTCACATAGTTAATGTTCTTGTCATGCGCCAAATACTTCCGTTCGTAGTATGTTTTAATGGATAAAACGTTATCAACCAAATCTGAATGATAAAGATCTACCGTCTCTTTATATTTTTTCAAATGCTGTAAATCGATCTGCTCCAATGTGTAAGCATAGAAACCATCGTTATCTGTTTTCAAATTCATCATCCCCTCAGGTTTCATAATGAATTTATAACGATCCAAAAACTTTGGCCCTGTCAACCGTTTCTTTTCACGACTATCTTGCGGTTGCGGATCTGGAAAGGTAATCCAGATTTCATCAATTTCATTTTCAGCAAAATGTTCAAGGATAGTCTCAATTTGTATCCGAAGAAAAGCAACATTCCGAATTCCATCTTCCAAAGCTGTCTTGGCCCCACGCCAAATACGATTACCTTTAAAATCGATACCGATGAAATTTTTCTCCGGAAACAATCTCGCTAGATTAACAGTATACTCTCCTTTACCACAAGCAAGCTCCAAAACAACTGGATTATTGTTACCAAATTGCTTCTCAGCCCATTTTCCTTTATATTCCTTGCCTGCGTCGAGTTGGATTACATTTTCAAAAGTAGCAACTTCAGCAAATTTACGTAGTTTGTCCTTTCCCATTTTTTAATAAATATCCCGCAAAAATAACCTTATATTCCCGCTTAAAAAAATAAAACTTATCCTTGAGCAGATACCAATACTCGTGAATGTTCAAGAAACCAATAGACTAAAGAAATATGCACGGACAAATCGACTTCATAAGGGCGAATTATATTGCATATAAAAAGCAATTTATCTAAGTTTGCAGGAATCAATAACTTATCGTGGAAAAAGACGCTAAAATTTATATAGCAGGCCATCGCGGCATGGTCGGATCGGCAATTCATCGCAAATTATCGGAGCTTGGGTACAACAATATTGTCACACGAACATCTTCCGAATTAGATTTGCGCAACCAGCAAGCGGTCGCTGATTTTTTCGATCAGGAAAAACCGGACTATGTTTTCTTAGCTGCAGCCAAAGTTGGCGGGATCATGGCGAACAACACCTATCGCGCAGATTTTATCTACGAGAATATGGCTATACAGAATAACGTCATCAAATCTTCCTACGATAATAAGGTTAAAAAATTAATGTTCTTAGGCTCAAGCTGTATCTATCCAAAAATGGCACCACAACCTTTGAACGAAGATATGCTACTTACGGGCACACTGGAACCTACAAATGAGCCCTACGCAATCGCTAAAATCGCGGGAATAAAAATGGTAGAAGCTTTTCGGGATCAATATGGTTGTAATTATATCTCCGTTATGCCAACAAACCTTTACGGAATTAACGACAACTATCATCCACAGAATTCACATGTGTTACCGGCCTTGATCAGAAGATTTCATGAAGCTAAGATCAATAAGCTCCCTGAAGTTATTATCTGGGGAACAGGAACCCCCTTACGGGAATTTCTCTTTTCCGATGACCTGGCAGATGCCTGCGTTTTCTTAATGAATAATTACGACGAAAAACAATTTGTCAACATTGGCATTGGCGAAGATCTAAGCATTAAGGACCTCGCCGAATTGATTAAAGACGTTATTGGATACAAGGGAACTATTTCCTTCGACAGTTCAAAACCTGACGGAACACCACGAAAGCTCATGGATGTCTCAAAACTACATGCTCTGGGTTGGAAACACCAAATTAACCTTCGGAAAGGCATCCAACTAGCTTATGCGGATTTTTTGAAAAAAGAAGCAAATGCTTCCGAATAAGCGATCGCATTAGTAGGTTTCGCTATACGAAGGAATTCCGTACTCGTTGACCTCATCCTTGATGATCGTATTTTCTGCTTGAGCAGCTTTATTTTTCTTCTTTTTGGGACGGATAAATTTTGTTAACTTGCTGAGGAGACCACTGATTTTATCTTGATTGATCTGGCCTACAGCACGCTCTGACAACAGCAACATCAATGCTTTCTTGAAAACACCGGTATTTTTTAGGAACAACCTATTCATAACAAAAGGCACGCCGATACGTAAGGTCTTTGTTAACCAATCGGAATCTGGATTGCTACTTTTAGAGAACAGCTGCTGGACAATATTTACCCCCGGTATATTATCTTTTAGTGTATTGAAAAAACGTATTGGAGCCTCTATTTTATTGTTGAGCAAGGTAAATTGAGTCTTAAGATAGACTTCTTGCTCATTCTTTAAGGCTTTCAAACGGGAAATCTCAGCTTTAAGCTCGTGTAGATTACGTATTTTAGTATGTTTATTGCTCATTTGTAGCCCTTTCTCTATCAAGTTTTTCCTTATGTAAATCTTCTTCCTCCTCCTCAATCTCATCGTTCCATTTAGCCAAAAAACGGCGGATAGAAAGATCCATAAATTTGGACTCTAACATCGGCTCAAAAACCCGTATTACGACAATAATCACTAAGAAAATACCCGCCGTAGCCAAAAAACCCAAGGAATAACTTCCCAGTAGTTCTCCCAGCCAAAAACCTAGTGCCAAGCATAAAAAAAACAGGACAAATAACGTGAATATCAGCTTTGTCGCATCAACCACAAGGCTAGCTATCAATCGAGAAGAACGCTCAATTGTCTTTAATTTGACAAGCTTAAACTGGGAGTCAATGTACTCTTTGGTTTTTTGAAAAGTACCGCTAAGTGAAAATTTTTCTTCTTCCATGCATCTTAAAATTATTCAGGCTATTTCAGTGTCTAGTTTACAAAACGAATCCTGTTCGGCTCAACGCCGGCAACTTCAATCCTCTATCCTAAAAGAAAGGTGTTGTCGTAAAATCTATCCTAGAAATAGCCTGATGATATGTATTCTAAAGCAATTATCCATACGAATAATCTGCGAACTATGCATGTTCGATGATATCATCATCCAGCACTTCTTCGGTCTGATTTAATTTCCCTTTCAATGTAGAAACAATCTTTTCTTTAAAATCATTCAATTGATCAAATTGTTCTTCCGCTCTCTCACGAATAGCATCACTTAAATCGCTCAACGAATCATTGATTTTATCTCTCGTATCCGATCCCTTGTCCGGAGCAAACAAAACTCCCAAAGCTGCACCCGCAGCAAGACCTGCTAACAACGCCAAAGCTACTTTACTTGTGTCATTCATTTCTTTTTCGTTTAAAGTTCTAATTCTATTACGATGAATCTAGTCCTCGATAATAATACAATTAACAAAGCAAATCGTTTGCCAAACCCTGCATTTAATCCATTATTTACAAGAATCTACCTTTTCCAATATAATCAATTTTTGATAAATTTCGATTGACTCTCAATAATTCCCCAAACAATTATTAACGCGTTTACTTTTTTAGTATCTTTAAATCAACCCATTATAAAAATTATGCTAAATAAAACCTATTGCAGTGCTGTATATGGCATCAATGCCTGCACAATTACCGTTGAGGTAATCGTATCTACGGGCCTGCATTATTATATTGTAGGGCTTCCTGACAATGCCGTCAAAGAAAGCTTAAGACGTATCGAAAGTGCCATTACTTCCTGTCAACTTCACATGCCGCGCCAAAAGATTGTTGTCAACTTGGCACCTGCAGACATCCGCAAAGAAGGCTCTAGTTATGACTTATCCATAGCAGTCGGCATATTAGCTTCCTCCGGACAAATTATAAATAATCTTCTGGAAGATTATCTTATTTTAGGGGAATTATCCTTAGACGGTAGCATTAAGCCCATCCGCGGTGTTTTACCCATCGCATTACAAGCCCGAAAAGAAGGCTTTAAGGGCCTCATATTGCCACAAGCGAACGCTAAAGAAGCCGCTATTGTTACGGGGATTGACGTAATCGGAGTCGAAAACCTCACCCAGGTGGTTGAATTCCTAAATAATAAACTGAAAATTGCACCAACAAAAGTTGATATTCAAACTTTCTTTCAGGCCAATACAACGAATTATGATGTCGATTTTTCAGATGTTCAAGGGCAGGAAAATATCAAAAGAGCACTGGAAATTGCAGCGGCAGGTGGCCATAATCTTATTTTAATAGGTCCGCCCGGTGCCGGAAAAACAATGTTGGCAAAAAGACTACCGACGGTTCTTCCCCCGCTTACTATAAATGAATCGTTGGAAACCACCAAAATACACTCTGTATCCGGACACCTAAAAGCCAAGGACGCTCTTTTGACGGCACGACCTTTTCGTTCTCCGCATCATACAATATCCGATGTGGCTATGGTAGGAGGAGGCTCCAATCCATTACCAGGGGAGATTTCTTTATCGCATCATGGCGTACTGTTTCTGGATGAATTACCTGAATTTAAACGCAGTGTACTCGAGGTCATGCGACAGCCTCTTGAATCACGTCAGATCACCATATCAAGAGCTAAGCTGACCGTGGATTATCCGGCGAGTTTTATGCTGATTGCCGCTATGAATCCCTGTCCCTGTGGTTATTTCAATCATCCCGAAAAGGAGTGCATATGTGGCACAAACACTGTTCAACGCTACCTAAGTAAAATATCCGGACCACTTTTAGACCGGATCGACCTGCATATCGAGGTTACACCGGTATTATTTGACGAACTGAGCACGACCCGTGCCACCGAAGACAGCCGTACTGTACGAAATCGGGTCATTCAAACACGTGAAATCCAGAAACAACGTTTTAGTGACTTTTCCGACATCCATTGTAATGCACAAATGAGCACCCAATTAACGCGAGAAATATGTCAAATTGATGAGTCCGGGAGAAAATTGCTGAAAACTGCGATTGAACGTCTTAGCCTATCGGCGAGAGCATACGATAGAATACTGAAAGTTGCACGCACAATTGCTGATATGGAACGCAGCGAAACGATCGAGAACCATCATCTGGCTGAAGCGATCCAATACAGAAATTTAGACCGGGAAACCTGGGGCGGAAAATTTTAGAACTGGGCCAGACAATGTTTAATAACCCAGGGAAAACAGAGAATTGTCAGAATCAGCCCGGACAATGCACCAAAGAAATGGGCATCATGATTGATACCATCCTGCCCTTTTTTTGATGCCCACACGCAGTAAGCCAAAAACAAAAACGCAAATAAGTAAGCCGGCATAGGTATAATCATCATCACACCAATGGTCACTTTCGGATCAAAAAGAATGTAGCTGAACAGGACCGCACAGATAGCACCTGAAGCTCCCAAACTATGGTAACCCCGATTATTTTTTTGCTGAATGATCGTTGGGATATCACTCAGGATTAAACTACCGATATAGATTACAGCAAATAAAAGATGTCCATAAGGACTAGCGTCTGCAAGTATACGTTCTAAACCAAAACCAAAATAATAAAAGGTGAGCATATTAAACAACAAATGCCCCCAGTCTTTATGGATAAAACCACTTGTCAGAATAGTATACACATTTTGATTACGTGCGATACTATATGGATGTAGCATCAGCTTGCCGTAAAGCTGCTCATGTGAAAATGTATAGATACTGGTAGCGATTGTAAAAAAGAAAATAATACTCGCAACAGGCATCTCTGTTAAATAAAATAATAGCATAGTAATTCCTAGAATCGATCCTCTAAAAGTAAAACGTAAAGTTCTTTTGGCCCGTGTGCTCCCAATACCAATCTTTTTTCTATATCAGCCGTCCTGGAGGGCCCGGTCACGGTAGATATCATCGTGGGTATTTCCTGACCGTAACGCTTCTGCATATAAGCCAAAGCATCTTTCAAATCCCAAACCAATTGTGAAGCTTTGGCTATAACAATATGAATTGGGGGATATATACTCAACCTGCGCCCAGAAGCATTTGCATTACTGACCATAACGCTACCATTACGCGCAATTAGGGCCTCACAAGATGTGATACTGGCATTTGCCAATTCAAAATCTTTCTCCGTTTTCAAAAAAGGAAAACCATAAGGGCTGAGTAGATTTTGAATCCCTTGTTCCCAGGCATATATATTTTTAATCTCATTCACTTCGGTCAAAGAAATCAGGTTTTCAATGAGGCCGATCTCACCATCACAATACAGAAACTTACCCCCCGCAGCGGTCAATTCACGCACAAAAACAATATCAACCAGCTCATCCTCTTCTTTATAAAGTGCTGTTTCCTTAAAATTTGGATGTGGATTATCGTTTTTTTGTAGTAATGCCTGACGTATCCGTTTTAACATTACTTCCTTCGCAGTTGCGTTCTTCACGTTCATGGCGCAGTAAGATATAAATGCAGCGCTAGATGGCTCCAGCGCTGCAATATTCAAATTAATTCAAGTTATTTGACGGAGTTTCCGAACTACTCGCTTCGTTGGATCTGGCTTCATCTGGATGAACATCCAACGGTAAATCAGTCTGAGGTACTCCGCCTCCATCAGCACCATTCACAAACTCCTCGTACGTAGTTTTGGTTTCAAATGGACGTTTGCCTAAAATCTCTTCTAGATCGGACTGAAAAAGAATTTCTTTTTCCAATAGCTTCTCCGCGATTTTGATCAGACCTTCACGTTTGTCCAACAATAATTGCTTGGTACGTGCATAGACGTCATTAATCAAGTTGCGCACCTCCGCATCAATCAATTCTGCCGTTTTGTCAGAATATGGTTTTTGGAAAGATGCTTCTGAGCTATCTCTGAAAGAAACATTTCCAACTTTATCATTCATACCGTAGATCGCGATCATTGCATAAGAAAGCTGCGTGATGCGTTCTAAGTCATTCTGAGCACCTGTTGAAATTCTTCCAAAAGTAATATCCTCAGCGACACGCCCCCCCATAGTCATACATAAACTGTCTATCAGTTGCTCTGTCGTATATAAGAACTGCTCACGGGGAAGATATTGTGCATAACCCAAAGCAGCAACACCACGAGGTACAATAGACACTTTCACCAAAGGATCGGCGTGCTCTAAAAACCAGCCTGCAATAGCGTGCCCAGCCTCGTGATAAGCAACAATGCGTTTTTCCTCAGGGGAAATGATTTTATTCTTCTTCTCCAGCCCCCCGATCACACGATCAACTGCATCTTGAAAATCTTGCATGTCAATCTCGGGCTTATTTTTACGGGCAGCGATAAGCGCTGCCTCATTACATACATTGGCAATTTCAGCACCGGCAAAACCTGGTGTCTGTGCCGATAATTTTTTTGCATCGACCTCAGCCGATAACTTCAACGGCTTTAAATGCACTTTAAAAATTTGCTCGCGCCCAATCAAATCTGGTTTATCGATCGAAATTTGACGGTCAAAACGTCCGGGACGCAACAAAGCTGTATCCAGTACATCAATACGGTTCGTCGCGGCTAAAATAATAACCCCCGAATCAGTACCAAAACCATCCATCTCCACCAATAATTGGTTCAATGTATTTTCACGTTCGTCATTACCTCCCATCATCGAGTTTTTACCACGAGCACGACCAATAGCGTCAATCTCATCGATAAAGATAATACAAGGAGCTTTCTCTTTCGCCTGTTTAAACAAGTCACGAACACGTGATGCACCAACCCCCACAAACATTTCAACAAAGTCGGATCCCGAAAGTGAGAAAAATGGCACTTGAGCCTCTCCGGCTACAGCTTTGGCTAATAAAGTCTTACCAGTCCCCGGAGGCCCTACAAGTAAAGCTCCTTTTGGAATTTTACCACCAAGATTCGTATACTTCCGTGGATTTTTTAAGAAATCCACAATTTCCATCACTTCTTGTTTTGCCTCTTCAAGACCAGCAACATCATTGAATGTAATATTGATCTGAGACTCTTTATCAAATAGCTGAGCCTTTGACTTACCAATATTGAAGATAGCGCCACCACCACCGCCGGCACCGCCACCCATACGGCGCATCAAGAAAATCCAGATCGCAGCCAACACCAACAATGGCAACATAAACGTAACAAACCAGCTTGCCCAAGGGTTGGAACGATCGTCATAAGTTAATTGGACCTTCGGTGTACCAGGCGCCAAATCCGCTTGCGAAGCAGCTAGCTTTTTCTCCAAAACATCGGGAGAGGCATCCTTAAAAATATATTGTGGTCCCTTATCTTCTTGACCGGATAAACTTGGAAGTGGATCAGCAGTTTTTGTAGCATCCTTAAAACTTGGATTATCTTTCCAGCCCTTTTTCAGATACACCTCAACCTCCACAAGATCATTCTTCTTGTAGGCAACAAGGCGCTCAACAGAGCCCTTATTTAACATGCGTGTCTCAAAATCGCTATAGCTAACTTCCTTAGCCGGGTTCTCTCCTATAACATATTGTAAGGCAAAAAAACCTAACAACACGGCAATCATAAGCCACACAAAATTGAATTTTGGTGGTTTTGGGGTCACCTTACTACTCGGGATTTTTTTCATTATATCGTAATTATATTTTCTTTATAAATTATTTTATTGAAGGCAATTAAGCGCTTTGGAAATGCTGGATCTCTGCATCTCCCCATAAATCTTCGATACCATAATGCGCTCTTTTTTCGGTCTTAAAGATATGTACAACCACATCCACAAAATCCAAAATCAACCATTCTCCATTTGATTGTCCTTCTTTAAATTGGGGTTCTTGACCAAATGCCTTATAGACCTCTTCCTCTACACTCTTTGCTATCGCATTGACCTGAATATTAGAATCGGCATGACAAATCACAAAATAATCAGAAACAGAACTGTGAAGATCTCTTAAATCCAAGCGAACGATCTCGTTTGCTTTCTTTTCTTGCATACCGTAAACGATAATTTCTGATAGACGTTGGGACAATTCTGAACTTTTATTTTTACTCATTAAAAAATATGATAGTTTTGACTTAATATTTATTTAATACTTTCAGTTTGCAAAATAACAATATTTCGGGACTTATCATCGGTCAAAATACAATATATCTTGACAAAGTCGCCTCTACAAACGATTATCTCAGGGAATTATTGTCAAATTTCAAGCCACTAGCAGAAGGAACTGCCATTTTAGCAGAAGAACAATTCCAAGGCAAGGGGCAGCGAGGAAGTTCCTGGGTGAGTGAACGAGGAAAAAACCTAACAACATCGATCCTGTTAAAGCCTCATTTCCTTCCGTTAGCGCAGCAATTCGCACTTTCAGCCACAATCGCCATCGCGACAGTCAATTGGTTAAAACGCAAAACAGAGCAAGCCGTAACAGTGAAATGGCCAAATGATATTTACGTCAACTCAAAGAAAATCACAGGCATTTTAATAGAAAATAAATTAAAAGGCAGTAAAATCGAGGCATCGATTATAGGCATCGGCGTCAATATTAATCAAATTAATTTTGACACAGCAACAACAATAACCTCGCTTGCGAGCTTAACCGGCAGAGAAGACTACAACATTAGGGACCTCGCGCATGAATTGTTTCAGGCTATCCAACAAGAGTATCAGATACTTCACGATCAAGGCCCAAAACATCAGCTAAGCCGATACAACGAATTATTGTTCTGGAAAGGCGAAGAAAAGCCATTTCTTATCGATGGCATCAAGAAAACCGGTATCATTCAACGGGTATCTGGCGAGGGGAAACTATGCGTTCTCCTGGAAGACACCCTTCGCGAATTTGATATCAAAGAAATTACACATCTTATTACCTAATCTTTACAAAAAAAGGATAGCCCATTTTAGAATTGTCAAACCTTTGTTCTAAATTTGTCAATAGCGTGATTAAACCTTTATTCACACGAAGCATCAAAGACAATAACACACTGCAATCATTGTAGCAGAAAAGGAAAAGAACAAATTAAATTCGGATGAAAAAGTTAATACTGTTAATGACTGCAGTAATTTTTGCAGTTACGGGAGCATTCGCTCAGATTCACAAACCTGTAAAATGGACTGTGGCCAGCAAAAAGTTAAATAATAAAGAAGCTGTAGTTTATGTAAAAGCTACAATCCAAAATGGATGGCACATTTATTCACAAAATGTGAAAGATGGCGGGCCAATTCCAACTTCCTTCACCTTCGCTAAAGCTGCTGATTATGCACTGGTAGGTAAAACTGCAGAGCCAAAACCAAAAGTAAAACATGAGGATGTATTCAAGATGGATGTTGGTTATTTTACAAACGAGGTAATTTTCCAACAAAAAGTAACTTTAAACAAAGGAACTGCCACAGTTAAAGGTACTGTCGAATGGCAAGCATGTGATGCATCACAATGTCTTCCTCCAGACGAATATGCTTTTGCTGTGACAATCAAATAGTAAAAATGATTCTACACGGATAAATTAATAAGGCGATTCTCATCGCCTTTTTTTATTTTTGACCATAACATCAGAAATTCATACGCATGTTAAAAAACACATTCATTCTACTTTTAATTGCTTTTTTCAGCCTTTCTCTAACTACAGCAACTTTTGCCTCAGCACAAGATAGTTTAACAAGTACAGAAGGGCTTCAATTTGAATCATCACCGGATACAGGTACCACTGTTGAAGCGGTACCTGAGGATCTAAATTTTACAGCTTCACCTGACACAATGGTTAGTCAGGATAGCAGTAAAATCGCTCCAGCTAAGGCAAACGCTTCCTCCGGGAATCAAGAATCAGGAAAAAAATCACTTTGGAGTATCTTTATCGCCGGATTAGTTGGCGGCTTCGCAGCGCTACTCATGCCTTGTATATTCCCAATGCTCCCTCTTACCGTAAGTTATTTTACAAAACAGGCCGGAAGCCGCGCAAGCGGTATCAGCAAGGCACTCCTATATGGTCTCTTCATTATTGTGATCTACGTCGCTTTAGGAATGATTATTACGATTTCCTTCGGTTCGGATGCCTTGAATGCTTTATCGACAAACGGGGTATTTAATTTCCTATTCTTCCTCTTATTGGTTGTTTTTGCCGCGTCCTTTTTTGGTGCTTTTGAAATCACGTTACCAAGTTCTTTCGTCAATAAAATGGATGCCAAATCCGACAAAGGTGGTCTTGTGGGACTTTTCTTTATGGCATTCAGCCTTTCACTGGTCTCTTTCTCCTGTACTGGCCCCATTATTGGCACCTTATTGGTCGAAGCGGCCTCGAAAGGAGAACGCTTAGGTCCAGCAGTCGGTATGCTTGGTTTTTCTATAGCTCTTGCAATTCCTTTTGGCTTATTTGCGATGTTCCCTTCGATGTTAAAATCCCTACCAAAATCAGGTGGCTGGCTAAATTCGGTGAAGGTTGTACTTGGCTTCTTAGAGCTCGCACTAGCGCTGAAATTCTTATCAAATGTAGATTTGGCTTACCATTGGAATTGGCTAGATCGAGAAGTGTTCTTATCGCTATGGATTGCTATCTTTAGTATGATGGGCTTATATCTTATTGGAAAGATCAAGTTTTCACATGACAGCGAATTAAAATTCCTCTCTGTACCGAGAACTATTCTCGCTATCATTGTATTTTCCTTCGTTATCTATATGGTACCGGGCCTATGGGGAGCTCCGCTAAAATCAATTTCAGCCTTCTTGCCACCTTCGGCAACACAGGACTTTGACCTGTCGGCAGGAATAGCAGCCGCTCCTACACACAATGATGGCAAGGTTAAAAAATACGCGGAGATTTTTCACGAACGTGGTACACCAAAAGGATTTGATCCTTATTATGATTATGAAGAGGCTCTCGCAGCTTCAAAAGAACAGAATAAACCGGTATTAATTGATTTTACGGGCTGGAATTGTGTCAATTGCCGAAAAATGGAGGCAAATGTCTGGACTGATCCCGCGGTTGCCAAACTACTGAAGGAAGAATTTATTATGGCCGAATTGTTTGTCGATGATAAAACAGAATTACCGGCAAACGAACAATTCGTTTCAAAATATAGTGGCAAAAAAATTAAAACTATAGGTAATAAAAACAGTGATTTCCAAGCATCAGCTTTCGACAGTAATTCGCAACCACTCTATGTTATCGTCGATGCATCAGGAACAGTATTAGTTCCAAAAACGGGCGCAAACTATAATGTCGCGGAATATACTGCGTTTTTACAGAGCGGAATTGACGCCTTTAAGGCACAAAAATAATCTGTATACAGCGGAAGGTATCTACCTAAAATGACAACGAAGAACAAGCAATTATTAAATTTGCATTATCTTTAGCTCACGCTTAGATGAATTGCAGTAAAAAAAGCTATTGTTTGTTCTTAATAGCGTCATTAGTGGCTTCTAATAAAGGAAATATAATTGTATATACGCTTAAAAATAGCTAAGTTTGAGTACGTATGAGTAACATTAAAAAAATTGCTGTTTTGACATCTGGAGGAGATGCTCCAGGAATGAATGCTGGTATCCGCGCTGTTGTTAGAGCGGGAATCTACAATAATCTTGAAGTATTTGGCGTACGCAGAGGGTATGATGGTCTCGTTAATGGTGAGATTATCCCTATGGATGCTAAATCTGTAGCCAATATCATACAACGTGGTGGTACTATTCTAAAAACTGCGCGTAGCGAGGCCTTCAAAACTATTGAAGGACGCAAACAGGCGTATGAGAATTTGCGTAGTCATGGCATTGATGCCATGGTTGTCATTGGCGGCGACGGTACTTTTACCGGAGCATCCAAATTTATAGAAGAATTCGATTTTCCTATCATTGGGCTTCCAGGCACAATTGATAATGATTTGGCCGGCACAGACTTTACGATTGGTTATGATACAGCCATTAATACCGTTATTCAAGCTGTAGACAAAATTCGCGATACTGCTGAGTCTCATGATAGACTTTTTGTGATCGAAGTGATGGGGCGCGACTCTGGTCTTATCGCTGTTCGTTCTGGTATCAGTACCGGTGCTGAAGCAGTTCTGGTTCCTGAGTTCGAGGTAGACTATGATGCAATCATGAAAAGGCTTGACAAAAGCCGTAAAAATAAATCATCCCGCATTATTATCGTCGCGGAAGGTGACAAAGAAGGCGGAATGGTAGTTTCGGAAAAAATCAAGGAAAATTTCCCACATTACGATGTTAGATTATCAATTTTAGGACATATTCAACGTGGCGGAAGCCCAACATGCATGGACCGCGTGCTAGCCAGCAGGCTTGGAGTTGCATCTGTGGAGGCCTTATTACAAGGTCGCAGAGGTGAAATGGCCGGACTGATTTGCAGTGAAGTAAGATTCACTCCTTTTAAGAGCGCGATCAAACATAACGTAAAAATGAATGAAGATCTGCTTCGTATTATTGAGATCCTTTCTTTGTAATTGATAGAGCGTAGTCTTAGTTTAAAAATAAAAAACGAGTATACACGGTGAAGTATACTCGTTTTTTTATGTCTTCCTTTTCTTGACTTCCCAAAATTTTCTAATCAAAACCAGAGAGCTAATCTGCCTCGCTAGATAAAAGGCTTAATAGCACCTTATCCCGCAAGATCCTATTTAAGCAAATTATTGAGGTACTCTTCAGATACCGGAGGCAGCTGAATGGCTTGGCCTGCCTTCGCCATCGAGTCAGCAAAGTGATTCGTGTTGCTGATCGCCTGTTCATACGCCTTAACAACCTGTTCCGATAAGTGCAACACTTTAGGATCTTTGAGATCAACTCGGTATTGATTATTTTCCAGTGTAACGTGCTCATAAAAACGATATGCTGCAGCTTTTAGTTGGCCCAGCTCCTGTTGCGACAACTGATCGATCCGGGCATTAGGCGGCAACTTAACATCGATAAATGTCGTGTCTTTAGCCAATTGATCAATAGCATGATCTAAAGGAATGGCATGCAAAGCCTCTAAATTGACAACGGGAATCCCCTTATCTTGGTCGCCACTACAGGAAGCAACCACCGTTCCCAAAAACATACCCAAAATTGCTACTTTCTTCATCTTTATAATTTTTAAAACCATCATAGCGCGCGTTCCATTAATTAACCTTTTTTAAAACCCCATTACCCAATATCCCCTAGTCCAGCTGTATATGAGGATATAGTAATTTCATGCGCTCATTTGCCATCGCAGCAGGCGAAGTTAGCAAATTCATTCAATGTCTAGCAGTCGTCACGCTATTTGCCTTTCAGAGTTATCAATTGGTAGCGGCGCTAAAAAAGAACCCCCTAATTGCACACTCACCTTACATGAGTTTAACAATTAGGGGTCTATTTTAAATGCCTAATGGCAATAAATGATCAATTTATTTCAGCAATTCAGCTAACTTAGCTTCCAAAGCCTCACCTCTTAAATTTGATGCGACAATTTTACCTGAAGGATCGATTAAGAAGTTTTGCGGAATACCTCGCACCTCATATAGTTTGACCGGAGCCGATTTCCAGCCCTGTAGGTCCGAAACGTGTGGCCATTGTTGTAAATTATCATCATGGATTGCTTTTAGCCATGCCTCTTTTTTACCTGGATTGTCTAAAGAAACACCAAATACGGTAAATCCTTTCTCCTTAAATTTATTGAAAGCCGCAACGACATTCGGGTTTTCGTGGCGACAAGGACTACACCAGCTTGCCCAAAAATCCAACAGGACATATTTACCTCTTAATGAAGACAATGAAATATTTTTTCCTGTTGTATCAGGCAATGTAAAGTCAGGCGCAACAGAACCAACTGCCACTGCTTTCAATTTCTGGATACGCTCAGCCAATTCCTTCCCTTTTTCAGAATTTTTCAATTCAGGAGACAATTTCTCAAAAGAAGTCACATATTCATTGACGTTCTCACCGTTGACATTCTCAGATAGCAAATCCAACGTGGACCAGCTTTTTGGATTTTTGTTAATAAATTCAGCATCTGCTTTTTCCATTTTTTCGGAAATCTCACCAGCCTGTTTTTGCAAACCTTCGATGAATTTAGGATCCTGTTTTTGAGTCTCCGAAGCCGCGTAATATTGTTGGTTCAACGCCTCGAACGCATCTGTATGAGGTTTCACAAAAGCCTTGTACTGCGTCAGATCATCATTGAGCGCTGTACCCGAGACGGTTGCATTTTTGAATCCTTTGGTTGCATCGACTTTGATCACTCCTTTCGAAAGATACAGCTGTGCTGTTTCAGGCTGCTTTTGACTATTTCTAAGTTCAGCGAAAGATAAGCCTTCCGGTGAATAGATCATCATACCCTTGGTTGGCGAAGCCACTTGTCCATTGAATTTAAACTCACCTTTTACGACCATTGCAGAATCTGTCTGACGAGTTCCGTTAGCCGGATATTGCATAAACACTTTCGCTTTGTCTGACGTCGTGTTTACCTTTCCTGTAACTGTGTAGCTTTCTTGTGCCATTAACAAGGCTGGTAAAAAGCTTAAACCCATTAATATTCCCTTTTTCATAATTATATACTTCCCATAAATGTAAAACATTTCCGTTTCACTGTCGTCCTATTTAACATTATTTAGCAAAGTTGTTACCAACGTCCTGAAGCACCGCCACCGCCAAAATCACCGCCACCGAAACCGCCAAAACCGCCACCTGAGCCGCCGCCGAAGCCACCGCCGCCACCTCGGCCGCCACCGCCGCCAAGACCATTCAGCAATGTCCACCAAAAGATATCAGAAGCGCCACGTCCATTCATCACACGACCGCCACCACCGCCACCGCGGCCACCACGATTGGAGAAAATAACAATCAAGAATATCACAATAATAATCACAAACATCACCGAGCCTGATCCCTTTCCTTTCGGTTGTTTTGGATCCGCTTTGTATTCGCCTTTTGTGTAGGAAATTAAGGAACTTGTCGCATCGTCGACTCCCTTGTAGTAATCTCCCTGACGAAAAGCCGGCTTGATATCATTTTCAATAATACGATAGGCAATAGCATCGGGGACAGCCCCTTCTATACCATAACCTGTTTGAATAGTTACCGCACGATCTCCCAGGGCTACCAACAACAGAATACCGTTATTATACTTTTTATTCCCAATACCCCATTTTTTCGCTAAACGGACTGCATAATCAGAAATATCATAGCCGCCGGTAGAATTCATCATAACCACAGCAATTTGCGTAGATGCGGAATCCTCAAATGCCAATAGCTTCTGCTCCAATAATTCCTTCTGACTTGCTGTCAATGTGTTTGTATAATCATTGACAAGTCTGTTTGATGTTTCTGGGAAATCTTGACCCAATACTGTGGCTATCGACAGCATAAAAAGCAACATAGCCATAGCAGGGATTCGAATCCGGGAAAATAATCTCGATACAAATTTCATCCTATTATTCTCTTTTATTCATTTTTATTTGCCTTAAGCAGTCTTCATGCTCCTAATGGCGTTCCGTGAATCCCGAAGTCGGGTTTATCACAATTTTTATCAATCTATTTGCGAGACAGGCAATAGCAGCTCGGGGTTCTTGCTGTTCACTTAACAATTAACGGTCTCCAAAAACAATATCATTTGGAAGCTCATTGATGTCATCGTGTTCACGCGGAAAGAATTTTGCCAATTGTTTACCCGCATGCTCGATCCCCTTGACCAAGCCCTCAACAATACGGTTCACCCGAAACTCCGCCACCATAAGATCTTTGGTACTGTTCCAAAAATCACTTTCTACACGTTGGTGGATTCCCTTATCGCCGATAATGGAAAATTTATGATCCTCAAGCGCGATATAGATAAGAACACCGTTTTTCAACGTGGTCTTATGCATGCCCAATTTGGAAAAATAATAGGTTGCACGATCATGTATCTCATCGGGGCAATGATTTTCTACCACTACACGAATCTCACCAGAAGTCTCGTTTTCAGCCACATTAATGGCGTGAACGATCTTCTCTTGTTCTTCAGAATTTAATGCCATAGTCTGTATACGTTTGCACTCCAAGACCAGATTACCAGACGGTTATTCCAGATTCAAAGTATCTAAAACTAGTTAAAACACGATAAAAAAATGGATGATGTGCTTCTACGAAAGCCGCATCATCCATCGTCCTGTTCATTACTAACAATTTACTATTAGAATGATACCGTTGGCGCTTTATCCGAACCTGGGGCTGCAGTAAATGTACCTTTCGCCTTAAATCCGAACATACCCGCCATTAAATTATTCGGGAAACTACGTACGGTGGTATTATATTGCTGTACCGCTTCATTGTAAGATCTACGTTCTGTTGAAATACGATTTTCAGTACCTTCCAACTGCGCCTGTAATTCCAGGAAGTTCTGATTCGCCTTCAAATCAGGATAAGCTTCAACCGACGCCAAAAGACGGCTCAACGAACCGCTGAATTCATCCTGAACTTTTTGAAACTTGGCAATATTCTCCTCAGACAAATCGTCGGCATTAATCGTCACCGAAGTTGCTTTAGCTCTTGCCTCTACAACGGCCGTCAATGTACTTTCTTCGTGTTTTGCCGCTCCTTTTACCGTATTAACCAAATTTGGAACTAGATCCGCACGACGTTGATACGCATTTTCAACTTGTGCCCATTTTCCTTTCACATTCTCATCTTGTGAGACCATCGTATTGTAGCCACAGGAGTTTAATGATACTAATGCAAATAAACCACATAGGGCGACCAAAAATCTTTTAATTTTCATTGTTCAAAGAATTAAATACTATTCAAATTATACGGTTACACTATCAAAGCATATACCAAGCTCTTACTAAGATAAGAATATTTTTATTTCCAAATCTCCAAATAGCCAATATTCATTAACTTTGTGTCGGTTTTGGGATAAAAACCCAGCCCTCATACTATGCAAAAAGAAATCGAAATTGCGATACTTCCAGAAAGGATCGAGGACGAACAGTACATTATACAGCAGGGCATAAAAGCTTTACGCGTTCAACCCCAGCAAATCAAAGGTTATAAAATCCGGAAACGTTCGATTGATGCCCGAAGCAAACAGGTGGTCTACCGGGCAAGGGTTATCTACTATATCGATGAACTGCCTGTTCCTGAAATCTATTCGAATAATTTCAAATCCGTTAAAGACGGAAAACCAGTGATTATTATTGGTGCAGGCCCTGCCGGCATATTTGCGGCTATCCGCTGCATTGAGCGTGGGCTCAAACCAATTGTAATCGAACGCGGTAAGAAAGTACAGGACCGTAGACGCGATCTCGCAAAGCTGAACCGGGAAGGCATCGTAAATCCCGAATCAAACTACTGTTTTGGTGAAGGTGGAGCCGGAACTTACTCCGACGGGAAACTATATACACGTTCCAATAAAAGAGGTGATGTAGACAAAGTGCTCAATCTTTTTGTCTCCCATGGTGCTACGACAGATATTCTAGTCAATGCACGGCCACATATTGGTACAAATAAACTACCGCATATTATTGAAGCAATGCGTGAGAGTGTTCTTGAATTTGGGGGTGAATTTCATTTTGACCAACGTGTCGACGACATTTTAGAATCTTTCGGTCATGTGCGCGGTGTCAAGTTAGCCAGTGGCGAAGAAATTAAGGCCGATCATGTCATCGTAGCAACAGGACACTCTGCACGGGACATCTTTGAGCTTTTTCACCGTAATAATTGGCTGATCGAGGCCAAAGCCTTTGCATTGGGTGTTCGCATCGAACATCCGCAGTCAATCATTGATCAAGCGCAATACCATTGTCAGGTTAGAAGCGAGCATTTACCCCCTGCATATTATAGTTTGGTTGAACAGGTTAATGACCGTGGGGTATTTTCATTCTGCATGTGCCCAGGTGGCGTTATTGCTCCCTGTGCAACAGATGTGGATGAAATCGTTGTCAACGGATGGTCCCCATCCAAACGAAATAATCCGCACGCCAATTCAGGTACCGTCATTCAGATTAACCTTGAAGACGTTGCCAATGCACATAAGGATCCTTTTGCATTACTTAATTTTCAAAAAGAGATCGAGCGAAAGGCTTTTGCTGTAGGTGGTGGTAAACTTGTTGCTCCCGCACAACGTATGGTCGACTTTGTCGAAGGGCGTGTATCGATGGATCTGCCAGAAAACTCCTACAAACCCGGAACAGCTTCTGCAGATCTCACCGAAGTGCTACCTGCTTTCGTTCATGAAGCATTACGCGGTGCACTGCCCATCTTTGGCAAAAAGATGAAAGGGTATTATACCAATGAAGCAATTTTGGTTGGTGTAGAATCACGGACATCTTCACCAATTCGGATTCCTCGAAATAAAGAAGATTTACAACACCCTCAGGTCAAAGGACTTTACCCTTGTGGTGAGGGTGCAGGTTATGCCGGAGGCATCATTTCAGCGGCTATAGACGGTATTAATTGTGTTGATGCAATCAATTTAAGTTAACATTTTTTGTTTTTTCTCTTGCAGAATACGAATAAATGCCTTACTTTTGTAACATCAACGCGAAAGTAGCTCAGTTGGTAGAGCACAACCTTGCCAAGGTTGGGGTCGCGAGTTCGAATCTCGTCTTTCGCTCTAAAAAAGCTTCCAAAATTTGGAAGCTTTTTCTGTTTTATAGCATAATTTATACTTTCTTTCTTGCCAGCCTTCTAATTGGACCATTGAAAAAAGATAATACCCCAATATCCTAATATAAAGAGGCCCTCCTATCTATTCATCGATAGAGGTCTTAACAAGAAAAAAAAGCGAACACGCTATAAAACCCAAGGTTTATAAGCGTAAGTTGTATATAAAGACATGTACATGGTCGTACAAAAGATACAATTGTTTCTATAAAAAAATGGCGTTCACCGCATCGGTAAACGCCATTTTAAAAGCTATATAATCCTAAATGGATTTAATTTGTTCTCAGGCTTTCTTCTACAAGCTCTTCCACATATTTGCGAACAACCTCATTAGAGAAACGTGTAGTTACGTCAAATGCAAATGCATGTACCAACAGGATGCGGGCAGACTCTTCACCAATTCCTCTTGCTCTCAAATAAAATAAGGCTTCATTATCAAACTGGCCGATGGTACATCCGTGTGAACATTTTACGTCATCTGCAAAGATCTCCAATTGCGGTTTGGTATAAACCGCCGAATTGTCTGACATCAACATATTATTGTTCTGCTGAAAAGCATTTGTTTTTTGAGCATCCTCACGCACAAAGATTTTTCCATTGAAAACTGCAACGGATTTGTCCTGTGTAATATTTTTATACCATTCGTAAGACTCACAATGTGGCTTAAGGTGGTCTACGATGGTATGATTATCGACCAATTGATCACCTGCTGTTAAATTGATTCCATATAAATGGCTCTCCACATGCGCTGCATCCAAGCGAACATTGATATTGTTACGGATAAACGAGGCGCCAGGAAAATTACAGTTGTAATTATTATAAAGACTATCTTTTTCTTGATATACCTCTGTATGATTAAAGTAACGGCTTACAGATTCTGCGAGCTGCAAATAATAATGTTGTACTTTAGCGTTCTCTTTGACGATAATCTCAGAGACCTTATTGTGCACATTATTTGCGGTACCTTCTGCAGTGATAAAGCTTTCGATCAATTCAAGTTCTGCATTTGGTTCGACAACGATCAAATTACGTGTTTGTGCAAAGAAATCCTCTTTCCCTGTAGCGACATGAATAATCTGTATTGGTTTATCAAGTACAACTCCCTTTTTCAAATGGATAAAAACACCATTTGTAAAAGCAGCCGTATTCAATGCGACCATAATATTGTCTGACTTGTCCGCATATTTCGCAAAATGGCTCTCGAATGCAGGCTCTGAAGTGGCTTCATCCATTGGAATAACCGACAGTCCCTTCACATTTTCTAATTCACTTACTGCTAAAACATACTGACCATTCACCAAGATAATGCGGTAAGCATCCAACTGAGGAATCTCTCCTGCACTAAAGTCTAAGCCTTCGATATCCACATCGACATCAAGCGCATATGGCTTATTGATAATACTGTGGATGTTTGTATATTTCCATTCTTCATTCTTAACGGTGGGAAAGCCTGCTGCTTCGAAACGGTCGAATGCAAGTTGGCGGGCCGCCACGAAAAACGAAGGTTCGTCTGAAACGCCTTGCTCTTTGAAAGCTCCCAACACTTGTTGAAGTAATGATTCTGAAACTAATGTACTCATGTTATTTTTTAATCAAATCGCCAAAATTCTCTTCCAATCCTATTTACTCAGGTAAAAGATTAGGCGTTTTGTGTATCATATTCTTTTAACCAATCGTATCCTTTTTCTTCGAGCTCCAAAGCCAATTCTTTAGGTCCCGATTTCACGATACGGCCATTGTACAATACGTGAACAAAATCTGGAACGATATAATCCAACAAACGTTGGTAGTGTGTAATAACAATAAAAGCATTGTCTTTAGAGCGCAATTGATTCACGCCATTTGCAACGATACGAAGGGCATCGATATCCAAACCAGAATCTGTCTCATCCAAAATAGATAACTTCGGGTTCAACATCGCTAATTGAAAAATTTCGTTACGCTTTTTCTCACCACCGGAAAATCCTTCATTTAAAGAGCGGTTAGCCAAATTAGCCGAAAATTCAACCAATTTTTGCTTATCTTTTACCATTTGTAAAAATTCCTTCGCTTCCATTGGAGGAAGGCCTTTATACTCACGAATATCATTTACAGCTGTTTTCAAGAAATTGATATTCGATACGCCCGGAATCTCAACAGGATATTGAAAAGCCAAAAACAGCCCTTCACGTGCGCGGTCCTCAGGTGAAAGATCCAATAAATCTACACCGTCCAATTGTGCAGAACCTTCACTTACTTCATAGGATTCACGTCCGGCTAATACATTACCTAATGTACTTTTACCAGCACCATTTGGTCCCATAATCGCATGAACTTCTCCAGCTTTTACTTCTAGGTTTAACCCTTTTAATATTTGTTTGTCTTCTACAGACGCATGTAAATTTTTAATGCTTAACATTTTATTCGTATTGAGTATGGTGTAATGTAGCGTTATAAACTACATTCCCAATGATTTTTTATCTATCCTACTGAACCTTCTAATGAAATTGCCAATAATTTTTGAGCCTCTACAGCAAACTCCATCGGCAATTGATTTAATACTTCCTTTGCATACCCGTTGACAATTAAACCAACAGCTTTCTCAGAATCGATACCACGTTGATTCAAATAGAATACTTGGTCCTCACCGATTTTGGAAGTAGTCGCCTCATGCTCTAATTTGGCTGTCTTATTTCTATTTTCGATATAAGGGAATGTATGTGCCCCACATTTATCACCGATCAATAAGGAGTCACATTGGGTAAAGTTACGTGAGTTGTCTGCTTTTGGACCGATTTTCACCAAACCTCTATAACTGTTGTGGCTCTTACCGGCAGAAATACCTTTAGAAATAATTTTAGATTTCGTGTTTTTACCCAAATGAACCATCTTCGTTCCTGTATCAGCTACCTGATGATTACGCGTCATGGCTACAGAGTAAAACTCGCCAATAGAGTTATCACCCTTTAAAATCACACCAGGGTATTTCCATGTAATTGCAGAACCAGTTTCTACCTGTGTCCAAGAGATTTTACTGTTATCACCCTTACAGATTCCACGCTTGGTTACAAAGTTATAAATACCACCTTTTCCATCTTTATCACCAGGGTACCAGTTTTGCACGGTAGAATATTTAATATCAGCATCGCGTTCGGCAATCAATTCAACTACCGCAGCATGCAGCTGGTTTTCATCACGCATAGGTGCAGTACATCCCTCCAAATAAGAAACATAAGCTCCCTCATCGGCAATGATCAACGTGCGTTCAAATTGTCCGGTATTCTGTGCATTGATACGGAAGTAGGTCGATAATTCCATTGGACATCTAACACCTTTTGGAACATAAACAAAGGATCCATCCGAAAATACTGCAGAATTCAACGCCGCATAAATGTTATCCGTCTGTGGAACCACTGTACCCAAATATTTTTTCACCAGGTCAGGATGCTCTTGCACGGCCTCACCAAATGAACAGAAAATAACACCTTGTTCTTTTAATTTCTCACGAAACGTTGTTTTGACAGATACCGAGTCAAAGACAGCATCTACCGCCACAACTCCTGCCAATACTTTTTGCTCATCCAAAGGAATCCCCAATTTTTCAAAGGTAGCAATCAACTCAGGGTCAACTTCATCCATCGAATTAAGCTGTGGTTTTGCTTTTGGGGCTGCATAGTAGGAAATCTCTTGAAAATCAATTTCAGGAGCTTTGAAATTCTGCCAAGTAGGCATTCTTAACGTCAAGAAATGACGGAAAGCTTTTAACCTCCATTCCAATAGCCATTCAGGTTCATTCTTTTTTGCCGAAATAAAACGAACCGTATCCTCAGTAAGGCCTTTGGCTGCAATTTCCATTTCGATATCTGTCGTGAACCCGTATTTATATTCTTCGAGCTCCAGCTCTTTTAACAAATCGTCGTCTTTAGTACTCATATTGCGCTCTCACGGTTTAACTAATTTGGGAGGGCTTCACCTCCGCACCTATCGAACTGCAAAGTTACAATTTCAAAGCCAATAAAACAGCATTTAATAGCACCTTACGAAGGCATTTTTAATAAAAAAATGACATTTATCACTCCATTTCATTAAAATGAGCACATTTCAATCGATTATGACAGTCAAATGATTTTACATCGATTAAAATTATAACTAAGCAATCTTAATATAGCTAAAATCTATTAATCATCAATAATTTTGTATATTTTTAAATTTCCAAATATAATTTTGTATATTTACAAATACTATTGATTATTAAGACTTAAGATATGCCCTTTGCACCGGATAAAACAGATTTAAAAATTCTTAAACTATTACAAGAGAATGGTCGTATAACTAATTTGCAACTCGCATCTAGCATCGGACTATCTCCCGCACCAACTTTAGAGCGTGTGCGAAAACTGGAAAACTCTGGCTTCATCAAAAGTTACCATGCTTTTGTAGACGAGGAGAAATTGGGACTAGGAATCAAATCGTTTATCCAGATCTCACTCGATTTCCATACACATAACGCTATCCCTGAGTTTGTTGCTGCCGTCAAAATGATACCTGAGGTAACCGAATGCCACCACGTTACAGGCAATTGTGATTTCATCCTCAAGGTTTACGTAAAAGATATTAAAGCTTATGAAGGTGTCATCATGGAAAAAATCTCCAAAATACCTTTTGTAAAGACATTCCAAACCATGATGATTATGTCAACCAGCAAAAAAGAACCAATTATTCCTTTAGAATATTAAACGAAGGAATAAGTCGATCAAAAATATCATTACCGGAATCTCGCTTTTGGACGTATTTGCTCCATGCGACGATCACCGGCAATGATGTTTATTTAACGCAAGACAAAACTTAAACCAGGCGCCAATCAATTGGGGCTTTACCATGTTCCATCAAATATTGGTTTGCGCGTGAAAAATGTTTACTACCAAAAAAACCACGATAGACAGACAACGGTGATGGATGCACCGCCATTAGTATAAGATGCTTCTTCGCATCAATAAGCACACTTTTCTTTTGGGCATAACTTCCCCACAACAGAAATACCACATGTTCACAACGCTCCGAAATGGCATGAATAATACTATCTGTAAAAATCTCCCAACCTTTCTTCTGATGGGAGCCTGCTAAATGCGCCTGTACTGTCAATGTCGCATTTAACAAGAGTACACCCTGTTTGGCCCAATAGGTCAAATCGCCAGCACGTGGTTCAACAAAACCGGGTATATCGTCTTGTAATTCCTTAAAGATATTTTTTAAGGATGGCGGCAAAGCAATCCCTTCTGGCACAGAGAAAGACAAGCCGTGCGCCTGCCCATCATTATGGTAAGGATCCTGCCCTAAGATAACTACTTTTACCTGGTCCAATGGCGTCAGCTTAAAAGCATTCATCACCAGATCTGCCGGTGGAAACACTTTCGTTTTCTGCCGCTCTTCTTGCACAAAAGTAGACAGCTGTTTCATATAAGGCTGACCAAACAAAGGCTTTAGCACAGGAGCCCAAGAATCATCGTATTGCTTTTCCATACCCCAAACATAGATAAAGTTGCATATAAAGGCAAATTTATCCACATAAGCTCTTTTCAAGGGACTACAGCAAAAAAACACGAGCACATCTCGTTTATCCATATCCTCTTCAGGGGAAAAACACATTTTTACAAAATAACCACCTGAACGAGTTGCTTAAACGGTGAAATTAACGGATATTTGCAGAATTAAATTGAATACAAATATTTTAAACAAAGATTTATGTCAAATCTCGTTAGAATCATTATTTGCAGTGCATTGCTGATCGGAACAGTTGCCTTATTCTGGACTGGAAATTGGGGATGGGGAATCTTAGGCATCCTGATCACGATCTTAGGCTTTGTTACTGTATTTTTCCACGAATATATGCTGATTGCGCAATGGTATATGCGTAAACAAAATATGGCCGCAGCTGAAAAATGGCTACGTAAAATCACCAACTACGAAAAGCAATTGATCCCACAACAGCACGGTTACTACAATATGCTGATCGGACTGATCGAATCACAACGCGCACCTATGCAATCCGAAAAATATTTTAAGAAGGCATTAGCGTTGGGCTTACATATGGATCATAATATCGCTTTAGCAAAATTAAGCCTGGCTGGTGTAGCAATGGCAAAACGCAACAAGCGTGAAGCCGAAAAACTTCTTCAGGAAGCGAAAAAAGCAGATAAAAACAAATTATTGGCCGATCAGATCAAAATGATGAAAGATCAGATGGGCATGATGGACAAACAACAGATCAGATACAATCGATAATATTGACCAATCAAAAAAAAGCTTCGGCGCTATCGCACCGAAGCTTTTTTTTTGATCAAGCCCCAAAATCTATTATTTCTTTAACGGAATAGGAACTTCCAAAAACTCACCCTCTTCCGTACTGCTCTCAAACACCAGTTTAATCAGATCCGGCTTATCCGCTTTTTTCCAATCCTTGACAACGACCTGTATATCCACAGGCTTATCTTCTTCTAACAAATAATGCAGATAATTCTGCTTATCTTCAAATTTAACCAAAACATTTCCCATCTGAATCGTTGAAAAAAAATGGGGTTGTTTCTTCTGATCCAACACTTGCGTGGAAAAGGTATTCATTTTATACTCACGGGGATCGGTACTATAAGATATCGCAAACAGATTAATCACCAGCTCATTCTTACGCTCATCGAAGTGAAATTCCCGCACATCGAATTGAATATCGTCAACAACCAGCAATGAATCTGCTGACTGAGCCTTTACAAGCCCACCTCCAAGAAAGAACATCAAGAGGACAACATATCGAAAAAAAACATTCATATTATATTATATTTAAAAAAGCCACGAAGATCGTGGCTTTAACTCGTATTGTTTTATTGTCTCAACATTATGCCCGCAATCGATCGGCAGACCGGATCAATTTTTCATCTTTACGCACTCCGCCCATAGCTAACGCACAGAATATAATTGAAATTGGTAACAAAAAGAATCCTACACCGATATTCCCTGCGCCCAAAAATTGGCTCACCGTAGCGAGATGAGCACTAGCAGAAGAGTATAGCCATACCGCAAATAAGATAATCGCCACAATCTCTATCCAAATAAGCAAAAGTTGAACTTTACGTTTTTTAAATTTAAATATCGTGAATAAGGGAAGTCCTCCTAATATTACAGTGGCCACGGTCTGGAGAATATAGCCAAATCCTCCCTCGTGTACTGGCTGACCTGCAGCAACACTATACACACCGGTTACCTTCACATTCTTCCCTAAGCCAACTAAATCACTATAATTAACATAGGGAAATAGAAACAAGCCAAATATGACTAATCCTGCTATCAGCAAATAAACAGTTTGGATACGTTGAATCATAGTTTAATTTTTGTATATCAACAAACTTAGATAAATTGATTTTCATATGCAATATAATTGCGACCGAAAAAACAACCAACCTTACAGCTCTATAAACACCAAAACAATCAAACCTGACATTTTGTTGTATTTTTTTACATCCCACCAAAGGGCTTCTTTTTTAGAAAGCTTTATCTTTGCGAAAAAAAAAATACCATGTTATATATATACGGAGCAACCGCACATGCTAAAACTGCGGTAGATGTAGCAGAAGATTTAGCGATTGAAATTGGTGGTCTTATCGACAAATCGCTACTAATTGAAGATGTATTCGATTACGAGGTTCAACTTCATCATGAAGCAAAAGGCACGGAAGAAAATTTCTTTGTCGCAGTCAAGAATCCTGGTCTTCGCCAAAGGATTGTGTCAGAAAACGCAAATTGGAACTTCCAGACCCTCATCCATCCTAAAGCCTACGTATCAAAAAGAGCCGAAATTGGTGAAGGCACCATTATTCTCCCTGGCGCTTCGATCGCTCCAGATGTACAAATAGGCAACCACTGCGTTATTGCCGGTTCCGCCGTTATCGAGAGCAACACCATTATTGAAGATTTTGTCAACATCGGTCCAAATGTCTCAATCGGAGCAAACGTTCTAGTTGGTCGAGGTTCCGAAATCAAAGCAAATACACGTATCGAAGACGAAGAAACTATCCCCAAAGAGAGTATTATCGCTTAATTAAATCCCTGCGGAATGAAACTGTAAGTCGTATAGTTTTTTATAATAACCATCGAAAGATAGCAATTCCTGATGCGTTCCGATTTCCTTGATTTCGCCTTTATCCAACACAATAATCTTGTCCGCCTTCTGAATGGTGGACAAGCGGTGGGCAATAACAATCGATGTTCTTCCTCTCATGAGGTTATCAATTGCATGTTGGATCATTTCTTCCGTTTCGGTATCTACCGAAGAAGTCGCTTCGTCCAAAATAAGAATCCGAGGATCGTGTACCAAAGCCCGTATAAAAGAAATCAATTGTGCCTGCCCCGCAGATAAGGTTGCTCCCCGCTCTTTCACATCATAATCATAGCCCCCAGGCAGTCGCATAATAAAATCATGCGCGCCCACCTCCTTTGCCGCTTCGATCACCTGCTCTCTAGATATTGCAGGATCACCTAATGTAATGTTATTGATGACACTATCCGAAAAGAGAAATACATCCTGCAATACTGTCGAAATGGTATTTCTCAGATAATCAAGGTCATAATCCCGGATATTACGGCCATCCAATAGAATTTCACCCTTATTGATTTCATAAAACCGGCTTAGAATATTGATGGTAGAAGATTTTCCGGCACCAGTAGCCCCAACTAAAGCTAAAGTCTCGCCCGGATTAACATTGAAGTTAACATCTTTCAGAACCCAATTTTCCTCATTGTAAGCAAACCAAACATCGCGAAACGCAACCTCTCCTTTGATATGTGCGGGTTTCAAAGTCCCCAAATTAGGCGTCTTTTCATCGGTATCCAAGACTTCAAAAATTCGTTCAGCACTGACCATACCCATTTGAAGTGTATTGAACTTGTCAATAAGTTCCCGAATGGGCCTAAAGATCATATTAATATACATGATGAAGGCTACAACTACACCCGGAGAGATCACATCACCCATAATTTGTTTGGAACCAAACCACACCAATAATCCCAAAGCAATAGCCATGATAATTTCCAAAACAGGGAAAAAGATGGAGAAGTACCAATTGGTTCGAATATGTGCATTTCGATGTTGCGCATTAATTTCTTTAAACTTATCCATTTCCTGCTTTTCACGCGCAAAATATTGGATAATCCCGACTCCCGTAATGTGTTCCTGCAAAAAGGTATTTAAATTGGAAACCCATTTCCTCACATCAATAAAAGCAGATTTCATCGCCTCTTTAAACACATAAGTTGCTGCCACCATCAAAGGCATGGGAATTAAAACAATCAATGTTAGCTTCCAATCGGAGTAAAACATCACAACCAGAATAACTACCAGCTGCAATAAATCACCGATAATCTGGATCAAGCCCTCAGAAAAAATATTGGAAAGAGTCTCCAGATCAGAAATGGTACGTGTAATTAGTTTTCCCAACGCCGTACGATCAAAATACTTAAGCCGGAGTTGAACAATGTGGTTAAATACCTGAATCCGGATATCGCGAATGACCGACTGCCCCAGGGTATTTGTCATTAAGGTATGATAATAACGAATCAAGGTCTGCAGGATGACCAATGCCAACATCGCTATCAGCATGAGGGACAACCCGTTGGTATCGAAATTTAAAATATAGTTATCTAATGTATGCTGAATTAGCATAGGCAAAGCGGGCGCCACAGCGGCCAACAATATCGTTAGAACGACCGATATCCAAAATGACACATGGTAAGGCCGCATATAGCGACTCATGCGTTTCACTAAATTGATATCGTAGGTTTTACCAGTTATTTTATCTTGACTCACGTTAAATTCTATATCTATTAAATTCTATATATAAGGATATGCTACTTCTGTTAAATATAAACCATGTGCAGGAACAGAAACACCCGCTTTTCCGCGGTTTTTACTTTGAATAACATCTTGCATAAATGAAACCGGCTTGCCTTTTATCCCTATTTCCAACGATGTCCCTACAATGGCACGCACCATATTGCGCAAAAAACGATCTGCAGTTATGTGAAAAACCAGATGTTGCTCAGTATGCCATACCCACTCGGCTCTACGAATATCGCAAATATTTGTAAACACCTGCGTATGAGACTTACTAAAGCATTCGAAATCTTGTTTACCCAATAAAAACTGCGCAGCTTCATTCATCTTTTCGACATCCGGACGATCGCGCATAAAACATGAATAGGGATAGATAAAAGGATCTTTATGAAAATGAAGATGGTATTCATATGATCTTTGCGTTGCATCGAAGCGAGCATGTGCTTCGGGTTCCACTTCGATCAAGCGCTTCACGGCCACATCAAAGGGCAATAAGGCATTGAGCGAATGAATAAAACGATCAGCTTTCTGTAGAATACCCACGGGGGCTGCATCGAAATGTGCATACAATTGCTTGGCATGAACACCCGTATCTGTACGGCCAGCTCCAGTTGTTTCAATGGGCTCCCGCAACAGGGTTTCAAGCGCTTTATTCAGCACTTCCTGCACGGAAATTGCATTATTCTGAATTTGCCAACCATGATAAGCCTGTCCAAAATAGGCTATTTCCAAAAAAAAACGTCTTTTATCCATTATATGCAACAAAGGTACGTTTTTCCAAATGAGCATCATTTCTTCGCGGAACGAATTTGCTCATTTTACTCATTATTTAATCCTTACATGACAAAACTGTTTGTTTTGCCCTTCCTTTTTACTCGAACCTGCCTGATGGGTAATTTGGTATTCAGCGGCACCAAAGCAACAGCAAACACCTACTATCTTCGCCCTGCGACCACGGTAAGTCCACCGTGAGTCCACGTTGAGTCCACCTTTTTAAGTACATTCAATGCGGGAGCACCATGGTCGCAATATGGTCGCACCCCGAACTTATCCCCTAGTTGTGCATAACACAAAGCTAAAAAGGCTATAGTAAATCGACCAGATTTTCAAAAGCCATGCCACGTGATGCTTTCAATAAAACGGTGGCATCAGTTATCGGCTTTGCACTGATTGCTTGTTTTGCTTCGGCAGTAGTTTCATAAAACTCCCCACCTTCATACCGATGTGCGAAAAATTCTTTGCCGACAAAAATTTTGCGATCTGCAGGAATAGCTCTTACGTTTTCAACAATTTTTTTATGCTCTTCAAAGGATTCGGCTCCCAATTCAAACATATCACCCAATACAATAGCCTTCTTATCCGCTTCAATAATCCGGATATTATCCAGTGCAGCGGCCATGCTCGTTGCATTGGCATTATAATAATCGCAGATCAGCGTATTGTGGGCCGTTTTCATAATCTGCGAGCGATTGTTGGTAGGTGTGTATCCTTCAATACCCCGATTGATCGACGCAGAAGGAACGCCAAAATGCAAACCCACTGCAATTGCCGCAAGAAAGTTTTCGGTATTATAAGAGCCTGTTAACTGCGTATCAACTACATAAGATTCGGCCGCCCCTTTCTTTTGCCACTCAATTTGTAAAAGGGGATTTGCTTTAAGAAGCTTTCCAATCACGTCATTATCTTCCGAAAAACCATAAGTAATGATGTTAGCTATCTTACGAGCGGAAGCCATCTCTTTGAGATGTGGGTTATCGGCCTGCAAAAATAATACACCTTGATGGTCCTGCAGCCAATCGTATAGCTCACCTTTGGTTTTCTTCACTCCTTCAAAAGACCCAAAACCTTCTAGATGTGCTTTACCAACATTAGAAATCAAACCATGTGTCGGTTCGGCAATCCCACACAAAAAAGCAATTTCTTCCAAATGGTTTGCCCCCATTTCGATGATTGCGAGCTCAACGGAATCATCTATCGCCAATAATGTTATGGGAACACCAATATGATTATTCAAATTTCCTTTTGTCGCATATGCCTTATACTTCTGCGAAACAACAGCATACAACAGTTCCTTCGTAGTCGTTTTTCCATTTGTACCCGTCACACCAATAATTGGAATATGCAACTGCTGTCTGTGATAATTTGCCAGTTGCTGTAATGCTTTTAAAACATCATCAACAAGAATATACTGTTCTCCTTTTTGGAAAATCTCTTCATCAATAACAACATATTTAGCGCCCATTTCAAGTGCTTTCTCTGCAAAAGCATTTCCATTGAAATTGGCCCCTTTGAGAGCGAAGAATATACTATCCTTTTCAATTTTACGTGTATCAGTGGTGATATTCGGATACTGTTTATAAATCTGATAAAGCGATTGGATGTCCATGTTGAGAAATTTGTTGAACAAACTTAGAGAAATTGCTTTTTATATGCAATACAATTAAACTCCATATAGACAATTTAGGAACCTTATTTCGTTCTGACTATCCCCTTATGGCTATATCAACTCAATCAAATATATCCAATACAGGCAATATTTCAAGATACAAACATACTTTACACGCCATGGTAGCATGCTAGAATTGTCGTTTCAATCGGCTCACGCAAACGTGACCGATAACGTTTGCGCATTTATTTTGGTGGATTTCCTTTAAGGAAGGCTTTAATATTGGTAATTTCATTGACCAATTAAACACTTTGGAATGCGGACGATCATACTTTCTCTTTTTTTAATTCCTTTTTTTCTTTTTGCTGCGGAAGTAAAGAGTTATGATTTTGTCGTGGCCAAAGATGGTACGGGACACTTCACAACAATTCAAGATGCCATTGATGCTGTCCCTGATTATCGAAAAAAGGAAACAAAAATATATATCAAAAACGGCACATACCGCGAAAAAATCATCCTCCCGCGGAGCAAGCAGTTTGTTACATTAGTCGGTGAAGATAAATTTAAAACGATTATCAGTTATGACGATTATGCGCAAAAGAAAAATCGTTTTGGTGAAGAAATGGGTACTTCCGGCTCCGCAAGTTTTTATTGCTATGGGGACGACTTTACGGCCATAAACCTTTCTTTTGAAAATGGATCCGGCCCAGTGGGCCAGGCAGTGGCGGCATGGATCTCCGGAGACCGTAATTTGTTTCTCAATTGTCGCTTCTTAGGATTTCAAGACACCCTATACACTTTCGGGAAGGGGACAAGACAACTGTATTATCAGTGCTATATCGAAGGTACTGTAGATTTTATCTTTGGCGCTTCCACGGCCTGGTTTGAGAATTGTGAACTGCACTGCAAAAACAAGGGCTATATTACCGCAGCATCTACACCCGAGCACGTAGATTTTGGCTATATCTTTAATAACTGCAACATCACAGGAAATAAAGACACAAAAACATTCTATCTGGGACGCCCTTGGCGACCTTATGCTAAAGTAATCTTCATGCATTGCAACCTTCCCCAATTTATTGAAGATAAAGGTTGGCACAACTGGGGCAAAGAGTCAAATGAAAAAACAGCTTATTTCGCAGAATATAAAAACAAAGGCGCAGGCTCAGTGTCACAAAATCGTGTCAAATGGAGTCGCCTGTTAACAGATAGAGAGGCCGATAGCCTTAATTTTCAACGTGTATTCAAGGATTGGGTACCAAGCCTTGCATTTGATAGATAAGTAATGACTGGTAACGATTGCATAAGTTTTTCATCCAAGTTAGGGACAAAGAATGTACAATTGCTTTTACAAATAACCATTTTTAAACCAAAATGTAAAAAATGAATTCGTTTAAAAAGCACTATTCACGTACATTGAAATCCGTTCTTGGATTGCTTCTCGTGCTACCACAGCTGAGTATCGCCCAAGAGCCTGCCCGTCCTATCGTACAACAGGTCGAATTTAAGAAAGACACGTTAAATATTGGCAATTATGGCGCTAAAGGTGACGGTCAATTTCTTAATACAACGTCAATCAACCAAACGATCCGCACGTGTAGCGAACGTGGCGGCGGTGTGGTACTGATCCCTCCGGGAATTTGGTTGACGGGGCCTATTGAAATGCAGAGCAATGTAAACCTGCACCTCAAACGAGATGCCGTACTGCTTTTCACCAAGGACTTTAATCAATATAAGCTTGTTGAATCTAATTGGGAAGGTGAGCCGGCTTGGCGTAATCAAAATCCGATATCGGGCAAGAACCTATATAATATCGCCATTACAGGCGATGGCATTATCGATGGCAATGGAAATGCCTGGAGGATGGTTAAAAAAAACAAACTAACCGCATCGCAATGGAAAAATCTCGTTTCATCGGGCGGCACTGTCGACACCACCAATGAGATCTGGTACCCCTCCACAAGTTCCCTGAAAGGTTCGCAAGAAAAGAAAGCCGGGGTTATTCGTCCCGGCACAACAGTTGAGAATTTCAAAGATGTCAAAGATTTTTTAAGACCAAATCTTTTGGTATTTACAAACTGTAAAAAAATATTGTTGGAAGGAGTAACGATACAAAACTCTCCCGCCTGGAATATACACCCCTTGCTATGTGAAGATCTAACCTTACGCAAGCTTTCGGTTCGTAACCCCTGGTATGGCCAAAATGGCGATGGTGTAGATGTGGAGTCTTGCAAAAATGTCCTCATTGAAGACTGTACATTTGATGTTGGCGATGACGGCATATGTATTAAGTCTGGCCGTGATAAAGCTGGGCGTGACCGTGGCAGGCCAACCGAGAATGTAATTATCCGCAATAATGTTGTTTATCATGCACATGGTGGATTTGTAATCGGAAGCGAGATGAGCGGTGGCGCCCGCAATATTTGGGTGGAAGACTGTTCGTTTATTGGAACTGATATCGGACTTCGTTTCAAAACAACAAGAGGTCGTGGAGGAGTTGTAGAAAACATCTTCATCAATAATATCAATATGGTTGATATCCCAGGCGAAGCGATTCTTTTTGATATGTATTACGCGGCTGTAGATCCGGTCGCTTTGGCTGGAGAGAAGAGGTCTCCAGTAAAAACAGTTACACTTCCAGTTACGGAAGAAACGCCGCAATTCAAAAACTTCTATATCAAAAATATCGTGGCGAAAGGAGCTTCAAAAGGAATTTTCTTACGTGGTCTCCCTGAAATGCATATTCAGCATATATGGATAGAAAATGCAACATTGAAAGCATGTAATGGTATTGAAATCATTGAAGCTTCTCGGGTTAATCTGAAAAATATCACATTAAAAACAACGAAAAATAATCCGCTGATCGCCATCAATAATAGCACTGCGATAAATCTAGATAATATCCAAGCATTAGACACTCCCGAACTGTATATTGAGGTTGCGGGTGATAAAAGCAGTAATATCAATTTATCGAAATCCAACACAAGGACTGCCAAGACGGTCAGTCAATTTATAGCCGGAAGTACAGACAAATCCTTAACGATCAAAAATTAGGAACGCGATGAGAAAATTATTTTTAATTCTTATAAACCTTGTAGTATTTGTTCCATTTTCAGGATTTGGACAACAAAAACCTTTCTCTGAGCAGATGGCTAACACTGTACTTGAACAGCTCTATCCTGATTCATTATTCAACAGGACCGACAAATTTCCAAAATGGTCATACGATATGGGGGTTATTTTTGAAGGCCTAACAGATGTATGGCGCAATACGGCAAACGCTACCTATTTTAATTATATGCAATCGCGAATGGATGCTTATCTCAGCATTCCGGATTCCATTAAAAACTATGATGCATACGACTTCAATATCGACAATATCAAAAATGGAACAGCACTATTAACGCTCTACAAAGTAACCGGTAAAGAAAAATATCTAAAGGCCTGCCACCAATTATATGCACAGCTTCAAAAGCAGCCTCGTACACATGAAGGTGGATTTTGGCATAAGAAAATTTATCCTTACCAAATGTGGCTAGATGGTTTGTACATGGGACAACCTTTCTACGCAGAATATGCAAGCCTAATGGATATTCCTGCTGCTTTTGACGATATCGCCAACCAGTTTAGCTACATGGAAAAAAACGCCCGTGACAAGAAAACTGGTCTGTTGTATCATGGCTGGGACGAATCAAGAAAGGAACGCTGGTCAAACCCGAAAACAGGTTTATCGCCGCACTTTTGGGCTAGGGGTATGGGCTGGTATGTAATGGCACTTGTCGATGTATTGGACTATTTCCCAGAAGAGCATCCACGAAGACCAGAACTCCTTGCCATCTTAAACAGAACGTTATCCGCAATTGTCACGTATCAAGATGTCAAAACCGGTGTTTGGTACGACATCGTGGATTTAGGAACAAGAAAAGGGAATTACTTAGAATCTTCGGCCTCAAGCATGTTTGTATTTGCATTGGCAAAATCACTACGCAAAGGTTATATTCCGGTTTCATTTCAGAAAAATCTGGATCGGGGCTACCAAGGGCTTGTAAAAGAATTCATCGTCCCTGCTGGAGAAAACCGTGTTAATCTTACAAAGACTGTTCAAGTTTCTGGTTTGGGAGGGAAAAATTATCGCGATGGCAGCTTTGCGTATTATATGAGCGAACCAGTCGTTACCAATGATCCCAAAGGAGTCGGTGCTTTTATCCTTGCAGCATCCGAAGTTGAATTTGCGAAAGAACAAAAGGGCAAAAAAAGACGCACTGTTACATTGGACAATTATTTCAACAACGAATATAAAAAGACTGCATCCGGACAACTTAAACCCTACCACTATCTTTGGGATGGTGACGACAACAACGGATTTTCCTTGTTGGGTAGGGTATTTGAAAAAAATGGTGGTCAATTAAACACATTAAAAACAGCACCAACATTACAGAATCTCTCAAAATCTAATATCTACATCATCGTAGACCCCGATACAGAAAAAGAAACTGAGCATCCCCATTTTATGAATGAAACCGACGCCCAACAGATTTCACAGTGGGTTAAACAGGGCGGTGTACTCGTTCTTTTCTTAAATGATAGTGGCAACTGCGAAATCAACAAATTCAATACCCTTGCACAGAAGTTTGGCATCACATTCAATGAGGATAGTCGCAATCGGGTGAAAGGAAATGACTTTCAGACAGGAGCAATTGCTATTCCAAAAGGGAATGCTATCTTTCCGAATGCAACCCAAATATACATCAAGGAAATTTCAACATTACAGGCGAAGGCTCCGGCCCAAGCATTGATTCAAGACCATGGTGATACCATTATTGCTACGGCAAAATATGGAAAAGGTACCGTATTTGCCATTGGGGACCCTTGGTTATATAATGAATATACCGATGGAAGAAAGCTACCTAAGGAATATGAGAACTTTACTGCAGCGAATGATTTAGTTCACTGGTTATTCAAACAGATCAACAACTAGAGACCATGAGAAAAATAATTATGTTAAGTTTCATCGCGGTATCAGTGTTTCATAATTACTGTACAGGGCAGACTGCGTCCACCAAAAATTCAGTGGCCGAAAAGATGCTTCAGTACCAGTTGTCAAATGGCGCCTGGCCCAAACAGTTGGTAGACAAAAGTGTCGTTGATTACAGTCTTCCATTAACGAAAGAGCGCCTACAGCAGATCAAGAAAACAGATATTGATCATGCTACGCTCGACAACAGTGCGACAACCCGGGAAATAACTGAATTGATCAAGGCTTTTAAGGACACTAAAAATAAGGCATATTTGACTGCTGCAGAAAAGGGGATTGCATATATTTTATCGGCTCAATATGAGAATGGCGGATTTCCACAATACTACCCAAATAAATTACACTATAGAGCTGAGATAACATACAACGATGATGCGATGATCAATGCATTACTAGTGCTTTACAAAGTAGCCAATAAGCGAGAGGGGTTTGAGGCTATCAATCCCATATTTGTGTCAAAAGCGCAAAAAGCAGTTGAAAAGGGTATAACCTGTATCCTAAAAACACAGGTCATACAAGACGGAAAAAGGAGTATTTGGGCTGCGCAATACGATCAGAACACTTTACAACCTGCTCAGGCAAGAAAGTTTGAACCAGCTTCATTGAGCACTAGTGAATCTGTTTCCATCGTTCGCTTTCTCATGCTACAGCCTGCAACCACTGAAATTAAGCAAGCGATCGAACATGCAATACAATGGTTCGAACAGCATGATATTGAGGGTTACCGTTTCGACCGCATACAAGATAGGGTGACTGGAAAATATCAACGGCAGCTTGTCGCTGATCGGACTTCCACGATTTGGGCGCGATTTTATAATCTCGAAGACAACCGTCCATTGTTTGGAGATCGGGACAATACAATCAAATACAACTTTGAGGAGGTTTCAGAGGAGCGTAGAAATGGCTATGCTTGGTTCGGCAACTGGCCGGAAAAGCTGATCCAAAAGGACTATCCAAAATGGAAAAAACAATACAAAATTCAATAATAAAACGAGCAGATGTTACTGACACGACATACTATACATACAATCACTTCTGATCTCATCAGCAAGCCGACAGAATCCTCCTTCCTTTATCCGGAAAAGATTCTTCAATTTGGCACTGGTGTATTGCTCAGAGGCCTACCAGATTATTTCGTCAATAAAGCCAATCAAAAAAATTTGTTTTGCGGTAGAATCCTAGTTGTTAAGTCAACAAGTTCGTCCGGCGCTGATGCTTTCGAACAACAGGACAACCTATACACACTAGCTATTAAAGGCGTAGAAGACGGTGAAGAAATTTCACATTACGAAATCAACAATTCGATTTCTCGTGTATTGGCAGCCAACCAACATTGGTCAGACATATTAAAAAGCGCTGAAAATCCGGATCTGGAAATTGTTTTCTCCAACACGACCGAAGTTGGCATTGTGATGAGCGAAGACACCATCAATGACGCCCCCCCTGCTTCTTTTCCTGGAAAACTTTTAGCGATCCTCTATCGGAGATTTGTTTACTTCAATGCGGACAAAAATAAGGGCTTAACCGTCGTCCCGACCGAATTGATTCCCGACAATGGAACTAAACTGAAATCAATCGTCACAGCCTTGGCTAAGCTGAATGAACTCCCAGAAAAGTTTATAGACTGGCTTGATATCGCTAATGATTTTTGTAACACGCTAGTCGATCGTATCGTCCCCGGAGCATTGCCTTTAGCGGAATACACGAAAACCTGCGCTTTATTGGGCTACGAAGATCAATTGATGATGATGGCCGAACCCTTTCGCTTATGGGCGATAGAAGCCAATTCTGAACGTGTGCAACAACGCCTTTCCTTTGCATTGGCAGATCCGAATGTCATGTTGGTTCCATCAATTGAAAAGTACAAGGAAATCAAATTAAGGCTCCTCAATGGAACACATTCCTTAAGTTGTGCCCTTGCCCTTCTTGCCGGCTTCGAAACAGTAAAGGAGGCGATGCACAATACAGCATTCAATCAATTTATACGTCTTTTAATGCAAGACGAAATTGGTCCCGCCATTTTAAGCGACAGCATTTCTGTTGCGGATATAAACGATTTCTCATCCAAAGTCATCGACCGCTTTGCCAATCCATATCTGGAACACAAATGGGAATCCATCGCTTTAAACTATAGCTCAAAAATGGCAATGCGCAATATACCGCTGCTAAGAAAATGGTATACAACGCACAATAAAGCGCCACAGCTCTTCGCGCTTGGATTTGCGGCTTACCTCTATCTATTAAAATCCAAGCTGAACGGTGATCAGTATGAGCAATTGATTCATGGACGAACAGTTGTACTTCAGGATGAGTCTGCACCAATATTACATACCGCTTGGTGCAATCCAGATACACTCGTCCATACCGTGCTTTCAGATACGGGCTTATGGGGGATCAATTTAACGGAGTTTCCTCATTTTGAAGAAACAGTGAACCAAAAATTGCAACAGATCATTGAAAAAGGGGCATTAAAGGCCCTCGAAATCTCATCGTTTCCTGACAATAAAACGGTATAAATAGCACTAAAGATGAAAAACAACGTATTAAAGATACATCCTAAAGACAATGTTTTAGTCGCCTTACAAGATCTCAAAAAAGGTGATGCCATTTCGTTTGAGGGTGCACATTATATGCTACAGGAAGATATTCCGGCCAAGCATAAATTTTTTATGCAGGATATGCACTTTGGTGACGAAATCTATATGTATGGTGTTCTCGTAGGAAAAGCGCAATTTGATATCCCACAGGGAAGCATCATGAATACCGACAACACTAAACATGCAGCCGAACCTTACTATTTCAGGCCTTCACATTACCACTGGGAAAAGCCTGATGTTGCAAAGTTTGAAGGAAGAACTTTCAATGGTTACATCCGTCCGGACGGCCGTGTCGGCACCGCAAATTACTGGTTATTTATCCCAACCGTTTTCTGCGAAAACCGAAATCTTGATGTTATCAAAGAGGCATTATACAATGAGCTTGGCTATTCAGTCACTGGAAAATACAAGAACTTCACCCATCAGCTGTTAAAAGCCTATGAAAAGGGTGAAACGCTAGACCTATCCTCACTTGGGCAGCTAAATACAATTACGGAGCAATCGGATCGTGTATTCAGAAACGTAGATGGGATCAAATTTTTGAATCATCAGGGTGGTTGTGGCGGAATCCGACAAGATGCAGCCATATTGAGTAAGCTACTTGCCGCCTATGCTGACCATCCCAATGTCGCAGGTATTACGGTATTGAGTCTGGGTTGCCAAAATCTGCAGCTGAACGATCTCGTCAATGACATCAAACTGCGTAATCCGGGATTTGACAAACCCTTGTACTTATTTGAACAGCAACAATCAAAAAGTGAGGAGCAACTGCTGAAAGAAGCGATACTACAAACTTTTATCGGGCTGACAAAAATTAACAAACTAGGGCGGCAACCCGTACCATTGAGCAAATTAACCTTGGGTGTAAAATGCGGTGGCAGTGATGGATTCAGTGGGATCTCCGCCAATCCTGCAGTTGGTTATACCGCCGATCTTTTGGTTGCCCTAGGCGGAAAAGTACTTTTAGCTGAATTTCCAGAATTGTGTGGTGCCGAGCAAAACTTAATAGACCGTACAATCGACCCTAAAGCTGCCAATAAATTCATTGACCTGATGACCGCCTATAGTAATGCCGCGGAAGCTGTCGGTTCTGGGTTCTACATGAATCCATCTCCAGGAAATATTCGTGATGGACTTATTACGGATGCGATAAAAAGCAATGGAGCAGCAAAAAAAGGCGGAACCTCCCCTGTTGTTGATGTCTTGGACTACACAGAAGAAGCAACGAAGCCTGGGCTTAACCTCGTCTGCACGCCAGGAAATGATGTGGAAGCGACCACAGGGAAAGCTGCCGCAGGCGCAACACTTATTTTGTTCACGACGGGTTTAGGTACGCCCACTGGTAACCCGATATGCCCAGTGATCAAAGTAGCGACGAACAATGTCCTGGCAACCAAAATGGCAGACATTATCGATATCAATACTGGCGCTATTATCGACGGAGAGAAATCCATCCAAAATATGGGTGAAGATATATTAGAATATTGTATCAAGGCTGCGAGTGGAGAAATAACTCCCAAAGCAGTTTTATTAAATCAGGATGATTTTATACCTTGGAAAAGAGGTGTAAGCTTATAAATCAGCATAGAGTATGAAAACTTTTTTAGACGACAATTTTTTATTGAACACCAATACAGCTATCGATCTGTATCACAATTATTCAAAACACCTGCCCATCATTGATTATCATAATCATCTGATTCCGGAGCAGATCGCAAATGATGTAAAATTTGACAATATTAGTCAGGTGTGGTTACATGGTGATCATTACAAATGGCGGGCCATGCGAGCCAATGGTATCAATGAGCATTTTATTACAGGGCATGCATCAGATGAGGAAAAATTTGCGAAATGGGCAGAAACTGTTCCTTATACCCTTCGCAATCCACTTTACCATTGGACACACTTAGAACTACAACGCTATTTTGGGATCACCGACCTACTTTCTCCAAAAACAGCTTCTAAAATATATGCTGATACGGCTTCCAAATTAAGCCAGGACAACTATTCCGTACGTGGCCTGCTTAAAATGATGAATGTTGAAGTCGTTTGTACCACTGACGATCCTATCGATAGCCTGGAATTTCACCAACAATTCGCAAAGGAAAAAGAATCGTTCAAGATGCTTCCCGCATTTCGTCCGGATAAAGCGATGAACTCGGATGATATCATTGCATTGAATCAATATATCGATAAACTCGAAGCGGTCAGCGACATGCAGATCCATAGCCTTGGAGATTATTTAAATGCGTTAAAAGCAAGACATGATTTCTTTGCTGCCAACGGATGCAAAGTATCAGATCACGGATTGGAACAAATCTATGCAGAAGATTATACCGAACAGGAAATCGTGACAATCTTTGAAAAGATTAGAACAAAAAAGGAAATCTCCTTGACCGAAAATCTAAAATTCAAATCCGCCATGCTCATTTATTTTGCAGAATGGGATCATGAAAAAGGCTGGGTTCAACAATATCACTTAGGAGCATTGCGCAATAACAATGCCCGTATGCATCGTTTGATTGGGCCCGATACAGGTTGGGATTCGATCGGAGATTTTAGCCAGGCACGTGCATTATCAAAATTTTTGAATAAATTAGACGATCAAGATAAGCTAACCAAGACCATCTTATATAATCTCAATCCTGCCGACAATGAACTTATTGCCACTATGATCGGGAATTTCAATGATGGCTCAATCAAGGGAAAAATTCAGTTTGGCTCGGCTTGGTGGTTTCTAGACCAAAAAGATGGTATGACAAAGCAGCTAAATACGCTTTCAAATATGGGTTTATTGAGCCGTCTCGTTGGTATGTTGACAGATTCTAGAAGCTTCCTTTCATTTCCAAGACATGAATATTTCCGAAGATTAATTTGTGACATCTTTGGAGAAGATATCGAGAATGGGGAAATACCAAATGATATTCAATGGGTAGGAAAAATCATACAGGATATCAGCTATAATAACGCAAAAGAATATTTTGAATTTTAATGAACATGCAGGGGAAAGTTTTAAGCTTTGGAGAATTGTTGTTGCGGATCTGTCCCGACATCGAACAGAATTGGATTGAACAACATCAGCTGCCTTTCTACATCGGCGGGGCGGAGCTGAATGTAGCCACAGCATTAGCGCTGTGGAATGTACCGTCATCCTATCTATCTGCAATTCCCAAAAATACGATCTGTGAAGGGATTGATAGCTATCTGCAGCGCAGAAATATAGACACATCAGCAATGCAGTGGACTGGCGAGAGGTTAGGTATTTACTATCTCCCAAAAGGAAAAGATCTAAAAAATGCAGGTGTTATTTATGATCGTGCGAACTCGTCTTTTGCAAACCTTAAAGTGGGCAGCATTGACTGGGAAGAAATTTTTGCCGATGTCAAATGGTTTCATTTTTCAGCCATCTGTCCCGCAATTAGCCAAGATATTGCAGATCTATGTCTGGAAGCTGTAAAAAAAGCACAAGAGAAGTCAATCTTCGTATCATTGGACCTTAATTACCGCGCTAAGCTGTGGAAATATGGAAAGGAACCGAAGGAGATTATGCCCGAAATTGCGCAGTATTGCAATTTAATTATGGGCAATATATGGGCTGCTCATCAAATGCTCGGAACCCAACTAGAAGAACAGTTCTTAACTTCTTCTTTTGGATATCAGGAAGAAGATCTACTGGCACAGGCCGATCGCACAAGCAAGGAAATTATTTCCGCGAATCCGGTTTGTCAATATGTGGCCAATACCTTTCGTTTTGACTATAGAAGCAAGGGAATCAAGTATTACACCACCCTGTTTGACAAAGACAGTTTAATTAAATCAACAGAATATACTTCCGAAGAAATTTTGGATAAAGTCGGTAGTGGAGATTGCTTTATGGCAGGCTTGATTTATGGATTATACTCCAACCTTTCTCCAAAAGAAACCCTAGAGTTTGCAACGCTCGCAGCGTTCGATAAATTATTCATCGCCAGCGATGCAACAACAAGTACTGTGGAAGACATAAAAAATAGAATGATAGCATGAATTTGAAAGAGATTGTATTAGATAAAATTATTGAGCAAGGGACACTTCCTTTGTTCTTCCATCACGATAAAGCAGAAAGTATCGAGATTCTGCGAACCCTATACCAGGCAGGTATACGTGTTTTTGAATTTACAAATCGAGGCCCCGAAGCATTGAGTGTTTTTGAAAGCTTAATTGACACCAGAGACCGTGAAATGCCTGATCTTTATTTAGGTATTGGCACCATCAAGTCAGTTGACGAAGCCCAACAATTTCTACAAATTGGGGCGGACTTTATTGTTTCTCCCATTGTAAACCCTCTGGTCGGTTCACTTGTGCATGAACAACATAAGCTATGGATCCCGGGCTGCATGACACCCACAGAAATCTATACTGCGCAGCAGCAAGAGGCAGCGCTTATAAAATTGTTTCCTGCAAACATTCTGGGACCGGCATTTATGTCGTCGATACGAGATCTCTTTAAAGGTCAGAAATTTATGCCGACGGGGGGCGTAGAGATCGAAATGGAAAATCTAAAAACATGGTTCAAATCAGGTGTATGTGCCGTAGGTATAGGCAGTAAGTTAATTGACCCCAAAGACACAAGCAATTTATTCGAGAACACCAAAAAGGCTCTTGACTTTGTCTCAAAGGCACGGTAACCATTCCCCTTTCGATACTGCATAGAAGGCAAACATTTGAAGGGGAATATTATTGGCATACAAAACAGACACGTACACTAAAAATAACTATAAACCCATTATGATAAACACGGAGAAAAAGGGTAATTACCGTTGGGTGATATGCTCGCTACTATTTTTTGCTACTACCATCAATTACCTGGATCGTCAGGTGCTATCCTTAACTTGGAAGGATTTTATAAGTCCTGAATTTCATTGGACAAATACGGACTATGGCAACATCACAGCTTTATTTTCGATCTTTTATGCCATCAGTATGCTTTTTGCAGGTCGCTTTGTAGATTGGATGGATACCAAAAAAGGCTTTTTATGGGCGATCGGAATCTGGTCGATTGGCGCGATATTACATGCATTCTGTGGTATAGCCACTTCAGGTATCGTTGCCGGTGAATGGTTTGTTGGTTTCGAAGGGGCAAAAGAGGCAATTTCTCATGTTAACAACGTGGGTTTAGTCATGAGTGTTAGCGTCAATCTATTTATTTTTGCCCGCTTCGTTCTAGCTGTCGGCGAGGCCGGTAACTTCCCTGCCGCGATTAAGGCTACGGCAGAGTATTTCCCAAAGAAAGACCGTGCCCTATCTACCAGTATTTTCAATTCAGGAGCAACCATTGGCGCATTAGCCGCCCCATTGACCATTCCTGTCATCGCAGCACACTGGGGCTGGGAGATGTCCTTTATCATTATCGGTGCTCTAGGATTTGTCTGGATGGGCTTTTGGATTTTTCTTTATAAAAAGCCACACGAAAACCCGAAAGTAAATGCTGCTGAATTGGCTTACATTCATCAAGATGATCATGAGACAGAACAGACCGAAGTAACCAAACAACCGCGAACTACCATATCGGAATGTTTAAAATACAAGCAAACATGGGCTTTCGTATTTGGTAAATTCATGACTGATGGTGTTTGGTGGTTCTTCTTATTTTGGATGCCGGCCTATCTCTCTGCTGTATACGATATCAAATCATCAGATACCGAAGGGCAGTTGGCTATCTTTGTTTTATATGGCATTACCATGTTGTCTATTTATGGCGGATGGCTACCAACCTATTTTGTTGACAAAAAAGGAATGAATGCTTATGAGGGCCGTATGAAAGCAATGTTGTTATTTGCCTTTGTACCCTTGGTTGTACTTCTCGCCCAACCCCTAGGTCATATTTCCTATTGGATACCTGTCATTTTGATCGGTTTTGCCGGAGCTGCACACCAATCTTGGTCTGCGAATATTTTTTCCACTATTGGTGATTCTTTTCCCAAACGTGCCATTGCGACTGTTACAGGAATCGGAGGACTTGCCGGGGGGGTAGGAGCCTTTATCATCAACAAAACGTCCGGCTGGTTATTTGATTTTGCAAAAGAAACTCAGCTGGTCTTTATGGGCTTCAAAGGAGAAGAGGCAGGATATTTCATTATCTTTTCTTTCTGCGCCATAGCATATTTAATTGCATGGGTTGTAATGAAAACACTAGTACCTAAACTTATTTTAATAAAAAACTAACATATATTGCAAAATTTATAGTATATTAGCAATATCTTTATAAATATCAATCTAAACCATTTTTAAAAACAATGAGCTTAAACTTAGAAAGTATTTTCTACGAGGAGCAAGACATTCCCGCAGAATTTACACTAGACGAACAGGTCGATCAAAGAGAGTTCCTTTCCAATGGAGAAATGATTTCTTGGACGGGTCAAGTAAACGAGGTTTTTTCACCAATCTGTGTGAAGACTAAGGATGGCTTGAAACGTAAGCGCATCGGTAGCTTTCCTGTTTGTACTGAAAAAGAGTCCATGGAAGCCTTGGAAGCTGCTGTAAAAGCATACGACAATGGCCGTGGAGAATGGCCGACAATGAGCGTTGCCGATCGTATTACCTGTGTCGAAAATTTCACACAAAAGATGATTGCCAAAAAGGACATTGTTGTCAAGCTTATTATGTGGGAAATTGGCAAATCCTACGCAGACTCCGTAAAAGAGTTTGATCGTACTGTAGAATACATCTATGCAACGATCGATGCATTGAAAGATATAGACCGCGATTCTTCACGTTTTCAAATCGAACAAGGTATCGTCGCCCAAATCAGAAGATCTCCATTAGGCGTAGTCCTTTGTATGGGACCATTCAACTACCCATTGAATGAGACATTCACAACATTGATTCCAGCGTTGATCATGGGGAATACCATGTTATTCAAACCACCTAAACATGGTACTTTATTACATTATCCTTTATTAGAAGCTTTTAGAACCAGCTTCCCTAAGGGGGTTGTCAATACAATCTATGGCCGTGGCAATAAGATTGTACCTAGCTTAATGCAATCAGGAAAGATCAATGTCTTGACGTTAATCGGTTCAAGCCGCGTTGCTGATGAACTTAAAAAATTGCATCCAAAAGTGAATCGCCTTCGCGCTATTCTTGGCTTGGACGCAAAAAACGCAGCAATTATTACAAAAGACGCAGATTTGAACCTCGCAGTTTCTGAAACCGTATTGGGATCACTTTCTTTCAATGGCCAGCGATGTACCGCATTAAAAATTATCTATGTGCATCGCAGCTTGGCGCAAGAGTTCCTAAAACGTCTCTCTGCTGAAGTCGCAAAATTGAAATATGGAATGCCTTGGGAAAAGGGTGTATCATTGACCCCGCTTCCTGAAGTCAATAAACCGGCCTATCTGACTGAATGCATTGAAGATGCAAAAGCATATGGTGCAAAAGTCGTCAATGAGAATGGTGGTCAAGTTGCAGAATCATTTTTCTACCCGGCAATTGTCTACCCTGTCAATTCACAGATGAAACTTTACCGGGAGGAACAATTCGGTCCTGTTATTCCTGTCGTTCCTTTTGATGACCTTGAAGAACCTATCGAGTACCTAATCGGATCTTCGCACGGACAACAAGTAAGTATTTTCAGTAATAACGCAGCTGTTGTTTCTTCGCTTATTGATCCACTGGTCAATCAAGTGAGCCGCGTAAACATCAATTGTCAATGCCAACGCGGCCCAGATACTTTCCCTTTTACAGGCAGAAAGGACAGTGCTGAAGGAACATTGTCAGTAGTCGATGCTTTACGGTCATTCTCTATACGTTCTCTAGTGGCTACAAAATTCACAGAGGAAAACAAGAAATTATTAAATGAAATCGTGAGTGAAAATGAATCAAATTTCTTAAGTACGAAATACATTTTCTAGTATACGGCTGATATCAAAAAGCGACATCGAAATAATCGATGTCGCTTTTTTTCTGAAATTGTCAGATTTTATTGGCTAGAAATAACCTTCAGTTCGCTTTCATTGTAGCACGCTATAGTTACTTCACAATCAAATTTTTCTGAATAGGTAACTGCAATTCGCGAATCCCCTTGGCAACTAGCCCCGCCACTTCATTGGCTCCAAAGGTATTCAAATGGGTGTCATCTTTCTTTCCCTGTGGATAATTCATATCGCCACTGTCTACATGCAAAAATAATTTCTTACTTCCATCTTCTCCGTAAGACCTGATAAGTACTGTTGTCTGATCTTCCATGTCAATACAAGGTATTTGCATATCTCGGGCAATCCTGCGGATAACAGCCGGATATTGTCCATGGGTCATGATCAGAACGCCATTATCAAATTTACGTCGTGCTATTGGTGTCAAAAGAACTGGGATTGCCCCTTTCTCCTTTGTCTGATTGATATAAAAAGTCAAATTCCGTTCAAACTCTCCCAACGAAGTTCCAACATTGGGTTTATCGACCTTTTCGTCATTATGTCCAAACTGGATAAAAACATAATCTCCGCGACGGAGGTTTTCAAAAATAGGTTCCCAATGATTAACAATGCCCCCGGCCTTATCCATATCTTGTTTAAAGGATTTAGAACTGCGGCCATTTAATGCGCGATTATCTACCTTCACTTGTTGATTAAACATCTTTGCAAAAGCCATTCCCCAACCAGTTTCTGGAAAATTGCGCTTGTCCTTATTTGCAGCTGTTGAATCGCCAATGATATAAATTGTGAGAGTTTGATCCTGCTGTAAAGCAAGAAGGGAAATTACCATCACAAAGCCCAAAATAAGTATACTAATTTTTTTCATTGAACTTATAAAAAGACACACGCCTTCTTAATTAAGCAGAAGGCGTGCAGTAATAACATAAAAAATACTATTGACCCCATCTTGGATCACCAATACCATTATCTTTTAATGTTTGGTTTGTTAGTGTAAAGTCTCCTTTGAGAGCGTCCTTGAATCCGGGATCCAGTAGTGTATAGCCATTAGCGATGGCATCATTTTTCACCCCGGAGGCAGAACTGTTATAGAAGTTTACCGCATCGAAGTAATTATTACTTTTGCGCTCGACCAGATTCGTTGCAGACTGATTAGCTGTCATTGCCAGTGACTTCACAATTAAATTTTTGGAGAACGTAATTTCATTCTTCGCTAAACGCACATAGAAGAAACGCTTAGCAGCATCTTGTATAACATTATAAAAGGTATTGTTGTTCACTTTGATCATACTTGTAATAGCCGGATAAGCGGTAGATCCTCCAGCATCCATCCGGATAAATTCCCGGTTCAAGACGGCATTAGAAACGGTATTATTGGTAAATTCAAAGTTTTTCGCAATAGCATTTCTAAAATCGATAAACTCATTTCCATTACCAACAAAGTTATCGAAGGTATTATTGTTAACGATAAATGTTTCTATCGATGCATTAAAACTGCCATACACGAGTCCTTTCGGATAATTTATCAATTTGCTATCTTCCAAACGAATATTTCCGAAAGCGCCTGCCTGCAATGTAATGAAACAGTTTCCGCCCGACTTATTTTCTCCATCAAGCATAAGATCTTTTAATGACAGTGATGCGCCCTTATCCAAATTAAAATAAGCAGATTTTACCAACGGACGATCGGCCGGTTTTGCACCTTTGATGGATATCGCTTTATCGATCAGTATATCTGCAGCAAGTGAATAGGTTCCTGGCATTAAGGCAAGTACATCCCCCGCTTTGGCGGTTCCGATTACAGCGGCGAGGTCGTCTGTGGGCTGTACAACAACTGCATCCCCCAAATCTATCAATGTTGTGAATGTGACTGATCCACGGATCTTGTTTGCTTTCAATAGTGTCGCGGTGTAGGCTGTTTCTCCTACCAGACCAGTGACTGTTGCTTCGCCCGCTGCAATTTCTTGCGGGGTCACGGGATGGACAATATTCCCAGGGTTAAGGGTTATCGTTGTTACCTCTTCACCTGCGGCCCAATTCAGACGAACAGAAGTTGCCTGGATTCCCTCCGGACTGACAGGCTTCATAATCTGTTCTTCGTTGGTCTTAAAGGTAATGGTACTCCATTTGGAATCAGCCACTTCAACTCCTATAGCCTTGATACGGGCAGAATAATTCGTTGCTCCATCCAACCCAATAATCGTATAGGGAATCTGATCATTTGTAATACCTTCAATTTTCTTGACAGGGCTACCCTCAAAATTTAGTTCTCCATTAGCAAACAGTTCTATTGTATAACCTTTCGCTGTGGCATTTTTCTTCCAGGTCAATTGAACTCCTGTTTGATTAATTATTCGAGCACTCACTCCTGTAGGAGAAAAATAACGATCTGTTGTCAGTTCTGTTAGTTCCCTTATTCGGTCGTCAGAACAGCTTATATTTGCGAATATAAGTCCAAGACCGAGATATAGCATTATATTGATTCTTTTCATTCGTATGCTTATTTTCTATTGAAAACTAAAACCATTATTATTCAACTTACCGTTGCTATTATCCAAAAAATACTGCCAAATAGGCCAAAATTGCTGTGTATTGGGATCGCGGAGGTATAAAGCATCCCAGAAGGTTGCCTGATCACTACTTGCTACCATCGTCCATTTTTTTGAGGAAGTATATCCTGCCGCAGCGCCCACTGCATCTGTGTCGCCAAAATTTAAGCCATATATTTCCACTTTTTCACCATCAGCTGCTGTCTTGTAGTAGATATTGGCAGGCAATGCCGCATATTTACCCTGTCTATTCTCCAGCTGCTGTAACTTTTGTTTAGCTTCAGCCAACTTGACCCCTAGAAGATTCCAGCGGATCAAATCACCCTTACGCAACATTTCTCCCGTAAACTCCAATGCACGTTCGTTGACGAGGGCATGAAAGAAAACATCCTTACTTGTGGTGATTTGCTGCATATAAGCCGTTACTTTCTCCGGATTGTTTGGATAAGCCCGTTCGCGGATCATTTTAAAATAAGGTGCCGCAGCATTTGGGCCATCCAATTCATTTATTGCCTCTGCTGCCATTAAAAGAACATCAGCATAGCGCATATACATCCAATTCAAACCATCATCATTGGTCGAAGTAACCACCCTCGACATCCACTCATAGCGATATTTCCCAAAATACCACTTACCGAGATTTGTTGGTACCTGTACACCACCCGTCCATTCGTAAGGCACACAACTCACATCCCGCCGTACATCTTCTTTCTCAAATTCGTAGAACATAATTGGATTAGGCCCATTTGTTCCGCCCTTATTTTGGCCAGTATACTTATCTGTTGTGGTGTGCTTGACACCCAGATCAAATATAACGCGACCACGACCTTCACTAAAGGGAATTTCCCATAGTGATTCTAATCCAGCCTGTCCTTTCTCTTGGCATAGTGTCTTAAAAACTTCTTCAAAACCGAGAAGCTTTGCGGCGCCACTATTGATGATATCCAAACATTCTTTTTTTGCCAGCTCATACATCTTTTTCGACTCCAATTCAGGATCATTACTTTTACGAACCCCATCTGCTCGTTGAGAATAACCTCCGGCAGACAAAGCCAAACGAGCACGCAAGCCCTTAGCAAACGCTTTATTGATATGTTCAACATTGGATGTCTTTGCACTTTGGTTCGGCCAAGGCAGATAGTTTTGAGCTTCCTCCAGATCGGCCAGCAACTGCTTGTAAATTACATCACGATCGCTACGCTCGATATAGATTGACGCTGTACTCAATGGTTCAAAGCGAGCAGGCACATCACCCCATGCTTTGACCAGATCATTATATACCACAGCCCTCAAAGTCAGGATTTCGCCTAGAATATAAGCCATCTCCGGGCGCTGCTCAATATTCCCATAACTACGCAGGCCCCTAATCGCTAAGTTAGCCCGCTCAATACCTTCATAAAATTTAGCCCAGGCATTGTTATCGGTATTCATTTGGGTATTATTCACGTTAGTATTATAATTTGACAATCGTGATTTTTCGTCGCCAGGATTCTTCAGACTATTATTGACCTCTGCATCTGTGTTGATACCATAGAAGACCAAATATCTACCCCGATAGGAGTTTGTTTCACCAAAAGATTGAATAATTCCTGCAACAGCCCCTTCCGCGAGATCTTGGTTAGAAAATATAACCGACTCATCCAATGCAGATTTAGACGGTGCTTCCAATATTTTATTACAAGATGATACGGTTCCTGCAAATAATAAAGCCAAGGTTATATGCAATAATGTTTTTTTCATAAGACTAGAAATTTAAGTTAAGACCTGCCACGAAAGTTCTGCTTTTTGGATAAGCGGAATAATCCACTCCCGGTGTGAGGTTGGTCTTTCTCCGCGTAGATACCTCCGGATCAAAGCCACTATAATTGGTCCAAACCGCCAGATTATATCCAGAAATATATACTCTAAAGTTTTTGATCTTCAATCTATCCGTAAATGCTTTAGGCAGCGTATAACCTACTGTAACAGTTCCTAGACGCAAAAAAGAGCCATCCTCCACCGCCCAATCGCTGAATACGAATTTATTCGTAAGCGGGGACCAAAGGCTCGTATTCTTATTCATATCCGTCAATTGGTTAGGGTCATTGCTAATGGTACCATCTGGCAACAAATTGGTCCAGCGCTGTCCTTCTTCCATCACAGTAAGCATGTTCCGACTATTATATTTACTCGTGGATGTGTATTCAATCTTATTCGCATTATAAATATCATTTCCATAGCTCCAATTAAATAATGCCGTCATATCAAAGTTATAGATACGTGTATTGATTGAAAATCCACCGGTATGTAAAGGGTTTGCATCTCCAATAATCGTCTGATCACTTGCATTGATTTTATGATCATCACCAATTAGATCTTTTAACTTCATTGTCCCGGGTCTTATGGTACCAACGATAGAAGAAGCATCAGCTACACCATCTTTCAAAATCCATTTTTTTGAAGCCTCATCATAACCGGCAAAATCAGCGACTTCATAGCGACCATCACTCATGTAACCATACATTTTTCCAACTCGTCCCCCAGCTTCAACGATATAATCTGGGCCAATTTCTGTTGAGGCCCACCCCGAAGCCATGGGAATCGAAGCTAGGCCTCCCAAAGAATTAACTTTCGTTTGATTGAAACTAATATTACCGCTAAAATTCAGATCAAAATTCTTTTTATTGATGACAGACCAGTTTAAGGTAAGCTCAATTCCTTTATTTTGGGTTTCGCCCAAATTGCGATATTGATCGTCATATCCTGATCCGGCAATTGGGAAAAGAATCAAGAGATCTTTTGTTTTATTTTTATACACATCGACCGTTCCCGATAGCTTTTTCTTGAATAAAGTAAAGTCCAAACCTATATTCTTTGAAATGGTCGTTTCCCATTTCAAATCCGGATTAGACATCGTTTTTGACGTAGCCCAATAATTATTATACCCATTGACCCATTCTGTGTTCTTAACTGAAAATATTGGATATATCTGCTCTAATGGAATATTATTATTTCCCGAGGTACCCAAGCTTGCTCTAAGTTTTAAGTCATCAAGCCAAGATTGCGTCTTGTCCATAAATCGCTCTGATGAGATCCGCCAGGCAGCTGCCATGGATGGGAAATACCCCCAATAATTGTCTGCAGAGAACTTGGAGGAACCATCTGCCCGGAAAGTTGCATTAAATAAATACTTCGAGTTAAGATCATAATTTACCCGGCCAAAAAATGAAAGTAATTTTTCGTCAGCAAACATGTAATTGTTTATCGTACTCGATGCACCTTGCGGCGTTAATTTTCGGGTATCATCCAGTTTAAAACTGTTCGGAAAGCCGTGTGTCGTATTGGTATTTAACGTTTTTTGTGTAAACAAATATTCCTGGCCAACCAGCACACTTAAACTATGTCCTTTAGGAAGGAAATCTTGAAAGTTATAGTTTAATGTATTTGTGGAGCGTATCCCCTGAGTCGACGTATTCAATGAGATAAGAGCTGGCTTATTTTGATCTAAAGCAGCGGGAATATTACGCACATAATACGTCGTTGGACCATAAAACCGATCATTATAGTTATGATAATCATCAAAGCCAAATTCAGTCCTGAATCGTAGATTTTTAATAATGTCCCAACTAAATGCGGCATTTAGGTTATAGGTCCTCCTTCGCTGTAACTGATCATTATCGACCAAGGACTCTAACGGATTATACAGATTGAATTCATCATCGGTTTCATCACTATTTGTTAGGCCCCCAACAGGAAAGGGAGGATAAATCATGGCGAATTTTAAACGGGAATCTGATGAAGAGGCTTCGTTCTGTTCATTCATGCCTCCACCTGAAATGCGAACATCCGAAAATCGTGCCCCCAAATCTATGGAAGTATTCTTTGATGGTTTATGGTTTAGTTTAAAATTGACATTTTGTCTCCGAAAGCCAGACATTTCCATAATCGCTTTATCTCTCACAAAGGAATGAGAAATTGAATATTTCGTCTTATCACTCCCCCTGACAAATTGAAATTTTGGTTAAAAGTATTACCAGTCCTTCCAAATATAAGCTCTTGCCAATCATTTGAAGGCACGTCTTTATAGAGGTCAATATCTTGAAAATTACCAAAGTATTTGACATAAGTATCCAGTTTATTTTGCAACAATGCCTGTTCGTACTGCCAGGTTACATAATCGTAGGGAGACAATACATCGAGCTTTTTTGCCAAATTTCGAATTCCGCCAAAAGCGTTATAACTAATTGATGTTTTTCCTGACTTTGCACTTTTGGTGGTTACGATAACAACCCCATTTGCTCCCCGAGAGCCGTATATGGCTGCCGAAGATGCATCTTTTAACACATCGATGGATTCAATATCTGCTGGCGCGATATCTGATATCGAAGACATCGGAAAACCATCCACGATATATAAAGGGGCATTATCTCCTGTAACGGAGCCTCCGCCACGGACGCGGACCTTCATTTCTGCATCTGGGGATCCTTCTGTAGAAGAAATTTGAATCCCAGCCATTCTTCCCGCAATCGCCTCAAGAGCTGAAGATACTGGAGCTTTAGAAATGGTTTCTGCACCTACCGAAGTTACAGCTCCTGTCAAATCTTTTTTCTTAACAGTTCCATATCCGATATTAACAGTTACCTCTTCCAAAGCATTAGATTGTTCTTCTAGAACAACACGGATCACTGCCTGATCTGCCGAAAGTTTTACCCTGCGAGTCTGGAACCCAACATACGTAAATTGGAGCTCTTGGTTTTTACCGGGAATCTCGATATTAAACTTTCCATTCTTGTCCGTCACAGCGACAAATTTAGTCCCCGACACCGTTACACTTACCCCCATTAGTCCTTTTTGATCGCTATCAACGACAGTTCCTTGGACTTTTCTGGTTTGAGCGTGTACATTTAATGTGAATAACGAAGCACAAATAGCAGTAGATATTACTAAGGCTTTACTCATATTTTTAGGTATTTAATTAAAATGATTAAATCACTCTTGCAGGAAATGCAGGGAAATTTAACTGGTTATCATATAACCAAGTTTACAAAGTATATTTCACTTGTTGATGCAAGTATCAGTAATAAAATTATGCAAACGTTGCCGGCAACGTTTGCACAGGGGAGCGAATTAGGTTTTGTAATTTTTTTTGATTAATATTAGGTTCTATTTTGCCAATTATGAGATTCGAAAACTATACAATCAAAGATATTGCTAAAGCACTTAACTTATCAACGTCCACCATTTCCAGAGCATTAAGAGATAGTTATGAAATAAGTCCTGAAACAAAAAAGATTGTATTGGAATATGCCGAAAAAATCAATTATCGTGCGAATCCCATTGCAAGGAGTTTAAAGGAGCGTCGAAGCCACTCCATTGGTATCATTGTCAGCGAAATAGCCAATAATTTTTTTTCCCAAGTCATAAACGGTGTCGAATCTATTGCCTATGACAAGAATTTTCATATCATCATTTCACAGACACATGAGTCTTCGGAAAGGGAAAGGCTGAATGTCGAGTATCTTACATCCAGAGGCATAGATGGGTTATTAATTGCCTTGTCCTCAGAAACCGAAGATATTTCTTATCTCCACCAATTAAAAGAACGTGGATTTCCAATTGTATTTTTTGATCGGATTCCACAACAGTTCGACACATACAAAGTCATCGTAAACAATCAGCAAGGAGCCTATGATGCCACCCAGCACCTCATAAAACTTGGAAATAAGAAAATTGCACATCTTACAAACTCTAAATCGTTGTCTATAACGAAGGACAGATTAATTGGCTATAAAAAGGCTCTGATGGCTAATCATATTGATTTCGATCCAGATTTGGTTAAATATTGTCAATATGGAGGGCTACATTTGGAAGAGATCGAAAGTGCAATTGAAGAGCTTATCCGGCTTGGTTTTGATGCTATTTTTATTTCTGGCGATAAGTTAACTACAGGATATCTTCATGTCGTGAAAAAAAGAAATTTTGAAGCCTGTAACGATATTGCTATTGCCGGATTTACAAACTCTAATGTTGTCGAACTATTTTCATCTAAAGTAACCGCCATAAGACAACCTGCTTTCGAAATGGGGAAAATCGCTACGGAACTTCTTATCAAATTAATAGAAGCCAAATATCCGATTACAGAATTTGAAACGCGTGTATTACCTACCGAGCTAGTCATCAATGACTAAATAAAAAGCCGTAAGCAAAAATATTCCTACGGCCTTTTGAAACGACATAATGGTCAGTAGCTATTGTGCTCTTTCCTTTTCCTCGTTACTCGTATCTTTCTTACGATAGTTATTTTTTAAATTTCCAAATTTATACGAATAGGTTAATCGAACCACACGACGATCTTGGTATTGCCTGATACTGGAGTCAAAATCTCCAAAATTAGTTTTCAGATTCTGATTCCCTGTATTAAACAAATCACTCACAGCCAGCTTCAAAGAACTACGTTGATCCTTAAATGTCTTTGTCGCTCCAACCTCCATATCCCAACGGGCCCTCATATCGTATACATTATATTTGAAAGGAGAGAAATACCTCAAATTCACATTAGCCGACAGACTTTTCGCCAACTTTAAATTGTGCATCGATGTCGCTTGCAAAAGAAAGGATTTCCTTTTAAGTGGATGACCGCCCACCATGCCATTAAAGTTAAAATGGATGCCCGTAATATTGTTATTCATGCTCCAAATTTTGGTTACCGTAATCGGAATGTTCAGATTCAGATAAGCTGTCAAATTCTTACCTAAATTTTCACGTATAACCCAAGTCTGTTTCAGTACCGAATCTTGCCCCATACTCTCTACAATCGCATCCCGCACATCGTTAATACCCAATGTCACATTATAACGTTGCATTAACGTATAATTTAGGGTGAATTCATTGGAGAATTGCGGATTCAGATAAGGATTGCCACGTTCGAAGGTTAGTTTATCAATGAAATAATCAAAAGGATTCAACTGTCGGTAATTAGGACGGGTGATTTTCCTTGCATAACCTAGGGAAAGGATGTGATTCTCATCGAGGGTATATGTCAGATTTGCATTCGGAAAAAGTTTAAAGTAGTTCCGCTTCACCTGCTTATTTAAGGTCAATGAGTTTCCGTCAGAAAATGTATATTCTCCTCTCGCTCCGATCTTCAGCCCCCATTTTCCTATCGTATTATTATAGTCTATATATCCAGCTGCGATCTGTTCCTTATACACAAAATGATTTGTACGCTTTGTGTTATTCATCCAAGTATTGTCCAAAAAATCTTCAAAGGTTAAGTCGTTATCCGACGTCACATTAGAATATTTAGCTCCCATTTCAAGCTTGGATACCTTAGATAGCGGTTGTTCATAATCCAATTTAGCAACATAGATATCGATTCCGATCGGCATTCTACTCCGTTGGATCTCCTCAGGAGTAATCGCATTCATCTGACCATCAAAATATTGATTATTATACCCCACGCGCTTACTGCTTTTGAATTTACTCCAATCCAGATCAAGGGTAAGTTTTCTCCCATTGGAATCAATTCTAAACTCATTGTTTAAATTAGCAGAGTACCGATCAAATAACTCTTTGAATTGCGATGTCGAAATCAAAAGCGAATCCAATGTTGTAAAAGACTTTCCGACATTGGTCTTACTATCGTTATCATTGTATTCGATATTATTCGAACCATTAAACTGCACGGTTAACGTATTTCTGGCTGATGTCCTTTGCTCAACACCGAAGCGATAGGAATGGTTTTGTTCTTTTTCATCCAATATCGACCTTTGTTTAAAATAGGTCTTTTCCCCTTTATTCTGAATAACACGGTCAAGCAGGAGCTTCCGGTGACTTTTCTCATCCGAATATGCATACGATCCAAATACTGTCGTGTTGTTCTTTTTATAGTTTAAGGATAAAGAGCTATTCCCCCTAAATTTTTCTCCTCTACCTGCCGTCATGTTAAAGGTTCCGTTAAAACCTTCCATCCGATTTTTCTTGAGCACGATATTTATAGTCCCTACGGCCCCCTCCGCATCATCTTTTGCTGCCCGGGTAGTGATAACTTCGACGGACTTAATCTGGTTGCCATCCGTACTCTTCAAAAAATTCACCAACTGTTCACCCGACATATAGGTCTGCCGCCCATCGATGGTGACTGAAACACCCGATTGACCCATCAACTGTAGATTATTATTGTTATCTAAACTCACACCAGGAGCGCGCTGTACAATATCTAAGGCATTATTCCCTGCGGCCAAGGGAGAGTTTTCCACATTTAAAACCAGTTTACCAGGCTTGCTCTCAACCATCGGCCGCTTACCCTCTACGGCGACCTCCTGCAATTTTCGTGTGTCCGTGTTCAGCAGGATCGTTGGGACCTTATAATCTGATTTACTGATATCAAAAACGTTGCTCTTATTGGCCGTATATCCAACCATTTTGACGTCAATACGATAGTTTCCGGCACGCACATCCGAAAATTCGTATTCTCCATTTTCGTCCGTAACCACCGCTTTCAAAATAACAGTGGTATTCGATTTCGTTAGATATACAGTTGCCAAAGGCAAAGCGGAATTGTCTGCCGACTGCACTTTACCGGTAATTTTTACTTGTGCATGGGCAAATGTAACTATCAAAAAATTTAAGAGTAAGAGGTAAAAATATCTTTTCATTCGTTTATAAATAGGTGCAATAGCATTTATTTTTGGTGGTATTAAAGCGCTTATTACACGAGAGTAAGTAATAACTTTCGATTGGTTACAGCTTCAATAATTTGTCTTCCGCCTGAAGGCGGAAGACATGGTTTATGTTATTTCTTTTTTGTCTCTATGGTCACACCATCTTTTTTGACATTGATAATGGTATCTCTGCGGATGACAACAGACGTATCATTTGCGATTACTTCATTGCCTTTAGCATCTGCTTCGTCACTGTCATCTAACTTTTTGGGTGGCAATGCACATTTCAAACCGAGTGAAGTGACCACAAACTCAACATCTTTTACATCCCCTAGATCTTCCCGATAACGATCCCGACATTCGTAGAATGAAATATCTCTTAATTTATCTTTAAGATTATCATTGATGATCAATTTGGTGCCTACTGGGAGAAACAAGGTAATATTGACCTCTTGATCCCGATAGAGTTCACCTTCATTCAACTGGAAGGCATTGTCAAATGTTAATGACGTACTATCTTGTCTCAACGCATAATTAATTTTACCTGCTCTGTCTGTTGCAACTTTATAGGAATTTCCTTTAGCCGAATACTCATAACGTACATAAGGTTCCTGTAGAGAATCGATACGTTCGACACGGATACGAATATTACGTCTCAGATAAGTAGAGAGGTTTTCGTTTCTTATACCCAAACCGCTTTTTACGCCATTTTTTAAACGAATTACCCGAATATCATTTTCATTTAAGTAATAAGCAGCTTGTTTTTGCAGCGGTTTCTCTTCAACAATCGTACTGGACTCTTTGAACTCCTTCGCTACCGATGTAGCGTAGTAGATAATAGCACCTATTGATGCCAACCAAACCAAAAACAAAATGGTAGTTAAATAATTGTTCATTGGCTTTTTCTCGAAGAGAACGCGGAGAAGCAAATAGAACAATCCGGCAAAAGGGATAAAAATGGCCAAGAAACCCGCTATCAAAGCAAAAGGTACATCGCTCGGATTCATGAGATAAAAAGGACCAGAATCGTCCATGACGTCAGGAATTACGTTCACAATAGCCAGTGCAAAGAAGATAAGTCCAATAATCAACCCGATGAGCGTCAACCCAACAATAATAACAAAGAACACGCCGATGACCTTCACAAAGACCTGCAATAATTTAGTAACACTATCACCTGTACGGTCCATTCCCCTCGAAAACGAATCCTTTACCCCGCTCATTTCTTCATCGAAAGAACGTTTGAAGTTCTGAATATTCGGTGCCTCCCCACGCATTTCCATCTTATCTGCACGAGTTACAGCGAGCGGCATGACGATCCATAGGATGACATAGACCAATACGCCCGATCCACCGATCACAACAAATAAAGCAAAGAGTAAACGTACCCATTTGGCCTCAATGCCAAAAAAATGTCCCAGTCCGCTACATACTCCACTGAAAACTTTGTCATCAGGGTCGCGCATCAGCTTCTTCCCTACTTTAAACCCATCTGCATTCGGCTGACGCTGAAAAGCCCCGTAACCATCCTGATCTTCAGATTCAAAATCGCTAACGCTCCCCATCTGCCCAATCACGGCATTAACATCATCCATATTAAGAACTTCCTTACTGCCGGCCTGAATCTTTTCAGTAAACATTTCTGAAATCCGATTTTCGATGTCCTCTAAAATCTCCTTACTATCTTCTGATTGTCCAAAGTGCTTCTTTATATCAATCATGTAGGAGCGAAGCACCTCATAAGCATCCTCTTCAATATGGAAGACGATACTATTTATGTTGATAATTATTGTCTTATTCATCGTTGTTATCTTTGACTGGTTTAGTTGAATCATTGTTTCTACCCACCAATGACGTGTTTACGGCAAACACAAGCTCATTCCAGGTAACATCTAGTCGCAAAAGGACTTCTAACCCTTCTTGGGTAATTTCATAATATTTTCTAGGCGGACCTGAAGTCGACTCCTTCCATATATAGCTTAACAGGCCATTGTTTTTTAGACGTGTTAAAAGCGGATATAAGGTTCCTTCCACAACCAATAATTGAGCTTTCTTCAGTTCGCTGATAATATCGGAGGCATAAATTTCTCCTCGAGAAATTATGGATAGGATACAATATTCAAGTATCCCCTTCCTCATTTGGATTTGTGTATTTTCAGCTATCATAACAATACAAAGATATATGTATTTTATGGTACCATGCAATACATAGTACCATACAAGACAAGACAATTTTATTAAAAAGCTGATTTACAGATGAATAATTTTTAAATTCATAATATTTTTATTTCTATCAGGAAATTTTTAGATATTTAACGCCATGATTAAAATCTTATTAGACTATAAGTGGTCTTTTATCTGGGCCATAATAGTTATTATTTTATGCACGCTCCCCGGCAATAATTTTGACGCAGTTCCCGCCTATCCGGGTATGGATAAATTAGTTCATTGCGGTATGTTTTTTGTTTTCTGTACGTTGTTATACAATGGTGTGATCCAGCAATTCAGCGGTAAACCAACCCGTTGGCTACCCATCTTCATCGTTTCTATCCTCGGATTTTTATTTGCCGGACTGACAGAATTGCTTCAACTTTATATTTTTACTTATCGCAGTGGAGATTGGTGGGATTTATTTGCAGACACAATCGGAATAGGTATGGCCGGGTTTGCCTATTTGCTAAACTATGTGAACAGACGGTAGTAAACACCGTATTGCGTTAGTTTTGACCTTTTCATTTTTATTGAGCGTGTTACCAAATAAATCTAAACGCTATGGGCAAATTTGGTCTAGGCCCTCGCTAAAGTGGCAATAGATATCCGACAGTCAATAGCATCTAAGAGTGCTAATGTCGCGGAAACAATCGTAGCGCCTGTTGTTAGCACATCGTCCACCAATAGAATATGTACATTGGCCGGCACCCCAGTGGCCCGACAATCGAAAATATCACTTACATTTTCGTAACGGTCGAGTCGTCCCTTACCTGTTTGACTAATTGTCGCCTTCTTTCTTACCAAAATATCTTCACGCAGTGGGATTTCCATCGCTCTAGACAACCCCCTTCCAAAGTAAGTGGATTGATTATAGCCTCTTTTTCGGAGTTTGCTCCTGTGTAACGGCACAGGAACAATACAGTCGATATCCTGATAGGCCTTTACATCTATTAATTTTAAGCCGTATAGATAGCCAAAATATTCCGCAAGAAAGGGTTGATTATTGTATTTAATCTGATAAATGAGGTGCTCTACACGGCTATCCTTTTGCATGAATAAAAAAGAACAGGCCTCTTCCACTGGAGCTTTCCCCCAAAGCTGTCTTGCCGTATCATTATCTGAATATTCATGAAAGTTAGTATAAGGCAAGTGGAAGTCGCATGCTATACAGATAAACTTTTCCTGATATTTTAGCACACAGCCACAACAGCCACATTCTCTTGGAAAAAAGATAGCTAGAAAATCGCCAAAAAGCTTATTTAATTCGGATTTCATCTGGTTAATTCCCCTATTAAAGATAGGAACTCTCCGCCAGATTATGCCTCGGATTCCTCCTTTTTTTCATCCTTGATTGCTAATTGCCCACAGGCTGCATCAATATCTTTACCACGGCTACGTCGCACATTCGTAATGATACCTTGACTTTTTAGATAATTTGCGAATACCTCGATTTTATCCGCTTCAGCATTTAGGAAATCGGCCAGTGCGATAGGATTATACTCAATCAGGTTGACCTTACAAGGAACGTGTTTACAGAACTTGGCAAGTTCTTTTGCATCCTCCAATTCGTCATTGAAATTGTTAAAGACAATATATTCAAATGTGATTGGATTCTTTGTCTTCGCATAAAAATATTTGAGGGCTTCTGCCAGAGCTTTTAGTGAGTTCTGCTCATTGATCGGCATAATTTCATTCCGCTTTTTATCATTTGCAGCGTGCAAAGAAAGTGCTAGATTAAAACGTACCTGATCATCACCCAATTTTTTGATCATTTTTGCGATACCGGCAGTGGAAACAGTGATCCGCTTGGCAGCCATATTTAATCCATCGGGGGCCGTAATGCGTTCAACCGACTTCATCATATTGGCATAATTTAACAAAGGCTCACCCATCCCCATATAAACGATATTTGTGAGCGGCTGCCCGTAGTTCTCTTCGGCTTGCTTGCTGATCAGAACGACTTGATCGTAGATCTCATCGGCATTGAGGTTCCTTTTACGGTCCATATAGCCTGTTGCACAGAACTTACAGGTCAAGCTACAACCCACCTGTGAGCTGACACAAGCTGTCATTCGCTCCGGAGCGGGTATCAACACCCCTTCAATGATATTGTTATCATACAGCCAAAAACTACTTTTAATTGTTTTATCTGAGCTGATCTGAGATTCTTTAACTGTAACTGCATTGATCGTAAAATTCGCTTTCAGCTTCTCACGAAGGGGCTTACTCAAATTACTCATCTGATCAAAATCTACACAGGACTTTACCCAGAGCCATTCATAAATCTGCTTCGCACGAAAGCCCTGCTCCCCCAACGCTGTAAGTTGATCTTTGATCTGATCCAAAGACAAACTCCTGATATCTATTATTTTACTTTTTTCAATCACGGTACAAAGATAAGAATAAATAAGTGACAAAAAATCCCGTTCTAAGAAATAGAACGGGACAACTGTTATGTATGTGTTTTAAAATAGGTAGGAGCAAGATCCAATTAGCCATGAATGGCTTCTTTACTTCCGTACGACTGAATCAGCTTCCCTTCAAAATCCAACCACTCCTTCCAACGCTTTTCTACATCAACGTCTACGGTATATTTGCGTGCAAAATTCAAAAATGTTGTATAATGATTTGCTTCGGATACCATTAAATCATGGTAAAACTTCGCAAGCTCTTTATCCTGAATATTTTGTGACAGCACTCTAAAACGTTCGCAGCTACGGGCTTCGATCATTGCCGCAAATAATAAACGATCAATAAAAGCCATATTTCTACTGCCGTCTTTTTTAGAGAATTTCATCAATTGACCAACATAATCATCTTTCCGTTCACGCCCCAAGGTATAGCCACGTTCTTTGATGATATCAATAACCATCTTAAAATGTTCCATCTCTTCGATGGCAATTGCTGTCAGTTCATGCACTAAATCTTCGTGTTCTGAGTTGTTTGTGATTAATGATATTGCATTCGAAGCAGCCTTCTGTTCACACCAGGCATGATCAGTCAAAATTTCTTCTAAATTTCCTTCTGCGATGTTTGCCCATCGCGGATCTGTCAACAACTTTAATCCAAGCATCTTACTCTCAAAATGATTTACGCCACAAAGGTAGCGAATATCTCAGCGTTAAAAAAATGATAATCGCTCTTTAGGCATCTTTATGTAAAGCTTTTCGAATTTCAGGCGCTATTTTTTCGCCGTAGATCTCTATAGAACGGAGCATTTCTTTATGCCCAGGAGCCCCAACATCCATATGTGCAGAGAAACGTGTCAATCCGAATTTCTCCTGTATTTGCAAGATTTTATCTACGGCATAATTAGCATCCCCAACAATGAGGTGCCCCCTTGAAGAACGGCCAAAGTCATATTGTGTACGCTGATACGAAGGCCATCCGCGGCTCGCCCCTATGCGATCCATTTGAGAAGAGTAAACAGGATAATAATAATCGGCTATTTGGGTACTATTGTCACCAAAGAACGCATGCATGTGCACGCCAACTTGAAAATTAGCCATATCATGCCCATTATCTTCATACGCTTGGCGGTACATATCAAATAAGTGGTCGAAGCTTTCGTACATACCCCCGATGATAGCAAACATGACTGGTAAACCTAGTTTTCCCGCACGGATAACAGAAGAGGTCGTACCACCTACGGCAACCCAAATTGGCAGTGATCCATTTTTAGGCCGTGGGAAGACTTCTTGATTGATTAGCGGCGCTCTAAATTTACCACGCCAAGTGATCGGATTTTGCTTGTTTAAAAGTAACAAAAGTTCAAGTTTTTCCTCAAATAATTCGGAATAATCTTTCAGATCATAACCAAATAAGGGAAAGGACTCAATGAAAGAACCTCTTCCGGCCATCAGTTCAGCCCGTCCATCGGATAAAAGATCGACCGTAGCAAAATCCTGGAATAATTTGACGGGATCGGCAGAACTTAATACCGAGACCGCGCTACCCAACTTAATATTTTTGGTAACTGTAGAAGCTGCAGCCAAGATAATTTCGGGTGCTGCAACAGCATAATCTGCACGGTGATGCTCCCCTATTCCATAGAAATCTAAGCCTACTTGATCCATAAGCTTAATCTCTTCAATGATTTCTTTCATTCGATCTTGTGGCGCCTGGATCTGACCTGTAACAGGATCTATCCTCGAGTCACCAAACATTCCTATTCCTAATTCCATAATTGTCTATTTAAATTCTAAATCAAAATTAAGATCTTCTTTATTTAATTCACTTGATGTAGGACAAGAAATATGAATCGAATTAAAGCTTTCACTGATCTTAATACGGGAAAAGGACTATCGCGACTGTATAACCACCATAAAGGAAAGCTAGCAGACAACAACCCCGCCCGATTAGAAAAGTGCGACTGTATTCTTCGCTACCGGGTCTGCATTCCCACTAAAATGATGGCCCCCGGAGAGGTATTTTTTTGTAAAATTCTTAAGTGTTATTTTTTGTACAGGAAAATCGGCTTCGTCGTCACCGAGAATGACGCCCGTTTTGACTCCATCCATGCGATTGATTTCAGAGATGACATCAAGACTTCGCTTTGTATTACTACGGCCTAAAATATCAGCGATATGGATCTCCAGATCTGTAGACACGGATGGTTCCAAAAGCACAACGCTCTTTACATTTTTTTTAACAACTGGATCCAAGCGGTTAATAATAAAAGGGACCGCATCTGCTCCAAATGAATACCCAACGATGAAAAGACGCATATTCTGCCGTGAGGATAGCAAAGTCTTCAAGGTATTAGAAATATCTCCTGCGATCTCATTCGGGCTTTTCTTCTTCCAGAAATAGCTTTTAGAATCGATAGCTGCCACCGTATATCCTGCTCCAGCAATCAGCTCACAGAGCTTATTTGAGAACGAATTGAATCCTCCATCTCCACTCAGATAGAGAACCAGGGGGAGTGCCGCTTTATTATTCCAGTATTTCATGTCAATTAAACGTTGTTGAGCAAAAGCGTGAAATGCTATGCTACCAATTATAAATAAAGTGGCTAATTTTTTCATCTGTATGAGATCTACACGAAGCTATTCATTCGGTTTCATCACTTTGACCATTGCTACCGGAAGTTGTAAGAGATCAAAATCGTTATCAAATATAAGGTATTTATTTTCCCAAAAAGTCGCATACTTCTCTTTAAAGTCGCGCAGGCTATGATAATGTTTAAAGTTGCCCAACCGCGTTGAAGCAAATTTCATAATCTTTTCTGCAGGACTATCGGTCGCACCAAAACCTGTCATTGGTACCATTCCCAAATTTAAGTAGACATATTTTTGAGTTTTAGCATACGCGATGAGCTCAACGATCAAGGCATCCATGCTTCCGCCCGGAGCTTCAAGAGATTTCCGGATCATATCATAAGTGCATTCATCTTTCGCATAATCCGGAATAATATTCAGAAAGGCAACGATATGGTTTGCTTCATTTTTCAGCACAATAATATCCTGTGAAATAAGCTCATTTTCATCAAACATGCCTTGAGAAAAAACCATTTCTTTTTTCTCAAACGCTCGCAACCACTCATCGGAGATTACCTTCAATTCATCAATAACTTCTTTCTTCTGAGGTGCTTTCAACACTTCCGTGGTGAAACCTTTCTTTTGAATTGCATTAAGGCCATTACGCAAAGACTTACGGTCTTTCCCCTCTAGCTTAAATGTATCTAGCTCGAGTACTGCCTCCTGCCCAATGGTAATCTTTTGTTTGCGCAGGGAAGAAAAATGAACCAAGCTATTCTCATCCACACGATAATAAACAGCTTTTAATCCATTTGCATAACAGTATGCATCAAATTCCTGAACCAACTCTTCCTTATCTCCCTGTTCACACACAGGTTCGTCTAATACAATAGCAAATTCGTTAGCCAGGCGATACGCCGTAAACCCTTCCGATATTTCCGAAAAAAATAGGCTCTTATCTTTTCCCAGTTTAAAAAAATCCATCGGAGACTGCCCAAATTCGAGCAATAATTGTTCCGCACGGTCGATTTCAGATTTACTGGAATCTTCACCATCAATGAGACGGGGTCGTGCGAGGGCATATATCAAGAGGAACCAGCAAAAAAGCCCAAGCACTTGAGTAATGCGTAGGAATTCCTGACCAAAAGCTGTTTGTGGCATCAATTCATCGTCTGCAAACAACAGAAAACTCCGTGCCGTATGATATATTGATTGTCCCCATGTAAAGTCTAGCCCGAAATGTTGCTTATCAATGAAGTAAAAACTCAACACATCAAACAGGCATATCGCTATCAGCGCGACAAAAAATGTGATAAACCCAATTCTTACCCAGCGAATATTACTCTTGATGCGATATTGTTTATAGCTCATTGCCAATAAAATCAAGGTCGATAAAGCAACCGATGCCTCTTCATAGTCCAATGCCTTAAACACATGTCCAAACAGCGACAAGGCACTAAACACCACGGCGATCCAGAACGCAATACGGAAACCTTTAATCAAGTAGGCTGAAGTAACCAATAGTCCTAAGCCCAAAACCAATACCATAAATTTAGAAGCATGAATTGCTTCTAGCGGTAAATAAAAACGATCAAGTTTCATACGATCAGCCAATGGTGGTGTCAATACGGAAACAAGATTTACCACGCCTAAGAAAAATATAAGCAACGCCGGTCCAATACGTGCCAGCAATTGCTTACCACGCCATGCAAAGGCAAGGATTCCCAAGAGTAATGGAAGCCAAAATTCGAATGCCCGATAGAGAATTGTAATGCCCAATCCTTCTGCCTGCGAGTAGCCGTACGCTTTAAAAATATACAGCATGGTCAGCTCTACAGCCCCAAGGCCCCGTAGAAAAGGAGAAACAATCATCAATACGACCGAAACAGTATAGGCAATAGCCGCAGCCTCGAAGGAGTGGTCCAAACCAAGAGCATACATACTTACAAAAGCATGGGCAATACCGCAACATTCGACGACCATGGACGCCAACATGGTACCCAACAAATATTTTAGCTTGACTTCCCCTGAAAATATTTCATCGATGTTAGAGGCTACAGCAGGAAACTTTAATTCGACCCAACGATAAATGCCTTTGTGTGTTCGAAAAGACCAAACAAGCCAAAATACGACAGCCAGGAGCAGTCCCAAAACCACCAATGAGATCCAGGCATCACCAAAATTTTTATTATGCCAGATCGTATACAATATAACAGGTACACCAATCATAAAGACCGTCAGTAGTCCGACATAGCCATACAGCGCCCCTGCTTGGTGAATTTGCGTTGTATTCAAATTTCTTTTCCGCAACTCCGTTGTTGTATATGCCAAAGAACTAATCCCGCCCGCAGGTAGAAACACGCTGAGTAAATTTCTCTTCAGGAAAAGATCAATGGCGATTCTCAGATTAATAGAAAGGCCGATCGCTTTAAAACTCTGCACATACATCAATCCCTGAAGCACAATATAGACGATGGTAATTCCAACGCCTACCGAAACCCAGGTTAAGTTGGCTGCGCGCAACTGCGGAAGAATTGCCGCAAGCTCCTTCCGCTCATTTCTAAAAAATACGAAGGCCAATAAGATAACCAAAACAGCTATTAATTCCTTCCAATAGGTCTTTGGCGAAAAATGTCGAATCCGTTGGGCAATAGTTTTGGCCATATGATCGTTTAATGATGAATAACCTTTAAATATAGTATAAACACTAAAATAAAGCTAATCGTTTGAAAATGACTAATTGTTAATTTTTCGTAAATTCTTTTCACATTAATCAGTAATTTTCCTGCATGAAAGAGAAAAAGGTTTTGTTCATCGGACTTGTGTGGCCAGAGCCAACATCTTCAGCAGCGGGCTTTCGCATGATGCAATTAATTGAAACGTTCACGACCCGCTCTTATCACATTACATTTGCTTCGGCTGCTGCGAAGTCACCTTATAGTGCCCCTTTGCAGTCTCTTGGTGTGCATGAGCAAGCAATCGTGCTCAATAGCGATAGCTTTGACGATTTTATTACTCAACTAAAGCCCGATATTGTTGTTTTCGATCGTTTTATGGTAGAAGAACAATATGGTTGGCGTGTCGCACAGTATTGTCCCCATGCACTCCGCATACTCGACACGGAAGACTTGCATTTTTTACGCCAGGCGAGACAGGCGTCCGTCAAAAATAAAGGCGATTTCTCCTTTCAAGAGTTATTTACAGACACCGCTAAACGGGAAATTGCCTCTATTCTGCGAAGTGACCTGTCCTTGATTATCTCCGAATCCGAAATGAAGATTCTTATCGAAGAATTTCGAATTTCACCCGACATCCTCTATTACCTCCCTTTCCTGGAAAATGAGATCAGTTCTACTGAAATTAATCAATGGGAGCCCTTTGAAGAGCGGAAGAACTTACTATTTATCGGAAATTTTATCCATGAGCCGAACTGGCATACGGTTCAATATCTAAAAACACAAATCTGGCCCCAATTACGGAAGATGCTTCCCAAAGTAGAATTGCACATTTATGGTGCCTATGCAACCCAAAAAGTACTTCAGTTAAACAACTCTAAAGAGAATTTCCTGATCAAGGGACGGGCGGAATCTGCTCGCCTTACCATGGAAAACTACCGTGTACTGGTCGCTCCAATTCAATTTGGTGCCGGCGTAAAAGGAAAGTTTATCGACGCCATGCAAACCGGCACACCATCTGTTACCACGACAGTTGGAGCAGAAGCCATGAAGGGTAATTTGGACTGGAATGGGTTTATCGAAGACAATCCCGAAACTTTCTGCCGAAAGACTGTCGAGCTTTACGAAAACGAAGATCTTTGGAAAACAGCCCAAGAACATGGTATCCGTATTATCAACGAGCGTTATGAAAAACGAAAGTATCAGGCTGACTTTATGACGAATCTATCTTTGTTAAAAGCGCAGATTGACAGGCACCGCCAACAAAACTTTATTAGTCAGATATTGTTGCACCACACGATGCAGAGCACAAAATATATGTCTTTATGGATTGAGGAAAAAAATAAATAGATCTTTAGTTGACATCACGCCACCAAGGCGCGTATACTGTATCTAATCTATTAAAATGGATCATTTCCCCTATTTTTGGCGTAAGGAGAGTGATCTGTTCTTTGTTCGCTGTCTCGTAAAATTTCTCCATTGGCTCTCTCCAGTCGTGCATAGCCAACGCGAACTTAGAAGAATGAACGGGCAAAATAGCTTGAGCTTTCAGATCCTTCGTTTCAGCAGCCCATTCGTCAGGTAAGGAATGGATATAATGCCAGGCATCGTTATACTGGCCATTTTCCAAGATTGCTAAATCAAATGGACCGAACTGGTCACCTATCTTTTTGAAGTGCTTACCATATCCGCTGTCTCCACCTAAGAAAATAGTGTACTGGGAAGTTTTTAGCACAAAGGATGTCCACAAGGTATTATTCCGTGTAAATCTTCGTCCCGAAAAGTGCCTTGCGGGTGTGAAGGTTACCTGAAAATCGGGCGCCAGTTTTATCTGGTCGTACCAATCACCCTCGATGATCTGATCCGCCTTATATCCCCAAGATTCAAAATGCGCCCCCACGCCAAGACCACAAATCACCCGACCGACTTTATCCCTCAATTTCAAAACAGTCTCATAGTCCAGATGATCGTAATGATCATGAGAGATAAACAAATAGTCAATTTTCGGAAAAACCATCGTCGCATAGTCGACAGACATCTTAAATGCTTTATTGCTCCCTGGGATAGGAGAAGCATTTTGGCTAAACACCGGATCAACCAATATTAATTTCCCATCTAACTTCAACAGGTAGGAGGAGTGACCAAACCAAATCAGAACGTCATCTGCGGGAAGATGTGCTAAATCGCATTCCATAGCAGGCAATACGTTGATCGGTTTCAAGTGGGGATTTTTGTTGAAAAGGAAATCCCACAGCAAAGAGGCCATATTGACATCGCCTTTCAACGACGGCGTTACTTCGAGATTATGAAAAATACCATTTTTAAAATTTGGTGACTGTTTCATCCGCTCCAGTCGAGCTCCTTTGAAATTTCCACCAAACATTGGATGAACAAAATAATAGAGTACTCCACTGATGAGAACAATCAATAGAGCCCCTAAAATAATCCATCCCATATTCCGCATCAGAAATTATTCTTCCACATCATGGATTCCACCGGACGGATGGTCTTGCCATTGTATTTTGCGTTACCTTTGGTATTATAAAATGTCTCGATATCGCCTTCTACAGCAAAATAGATCAATTGTCCAATAGGCATTCCCGCGTAAACCCGAACAGGTTGGGCAACCGAAATTTCCAAGGTCCAGGTATTACAGAAACCGACGTCACCCTTCCCTGCAGTTGCATGGATATCTATCCCTAAGCGACCAGTACTCGATTTGCCCTCTAAAAAAGGAACATGCTTATGCGTTTCGGTGTATTCCTGCGTAACGCCTAAATAAAGGGTATTGGGTTCCAATACAAAACCTTCTTCCGGGATTTCAAAATGCTGAATTTCATTGTGTTTCTTGGCATCCAGTACACGGTCTGCATACGTTGCCAAATATTTCCCCAAATGCACATCGTAGGAATTTGTTCCCAAACATTTACGATCAAATGGTTGAATGACAATACTGCCATTTTCAATCTCTTCGAGAATTCTTTTATCAGATAAAATCATGTGTATCAAAATAGCAAAAGCATCAGGCAATGCTATACAAATTCAAAAATACAGTTCTCCCACTAATTTTACTTCATTTTTCAAAACAAAAATCTGCGATTTGTTTTTTAAATTTGGGTATGAGTCTAGTGTATCTACGTGAAATTGATAACCAAACCAAATTTGCAATTTGGCGAATTGAGGAATCGGACGACGATTTATTGTCGAAACTTCAATTGGATGAACGTGAAAAAGCAAAATTAGGGTCCTTTAATAAAGGGAAAAGACGGTTGCACTGGCTTGCCACACGTGTGCTGTTGCGCACCTTATTGAATACATCCCACTATATCGAATGTCCTTCGGATGCAAATGGCAAGCCTTATCTCGCTAATTTTCCCCAAAAAATATCACTTTCACACTCCTTTGATTACGCTGCAGCAATGATCAGTACAAAAGGTGAAGTTGGTATCGACATGGAAATCATCAAAACAAAAGTAGAGCGCATCCAACATAAGTTTCTAAAACCTACAGAGCTTGCATTCATTGCTCAGGATGATAGCCGCTATGAGCAGCTATATGCTTGTTGGTGCGCCAAAGAAGCGATTTATAAACTTCAAGGCAATGCAGGTGTCTCATTTCTGCATAACATGAGCATACAACCATTCGAATATCAAACACAAGGCATATTAAAACTTGAACTCGACAGCGATCAAGACAAACATATTTATGATGTCCATTACGAGAAGTTCAATGAATATATGCTCGCATACGCTGTAGAATAGGTCCTTTAAAAAAATAATTTTTCTCAATTTCAATGAATTAGCACACAGACAGCACTTTTTTTTTGTGCTTTTTAAAAAAGCTTCTATATTTGCATCATCGAAAACGATATGGCCCGTTCGTCTAGGGGTTAGGACGCAAGATTTTCATTCTTGAAACAGGGGTTCGATTCCCCTACGGGCTACACAAAGCGACTTCAAAAGAGTCGCTTTTTTTATTTAAAGTTGTTACCAATTTAGTGCCTTTGAAAAGCATATTGCCTCTCAAAAAATTCAATGGAGATTTATTACCAGCGTAGTCAAAAGCATATGACCTAGTTGTTTTACGTCCTATCCAAAGGTTCAAAATTTTCAAGCCGCATTACCTGTGCAAATTGTATCAGTTCAGCTTTTAATTGTTCGATCGTCAAATTGTCGACCTTTTTAGGCGGGTAAACTTTAATTAATGAATCAATGTCTAAATATATGTTATCCTGCTTGGAACTTGCCACGAAAGCCGTAAATCGTTCTTTTCCTAGTATTGGATACTTAACTAAAGCCCTAAATTCAATATTACTCGGAAATCCCATGATTACATTGAACTGTATACGATAACCATCCATTACAATCTCTTTGATTTCTTCGGTTAAATTCCATTTCGATTTTTCATTAATATAGGCTGTAGCAAATCCTATCCGATCCAATTCATCGAATGGCTGTATATTAAGTACTTTCTTCTTAACCCATATTTTATTCAGCCAGGCCAAGTAAGTCATTCCGACTAACAAAAGAGGGAATATAACGGACGCTAACAGAAAAACGCTGATGAAAAGAGTCCAAGTAGGATAATTTCCATTCGCAATAGAAATTGCCATGGGAAGGATAACAAAGAGTAGGGTAAAACTTAACGATATTATCTTGAATGCGAAGAAGAATTTATGCTTATTGAGTTCTAAAAAGTTATTCATTATAATGTAATAATACAGCTCGGTATAAAGGATAGCTACTTGACAAATAAATATACCAGGGAAGTCGAAACTTCTGGTTTACGCTATTCAGCATTACCCAATTCAGTGCAAAAGTATCAAATAAGAACAATTATTAAAAAACAAAAAAGTCACGACTGAAAATGGAGTGACTTTTTTATATTCTTACAGGCTTAGGGTGGTTCTGTTGTTTCTATGAAATGGAATGCATACTATTTTCCTAGTTAAATCGTTTTTCATTTAACCATGCTGATTTATTTTCTTTCGATTAACAAAAGCAAAAAATGACAAATAACGAATTAAAAAGGCTTACTGAATTTTCACGTAAAGGTGAAATCGCGGAGATGGAGCAGATTGTTGCCGCTGCGAACAGTAGAATTGACTTTCATGATTACGAATTGAATAGTGTAGTGAACCAATTGATTACAGCTCAACAGTATGGAATCTTGGATCATTTTGTAAAAAAAGGACTAATCTCAACTGATCTATACGATTACGATCGCTTTAGCACATCCGTTATTAATACGCTATTCAAACCTCAGATTGCATCCGAAGTGCAGCTTGAAGCCCATTTAATTTGGATGAAAAGCTATTTAGCAATGATTGATGATATTAACGAAGAAGTAGGCGGTATTACTTTATTGGAATATGCATTACAGGAGAATGTAGCTATTCCTTTCGCAAAACTTATTTTTGAGTCGGGTGCCGACTTGCAACGGATGGATCAGTATGGACAAACATTGCTTTTTAAAGTTTGTAGTCTTCGGATGCAGCCCAATGAGCGTATTAACGAGCTAGTAGACTGGCTATTAGTTGAAGGTCTAGATCCTAATATTGGCAATGTTGAACAAAAAACAGCCCTGCATATGGCTGTTGACACATTGAAAACTGACATTGTGATTAGATTACTGGACGCAGGAGCAGACCCAGGGCTAAAAGATTGGCACGGGGAAAGTGCCTTTTATTATGCGGCAGTAAGGCATTCTAATCCAGATTTGCTGGTGTCTCTTCTCAAATATGGAAAGCCAGATTTTCATAGCGTCAACAAACAGGGGGAAAATCTGCTCAATGCGTTTCTTCGCATGATGCATACCGATAGTGCAACTAATTTGAGCGTTCTGATCTTGCTTTTGGAACACGGTGCAGATCTGACAGCCGCCTCAGTTTGGTATCAGAAAGAAAAAACAGGTATAGATTGGCTAGCAGAAAAATCGGTCCTAGTTGTACAAGAAATTATGGACAAAGGATATCTAGATCACAATTATGCAGATAACGAGGGTAACACGCTTTTGCATAAGATTTGCCAGGTGAATCTCAATTACGATGAAACTAGGGCCCGAGACCTTTATAAAAAAGCAAAATATCTTGTAGGTAAAGGCATCGATCCTCAATTGGAAAATATAATGGACAAAAAGGCCGTTGATTATGCCATGGAGGAAAATATCAAGGTAAAGACAGTAGAATGGTTATTAAAACAATAAAAATAGAAAAAAAATCTTTATGTCTCAGTCATTTATAATTGCGTGTGAAAGCGGAAAACGTAAAATAGCGGAAATATTACTAGAGAAAAATCAAGTCGATATATCTTACACCGATGAAATGGGACGAACAGCATTGCATTACGCTGCACATCGAGGTTATTTGGATCTGGTGAGGAAGTTGGTTCAGGCTGGAGCCATAGTGGACTACGAGGATCATCGGGGGGAAACTCCATTATATTTTGCCCTGTTACAAAAGCAAAAACAAACAGCGGTCTATCTATTGGAAAATAATGCCAATATTATGATCAACGACTTTTTGGGAAATAGCTTGCTCCATATTACAGCTCGCACCGGGCAACATGAAATGGCTGAAAAGCTGATCGCACAAGGTTTAGATGTAAACGCATTGAATAATAGTGCTGAATCACCGTTACTATTGGCTGTGCAGGCAAAATATCCGCCAGTGGTACAATTGTTCGTTGAAAATGGTGCTCGTGTAGACATTACCGACAAGGAGGGCAATACGGCCTTAAATTTGGCGGTATCTTTGGGCTCCATTCCTATTGTCAATATGTTGTTGGATAACGGTGCATCTGTCAATATCCTGAATGATTTAAGCGAAGGGCCTTTGCTCCTCGCTGTAAAAAATGGGAATCGTATTCTTGCTCAAAAGTTATTGGAGCAGGGGAGCGATATTTTTGCCGAATCTGCCGAAGGAATTTCTCCTGTGTGGTATGTTTGTAACAGCAATCAAAAAGAGCTTCTTGCTATATTTTTAGAAAGAGGCCTCTCTGCGGATTATGCTCGTCCCGTAGATTCATTTGATGGAAAGGACGGTAAATATTTAGAAAAGCTGATCGAACGGACAGGGCGACGTATCTTCATTCTGGGTTTTGAGCCTCATTATGCTGGAGAAACATTACTGCATACAGCTACAAAAATGGGTTATCTGTCTTTGGTCAAACAGCTTTTAGATAGTGGTGCAACGATTGATAAACAGGATGCTGCCGGCAATACTGCACTTCATTATGCTGCTGCCTATGGTAAAAAAGATGTGTTGCGGTATCTCTTATCTAACGGCTCAGTTACAGATATAACGAATGTATTGGAACAGAAAGCAATAGATTATTCTAATATGCAAGGATTTAATGAAATAACGGCATTGTTGATTGATTTCGGAGCACAGACCGATCCCCTTAAAGATGCGCCCGTCCTTCCAGAGAAAAAAATGTTCACTGAACCCTTATCAAACGTGGATATGGGAATGAAGAAAAAGGCCCTATTTGATCTAAAAGATCTGTTCGACGCGGGAATCATTAATCAGGAGGAATTTGACGCAGAAAAAGCGAAAATTTTAAAGAATTAAATTTTATTGCAAGTCCTTCTTAAATCTGTTAGTTTGTTTTCTAAACTGGCATTTAGATAAAAAAGTCACTCCGTTTTCCGGAGTGACTTTCAGCTCTACCAGATTGTACGTTAAGCTATATCATGCCTAAAATAGGATGTATGCTATTATAATCCTTTGACATATACTTCGGCAATAGCGGATGAAGGAGGACGATTACTTTCGGTAACCGTACATTTTAAATAACGTGCTTTTGTCGTTGGGACATTTACCGCCAACGTTGATTTGGGACTATTTGTTCCAAAATCAATTTTTCCTAATGGAACATACGTTTTGTTATCATTACTTGTCGAAAATTCAACAACTTTTAAATCATTATTCCAAAGTCGCCTTGTCAATTCAACCATCATCACATTATATTCTTTGCCAAAATCTATAATCACATAATGTGGCAATGGTGGTTCTCCGCCCATCCAGATATTATGCCAGAAGGTATCGGGGTTACCGTCGAGTATATTTTCCTTTTCACCGCCGCCAATCCATTCGGAAGACGCTGTAATTACTTTCCAGCCACTACGTGGGATATCTGGAGGTTGAAATGAAACAGGAACCAATACTGTCGAAGCAACGGGGTTAATCCCATTTTTTGAAACCGACTTAATTCGTAAAGGCAAAGCATATTCTCCGAATAAATTGGTTGTTCCATCAATAAGCCCCTTTTTCAAAATTGTATAGGAAAAGCTCGTTTTATTCTTTTTTGCTGCAATTTTATACGGTTCAGGCAAGAGTTGATAAGCTTCTTTTGGAAGCAATTTCAACTTCTTATCCTCGCTGACTGCTCCGTTGTAGACAGTTAAAACGGTTGGATCAACTTCAATCTCATAGTCAAGATCCCATTGGTTAGGGTAGTTTGTGCCTAATGTTGCTTCGCCTACTGCTTGTTCAGCACCTGTGGGGCTTAATTTGATTTGATCCAGCTGCAGTCCTGGTGATGTAAACTCCAAAAAAGGATCTTTAACGTTGGGGATGAGCAATGTAGTTGCCATTTCAGGTTTCAACGCATGCAATATTCCGCCCTCAGCTTCAATACGGCAAGGAATAACATACAACTCCTTATACTTTCCCTGCAACGCTTTTATACGTTCGCTATCAAAAATAACGGCAATATCTTGTAGATAATCCTTTTTTTCAAATGCTAATGCTGTTTGATCAATTTTGTAGCAATCTGCGGGGAGCAGCTTATAGTTTGTCCCTTCTTGCGCATTATATGCTGCTAGATAAGCTTCGTCAATCTTGAAGTTGACCTTCGCAGCCTGTTGCCCGATACCTGCTTTCACAACAGTAACATTATAATCAAACTTTCCCCAGTCAAATACGGTTATTTTATTCTCTTTGAAATCTCTGAAATAAATGGTGTCATCGACCATGTTATTCATCCGGTCATCCTTTTGACATCCATTCAACAGAAATAGGCCCAAAAAGACAACACAGCAGGATATATAATTTCTAATCATTTTCAGTATTAATAAATACGTACTACCATCCATAATTTTGTGTTATGTTTATCATCTCGCTCAGTTGCTTTTGCTGTATGGGGAAAAAGTAATGTTTTGCCTGAAAACTTCTCTTTCCAGGAAAAACATCTTTTGTACGTTCCCAGGAAGCTTCATAAGTTGTAGCTGCGACATTGCGTGTGTAATAAGGCTCGTTCATTTCCTGTTCTGCAATCATCCATGTTCTTAGATCTGGATAGCGATGCCCCTCAAAAGCCATTTCTACCATGCGCTCCTTACGAAGAAGTTCTCGAAGCAACTCTTTATTTCCCAAGACTTCAGGGTAAGCCTCCTCCAATTTATTCAAGCCGCTGCGTTGTCGCACGAGATTCACATACTTCAATGCTTCAGCTTCATTTCGACTTGGTTTTTCATTACATGCTTCTGCATAATTGAGGTATATCTCTGCAAGACGAAAAAAAGGCCAGGCAAACTGTCCCCAGTTTCCAGATTCTATATCATTTGTTGGATCACTCATCCGCCGCCACAAATAGCCTGATTTCACACAGTCGCCTGTTTTCGTATACGAAGATGTTCCGCCATCAAAGAATGTCACCTGCCTAGGCTGAGGTTTTGGGTTGGTCCAATACATTCCATTTGCCAAAATAGACGCGTAGAAACGTGCATCCCTTCCGACACAACTGTTATGTGCTTTAAAGGAAGCAAAATTATCCAGTGGATGTACATAGTTATCTGTAAATCCTGTTTCCTTATACCCTGATTTTTCATCAATAATAGGTTGTCCATTGCTGCTATAACCTGTAATCGGGTAGCGTCCAGAGCTTGCCATCGGATAGGTATCAACCAGTTTTAGAGAAGGTGCATAACCGCCCCAGCCCATTGTTACAACTCGTGGTGGTGCGGTTCGTACGTTATAATTGAAGCCGTCATCGGACCATCTTCCCCAAATAACTTCCGAATTCCATTTATCAAAATAAATACCCATATAGGATTTAATCGCACGTCGGAAAGCGTTCGTCTCCTTGTTATCTTGGTAAAGGGCATACACATTCAGATCAATTAGCGCTTTGGCTGATTTCGCCGCAAGCTCCCATTTATTGGGATCTGGTGCTTGTGGGAATAAGAATTCACCGCTCTTATTTCTTATTCCTATATAAAGTTTCGCCCCATTAAATAACGGTCGGGCCATATACAGAAGTAATTCAGATTTAGCGGCCATTACAGCCCCTTTCGTCAAACGACCATACCAGGCTTGATCAGTAATTTCCTGCGGCAATACGGCACTTGCTTTATCAAATTCAGAAAGTATAAAATCTACATTCGTCTGCAAAGACATACGGTCGACTGTTGTTGGATCAATTTTACTATCCGGCGCACGATCGCCCCATACAAATACAGGTCCATATCTTTTTAAAAGCAGATAATAAAAATAGGCTCTTAAAAAACGGGCCTCAGCTTTCATAATATCTTTAGTAGCAGCAGTCAATTCTACATTTCTATCAATATTTTCAATGAAAATGGTTGCCTGATTAATCCCTTTATAATTCTGCTCCCAAGTCGTATAATCCTGTGTTGTCACCCCCCATGCACCGTTCGTAAAGTTGAGCCATGGAACCCAGGCAACCCAAGAAAACAAGGCTTCATCACTTAGTGGCACATTTCCACCCTCTCCGCTAAACATGTCATGTTCTATGGGCAAATAACCATATACCTGAGCTAAGTATTGCTCAGTGGTTTTCCGTTTATTGAACACCTCTTCCAAGGTCATCTGATTTTCCAGATCTACATCCAGGTATTTGCTACATGACCCGAAGGAAAGTAACAACAAAAGACAAGAAACCGAGTATATATACTTTTTCATTTTCATTCAGATTAGAGTGTCACACTTAAACCAACATTAAATACACGCATTTGGGGATAACTGCTGCCCGACACCGTCTCTAATTCGGGATCCCATAGTTTGAACTTACTAAACGTGAATACATTCACGCCTTGTGCATAAATACGCACGATGGACATTTTCCATTTTTCGGTCAACAGCTTTGGCAACGTGTAGCCTAGTTCTAGATTCTTCAAACGGATAAAACTCATATCGCGCTGCCATAAGGTTGAAGGCTGAGCGTTATTGGCAATATTAAATGACAATCGTGGGTAAATAGCATTTGGATCTGGATTGTCTGCACTCCAGCGATGATCAGCTACATCCGAATAAATCTGTCCATAACCCCAAATATTTCCGGTTTGACCATATAAAGGTCCACCTGCAATAATCCGCGATATTTGTCCAACACCATGGAAAAAGGCCGATAAATCAAATCCCTTCCAAGATACACTGGTTCCAAACCCATAATTCCATTGTGGCATCTCTGTGTTTCCTATAGCCACTTTGTCTTCATCCGTAATTTCACCGTCACCATTGATATCACGGTATTTGACATCTCCAGGGCGTATAATGTCGCCATAACGCTGAATTGGGCTATGTGCGATATCTTCTTCCGACTGAAACAGTCCCAAAGCAATCAAGCCACGCTGTTGCCCCCAACGCTGTCCAATCTCAGACTGGTAAGCCCATCTCGGAACTGGATTATCATCAAATAATTTTTTATTTCGGTTATAGGTCAGGTTACCACGAATTTGTATTCCCACTTCCCCCTGACGATGATTAAATTCCAATGAACCTTCGGCTCCTTTATTCTGCATCTGCCCAATATTAACGTAAGGTTTTACATTAATTCCCACGATTGAAGGGACACTACCTTGAAGAATATAAATTCCATCGCGCTTTTCGGCGAAATAATCGGCTTGTATAGTCAGCTTATTAAACAGACTTAGTTCAAGACCAATATTACGCTTTAATGCACTTTCCCAGGCAACCAACGGGTTACCGGGATAACCAGTTGCTATACCTTGAATATAATTTTTACCGCCAATGCCGAAAGAATAACCGCCATCGAGTTTCATTTCGGAATTATAGGCAAACCGACGGGAACCGCCGATTTTATCACTGCCAATCTTACCAATGGATCCCCGGATCTTCAAGAAGTTTACAACAGGCAAAAGCGACTTGAAGAAGGACTCATTACTAATAACATAGCCCATAGCTAGGGAAGGAAAGAAACCAAAGCGTTTCTTTGGCGCAAAGTTCTCCGAACCATTATAGCCAAAGTTACCTTCTATAAAATAGCGATCCTGATACGAGTAAGTCAGACGTGAAGCAATTCCTGTATTACGATAGGGGAAGGCTGCAATATAATCACGTTCTGGAAAATTATTTGTCCGCTCACGCATGGAAAATAAAAACAACCCGCCCACACGATGTTTTTCACCAAACAATTGGTCATACATCAGAGAGCTTTCAAAATTGGTCGCACGCTCTCCAGAATGATAATCTTCTAATGATAGGTAGTCACTTCCGTTACCATTATCTTTTAAAATAAGATTTCCTTCACTGTCTCGTGGATTTGCTTTGTCAACATAATAGGTCGTTGGTGCCTTTCTTTTATCTAAGCTCGACGAGTTCTTTGCATCCCAGGAGAATTTGACATTCGCTTTCAAACCGGGAGTTATCAACTCCGAAAAATCCTGCGTTATACCAATCAATGACTGTGCATTATTCCAAAAATCCTTCGAGAATCCTGTGGTATTGAGCGCATAATATGGGTTTCTCCCGCCTTGGGGCTGTGCATAAGCTCCATTGGAAAACTGGATAGGCGTTGCGACCGGAGTTGTATGCAGCACCATTTCATACATATCGCTTAAATTGACACCCAATCGATTTTTTGTTTCATATTGATTGGAGAGATTCAGATTTACTTCTGTCGATTTAGAAAGCCTGATATCGACATTCGATCTGAAATTGATCCGATCGAAATTCACCGACGGATCGTAGTTAGATGTTTTACGAGGCTGAAAGATTCCATTCTCTTTCATGTAGGAACCCGACACATAATACTTAATAAAATCACCTCCTCCGGTTACATTCACGTTCAAACGCTCATTTGATGTTCTCTTTTTAAAGATTTCTTGCATCCAATCTACATTTGGATATACATCCGGGTCCACTTTATTCACATATTTATTTATCTCTTCCTGTGTCAATGGTGCTTTTCCAGAAGCTTCAAAATTGATATCGTTATAATAATCTAACCATTGAGCGGCATTTGCCAATTTAGGCAAGACAACAGGTTCCAACATACCACGCTCAACACGAGCATTAATTGTTGGTTTGGCACTTTTCTTTCCTCTTTTTGTCGTGATGATCACAATACCATTGGCGCCCCTTACTCCGTACACGGCTGTGGCAGTTGCATCTTTCAAAACTGAAAAAGACTCCACATCCTCAGGATCAACTAGATCCATTGGACGCTCGATTCCATCGACTAAAATCAATGGACTGTTACTTCCTGCAAAACTACTGACCCCTCGTATCCAGAATGAAGTTGCCGACCCCGGCTCGCCAGAGCCCTGAACCGTAACAACTCCCGCCATCTGCCCCGCCAATGCGCTACTGATTTTAGCTACGGGAGTTTTTAACTGCTGTGGAGAAACACTGCTAATCGCTCCTACCACACTAATTTTACGTTGTTTTCCATAAGCAACAACTACCGCCTCCTCCAGATCAGCTACTGCGGGCTCCAAAGTGACATTCAGCTGATGTGACGTACTAATATTACGCTCGAACGTCTGAAATCCTACCAGAGAAAACTGTAGCACCTTGTGCTGATCTTCAATTTCCAAAGCAAATTGCCCCTGCGCATCGGTCTTCGTTCCAATAGTTGTCCCCTTAACCGAAACCGTGACACTTTCCAATGGCATTCCCTTCACATCCGACACAACACCGGTAATCCTCCTTCGCTGTATCTGAATGATATTGACCGGCGCAATTGGCGAAGAAATTTGCTTCGCCCGTATCAATACGGTATTCAACGTCAATTCATAGGTCAGGCCTCTTTCCGATAAGAATTCCTGAAGTAGCTCTTTAAAGTTTTTGTGGTTCGCTTTAATGGTTACTCTTTTCTGTTTATTAATCAAACTGTTATTATACAAAAACTCGTACCCCGTTTGTTTTTGAATCTCATCCAGGACGTCCACCAAACGTCCGTTTTTTATATCCAATGTCACTTGCTGACCAAAGCTAGATGCATAGACGTGCACCATGGAGATGATGAGGATTAGTATGCATACTTTCATCCTGATAAATGCTTTTACAAAGAATTTTTGTGTAAAAAAGCAACTTTTGCTATTCCTTTTATACATTTGTATAGGTTTGGTGTTAAATGGTTCATAACTCAATTAGGTCTATTTAATTGCTAAACAACGATCGGGAGTGTTGCGAGCACTTCCGATTACTTTTAGCTGAAGGTCACATCATTACATAACAAGGACCCTCCCATCCTGAATTTTAAATTTATAATTAGATATTTTCTCCAGCTGTCCGAACAGATCCGACAGCTTTTTAGTTCTCTTTATCATCCCCGTAAATGTATCTCTTGAGGACGACTGCACCTTAATTTCTTTAATATCGTACCATTCGCTCACCTTTCTCAAAACAGTCTCAATATTGTCTTCCGAAAAGCGAAAGAAACCATCCCGCCAGGCAAGCACCTCTTTTAGATCAGCTTCTTGCAGCACAATTTGCTTCGTACGCAGATCAGTTTGTGCTTGCATCCCTGGGCTCAAAATCTGTTGATTCTGTCCGGCGCTTACAGCGACTTTACCTTTGATTAAAGTGGTCAATATTTTAGTTTTGCTTAAATCAGAAGCAACATTAAATTGCGTCCCCAACACACTGATCTTGGTTTGCTTGGTCTGAACTACAAAAGGTTTGCGACTGTCGTGAGTGACATCAAAATAAGCTTCACCATCCAAGGATACTGTGCGAGTGTGATCATCAAAATGCGTGGGATAGGTCAAGCTAGCGCCAGAGTTTAGTTGAACCTGTGTGCCATCAATCAGCTTCACGGTCAATGAACTACCTTTTGGACTAAGGAAAGTTCTCATCTCGGATTTGCCTTTGCCATTATTTCTAATCTGATACACTACTGTGCCATCTGTTGCTTTAACGATGCTCAGATCGTTTTTATCCAAGGTCTCGGGATGCTCTTCTGAAATTGAATATTGATCACCATTTGAAAGTTTAAGTATAGGTGCACCGTTTTCCGGCAAGGCGATTTCCTTTGGCGAGATGGCTTGTTGAGACGTTGTTTCCTGCGCGCTTTGCTGGACCAAAAACAGAATTGAAAAACAAAAGACAACAATTGCGGCAGCAATCCCCCCCCATTTGATGTAGCGCAGCTTTGATTTTCTTTCATTTCCTATCTCTTCATGATGTTCCCCTATTCGACTTGAGATCTGATTTAAAACCTGATCCCTGTTAAACAACTCTGAGCGTTCAGGAATTCTTTCGCCCATACGTTCAAAAAGATCAGAGAATTCAGCTTCTTCCAGCTGATCTAATTGATCGAGCATCTCTTTCAATTCCGAACGAGAGATTGTATTTCTAAAATAATGGGTTAGCAAATAGCGTAGTCTTTCTTCTTGCATGGTCAAATTGGTTCGTACTTTCTAAGTATTTATTTTAGACAGTACACCGCAAAAACAGAAAAGGACTACAGCGAAAAATATTTTTTTATTTTTTTTTATACCTACTGGATCCCCTATCGTCGTAAAAATTTATTAATTGACTCCAAGTCCTAACCAAGGGGATGACAACGGCTCGTCAATACGGATACATTAAGAAATGAGATCCTTTTTTAGAAAAAATAAAAAAATAGGGTTAATAGCGGATTTCGTCCAGAACGGACTTGTTTTAAATGTTTCGATGCTCTGGCAAGATGGTTTTTTACAGTATTCTTAGAAAGATTTAGTTCTTCTGCAATTTGATTGTGAGGTATCCCTTCGATTCGGCTTAATGTAAAAACAAGTTTTTGTTGTTCAGGAAGTAGGGAAAGATAATTTTCTATTTCACCAGCAAGTTCCTTTCGTTCTATTAAACCGTCGGCGCTATCCGAATGATGTTCAATATGGTAATATAGAAGCTCAAAGGCCGAATGAGAACGCTTAATACTTCTTAGTTTATTAAAACACTCTCTTTTAGTCAATACATAGAGAAATGGCCAGAGATCCACATCCTGTTTTATACTTTCTCTATTGGTCCACAGTTTCACGAAAACTTCCTGCACGACATCCTCGCTCCAACCTGTATCTTTCAACAAATGGAAAGATACATCGAAAATGCGGTCTGCATATCGTTCGTAAAGTTTTGGTAAAACAGCCTGCTTTCCTATAGAGAGCGCCTGGATCAAATTGGCTTCATCGTTTTCTTTTCTCATAACTAAAGCTCCCAATCTTCAGTTTATTGGTCTTTGTGCTTTTCAGGTAACAATTAGATTACAAGGCCAAGTTAACAATTATTTCAACATATTTATTTTAAAAAATCAAGCATATTAAATTTTTCCAAAGCGATCTTCTAACTAATAGATCGCTTTGGGTTCGGACTTTTCTTGCGCTTCTTTGTAGCGCAATACCTGCGATAGAATTGCCGGATTTTCGATCACTTTAGGCCTAAACTTTGTACTGTTCATATACGCTAATATGGAGCTCAACAGCTGTCTTGCAACGGGCCTATTGGCTAGATCCGCCTCCATATCGAACGATGCGATCATCAGCTTACCTGATCCTACCGTCCCTTCAAAAAGAGATGCTAATCTTCTATTATTGGCAAAGTTATCAATGAGCTCTACAACTGCATGTCCACCTTTGACCTGATCCGTAATCATCGTAGTCGATTTAATTTGGAGATCCCACCATTGCCAATCCGTATGATTATCTGTCGGGAAATCGGCAAATACAGGATGTTTAGGATCACAAAGCAAGCCCATTGTACCAGCCTGTTTTGGAAAGTGTACCGGGCTCCAAAAAACAGGAACGAACTTCCCTTCAATACCGCTTATTTTCTTCCAATCGGGATTTAAAAGCACTTTTTTCCCTTCTTTCAGCAAGTGCATTGCTTCCTCCAATTCGCGCGTATAGCTAACTTCCCCAAAATTAACGGCTACCTTCTGAGGATACACCCAAATATTCCAATGATTTTCGTATGAAGTACCCTCAAGTTTAAGTTGAATCGTCAATTTCTTCGCCTGTCCAATTGTTTGTAATGGTACTTCTAAATGCCCCACATTGCCTTGATGTCCTTTTCCAATGGTTGACTGAAAATGTCCCTGTGCGACTATTTTTCCCGCATCTTTCAGGAACCAACTAATCCCCTGATTCTTCAAAATCTCCTGTCCATAATTACTCACATCTATAGAAGCTTTGAACGTTTCATCGTTGGTATATACAGCTTTCGCAAACTGAAGCAAAGGCACTACTGGAGCACTAAATTGTCGAAATTCTGCCGCAGAGAGAATATGTTTGCTGTCCCAAAAAGCATCTAATAAGCCTACCAATGCCGTTCCCTGACCAGGGAAATCGTGAAGATCAAGGAGCTGATAACCACTGATACCCGGTGTCTTCAACGCTCTTTCCATCTCCTCTTTGTACAGAATAGCTGCCAATTTTCCCGAGGACATCGTATATGCGCTGGCCTTATGTAATAATCCTTTTTGTTTTAGATCTTCTGCTACAGAAATGAAGTTTAACGGTTTTAAAACACCTTTATATTTTTTGATTTCGGCGAGATTGGGATAGACAGCATATTGTCCAATTTCGTGCGTCACGACCGGAATCGAAATTCCTTCCAAAGAATTGCTGTAGTTTTTATTGAATGTAGGTGTTTCGCTATTAAATACACCTTGTCCCCGTACCCAGCCCTTGGCTGTCCACTGGGTAATCAGATAATCATCATAGGGTTCTTCCTTGACACCATGCCCTTGCTGGAATGTAAAAGAAGTTGCGGTATAAAGATGCCGTTTGTCTTTTTCCTTTATGTATTTTACCAGCGCATTCAGCGCATTGAAATCACCACTCAACTCGTTACCCATGCTCCAAAAACAAAAGGACGGATGGTTTCCATAGGTTTGCATTATTCGATCGGCCTCTTCATAGAGAAAATTCATCACTCCCTCATCTTTACCAAGATTATTCTCCCAGATTGGCAACTCAATTTGAAGATAGAATCCCAATTCGTCAGCAACAGCAAAGGCCGCCTCAGGAGGACACCATGAATGAAACCTCAGATGATTTAGCCCCCATTCGCGCGCTGTCACAAAGACTTTTCTCCAACCGGCCTTATCCATCGGCGGATGTCCCGTTAACGGAAAGATACTGCATTCCAATGTTCCCCTCAAAAATAAAGGCTCACCATTGACTTTTAGCATGGTCCCATCCGTAGAAAGCTCACGCATACCTATTGAGGTACTCAATGTTGATACGGCATCTATGGTTTTCAATTCCAGATTGATGTCGTACAAATGCGGTGAAAATTCGCTCCAAACTTTCAGTTTGTCACCAAGAAGGTAGTTTAGATTGATCGCTGAATCCCCTGGCGACAGCTGAATGATTCTTTCAACGGATGGTAGCGAACCCATTTTGTCTTTTACCTTTATTTTCAGTTTACCGACAACGGCCTTTGCAAGTCTATTACGGAGATTGACCTGCAGATTGATTTCCTTTTTCGCTAGATTAGGACTCGCATACACAGACTTCAGACGCACCGCATCGTAGGCCTGAATAGCTATCTTTCCAAGAATGCCATTCCAAATAATTTGGGTGTGATCGGTATAAGCATGTGCCATATCATCAACGCTAATTGGGAGCTTCTTCCTGTTATCTATGCGGATTGTCAACCGATGTTTCTTTCCTGCTTTCAGTAGCGCACTTAAGTCAAACCCATGCGGACTGACAAGGCTACGTTGCTTTTGTACTACCGCTATCCCATCGATCCAAACCCTAGACTCCCAAAGAACCCGCTCGAGGTTTAAAATGATCTCCTTACCTGTCCAACCTGCCGGAATTGAAATTTCCCGTGTATACCATGCTGCCCCCACATAACGATGTGCTCGCGTTAGATGCGAAAGCTGAGGTTTGGCAAGAGCAGGTGTCAACGTATTTACGGTTCCTAAACCCGCATCATCAGTTGTTCCTGGTAATCTGATCGATGTTTCGAACGATTTACCAGCCCAACCATGCTCGATACCGACATCTTCGGGATCAAGCCGAACCTTCCACTCACCTGCAAGGTCAAGACGATTTAATCCATCTGCCCAGACCGTATAACTTTGAAATAGAACGACGAATACAATGATATAGCGATACATACTGAATTAATTCTTTAAAGAAGTTTCACCTAAGAAAGAATACATAATAGCCTGGCTCCCTTGGTGATTGGGATCCAACTGCTGGACTTGTGCTAAATAATCCATTGCCAAAGCACGATCTCCATTCCCCAAATACCCCAATCCCATGACATACAAACAATGTATTTTATTCTTATGATCCAGATCTTCCTCCCAAATATCCATATCAGGCAAGGAAACTGCAAAATAATCTATTTTAAAAGGCTTGTCAATAAATAACTTTCCATGATCTATTAAACATTGAAAACGTTGTTCAGCTCGCACTGGATCACCAAGCTCATGCCAGGCTAAACCTTGATAAAATATCTTATCTGGTTGTGGATCATTATAGAAAAGGGCCTGCTGGGGTTCATCAGCACCTTCTGTTGCTTTATAGAAATAAACTTTAGCTTCTTCATCCATCCCCAATAAACGATAGACGAGTCCCTTATAATAGTGAACATCGTTTTCTTCCATTGTAATAAGCTTACCTTCACCCAGGTTATGTGGATAATAATCAAGCGCCTTCAGCAAGGAAAGCGCCTGCTGCAGTTCATTTTGCAGTATCGATTTTTTGGCCAATTCGAGCTGACATATCGTGTATTGACGTGAAACTTTACCTTCACCCCCTTCCCAGGGTTTAAACTGTCTGGAAGCCAGCAACGTTTTCGCGACCTCATGTTCACCCAAAAGATTAAATAGGGTGATCCGCTCCAAGAATAGATCGTCCCTAAGCGTCACCAAATCCGGATATCGATCGAGCAGAGCCAACCTTTCTTTGTAAGAGCGTCCCTCTTTCTTGTAGAGCTGATGAAGCTCCATGAGTAGACGGGCATCCGTTTCATCCAGTAAAAATGCTCGTTCCAATAGCGTTACCGCTTCTTTTGGCTTATCGATCCGATTATAATAGGCTAAGGCCAAATTGCGAAGAACAGTAGGAAACTGTCCATCCAATTGAATAGAACGTTCCCAACAGTCTACAGCATCCTGATGCTGTCTTTTACCATACCAAAGATTGCCCAAATAATACGATGCCTTTGCGTCAGCACTATTTAAAACTATGGCATGTTGGAGAATTGCAATCTCTTCCAAGCGATTTGGAAAACAACAGCTAGGATCCATAACGGCAGCTTGATCACAATAAGTTTTTGCCCTGTCATGCAGACCCAAATGAGTCGCAAAATAACCTAGTGTATAATATACCATAGGGTAAACTAAGGTTACGTCTTCAATGGTTTTCTCCAGGAGTAAAGATGCTTCTTCATACAGACCGGCATGAGCAAAATCCAATGCATATTCTATCGCACTATGAATATTAACGCGCGCTAAATCGAGAATAGGAGAAAATATCGATTCTTCTTTTGTTAACAGGTACCATTCGAATCTACAGCCCATATTAAACGGATCCAATTCCATTGATTCTTGAATCCATGCTAAAGCAGCATCTTTTGCCCCGATTTTTCTTAAAATAGAGGCCTTCAGTTGTCTTCCTTTATGGTGATACCAGTTTCTGCTCAATGACTGATCTATTTTTTCTAAAGCAGCTTTCCAATTGCCTCTCTTCGCATCAATTTGTGCCAAACCAAAATAACCAGAATCCTTCCATGCGGCATTCCATGTTGCTTTGTAGAAAGCTGCATAAGCCCCATTCAGATCCCCAGATAGTTGCAGAGCTACACCAAGGTTGTAGTAAGGTTCTCCATCATAAGGATTGGGATTACGCTCCGTAGCGCGAGCGATAGCGGTCTCAAAATAAGTGATAGACTCCTCTATCTTACCATTCCGCAACAAGAAAGCGCCCATTGCATTATTACATCTGATGTCGTTCGGTTCACGTCGTAGCGCCTCTTTATAGTAATCCAATGGATGATAAGTTGCATGCCGGTACTGCTCCAGATGCTGCCCTGTCAAAAACAATTCTTCGATAGAACAAATATCTTCGGGCAACAATGCTGCCTGTGCCGGTTTGGGTACATCTTTAGCATCCTTCACCTGCTCCTGCTGGTAAACCAATATTTCATGATTATTTTTATCATACACAGTCAATATGAGTTCGGTTGGTACACTCTCCAGTCCAGCAACACGTTGGGTATAAATATTCCGAGGAGAACAAGTCACTTGTTCGTCCAAATAGATTTTACCGGCCGTATTACGTAACAAAACACGTATATTTTCATGCCTCCCTGTTGTATACAAAACAATGTGAGCGGTCTGCTCCCTAACCTCCATATTGAGCACCGCATCTTTTGTTGCATTTTTCACCTGTCCAACTTCTGCGTAAGGCATAAAATACTGACACCAAGATTTCACTTCGTAAGGTTGTAACCAAGCAAAATCAGGCTGATTATCTGTATATACACCAGCCATCAATTCAATGTATGGCCCATTTTCATCTGTCAGGTTTCTATCCCAAGCGACACCAAAGTCACCATTTCCCCAGGTCCACTGTTTTTTCCCCGGTGAAATGTGATGGTCGGCCACATGCAACATCCCCGCATTGGTAGCACCAGCCTCATAGCCGCCAACGAAGTTGTATTTCGATTGAATGGCCATATAGGATGTGGGAACAGGAATATTTTTGTATTGTGCAATATCAACACCTGCCGAGTAATCGTACTTATAATAGGTCCCAGTAGCAATCGGGAAAGAAGAAACCTCTCGCTTTCCATGATCAAAAACGGCATTGACATCGGGAGGGAACACGGAATAATAGTCGTCATTCACAACAACAGCCGGATTGGCCCACCACAGAAAAGTTTGTGGCAATGCTGTCCGATTATACACCTGAACCTTGATTTCCAGATACGCTTTGTCGGGATGCAAAGTAAATCCCTGCATGGCCTTCATCCGAAACATACGTTCGATTTCGTTGCACCAAACCGTAATACTTCCATCGCTGTTGTGTTCGATTAAATGCTCTGTAGGCATAAAAGTAGTCGGTCTATGATGCTGAGGCCAATTAAATTCAATCCCTCCAGAAATCCAAGGACCAGTGAGCCCAACCAAAGCGGGCTTGATAACTTCATTATAGTAAACGAAATGTCGTTCTCTAACTTTATCATAAGCCATATGAACCCGTCCACCTAAAGCTGGAAGAATCATTACCTTGATATATTCATTTTCAAGAAATAGCGCCTGATAGATCTTGTTTCGCTTCTGATCGCTAATTTTCTCTATGATCGGATAGGGATATACTACCCCCGAGCTACCTTGGTATACGCGCTTTTCGGCAAATATGGGATTCTTCTCCATCGTCCCAATCTCGTATGTTGGAATCGCAACCTGCTCCTCCCATGCTTTTACGATCCCTTTCTGGTCAACTGTTGATTTTATAAGGTAACGAGTCAATTCTGTCATTTTCTTAATACGCTAATAGGTTTATATAGGTCGAGTTGATTATTCTAGTGCCAATTATCCTTCCAGTTCTTGTTCAATTTCTTCTAAGCTTTTTCCTTTGGTCTCTTTCAGTCGGCTCCATAGAAACAGATAACCGATAAAACAGACTCCTCCATACAGCCAGAATGTACCAGCTGCGCCCAGATTTTGATTCAGTAAAGGAAAAGTATACGTGAGCACAAAACATGCAATCCATAGTAATGATGTCGCAATCGCCATAGCCTGCGCCCTTACAGCGGTAGGGAATATTTCGGCGATAATTACCCAAGTAACAGGTGCCAAGGTCATTGCATACACCGCAATTCCGGCGAGCACAAGGAGAAGCACAAAAATGCCACTGCAATTGAAATAATAACATGCTCCTAAGGCAATATAAATCACAAAAAGTCCTGCCGATCCGAAGAGCATCAATGCACGACGACCAATTCGATCGACCAGATACATGCCAATGAATGTAAAAATTACATTGATCACTCCAGTGATAATAATATTGAAAAGCATCCCGGAAACTGTATATCCGGCAGCCGTAAAAATCTCTTGGGCATAATTAAAAATAACATTAATCCCACACCACTGCTGAAAGACCGCAATAAAGCTCCCTAGCAACAACAACCGCAGCAACTTGCCCTGAAATAAATTTCTTTTTCGGGTTTTACCCTGACTTTGTTCAGCCGCCTCGGCAATAGATTGAATATTTTCTGCTGCATATTCATCTCCGCCCATGCGTAAAAACACACGCTTTGCCTGTTCGTGCTTCCCTTTCGAATACAACCAACGGGGGCTTTCGGGAATCAGGAAAAGCAGCACCAAAAAAACGACCGCTGGGATCGCTCCTGCCCAAAACATCCATCTCCAACCCTCTTGCCCATTCCAGGTTTCTAGAATAGATTCTCCAGCTAAAACCGGCTTTGCAATGAGCCAATTGACTACTTGCGCTGCAAGTATGCCCAGTACAATGGTTAATTGATTGACCGATACAAATTTTCCCCGACTTTCTGCGGGGGCAATTTCCGCGATATACATCGGAGCCAAATTGGAGGCCACACCAATCCCTATCCCGCCCAAAATCCGATAAATAATAAAAGTGTCAAGTTCGGACGCCATGCCGGTTCCCAATGCAGAAATTATAAATAAAATTGCGGCTGTATAAATCAGTGGTTTTCTACCATAGCGATCTGCCAGTCCCCCCGAGAGCAGTACACCAACAAAGCTTCCCACAATCGCCGAAGACATGGCCCATCCCTGCAATGCAGGATCGGATTCCAAATGAAAATAAGCCTCGTAAAATGGTTTCGCACCTCCAATAACTACCCAATCATATCCAAATAGAAATCCACCAATAGCTGCCACAAAAGTGATCAATAGCAGATAGGTTGTCGCAGTCTTTTGCATAAGAGTTTACATATTTAGATTTACTTAGGTAAAAGTAATGGATTACTTGGGGAGAATCATGTAAGTGAACACGATAAACATGTAAAATATTACTATTTTTATAAGGATAACCAAAAACAAGCTCGATTTATGAAACAAAACCAAGATGTCATCGCTGAAGGATTCAAAGGAGAAAAGGCGATTGTCCTTCCCTATGCCGTATGCAACTACCAGGCAGACAACAACATCACAACAAAATTACACATCACACATATCGGCTATTATCCCAATGCAAAAAAACACTACCGTGATCGTCCAGAAGGATGCAAGGAATATATTCTGATTTATTGCGAAAAAGGAAGTGGTTGGATAAAACAGGATGACACAACGCACAACCTTAAAAGAAACGATGTATTTATTATACCGAGAGATAGTGCCCATTGCTATGGCGCAAAATCAAATGATCCCTGGAGCATCTATTGGATTCATTTCGCCGGGACGGATGCGGCTCTTTTTAAACATATCATGGGCCAAGTGATTCATATAGATGACGCGGATTCAAACAAACATGCCAACCGCATCCAGCTCTTCGAAAGCATCTACAAAAATCTGGAAATGGGGTACAGCCCAGAAAATTTGGAGTATACGAGTTTTTGCTTTCAATATTTTTTAGCTTCCATTCAATATCAGACACAGTTTAGAGAAAGTAACCGAATTCAAGTAGACAATATTATACAGGACATCATCATATTTATGAAAGACAACCTGGAGAACAATATCAATTTGGAAGAGATTGCCGCACATTTCAACTATTCTAAATCACATCTTATTAACTTGTTCAAGCAGAAAACGTCTTACCCCCCCATGGTGTATTACAATCAACTACGGATGCAAAGAGCTTGCTCTTACCTGCAATTTACGCTACTCAAGATTAAAGAAATCGCATTTAAGCTCCAATTTTATGATCCCTTTCATTTTTCAAAGGCCTTTACACGAGAAATGAAAATGTCCCCCCAAGAATATCGCAAAAAATATCAAAAATAATGTCGGTTAAACCCTTCAGATTCATAAGCCATCCAGACCAGTTACCTCTAAACAATTGGTTATAAACGATTGGCTCTCCATTCGAACATCTTTTCTTGGTGCTATCTCATCTCTTCATCGACATTCAAACCTGCCAATACACAACGTATAGCGTTTAGCGAAGTATTGCGGCCTTATTCAAAATTGGGTGTCCTTTTCCCTAAAAACGCCGACACACCTTCTTTGAAATCTTCTGTTCCGAACAAATGACCGAAGGCGTCCATTTCCACCTTATTCCCATTCTGTTGTCTGTCTTCAGCGGCGTTAATGGCCGCAATGGCATTTGTTATGGCAACACGCGAGCGCGTAAATATCTTTTGGAGTATTTCCTCCGCCCGGGCAATTAGTTTATCCTGTGCGATCACCTCATTGACCAGTCCTATTTCATAAGCCTGCTGCGCATCAATCATATCGCCCGTTAAAATCATTTGCATCGCCTGTCCTTTTCCGATCAATTTGGGCAAACGCTGCGTACCGCCGTAACCCGGAATCAGCCCCAGAGAAACCTCCGGAAGTCCCATCTTAGCATTTTCAGAAGCTATGCGGATATGGCAAGCTAAAGCCACCTCGAGCCCTCCACCTAAAGCATATCCATTTATAGCGGCAATAACTGGCTTCGGGGAAGCTTCGATAAGATCCGTAAAAATAATATGTCCTCTTTCACTAAGCCATCGTGCCTGAATCACAGACAAATCCATAAATTCCTTAATATCTGCGCCTGCGGCAAATGCTTTGTGTCCAGCACCAGTCAGGATAATACCCCTTACATGATCGTCGGAATTGAAATGTTTAAAGATATCTTGCAATTCATCAAGTGTTTCCTGATTTAGGGCATTCAGCTGCGGCTCGCGATTAATGATGACATAGCCAATGCTATCTTTAATAGCGTACTGTAAATTTGAATATTGGACCATAATTGCTAAAAATTAAAATGTAAGGATGCCGTAAAGGTGTCAGAAGGAACTCCTTCACCACCTTTATAGCTTAATCTCTTTTTATACTCTAATCTAATCAATTTAAAGATATTATCCACCCCCACAAGTCCTTCGACATACGGTTTGTTACGCAGGGCTTTTGTTTGAATAATACCATCTTTGTCCGCCTCAAACTGAATATTTTCGGGCGTAACAAAAGGATTATTGGCATCACTTAATTTGCCATAAAAAGCTTTGAATCCCGTCACTTCACGCCACTTCAGTCTTCTGAACAAAGGTATTCTATTAAAAAAGAAACCGTTCCAATTGTGATAATAAGTCAATTTCAAAAACTGGTCTGAAACAAATTCGGAGGTAGCCATCAAATCAAAATTCACCAAGGGGCCCTGCTTATCTCTATTGACCTCTGGAAGCTCCAATAAGGTATAAGGCAGGTGTTTCCCCCAAATTCTCCCGCCGGAGAATTCAAAATCAGCTTGTCCTGCTGGCGATAAGAACAATCGTTTGAATACACTGAACCGCAGCGCATCATAACTATAATCTGCCCCCCAAAAGCCTTTCAAACCTTTATTATATTGCAATGTAAAGATGGGATATTTATTCTCTACCGTTCCCCGATCTAGGTTATGATAGGTAAATTCTTCATTCGGAGCCCAGCGCAAAATCAACTGTAGATCATTGGTATTTACTTGACGAACTGTATCCGGTATAGGTAGGCTATTGATATAAAACAAATCACCGCGAGGTTGCCTGCGCGTATGTGTAAATGCCGTTCCTACACTAATATGATTCCCAAATTCAATCAAATGATCGAGACGATAGATATCGTTAAACTGCCATTTATTAGGCCTGTTCTTCCCAAACGAACGGAAAAAACCATCTCCTTTTAAGAAACCCAAACCTCGCCCTGGTTCCATAACGTCGTGCTGTACGGTAAAGCGCAAATAATTCGCGGGAAATTGAACAATACGCTCTCCATTTAATGTAAATGCCGTACTCAAGTAGTATTTTAGCGCTTTGTCCTTATCGCCATAGGCTGTATACCCCTCAATATAGGCCTTTTCCGAAAACAAGCGTGTCGTTCGACCACTCATCCTAAAACGGTTTCCTTCGTAATTATTACGGCTATAAAGATATTCCAGTGGTCCAAACTCAACCTTCCCGGCATTATAATACCCCTTTGCCAATAAATAACCCAATGCTACCAACTGATTAAAAGACCGCATATTCTGCACCGAATCAACTTTTTGATATGCCCCTAATTCAGCATGGCTTAATGGGCTTGGTCTGACGCCGACGATTGGTACATTTGACGCAGATTGCAGGAGATATCTTTTTTCGACAGGTACCCCAGCAAAATTTTCGTTCGAAATAGAATCTGTGCGATGTCCGAGGTACTGCGTTTCCCTACGTCCATACAATACATCCGACTTACTCCCGCCAAATAACATTTTCAGGTCTGCATGAACGGGAAGCATACTACCGTTTTTAAATTCGCTATAGCTGAGCTCTATCTGCACGTCATTTATCCAATTGATATTCGCTGTACGGCCTATATTCAAGGTCGCGCGATGAACAGCAAACCTTGTATCGTCGGAGATGAGTAGATCGCCGTAAAAGAGCAAATCAATAGCCGATTTGCCTTCAAAATGGAGCTCAATATAATCCTTCCCTTCAATCTTTATCGTATCTTGAATTTTGTATTTATAAAAAGCCGTGGCACCGGTAGCGATAGGGCTTAAGATACCCTTGTTTGTGACCTGAATCGTATTATCGTAGAGGTCAACATCGCGGAGTATTGTCTGAAACCGCGTCTGCCAATTATCATTGTTAAAAAAGCGTGGATTTAATTCGGTCTGATTGTGGCTGATGACAATCTTCTTACTACGATCTGGATTATGGGATGAATAGACATTAGCATAGTTTTCTTCTAAATAAAACGGTGCAATCGTCAGTCCCCGAAAAGCTGTAGAATCGACATTTTCAAAGAGGAATCGGAATGGTTTCGGAAATTTCTTCGCTTTATCTTCAGGATTGACAAAACCAAATTGCGTCTTCTCGTATTCGTCAAAACGAATTTCAGGTATACGGGTATAATGATTTTGTGGTCGATGTGCTATTACCTGTTCAATCAGTGCAATAGCTGGATCTTTAGGCTTTTTGTTTTTTCTATTGACGATGACTTCCTCTAATGTATTATTCGAGGCAATTAAGTGCACCGTCAGCATAGAATCTTGTAACCGACGAACATCCACTGTCCTCCGCTCATAGCCCACTGCTCCAAATACAAGCTGTCGGAATTTCTTGGCATCCTGAATCTTAAAATATCCAAGGGTATCGCTCGTGCCACCACGATCTTCCCCAAGCCAGTTAATTGAAACCCTTGAAATACCCTTGCCTGTTTGCGCATCAACGACCTTTCCACGAATAAAGTCCTGTGCAATTACTTGTCCGCAGATAACGAGGAAAAGTAACACACTTAAAACACGAATCGAAAAAGATTTAACACACACTTTAAACGCCATCTGTAATTTGATAGGATTTCTTTTTTACAATATACAATTTGTATGCAAGAGTTATACCAATAAAAATAAAAAAAGCACGGCGAAATCGCCATGCTCTAATAAACAACAAGTATTTTAACAGAAACTTTATATTAATTTTAAAAGGCAGTCTGGGTATACCCCTATCAAAATTGTAAGCACAACAGCAAGAAATAGGACAAATGAATAGTTCCATTGCACATTAACACAAGACTCGTCGCTGTCTCTAAAGTACATCGCAACGACAACTTTCAAGTAGTAATACACAGCAATGCCCGCATTGATTACTGCCAATACCAGCAAAACAATATGATAATTTTCCATAACGGAAGAAAACATCATAAACTTACCAATAAATCCAGCTGTCAACGGTATTCCCGCAAGAGAAAGCATGGCTATTGTAATGGCAAATGCAAGCAAAGGATTTCGTTTACCCAAACCATTGAAAGCTTCAAAATGCTCAGATCCAGTCGTTTTCTTGACAAGAATCAATCCTGTAAAGGCAACAATGGTTGCCAGCGAGTAGGCAAGGCCATAAGCAAAGATACTATTAGCCGAAGTAGCCCCAACTGCAACAATCGCAAATAACATATACCCAGCATGCGAAACACTTGAATAAGCAAGCATACGTTTGAAAGAAGACTGCATTAATGCAGAAATATTTCCAACAAATAAGGTGAGAATGGCGATCACTAAGAAAACTGGCGTCCAAAAATCTTGTAAAGGCAATAGACTATAACTGAATAAACGTAACAATCCAGCAAAAGAAGCAACTTTAACGACCGTACTCATATAACTCGTAATCAGTATCGGAGCCCCGTCATAAACATCAGGTGTCCAGAAATGAAAGGGAACAGCGCCCACCTTGAACGTCAATCCCACAATGAGGAGCAATATTCCACCATAAAACAAAGGTGAAATTGCCTGCGGGTTATTGACGACATAGTTTTTGATTTCACTTAAATCAAATGATCCAGTAGCACCGTATAACAGGGCAATACCAAACAGCAGAAACCCAGTAGAGAAAGCTCCCATTAAAAAGTACTTTAATGCAGCTTCATTTGATGCTTTGTCTCTTTTACGTATACCGACCAAAATATAAAGCGCTACAGACATAATTTCAATACCTAAAAAAAGCATTGAAAAATTATGATAACTATTGACAAGAACAGCACCTGTGAGCGAGAAAATCAATAATGAATAATACTCCGCAATTTGTCCCTCCTCATCAAAATATCCCTTTGAGATTACAAAGATGCACAAGGTAACTGCGATACATAAGATCGAGAAAGCAATAGCATAATGATCAAAATGAACCATCCCACTATAGAGAGGTCCGCTGGTAGAAGTCCAGTCATTCCATAAGAAACCAATTGCGACCAAGAAGCCAAGAATAGAAACAGGCAGCAGCATAGATTTCATCTTGAATAAGCCAAGGTAAAGGACGACTAATGCTAATATCGAAAGTGTAATTATTGCACCCATACAATTAAATATATCTATTATCTGCCTAAAAATGTACTTAAAACTTCCACAGAACCTGCAGAAAGGTTCAATAGGAAATTAGGGAATATACCAATATAAAGGATCAAGACAGAGACCACTGTCAATACAATAAGTTCCGTTCCTTTTACATCTTCAAATTGTATAGTTCTTTCGGTCGTTTCTCCCAGCATCGTTCCTTGATAAAGCCTAAGGATATAAACTGCACCCAGAATTAAGGTTAAACCCGCAAAAACAGCAAACCAAAATCCATATTGAAAAACGCCTTTCAATAATAAAAACTCACCAATAAACCCATTCGTTAATGGTAACCCCACTGCTCCCATACAAATAATCATAAAGAAGATGGCCAACCGAGGTGCCTTGCTTGCTATTCCACCAAGCTCAGTGAGACTACGTGTCTGTGTGCGTTGCTGAATAATATCCAACACATAAAAAAGCCCTATCACAGAAATACCGTGATTTAACATTTGAATAGTTGCTCCACTCAGGCCATTCGTATTCCATGTGAAGACACCAGCACTAATTAAGCCAACGTGGGCTATTGATGAATAGGCGATCAATCGCTTCACATCATCTTGTTTAATTGCAATAATGGAAGCATAAACGATCCCAATAACGCATAAGATCATTGCAAAATGTCCGTATAGAGCAACACCGGCTGGTGCGATAGGCAATAGCCAACGCATTAAACCATAAACCCCCATTTTGAGCATGATACCCGCCAACAACATCGTACCTGCTGCAGGTGCGTTTGTATACGTATTGGGTTGCCAAGTATGAAAAGGAAAAATTGGTATTTTGATGGCGAAAGCAACAAAAAAAGCCCAAAACAACCATCGCTGTGTATTTCCCCCCAAATCTAATGCAATAAATGAAGTCCATTCAAAATCACGATTGGGCACTTGTTGATAGAGATAAAGAATACCGATCAACATCAAAAGGCTACCCAAAAAAGTATAAATAAAGAATTTCAAATTTACGCGGATACGATCTCCTTCACCCCAAAGTGCACAAATAAAATAAATCGGAATCAGGGCAATCTCCCAACCCACATAAAAAGTAAACGCATCCAAGGCCATAAATACGAGCAATAAGCCCGCTTGCATAAAAGCCATTAATGCATAAAAGTTTCCTTTATAATCCTTCTTAAAGGTTGTTGCAATAATTAAAGGCATCAGCCCATTCGTCAATAAGATCAACGGCAAGCTAATTCCATCAACGCCGATATGAAAATGAATATGCAATGAAGAAATCCATAGCCAATTTTGTTCAAATTGCATTCCGCCATTCGCGTCAAAAGTACAAAGGAAAGGAATAGTCAAGGCCAAAGACAGTAATGATAAAATCAAGGCAATAGACTTTGCAGCATTGGTCTTTAAGAACGTTAGAATCAATGCGCTTATTAACGGCAATAAAATAAGTAAAAACAAGTTATCCATCGATTATACCAAAATTAAAGACTCAACAATCCATAGATGAAAATGGCAATCACCCCAATTACCATCATCAATAAATAAAAACCAACATTACCATTCTGGAGCAAACGCAATACTTTTCCTGTATCAAATGTTGCTTTCCCGGCACCGTTAACAACACCGTCAATCCCACGTTGATCCACAACATTCCCAAAGAAAGCCGAGAGCCAATTGATTGGACGTACAATGATGCTATCATAAAGTTCATCCACGTAAAACTTATTGTAAGATAGATTCGCCAAGAAACTTCTGGTACCTTCTCCCGCTTCAGGTAACTGTTGTCGTTTAACATACTTATTAAAGGATAAAGCAACCATAATCAATACCCCAACAACAGAAACGGCCATTAATACATATTCAGTACTGTGTTCCAAATGATGAGTTGCAGGTATTATCGCTTTTCCCTCTGAGAACACTGGCGCCAGGAAATCCTCAAGCCAATGATTACCGCCCAAAACAGCTGGTAAGTTGATTACACCTCCAACCACAGAAAGTATAGCCAATACAATGAGTGGCATGGTCATACTCTTCGGAGATTCATGCAAATGATGCTTTTGCTCTTCCGTACCACGAAATGTTCCAGAAAATGTCATAAACAACATTCTAAACATATAGAATGCCGTCATTAATGCACCAATAAACCCTAAACCCCATAAGACCGGACTAGCGGCAAAAGCGCCCGCCAATATTTCGTCTTTGGAGAAGAAACCTGAGAATGGCGGAATTCCCGCAATCGCAATTGTCCCCATCAACATCGTCAGATAAGTAATAGGCATTGCTTTCTTCAAGCCGCCCATTTTACGCATATCCTGTTCCTCACTCATACCATGTATAACAGATCCAGCCCCTAAGAATAGTAAAGCTTTGAAGAAGGCATGAGTCAATACATGGAAAAACGCTCCCGTAAATGCTCCGACACCAAGGCCAAGGAACATATACCCAAGTTGTGAAACGGTTGAATAAGCCAATACTTTCTTAATATCATTCTGCGTCAGTGCAATCGCAGCAGCCAGTAGTGCTGTACAAATAGCGATGACTGTAATGAGTTGTAAGGTAAACGGTGAAAGAATAAACAATACATTGGAACGTGCAATCATATAAATACCGGCTGTAACCATCGTCGCCGCATGGATCAGGGCCGACACGGGTGTCGGGCCAGCCATGGCATCTGGCAACCAGGTAAACAAAGGTATCTGCGCAGATTTACCTGTCGCAGCAATAAACAATAAAATGGTAATGCTAACGACAGTAATATCACCGACAGCGAAATTCTTAGCTGCTGGAAATACAGTTGAAAATTCTAAAGACCCAAAGGTTCCGAGTATTAAAAATACCGCAAGTAGAAAACCCAAATCACCTATTCTATTCATCACAAATGCTTTTTTCGCTGCATTTGCATAGGAACTATTTTTGTACCAAAAGCCGATCAATAAGTAAGAACATAGTCCTACACCTTCCCAGCCAATGAACATGACCAGGTAATTGGAACCCAATACCAATAGCAACATAAAAAAGATAAAGAGATTCAAATAAGCGAAGAACTTACCAAATCCACTATCATGATGCATATAACCAATGGAATAGACATGGATAAGGAAACCAATTCCCGTAACGATTAAGAGCATGATCGCACTTAACGGGTCTACCAAAAAAGACAATCCAACCTTGAGATTGCCCACTGCAATCCAATCAAATACATGTTGTTCAATGATGCCTGCTTGTCCAGCTTGTCTCGCTTGGTAGACTTCGGAGAACAGAAGACAGCTACATACAAAAGAAATAAGCACTACAGCGCTGCCAACAGCGCCTATCATACCTTTGGAAAAGGTATTCCTACCCAATCCGTTCACTATAAACCCGATTAAGGGCAAAAGGGGAATCAACCAGACTAATTCACTCATCGTATTTATTTCTTAAGTTCTACCAACGCAGTTTATTTAAGGAATCGATATCCACAGACTTCGTATTCCGATATACCATAATAATAATCGCCAAGCCAACGGCAACTTCTGCCGCCGCCAATGCCATGATAAAGAAGACAAACACCTGCCCGGATGAATCGCCATGCTGCACTGAAAAAGCAGCCAAAAGAAGATTTACCGCGTTAAGCATCAATTCAATAGACATCATAATAATAATGACGTTACGGCGAATAAGAACACCAATAACACCAATAACGAAAATAATCGCACAAAAAATCAGATAATGATTTATTGGCACCCCCTGCAACTGTTGAACAACTGTTTCCATTAGATTTGTTTAGGTTCTTTCTTAGCTAATAATATTGCTCCAATCATTGCCGTCAATAACAATAATGATGATAACTCAAAAGGAAGCAAAAATTCGTTAAACAACACCTTACCCAGATTCTTAACCAACCCAATTTCTGGATTAACAACAGTCAAGGGATTAGAAATATCAAATACGCGGTATACACCGAAGAAAGTCACCAATAGGCAACAGCCGGCGATTACGCCCATAAACTTAACCAAATTGGATTTCATGGGTTCGATATCCTTATTCAGGTTGAGCAGCATCAATACAAATAAAAACAAAACCATGATGGCTCCCATGTATACGATGAAATTCACCACAGCCAAAAACTGCGCATTCAAAAGAATATAATGTACGGTAAACGTGAAAAACGTAATGACCAGATACAATACACTGTGCACAGGATTTTTTGTAAAAATGGTCATCAGCGCAAAGAAAATAGACAAGAAGGCTACAAAATAAAATACTGTCATAATTTCTTGGTTTAGCTCTTTAACTTGGTAATATCAAAAGTTGGTTCGACCAATTTGTCTTTTCCATAGATAAAATCCTTACGGAGATAATCTGCTGTCACATGTGGTCCATCCAAATAGATCGCTTCTTTCGGGCAAGCCTCTTCACACAAGCCACAGAAAATACAACGCAACATATTGATTTCATATACTGACGCATATTTTTCCTCGCGATAAAGATGCTCCTCCCCTTTTTTACGCTCCGCAGCGGTCATTGTAATCGCCTCCGCAGGGCAGGATAAGGCACATAATCCACAGGCTGTACAACGCTCACGCCCTTCTTCGTCACGTTTGAGCGAATGCTGGCCCCTGAAGTTTTTCGAATAAGGTCTTATTTCCTCCGGATATTTAATGGTTGGAATTTTCTTAAAAAAATGCCTTAATGTAATGCGTAAACCTTTGATAATAGCGGGAAAGTAAATTCTTTCCGAAAATGTCATCGGTTTTTGTTCAATTACTTTTTTACGATTGGTTAGTTGCATAAAATGTCCTTTCTTATGAGAAATAAGTATCTTTAATCAATGTAAATACACCTGTAAGTACAATATTGGCAATCGCCAATGGAATCAACATCTTCCAGCCCAGATTCATCAATTGATCGTAGCGGAAACGTGGTAAAGTCCAGCGCACCCACATAAAGAAAAAGATAAACAGCAATATTTTAATGAAGAATGCAACCACCCCGACGATCGTGATCATATTGGCCGACCATCCCAGATCATTCATAAAAGGGAAATTGTATCCGCCAAAATAAAGAGATGCCATCAGCGCCGAGGAAACAAACATATTGATGTATTCGGAAAACATATAAAGCCCCAATTTCATGGAGGAGTACTCCGTATGGTAGCCACCAACAAGCTCCGTTTCACATTCTGGCAAATCAAAAGGAACCCGATTACATTCGGCGAAAGCACAGACCATAAAAATGAGAAAGCCCAAGGGCTGTGACCAGATATTCCAATTGACAAAACCCGACTGTTGTGCAACGATTTCTTCGAGTGTCAAAGTGCGCGTTACCATCAATAGCGCAATAAGTGATAATCCCATTGCAATCTCATAGCTGATACTCTGTGATGCTGCACGAATTGCCCCCATAAGTGAGAATTTATTATTGGAAGCCCAGCCGCCCAACATGATACCATATACACCCAGTGCAATCACACCAAACATATACAACACCCCTACATTGATTCCTTGTGCAACCTGCAAAGAAATCGTTCGGTCTCCAATCTGTAGCTCCTGCCCCCATGGAATAACGGCTGAACTAATACATGCCGTTATAATCGCAATTGTAGGTCCCAAAATAAAGAGCACCTTATGTGCGCCTGCCGGGATAATTTCCTCTTTAAAGAAAAACTTCCCCCCGTCGCACAAGGGTTGTAAGATCCCGAAGATACCAGCCCGATCAGGCCCATATCGATCTTGCATAAAGCCTGCAATTTTACGTTCCGCAAGTGTCGAATACATCGCGATCACCAAGGTGATAACGAAAACTATGGACACCAGTATTAATTTTTCGATGACAAAAGACCACTCCATGTTTGTGATTATTTCAATTTTTCTGTTCTAGCCAACTGTTCGCGATTTTGTTCCTGCAGTATCGGATTCTCTTTAACAACTTTCGGCGGATTAAATAACTCGTAGTGATTGGCAGAAATGACGGAATGGCGATCTATTTCTGTCGGTTCTTCCAACACCCAATCGCTCGTTTTTTTCTGATCAAAGCGACAGGTATTGCAGATAAAATCCTCCACCTCACCATATTCATCCTTTCGAGCAGTCACCCGAATAACTTCTTCGCCTTTATACCATAAGGTTACCTTACCCGAACATGTCGGACAATCGCGATGAGCATCGACAGGCTTCGTAAACCATACCCTATTCTTAAAACGGAAGGTTTTATCCGTCAAAGCACCCACAGGACATACATCAATGACGTTTCCGGAAAAATCATTATCGATTACATTTTCGATATACGTAGATATTTCAGCATGATCCCCTCTTCCTAAAATGCCGTGTACACGCTGATCGGTCAACTGATTTGCGACATAAACACAACGGTAGCAGAGAATACAACGGTTCATATGCAATTGGATCTTATCGCCCAGATCAATGCGTTCGAAGGTACGTCGATCGAATTCGTAGCGTGTATGAGCACTGCCGTGTTCATATCCAAGATCCTGCAATTTACATTCACCAGCCTGATCGCAGATAGGACAATCCAACGGATGGTTAATCAATAAGATTTCAACAACCCCTTTTCTCGCTTCCACCACCTCCGGCGAAGTGATATTCTGCACCTCCATACCGTCCATCACCGTTGTACGGCAAGAAGCAACCAGTTTGGGCATAGGCCTCGGATCTTTTTCAGATCCCTTGGATACTTTTACCAAGCAGGTACGGCATTTACCGCCACTTCCCTCCAGTTTGGAGTAGTAACACATTGCCGGAGGGACTATATCGCCGCCGATCTGTCTCGCTGCATTTAATATGCTTGTCCCAGGAGCAACCTCTACCGGTATACCATCAATGGTGACCTTAAACTTTATATCTTCCGCTTCTGCCATGATATGATTAATTTATCGTTACAGCTTCTATTATGATACTATTGGTTGTAAAGGATCAGCATAATGTGCCAGTCCATAATTTTTTGTTTGTGACTCTTCCGGATGCAGGATATGCCATTCAAATTCATCCCTAAAGTGTCGTATTGCAGCTGCCACAGGCCATGCCGCAGCATCCCCCAATGGGCAAATTGTATTCCCTTCTATTTTTCGTTGAACGTCCCACAGTAAATCAATATCCTCCATAGCACCATGACCGCTCTCGATCTTGTGCAGTACCTTCTCCATCCAACCTGTTCCTTCACGACAAGGCGAGCATTGGCCACAGCTTTCATGATGATAGAATCGCGCAAAGTTCCAGGTATTACGCACCACGCATTGATCCTCATCAAATACGATGAAACCACCTGACCCAAGCATTGTACCGGTTTGGAAGCCACCATCAGCCAATGACTCATAAGTCATCAACCGGCTATTTCCAGCAGCAGTTTTCAAGATCAGATTAGCCGGTAAAATAGGCACCGAAGAGCCGCCGGCTACGACCGCTTTCATTCGTTTCCCATTGGCAATACCACCACAGTATTCATCCGAGTAAATGAACTCTTCAACGGGCAGACCAAGTTCGATCTCATAGACACCAGGTTTTACAATATTTCCGCTAGCGGAAATCAATTTTGTTCCGGTACTACGCTCTACACCGATTTTAGCATACTCTTCACCACCCAAATTAATAATGGGAACTGTGGTTGCAATAGACTCCACATTATTCACCACTGTCGGGCAGTTATATAAACCCGCTATCGCTGGAAAAGGGGGTTTAATACGTGGGTTACCGCGTTTACCTTCTAAGGACTCTAATAAAGCCGTTTCCTCTCCACAGATATACGCTCCACCTCCCGGTTGAACATAGATCTCCAGATCATACCCCGAACCTAAAATATTTTTACCCAAAAACCCTTTTTCCTTGGCTTCAGCAATAGCACGCTCCAGAATTCTGATCTGTGGCATCATCTCTCCACGCACATAGATATACGAGGTATGAGCCCCCAAAGCAAAGCTGGATACAATCATTCCCTCAATGAGTGCGTGCGGAATATGTGTCATTAAATAACGGTCTTTGAATGTCCCTGGTTCAGACTCGTCGGCATTGCAGACCAAATAGCGCGGCACCCCCTCAGGTTTGGCCAAAAAGGACCATTTCATCCCCGTCGGAAAACCAGCTCCCCCACGACCACGTAATCCAGACTTCTTAACCTCTTCGACAACGTCCTCAGGGGACATTGTCTTTAATACTTTTTCAACAGCAACATAACCACCTTTTTGTCGATAGACCTCAAAGGTATTGATGCCCGGAACATCGATATGAGTCAACAAAAGTTTACGTGCCATATTATTCTGTTTTAGCTTTTAAATTATCAATCAATTCGTCGACTTTATCTTCTGTCAGATTCTCATAGAATGTATACTCAGGACCGATCTGTAAGACGGGTCCAAAACCACAGGCAGCCAAACATTCTACACCACGCCAAGAGAAAAGCCCATCGCTTGTGACCTGGCCCTCCTTTACACCGAGCTTTTGCTCTAAATGCCCCATAATACGCTCTGCACCGACCAAACAACAAGGCCCGGTACGACAAATCTCCAGTACATATTTTCCTTTAGGCTGTAACAGGAACATGGTATAGAAGGTTGCCACCTCATACACCTCAATCGGTAATATATTCAGGTAAACAGCAACCTTATCCATCGCATCTGCGCTGACCCAGCCGTATTCCGCCTGAACCAAATGTAAAATGGGCAATAAGCCCGATTTCTGCTTTCCTTCGGGGTAACGGCTTACCACTTCTCCAAACTTGGCTAACAATTCTGGAGAAAACGTTACATTTTCATTATGTTGTTTTACACTAAGCATCTAATTCTCCAGCTATAACGTTAAGACTACTCATATTTATAATGGCATCTGAAATCAGCATTCCTGCACTCATTGGCGCAAACATCTGATAGTTGACAAAAGAAGGTCTCCTGAAATGCAGACGATAAGGTGACCGTCCACCATCATGAATCAAATAAAAACCAAGTTCACCATTTGCCCCTTCGACCGCATGATAAACTTCGGCTTTAGGGGTGTCCACCTCACCCATGACGATTTTAAAGTGGTAAATTAGAGCTTCCATATTGGTATACACCTGTTCTTTCGGAGGTAAATAGAAATCAGGAACCTCCGCGTGGAAAACGCCTTTAGGTTCTTTCTCTATTTTCGCTAATGCCTGTTCAATAATCCGAAGTGATTGCCACATTTCGGCATTCCGAACCATGAAACGATCGTATACATCCCCTGTTGTACCAACAGGTACATCGAAATCAAATTCTTCATACGAGCAATAAGGATTCTGTACGCGCACATCGTAATCTACACCTGTCGCCCGTAAAATAGGACCAGACCAGCCATAATCCAGGGCATCTTCTGCTGTTACAGCAGCAACACCCGACGTTCGTTCGATAAAAATGCGGTTACGAACAAACAACTCTTCAAACTCTCGCAAGACCGGAGGATAGCGTTTCAGAAATTCACGTATTTTCTCAAAGGCTATAGCATTGAAATCACGCTCGAAGCCTCCAATACGACCAATGTTCGTTGTCAGACGAGCGCCACAGATTTCTTCAAAGATTTCATAGATAAACTCGCGTTCCTGCATCACATACAAAAAGCCCGAAAAAGCACCCGTATCTACCCCCAAAATACCATTACAAATAATATGGTCCGCAATACGGGCAAGCTCCATAACGATAACACGCATATATTGCACCCGCTTAGGAATTTCTATCTTGAGCAGTTTCTCAACGGTCATATGCCAGCCCATATTATTGATTGGAGACGAGCAATAATTTAGACGATCAGTCAAAGGCGTTATTTGATAAAAAGGTCGATGTTCAGCAATTTTTTCAAATGCGCGGTGAATATAACCGATCGTGGACACGCCACTCACAATACGCTCGCCATCGATTTGTACCACGTTCTGAAATACGCCATGCGTAGCGGGATGCGTGGGACCAATATTTAGGGTAATCAGCTCGTCCTGCGGATCGTTGTCTTCGAAGACAGGCTGATTAGATGTTATCTTGCTTATAAATTCGCTCATATCGTATAAATTAACGGCCGAAATACAAATCTTTCTTATCTACGCGATTTGGATCTTCCAAAGGATATTCCTTACGCATTGGAAACACCTCCATATCATCTACATTCAGAATCCTTCTCAAATCGGGGTGCCCTATAAAATTGACACCAAAAAAATCAAAAGTTTCACGCTCCATCCAGTTCGCACCTTTCCAAACGACGGTTGCTGTTGGAATCTCAGGATTCGGTCCATACAAAAAGACCTTCACCCGGATTCGGATATTATGAACGAGACTATGAATATGATAAACCACAGCAAACTCCTTTTCTAAATGCGGATAGTGCACTGCCGTAATATCGGTCAGATGGATAAACTGCAACTCCTTATTCGATTTCAAGAAACGAAGTACATCAATCACATCTTCCGTATCCACGACAATCGTCAATAAATTGTGTGCATCTTGAATTTCGTTAATCTTTGCCGGAAAATTTCCTTGGAGCTTATCCAATAAAAAACTGTTTTCCATCATCTATTTATTTGTATGTATTCCGTACTTCTCAAGCAGCGCTTTGTATTCGGGTGTATTTCTCCGGTTCAATGATTCATTCTTTACAATATCCTGTAGACGCAACACGCCATCCAAAATTGCTTCTGGACGGGGAGGACAACCAGGTACGTAGACGTCAACCGGTATGATTTCATCTATTCCTTGTAAGACAGAATACGTATCGAAAATACCACCACTAGAAGCACAGGCCCCAACAGCAATTACCCAGCGCGGCTCGGCCATTTGCACATACACCTGCTTTAACACCGGAGCCATTTTCTTAGCAATGGTACCCATCACCAATAGCATATCTGCCTGACGCGGCGAAAAACTAGGGCGTTCGGCACCAAATCTAGCCAAATCGTAAGTAGAGCCCATCGTTGCCATAAACTCGATACCACAGCAGGATGTGGCGAAAGGCAAAGGCCATAACGAGTTGGCTCGGGCCAAGCCAATGGCTTTGTCCAAACTTGTCGCAAAAAAACCTGCGCCTTCTACTCCCGGAGGAGCTTCTGCCAATTTTATATCACTCATGAAAAGTCGATTTATAGGTTTAAGTATTGCTGGCCCAAAGGCCAACCATCACGGGAATATCTAATCCCAACTCAATGCTTTTTTCTTGATCACATAGATAAAGCCCAACAAAAGCAGTCCCATGAAAATAAACATCTCGATCAAGCCCTGTAGTCCCATTTCCCGAAAGTTGACTGCCCATGGATACATAAAAATAACTTCAACATCAAATATGACAAACAGGATAGCGACCAAGAAATATTTTATGGAGAAAGGCTGCCTGGCATTTCCGACAACTTCAATTCCCGATTCAAAAGCTCCAAGCTTATTTTCTGTGCGGACTTTTGGTCCGATAAGGTGTGTAATAATTATGGTACCTACTCCAAATCCTACAGCTACTAAAAGCTGTATAAATATAGGCAAGTAGTCGATCGGCATACTATTGGCTTGCTCCATCTCAATTAAATTTATATTGGTAACTGTCTTTAAATATAGAGATTCCAAGGTAAAAAACAAAACAAAAAAGGCGTAGATATTACTATCTACGCCTAATTTAGAATGATTTTACTTAAGCCTATTTAATACCTTGTAAATAGCCTTTAACCGCTTCATTAGCTGGATCTATTGCCAATACTTTCTGGAAGCTTTCTTTCGCTTTAGGAAGATCCTGTTTTACATAATAGTAAAGACCGATATAGGTATTCGCATCGATTAAATAATTTTTATTTTTCTCTTGCGCACCACGTTGATTGATTGTTTCAATCAATTTTTGGAAGGATGCTACGAAATCACCTTTTGGTTGTTCCAAATTATCAGCCGTCAATGCAGCAAAAGCCTTGTAATAAAGCGCATTAATCAAATATTTATCTTGTGCTTCTTTATTATCAGTTGTTTCGATCACAGTTAAGAAAGTTTGTGATTTTTGTAAATCCGCAATTGCTTTGTCTCTCAATTCTTGATTAACCACAACTTGTTCCTCATTTTTACTAGCTGCATCTTCTTTAGCACCGATTTGGTAATAGGCTTCTCCAGCATAGTAATTTGCATCAAACAGATATGTTTTGTTATCTTTATAAGAAGCAACTAGCTCGAATAAAGAGGCTGCTGTTTGCAATTCTTGCTCTTGGTATTTAGCAAAAGCTAACTCAGCTGTTTCTCCCAACAATTCTTTGTCTAAATCAATTGCTTTCTTAATATCGGCAATACCCTTTTGAATATTCGCTGTATTCTCTGCTGTCAATACCGGAGCCGCAGTAGCCGTACTATCTGCACCAGCAGCTGCTGGTTTTGGGCTATTTGCAGCAATCTCAGACATACCTAGATACATATAATCCAACGGAATTACACGATCTTTTTCCATTTTGCTAAACATCTGGTTTAAGTACTCCAAGGCTTTCGGATAATCTTTAGCTTTTTGGAAGGCAATATAACCCAAATAACGGTAGATTTTTGGATCTACAGAAGGGTTTTTCGCTAATTCCTCAGAAACGACCTTCAAATCGTCATATTGACGCGCGTAAACCAAGAAATCGGCATAACGGATTTTAGCTTCCAATGAATTATCACCCGCTACTTCTAGGTATTTTTTGTATTGCTCAACACCCTTTTTATTTAACTCGACATATTTCTCGTCAGAAGTACCCGGCAATCTAGACCATTGGTTATATGTTTCAGCCAACTCACGGTAAGTAGGTGCGTATGCCGGTGTTTCTGCTGCGATAGCTTCCAATTGTGTGATAGCCTCATCAAAAGCTTGAGCGCCACGTACAATCACAGCTTGTCCAACTTTCGCCTGTACTGAATTTGGATCAATATCCGTCGCCTCACCATAGCTTGTATAGGCCAATGAACCTTCTTTCAAACCGCGGTACGCATCACCTAACGCGATAGGAACAGCTACGTCTTTTTTATTTTTCTCTTTCGCCTGTGTCAGGTATTCCAACGCTTTTGCATAATCAGGCTCTGGAGCATTAATATATGCACGACCGATTTCCAATAATGGCTCATAATCCTTTTTTCCTAATTTTGCTGTTGCCAAAGCGAATTTAGATTCAGCGCTTGCTTTATCTTTTTTCATTAAGTCAACATAACCCAAACCTACATTATTAATTGTAGCCTTTGGATCAGCAGCCAAACCTTGGTTGAAAATCGCAGCGGCAGAATCCGCTCTGTCGTTTACCAAATAAATTTGACCCAAATAGAAATAATTATCTCCATTCTTAGGTTGCTTAGTCACTAACTGTTGAAGGATAGTTTTCGCTTTACCATAATTTTCAGCCTCGATGGCTGCTCTAGCATCTTTCAAACTTTGTGCACTCACTGTGCCCACAGATCCAGCCAATAAAAGACTAAATAATAATTTACTGTTTGTCATAATCTATTTTTGTACTATTTATTATCTATTTAATATAACTTTCATCTCTAATAATGATCTCTCGTCCGGGCATTGTAGCAGGAACCAATCCAGCCTTTAATACAATCCGCTGTCCACGATCCCCTGTCAAGAAGGCACTAAAGCCTAAACCCAAGCCCATATTTGGCTGATAGTTCATAATGTAGACAGGCCTTACAAAAGGATATAAGCCATCAGCAATAGTCGATTGGGACGGCCGAAAAAAACTCGCCTTTTCACCCTCCTTACCAACACTTTCGATGCTCAATGTACGAATTTTATCCAATAAATTCGAATTTTTTTCTATCGCTTTTAAATACCAATTGTATCCGATAACGCCTACTGCATTGGCATTTTCACTGACATATTTCATGACATCTTCACTATCTTTCAAAGCAGAAACAGCTTTCGGATCAATTTTGTTCAATTTGAAATAATCTTTCAAATAGCGCAGTGTACTTGAATTGGCATTATCGAAGATCAATCGCTGTCCCCCTAAGTTACCTTCCAACAAAGACTTAACGTCTTTTTGCTGCATTATAGTATCAGTACTGTTACGATTATTAATCAATACAACGGCATCCGAAGCCATTTGGAATATTTTAGGTTGAATGCCACGTTTTTTAAAGTAGCTATCTTCTTCATCTGTCAACTGTCGGGTCAACACAACCACATAAGCAGAATCAGACAATAAGGCATTCACCGCTTTAATCTCGGGCCGTGCCATGAGCTCCAAACTCGAGTTTGGATAAGAACTTTCAAAAACATCCGCAGACTCCCGAATAATAGGCAACAAAGTTTGATCCACAATAACGGGTAGCTTACCCGTTAGAATATCATCGCTCTCTTTCGTTTGCTTTGTTTTATTTTCGCAGGAAACAAAAATGCCCATACAGATGCCAAGCATCACAAGAATCATTTTATATTTTCTCATATGATACATCATAAAATAAGACAGTTTAATTAAAAAATAGTTTAATTTTTGAAGAGAGAATTGGTTGTCGCCAAAAAGAAGAGGGCAGTTAATTAAAAATTATTTTGCCAAAGCCGTACAAACCGCATAAAAGAATACAGAATCAATACAACACCAAAGATTGTTTTGTAAGTAGGATTAATCTCAATGGGAAAATTATCCCAGAATATAATCAAAAGGCCCAAAACAAAATAAAAGCCAAACATAAAAAGTCCTAAAATAGACAGAAACCGCTTCAGAGGCGATTTCTGTCTATAATTTGAACTATTATTCGAATTAAAATTTGTCATTCTAATTTTGAAGGTTCAATCGAATTGGCAAAGTGTACGCTACACGAACTGGACGGCCATTTTGAATACCCGGCTTCCATTTCTTCGCTTTCTTAAGCAACCTTACGGCTGCATCACCAGTACCATATTTCAAATCGCGTTTAATATTGATGTCTGTCAAGCTACCATCTTTTTCTACGACGAAGGATACCTCAACGACACCATTTACACCATTTTCAGTTGCCGCAGCTGGATACTCGTAGTTTGAACCTACCCAAGACATAAATGCTTGCATACCGCCTACGGGCATTGGCTGAACCTCGATGGCATTAAATGGAAGAATTTCATCTCCATTACCATTTGGATCTCCTTTTGCAGCACCAGTAATAGCGCCATCTTGTTTCTTCGAACCAAATTCGCCACGTGCTACAGAAGTACCTGTCGGACTACCTTTCAAAGTAATACGCGCTGGAGTTTTATTTGGATCTTTCAATTCTTCCTGAGAAGCAACTTCTTCTACAACTTTGTTTGCAGGAGCTACTTTAGGCTCAGGGAAACGAACCAAATCCTCTTTTGGTACATCCATGGCCACTTGTTGAGGTTTTTCTTCCGGTTCTTGTGGAAGTGGCTCCTCTTCTGGTGGTTCTGGTGGTTTGATTTCTTCAAGGTCTTCCAAAGTAACTTCGGTTACTGCCGGAGGTGCCTCAACAGCTTTCTTCGGGAACAGCTTACTTCCAAATACACTAAGGAAACTAGCTATGGCTACAATGCCGATAACGACAAGAAGCCCCCGGTTAGTCGCTTTAGGCGCAAGTTTACGAAGCTCGTAAGCTCCATATTCCTTGTTGCGGCCCTGGAAAACGACATCAAGCCATTCTTTCTTAAAAATATCTAATTTTGACCCTATCATTTTATTTTAGTTTTTTGTGTCAATCTAATAACTAATCATTATAGATATTGTCACGTTTTAACACTTCGACTTCTTCAGGTGTAATCTTTCCGATCATATAGCGTTTGACGTCTACAATTTTCATCTCGTCAAGAATATCAACCAGATTACGTTGTGTACATTTTTCACTAGGACGTATGATTACGATCATGTCTTTGCCGCCTGAAACGCGAGGTACATAAGCCTTTTTCTCCATCAAGACCTTACGAATCCCATCTGCACCGTAACCGGCAACAGTAGGACCTTCGATCGGACGAGCAACTTGACCATATACCCAAGAGACTTTATTGTCAGAACCCAATAAAATTGTCAGGGAGCGATTATCTGCTGTAAGCAATTCATCGCTTTGTTGCTCCTTAATTTTATTTTTGTCTGGCATAGCCACATCCATTGCCTGCGGTTTATTTAAGGACGTGGTCAACATGAAGAAGGTAATCAACAAGAACGCCAAATCCACCATGGCTGTAAGGTCGACCTTACCACCATTTTTCTTGGATCTTACTTTCCCGCCTTTGCCTTTTTTACCACTATCCTGATTTAATTCTGCCATTGTTTGTTCTTATTAAATCGTCAATTATTTCTCCTCAGCACGCATGCCTGTTATGAAACTAAACTTGTTTTGCTTTTGATTACGCAATGTTTCAATAACTAAATTAACCGAAGGATATTTCTCATTCGCATCTGCTTTGATAGCCATCTTCAGAGGTCCAGGGTGCACGAAGTTCTTATCAGTAGCTTCCTTTTCTTTATTTACTTCTTCAGCTGCAAGACGGGCATTTTGAACCCAGTAATACAACTCATTTGAAGTATTCTCTGTACTATCAACCGGGATACCAGTCTGCAGACCTTTTTCTGTACGCTTACTTCCATCCAAGGCCAATAACCCTTTTAATTTAGACATTGGTACACCAAAGTTTTCCATCAATTTGAAACGATCGTAATCTTCTTGTGAAAAGCCAACGCCATACTTTGCTGACATTCTTTCAAGTGCTTTTACACGAACCTGTTGATCAGTCGTACCGAAGAAAACTTTACCTTTATCGCCTATTGTGATCATACCTACATTTGAATCAGGTAACTTATCTTTCGTAGTCGATGCTGGGGTATCTACTTGCAAAGCCTCTGGTTGGCGCGCAGTCGCCGTTAAGACGAAGAACGTAAGCAGTAAGAACGATACGTCACACATCGCTGTCATGTCGATCGACGTACTGGCTCTTTTTACTTTTGCTTTACCCATTTTAAATTCTTCCTTTTAAATTAAAAACTCAATCTTCTATCCTATGATGCTTTTGGTTTTTGATTTCCATAAAATAAAATCAAAAACTTTCACCATAGTTCTTATTTGTGGTTTGCAGCGTATGTTTGTACGATTGAGAAACCAGCTTCGTCGATAGAGTAAGTTAATTTATCGATTTTTGCAGTAAAGATGTTATACAATACGATAGCGAATGTTGAAGTCGCGATACCAGTTGCTGTATTGATCAAGGCCTCAGAGATACCGTTTGCCAATTTAGCTGAATCTGGAGCACCACCTGTTGCCAATGCCGAGAAGGCTTTGATCATACCTGTTACTGTACCCAATAGACCACATAATGTACCGATAGAAACTAATGTAGCGATAACATTTAAGTTTTTCTCTAACATTGGCATTTCTAATGCTGTAGTTTCTTCGATTTCTTTTTGAATTGCAATAGCAGCTTTTTCAGTGTTTACTTCAGGATCTGCAGATACTGATTTGTATTTCAATAAACCAGCTTTTACTACGTTTGCTACTGAACCTTTTTGTTTGTCACACTCAGCGATAGCTGAATCGATGTTTCCACCATTAATTAACGTTTGAATTTTACGAACGAAGTTTCCTACGTTACCATTACCAGAAGCTTTGTTAATAACGATAAAACGTTCTACTGAGAAAACCCATACCATCAAGAATAAACCAAGCAAAACAGGTACGATAGCCCCAGCATGGTAAACCATTCCTAAGTAAGAGCTTAAACTTCCGCCTGGGATTGGTGCATTTTCATGATTTCCATCAACAAAGTTTGCAGGGTTACCCATTACAAATTTCCATAAACAGAAACCAACGATGAAACAGATGATGATTGCAGCTTGAGCGAAGAAAGATCCTCCGTTGTTGCTCTCTTGTTTTGCAGCAGTTTTAGGTGCGTTTGCCATTTTTCTAATTTTTAGTTTTTTACTGTTGTTTAAATATATAATGTTGTTTAAATTATATGCACTCTTATTTGCTTTTGAAACCAATTTTGCAAAGCAAATTTAATATTTAATGTCAAATTTAAAATATTCCTCTTAAATATATAAAAAAAATCAAATTTGTTTTTTAAAACTGAATACACCATTAACAGTGTTATTTTTCTCAGCAGTTCCCGTTATATAATCATTGTTACTCTATGCTAAATCGCTTATTCGCAATAATTATTTTACAATGAAAGCCATTTTTTTTTTGATATGCAAAAAAATCAAGGATTTTAAACGACAAAAAGTAAGTGATTACTCATGTTTTCAAACAATCGCACAGTCTTAACCAAAACCATACTTGCCTAATAAACAATTCATTAGATTTAATACGAATATCCTCGTTATACTTGTTTAACCACCGACTAATTTTACGCGATACCCTTCTTTAAGTAACAACTCATAGATCTTTTGTTTGAACTCTCCTTGTATGATGATCTCTCCATCTTTTACCGTTCCGCCCACTCCGCACTTCTGTTTCAACAATTTACCTAAGCTTTCTAGATCTTCCGCTTTTCCGACAAACCCCGTAACCAACGTAACAACTTTCCCCTTCCGCATTTTACGATCCAGTTGTACCTTCAAGTTTTGCTGGTTGACCGGTAAAGTATCAGCTTCCTGAAAAAAATCAGCCAGCTGATAGCTGAAACTGTCATCTGTTGAATATACTACGCCCTCGTAGGACTGTTTTTTATTTTTGCTCATGACCTTAACAAATTATCTTTAGTGCTTTTGGTATAATGGAAATATCCAGTTTATCGCCAAGCTCGATCGGTTCTCCATCCACATGGACCGGTGAAACCTTATCGACCTCGATCTGAATATTTTTTCCCGGAATAATCTCGACATAACTGGATTGATCTGCCGATTTATTAAAAAGATGAAAAATCATCTTTGGCAGTATATAAAGTGGAAATTTGTGCACGATACATACGTCCAAAATACCATCATTAACCGAAGCCTGTGGTGCGATATAGGCATTGTTCCCATATTGAGGAGAGTTCGCTACGCTGATCATAAAGGCTTGTCTTTCGTACACCTTTCCATCAATCGTCAATTTATAATGTGCAGGCTGATACTTGCTGAGCACATTAAAGACCGATTTCATATAGCCCAGAGGTCCGCGAATATTTTCATTCGCAAAATTTTCACTCACGGAAGCATCAAAACCTAAACCCGCGATATTAAAAAATCGTCTATCGTTAATTAAACCACAATCAACCTCAATCGATTCAAAACGATTAATCCGACGGATAGCAGCCGCTTCATTCATAGGAACCCCTAGATAGAGCGCTAGGCCGTTGCCAGAGCCCTCAGGAATAATTCCCAATGGAATTCCAGATCCCACCAAAGCGGAGCCCAGTTCATTGATCGTCCCATCACCTCCGACTGCTATAACTGCATCATAGCCTTCCTTGACCGCTTTCAGTCCAATTTCATACGCATGATTCGGCCTTGCAGTTTGTTGAAAGGTCGGATCAAACTTCTGTAGATCAAGTACATCCAGCACCTGTTTTTTAAAGGAAGTTTTATTTTTTCCTCCTGAAATAGGATTAATAACAAACAATATCTGTTTACGTTCTGACATATCCAAAGATAGCGGAAATTACCAATTTCTTAAAATAATGTAATCTTTATACCTATTAACGCATTTCGCTGAGCTTTTAAAAGTTAAAATATAAATTTGATTTTAAATAATCCTTAAAGTATTGTAGCTTTGTCGCACAAAAAATAGAATGTGGACTGATTTGCGTGCTGTTGCATAACAAGGCAACGACAAGGAGATTGCAACCACAGTAAAAAAGTGCTAAAAACCCTTCGCTATCACGGCTCTTATCACTTTGCTGTTATTTCATTCTAGCGCAAATCCAATATTAAAAATTACGTAAAGCATGGCTTATTTATTTACGTCAGAATCTGTTTCTGAAGGGCATCCAGACAAAATTGCGGATCAAATTTCAGATGCATTAATAGACAATTTTTTAGCATGGGACGAGGACTCTCGCGTCGCTATTGAAACACTAGTAACCACAGGACAGGTTGTCCTTGCGGGGGAAGTTAAATCAAACATATACCTCGATGTTCAGAAAATAGCCCGTTCGGTGATCCAGAAAATTGGCTATACCAAATCTGAGTATATGTTCGAGGCAAACTCCTGTGGCGTTCTTTCGGCGATTCACGAGCAATCTGCTGATATCAACCAAGGTGTAGACCGCAAGACAAGACAGGAACAGGGGGCGGGTGACCAAGGTATCATGTTCGGTTATGCAAACAACGAAACCGAAAACTACATGCCGTTGGCATTGGACCTATCGCATCGCTTACTGTATGAACTGGCCGAGCTGCGTCGCGAAAATAACGAAATCAAGTATTTGCGCCCCGACGCAAAATCTCAGGTAACCCTTGAGTATAGCGATGATCACAAACCAAAAAGAATTGACGCAATCGTCATCTCTACACAACATGATGAGTTTGATACCGAGCAAGCCATGTTGGATAAAATTACACACGACATCAAAACGATCTTAATTCCACGTGTTAAAGCACAATTGAAACCAGAACTTCAGTTGTTATTTAACGATGAAATTAAGTTTCATATTAATCCCACCGGCAAATTTGTTATCGGTGGACCACATGGAGATACAGGACTAACCGGACGGAAGATCATTGTCGATACCTACGGCGGTCGAGGTGCCCATGGTGGTGGTGCTTTCTCAGGAAAAGACCCATCTAAAGTAGACCGCTCGGCAGCATACGCAACGCGCCATATTGCTAAAAACTTAGTGGCAGCAGGTGTTGCAGATGAAATTCTCGTACAGATTTCCTATGCAATCGGTGTAAAAGATCCAATGGGAATCTATGTAAATACCTATGGAACGAGCAAAGTAAATTTGACCGATGGCCAGATTGCTGAAAAAATTGCCCATTTATTTGACATGACTCCATACGGAATTGAAACGCGTTTGGGACTGAGAAATCCAATTTATTCAGAAACGGCAGCCTATGGTCACATGGGAAGAACGCCAAGAAAAGTAACCAAAGAGTTCGAAAGTTCAACAGGCGAGAAAAAGCAAATTGAGGTTGAACTTTTTACTTGGGAAAAACTAGATTATATTGACAAGGTAAAAGCAGAGTTTGGAATATAGCATCCAACATCCATCAAAATATAAAAGGGAGGCATAACGTCTCCCTTTTTGTTGGCTGAAAACGCCTATTTTTCGTTAACCACAAAAACCATTCGCCCACGATCAGCGTCATTGGTATTGTTGAATTCACGAAGGTTTTGTATCTTAAAGCTTCTAAACCGTTTCAATCATGAAAAGACGCAACTTTCTTCTAGCACCCATGGTGCTCGTAACTGCTCCCACATGGGCAAATACAGTTCAATCGGATGAGCATATCGAGTCCAGCACCATTGTCCATGTTGTTAATTTTTGGCTAAAAAAGGATCTTAGTGAAAAAGAAAAAAAGAATTTTGTTGGATTCTTTGAAGAACTTCGTAAGATCGACGTCATTAAAACACTCAATTATGGCATTCCGGCGCAGACAAACCCGAGACCTGTCGTAGACAACAGCTTTGATTACACGCTACTTGTGACATTCAAAGATCTTAACGATATTACCATTTACGAAACGCATCCAATCCATTTAAAAGCGATCGAGAAATATCAACATCTCTGGACAAAAGTAATGGTCAAAGATACCTCCATCATTAAATAAGGCCACGTGCCTTAATTTCAAGGTATTTGTTAATGGAATTGATGGTTAGATTTTCCGGTGCAGTATAAATGGTCTGAAATCCATGACGAATCAGTTCTTGTACAATAAGCTGCTTCTCATAGATGAACTTTTCAGCAATGATTTGATTATAGATGTCAATCGTTTTTTTCGGTGCGCTTTTGGCTAAATCCTCCACCTCGACATTTTTAAAGACGACAACAACTATAATGTGACTTCTATTGAGCATCGATAGATAATTCATCTGACGCCTCAAGGAGTCTAAGGTCTCGAAATTGGTATAAAGAAAGATAAGCGAACGTTTGTTGATATGTGCATTGGCATAACTGTATAATTTTCCAAATTCTGATTCTTCAAATTTGGTCGACACCTGATAGAGCGTCTCTGAAATTTTGAGCATCTGATTATTTCTTTTCTCAGCTGGTATAAATGCATTGATATCCTTTGAAAAGGTTAATAAGCCTGCACGGTCTTGCTTCAATATGGTTGCATTCGAAAGCACCAGCGCAGCATTAATGGAGTAATCCAATAAGGTCAGGTCGTTGAAGGGCATGCGCATCGCCCTCCCTAGATCAATAAAAGAATAGATGGGCTGTGATTTCTCTTCTTCATATTGGTTGACCATCAACTTTTTTACTTTTGCAGAAGCTTTCCAATTCATATGCCGATAATCATCCCCCTGAACATAGTCTCGAACGTGGTCAAATTCCATGGCCGAACCAATCCGTCGAATACGCTTTATTCCGAGTTCATTCAGTCTGTTGCTTGTGGCCAAAAGCTGATATTTACGGAGTTGAATATAAGACGGATAACATGGTATTTCTTGTTCCTGATTGGTAACAAACCTTCTTTTAAAAAAACCAAAACGCATCACTAATGCCATGCAACGGCCAAAGGTATAGATCCCTCGTTGGGTTGGCCGAAGTGAAAAAGAAATGTCCGATTGCTGAAAACCCGCCAGATGGGTCAAAAAATCCTTATCCCGAATTTGAAGCTGTATCGGAAACTCCTCCAAAATATCCACTTTCGTACTAAATGGATAAAAAGAACTCACTATCAGCCGCATCGGATTTTCATCCCCGTTAGATAATTTTTCCGGATAGACCCTTGTGATTTCGATTCGCCCCTTTCCTGAAAACAAGACAATAAAATCAAAAGCCAAAACTGCCAGCCATAGCCAAAAAACAATCCAAGACACAATCAACAATCCTTTAACAAAAAAAGACAATGTAAAGAGTGTCGCTATACCTAATAGTGAATAGAAGAATTGATTCGTTAGAAAGAGCTGGCTTAATTTCTTCATTATCTTGGAATTTCTACAGAATTAATGATTTGGTCGATGACATAGGCAGTGGTAAACCCTTCCATTTCTCTTTCTGGAGTCAACATAACGCGATGTCCTAACACAGCCGATGCTACCCTCCGAATATCCTCAGGAGTAACAAAGTCTCTGCCACTCACTGCAGCCGAAGCCTTTGCGGATTCCAACAAAGCAATCGAAGCTCTTGGTGAAGCTCCTAGTGTCAAACTTGGGTTAGTGCGTGTTTTTATAATAACTTGAGCAATATACGTCAGCAACTCCTCATGAACAAAAATAGACTTGATCAATTTTTGGAATGCCAAAATTTCTGCTGCGGAAACTACCGCCTGAACCTGATCCTCTTTATTGAGTGCCTTTTGAGCATGATGCTCCTTTAATATCTCCAGTTCCTGTTCAAGTTCAGGATAATTCACATTGATCTTAAACAAGAAACGATCGAGCTGAGCTTCCGGCAATCGATAAGTACCTTCGTGTTCGATCGGATTTTGTGTCGCAAAAACAACAAAGGGAGCTGGTAATCGATAGGTAGTTCCGTCGACTGATACTTGCTGTTCGGCCATGCTTTCAAAAAGCGCCGCCTGCGTCTTTGCCGGAGCCCGGTTAATTTCATCGATTAACACGATGTTTGCAAAAATAGGCCCCTTGCGAAACTCAAATTCATTGCTTTTCAGATCCAATATCGAAGATCCTGTTACATCCGAAGGCATTAGGTCTGGTGTAAATTGAATACGTTTGAATTCGCTATTGATGGTTTTGGCGATCAATTTTGCAGATAATGTTTTTGCAACCCCTGGCAATCCTTCAATCAGGGAATGTCCCGACGCTAAAATGGAAATCAAGAGCATATCGATCAATTGATCCTGCCCAACGATTACTTTTTTAACTTCTGCCTTTACCTGAGCCATTTTATCGAACAAAACCGATACATCTATTCGGTTTTCAAAAGATATATATTTATCGAAGTCACTCATATCATTTTTGCTTTATGTTTAAACTCTTCTATAGTATCATTAATCAATTTAAGATCAGCTAGGTCATGTTCTTTCGCATCCTGCATACGAACAATCAACCTGACCAAAGCCTGTGTCTCCGCAAGAAAAACGCCAGACCGTTCGGCCAATTCTTCACTGAACTCATTTTCCCGCAACGTTAGTGTATCTAAGTGAAAACGACTCCGAAGGTCGTGAAGAAAGTAATCTATTTTTTTGGCTACCATGTTCCCTGGCGCACCATTTTCATAATATAAGGTAGCAATCGTCTCACAGAATTCTTTCGAGAGATTCGGCTCCGGGGCCACGACCGCCACTGCACGCTGTTCGCGTCTACTTCTAAACACGAGTAAAAGCACCAGTCCCGCTAACAAAACATACCAGGCTTGCCGAAGACCATCATTCATAAGCAACACACGCAAAGGCGTACGATATTGATCCATATTTGCTTTAAAATCATACCACGCGAGCGGCTTATCATTTAAATAAGATAAAGATTTCGCAACATAAGCATACTGCGAAGCAGAATTCAGCAAATAATAGTTCCCAAATAAATCGGGAGTCAGGTGCAGATAGATTGTCCCTTTACCAAATTGAACCGCCACGAAGTTAGGTAACGCAAAATCTTTATAGGTAATCGCGCCCAAAATGGTCGTATTTTTAGGAAGTTTTTTAAATACTTCTCCAAGATCCGATTTACCATAATGAATTTTATTGTTATCATTCATCAGTCGAACGCGCACCTGACTTTTTATATTTACACCTTTTTTGTAACCATAAAAACTATCCGTTTCCACACCCAAAGAATCCAAAAAATAACGATCAATTTCCTCGGCCACAATCATTGCTTTCCCGCCCCGATTCACATAATCCAATAATTTATCCTCCGCGGCTTCTCCCATTGAAAAATAAGAGGTGTAAAAAAACAGGTTAACGTCTGTTTTCTTTGCGCTGTCTAGATACTCGTACAATGGCCGTTCAATCGTTGTATTCTTCTGGTCAATGATATGTTTTAGTTCTTGACGTAACACATAAGCTCCAAAGGGATTTTTATCTTTTGCATCAAAGGTCCGATCCCAGATAATCGGCTTCTTACTTGTTGCATCGATAAGCGCAATGAGCACTAAAACAACAGCCAATAATATCAATCCAAATTTTACCGATCCCTTCATTTAATTTGATTTTGATATTGGGTAAACAATTGCTGGTATTGGGCAAAATTAGCTTCCATTAATTCAAACTGACCAAACCAGACATAATCAAATATCCGTGTGCACTCCAGAAATCCCCGACGGAGTTCTTCGTTCCGTATTTCTTGTGCAAACTCAGCATTTGTCTTACTCTGCTTCCACTTGATATGATCGGTCTGAGCCAACTTTTGAATATTTAACAGCTGTAAGTACCGAATTCCCAATGCATAATTTTTAGTTGTAATAGCTTCCTGAATATAAGGTTCTAGGTTACTATTCATTAGATTTCGCTCTACATACGCTAAAGCATCAAGCTCTCCCTCTTCTTCATCGTGTTTAATAAAATATTGTTTCCTATTGTAGAGCACTTTATAGAGGATAAAGGCTAATGCGATGACCGCTAAAAAGGCAAATACATAACCAAACTCTTCCCGGAATTTATAAGGATTATCGGGCATGATGCTTCCAATCCAATCCGCGAGCCGGGCAAGAATGCGCTGTAATACACCAACGCGATCTTTAATATTTTCTGAATAAACAAAATCATCGGTCTCGTAACGTTTGATAATATCCTGATAAGGATCCATTTTAAACGAACGCTCTTCGGTGTATTTTGGAATCGAATCAAATAATGTTGGATCCCACAGATCAATTTCGTCTTTTTCCTGTTGGCCATTAGGAGCTTTTACGGCTATTGAGTCAATGCGGACAGAATCTGTTCCCACCAAGGTAGAATCTATTCTCACATTGAGCGAATCGATTCTATCACTATTGGAATCTGCCTCCCTTGGTTTTGGATCACAGGCATAAAAAACGGATAATAAGGCGATACCAAAAAAAACGAAGAGTCTATTCATCTTTTCCTCCAATCTTTTCGATCATGCCATAAATACGTTCGCCAAATTTGAGATCCTTGGCTGTTTCATAAATAATACCATTGGCCAGAACCCCAGACATGTACAGAAAGAGTGTAAATAACGTGATAAATAAGCCGCCCAATGTCATCAGCAATTTCCCCCAGGATGAGTCAAAAAAGGCGGCATCTATACCGAGGAAGTTGAATGACAAAAGCCCCATGATAATCAATGGTACAATGGAAATCATCATGACAGCCATTTGGAAAATAAAATTCACGATATAAGTGGCAATACCATACTGAATCAATTTTTTGCTCAGCATGACATAGGCATCTGTAAAACAGCTCCCTAGATCCGAATAACCTTCCCGATAAAATAAAAATGAGCAAAATAACCAAATGCCAACCATGGACCCTAAAATACCGATCGCAAAACTTCCGATGAAAGGGATAAATGCACAAATTACAGCGACGATGGCCAGGGGAATAAAAACGACAATTAGTGCCAATATCATGGCAATCAAAAACATAAAGTATTTCCCTAGGTTTGATCTGAAATTCTTCAGCACTTCCGCTCCCGAAAATGCTGTGCTTTTGCGCTCTTTTAGCAGCACAAAATATTCGATAGAAATACCATAAACGTACAGCCCCAACGCTAGGAGTGCTAAAATGAGTAATCCGGCCCATGCAAAAGCATCGATATCCTCAAAAGAATCACTATTGGCAGAGAACGTAATTTTTGTAGACAAAAAATAATAGACCAATGCAATACCCGCCAGTGGCACAGCAGATAAACCAAAAATAGTAGAAACAAAGTGCTTATAGATCAATTTAAAAAGATCTATAAAACTTTGGACAAAGTCCCCTACCTTCCGTTCTTTTTGAAATTCAAAGTCTATTTCCATTGAAATCGTTTTGCTAGTCGATATGGGTTAATAACATAAAAATAAAGGATGGCCAGTAAGGATAAAATGATAATTAGTAAGCATAACCAAATTGACACGTTATAATATCGCGTTACAAAGCCTTCCAATGTACCGGCAATAATAAAAAAAGGAATTGTGCTGACGAGAACTTTCATCGCAATCTTTGCCGTACGAACAAAAGATGTTAAACGCGTGAAAGATTTGGGAAATAGAATGCTATTACCTAGGGCCAATCCACATCCCCCTGCCACAATGATTACCGAAATTTCAATAGTGCCATGAATCCAAATTGCCGACATGGCTTTCCCCATAACGCCATACTGGAAAAACATCTGGTGAAATGCACCGAGCATAATGCCATTGCTAAACAGGACATAACCTGTTCCTACACTGAAAAATAGCCCGGCAGCAAAAGCCATAAAAGCAACCCGCACATTATTAATCGTAATCCAAATTGCAGACCCAAAGTTACTACCCTTTCCATATACCGCAGCAGGATCTCCGGCCTTTATACTTTCTATCGTCGAATCTACATAGTAGTCCCCTAAAATAAGCCGAATAAAATCGATATCGTACATAGCGGATAAAAAACCGATAACCGAAGCCAAAACAAAAATTAAGAAGGAGTACAACAACGGTCTGCGGATAGCCCAAATTGCTTGTGGTATCTCTTCGGTGATAAAAGATTTAAATTTATTATTGGAAGCTTTTTGATCTTTATAAATTTTCTGATGGACAGTCACCGCCAATTCATTCAGATAAGCCTTTACCTTACTTTCAGGATAAAAAGTTTGTGCATAAGCCAGATCGTTTGTGAGCTCAATGTAATTTGAGGCCAGTTCATCTGGATCAACCTGCATATTAATTGATAAATTATTTTCAATTAACGTCCATTTTTCTTTATTTCGTTCTACAAAGGATGCTTCTCTCATTAATTTTTTTAACTGGCTGAACCAAATATAGGAAATATCCATGATTGAAAAGCACAAATTGGAGCTAAAATAACCTGGATATGCTATATTACATTAAATTCAACTAATTTGCATATGAATAAGCTTGAGATAAATACGGCGCAAAATGTAAAAATCGAATATAATCTTGCCAGTCTTGGCTCAAGAATGATCGCATTTGCAATAGATTATTTTATTATAGTCTGTTATTATTTCTTTTGCTTTTTTCTCTTGGACAGTATAAACATGAACGCAGGAGATCCCTATCTTTTCTATGGGGTTATGATGGCCCTGACTTTGCCGGCATTTTTTTATACGTTAATTACTGAAACCGCTTTTGGCGGCCAAACTGTAGGCAAGAAAATAATGAAAATAAAGGTTGTCAAACTCGACGGCTCCCGGGCCAACTTCTATCAATACTTGTCGAGATGGAGCCTGTCTATTATCGACATCTGGATGACGATGGGCGGGGTTGCAATTACCGCTATAGTTTTATCCAAAAACGGACAGCGCATTGGAGATATTGCAGGAGAAACCTCTGTAATCAGTCTCAAACCTAATTTAAAATTGAGGGACACGATCTACGAAGAAACGTTCGATAATCACCCAATTCTATTTCCTCAAGTAATCAAACTGAGTGACAAAGATGCCAACTCTGTCAAAGAAATCTATCAAACCGCTTTTGACAGAAGGGATGTCGGAATTTTAACCGCTTTAGTACAACGCCTTGAAACGGTGATGGAGGTTAAACATCCGGAAAAAATGACTCCCAATGATTTTGTCTTGCAGGTCATGAAAGATCATTATAGTATGTTTAAGGATAAATAAGTTTCACCCTCTACCTGATCCAATATTTTCTCGGTCAAAAAACGGATATTCATCGGAACTCATTCGGTGTTTCTTCGGTTGCAACCGAAGAAGTACCGAACGAGCACCGAACAAGCACCGAACAAGCACCGACCAAAGTCCGAAAGTGATATGGTTGTCTTATACTGAAATAGGTTTACATTTGGTCTAATACGGTTCTTACTTTACAGTTGATTTCGATTTCTCGTTCATAAAAAAGCCCCCAAAAAGTTAAACACTTTTGGAGGCTGCAAAAAGATCCTTTTTATACTGAATATTTTGTTACGCGGTCACTGATGCTGCTGAAGTCTGAACTTGACGGTCAACCTTCTTAACCAATCCCTGCAATACATTTCCAGGACCAACCTCAACAAAAGCCGTTGCACCATCTGCCAACATATTTTGTACCGTTTGTGTCCATCGAACAGCACCGGTTAACTGCGCAATAAGATTTTGCTTGATAACCGCTGGATCTGTCCGCGGCTTGGCATCAACATTTTGATAGATCGGACAGCTAGGCGACAAAATATCTACAGCTTCAATAGCTGCTTGCAATTCCACCTTAGCAGATTCCATCAATGGTGAGTGAAATGCGCCACCAACATTTAGCTTTAATGCGCGCTTAGCACCAGCCTCGGTCAACAAAGCACAAGCCTTGTCTACCCCTTCAATAGATCCCGAAATAACCAATTGTCCGGGACAGTTATAATTTGCAGCTACCACGACGTCATCAACCTGAGCACAGATATTTTCCACTATAGCGTCTTCCAGACCTAATATCGCAGCCATCGTCGAAGGCTGAAGCTCACATGCTTTTTGCATTGCATTAGCGCGCTGTGCAACCAATTTCAAGCCATCTTCAAAGCTCAATGCACCGGCCGCTACCAAAGCCGAAAACTCACCTAATGAGTGACCTGCAACCATGTCCGGCTGAAAAGAGTCGCCCAACGCTTTCGCCAAAATAACCGAATGCAAGAAAATAGCCGGTTGGGTTACTTTGGTTTGTTTCAATTCCTCATCTGTACCAGAAAACATGATATCCGTGATACGGAACCCCAAAATATCGTTAGCCTGTTCAAACAAAGCTTTCGTTTCGTCATTTAAATTATACAGGTCCTGCCCCATTCCAACAAATTGGGCACCTTGACCAGGAAATACATATGCTGTTTTCATCCCTTATATTTTTTATTCGTTTATTTGTCTGCTACCATAGGTATTGAATCTGCCTTTGGCAGTCAATGGTTGATGAGAACGAATTCCCCTAAGCGCAAACTTAGATAAATTGCTTTTTATATGCAATATAAATTCATTTCAGCCAGCTATTATTCCCATCCTCGGCCGATCGATCCAATACCATTCATCGCCTCTTAAGGAATAATGTAGGGTCTTAAATTCAATCTTCGGGAACAAAACTAAGCGACAACATCTTCTTCGGATCAAATACATCTTGTGCTATTTCCAGCAGCTCTTTACTCGTCAAGTGCTGGATCTTTTCAATTACTTCATCCAATAAGATAACACGATCATAGTCCATCACGTTTTTCGCCGCTGAGATAATCATGCTCATACGGTTCTCTTCCGTCAAAGCTATCTGCCCAATAAATTTCTGCTTCGCCTTTTTTACCGCAGTTTCGGATAGTGGTTGTTCACTTAACTTTGTAAGTTCTTTAAAGACGAGTTTTTTTGCCTTTTCAACTTTTTCTTCGTCCGTACCAAGGTAAATACTAAATAACCCTGTATCCGAAAAAATAGTATAATTAGATTCAATGGTATAGGCAATTCCATATTTCTCCCGTATGGAAAGATTTAGGATTGACCCCATCCCCATTCCACCAAGCATATTATTTAAAAGCAGCAGCCCCGTCTTACGGTCATCACGATAGCTATAGGCTAAAGAACCGAGCATATAATGCACCTGATTAATTGGCTTACCTACGGCAACATGCTGTTCAATAAGCGGTCTGACATCATTACGAAGACGGGCTATTGTATTTGAAGGTACCGTCCCAAATACTTTGTGTAACAATCGCTCAACTTCTTTAAGCGTATAATTGCCCGTGATACCAATGACCATTTCATTTGTATCATAATTTGCCCGCATGAAATCAACAATATCATCCTTTTGCAGTGCAAGAAGCTGATCTTCTAGCCCCAAAATATTATGTCCTAAACCTGACCCCTGAAAAACCAGATCTTCAAAATCATCTACAATAGACTCTTCCGGGCTATCCAGGTAAGACGCCATTTCATCTACAATGACAGATTTTTCTTTATCCAATTCTATCTCAGGAAAAGTGGAATGAAAAAAGATATCTTCAAAAAGATCTAACGCACGACTTAAATATGGCTGAAGAATAGAGGCATGCACACAGGTATATTCTTTTGTCGTGTAAGCATTCAAATCCCCGCCAACCGATTCCAAATGATTTATAATCTGTTGTGTAGAGCGTCTTTCTGTTCGTTTGAATAGAAGATGCTCAATAAAATGGGCTACACCATATTTTCCTGCAGACTCGTCCCGAGACCCCGCGTTGATGACCATGCAGACATGTGTAACCGGTAAATTTTGATATTGAAATACTACGCGTATTCCGTTTGAAAGTCTAATAATTTCGTATTCCATGCAGTACAAACTTGCTGTAGCTTCTTTTAGTTTATCTATTTTTGTGCGCCCATTAATCCTGACGATCTCCCCTAAAACAAAAAATATAAAATCTTACATTTTTCACCACTTTGCTCAATCTTCAAACCGTAGGCCACATGAAGCCGTCACAAAACTAGGCATTTTTAAATGCAAAACGGTCATAGCGAAATCACTATGACCGTTTTTATAGCTATCTAAACCAGATTACATACGCGGAGGTCTCATTCCGCCCGGAAATCTGTTCTCTCCTTCTGGATTTCCCATCGCAAATTTCTGGAATTTATAGGTAAACAAAATCATAAAATATCGTCCCAAACGGTTGGTACGGCTATCTGTAATCATAGATTCATTGAATGTTCTGGAAACATTCGTTTGCTGGTTTAATAAATCAAACGCCTGTAAACGTACAGTACCACGTTGTTGACTCAAGAACTTCTGCTCGAGGTAGGTATTTATGACAAAAGGATTTGCATTAATGCCGGCACCATAACCATTATTGAATTGTTTGGATAAATCTGCTCCGAAAATGGTTGTTTTTGTAATATTGACCGACCCAATTAAGGTCGGTGTCCAGGACGAAACATTCGTATTACGATTAGTCAATGAGTTCTCCGTATGATTAAATTGATAACGTACTCCTGGATTAATTTCTAGGTTTTCCGAAGGGTTATATCTAAACATCAAACCTTGATTCAGCACGATATTTCGTGCTACGTTCTTTTGGCCGATGTTATCGTCCTTTTCAGTAGATATATAACCCATAGTTTTGCTGTAGGATATCCCCCCCATCAACATAATATTATATGTTTTTTCTTTCAATGATTTTCCATAGTGGTAAAAAGAATTCACATTAAAAGGTTTATCACTTTTTTCATTTAAGTAACGTGTTTCAGAAACTAAGGTTGAGTTTGTCTGTCCTGTTTGATAATCCATTAAATCATCAAAATAGCTTTTGCTCAAGCTCACAATCTTGTTGTTAGTCAAACCGGCATTAACGAACGCAAAAAAATTGTTTCCTTTTTGGAAATCATTCTTACGGAACCGTATATTCAATTGATGGCTGAACTCTGGATTCAAGTTTGCATTACCGATCACAATACTGGTCCGGTTTGTACTCATATCAAATGGCAAGATCTGCGTTACTGAAGGTTCATTTGGTGTTCCCGAATAATTGACAGAGATATTGGATTGTCGGGAGAACTTATACTCAAACCGGGCAATAGGCATCCAGTTCATGTTGTTCCGATGAATTGGAACCACTAATCCCGAACTGATCGCATCGCCGCTCAATTGAGAAGGCTGGGCCGCTGCCCCAATGGAATAGGTTATTTTATCGTCGCTATACAAATAGTTTGCACCTATCTTATGTGTCGTAAAGGAGTAATCATAATTGTAATCAAAATTCAACTTCGGATCTTCTGCTATAAGGTTTCCATCACGATCAAATCCTTGTTGTTTGTTCGAATTGTCATACTTATTTTTGTTAAAGTCATAGGTAAATTCGACTTTTCCCTTTTCAGAAACCGGTTCTGTATAATTCACCGAAGCCCCGCCATTCCAACTTTTATTATTTGCTTCCAGAATTGTCCTTTCATAAATCGAATCTAAAGGAGTATTCGCATTGTTGGGATCTGCCAATAATCTGTCTAAAATTGCGTTTTGATCTTTCGTTGTTTTTGCATTGTTGAAGTTCATGTTGACAAAAACATTCCGCCCTTTATCATTGAACTTATGGTTGTACAATCCACTAATTCCAAATCTCGGTGCGGAGGAATTTGCAACAATATCTTGGACTTGTGAATTATTAAATACTCCACTGCGGTAAGTGATTGAATTGGTTCCTGTCGTTACATCACTATTGTCGTAACCAAACTGGGGCGAAATTTTGATATAATCTTTTGTTGTAGGCTTCCATTCGACATTTGCCTCAAAACGATGGCTATCGCCAACCGTGTTCGAATTGGATGTCACACTGTCCGTCTGCATAATATTAGGTAATGTATTTTCCTGAAAACGTTGGGATAGTGTTGTATTGTTGCTATGGCTAAAACTATAGCTACCATAAACGGTCAGTTTATCACTAAAGTCTTTGCGATAATTCAGTCCTATGGAACCAATTTTTGTCAAACCGTCCGAACCGCCAAACATCCCGCCGCCACGGCGACCGCCGCCACCTTGGCCACGACGCGCACCGCCACCTACAGTACTAAAATCAAATAAAGGCGCATTGGTATTGTTTAAATTTCCCAATACAGAAATCTGTTCGCCTTCGCGCATTCCCATCCACATCCCTGTAGCCTGGTAGCGATCTTCGGTTCCCACGCCAGCCCGTAGGGTAGTCATGTGTCCTGTATTGTATTTTGGATCAATCTGAATATTTAATACTTTTTCTGAATCACCCGTTTTATTGCCAGTGACATTGGCCATATCGCCATAATCATCAATCACCTGCATTTTTTGGATAATATTTGCCGGTAGATTCTGTGTTGCTGTCTTGACATCCCCACCAAAGAAATCCTTTCCATTTATACGAACTCGCTTGACAGACTCCCCTTGTGCCGTTACATTACCGTCTTTATCGACTTCGACCCCTTGTAATTTTTTCAAAGCGTCCTCGGCAACTGCCCCATCACGCAACTTCAGATCTTTCATCGTATATTCGAGGGTATCACTTTTGACAACCACCGTAGGCACACCATCAACAACGACTTCCTCCAGCATCTGTGAATTCTGTTGCAAAGTCAAACTTGGAATAATGTGTTTTGATTCGCCTTTGGGGATACTAAATTCTTGCTCAAAACGTTCGAATCCAAGGTTTGAAACCGTAATTTTAAAGGTATCGGCCTTGACCTTATCAAAGATAAAGATCCCGGCCATATTGGATCCTGTCGTCATAGAATCCAATTTTGACGTTAATTTCACCGTTGCCCCAGCAACAATTCGATTCTTGTCGTCCTTCAACATTCCCTGTACGCTCTTCGTCTGGCCGTAAACGGTCCATCCCATCAACATACTAAACAAAAAAAGCATAAAGCCTCTCATAATACGTATTTTTATATTTCTATAATTGATAAATCTTTGACTCTAAAACTATTGCTCAAGTTTAATTTGAAACAATGTGGCCTAGACAAGAACAAACTTTTATTTTGTTAATGGAGATTATTCCCACGGTTTAATAGTCTAGCGCTCTAAATCTTTACAAAAGAAGACATTATTAGTGTTAATTAATGTAAACGGGCGATATTCACACAGAAGTTACAATAGATAACTCTAAATTTATTTGTATTTTCGGCTATTTTAAAGAACTGAACATGCTATTATCATATTATCAGGAGCAGTGGATAGAGGCCGGCTGTGACGAAGCCGGAAGGGGTTGTCTGGCAGGCCCGGTTTTCGCTGCGGCAGTGATTTTCCCGACAGACTATCATCACGAACTTCTTAATGACTCCAAACAACTTAGTGAAAAAAAGAGGATGGCTTTACGCCCCATCATTGAGCGCGAAGCCCTTGCTTATGCCGTTGCGAGCGTTTCAGCAGAAGAAATAGATCGCATAAATATTCACAATGCGAGCTACTTGGCGATGCACAAAGCACTTGATCTCTTAAAGACCAAAGCCGAGTACATTATTGTTGATGGGAATAAGTTTATTCCATATCAGCAAATACCACATACATGTATCATCAAGGGCGATGGGAAATATCTATCGATTGCCGCAGCTTCGATTCTGGCTAAAACTTACCGGGATGAATACATGGACAACATCGCCTTGGATTATCCCGACTACGACTGGCTCAACAACAAAGGGTATCCGACGGTTAAGCACCGAACAGCCGTATTGGCACACGGTTCCACTCCGCATCATAGAAAGAGCTTTAGAATAACCGATCCGCAGCTCAAATTATTCTAAAGCTCTAAAATGCTTCGAAAAGAAACAGCTTTAAGCCGCTGTTTCTTTTTTATTTCTTTTAAACGAGAAATATATAGCGGCTCCCAATCCTGCGACGAGGATGATAGAGGAGATCAAAGTCAATAGATTACCCATTTTGTGCGATTCAGGATCGAAGATAAATTCTACCTTATGTGTACCTGCTGGCAACTGCAGTGCTCTTAGGATATAATCCGCACGGATAATTGGCGTTTCCTTTCCATCCACATAGGCTTTCCATCCTTTATCATAAAATACTTCAGAAAACACAGCAAAGGCATCATTGGCAGCCGTATATTCATATTGCATTTTATCCGGATGGTAAGATGTCAACTTAATCTCGCCTGATGTAGACGCATTCGAAGTCTTCGCTTTTACTTCATTTTGATATTGCTGGTTGACAAAAGCTTCTTTATGCGGATCAAACGAACTGATAGCCTGCATCTCCTCGGCATTTCCTTTCACAAAACTTACCCGATCCACAAACCAGGCATTTCCTGCCGCGGTACTTCTCCGCACAATACGCTGTGATTGATTTTGAGGATCTGTTGTAATCAGGTAACGCACATTAAACATATCCAACACATCTTCATTGAGGGCACCATTAAATTGATTTTCCAAAATTTCCTGGAAGCGCATTAATTTTGCCGCATGGTATCCTCCTAGGGATTTATGGAAGTAGGATGGACGGGCATCCGAAAACGGGTCCGAAGTCAAGTCTAGTACGCGGTAGCTTGGATCTTTATCCATTAAGATCAATTGATCCACTTCACGTTGTTGGAATACTTGCTGTGCTGTAGCCCCTTTCTCCATAAAAGATTTGTCATTCAAAAAGCGCTTATCTACACTCCATAAATCAAACAAGAATAAGACCAGCAATGTTCCCAGTAATGCACCTTCGCTCAGTTTCTTCTTTAAAAAGACCCAAACAAATCCAAAAGTTAGTAGAACGATGACAAAGGAACGATAGGCATCTTCGCTTGCGATATCTTTACGATCCAGAACCAACTGGTTTGCCAACTCCGTCGCAAAGGCCTTGTCGCCTATCTGGTGCTCAAAAGTTGCTACTAAATTGCTATGCTCCGCATTCCTAAAACTTAAAAAGAGATCGGGCATCACGCCAATAAGCAGACAGACGCCACCGACACCAATAAAAGTATACAGCACTTTTTTATCTAAGTTTGGAATCTCCTTCGCCCGTGTCAAAAGCTCGTTGACAGCCAAAATTGCCATCATAGGTACTGTAATGGAAACCAAAACAAGAATGGATTCAACAGCCCTAAACTTATTGTACATTGGGAAATAGTCAAAGAACAGATCTGATACAAGTGTAAAGTTTTTTCCAAATGACAAAAGCAATGCTAAAATGGTTGTTGCCAAAATCCACCACTTGAAGCGGTCCTTGACAATAACAAGGCCTAAAACAAATAGGAAGAAAACTCCGGCCCCAAAATACCATGGTCCCGAAGTGAAACGTTTGTCGCCCCAATAGGTTGGCATGCCTTGTGCCATCTGACCAGCTTGAATCTCCGACGCCCCACCCCGTTCCATTAGGAATTTAGCGACATGTGATTTTTCGTCCAATTGTCCGCCAGTTGAACCACCATAGGCATTTGGAATCAAAAAGGTAATGGTTTCACCAATCCCTTGGCTCCACTCATAGGCATATTCTTTATCAAGCCCTTTCTCTTTGCTGTTGTTATTATCAACCTTCGTAATATTGGCATGTCCACGCGTACTTAATTTACTATATTCCCAAGTTGGTAATAAAATTGATGCATTTACCATCAAAGCGATGACCACTGCGATAATCTGCCTACCCGATGCAATAAAAAAACCTTTTAATTGTTTTTGTTTAATTGCATCTACGAAAGTAAAAATCACGTATACCATCAGAACTATCAACAGGTAATAGGTTGTTTGCAAGTGATTTACACGAATTTCCAACGAAAGAAACAAGGCTAATAACACAGGCCCCCACAATTTACTTCCCCGATAACACATAATAACCGCAGCAATAACGGGTGGAATAAATGCAATTGCATTTGCCCGGGTAATGTGCCCAGCCTCAATATAGATAAAATTATACGAGGTAAAAGCGAAGGCGATTGCACCTACCGCAGCAAGCCAGGGTTTGATCCGTAAGACACTAAAAAGAAAATAAGCCCCCAGCAAATAAAATAGCACCGTATCCATTGGGCTTGGAAAAGCAAATTTAACCGCTTTTAAGAAATAGGTACCAATGTTATTTTCATTTTCCTGCCAAATTTGATAAGTCGGCATTCCACCAAACATGGAGTTGGTCCATAAAGGGGCTTTGCCATCCTTTGCCTTAAAATCAAATAATTCCTTCTGTGCTGCCTGCGCCTGTACCACATCCGACTGCGCAAGCGTTTTTCCTTGCCAAACAGGGGTAAAATAAAAAAACACGAGCACAATGAATATCGCTATAACAATCAAATGTGCCGAATTCGCTTTAAACCAATTTTTCATCCGTATAAATTTGTCATTTAAAGGTGATGAAGCTATCTCATTTATTCAACTCACGCTATATCGTTCATTCACAGCTGGCTTTTTGCTGTATTTATGCACGCATTACACACGATTTTGATAAATTCCGATGATTTCATTTATCCTCTTAGGTTGTTTAAAAGTCTTAAAAGCCAAACTTAGATAAATTTGTTTTTATATACAATTATAATTATCGCTCAGATTGCTGTTAGTGGAAAGTTTATAACAGGTATTCCATCTGATCGATCCATGTCACATCTTTTAAGCACTAAAAAAGCCCTATGTTATTTAGGGCTTTAAGTAATTAAGATCTCATTTTTACGGCCGTTCCCGTTGCGCCTACCATCATCATACCCCCTGTTCCTACCGTTTGAAAGTCCAGTCGGACGCCAACGACAGCATCAGCCCCCAATGCGCGGGCGCGGTCTTCAAGTTCGCGTAGCGCTGCTTCACGGGTTTCCTGGAATGCACGTTCATAAGAATTGGATCTTCCGCCAAAAAAATCACGAAAACCCGCCATCATATCCTTGATTGCATTCGCTCCCAAAACCACCTCAGAAGAGACTATTCCCAAATAACGTTCTATTTGATGCCCCTCAATAGTACCAGTTGTTGTCAATAACATATTTTATTCTCCTTTTTGAATTAACTTATTAATATTGGATAATTCTCCAAAAACAACCAAAATATCGCCTTCTTCCATAATCGTTTCCGAGGCAGCAATTCCAGAAGCTTCCTTTTGTTCTTTGGTCACACCGTCCTTTATCGTTTCCGTAATCTTCACGGTTGTCAATACGATAACCTTGTATAAATTGGTCAGGTTCGCTTCACGTAATGTCATGCCTACATAACGAACGGGCACTTTAGTCTCCACAATGGAATATTTATCCGAAACCTTAAACGAATCGACAATATCAATATTGTCCAAGCGCATGGCCAGCCGTTCGGCAGCTTCTTCTTCGGGCATGATATACTCGTTGATTTCCATTGCCTCCAGAACCGTTTTTTGTAAATCTGAAACGATACGCCCAATGATCCGTTTGACTTTCAACTGTTTTAAGAGCGCCACAGTCATGAGTGAAGCTCCTTCATCTTCTCCGATAGCCACAATGACAGCATGTGCATCTTTCAGCGGTAATGAAGAAACCGCCTCTCGGTCGGTTGTGTCTAGGCATACCGTATGTGTTATCTTGTCCTTCAGTTGTTCAACGATGCTGAGATTTCGATCTGCCCCAATCACTTCATGTCCGAGCTCAGTAAGATGTACCCCTAAAGAACGTCCAAAATGCCCCAATCCTAAAACAATATACTTCATATATCAAACTAAAATAAATTTACTTTTATTTCCAAGCTCACTTTCAATTTATATACGCACAATACTGTGATAAGGCCATCAAAAGGTAGTCAAAACACCCGCCGGTATACCTAAAACAAGATTTTTTCTTCCGGAAATACAATATTTCTCCGTGTCGTATTTTTAATAAAAGCAACCAACAGCGTTAACATCCCTACACGCCCGACGAGCATTGTTAAGGCAATAATCAATTTTCCGCCCATACTGAGTGATGGTGTAATCCCCAAACTTAACCCACATGTTGTATAAGCTGATAGCGATTCAAAGAGGAGTGCTTTCATACTCTTATCGGGATCTGTAAAAATGAGCACAAAAAAACTGAATCCAACGACGAATAGCGACAACAGAATAATAGCAAAAGCCTTGTTAACAGATTCGCCGGCTATCCTCCTTTTAAAAATCTCAATATATTCTTTTCCCTTAGCCAGAGAAACAATATTCAACAGCGAAACAGCAACGGTAGTTACCTTAACACCACCACCAGTAGATCCGGGAGAAGCCCCGACCCACATCAGAATCATAATCAAAAAAACTGTTGGTGGCCCGACAAAACTCAAATCGACACTATTGTAACCTGCTGAACGCGCTGCATTGGCCATAAAGAAGGAAGTTGCCCATTCTCCATCGATTCCTCTTTCAAGCGAAAGAGTGTTCCCCCGCTCCAAAAAGTAGAAAAACAATGTTGCACCTACAATAATAATCGCATTACAAGCCAGCACCAATTTAGAATTAAAGCTAAAACTCCATGCTTTATGCTTATAGTTTTTCTTTGTGATCCATCGGTGGTAATAAAGCAATATGGATTCTTTAATATAGGTGTAGAAATTCAACACAATTCCAAAACCCAAACCACCAAGAATGAAAAGCGAAGATAACGCCAACTGGAATGGGTAATTGAATTTATAGGCTTCATTGGTAATACCCCCAGATAAGATCGAAAATCCAGCATTACAGAATGAAGAAATAGAATGAAAGATCGAAAAGAAAACCATGCTCCCTAAATTTGGGAAATTAGCCCTTTCTAAGGTACTAAAGATCAGTATAGCTCCCAAAAATTCAAACAGCAGCGTAATAAATATCATCGTCAATAGAGTTTTAATGACAGAGGCTACTTTATTTTCACCAAGAATTTCACCAAACATCAATTGATTCTTAAAAGAAAATCCGCCAGAGAAAAAATAGCCAAAAAAACCTGTAAATGTCATAATACCCAATCCGCCAACCTGTATCAAAACAATGACCACGGTTTGTCCGAACATGCTAAAATTGGTTGAAATATCAGCAACAGACAAGCCTGTGATACAAACAGCACTTGTTGCCATAAATAATGCATCAACAAAGCTCAATGGTGCCTCTACCGTTGTCCGCGGCAGCATGAGCAGTACTGTTCCAATTAAGATAAGCACCAAGAAGCTGATGACAAATAATATGGTTGGATTAAAATAAAAATTGTCAAAGAAAAGTGTGCTTTTGGACAGTTCGGCAATGAAAATTAAATAGATTCCCAAATAAATCCACTGTTCTCTGGAAAACACAGATAGAGCGTCTAAACCAGCAAAACGTGCGACTAGAATAAATATGAAATAAGAAAGAATGACTAATCCCGAATAATGCTCCACAGCAATTTTCCGAAGCGCATAAATAGAGGACGATTCGCGTAGAGCAATCATGAAAAAGAGCACAAAAAAAAGATAATGAATGGTTTTGCCCAGCATCTCGCCCAGACTTGGATCTGTGACATACCCCACATTAAAGATGACTATTGCAGCACAAATCATGCTCACATAGAACATGATCTTGTCCACAAGACCATTTTTATATTTGAAAACAAATCGGATAAAACTTAAAATCGACTCTATCATGATACCTCAAACTAAGATAAATCTGCCAATAAATGCAAATTCATCTTTTATGCATTTCATAGCGCGCTAAAAACTGATTAACAAACCAGCACTATAATCCTTCTTTTCTCGTCGTGAAAATAGGATTACAATACCTCGCTATAAATATCCTTCAAACCATGCCAAATGTATCTCTTCGGGAACCTTTCCACGTGAAACCGATGATCAATTACCCGGCCCTTCTTTTTCAAGTTCCTTTTCAGCCTTCTCTCGGTCGCGTTTTCTTTTTTCCTCAATCTTTGCCGCCTCTTTGGCCTCGTCTTCTTTTTCTTCCTTCAATAACTCTTCGGGAGTTTTATGCTTTTTAAATATACTTGAAATCATTTTCTTAGCCTTACTTACACCACTAACGACCTTTTCAACCTTTCCTGCTGTATTCATCAACTTAGCTTCACGTTCTGGACCAAGCCCCACACATTGTTTAATTCCAACCAATAGGGTCTGCCACAACGCTTTAAAAAATGGATGATTGGGATCTCGATGCTTATTAATATGCCCTACCGTATATTTACCATATAAATCGGGATTACCTGGATTAAATAAGACCTGATTAATCATAAAGGAAAGCAGTCCCTTCTTTTCGCGCCGCCCATCTTCGCCAGGCTCTGTGAGCATATTGACCTTAAGGTCATCATAGTCCATTTTGAAGGTTCCTTTGCTGCGATAATCATTGGCCCAGATATCAAAGCTGATCTGACTGAGATTTCCCGATTTGACTTCGACATTCAACAATGGGCGAATCATCTTATTGACAACAGTCAAATCCATTTTCCCAAGCGTCCCTTTATACGTGTATGCCCCAACTTTGGAAGTCATGTCAAAGACGAAGTTGGTCGATAGCTTTCCCACATTCATAAAATTGCTGCTCAAATTTGCTCGCATCAGCTTCTGTTTTTGCAGCTTTGTGGAGTCATTCGTAACGTTCAATATTGTCCCATAAGTATGGTCGAACGTAATCGTTCCAATCTGGCTATATTCATCGCTCATTTCTGAATACGAAATGCCGATATTATCCAAAATCAACGAATCAATCCCCATCCGGGTTGACATTTTCATCAACTTCATATGCGGAGCATTTCCAATTTGGCTGCTGGGCGCACTCTTATAATGCTTATCACTATAGATTGAAAGTGTCCCATTTTTTAGACGCGCGTTTTGTGCATATATTTTTTTATCGCGGGAAAGTTCTGCGAAATTGAACCCTGTCAGGAGAAGGGTATCCATTTTTAACACCATATAACTTCCGCCTTCACCCTTTTTCCGATAATAGGCAGCTTTATTCAATGTTGGCTGATAAGCGACTTTCGTCAACAGAACGTTGCGACTTTTACTATTAATTTTCAACTGATCGAAGTTCACTTTATAAAATCCATCCGGAGTTTTATACGTAAAACCAGGAACTTCAATATCAACCATTTTACTATGATAGAATCGTTGCCGGTCCTGTTCTGAGGTCGAATCAATCAAAACATCATCTATCCTTACCTTAACTTTTTTGATCTCGAAATCTTGATAAACGCCTTTTTGAACCTGCGTATATTTGAAATCAATATCATTGAGGTTAACAGCGCGTACCTGGATTTTTTTAAGATTGTCTTTGATCTTCTCATACAAGGGCTTTTTAGGTCCACGACTCACCGTATCGTTATAACTATGTACCTCATTGATGATATGAATGGTTGGGGTTTCAACCGTGATATCATGTAAAAAAAGTTCCTTATCCATCAGGACTCTTCGAATCCCGAAGCTTTTTATCTTTAGCTTATTAACCCCAATTTCAAAGCGATTGTCCGGTGCTTTTCTGGCCTGTGCTAATTTTTTATAAACTGTGCTATCTGGAATGAGATGTAAATTATCTATTGTTACATTTCCAAGAATTAAATTGACGTGAATATCATCGTAGTGAATCGAGTACAGACCATCTGTTGCCTGTGATACCAGCTGTTTGATTTTGGTGTCCAACAATGGCTTCCATTTATTACTAAAATACCAAATCCCGCCAGCCAATGCTAACAGGATAAATGCTATAATACCAAGAATCCATTTGAAAATAGGCTTCATAAAGTCACAATCTCTTTGTAATTTCGTCTTTATTTTATTGAATAACAAACAAAATTAAACCCATTTTGTTTGAATTACGACTAAATAAAGCGAATATGCTGCGTAAAACACAACTATTTTTAATTCTTATACCACTATCTCTACTTTTTTTAGGCTCCTGCAGTAAAACAAAGCATGAAACAGGCTTCTACTTTTGGAAGACAGTATTCCAGTTGGATACAGTAGAAAGTCGTGCTTTAAAAGAAATCAATACAAAATCTCTGTATGTGCGAATAATGGATATTGATTTCGATGCATCCGGCGTACAGGCCGTCCCTATTAGTCCTGTTACATTTACACAACCTGTACCAAAAGAGCAACAGTTAATCCCCGTTGTGTTTGTCAATCATCGTGTTTTTGCAGAAATGGACAGCCTACAGATTCGTGGATTGGCCAATAAAATTGTACCATTTGTTACAGCCAAAATACAACAGGCAGGAAAAGAAAATTTCACGGAACTTCAATTGGACTGCGATTGGACAAAAACTTCGCGAGACAAATTCTTTTATTTACTCACTTACTTACAGGAATTACCGGCACTAAAAGACATCCTAGTCAGTTCAACCTTAAGATTGCATCAGGTTAAGAATATCGTCACAAGTGGAATCCCTCCTGTAAAGAAGGCGATGTTGATGTGTTATAACATGGGAAATCTGAGGCAATTTGGAACACAGAATTCCATTTTAAACCAACAGGACCTCAAAACGTACCTCAGCGGAACACTCCGCAACTATCCTATGGAGATGGATATTGCCTTGCCCTTATTTCAATGGTTTGTCGTTTTTAGAAACAATAATTACATCGGTATTTCAAAACATATCAATGAAGAAGATATCAAAGACAGCGCCCTATTCACACATAACCCTAACACAAATCTCTATATTTTAACAAGAGATCTTCCCAAAGCCAACCTCAAAAAGGACGATGTTATCCGTTTTGAGTCCATAAATCAGGAAGATCTTTTACAAACGGCAAAATTTTTGAAGGGAGAACTGAAAGGAAAAGAACATCGGATTATTTTTTATCATTTAGATCAAGCCACACTAGCAAACCATGGCAATGCCGAATTACAAAAAATTATTGCTGCTTTCTAGCACAACACTTGCTTTCTTCTTTGGAGAGATAGCAACCAATATCGCCTGCGGTCCAGAAATAGACCCATACGACAATCAAACAACCTATTATTTGCCGAATTTGGAAGACAAGGGATTTTCGGCCTTTCAATTTATACCCTATCAATTTCTCTATACCGATGAAGAGCCTATCAAAGAAAGCCTGATTAATGCGGAGGCTTGGGTTAAGCATCTTGGATCAGCTGTAAAAGTTAAAGATGTCGAACAATTGATGTACAACAGTAATGCTGAAACAGCCAATTTAGCGAGCAATAAACAAAAATCTGCTTGGGGAAACTTGCCCGATTCCGTTCGTGGAAACACCTTTCTGAATACATTGATTGATGGAAAACATGAGGCTGAGCGGGCTTATTTTATGTTCACAAAAAAACAGGAACCTATTACCAATATTCAGCATAACTACTGGGATCCTGATACACGAAATTTTAAAGAAATTTCACAATTTGCCGAACTTGCCGAACAACAGATTGCTAAATATCCAAAGAACAGCTTCTTATATATCCGCTACGCTTATCAGGCTGCCCGTCTATACCTGTTTGGGCAGGAGTACGCCAAAAGTATCGCAATCTATGAAAAGTATCTGCAGAATGTAAAAGGGAATGATGCGATCCTTAATTGGGCACTTTCCAATTATGCCGGTGCTGTCCGAAAGAATGGTGATGGAGCAAAAGCTGCATACCTCTTTTCGAAACTCTTTACCGCCAGCCCCGAACGACGTATCCTAGCTTACTCCAATTTTCATTATATCACTGCAAGTGACGCCGAGATTTTTCAGTACGCTAAAAATGATGCCGATAAATTCAATATCAATGCAATCATAGGTTTTGGCAACAGTGGTCATGCGCTGAAATATCTAAGCGATTGTTATCAGCTTGATCCAGCAAATACCGTAAACGCAGTATTACTAGGTCGTGAGGTCAATAAAATTGAAGCGGAAATGAACGAGTCTTTTTACCTCAACAGTGATAGCTATAACTATTATTCGAGAAACGAGGACAAAGGCACCGTCAAACAATACCTGGATTCTGTTCGCACGTTCGCCTTGCAGCTTTATCGCGATAAAAAATATGTGCAACCTCAATTGGGGCTTATTACCGCTGCCTACCTAAGCTGGATAAATAAGGAAAATACATTGGCAAAGGGCTACCTTTCTGAAATAAAAGAGGCCGACCTAAGTCCCCAATTAATTGACCAACTTCAGATTACCCGACTGCTTACGCAATTAACTGACTGGCAAAACAGTAAGCAACTGGATGAGGTTAAGTTGGCCAAAACCTTATCATGGTTGGAAGAAAAGGCTAAACTTGATGGCAAAGAGGATACCAGGAAGCAAAGCTGGGGTTATAATGCTTTTGAATACAGCAACTATAGTCTAATCTGTCGAAACATTTTACAAAATCTCGTTGTAAAGCACTATTTGAATACACAAGATACGGCCATGGCTAGCTTAGCTGCTGTAAAGGCAGATGCTTTTTACAACTATGGCTTTGTAAAAGACTCGCTGGAAGATAATATGCAATGGTCAACAATGCATTTTTGGGAAAATAGCCTTACACCTAAAACGCTGTTAAAAATAAGAAATTTACTGTCGGACAATTCGCAACAGAATACTCTATCTAAATTCTTATTGAAAGATATCAAACATTTCAATAAAGATTATCTCACAGAATTACTGGGTACAACCTACCTGCGTGAACTGGATTTCCAAAAAGCAGCAAAAACTTTAGCGGGACTTCCTAAGGATCACAAAATAAAAGAAATTAAAAATTGGTACGATGCGGATGAAAGCAATATAACACCGAATCCATTTATTGTTACTATAAATGATTACCCCAAAAAATATGGTAAAGAGTCCACCACTAAGCTAAAATATGCTGAACGCATGGCGCGCTTGGAAAGTGCCCTAAAAACGGAAAAGAACAATCAGAAAAAAGCCGAGTATTATTTCCAAATGGCAACAGGAATCTACCAAACAAGTACCTATGGAAATGCTTGGTCGCTGGTGTCCTATGACTGGTCGTCCACAGACAACCACGCAGCTTCGACACTTCACTGGCAACGAAATTATCTACAGACAAAATCAGCAAAAGAATGGTACAGCAAAGCGCGTTCGCTGAGCACAGACAAAGAGTTCAAAGCGAAATGTACCTTTATGCTTGCCAAATGCGAACAGAAAGATTTTGTCTATACCAATGAATCGCGTTGGCAATACTATGACTCGCCATTAAAGAATCCTTTCTATCGTTTTTCGATGCAAAATAAATACTTCAAAGAATTGAGCACACAATATAAGGATACGCCTTTCTTTACAATCGCTTCGCGGGAGTGTACCTATCTCCGCGATTTTTTAAATTTAACAGAAGCGATACGCTAGAGGTTTATACCAGGATTCAATCACCTCAACCTAAAAGGCTTCCTTTACATGGGAAGCCTTTTAGATTTATTATGCTCTACTATCTTCATTGTGATACATACTGAGGTAGCTGTCGTATCGCGAACTTTCAATCCGCCCATCTTCCACAGCCTCCATGATCACACAGCCAGGCTCATTGATATGTCTGCAATTGTTAAATCGACATTGGTTCATCATGGCACGCATCTCCGGAAAAAAATGGGACAGTTCTTGCTTCTCTATGTCAACAATACCCAACTCACGAATGCCAGGTGTATCAATCAGCTTGCCTCCGAAGGGCAGATCGAACATTTCAGCAAAAGTGGTTGTATGCTTTCCTTTGTCGGACCAATCTGATATCTCACCGGTCTTTAGTCCATATGCAGGAACAATCGCATTGATCAGGGTTGACTTCCCTACTCCTGAATGGCCTGAGACCAGCGTTATTTTATCTTTAAGTAATTGCTTAACCACGTCTATATTTTTTCCTGTTAATGCAGAAACCTCGAAACAGGGGTATCCAATACTTTCATAGATCGATTTATAATCTGCCAATATTTCTAATCCTTCATCACTAAATAAATCCAATTTATTGAATATAATTACTGCCGGAATACCGTATGCTTCTGTGGTAACTAAAAAACGATCGATAAATCCCAAAGAAGTCGGTGGCGAGGCCAAAGTCACCACTAAAAATGCCTGATCTAAATTTGCTCCTATAATCTGAGTTTGCTTGGAGAGATTGACCGATTTACGGATAATATAGTTTCGGCGAGGCTCCAATTCATAAATGACGGCACTCTCCTGATCCGGCTCCACGTCAAAATGGACCCAGTCTCCCACAGCAACAGGATTTGTTGTTTTTATTCCTTTGGTACGAAATTTCCCTTTGATCCGACAATCGTATCTTTGATTATCTTCGCCCAAAACTTGATACCAACTACCCGTGGATTTCGTTACCAATCCTCTCATAACTCCTGTTGCATTAAATGTGTCATGCTGCAAAAATCGGAAAAATTTATTAAACTTACCCTTTAATGAATTTCTTACCTTTGTAATAGAGACTAAAATTCAATTTTGTGAAAAAACTATTTCTTCTAGATGGAATGGCTCTTATATATAGAGCTTATTTTGCGTTGAGCAAAACTCCCCGAATTACCTCAACAGGGTTAAATACAGGAGCAATCATGGGGTTTACCAATACGCTTTTGGACGTATTGAAAAATCAACAACCTTCTCACATAGCAGTAGTGTTCGACACAGCAGCTCCTACCGCTCGACATATTGAATTTGAAGCTTATAAAGCGCATCGCGAGCAAATGCCGGAGGATCTTTCTGCCTCCATTCCTTATATCAATCGTTTAATCGAAGGATTCAATATTCCCATCATTACCATGGATGGTTATGAAGCCGATGATATTATCGGAACACTGGCTAAGAAAGCTGAAAAACAAAACTTTACAGTTTACTGCATGACGCCGGATAAAGATTTTGGACAACTTGTGTCTGAAAACATTTTTATCTATAAACCCGCGCGTATGGGCAATGGAGCTGAAGTGCAGGGGGTGAAAGAAATTCTCGAAAAATGGGAAGTTTCCGATGTTTGTCAAGTGATTGATATATTAGGGCTTTGGGGCGATGCTGTCGATAACATCCCCGGCATCCCCGGTATCGGTGAAAAAACCGCAAAAAAACTCGTTCAGGAATATGGATCTGTCGAAGGTATTATCGCCAATGCTGATCAGCTAAAAGGAAAAATGCGCGAAAACGTAGAAAATTTCGCCGAACAAGGACTTATCTCTAAAAAACTGGCGACTATTTTATTGGACGTACCAATTGACTTGGATGAAAAATCGCTTGAACTCGAAGAGCCTAATAAGGACCTTCTAGAACCCCTTTTTGCAGAGCTCGAATTTAGAACGCTTGGAAAACGTGTTTTTGGGGAAGATTTCTCTGTTCTTGACAAGAGCATTCCCACCACTGGACAAATGGATCTATTTTCAACAACAACGACAATCACCACGACCGAAATTGTTACTGAAATTAGCGTCGAAAATGCGGCAATCAACAACATCCACAATACAGCACACGATTATATCCTAGCCGACACAACAGAAAAACAGACGGAGCTTGCCCAAAAGCTAGCTTCCTTAAATAGTTTCTGCTTCGATACAGAAACAACAGGCTTGGATGCAAACCTTGCCGACATTGTGGGATTATCATTTTCTTTTGAAAACGCAAAAGCATATTATGTCCCAACACCTGCAGACCGTGAGCGTGCTCAGGCTATAGTCGATATTTTCAAGACAGCTTTAGAAAACCCAAACATTGAGAAAATAGGACAAAACATCAAATATGATATTTTGTTATTAGCACGCTATGGTGTAAAGGTACAAGGTAGCCTTTTTGACACCATGCTTGCACATTATCTGATTGATCCAGATACCCGCCACGGCATGGATGTACTTGCAGAAAATTACCTGAATTATAGTCCCGTATCCATCACCGAACTTATCGGTGAAAAGGGAAAAAAGCAAGGTAATATGCGCGACGTCGAAATCGACAAAATAAAAGAATATGCTGCTGAAGATGCCGACATTACCCTACAACTAAAAAATATATTTCAACCTCTTCTTGTTGAGACCAACACCATGTTGCTCGCTCAGGAGGTGGAATTCCCCTTAGTTTATATACTTGCAGAAATTGAGCGAAACGGTGTAAAAATAGATGTTCCTGCACTTGGTGAATTTTCAAAAACATTGGAACAGGATATAAAAAATCTCGAAGCCTCTATCTTTGAAAAAGCAGGTGTAAACTTCAATATCGCCTCACCAAAACAACTGGGAGAAGTTTTATTTGACAAACTCCAGCTGGATCCTAAAGCGAAAAAAACCAAAACGGGACAGTACAAAACTGGTGAAGATGTATTATTGGCGCTCGCTCATAAATCAGACATCGTCCAAGATATCTTAAACTTTAGGCAAATGCAAAAACTCAAATCAACCTATGTTGATGCGCTGCCAGAATTAATAAATCCCGAAACAGGCTTAATTCATACATCTTATAATCAGGCTGTTGCTGCAACTGGCCGCCTCAGTTCGACCAACCCGAATTTACAAAATATCCCGATACGTACCGAAAGAGGCAGAGAAGTCAGAAAAGCTTTTATTCCACGATCTGAAGAGAATGTGATCCTATCAGCCGATTATTCACAGATTGAACTGCGCCTGATTGCCGAGCTAAGTAGAGATCAAAATATGATGGAAGCATTTAGTCAAGGCCATGATATCCATCGGGCAACAGCGGCGAAAGTATATAATGTGGATTTTGATGCTGTTACTTCCGAACAACGCCGCAATGCGAAGGCTGTTAACTTCGGAATTATTTATGGCCAATCGGCATTTGGTCTTTCTCAAAATCTCGGCATATCACGTAAAGAAGCCTCTGATATTATCAATGAGTATTTTAACCAATATACAGGAATAAAAAAATACATGAGTGATGCTGTAGAATTTGCAAAAGAGAATGGCTATGTTGAAACAATTCTAAAACGGAGACGTTATCTTAGAGATATAAATTCGGCAAATATGACGGTTCGTGGCTTTGCAGAACGAAATGCCATAAATGCTCCGATCCAAGGGTCAGCAGCAGATTTAATTAAACTTGCCATGATCGCCATCCAAAAGGAAATTGAGCAACAAGGTTTTGCTGGAAAAATGATTATGCAGGTTCATGATGAATTGGTTTTTGATGTTCCTAAACAGGAGGTTGAAGCCTTTAAGGAAATCATTCAGGACAAAATGACAAATGCAATAAAAACAACTGTTCCTTTGGTGATCGAAATTGGAGAAGGCAGAAATTGGCTTGAAGCGCATTAATACTATGATTAGAAAACTCGTCCATTTATTATTATTTATTTCTGTGTGTGGTTTTACAAATCTTTATGCACAGGAAGATAAACCTGTATTCTACGAAAAACTAGATCAGGGAATGATTCGCTTTTATTTTGACAAATATTATTATCTGGTTTCAAAAGACTGTGAGTTTAAAACAATTGAGCGTGTTAGCAGGTTTGACTTTAGCAAACAGGTCTTTGATGGAGAGTTTCGCGACTTTGCTCCCAATGGGAGCAGAATACTCGTTGGCGCTTACAAAGACGGTAAGAAAGAAGGGGTATTCCAAGCCTACCATCCAAATGGTGTATTAAAATGGGAAGTAAATTTTCAAAATAATTTCCCTATTGGCGATTGGAAATATTACTATCCGGACGGCAAACCACTACTAACAATTACCTACAGTGAAAACGGTTATTTCATCAAAGATTACTGGGACAACAGAGGTAAGCAAGAGGTAATAGATGGTGAAGGTAATTATGACTTCTCCATTCCTTTTGAAGGCTTTACCGAATTCGGCTTTGATTTCTATCTACGCAAAGGAAAAGTAAAAAATGGTAGGCCACAGGGAAACTGGAATACTTATTTTTACAATGTCGGCCAGCAACCGGTTTACGCCATGACACAACGTTTTACAAATGGCACGCTTACGACCACTTACGATGAGGACGGAGATTTAAATAATGAGGATTTCATATCATTGAGCATTTTACCGTACGATTATTTTGTTCGTGCAGAATTGTTTAATAGCAAGTCCTGTAGCTTCGATGATTATTCCAATTTTTATGCCTTCCTAGCAAAACGTTTCAACGATAACCTCAATAAAGCTGGTCTCGACGTGAACAAACAAGTCAACTTCTCTTATCTCGTGGAAGTAAAGAAAACCGGAATGGCGAATCTAAAAACTCTCAAGCTCGTTTCGGATTCCGGCAACGAATCTTTCGATGGTATTTTGAGCCGGATCGCAAAAAGCATCGACTTCTATTTCCCTACATACAAAGGGAATCAGCCACAGGATGACCTCATTAAAGTGTCTGGAGGTTTTGCCCAGGGAAATGATGGAAAAATCTATGCCCATTCAATTAAAATCGAAAGACAAATAGACAATTCGAGTAAATAACTATCTTTGCAGAAATAAATAGATATGAAATTTCATAAAGAAGGATACACCACATTAGCAATCGCTGTACTTTTTATCTTCATTATCAACGCCGTTGCGGATTATTATGATGCTCCGCAATATGCCAAATGGTTTATTTATGCGTTATCAGCATTCTTATTCATTACAGTTGTTCAGTTTTTTAGAAGCCCTAAAAAAGTGGTTACCGCTCAAGATGGCGTAATCCTTTGCCCGGCTGACGGTAAAGTTGTGGTTATCGAAGAAACCGAAGAAAATGAGTATTTCCACGATAAACGTATCCAGGTGTCGATTTTTATGTCCCCGGTTAACGTACACGTCAACAGAAATCCAATCAGTGGTTTGGTCACTTTCTTTAAATATCATCCCGGGAAATTTTTAGTGGCCTGGCATCCCAAATCATCCACAGATAACGAACGCACCACAGTCGTTGTCAAAGATAAAGCAGGAAGAGAGGTTCTTTTCCGCCAGATTGCAGGAGCCTTAGCCCGCCGTATTGTATGGTATGTGAAAGAAAAAGATGAAGTCATACAAGGTAACGAGTTTGGTTTTATCAAATTCGGTTCTCGCGTAGATTTATTTCTTCCTTTAGGAACCGAAATCAATGTTAACATTGGCGACAAGGTTACCGGAGCGAAAACGATTATCGGAAAATTTTAACAATTTATTAATATCATTATAAGTAACTTAGGCTCCAAATCAGGGGCCTTTTTTATTCAACAAATGAATTTTAGACAATTATTACTGGCAAACTCCGCAGCGGTCGGCATTGCAATATCCACGATCAGCTTTTATTACAAACATGACCTGCAAACAGCGCTAATCATTTTCTTTGTTGCTGTGGTAACAAGCTTTCTCCTATTCAACTATCTATTTGAAAAATATATATACCGTAGACTCAATACGATGTATAAACTCATCCATAATCTTAAACTTGGCAAGGATTTGAAAGACGCTATCGGAGAACATGTCAGTGAAGACCCTATAACAGATGCCGAAAACGAAGTCAAAGCCTGGGCAAAAGATAAAAAAAATGAAATAGAGCAATTAAAATCTCAGGAAAAATTCCGCAGAGAATTTTTATCCAACATTTCTCATGAATTCAAAACGCCGCTATTTGCCACCCAAGGTTACATTGAAACCCTGCAAGATGGCCTTATGGAAGAAGATATGGAAATGGCCAAGAATTTCTTAGATAAGGCTGCCCGGAATCTGGACCGGCTAAATTACCTGATTCAGGATCTTGATGAGATATCCAAACTGGAATCTGGAAAAATGGTCCTGAATATAGAGAAATTCGATATCGTTGATCTTATTAAAGACACGACCTACTCTCTTGAGGACAAAGCTAAACAGCACAATATCAAAATAGAATTCAAGCCAAAAGCGGGCACACCACATTGGGTTAAAGCAGACCGCAATAAAATCCACCAGGTATTATACAATTTGATTGACAATTCCCTGAAATATGGAAAAGAGAGCGGAACAACGAAAATCAAGATTTTTCCGCTGTTTGAACAGGTTCTTATCGAGATTACAGACGATGGTTATGGCATCGAGGAAAAAAATCTCAGCCGTGTATTCGAGCGCTTTTTCCGAACTGATAAGAGTCGATCACGCGATATCGGAGGATCAGGATTAGGGTTGGCTATCGTAAAACATATTGTCGAAGCACATCAGCAAAACGTCAATGTCCGTAGTACAGAAGGCATTGGGACAACATTTGGCTTTACTTTACAAAAAGTGCAGGCGGGAAATTAAACAATTGATGACACTTTTGTGTTTAAACAAAATCAATGTTAACATTAACTTAACATTAAGGTATTATTTTTGCAAAAATAAATTTAAGATATGTCTTTAAATAGCATTTTTCAATACTTCGTTCCAAAGGATAAAAAATTCTTCCCTTTGTTTGAACAAGCCGGCAACAACTTGATCGAGATGTCAAAGTTGTTAAAAGATATTGTTAACTCAAGCAACCCTGAAAAGAAAAAGGAATTAACACGCAAAGTGGAAGATTTGGAACATAGAGGCGACAACATTACGCATCAAATTCATTTGGAGCTGGGAAAGAACTTTATCACTCCTTTTGACCGCGAAGATATACACTCTTTGGCAAGCTCATTGGACGATGTCGCAGATTTTATACACGGCGCCGCCAATAGAATGGACCTTTACAAGGTTGAAAAGGCTACCGAACCCATGATTGAAATTGCGGACTTATTGGTTGAGGCTACCGAACATGTATCAAAAGCTATTCATGAGCTTAGAGACTTGAAAAATATTCGCAATATCACGGATTCATGTGTTCGCATCAATAGTGTAGAAAACAAAGCCGATTATATCTTCGATAAAGCTGTAGCTGACCTTTTTGAATTTGAAAAAGATGCAATTTCATTAATTAAACACAAAGAAGTGTTGTCTGCAATGGAAGATGCAACCGATAAATGTGAGGATGTTGCTAACGTATTAGAAAGCATTCTAGTTAAAAACGCATAATCATTCGATTTAAGTGCACAAAAATTCTACGAGATTATGATGTCAACATTACTCGTTGTTGTGATTGTCCTTGCAATTGCTTTTGACTACATCAATGGATTCCATGATGCAGCCAACTCTATTGCGACAGTTGTATCAACAAAAGTCTTAACGCCAGCAATGGCGGTTTTATGGGCTGCAATATTCAACTTTGCAGCTTACTTCTACTTTACCGATCATAAAGTAGCCAATACTATTGCAAAAACGGTATTGGAAGAATACATTACCTTGGAAGTTATTTTTGCGGGGTTACTTGCAGCGATTGGCTGGAACTTATTTACATGGTATTATGGTGTACCATCAAGTTCGTCCCATACACTTATTGGTGGTTTTGCCGGATCAGGTATGGCTTACGCTTTTATTCTGGGCGCAGATCCGATTCATGCAATCAATATCGATGCGACCTTAAAGATTATTGCTTTTATCGTACTTGCGCCTATTATAGGTATGACGATATCGGTTATCATCACATTGATTGTAATCAACCTAGCAAAAAACTCCCGTCCAAGTGTTGCCGAAAAATGGTTCAAGGTATTGCAACTTGTTTCATCAGCAGCCTTGAGCTTTGCGCATGGAGGTAATGATGCACAGAAAGTAATGGGAATTATCCTTGTAGCCATGGTAGCCGGTGGTTATGTCCCAACGACTGAACACATGCCAGAGTGGATTCCATTGACTTGTTACGCAGCAATAGCCGCTGGAACAATGAGTGGCGGATGGAAAATTGTAAAAACAATGGGAACCAAAATCACAAAAGTAACTCCTTTGGAGGGTGTTTGTGCTGAATCCGCAGGAGCTGTAACATTAGGTATCACCGAACATTTTGGGATCCCAGCTTCAACAACGCACACCATTACCGGTGCAATCATCGGTGTAGGGGTCGTCAAACGTGTTTCGGCAGTACGTTGGGGGGTCACAATCAGCTTATTATGGGCTTGGATATTGACAATTCCAGTTTCAGCGGTATTGGGTGGATTGTCGTTATTGATCGTACATTATTTGCTTTAGAAAAAAAAACCTTAATTTTTTTCTTAAACCTATTGAAACAAAACAAAAATTTGGTACTTTCGTAGCGGATTTTTGTTTTGTTGTTTCACATTAAATACTTAATTTAGTACAAAATATAGCAAAAACAAAATTTTAACATAATTTTAAGACTTTGGCACGGCAATTGTACTGTTCCATGTGTTAATACAATAATTAAATTTGAAAACAATTAAAATTAATAATAACCTTAAAAACAAGAGTATGAACTATTCTACAATTAAAAAAACAGCTGTTGCTGCTACATTAGTTGCCGCTTTAGGTTTCGCTGGTACAGCACAAGCTCAACAAGTATTCGGTGGTAGATCACAATACAGAACTTGGTCTATCGGAGTGCAAGGTGGTATTACTACACCGAACAACGTAATCGGTGGTGGTAACGCTTTTGGTCAAAAAGTAGGTTACTTCCAAAATAAAGTAGGTGAGTACTATGGTTTGACAGTACGTAAGCAATTCTCTCACTTATTTGGTTTAGAAGTTGAAGCAAACCGTGGTAAGATCAAAACTTACAACCATGATCTTTCTGGTCCTGCTGCAGAAAACGCATTAGGCGCTCGCTCAGTAAAAACTGACGTAAACTGGGCTGCTAGCTTAAACGGTGTATTCCAATTGGGTACAATCGATTTCTTGAGAAGAGAAAATGCAGTTAATTTCTATGCTAAAGTAGGTTTGGGAGCTATGGCTTACAACCCTGTTCAATACGATGGAAATGACTTCAACGGAAAAGTTGTTTATGATAACAAAGGTAAATGGGGAGAGGATATCGTTGGTGATCGCGAGAAAAAAGGTGACCGCGACAACAAATTGACAGCTTTCGTTCCTGTAGGTGTTGGTGCTAAATTCAAATTATCTGAAGTAGTAGCATTGAACTTAGGTTATACAATGAACTTTGCTGATGATCAAATCTACGGTCCAGCTCGTCAATCTTCTTACAAAGGTAAATTCTCTACAGTTATGGCTGGTTTAGAATTCACTTTAGGTTCGAAAGACAAACAAAACTTGACTTTTGCTAACCCAGTTGCTACATTGTACGATGAGTTGAAAGATCCTTCATTGAGAAACGAAGTTGAAGCATTGAAACAACGTGTAAGCACTTTAGAAGGTACTGTTAACACATTAAGCGCTGATGCTGATGGTGACGGTGTTTCTGATAAATTTGACAAATGTCCTGGTACTCCAGCTGGTACTCCAGTAGATGGTTCAGGATGTCCAATCAAATTCCCAGAGCCAGTTGTTAACAACGTTACATCTAACGGTTACTACGCTCCAATTCAATTTGAATTTGATAGCTCAGTATTGAAAACTTCATCTTACTCTACATTAGACAAATTGGCTAAAGAGTTACGTGATAACAACTCTGCTGTACAATTAGATGGTTATGCATCTGCTGAAGGTTCTGAAGCTTATAACTTAACTTTATCTAAAGACCGTGCTAACTCTGTAAAACAATATTTAGTAAACGCTGGTGTTTCTTCATCAAGCATCACTGCTAAAGGTTACGGAGAGAAAAACCCAGTTGCTTCTAATGCTACTGAAGAAGGTCGTGTTCAAAACCGTCGTGTTGAGATCAAAAAATAATCGTATATAACTTATACATTATAATAAGAGCCGGCTTTAAAGCCGGCTTTTTTATTTTACCCGTATTTATCCTTAACTTTGTAGAGGATATCCAATTTGTGGAAAATTAGTTCGAACAAATTAGATAAGAAATTAGTATTTTGAATTAAGGAACAGAATACTGGTTTTAAACTTTTGAGAATGGAAGAGGATTTTGAATTTGAAAACCCCGAGGAAAGAAAAATCTCGGTAGACAGATATGAGGAAATGCTTCGAAACGAGGATCAGTATTTTTTTGACTCCAAAGCTTTTGAAGGAATTATTGATTACTACGCTGAAAAAAATGACCCTGTTAAGGCTCTACAGGTTACCGAATTTGCGATCAGCCAACACCCTTTTGATATTACATTTCTGTTGAAACAGGCACAGCTGTTTTCATCGATTCAACAATATCAGAATGCACTCACGGCGCTTGATAAAGCGGAATTATTAGAAGCGTCTGAAGGTGACATTTTCTTGATCCGTGGCGGCATATTAGGCAGCATCGGCCAGTTTGATAATGCCTTGGAACAGCTCTTCAAAGCACTTCCGCTATTAGATAATAAAGATGAGGTCTATTTCCATATCGCCATGATCTTTCAAGCGCAGATGAATTATGACAAAGCAATAATTTATCTCAAGAAAGCACTTAAGCTTAACATGGATTACCAGGAAGCACTCTATGAATTGGCCTACTGTTATGATGTATTGGATAGACAAGAGGAAAGCATCTCCTTTTATAAAAAGTACATTGATTCAGACCCATACTCCTACTATGCTTGGTACAATTTGGGAAACTCTTACCATAAAATCAGCCGGTTTGAGGAAGCTTTAGACGCATACGACTATGCTATCTTAATTAAGGAAGATTTTTCTTCAGCTTATTTCAATAAGGGTAACGCTCTTGTCAATTTAGACCGCTATCAAGAAGCATTGGATGTTTACAAACAAACATTTGAGTATGAACAACCAAGTGCTGATACTTATTGTGCGATAGGCGAATGTTATGAAAAACTTGAGCAGATGGAAGAAGCCCGCAATTATTACAAAAAGGCAGTAAAATTGGATGCGGAGCTTGCTGATGCCTGGTTCGGTATTGGGGTGACCTTAGATTTCGAAGAACGCTATTTTGAATCACTTCATTTTTATAAAAAAGCATTGGAACTGGAGGATACAAACCCCGATTACTGGTTTGCGATTGCTGATGCCCGATACAAACTACAACAAATAGATCTTGCAGAAGAAGCCTATAAAAAGGTCGTCGCTTTAAACCCAACAGATATAGATGCGTGGCTCGATTATTCCTCAATTCTATTTGAACAAAGTAAAATTGAAGAAGCTATTAATGTAATATCCGATGCCATCACACAAAATCCAAATGCAGCAGAACTGTACTATCGTGTGGTTGCTTATCTGTTTGCCAATGGACAATACAATGAAGCGCTTAACTTTTTAGAGCTTGGCTTAGCGACTGATCCCGATAAGCATCATATTCTTTTTGATTACCTTCCGCAGCTACAAGGAAATCAGATCATTACTGAAATTGTAAAAAAATATACAAAGCCGAAAGATTAACACAGCATAGGCACACTATCCGGTCATTGCGTGGCAACGACCGGCTATTAAATTGAAGATATATTCCTGTTCCCACAATGCACTTTTCGCAATTCAAATGAAAAAATTAGGCTTAATAGGATACCCATTAGGGCATTCCTTTTCAAAAAAATATTATTTAGAAAAATTTCATCAAGAACATATTATCGATGTGGATTACGATTTATATCCACTTGCTCAAATAGCCGATTTTACAACTATTGCTTCCAATAAAGATTTCTATGGAGTCAATGTAACTATTCCTTACAAAATAGCGGTTATGGATTACTTGGACGAGCTCTCGGAAGAAGCTCGGACAATACAAGCTGTAAACTGTATTCGAATCAGTCATACCTCAGATGGCGCAACACACCTAAAAGGCTACAATACTGATGCCTATGGTTTTGAGGCATCGCTAAAGCCGCTACTAAATCCCTTGGTGGATAAAAAGGCTTTGATTTTAGGTAATGGGGGTGCTGCAAAGGCTGTCATTTATGCCCTGAATCAACTTGGAATAACACATACTTTAGTAAGCAGAACCAAACAGACAGGCCAGTTCACTTATGATGAACTTAATGCTTCTATCCTAGCAGACTATACAGTGATTATCAACTGTTCTCCAGTGGGCACATTTCCCAATACAGCTGAATCTCCGAACATTCCCTACGAGTATTTAAATGAGCGGCACCTTTGTTATGATTTGATTTACAACCCAGAGGAAACAGCTTTTTTACGTAAAAGCAAAGAAAAAGGCGCCAGAACCAAAAACGGATATGAAATGCTGGTTCTACAGGCGGAAAAGAATTGGGAAATCTGGAATAGTTGACTTTTCAATAGTTAGAAATCAATAAAAACTGTAATTTTACCACTATGCTTACGATAAAAACATTCACGTTCAATCCATATCAGGAAAATACTTACCTGCTCTATAACGAGTCAGGAAATGCTATTATCATTGATCCAGGGATGTATGGCGAGCAAGATCAGCAAGAACTATTAGCTTTCATGGCAAACAATAACCTCAAGCCGACACTCCTATTAAATACACATTGCCATATTGACCATGTTTTAGGGAATAGTTTTGTCCATGAAAAATTTGGCTTGCTCCCACAGTTCCACGAAGGTGAAGTACCGATTTTAGTAGCGGTTCAGAATTACGCTCCCCAAATGGGCATCCGATACGACATTTCACCAATTGGAGAAACATTTCTAAATGACGATGATACCGTTTATTTGGATAATGATGAGCTAAAAGTCATTCTTGCACCTGGACATTCTCCAGCACATATCTGCTTTTATTCAGCTGATCAAAAATTCTTGATCGGGGGAGATGTCCTATTTCGCAATAGCATTGGCCGTACCGATCTTCCTGGTGGAAATCACCAGCAGCTTTTAGATAGCATAAAAACAAAACTTTATACCTTACCCGACGACACGATCGTCTATCCTGGGCATGGGCCATCCACAACGATTGGCTTTGAAAAGAATTCTAATCCATTTATCCGAGGATAGGAGCCATGAATCTGCCATTTCTATTTGCTAAAAGATATCTGTTTTCTAAGAAATCAGTAAACGCCATTAACATCATCTCATCTATTAGTGTTATCGGCGTAATGGTAAGTAGTGCAGCACTGATTATTTTGCTGTCTTCTTTCAATGGTATGGAACAGTTGATCCTTTCTATGTACAGTAAGTTTGCCCCTGAGTTGAAGATTGAGCCCCAAAAAGGAAAACTTTTTGACAGCAAACAGAATGTCTTCACCGAGTTACGAAGAGATACCAACGTGATTCATTACACCGAAGTGTTACAAGAAAAGGTCTTGCTACAATATGCAAATAGACAATTTATTGCAAATATAAAAGGCATCGAACCCGAATCGTTAAGTAGAAAGACCGGAGACAGTATTATCGTAGATGGCCAATACGAAGTTAGCCATGATTCTACTAACCTTGCCATTTTAGGAGCCAGCGTCCAGGCAAATCTGGCAATTCCCATGCAGAACTCCACGGAACAAATTCAAGTGTATTCCCCAAGAAAAGGAGTAAAAAATTCTTCAAATCCAGCTGAGGAGTTCAATATCCGATCCATTTCTCCAGGAGGGGTATTACGCTATCAACAAGATTTTGATAATTTGATTATTACACCGATTTCATTTGCGAAAGAAGTTCTTGGAGAATATGATCGCGTTTCATCGATTGAATTTTATCTAAAAGATGGTGTAGATATTAATTCATTTGGGCAAGCCTTACAGAAGAAAATTGGACCAGATTATATCGTAAAGAATAGAGAAAAACAAAATCCTACTTTATATAAAAATGTACGTGTCGAACGCTGGGTAGTCTTTTTTATACTTACCTTGATAAGTGTGATTGCGATCTTTAATATTGTCGGCTCTTTAACCATGCTTGTGCTAGACAAACAAAAGGATATGACAATCCTCAAAGGACTAGGTGGCGGAAATGATCTAATTCAACGTATTTTCTTTTATGAAGGCCTTATGATCGGCATTATTGGGTGTGTATTAGGCCTACTAATAGGTGGCATATTCAATTATATCCAGTCGGCCTATGGAATTATCCGTGTAGAAGATGGAGCTAATACAATTATTGATAGCTATCCTATGGTAAGTAGTTGGAGTGACTACATTTTGGTGTTTGTAACGGTAACCAGTATCTCTGGTTTAGTTTCCTATTTCTCAGCAAAATTAAGTGTCAGAGAATTAAATAAATTAAAGGCGACTGATTAATAACTGGAGCTTTTTCTGCTCTGACTACCTTTTGTAATCTGTTGGATTAAACTGCCCCATGCAAAAGGGTTTAACAATGGATTAGCGTAACGTTGGTTGATGACTTTATTATTCATCGTATTAAAGCTCTGCGCATTGTTAATTGAACGCATTTCATTTCCATCACGTGGCATCACAGCAGCCATAGCTGCCAAAGACTCATAAGATAGGGACCTCCTTACTCTTACGATGTTATCTTCAGAAACGTCCAGATTCATAAATGCAATGTTAAACTCTTCGATGCTTGCCCATGGATAGGGTGTTACCATCGGGAGTTCCGTAACCAGGTTTTGCATAATGATATTTGCGGTATATTTATCTCCAGGAACTTCTGGAATAGTGACAATTAAAGGATCAAAACCGACGGAAGTAAAACGAATGGTGTCTCCAACATGCGCTACAAAAGAAAAATAGCCCTCGTTATTTGCCGCAAATGCTTCATTCCGAAAAGATAAATTTGTGGCAGTCGCATAACCGACAGGAAATCCAGACCCAACCGTTGTTACGATACCGGAATACTGAATAATCTTCCTTTCCTGAGCATGTAAAGCAGAGGTATAAAAAAACAGGAATACAGCAAATAATATAGAAACCAGCAACTTCATAGAACAAATTTAAACAAAAGTAGCCGAACTAGCCGTTAAATTGTGTTAATAGAACAACTAATTAACAGGGGGTAAAGTTGCTTCTGGGGAATCGGGATCCGTCAAATTAATAGCCTCCACTGCTGTAATTTCAGGAACAGCTTTCTTAATCGCCTGCTCCAAACCAGCTTTAAAGGTCATAATGCTCATTGAACATGAAGCACAAGCTCCCAATAGTTTTAAACGCACGACATTATCCGCTGTAATCTCTTCAACACTCACATTTCCGCCATCAGTCTCCAAATATGGTCTCAAGGTATCTAATGCTTGCTCCACTTTTTCTTTTAAAGTCATACTCTTAATGCTATTCAATGATTGTAATATGTAAAGATAATCAAATATTTTAAATTGTATATTTTTGGGCCTCGCTACCAATGGAAAAACAACAAGTAGATGACAATATATCCTTTTCTTAGCTCCAATCGAGTTAAAGAATGTTAATAAGAAATGTTGTTTTTGCGATCAAATAATTATTAAACTATATTGCGCAGTAAAATTTAATTGATTAGTATAACAAATTCACTTATCTTTGTAAAATGTTTTTAAATAGGCGTATAGCGGCTATCTGTGCCGGCATGATGTTTCTATTGGTATTTACTGGTTGTAAAAGTAAATTTGAGAAATTGCGCGCAAGCAATAACATCGCTCAAAAGTACGAAGAGGCCGTAAAACTTTATGAGAAAAAGAAATATACAAAGGCGTTAGTTTTGTTTGATGACTTGCGGACCAAGTTCCGTGGACAAGCTGAAGCAGAAAATATTTACTATTATTTGGCATTTGCCAATTACCGTCTAAAAGATTATACATCTGCAGCATTTCACTTTAAAGATTTTGCGGATGTTTATCCAAATAGTGCAAGAGCAGAGGAATGTAGATTTATGCATGCCTATTGTTATTACTTGGATTCCCCGAGATCGACGTTAGATCAAGCAAATACAAGAAAGGCAATAGATGCATTACAGCTCTTTGTCAATCTCTATCCCGAATCGGAACGGTCCAAAGAAGCCGCCGATCTTATTCAGAAATTAAGAGATAAGCTTGAGCTTAAAGCATTTGCCAATGCGAGACTGTATTATGACATGGGGCTTAATGATGATTATAGGGCCGCTGTCATTGCATTACAGAATGTATTAAAAGAATATCCTGATACAAAATATGCAGAAGAGATTGAGTTTTTAACCTTAAAAGCACAATACATATATGCATCCAAAAGTATCTTCCTGAAACAAGAAAGTAGATTTGATGAAGCCTTGGATTATTACCGTAACTTCGCTAGTAATTTTCCAAATAGCAAACATATGAAAGAGGCCGAATCTCTTCGCGAAGACTCTGAGAAAGGAATTAAAACCGCTCTCTCTCAAGTGAAGGAGTATAATAAGGCCCTTGCAGAACAGGAAGTTTATATCAAAGAACAAAAGGCGAAAAAAGAAAAAGAAAATACCCAAAAAGATGAGTCAAAAAAATAACAATTCAATTCCAAACTCTACAGTTACACGTGACTTGAGACAATTGGACAAAGGCACAGACAATCTCTATGAATCTATTGTAGTTATTTCTAAACGCGCGAACCAAATTGCAGTAGACATTAAAGAAGAATTGAACGGAAAACTTGCAGAATTTGCAAGTAACAACGATAACTTAGAAGAGGTATTCGAAAATCGTGAGCAAATAGAGATTTCAAAACATTACGAACGCATGCCGAAGCCTACTTTGGTTGCAATTGATGAATTTTTACACGATAAAGTGTACTACAGAAATCCTTCAAAAGAGCAGGACTAATCCTTAAACAATGGCTTTAGCTGGGAAAAATATTGTAATTGCTGTATGCGGCAGTATTGCCGCATACAAGATTGCAACCCTCATTCGGCTGTTGGTAAAAGCAGATGCCCAGGTTAACGTAATCATGTCAAAAGAAGCGACAGCCTTTATCACCCCGCTTACGCTTTCTACACTCTCCAAAAATCCTGTTTTAATAGATTACTATCAGCCCAATACGGGGGAATGGAATAATCATGTCGAAATTGCACTAAAAGCGGATTACATTTTAGTCGCACCAGCGACAGCAAATACACTTGCTAAGATGGCCAATGGATTTTGCGACAACCTCCTTACTGCTGTATATCTATCCGCTAAATGTCCGGTGCTGTTCGCTCCAGCAATGGATTTAGATATGTGGAAACACCCTTCTACACAATCCAATATCAATAAACTTATTTCTTATGGTAATACCCTAATTCCTCCGGGAAAAGGGGAGCTGGCCAGTGGCTTAGTGGGTGAGGGACGTTTGGCGGAACCAGAAGAAATACTGGATTTCTTAGTTAAGTTTTCGGAGGGAAACTTGCCCTTAGCAGGAAAGAAAGCGTTGGTATCTGCAGGACCAACTTATGAAGCTATAGACCCTGTTCGTTTCATTGGTAATCATTCTAGTGGAAAAATGGGTTATGCTATCGCCGGACAACTTAAGGTACTTGGAGCAGATGTGACCTTAGTTTCGGGGCCAAGTGCCTTAAAAATACCTGAAGGTGTACATGCAATCTCAGTAACCTCGGCGGCAGAGATGTTAAATGCCTGCGAAGCGCATTTTGAAGCGGCAGATATCGTTGTGATGAGCGCTGCTGTGGCAGATTATACACCGGTTAAGGTCGCCACCCAAAAAATAAAAAAGAAAGAAAGCGAATTTTCCATCGAACTGAAGAAAACAACAGATATTTTGGCCACTTTAGGCGCTAAAAAGAAAGAGAATCAATTGCTCGTTGGATTTGCATTGGAAACCAATAATGAGCTTGAGAATGCGAAAGACAAATTAGTTCGGAAAAACCTGGATTTTATTGTGCTTAATTCCATGCAGGATAAAGGAGCTGGATTTGCAACCGATACCAATAAAGTCACTATAATCGATCGATCGGGAAATACCCATGAGTTTAGTCTAAAATCCAAAGAAGAAGTTGCAAAAGATATCTGTTCAATTATCATCAGCCTTTCTTAAGCAAAAACTTTTATAAGCAGTACTTCCGAAGCTCAACCCGAATATATCTAAAAATAAATTTTACAAATTTACAATCCTCAATTCTTTTGGGTAATAGTTATTGATTCGATTGGTCAACACCTTCATCCAGCCCAAAGGTTTATCTTTAAAACTTGCTATTGTCCATCCTTGGAGACTTTCGCCGATCATATCCACAACTACATTTTCCTTTCTAAGGTAATTACGTGCTTCTTCAAGCGATAATTCCATCGATTGAAAGCCTTTGGTCAAATGATTACTCAAAGCCAGTGCGTGGCTTGGTATTAACTCTTTCCTGTTGAGCTTTCCCACATTTGTTCCAGCGTTCTTAAGATAAAGTACATTTTGTAGGTACTTTAGATCATGCTCGTACATTTTTGGGAAAATATATACATCCTCATGATGAAGAAAAGTATGAAAACTAGCACTATCCGAAATCCAATTATCTAAAATTCCTTTGGGTACATCTGATTTCTCCGGTTTATTTCGCTTTCTATTGAATGTTTCCTGCTCACCAACCTTCTTAAGGACAGCAATAAAAAAGCCCTCTCCACCTAATTTATGCGGGTAAAATCGATAACCGTGTGCACGATGCTTATTAGAATTTGTATGGTCAATTCCCCAATGCTCTTCAATAGCTACCTCAACAGATTCGAAATCACCACTATCCAATAGCCAATCGACGATATCCTCATTTTCCTCTGGAGAGTAAGAACAGGTTGAGTAGAACAAATATCCACCCTTTTTCAACGTAGCCAAACTTTCGGCCAAAATCCGCTGTTGTCTTTCACTACAAAGCTTAACATTAGCCTCAGACCATTCTTCTATGGCATCGGTATCTTTTCTAAACATGCCTGATCCAGAACAAGGGGCATCAACAACTATCAAATCGAAATATCCAGGAAGGCGATTAAACGCCGCTGGGTCATTATTTGTAGTTACTGTGTTAGCATTACCCCATTTCATTAGGTTATCTTGCAGGATTGTAACCCTAGTCTTAATAATTTCATTCGCAACCAAGAGCGATTCCGGATGTAAGCTACTGTTTAATAATGTTGATTTTCCTCCTGGAGCACCACATAAATCCAATGCCCGAATACTATCTGTATGTAACTTTAAATGCTGAATAATATGATCTATGAACATGGAAGAAGCATCCTGTGGATAATAAGCTCCGGCATGAAATAAAGGGTCTAATGTAAATACTGGACGATCCTGAAGATAATAAGCCATATTGCACCAGGGAACTCGCCCTGCATTAGGAAACGGACAATCTTCTAATTTATTAGGGTTTAGGCGTATTGCCGTCGCCCGAATACCTTCCTCATGTATCTTAATAAATGCATCAGTATCAAATAACGGATTCACTCCTAACTTTTTCACTAAAGAATTTGGCAGAAAATTACTCATGTTGCGCTAATAGTTTGCGATAAAATTAAGATAAATAAAAATGAAGTCAAAATAAGTGGTAAATTACAAGAAAGCGTAACTTTACACCATGAAAGAATTCAAGAAATATGCTATTATTCCTGCAACTCCAGAGGAGCTGTATCTTGCATTAACGACCGAAATTACCGCGCGTCTTTGGACAGGCGACCTTGTGTCAATAGACGCTACTGTCAATGGGGAATTCTCTTTGTGGGATAGTGCTATAACTGGCCGATTCTTGGAACTGGAACCATCGACAAAAATTGTACAGGAATGGTATTTCGGTGAAACAGACACCCCTTCCATTGTCACACTAAAACTGCATGAACATAAAAAAGGAACATCCTTGGAAATTAGACAGACAAATATACCCGATGAAGACTTCGAAAACATTTCGGATGGGTGGGAAGATCCTTATGTCTCATCGTTGATCGACTTTTATACTGAAGAAGACTAAAACAATACCAGTATTCCTTACAGGAATACGATAATAACCGAAAAATTGAGGTATTTGTATTCCTTATAGACCGTTGGCAATACAGATACCTTTTTTCTTAGTTTTTCTTCCCGCATTTACTTTCCCATATAGCCAACAGTCATTCATAATTCACACTTAAACTTAGGAGTAGTTTTGCTGTCAAAATAAGTTAATTAAGGTAACTACAATTTCTCCATCATCGTTTAATTCTACGGCTAACCCTGATGAAATATCCGACAACAACCCCAGCTCTATAATTCGTACATTCTCTCAGACAAGTTACTCTTTTTATAAGCTGCTTGATAATAGAGACTAATAATAACAAACAATAGGCAATTACAACGATCGAAAGGCACTATATCTTTAGAAAAAACCGTATCCCTGTAGCGAATATAAAATGGGGGAGATAGTTACAATAATTAATAGTATAAGTCGGTGGCTAACGATATGTAACTGTAAAAATAACCGAAATAGGTAGTTCGTCGTCCAAAGCCCACAGACTCACGCCAGGAACCATTTCAAAGCCATCATTTTATAGCAGGAGAGCGGGGCATATTCCCACCGATAGGTATTATAGCGGTATCTGACCTTCAGCTCCTGAGTAAAATAGCTGCTATCTTTCAGAGTGCTGCGATAAACAATATATAGAGGATATGCAGTGATGGTCAGTGGCGGAAGTGTTATGGCCATGGAAGTATCTAAACGAAAGAAGCCCTTGACTGTTTCCAGCAAGGGCTTCCGTGTAAAAAAAGGCACCGACCTACTCTCCCACCTGTTACGGCAATACCATCGGCTCTGGCGGGCTTGACTGCTCTGTTCGGAATGGGAAGAGGTAGACACCGCCGATATAGGCACCTAAAAATCTTTATTGGATGATCTATGACATTCATATCATGTGATCATGCCAACTGACATATGTATTGAAAGAGGTTCGTTTCCTGTATGTTTCAAAAATTAAAGAGGAAGACAACAGTGTCTGTCTGCTTGAGAAAGCTTCGGGCTATTAGTACCACTTGGCTTTGGTCTCTCAACCTTTACACCTATGGCCTATCAACGTAGTCATCTTCTACGACCCTATAAGGAAGTCTCATCTCGTGGCTAGTTTCGCACTTAGATGCTTTCAGCGCTTATCTATTCCAGACGTAGCTACCCTGCCGTACACCTGGCGGCATAACAGGTTCACCAGAGGTCTGTCCAACCCGGTCCTCTCGTACTAAGGTCAGATCCACTCAAACTTCCAACGCCCACAACAGATAGGGACCGAACTGTCTCGCGACGTTCTGAACCCAGCTCGCGTGCCACTTTAATGGGCGAACAGCCCAACCCTTGGGACCTTCTCCAGCCCCAGGATGTGACGAGCCGACATCGAGGTGCCAAACCTCCCCGTCGATATGAGCTCTTGGGGGAGATCAGCCTGTTATCCCCAGCGTACCTTTTATCCTTTGAGCGATGGCCCTTCCATACAGAACCACCGGATCACTATGTCCGTCTTTCGACCCTGTTCGACTTGTCGGTCTCACAGTCAAGCAAGCTTATGCCATTGCACTCCACGTACGGTTACCAAGCGTACTGAGCTTACCTTTGAAAGCCTCCGTTACCTTTTTGGAGGCGACCACCCCAGTCAAACTACCCACCAAACAATGTCCTCGCCATAGGGAGTTAGAAACCGAATACAGAAAGGGCGGTATTTCAAGGTTGATTCCATGACTCCTGGCGAAGCCACTTCAACATCTCCCGCCTATCCTACACATCCTGTACCCAATCTCAATGTTAAGCTATAGTGAAGGTGCATGGGGTCTTTCCGTCCCGTTGCGGGTAATCGGCGTCTTCACCGATACCACAATTTCACCGAGCTCATGGCTGAGACAGCGCCCAGATCGTTACACCATTCGTGCAGGTCGGAACTTACCCGACAAGGAATTTCGCTACCTTAGGACCGTTATAGTTACGGCCGCCGTTTACTGGGGCTTCGATTCAATGCTTCTCTTGCGATGACATCCCCTCTTAACCTTCCAGCACCGGGCAGGTGTCAGGCCTTATACTTCATCTTGCGATTTTGCAAAGCCATATGTTTTTGTTAAACAGTCGCCTGGGCCTTTTCACTGCGGCTGCTCTTACGAGACAGCGCCCCTTCTCCCGAAGTTACAGGGCCATTTTGCCGAGTTCCTTAGCCATGACTCACTCGAGCACCTTAGGATTCTCTCCTCGACCACCTGTGTCGGTTTGCGGTACGGGTCTTCATAACCTGAAGCTTAGCGGGTTTTCTTGGAAGTCTGTTTACCTGCTCTATCAGCGCCACCGGAGCTTTGCTGTACTATTGGGTTTCAGCAGGGTCGGCGGATTTGCCTACCGTCCCTATACCTACGCCTTTCAACGAACTATTCCGTCAGTTCGCGGCAGTGTCACTACTCCGTCACCACATCGCAGTTATGAAGAGTACTGGAATATTAACCAGTTGTCCATCGGCTTGCCCCCTTCGGGTGCGCCTTAGGTCCCGACTGACCCTGATCCGATTAACGTTGATCAGGAAACCTTGGTCTTTCGGTGGGCGGGTTTCTCACCCGCCTTATCGTTACTTATGCCTACATTTGCTTTTCCATAACCTCCACAGTTCATTGCCAAACTGCTTCTCCGGCGATGGAATGCTCCCCTACCAGATGTACATCTTTCAGTACAAATCCATAGCTTCGGTACCGTTCTTGATGCCCGTTTATTATCCACGCCCGGCCGCTCGACTAGTGAGCTGTTACGCACTCTTTAAATGAATGGCTGCTTCCAAGCCAACATCCTAGCTGTCTGGGCAACCGGACCTCGTTAGTTCAACTTAGAACGAATTTGGGGACCTTAGCTGATGGTCTGGGTTCTTTCCCTCTCGGCCTTGGACCTTAGCACCCAAAGCCTCACTGCCGGCTATATTTGATAGCATTCGGAGTTCGTCTGGATTTGGTAGGATTTGACTCCCCCGCACCCAATCGGTAGCTCTACCTCTATCAAACTCTACGCCGACGCTGTTCCTAAAAACATTTCGGGGAGTACGAGCTATTTCCCAGTTTGATTGGCCTTTCACCCCTACCCTCAGGTCATCCGGAAACTTTTCAACGTTTATCGGTTCGGTCCTCCATTACATGTTACTGCAACTTCAACCTGCCCAAGGGTAGATCACAAGGTTTCGCGTCTACCTCATCTGACTATGCGCCCTATTAAGACTCGCTTTCGCTTCGGCTGCGTCCCTGAAGGACTTAACCTTGCCAGACAAGAGTAACTCGTAGGCTCATTATGCAAAAGGCACGCTGTCACAGGACCTGCCTGCTCCAACCGCTTGTAAGCACACGGTTTCAGGTTCTTTTCACTCCCCTGTTCGGGGTTCTTTTCACCTTTCCCTCACGGTACTGGTTCACTATCGGTCTCTCAGGAGTATTTAGCCTTACCAGATGGTGCTGGTGGATTCCCACAGGATTTCTCCGGTCCCGCGGTACTCAGGATACCACTATGTCAACATTCTTTACCTGTACGGGGCTCTCACCCTTGTCGCGCAGTTTCCCACCTGCTTCCAGTTCATAGCGCTGTACAATGTCGTGGTCCTACAACCCCGGTCATGCCGTAACATGACCGGTTTGGGCTCTTTCCCGTTCGCTCGCCACTACTTGGGAAATCATTGTTATTTTCTTCTCCTACGCCTACTTAGATGTTTCAGTTCAGCGCGTTCGCGTTTTATACGACTATTCTTCAAATAGTCAGGTTGCCCCATTCGGAAATCTCTGGATCAAGTCGCATTTGCCAATCCCCAAAGCTTATCGCAGCTTATCACGTCCTTCTTCGCCTCTGAGAGCCTAGGCATCCCCCGTGTGCCCTTATTTACTTTCTTCACCGGCATAGCCTTTTGCTACTATGCGGCTGCTTTTGATATATATACCCGTATGCTACGTAAAGATTCGTTCGGCATTCACCGAGGGTCTCCTCTCTACATCGAACACATACACGTATTGTCTCTATACTGTTGTCTTCTCTTGTAATTTTTTTTCTCTTTCAATATGTCAAAGAACTCTTTTTCCGGTATAGATGAAGTATATCGCTATATACTTCCCCGGAGATGTGGAGAATAACGGATTCGAACCGTTGACCCCCTGCGTGCAAGGCAGGTGCTCTAGCCAGCTGAGCTAATTCCCCAAACGTTTTCGTAGTCCCGAGCAGATTTGAACTGCTGACCCCTACATTATCAGTGTAGTGCTCTAACCAACTGAGCTACGGGACTAGCTTATCTTGTTCATCTCTTTCTCTCGGTCCTGCTCCCTTAGGGGCGGGCACTTTCTTCTGATGTTTTTTCTTCTGCAATCATATGTAACGTGACGAGCACCGATCTTCGATACTCTAGAAAGGAGGTATTCCAGCCGCACCTTCCGGTACGGCTACCTTGTTACGACTTAGCCCCAATTATCGGTTTTACCCTAACACGCTCCTTGCGGTAACATGCTTTAGGTACCCCCAACTTTCATGGCTTGACGGGCGGTGTGTACAAGGCCCGGGAACGTATTCACCGCGTCATTGCTGATACGCGATTACTAGCGAATCCAACTTCATGGGGTCGAGTTGCAGACCCCAATCCGAACTGTGAATGGCTTTTAGAGATTAGCATCATATTGCTATGTAGCTGCCCGCTGTACCATCCATTGTAGCACGTGTGTAGCCCCGGACGTAAGGGCCATGATGACTTGACGTCGTCCCCACCTTCCTCTCTGTTTGCACAGGCAGTCTGTTTAGAGTCCCCACCACTACATGCTGGCAACTAAACATAGGGGTTGCGCTCGTTGCGGGACTTAACCCAACACCTCACGGCACGAGCTGACGACAGCCATGCAGCACCTAGTTTCGTGTCCCGAAGGACGAGTGCGTCTCTGCACTCTTCACTAACTTTCAAGCCCGGGTAAGGTTCCTCGCGTATCATCGAATTAAACCACATGCTCCTCCGCTTGTGCGGGCCCCCGTCAATTCCTTTGAGTTTCACCCTTGCGGGCGTACTCCCCAGGTGGATAACTTAACGCTTTCGCTTGGACGCTGGCTGTCTATCGCCAACATCGAGTTATCATCGTTTAGGGCGTGGACTACCAGGGTATCTAATCCTGTTCGATCCCCACGCTTTCGTGCATCAGCGTCAATACCAGCTTAGTGAGCTGCCTTCGCAATCGGAGTTCTAAGACATATCTATGCATTTCACCGCTACTTGTCTTATTCCGCCCACTTCAAATGGATTCAAGCCCATCAGTATCAAAGGCACTGCGATGGTTGAGCCACCGTATTTCACCCCTGACTTAATAGGCCGCCTACGCACCCTTTAAACCCAATAAATCCGGATAACGCTCGGATCCTCCGTATTACCGCGGCTGCTGGCACGGAGTTAGCCGATCCTTATTCTTCCAGTACATTCAGCTAGATACACGTATCTAGGTTTATTCCTGGACAAAAGCAGTTTACAACCCATAGGGCAGTCATCCTGCACGCGGCATGGCTGGTTCAGGCTTCCGCCCATTGACCAATATTCCTTACTGCTGCCTCCCGTAGGAGTCTGGTCCGTGTCTCAGTACCAGTGTGGGGGATTCTCCTCTCAGAGCCCCTAGACATCGTCGCCTTGGTAAGCCGTTACCCTACCAACTAGCTAATGTCACGCGAGCCCATCTCTATCCTATAAATATTTAATCAACTGAACATGCGAACTGTTGATGTTATGCGGTGTTAATCTCTCTTTCGAGAGGCTATCCCCCTGATAGAGGTAGGTTGCTCACGCGTTACGCACCCGTGCGCCACTCTCACCATCTTCGAGCAAGCTCTCCGATGGATCCCGTCCGACTTGCATGTATTAGGCCTGCCGCTAGCGTTCATCCTGAGCCAGGATCAAACTCTCCATTGTAAAATGAAGTTTTTGATTCCAACTATTTATAATAATCAGAATTCTTTTTTTATATCTCTGATCTTGGATCGAATTGAACGAATTACTTGAATTTGTTCATGACTTTCGTTTGTCTACTCGTCACGCTTACATGATTGTGTTTTCTTAAAGAACTCTGTCGCTTCAACTTCCGTATCCGCTTTATTCCGATGGGCATTGCGCCACTCTTTATCGTTTTGTTTTTCCCTTCGTTTCCGTTGGGACTGCAAAGGTAGAAATCTTTTCTGAACTTCCAAAAACTTTTTAAGTTTTTTTTCTTTCCTCTTTTTTCGATTTCCGCGTTTAAAATAAACTGAGCGGGATTTTAGATCCTGCCAGACTTCTCTTAAACCCTTCTTTTTTCATGATTCCCTCTTTCGAGGTAACCGTCCCTCCCTTGCGGAGTGGTGCAAAGATAGGGAGTTTAGGAACAAACTTCCAAGCCTTTTGTTCTTATTTATTTCATTTTGTCCTTAACTGCCTGTAACGGTGCGAGATTCTTTTTGTAAAACAGGTGATCGGAGGGCTGGAATGGCTGATCCGGCCGCCAGATTGGGCCACATAGCGGCATCTGGCCGCAAAAACATCCTGAAATGCTCCTGCCGGATCTACTGCCCCCACCGACGCAGCATTGAAAAGGGAGACTGGGAACCGCAAACGTAGCCGACAGAGAACAACAGAGCTATGCAGCGTTTAATACCCCGGATAGGATAGGTATAATAGAGATAGGATGTGATCAGGAACCGCAACCGCGCAGGACACCGAAAAGAGGGGGCTTGCGCAAAAGAGTACTAAGTGACGGCCGGGAATACCAGCACAGCCAATACCCGCGACAGGGAGCCGGGCACAACAGACGGACGGGGATAGGGTGGGAAGATGGCAGCCAAAAGGTCAAAGAACAACAACAAGACAACAGAAATATCAGGCTGCATAATCCGGTCGGGATCTTCTGCCAAAAGCCTGCGCGGCCCCTCGGATAGAATCCGTACCGGAAAGACGGGAAAATTGTGCCGCCGGAAAGATGGCACCCAAGGATACCGCAGCACAGCTTATAAAAGGATGGTAGCATACAGAGCTCCTGATTTACCCATTTTTTAGCTATACTTTCTTACCACTTTACTTAGGGTTTAGTTAGGGTTTACTTAGGGTTTGTTTAGGTATAGCTTAGGTAATAGCTAAACGAACCCTAACTTAAGGCTAAACTAACTCTAGGTAAAAACTAAACTAAATGATAAGCAATCCAGAATTCTTCCTCCCTTAGGGAGGAACCATGAGGTCTCTCTCATCATAAAACGATCCAAACCCAGTCGGCCTGAGCGTCATGGCTTATATTGAAAAATCTTATCCGATTAACGATCTGTTTTAACAATCAACTATCTACTTATATAACAGGTAATTTTACAACTATTGGAATAATTCTTTTTTGAGTAAATTTGATCTAGGTTAATAAATAACAAAAAAGAAGACCTTATTTTTAAGAAATTAAAGATATTAAATACTTTTACTGCACATAAAACCATATTGGTCCATGATAGATTATGCTCAGCTTTTAAAACAGGTAGAAGAATATGCTGAAACTTATATTACAGAAAATATTTCAGTTTGCCATTGTTTTCACAATACAATACACACACGTTCTGTTGTCCGTGCTGCGGAGGAGATATCATCGCACTATAAACTAGGAGAGGAGGATCACTTTATCGTTATTAGTGCTGCCTACTTTCATGACCTTGGCTACGTTAAATCTGATAATGCCATCGGTCATGAGAAGATCAGTGTTGAAATTGCGCTCAATTTTCTCCAGGACAAAGGAATACCGGAAGCCATACAAGAAAAAATCAAAGGCTGCATTTTAGCAACGAGAATGCCTCAGGATCCAAAAAACCTGCTGGAACAAATTCTCTGTGACGCGGACCTATTTCATTTTGGGAATGAGGATTTCGTTAACAGAAACAAACTCATGAAAGCCGAAGCCGAAGCAGTACTCGGGAAGGAGATCGATAAAGACGTATGGCGGGCGGGCACAATCAAACTATTAAAGAGCCATCATTACCATACTGAATATGCGCAACAAAAGCTTAATGCCAAAAAGGAGATGAATCTAGAAGAACTGGAGAAAAAACAGGAGAAATCCATCTCAAAAAATAAAGAAAGTAAAAAAGAAGGCAAGAAAGAAAAGGAGAAAGGCGGTAAGCCAGAACGTGGGATAGAAACGATGTTCCGGATTACGTCCTCAAACAATCAGCGATTAAGCGACATGGCAGACAATAAGGCCAACATCTTATTAACGGTCAATTCCATTATCCTTTCCGTCGTGATTGCTGTCTTATTTCGGAAATTAGATGCCAACGAGCACCTTATTATCCCAACAATTATCTTAACAACGGCCGTGGTAGCAACCATGGTCATGGCAATACTATCAACAATACCCAAAATTCCCTCTGGCAAATTCTCAAAGGAGGAAATCAAACAAAAATCCGTCAATCTGCTCTTTTTTGGGAACTTTTACAAGATGAAACTCGACGACTACAACGAGGGCATGCAGAAGGTAATGGTCGATTCGGAATTTCTATATGGTATGCTCACTAAGGATGTTTATTCGCAAGGTGTGGTATTAGGCCGAAAATACAAACTTCTACGATACGCATATGGAATTTTTATGTTTGGCCTTGTTATATCCGTTGTTTCTTTTGTCTTCGCAACCATATTTTAATATGATATTTTAAATGCGATCCTATAAACACGCGAAATATACCGGTGTCATGATGTCCATACTTTCTTTTGTTTAAAAAGATGCGGCCTTTAAATCAATCATTAGCGACCAATAGACTGCATCATTTAATTGATGTTGTTGTAAGCATGTTGCCATAACCATAAATTTATACGGATGAAGAAGAAAGATCTTTATATCAACAGAGACATCAGCTGGCTGTCGTTCAATGATAGGGTACTTGACCAAGCTGGTCGCCAGGAGGTCCCTTTATTGGAAAAACTACAGTTTCTCGCTATTTTCTCATCCAATCTGGATGAATTTTATCGGGTTAGAATGCCTGTACTGATGGCTTGGAAAAAAATAATGAAGCAAACTCCTGGAGAGCTCATTCCGAACATAGATATTGGGACGTATAAAAAAGCATCAAAAACCATCAACAAACAACAGGGAAAATTTGGCCTAATACTAGCTGATATTATCCAAGAATTAGCAAAAGAAGATATACTCTTTATTTACAATCAAGCTATTCCAACGGAAATAGAAGATTTGGCAGCTCAATACTTCTTTAGTACAATTGCCTCCTACCTCCAAATTATCCCAATTGAGGATACTTCTTTTTTTCCGGTCAACAACCAGCTGTACTTCGCCGTTACAGACGACAATACTGGAGCGGTATACTTTCTAAATGTTCCTTCAAATCATATTGGTCGCTTTTTCACCTGTGAGACCAATGGGAATAAATATGTCTTGCTCATAGATGATATTATCAAAGCATTTTTTCCTGAAGCCATAAGAAATACATCATTAAATTTCTATTCCTTTAAAATCACAAGGGATGCGGAATTAAATCTCCAAGATGAATTTGAGGGTGATATTGCCCAAAAAATCGAGACGGAAGTCAATAAACGTGACCTTGGCTATGCGACACGCTTTCTATTCCAGCCAAATCTGCCAAAACAGTTGATAGAAACACTGGCAACACTATTTGATCTGCGGAAAAGTAGCATTGTCGAAGGCGGAAACTACCACAATCTCAAGGATCTATTTTCATTTCCGATTAAAATAGCGGAACATTCTTATCCAAAACAGCTGCAAATTAATACGAATCAGAATTTTAAGGAATCTATCTTTGACCAAATAGACCGAGAGGATCTGTTAATCTGTACTCCCTATGAATCGTTCGACCCCATACTGCGTTTTTTTAACGAGGCGGCGATAGATCCAACCGTAGACGAGATTTACACAACCTTATACCGTATCGCCGGTGATTCACATATTGCACAAGCACTCGCTACCGCAGCAAAAAATGGAAAAAAAGTCAATGTATTTGTCGAATTGAAAGCGCGCTTTGATGAAGCAAATAATATACATTGGGCTCGATTGATGAAAGAACAGGGGGTAAAAATTACCTATAGTATCCCCAATTTAAAAGTACACGCCAAAATAGCGCTGGTCAAACGCAAACAAGGTCGTGAAAGTGCATTGCTAGGTACAGGAAATCTAAATGAAAAAACGGCGAAGGTCTACACAGACTACTTCCTCATCACCTCAAATAAGCTATTAACCAACGAATTATCTATGCTATTCGAGTTTTTACCAGCCCGGAGAAAACCCCATAGTCCAAATGAGCTGCGTTTTAGTCATCTACTGATTGCACAGTTCAACCTCAAACATACATTTTTATCCCTGATCGACCAGGCCATCCAAGCTGCTAAGGCCGGAGACACAGCTACAATAAAAATTAAATTAAACAATCTGGAAGAAGAATCGTTAATCAATAAATTGTATGAAGCAAGCCGGGCAGGGGTAAAACTGCAGTTATTGGTTAGAGGAATCTGTAGACTAAAACCACAAGTACCTGGATTGAGCGACAACATTGTCGTGAAACGGATTGTAGGACGATATTTAGAACATGGCAGAATATTTATTTTTCAATATCAAGCCCAAAGCAACGTGTATCTAGGCTCTTCAGACTGGATGAACCGCAATATCTACCGACGTATAGAAACTTGCTTTCCGCTGTTGGATCTGACATTAGCATATCAAATACAGGAGCTGTTCGATATTCAGTTTGCGGACGACACCGAAGCAACTTTCCTGGATGAACATGGGCAAAATCAGGCAATAGAAACACAACAGAAGAATGTTTCTCAGCAACAAATCTTTAATTATTTGAAAGGTAAAATGAAAAAATAGGACTATTCAGCAGGGCATCCCATAAAAGCATGACCAGCCTGAAAGCCCAACAAAATAATCATTGCACGTAAGCTCATTCAGAAATCTGATGACTTCATCAATTTAAATTTAATCATATAATGATGAAAAACCCGACGATATTGACAACGATAGCATTAGGCTTAGCCTCCGCTATTTTTCTCGCCTGCAACCCGAATAATACAGCCAAGGAAAATAACAACAAGCTCGCTCATGTTCAAGCTGAAAAACCGCAACAAATACCCTATACATTATCTTCGGGCATAAAAATGAGTTTGCCAGACGAATTGTTAGAAATATCCGGAATAGCCTTCCTCGCGGGACAGGATGACGATATTTATGCCATCCAAGACGAGCAGGGCTTTCTTTATAAGTTTAACCAACCGACACAAAAAGTCACGTTCAACCCTTTCGGAAAAGATGGCGACTATGAGGATATTTCGATAAGCAATACACATTTCTTTATCTTAAAGAGCAATGGCAGCATCTATTCCTTTCCGATTGCCGAAAAGGACGATATAAAAAATGTTGTTGAACAGAAAAATTTACTCCCAAAAGGAGAGTACGAGGGACTTTTTGTTGACCGCGAAAGTAACCAGGCATACGTATTATGCAAAGAATGCAAGGTCGATAGAAAACAACCGCAAACCTCTGGCTATGTCTTTTCAATTGACGAGCATGGTCAATTCCAGCCGAAAGGAGAATTTGCCATCCAGCTTGATCAACTTCAGGCATTTGATGCTAAAATTAAGAAAACGTTCAAACCCTCCGCGTTAGCTAAAAAAGCAGACAGTAAGGAATGGTATATCTTATCTTCTGTCGACAAAACCCTTGTGGTCACCGATGAGAATTTTCGTGTAAAATCGCTCTCTCCATTAGATCCGAAGATCTTCCCTCAACCTGAAGGCATTAACTTTGATTCAAAATTCAATCTTTACGTCAGCAGCGAAGCCGGTAATCAGGATAAAGGGATCATTTATAAATTTGAACAAAAATAGGCATGCAAAAGGTTGTACCATTCTTTCTTATTTTTCTTGCTAGTCATGTTTATTCACAACAAAAACATACACAGTCACCTGCACACCAGGGTAAGTCCTTTGCTAAAACCGTCATCAAGGACAGTGTAAGTATCGTTGCAAATGCAAAATATGGTAAAGCCAGTAAATTCAAAAAGTTCTTCCTTGGCGAAAACTACCGCAAAGAATGGGCTGCAGAAACCACCTTACCTTTGCTCCAACTTTCAACCTTATACGGGGGACTGCGTCCTGTCAAACAAGGGGGCGGGATGCAATCGGTTTCTCTACGACTTACAGATTCAAGCGGTCGGGAATGGGCCCTACGATCAGTCAATAAAAGGACTGAATCCCTTATACCAGAAGAGCTACATGGCACCTTTGTACAGGATGTCTTGGACGATGCCACTAGCGCGCAGCATCCCTATTCCGCGCTTATGATCCCGGCTTTGGCAAATGCCGTGAACGTCCCACATGCCCATCCAATCATCGGCGTTGTTGCACAAGACAGCATATTGGGTGAATATGCGCCGCTTTTTGAGCATACGGTGGCTTTACTAGAAGAACGCGAACCTCTTGGTGATTCAGACAACAGCCCAAAAGCTGTACGAAAACTACAGGAAGATAACGACGATAACTTTAAGGCTAAGGCATATCTCCGCGCAAGAATGCTGGATGTACTGGTAAGCGACTGGGATCGACACGAGGATCAATGGCGTTGGTACAATGAAAATCAGGATAGCGCAGATCACGATAAAGACTATATTCCTATTCCCCGCGATCGGGATCAGGCACTGCGTGTCACACAAGGTTTTCTAATGAAAGATATCTATCAGCAATTTGTCAACCCAGTCATGCAAGGTTTCACGACCGGTATTCCCGATATTCGCTATTCTTTATTTAAATCACGCTTTTTAAATGCTCATCCGAGCAACCAGCTTCCTCACAAGGAATGGACCAAAGAGGTCAAGCAATTTGTAGCACGTCTCACAGATTCGGTATTATGGGAGTCGGTACATAGCCTACCGCAATCGTCCATTACTATTCGTGGAGAGCAAATTTTTAAAACACTTCAAAGCCGTCGTGATGCACTTCCCATGGCGATGGAAGAGTATTACAATTTCATTAATAACATTGTCGATATTCATCTTAGCGACAAAAACGAAAAAGTAGAAATATACAGCACAGCAAATAAAAACTTAAAAGTCAAAGTTTCGAAGATCAATAAAGATGGTAAAGTCACCAAAGCATTGATGGACAAAACCTATAAAGATTCCCTGACAAAAGAAATTCGCCTCTATTTGGCTGAAGGTAAAGACTCTGTTGTCATCGATAACACAAATTCTCCTATAAAACTCCGAATTATTGGCGATAACACGCCAAAGACTTATGTGATCAACCAAAGCAAATCGAAAATACAGCTTTACGAAAACACCAAAAATTCCACTTTACTGGGTGAAAAGAACAAAATAAAGCTTCATTATGCACAAGATAGTACCAACACGCAATTTGTTCCTGTAAACCTGTACAACACCTGGCTACCCTTGGTGACTGCGGGCTATAATGCTGATGACGGTTTTTCGCTGGGGCTAGGGGCTGCTTACACACATCAGCGTGGATTTAGAAAAAGCCCTTTTACGTATAAGCAACAACTTACTGTAGCAACAGCCTTCCGAACCGGAGCTTATAAAATCCGCTATAGAGGCGAATGGATAGCTGTTGTCGGAGATGCGGATCTTGTTGTCGATGCACTAGCAAAGGCTCCTGACAACACCCAGAATTTCTTCGGCGTAGGTAATAACTCGCTCTTCTTAAAGGAACAGTATGGTGCAAAATATTACAGAAGTAGATTCAATATTTTCAATATCAATCCACAGTTACGGTGGAAACCTTCAGCTACATTAAACTTTGCCGTAGGTCCGCATATCCAATTTTACCACTTAGATCCGATTGAAAATGAAGATCGATTTATTTTAAATCCCCAAGCTTTACATTCTTACGATAGTTTATCGATTACCAAAGACAAAGCTTTTGCAGGTATCAATGCCTTTTTAACGCAAGATTCCCGTAATCGAAAGATTAACCCAAGTAAAGGGCTATATATTGAAGCCGCTTTGAATTCTTATTTTGGACTCAATCAGTATTCAAAAAACTCAGCGCAGTTAAGTGCTGCTATGACGGGCTATTTTAGTGCATTTAATGAAGGTATTATATTTGCCAATAGAACAGGAGGGGGCACCGTTGTCGGGAACCCTACATTTTATCAATATCTATTTCTAGGCGGCCATGAAAATCTCAGAGGATTTCGCCAGTACCGATTTGCAGGGCAACAGATGCTTTACAATAACCTAGAGGCTCGTATCAAAGTAATTGATGTCAAAAGCTATGTTCTTCCGGGTGAATTCGGACTAATGGGTATGTATGATCTTGGAAAAGTGTGGGCAAAGGGCTATAACAGCGATAAGTTTCATCAAGGTGTGGGTGGTGGCATTTATTACATCGTCGCCAATGCGCTTCCTTTGCATTTTGTCATGACGAAATCCAATGAAGGCTGGTATCCCTATTTCAGCACAGGTTTCCGCTTTTAAAATTTTCGATCTATGGAGATAAAGAAAGTACAACTCACAACGGCGAAAACGGCCAATACGTATGATGGCAGGCTAGACTTTGAACCATTTTTCAAATACCTGGAGTCTTTTATTGAAAATGGCACTTCATCGGATGACATGATTCCTTTGTTTGCGCTGGAACGCATCAAAGAAATAGAGCATCTCAACGGTAAACTCTGCAAGCATAACCTCAATGCCTATAAAGATATTCTGCAATTGATTTATAGCCTCTCCGTATCGTTGCTTGACACTGCTCCAAAAAGATATTGGGCACTCACAACAGCCCTAGCAGAAGAAGCCTTCTATGGCACGGAAGCCTTTTTCGACCTAGCTAGTCATCAGCTTGTGGAGCAAGAAATTCAAGGGAAGATGCCTACCGGCAGCCTTCTTACTAATCAAGAAAAGCTCTTTTATACTCTCATCTTCGAGCGGCTCTATGGCTTTTCTTCCAATGAGAACAGCAGTATTGTTTACCATCAACTCAATGATAAGGGGGAGATCGTCGATTATTACGATTTGGACATCGATTTCAAATTTGTGGAGATCAAGGCAAAAAAAACATTGCCTGCCCTTGATATAGGACGATTATCGGAAAATCCGAGTGATTCGCTTTTTGATTGGAACACCGTTATCAATACTGTTAAACTGGAAGATTTTGAATTATCGGGCTTTAGTATTGTAACCTTCAGAAAGACCAGTACGGAACATATTTTACGCCGTATTCAGTCCATTCTTTTGGACTTGCCGACATACAATTATCATCTCTTTTTAGCTGATTTAGAGAAAATCATTACACCGCTATTAAAAGGGGCTGATACCGTGTTTAGTTTATTTCCGTTATTCCAATTAAATGGGGTACCATTTTTCGATTATTCAATCAACAATAAGAGCATCTTGATTGCCGAAGCGTATTCCGCAAATAAACCCTTCAAGATCAATCCTGAACTTGCGGGCTACCTAAAACATCCGCATGTGATCTTTTATACCAATAATGAAACGAATGGCCTCCGAAATACCACATCCATTTTTGACGAGCGGATTGGCCACTCGGGCGTAACGACCTATCTGTGTATTCCACTTATCCATAATCATTCCCTCTCAGGCATATTGGAAATATACAGCCGTGAACAAGATCAGCTCGACAATGAGACAATGCAAGCCTTAAGTTCTTTGGTCCCGCTTTTATCACAATTATCTCAGGATATTACGCTAGAATTTAAAAAACGTATCGACGATATCATCATCAACCGATTTACGACCATACAGCCTTCGGTTCAGTGGAAATTTAACCATATAGCGGCCCAGTATATCCAGGAACTGGAAAACGACAGCCCGGATGCACATATCAAAGCGGTTGTATTTGAAGAAGTCTATCCGCTCTATGGTGCTGTCGATGTCAAAGACTCCACTATCATAAGAAACGCCTCCATTCTGAAAGACTTTAGCTTCAAGGTCAAACAGCTCGCAATGCTTATTGATGAACTCTCTTTAGATGGAAAACACAAGTTGATCATGACTTTTTCAGCACGTGTTGATCAAATTACAGAATCTCTTGACCGTATTTCGTTTGATGAGTCTATGGTCAAGATTATTGAGTTTTTTAGAAAAGATGTACAGCCATTTTTAGAAGAAGCCAGAAAGCAATTTCCGTCAAAAATAGAGGTGATTGAACATTACGCGAAGCATTTTTTCACCAATCGAGAAACCGGTGAATTTTATAGGAATGAATTTGAAACTTCTTTACGCCAGATCAATCAATTGATCGGTAAGGAACTAGACCATTTCAATAGCTTTATCCAGGGGAATTACCCATCGTATTTTCAGAAATTCAGGACAGACGGTATTGAATATGACATTTATATCGGCGAATCCATTACGCCACAACAGCCATTTAGCTACGAATTTATCAATGTATTTAGGCGTCAGCAAATTATTTCTATGGCAAGAATTGCGCTGAAAGCTTACCATGCGAAGGATATTCTGCCTCTGGCTTTAGAAACAACACAATTGATTTTTATCAATCCACATAGCATTGATATCAGCTTCCGGGAAGATGAACGGAGGTTTGATGTAGAGGGATCACTCAATATCCGTTATGAAATAATCAAAAAAAGGATAGACAAAATTCGGATAAAGCGAACCAAAGAACGACTTACCCAGGTCAATAAAATTGCTATTGTCTATTTATCGGATGAAATCCTGGAGGACCTCATGTTGAGTATAAAGGCAATATACGACATGGGCATCATTGAGCATGCCATCGAACATTTAAAATTGGAGGATGTACAGGGAATCGCGGGTTTGAAAGCTATTCGCCTTTCGGTGAATCTAAACTATCAAGATTTCTCCTAAATTTGTCATTGAAAGGGAAAAATTTTCATGATTGATGTTGGCAGTAGTGCATTTTCATCAGCATAAAAGATATAATATACGTATTTAAATAAAATCACCATGATTACTGATGCCAACTATTTTTATCTAAGCGATTTGCTTGGCACCTTATTTTTTGCAATATCAGGAACCCTATCGGCAAAACGTAAAGATATTGATATTTTTGGGGCAGCCTTTTTAGGCTTTGTGACAGCCATTGGCGGCGGATCGATGCGGGATGTATTTTTGAATCTGCGCCCGGTATGGGTCAATGACAGCAATTACCTCATCGCTATTTTCCTCGGGATTTTAATTGCCATTATCTTCAATAAACAATTGTATGGCTATTATCGTACATTGACCCTTTTTGATGCCATCGGAATTAGCTTTTTTACTATCCTTGGGGTACAAAAATCACTCAACTACGAAAGCAACACCTATGCTGCCATTATCTTTGGAATGTTCACCGCAGTATGTGGGGGGATGACACGCGATGTCCTACTTAATGAAACACCGCTCATCTTTAAAAAAGAAGTATATGCTACGGCCTGTTTAGGTGGTGGCCTAATGTATATCTTGCTGGTACATCTTGATCTCGATATTTCCTGGGCGGCTTTTATCGGAGCAGCTGTTGTATTTTTGATACGGATGACTGCCGTTAAATATCGTTTATATTTACCTCGTTTAGATTGAGTGAAAGCACGTCCCTTGGGAAGCGTACGTTCCTTTGAAACCGGTCAAAATGCATGAGACTCGATTTGTTTTCAATATCCTGGAAGAAGCAGTTGAAAATGATTAAAAAAACGACGATGTTTGAACCTTACTGGAATTATTAATATGCTGAAAACCATTAAAAAAGAAAAAGCGTTAGTGTGGACTAACGCTTTTTCTTTTGTTGAGGAAATTTCATTTTATAACTTACGCGAATATTTCCTTTCGAGATGGCATCCAAACGACCTTTCAACATCGTCTTTTTCAACGCACTCAATTTATCGGTAAAGAGCTTTCCTTCAATATGATCATATTCGTGCTGTACCACACGAGCCGCCAAACCTGTTAGATCCACTTCGTGTTCTTCAAAGTTCTCGTCCAGGTAATTGATACGAATATTTCGGTGACGCAATACATCCTCATTAATATCTGGAATACTCAGGCAGCCTTCTCCGAAAGCCCACTTCTCACCAGATTCTTCAACCATGATCGGGTTAATAAAAACTTTTTTGAACGATTGGAGCATTTCTTTGTTTTCTTCATCATCTTCCGCAAAAGGAGTTGCATCGATAACGAACATACGTATCGGCAAGCCTACCTGCGGAGCCGCCAACCCAACACCATGAGCTGCATACATGGTGTCGAACATATCATCAATCAATTTTTTTAAATCTGGATAGTCTTCATCTATTTCTTCAGCGACCTTTCTTAATACAGGATCGCCATACGCCACTATCGGAAGTTTCATATGTAAATAATTATTTATAAGTGCCGATACTCATTGTTATGTGAGTTCATTACACATTGTTTGTTTTTAACGGTTATTTAGTCCCGCTTGTATTTTTAGCACAATTAAATTTTAGATCATATCAGACTAATTTATACCCCTGATCTTAGCTTTTATAACAAGGAGATGCTATAGCACCATTATATTTTCGTGTACAAAGGTACGGATAATTATTAAAAGTGAATATTTCGTCAAAACTTCCATAAAAGTTACTTTTGTTTTATGGATCCTTCGTTTATAAATTTGTCAACACAGTTCAAGCTTAGGCTCGAGCAAGCCCTTGAAGCCCCATTAGGGCTTTGCCAGGATGATGGATTTATACAAATATCCTCTCCGGAATTAGCAATTAACATTTTACTATACCCTCATAACAAATCCGTTAGACGTGATACTTCCGACCCCTGCATTCATATCGATGAGGACCAATTAATAACAAAGTTTGATTTGATCGTCAGGCGCATTGTTTCTAGAACAAAAAATGACAAACGCATCTACGCACGTAATACTGTAGTTGCCCGGATCGACAAAAGAACGAGTTTACAGTTCCTCGTGGAACATCATTTACAAACCGCTCTTCCCGGCAAGTATCGTTATGGCCTTTATGAACAGGGAGAGCTTGTTGCCGTCGCGGTATTCTCTGGAGGACGCCGAATGCTGGATAAAGATGAAGACTATCGCTCATTTGAATTATTACGCTTTTGTAATAAAACAGGTATTAATGTTATAGGAGGCCTAAGCAAATTAATTAAAGCCTTTTGTAGCGATTTCTCGCCAGGAGACATTATGACTTTCACCGATCGTGATTGGAGCCAACACTCTTCGCTCGAAAAAATTGGGTTTGTTGCTAAAGAAATTACGGCACCGATTAACTTTTGGATCACAGGAACAAAGCGGTATACGTATCGAAATACAGATGAATTAAAGGTGCTTAGGGAGCAGCTCCCCCATGGCTTTCCCAAAGAAAATATGGGTAGCACCAAGATGATTTTATACATAAAATAAGCTAAATTGTGTATATTGTACACTGTAAAAGTTTGAAAAATAAATAATCAAAAATAATAATGTTATGAAGAGAAAACTTCGCATGGGTATGGTCGGAGGCGGAAACGATGCCTTTATTGGCGCTGTACACCGTATTGCTGCTTTTATGGATGGCAAGATTGAACTGGTTTGTGGTGCATTTAGTATTGATCCACAGATTTCAAAACAATCTGGAGAGGACTTATTTGTAGCTCCTGAGCGTGTCTATCTAAACTATGAAGAGATGATCGAAAAAGAATCTTTGCTTCCCGAAGGCGAACGCATGGATTTTGTAACGATCGTAACACCCAATTTTTTACATTTTGCTCCCGCTAAATTAGCGCTAGAAAAAGGTTTTGATGTTGTCGTTGAAAAACCAATGACAGTATCTGTTGAAGAAGCAAAAGAATTACAAGAAACGGTAGAACGTACTGGTCGTACGCTGTGCCTTACCCATACGTATTCAGGCTATCCAATGGTTAAACAAGCCAAAGCAATGGTCAAAGAAGGTCACTTCGGTAAGATCAGAAAGATTGTTGTTGAGTATCCACAAGGTTGGTTAAGTCGTTTAACGGAACGCGAGGGTAATGCTGGAGCCGCTTGGCGTGCAGATCCGAAACGCTCTGGTAAATCGTTGGTTATGGGTGATATCGGTACCCATGCTGCGCATTTAGCGGAATATGTGTCGGGCTTAAAAATCCAAGAACTATGTGCAGACCTAACAACATTTGTTGAAGGCCGTCTATTGGATGACGATGGGTCGGTGCTTTTACGTTTCGAAAATGGTGCTAAAGGTGTATTGATGGCTTCGCAAATTTCGGCCGGAGAAGAAAATGCTGTTCGTATCCGTATCTATGGTGAAAAAGGTGGATTGGAATGGGCGAATGAGGACCCGAACAATTTAATTATCAAAATGCTTGATCAACCTCGTCAGCTTTATCGCACAGGCAATGCTTATGCAGCGCCTTATACGTTGAGTTCGTTTGCAACACATAATACCCGTGTACCAGCGGGTCACCCTGAAGGGCTATTAGAATCATTTGCGAATATCTACCGTAATTTTGCGGCAACAGTTACAGCCAAACGTGAAGGAAAAACTCCTACAGCTGAACAACAGGATTTTCCAACAGTTTACGATGGCGTAAGAGGCATGGCTTTTATCGATACTGTCGTAAAAAATAACGAAGGAACAGAAAAATGGACTAAATTTGTTCTGTGATAGACAGATTAAAATATACACTTTCTCTTTTGGAACAGCAAACCGTTCCAAAAGAGAAAGTTATCGTTATCTTAGGGCCTACAGCTTCTGGAAAAACGAAACTGGCCGTCCAGCTGGCCCAACACATTGATGCTGAAATCATCAGTGCTGATTCCCGCCAAATCTATCGAAGGATGGACATCGGTACGGGAAAAGATCTATCGGAATACCAAGATATTCCCTATCATCTTATCGACATACATGAACCGGGAAAACGCTACAATCTCGGAAATTTTATTGCTGACTTCCGTAAAGCCCAACAATCCATTCTAGAAAAGGGAAAACATACCATCCTATGTGGTGGTACTGGTTTATATATTCAAAGTGTAATCCAACAAAATCCCTATGCGCTGATCCCATCAATCGAAGGCTTCAAGGAGTCATTACTTGCATATCCAGAGACGGAGCTGTTAGCGCGTCTTCAGGAATATACACTACCTGTGAACTTTCAAATCGATCTTTCGACCAAAAAACGTATCATCCGAGCAATAGAAATATTAGCGTTTTTAGAGAATCACCCCGATCACATCGTCCAGCAACAAGCAGTAGATAGCATAGTTATCGGATTAAATCCCCCGTTGGAAATCAGACGCGAACACATTAGCCAAAGATTAAAACAACGATTGAATGAAGGCTTCTTAGAAGAAGTGTGCGGGCTCTTGACAGAAGGTATTACACACGAGCAACTTCAATACTATGGTTTGGAGTATAAATATGCGTCACTCCATCTCCTTGGACAGCTCGATTATCCTGCTTTTACCACAAAATTGGAGACAGAAATACATCGCTATGCCAAAAGACAAATGACTTACTTCCGCAAAATGGAAAAAGACGGCATAATTATCCATTGGGTATAAACAATACAATGATATAAAAACAAAAAAGGGCTAGTATCACTACTAACCCTTTTCGTTAATCTCTTTCTATTATAACTTGATTTCTTCATCCTTCGCATTGAAGAAATGGAATTCAGTTAGATAATATGACGTCATTGGATTTACTTTAATCCATTTTCCGTACTTCATGAACCATTTCATTCTTTTAGAAATCAAACCAGACTTAATGTAGGCGTCTATATAAGGGTGAACACATAAGGTCACCTTGTTTTCGTTCTGTTCTTGAAGAATAAAGCTCAAATTATTTTCAATATCATCCATGAGGACAATACTTGATCGGATTTCACCTGTACCATCACAAGCCGGACATTTTTCGTTTGTGACGATATTCATTTCAGGTCTAACGCGCTGACGTGTAATTTGAACCAATCCAAATTTACTTGGAGGCAAAATTGTATGTCTCGCTCTATCCGCTACCATACATTCTTTTAAGAATGTATACAACTCTTTTCGATGATTGGGTTTATGCATATCGATAAAATCGATGACTACAATTCCGCCCATATCACGCAAACGCAGCTGACGCGCAATTTCTTTTGCTGCTTCCATATTGACCAGCAATGCATTGTCTTCCTGATTCTCCTTATTAGCAGAACGGTTACCACTGTTGACATCAATGACATGCAAGGCTTCGGTATGCTCTATAACGAGGTACGCACCGCCCGGCAATGTTACAGTTTTGCCAAAAGCTGCCTTGATTTGCTTTTCAACTCCAAAATGATCAAAAATTGGCTCTTTATGTTTATAAAGTTTGACAATTTTCTCCAAGTCTGGAGATATATCGTGTATATATGATTTTGTTTCTTCGAAGATCGAAGGATCATTAACATAAATATGCGAAAACTCGTCTGTCAAAATATCTCGTAGAATAGTGGATGCACGATCCATTTCGCCAAGAACCTTTTGAGGCGGTTCAGCATTACGAAGACGTTTGGTAAATAGCTCCCATTTTGAGATCAGGTCCAATAAGTCACGTTGTAGTTCTTCAACACCCTTACCCTCGGAAACTGTGCGAATGATAACGCCAAAATTAGCTGGCTTAATTCCTTCGACAATCTTTTTTAGGCGATTGCGTTCATTACTACCTTTGATACGCTTGGAAATGGAAACAGTACTTGAGAAAGGTACCAAAACGACAAAACGACCCGCTATCGAAAGGTCTGAGCTCAGACGCGGTCCTTTTGTTGAAATGGGTTCTTTGGCGATTTGTACTGGCACGAGCATATTTTTGCTTAAGACATCAGAGATCTTACCAGCTTTATCGATATCCTTTTCAAGTTTTAAACTATTGAGCAGTTTCTCTTGATAACTGCCATTCTTCACTATACGCGTAAGCTTTAGCAAAGATTGAACTTGAGGACCCAGATCTAAATAATGTAGAAAAGCATCCTTTTCGTAGCCTACATCTACGAAAGCTGCATTAAGCCCCGGCATAATTCGCTTAATACGTCCGAGATAGATATCCCCAACGGCGAAGTTATTATTTGCGGGCTCGCGGTTAAGTTCAACAAGCTGCTTATCTTGTAGTAAAGCAATAGTTACCCCTTTATCAGGAGTTGAATCGATAATTAATTCCTTTACCAAAAGCTACTCATTTTTGATACCTATGCAATATCCTATCGCAATCTTGGGTATCCGATTAAACATTTAAAGAACGTTGTTACGAAAAAAACAATCTACATCCCCTTCACAGACATGTAGATCGTTTCGTAAAGCTATCTCAGCAAAATGGGCCAAGATGTTTAAAAGCTTATCACAAGACTATTTTTTCTTGTGTCTATTTTTTCTTAAACGTTTTTTACGTTTGTGAGTAGCCATCTTGTGTCTTTTTCTTTTTTTTCCGCTTGGCATAGCTAAATTTTTTAATGATTATAAAATAATAAATTAATTACTTGCTCAATTCCGCGATCTTTCGATCGATGAATTGTGATAGGGAAGGATCGGCTGCCAGTTCCTTACTTTTTTGAAAAGCTGTAACGGCTTCCTTTTTCATCCCAATATTTTCATAGCCTGTGGCTAAGTAAAAGTATGACTCAGCATCGGGTTTTTGATCGATAACGGTCTTAAAACGCTCGATAGCTTTGTCAAACTGACGGGATTGTAATGAAAACAATCCCAAAGTTTTGTTTGCTTCTAAGTTTTTAGGATCGGCAGCAACGACTTCTCGCAATAAGGCAATACCTGCCATAGGGTTGTTCGTTCCTGACACCATTGCGGCACCCAATCCTGTTTTTGCATCCAAACTACTTGTATTCGCTTTTAACGCAGCCTCATATGCATGAATAGCATTTTGATTTAACGCTTGGGCTAAAGTAGAATCTTGCAAATTTGTATAAGCGGCACGATAAGCATTACCTGCTTTCAACCAATATTCAAACTTCGGTGAAACCTTTGCCATTTCCTCATAGATGAAAGCCTGAGGGGCTGGTTTTGCGACATCATCCCACTTATTTGCCAACTGTTGCAACAGCTTTATCTTATCCTCTCCAGAAGCTTTTGCAACTTGGCCCTCAATATCGGAAATTTCTTTGACTAAACTAGCATCTAAACCTTGTTTTGTCATCGAAGATATATTTTCCAAATTTACTTCATTGGAAGGCTTCGACTCAGATGCTGCAGCAGTTTGTTTTTCTTTGTTCACCAAACCTTTAATAGGCTGTGCTAAAAGCACAGCAACCAAGGCTACTACTGATCCTATTACTATTATCTGTTTGGTTTTTGCCATTTTAATCTACTTTAAAGATTATTTATTGCCATTCTTTACTTTCTCTACGAAAATTTTAGCTGGCTTGAAACTAGGAACAAAGTGTTCAGGGATAATGATTGCTGTATTTTTTGAAATGTTTCTTGCAGTCTTCTCAGCTCTTTTTTTGACTACGAAGCTACCAAAACCTCTTACATATACATTTTCTCCTCCGATCATTGCGTTTTTGACAACTTTAAAGAACGCCTCTACGGTTTCTTGAACATCTACCTTCTCTAAGCCAGTTTTGGTAGAGATTTCTGCAATAATTTCTGCTTTAGTCATATCTATTTTACTGTAATTATTTATTTTTCAACCCTTAAGCCAACTAATGTTTGGGGATGCAAAAGTATTGTTTTAAAATGAGTAATGGAAATTATTTAAATACTTTTTTGATAAATAAGCTTCCAAAAGCCAAACATTTACAATCAATTAACGAGACATTGCGTCCAACCAACCATTAAATAGACCTCAAAAATAAAAACAATTATCTAATTTACAAGATGTTGACTTATTACTTGTCATATAAAAATCAATATATGCCAATTGCATGACTCAGCTGGTCCAAATCTGCTTTGGTATGGTGCGCGTTTACCACAATCCGATTTAATAGAGGGTCTGTAGCGAGGGGATAAGGAAAACTTGAAACCAGTATTCCAGCATTCATCAGCCTCGCATAAAGGCCCGTATCCATTGAAGAAAAGACCGGAAAATCAGCAACAGCGTTTAATCCAGACTCCATATGGGCTTTGAAGGAATCAATATTATCCTGCAGCTTTTCGAATTGCTGTAGATAGATCAGCTCTCCATGAACAAATGCATATAAGCTCGCTGGTGAACTTGGAGAAGCCCCTGTATAAAAGTTTGATCGCTTGAGATACTTGATCCGTTCCCCATCGGCCAAAATCAATCCAGCATCTGTTGCCAGGCCTTTTGCCAAGGATGCGACGACGATCAGTTCGATATTAGTTTGCTGAAAAATACTTTTATCCAATGAAATGCTATTCTTGCGCAAAACTCCTATTCCGTGAGAATCGTCTAAGAGGAGTATAATCTTTTTGTCCGGATCAATACGATTGAAAACAGTGAAATCGTACAATTCTGGCCGCATATTGTCCAAGCTGTTGCTAACGATGATAAATGATGTTTGGGCTGAATGATTGATATACTCGATCGTTGCATTGGCCCACTCAACAAAATGCCCAGTTGCGACGGGCTTCTTATCTAGCCATAAAGAAGGGTGACAAGCAGGAGCATACAATACTTCTCCTTCGGTTGCCAAGGTTCTTACAAGAAATTGCGTTGCCAGATATCCACTGGAGAGCAACAGGCTTGCTTCAAAACCAAAACGCTTTGCTGCATATTCTTCGGCTTGATCAAATATGGCCTGTTGCACATTATTATTTCGTGAAGTGCCGTTGTTGATACCATAGCGCTGTATACCTTCTATGAAAATAGAAGTATATGCTTTATCTGTCGCCAGCCCTAGATAGGAAGTTCCACCAAAAAAAAGATATTCCTTACCGCCGACCACAATAACGCGACCTGTTGGTTGTTCTAAATGCGTAAAATTATTCATCTATGTATAGCCGATTCATTTAATTAGCGGGTCAAAACTTCGGGGTTAGCGATATGCTGTGGATCGCCCCCGGAAAAGGCTACAATATTCTCAAAAGCAAGTCTAAATAATTGTTCGTAACCATTTTTCTCCACATAGCCAATATGTGGCGTACAAAGTACATTTGGCAACTGCAATAATGGATAGTTCGGGTCAAAGATTGGTTCGGACTCATAGACATCTACCGCAGCCATCCCCGGAACACCGGTCTCGAGCGCGGTCAATAGTGCCCCCTCTTCAACCAACTCAGCACGAGAGGTATTGACAAAAAGCGCAGTCGGCTTCATAGACCGGAGATCTTCGAGCTTTACGACACCTCGCGTCTCAGGCACTAACCTAAGGTGTAAAGTAACAACATCAGAAAAATGAAAAAAATCGGATTTACTGACAGCAGCTAAAAAGCCGTCTCTTACAGCTTCCTCTCGGGAATTTTCGCTTCCCCAAACAATTACTTGTGCACCAAAAGCCTTTGCATATTGCGCTATTCGCTTCCCTATTTTTCCATAGCTCCATATCCCTATTGTTTTCCCGGCGACACAATCTCCTATGTTCGTTTGCCAGAGGCCTTTGTCCATATCTGAAAGAGCCTTAGGTAAACCACGGAGGGCATTCATGATCAAAAGCCAGGTCAATTCAGCCGGAGCAACAGGAGAGCCCATACTTTCAGCAACAGCCACATGGAAACGGCTACAAACAGCCAAATCCAAATGGTTTGAAATTTTGCCCGTCTGGCTAATTAACTTTAGTTTGGGAAGCTGAGACAACAGGTCTTCTGTAATTCGCGTCCGTTCTCTGATGAGCACTAGCGCTTCCGTATCGCTCAATTTTTCGGCCAGTAAAGCCGGATCTGAATAGGACTGTTTCAATATTTGGACATCGTGACCATCAAGAATTTTGAAACAGTCCAACTTTCGGACAGCGTCTTGATAGTCATCTAAAATGGTTATTCGCATTTTTACTGACTTAATTTTAAACTCTTATTTTCAATATCAAACGAAAGTAAAATGACTTTTATATCCGCTATAAGTACATCGCATATAAAAGCAATTTTTCGCGTTCTCCACTTTCCATCGCGGAACTTATTTATGGAGGAAATTTTGTTTTTCGATATCAATTTACAGCATAAAGTTTGAATCCTGCAATTCGTCATGATATTTTGACATTCCATCCACTCTTTTTCGCAGGAACACTTACAGCCGCTGATATTTGAATAAAATTAAAGAAAAATGAAGCTGTTATTAACCTTACTATTTTTAAGTATTACCATCGTATCGGCGCAGTCCATCTTGAAAGGGAAAGTGCTGGGCAAAAACGGCAAACCTATATATTTAGCCAATGTTTATATTGAAGGCACCTATGATGGTGGCACCACCGATTCGCTTGGAAATTTCTTGTTTGAGACCAGTGAGCAAGGTACTAAAATCATTAAAGCATCTGTTGTGGGCCTCCCAACATATCACAGGCCTATCCAGCTACCTCAAAAAGAATTGCTGATTATTCAAATGCAAGAAAGTGAGAATCGCTTACAGGAAGTCACGATTCAGGCAGGGGTACTACAAGCCAATAGCTCCGGAAAAAACACGGTAATGAGTCCATTGGATATTGTCACTACGGCAGGCAGTATGGGAAACATCATCAGCGCACTGGCAACATTGCCCGGAGCACAGGTTGGGGGAGAGAATGGACGTCTTATGGTTCACGGTGGAGATGCTTCCGAAACACAGACCTACATCAATGGAATCAGAGTAGCCCAACCCTACACCGCAACACCAAACGAGGTTCCTGTAAGGGGCAGGTTTTCGCCCATGCTCTTTAAAGGCGTGAATTTCTCTACAGGCGGCTATTCTGCAGAATTTGGTAATGCGCTGTCCAGCATTCTAGCGCTAAACACCGAAAATACCATAGAGCAGCCCAAAACAGAGCTTTCGCTATCTTCCGTTGGATTAGGGCTAGGACATACCGTACAATGGGGCAAAAACTCCCTCACCTTCAACAGCAGTTATACAAACTTAAAACCCTATTCCAAAATTATTACACCAGATATAAAATGGACGAAACCCTATGAAAACGCTTCTGGAGAAATGATCTATCGCCATCAGTTTAAAGAAGGTTTTCTAAATATTTATGGGGCTTACAATTTCGAAAATATGGGACTTTACCAAACGGACATCAATTATGAGCAACCCGTCCCATTGAAAAAGAAATCCAACAATGCCTACGCCAACATCAGCTACAGTCAGAATTTGGGGAACCGATGGACACTCCAGTCTGGTATTGGCCTAGGCTACCTGACCGATAAGCTGCATTACGATGACGTTTACCTCCCTAATGAAGAAAAGAGTCTTCACGTAAAAGGAACGCTAAGTAAGATCTGGAACAATAAGATTAAAAGTATCGGAGGAATAGAATATTTCGACACGAATTATCAAGAAGAATATCACCGACAAACCCTTGGCTATAGCTATGGTTATCATAGCAAGATGACCGCTGTATTTACGGAAACTACCTTCGGCATCTTCCCGAACTTAATCGGGAAGATCGGCTTACGAGAAACTTCCTCCAATTTGCAGGCGAAGAGCACGTTAGAACCGAGGGCTTCGCTGGGCTATGCATTAAATAAATATACGCAGCTATCACTTGCTTACGGGAACTTCCATCAGCAGGCGCCAACAACGCTGTTAAAATATGCTCCACAACTTGACTGGATGGAGGCCAATCATTATATCGCAAATTATTTCTATTCGCGTGGAGGGCACTTACTTCGCTTAGAAGCCTATCACAAAAAATATAACAATTTGGCAAAATACAACAGTATAACTCCAAAATATGACAGCCAATATGACAATAACGGAAGCGGTAAGGTCAAAGGCTTTGACTTATTTTATAAAAACAGCAGTAGCATCAAAAACCTCCAATACTGGATTTCATATTCCTATACAGACAGTAAGAGAAATGAAGCGAACTATCCGACGACAGTCACTCCCCCTTATGTTTACAAACACAGTTTCTATATCGTTGGAAAATACTGGCTATCAAGCCTCCGTTCACAGCTCAGTTTGACAAATTCGTTTGTATCCGGCAGAAATTACAATGATCCCAACCAAACAGTATTCATGAATGGCCGTACAAAAGGCTACAATAGCCTGTCTATGAGTTGGTCATTTCTTTACAGCCAGCAAAAAATTATCCATTTCTCCGTCAGTAGTGTTCTTGGCGCTAGCCCAATCTATGGGTATCAATATGCAGACCGGCCAAATTCACAAGGAATCTACGACCGTAGACCGATTGTCCCTACTGCCAAACGCTTTGTATTTCTAGGCTATTTTTGGACAATCAGTAAAAATGAAAAAGACAATCAATTGGACAATCTATAATAAACATCAACTCATCATCGAAATACGTCGGTCCATCCAGAATTATTTCTGTTTGCAGAAAAGGATTACCAACTTCAATAACATTCAATATCATATACATCAAACACAACAGCAATAACTTAGAAAAATATTTACTACTAAAAACGATAGATCATGAAATCATTTATTATCACTCTCATCTGCCTTATAAGCGGCAGCACATTTGCACAAAGCAATTTTGAAAAAAGTATGGGACAAGCCATGAGCCTATGGCAATCGGGTGAGACGCAGAAAGCGGCCGCTCTTTTAGAACGTATTTCACAGGCAGAAAAGGACAATTGGATTCCTGCCTATTATCAGGCCATGGTACTGACAACAGCATCCTTCAGGGAGAAAAATAAAGAGGCACAAGCAAAATATATACAGTCTGCAGAAGAAATACTAAACAATAGCGCCCAGGACAATAATTCAGAATGGCTTGTGCTGAGAGCGATGAACCAAACGGCATTGATGATTACAGATCCGATGACAAAAGCCAAAGAGCTTTCACCTAAGATTATAGGTCTATATAAAAAAGCCATCACCCTTGCGCCAAATAATCCACGTGCGGTATTGGGATTAGCGGAATTCCAAATAAACGCAAAAAAATATTTCAACCAGGATACCAACAAAGAATGTGAGGATGTCAAGAAAGCACTATCTTTATTCGGTGAAGAGAAAATTACTACACCATTTGCACCTTCATGGGGCAAAGATCGGGCAGAACAGTTGATAAAAGAATGTAAATAATAGTTTTCGTGAAAGGACCATATTTAAAATCCATTATCAGGGCATTTCTTTCAAGCCTAGCCCTTAGCATGTATTTTGTTCTCGTCGCAAAACTTGAATATAAAGACACTTCTTGGAAGGCAATTATCCTTCATCCAAGCATGCAAAAAGGAATACTATATGGTTTTTTCCTTTTTTTGGGCAATGATTATTTAGCAAAATGGGTATCAGCAAAATACCCACAGGCAAAAGATTTAGGAAGGAAAATGGTCCTTTTCTTTACTTGTAATATCACACTCACTATCATGGTGATATTTACTGTCAATGCATTTTTCTCCAGCTTATTCCATGGAAATAAAAGTTTCATGGTAAGATTTCATGACTTTGTATCTCAGCAACATGTTGCTTATTATTTCCAAACCGTTGTTATCGCATTATTTATCTCTATCGTGTTTTTTGGCTTTCACTTTTACAAGCGGTTTAGAGATTATCAGATAAAAGAGACACAACAGGAGAAAGAACAAATAACGGCCCAATTTGAGTCCCTGAAGAATCAATTAGATCCACACTTTTTGTTTAACAGCCTGAATGTATTGAATGGATTAATTGATGAAAGTCCCAAAAAGGCGAGCATGTTTACGACTGATCTTTCTAAAATTTATCGTTATGTACTGGAGCAGAAAGATAAAAGCCTTGTTTCATTACAGGACGAGCTCGCGTTTTCCAAAGCTTATTTAAATCTTTTGAGTCTGCGATTCGAAGAGGGCATTCAGATCGATTTACAGATTAATGCGGAGCAACATATAGGCTTTATCTTACCGCTTTCACTTCAGTTACTTATTGAAAACGTGATCAAACACAACGTTATTTCGCTTAAAAAACCTCTTTTATTGAAGATCTATCGAAAGAACGATTATCTCTATGTTGAAAACAACCTCCAAAAGAAGAAAGTACTCCACGGTCGCTCGGGAATTGGTTTAAGAAATATTCAAGAACGTTATGCTATCCTCTCCAATCGACCTGTGCATATTCAGGAAAGCGATATATTATTTTCTGTCGGACTGCCCATCATCAATGAAATAGTCTCTTAAAAGTAACTTGTTCTTAAAATAAACATACGAGCGGTAATCGCAGCAAAACTAATAGCATAGGCACAACGATGCTCGACACATTAAACAATAAAACGGTCTGATGATCGATAAGCATGCAAAAAAACAATGAAAATAGTAATTATAGAAGACGAACTCCCATCAGCTAGACTACTTCAAAGAAAACTGGAGAACCTCGGCTACACGGTAGTTGCTGTACTGCAGACTGTAGAAGAATCTATCGAATGGTTTATGTCAAATACCGAACCTGACCTATTGTTCTTGGATATTCAGCTCGCCGATGGGATTTCATTTGACATCCTTGAGCAGGTGAAGCCCAGTTCGGCCATTATTTTTACCACCGCATACGATGAATATATGTTACGGGCATTTAAACAAAATAGCATCGATTACCTCCTGAAGCCAATTGAAGATGAAGAATTGGAAAACGCAATTGAAAAATTCCGCCAATTTAGGAACCCAAAGCCACAATTCGATCTGGCATCTTTTGAAGCTTTATTTAGAAACACTGTCCAAACATATAAGGAACGCTTCACCATCAAAATTGGCCAAAGCCTAAAAGTTGTGACAACGCATCAAATCGAATGCATTTACAGTGAAAATAAGGGTACCTACCTCTACACGAATGAAAATGGGAATTATCTTTTGGACCAAACATTGGATGCGCTGATGCCACAACTATCTCCTAAAGATTTCTTTAGGATCAACCGAAGCACGATTGTTCAATTTGATGCCATCAAGAATATTGCCGTACATTCTAATGCCCGGTTGAAAATATACCTTAAGCATTATGAATCGGATGAGCTTATTGTTTCAAGGGAGAAAGTCACGGCCTTCAAAAACTGGCTTGACAATTAGTCTAGTCGTTTCTTAAAAGTGCTTTAGCACAATTACTTTTGCAAGCGAAATAGACTATCATAAAAAAATGGTCCTGTCAAGTTTAGCTTTTGGAAGGTAAACCAAGCAGATGTTGGATCCATTAATCTAAGCTACATATTGATTCGATAATTTAACGGAATACTAAATCGAAGAGACACCGCGAACCCCTTTATCGGATTGTAATCTTTTTTTTCATTGATGGAAAATCCATAACCAAAGTCGATATCCACCAACGTGGCCAAACTCACTCCAACTTTGGGCGTAAAGGTATACGGAGTAAGCTCTGCACGAACAAAGGGAGTTAAGACATATGTTTGAGGATAATACGTTACTGCAGCCTCAGGTATCACGGCAAACTTCCTTTGTGTCCAAGTAAAGTTGGCTGTGGCATCGGCTCGGAGAATATGATCTCCTGTAAAAGGAAATGCGAAATAAGCACCAGTTTTTATAATACTCCCTTTTTGAAACTGGTAGCTTAATGTCGGACCGATTAAGTGGTCTTGTGCTTTTAGGTTGCTAACTATAGCTAACAATACAACAAGTGACCCCAGGAGCTTATAAATCGTCTTACTGCGCATTTTTCAATTAATAAATATGAAAATTGAGCGGAATATTTACCCCTACTGAAACGGTAATTCCGTCAATCGGATTAAAATTTTTCTTAGTATTGTAATCAAATCCATAACCTATTCCCAGATCCACAATAGAGAATAAACTGGCACCAACTTTTGGCGTTATGGTATAAGGTGTTAATTCTGCTTTTACAAAAGGAAAAACAACAAAATCATTTAGATAATAGGTAAACCCCAGCTCTGGAATAACAGTCGTTTTACCTTCCATCCAGCTGAAATTGGCTCCGGCATCAATTTTCATATATTGAAAATCATTCGGTGCAAATAATCCCCAGCCCGAAACTTTCAGGAAATTACCACTTTGATACTGATACCCTACTGAAGGACCCCAAATCCATTTATTATGCTGTTTCCATGGCTTATCTTGTGCCATAGACAACGTGGAAAAGAGAAGAAGGATAATAAATAACGATAATATTCTTAGTTTCATCCAGCTAAATTACAAACTATAATCTATTTTATGGAATACAACAGGTGCATGCCAGAATAGTTTTACTTAAAACAGAAAAACAATAAATATATACGCCAGCAGTAAACCAATAAAAATATGGTTTGTGCCTGTTTAATGGGGTAATATCTTGATTCTGATAAACTGTGATCTTTCGTTCAGCGATCCTTCTTCGCCCCAGTAACCGTCTACATGGTTGGCAGCAGTATAGATACAACCGTCCTTGCCCCAGAACATTAACTCTTCTTTCCAGGTTGGCATCCACTCTTTAAAACTGATAAAAACGAAAGGAGTCACCTTTCCTTGTTTCACGTGGAAGAGCTGCAGGTCGCCCGTCGATTCATAGGGGTCGGCGTGCAAGGTCATTAGGTATTTTTTATCGGCAGAGAAGAATGGATAATCCCCACATTCCACAATAAGATGACCATCCTGTTTATCAAAAAGCCGCACATCAGCACTTTCCCAATAATTCCCATCAACAGCAAAAGCATTTAAAAAATCGTAATGCCCTTTATAAGAATAGCTGGCTTCTAATTCATTATCGATATCCTTATCCTCAAATGTTAGCTTTTTCCCATTTGTCAACGGCAATTCCAAAATCTTTCCATTTTTCGGATAAGACAGGGTATCCTTAATCAAGTAGTTTTTAGCCGTATTCCGAGCGGCTAAGAACGTTTGCTCATCAATCAATTCTAGCTGGAGATACTTATCTAAAGAATGCCCATTTTCGTAATGCATTTCTTTACCATTTATCGTCAATGAAACGATTGAATTTAAATCTTTGGGAGAGATTGTAATTTTATCTTGTTTCCCCAGCTTGGACTTCGCTACATAGACCTTTTCCCATCGCGTTACATCACCTTTTTCGCCATTGTTCCCGCTATAATCGCGCTGGATACGATCCATGACGGCAATCCATTCTCCTTCTTCACCGATCACATCGAGCTTGGTACCATAGGGATATCTTCCTAATAGCGGGGCCGCCCTATCCGCGCCTTGTCTAAGCTCGGCTCCAGCTCGATCAACAACATAGGTATTTTTTAAAACCTTCGTCTTGTCAAAGTCAATTGGCAAAGGAGGAAATTTAGCAGCAGCCATCGTATCCTTCACAGCGACTGTTTTAAGTTCAGCAGAATCCTTTAAATCCGCACCGTTGACTTTTGTATTGTGTCCACAGCTCAAGATTGCCATGGATAACGTCGCTCCTAGGAATAAAAATAGGGGTGAAAATAGCGGTCTATTCATAAAGGTCAAGGTAGCGATTCCCATGCCAAAAAAAAATACTGGTTTTCAGGGGTTCTTCGAGAACCAATACTATTATCAATAAGGTTCATAGTTTTAGCAACCTAAAATCTAACGCTCATTCCAAATGTGGACGAGATCATTTGAAGAACACATATCTACAGCTATGAAGATTCATTAAAAAACCGCCGGATTTCTAATCTTTTAGCCACAAATTTTTCCTTTCAATTTGTAGACCGCCATTTGACTTCCTTGAATGGACAATGGTCATTATGATTGCTACAATGATGGTCAAGAAGCGGAAAAAATTGCTCCATACATTTCCAGCAGCATTGTCCGAAACATCAAAAATCATCCAAGCCGAATTCATCAAAACATGAAGTGTTACCGGTATCCAAAGGTTAAACTTCCACTCAGCATACGACCACGAAAATAGGATAGAGCCGAAGAAAGTCATACCGAAAATCAGCACCAATTCTCCCAAATCCTGACTCTGATAAAGATGTAGTAAAGCAAACAGGAGTGATGTAGCTAAAATGGATGGAATAAAACCTAGTCGGGTATAGCGAAAAACTAAACCAAAAAAATAGGCACGAAAGATCATTTCTTCAAAGAATCCTGATGACACACTATTTATTAATAGGGTGTTTGGATCTATTTTCCGATTTAAGGTAAAAACAAAGGCATAACCCAAGAACATCGGTAAAGTAGCTATTATTCCAAAAGAAAGCCCCTGTAAAAAATTGCCTTTCAACCCAAATTTTTCCAAGAATTCATTCTGCCCTTTCGGTTTAAGCAGCATTGCCCCCAAAAGCAACGGTACAAGGCTAATTGAATAGGTCAGTACATGCCCCAAAAATCTACTTTGGACATAGTTGATTATCATGGATTGAAGGGGCGCAAAAAACAAATAATCGAGGATAAAATATATTCCTAAGAAGAGAAATAATACCAGCAGGTTTAAACTTTTTGTGTTCATCTTTTTTTTGAACAAAATTATGCTACCCAAGACGGGTATACAAAGTTATGTGGCGTATGGCAAGATTTAGGGACGATTGACCAAAACGTGGGTGGTCAGTCCGACAAATAGGGTCTAACTGATTCTAAAGCAGACCTCGAAATAACAGCACAATCTTCAGTATCTGCAAAACGTAACAAAAAACCTTGAGCATTCCCTTCCTTTACAAGGATTTTTTCAAAATTGACAAGAAAGGACCGATGACATCGGTGAATAGACCTTGTATTCAACAGTTCAGATAAGCGACTCAATGTAATTCGTACCATCTGCTTCTTTACCATACCATCCTTCCTAAAGTAGATCATGCAATAATTATCCATCGATTTTGCAAAAATAAAATCGCTTGGCAGCAACTTTAACGGTTGATTACCATTGGGAATATCGACCAGGGCTAAATGGCAGTCATTCGCTTGGCTCAATATCATAGCCGGCTTATTGAAAGACTTTCCATCGACGGGTTATCCTTTTCATGATTCGAATGACGTCTATCAACTCGAAGCAAAAAATAAATCGCTGCAATAGGGCTATAAAGTGAAAGCGTGTAACATCCGATATAGGGCAGGTTATTCCATTGCAACGGGGCCTGATTGATGAACCAACCATGATAGACGAAATTTAAAAAACTTGATAATAGGAACACAAGAAAAATACGAAATAGTTCTATCGCAACTGTTCCTCTTTTTTTACGCAAGACGATAGAAATTAAGGCATATGCAATGGATAAAATAGCCCCGTATCCGGATAACAAGCTAAATTTATAGGCATTCTCAAAATTATACGTTCCAAATGGCTGAAAAACCAGTAGGAATACATAAGCTGATAAGCCAAGTAAGAAGGCATAGGTGAGCAGCTCTCTTATGGAGACAATTTTGGGGATAACGATATTTAAATAATTTAGAATAGATTTTTTACATATCATGATTGGATAAATTTAGCATTTTTCTTGTGATTAACAGCGTACATTACACAAAGACTTCTTCAAAAAAGGCTGGCAGAGCAAAAATTTATAGTGAAGAAATTGAAATATATTGAATTTATAATTTAACTTAGAAGATATTTTTTCAAGCGCATTAGTTAGCTTGAATTAAAATTGATTTGTCATATTATATTTTAACGTAATTCTCCAAGCTATGCGTTTAGGTCAACTACTTACTTTATTTCTTTGTTCGGCTTTTGTACATGTTATCCAAGCACAGGAAAGCCAAGTTTTAATAGAAAATGTCAAACTGCTCGACTATACAACTCAAACCTTAACTCCACCAAAACATGTTTTAATAAACGGAAATACAATTCAGACCATCAGTACATCCCCTATTGACGCACAAGGAAAGAATATCGTCAGAATTGACGCTAAAGGCAAAACACTGATACCTGGATTGATTGATGTACATGTCCATTTGGTATTTGGAGCTTTGACAATGCCTCAAATGATGACAAATGACCTATCCGAGGAATTCTTGATCAAGACGGTGGGGCTATCAGCTCAACAGATGTTAATGCGGGGTTTTACAAGTGTACGTGATGTCGGTGGCCCCATATTTCCATTAAAAGCAGCGATCGACAAAGGCAAGCTTTTAGGGCCTAGAATCTGGCCTTCTGGTGCCGTTGTAAGCCAAACTGCAGGCCACGGAGATTTTCGGACACCGGAGGAAAAATCGCGTCGTTTTTTCGGCGTTGTCTCTCGTGCGGAGCGATATGGAGCAACCTTCATCGCCGATGGTCGTGATGAGGTCCTGACTGCAGTAAGAGAGAATCTAAGATTCGGGGCAAGTCAAATTAAACTCATGGCAGGCGGAGGAACTTCTTCAGCATATGATCCTGTGGATGTCACCCAATATACGCTAGACGAAATGAAAGCAGCAGTAGATGCAGCCGAAGACTGGGGAACCTATGTCACCGTACATGCCTATACGCCAAGAGCAATTCGAAGAGCGATCGAAGCTGGCGTAAAATGTATAGAGCATGGACAATTGCTCGATGAAGAAACTTTACAGCTAATTGCAGAAAAAAATATCTGGCTTAGTTTACAGAATCTTGTGGAAGATACACCCGATATGGATCCACAACGAAGAATCAAGCGTAAGCCTGTCATTGAAGGTCAAGAAAAAGTATGGCCTATGGCTAAGAAATATGGAGTAAAACTAGCTTGGGGTACAGATTTCCTTTTTGAACCGGACCTGAATAAATTGCAGAATACTTTTATTTTGCGCCTTCAAAAGTGGTTTACAAATGCCGAAATCATTAAAATGATTACCCAAGACAATGGCGAGCTTCTGCAGCTTTCGGGATTAAGAAGTCCTTATCCTGGCAAGCTGGGAACGGTAGAAGAAGGAGCGTTGGCAGATCTAATCCTTGTAGACGGAGATCCTCTTAAGAATTTAAAACTATTGGCAGATCCAGAAAAAAACTTTCTGTTAATCATGAAAGACGGTCAGATTCATAAAAATAGCCTTCAGAAACGTTAATATTTCCAAGGTCAAATTTATTGTATATCGAAAATACAACATATTAAGATGATCAAATGTATTTTCGATGACATCAGTTAAATGGGGCCATTTGGGCCCTTAAAGGTGAAAAAAGGAATCAAACAATTTTTTACCATCACTAGGTGCAGGCGGTTGCATTACGGTATAATTTAGTTGAAGAGTAAACACCTTTGCATTTAATTGATTAGTTTTGCGTTTAAACGATAAATCAAAGCATCCGGTGGCATTATTATTCAACGACGGGCGTCCAGTAGTAAGACTAAGAGCATTTCGGGCTATCGACGATCCCCAAACCTGTGAGCGTTTCATAGAAGGACACGCGCATGTGTTAACTGCTATAGGCGTAAAGAAAGTAACTTCTTCTAAAAATGACTGGATGTATAATCCCGCATCATTCGTATTGATCGTAGAATCCCTTGATGGCGATAAAGTCTATGGAGGAGTACGTATACACGTATCTGGAGGGAGCGAACCACTTCCCATTGAACAGGCCACGGGAGCGATGGACGCTAAAATCTTAGACCTTGTTTATGATTATGCGCAACAGGGGACAGGTGAAGGTTGTGGCCTTTGGAACTCCAGGGAGATTGCTGGATATGGCATTGGCAGCATATTTTTGACGAGAGCTGGTGCCGCCATCAGTACACAGGTTGGCATTAAATCGCTCTTTGCTCTATGTGCTCCTTACACGGTGAAATTAGCAGAAAGTGTTGGCTACCGTATTGATACAAGTGTTGGAAATAATGGCACATTCTATTATCCGAAGCTGGATCTACTGGCTACCGTAATGATTATGCGCAATCTAGACACCTTGACCGAAGCCGATCAGGAAAACAAAGATGCTATCTTATCGCTTCGTAATAATTCCAATATTGTCCGCATAGAAACTTTACGGAATAAGGAGATTGAAATTCATTATCAAATCGATATTCCGAATCTCAATCAATGGGATTTAAATGAAATTATTAAAAATCTGAAACATACATCATTAGATCATAAACCAGATGATCGTAATTTAAATATCTTATAATGGACACTAAACATTATGGTGCCGGCTATTTAATGGATACCGGTGATTTTCTTAAACAATTAAAAATACATTCATATACTCCTTTTAATACGATTAAAGAGGGGGTTGTCGTCGATCTTGGCTGTGGAACTGGAATGGATGCCATCAATTTGGCTAATATGCTGGGCCATAATGTACTTGTCGTTGGATTGGATCATGATAAGGCCTTAATCGAGCATGCTAAAACAAGCAGTGTAGAGGTAAAGAATGTCGACTTTGTTCAGGGTGAAGTTTATCAACTTAGCTTTACAGATAATTCCATTTCTGGCATTAGAATGGAACGCGTTGTACAACATCTATCGGAAGCAACAAAAATGTTTGCTGAGGTTCATCGTGTTTTGCGCGAAGGTCAACCTTTGGTAATTGTTGAGACGATCTGGAATAGCCTGACATTCTACAGCAAACATGTTGACATTGAAGCGAAAATATGTCATTATTTGACCGAAGAGAAAGTCAAGAATGGCTGGGCTGGGAATAAATTAACTTCAGACCTATTGACTCAAGGCTTTAAACAAGTTCAATTGCAAACATACTGTATGGTAGCCCGTTCGAAAGAAGAGGCCAATCGCTATCTTTTCTTAGATAAAATTCTTCTGGAGATGGTTGAGAAAGAGAAATTGAGTACAGCTGAAATGGAGGAATTTCAAAATACATTAGACCACGCTGATGAAGCGGGTTGTTTCCTTGTTTCTATGAATTTAGTTATTGCCGAAGCAAAAAAATAGCATATAGTGATGAAATGCTGGCTTAACTTGATCTTCTTATTTATTTTTACGTGCAGTTCAACTTGTTTTGGAGAGGTTATTATCGATAAACCGACACAGCGTGTATTGATCGGATACGGCCTGGAGCGTTATACCGGGAAAGGAGAGCCTAACTTTGCAGATACTTCGGCCTCCTCCTTTCAATCGTTAGAAAGCAAGGTCCCCAATTTGGGCATATCACCCGCTGACATCTGGTTTCGATTGCCCGTAACAAACAAGGGCAAAGAAAAGCTTGAACTCTTGCTCGAAATCGCCTATCCCCTCTTGGATGAGGTCGAACTTTTTGTACCGTCATCAAACGGGCATTATAACTCGATCAAGCTGGGCGAACATCAATCTTTTTCGGCGAGAAAATATAAGGTCCCTAATTATGCATTCGACATTCAATTACCTGGAAATGAGAAGACCATCTTTTTTCTTCGCATAAAAAGTACGGAACAGATTATTCTCCCGATCTATTTAAGTAACGAGCGCAGTTTCTTAAAAGAGATGAATGACGACAGTTTGTTAAGCGGCATCTATATTGGTATTGTCGGCATTATGGCGATATACAATTTATTCCTGTTTTTTTCCGTCCGTGAAAGAGGCTATCTGTATTATGTCCTTTATGTTCTTTGTGCAGGAATAACACAAATGGGTATTAAAGGTTACAGTTTTCAATATTTGTGGCCAAATTGGACTTATTTCGCAACAAAGGGTCCTATTATCTTTGGCTGTTTATCGGGCTTATGCGCCCTGCTTTTTGCAGATTCATTTCTTCAATTACGGAAAAATGCACCTCGGTCAAGACGTGTAATTACTGTTTTTATCATCTTTTTTGTCATTGGCAGCCTTCTTACACTGCTCAACCTGACACAACCAGCGTTCATGGTGATGCAGCTAACAACAGGGGCCGGATCTTTATTTGTCCTTTACCTATCCTATCGTGTGATGATAAATGGTTATAAACCGGCTAAATATTTTGTTTACGGTTGGACAATTTTATTATTAGGTTCTGTCGTGTTTTTACTGAAAGACTATGGCATCTTAAAATATAACGATTTCACAAGCAATGCCGTACAAATTGCATCTGTGATAGAAATGGCCTTATTGTCCTTCGGTCTAGCCTATAGTATCAATATCTTAAAAGAAGAGAAAGAAGCATCACAAGTCAGGGAATTAGCGATCTCGCTAGAAAACGAAAAATTGATACGCGAGCAAAATATTGTACTGGAACAGAAAGTGGATGAGCGGACACGTGAGTTAACAGAGTCTAATGAGTCTCTACAAACTACACTTACTCACTTGAAGGAAACACAGTCTCAACTTGTTGAAGCCGAGAAGATGGCTTCCTTAGGTCAATTGACTGCTGGGGTTGCGCATGAGATCAATAACCCAATCAACTTCGTTACGTCTAATGTCGCTCCGTTAAAACGTGATATTAAGATGATCTGGGAAACGCTGGAGGAAGTAGAGCGTATTGCTTTTAAAGAGGGGATATCCGATACTGAAAAGCAGTCTCAGATCAAAAAATTCAAAGATGATCTGGATATTGACTATCTAAAAACAGAGGTAGATTTTCTATTAAAAGGGATGCACGATGGAGCCCACCGGACCGCTGAAATAGTAAAGAGTTTGCGGATCTTCTCGCGCGTAGATGAGGATACATTAAAATTTGCCGATTTAAATGAAGGGCTGGAGTCAACCATGGTTATTCTCAATAGTTTATTGAATAACACGATTGAAGTTGATAAGATCTATGGCGATATGCCAAAGGTCGAATGCCATGCAGGAAAGCTAAATCAAGTCTTCCTGAATATTGTGACCAATGCTATATACGCTGTAAATAAAAAATTTAATCACGATGTGGGTGGCAAAATATGGATTGAGACCGGAATTTATAGCGATAATACATCAGTGTTTATCAAAATAGCCGACAATGGTATCGGCATTCCTAAAGAAATCCATGAACGGATATTTGAACCATTTTTTACCACGAAAGACGTTGGTGAGGGTACCGGTCTAGGGATGTCCATTGCCTATAATACCGTTGCGAAACATCACGGTCGGATTATTGTAGACTCAGAAGTGGGAGCGGGAACAAGTTTTACGCTCATCATTCCGATTCAACAGAATAATTAGTACCACTATAAACTTAAAATAGTTCAATTAACTATTATTTTTTCATATCTTTTGTAAGGGAATAAACCATATAATAAAATTATGCAGAGGGAGCTTGAAATATTATATATCGATGACGAAGTAAACAATTTGGTTAGCTTTAAAGCAAACTTTAGATACGATTATGCTATCCTTACAGCATCCAACACGGGCGAAGCTGAGAAGATACTTCATAGTCATCCTGATATCCGTATTATCTTCTGTGACCAACGTATGCCTGATGAGATGGGCATCGATTTTTTGCATCGCATTAAAAAAGACTTCCCGAAACCGATTCGTATTCTTTTAACGGCTTATGCGAATATGGAAACTGTAATTGATGCAGTCAATAAGGGCCATATCTTCCGATTTGTCCGAAAACCATGGATGAATGAAGAGATCGTTTCCGCTATAGAAGAAGCAAATAAATTTTATATTGCCAACTCTATGCTTGAAGTTAAGAATCAAGAGCTACAAAAAGCTTATGATGAATTGGATAAATTTGCTTATAGTGTCAGTCATGACCTTCGTGATCCATTAACAGGTGTTCTTTCTGCTGTAAAACTTGGACTGGAGTTTGACAGTATAGACCGCATTCATGAGTTACTAGCCCTAATGGATAGCTCATTGGTCAGTTTAGATGCTTATATTGACAGTCTACGGGACTATTATCTCCTACGAAGAGGTGAACTTATGTTGTCAGAGATAAATTTCGAAGAACTCTTTGCCAACATACGCCAGTTTTACAGCATGTATACGCAAAATAAAGATGTTGCTTTTGAAATCTCAGTTGACCAAAAGGAAATCTTTAATGGAGACAAAGCACTGCTAGAACTCATTTTGCATAACCTTCTCTCTAATGCCTTTAAATACCAACGCAAAGGGCAGGAGAACCAGTATGTCAAACTCTCGGTTTTGGTATCAGAACGAAAAGCCAAAATTATTGTGAGTGACAACGGGATAGGGATATCTCCGGAGTATGTTGAAGATATCTTCAAATTATTTTTCAGGGCTAGTGATCAAGCTAAGGGGATGGGATTTGGACTTTATAATGTCCAGAATGCGCTCTTGAAGTTACATGGAAAAATTGACGTGCAGTCACAACCAGATCAGGGCACCACGTTTACAGTCGTTATACCGAGCAAATAAGCCCTCACCGCTGCCAAGCATATCCTATGGAAGCGAGTGTTATCACAACGCAAACAGGCATTTTAAATAAAAACTGCTTTCCTAAAAAAACATTCTTTTAGGAAAGCAGCTTTTGGCGAAGCAAAAACTCCAACTGATCATTCGAAGTCTCAAGTTGAGAATTGGTCTCCACAATCTTTTGACGCTCAGCATAGACATCATAAGCGCGTTGAATCGTTTGATCGAGCTCCTCTTCACTCCACGGCTTGTTGAGATAATGAAAGATTTTTCCTTTATTAACGGCATCAACAACAGCTGCCATATCTGTATATCCTGTCAAAAGAATACGCATTGGGGCTGCGTTTATTTTAATAATCTCTTCCAAAAACTCCACACCGGTCATTTCCGGCATCCGTTGATCAGTAATAATAATATGTATTTGGTTGTTTTTGACAATATCGATTGCGTCGGCACCGCTAATTGCCGTGAACACTTTATACTTTAGTCGAAATGTCGCTTTAAAAGAAAACAGATTGTTTTCTTCGTCGTCAACGTACAATATCGAAATCTTCTTGTCTTCCATAAGCTTATCGTCTGAAATACAAATTTACGTAATAAATTCGCTGAATTAATAACAGATTAAAGAGTTTTATGTTTTCCTAGCAGAAATAATACCTGATCTCTGATAAAATAATGGATTAGTTATCCGAAAATTAAAGCAGTCGACGCCGGAAAAACGATTTAAAGTTAATATCTCAACAACGGTAATAATCCAACTTGCATTAGACACAAAAAAGCCATCCTACATTTGTAAAACGGCTTTTTTCTAAGGTGACCCCGCTGAGGCTCGAACTCAGGACCCACAGATTAAGAGTCTGTTGCTCTACCAACTGAGCTACGAAGTCATTCGATAATCAAATGTAAGGTTCACCGTAGAAAAAGTCAAGTGGAAAAGAATATTTTTTTGACTTTTATGACATTCAAGCGAGATTTTTGGCAGCTGCTCGATAAAAAAACAGACCAAAATAAGCCAATTAAACTACTTATTCTTTCGCCCTATATTGCTTTGTGTTCCCACCACAGCGATCTTTCCCATAATCATTGGCTTAACTTCCATTTCTATTGGTTTATCCAGTAGCATCTTACTTCCTTTTTTGAATGGAATCACAACAGTTTTATAGCCAAGCATCTGTGCACGGAGCTCTTGATCTACTCGAAACAAAGATTGCGGTACCCAAAGTTGAAAATTTCCATTTTCATCCACTTTCGTACGATAATTTCCTAAGGATACTGCTGTGCCCACCATGCTCACATCGTTTCCAGCGCAAACAACTTTACCTTTTATGCTTACCTTAGTACTATCATGGCTCCCTTTTAACGCTGAAATATCATTTGTTGATGAGTTGCCCTGATCTTGCTTCTTTATCTGATCATTTTTCGCTTTTGTTTGGACAACGACAACTTCTCCAGTCAGTTTGTTTTGTGCTTGAGCAGTATGAAAACTCAAGGACCCAACCAATAGGAGGCCCGCAGCAATCTCTGTCCATCTTCCTTGCCAAATAGGGTTTTTAGAAAAAGAAATAGTAGCATCCAATTCGCGCATCAACTGATCTTCATAAAATCGACCACATAACCCCCTACTGGCTTTTTTTATTTGATCCACAATTTCCTGATCATTCATCTGTGAAAAATCAACAACCATCTTCTCACATTGACCACAGAAACGGCCTTGTTCTTGTGGCGTCATCTTACCCCAATCTGCAGAGCAAGATTCTTTTACCTGTAATATAATCTTTTCCATATTGCTTTATATTTTGAGAAGGGATGCAGAAAAATCGCCAATTTCATAATGAAACAGCGCAAAAAACAACTAAACACTGAAAAACAGGCACTTAAAAAAAACAAACTACTTAAAATCGTCTATTAACTTCCACTGAGCAAAGGGTGGGACCAAATGGAGTAAATGAACCGAATGAGGCAAATTATACGCTGAAGAGCGATAAATAGCAAAAATTAGAAGGTCGTATTCATAAAAACATGAGACGTTAAAAAAAATAGGCTGTCCAACAAAATTAGACAGCCTATTTACAGTAAGTAATTCTAACAGTTACTCCCCTATTTTATATTGTCAAGAATTTCTTTTATCGCTCTTTCCAATTGCGGATCTTTATTTTCCATCCGATCTTGTACTGTATTTTTTACAAGAATATCTGGGGCAACTCCGGTTTGTTCGAGATCCTGACCATCAAGTGTATAACATCCCCAAGACGGAAGTCGATAGTTTGATCCGTCGACTAAGCCTTTAGCAGAAGTAAAAATAATCCAACGATAGGTCTCATTACCGATGATTTTCCCCAATTTAAGGGCTTTAAAGCCCGCAGCCGTCATTTCAGCATCGCTCAGCGATTGCTCATTAATCAATAAAACAATAGGCTTCGCAGATGGCGCAAAATTACTTTGTGGTGCACGTTTACCACCTCGGTATTGCCATTGTAAGTAAGGGCGTTGTGACAGAAATCGTAAAACTTCGTCGTGCACATTTCCGCCTGTATTATAGCGTAAATCTAAAATAATCCCTTGTTTGTTATTCTCCTGTTCAGCCATGTCGATCAAGAACCGCTGTAATTCAGTGTCCGACATATTTTTCATATGTGAATACGCTATCTTATTGCTACTCAACTGATCAACTCGACTTCGATTATCTCTAATCCATTGGTCGTAGAGTAGGTCTCTAAACACGGCGCTTGATACCGGACGAATGTTTGTCTGAATTTCCTTGCCATTACGATTCAAGGTCAATTGGATTTCTTCTTCCAGTGAAGGCCAAGTAAAATAACTATCGCGATCTGCCTGCGTATTCAATTTTGTTCCATTAATCGCTATGAGAATATCACCCGCCTGAATATCAGCCTCTTTCTTTGCTGCGGGGCCATTCGGAACAATATAGCTAATCCGATAAGGGTTGCTTGTACCATATATGACACCGATTTCATTCGTTACAAAACCAAACGGCTTACGTTCTTCCTGCCCCATTGAACTGAAACCCAAATGTGACGAATTGAGTTCGCCCAACATATCATTTAAGAGGATGCGCAAATCTGTCCTATCGTTGATACCTGGAAGATACTGCTCATATTTCTTTTTAACAGCGGTCCAATCTACACCATGGAAATTGCTATCGTAGAAATTCTCCTCCAGATTGGCCCATGTCTCATAAAACATCTGATTGAACTCTTTCTCAAGATCCCGATTGAATTTAAAACTCATGGTGACCGCATCAAGCTTATTCAAATCAAGATTATATTTCTGAATTGTTCCTCGACTCAACACAAAGTACTTGCCTGCAGACTCTACAAATTGCCCCATGCCTCCATCAGTGACTTTCTCGGTTTTGGCTGGTGTAAATAACTCATATATGGTACGATATGTACTATATTTTCCTTCATGATTGGAAGCATAGAACAAATAGGACTTATCCCCTTTTTGTATCACCAAAGGATCAGATTGTGTTCCAAATGCTGGACTGACTTGCTCAATTCGGTCACGTAATCCTTCTAAATCCAATTGGACCAAAACAGCTTTCTTGGCTTCGGCTGCTGGTGTTGCGGTTGACTTTACCTTGTCGGTATCATTCTTCTTCTTATCCTTAGCAGCATCTTCCTTCTTAGTTGCACCGGTTTTATTTACTGTCGTATCTTTCTTTTCAGCTGTAACAAATAATTCATCAAACTTTGCGCTACGATAAGGTTGGTCAAAGTTGGTCAATGCCATTCGGAAAATGCTTGAGTTTTGCATACCAGTAGGGTAAGAAGGTTTAGTTCTATTACTCGCAAAATAAATGTATTTACCATCAGGAGACCAATATGGTGCTGCTTCTGTAACACCTGTATTTGTCAAATTCGTCGTTTGCTCATTTTTCAGGTTATACACAAAGATATCCTGTTCAAAATTGCGTATAGCCGTGAATAAAAGATAATTTCCATCGGGAGAAAATGAGGGTGAAGAATTTTGAAATGCCCATATTTCATCTCTAACTACTGTTTGGCTCTTCAAACTTGTCAAATCCAATAGACGAACTTCATCACGTCCGCTGAGATATACCGCTTTTGTTTTATCTGCATTGAATGTAATGTCCCGATTGTTACGCAGATCTTGCGTCAATTGTTTTACCTCTCCTTTACCGTCTGCTGTGCGTGAAAACCAGTTCTGATACCCTTGATACGTTTGACTATAGAGCAATGTTTTACTGTCTTTAAGCCATTTAACTTCCATGATGCGCTCACCTTGACTTGGCATCTGACGAACAAACTTTCCTTCGATATCCGAAACGAACAATTCCCCACGGGATACAAATGCCATCTTTTTCCCGTCCGGTGAAACGTCGAAATTACTGATGTTACCTGAAATATTGAACTCCTTCAGCTTTCCTAGGACCTGATTACGGTTAAGTGCGATGTTGGGCTGCACGGTTTTCTTTGCATTGACATCGTAAATATAAAGCTGGTACCCTTTTTCAAATGCGATCTTACTACCATCTGCCGCGACAAACGGACGTTTGATTGATTCTGGGAAAGAGGTCAATTGGGTTTTCGCTTTTCCAGCTATCTGATAAAGATTGTATTCCCCATTGCTTTCGTCGGACACATAGAATATGTTTCCTTTCTGGTCTACTGTCGGCCAAAAATCCTTACCTATATAATCTGTATACTGTTGAAAAGCTTTTGTTTTGGGATTATAGGACTTTATATCCGGATTGAAAGCACCTTTATATCGCTTGCGGTTGGCCGAGCTATAGCCTTCCCAGCTGTCATTGAATAATAATTCTCCTGAAGGTGTTGGCACCACATTACTGATATAATTAAAGACATGAGGAAACAACCTTGTTGCCGTTCCGCCATCCAAAGCGACTTGATAAGCACTCATTCTATTGTAACGCGATGACGTAAAATAAAGCGTCTTACTATCCCAGCTCCAGCTGTCTACTTCATCCGAAGCATCGTGCGATGTAAGCTGTCGTATATCTCCACCAGCCAAAGGCATCACATAGACGTCCATGTTACCATTTTGATTGGCCGAGAAAGCCAACCATTTTCCATCAGGGGAAATTCGTGGATTGATCTCATTTCCTTCCATTCCTGTCAGCCGAACTGCAACACCGCCCTGGCTCCCTACTTTCCAAAGGTCACCTTCGTAGCTAAAAACCATTTCCTTACCATCGGGACTCAACGTCGGATGGGACAAAAATGTGGGTTGCTGCGCAATAACACAGGTAGTTCCAGCATAAGCTAGTACTGTGCTTAAGATTAGTTTTTTTATCATTTTATCTAGGAGGCTAATAATTGTTTGCCAATACAAAGGTAGAATAGGTATTGAACAATACCAATATGAAAGCGTGAAGAATTTTATATTTTTATTTCTTCACTAGTTCAGCATTTAATCGTAGACCTATTCAACTTATTCATTGGTGTTTATTTTCTAAAGAAGTAGAAGCTCCCACACGGCCTATTTTTGACTTCCACATCTAATATGTTTTTAAATTGAACCATGCTTGAAAATAGACTGAAACAAATGTGTGTCTTTCCGGTTCTTATACAAGGAATGGTTATGCAAAACATATCATATTGAATACATATGTTCTAGCAAAATTCAAAAAGGACATCGTCTATTTTCTTACGGAAAGATTGAAACAGAAGATAATTATCGAATTCAATCGCATATAATTATCAACAAGCCGATGAGCAATTTAAATATGGACATATTTCTGTATTCCTATTGCAACCTAAAAGTTGAAGTATTTTTTGAATCATTATATTTTTTAATGGGATACTTATCCTTAACTTTGCACCCTCAAATCAGAAACTATGGACGCAACGTTAACTCACTCAGAAGAAGATCTTTATAACAAACGAAATCGCATAAGAATCGCGGTATCGCTTTTCTTTTTTTGCCAAGGGATCGCGTTTGCATCTTGGGCAAGTCGAATTCCCGTTATTAAAGCTCATCTCCATTTAAGTGAAGGGCAATTGGGTACAATTTTATTAATGCTTCCTGTTGGGCAACTTGCAACAATGGCTCTTTCAGGAAAGCTGGTTACAAAATATGGCAGTTCAAGTGTCTTGCGTATTGTGCCCATCGCTTATACCTTGGTCCTGTGCTCCATCCCCTTTGCACAGAATGCCTGGCAGATGGGGGGCATATTATTTCTGTTTGGTGTCACTGGTAATATGTGTAATATTTCCGTTAACACGCAAGGCGTTGCAACTGAGCAGATTTTCAAAAAATCAATAATGACTTCTTTTCATGGAGCCTGGAGCATCGCTGGCTTCACAGGTGCACTAGTCGGCTTGTTAACGATGAATTTGGGCCTGAACACCTTTTATCATTTTTTAATCATATTAGTCATTGTCACAGCGAATACACTAATCAACCAAAAGTATTTGGTTCCGGGCAAATCTCCTCAAAAGGAAAAGCGTAGTTTTTTCTCTAAACCGGAAGGTGGCCTACTTCAACTCGGCATTATCGGCTTTTTCAGCATGGCAACAGAGGGGGCAATGTTTGACTGGAGTGGGGTCTATTTCAAGGAGATCGTTCAAGCTCCAGAAAAATTTGTTGTCGTTGGCTACGCTTCTTTTATGATTATGATGGCCACTGGACGCTTTGTTGGTGATGCTGTCATTCGCAAATTAGGGAGAAAAAGAACCCTGCAATACAGTGGCCTGTTGATGTTTGTCGGAATGATGACATCGGTTATTTTTCCTGAATTTATCATCTGCACCCTCGCTTTTATGTTAGTAGGTATAGGTGTGGCCTGCAACGTCCCTTCCATTTACAGCATTGCTGGGCAGAACAAAAATGTACCATCTGGAGTAGCCTTAGCCATGGTTTCAAGCATCAGTTACCTGGGTTTTTTAATGGGACCGCCTTTAATTGGATATATTGCTGAAGCTTTTAGCCTACGCTATTCCTACGGTGTTTTTGCCTGTTTCGGCCTATTGATGTTTGTGATGGTTGGGCGATTATCTTTATTTAAAGAAATACGCGCAGCCTAATCTATCAAAGCACATTTTTACCGAATTTGCACTTTAGATTTTGACCTGAAGAAATCTCAGGCTAAATGACATACGTTTACTTCTTAAAACATAAGGCATTGCCAATAGATAAAAACAAGCTGTACCTGTCCCTAAGATGGAGCCAAACCATACATCTTCCACAAAATGCTGGCCCAAATACACCCGAGAGTAACCCGTTAATACAGCGAGAACAAATAAAATTATACCAAAAGCTCTATTTTTTGAGATAATGGCTAAGGTAGCTGCCATTGCAAAGGCCGACGTTGTATGTCCAGAAGGAAAGGAGTTAAAGTGCGCTACACGCAACCAAGAAACAACATGGAATGTTGGGTCTCCATGAAATACCGTTGCCGGTCTATCGGCATCGAAGAGGTTTTTCAATACACAACAGATCAGCCCTGAAAAGATATATGTCCCGAGGATAGCTCGAGCAAAATTCCACTGCTGTGTACAGCAGTAAGCAATAAATACACCTATAACAAAAAGACCATCTCCAAAATAGGTCTGTATTGTAAAAAGAATATCGGCCCAAAATGCATGACGTGTATTCACAAAATGGAATGCATCTCCCTTCGGTATAAATACAACTATGGCTGTCATTAAGGCCATCCAAATGGCAAAGCAAACAAAAAAAGCAGGATTAGCTGCATATACCTTTCTAAATTGGTATAATAAAAATTTTCCCATTCAATCTATGTTACAGGATTACAGGCCAAAAATAAAATTGCTGTATGTGTAAATAATGATCCGAAAATAAAAATTATATTAAAAATTTACAATTCTATTACGTATTTATTTTGATAAGAAAAGAAAAACTACTAAGCGCTAAACAAAAAAAGCGATGGAAATCCATCGCTTTTCTCAGTAGCCCCGAGCAGAATCGAACTGCTATCAAATGTTTAGGAAACATCTATTCTATCCGTTGAACTACGGGGCCTTTTCAGAAGCCAAACTTAGGTTTATTTTATATATAAGTCAATAGCTAGTCTAAAATCCTGTTATATTTTTTTCAAAAAGAGAGGTAACCGCTGTATAGACTAGTTTTACTAAAGCCATTGACATCCACAATAGCAAAAAATCTATATTAAAGCCGTTTCATGTACGATGGAATAGTCCCGAACAAACGCAAATTTAGAACCTGAAAGATAAACTGGATTTAGAAAATGAAAAATGGTGGAGGGAGAAGGATTCGAACCTTCGAAGCCGAAGCAACGGATTTACAGTCCGTCCCATTTGACCGCTCTGGAACCCCTCCAGCATTGTGTTGTTCTAGAATTGAACGTCGCAAAAGTAGCTTTTGATATGCAAAACTGCAATTATTTCAGACCATAAATTTGTAACTACCGCAGTATGAATTCATTTATTTTCAAGAAATATTCAAATGGCCTGTTCTTCGCCAGATCAAGTTATCATTATTATAATAAAAACTTATTGTTATAATCTAGTCATAATAGATTTTGACGATAGTGTATTGGTAAAATCAATTCGCTTTTTGGATCGAGTTGCTGTATCTTTGTGTCAACAAAAAAAAAGAAAGATATATTATGAGTTTCACAGGTAAAAGTTTTCCAAGCATTACAGTAGATGCAATTGATTATTTAGGCGATAATTTACAAATCAACATTTTTGAAAAAGCAGTTAAAGAAGGTAAAAAAGTGCTTTTGTTTTGGTATCCAAAAGATTTCACTTTCGTATGTCCTACTGAATTACACGCTTTCCAAGAAGCAGCTGCTGAGTTTGAAAAACGCAATACAGTCTTGATCGGCGCTTCTTGCGATACAAATGAAGTACACTTTGCCTGGTTAAACACAGCAAAAGATAACGGTGGAATTGAAGGTGTTGAATATCCTATTTTGGCAGATACCAACCGCAACTTATCAAGTATATTGGGAATCTTAGATGTTCAAGAAGTTGAACACCCTGAATACGGAATATTAGCGCAAGGTTCTGCAGTTACTTATAGAGCAACTTACTTGATCGATGAAACTGGCCGTGTATTCCATGAATCAGTAAACGACATGCCTTTGGGCCGTAACGTTAAAGAATACTTACGTTTGATCGACGCTTACGCTCACGTACAGAAATTTGGCGAAGTGTGTCCTGCAAACTGGGAAGAAGGTAAAGATGCCATGAACGCAGATAGAAAAGGTGTAGCTGATTATTTAGCGAAACACTAACAATACAAGACCATAGTGTCTTATCAACAGGAGCTTTTCCCGGCTCCTGTTGATTTCTCCAACAATCACCTTAATAATAAAATCATGTTACAAGAATTAGAAAACGATAATTTACAAGAAATTGTAAACAATAACGATATTGTTATGGTTCAGTACTCTGCCACTTGGTGTGGTAACTGCAAAATCATGAAACCAAAATTCAAAAAACTGGCTGGCGAAAATGATAGCGTACCTTTTGTTATTGCTGATGCAGAAAAATTTCCTGAATCCCGCAAACTGGCAAATGTCAATAACCTACCCACTTTTGCCGCTTTTAAGAACGGTAAATTAGTCAATCAGGTACAAACAAATAAGTTAGACGCATTAGTAGAATTATTCAATGAAACTACCAGTAATTAAGCATTTGACAGAGTTCATCGAGCAGAATGATGTAGATTATGTCTTGGAAACAATCGAGACACTGGAAGCATTAACCGAAGCTCCTTTGAAAGATGAAGAACTTGACGTTCTTGGTGAATTGATTTCAAACCTATACGGAGCTGTAGAGGTTGATAAATTAATTAAAGAAGGTAACTCAAAAAAAGACGCGTTAAATATGTTTATGAAGCGTGTTTTAGGTGCTATTGATAAATAGTCTTTGCAAAAAAAGCATTCGTGTGAAACTTTCTTTAAAGGTTGTTCCTGTCGTTTTTGAGCATTTGATGCATAGAAACTAACATCAATTGAAATTTGTCAAACAACTAAGCAATTGGATTTAGATCAATCCAGATTTTTTCTGGAGGTAGGAGGGTATCTATCTTATCCTAAAGATCGCTGTATTGCAGCATCTTAAACGCATAACGCCTATATATTATATGTTCTCCAAAAGCTAAAATGTTGACAAAATTTAGCAATGTGGAAAACTAATTAAAGTAATCTGACAGAACTAAATATTTTCTGCATATATTTACTATGTTAAAGGTTGCCACTTGGAGCGAAGCGACAAAATAACTATTCTCTAAAAATTCGTTTCAGGAAAAAATATTTTAATTGTTAAACGGAAATTCCAACTTGATTGGGATTTCCGTTTTTTATTTATACCTATATTTTACCTTTAAATGATCGATCTCTTACTTCATAGCTAAATCCAGATTATTTTTATTTCCTAAGCTTAATCAGCACGATTTCCTTAAGCCCAAGTAATAAACCAACGTCAAAAAAACGCACCACCTAAAGACTGTCAATAAAATTACAATCTCCAACAATCCGTTGTTCATCAAAATCTTTATCTTTAAACATGCGAAGACCTTTTCTCTCTGTTATTATTATTTTGGCTGGTATCTTGTCAACTTCAATCGTTAAAGCACAGAATCCACAGTGGAATGCTGCTGAAATTAAAGTTAATCTAGAAAAACTGAACGTGTTGGGCTCAGTCCTTTATTTTGCGGCACATCCGGATGATGAAAATACCCGGCTAATCGCTTGGCTAGCTCAGGAAAAAAAATATAAAACAGGTTATTTATCCCTAACTCGAGGTGACGGCGGACAAAACCTCATCGGAACAGGACAAGGTATTGAACTTGGATTGATTCGAACGCAGGAATTACTGGCTGCTCGAAAAATCGATAAGGGCGAGCAATTTTTTTCCTCGGCATATGATTTCGGATTCTCAAAGACCCCAGAAGAAACTTTCGAATTCTGGGATAAACAGCGTGTTCTTCGCGAAGCCGTATGGATTATCCGCAAATTTAGACCCGATGTCATCATCACACGTTTCCCTCCAGATCCAAGAGGCGGACATGGTCATCATCAAGCCTCTGCAATTTTAGCACATGAAGCCTTTAAAGCTGCTGCTGATCCGAATCAATTTCCAGAGCAACTTCAATTTGTACGCCCCTGGAAAGCTAAACGCTTGCTTTGGAATACAGCTAACTTCGGAGGTCAAAACAATACACGTGAAGATCAGTTAAAAATAGATATCGGGGATTACAATTCTCTTCTAGGAGCCTCTTATGGAGAAATTGCCGCACACAGCCGTTCATCACACAAAAGCCAAGGCTTTGGTTCGGCAAGCCAACGTGGCTCATCAATCGAATACTTTGAGTATGTAGACGGTGCACCTGCCAAAAATACACTCTTGGATGGTGTTGACACCTCATGGAAAAGAATTCAAAACGGCAGTAAAGTTGAATCCTTGATTGATCACATCAATCAAACATATCAAATTGATAAACCCGAATTGATCATTGCTGAATTGATCCAACTGTACAAAGCACTGGATCAAATTGATGATGAATACTGGAAAACTGAAAAGAAAAAAGAGGTTGAAAAACTAATTCTTGCCTGTGGTGGAATTTGGTTCGAAAGTATCGCTAAAAATCCATCCTACGCCTTGGAAGATCAGATCAAAGTGGAACATTCCATTATTGTTCGGCGTCCAAATGTAACCGTTGAGCTGACCCAAATAAATGGAAATAGCATTCATGAAACACTAAAAATAAACAAGCTACAAAGAGACTCTGTTCTTATACATGCCGACAGGACGACACAACCATACTGGTTGATTGAACCACATGGAAAAGGCAAATTTAACGTCAGTGATTTTAACCTGACTGGCTATCCAGAAAACCCCTATGCTCCAGAGGTATCATTTCAACTCCGGATCAATGGTGAAAATATCACACTCAGTCAGCCCATAAAATATAAATATACCGATCCTGTTCGTGGCGAAATCTACGAACCCATTGTGATCGTCCCACAGTTGACGGCAAAAAGTTCCAGCCCTTTGGCACTTACACAAAATGCCCACACTGTCAAAGTGAATCTGACTTTTCAGAAAAACGGACAAGCAAACACAACCACATTTAACGTCAGACCGCATGTACCTAAAGGCTGGGAAGTTTCACCGGCATCTTTTGACCTATCTTTTGACAAAGGCAAACGTACAATTTCCAAAGAGATCAGCATAAAACCATCAGATGATTCTAAATCTTCCATTGATACCCTGGGGTTCCTCTTGGCGAACAAAGAACGTTTAAAAGAGATAAAATCCATCGATTACAATCATATCCCTAATATTGTTTATTTTCCAGATGTCGCTATAAAAATGAGCAATATCAACCTGATCAACGACGTAAAGAAAGTGGCATACATCCATGGGGCAGGGGATCTAATTCCGGAGTCGCTGGCAGCCATTGGTGTTAAAGTCGATGTTTTAAGTAACGAACAGGCATTAAAAGCAGACCTTTCTAGCTACGATGCTGTAATCTTGGGTGTACGAATTTTCAACGTTAACAAGCAAATTGCGCAGCTCCAAAACAGACTACTTGCGTATGTGAACATGGGTGGAACGGTCCTGGAACAGTACAATGTAAACAATGGACTGTTCTCAAAAAACTTTGGTCCTTTTCCTTTTAGCATCGGAAGAAGCCGTGTAACAGACGAACTTGCAACGGTACATTTCGATAAAAATGACCCGATTTTTAATTACCCGAACAAGATCAGCGACGCCGACTTCGAACACTGGGTGCAGGAGCGTGGACTCTACTTTGCGGAAGATATTAATAAAAAATATCGCACCCCGATCACCATGCAAGATCCCGGCGAACCGTTACATAATGGCTCATTACTCATTGCTCAATATGGAAAAGGTAAATTTGTTTATACATCTTTGTCTTTTTTCAGACAATTGCCTGCCGGAATTCCCGGAGCTTACAGATTATTCGTAAATTTGCTATCAAAATCAAAATAATATAATAATGGAAAATCAGATTGACAACAGCTGCACAACAATTGATGCTGGCAAAGCAAAAGGAATCATTCTTTTAGTTGCTGTAGTATTTGGTGCATTAATTGGATTCACTGCAAACGAGACATTTTTAAGCATCTTTGGAGGTGCCGCTGTCGGATTGATTATCGCTGCTATTTTTAATAGCGTTATCTATCCTCAAAAGCCTTCAGATAGATAAGAAAGATGAATAGCTGGAAGCGTTTCTACTGGTTGGTCGTTATCTGGCTATTCGTATTCATCCTTTTTCTGTACATTTTCACGAACCACTATTCATGAGTACAGCAGATTGGATCGTGTTATTTCTGACACTCTTAGTTATTGTCATTTATGGCGTTTATAAGAGTAGAGGTATAAAAAATATTGACGGATATCTTCTAGGTAATCGTTCTTTACTTTGGTATCACGTCGGATTATCGGTAATGGCGACGCAAGCGAGCGCCATTACTTTCTTATCTGCCCCCGGCTTAGCTTATTCCTCAGGAATGAGTTTTGTCCAATTCTACTTTGGTCTTCCTTTGGCCATGATTGTGCTCTGCATTACATTTGTTCCTATTTTTCATAAGCTAAAAGTATTTACAGCCTACGAATTTCTAGAAAAGCGGTTTGATGTCAAAACCAGAGGGCTCACTGCCATTCTTTTTTTGATACAGCGGGGGATATCAACGGGTATTACCATCTTTGCACCGGCTTTAATTATATCGACCATCCTTCATATTGATCTAACATGGACCACATTGGCTATAGGAAGTTTTGTTGTTATCTATACCACCTATGGAGGAACCAAAGCCGTGTCTCATACACAGTTGCTTCAAATGAGCATTATCTTTGGATCATTACTCGTAGCAGGTATATTAGTTATCCATCTGCTACCAGAGTCTATTGGATTATCAAAAGCACTTCATATTGCAGGAAAATCAGGAAAAACCAATGCATTGGATTTTACTTTTGACCTCAATAATAACTATACACTTTGGACAGGACTAATCGGTGGTTTTTTCCTACAGCTTTCCTACTTCGGGACCGACCAAAGTCAAGTAGGTCGTTATTTGACGGGGGCTTCGATCAAAGAAAGTCGCATGGGATTAATTATGAATGGTCTATTGAAAATCCCTATGCAATTTGCTATCCTGTTGATTGGAGTTCTTGTATTTGCCTATTATCAATTCCATCAACCGCCCATTTTTTTCAATCAAGTCGAGATCAAGAAGCTCAAAGAAAGCAAATATGCTCCTGACTACCAGCTTCTCGAACAAAAGCATAGTGAGCTATTTAAAACACGTGAATCTGTTGTTCAGCAGCTTAATACAGCATTGGATCACGGCGATGAAAAAAGAATTGCTGATTATCGATCCTCACTCGGTCAACTTAATGCAAAAATGCAGGTCGTAAAAGAAGGGACTGTGGACTTAATCAAAAAAAACAACCCAACAGCGGAAACGAATGACAATAATTATGTCTTTCTTTCTTTTGTGACAAGCGTCTTTCCAAAGGGCCTAATTGGACTACTCATAGCGGTCATTTTTCTCGCATCCATGGGGTCTACGGCGAGTGCTATTAACTCATTGGCCTCAACAACGACCATTGATATCTACAAAAGATTTATTAATCCTAACTCATCTGAAAAACAAGACCTTTTGTGGTCGCGTTTATTTACGTTGATCTGGGGTACATTTACTGTTATTGTAGCTTTGTATGCGAATAGATTGGGTAATCTCCTCGAAGCGGTCAATATCTTGGGCTCACTATTCTATGGTACTATCCTAGGGATTTTTATCGTTGCCTTCTACATGAAGAAAATCCAAGGCAAAGCTGTTTTTCTTGCAGCCATTCTTTCCGAAATTATCGTGATAGCAGTATGGACGATGAATAAGATTCCTTTTCTCTGGCTAAATCTTATTGGCTGCCTAGCTGTCATGTTAATCGCCTATATCGTGCAACTGGGGACGAAAACACCTCGCCCTATAGAGGTCAAAAAAGATCTTGAATAAAATAAAAAAGCCTGATTGCTCAGGCTCAGTATTTTTTATAGATATTGTACAATACACTCTTATCGTATATGGTCAATTCGGGGGTTGTATCCCGAACGACAAATTTTCGTTTAAAGGCAACGATAGCGGCTTTTAGATTGGACGTATCATAACCAATAATTTTAAGCGCGTCTATCGCATTAAAGCTATCAGGAGGGGCCACAAGCTGTCCTTCATCATACCATATTCCAAAACCCCGTTCTGCAAGCTTTTTCCATGGGAAAAAAACGCTTGGATCATTCTTGCGTGATGGAGCTATATCGGCATGGCCAATAAAATTATTTGCTGGAATTAAATAACGCGATTTCAAGGTATCAAGCACAGTCATCAATGAATTAATTTGTGCCTCAGGAAAAGGCTCCCTACCATTATTATCCAATTCTATACCTATAGAACAGGAGTTCATGTCGACAATTGAACCCCATTTTGCCACCCCTGCATGCCAAGACCGAACATAATCGTTCAACATTTGTATAATCTCCCCATTCCGGCCAATAACATAATGTGAACTCACTTTAGTTCTTGGAATCTGAAAGGTTTTGATCGTCTGCCCAATACTATCTTGTGCTGTATGATGAATAATGACATAGTTAGGTTTACGAACATCGTAATGTATGGCTTCCTCCTGGCGCCAATAAGGATGGTTTCCAGACTTCTGTAAAAAAACAACCTTTCTTTCCTCCGGTGTCAATAAATTGGTATCTGGCTTAGCTTCGACCTTTTCTTCCACAACCAATGCAGAAGCAAATGACGCAACTAGCGGTTTTGCAACCACCGGCTGTATCTTCGACTTGCAGCTTGCCAGAGACAGCAATGAACAAAGCAATATCCCTATTGACACAGGCCTAAACATTATTTTGGTAAACTATAGACTATACCCATCGCCAATGACTGGCTCAACTGCACTCTTGAAATGACATCCGGATCATAGATCATGATACCATTCAAGTTCACATTGATGACTCTCGTGACTTTTGCCGTTACAGTTACATCCAAACGGTGTGTAGGGTTGGAAAGTTTCTCGTAGTCAGCAAAAAGGTTATAACGAGCCTTTACATTCAGTTTATCTGTGAAGTTTTTGTCCAGGTTACCCGTTAGCTGAAATGCTAGTGCATTGGCAAAAGAACGGTCTTCCTTTACACCAAATCGCTCACCAGTACCTTTTCGCTTATTGCTTTCAGATTCTGGCTTACTCATATCAGGCAAAAGATAATAGCCATATTTCTGATAGAAACTTTCTGCCGAACGAGGTTTAACACGCTCATCCAAGATAAAAGTCTGGCGTGCAGTACCTGTACCGAAACGTAGGGAAAATTCGTTACTCGGCTTATACTCAAGACCGAAAGATTCTGTCAGATAAGCTGGCGCCATAAAAGCGTTCTCAATATAGTCAATTGTATCTTTTCCATTAACAGGCTTATATTTGTAGCCTGCATCGAATTGCGACTCAAATGTCACCGACGTAAACAATGCCCAATTGGCTGACAATTTATAAGAAAGCTTATTATCCCAAAAAATTCGGTCGTTATTTTTTTTTGCAATATTGCCTTTACCCATATTCTTTATCTTTCCGTAACGTAAATCAACTTCGGTCACAAAATTGAAATTGTCCTTCGTATAATCCGATTTATGATTCGCATTCAATCCTACAGCAATAGAACCAACACCACCACCTTTCCAATTATCATTAAATGACGCCTGGTTTAAATTGATCCCGAATTTTGTCCAATGTTTCCAATAGTCTACCTCTAAGTTTAGTTTTGGAACTATAGGACGAATCGTTTTAATATTTAATGGTTGCTCTTTCTGTACAGAAATTACGGTATCTGGTTTTGCTCGAAGATCTTTCAGATCCTGTGCTTTTAAGCTGGTAATAGAAAGGCAAAGCAGAGCCATGCCGACAAAATTGAATAACTTCATTCTGAAAACGTCTATTTTTTGTTTACGGTACTAATTTATAATTAATTGTTGGAAAAGGCTCAATAAAATATTGCGAAGGGTTCAATTGATACCGTGAATAACAATCTTTGATATAATTCACCAATTCATAATCACTCGCTGAGAGAACAAAGAAATAGGAGGGTCTAAATATCCTTCTAAATCGTTCAGCCTCTTCGCTATTTAATCCTGTAATCTTACTGATAAGCTCTTTTGTAAATTTGTAATCGATCACATTTTCCTTATAATCGTTTTCAATGGTTTTAGTTAGTCGACGTGCTCTTTTAGCCTCCTTGCTAAATAAACTATAAATTGAATTGATGCTTAATCCAGCGCCATTGGGGCCGACAGAAAATACGTCTCCATAACCCGCAAGACGATACGCTTTCTCATAATCCTCTTTTGCTTTTTTCAGAATTTCTTCTGGCGTCTTGCGTGCAAAAACCTGAACTTCATCAATATAAAACGATTCACGTACCAAATGAAACAGCAACAATCCACGGTTATCCACCTGAAGAGTATCTGGAAAATAGCCTTTACATATCGCAACAATATGATCTCCTAGTTGTGCATTAAAGACAAACTCGCCTTTAATAGTATTATAATTGACCTCTCCGGTACGTAAGTTGGCCAGCTTTACATTTCCAATACGTTGTTTGGTATTTTTATCAAAAACGATACCCTCGACTTTTTTATCTTGGCAAAAAAGTGGAGAAGTAAAGCCCGTAAGGGCAATAAGTAGAAAAATATATCGCAATAGTATCACTTTCGTAAAACTACTATATCGCTGTACAAAAGCGAAATATTTAACATCTTTTAAAGCGTAACTATTTAGATATAACCAATAGCTGACCTAAAGATAAGGCATCATCGGTAAGACCGTTTAGGGATTTGATCTGATCAACGGATACATTGTACAGCTTACTGAGCGAATATAACGTATCCTGAGCTTTAACCTCATGAATACGCATAGCTACCGGGCTCTTGATTTCTTCTGTCTTTACGACGGTAGGAGGGGTTTCTTGTACATTCTGTACGATCTCGACCTGAACAGTCTCTTCACGTACAACCTTTTCACGTGGCGATTCACCGCGATCGTATTGATCAAGATGATATCTTTCGATCATTTCGATCAGCAATTCAGGATAACGCGGATTGGTGGCGTATCCAGCCGCTTTCAAGCCTCTGGCCCAGCCTTTATAGTCGTTCTTATCCAACTTAAAGAGTGCCGCATATCGCGGTCGTAACAGAAACTCTGAGTGATCCCGAAAAGATTGTTCGGGATTTTCATAAACACGAAAGCAGTCATTGATATTATCATCGGGACGAGTCACGGATTTTCCTTTCCAAACTCCGCCACATTTAATACCGAAATGATTATTAGCCTCACGCGCAAGATAACTGTTACCATTACCGGATTCCAGTAAAGCCTGAGCAAGTTTAATGCTCGCAGGAATACCATATTTATTCATTTCTGCAACGGCCACATCTTTGTAATGAGCAATATAGTCGTTGCCAGCCATGGTCGGTCGTCCCACAGAAGAGGATGAAGAAGTTTTTGAATTGGAGCCAGATTTAGAGGAAGATATTGTGCCTCTCCGGCTTGAACATGATGTAATCAACATCATGAATACAAACATGCCATAAAAAAACTTCTTCATGCAATAATGTCGCGCTTATTTTTTTGTTGACGAGAATCTATTTTGCTTAGCATCATTATCAAACATATCCAAATGATATTGTCTAATAGTAGCGAGTACTTTTGCTGTCCAACCTTTACTCGTAGAGTAACCCGAACGAGCAATCGCTTTCACCCAAGCTTCGTATTTTTCACCAGGATGTTTTTCAAAAAGACTCTGAGTAGTCTTTTTTCTTTTTACTATTCCTACAAAATCATCATACGAGTCCATTACAGACCGATAACCTTTGTAAGCTGACCGAATAACGGTACTGTTGTTTTTTCCTTTGACACCAAAATGGTTATTCAAATTTTTTGCTACCCTGCTACCACCATTTCCGCTTTCATGCATAGCGATGGCTAAGATAACCGATGCTGGAACACCGTGTTCCTCCATCATTTCTTTTGCTATTGGACTGTACTTATCGACATATGCCGCATTACTTTGAGCTGAAACTTTTGTTAATCCAAAAGTTCCCAAAGCTAGTAACAGTACAAAGCTTTTTAATTGTTTTAAATTCATGAAGAATGTTTTAGTTCACAAATTACTTCTTGCGTAAGGCAAAAAGTCCGTCTCGAATCGGTAATATTACCTTTTCTACGCGCTTGTCCTGAGCTAAACGTGCATTCAAATCAATGATCTGCTTTGTTTGGTTGTCTGGTTTTGAATCTAACACCTTACCTTTCCATAAGACATTGTCAATCAAAATTAGTCCCCCAGACGGAACTTGATTTATTATCGTTTCGAAATAATATAAATTTCTCTTTTTGTCCGCGTCGATAAATACCAGATCAAATGTTTCATCTAATGTAGGTAGTATTATCGCTGCATCTCCAATATGATATCTGATTTTATCAGCAAATGCCGATTCATCAAAATAACCTTGGACGCGTTCCTGTTGCTCTGCATTGATATCGATAGTATGTAATATCCCATCTTCCTGCAGCCCTTCTGCGAGACACAACGTTGCGTATCCCGTAAACGTTCCTATCTCCAAGATACGTTTCGGAGCAACCAATTTACTCAATAAAGAAAGAACTCTTCCCTGGTAATGTCCAGATAACATATGGGGCATTGTTTCCTTCAAATATGTCTCCCGATTTACCCTTTTCAGTAACGAATTTTCCTCGTCTGTAGTATGTTCCAAATAGGACTCTAAATCGTCGGCAACAATTTCCATAACCACAAAGGTACCAAAAAACATTTTTATGATAAAAACTTTTTTTTACAAAAAGCTGAATACCAGTAAAATACAATTATCCTTTTGTAAAGAGCATTTTTCGGAAATCGCGTCAGATGCATAAAAAAGCCATATTGCCATTTTTTGATTTTCTATTTTGTTTCCAAATTTCATCAAAAAAAACCCCCCCTAAGAGATGATCTTTTAGGGGGGCTTTTTTTATTATTAAACAACAAATATACTAAGCAAGATCAGCAGTGATCAAGCGTAAAAATTCGGATCTTGTCACATCATTTTGGAATGCTCCAGTAAATGCAGAGGTAGTCGTTACGGAATTCTGTTTCTGAACTCCGCGCATCGCCATACACATGTGCTTGCATTCCATAACCACAGCTACTCCACGAGCGCCTAAAGTTTCTTGAATACAATCTCTGATCTCATTGGTGAGACGTTCCTGAACCTGCAGACGACGCGCAAAAATATCAACGACACGTGGTATCTTGCTTAAACCTACAATATGGCCATTTGGAATATATGCAATATGGGCTTTACCAAAGAAAGGTAACATATGGTGCTCACAAAGAGAATATACTTCAATATCCTTAACGACGACCATTTGACTATAGTCTTCCTCAAACATAGCACCACGTAATACCTCCGCAGCATCGATATCATAGCCATGTGTCAGAAATTGCAGTGCCTTTGCAACACGTTCTGGTGTTTTCACTAAACCTTCGCGTTTTGGATCTTCCCCCAGACATTCCAATATATCTGTATAATGAGCAGCGATGCGATCTACCTTTTCAGTATTGTATTTGTCGATCTTAATATATCCATCCAACTCTTCGTTGTCAAATGAGTGTTGACTCATAGTTTCTACTATTTAAATGTATTAAAGATTAATCGCCAAAATATTCGACGTAATTATTTTCTGTTTCATGCAAACGGACACTATGCAAGATCACACCCTGTTCATCAAATAACGGTTTTAAGATCTTAAATATTTCGATTGCGATATTCTCCGTAGAAGCCATGACTCCTTTCATAAAATCAACATCTAAATTGAAATTACGGTGATCGACTTTGTCAATGATACTACGATTGATTATTTCTTTCATGATCTTTAAATCGATCAAAAAACCAGTCTCCGGGTTTACTTTTCCTTTAACTGTTACATAAAGATCATAATTATGTCCATGCCAATTTGGATTGGAGCAAAGACCAAATACCTGTTCATTCTGCTCCTTACTCCAGTCTTCACGATAGAGCTTGTGCGCAGCACAGAAACGTTCACGACGAGTTATAAATACCATAATGATACAAAGATAAGGCTTTAAGTGCAATTAAAACATCTCAATTTAAGGAATGCCGTCAGAATATAGTAATATAATGAAGTGCTTTCTCTCTTATTGAACAAACAGGCAAAAATCTAAGCACTTTCTCCTTACTCATAACTCGCTTTCAAGAATGATTTGATATAAAATTTTGTAGCGGAGTGTAAACACTCCCAGTTTAAAAAGAACGACAACGATGGCTGATTTTTAAGGCCAATTTCTTTTACCTTTAGTTAGGGTTTACTTAGGGTTTAGTTAGGGTTAGTTTAGGTTTTATATAGCTTTTACCTAAAGTATCCCTAACTAAACCCTAAACTAAGAGTATATAAAATCTAAACTAATTCAAGCGATTATATCGACCGATTAGTACTGTTTCCAATAGCATCAGGACAAAAACTATACAGTTCGTACAGCATTATAAAAGAGGAGATCGTAGCAAAAAAACAGTTAGCCCTATTAACATCAAGCTCGGGTTTCTATGCAGGACGCATTGCATGCATGCTATTTTTATGCTAAAAAGAGGTGCGCTTGCAAGATAATTTGTAATTTTCAATCCAAAACGAGCTCGTCATGCAAATATTAATTATTGCGGCTACTTCATTTGAATTGCAGCCTTTTCTGGAAGTGGTATCAAATTACGATCAATGCGATACCCTAGTAACTGGTGTAGGCATGGTCGCCACAGCCTTTGAGCTGGGAAGAATGCTACACGAAAAAAAATATGATCTCCTTATTAATGTCGGTATAGGAGGATGTTTGGATCGTACGATTGAAATAGGCTCGGTTATTCAGGTCGTTTCAGAGTCGTTTGTTGAACTAGGCGCGGAAGACGGTCATAATTTTATTCCAATAGATCAATTGGGCTATGGAAGGTCTACATTTACCTCGTGTTTACTGAATGACAAGGAGCTTAGGCTTCCTTTTCTAAAACAGGGGGAAGGAATTACCGTAAACAAAGTCCATGGTAGCACAGAAAGTATCGAAAAAATTAAAAAACTACATCCCAATAGCCTTATTGAAAGTATGGAAGGAGCTGCGGTTTTCTATGCCGCCGATAAAATGACAATTCCCGTGATTGAGATTCGCGGTATTTCAAATTACGTGGAAAGAAGGAACCGTGCCACGTGGAACATTCCGTTAGCGATAATGAATAGTAATAAGGCACTTATAAAAACATTAGAATATCTGAACAACTTATATTCAAAAATTTAATACAAAAGTCATTTACTTATTAAAAAATGACATAAAACTATAGAATTAGCGGGTTCAGATCTTCAAAATATCAATTTTAAATAGTAGATTTGTAATCTAAAAATTGACACTATTTTACAACTGATGAGAGAAATACAATTCAGAGAAGCACTTCGTGAAGCAATGAACGAAGAAATGCGTAAAGACGACAAAATATTTTTATTAGGAGAAGAAGTTGCTGAGTATAACGGAGCTTACAAAGTAAGTCAGGGTATGCTTGATGAATTCGGTGCAAAGCGTATCATTGATACACCTATTGCGGAACTTGGTTTTGCTGGTATTGCTGTTGGTGCTGCAATGAATGGTTTGAAGCCAATTGTTGAATTCATGACATTCAACTTCTCACTTGTTGCAATTGACCAAGTAATCAATGCAGCAGCTAAAATCCACTCGATGAGTGGTGGACAGTTCTCTATTCCGATGGTCTTCCGTGGTCCTACAGGAAATGCGGGTCAGCTTGCAGCACAACACTCTCAAAACTTTGAGAACTGGTTTGCAAATACACCAGGTTTAAAAGTTGTGGTTCCTTCGAACCCATATGAAGCTAAAGGTTTATTGAAATCAGCTATTATCGATCCAGATCCTGTTATCTTCATGGAATCTGAGGTCATGTATGGTGATAAAGGACAAGTTCCTGAAGAAGAATATTACTTAGAAATCGGAAAAGCTAATATTATCCAAGAAGGTACAGATGTAACTATTGTATCTTTTGGTAAAATGCTTCCTCGCGTTGTCATTCCTGCAGTTGAAGAATTGAAAAAAGAAGGTATCAGCGTTGAATTAATTGACTTGCGTTCGGTACGTCCTATCGATTACCCTACAATCATCGCGTCTGTTAAGAAAACAAACCGTTTGGTAATCGTGGAAGAAGCATGGCCATTGGCGTCTATTTCTACGGATTTAGCATTCAATGTACAACGTAACGCATTTGATTATTTAGATGCCCCTGTTATCCGCGTAAATTGTGCAGATGTACCTCTTCCTTATGCTCCAACATTGATCGAAGCTGCTTTACCTAGCGTTGAGAAAGTTGTTAAAGCTGTGAAAGAAGTATCTTATATCAAGAAGTAATACGAATTACATTCTTAAAAAATTAAAATCCCTTTTACCCTGTAAAAGGGATTTTTTTTTATATTTAAGCTGGCCGATTGTTGCTTATTAAAAAAATTAAAATTCCATATATGAAAAAATTAAGAATTGCCTCTTTGATGGCCGTATTTGTATTTCTAGTGATATCTGCTTCCGCACAAAAGAAATACACACTACGTGTAAATCCCGATTCAGGGAAAAAAATATCGCAAAACCTTGTGATGACAATGGATATTGACGCTGCTGGCCAAAAAATGGTTACAGACCTTAATATGGGCTTTGATATCACCAATACAACGAACAAAGACAATATCTTCGCCTTTGACCTTAAATATACCGGAATAAACATGAAAATGAATATGGCGGGAATGGACATGTCCTACGACTCGAAAAACCCCGAAGCCAATGAGTTTTCCAAACAGATGCATGCGACCTTAGGCAAATTGCTAGAAAATAGCATTAGCTTTAATGTTGATCAACTTGGCAAATCTTCTGATATCAAGTTACCTGAGGGTATTAACATGCCGTTTGATAAAAGTATGTTTGAAAATATAAGTACCGTATTACCTGAACAGCCTGTTAAAATCGGTGACTCGTGGACTTCCAAAACGGAATCTGATGATTCAGGCATTTCGGTGGAGAGCACAATGACTTTAATAGAAGCAAATGAACTGGGCTACAAAGTAAATGTTGAAGGAAAAATGTTCGGACCGGATGCAAATCAGGTAGGCAACGTACAGGGTTTCTATGTCTTGGATAAAAAAACCTGCCTTACCAAGATAACAGAAATGACAAGTGCCGTGGATATGCCTGAAGCAAAAATAAAGACCACATTAAAAAGTCAATAAACGACTATAAAAAAAATAGGGGCCAAAAGGCCCCTATTTTTTTTGTTATATATCAAATTTATGCGTTGATCTCTTCTTTGTATTGATCAGCAGATAACAAAGCATCTACATCAGCAACATTGTTCAATTTAACACGAACAATCCAACCTTCACCATAAGGATCAGAATTGACCAATTCAGGAGATGCATCAATAGCTTCATTAACCGATAAAATCGTAGCTGATACAGGTAAAAATAGATCAGAAACTGTTTTTACAGCTTCAATTGTACCGAAAACTTCATTAGCGGCAACTTCCTCACCTACAGTGTTTATGTCAACAAAAACGATGTCACCCAATTCACGTTGAGCGAAATCGGTAATCCCTACAACTGCTTCATCACCTTCAACACGAATCCATTCGTGATCTTTGGTGTATTTCAATTCTGCTGGAAAATTCATTGTATTTAATTTTTTGATTTTTAATGCCGTGAAGTTACAAAATATCTTTAATTGTCAAAAATGATATTCATCATAACATTTTTGTGTTTATTTTTAAGCTATGAATCCTCAAATCGAAAGACTTTACCAAATTTCACAAAAGAAAGATCGTCGTATTATTGGCCTGATGTCTGGAACCTCCCTGGATGGACTTGATATCGCAGTATGCCGAATAGAAAATGCAGGTAAAACAACAAAAATACAGCTAGAGCATTTTACTACAATGGATTATGAGGATGATTTTAGAGCACGAGTCCGTGAAGTCTTTGCAAAACGAAATATCGACCAACAATTATTTTCGGGGCTTAATGCTTATATTGGTATAACGCATGCCAAATTAATCAATACAGCATTACAACAATGGAATATACCAAGCAGCGAAATTGATTGTATAGCCAGCCATGGGCAAACCGTATACCATGCTCCCCAATCATTGACCAAAGACCGCAACTGGCCCAATAGTACCTTACAGATCGGCGATGGAGATCATATTGCCGTAAATACCGGTATCATAACCCTGTCTGACTTTAGACAGAAACATGTTGCTGCGAGCGGAGAAGGGGCACCTTTAGCGGCGTATGGCGACTATCTACTTTTCTCGCATGCAACAGAGAATCGATTCTTACTGAATATTGGCGGTATTTCTAATTTCACATTTATCCCAAGCCATCAAACAAAATTGAAAGCCTATGCAACAGATCTCGGTCCAGGCAATACGATGATGAACCAATACATGAAGGCTAATTTTAATCAGGAGATGGATAGAGATGCCTATATGGCCAAAAAGGGACAAGTAAATGATGCGCTATTAAATCAATTATTAACAGAAGAATTTCTAACATTGCCCTTTCCAAAAACCACCGGGCCCGAACTATTTAATCTCGCTTATCTCGAAAAGGCGCAAGAGCGTTCGAAAACGATTCATATTCCACATGAAAACGTCATGGCGACCCTCAATCGCTTTGCGGCTCTTGCGATGGTCAACGGCATCCGAAAGCAGTCAGAAGGACTATCTAATGTGGCTGTATATATAAGTGGTGGTGGACTGCACAATCCTTTGCTATTTGATTACATCAAAAGGAGCTTACCTACCCGTAAAGTTGAAAGCTTTGCAACATTAGGTATCAATCCAGATGCAAAAGAGGCCGTCCTCTTTGCTTTGTTAGCAAATGAAACTTTGGTAGGCAACAAATCCAATGTAGCGCAAATTAAAGATTCGCCCGCTGTCTGCATGGGCAAAATCAGCTTACCGGAATAATTAGTCCGTATCGATGGCTTCTTGTAAGAACTCTTTAAAAGGAAGCATGCTTTTATAGGAAGCCACGATATTATCTAACGCATTTTTTGCAGATAAATCCTTAATACTTAAAGATCTATCCAACACAAAACTTTTCAATTTGATAAAGTCAATAAAAGGATTATCCTCACTATAGCCCGCAGGGGCACGCTTCAGTAAATCTTCTTTGAAAAGTGCAATATTAACGCCTGTCAATACTGTTTTTAAAATTTCATCCAATTTATTACCACTGTAATCAATTTCTTGTCTTATTGCCTCCAAATGTTGCTTTTCTGGACGCCAATATCCACAGGCAATAAATGAATTTTCTGCTCCAATATGAATATAGTACTCTGGTCCCTGCAACTTTCTTCCATCAACTGAAATTCCTGCCCCAAACCAACTTTTATAAGGTGTTTTATCATTTGAAAAGCGGGTATCACGGTAAATACGAAACAAACATTTACTTGCCTGTATGGAAGTATTGATTTTAGGGTCAAACTCGCTCAAAGCGGCAATTAAGTCTGTCAAAAAATTTCTCACATCGACCAATGCAGCTTCATATTTAGCTCTGTTATCGGCAAACCATTCCCGAGAATTATTGGCTTTCAATTCCGTTAAAAAATCAAATGTAGATTTTTGAATGTGACTCATAATACAATCAATTGATTAAAATTAAGAAAACATAGACCATAGGTGCCGCTAATAACAACCCATCAAATCTATCTAAAAAACCACCATGTCCGGGCAATATATTTCCGGAATCTTTTACGTGCAAGCTACGCTTTAACATCGACTCAACTAAGTCTCCCAATGTTCCAACAATACTGATAATAGCCGCTATACTTACCCATTTCCAGAGCGGTAGATAACCAAAATACTTCTCTAGATTCACTGCAGCAACAATTGCCAAAATCAATCCACCGAAAAAACCTTCCCATGTTTTCTTTGGTGAGATTCGTTCGAATAGTTTACGTTTTCCAAAGCTTCGTCCAGCGAGATATGCCCCTGTATCGTTTGTCCACAATAAGATTAAAAAACCTAAAGGCATCACATAGTTAAAAGTACCTTGCATAAACCCTAATTTGGAAAACAGGAAAAAAGGTAATGTAACATAAGCTATTCCCAAAAAAGTATAGGCAATATCATTAAAAGGAAAAGCTCTCTTCTGAAAAAGTGAAATAATATAAGTCGCACTTATAAACGGAATAATCAGTGCTAAAAATTTTACCGCAAGCAGATCCATCGAAATTAAGGATCCCAAAACAAACAGTACCAAGGCCAGGGCGATACCAATCACTTTATTTGGAGCGCGTTCTTCGGATGAAACGATTCCATAGAATTCATAAAGACACCATGTACTTAGCAAGGTAAAAAAGATGGAATAAACATAAGCTCCCAAAAGAGTAGCCGCTATCATAACAGCCACAAAGATTACTCCGGTTATTGCTCTTGTTTTCATAAACTAAAATCCCCCTCCGACTCCTCAATTAACCTTTCGGCTGCTTCGATAGATCCTTCGCTGACATAAAGTTCAATTTTTCCAAACAGATAAGAAGAATCTTGTTTATTCAACGCGACAGCCGGAATACCATTCTCTTCCAACATTTGTTTGACTATCTCGGCTTGAATAGCATTTGTATATGTTTTAATTTTTTTCCAATCGTTCTCCATTGTTTTCTTTTTGCGTTGATCGATAAAATAAGAATACAAAAATAAGAGTAAAAATGAAGGCTACAAGATATATCCACCAAGATTGTAACTCAAATGCATTGAGTTCATCATAACTCTTTCCCTGTCTTACGTAATAAAATGCTCCAATTGTGGCTCCGGCATTATTAACAAAGTGCCCAAAGATGGGCAATATGATGTTCTTGCTCCATACATAAAGATAGCCAAAAAAAGCCCCCAATAACATGCGGGGAACAAAACCAAAAAATTGCAGGTGTATCGCACTGAAGATAATAGCAACGAGCCATATAACCACATGCTGATTGCTCAACCATCTTCCTATTATTTTTTGCAAAATACCACGAAACAGCAATTCTTCACCTATGGCCGGGATTAAGGCCAGTACAACAATATTGTACAAAAAGCCGGATATACTCGACTCCATAATTATGCCCTTAATTAAATCACCCGATTCCTTTTCGCTACGCTCCATCCAACGCTGCAACGATTGCATACTATCGGGCAATTGTAAGGATTCATTCCAGTGACCGATCAGACTCATCAAAGGCATAAAAGAAAGCATTGCTAAAAATATATAGCCAAATTGCATTCCGCTAGGCCATTTTTTCAGTTTAAAATATGTAATGCCATATCCTTCGCGTGTATTCATCAGATAAGCTGGCACAACAAAAGATCCCAAGCTGCTCATTAACAACATAAAGCGCATCTCATTGGCCGATCCATTCATTAAGGATTCCAATGAGAAGACCTGCCTGGTGAATGTATAATAACTTGCAATAATCAGAATAGCAATAATCTGCGAAAGAATGGTAAAACCGATAACCATTAAGATCAATCGTAACAAAGATTGAAACGGATGGGGTGTTTGTTCAGGAAACATAGCTATTAAATATCAGTTAAAGATAGCAATAAAAGCAAGATTTATTAAAATTGTCGCATTCATTCAAATTCTGCCGTCTAGTTTGTACTAGCCGAATGGCAACGTGCGATATCATCCAAATACAGTAAAAACTTCAACAGAGGTATTCGATCATCCCAAATACGAATACATTTGACACAGCATATATGATCAAAAAAAAGGCTTTGGAAAAATCCAAAGCCTTTTTTTAATATAGATTTGTCTCGTCCTGAAATATCGATACACAAAAAAAATCGTTATGGAAGAAGGAACAAATTATGTAAAGCGGACTCAGCGTGATTACACTTTAACATTGAAGCTGAATGTCGTTAAAGAGATTGAATCGGGGAAATTGACACTCTCCCAAGCACAAAAACAGTATGGCATCCAGGGAGATAGCACTATTCGCAATTGGTTAAAAAAATATGGTAACTTTGATTGGGAGAATCAAATACCATCCAATATGGCAAAGTCACCAGAACAGCGCATTTTAGAACTTGAAGCCAAAGTCAGACTGCTGGAGAAGCAAAAGGCTCAACTTGAGCATCAGAATCACATCGCTGATTCCAAAGCGATCATCTTTGACATGATGATCGATATTGCAGAAAAAGAATATAAAATCGACGTAAGAAAAAACTTGAAACCCGCGCAATCAATCGTTTCCGGCAAGAAAAACAAGAAAGCCTAAGTTTTACTTGTGGATTGTTCGGGTTAGACAGGCAGGTGTATTATCGAAGGATCAAACGTATAGCCAGGAGCCAGGGTATAGCCGGGAAAATTGTGGACTTAGTTCATGAAATACGCACTACCCAGCCAAGAATAGGTACACGGAAACTTTACCATATGTTGGCAAGGGAGCTACGGGCATTAAAGGTGGGTAGAGACAAATTCTTTGATATTTTACGCGCCAACCATTTGTTAATTACACGTAAAAGAAGCTATCATACGACCACTATGTCACATCATAGATTTAGAAAATATCCGAATATTATTAAAGAAGTGGCTGTTTGCCGTCCCAATCAGGTTTGGGTAAGTGATATCACTTATATAGGAAAGCGAGAAAGCCCCTGTTACCTGAGTTTGGTTACAGATGCCTATTCGAAGAAAATTGTTGGCTTTGAGGTCTCACAGACCATGTGCACACCGCATGTTGTAAAAGCACTAAAAATGGCACAAAAACAAAGAAAAACAAACGAGCCGTTAATCCATCATTCCGACAGAGGAGTACAATATTGTGCAGAAGAATACCAATATTACCTAAGCAAGTACCAGCTCAGTTGCAGTATGACAGAAAACTCTGATCCTTATGAAAATGCCTTCGCTGAACGAATCAATGGTATACTCAAACAAGAGTTCATGATTGATACCTATCATTTAGATCTACATTTGATGAAGCAGATCGTAGCTGAAGCAATCGATATCTATAATAATGACAGACCACATTGGTCTAATCATATGCTAACTCCAAATCAGATGCACATGAAATCAAACATGAACTTCAGAACTTATAAAACAAAAAACAGTAGCAACCTATCGGCTACTACTGTTTAAATTATTTATTTTTAATCACTGAAAACCTGTATCGATTTTTCAGGACTAGTCAATTATCCTAATTCACTCGAATTGGATCAGCAGGTTTCTGCAGATTTTTATACGGATATGTTTTCATTTCTTCCAACAATATTTTCACCGTTCTTTCAAGCTGTGGATCTCGGCCTTCCAAAAGATCTTTAGGCAATTGTTCGATAAATACATCAGGAGCGACTCCTTCATTTTCGATAATCCAATTTCCTTTTAGGTCATAGACACCGAAGTTTGGTGAAGTAATACGGCCTCCATCCAACAAAGGAGGGTAACCGCTTATGCCAACCAAAATCCCCATTGTTGTACGACCGACCAATTTACCAAGTCCTTTAAAACGGAACATATAAGGCATCATATCCCCACCTGAGCCTGCATTTTCATTAATAATCATGGCTTTTGGTCCATAAATGCCATTTCCCGGAGTTGTAAATCCTTTTCCATCACGAATTCCCCAGCCAGCGATCAACTCGCGAGATAAGAGGTCGATCACATAATCGGCAACCCAGCCACCACCGTTGTTTCTTTCGTCCATTAGAAGAGCCTTTTTATCCATCTGAGCGAAGTAATACCGATTGAAATAGGTATACCCTTCAGGACCGGTATTCGGCATGTACACATAAGCTATTTGTCCATTGCTCAATTCATTTACTTTTTTACGGTTCCTTTCGACCCATTCCATGTTACGCAAGTTCATTTCATCACTAAACGAGATCGGTTTAACGATTACTTCACGTGCGCCAACCAAAGAAGGTTTTGAATTGACCTTCAACGTAACTTGTTTACCAACAGTATTGTCAAATAAACTATAGATGTCCTTATCCTCAGTCAATTCAGTACCATTAACAGCAACAATATAGTCTCCTTCTTTTATGTTTAATCCCGGTTCAGCCAATGGGGCTTTGAACGATGGATTCCATTCAAGACGCGTAAACAATTTCGCAATCTGATAGTAACCATTCTTTAGTGTATAATCTGCTCCCAACACACCAACCGAAACTGATGGCGTGGAAGGTTGATCTCCTGGATAAATATAATTGTGTCCCACGACCATTTCTCCCATCATCTCGTTCAATAAATAACCAAGATCGGAACGATGGTTTACAAAAGGTAAGAATTTTTCATATTTGGTTTTCATCGCTTTCCAGTCAGCACCATGCATATTTTCTACATAGAAATAGTCCTTTTGCATCGACCAAACTTCATTGAAAACTTGTTTCCATTCGGCTGCGGGATCCACCAATTGCTGAATTCCACCTAGCTTAACTTCGCCAGCAGTAGGAGAGGCTACTTTTTGCCCAGCTGTTACAATATTGAAGCCATTTCCCGTTTGATATAACATCTTTTTACCATCGGCACTAATAACAAAACTACGTGCATTCTCCACTAAGGTTTTATTTTCAAGATCCTTAAAATCATAGGCACCGATTGTTCCACCACGTTGATAAGTCAATTGATTTGGAACCAAACCATTTAAATTCCAGTAAGGACCGGCTGGCAAAGGGAGGGCAACAATTCGATTCTCGATACGATCGAAATCTACCTGAATAGATTTGTCAACCGGCTTGCTTGCAACTGACTCTTCCTTCTTATCCTTTTTAGGAGCTTTTTTATCATTCTCTTTTACACGTTCCTTTTTATTATTCTCTCCCTCTTCCTTTTTATCAGGTTTATCTTCACGGATTTGCTCATCATCACTATCGTTTTTAAAGAATGATGGTGTTTTGCTCGACAGGATAAAAGCATAGACTGCATAATCTACATTACGCTGTACAGCGGACATATGTAAACCAGAATTTGTTAAACCTGTATTTGTACTCGCCGTGAAAAATAAATATTTACCATCTTGCGAAAATGCAGTACTGCGGGCAGAGCTCATACCATCCGTAATCTGCTGAGTTTTCTTTGTATCTAAGTTATACATGAACACAGCAGGTGCCCCGTTTTCCAGTGTACGTATAAAGGATATCCATTTTGAATCTGGAGACCAACTTGGTTGGAAATGATTGGATACACGCCCGGTTTGACCACTTAATTTGTCATCAGCGACTTTGACAACAGCCTTGGAGGCAATATCAATATAGTACAGATTAAGATGCGCATCATTGTAAAAAAGCTTCTTTGAATCTGGTGACCAAGTCGGTTCAAAATAGAAATTGGTTTCCCCTAAATTAAAGTATAAGGGCTGATCTTTTCCGAACTGATCCATCAGTACCAACTGATAGGTCCCATTCTTATCTGAAATATAGGAGACCCATTTGCCATTAGGAGACCAATCTGGAAAACGTTCATGCGAACCTGGTGAATTAGATAAATTTCGAGCTTCTCCTTTTTCCTTTGGTACGGTAAAGATCTCCCCACGTGCTTCAAATAACGCTCGCTGCCCCGTAGGGGATAATGTAGCATAACGTATATCGTCCTTGATATCTTTATAATAAGGTCTTTTGTACATGACATCTGTATTCACAGTGATGTGCAAAGGAGTAATTTTATTTCCGTTTAGATTCAGTATATTCAATACTCCAGCATATTCAAAAATCAAGTCGTTACCATTCCCATTCAAGGAACGTACGTCATAATCTTTGAAATCTGTTAGTTTTTCAACCTTTTTAGTTTTGGTGTCGTAACTAAAAATATTGACAATTTTATCGCGGTCAGATAGGAAATAAACCTTCGTTCCCAACCATAATGGCTTAACATCATTACTTTTAACATTCGGAATAGTCTCGATTTCTTTTGTTTTGGTATCAAAGATCCAAATGGTTGGCATACCACCACCCCGGTAACGCTTAAAGGCTACTCGATCCCTTTCAGTAGGGTCAGTATTCTTGATGTAAGCCCAATAACGACCATCGGCAGAAGGGCTTCCCTGAGTAGCCTCAGGCATAATGAGCGCTTTGTCCATTCCCGACATTTGAATATTGGAACTGTATAACCGTGGACTTAAAGCATAGGTGAAATCACGAGATGTGGTATAATATACTTCATCATTATTGAGCCATCCGCGCAATACATCCGAAGAGGGATGATAAGTGATACGTTTTGGCTCTCCACCCGTTACAGGGATTACATATACGTCTGTATTTCCATCATAATTTCCTGTGAATGCTACTTTCTTGCCGTCTGGAGAAAACATTGGATTCTGTTCCACCCCTGGATTTGTTGTAAGGCGTCTCGGATTTGCTCCGCTTTTGTCGGCAATCCAAATATCTCCACCATACACAAAAGCGATATTGTTGGCGCTGATACTTGGGTTTCGAAGTAATAGGGTTTCTTGCGCTTTTGTTTGCAGAAAGGATGTCCCGAGCAAAAAGGCAGCAAATAACTTGAAATGAGTTTTATTCATAAACGTTTAACGGTTAAATTTACCACACACAAAACTACACTTTTGTAAAGTGGACCTAGTTAGTATATCCACAAAGTTGCATAAAAAATATGATAAAAAAAAAGTCCTGCTTTCAGCAGGACTTTTCTTTAGCTATTGAAGATTAGAAACCGTACTCTTGTTCGATTTCTAACACAATTCCTTCATCGACCAAAACGCGACCACAGTGCTCACAAATGATGATTTTCTTACGTTGACGTATTTCTGATTGCATTTGAGCAGGAATCTTATTATGACACCCTGAACAGCTATCGCGATCAATCGACACAACAGCAAGTCCGTTTTTGAACGAGTTACGTAAACGGTAATATACCTTTACCAAACGTTCTTCGATATTAGCTTCAGCTTCAGCAGCTTTAGCCAATAATGCATCTTCTTCCTTTTGAGTTTCAGAAGTAATTGTTTCCAATTCTTTCTTTTTTCCCTCAAGCTCGTTTTTGCTATACTCAAGATTACCTACAGTAGTATCGTAGTTTTCTGTCTTGTTGCGAATTTCGAATTCTGCTTCTTTAATTCTTTTTTCACAAACCTGAATCTCAAGACCTTGAATTTCGATTTCTTTCGAAATAGCGTCGTATTCACGATTATTTTTTACCTCATTTAACTGCGACTCATATTTTTTGATAGCAGCTTGGGCATCCTTAATCATGTTTTTACGCTTAACGATCGAATCTTCTAAATCGTCTAAGTCTATTCTGATCTTCTCAATACGAGTTTCTAAACCCGCAATCTCATCTTCAAGATCTGCAACTTCCATAGGCAATTCACCACGAACTTGGCGAATTTTGTCTATTTTAGTATGTATGGCTTGTAAAAGCCATAATGCTTTCAATTTTTGTTCTACGGTTTGTTCCATCAACTGTAGTATTTTATAGGATTTGTATCTATTTCTGTTGTTAAGGTTGCAAAGTTAGGAAATTTTTTCGTAATAATGTCGTACAATAATTCTTGCGTAAATTGTTCGCTCTCAAAATGTCCCGTATCTGCAATCACTATTTCACCTTCAGCATCAAAAAATTCATGATATTTATAGTCTGCTGTAACAAAAAAATCAGCGCCAGAACGTTTGGCTGCACCAAGTAAAAATCCACCTGAGCCACCACAGACAGCTACACGACTAACTTTTTTATCTAATAAGGCTGTATGACGAATGACATTCAACCTCAGTTTGTCCTTAAGATAAGCTAAAAATTCCAATTCAGCCATTGGTTCAGCCAAATTTCCAATCATTCCAGCACCAATTTCGGTAGCCGTATTTTGAATATCAAACAAATCATAAGCTACTTCCTCGTAGGGATGAGCTTCATAGAGTGCTAAAAGTAGCTTCCTTTCATTAGATTTCAGGTAGATAACCTCAATTCGTGTTTCCTCTACACGCTCTTGAACATCAATCTCTCCAATGGTAGGATCGGCCCCTTTTAAAGGTCTAAAACTACCATAACCTGCCGTATTAAAACTACATTGATCATAGTGTTTTCCGATTTTACCTGCACCCGCATCAAACAATGCCTGTCGGACATCTTCAACATGACTCCTTGGTACAAAAACGACCATTTTCCGCAATATATCTGTTTTAGATTCCAATATAGCCTGATTTTCTAATCCCAATTTATCGGCAATTTTCGTGTTCACTCCACCGGTAACATTGTCGAGATTTGTATGAATGGCATATAATGCAACTTTATGTTCAATTGCTTTAATAACCGTACGCTCCACATAATTTTTTCCATTAAATTTTTTTAGGCCCTTGAACACAATAGGATGATGCGAAATAATTAAATTACATCCTTTATCAATGGCTTCTTTTACAACAGCTTCTGTGCAGTCCAAAGAAATGAGCACTTTTGTAATCTCTCTATTGGCGTCGCCCACAATAAGCCCAGCATTGTCATAAGACTCCTGCAGATCTAAAGGAGCCAATTGCTCCAAATAATCAATGACTTCTTTAATTTTCATGGTCTACAATTACCTCCTTTTCTCTAAATTTATTATGTTCTTCCAAAATTCTTCTATTCGCGTTAATTTCAAACCAATAATTAGCCAAGGTCACAAAATGCATAATGATCAGTACACCGGAAATGGAAAGTGGGAGAGGAATATTTGTGGCCAAGTAAATCCATGCATATAGCGATCCTTTCCTAAACGTAGGGTTTTCTTCCACAGCTATTTTCCGATCATAAAACTCATTGATCAAAGAATCCCTTAGACGCGACGCAACCTGAAAATTCCAATAAATATTAACCAGCGGAATGGCAACTAACCAGGATTGGTTAGGCGTCATTAATCTATTTTCTTTGGCGACCAATTTTAAGGTCTTTCGAATTGTATTCGCAAATAAAAGCCATACAATAATACGTATAGCCACAATAGCCATAGCGGTATAAATTACTTCGGGCTTACTTAACTCTTTTATTAATTCCTCTTGCGTCATTGAACTATTTATTGCTTATTTATTATTCCTGTTCCAACAAATCTACTAATTCTTTCAACCTTTTTATTTGTGGATTATGATCTCCAACAAATTCAATTGTTTTAAAACCCATGGTTTTAGCTTTCTTATAAAACGGGTAAAAATCGTCCTCCTCAATTGCTGTACCATCCGTATAAGTCAAAATGTATGTACTTGGGATCTTAAGTCGTTTCGGATTTTTTAAATTAATCTTATCTGTCATTGTTTTTAGCGGGTGGGGGACATCTCTAGGAAGCTTCTTAACGTCCTTCACCCAGAACGGAAAAATATAACCATCCTTTTCTAATTTTAACAGTCCATTTGCTGCAGTAGATTTCCCCATTAAGTTTATGACCGATTGCTGATCCTCCGGAAGTATAGCATCCAAGTAAACCAATTTACGTATTCTATCCGGAAGACTATCGGCCACAGCCGTAATTACCATACCACCATAACTATGTCCCACCAGTATAATATCATGAAGATCTTCAAACAGAATCGTATTTACAACATCATTGACATGAGTTTGCAATCGAATAGAAGTATCTGCTAAATGGTAACGCTCGCCCAAGCCTGTTAGTGTAGGGCGGTAAACCTCATTTCCATTCTTCGCTAACTCAACAGCAGTATTTTTAAACTGCCAAGCTCCACCCCAAGCTCCATGGACGATCACATACGTAGAAGACTGCGCAGAAACATCTTTACCGAATCCAACTAATGAAAAGAAAAATATAATAAACAGTAATTTACAGTAATTCATTGTGTTATATCTTAAAACATCCTTTACACTTAACAAAATCTGTTGAGAAAATATATTGATAACCCAGTTTACATTTTTATCCAAAAACAAGACGTAAGCACTTACTTACTTTACTAAAATATGATTCAATCTGCTAAAAACAGCTTTTAGCTTCTCATCTAAGCCTCATCAATGAAGATAGGGTAGGGGAGAGCTATAAAAACATCATGCATAAAGTAAAAAAATAGTAGGCTTTTTATGATAATCATACGATCGTTTTCTCCACTCAGCAACCGTCAAACTTTGTATATTTTCATCGGTCGCAGTTACATTTGACGCAACACAGAGTAAGCTGGAAGGTTTACATATTTTTAGTAGATCAGCCAAAAGCTGATTATTTCTAAATGGAGTTTCAATAAAAATCTGAGTCTGCTTTTCGCGTGCTGATTGTTGTTCGAGATTTTTAATTTCCTTAGCTCGATCAATTTTATCGATAGGTAAATACCCATGAAAAGCAAATTTCTGACCGCTAAATCCAGAAGCCATAAGCGCTAGTAAAATAGAGCTTGGTCCAACAAGAGGAACGACTTTAATACCCAATTGATGTGCCCGTGCTACAATAGAAGCTCCAGGGTCAGCAACGCCAGGACATCCTGCCTCAGACATTAAACCAACATTTTTGCCGTGTTTCAAGCCTCCAAAGAAATCATTTATATTTCCTTTATCCCGCACATGTTTTCCATAATCATGAATTTTTAGTTCGCTCTGCGGAATCTTTAAACCTGCAAGTTTTAAAAACTTACGAGCCGTTTTTTCATTTTCTACAATATACTCGTCCAATGAATTAATTGTTTCCACTAAATATGCAGTAAACGATTGGAAAGCTGCGTCATCACTCAATGGAACAGGAATTAAATATAAGATACCATTTGCCATAATACAAACCTACTAATTAAGGTCCATTTGGCTATACTAATTTTAAACTTAGCATTATTTAACCTTTTAAAATGATTATAATTTCGATTTTTAAACTCATTATTAGTATTTTAGCGTAAATATTCATTGCAACAATAAACATCATTCAAATGATCACACAAATTACAGAAGGCGTAAAAATCTCGGTTGAAACCATCTATCAATCAGAGTATTCGAATCCGGACCGTGAACATTTCATGTTTGCTTATCATATCAGCATAGAAAATCTCAGCGATTACACGGTTCAATTGATAAGTCGCTATTGGAAAATCTTTGACGCAAAAGGAGACTATAGAGAGGTATCTGGAGAAGGGGTAGTAGGCGAACAACCTATTATAGAACCTGGCCAGACTCATCAGTATACCTCAGGTTGCAATCTCAATAGCGAATTCGGATTCATGGAAGGATATTACAATATGATCCGAACACTGGACAACGGCAGCTTTCAAGTTGAAATACCACGTTTCAATCTGATAGCTGATTACGCATTGAATTAATTTTATCAAGGCAGTATCATTATTGCCAATTAATCAAATAACGAAGCTTTTTTCGCATCGAATAAGAAACTATTTCTTTATTTTTGCGAGCATTCCAAATGAACAAGCTAACCTCGGGGTATTATCATTTTACCCGATGGCAAATGCTAGCATTTGATCGTATGCCACCCGATAGATTAAATTAGTCAGCAATCAAAACGATTATTGATTCAATATATAAATAACTGATAATCAACAATAAAGTATTAAAGCACTGATTATCAACACAGTATGCGCAACCAAGGGAAGAAACCTCTTGGTCGTGTTTTGACGTGTAAATTGACTGAATATAATTTAGGGTGATATAACGTGAGTATTTTAGCTACAGAACAAGTAAGCCATTCCTTCCATGATCGATGGCTTTTTAAAGATTTACATTTTGGTCTCCAAAAGGGTGACCGTGTGGCCTTGGTCGGAATCAATGGCACAGGTAAATCAACCTTACTCGCCATTTTAGCAGAGCGAATCTTACCAACCTCAGGAAAAGTTGTAAAAGAAAAAGGTATAAAAATTGGTTTCTTAGAACAGGATCCTGATTTCACAGGATTAAAATCAATCAATGATTTTATTTATAGTACAGACAACGATCAACAGCGTCTTATCCGAGAGTACGAGGAGCTGCTATTGGAGACTGATATCGATCAGAAAAAATTAGAAGATCTTACAGAAAAAATAAGTTCATTGAATGCCTGGGAGTATGAGCATAATATTAAGACGATTCTTAATCGTTTAAATATTATGGATTTCCATCAAGACATCAAAAGTCTATCAGGAGGCCAACGAAAACGCCTTGCGCTAGCCAAGCTTTTGATAGACGAGCCGGATATTTATATATTAGATGAACCCACCAACCATTTGGATATAGAGACTATTGAATGGCTTGAAAAACTACTAACAACAGGTAGCAAAACCGTTCTTTTAGTAACGCACGATCGCTACTTCTTGGATAATATCTGTACTGAGATTCGAGAGCTGGATAGGGGCAATCTCTTTACCTATAAAGGTAACTATTCTTATTTTCTAGAAAAGAAGTCCGAACGCGAAACTATTGATGCGGTTATGGTTGAGAAAAGCAGAAATCTACTTCGCCGTGAATTGGAGTGGATGCGTCGTCAACCACAGGCACGTGGTACCAAATCCAAATCACGTATTGAAGCATACTATGACTTGGAAGAAAAATCTAAAGCAATTAAAGGAAACGAGTCGGTACAACTCAGTGTAAAAGTAAGCAGACAGGGCTCAAAAATACTCGAACTAGAACATGTTGCCAAACGTTATGGAGCAAAAGAAATCATACATGATTTTTCATACACTTTTAAAAAAGGTGATCGTATTGGTCTAGCTGGAAAAAATGGCACTGGAAAATCAACCTTTCTTAATTTAATCACGGGAGAAGAAAAACCTGATACAGGATCTATAGCGGTAGGGGAAACCACAGTATATGGCTACTATAAACAGGGTGGATTGGAAGTAAATGAAAACGATCGAGTATTAGATGTTGTAAAAAATATAGCAGACTATATTGAAATGGCAAATGGGGAAGTAATCACGGCTTCACAGTTGCTAACCCATTTTTTATTTCCTCCTGAAAAACAATTTGGTTTCGTTAACAAATTAAGCGGAGGAGAGAAAAAAAGACTTCAGCTCATGCGAGTTTTAATGAAGAATCCTAATTTCCTAATTCTGGATGAGCCATCCAATGATCTGGATATTGATACATTAAACGTGCTGGAAGATTTTCTTGACAACTACAAAGGGGTACTCATATTAGTATCACACGACAGGTATCTATTAGATAAATTGACCGATCAACTTTTCATCTTTGAAGGAAAGGGGAGCGTACAGATATACAATGGAAATTATGCCGACTTTAAACTTGAACAGGAGGAAATCCAAAAATTAGAGAAGGAGAAACAAAAAAGGATAACCCAAGAACAGGTAAAGCCAATTGTAAAAGAGGAAAAGAAAAAACTCTCGTACAAGGAACAATTGGAGTATAATAAACTAGAAGAAGAAATCGAAAAACTGGAAACACAAGTAATATTAAAAACGGAGGAACTAAACCAGGTAACAGATCATCTGAAACTTTCTTCCTTAGCGGAAGAAATTCAATCTATCCAAAAACAGATAGACGACAAATCCGAAAGATGGTTATATCTTGCTGATTTTATGTAAAATTTCATCAGAGGTTTCACGTGAAACATAAAGAAAACGTAAATTTACAAAGAAATAAAAACGCCACGTTTCACGTGGAACAAGAATAGAACAATGTTTAAAAAATATAATGTAATTGTCGTTGGTGCAGGGCATGCCGGATGTGAGGCAGCGGCGGCAGCAGCCAACTTAGGTTCGTCCACTTTACTCATCACAATGAATATGGGGGTGATAGCCCAAATGAGTTGCAACCCCGCTATCGGTGGTGTAGCAAAAGGACAAATTGTAAGAGAAATTGATGCTATGGGCGGGTATACGGGTATCATAGCAGATAAATCAACCATTCAATTCCGAATGCTCAATCTTTCGAAAGGTCCAGCTATGTGGAGTCCACGTACACAAAATGACCGAATGCGTTTTGCTGAAGAATGGAGGTTACAATTGGAGTCTCTTCCAAATTTAGATATGTGGCAAGATACCGTAAAAGAAGTTATCGTCAAAAATGGAAAAGCTTGCGGTGTCATCACTTCGATGGGAATAAAAATAGAATCGGACGCTGTGGTACTAACCAATGGAACTTTTCTAAATGGTGTAATTCACATTGGCGATAAGAAATTTGGAGGCGGTAGAACAGGAGAGAAGGCAGCCACAGGTTTAACCGAACAACTTGTTTCCCTTGGTTTCGAATCAGGAAGAATGAAGACAGGTACACCACCTCGTATAGATGGAAGAAGCCTCAACTATACATTGATGGAAGAACAGTGGGGCGACGAAAAAAGAGGGCGGTTTTCTTATACAGATGTAGAAATACCAACTGAACAACGCTGTTGTTGGATTACCTACACAAATGATAAAGTTCACGAAATGCTTCGTACTGGGTTTGAAAAATCACCTATGTTTACGGGACGTATCAAAGGATTGGGCCCGCGTTATTGCCCTTCAATAGAAGATAAAATAAATCGTTTTGCCGAGCGTGAAAGACATCAGATATTCGTGGAGCCCGAAGGTTTTAAAACAGTAGAAATCTATGTCAATGGATTCTCGACCTCATTGCCGGAAGATGTACAATTAAAAGCTTTGCAATTAATTCCTGGCTTCGAAAATGCGAAGATGTACCGACCAGGTTATGCCATAGAATACGACTACTTTCCACCAATGCAATTGGATCTAACCCTAGAAACCCAATTGGTGAAGCATCTATTTTTTGCAGGACAAATCAATGGGACTACTGGCTATGAAGAGGCCGCTGCTCAAGGCTTCCTAGCAGGGATTAATGCGCATCAACGCATCAACGATGATAAGGAACTTATTCTAAAAAGATCCGAATCTTATATAGGTGTATTGGTCGACGATCTCGTAACAAAAGGAACTGAAGAGCCGTACCGTATGTTTACATCAAGAGCAGAACATCGCCTACTTTTACGCCAGGACAATGCTGATATTCGCCTAACCCCATTAGCTTACAAATTGGGATTAGTAGGAGAAGAAAGACTCAAAAAAGTACAACACAAAATTGATAACTCAACTAAAATAATCGAGTATCTAAAACAAAATTCAACCAATGTCGAAAAGATGAATACTGTTTTAGCGGAAGTTGGTTCGAGCGCACTTCCTCAGAAAACAAGGCTGAGTAATGTACTTGCAAGACCACAAGTTGGTATCCAAGATATTCTGAAAGGAGACGAAGGCTTTGCGCATTATGTATCCCAATTTGATAACGATACCATCGAACAAGCAGAGATCAATCTCAAATATGAAAGCTATTTCGATAAAGAAATGGAAATAGTCAATCGTATGAAGAAGATGGAAGATAGAGAAATAAACCCCGACTTCGACTACAGCTTGCTAACATCACTATCCATTGAGGCGAGACAAAAGCTGTCAAAGGTTAAACCACGTACATTGGGGCAAGCTTCAAGAATCTCGGGTGTTTCACCCTCTGATATCACAGTATTGATGGTACACATGAGCTAAATAACTGATATACAAATATTTACACACAAAACATCACATAGCTTAAAATAAGCGATTTAAGACAATATTCTATTTTTTATGACAACTTCTTTAAGAGAAAATAAAAGTGGTTCAAAAAGGCTAAAAAGTAGCTTAAAAACAAGATTACTTATTTTAAGCATGTTTATTATGCTTATTGGCTTGTCTATACAATGTGCAAGCATACAGCAACCTACGGGAGGACCAAAAGATTCCATTCCGCCGAAAATACTACTGGAAAGCCCTACGAATTTTTCGAAGAATTTTACAGCAAAAAAAATAGTTATTACCTTCGACGAATATATCAAACTGGCAAATCAACAAAAAGAATTTAGTATCACACCAGACATGGGGAGTAACCCAGAATTCAAGGTCAAGAAAAAAAATCTAGAAATTACCTTACCTGATTCCCTAGAAAAAAATACAACTTACAGCATATATTTCGGTAAAGGACTAGTCGACTATAATGCAGGAAATGCACTGGTCAATTATGCTTATGTATTCGCAACAGGAGACAAAATAGATTCACTCAGTATATCCGGTAATGTAAAAAGCGCTGTGACCAAAGAGGTCCAAAAAGATGTTAAAGTCTTATTGATCCCCATTAGCCAAGACTCCATTTTCGGGAAGAAGAAAGCGAATATATTTACGACAACGGATACTGCAGGCAATTACAAACTAAACAATTTAAGAGAAGGAACCTATCGCATTTACGCACTTCAAGAAAAGAACAATGACAGGATCTATAATGGCGCTGATGAAGAAATAGGTTTCCTAAAAGACTCTATCGTGCTAGCGCGGGACTTAAACAATATCAATTTGGAGATATTCAAAGGAACCCCAAAAAAGTTTAGAACGCAAGAGAAGAAATTTGAAAAAAATGGAAGTATACTTCTTATTTTTAACAGGCGAGTGGACAAACCCAAGCTCAATATCCTAAATGATGAAGTAAACAACAAGGATAAAATAGTACGCTTTTCAAATACATCAGACTCCGCTACTTTGTTTATTCCAAATTTAAAAATAGACTCCCTAAAGATAGTTCTGACAGAAAATGAAAGACCATTGGACACCATTCTAATCAGAAAAGGGAATGTAAAAATAGAGCAGACAATTGAGCCAATTTTTACCCCAAATAATGGGCGAGTCGATCGGATTACGCACCTTCAGGTATCTGCATTTACACCGATCAAGAATATCGATAAAACCAAGTTGAAATTCAAAGAAGACTCATTGGTCCGAACCAATTACCAACTTGCCGTTGATACAGCGAATACCAATATCTACCATATTCGATATAATTGGAGAAAAGATAAAAAGTACCAAATTGAGTTTACAGAAGGCGCCATAACAGGCTATTTTGGCGAGCAAAATAAAGAGAAAAAGCTGGATTTGACCTATGACGATAGTGAAAACTATGGGGATCTGACATTTGATTTTACAGATCTAGATAGCAATACCACATATTTGGTAGAGCTAATCAATGAGAAAAAAGATAAAGTCTATCGCGTCGACAAAATAAACATGAACAATCCGACCGTCGTATACAAACAGTATCCAGGAGGAAAGTATAGCATACGTGTAATTCGCGACGACAACGATAATGGAATCTGGGATACCGGAGATGTCGAAAAGAAAACCTTTCCGGAACCTGTTATATATTTAAATAAGGTATTTACTATACGTGCTAATTGGGAACAAAAAGACAGTTTTTCATTGAGTGGCCTCAAAAAAGAATAATTGAGGCCATTCTAAAATAATAATTTAAAGCACTGCTAATTCGATTAAGCTAAAACCAGGAGCTGTACAGAACATAATTATGTGGTAGCTGCTGCAATAGACCTTTCTGCTCTTCAGTAAGTGCCTTTATCTTTTTCGCAGGTACTCCAGCATATAAAAATCCCGATTCACAACGTGTATTTTCCAAAACTACTGCCCCAGCTGCTACAATAACATTCGATTCAACAATAGCATTATCCATAACGATAGCTCCCATACCAATGAGTACATGGTCTTCCAAAATACATCCATGTACCATAGCCTGGTGGCCTATACTCACATAATTTCCAATCGTTGTACCGCATTTCTTATAGGTACAATGTATAACAGCACCATCTTGAATATTCGTATAATTACCAATACGAATATAATTGACATCTCCACGTATTACAGCGTTAAACCATACCGAACAGTGATGCCCAATCTCTACATCGCCTACAATCGTTGAATTAGGTGCTAAGAAGCATTCTTCGGCTATCACTGGAGATTTATCCAAAACAGGTAAAATAAGTGCCATATTCCTTAAAAAATTGTGTCCTGTAGTACTTTCGAATGTTTCGGGTAGTCTGTTGTATAATGCAATCCCCTACTTTCTTTCCTCAACATAGCTGATTTTGTCACAATATAAGCTACTTGAATAACATTACGCAATTCACACAATTTAACAGAAAGCCTGGTATTTCGATAGAATTCTTCTGTCTCCTCATACAATAAATGTAAACGCTTTAGGGCTCTTTCCAGTCTAAAATCGGAACGCACAATACCAACATAGTCACTCATAATCTTTTGGCATTCGCGCAAATTATGACTTACTAAAATATCCTCATTTGAAAGTGAGGTTTTAGAGTCATCCCATTCCGGGACGTCAACCACATGGTTAATCAATCCTATCGACTTTGTGGCGTCTAAGAAAATACGATGTGCATAAACAAGTGCTTCAAGAAGCGAATTAGAAGCCAATCGATTTGCACCGTGTAGTCCAGTAGAAGAACACTCACCGCAAGCATATAAATTAACAAGGCTACTGCGTCCAAAATCATCTACATAGATACCGCCACAGAGGTAATGCGCCGCCGGCGTAACTGGTATAAAATCCTTCGCCATATCCAGTCCGATCGACAGGCACTTTTCATAAATATTTGGAAAATGCTTGATGATATCCTGTTTATCCCGATGCGTAATATCGAGGTAAACATAATCTATACCTGATTTCTTCATCTCGGCATCAATCGCTCTAGCAACGATGTCTCTCGGTGCCAAAGAAGCACGTTCATCGTACTCCTCCATAAAAGATTCACCATTGACCCTCCTTAAAATCCCCCCAAATCCACGTACAGCTTCGGATACCAAAAATGCAGGCGAATCCTTTGGATTATATAAAGAAGTAGGGTGAAATTGCATAAACTCCATATTACGCACCTTACCTTTTGCCCGATACACCATTGCTATACCATCTCCAGTCGCAATAGTTGGATTTGTTGTACTTGAATAAACATGACCGGCTCCGCCAGAGGCCATCACGGTGACCTTACTCAAAATCTGATCTACTAAATGTGATGAGGTATTAAAAGCGTAAATTCCATAACAGGTGATGTCTTCCCTATTTTTATCCACGTACTCACCCAGATGATGCTGTGTAATCAAATCAATGGCAAAGTAATGTGTTACAATTTCAATATTAGGATCACTATGTGCTTGAGCCAATAATGCACGCTCTATTTCGTAGCCAGTTATATCTTTATAATGTAAAATACGATGAGCTGAATGTCCCCCCTCTTTTGCAAGGTCATACAAGCCCGATTCCTCCTTGTCAAATGATGTCCCATATGAAATAAGTTCTGCTATCCGTTCCGGTGCTTCTCTTACTACGTTTTCCACAATTTCAACATCGCATAAACCATCCCCAGCAATCTGAGTATCAATGATATGCTTTTCAAAGCTATCTGACTTATCCACAACGGCAGCCACTCCCCCTTGCGCATATTTTGTATTAGACTCATCCTCATTGGACTTAGTGACTATCAATACTTTACCGAATTTCGATGCCTTTAAAGCAAAGCTCAATCCAGCAATACCTGATCCAATGACCAAAAAATCTACCTTTCTATCTGCCATATAAATTAAAATTCACAAACTATCCCCAAAAGTGACGATTCAAATTAACGAAAAATGTGGAAAACGTGTAAATAAAAGGTTAAATAAAAATGAAAAGTATTTAACAATTCACAAATCCCCTATTTTGAAGCCTTATTTCTAAAATTTTTCCGCACAAAAATCCATAGATTTCCACATTTTCTAAACAAAAACTATTCAACAAAAATATATGGAAAATAAAAAATACGATAAATTAGAATTTTAAAAATCAGCTCTTTAATAGATAAATCCTGTTGAAAAATTGTTGAAAACTCTTTAAAAACCTAAAATCAAAATTGAAATAACCTAATTTATACCACTTTTCCACACCATAATAAACAATAAGAGATTTTCTATTTTAAATAATTAGTATTTATTGAAAAAAAAGATTGTGGAATACGTTCGAAAATCTTTGTTTAGTTTTGTCAAGTTCGATTAGAGTCCGTTAGGTTTCGATATCCGGGAATTATGGAGTCCCCTATTGAAATATTTAATTCTAATTGAGTTTATATTATTTTTTAAATTTCCTATTGGCTTTTAAAGCGCTTTAGGATCGGATATTTATTTTATTTTTTTTTACATATGGATTTAAAGTAGTTTCAGCGCGTTATTTATAATTTTTTTTAAGAAAAAATTGATTTAAGCCGTTTTATACTTGGATATTTTCTCTTATGGGATCTTATTTCAATTTTATGGGATTGTAACTGATGGAAATCGATAAAGAAAAGGTTTAACTCTCATTTTGGTGCTATGAGATTTCAATATTTCTAGCTTTCAACGAGATAAATTCTTTTATTCAATTCTAATAGCTACTAATTTTTGCTTTAAAAATTTTTTTGAAAAAGGTAATTTAGTTGATTTTACTATTTCGATTTTAAGTCGCTTTAGGTTTGCTTATTTGCTTTTTTTTAAAAAAAATATTTGAATATGGTCTTGTGAACGAGTTAAAATTTGAATGCTGAATTTTTATAACTTTATCAGCAAATTTTTCAAAATGAACGGTAATGCTTATTGGAATTTCTTATTCCTGGATCGGGTTATTGTATTCGGATTGGCTATAATATCCGTTTGGTTTTGGCGTAATTGAATTTTAAACAGAATCTCAAGGTTATTGTTTAAAAATAAACCCGCTCAAAATTGGATATTTTTACAAAATTTGTTTTCAGTGCTTTTTATTGCATTCTATGCGTTTAAATAGTGAACTGTTTGCGATCTAAGTGAAATTTTAAGATTAGCTTGTTTATAATTTTGGATTGCAAATAATTTCTTCAAATAGTTTATTGTAGAACAAACAATCTTACTATATTTGCAGCCCACCATCCATTAGATGGAGTAATTGTCCAAATTTAGATCTGTGAGATTCGAATATTCTGGATCATTGTTATAAAGAATCTTTTTATATCATTCTCAGGGCGTATTTTTCTAAAATAAAGCTCTTATAGATTGAATATATTGACTTCTTTCGCTGTTTGTTTGGAATATTTAATTCTAAGCGACTAACATGCTTTGAAAGTGCTTTGTCAATCGCATATTTAGTGTTATCTTTTAATATTATTTATCTATTTGAGTATGAATCGGTTTAATTCACCAAATTTAATATAAATTTGAGAATGTATATTTTTAAAGAATTTATATTTCGTTTTTATATAAATTAATTACTTTTAAATTGTATTTACTGATTTTTTTGTAATTTATGCGATAATTATCGCTAAATGCTCGGTTTAACCGGATATACGTTCCGATTTTGTTATATTGAGTTCTTGAGGGGGCTATTTACTGGGTTTTATCCGGATACTAGGTATAATTGATTTTATTTTGGCAGAATTCATCATTGATTCTTAAATTTTGTAATATTAAATTGTAAAAGTTTTATCAAACCCTCTTAGAATTAGATAAATGCACAATCTTAGGTTATTGTGGCCAATATTTAATTCTCATCCACTTTATTTTGGATGCTGTAAGTGTCATTTAGTTGTTTATTTCAATTTCCGCGAATTAGTCTCTTTTAGATTCGCTTCTACTCGACTCTTTTAGATTTTCTTATAAATATCCAATTCTTATAGGGTTTATTTGAATTATTTGATTCAACGCTATTGACCCTGAATTAGCGTAAATTTACCTCGCTACATTCCTATATTTATTTCTACAAGCTGCTAGTATTTTTATACGCAAATGTAACAGCACTTATTCCAGAAATTATTGTTTTGTATTGATTGTCTCTGACGTATTTTTATTGCCGAAAATAGATTTTCGCCCAATTCTGGCCTTCGTTGCTGTTTGTGGTTGGTAAACAAAAAATATATAAACTTCAAATATTTGCGATTAGAATGGCATATTTAGGGAAGGTAATGATACAATATGCTATAGACGATTCTCAGAGCGTTTATTTTGTTTTCGAAGATATTTTATAGGCGTTCAATGCTGCAGGCAGATACAGTTTGCTTCAATTTTACAAAATAAACCCGCTGAGAATTTGATATAAAATTTTAGATCAATCCAGAATCCATTAATCTCTCCTATATGAGCTTAAAAACGTTTTTTAATCTGAAATGTTAATAAATAAAGCTTCCTTTTGTGCTATATTTTTCATTGTTTTGTAATATGACTAAAAACGTTCCTTAGGCTATGAAGGTTGGCTCTGTATGAAACTGATTTTCGAAGATCGAAATAATGTGAAATAAATCCCTTCAGCTTTTGGTATAAACAAAGAGTTTGAATAGTTTCCTAAATATTCAAGTCTAAAAGAGTTTATATGGGCGTAATATTCTGTAATTAAACTTTATATAAATTAATTTAACTATTAATACTTATAAACGTTTGTTTTGTATTTTTTAATAGGTATTTCGCTGTCAGTGCTGCAAGATCATGAATTGGGCAGCAGTTGCAGTTGTTCGATCAAATTTGAAAACTGACATTATCCAATAAGCTGCGCTTGGAAGATCCGCTGTAATCTATTATTGATTAATAAGAGGCTTTATATCAGTGTTTTATCTGTTATTATCTAATAATGAATCACATCCAGGCGAGCGGTATATTACTACGACCGGATTAATTTGCTTTTAATTGACTTTTATATATCTAACAATGCTTATTTTTGCTGTTCATAAAAGTTGAAACTACTCGCATGGAAATTGTAAATTATGAGCTTCAAGCAAAAGGTTATATCGATGCTCCGATTGATCCCTCACTGGATTTGATTAAAGAGATCCAACGATTAAAGAAAGAAAAGAACGCTGTCATCTTGGCTCACTATTATCAAGAGTCTGAAATTCAAGATATAGCGGATTATATAGGAGATAGCCTTGGTTTATCCCAGGAAGCTGCGAAAACTGATGCAGATGTAATTGTTTTTGCTGGAGTACATTTCATGGCTGAGACGGCTAAAATACTTTCACCGACGAAAAAGGTTCTTCTGCCAGATGCCAAAGCAGGTTGTTCACTATCAGATTCTTGCCCACCGCATCTTTTCGCTAAATTTAAGGAACAATATCCTGATCATTTGGTCATCACTTATGTAAACTGTACGGCGGAATTGAAAGCGCTTTCCGATATCGTATGTACCTCTAGTAACGCTGTTCAGATCGTAGAGAGCCTGCCAGCGGATCAGAAGATCATTTTTGGCCCCGATCGTAATCTCGGAGCATACGTTAAAAAGAAAACAGGACGAGATCTTGTGCTTTGGAATGGTGCATGTATGGTCCATGAAATTTTTTCTCAAGATAAAATTGATCGTTTGAAAAGCGAGCACCCCGATGCTAAGTTTATTGCCCATCCGGAGTGTGAAGATCATATACTGGCGATAGCCGATTATGTGGGATCGACTGCGGGCATGCTTAAATTTACCCAGACCGATACGGCCCAAGCTTATATTGTTGCTACAGAATCAGGTATTCTCTACCAAATGCAAAAAGCAAGTCCACATAAGACTTTTATTCCTGCACCTCCTAATAATGCCTGTGCATGTAATGATTGCCCGCATATGAAGCTTAATACGCTTGAGAAGCTATACAACTGTCTAAAGTATGAGTCACCCGAAATCCTCCTTCCAGAGGATGTTATTCTCCGAGCCCAGCGTCCTATTGAACGTATGTTGGAAATATCGGCAAGTTTAGGCTTATAGAAATCTGCATAATTTTTGATCACCAGAATAATAACTGATTGGTTTTCAATGATCACTAATGATTTCGTTGAACTGCATATAAACAGCTTAACGAAAAGAGTCCAATGTATAAGCAGGGGGCATTGGTCTTATAGTAAAACTTATTTTGTAATGCCATCCGGATATATCTCTGGGAGATGATTATCAGCTGGCATTATCTATATTAAACTTTTAAACTTTTTAGCATGTTTGATTTTGATAACACCGAGCGAACCAATTTGGAAGAAATGGGTGAATTCGGTTTGATTGATTATATAAATAAAGCTGTAGAATTAACAGAAAAATCTACAATTAAAGGGATTGGCGATGATGCTGCTGTTCTAGATTTTGGAGGTAAGAAAACCTTGATATCTACAGATTTACTTTTGGAAGGAATTCATTTTGATCTTAGATATGTTCCGTTAAAACATTTAGGTTACAAAGCTGTTCAGGTCAATTTGAGCGATATTTACGCGATGAATGGAATAGCTTCACAAATTACCTTTTCGATAGGTCTGTCCTCAAAATTTCCATTGGAAGCTGTAGAAGAGATTTATCAGGGAGCATTGATTGCCTGTAAGAAATATAATGTTGACTTAATTGGCGGAGACACTTCGGCTTCAGCCCAAGGCTTGGTTATTTCTGTGACAAGCATAGGTTATGCTGATGCAGATCAGATCGTTTATCGTAGTGGTGCTCAGGAAGGTGATCTCTTGTGTGTGTCTGGTGATCTAGGGGCAGCTTATATGGGCTTACAGCTCTTGGAGCGCGAAAAGGATATCTATTTAGAAAATCCCAATGTACAGCCTGATTTAGAGGGAAAGGATTATATCGTTGAACGTCAATTGAAACCTGAAGCCCGGAAAGACATTGTTGAATTATTTGCCAAGCTAGGGATCAAGCCAACAGCGATGATGGATATTTCAGACGGGCTTGCATCGGAAATTCTACATATTTGTAGGCAATCTGACAAAGGTTGCAGATTATATGAGGAAAAGATTCCATTGGATCAGATGACTTATGATACGGGGCGGGAATTTGGTATTGATCCAACGGTAGCTGCACTAAATGGTGGTGAAGATTATGAACTACTGTTCACAATAGCTCAGGCTGATCATGATAAAATCAAAAACTTACCGGATATTAGCATTATTGGTTATATGACCCCAAGTACTGAAGGCTGTGAAATGATTTCCAAATCAGGGAATCTTTATCCGATAACAGCCCAGGGTTGGAATGCTTTTAAGAAAAAAGATTAATACGAAAAAGACCTGTTCAAAACAGGTCTTTTTTTATGCTTCTTGCTCCTCAAGCCGGAGTTCCTCTACCTCATTTGGATCTCTTTCACCTACATTGAAATTGTTATAGCCTAAGCCCACTTCGATCTGTAATAATCTCTGTTGCAGCATTTCAAGAATTGCTAAAAAGTTATAGACAAACTGTATTTTATTTTCTGAGTTTTTAAGAATTTCTTGAAAATCCAACTTTTTATTGATTTCAATCAGTTCGGCTATTGCTTTCTTCTGTTGTTCAATGGTGTATGGATATTTGACAACTGTATGTGTTACTTCTGGGGGACGATTACGGAATTGATACATCATTTGCTCGTAAATCATCATTAGACTATAAAGGTCGAAGCTATCCAAATTTTCTCCGGTAGAATCTAATTTTAGTCTTTGTTGGATATCATAGCGTATGTTGCCTCGATTGTATAGTTTGAGACGATCCTCCTCCAAGACTCTCAAATCTTCACAGGTCTCTTTAAATTGCTTATAGAGAATAAGTTTTTGAACAAGATCTTCTCTAAGATCGATTTCATTCTCATTTTCATCTAGATCTAGACGAGGCAAGAGCATTTTAGCTTTAATACGCATCAGTGTCGAAGCAACAAAGATAAACTCGCTTGCCATTTCCATATTAAGCGCTTGCATTTGGCTCACATACGATAAAAAATCATCTGTAATCTTTGAAATCGGTATATCGTGGATATTTAATTCATCCCGTTCGATAAAAAATAATAATAAATCAAAAGGTCCCTCAAATTGAGGAAGCTTGATTTCGTAGCCTTCTTCTACTTGCATATCTTATACAAATTTACATATAAAATCTTTTGGAATAACTTCGGGACAAACTATTCATTATTTTATTTGTTGTACCTCAATATGTAAATGCGATTTAATTTTAAAGATTAAATAAAATTGTCGTTACTTTGTACGAACATATCATGTAAATAGCAGTACTATGCAGTTTGAGGCTGGAGAACTATTAAGTAAAATAAACGATCCCTCTGATCTTAAAAAGCTAAAGGAAGACCAATTAGAACAGTTAAGTCAGGAATTACGTCAATTTATTATTGATCAGGTTTCGGTTAATGGTGGTCACTTTGCAGCAAGTTTGGGAGTCGTCGAGTTAACGGTGGCGTTACATTACGTAATGAATACCCCATACGATCAATTGATCTGGGATGTGGGTCATCAGGCTTATGGGCATAAAATCCTAACAGGTCGCCGCGATATATTTCATACAAATCGAATTGAGAACGGGATTTCGGGCTTTCCGAACCGTTTTGAATCTAAATACGATGCATTTGGTGTTGGTCACTCGTCAACATCTATTTCTGCTGCGCTGGGTATGGCTGTTGCCTCTCAGATAAAAGGTGAGAAAGACCGTCAGCATATTGCTGTAATCGGTGATGGTGCATTGACGGGAGGAATGGCATTTGAAGCATTGAATCATGCTGGAATTTCTAAATCAAATCTTTTGGTGATCTTAAATGATAACTGCATGTCGATAGATCCGAATGTTGGTGCATTAAAGGAGTATTTAACAAGCATTACCACCTCTAAGCGATACAACAGATTTAGAGACGATATAGCAGCAGTATTGACAAAGATTTCAGAAGTTGGTCCCAATGCACTTGGCATTGCCAAAAAACTTGAAAAAAGCATAAAGGGCACTTTGCTGAAAAATGCTAATCTATTTGAATCTTTAAATTTTAGATACTTTGGACCAGTTGACGGGCACGATGTCAAAAAATTGGCGAAAACGCTTGAAGATCTTAAACACATACCAGGTCCCAAATTATTACATGCTGTCACTATCAAAGGAAAGGGCTTCGCATTGGCGGAGAAAGACCAGACGAAGTGGCACGCTCCAGGTTTATTTGATAAAATTACCGGTGAGATCAAGAAATCATCAAGTGACAAACCAGTGGCTCCCAAATTTCAGGATGTCTTTGGACATACCTTGGTGGAGCTTGCAGAAGAGAATGATAAGATTGTGGGTATAACACCTGCAATGCCATCCGGTTCTTCCATGAATATTATGATGAAAGCTATGCCTGAGCGTGCATTTGACGTTGGTATTGCCGAACAACATGCTGTTACTTTTAGTGCTGGACTTGCAACTCAGGGACTATTGCCATTTTGTAATATTTATTCATCATTTATGCAACGGGCCTATGATCAGGTAATCCATGATGTTGCATTGCAAAATCTGAACGTCGTTTTCTGTTTGGACCGTGCGGGCGTGGTAGGAGCAGATGGTGCAACACACCATGGAGCTTACGATATCGCTTTTATGCGCTGTGTTCCAAATATGACGGTTTCTGCGCCGATGAATGAGGAAGAGTTACGAAATTTAATGTATACAGCTCAGTTACCCAATAAAGGTCCATTTGTTATTAGATATCCGAGAGGGAATGGTGTTATGCCAGACTGGCGTCGTCCATTTACGGAAATTGAAATTGGAAAAGGACGTCTTATAACGGATGGGGAAGAGCTTGCTATATTGAGCTTTGGCGCTATAGGAAATGAAGCCGTTAAAGCGGTACAGCAGTTAAATGAATTGGGGATACACCCAGCACATTATGATCTTCGATTTGCTAAACCATTAGATGAAGTCTTACTCCATCAGGTCTTTAAAAAGTTTGATAAAATTATCACGGTTGAAGATGGAAGTTTGCAAGGGGGCATAGGTTCGGCTGTATTGGAGTTTATGGCAGATCATGGTTATCATAGCCAAGTGGTTCGTTTAGGTATTCCGGATAAGATCATTGAGCATGCTGAACAAAATGCACAGTGGAAGAATGCACACTACGATGCGAATGCGATCGTAGCAGAAGCTAAAAAACTTTGTAATGGAAAATTGACCAGTTCAATGGTCGGATAAAAGTTATACACTATAGAAACAAAAAAGGAGATCCCTATGGACCTCCTTTTTTGTTTCTATAGTATCGCATTTTTGGAGCTCACAATTAATCTCATATGTTACAATGTGTTTTTTTCTTTCGGATAAATTAAACAGATTTTTGTTTTACAGTTGGACATAAATAAGTTGAATCGTCCATTAGCAAGGATGTTAAGTTGGCTTTAAATTCTTATAAATTTAATATTAAAAATATATGAACTAAAGATTGTAATTAGCTATTATTTTGGTTAATTTAGATTTAGACCTTAAGGACTGAGACGTAGTTAGTTTGCTACTTTTTTTGTTCTTTTTTTTCAAATAAATTTGGAATGTTAATAATTATTTTTAGAGATCAATTTTAGCGCTAGTTTTCCACAATTTTACATAGTAAACATCTGATATATAATGGTTTATTAATTATTTTATATTTTAGTTTTTTAGCTGATTTTTTTTTGTCATCTTCGTTCTCAGAGAAAGTTATCAACATATTTTTTGTCGCGTATTGTAAATCAACTTATTAACAATTTTAGAATGGAAAAAACGTATTCAAGTGTCTGGAATAATTGTCTTTCGATTATCAAAGATAATATACCAGCGCAAAGTTTCAAGACCTGGTTTGAACCTGTGAAAGCAGTCCGTTTGGAGGGTGACGTTTTGACTATTCAAGTGCCTAGCTTATTTTTTTATGAGTGGCTGGAAGAACACTATGTAGGAATTCTTCGTAAGACCGTAAAGAAATTTTTAGGAGAACAAGGTAGATTGGAATACAATATTGTAGTGGAGAAGTCTTCAGCTTCTCATCCCTATACGACTAATCTTCCATCGAATGGCAATGGAGCAGAAGGGAAAAGACAATCTATCCCTGTACCGGTATCTTTAAATAGAGATATCAAAAATCCATTTGTTATTCCTGGATTGAAAAAATTGCAGGTTGATCCGCAATTGAATCAAAACTACACATTCGAAAATTTTATCGAAGGTGAATGTAATCGTCTTGCTCGTTCAGCAGGTTATGCTGTAGCGAATAAGCCAGGTGGTACTTCATTCAACCCTTTGATGATTTATGGTGATGTTGGTTTGGGAAAGACACACCTTGCCCAAGCAATCGGAAATGAAATCAAGAGAAATCTTCCCGATAAACTGGTCATTTATGTGTCTTGTGAGAAATTCTGTCAGCAGTTTGTGGATTCATTGAAAAATAATACAATCAATGATTTCGTTAACTTTTATCAGGCAATGGATGTCATCATTATGGATGATGTACATAACTTTGCCGGTAAAGAAAAAACACAGGATATTTTCTTCCATATTTTTAATCATTTGCATCAATCTGGAAAGCAAATTATTTTGACTTCAGACAAAGCACCTAAGGATTTAGCTGGTTTGGAGGAACGTTTGCTTAGTCGTTTTAAATGGGGATTATCTGCAGATATTCAGATTCCTGATCTTGAGACGAGAATGGCAATTTTGAAGAAGAAGATGTATTCCGATGGTATTGATTTACCTGAAAATGTAGTGGAATACGTCGCAACACAGATCGATAACAGCGTTCGTGAATTGGAAGGAGCCATGGTTTCATTATTGGCTCAGTCTACTTTGAACAAAAAAGAGATCGATTTGGGCTTGGCAAAATCGATGTTGAAGAATTTTGTGAAGAATACCCATAAGGAAATTTCAATGGACTTTATTCAAAAATTAGTCTGTGAATATTTTGAAGTTCCTGTGGATATGGTTAAATCGAAAGTTAGAAAGCGTGAAATCGTGCAGGCCAGGCAAATTTCGATGTACTTAGCAAAAGCACATACCAAATCTTCACTGAAATCGATCGGAGCATTCTTCGGAGGAAGAGACCACTCGACAGTCATTTATGCCTGTCAAACCGTAGAGGATTTAATTGAAACTGACAAGAAATTTAAAACTTATGTAAGTGACATTATGAAAAAATTAAAATCTTAATGTCAATTATCGTAAGCAAAGCACTAAAAGGGCTGTCCATATCACTTGGACAGCCTTTTTTAATGTATTTAAGGCCCTGTAAGGCATAAAAAAGCCTCTGGGCATGCATTGCATGTCCAGAGGCTTTTCATTCGTTCTCGAATGATTATTGTTATTGATTGCTCTGTCCGTTACCGGATTCTTTTTGTTCTGTTGTTTCTTGCGTTGCCGGAATATTTACCGGAGGTCGCTCAGTAACATATTTCTGATAAGCTGTCTTTTGTTCATCTGTTAGCAACTGAGCTATTTTAGTATCTGATTCACCTTGAATTTTGGATATGCTTTCCTTTTTGGCATCTGCTGTAGCTGTCGTGTCCTGAATAACGGCTGCAATAGCCTTTTCTTGATCCAATACGATTGTTGATACCGCAGTTTTCTGCTCGTCATTTAATGTCAGCTTTGTAACTAATTCAGTCACTACCTTTGTTGCATTTTCTTCCGGTGTTGTTTGTTGTGCAAATGTTAGGCTCATCGCTAGGAAGAAACCTATGCCTGCTAAAAATAACTTTTTCATGATGTTCAATTTTAGATGAAATTATTCAATGTTTTTTTGCTACTTAATTTTACGTTGTTGTCGATTATTGACCAGATTCAGTTTTCGTAGGCTCAGCTGCGGTCGGCACAGCTTTAGCTGGTCTTTCAGTGATGACTTTTTGATAAAGCGATTTCTGATCTTCAGTAAGTAATTGACTGACTTTGGTATCTACTTCAGTCTGTAGCTTATGAAGTGCTTCACTTTTTGCTTGGGCAGAAGATCCACTATCTTTTACTATCGTCTGTTCTGCTTTTGCCTGATCCAATAGAATGGTCGATACCGCAGTTTTTTGCTCATCATTCAGATGTAGTTTCTGTACAAGTTCGGTCGTTGCTTTAGCTGCGACTTCCTCTGGAGTGCCCTGTTGGGCAAATGTCAGGCTGAGTGCCAAACAAAATCCGATTCCTGTTAAAATTAGCTTTTTCATATCTATTGTATTTAAAAAGTTACAATTAAACGATCTTGCTATAAAAACTAAGGAAAGGGTGTTTATATTGTATCAACTATGTTACTTTAACAAAGTTTTAACATTAACGAATTGTTATTCATGTGGATATGGGCTTTTATAGATGCGTGAATGCAATAACTTCGATGCTATTATTCACATTTATGCTGTTAATAAGCTCCATAAAGTTAGATGAGCTAACTGCTGATGACAGCGCCAGAATCAAATTGAAGGGGAAATAGAAAAGCCCTTGTAAATAATACAAGGGCTTTTCTAAAGTAGTTTTAATTAATTGTCGGAACGTTTAGACATTCTTTCCTTCATTTTTTCCTGTTGTTCGTCAAATAGCTTAGCTTGGTCAGCGGTAAGCCATGATTTGATTTTGGTTGTTTGTATTTCCTGAAGCTGTTTATATTTTTCCATGTTCGCTTTTCGATCTCCCCCCTCATTTCGAAGTGCAGCCCGTTGTTGAGCCTGACTTAAGGTAAGGTTATAGATCGAATCTTTTTGCGTTTGATTGAGGCTTAATAATTTGTCTAAATGCTCTACGCGCATTTTAGCTTGTTCTTCAGGACTACGTTGCTGACGTTGTTGGGCAAAAACTCCTGTAGCACTTAAAAATAGACAAGCTACTGCCATTAAAATTTTCTTTTTCATCTTTGTATAGTTTATATCATGAGTGCCGAATATCGGGTATACACTCAATTTGTTCATGATAGACAGAGCGAAAACTTCTGAGATTCTCTGTTTACATATAGAATATAAATTTGATGAAAAAGTTTAGTATAGTATCTGATCTTAACAAAATTTAAGGTTGATTAACACTTTGAACCACTGCATCATATAGCCTTTCATGGAATATTTCCTGTTGGATAGGGTCGTGAAATTGAAGACCGATCGGTAGATAAGCCAAATCAATTGCTGTAAATTTCTGTTTAAAAGGTTTTAATCGCTGAAAGTCCTTTTCAGTTGTCAATACGATCTTGTTGCTACTTGCCAGATTGTGGTAAGATTTTGCAATTTGATTGATATCCGATTCAGTAAAAGAATGATGATCTCCAAAGGAAATGTGTTGGATTGAATTGGCTTTGTTTTGGAGATAATCTACTAAGGGTTGAGGTTTAGCAATACCGGTAACCAAAATAATGTCTTTGCCTTTGATATCGATTAGACTTCCTTTACTATTGATGGGTTCAAGATAGTCGATATAGCTAAATACAATTAAAGCTTCTTTGTTATAATACCTGATTTTGTTTTCTATCCGTTTTTTTTCTTCGGTCGAAAGATCAATAGGACATTTCGTAATTACTATGATCTGTGCTCGTTTGGCCTCCATCAGGAGATCCCTAAAGTTTCCTGTGGGAAATACGAGCATAGGTTGAGAAAATGATAAAAAATCAAATAATAATATATTGAAAAGAGGTGATAATTTTCGGTGTTGATAAGCGTCATCCAGAATAATAAGTTGATGAGTTGACTGAAGTTTTTCAATTCCAGTACAACGATCCTCACAAACTGCAACAGTGACAGCCGGAAATTTATTTTTGAACTGCAAGGGCTCGTCACCGACGTCCGTGGCCGATGAATTCGTCTGTACCAAAAAGAAACCTTTGGTGCTACGTCCATATCCTCGACTGAGTATTGCCGTTTTAAAGTGGTCTTTAAGACTTGAGACAATAAATTCTGTCATTGGGCTTTTTCCTGTCCCACCTACGGCAAGATTTCCTATAACTACGGTTGGAATGTCAAAAGACTGCGATGGAAGCAGCTTAAGATCATATAATCTATTTCTTATCCACACCACAAGGGCGTAGATGATGGTAAAAGGAAATAATAGATATCGTAATAAGCGTATCATTTTGGAACAATGGTTAACCCTACGTCTGTGATTTCTTTCAACGGATTTTCTTTCATGTTCTGTTCGATGGAAATTGTGTAAATTCCTGTGTCCGGAAATAGGTAATCTTTATGAATGATGGATTGATTGTTATACAAGCTACCAGAGGATTTTCCTAGCCATTTTCCATCCGATCGGGCCATTTTTATTTCTTTACGAAAAGTATATTGCTTTTTACCTGGGCCTCGTTGGTAAATAAGTACAAAAAGATTGGAAAAAGCATATTCCGGTGTATGACGGACATCCATCAATACATCATATCGTTTGGTATTGTCGCCGATATGAAATTGAAAACTAGGCGGTGATGTATTCAGCCAAGCTTTATTATCAATGGGTTTATTTTCATTTATGACAAAAGTTTGGTCACAAGAACACCCTATGCCGATACATAACAAACCAATCAGGAGAGGAGAGCTTTTGAGTTTCATGTTTATTTATAAAAAGAATATGCCTAATGGGTTAAAATTAGGCATATTTTTTTATTCTGCTTTCGGTGCAGCATTGTTGTTATTACCTTTGTTTTTATTCCGATGGCGATTGAAGCGCTTTTTGGGTCTGTTATTAGATCCTTCTTTATTCTCTTTATTCGCGGCCGAAGCTGCGGCATCGGTCGAAATCTGAGGTTTAGTACTTTGTCTAGGTGTACTTTGTTCGGACTTCTCAGTTTTTTGTCCATCCTTACTTTCAGGTTTGACCGTATTGCTTTTGGATTTTCTTTTTTTCTTTCGTTTATTCCGGTCATCAAGTCGAGTTAAGCTATCTTGTCCGACTACATTTTCGTAATCGTAATTGATATTTTTCTCTTCTCTGACTTCATCGTTATCTACTGCACTCGAAATTGCTTCCGGTTTGATCCCCTGTTTATTCATATCGACAAGCTCTTTAACTTGTTGAACAGGCAATGCAATCCAGTTTTCTGCTCCAGGAAAAGAGAACCACATCATTTTCTTGAAAATATCGGTCTTTTGAAGATAAGCAACCCCTTTTAGCGTTTCGATGCGGTCGATATTATTCGGGATGTCTTTTAAAGCATCCATGTAACTATCTAATTCATAATTGAGACAGCATTTTAATTTACCGCATTGTCCCGCTAGCTTTAACGTATTCAAAGAAAGATTTTGATAGCGTGCTGCCGACGTGGATACTGTTTTGAAATCCGTTAACCAGGTTGAACAGCAGAGTTCGCGGCCACAGGAACCGATTCCACCGAGGCGGCTAGCTTCTTGTCGCATACCGATCTGGCGCATCTCAATGCGTATTCTGAAAGCTTCGGCCATTTTTTTGATAAGCTCACGGAAATCCACGCGGCCCTCAGCAGTGTAGTAGAAGGTAGCCTTGGTTTTATCACCCTGGTAGTCAACATCAGAAATCTTCATGGACAAACCTAGGTCCAAAGCCAGTTTACGTGCTTTGTGCATCGTTTCCCATTCGAGATCTTTTGCTGCGTTATACTTCTCTACATCCACTTCATTGGGCTTCCGATAGATTTTTTTAGTTACCATCTCTGGGGTAACATTGTTCTTTTTTAATTGTAGTCTGACCAATTCACCCGTTAAGGAGACATGTCCGACATCATAGCCACCAGTAGAAGGTTCTACAACGACCATTTCCCCCATTTCAAGGTAGGTATTGTCTACATTAATAAAGAAATCTTTTCGTGATCCCTTGAATCGTACTTCGACGATATTAAATGGTTTATAGTTTGAAGGCATATCCATGTCGGAAAGCCAGTCATATACATCTAATTTATTACATCCGCTAGTCATGCAAGAGCCATTGTTCTGACATCCTGCCGGTGTACCATTTGTCGTGGTAGTACCGCAACCTCCGCCGGATGAGCAACTGCCACATCCCATAGTTTTCTATATTATATATTGAGTTCCTTTCGGAAACGTTTTGTACTTGTATATTAATGTTAACTGCAAAGATAAATCTAAAAATAATATTTTGGGATTTGCATTTCTTTCTACAAAATAATGTGTTTCCTCAAATAGATTTATTGTTGCTTCAATTTGTTCAACGGTATAGTGTACGGCAAATTTTTGGACAAAATCCAATTCTTTGGCCGGTAAGAACACTAAGCTGGAAAGACCTTCTTTGATTAATATAATCTGACGCATCATATTAATTGCATAAAAAAGAAAGCTTTTTTGGTTTTCTCGCCCCATTTTTGAGAGCTCTTCTTCTACCAGGGAAATCATATTGGTCCCTGCGTCCGAAACGATAAAGCGCAGCCAGTTTACCAAAATGCCAAAATGATTATTTGTCTGCGCGTGCAATAGGTTATTTGCTTCCTGGAGATTTCCATCTGCAATAAAAGCAATCTCTGATGCCTCTTCATCCGAAAGTTGATGTGCCGTTTTTAAGTACTGCGTGACCTCACCATGATCCAGCTTCTTTATTTTGACCAATTGCGTACGTGATATGATTGTATTTAATATTTTGTCCTGATTTTCTGCAACCAGAATAAAGAGCGTTTTTTCGGGTGGTTCTTCGATTAACTTTAACAGCGCATTACCTTGTGTGTCCAGGTATTCGGGAAGCCACATAATTAAAACCTTATATTCAGCTTCGAAGGATTTGAGGCTTAATTTCTTGATGATCGCATGGGCTTCAGCGATATTGATATTGACCTGTTTGTTGTCCGCATCCAATTGATTGCGCCAATATTCCAATCCCATATACGGATTAGATAAAAAAGATTTTCTCCAGCTGTCCGCATAATCGGATGCCGTATCTTCCTTATGTTTGGCTATGAAAGGATAGGACATGTGGAGATCGGGATGGATCAGCTTATTATATTTTCGACAAGAGGGGCATTCGCCACAACTGTCGGTTGACTGTCGGTTTTCACAATTCAAAAACTGTGCATAAGCATAGGCTAATGCAAGGCTGCCGGAGCCCTCTGGACCAAGAAATAATTGCGCATGACTCACACGATTTTCATGAACCGTGCGAACTAAATGTTCTTTGATGTCTTTGTGCCCAATGATCTCTTTAAACTGCATACACTACTGCTATTATACAAATGTAATAAATATTGTGATTTATCGGGCCGAATTTGCTTTCTATACTTTTGGCGCTGTGCTTATTAATTGAAATACAATTGCTTATTTGAGCGATCGAAATCTCTTTATGTGGAAAGAAAGCGGCCTGTAAAACTGAAAAATATTGATTAATTTGTGTATTATTGCACATAATAATTAGTATTCAGGAAATGAGATTCATTGTATCAACATCAATTTTATTAAAGCAGTTACAAGCTATCAATGGCGCATCCAGTACAAGTACTGTTTTGCCTATCTTGGAAAACTTTCTTTTTGAAATAAAAGACAATAACTTGACTATTTCTGCTACGGATCTGCAAACAAGTATGGTTACTTCTTTACAGATCGAAGCAAAAGAAGAGGGAAGAGTAGCCATGCCTTCGAAGATTTTGATCGAGACGTTAAAAACCTTACCAGATCAGCCAGTAGCATTTTCAGTAGATATGAATACCTTGGCTATTGAGATCAGTGCAGGTGATGGAAAATATAAGTTGAGTGGAGAAAATGCCGACGATTTTCCTAAAATTCCTTCAATCGATAACGGGTCAGTTATTCAGATGCCAGCTCCTATTTTGTCAGAAGCGATCAGTAAAACGATCTTTGCTGTCAGTAACGACGAATTGAGACCGGCGATGTCTGGTGTTTTGGTGCAATTAGCTGAAAAGAATGTGACTTTTGTCTCTACCGATGCACACAAGTTGGTGCGTTATTCGAGAACTGATATTGGTGCTGAAAAACCAGCATCACTTATTTTGCCGAAAAAGGCACTTTCATTGCTCAAATCGTCGCTACCATCCGATGATGTTACAGTATCGATAGAATATAATCAAACCAATGCGTTCTTTAGCTTTGGCAATATTAATTTGATCTGTCGTTTGATTGATGAACGTTACCCAGATTATGCTGCTGTAATCCCTCAAGTCAACCCTAACAAGTTAACTGTAGATCGATTATTGTTTTTAAATACCTTGAGACGGGTGGTGATTTTTGCTAATAAAACAACCCATCAGGTTCGTCTGAAGATCTCAGGAAGTGAATTGCATATCTCTGCAGAAGATTTAGATTTCTCTAATGAAGCGCATGAACGCTTATCCTGTCAATTTGAAGGGGATGATATGGAAATCGGTTTTAACGCCAAATTCCTTGTGGAGATGTTAAATAACTTAGAGAGTGAAGAAGTTGTTTTGGAGATGAGTACGCCAAATCGTGCCGGTTTATTGATTCCGGCCGTATCTGAAGATCATGAAGATATTTTGATGTTGGTGATGCCTGTTATGTTAAACAACGCTTAATCTTCATCAGGGTTTGGAACTAATTACGCATCTTATAGACTTTATTCTCCATATTGATAAACATTTGGTTGAAATAGTCAATGATTATCAGACTTGGACGTACCTTATTCTGTTTCTTATTATTTTTGTAGAAACAGGAGTGGTTGTGATGCCTTTTTTACCAGGAGATTCATTGTTGTTCGCAGCGGGCATGCTAGCCGCACAACCAAATGATCTTAACGTATGGTTGATGATTTTCATTTTATTGGTAGCCGCGGTTTCTGGGGATTCTTTAAATTATGCTATTGGTAAGCATTTTGGTATGCGCCTAACGAAATTTAAGCTCTTTGGTAAGCAGGTAGTCAAAGATGAGCAAATTGCCAAGACTCATTCTTTTTATGAGAAATATGGCAGTAAAACAATCGTTATCGCTCGATTTGTACCTATCGTACGTACCTTGGCGCCTTTCGTTGGGGGGATTGGAAAGATGAATTATGGTACCTTCATTACGTATAATGTCGTAGGAGCTGTCTTGTGGGTGGGTGGTATAACCCTTGCAGGATACTTTTTAGGAAATATTCCGATTATCAGAGATAATTTCTCGAAGGTCGTATTGGTCATTATTTTTATATCGATATTACCAATAATCTTCGAGCTTATTAAAGAAAAGATAAAAACTAAAAAGGGAGTCCAATAAGATTCCCTTTTTTTATAGATCAAAAAAATGGAAATCATTTCACAGTTTATTGATTTTATAGTGCATATCGATCAGCATCTTTTGCAACTGATCAATAGTTATGAAAACTGGACTTATCTGATTTTGTTTTTAATCATCTTTGCGGAAACAGGATTTGTTGTTACACCATTCCTTCCTGGTGACTCAGTTTTGTTTGCCTTGGGTGCGATAATTGCGCATCCTGACTGTCAGCTTTCTTTGCTACTATTTATAGTCATCTTAGTTTTTGCTGCTATTTCCGGGGATTTTGTGAATTATGAAATTGGCAAATATGTTGGAATCCATGTTTTTAAGCCGGGATCAAGGATATTTAAGCCGACTTACTTACAAAGAACACAGGATTTTTATGCAAAACATGGAACAAAAACCATTATTTATGCGCGATTTGTGCCCATTGTTCGAACTTTTGCGCCATTTGTAGCCGGTATTGGTAAAATGCCCTAGAGGGTCTTCGGAAAATATAATATAGTTGGCGGTGTAGTATGGGTTTCATTGTTTATGCTTGCAGGTTATTTTTTTGGACAGCTGCCATTCTTTAAGCATAATTTCTCCCTTGTTATTTTGGCCGTTATCTTTATTAGCCTAATACCCATGCTTATACAGTTTCTGACTGCAAATAAATCAAAAAAAGATTAAACGCTGCATACTAAATATCGTCTTTTAGGGTTAAAGGATTGATACGAAATATTCCTATTGAAAAAGTACAGGCACTCTGCCCAAATGTAGTTTGGAGGCGATAAAATTGAGTTAAGTGGGCAAGATCGTCTGGATATTTCGTAAGGTCATTGAAGAAGAGATTTTTTACGTATGAACTATTTGGTTTTAGCATTTACCCTGCTTTTTACACAGTCTATTTTCGCCCAACGTGTGGTTGTTGATCATGGTCAAGCCATCGAGGCCTATGAGCTATTGAACAAAATTCGTACAAATCCCGAAAAGTATAAGAAGGAACTGAAGCTTTTTAATCTACAGAAGATTAAACGAACCAAGCTCAATTGGAATAAACAGTTGGCCGAGGTTGCGGTTTATCGTGCAAAAGATATGGCTAAACGTTCTTATTTTGACCATGTCTCACCTGAGGGCTATGGACCTAATTATTTCATTGACGAGGCAGGATATCAGCTTAATCCGGCATGGCTGTCCAAACGAAATGCAAACAATTTTGAGTCCATTGCGGCCAACCGATCCAGTGCTACCGCTGGCATTAAGGCCTTGATTATCGGAAAGGAAGCTCCGGGTTATCATCATCGTACCCATTTATTGGGCATGGATCAGTGGAACGCTTCGCTCTATGATATTGGGATTGGTTATGTTGAATGCAAAGGTGCCAAACCTTATGAAAGTTACTTAGTAGTTATCATCGCCAAACACGATTGGTAAAATAAAAAGAAAGGTAATTTGGCGAGTATCAGCAATTAATCGATACAGTGTATTTAATTTTTACTGAAAAGTCATACCTTTGCATATGATAAAATCCATGACAGGATATGGCACAGCCTCCGCTGATAACGGTAAAGTTAAATATAGTGTCGAAATAAAGTCCTTAAATTCAAAATTCCTTGAATTAAATCTTCGTTTGCCCAAAGTTGTTTCGGACAAAGAATTAACCCTGCGTACTGAAAGCAGCAAACTTATTGAACGTGGTAAAGTTAACATGAATGTAACGGTTGAATACACGGATCAAACTGCGAAGGCGTCTTCCATTAATGCTGATTTACTCAAAAAATATTATAGTCAATTGCAGCAGATTGCTGTAGAGCTCAACGATACGAATGTCAACCTGTTTGAACTCGCATTAAATATGCCTGAGGTAATCACGAACAATGATGATTCGGTTGATGATGAGGAGTCTAAGGTATTGATGGATGCTTTTTATAATGCTGTCAAACGTTTTAATACATTTCGTGAAGATGAGGGAACTGTACTTGCTGGAGACTTAAAAAAGCGGGCTGAGCTTATTTTAGTTTACCTTGCTGAGGTAGAGGCTTTGGAAGTAGAACGTATACCTTTGATCAGACAGCGTATCGAGCAATTTTTGAATGATACGGTTGGTAAAGAAAATGTCGATCAAAATCGATTTGAGCAGGAACTGGTTTACTACATCGACAAATTGGATGTGACTGAGGAGAAAGTGAGATTGCGCGCCCATTGCAACTACTTTTTAAAAGCGTTTGATTCAGCCGATTCAAATGGTAAAAAATTAGGTTTTATCTCACAAGAAATGGGTAGAGAAATCAATACCCTTGGTTCTAAAGCCAATCATGCCGGAATCCAACAGATTGTGATTAGAATGAAAGAAGAATTAGAAAAAATAAAAGAGCAATTGCTCAACGTATTATAAGGATGAGCGGTAAATTAATTATATTCTCGGCCCCATCAGGAGCGGGTAAAACAACCATAGTAAGAGATCTTTTAAGCAAACATGGCGATAAAATAGAGTTTTCCATTTCGGCGAGTACACGTGACCCTAGAGGACAGGAAGTAGACGGAAAAGATTATTATTTTATGTCAAAGGAGGAGTTTCTACATAAGGTCGCTAAACAGGAGTTCATCGAGTTTGAAGAAGTATATTCAGGAACATTTTACGGTACGTTGCGTTCAGAAATTGAACGTATTTGGAAAGAAGGTAAACATGTTATTTTTGATATCGATGTGGTTGGTGGACTACGTTTGAAATCAAAATTCCCAGAACAGGCAATTTCTATTTTCGTACAGCCACCATCATTGGAGGTGCTTAAGGAGCGTTTGACAGGGCGTGGAACGGATTCAGAAGAAAAATTGAAAGAACGTTTTGCCAAAGCTGAACTGGAACTTACCTATGCCAATAAATTTGATGTCATATTGAATAACTTTGATTTAGCTACTGCATGTGCCGAAGCTGAAGAAATTGTTATGGGATTTATCAATAAATAAGTCCATGCGAAAAATTGGTTTGTATTTTGGTTCTTTTAATCCGGTGCACATAGGGCACCTGATCATCGCTAATTATATGGCCAGTTTCACTGAATTGGATGAAGTTTGGTTTGTGGTCTCTCCTCAAAATCCATTTAAGAAGAAATCTACATTGGCAGATCCCTATGATCGTCTGGAGATGTTAAATCTGGCTTTGGAAGGTGCTGAACACCTGCGGGTAACAGATATTGAATTCCATTTACCAATACCGTCATATACGATAGATACACTCACTCATTTAAAAGCAAAATATCCCAATCGTGAATTTGTGCTCCTCATGGGAGAAGATAGTTTGGAATCTTTGGAAAAATGGAAAAATGCGGATATTATCTTACGTGACTACCAGATTTATGTCTACCCACGTCCTGGATATGATGGTGGAAAGCTTAAGGATCATCCTTCAATCACCATTACAGCTACACCACTGATGGAATTGTCTTCTACCTTTTTGCGAAAGGCAATCAAGGAAAATAAAAATATTCAATTTTTTGTACCGCAAAAGGTGATAGAGTTTATCGATAAGAAAGGTTTATATTCTTGATATCGACAAAAGTAAAAGAAATATAGTATCCCTGGGTTTTATTAAATCTGGGGATTTTTGTTAGGAGCAGAGGGTATTCATTACAAAAAGGAATTATTGTATGTAGAAATCATTGCAATTAGGAAAAGGCAGATCGGGGCGAAAGGGAGTTCTATATAATAAAGAGGAATAATTTTTGTAGCAGTAATTTCTTTATTTTTAAAAGATATTAAATCATACGATATGAAAAGGGGACTTTTATTTTTTATTTCTTTCCTGTGTTGGGCAGGTGTTTTTGCACAAACGAATTCGGAGGATGACGAGAGTCTTTTTATGGATCCTGCTGCTATCGAAATGCGGAACAAAATGACCATCCCGCCCTATGGTTTGGACAAAGTAAAGGCGTTAATCGCAAAAATAATCCCCGAAGAAGATAAAGAAACGACCGATGCTGGAACAAATGCAATTTCGGCTACTGATTTCAAAAAGCTGTCCCTGCGCGAAAAGTTTACCTATACCATGATTCACGCAGAATTATATGCACAGAATTGCGCTATACCTGAATACCAAACGCAGATCGACAAAAAAATCTTTGGCACCTTATTGGACGGTTTTAATGAGTCGTCCTGGTCGCAAAGACAGACCGATTTTTTGCAGGAGAATAGGGATTCAGTAATCAAACTTATCCAGGAATCTGTTATCCGAAGCAAACGGATGGGGGTAAATTATAAGCATGCCCTAGTGGAGCTCAACGGCTGGCAAATGATTCCTTTTATTATTGATTATGCCAAGAAGACACCGAAAGACAAAGATGCCCTGACCTTATTGATGTTGCTGATGAAACGTGGTGAATATAGTGAATTTATAAAGTCTACGTCTTTTAAAAAGTTATATGGAGAAAATAGCAATTATTACTCCTATCTAAATTACAATAAAGAAAATGAGGCGCTGATCTTTAGTCGGGCGCTAAAATATTACGAAGAGAAAAAAAGCAAGTAGCGCAGTTGGATTTTTAGTATTCGAAACTTCAAATTTGTATTATAACAAACGGCAAGGAGAATGAGGAAGTTACTCTATTTAATAGGATTGATTGTTTTACATCTTCAATGTGAAGCCCAAGCTGGAAACTATATCCAGATTCCGGCCGGAGACTATCCTTTGGGTGATACAGGTAGTCTAGACAATCCCAAAAGAGTTGTAAAAGTTGAATCGTTTTGGATCGCTAAGTTTGAGCTAACGAATGCTGAATTTGAGAAATTCGTTCAAGCAACAGGCTATAAAACATTAGCAGAACGCTATCACAATGCCATGGTCTTTGAGCCTGGCTTGGCAGAGTTTCGTTGGCTACAGGATAGTACAGCCTATTGGCGCTTTCCGAATGGGGTAAGTCGTGGCGGCATTGAGGCTAAGATGGATCATCCTGTTACCTGTATCTCCTATAAGGATGCGCTGGCATATTGTACCTGGGCAAACTGTAGATTACCCTCTTTTGACGAATGGGAGGTGGCGGCCAGAGCGGGTAGCGAAGGCTATTATTTTGCAGGTTTCAGTAAAGAGAATATGGGTGAATATGCAAATGTATGGCATGGAAAAGATCATTTGAAAGCGGATTATTCTGATGGCTATCTGTATACTTCTCCTGTTGGAAAATTCAAACCCAATCCATGGGGGCTTTATGACATCTTTGGAAATGTCTTTGAATTTTGCACCGGAAAGCTTGAAAGAGATGGTGATCGCTCTATTGCCCATGCCCGAGGAGGCTCCTGGTGGTGTAGTAAAAATAGCTGTGCTGCTTTTAATACGATATATATAGGTGCAGTTAGTCCCAATGCATCTTTTAGTAATTTGGGGTTTAGAATTGTAAAAAAAGTCTTTACCCCTTCGGATAAAGACTCTTAAAACAAACTTATCGTAAAGGTTGATTATTATCTTCCCATCCAACCACCATCCACGGTAAGGATGGTTCCATGTACATAGTCAGAAGCTTTTGAAGCGAGGAATACGGCTGGCCCCTTAAAATCTTCTGGAGTTCCCCAGCGACCTGCAGGTATACGGTCCAAAATGGACTTAGAGCGTTCAGGGTCGTCCCTAAGTGCTTCGGTATTATCCGTGGCGATATATCCTGGAGCAAATCCGTTTACGTTGACACCTTTGGAAGCCCACTCATTCGCAAAAGCCTTTACCATAGATCCTACAGCACCTTTTGAAGCGGCATATCCCGGAACATTGATACCACCTTGGAAAGTTAACAAAGATGCTGTAAATACGATCTTTCCAGTTCCACGTGAAATCATGTCCTTTCCAATTTCACGTGTTAATATAAATTGCGCATTTTGATTGATCTCGATAATTTCATCCCAATATTCATCTGGATGCTCGGCAGCAGGTTTACGAAGGATATTTCCGGCATTGTTAAACAGAATGTCAATCGTCGGATGCGCTGATTTTACTTTTTCGATAAATTTGTAAAGTTCTGTCCGTTTAGAGAAATCACACTGATAGGCATAGAAATTTTTGCCTAATGCTTTTACGGATTTTTCTACTGCAGAGCCTTCAGTTTCCAATGACGCTGAAACGCCGATAATATCTGCTCCGGCTTCAGCCAATGCTTCGGCAATTGCCTTGCCAATTCCTCTTTTGCAGCCTGTTACCAAGGCTACTTTCCCACTTAAGTCAAAAGATTGCAGTATGGACATTATTTTGAATATTTTATTGTTAATGGTTGATCTAAATTATTTTTAAATGTTTTTACATAAGATTGCCATTGCTCAAAACTACCTATTTTACCCGCTTTATTGAACGCAGCCCCCGCAAAATAAACCAGTGGTTTATCATTTTTGACGGTGGTTGCCAGTAAAAATTGTTTTGGACTATCTTTGAATACATATTTTACTTTTGGTAGAATAACCGCAGTTCCTGTAATTTTATCTCCTTCTGCAGGTTCCCAATACGCTAAAATGCCATTCTTTACATCATTTAGAATTTGAGGTTTTTCCTCTTTTCTTTTAGCTATCCCCACAACAATTGGCGTAGAGGCAGAGGTTGCGTTTTTGATAGAATAGCTTATTTTGTTCAATTGACTCCCAGCATCTAAGGAAACGGTCTTTTCAACCTGTAGCTGCTGACCCTTTACATTCTCCGGTTCATAGATAAGTTTGAATGTGGAGCGTAGCGGACCATTGTCCAATACCTCGTATTGGCGATAATGCTTATGGTAAACAACCTGTTCGTCAATAAACGGAGTTGCATCGCCAACGCCCAAGGTTTGTCCAACGGAATAATAATCTAAGCCTTTGCCATGATCGGCATGATAATCCCCAGTTTTATACCATTCGTCAACAACAAGGTCATTGCTACGTTTTGCCCAGAAGTCAAAGCCCTGTGCATCTTCTGAGCTGCCTTCTAAAGCCTTTCCATAGGCTCTAAAAGCCGCAATATCGTTTTCCCATGCAAAGTCATCTTTGCGTTCGGGGACGTATCTTGCATAGGTCTTGGAAGCAATAGCTGTAGGTTTATTCCCATTAACACCAAAGGTTGTTGAACTTTTAGGAGCAACGGTTATTTGGATTAAAATATTTTGTGCCGTTGGTTTTCCAAGTTTCTCAAGCTGATAGGCGAGTTCCTTTTTATCCTTATCCACAATCGTAAATACACTGTTTTTTAACTCGAAGTGTTTCTCGAATGTTGCATAAGGGATACTGATCAACTCTGTTCTTGCGCTAGCGGAAGAGTTGTTTACAGTAATGGTTTTGTTGTTCTGCGCAAAAGCAAGTGTTGAAAGTCCTAGCGCTAAACTTAATACGAGTGTTTTTTTCATATTACTTCAATTCTGTGATGGCACATTTGTCCATATCGTCATAATCTAAATTTTCACCCGCCATCCCCCATATAAAGGTATAATTGGAAGTTCCAGCTCCGGAGTGAATTGACCATGGTGGAGAAATTACAGCCTGATCGTTGTGCATCCAGATATGGCGGGTCTCATCGATGGGTCCCATAAAATGTGATACCGCCTGTCCCTCTGGTAATTCAAAATAAAAATAGACTTCCATACGACGATCGTGGGTATGGGATGGCATTGTATTCCATACAGAACCCGGTTTTAACTCGGTCATTCCCATCTGTAATTGGCAGGTTTGTACCACTTTGTTCAATAACATCTGGTTGATCGTACGGTGGTTAGCTGTTTCCAATGAACCCAATTCTATTTTATTTGCATCTTCTTTCGTTACCTTTTTAGTTGGGTAGCTGCAATGTGCAGGAGTGGAGTTTAAATAGAATTTTGCGGGCTGTGCGGCGTCCTTGCTTGAAAAATAAACCTCTTGAGCACCCTGGCCGATATAAAGGGCTTCTTTGGTATTGAGATCATAAGTAATGCCGTCAACTTCAACTTGACCGTTCCCACCGACATTGATAATACCCAACTCTCTTCTCGAAAGGAAGTAAGGTTCTTTTAATAATGCGGGAATGGTATCTAATTTGATTTTTGAGCTTACAGGCATTGCTCCACCAGCCATATAGCGATCATAGTGGGTATAGACAAAATTAATTTTGTCTGCTTCAAAAACTGTTTCAATTAGAAAATTCTCCCTTAACCCTTGTGTATCTAAAGTTTTGTATTCCTTTGGCCCTATTGCATAACGGGATTCAAAATTAATGCTCATAACTGAATTATTATCTTTGTTTGTCTGTTTGAATGCTAAATTTAGGGCTAATATTTGTCAATAACGACACAATCTTACGCAAACGATGTCGTAGTGATCGGTGGTAAATCATACCCCTACCAAAATATACCTAATAACAATATTTAACCAATGTTTAGACAGTGAATAATCGGTATTTATTCAGTCGTTACTGAGCAAGCACTGAACGAGCACTGAACAAGCACTGAACAAGCACTGTTAAATCATATAACTTGGTTACCATCTTATTTCCGTTTGCTGCATCTAAACTCATCGATCATTTGCAGCTTCCTTTGTTCGTGTGAACCCCTGTTTTCACAGTCGCTTAAGCCGTTGTCATGTCCTAATGAGCGACCTTTACAGATAATAATTGCCTGTTGTGTCAATATTATTTACATCTCGGTTTCAGATTTACTAACTTCGTATATGGTAAAGAAGAAATCCTCATATTCTAAAAGCATACACACAGATGGAGAGCACTGAGGATTCCTGAAGACCTTTAAAAAAGAAATTATTTACATATGAAGCCCAATATTTTAGTTGTTAATGACGATGGTATCACAGCGCCGGGGATTAAGGTGCTATTGGAGGAGATGCAGAAAATAGGAAATGTAGTTGTCGTTGCTCCTGATTCGGCGCAATCTGGAATGGGGCATGCCATTACACTTGGTAGACCGCTACGTTTGGATAAAATCAATTTATATGAAGGGGTTGAAATGTATCAGTGTTCAGGAACACCGGTAGATTGTGTGAAACTTGCGGTGAATAAAGTTTTTAAAGGACAAAAGCCAGATATATGCGTCTCGGGGATCAATCATGGGCTCAACAATTCAATCAATGTGTTGTATTCCGGTACGATGTCTGCTGCGGTAGAAGGGGCTATTGAAGGGATTCCTTCTGTTGGTTTTTCGCTCGATAACTTTTCCCATGATGCGGATTTTAGCTATTGCAGACCTTACGTGATTTCTATTGCCGAGCAGGTGCTGGCGAATGGTCTTCCTAAAAACACATTGCTGAATGTTAATTTTCCGCAAACAGCAGGTTTTAAAGGTATTAAAATTTGTAGACAGGCTGGCGGGCATTGGGTAGAAGAATTTGATGAACGTATTGATCCACACAATCGCGATTATTATTGGACAACGGGTAAATTTGTCTTGCAGGACAGGGGCGAAGATACCGATAGTTTTGCATTGGCCAATGGTTATGTATCTGTCGTTCCGACACAGTTCGATATGACGGCACATCACGCTATCCCAGAATTGAATTCATGGAGCTTTGATCATCTGGGAAATACAAGGGGAGACGATAACCGTGAAAAATAAGCTCTGGATAGGATTGGGTATCGGTACTGTATCTCCAGTATTGGCTCATATTTTAGTACGTTTTACGGATCTTGAACTTCATTTTTTACCCGAGAAACCCATGGCTATCTATACCATAGCCGTATTGGTTAATTTAGTGCTTTTGCGTTTTGCGTATCGATCGGGGAATGATCATCTCGGAAAAGGAATTATTGCCAGTACTTTTTTGGCAATGATACTTTACCTGATCACGCATAGAATTACGGTTTGATTAAAATTCATAAATCCCATCTGACGGATGGGAAAAATTTTGTACAACATGAAATTAACATTAGGATTTTCTCCATGTCCAAACGATACATTTATTTTTGATGCATTGATTCATCATAAGATAGATACCAAAGGACTGGATTTTGAGGTGGAATATCAAGATGTGGAGACCTTGAACCTGAAAGCTTTTCAAGGCGATCTTGACATCACCAAACTGAGCTATCATGCCTTTGCCTACGCGGTTGAAGATTATGAACTGCTCGATGCAGGTAGTGCTTTAGGATTTGGTGTAGGGCCTATGCTGATTACGAAGGATCCGAAATTAGCGAAATTACTTCAGCAAAAATTAGAAAGAGCTGAAAGCCTGGAGGGATTCGATCAACTGAAAGTGGGTTATCCAGGAAAATATACAACTGCTAACTTTTTATTAAGCTTGGCATTCCCCGAATTAAAAAATAAAGTAGAGCTTGTTTTTTCGGATATTGAGGGAGCCTTACTTGATGGATCCATTGATTTGGGATTGATTATTCATGAAAATAGATTCACCTACGCCGAAAAAGGACTGCATAAAGTCGTCGATCTGGGGGAGTACTGGGAGAAGACGACAAAATTTCCGATTCCTCTTGGCGGAATTGTCGTAAAACGTAGTTTGCCACAAGAGGTGAAGGATACATTGAATACAATTTTAAAGGAAAGTGTAGAATTCGCATTTGCCAATCCGAAATCTGGACTTGAATTTATTCGTGCGCATGCACAGGAAATGAGTGAAGAGGTGATGTACAAACATATTGAACTTTACGTCAATAAATATTCAGTAGAGTTGGGGCTTGAAGGACGTGATGCGATTACGAAGATGTTTGAAAAGGCTCAGGAACTGGGATTCATTCCGCAATCAGACCAAAAGTTGTTTTTATCATAATCAGCTGACGGTTTAGAGGCATATATTATCCAGAAAAACTTCACGTAAAGGTAGCCTAATAGGGGATAAATATATATCGGATTCTTGCTGGCTGAAAGGAACTGACATTTTCAATAAAAATAACGTAAAAAAAATGGATGTAAGCTGTTAGATATCATATCTAATAACTAAATTTGCCCGATTAGTGTCAAATTGTCTGCAATTTTACTTTGGAGTCATTATTGTACAAAATCTTAAGTTGAGATAGAAAAAAAATTATGTTAAAGTTTTTAAGTAAATTATTTGGAAGTAAATCCGAGAGAGATATCAAGGGAATTCAGCCTGTGGTAGACCAAATCAAAGCTGAATATGAGAAGCTTTCAAATCTAACCAATGACGAGTTACGTGCCAAGACCGTTGATTTCAAAGAAAGAATTAAAAATTACCTAGCAGATATTGACCAAGAAATTGATACGCTTAAAAAAGAAGCGGATCAAGACGAGGACGATATGGCAAAGAAAACTTCTATTTACGAGCAAGTGGACAAATTGTCCAAAGACCGTGACAAGAAGTTGGAAGAGGTATTGAAGGATATTTTACCGGAGGCATTTGCTGTGGTAAAAGAAACTTCAAGACGTTTGACAGAAAACGAAGAATTAGAAGTTACTGCCAACGATTTTGACAGAGAATTGGCTGTTTACAAATCAAACGTTATCATCAATGGTGATAAGGCGATTTGGAAAAACAAATGGATGGCTGCAGGTACGGAGGTCACTTGGAACATGGTACACTATGATGTCCAGTTAATCGGTGGTATTGTATTGCACAGCGGTAAAATTGCCGAGATGGCTACAGGTGAGGGTAAAACGTTGGTAGGAACATTACCGACATATCTAAATGCGCTTTCTGGCCAAGGAGTACACATCGTAACGGTGAATGATTACCTTGCTCGTCGTGACTCGGAGTGGAATGCACCGTTATTTGAGTTCCACGGACTATCTGTTGACTGTATCGATAAACATCAACCAAATTCCCCGCAACGTCGTAAAGCTTATCAATCGGATATCGTATATGGTACGAATAATGAGTTTGGCTTCGATTATCTACGTGATAATATGGTTCAGACGCCAGACGCATTGGTGCAAGGAAAATTACACTTTGCCATGGTCGATGAGGTTGACTCTGTATTGATTGATGATGCGCGTACACCATTAATTATCTCAGGTCCTATTCCTCGTGGCGATCAACACGAATTCTACCAATTAAAACCGCGTATCGAACGTTTGGTACATGTACAGAAAGCTTACATCAATACAGTCTTGAATGATGCTAAAAAAGCGCTGGCGGCAGGAGATTCTGATGTTGAAGGCGGAGGTTTAGCATTATTAAGAGCTTATAGAGGTTTACCTAAAAATAAAGCATTAATCAAGTTCTTAAGCGAAGGTGCTAATCGTTCTATCTTACAAAAAGTAGAAAACTACTATATGCAAGAGCAAAATAAAAATATGCCTAAAGTAGATGCAGAACTTTATTTTGTGATTGATGAAAAGAATAATCAAGTAGAATTAACAGAAAAAGGTATCGAGTTGATTACAGCAACAGGTGAAGATCCTTCATTCTTTATTTTACCAGATGTTGGTACTGAGATTGCCGAAATTGAAAAGTCTGCTTTGACTTTGGAAGAAAAGGCAGCTCAGAAAGAAGACATGCTGCGCGATTATTCAATTAAAGCAGAGCGTATTCACTCGATTAACCAGCTGTTAAAAGCATATACCTTGTTTGAAAATGATGTTGAATATATCGTTGATGAAGGTAAAGTGAAAATTGTTGATGAGCAAACAGGTCGTATCATGGACGGCCGTCGTTACTCCGATGGTTTGCACCAGGCGATCGAAGCGAAAGAGAATGTGAAAGTAGAAGATGCAACACAAACTTACGCAACGATTACACTGCAAAATTACTTCCGTATGTACCATAAGCTTTCGGGTATGACAGGTACAGCGTCGACAGAGGCCGGTGAGCTTTGGGAAATTTATAAACTTGATGTTGTTGAAATTCCGACGAACCGTGGAATCCAACGCGATGACCGTCAGGATCTGATTTATCGTACGGCACGTGAAAAGTACAATGCAGTAGCTGAAGAAATCCAACGGTTGACAGAGCAAGGACGCCCGGTATTGGTTGGTACGACATCGGTTGAAATTTCGGAGTTATTGAGCCGTATGCTTCAATTGCGTAAGATTAAACATAATGTATTAAATGCGAAGTTACACCAAAAAGAAGCTGATATCGTAGCTGAAGCTGGACGCCCAGGACAAGTAACCATCGCAACGAACATGGCTGGTCGTGGTACGGATATTAAATTGACCGAAGAAGTTAAAAATGCTGGCGGTCTTGCAATTATCGGTACCGAAAGACACGAATCTCGTCGTGTTGACCGTCAGTTACGTGGTCGTGCAGGTCGTCAGGGAGACCCAGGTTCTTCGCAATTCTTCGTTTCTTTGGAAGATAACTTGATGCGTTTATTTGCTTCAGAGCGAATCTCTAACATCATGGTGAAAATGGGTGTTGAAGAAGGTGAAGTGATGCAACATAGTATGTTGACTAAATCCATCGAACGTGCACAACGTAAAGTGGAGGAGAATAACTTTGGTATCCGTAAACGTCTATTGGAATACGATGATGTCATGAATTCACAACGTACTGTAATCTATTCGAAGCGTAAAAACGCATTGTTTGGAGAACGTTTGGATGTGGATTTGAACAACATGATTTTTGATGTAGCTGAAGAAATTGTCGTTGAAGCAAAAGAGCAAGGTAACTATGAAGATTTCCAAATCGAAGTAATCCGTATTTTTGCGATTACACCAGAAATTACTGCGGAAGAATTTGCGCAAGGCAAAATTGAAGGCTTGACCGATCGTCTATTTGAGCATGCAATTAATGCTTACCACCATAAAATTGAAGCCGTTGGCGCTTTGACAGTTCCTGTATTGAATAATGTATATGCGGAAAGAGGTCAAATTGTCGAAAATGTCGTTATTCCATTTACGGATGGTATCCGTGGCATTCAAGTGTCGGCGAATTTGAAAAAAGCGATCGAAAGCAACGGTAAAGAAGTTTTCAAATCTTTTGAAAAAGGAATCGTATTAGCATTAATCGACGAGGCTTGGAAAGAGCACTTGCGTGAAATGGATGATTTGAAACAATCCGTTCAAAATGCTGTTTATGAACAAAAGGATCCGATTATCATTTATAAAATGGAGGCATTTGATTTGTTTAAATCGATGTTAGCTTCCATGAATAAAGATGTCGTTAGCTTTATTTTCAAAGGAGAGATTCCAGGTCAAGAACCGACTTCTATGCAAGCGAGACAAGTACAGCAGGCGCCAGTGAAAACTGTTGAAAGCAAAGCTGAATTGGCTTCGCCTACAGGTGTAAGTGAAGAGGATGTGAATGAGGGTGCAAAAGAACCTGTCCGTAATGAGAATACTGTGGGACGCAATGACGAATGTCCTTGTGGTTCAGGAAAAAAATATAAAAATTGCCACGGCGCAAATAACTAATCGATAAGAAAGGTTAAACTATGCTGAAGAGAGGATTGATTTTCATACATGCACTTGTGTTGTTTGCGCTAGTTCAGGTGAACGCACAAGAAAAAGGTGGAGTAATTGTAACCAAAGATTCGTTGATTACACAGCTTCAAAATTTCAGGGCAGCTATGGGGATCAATCCTGTCGAAAGCAAAACGACAGTAGTTCCTTCTAAACCCGTCGTCCGCTCAGCGGCAACGCGGGTCAAAGTAAGGGGATTCCGCGTACAGATCTTCGCTGGATCAAGTCGCAATCAGGCATTTTCGGAGCAGACACGTTTCCGAAGCATGTATAAGGATATTGATACCTATATCACCTATGATGAACCCAATTATCGCGTTAAGGTAGGTGATTTTAGAAGCCGCTCTGAAGCAAATGCCTTCATGCGCGAGTTGCGTCAATATTTTAGCAACGTCTTTGTTTTTTCAGAGAACGTTTTTGTATATCAATAAATCAATCAACCTTATGGCAAGTACGAAAGAAAAAGTCCTGGCCTTAGCTCATCAATATTTTGAAGATACGGTTTCCAATCGTAGACATCTTCATCAGAATCCTGAACTTTCCTTCGAAGAATACAATACCTCGGCATTTGTAAAAGCGCAATTGGATGAATTGGGAATTCCTTATGAGGCTAAAGCCGATACGGGTATTGTCGCTTTAATCAAAGGTGACCTACCATCAGATGAAGTTATTGCGTTACGCGCAGATATGGATGCTTTACCAATCCAAGAAGTGGAGGGCCGTTCATATGGTTCCAAAAATCCAGGAGTGATGCATGCCTGTGGCCATGATGTACATACCTCTTCTCTTTTGGGGACAGCTAAAATATTGAATAGCCTGAAAGCCGAATTTGGAGGAACGATCAAATTGATCTTCCAGCCCGGTGAGGAGCGCTTGCCAGGAGGAGCTTCCCTAATGATCAAAGAGGGGGCTCTGCAAAATCCAGCGCCTTCGGCTATAATAGGACAGCATGTGATGCCTTTTATTGAGGTAGGAAAAGTTGGCTTCCGTGAGGGAAAATACATGGCTTCCTGCGATGAACTGTTTATGACAGTCAAAGGCAGAGGCGGGCATGGCGCACATCCGCATCAAAATATTGATCCAATTGTTATTACAGCACAGATCATTACTGCTTTGCAACAGATCGCTAGTCGATTTGCAGATCCTCGTACCCCAACAGTGTTATCTTTCGGAAAGATTATAGCCAATGGAGCGACAAATATTATTCCTGATCAGGTTTATCTGGAAGGTACATTTCGCACATTTGACGAAGAATGGCGTGCTGAGGCGCATGAGAGAATGGTGAAAATTGCTGTCGGCATTGCTGAAAGTATGGGGGCAACTTGTGAATTTGAGGTCCGTAAAGGATATCCTTTTTTAATAAACGAGCCTCAATTGACTAAAAGTGCACGAACTTTTGCAGAAGAATATCTTGGTAAGGAAAATGTTGTAGACTTAGATCTATGGCCTGCCGCGGAGGATTTTTCCTATTATTCACAAGAAATTAATGCTTGTTTCTATCGTTTGGGTACAGGTAATGCGGCACGAGGAATTTCTTCAGCCGTCCATACGCCTACCTTTGATGTGGATGAAAGCTCGTTGGAGATCAGTACGGGGTTGATGGCATACATTACCTTGCGTAGGCTCGGTTATTAAATTATATATGTCATCTCATCATATTGTCCGTGAAAATCAGGAACCCGCATTACTGATTGAAGATCTTTTCCTTATCGATGAAGAGGACTTGGGACAGCTGCTGGAATGGAGCCCAACTATTGTAATTGAGGCGGAAACCATCGATTTATTGGATGCGCGTGGTTATAAGTTCGATATCGTTTTTACAAAAAAATCCATTAACGATTCACAGGAAAATTTAAAGGTAATTTCCTATGATAATGATTTTCTAAAGACGGCTATAGAATACCTTATAGCACATCAATACAAAGCGGTGAATATCTTGACTGATCAGCTTGATGTGGCTTATTACCAGCCCTATCTTGAGCAGATTAATATTGTCCTTATCACGACGGGGGTGCGCCATTGTTTTGTGACAACGGGATTCACCAAATGGAAGCCTGCGGGCGAAAAAATCCGAATCGATGGGCTTGATACGGATGAAAAAAACACATACGAGGGTCTGATTAAGATCGGTGACAACGAATACGAAATGGAAAATGATGGCTTATTTGTTCTTGAATTTTCCCATGTAAAATACATTTTAATAGGAGAAAAGATTGCATGATAACAATAGAATTGGCAGAGCAAAGCGATATCAGAAGCATTTCCAATATGGCGCATATTATTTGGCCAGTTACTTATGGAGAGATACTTTCACAGGATCAGATTGACTTTATGCTAGAAAAAAGTTATACTGTTGAAGGACTTGCAGAAAGCATGGTGAATGGCCAATTTTTTTATGTTTTGAAAGAAGATGGTATAGGACAGGGATTTATTGCCTTGAGAACTCTTGAAGATCGCGTCCGTATTGAAAAGCTCTACTTAATGCCTAATGTTCAAGGAAAAGGTTTCGGAAAGGCACTGATAGACTTCGCTTCAGAAAAAACACGACTAAAAGGTAAAGGTATTCTTGAACTAAATGTAAATAGAAATAACCCTGCTTACCATTTCTATTTAAAGCAGGGCTTTGAGGTGGTTGAAACTATTGATATTCCTTATTATGATTATGTGCTAAACGACTATGTTATGCAAAAGGACGTCAAAGCTTCGGCTGTTTCTTAATCTTTTAGTTTTTCGACGCGGGAAGGTGTTTGTCTGCCTTCTACAATTCCCGAGGTACCTATCGCAATAGCTTCTATACTGGAAATAATGTTCTGAACGTTTAGCGTAGATACCTCATCTTTTACGGTGTGGTAGTATTCATCCTTGTCCATTTGAGAGGTTGAGAACGAATGTGCCGGAACTCCCTTGGCCGCTAATACTGCATTGTCACTACGGTAAAACAGATTCTGTTTGGTATAAGGATCTGGGTAGAATCTGAAGGTTGTATTTTTTAGATTCTCCTGCATCAATTCGCCCAGATTGGATTGATCATATCCCGTGATATATACCGTATTGGGACCGAATTTTGAATCTTTTCCGATCATTTCCATATTGATCATCGCGACTACCTGATCTGCATTGATATGGTTGGAAAAATATTTTGAGCCATACATGCCAAGCTCTTCAGCGGTAAAGGCAACAAAAATAAGGGTCCTTTCATTCTTATTCTGTTTTTTGTAGTAATCTGCCAGGGTCAACATTGCTGTCACACCGGAGGCATCGTCATCAGCGCCATTAGCAATAGAATCTTGGCCTACTGCGGGAAGGATGCCAATATGATCGTAATGTCCCGAAAAGATGACGTATTCGTTCGGTTTACTTTTGCCGGGAATAATTCCCGCCACATTAAACAAGGGGAAATTTTGAAGTTTCCGTTCAATATGAATTTGAAATGTTTTGGGCTTTTCCGCTGTCAAAAGGTAGACAATCGATGGTTTTTGTTTGGTGGATTCCTCTATAAATTTTGGAGCGTTGAGCATTTGACCAAAACGTACAAAATAGCTTTCGAAGGAAGGATCTACCAAGACAAGTGTATTTTCTTTGGCCAGTGAATGTTCTCTAAATACCTTCGCAAAATCATCGCCCGATTTTATTTCGACGATGTTAAGGCTACTTTGATTATCCCACTGTAAATCCACGTGATTTCCAAGTGAAATAATATGGTCAGCTGCAATAATCTGCTTATTGATGGTTGCTGATTTGCTTATCGGAGAGATTTTATCCAATTGGAATGTTTGCCTATAATTTTGTTCTGCGTAGGGGGTAAGGCCTATTCTCTTCATTTCAGCAGCGATAAAATCTGCAGCAGGTTCGATGTCTTTTGTCAGCGCAGACCTACCGCGCATATCATCGGCGGCTAAGGTATTGAGTATACGGCTCACATCTTGGCGTTCCTGTGCGGAAATGACTTGCTGGCCATAAGTTACTGCCGAGAGTGCTAGTAAAGATATAGACAGTATAATTTTAGGTATTGAATTCATATAAAGCTTAGTAAAGTCTGGGTGAAGATAAGGAAAATTCTACAAGCGAATTGTGCATGCAAAAAACTTCCTAAAATGATCCAGATAAAATGATGTGGAGATAGGGAAAACCCGTCTAGCATTTCTAACGCCGTTAATACACTAAAAATTGAAGTATATTTTATACTATTCTCACGAACAATGACTGATTTGAGCATCCATGAAAGCGAACACTTTCGGAAAAAATGTAGTATATTTGACTATTAAATAGTTTGAAAATGAAAGAAGTATCTGTACAAGAATTAAAGAATAAAATCGATAACAACGAAGATTTTCAGTTGATAGACGTTCGTGAATCCTTTGAGTATGAAGTATCAAATTTAAATGGATTGAATATTCCACTTTCAGGTATATTGATCGAAGCGGATAAGATTGCGAAAGATAAACCTGTTATCGTACAATGTCGTTCGGGAAAACGTTCTGCACAGGCGATTATGTTATTGGAGCAACAAGGTTTTGACAATCTTGCAAACTTAAAAGGCGGAATTTTAGCTTGGAAAGAGGAAATCGATCCAGAGTTAGACGTTTATTAAGATGAAGAATTTGGAGCATCAGACTAAACAAGCTTTCTTGTTTAGTCTTGCTTTTTATAGCGTAGCTATTTTAGCGCGATTATTTAACCTTGGTATATTCCCTATTTTAGGTAGCCTTTCCATTTTATTGTCTCTCCTATGGGTAATATTGGTTCTACGGGAAATCATGCTTTCGAGGACAATTTCTAACACAGAAAGGATGCTGATGGCTTTGACGATCGTTTTATTAAACATTGTTGGGGGGGCATTCTATTTCTTTGGAGGATGGAGACAACGGGTATTGGGATTAATAAAAAAGTAATATGTTAAAGTATTTTTTTCTAAATATAGTGTTGAGTTTGGCTATTGTATTTTTAGTTTACAGTGGTTTTGAAGGGTATAAGGCCGGCAACATGTTGGTAACCGGATTATCTATCGCCTTTTTGGTGGTTTTGATCTACCTCCGCGTTGTTTTAAGCAAACGCGTTCGATCGCTTATTCAACAAAAAGAAAGCGGTAAACAGCAACCTACTACAAAACAAAAGAAGAAGTAATAAAAAAAGCCTGCTTTAAGCAGGCTTTTTTTATTACTTCACAAATGGTGGTTTTGTTACTTTTGCTTTTATTTTTTGATTGCGGATCAGAATAAAGATCTCGGTGCCGTCTTTTGAAAAGGCTGTATCCACATAACCCAAACCGATTGATTTTTTCAATGTTGGTGATTGCGTTCCCGAAGTAACACGTCCAATTACATTTCCATCAGCATCAACAATTTCGTAATCATGACGAGGAATGCCTCTGTCAATCATTTCGAAACCAACAAGCTTTTTCTTTAGACCAGCTTCTTTTTCCGCTTTAAGCGCTGCAGAATTCACAAAGTCTTTTGTAAACTTCGTTACCCAGCCTAAACCGCCTTCTAAAGGAGATGTATTATCGTCGATATCATTTCCGTAAAGGCAGAAACCCATTTCTAGACGTAAAGTATCACGGGCACCTAAACCAATTGGTTTGATTCCATAAGCTTTACCTGCTTCAAAAATAGCATCCCATACTTTTTGGGCATCTTCATTGGCAACATAGATTTCAAAACCTCCAGCTCCTGTATATCCTGTTGCAGAAACCAACACATTTTCTACTCCCGCAAATGTACCTTTTGCAAAGGTATAGTATTCCATTGGAGCTAATTCGATATCTGTAAGCGATTGAAGTGCATCTGCAGCCTTAGGACCTTGTACCGCAAATAAAGAGGTTTGATCAGAGATATTCTTCATCTCCACACCATCTGTATTGTATTTGGAGATCCAGTTCCAATCTTTCTCAATATTTGACGCATTCACAACCAAAAAATATGTCTTATCGTCTATACGGTATGTTAGGAAGTCATCAACTACACCGCCAGTTTCATTGGGGATATAAGCATATTGAACTTTGCCATCGTATAATTTTGACACATCATTGGAAGAGATTTTTTGAAGTAGATCCAGGGCTTTTTCCCCTTTTAGGATGAATTCACCCATGTGGCTTACATCAAAAACTCCTACACCTGTGCGAACTGTTTCGTGCTCATCATTGATGCCTGTGTATTGTACGGGCATGTTGAAGCCTGCAAAGGGAACCATCTTTGCTCCTAAAGCAATGTGCGTCTCCGAAAGGGCAGTATTTTTTAACATAAAAATTAAGTTTTAATCAGCTACAAATTTAATAAAATATACGTGATTCCTCACGGTGAATCCATTTTAGAACAATCGATTTAATTGCTTACCTGGAGCGAATAGATGGTCATATGATCATCTTCGCTATCGGTATCCTCACACAGCAGGAATACAAGGCCTTGGGCCGTCTTCTCTTTTAACGTGATTCCTTCAAATTTATGCTTTTCAGGAATTTCGAGTGTCTCGGGTTTGCCAGAAAGATCTGAAGGTATTTTTCCAAGAAGGGAACCTCCGATTTCTCCATCCAGATAGGTCGATTTTGCATCTTCGGCGGTAGCGATAAAATAGATTTCATTTCCAACGAGGGTCGCATCTGAGAAGCCTGTCGAGATACCATTTAGCTTGGGTAGTTCAATCGGGATACATCGCGACTGGCCAGGAGAAAGCGGGTGGTACTCCAAAATGGCATTTACACCTTTAGGACCATTTCCGCGGTTAAAAAATAAGATCTTATCTTTTACATGAACAACGCCTTCAATATTGAAGTCTTCTTTGGAAATACTGAATTTTTCCATTAAGGAAGAATAGATTTTACTGACGTCTTCCTCGAGGACTGTTTTGCCGTCCCAAATAAAACGATTGTTTCTGTTTGGGGTAGAACCAGAACAATAAAGATAATAGCGGCTTCCATCGAAAGTGATCGATTCCAAATCCAATTTAGCTGCTTTAGCAATGTTTTCCATCGGATCAGACTGGCGTAGTACCGTTTTAGACAACTTTTGGTCTGCGATATGATAGCTGTAGATGTAATTGCTATTGTCAGAAACGATATGGATCTGCCTATCCTGATAGACAATACCAGAAGCTGCGGTGATACCGGATATGCTTATGAAAGCTTCGAGAATCAATTTTAACATACTTCATTGAGGTTTAATATTTCCAATGCCCTGATGAAATCGGGTTGTAGGGGCGCTTTGATATGAACCTCTTCGCCCGATAACGGATGTTTAAAGGTCAGCTCCGAGGCATGCAAAAGCATGGTATCCATCTGGTACGTTTCTTTCCATAACTTATTTTGTTTGTTGCATCCGTGTGGGCGATCGCCGATAATTGGATGGAAGATATGCGCGAAATGGCGGCGTAACTGATGCATACGACCTGTAATTGGATTGGCTTCAACGAGACTGTATCGTGATGTTGGAAATTTTCCAAAGGGAACGGCAAGCTCGCCTTGAGCAAGTAAACGAAAAGATGTTTGCGCTTCCTGAACCGTACCATCGTCCCTTTTTAAGGGATAATCAATCAGACCTTCCGCTGGCGCGAAGCCCCTGAGTACAGCGAGGTATTTTTTGTCGACCTTGCGCTCCTGAAAACTTTTTTGTAAATATTGGTCAGTCTCCTTATTTAGCGAAAATAGCAGTATGCCTCCAGTCTTCCTGTCCAGACGATGTGCCGGATAAACTGTTTTTCCTAGTTGATCCCGAAGGAGCTGTAGCGCAAATTCTGAAGCATCGCGCGCGATAGAAGATCGGTGTACCAATAGTCCATGCGGTTTATTGATAGCAACGATAGATTCGTCTTCGTAAAGTATTTCTAAAGGCATATTAGATCTTTTTCAATGCAGCAATAATTTCGTCTGCTTTTTCATTAATTTTTGGGCTCAGCCAGATGTGTTTAAAAGCTCCTCCGCCTATGATCTGTTCAGTGCCCTGCCATTTTATTTTTGTTAAAGAAAACAAATAGTAGTTGTCTACAATAACAGAACTTTGGATAAATTTATCGACGATGTCATTTCCAAAAAGCTGCATCCCCAATCCGAAAAATTCTTGATCTTTGGCATGCAGCTGGTTTTTCAGGAGCTGTTCAGCTTTCGCACGTACGACCTTTTCATGCTCCTCTTTGCTGGGGTTAGTCAAAATTGCGGCCAGCATGACGACGATCAAAATCAGTGCAAATATTCTTTTTTTACTCATTTTAAATTCGAGATTAAGTTCTGGATGTCATAACGGGATGACTATCGACATCAAAATTATTAAATAGATATTAGATATAGCGCATTGTTTCCCCAGAAATACCCAGGATTCCATCTTAGTGGGAGAATGACAGGAATTGTTGGCATTAGATACCATTCAGCAGCGAAAAAGCCCAGGAGAATAATGTCCAGATAAGATACAATGTAACAGCGATGAGGAGGAAAAAGACAATCAGGATACTGATGACGATTCCGATACCCGAACCCGTATGTTTTCCTTCATAATAATGTTGTCTGAGTAATTTGATATTCTTTTCGTTGGCTTTGCTAAAAAAATCGAGCAGGTTTCCGAGGAAAGGAATGCTCCCAAGAATTGCATCCAGGGAAATATTGAGGAGCATGCGTATGACGAGCTTGGGACTGGCGCCATTACGCCACATGGCTATGACTAAGACTAGCGATGTCCCAAAACCCGCTATTGCTCCTCCCAAGGGAATAAGGTTTAACAGCGGATCTAAGCCAAACCGAAAGCCTCCAATTTTAAACTGGTTATCCATTAACCAAGATATTCGGTCTATCCAACCGAAATCTTGGTCAATTTGTTTTAATTTATCTGCTGGAGTTTTTTCTCTGTGCATGATTACAATAACTCGAACGAAGCGCTGATCTCACTCGTTACCTTCATCGGTCTGATATTTAAATCAAGCCCATTGCCAGCAGCACTATCTGCAGCTTCGGCCATGGCGCCTTTATACATAGCGTTACGCATCATCGGTTGAACGCCAAATATAATTTGTTGCGGTGTTTCAGATAATACGATGGCTTTGCCAATTTTTTGACCTGCTGCTTCTGCTAGAATCTGTGCATTAGCTTTGGCATCCAACACTGCTTTGGTTTTTAAACTTTTTTCCAGTTCTTTTTTCTTCGAATAGTCATATTCACTGATATAAGTGCTTTGGATACCCGCTTTGTCGACTCCATCTAGTAATTGATCCAAATTATTCAAGTTGGTTACCTTGATACGGTACTGTCTTGACAGTAAGATATCGGTATCTTTTTTCTTTTTGTCCGGGACGTTATAACTCCAGATATTTTGGATGGTAAAATCCTCTTTTTTAACGCCAGCTTTTGTTGCCGAATCAAACAGATCCTTTTCTAATTTGTCTATTGCAGCTTTTTTCTTGGTGTTGCCATTCTCATAAAACTCTTTCAGTGTTACATCAATGTAGATGATATCGGGAGTTACTTCCTCTTCGGCACGGCCTACCGTGGATACAAATTCTTTATTAACCATTTGTTGTGCGTTTAATTGAGTCATCAAACCTAAAAAGGCAAGTCCTAAAAGTATTTTTTTCATGTTTTTTGTCTTAAAGTTTTTATAATAATACGATTGCTATTATCGCTTTGCTACAAGATTGGAGCCAAAGTTGATGAAAAAGTTTAACGGATAAAAAAAATAAAAAGGTTAAGATTTTTGATTTTATTTCTATACCTTTAGGGAAATTAATAATATAGTGCCATGCAAGAAGGTAAAGTAAAATTCTTTAATGAGACCAAAGGTTTCGGTTTCATCATCCCTAACTCAGGCGAGAGCGAAATTTTTGTTCACGTTTCGGGATTAGTAGACAAAGTTCGTGAGAATGACAATGTATCTTACGAAGTTGAACAAGGCCGTAAAGGTCTTAATGCGGTAAATGTAAGAGTTATCTAATTAGATTGAAGATATATTTATTGTGAAAAGGCCTATGCGAACAGCATGGGCTTTTTTATGCAGCTGTATTTCATAATCCAGGATCAATATTATCCTTTAGCATTGTCAATTCCAAAGAGTAGGTGCGGGGGTGGTTGTTATGGTCGGTTAAACATTTTGGACTGATAATTGTAATGAAGTGTTAAAAATATGGAGATTAAGATGAAACGCACTTTGTTATTGGTTCTTTCTATTGTCATAGCGGTTTCCATGTCGGCATGTTATTCCACTCACCACCATGGGCACAGCCATGGCCGAGGTCCGAAAAAAATGCCGCCAGGTCAGGCTAAGAAATACTATGGAGAGCAGTCTGCTCGTGATTTTGCTCCCGGGCAACAAAAGAAAAAACACAGACATTAATTCTAGTTGGATGCTAGAGAATCAAATCCGTTACCATTCTTGGGGCGGTGAATTTTCGTTAGTTGATCGGGAAAGATCAAAAATAGAATTTAAATAAAAAGCGCTTTCACAATTTTGTGAAAGCGCTTTTTATATGGGCTATCCTTAAGCAAAGGGATCTTTATCCGGAGCTGGTGGCGTAGGATTTGACGGTTGTGAACTTCCGAATGGATCCTGTGGCCGAGAAGAACCGAATGGATCTTGGCTTTGGGTAAAAGGATGATTTGTTGCGTTTTCCAGCGCTTTGGGATCAGGGCCGTATTGATTTGGGCCTTTGTCACCTTCAAGAATTTCCAGATAAAGGAGATACAGTGCGCCAACAAAGGGTATCAGGGCAACTAATATAAACCAGCCTGATTTATTGGTGTCATGAAGTCTTCTTACGGTGACCGCTAGACCAGGAATAATGAGGGCCAAACTCAGTAAGCTGAGGATCCCGAAAATTAAACTTCCAAGTGTGCTGCTTATCATGTAGAAAATCCCGCCCACAATACAGAGGCCTATGATTAATACAAATTCGGCCAGCACATACATCCAATATTCTTTTCGGCGGGCTCGCCCCTCAAAATTTGCGTAGTTGTCTCGGACAACTTTTAAAAAGGCTTCTTTAAGTTCCATATCTTTAAGAGTTTTTTAGGTGAAAAATGATGTTAGTAAACCAAATGTTATTTCAATTTTGTTACAATAAATGTACCAAGAATTTATCTGAGAGGATAGTTTATGTTGGCAAGTGGTTGATTGTCAATGTGTGGTTGCCGTGTTTTTTGTTTAGGGTGTTTCCCTTTCAGAGGAGATATTTGTTTCCTGTTATCCAAAGGTTCCAGTTGAAGCTTTTAAACAGAAAGCTGAAATTATTTATCTAAAGATCTCTTCGAGTATATAGAGCGATTTTATTTCTTTAAAATTTGTGCGGTGGAGACGATAGAAGTCGAGCACTTTTTCCAGTAGGAATTGTCGATCAGAACTGCTCATTTTGATGCGGTCGCAATTCGAATATTCGGATTCGATTAAATTTCTAAAAAGTGATGTGTGGGGTTCTTGTAATACGAGTGGATGTTCAGGAAGGCTATTGGAGAAGGTCGCTTCATGAAGATTAAAATAAGGGTGGGCCTGCTTAGATTCAGCCGGATAAAACCCGAGAAAACGGGTTAGCTTGATTAAAAACACAAGATGAAAATTGGCCAGATTTAAATGCGTTTCATCCAGCCAACGGATAGATTGGTGGATGAATTCAAAAAGGTAGGGGTCGTTTTCCTGTTCCTTCAGAATTTTATAGAGTATTTCATTCAGAAAAAGAGCGAGGGAGCTTTTGACAATATCGTAAGGGATTTCTTGCAGGACAGGGACCTGACGAGCTTCGGCAATCCGCTGTAATGATCCATTATCTTTATGAGTAGCGACAATCTCTAATAAATGTAAAGGTTGAAGGATATTGGCCTTGATCTTTGCTTTAGGCTTCCTTGCGCCGGTAATGAGATAAGATTGCATGCCAAACTGTTCGGTGTAGAGCTGTACCACAAGGCTACTTTCCGAATAGTTGGTTGTTTTTAAGACGATACCTCTAGTTTTGTTCAGCATTCCCTTCTTTATCTTTTTTATGCGCTTCTTCACGCATCTCAATAATGGCATTTCGGTCTACCTTGCGAATCATGCGATAGATTAAAGTTAGAAAACCGATACTAAATACAATAACTCCGACAAGCATCGCTAGTTTATACCAATTGGAGCGCTGTTCCATGAGGTAATATCCCAAGATGACAAGTACGACACCGATGATTATTTCCCTTAAGCCCTTGCGAAGATATTTGTTCATAAATGTGAATTGTTGAAAACTATTTTTCTTTACAGAGCAAATATAATACAATAAAATCCTTTATTTTTGCCCTTACCATTCCTGTGTAGAACTATTTTTAAAAATAATTCCAATTATCTTGTTGCTTATCCCAAAAAAAATATAGATATTTGCAAACTCTTTGCAGAGAGTGCAAAGGATTAACATATTGTAATAAAGACAACAAAAAAATAATATCATGTCAAGAATTTGTGATTTAACAGGCAAAGCGGCGTTAACAGGAAATAACGTTTCTCACTCAAACGTTAAAACTAAACGTAAATTCTATCCAAATTTACAAACTAAACGTTTTTACATTCCAGAAGAAGATCGTTGGATTACGTTAAAAGTATCTACTTCTGCTATCAAGACTATCAACAAGAACGGGATTACAGCAGCGATCAATAAATTTATCGTTAAAGGGTCAATCTAATTGATTGTCGCGCCTGTTACATTAAGATTATTCATGAATTTCAATCCTATAATAGGATCAAAATAAAGTAAAACAATGGCTAAAAAAGGAAATAGAGTACAAGTTATCTTAGAATGTACTGAACACAAAGAAAGTGGTCTTCCGGGAATGTCTCGTTACATCACTACTAAAAACAAAAAGAACACAACTGAGCGTTTGGAATTGAAAAAATTCAACCCAGTATTGAGAAAAGTTACTGTTCATAAAGAAATTAAGTAAGTCACACATCTTAGCCCTTGAAAGAGAAGCTAAGTAAAATATTAATATACCATGGCAAAGAAAGCAGTTGCATCGTTACAAAAAGGTGGCGGTAAAGAATTTACAAAGGTTATTGTTACTACTAAATCTGCAAAAACTGGCGCGTATACTTTCAAAGAAGGTATGGTTCACAACGATAAAGTGAAAGACGTAGTTGCAGCAGCTCAAAAATAACTAGTAGCATTTTCCTTTTTTAAAGTTTTTCTTTAAAAAGAATTCGATAAAAATAGCCGTTTTGGTATCCTACCGAAAGGGCTTTTTTTGTTGAGGACATTTGTTTATATTTGAACATCAATTTTCACTACTACACTCCATGGGATTATTTGATTTTTTTAAGAAAAAACCACAAACACAAGAAGAAGAACAGGCCTTAGATAAAGGTTTGGAAAAAACAAAAGAAGGCTTTCTTTCCAAGATTACAAAAGCTGTCGTTGGTAAGTCAACAGTAGATGACGATGTGATGGATAATCTGGAAGAAGTTTTGGTTACTTCTGATGTTGGGGTTACAACTACCTTAAAAATCATTGATCGCATACAAGCCCGTGTTGCCCGCGATAAGTACGTTTCTACTTCTGAGCTAAACAATCTCCTGAAAGAGGAGATTCAGACGCTACTGGCAGAGAACAATAGTGCTGATTTCGAGAATTTCAATTATGGCGATCATAAACCATACGTTATTATGGTTGTAGGTGTTAATGGGGTTGGCAAAACAACCACCATTGGCAAACTGGCTCATCAGTTGAAACAAGCTGGAAGCAAAGTTGTATTGGGGGCAGCGGATACCTTTCGGGCCGCGGCTGTTGATCAACTTAAATTGTGGGGTGAGCGTGTTGGCGTGCGTGTTGTCGCTCAGGCAATGGGCTCGGATCCTGCTTCAGTGGCCTATGATACCGTGAAATCGGCAGTGGCAAATGGTGAAGACGTGTGTATCATTGATACCGCAGGCCGTTTGCACAATAAGGTTGGCCTAATGAATGAGCTCACGAAGATCAAAAATGTGATGCAGAAGGTTGTTCCAGGTGCGCCACATGAAATCTTGTTGGTCTTGGATGCATCGACAGGGCAAAACGCCATTGAGCAATGTACGCAGTTTACGCAGGCGACTGATGTAAATGCCTTAGCATTGACTAAACTCGATGGAACAGCTAAGGGTGGGGTGGTTATTGGTATATCTGATCAATTTAAGATCCCGGTGAAATACATTGGTGTAGGAGAGAAAATAGGTGATCTTCAGTTGTTTAACAAAAAGGAATTTGTGGACTCCCTTTTCAAATAGAGTCTACCTTCTAATCATATGAAGACAAAATACGCGAAACCAGCGCCTTTGATCAATAAACCACGTGTCAATGTGGTGACTTTGGGCTGTTCGAAAAATATTCACGATAGTGAAGTCCTGATGGGCCAGTTAAAGGGCAATCAGATGGAAGTCGTGCATGAAGCATCCAATATACAGGCGAATGATATCGTCGTCATCAATACCTGCGGTTTTATTGATAATGCCAAACAGGAATCTATTGATGCGATCTTACAATATTCGGATTTAAAAGATCAGGGTAAAATCAATAAGGTGATCGTTACAGGTTGTCTTTCTGAACGATATAAGCCAGAGTTACAGTCTGAAATTCCCAATGTTGATGCCTTTTTCGGTACGAATGATTTGCCGGATCTGTTGTCATCCATTGGAGCTGATTATCGGCATGAATTGTTGGGTGAACGCTTATTGACAACACCTTCGCATTTTTCTTACTTTAAGATTGCCGAAGGATGTAACCGTCCCTGCTCTTTCTGTGCAATTCCCTTGATGCGTGGTAAACACGTTTCCAAATCCATTGACGATCTTGTGAAAGAAGCAAAATTTCTCGCGTCGAACGGCACGAAAGAATTGATTCTGATTGCACAAGACCTGACCTATTATGGCTTAGATATCTATGGAAAGCGCAATCTTTCTGATTTAATGCGCCATTTGTCAGATGTTGACGGTATCGAATGGATCAGATTGCAGTACGCCTATCCTTCGGGTTTCCCAATGGATATTTTGGACGCCATGAATGAACGTTCAAATATCTGTAATTACTTGGATATGCCATTGCAACATATATCTGATCCGATGTTGAAGTCTATGCGAAGAGGTACAACGAAACAGAAACAGATTGATCTTGTCAATGCCATACGTGACAGAGTTCCAGATATCGCCTTGCGTACGACTTTAATTTGTGGTTATCCAGGTGAAACTGAACAGGATTTCCAGGAGATGTTGGATTGGGTTGAAGAGACCCGTTTTGACAGGTTAGGCTGTTTTACCTATTCTCATGAAGAAAAGACGCACGCACATTCGCTAGAGGATAATGTGCCACAGGAAGTAAAAGAAGAACGCGTGGAAGCTATTATGGAAGTACAGCAAGGTATTTCGTATGATATCAATCAGTCCAAAGTGGGCAATACGTATAAAGTATTGGTTGATCGGGTAGACGGCGATTACTTTATTGGCCGCACAGAATACGATTCTCCAGAAGTCGACAATGAAGTTTTGATTCCTGCTGCAGATTCTTATGCACGTATTGGTGATTTTGTTCAGGTAAAAATCGACCGAGCTGAAGATTTCGATCTATATGGTGAGATTGTAAGGAAATAAGCTTAAAAGCTTATAGATGATAATATAAACAAACGGGCCTCCTTTATTCAAAGGAGGCCCGTTTGTTTATAGACAATTGTCAGTAAAATGATATAATTTAAAAGCGGGACAAGCTTTTTGTGAAAATTCACTATTTTGTCGACGCAAACTAGATACATTTGTAAGCGTACAATCCCCATTTTAAACAATCTATAGCCGTTTAAAATCAGATTCAAGAAAGCCTATGGTCTTATGGTGAATCATTCTTCTGATTAAAATTGAAAATAGGTTCTATTTAGCGAAAAAGATGCACTGCCATGTCAGCTTGCTTTGGGGGATTTTCGTTATCAATTAAGAATAGAGAATAATTAATAAAATTTGCAGATGAAGGCAACTTATATTGAATATAGTGAAACAAATAGCTTCTCTAAGACTTTATTGGCTTATTTGGCGCATGATGAAGCCTTAAAATCTTTTGTAGGAAACTGGCCTACCTGGGCTGGTTTTGAAAAGCAATTGAACGAAAAGAAGAAATTTGAACACCGGGAGATTCTTGTTGAGCGTCTTAAAAAGCAATATGGCGAGCTATTAAAGGATTCTCCTGCTGTAGCTGCCAACATAGAGCTGTTGCTCGACCAGAATTCTTATACCATCACGACGGGACATCAGCTCAATATTTTTACCGGACCTTTGTATTTTATTTTTAAAATCATGACGGCAATACGTTTGTCCGAAGATTTGAAGAGCAAACACCCCGATAAAAATTTTGTTCCAGTATATTGGATGGCGACCGAAGATCATGATTTTGAAGAAATCAACCATACGAAAGTCTTCGGTAAGAAAATTAGTTGGGATACGCCTGCTGTTTCTGCTACCGGGCGAATGGATACAGCAACAATCGTTGATGCTGTGAAGCAGTACACAAATATTTTAGGGCTTTCCGAAAATTCGACTAAACTTACACGCATTGTGGAAGAAGCCTATTTGAACCATGATCGATTAGCAGATGCAACACGGTATATGGTCAATGCGTTGTTTAAGTCGTACGGTCTTTTGATCGTCGATGCGGATGACCGGGAATTGAAGGAACTGTTCAAGGCAATTATTAAGGAAGATATCTTATCTGAAAAAAGCTTTAAGGCAATAACAGCGCGATCGGAAGAGCTGGAATCAAATGGTTTCTCTACCCAAGTGCATGCTCGTGAGATTAATTTCTTTTATTTGACGGATGACTTTAGGGAGCGCTTGGTGCTCGCTGCCGATGGTCGATACGAAGTATTGCACCAGAATATTTATTTTACGAAGGCTGAGCTTGAACAGGAGATTGATCATTATCCAGAACGCTTCAGTCCAAATGTGGTTATGCGTCCGATGTATCAGGAAATTATACTTCCCAATCTTGCTTATATTGGTGGTGGCGCCGAAATGGTCTATTGGATGCAATTGAAGTCTAACTTTGACCAATACCAGGTAGATTTTCCAATTTTGATACCGCGCAATTCAGCGATGATAACTGAGGACAACGTCGCGGCGAAATTATTTCGCGTTGATCTAACCTTTAAGAGTATCTTTCGTCCAGCAGAAGTACTGAAAAAAGAATATGTTCGACGTCATACCAAAGAACGTCTCAATCTCAATGACGAATGGATGGAGCTGAACGCTATTTTTGGTAAGATAAGGTTACGAACCCACAAAATAGATCCAAGTTTAGGCCCTAGTACGGAAGCGGTAAAAGCGCGGTTAAAAAAAGCGATCAATAATTTAGAGAAAAAGCTGATGAAAGCCGAAAAGCGAAATCATCAACATGCTTTAACCGATATTGATAATGTGAAGGAAAAGCTCTTTCCTGGCGGAGGACTACAGGAAAGATCCGAAAATTTCGCATTACTCTATGTCAAATACGGAGATAACCTATTTAGGGATCTTTACAAATACTTTAATCCGTTGGATTTTAAGTTTACAATTTTATATTAGCAAGTCAGCTTCGGCTGACTTTTTTTTGTGATGTTATTCGCAAGAAAGACCTTCGGTTCGGATCATCTCTGTTGGTGTTTTACGAATCATGTAGGCTTTTTGCAGATACCGGTCTATTTCTATCCCTATTTAAAATACTTTTGTTGCATGTTCCGATATTGCCTTGTTTTTTAAAAGCGCTTTCATTTTTATTAATATATATTTTAAAATGCTTTGTTTATAATTTCATAATATTTCGTTTAGCTCCTGTTAACAGTTCCGGTGTAGTTTTGCTTTCATTATCACAACCAACAACTAAATGAAAGAATTTTTACTCACAACATGTGCCATTGCACTTGGAACAGGTTTGTACGCCCAAACGACCCAAGCGGGATTTTCTGGTAAAATTACGGACGAAAATGATAAAGGAGTTCACGGAGCTTCAATTGAAGTACGTAATGAATCAACGGGTTTCACAACGAAGACTTCGACCAATGCAAATGGTGATTTCAACTTTAAGGAGTTGCCTTTAGGCGGCCCCTACACGATCAAAGTAACTTATATAGGCTATGGCGAACAAGTGCGTTCGGGATTTAATTTAAATCAAGGCGATATCGTCCGCCTGAAGATTCCTATCCAAAATACCTCAAATGTATTAGAAACGGTTGAATTAACAGGAGTAAGTACCCTAAAGAACAAAATTGAAAATCTAGGTGCCGCTACAGCGGTTACAGCCAAGGATATTGCGAAGTTGCCTGTCAACGGTCGGAATTTTACTTCGCTGATGGACCTGTCTCCTTTGAGTAAGGGCGATAATATCGGTGGTCAGTTGGGTTCCTCTACTAATTTTACGATTGATGGTATGAATGCAAAAAACCCGACTTCTGCAGGTTCAACAACCAGTCGTAGTGGTGCTCCGTTCTCCATTTCGATAGAAGCCGTTCGTGAATTTAAAGTGGTTACCAACCAATATGATGTGACTTATGGAAGAGCAGGGGGAGGAACAGTTAGTGCGGTAACCAAACAAGGAACAAATCAAACGCACGGAAGCGCATGGCTTTATTCAAGGGCCGATTGGTTGTCCAGCCCATACGATATTAGAGGAAACAAACGAAGTAATGATTTCTCTACCTATCAATATGGATTTACATTAGGCGGTCCCATCATTAAAGACAAGTTGCATTATTTTGTAGCTTGGGATCATCAACGCGATGCACGTCCGTTGATTATTGCGGATATTAATTCTGAAGCCGACGAGAAGAGATTTAATGTTACTAATGCCACCTTGGATGAGTTTGTCAATATTGGGCGTAGCAAGTATGGATTGGGCAATGAACGTCAATATGGTACTTTTGATAAGAAGCGAGGGTCTGATGCGATTTTTGGGCGAATTGACTGGCAAATTAATGAAAAAAATTTATTGACTATCCGAAATAACTTTACAAGTGACAATAATAAGTTGGGATTACAGGATAATAAGCCAATTACCCTATATGAGTCTTATGGAAATGATAAAAACATTGATAATAGTTTATTGGCAACTTTGCGTACGACCATTTCCCCTAAGGTAACCAATGAATTGAAAGTACAACATCTCTATACCTATCAAAAAAGTAGTCCAGGTGATCTTTTGCCTAGTCAAAATATTCCCCGTGCAATTGTAGAAGATGCAGTATCTAAGGTTGCTGGAGAAGATAAAAAGACCACATTGCAGTTGGGCGGACATCGTTTTGCGCAGGAATCATTTAAAAATAATGTATTTCAGCTTGTCGATAATATCTATTATAGTACTGATAATATCAATTATACTTTTGGGGTCGATTTGATGTATACCCACGCAAATTCGATTTATGGAAGTGAGGTCAATGGTCGCTTTCACTTTAGACCGAGTGATGGAAAGACTGCTATGCAAAACTTTGACGACATGAAGCCGTATGCTTACTATCGTGAAGTTCCTTTGGTAAGTGATCCGGCTGTGGTAGGTAAGATATTTAATGCCGGCGCATATGGTCAATTGCAAACCAAATTGGCGAAAGGATTAGATCTGGTTGCGGGACTACGCTTGGATTATGGTCATTATCCAACCTCTCCTTTGAATGAAGAATTGTTGAAAGAAGTGGGGGTGCGTACAGATCACAAATTAAAATCGTTTGTTGTACAGCCGCGTTTCCAGATGACTTGGGATGTGAATGAAGAACGAAAGGACTTTTTCCGTGTAGGAGCAGGTATCTTTGCGTCTGATATTAACAATTATATGACCATCAATAACCTAACTTTTGATGGAAAACATTTTGCGACAGTAGATGTTCGTGGTAACGATGTGCCTACACCTAATTTTGTGGGATACAGAAAAGATCCGTCAACAACGCCAACCCTGGCACAATTTCAAGTGCCAACGATCAACACCTATGGAGCTGATGCGAAAATACCAGTGGTTTACAAGGCTAATGTATCTTACACGCATTTCTTTACCGAAAAATTGAAAGCCAGTCTTTCAGGGTATATGAATTTAGGGCGTAATAACTATATGTATGTTGATCGTAACATGGTCAAAGATCCGTTCTTCAGATTAGTGAATGAGGACAACAGAGGTGTTTTCGTTCCCGCGGCATCGATTGTTGACGGAGCTCCGGATTGGAAAAAAGGACGAATTTCCGATAAATTTGGCCGCGTGCTGGAATTGAACTCGGAAGGGAAAGTAAATCAGTTTGCAGTTGTGTTGGATGCGAGTTATCAATATTACAAAGACGGATCTATATCCGTTAGCTATACGTGGAATGATGCGAAAGATAATACTTCTTTCAACGGAAACGTGGCGAACACAGCGACCTTATCTTTGGCTGTGAAAGACGATCCCCGCGATTTGAGTAAGATGAGTTATTCGAATAATCAATTCCGCAATAAGATTGTGATCTATGGTACTTTGCCAACATTTTATGGTGTGAGTGTTGGAGTACGTTACTCAGGGATTGGTGGTACACGATACAGTTTACTTGCCGGAGGAAATATAAATGGAGACTTTGTTGCTGGAGACAATGATCTGGCCTTTATCTTTGATCCCAATAATCCCAATACATCAAAACAGTTGATTACTGGATTGAACAATTTGTTGAATAATCCAGAAGCGAGTCAGAGCCTTAAAGATTTTATTAAAAAATATCAAGGTAAAATAGCTGAACGTAATGGTGGAGTGAATGGTTTTTACGGTTTGATAGACCTTAGAATTGCTAAAAAATTCAATTTATATAAAAACCATGCATTGGAATTATCGGGAGATCTTTTCAATGTTGCCAACTTATTTAAGAAGACTTGGGGCATAAATGAGTCTTTGGGTAATCAAAATCTATATGCTTTAGGCGGAAAGGACGCCGCTGGAGAGAAATTAGTGCCTTTTGATGTTACGAAACAGCAGTTTAATTATAATGTAAACAACTCTGGTATCGTGTCACCTTCGGGTAACCCTTATCAATTCCAATTGGGATTAAGGTATTCGTTCTAATCGCATAAAACGATGTAAAAGACACTTTGTATAGCGAATCCCCCAAAAGCAATAGTTTTGGGGGATTCGTCTTTTACAGTCATTAGATCTAAGCTTATGGAAATCTACCTGCAATAGGATTTGTAGGCAGATCTTTAATCGCTATACAAGGACTTTTTCTTTCGGAAGAAAAACTTCGGCCATCATGTGGCGCACACTTCCGCCGCCACATGTCTCGATAACATGTAGATCTTGATGGATGATTTTACCATGCTTTTCTAATTGTGCTGTTTGGTATAAAGTCAGTGAGGATAACGCCTGATTGCTCAGGACAATAAAACGATTACCATATTTATTTCTCACCTGGAGGCAGTTTGCTGCAAAAGATTCGAGTTGGTTCTCATTGATTTCAATGATCTCTTTGCCTGTATCTTTTAGACTCTTCAGCAGGGTTTGGAGTTCAGCCTGATTATCGATTGCCTGTGGGCATAAGATGGCAAAGTCTTCGCCTACGGCTAGCACCACATTGGTGTGATAGATAGGTCTCCGCTCTCCATGGACAGTTTGGAAGGCGTGAAATACAACAGGTGTGTAGTTTTCAGTCCTGCAGTATTCGTCGAGCATATCCCGGTCTGCTCTTTCGGATAAGGCACAATAGGCTATACGGTGAGCGCGGTCCAAGACAAGTGCGCCAGTGCCCTCCAAATATTGTTTATTGTTTTCGGCTTCACTGAGATCCTTCGTTAGTTTTACATAATAACCGTTTTGCTTCAATGGACCTTCGAAATCCAATAAATGTTCTTTTCGACGATTGGGAGCAAACATGGGATAAAAAATTATTTTTCCATCCTGATGAAAGGAGACAATATTATTGGGGAATATACTGTCGGGACTTTCTGATTTCTCGTCGTCCTGAATGACAGTCACCAAAATTCCATGTGACTTCAATTCATTTACTAGTGCGTCGAACTCTCCTTGCGCTTCTTTGTTGACTTCTTCTATACTGAGATTTTCGATATCCTTTTGGAAGAAATTGTTGACCGCAGTCTGTTCATTTTTACGGAAGACAGAGGGTCTTACTAAAAGAACGCTGTCTGTTACCTGTTTTCTCATGGTTTATAATCGTTACTTCGCTGTTTTATATTCGTTAAAAAGAAATGATATTCGTTTTTTGTGATAATTTACATTTGTCAAAAGAGATGCTTCCCTAGCTGGATAATGTTTTCTTTGTTAAGATTCCTGATAGCAAAATACCCTTGATATCAGTTGTTCTTAGCAAAAAAGTGTATATCGTTATTTCGAAGTCACTTTACAATTGGTACATATACTAATTTATTGAAAATTCATTGGCATTGCAAAAAAGAATAGTGATGTAAAGAAAGAAATGTGTGGAAGAGATAGCAGATAATAGTGTGTTTTTTTAAAATTGTAGCAAGGGATTATTGTATTGTTTACTATATTTATAATGAACAATCTGTATGTTTGAGTTTATTCCAAAATTCATTTCACAAAGACAATCGATTGCATTTGGGTAGCACCGTAAAACTGACTTTTTATCCACTTTTTTGCTTCGTTTTCAGTCATTTATTTTGCTATCTTTGCTCATCCAAAAAACGACTGTTTATAAGAGAGTTAATTGCCTAATTATTATGTCGCTAACTATCTATAAGCGTTAACTTTTTGCACACATGAGCAATATACACTTCCAAGAAAAATTCGAAAGTCGCCACAATGGCCCAAGTCCAGTTGAAGCGAATGAAATGTTGGCTAAATTAGGCGTTTCGTCAATTGACCAACTTATTGACCAAACGGTCCCTTCTCAAATTCGTGCTCCAAAACCTTTAAATCTTCCTAAAGCATTGTCTGAGGTAGCCTATTTAAAGCGTATTGCGGAAATCGCTGAGAAAAATAAAGTTTTTAAATCTTTTATTGGTCAAGGTTACTACGATGTAATCCTTCCGGGCGTAATTCAACGAAATGTATTTGAAAACCCAGGATGGTATACGCAGTATACACCTTATCAGGCGGAGATTGCACAAGGTAGGTTACAAGCTTTATTGAACTTCCAGACTGTAATTTGTGATTTCACAGGTTTAGAAATTGCAAATGCTTCTTTGTTGGATGAGGCTACGGCTGCAGCTGAAGCCATGTTTATGCTTTATTCAGCTCGGAAAAATAAAGATGCTAATGTATTCTTGGTGTCGGACAACGCCTATGCGCAGACGGTTGATGTATTGAAGACCCGTGCCTTGTCTTTTGGTATTGAACTTAAAATTGCGGCTATTGCTGAATCAGAATTAACAGATGATGTTTTTGCGGCATTTGTTCAATATCCTGCAGCTGATGGTTCAATTGTTGATTATAAATCATTTACCGCTACAGCGCACAGTAGAAATATTACCGTGTGTGCTGCGGCAGATTTGATGAGTTTAGCATTACTAACGCCTCCAGGAGAATGGGGTGCAGATGTTGTTGTTGGTAATTCACAACGTTTTGGCGTACCGATGGGCTTTGGTGGTCCTCACGCGGCCTATTTTGCAACACGCGACAGCTTTAAACGTAATATCCCTGGTCGTATTATCGGTGTTACTTCCGATTCAAATGGTAAATATGCATTGCGCATGGCTTTGCAGACTCGTGAGCAACATATCCGCCGTGACAAAGCTTCTTCAAATATTTGTACTGCACAAGCTCTTTTAGCGATTATGGCTTCTTTCTATGCCGTGTACCATGGCCCAGAAGGAATTAAGAATATAGCATCACGTATCAATGCATTGGCCAATCTGTTGGATCAAGCATTACAGTCGTTGGGTTATACGCAATTGAATGCAGCTTATTTTGATACACTACGTGTAGACTTAGGTGCACATGCTGGTGCATTGAAATCTGAAGCATTAAATAACGAATTAAACTTCTATTATAATGGTTCGGAAGTTTCAATTGCTATCGACGAAACAACCACATACGAAGATATTAAGACAATCGTCAAAGTATTTGCTAAAATTCAAGGTAAAACATTGAATGACGTAGATTTTGATACTTTAGAAGAGAATTTAAGTTCTTCAATTCCTGCCGATTTAGTACGTACTTCTGCCTACCTAACACATCCAAACTTTAATAGCTATCATTCTGAACATGAGATGTTGCGCTATATCAAATCGTTGGAAGCAAAAGATTTATCGCTTTGCCACTCGATGATCCCATTGGGCTCATGTACGATGAAATTGAATGCTACAGCTGAAATGGTGCCGGTTACTTGGGCGAGATTTGGCGGTTTGCATCCATTTGCTCCTGCAGATCAAACTTCTGGATATATGCAGATGATTGGCGAATTGAATGATTGGTTGTCTGAAATTACCGGTTTTGCGAAGATGAGTTTTCAACCAAATTCAGGAGCACAAGGTGAGTACGCTGGTCTGATGGTTATCCGCGCTTACCATGAGAGCCGTGGTGATCATGGACGTAATATCTGTTTGATCCCTGCTTCTGCACATGGAACAAACCCTGCTTCTGCTTCGATGGCAGGCTTAAAAGTGGTGGTTGTGAAATGTGATGAATTAGGAAATATCGATATTCCGGATTTAAGAGCAAAAGCGACTGAACATGCTGCAAATTTGAACTCACTGATGGTGACTTACCCTTCTACACACGGTGTATTTGAAGAGTCGATCATTGAAGTCTGTGAAATTGTTCATGCAAATGGTGGTCAGGTTTATATGGACGGTGCGAACATGAATGCACAGGTTGGATTGACAAGCCCAGGGCATATTGGTGCCGATGTTTGTCACTTGAACCTCCATAAAACATTCTGTATTCCTCACGGTGGTGGAGGTCCAGGTATGGGACCTATCGGTGTTGCGAAACACTTAGTTCCTTTCTTGCCTAACCACGAAGTGGTTTCTACTTCCGGTGCGGAAGGTATCTCTGCTGTTTCTGCTGCTCCATTTGGTTCAGCGTCAATTTTGCTTATTTCCCATGCTTATATTTCAATGATGGGTGGTGAAGGCTTGACAAATGCGACAAGAACAGCAATATTAAATGCAAACTATATTAAAGCACGTTTAGAAAATGCATATCCAGTACTTTATTCAGGTACTAACGGACGTTGTGCACACGAAATGATCTTAGATTGCCGTGGATTCAAAAATTTCGGTATCGAGGTTGCAGATATTGCAAAACGTTTGATGGATTATGGTTTCCACGCGCCGACGGTTTCTTTCCCTGTTGCAGGAACATTGATGGTTGAGCCTACTGAATCGGAGTCTAAGGCTGAATTGGATCGTTTCTGTGATGCATTAGTTGCTATCCGTGAAGAGATCGCTGCGGTTGAAGCAGGAGACGTGGACCAAGCTAACAATGTATTGAAACATGCACCACATACAGCTTCGGTTGTAACTGCAGATGAGTGGGACAGACCTTACAGCCGTCAAACGGCCGCATACCCATTGGAGTATGTAAGAGAACGTAAATTCTGGCCTTCAGTAGGTCGTGTGAACGATTCTCAAGGTGACCGTACATTGATTTGTTCGTGTCCTTCAATTGAAGAATACGCCGAAGCATAATCTCGGTAGCTATAATGAAAGGCCTCTATACTCGTATAGAGGCCTTTTTTTGTGTAGCGCAGTCCCATTCGGCAGTATCTCGGTAATACAGGTAACAGATAGAAATTTAAGTCGCGCTTTAAGGTCTAAAGATCGTATGCAAACAGATTTTAAAATTTAGATTAATTATATTATTTTGTTCTTTTTAGCGTTTTAATTAAAACTGATAATCATGAAAAGACAATGGAAAGTAATGCCTGTTCTTTTAGGACTGGGCCTTTTGGTCGCGAGTTGCGGCAACAGCAAATCCAGTGAAGAGGGTGAAGATGCTAAGGAGAAAGAGGCTGGGATTTCGGATGTAGTTAAAGGAGTATCCAATTTGGGCAATCTGAGTGATGGAGCAAAAAAATTGGAAGAGCTTCAAGCCAAACTTAAATCCGAGAAACCATTAAGTTCGGAGGAGCTAAAGGCTTTTTTACCAGAGAGCTTAGATGGTTTAAAAAGAACCTCTTATTCTGCTGGATCAATGTATGGAGCAGAAGTTGTGTCTGGCGAGGCTACGTATACTGTCGATAACCAGAAGGAAATTAAAGTCAATATCATTGATGGCGCGGGCGAAACTGCTTCGGCAATCGTGGGTTTGGCGCAAATGGGCTTCATGGTAGATTCAGAGAAAATTACAGATACTGAAATAGAGAAAACTGGCGAATTTGAAGGTAAACGGGCAAAAACAACAGATAGCAAAGGAGTGGAAGGTTCAACGACAAAAAGTTCTGAAATAAGTTATCTCGAGAAAGACCGCTATCTAATTACCCTTCGGGGAAATGACTACAGCCTGGATGAGCTGAAAGGCTTTTTGGCAAAATTGAACCTCAGCGCACTGAAATAATAAAGCATGTAATTTTAGCACAAGCAGAAAATGCATAGTTGACATGGAAAAGCTCAAACATTGGTTTGGGCTTTTTTTTAAAGCAGACGGTGTTGTTCCGAAATCTATACGAAAAGGATATTTGGAAATTATGTCAAACTATAGGACGAAGCTAATAAATTTGCTTTTGTTGGCAAATTTGCCTTAGTTTGTGCTGAAACATTTCAATATGAAGATACTCAAATTTTCCATCAATCTTTGTGTCGCAACAGCATTATTGGCTTCCTGTGCGGGAGGGAAATACGCAAAGACTGAAAAGGTATATAAGAAGCAAGCAAAAGAATTTTCGAAACTCTATAAACAATCGCCTGTCACCGGTCAATTGGAGCAGGTGAATGTCAAAGAACAACAATGGGTTGCTTCGATTAATTTCGGCATCCGTAAACCAAATTTTGTTGTCATTCATCATACTGCACAGGATTCTTTGGGACAGACCATCCGTACATTTCATTCCGCGAAAGCAGGTGTAAGTTCCCATTATGTGGTAGGTAGAGATGGGAAAGTCGTGCAGATGGTCAATGACCTCTATCGTGCACATCATGCGGGCTTGGGGAAATGGGGCAATGATACGGACCTCAATTCTTCTTCCATTGGCATTGAGCTCGACAATAATGGGACTACAGATCCTTGGACTGATGCCCAGATCAACGCCTTGACGCAGTTGTTGACTTATTTAAAAACGACCTATAGAATCCCACAGGCAAATTTTATTGGACATATGGATTTGGCACCAACCCGAAAAAATGATCCGTCACGTTTTCCTTGGAAAAAACTGGCTGATCAAGGATTCGGCTTTTGGTATGAGGACTATTTAGAGACGCCTCCAGCAGACTTTAACCCAAAAATGGCCTTACGTATTATCGGTTACGATGTGAGTAATCTCGATGCGGCAATAAAAGCTTTTAAGATTCACTACATTCAGCAGGACGTAAATACAGCCTTCATGAGTGAGAATGACCTTAAAATTCTGTATTCCATCTATAAAAAATTCTTATAGCGATCCGCTAAACCAAAGACAAAAAAAGATCCTGCTTTTTAAAAGGCAGGATCTTTTTTTGCACGGTACAAGATTGTTATAATTTGTTTTTATATATACTAAAGTAAGTATCAAAAGCACGTTGATAGATTAGTTTGAACCAAGGGGTAAACTGTTCGGGTGAATGTTGTATTTCATCTTGAATTTCCTGTTGATTCATATATTTTGTTGTGGCAACCTCTTCTTCGTTAATTTCTGGAGTTCCATTAAATTTTCCGAATAAGACATAATCGAATTCATGCTCCGTAAGCCCGTTATCAAATTGAGCTTTATAAACGAACGAGAAGACATCTTGAAGGGCTGTTGCAGTAATTCCCAATTCTTCCATTAAGCGCCTTTTGGCGGCTTCTATGTTACTTTCTTCCAGACGCTGATGCGAGCAGCAGCTATTGGTCCAAAGTCCGCCACAGTGGTATTTACTTAATGCTCTTTGTTGCAGGAGCAATTCGTCTTGGTCATTGAACAAAAATACACTAAAAGCACGGTGCAATAGCCCCTTTTCATGGGCTTCATATTTCTCCATGCTGCCAATCATCTTATCATTGCTGTCAACCAGTATGACATTCTCTTGCTTCATAAGGCACAAAAATAAATATAGCCCAATTTAAGAAAATTGGGCTATATAATAAATTTAAATTTTGGAGACGATCTGCTTATACGGTTTTTACAAATTTTTCGTCGTAATTTTCAATATCTATGATATAGCCGTTTTTAATTAAGAATTCAAATAAAGGTTTGGCTTCTTCAGAAACCGGCATATTGTGCGTTGTAATAATCTTATTTTCTTTTTTCAAGAGATAAGGATATGCGTAGAGTTTCACATTTTTATTGAACATCCCCGAAATATAGGAAAGAAGTTCATTGGTGTATAACTCTTTATTATAATTATCTGAATTGAAAATGTTCTTTAAATTGTAAACGTTGGTTGCAATACCAATGTTCTTAGGCTTAAAGTTGCTAATAAACTCTGCTAAATGATTATTTCTTCTAAAGTTGCTGACGATAATATTATTGCCTGTTGCACATAGCTCGTCAGCTCTTGAAGCAAATTCTTGCAGGTCTTCACCTGTAATTTCATGCGTATCTTCCAACACATTTCCCATCAGGACTTCAATTAATACAATGGTGTCTGCGTCAGTTGCACCTGTATTTTTTTTGAACTGTTCAACGGCAAGATTGAAGAGGTCAAAGTTTGGAAGGGATTTTTGACGGTATTTGGTGCGAAGTAAAATAATGTTCTTTTTGTACAGATAATCTTTGATTTGTACCGCTTTACCATCAGGCTGGAATATTGCGGCTTTAGCAAATCCTTTTGCAATCAGGTATAAGTTGATGAGGCGTTGGTTGACGTTTTCAAATAGAGGCCCGTTTAGTTTAACCAGGTCAATCTCAACGGAACCAACAGAAAGGTTATCGACCAATGATTCGATCATGGTCTGCACATTGTCTGTATAATAATAAGCCGCAAATAATAGATTTACACCAATTATACCTAAAACCTTTTGTTGCAATTGGTTGTCGCTGTCTAGCAGTCTTACATGGACAATGATATCATTTGTAGGGCCTCCAACTTCATGTTGGAAGCGAAGTCCGATCCAGCCGTGCGGTTCATTTGTCTTGGTGAAATTGAGGGTTGTTACGGTATCTGCAAAGGCGAAGAATTTTTTGTTGCAGTATTTATCGCCATGAAGTCGTTGGGTAAGAAGATCGAATTCATGGGAGAGCATTTTCTTTAAACGTGTTCTGCTGACATAACGACCATCAGCTTCTTCACCATAAATTGCATCACTGAAAGCCATGTCGTAAGCTGACATTGTTTTAGCAATTGTGCCTGATGCTGCACCTGCGTTGAAAAAGTTACGTGCGACTTCCTGTCCAGCACCGATCTCTGCAAAGGTTCCATAAATCTCTGGGTTTAGATTTATTTTCAGGGCCTTTCGCTTGGTTTCAAAAATTTCTCTTGCCATGATGCAAAGGTACAAAAATCAGCAAGCTAGTGAAAATTAAAAGTATGAATGAAAAAAACAGAATAAAATTAGGCTTGTTTTATAACAAGCCTAATTTGTTGAAAGCATAGAATAGCGCACTGGCATGTAGTGCCTGACTGAATTTGTTGTCCAGCAACATGCTTTTTGCTTCTTCAAGCGGTATACGATAAACATCGATTTCTTCATGTTCATCTAAAGCCTGTTCCTGAACTTTTTTACCCCCCGTCATCAGATAGGTATAGGTAATATTGCCACTTGTCGCCGGGTTGGCATAAAGCGTGGCGATTTCTTCAATCTGATCAAATTGATAGCCTGTTTCTTCAAGCATTTCACGCACAGCAGCATGTTTGGGATCTTCTCCTGGTTCCGTTGTCCCTGCGGGAATCTCCAATGAAATAATGCCTGCTCCATGGCGGTATTGCTTAATGACCAGCAGTTCGTTCTGTTCAGTAATTCCAACCATATTTACCCAATCTGGATACTCCAGTACGTAATAATGGTCATTGATGCGTCCATCTGGAAGCTCACAAGTGTCTCTACGCAGGGTAGCCCAAGGCTCTTTACAGATATATTCAGAGGATAATCGTTTCCACTTTTCCATTAGTTTACAATATCTTTCATCATACGGCCTACTTTCTCTTCCAAAATAGCCTGTACACCGACATAATCAGCGGTGTCTTTTAAGCTTTCTTTTACAGAACAGTAGAATTTAATCTTGGGTTCCGTTCCCGATGGTCTGGCAGAAATCACGTCCCCATCTACGGTAATAAATTGTAAAACATCAGATTTAGGCAATGCAATCGCTCTTTGCTCTCCTGTACTCATATCTGTGGTTTGGGAAAGCTGATAATCCCTGATTTCTCTGACTTTAATTCCACCGAGTGTGGTTGGTAGATTATGACGTAAGCCATTCATCATGGCCTGAATTTCTTCGGCACCAGCCTTTCCTTTTTTGGTTAGGGAAATGAGCTTTTCTTGATAGCAGCCAAATTCTTTGTAGATATCTAATAGAACCTCGTAAACAGTTTTTCCTTTTGTTTTGAAATAGGCGGTCATTTCGGCAAGGAAAGCACAAGCGTTTGGAGCGTCCTTATCCCGCACAAGATCACCAACAAGATAGCCATAACTTTCTTCGCCGCCGGCCAGATATTGCGCTGAATCGCCTAAACTAGTAATCAATTCACCAATATATTTGAAGCCTGTAAGTGTTTCATAATGCGTTACACCATAGCGATCTGCGATATCGGCTTGTAAATTACTGGTTACGATAGTTTTTACAATATATGGATTCGATCCGAGTTGTTTTAGTTCACTTTTTGCACTGAGGACATAGTATATCAATAAACTGCCGATCTGATTACCATTGAGTAGTTGAAACTGTCCCTTATTATTTTTTACGGCGATTCCTACACGATCGGCATCGGGGTCTGTCGCCAATACAAGGTCAGCATCAATTTCTTCCCCTTTTTTCTTTGCTAAAGCCATTGCATCTTCCTCTTCGGGGTTTGGATAGATTACCGTTGGAAAGTTGCCATCAGGCGTGGCCTGTTCAGCAACGACTGATACATTTTCAAATCCCCATGCTGCTAGCATTTTAGGAACAATGGTAATTCCGGTACCATGTATTGGTGAAAAAACAATTTTCAAGTTTTTTTGAGCCCTTACCGCTTCCGGATGAATACTTAATGTCTTATTGGCATTGATATAGAGCTGATCGATTTCTTCCCCGACAGGAATGATATTTTGCGTATTCCCGTCAAATTTAATAGCGCTAACTGAGCTGATTGCATTTACTTCGTCGATTACATTTTTATCATGAGGTGCAGTCAGCTGGCAGCCATCGTTCCAGTAAGCCTTATAACCATTGTATTCCTTTGGGTTGTGTGAAGCCGTTAGCATAACACCGCTCTGACAGCCGAAATGGCGGATGGCAAACGACAGCATTGGGGTCGGGCGCAATGCGGTGAACAGATGTACCTTGATCCCGTTGGCGGCAAACACGTTGGCAACCAGCTGGCCAAATGCCTGCGAATTGTTGCGGCTATCATAAGATACCGCTACTTTAATCTCCTGATCTGGGAACTGTTTCTTTAGATAGTTGGCTAATCCTTGCGTGGCTTTGCCGATCGTATACTTATTCATCCGATTGGAGCCTACGCCCATAATACCCCTTAGGCCTCCAGTTCCGAACTCGAGATCCTTGTAAAAAGAATCTGTAAGTTCTGTCTCTTCATTATTGTCGATTAAATCCTGAACTGCCTTTCGAGTTCCTTCATCATAACTTGGGGTTAACCAATCTTCGATTTTCTTTTGTATGTCTTTATCTAAATTTTTCATTATCGTTAAGTTTGGCTAAAATGTACAAAATATTATGCGTCACATCCGGCATAAGCACGGTCTATAACTGTAATATACCATTTTTCTCCCTCTTTTGTCACATGAAAAACAAAGGGTTCTTCATGTTCATTGGAGGTCATAATGGCTCTATAACTTTTGGATTCTATATTTCTTAGTCGCTGTAATTCAGTATTACTAATTTTGGCATCAAGAATTTCATTCATGAACTTTGCTGTTTGCGATAGTTCATTAGGGCGGGACTTTTTATCATAATAGAATCCGGCTTTATCCCACTTCATCGTACCACAATCAAAAATAGGTAGTTTTCCGGACTTCAAAGGGCCCTTGTACGTTAACTTTTCATAAGAATGGTACTCTGGCACAGGTTTAGAAAAATTAAAGCTATTTTGGTGCACATAAGAGTCTAGCGCGCCGGGACGATAGATAATATAAATTCCCAATTTGGGCTGTACATAGGAATTTATTGTTTTACTGTCCTGTTCTGCATATGCCTTGGCAAGTTTCTCCAGTACCTCCTCCAGCGTTTCGGAGTTCTCTTTCTTTACTTCCTTTTCAGTCGTGTCACGTTTTTGAAGGGTATCCACAGGAATTGAATCCTGAATGATTTTTACAGCCTTATCCTCTTTTTTGCTATTTCTACAGGAGATCGTGCTCGCAGTGAGACAAATAAGAATAAAGAAAAAGAGATTTCTCATGATGATTTTGTTTAATATTACTTCTTTGAAGTCAAGTTTTCAATGATTGACTTTAAAATAGAGCGTGTTGACGGAAGCCACCATTGTTCGAGGATGCGCTGGATTGTCTCTTCCCTATTCTCGCGCAATTTAAGGATTATTTCCTTTCGGAAGTTCAATTTGGATGTCTGCCAGGTCTTTTGGTTGAACTGCGTGATCTGTTTTATTTTTTTTGTTGCGGTATTGAAGAGTATATTGGCGGGAACAATGTCATCGATAAGACCCTGTGTTTTTGCTTCTACAGGAGAAAGCAATTTACCTTCGAGCAAATTCTGATAAGCATTCCGTTTTCCGATCCAAAATGCATAAAGCTGAAATATACTTTCAGGGACGATGAGTCCGACTGGAATCTCGTTAAGACCGATCACAAAATTCCCTTCGGCCATAATGCGATAATCGCAGCAGAGCGCTAGTACGCAGCCTCCAGCTGGGCTATGACCAGATATTGCGGCGACTATTGGTTTTGGAAAAGCCGCGAGTAATGATGTCGCTTCCAGGAATAAATTCCAGAATTCCCGAATTTGATCTTCATCGTATTGGAATAAGGTAATTAGATCGAGCCCTGCGCTAAAGAAGTTTTCTTTGCCAATCAATATTGCACCGTAAATAGCTTCATTTTGCTGGGAAGATTCCAGGGTGTCTATCAGTTCCTTCAATAACTGAGTGTCGATGGCATTTGACTTCCCCCTGTCGAGGAAAATACTTAAAATATGATCTTCTATTTTGGTTTTAATATGTTCCATAACCTTGTCTTTAAATATAACGATTTGTTTGCGCTGCTATTGTGATTTTACCTCTATTAAATACTCCAGATGAGCAATTTTTCCATCCATGCTTATTCCCTCAACGGTTAGTTTGTAGGTCCCAGGTTCGTCAGAAGTAAAGAATTCGAAATGTGTTTTTCCTTCTTTCTGCGTGATCAGATTTGGTTCCCATGCAATTGTTGTCCGTAGATCGTGTGTAAGCTTATGTTGGACTGTGGCATCATATTGAGGTTTGAAAAAGGTTCGAGGTACATATAATCCTTTTGGCGTGATCGTTAGTATTCCTGTAGGGGTATAAGATGAGGAGATGGCATCTCCCGATTTACTGGTAATCACGATAACACCGTTGCCCCCATACATACCATATATGGCCGTATTGCTTGCACTACGAAGAACCTCGATACTAGAAATATCCGCTACATTGATCATGCTTATTTGATCTGCTTCAATATACATCCCATCAAGAACAATTTGCATGGGACTTCCGCCGTTTAACCCCATGGATCTTGTGCTGTAAGGGACACCATTTCGAAACATGACACCAACTAATCTACCCGCAAGACACTGCTCCAGTGTCGTACAAGTGGAAAGGTCCTCGGCCGAAATCACCTGATCGGCATTTCCTGGGCCGTTGAGGTTTCTGGAGTTCTTGTCTGCCTTATTTGTTCGTACCCTATTGACCTGTACCTCTTCCAATCGAATGCTCTTCTGGATTATGCCCGCAGCTTCCAATTCGCCAAGGAATTTTTGGCTATTTTTCAGTTGTGTTAGTAGCGTGGTATTGATGTCGTTAACCAGCAAGGGTTGATCTTTACTCGGATTTGGAGGAGGAGTGAGTGCGTTGTCGATAACGATATCAACTCTTTTTTTCTCTTTGGGGCCATCACCTGTCACAATAAACTTGACACTATCTGCAAATAAAAGTTCGTCAAATGAAAATCGGCCATTATTGTCTGTCAGTGTATCCACACTCAGCAACATATTGCTCGTCGGTATCAGCGTTACTTTGGCATTTGGCACCACAGCCTTTCGGGCCGTTTTCTTGATTGTCCCAGCTATGGTAAGTCCTTTTTCAGGAAGCAACGAAGTGGTTGATGTAATTGCGTAATTCTTCCAGTCCAACTTGCGCCAACCTTGGATCAACATAAGATTGTCCAGTTCTGTCAGTTTAATGTTCGTTAAATCCTCAAAGTAATAGTTGGGCCGTTCAATAAAGCCACGAAGATCAGATTTCAATAGCAGCTCCGAGACAATAGATGAATAATAACGATCTGTCGTGGAATCAACCTTGCTGAGGTTTACCACAGAGGCCGAGAGGGCTGCAAATCTTGACGTGTCACTATCGTCATATTTGACGGAAAGATCTGCCATCACTTTATCGCGTGTTGTGAAGCTGGATTTGTTGAGTGCTACGGAAACAGGAAGTAAGGTCGATGTCGTATTGTAGTTAAACACCAATCTTTCCGCAATAGGAACCATTTGATCTGTTAAGATGGATAATTGTAAAACTCCAGAAGGTAGGTTTTTTTTGGGGATATTGAATAAGATGTCTGTGCCATTCAATTTCTGCTTTGCGGCATGGAATACAAGGCCGTTATATTGAGCTACCAGATATATATCTTTGCCGTTGACCAGATCCGCTGTCGCGGATAGTTGTGCTGCAATCTTATCCTTTAGTCCGGAATTTACCGTAAGAACATATCCGGAATTCAGCACTGGCGGTAAGGCTGTGCTCGTGGAAGACCCGTCTTCGAAAAGGGCTGTAGCGACGTATTTTTTTCCTGCCTGTAGGACGAGCGGGATACTTCCCATCCCCAGTGAATTTGTTTCAAAGTCTGCAATAGTCGTTTGATTTTCTTCCACCACGATTATTTTGGCTTTTTTCCCCAATCCAGCAGGAGTAAGGATTTTGAAACCTGTTTTGCATAATATGTTGCTGATCAGTTCGCCACTTTCGGGGAAAATTTGAATGCTATTTTGGCTTTTTGGATCGGGGATAACAAAACTTTTTAGGATACGTCTTTTATCCAAAGAAAGAAATTGTAAAGACAGTGTTCCACCTTTAAAGTCATCTTTCAATTCCAAAGCTATTGTTCCATTATCGTTTGATTTTAATCGGCCGGATTTTTCTTTATTATTGTTTGGTTGTAGGGTATAATTGATGCTGTTATTAATTAGCGGGGCTCCCTGAATGGTTTTGAGATTAATCTGGAACATGTTTTCTGTTCCGTTTTTGACCAGTTCACTTTTGGTTATGATATTATCGGATCGGCCATTCGTGATCGGAATAACGCGTTCATAAAAATTCGCTATAGAGTCATTTTGCATCCACCTGGTAAATGATCTAACGCGATAGGAGCCTTCTTCCAAGGTGTCCGGCAGATTGAAGTCGCCAATACTTAGACCGAGTGTAATTGGAATTTTGATACTTTTAATGATCTTATTGGTTGGAGAAATCAATTCGACATTCGCAATTTTACTCATGTTGCTCAAATAATTAAAAGGGGCGGTGCTGCAGTATAATTTAAACCAGATGGTTTCTCCAGCCGAATAATCATTTTTGTCCAAATGGAGATAGATTTTTTCCTTAATGTGCTGGCTATGGTAAGTATCCAGTTTCTGCAACGTCTGATCGATCTGGGCCGACGCCAACAAAGCGAATAGGAGGCAGTTTACTAAAAGCAGTAATTTAGGGTACATATGACTAATGTTTTATGAAAATTAGAAAATATTTTCCTTTAATCAATTTATAAATCAAAATATTAGTCTCATTTTAAACGATCTGATACCTTAAAATTAGCATAAAAAAAATATCTTTGTCTTATGAATATCCTAATAATCGGTTCAGGAGGTCGTGAATCAGCCTTCGCCTATAAATTGTCGAAAAGTCCACGTTTAGATCAGTTGTTTATTGCTCCAGGAAATGCTGGAACAGGTGCGTATGGTCAGAATGTAAATATTAAAGTTACCGACTTTGCCGCTATTGCAACCTTCGTTTTGGAGAATAACGTGCAAATGGTGCTCGTTGGTCCAGAAGAGCCTTTGGTAAAAGGTATTCATGATTACTTTTTAAATCGGGAAGATTTAAAGCATATCCCCGTAATAGGGCCACAACAGGAGGGCGCTCAATTGGAGGGTTCGAAAGATTTTTCAAAGCAATTTATGGATCGCCATGGCGTACCTACAGCCGCTTCAAGGTCGTTTGATGCGACATCATTGGAAGAGGGATTGGCTTACCTTGAAACGCAAAAATTGCCGATTGTGCTTAAAGCTGATGGCTTAGCAGCAGGTAAAGGAGTGTTGATCTGCGAGACGCTGGAAGATGCTAAAGCTGAGCTAAAAGCGATGATTGCAGATTCAAAGTTTGGAGAAGCTAGCCGGGTTGTGGTTGTTGAAGAATTTTTAAAAGGAATTGAATTGTCTGTTTTTGTTTTGACAGATGGTAATTCATATAAAGTGCTTCCTTCTGCAAAAGATTATAAACGTATTGGGGAAGGTGATACAGGCCTAAACACGGGTGGTATGGGATCTATATCTCCGGTTCCATTTGCCGATGAGACATTTTTAAATAAAGTAGAAGAGCGTATTATCAGACCAACAGTTGAAGGACTTAAAAAAGATGGTATTCCGTATAAAGGATTTATTTTTATCGGTTTGATGAATGTGGAAGGGGAACCTTATGTCATCGAGTATAATGTTCGTATGGGGGATCCGGAGACTGAATCCGTATTGCCACGTATTGAATCGGATCTGTTGGATTTACTGGAAGGTGTTGCACAAGGCAATTTGGATCAACGTTCTTATACAGTATCTCCTAAAACAGCCGTGACGGTGATGTTGGTTGCTGGAGGTTATCCCGGAGATTACGAGTCGGGAAAAGAGATCGCCAATATTGAAAATGTTAAAGAATCCATCGTATTTCAAGCAGGTACGAAGGAGGTGGATGGTAAGATTGTTACTGCAGGCGGACGTGTAATTGCTGTTACCACATTGCAAGATACGCTGTTTGAAGCCCTTCAACAGGCCACAGCAGATGCTGGGAGGATCTATTTTGAAGGAAAATACTTCAGAAGAGATATCGGTTTTGACCTTATTTAAAAAATATTTAATTTTTTTTTGGAATACTGATTTTAAGATCTATATTTGCAACTCCAAAAACAACAATGTTATTGGAGTTGCATAAAAAGGCCCGTTCGTCTAGGGGTTAGGACGCAAGATTTTCATTCTTGAAACAGGGGTTCGATTCCCCTACGGGCTACTAAAGATAAAACCTGCAAATATTTTTGCAGGTTTTTTTGTTTTTAATGAATGCTGGCGGTTACACTATAAGAGCTTTTGCTTTAGCAGATCCAAACTCAATCCCTGTATGCTCGAAATCGACTTGTAGTCATATTGACCTCTAGGGGTAAGTAGGATATATGAGGGGAACCCTCCTTTGTCGAAGATATTCATGATCTCAGTCACAACTTTTGAATCAACAAAAATATGTGTGCCCGGCTGATTTAATTCCAATACTTTATTTTGCCATTTTTGTTCATTTGATCCCGAGGAGGTACATAGATATACAAATTCAATTGGTAATTCGGCGACTTGTGATTCAGCATGTAATTTTTTACTAGAGGGCATAGCTTGAATGCATGGAATACACCAAGTCGCCCATAGATCAATAATAACCAATTTTTCTGCGAAGACAGCCTTTAATGTCTTAAGAAGGTCCTCTCCAGACTTATGTTGATCAATATAAAGACTGCTGCCAGAGCCCGTCTTTATAATTAATTTTCCCAAAGTAGAATTCTTAGGTTGAAGAATTGCAGATGCAGCACTGATAGAATCAATTTGAGCGATTTTTCTTGCTAATGCCTTAATTTGTGAATCTAAATAATCTTTGCTCCAATCAGTATGTAGCGTCGGTCTTAATTGTTTATAGAGCTTACATTGTTCTTTGATATCTCTATCTTCAAATTGTAACTTTAGCAGATCTGCATAAAAGGAGGGCAGCACTTCGTCGTAATATAACGCTAGATTTATGAAACTAAATTTTTTCTTTGTTTTCTTAAAGCCTACACCTTGCATGTAATAATTCAGAAACTGGAAGTATTCATGCGAATCATTTGATATGGAATAGACAGGAGTGAGCAATTCACTGATTGTATCTACTTGTATTGAATTCCGAAATAAATATTTAAGCTTCTTTGCGTAGTAGCTTGATTTTGTTTCCCCATCAATCAATGTTTGATAAGTGTTGCTAAATTCAGTATAAAATTTCTTATTGATCTGTTGTTGAAAGGCAAAAATGCTGTCTAATTTTGCTATATAGTCATTATCTTCAGTAGCGAGTGAACTTATTTTACCGGAAAAATTTTCATTATATCTTTTATTGAACAGGATATACTCATTCATAATCCGATTTTTATCACCATCTTTTCCTCCGAATTTTAGCCCATCACCTGTCATATAAACAAGTTTCTTCTTTAATTTATCTAGATCAAAAGTGATTTCAAGGTATTCATCACTATAGAGGCAGGTATATACATAATCACCAAATGTAAACCAGATCTGACGATTTGGAAGTTTATCGGGTAATGTAATAAGAAAGGATCCATCTTGATCTAGCTTGATGTGATAGGATGATTGCATTGGATTTCCGATATTTACAAGACTGTACTTTATCTTTATTTCCTGTAGATCATTAGCGGACCAATTGACTACGCGACCCTTAATTTGAGGGTATGACCTTTTCAAAGAATATTGACTATAATTAGGGGCCGTTATTGGAAAATCATCCGATTTCGTTTGCCCTAAGGTTCTTAAAGGGATAATAAAGATGAGTAGGTAAAATAGATTAATTTTCATAATTTGTTTTTGATTTACTTAAAGTTCGAAATACGTATTCCTTCTTTTGTCTTGCGATAGGCACTATTGAATTATCTTTCATTAAAATATAGGCGGATTGCGCCTTGTTGATCGATAAAATATGTTCTGAATTTATAAGATGGCTTTGATGTGTACGGATAAAACCGTATGCATACAGCATATCATCATATTCTTTAAGTGTCTTACTGATAATGATCGGTCTACGGTCAATAAGATATATTTCTGTGTAATTATTGTCTGCCTTACAGCGGATGATATTCGAAATAGAAACATATAGCGTTTCTCTTCCTGAAGGCAGAGCTATTTTGTGGGTCTTTCGCTGTTTGTTCGTAAGATTTTGAATCAGGTTTTCTAGACTTAAATTGTATTTTTTTAATTTAATTTTCGATATGGCTTTATCTAACGCAGTTTCTAACTCCACAAAATTAAGTGGCTTTAAGAGGTAATCCAATGCTGAAAATTTAATTGCCTGAATACCAAATTTGTCATAAGCTGTGACGAAAATAACTTCGAAATCTCTGTTCTCTAGCGCTTGTAATAAATCAAAGCCATTTTTATCTGGCATTTGGATATCAAGAAAAACCAATTCAGGTTTTTGATCATTAATCAAAACAGTTGCCTCTTCAGCGTTTATTGCGGTGCCTACTAAATGTAAAATACCCTCAAATTTATCTAAGTATCTTTTTAATATCTCGATGTTGTTGATCTCATCGTCTACAATTATATAGTCAATCATGGTATTACATGTTAGTTATCCAATGGGAAATGACAATACAGATTTCTGTAATGTTTGAACTTGCTGTGATTTGTATTTGGAAGGAGTTTTCAGGATAAAGCTGTTCCAAAAGAGCCAATCGTTGTTTTGTTAATCTTAGGCCATACCCACCGGAGGCTTCGGTGGTCTCCGAATTAAATTTCGCTCCGTTGTCAGCTACGCCGAGTACTAGATCCTGCCCTTGTTGGTCGATTGTGATCACAATTCTTCCCTTAGAACCTAGCGTTGAAATGCCATGTTTTACAGCATTTTCTACAATTGGCTGAAGTAATAAGTTTGGAATGTCAATCAAATCGTTATGGATTTTTAAATTATTCAATATGTCATACTGGAACCCAAATCTCAATTGCTCCATCTGTAAGTAGTCATCTAGTAATTGGAGCTCTTCGCTGAGTGTATTCATTTCTTTTTCGGCATTCTCTAAAGTGGCCCTGGTTAATGAAGAGAATTTAGTCAGGTAATGATTGGTCCCTTTGAAGTCATTTTTTTGGATTAAGTTCTGTATAGAGTTAATGGCATTAAACATAAAATGAGGATTTAGTTGAGATTGTATATTTTTGATTTGAAGAGTAAGCGTTTGTCGTTTTTGTTCAACCTTTGCAAGACGTTTACGCGTTCTATATCGAAGTGTAAAAAAAACAATCGCAATGACTGTTAGGCTAATGAGAGTTGTCGGCCATAAGACGGGCCAGAGTGTGGAGGAAAATTGTTGTGGAGCCTGTACAATATGATAGGGTATTCTCAGAATCTCATTGGTATTATAGGTATTAATGTCCCCTGTTTTATGGATCAGCAATTCGTATTCCCCTATTTCATTCAGATATTTATTGGACACTTCAAAATTTTTAGCTTGTGTCCACCATTCAAGCTGAATGGTGTCAGCGCCGTTTTTTATCTTTTTGATCAATTGGATAGAATAAGGAGTCGTAGCATGGTTCTCAAATTCGAGATTCAGCGAAGTAATACTGTCTTTATTGAAAGTAAGATCTAACGGCGCGCCGGTATATTCGTCGTATTGATGTACATAACCTTTATTAAATGATCGATCGAGCAGATTGAAATAACCATATTCACTCGGTCCACGAGCAATGATTTGCTCGAGTATAGGGCGCTTGTTTTTCCGCCAATCCAAGATGTAGCCGTCTCTAATGCCGTAAATTTTCCTGTGTCTGACCTCAACTAAAATTAACTTTCCCGGATAATTGAATGTGCCAATTGAGCCATAGGGGACTTTGGCGCCATACTTCATAGAAAGTGTGGAGATAGGAGTCCAAGGTGTGAGTTCGATGCTATCATTTTCTACAACTCGATAAAGAAAATCCTTATAATTGTCCTTGTTGATACCCATAGCTATGATTGTAGCATCAGAACTGTCTGGTATAAAATAGCTATGATAGGTCTTAGAAAGATTTTGAACCTTAGGCGAGATAAAGTTTTTAAGCTTCGGGTTTAGCTTTATGCCTAAAAGAATCGGTGAATTAGGCATTTGCTTTAAGCCTTTGCCCGGCAGTGTTTTGTTGTTGTCAAAGTCCTCGAAGATATGCGATATATATTTATCAGATATTACAAAGACAATATCGCTTCTTACCATCATCCGCTTATCTGTAGAATAGCCATTAAAATGAAAATTTTCTCCAAAATAATAGTCATTGCCCTGAGAGTCTTGTGCTGAAGCGCTGAAAATGTGAATGAATAAAAATATTAAAAGCAACCTTTTCATCATTTATAGTTTATAAACCGAAAGTCCTCAAAATATATTGAAACTGCGAATAAGATTGAGGGATTGGAATGATTTGCTGAGTATTTGGAAAATAAACAGTTCAATAGCATCACTTTATTGATACAAATAAGCAGTTTATTGAGATAATTTTATAGTATCAGAATCTTTACAATCCCTAAATTTGAGTAATCAATTATAGAAAGAAAACCTTAGAGAAGCATTTAGAACGTCAAGATAAAATTTATCCATTCATTTCCTCGGTAAAAAGAAGAGTAGACAAACCGTCGAAATGAAAAAGGATTAAGGTCGACAGCTATTGTGAGTTTAAAACAGAAAATAAGTAGAAAAGTAATTTTAAAACCGGAAGACTTTGAAGCAATTGTCCTAAAGTCTTTTTTTAGCTAAAGATAGCTAATACCATTTAGCTATATATAAAAGTAACCAATTATGTGGAAATTAAAACCAAGCGTTCGCTCTATGATGAGACGGGTGTCAATTCGTTCATCCTAAAAATTATCCGATGAAATTGCTGTTATGCTGACGAAATTTTAATGGATATCACGCGATCAATGAGTTTGGGATTCACTGACGGTGATATAGTAACATTTATAGAATAAATTCTAACCAATTAAATAAACCTTATGATAATGAAACAAATAGCGACTAATAGTTGGTCTGTAAATCGGATGATTTGGGCCGTTATGGTGCTTATTTTGGGCATTGGAGGCTGTAAGAATGACAATCTTGGCAGTATTCCAGAAGGTGTGCCCTTTGATCCATCGCAACCTGTGATCGTTTCTGATTTCGCTCCCAAATCAGGAGGCATGGGGCAACGACTTGTAATCTATGGAAAAAACTTCGGCAACGACCCCAAAAATGTGGCTGTTTTTATTGGCGGGAAAAAGGCTGTTGTCATTAATGCTCTAGGGGAGTCGCTCTATTGTCTTGTGCCCAAACAGGCTTTCAAAGGTGATATTGAAGTGCGTGTTGGGGGCGAGGCCAAACCTGTCATCGGCAAGGCGGAAGCACCTTTTGATTATCAACGTAAACTTGTTGTATCAACCTTGGCTGGTTATAGAAATTCACGTGGTGATGAGCCTTGGAAAGACGGAAAGTTTAAAGATAATGACCAAAACAAAATGGCCAGTGGTTTTTGGCTTTCTTCTTTCATGAAGTTTGATCCCCTTAATCCAAAGCATCTTTGGGTCACTTTTGATAATAATAATGGCCTTTATCTGATTAATTTCGAGGATAGTACAATCACAAAAAAACGTTCTGACTTTGATCGTCCGCGTAGTGTTGACTTTTCTTTAGATGGCAATTATATGATTGTGGCCCAAGATCGCGGTGGAGAAAATGATGAATCTACCTTATTATTTTCGCGCGCAAGAAATTTTCTGGATAAAGAAGTCCTGACACGAAGTAAACAATGTAATGGCGCTTCGATTCATCCGGTCAATGGTGAAATGTACTTTAATAGTTATGCGAAAGGGGAGTTTTACCGTTTTGACTTGAATCAATATTTCGTAGATAAAACGACTAAATCAGAGTTTCTTTACGTTATTCAGGATCCGGAATGGGAGTACCGCGCATTAATTCATCCGAGTGGAAATTACGCTTATATTTTAGTCATCAACCAGGGCTATATTATGCGTGCCGATTACAACTGGGAGAAAAAAAGGTTTAACCAGCCTTATCTTGTTTGTGGGAAAGTAAGGGAATCGGGTTACAAAGATGGTGTTGGTTCCTCCGCTCGTGTCAATCAACCTTATCAGGGGGTGTTTGTAAAAAATCAAGCCTATGTATTAGCAGGTAAGCCAGATCAGTATGATTTCTATTTTACAGACCTCATGAATCATGCGATCCGTGTGCTTACACCGGAAGGGGCTGTAACAACATTTGCTGGTAGGGGAAGCTCAAGTCTTAACAACAACCCTTATGGTTATGTCAATGGTGACTTGAGAGAAGAGGCGAGGTTTGACCGACCGTCGGGTATCGCATACAACGAGAAAGAAGGTGCTTTTTATATTGGGGATCGCGAGAATCGACGTATCCGCAAAATAGCATTGGAAGAAATGGATGAAAATAACCAAGATTAACCTGTGATAAGATGATGAATAAAATAGTACTTACCTGTATGTTACTCTTCTGTGCCACTTTCGGTGCACTGGCACAGGATATTTTGGAAGTAACGGGTGTTATTGTTGATGCGCAAAAAACACCAATTGTTGGTGTCAGCATCTTTGTTAAGGATGCGCCGGGTTTGGGAACAACAACTGATAATAAAGGAACTTATAAGATCAAAGTGGAGCGTTACAAGACGCTCGTGTTCTCTTCAGTCGGTTATAAAAGGCAGGAAATACTTGTGAAAGATAATCGCATAATCGATGTTACACTTAAAGAATCAGAGACGAGTGTGCTCGATGAAGTTGTCGTAACGGGTACAGGCACACAAAGAACACTGACATCTACTGCTGCAACCAGTAGTGTTGATGTCGGCACTATGAAAGGAAATCCAACGTCGAGCATAAGTAATGCATTGATTGGAAATGCACCCGGAGTTTTAGGGATGATGCAGTCCGGCCAGCCGGGGAAGAATATTACCGAGTTCTGGATCCGTGGTATTTCTACCTTTGGTGGAGGAGCGTCGGCTCTTGTATTGGTGGATAACATTGAACGCGATATTAATGATATAAATATTGAAGATATTGAGACCATTAATATCCTTAAAGATGCCGCTGTAACGGCAATCTATGGTTCGAAAGGTGCAAATGGTGTCGTTTTGATCACAACCAAGCGCGGTAAAGACGGTAAAATCAATATTAATTTCAAAGATGAAAATATTTATAATACACGTACCATTACACCTGAATTTGAAGACGGTGTTACCTATGCCAATCTCCTGAATGAAGCGCGTATTACGCGGAATTTTGCTCCAATTTACCAACCTGAGGAATTGGAAATATTGCGCTTGGGACTGGATCCTGACCTTTACCCCAATGTCAACTGGAAAGATTTATTGCTCAAAGATGGAGCGATGACTTATCGTGCCAATCTGAATATGACAGGTGGTGGGGCGACAGCGCGTTATTTTCTGTCTGGAAGTTATATCGATGAAGGCGGGATGTACAAAACGGACGAAACGTTACGGAACGATTATAATACGAATGCAAATTACAAAAGGTATAATTACCGCCTGAATACAGATATCAATGTAACCAAAAGTACGGTCTTAAAAATAGGCGTTGCCGGCTCCCTTGATAAAAGGAACAGTCCGGGGTTGGGAGATAATGATTTTTGGGGTGTATTATTCGGTTATTCGCCAATCCGTACGCCAGTGATGTACTCGAATGGTTATGTTCCAGCAATCGGTACAGGAAATCAGACCAATCCTTGGGTCGTTGCTACGCAGACCGGGTATAATGAAAATTGGCAAAACAAGATACAGACAAATATCTCTATTGAGCAAAATTTTGATTTTATAACCAAAGGATTGCGATTTAGGGGAATTATTGGTTACGATACAAATAATGATAATAGTATTTCCCGTCGAAAATGGCCTGAACAATGGCGGGCTGAACGAGCAAGGGATGAGAATGGAAATTTGATCTTCACGCATATTTCCAACCCGCAGGAGTTGTATCAGGCTAGTAGTGCAAGTGGCGAAAGGCGCGAATTTTATGATATGATGTTTAACTATGACCGCAGTATAGGAAATCATAATATTGGTGCAGTTGCCCGTTTTACGCGCGATGCGCTTATTCGGACAGTTAATCTTGGCGATGATATAAAAAATGGTATAGCAAAAAGAAATCAGGCCCTAGCCGGCCGCCTAACCTATAACTGGAAATCACGTTATATCGCCGATTTTAACTTTGGATATAATGGTTCGGAAAACTTTGCTCCGGGTCGACAATATGGTTTTTTCCCGGCGGTTTCAGCAGCCTGGAATATTGGCGAAGAACCCTTTGTGAAGGAAAATATTTCCTGGATGAACATGTTTAAGATTCGGTATTCCTGGGGTAAGGTAGGTAACGATCAATTAGCCGGAGGAGCACGATTCCCTTATTTATCTACAATTAGTGAAATCGGACATTTTAACAATGAAGGTATTTGGGTTCCTGAAGGCGGTTATCAATGGGCGGATTACGGCTTCAATCGATACTATGGGGGAATGAAATACAGTCAGGTATCCTCATCAAATGTGACCTGGGAGATGGCAACCAAGAAGAATCTGGGTTTTGACCTAGCACTCTTTAAAGATAAGATCATTGCTAATTTGGATTTCTTTAATGAAAAACGTACTGGCATATATATGGCACGAAATTATCTGCCGGCGCTGGTCGGATTGGAGTCCGTACCAAGCGCGAATGTGGGAGCGGTAAAGTCAAAAGGTTTCGATGGTCGTCTATTGTATAATCAGAAATTGGGGGAAGTGAATTTAACTGCCAGAAGTAATATTATCTATAGTAAAAATGAAATTACAGAGATCGATGAGGAATACAACGTGTATGGTTATCAAAACCAAAAAGGATATCGGGTGGATCAGGCGAAAGGGCTCATAGCTTTGGGATTGTTTAAAGATTATGATGATATACGTAATAGTCCCAAACAAACATTTGGTACTTATCAGCCGGGAGACATCAAATATAAGGATGTGAATGGCGATGGTATCATAGACGACGGTGACCGTGTTGCTATAGGTGCTACGCGACGTCCTAACCTGGTTTACGGTGTGGGGGCATCAGCGAGCTGGAAAAATCTTGATATCAGTGTTCATTTCCAAGGATCTGGTAAATCGACTTTCTTTACTTATGGAAAGACTGTCTATGCTTTTAGCGAAGGGGAATGGGGACAAGTATTGAAAGGAGTAATGGGCGATAACCGTTGGATTTCATCAGATCTATCTGGCGACCCATCAACAGAAGATCCCAATGCTTCTTATCCAAGATTAAGCTATGGCGCAAATCCTAATAACTTTAGGGAGTCAACATTTTGGTTGAAGAATGGTCAATATCTTCGTTTGAAAACTTTAGATATTGGGTATACGTTGCCAAAACAATTAACCAATCAGATTAAGATTAATAGCATTCGTTTGTTTTTAGTTGGTTCAAATTTGCTGACCTGGTCTAAATTCAAGCTTTGGGATCCGGAATTGGCGACTCCAAGGGGCGAAGATTATCCATTGCCTAAGTCGTTTACATTTGGTATCAATGTCAACCTTTAAATTAAAAAAGATGCAAAGAAATAAAATATGCATTGCAATGCTGCTTGTGTTGGGAGCAAGTTTTGCTTTGTCCTGTAAAAAGGATTATCTGAAGTCCGACCAATATTTTAAGGATCGGCTTAACATAGAGAAGACCTTTAAAAGTAAAGTATATTCAGAGGAATGGTTGGCGCATGTCTTTGAAGAATTCCGGGGCGAAAATGCAGATGTTGCCAGTAAGGGGAATACGCCTCATTGTTTCGCAGATGATATGTATTATGGTGACCGGGATCGGGATTACGATCCTTCAAAAAATGAATTGTCCTACAATATGTTCAAAATGGGGCAGTACACCGAAAATGATAAGCAAGGAACATGGACTCAATCTTATCGCGGAATTCGCAATGCATCAACCTTTATTCAGAATATTTATATGAATGGCGAGATGTCTGCAGCTGAGATCTCAGACTATCGGGGACAGGCGCGTTTTGCAAGAGCTTATCTTTACTGGTTGTTACTCCGGAAATACGGCCCGGTTCCTTTATTGCCTGATGAAGGGTTAGATTATACCGAGAGTTATGATGATCTGGCAATCCCGCGAAGTACCTATGAGGAATGTGCAACCTATATAAGCGATGAGCTGTTACAGGCGGCCAAAGAAATGGAAACCTTGGGGATGAAGCGTGGGCAGGACGGTTCTGCACGGCCAACTGTTGGTGCTGCATTGGCTGCACGTGCCAAAGTACTACTGTATGCGGCAAGTCCATTAGCTAATGGCAATAATTCAGGGTATGCGGCACTGTTGGTAGATAAACAGGGTAAACGATTACTTTCAGCAGACTTCAAGGAAGAGAAATGGGCCAAGGCCGCTGCTGCTGCCCGAGATGTGATCGAACTAGGAGTGTATAAACTTTATACAGCGCCTTTTCAGGAAACAGGAGGCGATGCGACAGTAAAACCACCTGAGGATCATAATTTTTCCGATAAAAGCTGGCCGGAAGGATGGGCAAATATTGATCCAATGAAATCCTATGCACAGGTCTTTGACGGTACATTATCTGCCTCGGGTAATCCTGAGCTTATATTTACACGTGGTAGTAATCAGCCCAATGAGGGGATTGACCAAATGGTTATCCATCAGTTGCCACGCTCTGCAACAGGGTGGAATACACATGGACTTACGCAGAAACTGGTCGACGCCTATTATATGAATGATGGGACTGATGTACCGGGTAAAGATAAAGAGATAGGACGTGGTAATGGCTCTAACAGAAGTATGGGATATGTTACCCAGGAGGATTATGATGCAAAAAGATATAGACCATTACGCCCTGGCGTGTCCCTGCAATATGCAAATCGTGAGCCTAGGTTTTATGCGTCCGTTTCGTATAGTGGTAGTTTTTGGACTTTGCTCAATGAAACCAAGGAAGAAAATCGCAATAAACAAATTTTTTATTATAGTGCAGATCCAAAAGGCAATGGTTTTAACTCGGCCAATGGATATTGGTTACGCACAGGATTTGGGGTTAAAAAATTTGTTCACCCAAGTGATACTTATGAGGGCGGTGTGGAATCGCGTGTCGTCCCCAAAGCAGAACCCGCGATACGTTATGCCGATATACTACTGATGTATGCCGAAGCATTAAATGAATTAAGTAGTTCTTTTACGATTCCGTCCTGGCGAGGTGGAAGTTATACGATAAACCGCGACATCGCTGAAATTAAAAAGGGTATTCAGCCTGTTCGCATTCGGGGTGGAGTTCCTGATTATTCCGCGAGTGTATACGGAAGTAAGAATGAATTACGTAAGTCAATAAAGCGTGAACGGTTTATAGAGCTTATGGGTGAGGGACAACGCTACTATGATTTGCGTCGTTGGATGGATGCTCCGGTTGAAGAAGCTTTGCCGGTTTATGGGTGTAATGTCTTGATGAATGAAAAAGAACGTGATCTTTTCTACCAACCAGTCGCGATCTGGACATTGAAAACGACCTTTGCGGATAAAATGTGGTTCTGGCCGATTAGCCATACGGAGCTTAAACGCAACAAGAATTTAACACAAAACCCTGGTTGGACTTATAACGATTAATCAACTATGCAATTTATGAAAAAGTCATCTATACAGCTTTTGTTCCTGATGGTGTTATTCGTTTGTAATGCTTGCAACGATGAATGGAAAGAGGAACAATTTGAACATTACGTTTCATTTAAAGCCCCTCTGGAAAATGAGGGTGTAGCAAATATTTATGTCCGTTATAAAGAGGGGCAAAAAACTACATTTCTACAGCCGTTGGAAGTAAGTGGATCGACCACAAATAATACGGACCTTTCAGTACGTGTTGCGGTAGATCCGGACACATTGGGCATACTGAATTATGAGCGTTTTCAGACTAGAGAGGACTTCTACTACAAACAGCTGAATAACAGTTATTTTTCAATTCCCCAGACCGTGAATATTAAGTCAGGAGAAAACACGGCATTAATGGCGATTGATTTTTCGCTTAAAGGGATTGATATGGCCGAAAAATGGGTGCTGCCACTGACTATTTTAGAGGATCCGGCGGCCAAATACAAAATAAACCCCAGGAAATACTATAAGAAAGCATTGCTGCGTGTAAATCCTTTCAATAATTATTCAGGTACTTACAGTGGGACAGCCCTAAAAGTTGTGATGGATGGGCATGAAAGTGAGACTCCGATCGTCAAGAGTCAAATAAGAAGCTACGTGGTTGATGAAAACACAATTTTCTTTTATGCAGGGAACATTGATGAAGATCGTAAAGACAGGAAAAATTATAAAGTATTTGCAACGTTTAATGAAACAGGAGGGGTTACATTTCGGGCTGAAAATCCAAATATGAAATTTGCTGTTAAAAAGGATGCAAGTTATACTGTTTCTGAACAGATGGATGCTGTACGTCCATACCTATTGCATCGTTATATTACGGTAAATAATGTGGATTATGAATTTACGGATTATACCTTGGTTTCAACGACAGCCATTAAATTTAAGGTTTCGGGCTCATTGATCTTGGAACGGCAATTGAACACGCAGATTCCTGACGAAGATCAGTCCATAGAATGGTAATTTCTACAAACCATTTGTAAGGCTATTGGTTATATCTATGATATAAAATAGTTTTATGATTGGAATAGTAGGTGGACTAGGCCCTTATGGCGGCTTGGATATTACAAAGAAAATTATAGATGAGACGGCGGCAAGATCCGATCAGGAACACTTGCCGCTATTGTTATTCTCATGTCCAAATTTAATCCCTGACCGAACGGCGTATTTATTGGATAAATCCAAGGTTAACCCTGGTAAAGCTATCGCTGCAATTTTAAGGCAGCTTGAAATGGCCGGTGCGACCATTGCGGCGATTCCGTCCAATACGGCACACGCAGAACCTATTTTTTCTGTTGTTCAAGATGAGATGGCTCGTATGGGGAGTGCGTTGAAAATAGTGCATATCGTTCATGAAACGGTCCGGTTTGTGGACGAAAACTATCCCGATACGGCAGTAGGTATTTTGTCTACTGCTGGCGAGCAGATCTGCAGTTTATATCGGGAAGCATTTATTCGAAAAGGTTTCGTTGTTGTCGAGCCAGAAGGGGCGCAGCAAGAAAAGGTAAATAATGCAATCTATGATGCGGACTATGGCATAAAAGCACAGCCGGTACCGATCGCGAATAAAGCAAGGGAGGATTTATTGTTGGTCATCGATGACCTGAAGAAAAAGGGTGCACAGATCATTATTTTGGGTTGTGCAGAGTTGCCTTTAGCTATTCCGGAACGGGATTATAATGGTATGATTGTTATTGATCCGAATAGAATTCTTGCGCGTGCACTCGTTCATTCGCTTGCTCCAGATAAATTAAAGCCACTGTAGTCTTCTCTTTTGACAAATTGTCAGATTTTGGGTTTATATTCCTGTTGGTATGGGTTTTGTCTCCTGATAGTTAGAAGCTTATGCAGTAAGGAGGACAACATGCAAAAGATTATACATCGGGAAAGTGATCGTGGCCACGTCGATTTCGGCTGGCTGAAAAGTGCGCATTCATTCAGTTTTGGACAGTATCTTGATCCCGAAAGGATGAATTTTGGTGCCCTGAGGGTATTGAATGATGATCAGGTGGAAGGTGGTCAAGGTTTTGATCGGCATGGACACGACAATATGGAAATTGTTAGCATACCACTGGAGGGGGCACTGGCACATCAGGATAGTATGGGCAATGGCCGTACGATCCAAACAGGTGATGTGCAGATCATGTCTGCAGGTACCGGGGTGCAGCACGCCGAGTTTAATAACGATCAGAAGGATCTTGTTAAATTTCTACAAATTTGGGTAATCCCCAACGAAATAGGGTTGGAGCCCAGATACGATCAGAAATCCTACCTTCAATTAGATCGGCACAATAAATTTGCAACGATTGTTTCACCGGATAAAATGGATCACAATGCTGTACACATACATCAGGATGCATATTTTAATTTGGCAGACATAGAGGCGGGTAAAAAGATAGAATATACTGTTCATTCGGAGCAAAATGGGCTTTATCTTTTTGTTTTGGAAGGAAAGATCGCTGTAGCAAATGAAATGCTTTCAAGAAGGGATGCCATTGGTTTATACGAAACAGAAAAAATAGCGATTGAAGCTTACTATGATACATCATTACTGCTAATTGAAGTACCAATGTATTAGGACGAAGAAAAGCTATTCTTTAATAGGGAGGTCATTTGATAGATCTCCCTATTTTTCTTAAATTGGATGAAGAAGAAATAAACTCATGGATAACCTATTACAGCCCTTCCAATCGCGCGACGTCTTACTGATTATGTTATCAGTCTTAATAGGTCTGCTGATTGGGATTGAACGTGAATATCGCAATAAATCCGCAGGTCTGAGGACATTTATATTGGTGAGCTTTGGATCTTGTCTTTTTACTATTCTTTCGTTAAAAATTGGATTGGCAAATCCAGATCGATTGGCAGCAAATATTATTACTGGTATCGGATTTCTTGGTGCAGGCGTGATTTTTAAAGAAGACAATAAGGTAAGTGGTATAACCACTGCTACGACAATTTGGGCTGCAGCTTCTTTGGGTATGTGTGTGGGGGCAGGATATATATTTTTAGCGTTTATTGGTGTAGGGTTGGTTTTGGCGATTTTGGCATTGTTAACTTATTTACAGACCTATATTGACAATTGTCACAAAATAAAAGACTATGAACTGCAGACCTCATCTGAGGCAGATTTTGAACATACCGAGCAGTTAATCAGGCGGATGGGTTTTAAGGCAGTCATTGTAAGTCAACGCTATAATAAAGAAAGTTTGAATACCATTTGGCGATTGACGGGCAATGTGACCAAACATCGAGAGTTTGTAGAAACAGTACGCCGTGATAGGCAGGTCGTGGCTTATCAATATTAGCAAGCTTTAGGATGAGCTGAAATGTATTAGAAAATGATAGCTATATTATGAGTACAGTTAAAATTGAAAAAGGACAGGCTTTTTGGTTAGCAGATCCCCAGGAACATGACTTCCCCGCAGCTTACGATTATTTGGAGCTTTTATTTGTTCCGGAAGAATGTAAAGCCTTTGTTGACAAACTTAGACGGGCAACTACGATAAAAAAGAAATCCAAGGATATTTTGCGGGCTAGTGCACTTCCGCTGCTTCCTGATACCAATCGCCACGTCAAGGAAAATCTAAGAAAGATCAAGAAGAAAGAAAAGCTATCTCCAATTCTGTTGGTTCGGGCAAATGGGAAACTTATCATAGCAGATGGTTACCACCGCTTATGTGCCAGTTATTATTTTACCGAGGATCTTGATGTGCCTTGTCGTTTAGTTTAACGATTCGTCATCATCCGTTTCCTGAGCAGGGGATATTTTCTGTAATAAACTGTTTACTTCGTCCTCTGTCGCTGTTAACTTGGCTTTGCAGACTTGAATGAGGTCTGAAGCTCTCCTGATTTTTCCAGCGAGCTCATCAATATTTGTTGTGCCATTCTCAATTTCCTTTACGATTGTTTGCAACTCGTTAAAGGCATCTGTATAGGTATAATTCTGTTCCATTATGATATGCTTTCTTTAAAATTTTGTGTACCGATGGCCAAATTAAGCTTGGTCCGCATCCAAACCTTCTTTCGGAGATTTATCCGTTACAGTACTGGTAAGTTCGCCATATTCGAGTATCGTCTGTATCACATCGCCCGGTGATACCTGTGTCACCGACTGCAGTAGTTTTCCGTTAACCTTAGTAATTGAAAAACCTTGTTTCAATAACCGAATTGGATCAGACAGCTGAATAATTCGTTCGGTATGAGCCAAAGCTGTTTTGTGCTCGTAAAACCGCAATTTTATCAAGGAGTTCAGCTCACGTTGAAATTGCTGAACAGTGGTTCTCGAGGTCTGAATTTCCCTTTTTCCGATCCATTGTATATGCGTTGCGAGCTGGGAGAGTACATTGCGCTCTTCTTTAAACCGAGAATGAATAAGTTGCTGTATACTTTCCGATGCCTTATCGACCGGAATAGCAAAGTTATGAAACTTCTGGATCAGAAAATCGGCCAGCTCACTGGGCGTAATCGCGTTTTTATAGGCGACCATTTCGCTAACCGTGTAATTCGTCGAATGCCCAATGCCCGTCAACACAGGGATGGGGAAGATAGCGATAGCACGTGCCAATAAGTAATTGTTATAACTGGAAAGCCCAACCTCGCCACCCCCTCCACGTATGATGGCGACGACATCGTACGTGTCGATTTTTTCAGCAATAACTGCAAGCTGATTGATAATAGAAGGTACTGACTTGTCTCCTTGTAATAATGCCGGAAAGAGCGTGCATTCTATGCGGTAACCCCAAGGGTTTTGATTAATGATTTTGTAAAAATCAGAAAGCCCCTTACTTGTTTCTACTGAAATAATCGCCAATCTTTTGGGAACCACCGGAAAGCCCAATAATTTATTGGACTCATATATGCCCTCTGCTTTCAGCTTTCGAATACTGTCTAACTTCTCCTTTTCAAGTTCACCTAAGGTAAAAGTCGGATCAATATCAACAATGCGCAAGCTTAATCCGTACATGGGGTCATAGGAAATACTTGCCTGAAATAACATTGTAATCCCTTCCCGCAAAGGTTCTTGGGCGACTTTAAGAAAATTGTTGTTGATACGATTGTAATCAGCTTTCCATAAGATAGACCGAATTTCAGCGACAATTTTACCATCCTGTTTTTCAACCAGTTCAGGATAACAGTGGCCAGAATGCGTATAATGATTGAGCTTGTTCATTTCGGCTTTGATCCAATACAAGCTCTTATACCGCTCTGCAAGTGTCTTTTGGATACTGCGGCTGACTTCCAGCAAGGAAAATATTGTTTTATCTTGAATCAATTCTGGCATTAGTCAAACTTACAGAAAAAACCTTCATGATGCAATCCGGGGATAGTTGAATCGGCAGTTATGGCCAATAGGGTGAACGGATTGTATTAATTCAAATCGTTAAGTAGATTAACAAAAGTTGAGTAACAAAATTGATTTTTTTTCGAGTGGTCATATTCCTTCGTTATTTAATTCGTATTTTTATTTGATAGAACCTAAAAAACGATAAAAGCAGAATGAAAAAACGATTTTTTGGGGCTTTATTTGCAGGTTTGTTCTGTATTAGCCCCCTGTTTGCTCAATATAAGTCGACGATCAAAAACGAAACAATACTGTTTAATAACCTCGATCAAGTGTTGCCTTTAAAGAATCTGGATCAACACCACATTGCAGTTGTCGTTCCTAATGCGGCAAAATATGCGATGTTCACAGAACAGTTGGCCCGCTATGCAAACACCAAAATCTTTGATTTTAATAAATTTGATGAGGACATCAAATATTATAACACCATTATTGTGGCTGGAAAGGAAGATGACTTAGATGCAGATTGTCTAGCACAGTTGAAGCAGGCCGTATTAAACAATAAAAAAGTTATCCTTTGTCATTTTTTTGAAAACGAAAAGAACAAAAAGAGTTTATCGGAGCACCCACAGTCTGATTTGATCGAATTACTTGCTCCTTTTTCAGAAATGGGACAGCGTCAGATGGCAATGTCTATTTTTGGTGGGATTCCTATAACCGCCGGTCATGTCAAAACCACACAGACAAGGCTGCAATATGGCGCTGCATCAAGTTCTAATCTGAACCTGACCAAATTGACGAAGAAAATTGATGCTATTGCACAAGAAGCCATCGATAAGCAAGCAACACCGGGAGCTGTTGTGATGATCGTGAAAGACGGACAGGTGCTCTTGGAGAAATCTTACGGATTTCACACATATTCCAAAGATATTCCTACCAAAACAACTGATATTTTTGATCTCGCATCTGTGAGTAAGATTGCCGGCACTACTCCTGTCATTATGCGTCTTGCCGAGCGGAATATTATTAATTTGGATAGTACCATGGGACATTACCTATGGCAGGCAAAGTATACCAATAAAAAGGATATCAAGCTTCGTTCGGTCATGTTGCATGAAGCTGGATTTACACCTTTTATTCCCTTCTATAAATATCTGAAAGCAGGAGACGTTGTTTCAGTCCGCGATGATAACCATCAAGTAAAAATGGCCGACAATAGCTATATCCTCAACAATTATTACCGCGATGTCATGTGGCCCGAGATGCTAAAGTCACCTGTAAAACCCACTGGAAATTATGTGTATAGTGATATCAGTATGTACGTGATGAAGGAAGTTGCAGAACATCAGACCGCTGAACCTCTGCAAGATTATGTGCAGGAGAACTTTTATAGGCCATTGGGAATGACGCGCGCGGGGTACCTTCCCCGAGAGCGTTTTGCAAAGGATGAAATCGTTCCTACCGAGCAGGATACCTCCTTTCGGAAAACATTGCTAGAAGGCTATGTCCACGATCAGGGTGCGGCAATGGCTGGCGGTATTGCCGGGCATGCGGGATTATTTGCTACCGCAAACGATTTGGCAATCTACGGTCAATTGCTATTGAATAGAGGAGAGTACGGGGGGGAGCGCTACTTTAAAACGGAAACAGTAGATTTATTTACCTCCAGGCAATCGACAAGCAGTCGCCGGGGCTTAGGTTTTGACCGTTGGGATCCAAACCCAAAAAATGAATATCCATCTAAGTTAGCGAATAGCGCTGTTTTTGGACATACTGGCTATACAGGAACGTGCATCTGGATTGATCCGCAGAATCAACTGATCTATATCTTCTTGTCTAATCGAGTACATCCTCAGGTGAGTACCAAGCTGTTGGATCTGAATATCAGAAGCAGGATTCAGGACGCTATTTATGAAACGATCAATGAAAGTCAAAAATGATAAAAAGCCTGCTATTACTTGGACTAGCAATGACGACACTCAACAATGTTGGATATAGTCAAGACTATAAACAGATACACCAAGATTTGGTGGTCGTCGACGGACACAATGATGTGATTTACGAATCCATTTTCCCCGGGAAAAATATCGGCCAGCGAATAAGTACAGGAGCTACTGATTTACCGCGACTGCGGGAGGGAGGTGTCGATGTACAGGTGTTTGCTGTTTGGTCTGATGATGCGAAATGGAAATCCGGGGCATTTAAGCACGCCAATGACCAGATCGATGCATTGGAAAAGATGATTGCAGAAAATGCCGATAAAATAAGCTTGGCAAAATCTTCACGTGACATTGAGGCTATATTGAAATCAGGTAAAATAGTTGCTTTAATCGGTGTGGAAGGTGGAAATATGATTGAAGGAAAAATTGATAATCTCGTGCGACTCTATGCGCGTGGTGCCAGATACCTCACTTTAACCTGGAACTACAATTTGTCCTGGGCGAGTTGCGCTGCAATGGAATCAGGGCGTATGAATCCCAAGGATAAAGGGCTGACAGTAGAAGGTCGAGCAATTATTCGGAAGATGAACGCATTAGGGATGATGGTTGATCTGTCCCATGGCGGAGAGCAGACTTTCTATGATGTGCTGGCGACAACGACGAAACCGATCTTGGTTTCCCATAGCAACGCCTATGAATTATGTCCACATTTCCGCAATCTGAAAGATGCACAATTGGAGGCATTGAAAAAAAATGGCGGCGTTGTTGGTGTCAATTTTTATTCAGGTTTTTTGGATCCATCCTATGAAACAAGACTTAAGGATTTGTATGTAGGCAAATTTGGTGATAAGGGGGATACAACATTGAGTACCTGGTCCATGTATGAAAAGTTGCCAAAAGAACTTCAACGGCAAGCCGATGCTCCACTTTCGAAACTATTGGATCATATCGACTATCTGGTCAAAAAAGTAGGTATTGATCATGTGGCTGTAGGCTCGGACTTCGATGGCATAGAATCCTCACCGCAAGGTCTGGAAGATGTTTCTAAATTTCCACTACTGACCAAAGCGCTGTTGGAGAGAGGTTATACAAAAACGGATGTTGCGAAGATCATGGGACAAAATTTCTTGCGCATCTTAAAAGAAAATGAAGAATAAACACTTCGTTTTTTTTAAGGTTTGTCAGTAAGGTTTCAGTATACACGCAGCATTGTTCACGTATTGTTAAAATAGTGATGTGGTAGCTAGTAATATGTAATATACTGTATATTGACTTAAGCCGCCATAGAAGTAGCATTATGGAAAGGTTGATCAGTCCTTGCGTAATATCCTGGGTAATATAATACGTATGGGGCATGATATTACGCTTTTAACAGCTATAAATTTGTAATTTCGTAGCATGGCAAAATCAAAATCAGCATACTTCTGTCAAAACTGTGGCTACGAGTCTCCCAAATGGATGGGACAATGCCCTTCTTGTAAGCAATGGAATAGTTTTGTTGAGGAAGTCGTCGAAAAGACGAGCTCAAAAGTGCCCGAATGGCGCAGTTCTACCACAGGTGGAAGCACGAAAAGAGCGAATAAAGCTGCGATCATCCACGAAATTGTCTATCAGGATGAATTACGGATATTGACTCCTGATCAGGAATTTAACCGGGTTCTTGGTGGTGGTATCGTTCCGGGATCCTTGGTACTTATCGGAGGCGAACCCGGTATTGGGAAGTCTACGTTGATGTTACAGCTCGCTTTATCGATCCCCCAAGTCAAGACACTTTATATATCTGGAGAAGAAAGCGAACAGCAAATTAAGATGCGGGCCGAGCGATTGTCACAATCTTCTAAAGCAAATTGTTATATCCTTACCGAGACATCGACTCAAAATATTTTCAAGCAGATTGAGACAGTACAGCCGAATGTCATTGTCATAGATTCTATACAGACTTTACATTCCGCACAAATTGAATCGGCGCCAGGGTCGGTTTCTCAGGTACGCGAATGTACCGCAGAATTGCTGCGGTTTGCAAAGGAAACCAGTACACCTGTTTTTATTGTAGGGCATATTACGAAGGACGGGTCTATAGCAGGCCCCAAGGTTTTAGAGCATATGGTGGATACGGTGCTTCAATTCGAGGGTGATCGTCATCATGTATACCGAATTTTACGGGCTGTAAAAAATCGCTTTGGATCTGCTTCAGAACTCGGTATTTATGAAATGCAGGGGTCGGGGCTAAGGGAAGTGTCGAATCCTTCGGAGATTATGATTTCCCAGCGCGATGAACCTGTTAGTGGTGTTTCCATTGCGGCGATGCTCGAAGGAATGCGCCCTATGATGATTGAAGTACAGGCACTGGTGAGTAACTCGGCGTTTGGAAATGCCCAACGCTCTTCTACAGGTTACGATACGAAGCGATTAAATATGCTGTTGGCTGTTTTGGAGAAACGCTTTGGTTTTAGGTTAAGTGCACAGGATGTGTTTTTGAATATTGCGGGTGGCTTGCGTGTTGAAGATCCTGCGATCGATTTGGCTGTTGTTGTTGCAATTATTTCTTCACAACAAGATATCGCGATTCGATCCAATCTGACTTTTGCCGGTGAGGTTGGTTTATCGGGCGAGATAAGGGCCGTAAATCGCATTGAACAGCGTATACAGGAGGCCGAGAAGTTGGGCTTTGATGGTATTTTTATTTCTAAATTCAATACCAAAGGATTGGATGCTAAAAAATATAATATTGCCATTCGTCCGGTTGCCAAATTGGAGGACATCTTCAGTGCTTTGTTTGGCTAAGCGAGAAAAAGGGGCAATCAATGGTTTAATATCCTAATTTACCGGGATCATCTTAAAATAGATTTTTTCAGAAAAATGGGGTTTTCCAAAGAATAAAAATAAAAAGACCATGCTTTTACTAAAGCATGGTCTTTTTTATGGATCATCTATAGTTTACTTTTTCAGGACTTCTTTCAATTTCGCGCGTAAAGCATCACCATGTAAATTCTTGGCGACGATTTTCCCATTGGGATCGATCAGTACATTCTGAGGAATAGATTTTACGCCGTATAATGTTCCGACGTCATTTTGCCAACGTTTAAGATCCGAAACATGACGCCAGTGCAATTTATCTGCATGGATGGCTTTAATCCAGGAATTGCGATCCTTGTCAAAGGATATACCCAATATTTCAAAGTTTTCACCTTTAAATTGTTGATATGTTTTTACAAGATCTGGGCTTTCGACACGGCAATCGGGACACCAAGATGCCCAAAAATCAAGGAGAACATACTTTCCTTTAAAGTCCGAAAGCTTTACAGGGTTACCAGTAGTGTCATTTTGCGTAAACGCGGGTGCTATTTTCCCAATTTGAACCGTTTCCAACGTATTTAAGTAGTCTTGGAACTCTTTCCCTTCACTTGAATTCTTGACATTTTTACCCAAGGTATTATAGAGCGCCTGAAGCTCGGTATATACTGGATCATAACCGCCGACTCTACGCAAGTCAACCAATGTCGATATAGAATCCGGAGCAGCCTTAACGCGTGCAATATACTCCTCTTTGGTAAGTTCTTTTTTTTGTGCAGAACCAAAGAATGGCAGAACTAAAAAAAGTAGTGTGATGTATTTTATCATGTTATTATTCTTATATATATTTACAAATATAAGAAAATCCACTAATTTAGTAGATTAATAAAATGTCAAAAAATGAACTTCAACCTAACTTCTAAACTTCCACATGTCGGTACGACGATCTTTACCAAAATGACGATGCTTGCCAATGAGCAGCAAGCCTTAAATCTGTCGCAAGGTTTTCCTGACTTTGAGACCGATCCGAAGTTGGTTCAATTGGTTTCTAAGGCAATGGAACAGGGGCATAACCAGTATGCGCCAATGATTGGGGCACAGACATTACGTGATACTATCGCCAAAAAATATCGTGAAGTTTATGACGTGTCGGTTGATGCTACAACGGAGCTTACTGTGACGTCTGGCGGCACACAAGCAATTTTTACAGCTATTGCCACAGTTGTAAGGCCACAAGATGAGGTTATTATCTTTGAACCGGCATACGATTGTTATGCGCCGACGATCGAGTTGTTCGGTGGTAAAGTTATTCCCGTGCGATTATTAGCTCCGGATTTTCAGATTGACTGGGATTACGTAGCTACGTTAATTAATTCCAAAACCCGTTTAATCATCATCAATAATCCGAATAATCCAACAGGCAAAGTACTTGGTAGAGAAGAATTGATTAAACTTGGAGATTTGTTATCAGGTACCCATGCGTTGTTGCTGAGCGATGAGGTATACGAGCATATTGTTTTCGATGGTGTTTCGCCCCAATCGGTACTGGAGATACCCACCTTGCGGGAGCGAAGTTTTGTTATTGCTTCCTTTGGAAAGTTATTGCATACAACAGGTTGGAAAATTGGTTATTGCATCGCCCCGGAGCAATTAACGCAAGAATTTAGAAAAGTACATCAGTTCAATGTGTTTAGCGTAAATACGCCCATGCAATTCGCTATCGCAGCATATCTGGAGGATATAAGCTATGTCAAAGGCCTATCGGATTTTTTTGAGCGGAAAAGGAATTTGTTGAAGGATGGATTAAAGGGATCCCGGTTTAAGATTCTTCCTTGCGAAGGAACTTATTTCCTTAATATAGATTATAGTGCTATCAGTCAGGAGAAGGAATTTGAATTTGCTTGTTCGTTAACTAGACAACACAAAATTGCAACAATCCCACTTTCGGCGTTCTATAAAGAAGCTACAAATCAACAAGTTTTGCGGGTCTGTTTCGCTAAAAAGGATGAAACGCTATTAAAAGCCGTCGAGATTTTGAATAAGGTATAACCCTATTATTGAGCTAACAGAATAGCTAAAAGGTTTTATTTAAAATATCGCTAAGAAAGAACGACTTTATTAAAATTTTACTTCAACTTGAGGTACTAATTTTATAAATTTGTAATTCACGTTTATCAACATACCCATAAAATGGCTAGATTAAATTTATTGGAAGAAACGCGCTTCGAAAAAGTCCCTGTGAGCGTCTATCCAGATCAAAATTCAGCTTCGAAAAACGTTGCAAATCGTATTGCTGAAATTATTCGTGCAAAGCAAGAGAAAGGTGAGAAAGCTGTTCTGGGCCTTGCTACTGGTGCCACACCGGTAAAAGTCTATCAAGAATTGATTCGTTTGCATAAAGAAGAAGGTTTAAGCTTTAAGAACGTGATTACCTTCAATCTTGACGAATACTACCCGATGCAACCTGACGCTGATCAGAGCTATGTGACCTTTATGAACAAAAACCTGTTCGACCACGTAGATATTGATGCAGCCAATGTAAATATTCCAGATGGTACCTTAGCTCCTGACCAAGTAAATGCATTCTGTGAGGCTTACGAACAGAAAATTACAGCTGCTGGAGGTTTAGATATTCAATTATTAGGTATTGGCCGTACCGGCCATATCGGTTTCAATGAGCCAGGTTCTGCACCTAACTCAGGTACACGTGTCGTAACGTTGGACGATTTGACCCGTCGCGATGCTTCACGTGCTTTTGGTGGAAAAGAAAATGTACCAACAAAAGCGATTACCATGGGTGTAGGTACAATTTTTAAAGCGAGAGAGATCATTTTGATGGCTTGGACCGAGACAAAGGCTGAGATCATTAAAAAAGCAGTTGAGGGTGAAATCTCCGCAGAGATTCCTGCAACTTATCTTCAATTATCAGATAACGTTGAATTTATTCTTGATGAAGCTGCTGCTTCATTGTTGACACGTTTTGATCTTCCTTGGTTGGCTGAAGATGTTACCTGGACACCTTCGTTAATTAAAAAAGCAGTCGTTTGGTTAGCGTTAGAGATCAAAAAACCAATCCTGAAACTTACCGACGAGGATTATAATGCACACGGGATGGCCAAGTTGGTTACAGAAACCGGTCCGGCATATAATATCAACATCCGTATATTCAACGAACTTCAACATACGATCACGGGATGGCCAGGAGGTAAACCCAATGTTGACGATTCACAACGTCCTGAGCGTGCCAATCCGGCGAAGAAAAATGTAATTGTATTTTCTCCACACCCGGATGATGATGTCATCTCGATGGGGGGTACATTTATTCGTCTGGCAGACCAAGGACACAATGTCCATGTTGCTTACCAAACTTGTGGTAATACAGCTGTTTGGGATGATGACGTGGTACGTTATCTGGAGTTTGCTGAAGATTTAGCTAAACAAATAGGGGCAGAGGCGGAAGCTTCTCAGATCGGTCGAATTTATGATGAGGAAAGAGCAATTTTTGCGACAAAAAAACCAAATCAGATCGATACTGAACTTGTGCGTAAAATCAAAGCATTGATCCGTAAGGGTGAGGCGATCGCAGGAGCTCGTTTGGTTGGTTTGCCCGATGAAAATATCCATTTCCAGGATCTACCCTTCTATGATAGACAGAAGTTTTCAAAAAATGTATCTTTTGAAGATGATATTCAACAAACAATGGAATTGTTGCGTCAGGTAAAACCACACCAGGTATTTGCTGCAGGTGACTTTGCTGACCCACACGGTACGCATAAAGTATGTTTCGATATCTTGTTTGAAGCATTGAGCAGATTGAGCAAGACAGATGAGTGGACCAAAGATTGTTGGTTATGGTTATACAGAGGAGCATGGCATGAATACCCGATCCACGAGATCCAAATGGCCGTTCCGTTATCTCCACAAGAAGTTTATCGCAAACGTTTAGCCATCTTCAAACACCAATCTCAAAAAGATTTACCTGTATTCCCTGGAGATGATCCACGTGAATTCTGGGTACGTGCTGAAGACCGTACAAGCGAAACCGCAGCTTTATATGACCAATTAGGTCTTGCAAATTATGAAGCTATTGAAGCGTTCGTAAGATGGAAATTTGACTAGAATAATTGTCTGACTATAAAATAACTGTCTGACGACATAAAAAAGTCCTGAACCTGAGGTGGTTCGGGACTTTTTTATTTTTAATCATTCTAAATAAGTTATTTTTTATACCTTTGCGGTGTTATTTAGAATAATTAAAAATAATTACCCAAAATTATTAACATGGACAAACACTTACTAGCTCTTGCTTCTACATTTTTAATCGGAGGTGCAGTATATGGTCAAACCTCGGGAATCGTCAAAGGTAAAGTCGTCGATATACAAAATAATCCCTTAAGTTCAGTAACCGTTTCAATCGGAGATAAAAAGGTCCGTACAGACCATAGAGGTCATTTTAGACTACATGGCATCGACCAAAATACGGTGATTAAATTCACTTATATGGGCTACCAAACCACCGTTATTGATTATGTTTTTAGCACGAAGAGCCCTGAAGTGATTATTGATCCAATCACCCTAGTGAGCAATGAGCAGGCAATTGATGAGGTAGAAGTGTTTGGTGAACGCAACAAAAAGCCAAAAGGCTTGGAAATGATTACACGTATGCCATTGAAACCTTCGGATCAAATTCAGAGTATTTCTGTCATCTCCAATAAGGTCATTCAAGATCAGGGTATTCTGACGTTGACGGATGCTGTAAGAAATATTCCGGGGGTAACCTTGTTTGGTTCTTATGGGGGTGTTAAAGAATCTTTGTCAACACGTGGTTTCAGAGGGGTACCTGTATTGAAGAACGGTGTGCGGATGGACTCTCAATTTCAGACTGCATCTGGAGTCGTGGATATGCAAGGTGTGGAGTCTATTCAAATGATTAAAGGGTCTGCTGCGGTTACACAGGGCGTTATTACGGATATTGGTAATGCTGGTGGGGTAATTAATGTGGTCACTAAAACCCCTAATTTCACGAATTCTGGAGAGGTTGGTGTCCGTGCAGGAAGCTGGGGGCAATTCCGCCCAACCTTTGATTTCCAAACGGTACTAGATAAGAAAGAGACCGTTGCTTTTCGAATGGATGGCGCTTATGAACGTAGCGATAGCTACCGCAAAAGTGTATCTTCCAACCGTGTTTATCTAAATCCATCCTTAGCTTGGAAACCAACGGATAAGACGACAATTACTTTGGAGGGTGATTATTTTAACGATAATCGCACGCCGGTTAATTCCGCAGTCAATTTAAATCCTTCGCAAGGCGTGAATGCGTTATATGTTATCCCGAACAATAAGTTTTTGGGCTTCAATTCCGATAATAATAATACAGAGATGAAGAGCTTTATGGCTCAGATCAATCATGAATTGACCGATCGCTGGAGCATCAGAGCTTCTATTGCAACATCATCTTACCAGGTTGATAACCAATCATCTTCTTCCTCATTGATTAAAGACGATGCAAAACAATATAATACATTCTCGCGCTCAATGAGCAAAAACCTGCGCGATGACAAGAATAAAACTTTTCAATTTGACTTGATCGGAAAAGATCTTTATACGGGCAAAGTAAAACATTTGGTTCAAGCCGGGGTGGACTATCGTATTGCTGATGCGACAACAACTTCTTTCACAGGAAAATTAAGTCCGCTGGAGAAAAATGTTCTTTTGAAAAAAGCCGATCAAAATAGTTCTGTAATTGATATTATTGATATTCACGGCGATTGGGTAAATGACCTATCCGAGGTTGTCTATGTCGATTCATTGGGTAACCAGCGAAAAGGAAAGCAAATTGCTTATACGGCAGGAACTCCCGTACGAAGTTATTATTCTTCTATCGGATTTATGGGGCAGGATGTTATTGAATTTAATAAATACATTAAGGCTGTATTAGGTTTACGTTATTCCGAAATTACAACAAAAGATTTCACATCAAACGGTAATAAAAGGGAGTCTGCATGGAATCCAATGGCGGGGGTGATAGTTACGCCATTTGAGAATTTTAATGTATTTGGGTCTTATACAAACTCAACGAATTTAAGGAATGCTGCGAATCCATTAACCGATGGTACAGCAGCAGGTGCTTCTAAAACCGAACAATTTGAGGGGGGAATTAAATCCGATTGGCTGAATAATCGGTTACGTTTCAATTTAACCTATTTCCATATTTATACCTCTAACTTGACCAATGCGGAGTATAAGGCCGGAACCAATGATCCTACAGGATTATACTTTAAGGCTGGGGATTTGGTACGCGATGGTATTGAGGCTGAGTTGAACGGTCGCGTATTGGAAAATTTGACTGTGATGTTGGGCTATGCTTATTTAGATGCACGATATAAAAATTCACCATCTTATATGGATGGATCGGCACCGATGAATGCGCCAAAACATACGGCAAATGCATGGATACAATATGTATTTGATCAAGGAGCTCTTCGGAACCTGAGTTTAAGTGCGGGCGTTTATTATGTTGGAGACCGACCTGTCAATGAATATAGCTTAACGCCAAATGGACATGGCGAATATTATGGTACAGAACCTTTCAATATGCCAGCTTATACCACATTAAATGCACAGGTGGGATACAAATGGCGCAAATTTGATGCGAAAGTCTTTGTGAATAATATCACCAATGAGATTGGATTGAATTCATACTTCCGAGGTGGTTTTATTAATCAGATCGATCCAAGAAATGCTGCTGTTGCATTGAGTTATAAGTTTTAAGAATACAATATCTATATAAAACAGAAGGGCTGTCCAACTTCTTTGGACAGCCCTTTTTTTATTCTATTTTGCCTTTATCAGCTTAAGTGCCGGTTCAAACAGTCGATTTTTGAAGTGACTGATGTTATTTTAGGCAGCTTTTTTTTATTGTCAACGATAATAGCGTTTATCATTTTGCGTCCCAATGAATTAATAGCTGATTACATCACCTGATCGTCCTTTTGCATCAAATACTTTAAATAAGTATTTCTTTCCAGTCTGGAATGGTATCGGACCGTTCACTATTTTGGATTTCAATGTTGGCGTAGTGCCGTTGTCGCTGTAATAGACTTTGAAACCGGGATAATCGGTATTGATAAGGAGTTGGCTACCCTCTTTCTTGATTCCAATTTTAGGAAGTCGATAGGTATAGCCTCCATTTATCCTATCCAGTTTTCTCAATTCATCCTCACCTAATTTTTTGATAAAGGAGGTATACGATTTACGATAAGTAGCCTCGTCAAAAGAATTCCCTTTTTCCCAGGGTTGTTCGGGTGCCCACGCGCGATCAGCAATCGCTATTAAACGTGGAAATATCATTTCTTCAAGACGTTGGTCAGTAGATACCTTTTCTGCCCATAAGGCACCTTTGATACCGAGGAGGTTTTTCTTCCCTTCCGCTGTAAGCTGTTCTTTATTGGTGTATGCCTCTGGTCTAAGATCTTTTCCGGTGTCATCCTTGCGCAGATTGATGAAGAAATTTTCAGGAGAAAATGAATATGTTCTATTCAGATTAACCGTACCGACCCAACTGTGTCCTGGATCAGCAAAATCACGGTCCCAAGACATATCCAGGTAGTTGTTTGCAGCGCTCGTGTAAACAACTTTATATCCTGCATTTGCCAATCGATAAGCGAGGTCTTCCTGTCCTTGGCCCGGGAGATTGTTCCATACATTCAAATGGATGCCGGATTTTCCTAGATCGGCATTGACAACCATGCCTTTTCCTTTATTGCGCATACCCATTTCTTCCCATCCAGACATCGTCAACCCTTTTTCTTGAACAAGGGTATTAATTTTGGTAATATACAGTGGCCATACATCGAGTACATTAGCGATATTATTTTCCTTCATAAAGGCTAATACCTTTGGCGATTTTTCCCAAACACCACTTGGCGTCTCGTCGCCTCCCAAATCGATAATTTTCAACGGAACTCCAGCTTGATCATGCATCGCTTTGATTTCATCGATCACCTTGCTCAGGAAGTGATAGGTTGAAGGTAGGGCAGGGTTCATGACATTGTCATTCCAGTTTTGTGCAGAATTGTAAACGGATTTGTCCTCTGCATCGTCCAGCAGGAATTCCTCCGCCTTCTGTTTATCGCCAAGTTTTGAGTAATGTGCAAAACGCGCGCGCATTGCTTTGATCGCTGCGCGGGCATGACCAGGAGTTTCTACCTCTGGTATGACGTCTATATGTCTTGCCTGAGCATATTTTAAAATTTCGATATAGTCAGCAACACTGTAGAATTGATGCGGCTTAGCGGTAGCGCCAGATCCATAAGCAGACTGTATTGCCTTTCCATCTTCAAAATTAGCGGAACGGTTGGCTCCGATAGCCGTTAATTCGGGTAAAGATGGGATTTCCAGTCGCCAACCTTCGTCGTCAATGAAGTGGAAATGGAACTTGTTCAATTTGTAGGAAGCCATGAGATCCAATATTCTTAAAACCTCGGCTTTGCTATGGAAATTACGGGCAGCATCCAGCATAAATCCACGGTAACCATAGCGCGGGCTATCTTCAATGTTACCGAATGGTAATGTGATCGATTTTGTGGCTTTATTCCATTGGCTGTGATTGATCAACGATTTTAACGACTGTATGGCATAAAATGCACCCGCTTTATCAGAAGCCTCTATTTGTATACCTTTAGCACCAATCGTCAAGTGATAGGATTCGGGCTTTAAGTTGTTTGTTTTGACAATTTCAATGCCGCCTTGTGGACTGGATGAAGCTGCTAGCTTAACGCCTGAATAGCTGGTCAGGAAATCTGTCAGAAAGCCTCCTTCGCTAGCAAATTCATGGTCAACAAACAGTTTTGTACCTGTCGATAGGTTGAATTTCTCGTTATTATTGATGCTGATATTGCTTGGTAAAGGGATGATATGCTGTGCTACTGCACCCTCTACCAGCTTGTTTTGATCGTATTTATAAGCAAAGTAATCGATTTTTTCAGCGTCCGACTGGGGAGCAATTTTAACCGCAGAATAATCCGAAATATTTGTTGCAAGCCCAGTCTTATTATTTTTTAGGTATAGACCAATTGGCCCATCCGTATAATTGACCAGTCCAGTCGTGATAAAATCGATGTGGACTGTATCTTGCGCATTTAATAAAAAGTTATTTTTCTTAAAGCTAACCTGAAAGAGATCTCCGTTTCGGTGGTCTATCGCAAAACGTTTGTCGACCTTATCGGGATCAATAGATCGGATAAAATTAAACCAGAGGCTCCAGTCGTTGAGTTGAACAGCACTTTTCCCCTTGTTTTTTAAAATTAGGGTGGATACCGGATTTTTACGGATATTCTGTCCGTCTTTAACCTTCCAGGTAAGTTGCAGTTGATCCGCGATTGCACTCGACTTTTGAGCATAGGCTTCCTGGCTTAATAAAGCCAAGCCCAGTCCGGCATAGAGTAGCGGGTTTTTGATTTTTTTAAAATTAGTCATGTTGGTTACTTTTTCAATGACTCTAAATATAGCTATTCTAGAGGGTTTTATGATCTATTTTAAAAAATATGAATAAAAAAAAGATAAAAATTTTGACACATTTATAAATATTTCTATATTTGCACACCGAAACAGAAAACGGCCCGTTCGTCTAGGGGTTAGGACGCAAGATTTTCATTCTTGAAACAGGGGTTCGATTCCCCTACGGGCTACAGATCTAAAAGTCAAAACGTACAAAAGCCTGCAAATTAAACATTTGCAGGCTTTTTTGTTTTTCAGTATCTACAAAACCTATAATAAATCCAAAGAAAAAAGTGGATCATACCGAAAGTTTGGGGGAGGAGAAGTTTTTAAGCATACAATTTCATTACTCTATATAGGAAGAATGTGGTGTCCCTTACACCGCGAAAGACACCCCTGAACGCTTTGAGCTTTGCATTGAAAGATTCTGCTGAAGCATTGGTGCTTCTATTGTCGAAGTAGTGTAGAATGTATTGATGATGCGCTGGAATGGATCTTGCTACGCTCTCAAATGAAGCGATGCCCGCATTTTCAACCTGATTATGCCACAGTCCTAGTTTGGTAAATGCTATCTTTTTGTCCTGGCATTTATTGAATATGTCACCCAGGGCAATTCCAAGGTCATAAGCGAGCTTTAGCCTGGGAAACCGCATGAACAACAATTCAGCTCGGTGTTTCTGGTTTTCGGACCATCGGCTTGGGTGCTTGAACAAGAGGTGTCTGGATCTAGCCAGTAGCTGTTTGAGCGTGTCTCCATTAGGCAACAACTCGGGTTCATATGGGATTCCTCTCTTTCGCGATTCCATTATCTTCTTGCTTTCCGCATCCAATACTTCCCAACGATACTTAATACGAAGTTCCTGCACTGCATCGTAAGCTAACTTTTGAACATGGAACCGGTCGACCACACGCCTTCTGCTTGCTCTATTGTATCGTTCGATTATAGGTTTACAACTTTGTCGTAATTGTATCGTCCTATTATTGGTAGTACAGAATGGGTTTACAAACGTTGACTACTGGTCACCTTATTCCGAACTCAGGCGGTCAATATCGCCGAAATCTCTCCTCGTGTATTGTTTTAAAACTTTTCGTTCCATTTCTTCATTTTTCCAAATTTCGATATGGTAATAATCATTATCTGTCTCATTAGCAATATCTGGATCCTTTACACTCCCCAAATTAGAAGAGTAAACTCGGACTCTATATTTTCCCGGAATTACCTTTATGGATAGTTGTATTTTGTGATATGGACAGTCTAATAACTGGAGCTCACCGGATTGAATATCAATTCCTCCCTCTACTATATGATCATATTTGTCGTAATCTATATTGTTACTAGGTCCTTCTAATAGTGTTATATCACCTTTGATATCGTTGCCAAAACTTTCTACACCTACACCGATAACTTTATTTGTTATTGCAAGTCTCTCATTAAAAGCTTTTTCATCCCAAAACTCCTCTGATGAAGCACTTCCTTTATTCTCATCGTTGCCATCTTCAATGTAAAACTGATGATAATCTGTATTAAATTTAAAGCTATAAATTCTCATTGCGCTTGTATTAATATTACTAGAACTAATATTAGCAACCATACTTAGGATTGCAAACCAAATTAAACCTTTCATCTGAATATTTATCATATAAATTATGGTAATGCCATCGCAGCAGGAATAGATGCTCCTCCTGTTTCCGGTACTAATAATATTGCCCCGCCCCATTTTACCACTTCCCATAATATTATACCTGCTGCCACGCCAGTTCCAACTTTAAGCGCGGTAGAAACAGGTTGAGTTGCGGGCACTGTTACATCTTCAGGTTCCCTATCTTTCGGTATGGGAATTACCGTAAAGGCGTCTCCTTGCTTCAATTTAGAATATAAACCTCCAAATCCTCCAAGCTGCCCTCCTTGTATACTTTGCTCTCTGATAGGGACAGCTGCAACCTCAGCACCTTCTCCGCCCTCGAAAGTAGAAGCGTAAGGATATTCATCTAAAGATTTGCCTGGCTCTCTCATATAATCTTTTCCTTTGAGTGCCGCTTTTCTTCTGTCATTTCGTCGTGATTTATCAGAGTCATAATGCAAAACAGTTGGCTTTCCCTTTCTAAAAGAACTTAAGGTATGATTGTAAATATTTGGAGTTAGTTTTTCGTAAACGAAATGAATTTTGTTCAAATCTAAAGAGCCGTTGGAACTAGATTGCTGTTGCATTGCAGTAAGAGCTATTTGAGCGTCATTTAGGGTAAATTGAACTCCTCCAGCAATATTAATAATATCTTTTCCGTCTGGGTCAACATATACTATTGGATTGTCTATCGCATAATTATATGGTGACCATCTCCTATATTTCTCCGCCAAAGGGTCAATTACATTCCATCTACCTATCTCCGCGTCATAGAAACGGGCTCCATAATCCAATTGGCTCCCAACATCTTGCTGCATTTCCTTGCCATTGTAAAGATAATTATTATTCGTCCCAACCAAAATTGATTTTGTCTTACCGAAAGGATAATAATTCTGTCTTTGAACAATTACCGGAATAGTTGGACTGACATCTTTTTTTAGCACAACTCTGACATTGCCGAGATGATCTTTTAAGTAATAATGATAGCTAAATGTTCCTGAACTATTTAAGAGAAAGCCTTCTTCCGTCGAAATTCGTTCAATCGAGCCTAAACCAGTTCCATTCATATTGTATTCGATGCCGTCAACATAATTTCGTTCGGAAGAAATCGAGTTTACAGTAGTATTTTTACGAAGTTTAATCCCTGTGGCATCATATAGATAGGTTACATTGGTTCCGGTTTTACTTGCTGTTTTTGTCAAATTTAGATAATTATAAGTGAAATCGAGACCAGTTCTGTCCTTCAATGTATTGCCATTGGCATCATAGCTATATTTAGCGATAATGCCTCCTTTTAAGCTGTCTATTTTATTACTCTTTCCAGAACTTAAATATTTATAAATTATTTCACTTCCCGACTCTCTTTTTAGACTAGTTAGATTCCCAACGTCATCATATTTTAAATTTTCAGTTATTAACATAGCTCCGGTACCTGAACCACTTTTCAAGCGGTTCAATCCATCATATTGATAATCCATGATGCCAGCTGCAGGTGTACCATTTTTGTAACGTTGCTGAGCTATATTACCATTATATTGTACTGTGCCACCATCTACATAAAAAAGAGTTTCACTGAATTCATTGGAATACATTCCTTTTAACCATCCCCGCTCGGTGTATTTATATTTAGTAGTAGATAGAAATGTTGTTCCATTGTCTTCACTGTGAAATCCTTTGCTCAATAATTGCCCAAGTTCATTGTATATTGATTTACTTTGAATAATTTCTGCCTGCGTACCAATCTTTTTCTTCACGATAAGAGGCCGACCTCTATGGTCATAAATATTTGTTGTCAGGATAGTCGTTGGCGTTCCAGTCGGTGTAGTGCGGTGCTCTCTTTTATTAATTAAGATATTCCCTATGAAATTGTAAGTAATCGTTTCGAGATCTGTACCCCCTATATGACTCTGTGTCGCCTTTTGTATTATACGACCATAATCATCGTAGTAATATATTGCTAACATCGGCGCAGTTCCATCATCCCTTGTTTTCCGAACCGCTGTTACAAGACCTTTCGTCTTTAAGCTTTTAGTGATTCCAACAGCTTGTAAAGCGCTATTATTATTTCCTGTAAATAGATAATCATCATAAAAATTCGTTAAATAAGCATTTGTAACCCCAGAAATAGTTGGAAAAGCGTTATTAGTATATTCTCCTGTACCGAGCCTTTCCTCGTAATACTTAGGTACTTTATTGACAGAATCCTGCGCAGCCTTCTGGCTCGCATAATTCTGTATAAATTTGCCTGTTATCGCGATACGTCCAAAAGAGTCATATTTAATAAAGGTCCATTGATTCAAAATTCGCTGATTTGCATCCTGTATCAATACCATTAAATTATCCTCATTGTATACCATATATTGCCATCCACTTCCAGGAATCTTCTTCTCAGCAAGACGCCTTCTATTATCATAACGATAAGCGTAAATGAGTTCGTTAAAATCACCGACATTATCCTGAAAAGTCGTCCCTGTAAAATTGGGCGGAAGAACATATTTAAGATCTCCAAAGTCATTATAGACATAATAGGTACTCTGTGACTTTGTTTTAGTTTCCCAGGTTCTTTTGAGGACAATTCGATCCTCAAAATCCTTAAATTCTTCCACAGTTCTGCCCTTAACACTATCTGTTATCCAATTTTCGTCTTTTGTTACAGTCTTAAAAAGCTTACCTGCTGGATAAAAAGTTGTGCTAGAAGCTCCAGATGCGTTTATTGTCCAAGCCCTCACTTCATTGGCTACATTTGTCCCGTATTCTGTAACAATTGTACGTCCATTAGTTGATCTGCTGGCAGCTGGCTGCCAAACGTCCCCCGGAAATCCCTGTTCCTGAATCCGGTTTGATATACTATTTTCGAATACAGTCAAAGAAAATGGATTGTTTGTCTGCTTGAATGTAGTGTCGCTTCCTCCTGGCAAATAAAAAGCAAGCTGAGTCGCCTTTGCAGCGGTTTTAAAACTTCCGTCGTTAGCTGTTTTCTCTGCATAGGGTAGATACTTCGTAGTCTCTCTTCCTTTTGTATCGTACTCAATATGGGTTACAAAATCTTTCGCAGAAGGGCTTCCGCGCCAATCCAGTATTTGAGAGGGCCTTCCAAGACCATCTAAGTACCTGATTGTACGGTTTACTGAATCGACAGGTTTACCAGCCATCGCAGCAAGAGTTTTGTAGGGTTGTCTTGGTACAATTTCCATGGTATATGCGACCGTACCAGTAGGTGTCTGCGAATAAACTAACTGAGCAAGGAACGATGAAAACAATAAGAGTAAAAGCATCAACACCTTGTATCTAATTACTTTTATTCCAATAACCTGATCAGAAAAACACTTTCGCTCTTTAAGTTTGTTACCGGTGTTTATTGCCCATGATAACAACTTTTTTAAATATATCTTTTTCATTGTACAGGCTTTTAAGGTGTATAATTATCAACATCAAGTGAGGAACAGCCCGAATCTGAGATATTCACATTTTGAAAGGAAGCGGAGGGTCCAAAAGCATAGAATCCACAGCTCATCATATAGGCCGCATTAAAATTGTATGCCGTGTTCATGTCGAGATAATAGTTTCCCGCCTTGATCTGTACCTGGTAGCTCGAGTTGGCAGGAACACTAATCTGTGTATAAGTTCCACCAGAAAATGTTGGACTGAAAGTTATAGTTACTGGATATACTGTAAAATTATAGGCATAGAAATTAACTGCTAACGCATTGCAAATACCATTAGCATTAGCATAATTCTGTCCGTTTGTATCTATATCATCTTGCGCCATTTGATCAGCATACTGCTGCGATATTGTTGATGAATATTTTCCTGCAGGCACATTATACGAGACTGTACTTCCCTGGTATCCAACACCGCAGTCGCGTGTAAACGATTTGCTTAATGTAGCATTCTTATATACCGTTAATATTGGATGACAATTTACATTTTCACCTGCATAATTATAACAGAATGCTTTTATGATATAACCATTATAATCCTTGATCGTACTCAGTCTTCCATAATTATCGTATTCATAAAATTCGGTTTTACCACTAGGATCGGTTTTACTCGACACTCCATACAAAAGACGATAAGTATAACTAGTAATGAGTTTATAAGGCAGGGAAGTACGGAGACCACTGACTACAGTTGTGATATAATTGTCCATCACCGCTGCTTTGTTGAGATTATCAACAATAGATTGGTAGTTCACTCCCAGAGCTGTCTGAAGTTCTGAATTAGTGGTATTCTCAAACTTGGCTATGAGATAATTTCCGCTATATCCCCAGAGATATGTGTCTTTTTTACCTGAAAGTCCGACTACCTCCATCGGGTTTCCATAAGAATCGAATTTTGTGACCTGTACTTGTTCGGAAAGTATACTGTTAATAAGACGTTCTTTTTTATTTAATAAGAGCAGACCATTAGTTACAGAAAGTGTGTTGGAAAAAGTATTTCTCTCTAACACTTTTGACGTATTTTTCGTTGTTTCTGTCTCCAACGGCGATGAAATTACATTCTGGCTGACCATCGCCTGAGCTATTGTGGTTGAGAAATCCCACGGAAACTTAAAAGTCGTCAAAATAGTCTCGTTCAGTTTGCTTGCAATTTTCGTAGTCTTTATGACAGTATTAGGTTTAGTTAACGAATATTCGTAAGACTGAGTGCTGATAACTTTACCGTTAACTGTAAAATCAGTAGTCGTTTCCTTGATCAATCTGTTAATGTACGGATAGATGTAATAAGTACCTACATTAAAACCAAAGTTGCCACCATATGCGATGGGGAAGAGTGATGAATTCGAAGGATGTATTGGATCTCTTCCCCCAGATGTCCCAGATATAAAAATCGCAGTAATTTTCCTATCAATAAGCATATTTTTTATTGGGAGGTCACCTTGATAGTAATAGCCCTCGTTGAGATAATCCTTGATACTTACAGTGTCAAAAGAAGCTCCATTTCCTTTAAAGATTTCTTCCCGCTTAATTTTGGGGCCATTTTGAAATAAAGTATGAACAGATGTCGTAAATCTTTTATTGAAGAGTTTGGTTGCTTCCAGCTTGCCGATATCATCATCCTTAAATTCAAAGTAACTTGTTTTCTTGCCTCCTGCACTGTACTCTGTCACCTGATCGTACCAAAATCCGGAATTGCCAAAATCATAGGCATTATGATCCGAAAGGGATTTTATAGCAACGGTTCTGTTGGCTATAGTCTTAATAAAAGGCATATTTCCATTATAACTACTATAATAACTAAATATATAATGTTCATCGATGAAATCGGCCAAGGTTGGAACGAGTTTGATATTGGCTAGTCCACTTTCATTCTTTCCATATTTGTAGGATTTATCGAACTGAAGGGAGCCATTAGCATTATAGAATTTAATGGATTTTACGCGGAGTCCGCCACCTGTATTTGGTACCAACGGGATATCTGAAAAACCTGGAGAGCTAACTGTGTAATTAAATTGATGTGGCTCGTAATCATATTTGACATATCCACCAGTGGGCAAATTAACCCGTTGCAGCATAAAAGCTTTCATCTTGGCTGTATCCACGGTTTTGTCCGCGTAACCGATTGGTATGCCATAGGGACTAATACTCTCACTGACATAGGAGTAATTGGTATAAGTATTTAGGTTAACCTTTGGAACCTGATTTACATTATTTTTACCATTGTAAAACCCCCAGTAATCAATTTTTGGAGACGATTTGTCAAAGCGGTTCGCATCATATACAAAGGAATAGGTTTCAGTGTTTACTTTCAACGACTGCAAAAGTAGATACCCCATCGTACCATCCTTTGCGCCATAGGTAAACGTAGCCTTGCTTATTACAGTTTTCGTTGCATCCTTAATTTCAATGGAGCTGATCATCGTTTCCAAACCAGTAAAATAATTGAATGTCACATCTCCATTGCTAAACTCGATGGTTTTCAACATTTTTATATAATTATTGCCATAGGATGCAATATTTATAATGCCTCCGTAATCACCTACAAAAGGAGAACTTGCTGTACCGTCTCCATTATCTTCACTCTTGTTATCGTTTAATGTTACTGGTACATTAGTTGATGGCTTCGTGGAGCTGACGTTGTTTTCCACCCAGGTAAATTTGATCTTCTGTTTGTTGATCAAGGTGATTTCACGCAATAGCCAGGTAACATTGACATTGTCATTATTCTCAAGGAAAGTATTGGTTGTATCTCCAGTATTGTTTCCAAAGATATATTCAGTTCCGTCTTCATCGATGACTTTAAATCCAACAATATCGGAATATTGCCCTGAAGTCGTGGTGATCTGTATTTTGATATTATTACCATAGGCTCTAGCCTCAAAAATTCCATTTATATTTAAAATAATAAATGTAATGCTCTTATTTGGCAGTTGTAGCGTGAAAATATCCCGCTGACTATCGTAAAAATCACTGTATTGCATTTGATAGTAAGCAAGGCCTTCTTCCGGCCTAACGATACCTTTGAGAGGTTCATAAAAGTCTCCATAATCACCACCACCACCGGGAATCCGGCTTCCCCAGTTACTATTACTAGAATTATAAGTGTCCTTAAAAGGAAAACCTTCATCTTTCCTTCCAACGACGCGTCTGGTTACTTTTGGATTGAGATTAAGCGCCCATCCATATCCATAAGGTATGGGCGAATCTTCAATAGAAATACCCTTTGTGCTATACACAAGTTTTATGGGCATAGCATAATCGCCAATCTTGAGGTCAAAAATATCTATGGGAACGTTGACCATTCCCGAAGACAAAATCGGTTCATATTTATCAAATACCGGTAATTTGGCGACTATCGGATTAGGAGGAATATTTACGAAATTCAATTGGTTATTGTGCTGTGCTGAAAGCTGGCCGGAAAATAGTAAAATAAAGCCTGCAATTATGTAATTGGCTCTTAAAAATATCCTTAATCCCATTAACCTAAGTTTGATGGTCTTTTTCATAAATAATTAGTTGATTAGAGAATTTATTTATCTAAAGAAATTGACAGATAATCGTTGACGAAAAGAAACTGGGTTTGTTATCCTGAAAGGAAAAGTGTCAAATATTCTACTTTTTTACCCCTTGATATTATTAAACAATACTGCAGGCGTGAGGACACTAACAGCAAAAAGTTTGAGTAATAAGTGTATTTAATCATTTTAAGAAAATTAAAGTCAATAATTAACTGATTTAAATCACTTTCATCTCAATTAATATTCTTTTCAGATAAACAAAAGAAACAATAGAGATATTATACTAATACCAGGTGATACGAACGTGAAAACTGGAAAAACAGGTTACGGCTTACTTTTTTAAATCGTATAGATTGATAATTAAGGTTAAAGGATATCAATTATGATAAATAGACCTTGACACCAAAATTCATATTTGAATTTAATAAATATATTTTGCAATTCAAATTGTTTAAATATATTTCTTGCAATACCACCTCATTACTTTAATTAATTAACTAGGTTACAGATAAATAATTTTACGTTGATGTTAGTGTCGCGTCTGTATTATTCTTAGAGTTTTCAGGCACGGAAGGCATCTTCTGGCATTCGAGTTTTTTTAACAGAAATTATTTCGGGCAGTAATAAGAGAGTAAAGTATTTTAGATTATAATTATCAGCTAGATACTTTGCAACCGAAGTTTGGTATTCTGTATGCTTTATAACTTGAGTAAGTACACTATTTTTTTCGAAAGCTGGGATTGGACTTTTCTAACTATATGGCATTTATAATATTGTGTATATACTATTCAAATATAGTGCTTCAACTTCAATGAATTTTATGAGAACTACTCTTATTAAGATTCTCGTTTTTTTGTTCCTACCAAAATCCATATTTATGGGGCTTTTTATGTGACTTACTGCGATTTATATATTCTAACAATAATCTTAATCAGTTCAAAACCTATAAGAAATCTATATTAGTGCGAAACTTCCGTAGCCAGCAAATAATATATCTTACTGAAAGAAACAAAAGGCTATATTTTTTATCTTTTAAGGTGAATATCTTAGTTTTTTGCGTTATCTTTATTTATAATCACTTGCAGCTAAAATGTATATCAAACCAGTGAGTTATTCGGTGAGTAGGGAAATAGAAGGTTTGTAAAATACTGATAAATAGATTGATGCAAGTAGGGTTCGATTCCCCTACGGGCTACAGATCGAAAGATTAAAACTTAAAAAAAGCTTGCAATATGAATTGCAAGCTTTTTTTGTCTTTTAGTATCTAAAAAAACCAATACTAACTTCCAGAAAAAAAAATGACAACATTTCCGGTTATAGCCTCTACTCTTTCTGCCAAACAATTAGGAGATTTTGTGAAAGATAGATATGGCCTAGACGACAAATACAATTGTACCCTATTCAGAACAGGAATGAATCACACGTATTTTCTTTCCAATACCGAAACGAAATATGTTTTGCGCGTTTATAGTCATAATTGGAGGTCAAAAATCGAAATTATTGAAGAGATTGAACTTTTGAAGTCATTGAAGAATAAAAATTTAAGTGTTTCTTTTCCAATTGAAGATAAAGACGGAGCATTCATTCAAGAAATAAATGCACCTGAAGGAATCCGATATGTTGTACTTTTTTCCTTTGCTCAAGGTGAGAAAATTCGATTTATGGACAAGGAAACTTGTTTTCGAATAGGTGTTCTAATGGCGAATATGCACAACCATACCGAAAACAAGAACATTAACCGAGTATCTTATCATAAGACGTCTCTTATAGAACTACCTTATGCGTATTTAAGACAATTCTTTTCAGACAACTTGCCAGAAATGGAATTCATTAGGGAGTTTGGAGAAAATTTTCAAAATTCAGATTTCGATAATACGAAAACCGGAATTATACATATGGATATATGGTATGATAATATGGCCATTACAGACGAAAAGGAGATTACGATTTTTGACTTTGACTTTTGTGGAAATGGATGGCAAATTTTAGATGTTGGATATTTCTGTAAACAACTGTTTTTCATAGAATCAGATAAAGCGCAGTATGAATTAAAAATGCAAAGCTTCTTGCGGGGGTACCAGAGCACTAGATTTTTATCTGAAAAAGAGCTCAGCTTAATACCAAAAGCCGGCGCTTCTATTTTTATTTTTTATCTGGGCGTACAGGCACAAAGATTTGATTGGTCCAACATATTTTTGACAGAAAACTATCTTAAAATGTTTGTTGGAAGAATTAAAGCTTGGATGGATTATTACACAAAGAACGAAATCACTGGGGCTATGTAAGAAATTACAGGTATTTTCTCCTATTGGTAATTAAAATGTAACGTATTAATTTTACCTTTAATATTCCAAATAATAAAATTTTATGAAGGCACATACGTACGAAACACAATCGACGATTACACCTGAAAAAGCATTAGATTTCCTGAAGGAGGGAAACCAGCGCTTTGTTAATAATCTGAAAGCTAACCGCGATCTACTCGAACAGGTGAACGCTACGCGTGAGGGACAATGGCCATTTGCCGTGGTGCTAAGCTGCATCGATAGCCGTACTTCAGCTGAACTTATATTTGATCAGGGATTGGGCGACATCTTCAGTATCCGGATTGCCGGAAATTTTGTCAACCAGGATATTTTAGGTTCGATGGAGTTTGGTTGCAATGTGGCCGGTTCTAAACTTGTTGTCGTTCTAGGGCATACCAAATGTGGAGCATTAAAAGGAGGATTGGATGCGGCACAGATCGAGGGCATGGGAATGGATAACCTAAATCATTTGATTAATCATTTCGACCCGATCATTAATGAGGTGATCGATCAGGGGGAAGAACGTTCTTCTAAAAATAGTGTGTTGCTTGAAAAACTAAATCAACAGAACATTAAACATGCGATCCGTGACATTCGCAGACAAAGTTCAACGCTCCGTAAACTTGAAGAAGAGGGTAAAATTAAGATTGTTGGTGCAAACTATGACGTTGAGACCGGTAGCGTAAGTTGGTTGTAAGTTGTAGAAACTGACAAGCAGGTTTTGTCGCTTATAAAAGATGAACAACCGTAGCTAACTTTAGGTAAGATTAGGTATCCCAAGATTCGCTGATCATAAGTCGAATGGGAGTGTACACTTTTTAAGAATAAAAGAAAAAGGGAGGTGCTAACTCATTTTAAAGTTAGCACCTCCCTTTTTTGTTCTATGTATAAATGCTAGAGTTTAAAGCACGAAACATTTCCTGCGAAATCAGCCACATAAATCAAATCGCCATCCACTGTGATGTCTGAAAATATGGGCGAACCCAGGTTGAATTTTGATAGGAGTTTACCCGCTTTATTAAGGACGTAGACATAGCCGTCTGAAGCACCAAAAACTAACTTGTCTTTGACTTCAATAACTGCAGATTCAACTGTGCCGACCAGTTTATGGTTATCAGGACTACTGTATGCAGAAGAATAAACTAGCGCTTCTCCAGTGGGAAAATGCCACTTCTCTTCCAGAGTCTGTAGATCATAGGCTTTTATTCCGTTGGTGGAAGTTGGCATAACCAAAAGGTTTTCACTGATCTTTGGTGCAGTCATCACCTTAAAATCGTCGGTTTTAATGCTCTTCTGTGAGATTTCTCCCGTTTTTAGATCGATCTTAAAGATGCCATTGAGGCCGGTCGTATAGATGTAATCCTTTTGAGCTGTTACCCCGCCACTTCTAAAACGTAAACCATCTTCCTGACGTTTCCAGAGCAGTTTTCCGGTATGGATATCATAAGCACAGAGTGCATTCCAGTTGTATCCAGCTAAAAGAACTTGACCGACAACCGATAGCTCTGCTGGAGTAGCCTCTCCGCCTGACGGTTCTACACCTTCCCATAACGGTTTGCCTGTATGGATATCAATCGCAGACATTCGTTTTCCTAATCCAGTATAATAGATCCCGTTGTCAAGCGCAGCGCCAGAAACAAAGGTCGGGAGACTTGGGGCCGAAGGTTTCTTTGTCCACAGGATTTTACCTGTATTTGCATCTATCGCATAGACATTGGTTTCAACATCGGTGGCCAACAATATACCATCACTGAAACGTAATTTATGCTTAATGGAATTTATCGTTGGCAGAGACCACAATACTTTTCCACTCCGTCTATCCAGGGCTTTGATTGCATGATTGGTTCCTATGCCATCATCCATTGTGGCTATAAAAAGTTTATCGCCAACTACCAGAGGGCTTGTTTTCCAGATATTTCCATTGACTGAAGTGGACCACTGTAGTTTGATCTTATCATGTTCTGCTGGCGCGAGGCTAAACGTTTCTTTCTTTAAGGTCTGTTCGCCATTCTCGTAGCGAATCGTGATAAGCGCATCGTATTGTCCTTTGTGATTTTGTTTTTGGAAAGGAACATTTGCTTGCCATGTCCAATCTCCGGAGGCTTTCAGCGAAATCGAGCTTATGCGATTTCCGGTCTCATGTGCGTATACAGTGAGGTCTACGCCCTGTATTTGTCGCTCACTATCGTAGGCGTTGACCAGTATAGGCAGCGTTTGGTCAGCATTTAACGACTGATTGCCCATGGGCCGTACCAACTGGACGTGATCACGTAAGTTTGTGTAGATCGGCTTGATATTCTTGATACCTTGTTTGTCAATATCGACGACAACAAACTGTGCGGCAGAATTATCAATACCACCTTTGTTAGGGGCATTGGAACAAACCACATAGACACCATTTTGTTTGAAGACGAAATTGTTGTGCCAGTGTCCATAGAACCAAGCCTTAAGGTTATATGGCTTTAAATCGATCTGTTCTTTTTCTCCTTTAAGGACAAAGTCAGGCCCTACAAAGTAGTCATGGTTAATAAAGATCACACAAAGTGAGCCGGCCCGGCATCGAACGAGTAATAAGTCGGTCCAAAAAGATCCTCAAATAGCTTCTCGCCATATTCACCTTTGACAAGATCGTGATTGCCGACGGTATAATAGGTCGGTCTGCCCATGAGTTCACTGTTGACCTGCTTGGCATGAAAAAGCATACCCGGTTCATAGCAGATGTCTCCGGTATGCATGATCAGACTTGCACGCTGTTGCTTGGCGTAGTTTCTGACATTATCAATCCAGGGTCCATACAACGGCGTTTCTGTATCTGTGATTTGGATAAAGCGTAGAAAATCGTTTTGTTGAACCGCATCTTTGACTAAAGCGAAATCTAGATTTTTGGCATCCGCGCGCAATGGAATATAATGTGTTTTCGTCGCCTTGTAACCACTGGGTACAGTGACAGATAAAAAGCGGGCATTGGGGTTATTAGGTAGTGTGTATTAAGTTAGTATTAAAAACAAAAAATATGATAATGTTTTTTTAATCAACGATTGCATTGGATTTTTAATATAAAAAAACGGCGGTTTTCCTGTTACATATCATAGAAAGTAACATGAAAACCGCCGCGTGGTCTTATCATTTTAACCCCTTGTCAACCAACCTCTGCGTCCAGCTGTTGCAATGGCATAAGGTGTAATCCAAAATAAACTGAAGGCATAAAATATACTGTAACTATAAGCCCAGAAAGCTTCTTTGGCGTCGGAGTTTTTCGAAGCAAAGAAATAGGCCTGAATGCTGGAAAATATTAAGATACCGACCAACGTTGAGCTTAAGAACATCAATGGATAATGAAATACTGTCCATAGCATCAATAACATCATTGGGTAAGACAATAATACTTTTTTCCATTGCATAAGCAATAAGATACGGGCTCCCCATTTAGGTCCTTGACGGAAATTCTTAAACGCAAATTTACTCATTGCGATATTTTCGCGCACGTTGCTCCGTTCCCAACGGATAAACATCTTGTACAGATTTTTGTAACGTACAGGAGTGTCGGTATAAACGTATGCATTGGATTGAAATAACACATGATAACCTTGTTTTAGGATCATATTGGTCATCGCGCGATCTTCACCGATATCAGACGGTTGCCCCATAAAAGTCTGGTTGATCCAATCCTCCAAACAGTTCATGACAGCCTCTTTGCGATAGCCGGACAAAGCTCCTGGTGTACACATGACCGTGCCCAACATACTTTGCGCAGAACGTACAAACTCAAAGCTGAATACGAAGCTAACATTCAACATACGGGGTATAATCGCTTTTTTAGTATTCAAAACACGCACGTTACCCGCAACTGCTCCACATTCCTTGTTTGTTACAAAAGGACTCGCCATATTACGTATGGTATCCTTCCGTACAATAGAATCACTATCAACCGTAATAAAGATTTCTCCCGTACCTAATTTAAATCCACGGTACAAAGCATGTCTCTTACCCATATTCTTGGGCTGCTGATAAATTTCAACACGATCGCCCAATTCCATTTTGGCACGTTGTATCCAGGCAAAGGTATTGTCCTTACTACCGTCGTCAATAGCAATGATCTGAAGTTTCTTCTCCGGATAATCGCTGCTAGCCAAACTATGTAAGGTATCATAGACTAACTGTCCTTCGTTATATGCCGGAACAATAATCGTACAAGTAGGTAACTCATCGTCCGATACAGAAGCAATGGGCTTATATTTACGGTGAAGTACAATCAAAAAAATCAAAAAACTGATGGCAATAGCCGCTAAAAATATACCTAAGGCGATCAAAAATGTTCCGCCGATGCTGTCCAAACGTTGGAAACGTAACGCATCAAAATCAGGCTGAAGCATGTATACGCCAAAAACAGACGCAAATAGTATAAAAAAAGTCGCTCCAAAAATACCATATTCTTTTGGACCAAAGTTGCTTTCCTCGTTTTTGCTCACTGTATGATCAGATCGCTTTTCTCCTGCATTTACATCATATACAGCAGGCTTCCATTGTTTGGTCATCTGCTTGGATACGATCGAGTTTTCTTTCATGTAATTCATAACCGTTCTATTTTAGATATACATTCGTTCATTCTATATTTAATCGATACCGCAATCGGTATCATTTGTAATGAAAATATTACGATTGCATAAACGCAAAAGACATGCCTTTATTTTGTGCCAAAAATGACCCCATTGCTCAAATTGTAACGTTCTTGATACAAATTAATACTAAGTAAGTTGTTCTTTTTCAGCGTTTTAATTTTATTTTGTAATAAAAATCGATTAAAATATAATAACGATATGGGCAGTAGACTTTTAAGGTTTTTTAACATTTGCCTGCTGATTGTTAAGAGAAATTGACAATTTTTGTGACAAACTGTGTAGGAAAGGGGGCAATCGGTCAGGTGAAGAATTCGGCTGAAACCAAATAAAACAATGCAAGGGATGGAGAAAAAAAAAGACGCTCCCAAAAGAGAGCGTCTACACTATGATTGAGTTTCTAAATCGTCTTTATCCGCCAAATTCCATCAGATAATTTTTTAGAAAATCATTCAGATCACCGTCCAGGACAGCTTGTGTATTGGATGTTTCGTAATTGGTCCGTAGATCTTTAATTAACTTGTAAGGATGTAGGACATAATTTCGAATTTGGGATCCCCATTCTATTTTCTTTTTGTTTCCTTCAATAGCAGCGGTAGCTTCCTGGCGTTTACGCATTTCAATCTCATATAACTGCGATTTCAATAAGCGCATCGCATTTTCTTTGTTTTGTAATTGCGATCTGGATTCCTGATTTTTAATAATAATGCCAGTAGGTTTGTGATGTAATCGAACAGCTGTTTCCACCTTATTTACGTTCTGACCACCTGCACCACCTGATCGGAAAGTATCCCACTCGATTTCGGAATCCTTCACATCAATCTCAATATTATCATCAATCAAGGGATAGACATAAACAGACGCGAAGGAGGTATGGCGTTTTGCATTGGAATCAAACGGAGAAATCCGAACGAGCCTGTGTACACCGTTTTCTCCCTTAAGGTAGCCATAAGCAAAATCGCCTGATATCTGTAAAGTTACACTCTTAATGCCTGCAACATCACCTTCCTGCGAATCTTGTTCGGTCACTTTATACCCATTTTTTTCGCCCCACATAATATACATACGCATCAGCATGGCAGCCCAGTCACAACTTTCAGTCCCCCCGGCACCAGCTGTAATCTGTAAAATTGCATCCAGCTGATCTTCTTCGGCGCTAAGCATGTTTTTGAATTCGAGCTCTTCGACTTTCTCTAGCGCTAGTTTATATTGGTCGTCCACTTCCTTTTCATTTGCGTCGCCAGATTGGAAGAATTCATACATGACATAGGCGTCTTCAACCGCCGCTGCAACTTCGTCGAAGTGGTCTGTCCATACCTTTTGGTTTTTTATGGCCAAGAGTATTTTCTCTGCAGTTTTGGAATCATCCCAAAAACTTGCTTCAAGCGTAATAGCTTGATCTCTTTCTATTTCTTCTTTGCGTGCATCGATGTCAAAGATGCCTCCTCAGGGAAGTAACACGATCCCTCAAGTCTTGAATTTGTTCTTTTGTCATAGCTGCTAAAGTAGAAATTTTAATTAACAAATTCGTGCTTCTATCGAATAACTTCGCGCCCAATATAGATTGCCCAATAGGGATAATTTGACCTTTTTTTTTTAGTTTTGGTATTGTCAACGGAATAAACCTTCATTTAAGGAGCTACACGATGTGTAACAATGAAATACTGAAGGCTCTTATTGATGTTTAAAACAAATAATTTCAGTAAAAACAGTATGTTCCCAAAAATTAATTTTACAAAGACTGAGGCCTATAAGAATCTAGCGCAGCATTTTGGTTCTTTTTCAGGTCTATCTAGCAATAGCGAAAAAAATGATCTACGCGCACTTTTTGCCGCAGATCCCGCACGTTTTGAGAAGTTTTCGATCACTTTTGAAGATATACTTTTGGATTACTCCAAAAATCGGATTACTGCAGAAACAAAGGCGCTCTTGGTACAGCTGGCGAAAGAATGTGGCCTCGAAGAAGCGATGGCAGCGATGTTCTCGGGCGAGCGCATCAACGTAACCGAAAACAGACCGGTGTTACACACCGCTTTGCGAAATCAATCCGATCAGCCCGTTTATGTGGACGGAAAGGATGTCATGCCCGACGTTAAACGCGTGCTGGCACAAATGAAAGCCTTCACGGAAAAGATTATATCTGGTGAGTGGAAAGGATATACGGGTAAAGAAATTACAGATGTGGTGAATATCGGTATCGGTGGTTCAGACCTCGGTCCTGTGATGGTAACAGAAGCATTAAAAGCGTATAAAACGCGCTTAAATGTACATTTTGTCTCCAACGTAGACGGTACACACATTGCTGAAACATTGAAAGCTGTGGATCCTGAAACAACCTTGTTTCTGATTGCTTCAAAAACTTTCACAACGCAGGAAACGATGGCCAATGCGCATACAGCTAAAGACTGGTTTTTGGCGAGTGGAGCCCTTCAGGAGGATGTCGCTAAGCATTTTGCAGCATTGAGCACGAATACAGAGGCAGTACGTGCCTTTGGCATAGATACTCAAAATATGTTTGAGTTTTGGGACTGGGTAGGCGGACGTTATTCCCTGTGGTCTGCTATTGGTCTTTCCATTAGCTTGGCAATAGGCTTTGATAATTTCGAGGAACTTTTGAAAGGTGCCTACGATGCGGACGTTCATTTTAAGGAAACGCCCTTCGAATCCAATATTCCCGTGATATTAGCTTTGCTTGGTGTATGGTACAATAATTTTTTCCAGGCCGAGAGCCATGCAATTCTCCCTTACGATCAATATCTGCACCGTTTTGCTGCATATTTCCAACAAGGGGATATGGAGAGTAATGGAAAATATGTTGACCGTAATGGCCAACAGGTGGACTATCAGACCGGACCGATTATCTGGGGTGAACCTGGTACGAATGGGCAGCATGCCTTCTATCAGTTGATTCACCAGGGAACCAAATTGATTCCTTGTGATTTCATTGCGCCTGCCAATAGTCTTAATCCGATCGGAAACCACCACCAATTGCTATTGTCCAACTTTTTTGCACAGACTGAGGCTTTGATGAATGGCAAAACGGAGGAAGAAGTAGTTGCCGAATTCAAGAAAGCAGGCAAATCGGATCAAGAAATAGAAGCGCTTAAAGCCTATAAAGTCTTTGAAGGCAATCGCCCGACGAATTCCATCCTGTTCAAAATAATGACACCACGTACTTTAGGACGACTTATCGCATTTTATGAGCATAAGATTTTTGTGCAGGGTGTGATCTGGAATATTTATAGTTTTGATCAATGGGGTGTGGAGCTAGGTAAACAATTGGCCAATCAAATCCTTCCGGAATTAAGTGACGCGAATACGGTTACGAGTCATGACTCTTCTACCAATGGATTGATCAATGCGTATAAAGCTTGGCGGGATTAAATTTCTAACTAGGATCTAAAAGAGATCCTTTATACAACAGGACTGCCCTCAGAAAGTATCTCACTTTTTGGGGGCAGTGCTTTTTGGGGTTTGAATAATCGTCTTTATTCAGACTTTTTTATGCTGGATCCGAATGGCATTTAAAATCGCCAGAAGAGCTACCCCCACATCAGCAATGACTGCTTCCCATAGTGTTGCAATACCTCCGGCGCCCAAGATCAACACAATGATTTTTATTCCCATCGCCAGGATGACGTTCTGCCAGACAATGCTTCGGGTTATTTTACCGATTTTTATAGCAGAAAGGATCTTGTGGGGCTCATCGTTTTGGATCACAACATCAGCAGTTTCAATGGTTGCATCAGCTCCCAGTCCACCCATAGCAATACCTACATGTGCTAAGGCAACTACAGGGGCATCGTTTACGCCATCGCCGGCAAAGGCAACGCGGCGTCCTTGGTCAATCAGCTGCTGTACATGGCTTACTTTATCCTCAGGAAGAAGATCGCCATAGGCTTTGTCGAGTCCAAGTTCTTTGGCGACTTCATCCACCACCGCTGTTTTATCTCCAGATAACATGACTGTATACAAACCTTGAGCATGCATGGCTTGGATCACAGTCCTGGCATCTGGTTTAATTCGATCTGCAACAGTAATATAACCCGCATATTGACCTTCGATGGCAAGTAATACTATGGAGTAGGCCATTTGCCTTAGATCTGCCGGATAGCCAATATCGAATTTGTCCAGTAATTTACTGTTGCCCGCGAGTGTGGGCTTTCCGTTAACAGTGGCGAAAAGTCCGTGGCCTGCTATTTCCTGGATTTTCTCAGCTTGCAATGCGGCACTGCCGGGATGATAACTGGCGATCGCCTTTGCAATGGGGTGTGTTGAATGTGCCTCAATGGCTTTCGCATAGTTCAGTAATTCCTCTCGATCTCCATTGACGGCAAAAACTTCCGTTACCTCAAAGACACCGGCTGTAAGCGTGCCCGTTTTATCCATAACAACGGTATCGACCGTGGTAATGGCATCGAGGAAGTTCCCGCCCTTAAATAATATGCCATTTCGGGACGCTAAGCCTATACCACCAAAATAACCCAGGGGAATAGAAACGACCAGGGCGCAGGGGCAGCTGATCACCAGGAAGACTAAACTCCGGTAGAACCAGTCCTTAAAACTATAGTCATGAACAAAAAATAGGGGTACAATAAGAACTAAAAGCGCAAGGCCGAAAATAATAGGAACATATATCTTAGCAAATCTGGCGATAAACAATTGTGTTTTGGATTTTCGTGCCGTGGCGTCCTGAACCATTTCGAGAATTTTGCTCAACTTGCTGTCTTCAAATACGCTGGATACCTCGATTTCAACAACTGTTTCCAAGTTGATCATACCTGCAAAAACAGCATCACCAGAATATTTTGTATCGGGTTTACTCTCCCCAGTCAAAGCAGCAGTGTTAAATGCCGCTTTCTCCGTTTTAAGTTTGCCGTCCAAAGCCACTTTTTCTCCAGCTTTTACAAGGATAGTTTCGCCAATTGTGACAGTTTTTGGATTTACCTGATCTTGTTGCCCATTCCGTATGACCGTTACTGTGTCAGGGCGGATATCCAATAAGGATTTGATTGATTTCTTGGCATTGTCGACGGCAGTATCCTGAAACCATTCTCCGATTTGATAGAACACCATTACAGCGACGCCCTCTTCAAATTCTCCAATGGCGAAAGCACCCAAGGTCGCTACCGTCATCAAAAAGAACTCATTGAAAATATCGCCACGGCTTGCCTTACGGAATGCCATTTGAATAACGGGGATACCGGCGAGAAGATAGGCGATGCTATTTACGGTCAAGTTGATGCCAAAGGGAAGGCTGATCTTAAAAGCATATTTCAATAGGAGCAACGTAAGTAGGATGAATAGAGCTATAATGAGCTTACTTTGAGCGATCCACCAAGGGCGATTCTTTGTCGAATGACAGTGCTCCTGTGTGTCATGGCTATGCTCGTGGTTGTGTTCACACATATATCAGCGGTTCTTTTAAAGAATTAAATTTAGCGAATTCTGCTGTGAAAAGCGAGGAAAATGAGGAGAAAATCACCCATAAGGACGATTATTTTAGACGATTATTTTAAAGGAATTGGAACAGTAAACAATCTATTTTTCAAACGACAGGTGATGTCAACAAGGGAAGATGATGCCAGCAAGGAAGGGGACAATCGCTGAGCAATGAAAAGGCGTCCACATGTATTGATGTGGACGCCCGCTGCTATTTTATGAATGTATTTCTAATCTTTTGAAGTACTGCCAATGATCATTTCCAATATGGCGACAACAATAGCAAACAGCGCTGCAGTCCAGAATCCATCGACATCAAATTTCGAACCGAGGAGCGAATCAGACAACAAGACCATCAATACGGTAATAATAAAGGAAACCAGGCCGAGGGTAAGCCAATTCAACGGGAACGTAAATAACCTTAAAATCGATCCCACAGTCGCATTGACAAATCCAATGACGAGCCCTGTAACGATAGCCCAACCGAATCCAGCAACATGAGCGCCGGGGACAATCCAGCACGCAACAGCGACGACCACACCAGTAAGTAAAAGACTAATAATAAATTTCATAATATGTGCTAATTTATAAAGAGTAAATAAAGTAATAATATAATAACTATCGTGCAAACCCGATGCCAAACTTTGTTTAGATTTTGAATTTAAGTCTTTTGGAAAAATGGGCTTGGAGCAGCCTTCAATGTGAATTATTAGGGGCTGTCTGATCGGGAAGGACCAGTATTTTGAAATAAAATATATGCAAGCATAGTAAATATTTTGTATATTTATTCAGAAGTTATGTTGCTCTTGTCGTTTGGTTGTCAGTCATTATGCTTGTTAAGTAGGGCGACTGCTGCTGTCGGGGAAGTGTTGCCAAGAGGTGCTTGCTGAGGCGTTTGAACGAACGGTCAGATAGACAATAACGTGAAAAATGGAAAGAATTAAGTTCATAAAATAATAGACCCATGAAGAAAATTATGATGTCATTTATAATGCTATTTACCACAGTGGCATTATTTGCACAAACAGATCCTATCATCGGAAAGTGGGAAAACCCAAGCGGTGAAGGTCGTGTTGAAATTTACAAAAAAGGAGATAAGTTTTTTGGCAAGCTCTATTGGCTGAAATTTCCAAATAACGAAGCCGGTCAGCCCAAGAAAGATATAAAGAATCCAGATAAAGCGCTCCAAAGCAGAAATGTACAAGGACTCGAAATCCTGACTAATTTTGATAAAGATGGCAATACCTATGCTGATGGAAAGATCTATGATCCGAAGTCGGGCAAAACGTATAGCTGTAAGATGACCTTAAAAGGGGATAAACTCGACATAAGAGGCTATGTCGGTGTGAGCTTGCTTGGACGGACCGAGACCTGGAAAAGAATCAATTAAGAAGGAAAATGACCGCAAAATTAGCATAGTCCGCTTGCATGGATTGGTCTAGTTCCACCAAAAAGGCAATTTATTTCTACGAAGTAAATTGCCTTTTTGGTTTTGTGCTGGAATTACAGTATTTTCATCCCTACAAATTATAAATACCAGCTCTATGGCCGTAAAAATGTCTTATGTTGAAAATGTCAAGCTTGCGCTACAGTCTATTGTAGGGAATAAGCTGCGGACATTTTTAACAGCACTGATCATTGCCATAGGGATGATGGCGTTAATAGGGGTGTTGACCTCCATCGATGCCATGAAAAACTCACTGACAGATTCCTTTTCATCGATGGGATCAAACTCCTTCAACATCCGCAACAGGGGGTTGAATGTTCGGATCGGCAATGAAGGCACTCGCTCAAAAGTCTTTGCTAATATCACCTACGCACAATCTGCAAGATTCAGACAGGATTTTCACTTTAATGCACTGACATCAATTAGTGCCAATGTGAGCTGGAATACAACCGCAAAATTTCAATCCAAAAAGACAAACCCCAATATCGGCCTGATCGGAACCGATGAAAATTATCTGCAGACATCAGGGTATGTTGTCAGTGAAGGTCGTAATTTTTCTACGCGAGAGGTAGAAACAGGTAGTGGCGTGATCATCATCGGTAGTGAAGTGAGTAAAATGCTTTTCAACGAAATTATTGATCCAATAGGACAGTTTATTACTGTTAACAATATCCGCTATTTGGTGATAGGAGTCTTAAAAAGTAAAGGTTCTTCTGCGGGTATGGGTGGAGATAGAGCCTGCTTTATTCCGCTGGTCAAGGCCCGGGCTGTGATGCAGGGTACAGAGCCCTCTTATGTAATAACCGTATCGTCGAATGATCCAATGCGATTGGAGGCAGCAATCGGAGAAGCGACAATCGTATTTCGAAATATTCGCGGACTGTCATCACGGCAGTCAAATGATTTTGAAATCACCAAATCAGATGCGGTTGCCCAGATGCTGATGCAAAATATGGCTATGGTTACTTTGGGAGCAGTCGTGATCGCTTTTATAACCCTTGTGGGAGCCTCAATCGGATTGATGAATATTATGCTGGTTTCTGTTACCGAACGTACCCGAGAGATCGGTATACGCAAAGCAATCGGTGCAACGCCGAGTGTTATACGCAAGCAATTTCTGATGGAAGCAATTGTGATCTGTATGATGGGGGGGATCGCAGGGATATTTATTGGTATCCTGATTGGTAATATTCTGGCGCTACAGCTCGGGACATCGTTTATTATACCTTGGGGGGCAATTATACTTGGTTTTGCCGTCTGTGGATTGGTCGGAATGCTGTCAGGTTATTACCCGGCCTCAAAAGCATCTAAACTGGATCCGGTCGATGCGCTTCGTTACGAGTAGTTCCTATTGGCGCATCTCGCTATATCGCGCCATCTTTACGAAATTTTTGTGGATAAAGTCTTTTGTTAGGCTATAGCTTGAGTCCGTTGGCTTTCGCTCCGATCTGTTATTAAAATTCCGGCACTTTTCATTTAAAATGCGAGAGCCCAAAGTTGAGATAAGGTTATACCAACTTCGGACTGCAAGCACAATGAGTCCACCTTGAGTCCACGTTGAGTCCACCTTTTTCAGGTGGATTTACTATTGAGGCACCGCGCAAGCACCCTGCTTGCAGGGCGAAGATGTCTAGGGCTTATCGCCCAGTTGGTCGCTATCAAAGCAAGAGGAAAAATAGATCGGTTGAAAAAAGGAATTTTATGCAATCGGTTTAATGTTACCAAATCATTGATTTGGGGTGAATTCTCCGTGAATAGCCCTTTTCTCGAAAGGTAAAGCAACTTATTCCAATGAAAAAACTGTAATATTGTATAAAAAAATAAAATCGAATTATGTACAATACATTACAACCAGTTTTAGAAAAGGAATTGGAAGCAATCAAAGAAGCGGGATTGTATAAACAAGAGCGGGTGATCGTTACTCCACAAGGAGCAGACATCAAAGTGAGCACAGGACAGGAAGTTGTCAATTTTTGTGCGAACAATTATTTGGGACTTTCCTCACATCCAAAAGTAATCGAAGCTGCTAAGAAAGCGATTGATACACACGGTTATGGAATGTCTTCCGTACGTTTCATCTGCGGTACCCAAGATGTGCATAAAGAATTAGAAGCAAAAATATCTACGTTCCTCGGAACAGAAGATACTATTTTATATGCGGCAGCATTCGACGCGAATGGTGGGGTGTTTGAACCATTATTTGGTGCCGAAGATGCCATCATTTCCGACGAATTAAATCATGCTTCTATCATAGATGGCGTTCGTTTATGTAAAGCACAACGTTTCCGTTATAAAAATGCGGATATGGCTGATCTGGAAGCGCAATTGCAGGCTGCATCCGGTGCTCGGCATAAAATCATTGTTACAGATGGAGCGTTTTCGATGGATGGATCTGTAGCTCCATTGGACCAGATCTGTGATCTAGCCGATAAATACCAGGCGTTAGTGATGATCGATGAATCGCATTGTACAGGATTTATCGGTGCAACTGGACGTGGTACACACGAGCTTTTCAATGTAATTGATCGTGTAGATATTATTACAGGTACCTTGGGTAAGGCGCTAGGTGGTGCTTCCGGTGGTTTTACTTCTGGTAAAAAAGAAATCATCGATTTGTTACGTCAGCGTTCACGGCCTTATTTATTTTCGAATACCCTAGCACCCGCAATTGCAGGCGCTTCTGTTGCGGTCTTGGACATGCTGAGTGAGACAACTGCATTGCGTGATAAACTGGAATCCAATACGATCTACTTCCGTGAAAAAATGACCGCTGCTGGATTTGATATCAAACCCGGTTTCCATCCAATCGTGCCTGTGATGCTGTATGACGCGAAATTAGCGCAGGAGTTCGCAGCCAAGATGTTGGACGAGGGAATTTATGTGATCGGTTTTTACTATCCTGTTGTACCTCAGGGAAAAGCCCGTATCCGTGTGCAGATTTCGGCAGGACATGAAGTTGCTCACCTGGATAAAGCAATCGCCGCCTTTACCAAAGTAGGTAAAGAATTAGGTGTAATTAAATAAAATACACATAGTTATAAATTTTATGGTGCAAAATGTTTATCTTTGCACCCTAAAATTTTATAAAAATATTCTTGCTCAATGCAAAACATTAGAAACATTGCGATCATCGCTCACGTCGACCACGGTAAAACTACGCTTGTAGACAAAATTTTATATTTTACCAATCAATTCAGAGAAAATGAAAATGCTGGTGAATTAATCCTAGACAATAATGATTTAGAGCGTGAACGCGGGATCACTATTGTATCTAAGAACGTATCAGTAACATATAAAGGTGTTAAAATCAACATCATCGATACACCAGGTCACGCCGATTTCGGTGGTGAGGTTGAACGTGTATTGAAGATGGCCGATGGTGTAGTACTATTGGTCGATGCTTTTGAAGGCCCAATGCCTCAAACACGTTTCGTTACAGGTAAAGCTTTAGGTTTAGGTATCAAACCTATTGTCGTTGTCAATAAAGTCGATAAAGAAAACTGTCGTCCTGAGGAAGTTTACGAACATGTTTTTGACTTATTCTTCAACTTGGGCGCTACTGAAGAGCAATTGGATTTCCCAGTATTGTACGGTTCTTCAAAACAAGGTTGGATGTCTACCGATTGGAAAAATCGTACTGAAGACTTCACTGACTTATTGGAAGCTATCATCAAATATATCCCTGCACCACAAGTATCTGAAGGTACTTTGCAAATGCAGGTAACATCGTTGGATTACTCAACTTTCGTAGGACGTATCGCTATCGGTCGTGTTGCCCGTGGTACAATCAAAGAAAACCAACCGGTTTCTTTGGTAAAACGCGACGGAAAAGTTGTGAAATCAAGAGTTAAAGAGCTACAGGTATTTGAAGGCCTAGGTCGTATCAAAGTATCTGAAGTACATGCAGGTGATATCTGTGCTGTAGTAGGTATCGAAGGTTTCGATATCGGTGATACAATCGCAGATTTCGAAAATCCTGAGCAATTGGAAGTTATCAGCATTGATGAACCAACAATGAACATGTTGTTCACGATCAATAACTCTCCTTTCTTCGGTAAAGAAGGTAAATTGGTAACATCACGTAACATTTACGATCGTTTGCAAAAAGAGTTGGAGAAAAACTTGGCACTACGTGTAGTTCCTACAGAATCTCCAGATGCTTGGTTGGTATACGGACGTGGTATCCTTCACTTGTCCGTATTGATCGAAACAATGCGTCGTGAGGGTTATGAATTGCAAGTAGGTCAGCCACAAGTTATCATCAAAGAAATCGATGGTCAAAAATGTGAACCTATCGAAGAACTTGTTGTTGATGTTCCTTCTGATGTCTCAGGAAAAGTAATTGAGTTGGTTACGCAACGTAAAGGTGAGTTGTTGATTATGGAAGCTAGAGGAGATATGCAACATCTTGAGTTCTCTATTCCTTCTCGTGGTATCATCGGTTTACGTAACAACGTGTTGACAGCAACAGCTGGTGAAGCTGTTATGGCGCATCGTTTGAAAGGTTACGAGCCTTGGAAAGGTACAATTCCTGGTCGTTTGGCAGGTGTATTGATCTCTTTGGATACAGGTTCAACAACTGCGTACTCCATTGATAAATTACAAGACCGTGGTCGTTTCTTCGTAGATCCAGGTGTGGATGTATACGAAGGACAAATTTTAGGTGAGCACATCCGTGATAATGATTTAACGATCAACGTTACTAAAGGAAAACAGTTGACAAATATGCGTGCTTCTGGTTCTGATGATAACACACGTATTGCACCGGCAATCAAATTCTCATTGGAAGAATGTATGGAGTATATTCAAGCTGACGAGTATATTGAGGTTACACCACAATCAATGCGTCTACGTAAAATCTATTTGACGGAAAACGAGCGTAAAGTTAACGCGAAGAAATTTCAATAGTCAATAGCGAAACGCGATATAAAAAAAAGCCCTCGAACATTGTTCGAGGGCTTTTTTATTGCCTAGCTATTTGATGCGCCAAATAGCTTAGCAGTTTATTTTTTTGTTCTTACCTCTGCTGCACGGTAGGTGTCACCGTCAGTTGTATAGATTTTGAATTGCACATCGTAAGCTTCTGGTACATAAATCACAATCGGCATTCTGCCATTGTAACGTACAGTCTCCGGTTGAGCTGAAACAAAAAGGTTTCTTTTTTCTTTGTCTGGGCAAGACATCATGGCGCTGGCGACATTGCCATTTGTTTTGAATACATAATAGTCATAACCCCAGCCTTGAAGATCCTTCTTCTCTAAAGTGCCCGATAAATTAAAGGTATTACATCCGTCTACTTCCATCCATTTCCCTACCGAAAACTCTATTTTTTTGTTTTTGTCACTTTCTGAATAGGGAACTTCAATCACCATTTTTTTATACCCTTTTTCTGGGCTAGGAAAAATGCCTAAGTCAATTTTGTCGATAACCATTTGCGCTTTACTAATAGTTGTTGAGGATACTAATGCGATCATCAATAGCATCATTACTTGAAATACATTTTTTTTCATATATGTAATTATTTAATTTTAATGGCCATGAAATATTCCGGTTTTGTATGTGTTATAAACTCGAATATCCCATTTTCTTATTTTTATTTGTTTTTTAAACGCGCTATCTGCAAAAAATGCTACACGCTTATAACAGATATAACACCTATAGGACTGTATTGTTTTTGGAAGGATTAATCGTAAATCGCAAAATGTTAAAAAATAATTGTTTGGGAAACTAAATTGTTTGATGTATTTCATTTTATAGCTGGTCCTAGATTTGCCTGTTTGCCGTGTATGAAGCCTTTCATCAAAATTTTGCCGACTTTGGAACAGTTTCTCTTTTTTTGAAATTCAGGTGATAGAAAACCGAATTGCTTTTTAATTCGCAGGAATATAATCAGCCAAGAATACGTAACTTTGTGTGAGATAAGGATTATTATGAGTAAACAGGTGGAGCACACTCCGAAAGAATATATTCAGATAAAGGGCGCAAGAGTTAATAACTTAAAGAATATTGACGTTGATATCCCTAAAAATAAATTAGTTGTTATCACTGGAATGTCGGGCTCAGGAAAATCCTCCTTAGCTTTTGATACGCTGTATGCCGAAGGACAGCGACGTTATGTCGAAAGTCTCTCTTCGTACGCTAGACAATTTATGGGACGGATGAATAAACCGGAGGTGGATTACATCAAAGGTATCGCCCCTGCAATTGCCATTGAGCAACGTGTCATTACTTCCAACCCCCGTTCGACGGTAGGAACATCCACCGAGATCTATGATTATCTGAAATTGTTATACGCCCGAATCGGAAAGACAATTTCTCCTATATCTGGTCGCGAGGTGACCAAAGACAGTGTGAGTTCAGTGGTGGATTTTGCGCTGAATTTAGAAGAGGGGACAACGGTGACACTTCTCGCGCCACTTATTCCTTCTCATGGGCGTAAACTCAAGGAAGAGTTGTCTCTTTTATTGCAGAAAGGTTTTGTGCGTGTCGTCTATGGGGATAGCATGCAGAAAATCGAAGCTATTATTGATGATAAGGCCGTCGCCAATAAAGACCTCCAGGATGGGGAAGTGCTTATTGTCGTCGACCGGGTTCGCATTGAACAGGACGATGATACAGTCAATCGGCTTTCTGATTCTGTCCAAACAGGTTTTTTCGAGGGTAAGGGAGAGCTCTATATGGAAGAAAATGGGCAAAGACATCATTTCTCCCATAAATTTGAACTTGATGGAATAACATTTGAAGAACCTACACCAAATTTCTTCAGTTTTAATAATCCGTATGGTGCCTGTCGCCGATGTGAAGGTTATGGAAAGATCATTGGTATTGACCCTGATCTTGTTATTCCAGACAAAAGCCGTTCGGTCTACGATGGTGCAATTGCTCCCTGGCGAGGGGAGAAAATGGGGGAGTGGTTACAGGTGCTTGTTAAAAGTTCACTGAAATTTGATTTTCCCATACATCGTGCCTACATGGACCTGACTGCGGCGCAGAAAGAGCTGCTGTGGACGGGAAATAAATATTTTGCGGGTCTTACCCAATTCTTTGAAGAGCTCGAAGCTCAGACCTATAAAATTCAATATCGGGTGATGTTGTCTCGCTATCGCGGGAAGACAGATTGCCCGGACTGCCGTGGGACCCGATTACGTAAAGACGCCACTTACGTGAAAGTAGGGGGCAAGTCTATCACCGATATCGTTTTGATGCCGCTTGAGGAAGCCTTGGAATTTTTTAAAACTTTACCACTGGTGGGTAATGAACTGGTCATTGCCAAAAGACTTCTTGCCGAAATTAATAACAGATTGCAATTTTTGTGCGATGTTGGATTAAGTTACCTAACCTTGAACCGGCTATCGAATACGCTTTCCGGAGGGGAATCACAGCGGATCAATCTGGCAACTTCATTAGGAAGTTCGCTCGTCGGCTCTATTTATGTGTTGGACGAGCCAAGTATTGGGCTCCACCCACGTGATACGCAGCGCCTCATTTCTGTGCTGAAATCTCTGCGCGATGTTGGTAATACGGTTGTAGTGGTCGAGCATGAGCAGGAGATGATGGAGGCGGCTGATTACCTGATCGATATCGGGCCAGAAGCCGGGATCAATGGCGGCGAAATGGTCTTCGCAGGTACATACCAGCAGATTCTGAAAGATACAAAAAGCCTTACGGGCCGATACCTTAGCGGAAAAGACCAGATTGAGGTACCCCAAAAACGTCGTCCATGGTCCAATAGTGTGACCATTAAAGGAGCACATGAAAATAACCTCAAAGGGATTGATGTGCAATTTCCATTAAATACGTTTACCGTGGTAACTGGGGTCTCGGGATCGGGTAAGACCTCTCTGGTCAAACGTATCCTGTACCCCGCATTACAGAAATCTATAGGAAACTACTCTGGCGAGCAAACAGGTGTTTACGATACAATCGAAGGCGATATTGCCCAAGTCGAACAAGTTGAAATGGTGGATCAGAACCCGATCGGTCGTTCTTCGCGATCCAACCCGGTGACTTATGTGAAAGCCTGGGATGAAATCAGGGCTTTATATGCCAACCAGGCACCTGCCAAGGCTGCTGGATTGAAGCCGGCCGCATTTTCATTTAATGTTGAAGGTGGACGTTGTGATGTCTGTCAGGGCGAAGGTGAAGTTAAAATTGAAATGCAATTTATGGCCGATATCGTTTTGCCATGTGAGGCATGTGGGGGCAAACGATTTAAACAATTTGTGCTTGATGTACACTACAAGAACAAGTCGGTGGCCGACATACTCGAGCTGAGTGTTGATGAAGCGATCGTATTCTTTGCAGACCAGCCTAAAATATTGGCAAAATTGCAGCCTTTACAGGATGTTGGACTAGGCTACGTTAAGCTCGGGCAATCGTCAAGTACATTGTCTGGCGGTGAAGCACAGCGGATTAAACTGGCCTCCTTCCTCATTAAGGGAAATAACAGCAAGAAGACACTTTTTATCTTTGATGAGCCAACGACAGGCTTGCACTTTCAGGATATTAAGAAGTTATTGAAATCATTTGATGCACTGATTGCCCTCGGAAACAGTATCTTGGTGATCGAGCACAATATGGATATGATCAAATCGGCAGATTGGGTCATCGATATTGGTCCTGAGGGCGGCAATAAAGGTGGAAAGCTAGTCTTTGCGGGGCTTCCGGAAGAACTTATTCATTGTAAAGATTCTTATACAGGCCAATTTTTAAAAGCACATTTAAAAGATTAAACCCTACTTTAGCAAAGTGAAGTAATCTGAATCAGGGCAACTGGGCTGCCAATAAGTTCCGATTTATTGTTCCTGTTGTTAAGGTATGATAGAATACTATGCAGTAAATAAAAAACTAATATTTCAATACTTAATACGATTATGATTAAAAGATTTTTTTTAAGTGTCGTCCTTGGAATAGCGGCGCTTTCGTCCATGGCGCAACAACCGGAAAGACCAAAATTGGTTGTCGGCCTGATGGTGGATCAAATGCGTTGGGATTATTTATATCGTTTTGCAGATCGATATGGAAATGATGGTTTCAAACGACTTTTGAAAGAAGGATTCTCCTGTGAAAATACGTTGATTAATTATATTCCGACATATACCGCTATTGGACACAGTTCGGTCTATACAGGATCCGTTCCTTCCATACACGGAATTGCAGGCAATGACTGGATTGAAGAACAGACAGGGAAGAATATGTACTGTACGCAGGACGATAATGTCGTTGGTGTCGGTACCACTGCCAAAGAAGGACAGCAGTCGCCACGTAATTTGCTTGCATCGACCGTAACGGACCAATTGAAGCTCGCCTCTAACTTTAAATCCAAAGTGATCGGTATCGCGATCAAAGACCGTGGCGGTATTCTACCGGCGGGGCATTTTGCCGATGCAGCGTATTGGTTCGAAGCTAAATCAGGCGATTGGATCACCTCTAATTTCTACATGGATAAACTGCCAAAATGGGTGGTAGACTTCAACAAGAAAAAATTGGCTGAAAAATACCTGAAAGGCGACTGGAAACCAATGTATGATATCAGCACCTATGCTGCCAACAGTATTGCAGATGATAACATCTACGAAGGGAAATTCCCCGGTGAAGAAAAACCGACTTTGCCGCGTGCGACTTCCAAGCTAATGAAAGACGAAGGCTATGAGCTGATCAAAACCACACCAATGGGAAATCAGTTTACGTTGGATCTGGCTATGGAAGCAATTAAAAATGAGCAGATGGGAAATAACCCGACTAAAAATACCGACTTCCTTTGTGTGAGCCTTTCGGCGACAGACTATGTGGGGCACCGTTACTCATTGACAGCAGTGGAGATTGAAGATATCTATCTGCAGCTTGATAAACAGCTTGCTGATTTCTTCAACTACCTCGATAAGACGGTGGGCAAGGGTAACTATACGTTCTTCCTGACAGCAGATCATGGCGCTTCTTACAACTCTCGGTTCTTTATGGATATGAAAGGAAATGGTGGTTATTTCTATTCCCGTCAGATCATCACAGGACTTAACAAAACCCTTAAAGAAAAATTTGGACAGGAGAAGCTTGTTAAAAGCATGATGAATTACCAGGTGCACTTAAATAATCAATTGATTGATTCTTTAAACTTGGATCGTGATAAAATAAAAGAGACCATCATTCGTGAGCTTCGCCATACCGAAGGTGTCGCTTATGTTGCTGATATGGAAAAAGGGGAAAGTTTGATGATCCCGGCGCCTATTCGCGAAAAAATGATCAATGGTTACAACTTTAAACGTAGTGGTGCTATTCAGATCGTTTGTGAGCCACAATGGTACGATGGTACGCCGCGCTCGACTGGTACGACACATGGTACCTGGTCTGGCTATGATTCCCATATTCCTTTGGTATTTATGGGCTGGGGAATTAAACCGGGTGTATCGAATACAGAGGTGCATATTGTGGATATAGCACCGACGATTTCCTCGCTCTTGCACATTACAGAGCCCAATGGTAGCATCGGAAAACCGATCACGGCGGTATTGGGGCAATAAGGAGACTGTTGCTGCAAGCGTGAGATCATGAAGGTTTTATTCTATTGAATAAAAAACGTAAATTTGCAATTCAACAGGGGGTTAACAAATATGCTTTCCAAAAAGACAAAATATGCAATAAAGGCACTGATGGTGCTTGGTCGTAATTACGGTAATGAGCCTATGCAGATCGTGAAGATTGCGCAGGAGGAGAATATTCCAAAAAAATTCCTGGAACAAATTCTACTTGAAATGCGAAATGCCGGAATTCTCTATAGCAAAAAAGGTGCTGGAGGTGGTTATAGCCTCAATAAGGCTCCCGAAGATGTTTTTTTATCGCAGGTGATGCGCCTGATTGATGGCCCCATAGCCTTGCTGCCATGCGTGAGCTTGAACTTCTACCGCTCCTGCGAAGAGTGTACACAGGAGCATGCCTGTGGCATACGCGATACTTTTGTTGAGGTGAGAAATGCCATGTTGCAGATTTTAAATGATACGAGTATTGCCCATTTAATCAATAAGGAAAAAGAATTGAACCTGAATGTAGATTAAAGGAAATAAAATATATTTTTCTATTTAGATTGGAGGCGTAACAAATAAGTTACGCCTCTTTTTTTATGAGATAAAATTACTGGTATAGAGTGAATTATCAGGTTTTATTTGCGCGGAGTAAGGTTAATTTATTAATTGCATAATTATTTAACATTATTTTACGAATTTTCCGTAGCAACATTTATATATTTACTCCGACAATATATAAACGAAATTTATGAAACTAACCTATTCCCTAGTTTTGTTTCTTTTATTATCCGTACTGAGTTCCAAGTCTTATGCGCAACATAAACTTGTGGGATCGGTGGCCGATATCAAAGATCTTGCAAAACTACACCAGGCTTCAATCGCGCTGCTCAGTCCCAAAGATTCGATTTTGATTAAATTTGGTCGAACGAAAGAAAACGGGACATTCCAAATTGCCAATCTCGACACAGGCAGCTATAAAATGGTAGTTTCCTATCCGCAGTATGCTGACTTGGTAAAAGATATCCATGTGGCCGCCGAAGATTTAGATATTGGTATTGTAAAACTATCTAAAGCAGCTCTACTATTGGAAGAGGTCCAAGTGAACGGCAAAATTCCTGTGGTTATTAAAGGCGATACCGTCGAATATGATGCCGCTAGTTTTAAAGTCGAGAAGGATGCTAAAGTAGAGGACCTATTGAAGGTTTTGCCGGGTATTACGATGGATGGATCAGGTAAGATCATCGCGCAAGGCAAGGAAGTGAAAAAAGTGCTGCTCGATGGCGAAGAGTTTTTTGGCGATGATCCAACGTTGATCACCAAGAACATCCGTTCAGATATGGTCAGCAAAGTACAGGTTTATGAAAAGAAATCAGACCTTGCTGTACGCACTGGGGTGGATGACGGTGAACGTACACAGACGATTGATATCAAACTCAAGGAAGATAAGAAAAAAGGAATGTTCGGCCAGGCTGTCGCAGGAGCTGGTACAGATAAATATTATGGCGGAAAAGTCATGCTCAATAAGTTTAAAGGCTCACAAAAAATTGCCGCTTATGGTATTCTGGCCAATGATGGAATGGTCGGATTAGGATTTGAAGATAGCCAAAAATATGGTGTGGGCGGAAGTAGCAATGTGCAGATGATGGACGGTGGTGGCATTATGATTTCCGGTGGTGATGGTTCTGATGGGGGATGGGATGGTAAATACTATGGTGGTGGCGTGCCCAAAGCAATAAATATGGGGGCTAGCTATTCCGACAAATCCAAAGATGATAAGCATAAGATCAATGCAAACTTCAAACGCAATCAGATCAATGTCAACAATACAAGTACGTATAACGCGCAGAATAACCTTCCTGAACGCGCACAGGTCGATAATAATGTGACAGCATCTGAAACCGAAACACAGGCAAATATTGCAAATTTACGATATGATCTGAAGTTAGATTCACTGTCCGATTTGACCATTAATATGGGATTCACCAAATCTAGCCGCGACAATTTATCCAATTCAGAAGCAGACCAGCGTAAATTGGATAGAACATTGATTACACAGACCTTATCTACCACTGATCAAAATAGCGATCAGGATAAGTTCAATGTAAATGCAATGCTTACCCGTCGTTTCAAAAAGGACCGTCGCTCTGTAACCTTTAATATCAATGCAAATACTGATCAAAATAGGTCAAAAACGCAATATTTTTCCCAGAACTATTTCCAAAGTTCGGGCGATACGACACTGATCGATCAATATAAAAATGATAAGTTGGGCAACAATATGTACGGGGCATCGGTAACTTATTCTGAGCCTTTGTCAAAACGACTGACTGCTGCTATTGGCTACGCATTCAATAGCAATAAATCGGAGACCCTTAATCAGTCCTTCGATAAAGATCCTGTTACAGGTAAATACACTGTACTGGATCAAAATCTATTAAATGATTTCGATTTTACCAGCTTGAAAAATGGCGTCAATGCTTCCCTCAATTACAAGTCTAGTACCTTAACGGTCAATCTAAGCAACAGGGTCGATTTTGAGGATGTGAAGAGAACATATAATAATCTAAATACAACATTGCAGCGTAATCAGACTTCGGTTAACCCAAATCTCTCTGTGAATTACAAGATCTCAAAAAGTAAAAATATCGGTTTCCGCTATAGTGGACGTACCATTCAACCTTCTTTGACTCAAATCGAACCCCTTAAGCAAAATGCACAGCCGCTTATCGAATATTTGGACAATCCAAACTTAAAAGCGGGCTTTAACAACTCTTATTCGATCAATTACAACAGCTATAAGCAGTTGAAAGATCAGGGATTCTATTTTTATGCCAGTGCAGATCAGGGCAAGAAGAATATTAACACCAATGTACGCTATAATCTAGACGAGGGGACGCAACAAATTTCCTATGTCAATATTGATAAGGACAACTGGCGTATTTATGGTGGCGGATCTTACAGTTTTGTGCTACAGAAGAAATGGGGTTTGAAAATGAATATCGGTCTCAACGGACAATACAATAGCCAGTTTAGTTATTTATCGTCGTTTAATGAAGAACCAAAGCTTAATAGAAATCAGACGAAGAGTATAACACCAGAAATCGGCTTTAATAGATATAAAGCAAATAAGATGGACTTTTACATCTCGTTGATGCCTGGCGTCGAGCAAATGAGCTCGTTTTTGCAGCCCGAATTGAACCGTACAACGTTTAAATTCCGTTCTTATTCGCAGTTCACTTATTATTTGCCAAAAGATTTCAAAATTTCGTTGTCTACAGATCAAAATTATCAAGCTGCGACAAAGACATTACAGTCCATTAATATTATCAATATGAATGGATATATTTCTAAGAAATTCTTGAAGGATAAATCATTGGAAGCGCAGGTATTTGTCAATGATATCCTAAATAAAAATAACGGCGTATATCGTTATCAAAACGGAACGTCATTTATCCAGACAAGCAACACTGTATTACGTCGTTATGGAATGCTAAAAGTAATCTACAATTTTACAACAATGAAAGGAGATGCCAAATGAGTAAGTCTATGAAGTTGATGATTTGGGTATTATTGCTGTGCATGAGTACAGCACAGGCACAGCATGCCTATTTCCCCAGTAGTGGAATAGTGACTTATGAACGGAAGTTTCATGTACAGAACTTTTTAAAACGGAATTATCTGAGCAAGCCGGACTTGGATACCTGGGATAAGCTGATGGTCGACAATGCCGTAAAAAATGGTCCTACGGAGGTTGTGACCCATCATATTCTGAAATTTTACGATAATGAAACCTTGTTTGAGACAGTTCAGGAAGACTATCCTGCGACTTACCGTAATGTGACCAGATATAATTCTATTCTTCCGGATTCAAAAACATATATTAATTTTCAAAATCAGGAATTCCTAAAACTACTCCCTTTCGGAGATGATCAGCTCTTGCTCAAAGATTCTTTGCCTACAGTAAAGTGGAAGTATACTGACGAATACCGCAATATCGCGGGATATGACTGCAGAAGAGCCAATGGAATCATCCAAGATTCGGTCTATGTGGTTGCCTTTTTTGCGGGACAAATACCTGTCTCCGGTGGTCCTGAACTTATACACGGTCTCCCTGGCCTGGTGATGGGGGTATCCATTCCTAGTATGAATGTAAATATGTTTGCGACAAAGGTCGAGATCACAAACGCCCCGGTTTCAAATGTGCTGACCAAAAAGAAAAAAGTTGTGGCAGAATCGAGAACAGAAGTCCTCAAAAAATTGAAAGAGACCGTTTATGATTATCTGGATGATAAGGAATTTAAAAAGCGTATGCAGAGCATATTCTTTTAGCCGGTTACAATGATAAACCAAAAAAGCCTGTTCGTATGAACAGGCTTTTTTTTATAAAAGGAATGCACGTTTTCTATTAACGTACTGTGCTTCCTACTTTAATTGCGGTGTCGGGTTTAACGAAATCCAATCGACCATCTGCATCTTCGGCCATAAGAATCATGCCCTGTGACATAATTCCTTTTATTTCGCGAGGCTCAAGATTGACCAGGATGGATACCTGACGACCTACGATCTCTTCCGGACTAAAGAACTCTGCGATGCCCGAAACGACTGTGCGTGTATCAATACCAGTATCGATTGTTAATTTCAACAATTTTTTTGTTTTCGCAACTTTTTCGGCTGCTGTAATCGTTCCGACGCGGATATCCATTTTAACAAAATCGTCAAAACTGATGTTTTCTTTCGCAGGAGCAACTTTTGCATTATCAGCTAGATTTTTTGCTTTTGCTTCGGCAAGCTTATTCAATTGGAAGTCGACTTGTTCGTCAGTTATTTTGTCAAATAACAATTGTACTTCACCCAATTGATGGTTGTCTTGAATTAAAGCATCTGAACCTGCGTCATTCCAGTTCCCTTGTGGGAAATTGAGCATTTCAAATAATTTGATCGCTGTTTTCGGTAAAAACGGCTGTGCAAGAACAGCAAGGTTAGCAACAATCTGTGCCGCTACATTTAAAATGGTTTTGACGCGTTCTTCATCCGTTTTAATAATTTTCCATGGCTCCTCGTCCGCAAGATATTTGTTGCCAAGACGAGCAACATTCATGAACTCTGCCAAAGCTTCGCGGAAGCGGAATTGTTCTAAAGACGATTTAATAGAAGCCGGGTATGCTTTTAATTCATCCAATACCGCTTGGTCTACCGTTGTCAGTGCCGAACCTTTTAATACCTTACCATCAAAATATTTATGCGAAAGTACCATCACGCGGTTGACAAAATTTCCAAAGATAGCAACGAGCTCATTGTTGATTCTGGCCTGGAAATCTTTCCAGGTGAACTCTGCATCTGAAGTCTCTGGTAATATGGATGTTAATACATAGCGCAATTCATCCTGTTTGTCAGGAAACTCTTGCAGATACTCATGTAACCATACCGCATGATTTCTAGACGTAGATAGTTTATCACCCTCTAAGTTCAGGAATTCGTTGGCCGGAATATTTTCTGGTAAAATATAGCCGCCGTGTGCATGAAGAATTGCCGGGAAAATAATACAGTGAAAAACAATATTATCTTTTCCGATAAAATGGATCAGTGTAGAGTCGTCTGCGGGGTTCTCATGGGTTTTCCAATAATCTTCCCAGTTTTTACCATGGTCTAAGGCCCACTGTTTAGTTGCAGAGATATAACCGATAGGTGCATCTAGCCAGACATATAGCTTTTTACCTTGAGCCTCAGCCAAAGGAACATCAACCCCCCAGTCCAAATCTCTTGTCATTGAACGTGGTTGCAAACCGGATTTAAGCCAGGATTGACATTGGCCAAAGACGTTGGATTTAAGAATATTTTTCTTTCCTTCGATCAACCATTTTTCAAGCCAAGGTTGGTATTTATCCAAAGGAAGATACCAGTGTTTCGTCTCTTTCAACACTGGTGTCTTTCCACTTAATGTTGAAATCGGGTTGATCAGGTCTGTGGGACTCAGTGATGTACCACACTTTTCACATTGGTCCCCATAGGCACCTTCGGACTTACAATTTGGGCAAGTTCCCGTAATGTAGCGGTCGGCCAAAAACTGATGGTATTCCTCATCGTAGTACTGCTCGGAAAATTTCTCCACAAATTCGCCTTTGTTGTAAAGGTTTAAGAAGAAATCCTGCGATAACTGGTGATGTATGGGCTCCGATGTACGGTGATATATATCGAAAGAGATACCAAACTCCTCAAAGCTTTCTTTGATTTGTTTGTTGTATTTGTCAATGATTTGTTGCGGGGTGATGCCCTCTTTTTTTGCACGGATGGTAATCGCCGCACCATGCTCATCTGAACCACATACATAAACTACATCTTTTTGATTCAGACGTAAATAACGGACAAAAATATCCCCTGGGATATAAGCTCCGGCAAGGTGTCCGATATGTAAAGGACCATTGGCATATGGTAATGCCGATGTGATGGTATAACGTTTTTTATCTAGAATACTCAATGCTTGAAAGTATATTAAAGTGTGTACATGTTTTCTTTGGCAAACTTAGATAAATTGCTGTTTATATGCAATATAAATGCGTGTCATATCGAACAATTTATTCTTGAATTCTTGTGCCGGCCGATTCCTCGGGTTGTTGCAATCTGATCAAAATGCGCTACTGTTTAATTGCTTGTTATCGTAGAAATATTATTCAAAATAGCGGTAGAAAACTTAGATAAATTTACGTTTATTTGTACATATAAGCACCATATATCAAGTAAATTTATCATCGGACTCTATCGTGAGGAGGCGATTTTGTTTGATCATTAGCAATAAAAAATATGTCCAAAATACCTGATTTTCTGAAAGAAGGCGATAAAGTCGCTATTGTATGCCCTGCGAGTTTTATTCGTGGATCTATTGATGTAGGCATAAAAACATTGGAGAGCTGGGGACTGGAAGTTGTGGTCGGGAAAACCGTCGGGACATCGTTCCATCAGTTTGCCGGCGATGACAAGTTGCGGGCAGCAGATCTGCAGTGGGCACTGGATGATCCGTCGATTAAAGCTGTTTTTGCCGCGCGCGGGGGTTACGGTTGTGTTCGTATTGTCGATCAGATAGATTTTTCAAGCTTTGAAAAGAATCCCAAATGGTTGGTGGGCTTTAGTGATATTACCGTATTGCATAGTCATATTCAACGCAACTATAAAATTGCAACAATACATGGACAGATGCCCAAATCCTTTGAAACCGGGACAAAAGCCTCTCTTGAAACCTTAAGAAATGCATTGTTCGGTCATAATATGGACTTTACCTATGAGCAAACCTTATTTCCCAACCGCGCGGGTAAAGGCGAAGGCAAATTGGTCGGTGGAAATTTGGCGATTTTATTGTCTGTACTTGCGTCGGATTCGGATGTCAATTACAAGAATAAAATTTTATTTATTGAAGACGTCGGTGAAGCCTATTATTCCATAGACAGAATGTTATGGGCGTTGAAACGCGCAGGAAAACTAAAAAAATTAAAAGGTCTGATTGTGGGAGGGTTCTCTGCCATGAAAGACAATGATCCTACTTTTGGGCAAAGTGTTGAAGAAATTGTGTGGGATAAAGTGAAAGAATATGATTTTCCGGTGGCTTTTGGCTACCCTGCCGGGCATATTGATGACAATCATGCCCTTGTATTTGGCCGAAGAGTAACATTGGAAACTACCGATAATTCTGTTCAGTTAACCTATTTGTAGGGGAAACTGAACAGAACTTTTCCAGACCATATATCTTGATTAACCCGAATGTACGGGGATGACCATCATCGCAGCATGGCTTTTCCAAGCCATCTTCTGCGCTATACTTGTATTGAATATTCTGCTTAATAAGCCCTTGTCCCGATGGAAAGTGACCATCATGTCGATATGATTTTCGTTGATGTATTGGTTGATTCCAGAAGCAATGTCTGCATTGAGGATATAACTATAGATGGGATGATAAGGCGCCAGTAAATCTTGCATGGCTGTTATTTCGGCATTTACCGCCTTATTTGCAGGGTCTTCTTTGGTCACATGAACCACATAGACCTCACTTTTACGTAAGACTTCTGCGGCATTAACCAAAAGACGGTTTAATTTCAGTTTTACCTCTTTGAGATTGGTGGCGATCAACATCTTTTTGGGTACCCGAAATTCTGCCCGTGCGGGGACCACCAGCAATGGTGTGTGACAATTTTCGATCAGCTTGAGGGTATTGCTACCAAGGAGTAGCTTTTTTAAGCCGCTTTTACCAGCTGTCCCGACGATGACAAGGTCAATGTCCTCCTCAGCACAGGTGCGGTTTACGCCGTAGCTAAGCTCGTATTCCTCAAGAACTGATTTCCAGGCAATGCCATCAGGGAAAAGTAACATCAGTTCCTGCTGCCAGGTATTGAGATCCTTTTGCTTTTCTTCCAAGATTTCTGAATTGCTTATGACAACAGGTTCGGTTCCCACGGTAGGGATTACTTCGTATGTATGGTATAAGACAACCTTTTCAATTCCCCAGAGCGGAGCCAATTGCGCGGCATATCGCGCAGCAGCATAGGCATTGTCCGAAAAGTCTGTTAACAAGAGTAGATTTTTCATCCTTTTTCGTTATTTGTTTGTCCATAACCCTTGGCTAAGGTGTTTTTACACGTTCTTAGACAGGATATATGTTGAGATTCATCGCGTTATAATCGGGTCTATAGCCTTTAAATTACACATTAAGTATTATAAATGCAATAGTTTTTATGAAAACCGAAGCTGTTAATATCTGCTCAATCTAAATAATTTCATTAATTTAGGGAGATCGGTAATTTAAGTTTTAATAAATTAAACGTTTTTTATGGCAATTTGGAATTCATTGGGTAAATATCGGGATACAGGACTGTTGATACTACGTGTCGGACTGGGGGTGATGATGATCATGCATGGTCTGCCCAAGTTACAGGGCGGTCCTGAGCTCTGGGCAGGTGTCGGAAAATCAATGGGTAATATTGGTATTCATTTTATGCCTACATTTTGGGGTTTTATGGCTGCCGCAACCGAAACTGTTGGGGGGCTATTTTTACTGCTGGGACTCTTTTTCCGACCTGCGGCATTATTGCTTGCTTTTACGATGGTCATTGCTGGATTAATGCATCTTTCTAAAGGAGACGGTATCTCTGGAGCATCACATGCAATTGAGCTTTGCTTTGTGTTTCTAGGACTTATCCTTATTGGACCGGGTAAACATTCGGTTGACAAGAAATAAAAGACTTCCCGGTAAGAGATTTCCAGGAGGAAGAACGATACCACAAAAAAGCCGCAATTAAGGATAGATTGCGGCTTTGCTATTTTTTCTGCTTAGTCTGTTCCTATTCGTTCAAATAGATCTTTGGTTCACCAACATCAATGGAGCGCTCCTGCGAAACCATAAAAGTTTCTACGATCTATCCATCGGAATAACCAGTAAGTTGGCCGCGCCATTCCAGGCTATCTTCTTAGATATGCTCGTTTTGAATAGGCTCGCTAATAGGCCTTGCTTTTTATGGAATGAAAGTATGAGATCAATATGTTTCTCTTTGGCATATTCTTCAATACCTAGTGCAATATCATCATGGCTGATGTAGTCATAAATCGGATGATATTTGTCCAGGCGTTCATGGAGGTGCTTTAGTTCCTGTGCTAGATCGGCTGCAGAGCCCTCTTTTTTAGCGACATTCAATACATAAAGTTGTGCGTCGAAGGTTTCCAACACCTGATCTAAATTGAATAAATCAAGCTTTCGATCGACTTCTTTGAGATCTGTTGTCGCCAACACATTTTTGGGGACGGCAGGATTTACCTTATGGGAAACGATCAGCATAGGCTTATTGCAGATATCCATCAATGTAATGGCATTGCTACCGACCAGGATCTTTGCGAAACCTGTTTGTCCGGTGATACCCAAGGCGACAAGGTCAATATGCTGGGATTTACACATGTCATTGACTCCCATTGGCAGATCAACATCTTCCATCTGATGAGATAATTCTACTTGCGGTGGAAACAATAGTCTAATTTGATCAAACCATGCTATGAGTTCCTTTTCTTTGCTCTCTTTCACTTCATCATTGACGATAACAATAGGTTCGTTATTGACAATGGTGACACTATTGTAAGTATGGTAGACAATAACCTTTTGCGTTTTCCAGGCTTCTGTACATAGGGCAACTTGTTTTGCTGCTAGTAGCGCATTTTCTGAAAAGTCAGTTAACAGGAGGATACGTTTCATGATGTTCTTTTTTATACGTTTAACTTCTATAACCTGGTTGGTGCATCCTGTCCTGCAAAATCTTTAGCGTATGAGCTATGGGAATCATTCGGACTTCAAGCAGTACCGGTATATTACTAAAACAATGAATGTAGCGATAAGTTACAAAGAAAACGTGAATTTAATGTTAAACCCATCCTATTGTGATGAGTATCATAAAAAAAGGCAACCGCGATTACGGTTGCCTTTTTTGAGAAGAAGCGATCTTCTATTTTTTAGTTCCAAAATTGATGATATAATCGGTCATCACTTTGGCACTTTCATCTTTCACAAAGTCAAGATCGATTTTAGGTTGGGACTTGCCTTCCTCCCATGCTGGTTTACCCTGCAATTTCAATAAAGCGTTGATGCGGTCTCTATTTTTCTTGAGGTTGTCATCTTTTTCTTTTTTGAATTTGTTGAGTTCCAATGGAATTTTAACATCCTCATCTTTTTGAGCTTCTTCAATATCCTCTTTCAGATACTTATATTCCAATGAGTTTTTAATACGTGCTTCATGCATCGCTTCTAATTTTTTGTCAACAGTACTTAGGTCAGCTACTTTTTTGAAGTTGCTCGATTGGATTTGATCCCAAGGGAGTGCTGATTTTTCTGAGCTCTCGCCAAATTTCTCTGCGGAGAACTGGGAAGGGAATACGATATCAGGTGTAACCCCTTTATGTTGTGTACTGCTACCGTTTACACGATAAAATTTACCCAATGTAATATTGATCTGTCCATATTGAGGAGCACCTTCTGGGGTATCTGGATCTTTTTCACCTGAGGCTTTTAGGAGTAAGCGGCTGGTCGGACTGATAACGCGTGACATGTCGATCGCCGATTGCACGGTTCCTTTGCCATAACTTTGAGAGCCTAAGATAATACCTCTTCCGTAATCTTGGATAGCACCGGCAAAGATTTCAGAAGCCGAAGCCGAGAAGCGGTTGATCATAATACCTAATGGGCCATCCCAGGATACGCCGGCATTTTTATCTTCTTCGACATCGATGTTATTTTTTGTGTCTCTTACTTGTACAACTGGGCCTTTATCGATAAATAAACCAGTTAGATCAATTGCTTCAGGTAAGGATCCACCACCATTGAATCGCAAGTCGATGACAACAGCATCTACTTTCTCCTGTTTCAAGGTATCTAAGATTAATCTAACGTCTCTCGTTGTGCTCTTATAGTTTGGATCGCGTCTTCTGTACGCTTCAAAATCCATGTAGAACTTCGGAATATTGATGATACCTACTTTGTAGGTTTTTCCATCGGCGCCTTTGACGTTCATAATCTCTTTCTTTGCAGACTCTTCTTCAACGACGATTTTCTCACGTACTAAAGAGACAATGCGCGGATGAGAGTTCATTGGCTGACCAGCAGGTATAATTTTCAGGCGAACAATGGTTCCTTTTGGCCCCTTGATTTTTGCTACCGCAGCATCAAGTCTCCAACCAATAATGTCTTCAAATTCACCATCTTTTCCTTGAGCCACTGCAATGATCTTATCATTGACGTGAATGCTCTTGTCTTTGAATATTGGGCCACCCGGGATAATTTCGAAGATGCTTACAGCTTCGTTGTCGACGACAAGTCTTGCTCCGATGCCTTCAAACGTATTGGCCATTCCTTCATTGAATGCCTGGGCAAAGGATGGGTTAAAATAGGAGGTATGTGGATCAACAGCATCGGTCAATGCTTGCATGACCACTTGAAAAGCATCGTTGGCATTGGTTTTCTTCGCCTGCGAGATCAAATTAACATAACGTTTTTTTAGTGTTTCCACCTGTTTGGTCTTCGCACTATCCGTAGATTTTCCACTGGCAGTTTCTAAGTTCAGGAGGTCGTATTTTACGCGTTTACGCCATTGGTCGTTCGCTTCATCAGCAGTTTTAAACCAGCCCAGTTTTTCACGATTAGGTTGGTAATACTCATCTTTTGTATAATCCTGTTTCTTGTCGATTTCTGAAAGCGCATATTGCATTCTGTCCAGGTATCTCTTTGAATAGACATTAAAAATATGGAATGCGGCCGAAAGATCTCCATTTTTGATATCCTGCGCAAGATTGTTTCTGTACGCTTGAAATTCATCAATATCCGATTGAAGTAAGTAATTTTTTCCTTGATCCAAACTTTTGATCAGATTATCGTATATGATGCCCGATATCGAATCATTCATTTTGACCTTTTTGTAGCTCGCATTTTCCAATAATCCAGAGACTTCTTTAGCAATAATCTGATGTTGCGTGCTCGGTTTAAGCCCTCCATCATCAGGAAGCGCTACCCGTGGTTTTGAGCCACAAGAAACAATGGATACAACAAAAAGTGCAAATATGAGTTTCCTAAACATATTTTCGACGGTTTTAATAATCATTTTTATTTAAAAAATATTCAGCTCTTATTGATAAGCGTGCTAAATTTAGTGAAATTCGTAGCACATTATCGCAGAATCTAAAAATTTATTTGATTTATCCTTCAATATTGACAAAAAGCTTAAAATCTCTTTGTAGACTGCTCTTTCAACAGACCACTAGAAGGGGTAGATTGTTTTAAATGTTTCAATTGTACAATTCATTTTTTAGCTGCGTATAGGCCTTGTAGGTCTGATCAGCCGACGGATAATCTTTTAGCACAAGATACACCTCGCCAAGTTTATCCAATATAGCGAGCGACAGTTGTTTGTTATTTTCATCTGAAGCTAGTTCTGCCGCCTGCACAAATTCTTTGATTGCAACCTTATAGTTACCATCTTTTTGTTTGGAGGAAGCTAGTAAATATTCAATTTCAGCAAGCTCGCTACTTAATTTTTTTGCATTGGCCAAGTCGCGGGCTTGTAATAAAAACCACTGCGCCTCGGTAAATTTATTTTGCTTAAAATAAATTTCAGCAAGCATTTCCCATGCAAAGATTTTTCCTTCATAGGCTTTGGCCTTATTGAATAAAGGGATCGCACTGCGGATAATATTATTTTCGGCAGCTTTATAATTTCCTTGGCCGGCTCGTGCCATAGCAATTAAAAGCCAGGCGTTGGCTTGCTCTGCATAGCTTTTGCTCTTCATCGCGTAGGTATGGTAATTTTGTGCGCTCTCTTCGGCGCGTACAAAGTCTCCACTATACAGCTGGAAATTGCTGATGTTCATATTTATGGTCGCGATATCATCTCTGTTATCTGTCCGGTTTGCCAAGGAAAGCGCCTGATATAGAAATTTTGAGGCGTTGCTGCTATCGCTATTTTTAATTGAAAATAAGGCTGCTTCATTGGCAAGAGCATAACCCGCAATCCAGTTTTCAGCCTTCGTTTGTGCCTCTATAGCGCTATTCCAGTTATCTGCCGCCGTAGGCATGGGATTCATCAAATATTGAAAATGCCCCAAATTATTGGTGCTCCGTAGCTGTAAAAGCAGTCGTTGGAGCAGGAGTTTCCTGGCAATTTCTTTGCTGAAAGACTTCTTGTCGGCATAATTCTCCGCCAGTATTTCGTTGGCTGTTTTGGGCGGCGGTAAAAAATAAACCTCCGGACCAATACCCTTAAACGAGGGGTCATATTTTTTTATCGCACCGGTATAATCCTTATCGGCGCTTTGTGCCACAACCTGACTGGGGACATTCATCAATATGGTCAGGGTGGAAAATATAGAAATCCAGTATTTTGTCATTCTCATAAATGATTACGTCATATTTAACGTTTTTTATAAACTTAGCTATATGGCATTTTGAGCAAACTATTGCTCTTTCGGATAAACTTGCAAGCTCGGTTATGCGCTGCCAAAAGCAATTTACATATATAATAGAGCAAATATGACGAAAAATTGTGTGAAAAAATGTTAAAGTAATATCGAATGGCGAATGATGCCCCTCATAATTATGCTTTTGAAAGCTTGATGCTTATTGCTTTGCAGAACTCTCCATGGAAGACTTTGAATGAATAAAGCTAAAATATTTAGTCGCTGTGCCGTTTAATTTTTAACTTTGTGTTATGGCGACACGAATTCCATTAGCAGAACGACTTAGACCACGGCAATTGAGCGATTACGTGGGACAACAACATATTGTGGGGCCAGATGCAGTACTCTATCATGCAATCCAGCAGAAGAATATTCCATCTATGATCCTGTGGGGACCTCCAGGTGTCGGAAAAACAAGTTTGGCCTTGCTGATCGCAAGGGAGCTGGACCGGCCCTTCTTTTCATTAAGTGCAATTCAGGCAGGGGTGAAAGATATTCGTGAAGTCATCGAAAAAGCCGAGCGGCTGATGAACTTCAACCAAGATCAGCCCATTTTATTTATTGATGAAATTCACCGTTTTTCCAAATCGCAGCAGGATTCGCTTTTAGGGGCTGTTGAACGCGGGCTGGTGACACTGATTGGTGCAACAACAGAAAACCCCTCGTTCGAAGTGATTTCTGCCTTGCTCTCGCGTTGCCAAGTGTATGTATTGGAACATCTTTCGGAAGAAGATCTTATTGGATTAATTCAAAAAGCATTACATGAAGATGAATACCTGCAAAAACAAGCTATTGTTGTAGAAGAATATGAGGCCTTGTTGCGGCTGTCCGGTGGCGATGCACGTAAATTGTTGAATGTACTTGAGCTGGTCGTTAATGCAGCGGTATTACATAAAGAGCCCATTACGAATGCGTTTGTACTGAAACAGGTACAGCAAAATATGGCCATTTATGACAAAGCAGGCGAGCAGCATTACGATATTATATCGGCCTTTATTAAGTCCATCCGTGGGTCTGATCCAAATGCAGCAGTCTATTGGCTTGCACGGATGATCGAAGGCGGGGAGGATCCGTCCTTTATTGCGCGGAGATTGTTGATTTTGGCTTCTGAAGATATTGGCAATGCCAATCCGAATGCCTTGTTGCTGGCCAACAATTGTTTTCAGGCGGTCAATGTTATCGGGTGGCCCGAATCACGTATTATTCTTTCGCAAACGGTGATCTATCTGGCGACTTCTGTCAAGAGCAACGCTTCCTACGAAGCAATCAATAAGGCACAGGCTTTGGTGAAACAAACGGGCGATCTATCAGTACCCTTGCATATCCGTAATGCGCCGACCAAACTGATGAAGGATTTAAATTATGGTGCCGAATACAAATATGCACATGCTTATCCGGGAAACTTTGTCGTTCAGGAATTTCTGCCCAAAGAAATCAGCGGTGTCAAATTGTATGAACCAGGGCAAAATTCGCAGGAGGAAAAATTAAGACAAAGTTTACGGGATAAATGGAAGGAGAAATACCGGTATTAAAGAGAGGAGATCGCATAAAATAGCAAAGGCGAGCTTTTAGGCCCGCCATTTGCGAATATGAACAACGAATTTTAGATCTCTGTCGCAGGTTTGTTTTTTAGGGCGAACGCTCTCTTAGGCGGCAATGGACTACCTGTACCTGTTTTACTGTCGCCATCGCTGCTATTGCCCGACTTCGTATGGTTTTTGTTAGTTGCTCCAGTAACTTTTTTGCCATTCGCATTTTCCTTTTTTGTCGTTTGTAACATCTTTGTAAAGATGAGTAGGCCGATGATTCCTAAAGACAACCAAAGAAGGTCCACCAGTAAAATGTCATTCGCGCCTGAGCGATAAGTTTCCCATATCCAGTTACCCGTTTTTATCCCATTCACAATAGGTACTGCTAAAGCCAATACCGAGCCGAGTAAGAGTGTTTCTAAGTTTGTTTTCCCTATGTTACGGCGGATGATATAAAAAACACCTAATACTAGCCAGCTATAAAAATAGACATGAAATATAAAGGGCTGGTCTACTTTAGTCGCAAGCTTAACGGCGATAAAAGTTCCTGCGGTGACGGGAAACATCGTTAGACAGCTGGCCATAAATACATTGGCTGCCCAAAAGTTAAAGACACGTTTGCGCTTTGGGATATTATTTTTGTCACGTGCCACCAGCCAGATTAGGATGCCCGAAATGATGACAAAACAACCCATGATACCTAAGACAAAATAAATAATTTTGACGGGATAGCCTCCAAAATCTGCCAGATGCAGACGGTAAATGAAACCCTTCATATAATCCAGATAAGAGCCATTTTCTGCGGCAGATTTTTCAAAGAGGATCTTGTTGTCAGCCACGCGATAGATCAGCCTGCCCGAACCAGCAAAGTTTTTATCAATGTCGGCATCGTATAGTGCTACGACATGCATGCTTTTATCGCCATAATTTTTGATAAAGATGCGGTTCATATGGCTGTTTGGCCATTTTTTTTCCAGTCTATCCAAAAAATCGCCCATATTAAAGGTTGTGGTGAGCGGTTCATACAAATAAGTATATTTTGTATTGTCGTTGTAACCGAGCGCAGCATACACCTCATCTTCTTTGCCATCGTATTGGTACTTGCTAAAGGGAATAATCAGTACCGAGTTCACAATTAATACGATCCCCGTAAGTGCATACATAAACTGGTAAGGGAATCCGATCACACCGAGTGCCGTGTGCATATCGGTCCATACCGTTTTCCATTTGTTTCCGGGCCTAAATACAAAGAAGTTGGATTTGATTTTATCCCAGTGAAGCATTAGCCCGGAGATCAATGCGAATAGGAAGATAAAAGAAACTAGTCCAGCCAACGTATAACCAAAGGGACGCCCGATATTGATTCCGATCTGGTTGAGCGGAGCAAGGAAATGGAGACGATACAAAAATTCACCCATGGTATAACCATCGCTGTAGTCCGAAGGTTTTTTCGTCGTCAGGTCATAAGAAAAATACATGGAATCGTCATTTCCCCTTCGACCGCGGCCACGTCTTTTCTTTTTTTCATCTTTTACCGCTGCGCCTTTATTTGTCACCGCAAGCCGTTTCTTTTCGGCCAATTCTTTTTGCGCAGCGACTGCTTTCGCTTTGTTCGCAACTATAGTATCCTGGGATGCGCCGATATTGACATAACTCGAATGACCATTGTGTTGCATATAAAACGTAATATCCCTACCCTTAAGTTCTTTGATCTGGCCAATAGAGTCCAAAAGGTGATCAAAAACAAGATTTCGGTACGTTCCGCCTTTGTCGGACTCGTTTTTTTGCCAGGCATTGATTTCATTTTTAAAAAATGAAAAAGAACCAGCGAAGAAAATCACATACAAAATGGCGCAGATGATTATCCCTGAAATCGTATGGGTATTGAAATAGATGTTGTAACGTCTTAGATTCATGATTAAGGTGGTTATAGGTACATAAAGATGCTATAGAATACAGCAATCAAGATTAAATAGATACCCCATATCAGCCAACCGTTTCGTGAAAGAAAGGCGACAAGCAATAATATTCCCCAAGCGATAAAACCAGTAACATAGGCTGTAATCAAAATATCTGTTTTATCAAATACTTTGGTTAGGCAAAGATGGAGGTATAACATCACAAAATAACCACCAAAGAATCCGGCGGTCAATTTGAGTGCACGTTGCAGTGGGCTGCTTAAGTATTTTTTATTGGCTGGCATGTTTTAGAAAATCAGGGTTTCAAAAATAAGTGCAATTAGAAAAACAATTGTCAGTTGTTTCCGCTGAAAGTAGTGGTAAGGCCATAAGAGTACAATCAAGCTGAAAAATCCCATGGTATAAGCACCGAAAGCTAGCGTTCCCGAAAGGATGCCTTGTAAGTATATGGTCAATATCCAGGCGAGACCGAGCAGGACAATAGCCAGTATCCTTGAGCGGTTTTTATCTTTTACAAGAATGAGTATGGATGGTGGACCTTGTTTTATATTGACTTTTTCGGAAGAACAGTACCAGAAAAAGCTCCCGGTGAAAACGAGCAAGAGTAAAAATGTGTACATAATGAGGTCTAATAATTTATACATATACCCGATATGCTATGTATTGGCATATCGGGTATGTGATTGTCCGTATAAAAAAGACTAGTCTAAGTGTTCGATTGCGGTAATCGTACCACCTTCAACTTTTAAGCCTTTGGTCGCTGTTGCAGCCGAAGCGTCGATCTTATATACATAGCTTTCTCCAGAAGTTAGGTTTACGCCAATGTAGCCTGTTTTGCCATCTTTCTTGCTATAGTTGTTTCTTTGGGTAAATGATTTTACCTCTTCTGCTTTTGGTAAACCCGATACAATTTTAAATGTTTTATCTACGACGTTTACAGCTGCAATTGTTGTCGCTGCACTATAAGTACCATCAGATTGTTTTTTCTTTGAACTTACGATAAAATTGTTCCCGCCAACATAGGTCCAGTTAACGATGTTGTAACCACCAGAAATTTCAGCCACATTGAAGAAATAGTTTTTGTCAAATTCCGTCGTGCCTGAAGGTATACGTAAGATTGCAGAGGGATTAGTTGTAGAGATTTCCGTTACAACTGAAGGTGTTGAACTTATTAATTTTTTAGCATTGGCAGCTGAAAACGCGTAGATATCACCATTTTCCACTGTACCAAGGCCGTTGGTAAAGTATTGACCTATATAGCTTGTACGCTCATCTGTGAAAACTTTTTCAAGCTTCATATCGGGATAAGAGAATACGGCAACCCAAGCTTTGTTTGGATATTTTGTTGTAAACGAAGAGTTCTCAATACAAAAGAATGGGGCATATACTTTATTGCCTACTTGCGTCAACCAGCTGAAATAGCCAATTTCGCCATTGTTGGCCAGTTCCAGCGCATTCAGGGATCCTTCTCCCACAATAGACAGGCTATTGGTGTTGACTCTGTACCAGGTATGTGTTGGTGTCGCCAGATTTCTAGACATTTTAGTCATTAATACGTCTTCTTTTACCGCTGCAAATGCTGCTACAGTTTCCGACTGGAAATTTGTCAATTTTTTTAACTTGCCATCGGTTAAATTATATGCCGTTACTGCTCCTGGATTACCTTGTCCGTATAAGAAGCTGAAGAATTTGTTGTTAGTTGTCAAATAATATCGGTAAGTCCCGTCTTGCTCGATTCCATTACCGAGGATCGAAACTGTTCCCTCATCAAGACTATTGGCTGTAACCAGATAGTCTGCTACGCCTGTGCTTGCAATTGGAGTTACTGCAACGATATATTTGCTGCCACCATCAGTGCTTTCGCCTCCAGAAGATTCGCTTTTGGAGCAAGATCCGAATAAAATAGCAGCTGCTAATAGGGAGAATAGAGATTTTGTTTTCATGATTAAAATATTTATAAATTATTTTGTTTGTTAAAGAAGTAACGTAAGTTGAGGTAGAAGCCACGGCTTGGTTTTTGTAAGCTGAAATTGTCGACCAAACGATTATCCGTTAGATTTTTGCCTTCCAAAGCAATATTGTATCGACCATTTGCGATGGAGTATACGATGTTGGCATCTAGACTTAACTGTGTAGGAATTTTTCTTTTCTCGGCATCTGCATCGGTTGAACCTAAGCCTGGCCAATACAACCAAAACTCATGCACATAAAGGAGGTTAGCTCCAACATTTAAACGGTTATTTTTGCCGCCAAGCTCTGGAAAAATGACTGACGCGTCTAGATTGCCAAATAGATAAGGGATATTTGGCATCTGATTTTTGTATAGTGGACTTATGCCGGTGTAACCAGGCTCTACTTTTTGCATATTCTTGACAGATTGATAAGTAGCATTTAATCCGGCCATAAACCATCTTTTGTAGGAGTAGCGAAGATCTAAATCACCTCCGATTGATTGTACGCCATCTCTATTGTCCGATACATATTTTGACTGATTGTTGTTCAACCGTTGATATATAAAGTTGTCCGCATGACGATAGAAAGCATTTGCTATTAAGGCGAAACGGTTGTCCGGATTAAGATGGAAATCGTAGAGTAATCCCAAGTTCATGTTGTTGCTTTTCTCGGGTTTCAGACTGGCATTTCCCTCGTAATTTTCTACATCACCAAATAGTTCTGTTGGGGTAGGCATTTTGGTGGTGAGTTCATAAGATCCCTTGATCTGTAAAGTTGGGGCTAGGTAATAAGAAAGTGCGGTCCCATAGCCTAATTTCGAAATGTTCTTTTCCAACTCGTTATTGCCGCTCGCATTATGCTGATTGTAATGTTTCAAAAAGGCATTTAAACTAAATCTATCTTTGATATCATATTGGTAGCCAAAAGAAAGAACATTTTTTTGACTTAACTGGGCGCGTTCGTTCGCTGCGTTTTGTGGGTTTACCTCATCCTGACCGCTGCGTTTGAAGGTATTAAATACGTCTGTCAGTGATAGACTTTGTCTTTCCGAAAGTTTATAATTAATAATGGCATTCGCTACTCCAGCATTGTTTTTGTATTTATACATTGAGTAAGAACGTTCGCCGCCCGGTCCGTCGAGATTTTTTCTATTGCCATACCAGTCGAAACGGGCATGAACAGTATCGATATTTTGGTTGCTTCCCAAATTGATGTTTCCATTAACGATCACATCAAGTCCTTTGGTAAGGAAGTCATTCTTTTTATATTTAAATGTTGGCATTACCGTGGTCCCTCTATTGTGCCAGCCACCAAAGACAGACACCATGCGGGCTCCTGTTTGTATTTCTTTATAGCTTTGCCCTAGGACAATGCCAAAAAGGAGTTTGTCTGCGTAAGGTTTATTAACCACACCGATATTCGCGATAAGCGATTCGTTATGGTAGGTATCATGGAATCTTTTAAGTTTAACTCCTTCTTTATAAACCCCAGTATTGATGTCAGCTACGTCGACGGTGACTTTATAATTATTGTCCGAATAATTTTGAAATGCATTCAACTGGAAGTATAAGCCTTTCTTTGTTGTATGAGCCGCATTGATCACAGTGCGGTGTGTATTAAAGGACCCAAATGAGTAACTTGCATCTACATAACTGTTCATCCGGTCACCTGTAACAATATTAACTGCCCCCCCTAAGGCATCCGAACCGAGCCATACAGGTACTACACCTTTATAAATCTCAATCCTTTCGGCGATATTGATTGGAATATTGTTAATTTGAAATGCCGACCCGAAGTTCTCCATTGGAATACCGTCGATAAAATAACGGATCTGATCACCATTAAAGCCGTTTAACATCAAATTGAAATTAGACCCAACACCACCCGATTCTCTGACGCGTACACCTGCAACACGGTCCAAGGCACTTGAAATATCCATTGTGGTATTATAAAGTTTTGTTGCATCGACCGCGGTGACATTAAAGGCTTGTCGATTCACCTCTTGGGCTTTGGTGCGGCCAAATACTTCGACCTGATCAATTTCTTTTTGATCCGATGTCAACTCAAGGTTTAAGCTATTCTCGCCCATTTTAAGAACAATGGTTTTTGATAAGTTTTGGAAGCCTACAGCCGAAACGCTGATTGTAATACTTCTTTCTTTGATGTTTTTGATCTCATAGTATCCGTTTTCATCAGTCGATAAATTTATTTTCCCAACACGGATAGTTGATCTCGCAATGCTTTGTTGAGTTTGAGTTTTTACAAATCCTTTTAGTGAGGCTGTGAATTGTTGTGCCTGTACCGTGCAGGTGATAAAGAGTAGAAAGAGGATACTATGGAACCTTATGTTTTTCATGATAGATTGATCAGATGATCGTTTATGTATTTAAATATATTTATTTAGATTAATTATAAACAGTGCAAATGTAATAATAATCTTCTCTTTGACAAATCATTTGTTAAAAAATGTTATTTTCTTAAAACCGTATTTATTTGCGATTGTTATTATAATGTTTTTCAATAGGTAGTAAACACGCTAGCACTCCCCCCGAGGCCAGCGTGTTTTTTTTATTGTAGATCGACTTAAATTATTTATGTTTGTTTTACAAATGTTTCAACTATGAACTTAGCGCCATTAAAACAAACCGGACGTTTGGCCACTATAGCACTGACAGGACTATTAGTCTTCTCTTGCAAAAAGGATACCCCAAAACCGGAGCCTGAGCCCGAACCAGTGGAGCGTACCGAAGCGCAGCTGATCAAGGATGATATCTACAAGTATTATAAACTATATTCACTTTGGGACAAGTCCATTCCTGATTATACGAGCGATCCGGCTCAATTCACGGATAAATATGGTTCAGCCGACTTGGTGCTCGATGCGTTGAAGAAGATGACACCGGCACATGCCGCCTACGCAAATGGTGTCTTCGACCGATTTTCCTATATGCTGGGACTAGATGGTTATAATACCGGAACAACTGCTTCTGGCAGGCTTAAAATGGATACGAACGATGGATATGGCATCTATGTTCAATTGGGAACCGAAGATGGGAAAACTGCACAGCCTATTATTTATTTCGTAGAGGGTGGGTCCCCGGCGCAAAAAGCGGGTTTCAAGCGTTCTGATTTTATTACAGCTGTCAACGGTGATTCCGATTACTCGATCGCTGTCACTTGTACGACGACTGGCTGTACGATTAATGATGCAAGTGCGCGGGACAAGATGATGAATAAGTTGAATACGGCATTAGATGCAGGTACGCTTAAATTGCAGGTTAAACATCAGGATGGAACATCAACAACAAAAGATCTTGCATACGCGAATGGCTATACTATTGATCCCGTCTATAAAGATTCTATCTATACCTATAATGGAAATAATGTTGGATACCTTGCCTTATCGTCTTTTGAAGAAATTGAGAATAACAATGCCAATCAACAAAAGATCGATGCAGCTTTTGATAAATTCCAGGCTCAGCAGATTAAAAGTTTAATTGTTGATTTGCGCTACAATGGCGGTGGTTACGTGGATGCTTCTGCTTATGTTGCTGATAAGATTGGGGGAGCCATTACGAAAGGAAAGCTGATGCTAACCTATGAGGTGAACGATTATATTAAAGCGACGCCGAGCATCAATAGGATGTTTCAGGATACAAAGTTTGAAGGCAAGAGCAATTTGAGCTTAAATAAGGTCTATTTCCTGGTGAGTGACCGTACAGCATCGGCAGCCGAAATGTTAATTAATGTGTTGAAACCTTATTTACAAGTGCAGCTTATTGCATCTGGTATACGTACTTATGGTAAACCCGTAGGTTTTTTCGAACAGGTTGTACAAAACAAAGTATCTTTCTGGCCTGTTTCCTTTCTTTTGAAGAATTCAGCGAATTTTTCAGACTATTGGGATGGGTTGGTTCCAGACAAAAGCAATATAACGGATTATGTATTTGTCGATGTAGGTGACAAGAAAGAAACGATGTTAGCGACAGCACTGAACGATGCTGCACCGGGTATTACTACCAAAGCTTCTATCAATGCAGTAAGCCGAAAGGGCTACCGCACGCTTGACCAAGGCGAGGTTAATATACGACCAGACCGTGGCATGATAAAGAAGCGTTAATTCTCAGATGTCAATCAAAAGATAGTTGTAAACCCCCAATTGTTGACGAGACTTTGGGGGTTTTTTATGGTATTATTCGTCCGGAAATAGAGCCGAATGACATAGTTCTGCCGCAGCAGCATCCGGCAAACATTTTAAGTAGCCAACAGGAATCTGAGCAATGATTTTTTCCAGAATGGTGTTCATGTTTGCGAATAATTCCTTGTTCCATCGTATGGAAGTACAGCTGGGCAATACCGCGATAAAGCCTTTAAGCCCAGTTTGCCATTCGAACTCATTCATTGGAGCCTGTTGCAGACGAACAAATCCTTGTAAGGGTAGTTGTTCATTTTTATAACAAGGCGTCTTGCCACTCCAAGGTGTTCCATAAATTAACACCCCTTCGTTTGTAATGCGAACGGCAGGGTTATCGTCGTTAAGTAAAACTGTATTTGGAATATGTTTTAACCACAATCGGCTATGCGTACTCTTTCCTGTACCACTCTTGCCAAGAAATGCCACACCTTTGCCTTCGTGGTTGACAACTGACGCGTGGATCATGATCGTATTGTGTAAAAGACTTGCTTGTCCGAAGATCATCATGGCCATCCAGGTAATAACACCGCTCTGTTCATCAGCCGTGCTTGCGGGAACATAGAGTATAGAATGTTCAAAGTTTCGGTCACTTTGGAGGTACCAAACCGCATTGCCCTCTTCGTTGCGGATTGTTGTGATAAAAGTATCCTCTTTTTCATAAAAGCGGAATCGGTCTCCCCATGCAATAGACTCGTCTGTGCGAAGGGCACCCATATCGTTAGATATTGGGGCTTGCTCTGAACGGATATCGATTCTAATGTCGGTTTTTTCTGTAGCATCTAGCCATTGGAAGTCCCGAAAGGAAGGGAGAAGCTGAGCCAAAGTGAAATCCGAAGGATGGTTAAATTCCAGTATTAGTTCTGCGATGCGGTAGCGTGTTTGGGATAATTCGGATGATGTCGTGAAATTCATGTCTAAATAATTATTTCGTGAGCTCGCTATGCCCGATTTGTCTTTTAAAAATTTCTTAAATATTCAGGTTTAGTCTTTACCTGTCCTATCTGTTTATGTTATTGCTGTCTTCAGCTTCTATTTTTTATTTGTTAATGTTTACTGTATGAATACTCGTTTTGTTGATCCGCTATGTTTGTCCGGCCAATACTTAATCTAGATAAATACGTTGCTGGCATTTTTCGGCCAAGTGTAGGTCATGTGTTACAAACAAGCAGATTTTGTGCTTTCCATGTGTTAATAGTCGCTGTATTAACGTGTCAGCTGTTGTTTTGTCCAGTGCAGAGGTCACCTCATCGAAGAGCCAAATATCACCGTCGTGCATAAGTGCCCGCGCAATGGCAACGCGTTGTGCCTGTCCTTCCGATAGGCCTATGCCAGATTCACCGACGACGGTATCGATTCCGTCGGGTAGGTCGAATACAAATTCTGCACAGGCGAGCCACAATGCTTTTTGCATATCCATTGTTCGCTCTTGTTCAACATGGAGAAGTAAATTTTCACGAATGGTACCGCTAAAGAGCGAATTGCCTTGGGGAATATAAGCAAGATTGATACGATGGCTGGCCGTTAATTCCTGCTCGCCTTTCCGATCGATGAGTGTAATTGCTCCTTTCTCTGCTTTAAGCAGTGCGAGCAGCAAACGTATTAACGTCGTTTTCCCTTTTCCACTTGGTCCAATGATAGCAGTGGGCTCGCCAGCTTTTAAGGAAAGGTTTAAATTTTGTAAAACCCATTTATCTTCATAACGGAAGGAGAGGTCGTTGATCCGAAGCTCCTGTGTCTCATGAAGGCGTTGCTGCGTCACCTGTGGTTCGATTTCTCCTGCCTGCAATTCCAACAGTCGATCTGCAGATACACGGAATCGCACAAAGCCCGGAATATAGGCAATCAATGCGAGAATGGGTGACTGTATTCTTGCGACCAATTGTAGGAAAGCAGTCATTGTTCCGAATGAAATCTGGCCAGACTGCAATCGGTAAATACCCCAGATAAAAGCAACCAAATAACCGGCATTCATGGCGACCTTCATGGCTCCCTGTGTATATGTAGAGAAGTTAAGCTGGCGTATTTTCAACAAAAATAATTGGTGCTGGCTCGCCAAGAGTTTCTCTCTTCTTTTTGGGAAGATGCCCATTGCCCGAATGAGCAGACGAAAACGTAGGTTTTCCTGTAAAACCTTTGAGAAATTGCTTTCCTCTTCCTTGACTTCCTTACTGAGCTTCCGCATTTTGCGGAAGTACAATTTTGAAAAGACAAAAAGAGGGGATATAGCCAGGATCATCAACGCCAACATCGGGTCCATATACCAAAGAAAACCAACTGACGCCAATAGCTGGATTGTGGTCAATATAAAAGACAAAAATGTATTGGCAATGGTATTGGCGACTTCCTCACAGTCTGTCTGAATACGGATCTGAATGTCACCCGTATGCCAGTTTTTAATTAATTTCCAAACAGAGAGCATTTGGGCATCGAGCATTGTTCGCTGCAATTGAAGGGTGAGCATCAATTTGATCTGCTCCATCATGCGCCCCGAGTACCCCTTGATGCCAACATTTAACGCAATACTGCCCACAATGCCAATAAGCAGCCATTTCAGGGGTAAATCTGCATGTGATGTAGCCGTGTCTACCGCTTTTTTGGACAGAAAAACGAAAGCTAGGGAAAGTCCAATACATATCAGTTCCAGTATGAAATAAAGGACCAATTTGCTTCGGTATCCCTGGCTAACCGACCAAGCCCAGCGCAGGTGTTGCTTCAGGCTATTGTTGTTCATTTTTCCAATAATCCCTGTTTTTGGAAGTCTTGAAGAAGGATTTCTGCATCGGATTTTGCCTGTTCGATGTCTACGTCATAATTCTCACAAAGTAAGTCAACGATTGTGTCATTATTGAATTCTTTTCCTTTGAGTTGTTCCCACAGCCATGCTGCAGAGCTATTTAGCGTATAAACTGTTGATAAGTCAACCATATCCTGGCTAGGATCCACAATCAAATGATCTGCACCAATTGTTCTCAAAACTAAATCCGATCTTAATTTCATATTAATAATGTGTTTTTAATGGGCATAAGCAGCGTCCAGATAATTAAAACTTGTTTATGCTTTAATGCTGGATGCGCGATATGTCATTGTTATGTATAAAGTAAAGCATATTCTTTCAAACTTAGATAAATTACTTTTATATGCAATATAATTGCGTAACATATAAAAGTAATTATTCATTCTTATCTGTTCTTCTGGAGCAATCGGGATAGCTTGGCAGTTTATCGATCCTTCCGCTACCTACCAATAAACTTATTTATCGCGAAACCATAGCAACCAGATTGTATACTCTTTTTGTTGTTTTAAGTCGAAGTTAACGATTTTTTGTCTTAGTGGTTCAATTTGGCGACTATACGACGTAACAACCGAATATGGTACCAGCATAAGCCACGTAACCTTGCCCAAGGGCGGTCTATAGCTATGGATTTATCTTTATCCTGTGGATAATGCATATAAGCAATGGCTATAATGTCTTGAACAGCTATATATTCGCGGAGTACAAGATTTCCGTCTCCCGCTAATACATATTGGTTGTTTCTCTTGCCGACAAAACGGTGAAAGACAAATTTATCTTTGTCTTTGGCTAGTATATTGCTGCCTAAAGCAAGCGGTTGTCCACGATAAGCCTGCAATAATACTGTATCCCCATCCTGGATAAATGGACGCATGCTATTTCCCTTCACGCGTATGCGGACCTCCTTGCCTTCACGAAGGACGCGTTGCACCTCGGCAAAATAGTCTTCATTTGAAATAACCCGTGTTTTGTTGTTGCTTGTGTTTTCAGCCATCAACTAAGAATTGGTTTTTACAAAATAAGCAATGACCTGCTGCAAATAGGTGTCTTTTAATAGGACCTTTTTATTTTCATCCAACAGGTAAATCGTTGGGGAAGCTTTGAGGTCGTATAAGTTGAAAGACAGTATTTTACTTTCGCTGTCGAAACCATTGATCCATTGGTCGGACAGCTGTGATTGATAATTTTTCCACTTCGTGCGATCTCCCCAGGGGTCGATAGCGACTACCTGTACCTTTAGTTGTGCAAATAGTTGCACCAATTGCGGAGTATCACGGAGTTGCTGTATGGTTTCCTTGCAGTGTGAACAATCCGGATCGTAAAAGATCAAGAACGTGTAGTTTGCTTTCGTGTCCGATAATTTTTGTTTTTTCCCATTTGCTAGTTCATAAGTAAAGTCTTCGGCAGTTTTTCCCTCTTTATTTCGGAGCACCAATTTGTAAGTCGGCCTATAGGCTTCTTTCTCCAGATCGGAAAGTAAATCCGTTTTGATCAGATAGCGTAATACGGATTCGTAGACGATATCATTGCGCATCGGCGAATTGCCATCATACAGATAATGTTCATATTGTTTAATGAAATAGTCAAAGCTTGTCCGATTGACTTTTGCCTTGTCCAGCATGAGATCGATCGCTTTATCTCTTGTTGCAGAATCTGGATGCTGGGCCAAGAGCTGAAGAAAATCAGCAAGCTGTTGTTCGCCTTTTTCTGGATTTTTTACCAGTGCAGTATCCTGCATGTCAAATTTATCCCAGAAATGAAATAAGGTGCTGTCTGCTGAGCTAATAGACGCCATATTTTGGGACATTGCCTCATTCTTTTTATGCTTTTCTTTGGTGGTGTTGGTACAAGACCAAAACAAAAGAGAGAGCGCGCTAATAGGTATCAGTAGAAAAATCGAAATAATTTTCATTTTTTAATTTATCTATAATTTTTTATCAGTTTAGAGCACCCGTAAAGTTAATCCTTTCACTTTATTTTTTCCAATCCGAAAGAGTGAAATACAATATAATCATAAATTTTCAGGACGATACATTTTTAAAAGTTCTTTACTCTATACCGAGGGTGTTAAGCAAGTTTTTTTTCTCTTGCGAATCTTTTAGTGCGTTGATATGATACTTTGCGTCTAGTAGGTTTGCGGCAGATTTTTTAGATAGATACCTATTAACATACTGCGTTGCATGATCCTGTATAAATCGACGGCAGTCTATATTGACGCTGATTCCCTTTTCAAAATTGCCGTATGTCAAACTTGTTATAGTTTCATTCGAAGAAATTGATTTAATGCTATTCATGTGCAATCCGTTGATATTTAGTGTGAGCGCAGGGTAGTAGAAATCCGGCAGACTGGGGAATTTGACTTTCACGATTAATTTATTCCCTTCGATACGGCTACTGATTAAACTGTTTTGCCTATTATAATTGTATTCATAATATTCTTCTTGTGAAGGAAACCAGAGGATGTCCTTGCCGTCTTTTCCGTAGGTATTATTCAGCCAGAGGAGGAGCTGAGCCCAGTCATGATCTGTTTCGTGTACACCAATATGAACGGCCTCACGGTTAGCCACATCTTGAGCAGCAGCATTGTTGACCAGCTTTTCCACCTCAGCAGCTTGATTAACAAACACACGGGCTAAGGTCTTTTGGTAGAGAGAGTAGTTGACCTGATATGGAATAAGCTTATCGGCACCGGTCTGCGCCGTCATAGTCTGAATTGTTGGAAACCCAAGTGCCGCCTGGAGGTAGGATTTATTTCCATTAGGCTCCGCCAAAAATTTGATGTTCCGGCCATTTAATCTTTTATTTGTGATTTGTTGAGCCCGATCAAAATGCTTGATTAGCGAGTCCACATTAGTGATAGCGGCTGTATTCAAGTCGTGGAATGCAATCGCATTGCCATCGTTCAGCATTTCGACTACATTATTCCAGCGTAGGCCAGATTTCATATAAAAGCGGAAAAAGTTTTCTGTGAAGTTCTTCTTTACTGCTGTCGGGGCGTCCATAAAATCCCATTCGGGTGCTAGAGTAGTTGTAAAGTGGAACCGCACTTCATTCCCAAAACCATCGGTACTACCCAGTGTTTTTCCCAACGTGTAACTATTTGGAGGGAGGTCATCTGCTTCCAGGTGTTCAATATCGTAGTAATATTTTCGTTTAATATCAGAGCGATCAATTGGTTTGCCATTAATGGCAGCCCAGGTCATGCTGAATGCCGACTGCTTACAATCGTCCTGTGTTAGCATAAACAATAAGCTCTTATTATATTTCAGCGGCGGAATACTCACAGTCGGAGTATGGATTATTCCTTGTCCGGAATGAAATTCGATGATGAGTTCCGCTTCTTGTCCTGTCTTTTCCTCACCAAATGGATAGCTATATCGATTTGTATTTCCGCTGTTATCGGGCGGTGATACTTCTTTTCCATCTTCGTTCTTGCTGCCAGAGTAAAGATCTTTTTTTAGGCAAGAAGATAATAGGGTGCATCCTAACGTAATAAGAATAGCTTTTGTGTAAATAATTTGGCGCATGCGCAAATATAGGCCTTCTTGTTGAAATAACTATTTCACTAAATAAGAAAATAGATCAATGAATAAGCCGCTATCCTGTAGTGTAGCAACATTACTCGTTTTTACGTTCGTTACAATGTATTTTGGCAAAGTATCTTTAATAACAAATGAATTACAGTTGAAAAGCCGATTCAAGAAATATTTCAATCATTTAATTAAATAGTTTTACTAATTTTGCGGCAAATACCGCGGTGTCGATGAAAAGAATAATATTATGGTTATGCCTTGCAGGATTTGTGGGTGCAGTACACGCACAGACCAACCCTGCCAATATAAAAGTAGACAATCTAAGTGATGCACAGATTGAACAGTATGTGAAACAAGCCGCTTTAATGGGTTATGACGAAAGTCAGTTAGACGGTTTCGCACGTGCACAGGGTGTTTCAGCTGTAGAAGTTCAGAAATTAAAAGATCGTCTAGCGAAAATCAAGCGTAAAAAACAAGAACCAAATCAATTACAAGGCTCTTCAAACCAATCGCGTAATAGTCGTTTAAATGGTCGTCAGGTGGATGGTTACTCCAACGCGGATTCTTTGCAAAATAAGCAGAGGAATACACGAGATTCGATTGATAATGAAGAAGGCAAGCTCAAGATTTTTGGCTCAGACCTTTTTAGGAATAATGCCATCACTTTTGAACCCAATCTGCGTATGGCTACACCTAGCTCCTATATTATTGGTCCAGACGATGAAATATTGTTAGATATTACCGGAGACAATGAAGCATCTTATCAACTGCCCGTAAGTCCCGATGGAACGATTAAAGTAGAATATGTGGGGCAGATCAACGTGGCTGGTTTGTCCATTGCCGCAGCAAAAAGTAAAATAGAACAACGATTGAGTGGTACTTATCCAGCTTTACGTTCGGGAAGAACCCAAGTGAGTGTTAATATTGGCAATATTCGTACGATTCGGGTGACATTGACAGGGGCAGTTACTAAGCCGGGAACTTACAGCTTGCCTTCCTTGGCGACTGTATTCAATGCATTGTATGCCTCAGGAGGACCGAATAAAAACGGAACTTATCGCAAAATTCAGGTGATCCGCGGCAATCGTGTGGTGAGTACGATTGATGTGTACGACTTTTTAGCCAATGGCATACAACAAGGAAATATCCGTCTGCAGGATCAGGATATTATTCATATACCCGTTTATGGAGCCAGAGTGCACTTCGAAGGAGAAGTTAAGCGTCCCGCCATATTTGAAACGGTGCCCGGAGAGTCGCTATCGGATATTTTGCGCTATGCTGGCGACTTTACAGAGAATGCCTATAGTGCAAAAATTAAAGTTCTTCAAACAACAGGTCGCGAACGTAGTGTACAAGATATCTATGCCGATCAGTTTGCAAATTATACACCCAAAGGTGGAGATCAATATATTGTAGAACCCATTTTGGAACGTTTTGCCAATCGTATTAGTGTATTAGGAGCGGTATTCCGTCCCGGTATTTTCGGTTTGGAGCCAGGCATGACGTTAAAACAGGTTCTGGAGATGGCCGATGGCGTGCGTGAAGATGCCTTCTTGGAGCGCGGTATCATTAATCGTCTTAAAGCAGATAATACTTCGGAATTAATTAGTTTTAATGTACGCGATATCCTAGCCGGTACAGCTGCGGATATCCCCCTAAAAAGAGAAGATAAGATTGAGATTTCGTCCATTTTTGATTTAAGGGATGAATATAAATTCACTGTTCAAGGAGAGGTCCGTTTTCCGGGTGATTTTCCATTTGCCAGCAATGCAACGTTGGGCTATATCATTCAGAAAGCCGGGGGATTGACCGAAGGGGCGAAAAATGCTCGCGTAGAAATCGCTCGCCGTATTAAAAACTTAGATGTGACAGATCATCGTTCTTCGCAAACTGTATTGGTTGATATTAAAGATGGCGTGCTCATGGATCCTAATATGACTTTGCAACCTTATGATGTTATCTCTATTTTGGGCGATGCTGGTTTCCGCACTCAACGTCAGGTAAAAATCGAAGGGGAGGTGCTATATCCAGGCTACTATACGATCTCCCGCGAAGATGAGCGTATTTCGGATATTATAAAGCGCGCAGGCGGTTTGACAACGTATGCCTACACCGAGGGGGCTTCATTAAAACGCACCGGAATGTCTAAATTGAAAGCCGAGGAGAAGAAAGAAAAAGAGCGTTTGAAAAGGGAGCTTGAAAAAGACAGCCTTGATGTTGAGGAAAAAGATGGCAAAACTGCAAAATATAAAGATGCCGAGGAAGAGAATGTAGATAATTCGAAAGCAAAAAGTGCAGCTCTGGCAAAAGTATCACAACAAGGAACTTCAGCTTCTGATATTGAACCGAGCGACCTTGTGGGTATTGAGTTGAATAGAATTTTAGAAAAACCGTATGAAAAGGGAGACCTTTTAGTTCTAGACGGCGATATTATCAATGTGCCAAAGGAACTGGAGACGGTGAAAGTTGTGGGTGAAGTCTTGAATCCAAACAATGTGGTTTATGTAAAAGGCAAGAGCCTTAAATACTATGTAAACCAAGCCGGTGGATTTACCGACAATGCCTTAAAGAAACGTGTCTTTGTTCAATATGCAAATGGTGCTGTAAAGGGCAAAGATGGAGGTTATCCGGAAGTGAAGCCGGGAGCTGAGATTGTCGTGCCTAAAAGAGCTCCAAGAGAGAAATTGAGTTCGCAAGCATGGATCGGTATAGGAACTGGAATTGCTTCAACATTGGCGATTATTATTAGCTTGTTTAAATAGGTATGAGCGAAACGAAAAATAAGCGAGAAGTAACGCCAAAGGAACTGATTTTAAAAATCGGAGAATGGTTGGAATATTTGAAATCAAAATGGCTCTTTCTTTTGATAATAAGTGCTATTGGTGGAGTTGGAGGCTTTTTTTATTCTAAACTTAAAAAGAATATTTATACAGCTACGACTACATTTGTATTAGAATCGACGGAACAAGCTAGTGGTATTGGACAATATGCAGGTATGGCGGCTTTGGTTGGAATAGACTTGGGAGGAAAAGGAGAGGGCATATTTCAAGGAGATAATCTTATGGAACTTTATAAATCACAAAAAATGATTAAAGAGGCTCTTTTGAAATCATCTGAAAAAGATAGTTCTAAGCTATTGATAATACCCTATCTAAAGCTAAAAAAGTTAAAAAATGGTGACGAGGATAAAACATTAATTTTTTATAATAAAGGTAAGCTTAATGATAAATTGTTAAGGATTAGAGATAGTATTTTAAATGATGCTGTAGAGGATATAAATAAAAATATTCTAAAAGTTGAGAAGCTTGATAAAAAGTTATCGATCTTCAAAGTTGATGTTATGTCACAAGATGAGAATTTCTCAAAAGCATTTAATGAAACTTTGGTTCAGGTTGTAAATGAGTTTTATATAAATACTAAAACCAAAAAATCTTTGGATAATGTTAAGATCTTACAGCTAAAAACAGATTCAGTACGGGCGTTAATGAATGGTAATATTATTGAATCCGCCTATGCAATCGATGCCACACCGAATCTTAATCCTACTCGACAAGCACAGCGATTAGTTCCAACCCAACGTTCCCAGTTCTCGGCAGAAACAAATAAAGCTATCTTGGCGCAATTAGTTCAAAATTTAGAAATGTCTAAAATGGCATTAATGAAGGAGACCCCGCTGATACAAGTTGTTGATGAGCCAGTTTTTCCTTTGAAAAAGACTACCTTGGGTAGAACTAAAGGTATAATTCTTGGAGCAATAGTTTCCTTTATTTTTACAGCACTATGCCTCATTTGTGTCAGGGTATTTAATAAGATTATGTTATAAATTTCGATTGATTTTATTAAATATGGATAATAAAAAAAATAAAGTGTTCTATTTTATGCATATCTCTTGGAAATGGGCAAAACAGAGACCTCAATTCTTAGCGGAATGCCTTAGTGACGATTATTTAGTAAATGTAGTTCAGAAAAGGGATTATAGAAGTGAGAATTATAGTGGAAATTTGTTGAAAAACATTAAGCTTATTTATTTATCGATTTTACCGTATAATTCCAGATCTTCAATTATACGATTTTTGAATAAAATTATTTTAAGATTATTTTATTCAAAAATATATTATAATTCCAAAATCGTTTGGGTTACTAGCCCTGAGTTGTATTTTCTACTGCCTAAACGGAAAGCTGGTCAAGTGTTAATTTATGATTGCATGGACGACATGTTGTCTTTCGACGGAATAAAGAATAATTCAAATATATATAGGTTTTACAAAGCTGCTGAGGAACAGCTACTTGCTGATAGTGACATTATATTGAGTAGCTCCAATCATCTACGAAACGTTTTAAATCAAAGATATAGCTTGAATAAAGAGATTCATGTCGTCAATAATGGGTTAACACTTAATACTAGTGTGGGCAATGGTTCCTCAAATATACTGAAACTTGATAATACAAAAGTTAATCTCGTCTATATTGGAACTGTTTCTAAATGGATGGATTGGGATTTGATTTTGGCGTCTTTGAATAAAGATCGGTCTCTTTTATATCATATTGTAGGTCCAATAGAGTTTAATGGACCTAAGCACGAAAACATTATTTACTATGGGAGTATTGACCACAGTATGGTTTTTTCTGTAATGAACCAATCAGACATTCTGATTATGCCATTTATAGTAAATGATTTAATCAAATCTGTTAATCCTGTTAAATTATATGAGTATATATACTCTGGTAAACCTGTTATATCTGTTGGTTATCCAGAAACGGAAAAATTTTCGGAGTTTGTTTGGTTGTATAATTCTTTTGAGGTTTATTTTCACTTACTAGAACATATTAAGCAAGATAATTTTGTTTCCAAAAAATCGTTTTCAGACTGCAGTAAATTTTGTGAATCAAATAACTGGGAAAGCAGATATCAGGTTGTCAAAGAAATTATAGCAAAAGCTTTATAGTATGTGGGTAAATGACTAGATATTTGAAAATGAGTTTGAATGCAATATGTATTTTATTGCTTATCGTGGATTCTGGCGGCGGCTTGATGTTGAGGCCAATATCTTTTTTGATAATGTTGTTTTATGCGATAAAATCACTGCGAAAGGATAAAATATCCACTAAATTCCTGATTCCATATTTTCTTTTTATTCTGTCTCTTTTACCGTCACTGGTTATTGCTCTTTTAAATAATATTAGCATTGCTACTGTATTCAGCTGGATCTTTGCTTACTTATGTATCCCTATATTTTATTTTTATGTTAAGGGTAGTGATTTAAAGGTTGAAGATTATATTAAAGCAGGAGGCTTTTTCGCAGTGCTCGTTATAGTTCTATTTTTTGGACGTCTCCTGCAAGTTCCATTTGTGATCACTATTAATGAATTTATTGAATCTAGGTCTAACGGTTTTTTTGGATCAAAGAACTTTCTAAGCGGAGAAGTTTTGCCAAATGTTTACTTCCAAGGGACTTTGAGTTTAATTATTTGTGGAGCCTTATGTATTCCTTATAAGTTTTATTGGACATTTGGTTTGATTTTGATTTCATTAATATTGGCTCCGTCGAGATTTGGCGTAATGGTGTTGGTTATGTGGCTCTTATTCTTATTTTTTAGGAGATCTTATAAGAGGTTGTTATGGATTCCTCTTATTTTCATTATAGGAATGTCTATCTTAGAAAATTTTGCATTTGGAAAGGAAATATTAGCATTGTTTAATGGCGAAAGTGATGGTGGAAGTATAAGGTTAGGTCATTTATCTTCGGTTTTGAGGGAATTTGGTTCTAGCCCTATAAATATGCTATTTGGTTTTGGTCCTGGTTCCGAATTTTATTCTTCCGGATTCCAAGAAATGGCTACAAATATCGAGATAAGCCAATTGGAGTTTATCCGAAAATATGGGTTAATATCTTTCCTGTTTTTTATGGTATTTTATTTTAGAACGCTTTTGGTCAAAGACGAGGAAATCTACTATTTGAATGGTGCGCTTTTTTTGTATTTTTTGGTCGCCTTTTCGAATCCGGTTCTTTCTTCGTTGTTTTTATTTCTTTTCCTAATGTTCACATATATAAAAGCTTTTGAATCTAAAAATTGTTGCGATGAATAAAATTAGTGCTATTACAGTTACCTATAATCCTGATATTAAAGTGCTTGAAAGACAAATTTTTTCTATTATTGGCCAGGTTGAGAATATCATATTGGTTGATAATGGTTCTTTTAATATTGACGAGATACAATCTTTGTTAGCTTCGATAAAAATACAAGGCTCTTTACGCATATTGACTCACTTCAATACAGCGAATGTTGGTCTGGCTGCAGCTCAGAATCAAGGAATAGCACTATCTAAAAATATCGGAGATACACATTTCTTATTACTGGATCAAGATTCAATTCTAGAATCTAGTTTTGTTACTAATCTACTTGCTTCGGAAGCCGGTTTAATTGCGTCCGGTATTAAAGTTGGTGTTGTTGGAGCAAGTTATTATAATAAAAAAACTGGTGAGAATTATCCAATAACAAGATATTGGGGACCATTTATTGAACGGGTAATTCCTTCTTCGGAGGCTGTAGAAGCTACATTTGTAATTGCATCGGGAAGTCTAATTTCGCATAAAGTTATTGATGAGGTTGGTAATATGGATGAAAGATTATTTATCGATTATATTGATGTTGAATGGGCTTTTAGGGCAAAGTCAAAGGGGTATACAATATATGCTTCACCTTTAGCAAAGATGGAGCATAATATAGGGGATAGTCGTACATCTGTATTTGGGAGGAAAATATCGGTTCATAGTCCATTGCGAAGATATTATCTTTACAGAAATAGTATTTTTATGCTTAGAAATAAATCTATCGATTCTGGTTACAAGTTACGTGAGATTACATTTAATTTTATGCGGTTTGTGGTTTTTATGTGTTTGTCTAAAGAAAAACTAAAATATCTTAAATATAGCTTTTTCGGAATTATTGATGGAATAAGAGGACGGGTTGGCAAATGCCCCTATTCTTGGTAGTTTATCGATTTTTAAATAGCTTATTCTCTTGATATAATATAGCAAGAGTGTTTTTTGAGGGGACGATTTGCTAATATGTATTAAGGCCTATTGTTTAAAAGTTTTGTGTATCACAAATAGTTGTGGGGTTACAAAATAGAGGCGAATATTATTAAAAGAATAAAGTACATGAGAATAAAAGATAAACTTACCGGTGCATTGTCATCTGAATTAAATAAACGAATATTTAGTCATAGTTTTTGGATCCTTGCGGGCAATGTATTGTCGAAATCAGTTTTATTACTCGCAACGATTTTGATGACTCGTTTTTTGGGAAAGGAGGAATATGGGTATTTTGGGATAATAAAATCAACAATACTTACTTTTGTTATGTTTACCGGTCTAGAATTAGGTTTAACGGCAACCAAATATATTTCTCAGTATAAAGATATTGATAAGACAAAAGTAGAGAAAATAGTCGGCTTGTCTAATCTATCTGCATTGATTATTAGTGTTTTAATTTCAATATTAATATTTGTTTTTGCAGACGACATTGCCTTAGAAATTAATGCCGAAGTGCTTTCCAAAGAAATTAGAATTAGCTCATTTATTTTGTTTTTCTCTTCTTTGAATGGGATCCAAAATGGAATTCTCGCTGGACTAGAACAATTCAAAAAGGCATCAATTAATAACGTGGTTGCCGGAATTATTTCCTCCTTAGCGTTAATCTTTTCTTCAAAGTATTATAGTTTGGAAGCAGTAGTGGTTGCATTTGGATCCAATTTCGTCATTCTCTTTCTGTTAAATTATATTACATTAAAAAAGGTGTTTTATTCAAAATTTAGAGTTAATCTATTTGAAAGACAAAACTTCGATGAATTTTCCGTTTTGTGGAAGTTCAGCCTCCCAGCAATTTTGGCTGGTCTGGTAGTTGGTCCTGTGGTGTGGTTTTGTAATTATTTGCTTGTGAATCAATTAAAAGGATATGAGCAGATGGCTAATTTTGATATAGCAAATCAATGGCGGAATACGGTATTATTTATACCTTCTGCGTTAGCTCAAATTGTATTGCCATTGTTGGCCTCGAGTGCTCACAGTAAATCTGAGTATAATCTTATTTTCGAGAAAAATCTTAAAATAAATATATATCTAAGTATATTGCTAGTAATAGTTTTCGTTTTTGCATCTCCTTTAATTATTCATTTTTATGGGAGGCAATATGATGATGCGCTAATGCCAATGATTGTAATGTTTATAACGACAGGATTTGTAGCGGTTAATAATGTTGTAGGCCAAGCAATAGCCAGTCAAGGAAAAATGTGGTTGGGTTTTATGTTTAATCTAATCTGGGGATTAGTTTTGATTGTTTCTGCCTATTTATTTATTCTAGTACTTAAACAAGGGGCATGGGGTCTTAGTATAGCCTATCTGATCAGCTATATTGTCCACACTATACTTCAATTTTTTTTTATAAAACGATATATTAAACTTTGACTTATAGTGGGTTAGTTAACTTTATGGAGGTTTTAATAGTAAAAATATGACTTTTTTTTATCCACTTTTGCAACTTAAATTGAGATATCCGGTCGGAAGGTGGCGCGGAGTAGTAGGTAAACTGAATAGTTTTATTTAGAGAGGTTTTTATGAAAATGGTATTTATAATCACAGATTATGGTGGTTTTAACAATTTTTTAGGGGAGTTATCAGTCGAATTGTGTCGTAAATCCATTGATGTAAGTGTAATTTGTTCATCTGATAAAGTGATTAATATAGATGATAAGTATAATTATCGAAATGAGGGGGTTAAGTTCTTTTTTGTAGATTTTCCTAGGGGATTCAATATTTTAAAACATATTTCGATATCTAATAAAATTAAAAAGATATTGAAAGAAATATCACCTTCTTTTGTCTTTATTCATTTTACGACTGGTATGTTCACTGCAACATTCACAGGGCGACTTCAGTATCATACGGCTGGGATGTTTCATGGACTTGGCTACCCTGCGGTGAGTGGTATTTTTAAGCATTGGATGTATAAGTTCATTGAGAAAAGATGTGTTCGTCGTATAGACGATGTTTGGGTTTTAAATCAATCGGATAAGGATGCGCTTAAACTAGAATTTCCAAATAGAGATATTAACCTCTTATCGACAGCGGGGTTAGGGTGCGATCTAGAAAGATTTGATCCAGATAGATTTTCCGCAGAAATGAAAGGTGAAATCCGTGCCTCCTTGAATATTTCTAATCAGGATATGGTGATCTCGTTTACAGGCCGGTTTGTTTTTTTTAAAGGATTCGGTAAACTTGTCGCGGCCATCTTAAAGTTAACTGAGGAAGATAAATATAAAAACATTAAGCTGTTGTTGATAGGTGGTGAGGACCCAGCTCATGGTACAGGTTTGTCTAAAGAGGAGACAATAAAAATGGAAGGGTGCAAAAATATCATCAATCTAGGATTTAGAAGTGATGTTGAAAAATTTTTAAGTATTACTGATTTATTTGTTTTCCCGAGTGAAAAAGAGGGGATGCCTGTTTGTATAATAGAAGCGCTAGCAATGGGCATTCCAGTTATTACAGCAAATTCTAGGGGTTGTAACGATCTTGTTTTTAATGACTTAAATGGAGTTGTTCTTAGGGAAAATAATTCAGAAAGCATAGCCGTTGCAATACGCAGATTGATTGATGATCAAGAGTTTTATAAGTCAATTAAGACAAATATCTTGAGAAATCGTTATATGCTAGATCGTAAGAATTATCTGGAGAATCAGGTGAATTATATTATCGAGAAATAGATTAATCTTTAGGAGTGAGGGCTATGTTCTATCATAATATATATCCTTTATTAGTAGTGTTTTGACTAAGATAAATTAAAACTTTATTTGGTTAGAAACTTGGTATTATATTTGGTATTATATAAAAATTAAAAAAAAGCACACAAAAGTGTAGCGTTTATAATACGGTTAACGTTCGTTAAATGAAACTTAATATTATTATATTTGCACAGCTTTATTTGACTCACTAATTATATTTTATGATTTATATCTTTACGCTGATAATACTTTTTGTTCTAGAGCTACTTTATTTGAAGATTGCAGATAAGTTTAACATCATAGATAAGCCTAACGAGCGTTCCTCACATACCAAGGTGACCATTCGAGGCGCAGGAATTATTTTTTATGTTGCTTCAATGCTATATTTTGTTAGCCATGATTTCGAATATCCATGGTTTTTTCTGGGGCTTTCGCTATTAACTTATATATCTTTCTTGGACGATATTCGTGGAGTACATCCCGCGGCTAGATTAGCAGTACACTTGGCATCTGTGCTACTGATGGGATATCAGTTTGGTGTGCTTAACTATCCATGGTATTACCTTGTTTTAGCATTTGTTTTTACCATAGGTGTTATTAATGCTTATAATTTTATGGACGGTATCAATGGCATGACGGCTAGCTGTACATTGGTTATGGGCGGACTTTTACTTTATGTGAATACCAAAATAAACTATATCGAACAAGATTTCTTGATCTATACTTTACTGGGGTTGTCGTTTTCGGATTTTTTAATTTCCGTAAAAAAGCGGCTTGCTTTGCGGGCGATGTGGGACCGGCGGTTTTATCCTTTATGTTGTTGTTTGCTTTAGGAAAGCTTATCTTAAAAACAGGTGAATTTAGCTATATTCTTTTCCTCGCTGTCTACGGTATAGAAATAGGTTGGTCTGTAGCACGCCGCGTCTATCAAGGTTACCATATTTTCGAGCCACACCGCACTTTTTTGTTACATATGCTAAGTAACGAAGTTGGATATAATAGTCTATTTGTTTCTCTAGGGTATGGACTGGTTCAATTGGGTCTTGGCGCTACCGTTATTTATATTGTGCAATTTGGAGCATCCATTCAGTGGTCCTTTGCTATTGTTGCGTTATCTATATTGAGTGCATTTTATCTTGTGTGGAAGCAATTTATTTTCAATAATTATTATATCAAAGGAGAGGAGCGTTATGCCATTCGTCACCGTCGGTTAAAGCAGCTTAAAGCACATAGAAGAAGGAAAAAAGCTCTTCTACCCCAAGTTAAGTTGACACCAGAAACAAAAGTAATTGAAATGCCACAAAAAGAGGTTGCCGGCACCTTAATGCAACGTGGCGTCTGATTTAGCACGCGGAGTTTGGGTAAAATGAAAAAAGTAGTAATTTTACCGCAACTTTAGGAAGAGTGATTATGCAATCAGGATTAAGTTTTACAGCAATAGATTTCGAAACAGCTACAGCGAATCAAAATTCAGCCTGCGCTGTAGGTTTGGTTGTTGTAGAGCAGGGAGTTATTGTTGAAGAATTTTATTCATTGATACAGCCTCCTCAAAATCAGTACATGTGGCAGACCACACGGGTGCATGGTATCAGACCCAGGGATACTGCGCAATCTCCTACCTTCAAAGACTTATTTCCACAGATTTATCCGCTTATCAATAATCGAATTATGGTCGCGCATAACGAGTTGTTCGATCGTGGAGTGCTTCGCAAAACCATGCATTATTACAATCTGCCTTACGAACACCTTGGTTTGCAGGAAAAATGGGAGTGCACCTTTAAAATATATCAGGGCAAGGGCTTTAAACCTGCCCGTTTGAATGCATGCTGTGAAGTACTTGGTATTGAACTTAACCACCATGAAGCCCTTTCTGATGCTAGAGCCTGTGCGCAATTATATCTCAAACATGAAAATGTTGCATCACTCGTGTAATCTATTAAAAGTTCTTTTTGTTTAATTAGCTATTGATCGCATTAGCTACATTCTTAATATAATTCTTTATGAAGAAAAACCTAATTATATTCGGTACACGGCCTGAAGCCATTAAGATGGCACCACTTGTAAAAGCATTCAAATCAGATCCAACATTTGAGACTAAGGTTTGTGTCACCGCGCAGCATCGTGAAATGCTCGATCAAGTACTAGATTTTTTTGATATAAAGCCTGATTTCGATTTAAATCTAATGAGCCCTGGTCAAAACCTTTATAATTTAACCGCAGATATTATTTTAGGATTAAAAGATATTTTGAAGGAATTCAATCCTGACTATGTATATGTTCATGGCGATACAACTACAACCATGGCATCATCAATAGCTGCTTTTTATTCTGGGGCGAAAGTTTGTCATGTGGAAGCTGGACTGCGGACCAACAATAGACGCTCCCCATTTCCTGAGGAAATCAATAGGCAGGTAGCAGGACGAATCTGTGATTATCATTTTGCCCCTACTGAGATATCCAAAAGAAATTTATTGTTAGAGAATATTTCAGAATCTAATATTTTGGTTACTGGAAATACAGTGATTGATGCGCTTGTTGATAGTGTTGACCGTGTTAGGAACTTAGATAATGAAGAGATAAACTTTCTTAAAAGAATTGTAGACCGTTCAAAAAGATTAATTCTGGTTACTGGGCATCGTCGTGAGAATCACGGAGAGGGGTTTATAAATATTTGTGCAGCATTAAAGGAAATTGCATTGCAGAACCCCGATATTCAGTTAGTATATCCTGTTCATTTAAATCCAAATGTTAAAAGACCAGTATATGATGTGCTTTCCTGTGTTGATAATGTTTATTTAATTGATCCCCTTTCATACCCAGCATTTGTTTGGTTGATGAATGAGTCTTACTTAATAATTACTGATTCAGGTGGGGTACAAGAAGAGGCGCCGAGCCTAGGTAAGCCAGTATTAGTTATGCGTGATACAACCGAACGCCCTGAAGCCGTAGCCGCTGGAACTGTTATCCTAGTTGGAACCGACAAGATCAAAATAATAGAGAATACGAATAATTTATTGAGTAATAAAGTACTTTATAATAAGATGAGTGAATTACATAATCCATATGGTGATGGGAAAGCGGCAACTCATATTATTAATTTTATTAAGAATCTTAATTAATGTCGTTAGATCTCCTCAAATCAATAATTATATAATTTTCGAACCAAATCTTCCCTCTGTTTGTTATTAGATATATCTTATCTTTGGTATATGAATACAATAAAATTTCTATTCTATTAAAATCAATGCGACTATGATAAAAATTCCAGAAAAAGGAATGCGAATTGGTATTACTTTCAGTGCATTCGACCTACTGCATGCTGGGCATATTAAAATGTTGGAAGATGCAAAAAGACAATGTGACTATTTGATCTGTGGCCTGCAGACAGATCCAACTATTGACCGTCCTGAAAAAAATAAACCTGTTCAGACTGTTGTAGAACGTTATATACAGCTCAAGGGCTGTAAATATGTCGATCAGATCGTTCCTTATGCAACTGAGCAAGATTTAGAAGATATCTTACGCTCATTCAATATTGATGTGCGAATTGTTGGCGATGAATACCGCGAGAAAAGCTTTACTGGAAGAACCTATTGTGAGGAAAAAGGTATTGAGCTCTATTTCAATAGCAGGGACCACCGCTTCTCAAGCTCGGGCTTGCGGAGAATTGTTGCAGACGCCAATTCACAAGATGGAACGGCTCTAGAAATAGTCTAATCATTATAAATAGTAATTAGCTAAACGATCTAATCAACCATTAGAGAAAAGATTATACGATGAAAATTGGAATTACCTTTGGCGTGTTCGATTTATTACACGCTGGCCATATTATGATGCTTGAAGAAGCAAAAAGAAATTGTGATTACCTGATTGTTGGTTTAAATACAGATCCTTCAGAGGTATTTCCTGAGAAAGCTAAACCGACGCAAACAATTGTCGAGCGGTATGTACAATTGGAAGGTTGTCGTTATGTCGATGAAATTATCCCCTATGAGACGGAGCAAGACTTGATTGATATGATCAAAGCACTTCCTATTCATATCCGTATTATTGGCGAGGAATATCGTGACAAAGATTTTTCGGGGCGTTCATATTGTGTGGAAGAAAATATAGAGATCTATTATAACAAACGTACACATCGTTTTTCAAGTGCAGGATTACGAAAGGTTGTCGCTGATAAAGAGGCGGAGAAACATTAATTATTATGAGCAATATTATACATGTTATTTTAACAGGTGGAGTAGGTAGCCGTTTGTGGCCGCTTTCACGTAAAAGCTATCCCAAGCAATACCTTGATTTATTTAAGGATGGCTCATTGTTTGAAATGACCGTTAAACGTAATCAATCCCTTTGCGGACAAGTGATTGTTGTAGGTAACTGTGATAATCATAGTTTGAGCCGTGAAGTCATGGAAAACAATAAGATAGACTATATTGACATTGTCGAGGCTACACCCCGTAATACAGCTGCTGCTATTGCTTTCGCTGCCTTTGCAGCACAGCCGGATGATATTTTGATCGTCACACCTTCCGATCATGTGATTGTTGGGGAGGAGGCTTATGCCGAAGCAATCAAAGCTGGGATAGAAAAGGCTAATAAAGGTTATATTGTTACGTTTGGTATTCAGCCGACACGTCCTGAAACAGGGTATGGCTATATCGAATATAAGGATGATAAAGTTTTGTCTTTCCGCGAGAAGCCGAATCAAGATACGGCCGAGGATTTTATTGAACGCGGCAATTTCTTATGGAATTCTGGGATGTTCTGTTTTCGAGCGGATACGTTTCTGGCCGAGTTACAGACCTTTGAACCAAAAGTGTATGCAACAGCATTCAACGCATGGCAGCATCGCAAGGATGGTGAGCTGGATTTGGCCTTATCTAAAGAGATTCCATCAATCTCCATTGATTATGCGGTGATGGAGCGCTCCAAGAAAATTCGTGTTGTCGCCACCAGTTTTCAATGGTCCGATCTCGGTTCCTTTGAGTCGATGTATGATTATTTGAAACAGACGGGTCATCCGGTTGATGAGAATGGCAATATGGTTATCGGTACTGATATCTATACGGCATTTGTGGGGATGCGCGATAGTATTCTTGTACATACAAAAGATGCGATACTGGTATTACAAAAAGAGAAATCCCAGGATGTCAAGAAAATTTATAATACATTGGAACGTCATCAGTCCAAACTGATCGACTAATTTCAATCTAGCTACAAGTTAAACTATTTCCTTGTAAGCTCAGATCGATATAATCAGCTACACGAGCTAATTTAGCGTGTAGCTGATTCCTGCTCTCAGGAAGAAATGCAAAACTCGAATTTGTATAGCCCTTAAGTAAGTTATTCAATAAACCCAATATAAAAATACAATATACGATTGATTTTTAGCTAAGTATGTGATTGTCCCCAATTTGTCCCCTGTCAATTTTAGCCATCTATCGCCAATTACCCTAATTTTGAGATATAGTTAAATGCAATCATAAGATTGTGTAACGCCTAGTCCTATTATCTATTTTATTATGGTACTTATTTTATCAGTTTCAGTTATCGTTTTATTTATTATTTATTTTATTCTACAATCAAGGCAGCGGGAAAAGCTATTTAAAGAAGCTGTTTCGATGCAGGTCAACTACCTGTTTCAGGATAGGCCCGGACAATACAGTGGCGACTATCGGACAAAAAGTGGTGTTTTTGTATTTCGGACGAAGTCCAAAGACGAAGAGCTTAAAAATATGGTAATCAAACAGGTCAAACCCGATCATCCCGCTTTAGTCGTCAATCTGGAACAGATTGTGGTTGTGCCTTTCGAAAGCAAAAAAGGCGATTCAGATGTATCGGTGCGGTTTAAATTACAACGAAAGAAAGGTGAAATAGCAGCATTGGAAGGTAAAGGGATACGCATTGCTGGTGTGTTGAATTATGCCAACAGAAAACCAAAAACGTTTAGTACAGTATTGAAGATAGGAGAGCTTTATCAATCAAACGAACAATCGAATCAGACGACATAATTTGCATTAATTCTTATTTTATGGGAAAGGGTTTGTAATGGAACAAACCCTTATTTTTTTACTTAGAATTTCAGCAAATGTTGATGTTCGATAGCCCAGGATAAGAGCGCATTGTTTTCTTCCTGGAGGTCAAGCTTCCGGCAGATGCGGTGCCTGGTGTTTTTGATGGTGTAGGGACTGAGGAATAGTGATTCGGCAATATATTTAGTCGTATGTCGGAGGGCTATCAGCTTAAGGATATTTAACTCTGCCGGAGTCAATGCTTTTAATTTTTCCACCGTTTGGTTTTTATCCCTTTGTTGTTGTAGGCGCTGGATAACCAAGTGTGTGCCAGCATAGAGCCGATTTTCTCCCAACGGTTTAATAATGTAATTTTCAGGATTTAGTGCTGCTGCGCGGTCTATGCTGCTTTTCGATTGATACGAAGTAATAAAAATAAGGCTAAAAAGTTTGGTTGCGGCATATTTTTCCATTAACTCAATGCCATCTAGTCGATCATTGAGCTGAATATCACAGAGTATTAGATCTGGTGAGTTTTGCGCCATGTATTGATCTGCCTCGTCAACCGTGAGCGCAATATGCAATTCCAATCCTGAATAAAGGGAATGAAGTTGATATTCGATAAATCGGGCGATAATCATTTCGTCTTCTACAATTAAAACTTTTAGGCTCATATCATGTTGTTAAATTCAAATTTATACTGAAATCCTCGCTCTTGCTGGATGGTCACGGTTCCTTTAATCTGCCTGGTTAGGTCTTTCACCAGACCAATTCCGAAAGAAGTTGATAAAACAGTTTGGGTGGCGCCAATGCCATTATCTTCAAAATGCATCATTGTCGCAAGTTTTTTCTTGATGATACTTAGGCTAATGACTGGAGTGCTTGTGCTTCCTTCTGGAAAAGCATATTTATAACTATTTGTCAATAGCTCTGTGATGATCAACGCTAGCGGGATCGACGTGTTTGTGGATATCAACCAGTCTTGTTCAATATCGACGTTAACGCTGACCTTTTTTTCTGGATCATGCATCTGTCTAAGGTAATTGACCGTTTCAATAACCAACGTTTTTAATTTCAGCTGGCTGTTCTGATTATACACCAGTAGCTGGTTGACCAGCATCATGGCGTGAATACGGTCTTGCATCGACTGGATGGCCTGATTATATTGAACACCATGGCTTTCACCTGTTTTGTACAGGCTTCCGAGACTATATAAGAGCTGCAGGTTGTTTTTTACCCGATGATTAACTTCATCGATCAATGTCTCAATATAGTGATTCTTTTGAAGCAGTTGGATTTGCTGTTCATAAAGTGCATTATTTGCTTTCTTTAGTTCATTTGTCCTTTCCTGCACAATTGATTCGGTCGACTGATGATAGTCCAGTTCATTTTTTCGCAATTTTAAGCGTATACCGATCAATAGCAACATGGTAATGCACAGGGCAAAAAACTGCGTCAGCATGGAAACATATTGTATGGCCTGCTCTTGAAAAGTGAGTGCACAGTAGACCATGGCAGTGATACCGGTCACAAAAAACACACTTCCATACGCTAAGAAGCGCTGCATCAGGTCTATCTTTTTCCAGAGTGAAATAAAAACGTTAGAAAAATAAAGCATATGAATAATGCCGAGCGTAATATTTACCCAGTTACTTTGTTTATAATTGACAAAATAAAAATTATTGACAAATGTAAATAGTGCCGTGATGCCAATCGTGAAAATAATGTAACAGGCTACTTTATAATAACGGGTATGCAGCTTCCTTAATTGAAGAAAATCTATGGTCAACAGATAGAAACTAATAGCAGCAAATCTGCTAAAGAGCGATACCATGCTCCAGCCCAGTTGGGGACTGTCATAAAAGATAAAATCGACAAAGATGTTTTGAAGCGCAACGCTATATATACCAATAGATAGCAAGAACAGAAAAATCCAGATATAGGGTCGGTAGCGTGATACTATCCATGCCAATGCCATATACAGTAGGAGTACAATAATGGCACCTTCCATAAATGCATGGACAATTCGGCTATGTTGTTTCTTTTTAACATAATCCAGTTCTTTCTGTAAATGGAAATTATACAGCGGTGTGTAGCCTTTGCTATGTTTTACCCGGAGCAATATGGTATAGGGTTTTCCCGCTTCCAGGTTTAAAACAAAATGATCACGGCCATCTCGCGGATCCAGATCCTTGCGTTTACGGAACAAACCTGATTTCTTTTTATATACGATTTCACCTTTTGAATCGATTACGGTGAGATTGACATACGTTAAATTGTCGAAGGATAAGACATAATTGCCTGTTGTTAAGCTGTCTGAAAGACTTATTTCCTTTTTGAGCCAGAAAATGCCTTTTTCTTGATCAACTTCCCTTTTAATTCGGTTGAGGGGAGCAAAAAGGACGGAATGATGATAGTAATATATCGGATTGGTATACTCAGCGGATTCCTTTGCAATGAGTAGAGGCGAGTTTTTGGCGATGCAAGTCTGTACTGCAACCTGATTATTGGCCATCATCGCATCTCCTCCGAAACGGATGGTTGCTATGCAGAGCAACATTAAGATGGTGACAATAATATTTGGCTTCATAAGGCAAACAAAAATGCATTATTTTCATTAAACCTAATAAGCTTTTATTTTCCTAATTGTAAATAAGACCCTAGGGTCTCTGTTTCTGTCCACAATTACTTGTTACTTTTGTTATACGCATTTAGAGGAATATCTACGAACGCAAGGATATTGACATTCAGATAGAATGACGAGTTGATTATGATGTATTTTTATATATTTCTGTTTATTGCAGTAGCGTATGCTTTATTTCGGTTTTTTTCTTCTAGAAAGAAAAAACCTACTGATGTATCCATGTATGTTTACTACCGTTTTCAGGATCATCCTGGACAGTATAGTGGTAGTTTCCGAGCAACCCACGGGGCGCTGGTGTTTCGGGGCGAGCGATTTCGGGAGGATGTCAATAATATTGTGGTGAAAGACGTCCGATCAACAGACTCCAAGGTAGAAATAAAGCTGCAGCAGCTTTATTTCTACCTTTTAAAGAAAGTGAAAATACTTCTTTTGAAGTATCTGTACGCTTCCGGATCGTATCGGATAAAACAAAAGAAATTGATCTAACTAATTATAAAGTCAGGATACGAGGTGTAATTAACTATACGGATGGGGAAAAGAAAGCATTTAGTACTGTTCTTCCCATGATGGGCGTATATCATAATCATTCCGAAAAGCCGGGTGATTTGGTCAATAAATAATTTACGTGTTTTTATTCCATATTAAATACCTATTTAACTCAAAGGAACCCTGCTTGCCGGGGTTTCTTTATTCTTATTCATGATGATGTTCCACGTGGATTTTACGTTAAGCTTATTATCGTCACTTTCTTTTGGCCGCAAATTCGGGGCATATTCCTATCTTTAGCAGAATAATGGTTTGCTGATTAAAAGAAAATTGAATTATAGAAATTAGGCATATAGAAAAATGAAAAAAATAAAGAAAATTGCTTGTATAGGAGCGGGATATGTAGGGGGGCCAACAATGTCAGTTATTGCGCAGATGAATCCTGCTATTCAGGTAACGGTTGTTGACCTGAATCAACAACGCATAGATGCGTGGAATAACGAGGATCTTAGCCTGCTTCCAATTTATGAGCCTGGTCTTGATGCTGTGGTAGGGGAAGCTCGCGGGCGGAATTTGTTTTTTTCGACAAATGTTGAAGCGGCTATTGATGAGGCGGACATGATCTTTATATCCGTCAATACGCCCACAAAAACCTATGGTAAAGGGAAGGGGCAGGCTGCAGATTTAAAATATATTGAATTATGTGCGCGGCAGATTGCTCGGGTTGCTCAGGGCGATAAAATAATTGTCGAGAAATCCACTTTGCCAGTCCGCACGGCTGCAGCGCTAAAAAGTATATTGGACGATACAGGGAACGGCGTCAACTTTGCTATTCTCTCCAATCCGGAATTTTTAGCTGAAGGAACAGCCGTTGCGGATTTACACAATCCAGACAGAGTGCTTATTGGTGGTGAAGACGAAGATGCTATTCAGGCGCTGGTGCAGATATATGCCGCCTGGGTTCCACAAGAACGTATACTTACGACTAATTTATGGTCTTCAGAATTATCTAAATTAGTTGCAAATGCTTTTTTGGCCCAGCGTGTTTCGTCTATCAATGCGATTTCGGAGTTGTGTGAGGTGACGGGGGCCAATGTGGATGAAGTGTCTCGAGCGATTGGCCATGATAGCCGCATTGGGCCTAAGTTTCTGAAGGCTTCGGTAGGTTTCGGAGGTTCTTGTTTCCAGAAAGATATTCTCAATCTTGTTTACATCGCACGAAGTTACAACCTGGCTGCTGTAGCTGATTACTGGGAACAGGTAATTATTTTAAACGACCATCAAAAATCGCGATTTGCAGAACGGATTATCCAGACCATGTATAATACCGTAAACGGGAAGAAAATTGCCTTTTTAGGCTGGGCTTTTAAAAAAGACACGAACGATACGCGGGAATCTGCTGCTATTTATGTAGCCGATCATCTGTTGGATGAGGAGGCACATCTTGTGGTTTACGATCCAAAAGTGTCGGCTGAACAAATTTATAGGGATCTGGATTATTTAAAAACTCGCTCAGCTGAGGAAAATCGCCGTTTGGTAACGGTTGTTGATGATCCTTATGAAGCTCTACGCGAGGCTCATGCTGCTACGGTATTAACAGAATGGGATGAGTTTAAGGAATATGATTGGGCGATGATCAAGAAAGAAATGAAGAAGCCTTCCTTTGTATTTGATGGGCGGAAATTATTGGATAGCGCTGGACTGAAAAAATTAGGCTTTGACTATTATGCAATTGGCGAATAGACAATTGATCATTGTTTAACAATAATTTAATTTGATAAATAAAATCAGATTGAGTACTTTTGTTACTCAATCTGAACTATACCATGCTAGACTCTTTAATTACATCCAAGACGCGACTGAAGCTACTGATCAAGTTTTTTGTATCGGCAAGTAACCAATCACATTTAAGAGGTCTTGCGGATGAGTTTCAAGAATCAACCAATGCCATACGAAAAGAACTGAACCAATTGTCCGAAGCAGGGTATTTAGAAAAGAGTACAGAAAAAAATAAAATCCTATACCGAGCCAACACAAAACATTCTTTATTTGCACCTCTTCAAAAATTAATTCATACCTATTTGGGAATTGATGAAATTATAGATAATATACTACAGCAAGCGGGAGATATTCAAGAAGTTAGTTTGGTTGGGGATTATGCTGGAGGAGTAGATTCAGGAAAAATTGACGTATTAGTTTTAGGTGAAAATATAAATCAGGCATATTTATTGCTGTTAGCGGACAAGGTTGGGAAAAAATTGGGAAAGCAGGTCAATCTTTCTTTTCAGAAAACTATTGAAGAACAGCGTTATATTATTTTGTATACAAATCATTCTACCATATAATTACGTCAAAAGATGAGTAAAATATTAATTACAGGAGGAGCCGGCTTTATAGGCTCAAATCTCGTAGAGCATTTTTTAGGTAAAAGCCATCAAGTTGTGGTACTAGACAATTTTGCTACAGGCCATCGCCACAATATCGCACAGCATGATAGCAATCCAAATTTCACCTTAATCGAAGGTGATATTCGGAATAATGCAGATTGCCAAAAGGCTATTGAAGGTGTTGACTATGTATTGCACCAAGCTGCTTTGGGGTCAGTTCCACGTTCGATTAAAGATCCTCAAACATCCAATGAAGTAAATGTGACAGGTTTCTTGAATATGTTAGTTGCAGCTCGAGATGCTGGAGTAAAGCGATTTATCTATGCAGCATCTTCGTCCACTTATGGCGATTCTGAAAGTCTTCCCAAAGTTGAAGATGTTATCGGAAAGCCATTATCTCCCTATGCAATTACAAAATACGTTAATGAATTATATGCAGATATTTTTTCGAAGACTTATGGCTTAGAAACGGTTGGGCTTCGCTACTTCAATGTATTTGGCCGCCGTCAGGATCCTAACGGCGCTTACGCTGCCGTTATCCCATTGTTTGTGAAGAAATTTATGAACCACGAAAGTCCAGTAATCAATGGTACTGGCGATTACTCACGCGATTTTACTTATATCGACAACGTCATTCAAATGAATGAGCGTGCGATGACTACCGACAATCCAGATGCAATTAACACGGTATATAACACGGCTGTTGGCGACCGTACGACATTGAATCAATTGGTTGGTTACCTAAAAGAGTTTTTGACAGCATACGATGCTGAAATTGCTAAAGTGGAGATTGTTCATGGGCCAAATAGACAGGGAGATATCCCACATTCACTGGCGTCGATTGATAAGGCTCGCCAGTTGTTAGGCTACGAGCCAACTCATGTTATCCGTAACGGGTTGAAAGAAGCTGTGAAGTGGTACTGGGAGAATCTGAAATAAGAATTAATCAATTAAAAAGACAAAAAAGAAATGAAAAAAATAGCTGTAATTGGACTAGGATATGTAGGCCTGCCTTTGGCAAGATTATTTGCAACTAAGTTTCCGGTTTTGGGTTTTGACATTAACCAAAAACGTATCGATGAACTGCGTTCAGGGAAAGATCTAACATTAGAAGTCGAAGATGATATTCTTCAGGCAGTCTTAGTGAATGAAAATCCATTTTCTACAAATACAAATGGTTTGTACTGCTCAAACCAACTGGCCGATATAGAAGATGCAAATTTTTATGTGGTTACTGTTCCTACACCGGTAGATAAAAATAATCGCCCTGACCTAACACCGCTATATAAAGCGTCAGAGACAGTCGGCAAAGTATTAAAGAAAGGAGATATCGTGGTCTACGAATCAACAGTATATCCAGGTGTTACAGAAGAAGAGTGTATTCCTGTATTGGAGAAAATTTCGGGATTGAAATTTAACGAAGATTTCTTTGCCGGTTATTCACCCGAGCGCATCAATCCAGGTGATAAGCAACATACCGTTGAGAAAATATTAAAAGTGACATCAGGTTCTACTCCTGAGATCGGGGAGGAAGTTGATGCCGTTTATAAAGAAGTGATTACCGCAGGAACACATTTGGCACCATGTATTAAAGTTGCTGAAGCTGCAAAAGTGATTGAAAATTCACAACGTGATATTAATATTGCGTTTGTCAATGAGTTGGCTAAGATTTTTAATATCTTAAATATTGATACACATGCCGTTTTAGAAGCTGCTGGTACGAAATGGAACTTCTTACCATTCAAACCAGGATTGGTCGGCGGGCATTGTATTGGTGTAGATCCTTATTATTTGGCTCAAAAAGCACAAGAGCATGGCTACCATCCAGAAATTATTTTGGCCGGCCGTCGTTTGAATGATTCTATGGGTGAGTATGTAGCTTCTCAGGTTGTTAAAACAATGATCAAAAAGGGAATTAATGTAAATGGTGCCGAAGTATTAATGCTTGGGATTACGTTTAAGGAGAATTGTCCCGATGTTCGCAATACTAAGATTGTGGATGTGATTCGTGCGTTAGAAGATTATGGAGTTAAAGTAACTACTTTTGATCCATGGGCTAATCCTCAGGAAGTAAAACATGAATATGGTATTCATAGTTTTGTTGAGTTGCCTAATGATAAATATGACGCTATCGTGCTTGGAGTGGCTCATAGCGAATTTTTGACAATAGAGTTTAATCGTATTAAAAATGATAACGCTATTATTTATGACGTTAAGGGAATAATTTCTGATAAAGCTGATAATCGTTTATAACAGATAATGATAATAAGGAAAATAGCCTGTATTGGCGCAGGGTACGTAGGCGGACCTACTATGTCAGTAATTGCGCAGAAAAATCCAAACATTCAGGTTACTGTAGTAGATTTGAATCAGGAACGCATTGATGCTTGGAATGATAGTGATTTAATTAATTTGCCTATTTACGAGCCTGGGCTAGACGCTGTTGTTGCTGAGGCACGTGGGCGAAATTTGTTTTTTTCTACTGATGTTAATAAAGCGATTGATGAAGCCGATATGATATTTATATCGGTTAATACACCTACAAAAACATATGGTAAAGGAAAAGGGCAGGCGGCTGATTTAAAATATATTGAATTATGTGCCCGTCAAATCGCTTCTATATCCAAGAGCGATAAAATAGTTGTTGAAAAATCTACATTGCCAGTAAGGACGGCTGAAGCATTGAAGAATATATTAGAGAATACTGGAAATGGTGTTAACTTCAATATTCTGTCAAATCCAGAGTTTTTAGCTGAAGGAACTGCTATAGCGGATCTTCATAATCCAGACCGTGTTTTGATTGGTGGTGAAGATGCAGAATCGATAAATGCTTTAGTTAGTTTATACGAAGCTTGGGTACCGAAGGAACGAATCTTGAGAACCAATTTATGGTCTTCTGAATTAGCGAAATTAGTAGCTAATGCATTTTTAGCCCAACGTGTATCCTCAATAAATGCTATTTCGGAATTATGTGAAGTAACTGGGGCAAATGTCGACGAGGTTTCAAGAGCAATTGGTCAAGACAGCCGCATAGGTGCAAAGTTTTTAAAATCTTCCGTAGGATTTGGAGGCTCATGTTTTCAAAAAGATATTCTAAATTTAGTTTATATTGCTAGATCATACAACCTAAAAGAAGTGGCTGATTATTGGGAACAAGTTATTATTTTGAATGATCATCAGAAAAGCCGATTTGCGGAGAAAATTATCCAGACAATGTATAATACCGTGAACGGGAAGAAAATTGCTTTTTTAGGATGGGCATTTAAAAAAGATACAAATGATACTCGCGAGTCGCCGGCTATGTATGTAGCCGATCATTTGTTGGACGAAGAGGCCAGTATAGTTGTTTATGATCCAAAAGTTTCAGCTGAGCAGATTTATAGAGATTTAGATTCCTTAGGCACACGCTCTATTGAAGAAAATCGGCGGTTATTAAAGGTTTTTAATGACCCCTTAGACATGATACAAGATGCACACGCTATTGCTGTTTTAACGGAATGGGATGAATTTAGAGGTTACGATTGGAAACTTATTAAAAATAAAATGAAACGTCCATCTTTCGTTTTTGATGGGCGCGGTTTATTGGACAGTTCATTGATGAATTCTTTAAACTTTACCTATTACTCAATAGGTAGCAATGTAAAATAAAAGCAATATGAAAACTATACTTGTTACCGGAGCTGCGGGATTCATTGGATTTCATTTAGTAAGTTCACTTTTAGACAACGGAAATGTTGTCGTTGGATTGGATAATCTTAATGACTATTATGATGTTAATTTAAAGTTAGATCGTCTAAGGCAACTAGGGGTTTATGATGTAGATATATCTTCTGAAAATATAATTTTGGAATCAAATAATTACCAAGGAAGATTCACATTTGTCAAGTTAAACCTGCAAGATCGTATAAATTTACCTGTATTATTTGAAAAATATCAATTTGATTCGGTTATTAATTTGGCCGCTCAAGCTGGTGTGCGCTATAGCATCGAAAACCCCACTTCTTATATAGATAGTAATATTGTTGGGTTTTTGAATGTTCTTGAATGCTGCCGTAATAACAAAATAGCTCATTTGGTTTACGCATCGAGTTCATCGGTATATGGGGAGAATGAGAAAGTCCCTTTTTCAGAAGATGATGTCGTTGATAAACCCATCAGTTTGTATGCTGCTACTAAGAAAAGTAATGAATTGATGGCGTATTCGTACAGTCATTTGTACAATATTCGAACAACTGGTCTACGCTTTTTTACAGTTTATGGTCCATGGGGGCGGCCTGATATGGCTCCAATGTTATTTGCAAATGCTATCACTGCTGGAAAGTCTATTAAGGTATTTAATAATGGAAACATGAGTCGTGACTTTACGTATATTGATGATATTGTAAGTGGGATAAAAATTGCTTTGGATCACCCTGTTCCTTTAGAAGATAAACCTCCATACCAAATTTTTAACATTGGCAATGGTTCTCCTATATCGCTTTTAGAATTTATTAAGTCGCTTGAGCATAGCCTAGGGCAAATAGCAGAAAAAATTATGTTGCCCATGCAGGACGGTGATGTACCGAAGACATGGGCTGACACAAAAAAATTAAATGATTTAGGGTATCAAAGCTCTACATCCGTGGATGATGGGGTTAGACAATTCGTTGATTGGTTTAAGCAATACTATTCATAATGAAACAAAAAAATTTAATAATTTTTGGGACCAGACCCGAAGCAATAAAAATGGCTCCTTTAGTTAACGAGTTTAAGAAAAATACCAATGTTGATGTTAAGGTGTGTGTAACGGCTCAGCATAGAGAAATGCTTGATCAGGTTTTACTATTTTTCAATGTTGTTCCAGATTATGATTTAGATTTAATGAAACCTAATCAAAATCTTTTTGGATTAACATGTGATATTATTTTAGGGTTAAAGCCAATACTAGAGGAGTACAAGCCGGATTATGTATACGTACACGGAGATACTAGTACAACAATGGCAGGCAGTATAGCGTCTTTTTATGGGGGAGCGAAAGTTTGTCACGTTGAAGCTGGCCTACGTACTAATAATAAAAGATCTCCTTTTCCTGAGGAAATCAATAGACAGTTAACTGGGCGGATTGCTGATTATCATTTTGCGCCCACTGAAGCTGCTAAACTCAATCTTTTAAGAGAAGGAGTGAACGAATCTGATATTCTGGTTACTGGTAATACAGTTATAGATGCCTTACTTGAAAGTACTGATAGGGTTAAAAATCTAGAAAATATAGAAATTGGAAGATTGAAAAAATTAGTGGACAGATCAAAAAAGCTTATTCTAGTTACTGGACACCGGAGAGAGAATCATGGAGAGGGATTTATAAATATTTGTCAAGCATTAAAAGAAATTGCTATTAATAATCTGAATGTTCAAATAATTTATCCGGTTCATTTAAATCCAAATGTAAAAAAACCAGTATATGAAATATTATCTGACGTAGATAATATTCACTTAGTAGAACCATTGTCCTATCCCACGTTTGTGTGGCTGATGAATGAGTCATACATGATTATTACAGATTCGGGAGGAGTGCAAGAAGAAGCTCCTAGCATAGGGAAACCCGTTTTAGTTATGCGTAATAATACAGAAAGACCAGAAGCAGTTAGTGCGGGGACAGTAATTTTAGTTGGTACTGACAAAAATTTAATTGTTAAAGAAACAGAATCTTTATTAAACGATAGGGATCGATATTTGAAAATGACAGCTTTACATAATCCCTATGGAGACGGTAAAGCCTGCCAACGCATTGTTAATTTTATAACTTCCAAATAATCTCAATAATATATGAATGCCAAAGTAGTTACAATAGGTTTAGGGTATATCGGGTTGCCAACCTCAGCTTTAATTGCAAATAATAAAATTCCTGTACATGGAGTTGATATATCTCAAAATGTAGTAGATACAATCAATGCTGGAAAGATCCATATTGTTGAGCCGGATTTAGATAAGGCGGTAGCTTCAGCTGTTGCTGAAGGTTATTTGAAAGCTTCAACAACTGCTATCTTAGCTGATACCTATTTGATAGTTGTTCCTACTCCTTTTAAAGGAGATCACGAACCAGATATATCTTATGTGCAGGCTGCTACGGAAGGGATTATACCTCTTTTAAAGGAAGGCGATTTGTACATCATTGAATCTACGTCGCCAGTAGGTACAACCGAAAAAATGATGAGTATTATTTTTTCGAAGAGACCAGAGTTAGAAGGTAAGATTTATTTAGCTTATTGCCCAGAGAGGGTTTTGCCCGGAAATGTAATGTATGAGTTAGTAAATAATGATCGTGTGATTGGTGGTATTAATGAGGAGTCGTCTCAGAAAGCAATAGCTTTTTATAGCAAATTTGTCAAAGGTGAACTACATATTACAAATGCACGCACTGCCGAAATGTGTAAGCTCACTGAAAATTCATCACGTGATGTACAAATAGCTTTCGCAAACGAATTATCTTTAATTTGTGATAAAGCGGACATTAATGTTTGGGAGTTAATAAAATTGGCAAATAAACATCCTCGAGTTAATATTTTACAACCTGGATGCGGGGTGGGGGGCCATTGTATAGCAGTCGATCCATATTTTATTGTGTCTGAATTTCCTTTGGAATCAAGAATAATTAGTAAAGCACGTGAGGTTAATAACCATAAAGCTTTTTGGTGTGCCGAAAAAGTTAGGGAAGAGCGGAAGAAATTTCAACTTAAAAACAGTAGAGAACCTAAGATTGCACTTATGGGCATGGCATTTAAACCAAACATCGATGATTTAAGAGAGTCACCTGCCAAATATATTGTTCAACGAATTCTTCAAGACGCAAATGATGAGGAATATTATATTGTAGAACCAAATATTAGTGAACATAGCTTATTTAAGTTAACAAATTATCAAGAAGCCGTCGATCGATCGGATATAATTGTATTTCTGGTTGCGCACAAGGAATTTAAGAATATGAGTATTTCTAGTGATAAAATTGTTTTGGATTTTTGTGGAGTTCATCTATAATAGGTAATTTGGATAGGAATCAACTATTATTGATAAAACCGAATGAAAATACAATTTTTCAAATTTCTAAATACAGATTAATTGAAAATAAACATTTTAAAAGTTATCGTTTGGTCTTCAATTTTATTTTCCTATTTAAAATTGAACAGTGCTATAAAAATTTGAAAATTTAAAATAATGCAAATTAATGTTGAATACATAATAGTTGATTAAAATAATAAATGACAAAAGAGTCAAATAATACAGTCCAAACGTTTTGGATAATGATGGGAAGTTTAGCTTCATTCGGATTTACAATCGTTAGTTCGATGATCTTGAGTCGCTACTTCTTAAAAGATGAGTATGGTACCTATAAACAAGTAATATATGTATACAATTCATTAACTATCGCTTTTACCTTAGGAGTTCCAAAGGCCTTCAGTTATTTCTTGCCTCGATTTGATAAAGAGGAGGCAAAAACTATTATTAATAAATTGAATTCAATTTTATTCTTAAATGGAGCGCTTTTTGGTTTTGTTATATATTTTTTATCAGAGTATATTTCAAAGTTTTTGGGTAATGAAGAGTTAAATGATTTATTGAAAATTTTTAGTATAGTACCTTTTTTAATGCTTCCTACCATGGGATTAGACGGTATATTATCAACATACAGAAAGACTAAATTTTTAGCAATCTATAATATTTTGTCGAAAGTGTTTATGTTGATATGTGTGGTTTTACCAGTAATTCTATTTAAAGGAACAGTTAAGCATGCAATTATTGGGTTTGTTTTTGCTTCTCTAATTAACTTTGTTGTAGCTATTTACTTCAAAAATTTGCCTTTAAAAGGTTTAACAAAGAGGAACACGAATCTTTCATATAAAAATATTTTCTCCTATACTCTACCTATTATGGGGGCTAGTATTTGGGGGGTAATTATCAGTTCTACTGATCAGTTTTTTATTAGTAGATATTATGGGAATGAGGTTTTTGCGGAATTTTCAAATGGTTCTATAGAATTGCCCTTTATCTCTATGATAATTTCTGCATCTTCTGTAGTATTATATCCAATATTTTCAAAGAAAGTCTTTGAAAATAAAAGTAGCTCGAATAATGAAATTTTAGGAATATGGCATTCAGTTTTTAAGAAATCAGCAATGTTAGTTTATCCAATATTGATTTATTTCTTTTGTTTTTCAGATCTAATAGTAGTTTTTTTATATGGTGATGCATATCAAGCATCAAGTATTTACTTTCAGGTAAAATTAATCGGAAGTTTTTTTAATCTAATAGCTTACGGACCATTAATGCTTACTATCGGTGGTGAGAAACATTATTTTAGGGTTCATATGATAAGTGCCATAATACTAGTTACTCTTGATTTTTTATGTGTACACTTTACCACAAACCCTGTGTTAATTAGTATAGTATCCTGTTTATCACAAATTGGTAGAATTATTGCTATATTAGTCTTTATTTCCAAATATTTTAAGGTTTCATTAAAAGATCTGTTTCCAATAAAATTGATATTTGATTTAGCTATCCCAGCTTTATCTTTTCTATTTTTGTTTAGATATCTAATCAGCTTTATTAAATTGGAAAACTTTGCTGTAATAATTATAGGGTCATTACTTTATCTCATCTTTTTTATTTTATGGAGCAGATACAGAAATATAGATTATCTATCAATTGTAAAACCCTTAATGAAAAAATATAGATAGATATGATTAAAAATGCTATAAGCCATCTTATCCCATATTTTCTTCTTTATAAGAAATTTTGCAAATCTAATATTCAGGTTGGATATTTCGATTTGCTTAAATATAAACTTGGTTTATTAAGAAAAAATCGTTACTGGCCAAAACATAAAAATTGTTTAGTAGCAAATCCTGGAAACGTTTTTGTTGGTATTAATTGTATAATTGGTCGACCTGGAAACTATATTCAAGGAGCAGGAAAGGTTTATATTGGAGATTATGTTCAATTAGCTCCTAATGTAGGAATTTTAAGTTCAAACCATGATTTATATGACCAAAGAATAAGTAATAAAGAATCTGTAGTAATAGGGGCATATAGTTGGGTCGGAATGAATAGTGTCGTCTTACCGGGGGTGGAATTGGGAACACGCACTATAGTCGCGGCTGGAAGTGTTGTCACAAAGAGTTTTCCTGAAGGGTTTTGTGTAATAGGAGGTGTTCCAGCAAAGGTAATTAAGTATTTAGATAAGGATAAATTCGTACCTTGGAAAGATAAATATGAGTTTTATGGATTTATTCCGAAAAGTGAATTTGAGAAATCAGATTTTTATTTAAAAAATTACAAATGAAGATCTTAATCGTAACTAAGTCTTTCTTCCCCCAACTTGGCCCAAGATCTTTTAGGGCTACAGAATTGGCGAAGGCCCTATCTGCAAATGGTCACGACGTGGAGGTTCTAACATTCTTTAATAAAGAACATGCAAACTTTAGTGCAGAAAATGGTGTTAAGATTAATCATTTTAGCTCATATTTATTTTCTAGTCCAGGGAAGTATTTATTGAAAATCTTAAATGGGGCTCTAACAAAATTGGGACAATCTGAAAAGTTAAATTTCCCAGACTCACTCATTTTCTTTACCATTTTGCTAAACGCTAGAAAGATCGTTTCTGCAAATTTTATTATTAGTATAGCAAAACCTCACTCGATAAATTGGGGAATCGCATATCTTCGAGATAAAAGAAAAAATAGAATAACCAAATGGATCGCTGACTGTGGAGACCCTTTTTATAACAATCCATTTAGAAAATATTCATCTATATTTAAATCTCTTGATAATCTTTTTTACAAGAAGGTAGATTATGTTACTGTTCCAGTTGACATTTCTTTGAATTCATATGATCCTATTTATTTAAACAAATTTCATATTATCCCACAAGGTTTTGATGTAGCAAAAGACATGAAGTTTAGAGAGCTATATGTTGAAAATTCGCCTATATCATTTGCCTATGCGGGTAATTTTTATAAAGATAAGAGAGATCCGAAAGAATTACTTACATATTTGAGCAAATCTAATAAAGATTTTAAATTTTATATTTATACAAATAGTAAATGGGTCAGAGACTATATTCCAGCGGATGATAAAAGATTTATATTAACTGGATTTATTAATAGAGATTTATTAATAAATAAACTTAGTCAATTAGATTTTTTAATCTCAATCAACAACGATGGCGGTGTGCAATCCCCTAGTAAATTAATTGATTATGCTATTGCAGGCCGCCCAATTTTGGTATTGGAGAATAATAAGGTGGACTATAGACTAGAACAGTTTATGAATAAGAATTTTTTAGAACAGACGGTGGTCGATTTAGATTTATTTGATATTCACAAAATTTCTCAAAAATTCATTAATATAGGAAATGAGACAATCTAGATATCTTAATTATTTACTATTTTTTTTAGTAAGCCCCATACTCTCGCTTTTTATCGCTTTAAAGAAGTATAAGAATCCAAGTGTCAAAAATATTTTTTGGATGTTTTGTGCTTTTTTTGGATTTTGTATTGATTTAAATTTTCAATCTGGTACTAATGACGCTATAGTTTACGTCGGTAGATTTTATTATCTGTATGATAATAACGTTACCATTGACTATTTATTTTCTAATTTTTTAAGTAATAGAAATCATATAGAAATCATCAGTGACTTAATAAGCTTTATTGTATCTCAATTTACGCGAGATTATCATTATCTATATGCTGCTTATGGCTTTTGTTTTGGTTATTTCCAGTCCAGAAACCTAAATTACTTCATTCAGATTATTAGAAATTCGAGTTATGATCTTACTTGGTTATTGGGAGGATTTATACTTACTATACCTGTATGGTATATAAATGGCTTTGACTTCTGGTTTGCTACCCAAGTCTATATATATATGATGCTTCCAGTTATTTTTGAAAAAAAATATAATCGATTGTATTTATTGATTGTTTTACCATTTATTCATTTTTCATTTCTTTTTCTGATTATAATAACTGCATTTTTGTTGATATTTATTAGATTCGAGAATTCCGTCTTCGCGTTATTTTATTTTAGTTTATTTAGCTTTTTTTTCGATTTTACTTTTTTTTTTCAGTTTTTAGATTTTTTGCCTGAGATGTTTTCAAGTAGAACTTCTGCCTATCTAAACGCAGATGCATCAGTTCAAGAAGGTGGGCGAATAATTTGGTTGTTTAATACTATTTATAATTTGAGCCTATATATTTTTGTTTTATACCTTCTAAAAAAATATAATGTTATACTAAAGAGTGATAGGAATATTTATAGAGTAATTTTGTTTTCTTTCGCATTTGTTGGATTTTTCAATTTAATTAGCAACGTACCCAGTGTCGGTAGGTTCATTTATATAGGAATGTCATTTATTTGGGGAAGTTTAATAATAATCGTTGCAAAGCTTGAAGTTAAATTTCAAGAGCATCAGAAATATATAACAATTTTAAAAATAATGATTTTATTAGCCTTTTGCCTAAATGTATTACGATATATTTTTCCGTTGGTAGGGATTGGCAAATTGCTTTCCAACATATTCACGATCTATTCGTTTATAGATGATGATTTAAATATTGGTAATCTCTTATTTTAATATATGAAGGTGTTTTTTATTGTTCCCCGATATCATACAAATATGGTAGGATGGGTTAAAACGTTGAAATATGATTTGAACTGCTCTATCGAAGTGCATTCAACTCTTAAAGGACATACCGAAAATTATTCGGAAGTAATTCCAATTGTATTTAAACAAAGTATTCTTTCTAGATTTTTAATTCGCATTTTTGGTGATCATAAAGCAAACTCTCCCAAATCTTTTCCAAAAATTGTTTCTTATTTCAATTATTTAAGAAGAGAAAAGCCTGACTATATTGTAGTTAGGGATGTTTCTCGATATTTTTCTTTACTTGCTGCGATATGTTCAAGAATTTTAGGTATTAGGCTTATTATCTATTCTCAAATTATTGTAAATCAAGAGTATTCTAAATTTAGACTTTTCAGTATTAATTTAGTAAATATGTTATTTAAATCAATTTGGATATCGCCATTGGAAGGTTATGTAAATAAGGAATACAAAATTCCCGAAAAATTAAAGTTCGTTCCGTTCGTTATACCCCAAAAAAAGGTTGAACTTTTAAATAAAGAAAGAAATGATGTATTGAGGTTGCTAACTATCGGTAAATTTGTAAAGCGTAAAAATTTACTTCTTTTGTTGGAAGCTATAACCAAGCTGTCTGCAAAGGGATATAAATTAAATTTAACAATTATTGGAGAAGTTAGCAATGAAGCGCACAAAGAGTATTATGAAAAGGTTGTACTTTTTATAAAGGAGAGAGGGATTGATCATCTTACAAAGATACTAGTTAATGTCTCACATGAGTTGATGGATAATTATTATCAAGCATCTGATTTATTTATTTTACCAGCGACAAATGAGCCAGCCAGCATATCTGTCTTGGAGTCAATTGCCAATGGTGTACCTGCGATTTGCTCCAATGACTGTGGAACAAGGTTTTACATTCGTGAAGGTTATAATGGTTTTATTTTTGATGATAATAATATAGATAGTCTAATTAGAGTTCTAGAAAAATATGTTGTCAGCGAATCGACCATAGATTACAAAGAAAACTGTCTATCAACTTATCAAGATCTTTTATCATCTGAGGCGTTTAAAGATATTCTTTGTAAAGAAATTCAAAAAATTAACACATAAAACGAGTAATATGAAAAATGTCTCAATAATCTTTTTAAAAAGGTTTTTTATAGTAATTATATTGATAACTTATTCTTTAAGCATTTTTTCTCAAAATTCTTTTACCTATACCAAGCCGAAAAGTTCATTTTTAATATATAATAAGAAACGGGACAATATCTCTTATTTAGAAAGTAAAGCTACTAAAGTGGATAATTACCTTCCAAATAATTTTGATAAGCAAGGTAAGTACGATTATACAAAATTCGTTCAAAAGGCAATAGATGAAAATGAGATTATCATATTCCCTAATTTTCCAATTTTAATAAATGATACGGGATTAATTTTGAAGTCTAATCAAAAGCTTATTTTTCAGGATAATTCTAAAATTATGCTAAAATCATCATCAAAATCGTCTTATGCTATCATCTTGATTCAAGATGTATCAAATATAGAGTTGTATTATCCTCAAATCATTGGGGATCGTCAAACACATTTAAATAATGTTGGAGAATGGGGCATGGGGATTCGAATAACTGGTTCAAAAAATATTAAAGTTTTTAATCCGTTAATTCAGAAATGTTGGGGTGATGGCATTTATATATCTGGTTCTACCAAATTAAATTCTTCTAATATAACTATTACAAATCCGGTTTTGGATTATAATCGGAGAAACGGTATAACAATAGTTTCTGGAAAAGATATTAGTATTCGAAATGCAGTAATAAGTAACACTTATGGTAAGAGTCCTATGTCAGGGATAGATATTGAACCTAACAATGATAAAGCAGATATTAGTAATATAAGTATTTCAAATTATAAATCCATTAATAATATTATTTCTGGGTTACAGATTGGAATAAGTAATTTGCAGGGCGATTTTGATAAATCAATAAATATTAATGTTAATGATATTTACACGGAGAATTCTCAAAGTGGTATTGTTGTTGGAGGTCTGTATTTGAAAAATACAGCCGGAAAAATTTCTGGTGAGATCAAAATTACAAATGCAAAAATTATTGGCTCAAAATTACCAATAAAACTTGGGCGAAATTATAAAAATGGGCCGATCGTAAAATTTGATAATGTAGTATTTAATAAAACGTCTGGGGATATAGATGAGATTGAATTTAAGAAGTTTAAATATAGAGCTACATCTAGAGAAAATATAAATATTAAGTAATATGAATATTAGAGCATCATTCCATAAGATATCATCATATCTAATATTAATATTCAAAGGTAGGGAGGAGTATGCTAAGTATGTTGGCGTTAAAATAGGAAAGAAATGTAGGATAATTACAACAAAATGGGGCACCGAACCTTTTCTTATTGATATTGGAGATAATGTAACAATTACAGATGGAGTTCGATTTTTAACTCATGATGGTTCAGCTTGGTTGGCTAGAGATAATAACGGAAGAAGATATTTATATGCAAAGATATCTATAGGTAATAATGTTTTCATTGGTGTTAATTCAATTATAATGCCGGGAGTGAAAATTGAGGACAATGTTATTGTTGCTGCAGGTTCTGTTGTCACAAAATCCATAAGGGCAGGCTCTGTAGTAGCTGGCGTTCCGGCTAAATTAATTGGAGATTATAAAGAATTATATCAAAAAATGATTGATGACTACGTTACAGAAAAGGATATGATGGATGTTGGGTCTTATAAAGATAGAGTGTTTGGGGTAGTAAAAAATGATTTTAAACCTTTTTTATGAGTAATCGCATTCTTATTTTACTTCCTAATGATCAGTTAGGTGGCGCAGAGCAACACTTAATGAATGTTGCAAATTATTATTTACAGAGAGATTTTTATGTTGAGGTAAGATTTCTAACTCAGGAAAAGACAGGAGCTTGGCGACGCTTGCGTGGTAATCTAAATTTAATTTTTACAAATGCAAAAGCAGAAAAAAATGGAATAGTCAAATTCTTTAGGAATATTATTTCCAATAATAATAAAGTCTACGATTTTGTATATACGTCTCATGTTCATCTGACATCCTTTGCAGGTTTAATGATTAAGTTTAAATTCATAAAGGTTGAAAATTTTATAGCTAGAGAATCTACGTCAATTTTTAAGCGATTTTCTGGTAGAAAGCTGGCTTTTTTTAGGTTTTTATATAAGGTTGGTTATAGCAAGGTAAGTCTACTTATTTGTCAAACTGAATTTATGAAAAATCAATTGATTTCTGCTTTACCACATTTGGATGAAAAGATAAATATTGTGGTAATACCCAATCCTATAAATTTGGCCAGTATATATCATGGAGAAATAGATTCTTCATTATTAGATACGAATTTTATTGTTTCGGCGGGGCGTCTGATTCCCGAGAAGGGATTTGATATTTTGATTAAAGCGTTCTCAATATTGAAAAATAGGGGAATGAATATGAAATTGGTTATTCTCGGAGAGGGAAATTTAAGGGATGATTTAACGCAGTTAGCAGTAGATCTAGGCGTATTTGATGATGTTAAATTATTGGGATTTCAAAGTAACGTATATCCATATTTTCGAAAAGCAAAAGCATGTGTTGTATCTTCTATAATAGAGGGCTTCCCTAATGTACTTTTACAAATGATGTCACAGAATGAGAAAGTGATTTCTACATTATGTGCGGGTGGGATAGAAGATATTCCTAGAATTTCTACTTGTGTTGTTGGTGATAGTAGCGAACTAGCAATGAATATAGAAAATACATTAATGAATGATACTTTAGGAAATCGCGAAATTTTTGACTCCTTTTTAGAAGAACGATCGATAACTAATTTCATAAGTAAAATTAATATTCATTTAAATGCATAAACTAATCCGAGCAACTACTGTTCCGATTTCACTTAAGGTGTTGTTAAAGGGACAACTTTCTTTTATGAATAGAAATGGATTTGATGTAATCGGTGTTTCTTCAGGTGGAAGGGACCTGAGAGATGTTCAAGTTCTTGAAAAAATTTCTATAAAAGAGATAAATATGACAAGGACAATTTCGCCTATTGCTGATTTAGTCTCCTTATGGAAATTCTATAGATTATGTAAAAGTGAAAATCCTATTATTGTACATTCACATACCCCAAAAGCTGGGATCGTGTGTATGTTGGGCGCCAAATTGGCTGGCGTACCTATACGTTTACATACTGTTGCAGGTATGCCATTGATGGAAGCAAATGGTATAAAGCGTAAAGTTTTAGACTGGGTTGAAAAATTGACTTATAAATCCGCTACAAAAATTTATCCAAATTCAGTTGGATTATACAATTTTATCCTTCGTTATCAGTATACTTCTAAAGAGAAGCTTAAAGTGTTAGGGAACGGTTCTTCAAATGGTATTAATACATCAATCTTTTCAAAAGAAAATGTTGATCCTAGCATATCGGCCGAATTGAGATCAACACTAGGAATAGAAGAGAAAGATTTTGTTTTCGTTTTTATAGGCCGTTTAGTTGGCGACAAAGGAATAAATGAGCTGATTGAAGCATTTTCAACTTTAGAAAGATCAGATGTAAAATTATTATTAGTCGGACCGCAAGAACCTGATCTTGATCCATTAAATGAGAATACTCAAAAGGAAATTGCCATTAATCCTCATATAATTTCTGTAGGATTTCAAAAAGATGTTCGGCCTTATTTTGCTATTGCCCATGCACTTGTATTCCCTAGCTATAGAGAAGGGTTTCCAAATGTAGTTATGCAAGCCGGAGCAATGGAATTGCCAGCCATTGTATCAAATATAAATGGCTGTAATGAAATAATTGTAGAAGGAAACAATGGGATAATTATTCCAGTTAAGAATGCGGATGCGATTAAAAATGCTATGGAAATCATGGTGACCGATAAAGCATTTTATTCACAGATGAAAGCAAATTCTAGAAATATGATAATACAGCGTTACGAGCAAGAGATTGTTTGGGATGCACTATTGAAAGAATATAAAAGTTTATTAAAAGATAGAGAATTAGACGATGTATAGAAATTTTTTCAAGAGGCTTTTTGACTTTCTTATTGCACTTATCGGTTTGATTATTATAAGTCCAATTTTTCTCATTATCACAATAGGGCTTTATTTTTCCAATGGAGGAAAACCATTTTTCTTTCAGAAACGGCCGGGATTAAATGGACGTGTTTTTAATATCATTAAATTTAAGACGATGAATGATAAAAAAGATCAAAATGGAAATCTTCTCCCCGATGCAACGAGATTAACATCTATCGGTTCGCTTGTAAGAAAGACGTCACTGGATGAGATCCCTCAGCTCATCAATGTACTAAAAGGAGATATGGCTATAATTGGCCCAAGACCACTTCTAGTTCAATACTTATCTTTATACAACGAAAGGCAACGGCGGCGCCATGAGGTAAGGCCTGGGATTACAGGATGGGCCCAAGTTAATGGACGCAATACTATTTCGTGGGAGAAAAAGTTTGAATTGGATGTATGGTATGTTGACAATCTTTCTTTATTGACAGATTTGAGAATCTTCCTAATGACCTTTAAAAAGGTTTTTAAAAGTGAAGGCATATCTGCTGAAGGACATGCGACGATAGAGCCTTTTAATGGACAAAATTAAGATTGATATTATGTATTTATTTGGAGCGAGTGGGCACGGAAAGGTAATTGCAGAAATTGCAGAAACTTGTGGAATAGTTATTGATGGTTTTATCGATTGTGATGATAACAAAAAGTCAGTATTAGGTTATCCGGTTTTTAAAGAATTACCTTCAACTACAGAGTCATTGGTCGTAGCAATAGGAGACAATGGGATTCGAAAAAAAATAGTTGATAATAACATAGACGCAAAATATCCCATTATAATTCATAAAATGTCCACCGTCTCAAAAAGAACATTATTGGGAGCAGGAACCGTCATTATGGCTGGTGCGACTATTAATGTAGACGTTAATATTGGACAACAATGTATTATCAATACGAATGCGTCAGTCGATCACGATTGTTTAATAGAGGATTATGTACATTTATCTCCTAATGTTGCTTTAGCAGGTAACGTAACTATTGGTGAAGGAACTCATGTTGGCATAGGTGTGTGTATTATCCAAGGTATAAGAATCGGAAAGTGGTGTACAATTGGAGCGGGTGCTGTAATAATTCGGGATATTCCTGACGGTTGCACTGTAGTAGGCAACCCTGGGAAGATAATTAGGAAAATGAACGATTAATTTAAAATATCATGTCAGATAAAATATGGCTTTCATCTCCCCATATGGGAGGGAGTGAATTAAAGTATATTCACGAAGCTTTTGACCAAAATTGGGTTGCTCCATTAGGACCCAATGTAAATGGTTTTGAAGAAGATTTAGAGAAATTCTTGAATGCAGACGTAAAAGTTGCAGCTCTATCATCAGGTACCGCTGCGCTACATATTGCACTAATTGAATGCGGGGTCGGTTATGGTGATGAAGTAATTTGTCAATCCATGACATTTTCAGCTTCGGCTAATCCAATTGCATATCAAGGAGCTACCCCTATCTTTGTAGATTCGGAAAAGGACACTTGGAATATGTGCCCAATAGCTTTAAAAGAAGCTGTAACTGATCGTATTCTTAAAGGTAAGAAACCAAAAGCAATAATTGTAGTGCATTTATATGGTATGCCCGCAAAGATGGATGAGATATTAACTATCGCACAAGAATTTGATATTCCTATTATTGAAGATGCTGCGGAAGCATTGGGTTCTACTTATAAGGGCAGGAGCTGTGGTACCTTGGGTACGTTCGGTGTATTGAGTTTTAATGGGAATAAAATAATTACGACATCAGGAGGAGGCGCTTTGGTTTGCCATACTCAGGACGATAAGGACAATGCTGTTTTTTTATCTACTCAAGCAAGAGACAATGCGCCGCATTATCAACATTCACATATAGGCTTTAATTATCGTATGTCGAATATTTGCGCTGGAATAGGGAGAGGACAAATGGAAGTTTTACGAGATAGAATTAATAGTCGCCGAGATATGACGAGATTTTATTTGAATTTATTTTCAGGTATTGAAGGAGTGAGTGTTCTAAATGAACCAAGCGATGATTTCTATTCTAATCATTGGTTAACAGCAATTACTATAGATGAAACTAAAACTGGTGTATCAAGGGAGCTGTTAAGACTGAAATTATTAGAAGATAATATAGAATCAAGACCCTTATGGAAACCTATGCATTTGCAACCAGTGTTTGTCAATTCTCCTTATTACGGTAATAATATTGCTGAAGAATTATTCCAAGTTGGTCTATGTTTGCCCTCAGGTTCTAATTTAACAGAAGTAGAGAAAGAATTTATAGGTTTAAAAATACGTCAGATATTGGAAGAATAAACAGTCTTTTTCAATAACTTTTAAACATCAAATTCTACTCTTTGTCCTGTTTTAATCATATATATGAAAGCAAATTTTATAAGAATTTTAAGGAATTTCTATTAACTTTTTGAGAGTAGTATGAATAAAATAATTATACTTTTGTCGTTAAACAGTTTAAATTTACAAAATACCACATGAAGTTATATTTAAGGTATAGTCTATTTTTAGGAATATTTTCAATATTTCTATTATTAATGAGTTCTTGCGAGTCACGTAAGAATATGGTTTATTTGCAACCTGATTCTACAAAAATTAATACTCTGTATGAGCAATTTGTCCCGAAGATTCAACCAAATGACATTTTAACTATTGTTGTCACTGCTGCTGATCCTAAAGTCACAGCTCCATTTAATCCCGTCAGCACTATGACAAGTGGGACAATCAGTCAAGCGGCAGATATGGCTATGCGACCTGTATATACAGTAGACAATCAAGGTTATATTACCCTGCCTATGTTGGGGAAAATTAAAATCGCTGGACTAACTCGTATCGAAGCAATAGAGAAGTTACGTTCAGAATTGAGCCAATATATTAAGGAGCCTGGAGTCAATATGAATTTTAATAATTTTAGGGTTTCTGTACTTGGCGAAGTTGCTAGACCAGGATCGTTTGTTATGCCATCTGAACGAGTTACTGTTTTAGAAGCTCTAGGAATGGCTGGAGACTTAACAATTAGGGGTATGAGGCATAATGTGATGATAATTAGAGAAATTGATGGGAAGAAATCTACCCATCGTTTAGATCTCACTAAAGAAGAGGCATTAAATTCAAAATATTACTATTTAGCACAAAACGACGTAATTTACGTTGAACCCAACAAAGCTCAGATTAATAGCTCTAAATTAGGAGCTAATTCTAATATCTTTATCTCAGTGGCAAGCTTGTTAATCACAGTAATTTCAGTTTTAACACGTTAATTAAATTATGGAACAACAACCTAATCAAATCAAAGATAATTTAGAAGAAGATTTCAACTTTAGACAATTATTTGAACAGTATGCTTTTTATTGGAAATGGTTTGTTTTAACGGTAATATTATCGATAATATGCGCTGTTTCTTATTTAAGATATGCACAAAAGACATATAATACTACAGCAAAAATTTTGTTAAAAGATGAACGAAGTGCTTCTGCAGGTGAGCTAGCCGGGATAGCTGAATTAACTAGTGGTATTGGATTTGGTGGTAGCAGAGGCTCTTATGTTACCGATCAAATTGCTATACTGTCATCTCGAAGACTGGTTAGAAAAGTGGTTGATTTAAATCATTTAAATATTTTATATTTTGTAAAAGGGCAGATTCGTTCTTCTGAAGTTCTAGAGGAGGATATGCCATTTACAATTAATCCTCAGGGAAATCAGGATAGTATTAATTTACGTCTTTTAGCAAAATTTAGAAATAAACAAACGATAGAAATTACTAATCCATCTACGGGAGATAAAATAATTTCTAGTTTTAATAAGGTAATAAATTTTGGTAAAAACAGTTTTTTATTAAAGAGTAGTGGTAAAATTTTCAATTCAAATCTTGAGTATGAAATAGTGATTTTACCTAAAAGCAGAGCTGTTGACGCTACTATTGGATCAATCAATATATCTCCTGGAAAAGAACTTCAATCTTACATTGTAAATTTCTCGATGATATCGAGTTTAGGAAAGAAATCAGAAATTATCTTAAATAGCTTAATTGATGTGTACAATGCTGATTTGACAAATGATAAACTGCGAACGACACGTGCGACATCTGATTTTATTAATAAGCGATTGATGTTAATCTCTAAAGATCTCTCTGGCGCGGATCAAGAAGCTGCAGAATTTAAAGCAAATAATTCAATGGTTGATATGACGACAGAGGCCGGTGTGTTTTTAAATAATGCTTCGGAAAATGATAGGAGAGTCTTAGAATATCGTACCCAATTGAAACTTGTCGATCACATGAATGATTATTTAACGAAGCAAGAGGTAGGTAAACTTCTTCCTTCCAATGTTGGACTACAAGACGCTTCAATTGTTTCTGCTATTACCGAGTATAATAAATTGGTTCTCGAACGCGATGATTTGCTAAAATCAGCTTCGTCTGAAAACCCTGTTGTTGAAGCAATAAATGAAAGTATTTCTGAAAGTGATAGGAATATCAGGAAGTCGTTGAAAAATTATCAGAAAGTAACGCAGTTGGCATTGAATAGTATTGTTGCAAAATCAAATGAAATCAAGAATAAGATAAGTTCTATTCCTACTCAAGAGCAAGGATTTAAGAAGATATCAAGACAACAACAAATAGTTGAGTCATTGTATTTGCTTTTATTACAAAAAAGAGAAGAAAGTGAAGTTAGAGCTGCTGCAACACCAGACAACTTAAAAATTATAGACGCTGCTTATTCGAATGGTGCTCCTGTATCGCCAAGAAAAAACATTGTTCTAATTGGTGCATTAATTTTAGGATTTGTAGTACCCTTTGTAATTCTTTATGTTAAATTTCTATTGGACAATAAAATTCACTCCCGTAAGGATGTTGAAGATATTGTAAAAATACCCGTGCTTGGTGAGATTCCAACTGCTGAAGACACTATTGTACATTTGAATGATCGTTCATCACTGGCTGAAGCCTTCCGTATTCTGCGGACCAACATGAATTTTATGTTTGGCGCTGATAACAAAGATACTTCCAAAGTGGTTTTTGTAACGTCTACGATCTCTGGAGAGGGAAAATCGTTTGTAACAACTAATCTTGCGCAGATTTTATCAATGTCAGGAAAAAAGGTATTGTTAATTGGCGCAGATATTAGAAGTCCCAAAGTACTGGATTATTTGGGTCTATCGCACTTACAACACACTAACGTCGGAATTACACAGTTCTTGATAAATCCTGATATGGATGTGGATAATATCATTATTAAGAAACCTGGTAACTATGATTTTGACGTGGTTTATTCAGGATATATTGCGCCAAATCCAGCAGAGTTATTGATGAATGGTCATTTTGACGACGTCATTAAATACGCCCGTGAACATTATGATTATGTGTTGGTGGATACCGCTCCAGTAAGTTTAGTAACAGATACCTTGTTGATTGCACATAACGCAGACCTTACACTGTATGTGTCTCGTGTAAATTATTTAGACAAGCGCTTACTTCAAGTGCCGCGCGAATTGTATATTGATGGAAAATTGAAAAATCTTGCCTCTGTCGTTAATGACGTGGACTTCGCTCGTGGGTATGGCTATGGTTACGGTTATGGCTATGGTTATGGCGACAAAGGGACCAAGAAAACTGGTCTTGCAAAAGTTTGGCAAGGTCTAAAAGATCGTATAAATATAAAATAAAAGTCTATATTAACTAATTTTGGCCTTATTGTTGTTCAATCCCAAGTCGTAGAAAACGGCTTGGGATTTTTTAATGAAATACTATTGTAAGTCTTAAGCCGTTCTTATTAATATTTAATACACTAGACCAAATGAAAAAACTTCTGATTTTTAGCCTTATTGGAATTTCATTTTTAACAGGTTTAACTGCATCAGCGCAGTTCTCTAGACCAATAAGCATCGGAGCAGGTGCTGGAGGGACCATCAATCTGACAGACATAGGAAATGTAGAGTCTAAATTTGCTTTTTATGGGGAGTTGGATTATCTCATCACACCTTTTATCTCTGTTGGATTACATGGTGAAAAGGGAACACTAGCCGGAAATGGTTATGAGAGCGAGTTTAAGAATCGGTATTTCGCAGGAAATGTCAACGGTAAAATCCGGGTAGGCCAATTTTTGGAAGGAGCGAAGAATTACAGTTATTACACCTTGCAGGCAAATACATTGTCTCGTATCCTTTCAAACGTGTATGTGGGCGCTGGGACGGGATTGGTTAAAAACCGAATTCAAAGAAATATTTCAACCCTCTATGCCAATTATCTAGAATCTTCAGGAGGTGAAATAGCAAAAGATCGCGGTGAAATTCATTTTGTCGTTCCATTAAATGTTGGTGTTGATATCCCTTTCGGACGGACACTCTACGGACCACAATGGGCAATTAATGTCAACTATCAACATACATTGACCTTTAATGATAACTTGGATGGTGTTATCAATAAGAATAACGATCAATACGGATTTGTTTCTGTCGGGGTGAAATATGCATTATTCAATCGTAATTAGGCCAGTTTAAATCAAAATAGAACAATAATGAACATACTAAAAAGTTATAATGGCAATCGCCTGCTAGGGCTTTTTTCTTTAGCTATATTAATTGGTTTTACTGCGTGTAAATCGAATACGACGATGTACAAAGCGCCAAAAGTAAATGCTTTTAAAGGCGGAAAATTACCTCCCCCTCCTGGAATGGTGTATATTCCCTCAGGAACCATTTTGTTCAAAGGATCATTGGACAGCGGAAACGTGGGGAAAAATGTAAGCGTGAGCGCATTTTTTATTGATGAAGCGGAAGTAACGAATAAACAATACCGTGAATTTGTCAACTGGGTGGCTGATTCTGTTGCTGTAACGGATTATTTAAATGACGACCAATATTTTTTGGACGTTGCGGGCGAACAGGTTGGACAAAAGCGGATCAACTGGGCGAAAGTGAAAAAGATATCCCCAATTTGGAGAAGCAATGATCCTGCTATCCAAGAGCGTATTGCTCCTATGCTTGAAATGCAGGGCAATAGAAGAGCACTCAATCCAGACATGATCAAATATCGTTTCTCTTATCTTCAATCGAAAGGGAATGTAAAAAAGAAATATGTGACCGATACGGTGGGCGTAATGCCGGTTGAAGATATTTGGACAAAAGATTTTCCAAATGCGCAACTTGCATCGCTAGATGCCAATTATTTCAGCCACCCTTCTTTTGATTATTATCCGGTAGTGGGGGTTACTTGGAGACAGGCGCGTGCGTTTACCGATTGGCGTGCAAATGAGATGGCGGCTACGGTATTGAAAAACTCCTATCTCAATGGGTATCAGCTCAGCTTGAGCTTGCCGACGGAAGCGCAATGGCAATATGCGGCATCGGGTAAATTGGATCCTCAGGATACAGTGGCAGGATCGCGCATGACGATTGATGGAACAGAAGGTAAAAAGAAATTGGCGGTCAATTTTAAACAGGGTGAGGGAACGTATTCGCGTGACGGTGCTACGTTTACGCTTCCGGTGAAATCGTATATGCCGAATGCGTTTGGTGTGTATAATATGGCTGGTAACGTGTCTGAATGGACACTCGATGCGTATAGCCCCTCTGCAGTTGTTTTTGTGAATGACTTAAATCCGGCGTTACTGTACGATGCTGATGAAAAGGATGGCGATGCTTTGAAACGTAAAGTGGTGCGCGGTGGATCTTGGAAAGATAACGGTGAACAGTTAAATAGTGAAACCCGAAACTACTCGGTAGATTATGAACCGCATTCTTACATTGGTTTCCGTTGTGTAATGTCGGCATTTGAAATGCCAACCGTACAAAGTAAAACCCGTAAATATTAATTCGCTGTTCTATATATAAAAATCGATAACGATGAAAAAAGAAATAGTATTGATAGCGGCGATGGCTTTTGGAATTGGGTCATTGTTCGCTCAACAAGAAACCACAATAGATACTGTACCTGCGCAGCAACGGATGTTGCAAACGGGTACCTCAACGCCTATCCCTGCAGGAGAGGTAATCCAGGATACGATTCCTTTAGTGGATGGCTTTTACCAGGCTAATAGTATGGAGGATGCGGTGCCGTTTGCTTATCCAGAGGTGAATAAAAAGAATATCCGGTTTTACAAGCGTGTATGGCGCGATATTGACCTTAAGGATGAAAAGAATAATCTATTGGCTGTACCCGGCAACTCATTGATTGAAGTGATTATGAAAGGCATTGAAAATGGGAAATTATCACTCTATAGTCCGGATGATGATTCGTTCAAAGGGAGATTAAGTGCACAAGAGGGGATGGCTCGATTTGCAGACAGCGTGCTGGTTCCAATTTTCGATGGGGAGGGTAATCAAATCGATTCCAAAATGGCGTTGAATGAGTTTGATCCGGCGCGTGTGACTAAATTTAGGGTAAAAGAGGATATTTTCTTCGATAAGCAACGTAGCCGATTGGAGACACGCATTATTGGTGTGGCACCCCTAATGAATATAACCACATCAGCTGAGCTTGCTGAATCTGTCGGTGCAACGCCGGCATTTTGGTTATATTTTCCACAATTGCGTTATAGTTTGATACAGGTCGATATTTCTGATCCGGATAAGGGTCTATATGATATGACCATGGACGATTTCTTTTTACAGAACAAATTTGCAAGTACAATCGTGAGGGAATCATCGCCAGGTATGTTGCAAAATCTGAAAGATACCGAAAATGGAGGCCAGCAGCTGGACGGGAAAAAAGTGGAGGAGAAGCTGGATGCCTATAAAAAGAAACTATGGAGCAATCCGAAAGGCGTAAAGGCGGAGGAGCTTGAAGGAAATAAGGCTGAAGGAAAAACAACAGAAGAGAAACTGTAAAAATAAAAAGGTTCTTTGGGGATGCCTCTCTTTACAAAAGATGAGGCATCACTATTTTAGGGTCCTATAGGGTTCTTTTTAATCAATTCTTCCTAGTTTGTTAACGGGAAAGAACATATAGTGGCATATGTTTTGTTATTTTATGCTTCTATTTATCCTATAAATTTTCAAATACAAACGAATAGAATAATCGTTTATTATAACGTTTATCGTGTAGTACACAAAGAAAAATTTAAAACAACAAACAGATAAGATCAAATCGTCATGTTAAGAAATGAAATGTATTCCAAGAAGCCAATTTTAGTCATTTTGGCTGCCGGAATGGCCAGCCGCTATGGGTCGGCAAAACAGATAGAATGCTTTGGCCCCTTTGGTGAAAAAATAATCGATTATTCAATTTATGATGCGATAAAGGCTGGCTTTGGAAAAGTCGTTTTTGTAATTCGGGAGGAATTCTTGGAGGTGATGAAAACGAATGTAGGGGATAAGCTCCCAAACTCCGTTGAAGTTGCCTACGCCTATCAGGATTTTGACTTAAAAAAATTTGGTGTGGATCGCATCGTAGAACGTCAAAAGCCTTGGGGAACAGGACATGCCGTAATGAGTGCCGAGCAAGAGGTGGATAGACCCTTCTGTGTGATCAATGCAGATGACTTTTACGGCTATGATGCCTTTCAAAAAATGGCTACTTTTTTACAGCATCAAGCCAATGATACGGAAATGGCATTAGTTGGATTTGAGGTTGGAAATACCCTTTCTGACTTTGGCTATGTCTCGCGTGGTGTATGTGAAGTAAATGCTACGAATCATTTACAGAGCGTTACGGAAAGAACTAACATCTATCGAAAAGATAGCGATATCGTCTACGCGCAGGAAGAGAAAGAAACCGTGTTACCCTACAATACACGGGTGTCGATGAATTTTTGGGGATTTACGCCCAAAATATTTGTAATTGCGCGTGCATTATTTCCTGACTTTGTGGAGCAAAATCATGAGAACCCCAAAGCGGAATTCTTTATTCCTGATTTGCCAGATTATATGGTGAAGCAAGGTGTCGCGAAATTTTCTGTGCTTCCAACCGACGCAAAATGGTTTGGTGTGACGTATAAGGAAGATAAGGATCAGGTTCAACAAAGTATTCATCAATTAATTGAAATAGGTGATTATCCGCAAAGATTGTGGCCAGAGAAAGAAGTGGTCAATGAAAGTATTTATTTAGACTTTTAATACAAAATTGCAGCGTCTCTATTTCTAGTTTGAAATCGGAGACGCATTTTTAATCACTATCTTTCCCTAAAAACTTGGAATATGCTTGAACGAAGGGAAATGCTATAGCTTCCTGTGGAGCATATTTAAGATACCTTTTAAAATTCCTCCAAAGACGTTTACCGGAATCTGGTCGATAGAAAAATCTTGATTTTTTTCCCTGATCAAATCTTTCATCATTGAATCCGAAATTTCCGGAATACCATACCTCATCTAGCATCCAATCGACACGGGTGTCTTTGGGATAAGGAAACGGAATGGCAGTTTGTGGAAGCCCAATATATTCGACAAGCAATTTATGAAGCAAGTGAGTCCACTTGAGCATCCCGGTTTTTTTATAAATCGTATACAATGCGTGACCATCAATACAGGGGAGTATACTATAATATAATCTCGCCGAATCGCAAAACTGACGTAAGCTAATCCCATAAGTAATTAAATGTTTTAATATATGTATATTGACTTGAAGTACTTGAAGCTCTGGAGCCAGCACACGAACTAGTACGTTGTTTATCGTCACTATTCGCTGTTGATCTTTATATAGAGATAAAAGTTTCTTTAAATAACTGCTTTTTAATGGACTTCTAAAATCAAATGTTTTCTTGTGATGCTCAATGTGAATATTTTTCCAATAGTAATGAAGGCTGAAGCCTGCTGTATCTTCAAAATCAGGATGACTTTCTTTGAGGTAATTTCTTGCTTTACTATAATCATCTTCTTCAAAACACCAATCAATATCACCACTGATGCGATGAGTAGGAATGCGGTAATAGGATGCGACACCCTGTCCTTTTTGTAAAATTGGGCGGATACCATTTTGGGTAAACAACGAAAACTGTTCGGCAATTACTGCATTCATCTTCGCATTATGACGTTCAATCTTGTCCACACGTACAGCCCATTTTAAACGTAAAGAAGCTGGTGGTAATTGACCTTCCGTTAAAAATGAAAAACTGTCATAGATAATCCCTTCTACCGTGTGGTTGCTCGCATATTTTAAGATACTATTCCAATCGTCATCGGACAAGGGTTTGGTGAGGGAAAGCTTCCCTTCTCCCCAAAGACCGATACGTAATAATTGAAAAAAAATATCCTTTATTTGTTTGTCCATTTAGTTTTTAAGATACAATTTGATCAAACTTAGCTAAATATCCTCTGATATGCAATATAATTTTATTTGTATAAAAGCAATTTAGCTAATTATATGGAGCTACCAAACATTCTTAATCAAAGAGATCTTAAATTATTGGAACCTTTTTGTCGGTCATTATATGTAAAATATTAGAATGGACACAACCTTCGTTCTCGCATGCCGCTTTTCCATTCTCTGATACACAGCTTCTTTTTCATACATTAATCGTGGGTTTTGGAATGACCTACAGCCTTGTCCTTTATAGGGCCATGTATCATGAAATTATGTGGGGTAATAAAACAACCTTATTCCGTTCATTTTGTTTGGTGCAGGAAATATGGGCAATACGACCTTCCACTTTATCCATACGACCTCACGCGATAAATATCGGATTTTAGCGATCATGGACGATAATCCGCATCGTATTGGTAGTCGAATTCAAGGCTTTAGAATCCATGATGTTAATAAGTTGAATAAAGAATTTGTCGATAGGCACGGAAATGCCGCAGAGCTAATAGTAGCAATCGATAATAGGTCTCCCGAGCGATTAAGCAAGGTCTTTAAGTTGGCCGAACCTATTCCATTAATCGTCAAAATTATCCCAGATATGGCGCGCTTAATGGCTGGTGAGGTGGCAACAAGACAGATCCGTAGTTTACGTATAAAGGATTTGCTGGGACGTAAAGCAATAGATCTGGACAATCCTGCAATTGCGGCCGAAATGAAAGGGCAGGTCGTATTGGTAACAGGGGGAGCCGACTCCATTGGTGGGGAACTGGTTCGTCAGCTTGCACATACGGATTTAAAACAGCCTATTGTAGTCGATCAAGCAGAATCTTCTTTGTATGATATTCAACAGGAATTGAGCTCAATAGCAAATTTTGGACGTTGTGTTTTTATGGAAGGCAGTGTCTGGGATGCCTATTTATTGATACGCTGTTTCAGTTCTATAGACCGACATACGTCTTTCATGCAGCCGCTTATAAACATGTGCCGTTGATGGAAGCGAATCCGTACGAATCCATCTTAACAAACATGTGGGGTTCCTATAATGTAGCGCAATTGGAGGATCAGTATGGCGTATCCAAATTTGTCATGGTCTCCACCGATAAGACAGTCAATCCGACCAATGTCATGGGGGCTACCAAACGTGTAGCGAAAAGTGCTATATCGACGGTGAATATAAACTCCAAAACCAATTTCATTGTCACACGTTTTGGCAATTTACTGGGGTCAAATGGTTCTGTAATTCCATTATTTGAAAAACAGATACTCAAAGGCGGACCTTTAACGATTACCGATCCGAATATCACCCGTTATTTTATGACTATTCCTGAGGTTTGTCAATTGGTACAGGAGGCTGCGTAATGGGGAAAGGAGGTGAAATATTTGTCTTTGATATGGGGGAGCCCGTTAAGATTATGGATCTTTCAAAGCAGATGATCCGCTTAAAGGGTTGCAATTATCGCGAAGATATTGACATTAAGATTGTTGGCCTCCGCCCGGGAGAAAAGATTTTCGAAGAACTTCTGGCGAATGGGGAGAACACGGAAAAGGTCTATCATGATAACATTATGATTGCGAAAGTTAATACGCTAGATTTAGCATTACAGCAGGCAATAATTGAACAATTATGTGCATTTGCGCAAATTGCAGATCCTAACGCTGATAAAATGAAATTAAGTGCAGCTGGTGAATGACATCGTACCGAAGTTCCATTCTCAGAGTTCGGTATTTACGTCGTTGGATCGGTAAATTTTATTTTCCCTTGGGCAGCTCGCGCGAGGTGCAAGGCCATAAAGCCGATAAAAATCTTAAGTAAAAGCCAGCCCACTATAACTCAGTAGGCTGGTTTTTTTTATAAAACGATCTGACCGTTAATGATCGCTCTCCTTACGAAAATGGCCACAGGGCAATTTTAGTAATCCCGAATTCTTTTTTCGAATTTCTAAATCGCGTCACGCTTTAATGGCAGGCCACGGGCTCCGGGTAATCCGCTGTAGCCATTCCCTTGACCAATTGGCCACAGTGCCGCATCGATGCTGCGTAAGGATTTTCAATCGCCTTGTCGTAACTTAACCAATAGCCTTTTTCCATTGGGCAGTACTGTAAATACACCGTTTCATCTGTACATTTCATGGTCTCCATAATGGTGAATAAGGATTTTGTGACGGCAGAAAAGGACTGCTTCATAACCTTCATGTCCGTTGCAGATTTCAAGCCTATAGCATCGGTCTTCATTGCCTGGCTTACCTTTTTCAGACGCATCATGTCATCGATCTGCAAGCCTTTTAGCCGAAAATTCTGTACTTCCTTTTCGAATTGAACGGAGTGTGCTTTACTGGCAGCAAAATTTTCCTCCATGATATCTTTTTTTACTTCCATGTAGGCATTAAATAACCGGTCGCGTTGTTCCTGTGCAGCATCCTGTCCGTGACTTGATTGACAGGAGATCATCATCAGGCCGATTAAACAGCTGATGTAAAGTGCTTTGAAGTTATTTTTCATCTTTTAGTCTTTATTTATTTGATTTTGAATGCGTTTAATTTCTGACAGCATGAGCGCAAGATGTTGTTTACTTAATGGATCTGTCTGTTGTGTGGAAAGTTGATTGATTGCTGCTACTAATGCGCCCAGGTAATTTCTGACATACAGCTGTACATCGCTACGTTGCGCCTGTGATATGATATCGGATCCTGATGCTATTTTGGGGTTGATGATCTGATTTACTTTTTCTAGAAAAAAACGTTGTTGTGCACGTTTAAAAGCATTTATTCGAACGTCTCCTCCCGGCAAAGTCCATATCGTTCCCCCGATATCGTTCAGATATTCATCAAGTCCGTAAGGTCTCTGATTGGTCAGGGATTTCATATAGATATTATAGAGCATTCCTGGGCTCATCAACATATTAAGCATCTGCTCTTGTTGATCACTTATTTCCTTGTTTGCATCTTTTCCGATCAAATCCTGAATATCTTTGGGATACAGCCACAGGGGTGGGGTTAATACGTTGTCGCTCACATACTGCATGGCAGCTTTTACCTTTTCTCGTGGAATTGCGGCATATACAGGACCTTCTTGACCACGCACTTTTTTTGTAATCTCCTGACTACCGATGTTTTTCAATACGTGGTAGAGATAACGGTCGAACTGTGCGCGCACCGCTTTATGCATATCTTTTAGATTACTGTAATCATCTCCAGTTTCGGCAGTCCATGCTATCAAATTGGAAACGACTCTTTTCAGATTTTTGATACCATAGCTACTGGCCAACATCGAGTCATCACCGAGATCTTCCTTCTGACTGCGTGGATCCTCTTCGTTTCCTTCACCGCCAAACCACAACTTGGGGTTCGCCGTCAGGCTGTCCGTCACTTGTTTCGACAGGTAAACTCGTTCATCTTCTCCACTTGAAAATTGTGGAAGATACTGATAACCCCATTGAATGGCCCATTTATCATAACTTCCAATACGCGGATATATACCCGCGAGCCCCACCTTATCCTCCGGTTGCGCGACATAATTGAAACGAGCATAGTCCATGATCGATACCGTATGACCATTTTTTTCGACCCACTTTTTGTCGCGCAATTTCTCTACGGGCGTTTGGCTGCTTGCTCCCATGTTGTGACGGAGACCTAAACTGTGCCCCACCTCGTGCGACGAGACAAAACGAATTAATTGGCCCATCACCTCGTCATCCAACTGCATTTTTTGTGCAGCCTTATTTAAGGGCCCAACCTGCACCATAAACCATTGCTGCACGAGTTTCATCACATTATGATACCAGCCCACATGGGCTTCGATAATCTCGCCACTTCTGGGGTCTGAAATTCGCGGTCCGTAGGCATTGGCCTTTTCGGAGGCAAAATAACGGATCACAGAGAACCGTGCATCCTCCAGGCTCATCGTCGAATCCTGCTCAGGCCATTCCTTGCCGACAATGGCGTTTTTAAATCCAGCCTGTTCAAATGCCTTGTTCCAGTCATTGATTCCGGCAATCAGATACGGACGCCATTTTTTTGGCGTTGCTGGATCAATATAATAGACAATTTGCTTTTGAGGTTCTACAAGCTCTCCTTTTAAATAACGTTTTACATCCTTCGCTTGGGGTTCAAGACGATAGCGCTGTATAAAATTTAAGGCTTTGGACCGTTGATCTTTATCGGTAAAGAGGATATACTTGTTGGCAAAGTAGCCTACCCGGTCATCGTATATCCGTTTTTTCATCGGCTCTTTTGGCAACAGCACCATGGAGGTGTTGGTTGTAAAAGTTAAGGATCCTGTCAACATAGCTGCAGGAGTACCTGATGTTGAGGAATATGTTTTTGTCGTTTTTACTTCCAGGTTGATCGGAAATACCTTCATGTCGGTAATGAAAGATCGATCGTCGGCCAGAGCGGATAGCTTATTTTCGCTTTTTAGCTTGCTATCAAAGGAAACTGCAGCATTGTCTTTTCGAAAAAGATCAGTTACCTCCACTAAATAGCTGTTTTTACCTGCGTTAAGTCCTTTGATATCCATAATAGCAATAATTGGATCTTCTTGAGACTGTACCAATGCAGTCCGAATGGCATCGTTTTCCGGTGCATCCTGCTTATAAATTGCTGCTCGAAGCTGTATGCGGTCGCCCATTCCTTTCTCAAAGTAAAGTGTCTGCTCATTTAGCTTCTCGCCACCATACATCGGAAACCCCTGTGGAGCCGATACCAAGCGGGTTACGGTCAAAAAATAACGGTTTAATAAACTGTCGGGTATGTCCAGATACCACTTCCTCTCCGACTCGATGACGTTGAAAACGCCTGAGCGAGCAATTTTTTGCTTATTTACAATCTTATTATAAGCTTCATGGAGATCATTTTTTGATTTTAGCGTATCTGTTTTAGCCGCTGTCTTATTCGGGATCTGCTGCGCTTGAACTATTGCTCCAGACAAAAGCAAGGCGAGGGTACTAAAGATAATTTTGTTTTTCATGTGTTTGTTATAGCATCTATTAAAACGGTACAGCTTCGTCTGTATTTAACCGCAAGTTTGGGTTTAACTTCATGACATCCAATGGAAATGGAATAATGTACATTCTGGAGTTTGGCGCCAGTGTGTAGGTCTTTTGTTCGACAGTCTTATTGACAATCGGGAATACGCGGACAAGTGTTTTCGCATATTCTTTTTCAAGATTCAAACGTTTCAGATCAAAGAAACGATGGAATCCGATAGGTAGCTCCCGCCGGCGTTCGTTAATGACCAGATCCATGGTTTCCTTTCGTGTAGCAGGGACAGCCAATAAGGCTTTACTTCCTTCGATCCGATTCTTGCGTAAGGTATTTAACATATCTATGGCTTTGGCATATTGATCCTGACGTGCATAACATTCGGCCAACATCAAGTAGATCTCCGGTGTTTTCAGCCCCACAGTAGGGAAGAAAAAGGAGGTATACTTTACATTGTAATAACTTGCTCCGGCGCCAATATCCAGAAAACTAGCATTGGATTTGGTATAAAATAAACTAAAGCGCTTATCTTCCTGATCAAACATGCTCGTCAATTCTGGACTTAAGATATAACTGTAGCCAAAGTTCATTTCCGTGTAGCCGTTCACATACATATAGCTTAATACCTCGGGGTTGTTTTCGGCGAGGATAGGGGTTTTGCTTGGCCCGCCTAACTTCTCATACTGCACCAGGTCGATGAGCTGGCCATTCAGCTGCATGGCTTTTTCGGCAGCGGCTTGTGCTTCCTGAATTTCTCGTTTGAAAAGATGCACCTTCGCTTTCAATGCATAAGCAAAGGCCAGCGAGGGGTGATAGGGGTTGGTGGGTTTCTCCTGCAGATGAGGTATAGCATCGTCTATATCTTTTTGGATAAAATCGTATACCTGCTGCACGGTTGATTTTGTTGGTTTGGCCTCCAGATCATATTTATCCATAATGCAGACACCGCCGTCCTGGGCTGCTGTGCTGGCATCATAGGCTTTGGCGTAGACATTGATCAGGTGGAAATAATCAAAGGCCCGAAACATCTTGGCCTCGGCTTTGGCGAGAGTCTTTAATTGGCCATCACCTGTACTTTGGTCGGCCAAAGAAATAATCATGTTCCACTGTGCAATGTATTTGTAGCACTGGTTATAAAAGCTTGATGCGGTGAGTTGGCTTACCCGGTCTTCCTGTTCCTGAAATAGAAAGTTGATGGTATTGATATTGGGCGTCAAACCAATGACATTGGATTCTTTGAGGTATTGATCATCGACCAGATACTGAAAGTTATTGATCGGATAACCTCTATTCGGATAGGCGACCAAATCGTAATAATCTTGAGCTGTACGCACCAATTGTGAGCCTTTGGGTGTTATATCAAGGTATTTATCGCAGGCAGTAAAGACCACTAGAGTCGCACATGCTGCCATTAAGGTTTTTATAGTCATCGTAGATTCGGGTTAAAAAGTGAGTGAAAGTCCCATCAGGAATGATTTGGCCAGGGGCAGATAGCGCGTTCCGCTATTGAGCGAGTAGGATTCTGGATCGATATCATTGCCGGCTGCGCTCCATGTCCATAAATTATTGACCTGCGCCGTTAATCTGACGTTTTGCATCCCTGCTTTATGGGCCAATTGTTTGGGCAACTGATAACCAACGGCTATGTTCCGAAGCTTGATATAATCAGCCGACAGAATCTGCTGATCACTATAGCGCCATAAAGTGGATAAGGTTCCTGCGGAAGAACGTAGGTTGTCTGGATAATCGACCAGTAAACGGGGGTAATCGTTATTGGCTCCTTCTGCCCATCGGTTCACCAAGCCAGCGTTTGTGAGTTCATCACTTGCCAGATCGATGGCATCTTTACGTAATTTATGTCCGCCGGAGAAGACAAACATGGCCGAAAGATCGAATGCTTTATAGCGTAAGCGCTGATTGATAGACCCTGTGTATTTTGGGAATAGCGTGCCCATGTCGACCAACGCGTCGGGCGAATTGATCGCATTAATTTTTGTAGGGGTACCGTTTTCATCAAAAATAACATTGGATTCGCCGTTTTGATCCAAAAAGTAAGGGTAGCCGTTCACCATGCCGCCATAGCGGTAAGCCAGGACAGCGTTGTAGCTTCTTCCTTGGAAAAAGTAATTCGTTGGTGAGCCAACATAGGACTGTGCGGTAGCGGTTAAGCCGTTGACTTTCTCGACCCTGTTTTTATTAAAGGAAAATACCAGTTGGGTGCTTGCTGTTAAATCTTTCCTTTTAAGCCACACAGTATTGATGTTAAACTCAATCCCTTTGTTGCGTAATGCACCATTGTTGATAACACGCGAATTGGCACCTACAGTTGGGTCGAGAACAGCACCGATCAACAAATCGGAGCTGTAGCGATTATAGGCATCAATACTAGCTGACAGGCGGTTGTCGAAAATCGAAAAATCTACACCGAGGTTTGTCGTTGTTGTTTTTTCCCAGCGCAGCATGGGGTTTGGTAATGATTTTTGTTCCAGATATTGCAGGTAGGGGAAAAGTTTATCGGATTTCCAGGTAGCCGTACCATAGCTTGAGCTTTCTTGGTCCACATTACCGGTAATACCGTATGTTGCCCGTAGTTTGAGGGAATTCAACCAGTCTTTATTTTTCATAAATTCTTCGTTGCTGACATTCCAGCCTGCTCCGACAGACCATAACGGACGGTACTTAAACTTCGGATCTACCCCAAAGAGATCGGCCTGATCCACCCGTATGCTTCCCGTGAGGTTGTATTTGTTGCTATAAGTATATCCGGCATTGGCGTAAAGCGAGGTGAAGCGGTGTAAGGTTTCCTTTTGTGCGACGCCATTCAGGTCGCCCAGGCGGACATTCCCCCCGTAGATATAGCTGGTGATACCAGATTTACTCAATGTGGCCCAGTCGATGGTGGTGGAGGTCAATGTGACGGGATTGTAGCCCACAAGTAATTGTTGGATAGGGCGCGGTACATGCGACTGGCGCATCTCGAAGCCGGCTAGGGCGGTTAGCTGATGTTGGCCATATTGGCCAAAGGTATTATCATAATTAAATTGATTCCGGAAGGTATAGTTGTACCGTTTGGATTCGAATTGATAGTAGCGGCCTCCTGCTGGTAGGTTTTTCGTGTATACTCCTGTGGCAGCATTATAGCTCACCATCGCGTTTGAGGCAACACGCATCATGTAGCTATCTTCGTCGTAGAAACTTTCACGGGATGCTTGTCCCAATTCATAGGAAAACTGCGTTTGAAAAGAGAGGCCTTTGTAAATAGTGGCCCGCAACGATGTAAATGCGCGAAGATTTAAACTCTTGTTACTCTCGATACCTTCGCCTAAGGCTTCAAGGACATTAAAGGATGTACTTTTTAAATTTCCGTTTGCAGCGATCTGTTCTGCTGTCTCACCGTTTATGGCCGATCCGGGCCCGATAGAACTTGAAAGATCAACGTAAGGCGCATAGACTAGGTTGCCATTTTCATCTTTAATGCGTGTATAACGAGGCTGTAAGAAAAGATCATTGTAAATGCCATCCGTTTCTTTATTTACGGAATATGTGCCGTTCAATCCCACTGTTGCATTCAACCATTTGGTTATATTAAAGGCCGATTTTAGATACAGGTTAAATTTGTCGTTTTTTTCGTGGACAACCTGTCCTTTTCCTTTGTCGTAGTTGAAGGATACAAAGGTGTTGCTTTTGGACGAATTCTGGGAAATACTTGCATTATACCTTTGGCGTGTTTCATTTTGCCAGACATTGTCGGTAAACTCCTTGATGTAATCGTTGTTCCGCCAGGTATTTATTGTTGCGTCCCGTTCTTGCTGATTAATTGTCCCGATGGACTCTTTACGAAATAGATCGTACAGCGGTGAATAGTATTTTAAGCTTCCACTACCCAACTTTCCATAGTAATTGAACAAAGATTCGGTATTCGCATAGCGCGAACGCTCTTTGTTGTAAACATCAATTTCGTAGTCGATCAGATCGGACGTACTGGCATAATGCATTTTGGCGATATCCGGTTTCTGCGTAATGAATTGATCGACATTAAAGTTGACGGAGACGCCTTGCCCTTTTCCTTTTTTTGTGGTTACGACAATAACTCCATTGGCTGCCCTGGCTCCGTAAATCGATGCAGCTGTTGCGTCTTTCAGCACGGTCACAGACTCTACGTCATAGGGGTTGATATCGTTTAAGGTGAGCTCGGTGGGTAAGTCGTCAATGACGATGAGCGGATTGGTGGTCACGTCACTGGAATAGGTACCGATTCCGCGAAGTACGGGATTGTCTGCAGCAACGCGCGCGGGGTTTTTGATATAGGTCAACCCAGCTACTTGGCCTTCCAGGGCGGAAGCCAAATCGACATTAATCTGTTTGTTTAACTGGTCATTATTGATCATGGAATAAGCTCCGGGACTACGTTCTTTACTGATTCGTTGATAACCCGTGATCATAATTTCGTTGAGCATTGACTCCTTTGTGCTCAACATCACGCGGACCGGTCTTGTTACTTGCTCGGGACTGAAACGCATGACTTTTTCATTAAAAGAGACATGTCTAAACGACAATTGGATCTCCGGGCTTGTCACGTTCAGCTCAAAATCACCATCGCCCGAACTCATCGCCTGGCTATTGTCCTGCAGGTTATGGATCGACACACCGGCAATGGTATTGCCCAGACTGTCGATTACTTTTCCGCGTACAAGCTGACTATTGGTCGATACAGTTTTACGATAGAGAATAATCCGTTTATTCTCAAGGCGGTAGCTGAAAGGTTGATCCTTAAACAAAATGGATAAGGCATCTTCAATGCTTGATAGTTTGAGGTTGACACTGATGGGACGGGCGGTTTTTAATAGGTTGCCGTCGAACACAAATTCATAGCCATAGTGATCCGATAGGCTCGTAATGACCTCTTTGACATTGGCATTTTTAAAGTTCAATTCGACCTGCTGTGCATGTAATTCATAGGGGTCGATCATGCTCATCAGGGCAATTCCAGCGGCCAAACTCAGGTATTTCCGCAAAAATACCGGTCGCTTTTTGGTTAGGTGTGACATGGTAGATGAAGGTAAATGTACTATTTAGTTGTTTTTATTTTTTGATGGTTGTTTTTAAAACGATCTTTTTATTGTTCAATTGAAAATCTAAGGCGCTCGCTTCATTTAAGAGCCGTAACATTTCCTGTAGGGAGATATTTTTCCGGACCTTCATATAAATCGACCGATCTGTCGGTAGCGCGATGGTATCAACATCAACACCGTACCATCTTGACAGATCAGACAGAATTACGCGAAGTGACTGATCCCGGTAATCAAAGTAGCCGGCCGTCCATGCGACAGCTTGTTTTGGCGTTAGATGTTGGATATGTATTCCTTTTTGATCGGTTACAGCTGTTTCCCCTGGACGAAGTATCATCCTTTCAGCTGTGCCCGATTTACTTAAAGCGATCCGTCCAGACAGGAGGGAAGTGGTAACATGGCCATCGCTTGCATAATTGCGTACGTTAAATACGGTTCCGAGCACTTCGACTTTTGCAGCACCAGCAGTTACTGTAAATGGCCTCCGGGCATCATGAGTGACCTCAAAATATCCTTCACCGTCTAAGGATACGTCTCTTTTGACGGCATCAAAAGGAACCTGAAATTTAAGGGTGGAGGCGGCATTCATTGTGATCTTAGTACCATCTTCCAGAACAAGCCTAAAGTCCGAATTGGGGGTATAGATCGTTTGCAAGCTTGGATTTTTGCCAAGCGCCATTACTTTTACGGTTTGACTGTCGATACGGGAAAATGCAATGTCCCCTATCTGCCATACAGAATCAGTCTTGGGCAATATGGCAATTTCTTTTCCGGACTTATCTTTAACATACAATGTGGGTGCTGAAGGCGCAGTGACATCGGTAGTTTTTGGGCCTTGTCCCAAATAAAACCAAGTCGCCAATCCCGCTACCAACAAGATCGAAGCTGCTGCCCACCATTGCAGTCTTTGTCTTAATCGGATCGGCTGGTTCTTGGGTTTGTTTAGACTCTCTTTCAAACGTTGCTTTACAATGGCAATATGCGGAGCAAAGGATTGTTCGGTTTGCTCCTCCTCAAAGACATTCGAAGCAATCGAAGTTAGACGTTCCAATTCTTCGTCGCTGGCATATTCAAAATAATGCAGCAACCAATCGAGATCCACCCGATTAATACGTCCCTCTAAATAGCTCTTGTAAATATTATCTATTTTTTTTGCCATATCTATAAGTTAATACGCAACTTATTAGCAAAAACACTATCGTAATCTTGATTTTTTTAAAAAAAATAGAATGCTACAAGAATCGCTAAAATTTCATCATAATGGTCTTGTACAAATTGGCGGATATGTTGATTGGATTTGACCATGGCATTACTCACTGTCGAAACAGAAATGTTCAGTTTTTGCGCAACTTCTTCGTAACTTTTCTGTTCAAGTTTACATAAAATAAAAATTTCTTTTCTACGCTCACTTAAGGTATCGAGTGCTCTTTCTAATAACGCGGCCTGTTTCTCATGTATATCACCCTCTTTTTCCATGATGTAGAGCTGCTCGAAATGTTGGTATAAGTTTTCCTGCATCGCGGTTTCTTTGGCTAATTTTCTATACCAAGAAATAACATCATTTTTAGCTATGGTAAAAATCCACGATTTAAAGCTTCGGTTTGGATCGATGCTGGCTCTTTTTTGCCAAACTTTCAGAAATACATCTTGCACGATCTCTTCACTGACCTGCTTATCTTTAACCATTCGAAAAATAGTGGAAAATAAGGCTTGACTATACCGGTCATATAAAGCAAAAAAACACTGTTCGTTTCCATTGGAGAGCGAAATCAATAGCTTATTTTCTGCAGTAGCGTCCATTGTAGAATTTTCAAAAGGCCAGATGGTATGCTGTTTAAACAGCTAATCAGCGATCAAATTTACAAATTTCAACGTAATATTAAGAGCAACAGCTTTCATACGGATATCTATATACAGTTAGCGTTTTAAGATTAAAATGATATATGATATGAATGCCTGTGTAGAGAATCCACTGGAAGTTTCAATCCTTATACAGCTGACTATAGAGATCGATAGCTTTTTTCTGAAGCTGGATTATTTCCTCTTCCCGTTCTTTCAGCTTTTGCTGAATTGAAGTTATTCCGTCAACATAATCATTTACGTCATCTGTTTCAGAAAAAGATAAAAGCTGCACCGCTGTAAAATTAAATAACTTGGCGATCTGGATTAATCTGGAGAGGTTAAGATCGGTAATGCCGGTTTCTATTTTTGAAAATGCGGGAATGGAAATCCCTAATTTTTTTGCTACATCCTGTTGGCTCCAACCTTTTTGGTGCCGAAGTAACCTAATTTTTTTTCCTACTTTATTCATCTTAAACTTTCTTAGAGGTTAAGATACGAAAAAGGGATATAAAGAATGGCATCATTTCTGTTGCTTTATTTTTTTAGAGTTCCCTATATCTATACATTCACGATTGCTAAATTTCTTTCTGTATGCCTTTTGATGAGCACTTTTTGTTGTCTGTTCTGGAGCGGTCTCCTTTAGCCACGGCTATCTATGATAGTGCGGACCTCAATATTGCCTTTGCCAACCAGGCGATGCTGGATACATGGCATGCAAGCAGCTCAATTTTAGGACATACTTTGTGTGCCTGTTTTCCCAGCTTTGAAAAAGAAGGGTTTTCATCTATTTTGAAAAATGTGTGGAAGACAGGGATTACCTATCGTGCCAAGGATACTCCGGCAGATATCGTATCCGGGAGAAATATTATCAAACGGTACTTTGATTTCGAATACAAAGCATTATTGGACGAAAAAGGAAATACTTATGCTATTTTACATTCCTCATGGGATGTGACGGAAAGAAAACTTGCCTATGATAAAGCTGAAAGCCAAAAAGAGCAAATATCTTTTAATAGAAAGCTGGATCTATTATCCAATACCCTTTCACATGACTTAAAAAACCCATTATCTATTCTAAAGATGGGAAATGATATGCTGCGTAAAAATATAAGTCTGCCTAAAGATGTTCAGCAAAAATGGTTCGACAATATGCAAGCTGCCATAGAAAATATTCAGTCTATTATCAACCAAACCCTTCAGCTAAATAAAATAAGAGCTGTCAATCCGGTTAGGGAATGTTTAGAAATGGATAAAAAGATTGCAGAATGGATAGATGAGGTAAAGCTTATTTATCCAGCATCACAGTTGGAGTTTAGATTGGGAAATCTCTACAAGCTGGATGCAGACTGTGGGGTTGCTTATCAGATTTTTTTTAATCTCATTTCCAATGCTGTGAAATATGCCAAAGATACCGAGCAGGATTATCTGGCGATCTATAGTGAAAAGACAAGCAAAGGCATTGTTTACTATTTGGAAGATAATGGGATCGGCATTCCAGATGAAGACCTGGATGTTGTATTTAAAGCCCATGAGCGCGCAAAAAATGCGCTTGCAGCACAGGGCTCAGGGATAGGACTCTCTTTAGTTAAGGAGTTGATGGAACGTCTGGACGGTAACGTTAATCTCTCCAGTAAGCTGGGTAAGGGGACGATCATTCGCTTGTTCTTTCCGAATAATTAAGTGTTGTTTCGTTATCGTCCGTTGATAGGGAGTTTGCTGATGTAAATGATCGCTGTATCTGTGGATTTCGGATAAGTACGCTCATTCCCTTTGACAGTCCACTCAAAACGTGTTCCTTCCGCGCCAATATAAAGTCGGTTTTTCTTATCGTGGTAAATATAGTTCAGTTGTCGGCGGAAAGGAAAATCAAGTAGCTGTTCACCTTTATCAGTAACCCTTACTAATTTGTCGGGCTGCATTAACGGACGTCCATATTCTTTGTCGATGATTTCTTTCGGCTGCGGGATGATTTTGTAAGATTCGTTTTCACTGATCTTTGTTTCTTTTCGATTGACCTGTATTTTATCATAGACTTCATACCCATATTTGCCCTTTCTGCTCCAATTTTTACCCTGGTCCAACGAGAATAAAGTCGGACTTGTCGAATGGTCTTGGAAATTACTTAAAGCCATCAGTTCTCCCTGATACATACTGAAGCTAGGTATGCCAAATCCAGCATCGTTGACCATTTGCCACGAAGCTCCTTTATCTGTAGTCATATAAATCTTGTACATGGTGGCCACAACCAAGGTGTCGTCAATATTGCCATAAATAGCCGATGTGCCTCTAAGCTGTCCCGGGATACTCAATTTCGTCCATGCAGCATCTCTCGTTTCAATATCGATAAGATCCTTCTGCTCAGAAGGGCCGTCCTTTTGACAAGAACTAAACAACAGGCCGATGGCGCAGACAAAAAGCAGAGGGCGGAGAGGTGTTTTAAATTGCATATTTTTTGCGATTAGAGTAAGCAAGCGGTGTGATTTTTAAGTTTTGTATAATTTTAAAGATAGTTATAATAACTGAAAGTTATTGCATGGTTCAAATTTTATTTCTCTAGCAGTTAGTATATTATATGCGGCTGCTGCTCATAAGTCTTCCTATCGGAAATTTATCTAATTGGATGAATAATCAATCTATTGTATCTATTCAAAAATTGGTTTATTCCTATGGGAAGGGAAATTTAAATTATAACCATTTTATTCGTTGTTGTCTAAATGAAATGATTAACTTTATGGAAACCAATAGCCTAGTTATGAAGTTATCATTACTTTCTTTATTTACTTTCTTCTTGTTGTCATTTGCTATAGCGCAATCATCTGCTGAAAAACCGCTTAAAGTTGATCCAAATGACTGGATAAAGCAAAAGCTGGCGGATGCTAAAGTGAAAAAAAATCTAGTATCGTATAAAGACAAATTTTTCCAATTTGATACGGTACGTTTAGTTGGATTTATCGAAGGTTATAGTCCTGCATTAGAATTTACAAGTGGTATTATTTATAGCAGTAATGAGCTGACTCGTGAAGATTATCCGACTACCGTACAGGTTTATCCTGATGGTCGTTTTGAGGCGAGCTTCTTGGCTACTAATCCGAAAACTAGTTACCTTAACTTTAAAAATGACCAATTTAAATTTTATATCGAACCGGGACAGACGCTAGCGTTGCGATTTCGCGTTACAGCAGATCAAAATTTAGCGTTAATGGGTTTTGAAGGCCCTCTTGCTGCCGAGAATCAGCTGCTTGTAGGCTTTGATTGGGGAAATAACACCCGTGCCTTTTATCAGGGCATGGAAAGGCGTTTGAAAGAGCAACCAATTTCATCAATAAAAAAGCAACTCTTGACAGCTTGGGATTCGGTGCAAAATGAAGTAAAGGGACGGTTAAAGAAATCAGATTTTTCACCAAAAATAAAAAATATAGTCCATACGCAAGTTGCGCTCATGTATGCAGTGCAATTGATGGATCTGCAAATGTATCGAAAGAATTACCTAAGTAACAATCCTACAAATGCCTTCCTAAAAGAGCCACTACCCAGTGATTATTTTAATTTTATAGCTCGCTTAAACTTAAATGATCCGGCTATTTTGGTACAGGATGAGTTTTCAACCTTTATTAACCGATTTGAGTATTCTACACTATTTAGTCGTGATGTCTATTATGATGCCTTAAATAGTCAACGTAAAGGGAATTTATATTTGGTATTGGATTCGGCAAATCAAAAATCTAACCCAACGATAGCCACTACGTTGGTCTCGGAAGTTGCGAAACTACGTACCTTGCGGTCTGCATTAAATGGTGCAGCTGATACAGTTGGGATAACAAAAACTACAGAACAATTATTGGCCGTGTTAAAAAATAGAGATTTAAGGTATGAAGCGCTTCAACTGGCGGAACGTGTGAAGAAATCCAAAAACGGCTATTTGCTACCCCATACAACTGCTGCAACTATTTTTAAGAGCATGACAGATAAATACCGTGGTAAAGTCGTTGTTGTGGACTTTTGGGCACAGTGGTGCGGCCCATGCCGCTCCGGTATTGAATCGTCGCAAGGAAAACGCTTAAAACTCAAAGATAATCCTAATTTGGCGTTTGTTTTTGTGACGGACGTCGATGGAACTCCAGATATGGAGTTTTATAAAGATTATATCGTTAAAAATAGCATGTTTGAATCCTATCGGGTTTCTGCCGATGAATATAGAGCATTGCGTGAATTATTTAAATTTAACGGAATTCCGAGATATGTACTGATGGATCCTGATGGTCGAATTAGAAGTGATAATTTCCAAATGCATAACCTGACAACTGAACTTCCAAAAAATTACCCACAGCTTTTTACGTATCAACAGATGCAAAGGATCAACTAATTCGGTGTGAAGTAATAACTTTACTTTTTAAACAAAAATACTAATTATATTAGTATTTTATTTTGTTGTTTCCTATCTTTGTACTGTTAACCAATTAATAAATAATTAAGACTCAAATTATGGGCGTACAGCACGGGTCTATGCCTTCAAAGAAGAGCGATGAACTTCTGAAGGCTATCTTTGAAGATAACTTTCCCGACTTTCTGCGGTTTATGTATCCCGAAGCAGAGGCGATCTTTGATTTCGATCGGGGATTGACGTTTATGGACAAAGAGTTGTTGGAGATCATCCCCGACCGTGAGCGTAAAAAAGGCAAGCGTATGGCGGATCTATTGGTGAAGGTGTTTTTGCGAGATGGTACGGAGAAATGGATCTTGATGCATACGGAAATAGAGGGAGGCAATGATCTGGGATTTTCACATCGGATATTTCAGTACCATTATCGTCTATTGGACCGATATCGAGTTCCAGTAGAGACGATAGCTGTTTTTACGGGCGATCGTAGCCAGCGGCGGCCCGCTATCTACAGTTATACATTATTCCGAACATCGTTGGAATTCCGTTATCTTAATTATCAGATCTTTGATCATAGCGAGGATGAGCTTCTTGTTATGGACAATATTTTTGCGTATATTGTATTAGCTTGTCAGAAATCCTTACAGGAAGATAAAGTTCCTGAAGAAGAGCTGGCGGAGCAGCGGAGTATAATTGCACGTACACTGATTCAGACGAATCGATACAGTAAAGATCGTATAATGAGCTTTTTAGTTTTTTTAAAGAGTTTTCTATTTATACGAGATAAAGAAATAAATAGTAAATTTGACCAATACATTTATCAAGTGACAGGAGGCACAATTGAAATGGGAGTAATTGAAACAATAAAAAAACAGGAACGAGAAAAAGGTCTTAAGACTGGCATTGAAAAAGGTAAGCGTGAAGAAGCTATTGCCATTGCACTAGAGTTTAAGAAAATGGGTTTACCTATTGCTGATATTGCTAAAGGCACCGGGCTTTCTATCGAAGAAATCGAAAAACTGTAATCAAATACTTTTAAAGTTTATAGATATTTATTTTCAGCCATTTACGAAAGGGAGTGGCTTTTTCAATGCTCTGATTTATATTGGGGTTTTTAAAATTCATTCCCTTCTAATGAAGACTCATTATCTTCTTGATTAGTAATTGTTTGTAAAGCACCTAAAATTTTAAGTTTCAGGGATTCATTATAATCGTCTTCAAATAAAATTGATTGAATTATTTCTTCCAAAAAATCACGGTAGATTATGTTGTCTGCAACGCAAACCGCTATATTTTCCATTTCCCTTATAAATTTCGTTACTATATGGTCGAAGCCATTTAGTTCTAAAAAACTAGCCCCAACTCCTATAGAAGTTCTTTTATTTCCATCATGGAAGGCATGTAATTTATTGATTGAAAACACCAAGTGGGTAAGTTTGTTCTCAAATTCTGGGTAATATAGATCGTCTTTCACCTTTTCTATTACGCTAGCAATATAGCCTATATTTTCTACTCCAGATAATCCGCCAGAAATTTTCTTCTTTGAATCAGAGATGTTGTTAAGTCGGATATCATGTGAAATCAATATTAGAATATAAAAATACTGTTAAAATATTGGAAAATAAGTTATTGTATCATTTGGTTGGGGGATGTCTCCGACATCTGTGTCGGTACATCAGTGTTTTTTAGTGTAAGATGCTTATTGTCAGATGATTAATTGGAGCGTAGTAACACTTCTATTCTTTTCCTAATGTGTATTTCGGCCAGCTAAAATGATATAGGAACAGTTTGCTGAAATTGAAAAGTTAAGAATAACTTTTTGCTGTTTGTTTTCCCCCCCCCGTTTTTGCGGCTATCCTAGCTTAGTCCAATTATTGGTCGCTTACTGTGCCAAAAAAGTTGGCTAAGGGACGCTTGCTAATCTATTTTACCTAATTAGAACAGAGAATGTTGCGTTGCGAAATCAATTAAGTATTTTTCTTCTTCACTTTTGGAATACTCTTGTCTTTCAATTCCTTGGCTTGGCGTCGCATTTTCTTTAAGGAAATGCTGGACTTGTTTGAGTTTGCTTGAACTGCCAATTGGTCCATATCCGAGAATGATATGTTGTAGTTCATCTTTAATATCCTTTATTTATATCTAGATCAAAGATTCGAATTTATATTCAAATTTGGGTTTGTTTCTATATGCCCCCTTCTAACGTAATCATTGGATGCTAACCTTTCCCGTAAGGGGAGATGGCTGGAAAGAATTTTAGAAACCTTTACTAGAGCATATAAGCTATTGCTAAAAGCTCCAGGTTTCATCAGTATTAGGATTAAACCGTCAAACAAAATGCTAATTTAATTAGTATTTTGTTTGACGGTTTCCTATCTTTGTGTTGTTAACCAGTTGATAAATAATTATGAGTCCAAGAAGAAGGCGTGTAGATGATCCCTTGTGGAAATCTATTTTGGAGCAAACATTTTCGCATTTTCTAAGATTTATCTTTCCGGATGCAGATGCTGTTTTTGATTTGAGCAGACCCTTTGATTATCTCGATAAAGAGTTTGAGACTTTGTTTCCTCCGGAAAACACCGGCAGGGGAGTGCGTTATGTAGACAAGCTTGTGAAGGTATTTTTAAATGATGGCCGTGAACAGTTTGTACTCTGCCATGTAGAGATCCAGAGCAATAAAGGCAGGGGTGATTTGGCCGAGCGCATGTTTCGCTATTTTTATAGAATATGGGATCGTTACAAGGTTCCAATTACAGCGATTGCGATCCTGGCAGATGAAAATAAAGGCTATCATCCTATGGTCTATAGCCAGCAATTTATGGGTACGTCATTGCGCTATGATTTTAACAGTTACAAGATCATGGATCAGGAAGAGTCGGTATTGCGATCAAATAAGAACCCATTTTCTGTGATTGTTCTTACTGCTCTTTTGGCCATTGTTAACAAGAAAGTAAGCGATGATGGATTGAAAGTGATCAAGCATGATCTCTATGATGAGATGATGAAAAGGGAGATGGATAAGGATACGCGACAAGGGTTATATGATTTTTTAACTTATTACGTAAGTTTTGATAATGAGGAAGTTTTGAGTATATTTCCTCAATAGATTAGTCCTTAATGGCAGAGGAGAGATCGATAAATTGCTTTTTGTAGGCAATTTATCTAAGTTTGAAGAAGAAATTAAAACAAAAATAGGAAGGAGCGATACTATGGGCACTCAAGAATATTTATTAGATAAAGCTGAAAAAAAAGGAATTCAGAAAGGTAAGATTGAAGGTAAGATTGAAGGTAAGCGCGAGGAAGCTATTGCCATTGCATTGGAGTTTAAGAAAATGGGTTTACCTATTGCTGATATTGCTAAAGGAACCGGGCTTTCTATCGAAGAAATCGAAAAACTGTAATCAAATACTTTTAAAGTTTATAGATATTTATTTTGAGCCATTTCCGAAAGGGAGTGGCTTTTTGATTATAGAAGGTTGACTCAACAAAAAATCCTCTTTTATAATCAATAAAAGAGGAACAATTTTAAATACTAACTATGTTATGAAAAAATCTTATTATTAATAATGAAGCGCCTTATTTATTAAGGCGCTTCGCTAGATGTTGGTATATTTCAACCGGCTGATCTAACATAGGAATAATTTTTTGGAATTGGAAAAATTAAAAAAAGTTTCAACTTGGTTTTTGCCGTTTTTGGGAGCTGCATTAGCTTAACCCAATTATTGGACGCTCTCCTTCGCCGTAAAAGTATTCGAAGAGTTGACTCGGCTTACATTTTAAAGCTTTAGAGAGACCATATATTTCATCTGCATAGAGCCCATTAAGTTCTCCCGAAAAAAGTCTATTAAATCTCTTTGCGATGATTTTAGAACTATCGCTAATTTGATTTTGACTATTTAAATAAGGATAAATATTACTCACTTTAAATGCCGTTGGAATTTAATAATTCTCTTCCCTTGCTCGTGATTCGGTATTTTTGTTTGCTACTGTTGGGCTTTTCTTCTGTTTGTTCAACAAGTTTTAGATTTTCTAAAACTTTGAGAGATCTTTGATGATTTTTATACGCATTTGTGTAATTTATTTTTTCGTATAGATTTCCTCTTGAAATGACTTCATTATTGAGGATTAGCAACATTGCGGCCATTCTGTCATAAGCTGGGGTTACTGAGTGGTTTAGTTCTGAATCAGTTAATTCCTCTAATTTTATGGTGAGTAGTGATAATTCTGACAGGATATTGTTACTCTTTTTTCTTGTTTTTCTGTAGGACCTTGGATTTACCTTTACATTTTCTATTTCAATCAAATGTTCTTCTGCAAGGCTGTCTAATGCCATTACAATTGCTTCATAGCTGAATGTCCAGTTGTATGTTTTTTGTAAAAAGGCTCTTATCTCACTAGTGTTTTTATAACTGTTAATAAAAGACGTCTGCATCATTCGGAACTCAATGGCTTTTCTAGGAAATGGCCTTTTATTAATATATTTTAGATATAAAATGTTGCCCCTATGTACTGCAAGCACATTTCTTCTTAAAATTTTCCAATTTGGAATATTATATTGTGAGCTATAAATTTTAGTCCTATTTATCTGATATAAGTAACATAGTTCATTAATCCATTTTTCGATGGATTTTTTATCGCCATTTTCAACCCTACGCAGAGTTGTTACTGGAATTGATGATAATTGGCTTACTTCTTTTGCGGTTAATAGGAGCGATTCTCTAGTCCATTTTAGCTTATTTCCAATTAAAATATATGAGCTTTCATTCATATATTAATTTACAGGTGATAGCTAAAAAAAACTCCACAAATAATTGGTTTTTATTTTAGTTTTAGCTATATTTGAGAAGTGATATGATAATATCACCTATACTTTGTTTTTGAACTGAAAAAGCTTCGCTCAACAGACCTAGGAAATCTTTAAGCACGCGAAGTGACAGTGAGAAGACGCCTGCATTTTGTATATTTGAAATACAGATGTAGGCTCTCTCCGTGTTGCGTGCTTGGGAATTTTGGTTCCTACCTCTCCTAGGGGGTGTTGGGCGCACGGAGGGAGCCTGCAAATAAGATCTTCTCTAAAGCTTTTATACTTAAAGCTGATATGAGTCACAAAAAACAGACAACAAAAAATCTTATTACTGCTCCCGAGTAGCTCGGCTAGCTAAGTCAAACATGATTTGACCCTACACTGCTATGGATTGCATCACGCCAATATGATAACCTTTGTGATAACTACTCAAATGCGATCTAGCTTCCCAATTAATTTATTGTTTACCTGACCTAAATAAGCTCAGGCCCCCAAAAAAGCTGATTTCGGTCGGATAGGGAGTGCTATGTGCTATGGTCAAAGCCAAAAACTAAACACATGAAAGCCATTTATGAAGATTTACTGCATCTTGACAGGCCATTCTACGAGATTCATGAAGACAGTTACGATCCATTGAAATGTATCGAAAGCTTTTGGGATAATTATCCGCTAGTCACGATACGCGAGTACCTCTATGCATTGGACCTCAAATGCAAAACCCTCGGCGAAGCTACCGAATGCAAATTAGAGGCTCTACAGCAAACGCTGTTTTTGGCCGATATTCTGCGTGCTTTTATAGCGTATTTCCTGACGCATACCAATCAGATTGATACAGGTCAAATAAAACTTTCAACATTGGAAGCCAATATGGAGGAGATCCGGCTAACAAGAAAAATTTACGATTTTTTTCAATCCATTAACCAACCAAAACCTTAAGATGATGAATTCAACACTATACAATTTATACAAGGCTTTTAAGAGCAAACGAGCACGAGCGATACTGCTGTTTTTGGTTTCTATGTTTAGTTTATCTGCTCAGACGCCCCGCAAGGACAGCGGGGCTAATGGGCTTCCTGCAATTGCAGCAATCAATGTAGGCGATCGGGTTCCTGAAGATTTTTATACCCGAAATTATAAAATTTACACGAATGGCAAGGCTACCACTACAGATCTAAAACATTTGAAAGGAAAGCTGATCATCTTGGACTTCTGGGCCTCATGGTGCGGAATGTGTCTAACCCAGATGCCGAAAGGGGAGAAGCTGAGTCAACGGTATGCTGATACGTTAGCTATGATACTTGTCAATACCAGACATCGCCGGGATGATCTCCAAAAAATTAAAAAGACCTACAACGAAACCTTATCTCGGATAGGAGGGAGCTCGCTACCCACTGTTTATGATGATGAATACTTGATACGCTTGTTCCCTCATGCATCAATCCCGAGATATGTATGGATCTCGCCACGCGGTACCGTGCTGGCAATTACAGGACATACATTCGTAAATAAAGAACAGATTGATGATGTAATCGACTTGTTGAGGGGGCAAGGTAATTATGAATAGATGGTTAACTTACGCGCTGTTCATTACATTATGCTTCATGCAGATGGAATTAAAAGCGCAGCACAACTATACTGGAACAGTAGTAGATGAGTCGGCCCACCCAATTGCTGGCGCAAGCATTACGCTGTTAAAAACGAAAACGCAAACGAGGACAGATCGCGAAGGAAAGTTTCAAGCATCGGCGACTGATCTTAGTGAACGGCTATCTGTCAGCTACATGGGGTATGAAACGCGTGTACTGGCGCTCACTGAATCCAAAAATAGGAACCTTTGGATCGTTCTTACCAAGAAAACCAATCAACTTGAGGAGGTGATGGTCGAGACTGGCTATCAGCGCATTCCCAAAGACCGTGCTACCGGGGCTTTTGCACAGGTAGATGATAAGATCATAACGCAGAGACTTTCATCGGGCAATATTCTTGACCGCTTGGAAGGGAATTTTTCAGCTCTGCAGATGGATCGGCGCGATGGTACCAATCAGATCAATATTCGTGGTATCAATACACTTTCCAGTGCGCTCATGGGACCACTAATTGTTGTCAATGATCTGCCTTTTGAGGGTGATATAAACGCGATTAATCCGAATGATGTGGAGACGGTTACGCTGCTTAAGGATGCGGCTGCCACCTCAGTCTGGGGGGCAAGAGCCGGGAATGGCGTTATCGTGATTAAACTCAAAAATCATAATAAAAAGAAAGGAACGGCGGTGGACTTTTCGTCTAATCTGACAATTGCCGCAAAACCTGACCTGATGTATTTACCTAAAATGTCTTCGGCAGAGTTTATCGATGTCGAAAAAAAGCTTTTTGATAAGGGGTTTTATAATACCATATTGAACGGTACTAATTCGAATAGGGGTATAGTTTCTCCAGTTGTAGACGGCCTGTATGATCTTTCCAAAGGAGTGGTCACGCAAGAGGAGATGGATGCGCGTATCGAACTATATAAGACGCAGGATTATCGAAAAGACCTGCTCCGGTACATCTATCGTAATGGTGTCTTAAGCCAAAATAATATTGCGCTGTCTGGCCGTGCTGAGCAGAGTGGATACCGAGTAGGGATCGGCTACGATAGAAATACACTCAGCAAAAGGGAAAGTAGTAATCAGCGGCTGGTGATCAATGGAACCTATCAGCTGAATTTTGGGAAACGCTTTAGGCTGGAGAGTAACTTGCTTTATTCAAATATGAAAAACAGCTATAATCCGGACCTCATTGATTATCCAATAGCTGTCGGCGGGGGGAGGACAAATCTATACCCTTACGCACAGTTGATGGACGATGCCGGAAATCCGCTGGCGATTCCATCACAATATAATTTTAGGTATATGGAGTCCGTAGCTACGCGCAATGAAGGGCTGTTGGACTGGTTTTATCGACCTTTGGACGAATTTGGTACATCCAGAGCCAATAATAATACCAATTATTGGAATGCAGGGCTTAAGCTGTCGGTCAAACTGTGGAATAGTCTGGAGATTACTGGCCAATACGGCTTTGAAGGTCAATTGGGTGCGAATCGAAACTTACGCGGACAGGAGTCTTTCTTCACGCGGGATCTGATCAACCGTTTTACGCAGATCGATAATGGGACGGTAAAACGGATTGTGCCGTTGGGAGGGATACTGACAAATGGTAACAATGATTTCACCAGCCATAAAGGAAGAGTACAGCTAAATCTTGCACACAAATGGAGTGACCTACATGAACTGAATTTCTTTGGCGGCGCTGAAGTGTCGGCACGGACGGAAGAAAGCAGTCTGTTTACAACCTATGGTTTTGATGAAAATCTGTACAATAGCCAACTGATAGATCCGATAAACGCTTATCCGATCTATGATGGTCTGAGTGGATTGAGCCGTATTCCCTATACAAACGGGTTTGATAAACGAATGCGTCGATATGTATCGCTATTTGGGAATGCTTCCTATACCTACAGGGGGCGTTATATCTTTTCGGTGAGCGGCCGAAAAGATGCCTCTAACCTTTTCGGCGTAAATGCCAACAACAAATGGAATCCTTTGTGGTCGGCTGGACTGGCCTGGAAGCTGTCGGACGAAGCGTTCTTCCCGAAGAATAAAATGGTTAACAGCTTGAAGCTGCGGTCTACATTGGGGCATAGTGGCAATTCGGGTGGTATGACAACCAGTTTGCCTATTATCAGTTATATGTCGGGACTCAATACAGATGTTAGCACTTTTCCGCGTGCTATCGTCTCGTTGCTGCCCAATCCATCGCTCCGTTGGGAAGATGTCCGGATGTTCAATGTAGCGTTGGACGCTGCCTTGTTCAATAATCGGATTATGCTTTCCGCGGATGCTTATTTTAAAAAGTCGACGGACCTTTTTGCTTCGGATCCCATCGACCCGACTTATGGTTTTAGTACTGTGCGAAGGAATGTGGCTATTGCTTCGGGGAGGGGTATTGATATTGATCTCAATGCAAAAATATTGGATGGTAACTTTAAATGGAACGCAAAGGTGCTATTTACAATCAATAAGGATAAAGTGGACAAGTATTACGGCGGTACCTGGCGTGCTTTGACCTTTACAGCTTATTCTGGGCGAAATGTTTCTCCAGTCGAAGGTAAGGCGCTTTATCCTGTATTCTCTTACCGCTTTATGGGGCTTGATCCTGAAAATGGCGATCCGCAGGGATCGCTGCAAGGCGCTATTTCTAAGGATTATACCAAAATCCTGGCAGACTCTATCCAAAATCTGGTGTACCACGGTTCGGGAATCCCGCCATATTATGGATCGCTCAACCAAACTTTTAGCTGGAAATCCTGGCTCTTGAGCGTTAATATCGCCTACAAGTTTGGCCACTTCTTCCAAAAGGAGACCATCCGTTATCTGGATCTTTTCAATGGTTGGCGCACGCATGGAGATTATTCCAAACGGTGGCAGAATCCGGGAGATGAATCGCAAACAACCGTTCCATCGATGACTTATCCGGCCAATTCAAACCGCGATGATTTCTATGCTTACTCGGAAGCCAATATTGGTAAGGGGGATATTATACGCTTGCAGGATATTCGTTTACAATATCAATGGCAGCTCCTGAAGAAGTTTCCCGTACAGATTTATGCTGCGGCCAACAATGTAGCGCTGCTATGGAAAGCCAACAAATGGGGCATAGACCCCGATTTTAACAATATGCCTCCTGCGCGAAATTACAGCTTGGGGTTATCAATTCATTTTTAATAGAAAGGAAGAAATTATGAAAAATATGATGTGGATAGGCATCTTCCTATGGAGCCTTTGCTGCCAGTCTTGCACTAAATTTTTGGACGAAAAGCCGCAGTTGTCTGCAGCAGCTCCCAACAAGGAAGAGGATCTAAGGGCGCTCTTAGACTTTGAGTCTCAGATCAATCTATATTATCCGGGACTGATCGAATTGGGGACAGATGACTATTATCTGAACAATGATACCTACAATAATATGCTGGCCAGTTTTCAGGAGGCTTATCGATGGGATAAAGAAATGATCACAACGGATGTCGCCTATTGGAGAGCATGTTATAATACTATTATGATCGCCAATATTGTGCTGGAAGGTGTTGAGCGTCTGAAGCCGATCAAAAACAAAGATATTGAGGGCGAAGCTCTATTCGTCCGAGGGCTGGCACACTTCTATGCGGCTCAGTTGTATTGCCCGCTTTATGATGAGGCTGCGGATAGCCGTTTTGGGCTGCCGATACGGTTGACTTCTGATTTTAATATTCCTGTTACACGTGCTACGGTACATCAAACGTACAAACAGATTATTGATGATATCAAGGGGGCAATCCCGTATTTGAGGGATCAGGCCGCTGAGATTAATCGACCTGGCAAACGAGCAGCGTATGCGGCATTGGCAAGAATATATCTGAGTATTGCAGACTATGAGCAAGCACGGTATTATGCCAATGAATGCCTGAGAATAAATGCAGATTTGATGGATTTTAATACCATTGATGCTAAGCTCAATTATCCCATTACGCCAAAAAATTTAGAAATGATCTACTATGGATCGACTATTTCGGGGAGTGCTGCACTGAACAGTAGCCGGGCCAGAATACCTATGGAAGTATATAACCTATTTGATGCTAATGATCTCCGCAAGGTCATTTATTTTAAATCGGTGAATGCAACGGAATATGCTTTCAAAGGTTATTACTCTGGACGTTCGGCTACTTATTTTGCGGGTTTTGCCAATGATGAGCTTTTTCTGATCCGTGCAGAATGCAATGCCCGTTTAGGAGCTACGGAGGCGGCCTTGGTCGATATCAATAAACTGTTGGAACATCGGATCCGAAAGGGCTCATTTGTCGCATTGAAATTATCTAATCCGGAAGATTTATTGCGCTTGATCCTAAATGAGCGCCGTAAGGAAATGTTATTTCGGGGTGTAAGGTGGTCAGATTTGAAGCGATTGAATCTCGACTCCAACCATGCCGTAAATTTAGTACGGGAGGTCACAACTAATGGGGAGACAAAACGATACGAGCTACCGGCTAACGATGCCCGTTATCTATATCCCATTCCAGCCGAAGTGATTAGTCAAAGTGATATTGAACAAAATCCGAGGTAAGAAACGGAAGCAGGCTTCCGATGGGGGAAGCCTGCTTTTTTGTTTACTGGTTGGAGCGAAATGCTTGTACGGTAGTGTTGGTGTTAGAACTGGATACTGCATCTTCAATCTGATCCTCAACTGTCACGCCGGGTGATACTTGATGCGACAAATCGGGCTGACCCGAACCGTTGTCTGGTGCTTTGATTGAACAGATCTCCTGGTTATCATCACCACACTCATATTTAGGTGTCAACGCATAATTCGCTGGATTGGTTGGATCTGAATTGACCAGTTCATTATTGTACCAAGTCGGATCTTCAAGTGATCTTGATACTTTTTTCTCAATTTTCACTTCTTCCTTTTCGGTGAAACTTTGGGCTCCATAAGCGAGGCCCAATCCTAATACTGCTAATGTGCCGGCACGTAGCCAGCTGTTTCTTTTTGTAAGCATAAGCTTAAAGTTTAGTTTATAAAATGTTTATTAAAGCCAGCACGTTCGCTGCCTCTAATACAAAGTTGCATGCAAAATAAATCTGATATAGGCCTGTACCATAGGAGCTATTTTTGAGCATATTTGCCCGTGAGCAGAAAATACTGAGCCTGCTGCACCGTGTGGCGGGAGATGCCGAGCAGATCTGCCTGCTCAATTTGAGTGGTCGCAGCTTTAATTTCGGGCAGCAACCGTGCAAAGTTGAGGTAGCGCTCAAAAGGAGAATAGCCCAAGGTGGCCTGTCTAAGCAATACCAGCTGCCTTTTCTTTTTATTGCCCAATATGTCAATCAATGTATCGATGGATTTTTCCTGTTCCTGAAACTGCCGAAGTACCGAATGCGGGATCGCAATAATAATTCCCGAACGGAGTGCTACTATACGCCCGCTGTGTAGATGATGTGTATAGAGGTGATTAGTCGTCATTAAAGCCATGTTTGGAATAGCCAGGCTCATAATCCTGCGCTTGCCGGTTTCAGTATTTTCTTCGACCCGCGCCAAGAGACCTTTCGCGACAAAAAAAGTCATCTCCGAATGACGGTCAGCTGAGCTGAGCTGTTCGCCTCGTTTGACAATCTTGACTTTGAGGTTGTCCTTTACCCACTGATAGTGGAAATGATCTATTGCGTGATATTTTCCCCAAAAATCAAATAATAGTTTGAATCCCGCCTTGGGGTTATGCTTAATTGACATAATAAAGTTTTTTTGGTTTATCTGGCTTACTGTCAATAATATATGTTGCGCTAACAAAACTACGATGATTTAAAATCATTGAAGAAACTCCCCCTATAAAGCCTTTTGCTTCTGGTAAAACCTCATTTGCTCCCTCAATCATCTGCAAAATGGAAAGTTTAGGAACCAAATGGTAGATGAGGGCGATGCCCTTTAACTCTCCAATTATTAGTTGAATTTTTACTCCCGATCGATCCACAGTCTTCAGTGCCTGAAGCCGTAAAGCTGTTGCGAGAACAGCCTATGGTTTTATTTTTTACGAGAAACAACGTGGAAATAACAACACTATTGGCCCAATTTGGTCTATACAATCCGCAACCTCTGAGCATCACCGACCTGATGTTAGGTATTGATGAAGAGGAAGATGGAGGGAAATGCAATATCGTTTTCCCTTAAGAATATCAAGATAATTGAGTATGCTGTGCCTTATCCTTAGGCATGGCATATTCCCAATGTTAACCCTAACGTATTTTTATATGCAATTTAATTGGAAAGCCGCCATGAACGGATATACCCAAAAGGACTGGCGGGACTTTGTTTTTTTCTCGGCCAATGTGCAACATCTTTTGGGTATCCATCAGCTCGATATCCAGCAAAATCTACACCGTGCGGCGATCAATTTCTCAAGGCGGCAGGCAGAAACGGACGCCACTAAATTTCAGTTCGAGAGCAAAACCTATTGGATTTCTCCGGAGCGCGCTCAATTTATTCTAAGTTTTCATTTTGGCTACTATCGGGCTGTTCCTGCCTTTTTGGTTCAGCGCGGCTATAAACTTTGTATTCCTGTGGCTAAAGAGGTCATGTTGCAGCAGTCACAGCATTACGCCGCTCTGCTCGGTGACCGCTGGCAAAAACAGGTTATATTGCTGGAAGCCGAGGATCCTTATCTTTTCTTTAAGTTACGGCAGCAGATGGATCTTGGCTATCACATATTCTGTTACCTGGACGGTGGCGTGAGTGCTGCAAAAGATTTCCGGACGCAAAAATTAAGCGAAATCCCTTTTCTAAATGGCAGCATTAAGATAAAGCATGGGATTCTACATATGGCTTTTTTACTTCAAAAAAATATAACAGTTTTAATTGCCAAAGTAGCGGCAGAAAATGAGCCCATTGTTATTTGTGAATTGAGTCATTGGTTTGAAAACTGGTTTCCGAGCGCCATGCAGTTTACGGACTATTTTAGCCGCATCATTTATGAGGATTTTGAGGAAGCTTTATTAGAATATCCGGAGGCCTGGGAGGCCTGGTTCTACCTGCACAAGACCATGTTGCCAAGCTCGAATGAAGCAAATTGGTCGGCAACTAATCGTATAATTTCTTTTAGGAACAAAGAGAAACAGCTGCTGTTTGATAAGTTTACTTACCTGAGCTATCTCTTACCCTGAACTATTTTTTGAAAAATTGATCTAAATACTTGTTTAAACATATTTATATAATTATCTTTAGATTATCAATTATAAACCAATAATATATGAACGGGTTCTTTAAAGGAAAGTGGATGATGCACTTCTGTTTTTGGTTAGTCTATAGTTTTTATTTTTTTGTCGTAAACGCACTTGGAAATTCAAGGTTGAGCTTAAAGGCGTCTCTGGTCACGGTATTTTATTGTGCATTCATCTTCTACACGGTGTATCTGATCTTGATGTATGTTTTCGATAAGGGACATATACTTGGAACCGTATTGTTGATGGGCGGATTTTATTTACTCTCCGGATTTCTGGTATACTACGAGCTGTATGGAAGATTTGGAATGGAGATTATAAACAATAGGTATGTCATCACTAAACACGCTTTTAGTTGGGCAAAGTATATCCAGACCTTTTTCGTGATGCACAGTAATTATACGGACATGGCGGTGGGTTATTACTACTATAAGAGTAAGCTTCGCGAATCTAATGAGAAACTTGAAGCAGTGAAAGCACGTCTCGATGCAGAATCTAGCATGAAATCTTTTCAGTACACAACCTTATCTGCACAGGTACATCCGCACATGATGGCGAATATATTTAGTTATTTAAAAAATAAGGTGGATCCCTATGATCGTAGATTGGGCATGCAGCTAGCGGAAATTTATCGCTTAATGAAATTTTATATGGAAGCCCATCAGGTGGATGGTGCAACCCATATTTTGTTAGCGGATGAAGTGGCAGCACTGGAGCAGTACCTGTCCATACAGGAGAAAGTCGAACCGAATCCTTTTTACATAAAGCTTTCCTACTCGGGTAACCTGATGCGATTTAGTACTGCGCCTACACTTTTGCAGACATTGGCTGGTAACTTATTTAAGCATGCGGACTTGTGGGATAAAGACCACCCGGCGAAAATCGATATTCTTGTCGGCCATGCCGGTTATCGGATTACGGTTCAAAATAAAAAACGAAGCGGTCCTCAAATCATGCCAAGTCATGATGTAGGACTTCGGAATATACGAACACGCATGGAATATCTCTTTGGAGCGGATTTTTCGATGGAAGAACATCAAGATGCTGATCATTATGAACTTACGCTATATGTGCAGCGCTATAGATAAAAAGGAATATAAAAAGGAACATAAAAATGGCGGAAAAATATGAATAGAATATGGATTGGAATCATCATCGATGACCAGAAACCGCATATAGATCATCTGCTTGGTATGGTCGAAGAAATTGGCTACGTACAGATTGCCAAAACGTTTAGTGATCCGCAGGAAGCCCGGATTTTTCTACGTGCCAACAAAGTGGATTTTATGATTCTCGATGTGGAGCTCGGAAGAATCAACGCTTTTGATTTTTTGAGGACATTGCCAAGCTCAAATCTAAAAACGATACTGTATACGGCACACCGCCAATACGAAGATCCGGGATATGATCTCGGTGTCGTTGATGTGTTGCTCAAAGAGGTGTCTAAGAGTCGTTTCTATGCGGCACTGCGCCGCGTGGATGAAGCGCTCGGTAGATTGATCCCAGTATCGGATCACGATTCACTGGAAAATTATACCTATTATTTTATGATCAAAGGGCCGGTGCGTTATCAGCGTACCGAGGTCCGGATGAAAGAACTCGTGTATGTCGAAAGTGCCAATGGCCAGGTTAAATTTCACATGATCGGCAATAAAATCCTGACCTGCGGCAGTACTATGCGGGAAGTACTGGGGCGATTGCCGGTGAAGTGGTTTATGCAATGCCATCAGAGCATTGTTCTTAATATCAATTTTTTTTACAGCTATGGAGTCGGTGGTGTACTGATGACTGAAGGAACAAAAAATACACTTCCCGTCGGTGATAAAAAACTGTATCCGGACTTCTTTAACTTTATTAATTCCAATACGCTTGGCGGATAATCCCATTTGCCATTATAGACAATTAAAAATATGAGAAAAAATTCGTACAACAACACAAGCCCAAAGACAGATGGGCATCTTTTGCAGGCTTTGCATATACTTTTTATAGAAATACAAAAATTGAAAACAGCAGTGCTGGATAGCATCCAGACTGCCGATACCAATGTGGAACTGCGTGACACAGCATTTGTCAAAGACACGGTAGGCGTATCGGACCGCACGTTGTTGCGGTATCAAAACTTAGGCCTCATTCGGGTACATCAGCGCGATAAAGGGGGGAAGAAGTACTTTAAACTTGACGATGTGTTGCGGCTCAAACGTTACCTGAATGGTTGATTTTTAAACTGCGGCGAAGTTCTTGGCCATCCTGCCGGGATTCGCTTCTGCTCTTGTTTCCTTCTGCCGTAGGCTTTCTTCGTACCTGTCATGCCCTTCGCTCACCAATATTCCTAGTTAACTCCTAGTTGAGACCTTGTGTTTACCTAGCAAACTAGGTCTCAACTAGGGGATTCATCGGTATTTGATAAGTCAATCCCCACTGGAGGCCATAAGCAATCCGGTAGCAGATCATTGTAGGGTTTTCTACTTATCGATTGGCGGCCTTCGGACAATTGATAGGTCATCAGCGGACAAGCGTCGGACAATCTTTTTTGTGTTGTATTTTTCTGTTAATGAATGTTTTATGTTTGTTCTGTCAAGCGAAAATACCGGTATAAAAAATCTTGGCGATTTATTTTTTAATCCTTAAAATTTTTAAAAATGGGAACAATTGTAAATGGAGCAAATGGTGGCTTCAGTGGTAAGGCCGGCTCGGTGATCGGTGCCAGCTGGAAGAGTATCAACTATATCAGAGGGCTCGCTAAAAAAAGCAATAAGCCGTATACGGAAGCACAACTGATCGTACAGACGCGATTTAAGACGTTGATGCGTTTTCTGCTGCCGATCAATAATTTTCTAAAAATCGGTTTTGGCCAGAAAAAAGCAGATCGTCTTACCCCGCTCAACTATGCTTTTCAGCTCAATCAGGATCTGGCTATTCAGGGTGTCTATCCTGATCTGAGCTTGGACTATAGCAAGATCAGAATTGCGGACGGGCTCTACGGTGGTGGCGGAACGGTAGAAGCTGGTTTTAATGCGGATGAGATCACCGTGGCTTGGTCGACGGGCAATAACGATGTCTACGAAACACAGGGAGACGATCTCTTTTATGTGATCTGTTACCATCCGGCAAAGGATGAATTCATGACTTCGCCAACTTTGCCGAAAAGGCAAGATGGGGTGGTCACATTTGGAGTACCTGAGCATCTGTTGGGTGATGCTGTACATATCTGGTATTTTATGTCCGACCGGACAAAGACCAAAATCAGCAGAAGCAGTTATCTCGGTGAAATAATGCTTGCCTAAGATGTAGAAAATCACCAAGGGCAGGCCTGCCCTTGGTACATTTTGATATCGAGAAAAGGATATTATTCATTAATACAATTTCAGATGAAAAAAAGAAAAAAAAGTAAAACAATAGGTATGCTGCTGACGCAGCAAAAGTTTTATCTGGCCAGCCAATATCTCTTGCCACTGGCTTCGATTATTAAAGAGGGATTTGCACAGTATGTACGCCGGGAAAAAGCAAAACATCTTTCTGCACGCAATCTGGCGATGGCGCATGCGGTCAAATATGCGGTCAAAGGTAAATACCCGAAGCAATATATTGATCCTGCTCTCATTCTGCTTTCCGATGGTTCCGTACAGGGGATAAGTGTAGAGAACATGGCGCTGGATGATAATGGATTGTGGCTGGACTTTGACGGTGGTGAGATTACGGCCATGAACCACGATGACGAGCTGCTGTTGGTGGCTTATGATCCGATTGCCGGGGTTGCTATCCGCAATGAGGGTTTGGTTACGCGCTCGAGTTCAGGCTTAAGACTCGAACTGCCTGATTACATGCAAAATGTCCGACTTGATGTCTTTATCTTGGTGCGCGACCGGAATCGAAACCGCTATTCGCGCAGTCAATATGCGGGAAACGTATAACAATTTTCTATCATTAAATTATATCACTATGAACAGTGTAGAAATAAAAGGACCATGGTATGGTCTAACACAAAAACTGCCAATCGAGCCCAAGTACTTGCTCGGTATTGTCAGCATATTATTGGTCATTATTTTCCTATTTGTTGGAAGTATCTTGCAGTTTTTCGACCCGGCATCAGCTGCGCTCGATCTGGGGGTACTGTCCCTGTTGTATTTTGGGCTAATGGCCGGAATGGTCTTTATCTGTTGCTGCACCTGGTTGCTGGAATACCTCTGGAGACCCTTCAAATATTATAGACAGGATATTTATTATCACTTTAATCAATTAAACTCATGGCAACAATCCATTCTTTATTTCTCGGTCTTCTTTCTATTGCTCTTTGCATTTCTCCTGCTACTGGAAATGCTGTTTTAGACGGAAGTTGTAACAATGATTATGCTCGTGTGCGTAATACTGATCTGCTGAGACGGCAGATTGATGAAATCGCAGCAAATGAAATTGGCGTAAGGGAGACAGGGGGTGAAAATAAGGGCCCCGAGATTTCGAAGTACCTTGCTTATGTCGGGCTAGGTGATGGCTATGAATGGTGTGCCGCATTTGCCAGCTGGTGTTATGGTCAGGCTGGTCTTTCCATACCGCGCAGTGCATGGAGCCCCGCGCTCTTTCCCAAAGCGCGTCGCTATAGCAAAGCACAGCTATTGGAAGGAATTGTGCGGCAAGCCGATTTGTTTGCGATCTATAGCAGCCAATTAAAACGGATCCATCATGTTGGCCTAGTTAAAGTTATACAGGGATCCATGTTGATTTCGGTAGAAGGCAATAGCCATGACCGGGTAGAATCGCGGCGGCGCCCCTTAAAACCATTTATGCCATTGCAAATTGGATCGATTGAGGAGGGCACTGTCATGAATAAATATCTAATTTCGGTTGTTGGAAACCTCCTGTTTTTCCTCTTCATCATCAGTACTGCTGTAGTCGTCAGTTGTAGCGTTTTCCGTGGAAAGCAGCAGCTGGAAGAAAATTCTACGCAGCGTTATAGTCAATATGAACATTGGGATCAGGCCTATCATCAGAAACAGCAGGATAGTTTATCTTCTTATTGGTATTTTAGTACGGATAGTCCATTGTGGTTTCACCCGGATAATGGAATATGGGCCAAGGGCGGAAGACTTTTCGCAGATCAGTCGAACATAAAGCGAAAGGAAGAGAATTTGCAGCTTCAGCAGGCCAATAGAAAGGAGGCAAGCGCTTCGGATTCGCGTGTGGAGCGGGAAAATAAAGTCGTATCAACTGAGATCTTTGCTATAGGGGTCGTTATGCTAGCTGGTTTAGGTTATTGGACCTGGTGGCGGCGGAGGAAGTAGGTTTTTAAGGTGTGTCGTAGCTGAAAAAAGCCCTGCTCTTTCTGGGAGCAGGGCTTTTTATGTAGCAGATGTAGGTCAGTTATATTAATTTGCTGTTAAAGCAACTGCATTGAGCTGTCTGGAAGTCCCATCTGGGCCCACGGCAACAATATTGTCGAAGATAACGCGTGTGCCTGGTACAATACCATTAAGGGCTGAAGACATGGCCGAACTCAGCTGGCCTCCAGAAGTCGATAACACAATGGCATCCGCGCGTGGTTTAGCAATAATCATGGTAAATTTGGTGACCCTGAAGGTTGCATCAAAGTCAAAGTTATCCAGTTTTGCAAAAAGAGCATTCTGCGCTTTAAGTGCTACCGTAGCCATTGAACCACCTGTTTTACCGGCAAACTTGGCAATAGGATCCGGAATCCGTTTCACACGGAATTCTGTCGAACTCAGGGTCTGTGTTTTTCCAGGTGCTACCTCTGCGGATACTGAAATATGTGCTGTACCCGGTGAACTTACCTTCACATTATATTTACCGCCACCAGCACTTGAAATACTACCGCCACTCATGCTGACACGGATTTTATCGGTAGATGTACCCGGAGCTGATACTGAAATAGGATTGTTGACACCGATATACAGTACATTCATTTTGTCTGGTGATACCACTGCCGAAGGACGAGCTACTTGGTAGGTCTGTACAGGGGTACGATATTCTTTATAAGATCCGTCGGTTTGTTTTACTTTGATCACACCGGTCCAGGTATAGATACCTTCCCGACTGGTGTTGACCGAATAAACACCTTTTCCATCCACCACCTGCAGTGATGATCCATTAACAGAAATGGCCGGTTCAGATTTGGAATCAGATGCCGTCAGAAATACTTCGGCTTTATAGGGCTGTCCTTGCACCAAATAAGATGTGGGAGCTACAGCAACCGCTGCAAATTTATCGAGGTTCACCACGGCCTGATCCATTTTGCCTAAGATGAGCTTCACCACGTCAGATTCTGCATTTTGTGCATCTGTCTGAATTTTGGTTAAAATAGTCATCGCTGCGGTCAAAGGTGTGCCACTGCCGAAATTAATTTCTTCCCAGGATTTTTTACCGTTTACAGATTTCTCGGGATCTTTCGCCTCCAGAGAGAACGAAACCATTTTTTGTTCTTCAGGTGTAAGTAGGGCCAACAGTTTAGTACGTGTTGTATTGATTTTATCTTTTAAAATAGTTCCTTTTTTCTCATTGATCATGAGGTTGGGGGAGATATCCTCGTTTTCACGTTGGGCCAGATCGCCTTTTTCTTCATCGTATCCACCACCTTGTTTAACGAACTCTTCTTTTAAAGAACCTATATATTGATTGAGTTCTCCAATAATAGCCTGCGCTTTTTTTGCCTTGTCGTAGATCGGTTTGGCACGTGCGGGTTCTTCTTTTAGTTTGGTGTTTTCGAACGCTGTGAACAGTTGTTGAACGGCTGTGCTGACATTCGATTTGGATGTTTCGAGACTGTTGTTGATATTTTTGAATGCATCCAAGATGGAATCCGGTACATTGAGCGCCAATAAGGCGAGCAAGACCAGATAGAGGATGCCAATCATCCTTTGTCTTGGAGTTTCTCTTCCTAATGCCATTTTTTTTGATTTAAGTGATACAAGAATTAATTACACACGCGGTTGATTCATCGCGCTCAACATGTTGCCATAAATGGCATTTAAGGCATTGAGGTTTTTCGCTAGCTTGCCCACTTCATCTTTAAATGCTTTGGAATCATCCAGCGATTCGTTGAAGTTCTGCATGGTAAAGCTTAGGTTCTCATAAAACTTGTTCATCGATTGTAAATGTGAGGCCGAATCGCGTAATTCACGCTCGTACATTGCATTTAATTGACTTAGGTTGGTTGTTAGACTTTTTACCTGCTCGTGGTAGTTGGATGTATCACCGGAAGTATTTGACATGGCGACTAAGTTTTCAGACGCTTTTTCAAATGCGTTGCTTAGGTTGTCAAATTTTGAAGTTGCTGTTCGGAGCTTATTGGTGAATTCTTCTGTCGCAAGTGAAACATCTGAAAGCTTATTAATGGCGGATACTTTTTCACTAAAATCACGCAGGCCACGACCGAGATTTTCAATGCTTGCGGGCTCAATATTGGCATCGGCAAACATCTTATCCAAAGCGGCTGTGGCCGATGGACTTGCGGGTTGGGCAACAACAGCTTTTCCTCTTTGTGGTAGCTCACCATTAAAATTGTCGTCCAATTCAGGATAAACCCGGGTCCAGTCTGGTTCCGGTGCGGGCGGATTGAAACCCATTAAAAAGAAAAGGAAGGCTTCTACACCTAAACCGATTCCGATCATATAATTGGCTGTGGTGCCGCCGATATGTAGAATCTTAAATAGTACCCCGATGATGACGATACTCGCTCCCCAGGATATGGCCACATTCAGCCATCTAGAATTGTCTTTTTTCTTGCTCATTGTTATCTCTATGTTTTGGTTTAATTTTTCTTGGAAAGCTTGAAATTCCCACGCTTTGAACTTTATTATAAACGGTCAATATCTTTTTTATAGTATGTTTAAGTGAAGCACGCCATGTAAAGCTACTATCTGTTTGTAATTGGCTCTTTAGACTCAAAAAACATACCAAAAGGCTATTCATCACTACCAAAATATTTAGATACTGAGAATTTAAGTTGGGAATTGAGGGTCTTGGGGATATTTCTGGTAATCTGCTAGAGATTGATTGGATTTTATTGTAAAGGATATTTAAAAAGCACCTTTTTTGATGTTTAAATATAAAATAAAAAAAAGGTTTTCATTCGGGGAGAAAGAAAACCTTTAAATAACCAATTATAAACCTATTAAGGTGTTGTAAATATATGTTTTTTTTGTTTTGTTTGCAATTTTAATCTGTTTTTTATCTTATTTTTTGAATTAAAGGTTGTTTTTGTTGATATTTTAATTCAATAAGTCTATTATTTTTCCTTTTTTTAATTAATGTTCTGTTTTTTTTTGTTCAATTGTATGCTTATTTGTGGTAAATAGGTGTTTTGTTTAATTTTTTTTACTTCTTCTTTATTGAATAGGGGTAAGTTTGTGTGGTTTTAATCGTGTGGGAGGTGTAAAATTTTGTTTTAAATCCCATTTTTGGATCGGTAAATGCTCGTCTAGGTTTAGCAATATGCGTAAAATTATTCTTAGCGCTATCCTTTCAACCGATTTTTTCAAAATAAAACAAACGTTAGACCTTCATGGCAGTTATACTTTAATGAGATATAAGTCGTAAACAAAAAGAAATAACACTATGATGAACGAAACATTAATTCAACTTTCACAGAAGTGGCCCGCCGGGCTCTGGAATATTGCATTAATCCTATTTTCATTTTTGATCGGTATCCTGATTAAACTCATATTTATTCCTCTACTACGGCGTCAGGCCATCCAACAGGAATCCTACTCCCTTTTCCGTTCCTTTATCCGCCGTTTTAATCGTGTGCTGAGTGTGTTTATCCCATTAATTGTTTTCAATAGTCTACTGCCCTTTACACAATTTAACGAAAGGACCCTCCGCGTGGTGAGCAAAATCAATGAACTTTTATTGGTCAGTTTCTTTGCAGTTGTGCTGATACAGGGGATTAAGGTTTTTGAAGATTATCTCTACCATCGTTTTGATATCAATAAGGAGAATAACCTGCGCGAACGAAAGATTAGGACGCAAATCGTCTTTATCCGAAAAGTGGTGGTCACGCTGATCATTGTGATTTCTTTGGCAATTATCCTTTTAAGCTTTGATAGTATGCAAAAGATCGGTGCCGGTTTGCTCACGGGGGTGGGGGTTGGCGGTATTATCATTGGTTTTGCTGCACAGAAGTCCTTGGGAAATCTCCTCGCTGGCTTTCAGATTGCTTTTACACAACCCATTCGTATGGATGACGTATTGGTTGTTGAAGGGGAATGGGGGCGTGTGGAGGAAATTAATCTAACTTATGTCGTGGTCAATATCTGGGACAAACGCCGTTTGGTATTGCCCATCACGTATTTTATTGAAAAACCCTTCCAAAATTGGACACGTACGACTTCTGAAATATTGGGTACTGTATTTATCTATACAGATTTTACCGTACCAGTCCAGCTACTGCGTGAGAAACTGACGGCATTACTCACCGGACATCCGCTTTGGGATGGTCAAGTAAACGTGCTTCAGGTGACTGATTTTAAAGAGCGCACCATGGAGATCCGCTGCCTGATGAGCTGCCGCAATTCGGGTCAGGCTTTTGACCTACGCTGTTATATTCGGGAACAAATGATTACATACATCCACACGAACTTCCCGAATGCATTGGCCAGAACACGGGTGGATTATATGGAGGGCGAGCAAAAGGGTATGTAATAGCTGAGGAGCGCTTGGTAAATGATGGTTTCTTGAAAATATACGTAATTTGTTTAAGTTTGTTTAAAATGTTTGCGCGAACGATATGCTGATTTTCTATACTGTTTTCTCAGGGTTATTAATTTTACTGAGTGTATTGCCCTTTGCCCAAAGCCAGCATTGGATTTTTCGGGTAGCTGAATTTGTGAAGTTGCAGCTGCTGGTATTTCAGGTGCCCACATTGGCGATGGGTTTTTATCTCGTGGGGGATGATTCCTGGATATGGTGCTTGCAGGTAGTACAGTTGGCGCTGATTGTATACCATGCCTATATATTGATACGTTACACCAAATTTTGGCGTCGCGAAAAATATGAAAAGGGCAAGGATGCATCGGACAGTATCAGAGTGATCTCCTGTAATGTACTGCAATTCAATACGGCTTATGATCGCTTTATTGACCTGATTAATAAAGAAAAGCCAGATATTTTTTTGACCATGGAAAGCGATGCGGCATGGGAAGAAGCCTTACGTGTGCTGGAAAGTGATTATCCCAATTTTGAGAAGGTAACGCTCAACAATACCTACGGCATGCATTTTTATACCAATCTGAAGCTCAACAAATGTGAGGTGCATTATTTTGTAGCCGATGATATTCCCAGTATTGAAGCTGAACTGGAAACTGCCGATGGACATCGTTTTGTCTTTTTCGCCGTTCACCCGCCGCCGCCGAGTCCGACCGAAGAGGAAACTTCCAAAGAAAGGGATGGCGATCTGCTCAGTGTGGCTAAACGGGTACGCGATTATAAAATGCCAGTGGTCGTTACTGGGGATTTTAACAATGTAGCCTGGGCCAAATCTTCGCTCTTGTTTAAAAAAACCAGCAAATTGATTGATGCACGTATTGGTCGGGGTATTCTTTCCACCTTTCATGCCAATTATTGGTTTTTCAGAGTTCCTTTGGATCTGCTGTTTCATAGTCCGACCGTATTTATCGACAAGTTGTTTATCTATCCTTCTGTTGGATCCGATCATTTTCCGATGGGCTGTACATTCTTTATCGATCGCTACTCCGATGAGCAGGCGGAAGATATTGAACATTTGGAAGCCGGTGATATGGCGGATGTCAATGAGATGATTGCTGAGGGTAAAGAGGAAGAAAGTGATAATCGAATTCCAGAAGGGAAATAGGGAAGTTAAATTCCGATTGGCTTTATTTTTAATTAAAAAAGGAAGGAATTTTGTTTAAAATGCTTAATTTAACAACACTAAGCAAGATAAACCGAATCCAATCCATGGAAAGAGACCATTCTTCTTCGTTAACTTCGGCAACACTCTTGTCGAAAACCATCGATTTTCTCCGCTTCCCATTAATCGTTGGAGTGGTATTTATTCATACCGATTTTTCGAATATCATCATTCAAGGTTCAAAACAGGTTAATATACTCCATTTTCCTGTTTTTGCACACGTATTCTTCTTATTTTCAAAGCTCGTCTTCGAAGTCTGTGTGCCGCTTTTCTTTTTTATATCAGGCTTTCTTTTTTTTTATCGAACGGAGTCCTTCACGTTTGAGGTCTATTTCAAAAAATTAAACAGCAGGCTGCACAGTCTGTTTATTCCTTATATTTTTTGGAACTTCGCAGTACTGCTTTTTTTCTTTCTGGCACAGACTTTCGTCGGGGGACTTTTGTCTGGTGCTAATAAGCCAATTGTACAGTACAGTATATCAGATTGGCTTTGGTCTTTTTGGGATACTTCGCATATCCATGTCCAGGCAACAAAAAACTTACCCATCAATTCACCTTTTTGGTTTATCCGTGATCTCATGGTGCTTGTGGTCCTGTCGCCCATCGTTTATATTTTAATTAAAAAGTTACACCTATTCGCAGTGTTCATAATAGGGGGGATCTGGTTATGTAATCCTTATTTTTATCTGCCTGGATGGAGTACGGTTTCTTTCTTTTTCTTTTCGGCAGGGGCTTACTTTAGTTTGTATAAAAAGAATTTTGTGCTCATCATGAAGTCTTTCTTGCCCTGGCCAACTCCATGTTATATCCTGCTGCTCGTAGGAGCATTTTATAGTTTAGGCAAAGGCTGGTGGAGTTATATCTATTGTGCCAATGTGTTGGTAGGCTTGATAGCCGTGGTTGCAGTGACAGCTTCCTTTATTGAGAAGGGACGCTGGCGGCCCAATTACTTTTTAGCCAGCGCCAGTTTTTTTATATTTGCTTACCACCGTTTGCCGTTGGTTTTTATTATCAAATTCTTATTTAACCAGATTAGACCGCAAACGGATGCAGTACTACTGTTTTTGTATTTTCTCTGCCCAGCCATTGTTATACTGTTGGGGCTATTGTTTTATTGGACTATTAAGAAACTGTTGCCCAGATTTACGGCAGTTATTTGCGGGGGTAGATTATCATGAAAAAAAAGAATTGGATCATTTTAGCAATCATAGTTGCTATGTTGGCAGCCGTAGCCATACTTTATAGATTTTATTATCCGAAACATATAAAGTTGCTCAAGTCGGAGTTTGTTTTTACGGAGTTGATCCGATTGAAAAGTACGACAGTGAAGAACCAGGGAGCCTCCAATACCTGTTGGTCTTATACTGGGAATTCCTTTCTTGAATCAGAAATGATCCGAATGGGTAGAGATCCTGTAGCGATTTCGCCACTCTATACCGTCAGGAAGGCTTATCTTGAACGAGCGAGAAACTACCTGCGCCTGCACGGTGGCCTAAAATTAAATGAGGGTGGACAGCTTCATGATGTTATGCAGATACTGCGTATGCATGGGGCAATGCCTAGAGCTGCCTACACGGGAATTAAAGCGGGTAAAAGCTCGAACAACTTCAAGGGCCTGCGCGCTGCACTCAACAGTAGACTATCCAGTATGGTAAAAAGCAGGGAGCTGAAAAGGAGCTGGGAGCGAGATGTGGAGCTGCTCATGGATGACTATCTGGGCAAAGTTCCCGTGAATTTTGTCTATAAGGGCAAATCGTATACAGCACGTAGTTTTGCTGATCAGGTGATAGGCATCGATCCGGATCAATATATTCACATCGCTTCTGTTACCACTGCTCCCTATTACAAATCATTTGTTTTTTTGATTCCCGACAATTGGTCGTTCAGTCAGTTTTTTAACCTTCCTATGGAAGAACTTACCCTTGTTATCGATCAGGCTTTAAAAAATGGCTTTACGGTAGCGTGTACAGTTGACATTTCGGAACCCGGTTTTTCCTGGCCTCATGGCATCGCGTATGTTCCCCAAAAATCAACATCAGAAATGACTGAGGAAGAAAAAAAGACGCAATTTATCAGGCCACAACCTGAACGTAGAGTTGATGCTATGGAGCGGCAAAGTGCATTCGATGCATGGCAAACAACAGATGATCATGCGTTACATATTATAGGCATAGTAAAAGATCAAAACGGAAAAGAATACTATATAGCCAAGAATTCTTGGGGCAGGGGAAATGCCTTCCAGGGCTTTGTCTACCTCACGAAAGAATATGTACGCTATAAAAGCACAGCCTTGATGCTTCACAAAGATGCTCTTGAACCATCTTTGAAAAACAAGTTGTAAAACTAGCTGCTCAGTGGCTGCTGTTGAGGTCTGCTCCGATTTTGATACATGTTTTCCAGGTAAGTCCCTAGTGATCGGGTACGTTCGGTATCCACATTGCTGATATACCGCTGAAACATCTGTTCTGTACTATGTCCGGTCGCATCCATCAATAATGCTGTAGGAATTTTACCATAAAAATTTGTGGCAAAACTCCTACGGCCGATATGGCTGGTAATCGCTTCACATTTTGGAATAAGCTGGTCTGAGGAACGGAATCCGTTCCGCTTCCTGACTTTTACCAGGGTGGTAATGCCTGCAAGGCGTGCCACTTCCTTGATTTGTTCGTTATATTTTTGAGCAGTCATTTTAACTGGGAAGCGATGCCCGTTATTCGACATAATAATTAATGCCGTAGGATGAAGTGGCAGTAAAATGCTTTTCTGTGTTTTCTGTTGGGTAAAGGATAGACAGGGTTTGCCATCAAGAATCTCCATCATATCCAGATTAAAATTCATAAAATCAGACACACGCTGACCCGTGTAACAACTGATCACCAGCCAATCCTTGGCGGCTTTTAGATGGACCGGCACGTCTATATTTTTTATTGTGCTAATTTCATCTTCATTGAGGCTTATAGCACGATTTATTTTTCTGACCTTGGGCAGTTCTAACTCATAAACAAAAGTTCGCACTCCTCTTTTTTCTAAAAAATTAAGTACTGTACGCACAAAATGTATGGTGCGATGTATCGTGCTTATACTGTAGTTCTCGGCTTCACCATAGGCAATAAATTGCTGTACAAAAAGGCTATTCACCTGATCTAGCATCAGATGTTTTTGCTGATACCCCTCAAAGCGTTTTAATAAACGGAAGAAGACGAGGTAGCGTTTGTGTGTGGTGGAAGTAATAAGGTGAATTCGGCTTTTGATAAAATTGTCTACACTCTGTAGCAGTCCACCTGCTGGAAGTGAAGGCGTCGCCTCTGAGCAGCATTTTTTGACTAAGCGGTTGACTGTACGGAGTGAAAACTCCTTTTTACTCGACTTTAAGTCAGAAAGATAAGTCGATATTGCAATCTTCAGTGCATCGAGCTTTGTGTTTAGCTTTTTAAAATTTTTCAGATAAATGTTATAGGGACGCTGTTTCTCCACGTCCCATTGAACCGGAGCAATTTTTAAAGGAGTTTTAATAAGGAGCTGCTGTTGTTGATCGTCAACAAATGCAAGGTAGATGAATGATATTGAAGTAGGATTCAATAAGGTAAAATTAAAAATCATGAGGTAAACTTTTTGCTATTGTCTGAGCATAAAGATACTAGATTATACAGATTAGTCTAATTCAGACTACAATCCTACCTATTCAAATATAACTATTTTTTTTTAATTACTTACAAGATATGCCTTTAAAATAATCATTCGGTTAGTAAATGTTTTTAATTGTACAAAAGACAAGTTGGAAATCAAAAACTTTTCTACTTAACTTATTTGTAATCAGAATGTAATGTTTTTTTTCTAGTCTGAATTAGACTAATAATTTACAATTAAAATAGCTAGTACAAGCTTGTTGAAAAAATATAATAGACCGAAATATGAACAGTAAACAGAGATATGTCGCGCCGAAAATTGAAATGCTTTTAATTGTATTGGAGAGTTGCTTTGATAACTTCATCAACATGTACTCCTGCAATAAATCCAAATACAGCCAAACTGAAAAATCCAAGGTTTCAAATTTATAATTTAACAGTTACCTTAATGGACAAGAAATTAAAACTTGCATTTGCAGATGATAACGTATTGCACCTGAAAGTAATTGAGCATTTGGCCAGGGAAATGGGGAACTATGAGATGCTGTATTCCTGTCACAGTGGAAAGGAACTTGTGCATCTGCTTGAGACAAATATGGAGCAGCCAGATGTGTGCATTCTGGATTTGCATATGCCGGAGATGGACGGCATGGAGACTGCCCGCGTAATAAGACGACGCTATCCCATGATTCGATTATTTGGTTATTCGGCCAGCGAAAGTGCAGATGAAAAAAAGAGGTTTCTTGATAGTGGTGTTAAGCTCGTTTTCTCAAAACAGTCTCCACGAAAAATGCTGATCTCCATCTATCATTACACTAGGCTCTGTGAAAATCTGGATATCATTGATTTTGAAAAGAATTTATTTAGGAAATGGAATTTTGTAAATCAGCTATAGGAAAAGAAAGGATGCAATTTGGTGCACTAAAACTGGCTGAGTATGGTAGCCAGCTAGGTAAAAGGCTGCACGATACATCGGTTTTTTCAATCATTCGAACCGGCTCTCCTGTCAGCATAAAAATTGGCCAAACGTTATATGATTTTGAGACTAGCGAACTCATATTTATTGGGCCACATTATGAAGTCGAGATCGACCAACCTATAGTTGCTGAAGGATATTTATGCTGGTTTACAGCAGATTTTTATCAAAGATCTAAACTCGATACCGAAATACTCAATTCAGAATTGTTTTTTGGAAGTCAGCCCTTTCTTGCTATGCGCGACTATAGAACGGAGCTGGTGTTCAAGAAGCTATTTGTAGAGCGTTTGACATGCTGCGCTGAGTACCGTACCATCGATATGATGGTTGCCCACCACTGCTTTGAATCCTTGTTACTCGAAGGGTATCAAACAATGCTATCGCTAGAAACAACCCGTGCATCTGCACACGTCGCTGCCGTTCAGTTGTTTAACAGATTCTCGGTCTTATTGCATAAGCACTACCGCGAACATACCAGTGTGCAGTATTATGCCGACCGTCTGCACCTTTCTCCAAGGAAGTTGACCGAGTTGTGTTGTGCCGTCGCCGGAAAATCGGCTAAATGTGTGATATCCACTGTTGTGGCCCAGCAGGCTTTGCGCTATATTCAGCATACTGACCTTTCGATATCCCAGATTTCCTATGAAATGGGCTTCTCGGATGAATCTAATTTTCGCAATTTTTTTAAAAGACAGACAGGTAATAATCCGCTTTCCTACCGTCAGGTTTAATCTTGGAAACTTCGGTTATGCTTTTTTAGATTCTTTTTTAAAGTATAAATAAGGACGCTTACTGGCCGGCATACGACGGGCCGTCCTTGGCAAAGATTTTTTGTCTAGTATTCCACTGCCTAAGTATTTTAACAGCAAGGCATATAATCTTTCCGATGTGAAAGCCGCTTGGTAATCCTTCTTAAAATCGGTCACCATCGCTTCGAGTGTCTTCGGGCTGTCGAAATAGTCGGATCGGTGGATAATATTGGCGATGAGTTCGCGCTGCTGGCGATGGTACTCGCTCTGGCTGCTACTTTCATCAAATGAAGAAACCGGACTCTTTAATTCTTGATCCGCGAAGTAGCTCTTCTTAAAGTCCTTTAAATGGGTTAGATGTTCTTCGTCGATCTTTAAAGATAAGGACGAATCGAAGAAATCGGCTAGTCGAATGTCAAATGGCCGACAGATTTTTGAAAGGCTATCCACAGATAATGAACCGGTTTTACGGTAAGCGCTCCGAATAGTGGATGTGGATACACCTACAAAACTGGCTAGGCTTTCGATTGTCAATCCTGTTAAATCAATGATTTCCAGTGTCCTTCTTGAAATTAATTCTGCTAATTGCTGATCTGATATTTTTCCCATACTTAATCTTTTCTTGTCTGCAATTTTACCATGTGAGCATATTACAACACTATTTAATCCATAAGTTCCAATAGGTACACGAGGGTCTAATGTGGCTTGTTTTTAGAAACTGATCGTCAAAGCTAGTCTAATAAAATGAATAATGACGTGTAAGAAATGTGTATTATCGTGTACAAATTCCCATTTCTTTCCATATTTCAGCTACAGGTTTGTGTTATGAAATATAATAAGCAAACAACGATACTCTGGCGATTTCTTTTCATGTCATGCGGTCTGTTCTATTCCTGTGTTATTCTCGCTCAGGAGAATAGAAACTTACCGGACAAGGTGCACCATGCTGAGCCTCTCTATAATGACCTCGTACGCGACCTTGGCGCGAGGAAAGGGGAAAAAGAAATTAATCTGGGAGCGGATATCAAACGAACAAGTCTAAAGGATGACTTTGGATATCTCATGGAGTATGAATTTGCACCAATTGATCGCTTAGGACTCGAGGTGGAAACGGATTTTACTTATGCTAAAAGCCGTAATGCCAATGTACCTTCAACAAATCAATTGAAAAGGCTACGTTTGTCCTCGCAATATTCATTCTATGTCTCAAAAAAGTATGCGGCAACCTTGGCTGTCGGGTATACACAGATCTTTAACTTTGTCAACGGTGGTACCGCCTTTAATCCTTTTTTTATAGCCGCCAAAAACTGGCACCGTCATTGGCATTCGTTAATTTACACCGGGCCGGAGATTGCTTATCAATACGCCACATCCAAAACGGCTTTGAATTGGCAGGTCAATACGTCGTTTCATTATACTGTGCCGAATACCGATCATTTTGTCGGTGTTGAGATCAACCAGGAAATTTCGTCCGAAGGCATACATACTGTTTTGCATCCCCAGATCAAACTCGGCCTCAGCAAAAAATTAGCCGCTGGTGTGGCAATTGGCCTACCGATAGGCGGGGCGGAAAATAGGCTAAGTTCCTTTTTGCGCATTATTTATCAGCTTTAGCGGAACTGGTTTTCTGATCGCTAAATGTCGCCTGCTGCGACCGGTATTTAACTTAAAGCAGTTATTTCTCCAGGTTTTAAAATCTCGTTGGAGGAAAATTTTATATCGATTATTAATATATAATTATTTTCAAATAGCTATATTTGATCTGTCCATATTATTGAACTTAGTCGATTGTGTTTGAAAAAGCGCTAAAAATTCTATTGCTATTAAGCACTTGCTTTGCTATGCCTGTTTTTAACAGGGTAATGGCTTCTGGCTATTTTGAAATCGAGATTCTTTCGGGAATAGATCCCTTTCACCGTAATATAGAATCTGCGGCCCGCGATAAACAAGGGTTTATCTGGTTTATTGCTGGAAGCCTTCTTTACCGGTATGATGGCGTTGCAATAAAAGCATTTAATGAACTTTATACAGAACCTTTAGGTTTCACGGAAGTGAATAAACTGACCACCGATGATTTGGGACGGCTATGGTTGGAGACAAGAAATGGGCTGTTCATCTTTGATACACAGCTATGGCAATTTATTGAAAAAGATACGTTTTCTAAAGGGCTCGTGGGCGAGGATGTCATTGCGCTATCTAATCAAGGGAAAAACCTTTTTGTGGCAACTCGATCGGGTATTCTCTGGCAGATCAGCGGTTTTCGGAAGAAAAAGCTGATGGAGTTTCAGCCCGCTTTATCGGAATTGCGACGGCCGATAGGTAAAAGTCTTATTGCGGATGAAAGCAGGCTTTGGTTTGCTTACAACAGCTTACTCTTTTTTGTAGATTTAAAATCGGGAAAAACGCAGCAGGTTCAGATGCCAAAAAGGGTTTATCGGGAGCTGGATGATCTATTTTTATTGGAAAATGGTCTGCTGCTGCGAAATTATGGATTAGGCTATATGACCTTTGACGGAAGGGAATTTCACCAATTACATCTGAAGGGCCTCAATAGTGGTGATATGCGCGATTGGGCCCATTGGTCCTTTGCTGAAACGGAAAAGATCATTTTCCTTTTCGGTGATGGCCGCTATTTTGAATTTAGAAATAACCTCGAAATGAAGCTCTTACGTCAGGATAAACACGATATCCGCAGCAGTCTGTTCAAATCAAGGCTCAACCAGCTCGATTTTAATGGGCACGAAGGTCTCTGTGCAACAGAGAATGGCTTGTATAGCCTTGCCAGAAGAACCTTTGAGCTGAATTACTGGAATACGGGTACGGCTAGGGCAATCGTAAAACAGCAGGATAAGTACTACGTGGGCGGCTATGCCCCGTTAAAACATTTTACGTCAAATAACCTTGCCATAAAAGAATCGGCCCCACTCAATAATTATTATGCTTTTCTGCCAATCGACAAAGATACTGCGCTTGTCGGGTTGGAGGGTAACTTTCTTGGTTTACTGGTCAATGGAAAATTTAGATCCTTATCTTATAAAAAGGCAAAGGGAACTCTAGAAGATTTGTCCACCATGGTGTACAGTCTCTGTCACTACCGGGAAAATACCTATCTAATAGGGACCTCATGTGGGCTATGGATCTACAATCGCGATACGGGATCAGTAAGTCCATTAAGGGATAAGATGGGAAAGCTTGTTGGGATGGGTGAACGAGTCAATTCCATTCAAGTACGACAACAGGTCATCTCATTCACTACCGAAAATGGATATTTTGAATACTTGGCGGGCCAGCTACGGAAAATTTATCCGCAACAAAGTGAGAAACTCCAGGTGTATAGCCATTCATTTCGGCATAATAAGGTTTTCCTGGCAACAAAAGGAAAGGGGCTGATAGCCATCGACGCCAGTACAGGACATGTTGACACCTATAATACGAATGGTGGGTTAGCGCATAATGTGGTTTTTAATATGGCGTGGGTAGATGATCTGTTGTTTTTGGGGACATTCCGGGGCCTGTCGGTCTGGGACGGTAAAAATTTTTATAATGCTTATGCGATGCATGGGCTGCCATTTGAAGAATTTAATCAGGCTTCTATACTCGATGATAAGCTCCAAGGGAAATTGTTTATTGGTGGTGTACTCGGCTGTATTGCCATCCAGCCGCAGCAGTTTTTGTATAATCTGAAGCAGGAAACAGTGCCTCCGCCGGTATTGTCAACAATTTCTATGGGTACCAGCTCCGGGAATATCGTAACTTCTTTTACACCAAAGGATGGTCAGGACACGCTGATTTTCGACAAAAAAATTGAATTTGCAAATCTTAGGATAGCAAAAATAGATGCTTATAAGCAAAATTACAAAATCTACTTTCGCCTCCGGCCTCTCATTAAATCCTTTCAGGAAGTGCCGGCATCGGGAGAAATTAACCTCTCCGATCTGAAAACAGGCGAGTACGAACTTGAATTGAAGACGATAAGCGACAATGGTCTAAGTGTGAAAACCAAGCGGTGGCTGTTTTATAAAAAGCCGAAATTTTATGAGACACAGCTTTTTTATGTGCTGGTAACCCTAGGGCTGGGCGTTGTTCTTTATGTCATTGCTATTATGCGATCTTCGCAGCTCAAGCGGGATAAAAAGCTCCGGCTGGAACTCGCGCGCGATCTGCATGACGAGGTTGGCGGCCTGCTCACAGGAATTGCGATGCAGACTGATCTTATGGCTATAGGTCAGCAGTCCGCAGGACGGCATCAGTCGCTAGAAAAAATTGCAGCCTATAGCCGGGAGGCGGTACAAACGATGGATGATGTCATCTGGGCAATAGACTCGCGCAATAATAGTCAGGGAAGCTTAGAAGACCGGATGAGGTTTTTGGTTTCGCAGATCCTGCCGATGCAGGATGTCGATGTCAAATTTGATATAAATCTGCAAAGTGCTGACCAGCTGCCTCAATATGTACGTCAGAATGTATATCTCATCTTTAAAGAAGCCTTGCATAATATCTGCAAGCACAGCCCTAATGCGAAAGTTGATATATTTTTAAAAATAGACCGTCATCAGCTGATTTTAAGGTTGTGTAATACCATACAATTGAAGGAAGGAACCATCTCGCCAACGAAGTATCTGAGACATGGTCAGGGTACGGCAAACATGAAACGTCGGGCAGAGGCGATAGGGGCTAAATTCGAAGCCGAAAAGTCCACAACACATTATCGTATTCAATTAGTTGCGAAACTCAACGTGAATAAACTTTTTCTTGACTTTTTTAATTGATATGATGCAGCATAACCCCCAATTTTGGATAAGTTTGAGCTTCGCTATATTGGGGGGAGCTTTTTGCATATCAGGTCTTTTATTCCGCTTTTATCGTTTTTTTAAATACAGAGATATAGGACAGCTACTGATCAGTGTGGGGGTGATGGCCTTAATTTGGCATGTCATGATCTATTGCATGATCTATACGGGGGAAATTCAATATTATCCGCGTATTTATAACAAAGGAATACCCTTTTATTATCTGGTGGGCCCCTGCTTTTATTTTTATGTTTGGCTCAAATTTAATCCCAATGCGACACTGCCTAAATATTGGCTACTACATTTATTGCCCTTTTGCTTTGGATTGATTGATGTCATTCCGTATGCAATAGCCCCGCTAGAAGAACAGAAAAAACTGCTTAGGATGCTGGTGGAAGACATCCCCCTAGGATTTAAGCACCATTATGGTTTTGTGGATCAACAACTACATTATATGCTGCGATTTGGACTCGCTATTGCTTATATTATTGGACAATGGCGGTTATATTATAATGCAGATGTAGATGCGAAAGCCACAAAAAGAGAAGTGTTGATTTTTAACAGCGTTTACAGCATTTATCTTCTGCTGCAATGTAGTATCGTGTTAGCCATTATCCTTAACAGCAGTCAGGAGGCCTATATTCTTAAAAGTCTGGATAAGCTGGTCTGGGTAAGTTTTTGCTTTCTTTTGTTTAGCCTGTGGTTTATGCTGGATGGAAATAAAAAATCAAAATTATACTACTTAAAATAAAATACACTTATCTTTATTTTTTATGCCAAACACTAAATTTAGACTTGCAATCATAGAAGACCGTACGCCTGTTCTCGAATCATTAAAATCTTACTTCGAGGATAACACTCAGTTTGATCTGGTGGTTGCTGCACGTGAACTTGATGAGCTGCTGGAAGCGAACTGGAGTCCTGAATGTTTAGATTTGCTGCTCTGCGATATCGGACTACCGAATAAAAATGGCATTGAAATAACTTGGTATATAAAGCGCAAATTTCCGCATATACAAGTCGTTATGTTTACGGTGTTTGATGATAAAGAACATATATTTCAGGCACTTTGTGCGGGTGCCGCCGGCTACCTGCTTAAAAGTACGCCGTTACCGGAGATGGAGCAGTTGCTTGTGGAAGTCATGAAGGGAGGTTCGGTGATGAGTCCGCAGGTGGCTCGTATGGTCATATCTCACTTTAACCCAGCACTCGAGCATAAAGTCGATTACCGGCATCGCGAACAGCTTACCCCTCGCGAGATCGAAATTGTTTCCCTTTTGCAACAGGGGTATACCTATAAAAAAGTTGCTGAAACTGCATTTATTAGTGTAGATACCGTGAAATTCCATATTAGGAATATCTATGGAAAATTACAGGTTAACAGCCGTTCGGAGCTTATGCTGAAATATAATAAACCGATTTGACAGAACTTCTTTTCGTGAAAAACAATACCTAAAGAAAATATGCTGCTCGTTTCAATCGATGGATTAACTATGCGGTGTGTACACTATCTGTTTTTGAGATCTTCTTAAGAGCATCTTAAGAAAATTATATCTTACCGACAAACACCTATTTTAAGCTAAATTTTTTTGTAAAAACCACCCTTATGGGTAGGTAATCACTTTGCTTGTATTTTTAAATTTGTGATGCCATTTTAAAGCAACTTAATCTATTTAATTAAAAGTATGCAAAATTATGATCTCCCACCTAAGCAATGTAGGGTGTTTTCGGTATTGCATGCAGACAGCGATCTGCTCATGCGAAAAATAATTTCAAATGTTTTCTCCAATGAAGCATTTCAGCTGGATTCCGCGGCCAATGGAAAAGAAGCCTTTGCCCTTCTGGAAGCGAAGGACTATCAGTATGATATCGTCATTACCGAAATGCATATGCAATATGCAAATGGATATGAAATTATCAATAAGGTGATGAAGGAATCGCCGCGCACCAGGACACTTATCACATCCAACATGAGTTATCTCCATATCCGTGAGGGACTGGAAATTGTGCGTGAAGATTGTTTTAAAAAACCGCTGGTCGTGGGAAAACTATTGGAAAGACTGAAGCTAATCATGGAAGGTGATAAGGACGGTGCTGGACAAATACTTCCAGAAGTTTCGTCTAAGGTCGTAAATATCTCCGAGAGCCAGAACAACGAAGCCGAGCCGCATCAAATGCAGTTAGATTCTTTCCTGCAAAATGCTAAAATAGCTCATTCCGAACAACCGCAGGGAATAGTTTCTGTACAGGATCTAATAGCTGTGGAGGAGTTGGTAGATATGCATGAGATAGAAGAGGTACAGGAAAAGATAGATATGCAGGCGGTGGTACGTGCGCAAGAAGATGCGATGAATGAGCTTTTTGTCGCTGAATATGTGGCAAGGGAAGAAATCTTGGCAATAGATATCGTACCTGAACAACCTGTTTTACTAGCGGCCACACAGAAGTTGCCAGTCATGTCAGGTAAACGATGGTGGTAAATAATTAGTACACGAAAAATTTTATGTATACAATACAGTCATTCTCAAGCCTAATGCAGGCGACAAATTCCCCCTTGGTAAACACCGCCAATTCACTATTGACCGGCTTGAAAATACAAATGGGGCAGCAGTGGTATATCTGTGGTAAATTAGCACTAAATGAAGGGAATAGCCCTAGAAGACCGCTGAATGCATCTCCGGAATCATTGGAATGCCAATTGTTGTTTAAGGCAGCAATTTTAAGCAGTGGTGTCAACGCCGACACTCCGCTTATGGTAACCATCGGCTTGCCCAATAGCACCTATCGCTTGTATCGAGAAGCAGCCGAACAAACGCTTCGTGGTAAACATATTATCCAGTCGGATCCCGCTGTTTATGGTGAGGACGGATCCGGTATATTACCAATTGAGGTCGCGCATATTGACGTTTTGCCGGAGGTGGTGAGTTGTATGGTGGCGTTGCGCAGAGGAGAAAGTTGTGAAAGGGGGGCTTTCTTCGTTTTTAGTTTTGGGTTTGGTACATTGGAAACTGGGCTAAGTACCGATGAAGGCGTAGTAGAAAATGCGATGGGGAGTGCTCCGGGTATGCATTATGCTGTCAATATCCTCCGCGAACAGCTGCAGCAGACGTATGACCTCTCTTTTCAGAGCATTCAGCAGCTCGATGAGGCTTTTCGAAACGGCTACCTCTATATTAACCGTAAAAAAATTGACCTTCAGGGACTGCGCAAAAAGGCGATACAGACCTATTATGCCGAAATTGTGTCACCAGCTTTGGGTGATGTGGTCAATGATAGAAATCTAGCTAAATCAAATCGAATCTTTCTATGTGGTGGTGGGGCGCATTACGGCGATCTCATCGACTGTATTCTCGAAGAGTTTGGGGATATTGCCGGTGTTAAAATTGTCGACCAGCCTGAATCCCTCGCTGTAAAAGGGTATTTACTCAATTCCATGCGTTACATTCAGGATCAGTCCAAATTGCCGGTCGGGATCGATATTGGGAATATACAAACGCGTGTTGCCCTTGCTGAAAATTAAGGTATGACGGTAGATCAAACTTTTATTGCGGTGATTCAGGGGATTGTGGCAACATCCTTTATTGGAACTTTTGTCGCTTATGCTGTGATCATGGTACTCCGTTTCCGAACGGCAAAAGCACAGCGTCGGCAAAATAAGCTTGACCAACTGATCGAAGATCGTATACTGCCGCAGTTTATTCAGGAAATGGGTAATGAAAGTGCGCATGTATCCATTGATCAGGCGGTGCTGGATGAGTTGGCGCTGATGGACAAAAGAAACCGCCAGACCCTAATTGATACTTTGATCCGTCTCCGATGGCATGTGGCCGGAACAAATGCGCTGATTCTTCATCGTATCTATGTGCTTCTTGGGCTAAATCTGGATTCATTGCAAAAGATGAAATCGCGCAAATGGTATCGCAATGTTCAGGGATTGCACGAGCTGACGCTAATGGACTACGCGATCTCCGATATTGATATTCTCCGATTCAATCTCAGTGAAGAATCTGAACTGCGCTCTGCCGCACGAAGCGCTTTCATGCGTTTCAGCAAGAATGAGCCTTTCCGCTTTTTTGATGAAGTGCGCGATCCCTTGAGTATTTGGGAATTGATCGGTTTTTTTCGGATTCTCGAACAATCCCGCGATACCGTAAAATCCAATTTTGCCAACTGGATCCGTTATTCGCGCAACAAAACAGTTGTTATTTGCTGCATGAAGCTTGCCGCGCACGAGCAGAGTCTGGAGGCTATCGACAGTATTGAAGGATTGCTCAATGTGAACGACCATAGCCTGCGTTCGCATGCCATCAATGCGCTGGGGCATTTGAGGGCTGTACATACACAGGAAACGCTGATTAAAATGTATCCGAACCAGCCGGTAGACTGCCAGTGCGAAATCCTGTTTTCGCTCGGCATGTTTCGAACGCCGAGAGCCATGGAATTTCTGACGGAACAATTTCAATCGGCCTTTGATTTTGAAATTGAAAATCATGTTGCCGCGATACTCGCCCGTTTAGTACGCAACAAACAATTGGCCTGGAATCCTTTACATCTGCCTTCACGAAAAGAGCGCATTTTAAACTATTATCTGCACGAACAATAACGCATCCAATATGATCCAAGATATAATTGACGTTTTCCAACTTTTTATATTTTCCTACAGTAGCCTGACCATGGTGATCTATGTCATCATGGCGGTGCTATCGTATAAGGGAATTATGTTATATAGACGGAAAAATAGAGAGCACTATACCCAAAATGTAATTTCGAGCCCACTTTCACCGGGCATCTCGGTCATTGCTCCGGCTTACAACGAGGGCCTGACCATCATTGATAATGTGTATGCATTAATGCATCTGAATTATCCATTATACGAAGTTATTATTGTCAATGACGGTAGTACGGATGATACATTGGAAAAATTGGTGCAGCATTTCGAACTTAAGGAAGTAGATCTCCCTTACAATGAAAAGATCAAAACGAAGACTGTAAAACGCTTTTTTCGATCTACTAATCGTGCCTACGAAAAGTTGCTAGTCATTGATAAAGAGAACGGAAAAGGCAAAGCAGACGCTTCGAATGCCGGTATCAATGCCTCAAAATTTGATTATTTTCTCTGTACCGATGTAGATTGCATCCTGCATGAAGACACACTTTCCAGATTAATGCGTCCCATTTTAGACGAAAAGAGCCGGAGCCGCCTAAAAGACATTCAGGTGATACCCGATACCGGATACATCCACGTGGAGAACAATCAACGGCGGGTCATAGCGGTGGGGGCGCCCCTGCGGATGATCAATTCGTCTGAAGTGGATAACGGCGTAATAACACGCTTTAAACCGCCACATAAAGTACTCCCACGTTTTCAGGAGCTGGAGTATATTCGTGCATACCTGCTTTCAAAAATGGCTTGGAGCTCAATTAATTGTGTTCCAAATGTATCTGGAGGACTTGGCCTTTTTGATAAACATATTGCGGTGAAAGTAGGGGGCTATGATCCGCGCTCATTTGCCGAAGATATTGATATGGTGACGCGCATGAGTGTTTACATGATCCAGAATAATCACAAATATGCGATTCGGTATATTCCTGTTTCATTGTGCTGGACGGAAGGACCACAAACCTTGCCGGTATTCAGTAGACAACGTGTACGCTGGGCTAGGGGATTGATCCAGATCATGCTGCTCCACCGTCATGTTTTATTTAATTTTAAGTTTAAAAGGCTCGGGCTGATAGTCTTTCCTTATAATTTCTTGTTTGAGTTTTTGGCGCCTATTTTCGAGGTATTGGGGCTGCTGTTTTACATTTATCTTATTGTAATAGGCGCCATCAATTGGGAAAATACATTTACATTACTCGCTTTTCTTTATATGTTTTCCGTCTTGGTAAGCTCCATTGCCGTACTGTGGGATCAATTGATTGAAAGGCATTACCGCAAAACGAGTGAGGTGATAGGCCTTTGCCTAACGGCCTTTGCTGAGCCGTTTATTTATCATCCGCTCATTGTTTTTTTTAGTATTAAAGGCTACATACAGTCCATGTTCAGGCAAAAGCTGGTGTGGGGAAATATGCAGCGTAAAGGTTTTGCAAGCCAAAAATCTTCCGACAAAAATCAAGCTTAAGCTATTATGAATTTCCGTTATACTATTTTTATTCTCTTCCTGTTGTCTACACCTGTCCTGCAAGCGCAGACCTGGAATTCCGTGCGTGCCGAAAAATTGTACCAGCAGGCTTTGGTAGACATTAAATCTGCTCAACAGCAGAAAGCTTTAAAGTCATTGGAGGAGACCATAAAGCTCAATCCAGCCCATATCGATGCGCAGGTGCAACTCGCCCGAATCTATATGGCGCAGAAACAATATGATCAGTCGATCCGTACTGCACAACTGGTCCTGCGTGCTTCGCCCCAATATGAAGATGTTTATTATTATATTATAGGTTCTTATTTATCAAAAAATCGACCTGCTGAAGCTTTGAGGTACGTCGAAATGGGATTGGCGCGTTTTGCTACCAATAAAGATTTCGGGATCAAAAAGCTTAATATATTGGATATGCTCAAACGCTATCAGGATGGAGATTCCTGGGCACAGGTTCTTATACGGCGTTTTCCGACCGATGGGAGCGTAAGATTTGCTATGGCCGGTCATTATGAGGCAAAAGCGGATTGGTATAAAGGAAATAAAATGGATAATCTCGCCAATTCATATTATGAAAAGGCGCTCGAACTCGCGCCGAAAAATACAGATCTCATCGAAAAAATGAACAATATTGTGTCCCAAGGCGGTGATTATGATGCCCGAATTGCCAAGGCAAATGCGATATTGAACAGCGATAGTAAATCTTACAAAGCGTTATTCCAAAAGCTCAGTCTGCTACAGGAATCACATCGTTATGCAGAGGCACTAGAAGTGTTACGCCTGATCTTACGCTATTATCCGAAAGATAAAAAAGCCCTTGACCTAAACAATAGTTTACGGAAAGAAGCCGCCGGATATTATCAGAACACAGATACTTATGCTCTTTATCAGTCGATTTTGGATCAGAATCCAGGCGATCGGGAAGCCTTGGAAAAGGTGGTGGGCATAGCCGCTTCTCGGGGGGAGACGACACAGGCACTGTATTGGGTAGACCGTGCCTTACAGCGAAATGCAGCCGATCGTGTACTACTGCGCAGAAAAATGGATTTCGAATATCAGCTACATCGCTATCAGACAGCGGCAGATATTGCTGTTAAGCTCTATGGGAGCAATGGTGATAAAGCTTTCCGATCAGAAGCATTGCAAATGATCAATGCCTGTGGGAGTTATTATTTGCAACAGCAACAAGCCGACAGCGCCATCGTTTACTACGATCGTACGCTTCACTTAGATCCGAGCAATTTGCCAGCTCTGCAAGGGCGTATTTCCGCTCTTATCCTGCAAAATAATTTATCCTCGGCCCTTCGAGAATTGGAGCAGGCGATCAGTTATTATCCAAATGATATCGATTTACAGTTAAAAAAAGCGGGTTTCCTGGCACAATCGGGCAAAATACAGCAGGCTGTAGCCTTAAGCGAAAAACTTTACGCCAGTTATCCGGGAAATCCGAAAATTAAATCGCTTTATTTGGAGCAAAAGCTGGCCGCAGCCAATGCCTGTATACTGGTGGAAGAGTACGGAGAAGCGGAAACGCATCTTCGTCAATTACTCATTGAAGACAACGATAATAAAGAAGCCCTACACTACCTTTCTAATATTCTTGACCTCAGAAGACGCTATCCGGAAGCTTTGCTCGTTGTTCAGCAGGCCCTGCAAAGTTATCCGGGTGACCGCGAATTTCTTCAGAAGAAAGCTTCAATCCTTCATAATAGTACGCAGTATATGGCAGCTGCTCAGGTCGCCACTATGCTGCGGACAGAATATCCGTACAATCAAAAGTACCGTACAATGGTACAGGATGCATGGATGTCGGCGGGATTGGCTTTTCAAAAAAAAGGATTAGCCGATAGCGCAATCTTTTGTTTTGATCGCGTGCTCAAGGACAATCGAACAGATTCGCTAGCCTATAGTAATAAAATAAACCTTCTGATGGCAAAAGGAGACTTTGTATATGCCCTGCAGAGTGTGGATACGGCATTACAGCATTTTGAGTATGCAGAACCTTTTCTCCTAAAGAAAGTAATCGTACTCGACAGTTTGGGTCGGTTTGTTGAAGCGGCACATTTTGCCGATACGCTCTCCAAGCGCTTCGATCTACGGAAGCACAGGGAATATGCAGCTCTTTTGCGAAGTAAAACCATGCAGAACGCTTTTGGAATTTCTTTGCTGAATAGCTCCTTTTCAGGTGTTGATGATAATCTAGCACCACCTGCATACCGTATTGCGACACTGTATTACACCCGTCGATTGTCGCCAAAAATAAGCTATGGTGCACAGCTGTTATTCACAGGAAGGCAATCTGGTACGGGCATTATGGGAGAAGGCGACCTGACGTATACGGCGAATAAATTACTTTACTGGAATGCTTCGATAGGTATATCCAATAATGTGTTGCTCCCCAAATATAGAATGGCCTATTCGCTTTATCGGCAGCTCGGAAAAGGTTTCGAAGGAGAGATTGGGGCGCGTTTTCTGGAAGTTGTCGCGATCAAAGCGGTATCAGTGGTTGCTGGTGCGAGCAAAAGTTTTGACCCTTTTCTGCTGAATGCACGAATCTTTGCCATCAAGGAGGAAAAGGATTTCTACTTTGCTTTTCAGGCAGGCGCAAAATATGAGCTTACTGAAGCCGATTTATTGCAGGCAAATTTTGGACTTGGAACTTCACCAGACGACAGAAGCAGGCTTATTCTATTGCCTGAATTGGGTGGTGTTATGAGTCGAAGTGTGGGCGCGGGATACAGACGTACAATAAATTATCGTACATCGATAGGTATAAATGGTACGTACACGAGTCAAAAAATTGGTATGGCAACATTTCGTAATCAATACGATCTACTGCTTGCTTTACAGGTGAAATTTTAACTCTAGCCAATAACTGAACAATGAATGGTACAATTTTAATTTTAGGCGCCGAAGGGTATTTGGGCTGGCCGCTAGCCATGAAGTTAGCGCTGCACCATCCAGACCAAAAAATTATATTGCTGGATAATGGCTGGCGCAAAAGCACGGTTGCCAATCTCGGATTTGGCCCTTGGTTACAGATCCCGCATCTCTCAAGTCGTATCGAAGTATTTGGCCAAAAATATGGTTTAGCTAATATGTGCGCTGTGCACGCTGAGGTTTGTTCGGACGAATTGGCAGAACTGATTCGCCGGGAACGGCCGCATACGATTTATCATCTCGCACAGCAGTGTTCGGCGAGTTATTCGATGTTGGGATTACAACAGGCTCTTTACACCATCCGTAACAATGAAGAAGGAAATATGCGTCTGCTCTGGGCAGTACGCGAGTATGTTCCGCAAGCCCATATTATTAAGCTTGGATCTTTTGGTGAATATGCCAAGGGCGGATTGCCGATCGCAGAAGGCTATTTTAAGCCGGGTTATCAAGGACAGTTGGCGTCGACACCTTTACCTTACCCTAGGGCGGCAAACGATATTTATCATGTTTCCAAAATAAATGACTCGAATTACGTAGCGATGGCGGCGCGTACCTGGGGGCTTCGCATCACGGAAGTGATGCAAGCAACGGTCTTTGGTCTGCTAACATCCGAAATGGATGCCTCGCCCGATCTTTTTACCCGTTTTGATTACGATCCGATATTTGGAACGGTAGCCAACCGTTTTATAGCGCAGGTAGTTGCTGGTTCTCCGATGACAGTTTATGGTAGCGGAAATCAGCGTACTGGACTCATGGCGTTGAACGATGCGGTCAATTCGCTGGCCCGATTTGCTGTAGATATACCACCGATGGGTGAACATCGTGTGGTGAACCATGTGACAGAAACACACTATTCCATCAATGAATTAGCGGCGGATATTGCTGACATTGCCAGAGGTATGGGGTTGGATCCCAAGATTTCTTTTACCTCCGATCTTAGAGGGGAAAGTGCTGCCAAGAAACCTATATACAGCATTGAGACAAGTTTGCAGGGAAGTTATTTGTATCATACCGATTTCCATACCGTGATAAGAGAATCCATTAGTCTTTTACAGAAACAATATAGTACACTTCTATCGCATCATTTTTCACCCCATAGCGCCTGGAACGAATGTTCTGATGGGATAAATCTTGATCCTAAAAGAGTAGATGCCGTCCGAAAAATAGAAAATGAAGCGTATTGGGATCAGATCAGAAATAATACATTTCCTTCGACCCGGGTGAATCTGAATCCGGGCTGCCTGGCTACGTTGCCACAGGATCGGCTCGAAACCATCAAAAATCAGGTAAACGGCAATCCACTTTCTTTATATGCTTTAGGGAGGGAAGCTTTTACTGCCATACAGGAGGAATGTGCTAAAGTGTGGCCAGCTATCGGTTATCGCTGTAATGTGACTTCCAGCACATCTCAGGCCATGAATTTATTGGCATTGGTGATTTTACGGAGGTTGCAGGAGGATGGGAAGAGGTGTTTTCAGGTCCTGACAAGTGAGCATGAACATCCGGGCGGTATTGGCCCCTTTGAACATTTGCCAGAATATAAGCTCACTTATCTCCCTGATGTTGTCCTTAATGACACGGAGGAATTTAACAGATGCTTGCGCGAAATGCGACCAGACATCGTGTTCTTATCCCATGTCTATTATCCCACAGGAAAACTGATGCAAGACGAGTGGCGCCTGAGCAATATAAAAAAGGCTGTTCCGAATGCAATTCTGATTCTTGACGTAGCACAGTCATTAGGGATTCAGCAACTTCCTTTTGGGGATGCCGATGTACTGATCGGGAGTACACATAAATGGTTGCATGGACCATTGGGTGGTGGTTTAGCTTGGTTCAAAGAAGATTTTGCAAATTGGATCGGGGCCTTGTATTGGAATAAGCAGCATCTTTTTGAAGATCCGCAAACCCATGGGTTCAGTATTCCGGGGGGGCAGGATTTCTTATTGTATGAAAGGTTGAGGCAAAGCCTAAAACGTTATCGAGAAATTGGGCCGAAAGAGATCCTGGATCGCAGTACCTATCTGGCAGCTTATCTGAAAAGAGAGCTTAATGGGATCTTTGGCCATGCAGGCATTACGCACTGTTTTATGGGAGATGATGTATCTCCGGTCGTAAGTCTGCTGGTGTCAGATTATGATCCTTATCCGCTGTATGAGTTTTTGAGAAAGAAAGACATCCATATTAAATGCATTAAGCACTGTAGAATAGAAGCGAAGGTTGGACATGTACTGCGTTTTGGTTTACCTTATTATGAAAATATGGGCCGCTTGCGCATCGTACTTGATACGATAGCTTCTTTTGTGGATTGTGCCATCATGGATAAGCAAGAAGTGGAGTTGGCGGTATAGTTTAATGCGGGATGATGATGAATGCAAATTATAAACTGAACCTGTTCGTTCTTGTTGGATTACTGTTCATTAGCAGCTGTATGGCACAGCAAGTGGACATCGTTCGGGATAAGAAAGCCGAAACTGAAATCGTTATTTCCTCGCGTCCATCAAATTTGGAACGAAAGGCGGCTCTGGTATTACAGGAGTATATTAAACGTATTACTGGCGTACCATTAGCGATATTGTCGAGCCCTTCTGGGACGAAAAGACACGTAGTATATATCGGGAATAATTTTTATCAACAGCGGATTGGAAAGAAGGTTGGGCTTGGAAACGAAGGTTTTGAAATTAGTGTTCGGGACGGGCAAGTATATCTAACTGGAGGTTCAGGAAAAGGACTACTGTATGGAGTATATGAACTTATCGAGAAGCAATTTGGCGCTCGGAAATATGATCAAGGGCCTGCATGGGTTCCCAGGCGTTCGAGTCTGACGCTTCCTCAGGATTTCAATTTGCGTTTTGAACCAGCATTACGTTATAGAGAGTCTTACTACCCTGCTTCTGCGGATGCTGAATACCTGGATTGGCATCATTTGCATCGATTTGAGGATCTGTGGGGCTTATGGGGGCATTCATTTTTTAAAATTATACCACCGGAAGACTATTTTCAGCAGCATCCTGAATATTTCGCTTTAACAAACGGAAAGCGCAGTGCAACACAGCTCTGTCTGACAAATCCTGACGTCCAGAAAATTGCAATCAATTATTTTCGACGGGCCATTGCCGATAATCCTGATGCGGTCTATTGGTCTATAGCGCCAATGGATGGAAAAGGTTACTGTACCTGTGATCGTTGTACAAAGGTTGATCAGGAGGAGGGAGGGCCTCAGGGTACGCTAATCCGATTTGTGAATCGTATTGCGGCTCAATTTCCAGAACAGAATTTTACGACCTTAGCCTATGGTTACACCGCAGAAGCTCCCAAAATAACTCGGCCATTGGACAATGTATATGTGTTGCTAAGTACGATAGATGCAACGCGGGAGCAGGGCCTGGCGGTTAATCCAACAGCTGCTCCTTTTCGACGCCAGCTCAATGACTGGTCGAAGATCTCATCGCATATTTTTGTGTGGGATTATACCACGCAATTTACAGCTTATATAAATCCTTTTCCGATGTATGATCATTACCAGAGCAATATCGCCTATATGTATCAAAATGGTGTAAAAGGTATCTTTGAACATGGATCTGGCCATACGCTGGCTGATATGTCCGCCTATGCCAGTTATTTGCAGGCCAAAATCCTATGGAATCCTGAGCTAGATCAAGCTGAGGTGGAAGAGAATTTTTTGGACGGTTATTATGGTGCCGCATCAAAGGATATTAAAAAGTATCTAAAACAACTTATTGATGCTCGCAAAACAAGCCGCTCGACGCTTGATATATATGGTAATCCCATCCTTTCGCGACATGGATATCTAAGTTTAGAAAAGATGAGACTTTTTAAGGAACTTGTGAATAACGCGCAAAAAGCTGTAGCTGGAGATCAGAAATTTTTAAGTCGCGTGAAATTGATTGCTTTAGGTCTCGAGTATGCAGCTTTGGAGCAGTCAAAGGCTTATGGTGATCATCCATTCGGCTTTTTAAGCAGGAAAGCTGATGGTCAGTGGGTGGTCAATCCTAATTGGATGAAGCGCATTGATGAGTTTTTGCACCATGCACTTCGAGGCGGAGCTATCGAATTGGCTGAAACTGGTGGTAGTCTTGAGCACTACCGGCAGCAATGGCTAACACTATTAAATAAACCCTATTTACCTTCATTGCTCCAAGGAATAAATCCTCAGTTTAAACCTTCTTTCTTGGAAGATTTTCCCGCCAATGGAAAAACAACACTGAATGATGGCTTGTCGGGAACGACAGATTACAGTTACAATTGGCTATTATTTGATAGTAAGGATGTCGAGATTACTTTTCCTTTTCCGAATGAAAGAATGGCTTCGCAAATTCAGCTTAATTTTCTACTTGATCCGGCGCATTATCTTTTCCTTCCGGATGGAATAGCGGTAGAATCCTCAGAAGATAATATTTCGTACGTGAACATCGGGAAATATAAGATTGATACTGGTCTTATTGCCGAAGGTCCAATATGTCACCCAGTTTCATTTGGCTTAAAACGACAAAAAGGACGTTTTTTAAAAGTGAAAATTTCCTTTTCCCAAGAATTTCCACATTGGTTTGAAGGTTCGCGGCATCGCAGACCGCTTTTTGCCATTGATGAAATTCATGCTGATCAAGCAGATTAGCTAAATCGGGTAGGTCAGTCCGCTTCGCGCATAATAATTTAAGGTTGGAATTTGAGATCAGATCAAATCAGGAAATTGGTGCTTTAATGAGGTTTATAAGGGGATAAAAATAAATGGGGCGAACGCCTTCGCCCCATTATATCCATTAATATTATCAAGTCGAACGCAAAAAAAATGACTTGATGGCCCAAATGTAAAAAAATATTATTGAAATTCTCCGGTAAAAATTTACGATTATCGTGTAAAAATTGACGCGGTAGTTGATGGGCTACAACATTCATAAAAAAAGACGGCTAGAATTTCTAGCCGTCTTCGTTTGGTTGCCTAAGCTTCAATTATTACTATTTTTAGTTTGTTCTCGCGTAGTGAACCTCTTTAAGTGATATTTCAGAGTGCTAAATTATGCTAATCCAAAGCTGGTTATTACGGTTTTCAAATGTCAAACTTGCATATATTAAATAAGCATTAACTTGCGCCGGTCTCTAAGCTTCTTTTTACAAAGCTGGCATTGGATTATATCCCGGAGCACTTCCGTTCCAGCTGGCATTACGTGTACAACGTACGTTCATAAAATCTGATGCGATTACACCTAAGCCTAAAGCATTGATATTTAATAATCCTGCAGATTTTGTTCCTACTGCCTTATCTCCTAGGACAAGGCTAGTTCGGGTTGCGCCGATATAACTTGTTGCGCCGACAGATGCAGCTCCGCTTGCTGCTTGTAGTAGGCTAAGAAGCGGATCACCGGTTAGAAGTTGGTCGCTTGACCAAAACGCTGCAGTTTGACCTACGCCCCCGCTTCCGAAATTGAGTGAAACTAAGCCACTTACAATACTGATAGGAGTGGCTACTCCGTTGTTGTAAAAGCGTAACCTATTTGTCGCTGTTGGATAAACTGAGCCTTGTACACCGGTACCTCCTGTGTAATCCATATAGTTTGAACCAGCTGTTGCGCCAGGTGTTCCAGGTTTAAGAAGTAGCCCTATTATATCACCCAATAATCCGTCAACAACTCCGCTATTTGAAGTTAGTACGCCAACCTCGTTGGACGTTGGGGTTTTCCATAAACCTGCAGGATAAACCAGGGCACAAGGATCTTTCTGATTTGCAGCAACCGTACTTGCAAAAGTGCGTGGAAGATGACCTTTGAATGAGAAGAAACTTTCATTTGCGTCAGGTTGATTCGGGTTAGTATGGTAGAAACGATATGGTGTCGCATTCAGAGCTCCCCCTGTTCGGTAGTACAGATTTGATCTTCCCCATTGTACAGTGCTGCCTCCTACTGTTCCGTAATTAAGTGCTGATTCTGCTAGGCCTACTAAAAGGCGTTGATTTTTACCACCTAAAGGCGTAATTTTGATATTCTGATTTGACAGGGATGCACCAAAATTGCGGGTAGAGCCGTCGTCAACTTTGATTTTAAGTTGAGATATTTGCGCATTGACCGTTAATTCAGATTGTTCTGCAGTTTTAAAGGTCGCAACTTTTTGATACGCATCAGTTCCTACTGGAGAAACATCGGTGAAATCTGCTTGAGTCAGGTTAAGATTTGATACGTTTGACAACGATAGATTCCCGGTGCTAAAATCGATTGTTTTAGTTTTAATACCGTTAGGGCAACTTACTGCTATTGTTGGATTTGCGGTCATCGGTGCAAACATACCCAAAGTATTTACTTCGACAGTAACAGTTGAAAATACGCGGTTAAAAGTGATGTTTAAGGGAACTGAATTACTGTTTATCACTAAATCCGATGTGCTAGATGCTATTAGCACATCCTTAGTTAAGTCTAATGTCGTGGTAGTAGGTACCGTAGTTGCTGTTGCACCAATTGGTAATACATCAGTATTGTTGTACGAGACTGCTAACCATTTATACGAACCATTCTGTAAATCAATAGTACCCACTGCTCCAGCAGTCAATGGCACTGATTTGACAAAAGAATAGCTGTTGTCAGGATTTTTCTTATAAAAATAGAGACTATACGTTGTTGTTGCAGCTAAAGCAGTAGTTGCTGCGCGTGATCCAGATGAAGCTTTCAAGCCGGATGAAGCAGAGGAGCTATTTGTAACCCCAACGATAGCGTCAAATTCGTCTCCTTCTACCAATTTAAGTAAATTTTCACTGGCCTTGGTACTGTTTGTATTGCTCGCTTTAGTTGAAATGTTCTCTGTATTTTCGTTGAGTCCTGCAATGCGCACAATTACTTGATTTTTGCCATCTGGAGCAATTTCCTCGGTGGGATTGTTATTTTTGCTACAGCTCGTTGTAACAGCCAATGTTCCTAAAGCTAAAAATGCAGCTAAAGCAAATTTATTTGCTAAATTATTGTTGATCTTTTTCATAATGTTAAAAGCTACTATTGTCCCAACCTTGGCCACCGTCGGCACTTTCAACGTCTGTCACTGAAGGACTAGAAGATCCTGCTGTTCCCGAGCCAGCAGCAATGCCTTGCTCCAGCTCTACTACGTGCTCCTTGATGGACGGAGCGACGTACATTTTTTTTGCGTTCTTATTCATGATAATATTATTTGGATAATCCATGCTGTTACCAGCATGGGGTTTAAATTTAATGGACAATTTAACCCTCATTTATTTGATAGAAATACTTAAGCGTATAACGGCTTGCCTTTGCGTATAGGCAATATATTGCTGTTATCACTTAGGTGCTCCTAAATTTTTTGTCTGTTTGTTGATTCCTAATTTAATTGTTAATACTTATTTTGCTATCGGCTAGTAATACTTTTCCCGAATCGAATTGTAATATTACGACTTAATATCAACTTGTGCAAAAAAAAATTGTAAACTTTTTTTTAGACTATTATTGATTTCGTGATAAAACAACTTTCTTCATTGTTATTATTCTATAAGATGTATCGGTTTATTCTCTTTTGTTGCTCTTAAAACTGGATTTAAACCGATTGAAGCTGGCGTTCTTCCTGCCATCTTTCTCATTAACAAGTCATCTTTTATTTTGTTTATCATTTTTTCAAAATATTTTTATTGTGTAATTATTGTTTTATAATTAATATGTTTGAACAATTTATTTTTAGGGTCTAATTATTCAAAATTTTAAGATTTATTTGGAAATATATTTCCTGTTGTGATATGTGTTTTTCTCGTTTTTATTTCTTTATAGTCATTAAGTATCCTTCTATTTCTCTTTTTTAGTCTTATTTATTTATTGATTTTCAATATTTAAATGGTCGTGTTATATTTTAAAGAGACAAGATGTTTGTTTTGTTTTAAAATTTAAATTCATTTTATTATTTTCTTTTGTTTCATTTTAGGAAAATTGCAGTTGCAACTAAACTTTTATTGCTTTATGTTATTGTGTTAAGAAGTGTTAAAAAACAGGCTTATTAGTCTCGGGATGAAGATTGTGGAAATGTCTGATGTTTAAACTAAATTATTTTTTTGTTGTAAAATAAAAGATTTTTTGAGGTTTATGCATTGATATTTCTCTAATATTTGTTTTGCCAACCTATTTTAATCTATTTCATTTAGTGTCCCTTATAGAATATTGGTAGATTTGATCGTGCCCAAAATTAGTTGAAGATCGTCCTCTGTAAAGATTGTCCGGATTTTACTGTTGCGCTCTAAAAAAGCATATAGCAAACGCATGGTTTCTTCGGAAATGAATTTTTTGTGTTTGGTTTTTATTTCCTAAATTGCCCGTATTTCAGTAATATGAAATGCTTGTCGGGCTTTATATGCATTAGATAAAAATATGGAATTTGGAGTTCATCGGGTCATTGGTGTAGCGCAGGAGCCTTCCGAAATTGCGGATGCAACAGCAAAAGAAAATTATGTTGTTCTTTTTGTGTCAAAGGGTGGCTGTAGCGTGGAGATCAATAATCAGGTTACAGAAATCGAAGAATTCTGTTTGGTGTTAATTCCAAGAGGTATCAAAATTGAAGCTAACCCAAAAGAACAGCGATCGTTTCTTATTATTTATTTTTCAGAAAGTTTTTTTGCGCGTACGGAGATAGATACCGCTTTTCTGCATAACTTTAAGTCATTCAATAAAAACGAATATACCTACCGTGTGCTGCGTGTTCCTGAAGAATACGCAAGCTATTACGAATTTGTAAGCATGCAACTTAAGCTTTCTAAGCAGAACTATAATCTGGCAATTTATCGCGATTTAGCGCATAATATCGTTAAACAGATTGTGCTCCTTGCTGCAATTTCTGCTGAGGATAGGCCGTCAAATGGATTAGTGTGTCATGGTGCTGATGCAAAACTGATAACACTCTTTCAGGAACTGATCAAAAAACATGTAAAAGAAGAAAAGCAGGTCGCCTTTTATGCCGAACAACTCCATGTCGGAAATAAAAAATTAACCAACTTAACGAAAGAAATTTTGGGAGCAACGCCAAAAGAACTTATCATTAAAGAATTGCTGCGTGTTAGTAAGAAACTTATCGTTGAATCGTCGATGAGCATCAAACAGATTGCTTGGGAACTTGGTTATGCAGATGTCAATAATTTCAGTACTTTTTTCTTGAAAGAAACCACCTTGACGCCGACCGAGTACCGAAAGAGGTGGCAGAAATAACCCTTATAGTTAAATATATTTTTGTTAGTTATTAACTCTCATTTGTAGTTCGCTATGCTCCGTTGTAGTTGAAGCGCTACAAGATTTGTGATTTATACTGTAGTTGTGTATTTTATCCCATTGTAAGTGGAATTAGTTATATCTTTGCTTTAAACAGTTCGGCCTTAATATTATTCACAAAGCCAAGTATTAAAGTCCTGTGACATCTATGATGGGGCTGTTTGGTATTGATCTATTATTATTTAATTATGTATAACAGAAAAAGCTTAAATCTCTTCTTGGTGGGTCTTGCAGGGATTACGCTCTTCGGGGCAAGTTGTTCAAAAGTAAAAGATTTGTACAACGAAACCGAAAAAGGATCTGATTCTTTGTCCTTGTTTCCTGATGGGGGTAGTATTCCAACTGATTTTATGTGGAATTCGGCGAGAGCTGTAGATGTGCGTATTGCCGTTGATGATAAATTTAGCGGTAAATACTTCTATCGGGTGGAGATTTTTGATAATGATCCAGCACTTGGTGCCGGAGCGAACCTTTTGGCTGCAGGACAGGCAAAGTCTGGCCAAGATTTCGTTGGCAAGCTAATGATTCCAACCGTAGCGAAATACATCTATTTGAGAGAAACCTCTCCGCTGGGTGTTGCTGCAATCAGTATGGTTGAAGTTGGACAACAAAATACAATCAGCGTCGATGGTGCACAAGTTTCAACAGCTAGCAAAGCGAGTGTTTTGCGTGGCTCTACATCGTCTGCCTTGCTTGCCAGTGGAGGCTTGAAGGCAGCAGCGTCTACTGCAGAAGCTGCAACCGTAGTCGTTCCTAGCGATGCTGTTGAAATAAATGGTAATGGTTCTATATATGTTGAATCAAATAAATCATATGTCATCAAATCTGGAGTAACATTTACAGGTACCATTAACGCCAATAATGGTTCGAGTAATGTGAAAATATATGTTCAGGGGGTATGGAAAAATACAGGCAATGAATTCAATTTGGGGGGTAATAATACATTAATAGTGGCGCAGTCTGGTTCAATTCAGTTAGCTCATGTTACCCAAAATACCAACGGTAGGTTTGAAAATTATGGGGCTGCCTCTTTGTCTAAAATGACAACAACAAACAGTTCGCTCTATATCAATTATGGGACATTGGATGTTAATGAAGCTGTGATAACTAACGGTAGTTTTAACAACTATGGTGTGGCGACAATCCAAACTTTAACTAGCACCACAGATGGTACTGTGGTTAGGAATGAGGGAACATTGAATGTAAATAAAGGCGATTTTACAAATGCGACATTACAGGCTGTATGTCATACCTATATCAAGACGATGACAACAAACGGTGCTAAAATTTCAGTTGCATCAGGATCATTGCTAAGCATCGACAACTTAAGTGCCGGTGGTACTAGTATAAATTTGGCGGCTTCTGCAATTTTGGATGTAAATACATTAGCTAAATTTAATAGTCAGGCAAGTACAATGCAAGGACCTTCTTCTGGTCAGGCACTGGCCCGCTTAAAAAAAGTGGATGTAAAAGGTCAAAATATGGCAATTACCTATTCTGGTAACCTGGAAATTGCTTGTTCAGATCATTCGGCCAATGAGCAATATAATACTTATTATGTGGTCAATAGTCCGGCCAAATTAGTTCCTTATGATAAATCAACAGTTGTAATTTCGGGTACTTCGTGTAATGCTGGTGGTAATAATGCAGCTGGCGGTAATCCAAATGATCAAACCGTTACAGAAGTCAAATTGGGTACTTACTCGTATGCTTTTGAAGATAATTGGCCATCAATCGGGGACTATGATATGAATGACTTTGTGGTGGATGTGGCTATCACAAAAGTTCAAAATTCTGCGAATAAAATTACTAAACTAAAATTAGTAAATAAAATTAGATCTGTCGGTGCCAAAAATAGACTTGCTGCAGCTATTCAGTTGGATGGCATATTGGCGACCAATGTGAAATCTGTAAAATATACAAATATGAATTTGGTTGGACAAAATTTGCCATTGGGCTCCAACGGTGTCGAATCCAATCAAAAGTATGCTGTAGTAACATTATGTGATGATGCGCATAAGGCATTTGGGATTTCAGATACACAATTCATTTCTACACAAAATGGTAGTTTTCAGCCTGTTGAATCGGAGATTACAATAGAGTTTAATACTCCTTTGGATAATTTCACATTTGCTGATTTGAACTCTTTTATCATTACAAACGGATATAAGGTTAGTTCGCGTACTGAAATCCATTTGGTTGGATATAAAGCAACCGATAAAATGAATAAAGCGTTAGTAGAGAATCAAACTGCAAAAGGTCAGCTTTCGGCTAACGATCCATTTAAATCATCAAAAGGCGAGCCGTGGGGATTATCTATACCTGTTTCTTTTGTTTATCCAAATGAATATAAAAAAATAACCGGAGTCTATCCTAAATTTCAAAGTTGGGCATTGAGCGGAGGTTCTCAGGATACCAATTGGTATATAAAATAGAAGATAATTTATATAAAAGGAATAAAGATTTTGGAATCCCAAAGTACCCCAGCCATGGGGTGCTTTGATCCAATAATTTGTTATTAAAAGCGTACAATTTGTCTGGTTAATTACCGTTAAAGAACGTAAAATCTCATGAAAAAAAAGATTGTAATAATTGATGATAAGCCAGCAATAGGTCAGTTGATTACGTTGTACCTAAGTGCTGATTATGACTTTCGCTTCTTTAATAACGCAATGGATGCATATAATTGGTTGAAAGATGGTAATGCCGTCGATTTGATTCTTTCTGATTATACTATGCCTGAAATGAATGGCTATGACTTGCTGCTTATGATTAAGCAAAACGAGTTTCTGAAAGATATTCCTGTTATCTTTTTGTCTGGTGAAGATAATTCAAATACTCGTATCAATTTGCTCGAAGCAGGAGCGGAAGATTTTATTTTGAAACCTTTTAATCCGCTTGAGCTGAAATTGCGGATAAAAAAAGCATTAAAGTAATGCCTCAATATAGTGATTATATATACTTTGGTGATAATATCGAAACTTTTGATTATTTTCATAAACAAGTCCAAGATACCTTGGGTATTGATCTGAAATTTTTTAATTCTTTCGAGGCCATGGATATGTATTTTCAGGAGCAAAAAGGCCAATTCTTTTCTGTGGTCTTCTACGAAAAAAGCAGAAACCTTGCCAAAGATCTGGCGCAATTGAGTAAACTGGTCAGGCATGGCAAAGATACCTTAATTATCTTGGTTGGAAATGACTTTTCCCGTTTTGAGAAACAATCTTATTTTGATGCTGGGGTTACAAACACAATCAGTCCTCGCGCAAATGCGGATGTTTTTCAGTCGGTAAGAAAATATATACATTTATATTTTGAAGCTACATCCTAGACTGAAAAATTTGAAATCCTTACACCTTCTTTTCCTAAAATTGGTATTCCTTTTGGTAAAAGGATTTTTGATATCGTTGTATCATCGATGTTGATTTTATTCCTGTCACCGATCCTTTTATTCGTCTATTGTGCAATCAAATTGGAAAGTAAAGGTTCGGCGGTTTATAAATCCAAAAGGATTGGTTCGGGTTATTTTATGTTTGATTTTTATAAATTCAGATCTATGTATCCGGATGCAGATAAACGATTGAAGGAATATATGGCGCTCAATCAGTATGCTGATACAACGCAGGCTGTTATTCCAATTGTTTTCAGTACACATAACAGTGGTGAAGCGCAGTATTTCACATTAGATGAACTTCGTGAGGTGCTTATTGATGACGAGGTGGTTGTTAAAGGTGCCGATACTGGAAATAAACAAAAGAAGGCAGCATTCTTTAAGTTAGAGAAAGATCCACGAGTAACCAACGTGGGACGCATTCTCCGCAAATATAGTCTGGATGAGCTTCCGCAGTTGTTTAATGTACTTAAAGGGGATATGTCCATTGTTGGAAATCGACCATTGCCTTTGTATGAGGCGGAGATGTTAACGACAGACGATAGTGTCGAACGTTTTATGGCTCCTGCGGGGATAACAGGATTATGGCAAGTAGAAAAGAGAGGAGATAATGGAAGCATGTCCGATCAGGAACGCATTCAACTTGATATTGATTATGCTAAACATTATTCGATGTGGATGGATTTGAAGATTTTGTATAAGACATTTTCTGCGTTTATTCAAAAAGCGGATGTCTAGACTATCTTTGATTTTAATCGATTAAATAATATAAAAAATATAACTGGCTAATGCCTATAAAATGTTGTTTTCTAAAGATGAAGAAAATTATCCCCCTATTTTTATTTTTAATCACTGTTGGCTCACTCAGCTATGGACAAGGTGTTCTACAGGGAGTGAACGGACTGGATTATTCTAAACTTTTGCTTCCTTCGCTGGAGGAACTTTTTGAGAATGCCAAAAGGAGTCCGAGTGTTGAGATGTTTGAATCTAAGATGATGGAGCAGGATAATCTATTAAAATCCGAGAAGAGAAGCTGGCTAAAATATTTTAAAGTCGGTGGATCATGGCAATATGGTAATATAGGAGTTAATTCAATGTTTACAGATCAAAACACACCGTTATTTTACCAATATTCTGGGGCGAAACAAAATGCACTATTTGTAAGCGGAACGGTTTCAGTACCATTTGATGATGTGTTTGATCGATCTAATCGTGTCAAACGACAAAAAATGCAACGTCGTTCTACCGAATTGGAAATGGAGAAATGGTTTGACGAGCAGAAAGTCCGTATTATCGATTCTTATGTTAAATTGACTAATGCCATGTCGATCTTGAAAAAGAAAACAGAAAATTTAACATTAACGGAAGCACAATTGAAAACCGTAGAAGCTGATTTTGCGAATGGACATGCAGCGATTTCGGATTTAAACGCTGCTAAAAAGATGGAAGTTGAAGCATTTGAGTCCTATAAATTGACAGAAAGTACAATAACAGCCGAACTTTTGCATTTGGAAATTTTGAGTAGAACAAAAATTATCAGTAAGTAAAATGGGTATAGTAATTTACATTATAAAATCTTTGTACAGATTTAAATGGTGGTTGATTGTATTACCATTGATGGTCATGGGCATTGTTATTTATTTCACTAGAAATATGAATAGACAATACGAATCAGATATGACTATTTATACAGGCATAATCTCTGCTAATGGTACTGATCTTAGCCAAGATGGTAAGCAAGACTGGAATATTCTCAAAAATTCGTTGTTAAACGTGATCAATACCATCGGGTCAAAAGAAACGATGCGGGTGGTGTCTTTAAAACTATTCGCCAGAACGATGATCAATGGGGATACGGAGAAGGATAATATTTATATTTCTAGTGCTCATTTCCGTCAACTGTTGGATATTACACCACCTGCTGTCAGAAAATTAATCGATAAAACATCTGAAGAACGTACGGTAGAAAATTTAAAAAGGTACGAAAAGATGGATGCTAAGAATTTTGTCTATGGCTTATTTAATTGGAATCATCCTTATTTTAGTTATGGAGCTTTAAGCAAAATAGATATTAAACAGATCGATAATAGCGATATTTTGCATGTCTATTATGAAAATAATGATGCTGGCATCACTTATCAAACATTGAATATACTGAGTGAAGTTTTTGGGGACGAATATAAAACTCTTCAATATAGTAATACCAATAATGTAATAAAGTATTTCGAAGCAGAACTGGCCCGCATTGGAAAAGACTTATTTATGAAAGAGGATTCTCTTACCAAATTCAATGTGCAAAACCGCCTTATTCATTACGATAAACAGACCGAGGCTGTTACAATTTTGGATAAGGATTACGAAATCCGTAAACAGGACGCCTTATCTGCACGTAACAGAGCGCAAGCGAGTATAACGCAATTAGAGTCGGGAATTGATGCAAATACTAAGAGTATCAAAAACAATGCGCAATTTTTGGCTAAGATGAATGAAATATCGGATTTAAATTATTCAATTTCTCAGATTCAATCCTATCAGGCTGATTCATTAAACACAGTCAAAAATTCAGCGTCGACACTTCAAGATCTTAAATCGAAATTAAAAAATCAGGAGCGGGATTTCCGCAACTTTATTCAGGATTATTCCAGTCAGAAATATACTAAAAATGGGTATCCGAATGCAAATTATGTGACGTTGTGGGTTGACGAATTATTGAAACTGGATCAGGCGCAAGCAGATATTAAAGTAGTGGATGATTTTAAAGGTGAATTGGATAAAATGTACTCGCATTACTCCCCAATAGGTTCGTTACTCAAACGTCAGGAACGTGGTATTAATTTTACTGAACAGAGCTATCTTTCCGTTTTGGGAGGGTTGAATGCTGCGCGTCTCCGCCTAAAGAGCTTGGAGATGAGTGCTGCCACATTAAAAGTAATCAATCCGGCAACTTTTCCACTTAACTCCAAACCAACCAAACGTAAAATGTTGGTTATAGGATCTTATTTTGCAACTCTGGCGTTTTTACTGGGTTGCATTCTGGTCTTGGAATTGCTAGATCGAACTTTACGGGATAAGCAGCGAACAGATCGTGTTACAAAAGGGAATGCCGTTGGTGCTTTTCCGCATCAGAAAATGGGGCGCTATAGTCAGGAGATCAGAAGAATGGCATCAAAATCTTTGGCCAATCAGCTGTTTGGATATTATCAAAGAGACAATGCGCTCAATTTTATCAATGTATTAAAACTGGATTCGGCTATTGATAGCGGAAATCTTATGCAATACATAAAGGAAGAATGGGCAACGATTGGCCTCAAGGTAGGTATTCTCGAAGAGGGCAAAGACTTTAATGCGAAGTCCCGTGAATTTTTGATAGAATCAACACTCTTGGAACAAATTAAGCTTGACGAAAATGATTTCACGCTTTTAGGTCATACAAATGCTTTTAATGTCCCTGTCCCCCCATTTTACCTGTCGCAGGCAGCAGTAAATCTACTCTTATTGGATGCAGAGTCTGTATGGAAAGAAGAAGATGAAGAATTGTTTAAGGAGATCGTTCAGCGAAGTGGAAGAGTACCCGTAGTAATATGTCTTATGAATGCAGATCGATTTGCTACAGAAACATTCACTGGGATGTTGCCGCCTTATAGTTTCTTTAGAAAGTTGGAATATAGGTTTTCACAGTTAGGAATAACTGCTTCTAAGGCTTAGCCGATACCAAAAAGAAAAATGAGGAAGGAAATTTTATTTGATAAAATTGGCTTAAAATTATTAGCTGTCCTAGGATGTGCGCTGATTACCTTTTTGGCCGTATCCGGAGGTCTCTTGCCTAGTCTTGGAATAGCACTTGCACCTTTTATTCTTTGTTTTTTAATTATTTGTATTCGGAATCCTTTTGTTAGTTTTCTTTTCTTATTTGCTGTATGTTTTTTCGTCATGGGTATATTACGCTATGTACGTATTCCCATGCCGCCGAGTATTTTAGTAGATCTTGTGATCCTATTTAATTTTATTGTAATTGCATTAAATCATCTTTATCGGAATTATAATGCTAAGCTGAAAATACCATTGTACTTCTTTATCTCTTTAGCTTGGGTGGCCTACTGTATGGTTGAAGTGTTTAATCCGGATGGTGTCTTCGGTAACTGGATTGCTGCTATCCGGAGCACGGCACTTTATTTGTGTTTATTTCAATTTTTAATCTATTATATTTTTAAAGATAGATCCAAGCTCAGATCTTTTTTTATTTTTTGGGCGATTTTAGTATTATTAGCGGCTTTAAAGGCAATTGGGCAAAAATTTATCGGGTTCGACGCAGATGAAAGAATTTGGCTTTATACACTTGGGGCTCATACGCATCTCATCTATAGTGGAGTCCGTTATTTTTCATTTTTTACCGATGCTGCTAATTTTGGCTGCCATATGGGGCTTGGAATGGTCGTTTTTTCCATTTTGTTTTTCTATGAGAAAAATAGAAGTGTGCGGATTTTGTACGTTACTGTCACTATTTTGGCGATGTACGGTATGCTGATATCCGGCACCCGTTCTGCCATGGCAATTCCAATGGCTGGATATGCATTTTATATTCTGCTGTTAAAACAATGGCGAATCATGATTTTAGGATCAACGCTATTTATTTGTGTCTTTTGCTTCCTATCGCTAACAACTATTGGAAATAGTAACGCCGACATTCGAAGGATGCGGACAGCGTTTCAATTTAAAGAGGATGCATCCTTTAACCTGCGAAAGGAAAATCAGACCAAAATGAAAAAATTTATGCGTAATTTTCCGATTGGGTTAGGTTTAGGCGCGGCAAAAAATGCTAACGAAGGAGATCTTTTAAACGACCTTCCAACAGATACTTCTTTTGTTTTTATCTGGGTAGAGACGGGCGTAATTGGGTTGGTACTCTATTTGTTGATTTGGATTTCTTGTTTGGCGATTTGTTTTTACCTTGTTTGGTTTAAATTAAAGGATCCCATGATTAGGGGATTTTGTAGCGCTGCAGCAGCTGGTATTGCAGGTATGATGTTGGCTGGTTATGGAAATGAAGTCTTACATCAATTTCCAACAGGGGAAACTATTTATATATTAATGGCAATCGCGATGTTGTGCCCATATTTACAAGAAAATGAACACAATGGAGTACATATCTCAGCCTAGAGTTTCATTTATTACCGTTAATTTTAATGGTGCCCGTGATTCGATGAATCTGCTGCAAACGATCTTTGAACATATCAAAAGTTTCTGTTTTGAAGTCATTGTAATTGATAATGCTTCTATCATTAATGAATTTGAGGTGATCAAACAAAGATATCCATTTATAAAGGGCGAATATTTGCAGGAAAATCTAGGATTTGCTGGCGGAAATAATCGGGGATTAGAAATGGCTACTGGTGACTATATGTATTTTATCAACAATGATACTTTATTACCTAAGGATGCTGACTCGCAAATTCAATCCATGATTTCATTTTGTGAAGTGAACCCAGAAGTCGGAGGGCTTTCTCCCAAAATATTGTATCATATACCTCCTAATTTGATTCAGTTTGCAGGAAGTACTCCATTGACCGCAATAACCATGAGGAATAAACAAATTGGATATAAGGAAATGGATCTTGGTCAATACAATCAAATCGTTCAAATTCCTTATTTTCATGGTGCGGCCATGTTTGTTCCCAAAACCGTGATCAATCATATTGGCAGGATGCCTACATGTTACTTTTTGTATTATGAAGAATTGGATTGGTCAAATAGCATTACCAAACATTTTCAATTGTTTTATTTTCCTTTGGCTCAGATCGTTCATCTCGAGAGTGCTTCTACTGGAATCGACAGTCCATTGAAAGTGTTTTATATTACACGAAATAGAGTGATCTTCGCTTATAGACAAAGAAAAGGTAGCTTAAGAGTACTAGCGCTTAGTTATTTGATTTTAATAGCTTTTCCAATGAATCTGTGTTTACTTTTATTTAAATTAAAATTCAAGCAGTCTGTGGCGATGATAAAGGGGATTTGGTCTGCCTGCCGCTGGATAATCATAGGAAGCCGCTAAAAAAATATATACTGTTATGCTTATAACGATGATTTGGTACATTGACTTTTTGTTTTTCTCAGTATTAACGTTGTGGGTATGCTATGTAGCATTGTTCGCCTTCGCATCCCGAATAAGAAGAAAGATTATTTTCCCAGATAGCAATACATCACTGCGATTTGCCATATTATTTCCCGCTTACAAAGAGGATAATGTCATTAGAGAAAGCGTTACACGTTTTAAAGCACAGAATTATCCTGCCGATAAGTTTGAAATCATAGTTATTTCGGATGCCATGGAAGATCGTACTAACGATCAGCTTCGGGCAATGGGTATTTCACTTATTCATCCAGGTGAAGGCCAGCGGTCGAAAGCTGCAGCATTAACAGCAGCAATGTCTAGGTTAGATACACAATTGTTTGATGTAGTGGTTGTTATGGACGCGGACAATATTGTTTTTCCTGACTTTCTCAGCAAACTGAATAATGCTTTTGCTTCTGGGGCAAAAGCTATACAAACCCATCGTACGGCTAAAAATAATACAACGGCGACTGCAATTTTGGATGGTGTAAGCGAAGAAATTAATAATTCAATTTTTCGTTTAGGACATGCTCGTCTTGGTTTGCCTGCTGCGTTGATTGGCTCGGGTATGGCATTCGATTTTAACTGGTTTAAGCAAAGGATCGCAGCAATCAAATCGATGGGAGAAGATAAGTTTTTGGAATATTTCCTCTTATTAGATCGCATAAACACGATATATTTGGAAGATGTTGTAATTTTAGACGAAAAAATTCAATATAGTGAAGATTTTTCGAAACAACGTCGGCGTTGGATCGCTTCACAAATCGATATCTTCTGTCTTGCGATTAAACAGACGCGAAGTGCGCTTGTTTCAGGGAATTGGGCTTTAATCGATAAAATTTTCCAGTGGTCTATGCCGCCGCGAATCATTATGCTTGGTATTATTCCTCTTTTTTTGCTGATTTCGTTTTTTGTCGTCGACATTTCTTCCCTAAAATGGTTTTTTTTAATTACTTTGTATATGATGAGCTTAGCTTTGGCCATTCCAAAAAAATTGTATACGAAGCAATTGTTTCTGGCAATATTTACCTTGCCTCGTATATTTTTTGCGATGGTAAGCAGTATAATCCATTTTCGTTCAGGACGGTCGACTTTTATACATACGAAACATGGTGATATACCCGATGAGCATGAGTAGCAAGAAACAGTATGGTGATAATGTTTTTGAGTTGATATGGGGCTAAAGGAAAAAATAATGCGTTCTCCCCGCATAAAGCAATGGCTGCATAGGATGTTAATGCATCCTGTAAGAACGCGCCCGAGATGGTATTTAAGATTATTTCAATTTTTATATGTACATAAAGGACATGGGGCTGTGATCTATTGTAGTGTGCGTAAAGATCTGGTACCATTTAGAAAATGTCAAATTGGGGCTCGGACTGTGGTGGAATCATACTCCTTAATTAATAACGCGGTAGGAGATCTTATTATCGGCAGTAATTCGAGGATTGGTGTCGGTAATACAGTAATAGGACCTGTATGGATTGGCGATTATGTACAAATAGGACAACATGTATTAATTTCGGGGCTCAATCACAAGTATGAAAATATTGATATAACGATCGCAGAACAGGGGATAGAAGTCTCACCCGTAAGGATAAATAATAATGTATGGATAGGGGCAAATGCAGTAATATTAGCCGGAATTACTATCGGGGAGCATTGTGTTGTGGGTGCTGGATCAGTGGTGACCAAAGATATCCCACCTTTTTCTGTTGTCGTCGGAAATCCGGCTAAAGTGGTAAAAAAATGGGACGATCAGCAACAAAAATGGATCAAAAACCATGAGAAATCCTCCTGAAATAACTGTAGTGATGCCAGTTTTCAACACGGAAGCATATGTTGATCGCGCGGTAGAGAGTGTCTTGTGCCAGAATTTTGAAAATTTTGAATTGTTATTGATTAATGATGGTTCTACTGATGGAAGCCTTTTACGTTTGGAAAGATGGGCCAAAGTAGATGCTAGAGTACATGTATTTTCTCAAGCGAATCAGGGCTTATCGGGAGCTAGAAATACTGGGATCGCACATGCAAAAGGAGAGTTTATTTATTTTATGGACAGTGATGACCTGATTAAGGAAGATACCCTACATACCTGTTACGGATATTGTAAAAGCAAGCGACTGGATTTTGTATTTTTTGATGCCGAGGTAATCGAAGACGGGTCTCAAAATTCAGTTTTATTGGAAAAGTTCGATTATAAAAGAGCACATACCGAAAGTATGATCTTTTCCGGGATTGAAACGTTTGCTAACCTGTTAAAGCATAGGGAATTTTTTTCGTCAGTGTGCCTTCTCTTTATAAACAGGGGATTTTTAAATAAAATAGGCCTTCTATTCGAAAACTATATTGTGCATGAGGATGAGCTGTTTACATCAATATTATTTTTGGAAGCTCGAAAAACCAGTTATATACCCACCTCGTTTTTTTTACGTCGTTTACGGGCAGGATCTATTATGACAGTTCCTTATTCGATGAAAAATATAAATAGCTATTTTGTGGTGGGAACTAAATTGTTGGCATACACAAAAAGAAATAAAAGACAACGCGATGTTGTCGATTTTTATCTCAAGGAAATGATCGATGCTGCTGTATGGAAGGCTTACACTATGCCCTGGAAAAATCGAATTCATATTCTTATCTTATCCTTAAGAAGCTGGCGCAAATACATTAGGATAAAAACAATATTCGTATTATTGTTTAAAAAATATACAGGGAACTAATGGAAAATGCCAAGCAACAGGTTATATCAGGCGTTTTTTTTTACCGCAATAGCAAAATATGCTAACTTGGTCATTTCTCTCGGTGTGACTGCGGTTCTTGCCCGGCTTTTGTCGCCAGAGCAATTTGGTGTAATTGCTGTTGCAATGGTTATTATAGCTTTTTTGAATTTGATTGCAGATATCGGTCTTTTTCCTGCCGTGATCCAATATAAAAATTTGACTAAAGATGAACTCGGTAATCTGTTTTCTATTTCTTGCTATTTAGGATTTATACTGGCATTAATTCTTGTCTTGATTGCTCCGTTGATAGCCGGCTATTATGGGCAACCTTTGCTTCGAAATATAATCAGGCTATTGGCGATTGGCCTATTCTTTACAGCAAGCTCGGTAGTACCCAATGCCTTATTTTATCGTGAAAGAATGTTCAAATTTATCGCTATCAGAAGCTTTATTATTCAGATTGTCTTGGGGGCGGTGTCAATAAGTGCCGCGTTTTATGGTGCTGGTATATATGCGCTCCTAATTAATCCCATTCTGTATAGTATACTTCTTTTTATCGTTTCCTATGTGCATTTTCCATTGCCTTTTAAATTGAGGATATCTTTAAATACAATTCGGCCAATTTTGCGTTATTCTACGTTTCAATTTCTATTCAACATCGTAAATTATTTTAGTAAAAATTCGGACACATTGCTTATCGGAAGATATCTAGGAATCAATATCTTGGGTTATTATGATAAAGCCTATCAATTGATGTCGCTACCACTGCAAAATATTACACAAGTTATTACACCGGTGATACATCCCATATTGAGTCTAAAAAAAGAGGATAAAATGCAGCTAATCGCTGCGACGGAACAACTCATCGCAATATTGGCTTTAATTGGATTTCCACTTGCAAGCTTTCTTTATTTTGCGGCCGAAGATCTGATTTACCTATTTTTTGGAGCACAGTGGGGGACTGCAGTTCCCGTATTTCAGATCTTGAGCTTGACCGTGGGGATTCAACTCATTCTGTCCTCATCAGGGTCGATTTTTCAAACCACTGGAGATACTAAATATATGTTTCTCTCCGGATTACTTTCGGCCTTGTTGAATGTATGTGGTATATTGCTGGGGATCTTTTATTTTGAGGCTATTTCCGCAGTCGCTGTATGTCTTGTCATATCAAACTGTATCACATTTGTCTTTACTTATGCAATCATGTATACAAAGGTCTTTTACAGAAACTTTCTTTGCTTTTTTTATCTTTTGGCAAAGCCAGTTATGGCGGGTTTATTTTTGACGTTTCTGCTGTATATGTGTGGAATATTTTTGAGGACTGAAATTGTCTGGTATAAACTGTTTGTCAAGATCGTTGTATCTTCTATTTTTTTCATCGCTTTTGTTTGGTTTGCTGGATATAGATCTTATATAGCGTTATATTTAAAGAGAAATAATTAGAGATACTGAGCATATGGAACTAAAAGTTTTATTTCTAGTCTTTCATGGCTTTAGTGCCCATAATGGTATTAGTAAAAAGATATTTGGACAGGTTAAAGGTCTCCGGGAATGTGGGGCTGAGGTCAAACTATGTTACTACGAAGTATTGGACAGTGGGCATCGTGCATGGATTGTAGATGGCGAAATTATTGCTGATTTGGGGAAAGGACCTTGGGCTAAATCAAGAAAGAGATGGGATTTTAGGGGCTTAACTGCTTATGTATCAAGTGAACGTTTTGATCTGATATACATACGTTCTTATCATAACTCGAGTCCTTTTTTGATTAACGCCGTGCGAAAATTTAGGCAAACTGGTGCGAAAGTCGTCATGGAAATTCCGACCTATCCTTATGATCAAGAATATATTCGTTTGATAGACAAGATAATGCAGCTGCCCGATCGTTTTTTTAGAAAAGCTATGGCTTCTGTATTAGATGGTATTGTAACATTTACCGAAGAGGAAGAAATTTTCGGTGCAAAAACTATCAAAATTTCTAATGGTATTGATTTGGATGAACTTCCCTTGCGCGTTAAAAAAACTCATGATGAGTATGAGATTCATTTGCTAGGGGTAGCGGAAATCCATTTCTGGCATGGATTTGATCGGGTTATAAAAGGTTTAGGGATATATTATAAGGGAAATCCGGCGTGCAAGGTCTTCTTCAACATTGTTGGAAATCTGAGTGGAGCAAGGGAACAAAATGAAATATTTTCGGCTATCGAAGCGGCAGGAGTACAGGAGTATGTTTTCCTGCATGGTGCGCTATGGGGTAAGAAGCTCGATTTAATGTTTGACCAAGCTGATTTCGCTATCGGAAGTCTTGCAAGACATCGTAGTGGGATAACATTTATCAGAACATTAAAGACAAGGGAGTATGCTGCGAGAGGGATACCTTTTATGTATTCAGAAGTCGACTCTGATTTCGAAGATAAGCCTTATATATTGAAGGCCAAACCAGATGAATCCCCTATTGATATCAAACAGATTGTATCTTATTGTTTGACCGTAGATTGGGAGCCATTGAGCATTAGAAATGATGTTTATGAATTATCTTGGCGCAATCAAATGAAAAAAGTTATTGATCGTTTAAATTTAAGCTAATGCTATCATTCCTACATAAATTTAAAGATAAGTTTCGCTATAATGTGATTATAGAGTGGTATAACATGTTGGAACTTCTAACAGGAAGAGAACAGCGTGTGAAGCCAACGGTTATGACAATTGAAGAAACTATTGAGCATATTATTTCCGAAAAGTCATCAGTTAGTCGGTTTGGCGATGGTGAAATGCTCTTGATTGGTGGAGAGGGAATACGATTTCAGCATGATGACGATGAGCTTTCTAAAAGATTGGCTGAGGTACTGACAAGTGATCTTACAAACCACATCGTGTGTATCTCGGATGCATTTGTTGATCTGGATAGATACAATAGACGGGCGCGTCGTTTTTGGCGGGCACATTTTTATTTATATGGCGATTTATGGGATAAATATCTTAAGAAAGGAAAGAGGTATGGAAATACTTTTATTACAAGGCCCTATATTGATTTCAGCGACCGGAAAAAATCTGTCTACTGGTTTAACCTGTTAAAACAAATTTGGAGCAAGCGTGATATCGTATTTATAGAGGGAGAAAAGAGTCGCTTAGGCATAGGAAATGATCTTTTTGATAATGTTGAAAGTGTTGGGCGAATCTTATGCCGGTCCAAGGGTGCATTTGATCAGTATGATGTGATCCTTCAGGAAGCGTGTAAATTAGCAAAAAATAGTCTTATCTTAATCGCTTTGGGCCCCACAGCGACTGTATTGGCTTATGATTTGTGCAAATTGGGTTATCAGGCTATAGATGTCGGGCATATTGATATTGAATACGAATGGTTAATGATGGGAGCTAAACATAAAGTTAATATAAAGTCTAAATATGTCAATGAAGTGATTGGCGGGGATCAGGTTGTGGTACATGGCGAAGATCTTTATCAACGTCAGATTTTAAAAAAGCTGTTTTGAGAAGATGAAAATTCTGTATTATTTACCTTCATTGTATACTTCTGGTGGATTGGAGCGGATTATCGTTTTTAAGGCAAATTATTTTGCCAATCATCTGCCGGATGCGCAAGTTATTTTGGTGACATCGGAGCAGCTAAATAAGCCCAGCTTTTTTCCGCTTTCGGAAAATGTGAAACATATCGATTTAAATGTTTGTATTGACTATCCATTTGATCAGTCGTCCTTGCTTAAGTTATTTCGTTTCCCTTCTCTCTACCGAAAGTTTAAAAATCGATTTCTAAAAATCCTTGAACAGGAGATGCCCGATATCGTAATTTCTACAATTAGAAGGGAAATCAATTTTTTACCACTGCTGAAGGATGGTAGTATTAAGGTGGCAGAATTGCATGTAACGAAGGATTTTTATCATCCCAATTTTCCGAAAGGAATGAGCCGCTTTTTACGGGAAAGAAAAGACCGTGTCAGACTCAAAAAATTAAAGTTGATGGATGCTGTCGTTTTTCTCACGGCTCAGGAAAAGAGTTTTTGGCCAGAGCTTTCAAACGTGCACGTGATACCTAACCCTTTAGTTTTTAGACCTAAAGGCGTATCTAATTGCCAAGCGAAGCAAGTCATTGCGGTTGGAAGATATGTTCCTCAGAAAGGATTTGACTTGTTAATAGAGGCTTGGTCTATAGTGAATGCTAGTTATCCCGATTGGGTCTTAAAAATCTATGGCGACGGTAATCCCGTTGAATTACAAGATCAGATAGATCGTCTTAACTTAACCGAGAGTTGCAAATTAAAGCCCAGTACCACGATGATTGAAGAGAAATATTGTGATAGCTCTATTTTTGTGCTATCTTCACGGTATGAGGGCTTTGGTATGGTATTGGTTGAGGCCATGGCATGTGGATTACCTAGTATTGCATTTGATTGCCCATCAGGACCAAGTGAAATAATTCGGGATGGCATAGACGGATTTTTAGTGGAAAATGGAAATGTTAAGGAGATGGCCAAAAGAATATGTAGCTTGATAAAAGACGATCTGTTGAGAAAGGAAATGGGAGAAAGAGCACAGCTAAATAGTGCTCGATTTCATATGGAAAATATCGCAGAGCAATGGAAAGACCTATTTGAATCTTTTGGGAAAAATACTAAAGGTGATTAAACAATATGAAAAGGAAACTTAAGCTTGCTTACATTATTCCAGGTCTGTTTTACCCTAGTGGCATGGAAAGGGTGCTCACAGCGAAGGTAAACTATTTCGTCAAAAAATTTGATTATGAAATTCATATTTTTGTCACTGACGGAAAAGGATCAGAGCCCTATTATCCTTTAGATGAGAAAATAAAATTGCATCACCTCGATATCAACTTTGACGGTATATTTTCTCTATCCTTATTGAAGCGAACCTTAAGCTATTGGAAAAAGCAACGACTGTTTAAAGCTAGACTTGAAGAACAATTATGTCTTATAAAGCCCGATATTACTGTATCGTTATTGAGACGGGACGTCAATTTTATCAATGATTTAAAAGACGGCAGTTTGAAAGTTGGCGAATTACATTTTAATAGGTTAGTCTATCGTCAGTTTACAGATAAAAGATTTCCTGGCTTTATGCAGAGAGGAATATCAAAATTGTGGCAGGGTCAACTCATCAAGAATCTGCGAAAGCTATCGGCTTTTGTCGTGCTAACGAATGAGGATGCGGGCTATTGGCGCGAACTCGATAATATTTCGGTTATTTCCAATCCCTTATCTTTCTATCCTGATAAAGCTGCTCTACTCAATAATAAACAAGTAATTGCAGTTGGAAGAATGACTTATCAAAAGGGATTTGATTTACTGATTAGTGCTTGGGAAATGGTGGCGAAAAAGCACCCGGAATGGATATTAAAAATCTATGGGGGGGGGATAGGGCGATGTATTTGTCGATGGTAAAAGAGTTGGGGTTGTCGGGAAGTTGCTTTTTGGAAAATGGAACTGCTTCAATAGCTGAAAAATATGATGATAGTTCAATCTTTGTTTTATCATCAAGATATGAGGGATTCCCACTGGTTTTGGGAGAAACAATGGCTTATGGCGTTCCGCCCGTGTCTTTTATGTGTCCATGTGGTCCCCGTGATATTATCGTTGATGGGCAGAATGGATTACTGGTAGAAAATGGTAATATTAAACAGTTAGCAGACGGAATTTGTCTACTTATTGAAGACGAAGCACGGAGAAAAGAAATGGGGAAAAATGCTAGAAATGATGTGAGAAAGTTTGATTTGGAAAATATAGCAAAACAGTGGCAGCAACTTTTCGAATCTATACGACCAGTAGAATGATTAGCTATGAATAACGAATGGTATAGGAAGTATTTATCTGTTTATCAGGTGCGGCCGGATCAAGTATCTCAGTCTACAATCAATACTATTGTGGAACAGCTCAAAAGATTTGAAGCGAATGAGCCTTTAGTAACTGTAGCTGTTATCGCTTATAATGAAGATAGGAACTTATGGGCTTGCTTATGGTCATTAAGTGATCTTAAATCACGGTATCCTATTGAAATTATCGGTATAAATAATAATTCAATTGATAAAACCGAAGAAATTTTTAAGAAAGCAGGAATTCGATATTATAATGAGAAACAAAGCGGCTGTGGGTTTGCGAGGCAATGTGGATTGAATCATGCCAAAGGGAAGTATCATCTTAATATCGATGCCGACACACTTTATCCAAGCGGATATGTGGATGTAATGGTAAGCGCATTAGAACGACAAGGTGTAGTGGCAGCAAGCGCTTCCTGGGGTTATATTCCAGATAAGACTCATAGCCGATTTTCACTATGGATTTATGAGCGTGTACGCGACATTTTTCTGTTCATCCAATCGATAAACAGACCTGAACTTAGTGTTCGGGGTTTGGTGTTTGCTTATCATACAGCGTTAGCTCAAAAGGTTGGAATCCGGACTGATATCATAAGGGGAGAAGACGGGTCCTTAGCCTTGGGACTAAAAAAATTTGGTCGGATTGTTTTTGTCCATAATAGAAAAGCGAAAGCAATAACGGGCTATGGAACACTTGCAGCAGACGGATCTTTATTTAACAGTTTTAAAGTTCGTTGTAAAAAAGCGTTTAAGAATTTAATGTTAGTTTTTTCCAAGTCGGATAGCTATAGGGACGAAGATTCGAATTTGATTAACAGTGATAAAAGAAAATAGGTTATCTATTTAGTACAGATGAGTTTGCATATTGTTTTTTGGAGTGCCCTCTTGTTGGTGCTATATACCTATATCGGGTATGCTATCTTAATTTATATATTGGCAAGATTATTTCCATACCCTAGAAAGGAGAGGTCTCAAAATAGCGAAGAATATGAGCTTCCTCCATTGACACTATTTATTGCAGCCTACAATGAGTCAGAAATAATTCCAGATAAAATGCTGAACTGCCTTGAGCTTGATTATCCTAAAGATAAATTAAACATTCTTTGGGTTATAGATGGAAGTACTGATGATAGTCTTGAGCTGTTAGCAAAGTATCCGATGGTTAAGATTGTCGGTTCAGCTCATAGGAAAGGTAAGACAGCTGCCATTAATCACGGTATGGAATATGTGAAAACTCCAATTGTCGTCTTTAGCGATGCAAATTGTTTACTTAATGCCGGGGCGTTGAAGATTATTGCTCGCCAATTTCAAGATCCGACAATCGGCTGTGTCTCGGGTGAAAAAAGAGTGGCTTTTGATAATGACGATACTGTTTCTTCAAAAGGGGAGGGAGCCTATTGGAAATATGAATCCCTCTTGAAAAGATTAGACTTCGAATTTTATTCAGCAGTCGGAGCCGCTGGAGAACTTTTTGCTGTAAGGACAGAATTATTTGCTGCGATGGAAGAAGATACCTTATTGGATGATTTTATGCTTTCAATGCGCATTGCATTAAAAGGTTACCGTATTGCATACACAGCGGACGCTTATGCTGTTGAATATGGTTCGCTGAATATGGAAGAGGAAGGAAAAAGGAAAAGACGTATTGCTGCTGGGGGATGGCAGTCTATAGGAAGATTACTGCCATTACTAAATGGCTTTAAATTTGGGAAGTTGAGCTTCCAATATATTTCACATCGTGTGTTGCGTTGGTCTGTTACACCTTTTGCGCTTTTTGCACTCTTCCCCTTAGCGGCAATTCTTGGATATCGGTGCTCATCACCTTTCAATGTGTTTTCTGTCATTTTTGTGTTTCAGTGTGTCTTTTATCTTTGTGCGGCTTTTGGCTATTTGATGCGAAATAATCCCAATAGTACAAAGTTGTTTTATATTCCATATTACTTTCTGTTTATGAATATCAATGTAATGCGCGGAATTTATTATTTATTTAGCAGAAGCTTTATTGGCGGATGGGAGAAATCTCAAAGAAAATAATCTAAAGAATGTTATGGGAAAAAAAATATTACATGATTTAAAATTCTTGGAGAAAGTCTTGAATATGACTTGTGATACATTGTTGCTGGTAAACAAGGATAATATCTGCGTGGATGCGATAATGAAAACAAATAATCCGGTTTTAAATTCCGATATTAATCCAATTGGGAAAAATCTGTTGTCTATTTTACCGCAGCCAACTTCAGCTCTTATCGAACAGGAGTTTAACTTTTGCCGCCAAACAGGAGAGACTTCCAATCTAAATTATGACCTGCCTACGGAAGAGCAGATGTATTATTTCAAGTTTTTAATTCACAAATTTGATGACGAACATCTAATATGCCAATATCGGGATATCACACAGCGTAGTAACATGAAGTACCGTCTTAAATCTGCACTGACTGCCCAACTTGAGGTGGGAAAGGTCGCTATGATCGGGCATTGGACTTATGATCTGCAACAGCAGGAATTTACGCATAATGGCTATTCGAACCTTCGGAGGAAAAATCTTGAAGAGCCTGAGAAAATAGCTTTGCAAGATCTGCTCCCACATGTTCACCCAGATGATAGAAAGAAGATGGAAGCTTTTTTGCATAACGACGCTATTGAGTATAGTACATTTGAGTACCGCATAAAACAACCTGATTCGCCCATTACGTATGTACGGGCGACAAAATATGCCAAACGCCTTGAAAACAATATTCATATTATAGATGGCTTTTCTCAAAATGTAAGCGATTTCATTAAAAATCGAAATGAACTTGAAATGGTGCTTGCTGTTGTTGATAATGCACCATACAGTATTTTTGCTTGTCATAAAAATGGGACAATGGCTTTTGCGAATAAGGCATGCCGACAGCAAAATGGTCTGAAAGAAGAAGAGGTCATTGTTGACTTAAAAGTTTTTGAATGCCTGCGGGAGTTCACAACAGAAGAAGCTTGGGGCTTATCTGTGCAAAAAATCATTTCTTCTTCGGGTTATTATCAATATCGTTGTGATACGGTTTATCCAGAACTGGATATTATTGGCTCAGAATGCAGTTCGCTGATGATTAAAAATGGGAACGGTGAAGATATCATCTGGACCATTAAGCGGGATATCTCGGATCAGCTTCGTTACGAGGAGCAGCTGTTGCGTTCAAAAAAAGCTGCAGAGGAATCTGAGCGGTTAAAATCTGCATTTATCTCCAATATGAATCATGAAATCCGGACGCCGCTTAGCGCAATTATGGGCTTTGGAAGTATTATTGCCGATACGCCAGATCCTGAGCTGCGAAAGGAGTATGGGGAGCTCCTCAATGCAAATAGCAGCCAGTTGCTACGGCTAATAACGGATGTACTGGAAATGTCGCAGATGGATGCAGGCAAAGTAAGATTAAAGAATTCGGACGTGTCCCTTAAAGGAATATTGAATGAGCTTTCAATGAGTTTCTTGTCAAATGAGGAACAGCCAGCCATAATTTTTGACATTCCTGAAAAGGAATTGGTGGCAAGGCTTGATCGTGGAAGAGTGATTCAGGTACTCGTCAATTTAATTAATAACAGTTTGAAATTTACGCCACCTGAGGGTGCTATACACGTTGGTTACAGGCTAAGTAATGATTATGTAGAATTCTTTGTTAAAGATAATGGTATTGGCATAGCCAAGGAAAATCAGGAGTTGATCTTCAATAGATTTTATAAGATTAATTCAATGGATAAGGGGACGGGATTGGGGCTGGCAATTTGTAAAGGTATTGTTGAGCAGATGAATGGACAGTTGGGTGTCGAATCGGAGCTTGGACAAGGCGCTACTTTTAGCATAAGATTGCCTTTAAGCGAACAAAATTAAAATAGCATACCATGACTAGAGATATTGAATTTAGGCCGGTGAGCATTTCCAGGTTACTGGTCGGGATTGTCATTCTATTGATGGCTATACTCGCCTCCTTGTCGTTTTTGGCTTTGCTTATTTCGCCTCAGACCACTGTTATTTTCCAATGGATTGGTGTGTTGTTACCTGCACTTATATGTGGTAATTTTCTTTTTTTTATTATCGGATTATATAAACGTAGTTGGTACAGTATTTGTCCGTTAATAGCACTATTGGCCAACTTTCATTATTTCATAAAAGTAATCCAGATAAACGGGATAGCGCAAACTGAAACATCGGACATACGTTTCGCATCTTACAACGTTCGTGAATTCAAAATGATTTATAATCTATCTTCGATGCAACAGATTGCTTCCTATATTGATTCGCAGCGGGTAAATACCTTATGTTTACAGGAAGTTCCGGCCGACTGTTCCGTATCGGAACTCAAGCAATCATTTGGCCAGTTTCAATATTTCATAATAACAGGGAGTAAATCAGGGCAGAATCAACTTGCTATCTTAAGTAAATTTCCCCTGGACTCGGTACAGGTTGTTTCGTTTAAAGAGCGGCCCAACTGTGCACTTTTTGCCGATCTTTCCCTCAAAGACAAAAAGATCAGGATCGGAACCTGTCATTTGCAGACAACAAATTGGAACCAGGTAAAAAGGGATTTACTGCCTGCTGAAAATACGACCTTTAAATGGTGGAATGCAATTAAAACAATGTCTGAAAATTTTAGATTGAGAGGTGGACAGGCTGATTATTTAAGAAATTTAATTGATCAATCTTCTTTTCCTACGCTTATTTGCGGGGACTTTAATAATAGCCCTAATTCCTATAGTTATCATAAAATTAAAGGAAATTTGAAGGATGCATTTCGCGAAGCAGGTAATGGATATGGATATACTTACAGTAATTTAATGAAGCTGTTTCGCATTGATTTTGTATTTTTTTCTGGAGCTACATTTCAGGCTGTAAATTATAGAACGGGAGATGTTGACTATAGTGATCATCTTCCTGTATTGGTTGATTTTAAAGTAAATTGATATATATATAACATTTTTGCTACACAAATTATGGGTGCAATTATTAATGTATTATTGATTCATGAATTTTATAAAAGGATAGCATCCTTCTAGACAGTGTCTAAACAAGCTAATAATGATCTATGGAAATCGATTTTTCAATGTATAATATTCTGATCTTAGAGGATTCTGAGCTAAATCTTTTTGTGCTAAAAGAGATTTTAGAACGGGAGCACTTCAACGTATTCTCCGCTTCCGGTGCTAAAGGGGCATTTGAAAATTTGCAACAGCAGAGGATAGATCTTATTTTAATGGATGTCATGATGGGGAATACGAACGGATTTGATCTAACAAAGGAGCTGAAATCCATGGAGCTGTATAAGCATATTCCAGTTTTATTTATTACAAACTTAAAATCTCCGGATGATGTTGTGCGTGGATTTGATAGTGGCGGTGTAGATTATATTCCGAAGCCTTTCAATAAAAAGGAATTACTTCAGCGCATCAAACATCAAATCAAGCTTATTGAATCGGGCCATACAATTGCGATGCAGACAGCACAGCTTCAGGAAGCGATATTAAACCGCGATAGAATGTATGCTATTCTTGCTCACGATCTACGAAGTCCGATTTCTTCACTCAAAATGATCTTAAATATTTTGACCATGAGTCCTGAGGGAAGTAATACTGGTTATGGAGATATGATCAATACGGGCAATGACATTGCGGAACAACTTTTCAGCGTTTTGGACAATCTACTTAAATGGACCAAAAACAGCTTGGGTGTATTGAGTTATATGCCACAAGAAATTGAACTCGATGAAATGATCAAAGGTGTGGTGGAGACACTTCAGCCTACAGCTAAATTAAAAAATATTGAAATTCAATTAGCATTACAATCCGGATTACAAATCTTTTTTGATGCGGATATCATGAAAAGTATCTTAAGAAATCTTTTGATAAATGCGGTGAAGTTTAGCCATGAAGATTCCTTGATTAAGCTCAACTTAAACCGAGATGGAGATGATGTTGTTGTTGAATTTATCGATACGGGGGTAGGAATGAGTGTGGATGCACAACACCAACTGCAACAGCAGATAATGGAAGAGGGAAAGATAACCCCTATGCGGGAGAAAGGTAAAGGTTTAGGTCTATGGGTAGTTTACCATTTTATCCATCAAAATGGTGGAGCATTCTTTTTTGAGTCGGAAGAAAATGTTGGCTCCCGTTTCGGTTTTCGTATTCCGCTAATGGACACAGCATCTCATCAGTAAAAACGCAAAATTATAAATTGATATTTTATGTATAACCTAAAAAAAAGAATTCTAGTTTCGGGTGGAGCTGGATTTATAGGTTCCCATCTTTGTGAACGTTTATTGAAGGATGGGAATGAAGTGGTTTGTATGGACAATTTTTTTACCGGGGATAAATCGAATATTGTTCATTTGCTACAGAATCCCTATTTCGAGCTTGTACGGCACGACGTGACGGAGCCTTTTTTGGCTGAGGTTGACGAAATATATAATCTGGCTTGTCCTGCAAGTCCGGTACACTATCAGTACAATCCAATTAAAACCATTAAAACTTCGGTGATGGGAGCAATCAATATGCTTGGGCTTGCAAAGCGGGTTAACGCACGCGTTTTACAAGCTTCTACCAGCGAAGTATATGGTGACCCGAAGGTTCATCCGCAGCAAGAAAGCTATTGGGGAAATGTAAATCCTATCGGTATTCGATCCTGCTATGATGAGGGAAAGCGATGTGCGGAAACGCTATTTATGGATTATCATCGTCAACATCATATTGCTATAAAGATTGTCCGCATTTTTAATACTTATGGCCCACGTATGCATCCTCAAGATGGAAGGGTGGTATCCAACTTTATTATGCAAGCTTTACAGCATAAGGATATTACCATTTATGGTGAAGGAAATCAGACCCGCAGTTTTCAATATGTAGATGACCTGGTGGAAGGAATGATTCGAATGATGGCTACTGAAAAGTCTTTTATCGGCCCGGTAAACATCGGTAATCCAAATGAATTCACGATACTACAATTGGCGGAGCAAGTGATTCTCCAAACTGGATCAAAATCAAAGATTAAGTTTTTGCCCTTGCCACAAGACGACCCGCAACAACGAAAACCAGACATTGAACTTGCGAAGAAAAGCTTGAGCTGGAATCCTACAGTTCAGCTGGAAGAAGGACTGTCGAAGACAATAGCATATTTTAAAACATGTTTATAAGGTATTAATGCCAATCTGTTATATTATTGCTTTATCCGGCAATAACTTGTGCTTTATGCTGTGTGATATGATCAAGAAGCGTTTCATTTAAAATCGGTGAAGTTTTCAACATCTCACGGATGGGATATTTCTCGACAATATTTTTTAAAGCGTCCAGATGGCGCTGATGGTGTAGGTCGGTTCCCACAAAATCATACATGCCTGATTTCAAAAGGGTCATAGCAATGGCTTTCACATCGACGCCATAATATCGGCTTAATGAAAGAAGATTTAACTGTAGCAGACAACCTGCATCTTTAATTTGCTTATAAATATTAAAATTACTATGGTAATAATTATAGCGCTCGGGATGTGCAAGAATGGGTTTATACCCTAATTTTTGAATATCTCTAATCGTGTGGAATAAAGCTTTCGATTCCGAAAGGTATGACATCTCGATCAGCACATAACCACCGGGCATGACGCACAATTCATTTTCACGAATTAATAAAGGGAGGTTTTCGTCAATCATATGTTCGGCAGCCCCGAATATATCGATATCATTGCCGGACTTTTTAAGCCCCTCAACAAGGGAATCTTTCGCATGCTCAATACTGAACTTGGTGTTTTGATGAACGCCAGCCATAATATGTGGTGTACAGATAAACTTTTTAAGTCCTAGGCGTTGAAGTTGCTGGATATAATGTAAGGATTGTTGGACAGAATCGCTCCCATCATCAATGCCTGGTAACAGATGATTATGCATATCTACTTCTAGAAATTCCAACTGCGCCAAAGAGCGAATGGATGAAGTCTTTTTCCCAAACAGGTTGCTAAAAAATCCCATGATGTACATTATTTATGTTGTGAAAAATAGTTCGGTAAAGGAGCGGCGTTTCAGTTTATATTAAGCGGAGAAGTAAAAATTTAATTCCTTTCCATGACTATTTCTAATTAATTACAAACAATATGCCAATAATTGAGTTAATTACTGTATGCCTACATATGGCGATAAAGGGATTGGTTTGCTTATGTTAAGACGATCGTTATTTTATGTGCCTGAAATGTTAATTATGAAGAATAAATGCTATTATTTTTTTTTTGTAACAGTTTCGGTATAATAGTTGCTTGATCCACGTTGATAAATTTATGGAAAAGATAGGGTTCTTTTTTAATGATATTTTATCAATGAGGTATTTTAGGTATGAAAATTTGACTATCTTGCGTCTCCTTTATAAAATATTATAATAAAGCCATATCAGATCGTGTTCGTTTGTCGCATACATGGTCAGTAACATTTTAATTAAATAAGAGAAAAAGCTTATGATGGGTTCTCTAGGAGATTTAAGAAGACGCCTGAGAAAGGACAATCCACGATGGGTCATTTTAATGATCGATATGTGGTTTGTATTTGCAAGCTACGTCTTTTCTAATTTTGTGGTCAATAACTTTAAGGGTGTATTTGATATTGAATTGATGCTGAAGAAAGTTGTCGTCATATTGCCGATATATTTCATAATGTTTTTAGGTTATGATACTTTTCGGGGTATTGTTCGGCAGACGGGCATTCGGGATACCATTAAAATCTTTAAGACAGTTGGTTCTGCCTATGTGATTTTAATGCTGTTAACCTTAATTATCAAAGCTATTTTTGATAAAGGTACGATGGCAGGAGACTATCTTCGTTTATCCTATGGCGTGTTGACCATGCAGGCTTGTATTCTTCTTGTCATTATGGTGGGTGCGCGCGTGGTTTACCGTACTATTTATGAGTATCTTTTTTTACCGGCAAGAAAAGGTGAGAATGTGCTGATATTTGGAGCTTCAAGACCAGGGTTAGTATCATTCTCCTTATTGAAGGAGGATCCGAGAACGAAGTATCAAGTAGTTGCTTTTGTGGAAGATAAAATATCGCGAATAGGAAAGCGATTGGCTGGAATAAAAATTAAAGATATTACTGAAATCACAAGGGACTATGTTGAGAAATGCCAAATTACTCAGGTCATCATTGCTGTAGAAAATAACGACCCCGAGCGTTTGGAGTATGTATCAGACTGGTTCCAAAATATTGGTCTTGAACTCAAGATCATGCCTCCGGCACGAATCTTACTTAATTCAGGAGCGAAACGTGAAATCAGGCCATTGAAGATTGAAGATTTATTGGGACGCAAGCCAATTAAATTGGATCATCCAGAAATTGAACAAGAGATGCAGGGTAAAGTCATCTTGGTGACCGGTGCCGCTGGATCTATCGGTTCGGAACTAGCCCGTCAGATCGCCAGACGTCATTATAAAAAATTAATCTTGCTGGATCAAGCTGAATCAGCATTGTATGATATACAGCAGTCTATTAAGGCTACATTGCCCGAAGATATGCATTGTGTAGTCGGTGATGTGCGTAATTATGCATTCATGCAGAATATATTTGCACACTATAAACCCGATTTGGTATTTCATGCAGCGGCCTATAAGCACGTGCCTTTAATGGAGGCAAACCCCTACGAGTCAATTCAGACGAATGTTTTAGGAAGTAAAAATGTAGCCGATCTGTGTATGCAATATGGGACTAAAAAAATGGTTATGGTGTCTACGGATAAGGCTGTTAACCCAACCAATGTGATGGGGGCGACCAAACGTATGGCCGAGATTTACGTGAGCAGCTGCAGCGGTAAATCCAATACCAGTTTTATCATTACACGTTTTGGAAATGTACTGGGTTCAAATGGTTCTGTCATTCCGCTTTTTGAAAAGCAAATGGCAGAGGGAGGGCCGCTGACGTTGACCCATCCTGAAATCACCCGTTTCTTTATGACGATCCCTGAAGCATGTCAATTGGTACAGGAGGCTGGTGTGATGGGAAAAGGGGGCGAGATTTTTGTGTTCGATATGGGTAAGTCTGTTAAAATAATTGATTTAGCAAAACGGATGATCAAGCTGAAAGGTTATCGTTACCCAGAAGATATCGATATAAAAATTGTTGGATTACGTCCAGGAGAGAAAATTTATGAAGAATTGTTGGCGAATAATGAGAATACCGTGAAGACTCATCATCCTAAAATCATGATCGCAAAAGTGAATCACGATGAATTGCTGCTTAAAGCAGAACGTATCAATGCGATCTGCCAGCAGATTTTGGATGCGGATACCCATTTGCCAGATTTTATGGAGCTTGTTGCCGGAATGAAGCAGATTGTTCCGGAGTTTAAATCTCAAAATTCCGAATACGAAGTGTTGGATTCAACTGAAGAGAAGGAAGAGATCAAATTGGCGAATGAGACACCTGTAGAGGTGCCCGTTTATTCTTTAGTAAAGAATGTATTATAATCAGAAAAGTTTGTAGATCATTAACAATATAAAGAAATGAAAGGCCTTCGTATGGAAGGCTTTTATTGTTTATTCCATTTACTCATGGGTTAAAACTTGTCAATTAACAAAAATCATCCTATTTTTAGCGAACTATTTGGTGAACTCATCATTCGCAGACCAATGGTCTAAACATTCGAGAATCATTATATGAATAAAACAATTTTAATTACCGGAGGGGCGGGCTTTATAGGCTCACACGTTGTCCGTGAGTTTGTGTTAAAGTATCCCGAATATCAGATCGTTAATCTGGACGCTTTGACCTATGCGGGTAATCTGGAGAATTTAAAGGATATAGAGCATTTGTCTAATTATACCTTTGTTAAGGCGGATATTACGGACCAGCAGGCTGTATCAGCTATTTTTCAGGAATACCGACCAGACGGTATTATCCATTTGGCCGCGGAGTCGCATGTCGATCGTTCAATTGTCGATCCAATGGCTTTCGTTATGACTAACGTGATTGGAACGGTCAATTTATTGAATGCGGCCAAGACAATTTGGAAGGATAATTTTGAAGGAAAGCGATTTCATCATGTGTCAACGGATGAGGTGTTTGGAGCGCTCGGTGATACCGGATTTTTTACGGAAGAAACAAACTATGATCCACATTCACCGTATTCGGCATCCAAAGCAAGTTCAGATCATTTTGTACGGGCTTACCATGATACCTACGGCCTGCCTATTGTGTTGACAAACTGTTCAAACAACTATGGGCCGAATCATTTTCCGGAGAAATTGATTCCTTTGTGCATTCATAATATTTTAAATCATAAATCGCTACCTGTTTATGGTAATGGAAAATATACCCGCGATTGGTTATACGTAATCGATCATGCAAAAGCCATCGATCTCGTTTTTCATGAAGGGAAAAATGGCGATTCCTATAACGTGGGTGGATTCAATGAATGGCAAAATATAGATCTGATCAAAGAGCTATGCAAACAGATGGATGAGAAATTGGGGCGTATCCAAGGCTCTTCGGAAGAGTTGATTACCTTTGTTAAGGACCGACCAGGGCATGATTTGCGTTATGCGATTGATGCAACAAAGATCAATAAGGAATTGGGGTGGAAGCCTTCAGTAACCTTTGAAGAAGGTTTGTCACGGACCATAGACTGGTTTTTGGCTAATCAGGAATGGTTGGACCATGTGACATCTGGAGATTATAAAAAATATTACGACAATCAATACAAAGAGGCATAAGAATGACGTATACGGAAACAAAACTAAAAGGCTGCTTTATACTTGAGCCCACCGTATTTGAAGATGAAAGAGGTTATTTTTTTGAATCATTTAATGAAACAAAGTTGGCTTCCATATTGGGCTATAAACCCCACTTTTTACAAGATAACCAGTCAAAATCGCAGTTTGGTGTGGTGCGTGGCTTGCATATGCAAGTTGGAGAGCATGCACAGGCAAAATTAGTTCGTGTGGTTGAAGGAATAGTGCTGGATGTTGCCGTCGATGTTCGTCCCGGATCCGCCACTTTTGGGCAATATGTTGCGGTAGAACTTTCGGCTGAAAATAGAAAACAGCTATTTGTACCAAGAGGCTTTTTACATGGCTTTTCTGTATTGTCAGCGCATGCTATTTTTTTCTATAAATGTGATAATAACTATCATAAAGAATCAGAAGATGGCGTAAATCCATTGGATCTGGAGCTGGGGATAGACTGGCAGATTCCTGGCGAACGGATGATTCTTTCACAAAAAGATCAAGAGGCGCAGTCTTTTGGCGAATTACGAATGAAATTAATTTAGGAGGATATGCGGATTGTTATAACAGGAGCTTCAGGACAACTCGGGTCAGAATTAAGGGATCTCTTACAGGATAATACAGAAAAAGAGTGTTATTTCTTAGATCGGAAGCAATTGCCACTGGATCAAATTCAGATTATACAGGAAATTTTGGCGATGTATCAACCCGATCTCATTATCCATGCAGGAGCATATACAGCAGTAGATAAAGCGGAGGAGGATCAAGTGACTGCGAATTTGGTGAACCATTTGGCCTGTGAAGAAATTGCACAATACTGCCGTCTTCATGAAACGAAACTTATTGCAATTTCAACAGATTATGTTTTCGATGGTACGTCCGCTGTGGCGTTAACAGAAAAGGCTGCAACGTCACCTATTAATGTATACGGACAAACGAAGCTTGCCGGCGAACAGGCGATTCAGAAATGGTGTCCTGAAGCAATCATTATACGGACTTCCTGGGTATATTCCTCTTACGGCAAAAACTTTGTAAAAACCATGTGCCGTTTAATGACTGAGCGCGATGAGGTCAATGTAATCAACGATCAAATTGGGAGTCCTACCTATGCGCATGATCTGGCAGTTGCATTATTGAAAATTATCGATTCTTCCGAATGGGATGCAGGGATTTACCATTATAGCAACGAAGGTGAAATTTCTTGGTATGACTTTGCTGTAGCGATACGTGATTTCCGTTCGTTCGACTGTCAGGTAAAACCGATTCCCACGAGTGCTTACCCTACCCCTGCACGCAGGCCAAAGTATTCGCTACTTGATAAATCAAAGATTAAGAGTGTATTTGGCACGGAAGTGCCGGATTGGAAAATAAGTTTGGGTAATATGCTCGCTGAAGAATTTAAAGATAATTAGAAAAAATAAGGAGACTTTATCAATATGGTTGTAAAGTCTTTTTCGTTAAATAACAGTAAAATGAAAGGAATTATATTAGCTGGGGGCTCAGGGACTCGATTACACCCACTTACATTGGCCGTAAGCAAGCAATTGATGCCTGTATATGATAAACCTATGATATACTACCCCTTGTCGACATTGATGCTGGCTGGTATACGGGAGATTTTGATTATATCGACACCGCAAGATTTGCCAAATTTTGAAAAGTTATTGGGGGATGGTTCGCAATTAGGCTGTCGCTTCGAATATAAAGAGCAGCCGAGTCCAGATGGACTGGCGCAAGCATTTTTGCTTGGAGAAGAGTTTATCGGTGACGATAAAGTAGCCTTGATTTTAGGCGATAATATCTTTTATGGCTCGGGGCTTTCAAAACTATTGCAGTCATCGGCAGATCCTGATGGCGGGGTAGTCTTTGCCTATCCAGTGCAGGACCCGGAACGATATGGTGTGGTTGAGTTTGATGATGGAAATAACGTTATTTCTATTGAAGAAAAGCCACAATTTCCAAAGTCGAATTATGCTGTTCCTGGTGTTTATTTTTATGACAACGAGGTGGTTAAGATCGCTAAAAATATAAAACCTTCTCCTCGCGGTGAGCTCGAGATCACCGATATCAATAAAGAGTATCTTCGCAGGGGCAAGCTAAAGGTCGGTATTTTTGATCGTGGCACAGCATGGTTGGATACCGGGACTATACAGTCGCTCATGCAGGCAGGTCAATTTGTGCAAGTAATCGAGGAACGACAAGGAATGAAAATAGGCGCAATTGAAGAAGTTGCTTACAGAATGGGCTACATTGATGGACAGCAATTGCTAAAACTTTCTCTACCGCTCTGTAAGTCGGGGTATGGAGAGTATTTAAAGCGAATTGTAAAAAGCTTTTAATCATTTATTAGCATTCTGTTTTCTGGGCAGAATGCTATTTTGGTATATGAACGATAAATGTACTTCCAAAACCTTCACTACTTTCAACCGTAATTGAATAACCCATACGGTTTGCAAATTCATGGCAAAGCATTAAGCCGATACCTGATCCCTTTTCTTCAAAAGTGCCTTCTAGACTGTGTTGCTGTTTCTGCATATTTTTAAGCGCGGCAATTTTTCGCTCGTCCATTCCAATTCCCTGATCTGTAATTGAAATAAGTAATTCCCTTTCGGTTTCCCGCTGATCGAAAATAATAGTCTTACCACTAAAGGAAAACTTAATAGCGTTATTAAAGATATTGCGAATAATAAATTCAAATCGTTTAACATCGCTCTGGATGGTCAATTGAGGGGAAATACGGACGTCTATCGATAAATTTTTTAGATTAATCCGATCGATAAATAATTCCTGACATTCTCTAATAATTTCATAAGGTGAAATTTCCTGTATTTCAAGCTTTTCATTCGCCATTTGTTGTGAAGACCATACGAGAAGGCTGTCGAGCATTTTGGAGGCTGTTGTAACTTGATTGCCTATATTGATTAGCATACTTTTAATTTCGTCTGCTGGGAGTTCGACAATTTTGGATACAGCAAGCAGCGCTTGGAAAGTTGACAAAGGACTGCGAAGATCGTGTGACACAACGGAAAATATACTGGATCGAAATCGATCTGCCTGGATGAGCTCTTCATGTTGATGCCTGATCTCGGCGGCCTGCAGATCGACTTTCCGTTTTTCTTCACGTAATAATCTATTCTTTTTGATCAGTAACAGCACCATAACGGCGATAATTAAAAGGACAAAAAAGGTGGCTAGCCAAATCAGTTTTATCCAATGGGCTTCTCGTTCTATATTCGCGTTTTTTAATAACAGATTTTTATTCTCAAGCTCCTTCTTTTCACTTTCATACTTCTCTCGAAGTTCTTCCCGAACCCGTACGCGTAAAACTTCAGCGTCTTCATGAAACTTGCGGTCCGAACTATCCTGATCGCTCAGTATTAACTGTGCATCCTGCTCTTTGATCGCTTTCGCTATTTTATCGAAATCTCCCTGAAGGTCTTCAGTTAAATTGGTGAAACCACTTTTGGCAATGATGCTCTTGATGAGGGTGACTTCTTGTTCGGCCAGATCAAACCGCTTTTCTTTGACGTAGATATTCGCCCGGTTGATTCGGGCATAACTTTCCCCAACAGGATCTTTTTTCTTGCTGGTGATATCGATTGCAAGATCCGTATAATACGTGCTCCATTCGAGCTTATCTGCCTTGAGATAGAGATAGCTTAATAAAATGTACGTATTGTAAAGATCGACTTCGGGGGCATTGGCTTTACAGAATTCCACGGTTTTTACCAAATAATCGATGGCATGCGCTACATCCTTCTTGTTCTCTCCATTCAAAGCGTTTTGGGCATATATATTGCCAATATTAGTCGATATGTTTGCTCGATTCCTTGTGTCGCGCAATTCCTTTGCTAGATCTAGTGCACGTTGGTAATATTTTAAGGCCTGATCGGGATCGTAACTCTTATTGAAAACATTTCCGATATTCAGAAAAGAGAGCATCATCCCTTTCTTGTCGTTCCGATCTTCTCGTTTCTTGAGGACCTTGAAGTGAGTCTTCACACTCTCATCGAAGTTATTTAGCTTCAGATAAATGACCCCTTGTAGATTTAATAAATCAATTTGTAAGGGTTCGAATTTTTTTTCACTGATGAGACTCAAGCCTTTGGAAACGATTTCCTGTGCTTCTTGGGGATTACTGCGGTAAATTTCTGAGGCGGTTTTATAATACGCCAATATTCGTGTAGAATCGCTGCTTGCCTCTGCTAGCTGCTTGTCTAACCTGTCCCATCCGCTATTTTGGCCATGTGCAGGATGAGTGAATAACAATATAAAAAAAAATAATAATATGGTTAAATGATGCATGGGTAGTTTTGTTTTCAATAAGCGTGTAAAAATAAAAAAAAATGTTAACTAGGTGAACTTAATGAAGGTGAAGTAAATCTAGAAAAACAGGGAAGATAATTGAGTATATTTGCACTCAAATGTCTGAGTCCAAAAGAATCTATCAAATCGATCTGTTTCGCTTTATCGCAGCATCTGCCGTCGTATTATATCATTATTTGTATCGGGGCTATGCTGCAGGAAATATGTCCTTGTTACGTTTTGATGGAATTAGTGAATATGTTAAGTACGGTTATCTAGGCGTTGATCTATTTTTTATTATCAGTGGTTTTGTGATCGCATTTTCCATCAAACATCTTTCACTGCGTAAGTTCTGCTACTCCCGCTTCAAGCGTTTGTATCCGATGTACTGGATATGTTTGCTATTGACTTTTGTGGTTTCTTATTTTTGGGGCGCACCACGTTACCACGTTACATTTACACAACTTTTGGCCAATCTGACGATGGTGCAAAAATTATTGGGGCAGGGAGATATCGATGGTGCTTATTGGTCGCTCTATGTGGAGCTGAAGTTTTACCTGATCATAGCCTTGTTCTTGATTCTGAATCGATTTAAAAAAATAAGCTTGGATTACTTGGTTTATTTTTGGCTGCTGTTGTCGAGCCTACGTTTTCTTGTTGGGCCTTCGGAAATTTATGACGCAATCCATGAGTTCTTTTTACTCGATTGGAGTGCATACTTTATTGCTGGAATTATATTTTGTCAGATCTTTTTGCATGGAGCAAAAGTTCAGCATTTTGTGGCCTTACCTTGGTGTTTGTACATTTCCATTGACGGAGCGATAGGTCGAATTCATTGGCTGGAACGAACCTTCCACAGTGACTTTTCAGCTTATATTATTGGTGCGACCATCGTTGTGTTTTACCTGCTCATGTTACTGGTTTCCTGTAAAAAACTGCAGGCGATCAATTCGTCCGGATTCGTTAAAATCGGCATGTTAACCTATCCGCTGTATTTAATCCATCAACACATCGGCTTTATTATGTTTAATCACCTGTATCTGTATCTGAATAAATACCTGCTCCTTTCAGGTGTTATCATTCTTATGCTCGCCCTGGCTTATCTCCTGAGCGATCGGATTGAACCGCGGATCATGAAGTTGTTTAAATCATAAACAAAAGGTCCGAAGGTAATTATACCCCGAACCTTTCTGTTTTTCATAGGAGATGTTTTTTGCTTTGCCGGGTTGTTTTTAGCAAGTCAGCTAAATTCCAAAGTTGGATATTGTTTTGTCCACTTATTAGAAAACAAGATTTCCTTGATAGATAAGCGATTTTACCGGAGATATTCTAGAAATAGCCTCTGCTGAGCAACTTGCGTCAAGGAATGCAATATCTGCACTGTCTCCGACTTTTGGCCATTGCATATTGCCTTTGTCATCCAATGGAGTAGGGCCTGCGGTGGCAAGTTTGAGCATACGGGATAACGCATATTCAGTAGCCTGGCCGTATACCTGAGCTGCAAGATTGGCTTTTTGTAGCACGCTGCCTGTTCCGAAAGTATTCCAATGATCTACAATACTGTCATTTCCCGTCATGACTTTAACATTATTTTCCATGAGCGTCGGAATAGGCATAATCAGGCCTCCAAATGGGATCGTAGAAACGATGCCGATTTGTGCCGCACCCACTTTCTCGGCCATTTCTTGTTGTTTGGCTTTTTCCAGCCGACCAAGCACAAAACAATGGCTAATGTAGGTCTTGCCTTTGAGAACAGGGTTCTCGTTTACTTTATTGATTAAATATTCTACAGTTTTCAAACCGGATTCACCCGATTCATGTAAGTGAATGTCAATTCCTTTGTTGTTATCTAATGCCAGTTGAACCGTAAAATCCATTGTCTTTTCAATAGCACCATCGATGGAAAAAGGATCGACCCCACCGATAAAATCTATATTGGTTTTAGCCGCTTCCTTGAGATAGGGAACTGAGTCAGTATAGAAGACTCCGTGTTGTGGAAAAGCAACCAATTCAGCTCCAAATCCATTTTTCTTGTTTTCAAGTGCCATTTGCAGATGATGTAAAGAGTCTAGCTTGGATGTCGGTTCAATATTGACATGACTACGTGCAAAAGCCGTTCCCTTGGATTGTAACAGTTCAATGAGTTTTTCTGCTTTATGGGTCGAGTTTTTGAGCAGTTCGGGCAAAATTTTCTGCTCAAGAGCAATCATACCCTTTACACCTCCGGGGCCACGTCTTACGGCCTGCCACTTGTCGCCATAGTAGGTTTTGTCTAAATGGATGTGCATATCCCGGAAAGAGGGAAGCATCAAAAGCCCTTTTGCATCGATTGCATCAGCACTGTTGCTGTTGGCACTGATATTTTTGATTTTCCCGTTTGCTATCTGAATGGAAAAAAGACCGGTCTTTGTTGCGGTTACATTTCCATCACCATCGTACTCAAATCCGGTTTCCAACAACACGTTTTTCAACGTATAACTTTTTTTACCTTGGTAGCCGCTCAAAAGTCCTTGATGAACCGCATGATGTTGATTTTCTGCAAATAGCATTCCCGGGATAAATGTTGCACCCGCAAGAGCCAGAGCAGAGTTCCTGATAAATTCCTTGCGGGAAAGGGCCGTTGATTTCATTTGATTTCCTATTATGTTATTTTGTGACCGGAATAATAAGCATACCAGTCTTTTACAAAGTTACATAGCGGGTATACAATTATTGCTGGGAGATTTCTGCCATTCTTTGTGTGATTTATCTTTTTTTCAAGTTGCTTTCAAGGGACTTGGAGTTTTCCCTACATGAATGTTTTCTCTAAAGTCACTTGGACTTGCCCCCGTTTGCTGTTTAAAAAAGTTTGAAAAATACGCTTGATCTGCAAAACCCAATTCAAAGGCAATTTCTTTGATGGACCGCTCGGTGCTTTGCAAAAGACGTTTGGCTTCAATGCTGATCCGTTGGTGAATAAGTTGTGTGGCTGATATTTTCAGATGTTTTTTGCACAGTATATTCAGGTAATTGGGCGAAATATGGAGCTTTTCGGCATAGAAGGCGACCAGCTTTTGCTCCCTAAAGAATTCGTCAATGAGCATATTGAACTTGGCAAGTCGTGGAACAGATTGATAGACTTTGAATTCGGTGAAGGCAGACTCGGCCTCTCGACTTACAATCGCTGCAATGACCCCCGCTCGGGCAGTTATCAATGGAATAAGTGAATTCTCTCTTTTTAACTCCTGCTTCACGGATTCAAATTCATAATGCAATTGTGCAAAAGCATCTGCGGTAAGATCAATGACGGGATGGTTTTGGTAATTGGTGAATGAAAAGCGAAAGAAAGGGGCGAAGTGCTCAAAAAAAGATCGTTCAATCATGAGTTGATAGCCTATAGTACCCGCATAGACATGCCATTTGTGCATTTGCCCCGGAAAGAGCACATGAACCTGATGGTCTTTGATGATATGGTCAATCGAATCGATCGTATGGACGCCGGATGCTTTATCGAACAGATTTATGATAAAGAAGTCATGTTTATGCGGTTTGTCGATGAGCCGCTCGCCATGCAGTTCATTAAATAGGAGTTCGTCGCGCCCTGCAGTCTGTTCCTTGCGGAAACCATCCAGACTGATCACTGGTGCCCAAATTTTTGAATTTCGTTTATCCATAGTAGATCATATCGAATCTAAAATACAAAATACCGCGGAGTAATCGGTCATTGCGAGCTGAGTTTGCGCATGTTTCTATCTTCGTAGCATATTGGCGCTTTACTTCTCCTGGCGGGCGGCAGGAGTTGGGGGGCTATGGACGACAGTATATTCGATACACCTTAGTTAAAATCTGGAGAATATAGGCTAAAATAAACCTATGTATAATGAGCTATTGTCATTAATTTTATAAATGTCAAATAGACAGCAATACAGAAAATGTTCTTCGACTTTGGAAGCTTATTAATAGGCATTGCTTCTCTTTTTGTTCGTCATCTGTTGAAGACAATCAAGGAAAAGGATACGGTAATAGCTTTCAGCTGGCTAGAAGGTGATCTTTAAACAATAAATCATTAGCGAATAAAAGATAGCGATATGAAAAAATATACGATATATTTTGCAGCAATTCTTACGATTTTTATCAAAACGACAGCTGTAGCTGTGGCACAGGGTGGGGATCAGATCCTGGATGGTATTGGAGAGACAGGCATGGTGGCCCGTTATGTTTTTGATGGGGATTTTAAGGATTGGTCGCGCAATGGACTACATGGTAAATTCCAGGGCACAAAAGCTTCATTTGTATCAGATAAACAATTTACAAAGGTACTTTCTCTCGCTGGAGGAAAGGACGATTTTGTCGTACTTCCAGCGCAAGTACTCGCGGATCTCGAGTCGATTAGTATAACAGGCTGGATGTACTTACGTGCAGCGCAGTCTGGCCAGTATTTATTCGATTTTGGACAAGATATCACCAGGCATTTTGCAGGGACACCAACAGGTACAGCGCTACAAAATGGCTATATGGGGATAATCGCCCAAAAGAAGGCCGAAGTAAAAAATGCGGTCTCTTCGGCAGTGCCTTTAAACAAATGGGTGCACTTGGCCATTGTAGTTGATATTGCTACAGGGACCATGCAAACATATTTAGATGGTATGCCCGCTGGCGAAGTTAAAGATATCCCACAGGAGTTGACCGAGGTTTTTGGACCGGCAGGTAGTAAGAGGACACTATACATTGGAAAATCCCTGTTGGGTGGAAATGTAAGTTTAAATGCACTGTTGCATGATTTTCGCATTTATCGTGTGCCACTGAATCGAAACCAGATCGGCATGGTGTACAGAAATGCGCTGAAAGGTGTGCGTGAAGATGTTGCTTCTAAAGGTAAGGCTGAGGATGACCTACCGCGATTTCCAATGAATAAAGCGGAGCTTTATAATGGGTTTTTAACCGGAGTTGCAGATGTCACCGTAGAAACAGCGGTAGGCGAGCTGCCACGATTGCCGAGTTATGTCGTCGGTACATATAAAGACGGTATGGTGGGACCAAAAGTGCGTGTGTTGTGGCCTGCGCCAACCGACAATAGTGCCGTCGCGCAGCAAACAGCTTACGCCGTCACGGGGCGCGTTCCCGGGACTGATCTGAAACCCAAAGCCATCATTACAGTCAAAGGGAAGGTAAAGTCCAAGATGCCTAGCTTAAAATTGGACGCATTTCACTTGGATCAGGTTTCCCTTAATACGGATGTCAAGCAGCATCAAACAAAGTTTATCGAAAATCGCAATAAATTCATTGATACATTGGCAAAATCGGATCCCAATTCATTCCTCTATATGTTTCGTCACGCGTTTGGGCAAAAGCAACCGACCGGTGCGCAGCCCTTGGAAGTATGGGACAGTCAGGATATCAAACTGCGTGGCCACGCTACAGGACATTACCTGACGGCAATTGCACAAGCTTATGCGAGTACAGGGTACGATAAGGTACTCCAGTCAAAATTTTTGGGGAAGATGGATACCATGGTCAACGTGCTTTATGCCTTGTCAAAGTTGTCGGGTACACCGAGACAAGCGGGACAGGCTTTTATTGCGGATCCTGCTGCGGTACCTTATGGTCCGGGTAAATCAGCTTATGATTCTGACCTCAGTGACGAAGGAATCCGTACAGATTATTGGAACTGGGGACTTGGCTTTATCAGTGCCTATCCCCCAGATCAGTTTATTATGCTTGAACATGGCGCAAAATATGGCGGGCAGAAGAACCAGGTTTGGGCACCTTATTATACCCTGCATAAAATCCTGGCCGGCCTGATAGATGTTTATGAGGTAAGTGGAAATAAAAAAGCATTGGAGATCGCACAGGGAATGGGCACTTGGGTGTATACACGTTTAAGTAAAGTCCCGACAGAGACATTAATCAAAATGTGGAATACGTATATCGCAGGTGAATTTGGCGGAATGAATGAAGTGATGGCAAGGTTATATCGTATAACGGGTGAAGAGAATTACTTAAAAACCGCCCGCTTATTTGACAATATTGATATGTTCTACGGCAATGCCGCGCACACACATGGACTGGCCAAAAATGTAGATACTTTTAGGGGATTACATGCCAATCAGCATATTCCTCAAATTGTGGGCAGTATGGAGTTATACCGGGTGTCCAATGAGCCCCAATATTATAAAATTGCGGACAACTTTTGGTATAAGGCCACCAACGATTATATGTATAGTATCGGTGGTGTGGCTGGTGCCAGAAATCCCGCCAATGCCGAATGTTTTATTAGCCAGCCGGCGACATTATATGAAAATGGATTTTCTGCAGGTGGACAGAACGAAACCTGTGCAACCTACAACATGCTGAAATTGACAAGCGACTTGTTTATGTTCGATCAGCGCGCAGAGTTGATGGATTATTATGAACGTGGATTATACAATCACATCTTAGCTTCTGTTGCAGAAAATAGTCCAGCAAATACGTATCATGTGCCTTTACGCGCGGGATCTATTAAGCAGTTTGGAAATGCCGATATGAAAGGTTTTACCTGCTGTAATGGTACGGCTATTGAGAGCAGTACTAAATTGCAGAATACAATCTATTTTAAAAGTAAGGATGACCAGGCGCTGTATGTCAATCTGTATATTCCCTCTACCTTACACTGGACGGAACGCGGAATCAGCGTCGAGCAACAAACCAGTTTTCCGAAAGCGGATCAAACAGCGCTGACCATACGGGGGAATGGCAAATTTGAACTTCATGTGCGGGTGCCAAGCTGGGCAACAAAGGGATTTTTTGTTGCAATAAATGGAGTCGATCAAAAAATTAAAGCTGAGCCGGGAACTTACCTGACCTTAAACCGCACCTGGAAAGATGGGGATGTGATCAACCTTAAAATGCCGTTTCAGTTTCATCTGGATCCGGTTATGGATCAGCCCAATATTGCAAGTCTGTTTTATGGACCAATCTTATTGGCAGCCCAGGAACCTGCCGCAAGAAAAGATTGGCGTAAAGTAACTTTGGATGCAAAGGATATTGCTAAGTCGATTAAAGGAAATCCGGAAACATTGGAATTTTACATTGATGATGTGCTTTATAAACCATTTTATGATACCTACGGACGTCATTCGGTTTACCTGGATGTCAGCTTAAAATAGGAGGCTAGCAGTGTATTCCTAAATCTTTCCCAAATTCAAGGTACCTTTGTCATAAACAATTGTGTATGTAACTTGTCATTTAGCATGGACAGATTACTATTGTTTACACGGGTTTTCCTCTAAATAGAATTAAGAAGATGAAAATATTGGTTATTGAAGACGAAGCGGATTTAAGGGAAATTGTGAAGGCATCTTTACTTAAGGAAGAATATACGGTAGAAACTGCCGCTGATTACGAATCAGCCCTTGAGAAAGTCGCTGTTTATGATTACGATTGTATCCTGCTTGACATCATGCTGCCTGGAGGCAATGGTTTGCAGATTCTCGATCAGCTCAAAAATGAGGGTAAGTCCGATAATGTGATCATTATCTCCGCAAAGGATTCTTTGGACGATAAGCTAAAGGGACTCGAACTTGGAGCCGATGACTATTTGACAAAACCCTTTCATATTGCTGAGCTGAATGCACGGATTAAAGCCGTGTTACGAAGAAAACAACGGGAAGGTAAGAATACATTGGAAATGGGAAACATCGTGCTGGATCTCAATGAACGCTGCTTATTTATTGCACAGGAGCCTGTGCCGTTAAATCGGAAAGAGTTCGATATGCTCAACTACTTCTTATTGAACAAAAATAGACTGGTCAGCAAAAGTGCGCTGGCAGAACATGTCTGGGGCGATAATACGGACCAGGCGGATAATCTTGATTTCATCTATTCACAGATAAAAAACTTGCGCAAAAAATTCTTGGCTAGTCATGCTGATGTGGATTTTGAAGCGGTATATGGAATCGGTTATAAACTTGTCGAAAAATGAGATTAGCCAACCAAACACTAAAGTATCTTTCTATCTCCGTGTTGGTGGTCATCGCTCTCTGGTCAACAGTGTTCTATCTATTTATGCTGGAGGTGATCCACGATAATATCGACGAAGAACTCGAAAACCAAAAGCGGCTCATTATCCAGGAACTTTCCAGCAATCCCACCGTAGCTCCAGATTTAGAGTTTGGGATAAATAATTATAAGGTACGCCAGATTTCCGAAGAACAAGCCCTTAAGATGCAAAACGTTTATAAGGACACCATGTTGTATATGCAGGACGATGATGATCCCGAGCCGGAACTGGAACCAGTCCGAATGTTGACCACAGCATTTGAACATCAAGGACATTATTATGAACTTTCGATCATCAACTCGATGATCGAAGAGAGCGATCTAATCAAGAATCTCTTTTATTCTGTTGTTATTTTATTTGTTTTGTTGGTCATCAGTATCGTATCCATCAATAAAGTCGTAATAGAACGTTTATGGGGGCCATTATATACGTTCTTGGATCAGTTGACACGCTTTCGTTTAGGCAAAACCAAGGAGAAGCCCACGATGGATACGCAGATCCAGGAATTTAAAGACCTACAGCTTGCTGTGGCTACCTTAATTCGCCATAACGAGGAAAGCTATGAACAGCAAAAACAGTTTATTGGCAATGCTTCGCATGAATTACAGACACCGTTGGCCATTATGATCAACAAATTGGAAATCATGGCGGAAACAGAGGGGTTGAACCAGAAACAGTCTGAGACTGTCGCAGCAGTATTAGCAACTGCCGAGCGGCTTGTGCGCCTCAATAAATCCTTGTTGCTGTTGAGTAAAATTGAGAATAAACAATTTTTGCACAATGAGGATCTTTCGTTCAATACGCTTGTACTAAATATTGTGGCGGAGTTTGAGGCTATTGCTGAATTTAAACAGGTAAAAATCAATGTTGTACAAGAAGATCAGCTGACTGTACAAATGGATGGTGCTTTGGCAAATATAGTGGTGTCAAATCTCCTACGAAATGCTTTGTTCCATAATAGATTAGGCGGGGAGGTGAATATCCATATAACGAACAAAAGGCTTACCGTGTCCAATACGAGTACACATGCAGCGTTGGATGCTAACCTGGTATTCTCCCGTTTTTATAAATCAGATGCAGCATCCAAAGGTACTGGCTTGGGGCTGGCCATTGTGCAGGCCATCTGTAACCTCTATGGTTTTGCAATCGTCTACCATTATGAAAACAATCAGCATAGCTTTCAGCTCAATATGTTCCCTTAGAAAATATAACAGGAGAAGGTAAGTGTTCCCAAATCTTTACAGATTCGCTTTTTTACTTTGTAGTACACTTAAAAATAGAATCATGAACTGTAAATTAATCTGGAGTGCTTTCGTACTTGCACTGACAACAGCAGGAGCTATTGCTCAGGATATACCACAAAGTCAAGTTCCCGCTGTCGTGGTGAATAGTTTCCAACAGAAATTTCCAAAAGCCAAAAAAGTAGATTGGGAATTGAAGGGGAATGTTTATGAAGCGGAGTTTGAAACGGGCTTATTTGGCATTGACCAGGAAGCTTGGTTTCAACATAACGGAAAACTTCTGCGCCACAAGACTGACATCAACAAAAGAGAACTACCGAAGAGTGTGCTGGATCGAGTGAAAAGAGATTTTCCGGGCTATCGCATTGAAGACGCAAAAAAGATTACCGCCGAGCAGAAAGTAAGTTATGCGTTTGAAGTGAAAAGTCGAAAAGAGGAATGGAAGCTGGTACTCGATCCACAGGGAAATGTTCTTACGAAAGTAAGGGACTAAACGATATTTCTGTACAAATAAAACCTTCATGATTTTACACGCACTCATAGCGGCGAAATCATGAAGGTTCTTTTGTGCAAGTAGGCCGAGTTTATTGCGCTAGCTAATCTTCTCCTTCCTCTGCGTGGATTTCAAAAGATAGCTTTATGAGGTCTTGACCAGCAAACTTAGTGGCATAATCCGATAGGTTCCAGTCAGTACGGGTAACTTTTGCCTTTGTGCTGGCATCGTTAAATTTGCGAAGTACAAAGAATACATTTTTCTCACCTTCATTATCTTTTCCTGCTGTAAAATAAGTGATAATCCCTGTCGTCTCTGTTGCTCCGTTGACTGCAGAGCCATCACCATAGGTCGTTTCTTTCGTTTGAAAGATCGCACCGCTACCTGTACTGCTGTTGGGGTTTAAAACAAAAGAACCACCCGTAAGGAATGCTTTGTAATAATCTGCTGTTGCTTTATTGCTGATATATTGCGCCTGGATTTCTTTGGAAGAAGCATCAAATTGTTTGAATTCAATTTTATAGATACCTGACGGATTGAGGTGGGCATGTCCTCCGGCCAATGCTGTTCCCTTGTCGTCAAAGCTGATCGTAATTGGTTCTACCTTTTCTTTGTCGGCAAGATCATGGAAATGGTCTCCATGTGCTTCGCCGGCTACTTCCGTAAATACGAGCTTATAAGCAACTTTGGCCTCTGAACCCTGTATGGTTAATGGAGATTCTACAGCGGTTGTATTTCCGGCTTTGTCGGTTACCGTAAAATGAAAATGATATGCCCCGGCGGGAGCATCAGCAGGGACATCGATGTGTTCGTGAAATGTCGCATTTTTCACGCCAATGTATTTCCCATCCGTATAGGCTTTTGTAAACTTATACTGACCGCCACCTTCTTGATGAACCTCAATTTCGATTTTAGCAATCAGTGCTTCGGCAACAATATCACCTTCAAGATGAAGATCTGATCCCGCTTGGACGGTTTTGTTATTGCCACTGCCGATTTCAAGTGTGCCTATCTGGGGCTTTGCAAGTGCTGGAATTTCCTCGTTATCTTTCTTACAGGACGATAGGAAGCCTAAAAGAATTGTACTTAACAGGAAGAAGAAGCGAATGTTTCTAGTTTTCATGTAAAATGGATTTAATTAAATTGAGTTGATAAATATGTATGTGAGTTGACAAATATGTATGGTATTACTCGAGTATACGGATGCTGATTCCCTTCTGGCTGCTCCATCCTGCCAGGTCGGTCACCTGAATCATAAAATGATAATTACCCGGATCGATATCTGCTGGCACATCGATTTTTAATTCGGCATCATATTGCTGTGGTTGCCCCGGAATATTGACTGTCTTGACCAAAGTGAAGGGCTTAATGGGTGTTTTGATCGCCTCAACCGTGCATTCGCCAATTTCTGTGCTATGCGAATGATGGTCAAAATTATGGTGTACGTCAATGCTATAGCTCCCGAGCGCGACGTTATCAGATAGCTTACTGCGGAAAGTAAAGCTTGTGCCACGTTTAATCGTGCTGCATTGTTTTGGGAAAGCCGTTTCCGAATCGATGGCGATGACCGGCTTTTCAGTATCAATGCTTTCCTTATCTTTTTTACAGGCAACAGTTATGGCAAGTAACACTATAATAAGTGTGTATTTTTGAAGTGTTTTCATATATAAATTTTATTCGTTCTTGTATGTGTTAAGCGCTATTTATATGGTCGCTTTGCTCGATTATTCATTCGCTTTGCTGTTGTACTCGGTTTGCTGTGCTCATCGCATACTGCTCAACGGGTGTTTATTGGAAGCAAAGGCTTATTTAAAGCTGTGATCTTTAATTGAATCTTATTTTATTCTTCATTCGTTGTAATTCATGTTATGATCGGGAGAGTTTTCCAAAAGGAACTCCAATGGATAGCATAAAATTCCTTCCCTGTTCAGGCATTGATATCAGCCGATAAAAGCTGGTATGATCCATATAGTTCTTATCAAAGAGATTTTGTACCTGCAAGCGTAATTGGAGGACAGATCCCGAAAACCGAACTTGTGTTCCTGCTCGGAAGTTGAAGACCTGATAAGCTGCTGTGGACTCTTCTGGTGGAACAACATGATGCTGCGCTGCCGTCCATTTGCAGTCGACGGAAAGATAGGTCTCTTTAAAATGTGTGCTATTTTTTGCTGTCCAGCTAATGTCCATCAAAGCTGAAGGTGCCGGAGAGAATGGAAGTGTATATCCTTTCTTTGCACCCGATAGTTGTTCCGATCGAACATATTCACCCAATAATTCTACTTTCCATTGTTTCAGAGGCTGATAGCTGAGCTTCAATTCTGCTCCATAACGACGAACACGGCTTTCCATATATTCAAAGATTTGATTGCCGGCGCCATAATATTGATCGTAGCTTGACGTGGGATTGAGATAGATATAATTGGAAAAGTAATTAAAGAATGGTGTAAAGGCAACAAAGACGTTTCTGGGACTCCAGGTTAAGGATAAATCCAGCTGGTAGGACTGCTCGGGCGATAATGATCCGTTGCCTTTTTCATAACTGAAGTAATGATAGTTGACTCCATTGGCGGCAAGTTCCTGTGCGATGGGGGCTCTGAAACTTTTTCCTATATTGATTTTTGTTTCGAGATCTCCGAATTGATGTGCCGCTCCTATAGACCAAACCAGGCTATTGAAACGGCGACCTAGCGCTGTAGCCCGGACTATTCTTCCCGACTGATTATCTTCCAGCTGTGATTCGAACCAATCCTGATAAGGTGAGGTCAGAATATGGCTGTAATCGTAACGCAATGCCCCATATAGCATGGTTTCGTCCGCGAGCCTGTATTGATCGTAAACGAATAGGCCCATTGCCTTTTGGCTAAAAGTGGGGATGAGAAAGCTCCAACCATCAATCCGGTTATCCTGATACTCTCCATTTGCACCAATGGTAAATTGATGGGTGGCCAACTCAAATTGGTCTTTTACAGTGATACTATAAACCTGTTTGTCATATAACCTTTCCAAATTGATTGGGATAGTCATATCTTTTGGATAAACAGGTGGCATATAACCATGCGCGGTGTAATTGTTATATTCTTGCCGGTAATTTTTCTGATAGCCCAGGTCTATCCAAAGCTTATGCTTATTCAGATCGATAAAGTTGCGGTTAATAAGCTTCAGGTGATTGACCGTCTGGCTCGGAAAACCAATGTCACGACTGGATTTGTCATAAAGCGCTGTATCTACGCCCCTTGGTTCCAAGCCGTGCGCATTGGCAAAAAAGCCAAACTTTGTTTGATAATTACTCAGGTAGAAAATTGAAGAAAAACGTTCCGATGAATATCCACCGCGTAGTTGAAAATGTGTCTCTCGTCCCGCAGTGTTGCGAACATGCCGATCTTTCAGGCGTACCGCATAATTGTAAACATAGACTGTATCTGTGGGGACACGGTAATCGCCATATTCCAGATGCGTGAATCCGCCCCCAAATACCCAATTCCCTTTTCGGCCCTGTGCTTGTAGCGATCCGCCAAAAGTAGCGTTGTTTGACTTTGTCAATAGGTTAAACTGCCCTTTAAAACCTGTCTCCTGTAGTTCCGATGGCGGTGATAGCCGAATGACACCGCCAATGGCATCTGAGCCATACAGAAATGAACTGGCTCCCTTTAATACCTCGGCACTCCCCACACTGTATTGATCGATTTCTAATCCATGATCCAACCCCCACTGTTGGCCTTCATGTTTAATGCCATTTTCTACCGTGGCCACACGATTAAATCCGAGTCCTCTAATCTGCGGTTTAGATTGATTCGCACCTATACCTATGGCACTGACACCGGGCAGTCTGCTCAATGTCTGCATTAAACTTCCCGCTTGGTATTTTTGTATAGAGTCGGCAGTCAATACGTGGATCGATAATGCGCCTTCTGCTGTCCTGTGATAACGTCGCCCGCCAACTTTTACTTCTTCAAGCTCGATACTCTTCTCCTGTCCATAACACGGGAAAAATAGTTGTTGTGCTGTGATAAGTGAAATAATAATATACCTATTCATCTATGTGGATTCGATTCGCAAACATTAATTCGTGCCATACGTATATAGCCCAATGAATATGTATTGCAATTAAGTTGCAACAAATATAGGGAAAAAGATTTTAAAAGCAATATAGTTGCATTATAATAAACAGAATTGACTGTACGATACAGTGGCAAAGTTTTTGTTGCTTTTTGGCGCCTAGAGAGTATAAAAAGCATGTTTTACAAGTAGTACATACGATGATATATGAAGTTAAGTGAAGAATATTCTATTAAAGTTGCCGCATTGCAATCGGCTGAACATCAATTGACAGTTGACCTTTCGAAACGCATTACGCCCGATATATGGCTTGATGTCCTGATTTATTTTGAGCACAACTTGGAGCAGTCCAGTGCAGCTGCACTTTATGATGCATTATTTGAAAAAGGAACTGATTTTGCCGCAAACGTATATCTGAACGAAGAGGATTATACCTTTTTTATTGATAAAATACGGACAATATTAGCGCGCTATGCTGCGATCAATTCTCATGCATGGGTGGAGCTTGGCTTACAGCATATTTTATGTCGCCGACATGTGGTAGAGAAGGAAAAGGCGTCCCTTTATTTGAAGAGAGGCATCGATGCTGGGGTTGAATGGGCAAGACCTCTTTATTTATACTACAATTATTTAGGTTTGCTGGCCGATATCGACCGCGATAACGCCAAGGCCGAACTGGATGCACTTGCTTTGGGCGGAGATCTTTGGGGAATCGCATATGCTGCCCATATCGATGTCTGGACCGATAAATATGAAGAAGTCTTTGACCGTATTCAGCTGCTCAAGCAATCTCCGGAAAGGAAAATACTGCGCCATTATTATGAGGCGCTCCAATTTTACTATGCGCGTAAAGAGGACAAGGGCAAACGTCTGCAAACCCTCGAAGAGGGTATCACGATGGCTGAATCTCGTTATTGCAGATTTGTGCTGAATGAAATAAAACGTTCGGAGGCGGCTTCCATTGGTGAACAGGAACTTCTTATACCGGAATATCGAGAACTGTTTGAATACGGAATGATGGACGCCGCGGTGCAAATTGCACTTATCAAACTTCAGGCACTTGGCAACAACAATAGAGAAAAACAAGATTTCGAAGAGCCGCTGTGGTATCTTCAGAAAGCATACGACTATAATAATAATTATGCGGGTTATCGTCTCGCCTGTCTGTATCTCTATCAGGAGGCTGTGCAGGACATCGAAAAGGGGCTATCTTTATTGCGCCTGCTGGACGAGAAAGACGGGTATGTGGAAGCTCAGGTTGAACTTGCTGAAATTCTCCTCGAGGGTAGATTCCTCCCAAGGGATGAAAAATCAGCCTTTCTGCGTTTCAGTGCAATGGCGGAAAAGAACATTGCTTACGCCAAGTTGCGCATGGGTAATATGGTCGAATCTGGTTATGATGGAGTTGCTCCGGATTACAAAACCGCCTTTGCTTACTATCAGGATGCAGCGACGGATAAATTGCCTCAAGCTTTATATCAGGTTGGTAGGTACCTAAAATATGGTATCCATGGAGAGAAACCAGATTTGGCCGCTGCATTGCCTTATTTTGAAGAAGCGGCAGGATATAATAACGCTACAGCCCTAACGGAAATGGGTTTAGCGGCTGAATTAAAGTCCGAACCGGATTATAAATTGGCCTTTGATTATTTCTCGCGTGCGGCAGATCTTGGTTATCCATATGCCTATTATTTAAAAGGTATTTATTTGGAAAATGATTATCACCAGTCTGGAGCTCCCCAACCGAAAGCAGCTTTTACCGCGTTTGAAATTGGAGCCGGTATGCAGGAGCTAAATAGTATATATGAACTGGCGCGATGTTACCGAGGGGGCATAGGTACGGAGATAAACCTGGACCGGATGATTGCTTTATACCAACAGGCTGCTGAACGAAATCATGTACAGGCGTTGACAGATCTGGGTCTCTGTTATGAATATGGTTATGGATTGAACCAAGATACATTTAAAGCACAGGAAAATATTAAGAAAGCTGCTGATCTGGGGTTCCCTTACGCAACTTATGTATTGGGACGATACTATTTGACCGGATTGGTGCAAAAGGATGCAGCTCATGGTCTTCAGCTTTTGGAAGAGGCCGCACAAAAAAATGTAGCTGAGGCGCTTTTGCTGCTTGGCGACTACTTTTTCTTCGACTATGATCAGTTGGAAGAATACGACAAAGGCTTTGATTACTACACGCGTGCCGAAAAACTTGGCTATCTGACGGAGGGAATTGGCATGTGTTATGAGTTTGGTGTCGGAGTAGAGGTGCATCCAGCGAAAGCTTTTGGATATTATAAACAAGCTGCAGAGCGAGGAAATCAGCAGGCGAGCTACCGATTAGCCCGTTGTTATTATTTTGGAATAGGTACCGAGATCGATAAAGCAGCTTCCTTTGGGTATTTTATGGAAGTAGCGCAGCAAGGGAATGTGTATGCTTCTTACTTTGTTGCGGTGCAACTGCTGGAAGGAGATGGCATACCAATGGATCTTCGCGACGGTGTAGAATGGCTTATGAAGGCTGCTGAAGCCGATCATGCTGATGCACAATATAAACTGGCCAACTGTTATCTTATGGGGGATGGGGTAGAAGAAAATGAAGATCTTGCCCTGGAGTGGTTTGAACGGGCAGCCGATAATGGACATGAAGATGCTATTCGATTGACAAAGAAAACGAGAAAGTAAGATAAACATGCAAGAAGAAAAATCCTATTCCTTTCAGGTCAATCTGAAAGGAATGATCGCACTGCTCTCAGAGCACCTGTATAGCGATCCCAATACATTTATTCGGGAGCTGCTTCAAAACGGCGTGGATGCAATTACAGCATTGAAACACTTGGATGAAGAGCATCAGGGTAAAATAACGATTGAGCTGCCAAGCACTGAACAACCGAAGTTTCTGTTCAGCGATAATGGGATAGGCCTTAAGGAGACCGATATTCACCAATTTTTGTCGGTTATAGGCGAGAGTTCAAAGAGTAAAGACATTAAGGATGCTCAGGATTTCATAGGTAAGTTTGGTATTGGACTGCTTTCTTGTTTTGTGGTCAGCGATGAGATCGTTGTGGAAACAAAATCGGCTCTTGAACAACTGCCTCTACGTTGGACCGCAAGAGCTGAAGGGGACTATAAAATCGAGCGTCTGACTGAAGATATTCCTGTCGGAACACGGGTTATCCTTAGTCCTAAAAAGCAATTCAACTATATTTTTGAAGCGGATTATTTTGAGAAAAAAATCAAGTTTTATGGAGATGCGCTGCGAGAAACCATTTCTATTGTGGTAGGAGGTGACGAAAAGATCATCCATAAAGAAGAACCCAAATGGCTCGCTCCATCGATTTCGAAGACGGAATTGCTTGCTATAGGCAAAGATCTCTTTCATGTCAACTTTTTAGATGCAATTCCATTTGAAACGACGGCGGGAAAGGCAAAGGGGGTGTTGTATATTTTACCTTTCCGTACACAGTTTAGCAGCAAGCAGCGTCACCGTATCTACTTGAAGCGCATGTTTCTCGCTGAAGAAGATCAGTCTATTTTGCCAAATTGGGCATTTTTTGTCCGGATGCTTGTCAACACAGAGGAACTTAGTGCCACCGCCTCACGGGAGTCTTTGATGAAAAATGATCTACTACGGCAGGCTCGAAAGGAAATAGCTGTTGTGCTGAAAACGTACCTGCAGCAGGTGAAGAAGATCGATTTCGATATATATATTCGCATTATCCAAACTCATTATCTCCACTTGAAAGCTTTCGCGCTCGAAGATCCGGACTTTCTAGAAATATTTTTGGCTGATATTCCGTTTGAGACCAATCGCGGACAACGAAGCTTTCAAAATATCATTGATCATCAGCAACAGCTCTATTACTGTGCTGATTTTGAAGATTTCAAACAGATTGACCGTATGGCCGATACACAGGGGATGATTCTTGTGAATGCGTCCTACACATTTGATACCGAGTTGCTCCGCAGGATCAAACAAAAATATCGCGACTATAAGATAACAGAGATGTCGCCCAATCAGCTTTTGGAAACGTTTCAGCCGATTCATGAAGATGAGCACAATCACTATGTTTCTTTTCAGAAAGAAGTGCAGCGCATTTTAGACGATTATAGCTGCGTCCTTGAAATTAGACGGTTTAAACCGATTGATACGCCGGCTATTTTTACAAAAATGGAGCAAAATAATGTAGAGAATACGATTAGCCAATTAAAGGAAAATGCAAATCCTTTTGCGCAGGTACTTAAGACATCGAGGCCGAATAAGATCCAGAATACGTTATGTTTAAATGCTGACAATGCGTTGATCAAAACACTAATGGATATAAAAGATGTCTACATGCTTCGTTCAGTTATGGAAGTGCTTTACGTGCAGGCGCTAATTTTGGGCAAGTACCCTGTCCAGGAGCGGGAAATGAAGGTCATGAATGAGGCCCTGAAAAGCCTTATCGTCATGGGGCTGGATAATTTTGTGAATCTTTAAAGCGGTTGAGTATACTCCACCGCGTACGGATTTCCTTTTATTGCATAGAAAATATATTAAAAAGTAAATATACTCAAAAAAAAAGAAGGAGTAATTAGATGTATACACTTAAAATTCAGAAACTTCGCAATCAGATTGCACGAGTAGACAATACCTTGGAAAAGGTTAACCTGTTGACACAGGCTATTCGGATTGCAGATGAAAATCAAGATATTGAATGGGGTTATGACCTTCGCTTAGATTTAATCAGCGAAGAGATAGACCTTGCTTTTTCAACCGAATCATTACCGGCATTTGCGTGGATATTACAGGCTTACGACGAAAATCCTGAACTCTTTAATGAAGAAGACTTCTTGTGGCAATACAAATGGATGATGTCCGAATTATACGATAATCCTGCTGTCAGCCGTGAGCAGATTGAAGCGGCTTTGCGCGACTTTGAACAACGATTGATCCGCAACGGTTATGGTAAGCGTGCCATATACAATGAGGAGCTGAGTGATGCGCTGGCGCAAAAAGATATTGTTGCCATCGAGCGCGCATTGAAGAACGTAAATGCTATGCAAAGAGATGACATGAGCGATTGTGAAGCCTGTGAAATGGATGCAGAAGTATCAGCAACACTATTACAGGATGGCTATAGCCCAGCAGTCGATAAAGCCTTACCTTTAATTGAGGGCCAGTTTACCTGTTCGCATGTCCCTTTGCGTACGGCCGTGAACCTGGCATATGAAGGTCTTAAACAAGGTGATACTGAACAGGCCGATAAAATGGCGCAGTTGGCAGAAAAGGAGGTGTTTAAGAAAGAAAAGGATTCCGCAATTTTGATTTCGGCTATTAAACTAGCAACCTATTTTTCCTATACCGATACGGGTAAAGCCAAGGAATGGATCGAACGATTTTTGCCTTGGGCCGATGGTCCCGACAATCGATCCATGTTTCAGTTGGCCTGCTATATCTGTGAAGCCATGCGGAACTTTGGCCCTGATGAATCTTTTATGCTTGAGCTCGGCAATCAGCACAATCTTTTTCAGGGGAAAAATATTTACACCGCAAGCGAATTGGCTAATCACTATGGGAAACTGGCGGATCAACTCGCCGACCGCTTTGACCAACGTAATGGCAATCACAACTTTCGCAATCAGTTAATGTCCCTTTAGCATGGAATGGCTGCAGAAATCCCTGATTTCCGTGATGAAATTCAGTTGTGTTGAAGGCTATCTTTGTGTAAATGAGCATTAAATACTGAAATGTAACAACAAAATAGATCAATATGATTAAACAATTTATTACGGGCATGATGACCGCAGCGGTTCTGAGCCTGTCAAGTTGTAGTTCGGGAGAAAAAGATCCTGCAGCGTACAACAATTCAATTATTACTGTGATCAACAGTAGTGAAAAACATGTGACAGACATGAATGCCGCCATGAATGGCTCCGATTATTCTAAGGCTGAACAGGTGCGGGCAGATTGGGAGAAGTCTTTAAATGACGATATCAAAAAAGTAGAGGAACTTGGTGATTTCAAGGGTGATGCGACATTCCAAAAGGCGGTGCTCGATGGCCTGAACGGGTATAAAAAAATTGTTACGGAGGATTATCCAAAATTGATTGAGCTTCGAAAAAATAAAACACCCGATGCAGCTAAAGAATCCGCATTGCTTGATAATATTAATAAAGCATTTGAAAATATGAGTAATGGGGTCAATCAAGCATCCACAGCATTTGAAAGTAAATATAAAAGTTAATCTTTTTGCATAAACAATAAGCAATCAGTGAAGCCACATCAGCAAAAAATGATGTGGCTTTGTTTTTTGCAGTACAGCTGTTGTTGCTTGAGAAATACGGCTGTATTGACTGTATTATTAGGGATCGTTTTTAGGGATCTTAAAATCTTTGCACAGTATTGTAGGGATGCCCTAGCAAAACAAAATGCTAACAAACGTTAAAACTCCGAAGGCCGAACTTGAATTTCATATTTTTATGTAGCTTTACCTTACGTGTAGTAGCGCATGCCATGGGATTTAAAAATAGTGCAAAACAAATGTTCAAATGAAAGCCATATCAATTTTAACTGCTGTGTTTTTTTCTTGCTTCGCCAATATACTAATGACAGCTCGTGCACAGGAAGCCGCAAAAAAATTAGATTACTTAGTTTTAATGAACGCAGATACCCTTTATGGGAAAATCACCTCCATCAAGGATCACAATCTCAAATTTGAAAATCAACAGAAAGAGAAGCTAACGTTTGCCCCCGGCCAGGTGTTTCGTGCTTACTGGGAATCTAAAAGAAAAGTCTATGCACCTTCCTATGTCGAAAATGGCTTGGAGCCCGTTCAGGGAACTTCACCACAGGTATTTCAAATAGATAGAAATTATACGGAGGAGCCAACTTTTGCCGAAGTGTTGGTGGATGGAGAAATTATGGTTTATTACGTGTCTAATTTGAATCTCGGAGGTGGCGGAGGAATGATGTTTGGTACTGGTGGAGGTGGTACAATGTTATCCATTGGAGTCAGTAAGTCCAAATATGCCTATGCATTAAAAAAATCAACTGGTGAAGTGATTGAAATAAATAGCAACACAAATGGACTTTTTAGTAACAGTAAGAAGAAGCGGACTATCGCTTTAGGGCGTTTGATCAATGACGAACCGGAGTTATTCGCAGAATTTGAAAAGGAAAAAAAGTATGATTATGATCTTTTTATAAAGTACCTTATGCGCTATAATGAGATCCAATCTTCAAATGCCTCTTCAGAGGGAAAGAAGAAACTGTTTATTTATTAAGATCTTATATTGACTAATACTGCAATTAAACGAATTTATGATACTTACCATCTTTATTGTATTGACTATAGTCGCAGCCTACGGTTTTTGGTTGCTATTTGAAAAAGCAGGGCGCAGAGGCTGGGAGGGAATTGTTCCTCTTTATAGCCAGTGGATCCAATCGCGCATTCTCGGCAAGAAAACCTGGCAACTTATCCTGTTGTTTGTTCCGATTGTCAATGTTTTTGTCTTTTATAACCTCTACCTCGATTTTATTCATTGTTTTGGAAAGAGAAGGTTTTGGGAAAACTGTGCTGCAGTATTGGTTCCGTTTATTGTACTGCCAATTTGGGGTAGCGATAAAAACGTGCAATTTCTGAATGGTCTTTATGCCAAAAACCTTAAAGCTGCAAATGAGGCAGGTAAGCTGATGACAAAGGACTCTGAACTGGGAATTGCGCATGAATCGTATATAGATTATAAGAAAAAATACCCCTATAAAAAATCGATGGTGCGTGAATGGGCGGATGCGATTGTTTTTGCGACGGTAGCTGCAACCTTGATTCGCGGTTTTTTATTGGAGGCATTTATGATTCCTTCGGGGTCTATGCAGCAATCTCTTCTCATTGGTGATTATCTTTTTGTCAGTAAACTGAATTATGGTCCTCGTATTCCTAATACGCCTATAGCATTTCCTTTTGCACATCATACGATGCCATTAATAGGAGGAAAAGCGTTCTCCGAACTCATTAAAATTCCTTACAAACGATTGCCCGGATTTCAAGAAATAAAAAGGAATGATGTGATCGTTTTTAATGCACCTGCCGGCGATACTGTTGCAGTAGAAAATCAAGACTCGCCCTATTATGACCTGGTGCGTAACATGGGACGTGAAGCAGTACATCAACAATTTACAATTCAGACCCGTCCAGTGGATAAACGCGAACATTTAATTAAACGCTGCGTGGGAATGCCTGGGGATAAAATCAGCATGACAGAAGGAGTATTGTTTGTGAACGACCAACCAGGTTTTGTAGCTCCAGAAAGTCAGATGGATTATACCGTGATAACCGATGAGACAGGTCTGGACGAACAGCGTCTGAAAGATATGGAAATAGAAGTCTCTTTAATTCAACCCGGAGTTTACCTAATCTTTTTAACAAAAGACCAGGCAGCCATGGTGAAATCTTGGTCCAATGTCAAATCCATGCAAATGAACGTGCAAAAGCCGGGAGTGGCTCAAGCAAATACTTTTCCGAATGATCCACAATACAAATGGAACTACGATAACTTTGGGCCATTTGTTATTCCAAAGAAAGGAATGACTGTGCCTTTAAATACGCAGACTTTACCACTCTATGCTCGTGCAATTCAGGTCTATGAGCATAACAAACTCGAGAAGAAAGCTGACGGATTATATCTAAATGGCCGTAAAGCAAATTCTTATACCTTTAAAATGGATTATTATTGGATGATGGGAGACAATAGACACAACTCCCTTGATGCCAGGGACTGGGGATTTGCTCCTGAGGATCATATTGTCGGAAAAGCATTATTTACCTGGATGAGCTGGAATGCAAATGGCAATGGGCTTTCCAAAATACGATGGAATAGAATTTTCAAAGGTATCCATTAATAAAGAAAGCATTCTCGCCAGCACTATTAATTCCACCTAGACTACCTGTACGGGCAATTGATTGATGATATAGTATTTCAATAGATATATTCAAGCAGAATCCCCTCAAATTTTTGAGGGGATTCTGCTTGAATAACCATAAGGATTGATTCTTTTTATTTTTTAATGCATCGAACCTGAACGGCTGCATTTTGATTGAGTGATGCAATTTGCGTGAAGCATCGCAACAATTCCTTTTGTGGCTTATGTTTTTCTCGCGAGCGCTAAAAATAATAAGCTCAAATGGCGGACAAGAAAAATCAAAAAATATTGCTTGTTGATATACCGTATTAATAATCACTATTTCCTTTCAATATAACCTGTGTAGATCAATCAGTTAAGGATGTTGTTACTTGGGATTTAAGTGTATTATTATTTTTTATAACTATCTAATTTGCAGTGCTTTACACTTTATTTTAGTTGTTTTTTTGATTTGATCGAATTAATTTAGCTTCCATAAATAACCCAATTAACAATTATTTGAACGCTAAATTTCCATAAATTATGGCCAAACAATTAACGCTCCTGATTACAAGTGTACTTGCATGTACCTATATGGCAAATGCACAAAATCGGACAGTCAGCGGTACTGTAGTGGATAGCCAAGGGAAGCCAATTCCACAAGTATCTATCAAACTGAAAAATCGTTCTGGGGGAACGACAACGGATGACCAGGGGAGGTTCTCTATTGCTGTCTTTCCTAAGTCTACGCTTGTATTGTCAAGTGTGGGCTTTCTGAATAAGGAGCAGGACGTCGATGGACAGACAACGTTGAACATAACCATGGACTCGGGCAATACCGAATTGACCGAAGTTGTTGTCATCGGTTATGGAACCGCTTCCCGAAAGGATGTCACGGGCTCCATTGCAAGTGTAAAAGCTGAACAGCTTGAAAATGAGAATCCGCAGAGTGTTGCGGATCTGCTAAAAGGGAACATCGCAGGTCTGAGCGTTTCACAAAATACTTCTGCGAAAGGAGGCGGAGATCTATTGGTACGTGGTAAAACCACGCTCAGTGCCTCGACTTCACCATTGATCGTATTGGATGGGATCATCTACAATGGGCAGCTTTCTGATATTAACCCCAATGACATACAGACCATAGATGTCCTGAAGGATGCGAGCTCCTTGGCTGTTTATGGTGCTAAAGCTGCTACAGGGGTAGTTGCCATTACCACCAAAAAAGGAACAAGCGATAAACCCGTGTTGACGGCGAATACCAACTGGGGATTAGCTACTCTAGCACGTAATCAACGTGTTTACGATGGTCCTGGTTTTCTGAAATGGCGAGCGGATGTGGGAAGAGCTGGTGGTACAAGGCCATCCTATTTTTATGACGATCCGCTTAACCTCCCTTCCGACGTGACATTTGATCAATGGCTTTCCGGGGGAAATAAAGATTTGGATCCAGTAGATATTTGGTTAGATAGGCTTGGTCTAGTGGCGAATGAAAAAGCCAACTACATGGCGGGTAAGACCATAGATTGGTACGATGAGATCTTTAGAACAGGAATTCGTCAGGATCATACGGTAAGTATGAGCGGAAGAAAGGAAGATGTCAATTACTACATGTCGGTTGGGTATAACAAAAATCAAAATCTGATCGAGGGTGGTGAATTCAGTACATTTCGGGCGCGATTGAATCTCGAAGGTAAGGTGACGAACTTTCTGCGTATGGGGGCCAATGTGCAATATGCTGATCGCGACGAAGGGGCAATTGAGGCCGACTGGGCACAGTTAACAAATCTATCGCCTTATGGTGATAAATACAATGCGGATGGTACATTAAGAAGGATTCCGACCGATGATAGCGGATTGAATGCCCGTAATCCTTTTCTAAATATGACCTACAATGACCGGATGAACAAGCAGAATACCCTTTTTGCAAGTCTCTTTGCAAAAGTGAACTTGCCTTTTGGTATTACTTATCAGTTCAACTTTAGTCCCGGGATTGATATGTATCGTACCTTCAACCATAACTCCTCAGCAAATCCCAATGTGACTATTGCTGGTGGCTCGGCAAGTCGTGATCAGGAAACGCGTTATAATTGGCAAATCGATAATCTCCTGAAATGGAACCGGAAATTTGCTGAAATCCACAGTGTGGATGTAACCCTTTTGGCAAATTCTGAAAAATATCAAACTTGGTGGACGCAGGCGGCAAATCAAGGTTTTGTCCCCGGGGACTATCTTGGCTATCATAATCTGGCCAGTGGTAATCTGCCTACCGTTAATAGCGAGGATAAAGTATATACCGGGGACGCCCTGATGGCACGGGTTAATTATAGTCTTATGGATCGCTATAATTTGACCTTATCGGTGCGTAGAGACGGTTACTCGGTGTTCGGCGTCAATAGTAAGAGAGCGACTTTTCCGGCAGTAGCTGGAGCCTGGACCTTTTCCGAAGAATCGTTTATGAAAAATCTTTCCTGGCTAAATTTCGGTAAACTTCGACTTTCATATGGTATCAACGGTAACAGGGATCTTCGTAATCCAGATAATGGAACAGTGGATCCTTATGCCGCTTTATCGCAACTGACGGTCAATAAATACCAGACCGTCGATGCCAACGGTACACCGGCTGAGGTCAATACAGTAGTGGTCGGTTCGCGAATGGGAAATGAAAATCTCAAATGGGAGCAAACCACCTCACTCAATGCAGGATTGGATTTTTCAATTTTCAAGGATCGAATCAGCGGCTCAGTAGATGTGTATAGTAAAAGGACAAATGATCTATTGGTTAAACAAACGCTTTCCAGTGTATCAGGCTACCAGTTTGTTTATTCCAACTTGGCTGAGGTGAAAAATAAAGGACTCGAAGTCAGTTTGACAAGTCGAAATATTGTCGACGGAAATATCAAATGGAACTCCAATTTTATTCTCTCCTTGAACCGAAATAAGATTTCACGTCTTGCAACACCAAATAATGACCCCGGCAACGGTTGGTTTATAGGACAGGATATCGATGTCATATGGGATTATAAAGTATTGGGCGTATGGCAGGAAAATGAGGTCGAGGAGGCTAAAAAGTATACAAAAGCAAGTATACGTCCCGGCGATTTCAAATTGGAAGATGTGAACGGCGATTATGTCTATAATGATGAAGACAAGCAATTTATAGGTTACACTTCGCCACGTTTTACTTGGTCCTTACGGAATGAGTTTAACTTGTTCAAGAACTTCGACTTTTCATTTCAGTTGATTTCTAATTGGGGTCAGAAAAAACAATTTAATCAGGCGAAGAACAATCCCGGAAGTGTGGGCTTTATGCGTTCAACGTCTTACGTTCAACCGTATTGGACGCCCGAAAATCCGAGCAACGACTATGCGCGCTTAGGAAGCGGCGCGAACGGAACAAGTTTCAATGTGTATTGGAAAAATAGTTTTATACGTCTGAACAATATATCGCTGGCCTACTCTCTGCCGAAACCGGTATCAGAACGACTTAAAGTAAGAAACCTGAAAGTATATATGAACGTCAACAATGCTGCGGTATATGCACCGGTTTGGAACTATTGGGATCCACAGAACGACGGTCCTACGCCGCGATATTATACACTAGGTTTGAATGTATCTCTTTAATTAAAACGAAAGAAAATGAAGAAAATAAATATAAAAGTAGCTGCCGTTTTCGCATCAATCACCTTGTTGGCTGTCCATGGATGCAAAAAGAGCTTTTTGGACTCCGATCAGCTATCGCAGTATTCTCCGGATAATCTAAACAATGTCGATGCCCTTAAGGGGGTGTTGAACGCTTTGGGTAAAGCAGCCCGGGGCGAATTTTTTGGTGATGCTGCTCCCATGTTGACCGAATCGATCTTCTCGGATGTTGCTGTGGAAGGAACTACAGACAAAGCAACACCGGCGCAGAACCTTGTTTCGTTGATCACACCAGATGCCAACCTCAATAGTGATGACTTCAATAAAATTGGTTGGTATTGGACCAATTTTTTCGCTGCAGTCCGGTCTGCTAATACGGTGATAAGTAATATCGATCGCCCAACATATAGTTCAGAGGCTCAGAAAAATGAAATTTTGGGTGCTGCTTACTTCTACCGCGCTTATTTTTACTATCGATTGGTGCACGAATTTGGCGATGTACCGCTACAGTTGAAAGATCTTTCGGCTCCGAAATATGATTTTTACTCAACCAAAAGAGAGGTTATTCTGAAAAAGATGAAAGAAGACCTGGAGTTTGCGCAGCTTTGGGTTAAAGATGGTGTTAATAAAGGGGAAGTGACAAATGGGGCCGTCAATCACCTGTTGACAAAAATAGATCTCGCATTGGGAGACTTTGACGGAGCTATTGCTGCTGCCAGTAAAGTGATTGACGGTGGTAAATATACCTTGATGAAAAACCGCTTTGGTAGCACCGCGGCAGACCAATCTAAAAATGTCGTATGGGATTTACACCGCATGGACAACAAAGCAATCCCTGCAAATAAAGAGGCTTTATTCCTGGTGATTGACCGACAAACGCTGCAAGGCCGTACGGATCTTGGTTCTCAGTTGATGCGGAATACCGTTCCAGCTTGGCATTTTGCCAACTTAAAAATCCCACAAGGCGGACTGCAGGCCATTGTGGATGCTGTGAGTGCAGAAATCCCGCTGACACGGATGTATGGTCGTGGCATTGGTCGTTATCGCGGTACTTATTACAGTACCAAAGAAATATGGACAGATCAGACAGATTACCGTCATGCAAAGGGAATGTGGATGGATATGACGGATCTTGTTTACAATAATCCGGCAATCAAAGCTTCAAAGGACCCCGAAATCAGTAAACTTTATGGTCAGCCGATCCAGCAGTTTACAAAAGAAAATATCAACAAAGTGTTTACCAATGGTTCGTTGGATACTATTCGTCACTGGTTTGGATGGCCCCATTATAAGGTTTTCATCAATTCAACCAATCAATTCGCCGAGGATCCAAATTGGAATCCGCCGCGCGGAACAAACACGGACTGGTATGTCTTTCGCTTGGCCGAAACCTACTTGTTGCGTGCAGAAGCCTATGTATGGAAGGGCCAGCAGGCACAGGCTATGGCAGATATCAATGCCGTTCGGGGAAGAGCAAATGCTGCGCTACTGCAAAATGCGACAAAAGTTACCATCGGTACCGTATTGGATGAAAGGGCAAGAGAACTCTTTTGGGAAGAAGCACGTAAGTCAGAGTTGACACGTATTGCTTATATTTTTGCGCAGACCGGTATCCCGGCTTATAATGGCAAAACATATAGCATGGCTAACTTCTCGCAAAGCAATTTCTTCTACGATCGTATTATTGAAAAAAATTCCTTCTATCGCGATAAGGTTCCTACTGTACAGGGGGTGCATTATGAGATTGCGCCATACCATGTGCTGTGGCCTGTACCTGCATCTGCACAACGGTTTAATACCAATGGGATGATCAATCAGAATCAGGGTTATGCCGGCGCAGAAAACAATGTGCCGCCGCTCGATAAGATTGTTGAATAGCTGCAGTTGTCAGGTCGTAAATGAGGACTATAAGCTTTCTGATAATTTTGTTATTTTGACCTGCTAAAACCGGATAGGATCCGTATCCAAATACGAATGCCTATCCGGTCATAAATAACCAAAAGAAAGAAGTAGACGAGCTATGTATACTGTAGAAAGGATGAAAATACGCGGATTTGCGCTATTGTTATTGTTATTCCAAATGGGTTTGCTATTTGGTCAAAAGCCTATTGCGCTATCGCTCGGTACAGCCGAGCATATTTTTAAGACCACAGAAGTATACTATATCGAAGATAGTACCAATGCCCTGTCATTTGCAGAAATAAGATCACCGGAACATGCAGAACAATTTAAACCTAATGAGCGATACTATCCCAAAAATTTCAACCGGTCCTCAACGTATTGGTTTAGGGTGCGAATGTCTTTTGATCAACACCTATCCCATGACCGGATTATCGAGCTGTTCGATCAGACTGCCGACATGGTGGAGGCATTTATCCCAAATGGAACAGACGGTTTTGTCCATTATCGGGCCGGCGCTTCGATCGATTTCGAGAATAGGCAGTTTATGCACAAGAATTTTGAATTCCTAATCCCTACATTACAGAAAGGTACTTACGAGGCTTATTTTAAGGTACGATCAAGACAGATGGTCAACGTAATTTTGGTTTATCGTACCCTAGATCGTTTTGTTCAATATACGCTGACTGAATATTTTACGTTTGGTCTGTTCTATGGGATGATTATTCTGTTTAGTTTCAACAATTTACTCATGTATTTTGCTGTCAGAGGGCGCCAATACCTGTATTATGTCCTCTATATCTTGTGTGTCGGATTATACGAGATGTCTTCGGATGGTATCGCTTTTCAGTACCTATGGCCCGAAAATCCCTGGTTCAATCAATACGCAACAGCAGTTTTTGTCTGCTGTGTTAGCGTGTTTGCGTTGTTATTTACGAAATCCTTACTGCATGTAAAACAAAAAGAGCCTAAATTGAATCGTTTGTTGGATCTGGTCATTATTTTAAGAATCGCATTCTTTCTGTATTGTTTAGGTTTTAACCAGAACTGGTTTATCTACAAATTTGTTGAGATTGTTCCATTGTCAGTTGCCTTTATTTCGGGGATATGGCTTTGGAAGAAAAACTATCGTCCAGCCCGGTATTTCGTGCTTGCTTATACGTTTCTTTTCCTCGGCTTTGTGTTGAAAGTAATCTATGTATTGGGCTATGCGCGTTTTCTGCCCAGTTCGATCGGGCATTATAGCATCACATTTGGCTTTGTACTGGAGATGACTTTTCTCTCATTCGCAATTCATGATAAAGTTCGGCTCTTGAAAAGCAAGAAAGAACGGGCACAAAAGAGAGTCATTGAACAGATGCAGATCAACGAGAAACTCCAGGAGAAGCACAATAGAGATCTCGAACGGAAAGTGCAGGAGCGCACGCTGGAAGTGATGCAGAAATCAAAAGAACTGCTTGAAAAATCCGAAATTATTAACGATCAGAATCGCGAACTGAAAGAGATGAATAGCCTATTATGGGCTCAGTCGGAAGAAATTGGCCGCATGAACCAGTTGTTGACAAAGGATAATAAAAACCTACAGACCAATATTGAACGGATTACCGATGATCGGGTGCTTTCCAAGGAAATGAATTTTGAAGAATTTGGGATAAAATATCCAGATAAGGAGACCTGTTATAAGGTCTTGTCCGATTTGAAATGGAAAAAAGAATACCGTTGTATAAAATGTGGGTACGATAACTATTGTGCCGGTAAAACACCTTATAGCCGAAGGTGCACCAAGTGTACCTATGAAGAATCTGTGTTGAACAATACGATTTTTGAAAATGTACGGATTCCAATTAATAAAGCCTTTTATCTGGTTTATCTCGTGCATTTCCATCAGGGCGACATCTCTTCCTATAAGCTTTCGCAGAAATTGGGTATTCGGCAGAGTACCTGCTGGAATTATGCAAGCAAGGTAAAAGACATCCTGACAACAAGCGGTAAAAAACATAAAAAAAATGAAAAATCAGGTTGGACAAGATTGGTGCTGCAAGCGCTAGATCGACCAACATAAATGCGATACATGAATATAATATTTAAACAATTCATCAACCTAGGCTATATAGCCTGTCTATTTTTCTCTTCGAGCGTACACGCGCAAACCGTACTAGATGGAAGAGTTTCAGTTGATTTCTCGTCAAACTGGAAATTCAGGAAGGAGGAAGCTATCACAGACCGTATAGTTAAACAAAAACAACGGGAACAGATTGTTGATCTACCACATACCTGGAATATAGCCGATGTCATGGACGATACGCCTGGCTATTATCGCGGTGGCACTCAATATCAAAATACCTTCTATTGGAAAACTGCCTGGCAAAATAAACGAATAGTACTTCATGTAGGGGCCGCCAATCAGGAGGCAACCGTATTTGTGAATGGTAAACAGGTGAAAGCCCATATTGGTGGTTATACGGCTTTCAATGTCGACATTACAGACGATCTCAATCGAAGAGTAAATGGAAAAAATACGATAGTGATGCAAGTCACCAATCGCTTCAATCAGGATATCGCGCCATTAAGTGGCGATTTTACTTTTTTTGGAGGTGTTTACAGAAAAGTGTCTTTGCTGCTGTTGGATCAGATCCATTTTGCAGATCCTGTTTACGGAAGCAGTGGTTTGCGCGTAAATGCAAAAGTTGATTCCCGAGAAAATGCAACAATTCATCTTGATGGGGCTATTCAGAATACTTCAGCATCACAACAAGCTATTGTGATTGAAACTACGCTTGTGGATGCCGATGGAGTGGCGGTAAAAAAAGTACAGCAGAAAGAAAATCTAAAACCTCATTCATACAGCAATTTCCAATTGAACATAGCTGAAATTGAGCATCCAAAATTGTGGTCGCCAGACTTGCCGTACTTGTATTGTTTGATAACGCGGATTTATAATTCCAAGGGCCGACAGCTAGACCAGCTGGATAATTCCGTTGGTTTCCGCTGGTTTTCATTCCATCCCGAAAAAGGCTTTTTTTTAAACGGAAAATCACTAAAATTAGTAGGAGCCAGCCGACACCAGGATTTTAAAGGTATGGGCAATGCTGTTCCCGATAGCCTACAAGTACAGGATCTTGTGAAATTAAAAGCGATGGGCGGTAACTTCCTGCGTGTGGCACATTATCCGCAGGATCCTGCCGTATTGAAAGCCTGCGACAGCTTGGGCTTGTTGGCATCGGTAGAAATTCCGCTTGTAAATGAGATTACTGAAAGTCCAACGTTTGCAGCCAATAGCTTTCAGATGCAGAAGGAGATGATTAGACAATATTTTAACCATCCGAGTATCATTATCTGGGGCTATATGAACGAAATCTTTCTTCGGCCCCATTTTCCAAAAGATAAAGAACGTCAGGAAAAATATTTTAAATCAGTGCTATCATTGGCGGAAAAACTCGAAGCGCTCACACGAGACGAAGATACTACACGCTATACGATGATCGCCAATCATGGAAACTTTGATCTCTATCATCGGACGGGGCTGACCAAGGTTCCTATGCTTGTGGGCTGGAATTTGTATCCGGGCTGGTATGGTGGCAAAATTGCAGATTTTGGCAAGCAGTTGGAACATATTCATCAACAGTTGCCCGAGAAACCCTTATTGGTAACTGAATATGGAGCAGATGCCGACTATCGAATACATTCGGATAAACCAGTTCGTTTCGACAAAAGTATTGAATATGCTATTCGGTACCATCAGGGCTATCTCAATGACATCCTACAGAAAGCATTTGTCGCTGGCGGGGTGGCATGGAATTTATCCGATTTTAATTCGGAGACCAGGGAGGAAAGCATGCCACATATCAATACCAAAGGTTTGCTGACCTGGGACCGGAAAGCGAAGGATAGCTATTTTCTATATCAAGCTTATCTCAAGAAAGCCCCTTTTGTAAAAATAGGAGGTACTTTTGGAAAAAAATGGGCTTTAAGGACCGAGCCGGACCGGGCATTAATAGGATCCGGATGGCTAAAGCTGCCCATATTCAGTAATGCTGATTCGGTGGAACTCCTGCTGGATGGTATGTCGTTGGGCGTAAGCAAGCCTGTGGATCGGATGATATTATGGCCTGTAAACCTAAGCCGTGGATCACACACGGTGAAAGCCCAGGCTTTCCATAACGGAAAATTAAGTGCAGTCGATGAAACTGTAATGGATTGTGAGGTATTGCCCTATGATCTGAAGAAGGATAGTGACTGGCAAGAACTCCGCATCAATGTTGGCGACAATCGAGAATACATAGATTCCCTGGGAAATCGATGGTTCCCAGATCAGCCTTATGAAAGGGAAAGCTGGGGTTATTTAAAGGGCGAAAAATATCGTCTGAAAAATACAGGCCGTGAAAATCTGGGGACCGATGTAAATATTAGCGGTACAGGGGATGACCCGCTCTTCCAGACACAATTGCAGGGACTGGAATCCTACCGATTTGATCTGCCTAATGGCAATTACGAGGTCGAGTTATTTTTTGCCGAATTGGATGGCCCGAATAACAAGGAAAACCTCTTATATGATCTTGAGCAGCGAGAGAAGAAACAGGAGCAAAAGGGCATGGATCGCGTTTTTGACATTCGGATTGGAGACCACGCGCTTGCTACGGATTTAAATGTGTTGCGTGAAGTCGGGGCTTTTAGCGTGCTTCGTCGAAAATTTCAGGTGAAAGTGCACAGCGATGGTAACTTAGTGATTTCCTTTATTCCTAAGAAAGGAGAACCGATACTGAATGCGATCCGACTTAAAAAGATAAACCAGTCAGTCAACCCATAAAAAAATAAAACTTATGCAACCATTTAGAAACTATATTAAGCCTATTATCGCGTTGTTGATGATACAACCCGTCCTTGCAGAAACTAGCTATAAGCTAAATAAACCAACCTATACTGGGGCGTACGGAACTACAGTAACCGCCGTCGTGACACATCAACCTGATCCAAGCGAGCTCGCGAAAAGTCCAAATGGCCTAAGGAAAACGGCCGCGGTAAAAGCCAGGCGGCAAAACGATGTTGTGAAAGATAAATCCAAGGTAGGCAGTCCCGAAGTCTTCATCCAAAAGGGGCGAATATACCTTAATTTTAGTAAACGGCTGACCGATAAAGAGATAATAGGGCCCTTTCTTATCCGACGGAGCCAGGGCAGGTTGGGCGATTATCAAACTATTGCCAAAGTCACACAGCCCAAATTTGTGGATCAAGTGCTCGATGGTAGTCCATACGACTATTATTATGAGATCCAGACCGTAAAAGGAGAGTTTGTAGCACGTTTGAGTTTAGAACTCCAGCTGTTTGGTGAAAATACATTTGTTTATAGTCCAACAGATAATAAGGTGCGTGTCGGCAATGAAGTCAATCAGCTCCATGAAAAGATGTTCGGAAAAGAATTTAGTCCCCATCGCTATGCATTGCTGTTCAAATCGGGCGATTACAAAGAGGCAGGACTATTGAAGATTCCTTTTTATGTGCAGATTGCTGGATTAGGTAAAGTGCCTTATGATGTTGCGATTTCAAATATACACACGCCGCCCCACCTTGCCGATGGGAACGGGACCTGTACATTCTGGCGTGCTGCTGAGAATCTGTCTGTCATCGGTCCGGAGAGCTATGAGGAAGAACAAACTTTTAAATGGGCGGTTTCCCAAGCTGCCCCCTTGCGTCGTATTTATTCCACACGGGTGGTGCGCAATCAATGGGCAAATGGATGGGTTAGTGGTGGTTATACCGCAGACTGCTATTTTGAGGCAGCTGCAGGTTCCAAAAACCAGCAGCAGTGGTATACACGAAACTCCTTTCTAAACAAAGGAAGAGGTAAGTTTGAAGAAATTAAATACAATTATTGTTTTCAGGGAGTCGATTTTGGACCTTCTGTTGATAAGAATAGCTATCAAAATAATTGGGCAGAAGGCGGCAACGTGACGGTCATTCCAACGACACCCGTGATTCGTGAAAAGCCCTTTGTGTTTTTTGACAAAGATGGGCGGTATAAAGTGTTTCGGCCAGCGCTAAAGCATAATCATACAGGCGTATCCTATACACGCGACGATATGGGGGCGGGAGATATTATCGATGTGGAGAAGGAGTTTTATGTTGTCAAACCCGGCGATACAGCGGCGGAGATGAACCGACAGTTAGGGAATGGCAAGCATTTGCTGATTACACCCGGGATGTATGAGTTATCTGAACCCCTTCATGTCAGCAAGGCCAATACCATTATACTTGGACTTGGCTTGGCCACATTGATACCCGGCGCAGCAAATCCGCATACGGCAATTGATGTTGATGATGTTGCAGGTGTCACTGTTGCGTCATTGATGTTTGACGCGCATTATAGTTCGCATAGTTTGATTCAGGTCGGTCAGGAAAAGACCGGGATAAGACATGAAAGTAACCCGACCCTGCTGGCGGACCTATTTCTGCGTATTGGCGGATTTCGGGCCCACAAAGTTCATGTCGACCAATCGGTTATTGTCAATAGCAATGATGTGATCGGAGATCACTTTTGGATATGGCGTGCCGATCATGGGGTGAAGGGCAGTGTTGGTTGGGATATGAATACGACACGCAATGGATTGGTGGTCAATGGCGATTATATGACCATGTATGCTTTGTTCAATGAACATTTTCAGGAATATCAAACCTATTGGACCGGTAATTACGGCCGCACCTATTTCTTTCAATGTGAAAGTCCTTACGATGCGCCGGACCAGGCAGCATACCGGAGCGAAAATGGGACACGCGATGGGTTTGCGGCTTACAAGGTCGCCGATACGGTGCAGCAACATGAAGCCTATGCTTTTGGAATATATGATGTGCTGGTCAATCCGATTCGCATTGAAAGTTCGGTGGAAGTACCGGTAAAACCCGGTGTTAGGCTCAAACATATCTGTAACAACAGCTTGTCCAATGGTCCCAATCGTGGCTACGGTTATATCATCAATCAAGTAGGAAAAAGTACATACAATACCTGGCGGGATAATCGGACATTTGTGGTGGAGTTCCCTTAAAAGCCAGTTTCCGAATCGACTAATTGTTTAAAAAAAATAGCGCTTACGATAGGATGGCGCTATTTTTCGTCTGATCCGATTGTATTCGATTGGTTGACTCCTTTTTCGTAGTTACAGCTATATTTTGAAAGTGAGTGATAACATCCAATCAGCTAGGGAACTATCTAAACTGGATTTAACAGACTTTTTTGATCATTATGAGTTCTTTTTTGTCGGTTCCCTTCAATAGAATGATCCTAGTAAATATATCATACATTGACACAGGAATTGTGGGAAGGTTGATCTTGCGTTATTAAAAAATAGCGAGAATTCTTATATGTATGACAAAATAAGGCCGAATTACAATAAGTGATTCGGCTTTTTTCGTGTTGAAAGTATTCAAATTTAGAGAGAACTTTTTTTTAACTCTTCATTTGGTTATAAAAAGCAACCAAAAAATGTCGCAAATAGAAAGCGCGAGATTGATAAGAAAATAGAATGACTTCGTTTACTTCTTTTATAAAATTATAAAACTATAATCTATATAGACATTCATGATTAATTTATGCAATCGTTTGCTTCGATTACGCAATCGATTTCGTTCCTGTCAATATGTATGACTTTAAAAATATTATTATATCATTGTTACATACTATCAATTATTAATAGGACCGAAAGTCCAACTTTTATTTAAGCCGAAACTAAGTTTATTTGCTAGCCGAATAATACCAATTTTTTTAATGCCTAAAGACATAAATCGAATGAAAAGACTATTTTGTTTTTTATTTCTTGTCCCTATGTTTCCATCTGCTAAGGCTAACCATCTTAACTTTTGGACTTCAAAACAAGATACTTCTGAAATCAATGAGGTTGACAAGCGATTACTTAAAGGACGACTAGCTACCTTGTTAAAAAAGCAAGGTGTCAAAGACAGTCTCAATTTAAGAAACGTTGAAACATTGCCTGTTGTCAGTATTCCAGAGCTTTTGAAAGGGCAAGTTGCCGGTCTCTACGTACAAGAAGCGACAGGTGAACCAGGAGCGCCAAAGAATATGGTGCTTAGGGGTTTAGGATCGCCGTTGCTCGAAATCAAAGATGCGGTTAATGTGCAACCAGCTGTATTTGTCAATGGAATACCTATTGCAAGAGACAACAATTTTGCGTATTCAATTCAACAGTATCAATTCAATCGTATCGGTCCGGGAACGGACAACTTTGCCGGTATTGATCTCTCAACAGTAGAATCCATTGAGGTAATAAAAGATCCCGTTAAGTTAGCAAAACTGGGACCATTAGCTGCCAATGGTGCTATTTGGATTCTTACCAAACCTGGTAAAGACGGAAATCGGGAAATATCTATAAATACTTATGTGGGACTCTCTACAAAACCAGTTGTAACTCCCGTAAATGCTCAGTATGAGAATATGTTCCGGTCCATCTTCTATAATAAATATGGGTCGGATACTGATCGTTTGAATTACCCAGGATATCTGAGCGATTCGACCAACGTGAATTATTATGGACCGGCAAACTGGAATCAAGAATATTACAAAGTTACACCTTCTTATGGCGGAAATTTAGGTATTCGTGGAGGTAATGACCGTGCGAATTTCGGATTTATTGGTGGTTATATGAAGAATGCGATTTCGGCGGACCAGACAAATATCGAACGATATAATGCCTTATTCAATGTTAATATGGCACCTTTCAAATGGTTACAATTTGGAACGACGATTAATGGGAGCCGCAGTTTAAGAGATCGTAATCGCAGTTTAAGAGACCGTTTTGGTGAGGCGTCCTATGTGCCGGATTTATCTGTGCCAATCTCGCCAAATAAGGAGATGTATGCGCAGTATCTAGATATCTATAAACAAGCTTTGGATAAAAATACGGTCAATTCATTAAATGCATTACTTACACTGGATATTTATTTTCTCAAGAACCTAAAATTTAATACTTCCTTAGGGGTCGATTATTCAGAAGGAGCAAGACAAGCATTCTTCCCTGGTTCATTGATGGAAACCAATAATTATATGTCGAGTTATTTTGGTTTCAATCAGCGTTTGGTATATAACAACCGGTTGGAATACAACTTGAAATTTCAAGACAAACATCAATTAGACTTGACGCTAGGGTCTTCCTATACACAGGATCTCTATCGATACAATTATGCACGGGCTTATGATGGACCAAATGATTTTATCAAGGTTAACGTTGTAAATGGGGATCCTAATAACGCCGGCTATTTGACACCGATAGGCGGATTGTATGTAAACCGCTACAGTAACCGGGAAGATTTTCGATTACATTCTTTATACTTAGCGGGTCATTATAAATATAAAAATCTTCTTGATTTAGATGCGGTATTGCGTTATGACGGTTCTTCAACGATGCAACCAGATTCGCGTTGGTTAATGACACCATCATTTGCTGCGAAATACCACCTGATTCCTGAAAATGAGGGGGAATTATTTAATCAATTGGGCGTGAAAGCCTCGTGGGCGAGAATAGGGAAACCTGTATTTACAAGTAAGTTTGCTATCGGACCAAATTATACAGCTGATCTAAATTGGGGATCGGAAAAATCCCTAGTATCCTATAATGGTTTTGCAGTTGCATCCCGACCTTATTCAGAAGGTTGGGTGGGCTACGATATCAAATGGCCCTACACGGATCATGCTGAATTGACAGTTGATGGAACGTTATTGGAGAAAAAGGTCGATTTTGAAGTTTCGCTATATCAGAAGAAAGATGCCAATCAATTGATTAATTCTCCTATCCCGGCAGAATACGGATATTCTGGTCAAATTATTAATGGTATGACTGTTAAAAATACCGGTATAGATCTCAATCTGTCAGCAAAAGTACTCGCCAATCCAGAAGCATTACAATGGAATACATCGCTTAACTTAAACTACAATCAAAATAAATTGACTGCACTTCCCGAGGGACGTAAACAGTTGAAGGTTGGTAATAGGTTGTTAAAAGTGGGCGAGGCCATTGATCAGTTTTGGTTGTATGAGAATCAGGGTACCTATGATACTGAAGCAAGTATTCCTGTTCAAAATGGCCAAAAGTTGCAGTTTGACGGGGTAGATTTTGCGGCTGGTGATCCAATTTGGAAAGATCAGAATGGAGATTTCAGAATCAACGATGAGGACCGTGTGTTAAAAGGCCATGCGATGCCAAAGCTGACGGGATCATTTCAAAACTACTTCAAATACAAAGGGTTCGACCTGAATATGCAATGGTATTTTGCGCTGGGACATAAGGCTCTGAATCAACGTGCTTCAAATAAATATAATTTCATTAATACCGAAAATACCAATTCACTGGATGGAATTCGAGAGGTGTTCCATTGGCAACAAGATGTTGATATTAACAAATATCCAATCTATAATCCTTGGAGTCCGATCGTTGCATATCGGGTGGATCAAGATTTATTCTTAGAGAATGCTTCGTTTCTGAAGTTGAGAGCTGTAACGATTGGTTATGATCTTTCTCAGTTGGACAAAATAAAACAAAAGATGAAGACTGTTCGACGGGCTTATGTTTATGTTTCCGGCACCAATTTATTGACAATTTCTAAATTCTCAGGTGCCGATCCTGAACTGATAGATTTTAATGGATATTACACAGGGTATGGCTTGCCATTATCTCCAATGGTTTCATTAGGTATTAAGTTAGATCTGTAATTATTTAATATAGAAAAAACTATGAAAAGATATAATCGATGGGCGGTAATTCTGGTGATGTCACTTGGCATTACTGTTTTTACGAGTTCATGTAATAAGAAATTGGATATTGTTGCATCAAATCTGGGCTCAGAGAAATTGGAATGGCAATCCATATCCGATACCCGTGCGCATTTGATGGGCATCTATGGTTTAATGCGGTCAGCTACGGCTGATAACTATGGACATTGGGTGTATGGGGAAATACGCTATGGCGATTTTACTTCTTATTCACGGGCCGACCTCCGTGCGGTAAGGGAGAATAAATTAAAATCCGCATATCCGTTGTTGAAAGACCTTACAGATTGGCGTAGATTTTATGCCGTCATTAATGCGGCTTCGCTCTTTATTGAACGTGCACCAGAAGTCATGGAGAAAGATAAACGCTATACAGAACGGGATATGAAGTACGATGTAGCACAGGCACGTACGATTCGTGCACTTATGTATTTCTATATGGTTCGTATCTGGGGAGATGTTCCTTTGCTAAAAGACTCCTATGACAATGGCTCTTTTGTTGAATTAGCACGTTCTTCGGAAGCGACTGTTTTGTCCTTCGCAGAATCAGAATTATTAGCCGCAGCGCAAGATCTACCTTATCGGTATGCTGTTGGGACACAGAGTTATTATGGAGCCTTATATGGCACCTGGGTTGGCGTATTGGTTAATAAAATTACGGCCTATTCTCTGTTAGCTCACGTGGCTGCTTGGCAAGGAAAGTACATTAATGCAGAGGTATATTCAAGATTTGTCATTGATAATTATTCGCAGGCAAGTCTTGAGCTATTGACAACTCCCGCATTGGTGAATCCAACAGATGGATTATTTGGCCCTAGTACACGGGCACAGATATTAGCAATTCGCTCCTCCTATGAATTTGGAGAGGCAACCAATACAGGGCATATTGAATCATTGACTTTGGGGTATCCAATTGTTACTAAAGCTAAACCGGATATCTATGTTAGTCGAGACACCATTAATAAATTGTTTGATGACGTCAATGATACGCGTTTTGGTATCGATTCTATATCGGGATTGGTTCGGACCAACTACTTTACCAATTACAACGGCGATATTCCAATTTTTAGTAAAATCAAGGTCATCCGTAATGGTGCTGGGGATTCTGACTTCTCCATTTTCGGCTCCAATCTGGTTTTTACCCGTTTAGAAGAAATTTATTTGTTGCAAGCGGAGGCGAAAGCCGTTCTCAATCAGCGTGATGACGCGATCAAATACCTCAATGTCATCAAAGAACGCCGTGGTTTAAAACCATATATCAGTAACTCGCCAAAAGATTTATTGGAAGAAATTTTCTTGGAACGAAGAAGAGAATTAATGGGTGAGGGGTGGAGATGGTATGATCAAATTCGCCTGGCAAAGATTAAGAAAAATAATCCCGTCATGAATGATTTGATTCAAAAAGGTGGAATCTATTGGCCGATCTCTTCAGATGTACTTGAGAGAAACTCCAAATTGGTGCAAAACTCTTATTGGAAATAATAGAATAGATAATCATGAAAAACAAACATATTTTTTTAGGCTTATCGCTAATCGTATTGCTGTTGGGCATCACAAGTTGTAAAAAAGGGAATACCTATTACGAAGATTTTCAAGTCAAGTATACCGAATTTGATGGGACTTCATTGGATTTTTTGGAATCACAAGGTAGTACCTATGACTCTTTACTCTTGGTATTGGAACGCGTTCCATCGGTACGTGCTAAACTAAAAGATCCTAATGCAAAAATTACCTTTTTTGCTATGACGAACAACAGTTTTACAAATGCTTTAGATGCAATGAATGGTGTACGAAAAGCGGGGAACAGACCCCCACTTTATCTTGAGGATATCCCGCAATTGGTTCTCGATTCTTTAACCTACCATTATGCATTTGACGGGATATACGATACTCCCTATTTGCATGATTTTGTAGAAGGTAAGGTGATCAAAGCGCTTGATAACTACGATATGACACTAAAATATAAAGTAACATCGGCTTCTGGAATAATTGGTGGAGGCCAACAACAAATTATATTGAGCGATATGAATAAGTCTATTTTTCAGCGTTATTGGCAGGAGAGTGCAACATCGGTGGTGAATATACGCACACATAATGGTATGCTACACGTCCTCGCTCCAAGTCATAATTTCGGATTTAGTAAACTAGCAAAACTATTAAACAAATAACATGGAAATGAAAATATTAAAATCTGCCAAACAGCTATTGATGCTCGGAATGGGACTTTTCATGTTAGTGTCTTGCAAGAAATATATCCCGGATGACCAAGATTCTTTAGGAAGTGATGTTGTATACAATACAAATGAGTTTACACCATTGTTGGGAAGAAATACTTTTTATAACAATATTGTCAATATTGGGCAGAATACCTCACAGCCACTTTCCTTCAAAATTGTCAATGTTCGTGACATTGACGGGCAACCCGCAACACTTTTCGATGATAAGTTCCCTGTTAAAATCTGGACAAAGGCGTATAGCGGCTATGAAAAATCAATTGATGAGATAGAAAGCAAACGTAAAATAGAATATCGGCCCATATTAGAAATACTTGAAAAATCTGGGAATATTAATTTTTGGGGACAATCTGTAAACTCAAATTTTGTTAAGGCCCAACCAGACTCTGGGTATGTGTTTGATATCGAGATTAGTAATACAGGAGGGCGTAGATATTTGCGGGATTTCAAATTGAAACCTTATCGCGAACGTGCATTTGAACCCAGTATTATGGATCCAGTGACAGGTTTGTCACCATTACCTTATACGCATCCCGCTTCAACGACCAATTTATTTGGTGAGCGGACCAATCTACTTGTTTTCCCTTCCGAAATCAACGTTTATTTTAACAAGCTTGAGCGTAAAGGGACTGGAAGCCGGACATTGACAATAAGTTTTTTAGACTCCCTGAATCGTCCGATTGATGTGAAAAAGTTTGCCGCAACGGAATGGGACAAATTAGTTCATGGTTTTAATCACAGATTCGAAAATGGTAAAGTTATTTACGATGTGGCTTATCCAATTCCACTAGCTCCAATTAAAACTGATTTTACTTCTGAAGATGGTGGGGCTGCTGTAATGAACTTCAAATTTAGAAGGAAAGGACAATTTGGCTTTCTTGAAGATTGTGGTATACAGATGCCATTTGCGATTTATGAAGAAGGGGATTGGGAGATACAATTTCGATTTATGTATGAAACGCCAAGATTTGAATGATGATGGACCAACTAATTAGCTTAAAAATTATGAAACAATTCTGCATAATATTTACGTTCATTTGCACCTTGTTTGTTGGGGAGGCTTGGGCCCAAACCATGATCAAAGGGGTAGTGAAAGGAAACGATAAGAAGGCCCTTGGTGGCGTGTCTATTCGTTTGGAAAATCCTAAAAGAGATTTAGGGAAAACCGGGGATGATGGACGATTTGTAATTTCCGCCCCGAATACTGGGGTAATGGTATTTTCCTATCAAGGATATCGTACGGAAAAGTTTACGATTGTTGCAGGGAAAACCGAATATAATGTCACGCTTGAGATGGAAGCGCAGGAGCTTCAAGAAACTGTCGTAGTTGGATACCAACAACGTAAAAGAGAGACATTGACAGGCTCAGTAGTTACTATTTCTGGAAAGGAAATTCAGGATATTCCTGCCGGTAACTTTGTCGATCTGTTACAAGGTAAGGTCGCCGGACTGAATATTCAAAATAATACAGGTAGTCCGGGGATGCGTGGGACGATGGCGGTTCGTGGTATGTCCAATTTTAACGTTTCGGGAAGTGGAGATAATGCCTTTGTAACACCGACTTCCCCCTTATTTGTGATCGATGGGGTACCAATTGACGACAATGCGGGATACGAATATGGCTTTGAAACAGCCGGACCGGGCATGTCTCCGATCGCAATGATCCCACCTGAAGATATTGAAAATATAACTGTTATGAAAGATGCGCAAGCAACTTCACAATATGGTTCTCGGGGTGCCTATGGTGTAATTGTTGTTGAAACAAAACGTGGTAAGTCAAAAGTGCCAATTGTACAATATCAAGGTCAATTCTTCCTGTCAGCTGTACCTAAATTGCGTCGTGTTATCGGCGGTAGAGATGAACGAATGATACGTATTGAACAAATTTTGATGAATGATACGACATTGGCGGCAGCCTTGCGGCGTATCAATGACTCTCCAATATTGGCCGATTCGTTAAATCCCTATTATAATAATTCAACCGACTGGCAATCCTATTTCTATCGAAATACCTACAATCAAACACATAACTTGAATATTTCGGGGGGAGAAACGATCTTCAACTATAAAACGAATATCAACTATTATGATGAAAATGGTATTATCGCCAATACAGGCCTGAAAAAATATACCACCTCATCCAACATGACATATCAACCAAGTGATAAATTTTTGATGCGAGCAAATGTCAATGTGCAGGTCGCCCAAAATAAAATGGGTTCGGGAAATGCAATGATGCAGACGGGGGTAGGTAAGTCTGTCAATACAACGTCGCTCTATCCCTCACCTTCACTATTTTCTGGCAGTATGTCTGCGCTGTCTGCTTTGGGGGTTGATGATCAAAATAAAACAGGAAATTATACTGGTCAGATCGAATTACAATATGAACCTTTTCAGGGGCTAAGGGCGAGTTCGACTTTCAACTATACCTATATGACATCGACAAAAGATCGTTATACACCTGAGGTACTTTTGGGAAATTCTTCGGAAGTGTATAGTTATTATGGTAACAATAGTAAAGTATATAATCGAAATTCACTTGGATATACTAAAGCAATTAAAGAAAAACACTTATTTAATCTTTATGGATTTACCGAGATGTGGATATCTTCTTCTTCAGAAGATTTGTCCAGAATTCGTGGTACTGCAAACGATCAATTTAATACAGGAATTAGCTATAATACGCGGAATACATTAGGTGGGTTGTTGAATTCCCTGAATAATTTTAGGTCGATTGCTTACGCCGGAAATTTTACCTACAATTATGATTCTAAGTATGTTGTTGACTTGAGTTATCGTATTGATGGTACTTCGGTGACAGGGGGAAGCTCACCCTGGACACAGAATCCTTCGGCAGGTTTACGTTGGAACTTTAAGAAGGAGAACTTTATGCAAGGATTAGAATGGTGGGATACGGGCTTTATCAGAGGATCGGTAGGACGTACGATTTCTCCAACCGGATCATTATCTGATCTTTATGGCTGGTATAAAATTGACGACGGCCGTTATAATAATAGACCAACGACCTCATTGGACTTGGAGAATGCTCCCAATACGAATCTGGTTCCTCAGACGACAACACAATGGTCTGTAGCAACGGAATTGGGCTTTTTCAATAGTGCCATTTATATTACCTACGAAACTTATTACAAACAATCAGATAAGATCTTGCGTAAAAAAGCTATTGCCAACCATAACGCATTTTCAAATGTATTAACAAATGAATCGGCTATGGTGAATAGAGGGCATGAATTGAGTATCCAGTTCCGTCCTTCATTAGCAAATGAGGACTGGAAATTCAATGGGAGCGCAACATTTGCAATAAATAGGGATTATGTAACTGCACTACCTGATGGTGCACGTCAGTTAGTACAACCTGACGGCTCTGGCTACGATTTACCACAGTTTTATCGTCTTGGGCGGAATGCATTTAGTTTTGTATTATACGATTATAAAGGGGTATACACTTCTGATGATCAGGTGCCTGTGAATCCATTAACAGGTTTACGTTATAGAGCAGGCGGAGAAATGAATGACGGCAAATTCTTTCGCGCGGGGGATCCTATTTTTACAGATCTAAACGGGGATTATATCCTTGATGAAAATGACTTAGTATATGTAGGTAACTCGCAACCGGCCATTACAGGAGGTTTGTATCTATTTACGCAATACAAAAACTGGTCTTTACGTACACAATTATCCTATACGCTAGATCGCGATATTCTAAATACAGCTTTAACTGATCGATTCCGCAACTATTCAGATCCCACTGGTCAAAACTACGGAAAAGGAGCACCAGGTGCTTATGTACCGCTTGAAGCTTATAATGTTTGGCGTCAGTTAGGCGATAATGCAGATTATCCAAATGTTTCAGACTTTACGCGTTTGACATTATATAATCCTTATCGTTACAATTCTACCATGTTTTTGGAGGATGGATCTTATTTAAAAATTAACTCAATAACAGTAGGCTATAATTTTGACAGAAGATGGGCTCGTCGTTTTGGGGTTTCATCGGCCCGATTGAATTTTACGGCAAACAACGTGTACACGTTTAGCCGGTATTCTGGGCCAGATCCCGAATTGGTAACAGGTGTGGGACGTGATGGCTCGAATGGATATCCGAGCAAAAGGACCTATTCAATGGGAATAAGTGTACAATTCTAAGCGCAAAATAACATGAAGAAGAAATTTTTATATCTATTTATACTGGGAGCAACTTTAGGTTTTGGCTCCTGCGGAAAGGACTTCCTAAATATTACCCAAATTGATAAATTAACAGGAAATAACTATTGGACTAGACAAGCAGACGTTGACCAATATATGGGTGGGATTTATTCCACTTTTAGAGAGGCGACAATGACAAACATTTTCTTTCCTGCATCCGGTGATTTGCGTTGTGCGCCTACAAATCGGACGAGTGCGACGTCAGGGGCTGGAAGAGAATATATTTCGTTATTGAGACAGAATAATTTGAGTGCTATAATGTCTAGAACTAGCGAGGATGTGGACAATAATTTCGCCTATTTCAGATTTCCTAGAATCACCCAATGGAACAATTTCTATAAAATGGTGCAAAATTCGAATATCGTTATTTATCAATTAGAAAATAAAGATATGCCGTTCCTTAGTGAGCAACAGAAAAAATCATATAAAGCTGAAGCTGTCTTTTTGCGTTCATTAGCGTATTTTTTTATGGTACGTCTGTATGGCGACGTACCTTATTATACGGATATAAATACCAATCCATTGCCACGGACAAATATGTTTACGGTATTGAAAAATCTATCTGTTGATTTGGATGCTACTTATAAGGATTTACCATGGACTTATGATGATCCTTCTGTCGTCGCTGTTAAAGCAATGCGTGGTGCGGCACTCGCACTGAATATGCATATTAATATGTGGATAGCCGGTTTAGGATCGGAAGATAAAACGGTACTATATCAAAAAGTTGCAGATATGGGGAAAGAGCTGATGGAAGAAAATGGAGGAGCATATGCGTTATTGGATTTAAGCAGGACCAAAGAGATTTTTAAAGGTAGGACCAAGGAGGGTTTGTTTGAAATTGTTCAAAACTTCAATTATGGGGAAAGCTTTCACTTATCTGCATCCTATTCAGATTATGTGTTACATGCGCCCAACAAAGTGACAACAAAGTCATATATCTATTACGATCCGAAGTTTATGGAAAAAATGTATCCACCAGCAGAAGATGACCAACGTAAAGTATACTGGTTTGATAAAGATATCTATTCGACAAATGGCGATTTCCAATGTCTCAAATTCTCCAATGTATTTATGGAAGAAGGCGAAGATAATAATCCCGATGATAATCAGATGGTCTTTCGATATGCAGATCCTATCTTGTTAAGAGCGGAGGCATTGGCTGAATTGGGTAAGGATGAAGAAGCAAGAACTGTTGTCAATGTTATTCGTAATCGTGCTAAAGCGGCACCGGTACGCGATAGTGGCGATGACTTAAAAGATGCTATTTGGTGGGAACGTGTGAGAGAATTATTGGGAGAGGGGAATTTTTATTATGATTTAGTACGTACAAAAAAAGTGATCAATTTTGAGTATACCACTGCACCAATGTCCGTTGCGGCTTTTAACGACGGCGGATGGACTTGGCCTATTGATAGGTCTGCATTAACGAACAATCCATACATGCGATTAAACAATTATTGGAATTAAAAGAATAGACCATGAATAAAATTTGGAAATATAGTTTCTTGCTGCTAATGGTAATTTCACTGTTTGGAGCATGTAAAAAAGAGGATTATATCGATACAGGAGTCCACGAAGCGAAGTTTAACGGAACGATCTGGAACTATCTGGAATCTAGACCAGACTTGTTTGATACATTAATGGTAGCACTTAAAGTTGCCAAGTTGGATGATGTGCTTAAAAATGAGGAAGTGACCTTTTTTGCCCCTCCCGATCCATGTATTTTAAAGTCCGTGTGGATGCTAAACCAACAGCTGTTTCGTTCTGGGCAAGATTCCATTACAAAATTGGAGCAGATCAGACCTGAAGTCTGGAGGAAATACCTTTCCAGATATATTTTTAAAGGTAAGAATGTCGCCAAAGATTATCGCCAGATTGACACGTTAAATTTAGCGGCCTTTCCTGGCGGTGTTTATAAAAATATTGCTGGTGCGGATATGAATATTGGTGTACTTTACAACGATGTTATTACCAAAAATGATAACTCTGGTGGGGATCAGATTATTAAATATGCTGGTTATCGTCAGCTCTATTTAAATTATCCATATTCTATCAGTGTACCTGAAGAGTTTAAAGATTATTTTGTGCCTTATATTACGGCTCCTGTAGCAACTTCTGATATTCAACCCACTAATGGAGTCTTGCATGTGCTCAAATTTTCAAAACATTCATTTGGATTTCAGAGTATTGATTTTGTAACCGAGGCATATTTGCTAGGAGTGCTGCCTAAGTAAAATTTGATATGAGTATGAAAAGAAATTTAATAACCAAAATAAGCGCCCTGGCAGTAACTATACTCGCATTAGCGGCATGTAGTAAGGATATTCTAACCGGGGCAGATCCTTATGCTGGGGGTAAAGAACCCTTGGGAATAGGGTTTTATATCAATTATCCAGATCCAGGTTCTGCCAAGCCAGGCGAATTGGTGGATTTTTATGTAAAAGGATTAAAAGGAAAATTAGATAAAATTGGGTTTTTTGTCAATAATACAGCCGTAGAAATTATTTCTGCGAAGGACTCCTTGGTAACGATTAAATTGCCAGAACAGATATCCTCTGGGGATGCCAAAATCGTTGTTGGCGATGAGGTTTTTTACGGTCCACGTTTAGAGATTGAAGGGAATACAGCAGTTGACGAAAACTATGGAATGGTGAATGGGTTTAAAGGTGCTGTGTATGATATTTTACCTAATGCGGGCGGCTTTATCGTAGCAGGGGCATTCTACAACTTCGAAAATGAAGCAGTGGATAAGAAAGTCTACCGCAACGGAGTACATTTTATCGATGCCAATGGTAAGACAAGTGGTAACATGAATTTTGGTAGGGGTACCTTTGGTGGCGGTTATGTCAGGTCTATCGCAAAAACAAATGATGGTAAGTTTATCTTTGCGGGGGCATTGGGAACTTTTGCGAAGCGAATCGTTAATAATATTGTCCGTGTTAATAATGATGGTGCCATCGATTCAATGATCGTGGAGGTGATTAATCCGGGCAGCGACCCGAAAAATTCATTGGATACCGTATCAGCTTTTAACGGCGGGGTGAATACAACCATTTTGCGGGCTTTTACCACGGCAAACAATAAAGTTATAGCTGTTGGGAATTTCAGTACACATTATAAGATTGATTATAATTATTCTTCGCGAGATACCCGAAAATATATTATTTCCTCTGCCAGAAACGTCATTCGGATGAAAGAAGATGGTTCTCTGGACTCGACGTTTGCATTGAATAATGCCGGTGCCAATGGGCAAATTATGGATGCAGTTATGATAGACAATGAACGCGTGGTCATTGTCGGCGCATTTACAACTTATAATGGTAAAGCAGCGAATGGTATAGCTTGTATTAAAGCCGATGGTTCGGTGGATGAAAGCTTTACTTTAAAAGGAAATATAACCAGATTATTCGGACTAAGTTATAATAGCACCTTGAAAAAGTTAGCTGTTTCGGGGATATTTTCAGGTGTTGGTGCTTCTGGGAAAATCAACAACGTTGCACTAATGAATATAGATGGTACAGTCGATGAGAGTTTTATACTACGAGATATAGGTGCTGGTATAGTCAACTATGCCCAAATCCTGAATAATGGACAAGTGGTTCTAGACGGAACACAAGAAAGTTATGCTGGTGTTCCGAGAGCAAACCTGGTTATTCTGGAAAAAAATGGTGAATTATTACAGAAGTATAATTCGTTGGGACCTTTTACAGGTTCTGTCTCTAAAGTTATTGAAACCAAATCTTCTTTAGGTGAACCTGCATTATTGATAGGAGGGAGCATTATCCAATTTGGATCAAAAACATACGGAAACTTCTTCCGTTTGGAAATCAAGAATTAATCCAATAAATGAAACTGGTTATGATTAAGTATTTTAAAACTTTTAAATATATTTCCTTAGCTCTCGGGACCTTAATGGTATTCGGAGCGTGTAATAAGGATTTCCCCAATTTGCTGCAAAATTTCAATGAAGCAAAGGATAGTCCTGAAAGTCGTGATAAGGTACTATTGGTGATTGTTGATGGGCTTTCAGGCCCAGCAATGCAGGATATTGCTCCAACAAATATCGACTTGATGACACGTAATGGTTTGGTTACCTATGGTAGTTTGGCTGATCCAACAACAGATTTCGAAGTGACCAATCAGTCTGTTGCAGCCTCTTTACTTACGGGGGTCAATAGCGCTAAAAATAAGGTGGTAGGCTCGGATTTAAGTCCGATCGACTTGAATAAGTACCCGACGATTTTCACGAAATTGAAGCAAAATGCAGTTAGCCGTAAATCGAGTCTTTTCACATCCGATGCAAAATATGGTTCTTCGTTGGGTAAAGATGCTGAAGTCAAGGTAGAAAGTAATGATGTTGCTGTCGTAAATGCAGCCTCAACGTCGCTGTCAACTACTGAATCGGATCTCAATGTTATCCATTTGACCGAGGTGGATAAGGCTGGAAAATCTTCTGCCTATTCGGCTGCAGATACAAAATATGTGGCTGCAATTAATGTCTTGGACAAACAAGTTCAATCCTTATGGGAAACGATCAAAAAACGGGCAAGCTTTAATACAGAGAATTGGGTTGTGATTGTTACCTCGGGCCGAGGAGCTGTATCAACAGATCCCATTACAGATTTTACACCCTATGGTGATAGTAAGAGGGATACCTATACGTTGTTCTACTCGCCAAAGTTTGCGCGGAAAATTGTACCTAGACCGAACTCAAAAGATATTCCTTTTGTAGCAAACGCAACGCGTTATACCTATGCGAGCAATAATCAGGTCATTGGTAAACTAGCTGATGTAAATAAATTCAATATGGGTACAGGTAGCGACTGGACGATGACCCTCTTTTTGAAACATAACGTTGCGAATGCTAGTTATAATTATCCCATATTTTTTGCTAAACGCGTAGAAGGTTTTACTGGTGCTGGCTGGAACTTCTTTTTGGAGGGAAATTATTGGGGTTTTAACAGTTCAATTGCAGGACAGGCCTTTGGTCCTACGATCAATGATGGCGAGTGGCATGCATTGACTGCTGTCATAAAGCGAAGCGGAAGCCAGGATTCTGTTTATGTTTACACTGATGGAACCAATGCTACTGTTTCTGGTAAGTCTTCTCAAGTAGGCGCTAATGGGAACAATTTAGATAATTCAAGTCCGCTGACATTGGGATATAACCCCGGTAATGGGAATACCGATTGTAATATTTCTATTTGTAACGTACAAATATATAATAGGGCCTTTTCAGCAGAAGAGGTAAAGAGATATGGTGGAGTAACTCATATTGATGAATCTTATCCGTTTTGGAGCAATTTACAAGGTTATTGGCCGGGATATGGGGATGTTAATACAACAGTTCTTACCGAGAAAACGGGTAAAGGAGCCGGCAATTTTAAATTGACAGGTCCTGTAGCTTGGACAAGTTTCAATGAATTGGTTCCATTTTTTCAACCACCTATTGAGGAATCATTTTATCGTCTGGTGCCGAATGCCGTAGATGTTCCTTTTATGATTTACCAATGGTTGGGGGTGTCGGTAGAATCGTCATGGAACCTGGACGGCAAGAGCTGGACGCCTAACTATACACAGATTAGAAAATAATCAAATTTTGACCTAATGAGAAAGAGATATTTAGTTTTTGGATTATTTGTTGGGTTGATGGCCTTTGCCTCGTCCTGCAGTAAATATGGTATTGAGTTTCCAGATGGTTATCAATCTGGAGATTCTACAGAAACACCATTATCGACAGATACAACAATGGGTAAAGCGGATAAGAGCTTATACCATAGAGCGCGTATATATCCGGGCTTGGTAGGAGAAAATGTTACTCGTGTTAAGGATACCACAATTTCTATGTTGATGAATAGAAAATATGTGACCTCCTATGAATATAAAGTTAGTGTAACACCGGCGCCAATTTATACAACTGGACTATATGCTCCTGCGGGCGAAGTGATTCGAATCACTGTGCCTGAAGGCGCTATTGGCATGACCGTACAGGTGGGAGTACATACAGATAACATCACGGGTAAGGATGCTCCACGGAGAGACCCTATCCTGTACACCAGAAAGGAATTATTCCCGGGAACAAATTACATCAAGAACCTCTATGGTGGAACGATATGGATTATTAATCAGAAAGCAAGCACGACACCTGTTAACATTAAAGTAGCCGGAGCTGTCAAATCCACAGACTTTATTCTGGGTAAATCTGTTGTGGCCGATTGGAAGAAACAAGTGCTGTCGCAGGATGTTCCTTGGATGGACCTTATAGGTCAACGAGTCGCTTTTTCTGTCCCACGTTCACTCGTCGTTAAATTTATCCAGTCTGGAAAAATGGATCAAGTGGATGAAGCGCTACGGCTTTGGGACGAGACCTATGTCAAAGATTATTACAATTGGATGGGGCTGTCCGCAGATGCTTCGGATCCTATCAATCGCTATCCAGAATTTTGGGAAAGAGGTGTGATGGATATTCATCCATCCTTAGGCTATGCGCATAGCGGTAGCCCATGGGTGATGCAAGAAGATGAATATTGGTTGGATGAACTGACAAATCCCAACACGATTAGAAAAGGAACGTCATGGGGTTCATACCATGAGGTGGGGCATAATTATCAAGCAACATGGGCCTGGAGTTGGTCGGATTTGGGCGAGACGACAAATAACCTGTTCATTTTTAACGCAGCGCGCAATCGCGGTGTGACTTCAAGAATTGATTTTCACCCGGCATTAAAAACATCAATTCCTGCTGCATTAAAATTTGCCGCACTAACCTCTGCGAAGAACTTTTCCAACTTTCCTAAAGAATTGGGAATTGACGCTGATGATCCTTTCGCTCGGTTAACACCTTTTCTCCAAATCTTTGATAAGACAAAGGGTAAAAATGGAGAGTCAGGTTGGGATTTTTTCCCTTATATCTATAGCAAAGCGCGAAACGAAAACTTCACAAGTTCTTTGGACCAAGGAAAACGGGATTACTTCTATCGGCAGCTATGTAACTTTACAGGGAAAGATTTTAATCGATTCTTTATTGCTTGGGGGATTCCGGTAAGTAGCTCTGCCAAACGCGAGATGCGAGAAAAGTATCCTCCTATGGATCGGTCCATCTGGGAATACAATCCTTTGACGTTTACGGGCGGTGACGGTGTATTGCAACCACGCTATTTCTTGCCAAGTGGTTTGTTTGAATTTACAGCAAATGTTGCTACAGCAACAAATGAGAGTACTGGTAAGTTTAGCGCAATGACTGATGGCGATCCAAATACCTATTGGCATACTTGCTGGTCTGGCTGTTCTATCCCAACTACTTTACCTGTAGAATTGACAATGAACATGAAGGAGATGAATACCTTTAAGGGTTTCTATTTCAAGAATAGGAATAATTCCACTTTCGCGACCAAAGTGAAAGTCCTGATTAGTAAGGATAATAAAAATTGGACCGATTTGGGCGCATTTGCTTTGGCAAGCACTTCACAGACAGCGGCTCAGAATTCAGCCATGAAAGAGTTTACTTTCCCGAATTTAGTGGAGGCTCAGTATGTGAAATTTGTGTTCCCGGATCCAAATACTGGTGGAGCAGAACATGTTGCAATTGCCGAATTAGGGGTGTTTTACGATATATAAACTTAAGTTATGAAAAGATTATTCAATATAAAGAAAACCTTAGTTCTTGTCGTAGGTGCGGTGTCGTTATTGGTTGGCTGTACAAAATATGCTAACCCGCCGGCGGTGTATGAAGACTATGAGCAGAATCTGCAACAACCAGTTAAACGAAAAGTGCTGTTTATCTCTGTGGACGGGCTGGTCGGGCAGGAATTAAAAAAGAGTGTGCCAGCCAATATGGCCGAGCTGATCAAGACAAGTAAGTACACCTTTAACGCACTAGCTGACGAGAATACCGGTGATGCATCTGCTTGGATGACTATGATGAGTGGCGTTACCTATTCCAATCACCAAATTAATGATGATTCTTATATCCCGAAACCGGATGAAGATGACCCGCATAAGAATGTGGCGGGTTATCCGTCCATGTTGTATCGTATCTCAACAGTAGCACCTTCGTTGAAAACAACGGTCGTATCACGGTCAGTCACATTGAATGACAAGTTGCTCGTTAGCGCGAATGAAACCTATAATGGAGCGACCGACGAAGATGTAAAGACAAAGGTATTAGACCTGTTTAATACCAAAAATACGGATTTTATGATCGTACAGTTTACATCTTTATTGGATGCGGGAAAAAAAGGTGGTTTTACAGTGAGTAACAGTGATTATGCGGATGCCTTAAAGAAAGTTGACGGGTATATCGGCGAAATAACGAAAGGATTAGCTGCACGCAAAAATTATCAAAATGAAGACTGGTTGATTATCGTAACATCAAATCATGGTGGTATTGGAAGTTCTTACGGTGGTAACACGCTGCAGGAACGGAATACCTTTGCTATATTTCAGAATAAAAACTTTAAAAGTGCCGAACTGACGGGGAAACCAATGAGCTATGTTCGGATGTGGGGATACGACGGTACTGGAAACAAGCCTTTAGGGGTAAGAGCAGTCAGTGGAGATATTGGGAATTCAAGTGATTATGATTTGGCTACGACAAAGGAATTGACAATTTCTGCCCGCTTCAGATTTAATTTGAACAATACAATTATTTCATCGACTTATCAACCAAATACCTATAACTACTGGTATTCGGGTATTTTTGGCAAGGATTCAAACACTTCTACCGCTACGCCGGGATGGATGTATTATACCTGGGGAAATGATTTGCAGGTAAAGATCAGTGATGGGGTGAAGGAGGCGACCTGTCAGACAGCGAAAGTTAACGGTGACTGGTATACCATGACTACAGTCATCAAAGCGATTGGCAATGATCAGGTTAATATCAAGATCTATAATAATGGTACACTAGCGCAGGAAACAACTACATCAGGGATGAATGTGGCCAATATCAAAACGACTGATCCTTTGATCTTCGGTTATAGACCTAACATATCTTATGACTTGGTCGATTTTGATGTGTCGAATGTGTCGATATTTAATAAGGCATTTACACAAGATGAAATCCGCAATTCTTTATGTTCTGCCGATGAATTGACTAGCTCTTCGTTTGCCAATAGTTTAAAAGGTTATTGGAAGATGTCGCCTACTGAAAGCGGTTCGATTCAGAACGAAGTGTCGGGCAAGAGTGCAATGGGGCTTAGTGGCGCTTTTCAATCGAGAATGACTTCGGAAGTGGTGCCTTGTGATTTGGGTGAAAATGCCGTATTTATTCAGGCAGCGGACTTTTTCCCACAAATATTTTACTGGTTGGAAGTACGGACTTTAAAAGACTGGAAATTGGAAGGACAGGTGTTTTTAAGTAAATACGAGGTTGAATTTCTGCTGTCTGAGCAAAAAAAATAGATTATGAAACCATCCGTGATTAAGGTTTACTTTATAGACTATTCTTAAGTAAGCCCTAATCACAACTAAGCTCCATCATATTGATGGAATAAACTTTATTTATCGATGAAAAGGAATTTTAAAATGAGCTGGGCATTTAATGCTATTTTAGGAGCTTTTTTGCTAAGTATGGGGAGTTGTAAAGAAGAAGAATTGGTGTTTCCACAGCAAGTAGAACAGGGGATAGTGGAGACCAAAACGAGACCGACAGCAAGACCGACAAATTTGACTTATCAGGCTTTCTTTAATCAGAAGTTAGAACTCTATTGGCCCGTTTTGTCAGATCGTGTAGCCAAAGCAGAGATTCGTTATACAGAGGGGGCTGAGGAGAAAGTGATTACGGTGAACAAATTTGATGAGCCGACAAAGATCAGTTTCAAAGAATATAAGGATTATACGGTTACAGTTCGATATTTCACTTCGGACGGAACAGCGTCAAAATTGAGTACAGGTTCATTGAAACCTGGGCCTTATGAAGCGGCCTATAAGCTGACCGGGCTTACTTTGGAACCCGTCCCGGGTGGAATAAAGTTTTCATTCCCAAAAACTTCCGATCGGGCCATTGCAACAAAAATTAGCTATGAACTTGAAGGGAAAGAGATCGTTCGAACGTTTGATTCGAATAAAGAGACTGAAATCATTATCTCGAATCTGACAGACGAAACCAAGGAAGTCGCCTTCAAGATCTTATCTATGGATGAAGAATTGAAAGTGGCAGTTGTGGACGAGCGGAAGCAAGCGCCTGGTATATTGGCTTATAAAGGAATACTAAAAACAATGATTGCCTTTATGGACGGGAATAATGGAGGGCTTGAATGGACAAATACAGGTAAAGATCCAGCTACCATTATCGTGAATTACCAATTGAATGGCAAAGCGAAAACGGTACGGATAGATAACAGCACAGATGTTGAAAAAAGATTATTATTCGACCTTGAGGGTAAGCCTACAGCGTTTACTTTTACAATAGAGACAGACGGTCTGACCTCGCCCGTGCAAAATGCTGAGGTAAAGGCACCCACATTGTTGAGTAGGTCGAACTGGTCTGCAGAGGTATCTTCGACCGAATCCAATGAAGGGGCCGCAAATGGAAAAGCGAGCTCGTTGATTGATGGCGATATTGGAACATATTGGCATTCGACCTGGTCTTCGTCAAATAATCCAGTCTACCCGCATTGGTTTATAGTTGATTTTGGGAAAGTGGAAAATTTTGCGCAGTTTGGAATGATACGGAGACATAATAATAGTACGGGCGGTTTTAAAACATTCAATATTGAAACGTCATTGGACAAAACGAATTGGAAGACGGTCGGAAAAGACCTCGATTTTAATTCGGCTATTACTCCGGCTGCGTGGCAGGATTATAATGTATCGATGGTCAAAGCCAGGTATGTCCGCATAACCATGACGGCGCCAATGCGTGCTGGTACGACATCAACGCATTTGGCGGAATTTAGAGCAGCGGGATATGCCCCGATAGTGCTTAAATAATCCGTTTTTAAATTTAACAAAGGAAAGACAGCCCGGCTTAATCCAGATGCCAGGAGAAGATGTCCGGTTTTGAAATCCCCCAGCGAGCAAGCGGCTTTCTGGGGGATTTTTTGCAGCCTTTCATGGAGTAACAAAAGGATTAATACTAATCTAATAAGCATGTCGATAGCACTACGGTGTCCTTAGATAATGGCAATTATTTTTGCGATTTCTCTGGACGTTCAATTCCTGGACTATCGAAGAGACGACAGTAGTAAATAAGTTTACTTGTACTGGTTACTCCTTGAATAGTAATACAGAATCCTTTCACTTTACTGTTATTGGAAAATTTGATCTGCTTGGATGCTGCGGTACTGTCTATTGACAAAAATGGATCCCAATAGAGTGTCATTCGATTATCCTCTTGCATTAGTTCCTTGTCAGCTTCATTAGAATAGTCGCATTTTGTAAACTGCTTGATAGGCATATAACCCAATAGGTCTGTTCATCCACATATTTACCAAAATCTCGATCTTTTTCTGATGGTGCCAGCTCAAAAATTATGACTGCTGCGACCCCGTTAGCAGGTGCCTTCCATCTTCGAGTAGGTAGGCTTTAAACCAGACCGTGTCGGCAGGAATATAATAATCCCTGTCGGTGTGAATAGAAATGCTTTGGTTTTGCGCGTTTAAGTATAACGCTGCGAATAAAGCAATGATGGTGAGTAAAATAGGACGCATTGTGCTCAGATTTTAGATTACTGGCTTTTCTTCATAGCGCTTTTTATATGCTGATTGCATTTTATTTGAAGCCAAATTTTCGAGGGAAATACGTTAAAGATAACATAAAATATTGCGTTAAATTATTGCGATAGCCCTGTGTAAATTCGGTAAGTCCATTATTGATATACAATCCTTTATTCTCCTTGAGTAAATCATAGGCGGATAATTTTAGTTCTAGGTTATTGCCCGGGAGTAAACGATATGTTGTATTCATGTTCCAGATGAACGCATGATCTTTGTAATTGTTAGCGGACGATAACCGACTTGTACCGTTACTATTTAGCTGCCAGCGTTTCGATAATGAATAGCTCATACTTACTCCCGAAGTCCAATAATTGGATATATAGTCATTGTTTTTTTCAGATAGTTTATTGTGCCGCGCATAACGGTTCAAGCCGTTGATCCAGCCAATTTGATAACGATCCAGAATGGTATAATAGCTTTTTAAGCTGATATTTTGGCTATTTGTGCCCATTTCTTGTTTTATGGCATCGATAAATTGAATTTTATTTCCCCAGTTGAGGCTAACATCGAATTGAAAATTCAATGCTTGTGTTTTGCTGAGGGGATAGTTTTTATTTAAATAGCCATTAACAGCTAATAAGGGCATTGGAGTAGCAATCTGAACAAGATATCTTTGTTGCTGCCCTTCTTTAAATAAAATGCTGTCTGTCAGTCCCTGTCTATACTGCGTATAACTCAGGCTTATGTTGCCCGAATAGCCATTTTGACGTTGTTCATTAAAGCTTGTCATAAAGGTTGCTTTAGCACGCTGTGTTTTTTTAAGTTGTGTTGCGCCAAAAAAGCGGTAAGCGACATTGCTGTTATCATAAATGGGCCTAAGCTGGTCTAGGTTTGGATATTCTTCATCATAATTTAAAGTTAAGGAGCTGTTTATGTTGTATTGGCTGATTTTGCTATAATATCGACTTAGGCGAACCTGCGGCAAAAATGTCGTGAAAGTTTGTTCCAGGTTGCGATAATCGAGTGTTGAGCGATTCTCTGCTTTATAGAAACGTAGCCCGGATCCTAATGTCAGACTCATAAAGGAGCTACTTCTTCCTTGTAGATAGTGACTTTTTAGACGAAAGGATTTTTCAAGATTTGGCTCGTATTGAAGCTGATTGAACCTGCTCAGGTGAGTTAAATCCAGGTTGACCTGCGATTGGTCTGCTACTAAATTTACAACATTGTCATTGGTGGTCGTATGATAGAAACTGAGATTATTTGCAAAGGTCCAATCAAGATATCGAACATTTAGGTTAATATTTTGGCTAAATTCTTTGAGTGATTTGTCGTAGGTTCGATGATCTTGTCTATTTAGTTCCTGTTTATCGGCGTTCATATAGGCACTCCGCATTTCATTGAATTGTTGTGTTTCGGAGACTGATCCGCTCCATTTCAATTTATAGCTCAGGAGCTCACCAAATGAATTGCGGTTCTTGGTACGCACACTCATCGAAGGACTTGAATTGACATCATATAGATCGATGTTGGTATTATAAGATAATCTATTTTTACGGTATTCACCATTATTTTGAACTGTATTTTGTGCATGTTCGTTGGTGTAATTGTATTCGTTGCGGATGAACGAATTGTCTAAGTTGGAGCTGTGCTCAAAATCGGCATCTGCTGTTAGGTTCGTAAATCGATTGCTGACTTTTCCGCCTGTATTGGTATAATTTAGGGCGGCTACGAGGTTTCTCCTTTTGTTGTGACTTTCGTTATCGTTCGTACGCTGATTATTAACAGCATTGTCATCGGAAAGAAGAGAGGTCGTTGAATGGTCTTTATTGACTGTATTGTCCCAGCGGCTCAACACGTTGCTTGTCAATAGGTGTTTTCTATTGACTTGGTTGGTTCCTACAATATCATACTGATACCGACCACTAAGCACATGTTGATTGCTGATCCCTGTACTTAAAAAATCTGAATCAAAATCCGCGTTGATACCGACGCCTTTGAAGCTGGTATTTTTTAATAAATGATCCGTGCTTTGCAGGTATTTATTGCTGTTATTCCCAGAATAGGCGAGTGTATATTGCGATTTACCGGTTGACAAGTTAAAGTTCGCATGTTGTTGGTAACGTTTACTTGTGCCCCTACCGTAAGATAGACTTCCGAAGTACATTTTTTCCTTCCCCTTTTTTAATGTCACATTCATTTCAAGTTCCACATTAAGCGGGTTTTCTTTCTTTTCCTTTTCATTACGCTTATCGTAGATCTGCAGCTTTTGGACGGCATCTTTGGCGAGATTCTGTAATACGATCGCTTTACTGGATCCAAAAAATTCCTTGCCATTGACCAGTATATTTGGAATCTCTTTTCCATTGTAGGTCAAACTGCCGTCTCCCCACACCACAATGCCAGGGAGTTTACGCAATAGATCTTCTACCACGGCGTTGCTGTCCAGTTTAAAAGCATCAGCGTTAAATTCCAAGGTATCTCCGTTCATTCGAACAGGAGGGAGTACTTCTACTTCCTCGAGTTCGTTCTCCACAAAATCCATGTGGATTTTTCCAAAATTTTTGGATTCATCTTTCTTTAGGATAAATTCCCGTAATGCTTTCTTAAAACCCTGATAGCGTAACTCCAATAAGTAGGTTTTATTGAAGCCTAGATCGTTAATTGTAAATTTTCCATAGGTATCGGTCAGTGTAATCTTGTCGACGGATTTATTGCCTTTCTCATAAACGGATACGGTAGCGGACCGTAGGACATTGTTATGTGCTGTATCAATTGCAATACCTTCGATTTTGGTTTGAGCAAAGCCGGATATGTTTAATAGTATAAAAAGGGCGAGCAGTAGTAAAGTTTGAAAAGATGCTTTGGTCATGGATCTTATTTAAGTTTGAATAGGACAAACACAGGGTTGTTGGATTTTTCCAGGGCTTTGAGCCGTTCGCTGATGGGATGGAATTCTTCCTTTGATTTACTGATGGCAATACGGATGTCACTTGGTGAAAGGAACGAGAAGAGGTATTCGCCATTGCTACTTAGGAGATATTCGCTCATAAATTTGAGGTAGTCGTTGCTTTTGTCGGGGAGAATATTTGTTAGTCCGATTATGTTTTTATTGGTCGGATTTAGGGCAATCCAAAAACTATCTGATTTTTTGAGTTCCATGATGAGGTAGTTTTTATAATTAACAACTTTGTCCAATGTCCGGATTTCCTCGCGATGCGCATTGTAATAATGCATGTAATTTGTATAATCTTTTACTTTTCGGAGTTCATCTAGGTTGACTGTATTCTTTAATGGAAAGACAAATTGGTAGATTTTGGAAACTCCGCTGCTATCCAGTTCGAATAATTTGGTTGTATAATCAAAGCTTGCATAGGCTTTATTATTGATGTTTGGACTTAAAGGCTGATGTATGCCATAAGAGATCAGTACGGAGTCCAGTTTTTCATATTTTACAATAACGCTGTCTCCGAGTTTTAGCGCGTCGGTTGTTTTAATTTTGGGATCACCTAAGTCTGGGGAATAATATGTCCACTTTTTAGTAGCGATTTGTGTCGCATAGTCCCACTTGTTGTTGCTGTTACTGATGGTATCAATAAAATTTCCATTGAGGTCATAGCGAGCCTTGATGTACGCATGTGATAGCTCAAATCCATGTTCATTAAATTGAATATTGTGGAAGAGCATAGCCCATTTTTCTTTTTCTTCTTTTTGACCGATTACACTATTTATAATTTTCAACAGATTGCCGCGGATATCATAGAGGTAAAATTCACCTTTTGAATTTAATATTCCTATGCGATCTGCGTTGCAGTTCATTTCAACGACCTCGCTTAGGAGCTGATTCTTGGTTCCTTTTAGTGGAATATATTCAAGGTCAGTTAACAGCTCGGAAACTGTGCCACCTTGCGTTGTTTCGGGGATTATCCTAAGCTTTTCAGTTGGAATATCTTTTGCATAAATAAGATTTTGGCCTTTAACGTCTATTTTGCTCAAAATCGACAGCATGGCTAATAAGAGAATGATGGCCCTCATATTTCTTTAAGTTTATTGGTCAGGTTAAAATAAGTAATTAATTGATTATAAAAAATAGTGTTGAGGAAATCAATCGATTGTGTAAAAACAAAAAGAGATCATATTCTTTGAGAATCTGATTACCCAGCGTCTTTCGGCTATTCTTTGTTATTTCTAGGACGGTAGCTCAAAAACGGTTTGGTGGTGGTTAGGTCTTGATTCCATCCTGAGTTGGCCTTAAATAGACTTCGTTAGGGCTTAACTAGACCCTGCGACCGGAATGCATCTATTTTGATCGTATCCTGATTTGTAATTAACAGCAGTATAGCACCGATTTAACAGGGGGTTAATAGGGGTTGTACCCCTGCTAACCCCCTGCTAACCCCCTGTTATTCCCCTGTAATACCCCTGCTAATTATTAACAAAAATTGAACGAAAAGGATAATGGATCCAGTGCGAAGCCTGCCTCCATACGCTATAGGATGACCTGAGGTTCTCCGAAGGCCCAATCTGGCGGCCGGATCAGCCATTCCAGCCCTCCGATCACCTGTTTTACAAAAAGAATCTCGCACCGTTACAGGCAGTTAAGAACAAAATGAAATAAATAAGAACAAAAGGCTTGGAAGTTTGTTCCTAAACTCCCTATCTTTGCACCACTCCGCAAGGGAGGGACGGTTACCACGAAAGAGGGAACCATGAAAAAAGAAGGGTTTAAGAGAAGTCTGGCAGGATCTAAAATCCCGTTCAGTTTATTTTAAACGCGGAAATCGAAAAAAGAGGAAAGAAAAAAAACTTCAAAAAGTTTTTGGAAGTTCAGAAAAGATTTCTACCTTTGCAGTCCCAACGGAAACGAAGGGAAAAACAAAACGATAAAGAGTGGCGCAATGCCCATCGGAATAAAGCGGATACGGAAGTTGAAGCGACAGAGTTCTTTAAGAAAACACAATCATGTAAGCGTGACGAGTAGACAAACGAAAGTCATGAACAAATTCAAGTAATTCGTTCAATTCGATCCAAGATCAGAGATATAAAAAAGAATTCTGATTATTATAAATAGTTGGAATCAAAAACTTCATTTTACAATGGAGAGTTTGATCCTGGCTCAGGATGAACGCTAGCGGCAGGCCTAATACATGCAAGTCGGACGGGATCCATCGGAGAGCTTGCTCGAAGATGGTGAGAGTGGCGCACGGGTGCGTAACGCGTGAGCAACCTACCTCTATCAGGGGGATAGCCTCTCGAAAGAGAGATTAACACCGCATAACATCAACAGTTCGCATGTTCAGTTGATTAAATATTTATAGGATAGAGATGGGCTCGCGTGACATTAGCTAGTTGGTAGGGTAACGGCTTACCAAGGCGACGATGTCTAGGGGCTCTGAGAGGAGAATCCCCCACACTGGTACTGAGACACGGACCAGACTCCTACGGGAGGCAGCAGTAAGGAATATTGGTCAATGGGCGGAAGCCTGAACCAGCCATGCCGCGTGCAGGATGACTGCCCTATGGGTTGTAAACTGCTTTTGTCCAGGAATAAACCTAGATACGTGTATCTAGCTGAATGTACTGGAAGAATAAGGATCGGCTAACTCCGTGCCAGCAGCCGCGGTAATACGGAGGATCCGAGCGTTATCCGGATTTATTGGGTTTAAAGGGTGCGTAGGCGGCCTATTAAGTCAGGGGTGAAATACGGTGGCTCAACCATCGCAGTGCCTTTGATACTGATGGGCTTGAATCCATTTGAAGTGGGCGGAATAAGACAAGTAGCGGTGAAATGCATAGATATGTCTTAGAACTCCGATTGCGAAGGCAGCTCACTAAGCTGGTATTGACGCTGATGCACGAAAGCGTGGGGATCGAACAGGATTAGATACCCTGGTAGTCCACGCCCTAAACGATGATAACTCGATGTTGGCGATAGACAGCCAGCGTCCAAGCGAAAGCGTTAAGTTATCCACCTGGGGAGTACGCCCGCAAGGGTGAAACTCAAAGGAATTGACGGGGGCCCGCACAAGCGGAGGAGCATGTGGTTTAATTCGATGATACGCGAGGAACCTTACCCGGGCTTGAAAGTTAGTGAAGAGTGCAGAGACGCACTCGTCCTTCGGGACACGAAACTAGGTGCTGCATGGCTGTCGTCAGCTCGTGCCGTGAGGTGTTGGGTTAAGTCCCGCAACGAGCGCAACCCCTATGTTTAGTTGCCAGCATGTAGTGGTGGGGACTCTAAACAGACTGCCTGTGCAAACAGAGAGGAAGGTGGGGACGACGTCAAGTCATCATGGCCCTTACGTCCGGGGCTACACACGTGCTACAATGGATGGTACAGCGGGCAGCTACATAGCAATATGATGCTAATCTCTAAAAGCCATTCACAGTTCGGATTGGGGTCTGCAACTCGACCCCATGAAGTTGGATTCGCTAGTAATCGCGTATCAGCAATGACGCGGTGAATACGTTCCCGGGCCTTGTACACACCGCCCGTCAAGCCATGAAAGTTGGGGGTACCTAAAGCATGTTACCGCAAGGAGCGTGTTAGGGTAAAACCGATAATTGGGGCTAAGTCGTAACAAGGTAGCCGTACCGGAAGGTGCGGCTGGAATACCTCCTTTCTAGAGTATCGAAGATCGGTGCTCGTCGCGTTACATATGATTGCAGAAGAAAAAACATCAGAAGAAAGTGCCCGCCCCTAAGGGAGCAGGACCGAGAGAAAGAGATGAACAAGATAAGCTAGTCCCGTAGCTCAGTTGGTTAGAGCACTACACTGATAATGTAGGGGTCAGCAGTTCAAATCTGCTCGGGACTACGAAAACGTTTGGGGAATTAGCTCAGCTGGCTAGAGCACCTGCCTTGCACGCAGGGGGTCAACGGTTCGAATCCGTTATTCTCCACATCTCCGGGGAAGTATATAGCGATATACTTCATCTATACCGGAAAAAGAGTTCTTTGACATATTGAAAGAGAAAAAAAATTACAAGAGAAGACAACAGTATAGAGACAATACGTGTATGTGTTCGATGTAGAGAGGAGACCCTCGGTGAATGCCGAACGAATCTTTACGTAGCATACGGGTATATATATCAAAAGCAGCCGCATAGTAGCAAAAGGCTATGCCGGTGAAGAAAGTAAATAAGGGCACACGGGGGATGCCTAGGCTCTCAGAGGCGAAGAAGGACGTGATAAGCTGCGATAAGCTTTGGGGATTGGCAAATGCGACTTGATCCAGAGATTTCCGAATGGGGCAACCTGACTATTTGAAGAATAGTCGTATAAAACGCGAACGCGCTGAACTGAAACATCTAAGTAGGCGTAGGAGAAGAAAATAACAATGATTTCCCAAGTAGTGGCGAGCGAACGGGAAAGAGCCCAAACCGGTCATGTTACGGCATGACCGGGGTTGTAGGACCACGACATTGTACAGCGCTATGAACTGGAAGCAGGTGGGAAACTGCGCGACAAGGGTGAGAGCCCCGTACAGGTAAAGAATGTTGACATAGTGGTATCCTGAGTACCGCGGGACCGGAGAAATCCTGTGGGAATCCACCAGCACCATCTGGTAAGGCTAAATACTCCTGAGAGACCGATAGTGAACCAGTACCGTGAGGGAAAGGTGAAAAGAACCCCGAACAGGGGAGTGAAAAGAACCTGAAACCGTGTGCTTACAAGCGGTTGGAGCAGGCAGGTCCTGTGACAGCGTGCCTTTTGCATAATGAGCCTACGAGTTACTCTTGTCTGGCAAGGTTAAGTCCTTCAGGGACGCAGCCGAAGCGAAAGCGAGTCTTAATAGGGCGCATAGTCAGATGAGGTAGACGCGAAACCTTGTGATCTACCCTTGGGCAGGTTGAAGTTGCAGTAACATGTAATGGAGGACCGAACCGATAAACGTTGAAAAGTTTCCGGATGACCTGAGGGTAGGGGTGAAAGGCCAATCAAACTGGGAAATAGCTCGTACTCCCCGAAATGTTTTTAGGAACAGCGTCGGCGTAGAGTTTGATAGAGGTAGAGCTACCGATTGGGTGCGGGGGAGTCAAATCCTACCAAATCCAGACGAACTCCGAATGCTATCAAATATAGCCGGCAGTGAGGCTTTGGGTGCTAAGGTCCAAGGCCGAGAGGGAAAGAACCCAGACCATCAGCTAAGGTCCCCAAATTCGTTCTAAGTTGAACTAACGAGGTCCGGTTGCCCAGACAGCTAGGATGTTGGCTTGGAAGCAGCCATTCATTTAAAGAGTGCGTAACAGCTCACTAGTCGAGCGGCCGGGCGTGGATAATAAACGGGCATCAAGAACGGTACCGAAGCTATGGATTTGTACTGAAAGATGTACATCTGGTAGGGGAGCATTCCATCGCCGGAGAAGCAGTTTGGCAATGAACTGTGGAGGTTATGGAAAAGCAAATGTAGGCATAAGTAACGATAAGGCGGGTGAGAAACCCGCCCACCGAAAGACCAAGGTTTCCTGATCAACGTTAATCGGATCAGGGTCAGTCGGGACCTAAGGCGCACCCGAAGGGGGCAAGCCGATGGACAACTGGTTAATATTCCAGTACTCTTCATAACTGCGATGTGGTGACGGAGTAGTGACACTGCCGCGAACTGACGGAATAGTTCGTTGAAAGGCGTAGGTATAGGGACGGTAGGCAAATCCGCCGACCCTGCTGAAACCCAATAGTACAGCAAAGCTCCGGTGGCGCTGATAGAGCAGGTAAACAGACTTCCAAGAAAACCCGCTAAGCTTCAGGTTATGAAGACCCGTACCGCAAACCGACACAGGTGGTCGAGGAGAGAATCCTAAGGTGCTCGAGTGAGTCATGGCTAAGGAACTCGGCAAAATGGCCCTGTAACTTCGGGAGAAGGGGCGCTGTCTCGTAAGAGCAGCCGCAGTGAAAAGGCCCAGGCGACTGTTTAACAAAAACATATGGCTTTGCAAAATCGCAAGATGAAGTATAAGGCCTGACACCTGCCCGGTGCTGGAAGGTTAAGAGGGGATGTCATCGCAAGAGAAGCATTGAATCGAAGCCCCAGTAAACGGCGGCCGTAACTATAACGGTCCTAAGGTAGCGAAATTCCTTGTCGGGTAAGTTCCGACCTGCACGAATGGTGTAACGATCTGGGCGCTGTCTCAGCCATGAGCTCGGTGAAATTGTGGTATCGGTGAAGACGCCGATTACCCGCAACGGGACGGAAAGACCCCATGCACCTTCACTATAGCTTAACATTGAGATTGGGTACAGGATGTGTAGGATAGGCGGGAGATGTTGAAGTGGCTTCGCCAGGAGTCATGGAATCAACCTTGAAATACCGCCCTTTCTGTATTCGGTTTCTAACTCCCTTATGGGGAGGACATTGTTTGGTGGGTAGTTTGACTGGGGTGGTCGCCTCCAAAAAGGTAACGGAGGCTTTCAAAGGTAAGCTCAGTACGCTTGGTAACCGTACGTGGAGTGCAATGGCATAAGCTTGCTTGACTGTGAGACCGACAAGTCGAACAGGGTCGAAAGACGGACATAGTGATCCGGTGGTTCTGTATGGAAGGGCCATCGCTCAAAGGATAAAAGGTACGCTGGGGATAACAGGCTGATCTCCCCCAAGAGCTCATATCGACGGGGAGGTTTGGCACCTCGATGTCGGCTCGTCACATCCTGGGGCTGGAGAAGGTCCCAAGGGTTGGGCTGTTCGCCCATTAAAGTGGCACGCGAGCTGGGTTCAGAACGTCGCGAGACAGTTCGGTCCCTATCTGTTGTGGGCGTTGGAAGTTTGAGTGGATCTGACCTTAGTACGAGAGGACCGGGTTGGACAGACCTCTGGTGAACCTGTTATGCCGCCAGGTGTACGGCAGGGTAGCTACGTCTGGAATAGATAAGCGCTGAAAGCATCTAAGTGCGAAACTAGCCACGAGATGAGACTTCCTTATAGGGTCGTAGAAGATGACTACGTTGATAGGCCATAGGTGTAAAGGTTGAGAGACCAAAGCCAAGTGGTACTAATAGCCCGAAGCTTTCTCAAGCAGACAGACACTGTTGTCTTCCTCTTTAATTTTTGAAACAGACAGGAAACGAACCTCTTTCAATACATATGTCAGTTGGCATGAATCACATGATATGAATGTCATAGATCATCCAATAAAGATTTTTAGGTGCCTATATCGGCGGTGTCTACCTCTTCCCATTCCGAACAGAGCAGTCAAGCCCGCCAGAGCCGATGGTATTGCCGTAACAGGTGGGAGAGTAGGTCGGTGCCTTTTTTTACACGGAAGCCCTTGCTGGAAACAGTCAAGGGCTTCTTTCGTTTGGATACTTCCATGGCCATAACACTTCCGCCACTGACCATCACTGCATATCCTCTATATATTGTTTATCGCAGCACAGGACCGTCGGTGAGCCCGGTCCATCGGTAGCATTTCCGTAACTGCCCATCACTGCTTATCCGATACGAGCATATCCCTTTTTCATATTTTTAGGCCCTTAGCTTATATGAACTCTTCCCTTACAGTGGCGATAACATGAATTAGTCTCAGTACGCTACGTAAATAATTCTATTTTTTAGTGCTATATTTTTTAAAAGATATGCCCAAATTGTATTCGCATTTGGAGTATTATATAAAATTATGTTCATTTGTTTTTAATAGAGAAACATACCGTGAAAAACAAAGAGGGACAAAGTGATCAAGACTTATTGTTGGCAATGAAAGATAATAGCCGACACGCATTCGATTGTCTCTATCATCGCTATTGGAATAGATTACTGGATGCAGCGTATAGTAAGCTGGGAGATGCTGATGAGGCGCAGGAGCTGGTACAACAGTTATTTGTGGATCTATATCGAAACAGGGAGAGTGTTCAAGTGCGTACGACTTTGGAAGGATATCTTCTTGCCGCCCTAAAATATAAAGTCATTGACCGTTACCGGAAGATGATGCGTCAGACGGAAAAAATGGATACCTGGCAGTCTTTTACAAGTCAAGATGTCCCTTCTCCCGACGCCTTATTAGAAATTAAGGAAACAAATGAAAAGTTGGTTCGTATAATCAATACTTTGCCTGAAAAATGTAAGGAAGTATTCCATTTGAGCCGCTTTGAACATCAGTCTCACCAAGAGATTGCGCAGCAATTGAATATCTCCGAAAGCACTGTCAAGAAACACATCCATAAAGCATTGTTTATCTTACGAAAAGAGATGAAAACAGACTTTCTATTTTGTCTGTTGGCCACGATTTTTATCTCCAAATAAGCGTCGATCTCCTCAATACATCTATCGTCTAAGTTCTTTTAGCAGTCAATTGCAGGTTTTTAAAAGAAATATTCAAAAAAAATACTTTTTGAATAGAACCTTGGCCTCTTTCGTACGACTTATCTATAAACAGGCTAACCAAATGTACAACTATCAACGATTAAAAGAGCTTTTTGAGAAGTTTCTCTCAGGGAATCTAAATGCTTTAGAGCAGCATGAATTGGACCATTGGTACGCACAATCGGAAGATAAGGCGTTTTTCCAGGAAAATCCACAATATCATCAAGCAGATATTCGGGATAAATTGCTCGGTAGCATCCACGAGGAACTTGGAATTGGTGCTGCACACCGGAGTTTGTTAACGATCAGAAGTCGTATAGTTCATTATTGGATTGCTGCAAGTTTATTGGTTTTCTTTTTAGCTGGATTGGCTGTATACCATTGGTATGGGAAGATCGAAGCCGAAGGCCAACATCAGATAGCTGCAGAAACAGTAATGCCCGCAAGAGATCAGGCATTGATCCGTCTTGCTGATGGTCAAATAGTCGATCTTGATCGAATGAAACCAGGAACGATGTTACGGGTTGGTAATTGTAATGTGATAAAAAACCGGGATGGCCGGGTGGAGTATGTGGCGGCTAACAGCAATTTGAATCAAGCGGTCATCAATCAGATCGAAACGCCTAAAGGTGGTACAATTAACCTAAAATTGCCGGATGGTACAGAAGTTACCCTAAATGCGGGTTCCACGTTACGTTTCTCACAGGATTTGGCCAGTCAGGAAATCCGTCGGGTAGAGTTGATCGGAGAGGGGCTTTTTCATGTATCTAAATTGATGGAAAATGGGCATAAGAAACGATTTATCGTCCATACCGTTGAGCAGGATGTGGAGGTATTGGGCACTATTTTCAATATACAGGCTTATGCTGGAGAAATGCTGACCAAAACAGCGCTTGTGGAAGGCAGTGTTGTGGTAAAGTATCAGCGTGAGAATCGGACCGTCAAATTGAAGCCAGGATATCAGGCTATTTGGGATAGCAATAAAAAGGATGTCGATGTCGAACCTTTCGACAATACAATTCAACTCGACTGGATCCATGGCGATTTTGTCTTTGAGAACGAATCCTTGAAGAGCGTGCTCGATAAGGTCTCGCGCTGGTACAATGTGGATATAAAATATGAAAAGAGCTATCCCGATGTCACATTCTACGGTAGCGTCTCGCGTAAAAATAGTCTTGCCGATGTTTTGGAACTCTTGAAAAAAACTTCAAATATCACATTTCGCGTTACCATGAGCAGTCAAGGAGAGAAAACGCTGATTGTCGAATAGACGTAAGTACCTAATCTCATTATACCTAACTAACTATGAAAGAACAGTTACCTAATTTATGGACTGAAAGTCCATTAAGCCCCCCTGTTGGGCGAATGCTCAGAAAGGGCGCACTTGCAATGTACCTTATCGTTCCATCTTTTTTTCCTGGAATTAGCTTGGCCAGCGGACAGTCTATTACGCTACATCGGCAAGGTAAGCTATCGCAGATCTTAGAAGAGGTTAAAAAGCAGACTGGATACGACTATATCCTGACGGGAGAACTTGCCAAAAAGGCTGGATCTGTTGAGGTGGATCTCAACAAAGCAACGATAAAGGAAGCCCTCAACACAATTTTTGAAGGGCAGAACCTCGACTACCTGATGGAAGGAAAGTCGATTGTCGTGGTAGCCAAAAAGCCAACAGCTGCGCAGCAGCAAAGTGTAAGTGGTATCGTTGTCGATGCAAATGGTAAACCGCTGGCGGGTGCTACAATTCGTGTAAAAGAAAAGGCGACTATACAGACCAGTAGTGGGTCGCAGGGTGAGTTTCGGATTGCAGCAAAAAAAGGGGATATACTGATCGCTACTAGTATAGGATACCGTACTGTCGAACAAAAGGTTGAAGCAGGAAATGTATTAATTAGAATGACGGTCGCGGATAACGTGATTAATGATGTCGTCGTCGTAGGGTATGGTACAACAAAACGTAGTGATTTAACAGGTTCTGTAGCTTCTGTAAATCCTTCGGAAATAAAGAATGTACCCTTTACGAGTATTGATCAGGCTTTGTCTGGTAAGGCTGCTGGGGTACAGGTGGTACAATCGGATGGCTCGCCCGGTGCTGTAGCACGCATCAGAATCCGCGGGGGTGCCTCACTGTTGGGCACAAATGAACCCCTGTATATTATTGATGGCATACCTGTCAATGTGCAAAATCGCTATGTGTCGAGCAGTGCAGAAGTTGTTAATCCGATGGAAAGTTATTACGGCGATGATATGGGCAGTATGGTATCGGGATCTTTTAACAGGGGGCTCAATAGCTTGGCAGGCTTAAATATCAATGATATCGAAAGCATAGATATTCTTAAAGATGCTTCCGCGACCGCCATCTATGGGTCCAAGGCAGCGAATGGCGTAGTTATTATTACCACAAAAAGAGGCCTTGCAGAGAGTAAACCAATTTTGGACTTTAATTATTATACGGGGCTTACTTCTCCTTTTAAGGAAAAGATACTCAATGCAGATCAATACAAGATGATTATGAAGGAGGCAGCCCATAATCTCAATATAGCAAGGAGTAATATGGGGCTTCCGCCGAGCGCGACACCTACAGCCATTGAAAACGATCCTAAGTTTTTCGGAAATAACAATACGGATTGGCTAGGCTTGGTTTTACGGAAAGGGATCCTTCAGAATGCTGATTTATCGGTGCGTGGGGGGGGCATGAATACAAAGTATTATACTTCCTTAGCTTATAATAATCAACGGGGAACAATTATTGGCACAGACTTTAATCGGCTGTCGGGTAAAATAAATTTGGATGCAACGATTGCTCCGCGCTTTCGTATGAATACCAATGTTGATTATAGCTATACGACAAATCATATTACAAATGGAGCCTATACGCAGGCGCTGTTTGCACCGCCAACAGAGTCCCCTTACAATGCTGATGGTACTTTTTCCAACTTTGGCTTATTGCACGCGGCATACCAGGGCTATCAAAACCCTTTGGCAATGGCCTCGGGGATCAATCAGGGAAAGACGGGTATGCTGCTGGGCTCCTTAGCCGCAGAGTGGGATATCTTGCCCGAGCTGAAATGGCGCTCGGTGGGCTCAATCAATTATAGTACTTATAATCAATTGAATTATGTACCCAGCTATGTGATGATGAGTGGCTTTTATGGTGCTGGGGATTCAAACGGGGGGACAGGAAGTCAGGCTCATACCGAATCGATCAATACATTCATCGAAAACACATTAACCTGGGACAAACAATTTAATGAAGACCATCGTCTGAATGCATTGATTGGGACATCATGGGAAAATTATAAGATGAATTTTTTCTCGGCTTCCGGCGCTGGTTATCCGGATGATAATTTTCTGAACAATTTAAATTCCGCTGCGATTCCAGTAGCTGTTAAGGGGAGTAGCCCTGCACAAACGAATGCGTTGTTATCGTTCTATTTGCGTGCTAATTATACGTGGAAAGACCGTTATCTCTTTACATTCACAGGTCGTTCTGATCGTTCATCCAAATTTGCTCCTGCAAATCAGACGGGCTATTTTCCTTCAGGTGCTGTAGCATGGAAAATTTCGGAAGAGGAATTTTTGAAAAGTGTCCCTTGGATAGACGAGCTGAAAATTCGCGTCAGCGCAGGTAAAACGGGTACACAGAATATTGGAAGTAATCTTTATAGAACCTTATACTCGCCAGTAAGTTATGCCGGTAAAAATGCATTTATTCCGACACAGTTGGGTAATGACAAAATTAAGTGGGAGGCGACCACTCAGAAAGATGCCGGTCTGGATTATGCGTTCTTCAAAGGAAGATTAAGGGGATCCATCGGATATTATGAAAAGATTACGGACGGTTTATTGCTCAATATTACAACCGCGCCTAGCTCTGCCTATTCGAATGTGGTGCTTAATATTGCTAAAATTCGTAATCGGGGGCTAGAGTTTGATATTCGGGGTGACTTGATTAGAAAACAAGATTTCAATTGGAATTTGGCCCTCAATATTTCGAAGAATAGGAATAAGGTCTTAAATATCAATGGTGGACCGTTTTCGAATCCCAATGATCGTGATGGATTAAATCTAGGGACAAGTATTGTTAAGGAAGGCGAATCGTTAGGTTTGTTATATGGTTATGTAACCGATGGCCTGATCCGAACTGCGGATGAGCTTAAGGCTTATAAAGAAAGTTTTCCTTTCCTAGAGTACATGGAATATTACATTGGAGTGGGGGATATGAAATATAAATTAGACCCCAATGGCATCGGGGAAGGTGAACCTTTTTACAAACAGGATATTATAGGTAATGCAACGCCGGATTTTTTTGGCGGTATCACCAACACACTCAATTATAAAAACTTCGGACTGACCACACTATTTACATTTTCTTATGGTAATGATTTGATCTATCAGTCGGATATTGCTAATGGCTCCGCCGATAATTTGGCAAATCGAGGTGTGAGCGTATTGGGAAGATACAATGAGAATAATACTACGGCGACAAGACCAAGACTGCTTTACGGTACGGCACAGTTTAGACCATTAGCAGATGTCAATGTGTTCGATGCATCCTATCTCAAACTTAAGTCTATTACCTTGTCTTATAATTTTGGAAAATCTTTGCTGAATGGATTAAAGTTGAGAAGTGGCTCGGCCTATGTCTCGGCTACAAATCTCTTTACAATTACGCATTATCCGGGAATGGATCCCGAGGTTTCTGATGATCCTACGTCAGTCATTGGTGGTGGGCGCGATATTTCTGCCTACCCAGCGAATAGGATGTTTTCCTTTGGACTACGATTTGGTTTTTAAAACATAAAGCTGATTTAAGAAAATAAATTAAACGAATGAAAAAGAGCTTTCTACTATATTTCCTGTTAGCAGCATTAATAGGAATGAATACATCCTGTGACAAGACGCTAAATGCGTTACCGACACAGGAAAAAGTTGACGACAATGTCATTGTGGATCAAAAGAGTGCAGAAATTGCATTAAATGGGGTGTATTATTTATTTGTCAATGTAACTGAAAACAGGACAACTGGTCTACCTGGGACTACCTGGGCACCGTCGCATGAAATACTTCCGGCACAGTTCGCAGGTCTCATTGAAAATTATCAGGGTCCTAGTCGTCCTGAAATGCATACGATGACCGCAAAGGATAATGGCGAAGTTCTGCCGATATGGAGCGGAAATTATAAACTTGCGAATGCTGCCAACGGTGTGATAGCGGGCCTTGAAGCATTGAGTGAAGAGAAATTTAGCGGAAGCAGACGTACGGAGATACTTGGAGAAACCCGGTTTTTACGAGCCTATGCCAATTTTAAGTTATTAGCGTACTATGGCGAATTTTTTGACAGCAGCAGCAAATTCGGGGTCATGATACGTACAAAACCTGTTACGGTATCGACTATAGCTACTGTTCGTAAAAATGTTGCCGATAGTTACGCGTTTATCCTGGACGATATTGATTACGCAATAGCAAATGCGCCAGAGAATAATCCAAACTACTATGCAACCAAATGGGCTGCCATGCTGCTGAAAATGAGGGTCCTGATGTTACGACAAGCTCCCGCTGATTATACTGCCGTCATTACATTGGCGAACCAACTCATTGAACAATCCCCATATGCCCTTGAAGCCCATGTTGAGGACCTTTTTTCTACAAAAGGGTTGGCTAGTAAAGAGGTGATTCTTGGTACAAAGGCTTTTGCTAACCAAATTGCAGAAATGGAAAAGTACTATTTCCGCGCTAATTTTAATTATAATGCAACACCATTTTTATTAGACCTCTTGAAGAATGATCCAAGGGCCAACTGGATGATTGGCACAGTAGCCAAACGTCAGGTTTTTAAGAAACATTCCGGCGGACAAGCGGAAGCTAAGTTTGTATTTCGTTTGACCGAAGCTTATTTACTGAAGGCTGAGGCTCTTGCCAAATCGAATGGCAGCTTGACAGAAGTCCGGGACCTACTTAAAGTGGTCAGATCGAAGGCTGGCATTACGGATTTTACAGTATTAAATGCAATGAATACGCGAGAGCAGTTGACTACGGAAGTTTTTAGAGAACTCATGCGAAGTCTCGTTGCAGAGGACGGTTCGGACTGGATGGCCTTGTTACGTTTACCTTTTGATACGATTAAACAACTGAATGGTAATATGAAAGAGAGATGGCAGTATATCCTACCTGTACCTTATTCAGAATATGAAAAAAATCCAACGTTTGAAGATCAAAATCCTGGGTATGGGTGGTAAAAGTTAGTGGACTTGTAAAATTAGCGCAACATACAAATAAAGAAATAATCAAATGAAACATATACTAAAAATAGCCGCCCTTATGGTAGTTCCTATGATGGGAATGGCACAGAAAAATTTTGTTCTCGATGGTGAACTTAAAACCGGGACAACCGAAAAGCTTTACCTTTTTTATATGGATGGTCAAGGTAAACAAGTAACTGATAGTGCCTCAGTTCTCAAAAACCATTTTCAATTTAAAGGCACGTTGACGGAGCCTACCCTGGTATTTTTGACCCGATCGCCACATCCCGAGCGCGCAGCTGAGAGTGATTATACACAAATGTACCTGGAACCGACCAAAATGAAATTGGAGTTTCAAGATGATAATCTAAAAAACTATACGCTGAGAGGATCAAAATTGGATGCTGAGTACAAGCAGCTGGAACTCGAAAAGTCAGCTATCAGAAAAGGAATGGAGCCCATTAGTCAGGCTTATGCTGCGAAAAATAAGGAGTATAGTCGTGCTGAGCGAGAACTAGAAGCTTTAGAAAAGAAAGTAAAGCTACTTAGTGAAGAGGCTGCCAGCATCAAGAATCAATTTGAACCTTTTAATGAAAGAGCGGCCCAGATTGATATGACCTTTATTAAAAACCATCCACAGTCCTTTTTAAGTCCTTATTTGCTGATGTTCAGGATGAACAACCTATCGTTGGAAGAAACGGAAAAGTTGTTTGCTGGTTTTTCCAAAGAAGTGCAAAATAGTCGTTTTGGAAAAGACATTTCGGAAAAACTAGCGGAAAGCCGAAGTGGTGCTGTTGGCAAGACTGCTCCCGTATTTAGCACGACAGATATCGAGGGCAAGGCCCTAAGTTTGTCGGATTTCAGAGGTAAGTATGTTTTACTGGATTTCTGGGCTAGCTGGTGTGTGCCCTGTCGCAAAGGGAATCCGCATCTTATTAAGTTGTATCAGCAATATAAAAGTAAAGGTTTTGAAATCATAGGGATTGCAGACGATGACAGCAAGCCTGAAAAGTGGCACAAGGCAGTTGAACAAGATGAGATTGGCATTTGGAAACATGTTTTGCGTGGGGCAAAATTTGATGGAACAAATTTTGATCTGAGCCAAGATGTAACGAAGGGGTATGGTGTCAGTTCGTTACCAACAAAAGTGTTAATAGACCCGCAAGGTGTTATTATCGGACGGTATGGTGGGGGCAATGGCGGTTCAGACGAGCAGTTGGATGCCAAGCTTGCGGAAGTACTTAAATAACAGCATATCCTGTAGGTAACGATGTCCTGCGGGATCACGGTTACTTTAGTAGGTCTATTGTGTAAAAGAAATAAGGGACTGTCAAAGACAGTCCCTTATTTCTTTTACTTACATTGCCTAGCTTATGAAATCCTTGCGATGAGCTGAGCAAGGATAGCTTTGTCCAGAGGTTTGGTCATAACGCCATCAAATTGATGTAGCTGCCCTTCGGGGGTCTGCATGGTTACTTGGGATTCGTCTGACGTCAGGGCAATAACTTTGCTATTCCATCCCTTTACGCTATTGTTGTCTTTGACCGTATTGAGGATATCCCAGCCGGTAGGGCCATGCATTTTGAGATCGGTGATAATAATATCCGTTCTATTTTCCTTCAGATAGGCTATTGCTGTAGATGAATCCTGATAGATTTTCACATCCTCGAAATGTTGCAATGCTTGTTTTACGAATAGATTATTGATCGGATTATCATCAATAACGACAAAGCGTAGCTCTTTTGAGAGCTTGTCCAAGCTCGTAATTTGTTTCCTATTTTTCTTTTCTTCGGTAAACGGAACGACTAATGTAAATGTTGATCCCTTGCCCTGTTGACTGCTAACACTTAACGTTCCGTTTAGCTGTTCGGCCATGAGTTTAGCAATATGTAATCCCAATCCAAAACTATTCTTGGATTTCTGATCGGTCATATAGTACTGTTCGAAAATATGTCCTTGATCTTTCGCAGAAATACCTTTTCCCGTATCGTTGACTAATATATGTAATTTGGATCCTCCTGGGTCTCTGCTGATAAAGGCTTTTACTTCTATCTGCCCCTTATCTGTATATTTAATGGCGTTGCTCAAGAGGTTTGAAACAATCTGGCGTACACGATACGTTCCGCTTTTGATTAAGATGTCGGGATCGATATCAATGTCACTGATAAGTTTCAGTCCTTTTTTGTCTGCTTGAGCCTGCTGCATTTTTATGAGGTTCGCGAGCAATTGAGTTGGCGAAAAATACTCGGCCTTAATTTCTAGTGTACCAGACTCTAGCTTACCCAGATTCAGAATATCTTCCACGGTATCATTGATCACATGGATATCTTGTGTAATGGAGTCTAATAAAATAGGGTTGACCCGATTGTTTGCCGCATTACTCTTTAGCAGATCAATAACACTGACCAAAGAATTGACCGGTGTGCGCACATCATGACTTACATTGGCCAGTATACTGGCCTTCTCTTTCGCTGTTCGCAAGGCATAATCTCTAGCGGCAGTAAGCTTGCGCTCATACACAAGTGTGTTGTAATGGTAGGACAACAAGAGTGTCACCATAATAATCATAAGAATAATAGAAGCGATCACCTGTTTGCCGAAAATGGAAGAGTTTTCTTTATAGAGTTTGAAATCTTGAATTTCCGCAGCTCTTAGTATCTCATCTTCATGGGTCTTAATGCGAAGCAAGGCCGTACTAATCGTGCTGAATAAGTTGTAATTAGATTGTAGAAGCTGTCTTTCCTTGTGTTGAAGCTCAGCAAAAGAACGGCGAATCTTACTGAAATCTTGCCGGTGAAATATTTCATTTTGCTCGATCAAACTTTGGATCTGGCTATGTATTGCCTTGATTTGGTTAACGTTGAAATTTTGTTCAAGTTTATCGGCAACAAGGGTGTCATTTTTGGCTTTGAAAATACGTGTAAAGAGTTTTTCTTTCTTTCGGACAATGGTATCCTTCTTACTTACATTGAGTGCGGTATCTCTTAATATTTTATTGACAACAGAATCTGCAAGTATCCGATTATTCCCTGGACGAATGGTTCTATTCGTTTTCGTTAAGAGTGACAGCGAGTCTTTGGCTAAAAAAATCATGTTGTCAACAGCCAGTTTGATGTGGGCAAACTCGTCGGAAAGGGTGATATTTTGTTCCAAGGATGTCTTCGTAGAGAAAGTAAGTCCCTTTTGGGAAGATAATTTAGAAAGGGAATCGATATAAAATCGTAACGTATCTAAACTATTGCTGTAATTCTTTAAATTTTCGGTACTAAAGTCCACGGTATAAGAGCGAAAGGCATTTCCGGCAGCATTATACGAGGAGAAGAGTTCGTAAAAAAGATTCGTCAATTGATTTTTAGAACTATACGCTTTATTTAAACGGGCTTCGGTCTTTTGGTACTCAATATATTGATAGGTAAATATCGACCCGATATAAACCAAGGAAAGAATCAGAAAAGCAATTAAAACTGTCCTGATAATAAATAATTTTTTACTGTTTTTCACGTTATTGTTCTTTCACCCCAATAAGTTAACTATAGCCTATTTTGTTTTGTCTGGAAGTCAAATTTAATACTAAAAAATGATATCCTCTTGGTGTGCCTGTAGCCAACGAGCTACTTTTTGAAAATCTTACACAATCGTTTGATTGAAAGTTGGAGTAGAAGGATCATTTTTTATTTTTTATTTTGCATAACGAAACCAATAAACGGTCTTTTTTTGTCTGTTTATTTAAAAATAAAAACTTAAATTTTAATGAAAACACTCCTCTGTTCAGTAGCGTTATCCCTTTTATTTGCGCAAGGGCTCCATGCGCAGTCTGGGATTGATATTATCCCCAAACCTCAGGAAATCAATATAGGAGCAGGCCAGTTTCTGTTAAATCCACAAACTACCTTAAGTTTTAAGAACTGCGATGTGAAAGATGTGTCTTTGTTTGTTGAGCAGCTGAGAAAAGTAACGCATTATCCCCTGAACATAAAGAAACAGGCGAGCAATAGCATTGAATTTAACCTAGACCCTAAATTGACAACGCCTAATGACGAAGGCTATCAGCTTGAGGTTTCCAATCGGGGAGTGGTCGTGACAGCAAAAAGCTCCCATGGGCTTTTCAATGCAACGCAATCACTGCGGCAACTTTTACCGACAGCTTTCGAGGGTAGTAACCCAACCAAAGAAATAAGCTGGAATATTCCAGCAGTGAAAATTAAAGATTATCCCCGCTATCATTGGCGTGGTTATATGAAAGATGTGAGCCGGACTTTCTTCGATGTGAAAACTGTGAAAAAGTATTTGGATGTCATGGCATTATACAAAATGAATACGTTCCATTGGCATTTGACGGATGACCAGGGCTGGCGAATCGAAATAAAGAAATATCCGAAATTGACCATGGAAAATGCGACGGTATTTCATCGAACAGAAAAACAACCTGCAGAACGCAGTGGATTTTATACACAGGAGCAGATCAAGGAAGTTGTTCAATATGCTCGAGAGCGTAATATTACGATTGTGCCCGAGATCGATGTTCCTGGACATTCATGGCCAACCATATTAGCCTATCCTGAACTTGGGGTCAACAAAAATTCCTACCCGAATCACATTTTTCCTTTTGTGTCATCTTGGGGCTATTGGGGAAATCAATTTACCCCCAATACATTGGATCCTACAAAAGAGTTTACCTATGAATTCTTGAATAATGTGTTCACTGAAATCGCTAACCTCTTTCCGGGTAGTTATATCCATTTTGGGGGGGACGAAGTCCGTCATGACTTGTGGGAAAAAGAACCACACGTGCAGGATTTTATGAAACAGCACCAGATTAGAGATGTCAAAGCACTGCAGAGCTATTTCGTTCAACGTGTTTCTGCTATCATTGTCCAAAAAGGAAAAAAACCGATCGGGTGGAATGATATTTTGGCCGATGCTGAAAACTTACCAAAGAGTACAGCGATTATGAGCTGGCTTGGTGAAGAAGCGATCAAGGAAGCAACCAAAGATGGGTTTAAAGCCGTGGCCACACCAGCATCGCATCTCTATTTTGATATTACCCAAGCCGATCGGAATGATGGTACCATGACTGATCTGGCCTATCCGCAGATAAACTCGCTGAAAAGAGTGTATGAATTTGATCCTTCTGCAGGACTTAGTCCGGCTGAGGATCAGCTTGTCCTCGGTGTTCAGGGAAATATGTGGACAGCGTTGGCCCAGGATATTAAAGACCTGAATGTGCAGAATTTTCCGCGATTGCTTGCCGTTGCTGAAATTGGATGGTCTGCTAAGTCTGCGAAAGATTATGCAGCGTTTAGCCATCGATTGGATGCCAATCTTCCAAGATTAGACTCCATGCGTATTGATTATTATCGTCCCGGGGGATATATTGCCGGATCATGGGGCCCTAATGATATCAAGGAAACGTATAGTTTTCTAACTTTTGACGTGAGCAGGAAGATTTACGATAATGGACGAGCGCAAGCTGGATTTTTCTTTGTGGAGGGGAAGAATTTTCTGGAGATCGATGCCGTACAATTGCTACAGGACGGGCAGGTCATTGCAGAGGATGGACATCATGCGCTTGCGGATAAATTTAGGGGAACCAACAAGATCAAACCTTTTTACTACAATTTTACGGTAACGAATTATAATCCCCAATCGAAATACGAAATCAAAGCCCGTGTCAGAGGTGCTGGCGGTGTGGATTCAAAAGGAAATTTTACATTTAATTTGTCTCCAAATAGGCCGTTTGATAAGATAGAAAAAAAATAAAGGGTATTACCCTTTATTTTTTACTTATTTGAGTTCGATCATCTTTTGATCTGCATTCTCTTCTTTTACTTCTTGAAGGATTGCAATTTCAATAGGTGCAATCAGGCTTAGAATAATCAATGCAATGAAAGCTACAGGGAAAATAATTCCGATGATTACAGCTAATAGCAAGGAGATATTTAAGTATTCTTGTCCATTCTTGGAGGAAACTTTTAAACGTGAGCTTTTGAAGGAATCAAAAAGATCTTGAAAAACTTTAGTAATTGTTTTACTGTTGATGCTGAATGTTGTTTTAGTTGCCATGATGTTTATTTTTTAATTTTTTTATTTCTTATTTGATGACTCAAAGATAGGAAGCAAATAGGGTGCTGAAGAGGGGCATTAGGCCAGTCTCGAGACAATCTCGGTAAACGACCCGCTTTTATCGGTTAATACTTTTTTGAAATTAGGGTAAGTGATCTGATGATCACTATAGCCGAGGGGGGATATATCCTTAAACAAAAAAACAGGGGTAGCTTTTTAGACTACCCCTGTTTTTTGTCTATTATTTTGCTAGCGTGATTATAGACCTACATGCTCTGTTTTCGATTTTGTTGGTCCCGATGGTCCCTGTTTAAACGCTGGGTCATAGTTCCATTCAATCGTGTCGGTTAATACCTTACCGTCTTTTTGGATTACTTTTGCTTCTACAGTATTCTTCCCCAGTTTTAGCTTCACGTTTTCGAAGATGTAGTGTACGTTGGTCTGACCAATTTTGGCCCCTTTGATCGTTTGCCCATTGATGATCAATGTTGGCTCACCTCGGTTCGAATAAACCGTAATAGGCGTGATTTCATTACCTCTGTTGATCATACGACGCTGTGTAATATATAACACGGGTTCTTTGCTCCAATTGGCTTTGTACCAATAAAAGCCATCCTTCTTCAGTTTACGGTCAAAGGAAACCAGTCCTTTATAATTCCGTGGGTTAACGTTCAGCGCAGTAATGGGCGTGGCAAAATCGAATGTGTTCCAGACATAAGAACCTAGGAAAATTGGACTTTTGGATATCACGCCCCAATGTACTTCATGAAATTTGGTTGCATATTCTTCAGGGAAAAACGATGGATTGCTCCATTGATTTCCAAAATTTCCAACTTCTTCTGCTTGATCTTCGGGAATGGCTTCTGCACCATATTCCGAAAAGATAATCCGGTAATCTTTGAATTCTTCACTGATACGTTTTGCCCAGGAGGCGACATCATCCTCCTTATCTGATTTATCTTCCAGTTCACCATTATACCAGCCAAAGTAATGATTGATGCCTTGTACATCTGCATTATTGTTAACTGGGTGGTCGATAACATTGTAACCGCTGACAGAAACGGTATAGCGATCAGGATCTTCGGATTTAGCGAGGTCATTTAATTTGGTCGTTAGTTCGACGGTATAGGCAGTAGGAGAGTATACCTCATTGTGCATACCCCATATATAGATGGAAGGATGGTTGAAATTTTGGCGGATCAGTTCTTTCAGCTGTTGTTGTGCGTTGTTGTCTTCCAAGGTGGTTACCCGATTGACAAACGGGATTTCGGCCCAGATAACGAGACCCATGCTATCGCATTTTGAATAGAAGTACTCAGACTGTTGGTAATGTGCCAATCGGATCGATGTTGCTCCCATTTCTTTGATGATTGCTAGGTCTTCGTCGTGGTCTGCATTGCTTAGGGCCGATCCTTTACCGAGTCGATCCTGATGGCGACAAACACCATATAGCGGATATTTGATATCATTTAGGAAAAATCCTTCACCGGTTCGTAATTCAAATTTACGAAGACCAAGCGGTGCTGTTACTTCATCAATTACCTGGTTGTTCTTTTTGATTTGTGTGACCACCTTATAGAGATAGGGATCATCTAAACCTTGCCATAAATGTGGACTTTTGACTAGGATCTGTTGCGTAACGGTTTGACGGCCTTGCGGTAACAACGTGTACTGTGTACTTTGTTTGGCTTTAATCGATCCGTCTTTTTCGAAAATCGTTGTCAGCAATTCGATCGGTTGTTTCTTTCCGGACTTGTTGTCTATTTTTATTTTTACAGCAACATCGGCTGTTTTCTTGGAGACATTTTTTTGCGTGAGATAGATTCCTTTAGCTGCAAAATCATTCACCGCAATATGGATGTCTTCGGTTACAATAAGTTCGACCGGTCTATAAATACCGCCGTACATAGGGAAAAGGGTATGGTTAACAGGAATTACCTGTGGAGTAGCTTCATTGTTTACCTTCACCAAAATTTCGTTTTCTTTTCCAAATTGGAGCATATTGGTCAGTTCGAATACAAATGCAGAATAACCACCCTGATGTCTGCCCACGAAGTTATAATTTCCATTGCGTTTCGTATTGTCGTAGGTAATATCATTTTTGCCTTCTTTGGTAGGCAGGGGCTGATTGTTTACGTATACTTCTGTGTTGGTATTGACCCCTTCAAATCGGATGAAAATGCGTTTATCTTTCCAAGCTGTTTCGGGAACAAAAGATTTGCGATAATAGGCATCACCGGTATAAAAGCGCTCATTTTTTCCTAAACTACCAGACTTAATCTCTTTGGTCTGCATATCGTTTGCATTCCAGGTGTGCGGTAAATTGACAAGCTGCCATTTCCCTTCAAACAGCTGATTATAATCTAATGTCGAGGTAGAAAAAGGTCCCTTTTTGAAAGTCCAGCTGGTATTAAATGGAACTACGGTTCGCGCTTGTACGTTCAATAGCAGTATTCCAATAAAGATTAAGGTATAAAAGATCTTTTTTATCATACGGTTTTAACTTAGGGTATTGTATTTGTGTCTTCAAATTTATGTCTTCAAATATAGCTAACAAAACGACAATGACTAATTGGGCCATCAGCGTTGTTCATCCTATCTTACTTTGTTTTTAATTATAAATAATTAAAATATCTTTATTGATTGTTGTTTTTTCTTTATTCGCTTTATTGCGTCCATCCACTACAACGTTTTCGAGATTTGCGCAAACGATTGACTATACTTGGGCTACAGTAATAAATAATAAATTCTTTACCATTGCATTACAAGATAAACTGTGGGCAGAACCGATATAAACAGTTCATACGATGGATTTTCGTATTCCTTTTACATCGCGTGCTGGCTGTGGTGGGCCGATTATAGCACAAACTAGGTTTGAATAATGTAGGATCGAACCTACTTAGAAACAAATACTTTACACAAGCAGATTTAATCTGATTAGTTGAAAATAACGATAGAACGGATGAAACATAGATTAATAGGAACATTTCTTTTGGTATTCTTGACGATACAGTTTGTGGAGGCACAGGTTGCTATTATCCCACGTCCTCAGCAGCAGGAAGCGCGGAAGGGGAAACTCATCCTGGGTAGAAATATAGGCATTATAAGCGATCCTTATTTTGATCCCACGATATTGTATTTCAAGAAGCTCCTACTTGGGCGTTTCGGGATTTCGGCCTATGCTGCAACCAAGGTCGACGAAGCCCAGGTTATGGTAAGCTGGGATAAAACACTTGAACATGAGGCCTATCGTCTGCAGATAGATCCTACTCATATTCGAATTTACGCTTCAGATAAATCAGGACTTGTCAATGGAATTGCAAGTTTAGACCAATTGTTGTCCGTTGCAGCCCTAAGCGGTGATCAGCGTGAGTTGGATGCTGTTGAAATTACAGATAAAGCACAATTTACATGGCGCGGTTTTATGTTAGATGAGTCGAGACACTTCTTCGGAAAGGAAAAAGTAAAGTCATTGTTGGACTGGATGGCTTTTTATAAGTTGAACAAGTTTCACTGGCATTTGACGGATGAACCTGCGTGGCGCCTTAGTATACAACGTTACCCCTGGCTGGCTCAAATAGGGGGTATAGGCAATTATTTAGACCCCTATGCTGGAGTACAGTATTATACGCAAAATGATATCAGTGAGATTATTGCTTATGCTGATGAACGTAATATTGAGGTCATTCCTGAGATTGATATGCCTGGACATGCAACAGCGGCAAATCGCGCTTATCCGTTTTTATCGGGCGGAGGTAATGAAAAACACCCTGATTTTACTTTTCACCCAGCAAAAAATACGACATATTCATTTTTAAGTCATGTATTGCGCGAGGTAAAAGCGCTTTTTCCTTCGACTTACATTCATTTGGGCGGAGACGAAGTGGCTTTTGGTAGCGATGCCTGGAATAATGATCTACAGGTGCAGGAGTTAAAAAAGGCAGAAGGGTTGAAATCCAACAAGGAAGTGGAAGAGTATTTTATTCGACGTATGGCAGATTCCGTTGCCCGAATAAATGGAAAAATCGTTGTTTGGGATGAGATGGTAGACGCAAAACTGAACAAAGCGCAGACTGTGATGATGTGGTGGCGCCATGATAAACCCGAACAGCTCAACAAAATTTTGGATAAAGGATATCAGGCAATTCTTACACCGCGTTTACCTCTATATTTTGATTTTGTGCAGCAGGAAAACCATCGGTATGGACGGAAATGGGGCAAAGGGTTTAACCCTATCCAGAATATCTACAATTTTGCTGGCGAACAGTTGGACAGTTTAGGTGGTCGAAGAAAACAGATATTGGGTATACAGGCCAATCTATGGACTGAAACCGTGACAAATACCAATCGATTGGATTATCTCGTCTTTCCGAGAATTGCGGCATTGGCGGAAGCAGCATGGACATCTGGCAGGCAACGTAATTTTGACCAATTCACTAAAGTGTTAAAGAAACATTTAGCACTGTATCGGGAACAGGGACTCTATTACTTTGATCCATTTCAGGACAGTAATCCTGAACCGATCGTCATGAAGAAAGTACAGAAACAGTATATTGATCGTCCCGACTAGTTGCGTTTTTTGTCTTTGAATAAGTTGGACTATATAGAATCGTGGTAATAAACAATTAGATAAAATATGATAAGCTATAACAGATTGATGATGCCCTTGCTCTTGGCTGGTGCGCTATTGGCCGGGAAAACTGTTTCTGCCCAATGGACTGGGCCACGCAAAAAGGTGGAGCAAAGAATTGACGTAAAATACGGGCCTTTAACACCGGCACATCGAACCGATGAAGCGATGGAGCGTTTTCGGACATATGGTTTAGGACAGTTTATCCATTGGGGCCTTTATGCAATTCCTGGCAATGAATGGGAAGGAGTAAGTGCTCGTAAAGGTGCGGCCGCTTCCGAATGGATTCGTACCTGGAGTGGACCTACTGCACCAAAGGACTGGAAAAACACCTATGATAATTTATACAAGCAATTTAATCCCAAAGGATTTGACGCAAAGCTATGGGCTAAGCAGGCTAAAGAAATGGGGGCAAAATACCTGATTTTTACAACCAAACATCACGATGGATTTGCCTTATGGCCTTCGAAGTATACAGACTATACCATTAAGAAAAGCCCTTATAAAAAAGACATCGTCAAGCAGGTTGTAGACGCTTACACCGCTGAAGGGATAGATGTGTTTTTGTATTTTTCGATCTTAGAATGGAATAATTCAAACTATATGGGTAAGGCGCCGTCTACACCGGAAGAAAAGGCAAAATTCAATAAGTTTTTGGAGTATACCCGTAACCAATTGTTGGAGCTGCTTCAAAACTATCCGCAGATAAAAGGATTTTGGTTCGATGGTACCTGGGATCAGTCCTGGATTCAGTCCTATGACTTTACCTATAAACTGGAAAAGGAACTCCGCGAGAAACACCCGGGCCTAATCATTGGTAGTCGTTTTCGAAACGATGAATTTGGAAAGCGGCATTTCGACTCGAATGGTGATATGTTGGGAGATTATGAGCAAGGCTGGGAGCGTAAGATGCCGAAAGAATTTGAATGGCTAGAGGGGCGTGATTGGGATTGTGTCATGACGATACCACCAAATGGTTGGGGGTACATGAAAGATTGGTCGGGTATTTATACAAAGACATCCGACGATTTGATCGATATGTTGATGAATTGTGTGTCGATGAACGGGAATTTCGTGTTGAATTTTGGCCCGGATGGAAATGGTCGGATGCATCCAGGAGAGGATAAATTGGCGAAAGAGATTGGAGACTGGATCAAAACCAATGGTGAAGCTGTTTATGGTGTGAGACATGCAGGACTTGCTCCATCTAAATTGGGGTATTTTACAAAAAAAGAGGACAACCTCTATCTTACTGTCTTTAATCGACCGGTCAATAATATTGTCCGCATTGCTGTACCGAAGAATTCAGCTGAGGTTCCAGTAGAGGCTGTCTTATTGCAAAATGGTCAATCATTAGCTCTTAAACGTTCCGATATTGGTTTGGATCTTGATAAGAATACATACTATGATGTTGTTCTTCCGGCAACGTTTAGTGCAGATAAAGCTTTTGTTGTAAAAATGAAGCTTGGTAAGCCAAAAGTACAGGGTGATCAACTCATGGATGCAAAAATGTAAATTTTGGCATTCGCGCGAAGGTTTTCGCGATCTCATCGGCATTTCAAATGTATATGAGCGCTACTCCAGACCACTGGCAGTGATCGAAAAAGGCGGGATTTAAATCCCGCCTTTTTCTTTTATAGAATTGCCAACAGTTCCTGTGGATGGTGGATAATATGCTGTGCACCGTGTTGTCTCAATTCGTCTTCATCGCGAAAGCCCCAGGTAACACCAATAGCTGTTACCCCGGCATTATTGGCGGTATCCATATCCACGGATGAATCGCCTACATAAAAGCAATCCTGTTTGCTAACACCGAGTGTTTGGATACTGTCGAAGACAATATCGGGATCAGGCTTGGCGGGGCGACCTGTTCGATGCCCCAGGACGAGATCAAATGAAATATCGGGAAAGTATTCGGCCATCAAAGGTATCACCGCTTCATGGTATTTATTTGATGCTACCGAGATGAGATAGCCTAATGATTTCAGTTCTTGTAGTAGCGGTATAATGCCGGTATATGGTTTTGTGTGCGTTATGGGCTTTTGCTCATAATACACTTTAAAGGCACTGAGTAAAGTTGAGATGATATTTTCTGTCCGTGCTTCTTGCGGTAATGCGCGTTCGATAAGTTTTTGGACACCGTTGCCGACAAATTTCTTATAAGCAACAAGGGGATGGGTTGGATATCCATATTGTTCAAGAATAGCATTGCAGCTGTCCCCGAGGTCCTGTAATGTGTCTAGCAGTGTTCCGTCCAGATCAAATAGTATAAGCTTCATCTGCTAAATCTAGTAAAAATTGCGGTTGAACCATGGTATAATAATGAGATTAAATGGTAGTTTATATCTTGTGTATAATAAAAAGATTACTGAAGACCGGGGGAGATCAAAAAAATAGGAGCTCATTTATAACGAGCTCCTATCTTTAATTCCGCTTAAGAAGAGTTAATCGGATTTCATTTATATTATTTTACCAAATAGATCAATGTTGGAAAGTGGTCTGAGTAGCCATTGATAAATACTCCCCCAGAAAATGTTCGGTGCGGATAACCTTTGTTTCGGCCTTCCTGTTGCACCAAAAAATCCCGATTGAAGATTTCAGCTTTGACAAAACGTAAACCCTTGTTTTTATTGTCCAATAAAGGTCTGGAAATGATGATCTGATCAAAGAGATTCCATTGTCCCTGATAGCCCAGTGATCCAATTCCCTTATCGTAAAACTTCCACATGGTATTATATAAGCCCTGCGCAGGTACATCCTGCGGGTTTTTCTTGGCCTGCAATACTTCCCTTACACTTTTATCTTTGGGATCATCATTTAAATCGCCCATGATAATAATCTTGGCCTCGGGATTTTCACGATATAGGGAATCACAGATACCTTTGGTAATACCTGCTGCAAATTCGCGAAGTTCAGAAGATTTATTGCCATAACGCGAAGGCCAGTGATTGACAATGATATGTACCGTATCTCCAGCAATCGTACCGGATACCAATAGTTGATCTCTCGTCTTAAAGCCTGGGTTTTCCGGTAGGTTGAATGGATGAACCCTGTCATTAAAAGGCGTGAAGAATTCCGGATTGTAAAGGAACCCAACATCCACACCGCGACGGTCAGGAGAATCGTGATGAACGATCTTTAATCCCAGCTCACGGAGCTGGGGATCTCGTGTAAGATCTTCCAAAACCCGACGGTTCTCAATTTCGGCTACCCCTAGAGCGATAGGACCCAAACTAGAACTAGGTGAACCGATGGCACGAATCGCTCGTGCCATGTTTTTTATTTTTTGCTGATACTTAGCTTCTGTCCATGTATTGGCACCCTTTGGTGTAAACTCATCGTCATTGATCGTTGAATCTTTTACAGGATCGTATAGGTTCTCCAAATTGTAGAAGGCGACGGGGTATACGCGACGATTGCTCTGTGCAGAACCCAGTTTTACACCAAATAGAAGAAGAAGTAAAATACAGCTAATCTGTTGATATCTCATTTCTTATTTATTTAGTAACGATAATCGTATTGCCAGAACCGTTTCCGCCAGTTGCGCTTACGATTTTAATATTATCTAAACGGAAGCCAAAGGCATTGTCAGCGCCAGTCATTATAAATTCGACGGTACTTGTCGCTGCAGCTGTAATGTTTGGAATACTGACGGTGTAATATTTATTACGATCATCTGTTGAGTTGATCGCTACTGGTGTGCTTGGAATCGTATAAGTTGTTCCGTTGACCTTCACCTTCATGGCATTGAGGTTGGTTGCTTCACCAACATTGTAAATATTAGGAACAAGTTGGTAGCTCAATGTAAGATCCGTTTTGTTGGCCGTTTGTATTCCGGCGATTTTCAGTGTAATATCTTTGTTTGCCGGAAGCCATACCGAGGCACTGATTCCTGTCGCTGTACGAATATCTGCCGAACCACTTTCCTCGGTGTAGGTCACCGGAGCTTTCATATCGAAATCGGTGAAATCTGCAATTTTAGGACGGTTGCCACTCGGGTAGGTGCCATTTCCAAATGTCTCGTTGAAAATTGTTCCTCCGGTTTCAGGGTCAGTTGGTGTTGTTCCGGCGTCAGTTCCATCAAAGTCAATCACATCTGTTTTATCACGCAGGAAGAGCTGCCAGCCACCATTGTAACGGCCCAATATTCCGACTAATGTTCCATTCCCTTTAGGAAGGATATCTTTAGCAAAACTGGAGAAGTTACTGTTGCGGACATCCAATGTTTTGCCATTCGCATCTTTGACTACTTCGCTAACAGTCGCCGTTCCACCTGCGAAAGCATTGACACCACCGTTGTTAAAACGCACATTTTTAATGATCACCAACTTGTTGACCATCGAAGCGTCTAATTTAGAAAGATCAACTTCCAATGGCGTTAAATTGGCCGCATTTGGCCATCCGTTTACTTTGGTATGTTCTTTGAAAATTTCCCAGGCGATACGGTTGGCATTGGTTCCACTGAAACCGATCTGTAGTTCACTGCCATATTTCACCATGGACAGGCCTTTTAAGTTGATAAACACTTCCTGGCCTGCGCGGAAAGTTGTGTACATGCTATTTTGGTCGACTCCTAGATTGATGGCAGCAGTTTCATCCTGAATGTACAATTGTTTGTAGATATTGCCCGAAATGTCGTTTCCGGTCACCAGTGCTTTAATGATCAGATCCTCATCGATTACTTTTGGATCGGTAATGTTAGCATATTTTTCTTTCAATGCGGCTATCGTTGTGTTGGCATTGGGACCCTCATAGATCGGTTTAGTCAATAGAGGGGCTTCAGGATCACGCTTACAGGCTCCTGTAAATAAGATGAGTCCAATACAGATAGCCGATAGCATCGATGTATAGACAGCTTGTATATTTTTTTTGTTCATTATTGTCGAGATTAAAATCTATAGGATACATTCATAAAACAGTTGATTCCCTGCATGTAATAATATTTGGATGCAAACTTATTTGCTGCAGTAATATCCAAACGTGCATTTTCGAAACCTCCAGTTCTGATGTTTTTGTTATTTAAGACGTTATTGACCGCTAAATTGAAGTTCATTGAATTGCGATTTTTCAGGTAAAGAATTTTACCGATTGATAGATCGACTGTTGCGCTATTTTTGAACTTTTCTTGATCAGTAAGGATATGATAAGCATTATCGAGCTCCGGATCGTACGGATTGATGGTGCTGTAGTTAGATGCCAACTGACGAAGAGGAGCTTTCGATAGATACATATCGCCAGCGTAATTTAAATTAGCGCCAAAAAACCAGTAGTTTACGAAATAACGGACTCCTAAAGTTCCTGCGGTCTGTGGCATTCCACCAACATAGTAGTTATTGAGGTACACCATCTCGCGTTCATTATTGATCAATCCATTTTCGGAGTTTTGTGCTCCCATTGGGTTGTTGCTGTAATAGTATTCAGCCTTTGTTGCTGCGAGATCAATACTCCAATTGTTGTCAACTTTATAGGTCAATCCGAGCTCAATACCTCTATTGACCTGGTTCATATCTTTTAGTCCATGGTTGATAAAGGTACGGGCGGCATCGTTGTAGTAACTTTGTCGGCTGATGAGATCTGTAAAGTTGGTCTGAAAGACCGATAAACGACCATTTAGTTTCGGCAAGGAGAAGACATAACTGATGTCTGTAGAGAATATCTTGGCACTTTTGAGGTCTTCAAAAGTAAAGTCACTTACCCTTGGTGAGATATAAGCATCATTGGCCAATGGTGCTTTGGTCTGATAGCTAATTTTGGCGTTTAATAAATGGCGGCCATTGAATTTGTAGGTCATTCCACCCTTGAAAGCATAGTCAAAAAAATGGTGTTCTTGCCCTTTACCATAAGAATTGGTCGGGAAGCGTCCATTTTTCATGTAGCCTACGCGTTGAAAACTGGTGTAAGAAAGCTGTGTAGCGTAGAAAAAGTCGATGTTCGAATACGTGTATTCGTTTTGTAACCAAGCATTCGCAGATTTGATATTGATGTTGTAACGATATCCAAAAATATCATCTTTGCGTGCCTTAAAGTTGGGATTTAACAAGTCGTTTTGGCTCTGACCTGTATTTTGTCCAAAGTCACGTTCAGAGAATTTGTCAATATCCAGTACATATTCGGCGCCCAGTAGATCCGCTACAGTTTTATACTGTTGCGATTGGGAACCTTTGGCGCCTATACCGAGCGTCAGTTTAGCATGCTCATTGATTGTTTTGTTGAGCGTGGTATTAAAACTGCTTTCCAATAGGTCGCTATGGCGTTTCTCCAACATGTAGATGGCTGCACCATCGTTGATTTTATTTTCGAGCTTGTTGACGAGGTATAAATTGTCCCAGTCCACTTGCGATACTTTGGCCGATTGCCATAAGTTCGTATAGAACTGATTGGTAATGGAATCCGTAAAATAACTCGGCAAATTGCGGTAATAGTCTGGTCTAGGATCCGGCCCGTTGTACCAGTTTAATGCTGTACTGGCATACTTGCCATAGTGCAGCGATATACCTGTCGTTAGTTTTGTATTTGGATCGATTTTCCAGATATGTGAAAGGATTGCGGTAGGGTCATAAGCAGTGACGACACGCGAATTCCTGATTTTTCCGTCTTGGTAGCCCCAATTGGGGTTGTATAGGTTGTTGTCGAGGAGGTCATAAGCTTCCTGAAAAGAACCCGATTGTTGGCCACGCTCTACCGGTGAACCAAAGGTGACCAATGATAAACTATGTTTACCTTGCTGGAATTGTTTTTCGATGGAAAGTGCGTAGGAGAAGTTTTTGTAAAATGTACCTTCAATATTTCCTTTATCCGCATAGCGACCACCGAGTAAGCCTGTAAATGCCCAGCCGTTGTCCATTAGTCCCGTTGAATAGCTCAGCATACCCCGGCTATAATAATTGCGGTTGGTGTATGTGGCTGTTGCTTTTGCTCCTTTGGCGAAAGCGCTGGCGCGCATATTGATATTTTCGGAACCGCCGATGGAGCCGAATGTAAAGGTCGAGGCGTCCATAGCATTGTCTTGGTCTCCATTTCGGGTCAAATCATTGATGGCACCGATGGAAGCATAGTTGAAGACTCCGCGCAATTGGTCGTTGAAGTGTACGCCGTTGATGTATTTTTGTTCGTAGCGGTTGTTGTATCCGCGGAGGCGAAAACGGAATTGAGAGAGCTGATAACCAATTTTGTTGACGTATACGTCGTTAGAAAGGATAATCTTGGCAGCAATGTTTTGGTCGAAAGATTCGTTGTCATCATCCAATAGATCATCGGCGGCCATGCTCAACTGTACCATATTATCATTGTCGGTACTTGGAAGGACGTAGATGTCGTCCATTTTGAGAAGGCCAGAGGCAGGGATCTGAACGGTAATTTTGACCTCCTGGATGTTACCACCTGTGATCAGGATAGTTTCCTCACCCGAGTTTAACTTCGGTAGACTGAAGTTCCCTTTGGAATCGGTGACGACCGACTTTTGATTTTTCTCAAAGACGAGACGTACATTGGAGAAAGGTTCTTTGCTCACCTGGTTGCGGACAATACCCTGTACATTGGCCCTTTGGGCAAATATAGGTGTACTGGCAGCAGATAAGAGGGCAAAAAGTATGTATTTTTTATACATAGCTTGAGGTTAAATAGTGAAATGTATTTAGATGACAAATGCAACACATTTTAGATGTGTTGCATTTGAGGATGTTTTTATTGTATTTATTTTAAGCCTTTTAAGACGATATTATCGATGCGAAGACCAGCTTTGTTGGTCTGGATATCTGAGAAGAAGGATAATTTTGAGTTAGCAGAAAGTGTAGTTGCAGTAGAAAGATCTACTGTTACATTAATGAATTTATTTGCATCTGCAGAAAGAATCATTTTAGATTCAGGATTGAATGTTTGACCGTTAAATATGATTGCTAGATTTTGCAGGTCGAAATCCTTTGATGTCCCAATTGCCACATCAAACGAAACTTTTAATTTACTTGATTTTTCTGTATTAATTCCTTCTATAGCCAGCTCTGAATTACCTGTAGTAGGCAACCATACGTGATTGTTTACAATAGTCCCAGTTGTTCTAATATCCGCTTTTGCATATTGATCGGAATATGTAACGGTCGTATTCGACCAGCCTTTGAAATCAGCTATTTTAAATTTTTCATCCTTACTTAATGGGGTTGTCCCGAAATCTTCTTCATACAATGTTTGTTCTACAGGATCAGTTGTACCACCATTATCTTCGTCTTTACCGATCACGTATGAACCCGAAGGTACATCGGTCCAGTCTGTAATATTCCCAGACGCCACAATAGCTGCATTGTTGCCAGCCTGTTCTTGCAAGGTGATATTGTAGCTGTATTTTTTACCGGCTTCGTAAGTTGTTGATGATGGTAAAGTCCACGTATAGGTTTCATTACCAATTTTGAATTCAACTTTTGCACCAGCAACGTTAGCTACAGGTAATAAGATGGCCTCTGCTAATGTTGACGATGTTCCGGCTGTAGTTTTTGCTTTGATCGCAGCTGGGTTAGCGCCAGCAGCCAATGTGCCAGTTGCTAGGTCGAAGTTCGCTGTAGTATTAAATCCATTGTAGGTTACCGTAAGACCTGATAGGGAACTTACACCAGTCCCAGCAGCAACAGTCAGTTCGACTTTGCTGAGTTTGTGGCCAAATTGGAGTTGCGCATTCGGTTTATTTTTGTTGGCTCCAGTTACGTTATTAGCGTATAAGAGATCAATTTTATTTTGTTGGGTTTGATCAGCTACATTAACCGGATAAATGTTGTTTGTGATTGTTGTTTGGTAAGGATAGTAGGCAATAAAATCTACATTGGAACCATCAGCTGGGTAATTGATTTCTTCCGTAGTGCTGCTTGCGTTAAAATTTCCATCTCCTTTTGTCGTTACATACTGCTTGTTGCTTGCCAATACATTGCTTAAACCACTACCGGTTTTCATGAAAACACCGATTGCATCGTTGCTTTCCCAGTTTGCGCCAGCAGCTTTTGTGGTCACTTGGTTAGAGATTGTTGACGAAAAAGTCACTGCTTTGGTGATTTCTTGTTCTGAAACAGGTGCCTTTTGGCAAGAGCTGGTTACGGCAGCTGCCGCAGTCGCTAGGAATAAAAGTTGGTTTACTTTCATAATTAAACTAAATTGATATGACTAAATCGTTTATTAATTATTTCCAAATAGAGGTATTTATGTTTCCTTTTTGTGTATCATTTAGATCAGGAAAAAATGTGAAGCCGGTTGCTTTTTCAAGATCGCTTACCGTCAATCTATAATTTTCGAAGGTTACTCCTGAAGGAGGGGTTTCATTGTTTATCTTATAGGCAAGAGTATAATATTCGGACCCTTTCTTCATGGCTAATGCTTTGAAGTAATATTTGGGTTTGGCGATATCTTTTCCGTCGTTGTCTTGCGCAAAGTCCAACACGGTGTTGGTGCTTGTGGTAGGCATTGCTCCTGTGACGACATACATCGTGTCACATTGTGCCGTCCAGGTTCGGACTTTCGTTTCTAGGTTTGCCCATATCCCTTGGTTGAGACGTGAAGCTTGTGCTGTCATGTTGGTAAAATAAAACGTTGTTTTATTTTGGGTGGTATTTAAGTTGCGGTCTGCACTTGGCAATTGGTGGCCTCTATCGTAGCCTGTTGGCTTGAAACCATTAAATAGATTAGGTTGAAACGCAGTAGAGACTTGTGGGTCATATCCCCAAGCATCGGTACGATTGCCCGATCCGAGGATGCTGCTGTATAATGGGTAAGCTACCCAATATGCCATTTTTAACTTTTTGTCATAGAGCATCGCATAGTTTCTGCTGTCGCTCGCGTCGGGCATGAAATGCTGTATAAATACTTCATCATTGCCTAGCTTGCTCATTTTGGGAATTTCCAGATAGGCTTGGGTATCGCCGATTCCACCACTTGGCTTACCATTATCAATTTTAATATCAAAACTATATTGATTTCCGGCAGTTAGTTTTTTTAAGTTCTGGTCTTGTGGAATGGTCCATGTATAGCTGTCGCCATTGGAGGCTACAAATTTGATCGCCTTTCCAGTGATATCTTCACCGGGAAGCAACATAAATTCCACACGGGCAGTTTTATTGGCGTTTGTAGTTACTTTTCCCTGGATATCTTTTTTGTCAGTCGAGTTAACAGTCAGTTTTCCCGTTGTTAAGTCAAATTCTCCTTGTGTGCTTATGGCCGGCATCTTTACCGTAATTTGGTTTGCTTCCAAAGCAGCGGTATTGGTAATAGATAGATTAATGCTGATTTTGCTCAATTGTCGTACGAAAGTGAGCGGAATGGTATTGTTGCTTTTATCGATGTTTTTGGCGTTGTTTGCGTACATCAGATCTAAAGCTACTGGATTTGACTGATCACTTAAATCGATTGGATATTGAAAACCTGTTAACGATTTGTACGGATAGTATGCAATGAAGTCTACTTTTTCTGCGGGTAAAAAGATTGAACTACTGCTTTGAAAGAGCGAACCTTTAAAAGTGAACAAGTGATTGTTGACCTGGTCAATAAGAGTGGCTGATGCCAAAGGTTGACCTGATCTGTACATAAATACACCGATTTGGTCATTCTGGTCCCAGGAAGTTCCGGTAGCTTTTGTGTTGATTTGACCGACAATAGTCGGGGTAAATTGTACTGCAGCCTGCTCAATTCGAGATTCAGTTTTCTGACATGAATTAAATGTAAGCAATGCAATCATAAAATAAGCTATTCGCAACATATTCTGTCTTCGAATAGTTATGATCTTGTTAATCATATTGATAGTTAGTGTTTGTTAATAAAGTAATGACAAAAATACTTAAGTTAAGTTAAATTAATGTGAAGCTTTTATATTCTTTTGTGTAATTAAATGTTTGGTTGATGTATCAGTTTGATTTTTAGGTATATTTGTTGCGATTTTAATTGTGTTTTGATGAATCCCATCTGGTTTAGAATATTTTTGGTGTTTTGCATGCCATTTCTTATGCTGTTAAATAGTTGCAATGACAAAAAAGATACTGCGATAGAGAAAGATAGCAGAGTTGTGTTGGTTTATATCGGGGCCAATAATAACTTGGTTTCAGATGCTTACAATAGTATTAATGCAATGGAAGAGGGAATGGTTGGATTAGATGCTGATGTGTATGTATATGCGGCATTGGCTGGTACTACGCCTAAAATCTATAAAATTGTTGCTGATCAGAGTTCAGAAATAAAGAGCACGGTCATCAAAACGTATGGTGATCAGGATTCAGCAAATCCCGTTGTGATGAAACAAATTCTGCAGACCATGAAATCCTATGTTGGAGGTCGCCCAGCGGGGCTTGTCCTGTGGTCACATGCAACAAATTGGTTGCCGAATGTTGGGGTCAAGTTAATGTCGTTTAATGAGGATAGGGGTAACAAAACTGAGCTTCGCGATTTGCAGGAAATCATTCCTTCGGGCCTGGACTTTCTCCTATTTGACGCCTGTTCCATGGCAAGTGTCGAAGTATTATATCAACTTCGCGACAAGGCCAAGTATACAATAGCTTCTCCAGCGGAAGTCTTATCAACAAGTATGCCTTATCATTTGGTCTTAAAGAACTTGGTCGACCCTGATCTTGAGCGTGGACTGAAATCTACTGCGGAAACATATTTTAATTTTTATAATCAGTTGACAGGACGCTATCGATCTGCGACTATTTCTGTGGTCAATAATGCATATTGGCCGGATCTTGCAAATAACGTTCACGATGCACTGACCAGAGCCCCGCTCACAAGGATCTATCGCGATAACTTACAGCGACTGGATTTTGATGAAAAATCCTTGTCGGCAGGTTTTGATTTTCTTGATTTTGTTCATCAGCATTTTTTGCCGTCTGCGACAACCACTATTGAGGCTTCAGTGTCGAAATTGGTTATCTATAAGGCGAATACGGCAACTTTTCTAGGTAAACCCATTTTGCGATTTTCCGGATTGTCCTGTTATGTCCCCAATGATTTAAATAAGTGGATACATCCCTATTATAATACGCTTCAATGGGCTAAGGATAGCGGCTTTAATTCTTTTGTAAAGGAGTAAAAGCAAGCTATCATTTTCTTCACTTTTCCCTGAAATCAGGTAGTAAAGTGCGTTCTCGTTTTTAATAAATTTGTCAATAGGAAAAAAATAGCACAATGTTTGCTGTTCATGTCAAAACATATATTGATTTGACAAATTATTAATCGTTACAACGTTGTAATGGAAGAAGTATTTAAAGTAAAAGGAAAATTGAAAAGATTTTATACGATGATCTGTGCCGTTGTAATGGCGTTTACATTATCGAGCTGCTTTGATTTTGTTGAGCAGATCGACTTAAAAACGAATGGTTCTGGGCATATTGCAGCGACATTGAATTTAAGTAAAAGCAAAACCAAGGTAGCTTCTTTAATGAAGATGAAAAGTATCAAGGGAATTCAGATCCCTTCTCAGGCCGATATGGAGAAAGAGATCCGCTCTGCTGTTCAACTACTGAAACAGACTAAAGGAATTTCCAATGTGCAATACACAACGGATTTTACCAATTATATCGTTAATATTTCATGTGATTTTAGTCAGATAGAATCGTTGAATGCCTTTTCAGATATATTGGCAAATCGATTTAAAACAAAGATATCGAATTCAAACCGCTATCATTATAATGCACAGACTAATGTGTTTGAGCGCAAATTTGTAGCTTCTGCTGACTGGAAGACAAAATTCAATCAGTTGGGAAGCGATAATACCACCCAGTTTTCAGATGCATTCTATACACAGATTATTCGTTTTGAAAAACCGATAGCATCTCAGGCAAACGGCCTGGCAAAGGTTGCCGGAAATAAGAAAGGAGTTTTGCTAAAGCTACCTTTTATGGATTTGGTATATGGTAAATCGAGCTTGGCAAATAAAATCACATTAACAAAATAACCTAATAACGTTGGTGAAACCGAGACCATATTTAGTTGCTGAAAGCGCTGCTATAGCATAGGTTGGGTGTAGCTGAAAAATTATTATAAAATGAAATCAAAATTTATATTGGTAGGATTAGCCTGTTTGTCTTTTGGGACAAGTATAAAGGCGCAGGACTTGATCAAACAGATCCCCGAAGATGCAGAAATGATTGCGGCTTTCAATATGAAAGATATTGTACAGAAGGCTAATGCAAATAAGCTGAACGAGTTGCTTCAGAAAACTGGTTTTTTTGAGAAGTCGGGAATTCCTGCAAATAGGGATATTAAAAATCTAGGTGTAGACCTGTCTCAGACCGCTTATTTTTATACAAGGAAAACTGACAGTATAAGCTTTACGGAATTCATATTTCCTTTAAACAATAAAGGGCAATTTGAGAAATTGCTTCATGAGGCTGGTGAGCCGAAAGCATTTGCTAATGGATATTTAAGCGTCGGTCTAAAACCAGGTAGCATGTTGGTCTATAATGATCGGATTGCTCGATTTATTTCGGCGACGACGAATACCACCTTTTTAGACAATGATTCAATTGCTAGTCGGTATGGAATCAAAAAGGTGGATTACGTCGCGCGCCCGTCTGACGATTATGATGCATGGGCAGATACGACAGTTGCCGCTGTGGATTCAGTTGCCGAGGTTTGGGATGAGGATGAAAAACCGCTTGCCGTTCCGGTAGCACCGCCAGTTGCTATTGCCGTTGAACCCGATACAATCGCGGCCGCTGCGACGGAAGTATTACCACCGGTTGTTGATATCGCTGCGGGTGATCCCGTTGAAATGCATGATCCCAGTTATTATGATTCGCTTTATACGGCCTATGAAGATCAAAACAGAAAAAATGATTCTATTCGTACTGGTTTGCGCGATAAATGGTTGTTGAATGAAGCGTCCCGTTTGCTTTCAGGAAATTATAAGTCCCTGTCAATTTCAGATCAGGAGAAAGTTCTAAAAAATCTGGGACTTATTCGATTGTATGTTCCTCATGTAGAGGATCTATATCGTGGTCTATTGCCTTATACCACCTCTCTTCCTTATTATTACATGGGGATCAAACTGGATAAGTTCAAGACCGGTTATCAAGATGGTCTATTGGATTTAGTGCAAGAAGGAAATGTGTTGAAGTTAAAAGGGTCTGTAGGCTTAGATAAAAGTTTGGCAGAGATGACAAAAAGAATGTATGCGAGAAAACCCAATGCGAAGTTCAGTAAATATTTAACCGATAAGACTTTGGGGTTTTTTAATGTGAACATTAATTCAGAAGCGTATTTAAGAGAAATGCCGGCTTATATGGCTAAGTATTACAGTGGTTTGCTTGGTCCGCAACAAGATGTTGTGGAGTGGGGGCTGATGGCGCTTGAAATAGCATTAGATGAAAAGGCCATTGCTCAGGTGATGCCTGGAGACCATTTGGTTGTCGTGAACGGTCTTCGGAAGTTCAAAAAAGACTATATCGATTACACCTACGACGATGATTACAATGCAACCGAAGTGAAAAAGACGAAGGAAGAAACACTTCCTGTATTTATTTGGATGTTTACATCAAAGGATCAACGTTTGATAAAAAAGGGGTTGGAAATTGCCGTTTCAAAGCAAGTTGGGCAGGTCTATGACGGCATTTATGCCTTTTCAAAACAGAAAGCCAAGGACTTTCCAATGTATGTTCTCCTGAAAGAGGATTTGGTAATGGTCAGTAATGATTCGTTGGCCTTGAATGATATCCGTCAGAATAAGATGAACGCTTCTGTAAATAAGGATTTTGTGAAGCTTATGAAGCAAAATAAGATGTCTGCGGCTATGGATCTGCAAAAGCTACCTGGAATGTTAAAGGAAATGGGGGTTGCACCTGGTAAACAATGGGAAACAACACTGGCACAACTCAATCAATATGGCAGTACCGCAATTACTTCAAAGGGCGTAGTGGGTAACCGTGCCGAAGTTGAAATGTCGACAAGATTGCCGCAGACCAGTGATGGTGCGATCAGTTATTTACTTGATCAAATCTTGGCTGAATTAAATAAAAAGTAACTAAAATAGGGTGCGAAACAATTTTATTGCACCATTGTTTGGGTTTCTTTTGTAATATTATGGTTATATTTTTATAATGTTAAAATAATATTAAGATCGTTTGCTTTGTTTATGGTACTTTTGACGTTTAATAAATTAAGTTAACAGACAAAAAACGATTTTATACATCACGATATGGGGATATTTTCAAAACTGTTTGGAAACAAAACTCAGGAATCAAAAGTAAAGGTTGTCGGTAAATTGGCCTTCTTGGAGGTAGATATGCATAACCATATCCTTCCTGGAATAGATGATGGAAGTCAATCAATTGAACAATCATTAGTATTGTTGAAAGGGCTTGGCCGAATGGGCTTCGAGAAATTTATCTGTACACCGCATATTATGGATGGCGTACATCCAAATTCGATTCGTACGATTGAAGCTGCGAAGGACAAATTACTGGCTGGCATCGCTGGCCTGCCTAATATGCCGGAAATTTATGCTGCAGCTGAGCATATGATAGATGACGGAATAGTGAATCTCATCGGATCGAATGAACTCTGTGTTATGCCCGGTGGATATGTACTTATTGAGATGTCCTATTTACAAGAATCCAAAGCGTTATTTCAGACCATATTGGATATACAAAATCTTGGCTACCAGCCTATTTTGGCACATCCGGAACGTTATAATTATTATCATTATAACTTTAATATGTATAAACAGATTAAGGACGCCGGTTGCATGTTACAGTTAAACTTGTTATCTATCAGCAGGTACTATGGTGTTGAAGTAAAATCTGCAGCTTTAACGATGATTAAATCTGGAATGTATGATTTTGTGGGTTCAGATGCACATCATGAACGCCATTTGGCCGCTTTGGAAGATGTGGTGGCTAAATATCCTGTACGTGATTTACTCAAAACATGTACCATATTGAATCCGACCTTGCAAGACCATTTGGGAACTAGTAAGAATGTAATTGCTACTGGCTAGCATCAAATTATAGTCATTGGAAAAAGAGATACCTTTTAAGGTATCTCTTTTTTTGTGACAATTTTATCGTTCCTAGCAGATACTGCCTGTTTTTAGTCCAGTTAATCTACTTTACAGTAAGGACGTATTTTAAAATTTTACGAGGGATTCTTGGATGTTACCTGCTGTTTGTGGGTGCTTTAGTTAATGTAGATTATTTTCGAACGTGTTTGTGTTTTGCCCGTATGGATATTTCGAAAATTTGGCTACTTTTGGTTTTAGCATTTTTCATATGAGAGGAAATAGAATTTTTATTCAAGACTGGATAGCACACCATACTTATCAAAAAACAAATGAAATAGATAGTTATTATTTACGTGTTGCAAATGAAATCAATGATAGTTTATCTACATTATGGTTTGAGGAGCAAGAGACAAATGATCTTATACATACAGATGCTTTAAAGACATTGAGTATCTATCTGACCTGTTACTTAGAAGACGTGATTGCAAAAACAGGAATTTTTGCTGCTTTTAGGACGATCCATACAGAACTATACAATCAACTTTTACCTTTTTATAGTGATAATGACCTAACGGATTATTATGCTGAGGATATCAATAGTGAAGATATTGCCGTATTGACCTGGTTGTTTTTCAGTGAACGTAACCCACATTTGTTTATTGATCCCCGTGGCCGTCTGATTCAATTGGTTACAGATTTGGCCTATTCGATCTTGGAAGAACATTATGAAGTTGCTCCTGAAAATGAAAAGTTAAAACTAGAATATGCTTTGGACGAAGGGGCCAACTATTTTGAAGTCCGTAATTTTATTGAAAAGCTTGTCGCTACAAATTACCTGACAGCAGGTGAATATAACACCAATCTCAATCATTTGATGCAAGTTGCGGAGATAGGGCGATATCAACACGATCAGAATCAGTTACAACAGATGGTCTATCGTGTTCGAGATAATCATTTCAATAATTATAGGCTACATCTGTTTGCATTGAAGGCATCTGAATTTGTAGCTGAGGTGATTGGCAAAGAACATGCGCTATATGATATTGTCAAAACCTTAGGTAATCGTATTAATAGCTTTTTTGACTATGTAAAAACGGACGAGCTTTATGTGCATGTAAAACATATCGGTACAAAGACTGCATTTAAAATCTTTAAGGACTCTATACAGCAATTTGTTGAACCTACAGAAGCCTTATCTTTCTATATGGAAATTGTACCATGGAAAGATGCCTGGAATCTGTCAGGAATTATGACCGTTGTCAATACCGACGAAGTAAATTTTGATTTACCGGAACAATATGAGATGACTTATCGCATTGAGGCCTTGAATGGCAAGGATAAGAGCTTGAAGAAAACAGAAAAGCAGCTGAAAGATATGGGTAAATTATTCCAGTCTGAGCATAAGGCGGCTGTTGCGTTTATGGAAGGAAAAGACGTGAAGGAATTTGCAACGGATTTCTTCAAAAAATATCAACAAAAATATCCGGGCAAAGAGGAGTCTCCTCTTCCGGAATCAAATTTGGATCTTACAAAAGATGCGAAAGTCACGGTATTCTTTAATCCGAAGACAGGATTAGAAGTTTTTGGTGGTATAGAAGAGTTTTTTCCATTAAAAAATAACGACTTTGTGGAGAAAGGTAATCAAAATGACGTGCCTTATGCACGATATTTTTTGAATCTTTTGGTTGAGGATTTCTTTCCGAGCGAGTTGCCTAAGTACTATGTCAATCTATTTAAGGCGGAAGTGGATAAGCAATTTTTCTTTCCAGTGGACTATGCGGTACTTGATTTCTTTCTCCGTTTCTATAAACGAGCGACTTACTTCTTGGGACCATTTCCGTTGTTAAAATAGAAAGCAGTATTGTAATCAATAGAAATAAATAAAAATTCCATGGCATACATGTCATGGAATTTTTTTATGTATTTAAGTCAGGTTTTTCTTTGCTGTAGAAGATGGCGTGGTCTCCTGACCATTATTTTGTTGATCGAATACTCCATGCACTTGTGTTAATTTAATATAAATTGATTATAACTAAATCGTTATCACTTGTTAGCCTTGGGTTTGTAGGTCGTATATCCTGTGTATTTCATGGGCATATTTTAAAAAATTCTCACTAAACTTGTAGGATCAATTATAAGTGATGAAGCATGCCTATTGAAAATAATAATGCCTTGGATTTTAAAACTTTCTTCTTGCTGTATAAGGACAAAGTGTATAAATATGCGTATTTACACCTGAAAGAAGAACCAGCTGCCGCAGATTTGGTCCAGGAAACATTCTCCCGAATTTGGAAAAAATGGGCAGAATTGGACGGCGATAAAAATCCACAATCCTATCTCTATACGATTGCCCGCAATCTTGTATTTGATGAGCTTCGGAAACAAAAGGTGAGATTCCAATTTCAGGCTACAGATATCGATCAAACCAAATTGGTAGACAATTCAAATGAGGAAGCTATTCGGTTTAAAGATTTGGAGCGAGTTTATCGCGAGGCCATTTCAAAACTCCCAAAATCGCGACTTGAAATTTTTCTTTTGAGTAAAGAAGAGTTTTTGGATAATCATGAGATTGCTGAAAGGCTCGGTATATCTGTGAATACGGTCCGTGACCAACTGGTTAAAGGAAATAAGTTTGTGCGCCAATATATTCTTGATCATTTTGAGATTTCAATAGCCCTATTGATTTTTTTAAATATTTTTTAGAGCCGCATCGTCTTCCGGTCATCTAGGTACGTATATGTATTTAAAGATGGGCATAGATGATGAATTCCAAAATAGCTGCTTTATATAAAAAATTCCTTAAGGGAGAACTTAGTCCCGAGGAAAACACCATATTTCTTGATTTGCTGACTTCTTGTGAGAGGGATGAGCTTCCGGATGTGGAAGAGGTGGTTGCGCTAGACGATCGTGATTGTGAGCTGAACAAAACAATTTCTGAAGATATTTTCTTTACAATCACCGGAACCTCGTTGACGCCGCCCGTAATACCTATTTGGAAAAGACGTTGGTCTGTCATTTCCGCTGCCGCTTGCCTACTGTTTATCGGTCTTGCTTGCCTATTTCAATTTAAATTTAAGGAACAACATGTGACTAGGGCTTCTGAAATTGTTCATTATTCCAATCCGACAAAATTTGTTAAGCAACTTGTATTGCCCGATGGTACACATGTTTCTCTTCGGCAAGGTGCGCATATTGAATTGTTGTCAGATTTTGATGCAGATAGTTTACGTCGGATAAAGCTTTCGGGGGAAGCATTTTTTGAGGTGGCTAAGAATGCTGAACAACCTTTTGTAATTGCCAGTTCTGGGGACTTTGATGTACGTGTATTAGGCACAGCATTTAATTTAAATTGTTCTGAGGGGCGTAGCAGTCTGGTGTTGAATCATGGTAAAGTACGCGTTTCGCGCGGCGGGCAATATTCATTTGTTACCCCTGGCCAAAAAGTCGCCTATGATGCGCGACAAAGACAATTTGATGTAGCCAAAACGGATACGAGCACTGCATCGAACTGGAAGAGTGATCTCTTGTCATTTAATCAAGTTCCACTCACGCAGATAGTAGATGATCTAAATAATCTTTATCCGGATAGCCAACTCGAATTGATAGACTCCTTCCGGACTGAAAGTTATACCGGTTATCTACCGGCTAGCGATTTGGAAAAGTCGCTCAAGATGCTCAATACTGCATTTAATCAAACAATTATCCATAAAAAGTAATTTATGAAAAGAACCAATTACTATTTAAAACTCATGGGAGGAGCTTTGCTATTCCAAACGCTCGCGCTTCAGACCATGGCCTCACAATTTTCTAGCAGTGAAGGAATCGGGAAAATCCTCACGCGAATGGAACAGAAATTCAACGTTAAATTTGGTTATGACGCTTCGATCTCGAACCAAAAGATCAATGAATCCGCTGACCTTGATAAATTGAAAAAGGAACAAATTGTTCAATTTATACAGACGATTTCGGACGGAAATCTTGAGGTCAAAAAAATTGATGAAAAGCTTTATGTGATCTCGAGAAAAACCGGCGCTGATGCAAGGGTGAAAAACGAAAAACCGGTTTCTAATACAGCCAAAGAGATCAATGGTAGGGTTGTAGATCAAGAAACGGGGCAGCCTATCGCTGGTGTAACCGTACGTGTTAAAGGCAGTACACAAGTAACAACGACCGATCAGCAAGGCACTTTTCGATTTGTCAATGTGGCAGACGATGCTATTTTATTGGTCTCCTATATTGGTTATCAAACAAGTGAAGTATCCGCTTCAAATGCTGATGTTATTAAGTTAGGCAAATCTTCCGAAGAGCTTGGTGAAGTTGTTGTAACGGCACTGGGTATAAAGAGAGAACAAAAAGCACTGGGATATGCAACGCAAAGCATTAAAGGTGATGATCTGACGCGTGTAAAGGGGGTTGATGTAGGAACCACATTGACCGGACGTATTTCGGGTGTCCGTGTTTTGAACAGTACGGAGTTTAACAGTACACCCCAAATCCAAGTAAGGGGATTAACACCTATTTTGGTGATCGATGGTGTCGCCTATGAAAATCTTACTCTACGTGATGTGCCGGTAGATAATATCGAAGATATGAACGTTCTGAAAGGTGCAACCGCAACGGCCTTGTACGGTAGCATGGGGGCTGGTGGCGCCATTATGATTACGACAAAAAAGGGACTTGCGGAAAAAGGAACGGAGATCTCCGTCAATAGCAATAACATGTTTTTTTCGGGTTATCTAGCTTTGCCCGAGGTACAACATGGGTACTCTTCAGGTGAAGGAGGAAAGTTTAATAATGATGATTATGTGTGGGGAGATAAACTGGATATTGGGCGTACAGCCAAACAATGGAACCCACAGACAAAACAACTAGAAGAGATGGAGTTGCTTTCACGGGGCAAGGACAATTTTAAGAATTTCCTTGAGCCGGGATTTATATCTAATAATTCCGTCAGTTTTACCAATCAGGGTGAACACGGAAGTATTAGAACATCGATAAATCATATCTATAATAAAGGGCAATATCCAAACCAAAAGTTGAATATGACAAACATGTCTGTCGCTGGGCAGACTAAGATTAGCGAAAAAGTTGATATAGAAACGCGTCTTGCATATAACCGTCGTTCAGCAACAAGTAATTTTGGCGCAGGATATAATGATCAGGGATATATTTATAATATTCTCGTGTGGACCGGGCCTGAGTATAATTTACAGGATTACAAAGATTATTGGTTGATTAAAGATCAATCTCAAAATTGGATGTATAAAGCTTGGTATGATAATCCTTATTTAACGGCCTATGAGAAGGTTACCCCTGAGCTGGTTAATAAGATGAACGCTGCCTTGACCTTGAATTATAAGGTTTCTGATTGGGGGAAACTTATGGTACGTACAGGATATGATTATTATGGACAAAGACGAGAGCAACGCAATCCAATGGGGATTTATGGTACGAGGGGCGGATATTCCGGCTTTGACAGTAAAGGAAAGTATTGGATGCAAAATCAAGACGGTTTTAGTACAACAAATGACGTAATCTTTACAGCGAAAAAGAAAGTTGGTGATTTTGGCTTCGACGGATTATTGGGCGGTGCTCTTTTTTATCGACGTGACAATGCAGTTACAGCTACGACAGTCAATGGGTTATCGATTCCAGGCTTTTACTCACTTCGAAACTCAATTGATCCAGTGTCGACTGTTGAAAGTAAAACAAAAGAAATGGTCAACAGCACCTATGGACGCCTTTCTGTTTCCTGGCGTAATGCTGTTTTTGTAGAAGCGACAGGACGTAACGATTGGTCTTCGGCTTTATCTAAAGAACAACGTTCCTATTTTTATCCTTCAGTTTCAAGTAGTATAGTCGTAAGTGATCTTATAGGAAATAAGCCAGCTTGGTTGGATATGTTTAAAATCCGTGGATCTTGGGCCGTTACGAAGACAGTACCTTCTCCATATGAAATAAACCAGGCCTTTACAATTAGCAACAATGTGTGGGATGGATTGCCAACCGCTTCTTATCCGAATTCAATCAAGGATTACTCCATATCACCTACGCAGCGCGATTTAACAGAGTTCGGTTTTGATTTTGGATTATGGAAAAATCGATTCTATGGTAATTATACCCGCTATTATCGTCTACTACATAATGTAACAACTTATGCAACCATATCGGGGTCATCAGGTTTTACTTCGCGGTTAATTAATACGCAAGAGGAGAAAATGACCAAAGGCCATGAAATTACATTGGGTACGGCTGCTATCAAAAAGGAAAATTTCCAATGGGATATTATTTTAAATATGTCGCAAAACTTGGAATTCTTCCACAAGCTTGATCCTGTTTATTCTGCAGATGCATTATACGTTAAAAAGGGAGCTAGGACGGATTATATTACAGTAAAGGATTGGGAAAGATCGCCTGACGGTCAGATTGTTAACAATGCTTCGGGAATGCCAATATCTGCAAAATATGCTGCTCAGTTGTATGGTTATACTGCACCAAAATGGTTCGGTGGATTGACAAATCAATTTCGTTACAAAGACTTCTCGCTTTCTTTGAGTGTTGACGGTCGAATAAAAGGAATGTCTTATTCAGGTATGAACGCTCGTTTATGGCAGACTGGTGCGCATCCTGATTCAGACAATCCATATCGTTACGAAGAGGTCGTTAATGGTAATAAAACGTTTGTTGCACCTGGTGTGAAGATCGTTTCAGGAGGTGTTACGTATGATAAATACGGACAAATTGCAGAAGACACGCGTGTTTTTGCAGACAATGATAAAGTAGTTTCTTATGAGACCTATTGGAAATCTGCGTATTCTGGAAGACGTAATTATTGGGATGAGACATTTATTAAACTTCGCGAGCTATCGCTCAATTATCGCGTCCCTGAGAAATTGGCATCTAAATTTAAAGCTAAGCGTGCCAGTGTCGGTGTTACTGGGCAGAATTTGCTTCTTTGGACAAAAGAATACCGTTTTTCTGATCCAGATGTAGGTTCAGAAGATTTGAACTCGCCATCTATGCGTTACATAGGTTTTAATTTAAATGTAACTTTCTAAAAACCAGTGAAATTAAGATGAAAATGAAAAAAATGTGTATATATATTGCCATGGGGAGTTTAATCTCATTGGCAAGTTGTTCAAAATTTGATGAGATAAACACGAATCCGGAAACTCCTGTTCAAGTGAATTCTTCGATGTTAGCGACTCGTATCATATTAAATTTAGCGAACCAGCCTACTCAGAAATCATTTATGCAGCCCTATTTATTAACAAAGGAGATTGCATGGACGGAATTAGTTGAAGGGTATCAATATAACGGATTCGGTGAAGGGAGTATATCGATGAATGCAATCAATGATGCCCACTTTATGGGACAGTATGCTTCGACAGATGTGTTAGCAAATTCCTACAATGGATTAATGTATTTCGCTAGGGCTGTAAAATTTTATGAGGCTACCATGAGTGTTGGAGATATACCTTATAAAGAAGCATTAAAAGGGGAGTCTGACAAAACATATTTTCCAAAATACGACAGCCAAAAGGAAGTCTTTTTGGGTATTCTTGATGAATTAGAAAAAGCAGATCAGCTCTTTGCAAGCGGAGCAAAATTTGCAGGCGATCCGATGTATGGTGGAGATATAACAAAATGGAGAAAGCTCGTCAACAGTTTTGCGTTAAATGTACTGATCCAATTGAGCAAAAAGGAAGCTGATGCAGATTTGAATTTAAAGGGACGGTTTCAATCGATTCTAACGAACAAGCCTATATTCACAGCGAATGCCGATAATTTTCAGTTAGTACGCTCGGATAAAAGTGGTCAAACCTATCCTTTTTATAAAATCAGTAATAGTTTCGTTATTTATCCTGTTGTGTCTACGGAGATTATCGATCGTTTGAAGCAGTATCAAGATAGAAGGCTATTTTTCTATGCAAATCCATCAGCTTTGCAAATTGCCAATGGCAAGCAAGTGAGTGATTTCGATGCATATGTTGGTATTGATCCATCATTGGCATTTGGCGATATTGCGGACTTGAAGAAGAAAAACGACTATTCTAAATTGAATGATCGCTATACCGAGCTAGTAAGTGGCGAACCGACACAACAGTACAGCTATGCGCATCTATGTTTTGTAATTGCTGAAGCAGCTGCAAGAGGATGGGTTACAGAGTCTTCAGTCAATTGGTATAAAAAAGGTATTGAGTCAGCAATGAAATTCATTGCTGAAAACACTCCAAATACTAGCCAATACACACACAATATGCCTTTGGATGGGGCCTATATCGCCAGTGCTACTGCTTCCTATGGTAATCAATTCCCTGCTACTAAAGAAGGGCAGATTGAGGCAATTATGACGCAAAAGTATTTAGCTAGTTTCTTGCAAGGACGAATAAATCCCTATTACGATTATCGTCGTACAGGTTACCCAAAATGGAAAATCAATCCAGCATCTAGTTTAAATGCGGATGATCCAACCAAAATACCAGTTCGTTGGCGCTATCCAGCCAGTGAGTACAACTATAACGGACAAAATCTGGATGAAGCACTCGCCCGCCAATATGGGGGTAAGGATGAGATCAACCAATTGATGTGGCTTTTGAAATAAGTCCTTCGAAAAAAAACAATCCCCGCAAGTGAGATCAATCGTTTGCGGGGATTGTTTGTTAAAAACGTTACATAAAAAAAGACCGCGAATAGATATATTCGTTGTAACCATTGAATTTATAAGAGAGAGAACAAATTTATTTATGGATAGCAGAAGAGATTTTATCAAGAAGGCTTCATTGTTAGCTGGTGTTTTTGGCTTACAGAGTGCTATGCCAGATGCCATACAGCGCGCATTGGCGATTGAACCTATAACAGGAAGTACCTTTTTAGATGCCGAACATATTGTATTATTAATGCAAGAGAATCGTTCTTTTGATCATAGTTTTGGAACACTTCGTGGTGTTCGGGGATTCAATGATCCACGGGCGATTAAATTACCTAATGGTAACCCTGTATGGTTGCAGTCCTCGGCTGCAGGCAAGACCTATTCGCCGTTTCGACTGGATATCAAAAACTCAAATGCTGCCTGGACCGGAAATTTACCACATTCCTGGGAAAACCAGATGGCAGCCCGTAATCAGGGAAAACATGATAACTGGATCGAAGCGAAGCGTCCAGGCGGGAAGGTCCTGAAAGATATTCCTTTGACCATGGGGTATTATACACGTGAGGATATTCCATTTTATTATGCATTGGCTGATGCCTTTACCATCTGCGACCAGCACTTCTGTTCATCTATTACGGGTACAACAACCAATAGGCATTTCTTCTGGACGGGAACCTGTGTGCCACATAAAGGGGCTAAGCCATTGGTGCGGAATTCAGATATCTATTTTAACCGTTGGGCACATTGGAAAACTTTTCCGGAACGCTTGGAAGAAGCAGGGATCTCCTGGAAAGTCTACCAAAATGAAGTCAGCATAGAAAGCGGCTTAGACGGTGAGGATCTGTTGGGAAATTTCACGGACAATAATTTGGAATGGTTTGCACAATATCACATTGAATTCAAGAAAAGCCATCTTGATTTTATGCGTAAACGTGTTGCAGAATTACCCGCTGAAATTCAAGAACTAGAAAAGGCATTAGCGAATAATAATACCGAGAGCGTACAAAAAACACAGAATAAACTCAAGCAGAAGCAGGAGCAGCTGAATAGCTATCAAAAACATTTGGCACGTCTTACGGATCATGCTTTTCAGCAGCTTCCTAAAGAACAGCGTGCCTTGCATGAGCGCGCTTTTCAGACGAATGAGGGTGATTCCTTCTATCGTGAGACAAGCGTGGTGACACATGAAGGTGAAAAGATTACTGTTCCTAAGGGAGATGTTTTACACCAATTTAGACATGATGTGAAATCTGGGAAGTTACCTGCTGTGTCGTGGCTTGTGGCGCCACAAAGCTTCTCAGATCATCCGAGTGCACCCATGTATGGAGCTTGGTATGTATCGGAGCTTTTGAATATTCTGACAGAAAATCCCGAAATCTGGAAGAAGACTATTTTTATTCTGAATTATGACGAGAATGATGGTTATTTTGATCATATCCCTCCTTTTGTAGCCCCTAACCCAGCAGATAGCCATTCAGGAAAAACTTCACCGGAGTTAGATTATAGCGGTGAATATGTGAGTTTAGCACAGGAGCTTGCCGATGGGGAAGAAAAGGGTAATGCGACGGAAGGTCCAGTGGGGCTCGGTTACCGTGTACCTCTGATTGTGGCATCACCTTGGTCAAAAGGCGGTTGGGTCAACTCGGAGATTTGCGATATCACGTCGACGATTCAGTTTATGGAGCATTTCTTTGAGAAAAAGTTGGGCAAGCATGTGAAAGAGGAGAATATCAGTTCGTGGCGCCGGGCCATTACAGGTGATTTGACATCGATATTTCGGAAAGCTGAGGGAGCGAATGCTGTTGATTTACCATTCCTCGATCGGAATCAGCAGATCTATGCCATTGACCAGGCGAAATCGAAACCGCTACCTAATAATTTTCATGTTTGGTCGAAAGAGGATGCCGCAGGATTGCGGTCTAAAGGTCATTCCACTTTACTGGCAAGACAGGAGAAAGGTCAGAAAAACTCCAGCGCGTTGGCTTACGAACTTTATGTCAAAGACTCTTTTGCTAAGGAACACAGTCAGTTTCATCTATCGCTAGAAGTTGGCAATAAGGTATTTGGCAGTAAATCGCTCAGTAGTCCTTTTAATGTCTATAGTGGACCGAGCTATAAGGAGGGCGTGAAATTTTGGCCGTTTGCAGTTATGGCAGGTCAGGAACTAAGTTTTGAATGGAACTTGGGGGACTTTAAAGATCACCATTACGATTTGACTGTGTACGGACCTAATGGTTTTATGCGTGGATTTCAAGGACGGGAGGAACCCTTATCTGTTCGAGCGACGTATGAAATCGGGAAGAAAGGTTTGTTGACGGGTAATCTTGTACTGGAGGTCCATAACAAAGGGAAAAAATCATTTCATGTACATGTAGAAGATAATGCTTACAGCACCTGGAAGAAATCTATTGTACTTGCGGCAGGGAAATCTACGAAGTGGATTGTAGAATCTCATAAAACCCACGGTTGGTATGATGTTACTTTGCACGTGGAGGGGACCAAATTTGCACGCCAGTTTGCTGGTCGTGTAGAAACGGGTAATCATTCGAAAACGGATCCACAATTGGGATAATAAGTTAACAATTCATTGATAAGTAGCATCTCTTGGCGGTGCTTCTTTAACTATGCGAAGGGGCTATCCAATTTTGTTGGACGGCCCCTCGTGTATGTAGATGTATGGTAGGATTTTCTTATTTATTTATCCATTCTTCGAGAAGTGCCTTCAATTTAGGGTCGCTTGGTCTCGGACTATCGGCTGAGATCAGATTGCCGGATTTGTCGATGAGGATATAGCGTGGAATCGAGTTGACTTTATAGGCGTCTGATAGGGTATTTCCAGATCCTGCGTGTAATTGGATCCCTTTTAAGTTTTTTTCCTTTACATAAGCCTCCCATTTGGGTTTATCTTGATCAACAGAAACCCCAACAAAAGCAACTGATTTGTTTTTGAATTCCTCGTTCAATTTTTCCCAATGTGGTTCTTCTGCACGACAGGGACCACACCAGGTCGCCCACATATCGATTAAAACAACTTTACCTTTTAGGTCCGCAAGGCTAACTTTTTGACCACTAATATTCGGATAGCTAAACTGAAATGCAGGTACACCAGTTTTTGTCTCTACAAGCTTAGCTTCAACAATCTTTGCACGTTCAATCTGCTCAGGTAAAGTAAAGTATTTTCTATAGGTATTATTCATTTCCTGAAAGTCGCTGTAAGAGCGCGCTCCTTCGAGACGTTGTAGCACATATTGTCCTTTAAGCACATCGGGGCCTATCGCAGCAACCTGTTGATCAAATGTCGGTTTCGTTGCCAAATCTAACTTCCTGTACACCATATTACTCATGAAACGATCTCCGTAGGGAAATTTAAGAAGCTCAGTTGTGAGAAAGCGATCTGCATTAAATTGCGTATAATAATCGCTCATTTCCTCTTTGCTCGGGTGTGCCGTACGGGGCATGTATAAATAGGAGATGGCATAATACGCAAAATCGTAATCTACTATTTCAGGGAAAAATTTATCGAAGTTTGTGTTTCCGGTTTTAACTGCTTTTTTGATACCATCGAGTTTTCCTTTGAATTGTTCCACCTCAGGAAAGAAATCTACATAGGTACTCATACCTCCCGGAGTTGTTCCTTTATCATGGAAACTTTTTGAAAGTTTGTCCCAATGATAAAGCGCCTCATTTTCGGGACTATTCTTGCCAATAAGTTCATATTCACTCGGTGTCAATTTTAGATTAAGTTCCTCACTGCCTTTGAAATAGAAGCGGAACAATCCCTGTTGATTTTGTGCGGTTCCGCTACCAATCGAATATAAGCCTTCATACTCTGGTGTGAAACGGAATCCAAATCGGCCAGCAGCATCCGGAATAGCTGTTGCAATTTCTTTTAGTCGTCCATTGAGTACTTTGAATAGGCCTACACGTTTTACTTTAATAGGATCTGTTGTTCCGGTAACATTACTCGGTTGTTGTGCTAACACAACAATCGATGAAACGAATGTCGTCAATAATAAAATGGTTTTTCTGATCATGATTGAATTGGTTTAACTAAGTTTAAATGGGATAATTTTCTTGATATCTTTCGCTTGAAATAAATCTGGATTCTTTTTGTCTATGGCATCTTTCAAAGCAAGTATTTCTTTTTTTAGTGTGGAATGATTGGAGCTAGACAGATCAGCTTTTAAGAGTGTTTGCACAGATTTTGTCGCGTTTTTAAAGTCTTTTAGATAGTAATAAAGTAAGGTCAAGCGGTAGTTGTCGATGACATCTAGTTGCCCTATACTTTGCTGTTGCTGGTATTCGGCTAATATTTTATTTAGTATTTTAGGCTCCTTCGCTTGGTCTATGATGACTTGTCCGAACGCATTGCTTCTAAGATCCCAAGTCGTGTAAAGATTGAATTGCGTGATCAATTTCAAATAGGTATTGGCATCTTTGGAACTTGTGTAATAATTGGAGATAAACGTGGGTAAAAAGGTATCCCACAATTTGTCATTAAAAGTTGGACGAATATACGTGAGCATACTTTCTAAGCTGTCCAGCTGTTGCGCAGAACCATATTGTTTGCTTTTCTTTGATGCTATTGCTGAAATTTTATTCCGAAGTAGATTACTACCGTACATCTTGATGAGTTGAGGTAGGTGTGTGTAAACCCAATCGTTGTATTTCGGGAATGAGGTAACGCTATTGGCTAAAAATGCTGCTTCGCAGAAAAGGTCTTTTTGTTGATCCAGATAGCCTTCTAATTCTGCAAAATCGTGTTTCTCACCAGTCTTTATAAACCGCTCACTATAGGCCGCTGGATAGTTATTGTCCAGACTATTATTAAAGGCTAGAAATAATTCGGATTTGCTGCGTTGAACGGCTTCTTTTAAGAAGGGGACAAATCGGTCTACCCCAAAGAATCCTGATTCGGTCAATAGCGTTTTTCCATCTGGATTTACAATAACATAAGTTGGGAAACCGGGGGCACCGTATTTTCGGGCCAGCCTTTTGCCGTCTATCTCCTTCATCACGTCGGTTTTGTAGAGAATATAATTGGCTTTGAGTTCACTGACCACAGCAGGGTCTGGGAACACTTGTTTATCCATCTCCGCACAAGGCATACATCCGACAAAGTAAAGGTCAATAAGGATAAGTTTGTTCTCTTTTTTTGCCAGGGCTTGACATTCGGCATAAGTTCCTTGAACTATTTTTTCCTGCGCATGCAACAGGCATGACAAGAGCAGACCACAACAGGTTGTGACCATATAGAAGATATTTTTTTTCATCTAATCTGTGTTTTGGGCGATTGTATATTTAGGGCCTCTCAGTTGTTAAATTGTAACCGTTTTATTGTCTGCAACTGTAATAATAATGGACTGTTCCTTTGCTTTTAGTCTTATTTCTTCAATTAGCATCGGTTTTTTCTTCAGTTGATCTGCGGTGTAATTGTCGATCCTGTGAATTATGGTCCCTGCTTTTAAACCATCGGGATTTTCAAGAGCACCTATTATTCCTAAAGCTTTCAGTCGACCAACATTGTCCCATCCAAATTGATAGTTTTTTACCAGAAAGTCTTGCGGGGCGGTATGTAGTTTATTCGGAGAAAAATGGACCTCATTATCTGCTAGATTGATTGTGATATTGTATCTGCTGAGGAGTCGGACACCTATGGATCCGTCAAATCCTGGCTTCCATTGCTCGTTTGCGGAACTACCTCCCATTAATGTAATAGGTAAACCTTTTACGGCGGGTAGTGGTGAAATAGCAAATTGATAACTGTTACCGGAGAAGGTCGGTGAAGAGACGCCCATGCTTACGGTTGCTGCCTGAGCTTCGGGCTTAAATCCACTAACAAGTAACTTATTTTGGCGTACAAATGGACGGAAACAGATGAGGTCATAGGATGCTCCGGTATCGAATACAAAATGTCCTGTATACGTTTTGCCTTGTATGATTTCAAGTTGGCCGGGAAGAATCATTACTCCCGCGGGCATTGTAATCGAAACGGTAGTTCCTTTGTCTTTATATTGAAAATCTCCAAAATCATACAGCGAAATTAAGTTTTTGTCGTAATCGATGTGAGTAATAAATTGACGAATCAATGTATTACCAATGATACCATCACCTTCTTTACCCATTTCTGGGAATATCGCAATACCCTGTCCGTTTAATTTTAAGGTATCTAATAGAATGCTGTTATTGTCCGATACTTGAATTTTGGTATTGCCACCAACCACAGAAGCATTATTCTCTCTTGTGACCTTTAGGCCAATAGCATCGGCTAATTGTTGATTTACAGCCATGCCGTCCGCTCCAGTATCAAACAATAGTCGTAATGGTTTTTCGTATCCGTTGATTTTGACCTGGAGATAAATGGAGCCGTTCTTGTTTTCGAAGGGGATAATAGCACGTAATTTTGTTTTTTCCATGCGCTTGACCCCGTAGAGTTCGTCGAATAATGAAAGATGTATTAATTTACCAGATGAATCTAGTAAAGCGTGTGTATGAACCGTTTTATTTTCCGTACTAATTAGGTCTAGGCTTATTAGAGAGCCTTTTTTTGTTTTTTTATCTGTTTTTGACTCAATTTTTGAAACTGGATAGTTTTTAACAATTTGGTTCAAACGAAATCTGGCTCCAGCATCTGTATGTCCTGCTATTGAGAAGTTGGGGGCCAATTCTCCAGCTATGAAAGCGGTGTCTTTCTGCTGGAACGCTTGAAGCAGTTTTTGGGTAAATATTTCTGTAGATTGTGCATAGCTACTGACCCAAGCTAAGGCACATAACCCAACTAAAATTGATTTTTTTGTTTGTATATACCACATAAAATTGGTTTTAAATACTTTTAACCATCTGTTTTTCTTAGAACCTTAGAGATGGCTTTAGATCTCCATAATGAATTAATAGGTACTCGGATAACTACTTTCAGAGACCCTTGGCGAGATATATAAGATTGATCTGGCGGAACCAGTTCCTTCTAAAATTTGAGTGGGAACAGATTCTAAATTTCCAGAGTTTTTCTTAAACATTCTTATTTTATAGTTTGAGCCAGATTTACTTCCTATGATAAAGAAATTGAAATTGTATTCCGGCTCGGTTGTGACGGCATATTTTAGATGTTTGATAAAAGTTACTTGTTCTCCACTTGGTACAGCATATTGTAATTGTTCAAAACCATTGCTAAGATTTCTGCTGTAAACATTGTTATTGGTGACAAAATATAATAGATTTTCATCTTCAGTCAACAAGGTATATAGTGAGGCATTCTGTAATAGAGAGCTCGGGCTTAAAGTTTCACTTTTAATCGTCAGTTTTGTTCTGTCGCCTTCTAGAAAACACAAGGATTTTAAGGAAGGATCCGTTTTATCTTTCAAAATAGCGTATCCCTGTCTTTTATAATAGTAATCCGGTGCTGGTAGGTATGTGGTGGATTTGAATCCTAAATATAAAGCAGTTTTATTGTTTTTGACCGTAGGTAATGTATTCCCATCAACATTTGAGAAAGTCGTCAATGTAGATCCCGATCCATTTACCAGCGTAACAAATGAACTACTGTTGTTATCAAATAAAATAGGATCTACATTATATTGGCTTGCAAAATAAGGGGATAGGCTATATGGGCTATTATTGTCGTCATATCTTACTTTGCTCCCAAATTGGCCTTTGTTTACGTTATTGGAGTAGATATTGTATAATTCACCTCTATTAATAAGATATATGGCAGAATTTCCAACAAATGCACCAACTGGGGGAGCGATGTTTTGGTCTCCACCGATAAATAGTGTTGATTTGTCTCTGATTGTTTTTAAATTATTAATGCCTACAGCTTGTACATCTTTTTCTGTGGTGATAAATAAGGTTCTTGTATTTGCATATGTTGTAGGGTTCAAGATATTACTTTTGTATGCAGATGTAAAACTGAAATTACTTGCTCTTCCTTGAAGTTTAGAACCATTCGCTGTGCTAAGCGCGTTTTCGATTTTTCCATTGACCATGATACTTTGGGGGGTTAGAAAAAGATCTAGATCTGAATTTGCACCGTCATCTTTCAATATGTACCAACCTCTAGTAAAAGCAGTAGCGACCGTTAGTGTTGTAGTTTTATATTGGGTGTATCCTGTTCTTTTATTCTTTGCAAGGAATACCAGCACCCAGTCTTTTGCGTCTTCATGGACTGCGTATTTTAGATTTTTCGTATGACTAATTGTGTCTACTGGAGCCGATCGACCTTGCACATTTGTTTCATATATGCCCCAGCTATATTCTAAATCACCATCTTTGTTTGAGCTGATCTGCGGTTCAATCTTGATGGTATCTTGAAACGCAACTGCTGTATACTTGTCTTCGATACCTTCAATTTCGATGTACTCTTCTGTATTGTATGTGTAGTTGCTTTTATCTTTAGCACAAGAGGAGACAATTAGTGTAAGTCCAATTAGTAAATAATAGAGAAACTTGTTCATATTCGTTTTAGTTTGGAAAGGTGATTAATTCTCCATTTTCATCTTTTAATGGATTGCCTGGGTGCGCATTATTGTAATCGATCAATGCAGTGCCAAGGACAGATTTATAATAGTTGATTAGATCTATAGCGCTATATACTTCTGAAAAAAAATTATCGTCCCATCTTTCTTGTGTAGTCTCAATCATAAATTGATGTTTTCGGACACTATATGCTCCAAAATAGTATTGAGAGATCGTAGTTGTCCAATTATTGGGTTTATTTAGACGATCTGTTATTTGGAGTTTACGCCAGAGTTTGCTGTTTTCTCCGAGCTTGAAATTGTTGTTTTCTACTAATTGAAATCCGAGATTTATCGTTTTGGCTTTTAATTCTGGATCGCGTAAGATAACAATTGGAACCTTTGCATGTACTGAATCGGCATTGATGCTATATGCATTTGTGAGACTCGGGTCGTCAAATGCCACATAATGTTTTCCGGGGATAGCATTATCGACATTTGGTAGATTTATTTGCTCAATTTTATAGCTGCGGTTTGTATTGGACAATTTACCAATTGTATAAATGTCGAAGTATATGGTATCCCTAGTGATTTTTTCAGCATCGTAATAGAAAGTCGCACCTTTTAATGTATCCTGATATTCCGAAACAGTCGTTCCTCGCGGTACGATAGGAGGCCCAAACTGAATACGAGCTTCATCGTTAAAAATATAGTACTCATCTTTTGCACAGGAGATAAATATTATGGTGCATACTGAGAGCATAAATAGTATAGATTTATAGTTGTTCATTGTATTCCTTAATTAGATGATTCAACCGTTGGCATAGGTAATAAGTAATTAATTAAAGCTGCTGATGGAGCGAATAGCACTTGGATTTTGGGAACGTTTAACCTTTTGTAAGTGTAAAATGCTTGACCTTCAGCATAAAATTCTTTCCGATATTCTTTAATTATTTCTGATTGCAGGCTTGATTTATCTTGTGGTATAGCAGTGGATCCAATATTCCGAGAGAGTCTGAATTGTTTAAAATAATCTAAACCTTCATTAAATGGTGCTGTTTCAGCTAAAATTAGATACATTTCACTTGTCCTAAGTAGTGGAATTTGTTTATAATCCGTGCTTACAGTAACGTTATTTTCATTTGTGAGATACTTTTTGATGACGTTATATTTTGAGCCGTTAGTCATGGTAATTAAATTCCATAAGGTAGCTTCCCTGAAATCGGTGCCGGTATTACCGTATAATTGATTTGTAATTGTTGTGGCCGATGTCCCTTTACGGTAGAGGCCGTTTCCGAAATAATTTGTATAAGTTTTGGCCATATCATAAGCATAAAGGCCAAAAATTTGTTCGGTTGTCAGCATAAAATTTGATGCTGTATATTCGACGCCACCAGCTAATTGAAATTTAGGGACATTTTTTTCGTTACGTGCTTCGATGATCTCTTTTGCAGCTAAATATGCTTTGTCGTTATCTCCATACCATAAGTTCGCCCTAGCTTCCAATGCCTTTATTGCATAGTAGTTCATGCGCATATTCCGGTAGGCGATAAAGTCATCATCTGGTTTAAAAGCACTACCATACCCATTGGGGTTGCGTATATCTGCCATTGAATAGTTAAGCATGGGATCTACTGATTTAATAAGTTCTTCTGCCTGTTTGATGTCGTTCAATAGTTGTGCTTTGTAGGATTCATAGGAAATATGTGCATTGATATTTCTTCCAAATTCTGTCACATAGGCTAATTCGTTGCCAATCGAAGGGTTTTGAGGCATAGGACCATACAAGCGCATTAAATCTAAATGGATAAAGGCTCTTAAACCGAGGCATTCCCCTTTTATGATTTCGTATATACCCGCTGTTTTTAAGACCGATTTTTTTAAATCGATTTGTTGCAGTATAGCATTGATATGAGCTATTGTTTTATATTGTTGGCTAAAGATTCGGTTAAATTTGTCGATTACTTTACTATCCGAGAAATTGTAAAGGCCCAATTGTTGTTCGACGGTGTTGTTTGTGACATCCCAACTTGATACTAAATTTTCAATGGTAGCAAAACTTAATTCTTTGCCATATGTACTTTCATTTTTTAGATTAATATAGACGCCAGTCAAAGCATCTTTAAATCCTTGTTCAGTATCAAATTGTTGATCCTGGGGAACTTGGGTTTTTGGTACGATATCCAAGAATTTGTTGCATGAAACTGTATAAAACGCGGTAGCAAGCAAGATTATATAGATAGATTTTTTCATGTTTAAAAAGTTGCATTTAAACTCAATGTAAATTGACGAGAAAATGGATAACTGGTTCCTCGTTCTTGACGAATAGTTGATATGATAAATGGGTCTGATATATTTAGTCCTACGTTAACATTTTCGAAACCGATTTTTTTAACCCATTTTGCATAACGGAAATCATATTGAACATTGAAATTCCGGGCATAAAAGGTATTCTCGTCTTGTACAAATCGGGATGTTTTATAAGTCGGCGTAGTATTTAATAGTCCTTTAAACGGAACAATATCTCCGGGCTGTTGCCAGCGGCCAGTATATACGCGTTGATCAACATTATTGGAATAATTCCCTGTTTCTACCCGGTCGGCCAGTGTTTTATTATACGTTTGTCCGCCGAACTTATAACTCAAGGCTGCAGTGAATGTCAATCCTTTATAGCGTACCATGGTATTTAAACTACCCCATATTTTAGGATCTGTATTTCCGACTGCTGTCACATCATTTGCATTCCATGTGTAGGTTGGTGTACCATCCGATGATAAATATAGCTCCTTACCTGTACTTGGATCTATCCCAAGAGATTTTACAACCCAAATCGCGTTGCTAGAATATCCTTCTATATACATCTGCGCAGCATCGTACTGGTTTCCCTGTAACGTTTTCTGCGCATCTTTCAAGGCTTCGGAGGTTTTAATGATTTTATTTTTATTATGTAAAACCGTTCCTGAAACAGACCAGGTAACTCCTTCTGGCTTTTTCATAAGAAAAACTGTTGCGTAGAATTCGAATCCTTTATTGCGAAGTTTTCCAACGTTTGATGTGTAGGATTCAAAACCATTAGATGCCGGGGTATTAATAGCCGAGACTAAATCATTGGTGTTTTCGATATAATAATTTGCTTGTAGAAGAAGGTAGCGATTGAATAGATCGACATCTGTTCCAATATTATATTTCATGACTTGTTGCCATTTGAGGTCGGGATTACCCATTCCCAATAAATAGGACCCTATCCAGTTATAATAGCGATCACCGGTGTAGTAAGCGTAAGTCGTGAGCGCCTGATAGGTGTCGAAGTTTGTAGAACCTGAGGTTCCTACAGACCCTCTCAGCTTCAGTCTGTTGATTTTTCCTTCTTTATTGAAAAATTTTTCTTCATCTATATTCCAGCCTAAACCTGCAGACCAAAAAGGTGCGAATTTCTTGTTTGATCCAAATTGGGATGATCCGTCATAGCGAAATGTACCATCAACAAAATAGCGATTGGCATAATTGTAATTTGCATTTCCAACAAATCCCAACGTTCGATAGAAGTATTCTCTACCACTTGGTTTTCCTCCCTTTTGATATTGTAAAGCCATTGATGGGAAATCCAGATTAGAATTTGGAAACCCCTCTGCTAAAAATGAATAGTCGGAAGATTTACTTTGTAAAATATTTGCCTCAGCCCCTGCGAAGATCTGATGTTTATCTTTTATTTTGGTCCTGTAAGATAGGTTCAATCCACCCTCATATCTCATTCCATTTGAAATTCCAAGAGCATAATCCCCTTTTCTAAAGACATCATCACCGGTATAATTTGCAAAGTTTGTATGTTCTGCGGGTCTAAATGCATCATTTTGGCTATTTGTTTTCGTAAAACTAAATTTACCTGTAAGTAGGAGATCCTTTATGATTTTCCACTCAACAGCTGTCTGGTTTGTGATTAGCGTTTCTTCACCTTTGTCAAATGTTTTTAATGTCGCATCATAAAGGGGATTAGTTGGTAAGGTACCCCTTACGTATATGTTGTCATCATTTCCCGGATCGCCCAATACTTTATTGACATTCCCATTAACATCGTAAGGACGCCAGTATGGGTTGAGTTTAACATAATCTGAAAAAGTACCGTATGGAGATTCCTGACTCTTGACATTATTAACATTCAGATAATTTCGAAATAATAGGTTGTTGTAGGTGTATGATAAGGTGATCGATCCATTTATTGTATTTCGTGAAGAACCTTTCATCACACCCGCAGTATTATTGTTCTGTAAGGTTGCGGAATACCGAAATTGCTGGTCACCACCTTCAAGACGTAGGTTATTTCTCAATGCATGTGAGGTTCTTAAGGGAATTGCCATCCAATCCGTTTCTACGCCACTATTGATTTCGTTGAGAAGAAAATTGTAATATCGCTTTGAAGGTATATCTTGATAAGCATTTGCTTTGTCATAATAACCAGCTTGCCGCTCGAGTTCCAGTTTATCCCTTGCATTGAGGAGATGGTAGCCGCTTAAATCTGCCATCTCAATTTTTAATTCTGATCCAAAAGTTAATCTCAGCTTTCCTGGACGAGGCATTCTAGTTGTTACAACTATAACTCCATTGGCACCTCTGGAACCGTATAAAGCTGTCGCTGCGGCATCTTTTAATAGCGTAATAGCCTCAACATCGTTTTCATTGATATCAATCAACGCTTGCAATGTCGTTTGAAATCCATCTATTACTATTAAAGGGGTATTTAATTGCGTCTTCGTTTCACTTTGAATCTGATTAACATTTGGGATACTTGCATTCCCTCGCATTTGGATCTCTGGAAGCCTATTCGGATCGGAACCAAATAAATTGCTTTCAATGATATTAAACGATGGGTCTATATTTCGAAGTGATGTTACTAAGTTGCGGGAACCGTATTGTTTTAATTCCTTAGCAGAAATAGTTCGAGACGCTCCGGTGAAACTTTTGTCTTCTTTTTTAAAGATACCAGTCGAAACTATAGAAACTTCATCCAGAGCGGTATTTTGTGGCTTTAACTGAATGATCATTTCATCCTTATTCAAACTAGCTTTAACTTCTTTCTTTTCATAACCTAAGGAAGAGATAATAAGAATTTCATTTAGTGAGGTTATGGGAAGGTTAAAGCTTCCATCAACTAGACTTTTAACACCTTTCTTTTCATCGTTTCTTAGTCGAATAGATGCCCCCTGAATAGGTTTGCCGTTTTCATCTAGGATCCTTCCGGTGACATAGCTCTGTAAGTTTTTATTAATTAGTTTAGTGGTTTGGATTGGTTTTGAGATAGGTTTAATAATTACAGTCCTATTAACAACCTCATAATCCAAACCATTTGGTTTAAGAATGGCATCTAAAGCTTGCTGTAGGGTGCTATTTTCGAGTTTAACACCCGTATCCTTAATTTTTTCGAGAATGACGTCTTTATAGAAAAAACTATAACCAGATTGTTTTTCCAGTTGCTGGAAAACTTGTTTGATGGACGATTTATTTGAATTGATAGAGATGCGCTGCGCATTTGTTGTGCCATGGAGCTGCATCAAACTGATGGTCAAAAGCGCCGAAACAAGGTGAAAACGCAGTTTGTTTTTTCGGGTAAATACGGTGGGTAATTTGCTGTCATTACTGCTCTCCACAAAAGCCCGAGGCCAGGTGACGGCGTCTGAGTTTGCTGAAATTTGGACATGGTTATCCCATGGGACCGAAGGTTTGGCCTTCCTGTTGTTTTGCATTAGGTTAATGTTTTATAAGTTCAGTATTAATAATTTAGTTTTTCAGTAGGATTGTTTTTTGTTGATTTTTATTCTGTACGATATCGAAATTCAATCCAGCAGTTTGGAGGACGGTTAGGATTTCCTGCAAATTCATCTGCTTATTGATTTTTCCACTGAATCGTTCGTTTATTTCGGAGTCGTCAAGACGGACGTTGAGATCGTACCATCTTGCTAACTGTTGCATGATTTCATTTGCTGTGGCATTATGGAAGGTAAAATAACCTTCGCGCCAGGTTATATACTCGGCGGCATCTACATTTTTCTTACTTAGCGCTGTGCCTTTAAAAGTTGCTTGTTGATTGGGTGTCAAGAGTATTTTCTGCTGCTGATGCTGTACTTCAACTTTACCTTCAACAAGTGTTGTTTGCGTCGTAAGATCATTATCGTAGGCATTGATATTGAAATGTGTACCCAAAACTCTGACTTGTTGATTGGTTGTTTTTACGATGAACGGTTGCTCCGGATTTTTGCTAACTTCAAAATAGGCTTCACCATGTAATTCTACTAACCGCTCTGGACCTATGAATTTCGAAGGGTAGCTTAAGGAGCTATTTGCATTCATCCATACTTTGGTTCCATCGGGGAGTACAATTTTAAATAGTTGCCCCCGAGGTGTTGAAAGTGTATTTTGAACGATGTGATTTGCGTTGTCATTATAGACAAGCTCTCCGTTTTTGATTTCCTGAACGCCTTCAATAGCTTGAGTATGTTTGCCTTGGTCATTAAGTATAACCACTTTACCGTCTTCAAAAGTAAGTTGCACATTTTCTTTAACTGGTCGTATTGAGGCTAGTTGTTGCGGAGCTATTTTGTCAAAGATGGCATATTGGTAATAATAGTATGCCATAGCAAAACCAAGAGCAATGGTGATTGATGCTGCGATACGAATTCCATAGCGATACTTTTGACTAAATGTGCGCGGCTCATGAAATAGTTGATTATTACCTAGGCGTTGTAAGACAATGAGTTGGCCTGCCTGGATATCGCTGTCTGTAGGCATGCTTTGTGCATCGGATTCATCAAACCATTTTTTTAGTGTATCATATTCTGCCTTGTTTTCAAAGCCCAATAGATAGTTTTTGATTAGTTTTTGCAGCGTATTAGGTACTTTCATCTAGTTAAAATCTGTTTATTCATTAGTAAGCAGTCTCTTTAAGAGATTAATGTTTCCTTCGACTGTTTCAGCTATGATTGAGTTATCAGTGATATTCATTATCCTGTATCACTTGAATACATCATGATGACTTCACAGGTCGTTTGGTTAGCCTCGTATAGATATAGTCATCGAAAAAGATAAAAGCACCTACGTGAAAATGAAAAAAAATTAAAAAAAGGAGAGAAAGGTGTGGAAGTCTTTGGTAACCAGTCGTAAACGTTTTAGGGCTTTGTTTAGTTGATTCTCAACGGTACTTTTTGATAGGCCGTACTCGAGGGCTATCTGGTTGATGGATTTGTGGTTGATACGGCTTTCATTGAAAATAATTCGGCAACGTTCGGGAAGATTTTGTATTTCTTCTTGAATGAGGTCCAATAAATAGCGGTAATGTAAGCGATCTTCAATTGGAGCATCATCAAGGACAATGTCGACTTTGTCGATTTCCACTTGATGTTGTCCGCTATTTTTGTTGAAATAGGAGAAAGTGAGGTATCGTGCACCTGTTTTTAGATAGGATTCGATATTATTGATTTCTTGCAATCTACTTCGATTTTTCCAGATACTCAAGAATAAGTCATGCAGGATATCTTCAGTTGCTTCGGTGTTTTTCGTTTTTGGGTAGACGTATTGGTATATTGTTTTCCAGAAATGATTGTATAATGCATCGAATGCAGTTCGGTCGCCTTCTGCGATTTGTTTTAGCCAAAATGCAATTGTACTATCCATTTTTAGTTTTTCATTGTGATACAAAGGTATCTAAAAAAAAGATAGGGAAAAAAATGTTGAGTCGGGAGCTATTGAATAGTTCCCGATTCAACCTACTTTTATTTTTAATCCATTCTTCAATCAAAGCTTTTAATTTTGGATCACCCGGTTATGGACTATCTACCGAAATTAAATTTCCGACTTTATCGATAGGGATATAATGATCAATTGTGTTGCTTTTAGAGAAAAAATATTGCAACGGTATTCTTTAGTGGATTTGGGATGTTTTCCTTTCTAAACTCTCGGGCGCAATGTCTGATGTCCACCCTCTTCATGAAATTCTCTGTATACGTATTGATGCTATTTTTTTGCTAGTTATTATCTGGTATCGTTGGTATAAATTCATTCAATTGACCAAGATAAACATGCTTAAAAGACAAAAAATAGGAAGTAATCTCTAACTATAAAATGTGTTTTTTGGGGCCACAGTGTCGCTTTTACACTATAACGTTTTCGGCATTTGGGCAATCGATTGCGTTAAGAAGCTGTTAAGCCGGAATGGATTCAAAGCTGTAATATTACACTCATAATGAATACGGGACCAATAAAAAACCTGTCTAATTGATTAAAAACCAAGATGTGCTGGATTATACTGGCATTTAACCTTTTGAGTACTGTTTATGAAAAGAAATGTAAGCTATTGTACGTTATTTTTTCTGCTGAGTTTAGGTTGTTTACCTGAGTTGGAAGCCGCGCCCCCTTCGATATCAAATCGTGGTACAGGCTCCCTTAGGTTGCAGTTCGGATTGAAGGCAGATACTGTATCCAAAGATTCGATTATCTATTACTCTTCGGATCCTACCAAACCTTACCTAGGTGTAGATACCGTCAATATTGCTGCTGCAAAGAAGCGACCCTATCTCACGATGCAACAGATGTTGAAAGGGACCAGTGCAGGAGTGTATATTCAGGAATCTTCTGGAGAACCGGGGACAATAAAACAAAATGTACTGGTGCGCGGCTTAGCTCGCCCAATTGTTGATATTGCAGATGTCAATAAAAGTAAGCCTCTGATCGTTATGAATGGTATCCCTCTAATTGACGATCAAACATTAAGCTATGCTATTCAGAATTATAACCTCCAACCGATTGGTGCGGCAACGAATATCAACAGTATTTTTAATCTAGATAATATTGAATCTATCAATGTGCTGAAAGATTATAGTACTGCCGCTATCTTTGGACCGAGAGCCGCGAATGGTGTGATCTATATTACTACAAAGAATGCAAAAGCTGGTCAAAGGAAAATCAGTGTCAACAGTCATTATGGTTATGCTACACCATCAAATGTAACCACCATAAATGCTGAGTTTGAAAAGAAATTTAGGACTCCATTCTATGCTAAGTATGCTAATGAGAGCCAAATGGCAGCTTATCCAGCTTATCTGAGTGATTCTTCAAACGTTAACTTTTATGGCCCTTCCAACTGGACCGATCTTTATTATAAAGCGAAGCCAATTTACGATATCAATGGTAGCTTAGAGGGTGGTTCCGAGCGTGCTAACTTTCGTTTTTTTGGAAATTATGCTGGTGATGCGGGCGCAGCAGACGAAACAAGTCTAAATCGCTACCAAGCGGCATTTTACTTGAATATGTTGCCCATAAGATGGTTGACGATATCGAGTATGATTCAAGGAACACGACTGAACAGAGATAGAAACCGTTCGATCACTGAGCGTTTGGGGGAGACCGCTTATATCCCGGATTTGTCTACTCCTTTGTCTCCGAATAAGGATTTGTATGGACTGTATGTGGATGAGTATGAAAAATCCTTGGATGAAAACAATATCACCAGTTTGTTGGGTTCCTTTGCTTTAAATTTTGCTATCCTTAAAAATTTAAATTTCGCACCCAAGTTATACCTGGATTATAACGAAAATGTTCGTAATGTATTTTGGCCATCAACCTTGATGTCAGGAAACAATTACGTTTCGAATTACTATGGCTATAATGAACGAATGGCTTTTGACAATACATTGAATTATCGTTATACCATCAACGATAAAAGCAATTTGTTCGTGGAAGCCGGATTTAGCTACCAATCAGATAAGCAGAAGTATAATTTTATTCAAGGTTACAAAGGGCCGAATGATTTTATCAAGGTAAATGTCGTTGAAGGCGACAGCCAAAAATCCAATTACCTAAAGTCCGTAGGATTTATTCCTTATTACTATCAGGATCGCATGGATTTTAGATTGGCGTCAGCTTATTTCCGTGGAACTTATACCATTGATCGAGCTTTAAAAATCGGAGCTCTCATTCGCCGAGATGGGTCTTCAGCAGTACAAAAAGACCATAGATGGTTTACTTCTTTCACGTTCAATGGTGAATATGATTTTAATTCACTTATCAAAAGCGACGATATTGGTGGTCTTAAAATATTGGCGTCCTGCGGACGTTTGGGCAATCTTCCATCCACCGATATTGAAGCGGCGGGGCCGCAATATGGTACGGAACTGGGTTGGGGTTCCAATAAAAACGTAATCTCCTACAATGGAATAGGTACAATTAGCAGACCATATCAGTCCGGTTGGGTAGGTTACGATCTGCCCTGGGCCTATACGGATATGTTTAATGCCGGCATTGATTTCGCTTTGAAAGGTGACAAAATTACTTCCCGTATAGAGTTTTACAATAAGGATAACAAAGACGTTGTGTTTACAGTGCCTACTGTCGCCGAATCTGGTTATCAGTATGAACGGTTGAGTGGCATGGCCATCAATAACAAAGGGGTAGATTTTACGTTGAATTTCAATTTTCCTGCTGCTATTGATCGTTTATCCTGGAATAGTTCCTTTAATATCGCTTTTAATACCAATCAGCTAAAAGCCCTACCTCGTGGTTTGCAGGAGATAGAAATTGGTAACAGAAAACTTGCTGTGGGTAATCGCATCGATCAATTTTGGGTGTTGAAAAATCAGGGGATCTATGAAAACGATCTGGATGTTCCTGTAAATGCGGATCATAAAATTTTGACCTATAACGATACAACCATGAAAGGTGGTGATCCACGCTGGGAAGATACAAATGGCGATTTTGATATCAATGATAAGGATCGTGTTTTAATGGGTAATTACATTCCTAAGTTTACGGGTGGATTTTATAATAGATTCGGATGGAACAACTTTGACCTCAGCTTCTTATTGTACTTTAATCTGAAAAAAGACGCGTTAAATGCACAAACAGCGCGGTATTTTGATTTTGCGAACCAAGATGAGGGGCATTCACTTAGCTCAGTGCGGGACATTACCTATTGGGAAAAGAACTTTGATGAAAAGGCCTACCCGTTATATAATCCGTGGTCTCCAGTATCACCGTATCAAGCGGAGCAGGATATGTTTTTGGAAGATGCATCTTTTGTGAAATTGCGTAATCTGACATTTGGCTATGACTTTACATCGATGGTCAAAAAGTCGAATGCGCGCTTTTCTAAATTTTACCTCTATCTCAGTGGAAGTAACTTGCTTACACTCACGAAATATTCGGGACGTGACCCAGAGTTGATTAACTTCTTTGGGTATGATACAGGCGAAGGACTGAGATTACCAAAAACGATTGTATTAGGTATTAAGCTAGATTTTTAAGGAGAGTTAATGATGAAAACAACACAACGAAACGTGCGGAAATGTAGCAAATTGAGCCTGCTACTGATTGCTTTTGCTGCGGCGAGCCCATTGTTATCTGGTTGTAGCAGCATGCTGGACGTTGACGCCAGACATATTGTCAACGAAGAGAACAAGTGGAAAGATATTAACGATGCACGAAGCTCACTGATGGGAGTTTATGGTTTGTTACGTACCGCTTTGGCACAAGATAATGGCTATTGGATGTACGGCGAGTTAAGATCCGGGGATTTTTCGGCGGTTAATAAAAGAGACTTGGATGTTATTATAGCTGGTGAACTAAATTCATCTTATCCCCTAGTACAAAAATTGAGCAACTGGCGTAAATTCTATGCGGTGATCAATGCGGCCAATCTGTTTATCGAAAATTCCGGCAGAATTGTTCCCCTAGATGCGCAATATACTGCGCTGAACAATAAGATCGATATCGCTCAAATGCGAGTTATCAAAGGGTTTTGCTATTATCTTTTGGCCCGTACCTGGGGTGATGTACCTATTTGGGATAAGTCTTATGAAGGCAATTTTCCCAATATTAAAGCTTCCCCAGAAAAGGAGGTTTTGGCCTATGCCGAAAATCAGATCAAATCCATCAAAGATGAGTTGCCTTTTATTTATGGGAGTGAGACAGATCCAGTATATCCTACATTAAATTACCATGGTTCCAATCGCGATCGATGGAACGGTGTACTTTTTAATCGTTTGTCGGCAAATACAATCCTGGCACATATTGCCGCTTGGTCAGGTAATTATTTGGGAGCATCAGTATATGCAGATTATGTCCTTACTAATGCAAGTAAATCTGGGGCGTCATTCAACTTGTCCTCCAACATTACCACCGCAAATGGTTTTTTCTATAATTCATCCAATTCACAGTTGGTTGCATTTCCATTTAAATGGGCCGAGGGAGAAGCGTCGTATGAAGGACATTTGGAGCAATTAACATTAGCAAGCCCGTTGGTGTCGAAAGCGACCCCAGATATCTATATTCCAAATGACCATATTATCCAGGTTTTTACAGAAGACAACGATGTCCGGTATAATATCGCCAAGGATGGCACGATCGCTTCTACCTATTTCTCTAATATTGGTGGTCAATACCCCATCTTCAGCAAAATTAAAGTGATCCGGGAGGGTGTTTCGGGTGCAGATGGCTCTTTGCCATTATTTAGCTCAGCCATAGTCTTTTCACGTTTGGAAGAAATCGCGTTACTCCGTGCAGAAGCACTCGTTGTATTGGGACAGCAGGATTTGGCCAAAGGGTTGTTGGACCAAGTCCGCAAAAGTAGAGGGCTAAATGATTCCCCTAGTGACGCCGATCTGTTGGATGAAATATTCGCCGAGCGCAGAAGAGAGCTTTTGGGGGAAGGCTGGCGTTGGTATGATTTAGTTCGCTACAAGAAATTAAAGCGGAATGATCCTGAATTTAATAAACTTATTGATGGAAAGGGCATATTCTGGCCCATTGCACAAGATGTACTGAATAATAATAGCCAATTAAATCAAAATTCATTTTGGAAATAATATGAAAACTATAAGAAAATATTGTGGTGTCGGAATATTCGGTTTATTGTTTGGTTTTATACTAACAAGTTGCAATAAAACAGAAGGTTATTATGATTTTCAAAATCAAGAAAATCTATTCTCCGGAAATACGATAGCATATTTCGAATCCAAACCTGAGGTCTATGATTCCTTGATGCATGCATTGGCCTTTTTTCCCGAACTCAAAAATCAGCTTGCTTCAGAGAGCTTAACTGTCTTTGCACCAACCAATGCGTCATTTCAGTCTGCAATCAACAATTTCAATTTGATCAGAAAGAATCAGAAGAAAGCGCCCTTGTATATTAAAGATCTAGATAAGGATCAGTTGGATATCCTATTGAGCAAGTATATCGTGAAGGGAATTGTAACAACGGATTCCATGCTCTATGTTGATGGTTTATTTGTGCATACTTTGACACATGATCAACCTATGCACGCACAGCGCGTGAAACAAGAAGCATCTGGATTGGTGGATGGTGGATTGGTCACCGTATTCTATAGTGATACAAAGGGATCCAATTTTACCCAATATTGGACACGCTCCGCTACACAAGCTGTTAATATTAAGACGCAAAATGGTGTCGTTCATATCTTGGCCAATGGTCATGAGTTCGGATTTGGTGAATTCTTAAACCGCTTTAACCTGTAATTATGAATCGAAAATATATTCAATTAATGTTCCTTGTAGCCATATTTCTTTTATCTGGCTGTAAGAAAAACTTTCCCTCCGATTTAGATGCGTTTAGTTTGGATATGAACTTTACACAGACGGAATTTAAACCAATTTTAGGGCAAACAACTCAATTTCAGGATATTTTTAATGCTGGTGAATCCACCTTACCCTTGAGTTTTCGAATTTCTGCCGTCCGAACCTTTGAAGGAAAGGAAGCACCGGAGCTGCTAAAATTGTTTCCGGTATCCATCTGGAAGCAACCTTATACGGGGACTGAAAAATCTTTAGCAGAAATACAGGCAAAAAGGGATACTGTAATGAGGCCCCTTTGGGAGATCGCGCAGCATTCGGGAAATTTAACAATGCACGGTACAAGTAATTCTACTGTGTTGAAATCATATCCAGATTCCGGTTATTATTTTGATGTAGAAGTCAGCAGTAATGGCGGTCGTAGATTCTTTAAGAATATGTTGTTGACGCCATTGAAAGAACAACCTTACGCTCCTTTTGTTGAGAGGGGGATTTTACGCCCAACAATAACAATGAATTTGTTGGGAGATTCTACCCGAACCCTGGTGCAGCCCCAAATATGGTTCTATAAGAAAGGCGAAGGAAGTTCGCTAAGTTTTAAATTCCTTGGACCTGACTTGCAACCCATAAAATTGTCAAGATTTAATAATACAAATTGGGATAAGTTGGTGCATGGTTTCAATAAAACGTTTGATAAAGATTCTACTTCGGTACGTTATGATGTCGCTTATCCTATTCCGTTGGTTCCTACATTAGCCACAGAATGGACTTCAGGTGGGCGAGCTTCGACGTCCTTTACTTTTACAAGGATTGCATTCGGCGGAATTCGAGAATTTTCAGGAGTACGATTCGATTTCAATATTTATGAAAAAGGGGATTGGGAGATTATATTTTTCTTCCCGGATGAGGCTCCTTTATTTGACAACGATTAACCATGAAAAACCAAATGAGAAGATATATACTAATTGCTTGTTTACTATTGATCGTTAGGCTTGTCACGGCGCAAGAAACGGTGAATGTAGCAGGTTTCGTGCAAGATCAGACCACACGAAGTGGTGTTTCTGATGTAACGATTAGGTCCACCAAATTGAATAAAGCACTGGGGTCGTCAGACAAAAGAGGATCTTTTAAGGTGACGGCTCCGAAAGATGATATCCTAATTTTTACAAGTACAGGCTATAAGACTACAACACAATCATTGGTAGATCGAAAAGCGTTCATCTTTACTATTTACATGACCAGAGATGAAAACATGTTGAAGGAAGTCGTCGTTCAGGGATTTATGACGCGTAGACGCGAGACCTTGACAGGTTCATCGATGACCATCGACGGTAAACAATTACAAGACAATCCTGTTTCCAATGTGACTGAATTGTTGCAAGGAAAAGTAGCGGGGATGAACGTCCAGGTAAATAGCGGTCAACCTGGGGTGAGAGCATCGGTCTTAGTACGTGGTTTATCCAATATTTCAGTTAGCGGATCAGGGCAAGACGCTTTTTTGACACCAACCTCACCATTATATATTGTGGATGGTGTGCCAGTTGATGACAATACAGACTTTCAATATGGATTTAATAGCGCCGGTGCGGGTATTAGTCCGATTTCATTAATCCCTCCAGAGGATATACAATCTGTTGACGTCTTGAAAGATGCTGCAGCTACCGCATTATACGGTTCTAGGGGAGCATATGGGGTCATCCGGATCACCACAAAAAGAGGGCTTTCCAAGGTGCCGATTATTCAGTATTCGACCAATCAATTTTTTAATCTGCCACCTAAATTACGCAATGTTTTGGGCGGAAAAAACGAACGTCTCTCGCGGATCAATCAAATATTGGGGTATTCGGGAGGTTATTATCACGGTCGGGATCTTATTTTTGACAATCAAATACTTTCGGATAGTCTCAATCCATATTTTAATAATTCGACGAATTGGCAAGATGTATTTTACCGACCGACGTATAGTCAGTCGCACAACGTAAATGCTTCCGGAGGAGATGCGACATTCAATTATAAGATTAATGGCCAGTACTTTACACAAAAAGGTATTGTGCAAAATACTGGTTTCGACCGTTATACCTTGACGATGAACTCGGAGTACCGACCAACTGACCGTTTTCGCATGTTTGTGAATATGGCCGGAAATATTGGTCGTCAACAGACGGGTACGGGAACTGCCGTTAGTCAGGGTGGGGTAGCTAATTCGGCGTCGGCATCGTCATTGCTTCCAGCCCCAAATTCACCTTTTGTTGATCCAACGGTGGCCGCGAGTATCTTGGGACGCAACGATAACCGAATGACAGATATCAAATCCAATGTCGAATTGGAATATGAACTTATCCCAGGATTGCGTGCAAAAAATAACTTTAGTTACAATTACATCAGTGATCGTACGGATAATTTTTCGCCGGGTATTTCGAACAATAATATTTCCAAATTATATAATTACGACTCGCAGCGGAATACCATCTATAATATGGCGCAGCTGACTTACATTAAATCTTGGGGACCTGAGGATAAGCATATTCTAACTACTTATGTGTTTAATGAGTTAAACCTCATGAATTTGAAAGCGAAAGCGCAGGAAAAAACAGGTTTTGGTAATGATCAGCTGGAAGGCCCCTTAGGTTATGGTTCATCAAAAGGTGGCGTTTTAAATAATGCGTCGGATGTGCGTTCTGCGGGATTTGCCGGAGCGTTAAGCTATAATTATATGTCGAAATATATTGTGGATTTTACCTATCGTTTTGATAAATCCTCAAGTGTTGGCCCAGATGTTCCATGGCAAAAAAATCCATCGATTTCTGCAAGATGGAATATGCAAAAAGAAAGCTTTTTGAAAGATGCTGCAGAAAATTGGTTGGATTACCTGTCCCTCCGTGCCGGTTGGGGTAAAAATATTGTACCTACAGGAACTGTATTTGATGCCAATGGTAAATATATTTTTACAGGGGAATTTAATAATAACCCAACCATTGGATTTGATTGGAAACAAATGCCGAATAGTAAGTTGATCCCTTCAACTACCACGTCCACCAGTTTGGCCGTGGAGGCGGGTATTTTAAACAATAGGATTACCACAATTCAGGAGTTTTATTACAAGCAAGTGGATAATATGCTATGGGAACGCAACCTAGCGGATCACAATGGTTATAGTATGCTGAAAGGGAATGATGTGAGTATGGTGAACTATGGTTATGAATTTACTTTCATGTTTAGACCGCTTCCACAAAATAGCCCAGTCAATTGGAATATTTCGTTGAACGGTGCTATTAATAATGATATTCTAACACGTCTTCCGGATAATGCAAGACAATATATTGTCCGAGATAATAGTGGGAATGGTTTCGATACTTATTATCGCCTCGGCCGCAATAGCATGTCCTATTTGTTGTACGATTATCGTGGGGTATTCCCAACCAATGAGTCCGTTCCAATTAATCCTGAAACCGGTGAAACCTACAAAACGATCCGTGATGGAAAAACGTATTATTTTCAGGCGGGTGATCCGTACTGGACAGATTTAAATGGTGATTACATACTCGATGATCGTGACCGGGTGATTGTTGGAAATGCGCAGCCAAAAGTGACGGGAGGCTTGTCGACTTTTATCCAATATAAAAACATTAGTTTAAATGTTAATACATCCTATACCTTAAAGCGTGATGTGATCAATGCGGCTATGGCGGGTCAGATGAATTCTTACGGTAACCCCTTGTTTGGTGATACACGTGGACAAAAAAATTCAGCACTCTTACCGATGGATGGTTATGATTTTTGGACAAATTATGGCGACAATGCATTTTTGCCTAATCCATTTGATTATTCACGAAATGGCGGTGTAAAACCTTTCCGTCCAAATCAGACCTTATTTTTGGAAGATGGATCTTATTGGAAAATCAATAGCATTACATTAGCTTATAATTTCCCCCGACAATGGACATCGAAATATAAGATTACTTCCTTACGTGTCTATGGTACTGCCAATAATGTGTACACCTTTTCTAAATACACGGGCCCCAACCCAGAGGGTGTAACCGCGATGGGATACGGCCGATCAGATGGCTATCCAACACCAAAAACGTACACTGTTGGTCTAAATGTTCAATTCTAATCGAAGATGAAAATGAAAAAGAATAACCTCTTACAACTGATTTGTGCAGTTGCATTAATCATAGGAATATCTTCATGTAAGAAATTTTTAAATGTGGAACCGACCGATAGTCTTTCGGGTAATAATTTCTGGCGTGATAAAAACGATGCGGAAACATTTACACGAGAAATATATCGTCTCTTTCGCGTCGGGGTAGGTATCGACCGTCCTATTCTGTTGGTCGGTGATTTCCGCAACGCACCTGTTTTGCGTACGGCAACCTTTCCTAATCGACTTGATATAACTTATATATCGCGGGGTGATATTCGAACCTTGGTGAATACTGTTCGTCCGGAACCTGGAACAGATGCCGATCGTTTCTGGACTTACAATGTCGAATGGGATAAAATCAGTGATTGGACGCCTATTTATAAAGTGATTCAGTCCGCTAATATTTTATATTCCCTAGTGCCAAAAGTCGCGGAAAATGATCCTTCATTTTCACAAGCGGAAGTGAAGGCTTATCAAGCTGAAGCTGTATTTATGCGTAGTATGTCCTATTTCGTAATGTTGCGTCTATTTGGGGATGTGCCTTACTTTACCGATGCTTACAACCAGGATCCTCTTCCACGGACAAAGCATATTCAAGTTGCCAAAGCCTGTTTGGAAGACTTGGAGAAAGTAAAAGACGACCTGCCTTGGACTTATGCAGATCCTGCTAATCGTGGGGTACGAGCCATGAAAGGTTCGGCTCTAGCCTTGATGATGCATCTGAATATGTGGCTTGCTGGTTTTGATAAGGCAAATGAAAAAACATATTATGAGGCTGTTGACCGTTTCGGTGATGAGCTTTACAATGATGGTGTGTTAGAAAGTAAAGCCTATGAGCTATTACCGATCAATAGGGTTGCCGAGGTATTTAATGGACGTTCAAAAGAGGGATTATTTGAAATCCCCAATAATGTGAATTATGGTGAATCCTATTCAAATACACGGAAGACTTATTTCGCCCATGTATTGCATGCGCCTTATTTTATTTTGAATCAGACAACGACTAATTTAAGCGAGTTAACGTATCGGCCAGAATACATGCACACGCTGTATCCCGATGGCGAACAAGATGGACGGATCAAATATTGGTTTACCGACCCAAAGGGTGACAATTTTATGTTTTCGGGAACAGGTGCTTTTACTTTTTTTAAATTTTTTAATCTCGCATTAGGTGAGGGCAATACCGCACAGTCATTAGGTAACTATCAGATTATGCTTCGTTTAGCTGACGCAATTCTATTGCAGGCCGAGGCTAACGCTAATTTGGGCGACGAAACTAAGGCTACTACCTTACTTAATATGATTCGGGCGCGTGCCGAGGCGGGGCTGTATCCCGCTAGCAATAATTACGATAATAACCTGAAAGATGCGATTTACTGGGAGCGATGCAAAGAGCTGATGGGAGAAGGACATTATTATTATGACCTAGTGCGTACTGGGAAGCTATACGATGCTAAATATTGTTTTAATCCGGTTACTTATAGCGACTATCTGCAGGAAGCCTGGACTTGGCCGATCAATCCAAAAGCGATGAACAACAATCCCTACATGACATTAAATAACTACTGGAAATAGAAAGGAAAACGTGCAAATGAAATTAAATAATATCCTAGCTGCGGTAATCTTATTGCTTACCGTTTTGGCATCTTGTAGCAACAAAGATTATTTTGAAGATAGCGGTGTTCATGATCCTCATTTTAAGGGTAATATGATGGAGTATTTGGAGTCCAAAGCCCAGCGCCCTGAGGATCCGTTTGATACATTGGTTCAGATTATTCGTTACGCGGGCATGGAAGATGTCCTGAAAAATGAAAAGATTACTTTTTTCGCTCCACCGGATCCGGCGTTTGAAAGTGCGCTATTCAATCTGAATTTCAACCTATATATATTGGGCAGGGATACGATTAAATCGTTTAAAGATGTGAAACCCGAGGTTTATCGTCGTTTGTTGAGTCAATATATTATTAAAGGAGATTATGGTTTGACAGATTTCAGACAAGTGGATACAACTGCCAAATACGCGTTTGGTGGTCAGATCTATCAGACCTATAATGCAGATGAAGCAATCAATGTTGGTGTTGTCTTTCATGACCTGAAAAATGGCGACGCTACGATCAAGTACGGCGGACCGAGACAATTGATGGTTTCTTATATCCCGGACTTTACAAATCCTACCCAAGGTTGGATCAGTACTTTTGTGGCGTCTTCCAATATTCAGCCAACTAATGGTCGGGTGCATGTTCTCAATTACAGAAACCACATCTTTGGGTTTATGGGGACTCGATTCACGGATTTAGCTATGGAGCTCGGAATAGATTATAATACGAAATAATAGTTGAAATAATGAACATAACGAAATATATCCTTGCAGGAACTTTTATGCTTAGTCTGTATTCGTGCAGTAATAAGCTAGAATACGGGCCAGATCCATATGCAGGAGGTAAGGAACCGGTGGATGTTGTTTTTGGGGAGGTGGCGCCATCTCCTTCCCAAGCAAAACCCGGAGCAGAAGTAGTATTCAGTATACGAGGCTTATTGAAATACAAAGATCAACTGAAATTCTATATCAATAATATGCAGGCACAAGTCACCAATATAAGTGATTCGACCTTGACAGGTATTGTCCCTGAAGATTGTAGTACCGGTGGGGTCAAAATTGTCGTTGATGGACAGATATTTGCCGGTCCGATGTTGCCTATCGTTGGTAAGCTTTCTATTGACCCAACTTTCCAATCTGGCATAGGAGCGAATAGTCCTATCTATTCGATTTTAAGGACATCCGCCAATCAGGTATTTATCGGCGGCAATTTTACAGACTATAATGGTAATGCAGCATCGACCAAAATTACAGGTATTGCACGGATCAGCAATAGTGGTGAGTTTGTGCGTGGGATGCAATTTGGCCAAGGTGTGACAGGTACGATCACATCGATGGTTGAAATGAACAATAAGGATATTTTAATCTCAGGCAATATCACGCAGTACGATACCATAAAGCTGGTGCGAAATATGACTACGATCAGTAGTACAGGAGCACTGCAGGTGAAATCTACACCGATCCTTAACCTAACTTCTGATCCGGCTAAAAGTAACCTGATCGTGCCGATTTTTAATGGTGGTACATTATCGCCAATCGTAAAAACTTTTTACCAAAATAATAAGGTAACTGTGGTTGGTCAGTTTGGCCAGTATGTCAACAATTATTATACTCGATCTACTTATGACAATATCTTGATGGATATTTTTCCAATGGGAGGTGTGGCCCGCATGCAGGCCGATGGCGCATTGGATGATAGCTATTTTGTTAATAAAACGACGCTGCCTAATAAAGGTTTTGAGGGTGTTAACGGTATAATTGCCGACGCAGTTTTGCAAGACGATGGCAAATTGATCTTAGTTGGAGCATTTACACGCTTTAACAATACACAAAATGCCAATAACATTGTCCGATTAAAAAGCGACGGGAATTTTGATGCAGATTTTCAAGTTGGTAGTGGAGCTAATGGTTTTGTATCTAATATAAGTTATTCTAAGCTGACAAAAAAATACCTAGTGACAGGTAGTTTTACCATGTTTAATGGAAAACCTGCCAATGGGATGGTGCTGCTCAATGAAGACGGGAGCAGTGACGCAAATTTCCAAAGCCTAGGTTTTGCATCTGGATTTCCAGGTTATGCGGTACAGTTGTCCAATAGTCTCATTCTGGTCACGGGATCCTTTGGCAAGTATAATAATATTATCCGCGAGGGTTTGATGATAATCGATTCGAAGGGAAATTTAGTAGAAGATTTTAACAACACAGGTAGGCTGGTCGGTACGATACATGACTCCTTAGAAGGAACCAATAACCTGGGACAAAAAACAATTACCCTTGTCGGTCGTATCCAATCCTTTAATGGAAAAAATAATTTAGGCAATATCGTTCGATTGACTTTATTGGATTAGCTTTTATTTATCTATAAAATCTAAAAGATGAAAAGAAATACATGGAAAAAATATAGGTTTGCTGCTTGGGGTTGTCTACTATTGGTCGTTGCGTTTTCCTGCAACAAAAGCATAGAGAATAAACTTGAGTTTGGCTCAGAACCTAAGGATCTAGGCTTAAGTGCCAATCAATTCAAGATCGCGTATGTTGTCGTTGAAGGTGCTGTTGGGACAATTGTTGGCAGTGAAGCAACAGATTATGGGCATATGCCCAATATGGCTGCGCTCAGTATGAACAGCGTTTTTAGCTGGAATTCCGTTAGTAGTGAACACGAAACATTGGCCACAGATTATGCTGACCTGCTGACAGGTACTGAAATTGAAAAACATAAAGTCAGTGATGATCAATTGAACGGCAATAATCTAGCAACCTATCCGACGTTCTTCAAACGGATTAAACAATATAAAGGGAGCCGAACGGCACTATTGACCTCCAATCCACTCGTGCCAACACTGATTGAAGCGAATAGTGTGGACAATAATAAAGTCCTGTCTACAGATGCTGAGGTGTTAAGTGCAACAAAGGATGAATTGAGTAAGGATGAGGCTACGTTTGTCATGGCAACGTTTTCCAGTGTTCGACAAGTGGGAGAACAGACAGGATATGGTTCTGAGAATGATAAATATATCCAGGCATTGGCCACGTTTGATGACCAACTTGGCGAGATAAGAAAAACGATAACCAATCGTAAAAATTATAAAAACGAACGTTGGCTGATTGTTGTCGCTTCGACTAATGGGGGGAAATATACCCTTAATCCGGCACTGCAAGATGGTAGTGTATTTGCGATCCCAGAACGCAATAATTTTGTCCTAATGAATAACCCGGAGTTTAGCTACAAATTAGTAGAACGCATGGAAACGGTAGATCCGGCATGGACAAGTTCGGCGGTGCGGTATTCTGAAGCGAATGGATCTGCAAATTTACCTGCGGCTCAAGCGGCATTATATAATTTGGGTACGGGCGTAGATGCCGGGGACTATACCATACAATTGAAACTGAAAGTTAATGAAATGAATGGTCGAAATGGTAAGGCTGGTACAGCCCAAAATGGCGTAATTTTCGGAAAGCAAAACAGCGCTGCAAATTTTCCAGCTGGTTGGTCTATTACATATAATGGAGGCTCAGGTTGGAGGTTTATTGGGAATAGTTCAACTGGAGCAAATTATGCTATAGATGGAACAGCTTTCGATCTCGATACTTGGTATACATTGACCGTAAAAATTTACAAGGACGGAAATAACCGTATTGTGAAGATGTATAGAGATGGCGATCTAAAAAGTACGAATACGACATTTGCTGGTCGGAATTTAAGTTCTGATAGTCCACTAAAATTGGGCTATTATGAGGGGTCTTATGGAAATAATGGTGGTTTTGCTCATACTATTGCTGATGTTAGAATCTATAAGGCAGCGATTCCGGATGACGTGATTAAAGCAATATCCTGTTCAACGATGGCAATCTCTACAAGTCCCTTTTACAATGATTTGATTGGCTATTGGCCTGCTGACGACGGTGGCGCAATACTGAAAGACAAAAGTAAGAATAAACGAAATTTTGAGTTGACAGGAAGTTATGTTTGGAATAGTTTTTCAGAACGGGGTGCCTCATTGTGCCCGACTTTGCCGGAGCGCATGGATCGTTATGTTGTTCGTACAGTTGATGCCCCATTGATGATCTATAACTGGATGAATATCCTTGAGGTAGGACAATTTAATTTGGATGCCCAAAGCTGGTCTCCAGCATTTTCCAATAATTAACCGATAATGCACATGAAAAGAAATTTTAGTTTTTTACTGTTGGCGGCAGGCTTTCTTTCCTTAGCCTACTCTTGTCGAAAGGATCGCCTTAGCCCGGCAGATAACGGGTATTCCGATGTTGATTATCAGGATACTGTAACAGTGAGTGTTGATACCAATCGCTTTAAGATCGATTATTCAAAATACACACAAGCACGTTTATTCCCTGGACTGATGACGGCGGAAGAGCCTCGTTTGGAGAATTATTTAGTGCAGATCGATCTCAATTATGAAGAGATCAGAGCGTCAGACTTACGAATCTCTGTTGCGCCCGGAGCATGGCAAGGGACTGGGGTGTATGCCCCGGCTGGTGAACTGGTGGTGATCAATGTTCCAGAAGGTGTGTATGGTTTGACGGCGCAAATTAGTCCGCATGTCTCAACTAGTTTGGATGGTATTGATTTTCCTGCTCGTGATGCTGTCATATTTAGTCAGGCTACACTTTTTCCAGGGAAAAATTATATGCGCAACCTTTATGGTGGATTAATTTATATTATCCCTTCCCGTCCGATTGGACGTGTGGTTGATCTTCATTTTTCGGGTGTCGCCAAAGCGCCGAGCTTTAAATTGAGTGGTCCTGGGGCTACGACAAATGAAGAATGGAAAGCATTAGTGGCAAAATCAACAGTACCTTGGTTTGATCTGGAAGGGGACCGCATCGTTTTTACGATGCAGACTGAACGGTTAAAACAGCACCCTATTGAAGATCCTACTGAATTAATGAAAACTTGGGATAAAGCTATTCGTGAGGGCTATTGGGATTGGACCGGGATGACCGAAGGGAATCCTGATATTCGACATCGCGCTCCTTTCAACAAGTGGCGGATTGTCCATGACGTTCTCTTTAAACCAGGGGTAGCCCAGGTTTCGGGTTATCCGGTTCGGGCTGGCGCTACTGAGAACTACTTCAAGCAAGCAGTTAGTATAGATGGTGTGAAAAATGCCAATTGGGGAACTTTTCACGAACTAGGTCATAACATGCAAATGGGCTCGACTTGGAATTTTGCCGGAAATGGCGAGGTTACCAATAACTTGTTCCATTTTAGGGTATCTAAGGTTTTTGGACATCAGAGTTATAAGATTGCCGAAGTATGGAATAGTGCGGTTCCTTATATCGCGGCAAAGAAAACTGCTGGGATAACTAAAGATGACATTAACTGGGCCAGTATGGATGTTGAAGGTAATGCTTATAAAAGTAAAGCACACGATATCCGTTTGATGATGTATGCACAGATATTTGAAAAGTATGGCTATGAATTTATGACTTACATCTATGTCCGAGGGCGTGAAGCGCGCTTTACTTCAGCAAATGATCAATCTAAAATAGATTTCTTTTACGAGGCATTATCGGAATATACCAAAATAGATATGGAACCTTATTTGAATCAATGGGGGCTCAAGGTAAGTACAGTGTCTAAACGTTATGTGTCTGAAGAAAAGGGGTTTCCATTGTTGAATAAAGCAGTTTGGCTATTTAATCCAGTCACCAAAACAGGAGGTGATGGACCTATTCCAGTCTATAGAACGGATGTTGGCACCACAAATTGGACGGCGGCCCTTTCTTCTGGGTATTCTTCACATGCGAGTTATCCGCTTACTAATCTTTTTGACGGGAAGTCTGCTACCTTTTGGCATATTGGTAGCGTGAAGACTTTCCCATACAGTATTGCTGTTGTAAGCCCAAATGATATTAACGCTGACGGATTCTATTTTCAGGGACGTTCGGGATACTTGACACGTTATCTTACTGATTATACAATGGAGGTTCGGGCCAATGCATCGGCCGCTTGGGAGGTCGTACCAATGGAAGGCGGAAATACTTTGGCAATTATGAATAATGATCCAGAAAAGGTATACGTGAGATTCTCGGACGGTGTTCAAAGGAAATTTAAGGAGTTCCGTTTGAATATAAAAGCTGCAATCCATGCGGATGTGGCTATGGCAGAACTTGGTGCGTGGGCATTCGACAAATAAATGAAAATATAAATCGAGATGAAGAACTATAAATATATATTGGGGAGCATGCTAGTTGTTACGGTTTGTTGCCTTATGTCATGTAAAAAATATTTTGATCCGCCCTTAGTGTTTGAAAAAGAGGAACCTCAAGTAATTACTAAGGATAGAAAGGTGTTATTAATTTCAATCGATGGATTAGTAGGAACAGAACTAAATAATTACGTTCCTACTAATATCGGTAAACTATTGGAACATTCGAAGTATACTTTTGAAGGCATGGCCGATGCCAATACAAAAGATGCCGCTACGTGGACAACAATCTTGAGTGGGAAAAGTAGTAGTAAACATGGTGTAACCACCAATGATTTTGCTATAGCGGAAGAAGATGATGATGATATTCATGACCATAATGGTACTGGAGTTTCCACGGGCTATATTAGTTTATACCAGCGCTTATTGGAATCAGGACGGATACTCAAAACACTGTCGATTACAGCGTGGGAACCATTGGATCATAATTTATTTAACTTGTCAGATGACAATGGAGTGGTCGCTTCAGATGAAGAGGTTAAAGTGAAGGCTGTGGATCGTATCAAAAATGGAGAGAAAGATTTAGGGTTCACCGTGGTCAATTTTCGTGACTTAAATACGGAGGGGATGACCGGAGGATTCTCTTTGGATAATCTAAAATACAAATCAACATTGGACCGAATTGATGGTTATGTGGGCGAGATCTTAGCCGCAGTTGAGCAGCGAAAAAATTATGCTGGTGAAGATTGGTTAGTAGTGATTACATCCAATCATGGTGGATATGATAAAAATTATGGTGGTGCTACCCTGGAGGAGCGTAAGGTTCCTCTTATTCTATACAATCCAAACTTTGTCAAACGGAAATTTGTAGCACCGCCTTTTACCAACGGGTTCAAGGCAAAGAGCGGTATTAACGGCACAATAACAGCAGCAGATGCGGCACGTTATAACCTAGGTACTTCAGGAGAATATACAATTCAGCTAAAATTATTGATTCATCAATTTGGAACGTTAAATCCGGCTATTATCTCTAAGCAGGCCAATACTGGTAACTCCGATGATGGTTGGTCTTTTATCCACAATGGTGGTGTTGGCTGGAGGTTTAAGATAAAAGGAACACAAGTCACTTTTGATAAGAAATTTGAAGTAGGTAAATGGTATACTCTGACGGCACGTGTTTATATGGATGGCTCAACTCGTAAAGTTCAGGTATTTACTGATGGCGAGATGGGGGCAGAAGGTAGCTTAGGCACAGCACAGGGAACCTCTGCAAGTAATCTGAATGTCGGTTATTCGGCGTCTTATGTAGGTGGTTCTTTGATACAATCGGTGAAGGATGTCTGTATTTATAATAGAGCATTGCCCGTAGATTACATAACGAATAATTATTGTAAAAGCCCAGTGGATAATCAGTATAAAGCTGATATGATCGGTGGATGGGATCTAGGAGATGGCGTAGGGGCCCGATTGAAAAACAACGTTGCTGGGGCACCTGATTTTATGATCAATGGAGCTTATAGCTGGGAGTTTTTACAGAATGATTTTTGTAAGTTGTTGACAGGCTCAGAAAAAAATCCTGATGAACTATTGCTAAGCGCAGTAGACATTGCACCCCAAATTTTTTATTGGCTAAATATCAAACCGGCCGAATCCTGGGGACTCGAAGGGAAGGTGTTTTTGAATACCTATGAAACTGAATTTGTTGGAAAATAACCGAATCGATTAGACCATGATGAAAAGAAAACTATTTTATGCAACATGCGTTGCCCTTATAGCATTTGCAGCATGTAAAAGGGATGATTATTGGAATCAGACTACTGTTGTCCAGCGAGGAAGTATCTCGGGGACTTTGACTAATACTGATGATAATACGGTGTTAAAAGGCGTAAAAATATTGTTTCAACGGCAGACGAAAGCCAATGGAGAGCAGACTTTTATAGATACTGTGTCTACTGATGTAAAAGGACAATTTAGGTACGATGTCCCATTTCCTAATTTGGTAAAAGTATCTATACGGGATACAGGGCGCTATCACTTGGATGAGAATTTTGTAGATATTACTGAAAACAAAGATTATCCAATCATATTGAATAGCTATCCACGATTTGGAGTTTCTCAAATCAATGTTCAGGTACTCAATGACCTCAAGCAGCCCTATGTGGGTATAAAAGTAGGACTTTATGAACGCGAAAGTAATACAGAATCTTATTCTGTTGTAGATACTTTGTTGTCTAATGAACAGGGTAGGGTGTCTTTTACAGGCAGAGCATTTCCTGTGCACTATAAGGTGAAGGTTGCTGAACCGGATGTGGCATATATGCCAGATTCACTAGAGGGAGCTTTGTTGACGAGGACCCCAATTGAGCTTACCTTGACTACTAAATCCTTATTCGGCAAAGGTAATTTGAAATTGGTGAGCAAGCAGGTTTTCAGTAATCAAGTTATAAAAAATGAAAAATTCCAGTATCGTTATAAATCGGTTGTAGATAGGGAATTTTCCACTTGGGAGGAAGGTGAATTTGATAACGCTGGTCAATTTACACTCGTGAACAAAGTATATCCAGGGGATATAGAGATCAAATACAACAATAATTCCAAAGTGAGATTTGAAGTGCAAAATAGCACAATGACGCTAGCGGAATCTAATACGGTTACACCTTTTCAGGTGATGATTAAAGATCTGGACCCTCGGTACACGAAGCCTATTTTGACAAATTTAAAAGTTTCAACCTTGGTTTTGAATAATGGACTTAGTGTAAAAGGTCCTTTTGCTATAACGATGGATAATAGCCATAACTTATATATTGCCGATGGTTATAAGAATCAATTGTTTATGGTCGATGCTTCAGGGAGTGCTAGTGTCATTGCCGGCAGTGGTGCGACAGGATCTGTCGATGGAGCTGGCACCGCGGCAACCTTTAACGGTATGTGGGGCGTAGCTGTCGATTCTTCAGGTACCATTTATACGACTGATGCCGCTAGTGCTGTTGGAGCTCATCGAATTCGTAAGATCGTAAAAAATGCGAACGGAGATTATACGGTATCGACAATAGCTGGTACAGGGGCTTCGGGCACAGCTGATGGTGTAGGTTCTGCTGCAACATTTAACAGACCATCGGGTATTATTTTTGACAAGGCAAGAAAATCTCTATATGTTTCAGAATGGGGAGGCGCTCGCCTAAGAAAGATCGATCTTTCAACGACAGCAAATACGGTATCCACATTGGCGATACCAAGTGGTGCGGGCAATCTATTTACGATGACTATAACTCCAGATGGCGAGGATATGTATGTGTCAAGCAACAATAATAATAATGTCTTCAAATACAATTTTACATCGAATTCGATAGCACCATATCAAAATTCAAACGTCAATAACAGAGGGTTGTTTGCTACGGCGGGAGATGTGCTTTTGGCTACAGCTGGTAATCACAATCTGATTTTTTACTATGATTTGAAGACGGATGTGATGACTGAGTTGTCTACTAGAGTTTCCTCGGGTGATGAAACAGGTCAAGTTATTGATAATGTCCCAATTAAGGATGTGGCCGCAAGGTTCTTTCAACCATTCGGTATTTATTATGATGTATGGACAGGAAACTGGTACGTGGCCAATAATACAAATAAAAATGCTGAAAAAACTGTAGGTTCCGTGCGTATCATTCGTTCGGATGATATTTAGGAACATGCGATATAAACTCAAAACACAAAAAAGGCAGATAGGTAAGAGAAACAAAAATATAGATAAATCCCCAGAAGCTATACGCTTCGGGGATTTTTAACAAATGCGGTCTATTAGATACGGTTTCTCAACAACTTAGTTTGTAGAATGGCGTATTTCCATTTTCACAGGTAATTTAATGTCTTCAAATGAAGAGCTTTTTTGCCCGTCAGGTTTATCTAAAATTTCTTCAATTAGAGCAAATGCTTCTGAACCCATTTCTTTTGAAGGTTGGACGATACAGGATAAGGGCGGTCTAAAGAGATTGGAAAATGTGAAGTTAGCAAAACCTAAGAGTGCTATGCTTTTAGGTACCTCAATATTCAACGTATGCAATACTTCTAAAACCTGATAGGATAATTGATCAGAGGCCGTAAATATAGCGTTCGGAAGTGTGTTTTCCTGAATCCTTTGTGCAAAATATTTTATCAGTTCTTCACGACTATTTTCACCATTTTTCTCCACATCAATCGATAGGAGGTTTTCATAATTTATTTGGATACCAGAATCGTTTAAACACTGGAGATAACCACGTCGTCGCTCTTCCACAACTCCTTTGGCCATACTTGAAATAAAAAGGATATCCATGCGTCCAATACTGATCAAATGGGATATGCCTTGATAGACAGCTCTAAAGTTATCGATGCCAATTTTATGGGTGTTGATGGCATAATTTATTCTATCTATTAAAACAACTGGAATATCATCTTTTTTTAATTTTCTAAGATAATCAAGTGAAATGCAATTGCCTGTTGGGGCAATTATAATAGCGTCAGCTCCTTTTCTAAATAGCGTTTCTAAGAGATTTAATTCACGGACCGGATCATCATAGCTTTGCATAATGATTAGGTTGTAGGCCGTTTTTGACATTTTTTCTTCTATTCCTTCCAAAATCTGGGAGAAAAATGAATTACCAATTTTCGGCACAATCATGCCAATGATATTTGTTTTTCCGGTTCGGAGTAATTTAGCATATTGGTTGTATTGATAGCCATTTTCATCGGCAAATTTTTGTATTTCAACTTTAGTAACTTCGCTGATTTCATGGCTATCTGCCAGTGCTTTTGAAACAGTGCCAATTGAATATCCCAAAGTTTTTGCGATATCCTTTATAGTGATCCTTTTCATAGTCGGTTGTTTATATTAGTTATTTTGTTCTATCTTTTATCCAGTGATGGCCTTTTGAGCGCAAAATAGTGTGAAAACTGGTTATTAAAACTTTATGAAGATGCTTTTGGTACCACAGATTAAATATGAACCCATATGTTGTTCTCCTATTAAATCTATACAAGAATTAGGGAAAATATATCATCGATTTAATATGCAATCGATTGTGTAAAGAACGAAAACGATTAAGACTTAAGAATGATTGATTTAGATTAGGCGGTATTGTTTTTGACTCTGAAGAGATATAATTCTTTGAAAACGTATTCGTTAAACAAGCAAACGTTTGATTACTTATCGGCCATCTGGCCTAGCGCTATTACTCCTTATATTTGACAGTAGTGTTTTTTTTGGTGCGATTGTAATTGTTTCTCCGATCTCTGCGAACGTACTTCCTACAAAATGATGCTTTAATATGTAAAAAGTGAAATTCTTTAAAAAGATAAGAAGAGGCAATAGGCTTGATTTAGAGGGATCATGTAAGTTTATATTAGACTTTTATGATATAACATATCGTAAGATTGATTTGTCAGCATTGATAGCGACATATCAAGATTGGCAATCTGTACAAACGATTAGGGATATCCTGTTTGGGTATGGTATTGATAGTACAAGAGTAGCAGGTGCTAATAAATATGCCGAAGTGGACCTTCCGTTTATAGGGGTATTTCGAAGAGGAGATTTGTGTTTTACGGGTTTTACAGTTGTGATTGCAATTGATTGGGCTAATGTAACATTGTTTGATCCGTTTGTTAAAAAACAACAGATTATTACTTTAAACGACTTTAATTCGTTAGATATCAGTGATCTGTTGCTATTGAATCGAGGCGTGCACACTGGGCGTTGATTTTGAACTACAAATGTTATTTGTTTCCATATTGTCACCTTGGTTAAGAAACGAAATGCTTTTCGTTGATTGTGCAATCGATTGAGCTTAACAATTGTTTTTGTACTTTTCAATTTAGCACTATATTGATTTAAATTATAAATCTGACCAATTTTATCAACAGAATATCTGTATCGATCTGTATATCAAAGGGAGTGATACTAGGTCAGTAGTAACCGAATACAATTAAAGAATATAATTGATAAACTAATTCGATAAATTATGAGAAGGTTCGTTTTATTCCTCCTTATGTTTCTTTTTGTGACATCATGCATTTCCTGCAGTAGAAAGAGTGCGTGGGCCTATATATTATTGGAAGACTCAGGAGCGGAGCCGTTAGCGATAGTAGATTCAGTACAAATTTTTAGTACATACTCCGCCAAGACTACTAGAACAGAGGCAATGCAGTCTGCAAGTTATCAACGAGATTTGCAGATGACAGGCTTTTATGTTGCAGCGGGTAGCACACTACATATTGACGTTAAGACGGGTAAGGCACTAGCGCGGCTTGCGATCGCTAATGCCTTGGGCAATACTATAGGACCAGTTAAACAATATATTGATCTTAAAAGAGGTAAACAATCCGTATCTGTTGGGCCAAATGAAGGATTGGTCTATTTCAGTTTTAGAGAGAGTAATGATAATTCAACGGAAAACGTGGAGGTTAAGTTTGGCAAAGGATTTATTCCTGTTCCTTATTATCGGGAAGGTATTACTGGCCGTTCGCAATGGATGTTTACATTAGACGCATTGAGAAAAATAGTACCCTATGTTATACTGCGTTCAGATCAGACTAATCTTGTCGCTCGTATGGATGAAATGTTGCTGTATAAGCAGGGTAAGACAGGAGATATTATAGAAAAGTTAGGTTCTTCTCCACAAAGCGTGGGCCTATAAGGATAAGTATTATTTGGTTTAGTTTAGTGTGATTGAGCACATATATAATATGTGCTCTTTTTTAAATGATGTATTATAGAAAAAAGATATCTGTTGTCAGTGGAAGCATATTTCAACAAATAATGATAACAATGCTGTGCCGTAAAATGGGTTTATTTGAGCTCCATTTTACAAGTATTAGTGGTGTCGAACTTCTGAATAATCTAACAAATAATCTCATTTTGCCAGAAATATGTCTTATAGACCTTGATAGGTTTAGATTGGCGGAAGCTGAGCTGATTAAAGACGTGTCTGAACGATTTTCAACGATCAAATTATTGGGCTATACGTCTGATCGCAATATGAATACAGATCATTTTATCAAAGCAGGCTTATTGCATGTATTTATTAGAAATAAGCTTGTAGATATCTTAAATGAAAGCTATTTGTTTGAATATGATTCCAAACAAATGGAAAAACACGTGAATAGAAGACTTACTCTAATTGCGTAATGTCAGTATTGTTACAGTCGTTTTAATCTTCGTTATAAGATTATCTATTTCACTTTAGTTCTTTGGAATAGTTGAATCACCAGGATGATTTTTTCAAGAGAATTTATTTTGTACGCTGAATACCCATATTAGACCATATTGTTAGTTGCACTAGTATTATTTAAATAAATTTTAAACGATGAAAAAAAACAAGTCTATAATTATTTTGATGTCTGCTTTTTTATTCCAACAAGGAATTGTTAAGGGGCAATGGACAGATAAAAGAGAGAAACCAGTTGTACCAATTGAAGTAAAATTTGGAGCTATTACTAAATCGAATAGGATGGACCCCGCGATGGCAGCCTTTCGAAACTATGGGCTGGGGCAATTTATCCACTGGGGATTGTATGCGATACCGGGGAATGAGTGGAATGGCGTTAGTGCTAGGCAAGGTGCTGCTGCTTCTGAATGGATACGCTCTTGGGGAGGGCCAACGACTCCAAAAAATTGGATAGATATCTACGATAACCTATATAAACAATTCAATCCGAAAAATTTTGATGCGAAGAAATGGGCGAAACGAGCGAAGGAAATGGGCGCCAAATATGTGATTTTTACGACAAAGCACCATGATGGCTTTTGCTTGTGGCCTTCTAAATATTCTGATTATACTATTGCCAATAGTCCATACAAAAAAGACATTGTCAAGCAAGTCGTAGATGCCTATTCTGAGCAAGGTATAGATGTCTATTTATATTTTTCCGTAGAGGAATGGAATAACAAGGATTATGTCAAAGAAATACCGAAAACTGCCGATGAGAAAGCTAGATTTGACCGATTTTTGAAATACACAAGGAACCAGTTATTGGAATTGCAGGCAAATTACCCACAAATAAAAGGTTTTTGGTTTGATGGTACCTGGGATCCGTCTTGGATAAATTCCTACGAGTTTACTTATAATTTAGAAAAAGAGTTGAGAAATAATAATCCAAACTTAATAATTGGATCTCGTTTTCGAAACGATGAGTATGAAAGCCGTCACTTTGATTCAAATGGTGTCTTATTAGGGGATTATGAGCAGGGATGGGAAAGAAAAATGCCAGCTAGTATCGACATACTTGGTGGTAACGATTGGGACTGTGTTATGACGATCCCTCCCAATGGATGGGGATATATAAAAAATACTGATGGGATGTATTTAAAAACGACAGATGATGTTATCGATTTATTAATGAGATCTCGTTCTATGAATGGTAATTTCGTTCTCAATTTTGGTCCGGACGAAAATGGAAACATGAGCAAATATGAGAATGAACTGATAACAGATTTTGGAAAATGGACTAAAGTGAATGCCGAAGCTATATATGAAGTCAATCACTTTCCGCTGGAGAGTAAATACGGATACTATACAATAAGCAAAACTGATGCTAACTCGCTATTCCTAACAGTAATTAATAAACCGATAAACAATATCTTAAGGCTTGTCTTTCCAAAAAGTGCAAACTTGACGCCGGCATCGGCTTCTTTGCTAAATGATAAGCGTGATTTGCTTTTGAAAAAAACGAATATCGGTTTTGATAGAGATAAGAATATTTATTTCGATATAACTTTGCCAAAGAGTTTGAAAAATAAAAATGCATTCGTGATCAAAATTAAATTAGATAAATCAAAAATAATTGAAAACAAATTAATGGACGCAAAGATTTAAGTTCTTTTAAATTACTAGCCATCAAAACGATTCGGTAAATAGAATAAAAATTGACTCTCATAACGCTAGCACTTAGAGAAAATCAGTAGAGAACGTCGGATTGAAATGGGACATTTATATTTAAAGCTTCAATAACAGAAAGGTCACCATAGAAGTCGGATTGTATGCATTGTCAATCTAATTTTTTTTGCTGTCTACGCATACGATTGTGTAATAATTTATTGTGTGCTATCGATTGTAATCTCCGATATGTTCATATTTATTTTCTAATTTCACCCTAATTTTATGAAAATGCTCTTATGGCCAAATCAATTAAAGAAATAGCACAGGAACTCAATGTGTCTAAATCAACTGTTTCATTAGTAATCAATCACAAAGCCGAGCGAGCACGTATTAGCAAGGAATTGGAAAACCGCGTACTTGCCTATGTTGAAAAAGTTGGTTATAAACCTAATGCTTTGGCAAAGAGTTTAGCAACTGGGCGGTCAAATACCATTGGTCTAATTGTAGAGAATATTGGGGATTCTTTTTTTGGCCCATTTGCGTTATATGTGGAGGAGTTGTTCCGGAGAAAAAATTATCATGTTCTTTATAGCAGTACGCTCGGAGACTCGCAAAATGCGCGTGATATTATTGATTCAATGTTGGAAAAGAAAGTGGAAGGGATTATTTTGGCTCCTACAGTAGACCTGGAGGAGTATATGCGAAAAATATTGGAACATCGAGTTCCATTGGTCGTTTTTGATAGAAATTCGCCAATGGTTGAAACCCATTACGTGCATATTGACAATGAAGTTAGTGGGAAAAATGCCTGCGATCATTTGAAGGCTATCGGTTGTCGAAATTTTGGATTGGTAACAATCGATTCGGATCAACCACAAATGTTGGCACGTAAGCGTGCTTATTTGGAGTTTTGTAACACATCTGGGATGGAGCCTCGCATACTGCAATTACCTTATCAGCACTTGAGGCAGAAAGGTTCACGTATGTTGAAAAATTGGGCTGCTAAGCAGGTAGGCTTAGATGGTCTATTTTTTACCACAAATTATCTTTGTATTCTCGGATTGAAGGTATTACGGTCGACACCTGAGAATAGCTATAATTTTCCGATGTTTTCTTTTGATGATCATGAATTATTTGATATTTTGAATCCTAAAATTTCCTGTATTCAGCAACCATTGGAAGCTCTAGCTAAAACTTGTGTGAAAGTTTTGTTAAAGGAAATAGATCAGGGGATATCCACACCAAAAGAATATATCATTTCAACTAAATTGATCAAGCGATAAAAAGGGACAACAAATGAATATCTAGAAATTGAATTGTAAAAATCATAAGACGTGTTTGTCCAATTCTAGGACTTTATTTTGATTTAATATTCTTTTTTATATCTTTACTAATACGTTTTAGTAGAAATATTTTTATATATCCTAAATAATGAAGAAATCTTTAAGTGTTTTTCTAGGGTCGTTATTGTCTTTGGGTTTGTTTTACGCAAAACCGGTTTTGGCTCAGAAATTTAGAGGGCAGCAGCTAGAAGCTGTCGATCTTGTTAATCCATTAATGGGTACCGAATCCAAATTTGAGTTGTCTAATGGTAACACCTATCCCTCGATTGCGCGGCCTTGGGGCATGAATATGTGGACACCACAAACAGGGAAAAATGGCGACGGATGGCAGTATCAATATACCGCAGATAAAATTCGTGGTTTAAAACAGACTCACCAGCCATCTCCCTGGATGAATGATTACGGTGTTTTTTCTATCATGCCCGTGACAGGAAAGCCTGTATTTGATCAAGACGAGCGTGCAAGCTGGTTTTCGCATAAAGCTGAGATTGTAAAACCGTATTATTATTCGGTTTATCTAGCAGATCACGATGTGACTGCAGAGATGACACCAACAGAACGCGCAGCCATGTTTAGGATCTCGTTCAATAAAACAGATGACGCTTATATCGTTTTGGATGCTTATGAAAAAGGGTCTGAGGTTCAGATTATTCCAGAAAAAAATATGATAATTGGCTATTCTTCGAAGTACGCACGCGGTCCGCTGCCTGCGAATTTCAAGAATTATTTTGTTTTGGTGTTTGATCAACCTTTTGCAAGTGTTGCTACTTGGGAAGGCAAAGAAAAAAAGGATGGGCAGCTTCAGATCAAAGGTGATCACACAGGTGCAATCGTCGGGTTTAAGGTAAAGGACAAAATGAAACCTGTACAGGTAAAGGTTGCGTCTTCCTTTATCAGTGCCGAACAAGCCTTATTAAACTTAAATGAGTTGGGTAATAAGTCGTTTGATCAGATTAAAGAAGACGGGCGTCAGATCTGGAATTCAACTTTAGGAAAAATTAAAGTAGAAGGGGACGATATTGATCAACTGCGTACATTCTATTCGACGATGTATCGGACCTTATTTTTCCCGAACAAATTATATGAAATTGATGCGCAAGGAAAGGCTGTTCATTACAGCCCCTATAATGGAAAAACACTTCCTGGTTATTTGTTCGGAGGAACAGGCTTTTGGGATACTTTTAGAGCATTGTATCCGTTCTTAAACTTTATGTATCCTTCCATTAATAAGGAGATGCAGGAAGGTTTACTTAACGCGTATTTAGAAGGAGGCTTCCTTCCTGAATGGAGCAGTCCGGGATATGCTGATATCATGGTAGGAAATAACTCTGCATCGGTCGTTTCGGATGCATATATGAAGGGATTACGCGGTTATGATATCAATAAGTTATACGAAGCTTTACAACACGGTGCTAATAACGAAGGACCAATGAGTGCTGTTGGAAGAAAAGGCGTTGAATATTACAATAGTTTGGGTTATGTGCCATATGATGTTAAAATCAATGAAAATGCTGCACGTACATTGGAATATGCGTATGATGATTTCACCATTTACCAATTGGCAAAAGCTTTGAACCGTCCGAAAGCTGAAATTGATTTGTATGCTAAGCGTGCACAGAATTACAAAAATTTATTTGATCCATCGACCAATCTTATGCGTGGAAAAAATAAAGATGGAAAATTCCAGGCTCCGTTCAATCCGTTGAAATGGGGAGATGCTTTCACTGAAGGAAATAGCTGGCATTATTCGTGGAGCGTTTTCCATGATGTTCAGGGACTGATCGATTTAATGGGCGGAGAGAAGACTTTTGTGAGCATGTTGGATTCGGTGTTTGTTCAGTCTCCAGATTTCGACGATAGTTATTATGGTGGTATTATTCATGAAATTCGTGAAATGCAAGTAGCAAATATGGGACAATATGCTCATGGTAATCAACCGATTCAACATATGCCATATTTATACAATTACGCTGGCCAACCTTGGAAAACACAGTATTGGGTGCGTCAAGTGATGGATCGAATGTATAAACCTACACCTGATGGTTATTGTGGAGATGAAGATAATGGTCAGACGTCCGCTTGGTATGTTTTTTCAGCGCTTGGATTCTATCCTGTTTGTCCGGCGACGGATGAATATGTGCTCGGAGCTCCATTATTTAAAAAAGCGACCTTAACATTTGAAAATGGTAAGACATTGACTATTGATGCACCAAAGAACTCAGCTGAAAATGTATATGTAAACACATTGCAAATTAACGGTAAGGATTATGGTAAAAACTGGTTAAGTCACAAAGCATTGCATGAAGGTGGTATACTTAATTTTGACATGGCGGCAAAACCCAATTATACAAGGGGATCGTCCAGAAATTCTGCGCCTTATTCAATGACAACGGATTTGCAAACAAATATCAAGTTGAAATCGAACAAAAAGAAATAATCATTAGGTTATGATAAACTTTAAAAACTTAAAAGTAGTTGTTACCGTATTTGGATTGGCATACTCTTGTTCACTTTTCGCGCAGGACAACTGGAAACATACAGAAAACGACCGCAAGGTGGCTGTGGATGTTGATAGTATCAGTAAAGGTGGATACACCCTGATTTGGATAAATAAAGACAAAGACTTTAGTGCGTCTTTGAAAGAGCGATTAATTGCGGCTTATTTTACGAACTATCCTAAACTGGCCAAGAAATATAATAAAAAGACCATAAAAAAGGTGTCTTTCGTGATTGATCCGGACTATAAAGGTGTGGCAGCGACAGCGGGCGGGATTGTCCGTTACAGCCCAGCTTGGTTTGCCAAAAATCCGGGTGATATTGATGTGGTCACCCATGAGGTAATGCATATTGTCCAGGCATACCCTGATGGAGCTGGTCCGTGGTGGATAACGGAAGGGATAGCAGATTTCGTCCGATTTGATGATGGAATAGATAATGCTAGTGCCAATTGGAAGTTACCTGAGTATAGCGACAAACAGAAATACACAGATTCTTATCGTGTTACTGCCCGGTTCCTCTACTGGATTAACACGCATGTAAAAAAGGATTTTGTTAAAAAATTGGATGCCGCTATGCGTGGTAAAAGCTATAGTGATGCTTTTTGGAAAGCACAAACGGGAAAGACTATCGATGAGCTATGGGCGGATTACAGTAAAAATCCTAAAGTATAATTCATAAGTCATGAATATAAAAAGTTTGGTCTTTTGGGGATTAATTGGTATCCCATTTTTAATAAAGGCGCAAGAAACTAACTTAGTCCAATACGTGAAACCGCTTATTGGTACTGCTCGGATGGGGCATACCTTTCCTGGGGCAACGGTTCCTTTTGGCGCCGTACAATTAAGCCCGGATACGGATACATTATCGTATGCTGTCAATGGGCGGTATAACGGTGATGTTTATAAATATTGTGCTGGTTATCAGTATGATGATCCAACGATTGTCGGCTTTAGCCATACGCATTTTAGTGGCACAGGTCACTCCGATCTTGGAGATATACAGATCATGCCGACACAAGGAAAAGTCCAATTAAACCCGGGTACAGCTGATCGACCACAAGATGGTTATCGATCGCCATATTCGCATGCCAATGAACGGGCTGAGGCCAACTATTATAGTGTTTTACTGGATAAACATCAGATTAAAGCCGAGTTAACGACGACAACACGTGTGGGTATACATCGGTATACGTTCAATGAGTCAGATGCCTCACATCTAATTGTTGATTTAACCGCTGGGATCTATAATTACGAAGGGAAAAATGTTTGGACCGTTGTTAAAGTACTGAACGATTCTACGCTGGTAGGCTACCGTCAAACGAACGGTTGGTCAAGAACCCGCACCGTATACTTTGCGATAAAGACTTCAAAAGCTTTTAAGAATTACGGCGCCAAATATGAAGATGGAAAATCTGTGTATAATGGTTTCTGGCGTAAGTTTGATCAACAAAATAATTTCCCTGATCTCGCAGCGCACAATATTAAGCTTCACTTGGATTTTGATACAAAAGCGCAAGAAGCTATCCTTCTGAAAGTGGCTTTAAGTCCAGTTAGCATGAAGAATGCATTGGCCAATATGGAGGCTGAGGCTCCGGACTGGAATTTTGACGGCTACGTTAAGCAAGGGCAAAACGCCTGGGAGAAGGAGCTGCATAAAATAGAAGCTGAGATGTTGAACAAGGAAGATCTTGTCAATTTCTATACCGCGATGTACCACGCAAGCCTAATGCCGACGGTGTATATGGATACCAATGGTGAATATAAAGGGTTGGATCAGGAAGTACACCGTGCCGAAGGCTTTACGAATTATACCTCATTTTCTTTGTGGGATACATTTAGGGCCTTTCATCCGCTTTTGAATCTAATAAACCCATCTCGCAATGCAGATATTGTCGCATCCATGATGGCTCATTATGACCAGAGTGTATTAAAAATGTTGCCGATCTGGTCGCATTATGCAAATGATAACTGGTGCATGAGTGGCTATCATTCCGTATCGGTTATTGTAGATGCTATCCTCAAAGGTGTTTACAAAGGTGATGCGGAAGCTGCATTAGCAGCTTGTGTACAAACAGCAAATACACGTCAGTACGAGGGGATTGGGGCTTACATAGATAAGGGATATGTTCCTGCAGATGTATCGGGAACATCTGTTTCTAATACATTGGAATATGCGTATGACGATTGGTGTATAGCGCAATTAGCGAAAAAATTGGGAAAAGAGGATATTTACAGGACCTTTTCCAAAAGGGCTGAAAGTTGGAAATCACTCTATGATTCCGCTATTGGATTTATGCGTCCAAAGAATTCGGCTGGTAAATTTCAGGAGAAATTTGATGTTTTGGATACACATGGACAAGGGTTTATTGAAGGTAATTCATGGAATTACAGTCTGTATGTACCGCATCAACCTACTGAAATGATGGCATTAATGGGAGGTAAACAACGTTTAGCGTCTTATTTGGATTCACTGTTTACCATGGAATTACCGGATAAATATTTTGAACATACGGAGGATATTACCCGGGATGGCATTATCGGAAATTACGTGCACGGAAATGAACCTTCCCATCATGTGGCATACTTGTACAATATTACGAAGAGCCCCTGGAAAACTCAGGCTCGCGTCAGACAAATCATACGGAATCAGTATCACAACGGTCATGCGGGTTTAGGAGGGAATGATGACTGTGGACAAATGTCTGCTTGGTATTTATTTACTGCATTAGGCTTCTACCCGGTGGCACCTGGGGAAGATAACTATTGGATTGGCAGTCCTTTGGTAAAATCGGCAAAGGTTAATCTTGAAAATGGACGCAGTCTTTCTATAGTTGCCCGTAACCAGTCTGAAAAGAATGTTTACGTTAAATCCGTGTCTTTGAATGGGCGGAAATTGGCTGATTTTCTATTACCGTATAGCAGCATTATAAATGGTGGTGAATTAATCTTCGAGATGAGCAGTAAACCGAGCAAATAGTAGTCTGTTAATAAAGATGAGGCGATCAGGCGTATATAAATGGATAGCTTGCTGTTGCTTAATATTGTTTTTGATATTACAATATCTCATGATTGCACGATCATATGAGATTAAAAGAGGTGAACTATTTCAAAAAGAAAAACAGGAAATTAAGGTTGTTTACAATAAACATATTTCGAACGATAAGATATTTCCGGGCGGACAAAAACTTATCGATTCAACCTTAATGCCTCATTTGGTTCGTCTGAAAACTTATTATCAAGATGATAGAAATGCTTTCGATAATCTGAAAGATAGTATCGCGAAGACCTTGATATTGAAGCTCCGAAATCATCCAGCAATGGACAGTCTATTTCAGATCATCAGATCCGAAGTCAATTTGGGTGAAGGCTTTGGTTATGCAATTGTATTGAAAGATGTTTCGGTGACTTTTGATGCGAAGACATTTATACCAATTATGGACTTTGGAATAGATCAGCATATTCCTATTGGAGGGGAATTTCGGTTTATTGACAAAGACAATCTAGTATCGTCGATTGCAATAACTGCAAATAGTAAGATGTCAAATCGTGTGGCTTTTACGTTGTACGTTGGAAATATTGATACAAATTTTTCTGTATTAAGATCCATTTTCCCCTTATTATTACTGTCGGGTTGTTGTATAATTGGTATTGTTTGGTTGTATTTGATGACCTACAGTAGTTGGATAAAGCAAAAAAGAATGGCGGAAATGGCTTCCGACTTTATTAACAATGTCACACATGAGTTCAACACACCATTAACAACCATACGAATTGGTTTAACTAATTTGGCGGTAAAAGTTTCGATAGATGATAAGTTAAAAATGTCGACAACTTTGGATACCCTGATGCGTCAGATAAACCGTTTGGATCGATTAGTTAATAAGGCTATTGATTTGAGTGTGTTTAATCAGGAAGAGGTGATTCTAGAAGAACACTTTTTGGAAGAACTTATGGTTCAATTAGAACAGGACCTAGGGATTTTAGTATCAGAAAGTACGGCAATTCAAATTTTGGTGGATCAAAACGTTAAAGAAGTTAAGGTGCTCGTCAACCCATTTATGTTTGTTACTGCGGTAAACAATTTGGTCGATAACGGACTGAAGTATAATAAAGAGCCAATAAAGCGTATTCATATTCGTTTTAGCATAGGCTCAAGAGATACGGTGATGATGACTGTCCAAGATAATGGAATAGGTATTCCAAATAACCAGTTGCCGTATATTTTCGCGAAGGGATATCGGGGTAAACAAGAAGCTTCCACAAATGGGCTAGGCCTGGGGCTTTTTTTCGTAAAGGAAGTTATACGGATTCATCGATGGAAGATCGACGTTAAATCAGATACTCAACCAGGAACATCATTTTCTATTTCGATACCAATAATAAAATAGATGATACCAAAATATGGACATATATTGCTGATTGAAGACGATCTTGATTTGGCGACAATGCTCATAGATTATCTATCAAATTTCGGATTTGATGTTAGTCATGCAATGTCTGCTGAGGAGGGAATATGTTATTATAAGACTAATAAATATGATATCCTTATTGTAGATATACAACTTCCTAAATGGGACGGGTTTCAATTGGTTGAATATATTTCTCAGTTAAATAAAAACCAGTTTGTGCTTTTTCTTACAGCAAGGCTGTCTAAAACAGATCGATTAAAAGGTCTGCGTCTTGGGGGCAATGATTATATAACAAAGCCGTTTGATGTTGAAGAATTGTCTCTGAAACTTCAAAATTATATGGTTAAGCAAAATGCTTTTTGTCAATTGCAACTCAATATTGGCGATATTAAACTTAATCGTAATTTACTTGCAATAGAGTTTAATGATAGCTCTCGGCAGGTAGTATCACCACGTGAATTCGAACTTTGGACATTCTTAGCAAACAAACCGAATGTTGTTTTGAAAAGAGAAGAGATTTTACTCGCTCTTTGGGGAGATAATGATTATTTTTTGGGGCGAAGTCTCGATGTTTTTATATGCAAGATTAGAAAAATGCTGAAAAGGTCGCGTAATGTTGCTATTAAAACTGTTTACAAAGTGGGATTTATTTTAGAGGTAGATTTCAATAATTGTCATTAACAATCGATTAACAACTTTCTCTTTTCTTTCTTTTTAATTTTACTAAAACGAATTAGTTTATCAGCTTAAGGTTGCTCTCTTTGGAGGTGTAGTCATTTCAAAGAAGTAATCGATTGACGACCAATTGTTGTATTAGTAAACCAATCATTAATTATTATTTATGAAAAGAAAGGTAATTCCACTATTTTTTACGCTTTCGGTGTGTAGCACGTTCAATTTGTGGACCGAATTGAAAGCTGCGTCTAGCCATTTCAGTTTCCGACAAGAGAGTATTATTGTAGAGGGAACAGTTTTGAACAGTTCGACAGGGAAAGTTTTGCAAGGTGTCACCATTGTGGTTAAGGCGAGTGGCAAATCAACGAAAACAGATGCATCAGGCCGATATCGAATCGAAATTCCCTATAAGGATGCAGTATTGACCTTCTCATATATTGGTTTTCAGCCTCAACAAATTGTTGCGGGTGGAAGGTCAACGCTACAGGTTAGCCTAGTAGAAGATGTAAAAGCACTAGAGGATGTTGTGGTTGTTGGATATACAACTCAGAAGAAAAGAAATGTAGTTGGTGCCGTAGCAACGATTACGACTAAGGATCTTGTACAAAGCCCAGCAGCAAATATTAATAACATGCTCGCGGGAAGATTACCAGGGCTGGTCGTCAACCAATATGCTGGAGGGGAGCCAGGAGTAGATCGTTCGGAATTGTTTATTCGTGGTAAATCAACTTATGGTAATCAGTCCCCTATTGTAATTGTGGATGGAATTGAACGCGATATGAGTTATTTGGCTCCAGACGAAATTGAGACTGTTTCCATTTTGAAGGATGCAGCAGCTACGGCACCTTACGGAATTCGTGGAGCGAATGGGGTTATCGTTGTTACCACAAAACGAGGACAATCCGCCGATAAAGCAACCGTAGACTTCAAAGCGTCTTATGGATTAAATACGCCGGCACAATTGCCGAAGCTTTTGGGATCTGCAGATTACGCGACTCTCTACAATGAAGCTTTAACGAATGATGCCAAGCTATCAGGTGGAAATACCGATAACTTGAAATTGTTTAGTCAGGATGCTATAGACAGATTTCGAAGGGCAAAGGGCGATAATTCGGACGGGCTAGGCTATAATTGGGACTATTTCGACTATATTTTTAGGACTGCACCTCAACACGAATACAATCTATCGATTCGTGGGGGCAATGATATCGCGAAATATTTTGTGATGGGCGGCTATATGGGGCAAGATAATAACTATGACCATGTTGATTTATCTAAATATAATGTTTCTCCTAAATTTCAGCGCTATAATTTTAGGTCCAATATTGATGTCAACATTACAAAAAACTTGTGGGTAAAACTCAATTTAGGTGCTCGTATTACCAATCGAACTTCACCTGGAACTTCCGCAAGTAGATTGATGACCCTTGCAATGACACAACCTCCGTATTTACCCATCGTTCTAGAACCCAATAGTCAACCTTCAACACAAGGGTATCTGCTGAATAACCCTTCGGGATTGTTGTTTGGTAATCAAATTTACCGCTTTAATGTTCTTGGAGAGTTGACTAGATCAGGATATCATACAGAAAAAAATACCTATTTGGAAGGGAGTTTTGCTGCCGGCTGGAATATGGATTTTATTACCAAGGGACTTTCTGTTGACGGAATATTTTCCTATGATGCTAGAGAGCAACAATGGGTCCGACGCGAGCTGGGTACCTATAGTGAAGGATATAGGGTATATCCCAATTATGCAACTTTTCAGCCTACAGATGGTATCGATCTTTTTATGAATCCGCAATACTATGAGGGTACTTACAGAAATGGGAACAAATATACGGTAGATCAAACCGTTGGAAATTCATTTACACAAAGTAGTCCTTTTAATAGAACTTTCATTCAAGGAAAAATAAATTACAATCGTTTATTTAACGATAAGCACAATGTAACTGGGATGCTGCTTTTCAATCGCTCAAGCCAGTCTGTCTATGATGCGACAAATTCAAGGGCCAGTGTTGATATTCGTTATCAAGGTATGACAGGGCAGTTTACTTATAATTATCTAGAAAAATATTTAGCGGAATTTAACTTTGGTTACAATGGATCTGAAAATTTTATAGAGGGAAAACGTTATGGATTTTTCCCTGCTGGAGCATTAGGATGGGTGGTTAGCAAAGAGAAATTTATGTCTAATACCAAAGACTGGCTGAGCTTTTTGAAGCTGAGAGCCTCGATGGGACTTGTGGGCAATGATAAAATGCCAGGTGACGCTCGATTCGGCTATCTCGCATTTTTTCAGGGAGGAGATGGTTATAGTTTTGGGGAACAGAATTTTAACAATGGACTAAGTGGGCTTCGTGAAGGACGCCTGGCAAACGAAAATATAACATGGGAGAAATCTAGAAAAACCAATATCGGTCTCGATATGGGCTTTTTAAAGAATAAGATGAACTTTAGCATTGATGTTTTTGAAGATTATCGTTATGATATTATTACTGAACTGGGGGCGGATGACATTGGTTTTCCTGGCGTAGTTGGTAAAGGCTCTCCGCTGATCAATATTGGAAAGGTCCGCAACCGTGGTATTGATATAGAGATGAGTTATTCAGACATGATTGGCGATAATTTCAGATTTTCTCTAAAACCTAATTTCACCTTTTCCAGAAATAAGTTGATCTTTCGACAAGAGGTACCACGACAATATGAATACAGACAAGCAACGGGCAAACGACTTTACGAAAATTTTGTCTATGTTTTCGATCACTTTGTTAGAGATCAAGCCGAGGCGGACAAATTAAATCAGAATAATTTTCAACCTTGGGGAACAGTAGGACCAGGCGATGTCGTATATAAGGATTTGAACGGTGACGGTAAAATTACAGATTTAGGGGATCGCACAGTGATGGGAAATCCTAGAAGTCCGGAGATTCAATTTGGTTTACCAATATCGCTGCAATACAAGGGTTTTGATTTTAGTCTTTTGTTTCAAGGAGCGTTAAATTCTTCAATTTTATTGAAAGATGCGGCTGTATGGGATTTCCCGACTTTTGATCAAGATAAACTTGGCTCCGTTCGACCAATTCATATGGGACGTTGGACTCCGGAAACGGCCGAAACTGCAACTTACCCCGCTCTACATATTGGCAATTCCGAAAATAATAAAAATAGCAACAGTAGTTTGTTTTTATATGATGCTAAATATTTAAGACTCAAAAATATAGAGATTGGTTATAATTTGCCGAAAGATCTTATTAAAAAAATTGGTTTGAACCAATTACGCGTTTATGCGCAAGGGATGAACCTATTTACCTGGTCAGGTTTAAAGGATTTAAGTATAGATCCTGAGATGGGAAATACAAGCGGTTATTGGTACCCGATTCTCAAAGTCTACAACTTTGGAATAAATCTTAATTTCTAATCTTATGAATGTATTGAAGATGAAAAGAATACTTTTTTTTATAGCAGGTGTGGTTCTGATTGTGATCGCAAGTTGCAACAAATATTTGGATAAATTACCCGACGATCAAATCCGGGAAGATGAAGTTTTTACTCGTTATGAGAAAGTAAATCAGCTTGTTACGGATGTGTATGCTAAAGCGAAAGGTGTCAATCAACCTATTTCGTGGTTCTATCATTTTTCGAGTGCTGCAATAACCGATGAGGCCGAAGGTTCTACAGTAGAAGGAAATATTACGAATAGATATAATACCGGTGATTGGAATATCAATGAGCTTCCGGGAGATAACGGGCAATTTTGGAGTAGTATGTTTGACGGTATCCGTAGAACCAATGTCATTTTGGAAGGAATAAAAAAGTACAGTACACCAGACGATATCCTGGAGCCAGGCTCACTTCCAATGCGCGTTGGTGAGGTTTACTTTCTTAGAGCTTACTTTCATTTAATGGCTGTTCGTATATATGGTGAGATTCCCTACATAGACCATGTAATTACGGCCACTGAAAACATGAACTTTGAACGTGAGTCAGTTCATAAAGTTATTGACAAAATTGTTGCTGATGCAACAACAGCATATAATGCTGTTCCGGAAAAATGGGAGGGTCAAAATTTTGGACGTATCGATAAAGGTGCATGTCTTGGATTAATTGCAGAAGCACGGTGGATGGCCGCTACACCACTTTGGAATGGATCTGCTGCAAAAGGTTATAATGGGACGCGTAAGTTCGAGTCCGAATACGCTACATATGATCCTCAGCGTTGGGTGAAAGCTAAAGAGGCTGCTAAGGCAGTTCTTGAAAGTAAGGTTGCAGGTGGAAAACGTTATAGCCTGTATCAGAAATATTCAAATACCGATTTTGGAGATAGCGGGGGGCAAAACACGAGCAACTCAACAGTTTATACACGTCTCTGGCAGATGTTTTATGATATGGAGGCGTTCAAAAATGAGTATGTTTTGTTTTTTACGCGCTATAAGGGAGAGGGGTGGTTTGGTGATGTATATCCGCCAAGTAGAGGCGGTGGAGCTCGTCAGATGCCTGTTCAGGAGCAAGTCGATGAGTATGAATACCTGTCACCAGATGGTTTTGGTTATCCGATTTATAGTGCCAAGGCTAAACAAGATGGGTATGATGACGGGAATCCTTACGTTTCAGTAAAAAGGGATCCACGTTTTTATCGAGACATTATATTTCATGGTGCAGCATTCCGCGGCGGAAACAATAATCCATCCCAGACAAATATTGCGAGCGGAGCAGATCAGATTGGCGCTAATAATGCAACACGTACTGGATATTATCTGAGGAAATTTTTGCAGGAAGCTTGGAATAAGAATGGAAGTGTTATCATCAGTGCCCCTCCAGTATGGCGCTTACCAGACTTTATTTACATTTATGCAGAGGCAGTTAATGAAGTTGATGGACCGACGCAAGAGATCTATGATTTAATTAATCAGGTAAGAGCGAGGTCTTTTATGGCGCCCATGCCTTTGACAACACTTGCTGATAAAAATTTGATGCGTGAGTACATTTATCGTGAACGAAGGGTCGAATTCTTTTATGAGAATAAGAGAGCTTTTGATAGTCGCCTGTATCTAGAACCTAGTAGTTCGGTGGAGAAAACTAAATATCAGAACTTTACTGCATCAGGTAGTACAAATAACGAGCGAAGTATAAATTACTGGAAGAATAGTAATACAGCTTATCCGAAACTTCAGAATATGATTAATGGCATGAGAGCCGTTGAAGATGTAAATGGTAAAATCCAAATTGGTGATAAACGTTATAAGATGGAACGTTTCTTTGTTGAAAGTAGAGTTTTTACTGCTCCAACTCATTACTTATTTCCTATTTTAAACTCAGAGATCCAAAAGTCTCCCTCGTTAGGGCAGAATCCTGGGTGGTAGTTTTTGCGTGATATTAAAAACCGCAATCATTTGATTGCGGTTTTTTTGTAACCATATTGTGAAAAAGACCAGGGCAATCGACTATATTTAAATTTCTTACTTATATTTACTAATACGTTTTAGCTTTTTTGCTAATAATTTTAAGCTTAACCAAACGCTTCATTTATGTTTAATATTAAAAAACTAACAGGTAGTATTCTTTTTCTGTTCGCGGCGCATGCTGGAATGGCGCAACAAACCTCGCCTGTTGATTTCGTTAACCCTTTGATCGGTACTGAATCGAAGTATGAATTGTCTAATGGCAATACTTATCCTGCGATCGCTCGGCCTTGGGGTATGAATTTTTGGACCCCGCAGACTGGAAATATGGGCGATGGCTGGGTATATACTTACACGGCAGATAAAATTAAAGGATTTAAGCAAACCCACCAGCCAAGCCCCTGGAACAATGATTATGGTCAGTTTTCAATCATGCCAATAACAGGTACACCGCAATTTGATCAAGAAAAACGGGCGAGCTGGTTTTCGCATAAAGCTGAAATTGCCAAACCTTATTATTATAGCGTTTACCTTGCGGATCACGATGTGACAACAGAATTGTCGCCATCACAACGGGCAGCAATCTTTCAGTTCACATTCCCTAAAACAGACAGTGCTTATGTTATTATTGATGCATTTGATAAGGGGTCTTATATTAAAGTAATTCCGCAGGAAAATAAAATTATCGGGTATTCAACAAAAAATAGTGGTGGTGTTCCGGAGAATTTCAAGAATTACTTCGTCATTACTTTCGATAGACCATTCTCCTACAAAGCTGCTGTTAAAAGCGGAGCGATAAGTAAAGATGAATTGGAAATTCAGGACAATCACGCCGGAGCAGTCGTTGGTTTCTCTTCCTTGAAAAGAGGGGAAAAGGTCACCGCCCGTATTGCTTCTTCCTTTATCAGTTTTGAGCAGGCAGAACTTAATCTAAAAGAAGTGAAGTCCAAAACATTTCAACAGGTTGTTGACGAAGGTAAAGCACAGTGGAACGAAATCCTCGGACGTGTACAGGTTGAAGACCACAATATTGACCGGTTACGTACATTTTATTCCAGCCTTTATCGTTCAACACTCTTTCCAAGGGATTTTTCTGAAATTGATGGAACAGGCAAACGTATGCACTATAGCCCTTACAATGGGCAGGTCCTGCCTGGGGAAATGTTTACGGATACAGGTTTTTGGGATACCTTTAGAAGTTTGTTTCCCCTGTTGAATTTATTGTATCCGTCGATGAATGATCGGATGCAGGCAGGTTTGGTGAATGCGTATAAAGAGAGTGGTTACCTTCCGGAGTGGGCTTCGCCAGGACATCGTGCATCGATGATTGGAAACAATTCCGCTTCTATTGTAGCAGATGCTTTGATTACTGATCGGAAAGGCTATGATAAAGACCTGTTATGGGAAGCGCTGAAGCATGGGGCCAATAGTGCCTATCCGAAACACTCTTCGACGGGACGCTTCGGTTATGAATATTATAATAAATTGGGCTATATACCTGCTGATGTAAAAGTAGACCAAAATGTAGCACGTTCACTGGAATATGCATACAATGACTGGTGTATTTATGAATTTGGCAAAGCATTGGGCAAACCGGAAGCTGAAACAGCTATTTATGCAACACGCGCGATGAACTATAAAAATCTGTTTGACCCAAGTACAAAACTTATGCGTGGAAAAAATGCAGACGGATCGTTCGTCTCAGATTTTGATCCAAGTGCCTGGTCAAGAGAATATACGGAAGGAAATGCTTGGCATTGGAGTTTTTGTGTGTTCCATGACCCTCAGGGTTTAATTAATTTGATGGGGGGTAATCAATCATTTGTGTCCATGTTGGATACGGTGTTTGTTATTCCGAGTTATGAGGGTATGAAAAGTCGTGGAATGATCCATGAAATGCGTGAAATGCAGGTGATGAATATGGGGCAGTATGCGCATGGAAATCAGCCGATCCAACATATGCCCTATCTGTATAATTATGCTGCAGAGCCCTGGAAAGCACAATATTGGGTGCGCAAAATAATGGATAAACTTTATTTGCCTACACCAGACGGCTATTGTGGTGATGAAGATAACGGGCAGACTTCAGCCTGGTATGTCTTCTCTTCGCTGGGATTTTATCCTGTTTCTCCTGCCTCGGGCGAATACGTGATTGGTTCACCACAATTCGATAAGGTGACACTAAATCTCGAAAATGGGAAAAAAGTGAATATCCAAGCTAAACAGCAGGGACCAAATCAGGTCTACGTAGATCAACTAACTTGGAATGGAAAGCCTTATAGTCATAATTATATCCGTTATAAAGATTTATTGCAGGGTGCCAAACTTGATTTCAAAATGAGCGAAGCACCGAATAAAAATAGAGGTACAAAAAAAGAAGATGCTCCATATTCCTTTAGTAACGAAAAAGTAAAAGGAAAATAAAGATTGAGTTCTGATAGACACTAATGAATTCAATGATGATACTTTAGTGCTAAGTAATTGTGTCGACTGTTTAATTGATCTTTTAAGGTTTATAGCGGAAACCATGAACATTACTTGTTTTTTGAAAACCATGACAGCTAATTTTTTAGGCTGTCATGGTTTTTTTACACGAATAAAATAATCTTAGCTATTTAAAGTCATACCTTTGTGATTCGAAATTTCGATATGTTAGGCAAAATATTTCATTTTTTAACACTCTTTGCATACCTTAATCTGTTGACCTATGAGTCTTTCTCCTCGGCAACTGGACAGGTGTTGCATGCAGGTGAGACCATTGTGGAGTATTTTCTGGATGACGTATTGGATTTGGAACCCATTCATTCTTCCCAAGAAGAAAAAGTACTATTGCAAGATGATTATCGTATATTTTCACTCAATAGTCAAGTCCTACCAATTTTTATTTTTGTTTTTGGAATCGTCTTTACGGCATTATGTTTTGCAAAAGATGATGAACATCCTTTTTACCGATCTAAAACCCTATGCTTACCAGGGTATTATCGCTTCCTATCCCGTTTTAGGCCATTCTAGTTACGCTCCTCTAATTTTCTAGCGGAGGCTGCAACAATTTAGTTTTATTTCTATATATGGTATGGAAGGCTTTGGGCCGCTCTTTACGCTATAGAATTGCTGTAGCTCCCATCTAACACATTCTCCTAACGACTGATTTTAAAATACCGTAGGAGGGTTTAACATTTTACATTTTTTATCGTTTATGAAGAAATTACTTTTACTGTGCCTTTTTGTGGGTATGGTTGGGATGCTGGCTTCATGCCATTCATCCAACGCTAACGCTGATCCGAAAGAAGAACTCAAAAATATTCCTGTAGTACCTTTAATGGTAATGGATACGACTGTTTATCAAGAATATATTGCGGATGTTCAAGCCTTAAAAAACGTCGAAATTCGTTCCAAATTGAATGGATTTTTGGATAAAATTTATGTAGACGAAGGGGCTTGGGTAAAGAAAGGCCAAATGCTGTTTAAGTATAATAACGAGGAATATCGTTCGGAATTAGCCAAGGCCAAAGCACAGTATGATAATGCCATTGCCGAAGCGCAAAAGATCAAGCTGGAAATGGAACGAACTCAAAAACTGGTTGACAAGAATATTGTAAGCTCTTCCGAATATAATTTATTGAAAATTCAATTAAAAGCGGCCAATTCTAAGATAGAAGAAGCCCGAGCTTTGGTTAATCAGGCACAGACAAGATTAGACTATACTGTTATACAGGCTCCTTTTGACGGCCGTATAGACCGTATCTTATTGAGAGAAGGCTCTTTATTGACCGAGGGTAGCTTAATTACGACGATCTCCGATTTAAGCAAAGTGAATGTTTATTTTGATATTTCTGAAAGAGAGTATCTGACACTTATGCGTGATAAGTTGGACGGTAAGGAAACGCAAAAATCGGTCAAGTTAATTTTGGCCAATGGTGAGCTGTATCCACACGAGGGAATTGCCCATTTGGTAGAAAGTGAATTTGAAGCCAATACTGGATCCATTGCCCTTCGGGTTCAATTTCCCAATGCCGAGCATATCCTAAAGCATGGTGCAACAGGTAAGATTGCAGTGCCAATGCAGACAGGGGAACATACCTTTGTACACCAAAAATCAGTATTTGAAATTCAGGACAAGACATACGTTTATACTGTACAGGCAGATAGTACCGTAAAAATGACACCTTTTACAGCGGGCCCGCGTGTGGGGCATTATTACATTGTGGATGGAGGCTTAGATCCCAACGCCAAGATTGTCTATGAGGGAGTACAGGGACTGCGGAGTGGAATGAAGATTAATCCAAAAATGAGGAAACTGTAGTGGAGGATAAATTATGTTTGAAACATTTATAAAACGACCCATATTGTCGTTGGTTATTTCGGTGTTTATTACACTTTTAGGGTTGTTGGCCTTATTTACATTGCCCATCACACAATTTCCGGACATTGTACCACCTTCGGTCGTCGTCAATGCCAATTATACAGGTGCCAATGCTGAGGTGAGTACAAATGCCGTCGCTATTCCTTTGGAAAAAGCAATCAACGGTGTAGCTGGGATGACTTACATGAATTCAGTGTCTACCAATAACGGCAGCACGGTTATTCAAATCTTTTTTGAAGTTGGTACAGATCCAGATATTGCAGCTGTAAACGTACAGAATAGGGTAACTACTGTATTGGATGAACTCCCTGAAGAGGTCATCAAAGCAGGGGTAACCACCGAAAAAGAGGTCAACTCCATGTTGATGTATCTGAATGTTTTTACCGATGATGAAACCGCGGATGAAAGATTCATTTACAATTTCGCAGATATCAACATTCTAAAGGAACTGAAACGGATCGAAGGCGTCGGTCTCGCTCAGATTATGGGAATGCGTGATTATGCGATGCGTGTATGGATTAAACCTGATCGTATGGCAGCTTATAATATATCTACGGAGGATGTGGTGGCTGCATTACGAAAACAGAATATCGAGGCTGCGCCAGGACAAACCGGTATCAGTTCCGATAAAATGCGTAACATGCAGCAATATGTATTGCGTTATCCCGGTAAATTCACTGAAATTGAGGAGTATGCCAATATACCTATTCGAGCGACTTCAAATGGTTCTATTATCCGTATAAAAGACGTAGCAGATGTTGAATTTGGTTCATTGGATTATGAAATGGTATCCAAAACTGATGGACGTCCATCCGCATCCATCATGCTAAAGCAATTGCCGGGATCAAATGCACAAGAGGTTATTCAGCGTGTAAAAGACCGCATGGCAGAATTGAAACAAACGCAATTCCCGACCGGCATGACCTATACCATGGGGTATGATGTATCGCGGTTTTTGGATGCTTCAATTTCTTCTGTCATCAAAACCTTATTGGAGGCGTTTCTTTTGGTTTTTATCGTTGTATTTATCTTTTTACAGGATTTTAGGGCGACTATTATACCAATTTTGGCTGTACCAGTGTGTTTGATTGGGGCATTATTTTTTATGCAGATGTTAGGTTTCTCAATCAACCTGCTGACCTTGTTTGCCTTGGTACTGGCCATAGGTATTGTGGTAGACAATGGAATTGTCGTGGTCGAGGCTGTATATGCAAAAATGGAAGAAGAACATCTTCAACCTATGGAAGCGACATTGGAGGCAATGAAAGAAGTCGGTGGCGCTGTTGTGGCCATTACGTTGGTGATGTCTGCTGTGTTTGTTCCTGTTGCCTTTCTTTCAGGGCCGGTGGGGATATTTTATCGTCAATTTTCATTGACGCTCGCGGCCGCCATTGTTATTTCAGGTATCAACGCATTGACATTGACACCCGCTTTATGTGCGCTTTTCCTAAAATCGCCCCATGACCGTAAACCTTCGAATAACTGGTTGGACCGTTTCTTTAAAAAATTCAATGCCATTTATGACAAGACGGCCTTCGGTTATAAGGGAATTTTGGTAAAAACCAGTGCGCGACGTGGACTGACTCTCCTTCTACTTGGAGGATTCTTTCTAGCGACCTGGGGAAGTAGTGCCATCTTACCCTCAGGTTTTATTCCAACCGAGGATCAAGGAATGATCTATGTCGCTGTAACAACCCCACCGGGAGCAACCGTAGACCGTACAGAACGCGTTTTGGATAAAATTGACTCCGTATCACGGAAACTCGATATTGTTGAAACGGTGTCTACATTGTCGGGGTATAGTATCATAACTGAAGTATCTGGTGCTTCCTATGGGATGGGGATGATCAATCTTAAACCTTGGAAAGAGCGTGATCAAACGGTAGATGATGTCATTAAAGAATTGCGGGATAAAACAAAGGATTTTGCTGATGGAGAGATTGAATTCTTTCCGCCGCCGACAGTTCCCGGTTTTGGTAACTCTTCGGGTTTTGAATTACGTTTATTGGATCGTAGCGGGAATGAGGATCTCAACAAGACGGCCGAGGTATTACAGAAGTTTATGGATGATATGGAAAAAAGTGAAGTTCTTCAGGATATCAACTCCAGTTTTGATGTGAACTTCCCCCAATATATGCTGAAGGTGGATTACGATATGGCTGCAAAAAAAGGAATATCGGTGGAGAATGCCATGAATACACTGCAGACCTTAATGGGAAGTCTTTACGCGACAAATTTCATCCGTTACGGACAGATGTATAAGGTCATGGTACAGGCTGGTCCCGAATATCGCCAGAGACCAGAAGATGTATTACGCTTATATGTGAAGAATGAGACGGGTGAGATGGTTCCATACAATGCCTTTATTTCGATGGAAAGAATTTATGGTCCTGAACAAATTACCCGTTACAATATGTTTAGTTCGGCCATGATTACTGGACAGTCTTCAGCTGGTTTCAGCTCCGGGCAAGCTATCGAAGAAGTCGAGAAAATTGCTTCTTCTTTGCCGCAAGGGTATAGTATCGAATGGTCGGGGATGACTCGTGAACAGAAAATCTCCGGAAACCAAGCCTTGTATATTTTTGCACTCTGTCTTTTGTTTGTTTATCTGTTGTTATGTGCACAGTATGAAAGCTTTCTGTTGCCTTTACCTGTTCTGCTCTGTCTTCCGGCAGGGATCTTTGGTGCATTTATCTTCTTGAAGGTCTTTGGATTGGAAAACAATATTTATGCGCAGGTAGCATTGGTCATGCTGATTGGTTTGCTAGGTAAGAATGCGATCCTGATTGTGGAATATGCCAATTTGAAATATAAGCAGGGAATGGATATCGTGACCGCTTCAATCGAAGGAGCTGTTGCCCGTTTGCGTCCGATATTAATGACTTCCTTTGCATTTATTGCAGGTCTAATTCCCTTGATGATGGCCAGTGGAGCAGGAGCATTGGGTAATCGAAGTATCGGTACCGCTGCGGTGGGAGGAATGCTTATCGGAACCATACTCGGGGTAATTGTCATCCCGGGATTAGTGATCTTATTTTCAAAAAAGGATAACAAGAAACAGGTCGTTAAAAAAGCTTCTTTAGTCATAGTTGCACTTATTTTATTTGGTAGTTGCTCGGTTCCCAAAAAAACACTTCAACCGGAGAAATTACATGTACCGACTTCATTTTCCAAACATCTTTCGCCAGATAGTTTAAATGTAGGAAGTCGGTCTTGGAAGGAAATTTTTAAAGATCCGAAGTTGGTTTCTCTAATTGATTCTGCGCTGCAGAACAATTTAGATATTCGTCAATCCATTTTGCGGTTGGAATCTGCACAAGCTTATTTTAAACAACGGAAGGCAGCATTGGGGCCAACTGTAGAGGCTGCAGTAGAAGGAGGAATACGGAAGTATGGACATTATACAGAATCAGGAATAGGTAATTATGATTCAAATTTTTCGGAGAACTTGAAAAGTGATGAAAAATTGCCCGAACCATTTATCCCAGATTATTTTATCGGACTTCGTTCGTCCTGGGAGATTGATCTTTGGGGAAAGTTGAAAAGTCAAAAGCAGGCCGCTTATTTTAGCTTTTTAGCTGAGCAGGAAGGCAAGCGTCTATTAGAAACGGAATTGGTATCCAATATTGCGACGGCTTATTATGAACTAATTGCTTTGGATCAAAAGATAAAAGTTTACAATCGGAATATTGAATTACATAAAAATGCACTGGAAGTTGTTGAGGTGAAAAAAGATGCCGGTTATGCGACTGAGCTTTCTGTGCAACAATTTAAGGCGCTATTAGCCAATTCGAAAGCTGCCAAAGAACAATTGAGCCAAGAAATAGCACTTTGGGAACATCATATCAACGGCCTGTTGGGGCGTTTTTATCAACCTATTGTAAGAAGTACATATACCGAAAATGCAGATTTGTATCATGCAATGCATTTTGGTACACCAGATGATCTCGTGAACCAACGCCCGGATATTAAGGCCGCTTATTTGAAGGTGATTGCTTCTTCGAATAATCAGGAAGCATCACGCTTGGCTTTTTTGCCTTCTGTTGCAATAAGTCCATTTATCGGATTACAGAGCTTTAGCTTTAACAAGTTATTTAATTTGGATAAATCTATTGCGTATAATTTATTTGGCGGTATTACACTGCCAATATTTAATCAAAGACAGCTAAAAACGCAGTATGAGATTGCGAAAGCAGATTATGGAATTGCGTTTGTAGACTATGAAAAAGCAGTTGTAAACGCTTATAACGAAGTTTCCAATGTTGTCATGACGCAAGAGGCGATCGTCAAACGACGTAGCTTTGTTGATGAGCATGTTCAAGCGTTAAATCTCTCTATTGAAGCCGCACAGGAACTATTTATTGCTGGTCGGGTAACTTCTTTAGATGTTGTTACGGCCCAAAAAGAGTCTCTGGAAGCCCAAATCGGAAAAGTAGAATTGGAGAAAGAGAATACTTTAAATCAGATTCTACTTTACAAAGCCTTGGGAGGAGGTTGGAAATAGGTGATTATGGATTAAAAAGAAAACTATTTTTCATGCGATAAAGAATTAACTTGTTAATTCTTGGACCCTTAACTGGGTCAGGGGAAGAGGCCGTCGTGAGACGTCCTCTTTTTTGTTGTTATTTTTATGTAGTTTAGTCTACACTATCTTGAACCGATTTTATTATGTTGCAGCGCATTTTTCTTTTTATTCTTTTCGCACATTTTAGTCTTTACCTATCTGCACAAGTGGCTTCCGATAGCACCCGGGTTTTGCAACGATTGGAATATCTGATGGAAAATCAGAAAATTTACATCAAGAACCGTGAAGATAAATTGGAGAAATTAAAACAGGAGGCAAAAGCATTAGAAGGCAATCCTGCTCAATTTTTGAAGAAGAACTACGAAATCTTTGAAAATTATAAGAAGTTTGATTCTGACGCAGCGCTTACTTATATTTTACTGTGTCAAAAGCTCGCTCCACCGCATAATGACTCCTTGCAGGCAGTGATTCATCTCGATTTGGCCTGGGTGTATTCCACCATCGGACGGTATATAGAAGCTTCACAATTGTTGAAGCAAGTCGAGTCTGCTCATCTTGGCCGGGATCTCCTTGCAAAATATTACGATACCTACAGCTCCTTTTATAGTCATTACGGTCAGAGCAATAATCGGTCAGAATATTACCAGGCAAGTGAAAAGTATCGTGATTCGTTGTTAACGGTACTACCAAAGTCTTCCTTGGAGTATCGTACCACCATTGCGATAAAAACACTTTTTAACGGTAATCGTGAGGACGCTAAAAAGCAATTACTGGTTCTTTGGAATGAGAATAAAAAGGATATGGAGCAACGCGCGCTGATCGCCTATTTTATGGGGCTCATTTATAAATATGAAAAGGATACGAAAAGCCAGATTTACTATCTTTCAATATCAGCCAGTGCAGATATTGAAATGGCTAATCGTGATAATGCATCTTTTCATGATTTAGCGCTAACATATTACGATCAACAGGATTTTGATCGCGCTTTTCAATTTATTGAAAAAGCCATAGACGATGCGATGTTATGTAAAGTACGGTATCGCATTATCGAGGGGACCTCTTCTTATCCCATTATCAATGCCGCCTATCAGCAGAAAATCAGTAGTCAAAACCGACAATTGGTTGGACTGGTCATTATCGTCAGTATTTTATTGATCGGTGTCATTATTGGACTTGTCATTATCTATAGACAGGTGCAACATTTGAGAAGGATACGGTCGGAATTATCAGCTACAAACCAACAACTTCGCTCATTGAATGATGAAATAAAACAGACTAACCTTAAATTATCTGAATCCAATCATATTAAAGAAGAATATATTGCTCAATTTTTTGATATGTGCTCGAGTTACATCGATAAAATGGAAGATATCAGAAAGGCATTACTGAAAAAAGCGACGAATCAGCAATGGGATGCGCTGCGGGAACAGTTAAAGTCAACGCAAATGGAAGAAAGGGAAGTGCAGCAACTTTATGTTAATTTTGATCGTATCTTTTTAAATCTATATCCAACCTTTGTTGACGAATTCAATGCCTTACTTCAGGAGGACGAGAAAATTTATCCCAAGAAAACGGAGTTGTTAAATACCGAACTTCGGATTTTCGCATTAATTCGGTTAGGGATCGATGATTCCGTAAAGATTGCAAGTTTCCTGCGATACTCGCTTCGGACGGTTTATAATTACAGAACAAAAGTACGTAATAAAGCCGCGGGAAATCGTGATGCTTTCGAGGCGGCTGTATGTCAGATTGCGGTGATCGACCGGGCATAAAATGTGCTGTAATACCCGAAAATTAGCTGTTTTAAAGACAATTGTACGCTCCTTTAGGTACTTTTTAAGGGAGGGTGTTTTTTGTAGGTATCTTATTTTTAGTTATTTATGTTTTTTCTTCGGTACTTTTTAAGTACTCGCTCTTTTTTCTCCGTCAAGCTGATCTTAGTTTTGTTTTGAGCAATGAAGCAGGGGAAACTCATTGCCATTTTGGAATAACCAAAAGATTAAACAATAACCAATTTTTTTATTTCATATGATTTACTTTACACGAAAAGTTGCCTTTTCATCGGGGTTAGCTTTCTTGTTTACTTTGGTGAATTTGGTGTTTGCCCAAGACCGAATTCAAGTTAGTGGACGTGTCTTGGATGCCCAAGATCAGAAACCACTCTCTGGAGTAACCATTACACAAAAAGGAAGTAATAACGCAGTCTCCAGTAACGGAGATGGGCGTTTTCAAATTTCAGCAAGCACGGGCAGTATACTCCAATTTACTTTTGTTGGCTACGACAGTAAAGAACTACCTGCCAACAGTACCATGATTGTCCAATTAAATTCCTCAACCAATTTGCTGGAGGATGTCATTGTAATCGGTTATGGTAGCGTGAAAAGAAAAGATGTCACGACTGCAATCTCTTCTGTCTCCACCAAAGACTTAGAAAAGAGACCCGTTACTAATTTTGGGCAAGCCATTCAAGGTAAAGCTGCCGGGGTCACTGTTATTCAGCCGAGTGGTCAGCCAGGTGCAGCACCTCAGATACAAATTCGTGGGATAACGTCTTTTAATAGTAATACCACTCCTTTGTATGTTGTTGATGGAGTTCCTGTGGAAGATATTAAGTTCTTGTCACCGAATGATATCACGGATATTCAAATTCTAAAGGACGCGTCATCGGCAGCGATCTACGGCTCGCGTGGTTCGAACGGTGTTATCTTGGTTACGACAAAATCAGGAAAAGCCGGGGAAGCAAAAATTACACTGGGAACACAGTGGACAGCCAATGTTGTCAATAACACGGTTAAAGTTTTAAATACCAGTCAATACAAAGATTTACAGGATGAAATAGGCATGATAAATCTGCCAGAGGGATTGTTGGATCAAACAGATTGGTTTAAAGAAACCTATAAGACAGGTATTCAACAAAATCATCAAATATCCGTTTCGGATGGCAATGAGAAGCTCCGTTATTATTTAGGAGGGGGGTATTTGAACGAAAAAGGAACACTACAAGGATCCTTCTTTAGACGATATAATTTTCGTGCTAATATTGATAACCAAGTCCGAAAATGGCTAAAGGTGAATGCGAATATCAATTATTCCGATAACAATGATAATGGAATTACCTCAGGATTGGGTTCTAATCGTGGGGGCGTAGTTACATCGGTGATTACAACACCAACCTACGCGCCTGTATGGGATCCAACCAATCCGGATCGATTCTATAATAATTTCTATGGGATCAACAACATCACCAGTCCTTTGGAAAACCTAGCCCGGACAAGAAATAATAATAACCGCGAAAACCGACTTGTTGCCACAGGAAGTGCACTGGTTTCTTTTATGCCTAATTTAACTTGGAAAACTGCGTTTTCATTGGATAGAAGATCAGGTGTGATGACGACCTTTTTGGACCCTTGGACAACAGCTTGGGGAAGAAACCAATTCGGAGAGGCTTCAGATATTCGTAATACAAATACCGTGTTGACTTGGGACAATTTCTTGACGTACACGAAGAGCTTTGGAAAGCATAATTTGGAAGTAATGGGCGGTTCGTCATGGACGGATTCCAAGTACTCCAGAAGCTATATCTATGGTTCAAATTATGCAAATGGAATCATTGAGACACTTAATGCGGCGAACAAGATCTCCTGGGATAGAACAGGATCCTCTGCATCCAATTGGGGGATTATGTCCTATTTCGCACGCGCAATGTACAATTATGATGGCAAGTATTTATTGACCGCAAATATGCGTGCCGATGGTTCTTCAAAGTTGAGTCCGGAACGTCGCTGGGGGTATTTTCCGTCGGTTTCAGCTGCATGGAGAATCTCTTCTGAAGACTTTATGAAAGATGTAACCTGGATAAATGACTTTAAAATCCGTGGCGGATGGGGACAGACAGGTAATCAATATGGATTAGGTGATTATGCCTACCTGCAATTGAGCGGTATCCAACGTCAACAGTGGTTCGTTGAGGGAAAAGACAATTCAGTGCCAAATATCAATAAGCCAACAATCTTAAGAGCGAAAGACTTGACTTGGGAAACGACAAGCACAACCAGTATTGGTTTTGATATCACCATGTTGAGCAATAGACTGACGATCAGTGCAGATTATTACAACAAGGATACGAAAGATCTTTTAATGAATGCAAGCTTGCCAGCAGGACAGCAAGCAACCACAATCCAAAGAAATGGCGGCCGACTGAACAACCATGGTTTTGAATTTGCGGTAAATTCAAAAAATCTGACCGGAAACTTGACTTGGAATACAGATTTTAATATTTCTTTCAACAGAAATAAACTGAAACAACTGGATCTACAACAAGTGTACTACGATGTCAAGACAAACGATTATGTCAATGATTTTGTCGTGAAGAATGAGCCAGGAAGATCACTTGCAGGATTCTTCGGTTATATCTCTGATGGTGTAAACCCTGAAACCGGTGAGCTCATGTATCGCGACTTGAATGGCGATGGAAAGATTTCATCGAGCGACCGTACATATATCGGTAACCCTCTTCCAAAGTTTGTCTATGGTATGACAAACAGCTTCTCCTGGAAAAATTTCGACCTCAGTATATTTATTCAGGGAACTTACGGAAACGATATCTTCAATGCGAGCCGCATGGAAACAGAGGGGATGTATGATGGGCGAAATCAAACTACTGTTGTATTGGATCGTTGGCGGGTACCGGGACAGATTACCAACGTTCCGAAAGCTGGGTTTGACATGAAGAATTCAACCTATTTTGTTGAGGATGGTAGTTATTTGCGGATGAAAAATGTTTCCTTGGGCTATTCCATTTCTCCGGAGAGACTGAAACGTATTGGTATCCATAAAATTCAGCCCTATCTATCTGTAAGTAATCTATTTACCTTGACTAAATATTCCGGTATGGATCCCGAAGTAAACCAATATTCCGGCGGATCTGATTCCAGAATCCAGGGTATTGATTGGGGAACCTATCCACAGAATCGTTCATTTGTTTTAGGTCTTAATATTGAGTTTTAATTGTCTGTATCATGAAAAAAAAATATATATATAACGCTCTTTCTTTGCTAACAGGCTCTTTGTTTTTATTCTCCTGTTCTTTGAATCGTGATCCGCTTTCAGATTATTCGGATGTCAGTCAAGGAAAGACGGAGACAGGAACACAGGTCGTTTTCAAGAATAAAGCCGAAGTTGAAACTTATTTGGCGGGGATTTACCAGCAGATGAAAGATAGGCAGGAACATTGGTACCTCGACCTTCTCTTGATTGGCGATTCCCACGCCGATAATTCCTATGCGGGAACGACCGGCGCGGAAGTTGTACCTTTTGAAAATAATTCTATTGAAGGGTCTAATTCTGTGGTTGACCGGGATTGGGGTAGGTATCTGGAAGATGTTGGCCGTGCAAATCGATTGATCATTTATGTGGATAGTGTCGCTGATAAATCGGTGAGCGATACAGAAATTAGGACTTATAAAGCACAAGCGAAACTATTCAGAGCATTGGCGATGTTTGATATGGTCCGTATATTTGGATCTATCCCTATCATCACAACGATCGCACCCGATATTACCGGTGATAATGTCAATGAAGTTTATCCGCAATATTTTCCGAAACAAGCTACTGAAGAAGAAGCCTACAAACAGATCGAAAAAGACCTGATGGATGGATTGGCAGATGCACCTGCCAACAATAATGGGAATAAAACTTTATTTACCAAATCCGTAGCGCGAGCTATGCTGGCAAAGATCTATGCCGAAAAACCGATTCGCGATTATGCTAAAGTCATTCAATTTGTTGACGCATTGACAGCTGATGGCTTTGATCTGAATACCAATTACTCGGATTTATATGCGATGAATGCAAGCAATACAGATCTTGCACAACGGAATACAAAAGAATCGATTTTGGAAGCACAGTTCACTGCAGGAGGAGGCAATTGGGCGACTTGGATGTTTGGAAGGGATTTGTCCAATTATGATAATAACTTCACATGGGCAAAATGGGTAACCCCATCACGGGATTTGATACAAGCATATACGAATGAAGGGGATCAGATTCGTTTGGGGCAATCCGTTGTCTATTACACCACCACTTGGAGCAACTATTATCCCGCCAATCATTATCCATTCATGTTTAAACTGCGGTCTGCATTTAATAGTATTGTCAAGCTTCGTTATGCAGATCTTTTATTGCTCAAGGCAGAAGCTTTAATTCAACAGGGATCAGATTTATCCGGCGCAGCAGACATTATTGACAAAATTCGCACACGTGTTAAACTACCAAAATTGTCAACTGCGATACGTTCAAATAAGGATGCTTTATTAGATGCTTATCTGAAAGAACGTCGTCTGGAATTAGCCTTCGAAGGACAACGCTGGTTTGATCTCGTGCGCTTGGACAAGGTGGAAGCTGTCATGAATGCGGTCTATGCGAAAGACGCTGGAAGAAAGGCACAGGTGTATCCCTTTACGAAGAACTCTTACCGTTTACCGATTCCGCAACCAAAAATTGATCAGAATCCTAATCTAGTTCAGAATCCGGGGTATTAATTGATTTAACAAGTGGAATCCCCCATCTGATGGATGGAGACAAATATATTAACAGATGAAACGTACTAATAAAAAAACTATGATATATACATTCTTGTTGTCCTGTCTAGTGACGGCAACATCTTGTAACCGTGACAGCTATACACCTTCGCAAGGTGATGAAATTAAAAAAAGTGGTGATGTTACCATTTATACGACGACAGGCAGTCGGTCTTTGGATTTTGGAAAGCGCTTTGTTGATTTCAGCTCCAAATTTAATATGTCGCCCAATACAATTACGCTAGATCCTACTAAGAAATTCCAGACGATGGACGGCTTCGGTGCAGCCGTCACAGGCTCAACCTGTTATAATTTAATGAAAATGAGTAAGGAAGATCGGACAAAATTCCTTACAGAGACGTTTTCAGATAAAGATGGAATGGGAATGAACTATATCCGTATTGCTATTGGATGTTCCGACTTCTCTTTAAGCGAATATACCTGTTGGGACAAAGAAGGAAAGGAAAATTTTGGATTGCAGTCTGAAGAGACCCAATATATCATTCCGGTGCTTAAAGAAATACTTGCTATCAATCCATCCATAAAAATCATGGGCTCCCCATGGACTCCACCGAAATGGATGAAAGTTAACAACCTAACTGATTTAAAGCCCTTTGATTCATGGACCAGTGGTCAGTTAAATCCAAAATATTACCAGGATTATGGTTGGTATTTCGTTCAATGGATCCAGGCAATGAAGAAAGAAGGCATTAATATTTATTCGATTACTGTTCAAAATGAACCATTGAATAGAAAAAATTCCGCTTCGCTTTATATGTCATGGCAGGAACAACAGGCTTTTGTCAAACAAGCTTTGGGCCCACAATTAAAAGCGGCTAATTTATCAACAAAGATTTATGCATTTGATCATAATTATAATTATGATAATATCGCTGATCAGACAGATTATCCAGTAAAGATTTATAACGATGCCGGCGCAGCGTCATTCTTCGCCGGAGCGGCGTACCATAATTATGGTGGGGATAAAGCTGAACTTATCGATATTCATAATCAACGCCCAGACAAGGAATTGGTATTTACGGAAACATCCATTGGAGAATGGAATGATGGACGCAATCTTGAAAAACGTTTGATGGAGGATATGCGAGAAGTTGCATTGGGCACCGTCAACAATTGGAGCAAGGGCGTCATTGTATGGAACCTGATGCTTGATACTGACAAAGGGCCAAATCGCGAGGGGGGCTGCCAGACATGTTATGGCGCCGTGGACATTAGTAAGGCAAATTATAAGAATATAACGCGCAATTCGCATTACTATATTGTTGGTCATCTTTCCTCGGTGGTTAAATCAGGAGCTACAAGGATTGGCGCTTCTGGCTATACGGCGGAAGGTTTGGTTTATACAGCCTTTCAAAATACAGATGGGACCTATGCTGTCGTTCTGTTAAACGAATCAGGCGATAGTCGTAAAATCACTGTCGCAGACGGTAAACATCATTTTAGCTATGATGTGCCAGCTAAGTCGGTTGTTTCTTACCGTTGGACCTATTAACTGGAGGATGATAAACCCTAAGCGCTATCGCGTTGATAGCGCATAAATTATGAACAAATGAAAAGATATCTCATCAATATACTATTGGGAACTGCTGCTATTACTGCAGTTAGTTCCTGTAAAAAGGATGAAAAATATACCTATCAAATAGGGGATCCTAAAATCGAATTGAAATCGCCTATCTCGACTGCAAATTTTGGGGATAGTCTCGAGTTTCAGGTCCATGTGTCGGATAGTGAAGTTGCGCTTTCTACTGTTAAAGCCCAATTGTATTTTACCGACGACAAGGTAACCGAAACCGTTATCCGTACCAAACAAAATGGAGACTATGCTGGAAAAATTTATGTTCCGTTCTTGAAAGATATTCCCGATGGAAAAGCAACCCTTAAGTTTGTCGTACAGAATATTAGCCAAAAAATAACCGAACAATCTTTTGATATTAATCTGAGCAGACCCGACTTTCCATATTTAACTTTAGTCACAGAATCCAAATCCTATCGCATGGAAAAGGTAGGGCGCAACCAATATGCGGCAAAAGAAAATTTTGCAGCTGAGGTAAAAGGCTATATTCAAGCGCCAAAAGTAGGTACACAAGGCAATGCGATGAATTTTGGTTGGGTCAATAATGTTATTAACTTGGGGTCTACCGCTGAAATTCCTTTTTCAAATTCGACTTCTGGTGTATATCCAATTCAATTTAATACATTGACATTTCAGGCATCTCCATTTATTGTTGTACTGTTAAATGGATCGCAGTTCAGTCGAGTGGATGATAAACATGCAAAAGTTGAAATCGAGCTGGCCCAAGGGAAAACGACGACTTTTGAAGGGATTGCGGATCTGCAAGATTGGTGGATCGATCCAGATTTCTTTACCAAAGCGGCCGATGGAACCCTATCGTTTAAAGGATCAACTGGAAAATACCGTGTTACAGCAGACTTTAACTTAAAATACTTTGTGGTTGAGGCGATGACAGGCAATGATTTGGCAAAACTACAAGATGATGGATCTGGTGCTGTATGGATTATCGGTGAGGGAATTGGAAAGCCTAAAGTATCCAGTAACCAGGTGGGCTGGAACACGGATAAAGCACTTTGTCTGGTGCCGCTAGGTAACAAGAAATACCAGATAACTGTTAAGGCAGGAGAGTCTATAAAATCCGATAACATCAACTTCAAATTTTTCCATCAAAAAGGATGGGGCGGTGAATTTGGTGGTGCAGATGTGACAACCTCAAGTGATATCGTCTTTGTGGGGGATGGCAATAATGGTCGTGATTCAGGCAATCTGGGTATCAAAACCGGCAAAGTTTTAGAGGCAGGTAAAACCTATGTTTTTACATTGGATTTAGCCGCTGGTAATAAGAAAGCGGTTTTGACGGTTGCGTCAAAATAATTAAAATTGAGTTTTATAAGTCCTAGGTAGTAGTCTGCCTAGGACTTTTTCTTTTAAATAGCATTTGTTTATTCCAAGATTCATTTGTTATATTTGCCCAAACTCAAAACGAATTATCATGAGCTCGATTTGGTAAGTTTACAAGATAAAGAAACAATCTTAACGAGGTAAGCTGCTATTGAGAATAAAATATTCGAATGAAAATTAGACTGTTTATATGGATTCTATTACCCTTGATGCTCCTGCAGAGCTTCTCAACGGTATGGCTATGGACCGTCTTCGAGTTGAATCGAGATTATATCGCGCGCTATGAATGTATCAATCGCTTTAACGATAATGCGCTTGCCTGTCGAGGCCAGTGTATTTTGATGAAGAAAATGCGCGAGCATGAGGAAAAGGAACAAAAAAATCTTGAATTACGTATTATTGATGTTGTTTTTATAAATAATACACAAGATTTTACTTTTAAAAACACGGCTCTTTATGAAGACACTGTGGAGCGCCTGCTTCCAGTATATAAAGAAGATTATTCCTATAATCCCATCTTTACAATATTTCACCCCCCTTTGGTTTAAATCCAGTTAATATTTTATTTGATTAAGTAGTCGATCACTGACGATGGATTACAAGGTATGCTAAGATTTCCTTCGTGTTATAATTTCGCTGTGAAACTGCTTTTAGTGATGCTCTGTCTATAAAATCGATCTTTCGGTTAAGCTATTTATTCAATAACTATTTATTTCAATGAAACCTTCCTAATTATTTGGGCTACATCGCGGTGTGGGTCCGAATCATTTGAATATTGATAATAGCTAATAATCTGTTCAATATCAGTATGATGGTTTCATTTCGCTAGAAGTTGAATGGAGCGCATCTATACGATGAAATATATCCGTTCGTCACAATAGGATATCATTTTGATTTATTGCGTGAGTTCCGGAGCTCACGCAATAAATCGGATAGTTTCCTAACAAATGAAAAATTATAGATGAGATATTTATTTATAAAAAAAGCGGGTTTTTATATCGCAATTATATCCTTTCTCCTAATTGCTTGTACAAAGGAGAAAACAGACTATGAGGCAGAACGTGGAAATACTGTGGCGGTGAATACGGAGTTTAAAGAGGTTACAAGTCTTGTTTCTTCAGGGTATAGTATTCGTATTGAGGCCTTAGGTGGGGTATTGTATCGCGGTTATAATGATATCCGCGTGATAATCAATAAGCAGCAAGATAATGAACCTGTAGCCGTTTCCTCAGTCAAATTGCTGCCAGTCCAAACCAATGTGGAAGGAATGAAAATTGTTTGTCCACACCAGTCCGAAATGGACTACACGTTGGATGGTCGCTACTTTTCGGGTTACAGTGTATTTACAGATGAAAGCTCTGCGGCAGCAAACTGGAATTTGGAAATCGATTTTACAATTGGCGGACAGACTTTCACAGCTACACAGCATGTAACTGTGAAGCCGCAGGTAAATAAAAACCGTAACCTAACCACTTTCACCGGGAAAGATGGCGAACAGTATTTAATCGCCTTGATTGCTCCTTGGAAACCAACTGTTTCTGAAAATAAGCTGGTCGCCGGGATTTATAAGTTGGACGCTGCACAATTGTCTTATACGACAGTCAATGGATATACCTTACAATTGGATCCGCGTATGCCAGAACCTTCGATGGGCAACCATTCTTCGCCCAATAATAAGGACTTGGTACAACAGGCAGACGGATTGTACCATGGCGTTGTGAATTACACAATGACAGGTAACTGGACATTGAATTTTATTTTGGTCAACCAAAATGGAAGGGTAATAGCAGGAACTGAGGTGCCCAAGGACTTTACACCGGGGGTAGAAGGTCGTAAAAGTGAGTTATACATTGATATTCTATTCTAGAGGCTATGAGGAAGATAAGTATTATTCTCTTTATGTTGTCTTTGGGATGGAACGTACACGGACAAAACAATCCTATTACCCGTGATACAACGAGACGTCTAGCCGAGGTTACAGTCAATGCAGCTGCCAAAAAGAGGATTGAAAACGATCTGAAGATGACAGTCTCTGTGGATGAATATTTGGCTTCTGCAAGTAATATCAGCTTCATAAAACGCGGTGCCTATGCCTGGGAACCCCTGCTCAATAATATGAGTAGTGAGCGTTCGACAATTACAATCGATGGGATGCATGTCTTTGGAGCATGTACGGATAAAATGGACCCGATAACCTCGTATGTAGAAAGTAATAACCTTGCTGCAATAGATATTAAATCGGGGCAGGAAGGTAATCTGCATGGTGCTACGGTCGCTGGCAGTATAGATCTAAAAAGAAGGAATACCGCGTTTGGTCTGCAGAAAAAAATTGGCGGAGCCTATCAGACTGGTTTTGAATTCAATAATAAGCAGAATTTCAATCTTGGGAATCTATATTACTCAAGTGACAAATTTGTGGCAGATGGAAGTATTGCCTTCCGGAAGGCTGGAAATTATTATGATGGAAATGACGATGAAGTACGGCATTCGCAATATAATAAATTCAATGCGTCGTTGGGCTTGGCCTATAAAACAAGTCCGCTTTCTGCTGTTCGGGTAGATGCTATTTTTGATCGTGCAAAAGATGTGGGATTTCCTGCTTTGCCAATGGACTTGTCCTTATCCAGAGCGATTATCACTTCCGCGGCATACAAACAGTTGTTTGAAGAGGGTTTGGTAAAGGTATGGGACACCAAAGTTTATTTTAATGCAGTTGAGCACTATATGGATGATACGACCCGTCCGGAAAATTTGGTCCATATGGATATGCCAGGCTGGAGTACGACCTACGGTCTTTTATCTAAAATTAATCTGCAGAAAGACCGCTATTCTTCGGAAATACAGGTAAATGCTTATGATAATCTATCGATAGCTGAGATGCGCATGTATCCGCAGGATCGATCCAAACAGACCATGTTTGCCTATAGCTGGCCATGGGTGACCACCCGTTTTGCAAGTGTAGCCATGAATAACGCGTTCGATCTTTCTGATATCAGTAGACTGGTCTTTGGAGGTTCATTGGGTTTGAATTATAACTATTCGAAATACGTTGAATTCAACTGGATTTTCCATCCTGGTTCTCCACAGAAGAAAAATAGAATTCTGCCGAGCCTACATGCTAGCTATCAGTTAAATATTGGTCAGTTTGACTTTTCCCTCGGAACAGGGTTTGGGCATCGTGCTCCTTCTGTTTCGGAGGCTTATGGTTATTACATTTACAACAGTTTCGATCGGTACGATTATATCGGAAATCCGGATTTAAAAAATGAAGTTTCTTATGAAGCCAATGCCAGTGCCGGATTTAAGACCGGAAAGTTAAGCATTGGGGCCAAGGCCAATTATTTCTTTATCCAAGACTACATTATTGGCCGGATATTGAGTTTGGGTAGCCCGATGAACTATCAATCGGTAGGCGTGAAAGGCTATACCTCTTTAGATCATGCGACTCTGTTTAATCTGGCACTCAATGCGCAATATCAAGTTTTGCCAAGTCTAGATTGGAAAGTCGTACTTAGCTATGCCAGAGGGCAAGACAATATGGGCGGAAACCTGCCTTTTATACGTCCCTTAAGTTATCAAACATCATTGCATTACCGATACAAAATGATCGGTGTGCAAACTTCAATGAACGGAGACTTTAGTCAGGTCAATTTCAGCCCTGAATACGGAGAGGACCAAACTGCATCCTATAAGATATGGAATGTCTCGGCAGACTATAACTTCACTATTGGAAAATTAAATGCCGTGTTTCAGGTCGGTGCGGAGAACCTCTTCAATGAATACTATAGTACCTATGCAGATTGGGGAAATATACCACGCATGGGTAGAAATATTTTTACATCCTTAAAAATCAATTTTTAAATACTTTAAAACTTAGAATAAAATGAAAAAAAATGCAATTAAACTCCTGATGATTTCTTTGGTTATGATTTCTTGTAGCAAAAGTGAAGATGTCGCCAACAGTGTTAACTTACATTTCAACAATACATTTAAAAATACAACAATTGTGCTGGGTGGTGCAGATTCTCCAGCTGCCACAACAAATACATCAGCCAGTGGACAACTGCATCAATTTTCTGAGCTGAAGTATGTAATTAGCAATATCAGACTGATTAAAGCCGATGGATCTGAAATCCCTTATAATGTAAATGATCTGGATAAAGGGGCTACAGTAATTGATCAGGCGAAAGCGGCAACTTTAAATTATGTGTTGAGTAATATACCTGTTGGCGAGTATAAACAGATCAAATTCGGCTTGGGGGTAAAACAGGAAATAAATACGTTGGATCAACTGAGATTCCCGGTTTTCTATGCAACAGCTGGGGCCAACGATACTAAAATGCACTGGGAATGGGGAACAGGTTACCGATTTACGAAATTGGAAGGCTTTTATGGTGCTGATCATAAAGAGTTGTCTATTCACACAGGAAGTACGATCAGCGGAACAAATGGTGATGAATCCACCTATAAACAGGGGGTAGATGCTTATCGGGATATTACCTTGAATTTACCTTCCTTAGTTACTGTTGGAAAAAGTGTACCACAGATTAATATCAGGGCGGATTTTGATAAGCTCTTAAGCGGGAAGACGAATACCATTACATTGGGTGCTAACAATGCTGTGCCTAATATTCATTCGGCAGTGGAAATGGTGAAGTTTGTTGATAATCTTGGTGGTAACGGTAGCAGTGATACAGCTGGGATGTTCACTGTTGAGAGTGTTTCTAACTAAATTTTACGTGAATGGCTATGATCTTGAATGGGATTGTAGCCATTTGCTGAAAATATGTTATGCATAAACAAAAGAACGCAGTCTGATTGTATCATCACTTTCGAATGCATTTTGAATATTCATCAACCATTGATAAAAATAAAAGGATGAAAAAAGTCATCTTAATCCTGACAGTTATAGTAATTGCTTTATCCTGTAGTAGGGATGATATCGTTGAATCTACGCAGGATGATAACCCAACAGTTACTTTAAATATTCCTGCGGATTTTCCCAGTCTGAATAATGCATTTAATAGCAATAAGCCGACAAAGTATGGTGTTGAATTGGGTGAAAAACTATTTCATGAGAAAAGATTCAGTGGAAATAATACGATATCGTGTGCCAGTTGCCATAATCCCTCATTGGCTTTTTCCGATGGAAAAATGCAGGCAGTGGGTATAGATGATCGCGTAGGCTTTCGGAATACGCCACCTTTGCAGAATTTGGCTTTTATGAAATTTTATAATTGGGATGGCAATATACTCGAACTGGAAAAGCAACCTTTAGTGCCAATTATCACGCATGAGGAGATGAACTCATCTATTCTGGAGGTCATCGGTAAAATCAATGGCGAGTTTGATTATAAAATATTGTTCAAGAAGGCTTTTGGCGATGAGAATATTACACCTGAACGAATTTATAAAAGCATTGCGCAATATGAGTATACTTTAATTTCGGCCGACAGTAAATATGATCGGGTAAAACGAGGTGAAGGGGAGCAATTCACGATTGAGGAAGAACGCGGATATCAGCTGTTTAAGTTGAAGTGTGAAAGCTGCCATGCAACAGAATTATTTACCGATCAGAGTTTTAGAAATGTAGGGTTTCCTTTAAATAAACATCCAGACGAGGCCGGACGAGCACGTATCACAGGTATTGAAACGGACTATATGGCTTTTCGGGTGCCTTCTTTAAGAAATGCGGAATATACAGCACCTTATGGAAGCTTTGGACAGTTCCCAACGTTAAAATCTGTCCTGGATTATTTTGACAAAGGTGTTTTGGATGCAGCTAACCTTGATCCGATTCTTAAAGAAAATGGTAAAAGAATTCCGATGACAGAAGAAGAAAAGGAAGCTATCATAGCGTTTATTAAAACATTAAGTGATCCCAAATTTGTAGGCAAATAATGCTGATTTATGAATAGAAGAGATCAACCAATTGTTTCGCTTCTTTTACATCATGTACGCGGAGAATTTGTACGCCTCTTTCGAGAAGTAAGGTATTTAAAGCTGTAGTGCCATTTAAAGCTTCTTGGGCGGTGATTCCGATTTTTTTATAAATCATGGATTTACGGGATATTCCACCCAAAATTGGTAATTCGAAGTAGTGAAGTTCATTGACACGATAGAGCAACTCATAGTTCTGTTCGACTGTCTTTGCAAAACCAAATCCCGGATCAAGAATAATGTCTTTCACCCCCATACTTCTTAGTGTCGCAATGCGGTCACCTAAAAAGGTGGCTACGTCAGTTACAATATCTGTATAATCTGTTTTTTCCTGCATATTTTCGGGAATACCGCGCATATGCATGAGAATATAAGGAACTTGATATTTTGCTACCGTGGCGAACATGTTATCATCGAGCGTACCTCCCGAAACATCATTTATGATGTGCACTCCCGCATCGATTGCAGCCGCAGCAACGTCTGCCCTAAAGGTATCTATTGATAAAATAGCGTTAGGAAATGCAGTTTTAATTGCTCGAATAGCGGGAAGAGCTCGATCCATTTCCTCCTGTGATGAAATTAATGGGGCGCCCGGACGTGAGGAATATGCGCCAATATCAAGAATTTGAGCACCTTCAAGCAATAGCTTCTTTGCTTTCTCTACCGCAAGTTCGACGGTTGTATTGGCGCCACCGTCATAAAAAGAATCTGGAGTCACATTGAGTATCCCCATAATAATGGGCTTTTCGAAGGTCATTAAGGTACCATCGACCAGTATGGAGTGACAGGCTGAAGTGTGGAATCTTTTCATCAGAACAATGCTAGGTTTGGTGTGAGAATGGGTTATTTGACAACCAAAACACCGTCAGCAATAATGCTAATATCTTTTTTAGGTTGTGTAATCTGGTCTATTTCAGACTGTGATTTACCAAGATCCTTTGCCGCATGTTGTAACGATGCTACAGAAACTTCCTTTTTCTTTGCGATACCCTCGACAACAACCGTTTTGCCGACAATGTCTGCTGGCATGAAGAAACCATAGTCTTTAAAACGGACGGTAATAGGTTCTTCGCCTTCCCGTTGCAGGGTCATGAAACAGCCTTTTTTCTTACATACCTCAACGACCTTACCTGCCACCTTTCCGTTGAATGCGTTCTTTTGCGTGAGTTCTTTTTCAAGCTTTGCTACTGAAATCGCATTGGTCGCAGAGATTTCTTTGCCATATTTTACGCCTGGTTTGGCTGCGGGAATATCCTTTTGCTGCGCAAAAGATAAATTGGTAACAGCAAATGCTAATGCAAAAAATAAAACGATCTTTTTCATGCTATTTTCTAATAAATTCAAATTTACCACTTGGGTCCAGCTTCATGACAGTAGATGATTTTCCATCTGTTGTTACGTCTCTGTCATAGGCGACAATATAGTCTACGCCATCTTTGATGGCATCAGATATTTCGTCAAAATCTTTCGCCGTGGGTTCACCACTGATATTTGCTGAAGTTGAAATTATCGGTTTGCGAAACCGTTGTAAAAGTTGTTCACAAAAAGGGTGCTTGACAATTCGAATGCCAATTGAACCGTCCTCAGCAATCGCATTGGGCGCAAGATTTTTGGCATTCGAATAGACAATTGTCAAGGGTTTTTCGGTGTATTCAATAAGTTGATAAGCCACATCCGGGATTTCATTTACATAACTTGCCAATTGATTGTCGTTGTGTAAAAGGACGATCAGACTTTTGGATTTATCTCTTCCTTTCAGCTGGAAAACTTTCTCCACGGCATCAGGATTGGTGGCATCACAACCGATCCCCCAAATGGTGTCGGTAGGGTATAGAATTAATCCGCCGTTTTTTAACGTCTCCAAGGCCTTATTCAAATCCTCACGATCTACGAATGCACTCATCTTATCTTTATACTAGTTTTAATTTTTATACAGCTACATTATGATCACGTAGTGCATCATTTAATGAAGTCTTTTTGTCTGTAGACTCTTTACGTTGACCAATGATCAAAGCGCAAGGAACTTGATATTCCCCTGCCGCAAATTTTTTGGTGTAAGAACCCGGGATAACAACAGAGCGGGCAGGTACATAACCTTTATATTCTACTGGTTGAGGTCCCGTAACGTCGATAATTTTTGTTGACGCTGTCAATACCACATTAGCACCCAACACAGCTTCTTTCTCTACACGAATACCTTCTACTACAATCGCTCTTGAACCAATGAAAACATTGTCCTCAATAATCACTGGAGCTGCTTGTACAGGCTCTAATACGCCACCAATTCCGACGCCGCCACTTAAGTGTACATGTTTACCAATTTGTGCACAAGAGCCAACAGTTGCCCAAGTATCCACCATGGTACCTTCGTCTACATAAGCACCGATGTTAACGTAAGAAGGCATCATAATCACTCCTTTAGCCAAATATGCACCTAAACGAGCAGAAGCCCCTGGTACAACACGTACTCCAGTGTGTTTGTAGTCTGTCTTTAATTTCATTTTATCATGAAACACAAAAGGACCTGCAGTCATTTCGCGCATATCATTGATTGGAAAATATAAAATAACAGCTTTCTTTATCCAGTCATTGACGTGCCATCTTGTACCGATCATTTCAGCGACGCGGATTTCACCGCTATCTAATTTCATGATAACAGTGCGGATGGCTTCTGTATATTCTTTATATTCCAATAATTGCCTATCTTCCCAAGCTTCCTCAATCAGTTTTTTAAGTGGCTCTACCATATTATTTATTTTCTTATTTGAATTAGTTTATTTTGATGTACAAACTTAGATAAAGTTGGACTTAAAAACAACTTTATCCATTGTTCCTTGCAATAGACTTTCCTGATAACAACACCCTATCAGATTATGGTCAACTCCTGACTCCAACTACAGTGTATGCACAGTGAGTCCACGTTGAGTCCACCTTTTCAAGGTGCATTCACACTGCAGACATTGTTTTCACACCCCGCTTGCAGTCAGGACTTGGTATGGATTTGATGACAACTTGTCCGCAATTAGCTATTACACTCTTCCGGTGAACGGATGAAAGACGTTTTAATAATTGAACTCAGTTTAATCGGAATTTTCCATAATTGCTTTTGGTTATAATGGTTCTAAAAATATAATTATTTTTGTATTATGGCTGGAACATCAGAAAAATTGAGAATTGATAAATATTTGTGGTCAATTCGCTTATTTAAGACAAGAACTTTGGCAACAGAGGCCTGTAAGGCAGGTCGGGTGAAACTAAAAGGCCAAAATATAAAACCCTCCTATGAAGTTAAGATCGGAGATGTATACCATGTCCAAAAGGGAATTGAGAAAAAAGTGGTGAAGGTGACAGGTCTTTTGGAACGTCGTGTTGACGCCAAGACTGCTGTTCAATTCTACGAGGATCAAACACCTGTTGAAGAAACTGTAGGGTTTAAATCCGTATTTCATGCTCCTGTCCTAAAACGCGACCGCGGTACAGGGCGACCTACTAAAAAAGACCGTCGTGAGATAGATGATTTACAATCTTCAGAATGGTGGGAGAAGGAAGATGAATAACCTCAAGATATGCGCCATAATAATTGTGGGAAGCCTGTTGGCAATTTCCTGTAAATCGTATCAAAAACCTGTGGCCATGACGGAGGGTGAATTTGTTTTGGCGATCCATGGTGGAGCGGGGACGATCTTGAAAAAGAATATGACAGATTCGATGGAGCAAGCTTATAGGATCGTCTTGGAGCAAGCGCTTCGTATCGGCTATCAAAAGTTGCAAGAAGGTAAATCCAGTTTGGAAGCCGTCGAATCTGCTATCCATGTTATGGAAGACTCACCCTTGTTTAATGCAGGGAAAGGAGCGGTTTTTACACATGACGGACGCAACGAACTGGATGCTTCCATCATGAATGGTAAATCCTTAGCCGCAGGCGCCGTTGCAGGAGTGACGACGATCAAAAATCCAATCTCGGCAGCCAAGGCGGTGATGGAAAAATCTGAGCATGTTATGATGGTGGGTAAAGGTGCCGAAGAGTTTGCGAAGCAAGTGGGATTGACCATTGTAGACCCTTCTTATTTTTGGACGGAAGCGCGTTGGGAAGCTTTGCAGAAAGTGAGCAAGGATGACAGTACACGAACACAACTAGATCACGATCAAAAACAAAGCTCACGCTTAGGCATCATCAATAAAGATGCTAAATTCGGTACAGTAGGATGTGTTGCCTTGGATAAAGCAGGAAACTTGGCCGCGGGTACGTCTACAGGAGGGATGACAAACAAGAAGTTTGGGCGGGTCGGAGATTCACCAATTATTGGTGCTGGAACGTATGCGAACAATAATACCTGTGCTGTTTCCTGTACTGGATGGGGTGAATATTATATCCGCACCGTGGCGGCATATTCGGTGTCCGCTTTAATGGAATATAAAGGTGAACCTGTTGATCAGGCGAGCAGGCAAGTAATTGATCGGATTGGTGAAATGGGCGGTAATGGCGGCATGATCGCATTGGATAAAAATGGACATGTTGCTATGCCTTTTAATACCGCCGGCATGTATCGGGGTACGGTGACTAAAGACGGTAAAATAACAGTAGAAATTTATAAGTAGCCAATTCAGCTGTTTTCAGCTTCATAAAATATCCCAAGTGATCAATACAATACATGTTGAAGATCGCTTGGGATATTTTATGCTAATTATTTTTATTGAACAGCAGTTATGGCCTATTATGTCAAATTGCCGTTAGGTATTGTTCTATCTCATCAAATTGGATATCACCATGTGAAGCGTCATATAAACTGTTTTTTCCTTCAACAATCAGTATTTGAGGTGATTGATGTTCTACATTCCAACGTTGGGCAATCTCATTCGATAAAGGGCGGTAACGCAAAAGGTCTAAAAGATAAATCGCATAATCATGGTCTGAAGTAGCAGACATACGCTCAAGACTACGCTTAGCCATATTGCTAATACCACAAGTCGTGCTATGTTTAAAGATGGCTACAACTTTATCGGATTGATAAAGCTCCTGTAGCTGTTCTTCTGTATTTAATTCTATCCAATTAATCATATTATAGTTCTGTAAATTTTTTCTGTTCTACCTGTACAAAAGATGAAATAGAGGAGAATATACAACTCTTTTGGTCATTGCTTGTGGAATTGAAGAAACTGGGTAAACGTATCCCGTCGCCAATCTCTTTATATTTGCTCACTTCATAGGTGTTTTTTTCGCCCTTATCTGTGTATTCGTAACGCACAATCTCACCAGTATTTTGATCAATATAAAGCAAACCATCAATCTTTGAACCAAAGATAGGGCCTGACGAGCTGATATTTGCTATCGTTAATTTCTGTCCAGCACTGAAGCTTTCCTTCTGGTTTTTCAGCTGCACATTCTTCTGTCCGATCAAAGTAGGCAAAAGTAGTAGATTGAGATCCGAAAATAGCTGGTTTTTAATTGATTTCTTAAGCTCGGGCCCATCTGTAGATAGATTCCCTCCAATAAAGAGTTTATCTGACCCAGGGTTTTTAAAATTAAACAGGTAGGTCACCTGATCCGTTCCCTTATAGCCATCAAATCGACATGCTCCAGTCGTTCTATTGAACAGGAACTTTCGTTCGTCGTTTGACAACTGATCTGAGATGGTATTTCCCTTTGCTGAGAAAGCCAAAAACTGCAAAGAATCCCATTTTTCCTGGCCACCGATACTTTGCCAAATCTGCTTGTTTAGACTATCGTCTTGTGCCACTAGATCCAACTGACAGAATAACGTCAGTATAACGACCAAGAGTACATTCGATAATGTTTTCATAATCCTATTTTTTAAAGAAACAATCATCAAGTAATTCGTATCAAAATTGATCCCATGAAACTTCATTATTGCGTCATTGTCTATAAAACTACCGACTGTTGTATAATTGATTTACACGACAATCAAGACAATTCGATAACAATTTATTCTAGTGAAAAAATAAAAATCGATTAATAAGATAACTGAATATTTTATTAATCGATTTGTTCAAAATATAAGTACCTGAGTAATAAGCTATGCTCAGTAATACTTTTCATCATTGAATGGTAGGCAAAATTGATACCAAACTAGAATTTTTTGGCAATATGAGCCATTTGTATTGCTGTAATAGCAGCTTCTTCGCCTTTATTACCATGTTTCCCTCCGGCACGATCCAATGCTTGCTGAAGGTTGTCAGTTGTTAATACGCCAAAAACAGCCGGTTTATTATATTTGAGCCCTACATTGGCAATACCATTTGCAACTGCATCGCAGATAAAATCGAAGTGTCTGGTCTCACCCTGAATGACGCAACCTAAACAGATAACAGCGTCAAAACCCTGATTTCTGAATGCGAGGTCTGCTCCTGAAATTAATTCGAAACTTCCAGGAACCTCAATGACTTGGATGTTGTTTTCCTTAGCGCCATGCTCTTCCAAACCCTTTATTGCACCATTCAATAATGCACCTGTAATTTCTGCATTCCATTGTGCAACAACGATTGCAAATTTGAATGGACTTGCATCCGCAACCTGGATATGCGAAAAGTCGGATAAATTTTTAATGCTACTTGCCATAATAGTAACAAAGATAGTGATTTTAGATGGTCACAAAAAAAGAGGCTATCAAATAGCCTCTTTTTATTATGCTTTTATAATTATTCTCTTATAAATGTGCTTGTACACGGCCTAATAAACCATCAATTGTAGAAGCTTCTTGGCTCTCTGGGAAATCTGTTTTAATCTTCTTGTAAGCAGTCTCTGCACTTTTATAGTCATTTTGTGCTTCATATACAAGCCCTAGTTTTTTCAAAAAGAGCGGAGTTGTATACGAGTTGCTTGATTTTTCAGAAGCTTGCTTGTAGTAATCAGCGGCTTTTTTGTAGTCTTTTAACTCTGAATAAGCATCTCCAGTGAGACCAATTACGAGCGGATCTAGAATTTGGCTTCCTGTTGGAGCATATTTTTCAAGAGCCTTCACAGCATCTTCGAATTTACCTTGACGTAAATATAAACCGCCTAAATATGCGTTTGCAATATTTGCCGATTTTGTATTGGAATATTCATCCGCAATTTGTTTAAATCCAAGAAAAGCACCGTCGCCCGTGATTGCTTTATTTTGTAAAGAATCAATTGTGGCCAGCTGTTCTGCTTTGTACATACGGTTCGAAGCTTCTTCTGCTCTTGGATCTAGATAAAGCTTTTGATATCCAAAATAAAGTAAGATCAATACAACGATACCACCTAAAATGAACACGACACTTTTTTGGTTATCTTGAAAAAAAGATCCTTTTGAAGGTTTGAAACCTTGATTTGTATTATTTGTGTTTTTAGACATTACTAATCAGTAAAATATGGATTGCAAAAATACACTTTTCGAGCAAATTTGCAAGTGTTTTGCAAATTTTAAAGTGAATTAACTTTAGTTTTCCGACTTATTCGATAACTCGATTTCCCGATCCAGTTGCTCGTAGATCGAATTTTTGCTTTTGAATTCAGGTACAATAATTTTCATTTGATAGACAACTTCGTTTTTGTTCTGTGTCGCTAAACGCTGTTGCAATTCTTCGATTTTTATACTTACAATATCATAATTATTTTCTCTGACTTTGGCGATCATGATCTTTTCGTGGTGCGTCGGCAACGTATTCTCCAAATCATTTAATAACTCCTCATATAGTTTTTCCCCGGGTCTTAATCCCGTGAATTTTATTTCAATATCTTCATTCGGTTTAAATCCTGAAAGGCGAATCATTTTTTTTGCTAACTCGACTATTTTTACAGATTTTCCCATATCAAATACAAAAATCTCTCCTCCTTGTCCCATCGTACCAGCTTCAAGAACCAATCGACAGGCTTCGGGAATGGTCATAAAATACCGCGTAATTTCTGGATGCGTAACTGTTACGGGGCCGCCTTTTTGAATCTGGTCTCTGAATCGAGGGATAACTGATCCATTGGAGCCTAAGACATTGCCAAAGCGGGTTGTGATAAATTTGGTGTGCACAGTTGCCCCTAACGAGTTTTCCAAATGATTGTTTAACGATTGTACATAGATTTCTGCGATACGCTTTGTCGCTCCCATGATATTCGTGGGATTGACAGCTTTATCGGTAGAGACAAAAACAAATTTTTCCACTTGATATGCTACGGCTAAATCAGCTAGATTCTTAGTACCCATGACATTGGTCTGTACCGCTTCCAAAGGGTGGTTTTCCATCATTGGGACATGTTTGTATGCTGCAGCGTGATATACATAGTGTGGTTTGAAAGTCTCAAAAAGTAATTGCATCCTTTTTGTACTTCGGACGTCTGCGATATAAGTATGATATACCTGATTGGGAAATTCATCCTGAAGGTCAAGTTGGAGGTTATGTAACGGCGACTCGGCCTGATCGCAGAGGATGATCATCTGAGGTTCGTATCTCCCTAATTGGGTTGCGATTTCACTCCCTATGGATCCTGCCGCACCAGTAACTAAGATTCTTTTGCCTTTCGTTTGGTTTAAGATGTGGTCGTCGTTAATTTTAATTGGTTCTCTTTCTAATAAATCTTCAATTTTTATTTTTTGGATCTGATTTGGGTTAAGATCACCATTCATGATCTTTTTAACAGGAGGTAGCGTTAATATGTTCACATTTTTTTCGAGCGCAACATCTGTAATTTCATTTTTACGGTCCGAAGGGATGTTGTGCGAAGCGATGATAACCTCCTCAACATTCAATGTATTGATCAGATGGCTGAACTTCTGTGAGGAATATATTTTGGTACCATCAATTACCTTGTTGATTTTTTGTTCATTATCGTCCAAGAATCCAACAATAGCATTTTTGGATCGTACATCATGGTCTAAGGTTCTTTTTACAGCAATCCCCAAATCACCGGCGCCATAGATCAGTGTCTTTTTTCTGGAGCCACTGACTTTTTTGGTGTATAGAAAGAAAATTTTGATAATCGTTCTATATACGGTTAAAATAAGAAAGGAGAAGAGTGCAAAGAAAATAATGAGTGCAGTTGGAATGTTTCGTTCTATCTCGTTTGCCTGAATGACTAATTTTATAACCAGGAGAACAAAAACACTAAATGTTATCGTTGATAATATCCGTATTGAATCGATAGCGCTTGTGTAACGAACTATACCAGTATACATCTTAAAGAGGTAGAATGATAAGGAACATATACCTATAAATAAAATGTAACGAATGGCAAAATCAATGTCAAGCAGAAAATCGAAGTTAAAATCATAGTAAATGACATTTGCGAGGAGATAAGCGATGGATACACTAAAGATGTCCAATAAAAAAATGATCCACCGTGGCACTATATTAACTTTGCTGAGCATGGTATTATATCTGATTAATTTAGACAAATGTAGATAAATTTGTTTCATTCCAAAGCTGTGCCAAACCAAATTTATCTTCGTTTGATAAGATTGATTTTTTATTGTAATTTTAGCTAACGATCAATTTTACAAGATGAATGAGTTAGGAAAGCTTGCGAGTCAGGCTATGATTTCTCCAAAAGAGATGCTGTTTGAGAAGAAAAAGAATGCAAAGAGTTTATTTATTGGCATTCCAAAAGAAATTTCGCTTCAGGAAAAGCGGATCTGCTTGACACCATTAGCGGTTGCATTATTGGTAGAAAATGGGCACGAAGTAATTATTGAAACGGGCGCTGGTGCGGGGGCTAATTTTTTGGATCATCATTATAGTGAACAGGGGGCTCGTATCGTTTCTTCTCGGGAAGAGGTTTATCAGGCAGATCTGATCATTAAAGTTGGTAGCCCTATCCTTAGTGAAGTGAAGTTGATGAAAGAAAGGCAGCTTTTATTATCGTCACAGCAACCTTCACTCATGAACCTGGATGTACTAAAGGCGTTAATGCATAAAAAAATCACTGCAATTTCTTACGAATATTTAAGAGATGAGGGTGGTTGCCTAGCGGTGGTTCGTGCAATGAGCGAAATCGTAGGGGCAACGGCAACCTTAATTGCAGGGGAGTATCTGAGCAATGCATTTGGAGGGAAGGGACTGATGCTCGGTGGTGTGACCGGCGTAGCTTCCACAGAAGTCGTTATTATTGGCGCGGGCACCGTTGGTGAACAAGCTGCCCGAACGGCTTTGGCGTTAGGAGCAGAGGTAAAGGTGTTTGATAATTCGATTTATAAACTTAGACGCCTGCAAAACAATCTTGGCAGCCGTGTTTTCACTTCCGTTATACAACCTATTATTTTAAACAAGGCAGTTATCAGCTCTGATGTAGTTATTGGCGCCCTACGAGCTCGTAATGGACGCTCTGCCTGTATAATTTCGGAAGAAACGGTTTCTAAAATGAAACCTAATTCTGTAGTGATCGACGTGAGTATCGATCAGGGGGGGAATTTTGAAAGCTCAGAAGTAACCTCACATGATAAACCTATCTTTCGGAAATTTGACGTTATTCACTATTGTGTCCCCAATATAGCGTCTCGGGTAGCACGAACAGCCACTTATGCAATGAGCAATATTTTTACATCAATTTTGCTTGATTTTGCCGAACTTGGGGGGCTGAAAAATGCAATCTGGAAGAATCCCGGTATTCGGAGTTCAATTTATTTGTACCAAGGAAACCTTACAAATGTTGACATGGCCTCAAGATTTAATATGACGGCGAAAGATTTAGATCTTTTAGTTGTGTCTTCCTTATAAACCATGGGTATCCAGCTCATATTTGATTCGTTTTTCGAGTAAATGTAATCTGGAGTTCTCTTTTAAAATATTATTTTAATGAAAAGAATTTTTATGATTTTATGTTCGTTGATTTCTCTCGTTAAGGCGCAGGAAACAATACATCTTTATGCAGATTCCATTCCAAACGCGACTGATAAGGAGCAAGTGAATTTAGAAAAAAATGTACCAAAGTTATTCGCTTATACGGCAGATAAAAGTATTGATAAAAATATCGCCGTATTGGTTATTCCGGGGGGTGGTTATTCTCATATAGCAATGGATCATGAGGGACATGCTGTAGCAAAAGAGTTGATAAAAAATGGTTATTCAGCATTTGTTTTACAATATCGATTGCCATCACCGAATATTATGCGTGACAAATCAATTGGACCTCTTCAAGATGCCCAGCGGGCAATGCAATTGATCCGAACCTTGCATCCCGGACTTCGAAAAGTTGGAGTAATTGGATTTTCCGCTGGCGGGCACCTGGCTTCCACTTTAATTACGAAGTTTAAGAAAGATTATATAGCGAATCCTTCCCATGTATCGCTAAGACCTGATTTTGCAGGATTGATTTATCCAGTAATCTCTATGGAAAATGATATAACACATAAAGGTTCGCGTATCAATCTCATTGGAGAAAACCCTTCGGAAGACCAAATCAAACTGTTCTCTTCCAATCTGCAGGTATCTTCTGAGGTTTGTCCGGTTTTCTTCGTACATGCCAAAGACGATATGGCTGTGCCGATAGAAAATAGCTATAGAATGATGGCAGCTTTGGACAAGTCAAAAGTGCCCAACAAGCTTTATACCTTTGAGCAAGGGGGGCACGGCTTTGGGTTAATTAACAAAACCTCGGATAAGTTATGGTTTGACGCATTTTTATCTTGGCTAGATACACAAGACTAGGGCATACAATTAATGGTCAAAAGCGATCCAGTGCGATATGGTTAGATCGACAGCCTGTAGTTTTTGTGGAATTATTTGCGACGTTATAATTGCATGTAAGTTAATCTCATTATTACTGACGACGATTTCATAATAAAAACCTCTGAATCGCACATCTTTTACAAAAAAAGTAGACTGCTCAGAAGGACTGATTGAAATCCATTCTTGATGTATCGCGATTGGTTTTTCGCTTGTTATGCCTAAATTTTGAGCTTGCTCAACCTGTAATATGTTGCTTTTTGCCAGTAATTGCGCGGTATAAGGGTGCGACGGATTACTATAAAGTACGTGCGGGTTGTTTTGATCTAGGATTTTGCCCGATTTCATCACGATGAGATTATCTGCCAGGGCAAGTACTTCCGTAGGATCGTGTGAAACTAAAATGACGGTTAGTCCAGTTTCTTTAACAATGTCTTTTATATCCTGCTGTAGTGTGTCGCGAAAAGAAGCATCGACCTGATTGAAGGGTTCATCCATTAGTAAAACTTCAGGTTCGTTTATCAGGGCGCGACAGATCGCAACACGCTGTTTCTCTCCGCCACTGATGTCTGCCACTCTTTTTTTAGCGAGGTGATCTATGCGTAGACGTTGCAGTATTTCCGCCGTTTTATCTTGTTTGCGTTTAATGTCGGTATTTGGTAACTGCGACGCAACATTATCCCATACATTGGCATAAGTATTTAAATCATCGAAGCCCTGTGAGACTAGTTTCATTGCGTCGTGTCCGGGAATTAACTTGTCTTTACGCGTAGGAACCTGCCACCCTTTATAGCGGACAACACCGCCGGTTGGTTCCAATAAACCGTATATTAGCCGTAGTAAGGTGCTTTTTCCACTGCCAGATTCACCGATAATTGCTGTAATCTTCCCTTCTTCGATATCAAAAGAGCTATTTTCGACGGCGAATTGGATGTTGTTCTCATGAAAGGAAAAGCTAAGATGTTCTGCATGTATGGCCGCTAATCCGGGCACATGAATATCAGAAGGAATATATTGACAAGATGATGAATGAGCCATAGTAAGGGGTCAAAAAAGGTAGGTTAACGAATGGAAATTTTACGTGTTGTTGCATCTATGGTGTTAATATGTATCTCTTTTGCTTCTTCAGGAAGTAAATTGGGGATTTTCTCTGGCCACTCAATAAAGCAGTAAGCACCTGAATAAAAATATTCCTCATAACCAAAATCGAATGCCTCCTGTTCGTCTTTAATACGGTAAAAGTCAAAGTGATATATAGGACCAACGGGAGATTCGTATTCATTAACAATGGAGAATGTAGGACTAGAGGTGCTATCTTGTACGTTTAACTGTTGGCATAAGTATTTTACAAAAGTAGTCTTTCCAGCCCCCATTGAACCATATAGCAAAAAAATGCGGTCCTTTGGAAAACTATTTAAAACTGTCTGAGCCGCTTGAGATAGATCTGCTATCGTATTTACAATAATTTCCATGTTACAAAATTACTATTTCGGCAAGTATGTCGCAAAGGGGATAATCATTTCTTCTAAAGATATTCCCCCATGCTGGAACGTTCCATTAAAGTAATTGACAAATTGATTGTAGTTGTTGGGGTAAACAAAATACGAATCTTCTTTGGCAAAAACGTATGTTGAACTAACATGAAGTTTAGGCAACTGTGCCTCGTGGGGATTTTTGATAACAAAAACATCTTTGTCAATATAGTTTAGATTTTTCCCTTGTTTATATCTCAAATTTGTATTTGTGTTTCGATCACCAACAATTTTACTTGGTTTTTTTACGCGAATAGTGCCATGGTCGGTTGTAATAATCACACGGACTTTCTTCTGTGATAGCCATTTTATAGTTTCTAATAAAGGGGAGTGTTCAAACCATGACAAAGTAAGGGAGCGATATGCTGCTTCGTCGTTTGCTAATTCGCGAATCATAGAACTGTCTGTACGTGCGTGAGAAAGCATATCAACAAAGTTATACACTAATACATTGAGTTGATTGTGCATCAAATTACCGAGATTGTCTACTACGTCTTTTCCCTGTTCCAATGTCAATACTTTCGTGTAAGAGTGCTTTATGGGTTTGCGATAAAGGCGCTTAATCTGATCCTCCAAAAATTTATCCTCATAGAGATTCTTGCCGCCTTCGTCTTCATCGTTTTGCCATAATTTCGGAAAGCGTTTTTCCATTTCCAGTGGCGTTAAACCACTAAAGATAGCATTTCGAGCGTATTGTGTGGCCGTCGGTAAAATACTGTAATAGTTTATCTCCTCCTCAAGTCTAAAATAGTCGGTGATTACCTCATTGATAATTTTCCATTGATCGAAACGCAAATTGTCGATTAGAAAGAAAAATGTGGGTACATTATCTTCTATGGTCGGAAATACCTTCTTTTTAAATAGCTGGTGTGATAAAATGGGTGCGTTTTCGGGGCGATTGATCCACTGTATATAGTTGTTTTCTATAAATTTTGAGAATTGCATGTTTGCTTCGGATTTTTGCATCGTCAGAATTTCATGCATATTGTTATCTTCAAGCTTTTCGAGGGACAATTCCCAATAGACAAGTTTTTTGTAAACTTCTGACCATTGGTTAAAATCCAGATTATCATTCAGGATCATCCCCAAATTGCGAAAGTCTTGTTGATAAGCCATGGATGTTTTCTCATTGACAAGACGTTTGTTCTCCGTTAATTTTTTTATTGTCATCAAGATCTGCTTGGGGTTGACCGGCTTGATAAGATAATCATCTATTTTGGAGCCAATGGCATCTTCCATGACATGTTCTTCTTCGTTTTTTGTGACCAGAACAACGGGAACAGTAGGGTTGATCGATTTGAGTATGGCAAGTGTTTCGAGCCCGGTTAGCCCAGGCATATTTTCGTCTAAGAAAACGAGGTGGAAAAAACCATTTTTAAAGGCTTCAACGGCATCATTTCCATTGTTGACTGTGTCAACTTTGTAACCTTTGCTTTCTAAAAATAAAATGTGTGGTTTTAGAAAGTCAATTTCATCGTCAGCCCAAAGAATATGTGTTTTTTGCATCTTGTTATTATATGTCTATTAGTAGTAGAGGGGGGGATCGGATTTTCGATCTCATGCTAACATAAGCAAATATCGTGCTTCAGATTTTATTTTTAACATTTATTAACGATGAACTAACTATCTTTGTTTTAAGTTTATACTAGTGTTAACCAGGAGTTCATGATTAAAGGGCTCGGTTTCATATTTATAGTGTTGATGATCGTATTAATTTGTCTCCACATTGAACAAAAATAAAATTATTAATGATCCGGTATATGGATTTGTCGCTATTCCTACAGGATTGGTCTTCGATCTAGTGCAACATCCTTATTTCCAAAGGCTCCGCTATATTAAGCAGGTGAGCATGACACATCTCGTCTATCCCGGAGCTTTGCATACCCGTTTTCAGCATGCCATAGGAGCGATGCATTTGATGTCGATGGCATTGGAAACTTTGAGGAGTAAAGGTGTTATAATTTCAGGGGATGAAGAGGAGGCTGTTCTGTCGGCAATATTGCTGCATGATATAGGTCACGGCCCTTTTTCACATTCTTTGGAGCATAGTTTGATTGAAGGTGTTTCTCATGAGCTATTGTCTTCCCTTTTAATGGATCGAATCAACCATGATCTGGGTGGAAGACTAAGTCTTGCAATTACAATCTTTAATAATAAATACGAACGTAAATTTCTGCATCAATTGGTGTCGAGCCAATTGGATGTTGATCGAATGGATTACCTCAACAGAGATAGTTTTTTTACAGGCGTATCGGAAGGCGTCATTTCTTTTGACCGTATTATAAAAATGCTCAATGTGGTGGAGGATGAAATAGTGGTAGAGTATAAAGCGCTTTATTCTGTAGAGAAATTTCTGATTGCGCGGCGGTTGATGTATTGGCAAGTCTATTTACACAAGACCGTTATCGGTGCTGAACAGTTATTGATTAAAATTCTGCAGCGGGCAAAATATCTGACGGCTGCTGGCCATAAGCTCTTTTCTACTCCGGCGTTTCATTGGTTTTTAAGCCAGCAGGTTAACAAAACTAACTTTTTGGATGACCCGTTACATTTGGATTGGTTCACCCGTTTAGATGATACGGATATTATGTCTGCCATAAAAACATGGGAACGTCATGAGGATCCTATTTTAAGTACCATGTGCCAGCGCGTGATGAAACGTAATCTATATCGATCGGTCATGAGTAATAAGCCATTTGCTCCAGAGTATGTTGATTTAGTGAAGGCGAAAGTACAGAGGGAGATGAATGTGGCTCAAGAGGATATTCATTATTATGTATTTACGCAGGAAATTCAAAACCGGGCCTATAATTCTTCCCAGGATCAAATTAAAATACTATTGAAATCGGGCGAGCTTGTTGACATTGCAGAAGCTTCTGACCTCGGGAATTTAGAAGCACTATCGAAAAATGTAGCTAAATATGCTTTATGTTATCCAAAAGAGGTGGGATATGTTGCAATTACTTCCATCATGTAGTTATTTTTTAATAAAAAAACATAGATTTGTACCATGCAATTTACTGCTCAACAAATAGGGACATTATTAGAAGGACGGATTGAAGGAAATCCAGAAGTTACTGTAGGTAACCTTGCCAAAATTGAGGAAGGTAAAAAAGGCGATCTTTCTTTTTTGTCAAATCCAAAATATGAGCATTTTATTTATACTACCGACGCCTCGATCGTTATTGTTAATGAAGATTTCCACTTGACTCAAGCAACTAAAACGACATTGACGATCATACGGGTTAAGAATGCTTATGCTGCTTTCTCTACTATTCTGAATATGTATAATGAGTTTCGTCTTGACAAAAGCGGACGTGAAGAACCTCATTTTATTCATGCTGATGCTGAGATCGGTCAAGGAGGTTACATAGGTGCATTTGTATATATTGGTAGAGGGGCTTGTATTGGAGATAATGTAAAAATTTATCCGCAAGTTTATATTGGGGATAAAGTTACAATAGGAGATAATACAACACTTTATCCGGGGGTGAAGATTTATCACGATTGTAAGATTGGAAAAAATGTCGTAGTACACTCTGGCGTTGTGATTGGATCAGATGGATTTGGATTTGCACCGCAAGAAGATGGAACATATAAAAAAGTTCCTCAGATTGGTTATGTCCAAGTGGAAGATAATGTTGAGATTGGTGCCAATACTGTAATCGATAGAGCAACAATGGGCGCTACTATAGTGCGTGATGGTGTCAAGTTGGATAATTTGATCCAAATTGCACATAATGTTGATATTGGAAAGAATACAGTAATCGCAGCGCAAACAGGTATTTCTGGTAGTTCAAAAATTGGAGAACATGTGGTTTTAGGAGGTCAGGTTGGTGTCGTTGGACATATTGTTGTTGCAAAGGGATCTCAAATCCAAGCCCAATCAGGAGTGAATAGATCGATTAAAGAAGAAGGTAAAAAGTGGGGCGGTACGCCAGTAATGTCTTACCAGCCGCAGTTGCGCTCTAATGTGATTTTTGCACGTCTTCCTGAGTTGGAAAAACGAATCCAAGAGTTAGAAAAGTTAGTAGAAAAAAAATTGAAATAATTATTTTTCATTGAAAATAAACTGTTCTTTAATTGTGATGAAATAATCATTCCTGAGTAAGCCGATGGCGAACATCAATATAGCTTAAAGGATAAAGGTTTTGTCAAAAGAAGTTTTGATTTAAAAATATGTTATTAGAAATGAATGTAAAACAGAGAACCATCAAAAACGAGGTTGAAATTTCGGGGGTAGGTCTTCATACAGGAAAAATTGTATCGATGACTATTAAACCCGCTCCGGAAAATCACTGGTTTAAGTTCAGACGTGTGGATTTAGAGGGGCAACCAGAAATTTTGGTTGATGCGGATAATGTCACAGATACCTCCCGTGGGACGACAATAACGCAGAATGGGGCAAGCGTGAGTACAATTGAACATTTGATGGCATCGTTAATTGGTTTACAAATTGATAATGTGCTGATTGATATTGACGGCCCTGAAATACCAATATTGGATGGAAGCTCGGCTATTTTTGTGAAGTTGCTTGAAGAGGCAGGCTTTGAAGAACAGGATGCTGATCGGGATTATTACGAGATCTCTAATAATATCCATTACGCAGAGCCTGATCGTAAAGTAGAAATATTGGGCATGCCGATGGATGGCTATCGTATGACCTGTATGATCGATTTTAACTCGCCGGTACTCGGAAGTCAACATGCAGCAATAACATCGATTGAGGATTTTAAATCAGAAATAGCCTCTTCGCGTACCTTTTGCTTCCTGCATGAACTGGAAATGCTGGTTGACCATGGGCTTATTAAAGGTGGCGATCTGAGTAATGCCATTGTTATTGTTGATAAGGAGACTTCTCCTGAAGAACTACAAAAATTAGCGCATCTTTTTCATAAAGAAACCGTTGCAGTTGCGAAGGAAGGAATATTGAACAATAATCAATTGCGTTATCAAAATGAACCTGCCCGACATAAATTGTTGGATATGGTTGGAGATTTAGCGTTAGTTGGAAGACCTTTAAAAGGTCATATTATGGCTGCTCGTCCAGGTCATGCTGCAAATGTTGCCTTTGCAAAGAAGATAAAGGAGCAGATCAAGAAAGATAAAACACGTAAAAAAATTAAAGTTTACGATCCTAATATGCCTGCATTATATGATACGGTAGAAATCATGAAAATCTTACCGCATCGTCAACCCATGCTTATGGTGGATAAGATTCTTGAATTGACGGAAACACATGTTGTTGGTTTGAAGAATGTTACCATGAACGAAGATCTATTTATGGGACATTTTCCTGGAGCACCTTTATTTCCAGGGGTCTTGCAGGTAGAGGCTATGGCACAAACAGGGGGGATTTTGGTTCTGAAGACAGTTCCCGATCCTGAGAATTGGCTGACTTTATTCCTTAAAATAGAAAATGCACGTTTTAAAGCGCAGGTAACTCCCGGAGATTCTGTTATTTTTAGATGTGATTTGATGGAGCCAATTCGAAGAGGCATCGCGAAAATGAAAGGTGTAGCAATGGTAGGAGAGAAGATTGTGTGTGAAGCAGAGCTTATGGCACAGATCGTAAGAGTAAATAATAACTAAAGTAGTATAGATGATACAGCCATTAGCTTATATTCATCCCGAAGCAAAAATTGCTAAAAATGTGGTCATCGAGCCATTTGTAACCATTTATAAAGACGTCGTCATTGGTGAGGGCACTTGGATAGGCTCAAATGTGACGATCATGGATGGAGCACGAATAGGAAAAAACTGTAAAATATATCCTGGTGCGGTAATCTCTGGGGAGCCTCAAGATTTAAAATTTGATGGTGAGATTACGACAGCTGAAATTGGAGATAATACAACGATTCGTGAGTGTGTAACGATCAATAGAGGCACCAAGGACAGATACAAAACGGTCATTGGGAAAAATTGCTTGATTCAAGCATATAGTCATGTTGCGCATGATTGCGAAGTTGGAGATAATTGTGTTTTTTCAAATAATAGTACGCTTGCTGGACATATTACTGTAGGTGATTATGTTGTGTTAGCTGGAATGGTAGCCGTTCACCAATTTGTAAAAATTGGTTCTCATGCCTTTGTTACTGGTGGTTCATTGGTGCGAAAGGATATTCCTCCTTTTGTTAAAGCTGCGCGTGAACCTATTTCTTATGCGGGAATTAATTCTGTTGGATTGAGGAGAAGAGGCTTTTCAGAAGAGCAGATTGCCGAAATTCAGAATCTTTATCGAATCCTTTTTGTCCAAAATCGAAATCTGGCTAAAGCGATAGAAATTATAGAGGCTGAATATCAGGCTACAGAAATTCGTGATGAGATTTTGGATTTTATTCGCAATTCAGGCAGAGGTATTATGAAAGGATTCAATAATAGAGCGATGTAATCGCGTTATCGATTCTTGTGAATTTGAAAATTACATTAAAAGATATTGGTAGGAGGTATAACAATGAATGGATTTTTAGGCATATAAACTATACCTTCGAGTCCGGCAAGAGTTATGCCGTCCTTGGCCATAATGGTTCAGGAAAATCTACTTTTCTAAAAGTGCTTTCAAGTAGTTTGACACCCTCATCGGGTGAATTGATCTACACGGATGGAGACCAAGTCCTAGGTGTGGACACTATATATCAGCAGTTGTCTCTCGCAGCTCCTTATGTTGAACTAATCGAGGAGTTTACTTTAAATGAGCTTATTGATTTTCATTTTAAATTTAAAAATTATCTTCCTTCTTTTGATAAAGAAACAGTTGTCAGCTTATTGGGATTGGAGCATGCGCTTGACAGGGAGATACGATTTTTTTCATCAGGTATGCGTCAACGGGTAAAGCTAGCCCTAGCTTGTTGTTCTGTATCTAGCTTGGTATTGTTGGATGAGCCAACAAGTAATTTGGATAGTGCCGGTGAAGAATGGTACCTAAATTTGATCGATCGAACAAAATTAGAATCCCGAATACTTGTCGTCTGTTCAAACCAAAAGAAAGAATATGAATTCTGTGATGAGATGATATCCATTCTGGATTTTAAATCCTAAATCTTCTATTTTTCATAGCATTTCATGCACAGCCCTTAACGATAACATCCTAGTATCACGTTTTCTTTGAAGCCAAACCGGTACGAATTGTCGTCTTTATAACTGCGTCGATATTTTTTGGTAAGTGTTGTGAGGATGTTATTTGTATTCACCTTTTTGAAAATATAGAGGTGGCTCCTGTTACCATTGAAAACAGTTATTTCAATAAAAAAGTAGCGAATGAAATTTTAATAACACAATTAGTTTTTGTACTTTTGACGACTCAATAATGAGATAACCGTTTAAAGTTCAATTCAAAGAATGGCTAAGGCATCAGAGGTAAAATCAGGAAATATCTTAAGATTTAACGGAGAATTAGTATCCGTAGAAGAATATATACACCGTACACCAGGCAATTTACGTGCGTTTTATCAAGCGAGAATGCGTAATGTTAAAACGGGTAAGTTAGTTGAATACCGTTTTAGAGTTGACGAATCTGTAGAAATTGCACGTGTAGAAACTAGCGATTATCAGTATTTGTACGAGGATGGAGATTTCTTCGTGGTAATGGATAACAATACATACGAGCAATTCAATATTCCTAAATTTTTATTTGGTGATTCAGCTCGTTTCTTGAAAGAGGGCATGACTGTAATTATTGCTTTTGAAAGTGATGAGCCTATCATGGCAGAAGCTCCAAAAAGTGTTGAGTTAGAAATTACATATACTGAACCGGCTGTAAAAGGAGATACGTCTACAAATGCACTGAAAAAAGCAACTGTAGAGACTGGTGTTGAAATTATGGTACCGTTGTTCATTAATCAAGGTGAGAAAGTAAGAGTTGATACGCAAACAGGTAATTATATCGAGCGCGTAAAATAATAGTAAGATTTTAGGTTTAGGTTGATTATTCGGTCTTGTTAGCGCTCGCTACAAGGCCGTTTTTTTTATCTTAATAAAATTTGATAAATTTAATTTGGGGACATTTTCGATATCTATCAAGGCTTCGACTCTACCTCATGGTTTGTGTCAATGCTATTGATGAATATATTGTTCTTTGATTATCGTTGGATGGACCAACTTATAATGAGGTCTCTTTAATTTTTGTCAATGGGAATGGAATGTTAAAAATATTTTTTACAGATGAAATCGAAGGAAGAATTAAGATTTGAGTATAAAGTTAAAAGATGTCAATTGTCTTTGGCGATAGAAACAACCCTTAATGAAATGCTGCTTACCCAGTTTATGAAAATTGACCTCTCTAAAGTTGGTTTTTTACATATTTTTATTCCTATTGAAAAATATCATGAGCCCAATACTTATGATATCATAAATTATATTCAAACGTTTTTTCCTCAGGTAAAGATCGTCGTTTCCCGGTCCAATTTTGACGATTATTCGATGCAGCATTATGTATTAGATGAACATACCATATTCGAAAAGAATTCATGGGGAATTTCAGAGCCAATTTCTGGTGTCGAAGTAGACCCTTCGGTTATTGATATGATTGTTGTTCCTTTATTGGTCTTTGATCTTTTCGGCTATAGAGTAGGTTATGGAAAGGGGTTTTATGATCGTTTCTTCTCACGTTGTAAAGCTGACGTTCAACGTGTCGGACTGTCTTTTTTTGATCCGATTGACCTTATCTCGGATAAAAATGAACATGATGTTAAGTTGACGGAGGCTGTTACCCCAAATCATATTTATCATTTTGATAAGGAATAATATGGATTCAAAAGAATAATCTTTCCGCTCTTTTGGATGACTGCCATGCTTTCAAATAAGCGACTTCTTTATTCGAACGGTTAACATTAGTAGATTATTATTTGTGTACTATTGTTGTGTTAAGTAGGGTATATAACGTGTGGTTATGCCTCATTTTTAGGATAACTCTATTGTTAGTTGATTTTGTCCCATGGTGGTTTAATAGAAATTATTTTTTATTTTTAATGCGAAATTCAATGCCTGTGCCGATATGTCCAGATTTTTTCTAATTCTTTTTTTGCTAACCATTATGCCCTGTCATAGTGCTATCGGAATGGATCTCATGGATTCCAATTCCTCGATAGAAGAAAAGAATTTTTACGAAACAATTATAAAAGAATCCGAGCAACATCAGTCCTCTAGTCTGACATTGAGCAAATATCTTGCTCCATATTTTAGTCAGGCGGTACGAAAAAATGATAAAGCACTTCTGGCAATCTATTATTGTTTGTTGGCAGATCAGTCTTTTAATGACGAAGGTACAAGAAATAGTTTTAGCGATAAATACTATCTGAAAGCATTGGATCTGGAAGAGGGGTACAGCTATCAAAATGTAAAAACCTGGGTCAAGGTTATGTATGGATTTTATCTGTATCGATGTTTAAAAGCATCTGAGGCTTTGCCATTTATCCTGGAAGGAGAAAAAGGCCTCGATGATATTCCAAAAGAACTTGTCTTAGACCTAACGCAGACCTATAAAAAGCTAGGGTATTTTTTTGGAACTTTAGGAGATTATACTTCTGGGATCAAATATTTAGATTTAGGATAGCAACAGGAGCTGATCTCGCCTCGGTTGAAAGCAGAAATTTTGGATAATTTGGGGGTATTGACCCTTAAAAGTGGGGGAGATACTTTGCAGGCAATGAAAAATTTTGAGCTTGCTCAGACCTTGGCGCTTTCCGAAAACGATTCTTTACGCTATGCAAAGATTTTGGGTAATCAGGCGGCTGTATTTGAAGGGATGAAAGACTATCGCAAGGCCTTATCACTCCTAGATAAGGATCTTGAAATTTCTAGATCATTAGGTAATAAACGAAATACGATTTTCGCTTTAATGATGCGTATTCGGCTAAACATTGCCCGGCAAGAAATAACGGATGTTCGTCAGATGATTCGAGAGGCAGAATCACTTTTGCTAGGTTCAGATGATAAGAAAACAATATTAGAGCTTGAAGTCCATAAACTGAATTTGGCCATTCAGAACCAAGATGCTGTACGCGAATTAAATGCGCGTAGACGGATTGAACGTCTGCAGGACTCCCTGCGATTTTTGGATGGTGATCCAGTACTATCTCAATTGAAGTTTATGGCGGATAAACAGAAATATGCGGATAAATTATCCTTGGCACAGGCGGTGATTAAAAATAAGCAGGCCGAAAGAAGATTGTGGCTGATATTAAGTTTACTCGTCTTAGTTTTATTTTTCTTTATTTATAACGCCGTTCGGTACCGGGCGAGAAAACGTATTCGTGATTATGAATATCAGCTGCTCAACCTGAAGTATACGAAGGCCGAATTGGATAGGGAATTGGTAAGTTCCAAAAGTCAAGTAGAAGAATATGTGGCTTATCTTAAGCGGAATAACGAACAGATCAATGTACTCTCTGCGATGCTCCAGGAAAGAGGGAATGTGGTTGAAAAAGATCGAGATGAGCTGAAGCTTTTATTACAGTCACATTTGATCACGGAGGAAAAATGGCAGGAATTTAAGCTTTTGATCGTGAAAGAATTTCCTAATTTGCTGCAAGAGATACAATCCAAGTTTTCCGATATTACTGAATCCAATTTGCGCGTAATCGTACTTATGAAATTGGGGCTTAATAATAAGGAAGTTGCCAATGTGTTGGGTGTAACTCCCGACGCCATCAAAAAATCAATGCAGCGCTTGAAAAAGAAGCTCGGGGACCAGGCCGGAGTACTTATGGAATATATTTCCGATAAGGAGCTGGTATAGTTTGATGCTAAGGACTGGGGGGTTATAAAATATAAAAAAAGGGCTATTCAACTTTGCTTGAATAGCCTTTTTTGTTTTTAATCCAATGGATTTTCCTTCAGATTTTTTTCCCATGCCCAGGCAGAAGCCATCATTTCATCAATACCAAGTGCTGCTTTCCAATGCAACTGATTGGCCGATTTAGTGACGTCCCCGTAAACCTTGATGATATCGCCGTCACGACGTGGACCAAATTCGTAATTTAGTTTTTGTCCTGAAGCTTTCTCAAAAGCCTTGATCGCTTCAAGGACAGAATATCCATTTCCGGTTCCCACATTAAAGACATCATATTTTCCGTTCGGGTTGCCTTGCTCCAATAATCTGATTGCTGCAACGTGAGCTTTTGCTAAATCAACAACGTGGATATAGTCGCGGATACAAGATCCATCCGGTGTGTCGTAATCAGAGCCAAATACCGTTAATTTTTCTCTTTTTCCAATGGCTGTTTGTGTGATAAATGGAAGCAGGTTCTGAGGAACACCGTTTGGTAATTCACCGATCAGTGCCGACTCATGTGCGCCTACAGGATTGAAATAACGGAGCGCAATAATATTGTAGTTGTCATATGCAGCAGCGGTTTCCTGTAAAATTTCTTCAGCAATTTGTTTTGTATTTCCATAAGGAGAGGTTGCCTTTTTCACAGGAGCGCTCTCGTCTACAGGTAAGTAGTCTGGCTCACCATATACGGTACAGCTTGAAGAAAAGACAAAATTAATAGGCTTATTTTGATATGCCTCTAATAAGTTAATTAACGAGAAGAAATTGTTGTGGTAATACTTCAAAGGCTTCTGTACAGACTCGCCTACAGCTTTAGAAGCTGCAAAATGGATAATGCCTGAGATATCAGTATTGTTTTTTACAAATTCATTCACGCGGTCTGTGTCACAAAGGTCAAACTGGTGAAATTCAGGTCTAACGCCGATGATCTTTTCAATCTGATCCAAAATTTTGATGTTTGAATTAGACAGATCATCCACGATGACAGGTACATATCCTGCTTGATGTAGTTCGACCACTGTGTGCGAACCGATATAACCTGTTCCTCCTGTGACTAGTATTTTTTTGTTCATTATTGTTGATTATAGTAAGTAAAGTCTTTATGTGATAAGGTATCCAAAGGGATCTTTTTGTAAAATTCTATGGTTTTTTTCAATCCTGTTTTTCGGTCTACTTGAGGTTCCCAGGCTAATTTTGATTTGGCCAAGCCAATATCAGGTTTTCGTTGTTTGGGATCATCGATTGGCAATGTTTCGTAGATAATTTTACTCGAACTGCCGGTCAATTCGACAATTTCATGGGCCAATTGCAGTAAGCTAATTTCGTCTGGATTACCAATATTTATAGGTGTTGCACATGCCGAATGCAACAAGCGAAAAATGCCTTCGACCTGGTCGTCAATATAACAGAATGATCGTGTCTGTGAACCATCCCCAAAAATCGTGATGTCTTCGCCGCGTATCGCTTGTGCGATAAAGGTGGGGATAGCTCGACCGTCATTGAGACGCATTCTGGAACCAAAGGTGTTAAATATTCTGACAATACGGGTCTCCAGACCGTGTGCATTGTGATAGGCCATCGTTATTGCCTCTTGGAAGCGCTTCGCTTCATCGTATACACCGCGAGGTCCCACGGGATTTACATTGCCCCAGTAGTCCTCGGATTGTGGTGATACCAGTGGATCGCCATAAACTTCAGAGGTGGAGGCTACCAAGATCCGTGCTTGTTTAGCACGCGCTAGGCCCAAGAGATTATGTGTGCCCAAAGATCCTACCTTCAATGTTTGTATCGGAATTTTAAGGTAATCAACGGGACTGGCTGGCGAAGCGAAATGCAGGATATAATCCAAGTGCCCGGGAACGTGGACAAATTTTGAGACATCGTGATGATAGAAGTCAAAATTTTCCAACTTAAATAAATGGGCTATATTCTGTAGATCTCCGGTAATTAGGTTGTCCATTCCAATGACATCGTAATCTTCGGCAATAAAGCGATCGCAAAGGTGAGAGCCGAGGAAGCCCGCTGCTCCTGTTATCAAAATCCGTTTGCGATGTTTATTTTCCACTCAATGGTTCCGTTTAATGAAATGGGTTTAATATCTTTGACTAAGATAAACATTATTTTAAAAACATGCGTTTGCTTTATTCAATTGGAATCTTTCTTTATGGACTCTTACTGCGTATTTTGGCTCCTTTTCATGCCAAAGCCAAGCTCATGGTAGCGGGACGAAAAGACTGGTATTCGAGGATGAAACAAACGGTTGATTCTTCCCAAAAACATATTTGGTTTCACTTTGCTTCATTGGGGGAATTTGAGCAAGGAAGACCTGTCCTGGAAGCGGTGAAAAATAATTATTTGGATCATAAAATAATTGTAACATTTTACTCTCCCTCTGGCTATGAAATCAGAAAAAACACTGCTTTGGCCGATTATGTTTTTTACCTCCCCTACGATACTTCTCAGCACGCACGGCTTTTTCTCGACTTGATCAATCCAAGTTTTGCTGTGTTTACGAAATATGAATATTGGTATTATTTTTTTGAAGGCCTGCATAGACGGGGCATTCCCTTGTTTTTGATCTCAGCAATATTTAGACCCGATCAGATTTTCTTTCAGGCCTATGGTACTTTTTTTCTGAAAATTTTAAGTTATGTGACTTACTTCTTTGTGCAAAATGAAGAAAGTGTACGTCTTTTGAAAGAATTTGGGATACGGAATGCCGGGTTAGCCGGAGATACACGTTTTGATCGTGTAGTAGACATTCCTAAAAGCAGAAAAATGATTCCCGAGATCAGCCAATTTATTGGTGAAAATCCGGCCTTGGTTGCAGGAAGTACCTGGCCCGAGGATGAGCAGGCGCTACAGGAATTGCTTCTGGATTATTCAGACTATAAGCTGATCTTGGCTCCGCATGAAATTAACGAATCACATTTAGCGAGCATTTTTAAGCTTTGGCCGAAGGCACTCCGCTTTTCGGGTATGGCTACCTACGATGCCGCAATAATAGCCGATTCAAAGGTACTGGTTATCGATAACATTGGTATGCTTTCGTCTTTGTATGGGTATGGCCAACTGGCCTATATTGGTGGTGGTTTTGGCGTGGGGATACATAACACACTCGAAGCCGCAACTTATGGCATACCGGTTCTATTTGGACCAAATTTCAAGAAGTTTCAGGAGGCGAAAGATCTTGTGAAAAATGGATCAGGTTTCGCCATTGCCAGTGCTAAAGAATTAAAGAAAGTCTTTGCTGTTTTGCAAGATCAGACTGTCCGTCAAAAGGCCGGAAAACTGGCCCGTGAATATGTTCTGCAGAAAGCAGGTGCAACACCGATCATTATGAAATACCTCAAAAGCAATCCTGTAAAAATATAAGCGGTAGCTGTACTGCCGCCGCCTATATTCCACCGGTTCCGCGTGATTTATTTATTCTTGTTCTTCTTGATGCTTTATACTGGTCCCTAATAATAGGTATACCTTCTTACGCCGGTAATATGACGAGATAAGCGCATTACCTGATGGGAATATCCGTATTCATTGTCGTACCAGACATATAGAATGACATTCCTGCCATCTGCCGAGACTATCGTCGCTGGAGCATCCACGATCGCAGCGGCAGTGGAGCCTATGATATCTGAAGAAACGAGTTCATCATCTTTAGAAAATTTAATCTGTTCGACAAGGTCACCCTGTAGTGATGCCTCTTTTAAAAGTGCATTGATTTCTTCGACGTTAGTTTTAGATTTAATTTCGAGATTTAAAATTGCCAATGATCCATTTGGTACGGGAACGCGAATGGCATTGGAGGTCAGTTTGCCCTTCAGGGAAGGCAATACTTTAGAAACGGCAGCCCCCGCTCCAGTTTCTGTGATCACCATATTGAGCGCTGCGGCACGGCCCCGTCTGGACTTCTTGTGCATATTGTCGACAAGATTCTGGTCGTTAGTATAGGAATGTATGGTTTCTATATGCCCTTTTTCAATGCCTATTCTATTTTCAAGGACCGCCAAAATAGGAGAGATTGCGTTGGTCGTACAGGAAGCGGCGGAAAATATCGCATGCTGTTGCACGTCAATATCATTTTCGTTGACTGCGTATACGATATTTGGAACACCTTTTCCGGGTGCTGTTAATAAAACTTGGGCGGCACCTCTGGATTTCAGGTGGCGACTCAGTTCTTGCTCATCTCGAAAAGCACCCGTATTGTCGACGACTAAAGCATGCTGTATTCCATAATAGGTGTAATCGATGTCCTCTGGCTGTTTGGCAGAGATAAGGTGGACAGTGATGCCATTGATAATAAGTGCTTGATTTGGAATGTCGACCTGTACGTCGCCTTCGAATGCACCATGTATGGAATCTGTTTTTAATAGTGTCGCTCTTTTCAATATGGACTTGCTATCATTGGCGTCTCGCGTTACAATGGCACGAAGGCGAAGCTGCTGTCCAGCACCGGCTTTATGCATAAGCTCTCGGGCGAGTAAACGGCCGATACGGCCAAATCCATAAAGCACAACATCGCGTGGTTTTAATTCCGCTTGTTGATTGATATCTTTTAATTCATTTGTAATAAAACTAGGCAGATCGTTGTTGTCAATAGTCTGTTTCTTGACCTGTAAGGTAAGTTTTCCGATATCGATACGCGCAGGTGATAGCGTGAGTTTTTCCAATACCTGTGCTGTGTGAAGGATGTCAAAAATATGGAATGGCTCGTCGGTAAGGAGGACGCTTTCCTTGATCAGGTTGAGAATTGAACTCGATTTTACATCAATGAGTTGATTTCGAAAAAAGACAAGTTCAATAGCGTGGTTATACCACAGGTTACTGACAATTTGCATTAAGCTTACGGCAGCGTTTTGTTGCTCTCTGTAACTTTTGATCTCTAAATCAAAAGATGGCTTGTGTGACATCATAATTTTATAATAGATTATGTTGCAAACATAGTACAAACCGCCTAGAAAATAGATTTATATTTTTATTTTCGTAATTTTTTGAATGTAAATACTTGTAATATTATTATTTTAATAAAATATTAGTGATTTATTTGTTAATCCTCTATTATAAATAATTCAGACATGATATGATCAGCCATTAATTTACCGGGATCCGTCAAGCGTAATTTGTTTTCTTCCAAAACGAGATTTTTCTCTCCTAGAAATGGTTCAGCATCCTTTAGGACTCGGTTTTTGACAGATTGCCCGAATTTGCTTTCCAGCGCAATCAAATCCAGTCCCCACATGGTTCTCAGCGAAGTCATGATACTTTCGTTGATCTGGTCCAGCGTAGAAAGCTCCTCAATTTCTAGGGGAAGTTGGTTTGAATTGATTGAGGTCATATATTTCGCGTTGTTGGAAACATTCCAAGCTCTGGAAGTTCCATTGAACGAATGTGCTGAAGGGCCTATACCAAGATAATGTTTGCCTTTCCAATAATTTGTGTTATGACGTGCATAAAGGCCATTTTTTGCAAAATTGGAAATTTCATATTGTTCATATCCCGCGGCTTTCAATGTATGGATAAGAAGACTCATCTGATCCGCTGCCTGATCAGAATCTATAGCTGGACTTAAGCCTTTTTTAATGAAGTGATCCAATGCTGTCTTATTTTCTACGGTCATGGAATACGAAGAAATATGGGGAATTTCAAAGTCAATCAGCTGTTGCATATTGTGGCGCCATTTCTCATCAGTCAACAGTGGGTAGCCATAAATAAGATCACAGGTAATATTTTCAAAGCCCGCATCTTGCACCCGCATGATAGAAGCCAGTGCTTCCTGCTGATTATGTGCTCTGTTCATCCATTTAAGATCCTCTTCAAAGAATGACTGTATGCCTATGCTGAATCGATTGATTGCTGTATTCCGCAGACTGTTTACTTTGGCTGCATTTAGATCGTCGGGGTTTGCTTCCAACGTAATTTCAGCCTGATTTACGATGTCAAAATGCATTGCTATCGTATCGATGATCCGTGCGATCTCTTCAGCTTCCAATAAGGATGGCGTGCCTCCACCAAAATAGATCGATTCGACCTTTTTGTCTTCCAAATAGGCTGCTCTGAGCTCGATTTCCCGTCGTATGGCATTGATCATCTCACTTTTGTATTGTAGTGACGTGCTAAAATGGAAGTCACAGTAATGACAAGCCTGTTTACAGAAAGGGATATGGACATAAATCATGGGGACAAATATACCAAGACCTGACCAACTTCGCTTCTTATTCGTATTATTTCTTCTTTCTCGACGATATATCCAGAAATATTCGTCGGACTCTTCCGCCCGCACACGAAGTGATTTAAAAAGAAAGTGCAATAGGATGGAAGAATTATCTAAAAGAAGATTGATAACAAGCTAGTTATTCTTTATCTTGTTGTCAATATTTGTTGGTAGAAAGCACCAATATAACACCTAATTTCAGATGAAGGAGGAGTAAATTCAAAAGTTTCCTTCTAAAAAATAAAAAAGCTATCGGTACGAGTCGCGTGTAAATTATTTCATGGGAGCCTAGCAAATAGATTAAAAAACGAATTATTTTCTTCTAATAAATGTAAAACGTATGAAAACCTCTCGTCGAGACTTTCTGAAAAATGTAGCCTGTGTTTCTGGCTTCTTCATATTTTCAAACCATGGATATGCTTTGAGGGACAGTCTTGAAGACTCCTTTATAGATAAGTTATTACCGGCGCCAAAAGGAGGAGGATTTGCGATGAAAGATTATTGGATTTGGGATCCATCGGTCATAAAAGGAGAAGATGGACGATATCATATGTTTGCTTCGCGTTGGAGCAAACAATATGGCTTTGGTAATTGGGTGACAAATTCCGAAGTCGTCAGGGCTATTTCAGATACCGCTGAAGGGCCATACGAATTTGTTGAAGTTGTACTGCCTGCTCGGGGGAAGCAATATTTTGATGGCTGTACGACACACAATCCTCGAATTGTAAAAAATGGTGACTATTATGTGCTTTATTACTTTGGTAATAACTATGACGAACCAAATCCCTCTTTTACAGAAAACGTATGGGAGTCGGGCTTAGGCCAGAAAGCCTGGATGCATAAACGTATTGGGATGGCCTATTCCAAGTCAATTGCAGGGCCATGGAAAAGAGTTGATCAACCGATTTTGAATCCCCGAAAAGGGGAATGGGATGCCTCCATTACATCAAATCCTTCGCCAGTTGTCTTACCGAACGGAAAGGTTTATTTAGTTTATAAATCTTCTCCGGTAAATTATAATCCACCTCTTTTATTGGGAGCCGCACAAGCGGATTCTTTCCTCGGACCTTATCGCCGTTTATCGGACAAGCCTATTTTTTCATTTCATACGGACCAAAACCATGAAAATGATGTAGAAGATCCATTTGTCTGGTATAACGGTCAGCAGTTTGAACTTATTATGAAGGACCGTTACGGAAAGATCTGCGGTGAAGAGGGTGGCGGAATACATGCTTATTCCAAAGATGGCATAGATTGGCATCTTTCGAAGTCTGTAAAAGCTTATTCTAAAACAATTCAATGGGATGATGGCACGACGAGTCATCAGGCCAATTTTGAACGACCGTTTTTACTATTTGAAAATGGGAAGCCTACTCATTTGTTTGCTGCTACGGGAGATGGTTCAGAGCCCTATCAATTTGAACGTACATGGAATATGGTTATTCCGCTTAAGGGTATATAATCCATGGAATTAAAAAAACAGCTTCCAAACCGCGTCGTATATATTTGGTTTGGAAGCTGCCTTGATTTTCCCATCTGTTCGGATAATGGGAAATATATGTAGTTACTTACTAAAACTGTTGTTTGCCGATTCTACATCCGCTAATCGCAATGAAGGATCAATTGTTACCGTTTTTGGTGTTTTCGACACATGGATAGTATAGTCGGGTTTGGTCCAGAACCAATCCTCAAGCACGGTTCTTTTGACACCTTTGTAAATGTCAAAATGCTCTTCCGGTTTTTCTCCACGCATTTCACGCAAAGGGATATAAAATAATTCTTTGCTTCCGTCGGTGTATTCTACCAGAATATCCAGTGGCATGGCAAAATTGGACTTATTGGCCAATAGGATTTCTGTATCTGTTACTTTTTCAATGGCGTAATCGATTTGACGTGTCGTATTGATAAATAGGTTGAAATACCATTTCAAGTTGATACCGGAAACATCTTCAGCCACGCGTTTGAAATCATTTGGTGTCGGATGTTTAAACTTCCAGATATCATAGAATTTCAAGAAGGTTTTTTCTAAATTTTCCTGACCAATAATATAACCCAATTGTTCTGCAAGCACGGCACCTTTGTTGTATGCTTCGTTGCTGTAGCCATAGTTGGTGTTATAATAATCTGCCAGTAAACTCATTGGTTCCTCTTTACCTGAAAGGGCCAATTTGTAATATCCACGGTAGGCTGCAATTTGTGGGTTAGATGCTATGGCACCTCTTTTTTCAAAGATATGCTGCATAGCCAGCTCTTCGACATAGGATGTGAAGCCCTCATCAAACCATTCATCTACGGTTTCGTTGATCCCAAACAATTGTTGGTACCAAGAGTGTGCCGATTCATGGAATATTACACCGACAAGGCTTTTTAGATTGCGGCCACCTGTGATAAGCGTAGCTGTACCATATTCCATTCCGCCATCTCCACCTTGAATGATGGTATAAGTTGGCCATGGATATTTACCAAACTTCGCACTACAGAAGTCAAAGAATTCGGTAGAAAGTCCTATTGCTGTTTTCCAATTCGAGATCACTTCTTTGTCCGTTGGCAAGAACACGGTATACACTCTTATGCCATTTTTACTTGAGGCGGAATCCACGACAAATTTGGGGTCTGCAGCCCACACAAAATCGTGGATATTTTGGGCCTTATAGTGCCAGGTTGCTTTATTGTCGACGGCTTTTACTTTTGCTTTTGGTTGATAGCCTTTAACATCTGATGGATTTTGAAGAACACCTGAGGCACCAACGACATAATTTTTATTGAGGTGTATGGTAACGTCAAAGTTGCCAAAAGGGGCAATAAACTCACGGCCCGTATATTCATCCAAATGCCAGCCGAATTCATCGAATTGAGCCATCTTCGGATACCATTGTGCCATAGATAGTGCTACACCTTCGGCCGAATTTCGGCCAGTTCTTCTGATTTGTTCCGGAACTTGTGCGGTCCATTCCATATCAAAACGTGCTGTTTCCCCATCTTGGATTGCAACTGGTAAAGTTACCTCCAAAATAGTTCCATCAATTTTAAATGTTGTGTTGGCACCATTGACTGTTAAGCTTTTGATTTTTTGATAACCAGTTTGGTTGGCTTTCAGCTCTCCGATACGGCTTTGATATACCGGTTTTTCTTTTGTACCCAAGTTAGTGACCATTCGCTTGTCGGGATCACTGATGTTTTTTAAGCGGTAATCCATCATCGATCCTGGTTGAAACGCATTAAAATATAAATGGAAATATACCTTTTTTAGTGACTGCCCTGAATTATTGCTGTACTTCAAGGTCATTTTTCCATCGTACTGATATGCTTTTTCATCCACGTTGACATCCATGTTGTAGTCAACTTTCTGTTGCCAGAATCCTTTTCTTTGGGCCTTCGCTACTGCCCCCCAAATATTTAATACACATGCAAGTGTAAAAAAGGATATTATTTTGATTTTCATGCCCCAAACTTACAAAATTGTCTCAATAAATGGCACTTAAACGAATGTAACGAAGTTAATGTCATCAAATCTTGACGAAAATTGACTGGTCTTTGGAGAATTGGCTTGGTTTTGGTTAGGGGATTTATCTGTTAAGTTAAAAATCAATTTTACTGTTTTTATGGAAAATCTATATTATAAGCCCTCGGGAAAGGCTCCTGCTTTGGCATTAATTGGCTCTCTTGTGCTAGGTACAGTGGGTGCCGTTGTCCTGGCAATTGTTTACATCGCTTTGCAGTGGTTTATTCCTATTATTTATTTTAATGTATTTATTACATTGGGATTTGGTGCTGGAATATTCTATGTTCTTAATTTTTGTTTCAAACGATGGAAATTAAGAAATAAGGGCATTGCAATATTGATTACTTTGCTGATTGCAATTTTAGGTTTTTATGCCCAGTGGGCTCTTTTTGTGTCGCTGATGTACAATGCGGAGGGGACAATGGGTGGAGATACCTGGGTAAAATCGTCTTTTAATCTGGAGGGGTTCAAAGCATTTTTCTTACACCCTTCATTTATTTGGGAAGCGATGCAGGGTTTAAATGAAGTCGGCACTTTCACCTTGAAAAAGAGTCCGGTTTCGGGCGGTATGTTGTGGGCCGTGTGGGCCATTGAAATGGGTATTATTCTGATTACCCCAATTATTATGGCATTCCGGGGTATTACTATTTACCCTTTTTCTGAAAAAGACGAAACATGGATGAATAAACGGACATTACCCGGAAGGTTAAAATTCGTGGCGGATAAAGATGCTGTAGTAAGCTCCTTGGGTAATCATGATTTTGCCTATGTGTATGACCATCTTTCGGATGAAGAAGAGCATTTCTCTTTTGCCACTGCCGAAGTATATGAATCTGAAACGGACGACCATCAGTACCTGACCATCTATAATCACCAATTTACGGAAAAGAAAGGCAAGTTGGAAGAGAAGAAGGACGAGGTTATCGAATTCTTGCGGATCAATAGAAATAGTCTATAAACTAAACATACTGCCGAGTTAAGTTGCTCCTTATTGTATGCATTGGCAGCTCAAATTCGACCGTATCGTTTGGTGCTTTAAAAAAAGATCCCAGGAATATTTATCCTGGGATCTTTTTATATAGGTTATTGTACCAAAGTTCCGCCCTTTAATTTCCATTCATTGATGGAAGGACTATAAATTTTGACGTCCTTAATACCGTTTTTCGCCAATATGGATGCTGCTATGGTTGCGCGGTCTCCGGACTGACAGTGCAGGTACAGCTGTTTGCTTCGGTCAATTTGGTTAAGATTGTCTGCAATTGTACCGACAAAGATATGAGTCGCATGCGGTAAATGCCCCTCTTCAAACTCACTGGCATTGCGCACATCAAGTATTTGGATATCGGATTTGCCCAATACACTATTCATCTCCTCGAAACCGATGAGTTGCTGATGTTCCAATGGAATCCCCAAATGAGGAATCGTATCAGGCGTAACATATCCAGCAACATGATCCAATCCAATGCGCATAAGCTTGCGGGCAATGTCGTCCAATTGGCTTTCCTCTACAATGAGTATAAAAGGATCCATGTAATTAAGTATCCAACCAGCCCAGGTATTAAACGTTTTGTTGTTCTGAATATTGATGCTATTGGGGAGATATCCTTTGGCAAACTCAAACTTATGGCGTGTATCAATGATAGTTGTTCCTTTGTGGTATAAATCCAGAAAAGTTTCGTTCGTTAACTTGTTGTACTGAGGAACTGCTGTTTGCAAAGGCCGTGCTATTTTGTTGAGTTTTTTCATCATGGCAAAATAGCGTGGCGGTTCGGGCTGTCCTGATAATAGCTCTTCCACAAAGGCTGTTTCGTTGTTTTGGTATTGAAGCGCCCAGTTTCGTATTTTTTCATAACCAACTGTTGAACTCGGAACGGCGCCTAGCGCCTTTCCACACGCGGATCCGGCCCCATGTGCGGGCCATACTTGAATATGATCAGGTAGAGCCAAGAAATGTTGCAACGATCGGTACATTTGGTGGGCTCCAATTTCCTTGGTTCCGATCATTCCGGCTGCATTTTCTAACAGATCTGGGCGTCCGATATCTCCAACAAATACAAAATCACCTGTAAATATCATGACTGGCTCCATGGTTGCAGGCGTATCAATCAATATAAAACTGATACTCTCGGGCGTATGTCCGGGGGTATGGATAACTTGGAAAATCAGATTTCCAACTTGAAATTGATCTCCATGTTTTAATCCAATATGTGGAAATTCATATTGCCAATCTTTTCCACCTTCATCAGATAGATAAGGTTGGGCGCCTGTCAATGCGGCTAATTCTAGCGTACCTGAAAGGTAGTCGGCATGTATATGCGTTTCCGCAATATGGGTTATGGTCAGATTATTCTTTTGTGCAATCTCAAGATAGCTGTCTACATCTCTTTTAGGGTCAATGACTAGCGCTACACCCTTGGCTTGACAACCAATGATATAACTCGAATGTGCTAAAGATGACTCAAAAATGTGTTGAAAAAACATAACGTGTGATTTTAATAATTTACAAATTGAATGAATTCGAAAGCAAATATTAGGATGCCGATACTAATTAAAAAGTACCCAAAAATACCTTTCAATTTTGCCGCATCTAATTTGTCTTTCCATTTGGAACCAATTTGGAGGCCTATTAAAGTGATTAACGTAAAGGTAACCAATATAAACCAATTCATATGTTCCAGGAACTGATAATTCGCGATCAAACCGAATGAGGCGTTTAACCCGATGATAAACAACGAGGTGGCAATGGCCTGCTTAAGTGGAATTCCTAAGAGTAATACGAGGGCCGGTACAATGATAAAGCCTCCTCCTGCACCGATCAGGCCAGTCATGATACCGACGAGCAGTCCGACGAGGACAACGTTGAAAATCTGACCAATTCCACCTCTGAATCGATTGTGCTGAACCTGTTTACGTCTTCGTACCATTGCTGTCGCAGAAATCAGAATCACAATCGAGAAAAGGAGCATGATGATATGGTTTCTGGAGATCGCTATCTCGCCAAGGTGGAATGACTCTGGTATGGCTACAAGGAGATAACGCTTGGTCAAATAGACCGAAATTAGCGATGGAAAGAGAAAAATGGCCGTAGTTTTCAGGTCAATTTCTCTTTTTTTCAACGGAGAAATTGATCCGACCAAGGCTAATATTCCAATAGAAAACAACGAATAGTCCAATGCATATTGAGGTTCTATATGAAAAATATAAACAAATATTGGCAATGTTAGAATACTTCCGCCGCTACCCATCAAACCCATTGACAGGCCGACCAGAACAGCTAATATAAAACCAGCTATAAATATTAATTCCATTTTCTCTTTCTAAAATTTTAACTAGTGGTACAGGCCTCAGATTGCGCGTATATGAGGTAATTTGGTCTAAAGTAGTTTGTTAAAACTAGTGCGGCAACTTATTGCGCAAGACTCCATAAAGCCAAGTACCCAACAGAGCAAAAAGCAAGACGATTCCTATAGTCCAATAACCGACACCGATTAGGGCAAACATTGGTCCCGGACAAGCGCCTGTCAATGCCCAGCCTAAGCCAAAGATTGTTCCCCCGAGTAGGTATCGTGTAATACTTTTGTCTTTATCATGGATTGCTATTTGCATCCCGTTACTATCTTTGATTTGTTTTCTCTTGATGATTTGTACGATTATAATTGCTGTGGTCAGTGCTGTACCGATAATCCCATACATATGAAAGGAACGAAATTGAAACATTTCGTAGATTCTATACCATGATGCGGCTTCTGATTTGTATAAGATGATTCCAAACAATATACCGATGAAAATAAATTTTAGTGCTTTCATTTATGCGAAAATTAGCGGGAATAAAAAATGAACCATGATGATCCCACCTAGGAAGAAACCTATAACGGCGATCAAAGAAGGAAGCTGAAAATTGCTAAGTCCAGAAATAGCATGGCCAGATGAACATCCACCAGCATAGCGGGTTCCAAACCCAATCAATAGACCGCCAATACTTAAAAGTAGAAACTGAAACAAAGATCCGTCGAAAATGAAAATGGATTCAGGAAGGTAGCCTTGTAGATGGTCGATAATACCCAGCTCTTTTAAGTCGGCAACACTTTTGGAATTAATCTGGCTTGCAGTGCCGTCGCTCAGAAAATGATGTGCAATAAAACCGCCAATAGCTGTCCCGAGTACTACCAATAAATTCCATGACTGGGTCTTCCAGTCGAATCTGAAAAAAGAGGAAGTTTTTCCGGCCCCCAATACAGTACACATGGTGCGCAGATTATTGGACATGCCAAAATCCTTTCCCTGTTTGAGCAGCAGGTACATGACCAGTGCAATTAAAGGTCCTGAAATATACCAGGGCCATGGTTGTTTGATGTATTCCAATAGCATAACATTGTTCTTAAGTGATGTTACAAAGGTACATACTGCCTTTGCAAAAGCCTGTAACAAATGTTACCGAAGGAATAAAGAATTTATAGGTCGTAATATTCGATGTCAGCGTCCTTTAGGGCTTCCGTTAGCAGGGGAAGATCATCTTCCTTTTGAAATAATTTGTTGCGCCAGGTACGGAAGGCTGGCCCTTTGTTTTGGTTGATAATGATCAGGTTGCCGCCAGAACGTTTGAGATTCCTGATATGAGAAATATTATGCAAAGGGAAAACGATTGTTTTTTTAGCGTTGCTTATCTGAAGTGTATCCTCATCCAAGACCCAAGTCGATGACAAAGTCGAAGACTTTATGGCCAGATACAGTGCTAAAGGAATCATTAAAAGAGCAATAATAATCTTGAGAATTTCCTGTATGGGAACTTTAGACATTCCCATACCGATCAAAAAGATTGAAATCAGCAAGATTAACATGTATTTTCCACGATGCAATGTCGACAAGTGGAATGTCTGTGGATTACTCTTCATATTTCTTGATAAACTTCCCTTTTGCGTCAATATAGTAAAAATTCTCTAGATCCTCCGTTACAAGCGCTAGCCCGTTTTCAAAAGCTTGGGCATTTTGTAATTTAAATGGAACAATGACTTTTCCGGTGTAATCAATGTACCCATATTTATTGTCATTAAATGCCAGTAGAAGTCTTTCACCCGCAAACGATAGGAACTCATAATCGGTTTTAAGTTGATTATGCCCCGTTTTATTAATAAGCTGGTAGGATTGGTTGACTAGAATTAACGCGAGGTTATCGCGATAATCCGAAATGGTTTCATATTTGGCAGGAAGTAAAACAGCGCCTTTTTGATCCATGATACCCGTATGTTCTCCTTCCGTAAAAAGTGCATATTCTGGGCTAGGAACTGAAATAAAGTCATATTTGGCCTGCAGCAATATTTTACCGTTTGTATCCAACAGTCCATACTTAAGATCGCTCATGTAAACCACTGGACCACCTTCGGTTTCTAAACTGAGCGATTCATATTGACAAGGAATAACTTCTTTACCGTGTATGTCTATTAAGCCAAACATTTGTGCTGCATCATTTACGATGGCATAGTCTCCTACATAGCTATATATTGCCGTATACTTTGCTGGTGTTAATTTGTTTCCTAAATTGTCCTGTACACCAAAATATGCTGTATTGGAATCTTGATACCAAGATAGATGGTCGTTTAGCGTGGAATCTACAGCTTCCTCAATAGGTTCTCCTTCTTCATAATCCGCTGGAATTTCAAAGAGTGATTTGTCGAATGTTAATTCTTCTACCTTGGTCGCTTGAATTCCGAGCCCGGCCGACCCGATATAGAGCGCTGCCCCCGGCACTTTTTCGAGATAATCGTAAGTGCCCCAGTATAACTTTGGTAAGTTGGGTGCATACCAAACGGTAATTTCCGTTTGTGGATCGTGGCTACCTGTTAGATTGAATGTTGCTTTTTCGCAGGTAATTCCGGCAATTATTTTCTTCTGATTAGGAACTAAACTGATCTCAAAATCCCCCGAATAGGCATAATTATCGCCTTCATTTGTGCCAGTCTCAATGAGTTTGCCGGTGGCCAGTTCTGTTGGGGTGTAGGTTTTATTTATTTCATTCAGCAGAAAAGAACTACCTTCGGAGATATTGCTAATCTGTATCGATTTGCCGAAAAGCAAATTTTCAATCCGCATCTGGTCTTTGCTAATAAAAGCGTGCATTAATGTCTCTTTATTTCCGGCCAATATTTTTATAAATTCGGAAGCGGCGGTATCAGTTCCGGTTTCAGGGTCAGCAAATTGGTAAAAAATCTTATACAATTTTTGTTGCGCGTCAGCTTGGTTGACAAACAGCATTAACGTTAAGGTTAAACAAAGGAAAAATTGCTTCATCGTGTGATTTTGAAATACAAAAATATTGAAATTAGACTGGTTTTTGAAATAATCTTTCGTTATTTGATGAGATTCTTTCAAAAAGAGACATTTTTGAGGGTATTTTGATTTGTTTTGATCACGAATATCAGATAATCGTCAAGAAGTGGTGAAAATAAATCTTATATAGTGTGTTTAAAGGAAAGGTGAAATATTAATTTTGTATTTTACAAACCTCGAATTTTTTACTGATTAAAAAGGATAGCTGTGGAACTGTTACTTATAGAGGATGAACCATCCGTCATATCGCTGATCGAAAGGGGCTTAAAAGATGAGGGTTATCATATAAGCATCGCAATGGATGGTTATACTGGTCTAAAAATGGCTGGACTGAATCACTATGACCTTATTTTATTGGATGTGATGTTGCCTGGAATGAATGGTCTGGATGTTTGTAAAAATATCCGAATGTCCAATAATGAGGTTCCGATTATTATCCTTACGGCATTGAATCAGACGGAGGATATTGTGGAAGCATTTGATAGGGATGCGGATGATTACCTAACCAAACCTTTTCGTTTGGAAGAACTAAAGGCGCGGATCAATCGTTATAGCCGGAAATCTAAAACTGTTACCGAGCAGAAAAATATATTGGTATTTGACGATCTTCAATTGGATAGAGACAGCAAATCCGTCCAGCGAGCCAATTCGCCTATTATTCTTACCGCAACGGAATTTCGTTTACTTGAATTTTTAATGCTCAACCGAAATAAGGTATTGAGCCGGATCGATATCTTGGAAGAAGTATGGGGTATGGATGTTGACTTAAGTACCAATGTTGTTGATGTGTATGTAAATTACTTGCGCAAAAAGATCGATAAACAATTTTCACGTAAACTTATCCATACGGTGATCGGTATGGGCTATGTCATCCGTCATGAAAATTAGGACCAAAATAGTTCTCCTATTTTCTATCATCAGCACCCTGTTGCTTGTTGTTTTTGCCATTTATGTGTCTTATTTCACGTACGACAGTCTACAGACCAAATTTTTTCATCGGCTAGAAGAGAATGCGGTGATCGTTGGCGACCACATTGTGCATCAGAAAGAGGAAAATAGAGCACTTTATATTCAGGTTAAACGTAAATACCTGAAACAATTATCTGAAGGAACAGATCACCTTATTCGGATTGCCAAAGGGAGTGATAGCGTTCAGTTCCGTCCTGAACTTCCTATGCCGAAAACATTTTATACAGAGGTGATTCGTAATGGGAAAGGCAGATATATGCATGGGAAGACGGCATTTGTAGCCGTTTTTTTTCAGGATCACCTCCATCATGAAAATCTGATTGTTGTATCGGAGGGTATAGACGACTACGGTCATGATGAACAGCGTCAGTTGGATCGTACGCTTATCACAGGAGGCATTTTGGCAATTTTTCTGATTGTCCTGATGTCTTTTTACTTTGCAGATCGATTATTGAAACCGATTAAGGATATCAATAATGATTTGGATAAAGTTGATATCGCACATTTAGACCATCGCCTTTTTAGTAAATTTAGCAATAGCAAAGATGAATTGGGTGTCTTGATTGCGAACTTAAATTCAATGCTTAGCCGATTGGATATTTCGGTTCAGTCTCAACAAAGCTTTATTGGAAATGCTTCCCACTCCCTGAAAACTCCGCTTACGATTATTGGTGGGGAAGCCGAATTGGCACAACAGCTCTTGTCAAAAGAACATGAAGCCTATTATTCCCTGGAGATCATCGCGAAATATGCGGATAAGATGGAGTTGATCATCAATAATCTGCTACAGCTTTCCCGTATGGGTTTTAAGGGCGAGGTGGATAATAAGGAAATTATTCGAATTGACGAGTTGCTCTATGAAATTTATAACGCTGAAAAGAATATCCATAAAGAACTGAAGCTTTCTTTTGATCTAACGGAGATTCCCGAGGACAGCGATGAACTCACTGTTTCTGCCAATCCTGATCTGTTTTTTATTGCCTTTAGCAATATTATTTCCAATGCATTTAAATATGGCCGGGGGCAACAGGTTGGTGTCGCAATTAGCAGCGATAGCAAAAATATTACGATTAAAGTATTTGATCAGGGTATAGGCATACCCAAAAAAGACCAACCACATATTTTTACCTCCTTTTACCGGGCATCCAATGTCGGTGATATCTATGGAAACGGCTTGGGGCTTGTTTTGGCCAAGAATATCTTTGACCTGCATGGCGCTGAGTTAGTGCTCAGCTCTACCGAAGGTCAGGGTACTCTGGTTGTTGTGACCATCCCAAAAACTCCTTTCTAATTTCATTTTAATCTCATCCTTATTCCATTTTTAGGTGGCTGTGATATACTTGTACCAGAGATCGGTATATCTCAGGAATCTTTCTTGATTTTTCGCAACGAATGATGTTTTGAAAATCTTGGGATTGCTTCCATACCATATAGGAATAAAACATAAGGATGAAAAAAACACTTTCACTTTTTACAACACTGGGGATTAGTATAGCATCATTGCATGCGCAGGAGCAGATCCAAACGGACTCTGTTCAGGCGCAAAGAAGCAGCTTGTTACTGAAAGAACCCGCGCGAGCAAAATCATTTCAATTGGATGTCCTGTTAAGAGCAGGTCTGCAAACGGACAATGGGGAGGGGGAGTCTCAAGCAAAAGCAAACCTTGATGACGCCCGTATTTTGATGAGCGGGGAATACAATGATAGGCTGTCGTATAAAGTGCGTTTTCGTTTGAATAGGTCATTTGCTCCAACGAGTCAAGATAATGGATCCAGAGCCTTGGACATGGCATTAATCAAGTATAAGTTTGGAAAAGATTTGAAGTGGTCCATCACAGCAGGTAAGCAAAGTGCGATGGTGGGAAGTTATGAGTTTGAAAATAATCCTATTTACGAATATAAGTTCACAGACTATGTCGACCGCGTCTTAAACCTCTTTGTTGTAGGTGGGATGTTGTCGTATGAAGTGAATCCAAATCATTCGTTACATGCGCAAGTGTACAATACGACCAATGATAGTTTTATGGATCTTCATACAAAAAATGGTTTTGCTGTTGGTGATCTGGAACGATCAGCTGTGCCCATGGGAGGTTATTTCACTTGGGTCGGAGCATTTATGGAAAAAAGAATCAATACCAAGTGGTCCTACAATGTCTCACAGTTTGCGAAGGGGCATACCAATCATGCCGTTTCGTTAGCGAACAAATTCAAAACGGCCAAACAGATGCTGTACCTGGATTTGCAATATTCTTATTTCGCAGTTGATCATGCGCTGATTGCATCTTCTGCAATCAATGAATTTTATGGTAGAACCGGTGAGAACCGAGTGTTAGCAAAAGACGTTAACTATAGTTCTGCCATACTGCGTTATGATCAATTTTTGAGTAAAAAGTGGGAAATAGCCTTAAAAGGTGGGTACGAGATCGCTGGATCGCGCGATGACGATCAGTTGGGTAAGAATTTTCGTCAAAACTGGACGTACTTTGCGACTTTGCAACATAAGCCATTCCATAATCAGGATCTTCGGTTCTATTTGGGGTATGTTGGCAATACGGTCAATTATAAGAGCTATATGGATATGGCCAAGAGTCAATACAACCGTCTTGCTTTCGGAGCATATTTTACCATTCCAGTCTTATAATAAATTCCTTTAACAAAATAATACATACTTATTTTTTATGCGTTTAACACCGAGAGAAACAGAAAAGCTGATGCTGCATTTGGCCGGCGAATTGGCTGCCAAGCGATTGAAACGTGGGGTAAAGTTGAATTACCCGGAGTGCATCGCTTACATCAGTGCCCAGATTATGGAGGAAGCCCGGGACGGGAGATCCGTAGCTGATTTAATGTCCTATGGTACGACCTTATTGAAAAGAAGCCAGGTCATGGAAGGGGTTCCCGAAATGATCCATGATGTTCAAATCGAAGTTACCTTTCCAGATGGTACCAAATTGGTGACTGTCCATGATCCTATTCGTTAATAAATCTTAGAAGACATGATTCCAGGAGAATACATTTTAAAAAAAGAAGAAATCAAAGCTAATGTGGGACATCGTACCACAAGCATTGTTGTAAAAAATGAAGGTGATCGACCGATTCAGGTAGGTTCACACTATCATTTCTTTGAAGCGAACAAGTTGCTTTCCTTCGACAGGGAGAAAGCGTTTGGGATGCGCTTGAATATTCCAGCCAGCACCGCTGTTCGTTTTGAACCAGGCGAGCAAAAATCAGTTGTTCTGGTTGAATTTGGCGGAAGTAAGGAAATCCACGGTTTTAATGGATTGACAAATGGGAAGTATACAGATCAATCGGTGAAGACCAAAGCCATTGATAAAATGAAAAAATTGAAATTCAGACAATCTAAATAAATATGGGAGGATGGAATAGACGCGAATGGATTAAAGTTGTAGGGCTCACTACTTTGGGTACTACGGTTGGTCTACATGCGCTTGGTTTAGATAAACTAGGTTTAGATAAATCTTCAGTGAAATATATTGATGGAGAACTTTATATTCCCCGAGAAAAATATGCGGCTCTTTTTGGTCCCACTACAGGCGATAAAGTGCGTTTGGCCGATACGGAACTGTTTATCGAGATTGAGAAAGATTTCAATGTTTACGGTGAGGAGAATAAATTTGGCGGTGGGAAAACTATCCGCGATGGTATGGGCCAGTCTGCCCGTGCACTGCGCGATGAAGATGTGTTGGACTTCTGTATTACCAACGTCATTATCATTGACCACTGGGGTATTGTAAAAGGCGATATTGGTATTAAGGACGGTAAAATTGTCGGTATTGGTAAAGCTGGAAACCCAGATGTGCAGGATGGAGTAACCCAAGGTATGGTGATTGGTGCTTCTACAGAGGTGCACGGTGGTGCAGGCTATATCCTGACGGCAGGAGGTATTGATACGCACATTCACTTTATCTCGCCGCAACAGATTGAAACAGCGCTATATTCTGGTGTAACTACTTTTATTGGTGGCGGTGCGGGACCAGCAGATGGAACACTGGCAACGACAGTGACCTCAGGAAAGTGGTATATCGAGCGTATGTTTGAAGCTTTTGAAAATCTTCCGATCAATGTTGGTTTTTTTGGAAAAGGCAACGTTTCCACCACAAAACCAATCGAAGAGCAGATTGAAGCGGGTGCATTGGGCGTGAAAATCCATGAGGATTGGGGGGCAACTCCTGCTACTATTGATGCGGCATTGAAAGTTGCTGATAAATACGATGTACAGGTTGCTATTCATACAGATACACTTAACGAAGCTGGTTTCCTTGAAGATACAGTTGCAGCAATTGATGGTCGTGTCATCCATACCTTTCACACGGAAGGTGCAGGTGGTGGGCATGCGCCGGATATTATAAAGATTGCGATGTACCCTAATATCCTCCCTGCATCTACCAACCCAACAAAACCTTTTACGGTAAATACTGCTGAAGAACACTTAGACATGTTGATGGTCTGCCATCACTTGGATAAAAATGTAAAAGAAGACGTGGCATTTGCTGATTCACGTATCCGTCCACAGACAATCGCTGCCGAAGATATTTTACAGGATATGGGCGTATTCTCCATTATGAGTTCCGATAGCCAAGCGATGGGGCGTGTGGGAGAGGTCATTTCCCGTACATTCCAAACGGCCCATAAGATGAAAATCCAACGCGGCCCTTTAGCTGAAGATCAAGGCAAAGAAAATGATAACTTCCGTGTCAAACGTTACGTGTCTAAATTTACAATCAACCCTGCTAAAGCGCATGGTATTGACCAATATATTGGTTCGATTGAAAAAGGAAAGTATGCAGATTTGATCCTTTGGAAACCAGAATTATTTGGTGTAAAACCCGAGTTGATCATCAAAGGCGGTATGATTTTGGGCGCTAAAATGGGGGATGCCAATGCGTCAATTCCGACACCACAACCAATCATTTATAGGCCAATGTTTGGAAATTATGGCAAAGCAGTATCAAAATTGTGCTTTAATTTCGTTTCTAAAGTGTCTTTAGAAAACGGAAATATTCAAAAATTGAACTTATCGCGTAAGTGCCTGCCGGTAGAAGGGTGCCGTACCGTGATGAAGAAAGATATGGTACACAATCATGCTACACCAAATATCGTAGTGAATCCAGAGACCTATGAGGTTACAGTAGATGGTGTATTGGCGACCTGTGAGCCGTTGAAAGAACTTCCAATGGCACAACGTTACTTTTTGTTCTAATTAGGTAGTTATGTTGTTAGCAAGAGACATTAAGGGAAATATTTGGGCCGATGGTACGGACAAAGAAGCTGTAGTACTTGACTTTTTGGAGCTCGAATGGTTTGATACCGAAAAACGTGTGATACGCGGCTTTACAGTCCAAGGTCGAGAAATTGGATTTAAAAATTTAAGGAAAGAGTCTTTGTTTGATGGAGATATTTTGTTCGAAACAGAGGCTGTGCGTATTGTTGTCCGAATATTACCCTGTCCTTGCCTTGTTGTGCGTCCGAAAAATAGACTGGATATGGCACGCATATGCCTGGAGATTGGTAATAAGCATATTCCAGTGTTTATTAATCCAGCAAATGAAATTATTGCTGCTTATGAAAACCCGCTATGGGAAACATTGGAGCGTGCGGGATTCAGGCCTACTAAAGAGTCGCGGGTTATCGAACGTACACATACCTTACGGATTCATCAGTATGCGGTGGTCCAAAATAAAATTGCATTGGCAGGGGTTCTAAGGAAAACAGCATCGCAGTAGACGGATTGGGCTTACGGGTTTATAAAATATATGTGATGGATGCCTGCATACCCTAAGAAAAACTAAATGAATAATAATTTGCTTATGAATCCATTGTTGACATTGATGCAGATCAATGACTCTGTATTCCCAATTGGAGGGTTTACACATTCCTATGGACTGGAAACTTATATCAATAAGGAGATTGTACATGATTCCAAGACTGCAAAGGAATATGCGCAAACGCTATTGGAGCATAGTTTCTATTACAACGATGCTGCTTTTTTTCATAAGGCTTGGCAACTTTGTGAATCGAGAGCGACAAAGAAGAAAATCGCTGAATTGGACGCTTTGATTTCAGCATTTAAGGCTCCTTATGAGATTCGGGATGCGAGTAAAAAATTGGGAATACGTTTCCTGAAATTGACGGAAAAGCTAAAGCCCGTCAAACGTTGTTCGGCATATCTGAAAGCGATTAATGCGCAGGAGCTTCATGGCCACTATGCGATGGCATTTGCCATGTTTGCCCATGCACAGGGAATTAGCTACACAGACGCTTTGAGTGCCTTTTATTACAATTCATTGAATGGGATTATGACAAACTGTGCAAAATTGGTCCCTATTAGCCAGATGGATGCGCAGCAGATCCTGTTTAAGCTGCAACCCTTAATTAATAAATTGGTGGCACTACAGCCAGCGTTAGATGATGATCTGATTGGAAACTGTTGTATTGCCCAAGATATTCGGTGCATGCAGCATGAGAAATTATATACACGAATTTACATTTCGTAAAAAGGAGGAAAAAATAGATGTCCAAAAGAAATTATGTGAAAATTGGTGTTGCGGGTCCGGTGGGATCTGGTAAGACAGCACTTATTGAGCGTCTGACACGTTCAATGTCTGCAGATTATAGTATATGTGTAGTCACAAACGATATTTATACACGTGAGGATGCGATGTATCTGCAACAGAATTCGGCATTACCAGCTGAACGGATTATAGGTGTTGAAACAGGAGGTTGCCCACATACCGCTATTCGTGAAGATGCGTCGATGAATATTGAAGCTGTGGAAGAATTGGCCAATCGTTTTGAAGACGTTGAACTGATTTTTGTTGAGAGTGGTGGGGACAATCTGACGGCAACTTTCAGTCCAGATTTGGCTGATTTGACCATCTTTGTACTCGATGTTGCCGAAGGGGAGAAAATGCCTCGAAAAGGTGGTCCGGGTATTACACGTTCAGATTTACTGTTAATCAATAAGATTGACCTTGCGCCGTATGTACATGCCGACCTGGAAGTCATGCGTCAGGACACCATTCGTATGCGTGGAGAACGGCCATTTATTTTTACTAATTTAATGTCTTTGGAGGGGCTGGAAGACGTAAAGGCGTGGATCAAAAAGTATGCTTTGTTGGAGCCTGTTGGTTAAAATTTATCGTATATGGATAGTAAAATCGTATTAAACGTAGCCAAAGAAGAGGGTAGAAGCAGGTTGAAGGAAAGTTATCACAACGCACCGTATAAACTGACCCATTATGGTGCGGCAGGGCTAACGGATCATCTCGAGATGATTATTATGAGTGCGTCGCCGGGTATCATGGATTCGGATTACCTACATATTGATGTGCATGTAAAAGAAGACGCACAACTGAAACTTTTTACGCAGTCTTTCAATAAGCTGCACCCCATGAAAACTGGTGCTAAACAACATACTGATGTGCGTGTGGGGCTAGGAGGGATCATTCATTATATTCCACATCCTGTTACACCGTTTAAGGATTCTATTTTCAAAGCAACGAACCACATTCATTTAGCTGAAGATGCGGTTTTAATATGGGGCGATATCATCAGTGCAGGAAGGATCCACATGAAAGAAGCTTTTGAATTTGATAGGTTACATACACAGACGAAGATTTTTAGGGACGGTAAGCTGTCTTTTATAGACAATCAACTGATGAACCCCAAAAACCAGCCTATTCAGAAAATGCTGTTTTTTGAAGGTTATACCCATCAGGCGACTTTCTTATTCTCTTCTCTATTTGCAAAGGAACTCAAACAGGAGCTCGATGAAATCTTAACCGTTGAATACAGCGATATTTCTTATGGTTTCACTCAAGCATCCACGGATGTCGTTGTTTTGCGGGCACTGGGAACAGATGGAGAACTGCTGTATGACTTTTTACACATGTTGGGGCAATTGTGCTGGGATTTTACCCTGCACAAGCTTTCAGAAGGAAAAGATGGTCCACAAGCGGGGCAAATAGCGTCGGTAGAGAAAGACCAAGAAGAAGCTACGGCTGTTACAGATAAAATAACTAGTCGTAAAAGGAGAAGAAAAATGGCTAGAGTCAAGGAAGAGGAGGAGTTGAACTATGCTTAGAAGAGATTCTTCCAGTGAAATATGGATTGATTTTATACCAAGCTTCGACAATGTTAAGTTGGGACGCGATTCGGATATTCTGGATCTCTCCTATTATGAGGTGAATAAGCGTGTTATTCAGCGAAAAACAAGAAAGGGTAATACTGTGCGAATCCAGCGTGATGATAGTACAGCATTGCATTCAGGTCAATGTATTTATCATGAGGGGGATTTATTTATACAGGTGAATATTTTACCCTGCCTGTGTGTGCTGTTGGATAGTCAGAGTCTGTCGGTAGTGGGAGAGTTCTGTTTTGATGTCGGAAATCGGCATTTACCTGTTTACCTGAAAGCGGATGGGCGACTTGCTGTTTCTTATGATGGACGACTTTATCAGGCATTAAAAGAAAAATACAATGGCTCGATCGCGTTAGAGAATACCGTTTTAGAACCGGATGAGCAGATTACATCTATTCTTCGTCCCATCCTAGGATGACGCGATGCTCGGAATAGGGAAAAATTATGCATTTTTGTTGCTATGATATTTGGTGAGGAACTGCAGGCATGGTATCAACTACATAAGCGAGATTTACCATGGAGAGAAACAAAAGATGCGTATAAAATATGGCTTTCGGAGATTATTTTACAACAGACACGTGTAGAGCAGGGTTTGCCATACTACTTGCGTTTTGTCGAACGATTTAATACCGTTGTAGACTTTGCGAATGCCGACGAAGATGATATTCTTCACCTCTGGCAGGGGTTGGGGTATTATTCGAGGGGTAGGAATATGCATAAAGCCGCTCGAATTGTCCGAGATCAATATAATGGTGTTTTTCCTGTAGATTATAAGACTTTATTAAGTCTTCCGGGAATAGGGGAATATACGGCAGCAGCGATATCTTCTTTCGCTAATAATGAAGCTCAGGCTGTTTTGGACGGCAATGTTTTTCGGGTGCTTGCGCGATATTATGGGATAGAAACTCCGATAAATTCTACTGAAGGAAAGAAGATTTTTACGGCTTTGGCCAAAGAAAATTTAGATCAGAATCACCCAGCCCTTTACAATCAGGCTATCATGGATTTTGGAGCAATCCATTGCAAGCCGAAGCAACCTTTGTGCGAGCAATGTATGTTCCGACTTTCTTGTTATGCCTTAACACGGGATGAGGTGGATCAATTGCCTGTCAAGCTTAAAGGAAAGGCAAGCAAAGATAGATATTTCAATTATTTTATTCTGCGCGATAACGATAAGATTCTTATGTCTAAGCGAGGTGAGGGCGATGTTTGGCAAAATTTATACGAATTTCCACTGTTGGAGTCGAATCATACGATGGATATTCCAGAAATTCTTGAAGATGATTGGTTTGTGTCATACTTTGGGCATGGTACTCATCTGAATATCTTGCAGAAGCAGACAAAACATATTTTAAGCCATCAGAATATCTATGCCACATTCTTTGAAGTGCGGTTAAAAGGCGATTTAATTCAAAAAAAATCCAATTGGGATTATGTAATTCTAAAAGATTTGGATAAATTAGCTAAACACAAGTTGATCTTTACTTTTTTGGAAAGGTCAAATTTTTAACCATTTATGCTTTTAAATTATGTCAGGAGTTAACAAAGTCATTTTAGTGGGACACCTTGGAAAAGATCCCGAAATTCGCTATTTAGAAGGCAATGTCTCTGTTGCCAGTTTTCCATTGGCAACATCAGAAACGTATAACAAAGACGGAAAAAGAGTAGAACAAACCGAATGGCACAATATTGTTATGTGGCGAGGTCTAGCTGACGTGGCTGTAAAATATCTAACAAAGGGGAAGTTAGTTTATATTGAAGGTCGACTGAGAACACGTACGTATGAGGATAAGGAAGGTATTAGGCGATATGCGACGGAGGTTGTTGCCGAAACTTTTACACTTTTGGGTCGTAAATCAGATTTCGAACCAAACGCAGGAGTAAGCGCTGGTAATACAGCGAATACGCAGGCGCAAAAGGTCGAAGATAAAGAGGTGGAAGTTGATTTCACTGAAAATGACCAGGAGGACAATCCATTACCATTTTAATTAGAAGAAAGTTCTAATGATGTAAAAACTTTACTTTGATAGTCAAATCGATGATATAACGAAGAGCAGACAAATGAGTTTGCTCTTTTTGTTTATTGTACATTTTTTGCTGCCATTATCGCTTAATGCACAAATGTTCGAAATGCGTTTCGTTTTTATTTATCTTTTATCTGAAGTTTTAGTACACATTGGGCAATAGCCAAAATTTCTTTTTCGCGGAAATTTTGGCTATGTTTGCTTTAATTATGTTGCAAGATAGAATTACGCAGTATACTGAAGAAATTAAGGCATTTGCGCCAACTTCTTCAGCCGATGTAGAAAATTTCAGATTGAAGTTTTTGGTTTCCAAAGGGATTGTGAAAAACCTTTTTGATGAATTCAAAACAGTTACGCCTGAAGAGAAACGTACTTTAGGAAAGGTGTTGAACGAATTTAAGCAATTGGCAGAAAATACGTTCAAGGAAGCGCAAGAAAAGTTTGGATCTGGAGAAAAGCAAAAATCACAACAACTTGAAGGCGATTTAACATTACCAGGACAGGGTTTTCAGTTAGGATCTAGACACCCAATCTCATTGGTTCGGAAAGAAATCGTTGAAATCTTCAAGAAGTTAGGTTTTATTGTTTCAGAAGGTCCTGAAATCGAAGATGACTGGCATAATTTCTCAGCTTTAAATTTCCCGCCTGAACATCCTGCACGTGATATGCAAGACACTTTCTTTATCAAAAAACAGCAGGGTAATGATATTACGTTAAGAACGCATACTTCTTCCGTTCAGGTTCGTTTAATGGAAGCCGGTCAACCGCCCTTCCGTGCGATTATGCCCGGACGTGTTTATAGAAATGAGGCTATTTCGGCCCGTGCACACTGTTTCTTTCATCAGGTGGAAGGTTTGTATGTAGATGAGAATGTCTCTTTTGCTGATTTGAAACAAACTTTATATCATTTTGTCCAAGAAATGTACGGTGAAGGTACCAAAGTACGTTTCCGTCCTTCATATTTCCCATTTACGGAGCCCTCGGCAGAAATGGATATCTCGTGTACTATCTGTAAGGGTGCTGGATGTAATTTGTGCAAATACTCTGGTTGGGTAGAAATTTTAGGCTGTGGTATGGTGGATCCGAACGTGCTTGATAATTGTGGTATTGATAGTAAAAAATACTCCGGTTTTGCTTTTGGTATGGGTATCGAGCGGATAACTAATCTGAAATATGTGATTAAAGATTTACGCCTTTTCTCTGAGAATGATACACGTTTCTTGTCTCAATTTGAGACGGAATTAATATAAATTAATATTCGTAAAGATTATGGCATCACATTATTCTCCATTATGACGAGGTATGAGAATAATGTGATGCTTTTTGGTCTTTCATCTTTATTGCTGACATTCAGTATCCGTATTATCAAAATTACATGGAACCAGATCATATCATTGAATCCATAAAAAGAACTGCACGAGAGCTTTTTCGCCAAAATGGTTATCATAAAACCAGTGTGAATACATTGGCAAAAAAAGCCAGAATAGCGAAAGCAACTGTGTACAAGTATTTTGAAAGTAAAGAGATGATTTTGCATGCCATTTTGATGGACTATCTTCGTGCAAGTTTGCAGGATATTTTGAAAACGACCAAATATGAAGATGATATGGCTTCCTTTTTGGCGTCGACTATTTTGCGTGTAAGCCGATTGACGTATACGGCGTGCAATGAGTTGATCGGATGGGAATTTATTCGTGAGTCTGCCAACGCACAAGAATACCTAAAAACACTTTCTGAGGATTTGGAATTTTTGCTCCTAAGTACATTCATTCAGAATGAGAAAATTAATGAAGCAATTAGTGAAGAAAAACTAACCTTTCTGATCAAATCCAGTAAAAGTATCGTGTTTTCTTTTGCATTTACGGCTGTCTCAGATGCCGACGTGCGTAAAAATTTTATTTCCTTTCAAAAGGAAATCCTTCCCTATCTTGTTCAGGCAACGGTTCAATAACGTATTCAGTTCCTTCTCTGTTTTATTTCTGAGCCTTACATAAGTCAAGTTTGAAGTGCACTGACTGTTCTCCTATTGAGTTGTTTCCAGAAAGTAGTTTTATGTTGATCGGATCAATTGCTGGGCTTTGTCTGCTTTGGATAATCTTGGTCCCGCTTGTCATCATTAACAAAAAGGAGTGTAGCTGGCTTATTTATAGTTGTGATAATCAACGCGTGTAAATAATTTATGCAGATGAAAAATCATTATAAAAATTGTATTTTTGCAGCCTATGAGTAGAAGAATTCCGCAAGAGAAAAAGTTCTTGAAAGATATTGCCATCATTGATATTGCCGAAGAGGGTAGAGGTGTTGGAAAAACCAAAGATTTGGTTTTGTTTGTAGAAAAAGCTGTTCCGGGTGATGTTGTCGACGTGGAGCTTATGCGCAAGAAAAAGAATTTTGCTGAAGCTCGTGTGACTAGTTTAAAAGAGGCATCATCTTATCGGGTAGATCCATTTTGCGAGCATTTTGGTGTGTGTGGTGGATGTAAGTGGCAGCATATGACATATGATGCCCAATTAAAATTTAAACAACAATCTGTCGATAATGCCTTGTCGCGTATAGGGAAAGTAGATACTTCCACGATGGAAAGTATCTTGGGTTCGGCGCAAACTGAATACTACAGGAATAAATTAGAATATACTTTTTCCAACAAAAAATGGTTGACTTCTGTGGATGAAGATGCATCCAAATTGGAAATGAATGCGTTGGGCTTTCACGTACCGGGGCGTTTTGATAAAATCCTGGATATTGATCATTGCTTTCTTCAGGAAGATCCTTCGAATGAGGTGCGCAATGCTATTCGTGATTTTGCACTTAGTCAAGGTATGACTTTCTACGATTTGCGTGAACACACGGGCGTGTTGCGTAATTTGATAATTCGTATTTCTTCTACTGGAGAAATGATGGTGATCGTTGTTTTTGCTTATCCGGAGGATGGGCAAATAGAGGCACTGATGGATTTTGTGAAAGAGAAATTTCCTCAAGTCGCTTCCTTATTGTATATCGTAAATCAGAAACGCAATGATACGATCTTCGATCAAGATATTCACGTATATGCTGGCCGTGATTTTATTTACGAAGAGATGGAAGGCTTGCGCTATAAAGTCGGGCCAAAATCTTTCTATCAAACGAATTCTGCACAGGCGTATGAGTTGTATAAAATCACCCGTGATTTTGCTGATCTGAAGGGAGATGAATTGGTATATGATTTGTATACTGGTGCCGGTACGATAGCGAATTTTGTGGCCAAGAATGCAAAAGAAGTTGTTGGGGTAGAGTATGTTCCAACGGCTATTGAGGATGCAATAGTCAATTCGTCAATCAATGATATTACGAACACAAAGTTCTACGCTGGTGACATGAAGGATGTATTGACTCCTTCGTTTATTGCTGAGCACGGTAAGCCAGATGTTGTAATTACAGATCCTCCACGTGCAGGAATGCATGCAGATGTTGTGGCGCGTTTGTTGGAAATGGAATCACCTCGTATTGTCTACGTTAGCTGTAATGCGGCAACACAAGCGAGAGATCTTGTGTTATTGGCGGAGAAGTACGAAGTAAAACGTATCAAACCGGTAGATATGTTTCCACATACACAACACGTTGAGAATGTCGTTTTATTGGAATTAAAAAAGTAATCGTATACATTATGGAATTAGAAGATTTATTTGCGGGATCTGCAAGAGAAGAAAATACGACGTCTACAGCGCAAAGTCCATTGAAGAGTCTGCAGGTAGATCTCGATTTTTATAGTGAATCAATTCGCGAAGTAGCATTAGAGATTGTCGAAGAAGGCTATTCCGAATATCCCATTTTTGTAGCTCATCAACATGAGGTATCTGTGGGGGAGGTGATATTGGATCGCAAGGAACTGAATACAAAATGGACAATTAATGCTTCTACATTGGAGGAGTTTGTAGAGATGAATATAGTACAGGAGGATCGTAAATCGTCTTTTATTCAAAACTATAAACCAGCCAAAGACTTTATGTGTTTGTTTGTTGTCGTTGCGGAAGGTGCTAATTTTGTTTTTTATCCATACAAATAGCGGACTTAAGAATATTTAAACTTTTTTAACAGTACAAGTGTCAAACTATTATTATTTTTAGCAAATAGGTAACGTGTATAAAGCGAATCATAAGATTAAAAATAAGTGCACATGTTATCTTTAAAAGTTGTACTGTGGGCCCAATTAATGGCTGTGAACTGTAATCAATGTAAAGCAATTGGGATAATTGAAGTGAAATAATAGGATGAAAATATTACAAATACATATACTAGGGCTTTTTTTGCTGTTATTTACCGGTTTCGGCGCGACTGCACAACAACAGCAGAAGGTTTCGGGGATGGTATTGCAAAAGGGGAACGGAAATCGGATTGGGGATGCTGTGGTACTTAATATGCGTACGCACAGGTCGACATTAACCAATTCTTTTGGTGTTTTTACAATTGATGCATCGGTCGGGGATTCCCTGTCTTTTACCAAAGTTGGGTATTCGCCTGTTAAAACTGTGTTGACAAACCTAAACGAGTTTTATGTGGAATTGCAGGAGGGGATACGTTTGGAGACAGTCATTGTTGAGCGGAAGACGAAGGAAGCTGAGTTAAATGATGCCATGAATAATTACTCGAAAAAGGGTGTTTATAATGGAGGTAAAAATAAGTTTGGAACTTACCTAGGTAGTCCGGCAACTGCATTGTATAATCTTTTTGGACGGGAAGCAAAGAATGCGAAGCGTTTTGGACGGTTTATGGACCGAGAAAAAGAGGAGCTGCAAGTTGATCGTATTTTTTCTCGTGAAGCTGTTAAAAATCTGACGAAACTGGACAGTACGGAATTGGATGCTTTTATGATACGTTATCGTCCATCTTTTGATCTTGCTGAACATTGGGGGCAATATGATCTGATGCATTATGTACAACAGTCGATGGAAGATTTTAATGCTAAAGGGAGGCCAAAGGGTTCGCTATTGCCGGATATTGAAGTAAAGACGCAGGAGAAATAAAACAATTTGTTTCTGTAGCTGTTAGCTTGTTGTAAACAAAGACAGCAAAGTTTGTAGCGCATTGGCTGCATTTGGGAAGTTTCACTTACCTTTTTTTCTGTTTCGTAACAAAAAAGTTGAGAAAAATATCTTTTGGCACTTTGTTTGATTTTAATAGAACGGTATTTAGTTTGAATATTAAAAGTCTTAGATAGCATACATATGAAAATGAATAGAAAATTGGCTGTATTTGGTTTGACTGTTGCAACCTCAGCTATGTTATTTGGAAGTTGTTCTACCATCCAAAATACGAACAATACAACTAAGGGTGGAGTAATCGGTGGTGTTGCCGGTGGTGCATTGGGTGCGTTGATCGGCGGTAAAGCTGGTAATACGGCTATCGGTACGTTGGCTGGTGCTGCGATCGGTGGTGCTGCGGGTGTATTGATTGGAAAAAAAATGGATAAGCAAGCTGCTGAGATTTCTAAAACTGTTGAAGGAGCGGAGGTTACGCAATCTGCAGAAGGTATCGTGGTTAAGTTTGATTCAGGTATTTTATTTGATTTTAATAAATCAGACTTAAAAGCATCGGCTAAGGATAATATTGCGAATTTAGTAACTACTTTGAATAAAGAACAGGGGACTGAAATCTTGGTTATCGGACATACAGATAATGTAGGTACACTTGCTGCAAATGAAAAAGTATCTTTGGATCGTGCGAATTCGGTACGCGCATTTGCCGTATCTAAAGGTTTAGCGTCATCGCGTATCAGAACAGAAGGTAGAAATTTCTCTGAACCAATTGCAAGCAATGATACTGAAGCGGGACGTGCACAAAATCGTCGTGTCGAAATTGTGATTGTAGCTGGTGATCAAATGAAGAAAGAAGCAAAACAACAAGTAGGTCAATAAATAGCTTTTCGGGACTATGGTCTTTCGGAATCTATTTTTTTGATTATAAATCATAGAAAAAGCGTTGATAAACTCAGCGCTTTTTTTTTGAATGCCTGAGATTAGAATTCTTCGAGTTATCCATTTACTCCTAAAATTTGACAAAGGATAAACCATATTTCTGTCTGACAAACTGTCATTTTATGGATTTAAATTTCTAACTTTGTAGTCTTTGAAATAACTAAGAGCATAAAATTAGATCAACAAAAGATTGGTCATTGCTTTGGTTACGCCATTGAAAATAATAAAAATTATATTCTATTGAATATCGAGCTATGCTAGATTTAACACATACCACTAAAGAACACGACGAATCTCGTCAGGGTGAGGCATTATTATTAGAACAGGATCCGACGTTAAGTAATGGACGTAAATTGTATATTGAAAGTTACGGTTGCCAGATGAATTTTTCGGATAGTGAGATTGTTGCTTCTATTTTGTTGGATAAGGGATTTGAAACAACCAAGAATTATCAGGAAGCTGATGTCGTTTTTATTAATACCTGTTCAATCCGCGAAAATGCAGAGCAGCGAGTGCGTAACCGTCTAAAGGAATTTGAAGCTGCTAAAGCAAAAAATCCCGGAATGATTGTAGGTGTGTTAGGTTGTATGGCTGAGCGTTTAAAATCGAAATTCTTAGAGGAGGAAAAATTGGTTGATGTTGTTGTAGGGCCAGATGCTTATCGCGATCTACCAAATTTGATTGATAAGGTTGACGATGGCGCTAAAGCTGTAAACGTTTTATTATCTAGAGAGGAAACGTATGCTGATATTAATCCTGTCCGTTTGAATTCAAACGGTGTAACAGCTTTTATTTCAATTATGCGTGGTTGCGATAATATGTGTTCTTTCTGTGTTGTTCCTTTTACACGTGGTCGTGAACGTAGTCGTGACCCACAATCTATCGTGAAGGAGGCCCAAGATCTTTTTAATGCAGGCTATAAGGAGGTTACGTTGTTGGGACAAAATGTGGATTCTTATAAATATACTGTTCCAGTAGTTGAAGGGGAGGAACCGGGTGAAACGATCACATTTGCTAACTTGCTTACAATGGTTGCTGAAATCAGTCCGCTTTTACGTATTCGCTTTTCTACTTCCCATCCCAAAGATATTACAGATGAAGTTTTATATGCGATAGCTTCGCATGAAAACATCTGTAATTATATCCACTTGCCAGTTCAATCAGGGAACTCTAGAGTATTGGAATTGATGAACCGTACCTATGATCGTGAGTGGTATATGGAGCGAGTAGATGCCATTCGTCGTATTATACCGGATTGTGCTATTTCCACAGATGTTATTACAGGCTTCTGTACTGAAACAGAAGAGGAGCATCAGGAAACATTGTCTATGATGGATTATGTTAAGTACGATTTCGCCTATATGTTTGCTTATTCGGAAAGGCCAGGTACTTTGGCTGCGAAAAGATATGCAGACGATATTCCGGAGGAAGTGAAAAAACGTCGTTTAACAGAAGTGATCAATAAACAACGTGATCATAGCTTATATCGTTATCAACATTTTGTTGGAAAGGTATGTAAAGTACTTATTGAAGGATTTTCGAAAAGATCTGAGTTCGATTTCTGTGGCCGTAATGACCAAAATGCATTGGTGGTCTTCCCAATAGATCCTCGATTTAAGCAAGGTGATTATGTGAATGTACTTGTTGAATCATGTACTTCTGCGACCCTTTTAGGGAAAATTGTTGATTAAGAGAACTTAGATTGTTGTATTTCCAACTGGAAATTTATGGATAACCAAGATATAAAGAATAGATTTGGAATTATCGGTAATTCGCCGTTGTTGAATCGTGCTATCGATATCGCACGACAAGTGGCGCCCACCGATATTTCTGTATTAATACAAGGTGAAAGTGGAAGTGGTAAAGAGGTTTTTTCGCATATTATCCATCAATTGAGCTCACGTAAGCATGGCCCTTTTATAGCTGTCAACTGTGGAGCGATACCGGAAGGAACCATTGACTCTGAGTTGTTTGGTCATGAGAAGGGCTCTTTTACTGGTGCTCATGAAGCCAGAAAAGGCTATTTTGAGGTCGTTGATGGCGGAACAATCTTTTTAGATGAAGTCGGTGAGCTACCTTTGGGTACGCAAGCGAGGTTGTTACGTGTGTTGGAGTCCGGTGAGTACATAAGGGTGGGATCATCCAAGGTGCAGAAAACAAATGTACGTGTGGTTGCCGCAACAAATGTGAATGTTTTTGAAGCCGTACAAAAAGGTAAATTTCGCGAAGATCTTTATTATCGTTTAAATACTGTGCCATTGCGTGTGCCATCATTGCGTGAACGGCCTGAAGATATCAACTTATTATTTCGTAAGTTTATTGTGGACTTTTCTGAAAAGTACCGTACACCTGGAGTTCAATTGACAGAGGATGCTCAGAATATGCTGCGCAACTATAGCTGGCCAGGAAACGTGCGTCAGCTGAAAAATGTTGCGGAACAAATTGCGGTTTTGGAGAAAGAACGTGTTGTGGATGCATATACACTTCAGAATTATTTACCCAATGAATCCCGAACGAGTTTACCGGCGGTAGTTCCTTCAAACAATGGTGGAAAAGAGGATTTTTCAGAAAGAGATTTGCTGTATAAAGTCCTATTTGATATGAAGAAGGATATGGTTGATCTGAAGAAACTGGTAGTTGAATTGATTCAGAAAGGAGTCGATTCCAGTACATTTGATCAAAATTCTCCTTACATTAATCAATTATATCAGGAGATCGAACCACAATTGAAATCAGAACCAGAAAACTATAATACAACACCAACTTTAACCATACATTCGCCGGCAAATACTGCAAATGTATTGAAAAGCCCTGTTTCACAAGATGAATATCTGCAGGATGCCCAAGAAGTCGAGGAATCGTTATCGCTTGTTGATAAAGAATCTGATCTGATCAAGAAAGCATTGAAAAAGCATCGTGGTAAGCGTAAGGCTGCTGCGCAAGAGCTGGGGATTTCTGAAAGAACTTTGTATAGAAAAATTAAAGACTTAAATTTAGATTAAGGTTTACAGATGTTGTCAAAAAAAATTTTATATACTTCTCTCACGACAATCTTTTTGTTTATAATGAATAGTTGTGGGGTAAAATATGGATTTACGGGTGGGTCCATTCCTGAGGGAATGAAAACAGTCAATATTCAATATTTCGAAAATATAGCTCCTTTGGTTTATCCGACATTAAGTCAGAATTTTACGGAGGCACTCAAAGAGCGTATCCGTAATCAATCTCGATTGAGTCAGGTGAATCAAGACGGTGACGCTACGTTTGAGGGGTTTATTACAGAGTATACGATAAGCCCTGCTGCTGTTGAAGCCGGTACAGATCGCGCAGCTATGAATAGATTGACTATTACGATTAAGGTTGCTTACCATAATAAAATTAATCCAAAGGATGATTTTGAACAACCTTTTACTCGGTTTAAGGAGTTTGCAGGAAATCTTCAGAGTTCACAAGAAGAGACTTTGGGTAAAGAAATCATTCAAATGTTAACTGAGGATATTTACAATAAAGCGTTTGCTAATTGGTAATTCTATTTATAAGATGAATCTTAATCTAACATTACCCAATAACGAGCTTTTTTTTCAAGCAATTAACCATCCAGATGCTGTCGAAGAAGACATCATTTTGGCCTTGATTGAAAAATACCCTTATGCCCAGAGCTTACGATTCGTCTATGAGCGTAAAGTTTTTGGAAAGCATCATGTTGTTCAGAATTTATCGACTACATTACTTTATGCTTCTTCTCCCAGTTGGCTGTATGAATTTATGCATAGTAAATCAGCGGTAGCTTCTTTGCCAGTAATACAATCGGATGAACTTCTAGGGGGAGAGGAACTTAGCGGCGATAGTGGATTTGTAGAAGTTGTAGATGAAGAAGAAATGGCGGCTGAGCCAGTTTTAACTAAAGTAGAGGTTGATGAATTGGATCGTTTAATCCAAGCGGGGGTTGCAAAAGATTATTTTCGGTCAAACGATCAGCAACAGGATGTTATTGTCGATTCAGAGGGATCATCAGTTGTAATATCTACCCCAGAGGAGTCTGTTATCGATGCAAAGAACGAAGGTCAAGAACGTATTTCGGTCTATGATGATGATACCATGCCATACAGTTTCTTATGGTGGTTGCATAAGACGAGATTAGAATATGCTGATACCTATCAGCCCTATGTTAAATCCCCATTAGGGCCAATGAAGCCCTCCAATGACGATATTGCTAAAATTCATGAGAAACTAGATACTCAGCTACTCGATCAACAGATCCGGGAGAATATTTTTCATTTACAATCGCCTGAAGCAAAGTTGAGTGATGAGGTTAAAACGACAATCTCTTTTCAAATACCGCGTAAAACTGATGAGGTGATCGAAAAGTTTATTCGTGAAGAGCCTATGATTCAGCCTTTACAAGCGGAAAAATTAGACTTGGAGAATAAAGCTAGGAAAAGTTCGGAAGATCAACATACACTTGTTACCGAAACGCTCGCAAAGATCTATGTGGAACAAGGCTTATATCCAAAAGCAATAGAGGTTTACAAAAAATTAGTTTTGAAATATCCAGAAAAAAATGCTTACTTTGCGGCACGCATAACAGAATTAGAAAAGAAATTAAATTAATAACATAAAGAGATGCAAGGATTATTAATCGGTCTAATCATATTAGCTAGTATTATTTTAGCGTTTTTGGTTTTAATCCAAAATCCAAAAGGAGGTGGTTTGTCATCTGGTTTTTCAGGTGGAACGAATCTTATGGGAGTAAAACGTACAGGTGACTTTTTGGAAAAAGGTACTTGGATCATGGTTATTGCCATTATGGTGTTTAGCTTAGGTGTAAATATTATTGGCACATCACCAAGTACATCTAAAGGTGGATTGGGCGGTCAAATTGAAGCGCCTAAACAACAAGGTCCATTGAATTTGGGTACTGGACAACAACCTGCTGGTACTCCTGCGGGACAAGGGCAAGCTGCTCCGGCTCAATCGCAAGAAAAGGCCCCAGTGACTACACCGGCAACAAAACCGGCAGAAGAAGCTAAGAAATAGTTATCAATAAAGAATTATGAGCCCCGTTTGTTTCACAGGCGGGGCTTTTTTATGTTGGATATTTTGTTTATGGCAGGCCTTCGCTATTAAATTTATTAGCATGTCGGTCGACAAAGTAAGACTGGCAGATTTGGAATGACAGTGTGACAGCAAAATGAATTTTTGTCGATGTAGATATTAACTTTTCTGTGAAAAATTGTCTTATAAGCTGCTTTATTTACAATTGGCATAAAAGATGATGGGTTTATAACGATTATAACATAAAAATAAATTCAATAACAGATAAAAAGTAAATTAATTATGGCATTAAGTATCAAACCTATCGGAGACAGAGTAGTAGTAGAAGCTGCTCCAGCAGAAGAAAAAACAGCTTCAGGGTTGTATATCCCCGATACAGCAAAAGAAAAACCATCTCAAGGTACAGTAGTTGCTGTAGGTACAGGTAAAGTTGACGAACCGTTAACTGTGAAAGTTGGTGACAAAGTATTATACGGAAAATACGCAGGTACTGAAATTACTTACGAAGGAAAAGAGTACTTAATAATGCGTGAGTCTGATATTTACGCGGTTATCTAATTAATAAGAAGAGGTTATTTAAAAAGAGCTTACTGGCTCAATTAAGAATTCAATAGGTTATTTTAATGAAGCTTTAAAAATAGACGTATTAAAGATAGAATTTATTTACAGTTCAATACTAACGTCTGATGATGCTTCTTGGAAATACTAAATACTCATAAAAAAATGGCAAAACAAGTAAAATATAACGTTGAGGCTCGCGAGGCCCTTAAAAAAGGTGTAGATACTTTAGCGAATGCAGTTAAAGTAACATTGGGTCCTAAAGGACGTAACGTAATTATTGAGAAAAAATTTGGTGCTCCAGTAATTACTAAAGATGGTGTTTCGGTAGCGAAAGAAATCGAATTGAAAGACGCTTTAGAAAATATGGGTGCACAAATGGTAAAAGAAGTAGCTTCCAAAACGGCTGATCAAGCTGGTGACGGTACTACAACTGCTACTGTATTAGCACAAGCAATTGTTGCTCCAGGTATCAAATCTGTGGCTGCAGGAGCTAATCCAATGGATCTAAAACGTGGTATTGACAAAGCTGTTGCAACTGTGGTTGCTAACTTGAAATCTCAGTCTCAAGAAGTTGGTCAAGACAATAATAAAATTAAACAAGTTGCTACTATTTCAGCGAACAACGACGAAGTAATTGGTGCTTTGATTGCTCAGGCAATGGAAAAAGTAGGTAACGATGGTGTTATCACTGTTGAAGAGGCAAAAGGTACTGAAACAGAAGTAAAAACTGTAGAAGGTATGCAATTTGACCGTGGTTATTTGTCTCCATATTTTGTGACAAATTCTGACAAAATGGAAGCAGAATTAGATAACCCATACATCTTGATCTACGACAAGAAAATCAGCAATATGAAAGAATTGTTGCCTATCTTGGAGAAACAAGTTCAAACTGGCAAACCATTATTGATCATCGCTGAAGATTTAGATGGTGAGGCATTGGCGACATTAGTTGTTAATAAAATCCGTGGTTCATTGAAAGTTGCTGCTGTTAAAGCTCCAGGTTTCGGTGACCGTCGTAAAGCAATGTTAGAAGATATCGCTATTTTAACTGGCGGTACTGTTATCTCTGAAGAAAGAGGTTTCAAATTAGAGAATGCTGAATTATCTTACTTGGGTCAAGCTGAAAAAGTTCAAGTTGACAAAGATAACACAACTATTATCAATGGTTCTGGTAATGTAGAGGATATCAAAGCACGCGTTGCTCAAATCCGTTCACAGATCGAAACAACAACTTCTGATTACGATCGCGAAAAACTACAAGAACGTTTGGCAAAATTGTCAGGTGGTGTAGCTGTATTATATGTAGGTGCAACTACTGAGGTTGAAATGAAAGAGAAAAAAGACCGTGTTGATGATGCTTTACATGCAACTCGTGCAGCTGTTGAAGAAGGTATTATTGCTGGTGGTGGTGTTGCATTCATTCGCTCAACTGAAGCTTTGGTAAACCTTAAAGGTGATAACGAAGATGAGCAAATCGGTATTGACATTATTAAACGCGCTATCGAAGAACCATTACGTCAGATCTGTAATAACGCTGGTATCGAAGGTGCGGTAATCGTTCAAAAAGTGAAAGAAGGAACTGCAGATTTCGGTTACAACGCACGTACAGACCGTTACGAAAACTTAATCGCTGCTGGTGTAATCGATCCAACTAAAGTATCTCGTGTAGCATTGGAAAATGCAGCTTCAGTTGCTTCAATGTTATTGACTACCGAGTGTGTATTAGCTGACGAAGCTGAAGAAAACCCTGTAGGTGCTGGTGCTCCTCCAATGGGTGGCGGTATGGGTGGAATGATGTAAGATTCATCCTTATAAAAAAAAACCTGTTATCTTAGATAACAGGTTTTTTTTTATGCCTTGTACTTAATGACGCCTTCTATATTTCTCGTAATAATGATCGTACTCTCGAGGTGAATAATTAATAGTTTAATCATTTTTAATCTAATAACCTTTCGCTGTATCGTCTCCACGTGGATCGGCTCCTGTCTGTAATTTACCATTTGGTAAGACAAGTATATTCTCCACACGGCCGATTGCCCCTCTCGGATTTATCGTATAGCCATCTTTTGTCAATTGGTCACGTAAATTGGCATTGATAGCGTTATTTTCGACATCAATGCGATCAGGAAGCCATTGATGATGAAATCTTGGCAGGCTCACTGCCGATTGTGCATTTTGTCGGAAGTCAATAACGTTGAGGATAGTCTGAAAAACAGAGGTAATGATGGTTGATCCCCCGGGGGTTCCCACAACCATGAATAGTTTGCCATCTTTTTCTACAATAGTGGGTGTCATTGAGCTGAGCATTCTTTTGCCGGGCTGAATCTCGTTCGCTTTTTCCCCTGTAAGCCCATACATGTTTGGGACACCGGTCTTCACAGAGAAATCATCCATTTCATTGTTTAGGAGAAAACCTGCGCCGGCCACAAATACTCCCGAGCCATAAGAATCATTGAGTGTTGTTGTAATGGATACTGCATTCCCTTGCTCGTCTACGATATTGAAATGTGTCGTTTGTTCACTTTCATAGCCAGGAATGACATCTGCATTGACATCTTTGCTTAATGTCGCTTTACGGAAATTGAATGAATTGAGTTTATGTGCATTTGAGCTGGAGTCAATAAGCTGTTGGACAGGTACCCTAATAAAATCAGGATCTCCTAAATATTTGGCCCGATTGGCATATACATAACGTTCAGCTTCGACCATGACACGAATGGTTGAATCGGTTTGAAAGCCCCAGCGTTGAAGTGGAAACTGTTCGACTGATTTGAGCAGGGCCAAAAGAGATGTTCCCCCACTCGAAGGCGGCGGCATGGAAATAACTTTGTGCCCCCTGTAATTTGTGGAAATTGGGGTACGCCAAAGTGCCTGATAATCCAGTAGATCTTGATGATTGATAATGCCTTTCCCTTTGTCCATTTCGGCAACAATTAAGTCGGCCGTTTTACCTTTATAGAAGCCGTCTCGCCCTTCTATTGCGATTCTTTCCAGCGTTTTCGCGAGTTCCTCCTGTATAAATAGGTCACCGGTTTTCCAAGCTGTGGTTTTGATAATTGCAGCACCAGAGGGATTCAGCTTGACAAAACGATCTTTATGGCTTTCAAACTCATTGGCTTGTCGTTGACTGATTTTAAAACCTGTTCTGGCGAGCTGTATTGCCGGGAGTACGAGATCCTTCCATTGCAACTTGCCATACTTTTTGTGTGCTTCCCACATACCGGCAACAGACCCAGGGATGCCTGAGGCCAATTGACTGTAAAGACTCAACTCAGGAATAACATTACCTTGGGCATCGAGATACATATCCCGGGATGCTTTTAGAGGGGCTTTCTCACGAAAATCTAAGGCATCTAAATTACCCCGATGATCGCGGTAGAGCATAAAGCCGCCACCACCAATATTTCCTGCATTTGGATAAACAACTGCAAGAGCAAATTGGACGGCAACTGCAGCATCTATTGCATTCCCACCTTGTTTTAAAATCTTTACGCCCACTTCTGAAGCCAAAGGATGCGCTGTGACTACGGCAGCCTTATTAAAAGTACTGGCCTGCTCGACCTTAGAATTTAGCTGTTGTTTCGTCGCACAAGAGGCAAGGCATATGCTCGCTATGAGCGAATAGGTTATGAATTTATACATCGTATTCGATTTAAACTTTAAATATTATCACAAAGAGTTGTACAAACAATACGATCTCCAATTATTTAAGTTTTTCGTTGTTTTTATGGCGGTCGGCATCGCGAATTGATTTCTTTTGAAGATTTTGTTCCAGAGCTTCTGTTAGATCAATTCCCGTTTGATTGGCAAGACATATCAAAACGAATAATACATCGGCCATTTCATCTGCTAAATTGACTTCTTTGTCTGATTTTTTGAAAGATTGCTCTCCGTATTGCCGAGCCATTATTCGGGCAACCTCACCGACTTCTTCCATGAGTATGGCGGTGTTTGTCAGTTCGTTGAAATAACGTACTCCGGTACTATTGATCCACTTGTCAATAACTTCTTGTGCTTCTTTAATTGTCATCTTGTTCAATAAAAAATTAAAAGTTGTCCTTATCTTTTGTATCCATTACGATGGTAACTGGGCCATCATTCAATAGGTCGATTTTCATGTCTGCTCCGAATATGCCAAGTTGAACCTCTTTTTGGAGCAATTGACTTAACAATAAAGCCATCTCTTCATACATTGGTTTGGCTTTATCCGGTTTTGCTGCTCTGATAAAAGAAGGTCTGTTTCCTTTTTTTGTTTGAGCAAAGAGGGTGAATTGTGAGATGAGTAAGATATTTCCGTCTATATCCTGTATCGATTTATTCATCAGGCCCTGTTCATCCTCGAAGATGCGTAAGTTGATGAATTTCTGTCCTAACCATTTCAGATCTTCTGTTGTGTCTGCTTCTTCAACTCCTAATAAAATCATTAAACCCTTCTGGATCTGGCCTGTAATCTGATTATCTACCGTACAAGAGGCGTTTTTCACTCGTTGTATAACTGCGCGCATAATGAAAAGTATAAAACCAAAGGTAAAAATTCCGATTGTTAAACACGATGTAATGTGCAATTTATCCGCCATATTAAATGAAAAACGTCTCTTGCTTCCTCAGGAAAAAAGAGACGTTTTTTTATTTAAATAAATTGTTTCTAAAATTTGAAATTCAAGCCCAATAGGAAATTTGTTGGTGCCTGAGGGAAATAGAAATTATAATATTTTCGGGTATCACCTTCCATCCAGCCAAAGGTGTAGCCATTGGCTTCGTACTTCTCGTTGAGTATGTTGTTGACCTGTAAAGTTGCACTGATGTTTTTGATACCTAAAGCTGTAAAGCTATAGTTTGCTAACAGATTGTTGACAAAATAAGAGGAAATGCTCCTCTCTTTCGCAGATGAATTATCTAGATATTGTCTTCCTACAAATTTGGATAGAAGAGAGAATGTAAGTGATGTTATCGGACTATAAGAAAAATTACTTGACAAAATCGTTCCCGGAGATAAAGCAATGTCTGTTTTTGAATAAAATATCCTTGTATTACCTATAACCTCTTCAAAATCTTTAATTTTATTTTGGCTGAAACTAGCTGTTGCTTTCCAGTTGAACTGTTTGCTGATGTTCCATGATCCATCGAATTCAAGCCCCATTCTATAGCTATCTTTGACATTTTGTCGAATTGGAGAGCCCGTATCACTGATTTCGCCTGTTGGGATCAATTGATCTTTGTAAAACATACCATATCCATTCAATCCGATGTTGAATTTTTCATTTGTAAAGCGATAGCCAAATTCGATGTCCTGCATTTTCTCTGGGCTAGGGTCTGGTAAGGCGCTATTTTTCTCTATAAAATCCTTGCGAACAGGTTCTTTTTGTGCAAAGGCATAAGAAGCGTATACATTTGAATGGTCATTTAGCAAATATGTTGCCCCAGCTTTAGGATTCAAGAAATTAAACTTAGGATGATAATTATAATTTTTTACCTTATCGTCATCACCATACATGTGGTAATCTACATTCCGATATTGAATATCGGCCATTAATATCCACTTGTCTAGTTTGTAATCGACCTTTAAGAAATTACTGAAATCATTTTTTTGTGATTTCCCGAAGTAATATTTGTCGTCGAGAAAACCGGTTGATGCATATTGTGCCCAAATCACCTGGCCATAATGTTTTCCTTTGTATTGATTATAAGCTCCACCCCAAGTAATTTCAAGCTGATCATTCGGTCTGTAATTTAGGGCATAGGTCATGCCATAAAAATAATTATCAAGCCATCTCCTACGGACGAGATCTGTTTTTTGTATGGTATCTTTACCAATGATGACGTTAGGCAAACCGTATTTACTTAGTTTATCTCCCGGTCTCATTTCTTCATAGTAACCATAACCTCTTGTATAGTGTAGGGCTGTATTGAGTGTCAATTTGTCGTTCAGGATATTGGTATAATGAAGTTGATGATGTTTCTGCGTATAATTATCTGTTTGATTCTGATACGTATATAGATTATAATTCCGGCCTGCGTTCATGAAACGATCCTTCTCTGCGCCCGAGATTTCGAGTGCATTATCTGCATAGTCATCCATGCGCGATCGATCGCCAGTAATCAATGGTTCAGGAACGCCATTCCAGGCTTGATATGTCTTTTCTTTTCCCCAGAATACAATCCCTTTTAAAATATGTTTTTTGCCATAATAGCCTCCGTCCACATAGAAAGACTGTAAGTCTGAACTACCTCTCTCGATATAACCGTCGCTGCTGATACGGGATAATCTAGCATTGAAGGCAAATTTGTCGTTGATTAGTCCGGTACCTACCTTGACTGTATTTTTCCAGGTATTGTAAGAGCCAAATGAATTGTTGAGTTCTGCGTAAGGGGTTTCGACTAACGTATTGGACTGAATATTTAATGAGGCTCCAAATGATCCGGCACCATTCGTCGAAGTCCCAATACCGCGCTGAACTTGGATGCTCTCGGTAGAAGAGGCAAAGTCGGGAAGGTTTACAAAAAATGAACCCATACTCTCCGCATCATTTAAAGGGATTCCATTTAATGTTACGTTGATTCGTTGATTATCCGATCCCCTGATTGTCATTCCGGTATAACCAATGCCTGCACCGGCATCGGAATTGACCTGCACGGATGGAGTCTGATTTAAAAGGAATGGGATATCCTGGCCGAGGTTGTTACGCGTTATTTCTTCTTTGGAGATGTTTTTAAAGGTTGTAGGAGCATTTCTTTTGGCACGGGTAGATTGAACAAGCACCTCTTCCATTTGAATAGTACTTGGTTCTAATGCTACCGTAAGCTCCAAATTGTCTTTAACATCCACATTTCGACTCCATGTCTTATAGCCAAGTGATGATACCTGGATCTGGTGCTTACCTGCATTGATACGATATAGTTTAATCAGTCCATTTTTGTCCGATTGGCCAGTGATGGGTGCCTGTCCATCTATGGACACCGAGACATTCTGTAAGGGATTTTGATTGCTCTTGTCTATAGTTCTAATTGTCAGATTTTGTTGCGCAATGGCAATTTGGCTTGAAATAGTAGCTAAGGAGCTACAAATCAAAAATTTGATCATGGTAATGTATTTTGTTTGAGTTAAACAAATCATAGCAAGGGGTTACTATGACCGCACTATTTAACTAACCTCTCCCTACGCCAGCATTATCTGGATCAGGTGCACAGAATTTAATCTGTTGGGTATAATCTCAGCCTTTATTTGTGTTCCTGACAAAACAAGGCACCCCTATTCGACGTTGCGAATATATAAATTTAAAATTGAAATGAAGTATAAAGAAGTAATTTATGACAAATGGAAAAGTGCGGATTTATGATATTATTTCCTTTTGGTTAAAAATTTATGGAAATTGTTGTTTTTGGTATATATTGTTCTTTTTAGGTACCTTGGCATGAATTTTTCTACTAGAGGTATGTATTTATACAGGTCAAAAAATTTTAGTTACTAAATTGATAGTGAGGAGATAAAATGTTAAAATATTTAAGCGCTAATTATATTCTACCGATTACTTCAATGCCGATAAAAGACGGTATTGTTTCGGTAGATGAGGAGGGAGTAATTCAAGGTATCTATGACCCAACTTCATTTACACCTGCAGATAAAGTTAAGGTTGAGAAATATGAAGGAGTGATAATTCCAGGTTTTATCAATTCACATTGCCACATTGAATTGTCGCATATGAAAGGTATTGTTCCTAAAGGGACAGGACTTCCAAGCTTTCTGAGTAAGGTGATGACTACGCGATCGGCATCGATGAAGAAAATCGACGATGCGATGGCTAAAGCCGATAGAGAGATGTACGAAAATGGTATTGTCGCAGTCGGAGATCACGCCAACACTGATAATTCATCAAAATTAAAGGAAGATTCTCAGATCCTGTATCACACGTTTGTGGAGGTGCTTGGAATTGAACCTGATGAAGCGGACTTTAAATTAAAGGAGGCTAAATCATTGACCCAGGAGTTTAGGAATGGCCATGTATCGATTACGCCACATGCCCCATACTCGTGTTCGAAGGTACTTTTCAAAAAGTTCAAGAAGATGGTTTCGGAAACAAATATTATCAGTATTCACAATCAAGAAAGTGAAGAGGAGAATAAACTGTTCCGTTATAAAATGGGTGAGTTCTTGGACTTTTATAAAAGTATAGGGAAAAATGCTGATGCGATTAAGGCGCAGGCAAGAAATTCGATTCAGTCTTATCTTCCTTATTTGCCTTATCCAAATAAATTATTGTTGGTTCATAACACCTATACCTCTCTTAAAGATTTGGATTTTGTAGAACGTATGGACCGTGATGTGATGTGGTGTCTCTGTCCAAAGGCCAACCTTTATATTGAGGGAACATTACCAAAGGTTCAGAATTTTATGAATGCCGGACAGCGTTTAGTCATCGGAACAGACAGTTTAGCTTCAAACGATACATTGTCCATTTTGGAGGAGCTAAAAGTGTTGCATGCGCACTTTGAGGATCTCGACTTCTTGCAGACCATTCAATGGGCCACAATCAATGGTGCTATCGCGTTGAACATTGAGGATGAATTTGGGTCACTCGAAGTGGGTAAAAAACCTGGGATTGTGTTGTTGGAAGGGATGGAACACATGCGCCTCAATGAAGATGTTAAGGTAAAACGTTTAGCGTAGTATTTAATTCCCCAAACTTCTGTACTTTTGCTCTTATTGAACCGTTCATGACTTTAATAACAACACTATAGTCATGGTAAATTCCATCTGACCGATGGAAGAAAAAATAAGTTACAGATGAAACATTTGAATATTTCAATAAGAGGTAAAGTACAGGGAGTCTTTTTTAGATTGACAGCCAAGGCGGTTGCAGATCAAGTGGGTGTTAGGGGCTTTGTTGTCAATTTAAAAGATGGTTCTGTTTATATCGAGGGCGAGGGCGACGATTTTGCACTAGATTCACTGTTGGAGTTCTGCCAAGAAGGGCCCGAGGGTGCAATCGTTGAAAGTGTTGAGGTAAAGGAAGGCGAAATGAAGGGCTTTTCCAATTTTGAAGTAGTTAAAAGAGTTCAATCTTAAGCCGTTTCGCCTTGTCAGTACTTAAAAAATTCGCCGGACAGACCATGATTTATGGCCTGAGTACGATTATAGCCCGTATGCTGTATTTCGTCATGACGCCATTGTATGTCCTCAAATACCCACCTGCTTCTTACGGAATATTTACCAACATGTACGCCTGGGCATCCATGATCAATGCTGTTTTGGCATTTGGTATGGAAACTACTTTTTTTAGGTTTCTCCAAAAAGTCGAAGAAAAGGATAAAAAGCAGGTTTTCAATAATAGTTTTATCGTCATTGCCTTTTTGGCTACATTATTTTTTATAACGGCCATTGTCTTTGCTGGCACCATTGGTAGTTGGTTGAATAAGGGAACTTACAATGCCGATTACGAGAGTTATGTAAAATATTTCGCCCTCATATTGGCATTGGATGCATTAGCTATTGTTCCTTTTGCGAAATTGAGATCGGAGGGAAGGCCTATTCGATTTGGTACTATCAAATTGGCCAACATCGGTATTATGGTTCTTCTTAACCTATTCTTTATTGCGCTAGTTCCCTATCTGATAAAAGATGGTGGTGCTTTGGGTACTTGGTGTTCCGGCTGGTATAGAAATGAATGGATAGGTTATGTATTTATTTCTAATATTGTGGCAAGTGCGGCGACCTTCCTGTTGCTCCTGCCTGAAATGAAAGGGTTTTATTTTAAACCCGAAAAGCAGCTAATCTTAAAGATGCTATCGTATAGCTTTCCGATTTTAATAGCTAATATTTCTTATATCATCAACGAAAATTTAGATAAAATTGTGTTGCCAATCTACCTGCCTAAGGATATTGGTGATCGCGATCTGGGGATCTATGGGGCCGTTGGAAAATTAGCGATGTTTCTGAGCATTTTTGTTCAGGCTTTTCGGTTGGGCGCCGAACCATTTTTCTTTTCTTATGCAAAAAATGCTAATGCAAAGAAGACCTATGCGTTGATTATGGAATATTTCGTAATTGCCATGATGTTAGTTATGCTGGGGATTACAGCTAATATTGACTGGCTGAAGTATTTTATTAAAGGAAATGTGGAAACTCGTGACTTATATTGGTCTGGACTTTTCATCGTTCCGCTATTACTATTCAATTATGTGCTGTTGGGAATCTATATGAATCTTTCGGTCTGGTATAAGCTTTCTGACCAAACACGTTACGCTTTGTATATTTCATTGGTAGGCGCAGGAATTACCATCGTTGCAAATTATTATCTGATCCCAAGATACAGTTATGTGGGCGCATCAATAGTCACATTTCTGGCCTACTTTTCTATGGTTGTGCTATCTTATGTATGGGGGCAAAAACATTATCCTATACCTTATAAATTGGGCAAGATCCTGATGTATATATTCGCGGGAATATGTTTCTCCTACCTTTCTTACTTTGTGTTTAATCATAATGTCTTCGTTGGTAATGGGCTTTTAGTTGCTTACATTGGAGGTGTATTTTTGATGGAACGAAATCAGCTCAAGCGATTCGTAAATAAAGATGCTTAACAGAAAAAAGGTCGTGCTAATGTTAACTTAGCACGACCTTTTTCCTTATAAATTGTGGACTTCAGGATTATACCATTTCTGTTGAGAAATTGTGTTCAATTTCATGAAGTACCTCAAGAATCTCAGCTTGGCTTTGTAAGCTGACCAACTTCATTCGGTGTTCTTTAAAGTTAGGGATTCCTTTGAAGTAATTCGCATAATGCCTGCGCATTTCAAAAATACCCAATTTGTCACCTTTCCATTCAATGGATTTGTTCAGATGAGTTCTGCAAACCTCGACACGTTCGGCAATAGTTGGTCCTTCTAAACGCTCACCAGTATTGAAAAAATGTTTTATTTCTCTAAAGATCCAGGGGTATCCGATTGCTGCACGGCCAATCATAATGCCATCCACTTCAAACTCCTGCCGCCATGCCGCAGCTTTTTCGACAGAGTCTACATCGCCATTGCCAAAAATTGGAATCTTGATGCGCGGATTGCGTTTGATATCACGAATCATAGACCAGTCCGCCTGACCTTTATACAGCTGCGCGCGCGTACGTCCATGAATAGCAAGTGCTTTGATCCCCACATCTTGTAACCTTTCGGCAACTTCGTATACATTTTTTGTGTTGTCATCCCAGCCAAGACGTGTTTTCACCGTTACGGGTAAATCCGTAGCCTCAACGACAGCTTTTGTCATTGCAACCATTTTATCGATGTCCTGTAGTAAGGATGAACCAGCTCCTTTACAGACTACTTTTTTAACTGGACAGCCGTAATTGATGTCGATTAAATTAGGCCCTGCTTTTGTGCAGATCTCAGCAGACTGACGCATACTTTCAATATCTCCACCGAAGATCTGAATGCCAATAGGACGTTCATATTCAAAAATATCTAGTTTTTGAATTGACTTTGCAGCATCCCGAATTAAGCCTTCCGAAGAAATAAATTCAGTATACATTAAATCAACACCATTCTGTTTGCACACATAGCGAAACGGAGGATCACTTACATCCTCCATCGGAGCTAATAACAATGGGAATTTACCCAAATCAATATTTTCACCAATCTTGACCGACATCTTCGATAATTTTTTACAAAGGTACAAAATTTGGCATTAGTATAAAGTTAGCTAACTGTCACGAGTTTAGAGCCGATTTTTGATCTCTACAAATCCTGTCGAACGTTGACCGTTCGAATCGCCAACCCCACTAAATTCATAGTTATGTGAAAGTATAGTCTTCCTATCGTCAGGGTTTGATTTCCTTATATTTCTTTTACAAATTCTTTGATAGCTTGTCCAGGATCGGCTGTCTTCATGAAATTTTCACCAATTAAAAATCCTTGGAATCCAGCTTTTTTTAAGGCTTTAATTGTCGAAGGATCAGATATACCGCTCTCAGATACTTTAATATATTCTGTTGGTATTTTGTTCAGGAGATCATAAGAATGCTGAATGTCGACTGAAAAATCTTTAAGGTTTCTATTATTGACACCAATTGCATCAATGTCATCGAAAAGATTATCCAACAGTTCCTGTTCGTTGTGCACTTCAAGTAAAACATTTAAACCCAATTGGTGTGCATAGGCTGCAAATTCCTGTATTTCCTCCTTTTTCAGACATGCTGCAATTAAAAGGATGATATCTGCTCCATAAGCTTTCGCTTCGGTGATCTGATATTTATCCACGATGAATTCTTTTCTTAAGATAGGAATGCTAATAGCCTCGCGTGCTTTCGATAGATCTTCTAAATTGCCTTTGAAAAATTCGCCATCAGTAAGAACCGAGACTGCCGAAGCACCTGCCTCCTCGTATGCCTTTACAACATCTTCCACTGCTGAAGTACTATTGATGTCTCCTTTTGATGGCGATGCCCTTTTGTATTCCGCTATAATTCCTGTTTTTTCAGGATCAAGAATAGATTCTCTCAACGATAGACAAGCCACACTGAAATAGGGATAGTTTAATAGTTCCTCAAAAGGAACTAAAGCTTTTGCTTTTTCTACTTCTATTTTTTTTCGTTCAATGATTTTATCAAGTATATTCATTTTTTTAGATGTTAGATTCCCAACCAGTTTTCAATTAATTTTTTACCATTTGTGGTCAATACCGACTCTGGGTGGAACTGCATTCCCCTTACATCGTATTCGGTATGGGTTAAGGCCATAATGATGCCATTCTCGTCGATCGCTGTTACCTTTAGGCTAGCTGGTAGAGTGTCTTTGTTTACAGCCCAAGAATGGTAGCGTCCAATTTTGGAATCTTTTGGGAAGTCCCGAAACAATTTCTCTGACTCATCCACAACAGTAATATTTGTTGCTACGCCATGCAAAGGTTTTTCCATATTGAATAGTGTACCACCAAAGACTTCTGCAATAGCCTGTTGGCCTAAGCAAATACCTAATATACTTTTATGTGGAGCGTAGGTACGGATAACATCAAGTAATAATCCAGCTTCTTCTGGAATACCTGGACCTGGCGAAAGAAGTATTTTATCGAAAGCATCAATATCTTCCAGTTTAAATTTATCATTTCTCCATACAACATATTCTTGATCTAATTCCTGTAACAAATGGACCAAGTTGTAGGTGAACGAATCGTAGTTGTCTATAACGACTATTTTATTGTTGCTCATAACCTTTTGCTATAAAATCTTGATTAATATAATTTTCAATTTCCTGGAATATGGACTGAATAAATTCGATTGGCAAATGAAATCTTTTTGCCAGTAGGACATAATTACTGTCCAGGTTCCGAATGATATTCTGCTCTTCGTTTTGCTCATCCTCGAAGGACTTGCCTTTGCCGATATAGGTTTTTCGTAATGCCAATAGCTCAACGATGCGGTTGTCAATGGTGTCTACCGAATCATGGATATGTTGCTTGTTGACACAGTATTCCAATGGTCTGATCATAATGTTTCTGCTAATTGTAATGCTTTTCGTAGCGCAGCAATTTTGTTATTTACTTCTTGTAGCTCCATTTCGGGGTCTGAATCTAATACGATACCGCCACCGGCCTGATAATGTAAGGTGTTTTGTTTACTTAGGAAGGAACGAATCATAATGGCATGATTAAAGTCTCCGTTAAAACCCATGAATCCGATTGCACCCGAATAAAATGAGCGTTGTAATCCTTCGTAACGATCAATCAATGTCAACGCCATATGTTTTGGAGCTCCTGAAAGCGTACCTGCTGGATAAGTATCACCTACGATGTCAAATGGGTTGATATTATCTTTTAATATGCCCGTTACTTTGGAGACCAAGTGGATAATATGCGAGTAATATTGTGGTTCCATGTAGGACTCAACTTTAACTTGGGTGCAATGTCTACTTAAGTCATTGCGGGCAAGATCGACGAGCATAACATGTTCGGAAGTCTCTTTTGGGTCTTCTTTGAGCTTGGTGGCTATCTTTTGATCTTCCTCCATGTTACCTGTCCGTTTAAATGTTCCTGCAATAGGGAAAATCGTCGCTTGTTTCCCGTGGATACGCAGTTGAGCCTCAGGCGATGATCCGAAAAGTTTAAAGTCACCATAATCAAAATAGAAAAGATAGGGCGAAGGGTTGATGGAGCGGAGCGCACGATAGACATTGAATTCATCACCGGAGAACGGTGTCTTAAAGCCTCTGGATGGAACGATCTGGAATACATCACCACGTTGGATATGCTCTTTCATCTTCTTAACCAGCTGACGGTGTTCTTCATCGGTACGATTGGAGCTTTCCTCGCCAGCAAGTTTGAAGGTATATTCAGGAAAGTTTTTGTTCTGAATAAGGAACTGCATTCTTTCAAGCTCTGATTCTTCGTCATCCAGCAGATGTTCAAAAATATAGAGTTGATTACGGAAGTGGTCGATGGCAATGACATATTTGTAAACATGATATTGCATAAACGGTATTTTCCGTGCCGGATCTACCGTTGTTGTTAGTTTGATGTCCTCAAAGTGTTCAATACAATCGAAGGTGAAGTAACCAAATAGGCCATTGGAGATCAAGTTAAGTTCAGCAATTGTATGATCTTCGAAGGAATTTCTAAAATCGGAAACTTCTTGACGTAATTCGATTTCGTGCGCATTTTTTACGATACGTTCTCTACCCGGATAAGTGAGCGTCAGCTCTTTCTCATCGAGCTGGATTCCGGCAATCGGTTGACAACAGATGTAACTGATGTTGTTGTCGCGACTATGGTAGTCGGAGCTTTCCAGTAACAAGGAGTTTGGAAAGATATCTCTTAGGCGAAGATAGATGCTCACTGGTGTCGTTGTATCCGCAAGCAACTTTCTTGTTTGTGTTTTGAATGTATACTTCATTTTTTGTGTCTTATCTTCTTGTTGTAAACTATGCATAAAAAAACCCCGATACTGGTCAGCATCGGGGTTGGAATTTCCATAAATGGTTTTGGTTGATTATGAAATATTATGACAATACCAATTAGTTCCCGATGCTTATTGCTTCAGGCCACCACCAATTTGTATTTGTATATCTTCGTGTCATTATTACACAAATTTATAAAAAAAAATAAATAAGCAAACTTTTTGTGACAAAAAAACAAAAATTCACCTTATTTCTTAATCATTTAATAAATCAGGACGTCTTTCTTGCGTTCTTTTTAACTGTTGTTCATCTTTCCATGCAGCGATTTTTGCCTCATGACCACTCAGGAGAATATCAGGCACTTTGTGGCCTTTCCAGTCTGCAGGGCGTGTATAGATAGGCGCATCTAATAATCCATCCTGAAAAGAATCTGAAAGCGCGGATGTCTCATCCGACAAAACTCCGGGAATCAGACGGATAACAGCATCTGTAACAATCGCCGCTGGAAGCTCACCTCCGGACAGTACATAATCACCGACTGAGATCTCTTTTGTTACATAAATATCACGGATACGTTGATCTATTCCTTTGTAATGCCCACAGAGAATCATCATATTTCCTTTTGTAGATAAGCCATTCGCAATATCCTGATTGAATGTTTCACCGTCGGGAGTCATGTAAATGATCTCATCGTATTCCCGTTCAGCCTGCAATTGCTCTATACACTTGGCAAAGGGTTCTATTTGAAGGACCATGCCCGATCCGCCCCCGTACGGATAATCATCGACACTTTTGTGTTTATTTGTTGAATAGTCTCTTAAATTGTGGACATATATTTCAGCCAAGCCTTTGTTCTTTGCTCGTTGCAAAATAGAGTGTGCAAATGGACTTTCCAAGAGGTCAGGTAAGACCGTAATAATATCAAAACGCATGGGGCAAAGATACACAAAAATGCACCATTGTCTATTTATAAGATTGATTCGCTTATCTTTGTGCCAAAATTAAGTGTATATACAGTGATTGACGTAAATAATATTTCTGTTTCCTTTGGGGGAACAACTCTTTTTTCAGATGTATCTTTCTCCATCAATGAGAATGATAAGATCGCATTGATGGGTAAAAATGGTGCTGGTAAATCCACCTTACTGAAAATTATCGCTGGAGTGGGTAAACCTACTACAGGTAATGTTGCTGGTCCGAAAGATGCGATTATAGCCTATTTACCGCAACATTTGTTAACAGAGGATAACGTGACTGTTTTTGAAGAAACATCAAAGGCTTTCGAAGAAGTCTATGGTATGCGTGATGAGTTGGAAAACCTGAATGAGCAATTAAATATCCGAACAGACTATGAGTCTGACGATTATATGCAATTGATCGAACGCGTATCTGAATTAAGTGAAAAGTTCTATTCGATTGAGGAAGTTAACTATGATGCAGAGGTTGAAAAGGTCCTGAAGGGGCTCGGTTTTGAGCGTTCGGATTTTACAAGACAGACTTCTGAGTTTTCCGGTGGTTGGCGGATGCGTATCGAATTAGCTAAAATATTATTGAAAAAGCCGGATTTGATTCTATTGGATGAGCCAACCAACCACATGGATATCGAGAGTATCCAATGGCTGGAAGATTTCCTCGTCAATTCGGCTAAAGCAGTTATCGTTATTTCGCACGACAGGGCATTTGTCGACAATATCACCAATCGGACCATCGAGGTGACGATGGGAAGGATTTATGATTATCGTGCCAAGTATAGTCATTACTTGGAATTACGTCAGGAGCGTCGCCAGCATCAGCTAAAAGCGTACGAAGAGCAGCAACGCTTTATTGCGGACAATCAGGAGTTTATCGATCGTTTCAGAGGTACCTATTCTAAAACATTGCAGGTGCAATCGCGTGTAAAGATGTTGGAGAAATTGGAAATCATTGAGATCGACGAGGTAGATACTTCCGCACTGCGTCTTAAATTCCCACCATCCCCGCGCTCAGGTCAATATCCTGTTATCGTTGAGGATCTAACCAAGGTTTATGATGAGCACGTCGTATTTCAAAAAGCAAATATGGTCATCGAACGTGGTGAAAAGGTCGCTTTTGTCGGGAAAAACGGTGAGGGTAAATCGACCATGATCAAAGCAATTATGGGGGAAATCGATTTCGAAGGCACGCTGAAAGTAGGGCACAATGCAAAAATTGGTTACTTTGCACAAAATCAGGCCGCATTGCTTGATGGAGAGATGACCGTTTTTGATACCATTGATCAAATTGCTGTAGGTGAAGTGCGTGTTAAAATGAAAGATCTTTTAGGAGCCTTTATGTTTAGTGGTGATGATACAACTAAAAAGGTGAAAGTGCTGTCCGGAGGAGAAAGAACACGTCTGGCAATGATAAAATTGTTGTTGGAACCGGTAAATGTATTGATTCTCGATGAGCCGACAAACCATTTGGACATGAAGACAAAGGACATTATCAAAGATGCTTTGAAAGATTTCGATGGTACGCTGATCCTTGTTTCGCACGACCGTGACTTTTTGGATGGTTTGGCAGAGAAAGTCTTTGAATTCGGAAATAAACGCGTACGGGAGCATTTTGAAGACATTAAAGGTTTCTTGGAATACAAGAAGATGAGTAGCTTAAAGGATATTGAACGTTAGCATCTAAATAAACGTACTGTAAAACCCGATAGGGGCTCAGTTATAAAAAGCGGCTTTTTGATATAAAAGCCGCTTTTTTGCATTTTAAATTAAGATTAACCGAATCTTCAAGCTTTTTTCCCTTAATCCCAAAGCGTGTGACAGATACTTTCCCGATCAATACCGCTACGCCGAGTCCAACTATTCCAAAATCGTAGTTATTCTTTTTATCTATACTCATCGTTTAATACCGTTTTTCTAAGTTGATATTTACCGTTAATGTTGATACTACGAAAGACAATTATCAGCAGATCGGTATGTGGCGCTTCTCTCCCTCGAATTACTTCGCTGGTATTGAGCCTTTAGTTGTAAACTAACAGATAATCCGTATATTGAGTTCTCCTAAACATCAATTTTATTTATGATCATTGGATTAGACATTGGGACATCATCTGCGAAAGCTGTTGCATTTGACTACGAAGGTAACATCTTGTCGCAGCATAGTATATCTTATCCTATATTAAACCCGTCGGAAGGCTGGTACGAGCAAGATCCGGAGATTGTTTATGCAGCATGTATTGAGTCTATTCGGTATGTAATGATTAGCTTAAGGCAATCTCGTACTGAGCTACCGAAACCCGTATGTATTTCGGTGAGCAGTGCTATGCACGGACTAATCGCTGTTGACTCGGCGGGACAGCCACTTAGCAACTGTATTATATGGGCAGATCGAAGAAGTGAACATATTGCGGTTGCCTTGGAGGCAAGTGAGGTAGGCAGGCTGCTTTATCAGCAGACGGGTACACCAATACATCCCATGTCTTTGCTTTGCAAATTAATGTGGATAAAGTCCAACGATCAAAAATTATTTGCGCAGTCGCACAAGTTTATCGGTATCAAAGAATTTCTTTTTTACCGGCTCTTTGGAGTTTACGTGGTCGATCATTCCATCGCATCTGCAACAGGGCTTTTCGACATACATCGCCTAACATGGTCTGATCAGGCGTTAAGCTTGGCAGGTATATCGGAAGAGCAACTAGCATCTCCAGTTCCGGTCGATTATATTTTAAATATGCCTAGCCCAAAAATTGCGGCCTTGATGCAGATCCCTGAAGATACCACTTTTGTTATAGGTGGTAGCGATGGTTGTTTGGCTAATCTCGGGGTAGGGGCTATAAGTCCCGGAGTGGCTTCGGTAACAATCGGTACCAGTGGGGCTATTCGCGTAGCAAGTTTGCAGGCAAATCAAGAGAAAAAACAAAGACTATTTACATACCTGCTGAGACCAAATGAATATATAATTGGTGGTGCGGTTAACAATGGCGGTGTATTACGCGACTGGTTTCGAGACAACTTTTTGTGCGAAATTACCCAAATGGAAGCAGATGGAGATCCTTCTACGTCGTTAAATGCTTTGGTCGACTCCGTCGTTCCCGGGGCGGAGGGCTTGATATTCTTGCCCTATCTAACTGGTGAACGGGCACCACATTGGAATTCCAATGCAAAAGGCGTTTATTTTGGAATACAGTTGCATCACGGCAGGGCGCACTTTGCACGTGCCATGATGGAAGGGATGTTGTTTGCAATTTACAGTGTAGGACTCGCATTAGAGGAGAACACCGGTCCCATTCATACGATCTTTGCAAGCGGCGGCTTAGCGCGTTCATCGTTTTTGGTGCAGATGCTTGCAGACATCTTCAATAAACCTGTATTTACCAAAAATACAGTAGAAAGCTCTGCATGGGGAGCAGCATTGATAGGCTTGGAAGCCTTGGGCATACATGGAGGTGGTCCTACTATAAAAAACAAACAAACGGAAGGAAAGCAAGATACCGAGCACTGTTATAAACCGAGTGCGGAGAATCACGCTGTATATATTAGAAACTTCCAAAAATTTGAACGCCTGTACCATTTATTGGAAGGTGAGTTTTAACTAGATATAAATTATTATGCCTCTAATCATCGTTATTTTGGGAGTAGCTTTACTACTTCTTTTAGTCACTGTCGTCAGGTTAAACACGATCTTTTCATTACTGATAACCTCGGTTGCGGTCGGTTTTGCGATGAATATGAGTGCCGTCGATATCCTTAAATCTGTTGAAACTGGAGTGAGTACAACTATGGGCCAGTTGGCACTATTGTTGGCTTTCGGGTCTCTACTGGGGAAATTGATGGCGGAGGGTGGTGCTGCAGAAAAGATTACAACGGTGCTAACTGCTGTATTTGGCAAAAAGAACTTACCTTGGGCTATGGTTCTCACGGGCTTTTTAGTAGGTATTCCCTTATTCTACAATGTCGGTTTTATCGTCTTAGTACCATTCGTTTTCATGGTATGTGCATCTAATAAAATGCCCTTGCTTTACGTAGCCATTCCGTTGCTGGCAGCGCTGTCCGTGACACACGGTTATTTGCCTCCACATCCGGGAGCTACGGCCATAGCGCTTACCTACAAAGCGGATATAGGTTTAACAATGGCGTACGGCATTGTTGTGGCAATTCCTGCCATAATTATCGGTGGACCGCTCTTTGGCAGGATGCTTAAGCGTATTCCGACCAACCCGCCCACGGAGTTTTTTCCTGAACACAATCAAGCAGATCGAAAAGAGCTTCCCGGATTTGCAATTAGTATATTTACCGGGCTTTTTCCAATAATTTTAATTGCTTTTGGTTCATTTTCCCATCTAATATTTCCAGAAGGCTCCTCCTGGCTGAAGGCACTACGTTTCCTGGGTGACCCGGTGGTGGCTTTAATGATTGCATCGCTAATGGCGATGTACACAATGGGTATCCGCCAAGGCAAAAGTTTGCGGGAGCAGTCAGCAAGTGTGGAAGAAGCAATCCGCGGGATAATGATGATCCTTTTTATTATTGCAGCATCAGGCGCTTTCAAGCAAATTTTGGTAGATAGTGGTGTAGCGAACTACATCGCTGATATAACAGCAGACCTGAGTTTGTCGCCTCTTGTGCTTGCATGGTTAATAGCCGGTATCATTCGCCTAGTTATCGGTTCGGCTAGTGTTGCTGGGCTCACGGCAGCGGGCATTATGCTTCCCATTGTGCAGGCAGGAGAGGTTACTCCTGAATTAATGGTGCTAGCGACGGGAGCGGGTAGTCTCATGTTCTCACACGTCAACGATCCGGGGTTTTGGATGTTTAAATCTTATTTTGGAGTGAGCATAAAGGATACGTTTCGCTCATGGACGGTGATGGAAACGCTCGTTTCTGTTATTGGATTGATCGGTGTCTTGATTTTACACTGGCTTGGTCATTGACAGCGAATGGGAAAGTTTCATATTGCTAGGACACATTAATAGGACAGCGCGTGTTAAACGAATATTGAATTATATAGGCCCATAATCGCTTGATTATGGGCTTTTTTTTGATGAAAACCTTTGTTTGATTTTTTTTTCTTAATATCGTGACAATGAGCCAAATTTTGTTGTTCTAAAACTATGCAGAGATTACATCGTTTTTCTATTTTTTTATTGATTTGGGTAGGAAGCTGCCTCCCTGGGCTGTCAGCTTTCGGGCAATTTATCGCCTATACCGTCGACAATTTGCCAAGCCCCAAATTAAAGGGACAGGATTATTTTGTCTCCAATCCGGATGGGATTCTATCCTCGGGTACAGTGGCCGAATTAGATGGCTTATCGACGCAGATTGAGGCTGCTACAAAAGGTGAATTTGCCATCGTTGTCGTGAATGATTATGTTGGTGACAGTGATTTCGAATTTGCCTTAAAATTATTCAATACCTGGGGTATCGGTAAGAAGGAAAGTAACAATGGGCTTTTGTTGTTTATTGCTAAAGACCGGCATGAATACCGTTTTATTACAGGGTATGGTATGGAAAGTATTTTGCCCGATGCCTATTTAAAACGTATTGGCGAAAAATATCTCGTACCCAATTTTAGGAATGAAGATTACGACCGCGGTGTTACGGAGGCCGCAGAATTTATTAAGACAATACTTACCTCACCGGATAGTAAGGCTGAGCTGGAACGCTTGATGCCAGAGGCAACGCCGGTCTGGAGCTTTAAAAGTCCTATCCTGCGAAATTCACTATTGGTTTTAGGTTTATTTGTGATCTGTTATATCTGGTTGGGCGAGGTGACGCGAGCGATCAAAGGAAAGTTGACCAAAAAAAGTAAATATTTTCCGCCTTTAGTCAGTGGATGCGGCTGTATGGGGATATTAATGTTTATCTCGGTGTTTATCTGTGCATTTGCCCTCAATAATTTTGAGGAGGTCTATCAGTGGAAAAATCTACCTTATTTTATAGTTGTTTTTGGTAGTATTACCCTGGCCATGAAATACAATGCAAGCCGCACGCAAATTGTTAATTCCTATCAGGATGAGGAAAATATTCAAAAGGCCCTACGTAAATTTCGTGTCTGGGGTTTGGTTCCGCTATTACTGAGTCCATTGGCACTATTTGATCTCATTGGATTAAACAAGCGCATTCGGAAGAATGAACTTCGATTGATGCCGCCGGATCAATCTGGTCGCTGGTTGCGCATGAATAAGGACGATGTATCTACCCGTGAAAGTGCGTACCTGGATAAGGGGCAGCTTTTGGAGGAAAAAATCGGTAGCCGTTCGTACGAAATCTGGATAGATCAGGTGAACAATGAAACAAAGTTGGTTCCCTGGGACGAGAATGTTGGGTTCACTGAATGTCCTGCATGTCATTATAGAACGTTTGAAACTGGACGTACCAAGACGATACGTGCAGCAACTTATAGTTCGCAGGGATTAGAGGAACGCTTTGACTTGTGTAAGAATTGTGGACATCGGGTATCTCATGCTGAACACTCGACTCCAGTTAAAGTGCGCTCAACATCGAGTAGCTCTGGCGGAGGATCTAGTAGTAGTGGTGGCGGTGGAAGCTTTGGTGGCGGATCTTCTGGTGGGGGTGGTGCCGGTGGAAGATGGTAGTCGGTAATTTAGGGCAAAAAAAAGGTTTTCAAACGGGGAGAATGAAAACCTTAAATAACCAATTATAAACCTAAATTATGATGACACAAATGTAGTGTATATATTACACTATGCAAAATTTTTTTTAAAAAAAATGAAAAAATAAATTACAGCTAGCGCGAGATGATTTCTGTTTATAAATTAAAACCAAAATTTCAGCAGTTGCTGATGCCGATCTTGAACTTTTTACATAGAAAAAAGGTAACGGCAAACCAGATCACGATCGGATCTATTGTATTGTCTTTGATCATTGCTTCACTGTTTTGGTATGCTGATCGTTTCCCGATTTTCTTTTTGGCCCTGCCAATCGGATTGTTATTACGAATGGCCTTGAATGCCTTAGATGGCATGATGGCACGACTTTTTAATCAGACTAGCAAGACGGGCGAAGTTTTGAACGAAGTCGGAGATATTGTTTCGGATGTCGTGCTATTTTTTCCTTTGCTGAAGTTTCATCCGGAAAGCGTATATCTGATCGTCGCTTTTATCGTATTAAGTGTTGTGAATGAATTTTGTGGATTGATCGGGAAGGTGATTGCCAATGATCGTCGTTACGATGGGCCGATGGGTAAAAGTGATCGTGCTTTGCTGTTGGGGGTATATGGAATTTTAGCATTATTGCATATTTCCATAGTTACTGTTTCAAGTTATATTTTTGGTGTTTTGTGCTTACTCTTACTTTTAAGTTCGGTAACTCGATTGAGAAAGGCTTTGGCACATGGCTGATGCCAACGGCAAATTCGCAGATGTTCCTGTTCGTGTTAGAAGCTGGGGATATATTGTCTTGGTACTGGCGGTTGCCTTCGTTCCTGCAACATTATCACCCTTGTTTGTGGCCTGGATAACCTTTCAAGGGATGCGCGAGTTTGCTTGTATGTTTATCCCTGAAGGTAAGATGCAACCACTGGTGTTTCTTTGCATGGCATTGTTGCAAGCATTGCTCCTATACTTTTGTTCCTATCAAGCATATCTATTGTTGGCTAGCGTCTTGTGTTTGGGGACTGCTTTGTTTTTCAAATATGGTTTAAAGGTTAAGAAGGGAGCTGTATTTGGGCTGTTTTTGGGCGCGGTAGCTTGTTTGCTATCATTTAGCCATTTAGCTTTTATCCGATCCATTAAAATGGATGGCAACGCGTTCCTAGGACTAAAATTAGTCGGATATATTGTTATGTTAACGGAACTGAATGATGTCTTTCAATACCTGATGGGCAAGTTTTTTGGCAAACGTAAAATCGTTCCGCGTATTAGTCCAAATAAGACAATTGCGGGATGTGTGGGCGGTATCAGCTTAACAATTATATTGAGTAATTTATTGGGCTATTTTTTACTGCCATTTCAGAATTTTCTATACTTTTCGTTGTTCGGTTTGTTTTTCGGTATTTTGGGATTCTGGGGAGATGTCCTTTTTTCCTATCTGAAAAGAAAGACAGGAGTAAAAGATACTGGGACATTAATTCCTGGGCATGGTGGCTTATTGGATCGTATCGATAGTCTGATCTTCAATGCGCCACTGTTTTATGCTTTGATTATCCTGTTGTTGGGGAATTAATAGAATTTGATGAATGTGGTAGTGAGAAGGCTAACTAAAATTTCAATCTGATGGCTTATCAACGTGCTGTTTTATTTTCGGGGGGTGGAACCCGGTTCAGTCTATATCTTGGTATGTATGCTGCGTTAGATGAGCTGGGTTTAAAACCAGATCTGCTCATCGCAAGCTGTGGTGGTTCAATGGCAGTGGCTGTTATACAGGCCTTTGATACACATGAAGCGCGCAAGTCCTATCTGCAATCAGACGAGTTTTATCAGTTTTTCCTGCATCATCGGCTTACAGAACAGCGTCGTTTGGGGAGGCTGGGCGTGTATGTTTTGAAAAAACAGTTTAACAAAAAACGGGCGCCCTTTATTGAGGACGTTTTTAATCGCTATCTCGTTCATATGGAACAGGATCTTTCCTTACTATTGCCGACATTGGATAGACCATTCTCAGCAGCAATTCCAGCACTTGTGGTCGGCGCTAAAATGCTATTCAGTCCGTCTGAAGTTGGGCAGCGGCGTGGGGACCGGAAACTCTATCAAAAGATATTGATGGGAACTCAGGATGTATTGGCAAACGTGCCTGTTGAGGCAATAAGAATTTTGGATGATAATTACGAGCATAGTGCAGTGGCTAAGGCAGTTCATTTGAGCGCTGAATTTTCTATGCTACAGGCGGCCCGTATTTCGATGTCCGATATGTTTTATATTGAACCTGTATGCTCCAATAAAACTTATTACGCTGGTGGAGCAATTGATCTTGTTCCAATGGAGCTAGCAAAGGTGCTTGCTCAAAACATTATATGTGAGCGTAAACAACCTTATAAACCACAAGAAGAAGCGTTGGTTCGGGCGGTATTAGGCTTTAGCGGAAATAAACGATTAACAGATTTGGAACAGCAGTTTCCGTGTGCACATTGGATTGATACACGGGATGCCGCGGAACAATTAGCTGGGAAATACTGTAAAAAAGGAATTGATTGGTCTAGATTTGAAGTTACGCTGTCTTTCCCGATTGATCAACAAGAATTTGCTGAAGCGATGGAAGCGCAATGGAACTATGGCTATGAGGTGACATTAAATTCATTGAAATGAAAGTATTTATTGCTGGTGGTACAAGTGGAATAGGCCTTGCTTTGGCCAAGCGTTATCTTGAGCGAGGAGCCGAGGTAGCGGTATGTGGACGTGATCTGACGAAAATGTCAGCCTATCCTTGGGGACATAGCATCAGAAGTTTTGAAGTCGATGTATGTCAATTGAGCAGCCTGCAAAATGCGGTCAGTTCATTTTGTGCGCATATGCCTTTAGACCTCTTTATCAATTGTACAGGGAGTTACGCGGATGACGTTGCTCAACAAATAAGCTATCAGGAGACGGTGGCTATGCTCCAGGTCAATATGATGGGCACTTTAAATTGTTTTGAAGCGGCTAGAACTGCTATGCAAGGCCAGCCGGAAGGACAAATTGCAATTGTTGCATCAGTTTCGGGAACGCTCCATTTTCCCAATTCAAGCCTATATAGTAAGACAAAGCGTGCTGCAATCCAAGTGGCTGATGCGTATCGTAGGGCACTTTATCCGTATGGAATCGGGGTTACTGTTATTGCTCCGGGCTATGTTGATACGGAAAAATTGAGAGCGCTCAATAAGCAAGATTTGTCTAAAAAGCCATTCTTAATCCCTGTAGACGATGCCGCACAGCGTATAATGACAGCTATCGAACAGAAGAAGAAGCAAGTCGTTTTTCCGAAGCGTATGAAGTGGTTGATGGCATCTCTGGGACTACTTCCAAATATTGTGTTGAATAAAATTATGTCAAGGAAGGCCAAATGGATGAAAAACGACTGAAAAATAGGGGGCTGCAATTTGCTGTTTTCCTTTATTGTGCGCTATTTTTTCAGTTGACTTATTCTGCTGCTGCGGTCCATGCTGCAAATCAGGTTATTGTATCTTCGTTTGTGTTTCCTTTTGAACACTTTATGCCGTTCGTTTCTTGGATGATTATCCCCTACATGAGTAGCGGTTTGTTCTTCGCTTTGGTTCCTTTCTGTTGTCGAAGTCGAGAAGAGCTTTGGGTCTATACGAAGCGTTTCAGTTTCATTACCATCGTCTCTATTTGTTGTTTTTTTATTTTTCCCTTGCGATTTTCCTTTGATAGGCCTAACGTTGAGCATCCTGTTTTTAAATTCTTCTTCACCTTTTTGAGTAAGCATGACTCTCCATTTAATCAAGCCCCTTCGCTGCATGTGGCGTATGCATGTCTGTTTTGGTCTGTGCTCGGTAGGCAGCTAAAAGGCTGGACACGCTGGATAGTGGGGATTTGGTTGCTATTCATGGGAATTGCTACACTCACTGTTTATCAGCACCATCTGGTGGATGTGTTGACCGCGATGATTCTGGCTCATGTCGGATTTGTCCTATTCCCATCTCCATCGGTATTGCTTCATGACAGCGCTTTATCGAGGCTAAAGGCGGGGGATTTGCCCTTTTTGGCCGGTACCGAAAAGATGAAATTAGACGAAAAGGCGAAATTAGACTTGGAGGCCGAGGTTTGTCGTAGAAACCAAGGAATTGGCAACGTTTACTACGCCATCGGCTGGTGTTTACTGTTACTGGCATTGTGGGGCGGGACTCATGCATTTGGATTATATCTTTGGTGTTGGCCATCCTTAGTCTGTATTGCGGTAGGAAGAAATTATGTTATCAATAATCCAACGTTTCTGAAAAATGAAGAAGGTTGGATACCCGGCTTTAAGAAATTGTTTTATAGCCCATACCAATGGATTTATTGGTTGTTGTGGCGATTCGTAAGACGTCGTAATAAATCATCATTGCTTGAGATTTTACCACGTTGTTATGTAGGCCCGAGGGCGACAGCAGAAGATCTCCGTGTGCTTGGTCTGAATAAGCATCTGGTTGTTTTTGACCTGGCTGCAGAATTGGAAGAAATAGCGATCCTACATGTACAGGAAAACTATCATTCATTTCCATTGTTGGATATAGCGGCAATTACGCTGGCTGATGCCGAAAGGATATTGGCTGCGCTCGTCATCCGTTATCAGCAATTGAAGCGAGGTGAAAATATGATTATACATTGTACAATGGGCTACAACAGGAGTATGATTTTTGCTGTTCTATTGTCACAAAAAATATTATCTTTAGATTTAATGGATGCTATAGATTTGGTTAAATCTCATAATAAGCATCTTGTGTTGCATAAACATACACTTCAGTTGATGGAGGTGCTAGTCGAGAGAAATAGCTAGACAGTCATTTGCATGATCTTTGTTGTTAAATATGCTATTTGATATTAGTCAATAAAATTATACATGAAATCAGGTTACTTCAAGAGTTTTGATCAAGGGGAGTTATTATATCGCGTTTGGAATTATCAGGCCGGACAGCGGGCATTGATCGTACTGCACCGTGGGCATGAGCATTCGGAACGTCTGCAGGAGATGGCTACGGATCCACAGTTTGCTGATCATTCAATCTTTGCATTTGATTTGCGCGGACATGGTTATACGAAAGAACCAGTTTCACCGATCTTTATGGATTATGTACGGGATTTAGATAGTTTCGTTCATTATATAGGCCGTGAATATTTGGTTGATCCGAAAGACATTTTCGTTATCGCCAATAGTATTGCAGGAGTTGTTGTCAGTGCCTGGGTACATGATTTTGCTCCTAAAGTCGCAGGTATTGCATTGTTGGCACCTGCATTTGAAATTAAATTATATGTGCCCTTGGCAAATCAGATGATTGCTTTGGGAACAAAGCTAAAAAAAGATCTGATTATCCAGAGTTATGTCAAATCTAAGGTGTTGACTCACGATATCGATCAGCAGAAGGCTTACGATGCCGATCCTTTGATATCCAAATCTATCAATGGCGCTTTGTTGGTTGATCTATTAAAAGCTGGCGAGCGTATCGTTGAAGACGCTGCGGCGATTGATATTCCTGTGATTGTCCTTTCTGCTGAAAAAGATTATGTGGTCAAAAATTCGGTGCAGAAAAAATTCTTTGTGACAATCGCCTCAAAGTTGAAGACCTTTATTACATTACGTAATTTCTACCATGGGATTCTATTTGAAACAAACCGGCAAAAGGTGTATCAGTATCTGCGAAACTTTATCGACAAGGCCTATGCCCGACAACGTCCTGAGCTGACGCTGGAACCCGATGAGTTTTCGGTGAAAGAGTATGAACAATTATACCATAAGTTACTTCCTGCGGGTGAAAAATTGAATTATGCGGTCCAGAAATGGGCATTGGGTAAAATAGGTTCCTTAAGTAAAGGAATGAATTTAGGCCTGCAGTTTGGATTTGATTCTGGGATATCGCTAGACTACGTCTATCGCAATGAATCGCAGGGTAAAAATCGCTTTGGGCGCATCCTCGACCGTGGTTATCTGGAGGCCATCGGCTGGAAAGGAATTCGCATTCGAAAACAACACTTGTTACAGTTGCTGGAAGAGCATATAACAAATGTTAAAGCTGCTGGGAAAACCGTTAAGATATTGGACATTGCGGGTGGGACCGGAAATTACTTATTTGATATTAAAGAAAAATATCCCGAGGTCGAAATCGTGATTAATGAATTCCTGTTGTCAAATATTGCGGTAGGAGAGAAGATTATCCGTAGAAACCGATTGCAGGGAATACGATTTACCAACTACGATTGTTTTGATCCAGCTACCTATTCCAAACTAGAATTTGAGCCTAACATTGTTATTATCTCAGGTATCTTTGAACTTTTTGGTGACAATGAAATGGCAAGTAAGGCTGTAAAAGGTGCAACTTCGATTTGTGAAGAAAGTAGTCATTTGGTTTATACTGGACAGCCATGGCATCCACAGTTAAAGATGATTGCTTACGTGTTAAACAGTCATCAGAAAAAAGACTGGGTGATGCGCCGTCGTTCGCAGAAAGAACTAGACCGGCTGATGGCCTACAATGGAGTCGTTAAGGAACGTATGCTAATCGACGACTTTGGCATATTTACAGTCTCTTCGGGCGCGGTAAATAAGTAGTCCGCAATCGCTATTTCTAGAAAAGCACGGTTGTGCGTCTATTTAGGATAGTTTTTTCCAGCTGACTCATCTTTTGTCGTCAGCTGGAAAAATCATGAAAAATGCTAATTCTTATAAGCACGAATGGCCTGTATGATACCCTCTAGATTTTCGTTAAAGTCCTGCATTTGTGCAAACACCTTATCATCTTTGGCCAAACCACCATGTTTATTGTTTTTGCGGAAGATTTGTTTGATGTGTTCCCAGCGCTCTTGTTCCACATTGTTTATCAATCCGGCGAGTTCTTTCAATTTTAGAAGATTACTTTCTGTATCGGCAGTAAGGGTTTGTGACTCGCTTTCATAATGTGCGAGGAGAACCTGATCAATCTCCTCATCGTTCATCATGGGCACAACTTGCGCAACGAGCTTGCTCATATTCCGGTAGGATCCTTGCATTTTGAACGGCGGTTCTGTTCGGTAATTGTCCTGCATGGCCGCACTTTGAATATAATTTTGATTGACCTTGATAACAACATTTCTGATCTTTAAAACATGTTTTAATACCGTTATAAAATCATCGATATCTTGCTTCAGGTAATTGCCTTCTAAATCGGGAAGTTGATCTACCACTGATTGCGCATAGTTCACTAAAGCATAGAAGTCGTTGAAGGATTTGCTTGCTATTTTCTCTAGGTAGCTGTTTTCAATTGCCGCATTTTCGATCAAGCTTAGATTGAATAGTGCTTCGGTATCACCGATCACATCCCCTAGATTGTAGACATCGGCACGGTTGGCAAGCATATCTGGAATCTGAAATTTGGACCCGCTTTCTGTATAGGGGTTTCCAGCCATTACGATGCAGAATCTTTTCCCACGCAAATCATATGTTTTACTCTCGCCTTCAAAAATACCATCGATCTTACGTTGCCCGTCAGCCAATGAAATAAATTTCTGTAGGAATTCCGGATTCAAATGTTGGATATCATCGAGGTAGAGCATCACATTGTCGGCCATTTCAAAGGCAAGATTAATCTTCTTAAGTTCCTCACGTTCCCCGGAAGTTTTGGCCTCCACAGGATCAATCGAAGTAATGGAATGCCCTATCGTAGGTCCGTTGATTTTCACAAAATGTAATCCCATGGTTTTCGCGAGGTATTCCATCAATGTTGTCTTTCCGTAACCTGGCGGAGAAATGAGGAGAAGCATGCCCATTCTGGCGGTACGTTTATTGTCGCCAGCTGCCCCAAGTTGTTTAGCCAGGTTATTTCCGATCAATGGAAAGTAAACCTCGTTGATCAACTTATTTCGGACAAAAGATGTTAAGACTTTTGGTTCAAATTCTCCGATTTTCAGCTCCTTGGCATATGTTTTTCCAAGCTGCTCCTTCAAAGAAGCGAATTCTTGAAAACGAGGGGCATTCAATTCGGCAAATGTCTTCAACCTACGCAGAAATTGATGGTATTGAATCTGTTCTTCTCCATTGTTCAAGATCGGATGATTTCCCTTTAATCCCTGGATGAGCGCATTGTCTTTGGCGATGATCAATTGGTATTCATCTTTTGGATAAAGAAGTGTGACTGCAGTTTCCTCAATGTACTTGTGGAAAGCCTGGTAGTCACTGTTCTCGTCGATAAAAGAATTTAGCCAATTTAAAGTCAAATAGAAACGGTCTACGAGACTAAATTGTGTATGCTGAATATCTGCTTCAAAAAGTTTGAAACTCTTTTTGTTTTCCAATAGCCTGATGAAAGCCTTCTTCAGTTCATCCGATTGCTCACTGACGACAAACTTGCTATAGCTTGTGAAAGTCTGGAAAAGATAGCTCGCAATCTCCTCTCCATTAATTGTCGAGCGATCCAAATGAGTGTCCCAATTGTTGAATAATTTTGTGAGTTCGTCAACGACAGATTGGTAGCGTGTGGAATTTGGAAATGCTTTTAATACGGCGTGTGTAGACTGGATCAACGCTTGCTGTTTTTCCTGTTGGTCTTGGGCCAGTGAATGCCAAAACAACTGCGCCATAGCACGCAAATGAGGATCGTAACGTAAAAGATCAAGCTTGCTGTCTAGTTGTTTGATGGTATCATAGATTACCAGGGCATCAAAATTATGCACTCCTTTGACATAACCTTCCGAATAACTTTGCTCGACAGTCTGATTGATAAACAGGTTGGCATCAAAATCGTGCTGTCCTTTAGAAGCAAGGAATGTTTTATAAGCGAGATATTCAGCTCGGTATACATCTTTGTTTTCGGAAATCAGTTCCTGATCCCAAATATCTCTAAAGTTTTCAATTTCGGAACCTTTGACTTTTTGATAGAAGCTCGTTCCGGTAAGATGGAAGTATATTTCGTCATTTTTGCGCAAGAGCGTTAAACTGAGTGACTGATTATTGACGGCAAATTTATGCTTACCAAGAGCAATAATGTTCTCTCCATCTACAAAAAGATCATTCTTGTCACGTAAAACGCGTAATGCATCCTCTTGAGATTTTTTGAGTAGGTTTTCAAGATTTTCAGCTTTTGAAACATCACTGAGCGTTTTCAGTTCTTGCACAAGTTGTCTGATTTTGTCAATCATCAAATCTGAAGCAAAGAAACTTAGGATTTCCTCACGCGTTGCAAATGTCTTTGACTTGTTTTCGATATTCTTTAATACACGAAGGCCAATTTGTTCGAGTGAAGAGCTTCGTTTGTTGATCTGTTCAACGATTTGCTCTCTGCGGGAATTAAATGCTTTGATGATTTCATCGCGCTTATCTGCTATCTTCAGGGCGAAGTCCTCAAATTCTGAGAACTTACTTTCAAGTTCTTCCAGTTGAACAATGACCTTGGTATAATACTCGTCTACTTTTTCTGTTGTCGTAGAGAGTTCAAGGTAGTTGGTGACAGACTGCTCCAGTAACGTAAGTTGGGCAGAAAATTCTGCAATGGCTTCCGTACTTTTTAATGAATTGAGTTTGCGTGTAAGCTGCGACCGGACTTCATTCAAGGAAGAGAAAATAACAGCTATCTTTTCGATGATTTTGGTGGTTTGAGTGGAGTCGTCGATTTTTAAACTGTTTAGAATATCGATCAACAGCTCCAGCTCGCTCGATATAGCCGAATTGGCTTCCTCGATCGCCTTGGCGTCGTAGACTTTGATAATTGCAGCAACATTGTTTTTCTGTTGCTCCACTTTCTGCTCATAGGGGTGTAAAGCCTCGTCGCGAAGCAAGAAGGCAATTGTCTTTTCGGCGAGTTCGGTGGTGATTGACTGTAGTTTATCGAGTAAAGCATCGATGCGGACTACATCAATATATTTGACATTTTTGAGGTCAATGATTTCGCCCTGTAAACGACGTGAATCTGCCAGTTGATGAACAAGTTGATCAAGCTTCTCGACTACTGTACTATTGATGGAAAAGGTAAGCTCCTCCATTTTCTTCTCGGCACTGCTATTGAGCTCTGTGGCGTATTTACGTTGGGCTTGGACCTTAACAAATTCATCAATTGCTGTATTGGCGACCTCCTTGATCTGTGCGAGTGGCTGCCCAAGATTTGACAAGGCTTCATCCTTTATCCAAAAATAGGAGTCAAGTAGGACAGTCGATTTTTTGAGTATATCCTCGTAAAGACCTTCATAACTGTCTTCTTTGTTGATGAGCTGTATGACTTCTTGTGCCTCGGCCATGGCTTGTACGATCTGTTTATTACCGACCTTATAAAGCGGATCTTCTTTTTTTAGCTCATTTTCTTTGAGTACCGCCATGTAAGGGGTTTCCCAGATCTGAACCTGATGATGTCGTGTTGCTTCAGCCTCTGTGCGGAAGTAAATTAAACTACCGTCTTTGAAAAGGGTGAAGCCATTGCAGATGATCGGAGTTTCGACATGCTGCTGAATGATGTTATAAGACAGTAAGATGTAGGTATTCGTTTCCTCCTGACAAAAGATATAGAGAAAGTCTTCGCCGTTTGGTGATGCTATGCGCCTAAGAAAACTAACCTGGTCAAACTGGACGTCAAAGATTTTATGGGTGCCATTCTGCAGGTAGTATCCGTTAGAAAAAATGATTCCTTGATTATCGGGTAGTAGAATGGCCGATTCATTCAGTGATTTAAGGTTTACTACTTGCTTTGTCCGCTGGTTAAAGACAAATGCACGGAAATCTTCTTGATACGGTTTAATACGAACGGCAATCAAATTGCCAAGGTCTGCATAGTAGTAATCCGCATCATCCAGTTGTTGGTCTGCGTTTGAAACTTTTTCGGAGAAGATTCCTTTTCCCGTATCGGTATTGTTTTCAATTTTAAAAGTAATATCGCCATTGATCGCTTCTATAAAGATCTTGTCCTTAATGGAAATGTGCGGGTGTTTTCCGAGGCGACGGTCTTCTAAGGTTGTTTTCGTCCAGTCAAACTCAAACTGATTAGGCAATTTAACCTCATGAATGCTGCGGTCGTCCTGATATTGGAGCGTTCCGTCTTTAATCAACCACTTGAATGCCTTCAGGTCAGCAGGATTTTTGCTGGTCTGAAAGATCATATAAAGATAATTTTCCGTACGTCGAAACTTGGAAAAGATCGAGTCGCGATAGTATTTATATAAATTTTGGTAATCGCCAATGAAATTAGGATCATTGATCAGATCGAGTGATTGTGGGATAAATTGATTGTTTTCGAACGTATATACACTGAAAACATCTTCGAGTTTAATTTCGGTACGTAGCCCAAAATGGACGTTATAACCGAATATACATAGATTGTCCAGGGCTAAAATACCGCGAGCAACACAATTATTTTCTGTGGTGATCCGTTGATTGGCCTTGAGTATAAAGCTTGTCGCATTAAATACTTCCTTGCGGGCATTATTTAGTTGCTGGAGTTTGATAGAAAGCTCTTCTTTTTGTGTTAGAAGTCGCTTCCGAATAATCTCGTATGCACCTTGATCAAGGGAGTCGTTCTGATTTGTTACGTTTTCTTCTGGCATAAGTTTCAGCTTGTTCTTTCGCTTATTTCACTTTATTGAATGTTAACTCTCGACCATTTTGATATAAGGTCACTGATAAAATCTGATCATTTTCCTTCAGGAATTTTAATTCGGCTTTTACCTCGGTATAAAATAGCTCAAGTTCATTTTTGGGATAGACCTCAATGGCTGACTGTCCAGATAACTGGGCAAATAGACTGCCTTTGTCGTCAACTGTAATTTTAAATTTCAATTCGGGTTGTTTCGTGTATTCATATGTTCCTAATAGCTGTTTTATTTGGAACTCAACGAGCGTGATTGCACCTGTAAGTTTCTCTCGCTCGACTAAAGGAAGAGCTTCATTTTTTTCCAGAATCGCTGCTACTGCCATAGTTAAAGGAAAGACTCCTATGGTGTTTGATTTATTAATCAAAGCTACAAAGTACCATTGATTTTCCGGGTTTCGCACAAGGATAGTTTGATAACCAGGGTAACCTCCCGTGTGAAAATGCATTTTGTTCTCATTATTGGTGCTATCCATAAATACCCAACCTAAACCTTCATACATATGATGCCGACTAATCAGCTTCCCATTATTAAGGGTATCGCTAGAAATAGCTTTTATAAAATTATCACGTTTTAGTAGTGTGAAGTTCTGAAGGGCTCGATCCCATTTTAGTAGATCCTCAGCTGTACTACTTATTCCATATGGTCCACTGACACCATCAAAATAGGTGGCATATTTATAAGTTTCAAAATCATCAACATTTATAAAATTTTTATTTTGAATATTATAGGTTATCCCCTTTGCATAGTTTTTTAGATCTGCGTGTGGTGAATGTGCAGAGAACACTGATGTATTTCGCATTTCAGCGGGTTTGAATATAAATTTCTGCATATATACAGCGAACGGTTGACCAGATACTTTCTCTACAATCAAAGCCAAGAGCAGGTAATTTGTGTTCGAATACGAACATTGTTCACCTGGTTTGAAAAGAACAGAATCTACATGTTCTTCTAGTATTTTGAGTATATCACTATTTTTATTTATTTTCTTTGTGTCAACCCATTTTTCTGGAAAACTAAAAAAATCAGGTATTCCAGAAGTATGGCGCAACAAATTTTTGACGCGAACATTTTTAAACTTTAAACGAGGGAAATATTTGACGATATCGTCGTCGTAAGAAATCTTACCTTGCTCTTCCAGCTGCATAATGGCCATTGCCGTAAACTGTTTACTGACTGAAGCTAACTCAAATCGACTATTGCTCGTTATTCTTTTTGTTTTGGAAGCATCCTGAAAACCTAGATATTTTTCAAACACAACTTGACCACTATCGAGGATCAAGAACGCACCACTTAATTCTCCATCTGTATTGAGCGATTGGAACAATGAATCTAATCTTTGCTGAACAGTCTGTGCTGTTACAACTCGTGTGTTTAAGAATATAAAAACAGAAAATAGGATAAAACGCATCTTACTGCTTGTCTAAATTTTTCAGAAAATATCTTGAGCCTGTCGCGATTAAATTCTTTGGCAGGCTCAAGATGATGGATATTCTTATAGTTTCTTGTTTGATATGCCCAAGTTTTTCGCCAATCCGAACAAAGAATTGATAAAGCTTTTGTCTTCGCCATTTTCAGCGTCAGTCGCCGCTTGTTGAAGTTTAATCAATGCTGCTGAAACTGTGAGGTTCTTTATATCGTTTGTGGAAATTCCATATTTATCGGCTAATCCACGCACCTTCTCTGCAAGGTCTCCTTGTCCATCTGGACCTATCAGTGAATTCTTAATAGCTGTGGCATGTTTAGAGTTGTCAATCAAGTGATCAAAACCTTTGGAATTGGAAACTTGACGGACGATATTCTCAAAGAACATGGTTTCGCCACCAACGATATCTATTTTTGCCGTTTTAAGTGCTTCCGACAATACGCCAGCTTGTGCTTGAGCAATGTCTTTTTGGATATTGATGTGTGCGAGTTCAATATCACGTTCTTTTTGCAATTGCAATTTGAACTCTTCGTGATCTCTGCCCACACCATCCAATTTCTTCATCGCCTCAGCTTTCTCTTCGATACCTTTTGCTTCAGCAAGTGCTTTCTCACGAACAACTTCTGCTTGTGCTAAGCCCTCTTTACGCATTGCTTCAGCTTTCTTCTCGATCACATTAGCTTCAACGGTACCTTGTTTTTCTTCGGCTTCGGCTTTTGCAACCATTACTTCAGCTTCGGATAAGCCAAGCGCAGCTTCTTCTTTGGCTTGTGCTTCAGCAATAATCTTACGACTTTCGGCTTCCTTCAGCGATGCTTCTTTTTTCGCTTCCGCATCGATCAATAATTCCTGAGCACGTTTTTCGGCAATTTTACGAGCCGCCTCTGCATCGATTACTTTTTTCTCCGCTTCCTGCTCTGCTGCGATTTTTGCAGCTTCGGCCGCCTTAACAGTGGATATTAATTTTTCTTCTGCTTCTTGTGATGCCGCAATAACACCCGCTTGTTTCTTTCGTTCTACTTCACGGAATACTTCGATGTCTCGGACGCCTTGTTGCTCTTCAATAACCCCTTTCTCCAATTGTACGCGTTCCTTGATAACCCCTTGGATACTTTTCTTCTCCGTCTCGATAGAGCGTTCTTTGTCGATCTGAGCCAAGGTAACAATGCGCTCACGTTCTGTTTGTTCCAAAGCACGGTCTTTCTCTACGCGCTCTGCTTCAACAGCATCTGTGCGCTGCTTGTTTTTCTCAGCAATGATGATCTGGCGCAGCTTATTTTCTTCCTGTACTGCCAGTTGCTCTTCGGTAGAAATACGGACACTTTCATATTTTAAGCGCTCTTCTTCACGTACCTTTGCTATTTCTGCTTCTTCACGTGCTTTGATGTTATCAATTTCCCGTTTTTGCTTTTCTTCTTTTTCGGCAAGCTGACGGTCTAGTTCTAGAATAGCTTCCCGTGCTTCCACGTTTTGTTTTTTGATTAATTTCTCCTCATCACGACGGATAAAATTGGCATTGATATTTTGTTTTGCCGTTAGCTCCGTTATTTTTTTAATGCCCTCACTGTCTAAGATATTGTTTGGGTTGAGATGCTCAATATCGGTCTGCTCAAGATAGTCGATTGCACAGTCATCTAGAATATAACCGTTCAGGTCAGTTCCGATGATATCCAAAATTTCGTCGCGAAATTCCCGACGGGCTTCATACAATTCGATGAAATCAAATTTCTTACCGACTGTTTTTAGGGCCTCGGAGAATTTAGATTCAAAAATGCTTTTTAATGTTTCCGGCTCACTTGCACGATCACAACCTAAATTTTGGGCAACATTGATCACATCATCCACACTTTTATTAACGCGAACGAAGAAAGCAACTTTGATATCTGCACGAATATTATCCTTGCAGATCAAACCTTCACCCTGCATTCGGGCGATTTCAATTTTTTTGATTGAGATGTCCATGATCTCCATCTTGTGAAATACAGGTACAACATACATTCCTTTGTTGAATGCTACCTTTGTACCACCAACACCAGTACGGACAATTGCTTTCCCTTGTGGAATTTTCTTATAGAATGCACTCAATACAACAAAGAATGCAAAAATTAAAAAGACAGCCAATCCGACAATTAAAAGTATAATTCCGTTTAAGCCACTTAAAAATAAAAGAGGTTGATATAGCATATGATTTGTATTTATTTAGATTTTAATAGTTGGGTTTACGATTAGGATTTAAAGGAATAAAGACCCGTTCTTTTCGGACAGTTGTTTAGGTGTCGAGTCTTTTCTTCTTTTTTCATTAAATATTGTCTATCGTGATTTCTTTGGTCACATAATAATATTTCTTGTCCTTGGATTCGTCAACAATAATGACATCGTCTCCGTAGCCTATTTTCTCCCCATTGTGGCTGACAACATTGAGGCGAATCGGGTCCTGTTGGATGATAAATTCGGCAGAACCTATTTTCTTGCCTTCAATACTGGCTCTCATTTTACCCATGCGACCAAGAAAATCGTGACTTTCTTCGCCATTATAACCTATAGTTTTAAACATTTTAGCTAAGGGTTTGGTCAGAAAATGCATTAATATAAATGTAACAATGAAAACGGGGATTAGGATTAATACAGACTTTATTCCCCATGAAGCAACGTCGATAAAGAGCGAAGAAACAATGGTAATTATCCAGCCTATAAATTTGAATAGTGTTACAATAAGCATGATGGGTACTTTGCCAACATTGATGTAATCCATTGCTTTTGCAAAGAAACCAGGTTCTGTATTAGCGTCCGTATCCGTATGATGATGGTGAGCATGGTCGCCCCCCTCAGTTGCGATATCATGTGATCCATCAACGTCCGTGACATCAGGTGTGGGATGGAGCTCTATATCTGCATCGGCATCAAAGAGATGTACTCCATCACCCAACAGAAACATAAATAACCAATACACTACAGACATGCCGGTTAAGACTGTCATAATTCCATTGGATAATGGATTGAATAAGATATTGATTAGTTCTGTCATCGTATTATTGTTTAAATTTTCTCCCTTTTGAATGTGTAATGGAATGACCAGGAATTGCCATTGACCTCAAGGTCCTGCATGGTTACCAATTCCCAGCCTTGATTTCCAAGATCATTTAAGATTTCATCAATTTTTTCGGGATCCAACTTTGTTCCCCAGAAACCCTTAGGTTCAATTTTTAGCGTTTTATACTCAAATCTTTTCATCACTATTTAATTTTCTTTTTAGTTCTTCTAATTCGTTGTTGACGGCTTCAGACCCGCCGATGGTCTCGTTAATCTCATCAACTTTACTTTTGTTGCCTAGTGCAATCTCACCATAGGCCTTCGCTAGTGCCTCGTCTTCCTCGACTTTCTCTTTCATACGTTCTAACATGGAAATCGTACTATTGGAATCGATATTAGCGAGCTGCCGATTGACCATTTTCGCTGCGTTAGAGACCTTTACACGTGCCTTTAATGTGGAGAGTTCACCTTCCCATTTCGATATATTGAATTTGAGAATGTCTACATTTTTGTGTAGCTCATCGGCTGAACTTTGATGAATCACAGCTTGTTTCTCCAATTCACTAGCTTCGATTAATAACTGTTTTTTCAGCAACAGCGCTTCCTTTGCCAGACCTTCGGCCTTTTCTGCCGTTAGCTCTCCCTTTTGTGCCTTTTGGAGTAATAGAATAGCTTTGTTCTCAAATTCATTGGCTTCTTCTTTTTTCTTTTCACAATTGTTTTGGGTACGTATGGCTAAGGCCTTCACTTTAGCATAGGCTTCCAACGATTGTTCCAGGTCCTCTTTCATCTCACGGATACCCTGTTCCGTCATTTTGATGGGGTCTTCCATTTTGTCCACGACTGCGTGGATCTCTGCTTGACCGATTCTGAAAATTCTCTTAAAAATATTCATTATTTTATAATTTTGAAAAACTTATTAACTGATTATAATATTCACTCATCAACAGACTCAGCGAGTTGATGGCTGCATCGAATTCGTTCTGGTCGAGATTATGTATTTGTAATGTATACCGAAATATAACTTTGGTACCATCTTCCGTTAACGCAAATCCGCCGTGGATAATATCTCTATTTTTTATCAATAGTGATTTGAACATATCCATGGTTTCATTGCTGATTGTAAAAAGGTATTGCTCAAAAATCAGGATGGGTTGGGCAATGCCTACAATGAGGTTACGAATTCCGTCGTCTTCATTTTCGATGACAAAGATTCCTTCTTTTGTATCCTTATGGGTAATGGTGTAACCGATGTTGGCGATATAATTTTCAATTTTTGAGAAGTACATAATCAAGTTTTTTATATATTGCACATATTCTTTGCATAAAGGTAATAAAAATGCAAAAATATTTTGCAATAAAAATTCAATTTTTTTAAAATGAGTAACGTAGGGAACAATATTAAGAAACTAAGAAAAGTGAAAGGAATGAGTCAACAGGCATTTGGGGATATTTTTAATCTTACTAGAGGTAATATTTCGTCTTACGAAGAAATGCGTGCGGAACCAAAAATTGAGATTGTTCTTAAAATTGCAAATTATTTTGGCATTCCTGTGCAGCATCTTATTGAAAAAAATCTATCTGTCAATGAAATTCTTAATTTCAATGATTATTTTGAGCCAAATGTTTCTAGTATTGGACGTAAAAGATTGTTACAAATCCCGCTGCTGGAACGGGATGCTATTTTTGAAGCGAGTAGTCATTTTTCGAAATTAGATGAGCTTCCAATAATTGAATTTCCTTTGCAAAGTAGGAACCGTCTCATCGCAATCGAATATGCTGACGCTATTCCGGTACCGAGCGATTTTTTGGCTAGTCCGCAATCCATTTTGTTTTTTGAAGAAGTTGATGTTCAGAGCTTACATACTTTGGATAAGGCCTTTGGTTTGTATTTTTCCGAGGAAGAGTTCTTTATTGGAAAATACAGTTTGCAGGAAAAGGAGATTAGTTTAGCCTTAAATGTCTGGAAGAAGGTTGATTTCACTTTGGGAGAGAAAGCATATTTCTGGAAATTGTATGCCAGGTTTGAGCGAATCTAATCGCATGGAACTTTTTCCTGCTGTTTATTTGGTATTGCCGGTATCGAGCGTATTTATATATTGTTACCATATTCGAGGTTAATGGTGTCATTGTACTCTACTTACATGGGGGTAACAAGGGGTTAGCAGGGATTTACCCCTGTTATACCCCTGTTAACCCCCTGCTAACCCCCTGTTATACCCCTGCTAAATGCGGCTTTGAAGTTGATCTGATACTGAATTTCCTGCAAGAAAAGAAGGCTACAAAATCAGGTCTGCAGATGTGAATGCCCACAAAATAATTTTGTGAAGTCGGGCATTGTAATTAAATTAGTTTAGTTTCAGTAAAACATGCCAAAACGGCTAAATTACCATGGCTAAAAAACTAAATTTAAATAGATGGAGAAAATAACTTTATTAGCATTAATTGCTGGATTTTTTGTTGTTTCCTGTAATAATTCCACGACTAAAAAAATCGAAGTAAAAGATACGACTGCTGCAATTGACATAAAAAAAGATACGGCCAAAACGCTGTCGGAGAATAGAGGGGGAGAAGTGCCAATACCTAAATTTAGTTCTGCTGAGACACAAAAATTGGCGGAAGATTACACAAAATATATTAAGGAATTTATCGCTGTTGCTAAAAGTGGCGATGTTGTTAAGCTGAAGGAGCTTGCGTCCAAGCGACAGGAATGGGCTACCAAAGAAACTGAAGCTGTTTCTAAGTTTACACCGGAAGATGCCAAATTGTGGAAGGCTTATGCGGAAAATCTAGGAAAGGCGCTAACGGCTAGTTTAACAAAGTAAGCTGAGAACAGTAAAATAGGTAGGGCAGTAAAAATGCCCTACCTGTTCGGTCATACTAGAAGGGTAAATCATCCTCGTTCTCATCAGGAGGAATAGATATCTCTTCTTTACTATTGTTAGGATCTGATAATACCAAGAAATTATCTACTTTAATTTCTGTAACATATTGTTTTACCCCATCTGCATTCTCATAGTTACGATAGGTAAGTTTGCCCTCGACCATGAGTTTGGTTCCACGTTTGCATTTCTTTTCAATGGTGTTGTTTTGGTTACCCCAAACCACGAGTGTGTGCCATTGGACCTCTTCAACCCACTCGCCGGCTTTGTTCTTGAAAAGATCATTGGTGGCGAGACGTAATATGGAATAATTTGTGCCGGTGGAAGTTGTTTTGATTAATGGATCGTTTCCTAAGTGCCCAACCAATTGTACTTTGTTACGTAATGTGCTCATGTGTCTAATTTTTAAATGTTTTTAATAATTCTTATTTTAGTTGACGGTCATTGGCTATCGATGCCAAATGATCTTAAGCAAAGGTGGGGCGGGGAAAAGAATATAGTCGTCTATTTACCATTTGTATTCGACTATAGTCGATTGTAACCGTTTGTTGTCGTTTAATCTTCCGTTATGAGTTCTGTCGAGAAAGTCTGCCTTGAATGTGGCAAGGGTGTATATGGCCGTTCTGACAAGCGATTTTGTGATGATGCTTGCCGGAACGCCTATAACAACAAATTAAATAGCGACCAGACCAATATGGTGCGCAATGTGAATAATATCTTACGAAAAAACCGCCGCATTTTATTGGATGCGTTGAGTGGGGAGGGTATGGTCAAGATACAACGGGAAAAGTTAAAGCGGTTGGGATTTGATTTTAAGTTCCATACACATACTTTTTCCAATAACAAGGGCCAGACCTATAACTTTATTTATGAAACAGGCTATCTGTTGCTGGAGAATGATTGGGTATTGATCGTTCAAAAGAAACCACTGTGATTTTAATTGCAACAGATTCCTTAGTATTGGTCTAGTTTGCGGAACTGAGCTTGGCCTTCCTTATTGCGATATAATTAAAAATAGTGAAGGTTAGAATCAATAGGTAATAGCATACTGGGATGAGTAAAAAGTAGGCGCTATTAAAGATATCGCTTAAAAAAGACGGTAGCGAAATCTTAAAAAAATCTGCAATAATGATATAGCCTATGAAACTTCCGAGAAAAAATAGTCCAACAGCATGTATTACAATTATTTTTTTTAGGTGCTTACTGTATAAGGCATCTTTGTTTTGCTTCGTATAGCCCATAATCGCTGGGACCAGTAATCCTAATAATGGATTGACCAGAAAGGTGAGCGATGCTAAATATAGCGCTTTAATACTTCCTGTTTGATTGTTGTCGATACTGATTTGATTTACATTTGGCATAATGAGTTGTTCTAAAGGTATTTCCAAGATTTGACTGATCTGTTTGAGACTAAATCCACTGATTTCTTCAGTGCCTTTTTCGATGCGTTGCACTGTTCTTAGCGATACACCCGCCTGATCGGCGAGTTCCTGCTGCGTTAGTCCCTTACGTTTTCTTGATAGTTTGATTAATTGATTAGCTGATTGACTTTCCATAGTCCAAAGATGGGGAAATAGTCGTTGAATTTCAGCGAAATTGATGCGACAATAATATGCCAATATCGTGCTGTAAGATATAACGGATTAATAATCAAAAGTTTTTGGGGATTTGATAAATATTTTGAATCTTTGCAATTTAACAGAGTAATTAATAAAAACGGAAGAATATGTTTGCAATATTAGAAAATCCCGCTTCGTCCACAGAGAAGATTCTCGGGAATATTCTTCGGAATACGGCCCTTTCCTAATCTTCTTTCTTAATACGTTAAGTAATCTACGTTGATATTGGCTAAAAATTGGCGCTCTAAATGGTGGCCCACTGTTCCAATATGCTTAGCTTATGATGGAGTTTTAAAAATTCAGCTGCTTTCGAGGGTATTGTGAAAGCTGGATATGAATGTTATGTTTTAGAAAATTTTATGAATTCAGTAAATAAATATGTCCTTCAGGCACTGGATAACTATCCTATGTATTTGGAGGAGACCATGGAATCCTTATCCTATGCCCTGTCTTATGATGAGTCCAATACAATGGCGCTGTGTTTGATGGGAAGAGTTCATGCCGAACAGCTATTGGATTATGAGCAGGCAAAAAGATATTTCCAGGAAGCTTTGGTGCATAATGTGCAGGCATTGGAAGTATATCCTTATTTCATTCAGACGCTGATTGATATGGGGGAGTATGAAGCTGCAAAAAAGACGATTAAATTTGCTTTGACACTTCCGGCGATGCCCATGACAGGGATATGGATCAAGAAAGCACTTCTATTTGAAAAATTGAGAAAATACAAAAAGGCATTGAAGGCGTTAAAGATGGCAAAACTTGAAAATGTTGATCTTGATTTTTCGTCAAGCCTGAAGTCGATTGAAGATCGGATTAAGGGGAAACAGGAAATTAACAACGGGAGAGAAAAGGAAAACAAGAAAGAAAAGAAGAACACCCGAAAATAGGCTCACATTATCCGGATGACGGTTTTTGTTTCGAACCAAGGTCCAATAAAGAAGCCCTAGATGAAATTTCATCTAGGGCTTTATCAATATAGTTTAAGAATTATTCTGCTCTTAAGATTTTCGCAGCCTCAACCATCGACTCTAAAGCCGCTTTGGTTTCTGGCCAAGCACGAGTTTTTAAACCACAGTCAGGGTTAACCCAAAGTTGTGCTGCTGGAACTACTGCTTTTGCTTTACGCAATAGATCTACCATCTCATCTTTGCTTGGAACACGTGGTGAGTGAATGTCATAAACACCTGGACCAATATCGTTTGGATATTTGAAATCACCAGCGAAAGCATTCAACAATTTCATTTGAGAGCGTGAAGTCTCAATCGTGATGACGTCAGCATCCATTGCAGCGATGTCTTCGATGACATTATTGAACTCAGAGTAACACATGTGTGTGTGAATCTGTGTATCGTCTTCTACATTTGATGAAGAAACACGGAAAGCACGTACTGCCCAGTTCAAGTAATCTTTTTGATCAGCTTTACGAAGCGGTAATCCTTCGCGGATTGCTGGTTCATCGATTTGTATGATTTTGATACCTGCTTTTTCCAACGCTTGTACTTCATCCAAGATCGCCAATGCAATTTGGTAAGTCGTTGTTGAACGCGGTTGATCATTACGTACGAAAGACCATTGTAAGATCGTAACCGGACCAGTCAACATACCTTTAACCGGACGGTTAGTCAATGATTGAGCGTATGAAGACCAACGGACAGTCATATCTTCAGGACGGTATACATCACCATAGATAATTGGAGGTTTTACACAACGTGAACCGTAAGATTGTACCCAGCCGTTTTGTGTGAAAGCGTAACCAGCCAATTGTTCACCGAAGTATTCAACCATGTCGTTACGTTCGAATTCGCCGTGTACTAATACGTCGATATCCAATTGCTCTTGAAGACGGATTGTGTTTTCAGTTTCTTCTGCGATTGCTTTATCGTACTCTGCCTGCGTGATAGCACCTTTTTTCAGGTCTGCTCTCCATTTACGAACATCTTTCGTTTGTGGGAATGAACCAATAGTTGTGGTAGGGAATGCCGGCAAGTTGAACTTCGCTTGTTGCGCTGCTTTACGGTCAGCAAATGCTGAAGTACGTTTCGCATCGTCATCAGTGATATTGCTTGTACGTGTTTTAACCTCTGGTTTGTGGATCAGTGGAGAAGTACGACGGCTTTCAGCTGCAGCTTTGTTCGCTTCGAAGCGTTTTGCTGTTTCAGCATCAACTTCACCTTCTGCTAATACGGCTAAGTCTTTTACCTCAGCTAATTTTTGTTTAGCAAATGCTAACCAGTTTTTTACTTCAGCTGGTAGCGATTGCTCATTGTGTTCATTGTCTAAGTCAAAAGGAACGTGCAACAATGATGAAGAAGGAGCTACCCATACACGGTCTTTTCCTAATGCATCAACAGCTTGTTTGATTTTAACCAATGATTTTTCGTAATCATTTTTCCAGATGTTACGGCCTTCAACAATACCCAAAGATAATGTTAATGAAGCAGGAACTTTAGCTAGTACCGTATCCAATTGGTTTTCACCGCGTACCAAATCCAAATGTAAAGCATGGATAGGTAGGTTAACTGCGATATCTTCGTTATCTTTTAAAGCTTCGAAGTAAGTCGTCGCGATTAATTTGATATTTTTTGCTGCTGCAGCTAATTTTTCGAAAGTTGGTTGATATAAAGCTTTTACTTTAGCATCTAAATCCAATGCTAAGAAAGGCTCGTCAATCTGAACATATTGCGCACCGGCCTCAGCTAGTTTAGCTAATATTTGCTCATATACTGGAACAAGTTTATCCAATAAATCGATGCGGTCGAAGCCAGCTTCTTTTTCTTTACCGATCAAAAGGTAAGTGATAGGACCTAATAGAACTGGTTTAGTATCGATGCCCAATGATTTTGCTTCGTTATATTCATTTAAGAATTTTTCGGACGTCAATTTGAATTCTTGATCTTTTGTGAATTCTGGCACCATATAGTGGTAGTTCGTATCCAACCACTTGGTCATTTCCATTGCCGTCACGTCGATTCCTTCTTGTTGGAAACCACGCGCCATGGCAAAATATAGATCTAAGCTGTAATTGTTATCTACTTTATTCAATAAAGAATGGTAACGAGCAGGAATTGCACCAACAGTAAGGGTTAAATCCAATACTTGATCGTAAAAAGAGAAATCATTGGAAGGGATCAAATCTATTCCAGCATCTTTTTGTGTTTTCCAATTGCCTTCACGAATTTTTTTTGCTGTGTCCAATAATTCCTCAACAGAAGATTTTTTAGCCCAATAGGCCTCATTGGCTTTTTTCAATTCGCGGAACGCGCCCACACGAGGGTAACCTAAATTGTTAGTCAATAACATAATGAATGTTTTTAATATTTCTTTTTCAACTATATTTCTTGCTAGAGAGAGAAGGACACACTAGAATTTGGTGACTTCGGCTTATCATTCCCATATCAAGTAGGGTAGAATTTAGCACCTTGTCAAGGGACAGGTTGCTAAGGCTTCATCGGGTCTATTCCCTCTGCCTTTCTCTATAAGCGACGCTAAGTTAGAACATTTCTTTTTGAAATGCAAATTTTTTATAAAAGTGCGTCAATTTTTTATATTCTACTAAGGATAAAATTGTTTTGTTCTTTTCTTTTCATCCATGATTTAGTGTATGTCCTGTTTCAATACGCTGTGTAGCATAAAAAATGGGGAATGACTGTTTCTCATTCCCCATGCTTTTAGCTTACCAAAAGTTTGTAACCTTTTCCGTGCACATTGACAATTTCAACTTTACTATCTTCTTTTAGATATTTACGAAGTTTACTGAGAAATACATCCATACTTCTACCCGTAAAGTAGTTGTCATCATGCCATATTTTTAATAAAGCTTCTTCCCGGGTCAGCACATCATTTTTCTTTAAACAAAGCAAGCGTAGTAGTTCCGCTTCTTTAGTGGATAGTTTTTGCATCTGTCCTTTGTAAGAAATTTGCTGACTTGTATAATCAAAGAAATAATCGCCAATTTCAAATTTATCAGCAACCACTTCCTCTTCTTTGTCTCGAACACTGCGTTTCAGCAAAGCATTGATGCGGAGCAATAATTCCTCTACTCGAAAAGGTTTTGTGATATAATCATCTCCCCCTAATTCGAAGGCTTCGGTTTTATCTTCCATCATCCCCTTTGCTGTGGCAAAGATAATAGGAACAGTATTGTTTGTTTTTCTGATTTCACGCCCCACTGTAAAACCGTCCTTTTTTGGCATCATGACATCGAAAATACAGAGGTCGTAGTTATTTTTTTTGAATTGAGAAATCGCTTCATCTCCATCCGTGCATAATGTGACGTCAAATTTTCCCTTTAATTCGAGATAGTCTTTTAAAAGATCCCCCAAATTAGGATCATCTTCTGCTAATAATATCTTTTGCATAATGATTATATTAATTTTCACCAATGTCCCTTGATGCTGATAAATCAGCTTTCCTCAACCTTTGAAATTTTTTAAAGAGGAAATATACAAAAAAGGAACGTTTTATTTTTTAATAGGCAAAATTACTTCAAAGGTCGTGCCCTTATCTTTTTCACTTTTAACTGTAATTTTTCCGTTCAGCCTTCTCAGGATATCCTGTACATAACTTAAGCCAAGACCAAATCCTTTGACATTATGAACATTTCCTGTTGGAATACGGTAGAACTGGTCGAAAATCTTTTGCAGGTGATCCCGGCTCATCCCAATACCGTTGTCGGCAATGGTGACGACAATGGTATCACCGACATTTTTTGATTGTATATTCACATGCAGATCTCCTTTGTTGTACTTAATCGCATTATCCAGTAGATTATAAAATACATTTGAAAAATGCAGCTCGTCACCAACAACTACATCTTTCGTTGCCGCTAGATCTATGGAAAATTTTCCGCCTATATTTTGCATCCTTAACTGCATACTGTCGGTAACTGCTGAAACAAGATCATTAATATGCACATCTACCTGGTCTAACTTTAATGTTTCCTTTTCCAATCGAGCTAGATCAAGTACACGTTCGATGTGATTTCCTAGCCTAACATTTTCGTCATAGATGATATTGGCTAATTTTTGAACACGTTTATGGTCTGCATTGATGTCGGGGTCTTTCAGCGATTCACTGGCAATCATGATGGTCGCAACAGGTGTTTTAAATTCGTGCGTCATGTTGTTGATGAAATCTGTTTTCATTTCCGAAACTTTCTTTTGTCTGAAGATGATAATCAATGTATATGCAAAACAACCCACCAATAAGAATAGGAGTGCAAGCATAGGCAGAAGCAGATAGCCCATATTATCTGCGATTATTGCCTTTTTATTGGGAAAGTAGATTGTTAATTTTCCTGGTGCAGCACCGATATCACCTTTAAATAGAGCAGTAGAGTATTTCGTTGTATTAGTAGGGTTGTTTAAAGCAGCCTCGTTTAGGATATTATTTAGCAATATATTGTTTGTACTCCATATTTCAATATTAAAAGGAGCTTTAATATCGCGTTGAGCCAACTCATCTTTGATCAGTTCCTGGACAATGATGACATTCAACCGATCCTTTAACGGACGCTTTGCTAGCTCCATTCCAATAGCAACATCTTCGATGTAATCTGCCTTTTTACCACCGAGCATAGCAACGGAGTCGTAAACGTTGAAACCGGACCAAGAATTCTTTCTGTTTAGCACATCGAGCCTTTTTTCCAAATCAGAGATGGTTTTTGCAAGTTTTGCATTCTCTCTTGGTGGTAACGTGGCTACCCTAAATTTTGTCTGTTGATTGACCAATGGGTCCATTAGTGGGATAACAAACCGCGTGCTGTCATCTTTCCCATTCACCTGATCATCTACTTTTGATGCATTTAACATGATAAAAGCCTGTACTAGATTATCGTCTGTAAGCTCATTTGAAACAGAAAATTTGATGTATTTCTGGTACTCTGGTCTTTTGATGTATGTTTCGTAAAAAGAATTTTTGATTTCAATTACATTTGGATACAATGCACGTAATTGGTCTTCTTGCTCTTTAAAGTTTGAGAAAATAACATGTTGTTTGTTTTTTAATTCTTCAACTCTATACTGTATTTCGAGTTGCTCGGCCAAAAGACGTTGTTTGGCTTGTTCCTGCTTGGATTTTTCAATGTTACGTTCCTGTTGAACTTTAGCAAAGTCAACAACTTCCCGTCTTTCAAGCTTTCCGGCAACTGCGGTAATCGCAGCATTGACAGACTCATCAAATAATTGGGATTTTTGACGATAAGAATCTCTCAAAAAATAGAATTGCATGGCCAATACACCGATAAGGGCTAGTGACATTAGTCCAATAATTAATACAATGCTATTTTTCTTCATTCGAATAGGGTATTTAATAAATGTATTTTAATTGTATCACAAAGTTTATAACATTTAGTTTGCTCACTATTTGCGTATTCAGCCCTGATGTTATTTTTTGTGTTCATGAGGGTTCGATAGCTCATTTTCTTAAATTGTTACAAATATAAAGATGCTAATGTGTTTTGAAGCTGTTTTAACAATGTTTAACAGCAACTTGTTTAAATATAGCTGTTGTTGTTTGTAAATTAGTGAATAGAAATAAATTATGTGCTGAATTGGTCTACTGATAAATTTAGTCTACGCGGTTAAGTCTGGCTGCTATAGAAGTGAATAAGCCGAGTATAACATATTCATTGGTGCAATTGAGTGCAGATACTCTTTAACAACTATATAGCGATGAAAAGTTATGTATTATTATTGGCATTATCTTCCATAGGAACAATTGCTTTGGGGCAGGTGAAGGTAAAGCCGCAGATTCCTTTGATGGAGAAAAAGGAAGCAAAGATGCCCGTCCTAAAATTGGACTCTTCTAATGAGAAGTACAATATGCCTATCAAGAACCTGAAGCGTGTGGATGGTTTAGCTCCGATGCCAGGAACAGAAAAAATGCCCAAAGAGGATGGAGAAATAGATAAGCCTCCGTTTAGACGATTGGAGGATTCACTCAAAATGAAGGACTTTAAATTAAAAATAGACTCCCTATATCCAAACAGACAAAAAAAATAGCGTTCTATTTAGAACGCTATTTTTTTTGCTTTTAATCCTTAATCTCCACTATAGTTGGGAAACACGGATTGTATTTGTTTTTCCTTTTTCGATCAACGGTGTCGAAGCAGTGTTGATAATGATAGATCCAGGTTTAACGTAGTTATTTTTTACAATAAATTTGTTAACATCATGGATAGATCCATCCGTGCTTTCAAACTTGTCGTAGATGAAGGTTTTAACTCCCCAAAGCAGGCTGAGTTGTTTGAGCAATTTTTGTGTTCCTGTGAAAACTAAAATATCTACATTTGGTCTATAACTTGTAATTTCAAACGCTGTTGCTCCAGAAGATGTCAATACTGCAATTGCTGACGCATTTGTTTTTTGAGCAAGATAAACCGAAGAAGCACAAATCGCATCTGGAATAAGCGTTCCATCGTGTATTTCACTAACCTTCTCATTATAATAAGGATAAGAAGTTTGTTCCACGTGAATAATGATTTTGCTCATTGTTTCAATAACGATTTCAGGGAATTCACCAACTGAAGTCTCGCCACTTAACATCACAGCATCCGCTCCATCCAATACAGAGTTGGCTACGTCATTTACTTCAGCACGTGTAGGACGTGGGGTAGTAATCATACTTTCCAACATCTGTGTTGCAATGATCACTGGTTTTGAAAGATCTCTACATTTCTGTACGATAATCTTTTGAAGCCCTGGCACCTCTTCCATTGGAAGCTCAACGCCTAGGTCACCACGAGCAACCATAATAGCATCTGTCGCTTCGATAATTGCGTCAATATTTTCAATCGCTTCTGGTTTTTCCACTTTTGCGATTACGCGTGCGTGGCTTCCTTTTGCTTCAATGATTTTTTTACATTGAAAAATATCTTCTGCCGAACGTACAAATGACATCGCAATCCAGTCTGCACCATGATCTAGCGCAAAGTTCAAGTTGTCTAAATCCTCCTCTGTCAACGACGGGATAGATACTTTTGTATTTGGTAAATTAACCCCTTTACGTGAAGTAAGGACACCTCCGTGTACAACTTCACAGGTAACTGTATCTTTATGGTTGGTCTCTAAAACACGAAGTTGAAGTTTTCCGTCGTCAAGTAAAATGATTTCGTTGGCTTCAACATCGTTTGGAAAGTTTTCGTATGTAATGTAGATTCTGTTTTCGTCTCCGATAAGTTCGTGTGTTGTGATTTCAACTTTTGAACCATTAGTGAGAACAGCGCCACCTTCTTTCATTTTTCCGATCCGAATTTTTGGACCTTGTAAATCGGCTAAGATGGCAACATTGAATCCTGTTTCATTGTTTATTGCATTTATAGTTTCGATTACCTTAAGGTGATCTTCCTGGCTGCCATGAGAGAAATTCAACCGGCACACATCAACCCCTTTGGCAATCATGTTGGTCAAAACTTGTTTGTCTGCCGAGGCAGGGCCTAATGTTGCGACAATTTTAGTCCTTTTTTGAACTTTTTCCATCTGATATTTTGTATTTTAAATGTTCTTCATTAATCACAACAAATAGCTCGCTATATTGTTGCGTTTTGTCAAAACTAAATCGAATTAATTTAGATCTAAACCGGGGTGTATTTGCTACACTAACCTACAGTTTGCTAAAATATGAGATTTTCTTTAGATTTCAATATTTTTGGTGATATTTCTTTTGCAATGACGACTTCCGGTAATTTACTGATCCTTTTGATAATAAGTTCCACATCATCCTCACAGATGTAATTTTTGATGATGATAAAAAAATCGAAGTGGGGGTTTTCTGGAATTAAATAAGTTCCTTCGATGCTCTTGTTGTTGATCAGGAAATATTCTGTGTCCGCATCGGGAATCAGGTAATGAAAAGCAGTGAAGTGATAGCTTGTTTTTTTCTTTGAGTCAAAGATAATGTGGTATTCAAGTTCTTCTTCGGTTTTATTTTTTTGTCGACCATCATGATCGTATTTGCTTTCTTTTCCTCTGGAAAAATTGAGGTTAGTCTCCTTGTTGATGAAATGGCAAAGTCGGTAATCTTTCAACGAACAGGTGATGGCGAGTAGGGTAAAATCCAACTCTTCATCCATGTCCATATCCAATCTTGCTACTAACTTATTGACCACTTTAATGTTTAAATATATGTTCCTCGGTTAACGAAGGTACTAATAATTTTAAGGTAGGAATATACTTTTTGTGTAAAATTTGAGTTAATTAGCTGAGCGTTTGGAATACAAAATATTTTTTGTTATACTTGAACTAAGTTAATATAGAGTGGGTTAGCTAGTATAAGACGCGAATAAGTTCGGTCGCCTAACATGGTGACTTTCATCTAAATATCAATTTAGGTTTGAATTTTGATGAAATTTATTTTTCTTTGCACAGATTTATTAAACAATTAAACTATAAAATCATGTCAGATATCGCTTCAAGAGTAAAAGCAATTATCGTTGAAAAATTAGGTGTAGACGAAAACGAAGTAACACCAGAAGCTTCATTCACTAATGATTTAGGTGCTGATTCACTTGACACTGTTGAGTTGATCATGGAGTTTGAAAAAGAATTCAACGTTGCTATTCCTGATGATCAAGCAGAGACTATTGGTACTGTTGGTCAAGCAATCGCTTATTTAGAAAAAAACGTTAACTAACTAATTTAATTAGGCTAATCGTAATAAATGGAGCTTAAAAGAGTAGTAGTAACAGGATTAGGCGCCCTTACACCAATTGGTAATACCGTCTCAGCTTACTGGGAGGCATTAATAAATGGTGTAAGCGGAGCTGCTCCTATTACGCATTTTGATGCGTCAAAATTCAAGACTCAGTTTGCATGTGAGGTAAAGGGGTTTGATCCACATGAATTTATGGATCGTAAGGAAGCTCGTAAAGTCGATCCTTTTGTCCAGTATGCTATTGCGTCAACGGATGAGGCAATTAAAGATGCTGGCTTAGATTTTGAAAAATTAGATACGAATCGTATCGGAGTAATTTGGGGATCAGGAATTGGAGGTTTGACAACGTTCACTGAAGAAGTTGCAAACTTTGCAAAAGGAGATGGAACACCTCGTTTCAACCCTTTCTTCATTCCTAAGATGCTCGTTGATATTGCTCCAGGACATATTTCAATGCGTCATGGCCTTCGTGGTCCCAACTTTTCTGCCGTATCGGCTTGTGCGTCGGCTACCAATGCAATGATAGATGCTTTTAACTATATTCGTATGGGAAAAGCAGATGTGATTGTTACGGGTGGATCAGAAGCGACAGTCAATGAAGCTGGAATTGGTGGGTTCAATGCTATGCATGCTTTGTCAACTAGAAATGACGATCCGAAGACGGCCTCACGCCCTTTTGACAAGGATAGAGATGGTTTTGTTTCGGGGGAAGGTTCAGGTGCCTTGATCTTAGAAAGCTTAGAGCATGCCTTGGCACGTGGAGCAAAAATCTATGCAGAGATTGCTGGTGGTGGAATGAGTGCTGATGCACACCATATCACAGCGTCACATCCTGAGGGCTTGGGCGCTAAACTAGCTATGACAATGGCTGTCAATGATGCAGAGATGGATTTTTCAGATATTGATTATATCAATGTCCATGGAACTTCTACACCTGTTGGTGATATTAGTGAAACTAAAGCTATTGTTGACCTGTTTGGTGAACACGCCTATAAATTGAATATCAGCTCAACGAAATCAATGACTGGACACCTTTTGGGGGCGGCAGGGGCTATAGAAACTATTGCTTCTATTTTGGCTGTCCAAAATGATATTGTCCCTCCGACAATCAATCACTTTACAGATGATCCGGAAATTGATAATAGGTTGAACTTTACATTCAACAAAGCGCAAAAACGTACTGTTAACGCAGCGTTGAGTAACACATTTGGTTTCGGTGGGCATAATGCTACCGTTATTGTGAAAAAATATAAACCTTAATGTTTGATCCTTCAAACATGGTTTGGTAATATGAGCTAGCGACAGGTTCTTTAATTAGGACTTGTCGCCTTATTTTTAGAAGAGATGCCTTTTGCAAGGATATATAAATTATATTTTTCACCAGATCGGGAATACGTTAGAAAACTAAAAAACCTGCTGGGATTTGTTCCCGGAAATGTACATCTGTATAAGATGGCCTTTCGACATAAGTCTGTCGCCGTTACAATTAAAGAGGGGGCAAAGAATAGCAACGAACGTTTAGAATTCTTAGGTGATGCTGTTTTGGGTTCGGTCGTGGCTGAACTGTTATTTAAGAAATACCCTTATAAAGATGAAGGGTTCTTGACTGAAATGCGTTCCAAAATTGTCAGTAGAGCGAACCTGAACCAACTTTCCCGAAAGTTAGGCTTTAATGAGCTTATTCAGTTTGATGCGCGAATGATCAGTTTTCCGAATAAACAAGGATCTTTGTTGGGCGATGCTTTCGAGGCATTGGTTGGTGCAGTCTATCTGGATAAGGGCTATGTCTTTACAAAAAGCTTTTTACTTCAGCGAATTATTAAACCGCACGTCGATATCCATCTTCTTGAACAGACAGAAACAAACTTTAAGAGTAGATTAATTGAGTGGTGTCAACATACCGGCAAAGAAATCGTATTTAGGCAAACAGACAACCCGGAAGGGGAGTCTTCTAAAATGTTTAGTATTGAAGCGGTTGTTGATGGTGTTGTATGTGGACTTGGACGTGATTTCAATAAGAAGTCCGCCGAGAAATCTGCCGCAGAGAAAGCCTGTGAATTCCTTAAAATTCTTGAAGTAGAATAGATGATTTTTATTCTTTAATTTATTTAGTCCCCACTAAATATTAACTTTGCCGGATATGGCAATAGTAAAACCTTCTTTGGCAAAAGGGACGCGTGATTTTTCGCCTTCCGAAATGATCAAACGCAATTATATTTTCGATACATTGAAAACGGTATTTAGAAAATATGGTTATAATGAAATACAGACACCTTCATTTGAAAATTTGACAACCCTCACCGGTAAATACGGGGATGAGGGGGATAAGTTGATCTTTAAGATTCTTAATTCGGGTGATTATTTGGCGAAAACGCCTGATAGCCTGCTTCACGATAAAAATTCCAATAAACTTATTCCGCATATTTCAGAGAAAGCACTAAGATATGATCTTACTGTGCCCTTTGCACGCTATGTTGTGATGCACCAAAATGATATTGCTTTACCATTTAAACGTTTTCAGGTACAACCTGTGTGGCGCGCAGATCGTCCGCAGCGTGGAAGATACCGTGAGTTTTATCAATGTGATGTTGACGTTGTTGGTTCAGAAAGTCTATTGAATGAAGCTGAGTTTATTTTGATTTATCAAGAAGCTTTTGAACGATTTGGGCTTAAGGATTTTAATATTAAAATCAACAATAGAAAGATTCTTTCTGGGATTGCTGAAATCATCGGAAAACCAGAACTGATTGTCGATATGACTGTCGCTATTGATAAATTGGATAAGATTGGACTCGATGGTGTGAACAAAGAATTGTTAGAGAGAGGTTTCGTGGAAGCAGATCTTGCTATTTTGAAACCTATTATTTTGTTGGAGGGATCCAATGCGGAGAAACTGTCTGCATTAAAAGCAATTTTATCAACTTCTACTGTTGGTTTAAATGGTATTGCTGAGATTGAGGAAGTATTTGACTATGTAGCCAAACTAGGTGCTGAAGAAAAATTGCTTCACACAATCATAGATCTGGATATTACATTGGCGCGCGGTCTCAATTATTATACAGGTTGTATTTTTGAAGTCAAGACGAATGAAGTTGCCATGGGAAGTATCGGCGGCGGTGGTCGATACGATGACCTTACAGGTATGTTTGGGCTAAAGGGGCTGACCGGAGTCGGTGTTTCCTTTGGTGCGGATCGTATCTATGATGTGTTGGAAGAGTTGGACTTATTTCCTATTGGTAAGGCCGACTCTACCAAACTCCTGATTATAAATTTTGATAAGCAACTGGAAGGTTATACCCTGAATTTACTCAATAAGCTTCGGAAGGAAAATATCGCTTCGGAACTCTATGCTTCTCCTGTGAAATTGAAAAAACAAATGGGTTATGCGGATGGGAAAGGAATCCCCTACGTATTATTAGTGGGTGACGAAGAGGCTGCTTCTGGGCAATTATCTTTAAAAGATATGGAAAGCGGGGAGCAGATAAAGGTAACCGAAACCGAGTTGATCCAAAAACTCCGATAACAAACAGTTTGTGTAAAATAGAATAAGCCAAATGATTATTAAGTCCTTTGGCTTTTTTATTTTCATAAGTTTTTGATTTATTTGATCGTGCCGTTCATTTATTTGTAATCAATTGCTATATACTTTAAATCAAATGTCTTAGAAGTGTCTTAAAGTATAAATAAAATTGATTTTTGAACAAGGAAATTCGTGCAAAATTATTAGATTTGTAGTCTAGAATAGTAAGAAAATCAAAACTTTGAAATGAGTTCAACACCTATAACAAAAGAGACATATTTGGAGTGGTATAAGTCTATGTTACTTATGCGTAAGTTTGAAGAAAAAGCAGGTCAACTTTACGGACAGCAAAAGATTCGTGGTTTCTGTCACTTGTACATAGGACAAGAGGCTGTAGTCGCTGGAACGATGTCGGTAATTAAACCTGAGGATTCTTTAATCACTGCTTATCGTGATCACGCCCACGCTTTGGCTAAAGGCGTTTCTGCAAATGCTTGTATGGCTGAATTATATGGAAAGATCACAGGTTGTTCAAAAGGTAAAGGAGGCTCTATGCACTTCTTCTCTAAAGAACATAAATTCATGGGTGGCCATGGTATTGTTGGTGGTCAGATTCCTTTAGGTGCTGGTATCGCATTTGCTGAGAAATATCTTGGTACAGATAATGTAAATATCTGTTATATGGGCGATGGAGCTGTACGTCAAGGTGCGTTCAACGAAACATTAAACATGGCAATGTTGTGGAAACTTCCTGTTATCTTCGTGTGTGAAAACAACGGTTATGCAATGGGTACTTCTGTACAACGTACAACGAACATGCAGGATATTTACAAAATGGGCTTAGGTTTCGATATGCCTTCTGCTCCGGTTGATGGAATGGATGTTGTTGCTGTACACAATGCGATGGACGAAGCTGTTCAACGTGCTCGTGCAGGTGAAGGTCCAACATTCCTAGAAATTCGTACATATCGTTACAAAGGACACTCAATGTCTGATCCCGCTAAATATCGTACGAAAGAAGAATTAGAAGCGTATAAAGACCGTGACCCATTGTTGTCTACTAAACATGCTATTTTAGAAAACAACTATGCAGATGACGCTTGGTTTGCAGAAGTTGAGGCTGATGTGAAAAAGGTCGTTGAGGAGTCGGTAAAATTTGCAGAGGAATCTCCTTATCCAACTGCAGATGAATTGTACAAAGATGTATATGTACAACAAGACTATCCATTTATTTTAGATTAATACTCTTTAACTTGATAATATAATAAAGAATGGCTGAAGTAGTAAGAATGCCGAAAATGAGCGATACAATGACCGAAGGGGTCATCGCGAAATGGCACAAAAAAGTTGGTGATAAAGTAAATTCTGGTGATTTAGTAGCTGAGATTGAAACAGATAAAGCTACGATGGACTTTGAGTCTTACCAAGAAGGAACTCTTTTATATATTGGTCCCAAAGAAGGCGAAGCAGTAGCTATTGATGCTGTTATTGCTGTTTTAGGAGAACCGGGTGAAGATTTTCAAGCATTGTTGAGTGGTGATGCACCTGCTGCTGAAAAAGCACCAGAAAAAACCGAAGAAAAAAAAGCAGAAGAAGTTTCTGGTCCAGAATCTTCAGCTAGTACTGTAACTCCCGAAGAATTGGGATGTACTGTTATTACAATGCCATTGTTGAGTGATACCATGAAAGAGGGGGTCATTGCGCAATGGAACTTTAAAGTTGGTGATACGATTAAATCTGACGATGCTATTGCTGATGTAGAAACTGATAAAGCGACTATGGAGGTTACAGCGTATGCTGATGGCACCTTGTTATATGTTGGTCTTGAAGCTGGACAAGCTGCAAAGGTAAACGACATCATCGCGATCGTTGGTCCTGCTGGAACTGATATCACACCTTTGTTAAATCAAAAATCTGCACCTGCAAAGGCGGAAACTGCTGAAGCTCCTAAAGCTGATTCAGCTGCTGCTGCTGCTGTAACTGCTGCACCGGTAGCATCGTCTTCAAGCGATGATTCTCGTGTGAAAGCTTCTCCTTTAGCACGTAAAATTGCACAAGAAAAAGGGATCAATTTAAGTGATATCAAAGGTTCTGCAGATGGCGGCCGTATTGTGAAGAAAGACGTTGAATCGTTTGTTCCTGTTGCTGCACAACCTGCGGAGACAAAAGCAGCAGCTGCTCCTGCAACAGAAGCAAAAGCAATCACTTTGCCTACATTTGTTGGTGAAGAGCGCTATACTGAAAAACCAGTTAACCAAATGCGTAAAACTATTGCGCGTCGTCTAGCAGAGTCATTGTTTACAGCTCCACACTTCTATTTGACTGTATCGATTGACATGGACAATGCAATGGCTGCTCGTGCGCAGATCAATGAGGTTGCTCCAGTAAAAGTTTCTTTCAATGATATCGTTGTAAAAGCTGTTGCAGTTGCCTTGAAAAAACATCCTGCTGTAAACTCTTCATGGCAAGGCGATAAAATCCGTTTCAATGAGCATACCAACATTGGTGTTGCAATGGCTGTTGAAGATGGTTTATTAGTTCCTGTTGTGCGTTTTGCAGATGGTAAATCATTGTCGCATATCTCTGCAGAGGTGAAAGATTTCGCTCAAAAAGCGAAAGCTAAAAAATTACAGCCTGCTGATTGGGAAGGATCTACATTTACAGTGTCCAACTTAGGTATGTTTGGCATTGACGAATTTACATCCATTATCAACTCACCAGATGGAGCTATCCTTTCTGTTGGTGCTATTCAAGCAGTTCCTGTTGTTAAGAATGGTGCTGTAGTTCCTGGTAATGTAATGAAAGTGACTTTGGGTTGTGATCACCGCGTGGTTGATGGTGCAACTGGAGCTGCATTTTTGCAAACATTAAAATCTTTGGTTGAAAATCCAGTAAGATTATTAGCATAATCCTTTAATAGAGGAATTAAAAGCCACTTTAGTAATAAAGTGGCTTTTTTATTGCCTTGTTTGATAAGTACTTTGTATTGAAAAGCTTATTCCTGAAATCCAGTTTTCTTCATTGCGAATTTGTTTGAGGTGCTGTGTGCTTTGTTCAACGTGATAAGAAAAGAGACTGCACTAAAAAAACGGTAACATATACGATAAATAACAATTATTGTAGGGGAAAAATTCGTTTTTTTATACTAAAATCTTCATTTTAGCATTATTATCAGTATGCGGGTCCTTCTATTACGAGCTTCAATAATTTGATATTATTTAGGACAAAGGAAACAGGAGGTATTTATTGATATATAATATATAAAACACAAAAATCCGGGAGACTTAGTATAGTGAAATTATTTTTTTTAAAGGGAATGGTTGCTCTTTTGTTTGTATCTACAGTGGCTTGTAGTTCAAAAGAGAAAAAACAGAAGGAAGCAGCGATCGCGCAGGCAAAAGTGGATAGTACAAGACTGGTCTATAATTCAAATAATGCAGATCAGAAGATTGACGCTTTTATGAAAAATCTACATTCAAAAGCTGCATTCAATGGGAATGTTCTTGTTGCTAAAGATGGTAAAATCTTATATCAGAATACATTCGGCTGGGCCAATTACTTAAAACGGGATAGTTTAAAAATTGATGATAAATTTGAACTCGCTTCCGTTTCTAAACCGCTTACAGCTGTCGGAATTTTAAAGTTAGTGGAGGCAGGAAAGCTGCGTCTTGACCAAACAATCAACGACTTCTATCCGGATTTTCCTTATCCAGGTATTACTATAAAGATGTTATTGACACACCGTTCGGGGTTGCCCAATTACGTTTATTTTTCAGAGGAACACTGGCCTGATCGTAAGAAGGGAATGACGAATCAGGATGTGATGAAAATGTTGACTGAATTTAAGCCCAATCGTTATGGTGCACCTGGAGGACGTTTCTTTTACAATAACTCTAATTTTATGGTCTTAGGGGCCATTATTGAAAAGATATCAAAACAAGATTATGCTACGTATATGAAAGATAGCGTATTCAATGTTGCTGGAATGATAAATACAGCTGCACTTTCTAAGGCAGTGTATGATAAAATTCCTACCAATGTTATTGGGCATGATAAGGTATGGCGAAGATCGGTGGTGCAAAACTTTCAGGACGGACCGCTTGGTGACAAAGGAATTTATAGTACTGTGCGTGACCTTTATCGTTTTGATCTGGCCCTGAGAGATGGACGATTGTTGAAGCAATCAACATTGGATTCGGCATATAGAGGATATCCGGATGCGAAAAAAGGAATTTTTAGCTATGGCTATGGTTGGCGTACGTTTGAGCATGGAAACGACCATATCGTATATCATACAGGTTGGTGGCACGGTTTTAGACATATTTATGTGAGAGATTTAAAGAGAAACATTGTTATTGTTTTACTTTCTAATATGACAAATGGAAGCCTGGTCAAACTGGACGAGCTTTATAAGATTATGGGAATGCCGGTATTACGTAAAAATGCGTATAGTAACCATGGCGATTTTATCATTGATGAGTAGTTTCTAAGTAATATTATTTTGATAAAATCATAGTCATCTTCGCTCTTTAGTTACAATAGGGCGTAAGTTGACTGTGGGTAGTGGGCGAGCAAGAGGTAGATATAAAAGGAATAAAAAGATGAAAAAAACATTGATTTTGGGTGCCAGCACCAATCCTTCGCGTTATTCGAATAAAGCTGCAAATATGCTGCATAAGCACGGGCATGATATCGTCAATATTGGCTTGAGTGGAGGTGAAGCAGCTGGAGTTCCTGTTGAAAAAAAAGGTGAGATATACACCGATATTGACACTGTGACGATGTATCTTGGTGAGCCTAATCAGAAGGAGTATTACGATTATATATTAGCGACGAAGCCCAAAAGAATTATATTTAATCCTGGTGCGGAAAATGCTGAATTAGAGCAGCTCGCTATGGAGCACGGTATTAAGACTGAAAGAGCCTGTACTCTTGTTTTATTGAGTACAGGGCAATTTTAGATTTTGGATTTCCGAAGTAGTTCAACGGATAGGTATTTTGTGATGAAATAGTTTGTAAGGCCTACAGTATTGCTGTCGAGATTTAGGCTTGAAACTTTTATGTCACAATGTTCCTTCAATATCGCCATGGTATAAGAATTTATGGCTTGCTGTATCGGAATAGTGATCAATTCATTTGCTTTTGCAATTTTTCCACCCAACACGATCAATTCGGGGTTGAGCAGTTGTATTAGCGATGCAAATGCCTTGCCTAGATTTGTTCCCAGTTTAGAAATCTGATTTATTGCAAATTGGTCCCCTTTATTTGCAGCTTCAATAATATGTGTCGGTGTTAAATGTTGTAATTCATCGGGTTGTAATTCATTTAATTTAGTCAGCTCTCCTTTTTTTATTTCCTGCTTGGCATTGTTAACCAGTGCAATTCCAGAAGCGACAGTCTCTAGGCAGCCTCTTTTGCCACAATAGCAAAGTTCACCGTTGTCGATAAAGGGCATATGTCCTACTTCGCCGGAGTAGCCATCACGGCCTAGATAGACTTCTCCATTGGACACGATTCCCAAACCTATCCCCCAATCCATTAGGATAATTAAACTGTTTTTTGTGTTTTTTGCCAATCCAAATTTCAATTCTGCATAAGCTGCACCTTTGACGTCATTCAGAATGAAGACCGGTTTTTTATATATGTGCTCAAAATAGTTTGTTATGGATTGATTATCGTCATGTAAAAAAGTCTCGTTGGTACCTTCTTCAGCGTTGATCAAGCCCGGCATACCAATGATAAGCCCCGTTAGGTTTTCGACATCAACTGATTTGTCGACCAGATATTGATCTATAATTTGTGTAATGCTGGCGAGATTTTCTGCATCGCGGGATAGTTCGTTGTCCAGCTCGATCGTTTCAGCAATTATGTTCTGGTTATTGTCCATGATGCTCATTGTAATAGAGAAACGTTGAAGTTCAATCGACAGCACTTGAAACAATCCATCACATAATTTATATAAATTGGGTTTGCGACCACCAATAGATTCTCCTTTGTCAAATTGACGGATAAAATCATCTTCCAGCAATTCTGCAATCAGGCTATTTACCGTAGGCAGGCTTAAATAGAGGTTTTTTACAATGTCATTTACCGATACAGATCCTAATTCGGCTATTAATTTTATAATGGAGAGTTTATTGAACAGATTTTTCTTTTCAGGTTTACTCTCCAATTTTTTGTTAATCAGTAAGTTTACGGCTTTAGTCATAAAACATCATATTTTGAAATAGAATCCTCAGGGCTTTAATTTAGCAAAAGTTTTGGAATCATTTGGTTATTTTTCTCACTTGACAAGCAAGTGGGCTAATTAGCAAAAAGGGGATAAGATTCCTTATCCCCTCTCTACGTATAAGTTTAGACTATTTGAGTTTTTTTACTCGAATATCTTTAAAGAATACTTCGGTACCGTGTCCTAAAAATCCGATATGACCAGAGGTTCGTTTAAGCCCAGGATGTTGTTTGCCATCCAGGGTTCCATTTTTGCTTGCCTCGGCGATATCCGCATCCACGATAACCGCGCCATTCAGTGTAACTTTGATGCGATTTCCTTTCACCACGATTTCCTCGGAGTTCCATTCACCTACAGGTTTTAAATGACCTTTTTTGGCAGGAACAACTCCATAAATTGAACCGTGATATTGGTATTGCTTCAAGTCTTTATAAACATCTGCACCATCATCAAGTACCTGGATTTCCATGGCCTCATATGCGGCATCTCCCTCCAGAGGAGCGCGTATTCCCACACCATTGTTGGCTCCAGGAGTTAATTTGAAGTCGAAGCGATAAATGAAGTCTGCATATTCTTCTTTTGTGTAAAGGTTTCCACCAAATTTTGCATTTGGATACACCCAGATATAACCTTCGTCATTGACGACATAAGCTTGGTTTTCTGTCCACTTGTCGAGGTTTGTTCCATCAAAAAGTACTTCAAAACCTTCTTTTTTCTCTTGATCGCTCAATTTAAAGATTTGTTTTCTTGGGAATTCCTTGATAAAAAGATCTCTGTAATAAACAACTGAACCATGCGCTTGTAACTCAATTTGTTCGGTAGGGAAAATTGATTGGTTTCTATCCCAATAGTTTTCAAGCGGAATATTATCGGTTACTAACTGTCCATTTAACCAAACTGTGACTTTATCGTCTACCATTTTGATTTTAAATGTATTCCATTCGCCAGTAGCGTTGTCGGCAACCTTCAATGGTTTGCTTTCATTTTTCTGGTTATTGTATAATCCGCCGGAGCCAACTTGGGCGCCAACTCTTGTATTTGCGATATCCCAAATTTGTACTTGTGGAGTACCTCTTAAGTAAATACCGGCATCACCTTCTATACCACCGTAGTTCTCCAATTTCCAGTCTACGAGCATTTCGAAGTCGCCGTATTGTTTTACAGTAGCGAGATTGTCGCCTTTACCACTAAATACGATTTCACCATTAGATACAGACCAGCCTTTACGCATGATATCGTCGGCTTTAGCTTGTTCTGCTGCTAAAGTTTTCTCGTTCATTTTACTGCGTTTGATCGGATCCGCTACCAAACCTTTCCAGCCACTTAGGTCTTTACCGTTGAACATCGAAACATAGCCTTCTTTGATTGGCATTTCAGCAAGATAGCGAACAACAGCTTCTTTAAGGTATCCACTTTCACTACCCGACAATTTACCGATTACTTGTTCAAGAACCTCTCTAACTTTTTTGCCATAGAACTTGTTGTCCATTGCAATGTTCATCGCTACATTGGCCGCAGTTCCGCCAAGTTGAGCGTCGTTCATTAAATCGGCGGCAAAAACTAAAGACTGGTATGTTCCTGTAGGTTGTAACGCCGATAATGCTGCTTTTTTCTGATCGGCTGTTTTGGCAACGTTAAATGCATCTCTTAATAACAAAGTTTTCTGTTCAGGCGTATTAGAAGAAGAAGAAATTGATTTAATTAATCCTTTGTAGACCGTATTGAAAAGATTGTCATCTTTTTCTGTTCGGGACAGCGATACTAATTCTGGCAGTGCGTTGGAGGTAGACCATCCAGCCAAAGACTCAATTGCTGCAGACCGTAGACCTGTATTAGTGTTGTTAAGGTAGGCAGTTACAGCTTTCAATGACTGGGTATCACCAAGTCCAGCAAAAATAGGGAAATACTTAGCGGTATTAGGTGCTGCAGACTTCGATATATTTGCAGCTAGTTTTTCTGTCAATCCTTTTGAATTTGTGCTTGACTGAACCACATTGACAATGGCACGTTGCAATAGCACGGCAGATTTATTGTCTGTCGTATTGTTTAACCTACTGAATAGTTCTTCTAAATCCGATTCTTGAGCTACATTTGGGAGTGCTTTGTTGATTGCTTCTTCGACAGCAGGGTTTGAACTCTTTATGGCCAATACAGCTTTGGATGATGCATTGTTGGAACGTTTACTTAAAATATCCAGCAATTGAATCTTTTTGTCGTCGTCTACAGTGGCAAGTGCATTGTTGACGTCAGTAACGACATTTGCATCTTTCGATGAAAGGATCAATGCTTTTACCGAATTATTGAATTGTTGATCAGCGTTGAGCGCCTGGATTAAGGTATTGGTTTCTTTACCCTGAGATAGTGTGTTTAGCGCACTTAATCCAGCTAATTTAGTTACTGGAGACTGCGTTTTATTTACTAATGCCTGGATTAGTTTTAAGCTGCTTGCCGAACCATTGTGGGCTAAGTAGTTCAATACACTTTCTTGCACTTCAGGCGTACCCTTGCTTGCTAAAGCAAGCAAGCTTTTTGCGTCGGCGCCTTTTCCGTATTTTCCGAGTAATTGTAATGCAATGTTACGGTAAGCACCGTTATCGCTCTTAACAGCTGCTAACAAATTCTTTTGTTGTTTCGCTGGGTCGATGGTTGTCAATAATTTAAGCGATGCAATTTGGCCGTTGATCGATTTTACTTTTTGAGATTCCTGGAAAAACTTGTTTAGGAACTTAACCGCATCTTGGTCGTGTTTATTGTCGATCAATGCTTGAGCATAGTCAATACCAAGTCCTACTGCATCCAATTTGTCATAGCTATAGCCGGCAGCATTTAGTTTTTCCTGGAATAGCGGTTCTGAGGCTGTACCTCCGATTTTGCTCAACGCAATTAATGCCGTCCGCTGGAAGCTATCCGAATTATATTTTTGCGTTAATCCTAAAATGGCACTTTCAGCATTTTTATCTTTTAGATCTCCGAGTGCTGTAACCAGGGCAATGGCAGTTTTCTCTGTTGTGGATGCTGCTAAAGCTTTTTCTAAGGCTGCTGTTGATTCAGGGGTACGAATAGATACTAGGGTTCTCGCTGCTGCATCTGCAAGATAATCGTTTGTCAAACAATTTGCGACAGCAGGTATAGCTGTATTATCTGCACATTGGCGTAACAGGCGTAGGGCAAAGACTTGATTTGTTGGTTCACTCAATTGCGCTATGGATTTTGCCAATCCTTCAACAAACACTCTTTTCTGCTGTTCTTTACCTGGTTGGTTTACATAAAACGAATAGCTGTTTGCCGCAAATTCTATCGGAGCATTGTTGCTACCTGGTGCTTTAAGTCCTTTGAGGAACGTAACGACATCATCAGAAGAAAAACCTTCCAGCTCATGCATGGCAAGTAAAAACTTTTCTTTTTCTTCGGCAGGCTGTTGTGCCAATACGTCTGCTATTTTAGTTGCAGTCGTTCTATTTTGTGGTTGCTGAGCGTAGGTTGCACTAGATATAAGAAGCAATACGGTCAGCGAATTGAATATTCTTTTCATTAGGATATCTTTTTAAATAGACCAAGGGCCTCTCATTGGTTGGTGAATTAATCTATTTGCGGCGTCGTCATTAATAAATAGCTCATTTTGGGAGTCATATTTTAGTGATCTGTTCAGTCGCAATGCTGCTAATCCCATGTTGACCAAGGTACAAGAACGGTGTCCATTGATTTCATTCAGTGCAAACTTTTCTCTTGTGCGAACGGATTCCAAGAAGTCAGTAATCTGTGGTGCAGGTTCAGGATACTGTGCAAGTTTTCTCTCCAAATCTGGTATATCTGATTGAAACCCTCTATATAATTTACCTTTTGGACCTTCAATATAGGCTGCCTTTTCATCTTTCGCTTCACCGTCTAGAATGATCTGACAACCATCGGCATAGGTAAATGTAATTCGTCTCCACGTGCCCACGGCATCCGGATGTTGCTGCGGAGCATCAACGTCGACGGTAATCGGGCTTTCGTTGTCTTTACCTAAGAAGTATTGAACAGGATCCATATAATGTTGCCCCATATCTCCTAGACCGCCACCATCATAATCCCAATATCCTCTAAAAGTGGTATGTACGCGGTGTTTATTGTAAGGCTTGTATGGCGCCGGACCTAACCAAAAATCGTAGTCAAGTTCAGCCGGTACTTTCTCCTCTGGTAAATTTTCCTTTCCTACCCAATAGAACTTCCAGTCAAAGCCGGTATGTTTGCTTATCGTAACTTTCAAAGGCCAACCTAACATGCCAGTATCAACTAATTTTTTGATTTTGCTTACTGGAACATTCATTCCATAAAAATCATCCTTGAAACGAAACCAGGTATTTAAACGGAAGATATTGCCATGTTGTGCAATGGCTTCTTTCACTTTTTTACCTTCACCGATAGTACGTGTCATTGGTTTTTCACACCAGATATCTTTTCCTGCTTTTGCCGCTTCGATGGACATTAGTCCATGCCAATGTGGCGGAGTAGCAATATGCACAATATCTACTTCCGGAGATTTAATCAACTCCCTAAAGTCATGGTATTCCTTCACACCACCGCCTAAGTCTGCTTGTGCTGCCGCTAGATGGGTTTTGTCCACATCACAAATGGCTACTGTTTTAGTTCCGGCGTAGCCAAAGTGTCCACGGCCCATATTGCCGACACCAATTACACCTTTGGTTAGATGGTCGCTCGGAGCAAGATAGCCCTGTCCTCCGAGTACAAAGCGTGGTACAATTGAAAATGCCGCAGCACCGACCACGGATTTTTTTATGAAATCACGCCTTGATGAATTCTGTTCTTTCATTTTGGTTGGATTAGTTGTTTTATAATTGATCCACTATTAGGCTGTTAAAAATAACGGCATTGGATATTTAATCTTAAAAATAAATAAAAAACTGATAAATGTAAACTGATAACTAAAATTTTACGTATTGTTTATTTGTGTTTTATTAAAAAATAACAAAAGAGCACTATTGAATTCATTTCTTTCATATATAGCTACCCCAATATTGCCTATGCTGTGTTGCTTTATCTACTAAATTGTTACATTTCAGTGTGGTAGCTATTCGATGTGGTGGACAGAAAAGGACTCGAATCTCGATTTTCCTCAATCGTTTTCGTAAAAGAGGCTTGATTTCAGGAGAATAATCCAGCATCTTTATGGTCGCTCTGATAGCATTGAATCCTAATGATGAATCTAAGAATACTGTTTTTACTCGTTTGCATCCTATGCCAGCCATTTGGAGGATCAGCTCAATATAGAATTCCAGTGTTGGGCCATACGATTTATGAAGGTGTGTTTACTGGAAATGGTCTCCTGGGAACGATGACCTACTTAGCTGGTAAGAATTCGATGCGTGTGGATATTGGAAGAACTGATATTTATGATCATCGAGCGAATTCGGCCGATAAATTGTTTGATCAGGCGCGTATGTCGTTAGGTCATTTTGAATTGGCATTAGAAAGCCCGATTGTGCAGGCACAAGGAGAAATTCATTTAAAAGACGCCTATGCTGAGGCGAAAGTCAGCACAGGCCAAGGGATGGTGAGAATTCGGACGACCACCTTATCAAATGACAACATTATTTTGCTAGAGGTATTTAAAAAAGATTTTAACGGGAATTACCAGCTTACATGGAAGCCCGACGAAGCCATCAGTCCAAGGATGGGATTCAGCTATACGCAAAAACCGAAAAACTATCCGACAAATCCAAAAGGAAGTTTTGGCACGCAAGGCGAAACAAAATATTTTGATCAGCCTCTTCTAGCTGGTGGAGGGTATGTGACGGCTTATTGTGGCCGATCCAGCAAAGAAGTGGATACCTATTTAATTACCGTAGATTATAACCAGCAGGGAACCGCTTATGTCAAAAAGGCGATCAATTATGTTCAGAATTTTAATGAACAAAAGTTAACGAAGGGACTGGCATCCCATCGTAAGTGGTGGACAGACTATTTTGCAGCATCTACACTGGAGCTGCCAGATACGGTTTACCAGCAGTTTTATGATATGCAACTGTATAAGCTTGCCAGTGCAACAAGGTCAGATAAACCCGCTATGGATTTACAGGGACCCTGGACAAGTTCAACTCCTTGGCCAGCGTACTGGCTTAATCTTAATATGCAACTTGCTTATTCTCCTGTTTTCAAAGCGAACCAGCTCGGCATTGCAAACTCGTTGATTCAGATGATTGATCGGAATAAAGATAATTTAAGACAAAATGTTCCCGAGCCTTATCGCTATAACAGTTTGGCTGTAGGTCGCTCCTCGGGGCCAAGCTTATGGAGTCCTGTTCTTCTGGCAAAAAATGTTTCATTGGATGCGGCTTCCGATGGAGAAAAGGAGCTAGGGAATCTCGTATGGCTGTTGCATAGTTATTATCAATATTATCGAGCGACCCTGTCGCAGGAAGTATATGATCGTTTATTTCCGCTACTGAAGGAAGCGATAAATTATCATTTGCACTTATTGGAAAAAAATCAAGCAGGAAAATACCATATCGGTGTGAAAACCTATTCACCAGAATATTCAAAAGGGTATGCTTATGATACAAATTATGATCTTTCTATTTTCAAATGGGGGCTCAAGACGCTTATTGAGCTGGATCAAGAAAGAGGCGGCAAGGATAAACTTCACGCTGTCTGGAAAGACGTATTGGCCAACTTGATTGATTATCCACAAGATGTCGATGGCTTTATGATCGCAAAAGATCTTCCCTATGGCGAATCGCATCGTCACTATTCGCATCTAATGATGATTTATCCTTTTTACGATATAAACTGGGATCAGGTAAATAATCAATCTCTTATTGAGCGCTCTATTGCACATTGGCAGGGCAAAAAGCAATTGTTGCAGGGCTATTCATTTACGGGGGCTGCCTCTATGTATGCCATGATGGGAAGAGGAGACTCGGCTTTGGCTTCGCTGGATGTGCTATTGCAGAAATATATTAAAGCCAATACACTATATGCTGAAAGCGGTCCGGTGATAGAAACCCCACTGGCAGCGATGGCCAGTATTCAAGAATTGTGTATGCAGTATTGGAATGGTGTATTACGCGTGTTTCCTGCTATTCCTCATAAATGGAAGAATGTTTCCTTTACCAATTTTTTGACAGATGGTGGAAATCTCGTATCAGCAGAGCGGAAAGATGGAAAAACAGCCAGCATCCGGATCAAAAGTCAATATGGAGGTCGTCTACGATTAAAATCCGATATCGGAATACCAGAGGTAAAGATACAAGGAAAAGGTACGTTTGATATAAGGAAAGACGGAATAATTGATCTGAATCTTGATAAGGGGGCAATCGCTTTGATTAGTGTACATTGATAAAAGGTAAGTTAAAGAAACTACGGTGAGGTCAATTGCTTAATATTCCTCGATCAATTGAAATAAAGAAAAAGAGCGGATTATTTAGGTATAGAATTAAAGCGCTAATGCGCTGACCAAATAAAAATAAAAGACTAGAAAATAATGAAATTAAAACAACTTTCCGTGTTATTATTGGCCATTTTGGGTACTTCGACTGTCCTTCAGGCGCAAACGGCAAAACCGAATCTATCCAAAGCGTTTATTCAGCAGCAGTTAGATGCTGCAGCGAAGCAAATCAAAGTCCTGGCGAACGAAACTCCGGCAGAAAAATTTCCAAAAACTTTCGAAAATGGCAAAGAGGTATTTTCTTCGTCGAGCTGGTGGTGCTCGGGGTTTTATCCAGGAACATTGTTGTATTTATATGAAGGTACCAAAGATGAAGGGCTATTAAAGAAAGCAACCGAGAAATTGACCTATCTAGAAAAAGAAAAGAACAACAAGGGTACACATGATTTAGGGTTTATGTTATTCTGTAGTTTTGGAAACGCACTGCGTCTCACGGGTGATAACCAAAAGTATGGTCCAGTACTCAGCACCGGCGCCAATTCCCTGGCATCTCGCTATAGTCCAACTACCAAAACGATCCGTTCTTGGGATCACGGATCATGGCAGTATCCGGTTATAATCGATAATATGATGAACCTGGAGTTTTTGACACAGGTGTCTAAAATGACTGGAGATAAGAAATTCTATGATATTGCGGTATCGCACGCTGAAACAACCTTGAAAAATCACTTTAGAAAAGATTATAGTTCATACCATGTAATCGATTATAATAAAAACACAGGTAAGGCCATTGGTAAAAAGACCCACCAAGGCGCATTTGATGAATCGGCATGGTCAAGAGGACAAGGATGGGCGCTGTATGGTTATACCATGATGTATCGCGAGACAAAGAAGAAAGACTTTTTGAAGCAGGCCCAGCAAATCGCGAAATATATCTTAAACAATCCGAATCTGCCTGCTGATCTGGTTCCCTACTGGGATTTTGATAAAGATAAAATTGCGCAGTCAGATAAAATGTATCCGAATAAGGATCTACGAGATGTGTCTGCGGCGGCACTATATGCATCAGCTTTGTTAGAGCTCTCACAATATACAAAAGGAAGCGAAGCCCTAAATTATTTTGAAAAAGCAGAAACGATTCTTAAAAACCTGTCCAAGGCCCCTTATCTGGCACCTTATGGTCAAAATGGAGGTTATATCTTACAACATAGCGTTGGAGCGCTACCGTTAAATTCGGAAATCGATGTGCCGTTGACCTATGCCGATTACTATTATGTGGAGGCCCTGGTCCGATACCAACGCTTATTGGCGGGCGAACCAATGATTAAAGAGATTGCTAAATAAGGTTGTCAATAGTTAAAAGCTTATTTTAGCGGGACCAGATCGTTTAAAAAATGATTTGTTTTAAGTAAGACTCAAACTTGATTAAAAACGTTGTTAAAACTAAAAGACAGAGGTGGCATAGCCACCTCTGTCTTTTCATTGGGGCTTACGGAGTTTATTGGGTCTTATAGAGACCACAATTCGATATAGCAGGGTTTAGCTACTTTGATTAGGCGTCGCGATCTGTTCCGATGGGTTGTATCCAAACTGTTTTTTAAATTCCTTACTGAAGTATTTCCTGTCAGAAAAGCCCACTGCATAAGCAACTTCACTGATATTCATGGTCGATGTCAGTAATTCTCTTGCTTTGTTTAACCTATACGTTTTGACATAATTATTGAGTGATAAATTGGATATGGCCTTCAGTTTACGATAGAGAATTGGAGCGCTCATTCCCATTGTTCGCGCTATAAAATTGACATCAAAGCCATCTGACTGAATATTTTCTTCGATCAACTCATTTAGGGATGAGATAAATTGCGCATCAAGTTCATTGTCGAATGAAGCTGTTTTGACCTGAAATTCTCTACTTTTTTTCTGGCTGATAGCCAAGAGATTTTGAGCAGACAGGAATAATTGTTTATTGTCGAAGGGTTTTGTCAAATAGATATTGGCGCCCAGTTCTAGTGCTAAGGTTTGTGAATGGCTATCGGTTATGGCCGTCAGCAAAATGAATGGAATGTGGCTTGTTACCATATTTGTTTTAATGGCCTGACACAATTGAGCACCGTCCATGTAAGGCATCATGAGGTCTGAAATAATCAGATCAGGGATATATTCCAATGCCTTGGAAAGAGCCTCTTCACCATTGTTTGCTGTAATGATCGTGTAGGTATCATGAAACAGATTGACAACTGTTGCTAATAATTCTTTATTGTCTTCTACAATTAAAATCGTCTGTTGCAAGGAGCTGTCGAATGTGCCTGGTCTGGATATGCTAATGTCTTCTGTTTCCTTTCCAAGGAGGCCTATTGCTTGCGGTTCTACTTTCTCGCCAGCTTGTTTCGGTAAGGTTACCGTAAATACCGTCCATTTTCCTTTTTCATCGTCCTGTGAAAAACAACGAATGTCTCCCTTGTGTTGCAGTACAATTTGTTTGGTAAGTGCCAATCCAATGCCTGTGCCGATCGCATCATTAGCTTGTTCTTCACGATAGTATTCTTCAAATATTTTAAACTGATTGTCTGTAGCAATGCCAATGCCGTTATCAACTATGTTTATGGAAAACGAGTCATCGCTTTCGATCAACTCCAGGTAAACTGTACCATAATCTGGTGTGTATTTGATAGCATTGGACAGTAGATTAAACATCACTTTATCAAATTGCACGGTATCGATGGATTGTAATCCTACTGCATCCAACTGACGTATATAATAGTTGAGATGTTTTGTTTTGGCAAGGTCATTCAGTAAGTAGAACGTATCTTCTATGTATTCCCTAAAAGAGATGTCGGTTTTCTTCAGTACAAAGTGTTTATCATCGAATTTTTTAAAGTCCAGCAACTCGTTGATTACACCAAGCAGTTTACTGGCATTCTTTTTTATCCGTTTTACTTTGTTTTGTGTAGAAGTCAGATTGGCCGTTTCGGAGATAATTTCGTCTAATGGAGCTGTAATCAACGTCAACGGTGTGCGAATTTCGTGCGATATCTGTGTGAAGAATTTTATTTTCTTTTCCTGTTCCCGTTCTGAATTGATCAACATCTCACGTTCGACAACAAACTTGATGACAAAATGTACACCCAAGGTGAACAAGCCCGCATACAACAGATAGGCCCACCAGGTTCTCCAAAAGGGAGGTTTAATATCGATATTGATCCGTAGGGGGATACTGCTCCAAATGCCATCGTTGTTACTGGCGAATATGGTCAAAGTATGCATTCCGACCGGAATATTGGTATAGCGTATTGAGGGAGTACTAGTTTCAACCCAATCCTTGTCAAAACCATCGAGCTTGTATCGGTATCTATTCTTTTGTGGTTTGATGAAATTAGAACCTGAGAAATTAATCGTAACAAAGTTTTCATCATGTCGGAGTTTGAGCTGATAGCTATTGGGATCTGTTGTTTTCTGAAGCCGTCCGTAGTTCAATGGTGACTCTTCGAGAAAGATATTTCGGAAGAGTACCTCGGGTATAGTCTGATTGAAGATTATTTTTCGGGTATCTAGGGCAACTACACCATTGAGTGTCGTGACGAACAGTGTTCCCGTTTGGCTGGCAAAGACTTTGGCTCCAAGTAGATTTTTGACCGGTAAACCGTCATATTGATTCAGGAGGTAACTATGTTTTGTTTTGGGATTATAGCATATTAGTCCATTTTTACTGGTAAGCCATACCTGATTGTTCACAAAGATGGGCCAGCCTAATGAGTTGTTTGGAAAGCGAGATACCTTGGTTAATTGATCATGCTGGTCAAAATGATATAAGTATTCTTTGGATGTCAGCCAGATGTCCCCATTCGGCTGAACATAAAACCCACCTAGCGTCAATGTGTCCAGTTGTTTTAATGGTTTTATGTTTGATTCATTCGGTTTTTTGCGAAAAAGTGTACCTCCGCTGAGAAAATAAGTATGCTGTTTATTATCGGCTTGGATATCATCAATTGTACCTGTTTTTAAGGCAGCGTTATATGCTGCAGGCTTTCCGGGATCGACGATGTAAAGCCCTTTATTGGTTCCGAGGTAAATGCGATGTACGGGATCGACGTAAATGCTATAAATATTGTTTTTGAGATTCAGGAGATCTTTTTCAAGGTAAAAGTGTTGTGTGTTTCCAGATTGTGCATCGATAATGGAATAACCACCGCCATACTGTGCTGCATAAATTTTGTTATCTCTAACGTATAGATCCTTGATCAGATTTGACTGGGTTAATTTAGACAAAGGAGAGGTCGTTTCTGTTCTTTTGTCAATTTTGTTGATTCCTTCTTCTTCTGTTCCAATCCAAAACGCATTTTCTGACTCTGCAAAACTGCCAGTGATATCGCTATTGAGGCTGAGACCTGGACGCGAACGCGTTGAATAATGCTGTATGGGGATCAGATCGGGGTAGATGGCATTGATTCCTCCAAAATAAGTTCCTATCCAGGTGATCTGTTGTCGATCAATAAAAATATCATAGATGGAGTTTTGACTCAATGAGTTTTTGACGGAGGTATTATGTTTATAGTTTAAGAAATGTGGTGCCCCATTAAAGATGGAGAGCCCTTTTAGTGTACCAATCAGTAGGTCTCCTTGTTTAGTTGGGACAATTTTCCGGATGTTATTGCTGAGCAGATTACTATTTGTTTCTGTTAGGTTATTCCATTTTTTATCAACGAAGTTGTATTGGAATATTCCATGCAATTTTGTGCCAACCCACAGGATATTTTTATGAAGATACATTGTGCTGAAAATCTGCTCTTTTAAAGGCAGGGGAGATGCTATAAGATTCTGGTTCGTAGAAATTTGATTATTTTTCAATGAAAAAGACGTTATGCCATCCATGCTCGCCATGATATAGGTTTCAGGTCCTGTCTGAATAATCGATTGTACCCGGGATTGGTTAATGAGTTTTTTGAGATTGTAGGTACCCGCTGTGGGGATAGCCTGATAGAGCCCTTTGTCGGTGCACAGAAATATTTTGTCTGAAAGGAACTGAATGTCGGCGACAGCAATTTTTTCTTGAAAAGGTTTTCCCTGTTTAAATACCGCTTTGCGTTTGTCGATATCGAAAATGAATAATTGCGTTGCTGTAGCAATAAAAAGGTCATTGTTTGCGTTGATGGCAATCTTGTTAATGTAATCTACCTTTTTAAATACCGTATCCTGTACGAGAATATTAGTGATATTCTGGGAGTCGTATACAAAAAGGTTGGCTCCGCCGCCGAACCAAAGTTTACCTTGTTTATCCTGAGCAATTGTTAATACCGCCTGTTTATCCAATACGTTCTCCTGGCTTAATGTCTCAAATTTTAAATTCTGGGCATGACAAAGGGAAATGATGGATATCAACAGCAGAAATTGTCGCGATAAAATAGGTAGTATGCTCATGGTTATGGGGTATTTGTGTCAAATTTAAGATTTTACCCCCAAATATTTATGAATTTCACCCCTCTTAATTTGCTCATAAACTCATCTTTGACCTATTAAACAACCAATTTTTATTATAAAACTAATTTCCTAAAGTATGGCAAAGTTTTACAAAGTTGGACTGTCTGCTATGATGATGTTTACTGTGGGTGCGGGTATGGCACAACAGAAAATTTCAATTACGGGGCGGATTACAGACAGTCAGGGAGCACCTTTATCGGGTGTAACGATTCGAGAAAAGGGCGGAAGTGTTTCTACTTCTACAAATGCTAATGGTACCTATTCATTGTCTGTTGGCTCCAATGCGACTATCGTAGTTTCTTACATCGGTTATCAAAATCAAGAAGTTGTTGTCAATGGGCGTAGTGTCGTCAATGTAACTATGGACGGTACAAGTTCGGTAATTGATGAGGTTGTTGTGGTGGGGTACGGAAAGCAGAAAAAGGAAAAGCTTTTGGGGTCTGTCAGTACAATTGATGCAAAGCAAATTGAAAATAGACCTGTCACAAATGTTTCTACGGCATTAAGTGGTGTTGCTGCTGGTGTACAGGTAAAACAAGGGACTGGTCGACCAGGCGCCGATGGCGCTACTATTCGCGTACGTGGTATCGGTACAATGAACAATGCTGAAGCATTGGTTGTTATTGATGGAATTGTTGGAACAATGGATGCGGTAAATCCAAATGACATTGAAACAATTTCTGTTTTGAAAGATGCGTCTTCTGCTTCAATCTATGGTACACGTGCGGCAAACGGGGTTATATTAATCACAACTAAAAAAGGTAAGGCAAATCAAAAGACTCAATTGACTTATTCAGGAATTCTTTCCAAGACCAAACCGATGGGAACACCTGAGTTTGTGTCGGATTACGTACGTCACATGGAGTTAATGAATGAAGGAACCTTCAATCTGGGAAAACCGAATAAGTATGCTGAATCTACCATAGAGCAGTGGCGAAAAGCAAATGTGGATCCAAATGGTGTTATGGCTCCTTCGGGTTTGCCAAATTATATTGCTTATCCAAATACAGATTGGACAGATTGGATCTATAACTCGAGCTGGCTTCAGAGTCATAATATATCCGCAACTGGGGGATCGGAGTCTACCAATTATATGATTTCCGGACGGATTTTGGACAATCCAGGTATTATGCAAAACACTGGCGCCAAAAAGTATGAATTAAGAACGAATCTGAGCACTAAAATTGGAGACCGTTTAACAATTGGGACAAACACTTTTGCATCAACAGAAGATCGGAAAAAAGCAAACGTTGATAATCTGTATAATTTCTTAAGGCAGTCAACCCCGGGTGTATATCCGATGTATGATGGGAAATTTGGAGGAGCGGTAGCAGCTGAAGAGTCCGTTCAATTGAACAATCTGATGCAGTATCTATATGAACCTCAGGGAATGGATAAAGTATCAAATTTTAACTCCACTATTTTTGCCAATGTTAAAATTATTAAAGGATTAACTTTTGAAACCAAATTCAACTATCTGACACGCTTCAGAGAGCAGACCGGCAGCAGTATTCCTGTAGATAAGTATAATTTTGCGACTGGTGCAATTGTTTTCCCTGCCGGTGTGGCAGCTAATCTTACGCTTTCTCAAAGCTATGAAAATCTTCGTACGTTGACTTTTGACAATGTGCTCCGTTATGAAACAACTATAGGTAAGCATAATATAGGCGCATTATTGGGGCATAATGAGTTCCAAACCAAATGGTACACGTTCTCTGCATCAAAAAGAGGAGTTATCGATCCAACAATTTCTAATATCAGTACAGCAAATGAAATGAATAGCATTGATGGTAACGAATATGAAACCAGTATGCGGTCTTTCTTTGGACGGGTGAATTATGACTTTGATGGAAAATATCTGGTAGAATTCAATTTGCGTCGAGATGCATCCTCCAAATTCGGAAAAGATAAACAGGTCGGTTATTTTCCTTCTGTAGGTTTGGGCTGGTTGCTTTCTAAAGAATCGTTTATGAAAGGTTTAGATCCTTATGTTCAGAACGTTAAGTTGCGCGGATCTTGGGGTAAATTGGGGAATGACCGAAATAACGGGGATCCAAACAGTGAGAATTATTTCCCGGCACTTGCTTTTTATGGAAATGTAGGTTATTCCTACGGCGGGTCACAAGTGAGTGGTTTGGAACGGAGCAAATTTGGAAATAGGATGTTAGCTTGGGAAGAAAGTGAAAATAAAGAGGTGGGACTTGAATTCTCTACTTTCAAGAATAAGGCTTATGTCGAGGTGAATTACTATAACAAACTAACCTCCGGAATATTGGTTCCTGAACAATTGCCGCTAACAACCGGCAATACTTCGGCTCCAATTGTCAACTCGGCGGCTATGCGTAATAGTGGTATAGAACTCAATCTGACTTGGAAGGATAAAATAGGTGAAGTGAGCTACAATATCGGTGGTAATTTTGCTTACAATAAAAGCCGGGTGACCAAACTTAAAGGCCAGTTGGTAAGAGGTTGGAATGATGTCAATGGTACGAATAGCTACAGTACCAATATTGGACAGGTATCCAATGCTGTTGGTACAAACCAACGTAATTTGGAAGGACATACATATAGAGAGTTTTATGTAAGACAGCGCTATAAAGGGGATGGTAGTTACTATTCTAGTGATGGATCTGTGAACCCGAATGGTGGACCACGGGATGGTATGATCCGTACCGAAGCGGATTATAAATGGGCTCAGGATATGAAAACGGCTGGTTATAGTTTTTCTCCAGTAAATACTTTGGGTAAAGAACAACTTTATTATGGTGATTTTCTTTATGCAGATTTAAATGGAGATAAGATCTATGGCAATGAGAACGATCTTGATTTCACAGGAACCTCCGATATTCCGAAATATATTTATGGATTTAATCTGGGATTTTCCTATAAAGGGTTTGATCTGCAAATGCTGTGGTCTGGTGAAGGTAAATTGCAATACTATTGGAATGATGAAGGTTATAGCAACAACATTGTTCGTGACGGAAACGGAATTTCAAAACGTGTGGCAGATGACCATTATTTTTATGATCCTGCTAATCCGAGCGACTCCCGTACAAATCTGACCGGATCTTATGCGCGCTTAAAATATAACGGCGAAACTATCAATAACGTAGCGAACAACTATTACCTCTATGATGCAGACTTCATTAAATTGAGGAATTTGCAAATCGGTTATACATTTAATAATAGGCTTACCGAACGTCTGCATGTACGTAATCTACGCGTATACTTCTCTGGTGAGAATCTATTGATGTTTACAAAATTCCCTGGAGCTGATCCAGAAATCGGAGCTGGAGCTAAGTATCCAACGATGAAACAATATGCATTCGGTTTGAATTTTGGATTCTAATACTAAGAACAAATGAAGAAAATAATAACTATAGGTATGCGAAGATTATTTACGCATTACAAACAATATAATAAGTGCTTGGGGCGCATATCCATGTTGGCTATCGTTTTAGGGACAATGGGCTCCTGTAAAAAGGATTTATTGGATATCACATCAAACACGCAAGTCCCTGAGGATAAAATGTGGACAACAGATAACTACACCGATCTTGGTGTAAATGGAGTTTATCAGGCATTGCGTTTTGGATATTCAACCGGCGGAACAAATAATCGTGAACTTTACCAATATGATCGTTTATCCAATACGCTGATACCTAGGGGAGGTGATCCCTTGTTGAATGCTACCGCCAATACTTCAACAGGACTTTTTGCCGATGTCTGGAAGGAGTTATATGAAAGTGTACATCGTTCAAATGATGCCATTTATGGAATAAGTAACATTTCCCCTTCTGCACCTGAGAAGAAAGCACGTCTATTGGCGGAAGTGAAATTTTTAAGAGCATTTTATTACTACAGATTAAATCAATTGTATAGAGGGGTGCCTATATATGACGCTCCGATCAATTACAACGAGGCTACTAAACCTAGAAATACTGAAAAAGAGGTTTGGGATTTTATACTAAAAGATCTGAGTGATTGTATTGCCGAAACTAATTTGCCAACTAAATTTCCGGCTGGAAGTAAAGATTTTGGTCGTATCACGAAGTCTGCTGCCTATGCGTTGCGTGGTAAAGTGTATATGTATCTACAGGACTGGGATAAGGCGATTGCAGATTTTCAGGCGGTTAAAGATGCAGGTCATCAACTATTTTCAGATTATAAGACCCTGTTCACCGCCGCCAACGAAAAATCTGACGAGATGATTTTTTCCATTCAGAACATTGCATTAGATAATTATGGATCGACCATGCAATTCTATTTTGGTAGCCGTTCAGCGTTTGGTTCCAATTGGGATAGCTATTTGGTTAGTCCGGATTTTGTGGACTTATACGAGAACAAAGATGGCAGTAAATTTAACTGGGATGATGTAATCCCGGGCTATAACGCTATGGCACCAGCGAAGAGAGAAATCTATTTCATACGTGACAATGTACAGCAAGTAGCGCAGGCCAATAACAAACCCGCTAAATACACAGATTTGATCGATCCAAAACGAGGACTTGATTTTGGGCTGTATCTGCCAAATGGAAATGAGGCCCGGTTAAAGAAAGCCTTCGAAAACCGAGATCCACGATTAAGTGCCAATGTCATTTTACCCTACTCTACTTTTGTAGGAATGAATGGTACGTCAGATCAAACGTTCACGTCTAGATGGCCACATATTGAGCAATTAAACAATGTTTTTGACCTAAGGACGGATATTGAAAGTCAGTTTTTCTACCTGCCGCGTAAATTTGTATATGAAGGCGGGAAACCTCCTATTCCAAGCAGGGTTGCAGGTGATATTGATTATCCGGTGATACGTTACGCAGATGTGTTATTATTATGGGCCGAAGCTTTAAATGAAAAAGGACAGACAGGACCTGCCGTCGATAAAGTGAATGAGGTTCGCGCTCGTGCTAAAGTAGGGCTGTTGAATAGCTCTGCAGCGACGACTGTGAGCGGTAAGGCCGATCTAACTAGCCGAATTCGTAACGAACGTAGGAGAGAGCTATTTGGAGAAGGTGTTATCTATTTTGATGAGTTAAGGTGGAGATCCTGGAAGGAGCAGGTATTTAGTGGTAACGCTGGAAACAAACAACCTTGGGGTGCTATTGTAGATAAATATACCTATTTAGGAGATCAGCTTTATACATGGCCTATCCCTGAATTGGAAAGACAACGAAATACCAGTTTAACACAAAATACAGGTTGGTAAAAGAAAACTAAATGACTTCCCACGTAAAGAAGTTGTTATCAATCGCTCACGCAATCGTTTGCTAGAGCGATTGATTTTTTTTGATTTGTTTTTTTAGCGTAAAATAAAGATTTTTAATGTTTTGTGTAACACTTCGATTGTGTTCGTTATAAACCAATGTCAATGAAAAGAAGACTCTTATTAAAACTATTGGGCGGTGCCGGAATGGGCGCACTGGCGACATCTTTTGCTGGTGAAGCGAAAGCCAATGTTGCCGCGTCGGAAAGAAATAATTACAGCGAGAACGATCGTGCCTATTGGGTATCTATTTTATATAAGATGGCTGCTCCAATATTAAGCAATATCAGTAAGCAACAATGGCGTAAAAATATGCCGATGGAAGTGAGTCCTACTTTCGATAGTAGAGACCCTGGAGTCGGATACCTGGAAGCTTTCGGTCGTTTGTTGGCAGGTATGGCTCCTTGGTTGGCCTTACCAGATGACGCAACTGAAGAAGGTCAATTGCGTAAAAAATTACGTGACCAAGCATTACTGGGTATACAATATGGTGTAGATCCTAAATCGCCGGATTATTTTACCTGGCGAGGTCCTTCATCCCAAACACTCGTCGATGCGGCGCATCTTGCATTAGCCTTTTTGAGAGCTCCTCAAGCTTTATGGCAGCCTTTGGACCAAGTGACTAAAAAGAGAGTAGTTGAAGAATTCAAATTGCTGCGGAAAATCAAGCCGAATGAGAGCAATTGGCTGCTGTTTGCCGCTATGACAGAAACATTTCTTTATAGCATAGGAGAGGAATGTGCGAGAGAAAAGATCGATTATGCGGTCAATAAATTTGATCAGGAATGGTACGTGGGAGATGGCTGGTACAGCGACGGAGCCCGTTTTAGTTTTGATCATTACAATGGGTATGTGATTCATTGCATGCAGGTGGAGTCGCTACGCCATAATATTACCGCCGGCGGAAAATATAAAGAAATGTATGATAGAGCGTATAAACGAATGCAGCGCTATGCGCATCATTTGGAACGTATGATTTCTCCAGAAGGTCACTATGTTGTTGTTGGACGCTCCTCAACTTATAAGAATGCAGCATTCCAACCCTTAGCGACAGTTGCTTTAGAGAACAAGCTCCCCGAAGATATCTCGAAGGGGCAGGTTCGGGCAGCTCTTACAGCGGTATTAAGGCATATTTATATCGATAAAACCTTTGCTCCATCAGGATGGCTGCGTATGGGGGTGGTAGGTGACAAACAATCCAATCTCGCAGATTACTATACAAACGCAGGCTCTATGTATGTGGCCTCCCTATCATTCTTGCCATTGGGGTTACCGGCAGACGATGAGTTTTGGACCTGTGCTCCACAACCCTGGACTTCCCAAAAATGCTGGAATGCAGAGCAATTTCCCAAAGACTATTATGTAAGTTATTAAACAAAAAAGAATAAAAAAGCAAAAGATTAAGGACTGGATAAAATGAAGATACAACACTATATTACGGGAGCTTTAATGATAGGGCTAGGAATGCAGGGAATTTCCTGTTCCAGTCAGCGAAACTTAGGGACAGCAAAATTGGGGCTTGACAAAGAATTTGTCCGTACCAATTTAGAAGATGCACATAAACAAATCGCTTACCTCGCAGCATCGATCAATGAATCCGATATGCCCACGACTTATAAAGATGGTAAATATGTGAATTGGGGTTCGAGTTGGTGGTGTTCTGGATTTTATCCCGGTACAGTACTCTATCTCTATGAATATACTAAAGATGAGAAGCTATTAACGGAGGCAAAAAGCAAATTGAAAGAACTCGAGAAGGAAAAGAACAACAAGGGAACACATGATTTGGGTTTTATGTTGTACTGCAGCTTTGGTAATGCATTACGTTTGACAGGAGATTCAGCTGCCTATAAGGAAATTTTAAGTACGGGAGCAGCATCGTTGGCAACACGTTTCCATGAAGCACCGCAAACGATTCGTTCATGGGACGGTGGCAAAAACTGGGATGGCCAGCCCTGGACCTATCCGGTGATCATCGACAATATGATGAACCTGGAGTTTTTGACCGAAGTTTCCAAGATAACAGGAGACAAACGCTATCGTGATATTGCTGTAACGCATGCCAATACAACGATGATCAATCATTACCGAAAAGATTATAGTTCCTACCATGTGGTGGATTACAATCCGAAAGATGGACGTATTATTTCGAGAAAGACGGCACAAGGTGCTTTTGATGAATCCTCATGGGCTAGGGGCCAGTCTTGGGGACTTTATGGGTATACGATGATGTACCGCGAAACGGGCGACAAGAAATATTTAGAGCAGGCTAGGCATATTGCTCAGTTTTATCTGAATCATCCTAATCTTCCAAAAGACCTGATTCCTTATTGGGATATGGACCAGAACAAGCTTACTCCAGATAGTAAATATTATAGCCAGAAAGATCTTCGCGATGTGTCGACAGCTTCAGTAACTGCTTCGGCTCTGCTGGAATTGGCGCAATATACAAGGGGCAGCGAAAGCCAGCTGTATATTTCTAAAGCTGAACAAATGCTGCGGTCGCTTTCTTCTAAACCCTACAAAGCAGATTACAAGGAAGCCGGTGGCTACGTCTTGAAACATAGCGTCGGATCCATTCCGCATAAAACAGAAGTAGATGTGCCCTTGACCTATGCCGATTACTACTACGTGGAGGCATTAGTGCGATACGACCGGTTGCTCCGAGGAGAAAAGGTCATCAAACAATAACAGTAGTTTTTTTAGTTTTCAACAAAGTTATTAACACGATGAGGAAAAGTGAAGTATGTAATATACTTCACTTTTTTTGTTTTATTGGATTTAATCCGCTCTATTAAAACCTAGTTTCTTTATGTTGTATTTGATCCTGTTCTCTATCAGATACAATCTCTCTCATCTAGTGCAGTGCATATTGGTATAACAAGCTTATATCAGTTTTTAAATTAGCAGGGGTTTAACAGGGGGTTAGCAGGGGTAGTACCCCTGCTAACCCCCTGTTAAACCCGAGTAAAAATAGTGCTACTCCTTTTTTGATTAGGAATCTGATATTACTTGCTAATTATGTACTCCTGAAGAAGCAAGTTATAGGTAGGTTTTATATTTGATACATGTCCGATAAAGATAGGCGAGCAGAATTAAATACGTTGATGCATTGTATCTGTCGTGTTCCATAATTTAAAATGATACCTTTTTTGTGACTAAAATTCATTCCTAAATCATTTGGTCTTTTCGTACCTTTATCCCAATGACCGATATTCAAAAGAGATTCGACCGTATACTTGCTATTTACATGCATCTACAGGCAAAACCTGTGGTCACCGCCGCCGCTTTGGCAGCGCGTTATGAGGTAAGTCAGCGTACGATTTATCGTGATATCAGATCCCTGATGCAAGCTGGAATTCCGATTTATGGTGAAGCGGGAAGCGGTTATTCTTTGGTGGAGGGATATAAGATGCCGCCCCTACAATTTACCCGAGAGGAGGCATTGAGTTTTGTGGCAGCGGAGAAACTGGTGGAAAAGTATACAGATCGGAATCTTGCGCATCATTTTACCACGGCATTACTGAAGATGAAAGCCATATTACGGGGTAACGAAAAAGAACAGGTAGCCTTAGTAGGGGATAACTTTCTGGTGCGCGGTGGGCGTCATCAATTCAATGAGAAGCTTACCCATGGCACCAATATACTGATCGAAAGTATCGCTGCAAAGAAATGTGTGGAAATCTATTATTCCAAGCCTTCCGATAAAACTCCAGAAAGGCGTGAAATCGAAGCTGTGGGTATTTTTGTGGAGAGCAAATTTTGGTATGTCCTTGCTTTTTGTAGATTACGGAAAGATTATAGGCAATTCCGTTTGGATAGAATAAACAATATTCGGATACTTGCCGATGACTTTGCAAAGGAGCATCCTGAACTTTCATCTTTTCTGAATAAACGTCATGACGTTCCCACGACAAAAGTTGTCGTGCAAGTGGACAAGGATATGGCCCGCTATATGGAATGGGATCGCCACTATTTTGGTTTCCAAAAAGAAACGGTCACCGATAATTATGTGGAAATGCATTTTGAAAGCATTAATATGGAGAATGGCTTTGCGCGTTGGTATCTGATGTTTGCCGATAAAGGAACAATTATTGAACCCGAATCGTTAAAAGAGGTTGTAAAGCGGTTGCTCTCATCTGCATTGGAGCAAGTTTAGTCAAAAACGACGAAATCAACTTTGCTGCTATTGCACGCAAAAAACTTGTTCGGCTGAAAGGACAGGTACCGAACAAGTTTTTTGCGTACAATAATAAAAATAGACTTCAGCGCTCTGTTAAGAAGGAATTTTCATTGCAGACATGATCTATTTAACCTCTTTCCCAAAAAAATGGAGGTTCTATACCAAGTAATCTTAGATAAACAAATCCCTGACCGCGGTGGTGGATCTCATTGTCGATAAAGTAAAATATGCTGTGGATAATGGGCGATTTGTATTGGCCGAATAGGTTGAACTCTTCGGCAAAGCGCTCTTCAGAGATTTGATTGAACAGTTCACTGATCTGAGGAGTAGCTTCATCCCAGGCCTGAAGCAATTGTGCTTTGGTCGAATAACTGAAATTTTCGTTCAGTTCACCACTTTTATTATTCACAATCTCCCGGAGACCTGGTACAGCAATACCTAATAGTTCTTTAATGATATCTGCAAAAGTGCGCATGCCTTCTACTTTATAATTGAACAATTCCTGTTCTGGAAATTTTTCAATAGTCTGTCTCGTTAGATTTCTGTGACCTAACCAATGCTGAAGTAGCTCGTTCTTGGAAATGATTTCTGTTTTCATGATGCTCGTATTTAAAGTTTTTAGTAAGCAATACATCGCCTTCTGCGTTGTATGACAGTTCAAAATTACTGCAGCTTGTGACAGCTGTATGGCAGTATAAATTCGGAATACTAATTTTATTTTTTTGGAGCAGCATTTATTTGATGTTGGGAATGTTGTGCGGATAAATCGCAAAATAGGAGGGTGGGATAAAAAGAAGTAGAAAATAAAAAAAATAATTCACTAATTATTTGACAGTTATAAAAATGTTTGTAACTTTGCAGTCCCTTAATGGGGATAGTATGTCTTGAGCGAAGCCCTACTGCTTCGAAGGACTTTTAATTAATTAATTTACAACATGTCAGGTATTATTGGAAAAAAAGTAGGAATGACGAGCCTGTTTAACGCTGATGGGAAAAATATTCCTTGTACAGTGATTCAGGCCGGGCCGTGCGTGGTTACGCAGATACGTACGGAAGAAAAGGATGGCTACTCGGCAATTCAACTTGGTTTCGACGAAGCTAAGGAGAAAAACACGACAGCTCCTTTGAAAGGGCACTTTGCGAAAGCAAACACAACGCCTAAGCGTAAGTTGGTAGAGTTTAAAACTTTCCCAGATGCAAAACAACTTGGTGACGTAGTTGACGTTACTCTTTTTGAAGAAGGTGAGTACGTAGATGTAGTTGGTACTTCAAAAGGTAAAGGTTTCCAAGGTGTAATGAAACGTCATGGATTTGGTGGTGTAGGTGGTGCGACTCACGGTCAGCACAACAGATTACGCGCTCCAGGTTCATTAGGTGCTTCATCATGGCCTTCACGCGTATTCAAAGGTATGCGCATGGCTGGTCGTACAGGTGGTGACAGAGTTAAAGTTCAAAACTTACAGGTGTTGAAAGTTTACGCTGAGCAAAACCTTATCGTTGTTAGTGGTTCCATTCCAGGAGCTAAAGGTTCTTATGTAATCGTAGACAAATAGTAGAGATGGAAGTTAAAGTTTTAAATTTATCAGGTAAAGAAACAGGTGCCAAGGTGCAACTTCCTGAGTCGGTATTTGGGTTAGAGCCTAACGATCATGCGATCTATTTGGATGTGAAACAATACTTAGCGAACCAACGCCAAGGAACTCACAAATCTAAACAACGTAACGAAATCGCGGGTTCTACTCGTAAATTACACAAACAAAAAGGTACTGGTGGTGCTCGTGCGGGTTCTATCAAATCTCCATTGTTTAATGGTGGTGGTCGTGTATTCGGTCCTCAACCTCGTGACTACTCGTTCAAATTGAACAAAAAATTGAAACAAGTGGCACGTAAATCAGCGTTATCTTACAAAGCAAAAGATAATAACATTGTGGTATTGGATGAAGTAAAATTCGATGCTATCAAAACTAAAAATTATGTTGCTTTAATAAATGCGTTGAACGTAGCTGATGAGAAAACATTGTTGGTATTGCCAGCTTACGATGAAATTGTTTATAAATCAAGCAGAAACTTGAAAAAAGCAAAAGTTATTGTTGCATCTGACTTAAATACATATGATGTATTAAATGCAACAAAATTATTGTTGACTACAGATTCTGTTAAAACTTTGGAGGAAGCATTAGCTAAGTAATATGGAAATTATTAAAAAACCTATCTTGACTGAGAAAGCTTCTTTGTTAACGGAAAAATTAAACCGTTACGCTTTCAAAGTAGATCACAGAGCAAACAAAATCCAGATTAAAGCAGCTGTTGAGGCTATGTTTGGTGTTACAGTTCTTGCTGTAAACACTGCAGTAGTAGCTGGTAAAGCAAAAAGCCGTTACACAAAAGCAGGTTTCGTATCTGGTAGAGCTCCTAAGTATAAAAAGGCTGTCATTACTATTAAAGACGGCGAAACTATTGACTTTTACAGTACTATATAATAAAAAATGGCAGTTAAAAGATTCAAACCGGTAACCCCTGGTACTCGTTTTAGAGTAGGCGCTGACTACTCTGATGTTACTACAAACGTTCCTGAAAAATCGTTAGTAGTAAAAATCAACAAGAAATCAGGCGGTCGTAATAACTCCGGTAAAATGACTATGCGTTATCTCGGTGGGGGACATAAAAAAGTATACCGATTAATTGATTTCAAACGCGATAAAAAAGATATCCCTGCAAAAGTAGCTACTATCGAGTACGATCCAAATCGTACTGCTCGTATTGCCTTGTTGCATTACGCTGATGGTGAAAAACGTTACATCCTTGCTCCAGCTGGTTTAGTAGTTGGTCAAACTGTAATCGCAGGTGATAAAGTTGCCCCAGAAGTTGGTAATACATTACCATTAGCAAACATTCCATTGGGTTCTATCATCCACAACATTGAATTAAATCCTGGTCAAGGTGGTTCAATTGCTCGTTCGGCTGGTACTTATGCTCAATTGTCTGCTCGTGATGGTAAATATGCCATCATCAAATTACCTTCAGGCGAAACACGTATGATCTTATTGACTTGTGTTGCTACAATTGGTTCGGTATCGAACCATGAAAGATCTAACCAAGTGTTAGGTAAAGCAGGTCGCAAACGTTGGTTAGGTCGTCGTCCAAGAGTTCGTGGTGTTGCGATGAACCCAGTAGATCACCCTATGGGTGGTGGTGAAGGCCGTACTTCAGGAGGTCACCCACGCTCACGTACAGGTGTATTAGCTAAAGGCTTCAAAACACGTTACAAGAAGAAAACATCGAATCGTTACATCATTGAGAGAAGGAAAAAATAATGGCTCGTTCAATTAAAAAAGGTCCTTATATCGATCACAACTTAGAAAGAAAAGTTCTTTCTATGAATGAAACTAACAAAAAGTCAGTTATCAAAACATGGTCTCGTAGATCAATGATTTCACCTGATTTTGTTGGCCATACCTTCGCAGTGCACAACGGGAACAAATTTATCCCTGTTTATGTAACAGAAAATATGGTAGGTCACAAGCTTGGTGAATTCGCGCCTACGCGTACATTCAGAGGCCACGCAGAAAAGAAAAAATAATAGGTAATGGAAGCAACAAAAAAACTTAAAAAGTCTGTCTTAATTAGACAACGCAAAGAGCAAGAGAAAGCTCAAAAAGGAGGAGCTTCGGATGCCAAATTATTGAACTGCCCTACTTCGCCTCGTAAGATGCGTTTAGTGGTAGACTTAATTCGCGGTCAACGTGTGGAAAATGCATTATACATTTTGAAACACTCAAGTAAAGAAGCTGCTGCTCGTGTAGAAAAATTATTATTATCTGCAATCAAAAACTGGGAAGCCAAAAACGAAGGTAAATCAGTGGAAGAAAGCGAACTAATTGTAAAAGAAGTATCAGTAGGTGGTGGTCGTCAGTTGAAAAGATTGCGTCCGGCTCCTCAAGGTCGCGGATACAGAGTTCGTAAACGTTCAAATCACGTTACGTTGGTAGTTGATAGCAAATTAAACGTTGAACAAAACTAATTTATTGAGAAATGGGACAAAAAGCAAATCCAATAGGTAGCAGATTAGGAATCATCAAAGGTTGGGATTCTAACTGGTTCGGAGGTAAAAACTATTCCGATAAATTAGTTGAAGACGAAAAAATCAGAAAATATCTTTCTGTTCGTATTGCAAAAGGTGGTGTAGCTAAAGTTGTTATCGAAAGAACTTTAAAACGTATCACTGTTACAATTCACACTGCTCGTCCAGGTATCGTTATCGGTAAAGGTGGTCAAGAAGTTGACAAGATCAAAGAAGAGTTGAAAAAACTGACTAAAAAGGATGTTCAAATCAACATTTTCGAGATCAAACGCCCTGAGTTAGATGCGAAGTTAGTAGCTGAAGGTGTCGCTAAACAATTAGAGGCACGTATTTCATTCCGTCGTGCAATGAAAACTTCAATCGCTTCTACAATGCGTATGGGTGCAGAAGGTATCAAAATCATGTGTTCTGGTCGTTTAGGTGGTGCTGAAATGGCGCGTACTGAACAATACAAAGAAGGAAGAACTCCTTTACACACATTGCGTGCTGATATCGACTACGCTTTAGCTGAAGCATTGACTACATACGGTAAAATTGGTATCAAAGTTTGGATCTGTAAAGGTGAGGTTTACGGTAAACGTGACTTATCTCCAAACATTGGTCAAGCATCTGGTGTAAAATCACGTGGCAACCACGAAGGTGGTGGCGAACGTCGTGACAACCGTAACAACAAAGGTGGTCGCGGTGGAAATAACCGTGGTGGAAACAACCGTGGTGGAAGCAACCGTGGTCCGAAAAAAGATTAATAGTTATTTAGATTACAACAAAAACCTGCTGAAAAAGCAGATTTAAAAAGTATACGAACATGTTACAGCCAAAAAGAACGAAGTTCAGAAAGATGCAGAAAGGCCGCATGAAAGGTAACGCTTCTCGTGGAGCGGAGTTAGCTTTCGGTTCTTTCGGTATCAAAACAATGGAGCAAGCATGGATCACTAGTCGTCAAATCGAGGCAGCTCGTATTGCGGTTACACGTTATATGAAACGTGAAGGTCAAGTTTGGATTCGTATTTTCCCTGACAAACCTGTTACGAAAAAACCTGCAGAGGTACGTATGGGTAAAGGTAAGGGTGCTCCAGAATACTGGGTAGCAGTAGTACGCCCAGGCCGTATGTTATTTGAAGCAGAAGGTGTGCCTTTGGAAATTGCCAAAGAAGCTTTACGCCTTGCAGCTCAAAAACTTCCGGTTCAAACTAAGTTTGTGATTCGTAGAGACTACGTTGAAGCATAAAAATCTTGGTAATGTCATCATTTAAGCGTTAGGGCCGTTACCCCTAACGCTATATATAAAGCGATGATAACCCAAATAACAACTGAAAAAACATGAAAAATTCAGAAATTTTAGAATTATCTAATGAGGACTTAAAAGCTCGTCTTGTAGAAGAGAAAACAGCCCTTACAAAATTGAAATTTGCACATGCTGTTTCAGCTATTGAGAACCCTAACGTGATCAAAGCAGCACGCAAAACTATCGCTCGTATCAGTACAGAGATCAGTGCACGCAAAGCTGCAGCTAAAAATGAAACAGCCTCTGAGGCGTAAAATTTAAAGTCGAAATGGAAAGAAATTTAAGAAAAACAAGAATCGGCTTAGTAGTTAGCAACAAGATGGACAAGTCTATCGTGGTATCAGTGGAACGTAAAGTGAAACACCCGATCTATGGTAAGTTCGTTAAAAAAACTACTAAATTTAAAGCTCATGACGAAACTAATACCTGCGGTATCGGCGATACGGTATTAATCATGGAAACTCGTCCGCTGAGTAAAACAAAAAACTGGAGATTAGTAGAAATTATAGAAAGAGCTAAATAACATGGTACAACAAGAATCAAGACTTAATGTAGCTGACAATAGCGGTGCTAAACAAGTTTTAGTAATCCGTGTATTGGGCGGTACGCGCAAGCGTTATGCATCAATCGGAGATAAGATTGTTGTATCGGTGAAAAGCGCTATGCCTTCAGGAAACGTGAAAAAAGGTTCCGTTTCTAAAGCAGTAGTCGTTAGAACGAAAAAGGAAATCCGTCGTAAAGATGGTTCATATATCCGTTTCGATGACAACGCCGCTGTATTATTAAATAATAATGATGAACCACGTGGTACACGTATCTTTGGCCCTGTTGCTAGAGAGTTGCGTGAGAAACAGTTCATGAAAATTGTATCATTAGCACCGGAGGTTTTATAATTATGGCACAGAAAACAAAAACAACTACGCACAAAATCAAAATTAAAAAAGGTGATTTAGTGAAAGTTATCGCTGGTAACTCTAAAGGTGTTCAAGGAAAAGTATTAACTGTTTTAGTGGATAAAAATAGAGCTATCGTTGAGGGCGCTAACATCGTAAAAAAACACACTAAACCAAGTGCAGCTAATCCTAATGGTGGTATCATTGAGAAAGAAGCTGGTATTCACATCTCTAATTTAGCTGTTATCGATCCTAAAACAGGTGCAACTACACGTGTAGGTCGTAAGTTAAACGCAGATGGTAAATTAGTTCGTTACGCTAAAAAATCAGGGGAGGAAATTAAATAATGACTTACGTACCAAGATTAAAAGTGAAATATGCGGAGGAAATCCGTAAAGCACTTCAAGAAAAATTTCAGTATAAAAGTATTATGCAGGTTCCTAAACTTGAGAAAATTGTTGTTTCACAAGGTGTAGGAGCTGCAACAGCTGATAAAAAATTAATCGATAACGCTATTGCTGAGTTGACTTTAATCACAGGTCAACAAGCTGTTGCTACAAAATCGAAAAAAGATATTTCAAACTTTAAATTACGTAAAGGTATGCCTGTAGGGGCACGTGTTACTTTGCGTGACAATAATATGTTTGAATTCTTGGATCGTTTAGTAGCTGTATCGCTTCCACGTATTCGTGACTTCCGCGGTATCAACGATAAAGGCTTTGACGGACGTGGTAACTATAACTTAGGTATCACTGAGCAAATCATTTTCCCTGAGATCAACATTGATAAAATCAACAAGATCCAAGGTATGGATATCACTTTCGTGACTTCTGCTCAAAATGATGTTGAAGCTTTAGAATTGTTGAAACAATTCGGTTTACCATTTAAAAATCAAAATACTAATAACAATGGCTAAAGAAGGATTAAAAGCACGCGAAGTAAAACGCGCTAAATTGGTAGCTAAATATGCAGCAAAACGTGCAGAATTAAAAGCTGCTGGCGATTACGTTGCATTAGATAAATTGCCTAAAAATGCTTCTCCAGTACGTTTACACAACCGTTGTAAATTGACTGGCCGTCCTAAAGGATATATGCGTCAATTCGGTATCTCTCGTGTAACATTCCGTGAGATGGCTTTAGATGGCAAAATCCCAGGGGTGAAAAAAGCTTCTTGGTAATTAAAAAAAAATACTTAATTTTGCCCGGGCAATTCAATTTAGGATTGCCGGGGTTTTTGCATTTTAAAATTGTTTAACAGATAGAAGGTCCCATACCAATGGTTGGGAGGGAAACCGCTGTCACAAATTTTCATATATAATGACTACAGATCCAATTGCGGATTACCTTACACGAGTAAGGAATGCCATCAAGGCCAACCACAGGGTTGTTGAAATTCCTGCATCGAACCTTAAAAAAGAGATCACGAAAGTTCTTTTTGACAAAGGTTACATTGCTAATTACAAATTCGATGAGAATGGCGTACAGGGTACGATCAAAATCGCATTGAAATATAATCCAATTAGCAAAATTCCGGCTATTCGTACGTTGACACGTGTGAGTAAACCTGGTTTAAGAAAGTATGCAAGCGTTGATACTATGCCTCGTGTTTTGAACGGTTTAGGTATTGCTATCTTGTCAACATCTAAAGGTGTAATGACAGATAAGGAAGCTAGACTTCAAAATGTTGGTGGTGAAGTTTTATGTTACGTTTATTAATCTAGGTAAAAGCACAAAGAAATGTCAAGAATTGGAAAAGCGCCTATCGCTATCCCTGCTGGGGTAACTGTTACTATTTCGGACAAAAACTTAGTTTCAGTAAAAGGTCCTAAAGGCGAATTAACACAACAAGTTGATCGTGACATCACGATTGCTCAAGAAGAGGGCAATATCGTTGTAACACGTCCAACTGATCAAAAGAAACACAAAGCATTACACGGTCTATACCGTTCCCTGTTGGCTAACATGGTTCACGGTGTGACTGAAGGTTACAAAACTACGCAAGAGTTAGTCGGTGTAGGTTACCGTGCTTCAAGTACTGGTAATGTATTAGAGTTAACTTTAGGTTTCTCTCACCAGATTGTTTTTGTATTGCCAAAAGAGGTTAAAGTATCAACTACTGCTGATAAAGGTAAAAACCCTACAATCACTTTGGAGTGTGCTGACAAACAATTGATCGGACAGGTAGCGGCAAAAATCCGTGGCTTCCGTAAACCAGAACCTTACAAAGGAAAAGGTGTTAAGTTTGCAGGTGAAGTATTGAGAAGAAAAGCAGGTAAATCAGCTAAAAAATAATAATCATGGCAGGACAAAAAGCATCTCGTAGAGAGAGAATCAAAAAAGGAATCAGAAAAAACCTTGCTGGAACGTCTGAACGTCCACGTTTATCGGTTTTTAGAAGTAACAAAGGTATCTATGCGCAAATCATTGACGACAATGCAGGTAAAACATTAGTTGCTGCATCTAGCTTGTCAAAAGAGTTTGTTGCATCTGGTAACAAGGTTGATCAATCTAAAGCTGTAGGTAAATTAGTGGCTGAAAAAGCATTAGCAGCAGGTATTAATAAAGTAGTTTTTGACCGTAATGGGTACTTATACCATGGCCGTATCAAATCTTTGGCTGAAGGTGCTCGCGAAGGCGGTTTAGACTTTTAATCATAGAAAGAAATGGCATTAAGCAATATAAAAAGAGTAAAATCAAGCGAAATTGAATTAAAAGATCGCTTAGTAAGTATCCAACGTGTAGCTAAAGTTACTAAAGGTGGTCGTACTTTCAGCTTCTCTGCAATTGTTGTAGTAGGTGATGAAAACGGTATTGTTGGTTACGGTTTAGGTAAAGCTAAAGAGGTAACAGAAGCAATCACGAAAGGTATTGACGACGCGAAGAAAAATTTGGTGAAAGTTCCTATTATCAAAGGTACTGTTCCACATGAGCAATATGGTAAATATTCTGGTGGTTCAGTTTTGGTTAAACCAGCTATCGCAGGTACAGGAGTTTTAGCCGGTGGTGCAATGCGCGCAGTATTGGAGTCTGCTGGTATCAAAGACGTATTGGCTAAATCATTAGGTTCTTCCAACCCACACAACGTGGTAAAAGCAACTGTAACAGCTTTAGCAAGCATGCGCGATGCATATACAGTAGCCCAACACCGCGGTGTCGATTTAAATAAAGTATTTAACGGTTAATTATCATGGCAAAAATTAAAATCACCCAGATAAAGAGCGTTATCGACAGAAGCGAGCGCCAAAAGAAAACTATTGAGGCATTGGGTTTGAAAAGAATCAACCACTCAGTAGAAGTTGAAGCTACTCCATCAATTATTGGAATGGTACGTAAAGTAAACCATTTAGTAGCTATCGAAACTATTTAATATTAGCATATGGAAGAGGTCTTTGGGCTTCTTCCATTACTTGTTATTAATAATCATTATTTTTTAATCGCTAGTACCTGTTTAGTGAGAGCGAAGGGCTAGCACAATTTAGTTTAAAATGAACTTAAGTAATTTAAAACCTGCAAAAGGTGCAGTAAAAAGTAGCAAACGTATTGGCCGTGGTACTGGTTCTGGTCGTGGTGGTACTTCAACACGTGGTCACAAAGGTGCTGGTTCTCGTTCAGGTCACTCTACGAAAATCGGTTTCGAAGGTGGTCAAATGCCTTTGCAACGTCGTGTGCCTAAATTTGGTTTCAAAAACATCAACCGTGTTGAGTATAATGGTGTAAACTTAGATACTTTACAAGCGTTGATCGAGAAACACAATTTAACAGCTGTAGATTTCGACGCATTGAAAGCTCATGGTTTAGTGTCTAAAAATGACAAAGTTAAAATCTTGGGTCGCGGTGAGTTGAAAGCTAAAGTTGAAGTAACAGCGCACGCGTTTACTGCTTCTGCTCAAAAAGCGATTGAAGCTGCAGGCGGTTCTATCGTTAAAATTTAATAAATGAAGAAACTAATCACAACCTTAACCAATATTTGGAAAATCGATGATTTACGTACGCGTATTTTAAATACCTTACTTTTTCTTTTGATTTACCGTATTGGATGTCACGTGGTATTACCAGGTGTAAATCCTCATGCTTTGGCTTCTGGTCAAAAAGAGGGTTTATTGGGCTTATTGGATATGTTTGCGGGGGGATCTTTCTCTCGTTCGGCTATCTTTGCTTTAGGGGTAATGCCATATATCTCGGCATCCATTGTTGTTCAATTGCTGGGCATCGCGGTTCCTTACTTCCAAAAGATGCAGAAAGAAGGGGAAAGTGGTCGTCAAAAAATGAATCAGATTACTCGCTATTTAACTTTAGGGATTACTTTGCTTCAGGCTTTTGCTTATGTACGTACTCAAATCGAGCCAAGTGCTAAGACAATCGCAGACCCATTATTCACTATTCTAACTGCCATAGTTTTGACAGGCGGTACTTTATTTGTGATGTGGTTAGGGGAAAAAATTACGGATAAAGGTATCGGTAATGGTATTTCTTTGATCATCATGACAGGTATTATCGCTCAATTGCCAAGTGGTATCACTGCGGAATGGGTTTCTAGAATGGCGAAAGGTGGTGGTGGTCCAATTCCATTGTTGCTTGAATTTGTGGCGTTATTCTTTGTTGTGATCTTTACGATCTTGATCGTACAGGGTGTTCGTAAGATTCCTGTACAATACGCGAAGAAAATCGTTGGAAACAAGCAAGTCGGTGGAGTACGTCAGTATATACCCTTAAAGGTAAATGCTGCAGGTGTAATGCCTATCATTTTTGCACAGGCAATTATGTTTGTGCCGATGAGTTTAGGACAATTCTTCCCAAATATTCAGTCGGAATTTTTGACTTCGTTGAGTAACTATACTTCTGTTGCATACAACGTGACATTTGCGGTGTTAATTATCGCATTTACGTTTTTCTATACAGCAATTATGGTGAATCCGCAACAGATGTCGGATGACATGAAGAAAAATGGAGGTTTTGTTCCAGGTATTAAACCCGGATTGGAAACTAGTAATTTTATAGACCGCGTAATATCAAATATTACATTTCCAGGTGCAATTTTCTTAGCGATTATCGCTATTCTACCTGCTATTGCAAGTTTGTTTGGTATTAATAATCAATTTGCGCACTTCTACGGTGGTACGTCATTATTGATTTTAGTAGGTGTGGTGTTGGATACTTTGCAACAGATCGAATCTCATTTGTTGATGCGTCATTACGATGGATTAATGAAAACAGGTCGTATTAAAGGTCGTTCGGCCGCGTCTGTTGAGGGAATGGATCATTCGGCAATTTAATTTCTTTAGATGTCTAAAGTATTTTATAAGTCAGCAGAAGATATAGAGCAATTGCGGAAGTCAGCAGATGTGCTTTCGCAATTGCTTGGTGAAATCGCAAAAGTGATTAAGCCTGGGGTAAAGACTATATCTCTTGATAAATTAGCTTATGAGTATATCCATGATAACGGTGGAACGCCTGCGTTCCTAAATTATCACGGATTTCCATATTCTTTGTGTATATCTGTTAACGATCAAATTGTACACGGTTTTCCAAGCGATTATGAAATTAAAGATGGAGATCTTGTTTCGGTCGATGGTGGTGTCAATTTGAATGGGTTTATCAGTGATTCAGCGTATACCTTTGGTGTAGGCGAGATATCTGAGGAAGCTCAGTTGTTATTGGATGTAACAAAAGAATCATTGTACAAAGGTGTTGAACAGGCTGTGGCTGGTAAACGTGTTGGAGATATTTCTTCGGCTGTTCAGGAGTACGTAAACAAATTCGGATTCGGAATTGTTCGCGAGCTAGTTGGACACGGAGTAGGGTACCACTTACATGAAAAACCTGAAGTTCCCAACTACGGAAAACGTGGTGCAGGTCCTAAATTGGAAGAAGGTTTGGTTATTTGTATCGAGCCGATGATCAATGCGGGGCGCGCAGGTGTTCGTTTTTGGGATGATGGTTGGACAGTAAGTACAGTGGATGGAAAATTATCGGCGCACTTCGAACAGATGGTTGCAATCCGTAAAGGTGAACCAGATGTGTTGCTGACATTCGAACATGTAGAGAAAGTTTTGGGTAAAAAGTAATTGGTTTTCAATTATTTTTATTTATCTTTGCACTCCTGTTCGCAGGCTTTTAAATTAAATTTAATCGAGAATATATGGCTAAACAAGCCTCAATAGAACAAGACGGTATAATTAGAGAGGCACTTTCTAATGCTATGTTTAGGGTAGAGTTGGAAAATGGACATGAAATCATTGCCCATATTTCTGGTAAAATGCGTATGCACTATATCAAAATTTTACCTGGTGATAAAGTTAAATTGGAAATGTCTCCGTATGATTTGACTAAAGGAAGGATTACTTATCGCTATAAATAGCTGTAAGTCCTTGTATTAGCGCAAGCTTTTGAAAAAATAAATATCATGAAAGTAAGAGCATCAATAAAAAAACGTAGCGCGGACTGTAAGATCATCCGTCGTAAAGGTAAAGTTTTTGTAATCAACAAAAAGAACCCAAAGTTTAAACAACGTCAGGGTTAATTCATTTAAAAAATAATAGCTTAATATTATATGGCAAGGATAGCAGGTATTGATTTACCTAAAAACAAAAGAGGTGTGATCGGCCTTACCTATATTTTTGGTATCGGTCGTACAAGAGCTGAATATATCTTGGAAAAAGCTGGTATCAGCGAAGATGTGAAGGTACAAGAGTGGAATGATGAACAATTGGCAGCAATTCGTACCATCATTAACGACGAATTGAAAGTTGAAGGTGCATTGCGTTCTGAAATTCAATTAAACATCAAACGTTTAATGGATATCGGTTGTTACCGCGGATTGCGTCACCGTAAACACTTACCAGTTCGTGGTCAACGTACTAAAAACAACTCACGTACTCGTAAAGGTAAACGTAAGACAGTTGCAAACAAGAAAAAAGCTACTAAATAATAAATAAGAAATGGCTAAAACTAAAAAAGCTGCAAAAAAGCGTATCGTTGTTATCGAACCTGTAGGTCAGGCTCACATTAACGCAACGTTTAACAATATCATTGTAACTTTGACAAATAATCAAGGTCAAACTATTTCTTGGTCTAGTGCTGGTAAAATGGGTTTCCGTGGTTCTAAAAAGAACACTCCATACGCTGCTGGTCAAGCTGCACAAGACTGTGGAAAAGTTGCTCACGACTTGGGTTTACGTAAAGTTGAAGTGTTTGTTAAAGGACCTGGTGCTGGTCGTGAATCAGCAATCAGAACATTGCAAACAGTAGGAATCGATGTGACTACTATTAAAGATATCACTCCACTTCCTCACAACGGTTGTCGTCCTCCAAAACGCAGAAGAGTTTAATTAATTTAAAGATAAGATTCATCGGCTATAGGCTGATAGATACTTTAATTGTAAAAGAAAATGGCTAGATATACAGGACCTAAGTCCAAAATTGCCCGTAAATTTAGAGAGCCGATCTTCGGCCCAGATAAAGCGTTAGAAAAGAAAAATTACCCTCCTGGACAACACGGAGCTTCTAAACGCAGAGGTAAACAATCTGAATATGCTATTCAGTTGTTAGAAAAACAAAAAGCAAAATACACTTACGGTGTATTGGAGCGTCAGTTCTCAAACCTATTTGTTAAAGCTGCCTCTAAACAAGGTATTACAGGTGAGATCTTCTTGAAATTGTTAGAAGCTCGCTTGGATAACGTAGTTTACCGTTTAGGTATCGCTACTTCTCGTGCCGCTGCTCGTCAGTTGGTATCTCATAAACACGTTACTGTTAACGGCGAAGTTGTTAACATTCCATCATATAGCTTGCGTCCAGGTGACGTTGTAGCAGTTCGTGAACGTTCTCAAACACTTGAAGCCATCACAAATTCAGTTGCAGGTCGTACTGTAAACAAATTTTCTTGGTTAGAGTGGAATGCGAAAGAATTGACAGGTACTTTCTTAAGCTATCCAGAAAGAGCTGACATTCCTGAAAACATCAAAGAGAACTTAATCGTTGAGTTATACTCTAAATAATAAATAAAATAGAAGAATGCATAGTCCAATTTTGGGGTATGCATCTTCTATTGTATTACAATTATTATTACAAATAAAACATTAAAAGAAAATAAATGGCAATTTTAGCATTTCAAAGACCGGATAAAGTTATCATGCAAAAATCTACGGATTTTGATGGTACGTTTGAATTTCGTCCATTGGAGCCTGGTTTTGGTGTAACCATTGGTAATGCTTTGCGCCGTATTCTATTGTCCTCTTTAGAAGGATATGCAATTACGTCGATAAGGTTTTCTGGCGTTTCGCACGAATTTTCAACGATCAAAGGTGTTGTTGAAGACGTAACTGAAATTATCTTGAACTTGAAACAAATTCGTTTCAAAAAAACAGGTGAGATTGGTGACAACGAAAAGGTATTTGTAGTAATCAATGGTCAAGAGCAGTTCTTAGCTGGTGATATCACAAAATTCTCTAATAACTTTACGGTCTTAAACCCAGACATGGTAATCTGTAACATGGATAATTCAGTGACAATTGAATTGGAATTGAGTATTGCCAAAGGTCGTGGATACGTAAATGCTGATGAGAATAAAGTTGTTGATGCTCCAGTAGGTGTTATCGCAATCGATTCGATCTTTACTCCGATCAAGAATGTTAAATATACCATTGAGAATTACCGTGTAGAGCAAAAAACTGACTACGAGAAATTGTTGTTGGATATCTCTACTGATGGCTCAATTCATCCCGAAGAAGCTTTGAAAGAAGCTGCTAAGATCTTAATTCAACACTTTATTTTATTCTCTGATGAGAATATGCTTCTTGAGTCTCAAACGAAAGAAGAAACTAAAGTTGTTGACGAAGAAATCTTACATATGCGTAAGATCTTGAAAACAGAATTAGTAGATCTTGATCTTTCAGTTCGTGCATTGAACTGTTTGAAAGCTGCGGATATTCGCACATTGGCTGAGTTAGTAACTTATGACGTAGCTGATATGTTGAAATTCAGAAACTTCGGTAAAAAATCGTTAAGTGAAATCCAAGAGTTGGTTAAATCGAAAGGTTTATCATTCGGAATGAACTTGGCAAAATACAAATTAGACGAAGAATAATAATTTATTAAGCGACCACTAGTCGTAATTCCTTTTGGCTGTCTGGATATGTGATGTTCGCATAAATGACATATACAAAAACGGTACGATTAGTATAATAAAATCAAAATGAGACACGGAAAAAAAGTAAATCACTTAGGCCGTACGGATAGCCATAGAAAAGCAATGTTGGCTAACATGGCAACATCATTAATCCTACACAAACGTATTACAACTACTTTGGCTAAAGCTAAAGCATTACGTACGTATGTTGAGCCTTTGATTACTAAATCTAAAAACGACACAACACACTCTCGTCGTACAGTATTCGCTTATTTGAAAGATAAAGACGCTGTTTCTATCTTATTCCGCGAAATTTCTGAAAAAGTAGCTAACCGTCCAGGTGGTTACACTCGTATCATCAAAATGGAAAACCGTTTAGGTGATAACGCGGAAATGGCTTTCATCGAACTAGTTGATTACAACGAAATCTACGGTAAAAAAGCTGCTTCTGCTGAGAAAAAAGCTACTCGTCGTCGTGGTGGTGCTAAAAAAGCTGCTACTACTGCTGAAACTGAAGCTCCGGCAGAAGTTAAAGCTGAAGTAGAAGGTGAAGAAAAAGTAGACGGAGAATAGTCTTCTTCTGATCTAGCATAAAAAAGTCCTCTTTTTAAGGGGACTTTTTTTATTTTATGACCATTCCTACCGTTATAACTAATATATTTGTATTGCTAAAATCTGATAGCTTTTTCTATTACTAGCTATTTCGTTTATCAATCTATAATTCATTAAGATGAAACCATTTGATGTTTATCCCATTAATCCCATTAACATAGTAAAGGCTAATGGATCAACGGTGTGGGATGCCGAAGGAAATGCTTACTTGGACTTGTATGGTGGCCATGCTGTGATATCGATCGGACACACGCACCCACATTATGTACAACGCATCACAGAACAATTGAACCGTATTGGGTTCTATTCCAACTCTGTCGAGATTCCAATTCAGCGTGAACTTGCCCGATTGTTAGGGGAAGTTTCGGGAAAGGTTGATTATGATTTATTTCTTTGCAATTCGGGTGCGGAAGCAAACGAAAACGCATTGAAGCTGGCTTCTTTTTACAATAAGCGGAAAAAGGTCGTAGCGTTTTCAAAAGCTTTTCATGGAAGAACCTCATTGGCCGTAGCGGCAACAGATAACCCGAGTATCGTGGCTCCTGTCAACGAGACCGATAATATTGTATTTCTTCCTTTCAATGATGAAGCGGCTTTAACGGAGGCTTTCGCATCATATGGTAATGAAATTTCATCTGTTATCGTAGAAAGTATTCAGGGCGTAGGTGGAATCAGGGAAGCGTCAGTATCGTTTCTTCAGTTGATTCGCTCTCTTTGTGATCAATATAATGCCGTGTTTATTGCAGATGAAGTACAATGTGGGTATGGAAGAACAGGCCTATTCTATGCGCAGGATTATTCGGGCGTTGAAGCCGATATTTACACGATGGCAAAAGGGATGGGCAATGGTTTTCCAATTGGTGCAATCAGTATATCGCCCAAATTTAAGGCGACTTACGGGAGTCTGGGAACGACATTTGGTGGCAATCATCTCGCATGTGCTGCCGCACTGGCTGTATTGGAAGTTATCCAACAAGATAAGTTGATGGAGAATGCGGCGCAAGTCGGACAATATCTTATTGATGAGCTTAAACAAATCGAAGATATTGTTGAAGTGAGGGGAAGAGGATTAATGATCGGTATAGAACTACCTGAATCTTTGGCTCATGTAAAGAAAGATCTTTTGCTAAAGAACCGTATCTTTACAGGGGAGGCTAAACCTTTCGTAATTCGCTTGTTGCCTGCTTTGAATATTACGAAAGATCATGCTGATCAGTTTTTATCAGCATTGAAAGCACATATCAAAGCAGTAACGGTTGCATAGAACCTTAAAGCTGTCGATCAAATTGTCCAACAGCCGCACGTTGGCTAGTGTAAATTTGATTGCGCTGTAGTAGTTAGAATATATACTGAGTGTGACAGGCCTATTGATTGCCCGTTGAAAATACACTCGAATTAATAGATATAGATGAAAAAGTTTTTCTCTGTTAAGGATGTGTCTAGTGTAGCAGACGTTGTTCAAGAAGCGTTAGCTTTGAAAGCGGCACCATATGACAATCAGGACCTTGGTCAACATAAAACGTTGGGACTTGTATTTTTGAATCCGAGTTTGCGTACGCGTTTGAGCACACAAAAAGCGGCAATGAATTTGGGCATGAATGTGATGGTCATGAATATGGATAAAGATGGTTGGGCGCTTGAAACACAGGATGGTGTTGTGATGAACGGGACAACTGTTGAACATATCCGCGAGGCCGCTGCTGTTATGGGCGAGTATTGTGATATTTTGGGACTACGTTCCTTTCCAAAATTGAAAGATCGTGAAGAGGATTATAGCGAAGACCTGTTCAACAAATTCATTAAGTACTGTGGTGTTCCTGTTGTTTCCTTAGAGAGTGCAACACGCCATCCACTGCAGAGTTTGACAGATATGATTACCATCACTGAGTACAAGAAGACTGAAAAGCCGAAAGTGGTATTGGCTTGGGCCCCACACGTTAAGGCATTACCTCAGGCGGTACCTAATTCTTTCGCAGAATGGATGTGCAAAGCACAAGAAGAGGGATTGGTCGATTTTACGATAGCTCAGCCTATGGGCTATGAGTTAAGTGAAGAATTTACCGCTGGTGCAACCATATCTAATAATCTTGAGGAAAGTTTAAAGAATGCTGATTTTGTCTATGTGAAAAACTGGTCTTCTTATCAAGAATATGGCGAGGTATATGGTGTTGATGAAGATTGGATGATGGATAACAAGAAGCTCAATTTGACGAATGATGCCAAAGTAATGCATTGTTTGCCAGTACGAAGAGATCTTGAATTGTCTTCTGAGATTTTAGATGGACCAAATTCACTCGTGATTAAAGAGGCTAGCAACCGCGTATGGGCTGCTCAGGTTGTTTTGAAACGTATGTTAGAGGATTTGGCATAGTCCAATCCTATAAATTATTGAAAAACTATTTTTATTGGGAAAAGTTGCGTAATGGCTAATAGTGTATTAAATATAATTAAAATTGGCGGGAATATTATTGATGATGAACGCCAATTGGATTCTTTTTTGGAAAAGTTCTCTGCATTGTCAGGGAAAAAGATTCTTGTACATGGCGGTGGTAAAATAGCGACTCGCCTTGCTAGTGAACTGGGAATTGAAGCCCAAATGATAGAAGGTCGTCGTGTGACAAATGAGGAAATGTTACGCATTGTAACAATGGTGTACGCTGGCTTGACAAACAAGACAATCGTTGCTAAGTTGCAAAATTTGAAATGCGATGCTGTTGGATTAACCGGAGCTGATGGGGATGTCATAAAAGCTATAAAGCGTCCTGTAAAAGATGTCGATTATGGCTTTGTAGGTGATTTGTTGCATGACTCTGTAAATACCCTAGCCATCAAGAAGTTTTTGGAAGCAGGGTTTGTTCCTGTGTTTTCAGCTATTACACACAATGGCCTTGGACAATTGCTCAATACCAACGCGGATACTATAGCTTCTTCATTGGCGGTGTCTTTGGCTTCATTATATGAAACTTCTTTGGTTTATTGTTTCGAGAAGAACGGCGTTTTACGCGATGTAACGGATGAGAATTCAGTAATCCCAACGATTAAGTCAGAAGAGTTTGAACATCTTAAGGAGTCCGGCGTGGTGAATGACGGGATGATCCCTAAGTTGCAAAATGCATTCAATGCTATAAATAAAGGTGTTCAAGAGGTCTATATTGGAAATGCTAATAATTTACATTTGTTTCAACAAGGACAATTTGGTACCTGCTTGACATTAAAATAAAAATCTAACCTAAACCCAACGATCGCTATGAAAAAGGTCACCATTATCGGAAGCGGTAATATCGGTCTTTCCTTGGCAAAAGGACTTGTAAAAAGTGAATTTGCAAATGCTGCCGATATTACATTGACGAGGAGAAATTTGAATGCATTGGCCGAAGAGGCGAGCCAGGGCTTCTCAGTAAGTAATGATAATAGGCTCGCTGTAAAGGGGGCTGATATTGTTGTTTTCGCAATACTACCTCAGCAACTAAAGAAGGTATTGGTGGAAGTGGCGCCTGTAATTGAAAAGACAAATCAGATTTTTGTCTCCATCGTGTCAGGAGTCTCTTGTGCCGATTTAAAAGCAGAGTTGGGGGCGGATGCCACGGTTATACGGGCAATGCCCAACACAGCAATAGCAATAGCGCAATCAATGACTTGTATCGCCAGCGACAATGCTTCAGACGATAGTTTGAAGGAGGTTGAAAAGATGTTTGAAACTGTCGGTTCAGTGGTTGTTATTAATGAAGACCTTATGACATCGGCAACGGCATTGTGTGCCTGCGGTATCGCATTCTTCCTACGTGCTATTCGTGCTGCTTCACAAGGTGGAGTTGAGATCGGATTTCATGCGCATGACGCATTAAAAATGGCCGTGCAAACTGCAAAAGGTGCTGCCGATTTGTTATTGCATACCAATGCTCATCCGGAAGGCGAGATTGATAAGGTAACATCACCAAAGGGCTGTACAATAGCGGGATTGAACGAAATGGAACATAACGGTTTTAGTTCTGCTTTTATAAAGGGAATTAAACTGTCTGCGGATAAAGCAGGAGGACTATACCATGAAGGATAAACAGCGTCTATTTGAAGATGCTCTAGCCCTTTTAAAACAATTAATTGGACTGTCGTCTTTAAGTAAGGAGGAAGAGTTCACGGCAGATTTAATTGATCGCTTCTTTCAGGAGCGTGCTATCAAAACACATCGGAAAGGCAATAATATCTGGGTGTATAACGCCCATTATGATAGCACTAAACCTACGATATTGCTTAATTCCCATCACGATACAGTAAAACCAAATACAGGTTATACAAGAGATCCTTTGGCGGCCACTGTAGAGGAAGGTAAATTGTTTGGATTGGGAAGCAATGATGCTGGGGGCTGTTTGGTATCATTGATAGCTACATTTTTGTATTTTTACCAGCAGACGGAATTGAAGTATAACTTCTGTCTGGTCGCCAGTGCCGAAGAAGAGATCTCAGGTAAGAACGGTGTAGAATCTGTTTTGGATGATATTGGTCCAATTGATTTTGCAATTGTGGGTGAACCAACCTTATTGGATTTGGCGATTGCAGAAAAGGGACTCATGGTGTTGGATTGCACCGCTTTAGGGACGGCTGGACATGCCGCACGTAATGAGGGCGATAATGCGATCTATAAAGCGATCAAGGATATTGAATGGTTTCAAAATTATACATTTGAGAAAACTTCGTCAACTTTAGGCCCAATTAAGATGTCGGTAACCGTAATTCAGGCGGGATCACAGCACAATGTGGTACCAGCTACTTGTAACTTTGTTGTCGACGTCAGAACCACAGATGCTTATTCGAATGAAGAGACGTTGGATATTATCAAGTCTCATGTAAAATCAGAGGTCACAGCGAGATCGACGCGCCTGAAGTCTTCTTCTATTCCTGAAACGCATCCAATCGTCAAAGCAGGCATTGTACTGGGCCGTAAAGTATATGGTTCACCGACGATGAGCGATCAGGCTCTTATTCCTGTCCCTTCTCTGAAGCTGGGACCTGGCGATAGCGCGCGGTCGCATATGGCAGATGAGTTTATCTATATCGATGAAATTAGAGCCGGGATCGATCTCTATATCGCAATGTTAGAAAAGATAGTATAAAAAAAGCTTCCATTTTTATGGAAGCTTTTTTTATACTAGACTAAGCTGATTTGACGTTTGATACTCTCCTCGAGAGAGATGATCGTCTCGGTACGTTGAATCCCCGGTACGGATTGAATATCTTCATTCAATACTTTTCTCAGGTGAACTGTATCTCTACAGATAATTTTTGCAAAAATACTGTATTGGCCAGTACAATAGTGTAATTCGACCACTTCTTTGATTTCTTTCAATTTATCTACCGCATCTGCATATTGTGAACCTTTTTCAAGATAGATACCCAAAAAGGCCGTGATATCAAATCCGACTTTTTGAGGATTGATAATTAGATTTGACCCTCTAATGATACCTAGTTCTTCCATCTTCTTCATTCTAACGTGAATTGTGCCACCTGATACAATTAGCTTTTTTGCTATTTCTGTATAAGGAATAGAGGCATCGTTCATTAGAATAGACAAGATTTGGATATCCAAATTGTCTAGATCATAGTTTGCATATTGATTTTCCATTAACAATGGTTTTTGTGTTCATTAATTGGTCGTTACATCAAGATCTGACCAATAGCTAAAATAATTAAATTTATTTCAAAATTACTAAGAATTTTCGGTTTATAGATGTAAATTTAATAAAAAATACTTATTCATATTGATAATGTTATATGTTTTTGATTGAAAGTGATTATAATTGTTTCATGGTGATCTTATTATAGGTTAAGTGATTGTTTTCATGTTTGATATCAAGATTATGATCAATTTATTTAGTATTGCCTTTTTTAGAAGTAGGAAAAACAGTTGGCATATTGAAGATCTAATCAGTTCAAATTTAGCATATGATGGGGCAAAATGTAGCAGAATGTGTGATGTTTAAGTAAACGAAAAATAAAATACGGAATAGAGATGGAAGAAGTTCAAGATGTAAAGATTTCGAAAAAGAAACCAATTTTTGAAGTAGGGGAAGGACTTCATAAATACCTTAAGCTGTATCAGCGAGACGAAAAGTTACCGATAGGATACAAAGATCTACTGAATTTTACGGAGACAGTACCTGTCATGGATAAATTTGGCAATGATACTTTTTGGGAGACTCCACTGTTTCCGCAATATCTTATCGACCAATTGTATGACGGATTAAAGGTGATTTATGCTAAACTGAAAGCATCGGGTAATACGCGAATCGTACAACATAAATATATTGATCGTGTAGAGTACTGCGGTTTTGGTAATACGAAACCATTTCGTATTCGTATCGTAAATCGTTTAAATGATGTGTACGATTATTTTTACATCAAGCAGGCCGATGCGTCGCGAATATATGGATTGGAGTTAGAAGAAATATTGTCGCCCAATCAGGTGAATTATATGGTAGACCATGATACTTTGGTTGAAGAACATATTGTTGGAATTCCCGGGGACACTTTTTCGAAAACACGTATGTTCTCGCCTGATTATAATCTGACACGGATTTCCAAAGAATTTGTCAAGTTTAATGAACGATGTATTATTACGTTGTTGGGGGATATGAGGGCCTACAATTTTGTGATGCAGATTACACCAGATTTTGATGATTTCCAGTTTCGAATTCGGGCAATAGATTTTGACCAGCAGTTTTATGAAGGAAATCCGAAAGTATATATGCCACAATTTTTTAAGGAGAATCTTCCCTATGTCAAATTAGCGATGGAACATCTAAATGAAAAAACTGTGTTGCAATACCAACAGGAGGAGCGTTCTTCCATTGTGCATAGAGTCCGGAGTGAAAGACATCGGATCGCTGATCTGAGGGATGCTTCGCAAACGCAGGTCCTTTCGACGCAGGAGAATATCAAACAGCTACGTGAGGGCTATGCTGAATTTTATCAAAATAACTCTTACCTCAAGTGTAAAACGATGACGGATATTGTTGAGTTGAATGTGAAGAATGTGATTCGTCAGGTACAAATGTAATTACTTGATCCGATCTTTGTTGTCTTTGATAAAGGCGGACCATCCAGTGTACGACTTGCTGCTGCCTGATACTGCATTTTTCTGAAACGAGTGGCAGACAGCGATTGCCAATCCGTCGGTGGCATCTAAAAATTGTGGTGTTTCCTCAAATTTTAATAGATTTTTTAGCATAGCGGAAACCTGCTCCTTTGTAGCATTTCCATTCCCTGTAACGGATTGTTTTATCTTTCTTGGAGAATATTCAAAGATTGGGATATCTTGCGCCAGCGCTGCCGCCATGGCAACACCTTGAGCTCGCCCTAATTTGAGCATGACCTGTATGTTTTTGCCATAAAATGGTGATTCAAGAGCTACGCAGTCGGGATTATATTCCTGCATTAGAGCAGAAGTTTTTTTGAATATACGTTGTAGTTTTAGGGCATGGTCATCTAAATGTCCCATTTTGATGACCCCCATTGAGACCAAGGATATGTTATTGCCGACTTCTTTGATGATGCCATACCCAAGTATTACTGTTCCGGGGTCTATACCTAAAATTATTCTTTCTTTCGCCTTTTCCTTCTGCATATACAATAATACAAATTTTGCGTTTTATTCGCGGATTGCGTTCGACAAAACTTAATCATTTGGCTAAAATTTAGTAACATTGCTCTCTAATTATCAAAAGTTGACTGGAAGACAAAAAAAATACATCAGTCTTTTATTGAAGATACTGGTTTTCGCCCTAGCGACCTGGTATATCGTTGTGAAGGTATCCGATAGAAGCAATATTGAGAAATTCAAAACCCTAATTGCTGGTTTGGAGCAGCATTCGGTTGTTTGGACCCTTATTTTAATTGTGGTTTTAATGCTTGTCAATTGGTTGCTTGAAGTTGTGAAATGGCGGTATCTTGCATCTAAACTGGAGCATATTTCATTTTGGAAGGCTTTCCAATCCGTTTTCTGCGGGCTTACCTGGGCTATTTTTACACCCAATAGGATTGGAGAATATGGCGGGCGGGTACTTTTTCTACAGCCCCAACATCGAGCAAAGGGAGCCGTAGCGATGGGCGTTGGATTATTTGCGCAATTGGTGCTTACAAGCGTTGCGGGATCACTAAGTATCGCTTGGTTTATCTGTAAATTTCTTTCTACTCCTTTAACAGTACAATTTGGGGTATGGCTACTTGCTATTATCTATGCTGGAGGATTTGTCATCTTATATTTCAATGTAAAATGGATCGATTTATTGGTCGGTAAAATTAAGTTTTTGACGCGAATTAAGCCCTTCTTTGAAGTATTGGAGCATTATTCACTGCGCGAGCTCAGTATTGTTCTTTTAAATTCTTTGGCGCGATTTGTTATTTTTACTTCGCAGTATATCATCTTGATGAAGCTAACTTTGCCTGAGTTACCACTTTTATCCATGATTCTGATGATTTTTATCCTGTTTTTTGTTCAGGCAGCTCTACCTACATTGGATATTTTTGATTTCAGTGTGAGAAGTTTTGTTGCTAGCAATTTATATAGCTATATTACCACACAAGAGATTGCTGTAATGGCTATTGTTTCCTGTATTTGGTTCGTTAATTTGATTCTTCCAGCTATATTTGGTTCTATTTTTGTTTTTAAGATTAATTTTTTCGGTGATACAAATTCTTAACTATTTATTGATCATTTTTGCCTGCGTATATGCAATTCTAGTTTTATGGATGCGCAGAGGCTGGTCCTTGATTTCGGAACCTAACAATTCTATTAGGCCAACAATGACCGTATCTGTGATTATCGCTGCGCGGAATGAGGAGTTAAATATTAGACGCACCATTGAATCCATACTCGGGCAGAATTATCCTAATGAGCTCCTGGAGCTCATTATTATCGATGACCATTCAGACGACAATACGTCTTTGATTGTGAAAGAATATGAAGAGAAAGGTGTTAAGCTTATTCAATTGAATGAAAACGGACGTTTGAATTCGTATAAGAAACTAGCAATTTCAAGGGCGATAGAATGCTGTCAAGGTGAAATTATTATTACCACTGATGCAGATTGCCGCATGGGATCGAATTGGTTAGCAACGGTTATCAGCACATTTGAGAAAGAAGGTGCTTATCTACAATCTTCTCCAGTGGTGTATTCAGAAGAAAAGAGTTTTTTTGAACGACTGCAGACCCTGGAATTTTTGTATTTGATAGGTCTGGGCGCTGCAGGTATTGGTAACAAAAAACCAACGACCTGTAATGGTGCTAATTTGGCCTATCGAAAGGATATTTTTAAACAAATGGGCGGATTTAAAGGGATCGACGAGCTTGCATCCGGTGATGATGAACTTTTTTTACATAAGGTAGCAGAACAATACCCCGAGCGAATAACGTTTTGTAAATCAAAAGATGCTGTTGTTTATACGGATGCCAAACCGGATTTGAAGTCATTCATTAGCCAGCGAAGACGCTGGGCTTCAAAAAGTACCAAATATAAAAATAAAGGTGTCATCGCATTGGGGATTTCCATTTGGTTCTTTAATTTATTGATTTTGGTAGCTTCAGTTCTTGCTCTTTTCGGTGTGAAATTCGTTGCTTGGGTTGTACTTTTTGCATTGCTATTAAAGATGGTCGTCGAATTTATTTTTATTGAACCTTTGACAAGGTTCGCAAGCAGAAAGGAACTCTTATGGTATCTTCCTTTATTGAGCTTGGCTCATATCCTTTATCTGGCTTATATAGGCATATTGGGCAATGTAGGGAAGTACGACTGGAAAGGAAGGCAGGTCAAGTAGCTTATTCCTATTTTTCGACCTTTAGTTTTATTGCTTCCTCAGCTAATTTAACGATCTCTTCAATATTCTTACCCTCCGTATCCAAAGGATCTAGCACTTCCCAGGTCATATGAAGAAATGGCGTTAATGGATACATGCCATATTGTACCATTTCATATGACCCTCTAATGGCAATAGGAACAACGAGTGCATTCGGATTTTTCTTTAGTAAAGTGGCAATTCCACCAACATGAAAGGCCTTCATTTTTCCGGTTTTCGATCTTGTTCCCTCTGGAAAAATAAACGCGGACCAGTTTTTGGTTTTCATATTATTGGCAAGTTTCAATATTTCAGCAATAGATTGCTTGGGATCATTGCGATCTATATTTGCGGCACCACCATGTTTTAAGTTGAAGGAGATGCTAGGTATGCCACTGGCAAGTTCTATTTTAGAAATAAATTTCCCATGAAATCTACGCAAGAAATAGATCATTGGAGGAATATCAAAAGTACTTTGGTGATTTGCTACAAAGACAATGGGTTGTCCTGTTGGAATACTTTTATTGTCAATAAATGTCACCCGATTAAATAGCGTGTAATAGCAGGCAACGAGGCATGCATTTAATATATCTACACTCTTTTTATGTGCATTGTATCCACCCAGCTTTAAACATAACCACTGTATGGGGTGGAAAATAATTAGGGATAAACCAAAACAAAACCAAAATATAATAGATAGGAAATAGCCTAAAAACTTCTTCATAAACGTTATTTAATGATACAAATATATCATTAAGCAATGATTTTTGAAAAATATTGATTTTATAATCTTTTATTTTAACATTATTAATATTATCTTTAACAATGTTAATAATGTTATTATTTAATGAAAAAAATACCGGTTGATTGTCCTTGTTGTGAGGCGAAGTTAAAAGTCGCTAAATTGGTGTGTGACTCCTGTGAAACCGAAGTTGTAGGTAAGTTTTCTTTACCTGTGTTGATGCAGCTTACTGTAGAGGAGCAAGAATTTGTTTTGAATTTTTTGATGCACTCAGGTAGTTTAAAAGAAATGGCAAATCAGATGGGCAAATCTTATCCGACGGTCCGTAATATTCTCGATGATCTGATTCGCAAATTGAAATCGCTTGATCATACAAACAATGGTGGCAGAAATAGAAGTATTTAGCAGTCTGGGCAATCGAATGATTGATAAACAAAGAATTATATCAAGATGAAAAATAATACGCTTTATACCGAAAGCCAGTCTTTTTTTAGCTGGTGGCTCTGTCTGATCCTGTTATCTGTCAGTGTGGCCAGTTTTTCTGTGCACTGGCATGAACTCTTGCGGTTGAATTTTGCTCCATTATTTCAATTACCGGGGTTTTGGATCAATGTGGTATTATGGGGATTGTTTGGCGTTCTACGATTAAGAACTACTATTCGTGAAGATGGAATTGAAGTCTTTTTTTTTCCGTTTAATTTCTATCGTAAAAGGATACGTTGGACAGATATTCGTGCTGTTGAGGTACGAAAATATAACCCGATTGGTGAGTTTGGTGGATGGGGTTTTCGGAGAGGGCAGAAAGGGCTGGCTTTTTCAGCTCGTGGTAATATGGGCTTACAACTTAGATTGGAAACTGATAAGATATTACTTATTGGGACCCAAAATCCAGTAGAAATCGAAAAGTTGAGCTTATCTCAATTCTTAAAAAATGAAAGTTAAACAGATTTTTCAGAATCCATTTGCGGAATTGCCGGAGTGGAAACTATTCTTTGCTGGTGTTATCGGATTTTTGTTATCAAGCTATATTATTTATTTATCGGGCCAGCAGTTTAATGGATTTATGCATTTCTATCAGCCAGATAAAGGGGTTTCTATATGGGCTGTCTTGGGCGTTCATGCCTGTATGGTTTTGGCTCCTTTTACACTTCTTTACGGTGCAGGGATGTTATTAAACAGAAGGACCAGAATCATTGATGTCATGAATGTCGTTTTGATTATACCATTTCCGCTCTATCTTGCCTTATTTTTAGGGAAGTTGTTACACCAGGATAAATTCACTGATCAAGTATTAAAAGCAGTGCAAAACGGCGATCATACATTGGCCGGAGTTGATAAAACTGAGCTATTTTTATTTGGTATGTTTGGAATAATCAGTTTGCTATTGCTATTCTACCAATTCTATTTATTGGTTAAGGGTATGAATGTAGCCGTTAATAATAAGAAGATTGGAATTAGTATAGTATTTGTGGCATTATATTTTATATTGGATTTATGCATACAGTTTAATTTCTAGTAAAAAACGACAATGAGAAAAATTTTATACCTATTTATCATTTGTTTTCATTTTTCATGTACCCACGCGCAGACATTTGATGGCTCATGGAAGGGCGAGGTTGAGGTTTCGGGGCAGAAGCTGCTGCTGGTGTTCAATATTCAAAAAGATAGCACAGGGAAGTGGAATGGAACCTTTGAGAGTCCGATGCAAACAGCGCAAAAATTTGCAATCACTCAAATACGTATAGAGCACGATTCCATTTGGATGGACGTTAGGAATATAGGTCTTCTGTATGCTGGCTTTTTAGATCGGGACAAAGATGTGATGAAAGGGGTGATGAAACAGGGAACGTTCGAATCTGCGATGATTCTGGTTAGAAGTGAAAATGAGCAGAGTGGACTTTCTCGCAAGCAGGATGTTTTTCCTCCATATAGTTATGTAGAGGAGGAGGTGTCGTTCAAAAATAGTAAGGGCAACGCATTTTTGACAGGATCTTTGACATATCCAAAGAGTGGAGGACCATTTCCAGCTGTGGTATTGGTCAACGGCAGCGGACAGCAGAACAGAGATTCTGAAATGTTTGGCCACAGACCTTTTAAAGTGCTCGCAGATCATCTTACGAAAAATGGTTTTGCTGTATTACGCTACGACGATCGTGGTATAGGAGGTTCCAAAGGAGAAGTTAATTTAGCGACAACGATTAACTTTGCTTCTGATGCCAATGCTGCAGTTGATTTTCTAAGCAAAAAAGCTGTAGTTGATGTGGATAAAATCGGGATGATTGGCCATAGTGAGGGAGCGCTAATTGCCGAAATCGTGGCATCCGAGAATAGTAAAGTAAACTATATTGCACTCCTGTCTGGACCTGTGATCAAAGGAGATTCTTTGCTGATTTTACAGAGCTATGCTTTAGGAAAAGCGGGTGGATTATCTGAAGCTGCTTTGCAGACCAATAAAGCAAATAATCGAAAATTGTATACGATTCTATCGGAAGACGAGCCACCAAAAGTATTGGCCGAATCGTTGGAAAAAGAACTTATTCAGCAAAATAACGGGAATCCACTGACTCCTGATATGAAGATTAAACTTAGTCCAATGATGAGCCCCTGGTTTAGAACGTTTCTTCGCATCGATCCAGCTTATTATCTGAAGCAGGTGAAAGTACCGATTTTCGCTTCCTTCGGCGGAAAGGATGTTCAAGTCCCGGCGAATGAAAACATTTATTGTCTCCAACACCTGCGTTTAAACACCACCGACGTCACCATTAAGGATTATCCTAATTTGAATCACCTTTTTCAAAATGCGCAAACAGGAAAAATTGAAGAATATTTTGAAAACTCAGAGAGCTTTAATGAACAATTGATGGATGATCTGACAAAGTGGCTTAAACTGAAAACAAATTGATTTAATCAACTAAAGGCCGCGAATTTTAATATTTTTTCCGGATCAAATAGGTTTAAAAAAATCGGGACCATTTAATAGTACATTAAATGGTCCTGACTATATTAGATCAACCTGAGTGTATTAGAACAAGGGATATCTCTTTGAAGTGCGCTATTCCAATTAGGGTGTTGTTTTGGCGACAGGAAGTATTTTTCCATTGAAATAGTGATGCCCATTTTGAGCAAAATCTGCGATATAGCGTCCCATTTCAAAGGCTAAAGTACCCGCTTCAACGCCTGGAAAAGCAGCTTCGAACATTTCAGTCTGTGCAGATCCTAAGGCTAGACAGTTCACTTTGATTCCTTTTTCCTTAAATTCCTCCGCTAAGCATTCTGTAAGCACTGCTAATGCAGCTTTGCTGGTTGAATATGCCGAAAGTCCGGGAAACTTCATGGATCCCTGAAATCCGCCCATACTGCTAATATTGACAATATGTGAGCCTGATTGCATCATGGGAACAATGTGTTGTATCATATTGACGTGTCCCATCACATTGGTTTGTAGCATTTCAGCAAAATCCTTTCCATCAGTTTCCATAAATGGCTTATTGATGAGTGCTCCAGCATTGTTAATCAAGATATCAACCTTATCAAATTTTGATTGGATGAAGGGAACAAGAGTAGCATAGTCATCGTAAACAATATCAAATTGGGCCGGATATAAAGTGCCACCATCATAATTGAGCTGACCGGCAATTTCATGGAGTTTTCTCAGTTTGTCCGCTGATCTAGCCAATGCAATTACTTTATTGTCCTTTTTAGAGGTCAAATCCAGTACCGCTTCAAATCCAACACCACTGCTTGCGCCTGTAATAATAATATTTGCCATGTTTATTCTTCTAGTTTTTGACTTTGTTCAACTTCTTCTGCGGAAGGTAATTTGTCCTCTCCAATTGCCTGCGGATGAAAGATAAAATAAATTCCCGAAAGAGCAACGAAAGCGGAAATAATATAAAATAACAAGGTGATTAAAACAGCATTGTGTGAGTCGACCTGGAATATGCCGGCTCCCCACATAATCACAAGTTCGCGCATGCCCAATCCCCCAACAGAAAACGGAATAATTGAAACCAAAGAAGATGCAAGGAATAAAAATAGGTACGGAGAGAACTTGCCGCTAAAACCTAAGGCATAAAGAATGAGGATTGCTGCGGTAACCTGCATTGATTGTACACCAATAGCTTTTAAATGCGCGCTTAGAAATGTTGCCTTGTATTCCTTAAAGAACTTGGTTACGATAAAGTAATAGAGAATGCTCCCTATAATAAATAAAATGATGGTCAGATAGTTTGGAATCCCTAGCTGTGGCATATAGGTGACTAGCGCTGCAATGATTAGGCATAGTGCCCATAGTCCGCTTAATCTATCTAAAAATAAGGCTGTAAATAATTTTCGTCCTTTAATATAGAATCGTTTCCTGAGGAAGAATATCTTATAACCATCTCCCCCAACGCCACCTGGTAAAATGAGGTTGTAAAATAAGCCAAGTTGGTATAGTTTTAAATTATATTTTTCCGTAACATCCAAACCTATTGCCTTTAAAAAGGTCAATAAGCGCGAAGAGGAAATAAAAATAGAGATACTATAAGCAACTAGAGCAAAGAATAGATAGAGTGGATTGGAGTTGATTACCGCTTCTTTCAGATCCTTGAGAGATACCTTGCTGAATACCCAGTATAAGGCCCCTACAGTAACGACAATCTTTGCTATATTTTTGGCTATTTTGAGCCCTTTTTTTTTATCCATATAAATTATACATCCAATCTTGTTCGGCTGTAATTAGCGTTTTGGAGAATCCAAAGTTAGAAACTTTGGCGAATTGTGCAATTACACTTAAGCAATCGTTGGGTAAATTCTTGAATACAATAATATCAAATATAAAATACCAAAGATAGTCGCAAGAGAAAATAGCCAATTTAGGTCAATTCTGTTATATTTGTGCTTGAGCACAGCGATCATTAATCCAATGATGAAGCAAAATAACAAGATAGGAGCGATGAGAGCTATCTTGTTCGTAAAAGCAAGGCTGATTTGATTCAATTTCCCTTTTGCTTCCTGTCCTAAAAAAAGCGGATAAGAAGCAAAGGCCAATAAAATGATAAATAACCTTAACAGCGTTTTTGCGATTATTTTGCTTATGGTATGATTTTTGGCTGTGATTTTCATGTTTTGTGGATTAATTTACCCCAAAAATACAATTTGAAATTAAAATTTATAGATATGAATCGATTCGTTTTATCATTAGCAACTATTTTTGCTACGGTGACCTTATTTTCTTGTGGAGCACAAAAGCAAGGTACATCAACTGGAAATCCTTCTTCCAACACGAGTGCAGCTTCTGGTCCAAGTGCTTCGGATTGGAAATCCGCTGTAAAAGGTACATGGACGTTGAATACAATCGATAGAGAGAATTTACCTTCTTCATTCACGATTAAAAGTGTATTTGAAGAAGCTCCTGCAGAATGTTTCGTAGGTAGTACATGGAATTTTATTGGAAATGGTAAAGGATCTATTACTTTTAATGCACAAGGAACTTTATGTGCTCCGGGCGCATCACGTGAGATCTTTTGGTCTATCTATAATCCTGGAAAAGGCTTAGGAGAACCTCAGTTTCAATTTAAAAAGATCTATGCAGGCGATAAGGCGAAGAATGTAACAACAGGTTACCGTTTGGATTTATCTTATTCGGATGGGAATAAATTAGTTATGCGTATGCCATTGACTGTTGCTAACGGAGAAGCCTATTTAGTATTTAATTTTACGCGTTCGAACTAAACGTAAACGATAAAAGAAGAATTACAGAAAGCTATAGGAATTCCTATGGCTTTTTTTGTTTAAAATTTAATACTTTTACACTCCCAATTCATTATGATTTATTTGTGTCATAGGCTGCGGAATTTACCGATACAGTGAAAAAGCCAACTATGCATGATAATCTTGTGAGCGGATAAGCTTATTTTAAGTATGAAAATGGGATATATACCTAACGATTTCGTCAGGTATTGCTTAATCTAGAGAGAAACATGGCTGAACAAAACACGAAAACTGCTTTAATAACAGGTATAACAGGACAAGATGGTGCCTATCTAGCAGAATTCCTATTGAAGAAAGGTTACAAAGTACACGGTTTGAAGCGTCGCAGTTCTTTATTCAATACAGATCGTATTGATCATCTTTATCAAGATCCCCATCTTGACAATAGAAATTTCACCTTGCATTTTGGTGATTTGACGGATTCAACCAACTTAATTCGTATTATACAGGAAACACAGCCTGACGAAATTTACAATCTTGCGGCGCAATCTCACGTAAAAGTTAGTTTTGATACACCGGAATATACTGCAAATGCCGATGGTATCGGTACATTGCGGATTCTTGAAGCAGTCCGATTATTGGGAATGATTGAGAAAACCCGTATCTATCAGGCTTCTACTTCCGAGCTGTATGGATTGGTGCAAGCGGTTCCACAAAGTGAAACAACACCTTTTTATCCGCGAAGTCCTTATGCTGTAGCAAAAATGTACGGTTATTGGATTACTGTCAATTATCGTGAAGCCTATAAGATGTATGCTTGTAATGGAATTTTATTCAATCACGAGAGCCCTGTAAGGGGAGAGACTTTTGTGACACGTAAAATTACCCGAGCTGTGGCAAAAATCGCGCTAGGGCTACAGGATAAATTATATCTTGGTAATCTATCGGCACAACGCGACTGGGGGCATGCCAAAGATTATGTAGAAGCAATGTGGTTGATTCTACAACAAGAAACCGCAGAAGATTTTGTAATTGCTACAGGTGTGACAACAACTGTAAGAGACTTTGTTCGCATGGCTTTTGCAGAATTGGGAATCGAGATTGAGTTCAGTGGAAAGGGAGAGCAGGAGAAGGGGGTAATTATCGATATTGACGAGGAGCGCCTAGCCCAGTTAAATATTGATAAATCGCTGATTAAATTCGGTCAGACAGTTGTCAAAGTTGATCCAGCATATTATAGGCCAACTGAAGTCGATTTATTAATTGGTGATCCGACTAAAGCAAATACAAAACTTGGATGGACGCCTAAATATGATCTTCAGATGTTGGTAACAGATATGGTACAATCCGATCTTCACCTGATGAGAAAGGAAGAATACTTAAAACAAGGCGGATTTGAGACCTTGAATTATTTTGAATAATTCATAATTGGTAATAAAAAATAAAACTGGAATAATTTTTGTTTAAACATTCAATAGTATAAATTTATAGATTTATACCTATGAATATGACAGTATATTATGATAAATTCAGAAGTTGTTTCGAGTAAGAAAGAAGAAGAAAAGAAGAAAGATTCTTCGAAGATTTACTTCTTTATCATTGCGATAGCAGCATTACTTGCAACGAACATATATTTTTATGTCAAGTTTAAGACCAATGGTGAAAAGGTCTATACACTTACAGTTGAAAAAGAAAATTTGCAGGTACAAATCGATCGTATTGAAGCTGAATTGGATAAAATTGATGTAGAAAATGTCCAATTGACTCCAGAGATGTCCGTGCAGAAGGATGATTCTAGAGCTGAGATCGCAGAGCTTCGTAAAAAGCTTGAAAATAAGAGTATTACTCCAAAAGATATCGATGAAGCACAGCATAAGATCAATCAGCTTAAGAAGCAGGTGGATACTTATCGTGTAAATGTGCAACGGCTGATTCAGGAAAATCAGATTTTATCGAAGCAAAACTCCAATTTGAGCGAATCTGTTGTCGAAAAGGAAAAACAGATTACTTCATTAGTTACATCAAATTCGGATCTGAAAGAGAAGGTTGCGACTGCTTCAGCATTAAAGGTTTCAAGTATCAGTATAAATGGCCTTCAGGTCAAAAAGAATGGAAAGGAATTTGTAGAAGAGCGTGCTAAAAAAATCGATAAGTTAAAAATCAACTTTACCATTGCTGATAATCCGTTGGCTAAAAGTGGAGAACGTGATATATATGTCAGAATTATAGATCCACAAGGAAATTTGGTCGTACAAGGCGATAATATTTTCTATGTACACGGTGAGAAATTGCAATATACTTTTAAACATAATATTCTATTTACCAACAAAGGCGAGGATTATATCGTTTATTGGGCAGCAGAGGATGGATTTTCTAAAGGAGCCTATACTGTTTTGCTATATGAAGATAATGCAATCATGGGACGATCTACTGTTGTATTGCGTTAAAAATAGATATACTATAAACAAAAAAGCTCTTTGCATGACCGCAAAGAGCTTTTTTGTTTATAGTATACTGTTCTTGTTATCTGATCCTTAAAATATAATAATAAGGCTATCCATTAACTGTTAGTTTTATGCTATCAGATTTAAGTTGTGCCCTAATTGAGTGCTATATTTTTATTTACATCAGTTGGTGTGACGGCCCCTTCTTTACACAAATGGAGCGGCAGGTCCTTATTATTTAGAGACACTGAAGATGGAGCGCATATAAGCTTTCTTCGATGTCTTATTTTTGTTGACTGCTATCTTCACATATTAAGACTCTATCTGTTGCAAAGGAAGCAGTATATGGAAGGTTGTACCTTCGCCTTCTACAGTCTCAAAATAAATTTGTCCATTACTGGCTTCAATTGTTTTTTTGACAAGAACTAGCCCTAAACCGTTTCCTGAACTCTTTGTCGTGAAATTAATCTGGAAAATCTTATCCTGCATCTCTTTGGGAATTCCATAACCATTGTCTTTGATGTCGATCTTGACAAATTTGTCTGAGTAGCGTTCAATGGAAATCTCGATCTTCATGTTTTTTCGCCCATAACCGCCTTCAATCGCATTTTTTATTAAATTATTGAAGGTTCTCAATAATTCATTACCATCCGCCTTAACAATAAGGGTTTTGTGATCGACATTGTTAATGAGACGAATACTTACATTTGGTGTATTGTTGTACAAGGAAATGGACTTTGTTACTTTTTCTACAATATTGATGTTTTCCATTACCGTATTTGGGAATTTTGCGAAGTGCGAAAATTCTGAGGCAATATGCGTCAATGCATCGATTTGTTCGATAAATGAAGTGGAGAATTTATTGAAGCGATCTGGAAATTTAGGATCCTCGTCTTTGTACGATCTGCGGAGTTGCTGAATGCCTAATTTCATAGGTGTCAGCGGATTTTTGATTTCATGGGCTATTTGTTGAGCCATCTCGCGCCAAGTGGATTCACGTTCCGTATCTTTGATTTTATTAGCGTAGTCCTCAAGTTTGATGATCATGAGATTATATTCTTTGATCAATGTACCTATTTCATCATTGCGTTGCCAAAACAGAGGTTCGTTGGGTTGTCCCAGGCGTAGTTGTGAGATCTTCTTACTGATGATGCTCAAGGGATTGGTGACACTGTTGGCCACAGATGTCGCATAAAAACCAAAGCCTATGATGATCAGCGAATAAATGTTCACTATCGTATTTAAAAGAAGATTTTTATTGATGTTTTCTTCCTTCTGAAGCGAGAAGTTTGGTATCCCTATATAAGCCAGTGTATTATAGTTTTTATCCCTGATGGTGGCATAACTGGTCTCAAATTGAAAAGTGCCTATACGCTCATCTTCAATCGTCTCCGATTTTTTTAAGATAGAAAGATTCTTCAGTGCAGCTGGATTAATGAATGTAGAGAAAAGCTCCAGATCGTAGATTCTACGCTGTGAGCTATAAAGTAACCTGCCTGATTTGGAATAAAGATTGAAGTCTTTGGAAATAGTTTCAGATAATGTCTTGAGCATGCTGATAAGCTGCGTTTCGGTGGATGTTTCATCCGTGTAGGTCAACATATTTTCCATCCGTTTGCCTAATTCGATAATAAAACGTTCCTTACTTGCTCTATTATTATTATAAAGCTGCTTGTTGATACTTATATACGAAATTACCGCCGATATAAGGATCGCCAGTATTACTGATGAGATAATGGAGGTCTGAATACGTGTAGAATACTGTATTTTATTTATTATTTTGTAGAACTGATATTTTAAATTACGGAACGTTAGCTTGGTGTTCTTAAGAAAGATATAGAATGATTTTATAAAATGGAAAAACATGAAAATCATAAAAAATACCAAGAACAAAAATGAAGTAGTCGCTAGATAATCCCAAAAAGAAGGTTTCTGTTTACTGATAACATATGTTGAGAATTTATTGGCAACATAAGCCATGTGTAGGTATGCATCACGGTCCAGTACTTGAATATATTCTCCTGGAACACCTTTCAGCCCCCTTAAATTGTTCTCGTAGGTATATTTTCCAAACTGTGTTATTAAAGAGCCTCCTTTATAGAGGGCTATCGAATAATCCCCTTTATTATAATATTGTGAATTGTTGATCCGCATATCAGTGAGGATTTCGGGATAGGGAACCGTATAACTAAAATCTTTATTGGAAAGATTGATGATGACATTGACAACCCTATTTTGGTCAATGGCGACAGGAATAATGGAGAAGTATTCATGCGTACCTAATTCCGCACTGGCACGGTAGAAGTTCTGCGTGACTTTTATCGATTTGTTGATTACCTTTTCTCGATATTCATTGATCTTATTCTGACTGGCTGGATTGAGCGGAATATTATTTTGATCATAATAATATGCTTTGAACTCATACTTGGAAAGATAGCCACTAAAATACTTTTTCTTGATAAAATCGTTGATCCCTTCGGTATTGGTATAGGGTAGACTGATATTAAATAAATGTTTTAATTCTTGATCGTTTGCTATGCTGCTTTCAATATCAGAGAATAATGAAACAGCATTGACATCATCTTCTGATTGTAGATTACTCAACAAGATTTTCATGTCGATTAAGTTCCGTTCCTGATAGAAACGTGCGTGCGTGATCGCACTTATGATTGCCCAAAGTATCAGTACCGCGATATAATTTGTTAATATATGTCGGTCGAAATACTTCTCGCCAAATGATTTAATAAGGATGATCAGCGCGAGTAACAAATTGACCAGGCTATTTTTCTCTATATAGAAGGAAATGATCAGGATGACAAAAATGACACATGCCAGTTGAATATTGAGTAGCTGCGTCGGTTTTAATTCTAATTTTTTAAGAAAAAATAGTACGAGATCAATGTAGATACTTAAGGTCAAAATACCCATGCCAACAATGCCTAGATCTACCCAACTTAAGAAATGTAAATCGACAAGTTTTGTGAAATCAAAATAGATATTGTTGGAGTGTGTAATCAATGTACCAGCGATATCATACAATAGACCGAAGGATAGATATATACTTAGAATAAATCCGATTGCGATAGGAATTCTAAAGAGCCGGATGTTTTTTATTTTGTCAAAGTTGAGCTCTTTGCGAATTGAATAGATAAATAGAACCAACCATAGTACCAATATGGTGGTGGACATCACGGACCATATATTGGGGAAGAAGCGATTATAGGCGTAATTTCGCGAATCGAAAATTGAAAATGTCGCATTCTCGGACAGCAGGTTCCATTTAAGATCGGCAAATTTGACAAGGCTAAATACCGACAATAGCAATACCGCAGACCACCAGGCCCTTCCTGTCTTGGCCATATGTAAGCAGAGGCTATTGAAGAAGATCAGTAACGCGATCCAGGCAAGTAGCCAACAGAAGAATTGCAAAATTGTATAGGCATTTTCATGCTCTCCATCTTTTAGCTTAACGGAGAACAGATAAGACCCTTCATTGCTATAGATATTTTTAATCGTGACCGTGTCTGTATAGGAGGCAATGTCAATATTTCTGGAGTCGAAGAAGTTTCTCCGCAAAGAGCTATTTAAATAGGGGTTGTTATTATTTGTATAGCCTTTTACAATAATATAAGCGAGTATACTGATATTGCCAATTGTTTTTTTTCGAACAACGTAAGAGCGGTTATCATCCTGAATAAAATTGGATTTTTCTGGGAATCCCTGATCTGTGATAGGCACGAATAGATGTGTGCTCCACATTTTAGGTTCATGGTCCTTAAAAAGAAATAGAAAAACCTTCTCGTTGGTTTTAAATTTTTCAAAAGCCTGATAAACTGCTATCGGATACTGATCGTAGTTTTTAAATGTTTTGAGCAGGAGTGAATCATTGAAAATACGATCGACTTTTTTTTCTTGTTGCGCGATGTAGTCATTGAGTGATTTTGTATCAATGTCTAGTATTTCCTTATTGGTAACAGATTCTTTAATGGTGATAGCTGTTCCTATAAAGCATAAAGTCAAGATAAGTAAGAGTAGTCGAATTTTTATACCAGAATTCACGTTCATCAATTTACATTATTGTAAATATAAAAAAAAGTCCTTGCTTTCTTAGGGCAAGGACTTTTATATTATTTTTCTGGATTGCTTATTTCCAATGGTCAGAAAGGATCTTCAGTGAGTTTTCGCCGCTATTGATGCTAACGAAACCACGGAAGATGGAAAATGCAACTAAACGTGAGGCTCTTCTTGTCTGAAGATTTTAGCAGTCAAATACTCGCGGTTTAAACGAGCAATGTTTGTTAATTTGATGCCTACAGGACATTCAGCTTCGCAAGCTCCCGTGTTTGTACAGTTACCGAAACCTTCTGCGTCCATTTGATCTACCATTGCCTGCGCACGTTCGTAACGTTCGGTTTGACCTTGTGGTAACAAGGCAAATTGAGATACTTTTGCAGACACAAATAACATTGCAGAAGCATTTTTACACGCTGCAACACAAGCACCACAACCTATACATGTTGCCGATTCGAAAGCTTCGTCAGCAATACGTTTAGGAATAGGAATAACATTCGCATCAGGAACACCGCCAGTATTGATATTTACATATCCTCCGGCTTGTTGAATGCGGTCAAAAGCAGTACGGTCAACTGCAAGGTCTTTCAATACCGGGAATGCAGCAGCTCTCCATGGTTCAATTACGATAGTTTGTCCGTCGTGGAAGCTACGCATGTGCAATTGACATGTTGTTGTACCTTCTTTAGGACCGTGGGGGCGACCATTGATTACTAATGAACACATCCCGCAGATACCTTCACGACAGTCGTGATCGAAATATACAGGATCTTCTCCTTTACGAGTCAACTCTTCATTGACAATATCAAGCATCTCTAAGAAAGACATATCATCAGCGATATTGTTTGCCTGATAAGTTACAAATTGACCTTTATCTTTATCATTTTTTTGACGCCAAACTTTCAGCGTTAAATTCATATGTTGTGCCATGATAATTTTCCTTCTTATTTATAACTTCTTTGTGTTAACTGAACGTTCTCGAATACCAAGTCTTCCTTGTGTAATTCCTCAGGTACATTGTCTCCTTTGTATTCCCAAGCAGATACATAGGCGAATTCATCATCGTTACGTTTTGCTTCACCTTCTTCAGTTTGGCTTTCAAGACGGAAGTGACCACCACAAGACTCAGCACGTTGCAATGCATCAACAACCATTAACTCACCTAACTCTAAGAAGTCTGCTACGCGACCAGCTTTTTCTAAAGAAAGATTTAATTCTTCGTTCTCTCCAAGAACTCTAACGTTTGTCCAGAATTCTTTTTTCAATTCTTGGATCAAACCTTGTGCTTTTTGTAATCCTTCGGCTGTACGAGCCATACCACAATATTCCCACATGATGAGACCTAATTTTTTGTGGATATCATCAACAGTTTGTGTACCGTTTAACGACAACAATTTGTTGATTTTATCTTCAACTTCTTTACGAGTAGTCTCGAAAGCAGGATGGGTATGATCTACTGGTGCGAATGAACCTAATTTAGCTAAGTAATCACCCACAGTGTAAGGAATTACGAAATAACCATCGGCAAGACCTTGCATCAATGCAGATGCACCTAAACGGTTTGCACCGTGGTCAGAGAAGTTACACTCACCTAAAGCATACAAACCGGGGATTGTAGTCATCAAGTTGTAATCAACCCATACACCACCCATTGTGTAGTGAACAGCAGGGTAGATACGCATTGGTTGTTTATAAGGGTTCTCATCAGTGATTTGGTAGTACATGTCAAATAAGTTACCGTATTTAGCACGTACTGCATCTTCGCCTAGACGACCGATAGCTTCTTTAAAATCCAAGAATACAGCGAAACCTGTTTTACCAACACCACGACCATCATCAACAGCTTCTTTTGCATTTCGAGAGGCCACGTCACGCGGTACCAAGTTACCGAATGAAGGGTATTTACGCTCCAAGAAATAATCTCTGTCGTCTTCTTTGATATCATTGGCTTTGATCTCACCTTTACGCAATCTTTCTGCCATTTCTTGAGTTTTAGGAACCCATACACGGCCGTCATTACGTAAAGACTCTGACATCAATGTCAATTTAGATTGGTGATCTCCTGTTACCGGGATACACGTTGGGTGAATTTGAGTATAACAAGGGTTCGCAAAATAAGCACCACGTTTGTGTGCTCTCCATGCTGCTGTAACGTTACATCCCATTGCATTTGTAGACAAGAAGAATACGTTACCATAACCACCAGTACACATCAATACTGCATGTGCAGCATGAGTTTCTATTTTACCTGAAACTAGGTCACGAGTTACGATACCTTTAGCATGACCATCGATCATAACCAAGTCCAACATCTCATGACGTGTATACGATTTTACTTTTCCTTTTTTAATTTGACGGTTTAACGCTGAATAAGCACCCAACAACAACTGTTGTCCCGTTTGACCACGTGCATAGAACGTACGGCTAACTTGCGCACCACCGAAAGAACGGTTGTCTAATAGACCTCCGTATTCACGTGCAAATGGAACACCTTGAGCAACACATTGGTCAATGATGTTGACAGACACTTCTGCCAAACGGTAAACGTTTGCCTCACGCGAGCGGTAGTCACCACCTTTGATTGTATCGTAGAATAAACGGAAAACTGAGTCCCCGTCATTTTGGTAACTTTTTGCTGCATTGATACCACCTTGTGCTGCAATAGAGTGCGCACGACGAGGTGAATCTTGATAACAGAAGGTAATTACATTATATCCTAATTCAGCTAAAGATGCTGCAGCAGACGCTCCAGCAAGACCTGTACCAACAACAATAACAGTAAATTTACGTTTGTTAGCAGGGTTAACCAACTTAAGATTAAATTTATGATTTGACCACTTTTGGGCTAATGGGCCCGCTGGTACTTTTGAATCTAACATATCTCTTAATTTTATATTGATCGATAAAGCCTGAGCTTTATCTTAAAAGATTCTGAATTATTTAAAGAAGAAAAACAATGGCATTATTGCAAAGCCAATTGGAATTAATACCCCAAATACCCAAACACCGATTGCTCTGATGATTCCAATATATCTTCTGTGGTTAAAACCTAAAGTTTGGAACGCAGATTGGAAACCATGAATTAAGTGGAATGCCAAAGCTGCCATCGCAATAACATACAAAGCGACCAATGCAACATTTTTGAATGCAAAGTCAACTTGCTTATACAAATCTCTTGCCTTTAAGATTTGAACGTTGTTTTCTACCGTTTCTTGGTAGTCGTGGAATTCAGAAGCTTGAAGTTCTCTCACTGTGGTTTGTCCAGTTGCCAAATCAGTACGGTATTCGATGTACGGTACTTCATCATTGTGAAATTTCCACCAAAAATTAGACATGTGCGTAGCTAAGAATACTAAAATGACAGTACCTAAGATACCCATGTTGCGTGAATTCCACTTGCTGTTTGCTTGACCATCATATTTGGCATAACCAATAGGACGAGCGGCCTTGTTTTTCATCGACAATGTAATAGCGTAGATGACGTGAACAATTACCGAAGCATACAATAAGTAAGAAAAAACTTTGATTGGTGTAAAGTGAGTCATAAAATAGGCGTACTTGTTGAACGCTAGACCCGCATCATCTTTAAATAATTGCAAGTTACCAACCAAGTGAACAACTAGGAATAAACATAGGAAGATTCCTGTTAAGCTCATGATTAGCTTCTTCCCAATCGAAGAACTGAAAACTGGCTTTGATTTACTCATTATCCTTGTAATTTAATTTGAATTAGGCAAATCTACTATTTGCTATTAAATATGATACCATTTTGACAAGAAAAAGCAATAATTTAGAACGGTTCTAAAGTTTATTGAAATAAAAAGTCCGTTTTGAATAAAAACGGACTTTCTAACGGTATATGAACAGTGTTTAATGAACTATAGAATACTGAATAACCTATAGCCTAAACCGATACTCCACATGTTAATTTTTGGATTAGCCTGGCTCTCGTTGTTGACTTTATTTAAGCCCATTTCGTAACGTAGATCTACACGTAAGCTTGAAATATCAGCGCCTACACCAAAAGCCCAAGAAGTGCCACTTTTTTTGTAGTTATTTGGGTTCAATTGGTCAATGACTTTATCTTGCTTATCATCTACTTTAAATGAAAATATCGGGCCAGTTTGAATCCTTGCTCCAATCGGACCCAAGCCAAAGCGTTTGCCTAATAATACTGGAACATCGACCGTTGTAAATTTAACATCTGTCGATTCACCATTTTCTGCTTTCACGGTCGTGTTTTTACCTGTTATATAAACTTCGGGCTGAATATGGAATCCCAATACACCAACACGTCCGTAAAGACCTGCTTGGTAGCCTGCTTTCGTGTCAGAATTGAAATATTTGCCATCGCTTTTAAGTTTAGAGAAGTTCAAGCCTCCTTTTACACCCACCTCAAACCCAGGCAGAAGCTGCGCCTGTGCCGTTGCTACGCTACCACAAATCAAAAGTAATGCTGGTAAAATCTTTTTCATAATCTTTTATTTATGTATATATTGTATCTTTAAACAAACTTTTACAGTTCAGTAAAGATATACAAATTTTATACCTAAATCTGAGTTATGCTAAAAATTAACGAAGAACAGTGGCAAGTAGCCAAAGAAAAACTCCGTCGCAAGTACAACCACTTAAGTGATGAAGATTTAGCTTTTCAAGCAGGAGAGGAAGATAAACTGATCAATAGATTGTCTTTACGTTTGGGACGGAAGCCTTCCTATGTTTTATTTACGATAGGTAAAGAGATTCAGGATATTAGTAACAACCGATTATGAGTGAAGCCATTAGTTGGACCGACTTTGAGAAAGTGGATTTACGGGTAGGAACTATTTTAGAAGCAAAAGACTTTCCGAGAGCTAAAAAGCCAGCATATCAATTGAAACTTGATTTCGGCGATGAAATTGGCATATTACAAAGTAGTGCCCAGATTACAGTACACTACAACAAAGAGGAGTTGATAGGAAAGCAAGTTGTCGCAGTTGTGAATTTCCCCAAAAAGCAGATCGCTAATTTCTTTTCTGAGTGTCTAGTGACCGGCTTTTCTGACGAAAATGGAGATATTATTCTGACATCCGTCGACAAAAAATTACCAAATGGATCTAAACTTAGCTAAGTTTGTACCATGACATTTATAGATTTTGAAGGAACACAACTCATCGATAGTGACGAGTCGTTCATGCGTATGGCATTGAATGAAGCTAAGGTCGCGTACGAAGAGGGAGAGGTGCCTATTGGGGCAGTTATTGTTCATCGAGGACGTGTTATAGGGAAAGGTCATAATTTGACGCAGCGATTGAATGATGTGACAGCTCACGCTGAAATGCAGGCTTTTACAGCAGCAGCAAATTACCTTGGGGGCAAATACCTGGATGAATGTACATTATACGTTACCATTGAGCCTTGTATTATGTGTGCCGGGGCGGCCTATTGGACACATATTGGTAAAATAGTCTATGGAGCCAAAGATGAAAAGCGTGGCTATTCCCATTTTCACGATAAAATATTACACCCCAAAACGGTCATTACACATGGCGTTTTACAGGAAGAGTGTGCTGATTTGGTAAAATCATTTTTTCGTCAAAAACGGTAGGGAAATAATGGATTTATTGTAACACATAAAAACATAACCGTGTATATTGTGTTATATTTGTATGTATAAACGAAGTAATAAACATTTAAATTAAAATAGATATGGCATTTGAATTAGAAGCGTTACCATACGCAGCCGACGCATTGGAACCACATATTGACAAAACTACAATGGAAATCCACCATGACAGACACCATCAGGCATATGTGGATAACTTAAATAAAGCTATCGCAGGAACAGACGCAGAAAACTTATCCCTATTGGATATTATTAAAAATGTAAGTAAATACAGCGCAGCAGTACGTAATAATGGTGGTGGTCACTACAACCACTCTTTGTTTTGGAAGGTTTTAGGCCCAAATGCAGGTGGAACTCCAACAGGTGAATTAGCCGAAGCAATCAATGCTACATTTGGTTCATTTGATGAGTTGAAAAAGCAACTTCAAGCTGCTGGTGCAACTCGTTTTGGCTCAGGATGGGCTTGGTTAATCGTTGGTGCTGATGGTAAATTGGCCGTAACTTCTACACCAAACCAAGACAATCCATTGATGGATGTTGCTGAGGTAAAAGGAACTCCTATCTTAGGTATCGACGTTTGGGAGCATGCTTATTATTTGAAATTCCAAAATAAACGTCCAGCGTATTTAGAGGAAATCTTTAATGTTATCAATTGGGATGCCGTAGCACAAAACTATGCTGCAGCTAAATAGTTGATCATTTGATAGAAAAATAGAAAAGCGACAATAAGTTATTATTGTCGCTTTTCTATTTTATAAACAAAACCTAGTGAGTATTTGTTTATAGGGCATGAATTTAACTCCAATAATTCGGGGAACATAAACGGAAGGAAGAAGGGTAATTATTTATGAGAAATATTCTGATACTTTTAACAGCGCTTTTTGTATTGAACTCTTGCCAGGGGCAGCAGCAAGGGCTTCGGGTAAAAAAAACTGATTTCACCAAATTGCCTGCTAAAAATACGGCGAGTTTGGATACAGCAACATTTGCAGCAGGGTGTTTTTGGTGTACTGAGGCACAATTTAAAGAGTTAAAGGGTGTCGTAAATGTTATTTCAGGATATACTGGCGGATGGGTGGCAAATCCGAGTTATGCGCAGGTTTGTACCGGGAGTACAGGACATGCGGAAGCGACCAATATTATTTTTGATCCAAAAGTGATCAGCTACGACAAACTATTGGAAGCCTTTTTTGTAGCACACGATCCAACGGAGCTCAATCGTCAAGGGAATGATGTTGGCACCCAATATCGTTCAGCTATTTTTGTACACAATAAAGAGCAGCTTGATAAGACGCAATATTATCTTTCGGCGTTAGAGAAGGAGCATGTTTTTAATAAAACTATTGTAACAGAAGTAGTTCCGGCAACAGTATTTTATCCGGCAGAGGACTATCATCAAGATTATTATAGATTAAATGGAAAAGAGCCATACTGCCAGTTGGTGATTAAACCGAAATTGGAAAAATTTAAACGTATCTTTTCCAAGGTGCTCAAAGAGGGACAGTAACTTTGGGTATTCATAAAATTTGAGGTAATTTTACTTCTATTAACGCTATTTAGTGTGATGCTAACAGGTTGAAACCATGGTTTCTGATGCAAATAATGGAATGAACGGACTTGTTCGCTTCACGATTCATAAATAGTATTTTTTGGTGAATAATTAATAATTGTAATATGTCTAAAGGATTTTTTACAGTTCCTGTTCCTGCCAATGAACCGGTGTATACATACGCTGTCGGAACGAAAGAACGTAAATTGTTGAAAGCAGCAATTGATGAGGCACGTTCGAAACAAATCGATATCCCAATGTATATTGGTGGTAAAGAAATCACTACTTCTAAAAAAGTAAACATAGCTCCTCCACATGACCACCAACATATTTTAGGTCAATACAATCAAGGTGATAAATCTCATGTAACAGATGCAATCAATGCAGCTTTAGCGGCAAAAAAGGATTGGGAAAACCTTACTTGGGAAGATCGTGCTGCGATATTCTTAAAAGCTGCTGAATTGATTTCAGGTAAATACCGTTATGAGTTGAATGCTGCAACAATGTTGGGACAATCAAAGAACCCATATCAGGCAGAAATTGATTCGGCATGTGAGATTGTGGATTTCTTGCGTTTCAATGTACAATACATGAGCGAAATCTATAAACAACAACCTCCTATATCAGGTAAAGGTGTTTGGAACCGTGTAGAACAACGTCCTCTTGAAGGTTTTGTATTTGCATTGACTCCATTCAATTTTACAGCTATTGCGGGTAATCTACCTTCCTGTGTTGCAATGATGGGTAATGTTGTGGTATGGAAACCATCCAACACCCAGATCTATTCAGCAAATGTATTGATGAAAATTTTCCGTGAAGCTGGTCTTCCGGATGGTGTTATCAACTTGGTGTATGTTTCAGGTCCTGACGCTGGTGATGTGATTTTCCAACACCCAGATTTCGCAGGTATCCACTTCACTGGTTCAACAGGAGTATTTCAGGATATTTGGAAGACGATCGGTAATAATATCCACCGTTATAAAACGTATCCACGTATCGTCGGTGAGACTGGTGGTAAGGATTTTATCGTTGTACACCCTTCGGCCGATTTGAAAGCTGCAAATACAGCTTTGGTTCGTGGTGCTTTCGAATACCAAGGTCAAAAATGTTCTGCAGCATCACGTGCATACATTCCTAAATCGTTGTGGCCTGCATTGAAAGAATCTATGACGACTGACGTAAAATCTTTTACAATCGGTGGAACAGAAGATTTTACAAACTTTTTCAATGCTGTAATTGATGAGAAGTCATTTGATAAATTAGCGAAGTATATCGACAGAGCTAAAGAATCTAATGATGCAGAAATTGTAGTTGGTGGTACATACGATAAATCTAAAGGGTATTTCATTCATCCAACAATCATTGAGGCTTCAAAACCAGATTACGAGACAATGGTTGAGGAATTGTTTGGACCTGTCCTGACCGTATATGTTTACGAGGATGCTAAGTTTGAAGAAACGTTAGATATTGTTGACACAACATCGATTTATGCCTTGACTGGATCAATCATTGCGCAAGATCGCTATGCGATTAATTTAGCAACAGATAAATTGAGACATGCCGCTGGTAACTTCTATGTGAATGATAAGTGTACAGGTGCTGTCGTAGGTCAACAACCGTTTGGTGGTGCTAGAGGCTCGGGTACAAACGACAAAGCGGGATCAATGATCAATTTGCTTCGTTGGGTGTCTCCTCGTACAATCAAAGAGACATTTAATCCAGATACAGATTATCGATACCCTTTCTTGGAAAAGGGAGAATAAGGAAGCTCGCATAGCAGCTTTCTTCAATCAAAATAGAAAAGGGCGCTTATCAAGCGCCCTTTTCTATTTCTTAAATAATCCCAGTTCTGTGCCATCGTCTCTAGTCATCCGTATGTTCAATGACTTGTTGTTCCCGGCTACGTCGATGATAGTTCTTTTCCCAACTTTTGGACCTCCACCTATAAATACAGGATAATTATGGTCTTTATCTGCTGGATAGTATCCATATTGATGTGTGTGGCCAGAGATCATGGCATCAATTTTATATTTTTGAAACAAGGGATGAAAACATCCTCTGTTATTCAAGGTACCATGCCAGTCATCCGAATGAAAAATCGGTATATGGCTAATAACAACAGTATGTTGTGCACGCTTTCTTTCCTTGGATTGTAGAACCTTTTCCAGCCATTGAGCCTGTTCTTTTCTGTAGTTATCATAATCGACTGTTCCGGCGTATACCTCATGATTGTCAGGCTTGTCTTCGCCACTGTCCAGCATGATCCAAAAAATAGGACCTCTTTTAAAAGCTTGGTAATACTTGTTGTCAGGATAACCAAAATATCGTTTGAAATTACGTGCGAAGGATCCCCTTGTCTCATGGTTTCCCCGATTCATAATGAATGGTTTTCCTGTCGCAAAAAATTCAATTGGCTTTAGTAGTTTCTCCGTAATATCTTGCTGATTGGTGACATAATGAAAGGAATCACCATTCAGTACAAAAAAATCGTAGGGTGAAATATCCTGACGCGGAATAAGGTCACGATAGCTGCTTTTTTCCTCATGTACATCGTTATAGACCAGACATCGAATCTGCTCTTGATTGCTCTTGGCTAATTTAGCCTCGAAAATAGCGGTTTCTATTTCTTGACCGTATACGATTTTATAAGGATCGAATTTTTGGATTTCCTTCGCCTTGATGCGATAGCGAAACGATCGGGGCGCGTCTTCAATCGTAAAATGAAAGAAATCAGTATTGGCATTGATCATCCCATCCTCGGATTGGTAGATCTTTTTTTGGACATTCCCTGTGTTGTCGAGAATCTCAAGCCAAGCAAAGGCATCTTTGCTCAAAATCGTAAAAATACTGATTCCTGTCTCGGTTTGATTTTGTAGATAGGCAGGTACGACAAAGCAGAACTCGCCGTCTGCCTCATTTGCTTCTTTTTCTTGCGCGATGCTGATATTGGGCAGTGTAATCCCAGCCAGTGCTAGGGCTTCCAAAAATCTTCTTCTGTTAAAATTCATATTTAAAGGTCACAAGTGGTTATTTAATGTTTATCTCGACATATAATGGCCGATGATCACTGGCGTATTGTTCGTTCAGAATACGGTGGTTGGAGAACTTTGCGGCAGATGCTGTATTAATCATGATATAGTCGATTTCAGTAGTGGGTTTATCTTGAGGAAACGTAAATCCGTTAGCAATGCTGCTTTTTGTGAATATTTTGCTAAGTTCAGTAATCGCTGGGTCATTGGGTTCGGAGTTCAGGTCACCGACAAGGATGGTGGGTAACTTTTCGTTTTTGAAACGCTGGGTGATGAATTTTGCCTGTTCGATTTTGTTTTTGTCTTTCAGGTCAAGGTGTGTATTTGCAAATAAGATTTTCGTTTTGCGTATCGTGACTTCGATTACCGATAAACTGCGTGTTTCGCTTTCCACAGGGGAAGGTAGAAAGTGTTTCTCTACACGTTCAATTGGATTTTTTGATAAGATAGCGGTACCATATTCACCTTTATCCAGGTCTATCCCTTTGGAAAATATATAATGCATGCCTGTTAATTCGGCTAATTTTTTGGCTTGATTTTCAAAATATGATCTACCGAGATTGACATCGATTTCCTGAAGACCTACGAGGTCAGCCTTTGAATTTTTAATAATTTTGGCAATTGTGTCAAGGTTGATAACTGATTCTTTTTCGGTGGGTGGGTTTCCGTGGTGGATATTAAAGGAGAGTATGCGTATCGTTTGTGCATGTAGATGAAATACTGAGCCTAACAGTATTAAAAGAAATAGAATTAGTTTACGATTCATTGTTTATATTAAGTTTAGCATTTGGATGTCAGGCGTTTTTAGCTCGACCTGCTAAAATTAATAAAATCTATTAGTACAAATTGAAAACTTTGGACATGTAACAAAATAATCATCTAAGCACTTGAATTTTCGCAAAAAAAATAGCCATCCTAAACAGGATGGCTACCTACATTATACTAATTTTTACAGCAACTAGTCTTCGTTTTCCTCGATGTTAAGCATTGGATCTTCTCCTGTCACTTCAGCACGGATTTTAGCTTCAAGTTCGTCCATTAAATCTGGATTGTCGAATAATAAGGCTTTAACCGCATCTCGACCTTGTCCTAATTTGGTCTCACCATAGCTAAACCAAGAGCCTGCTTTTTTAATAATACCATATTCAACACCTAGATCAATGATTTCACCTACTTTAGAGATACCTTCACCAAAGATGATATCAAATTCCGCGATGCGGAACGGAGGTGCTACTTTATTTTTTACAATCTTCACTTTTACGCGGTTACCCGATACTTCATCAGAATCTTTGATTTGTGATGTACGACGGATATCTAAACGTACAGAAGCGTAGAATTTTAATGCATTACCACCAGTTGTTGTTTCTGGGTTACCAAACATCACACCAATTTTTTCGCGCAATTGGTTGATGAAAATACAACAACAGTTTGTTTTTGAAATTGTACCGGTCAATTTACGTAAAGCTTGTGACATCAAACGAGCTTGAAGCCCCATTTTAGAATCACCCATTTCGCCTTCGATCTCACCTTTTGGCACCAAAGCCGCAACGGAGTCAATAACAATAACGTCAATTGCGCCAGAACGGATCAGGTTATCAGCAATTTCTAAACCTTGCTCGCCATTATCTGGTTGAGAAATCAATAAATTTTCTACATCTACGCCTAATTTTTGAGCGTAATATTTATCAAAAGCATGCTCAGCATCAATGATTGCTGCAATACCGCCTTTTTTTTGTGCTTCGGCAACAATGTGAGTTGCTAAGGTCGTTTTACCTGAAGATTCAGGTCCATATATTTCAATGATACGGCCTTTTGGTACACCACCAATTCCTAAGGCGATATCCAAGCCTAGAGATCCTGTAGAAATAGCTTCGATCGGCTCAACAGCAGTATCACCTAATTTCATAATTGAACCTTTTCCAAAGTTCTTTTCTAATTTATCTAACGTCAGCTGTAAAGCTTTTAGTTTATCTGTGTTGCTCATATTTTTAGTATATATTTCTCAAAATTAAAAATTAAAAATCATAAACCAAATATTTTCACTAAAAAAATTAGTTTTCTATCTCTGTTATAGCTGAGACACTTTTTATATGGTGATTTTTTTCAAAGTATTTGCACATATAAGTGATCGGGCATTTCTCACACATTGGCTTTCGGGCCAGACATATATAACGTCCATGTAAGATTAGCCAATGATGGGCGATCGCAATTGTATCTTTAGGGAGATTTTTTACCAGCTGTTTTTCCACGGCCAATGGTGTTGTTGCACGATAGGTTAGCCCAAGACGGTTTGCAACACGGAAAACATGTGTATCTACGGCCATAGCCGGATTATGATAAACAACAGAAGAAATAACATTAGCAGTTTTTCGACCCACACCCGGAAGTTTCACAAGATCCTCAATTTTTTCGGGGACAATATTGTCGAACTTTTCAATGAGTAGCTGAGCCATTCCTACAAGGTGTTTGGCCTTATTATTTGGATAGCTTACCGATCTGATATAGCTAAATACTTCATCTACACTAGAGGCTGCCAAGCTGTGTGCATCTGGGTAGCGTGCAAACAATTTGGGCGTGACTTGGTTGATCCTTTTATCTGTACACTGTGCAGATAAAATAACAGCAACCAGTAATTCAAATGGATTGCTATAGTTGAGTTCTGTCTGTGCGTCAGGACTATTTTTGGAGAAATAATCTACGAAAGCCTTGTATCGTTCTTGTTTTAACATCGGTTCAAAACTAGCCAAAATTTCCATCAAAAAAGAAATTTTGACGTCTAGTAAAAGTGGAATAGTCTGATTTTAGCGCGCAAAGCGGGAAGCAAGTTCCGACCGTTTCAGACTGCAGGTAAATCAAGGCGATATTAAGATTAAAAAATAAGGCCTAATCTGCAGATTAGGCCTTTCTTTTTTCCAGTTGTTTAGAATATGCTAGGATATTCTCTATACATCTTTTGCTTGGATGAAGCAACATTTTTGGCAATTGAAGTTTCAATTCATTTTCTATGTCCTCGTCTGTCATTACCTTCTCGTTTTGGGTTAGCAAATTTTGAACTTCGTTTTCTGATTGGGTAAAGTTTTCTACCATAAGCATCTGTTGTTTTGTCTCTGTAAGTTAATTAATTAAACGGACAAAAGATAGTTTTGGTATAAAAAACGAGAAAATATTTATTTTTTCTTTCTGTTAGTATATTCCTCCGCTTTTATAATAGCGTTATACGCATTAACGATTCCTCCAGTGACCGAAATGTCTGCTAATCGAACCGTTTTGCTGGCATCTTCACCAACTTTTACCTGTACAAGTTGATCAGGCTTTTCCACAGATTCCATAATAATCTGTTTGGTTTCTACAGCACTTAAATTGGGATAATAAGAACGGATCATTGCGGCTAAACCTGCAACAACAGGTGCAGCCATACTCGTACCCTGTTCTTCTTTATATTTGGAATCTGGCACAGTAGAGTTGATATGGACTCCCGGTGCGAAAACATCGACAGTCTTTTTACCATAATTCGAAAAATCAGCCAAAAGTTCATTATCCAAATGAAGGCCAGTTGCGCCAACTGTGATCCAAGCATTGGCAACTCCGGTTGTATCACCTTTTACATCCGTATAATACTTCATCGGAAAATTAGGCTCTATATCGTTATCTTCACTGTCATTCCCCGCGGCATGCACCATCAGTACATCTTTGGATTCAGCATATTTGATCGCGTCATCTACAGCTTGTTTATTATAGGCATAGCTCTTTCCAAAGCTCATGTTAAGTACTTTGGCGCCATTGTCTGCTGCATAGCGAATGGCATTTGCGACGTCTTTATCACGCTCATCACCATCAGGGACAAGTCTAACTGTGAGTATTTTAACATTGTCCGCTACTCCGTTGATACCAATATTATTATTACGTTTTGCACCAATGATTCCTGCGACATGGCTGCCATGTAATGCGTCCGGTCCTTTTACATCAGCATTTCCGTAGTGTCGCTCTGAAGCATCTTCATAATTATCTCCAACAATAGGTCGAGAATCGTATGCTTTGTTTAAATGATAATCAACTTGATTGTTGAAATATTTTGCGCCTTCGGTGATATCATCAAAAAATTTGGCGAAGCCGCCGTTGTTGATTTCATCCTTTGCATAGCCAAGTGCGATACGTTGCGTGTTTGTGGTCGCTTTGAAATTGTCTATATCATCCTGTGTGATATCTTCGGGTTTTTTACCAATTTCACGGACGACAGCATCTATGTTGCGTTTGAGCGCATCGTAGGAAAATTGGCCCATCTTAGCTTCTTCTAGCTTGTTTTTATATTTGGCAAGCATCTTTTGATAACTAGTGAAAGCTTTTCGGCCAGCTTCATTGAGTTCTGTTGCTGCTGTAATATTTGCAAACTTTTTATCCAGGATCCTAAGTTGTCTTGTCAATTCCAAGTTGTCGAATTGCACATCTTTTCCATCTGCGTTACCAATGAAGTTCCACCCGTATTTATCATTAATATAGCCATTGCCATCATTATCTATACCATTCGCGAGACTATCTTTCGTATTGATCCACACAACATCTTTGAGATCCTCGTGATAAACATCAACACCTCCATCCAATACCCCAACAATGACTGGAGTAGATTTTCTTCCTTTCAATAACGTTTTATACGTTTTTTCGGTACTGATTCCCATGACCCCATCTGTTTTATAATCCAAATTGAACCAATTTGCTGGAATGGTATCAGATTGTCCGAAAGAGATAAGTGGCAATGATCCTAAAGCAATTAGATATAGTGATTTTTTTAAATTCATATGTAAATAATTCTTAATGAAGTGTCTGCTTTCATTTGTTGCAATGCACGCGTTCCACCTGGTTATTCTCTCCTGTTTATTTTAAATTTTCTTCATGAGCTTGTAAACTCGCATATTCCTGCCTATAGCAGAATAGCAAAGATAATGCTAATGCCTCTTCTGAACTGTTAATTTTTATTAAAAGTATTTATAATCCATCTCTCTTAGCAAACTGTTGACGAAATATCTTAAATTCAAACCATTTCTAAGAGTCTCCTGTTTTATTTAGACGATCTAGATAGCTAGGATAAGAAAGAATATATATTGATTAGTGTATAATAGAGCGAATGCAACAAAATAAGAAAATAGTTTGGCCTAACGTGATGGCCCCAGTGGCAGCAGTTTACCCCCATGTCAGAAAGATACATGATGATACTGTGCAAGATGATTATTACTGGATGATTGATTACTTTAAAAAAGGAGAAAAATCGCAAGAAGTTATTGACTATCTGGAAGAGGAAAACAATTATACCAATTTAATGCTTCAAGATACGGTAGATTTACAGGAAAATCTTTTTCATGAATTGAAATCCCGGATTAAGGAAAAGGACGAGTCTGTGCCTTATTACAAAAATGGCTATTATTATTATAGCCGGACAGAAGAGGGAAAACAATATTTTAAATTCTGTCGGAAAAAGGGGACACTGGAGGGCGAAGAGGAAGTGCTGTTGGATGTAGATCAGCTTGCCGAAGGGCACGCATATTATACGGCAAAAGGATTTTCTGTGAGTCCGGATAATCTTTTGCTTGCCTTTAGTGTGGATACTGTCTCTCGGAGAGAATATACCATATTTATCAAAAATATCGAGACCGGAGAAATCTATCCCGACCAGATAAAGAATACAGAGGGAGCCGCTATTTGGGGAAATGATAATCGAACCTTGTTCTATACGGCCAAGAACCCTGTTACCTTGCTTAGTGAAAAGATTATGCGGCATACATTGGGGGGCGATCCGGCAGCAGATGTGCTTGTGTACGAAGAAAAAGATAACACAAATTATATCGGAGTTGGTAAATCCAAAAATGGAAAATATATTATGATCAATTCTGAAGGAACATTGTCCTCAGAAATATGGTTATTAAATGCTGATTCACCACAATCGGAATTTCGTATTTTTCAGCCTAGGATACAGGATGTTCTCTATTCGGTTGTTGCATTGGAAGATCGGTTCTTAATACTGACCAATGATGGAGCTATTAATTTCCGAATCATGCAATGTCCCTTAGATCGTACAGATCGCAGCTACTGGCAGCCATTCATAGACCATCGACCGGATGTATTGGTCAGCGATATTGAAGAGTTTAAGGATTTTTTGGCGATTGCTGAAAGGAAAAATGGATTGACCCAATTGGCAATTTATAATTTAAAGAGTCAGCATCAGCACTATTTGGATTTCGGAGAAGTTGCCTATACGGTATATCCGGGTATTAATGTTGAATACAACAGTGATAAGTTACGATATGGCTATACTTCTTTAGTGACACCAAGCTCAGTCTATGAATATGATATGGCTAAGCAGAAGAAAGTATTGTTAAAACAACAGGAGATATTGGGCGGGTATGACCAAACCGCATATATCACCGAACGTGTTTTTGCAACAGCAAGAGATGGTGTTCAAGTGCCCATCTCTATTGTTTATAAAAAGGGAACCAAACTTGATGGTTCAGCTCCATTATTGCAATATGCCTACGGATCTTATGGTGCGTCGATGGATCCCACTTTTTCGAGCAATCGACTGAGTCTGTTGGATCGTGGATTTATCTATGCCTTGGCACATATCAGAGGCGGTGAGGAAATGGGGCGCCAATGGTATGAAGATGGAAAAATGATGCACAAGATGAATACCTTTTATGATTTTGTGGATTGTGGTAAATACCTGATTGATCAACATTATTGTATGCCCGAACATCTCTATGCGCAAGGGGGAAGTGCCGGAGGTTTGCTGATGGGTGTAATCGCTAATATTGCGCCTGAGCAATATCATGGCATAATAGCTCAGGTGCCATTTGTAGATGTGGTGAATACCATGTTGGATGATACAATACCGTTGACTACAAATGAGTATGATGAATGGGGTAACCCCAATGAGAAGGAAGCCTATTATTATATGAAGGCCTATTCTCCATATGAAAACATTGAAGCAAAAGAATACCCTAATTTATTGGTCACAACCGGGCTGCACGATAGTCAGGTGCAGTATTTTGAACCAGCAAAATGGGTAGCAAAACTGAGAGCTACTAAAATAGGAGATGCGGTTTTACTGTTGAAAACAGATATGGATTATGGTCATGGTGGGGCATCGGGTCGATTTGACTATTTGAAGGAAATTGCATTGGAATATGCTTTTCTCTTTAAATTGGAAGGGATTATTCCAATTTATACAAACGAACAATAAAAAAGCGGCATTAGCCGCTTTTTTATTGTTGAGCATGATTAATGCTATCCTGTTGTTTTTGTAAACGCTCTTCCCGCTCGATCTCTCTAGAATCGATCTGATGCTGTTGATAATTGTCCATGGCCACTTTACTGGCTTTCTGCGATACGTAGATCGCTAATAGGGCAACAATAGTAATGATTGCTATTCCCCAGGCATATTTATGCTTGTCCTGTTTGACGAGCCAATACATAAAGATAATGTAAGGGACGGCAAAAATAATATAGAAAATTAAACTCGGTGACATACTATTCTCCATTAAATGATCCCTACAAAAGTATCGTTTTTGACTAAAAATAACGAACCGATAGAAAAAACAACAATTTCAATTGATAAAGCCTTAAACCTTTATCCGTTTTATTGTCAAATTAATATCGCTAATGTGATCGTTCTATTACCGACTTGTTGTGGATTAATTGCTTGAAAATGAAGCTTGCAGGAAGGTTTTGACGGTGGATTGTAAATTTTTAATTTTTGCAAAAAATCAAAGAGAATATTGTGGAAAAGAAAAAAATATTTTTATACATTTGCATCGTCAGAAACAATTGACAGAGCATAAAGAAATGAAACAGAACAAAAAGAACGATTATTCTTATATTCAAACTTTTGAGAAGTTTATGAAGAAGGTTTTTTGTGCTTTCATTTTTGTAGAAATACCTGTTTTACGCCTCCGACGACCTATACTACCTCGGGCTTGATTTGAGGTAGTGAATCTTTCCAAGCAAGACCATGATTGTCCGATGGTTTTGAATCCATTATTTTAATTTATTTAGTAACAAAACGCAACAGTAGTTGTTGTTTTATTATTAGGGTCGTAAGTCAATGACTATATCAGATTTTTTAATTATCCCGGCTAAACCTGAGCATGCACATTATGCAGAGGTTATTTGCGACGAAATGTTCGAGTCTGCAAAGGCTCGTGGTACTGGTATTGCGCGTCGTAAACCAGAATACGTTGCCAACAAGATGAATGAAGGTAAAGCAGTGATTGCTTTACATAGAGATGGCCGATGGGCAGGTTTTTGTTATATAGAAACTTGGGGTCATGGTGATTATGTCGCTAACTCAGGTTTGATTGTCAATCCCGAATTCAGAAAAGTCGGTTTGGCAAAAGCAATCAAAAAAAGAGTCTTTGAGCTTTCACGTGAGAAATACCCTAAAGCGAAGATCTTTGGTTTGACAACCGGATTCGCCGTGATGAAAATCAATTCAGAACTAGGCTATGAACCGGTTCCCTATTCCGAATTGACTTCCGATGATGAATTTTGGAAGGGCTGTCAGAGCTGCGTGAATTATGAGATCCTGATGAGTAAAGACCGTAAAAACTGCATGTGTACCGCCATGCTTTGGGATCCCGAAGAGAAAGAACGTGAATTGCGGGAGAAGATCCAGCGCAAGCATGAAGCGAAAGAACGTTTGGAAAGAATTACACAAAAACAGTCTCTGCTAAAGCGTATACAGGCGAAGTTTTGGAAATCGGCCAATAAATTTATTGCTGTCAATTTTCCGAAGCATAACAAAGTCGCAAAAGGATATTAAGCTAAGGCCGAGCGATTATATTGAAAATAGATGTAACAGGTAACTGAAGATGTTCATAATAACGAGATCAGTTCAAGGTTCTCTCAACATAATACTAAAAAACCGAGTGAAACGAGCTTAAATCAGCCGTTGAAAACAAACACTCATAAAATAACATTCTAATGAAAAAAGTAGTTTTAGCATTTAGTGGCGGATTAGATACTTCATTCTGTTGTATTTATCTTACACAAGATTTAGGTTTAGAAGTTCATTCCGTAGTTGTAAATACAGGTGGTTTTTCGGATGAAGAATTAAAAAATATTGAAGAACGTGCTTATGCTTTAGGTGTGAAATCACATACAGCTATAGACGAAACGGCAGACTATTACCGCGAAACTATTAAATTTTTGATTTTTGGCAATGTGTTAAAAAATGCGACTTATCCATTGTCAGTATCTGCTGAGCGTGTATGCCAAGCAACTGCAATTGCAAACTACGCAAAGAAAATTGGTGCTGAATGTGTTGCGCATGGATCTACAGGTGCAGGAAACGACCAAGTACGTTTTGATATGATTTTCCAGACCCTGATTCCAGGAGTGGAAATTATCACCCCAATCCGTGATCTACAATTGTCGCGTGAAGCTGAAATTGAGTATTTGAATAAGCATGGTGTAGAGTATTCTGCTGAAAAAGCAAAATACTCCATCAATAAAGGTCTTTGGGGTACTTCTGTTGGTGGAGCAGAAACATTGACATCCAACCAATACTTACCAGAGTCGGCATGGCCAACTCCAGTGACTTCTTCAGAGCCGCAGCAAATTACAATCGATTTTGAAAAGGGAGAGCCTAATGCATTAAATGGTGAGAAAATGGCTTCTGTTAAAGTGATCCAAGAATTGCAGGCAATCGCCCAACCATATGGTATTGGCCGTGATATCCACGTTGGTGATACGATCATTGGTATCAAAGGTCGTGTGGGGTTTGAAGCTGCAGCTTCTGTTATTTTAATCAAGGCACACCATACCTTAGAAAAACATACCTTAACCAAGTGGCAATTGTCGTGGAAAGACCAAATCGCAGCATTCTACGGAAATTATATGCACGAAGGTCAAATGCACGATCCTGTGATGCGCGATATCGAAGCTTTCTTACAATCTTCACAAGAAACAGTGACTGGCCGAGTGATTGTCGAACTTCATCCATACCGTTTTGTCGTTATTGGTGTCGAGTCTGATCACGATTTGATGTCGAATAAATTCGGAAGCTACGGTGAAATGAATAAAGGCTATACAGGTGATGATGTGAAAGGTTTCTCCAAAATTTTTGGAAATCAAACCATCATTTGGCACAAAGTGAATAAAAAATAAACCTTGTTTGGTGCAATGTATTTTTTCCTGCGGTAGAATTCTTCGGAAAAAATACATTGCCCAACATTTGATAACGCATACCTAAATACTAAATCCAAGAAAATGATAAGAGTAGGAATAATTGGTTCGGCAGGATATACTGGTGGTGAATTATTACGTGTATTGATTTATCATCCTGAGGTGGAAATCGTATTTGCTAATAGCGCTTCCAATGCAGGAAATAAGTTATATGAAGTTCACAATGATTTATTTGGTGATACTGAATTGACCTTCTCTTCGGACTTTCACTCAGCTATTGATGTCTTGTTTTTATGTGTTGGTCATGGTGATGCACGCAAATTTTTAGATGCAAATCCAATCGATGTATCCGTGAAGATTATTGATCTCTCGCAAGATTATCGTCTTCGTGCGAATACGGCTTATCAAGGGCAACAATTTGTATATGGACTTCCAGAACTTAACAAAGAAGCAATCAAGACGGCACAATATATCGCTAATCCAGGATGCTTTGCAACAAATATCCAATTGGCTTTATTGCCATTAGCGAGTAAAGGCTTATTACCTGATCAAATCCATGTTAATGCAACAACTGGATCAACAGGAGCGGGACAAAAACCCGGAGCAACAACACATTTCTCTTGGCGTAACAATAACCTTTCTGCTTACAAATCTTTTGAACACCAGCATTTGCAGGAAATTTCTGAGTCATTGGATCAGCTTCAAGTGGGATTTTTACCGGTGTCAGAAGGATCATTGTTGGAACGTGCTGCTGCAAAAATTAATTTTGTTCCACAACGTGGCGATTTTGCCCGGGGAATTTTCTCGGCAATTTATGTAGACACTGATTTGTCTGAAGAGCAGGCCTATGCATTGTACGAGAGCTATTATGCTGCTCATCCTTTTACACATGTCAGTCCTAAAAATATTGACCTCAAACAGGTCGTTAATACAAATAAAAGTATTATCCACCTCGAAAAGCACGGAAATAAGCTACTTATTTTAAATGCGACCGATAATTTGCTGAAAGGCGCATCCGGTCAAGCTGTACAGAATATGAACTTAATGTTCGGTTTAGACGAGCGCACAGGATTAAACTTGAAAAGCGTTGGTTTTTAGCCATTTTTAAGATATCAAACAGCAATATAAACAAGTTGTGAGTAACTTGAGGGATCACCTTAAAAACGAAATGAGGTTTTCAACATTTTATTAACATCGTGTGGAAAAGTGAAGGATAGATCCTTCACTTTTTTTATGTCATTCCTGCTGAAGAAAGTGCGTTGTCTATCTTGTAGCTCCACTCGTATATTCTTAATCTTAGAGCCATTCAACACAGGTTCCGATAAACTTAGTTTATCTTACAGGCGGAACCACGTTCAACCTGAGCTCGGGATAAGAAAAAGTCAGGGTCAAAAAAAACGCAATTTTATGCTCCACTCAAGCTTGCCACAAGAAACATACTACATCGACTAAAGGATCACCCTACCTTATCCCTTGTTAAGCTCAAGGATCACTCTAATTGAGGTCAGGGCGTCCTGTGTTTAGGTGTCATTTTTAACCGTTTTCCATCGGATTTGGGCGTATTTCTTCGCCGTTGTCTGCTGCTATTGACATCGTTTGATTTCGGGTGCATATTTGTATCGTCAAGGTAATGAGGGCCGAGGAAACTAGAAAGATGCGTTGTGCCATCGTACAGATGTTGATGTACAAGCTTAGATTGTGGATCTATTGACAGAAGTTGTTATAAATTTTGTCATGTACTTAGATAAATTTTACACAATCGATTGATATACATTTCCTTTCTTTTTCTGTAAATCTAAGCCTTATCTTCATCAAATAATCCAGTTTCACAAATCGATACCCTCTTTATTCAATAGTAAAGTGCAACAGAAAGGTAGTTGATAAATTGAGTTTCAGAACAGCTAAAGGAGTTTGGTTTCGTGAAGTATTCGAGTATGGCAGCATCTCGAATTCATGGCAAGCATTAATAACCGCAGGTAGTATAACTAGCCTAGGGTTGATATATAAATTGATAAAAAAAATAAAGTATGAAAAGAAAACACTTTATCCAGTATCTCTTTATGGGAGCTTTATCCTGTCTTTCGATAAGCGGTATAGCGCAGACAGTAGGGGAGACTTATGCCGTACCACTTGCTGGGAATGCTTTCATTACCGCAGGACAAGCTGGTGAAGCGGAAATTTCCGGTCGTAATGGCCTTGTAAAATGGTCAAGCGATCAGGAAGTGGCATCAGTTTATTTTCGGGCTCAGAAAGCTGGAAAATTAACATTAAAGCTCAAAGCAAAAAATGATGCTGGGAAATCTAAAATAGAAATTGATGCACTAGGGAAAAAGGCGATCGTGAATGTGGAAAGTACTGAGCTGTCGGAAACAGCGCCTCTGTCCATTGAGGTAAAGTCGCCCGGTTACGTTCAGGTTAATTTAAAAGGCTTAAGTAAATCGGGAAGCAATTTTGCCAATGTAACCGAATTGCTTGTGAGCGGCGAAGCGGCTTCGGGAGGTCTTCTATTTTCCAATGATCCTGAGTATTACTATTGGTCCAGAAGAGGCCCTTCTTGTCATCTAAATTATACTGTTCCTACGGAGGGTAACGTTAGTTACTATTATAACGAAGTAACCGTCCCTCAAGGAGAAGATAAAGTTGGTTCCTATTTTATGGCGAATGGTTTTGGCGAAGGCTACTTTGGTATACAGGTTAATTCAGAAACCGAGCGACGGATCTTATTTTCCGTATGGAGTCCATTTCACACAGATGACCCGAAAAGTATTCCAGATGAGCAAAAAATCCATCTACTAAAAAAAGGAAAGGATGTGCATTCGGGTGAGTTTGGAAATGAAGGGTCAGGCGGACAGAGTTACCGTAAGTACTTTTGGAAAGCAGGGGTAACCTATAAGTTTCTCTTGAAAGGCGTGCCCGATGGAAAAGGGAATACTGATTATACGGCTTGGTTTTTTGTACCCGAAGAGAATGCATGGAATGTGATCGCAAGCTTCAAACGTCCACAGACAAATACCTATCTGAAACGATTCCATAGTTTCTTAGAGAACTTTAGTCCTAATCAAGGCTACCTGGGTAGAAAGGTCGAGTTTGGCAATCAATGGGTCTATGATGGACAATGGAAAGCTGTACAGGAGGCTTCTTTCAGTGTCGATAATACCTATCGTGCAAATCAACGCATTGATGCAATCGGCGGCATTACCAAAAACGGATACTTCCTTAGAAATGGCGGTTTCTTTAATGACGTTGTTAAGCCAGGAAGTAAGTTTGAATTCCGGAATAAAAATAATGCACCGAAGATTGATTTTGACAAACTGCCTTAATCAAAAAGGAATAAAGACAATATTTTTTTGTCGCTCCAAGTTTGTCCTAAACACAAAAGAGTCGCATTTTAATGCGACTCTTTTGTGTTTAGGACAGTCCTCAATTTATTTTTCAGACAGTTTGATATCACGTTCTACCGAAACGTTATCTCCGGTAACAGCATTACCATCCTTATCTACTAGGGTCAATTTTACTTTATTGTTGCCCATTGGCAGGCCTTTTATCTCATAAGGCCCCCATTTGTCCAATGTAAATGTCTGGCCATTGATATCTGCCATTACCTTGTTGCCGTCTGGAGCAAGTTTGGTATTGACGATGTAAAAATCTAACAGGAGATTTTTTGTTTCATCTCCTTTATACTCACCTTTAGGTCGCGAATAGAAAAGTGATGGTTCCTTTGGTGTTGCATCTGTCGTTAATTTACCCGTTGCATCAATCTTAAATTTTACCAATTTAGAAGCTTCAGTGGTTTTTATGGATTCATGATAGGATCTTGATAAAAAGGAGAGCAGGTAATGTTCCGAATTCAAAGGTACTGTTACGGAATTCTCAGGCTTATAAAGAGCCGTGTAAGGTTTATTGTCTAAAATAAAATGAATATGTTGTCCATCATGCGAATTTGCCATATGGGCAGCATGGGCATCATCAGTCATCTCAGTCAATTTGAAATTCTTAATCGCATATTTTACAGTTACTTTTGCGGAGTCTGTTCCTACCTTTTCTGCAGTGATCGAGGCGATCTGCAAATCAGCTCCAGGAAATTCTTTCGAGTCTGCAATAGGACTAACGGTGATCGAGTCCATTTTTTGTGCAGTATTTGTGTCCATACTGCTGCTTGAGTCAGCTCCACCTGTACTTTTCGTAGAAGAGTTGTTACACCCAACAGCGCCTACTAGGAGCGCTACTGCAGCAGTAATACCTGTAATTCTGTAATACTTCATAATTTTTTTGTTTAATTTTTTAATCATTCAGCATCTTAAGTAACAGTCTATGTCCCTATTTTGTTTGTAATAAGGTTAAAAATAGGCCGTTAGGGCTACGCATTGAAGTTTAATACACAGTGAATTAAATATTTTTAAAAAAATAGTCATATTAGATGTAATAAATCGATCTGCTGAAATGTCTTGATTATATAAAAGGCACGGGTGATATTGAGATGGAGCATAAGCCGATTAAAAATTAAAATAGCGTAAGTCTCAATATTGACGATAACATGAATCAAGAGCAATTTAAAAATACCGTTTTCATCCATAAGGATAAGCTATTTCGCTTTGCGAAGCGGATCTTGATTGATGATGACGAGGCTTTTGATGCGGTACAAAATGTGATGATGCGGTTGTGGCAATTAAAAGATCAGTTGCTTCAATACAAAAATATGGAAGCCTTCTGCATGCAGAGTGTGAAAAATGAAGCACTCAATCGCTTAAAAAGAGAAAAGGTCCGGGCGGATTTTGTTGAACAGCATCAGGTTGTTGCGATGACCGAACATACCGTTGGGAATACGAAAGAAATTATTCTGGAGATGATCAATTCTCTTCCCGAAAAACAACGGCTTGTTATGCATCTGCGCGATGTTGAGGATTATGACATCGATGAAATCGGTGAAGTATTGGAGATGGGGGAGTCAGCAGTCAGAGTTAATCTGATGCGTGCAAGACAGAAGGTAAAAGAACAGTTGACAAAATTATTCGATTATGAAACCACGCGGATTTATTCAGGTAAAAAATAAACCCGATTGTTTCATCTTCTTCGAAAATAAGATATACAGTGATGAAAGATAAGAAATTAAAAGAACTGGAAGAGAAGTACTTTAATGGCCAGTCGTCATTAGAGGAAGAAAGAACATTGAAAAACTCGGACAATGCTTTTTTTCAATCATTGAATCAGGAAAAAAATAAGACAATGGACTGGTCCTTTGAGGACTTCCAAAGTGAGATCAATGAGGATAAGAAACGTATTATATGGTGGAAAAATAGCTGGATCAAATATGCAGCAGCAGCCATGTTGTTAATGACTATTGGAATTGCGCTATTCCTAAATCAGGAACCAACAACGCGAGTACCGGTATTTGCCGAAAAGGAAATGAAAGAGCTAAAATCCACGGACAAGCAGCTAATCGAAGATCAAAATAAAGAAACAGTAGTTCATAACTCTAATGATAGCTTCCGTTCGGCGAAAAGGGGTAAGACGTTACAGATCGCAGAAACGTTCAAACGCCCTAAAGTGAAAAAACAAGCGAAGGAATGGACTGAAAAGAAGAAAATAGTTGCTGAAGGTCTGCAGTCAGTCGAAAGTGAATCCTACCGGGCAGATTATGTTGTTTTGAATGGGAAACCTGTCGCGAACGAACAGGAAGCTGTTGAACTGACCCTAAAATCTTTAGGTTTACTGGCAAATAATTTGGAAAATGGTGTAGATAAAGCAATGAATATAAAACAAATGTCAATAACGATTAACTAAAATAAGATGAAAGGATTTTTAATAGCTTGCCTTCTACTTGTAGCAAGTATGGCAAATGCACAAATTTCAAAATTGGATAAACTTTTTGAACAATATCAAGGAAAGAAAGGTGTGACAACACTCAAAATCGGGGCGCCGATGTTCAAACTATTGGGTAATTTGAAAATAGACGATGAGGATATGCAGACAATTACACCACTGCTTAAGAATGTTAAATCGTTGCGGATGCTGATTGTTGAGGATGGAGAAGATAAAGCTTTAACAGGTATTATTCGGGGAGCGGTGTCTAATTTAAAATATGAAGAGCTTATGTCGCTAAACAGTGATGGGCAAGATATCCGATTCATGGTAGAAAATATGTCTGCAAATGCAGATATCCTAAACAATCTGTTACTTACAATCAATGGAGATGGGCAAAACCTATTTATGATTCTTGACGGGGCTATACCGTTGAAAGATGTGACTAGCTTGGTCAACGAAGGGAACAATAAGGTAAATAAGAACAAAGGAGATAACAACAAAAAGTAGAAAATTATGAAAAGATTACTAACCTTGTTGTGCCTAGTTGGCGTTCTTTTCTCCATGCAATCATGCATGATAAAAAAAGCGTCCAATATGGACTTCGTCAGTCGGTCTAATGTATCTGAAGATGCTGAGATTGTTGCGATCAATTTACCGATGTGGTTAACAAAACCCTTTATGAAAAAAGCCTTAAAAGATGATAACGATGAAGATACTCGTGCAATGGCCGAAATTGTAAAGAAATTGAAGAAGTTCAGGATGCTGACGCTTTCGAATAATGATAAAACAAAGAATGCGCGTATTTTGGACGATTACCATAAGTTTTTAAAGAAAAATAAATTTGAGGAACTTCTGGTTATTAACACCGATGGCCAGGAAATTTCGCTAAACGCTCGTATTGATAAGAACAATGTCATCCAGCGGGTTTCTTTACTGGTCCATGATGATGAAGATGAAAGTGTGTTTATGGATATCAAAGGTAAGTTTTCGTTGGATGAACTTATCGCCGGATTAAACAAGATGAAATCCAAAGATAAGAAGTTGGCAAATAAACTTTAATAAGTACGTTGATTCAAACCGAAACTTCCGCTAACCTATAAAAAAAGCCCTCTAGTATATTTCTGGAGGGCTTTTTTATAGTAGTTTGATTTTTATACGCTAAAGACAATGTCCAACGCATCGAAAATATGTTTTTTTGCCTGGTCAAGATCCGCTGCTGTATGTGCATCAGAAACAAAACCTACTTCATAGCCTGAAGGGCCAAAATAAACGCCGCGATTTAACAACTCGCGGTGCATAATTTTATAAGATTCCATCGATTTAGGATCGATTTCACTCGCTTTTTTAATTTCTTGCTGTTCAGTGAATGCAAACCAAAAAATAGAAGCAACATGGAAAAGTTGAACTTTATATCCTTTCTCAGCAATATAAGTACGCATATCATTGACAAAGGCCTCTGTTTTGGCATTTAAATTTGTGTAGAAATCCTTTTGAGCCAAGATACCCAATGCAGCAATGCCGGCAGCCATAGCAACTGGATTTCCGGATAAAGTTCCCGCTTGGTAAACTGCACCATCAGGAGATATACAGGCCATCAATTCTTTTGAGGCTCCATAAGCACCGACAGGCATTCCGCCACCAATAATTTTTCCATAGGTAATAATATCAGGTTGTACATCATAGTAAGCTGAAGCACCTTCAAAACCAATACGGAATCCTGTGATCACTTCATCCATAATCAACATTGCACCATGTTCTTTGGTGATATTACGTAAGAAGTGAACATACTCCTTAGTTTGCAACAATAAACCATTGTTTGCAGGTATACCCTCAATGATAACTGCCGCAATCTGATCTTTAAACTCTGCAAAAGCAGCTTCTAAAGCTTGCTTATCGTTTAATTCGATGACAATGGTTTCGTCTGCAAATGCTTTAGGTACACCCGCCGAAGATGTCTCACCAAAGGTTACCAGGCCAGAACCAGCTTTCACCAAAAGAGAATCGGAGTGGCCATGATAACAGCCGTCAAATTTGATGATCTTATCACGTTTCGTATAGCCTCTAGCCAAACGGATAGCAGACATTACAGCCTCGGTTCCAGAACTGACAAAGCGAATTTTCTCAATAAATCTATTGTTTTCGATAATCAACTCAGCCAGTTGGTTCTCCAACGCAGTAGGAGCGCCAAAACTTAAGCCTTTCCCGAGTTGTGCCGCTACAGCTTCACGAACTTGATCATTATTGTGCCCTAAAATTAGGGGACCCCATGAACAACAAAAATCGATGAATTCATTCCCGTCCGCATCCCAAAGATGTGCTTTATCGCCACGCTCAATAAATAATGGGGTACCATATACGGATTTGAAGGCCCTAACAGGAGAGTTTACGCCTCCAGGGAAATATTGTTTTGCTTTTTCAAATAGCTCAGCAGATTTTGCTCTTGAAATATCAGGTGCTTGCATAGTCTAAATAGTTGAATGCGAAATAAAACCTTTCTCCAATACTTCTTTGGAGTGGTAGGATAAGATTGCTGTAGCGCCAGCACGTCTGAAGCTCAATAACGTTTCTAGAATGACACGTTCGTCTAACCAGCCGTTTTGAATAGCCGCCTTTAACATCGCATATTCTCCGCTGACATTATACACCGCAATTGGTAGATCGAAGTTATCTGCAAGAAGTTTAACGATATCTAAGTAGGGAAGTCCTGGTTTTACCATCAGAAAATCTGCTCCTTCCTGTGCATCGAGCTGTGCTTCGATAAGCGCCTCTTTTGCATTGGCAGGATTCATCTGGTAGGTCTTTTTATCGCCATGCTTGGGCGCCGAGCCTAAGGCATCTCTAAAAGGACCATAATAGGCCGAAGCATATTTTGCCGTATAGGACATCAAAGAAACGTTTGTAAAACCATTATGGTCCAATAGCTCACGGATGTAACCGATGCGGCCATCCATCATATCTGATGGAGCAATGATATCTGCACCTGATTGCGCATGTGCCAAAGCCATCTTGCCCAATACCTCTAATGTCTCATCGTTTAGGATCTCACCGTTTTCGACAATTCCATCGTGCCCATCACTGCTGTAAGGGTCCATGGCAACATCCGTTACAATACAAGCTTCCGGAAAATTTTTCTTTACGGCTGCAATTGCACGTAAGTATAAACTTCCATCACGGTAGCTTTCTGTCGCATATTTGTCTTTTAAGGACTCTTCAATGTTAGGGAAAAGATCAAATGAGCGTAAGCCCAACTTTAGGCAACTTTCCACTTCTTTCAATAGATTGTCTATTGAATAGCGATAGATGCCAGGCATCGATTTAACCTCAGTTTTTTGATTTTGCCCATCGATGATAAAAAGTGGGAAAATCAAATTTGACGCGTCTAAACGTGTCTCTTGAATCATGTCGCGAATCACGGCAGATTTACGATTTCTTCTCGGACGTTGTAACATTATATTAAGATTATTTATGATCTATGTTGTTTATTCCAATGTCAGTGGAATCGTTTACCGACGTTGAAATACAAACTACTTTATACGATTCTAATACTCCAATCCAAAAACGGCTTCAGAAAGACCGATTTCATCTGGAGAATAAGGAAGTGTATAAGGGACATTCATCTCATCAAACTTTGCACCGGTAGAGCGGCCAATACAAATTACTTTCTGGCCCGGTTCCAACAAATTGTCCGCAAAATAAGCTTCCACGTTGCTTGGACTGGTAAAGACCAATACCTCCGCATTGGATGGATCTACATTTTCTTCTAAGACTGTTTCGTATACCGGTATATTGATGATTTTCGTCTCCGGGCTTAACGCTTTTTGGATTGTTTCCAAAGATTCTTTCGCACGAGGAATAAGCACGGTACCACCATTGGCCAATTCAGCAAATTTCTTCGCAATTTCCTCCATATTGATGCCTTCACTGTCGCCAGAGAAATCAGCAACGCGGTCATATTTACGCAAAATCTCCTCCGAGCCGCGGCCAATGACACCTATTTTGGTCTTTTTGCTCAAACGAGGCTCTAAATTGAAAAAGTGCTCAATACCATTTTTGCTTGAAAATATAATCCAGTCAACATGTTTTAGGATAAAAGGATCCAATTTATTGATAATGGGGAATATTTTGATCAAAGAGCGGCCCTCAATAGTAATATTGTGTTTGGCCATTGCTCTAGCGAAATAGGAGTTTTCGTCTACCTCTCGGGAGATAAATACAGATTGTGGCAGCTTTCTATCCTTTGCATACTTATTGAAAATACGCTCCGCTAAACGTGTCACATCAGTATCTCTAAGGTAAACACGATCAGGGAATTCTTCACTTGTTTCAGCAATAGAGGCCCAAGCTTCGTATTCATCACCGCTTTTGCGGCAATAACAGCCAAGTGGCGCATGACATCCGGCGTCAAATTTATTTAATACCAAACGTTCTACGGAGATTGTTTTTGCTACTTCTTCATTATTCAGGGGCTGTAAAGCTTCAAAAAGTTCCTTGTCAACTTCACGGATCTGAATAGCAAGTACCCCTTGCGCTGGTGCCGGAATAATTTCAACAGGAGGAATCTCCTCCACATGAAAATCTGTAATATCCATTTCAATACGGCTAATACCTGCCTTTGCAAGTACTATGGCATCATATTGCTCATCACGTAGTTTTTGGATTCTTGTCTGCAAATTACCACGGAGATCGTCAAATTCTAGATCAGGACGTAGTGCCGAGATCTGCGCTTTTCTACGGTTAGATGATGTTCCAACTGTCGCATTGTGCTTTAATGAAAGACGTTTTTTGATGTCCACACAATCTTTGTGGATAATCAATAATTCAGCTGGATCTTCGCGCTCAGAAACCGCTGCAATGATCAATCCTGGAGGATTGACCGTAGGTAAATCTTTGTGTGAGTGTACAGCTAAATCAATGGTCCCGCTTAAAAGCTCTTCCTCAAGCTCTTTAGTGAAAAATCCTTTGCCTTCTAATTTATCCAAACGAAGGTGTTGAATGATATCACCCTGTGTCTTAATGACTTTTAATTCTGCTTCAATTCCGATTTCTGCCAATCGATCTTTTACAAAATTTGCCTGCCACATGGCAAGAACGCTTCCCCGGGTACCAATAATTAGTTTTCTATTCACGTTAATTTTACTTTACCTATTAAAACAATCACAAAGATGTTCCACCGGTAGCTACGTATTCAACTAGCACAGAATGTGTTTTAATTCAATTGAGCCCCGGAAAATGAACAATTTCGGAAAAATGTGTTTAACACCATTTATCAGAGCAAAAATAAATAAATGAAAGGAATATGTTGACACGTTACTGTCATTATATGTCAGGAAATAATTGATAAACCGAAATTTATGTGAAACAGTCAAAGGGTAGCTCCACGGGATGTGAGCAGAGCACATTCAGTGAGCAGAATAACCTTAGTACAAAACCTAGGGATAATAAAAAGTAGAAGGAAATCACTGCTCCAAGCAGCAGGTTTAGTGTTAGTTCTTTTCCGTTTCTGGAGTTTTAACCAAAATTTCTTTCGCCATAACCATTGGAACCTTGATGTATTTCTTTTCCATATAGTTGATGACTTTTTCCAAGACTTCTCTCGCTTCGGGGGTTAGGGCTTGAACCTCTTGGGCAAAAACCTCATTTAGAGCGAATGATTTAATTTCTTTAATTTTTTCAGGAACCTCACGCATAGCAACTTCTACACGTCGCTGTTTGATTAAAGGTAAAAATTCTTGGATATTGTCTTGGATAATCTTTTCGGCACTCTCCAGTTCATTATAACGCTCTTGGATGTTTTTCTCCGCGATAGCTTGTAAGCTACTTACTTCAATATAATGAATCGGATTATTTTGGAGAACTTCAGCATCGATATCGTTTGGAACGGCTAAGTCAATGATGATTTTCTTATCAGTTTCTCCGTTTAACAAGGATTGATAAAGTGTGTTGTCAATAATGGAAGTCGGTGCACCGGTACAAGTAATCAGAATATCAAAACCCTCTTTGTACTGATCAATAGCGGCCAAGGGGTAAGCTTCAGCGTTTAATTCTTCGGCTAGGGCCTTTGCATTCTCCACTGTGCGGTTGAAAATAACAAACTTGGCTTTTTGGTTCTTCTGGAAATATTTTGCTAAATTCTGATTGGTTTCTCCGGAGCCGATGATAACGATCCTAGGATTTTCAACCAGTTTTAATTCGCGTAATTTGCGATAGGCAAGAGAAACGACTGAAATTGGGTTTCTGGAAATTTTAGTATAGGTGTATACTTCTTTAGCAGTTTTTACGAGACGATCCATCATCAGACGTAGAAAATCTCCAGTAAAACCAGCTTCTCTACAACGATCATATGCCCGACGTACCTGTGCCAAAATTTCTTTTTCACCAACAACAAGACTTTCAAGTGAACATGACATCCGAAGCAGGTGATTTAAAGCATCCATACCCTCGTATTTGTTGACCTGTCCCAAGTAACATTGTAGTCTTTCCTGAGGGACACAGAAGTTCAATTTTCCCATAAAATCAGCAATGAATTCATGGGTCAATTCGTGAGCACCATAAAATACAAACTCTACCCGGTTACAAGTACCAATATAAAAGATCTCTGGAATGTCTAGGCTATGCTTTAGATTGATGAGGCGACTTTCTAAATCCTCATTGCAGATCACTAGATTACCTAGATCTTTTAGTTCGACATGTTTATGAGTAAACGCTAATACTTTAAGATTTTTCAAAGCTCTAATCCCTCGCTTATATTTAACGGTACAAATGTAGCTTAAAAGCTTTGTGCTTGTGTCAAAAATCTGTCAAAGGGATTAATTTAGAAAGATTTTAAATAGATATTTTTTATATGTAATCCACTGTTTTATAGGTAATTATATTGATATATGGTGCTGAATGATTTTCGTCACGATCTGTCGTGACGAAAATTTTAGCTATAAAATAGGATAAACTACTCTTTGATACCCGTATTTGTCGCTGCCGAATCGATAGTGACATCTTCCAATTCTTCCACATAAGGCTCCTCTTCAGAAGTAGTAGCTTCTTGAATTTCACTGTCACTATATTGATAATAGCTATCGAAGGTCTTACTGCTTTTATTGTAAATTAATGCATATTTGGAATTTTTATTCTTGACAATAATTCCATCAGCAGGAGCCGGCACTAATTTCATCTCATCCATAAAAATTTTCTGTCCCTTTTTGAAGCTGTTGATGAGTGGCAGTTCGCTGGAATATTCTTTCCAGAATAAAATATCGCCTTTTGCAGATATGATCCAGATGGCACTGCTCTGATAGTCATTCTTTTCGATCAGAAACGCCATTTCTTTATTCCAACTGTCTGCATCGTTGCGATCTGTAAAGTTCCCATAGCAGAAAACAGATTTAGCCCGATCTTTTATCCGAGTAAACTTGTATATAGGTTTATCATCTACAGGTTCTAGGTAGTTATTGCCCATAAAAATCTTTGTAATCCCCCTTCTATAGCGTAATGGGATGTTGTCGTATTCCGGAAGAGTGAAGATTGCATTATTCCAGTGTTGATAGTCTTCTAATGAACTCCATCCATCAGCATCTTCCAGGTCTTTGGGATCGGCATTATCAAATCCGACAACAGCTGTCGCGGTACTATCTACTTGCAAGCCGTCGAAAGCTTGTCGCTGGCTATAATTGTAATATCCGCCACCCGCTAGGATAACCAACAGAACGACGCCAATAATGATATATACTCTTTTCTTTTTATTTGGCTGTGTGGGTTGATCTGCGGTGATTTCTTCAACTTCTCTTTTCATGTTTATTATTCGGCTTAATGCTAAAAATTATACTCATCTCTTTTAAACAAGTGGAAAACAAGATCTAAATGATTGTTGGTCTTTTGATTAGCCCTGTTTTTTATTTGTTCTAAGCGTTAATTGCGCTTAAAAATAGAATAATTTTTCAAAAAGTGAAATACAAGTTATATATGTGTCAATATTCAACTTATATTCGTAGCAGTTTTAAAGGAATTTGAATCATGATTATTATCAAAAAATACGTTGCCATCGTTGGACTAGTCATTTCTTTTTTGTCCAGCATGACACCGTTCTTAAAAGTACCTATTAAAGGAAATTGGAATTTATATCAGGTAGATGCCTATTTATTCTTTATTACATTACTTATTTTGGGGGTGACGGCCCTTTTATTTTTTGTTCGTGCAGTTCGAGCTTATCAATGGATGACCCGATTAGCCGCCTGTTGGTACCTGTTGAGTATAACAGCGGTCTGGTTTAAGATCAATAACTATTTCGGTTGGGGATTTGCCGATAAATTGCTTTCTAAATCCTTGCACATGCGCTGGGGCTGGATTGTCTATTTGATTGGAATCTTACTGTTAGTGTTGAGTACCAAGAAGGTTTCTGCGGCAGCTGAATAAAATAAAGCCGTTTGCCAAATAAAACCTTCATGACTTCGCAGACACCAACAGCAATGAAAGCGGACTGGAGGTTCTTTCTGGCCAATAAGATCAAGCAGTTTCAGAAAAAAAATAAGCTAGATGAATTTCATCTAGCTTATTTTTTGTTTGGACGATGCGGTACGAAATGACTTTTTAGCTTGTCCAGTCCTAAATCCTCTTCAATCTTATCCAGTTCGTAAGACCATATTTTTTCATCCAAAATTTCGTTAAGGACTTTTGGATTGGTAAGATCTACAGGACGAACACGTTGTTCCCTGTTGATTGGTGAGGTCAGTTCCTGCAAACTGCCGCTATGGCGTATGATCTGAAAACGGAAAGTAGGCCATTTCCCAACATTTGCAAAGTTGCCTGTATAAAACTGCATAGAGTCGTGCGGCGGTATCTTATTGCTGAAAATACCTTTCACTTTATTCGCTGTCGCTTCAGATACGGATACCAGGAGCTCAAAGCTCGTTTCATTGATGATGTGTAATTTGGCAAGTCCATCTTTGTGATCTCCCGAGATTGCCAGAAGTATTCCTTTTTCGATAAATCGATGCGGTGTCAGTGGTGTCGCATGCTGGTCAAGTTCATCATCTGCGCGACGCATATTACCGAAGACAAGGGTGATTTTATCCATTGGCACCGGAATCTCAAAACCAGTGTCGTCTGTAACGCCTACAATATCGTTGGGCTGCATGGATGTGATATGCCCTTCAATGGGTTCATCGACAAACCGTACTAAGTCGCCTATTCTAAATTTCATGTTTACTTTACTTTTGTGTCAATAATATATAGTAGCTTTTCAAGATCCGAGTGATCATTATACAAATGAAATCCGACACGGATGCCCGAACCTCGGGGAAAGCATTTTATGCCCTCATCCAGGAGAGTTTGATAATAATCGGGGTTGATCTGAATATTGAAAATATTGCTCTGCGGACGTCTATTGATGATGCTATCCAATAACAGTTTTCTCTCGGCAAGTTCAGCGCGGGCATCTTCGATCAATTTTTGGGTAAAGGCTACTGTTTCGGCAAATCCCCATTCCTCCAATTGCAGAAGAGACTGCTGTAGCGTTCCGTGCGATAGGGTGTCCAAATGCCCTGGTTCAAAACAGAGTTGTACCACAGATTTATTCATCCATTGATTGTTGAGGAAGCTGTAATTTTTTTGAATATCCGCATAAAGCATTGCTTTGAGTCTTTCACTTAAGAGAATAAAACCGTTTCCAAAACCAGCCATAAGCCATTTGTATCCACTTGATAATACAGCGTCAAAACCTGAAAGTGCGAAATCAAAAAGATCCGTCCCTAAATATTGGGTGCCGTCGCCTACAATCAACAACTCGGGATGCTGATGCTTTAATTCCTGTATGAAGGAAAGATCTATTTTTAACCCCGAAATATATTGAACAATGGAGAGGATAAGGACATCTGGTTTAAACGTTGCTATCGTGTCCAATAAATTCGCTTCCAGTTGTTCGTCCATTGTAACAAATTGGTGCTCAAAACCACTTAAAATCGTCGGGAAATTAACGGAAGGATAATCATTATTCAGTAATAAAACCTTAGCTTCTTTTGGTAAACCTGCCAATAGCGCATTGAAGGCAAAGGAAAAACAACTTGATAAGAAGACATTTTGGGAAGGGCAATTGAAAAATTTACCGAGTGTATACCGACAGTCATCTAAAGTTGCGCCTTGCTGTTCGCTTAAGGTGGTATTCGAGTCAAAGAAATCTTGGTCCCTTTTGGCACGCCATGCCTTTGTTTCACGTGAAAGTAAGCCGGATCCCGGTGTCGTTAGGTAAGTTACCTCCGAAGCGATGTCAAAATGTTTGCGATATGGACTACTCATGTCTTTGGTCTATTGTTAGTATTGCTAAATAATCTGTCAAGGAGAGGTATTCTCCGCCCATGCTTTCCAAATGATCCGTGTGAAATTGGCAATCAATTAACCGAAGTTCAATTTCTTGCGCGAGATAAATCAGGGCCGCTTTCGAAGCGTTGGCGACTTTTGAAAACATGCTTTCGCCACAAAAGACGCCATTGATTAACACGCCATAAAGCCCACCAACCAGAAAGCCGTCGTGCCATACTTCCACCGAATGTGCATAACCCCGTGCGGCGAGTTTACTGTATGCGTCTATCATGTCCTCTGTTATCCATGTTCCGGCCTGATCTTTTCTATCGATAGCCGCGCAAAGCCGAATGACTTCTTTAAAACTTCGGTCTATCGATAAGGAAAATGTTTTTTTCCGGAGAACAGTCGCCATGCTCTTGCTGATCCTGATCTTGGACGGATAGATTACAAATCTCGGATTTGGAGCATACCAAAGTATGGGGCTATCATCACTGAACCACGGGAAAATTCCGTTACTATAGGCCAGTAGCAAACGATCTATCGAAAGATCTCCCCCTACGGCGAGTAAACCATCTGCATCTGCATAACTTGGGTGCGCAAACTCAAGTCTTTTCGTATTCAGTTCAAATACCATTGTTGTTTAACATGCTACGATAGATGGCATTATTCTGGCTGACGCGGTTCTTTACTGATCTCTTCAAATAATTTATCCATGTGTTCCACATATTCGTTGGTGTCATCCAGGAAAAACTCCAATTGAGGAACGATCTTCACCTGGTTCTTAATTTTTGCACCCAGTTTGTAGCGTATTTCAGATGTTTTGGAACGAATGGCCTTAATATCCTCCTGTGCCGTTTTTGTATTCAAAAAGCTCACGTAAACACGTGCAATCGCCAAATCTGGCGTAACACGAACCCGTGTCACCGTAATAAATGCTCCGGGAGCCCATGAATTACCTTCGCGTTGAAATAATGCTGCTAAATCTTGTTGAATGACCCCAGCAAAACGTTGCTGTCTCTTGCTTTCTGTTCCCATCGTATACGTTTTATGTTGAATATGATCAATTATGTTAAACAAAAATAGCCAAAATTTCAATTAAAAGAGAAACTTGGCTCGGGCTCTTGTCGCTTACTTGACAAAATATATACAATAAACCATCGATTGGTAGCGAACGGATTACAGTTTTGAAAAAACTAAAATAAGCTGCACAAGAAAAAAGGCACATCTTGGTTTGACGTGCCTTTAAATTTCGATTCACAATTGGTTAGGTAATTTCTTTCAAGTTTTAAGACTTTGGGGTCTATCATATTTGGTTCTAAAATTCGGTGTATTTAAAGCGGTAAGTATTTACTAACCCTACCATCTTCTATTTTTTCATCTCCCTTACACTACAAACATAGGAATACTTAAAAAACTGACAAAATAACTTTTAAAAATAAAGTGAGTGATTACTTATAAAATGTGTTTATCGCGATTTAACAAACTTTTAACATTTATTTTTTTTTGTAACAGCTCCTTTTTTTTGCTGCCCTTTTCAGTTCTCACCCAAATCGTATCCCAAAAATGTCTGCAATCTTTGCATTGATATAACCATTTGCAATTGGTATTTTTGTAAAAATTGTATGTGATAGAATTATCAGGAGCTTCGATCAACGCTAAACCGGCCAAAGGCTTTTGATAATAACAGGATCAAAAAGAAATTATACGAATGAAAATCTGGCAAAAAAATATAGATGTCGATTCTTTTGTAGAATCGTTTACGGTGGGCAATGACCGCGTAATGGACCTGCAACTTGCTGCTGCGGATGTTTTGGGTTCATTGGCCCATACACGCATGTTGAATAGCATAAATCTGATGACCGATGAGGATCTAGTGCTTGTACAAAAAGAACTGAAAAATATCTATAAGGAAATTTTAGCCGGTGACTTTCGTATTGAGGACTCGGTAGAAGACGTGCATTCACAGGTCGAAATGCTGCTTACACAGCGTATTGGAGAGGCCGGTAAAAAAATTCATTCCGGCAGATCCCGTAATGACCAGGTTTTGGTCGATCTAAAATTATACTTCCGCTCAGAGATTCAGCATATCATCCGGAATACGGAAGCTCTTTTTAATGAATTGATCCAGCTTAGTGAGCGATATAAGCATATTCTGATTCCTGGATACACGCACTTGCAGATTGCGATGCCTTCATCGTTTGGATTATGGTTTGGTGCTTACGCAGAAAGCCTTGTTGATGATCTGGAGATGATGCGTGCAGCCTGGAAGGTTTGTAATAAGAATCCTTTAGGATCTGCTGCAGGCTATGGATCATCTTTTCCATTAAATAGAACGATGACGACGCAGTTGCTGGGATTTGAAGACCTAAATTACAATGTGGTTTATGCACAGATGGGGAGAGGTAAAACCGAACGTATCTTAGCACAGGGCATGAGTTCCATCGCGGCGACATTGGCCAAATTTGCAATGGACGTATGTCTGTATATTAATCAAAACTTTGGCTTTATCTCCTTTCCGGCACATTTAACGACGGGATCGAGCATCATGCCGCATAAAAAGAATCCCGATGTCTTTGAGTTGATCCGTTCGCGCTGTAATAAGATACAAGCGCTGCCAAATGAAATTGCGTTGATGACGACCAACCTGCCATCTGGTTACCATAGAGATCTTCAATTGTTAAAGGAAAATCTATTCCCGGCTTTTAAATCGCTCAATGAGTGTCTTGAAATGGCAGCTTTCATGTTGGAAAATATTTCTGTTAAAGACAATATCCTGGACGATCCAAAATATGATTATTTGTTCTCTGTGGAAGTTGTGAACAATGAGGTACTGAAAGGGGTTCCTTTCCGGGAGGCCTACAGGACTATCGGTATTGATATCGATGAAGGCCGTTTCAAGCCATCAAAAGAGGTAAACCATACCCACGAAGGAAGTATTGGAAATCTATGCAATGATCAGATCCAACGTATGTTCGAAGAGGTCAAAGCAACTTTTGGTTTTGAAAAAGTCGAATCAGCATTGGATGATCTTTTAAAATAAAAAATATGCTGTGGCCCTACAAAGGAAACAGCACATCAACATAAAACGGCCGGTAAGCATGTGCTTATCGGCCGTTTTCTTTTCTTATTTTTTTATAGAGAACTTAAAGTGTGTCTCGGAGTCGAACGATTCGCCCGCTTTTAACAGGGTTGAAGGAAATTCCGTCTGATTGGGCGTATCCGGAAAATGTTGTGTTTCCAGGCAGAATCCGGCGTAAGGCAGATACTTATAACCTCTTTTGCCAAAATCATTTCCCGTCATCCAGTTTGCTGTATAGAGTTGTACACCCGGTTCCGTTGTGAAAACATCCAGCTGAATGCCCGTGTTTTTTGAATAAACTGTTGCACAAGGCTGCGAAATAGGCTGGTTGTTGACATAACAATGGTCATAGCCTTTGGCGGCGATCAATTGTTCGTTATTTGCAGTAATATCTTGAACAATTGGTTTGGGGGTGCGAAAGTCGAAGGCGGTGCCCTCAACTGGTACTATTGCATTTGGTATCTGGTTGTCGTCAACAAATAAGACCTCATCTGAGTTGATCTGAAGGATCTGCTGCAATACGTCGCCACTGCCTTCCCCATCCAGATTGAAGTATGTATGATTGGTCAAGTTGATGTGTGTATCTGCATCCGATTGCGCGTGATATTTGATAATGATCTCGTTATTTCTGGTCAGGGTATAAGAAACCATAACTTTTAAGTTTCCTGGAAAGCCCTCTTCACCATCTGGGGAAACATAATAAAATTCGACGTGCGATTGGTAAGTTACCCTTCTGTCCCAAACCTTATCGTGAAAGCCCGAAATACCGCCATGAAGACAATTATTGCCATTGTTTTGCGGAAGCGTATACTGTTTTCCGTTGAGCTCAAATTTGCCATCAGCAATGCGATTGGCAAAACGTCCGGCAGTACAGCCATGGTATTTTTCATCAGAATCCAAATACGCCTGAATGGAATCGAAACCCAGTGCAACATCCACTAAATTTCCCTTGTTATCAGGTACCAAAATGCTGACAATACGTGCACCGTAATCCGTTAAGAGTACTTGCATGCCGCCTTCGTTTTTTAATAAGAGCAAATGCGTGTTTTTGCCTTCGATTGTACCTTCAAAATGTTTTGGAATAAGTGTTTGATATTTCGTCATGATGGATCCCTATTGGTATTTAGGTTAAAGATACAGAATATAACCAGTATAAAAATGACTTTGATAACAGCTGTTTGTAAAATTTGTCATTTTGAAATGCAATCATCGATAATGTTGCAAAAATGACTCCTGAATAGGTGAATAACAGGAGTAATATATAGCGATATACGGACAGTCATTCGGGTCATTTCCGAATCGGTCTTCTATGATTATAATTGTATTTAAAGGCAAATTTATCTAAGTTTGCGCTATGTCTGAAAAAATGAATTGGAAAGATTTGCTCTCTGCAAAGCGCTGGGGTTACGAAGATCGGAGCGTAGATAGTTACCTTGTGGCCCGGTCGGAATTTCAACGGGATTATGATCGTTTGATCTTTTCATCCCCATTTCGGAGATTACAGAATAAGACGCAGGTTTTTCCACTTCCCGGCGCTGTATTCGTGCATAATAGATTAACTCATAGTCTAGAAGTTGCCAGTGTGGGCCGCTCTTTGGGGCGTATGTTTTATGCGCAGTTGAAAGAGGAAAATCCAAACCTGGATAATGATTACCCCTTTTTGCAAGAAGTCGGAAATATTATCTCTGCGGCATGTCTTTCACATGACCTGGGCAACCCTGCCTTTGGCCACTCGGGTGAATCTGCCATATCCACGTATTTCACAGATGGAGATGGACGTAAATACCAAGAGCAGGTAACGGCCGAAGAATGGGCCGATCTGACCCATTTTGAAGGAAATGCAAATGCCCTGCGGATTCTCACGCATGCCTTCCAAGGAAAGGATCCCAAAGGTTTTGCATTGACCTATACTTCCCTGGCTTCGATTGTAAAATACCCCTGTCTGGCAATAGATGGCCACCTTAAGAAGAGCCATCACCGCAAGAAATATGGCTTTTTTACAGAAGAACAAAAGGCGTTTGAGAAGATTGCCAATGAATTGGGACTATTAAAAGATCCCGCTAATCCAAAGGGCTATCTGAGACACCCCTTGGTTTATCTCGTGGAGGCTGCAGATGATATCTGTTACAATATTATTGACTTAGAAGATGCTCATCACCTTAAAATATTGTCCTATCAAGAAGTGGAAGAATTACTATTGCCACTATGTGGTAAAGAAAATCTTCGTGACAGACTCGATGGATTGCTGGATACCCCAAGCCGCGTAGCATTGTTACGTGCCAAAGCGATCAATACCTTGATTAAAGGATGTGTTGATGTCTTTGTACGTGAGCAGGACAAGTTTCTGTCAGGATCTTTCGGATCAGCGTTGATGGATGCCCTAGATGAAGAGATTGTTACACAAATGAACAAAATCTCGAAGATTTCCATTGCAAAAATCTATAATGCACCTACGGTTGTACAGATTGAGATTGCTGGCTACCGGGTGATGGATGCCCTATTGAAAGAGTTTGTTCCGGCATACCTGAAGAAGAATAAGAACAACTATGATAAAAAGCTAGTTGCGTTAATTCCTGAGCAATTTTATACGGACAAACAAGATTCGTATTCAAAAATTCGTTGTGTATTGGATTTTGTTTCAGGTATGACTGATGTTTATGCGATAGAGTTGTATCGTAAAATCAAGGGAATAACGATACCATCAATAGAATAGGGACGTTTAAGGTAAAGGGTTAAAACATCAATATTAAATTGAGGCTAACTGTAATATCCTCGGGTATTATAGCTGGTTTCGGATCGAAAATCTAACATCTCATATCTAACATGAAGGTTGTAATTGCTGAAAAGCCCTCCGTGGCGCGTGATCTGGCTCGAGTGATGGGGGCGAAGGAAGTCAAAGACGGTTATATCGCCGGCAATGGCTATGCTTTTACGTATGCTTTTGGTCATTTAGTTCAACTCTGTACGCCACAGGCTTACGGATACAATTCGTGGACAATCTCGAATTTGCCGATCATTCCACCAACATTTAAGCTGGAGTCGAAGAAGGTGAAGCGTGATGGCAAGCAGATGGATGATACTGGAGCAGTGAAACAACTCAACACCATAAAATCCCTTTTAGAACAGGCCGAAGAAATTATTGTGGCGACCGATGCTGGACGGGAAGGGGAATTGATCTTTCGTAATATATACTATTTTTTGGGTTCTAAAGTCCCTTTTAAACGCCTTTGGATATCGAGCCAAACAGATAAGGCCATTAAAGAAGGATTTGCCAATTTGAAAGCAGGTACCGAATACGATAGCCTATATATGTCTGCTCGCTCACGTTCGGAATCAGACTGGCTCATCGGTATTAATGCGACGCAGGCCATCACCTTGGCGGCGGGAAATAAAGGATTACTTTCTTTGGGCCGTGTGCAGACACCAACTTTGGCCATGATTTGTTCGCGCTACCTGGAAAACAAAGATTTTAAACCCCAGGCATTTTATAAAATTCAGGCCGGGTTTGAAAAAGACAATATCAGTTTTAAGGCAACCTCCAATAAGATCGATAAAAAGGATGTTGCCGAGCAAACCATTGCGCGATTGACCGTTGGTTCCAATGCCCGTGTGGCAAAGGTGGAAGCCAAAGAAACAAAAGAGCAGCCCCCCTTGCTATTTGATTTGACATCGCTGCAACAGGATGCAAATAAAAAATATGGTTATTCGGCAGATCAGACACTGAGTATTGCACAAACACTTTACGAAAAGAAGGTCATTACTTATCCGCGTACGGGTTCCCGTTACATCGGTGAGGATGTTTTTGAAGAAATTGGCGCACTTTTTCAACATTTAGCAGATACCGCGGATGAATCCATCGCATCGATTGCAAAAAATCTGATCGGCGCAAAATTGAACAAACGTTCTGTCGATGACAAAAAGGTAACAGATCACCACGCCTTGTTGGTGACGGATGAAAAGCCGGGGCCCATGCTCAAAGAGCAACAGAACGTTTACAATATGATTGCCAAGCGTATGGTGGAAAGTTTCTCGGAAGTTTGTATAAAAGATATTACCACCGTGACAATTGATGCGCAGGGAGTTGAACTTATCGCCAAAGGTACTGTGATCAAGCAATACGGCTGGCGTCTTTCCGCGGAGCAGATCGAAGCGCCTGATGAAGATAAGAACAATGACGATCAGGATAATGAAAATGCGCAATTACCGAGGCTATTAGCCGAGGAATTATTGCAGGTTCTGACCCTCGAGCTTGCCGAACGTTTTACAAAAGCAAGACCTATCCATACGGAAGCTTCTTTACTAAAGGCCATGGAAACTTCTGGAAAGGAAATTGAAGATGATGAGATGCGTCAGGCCATGAAGGACTGTGGACTTGGTACACCTGCTACGCGTGCTGCAACCATCGAAACACTTTTTCAACGTGATTATATTAAGCGCGACAAGAAAAAACTGATTCCAACGGAAAAGGGGCTTGCGGTATACAATCTTGTAAAAGATCGTTCCATTGCCAAAGTAACCTTGACCGGTAAATGGGAGCAGAAGCTGGAGGAAATGCGGGCCAATAAAGTGTCTTACGATGTTTTTATGAAACATATTAAGGACTATACGGCCAAAATCACAAAAGAATTGTTGACACTGCGGATTTCTCTCGTACAAGAGGAAGTTAAACCTCAACAAAAAGGGAAGATAAAATGTCCGAAATGTGAGAAGGGATTGATTTTGCTCTACGATAAAGTGGCCCAGTGCGACCATTATGCCCGTGGATGTGATTTTAAGATCTGGCGGACATTAAATGGTATCTTTCTGGACGAAAAAGAGATGAAGAACCTGCTGGAGAAAGGAAAAACCTCCGAGTTTAAAGGCGTAAAAAATAACGAGGGCGCCATTGTCACTGCGCCGCTTGTATTTGAAAATTTCAAGGTTAACGTGGGATAAACGGTTTACCCCACGTATTTATCTTTTCGGTTTTTATTCCCGCTGCAGAATATCCTGCAAAGCAGTTGAAATTGTTGGAAACTGGAAGGTAAATCCACTGTTCTCCAACCTTTCAGGTAATACCCAACGGCTTTTTAAAAGCAGCTCTGTCTCCGTGCCAATTAAAGCCGCACCTATTTCCAGTAGCCATTTTGGAGATGGTAGGCCAATTTTGCGGTTCATTACCTGTCTAAAAGTTGCCATAAAAGTCTTATTCATAATCGGGTTGGGTGCCGCACAATTGACGACACCATACAAATCCTCATGGCCTTTTAAGAACAAAATAAGCTGAAATAGATCTTCAATATGAATCCAGCTAAAATATTGCCGGCCATTTCCCTGTATTCCCCCTAGTCCGGCACGTACAAGATTTTTAAAAGGAAGGATAACCCCTCCATCCGCGCCCAAAACTATCGCCATCCGAAGTGCCACCTGTCTTGTCTTTTCCGATTTGAAGTCGAAGAAAGTCTTTTCCCATAATGTTGCAACATCAACGGAAAAACCTCTTCCGATCTCCCCCGAACTTTCTGTCATTGGACGATCTTCGGCGTGACGATAGATGGTGGCGGTACTCGCGTTTAGCCATAGCTTTGGTGGATTGGTACAGCCTGCTATGAGCTCCCCGAGAAGCGTAGTCGTTGCTGTTCGTGAAGAAAATATTTCGGCCTTATTTTTTTCGTTATACCGACAGTTGACAGATTTTCCGGCTAGATTGATTAGCATCGCTGCATTTTCCAGTGAATCGGAAATAGCGGATCGATCGGTCCAAAGGATATTGCCCGGCCGACGGCCAATGATGATTACGTGATAGCCTAATGTACGAAATCTCTCGGAAAGATATTGTCCAACAAAACCTGTTCCTCCAGCGATGACTATTTTATTCATGGCAAGTGTATTTGCAGTCTGTTTTTATTAGGCGTTGAAGGTTGTATCCATGTTTCTTCGTTGTTTTGCAATCCGTTTGCCTCTAAAGAAGAGAAACATATTAAGAAAGAGCATTACACCAAGATATATGCTAAATCCACCGATTTTATAACTCAGACGCTCAATGAGTTCCTGAATGCTCGGCTTGTACAGGCTGATTTCAAGTATATAGAGTGCAAATCCCAAATTCATGAGGTAGAATCCGATGCGAAATAGATTATTCGTGGCATGGGCTACCTCCGGCCTGCCGGCAAAGATATCATTCATGTAAACAATGCTATTTTTAAAAAGCACGTAGGCAACATAATAGGTTAATCCTATTGCAATGGGTAAGTAGATAAAGTACCCGATAACTGTTAAATTTCCCATGATATTAATGTTTAATGGTTAATGAATTCTTTCTTTTTGCGAAAAAGTAAATACTGAGCATATTGAAGTAATGTAACCCAACAAGGACAAAAAGTAATCGTCCTGTTTTAAAGGCAATGCTGCTGATCATTTCATCAAATGATTCAATTTGTCGCCAATAACTAAATTGGAGGATTGCATATCCGATGTTGAGTAGATAATATCCCAGCAGCAATAAATTATTTGTCGTATCGGCCAAGTTGACCTCCTGGTGAAAAAGTGATCGGATGAAAATCCGACCATTTTTATGGAATAACCGACCCACCCAAAGAATAATATAACAGGTGAGCAGGCCGTAGATTGCGTACGCTAGGATATTGAAGTTCATGACGCTACATCATTAGTTTGATCAATTTGATTAATAAATCTCCGCCGCTTGTATTGAAAATCTTGTTGGCAATTGTTTCGAGTTGATCCGTCAGATTTTGGATGTCCTTTACCGTTTTATGGAACTCTTTGCCTTCTGCTGTCTGGTCCTTTTCGGTATTCCGGCTTATATCCTTTAGAATATCCATAACGGGGTCAAGCTCTTTCTGCTTACGCATCACCGCAATTTTCATCGCCCATTTTAAGACCTCTTTCTCTGCGACGAAATATTCCTTTCGATCACCAGCAATATGTTTTTTGTAGACAATACCATAATCGATCAATTGCCGGATACTCATATTGGCATTCCCGCGGGAAATCACCAACTTTTCCATAATCTCATCTGTAGACATGGGATTGCTTGCGGAAAGGAGTAGGGCATGAACCTGAGCAACAGATTTGTTGATCCCCCATTCAGAACCTAATGCGCCCCAGGTGTCTATGAACTGTTGTTTTGCTTCTTGTAATTCCATCGTACTTTTATTTTGCCAATACCTCAATTTGTTTTTATCGGACTATTGAACCGATCGGCTTTCCCATCCTTTTTGTGATTGCCTATATCAAAGGTATTTAAAGTTTTTGAATTTTCAATAATTTCTGAAAATAAAATAAGTTTAAGGATGCAAGTCACCATATCGTAATAAGAATTTGCTTTTCTTGCGGACTTTTCGATTTGTTTTAACTTTGCCTGCATTATGGCGACAACTTTGTATAATCCATTCAAACAATTTCAGTTTGATTCAGATATTTGTTTTTTAACAGGGAATAAGCTTCAGTCGGAAGAAGAATCCATTCAGGTGTTTCCTGTATGGATGATGAAATCTTTTCAATTGGAAGATAAACCTTTTAAAATGCTGGATGAGAATCTGGTTACTTACAAATCGTTGAAACTACCGTGTTCCATGGCTGCTGCTGAAGCTATTGAGCAAATGGAGCGTGCGGTAGAACAGTCGTTTGAACAAGGCTATGAAGCCGTCAAACAGTTGGATCCATTACTATTGTTTCAATGGATGACAAAAATCATCTATGGGGTGGTTTTTAATGAAATTCTTGCGGGAATTCAGCAGCAAAAAGCTTCTGGTGAAGATATGAATTTTTCTCAGGCACTCGCGCAGCGTTTTACGAATCTACATGCAATGTTACAGTCTCTGGTTGTACCGATGGAGTTTGAAAATACATTCCCATTTTCATTGGTTGTTGTACCTGTTGAGAATGCACCTGATACATTTATGTATCGTGATGAAATCAATACCTTGATCTTCTCGATCCGTATGAAGAACTTTGCTGTAGTTGCCTGTCTTCAAGATAATGCGACAAACAATATTTATCACGAGGATATTCTCAAAGTCATTGCGGGCAAAACATTACACCCGATCCAGTTTGAAGAATTGTGTGCCCGCTATTTTTATTCAGCCTACTTATTTAACCGTCTGCCAGATTATACCTATCTAAACACCCCGCAAAAAGTCTATGTTGAACCTATGCCATTAGCAGATATGTCGATGAAACCTATCTTTGATCATTGGCAAAATAAGACTTATGGCCAAGTTTTGGAAAATTTTTGGAAACCTTGGGGATTGACTTTATTCGAGATTATTAAAAATCCGGAGCATCCGATCAGTTTTCTTGTTGATGAAAAAGGGGCGTTTATTGCAGAGGTTGCTATGCCGCTCAATTAGTCCGGAGGATTTAAAGCAATAAATTATCTTATACAAGCGTTAAATGGTACGATTATGGATAGGATAGGTTATGTATTTAACGGGATTTAAGACTTTTTTTTCAATTCTATTTTTTATGGTATTGTGTACTTCCGCAGGTGCACAAGTGATTGCTAAACGGGATATTCCTGCAGACAGTATTGCACAGCACGTTGATGATTTTCCCTATTTTAAGGGCGGGGTGGTGGCCTGGTCCAGATTTTTGCAAAATAACTTGGATTTGTCGGGAACAATCAGGGCAATGGACAGTGTGGCCTATGCAAAATATGGATCTCGGCAGACGGCAATGCTGAAATTTATTGTTTGTGAAGACGGGGAGATCTGTAATATTGAAATCGAGAATCCCGATAAGGTGAGTCCCGAGTTTGCAAAGGCTGTGTTGTCTGCCATGCGCAGATCGCCGCAATGGATGCCGGGACAGGTCAAAGGAAAACCAGTTAAAACAAGATTTAGACAGCCTGTAGTAGCTGTAATTGAATAAATTTGAATAGAAAATAATCGCTAACGTTTTCACCTTTTATAAGATAATATGTCATTTTGGGATAAAGTCAAAAAAATTATGAGCGGCGAAGAGGAAGAATCTCCGTCCGAAAAAAAAGATACAGAAATTACTGCCGGAGGGTCTACGGTCTACCGTTATGAAGATCAATCTGATGATAAGGATCCAAAAAGCCTATTTCCGGAGGTACAATGTGTCTATCTGGATGAAATCGAGGAGCATTTGACCAAATATATTGCCGAACCCGATATGGTGTTCCATGAGATTATCTCCGAACTTGTTCATATCGATGTGCATTGGATTAAACCAAGTGCAAACTATCCATTCCATATATTGGTTACTTCAGGCATGAGTGATTTGGCCATGCATGTTCCAGATGAAGTTGAAAACAAAGAGACTTATGAGCGGGCGGAGCTGATGGTCGTGTTGCCCGCAGATTGGAAGATCGGAGAAGAGGAATTTCAGGATGACAACAATTATTGGCCGGTCTACTTTTTGAAAAGATTAGCGCGGTTTCCACATGAGTACAAAACCTGGTTGGGATATGGGCATACCATTCCCAATGGGATGGAAGCCGAGGATATTGCAAATACAGGTTTCGGTTGTATGTTGCTGCTTCCACCTATGCTAAGTTTTGATGAGGAATTTTTGGAGTTAAAAACCAAAGATGGTAATCTGATCAATTTTTATGCAATGATCCCTGTATATAAAGAAGAGATGGATTACAAACTTGAAGAGGGTACAGATGCACTCTTAGACCTGTTTGATGAGTATGGAATTTCAGAACTGGTCGATATTGACCGTCCCAATGTATGTAGAGGTAGATAGTTTATAAAAAAAATAAGCAATGCTATAGGCTACATTGAAGCTTTTTAGCATTGCTTATTTTTTAGGAAATACTCTTTTCTATAATTGCTATCGTTTTATCGATATCCCCATAACTCACATTAAGGTGCGGTCTAAAACGGATACTTTTCTCTCCACAGCCTAACATAATCAGTTTATTTGCATAGGTATTTTTGATAAATTCATTGCGTGCAGCTTCCGATGCGAAATCCAATGCAACGAATAAACCCTCACCTCGTAAATTGGACAGCTGCGGTTTTTTCGCTAGCAGTTCCTGGAGCTTATCTTGTAGATAGCGCCCTTTTTCTGCTGCATTTTGAACGAGATTTTCCTGTTCTATGACTTCAAGAATTAATTTAAAGCGGAGCATATCCATAAAATCGCCACCAAATGTTGAATTGATACGACTGGATTCTTTAAAGACATGATGTTCCACCTGATCAAATTTTTCCTTACTCGCCAGTATACCACATACCTGGGCTTTTTTGCCGAAGGCAATGATATCGGGAATTACGTTGTAATGTTGGTAAGCCCACATTTTCCCCGTAATACCCAATCCGGTCTGTACTTCGTCAAAAATCAATAGGATCTGATTTTCATCACAGATTTGACGAAGCTGTACGAAAAATTCCTTTCGAAAATGGTTGTCGCCACCTTCACCCTGTATCGGTTCAATAATGATACAGGCAATATCGTTGGGGTTGGCGGCAAGGGCTTGGTGTATTTCAGAGACAGCCTTTTCCTCCAAAGCAATCGTCTGATCGATATGTTCGCTTGTTAAGGGGTAGCTCAACTTCGGATTGGTAATGCGTGGCCAGTTGAACTTTGGAAAATAAAGGTATTTTCTGGGGTCTTGTGTATTTGTTAAGGACAGGGTATAACCAGATCTGCCATGAAAAGCCTGTTTAAAGTGAATGACCTGGCTGGCTTCCTTTTGTATTCCCTGTGCAAAATTAAGCCTTGTTTTCCAGTCGAAGGCAGCTTTTAAAGCATTTTCCACGGCGAGTGTTCCGCCTGATATGAAAAAGGCATAGGAGAGTTCTTTCGGTATGGCTACGCGGTCAAAAGTGTCGACAAAATCAGCAAACTCTTTTGGGTAAATATCAGACATGGCTGGCTTATTGACGGCCATTTTGCCTAAGAAGTCACGTTGTTTGACCAAATGTGGATGATTGTAACCCACGGCCATGGAAGCAAACATACTGAACATATCGAGGTATTCATCCCCATTTTCATCCACGACATAAGAACCATGGGATTTTTCCATATCCATAACCAAAGGAAATCCATCGGCCAATATATGTTTGCTTAATCTTTCATGTACGTTGCTCATAATTTTGTGTGTAAATGGTTTATAAATCAAATTTGATACCTTGTGCCAACGGTAGGTCAGTCGTATAATTGATGGTATTTGTCTGACGGCGCATATAGGCTTTCCAGGCATCTGACCCAGATTCCCGACCTCCGCCAGTCTCCTTTTCGCCTCCAAAAGCACCTCCGATTTCGGCTCCTGATGTGCCGATATTGACGTTGGCGATACCGCAATCAGAGCCAGCAGCACTCAGAAATAGCTCGGCTTCCCGTAGGTTGTTCGTCATAACGGCAGAAGACAATCCCTGTGCGACGCTGTTTTGTAGGTCTATGGCCGCACTGATATCTCCCTTGTATTTGATTAAGTAAAGAATAGGGGCAAAGGTCTCATGCTGTACGATTTCATAATGATTTTCGACTTCGGCAATGACAGGCTGCACATAACAGCCACTTTCATAGCCTTTGCCTTCAAGTACCTTTCCCTTGATCAGCATTTTTCCCCCTTGTGTTTTAATTTTGTCCAGTGCGTTTAAGTATGATTTTACGGCGGCTTTGTCGATCAATGGTCCTACATGATTTTTCGTGTCCAAAGGGTCACCAATTTTTAACTGACCATAAGCTTTGGTCAGTTGTTTTTTGACATTGTCATAAATGTGCTCATGGATAATAAGTCTTCGCGTACTTGTACAGCGTTGTCCGGCTGTACCCACGGCACCAAATACAGCGCCGATGATGGTCATTTTTAAGTCTGCGTCTGGAGTAACGATGATTGCATTGTTTCCACCGAGTTCCAAAAGTGTTTTACCGAGGCGTTGTGCTACGGTGACGGCGACTTCTTTTCCCATGCGCGTGGATCCTGTTGCAGAAATCAAAGCGATGCGGTTGTCTGCCGAAAGCCACTCGCCAACTTCTCTGTCGCCCATAATGAGGTTGGATATTCCCTCGCGCAGCCCGTTGCTGTGTAGGATTTCTGCAAGTAATTTTTGGCAAGCTATGGCACATAGCGGTGTTTTTTCGCTGGGTTTCCAGACGACAGTATTGCCGCAGACCAGGGCGAGGGCGGTGTTCCATGCCCATACCGCCACCGGAAAGTTAAATGCTGTAATAATACCTACAACGCCCAAAGGGTGATATTGGTCGTACATACGGTGCCCGGGGCGTTCCGAGTGGATGGTGTTACCATACAGTTGGCGGGATAGGCCTAATGCAAAGTCGCAGATATCGATCATCTCTTGTACTTCCCCCATGCCTTCTTGGTAAGATTTACCCATTTCATAGGAAACTAATTTTCCGAGAATGGGTTTGAGTTCACGGAGCTTGTCTCCCAATTGACGAACGATGTCGCCTCTTTTCGGGGCAGGTAGTAGGCGCCATTGTAAAAAAGCATCTCCTGCCTGCTTAATGACCGCTTCATAGTCCTTACGATTGCTGCCTTTTATTTTTGCGATGAGTTTTCCATCGACAGGTGAAATGGATTCGAATTCTTTACCTTCGGAAAACCATTGCTGTCCAGTTGATGATCCTAAATTCAGGGAAGATATTCCAAGTGTTTTAAGCGCTGATTTTATCATAATGGTTTATTTTATTCGTGGAATAGTTTAAATATATGAAATAAATTTTTTGTTGACAAGTTTGTTCTGAATATTGTTCAGTGAAAAATAATCATTATCTTAGATAAGCTAATGTAGACTATATCATGATCAAACAGATTAATATCGATTATTACCAGGTGGACGATTTATTGTCCGAAGAACATAAACTGATACGGCAGTCTGTCCGTGATTTTGTGAAAACAGAGATCAAGCCTTTCATTGAAGATGCAGCACAGGAACACCGAGCTATTGCGGGGTTGATGCCTAAATTGGGTGCAATTGGAGCTTTGGGACCTTATATTCCTGCTGAATATGGCGGGGCGGGATTGGATCAGATTTCTTATGGCTTGATTATGCAGGAACTGGAAGCCGGTGACTCGGCAATTCGTTCGGCGGCATCGGTGCAGTCCTCTTTGGTGATGTTTCCGATTTATACCTATGGTAGCGAGGAGCAGCGTCGTAAATATTTACCGCGGTTAGCATCGGGCGAGTTGGTCGGTTCTTTTGGGCTGACTGAGCCTAATCATGGATCTGATCCGGGGGGAATGGAAACGAAATTGACGGCAAAAGGAGATGGTTTTTTATTGAATGGCGCAAAGATGTGGATTACAAATTCGCCTGTCTGCGATATTGCTGTCGTTTGGGCACGAGATGAGACCGGAAAGGTGAGGGGAGTGATTGTGGAACGCGGAATGGCTGGTTTTGAAACTCCCGAGACCTTGCATAAGTGGTCGTTGCGCGCTTCCAAAACAGGTGAATTGGTTTTTCATGATGTTTATATCCCTGCGGAAAATGTGCTTCCTGCTGTAAATTCAATGCGTGGACCGCTTTCCTGTTTGAATTCAGCCCGCTATGGAATTTCATGGGGGGTGATTGGAGCAGCAATAGACTGTTATGAAACTGCGGTTCAATACGCGTTGGAGCGACATCAGTTTGATAAACCAATTGCTGGTTTTCAATTGCAGCAAAAGAAGTTAGCGGAATTTCTGACAGAAATTACCAAGGCGCAGTTGTTGTCGTGGCGTTTAGGGCAGCTCAAAAATGAGGGGCGGGCGACGCCACAGCAAATCTCCATGGCAAAACGGAACAATGTGAATATGGCGCTACAGATAGCGCGTGAATCTAGGCAGATCCTTGGCGGAATGGGGATTGTTGGTGACTTTCCAATAATGCGGCATATGATGAACCTAGAGTCTGTGGTTACCTATGAAGGGACACATGATATTCATTTATTAATCACAGGACAAGATATTACGGGGCTGAACGCTTTTTCTTGATCATTTTCTTTGCTCCCACAGTTTCCACGGGGATTAGCTATACGATGCTTTAGTGAATAAAAATTCACTAAAGCATCGTATAGTTTGTGTAGGCTTTGCTATTGCCAAAATAAACCTTCGGTTTGTATGGCCTTATTTATTCTTAATCTCATGCTTTCGCGCTATATGAGCAATCTCCAAAACGGATAGCAGGCTAACGTTTTCATAAAAAAATGCCTATATCATGGCGATTCTGGTTGGATGCTGGGACACTTATAGGGTTATTTATGTCGTGTTCTATTTATTCGCTTTTATTTGGTTCTTCTTTAAGCAAGATTTTAATTGGTATTTAAGTAAACCCTACACCAGAATGAGAATTGATCGAGGTCTACTTTAGGCCAGTTCTGCCATCCTCTATTCCGCTGCGGTTGCAGTTCGCGGTCACCTCCTATCTCTATTATGTATATCGATGGTATTAACCGTTGCGGATCTCTGTTATTACGTTGCTTATGTTCAAATTGTATACCGATTTGTAATTAATAGCAGTATAGCACCGATTTAACAGGGGGTTAATAGGGGTTGTACCCCTGCTAACCCCCTGTTAACCCCCTGTTATCTCCCTGTAATACCCCTATTAATTAACTACAAAAGTTAGACGAAATTGGTAATAGATCCAGTGCGAAGCCTGCCTCCATACGCTATAGGATAACCTGAGGTTCTCCGAAGGCCCAATCTGGCGGCCGGATCAGCCATTCCAGCCCTCCGATCACCTGTTTTACAAAAAGAATCGTGCACCGTTACAGGCAGTTAAGGAAAAATGAAATAAATAAGAACAAAAGGCTTGGAAGTTTGTTCCTAAACTCCCTATCTTTGCACCACTCCGCAAGGGAGGGACGGTTACCCCGAAAGAGGGAATCATGAAAAAAGAAGGGTTTAAGAGAAGTCTGGCAGGATCTAAAATCCCGTTCAGTTTATTTTAAACGCGGAAATCGAAAAAAGAGGAAAGAAAAAAAACTTAAAAAAGTTTTTGGAAGTTCAGAAAAGATTTCTACCTTTGCAGTCCCAACGGAAACGAAGGGAAAAACAAAACGATAAAGAGTGGCGCAATGCCCATCGGAATAAAGCGGATACGGAAGTTGAAGCGACAGAGTTCTTTAAGAAAACACAATCATGTAAGCGTGACGAGTAGACAAACGAAAGTCATGAACAAATTCAAGTAATTCGTTCAATTCGATCCAAGATCAGAGATATAAAAAAAGAATTCTGATTATTATAAATAGTTGGAATCAAAAACTTCATTTTACAATGGAGAGTTTGATCCTGGCTCAGGATGAACGCTAGCGGCAGGCCTAATACATGCAAGTCGGACGGGATCCATCGGAGAGCTTGCTCGAAGATGGTGAGAGTGGCGCACGGGTGCGTAACGCGTGAGCAACCTACCTCTATCAGGGGGATAGCCTCTCGAAAGAGAGATTAACACCGCATAACATCAACAGTTCGCATGTTCAGTTGATTAAATATTTATAGGATAGAGATGGGCTCGCGTGACATTAGCTAGTTGGTAGGGTAACGGCTTACCAAGGCGACGATGTCTAGGGGCTCTGAGAGGAGAATCCCCCACACTGGTACTGAGACACGGACCAGACTCCTACGGGAGGCAGCAGTAAGGAATATTGGTCAATGGGCGGAAGCCTGAACCAGCCATGCCGCGTGCAGGATGACTGCCCTATGGGTTGTAAACTGCTTTTGTCCAGGAATAAACCTAGATACGTGTATCTAGCTGAATGTACTGGAAGAATAAGGATCGGCTAACTCCGTGCCAGCAGCCGCGGTAATACGGAGGATCCGAGCGTTATCCGGATTTATTGGGTTTAAAGGGTGCGTAGGCGGCCTATTAAGTCAGGGGTGAAATACGGTGGCTCAACCATCGCAGTGCCTTTGATACTGATGGGCTTGAATCCATTTGAAGTGGGCGGAATAAGACAAGTAGCGGTGAAATGCATAGATATGTCTTAGAACTCCGATTGCGAAGGCAGCTCACTAAGCTGGTATTGACGCTGATGCACGAAAGCGTGGGGATCGAACAGGATTAGATACCCTGGTAGTCCACGCCCTAAACGATGATAACTCGATGTTGGCGATAGACAGCCAGCGTCCAAGCGAAAGCGTTAAGTTATCCACCTGGGGAGTACGCCCGCAAGGGTGAAACTCAAAGGAATTGACGGGGGCCCGCACAAGCGGAGGAGCATGTGGTTTAATTCGATGATACGCGAGGAACCTTACCCGGGCTTGAAAGTTAGTGAAGAGTGCAGAGACGCACTCGTCCTTCGGGACACGAAACTAGGTGCTGCATGGCTGTCGTCAGCTCGTGCCGTGAGGTGTTGGGTTAAGTCCCGCAACGAGCGCAACCCCTATGTTTAGTTGCCAGCATGTAGTGGTGGGGACTCTAAACAGACTGCCTGTGCAAACAGAGAGGAAGGTGGGGACGACGTCAAGTCATCATGGCCCTTACGTCCGGGGCTACACACGTGCTACAATGGATGGTACAGCGGGCAGCTACATAGCAATATGATGCTAATCTCTAAAAGCCATTCACAGTTCGGATTGGGGTCTGCAACTCGACCCCATGAAGTTGGATTCGCTAGTAATCGCGTATCAGCAATGACGCGGTGAATACGTTCCCGGGCCTTGTACACACCGCCCGTCAAGCCATGAAAGTTGGGGGTACCTAAAGCATGTTACCGCAAGGAGCGTGTTAGGGTAAAACCGATAATTGGGGCTAAGTCGTAACAAGGTAGCCGTACCGGAAGGTGCGGCTGGAATACCTCCTTTCTAGAGTATCGAAGATCGGTGCTCGTCGCGTTACATATGATTGCAGAAGAAAAAACATCAGAAGAAAGTGCCCGCCCCTAAGGGAGCAGGACCGAGAGAAAGAGATGAACAAGATAAGCTAGTCCCGTAGCTCAGTTGGTTAGAGCACTACACTGATAATGTAGGGGTCAGCAGTTCAAATCTGCTCGGGACTACGAAAACGTTTGGGGAATTAGCTCAGCTGGCTAGAGCACCTGCCTTGCACGCAGGGGGTCAACGGTTCGAATCCGTTATTCTCCACATCTCCGGGGAAGTATATAGCGATATACTTCATCTATACCGGAAAAAGAGTTCTTTGACATATTGAAAGAGAAAAAAAATTACAAGAGAAGACAACAGTATAGAGACAATACGTGTATGTGTTCGATGTAGAGAGGAGACCCTCGGTGAATGCCGAACGAATCTTTACGTAGCATACGGGTATATATATCAAAAGCAGCCGCATAGTAGCAAAAGGCTATGCCGGTGAAGAAAGTAAATAAGGGCACACGGGGGATGCCTAGGCTCTCAGAGGCGAAGAAGGACGTGATAAGCTGCGATAAGCTTTGGGGATTGGCAAATGCGACTTGATCCAGAGATTTCCGAATGGGGCAACCTGACTATTTGAAGAATAGTCGTATAAAACGCGAACGCGCTGAACTGAAACATCTAAGTAGGCGTAGGAGAAGAAAATAACAATGATTTCCCAAGTAGTGGCGAGCGAACGGGAAAGAGCCCAAACCGGTCATGTTACGGCATGACCGGGGTTGTAGGACCACGACATTGTACAGCGCTATGAACTGGAAGCAGGTGGGAAACTGCGCGACAAGGGTGAGAGCCCCGTACAGGTAAAGAATGTTGACATAGTGGTATCCTGAGTACCGCGGGACCGGAGAAATCCTGTGGGAATCCACCAGCACCATCTGGTAAGGCTAAATACTCCTGAGAGACCGATAGTGAACCAGTACCGTGAGGGAAAGGTGAAAAGAACCCCGAACAGGGGAGTGAAAAGAACCTGAAACCGTGTGCTTACAAGCGGTTGGAGCAGGCAGGTCCTGTGACAGCGTGCCTTTTGCATAATGAGCCTACGAGTTACTCTTGTCTGGCAAGGTTAAGTCCTTCAGGGACGCAGCCGAAGCGAAAGCGAGTCTTAATAGGGCGCATAGTCAGATGAGGTAGACGCGAAACCTTGTGATCTACCCTTGGGCAGGTTGAAGTTGCAGTAACATGTAATGGAGGACCGAACCGATAAACGTTGAAAAGTTTCCGGATGACCTGAGGGTAGGGGTGAAAGGCCAATCAAACTGGGAAATAGCTCGTACTCCCCGAAATGTTTTTAGGAACAGCGTCGGCGTAGAGTTTGATAGAGGTAGAGCTACCGATTGGGTGCGGGGGAGTCAAATCCTACCAAATCCAGACGAACTCCGAATGCTATCAAATATAGCCGGCAGTGAGGCTTTGGGTGCTAAGGTCCAAGGCCGAGAGGGAAAGAACCCAGACCATCAGCTAAGGTCCCCAAATTCGTTCTAAGTTGAACTAACGAGGTCCGGTTGCCCAGACAGCTAGGATGTTGGCTTGGAAGCAGCCATTCATTTAAAGAGTGCGTAACAGCTCACTAGTCGAGCGGCCGGGCGTGGATAATAAACGGGCATCAAGAACGGTACCGAAGCTATGGATTTGTACTGAAAGATGTACATCTGGTAGGGGAGCATTCCATCGCCGGAGAAGCAGTTTGGCAATGAACTGTGGAGGTTATGGAAAAGCAAATGTAGGCATAAGTAACGATAAGGCGGGTGAGAAACCCGCCCACCGAAAGACCAAGGTTTCCTGATCAACGTTAATCGGATCAGGGTCAGTCGGGACCTAAGGCGCACCCGAAGGGGGCAAGCCGATGGACAACTGGTTAATATTCCAGTACTCTTCATAACTGCGATGTGGTGACGGAGTAGTGACACTGCCGCGAACTGACGGAATAGTTCGTTGAAAGGCGTAGGTATAGGGACGGTAGGCAAATCCGCCGACCCTGCTGAAACCCAATAGTACAGCAAAGCTCCGGTGGCGCTGATAGAGCAGGTAAACAGACTTCCAAGAAAACCCGCTAAGCTTCAGGTTATGAAGACCCGTACCGCAAACCGACACAGGTGGTCGAGGAGAGAATCCTAAGGTGCTCGAGTGAGTCATGGCTAAGGAACTCGGCAAAATGGCCCTGTAACTTCGGGAGAAGGGGCGCTGTCTCGTAAGAGCAGCCGCAGTGAAAAGGCCCAGGCGACTGTTTAACAAAAACATATGGCTTTGCAAAATCGCAAGATGAAGTATAAGGCCTGACACCTGCCCGGTGCTGGAAGGTTAAGAGGGGATGTCATCGCAAGAGAAGCATTGAATCGAAGCCCCAGTAAACGGCGGCCGTAACTATAACGGTCCTAAGGTAGCGAAATTCCTTGTCGGGTAAGTTCCGACCTGCACGAATGGTGTAACGATCTGGGCGCTGTCTCAGCCATGAGCTCGGTGAAATTGTGGTATCGGTGAAGACGCCGATTACCCGCAACGGGACGGAAAGACCCCATGCACCTTCACTATAGCTTAACATTGAGATTGGGTACAGGATGTGTAGGATAGGCGGGAGATGTTGAAGTGGCTTCGCCAGGAGTCATGGAATCAACCTTGAAATACCGCCCTTTCTGTATTCGGTTTCTAACTCGCTATGGGGAGGACATTGTTTGGTGGGTAGTTTGACTGGGGTGGTCGCCTCCAAAAAGGTAACGGAGGCTTTCAAAGGTAAGCTCAGTACGCTTGGTAACCGTACGTGGAGTGCAATGGCATAAGCTTGCTTGACTGTGAGACCGACAAGTCGAACAGGGTCGAAAGACGGACATAGTGATCCGGTGGTTCTGTATGGAAGGGCCATCGCTCAAAGGATAAAAGGTACGCTGGGGATAACAGGCTGATCTCCCCCAAGAGCTCATATCGACGGGGAGGTTTGGCACCTCGATGTCGGCTCGTCACATCCTGGGGCTGGAGAAGGTCCCAAGGGTTGGGCTGTTCGCCCATTAAAGTGGCACGCGAGCTGGGTTCAGAACGTCGCGAGACAGTTCGGTCCCTATCTGTTGTGGGCGTTGGAAGTTTGAGTGGATCTGACCTTAGTACGAGAGGACCGGGTTGGACAGACCTCTGGTGAACCTGTTATGCCGCCAGGTGTACGGCAGGGTAGCTACGTCTGGAATAGATAAGCGCTGAAAGCATCTAAGTGCGAAACTAGCCACGAGATGAGACTTCCTTATAGGGTCGTAGAAGATGACTACGTTGATAGGCCATAGGTGTAAAGGTTGAGAGACCAAAGCCAAGTGGTACTAATAGCCCGAAGCTTTCTCAAGCAGACAGACACTGTTGTCTTCCTCTTTAATTTTTGAAACATACAGGAAACGAACCTCTTTCAATACATATGTCAGTTGGCATGAAACATGATATGAATCATAGATCATGCCAATAAAGATTTTTAGGTGCCTATATCGGCGGTGTCTACCTCTTCCCATTCCGAACAGAGCAGTCAAGCCCGCCAGAGCCGATGGTATTGCCGTAACAGGTGGGAGAGTAGGTCGGTGCCTTTTTTTACACGGAAGCCCTTGCTGGAAACAGTCAAGGGCTTCTTTCGTTTAAGTACTTCCATGGCCATTACACTTCGGCCACTGACCATCACTGCCTATCCTCCGCCTATCGGTTATCGCAGCACAGGACCGTCGGTGAGCCCTGCCCATCGGCAGCTGTTCCGAAACCGCCGCTATCCTGCAACTGTCACTGTGCTCCGGTGATATGGAGCATCCTCGTAGCCAAGGGGAATTGTAATCCAGTGGACAGCACTCATACAGCCTTCACTGACCGTATCAAATCCTATTACTTTTTACCTGTATCCTATAGCTGCATATCAATTGGTCTTGCAGTAGCTACTTATAATACTGTATATGCTATCCGACTGTTGGGAAGTATACCGGTAGTGGTTACAGATATAGCTACCAGAATTACACACTATACAGCTATTCTATACTATTATTAAACTTTATGGGCAAATATCATTAACAACATGACTATGATCTTTTTATGTACACATTACAGTCAGGAACGTAATATAACATTATACCTGCAGCTATACCTCTGTGTAGTTACAATTGTATAACGCTAGCAAATGCAGCTCGATATTCCCTGCTAGAGTAACCGATTATAATGGGCTTATCCTATCAGGGATTTCATTATTGAAAACTTTGTGGCTGATGAATATCGATTGAAAAACAACGATGATAAAAAATTAAGCAATCGTTTGTGTAGATTAAGCAAACGATTGCTTTCAAGTTTCATTTTTTATTTAGAAAAAAGTGTTATATTATTGTTATAGAGATTAAGTTCTTACATAAGAACCAAATATAAATCCAATCCAAAAGGATTTTTCTATTGACTGTTTAGTTTGTTTTAAAATAGGTGATTTTTTAGAGGGACCAATTGGTCCCTTTAAATTTATATGAACTTTAAATTATGGATTCTAGAAGAGATTTTCTAAAAAAGGCCGGAATATTGTCATCACTGGCTGTTTCACTCCCTACTTTGGTCAATGCCAATACGGCAGCAGAGTCGTTTAATATGTGTGGCTATGCAGCTCCAAAAATTGATAAAGTCAGAGTAGCAGTGATTGGACTGGGCATGCGCGGTCCTGGTGCTGTTGAACGGTTGTCCTTCATTGAGGGATGCGAAATTGTCGCACTTTGCGACAAACATCCGGATCGGGTTGAACGCGCAACAAAAATCGTTACATCGAAAGGTCTAACAGCTCCGAAAGCATATTCAGGTGAAGATGGCTGGAAATCCTTGTTGAAGGAAGAGAAACTCGATCTGGTCTATATTTGTACGCCTTGGGATTATCATACTCCAATGAGTATTGCCGCGATGAAAGCGGGTAATCACGTGGCTTGTGAAGTGCCGATTGCTTTGACGATCAAAGATTGTTGGGAGGTCGTGAAGACATCTGAAGCGACTAAAAAGCATTGTATGATGTTGGAAAATTGCTGTTATGATTTCTTCGAAATGCTGACATTGAATATGGTACGCCAAGGCTTGTTTGGCGAACTCGTCCATGCCGAGGGTGCTTATATTCACGATTTGCTGGATCTTAATTTTGCAAAGAATGGCTATGATAACATGTGGCGCCTGAGAGAAAATATAAAATTAAATGGAAATCTATACCCTACTCATGGACTTGGGCCTGTGGCACAATGCTTAAATATCAATAGAGGGGATAAGATGGATCATCTTGTGGCAATGTCTTCCAATGATTTTATGATGGGAGAAAAAGCAAAAGCGCTAGCGGCCAAGGATTCTTTTTTCCAGGAATTTGTCGGAAAGAAATACCGTGGTAATATGAATACAACGCTTATCCGCACCGCAAAAGGAAAAACGATTATGCTGCAGCATGATGTCACTTCTCCTAGACCTTACTCTAGATTACATACACTAAGTGGAACCAAAGGGTTTGCACAAAAGTATCCTACGGAGAATATTGCTTTTGGCCATGAATTCATTACAGAACAGAAATTAAAAGAACTGTACGATAAATACACACCAGAATTGGTGAAATATATTGGTGAGCAGGCAAAACAGGTTGGTGGACACGGTGGCATGGATTTTATGATGGACTGGCGTCTGATTGACTGTTTGCGCAACGGATTACCTTTGGACCAGGATGTCTATGATGCTGCTTCATGGAGCTGTATCGTGCCATTGAGTTTCGAATCTGTAGAAAAGAACTGTAAAACAGTTGATGTACCGGATTTCACAAAGGGTGCATGGAAAAATAATACGCCGGTAGAAATCACGTTAAAAGGCGGTGGAAATACGCCTATTCGTGCTAGATCAGCGAAAAAAGAAAATATACAATTGGGCGTATAGTCCGCTTATATAAAATGACTTATTGAAGGGGAACTTTTTATTGTGCCCCTTTTATGTTTATCTTTAATTATGTTATTCAATCTGACTCTAATGACCTGTTTATCGTTATTTTCCACCAAGGATACACTTTCCTGTTGTGTCGGGGAAAATATACCTACGCGCGCAGGTATGATAAAATCCCAAATTGCTCAGTTAAAAAGTAAGACTACAGACAAGATGATATTAGTCGAAGGGGGCAAATTTTTGATGGGAAGTTCGAATTTTGAAGATAGTAAGCCTTTACATCAGGTGCAACTGAATTCATTTTATATGGACGAACATGAGGTCACAAATGCACAGTTTGCGCAGTTTGTAAAGGAGACGGGCTACGTTACAGTAGCTGAACGGGAACTGGATCCGAAAGACTTTCCAGGGGTAGATCCCAAGATGTTAGTCCCGGGATCGGCTGTGTTTTCTAAACCCAAAGAACTCAATTCCTTAAATAATTACCTGATGTGGTGGGAGTATGTCCCCGGTGCAAACTGGCAACATCCCGAGGGACCGAATAGCTCGATAAAGGATAAAATGAATTATCCGGTTGTTCAGGTTGCCTATGAAGATGCTGCAGCTTACGCGAAATGGGCAGGCAAACGATTACCTACAGAAGCGGAATGGGAATATGCGGCTAGAGGACGTAAAGATGCAAACGATGACTTGTATTATTGGGGCAAAGACTTGAAGCCTAATGGTAAATGGACCGCCAATATTTACCAGGGAAAGTTTCCTGTACAAGATTCAAAGGAAGATGGCTTTGAGGGGACTGCGCCTGTAAAATCATTTCAGGCAAATGCGTTGGGACTGTACGATATGGAAGGGAATGTGTGGGAATGGTGTGCTGATTTTTATAGACCCGATTATTATCAGCATAGTACAACTGCTAACCCCAAAGGACCACAAGATTCTTATGATCCGCAGGAACCAAATCTTGAAAAACGCGTTCAGCGGGGCGGGTCATTTCTTTGCAATGATCAATATTGCGAAAGGTATAAAGCCGGAAGCAGAGGAAAAGGGGAGGTCAACAGTCCTACAAATAATGTTGGGTTCCGCTGTGTAAAAGATATAAAATAGAAAAGGCTTGCAAATGCAAGCCTTTTCTATTTTATTGATATGTCTTATTGTGCATTCAAAAACATTGATTTTTGATTGTACAATTCTCTGAAATAAGGATCTTGAAGATCTTTGATAAAGCGAATTGCTTCACCAGTTGATTTCATCTCAGGGCCTAATTGCTTGTCTACTTCAGGGAATTTATTGAAAGAGAATACAGGTTCTTTAATCGCGTATCCTTTCAGTTTACGTTCGATCGTAAAGTCTTTCAATTTATTAACACCCAACATGACTTTAGTTGCAATATTGATGTAAGGAACATCATAAGCTTTAGCGATGAAAGGAACCGTACGTGATGCACGTGGATTAGCCTCGATAACATATACATTTTCACCTTTTACAGCAAACTGAATGTTTAATAGACCTCTTACGTTCAATGCTTTTGCTAATTTAATGGAGTATTCTTCCATTTTATCCTGAACAGCTTGTGATAGGCCAAATGGAGGCAACACAGCTGAAGAGTCTCCTGAGTGGATACCAGCAGGTTCAATATGTTCCATCATACCAATGATGTGTACATCTTCACCATCACAGATTGAATCTGATTCAGCTTCTTCTGCACGATCCAAGAAGTGGTCGATCAGGATATGGTTTCCAGGAAGGTTTTTCAACAAGTTGACAACAGCTTTTTCTAAATCTTCATCGTTGATAACAATGCTCATGCCTTGTCCACCCAATACGTAAGAAGGACGAACCAATACTGGATATCCAACTTCGTTTGCAACTTGTAATGCTTCTTCTGCTGAAGTTGCTACACCGTATCTTGGATATGGAATTTCCAATTCTTTCAATAGATCGGAGAAACGGCCACGGTCTTCTGCCAAGTCCATATTCTCAAATGAAGTACCGATGATTTTTACGCCAAGTTGCTCTAGACGCTCAGCCATTTTAAGAGCCGTTTGTCCACCCAACTGAACGATAACACCTTCTGGTTTTTCTAATTCGATGATCTCACGTACATGCTCCCAGAATACGGGCTCGAAGTATAATTTGTCAGCCATATTGAAGTCTGTCGACACAGTCTCTGGGTTACAGTTAACCATAATCGCTTCGTAACCAGATTCTTTAGCTGCCAATAAACCGTGTACACACGAGTAATCGAACTCGATACCCTGACCGATACGGTTAGGACCTGAACCTAAAACGATGATTTTCTTTCTGTCTGAAGAGATCGATTCGTTTTCTTCTTCGAATGTCGAATAGTAGTATGGTGTTTGTGCAGGGAATTCTGCAGCACAAGTATCGACCATTTTGTAAACCCGGTTGATACCTAGCTCCTTACGACGATCGTAAACTTGATCCTCTGTTACATTTCCTAGTAACCATGCGATTTGTACATCTGAATAACCTTTTTGTTTTAAGGTCATGAAGAAATCGCGTGGAATATTATTCAATTGATAACGACGTAATTCTTGCTCAAGGTGTACCAACTCTTGGATCTGTACTAAGAACCATTTGTCGATACGTGTTGCCTTACGGATAGATTCCAAAGGAACGCCTAATTCGAAAGCATCTTTGATATGGAATAAACGGTCACCACTTGGATGTTCCAAACTATCCATGATTTCGTCAAGGTTTCTCCATTGACGACCGTCAGCACCTAAACCAGCGCGGCCAGTCTCCAATGATTGACATGCTTTTTGTAAAGCTTCGATAAATGTACGGCCGATTGCCATTACTTCACCTACTGCTTTCATCTGTAGACCTAATTCCTTGTTTGCTCCTTTGAATTTATCGAAGTTGAAACGAGGGATCTTAACGATCACATAGTCCAATGTTGGTTCAAAATATGCGGATGTTGTCTTTGTGATCTGATTTTGCAATTCATCCAAGTTGTAACCAATCGCCAATTTAGCTGCAATCTTCGCAATTGGATAACCCGTTGCTTTCGATGCTAAAGCCGAAGAGCGTGATACACGTGGATTGATTTCGATGGCAATAATTTCTTCGTTTTCCGGGTTTACAGAGAACTGAACGTTACAACCACCTGCAAATGTACCAATTGAACGCATCATCAGAATAGCCTGATTACGCATATCTTGATAACATTTGTCTGACAATGTCATGCCTGGTGCAACAGTGATTGAGTCTCCAGTGTGGATACCCATTGGATCAAAGTTTTCAATGGTACAGATGATGATAACATTGTCGTTGGTATCACGAAGTAATTCCAACTCAAATTCTTTCCAGCCCAATACCGCTTGCTCTACCAAAACTTCGTGTGTTGGTGAAGCGTGTAAACCTCTATTTAAGGCCGCATCAAAATCTTCTTTTCTGTGAACAAATCCACCTCCTGTACCTGCAAGAGTATAAGATGGACGTATAACAAGCGGATAGCCAATTTCTTGTGCCGCTTCTTTACCTTCAAGGAATGAGTTTGCAATTTTGGATGTTGCAACGCCCACACCGATATCAACCATTAATTGACGGAATTCTTCACGGTTTTCAGTTTTTTCAATGGCAGCAACATCAACACCGATAACTTTTACGTTGTATTTTTCCCAAAGACCTAGGTTAGAAGCTTCGATACATAAGTTCAAAGCTGTCTGGCCACCCATGGTAGGAAGTACAGCGTCAATGTTGTGTTTTTGCAAAATTTCTTCAATACTTTCGCATGTTAATGGAAGTAAGTAGACATTGTCTGCAACAACTTTGTCCGTCATGATTGTTGCAGGGTTTGAGTTGATGATGGATACTTCAATACCTTCTTCTTTCAATGAAAGGGATGCTTGAGATCCAGAATAATCAAATTCACAAGCTTGACCGATAACGATGGGACCTGATCCGATGATTAAAACCGACTTAATGGAAGTGTTTCTTGGCATTATATCTAGTTCAAAAAATTAAATTTCCTATTGTAAATCTGAGCAAAGACAATCAAAAGTAGCTCATGGGGAAGGGTCATTCCGACTGCTTTGTCGGAGTGCAAAGTTACATTTTAAATTTTGAAAATTAACTATTTATTTTAAGAATATTTCAAAAAAAAATGTAGTTTTTTAGAAAAGTGGCCCTGAAAAAACAAAAACGAGTTGGAAAACATAAGCGGTATGTTTTCCAACTCTTAGGCAATAATGGGACTGATTTGTTTAATAAACGATGATTTCGTCCGTAAACAAGTAGCCTTTTTTTGGATTGCTGGCTTTGATTTTTATATAACGAGCCTGTTGGGCTTTGTCAAGTTTGAGTTCAAACCTTTTGAACGTCAACTTGGATTCTTTATCGGATATGTCATTTTTGATCGTTCCTACAGATCTGAAGGTACGGCCATTATCCGAAAGCAGGACTTCCATTTCTCCAGGCATATAAACGCCGGGTCCGATCATCTGCATAAAATTCATGGCTACTTGGTGTATTTCTTCCCTGCGTTCCATATCCACGACAACATCAATCGGACTGGTGAATCCTTGCCATTGACCATCGTGATAGGAAAGACCGCCCATGATTCCGTTTGTTAAGGTAGAATCTTTTTGTGCTGGATATCCCGACCATGCTGTGTTGTACGTTACTTTTTTTCCAATAGCACGATGAATGTCAATATCAAAGGATAGGGTTGGTCCGATTTTGATAGAATCTTGAAAATAAGCGGCATTGATATGACCTGTTGAGCTGAGTTCAAATGGTCCAGTATATGGCGTAGACAAGATTGTAGGCTCACTGCTATCAATGGTATATCGGATCTGATCTGTTTTTAGTTGCTCCGTTGTCAGCGTAATTTTATTATTGTTTTTAGCGGCATTGTATGTTGCAGTATAAGCGACATTAAAGGAAGGACGATAATAATTGACGTTTAGATCTTGTAAAAGCTTATAATGTGATTGCAGTCTTCGCTGAAAATCCGTCCAGCTTTTCCCGTCTTTATTCGTCCAATTGACCTCCGCCAAAGCCAGCGCACGTGGGAACACCATATATTCGAGGTGTTCGGTGGTAGGTACATATTCTGTCCATATATTCGTCTGTGCGCCGAGGATATGCTTGGTTTTGTCCCCTTGTATGGCGGCTGGAATAGGATCATACGAATAAACCTTATCAAGTGTCAGATAACCCCCGATGGCTTCAGGCTGTGTCCGAGGGTCTGTCTGATAAGAATCAAAATAGAGGTGTGAACCAGGAGTCATGATGACATCATGGCCTGCATTTGCGGCCTTTATGCCACCATCTTCACCGCGCCAGCTCATGACAGTAGCTCCTTCGGTGAGCCCCCCTTGAAGGATTTCGTCCCAACCGATCAGCTTTCTACCCTTGGATTGCAGGTATAGATCCATTTGTTTGATAGCATAGCTCTGCAGTTCGTCGACAGATTTTAATCCTTCTTTTTGCATGAGCGCCTGATCTTTTGGGCAGGTTTCCCAATGCTTTTTCTCAGCTTCATCACCGCCGATATGAATGTACTGGGAAGGGAATATCGTGAGGACTTCATCCAAAACATTTTTTAGAAATTCAAAGGTTTTTTCATTGCCGATACAGAATTCTCCCTGACTATAGGGCTTTCCGGAGCAAGAGAGTTCGGGGTATACGGCTAATACTTCTTCCGAATGTCCGGGCATTTCTATCTCAGGAATAACATTGATCCCTTTACGGGCTGCATAGTCGACCAATTCGCGTGCTTCTTCCTGCGTATAGAATCCACCGCTGGCATTTGGCTTACCTTTTTCTACATACTGACGACCATTGTTCCACCAATCTTTCCAGCCCGTATGTGTACGCCAGGCCGCCTTTTGTGTTAACTCGGGGTATTTCTTAATCTCCAATCGCCACCCCGCTCCGTCGGTTAAATGCCAATGAAAATTGTTGAATTTATAGATGGCCATAATGTCGATATACTTTTTTACAAAAGATAGCGGCATAAAATGGCGCGATACATCCAGGTGTAAGCCACGGTAGGCAAATCGTGGCTCATCGACTATAGTCGCATAGGCTATTTTACTTGGATCAGCTTGTAGATAGCCCAATTGAACCAGTGTGTAAATCCCATTGATAACCTGGGGTACAGTCCAGGCCCTGAGTAGCAGGCCTTTTTCATCGATTTGGATGGAATAGGCGTTCTTGCTAAGGTTATCTGCATCAACTGCTTTAATAATGCGAAAGCCTTCTTTTGGACCTTTTTTATTTTTCTTGAGTACTTCGACAGCTAGGCTTTTGATAGCTGGGTGTTCAGTAAGTAGTTGTGTCGCCTCCTGAAATTCATCTGAAACAATTACCTGAAGATGTGTAGGGATAGCGTATGTTCCCGTAGCCAATATGATTTTCGAAGGTTTGGGTATAATGTCAAAGTTGGTTTGGGCATGTGCAGTAAAGATGGTTGCACCCCCAAGTAACAACATGGATAAAGATCGGCTCAGTCGCATAGTTTTGTTATTAGATTAATGATAATCAACACAAATATCCTAATTTTTGTTTCATAATTCTATTATTGGTGGCAATCGGTCATTTTTTATGATATAAAACCAACAAATTGACGGGTAGAAATTACATTTTTAATCCTTAACTTTGTTGTATGATTGAACTTCCAGTTATTCCGGCAACTCCTGCACAACGCAAGCCTGATTGGTTGCGTGTCAAATTGCCTGTTGGTAAAGAGTATAGACATGTCAGAAGTCTTGTAGACGAGCATAAATTACATACAATTTGTGAGAGTGGAAATTGCCCGAATATGGGCGAATGTTGGGGCGCTGGAACGGCAACCTTCATGATTTTGGGAAATATCTGTACGCGTTCTTGTTCATTTTGTGCGGTAGCAACCGGTCGTCCTCTGGCGGTTGATTTGGATGAACCCAATCGTGTCGCCAATTCTGTCAAGTTAATGCAGGTAAAACACTGTGTGATCACTTCGGTGGATCGTGATGACCTAAAAGATGGTGGTTCGATAATATGGGCGGAGACAATCAACGCAATCCGTAGAGAAAGCCCAGAAACAACCTTAGAAACACTTTTGCCAGATTTTAAAGGACAATGGGATAATTTGGACCGCGTGATCGCAGTACGTCCCGAAGTTGTTTCGCACAACCTCGAAACTGTCCGTCGTTTGACAAGAGAAGTTCGCGTTCAGGCTAAATACGATCGTTCACTCGAGTGCCTACGTCGCATTTCTGAAGCGGGACTCCGTACAAAATCAGGAATTATGCTTGGCTTAGGTGAAACTGAGGAAGATGTTATCGAGGCAATGCAAGATTTATATAACGTCGGGGTGCATATTTTGACATTAGGTCAATATTTACAGCCTACGAAAGCTCACCATCCTGTAATCGAATGGATTACACCTGCACAGTTTGAGAAATATCAGAAAATTGGTTTAGAAATGGGATTCAAGTATGTGGAGTCTGGACCGTTGGTTCGTTCTTCTTATCATGCTGAGAAACATCTATTCGATATGCAATAGAAAACAGTTCTAAAGTTTTTTAACGAAGAATACTTTTTCGCAAGATATAAAAAGAAGCCTGAGTGATTTTTTTGCTCAGGCTTCTTTTTTTAATAACCCAACGCAATTGTTTCTTTCCGATGTGGTCTGATGCTTTAAAGGTTAAAAACTGTGCGGAGTAAAATTGTTCTTCCGCGAAGTTCAAATTCATTCTCGGAAATCATATTGGCCGTCATCAGATAAGTACGATAGTTTTTGATATTGGCCAAATTATTCATTTCCAATTCGAAGTCCATTTTCCACTTGTTGACCTTGTAGCGCGTAAAAAAGTCTATGAAGGTATAACTTGCATTCTTCATGTTTGTTTGAAAGGTGGCAAGATTGCGCAGGTTTAGCCGCATAAAGCCGTTTTTGAAGGGGCTGGTCGGAAAACCTATATTATGCATCATTGTGGTGGTTTTATTTTGGATCGTATTGTCCAGCCCCTGTTGTTTACTCCTGCTCCAATTGAATAGTCCTGAATAGGAAATGTTATAAGATTTAAAGACTTTAGCTTCTATACTGGGTTGAAATAGATAGCTCATACTTCGAATAGGGACTAGGGCATTGTTTAACAATTGATTGTATTTGAAGTGAGAAATGCTTCCTTTTAGTTTTAGGGTACTTGCCAGGGGGAAAATGTATTTGTCGAACCCGATCTGAGAAGACCAGCGCTCCTGCAGGTTATCCATATTGACCAAGATATTTTCGGTGATGTTGTTTTTTATAACGGAAGATAATATCGTGTTGGAAAGCGATCTTGAATAGCTAATACCAGCATTTGCAAATAATACTTTTAGGGTACGGGCTAAATTATAATTGAGATTAAATGTATGTTTTTTGGATTCATTTAGCGCTGCATTATTTTGGCTGAGCATTCTATAGTTCCGTAATACCGCACCGCGGTATATATCTTCTATGTTGCCAATGTCCTGCGCAAATTGATAGTTAAATTGAAGATAGTCTTCTTGAGAAACCTGCCATCTCGCTTTTAAATTAGGATTGATCAGCACAGAATTTTTGGAAGTGGACAGCTGATGACTGACATCTTCATAATGCGTAAATAAATAGGTGACCGGGATGTCGAGCTGGGTTTCAAACCGACTTGTTTTCCAGGAATATTGAGGAGTAATAAATGCTTGGGACCTGCTCCAATGCAGATCATTACGGGTATTATCGCCCAAAGTTCGAATATGTTGATCATTATCCGCTATTGTAAGGAGCGAGTTGAAGTGTTGGCGATCTGTATCGAAGCCAATTTGATAGTATTGCTTGATTCTGCCTTTATTGAAACGATAACCTGTACTGACCTCCGTAAAAAAGGAAGGAACTTCAATTTGCTGGCGGCTACTTTTATAGGGAATGCTATCGTTGAGTATTTCTGGAAAAACACCGGGATAGATCTGTAAAGTCTGTGGTTTATTACCATAATTTAAAGACCAGTTGATTGCAATAATGTCGTTGTTTTTAAGTTGGGGTATATAGCTAAACAAGTTGCTGAATCCCTTGATGTGGTGTTTTTGGAACTGCTCGATCTGGCCTGAGGAGTTTGCCAACAATGCTGTTATATCTTTTTTTTCATACTCAAATGACAAGGCATTACTCGCATATTTCTTTTCCGTATTGGTGGATGCCGAAAGTCTGGCTGCGCCAAGCCATCGCGCTGTTTTCAGCTGATTTTGCTCATTAAAATAGACGTCGCCATCATCGAGCAGGTATTGTGTGCTTGAGGCATTATTTTGCCTATCGTTGTCGTATAAAACCTGAATATTTGATTTTAGCTGCCAGTGATTCTTAAGGTTATATAGATTATTGGTTTTAAGCGAACCTGTATTGTTGAAATAATAGTTGTTTTTAGGAATATTTGGACTGCCTGTTGTGCTCGTCGCCAGGAGATTGTTGATGGGCGAGCTGCCAAACTTGGCCAGTAAAGAGGACTGATTGGCGCCGATGATATCTCCGGAAAGATCATTGCCGGTATTATTACCGCTGAGGACATTCAACATCTTAACTTTTTTGTTGAATAGGATTGAGTTCAATTCAGGATCATAGAGATTGGGCGTGCCGACGCCAATTTTGGCCTGCCCAGTGAGTTTTAGTTTTGCTTCCTCTTTGATAACGAGATTTATGGCGACGTCTTCTGTAAACCGTTTATTTTTAAGAACTTTATAATGTTCGTGATTGTCGAGTACCTGAATGTCTTTTACCATTTTATGCGAGATTGTCCGTGTACCTACACCATAGCGGTTTTCCAATAGATCATCACCGTCAATGTAAAGTTTAGAAACGGTTTTGTCCTGGTATTTAATAAGACCCGATTCAGTAACTTCCATACCCGGAAGACGTTTAATTACGTCGCCTATATTTCGATCCTCTTCTTTGGCAAAAGATCCGACGTCGTAAGAGATCGTATCATTTGAACGGCTTACTTTAGGTTTGCTCTTTACAATGACATCTTGTAGTAGATTGGTTTTTGGTACGAGGGCGATCCGAAGATTCGATGTCTGCGTGCCAAGTTTGAGTTCAAATTTTTCGTAAGTAAGATGATTGATCTGCAGGTAGAGGCTTGCATAGTCCTTTGGTAATGTAATTGTAAAACGCCCTTCTTTATCTGTCGGTTTGAAAGCGATGATTTTGTTGTCTGAAAGGATGTTGACACTGGCAAAGGGTAAGGGATGTTGTGTCTTATCCACTTGGACCGTTCCACTAATCGTTTGCTGGGCAAAGGTTATTTGCCCAAGCAAAACGAATATAAATAAACATAAAAATACTTTCATTAAGGCGTCAGCTCTATCGGATTGTTGGTAACTTTTGAAGGTTTGTATTTATCGTCTCTTGAAATATTGAAACTCTTTATTTTTGACGGATCCAAAGCACCAGCAGGGGAGCCTCCTCCGGAGCCGGAACTGGATCTAACTGCAACCATATTTCCCGATGAACCTACACTGATGGTTCTGTTTTTTCCCGATTGGGCTTGCATATAAGCTTGTGGATTGGCCTTAAAGGCTTCCTGAACTTTTTTTACCTCTTCTGCAGTACTTACAATGGCGTTTTGCGGCAGGGCCACCGATGTTTTGCCATCCTCAATTTTGTCGAATCCGGCGTAAGCAAAAATCACTTCATTTTTTGTGTCACGAGCATCCAGAATTAGGCCAGGAAGGCCATGAAGTTTCCACGGACCATAGGAAAACGGCAGTTCGGTTGTAAACCAGGCGATATAGGTCCGGCCTTTGAATGTTGTTTTTGCGTTCTGGCAATTGTAGCCACCAATTTCTTTGCGGTCACCCAGTATTTCCCAATCTTGAATAGGGTAAACCTGTGGAATGGCAAAATTGTCACTGGCAACGCTGACCACTTCGGTCATTTTGTTTTGATTGGCGTCTAATAAATAGGAGGAGCTCGATGGTGTCGAACGAGTAGTAATGTTTAGTGTACCGTCGAAACTGGGGCCCTCCATTTGTTTTTTGACCTCATCTTGCATGCGCCTGGATGAATATGAAGTGTAGTAGCTGGCCTGTTGATTCAGGTAAACGACTGTTTCATCGCGTATAAATTGATCCCGTTGGGTGCTATCATTTACATGCTTGAATTCGTAATGTACTTTAGCGATTGCTGGAGTACGCTCTTGTGCAAATAACAGCTGCGTCGCTAAGGATAATAGGAGTGATAATGAATATTTCATAAATATATGCTTATATCGTAAATATACGAAATATTCGTAATCATAAAAATTTATCCAAACTTTTCCTCGTAATCCTCCCTAGAGGAGGTTGCTACAGGTGAAGAAATGTTTGATTTGTTAGCGATTTTTTTGTTAACTATTTCGCTTTGTCAGCGATATAAGTTTAGTGGACATGTTTAGGCATATGAGCTATTGTTATCTTTTAAACACGGTCTCACCTGCAATTACTGTCTGTGCTGTTTTTACATTTCGCAGTTGCTCATTCGGAATTTTCAAGATATCCTTTTCGAGGATAACAAAATCGGCATCTTTTCCTACTTCGATACTTCCTCTTTTTTTCTCCTGAAAACAGGAGTATGCCGCCCAGATTGTCATTCCTTTCAAAGCGTCTTCACGGCTTATCGCATCTTGCATCTGAAATCCGTGGCTAGGATATCCTTTTTTGTCAACGCGGGCTACTGCCGCGTGGAAACCATATAAGGGATTGAAATGTTCGACCGGAAAATCACTCCCCAAAGCGAGTTTTCCATATTCTTCCAACAGATGCTTATAAGCGTAAGCGCCTTTCATACGTTCTTCACCGAGTCGATCTTTGGCCCAGTACATATCGGAGGTTGCATGTGTGGGTTGTACAGATGGTATGATTTGATACTTTCGAAACTTATCAAAATCTGCAGGCGATATAATTTGGGCGTGCTCGATTCGCCATCTACGATCGCCATTATTATGGAGGTATTTGCCATAAATATCCAATATAATACGATTGGCCGAATCGCCTATCGCATGGGTATTTGCCTGAAACTTACTTTCGGCAATCTGTTTGATCATTGCTTCGTATTCTTGAGGGCTATGGAGGAGAAAGCCGTGGGTGGGGGCATCATGGTAATGCGCGAGGAGGCATGCACCACGGGATCCCAATGCGCCATCGGCGAGCAGTTTAAATCCTTTGATCTCGAAACGGTCTGTTTCATAGAAACCCTGATCGATAAATGGCTTTATATTTTGAGGATTGCCTAGGATCATGGCATAATCTCTAATTTTCAACTGCCCTTCCCTATAGTATTTTTTTAGGAGATCGAGCCTTTCTTTTGATAAACCTGCGTCTACAATGGAGGTAAGACCGACGGAAAGGAGGGAGTCTTGCGTCCGCTTGAGCATTCTTAAATATTCTTTTTCACTCGGAACCGGAATTGTCTTATTGACAAGATCCATTGCATTGTCGATCAAGAGACCATTGGGAGTATTATTAGTCCCGCCGACCACACCGCCGCGAATGATGGGGATACTTGTTAATTTTGCCCATTCGAGTGCTTTGGAGTTCGCAACCGCCGCATGATAATCTACACGCATAAGGTAGACGGGGATATCCGGGAAAGCTTTGTCGAGTAGATCCTTGGTTGGGAAAGTTTTATCTTTCCAGCGATTTTGGTCCCAGCCACCACCGATCAGCCAAGTTTTGTGCGGATTTTTTTGTTGGTAGTTTTTGACACGTTGAATAACCTCCTCGAAAGAATCGGCGCCGTTTAGGTCGACTTGATCCATTAGTTCGGCTTCGTCAAATAAATGCGCATGGGCATCGTAGAATCCCGGATAAATGGCCTTCCCCTGTGCGTCAATTTTTTCTATTGCTTTGTACTTTCGCTGTATTTCTTCATCGGAACCAATGGCAATAAACTTACCATCTTTGACAGCAAAAGCATGTGCTGTACTAAAAGCCGAATCTACAGTATATACTTGCGCATGATAAACAATAAGGTCCACTTTCGTTTGCGGTGAACATGATATGATCGTCAAGCAGAATAAAAAAATGATTATTGGGAAGGTTTTCATAACCTAAAAATAGGAAAAAGCTTTTAATAAACTGAAACTAGACTTGGGGCTAGGTCTGCTGGATATGCGGACTTGAGGTTTTGGCTGATCGAATTGCTTTAGCTGATCGAATTGCTTTACGTGAGGCGCCTATGCTGAGTTGCCGCTTAATGTTCGGACAGGAGACCATCTGTAAAGTTTTGAAAGGGGACGTGCAGGAAAAGTAAGGAAAATACGAATTATCCAATAGACAAAAAAGGCTATCCAAATAACTTGGACAGCCTTTTTAATTCAAAAATCAAAATACGTGATTAACAGTACTCGTCAAATGCTGCAACTAAATTGTCAGCAATCATTTGTGCCGGGCGACCTTCAATCATATGTCTTTCAATCATGTGTACCAATTTCCCGTCTTTAAATAAAGCCATTGCTGGTGAAGATGGAGGGTAAGGCAACATGTAGTTACGTGCAGTGTTTACTGCATCAGTTTCCATACCTGCGAAAACAGTCACCAATTTGGCTGGGTGTTTTTCGTTTTTTACAGCAGCTTTTGCGGCTGGACGTGCATTTGCGGCAGCGCAACCACAAACAGAGTTTACAACCACAAAAACAGTTCCTTCTGATGCGATAGCCTGATCAACTGCTTCAGGTGTTTTTAATTCTTCGAATCCCGCATCAACTAACTCTTGACGCATTGGAGTTACTAAATATTCTGGATACATTATTTCTTAAGTAAAATGTTAATATTCTATTTTAATTGTGTTTATAAAGCTTTCTGTCGCCGGGCAAGTATACTTACTCCGCATAAACAACAGCTATACTTTATTCTTACAAATATAGCTGTAAAAGGCTGCTTCGTCAAGACACTTGTCTCAAATCAATGTCAGAAAATCTTTTACAGCATGAAGTCCATTTTCAAGACGTTGGTCGCCGAGACCCGAAACAAGACGATAATTCGCATTAATGGCGTTCAATTCGTTTTTCCAGATCTCCATGAAATGTTCGCGCTGTTCGGGAAAATCCCGTAGTGGATCGTCCTGCCAGGGTAGATCGATATCCATCAGCAGATAGAGATCGTAAACATGTTTTTGAATTTTATCGGTGACTTCCTGTGGTGTATGACCGAAAAGATGATCTGACCAAATTTTGACCGTAAGGAAGGTCGTGTCACAGATGAGGAGCTGTCCTTGTGCTAAAGGGACCAGCGCTTCCTCCAAAGCGACCTGTCCATAAAACATATTGACTTCGTCCTGTAAGGTATATTTATTGTTGAGGCTTTGACAATAATAACGTGAATATTCGGGCACGCATACCGTCTGAAATTCCTTGGCAAGAAATTGTGCCATCGTTGATTTTCCGGTGGACTCGGGGCCAACAACGGCAATTTTTATGAAATCTTTTCCCACATCGATCGTTTTGATAGGCAATATTACGCAAAATTTTTATAGGTTTTCTGCCAATCGCGATAGCCATTCCAAGCGATGAGTGTGAAAACAAGGTAGAGTACTGCGGTCAGCATAAGGTCTTTGTGTATATAGAGCGGGATATAACAAATATCCACAAATACCCATAAGAGCCAGTTTTGGAGCACTTTGCGTGTCATCAGAAATTGAGCAACAAAACTTACGGACGTGCAGAAAGCGTCAATATAAGGAACATCGGAATTTGTCTTGCTATCGAGGAGATAACCTATTGACAGTGTCAGGACGAGGATTGCCAGGAGGCAAAGGAGCAACTGCCCCTTGCTGGCTTTGACGATGGGTTTCTTTTTCTCTTCTTTTCGTTTTATCCAGTAATACCAGCCATAAACAGCAGTAGACAGAAAGTAGAATTGCAGTACAGTATCTCCATATAGTTTGGCATCATAAAATAGAATAGCATAGGACGCCACGCTGATGATACTAATCGGCCAGTTCCATATATTTTGCTTAGCGGCCAAATAGACACAAAGAAAGCCTGTCAGGGTACCTAACCATTCGAGCCAAGAGGTCTGGGCAAATTGACGTGCAATCTGCTGAAAAAAATCATGCATGTGGTGTATTAAAAATTACACCCTAAATATACAAAGTCTGCCTTATAGTCAATTATTGAACCTGTTTATTAGCACAATTGGTACTGGCAAAAGACTCGGGCTTGGCCTTAAAAACAAATCCCATACCCATAATATAGCCCATGGCTTCTTTCAGGGCAACATTTGACTGGAAATTTGGATTGGTGTTGATGTCGGCGTGGACTTCGAGGTCTACTTTGTGTTTTTCGAGGAGGGGGCAGAGTTGATAGGCTATATCGATGGATTTTTGGACTTCGAGTAGCATCCTTTCTTTAATGCTCATTCGGTGGTGCCTTTTGTCCCGTTGGATAAACATAAATCCACCTTTATGTTCCCGGAGAAAGACGATGACTGTTGCGAAGTCGATGATGCCTCTCTTGACTTGGGAATCGGTGCCGATATAAACCTTGAGCTTATTCCCTAGGGCATCTTCTCGTTTAATGACTTCTTCAACAGCATCGAAAATCGTGGAGCGAATGGATTCGCCATTGTATTTTTGCCATCTCATAGCGATATAAATTAGATATAAAAAAATTAAACTTCATCATTGACATAAATTTACTGAATTTCAATGAGCTAAGTGTTAATTTAGTTTTAAATAATTTATCCACATTAATGGTGTTTTACACCATAGGCCAGGTCTCCGGCATCACCGAGCCCAGGTACAATATAGGCTTTTGAGGTCAGTTCATGGTCGACGTCGCCAACCCAAATATGCGCCGTGGGTACAAAAGCCTGAACGTGGTTTAGTCCTTCTTCGGATGCAATGGCCGCAACAATGTGTAATTCCTTGATGTCATATTCGGCCAGTAGATCCTTACAGCATAAAACAAGGCTCTTTCCTGTGGCCAGCATGGGGTCTACAATGATTACTGTACGGTTGTCTAAGTTTGGTGTATTGACATATTCCTTATGAATTTCAAACTCACCGCTCTTTTTTGTATGCCGATAGGCCGCAATGAAGGTGTTGTCGGCCTGATCAAATACGTTTAAAAGTCCCTGATGAAAGGGAAGACCCGCTCTCAGAATTGTAGCGAGTACGGGTTGTTCCATCAAGAGATGGGTTTTGGCCACGCCTAACGGAGTTTCAACTTCAACGGGTTTGTAGGCCATCGTCTTGCTGATTTCATAAGCGAAAATCTCACCTAATCGTTCCAGATTCCGACGAAAGCGCATACGGTCCTGTTGAATAGTGATATCTCTCAGCTCGGCAATAAAATGATTTGCAATGCTATTTTGGGTAGATAGAATAGTGACCATGGCGTGTGTGCTAGTTCAATTAAACTAAAGATAATAAATAATCAATTGAAAGTAATAACATCTATGGTATTATTATAGTTTGCGCTAAAATGGTAAAATTTTTAGTAAATTTGTGTAAGACCATAAGAGGATTTGGCCTGGGCTACAGGTCGAAAAATCCTCTTGTTAGCAGATTGAAACCATCGGATCATAAAGGCTTTTTTTGAGCCTACGGCTCAAGTAATTCGTGGTGCAATGTTTGCTGAAAGAGGCCTGAATAGTTTTCTTTAAGAAATAGGAAGTATATGAAATTTGAATTGACATCGGAGTACAAACCCACAGGCGATCAGCCAGAAGCAATTAAGCAGTTGGTAGCAGGTGTAGAGCAGGCAGAGCAATACCAAACGCTTTTGGGGGTAACGGGATCGGGTAAGACCTTTACTGTTGCCAATGTGATTCAGGAAACACAAAAGCCAACCTTGATTTTAAGTCACAATAAAACATTAGCGGCCCAGTTGTACGGTGAATTCAAGCAGTTCTTTCCCAATAATTCGGTCAACTATTTTGTGTCTTATTACGATTATTATCAACCCGAAGCTTTTATTGCTTCGACAAATACCTACATTGAGAAGGATTTAGCGATTAACGAAGAAATCGAAAAGTTACGTTTGGCGACTACGTCGTCATTGATGTCGGGTCGGCGTGATATTGTTGTCGTTTCTTCGGTATCCTGTATCTACGGTATGGGAAATCCGGAGGATTTCTCCCGATCTATTTTTCGTTTTGGTGTCGGTATGACTGTCACAAGAAATGCTTTCCTGCATAAATTGGTCGAGATCTTATATTCACGGACGACCACAGAGTTTAAACGGGGTACCTTTCGTGTTAAAGGTGATACGGTGGACGTGTTTCCGGCATACTTGGATAATGCCATTCGGATTTCATTCTTTGGGGATGAAATTGATGAACTGAGTGAGATCGATCCTATTTCAGGTAAAACGCTCAACAAAATGGAAGATCTTGCTCTTTTTCCGGCAAACCTTTTCGTTACACCGAAAGAAAAATTCAAAGAATCAATCTGGGCTATTCAAGATGAATTGATGCAACGTAAAACGCAACTGGAAGAGGAAGGCTTAATGCTGGAAGCGAAGCGTTTGGAGGAGCGGGTCAATTATGATTTGGAAATGATGCGTGAATTGGGCTATTGCTCGGGAATTGAAAATTATTCCCGCTTTTTCGATGGTAGACAACCGGGGATGCGTCCGTTCTGTTTGCTGGATTATTTTCCAGAGGATTACCTGTTGGTCATTGATGAAAGCCACGTCACCTTACCACAATTGCGTGCGATGTATGGTGGTGACCGGTCGCGTAAAGTTTCCTTGGTGGAACATGGGTTTAGGTTGCCAGCAGCTTTGGATAACAGACCTTTGAACTTTCCGGAGTTTGAATCCCTGACGAATCAGACGATTTATGTGTCCGCGACTCCGGGCGATTACGAACTGCAGCAGACTGAAGGTGTTGTTGTTGAGCAGGTCATTCGTCCAACAGGACTTTTGGATCCGATTATTGAAGTACGACCAGCGATTAATCAGGTCGATGATTTCTTGGAAGAGGTCGATAAGACCATCAAAGAAGGAGGGCGTGTTTTGGCTACTACATTGACCAAACGCATGGCCGAAGAGCTTTCCAAATATATGACCAAGCTGAATTTAAAAGTCCGTTATATACACTCCGAAATTAAAACCCTGGAGCGGGTGGAAATCTTACGCGGTCTTCGATTGGGCGAATTTGATATCCTGGTCGGGGTGAACTTACTGCGTGAGGGGCTCGATTTGCCTGAGGTTACGCTTGTCGCGATTCTCGATGCGGATAAAGAGGGCTTTCTGCGTTCCGAACGATCGCTTATTCAGACGATTGGCCGGGCTGCCCGGAATGATAAAGGTCGGGTTATTATGTATGCCGATAAAATGACGGATAGTATGCGTGTCACAATAGATGAAACCAATCGTCGCCGAGACAAGCAGATGAAGTATAACTTGGAACATGGCATTACACCGCGTACAGTCGGCAAAACAAGGGAGGAGATTCTGGAGCAGACTTCTGTTGCTGATTTTTCGGGTATTGAACCTAAAATTTATGTTGAACCTGATCCGTCGAAGGCTATTGCAGCTGATCCAGTGATGCAATACCTGAGTGAGAAAGATTTGAAGAAGGCGATCGATAACGTACGGAAGAAAATGGACAAAGCTGCAAAAGAAATGGACTTCTTGGAAGCTGCGAAATATCGTGATGAAATGTTCTCTTTGGAGAAGCTCTATGAAGAGCGGTTCCCATCGTAAAGGAAGGCGGTTTGTTAATATCTATTAATTATTGTTAATCAATATTAAGATTTGTTAAACAACGCTAAATAGCGTTTAAATTAAGATTCCGCCGTGCATATTTGTGGCAATTGTAAATAAATTGACCACATATGAAACATTTAATCTGCAGTATAATACTGTTTTCTGTGCTTTCCACAGCATTTTGTCAAAGTAAAATTTCCTACGGTATAAATGCCGGGTACACGAATGCCGGATCATTGGTATCCAATAAACGATCCCACAGTTATAGCTTCCGAAGCATTTCGGGTGTTACAGCAGGGCTTTTTCTTGAAATACCGCTCGTTGGTGGACTCTCTATTCAGCCTGAAGTAAACTTTACCCAAAATGGTATGGAGGCAAAGCATGCCCTTGAAAATAACTGGACAACATACCGAAGAAATGCGATCGAGATTCCATTGAATATAGCTTATAATATTACGGTTGGAGAAGGTCGGATTTATCTTGCTGCTAGTCCCTATTATGGTAAACAGATGTCTGTGAATAATAATGATGGAAAATTTTACGATGCAACGACCAATCCTTCAGACTATGGTTTGGGTTTTAACTTAGGTTACAAATGGAATGGGGGCTATGGTTTATTCATTGGCTCCAATTATGGGATGAAGGATATGAGCGTCAATGAAAATGTAAAACTCTATAACCGTACGTTCAATGTTGGCTTACGATTTGACCTCCATCAGATACTGAAAAAATAGCAACTAATATAACTTTAACGGGAAGCAGCACTCCATCAATTATATCGCCTCAGAAAGAACCTGTTTTTTTGAAGCGTTATCATCGGATTTGCTGCTTTTTTGTAATCTCAAGTTTTATGTTTTCATCTTCAGGTCATTTGTACTGATCGATGAGATCTGTAATGACCTCTGAGATCCACGCTAATTATTTTCCTTTCTTTCACATCAGATGTCTCCTGATCCACTGGAATCGACCTTATTTCATGAGTTTCTCAATTGAATTATATTGTTCAATTGTTAACATATTTTGCGTAAATCAAATTCTTCTCAGTAAATTAGTGCTCAAATCTAAACTAAAACATACTAAAAAATGAAAAAGCCAATTCTCGTTGTCAAATTTGGATCGGCTTCTATTACCACGAAAGAGGGAGAAGTTGATGAACGTATTGTTTTGGAGATCGCTAGGCAGATTGCTTCCTTACAAAAGAAATACAATATTGTCTTGGTCTCTTCAGGTGCTGTTGCCGCCGGTAAACGTTTTCTGCCCAGTTATACGGGAACGCTATCCGAACGAAAGGCCGCGGCTGCAATTGGGAACCCCATATTGATTAATACGTATTCAACTTATTTCCGACCGTTTAAAATTTCATTGGCGCAAAGTTTATGTGAGCGACATCATTTTTCCAATCGGGATCAATTTCTACAATTGAAAAATACGTATGAGGAATTGTGGCGGAACAATGTGATTCCAATCGCAAATGAAAATGATGTGGTAAGTAATAAAGAACTGAAGTTTTCAGATAATGATGAGTTGGCAACCTTGATTGCTGTTGGTTTTGGTGCCGAAAAATTGCTATTTAGTACTTCCGTCCCCGGTGTGTTAGATGCAAACAACAAGATTATACCGCAAATTGAAACCATCGATCGGGATATCTTAGGTTTGGCAAGGAAGGATAAATCTTCAGTAGGATTGGGGGGAATGACTTCGAAATTGAACTTTGCCCGATTGGCCAATCAGATGGGGATCGCTGTTGTCATTTTCAGTATGCAAACCGAAGAGGCGATCCAAAAAGCGGTTAAGCACGAGACCGGCACATTGTGTCTGGCTCAAAGTAAGAAGATCTCTTCCCGCAAGAAATGGCTTGCGAGTGGAAGTTTGATAAAAGGGGAATTGATGGTCGACCGTGGAGCGGAGGAAGCGTTATTGAAGCACAAAAGTTTACTAGCCGTGGGGGTAACCCGTATCGTTGAACATTTTGAAAAAGGAGAAGTGTTAAATATCGTCAATCTAGAAGGCCTAACCGTTGCCGTTGCCCGGGCGAAGATGGATTCATCCGCTTTGTCCCAGGCCAGTAAAAAAAATGTAGAAATTGCACATGCAAATGATATCGTATTGTTATGAGTGAATCCATCGTAAAACAACTTCAGGCGGCGGCCAAAGCAAAACAAATTTTGCAACAACTGGCTCCTGATACCAAAATAACTATTTTAAATGCCATCGCAGATGGTCTTGTCGCGCATACCGCAGCTATATTACAAGCGAATAAGATTGATTTGGATCGTATGTCTGATGACGACCCCAAAAAGGATCGTCTCCTACTCAACAGCGATCGTTTAAAAGGTTTGGCTGACAGTGTTAAGCAAATAGCCCAGCTAGCGGACCCAGCAGATCAGCTATTGCTTAAAAAGATATTGCCGAATGGATTGGAGATCGAGAAAATTACAGTTCCACTAGGTGTTGTTGGCGTAATCTATGAATCGCGACCTAATGTGACGATAGATGTTGCGGCACTATGTATTCAATCGGGTAACGTTTGTCTATTGCGTGGTGGTTCTGATGCATTACAAACCAATGAAGCATTGTTAAAAGTGATCCATGACGTCCTGCAGCTGCATGGTATCTCAAAGGATATTGTGCAACTATTGCCTGTCGATAGAAAGCATGTGTCGGAATTGTTGGAAGCGACCCAATATGTGGATATTATCATACCACGAGGCTCTCAGTCGCTGATCGATTATGTGCGGGAACACGCGAAGGTGCCTGTCATTGAAACAGGGGCGGGAGTATGCCATACGTATGTGGACCGTACAGCAGATCTGGATATGGCAGCTAAAATTGTTGCTAATGCTAAAATTTCAAGACCATCGGTGTGTAATTCTTTAGATACTGTTTTGGTCGATCGCACTATTGCTCCCGAGTTTCTAACAAAACTGAAGACCTACTTTGAAGATGCTCAGGTGGAAGTTTTTGCGGATCCTACAGCTTATGAGGTGTTAAAGGCTGAAAATTTTTCAAATTTAAGACGTGCAGAAGAAGATGATTTTGGAAGAGAATTTTTAGATTTGAAGTGTTCAATAAAGACAGTTGGGAGTTTAGATGAAGCTTTGGATCATATCGCAAAATATTCTTCCAAACATTCGGAATGTATTGTTTCTTCCAGTGAACTCCATATCGAACAATTTTTGAACACAGTGGATGCTGCTGCGGTATATGCCAATGCATCAACACGTTTTACAGATGGTGGTGAGTTTGGTTTGGGGGCAGAAATCGGTATCTCGACCCAAAAGTTACATGCCCGCGGACCATTTGCATTAGAAAAATTGGTAACAGAGAAATGGATTGTCCGTGGAAATGGACAGATCAGATAAGCATAGATCATGGGATTAAGTTTTAAAAAAGATGTATTGATGAATTGGATCGAAGAAATTGGTAAATTTCTTCGCATATGGACAGAAGGCCATGATGCCTTTATCGAGCGGACTGATCCAGCAGTGTTTGAAGATGCTTATGAGAAATTCTTCGAAAAGAGTAGGGCCTATTTTTTAAATCTTTCCGAAAGCGAGCTTTCGGCATATCTCAAAACAGATCTTCAAATACAGCAACTACATCCATTGGCTTTAACCTTGTTGTTTGATGGTTTGAATGCTACAGATGGTAATCAGGAAAATTTACTTCGCAAAGCAAAGTTTATTTTGAATCTGGCGATGGCCGAAACGGCGAGCTTTGCCTTTCAGGATTATCACTATCTTGCCATGATCGATAACAAGTTGAAGAGCCTTTAAAGATAACTTCTGATACTTCCCCATGTTGAATTAGATACCGTAAGGGATTAAATTGGCATAGGAGCAGAATTTCGGAAGTTATCTACTAATGGGCAGAAAACTGCCCATCAATTAACTGCCCCAAGAAATTGTAAACTTTTTGGGGCAGCGCATTGATCGACTCGTTATAACAGAAGTAATAACAAATTTGTGTAATCTTTTTTAGACCTTCCATTGTGAACGGAAATAGGCGGTTTTGTTCCGGTTGCTTAGCGCAGAATCTCGCGGGCGATCACCAGACGTTGGATTTCAGAGGTCCCCTCGTAGATTTGTGTGATTTTTGCGTCGCGCATTAACCTTTCGACATGATATTCTTTTACGTAACCATAGCCACCGTGGATCTGTACAGCTTCCACAGTATGTTTCATGGCAACTTCCGATGCATGTAATTTAGCTACCGCAGCTTCTTTACCGTAAGGAAGACCTTGGTCCTTTGTCCAGGCAGCTTTATAGGTCAAAAGTCGAGCAGCCTCGATATCGACTTCCATATCGGCCAATTTAAACTGTATGGCCTGATGGTCCGAAATTGGTTTTCCAAAAGTCTTTCGCTCTTTTGAGTAAGCCAAAGCGAGATCATAAGCACCGGCAGCAATTCCTAAAGCCTGTGCTGCAATGCCGATACGACCGCCATCGAGTGTTTTCATGGCAAACTTAAATCCGAAGCCATCTTCTCCGATGCGGTTTTCCTTAGGAATCCGGACATCGGAAAATAGAAGTGAATGGGTATCAGAACTACGGATGCCTAACTTGTTTTCCTTCGGACCAATGGTAAATCCCGTCAGCCCTTTTTCAACAATCAATACATTGATTCCTTTGTGGCCTTTTTCAGGATGTGTCTGTGCGATTACAAGATAGATATCAGCATGGCCACCGTTGGTGATCCAATTTTTTGTGCCATTTAGTAGATAGTGATCTCCTTTATCTTCGGCTGTTGTGTGCTGCGAGGAGGCGTCCGAACCGGCTTCGGGTTCTGATAACGCAAAAGCGCCAAGTTTCTCGCCCTTCGCTAAAGGAATCAGGTACTTTTGTTTCTGTTCCTCTGTACCAAAAGCATTGAGTCCATATAATACCAGGGAATTGTGGGCGGATACAATAACGGCCGCAGAGGCATCAATTTTGGCAATTTCTTCGAGAACAAGAACATAGGCCAACGTATCCATGCCAGCCCCACCATACGCTTCAGGGGTCATGATACCCATAAATCCTAGTTCAGCCATCTGCTTGACAAAATCTATTGGAAATTTTGCGGCTTCATCGCGCTCGATTGCCCCAGCCTTTAGCTCCTGGGCGAATTCCCGTGCTGCGTCACGGATCATTTTATGTTCTTCGCTTAATTCAAAATTCATGGTATTTCAGTTTTTTTTGGTTCGTCAGTTACCAAGCCGATAACTTATATATCTAATAAGGTTTGCTGTCAAAAAGTTTTCTCCCAACTCACAATCATTTTATGAGACTGGTGTACCACTATACTCAAATATACAAAATATATATTATGCGAGCATAGTAAATAAGCAAAATACTTTTATACTAATTCAGTTAATCATATAGGCTTTTGGTGAACAATGGGCTGGATAGGGCACCTGGTCTTGGTTAATCTGGAGACGTATTTGCAGCGAAAAGTCAACGTATTAAAATCCTTACTTTCAATTGGATTAGGTTTAGTTTTTTCATCTTAATTTAAAAAATTGAAGAATTACTTGTTTGCTAAATTTAATCTACTATATTTGTAGACTATATAATTTAAACACATTTAAAAAATAAGATTATGAGTTTAAGATTAGGAGATGAAGCGCCAAATTTTAAAGCGCAAACAACCATTGGTGAAATAGATTTTCACGATTATATCAAAGATAGCTGGGTCGTTTTCTTTTCGCACCCATCAGATTATACGCCAGTATGTACGACAGAGTTGGGCCGTACTGCAAAATTGAAATCTGAATTTGACAAGAGAGGTGTGAAGGCCATTGCACTAAGCGTCGATAATGTAAACGATCACTTGAATTGGATTAAGGACATCAATGAAACGCAAAATACCGAAGTGAATTTCCCGGTTATCGCTGATGAAGATCGTCATATATCGGAATTGTACGATATGATCCATCCAAATGCGTCCGCAACAGCGACCGTGCGTTCGGTATTTATTATCGGTCCCGACAAAAAGATCAAACTGACGTTGACCTATCCAGCATCAACTGGTCGTAATTTTGATGAAATTTTACGGGTCATTGATTCTTTACAGTTAACAGCCGATTACCAAGTGGCCACGCCAGCTGACTGGAAGCATGGTGAAGATGTTATTGTTGTTCCAGCGATAAAGACAGAAGATATTCCTGCTAAATTTCCAAAAGGGTTTAAAGAGATCAAACCGTATTTGAGAACGACACCACAACCTAATCTGTAAAAATTAGGCTTGAATTAAGGGACAAAAAAAAGGCAACATTGGAAAACGTTGCCTTTTTTATAGATTTAAAATGCATCCTAATAGACTTTAACCATGTAGATATAGTCTTGCATTTTCTTGATTTGTTCTGTTCTTGGTAAGCCTGCCAAGCTATTCTTTTTATTGATCTTAAGACCAGTAACCAGTGAATCACTTGGGATGTCCGCTAAAGCATTCAAGATTGATTTCGTTTTGATTGCAAAGGCAGCACCATCTATGCCACGTTGTTTTCCGGAAATAATACCAATCACATTACCTCTGCTATCCAATACGGGACCGCCACTGTTACCTGGATTGACAGGCACGGAGATCTGATATGCGATGGTATCACCAGCATAACCTGTTGATGAACTTAGGTATCCCTGACCATATACTGCTTCGTCACGAGGAAACCCGATTGTATAAATATCTTCGCCAAGATCTGAATTCGAAGTTTTGAACGTGTAAGGTAAGCTTTTAGCTTTCTTAAAGGTCTTATCTGCGATGTATAAAATTGCTAAATCTTTGCTTGGATCGGTATGTACGATTTGTGCTTTATAAGATTCGCCTTTACTATTTTGTAAATAGATTGAATCTGCTCCACTAATGACATGGTAGTTGGTGACCACATAGCCATCTGTTGTCAGCATAAATCCTGTTGCGCCAAACTGGCTTTCAGTACCTTTTACTGATTTTTTGTCATTGATATCCCTGATTGCAGCGTTGTGTGCGTTGACGTTCTTTTTGACATTGTTCATGTCTCTACGTAATGCACTGTAATCGGAAGATGCTTTTTCGAGGTTGCTGTAATAACCGCTCAACCATAATGTGCCAAATACCGCAAATACCGCTACCACTGCCGCCACCAAAGAACTTGCTTTGATACGTTCCCAAAGTGAAATAACTGTTGATTGCTTCATTGGAACAACCTTGGTTGTTTTGCTTTGGGTTTTATGGTATTCTTTTGCTGATTGTGCCAATGCATTTTTGAAATCCAGCCGATGGCTAGTTTCCTGCATATTGACGACAAATTCGCGGTGTTGTTGTAATTGGGCAGCATAGGAGGGCTGTTCAGCACAAAAAGATTCAAATGCAGCTTTTTCCTCGGTCGATAATTCGCCGCGAAGATATTGATCTGCTAATTCGAAAAATTCTTTTTGATTCATTGTTCCCATGGTGTTACTCAAATTTTAATCTGTTGAAAAAAATATTTTTTTCAGCCTTTGTAGGCATTTATACTTCTGAGTCTTGGCATTATCTGTATTGGTATAACCAAATTTTTCACAGATGTCCTGCATCGAATGGTTTAAGATATAGAAATCATGTAAGATCGTCTTACATGGTTCTCCCATTTTCTCGAGGGCAAGTTCCATTTGGTCGAACTTTTTTTCAAGTTCTTGATGCTGTTGAAGATCTTCTTCCTCAAAGAGGGAATCTTCATAACCCCTAATGTCACTGTTGCCGAAACCAGCACGATTGAGTTGCTTAAGCCAAAGCCTTCTGCAAATCGAGTAAAGATATGTTTTTAGTTTGCTGCTGAGCTCAAAGTTTCCCTTGGAAACTTTATCGTAGAGCACAATGACAGCTTCTTGAAAGATATCTTTCGCTTCATCCTCACTTCCATTGTTTTGCAAGATCATATGGCTTATAGACGGATAGTACCGCTTATAGATAGCATCTATCGCCAAGCTGTTGCCGTTTCTGATGCCATCAATGATCTGCTCATCATTTTCTAACAGGACTGATTTACTGAATTTACTCACCTATTAATACCTTAATGCTTAAATTGTAACCCTTTGAAAAATAAAATTCTTCGAAATATTTTCAAACGTAAACTTTTATTTGTGTAAAGCGAAATCTATCCCCAAAAATAAGGCTTATTCCTTGAAACCGAAAGCATTTGTTTTTTATTGGAATCAGCTGCTTTTGGCAAGACTTAGTTTTTTTTCACCGTCTCTATTTTTTATGTTTTTGCTTTGTTTTATGTACAATTCTGGAAGGAAGATCTTATGGGACGATTTTAACGTGCTATATGATCTTTTTTTGTATCGAAAAAGTTTCGCAATCGAGTGCTTTAATAATCTGCTTGTTATTACTGCAAAATGAAGTTACATTTGGTTTCCTGGACTAAATTGCTTAATTACATTATGTTAAGAAACTCTGTTATTTTTTCAACGATTCTAGCCTCATTGCTGTCGCTGGACACTACTGTTGCGATAGGGCAAACGATTACGCCATCTATCGACGGTTTCCAGTATGGAGCTGCAGCGGCTCCGAAAGGGAATGAATGGGAATCGCCTCAATTATTATCACTTAATAAGGAGTTGCCACATGCTTCGTTCTTCTCCTTTCAAAACGTAGAAAGTGCGCGAAAAGTACTTCCCGAGCATAGTAACTATTGGCTTTCGCTCAATGGATCCTGGAAGTTTAACTGGGTAAAGACTCCGGAAGAGCGGCCAAAGGACTTTTATGATCCTAGTTATAATGTTGGTGCCTGGGAATCTGTTCCGGTCCCGATGAGCTGGAATATTTATGGTATACAGAAGGATGGAAGCCTAAAATATGGTGTACCTATTTACACGAACCAACGTGTGATCTTTCATCATCAAGTGAAGGTCGATGATTGGCGCGGTGGAGTCATGCGAACACCAGCCCAAGATTGGACAACTTATGTCTACCGTAATGAAGTGGGATCGTACCGACGCAATTTTACCGTACCTACTGATTGGGACGGTCGTGAAGTATTTATCAATTTTGATGGTGTAGACTCCTTTTTCTACCTGTGGATAAATGGCAAATATGTCGGATTTTCAAAAAATTCAAGAAACGTCGCATCTTTCAATATCTCACCTTACTTAAAAAAGGGGGCTGAAAATGTGTTAGCAGTTGAAGTTTACCGCAGTTCGGACGCTTCCTTTTTGGAAGATCAGGATATGTTTAGATTGCCCGGAATATTTCGGGATGTTTCGCTGACTTCAACGCCAAAAGTTCAGATTCGCGATCTAGCGGCTATTCCAGACTTGGACAGCAAGTACGAAAATGGTTCGTTGAAAATTACGAGTACTGTACGCAATCTAGGGAATAAGAAAGCTGAAGGGTATAAAGTTGTTTATTCACTTTATAAAAATAAGCTATACAGTGACGAGAATACCCTTGTCGACCAGACAGAAGCCTCTTCTGCTGTGCCAACCCTGGATGGTCAAGTTTCCAATAGCATCACAGCAACGTTGAATGTCAAAAATCCAGATAAATGGTCTGCCGAATTACCTTATCGGTATACTTTGGTGGCTGAACTGAAGGATAAAAAGAACAAAACGATAGAGACTATTTCTACCTACGTTGGATTTAGAAAGGTTGAGATTAAAGACACCAAGGCTGCGGATGATGAATTTGGCCTGGCCGGACGTTATTATTATGTCAATGGCAAGACGGTGAAACTCAAAGGTGTCAACCGTCATGAGACCAATCCTGAACATGGTAAGGTAGTGACCAGAGAACAGATGGAAGCTGAGGTGAAATTGATGAAACGGGCGAACATCAACCATGTCCGGAATTCGCACTATCCAGAACCTGCTTATTGGTATTATTTATGCGATAAATATGGAATTTATCTCGAGGATGAAGCCAATATTGAGAGCCATGAATATTATTATGGCAAAGAGTCTCTTTCTCATGTTCCTGAATGGAAAAATGCCCATGTAGCCCGTAATATCGAGATGGTGCATTCGACCATCAACCATCCGGCAGTCGTTATTTGGTCTCTAGGAAACGAAGCCGGTCCGGGTGATAATTTCGTGGCCGCCTATCAGGCTATTAAAAAAATTGATACGTCACGACCTGTTCAATACGAGCGTAATAATACAATCGTTGATATGGGATCCAACCAATATCCTTCGATAGACTGGGTAAGAGGAGCTGTAAAAGGTACCTACAAATTGAAATATCCATTTCATATTTCGGAATATTCACATTCCATGGGGAATGCTGTTGGTAACCTAATTGATTATTGGGAAGCCATCGAATCGACCAACTTTTTTATGGGCGGTGCCATCTGGGATTGGATTGATCAGGCCATGTATTATTATGATAAAAAGACCGGCGAACGCTTTCTTGCCTATGGTGGCGACTTTGGAGACAAACCCAATGATGGGACCTTTGTTAATAACGGGTTGATCTTTGCCGATATGAAACCTAAGCCACAGTATTATGAGGTAAAGAAAGTGTACCAAAATGCGGGTGTAAAAGCTATTGATATTCAACAAGGGAAAATTGAACTTTTCAATAAAAATTATTTTAAAGATCTATCCGATTATCAGGTGCAATGGTCGCTATATAAAAATGGGATAGAGGTGAAAAATAGCGGGGGTACAATCAGTGCGACAGATTTGCCCGAGGCGCGCCAACGCAAGCAACTTGTATTGCCGATAAATTATGCGCAGTTGGATGCGGGATCGGAGTATTTTGTAAAAGTACAGTTTATTCTCAATACGGATCGACCTTGGGCAGCCAAAGGCTTTGTACAAATGGAGGAACAATTGTTTGTCAAAGCGGCCGAAAATAAACCGTTGATTTCATCTGTTGCACAAGGGGAGGCTCCGTTGCTTTCCAAAGAAGGTGATTTGCAGGTGGTAAAGGGAGATCAGTTTATCGTTAAGTTTGACAATAAAACTGGCTCGATATATAATCTAACGTATGCCGGTAAACAAATTATCCGCGATGGTGAAGGTCCTAAATTGGATGCGTTACGTGCTCCGGTTGACAATGACAACTGGGCTTACCAACAATGGTTTGAAAAAGGATTACATAACCTGAAACATAAGGTTTTGTCTTCAAACAGCTATACCAAGAAGGATGGAACAGTTGTATTGGCGTTTACAATTGAGTCACAAGCACCTTATGGCGCATCACTGTTAGGTGGAACTTCTGGAACGTATACCCTTAAAGAACATACGGATAAGCCTTTTGGTAAGGATGATTTTAAATTTACAAGCAATCAGATCTGGACAATCTATAAGGATGGCTCTATTGAATTGTCGTCAAGTATTACATCCAATAATGCGAGTGTCGTATTAGCTCGATTGGGCTATTCTTTGCAATTACCGACCGAGTTTGGCAATTATAGTTACTACGGACGTGGACCGATCAACAATTATGCTGACCGGAAGACTGCTCAATTTATTGAATTGCATAAAAGTACTGTAAAAGACCAGTTTGTGCCATGGCCTAATCCGCAAAATATGAGCAACAATGAAGAGGTACGCTGGACAGCATTAACCAACAATAATGGTCAAGGAGCTATCTTTGTTGCAAAAAATCATTTGGCAACTTCCGTTTTGGAATATAGTGAGCTCGAACTGACATTTGCGCCACACCCTTATCAATTGCCAAAAAGTTCAGGTGTACATCTGCATCTAGATGCTGCGGTAACAGGATTGGGCGGTAACAGCTGTGGACAAGGTCCGCCGTTGGAGAAAGACCGTGTGAAAGCAGTGCCAACGTCTATGGGCTTTATTATCCGTCCGATTCAGAACAATGATATGATGGAGAAGGCTCAGGTAGCGACTGCCGGTGATGCGCCAATTTCTTTGGCAAGAAGTTCAAATGGTGAAGTTTCTATTCAATCAGGAGATAAGAATGAGCCTGTGTTATACAGTTTGAATAACGCGAAAGCAAGTGTCTACAAGGCGCCTTTTGATTTACGCGCCGGCGGTACAGTGACGGCTTGGTATCAGCGTAACGAAAAATTAAAGGTAACACAGCAATACTCAAAAATCGAAACTATTCCAATGGAAGTTATTTTTGCTTCAAGTCAGGAGACTGGCGAAGGGGATGCTAAGAACCTACTGGATGGGGATCCTTCCTCGATTTGGCATACGATGTATTCGGTTACGGTAGCACAGTATCCACATTGGGTTGATTTCGATGCTGGAAGTAGCAAAACAATTAAAGGCTTCACTTTTCTACCAAGACAGGATGGGCCGAATGGTGATATCAAGGATTATAAGATTCAGGTGAGTAAAGATGGAAAGAACTGGGAAGATGTGATGTCCGGATCTTTTGAACGGAATAAAAAGTTAAAAACTGTTCGATTTGAAAAACCTGTGAAAGGACGTTATATCCGTTTTACTGGACTTAACTCCCAACGTGGTGATGATTATGCGTCGGGAGCTGAATTTGCTGTTATAGCTGAGTAAATCGCGTTACATCGCATATTGAGCCAGCATCTGTCAAACAGATGCTGGCTTTTTTTGTTAGCGACCTATGCTATGTTTAAATAGCGATTGAAAAGAGTGATTGGCCGTCTAGCCTAAACAGGTAAGGTAAGGTAAGGTAAGGTAAGGTAAGGTAAGGTAAGGTAAGGTAAGGTAAGGTAAGGTAAGGTAAGGTAAGGTAAGGTAAGGTAAGGTAAGGTAAGGTAAGGTAAGGTAAGGTAAGGTAAGGTAAGGTAAGGTAGAATCTTGCACGATAATCTTGCAAACATATTACAAAGAATGTTCACACACTTCTGTATTTTTAGGCCAGTTTAAACTGTGGCAATCTGAACAGTATGGAAATAAATAAACTTGATAATGCACCCTTTACGGCATATCAAAAACTTGTGGTGTTTTTATTGGCAATGACGCAATTTACGGTGGTGCTTGATTTTATGGTGATGTCACCGATGGGGGATATCCTGATGAAAGCCATAGATCTCAAACCGGCTCAATTTGGTATTGCGGTTTCAGCCTATGCCTTCAGTGCGGGTGCTTCGGGCTTACTTACCGCGGGTTTTGCCGATCGTTTTGATCGGAAGAAACTCCTGTTGTTTTTCTATTCTGGCTTTATCATCGGAACATTCTGCTGTAGTTTTGCTAACGATTACTGGACGTTGGTTGCTGCACGAATAATCACGGGACTGTTTGGCGGTGTTATTGGATCGATTTCTATGGCTATTATTACCGATATCTTTACACTTCAACAGCGGGGACGTGTAATGGGCTTTGTGCAGATGGGCTTTGGCGCAAGTCAGGTTTTGGGTATTCCCATAGGACTATATATTGCAAACAATTGGGGCTGGCATAGTGCCTTCCTGTGGATTGCCGTGATGGCGTTGATTATTGTCGTTATTATTGCGGTCAAACTCATTCCTATTACAGCACATATAGGTCTTCAGAAACATCAATCCGCGTTAAAACATCTTTGGTTGACTTTCTCACAGCGAGAGTACCGGGTTGGATTTATGGCCACCGCCCTGCTTTCGATTGGGGGGTATATGATGATGCCGTTTGGAAGTGCTTTTGCTGTAAATAACCTTAAAGTAAGCCACGAACAGCTGCCGATGTTGTTTATGATATCGGGTATTGCTTCCTTGATTATTATGCCTATTGTAGGCAAATTGAGTGATCGTTACGATAAGTTTAAGATTTTTGCTTTCGCTTCCTTTTGGCTTATGGTTGTCGTATTTATCTACACGAATCTAGGTGTCACGCCATTTTATATCGTTGTTATCTTAAACATTTTTATGATGGCGGGCATTTTAAGTCGAATGACACCATCTTCGGCCTTGATCACTGCTGTTCCTGAGGTGAAAGATCGGGGGGCATTTATGAGTATCAGTTCTTCGTTGCAACAGCTGGCTGGTGGTGTGGCTGCTTCATTAGCAGGTGTAATCATTGTCCAAGAAAACAAAGAAAGTCCATTGGAACATTACCCTACCTTGGGGATGATTGTTATTCTGATTTCCGTTGTGGGTATTTTTATGATCTATCGGGTAAGCAATATGATCAAAAAGCGACGCGCTGATTCTTAAAACAAAATTGCTCATTTTGTTATTAGTCCTTAAAACGATGAATTGTTAAAGAGAGATGAAATTATGGAAAAAATAATGAGATATCCACATCCAAATGGGGAGATAACCGTTCTTTGGATACCTGAACGCTGTGCACATGCTGCAGTTTGTGTGAAGAGTCTGCCCAATGTTTATCATCCTAAAGATAAGCCCTGGATTACGGCCCAAAATGCGAGTACGGCTGAATTGATTGAACAGATCAAGCACTGCCCTTCGGGAGCTCTTCAGTACGAATTAAAAAAATAATAGCAGTTGTATTGTTAAGGCAAAAAAAAAGCATCATTTAAATATAAATGATGCTTTTTTTGTTGGCGGTCTGGACGGGACTCGAACCCGCGACCCCATGCGTGACAGGCATGTATTCTAACCAGCTGAACTACCAGACCAACAATTGTGTTTTTAAAATTTTAGCGGTCTGGACGGGACTCGAACCCGCGACCCCATGCGTGACAGGCATGTATTCTAACCAGCTGAACTACCAGACCTAAAATCTTAAGGATTGTTTTTAATAATTTTTGGCGGTCTGGACGGGACTCGAACCCGCGACCCCATGCGTGACAGGCATGTATTCTAACCAGCTGAACTACCAGACCTAAAAATCTTAAAAACTTATTTTGTTAAAGAACGTATGAGATTTCTCTCTCTTTTGAAGCGGTCTGGACGGGACTCGAACCCGCGACCCCATGCGTGACAGGCATGTATTCTAACCAGCTGAACTACCAGACCTCAACCCTTCTCCTCAGAAGGTGTGCAAATATAGCGTTTGTTTACGTATCTGCAAAGATTTTTTGAAAAAAAACTAATCTACTTGACCTTCTTTCATCTTCTCTGCATTCTCTGCAAATTGCAATGCATCGATAATTCCCTGAATATCACCATCCATAATTGCCGGCAAGTTGTACATCGTCATTCCGATGCGGTGCTCCGTTACGCGACCTTGAGGGTAGTTATATGTACGAATTTTTGCCGAACGGTCTCCTGTAGACACCAAAGTTTTTCTTTTTGCAGCAATGTCGCCGTTCTTTTTGTTCAACTCAAGCTCATAAAGTTTGTTCCGCAACATCTCCATTGCTAACTCACGGTTGGCTAATTGGGAGCGTTCTACCTGACAAACAACGACAATACCTGTCGGTTTATGCGTCAACTGTACCTTTGTTTCTACCTTGTTGACGTTCTGCCCACCAGCACCACCTGAACGGGATGTCTGTAATTCTATATCACCCGGATTGATCTCAACATCGACATCTTCAGCTTCAGGAAGAACTGCAACAGATGCGGCAGAAGTATGTACACGACCTTGTGTCTCTGTGTCAGGAACACGTTGCACACGGTGAACGCCAGATTCGTATTTCAACTGACCATAAGCATCATCACCGATAACTTTTAAGATGACCTCTTTGTAACCACCGGAAGTTCCTTCAGTAACGTCCATTACTTCGTTGCGCCAGCCCTTGGTTTCGAAATAACGTGTATACATGCGGTAAAGATCACCAGCGAATAAGGCTGCTTCATCACCACCTGTTCCACCACGAATCTCTATAATGGCATTTTTCGCATCCTCAGGATCTTTCGGAATAAGCATTAAACGTATTTCCTCTTCTTTTTCTTCCTTGGCTACATATAAAAGATCCAACTCCTCCTTGGCCATCTCGCGAAGTTCTTGATCCTTCTCGTTCATGATGATGTCCTTATTGGTGTCAATATTACTGACCATATTTCTGTAAATATGGTATTGGTCTACAATTTTGCCTAAATCTTTGTATTCTTTATTCAATTTGGCAAAACGTTTCATATCCTGCATGGTTTCAGGGTTGCTCAGTTCAGCTTCCACCTCTTCCCATCTTTCCTTTATCGCTTGTAATTTGTCTAACATATATCAAAAATGCTTCTTCTAGGAATGTATGACCTAGATTACTATTGAGTGTACAAAAGTAAGGAAATTTTGTTGCTTTTAAACAACCTAGCCTGCTATTAATGAGAGGAAACTGCTTTTAGTCCTACGATGGAAGCAATCAGCGTGAAAATAAAGAATATGCGCCAGAAATCTGCTGGCTCCTTAAAGAAGAAGATCCCCATTAAAACGGTACCTACGGCACCTATTCCGGTCCAAACAGCATAAGCTGTGCCCAAGGGAAGTGTCTGTGTGGCTTTGATCAATAAACCCATACTCGCAAATAAGAATACGACAAAAGCACCGTACCAGAGCCATTGCGCATTTCCAGTTGCATCTTTGGCTTTACCTAAACAGGTCGTAAAGCCAATTTCACATAATCCACCCAATATTAAAAATACCCAGTTCATATCTTTTTTGATTTTTTGTTTCGATACAAATGTCCGGCTTTTGGGCGATAATAATTTTTACAAATGTTAAAAATTTGTATGAATATTTGCGCGAATCCGGCTCAATGTAACTTGACTGACACCAAGATAGGAGGCAATGTAACCCAGTTTTATGCGTTGGATATATTGGGGGTACTTTTGAAGTAATTCAGCATAGCGCTCCTGGGCGGTATTAAAGAGTTTGGACATGGTTCGTTGTTCGGCCTTGATAAATTCAAGTTCAGCCATCTTTCTTCCCCAATTTGCAATGGCGATATCACTTTCATAGAGTTCAAATAGTTGTTTTTGGTCTATTTGATAAACAATACTGTCTTCGAGGACGTCAATGTTTTCATAGCCTGGGGTGCCGTGAACATAACTATTCATGGATATGAGTGTTCCACCGGGCGAAACAAAATCCAGGGTTATCTGACGGTTGGCCGTCTCGTAGTAAACGCGGGCTAACCCTGAAGCCAGAAAATAGATGTCTTTTTGAATTTTGTCCTGTTCGATCAACAGGCTATTTCTTTTCGCCGTGATTTTCTTACTGACCTGCTCCAATTTTGCAGCACTTTCAGGCGTTAGAAAGTGATAACCATTCAGGCAATCGGATAAAGAAATTAGGATTTGCTCGCCCATTTTTCCAAACGTAAAGTTTCACCATCCCATACGGCATAGGTATGGTAATTGATCCATTCCCCTAAATTTAGAATACGACTATTAGAGTTCAGCTCAACATCATAGGGAAGATGTCTATGGCCAAAGATATAGTAGTCGTGATGTTGGGTTGACTCCAGTTCCTTTGCATAACCAATTAACCACTCTTTGTCTTCGCCCAGAAATTTTTCGTCCTCATTATTCGAAAGCCTGCTATGTTTGGACCAACGTGTCGCGATTCCTATTCCTAGATTTGGATGTAATCGTGCAAATAACCATTGACAGAGACGGCTCCGAAATACTTTCTTGAGTATCTTGTATTTGTAATCTCCCGAACCTAAACCGTCGCCGTGGTGAATGTAAAAATGTTTTCCGTTAAGTTGTAACTCCAGCTCATTGTCGATGATCCGTACATTTAATTCCTTTTTGAGGTAATCAAACATCCACATATCGTGGTTGCCTTTAAATAAAGTAATGGGAATGCCAAGATCTGCAATTTCGGCTAATTTGCCCAAAAAGCGGATATAGCCTTTTGGGACAACAGTTGCGTATTCAAACCAGAAATCAAAGATATCGCCAACAAGATAGAGCTGTGCAGCATCCGTTTTGATCTGATCCAGCCACTGTATAATTTGCAGCTCCCTTTCCCGTGAACTTTCCAAGGGGTAAGATCCAAGATGAAAGTCGGAGGCAAAATAAATTTTTGTTCTTGTTGACATGTGGCCAAAACTAAAAAAAATGGAGGCGAATACAAAATTCGCCTCCACAATATATTTTGCTATGATTTAGATAATTCGGTGATCAGCGCTTTTAGATATTCCGTAGCATCGGGATCAATGCGCTTCAAAGACTGCTGAAGTTGATCCGGATAAGCACTTTTTATTGCCATGATTGAACTTGCAATAACCATATAGGACTTGTCGGCTACAGCATTCAGAATTAAATTTTTGTATTTTTTATCTTTCGTCTGTGCAAGCTTTTGAATCGCAGAGGCACGGATAACAGAGGCTTCGGACTTCTCTGCAAGTGCCAAGATGGTTTTTTCGGCCGACTTGCGGACCGCGGGATTGCTTAGATCGAGACCTTGAATCGCTGTTGCGGCGAGATCCGCATCGGTATCCGCCAATGCTTTTGTTAAGATTTGCTGGCTGATGGTATTTGTCGGATTTTTTGAGGCATAAGCAATTGCACCGACGCGGTTGGCAAATGAAGGTGCATGCTCATATTGATATAAATAGTCGGCATCTGATTTATCGATTTGAATTTGACCCACGAGTGTTTTTTCGGGATCAATATCAATAAATTCAACAGCAGCAGGTAGCGGGATCATAAATTGGGCGTTCCGCCTGTTGAGTTGAAAGGTCTGTCTGATCTTCCCATTTTTGGTATAGATATCGACGGCCAAGGGAAGCTGGAATGTCTGTACTGTAGAATCTTGAATTTGGGCTACATTTAGCACGACACTGTTCTCTCCGTTTCTTGTTGTGACCTTCAAAATTGGATGCCCGCCTTGGTAATACCATTGATTGAAGTACGGAGCCCAGTCTTTACCGGTCACTTCTTCCATTGCTAGACGGAGCTGTTGTGGTTCGCCAGTTTTAAAGGAATTGTCTGTCAAGTATTTTTTCAACGATTGATAGAACGCTTCATCACCCATTTGTTCTTTGAGCGCGTAGAGAATCAATGAGCCTTTCGCATAGCTGATATTATCAAACATATCTTCTTTATCATGATAATAATAACGGGCTAAAGTCGGGCTTTTCCCATTTTTAGTCGATTTTAGATAGGACTGGAGTTTTTCAAATCTGGATTTATCGCCACGATCTTTACCGCCGTCGTGTTCACGCCAGATCACTTCGCCGAAAGTGGCAAAAGATTCGTTCATGGTCAAATTGGACCAGGACTCTGCTGTGACCAAATCACCAAACCACTGGTGAAATAGTTCATGCGCAATTGTTCCTTCCTGATTATCGTCCAACAATTCGCGTTTCGTCTTTTGTACATGTTCGCCATGTAGTGTTGCACTTGTATTTTCCATGGCACCTGAGACATAATCGCGACAGACGATCTGCGCATATTTATTCCAAGGGTAAGGAACACCCAAAGTCCTGCTGTAAAAATCCATCATCGCTGGTGTCTTACCGAAGATATCTTTGGCATAGGGCGCATATTTCGGTTCAAGATAGTAGTCAACGGGAATATTGTTGTATTTGTCCTGATAGATTTTAAAATCACCAACGGCCATCATAAATAGGTATGGGGCATGTGGTAAATCCATTGTCCAGGTATCTGTACGGGTACCGTCATTATTTTTCTGTTGCTTACTCAATACACCATTCGATAGGCTGACATAGTTGTCAAGTACGGTCATGGAGATTTCGGCTGTCGTCTTTTGATTGGGACGATCGATGGTCGGAAACCATGCCGAAGAAGCTTCGGTTTCTCCTTGTGTCCATATCTGCCGTGGTTTATTTGGCGTACGTTCGTCAGGATTAATAAAATAAAGTCCTTTCGCATCGTTGATTGCAGCGCTTCCCTGTGCTTTCAATAGGTTTGGTTTTGCTGTATAATCTAGGTATACCGTGTATTTTTCATTTCCAAGATAATTGCGGTCCAGCTTGATCAGCAGGGAATTATTGTCATAGCTATACTTTAAAGGGACCAATTGTTGGCCATTGACTAGCGACACCTGTTTGATATCCATGCCTTTTGCGTCGAGACGAAGGGAATCTGTTGGATAGAAATGGGGTTGTAACGTGATCCACTCTTTTCCATTTAGGAATTGATTGTTATAGTCAAAACGAACATCCAGCTTGGTGTGGACCAGATTGTTGATCTTGGTAGGGGTGGCTCGATACTGTTGATCTATGGGAAGTTGTTGCGCTTCACTTACTCCAATTTGAAGAATGGAAATCGACAAAGTAAGATATATGACTTTTTTGAACATGGTTTTAGTATTTTCAAGATTTAAATAAATCTAAAGAAATTTCGGTGGCTATAAAAATATGTCAAGAAGAAATATGTTTATGATGCTGGTGGGTAAGACTTTATTAACGCAGCTACCGAATCAGCTAGCTTGTTTTTAATAAGAGATCGATAAATTTGTTTATATTCAACTCAAATTGAATTTTCAGATGCTAAGTGAGTGAAACTTAGGTTGGTTGAAACAAGTATAAAATTTTTTATGATAAACAAAAATTTTGGTCTTATCCTAATGATGATAGGTATGACAGGTACGGCGACGACCGGTTACGGACAACGGTTAACATATCCGACGACAAATAAAGGAACAGTTGTGGATGAATTTTGGGGTGAAAAGGTTGCGGATCCTTATCGATGGTTAGAGGACGATCGGTCCGCTGAAACAAAAAGCTGGGTACAGGCAGAGAATAAAGTAACATTTGACTATTTGAATGCAATTCCATTCCGCACAAAACTGAAAGATCAATTAACCGAAATATGGAACTATGAAAAGATAGGAACTCCGTTTAAGGAAGGTGGATATACTTATTTTTTTAAGAATAACGGCTTACAGCAACATGCTGTACTTTATCGTAAACTGGGGGAAAAAGGCTCCGAAGAAGTTTTCCTGGATCCAAATACATTCTCGAAAGATGGATCAACTTCATTGGCCGATGTTTCGTTTTCAAAGGATGGCAGCTTAGTTGCCTATTCTATTTCTGAAGGAGGATCAGACTGGCGGAAAGTCATTGTATTGAATGCCAAGGATAAATCGCCTGTAGGTGAAACGCTAGTGGATGTCAAATTCTCTGGTATTGCATGGAAAGGAAATGATGGTTTTTATTACTCGAGTTACGATAAACCAAAGGGATCTGAACTTTCTGAAAAAACAGACCAACATAAATTATACTACCATAAACTGAAGACATCGCAAGCTACAGATAAATTGATTTTTGGCGGCCCGGCAACACCGCGACGTTATGTAGGGGCTTCATTAACAGACGATCAACGTTACTTAATTATTTCTGCTGCAAATACGACAACAGGAAATGAACTTTATTATCAGGATCTCAATCAGCCGAATAGCAAGATTGTCTGCCTACAAGATCATTTTGATGCAAATACAGGTGTCGTTGACAATATTGGGGATAGTTTCTTATTGGAGACAAATTACAAGGCTGCTAACAACCGTTTGGTAAAAGTTGATTTGAAGAATCCTGCCAAGGAGAATTGGAAAGATGTTATTCCAGAGACTGAAAATGTACTTTCGATCAGTACAGGTGGAGGCTATCTTTTTGCAAACTATTTGAAAGATGCCGTTTCGGTTGTGATTCAATACGATTATACGGGTAAAAAGATTCGGCAAATAGAATTGCCTGGTGTGGGTACGGCGAGTGGTTTTTCGGGTAAGAAAAAGGAAAAAGAAATCTATTTTGGTTTTTCAAATTACATTACACCTTCTTCAAGTTATAAGTTTGACGTAAATTCTGGTCAGTCTACACTTTATATCAAACCTAAGGTGAAGTTTGATTCCGATCAGTATGAATCAAAACAGGTTTTCTACACATCCAAAGATGGTACTCAGGTTCCGATGATTATTACGTACAAAAAGGGGATTGTCTTAAATGGGAAAAACCCAACGATTGTGTATGGTTATGGTGGCTTTAATATCAGCTTGACACCTGCCTTTAGTACTTCCGTTGCAGTTTGGTTGGCAAATGGTGGTGTTTATGCTGTTCCAAATTTGCGCGGCGGCGGTGAATATGGTCAGAAATGGCATGATGGCGGTAGACAGTTCAACAAATTGAATGTGTTTAACGATTTTATTGCCGCGGCACATTATCTTCAGGAGAATGGTTATACATCACCCGAGTATACTGCTTTATCGGGGGGATCCAATGGTGGCTTGCTCGTTGGGGCAACAATGACAATAGATCCCAAAGTTGCCAAGGTCGCACTGCCTGAGGTTGGTGTTTTGGACATGTTGCGTTATCATACCTTCACAGCTGGTGCAGGTTGGTCCTATGATTATGGTACGGTCAGCGATAGCAAAGAAATGTTTGATTATCTGAAAGCCTATTCTCCGGTGCATAATGTGAAATCTGGCGTTTGTTACCCCGCGACGATGGTTTTTACCGGAGATCATGATGATCGGGTGGTACCTGCGCACTCTTACAAGTTTGCTTCCGAACTGCAGGCAAAGCAAGCTTGTGATAACCCCGTATTGATTCGTATTGAGACAAAAGCTGGCCACGGTGCGGGACGGTCAACAGAAGTTCTGATCAATAGTACCGTTGATAAATATGCTTTCGCACTCTGGAATATGGGGGTTAAAGAGTTAAAATAAGTAGGCAGTTTCTAACGCCAAGCGCATTGCCTGTTAGTTCAGCGCATTTGCTATGGATTAATCAATAAAAAGGTCCCGATCAAATTACCGATCGGGACCTTTTTATAAATTGACGATCAGAAGATCTTCTTATTGCCAAGTCTTTTCGCCTTTTTTCATTTTTTGTAAGGTCGCAACATATTCTTCTTTTTGGGTAGCATCTGTGATCAGTGAAATTGCTTTTTCTTGCGTTTTAATAGCTTTTTCTTTTTCTCCAAGGCGATACAATATGTTTGCAAAAGTGTCTAGATACATCGGCGCATCTTTTTCTTTCTCATTGGACAATTTACTCCATTCCGCTGCTGCTTTTAAACAGGCAGGATCATCACAGTTTTCAAAAATAGACCAAGCCATGTTATTCAATTCTCCTGCTGTGATGGTCGACCCATATTTTGCAATATATTTATTGAAGCTATCTCTTAAGCCCGGGTAATTTTTGGTATAACCGTAATAACGTGGTTGCATTTCGAGACTTGCTTTTTCTGTATTGACAGTTGGATATTTTTGCGCCAATTCTTTTTCTATACTTGCGAAATCAACCGTTTCCTTTGCACGGATTTTGGTATTTACCGCGTTACCAACCAACAGCTGGGACAAGAAGTCATTTGCTTTGACTTTTTCACTAACAGCATCAAATTTAGCAGGGTTGTCTTTGATTAAATTAAACGCCTTAGAATCGACAACATTCGCTGCCGAAAGTAATAAACTGACATTCTCCTTTGTAAAGATTTGATCTGTAGTCAAGGACGCTAATACCACTCCTTCCGCTTTTGCCTGTGTCTCTTGATCATACGCTTCTTTGGCTGCCATAGCCATACTTTTGGCAATGTTTACATTAGTTGGGTCGGCATTAAATTTTGCTAATAGCGTTTCATATTGTGTATTTGGATCAAGTGATTTTTGTGCTTTTGCTATAAAATCGTCGGCTTCACCGCCACCTACGATACGATGCACAAGGGTACCTTTTGAATCAAAGATCAAAAAAGTTGGATATGCCCTAACTTTATAATCTTTGGCAAAACGGTCGGCCTCTTCGTACCATGATTTTACATCTTCATGATCATTCTTGGTTTTATCCATCTGAATTTTTGCATTGATAAACTTTGCATTGAAGAAATCACCAACTTTAGCTTGTGGGAAGATAGTACTCGACATATATTTACAAGGGCCACACCAGGTTGTAAAACAGTCTACAAAAATGAATTTGTTTTCTTTAGCCGCTTTTTCTTTAATCTGACTCCAGTTGAGCCCATGCTCAAATTTGACCCCCTCGCTTTGCGCAAATAGTAGGGTAGGAATGAGGAATAGCATCAAAATCAATTTTTTCATAATGTTGGTATTTTAGATTTTTAATTTAATCGTTCGCATTGGTTGGGATAAGGCTAGTTCTCCCAAGTTTTTATTCCTTTCATCATTTTGTCCAGTGTTTCTTGATAGATAGGACGATCGTCCTCACTGGCCATTTCAATAGCTTTATTTTGCCACTTTATGGCTTTTTCTTTTTCTCCTTTCTTATAGAGTAGGTTTGCGTAGGTATCCAAGAATGCGCTGCTCGGATCTTCAATAATTGATTTTTTGCTCCAACTGAGTGCCGATTCAATACATGCAACATCACTGCTATTGTTAAAAATAGTCCAGGCAAAAGTGTTTAACTGATGGGGGGTAAAGTCTTCTGATGAAAGATAATCGTTGATCGTATTCTTCATGGCTACATAATTCTTTACCTGAAGGTAATAGTGTGCTTTTATCTTCTTGAACATCGGGACGAAATCGATGTCTGGATATTTTGCTGCGAGTTCATTTTGATAACTATCCCAGTTGGGTTCATGTTTGGCATCTATTTTAATCTGAAACAATTCGTTGACAACAACATTTGCCAGTGTCCGGTTGGCAATACCTGGTGATTCTAATAAAATATCAATTTTCTCTTTATTGTTGCGAATAAGATTGAAAGCTTTTGAATTGGTGAATTTGGCCGCCGCCAATAAAATATGGACATTTTCTTTTTTGAATAATTCATCCGTGCCCAATGAATTTGCTAGGGTATTTTCTGCCTTTCGTGCCGTATTTTCATCGTAAGCAATATTCGCTGCTTTCAGCATCTGCTTGGCTGTATAAATATCTTGCGGTCTTTTCTCGAATTTTTTTAACAGCGTGTAATACTGTGTTTCGGGATAGAGGCCATCCATCACATGACCGACAAATTCGGGAGCGTCACTTGCACCGACAATCCGGTGTACCGCTTGCCCATTGGGATTAAAGATCAGAAATGTGGGAAAGGATTGAATATTGTATTCATTGGAAATAGTACGCGCATCGGCATACCATTTTTTGACATTGGCATTGTCGGACTCTGTGGAATCCATTTGTACCCTAACACTAATGAAGTTCTGATTAATTGGCTGCCCCACCTGCTCTAAGGGAAAGATCTCATTGCTCATATATTGGCATGGGCCACACCAGGTTGCAAATAGCTCTACGAAGATAAACTTGTTCTCAGCTTGTGCCCGCTCCTTTATTTGTTTCCAACTCAACCCTTCTACAAATTTCACCCCCTTGGTCTGGGCCTGAGCCAAATTCCCGAATAAAATTGTAAGGCATAATGCGATTATACTTCTCATACTCACTCAACAAAAGATTCATAATTATGTTTAAGTTATTAAATTAATCTGAAAACAAAAACACCTCTGAAGTATTAATTTCAGAGGTGTTTTCGTGGACTGATAAATCGCTTATTTGATATTTATCTTCGATTTTAAATCTTTTGTCAGACCGTCTTTATGTAACATCAGAGAAGTTGTTTTATAACGTACAAATTCTTTTGTCGCATACAAATAACCATGATAGTCATTTGTTGTGCCCCAAGAGTTTTTAACGATGTAATACTCTTTTCCGTTTTGATCTTTTACAAGACCTACGATATGCATACCGTGGTCATCTGTAGTTTGCCAGTTGTCGAAAGCTTTTTGTCTTTCTTCTGAAGTTACTTTTAATTCTGGTTTAGGACCGACAAACATTGTTGATTTTTCCTGATCTGTCATATCCTCGAAAGATTTTTCAGGTACATAAGCAACACCATTTTTCCAAGAGAAACCTTTTTCTGATACGTCGGTTGCCCAAGCTACAGTATAACCCTTTTGTAAAGCATTGTCGATGATATCCGTTAAATCGTTCATTTTAACATTATAGAAACGGTCAAATGACCAGTTGTCTGGAATTAACAATACGAATTGGCTATAGTATGGATGGTCAGTTACCGACGCAATACCAACGTAATCATCCGGATTGATACCGATTACCTGATCTGCAAAGGTGCGTGGTGTATAGGATTTACCGTTGTAATCAAATTTCTCAGGCACTTCCCCAAGATAGGAATCCATTGCTGCGGTATATGCTTTCTCCCAGTTTGGCGTTAATGTTTTACCTTTTACTACTGCGCCTAACATCGCATCCAACATATTTGTCATTTCACCAAAGTTGTTGCGTGTAGTACCGTAGTGAAGACCTGTATAAGCAGATTGTGGCATTGTACCGTATTTACGGAATGAGTTCAATACATCGTGGAATTGACCACCTTCCCCCAAAGACAATCCACCATGAAGGCGGACATATGTACGGGCTTTGTCTAAGTATGTGTTGCGCGCAGTGTAAATTTGGGAAATCTCAACTGGTTTTTTACCCATACGGATCATCTCTGATTCCAGGAAAGAATTACCCGAATAAGACCAACAAGTACCAGATGAACCTTGATTTTTGATCGATGTGTTCCCTAGATTGATGACTTCAGTAAATGTAAATCCAGATTTGCTATTGTCATTTTGATTTGCTTTTAGTGCATTGATCAAATTGTCCTGTGCTTGTACTTGGAAGGAAGCTGCGAAAAGTGAAGCGGCTAGTACAATGGTTTTATTCCAATTCATTGTTAGTATTTTGTTAATTTAATGTGGTGCTAAATTAAATAAATTAAATTTAGTAAGGTATATTCCTCTGTAAAATAATTGTTCTTAAAATATTCTGTTTTTCTGCTAATCCATTGCTGGAGAATGGGCTCCCAAAATGCTGTATTTTTGATTCGAAATGTGGGGCTCTAAAAAGTAAAAACAAACTCGCTGAGAATTGGATATTTGAAAAGGTTCTGTATAGGTTATACGTTAAAATATCAAGAAAAAGGGGCTATCCAACCTTTTTGGACAGCCCCATTATATTTTGTTTAACTTATGAATTTTTGCTGACTGCTAGCATATGTTTCTGAATAACAATCATTGGTATTCTTTTAATACAAATTGGCTTAATCAGCAGGTGTAGCCTTTTTTGGAAAAAGCAGCGAAGCAACGATACTCAATGCAAGTATGCTGACAATGACGATCAACGAATGTGTTGTTGTAAAACCTACTTCGGCCAACCAGTGATGCAGCAGCATCTTTAGACCAATGAAGACCAGCAAAAAGGCTAAACCTACTTTGAGATATTGGAATTTGTGGATAATATTGACCAAAAGGAAGAACATAGACCGCAATCCCAGTATGGCAAAAATATTGGAGAAAAATACAACATAGGCATCTTTGGTAACCGAGAAAATTGCAGGGATGGAATCCACTGCAAAAATCAAATCCGTAAATTCTATGACCAGTAATACAAGAAATAGTGGCGTCATATATTTCACGCCATTCTCGACATGGAAGAAGTGCCCGCCATCTAATTTTGGTGTTACCTTAAAATATCGGGACGCGAATTTAACAACTGGGTGGTTCTGTGGATCTACTTCTTCTTCCTGGTTACGGTTGATAAACATTTTTACACCTGTAAAGACCAAAAAAGCACCAAAAACATATAGAATCCAGCCGAATTTAGCAATAAGGGTAGCGCCAAGGAAAATAAATAAGAAACGCATAATGATGGCGCCCAAAATTCCCCATACCAAAACTTTATGGTAATAGCGCTCCGGAATACCAAACGAAGTAAATAATAATACCATCACAAAGATATTATCTACGGATAGGGCATATTCTACAACGTAACCGGTGAGATATTCCAGACCAAGATTTTTGTTGTAGAGCTCGAGACTCGCCGCTAAATCACCCGGAATAATTTTAATATCGTGGTGGTGTTTGGTAATGATTTCCTGAAGGTGGTCTAAGTCATGGATGTTGTGTAGTTCAAATCCATAGTGACGAAGAAGCCAATAGAAACCTAATGAGAATAAGACCCAGATGGCGCTCATGATGCTAGCCATCTTTAGGCTAACAGGCTTGTCGCCTTTGGAGAATAAGCCTAGATCTATTGCTAGCATAAGTGCTATAAAGATGAGGAATCCGCCAAAAAACATTAATTCGTGACTCATTTTATTTTTTTCTTTCTGTTGTATATTTTACCAGCTGCTCCAACCCCGCTTTGTATTCGCTGTCGGGAAAGTCTTCCAAAATCCGGAAAGCGTCTTGTTGGTATTCCAGCATCTTATTTGTAGCGTATTCGAGCCCTCCGCTCTGGCGGACAAAGGCAATGACTTCAGCCACTTTTTGTGCATCCTCATTATGGTTTTTAATCAAATTAATGATCCTACGCTTTTCACTTGAAGTCACTTGATTCAAGGCATAGATGAGCGGTAAGGTCATTTTCTTCTCTTTGATGTCATTGCCGAGCGGTTTGCCAACATCATCTAACCCAAAGTCGAATAAATCGTCCTTGATTTGAAATGCTATTCCGATTTTTTCACCAAATTGATGAAGCTTATCTATAGTTTCCTGATCTGCATTGGAAGAAGCCGATCCACAGGCACAGCAGGAGGCAATCAGCGACGCTGTTTTCTTTCGAATGACTTCAAAATAAATAGACTCTTCGATATCCAGTTTACGGGCCTTCTCGATTTGGAGCAATTCACCTTCGCTCATCTGATCCACAGCTTCAGATACAATTTTTAACAAGTGATAATCCTGATGTTTTACGGAAAGAAGCAGGCCTCTAGACAGGAGAAAATCACCCACCAAAACAGCGATTTTATTTTTCCATAATGCATTGATGGAGAAAAAACCTCTGCGTTCATAGGAATTGTCCACCACATCATCATGTACGAGTGAGGCGGTATGCAACAATTCTACGAGAGCAGCTCCTCGGTAAGTAGACTCATTAATTCCGTTGCATATACCAGCAGAAAAGAACACAAACATAGGCCGCATTTGTTTGCCTTTACGTTTGATCAGGTATTGTGTAATACGATCCAACAAGGGGACGGAGCTTTTCATGGAAGCTTTGAATTTTTTTTCAAAAGCCTCAAGTTCGTGGGCAATAGGGCGTTGGATCTCTCTTAATTTTGACATGAATTGGGGTGAAATACCAAAATAGTTAAAGCTTAAAGATAGTGATTTTGTTACAACTCTTCGACTGCTTTCTCAAGATTTTTGTACCATTCTTCACCATAGGTGCGGATGAGCGGATCCTTTAAAAATTTGAATACAGGGACCTGTAATTCTTTGCCAAATGCGCAGGCATCTTTACAGATATGCCAACGGTCATAGTGAAGTACGTCGAATTCGGGATAATGTGTTGTCCTGATAGGATAGAGGTGGCACGAAACGGGTTTGCGCCAATGGACCTCGCCAAGTTCGTACGCCTTTTCGATAGCGCATTTTGTGATGCCATTTTCCCAGGTCACATAGGCACATTCTTTATTCCCATCGACACAGGTGGTCGTAAGATCGCCATCCACATCGACAACATACTTCCCTTGCTCTTCAATCGCTTCAATACCTTTCTCGGTCATATAGGGCCTTACTTTGGGGTAAATCTCCTCCAATATAGCCTTTTCACTCTCTAGCAGAGGAGCGCCCGAGTCGCCTTCAATACAACAGATTCCTTTACACTTTGATAAGTTACACACAAAGTCATTGTTGATGAGATCTTCGTGCACCAATACATTTCCTACTTCAATCATGCTAATTATTTTGAGTAGCTTGCTTTTTGTCCCAATTTGTATTTTAATCCACTGGCTTCGAGTAGTTCCAATGTGACCGAGCCGATGAGAATATCTACATTGGCTTTGACCGGGATACGGTTGCCATCATTGGTTACCCACAGATAAAGCTTGCTATTTTTTTTAAAGATACGTCCCGGTTTAATCTCAGGACTGAATTTGAGACATTCTAAAGTGCCTAATTCTGTTTTTATTTTTTCTATACCAATATATTGTATGCCCAAGGTGGCAATCTCATCATTCAAAAAATAAGTCAGCTTAAAAGATTCACCTGGTTTTACCGTAGATAGATCCAGATTGCGGGCGAAATAATAGGAGGAAAGCAAATCAAAAGTTTGATCTACCTTCGAATTAAAAGTTCCTTTATTACCCACAACAGTATTTGTCTCTTGGTTGAAGCGGACTTTGTCATTCCGTCTATACCCGCCTTCGCGAATGTTCTCTGTATAGTAATACGGTAAAAATGTCTTGCTATTGATATACGAATTGTACTCATTTCGTACGGTATATATTGCAAAGGCGCCAGCTGTTTTGCCGGCAGCGTATAGATGAAAGGAAGGGTTTCCAGCTCCGTCCTTGGTATCCTCAACGGTTAATGTCCCCGTAGCGGCTGAAATAAAGCCATAACGGAGTTTATATTTTAATTTCTCGCCACCTTTAAACGCTGATTCTTTTAAATGCGGTAAATCTTGAGCAAAAGCAGTACTTACTATAACGGATAAGTAAATGAGCAAAGTCGATATAAGTTTCATGTACGTAAGTTTACGAAATTTGTTTGAAAAAGAAATGTTAATTTCATTCAAATAAATTTAACTTTTGATGTTAATGAGACGTTCATGTGCAATCACTTATATTGATCTTGGATCTGATTTATTTCGGCTGCGCTCGCTTAAATACAGGAACTGTAGAACAAGGTTCGCCATACATTATACTTTTTGCTACTTTACTTAGTTTTACCGTAAACTGTACAAATGTAGACGCTGGAATAAAAGTATCGCCACAACCTTTCACAACGACACGTTGATCCCGAAATTGTTCCATGTCAATCTGTTCAATTGCCGCAGCATATTGAATGCGTAATAGCTCATCCGCGTCTCCAAAGATAACAGTTGCCGCATAGGGCTCCAATTTGTTTGCCAATAACATGTAAGCCCAGGTCGGCACAATAGCATCAGCAGAACAAGTAATTGCGACATGTTTACCCGTATATTGCGACCAATCGTTCGTCTTAATGAATTCGCGAAAATCCTTTTCTTTAAGAATCAGGCCATGGAAGAGATTATCCTTAATATCATATACTACATTGTCTGCTTTAGGGTGGTAGTCGGCCAAGTCAACAGTGACTAACCCACTTTGCGCAACTTTGTTGACAATATTTGTTTGAATATCCATATTTACATCAAAAAAAAGCCGGACGATAATTCGTCCGGCTACAAATTTACTTAAAATTCTTTTAAAAGAATTTCACTCTATTGTCAATGATTTCAGCTTTGTCTTGCAATGCGCGGAAAATAGATCCCCAAGCGCGTTGTGCTTTAGCTGCAAGCATTTGTTTCTTTTGTCCGTTGATATCCGAAATAGCGGCAGGATTGGTAAAACCATTCACTTGTACAACATATACACCTGTATTACCTTCAATCGCTTTGGAAGGTTTGTTTGGCTGTAGTCCAAAAACAGTACCAACTACCTTGTTTTCTAATGCAACACCAGGGATAACTGGATTTGCGAAGACAACATTTTCAACGTGAATAGCTGCTTTACCAACTTTTTGTGCAACTTGATCAATAGAAGATGTACCTGCTAAAGCTTTGTCAAATTTATCTTTCAAGATTTTAGCTTTAACCATATTTCTTACGGCAGGTTCAATATCTTTCTTAACAGCATCCAAGGAAAGGGTTCCTTTAGGCTGTATGTCGACCAAGCTTGCTAAGATATAAGAGGTTTCAGTCTCAAATACTTTATCTGAAATTTCACCTTTTTTAGCCTCGAAAGCCCATTTAATTAAATCACGTGGAGCTTCGGCACCATCTAGTACATTGTCCATCGCTGTTACGCGTGAGGCTGTTTTTGCTTCTAGACCAAGCTTTTTCGCTTCCTGAGCAAAGTTCTGTGCTGTAGCTGCAGATAAGAATGCTGTTGCTTTGCTATGCGCATTGTTCAACGTTTCTTTTCCACTGTTGATCACTTTATCAATGATGGCAACTTTAGCATATTTTGAACTTCCTGTTTGTTTCTCAATTTTAATGACATGGACGCCATATTGTGATTTCACAACTTTGATATCACCTGTTTTACCTTCGAAAATGGCTTTCTCAAGATCTGGAGCCATACGGCCTCTTGTTAAAGTACCAAGCTCTCCACCATTGGTTTTGCTCTCTGGATCTTTGCTAAACTGAACTGCAAGCGCTGCAAAATTGTCTCCTTTTTGAATCAATCCTTTAATCGAGTCAGCTTTTGCCAATGCTTTATCAACGCCGCCCTCGGCAGCAGGATCCAATAGGATATGTGATGCTTTTACAGAATCAGGGCTGATAATCGTAGAAACAACTTTTGCAATTTCATACGCATTGTTGTTTAAAAAAGGTCCAACCGTTGTTCCGGCGGCAACATTGAATACAACTGAATCCAGAGAAGGGCTCAACTGACCTTTTTTCAAATAAGTAAATGGATATTTGTTATCTGAATTGATTGAAGCAAATAAAGAGTCGTCTTTCGCAACGATTAAATCTTGTTTCAACTTGTTGATGGTCTCTTTTACGGCCAATGAATCTTTAGCAAGAGGTTTTGCATCCACCATTACGTATTGAATCGCACGTGTTTCCTCTTGTGTTTTGAACATACTTTTATGATCATTATAATATTCTTGGTAATCTGCATCAGTCAATTTAGCATCAGCATCTTTAACAGAAGCGTAATCTAAAAGAATGTATTTGAAGTTTGCCAGTTTATTACGCTCCTGATATTCTTCGTTTGCTTCCAAAGAAGTAACATATACACTATTGGATAGCAATTCTCCATATTTGCTGCTTAAACGCTCATCTCTAACGCCTTCAAGTAGTGCTTCCCATTGCTGAGCCACTTGTTGGTTACCTGATGAGTTCATTTGGGTGATAAAAGCACGCAGTTGACTCGGGTCAAATTGTCCTGTTTGTGGGTTGGTAAACGCTTGAACGATTTGAGGCGAAGGGTTGTTGCCTTGTACTAAATCATTTAATTCGTCTTTACCGACAGTCAAACCGATTTTTTCAATTTCCTTTTTCAAGATCTCTCTTGACAAAAATTGATTCCATACTTGTTGAACAGCGTATGTCCGCATTTGAGGGGTAACTGCGCCACCCATTTGTTGTTTGAACATTTCTTCTGTTTGTTCAACTTGCTTACTGAACGCAGGATATTCAATTTCAGTTCCGTTGACTTCCCCTACACGATTTTGATGTCTCGCCCAAAAAGGAGCCCCCCCTCGAACGACATCGCCTAGTAAAAATGCTAAAATTGCGATAGCCATAGCTGCGGTCAAGATGACACCAGCTTTGTTACGCAAAAAGCCCATTAATCCCATAGTCTGCTTATTGTGTTTATATTGTGTAAATACTTGTATTTCGTTAATTTATGCATAGTATAGCAAAATGCGGTGCAAGATACAATTTTTATAAAAAAAAACGGAATATTTTCCTGAATGTAGTAAAACAAATTTGAAAACTATTTGTATAAAGTGGAGTTTTTTGTTTCTTTTTAGTTCAAAGGGTTTGTTTTGAACGACTTAACTGTCTGGAGAAACAGACTAAAGCCATTTGGTCATACCCCTATAGAAATTAAGCCAAACTCGAAATAATGGGAAGTATTTCTCGCAATTAACTATTTCCCTAACGAAGGGAAGAGATTGTTGTTCGTGATTACCGTATAGCCTGTCGCATTAGCGATATTGACATGTTTAAAATCTTTGTCTGAAGTAAATGATGAGCCCTGTAAGTTTCCCCGATTATCCCGGAAGAAGGCCGTAATCGGAACATGATTGTAAAAGGTCATGTTACTGTTGCTGTCCACTTTACTTTCATCATAAATGATCTCTTCTGTTTTAATGATAGAGCCATCAGCCATGGTAACTACAACGTTTTTTGTGAAGGTGGTCGTTTTTTCTTTTTCTCTGCGAATGGCATGGTCGGAGGTAATTCGCTGAGTTTCCTTTAAGTTGTCATCGTAAAAGATGATTTTTATGCTTTTTGGAAATTCGTATACTTCAGTGCTATCGTGTTTGATGCGCATTTCAGGCGCTGTAAGATTTGCTTTTACACGTGTGGAATCGCTATAGATAATATCGACATGACGTGAAATATCGACGGCCTCTTCTTTTTTCATATTGGCGATGCGGTCTACCTCTTTGAGGTCAGGTTCGCAGGATGTCAATGAGAGCGCCCCTAGTAAAAATAATGTTACTAGGGGCGATATATTTTGGATTATGGATGAAGCAAATGTTTTGCGTGCCATCGTATTAATCAAATTGTGTTCTTCTAAACCAGCGGTCATTTAAGGTAAAGCCGATATTAAAGTTAATATAGCGTTCGCGTAGGAGATTATTGCTGATTTTGCCCATTTGGCCAAATTCTGCGGAAAAGTTTATCTTAGAGAAAGCTCCTGAAAATTGATTTCTTGCCAATGGCAACCCTACCCCTACAGTAACCGCCATATCGTTAATATTCTGGTTACTTAAGAAGTATTGTGTTTTGTTATATCTGAAACCAACTCGGTAATCTACTTGGTTCAAATACTTGAGTGAAGTAACATCTGGAGTTATCTGGCCTCCGACAGCGACGCCATAATTCTTCCGTAGTTCGTTTTCTCCCGCTCTTGTTTGGAATCTGGACCAATCTGCGTATTTAAAATCAGCGCCAACTAACCAACGTCCACTACGTGCCAGTGTGATTCCAACATTATGTCGCAAAGGAAGCGTTAAATGTCTGCTGCTACGATCAGAAACATAGGTGCTATCCAAAGGAATATTTTGATTGTCTGGATCGGATGAAGGTGTAATTCTGGTGTTAAATACTGTCTCTCTCTCTTTGATGTTATTATTTAAGGATCCCGAATAACCAAAGGTCAAGGAATATTCTTTATTTAAAGGTTGTTCATATTGTAGACCATAATCGAAGATAATCCCTTGGATCTCACGCTTATTTTGTTGTTGGGTATTTAACGCTCCGGATGAAGGCAAAAATTCTACACGGCTATAATCATTTAGCGTTCCAAATAGATAAGACATATTGGCACCAATACTTAGGCCTTTTACAAGGCGTACCCCCCAACCGGCATAGGCTTTAGTTAAACCACCTTCGCCAGTGAACACTTTCGTATAAGGATTAGAATCTACCGTTCCTGTTGAAGATGTCCGATAGCCTATATCTGAATAAGGAAGGATACCTAAACTGATACCGCCAAATCGTTTCATCGGGAAAGTCATGGTGATGTGGCTAAAAGCAAAGTCAGCCGTATTGTCTGATCTGGTTGTCGAGTTTAATTGGGTGTAATTTCCATATAAACCAGCATCAAAGGTTGTAAACTGTGTCGCAGAATAAGATGCAGGGTTGCTCGGGTTGGTATTGTATACACCATTGATTTTCCTTATAGCGGTATTGACCCCTCCCATCCCTCTATATTGTGGCAATAAATCTTCACGCATCTGACCAAGTCCAAATTGAGAATAAGGTGATGCTGATGTCGTTTTTTGGGCAAATGCGGTAGTAGAACTAGCTAAAATTCCACCTGCTAACAACAGTTGGAGTGATTTATTTCTTAGAGAGCTTGTAAAGCGTTTCTGCATGGTCAATCTATAAAATTGAGAAACTAATGTTTATTTAGTTTTAGTGAAATTTTCGAGTTATTTGACTCTTGTCTTAAATGTTCTTTGCTTTTAATCGCATACAAAACTATTCAATTTTTGCGAGCTTGTTAAGCCGATTTTGTTAAAAAAGGTTAAACACTTGTTGTACAGTTGTTTAGAAAAACTGGAAGTAGATGATGGTGAGTGTTATAATGCCGTACACGACCTCAAAAAACCATTTCTTTTTGGCGTAAGTGAAATAGTAAGCCATATAGATGGCGATCGAAGGGGCACAAAGTAAAAAATGAGCCTCAGTCAGTTTTTTATTCCAATAAAAAGAGATTATCGCCAAGCATAACATAAAAAACAACAATTGAAAGGACTTGCGGATATGCACAACACTCTTGAAAAAGTTGTCTTTTAATACCAGTAGGAAAAGTATCAAAGTAAAGATTACCGGGACAAGTACCAGATAATCGACTAATTGGATACGAATAGCTGTGGGAAATTTGTAGGTAAACGGCAGCCAGATGGTATAGAATTGTTCCATTTTTCCCATCCAAAGATAGATAACTGCCAAGATGAAGTACACTGTTGCCAGTCCAAGCAATGGTGTGATCCATTCACGCCAATTGAATGGTCTAAAAATGAGCAGGCCTATCCACAATAAGAAGAACATACTCAGAAATGGGAAGTAGATCAGGCTTCCTATACCGACAATCATGCCGAGATCAAACATTTCGGCTTTAACATCTGTCTGCCGATAGAGAGAAAGCAACTTGCTCAGCATCCATATCGAAATGAAATTACAGATCAGCGTTGGGGAGAGAACCAGAAATGGTAAGAATAAGCTGGCCAACGTCATGTACATCAAAGCAACCAAAAAACTGGGTTTCCCAAGTAGGTTAAAATGGCTTGTGATGCGATTGAGTATTGTTGCCTGAAAGATCGTTAAGATCAGTGTGATAAAAACATTGGTCGAGGGAGAGAGGTTGATTAAGTTATTTTCGCCCAATAAATTTCCCAATGCGGGTTCAAAGATTACAGAATCAAGTTTGTCCGGAAGGTGAAGAAATATGCCTAAACATAAAACAAAACCCACGATGGATAGAAATAAAATATTGATGGGTGAATAATTTCTAAACTGACTTATAATCATTGTATGCGATCGATAAAATGCTATTTATTCTTTTTTTCCAATTTGCTGATACGGCGATCGAGCAAAAAAAGGAAGAAAGCCAAACCTAGAAAAATGACCAACATGACCAATACAACAACGTAGATTTTACCTTCGCTACGCAATCCAGTCGCCATCTCGACATCATCTTGTGCAAATGTGCTCAAAGTGGATAAGAGTAGTAAGGCGATTGACAATGTTATTTTTTTCATTTGTTTAAAATATTATCCGTGTCGTTTTCAGTGTAATACATGATTCGATACACGCTGTTTGATTTATGTAATATCCTGTTTTTTATAGAATGTGCTCTACCCGATTTCTCTATCTTAGAAATAAAGGATCGGATTAGCCGTTCAATTCTATGCGTTTAAATCTTTCTTTTCGAGCAACCGTACCCTGTAGCGAAGTGAACAGATCCAAGCTGCAATCATTGGCCAGCCAATCATCGCTGCATAAAATGTAGGACGCAGCTCGCTGCTCATTTTTAAATCGCCAAAGGCGGCGTTTCCTCCACTTCCAGGGTGAAGAGAGTCCGTCATCTTCGGTAGAATATAAAGTAATACGATGATAATTGGAAATGCAAAGATATTGTACACAGCCGATATTTTGGCTCTTTTTTGCTCTTCTTCCAGCGCATTACGGAGCACCAAATAGGCCAGGTACATGAGTGTTGCTATTGCAGAGCCATTAAGCTTCGGATCATTTGGCCAAGGTTCTCCCCAGGTGATGTTTGCCCAAAGCATACCTGTCGCAAGTCCAAGAAAACAAAATGTTATTCCGGTATTGACAGCTTCAATGGCCATTAAATCATACTCCTGTTTGCCTGTATTGAGGTATTTAATACTATAAATAACAGAGACCAAGTACATAACGAACATGGCAGACCACATTGGGACATGAAAATAAACATTTCGAATGCTTTCGTGAAGGATGAATAGGCGGGGAACAGGTCCTAAAAGACCATTGATAATGACCGCACAGATAATCATCACCGCTAATATTTTCCACCATTTTTTTCTCATGGATAAATTGAATTTAGTTTGTTCTCAATTCTGATACTTAATCTCGCCAAAGGTACGGAAATAACAACAAAGAAATAGTGATGGTGATTACATTAATTGCAAGTAATACGATTATTTCTTTGCTGCTGGAAGCCCTTTCCAGGCCTTCTATTGCATTGCGGGAAAGTTTGATTAATACGATTAATAGCGGGATGATGGCGGGGAAACTCAAGATGGCCATTAAGGTACTGTTGTTGCCTGCTTTGGAACTGATCCCGGAGATCATGGTAAAAACGGTAGCAAAACTAATGCTGCCCAAAATGACCGAAATGAAGTAAAGGGTCGGATCACCGACAGGGTTTCTGAATATCGTCGAATAGACAAAATAGGCAATGATGGCCAGCAGGGTCATCATCATCATATTGTAAATGACTTTCGCTAAAATGATCGCTCTGGGATCGACCAGTGAATAATAGTAAAGTTGTCGGTTTGGGTTTTCTTGGACGAAGCTTTTGTTGATTGCATTGATGGAAGCAAAGAGCATAATGATCCAGAATAATGCATTCCAAGTAGCCGTATCAACTGATTTGAATGCTTGGTAGCAAACGAAAACAGTTGATACGACATATAGTAGAATTCCGTTAATAGCATATTTTGAACGCCATTCCAGAATGATGTCTTTAAGAATTAAAGTTTTTACCTGTTGCAGCAAAGTCATATGCAGCAAAGATACAAATGTATTTTGACCACGAGAGTGACCAGAACCATCAATTCTTAAAAAAGCTATTTTTTTACTTATGCGTTAGAAATTTTGGACTTTGCAGCATCAGTTGTATTGTCGATTTTGCTTGCCAAATTTTGAGCGGCATTATTGGCGTGGTCCAAAGCTTCTCTGCCGGCTTCTTTTGCTTTGTTTTTCAGTGCATCTGCATCATCTGACGCCTTGCTGAACGCTGCTTGTGCCTTTGCTTTCAAATGGTCTAGTTCAGCCGAAGCTCTGTTAGCGAGTTTTTGTGCCTTTTTAGCTTCTTTTTTTGAAAGATCTTTCAATGACTTAGTTAAGCTTTTAATGCCATCATTTGCACGATCTAATTGTTTTTTTCCATCATCAGTTCCTAAAAGATACCATGCAGCAGCTCCCGCAGCTAATCCTACCAAAGCAAATGCCACTAATCCATTTTTGCTATTTTTCATAATTCTTCTATTTTGTTATATATTCAAATGATAATCAAGTATGATACCAAATGAACAATCACCGGGTGAATTTGTTTAAAAAGAATCAATAATTAACAAAATTTTACATATCAATTTTCTGCTGTTTTGACTGCAGATTATACAGATGCTGATAGAGACCGCTTTCTTTTTGGAGCAGTTCAAAGTGAGTGCCGCTTTCAGATACGATTCCATTTTCGACAACGATAATTTTATCGGCATCAACAATGGTCGATAGTCGGTGCGCAATAATGATCGAGGTGCGTCCACGCATTAATTCCTCCAATGCCTCCTGTACCTGTCTTTCTGACTCTGAGTCTAAGGAAGAGGTGGCTTCATCCAGGATAAGAATTGCAGGATCTTTTAAAAGCGCACGGGCAATGGCAATGCGCTGGCGTTGACCACCGGAGAGTTTAACGCCACGTTCACCAACAATGGTGTCATAGCCTTCAGGGAAATTTAAAATAAACTGATGTGCGTTGGCACGTCTCGCAGCTGCTATAATTTCATCTTCTGTAGCCTCGAGCTTGCCATAAGCTATATTTTCACGTATTGTCCCGCCAAATAACAAAACATCTTGTGGTACGATAGCGACCTGATTGCGGATATCACAAAGCTCAAAATCGGATGCCGGTCTGTCGTCGTAACATACTTCCCCTTTTTTTGCTGTGTAGAATTGCAGAATCAGTGAAGCTATTGTTGATTTTCCGGTTCCACTTGGGCCAACTATGGCGATTTTATCACCCGCATTGGCTGTAAAGTTGATGTCTTTGAGGATTTCAATATCGGGACGGCTTGGGTAGGCAAAGGAAACATGATTGAAGCTTAATTTACCGGTCATGGTCTTGTGGACTTCCTTGCAAGTCGGCTTTACATTAAGGTTTTCTTGTGGCTCATCCAAAATTTCCAGAATCCGTTCACTCGCTCCCAAAGAGCGTTGGATATTGGCATATAACTCAGGAAAACTGCCCATAGAACCGGCAACAAACATCGAATATAGAATATAGGTCGTTAGGTCGCCTACTGTCATTTCATGGATAGAAACTAATGCTGCTCCATACCAGATAACTGCGATCACAGCACCGAAAATACAGAAGATAATAAAAGAGGCAAAAGCCCCCGGAAGGTAGCTCCTTTGACCGCTAATTTCACGACTGAATCCATCTGATTACTGTAACGGTTGAATTCGAAATATTCATTCACAAAGGCTTTTACGTTGCTTATTCCCAACAATGTTTCTTGAACGATACTATTCGACTCGGCCATTTTATCCTGTGCTTGTCGCGACAATTCGCGGATAAATTTTCCAAAAATAATAGCAGCCACAACGATGATCGGTAAAATACAAAGGTTCATGAGCGCGAGTTTGGGTGATACCCAAACCAATAAGAACACACCAAAGCAAAGGCTAATCAATTGACGCAAAATCTCGGCGAGCGTTGTTGTCAAGGTGTCTTGAATCTGTGAAAGATCTGCAGACAAGCGGCTGTTTAACTCCCCGACGCGGCGATTGGCAAAAAACTCTATGGGAAGTGAAATCAGCTTAAGATAGGTGTCTTTGCGGAGGGCGGCCAAGGTCCGCTCTGCAATTTCAACAAAGATTCGGATTCGAAAAAAAGAAACGACCGATAAAAAAGACAGAATAATGAAAGCTATTCCGCCGATATAATAGACCTGTGGTGTAAGCCATGGATAGGTTTGTTTGCCTTGGGCGGCGTCAATCATAGCGCCGAGCAAGGCCGGAAACGCCAGCATGGCCAAGCTTGATAAAACCAAGAAAAACATGCCGATCCCAAATTTAAACCGATAGGGTTTTAAATAGGTCATTATTTTTGCCGCTCTCAAAAGGAGCTCTTTATTCAATTTTGGTTTTGGTAGATCTTCTTCTTGTTTATTACCGCTGTTGAATCCTCTTGCCATATCCGCTACTTCAAATTTTGTTGCGAGGACAAATGTAAAGAGATTAAAAATATTTTGCTATCATACTTTAGTCAATTTTTTAAACAGAATCGTACATTCTCTATTTTAAACAGCAGTTTTAAGCGGAATGCCGTTATGCAGATGCTTATTGCTGTGGCGCTTTATTTTAAATTTTGTTGTTTCGAAGCTGTTTGTTGCGCTTTAAATCTATAGCATAAATATCCTAATACGGCGATAATAAGTAAAGCGATATAGAGCAGTATATTGCCTATACCTCCGTTGCCGGATGTTTTGTCAATCTGTGCCCGTAGCTTTTCGTTTTCTTTTTGAAGTTTGCTTATGGTGCCTATATAGGCTGAGACCTGTTTGTCGTAATCGGTTGCCAACTGTTGAAACTTGTCTTTTTCAAAATCTTTGATTTTCAATAGTTTTTGGGTTTCCAGGAAAATGTTGTTATCGGTGATGACGATATCTTTAAGGATATCGATGCTCTTTTGCATGTCACCCTTTGATTTGAAAAGACCAAAAAGTCCTGTTTTTTGTGTGAGGCTCGTGTCATAAGCCCCGAATTTCTGTTGACGGGCATCGAGTAGGTCATTTACACGGCTTCGTTGTACCTCAAAAGAGCTGGAGTCTGGGTTGTTTTGCGCCTTGGCCTGTCCAAAGAAGCAAAAAAGAACGGTGATTGGAAGTAGGAAGCTTAAGAATTTCATCATGTATTTGGACGATCTATTTATCAAATGTTTAGTTTAAACTAACGTTCATGGTAAAATTTTATTTTGCCATGATGGTACGCCTACAATTTTAGCGCTGTGGTCAGTTTGACCAAGGGGAAAAAAAGAAGCGAATGAACCAAAGATGAATTTATGAAATTAATCTTTAAATTCGATACGAATTACATTGGAGTCGTCGTCATGAAGCCCGAGTAGCTGACTTGCATTTCCTTTGTTGATGGCGATTTCAAGGTAGTTGGAAATACCAAATAAACAAAGTTTCTCTCCTTCTCCCACTTCGTTGTAGTGCCAGGAAAGATTGGTAATGGTTTCATTACGTTTGAAATAGAGGACAAAGTGCCTTCCTTTTTGAACTTTATTGAATAGATCTTTTGAGATATTGGTAATGGCGTTGCCGAAAGCATCCACATAAATAACGTTGCCTCGGATCATATCTTTGTCGAAGATAGGCTGCAAAGTTACTTTTTCAATGAGCTGTTGCATTGGAGTTCCGATTTCTTTCAGTTTGCCCCCCTTGGCAATATGACAGGCGGATTTTGAAAGGATATCTGCAAGCGGAAAGTGAAGATACCGAAGGTCTTGCATTAAGTTGAGCTCATAGAGTTCCTGTGGTTCATTACCATTCAGCAATAGACTGAAAATACCGTTGTCGGCCCCGACGAAATAATGATCGTTGTATTTCATGCCGATATATTTTGACTCTTCATGAAACAGGGTATTAATTCCGATAATGTGTACGGTTCCCTTCGGGAAATAATGATAAGCGTTACCTAATACAAAGGCTGCCCGAGGGATATTGAAGGCTGGGATTTCATGGGTAATATCAACAATATTGGCATCAGACAACTGCGATAAAAGACTACCTTTTAGCGCGGCTTGATAAAAATCTTTGTGTCCTAAGTCTGTTGTTAATGTAATTACTGCCATTGTAATCTAATCCTAGATCGAATTGCTGTCGAATTCCCTTAAATATACCTTTAAATTTATCTAAATAGTGGACAAAATTACTATTTATCAGATGATTTATAAAGCTAATTGGATAACTTATTTTGAATCGCTCTTTTTTCGATTGATATACACAAACATAGCGAAGATTTTATGTATAATGAAATCTTCTTGTGTCGTTGTGGAGTGTTTCCATGAGCTTCTAAATCATCGTCTTTTGTACAGTGTATATTCTTGGTTGTTTCGTTAGAATACGTTAATTTTGAATAGTATTATACAGCAACGATATTGTGTAATGGCTACAATCTAATTAATTCTAAATAGGATAAAATTTGAACGAATTACTAATTGCATTAGATGGTCTGAATTTGCCCATATTATGGGGAGCAGACAATGAGCACTTCGATTATTTGAAGAAGCAATTCCCAAAACTGCGGATTGTAGCTCGCGGAAGTGAAATGAAGGTGTTGGGAGACGCGAAGGAATTAGATCTGTTTGAGCAATCGTTTAAGGAAGTCATGGCTCATCTGGAGAAATTTAACAACATTACTTTATTGGATTTTGAAAATCTCCTTGGAGCAAGTGCAGGTTCTGCAGTCCAACAAGAAAAAGAACTTGCGGCCAAACATGCAGCCTTTGGATCCGAACCGATTGTGTATGGACCTAATGGTCTTATTGTACGTGCACGTACGGCCAACCAGCGGAAGATGGTGGATAGTATTTCGAAAAATGACATCTTATTTGCGATCGGACCAGCGGGTACAGGAAAGACCTATACGGCGGTTGCATTAGCTGTTCGGGCACTTCGCAATAAAGAAATCAAAAGGATCATTCTAACAAGACCTGCTGTAGAGGCCGGCGAAAATCTCGGTTTTTTACCTGGCGACTTAAAGGAGAAGGTAGATCCCTATTTGAGACCGCTTTACGATGCCTTGGACGATATGATTCCAGCAGAGAAGCTAAAAGGTTATCTGGAAAACCGGACCATTGAGGTCGCTCCTTTAGCATTTATGCGTGGACGAACACTAGATAACTGCTTTGTGATTCTGGACGAAGCTCAGAATGCAACGGATATGCAGCTGAAGATGTTTTTGACACGTATGGGGCCGACGGCAAAATTTATCGTTACAGGTGATATGACACAGGTAGATTTACCGAAAAAAAATCAATCTGGATTGTCTACTTCGATTCGTTTATTGGAGAATATCGAAGGAATAGACATTATCCACCTCAGTGGCGGAGATGTGGTTCGCCATAAATTGGTTCGCCGCATCCTCGAAGCCTATGGTGATATTTAAATATTAAAAGGCAAATAGAGCCGAGCGAGCTCTTAAATTAATGCGCTGCATCTATGAATGCCATTAAACGCAGTCATAGATGAACAATTACTTACATTTGAATTTTACTTTGAACATGAATGCTATAAAAGAAACAAATTTCAATTTCGACAATCAGACTGCTTTTTACCGAGGAAAAGTACGTGACGTATATACGATTGCCAATACTTATTTGGCGATGGTTGCCTCAGACCGTATTTCGGCATTTGATGTGGTACTCCCACGTCCTATACCCTATAAAGGGCAGGTGTTGAATCAAATTGCGGCCAAATTTTTAAAGGCTACGGCTGATATTATTCCAAATTGGGTTGTATCTGTTCCGGATCCAAGTGTAACTATCGGTCAAATGTGTGAGCCGTTTAAAGTAGAAATGGTTATTCGGGGTTACTTGTCGGGGCACGCTTGGCGTGAATATGCTGCAGGCAAACGTGAAGTATGTGGTGAGGCATTGCCAGAAGGACTGAAAGAAAATGACAAACTGCCTGAGCCAATTATTACACCGACAACAAAGGCTGCTGTTGGACATGATGAAGATATTTCACGTGCCGATATCTTGAAAAAAGGTATCGTAAGCGAGGAAGATTATGTTCAATTGGAGCAATATACCAAAGCGTTGTTCCAAAGAGGAACTGAAATTGCGGCGCAAAGAGGGCTAATAATGGTGGATACAAAATATGAGTTTGGAAAAAAAGACGGAAAAATTGTGCTGATCGACGAAATTCATACACCAGATTCCTCCCGTTATTTTTATGCAGAAGGCTATCAGGAACGCCAGGAAAAAGGGGAGCCACAAAAGCAATTGTCGAAGGAATTTGTTCGCAAATGGTTAATCGAAAATGGCTTCCAAGGGAAAGACGGTCAGGTCGTTCCGGAGATGACCGATGAGATCGTGGCTTCCATTTCTGAACGTTATATTGAGCTATACGAGCATATAGTCGGAGAGAAGTTTGTGTATCCAAATCAGGAAAACGTACTGGAACGTGTGGAAAGAAATGTGGCAAACGCCTTGAAAACGCTAAATTATTAGTACATTGTATCCTCAAACAAAGGAGATAGACTAATGAAGTATACCATTGATAAGCACGATCGCTATATTGTCATTGAACCTCATGTCGATGTGATTGACGCGGATAATGCCGCCAAACTCAAAGGGGAGTTTTTGTTGCGGAATACAATTGGACAACGGAATATTGTTTTGGATATGATCCACGTTAAGCAGACGGACGAGGTAGGTATCCGTTTAGGCGTACTTGCCCATCGCTTATGTCAGTCTGTTGGTGGCATATTTATTTTGGTTAATCTTTGTCCAACGCTAATGGATATGGTTCGTGTGTCGCATTTGGATAAATCGCTGAAAATAGCACCATCTTTAAAGGTTGCGGAGGATTTAATCTTTGCACACGAATTGGAATCTGAGTATCGTGGGGCAATTGAGGATTAATTATGAAGTTTGAAGTTCTGATATTAGGAAATAGCTCGGCGACGCCCATGTTTGATCGTCATCCGACTAGCCAAGTGCTGAACTTTAATGAGCAATTGTTTTTGATAGACTGTGGAGAAGGCACACAAATGCAACTCAGCCGCTATGGCATCAAAAGTAATCGCATTGGACATATATTTATTAGCCATTTGCATGGGGATCATTATTTGGGCTTGGTGGGGCTGCTTTCATCGATGCACCTTGTCGGCCGAAAAAGTGATCTCCATTTGTATGGCCCGCCTGCGTTAAAGGAAATTTTAGACGTGCAGTTTTTGCATTCCGAGACTATCTTACGCTATAATCTTATTTTTCATCCGATTTCACCGGAACAGCCTGGCGTTATTTTTGAAAACAGAACATTAAAAGTAAGTGCTTTTCCATTAAAGCATCGTATTGCCTGTACCGGCTTTCGTTTTGATGAGGGACCCCGCGCGCGAACATTGTTGGGCGATGTCGTGCAGGAATTAAATATACCTACCGCCTATTTTCCGATGATCAAAAAAGGATTTGATTACGTCGATGAAACCGGTACAGTATATCGTGCAGACGACCTGAGCCTTCCTGCTCCCTTATCGCGCAGTTATGTGTATTGTTCGGATACCGTACGGACGCCAGAATATCTGCCTTATGTGCAAAAGGCTAATCTGATGTATCATGAGTCTACATTCTTGCACGATATGGTTGATCGCGCAAAAGAGACGTTTCACACAACAGCGCTGGAAGCTGGAGAAATCGCCCGGGAAACTCACGCAAAGAAGTTGCTATTAGGTCATTATTCAGCTCGGTACAGAGATTTAAATCCTCTATTGGAAGAAGCGAGAACTGTATTCCCAAATACGGAACTCTCTGTGGAAGGTAGATGGTTTTCCGTCTAGTTTTTTTGATTTTTCTCTTATATCCTAGCGATTAACGGGTAAAGACCACTGAAATAGCGATAGAGGAGAAGTAATCAGGACCCCGAAACGAATAGATACAAGCAAACTATCAGGTAGAACAAGCTGATCAAAGCAACTGAACATCCAATAGTCGCCTATGAATAATTGCTTATTATATTGCATATGATGAACAATTTATCTAAGTTTACGGCTCTAATTTTTTTATAATGGATAATCCATTCAACTTAAACAACCTACTACGGGAAAATATTAAGAAGCTCGTACCTTATTCATCCGCAAGAGATGAATTTAAAGGGGAGGCATCCATATTGATTGATGCCAATGAAAATCCTTTTGGATCCCCCTTAAACCATGATTACAACCGATATCCAGACCCTCTCCAACATCAAGTTAAAGCAAAACTTTCTAAAATAAAAGGTGTACCATCAGAGCATATCTTTTTGGGAAATGGAAGTGATGAAGCTATTGATATTTTATACCGTGCATTTTGTACCCCTGGTGTTGACAATGTCATATTAGTTCCGCCAACCTACGGGATGTATGAAGTTTCTGCGAACATCAATGATGTTGCTTTCAAAAAGGTAAACCTTACTGCTGATTACCAGCTGGATTTGGATGGTATTGCCAATGCAATAGACGCACATACTAAACTGATTTTTATCTGTTCTCCAAATAATCCAACAGGAAACTCAATCCGTCGTCAGGATATTGAAACGATCTTGAATAATTTTCAGGGGCTTGTTGTTGTCGATGAGGCTTATATTAATTTTTCTGCTGTCAAGTCATTTACGCAAGAACTGGCTGAATATCCCAATCTAGTGGTCTTGCAGACTTTGTCTAAAGCTTGGGGACTTGCGGCCCTACGTCTGGGCATGGCTTTTGCCAGTAAAGAGATTATAGCTGTTTACAATAAAATAAAACCACCATACAACATTAACCAGGCTACACAAGATATTGTATTGGAGGCCTTAGATCAGGTTGATCAAGTCAATGACTGGATCAAGGAGACGGTGGCGGAGCGCGAGAAACTCGTGCGTGAATTGCTCGAACTGGACTATGTACAGCATATTACACCTTCTGATGCCAATTTTATTCTGGTCAAGATGGAACAGCCACGTGAAGTTTACGATTACCTGGTTCAGTACGGAATTATCGTTAGAGATAGATCCAAAGTCGAACTGTGTGAAGGCTGCCTGCGGATCACCGTTGGAACACCTGCAGAAAATCAAATATTGTTAGAAAAACTTAATCAAATCAATAAATAATACTATGTCTGATAACTTAAAACGTGTACTGTTTATAGACCGCGATGGAACATTAATTTTGGAACCTGAAGACGAACAAATCGATTCTTTTGCCAAATTAAAATTCTATCCTGGTGCTTTGCAGTATCTTCCACGTATCGCAAAGGAGCTGGATTTCGAATTGATCTTGGTTTCCAACCAAGATGGTTTAGGAACGTCTTCCCATCCGGAGGAGAATTTCTGGCCAGTCCATCATTTTGTGATTGATACGTTTGCAGGAGAAGGAGTAGTGTTTGCTGAGGAACATATTGATAAAACCTTTCCACACGAGAATGCGGAAACCCGAAAACCGGGAGTTGGTATGCTTGGAGCTTATTTTGATACGTCGAAATACGATTTGAGCCAATCCTTCGTCATCGGCGATCGTGTGAATGATGTTAAATTAGCACAAAACCTCGGTGCAAAGGCAATTTGGCTGCGTGCTAACGATCAATTAGGTGCTTTGGAAAACCTTGCGATAGATTCAACTGTTATAGCTTTAGAGACAACAGATTGGAAGACGGTGTATGAATTCCTTAAATTGGGTACGCGCACTGCCGAACATCATCGGAAAACCAATGAAACGGATATTTTTATTCAGTTGAATTTGGATGGTTCGGGTAAGTCTGATATCGAAACAGGATTGCCGTTTTTCGACCATATGTTGGATCAATTGGCTAGACATGGAGCACTTGATTTGACCATTAAGGCGAAAGGGGATCTTCATATCGACGAACATCATACCATCGAAGATACGGGTATCGCACTGGGTGAAGTCTTTTTGAAGGCTTTAGGGGACAAACGTGGAATTGAGCGCTATTCCTATACGTTGCCAATGGATGATTGTTTGGCTCAGGTGGCATTGGATTTTGGTGGTCGCAACTGGATTGTGTGGGATGCGGAATTTAAACGCGAGAAGATCGGCGATATGCCTACGGAAATGTTTTTCCACTTCTTTAAGTCGTTTTCAGATGCTTCACGATCGAATTTAAACATTAAAGCGGAAGGTGACAATGAGCACCATAAGATCGAAGCGATTTTCAAAGCTTTTGCTAAATCTATCAAGAAAGCAGTAAGACGCGATGCCGACCATATGCAATTGCCAAGTACAAAAGGAGTATTGTAAGATGATAGGAATTATTAATTACGGTGCAGGGAATATTTTCTCTTTGACAGCAGCACTGGATCGTGTTGGGCTTACCTATGGTATGGTCAATACAGCCGATGAGATCGATCAATACGATCGTATCATCATTCCTGGAGTGGGGCATGCTGGCGCAGCAATGGACAAACTACAGGAATCAGGATTGGTGCCTTATATCAAAAAGCTAAAAAAGCCTGTATTGGGGATTTGTGTTGGTATGCAATTGCTGACGGCTTTTTCAGAAGAAGGAAATGCCGAAATGTTAAAGCTATTTCCTTTGAAGACGTTACATTTTGATGCCGAAAAGTCGGGTAAAGTACCACATATGGGCTGGAATAGTGTTTCTGTGCCAACAAATAGTCCTTTATTTGCACATATTGAAGATCAGACTTATTTTTATTTTGTCCACTCGTACTTTATCGAATTCGATGCGACATATACCGCGGCAAAATGTGTCTATGGACAGCCTTTTTCGGCTGCAATTTCTAAAGACAATTTCTTTGGCGTACAATTTCATCCGGAGAAATCTGGAAAAGCAGGAGAGCAGCTGTTGCTCAATTTTTCAACTATTCAAATTGATTAAAAATATTCGACTATGTATATCATTCCAGCAATAGACGTCTTGGACAAAAAAGTTGTCCGTTTGAGAGAGGGTAACTACAATGACGTTACAACGTATGCGATTAGTTTAGAAGAGCAAATCGAAACCTACCGTGCAAATGGTACGGAACTCGTCCATATCATTGATTTAAATGGTGCAAAAGGAGACTTCAGCAATCAGGCCTATTTATTTGATATCATCCAAAAGACGGATATGAAGATTCAATATGGCGGTGGTGTTAGAAGCATAGAAAAGGTTAAAGAATTGGTAGATGCAGGTGTTTATCGCGTTATTGTCGGAACACAGGCAATCACAAATCCTTCATTCTTGGAGGAACTGGCTACACTGAACGAAGGTAAAGTAAAATATGCAGACCACATCGTTATCGCAATTGACGTATTGGATGAAGTTATCAAATACTCCGGATGGTTGGAAAGCTCGCCAATCAAATTGATCGAATATATTGATAAATGCTTGGTTTTAGGATTCTTTAGGTTCTTATGTACCGATATTAGTAAAGATGGTAAATTGGGCGGTGCAGGTGTTGAATTGTACCAAAAGTTGTTGAGCCATTCTCCAATTATCAAGTTAATTGCTTCTGGCGGAATCAGTTCAATGGATGATATTCAGAAACTTCAGGAATTGGGCGGAGTAGAGTCTGTTGTCGTTGGTAAAGCAATCTATGAAAATAGAATCTCGATCGATGAAATCAAAGATTGGAATTTAAAATCGCTAATCAGATTTTAAAATGCTGGCAAAACGTATAATTCCCTGTTTGGATGTCAAGGATGGGCGGACTGTAAAAGGAGTCAATTTTGTGGATCTGCGCGATGCGGGTGATCCCGTTGAATTGGCCTATGAATATTCTCAACAAGGGGCTGATGAACTCGTTTTTCTGGATATCACAGCGACACATGAGGAGCGGAAAACGACAATTGATTTAGTCAAAGCGGTCGCACGTCAGGTGAATATTCCTTTTACAATCGGCGGTGGTATCAATGAAATTAAAGATGCTGACATCCTGTTGAATGCAGGGGCAGATAAAATTTCCATCAATTCCGCGGCGGTACGTAACCCCGATCTTATCAATCAGATGGCAGCCGCTTTTGGAGCACAATTTGTTGTGGTTGCTGTCGATACCCGGTCCATCGAAGGTCAGCATTTTGTCCATCTGAGTGGCGGACGTATTAAGACGGAATTGAACACAGCAGATTGGATTCTTGAAGCGCAGGAACGTGGAGCGGGAGAGATCCTGCTGACCTCAATGGATCATGACGGAACAAAAAATGGCTTTGACAATGGTTTTTTAAGAACAATAAACGACCAGATTCATATTCCACTGATTGCTTCTGGCGGAGCTGGTAATCAACAGCATTTTGTGGATGTTTTTCAACAAGCTAACGTGGATGCTGCCCTGGCGGCATCGGTCTTCCATTATGGTGAAATATTGATTCCCGATCTTAAAGCTACTTTGCGTCAAAATGGAATTGTCGTAAGATAGGAAACAGGATTGAAGACCGATGAGCAAAGAGCAGTAAGTCATACACTTGCTGAATGAAGTCCGGAGAAGTTAAACGAGAGCTCATGGCTCTTCGAAAATAATTAAAAATTGAAATACTAAAATCATGTTAGATTTTGCAAAAAGTGACGGCCTCGTTCCAGTGATTGTGCAGGACTTCCAAACGTTGGAAGTGTTGATGTTAGGCTATATGAACGAGAAAGCTTGGGAGAAAACACAAGCAGAAAAACGTGTTACGTTTTTCTCCCGCAGCAAAAATCGCCTTTGGACAAAAGGAGAGGAGAGTGGAAACTTTTTGAATGTAAAAAGCATCCATGTTGATTGTGATAAAGATACTGTTTTGATCAAAGCAGAACCAATGGGGCCGACCTGTCATACCGGGAGCAGAAGCTGTTTCAGTACGGACTTCAACCAAAACTTTCTGTTGGAGTTAGAGCGTATTGTCAACCATCGCTATGAACACCCTTCTGACGAATCGTATGTCAATCGCCTGCGTTCTCGCGGTATCAATAAGATTGCGCAAAAAGTTGGCGAGGAAGCCGTAGAAACAGTAATTGCAGCATTGACAGAAACAGATACTGATTTTATCAATGAAACTTCAGACTTACTGTTTCATTTGATCGTATTGTTGCGTGAGAAAGGATTTTCTTTGGAAACAATTGCGAAAAACCTCGAGAGCAGACATCAATAGGTCGCTGATGGCACATCTTACCTCGTGCTCCTAGCTCACTTAAAATCGGATGATGGCAACACCGTTGAATAAAATCCGGAGCCGGGAAAAGGCTTTAAGCTAAGATGACAAAATAATCTAAGAAGTGCAGTATATTTGTGGATATACTGCACTTCTTGTTTCTACCGACGAACACTATGTATTGCTGTATTGATCTTTAGCGGATCACAGTTCGGTCGGCGGAAAATTTAATCCTACAGCATAAAAAAATAGATATGAACTATGCGATCTGGATAGAGAATGAGTTTTACCGAAATTACTATGGATATTACATTAAAATCAACATTACCAGGACATCAAAACCCTATTTTTTGTGTAGAAAAGGGCTACCACCCGAATACTTTTTTTACCGCTGGTAACGACAAGGGTGTTGTTGAATGGGATATTGAAAACAATGCGTTTAAACGTATTCTCTGCGCGGTAAGTTCATCGGTTTACGCTTTACGGATGATATCGGGAACGCCCATTCTAGCCATAGCCTTGCGCGAAGGCAAGCTGCTTTTGGTACATGTAGAAGAGCAAAAGCTTGTAGCAAGCATACAACTAAGCACCAAAGCTATTTTTGCATTGGCTTATATGTCCTGGAAAAATGAGCTTCTGGCAGTAGGTGAAGAGGGTACATTGTATGTCATTGATTTGGAAACGTATAAAAATATTTACGAAAAACGTTTATCCTCAACAACAATTCGAGCAATTGCAATTGATGAAGGACTTGGACGAATAGCATTGGGCGATAAAGATGGACAAGTTTATATGTTGGACAGTGCTGACTTTCATGTTATTACTGAATCAAAATTGCATAGTATGCCCGCAACGTCGCTGGCATTTGTCCATAATAAATTGCTAAGTGGGGGGAGGGATGCGCAATTGGTGATTTCAGACCCAAATCAATTGACAACTCATTTTTCCTTTGTACCACATCTTTTTACCGTATACGGAATATATCCTCATCCTAAAGCACCAATTTTTGCAACTGTCAGTCGGGACAAATCGTTAAAATTTTGGTCCACAGCCGATTTCGCACTATTGAAAAATATAAGTCGCGAGAAGATGCAAGATGGCCATCATTTATCTGTAAACGCAGGTGCATGGTCCGAAAATGGACAATATTTCTTTAGTGTCGGCGATGACAAATTAGTGAAGGTATGGGAATTTCATTTATAAAAGATTGGGCAGAAGGTACGGACTAACTGAGCAGTTAAAAAAATAGATTTCTTCTGTAGCGAATTCATAATTATATCGTTAACTATGGTAATTATAAATTTAATTGACCTTATAGTTATATTTTATGAAAAGAATTTGGCTTATCTTATTAGGCTGTATAGCGCTTTCGGGCTGTGATAAAATCGAAAGTAAAGGAATGTACCTGGCTCGCGTGCCCATATTTGAAACAATGGAAAGTATACGGGCTAAAGCTAATCCCGTAAGTAGTCCTACCACAATTGTTCAACCTGGAAAGATCTATATTTATCAAGATTACCTGTTTATTAATGAGCCGGGGAAAGGTATTCATATTTTTAATAATGTCGATCCGTCAAAACCTCTGGCGATATCGTTCCTGAGTATCCCTGGCAATGTGGATCTTGCGGTTCTAGATGGAAAACTGTATGCTGATAGTTTTACAGATCTGTTGACCTTCGATCTTGAAAACCCTGCATCTCCCAAATTATTGACACGGAATAAGGATGTGTTTAAGATGTTGCTTCAAATGGATTACTTCAATAACACTGCCGATCGCATCATTACAGGATTCCGGGACAGTCTGGTAAGCTATAGCCAAAAAGATAAATATTCACCCTATGGCCGAAAAGATATTGTGTATAATGAGACCAATTCGGGATCTGGAAAAGGAGGATCTATGGCGCGATTTACCATTGCCAATAAACACCTGTATGCTGTAGATCAAACAACATTACACCTTTTTAACGTACAGAATGCAAGTAAACCGGCCTATGTAAAGGATATCAAAGTAGGCCCTGGTATCGAAACAATTTTTCCTTTTAAAAACAGCCTGTTTATCGGCTCCAATACAGGCATGGTGATTTATGATATCACGACGGCATCTGCTCCCGTAGAACTGTCACGTTATGCACATATTCGTGCCTGTGATCCTGTCGTTGTCAATGAGAAATATGCCTTTGTAACCTTACGTGCAGGCGTGGTATGTGGTGGACTGCAGAATTTGTTGGAAGTTATCGATATTCAAGATCTGAGAAAACCGATGTTGAAAAATACCTTCACTTTGGAGAACCCCTATGGCCTGGCGCTAGCAGACCAAACCTTATATGTCTGTGATGGAAAATTTGGATTGAAGTCATTCGATGCCAGTGATGTCAGCCAAATAGGTAATAAGCTTTTAGAAACTCACAAAGATCTGACGAGCATGGATGTTATCGCTGGACCAAAATCGCTGATCGTTGTTGGAGAAAAAGGTGTACATCAATACGATTATAGCAATAAAGCCAAATTGAATGAATTGAGCATTATTCCTGTTATTAGATCCAATTAAGAAACTATTTCAAGCGCTTCATTATTCTGATATGAAAAGACTTTCGATTGCCATTTTGGCTCTCTTCGGGTATTTAACTGTTGATGCCCAAACAAAAAAATATACAAATCATAATGAATTTTCGGTTATTACTTATGGCCCAGCTTTTCTCGAATCTGGATTTGGTCTGCATACATTCCATGGGGTGCAGCTCCATGAAAATATTGCTCTGGGTTTAAATACAGGGGTGGATAGGTATCCTGTAAGCAATGAAGGATCAAAATGGTTTTTACCACTCTCAGCCAAAGTGAATTATGTGGAATTCCCTGACAGAAAACGTAGTTTTTTTGCAGGATTGGATTTAGGCTATAGTTTTGCTTTCTTGAATAAAAATCTAGTAGAGAACAATTTAAAATATGAATATCAGGGCGGCTTGTTGGTAAATCCACAGCTGGGTTGGCGCTTTAAATTTAAGAATTCAGCGAAATATTGGTCTTTGGCAACGGGATACCGGTATCAGCACTATAGCCGAAAGGAGACTTATACGCGACCCTCAGGAAGTTTGCCAGACACGAGCATAGGATATGGAACAACACAAATGGATAAAAAATATGATCTGCACCGTTTTACTTTACAGGTAGGATTTGGTTTTTAGGTATCGATCGGATGTTTTTTTGTATTAACAGGTGTCGATAGCATGAAATGTAAAAAAATAGCGTAAGTATAGGGTTCGTTTTTCAAATCTAGGCCGATACTAACGCTATTTCACTCTTTTTGTGGAGCTTACTTATTCGCTGTCTAAAAGCTGTAATACCTGCGTAAGGTATTTCTCATCGACTTCATCAAAACTATTTAATTCACTGCTATCAACGTCCAGCACACCGATAATCTGTCCCTGTTTAAAAACGGGTAACACTATTTCGGACCGCGAGAGCGAACTACAGGCAATGTGTCCCGGAAATTGCTCCACATCAGGAACAATCAATGGTTTTTCCTGTGCCCAAGCACCCCCACATACGCCACGGCCTTTCTTGATACGTGTGCATGCAACGGGTCCCTGAAAAGGGCCTAATACGAGCTCGTCTCCATCAACAAGATAGAAACCAACCCAGAAAAAATTGAATTGTTCTTTCAGTGCTGCAGCGATGTTAGCCAAATTGGCAATTTGATTAGGCTCGCCTTGTAAAAGTCCTCCAATCTGAGGAAGTAAATTTTGATATTGTTCTTCTTTGCTACCTTTAGCTATCTGTAAATCCTCTGCCATAAAAATCTATGTATAAAAAATAATCATGCATTTGCTATCAGGATTACAATTGCCAAGCATGTTTTGCCTGTCCGGAAAGCTTCACGGCATATTGAGTGCCAACCTGCATGAAATGAAAAAGCGCTAATACGCTGTTCAAAGTTAACAGAATATTAGCGCTTTCTTATCAGGCAAATGTTATTATTTCTTGGTGTTGATAATATTCACCCGAATGTAGTTGCTTCTTTTGCCGGAAGGCGTTACAACAACGGCTTTGAAAACACGTTCCTTACTATTAGGAACCGTAATTTTCACTGGACCTGTATATTCTAAATCCAATTCTGAAGGATCGTAGTTGTCCAATGTGTAATAAATTTTGGCCCCTTCAACAGATGGTTTCAAACCTTTGATCGTATATTCCGAAGCATATACAGTGGTATCTGTTATGCCATATACTTCCGGTACACGATAGAACGTATTGGTTTGGTCAAGTTTAGCCAGCTGATTTGCTGCACGCTGTTCTGAGAAATTTTTCCAGTTCTTTTTCTCTGGCTGTGTCCAGGCAATTTCAGAAAGCGCCAACACGCGTGGCAGCACTGTAAATTCGACTTTATTTGATGATCCAATATACTCTGTCCAAATATTTGCTTGTACACCTAAAACGTGTTTCTTGTTGGTTTCAGCAATTTTGCTAGGCATTGGGTCTGACGAATATACTTTGCTCAATGTGGAAAGTCCGCCGATGCTTAAAGGTTCTCTGTTTTGATCAGGACCTTGTTTGTGATCAAAATATAAACCATAGCTGTTTGCCATAATGATCACATCGTGACCTTGATTGGCTGCATCAATTGCGCCTTGATCGCCTCTCCAGCTCATGACCGTCGCATTAGGCGCTAAACCGCCCTCTAAGATCTCATCCCATCCAATGATACGTTTACCTTTACTATTGATGTATTTTTCCATACGTTGGATAAAATAGCTCTGTAACTCGTGTTCATCTTTGAGGTTGTTATCTTTGATTCTTTTTTGACAAAATGGACATGTTTTCCATCTCGTTTTTGGACACTCATCACCACCGATGTGGATATATTCGCTAGGGAATAAGGGAATGACTTCATCAATTACATCTTCCAACAATTTGAATGTCTCTTCTTTTCCGGCACAGAATACATCGTCAAACACTCCCCAAGTCTGAGCAGCTGTGTAAGGTCCTGGCTTATCACCACAGCCCAATTCTGGATAAGCCGAAAGTGCTGCTAATGCATGTCCAGGCATCTCGATTTCGGGTATAACCGTTACATATTTAGCTTTTGCATAGGCAACCACTTCTTTGATTTGGTCCTGGGTATAGAAACCACCATAAGGTGTGTTGTCATAATCGCCATCTGTCTTGTAGTTACCCAGCAGTGTTTGCTTGCGGTAACCGCCAATTTGAGTCAATTTTGGATGTGATTTGATTTCTATACGCCAGCCTTGGTCGTCTGTCAAATGCCAATGAAATGTATTCAATTTGTAAGATGCCAGAATATCAATGTATTTTTTTACAAATTCCACGGGAAAGAAGTGACGGCCAACATCGAGATGTAATCCACGATAGGCAAAACGAGGTTCATCCTGGATGGAAGCTTGTTGAATTTCTATGCTGGCCTTTTTATCTACAGGTAGCAGTTGGATCAACGACTGCATACCATAAAATAGACCGGCAGCTTTTCCGCTAATAGTTGCGCGGTCTGAACTTATGTTAAGTTCAGACGCTTCAGCATTAGTGGATTTTGCGTTTTTGGAGGAGAAATAGATCGTATTGCTGCTCGCTGATTTCACTACTGATAAAGTGAGATTGTAGTTGCTTTTTAGGAAATCCTGAAACAGCGTTGCAACTTTTTTGTCCTCTTCGCTATCAAAGGCGATTTTGGTGTTAGCGTTGATTTTAAACGTACCATTTTTAATTTGAACCTGTTGCGGTAATGGCACAATGTTCAAGGTAGCATCTTTCTTTTCTTGCGCAAATACTGCTGCTCCTATACTTAGAGCCAGCGCAAGTGAAAATAGTTTCTTCATGCGTGAGATTATAACTGAAATAAGAAGTCCTAAAAATAGGTGAATAAATACGTTTTAGCAAAGAGGAAATGTAACAAATAGGGTATGAAAACACTGCTTACAGTGTTTTTGGCCACTTAGAAGTAGTTTGTGTGATCGCGTTTTTAGGGTAGATCAATCGTTTGTTTAGCCTGTTAAAGAGGGGCTTTTTACTTCGGGAAATAGTAGCTAAATCTAGGTGAAAAAATTTATGTCTTTTAACTGTATCTACCTGTGCTCTACTGAGCAGCTGTTCAGTAACGGGCACAACGGAATTTGCTTTTCTGGTAACAGTCCCTTAAATACCATATTAAAGATGGCCATAATGGCTGATACCAAGTTCGGATTAATCACAATTTTAAAACAGTTTTTAGACAGTGATCATTCAGTGTTTATTCAGTCTACACTGACTGATCACTGAGCAAGCACTGAATGATCACTGAACGATCACTGAACAAGCAATGTCAAAAGACCGGATTTGGTTCCTATTTAATATCCGTTTGCTGAAGCTAAAAGTCAAAGGGGAAAAAAGGAAATTGCTATGCCTTTGTAAAGAATAAATCGCCGTTGTGATGCTTCCTTTTAGGCCTCGATTTATTGCAAAACTGAGGTCCGGGAAATGACAAAGGAACCCGAAGGTTCCTTTATATCTTTGCGTTATAGCGTTAGCAGTAGGTATCCGTTATCTAAGATTAATATCGGATATGTTCAGCAAATGTTTATGCATTAAAGTCGTTTCAGTGCTAATTTGATCATATCCTCTACGGAAAGATTGCTTTCGGTCTTTAAAATGGTATTTAAGACCTTCTCTGCCGCGGCTTTGTTGAATCCGAGCATAACCAGTGCTGATAAAGCTTCTTCTGGTACAGATTGGGATTGGATAGGTGCTGCCAAAGCTTCGAAACCCTGTTTTTTTAATTTATCCTGAAGTTCCAGGATAAGACGTTGTGCTGTTTTAGGTCCAATTCCTTTAATCTTTTGAATTAGGGCAACCTGGCCATTGACGATGGCAGACTGGATCTCATCCGGTGTGTTTGACGATAGGATCATCCGGCCTGTATTGGGGCCAATACCGGAAACAGAGATCAAATTTTCGAATAATTTTTTCTCGCCTTCTGTCGCAAAGCCATAAAGCGTATGTGAATCTTCCCGAACTTGAAGTGAAATAAATAGTTTACAATTTTCCTGATCCTTGATTTGGGAGAAGGTATAAAGAGAGATGTGGACATAATAACCAATCCCACTCACGTCAATAACAACATGAGTGGGGGCTTTATATGCTAATTTTCCATTGAAATATTCGTACATAGTATACGAATATAGGAAGATTTTAAGCGATTCTATAAATTTTTAAGATGTGCTTGTACATCTACTACGGCAATGGTAACCATATTGACGATTTCGCGCACAGAGCTGTCCAATTGCAATACGTGAATCGGTTTGTTCATACCCAAAAGGATTGGACCTACAGCCTCAGCTTCACCAACTTCTTGCAATAATTTATAAGCGATATTTCCGGACTCCAAATTAGGAAATACGAGTGTATTTGCAGATTTTCCATTTAAGCAGCTGAAAGGGAAGTTTGCTGTCAACATTTCGCTGTTTAGGGCGAAGTTTGCTTGTAAATCACCATCAGCAATAATCTCTGGATGTTGATCGTGTAGAATCTGCGCTGCTGCTCTCACTTTTGTTGGCGTTTTTCCTTCACTTGAACCAAAATTAGAGTAAGATAGTAATGCAATACGTGGCTGAATGTTCATGCGTTTCACAGCTTTATCCAGTAACAGGGTAATGTCTGCTAATTCTTGTGCTGTAGGGTCTTCATTCACGGTTGTATCACCCATGAAGATTGGTCCTTTTTTAGTTAGCATCATGTACATACCTGCGACACGGCTGCCTGGTTTCGCGCCGATTACATGTAATGCCGGACGGATTGTATTTGCATAATTTTTGGTCATACCGGAAATTAGGGTATCAGCTTCACCAAATTCCACTAAAGAGGCACCAAAATAGTTGCGGTCGTACATCAACTTACGGGCATCGTATTTTGATATACCACGGCGTTGTCTTTTGATGTATAGATGCTCAATAAATTTCTTCGAACGCTCCGTTTCGCTGTCGACTTCAGCAACTGGGTCGATAATTTCAAGACCATCCAATTCAAAAGCATATTCTTTGATTAAACGTTCGATTTTATCTCTTCTACCTAAAAGAATCGGAATTGCAATACCTTCTTCTTTAACAATCTGTGCCGCACGCAACGTTTTGTAATTGTCTGCTTCTGCAAAGACAACACGTTTAGGATCTCTTTTAGCAGCCATAGTTAAATTGCGCATAATCGCATCATCTTTACCAAGACGTTTACGTAGCGCATCGCTGTATTGATCCCAATCTTCGATTACGGTCTTTGCTACACCTGATGCGATGGCAGCTTTTGCAACAGCCATGGAAACTTCAGTGATCAAACGCGGATCGGTAGGTTTTGGAATGATATATTCTTCCGAGAATTTTAAATTGCTCGTGTTATAGGCTTGATTTACTTCTTCTGGAACAGGTTGTTTCGCCAAATCTGCAATTGCACGCACTGCGGCAATTTTCATTTCCTCGTTAATTGCTGTTGCACGTACATCCAAAGCACCACGGAAGATATATGGGAAACCCAATACATTGTTTACTTGGTTGGGATAATCTGAACGACCTGTACCCATGATAATATCGTTTCGTGTTGCCATCGCCAAATCGTAAGCAATCTCAGGATTTGGATTTGCCATTGCCAATACAATTGGGTTTGGAGCCATCGATAACAACATCTCTGCCGACATGACGTCTGCTGCCGATAGACCGATAAATACATCCGAATCTTTTACAGCATCTGCCAGGGTGCGAATATCGCGATCTGTTGCATATTGTGCTTTCATGCTGTCTAGATTTTCTCTATCAGTACGGATTACACCTTTACTATCCAGCATCACAATATTTTCTTTGCTGGCACCTACTGAAATATACATGGCTGTACACGACATTGCAGCTGCTCCAGCACCATTGACGACGATTTTTACTTTTGAAATATCTTTACCGATAATTTCACAGGCGTTGATCAATGCTGCACCTGAGATGATTGCCGTACCATGTTGATCATCGTGCATCACTGGGATGTTCATTTCTTCTTTTAGACGGCGTTCGATTTCAAAACATTCCGGTGCTTTGATATCTTCCAGGTTGATCCCTCCAAAAGTAGGCTCCAATGCTTTGACAATGTTGACAAACTCATCGACATTTTTGGTGTCTACTTCGATGTCAAATACATCAATGTCGGCAAAAATTTTAAATAATAAACCCTTACCTTCCATAACTGGTTTACCAGCTTGGGCGCCGATATCGCCTAAGCCCAATACTGCTGTACCATTACTGATAACAGCAACAAGGTTTCCTTTTGCGGTATATTTATAAGCATCTTCTTTGTTCTCAGCAATAGCCAAACATGGCTCCGCTACACCTGGAGAATATGCTAATGATAAGTCTCTTTGCGAATTTGTTGGTTTGGTCGGAACAACAGCTATTTTACCAGGTCTACCCATTGCGTGGTAGTTTAACGCTGCCTGTTTACGATTAGTGTTACTCATTACGATTTTATTAATTTAAGGCTACAAATCTATCATTCTTTTTGATAATTGGAAATATTTGCCAATATCTTATTATAATTAGACAATAATATGTTACTTCAGGACATCCAACAGTTTAAACATTTGTTGACGCATGCTGGAGGCCGAGCCAGCATAGTTGTTAACCAGTAAAGTGTAGGTAAATGACTGTCCTGTTTTATTGGTATGTACACCTGTATAACCAAGTACGCCGCCGATTGTTCCACTTTTCATCTTCATATTGTTATAGGTAGGAAGACTTTCGTAGAAAGCAGGGTACCAACTTTGTTTTTGTGCATACTGCATAATCTTATTCATCGCTGCTGTGGTCACTCGATTTTGAGGGGATAGTCCCGAACCATCCATACTATTGAGTTCACTGGATTTTATGCCTAATTTGGCATTCCAATATTTTTGGATATAATAGGCGCCATCGTCGGTACCTGTTTTACCCGCTGTTGTATAAGCGATCGCTTTCAATAGGGCTTCTCCATAGAGATTGATGCTCTTTTGGTTAAACCAGTAGACAATTTTATCTAAGGTTGGGGATAGGTGGATATCCAGGGTTTGTTTTTTTGAAACATCGACTGAATCCATCTTTGTCCCAGTAGCAGGCCCTTCGCTGGCAACAATACCGTTATTGTTTAATACGTCGTTGAGTTGATAAGCGAGGTCATAAGCGGGGTCCGGCGATGATAGCTCGATTGTTTTTTTGAGATCTTGTCCGTAAGATCCACGCACAAAAATCTTAGTCGAATAGGGGGCCGAATAGGCATATACATTGTCACCACTGCCGGTTTTTCCTGTCGTTGTCTCGTTGATAATTTCTAGGTAAGGAACATGTGCTGTATAATTGACGATCTCGGCTTTTGCTCCAACTTTCGTGTTTGGCTGAAAATTGATGCCAAAGGCATTTTCACACCAGTTGAGCGAAGAAATTCCCGCACCGTAATAGTTGCCCATGTCAGTCCAGATCCAGCCACCCGGAAGCTGGTTGCCATTATAAAGCCGATCATCGGCGATGATAGCCCCTTGAATACTTTTGATACCTGCATTTTGGATCGTTGCGACCCACTTATTCAATATCGTTGCAGCCTGTGTCTCGGGATAGCGCGAGCTCCCCAAGGTCGGGTCTCCGGTGCCTGTCACAACAATATTTCCATTTAACACACCGTTCTCGTCGATTTCGCCTGTATAATACAGCGTTGTTTTGAACTGAAAATTCTTGCCCAGGAAGTCCAGGGCCGTCGCGGAAGTGATTACCTTCATGGTGGACGCAGTTGCTAGTCCAATATTTTCATTTGCCGCGAATACAGTCTGGCCTGTTTTTCCATCGAAAACTATCAGTGAGCTCAAACCATTCCTGAGGCTTTCCTGATTTTGAAACTGCGTAAAAGCATCCTGGATTTTACTGCGAAGATCCTGCGCAAATAGTGGAGTGGTAACGGTCGCTAACGCGTAAGTGGAAAAAGTAATGGTACTTAGCAGAAATTGGTTCATATAGCATCTTTTTATTGTTCTATGGTATATCCAGCCTATCTTTGTTGATCCTGTTAACACGGTTATTTTAATTCATGTTTTGAAATCATGGATATTTTATCGGATTTATAATTATATATCGAGATATATCGAGCAGAGGCTATCATTTAAGCAAAAAGTGCTCGTTATTCTTCGTTTGTTTTATTTGCCCTAAAGTTAGGCATTCGACCCTAAAAAATCCTAACTTGCATAAAATTGTATAGACGACATGAAGCATATCGAAAAATTAGCTGCCATTCGTGAGGCGATGAAGGTTCAAGGAATCGATGGATATATTATTCCGTCATCAGATCCTCATATCAGTGAATATTTACCAGAACGTTACAAATGTATTGCTTGGGCCTCGGGTTTTACCGGGTCTGCAGGTACCTTAGCTATCACACAAGATTTCGCTGGTCTTTGGACAGATTCCCGTTACTTTGTACAAGCTGTGGAGCAATTGGAGGGAACAGGTTTTGAATTGGTGAAATTGAAAGCTCAGGGAGCTGCGGAATATGCCGATTGGTTGGCTGAGAAATTGCCTGCGGGTTCAAAAGTTGCTTTTGATGGCAATCTTGCTTCCTTATTGGTCGCTCAATCTGTTCAGAACACTTTGGAGCCATTGGAAATTAAAGTGGATGGTCATGTTGACCTGCTGTCATCCCTTTGGGTGGGTAGACCAGAGCTACCCAAGGCGCAGGCTTATCTGTTGCCCGAAGATATCACGGGGCAGTCTACTGTTTCTAAAATTGAGGCGGTACGTGCCGAGATGAAAAAGAATAGAACAGAGGCTCATCTGATCTCCTCTTTGGATGATTTAGCCTGGTTATTAAACATCCGTGGTCAAGATGTGCCTTGTAACCCTGTTGTGTTGGGATTTGTATTGATCACTGCTGAACATGCAACACTTTACATCGAACCTTCGAAATTGACGGCGCATGCAATAGAAGAACTTAAAGGTTACGGCGTAGATGTGGCAGCCTATGAAGATATCTTTACAACGATTCCTACATTGAATGTTGCTTCAGTTCTTATTGACCCTAAGCGTACCTGTTTTGCTGTTTTCGACAGTGTACCTAAACAGGTGAAGATTGTTGAGAAAATAAATCCTTCAACAAGTTTAAAAGCGATTAAGAATAAAGTTGAAATTGAAAATAACCGCCATACGTTTATAAAAGACGGGGTCGCTTTGACACGTTTCTTTAAGTGGTTGGAAGAAAATGTTTCTTCGGGCGAACTGTCTGAATTGTCCATCGCAGCCAAATTACGTGAATTCCGCGAAAGTCAAGATGGCTTCGTTGATGTCTCATTCACGACGATTGCTGGATATTTGGATCATGGTGCCCTGCCACATTATTCGGCTAATGAAAAATCAAACTATATATTACAATCTAAAGGCTTATTGTTGGTAGACTCGGGTGGGCAATATAACACGGGTACAACAGATATTACACGTGTCGTAACGCTTGGGGGGCTGACGCAGGAGGAGAAAGAGGATTACACACTTGTGCTTAAGGGAACAATAGAAGGCTCGCAAGCTGTATTCCCTACCGGAACACGTGGTTATCAGATCGATGCGATTACGCGTCGTCCATTGTGGGAAACATTACGCAATTACGGACATGGCACCGGACATGGTGTTGGTTTTTTCTTGAACGTACACGAAGGTCCGCAAGTGTTCAATGCTGCTGCAATAGATGTTGCTGTTGAGCCAGGTATGATTACATCAATAGAACCTGGATTATACCGCGTAGGTAAACATGGTATTCGCATTGAGAACCTCGTGTTGACCCGTAAAGCAGGTTCTTCCGAATTTGGAGACTTCCTTGACTTTGAGACGTTAACCGTATGTTATATCGCAACCGATCTAATCGAAAAATCCTTATTGGATAAGAAACATATTGCCTGGCTAAATAACTATAACCAGTGGGTATTTGATCAATTATCGACTCATCTTACGGTTGAGGAAAAGAATTGGTTGGCAGACAAGTGTCAGGCGATTTAATCGTTCAAAAAGTATAACGAAAGCGGACACCCGCTTTCCACAACAATAAGTTGTCAAAATAAATGGCCCTCAATAATAAGTGAAATTCTTTTTGAGGGCTTTTTTAATCGTTTTCTTTCAAGATCTGATAGATAGACTCTTTCCCAAAAGGTTTCAGGATGAAGCCACTGATAAAAGGGTAGTTTGCAAGTTGCTCCTGGTCGCTTTTACTCGTTGAGGAACTGACAATAAAGATCTTGGTGTGCTTGATAAAGTCGGTGCGGTTTTCAAGTGTATCCATTAATTCCCAGCCCGTCATGAAAGGCATATTGATATCCACAAACAGTATGGGTTTTATCGGCGATTGTGTAATATCATTTTTGTCTAAAAAGTCTAATGCGTCCAAGGCATTTTTAAAAGCATGAAAGGCAATTTCATATTCGGTAAACCCCTGTAGCATATGGCCGAAAATGGTACGTAAAATAGCATTATCATCAATAAGAATGATCGTTCTTTTAGTTTCAAGGTTCATGGTCTTTCAGATTTATGTTTGTTTTTCATCGTGCCAATAAATCCGTTTTCGCTGTTGATTGACAGTGCTGTTTTCTTGCACTTATGAGGTCCTCCGGTCAGAATTCCAAACGGCCAATTTCAGCCGAAAATTTCGAGCACTATTCTTCTTTATTGTTGTATCAGCGTATTGGTATATATTTTTTCCAGGAACTTGACATAAAATGTGCTTCCAGTATTGATTTCACTTTGTACATCGATCTTTCCACCCAATGATTCGATCTGATATCTAATGAGAAACAGTCCGACACCTTTACTCTCAAATCCACGGTGGAAAACCTTTTTGAACATAAATAACTCAGATTTGTACTTTGGCAGGTTAATGCCCAACCCATTGTCTTTCACCGTTAATAATGTTCCTTCTGGCTCAAGATGGGTATGTATTTCGATTTTTGGGGCTCTATTTGTTGCTGTAAATCGAAGTGCATTACTCAGCAGATTACTTAAGATACTTTCTAGATAGATCTTAGGATAATAGATATCTTTCACATTAAATTCAACCGAAATAGTCGCATTTTTTTGCTGTATTTCCTCAATAAATTGCTGTTGTACCTTTTTGAATATGTCTAAAAAATCGCATTTTTCGTAAATCAGTGAATCGTTTGACCTGATATCAAGTATTCCGCCAAGATCATGCAATGTTTCATTCAGGTCATTACTGCTCACATGCAAAAGGTTCATAAAATTAGCCTTTATTTTTTCATCATCCGTTACCTTGATTTCGTCAATAAGCATCTGTATATTGCTGAGCGGGCCCTTGAGATCATGAGCGAGGATGTTCGCAAATTCTTCCAGTTGTCGTATTTTGGTTTCAAGATCTATTTTGACTAGATCCGATTCAATCTTTTGTCTTTTTAGGATTTCGATATTCTTTTTTGATTCTGAGATATCCTGAACCTGGACGATCAGAAATTGTGCGGCATTGGCATTATCAAAAACTGCAGCAACCGTTACAGAACACCATACAAAATGCCCTAATTTATGTAGATAGCGTTTTTGAAGCGTAAATGCTTCGATTTCACCCCTGACAAGTTTTGCTCTAAGTTCAACGTCTTTGTCTATATCGTCTGGGTGTGTTCTATCCGTAAACTTTGTTTTGGACATTTCTTCATGAGAATAACCAAGAATTTTGGTTAACATCTTATTAGATTCTATACAATAACCTTCGAGGCTCGTCAAAGAGATTCCCAGGCCAGATAAATAAAATGCTTGATTAAACTTGTGTTCATTGAATTTACTCTTTTCATTGGACTCGACTTGTTTTGTAATATCCGAGATAACCAAGGCTACGCGGTTTTGCGCCCTATGTATCGGCTTTATCTGTAGACGGTACCATTTGTCTTTGTGCTCTTTTAAGTTGGATTGAAAGTCCATTTTAAGTTCGCGGTCCAATTTTAATGAATTTTGTATCAATTGGACGGTAGGGATAGCTAGATCAGGAGGAAAAAGTTCAGTTAGACTCTTGTTCAAAAATTCTTCTGGCCTATAAAACAGGAGTTCGGGATTATTGGTCCAATAGTTTTTAAATATCCCCGTATCTGTTACCTCAAATACGATGTCATTTAATGAGGCGACAAGTAGTTGAAGTTGTTCCTGTTTATCCTTCAGTATGTGAATTTTATTGACCAGTTTGGATACATCGATAAACGAAATCAGAAGACCTTTTTTATTGTCTTCGACAATAAAATGTATATTGAATTGGTACCAGCTGAATCCTTGGTCTTCTTTTCGTCCTAGGATAATTTCGTCTTGGTTTTGGTTTTTTGAAAGGGCGATGAAAAATGGTGTTTCTGTGGGCGGTAGTATCGAAAGATCATCTGCGGTATAAAATGTTGTTAGCTCATGTATCTTATTGATCTCTTTTGTGGTTTTAAGGGCAAAAAGCTCCTGCGCACGTTTGTTAAACTGTAGAATAGTACCGTCTTCTGCGGTCGTGATTAATCCTTCCAACCTTGTATTTACAGTTTGGTCAGAAAGCACAGATAAGGAGTCCCGTTGCAGATGCATTATCCAACAATGTTTAGGGTTAATTTTCTCATTTATAAGCATTAAGTGGCTTGTTAGCCCCTATTTGCAAAATTGGTAACTTTTACCCCAAAATAATAAATAAATATTAAAATATGTAACTTTTTGTATAAATTACTAGCAAGCAGATTGTTATGTGTGCATAGTAATCTGCTTGCTGGTATTTTACATCTTCTGTACCTAGGAACTTATGTTTAATTCTTACTTTTTTCGAGCCAAATCCAGTTAAACCAAAGTGGCTGTAATTCTTTACTTTTAAAGGTTACGACATATTTTCCGGGCTTATCGAATTTAAATTTACCGATACGGTTTTCGACAAATTCTTCTGTATAGTTGTTTTCATTGGGCTCAACCACCATTTTGTTTGTAGGGGCAAAGCTTCCTTTCAACTGCTGGTTGGCAGTACTGACTTCAAAAACACTGTTTTGTTTATTGGGATTATGCGCTGAGAGATCGAGTGAGTAGACGCCCGCTTCAGGGATGGTTACCTCCCAATCAATCTTCGTATCACCCGTCAGGATCGCATGCGTTGGATTTTTCCCGTTATAGCGTACAATTTTGAGTCCTTGGTTGAGGCTATTGGTTGATTTCAGGGAAAAGCCACCAAAGGTCGATTCCGGGACTGTATTTTTGTCCAATTCCAGCGGACCGTTAAAAATCAATTTAACTTCTGAAACATAATGATCAGGTTGCGCGTCGGGTAATTGGATATGGATTAGACTGAGGCTTTGATCAAATTTTAGCGCCGTAGATACACTTCCCTTCATCAGTGAAACCTGTTCTGGGGTCGATTTGATTCCTGTAATCCGAAGTGTATGATCTAAGGGCCAATTAAAGACGTGCGCATATACGACTGTTTTTTGCCCTTCTTTTTTGGTCGTGAGGTAACCCCAATCGAAATGGTTGTTTTTGAGATCAAGTCCGGTACTGCCATAGATGCCCGCTCCATAGCTGTTTAGCCAATTTCCAACTTCGTGCAGACGACTGACACTTTCGTAGGGAACTGTTCCGTTGGCGCGTGGCCCGATATTTAAGGTGAAGCCCCCGTTGAGACTTACATTGGAGATTAATGACTGGAAAATTTGACTGGTCGATTTCCATTCATTCTCCTGACCGTTGTAACCCCATGAATGCGCGATGGTGCCCGGTGTCTCCCATGGATGGTTAATGTAATTGCTGCCAAATTGGTTATCTCCTAATGTCTCAAAATCCACATTCTCCGCATCCGTAGGAAGACCTAGACGTGAATTAATCAGGCAACTAGGCTGTAGTTCACGGATCAGTTTGACAACCTGTAGTAATTGTTCTTTTTTAATGATCGACTTTTGATAAGGGATCCACATGTCGAACCATATCAAGGCAATGTCGCCATAGTTGGTCATCAGTTCGCGAAGTTGAGGGATAACTTTTTCCTGCCAATATTGATTGTATTGGGCATCGGTAACATGTCCCGACAGCTCCTGTTGATGATTCCAGCCGTATGGATGTTCCCAGTCAATCCAATGGGAATAATAGAAACCTAATTTCATGCCGTGTTTTCTACAGGCCTCTGCGATATCTTTGATGACATCCCGATTGGAACCACTCAATTTTGGGAGACTATAATCACCAACTTTTGTGTCCCAAAGGGCAACACCATCATGATGTTTGGCGGTGATGATGATATATTTCATCCCAGCCTCTTTTGCTAGAAGAACCCATTGCTCAGGATCTATTTTACTCCAGTCGAAACGTTTTGCCAAGGTACCGTACTCTTCTTTGGAAACGCGGTTGCGATATCTTAACCACTCGGCATAGTTATTCATATAACGTAAAGGCTCACCCTTCCACATGCCTTCTGCCGCACTGTATAGTCCCCAATGAATGAACATGCCAAAGCGGGCATCTTTAAACCAAGAGGCTTTTTCAGAAGTTTGTGCAAATAGTTTGGCCGAAATACTGAATAGCAATAATGACAAAATCAGTAGTCGCTTGATTGATGGTATCATAAAGGTTGTTCTGTTTTTTGACTTACAAGATAGGCAAAAAATCGAATATCGATCCTTAAATTGGATTTTGGAGTGGTTGTAAACTATGGAATGTAGTCGGTGAAAAAGTGAAAACCCCTCGTATTTAAACTAAGGGGTTTCATGTTGTGAAAACTTTAAAACGATTATTTCAAGTTATAGGCTTGGATAATCTTTTTAAAAACGGCTGTATTGTTGTAAATGCCCATGAAATTTTGCGCACCCGGTCCATAAGCAAAGACAGGTACCATAATATTGGTGTGGTCATCGCTACTGAAATTGCCCCTAACGGTTCCCTTTTTATAATTGGCATCCAATAGGGAGAGTCCGCCAGTTTCGTGATCTGCCGTGACAATGACTAGTGTTTCACCATCTTGGTCCGCAAATTTTAGGGCTTCCCCGACAAGCCGGTCAAAGTCATGTTGCTCGGTAACAACATAGGGAAGATCGTTGGCATGGGCTCCATAGTCAATTTGTGCACCCTCGGCCATGATAAAGAAGCCATTTTTATTTTTAGACAAAAGCTGAATCGTTTTTGAGAGCGAATTTTTTAACATTTCTCCGCGTCCATCGAGTATTCTCCTTGTCGCCGAATCAGCGAGGAGTACCAACTGTTTGCCCGATGTCGCTTTTTCAAAGTCGTCTAAATTTTGCTGAAGCTGATACCCTTTTTCGGTCAGTTGCTTCATCAGCGTGTTATCCTTGTTGTTGAGGAAGCTTTCGCGACGGGATCCAACTAGGATATCCACGTGGCTATTCTTGAAATCTGCCGCAATTTCCTGCGACATTGTTCGATCGATCTGATGTGCGTAAAATGCAGCCGGAGTAGCATCTGTAATATCTCCTGCACTGATGATCCCACTTTTGATCCCGTGTTGAGCAAGTGTGTCGGGAATAGCGCTCAACAATTTACCGTCGGCATCCACGCCAATGTAACGGTTATTGGTTTTATGTCCAGTAGCCAAAGCTGTCCCACCCGCAGCGGAGTCGGTAAAATCCGAATTGGATGCTTCGGTGCGTGAAAGGCCAATATGTTTCATATTGATAATATTGGACTGACCAAAATTGGCACTTAAACCCGCTTGTATTTGGGCCAATCCCATGCCATCACCAATGAGTAAAATAACGTTCTTGACCTTGCTCGTTGCACCATCATTTTTATAGGTTGGCTGATAGGGAACGTAGGCCTTTGGATTTGCATATTCGACTTTGGCGTTGTTTAAATAGAAATTCTTAAGCGCAGTAGGATGGTCTGTATTGATCCAGTCTACCCCCATGTGACCAAGCTCTTTCCAACTATTGGGGCTGTCTTTTGTTGCCCAGAAACGAAAAGGTTTACCCAATTTATGCGCCTTGTCTATCACAGATTTCATCTTTTCAAGGTCGGGTGGAGTAGGGGTCCCTTTGCCATTCCAGACAGAATACTGCTTAATATCCTGACTGATCATCCCAATATGTTTGAGCTGTGCCGGTGTATAATCTTTTTCCGGCCGGCCATCAAAATAAATCATCGATGGGTAATTGTCGAACTTTTCGGGCGGCGGGATTTCACCGCTGACGACAATTTTAATGGCGGAAGGATTTTTCTGCTGGTCGAATATAGATTCGTTTCCCTTCAAATCGGCCAACAATTTAGACAGTACCTGTTCGTAATTTTCTTTGATGTCAATCACGAGCTGCAAGGTCTGCTCTGGTTTGGCATAAGGTTTATTGCCGTTTTCCTTAAAGAAAGCAATTAAAGGGTCGATGTAAAGTTTTTTTAGTGTTTTCCCTGGTTTGATCTCACTGCTTTCATGGGCAACGTAAAGCTCTCCATTGCGATAGAAGACGTCCGCTTCGATAGAACCCATTCCAGCATAGTAAGCCTCCAACAGCGGGATTTGTTGTTTGTAATCATTGTGGCTGTGACCTGCATTTGCAGTCAGTTTCTGTTGTGCAGAAACTGACTGAATGCTTAGGCCGGCAAATAGCAGCCACATTAATTTATTGTTTTTTACCATCCTGGATTTTGTTTAATGACACCGGAACTGTTGTCGATCTCGCGTTGTGGAACAGCCCACACGTCATGTACTTGCGGATTGAAATTTCTAGCTGGCCAAATGACCGTACCATCGAAATCGTGTAAAGGTTTGGCATAGGTAGCTTGTGCATCACCCCATCTAACTAAATCACGGTGACGGTCTGCCCATTCCCCAGCAAGCTCATTGCGGCGCTCACGTTTTAAATCTACAAGGGTCATTCCGCTTTTTGTGACTAAACCGGCCCGCTTCCTAATCTTATTTAATTCAGTATCGCCAGCACCGGAACCATTTAAGTTAATGGCGGCTTCAGCCTTGATCAATAGTACTTCGGCATAGCGCATCAATGGAACATTTAGATCTGTAGTGCCGTTATCTCCATTTGGATTGACATGTGTTGGAATAGGGTCTTTATAAGAAAACGGCTCCATGTATTTCTTGAATTGGTAATTGGATGTAGCGCCGCCGTCTTTTGTGAAAGTGCGTTCATTGCCGAAAAACTGAAATTTGTCTCCAGGTTTCAAGATTGTTGCTTCACGGCGTAGATCGCCAGATTCAAAAGAATCATACAGTTCTTTTGTCGGTAGATAATAGCCCCAGCCATTGTAGATTCCCCAGGCCTTGTTGGTGAGCATAACTCCAGGAAGCTTACTTCCCCATCCAGTACCGCCACCATTTGGCGTACAGACCACCGACCAGATATATTCTTTGGACCAGTTGTTGGCAGCTTTAAATACATCGACAAAATTAGGCAGTAAATCATGTTTGCCCGAATTGATCACCATATCTGCATATTTGGCCGCATTGGTATAGTCCTTTTTGTACAGGTATACTTTTGATAAATAGGCCCATGCCGCAGTTTTGTGCGCTTTACCGTAATCTGAGGTATTCATGTCTGAGAAATAGGGAAGGTTCTCCGCAGCTTTTAGAAATAAAGAAGCAATGTAATCATAGTTCTCGTTGACATTGTTAGCACGGGGTACGGGTACGGTTGCATCAGTTTCAGGTTTAACGATCGGAATTCCAGCTTTGTCATTACCATAGTTTGCAGCCAATTGAAAATAAACCAGACCTGCATTGAAATAGGCATCGCCAATGATCTGTTTTTTTCGCGCTTCATCCATGGTTATATTGGGAACATTGATAATAATATCGTTAGCTCTTTTTATAATCGCATAGCGCATGCTCCATTGCGATTCGGTATAACCACCACCGATATAATTGCGGTTGAAATTTTTGATATTATCGGCTTCCGGTTTGTTACGCCCTGTTACCATGTCGTCACTGGCATTAATAAACCAAAACATTCCGCGGCCATAATAATCCTCTTCATTGTATTTTTCATACATACCAGCCTCTGCTTTGATGGCATCCTGTTCGGTTTTCCAAAAATTCTGCGCGGAAGGAGAACCTTCAGGCGATATATCCAACTGTTTTTCGCACGATGCAAAAAGTGCTACTGCTGCTATTGCAAGGTATTTGATATTCGTTTTCATCGTTTTATTTTTTTAATGACTGATAAAACCTGCTTAAAATCGCCCGTCTGTGAATGACAACTTTTATTTTTCGGTTTCATCCTTTTTATTTTTCTCGTTTTAATAATCGATAAGATCTTAAACTCAATAATCCTTGTATGAGGTCACCTTCGTTTAGATCCCATTGGCATTCTGCTAAGATTAAAAATTGACATTTAGACCGAAAATAAAGCTTCGGGCTTGTGGGTAGCGTCCGACATCAAGTCCATTGTTGTCCATACCAATTTCCGGATCAAAACCAGTGTATTTTGTAAACGTAAATAAGTTGTTCGTAGTCGCATAGACTCTCACGTTTCCAAGTTTATATCTGTCAGTCAAAGATTTTGGAAGTGTATAACCTAATGTGACATTTCGGATACGAAGGAAAGAACCATCTTCGATATAGAAATCTGATGCATTAAAGTTTCCATTGGCGTCTGAGCTTGAGATAATAGGCACTTTCCCATTCGGGTTTTCTGGTGACCATGCATCGAGGATTCCTGCTAATTTGTTGTACGAAGGACCGCTCGCACTGTAGGTTGTTCTTTTGATGGCATTAAACAATTTGTTTCCTTGTACACCTTGTGCAAAAATATTGAGATCAAAGTTTTTGTAATTCGCATTGAAGCTCAGACCGTAAGAAAAATCAGGATAAGCACTTCCGGCGTAATAGCGATCTTCAGGTCCGATCGAACCATTCCCATCGATGTCTACAAATTTGAAATCGCCCGCTTTTGCATTGGGTTGAATTTTTTGTCCATTGGCATTTTTGTAGTTATCAGCTTCTGCCTGACTCTGGAAGATACCATCGGTCTTTAATACGTAGTAACTGTAAAGAGGTTGGCCAACAGTAATTGTCAACGGAGCTAGCTCATTTCTAAAATTAGTACCTACTGCGATATTGTTCAATCCAGGGGCCAATTCTTGAACGTTGTTGGTCAATTTGGTTAGGGTTGCATTAATAGAGTACGAAAAATCTTTATTTTTAGCACTACTATACGTTAGTCCTAGTTCAATACCTTTATCTTTTACTATACCACCGTTAATCGTTTGTGTGCTCAAACCCGCTGTTCCCGGAAGAGGTTTGGTTAAGATCATCTTATTGGTTTCTTTGACAAAATAATCCGCTACCAAGCTCAATCCATTCAAAATTCCAAGATCTAAACCTATATTTGTTTGTTTACTTTCAGCCCATCGCATATCCATATTGGGTAATACATTTTGAGCATATCCATTTTGTAATTTTGGATTTTCACCGAAATAGGCATCGGCGCGAATAAGAAGAGGGTTAACATCCAGTGGATTTAGGTTGGCTAGACCACCCAATTTACCGTAACTTGCTCTTATTTTAAGCTCGTTTAACCATTCTACAGATTTCAAAAAATCTTCTTTGTGTAGAGCCCATCCGGCAGATGTTGAATAATAGTAGCGCGCTCTATTTTCTTTTAATGGAATGATGGATGAAGCATCTCTTCGACCAATTAAGGATAGTAAGTATTTTTCATTGTAATTATAGTTTGCCCGTAAGAAAAGAGACGAAAGCGCTGTGGCTCCATAACCACTTTCCGACGGTTGTATTGTGTTCGCGTTATTCAGGTATCTGTATTGCTTGGATTCGTCGTCAAAGCCCGTTCCTGAAGCATTCAAATAACTACTTTTGGTCTTTTGAAAACTATAACCTCCGGTCAAATCAAGTTGATGATGGTCAAATTTGGTTTTATAATTTAGGACTTGTTCGGCAAGGATATCATTTGCGTCACTCGCTCTTTCCACCAGACTATTGCTCAAAACGGGTTTACCTATTTCAGGACGTTTTGGTGTAAAGCTTTTATATCTAATGTTCGATTTTGTAATGCTTAAGTTGGATCTAAAAGTTAAGCCTTTTGCCAACTGGATGTTGGCGTATGGATTCACAACCAGGACATTGACCGGATTGTTTATATCGATGCGCATTAATTCTGCAACCGGGTTGATGATATCACCATAGTCACCAGGGAAAGGACCTGGAAGACCCGCAAAACTACCATCGGCATTATAAGGTGTTCCATTGGTGGGATAATAAATGGCCGACAATAGCGCTCCTGTATAGTCGCTGCTTGTATTAGCACCATTTCCATTGGTACTGCTATAGGAAAGATTTTCACCTATTTTTAACCATGGTGTAACTTGATGCTCTGAGTTTATCCTGAAGTTGTAACGCTGCGTTTTCGTATTGAGTACAATACCTTCTGCTTTGCGGTAATTGAAACTTAGGTAAAAATTTGATTTTTCATTTCCGCCATTAATTGCACCATTGTAATCTTGCAATGTCGCGTTTCTAAATACCTCATCCATCCAGTTTGTTTTGGTCACTAAACCTTCTGGATATTTAGCCGGATCGAAAGCTGGTAAAATGGTTGTCCCACCATTTTTTGCAGCTGTTGCGGCGACCTCGGCACGTTGTTCGGCGTTTAAAGGTTTTAATTTACGCCATGCACTTTGCTGGCCGATCTTGGCATCAACATTAATTTGCATCTGTCCTTTTTTTCCTTTTTTTGTGGTGATCAATACCACACCACCAGAAGCTCTCGCACCATAGATAGCTGCTGAAGCATCCTTTAATACGGAAATAGACTCAATGTCGTTGGGATTTAATTGTGGAGTACCTAAGAAAATCGAACCGTCAATAACGTAGAGTACATTTTCACCATTGATACCACCGGCACCCCGAATATTGATACGTGGGGGCGATGTCGGATCGCCACCTTCGTTTGTCACAATGACACCCGGAGATTTTCCGGCTAATACTTCACCGACACTGTTTACCGAGCGTGAGGATAATTTATCAAGGGATACCACACCTATAGCTCCTGTTAATGTTTCTTTTTTCTGGGTTCCATAACCAACAACAACAACTTCGGATAGGGTCGAACGTTCTTCGCTTAGCGTTACATTAATAACTTCATTTTCACCAACAGAAACATCTTTAGAATGAAATCCGACCATCGAAAAAGAAAGGACGGCTTGTGGTCCAGCCTCAATTCGAAATGCACCCTTTGTATCTGTTGTGGTTCCTACCTGCGTACCCACTACTTTTACAGAAACACCTACAATTGCAGCCCCTGTTGTATCTCTTACAAAACCTGTCACGATGCGGTCTGCCTTGAGGTTTGCTTGCGTGTTCAAGATCACATAGTCCTCCTTTTCTACCGCATTGATTCCGAGTTTATTCAACAGTGAGCGAACAGGCTCGGTTTTAAAGCTACCGCTTAAGACGGTGTTGCGTTCTTGCAATAGATCAGGGTTGTAAACAAAATGAAGGCCCGAAAGACTCTCGATTTTGTGGAGGATGACATCGAGTTTTTCGCCCTTGCTTATTTTGATGTTTACGCTGCTTTTGTCCAAACGTTGGGCCATACCGGGTGAGGCCATTAGTGAACTGCAAAATACCGACGTAATCGAAAATGCAATGCAGGGATACTTCATGATCCGATAAAAAGAGAATTCTCTTTTGAATGCAGGTGTTTTCATTTTTTTGTAATGATTAGGTAATGAATTGCGCATGGTGACTAAGATGTTTTAGGTAAATTTTTAGACATTATTTTTGGATTTTAAATATTTTATCCTTTTCAATCGTCCTGTACTTAAGGTGATGCAGGCTGCAGATAATATCCAGTATTTCGGCTGGATTTTGTGTGCTATTGAATGTGGCTGTTGTTTTTAGGGCCGAAAGCGATGTATCCTTTAAGATAATTTCAATGTTGTAGATATATTCCAGTTTTTTTGCGACCTCTTGGAGGTTTGTTCCATCAAACGCTATGGCGACAGCTGTGTTTTTTTCGACCACGCTACGCGAAGATTGTGCGGTTTCTTTGCTGTAACGTAGACTTTGGTTTTTGGTTAATATACCCAAGATTTTATCTTGTTGCTGTACCGCCACCTTACCGGTAGCAACGGTGACTTCGACTTGGTCGGAAGCCTGATAAGCTTTTATCCGAAAGGAGGTACCCAATACTTTAACCACTAGCTTGGATGCAAGCTGTACCTGAAATGGGTGTTGTTCGTCGTGGGCAATAGCAAAGAAGGCTTCCCCCTCGGTAAGTGCTATTTCACGGATATTTCCCTTGAATGTACTTGGATAGCTGATTTTTGAAGATGGTTCCATGATAATTTCCGAACCATCTGCCAATACAATCTTTTTATGTTCACCTGCAAGGGTTGTTGTGACGATCTGCGCAGATGGTGCGATAGGTTGATTATTTACTTTCCAATAAAGAAGTCCTATGGACGCAATCATTAAAATAGCGGCCGCTATTTTGAATACAGGTGAATACAGCAGGGAAGGTCGTTTACTTTCCTTTTCTGAAATACCGGACTGGATATTGGCCAATAATTGTTCGCGCAAGGCCGCTTTGCGTTCCTGCGGAATTTTTTTTGATGCGTTATCCAGTTGGGCGTACCAATCTTCGACTTGTTTAATCTCGGTGGCGCTGGCCTCTCCATTTAAATATTTTTGCAGTAGCTGCTTTGCTTTTTCTTCCATCATTTGAATACATGTCACTTCAAATGGGAAATGGTACTAGTCGAAAATATTAGGAGTATATTAAATTATTGTTAACACTCAAAAAAATGTAGGAACTGCCTAAGAGAGGCTTTTTTTGAGCAGTTTCATGGCCGAGGTAATTTGATTCTTGACCGTTTGTACCGATACATTCAGCTCGCTCGCAATTTCCTTGATTGATTTTTCTTGCTTGCGGCTCATTGTGACGACCAGCCGCATACGTTCGGGAAGCTGCATCAACGCTTCTTCAACTTTTTGTTGCGCATCTTTTAAGATCAGCAAATCGTCCGCTGAATCCGCATATTGTTGGTTCATTAAAGTCGCTAGTTCGGCTTTGTGCCCATCTTTAACTGTCGTATTCCGAAAATGGTTGATTACTTTGAATTTTACAGCCCCATGTAGATAGGCTGCGAGGCCACCAGATATGATGACCTGTTCACGGTTTTCCCACAGCGAAATAAAAATTTCCTGGGTAATGTCCTGAGCAACATTTTCGTCACCTATTTTCTTAAAAGCTGCATCAAATATGGCTTCCCAATACAGATTAAAAATCTGTTCCATGGCAAAGTGGTCACCCTGCTTTAATGATGCTATCAATAATTCGCTCACAAGATCAGTTTTAATTGGACAAAGCTAATAACTCAGTATTCCTTTAAAGTTAATAAATCTTAAAGAGTATATTTTGTCTGTTATAAATTAATCTTGGGAATTTCAGCTGAAATTGAACGGTATATTTTTATTCTTTATATTCCTTGCCCGTAGCAATGTCAATAAAATAGCCCTCGTCCCGATTCTGCTCATTTCTAGGTTGTACCCAACCGTTGGGATTGATGGTCATGTAGCTTTTGTTGCCGATTCGTTGTTTTGTCTTATTGTTGTATAAAGTATAGCAACCATCTTTATGCTCCTGTAATGCGAAGATTTGTCGTTTACCATCTAAGGTTTCAATATGTTCGAAATCGGGATTTATATCCCAAGTTTTTGCACTTGAATTCCATAGGCCTTTTGTAGGTTCCAGATCGCCTCGTTTCACATCAATTAAATAAAGATCTTCTGATGAATCGACATATTTTATTTTTCCGGTCTTCCAATTCTTCTTCATGGCATTCGAGGTGAGTAACATGTGTTTGTCTGGCCAGACCAAATTACCCACCTGATCCAGGATATAGAAATTCGGGGCTTTGATGGTGTCTAATAAGTTGCCATCTTTATCCATATATAGCCAATCATAAGCCCAAATCGCATGATTGTAGTTAAATCTGCCTAGAATAAAATAGGGCGAATTAGTCACCGAATAAACTAAGGATATTTCAATACCGTATATTGTAAGTTATAGCCTGTTGGCGTGTAATATTAACCGTTGATTGGACAGATGATATCAGGAAGGAGCAGCGCTAATTTTGGAGTTGAGCCGATTAAATTGGTTAATCGGCTCAAATTTTGCTTATTGTTGAGCCGATTAGTGTGATCACTTTTTAGTAACCGGAACCAAAATAACCTCCCCTTTGTTGGTTTGATACCAGTATTTGTTGCCCAGGTCATCTTCGAAATCATGGTTTACCCGCGGCTTATCAACCTTTCTGAAGCTTTTTACATCAGGGCCATTGAATATTTTATTTCCAATGAAAATGTGGTTCGCGTCTTTTGCTACAGCGAACTTGAGAACCTCGAAGGTTTTCGGATCTGCTTCAGCAAATAATCGTTGTTCGTAATAGACATGATTTTTGTCGCGCGACCAAAGAACTTTTCCATTTGCCCCTTCCAATAGCTCGAAACTTTCGGCATCAACCGCTGCATATTCAAATTGCTTACCCGAGATAATCACCAATTGGTCAATGATTACTGTCTTATCATTAAGGAATTTTATGTTGTTTGACGAAGGAAGTTCGATCTCCAGGATACCGATGTTTTGATAAGGCTCGTAGTAGAGCAGTATTCGGTCATTCAGTAGTAGATAGGCTTTATTGAGAGCCTTAACGTTCTCTGTTTTATAGTGGAGCGGAAGAATCGCTTTGTCTGTTACTACGAAAAGCTGATTTTTATCTTTTACAAAATTACTGTTAACTACGTTGAATGAAGCATAGTCGACGTTCAGCGGTTGATACCTATAAAAGTAATGTGCTTTATCTTTAGCTAGTGCTGGAAGTTGATGATATAACGTTGTATAAGTCGCAGGATCGGCACCTTCGATAATGGTGAGCTGATTTTGGCTACACGATGAAGTAGCCGAAGCAAAACCTTCAAACTTGAATACATGCTCCTGATCGATTGGAATGTTGTTTTTCAGTTGAAAGGTCTTTATATCGACCAGCTCTTGCGGGCATCCCATAAAATAGACGTGATCTTTATCGCGGGCATAGACCTCTTTGATCACAGCAAAACTTGCCACATCGGCAACCATCTTTCTCGAACCTCGTTCAAAACCGTTTCCGCTCGGTATAAAATAAATCGCACCGCTCTTTTTGTAGTAATCTTCAGACAAAGGACTCACTTGCTCTTTGCAGGAAAAGAGCAGACCTATCAAAGCACTTATTATTCCCATTTTTAAGATATTTTTCATACTCGCCAACGATATACCTTATCGCAATTATTGATTATTCATTGATGTAACGCACCGCAAAATCGATCCAGTCTGTAATGGATTCATCCAGGTAGATATCGGGCTGTATCCCTATATTGTCAATCGGATATTGTGGTAGTCGAGTAGATCGATAGGTTGGCAAAAGGAGCTGGTAGTTGTCGCAACCAAATTTGAACTCACGTATAGAGCCATAGTCAAGGGCGCCCATACTCGGCGTTCCCATGATTTTTACTTTTTTGCTCTGGCGGGAACTGAATAAAAAATTCTCGGCAGCACTGGCTACATTTCTATTGGCTAGGATAATGACCTGTTGCGGACTTTTTTTATTAATAGCAATCGTATCTATGATCACCTTCTTGTCACCATACAATACAAATTTTCCGATATTCTCCCTGTATTCCCGAAGATCTTCGTCAATTCTTTTTACTTCATTCAGTGAATCCTGCTTGATATTTTTGATGGCATAATCACGCAACCCATCGACTAAGGTTTGTGTCGCAAAAAACTCAACACTCATAATCCGGATGGGATTAGTTAAGATGTAAGGCAACAGCGGCTGGTATACATCGTCCGTCCCACCACCGTTGTTTCGTACATCTATAATAAGTCCTTTACTGCTTTCGATCTTTTCTTTGTTTTTTTCAATCAGCTCTTTGAAAGGGGCTATGTTTTCGTACCCGAAGCTTGAGATCTTAATATAAAATATATCGGGACTGATCGATTTTGAACTTATTTCCTCTTCTGGTTCTGCCTTTGGGGTTTCGGTACTTGTCTGTGGAGCATTTTTCCTTTTGGAAAGATCATCTAAGACAATGTGTTCATCGTGGAAGAAGTCAAGATATTCCTGCAAAAGTTGCATACAGGTCCCATTTGAAACCAGCAAGCTTTTCTTCGTCAATATATTTTTTTTAGCTTGATACAGGTCCTTATTCTGCTTGGTTTTTTCTGGAAAACCAGGGTACTCGCTCTCTATTTTTACAATTAATTGCTTAAGTGCCTGTGAGCAGTTGCAGGTGGTTTGACCATATATTGGTCGAACAAAGAAAACAAGACAAAAGATGAGGAATAATTTGGTATTGGTCATGGATATGGTTGTTAAAATTAATGCAATTTAAGAAATAGCGTATTTTCTGATAGCTTAAAAATTGAATAGCCTAAAAATAGTAGAAATATAGAATTGTTTCGTGAGGTGTTTACAATTCGTAGCATATATTTATAATTTGTAAAAGCCAGAAATAAATAGTCATCTGTTTATGTACAGGCCGGCATCCTTCATTTAAAACTTTAATGATAAATAATATTTTGATTTGGTTTTGTTTATTTATATATTTGTATGTATAAACTATATTAATGTATTCTATTTTGTTTTTCTTATAATCGAAAAACAAAGTGTTTTCTCCGTCTTTATTGCCAGCGACGGTGAAACACTTTTTCGCTAAATGAATGATTTGAATACATGTTGATTTAAATGCTGGTATTTCCTGAAAAGCCAAGGGGCGAACGTCTATATGTAGTAATGTGTTAACCCTCTTTAGTCTCCTTGGTTGTAATACTGTTTTTTTACAATAAAGTATTTATTATTTACAATAATAAACTGTAACGGTCTGATCTGTTTGGGGTTAATTTATTGTGCCAAATTTTTAATCTTAAATCATTTAGTATGGAAATCAATAGCCAATTAATTATCGATCGGCTTTCTCAGCGTATGGATCTCGATCGTGCCTATCTTTTTAAATATCAGTTTCTCGGTCAGGAGCATTATCATTTGCTTCTTGCGCTCAAGCATGTGAGCGGGCTTTCAGCGAAGGTATTAAAACCTATTGCGGAATTATGTTTAATGGACCAGAAGAATATTTCCTTTGAGCTGGTGCCAATTGCTGAAATGCTCAGTAAAGTCAAAGTGGGCAGCCTGTATTATTCCTATGCCTCCCTACCTGAAAATACCGTTCATCAGGCTAGTAGCAAAAAGAACCCACCCCTTCAAGCGAAAGAACTAAAAAGTGTCCTAGAAATCGCTGATGAATATTACCAGAAGCTCTTGCCTATTTCAGCGGGATTCCTACAGGGGGCTGAAACATTTGGTCAGCAGGGGAACTATCAAAGGGCTGTATTTATGTTACATCAAAGTATGGAAAATCATTTGCGTTTTTTACAGCTAATGATTGACGGAAAAGCCAATAACGTACATCATGTTAGCAACAGAATTAAAAGCCTCAATGAACATTTTTCAATGTTAAGAGAATCTCTTGTCGGAAAGGATGAGGAAGAAAAGAAACGTTTTAGATTATTGGACAGTGCCTTTGATGCGGTGAAACAAAACAAGGACCTCGAAATCTCCGCCTTTGATGCCTCCTGGCTTTATGAGCATTGCAAGTTTGTTCTTCATACGATTGAACAGCTGTACTTGAGTTTTATGGAAGGCCTTAAAGCGGGCTATGAAAAATTGTTGGTAATAGCGGAACAAAAAGTCGCAAATAAAAACGTCGAAGTTGCAGCAAGTAATCTGGTGGCGAAGGAGACTACATTATCGAATGCCGCGGCCTCGCAGTTTCGTGCATTTCCTTGGCCGGAACGGTATGAGGAAGATATACTTCATGTGCTGGCTCAGATTCGTCAGGAGAATAATCCCGAACAAATGATGCTGCTCAATTATTACGTCAGCGATGCGCATGGAAAAGGACTTTTTCATTTTCCTGCAGTGGAAAATGAAAAGGCAGAAATCTACCTTGTCGTAATAAAAAAGAAAATAGGTCACTGTCACTTTCGAAAAATCGTTTATGGTCGAGTTACTGCAGTTGTAGCTTTTATGAGCACAGATTTCCTGGCAACAAAACTGGATATGGGCAGCCGTTTCTCCCATACGATCTGGAATGAATCTGTTGTTGTTTACCGTCGTCCGAGTTATAAACCGACGTATTCGGTTAACCCGGTCAATTGGCACGATACACTATTGAAGACATCGATTTCATGGACACGCAATTCAAAACTCATGCAAGATCTGCTAGGTGTATTTGCTTTTGAAGGACTTGCTAGTCCGCAATTGGCTGTATTATTTTTAAATCAATTGACGTCAATTGGACTATACAGTTACCTCTACCTACGAATAGGGTATGCCCCAATGAATGTGACTATAGCCAATCTTGTGGACTGGACCTGTATCTGTGATAAAAAGGTGCAGGAGTTTTTTACAGCCAGAGGTGATGTAGAGGAAATATTGAATGCAGAGTTATTAAAACAGATGAAAGGGCGGGTCTATGAGCTTCCTTCACAATTAGCTCAGCTTGATATGGACTACTTCAGGTCAAAAGCGAGAGAAATTACAGATTTCTTTGTCGATCTCTGTGATCAGAGCATACGGTATATGGAGCTGAAATCGGAGGTTAAATTAAACGAAGTGATATGATAGGAATTGGCTTTAACTGCATTACGACGGATGCTAAGATCCATTCAGTCGAAAAAATACTTCCAAAAAGAAATTCTAGTGAACCTCTTGTAATTCCTTGGGAAGATGGATTTATAGGGAGAATGACTCCGCGCTACCTGAGCAAATATTATGCTGATGATGAGATTCCATTTATGGAACGAGAGAATATTGTTATTCAGGTCCGACCGTATCCACCGAAATATGAACTTAAGTTAAAAAAGTTCTCGGGTACTACGGTTAAAATCGAGCTGACTACGGAACACCTCGGCATTAATTGTTCTTGTAGCGACGATGTAACAGGGCTTTGCGTACACGAAGCAACCCTGCTATCGAATAAATTACTGGATAGTTACCCCAATTATTTAAAGGGCCTATATCGGGCTGAAATCAATAATTTGCCACCATGGAAGAAAAAGATCGTGCCATTTAAGGTCTGTGAGAATTATTCTTATGCGGAGTTAACTGTAGAAATGAATAATGAATATGGACGATTTTATCGTTTAGCTCCTAATGATTATGAGAGTGGACTTCGTCTGCCTGCACGTAACTTGGAAGGATATCTCGATTTACAGCGAAACGATGAAGTGTATTTTTTTGTTACAATAAATTTTTCCGCTTTTGGTCTGCCTGTTTTTTTCCCTTTTCATTATAAATTTAAACGCTCTCGTTCCTTTTCGCACTCTTATCTATTGGACGAAAGTAACTTGAAAATGTCTTTAAATTCTTATGATCAGTATCTGGAATTGTTCAGTCGTCGATTTGCCGCCCTCCTTAATGAAGATAAAATACTTCGGGAAGAGAAGAAGGATCTAATCAGTGAAGATATCAACTACTTCGAGCGGAAACAATGGGAAATTATACAGATATGGCGTGATTTACTGGAGGATCCTCCGTTTCCAGTTAAATTACGTTTTGCCGAAACATTTAAACGCTATCGATTTGCACATCAGATTAATTTGAAAAATTCGAGCGTGCTGGGTGCCGCGACATTAAATAAAGCACAGGGGAATTTGCAGCTCAAAGTCGAAATTGATGATCAGGATCAATATCTGAAAATGCGAATTTGTCTCTATTACAGAAACCAGCTAATAGATTGTCCTGAGTTTTTGGGGGATGAAAATTGTTTCTTTCTGAAAATATCTAACGAGGAAATTTTATTTATTGATAACCCGACCCAGGCTGGAGTATTGCAAAAGTTTAAACAATGGAAATATAGATTGACTGTCTTTAAAGAGAATTATCATACCTTCTTGAACGATTATCTGATACCCCTATCAAAAATAGCGGAGCTTGTCATCTTAAACAGGCTAGGGGAAAATATGACAATTCCTCAAGTCTTTAAGCCGTTTAAAAAAATAGCTACTATTTCTGTAATTGACCAATTCCTTTGTATAGAGGCTTTTGTCGAATATGAGAAAGAGGGTAGGTTTTTGTTGAACTCCAGTAGCAATTTGATTTTAGAGGAGAGACAGAATCAATTGGCGTATTTTGAAAGGAATAAGCTCGAAGAACAGGTTTTTCAGGAATTTGTTAAAACACAACATCCGATTCTTAAGGAGACAACATTAGAAAATAACTGGTTGATTCCTTTGAAAGAAATTGAAAATACCACTTGGCTATTTGATTTCATGGACAGCTGTTCTCTCAATGAAATTTCGTTAGAAATTGACCATCTTCAGCAAGGTAGCGCATACTATCCTTTCCCTCTAAATTGTACTGTACGTAACATCCGTCTGGAAAATAATTTATGTTCAATTCTACTGGGGCCGAAATTTGGAAGACAAACAATTTCAATGGATGAATTTGAGGATTTGATTATGGGAACAGATAAAGTTTTTACTCTTACTGATGGGACTTTTGGCGTTATACGCCGCGCTGACCGAGAAATCTTCAGGCCACTGTTTTTAGGAGGAAGAAGAGAAGAAGATTGTTTTGTTTTAAATACAATTCAACTTGTGTCTATGCAGAAGGTTTTGGATAAAATAGATAAAAAAATTATTCAGGACAGTATTCGGGAACGTCGTGAAAAACTCGCAGCTTTGGATGAAATCCCTCTTTTGGAAATCCCTAGAAGCTTAAAAGCGCAATTACGACCTTATCAGCAGGTAGGTTTCAGCTGGCTCACTTTTTTGAATGAATTTCAGTGGGGTGGCCTTTTGGCTGATGATATGGGTTTAGGGAAAACATTGCAGATTATAACAGTGCTGGAATACTTTTATCAACAGCATTCTACAGGAAAATCTGCTTTAGTGGTTGTCCCGAACTCTCTTTTGTTCAATTGGGAAAATGAATATAAAAAGTTCGCCCCCTATCGAAAAATAGAAATCTATTATGGGAAACACCGGGAAGCATTTATTTTTGAAGAGGAAGGCACTGTAGTTCTTACGACATATGGAACGATGCTGACTGATGCGGCGTATTTAACCAGTTTAGACTTTAGCTATCTGATTATGGACGAATCCCAAGCCGTCAAGAACCGTAATTCGAAGCGTTTTGAAGTGCTGTCAATGGTTAAGGCCGATTACCGTGTAGCGGTGACAGGAACGCCAGTTGAAAACGGTATCCAAGATATTTATGCTCAAATGTCTTTAGTTAATCCTGGTTTCTTTGGGGATTATCGAAATTTTAACAAGGCCTATAAGGGGATCAAAGATGAAAATACAGCGCAAGAAACTGTCCTTGGCCTCCAAAAGATGATCCAACCTTTTATTCTTCGACGTACAAAAAAACAGGTTGCTTTGGACCTTCCTGAAAAGACCGAAACAATACTGTATATGGATATGCTTCCGGAGCAAAGAAAAATATACGATAAGGTCAGAAAAATATTCAAGGGAGAGATTGAAAATAATCTGAATAGCGCTGACTCCACGAAATCCAAATTTTTGGCGATCGAGGCGCTGCAAAAACTACGGCAGCTTTGCAACTCGCCCATTCTGATGAAAGATGGCGGCTTCGGTCAAGAATCTATTAAATTGGATTTTATTGATGAAATCATGGATGAAGTCGCTCCAAATCATAAGATTCTTCTCTTTTCGGCGTATACTTCCATGCTTAAGCTGGTGGCTCAACGAATCGAAAATAAAGGAATAGCTTATGCCTACCTTGATGGTAAGATGAATCAAGATCAGCGGCAAAATGCGGTCGAAAGATTTCAAAACGAGGACGAATGCCGTGTATTTCTCATCAGCCTTAAAGCGGGAGGAACAGGATTAAATCTAACGGCTGCCGATTATGTTTATATTTTGGATCCCTGGTGGAATCCTGCTGCCGAAGCACAGGCAATAGATCGTTGTTATCGAATAGGACAGGGAAAGCATGTGATGGCTTATAAGATTGTTTGTCGGAACTCCGTAGAGGAGCACATCTTAGCCCTTCAAGAACGTAAAAAACGAATATCCGAAGGACTGATTTTAGATGAGACCAATCTAATGAAATCGATCAGTAAAGATGAACTGCTTAAATTATTTGAATAACCAATTGTACACTATAATGATCAAAAAAGTATCTACAAAAAAAGCATCCTATGGGGGAATGATGTTTTCGCACGACTTTCAGCTTGGGTACACTTATGCCAGATTGCATGTGCAACAAAAGATTGGCGGACTATCGAATCTGAAGTTTGTAACTGGTGGCACAGCTCCTTGGCAATTGTTCCGGAAAGTTGAGGAAACGGGGCAGGTTCATCTCCAGATTTATCCAAGGCATTTGAAAAATGTGCTGTATGGACTCATTCAGCAAAATAGGTTAGTCGTCAGAAATGTGGAAGGAAGGTATTCTTTTTACACGGTTGATAGAAAGGAGGAGCATGCAAAATTTAATTAATGATATTGGCCGAGAGAGATTTCGCGCAGAATTTTCCATGTATTATGCGGGTATTGTTTATCTCCTGATATTAAATCGGATCAGCTTCGGTTTTACCCGTGAAGAAATGGCTTTCTTAATGGGACAAGAGCAAACCTATATTAAGGAAATGGAAGAACTTAAAATACCGGCCGGAAATCTTGAAGTTATGGTGCATCTCAGTTGGGTATTTAATCGTAGGGCTATAGATATCAGTAGATTTGACAATAAATCTAGCTATCAGTTTGAGTTGACGATTTGGGAAGAAAAGGCTATTCGATACTATCAAATGGAATATTTTATCAATTCCGTTGAAACCATGACTTTTTTTCGATTAATGGAGGAAATCAGGGTAGAAGATTCAGACCAAGCTGAACAGTTCGCATGCGATTGCATGGTAGTGGAAATCGTTTTGGGTAAGCTTATCGATATGGATTATTTTAAGAAATATAGAACACCGCTTGAACTATGGCGTTATGCGGAAAAGTATCTGGGGGAAAAAATTTGCATAAAAAGCTTGATGCATGAAATTGGCGTGTTCGTAGGAAAGAAAGGGAGTGCACCGCTGCGGAAAACTAAAGCCAAGAGTTTTGGCTTCCGCTATATCGCACATAAATAAAAGATATTAAAAATATGGAAGATATAATAGGCGTACCTTTAGAGGTACCACGAAATTTTCGGTTAATATGTGAGCTTTTTGGTATCGCTGTACCAGCCTTTATCCAATTGTTTTTGGATCATTACTCTTTTATAGATCAGAATTTTAAAGATAATTCGAGCTATAATATTGCGACCAGGGCCATACGTTTTATCAATGATAAAATTCCTAAAGACCATAATCGTTTGAAGATCGAATTCAAAGATAATGACAGGGATGTGGGGATAAAATTATTGCGACGTCAGGTAAAATTAGCAGTCAATAGAAATTATAGTACCGGCGAACGCAGAAATAGAGGGCGTATTATTACTGCGCAGCTTTATGATCTTTTTGCTAAAAAGGTAATGCTTAAAGATCGAATCTATTTAGATGAAAACATATACTTTAAATTGAGTAAGGATTTTCTGCTGACTTGCATTATGAATTCCGTTCATCCATCGCATTATATCAATACCATGATGCTGCAGGCATCAACACCTGATTTTTTAGCAGCAATGCACCTCGATAAAGCTATTTATAATCCTGTTTTGGGATTTATTCATCGTGTCCTTGACGGTTACGGCGGCCTTATTGATTGGGAATATCGTAATACATCTTTTTTTAAACGATTTATAATGGATTTGCAAGAGCTTAATAAACGCTATTTTTTCTATCGGGATCTTGATCAAAGAGTTGCACTTTATCACGTCTGGCTAGATAATCTTTTGGAAACTAAGGAGGACGAATTTGAGTTATAAACAACCTTTGGAAAGTTTGGGAAACAACCTGTCTTTTGATGAAGATGGCGTAATCTTAGAACGGTTAAATAGAGGTAACTAGGGTGAAAAAATGATGACTTCTTAAATTAAATAAATAATGGAAACATTCGAAAATATTAAATTGACAACAGCATTTAAACAGTTCTGCGATCTGTTCAATTTCACACCGGAAGAAGTTGTACAGGAATTTATTGATAAAATTGACATTGCAGAGTATATGTGTGATCCAATGCAACCCGATCGCTGGGCTAATCTATTTGCGATGGAATATTTGATCCAATATACACAGTCCGAAAACAGTATTGTTGAATATAGGGAATTTGCAGAAGAGTGGGTGAAAATGATGGATACTGGTGGAGATGATCTGATCGGAAATACAAGACTACTGTTGGATGCCTGGCACAAAAAGGTTTTAGAGGATCGTATTCATAGTATTATGAAAGAAGATGAAGGGGAGGATACAGTATAATTTTATGTTAAATTTGATCGACGTAATATATTACGTCGATCAAAATGTAGCAAAAACAAAAAGTATATATGATAAACAAAAGTGTCTATATGAATTTTCTAATAGCTCTACGAGCCTTGGGTTTTATCGTTGTGCTAATTATTGTTAATGCATGTGAGCAAAAAAATAACAAGAATTTAATCGTAAAGGCGATTACTGTAAATAATGATATGTATGGAGCGAGTGATTATTCAATTGAGGTGTTCAGTGATTCAACTTATCGGATAATAGATTATTCAATGGTCATAGATACAATTAATCTTACATTAATAGATCCTAAAAAAAATCCAAGACAGTTGGAGAGAGAGGCATTGCATGGCCCTGTGAAAATCAAGGGAAATGTTTTATTCTTTGATGCTGCCTGTAAAAATTTTAATAGGGCCGTATTAAGAAATGGTTACTTGGATCTTTATGTAGACAGTAACTTTGTACGAAGGTTATTAATAGAGCAGGCAAGTATTCCCATTCCGCAATATTATAATAAGTCACGTTTTTCTGATTACGCAATTTTTGACGGTCCAAAAGACTCTATTTCGGATCAAACTTATGAAATTAAACAAAACGACCTGTTGTTTATAGATTCAGCGCTGACATCTCAACTAGTACGTTTAAAGTCATCTCTTGGAAATCAAGCATATGGAAAACAATTGAACGTTTATGCGAATGCCGATAGTGTATGGATTATTGTGTATCTATTTCCTGATAAAGATCTTGACAAAGATTTCTATTTTCGACCAACGATTTATCGGTCATCAATTTCATTGAGATCGGCCTTTGAAGGAGCTTATGGTGAATTAGGGATAAATCTTACCAAACGTAGTTTTTCCGATCTGCATTTTGAACCAGCTAGTAATTAGTGTATGTATACTAATTTGAAGCTCTTTGGCTACATCAGATTATTCTCCTTAATGAGGTTTCTGTAAAACTGTAAACTTTCCTCCAAATAAGAAATATAACTTTCTTTGTCCCGCAAAAGCTGCTTTTCATTTGATAAGGGTAATTTTTCTCCCTTTATCTGAGCTGTCGGAGGATTGATCAAACTATTCATATCCGTTTGTAATATATCCGCAATTTGCTGTAGACGTTCAATGTCTATCTTCGTCGTTCCAATCTCGAAGTTCTGGTAGGCTTTTAAGGAAATATATAGCTGTTCAGCCATTGCCCGTTGTGATATCTTGAGATATTTCCTACGCTCTTTAACGGCTTTAATAATTTCTTGTGATGTTACATTGCACATGGTTAGTCGAATTCAAATTAATGTGAAGAGAGGGTTTGAACAGGGGATCTAATTACCTGGCAAAAAAATAAAATCTTATAATCCATTAAAAGGACGGCGGCTGAGTACACAGTCGCCTTTTTAGTATTACCTTTTTGTTAAGCTTTCGTAGCTTGCTAACTCGGTTTAGTTAAAAACTGTTAATGTTTTATTGACCCTGCCTTCATATAGCATTTGTAATCTTGTACCCATAAATCAAATGCGCTACTTATGAAATTTAAAGCCAACAATGTCTTTTGGTTGTTATGTGCCATTGCAGCGAGCTCACCCGCTGTTCAAGCCAAATCGCTCACACTAACCACGTCACAATTTACGTATGCACAGGGGATCGTTAAAGGCCGTGTCGTCGACGCCCAAGGAAATGCTGTCGCAGGAGCAACCGTTCAAAATTTGAAAAGTAAAAAATCTGTTCAGTCTGACGAAAAAGGAAATTTTCAGATCGAAGCCGAAATGGGTGATAACCTGAGTATTTCTTTTATTGGGTATAGCAGACTTGTGCAAGCTATTACCCAATCCAATGGGCAGATCTTTTCTCTAAAGACCGATGAAAACACATTGGAAGAAGTGACCATCTCTATCGGTTATCAGCGGATCAGAAAGTCGGATGTCACTGGCGCAATCGCTAGCGTTAAGGCCGAGGAACTCAATCTGAGCGCACCAAAATTATCCCAGGCATTGGTTGGTAAAGTAGCAGGTGTACAGGTGATGCAGACAAGTGGCGCTCCATACGATGGTACCAAAATGCGCGTCCGCGGAATGGGATCGATCAATGCTGGTTCGGATCCATTGTACGTTATCGATGGATATCCAGCAGGAAACAATTTAAATATCAACCCCAATGATATTGAGTCTATCGATGTGTTAAAGGATGCCGCTTCTGCAGCGATCTATGGATCTCGTGGTGCTGGCGGTGTTGTATTGATTACAACCAAGCGTGGCAAGGAAGGTAAGAGTAATGTGGACTACGAAGTATTGGGGGGCTTTGGTCAGCTTTCCAAGAAAATCGATGTTTTAAATTCGGAACAGTTTATTGATCTCTTGATTGATGGTCGTAACAATTCCTATAAAGACCTGCTGGCTACGAAAGGGATTGCTTGGAGCGATAGTAGACGCTTTGATGATAATAAAACGCGTATCGCCAATGTCGGAAATGCCGGTTCAGTAAGTATTCCTGAAGACTACTATGACTTTGCGTCCGGTACGGCAAAAAAAGCGAAATATGATACGGATTGGCAAGATGCCTTATACCGTAATGCTCCTTTCCAACGTCATAATCTATCAACCTATGGCGGTAACGAAAAAAACCGCTATTTCCTAAGTGGATCTTATCAGAATCAACAAGGGATCATGCTCGGGACGGATCAAAAGGTCTTTAATTTCCGCGCCAATATCGATAGCAAAGTCAGCAAGAGATTGACCGTTGGTGCAAATGTTTCATTTACATATAATGACAACAACGAGGTGACGACAGGCCGTTACGACAGAAGCCCATCAATGGCCGCGTTAATTTATTTGCCTACCCTCCCTGTTTTTAACGAAGATGGAACCTATGCCAAATACCTGATGGCTGATCTTTCGGCGAACAATTACGGTATCCAGAACCCTGAAAATCCACTGGCTTATGTCACTGAGATTAAAAACAACCGTCGTGGAAAAAGGGGGGTATACAATGCCTTTGCTGATTTTTCCATTATGGATGGCCTAAATCTGAAAATAAACGGTGGATTGTCTACTTACGACGAGAAGTATGATTATTTCCGTCCTACAAGTCTTTCTGATGGGAATAACAAACCGTTTTCACCGCAAGCGGTATCTGCAGCCTATGCAGATGCCAAGACAAAAAATGAATTGGACAAATTGCTGGAAGCAACGTTAAACTATAACAAGACTTTTGGTGGTAAACATCAGGTATCCGCTTTATTGGGCTATTCGGCTCAACGAACAGATTACGATTATCAAGGTGTGAGAGCCAACGGTTTTAATAATAATGCAATTGGGGAAATTACAGATAAAGGAGCCGATCCTTCTAATTTCCAATTGCTAAAAGACGATACGTTCAAACGCATTACAACGCTCCAGTCATATTTTAGCCGTGTAAGCTATAGCTTTGATTCCAAATATTTCCTTTCAGCTTCCATTCGTACCGATGGATCATCACGTTTCGGGCCAAATAATAAATGGGGAACCTTCCCATCGGTTTCAGGTGGTTGGACCCTCTCCAAGGAGGAGTTTTATACGGATTGGTTAGGACAACAGTCAACGGTCAAACTAAGAGCGAGCTGGGGACGTAGTGGAAATAATAATATTGGTGATTATCGCGCGTTATCCGTTATCAACTCGCCAGCAGGAGTTATTCTTGGTGATAAAGTGGAGACTTCCTATACTGCAGGTGATCTGTTCGATCCAAAATTGGGTTGGGAATCAACCTCGCAATACAACGCCGGTCTTGATCTCGGTTTGTTAAAAGGCCGCCTCAACATTATGACCAACTTCTACCTGAGCCGTTCCTTCAATTTATTATTCAATCAGCCACTCTCCGCTGTATCTGGATCAACAACAATCTTGACCAATCTGCCAAATTCGAAGGTGCAGAACAAAGGTTTTGATGTGCAGGTTGATGCCACACTGATTCGCAAAAATGAATTTGAATTAGGATTCAGTGGAAATATCAATGTCAACAGAAATAAAGTGCTCGATCTTGGTGGGGCCTCTACCATCTTGACAAATGGTGCTGAACGCTCCTACTTAACGCATATTACACAAGAAGGAAGTCCAATTGGTATGTTCTATGGTTTTAAAGTTCTGGGGGTTGCAACAGAGGAAAACTATAAAACTGTCGCACCTTCTGCGGCTTCAACAACTCCGCTACAGCCTGGAGATCTTTATTTTGAAGATGTTGACGGCAATGGTATCGTCAATGATGCCGATAAACGTGTGATCGGCAATCCGCATCCTAATTTCACCTATGGCTTTGCCGTCAATGCACGCTATAAGGCATTTGATCTACGGGCATCATTTAATGGCTCCCAAGGGAATAAAGTGCTGGATGGCTATGATTATTACCTCTACAATATGGAAGGTTCCGGTAACCAATATGCGGATGTCGCACAACGCTACCGTTCGGCTCAAAATCCGGGAAATGGTAAAGTCTACCGTGCATCGCGTGGCGGTACGCAAAGTAACAGTACACGTCTTTCCGATTTTTATCTGCAGGACGGTTCATTCTTGCGTATGACAAATATTGCTTTGGGTTACAATCTTCCCAAAAGTCTAGCAGAAAAACTAACACTTTCTGGTGTAAGGGTCTACGCGACCGTGGACAATCCATTTACGATTTCTAAATACAAAGGCTACAATCCGGAACCGGATTATAATCAACGCGGCAACCTGACTCCAGGGGTGGATTATGGGCTTTATCCATTGGTGAGATCATATAACCTTGGTGTGAAAGTAACGTTTTAATAGCAGGATCGAGGAGCTGTTGTGCGTAGGAATATCAAGGACAGCCCCGTGTTAATAGCTCCAGTATTGTAAAAATAGTCCTACAGACTGCTCTTTGCAGTTTCGTGGGCTGATGAAAAATAAAAAAATAACAGGATGAAAAAAAGATATATATTACCCTTTGTTTTGTTGGCATTGTCTTCATGTACCAAAGATTTTTTAAATCAGAAAAATCCCAATGCCGTTACGATCGATGATTACTTCAAGTCAGAAAATGATGTGCTCTTGGCGGTTAACGGTCTTTACCAGTCCCTTCGTTCGGGAAGTACGATCGGTGAATCCAGTACAATGTATAATGAGGAACGTTCGGATAATAGTGGACGTAATGATAACCAATCCAACGCCGGGGAGCCATTCCAATTCAATGACTTTTCGTTGCTGCCAAGCAATACCTATCTAAAGACTCATTGGTCGGCTATGTATGCGGCAATCAGCCGCTGTAATGTGGTTCTGTCACATGTCGACGATGTGAGCTTTACAAGTGCAGAATTAAAAGGCCGTTATATTTCGGAAGCGAAATTCGTTCGTGCATTGTTATATTTCCATATGGTACGTAAATTCGGAGATATTCCATTATCTACGGTACAGGTGACCAGTAAAGAGCAAGCAAATGAATTGGCTTTTCGGCAAAAAGAGTCGGTTGTGTACGAACAGATCATTAAGGATTTGACAGAGGCATTGTCCAGCAATCTTCCCAATACACAGAAAGATTACGTCATTGGCAGAGCATCTAAATCGGCTATTAATGCAATTTTGGGACAAGTATACTTAACGTTGGGAGCGACGCAGACGTCGGGGAGTGCAGAAAATTTTGCGAAGGCAGAACAGTACCTCAATGCGGCCTACCAAATGCGAACTTTTGGCAAACTGAACGAAATCCCCTATGCGGATGTTTTCGATGTGACCAAGAAAAATAGCTGTAAAGAACTTGTTTTTCAGATTCAGTACAAACAAGGTGACCAAAACTATAGCTCGAGTATTGCCCGTAATTACCAGGCGAGAGGAGAGACCATCAACTCACGCTATAACTCTACAGGTGCTGGTGAGGTAGCAAAACTAGATCTGATTAAAGATTATGAGCAAGACGATATCCGAAAAGGATTCTCTGTAAAGTTTGCCGCCAATACGCAAGTTAACGATTGGTTTGTAACCAAATTTAGAGATAATAGTGACGCTGCGGGTACCAATGGTTGGGGCGGAAACGACTGGATATTGATCCGTTACGCCGATGTGATGCTGTTGTTGGCAGAAGCAAAATATCACTTGGGCAAAGATGGGGAAGCTATTGCGCTTTTGGATCAGGTACGTGAACGTGCAGGATTGCCTTCGTATGCTACTTCCATGTTGAATACGGCTTATCGTAGTAAATATCCAACCTTAAAGGAGGCCATATTGCATGAACGCCGTGTAGAACTGGCATTTGAAAACCAACGTTGGTTTGATTTGATCCGTAATTATAATGCACAAGAACTGGTAACTTATTTCAAAACGAAGAGCCAGGCTGATTATGGAAATGCTAAAATCTCCAATATCTCGACAAAAGATCGATACTATCCAATTCCTTTTGATGAATATAAGCTGGATCCGGCACGTATGTATCAAAACCCTGGATATTAATCTGCAATTGAATAGCTATGATAAAAAATATCAGAAAGATCTTGTTACTTACCTTGGGAATATGCTGCCTGCATATTTCCAAAGGTCAAGTAAACAATATGCCTGTTGGTCCACAGGATTGGCTGATCAAGAAGAATTATTATGCATCCTATTTGCTCTTAAAAGATCCAGTCCTTATACAGGAGCTCGTGAACTCCAAGCCGATCGCACAGGTGTTGGAAAAACGGTTCGAACGTTTTAACAACAGCGCCAGTTGTCCTGATCTCATGTGCTATTTGAATGCCTTCAAATGGCAGGATAACGAAATTGACCTGTTGGCAGAACAATTGGCGGAGCAAATTGGTCATAACAAGAAATTGGACCAGCTTGTTCAGGCTAATCTTATTCCATCAATGACCTATGGTGTGTTGCATCATGAGACGGCAAAGGCCTATTTTACGAAAGCCTTGAAACAGGATTTAAAGGCAATGAATTATGTGGTGGACGTCTATGGAGGAGGTAAAAGTCCCAATTACCCCAAAATAGATTCGATCTCTTTCGATGTAAAACGTGCGGCCTACCTTCATCTTTTGGACGATGTTCGCCAAGACATCCGCAAGGATATTCCAACACATAAAACGGCATTTTTTTTGACCATGATGACTGCGGTACGCTTGTTGGAAATTAATGAGCGATGGGACGCGGCACAACTAGAGCCGCTGATTGAACTCGAAAACAAGAAAGCTTACGAAGCGGTCAAAAATACCGATTTCGCAAGCTATCCCTATAGTCTGTTGCTGACCTTAGGTGCAGGCCCCGAGGTGTATGGACAGCCTATTAGTCCAGGTGGAATGTTACGTGCGCGGATGGCAGCCCGAAGCTACTTTGAAAAATTGGCCCCTTTTATTGTGTTGTCTGGCGGTAAAGTACATCCCTATAAGACTCACTTTATTGAGGCAATAGAAATGAAAAAGTATCTGATCGAGGTTATGGGAGTACCTGAAGCGGCAATATTGATTGATCCACATGCGCGACATACGACCACAAATTTGCGTAATACAGCACGTATCCTGTTAAATTATGGTTTTCCGAAAGATAAATACGCCATCGTTAACAGTAGTAAAGTGCATATTGATGCGGTGGAAAAGATGGGCGATCGTTGTATGCGTGAATTGGGGTATATTCCCTATATATTGGGTAAACGAATTTCAGATGTGATCATCGAGTTCAAGGCAAAAGAAGAGGCCTATACGATCGATCCTGATGAACCCTTAGACCCTTAGCCAACTAACTAGGCCGATTGCTAATCTATTAACTGAGCAGATCGGCTTTGTCTATGGCTTATGGGAGGGCATGAAAAAGGTCCGCAGCATTGCAAGCTACGGACCTTTTTATTTTAAAACAATGGATTTTCCTTCTTTAGCCGAGCGTTTTGCCGCTTCCAGGATTTCGACCACAGTGATATTATTATTGATCGATCCGAGATCATTTTCTGGTGGCATGGCATCTTTCAGAACCTGTTCCAGATAGGCAATATGGTTCTCAAAATAGGGGATCGTAGTCGGTACAGGTGTAGGTGGATCATTCTGCTGTTTGTATTTTAGAAGCTCTTTATCGTTTTTAGCGTAGAGCTGAGCTTTTGTGCCAAAAACCTGCAGATCTTTAACACTGTATGGCCAAGCCCAAGAAGCTTGAATAATGCCCGTGCTGCCGTCACGGTAGCTTAGTATGATTGTAGCGTTGTCATCGACTTTTGGATAAACCTCAGGCTTGAGCTGTTGTGTAAAGGCTGTCACTGAAATTGGCCTTTCTCCATTTTTGAGCCAGGTCATCAGATTGGCGCCATAACAGCCAAAATCCATCACTGCACCGCCCCCATTTTTTTTCGGATCAGTAAGCCAGTCGAGGAAGTAATTGCTACAGCCAATTTCTTTAGGTCCTTCGTGCCCGTCTTTTACAAGTATACGTGTGATTTTTCCAATTTCACCCTGGTCGACCAGCTGCTTCAGTTGTTGATTGCTTTTATACCAGGTCGTTTCGTAATTTACCAAAAAGGGTGTTTCGAACTGTTTGGACAAAAATGCAATACGTTTTGCGTCAGAAAGAGTCGTCGCAAGAGGTTTCTCTACCATTACTGGGATCTTAAGCGGGAGACAGGTCTCTGCGACGTCGATATGCTCATTGGTTGGATTGTAGGCCAGTACCGCATCCGGCTTGACCTGTTTCAATAAGCTGGGTAAGTCATGGTAGAAGATTGCGTCAGGTAAATTATACTGTGACCGTATTTTGTTTGATAAGGTTTGATTCGGTTCGGCAATACCGATAATATCGACTTTTTTATCCTTATATAAATTTAAAAGCAAGAATACGTGGTCATGGTTGAGCCCTGCAACAGCAACTTTAAGTCGCTCACTGGCCAGTGCAACTTGTTGGAAGAATAGGAGCAGGAAAACTAGGCGGATAAGATGCTTCATATGTTAAGTTTAGTTAGTATAAATATACCGATTTGTGCTGAGGATACCCGTTGTAAATCCAGGTTACTTTGCGGTGCGATTGGATGATATCGGCAACAATGTCAAAATAGGTTTCTCCACGACCAGCTTTTAGCTCATCGAATTTCTTTTGAAAATGCGTTTGATTGAACGGTGATTCTGCTCCAAGTTTCCCCCAATAATAGGCCAAAGTTGTTTCAACGCCCAATGATGCCCTGCTGTGTGCAATATCCTTCCAAACAATACAATGTGAATTGGCGTCTTTGAAGGTCCCAAATCCACCGTAAAGCAAATCGTCAAAGCCGTCTAGGCTTCCTATCTTCCAGCTTTCGCTGGACATGTAGACGGCATTGATTTCTTCGTAAAAACTTGCAATATCGTTGATGCTACAGCCATCAATCATAGCCACGCCGAGATCGGGATTGCTCTCCACAAGTTGTTTAAAATCCGTCCAGAGGTCCTCCCCAGGAAATACTGTTTCAGTAGCTTTGTTTTGCCATTTGTTCAACAATTGAACGAGTTCGGTTCTAATGGTACTGGGCTGATAGGTCAATGAATACAAAAATGACCTTAATGCAGTGCCATCCGAATCACTGACCAAAAAATGAGCAAGTGTACCGACCAATTTTTTTTCATCTGTTTTCATCTCTGACCTTTATTTTTAATTGTCTAAAAATAGCCTAACGAAATCGTTTGCGGTTTTTTAACAAAAAATCCTATACATTTAACGATACATTTAAGGATAAATCTAATGTTATGATCTACCGATTTACTTGCTATAGTATATTAACTCTTGTGAATATACTCTTTAGGTTTGGGATTCCTGTATTCGGACAGCAACATCCTAACGTTATTGTCATCCTGAGCGACGATGGAGGTTATGATGATTTTGGTTGTTACGGCGGTAGGGAGGTCTACACTCCAAATATTGATGCACTTGCGAAAAATGGCGTGCGTTTTCAGTCGGCCTATGCCTCAGCTTCAGTATGCGCTCCTTCCCGGGCGGGCTTACTTTCTGGCCGCTACCAGCAGCGCTTTGGTTTTGAACATAATATTTCGAAACGCCCGACTGCGGGTGTCGCACCGGAAGATATCGGAATGGATACGCAGGTAGCCACCATTGCTGACTTCATGAAGTATAACGGCTATAAAACTGTAGCGATTGGCAAATGGCATCAGGGGGATGGTCCACAATTTAATCCATTGAAACGTGGGTTTGACCATTTCTATGGTTTTATTGGTGGTGACCGGCCTTACTTCCCAATCCATGGAGCCGTGAAGCCAACGCAGCTGCTTTATGACGATCGACGTGTCGTCCCTGAAGACTCTATTCATTATTTGACTGAAACATTGACCAATAAAGCAATTGCGTATATTCAACAGTATCGAAGCCAGCCTTTTTTTATGTATTTAGCTTTCAATGCTGTGCATACACCCGTCGAAGCGCCCCTGAAGACCATTGATAAGTATAAAGATGTAGCGGATCCTTTGCGACGTGCTTACTTGGCTATGCTGGATAATATGGATGAAAATATTGGACGTCTGATCGAACATTTAAAGCAAGAAGGACTTTATGAAAACACCTTAATTATTTTTATGAATGATAATGGAGCGGCAACAAATAATGGCGCAGACAATGGGCAATTGCGTGGTTTAAAGGGATCGAAATGGGAGGGTGGAATTCGGGTTCCCCTTATCATGCAATGGCCTGCCAAGCTACCGAAAGGGATAACATCAGATGCCATGGTATCGGGAATGGATATTTTACCCACCAGCATCGACGCTATAAAAGGGAAGAAAATCCAGGGTCAGCAAATCGATGGCATCAGTTTGCTCTCTTCCTATAAGGATGTGAAAAATGGACACGACTATTTATTCTGGCGTAGAGGGATTGCACGTGCTGTGCGACACAGAGAGTGGAAACTGATTGTGGTTAAAGATGATCCAATATTATTGTTCAATCTTAAGGATGACCTTCGTGAACAACACAATCTGGCCACGAAGTATCCTGAGCGTGTAAGGGAGATGCTGCATAAACTGACGGAATGGGAAAAGGGACTGGAGAATCCAAAATGGCTAAGTTCTGTATTGGACAATGATCAAAATCAACTGATGAAACACCGGATGGATGTCGTCGGACGAGCCGCAGAACGACAATATCCTTAAGTAAAGAATACTAAAAAAAGATGAAAGGACTAATCCTATTTTTATTGTCCTTTGCCTTGGTTACGGCAAAGGCGCAGAACAGCGATACGTTTGTGCGTATTAAAAAGCATGTATACGATGATGAGTTAAGTGGCCCATTGCCAGATGCAGATAAAACGTTAAGTCTATGTAATCAACTGCGTGCTGACGGTACTTGGGCAGATATCGATTACAGCAGTAAGTCAATATCGCTTTGGCCTCCGGGAGAACACTTGGATCGGTTAAGGACACTTATTGTTGCCTATGTGTCCCCACAAAGTGCATCTTATCAGCAAAAATCACTTTACGATAAAATCCTGCTTGCCGCACAATATTGGGCAAATAATCGTTTTGAGTCTTCAAATTGGTGGCATAACGAGATCGCTTCGCCAAAAGCCATCGGTGTCTGTCTTATCCTGATGAAATTTGGAAAGGAAAAAATTCCTACTACACTAGAGACTCCACTTGTTGAGCTGATGAAGCATGGCGATCCTTACACAAAAACAGGGGCGAATAAAAGTGATATTGCCATGCACTATTTTTATCGTGCATTGATCTTGGAAGATGAAAATCTTTTAGCTGCTGCTATGGAGCAGCTGCTTTTTCCAATACAGCTCGTGAATGGCAAGGAAGGACTGCAATACGATTTCTCTTACTTACAACATGGCCCTCAATTATATATTGCAGGCTATGGGGAGGAATTTCTGAAGGGGATCTCAAAAGTTATGGCCTATGTGCGCGAGACACCTTATGCTGTAGACATGAAGAGACTCGGCCTTTTTGAACATTTTCTTACAGAAACCTACCTGCCAATTATTCGTTCGCGCTATATCGATTTTAATGTACATGGTCGCGGGATCTCACGCCCCAATATCTTGGGAAAAACACAGGAAACCGCCATATTACAACAAATGAAGTTGATTGATCCCGCCAAAGATACTATTTGGAATAAAGCGCTAGCAAAACTAGATAGCCTCCAGCCTTTTGACGCTGAGCATATCGAGGCTCACCGCCATTATTGGAAAGGAGACTACACGACTCATCTGCGTAAGCAATTCCATTTTAATGTTCGGTTGGCCAGTAGCCGTACCAATAAATCGGAGTCTGGAAATGGAGAAAACGTTCTTGGTCGCAATATGTCTGATGGTGTGACCAATATTCAGGTATTTGGACCCGAATATTATAATATTATGCCCGTATGGGAATGGGATAAAATTCCTGGAACGACAACACGCGATTATCCGGGCGACCTGGAATTGAAAGAACAATGGGGAGCACTTGCTGCAAATAACTTTGCGGGCGGCGTAAGCAACGATAAGACAGGGGCTTCAGCTATGTCGGTCCAGTACGACGGGGTCAGGGCTCAAAAAGCCTGGTTCTTTTTCGATCGGGAAATTGTTTGTTTGGGTGCTGGGATTCATTGTGCTGCGCCAGAAGCTGTGGTAACAACCTTAAACCAAACCTGGCTGAATGGACCCGTTGTCTGGAATGGAAAGGAAATGCCTGCACTCGATTCAGTACAGAGATCTGTCAAAGTAGGCGATTTTATAACCCATAACAATGTTCTGTATTATTTTCCAGCAGCTATGAATGTTGGATTGACAACCAAAGATCAGGTTGGTTCCTGGTACCGGATCAACCGTTCCCGTTCCAAAGATGTTGTACATGGAAAGGTCTTCAAGCTTTGGTTTGATCATGCTGTTGCTCCAAACAATGCGAGCTATGCGTATATTGTTGTGCCTGGTACCAAAACTGTTGATACAAAAGCAATGCAGCAGCTAAAAATTTGGCAGAATACATCGGATATACAGGCCGTGGAGCATAAAGGGAGCCGGATTCTACAAATTGTTTGTTATCAAGCAGGAACCTACCAAGTGGGCGATTGGTCTATAAAGCTCGATCAACCTGCTATCATGCAATTGAACCTACGAGAAGCAACGAGCATGCAGCTTGATGTGGCAGATCCGCTGCAAAGAGCCAAAACAGTGAAGGTTCAGCTCGTCAATAAACGGCTTCGTGTAAATCAATCGCTGGAGGTTTCGCTTCCACAGGGCGAATACGCCGGGAGTACCGTAAGTTACCCAGTCACGATCGGGAAGAAATAACCCGAATACAATTTGAAAACTTTTAAAAATGCAAAGGGGAGATATTTAATATCTCCCCTTTGCATTTTTATTTTTTGAGCTGCTCCAACCGTGTCAAGCCTTCCAGATAATAATAATCTGCATAGGTCAGCGGAACATCGATTTCCGAATGATGGGGTAAGCTACCGACACTATGCTGCAGTAAGAAACCGCCATTGCTTGCATATTTGGCAAAATAGCTACTTCCTGATAGTGTTTGCAGACTTTCTTGAGCAAATGTCAAATAGGATTTGCTTTCGGTGCCAGTGGTCATTGTTGAGAGTTCAATCAGTGCAGAAGCAACAATGGCTGCAGCTGAGGCATCGCGCGGTACAAAATTTAATTTCAAGGAAGAAAAATCAGCATCCGATTTATACCCCGGCTTTCCGGCATTAAAATCCCAATACGGAATTTTATCTTTTGGAAGATTCGGATGGGTCATGTAAAACTTTGCCGCCGCTTTTGCCGTTTTAAGAAATTCTGGTTTTTTGGTCTCCCGGTACATCATGGTAAATCCATAAATAGCCCAGGCTTGACCGCGTGCCCAGGTTGAATTGTCGGCATAGCCTTGGTTCGTTTGTTGGTGGATAGCATGGCCATTGCCATCGTAATCGACAACATGGTAAGTACTGTAGTCTTTACGAAAATGGTTTTTCATGGTTTGGGTGGCATGACTGATGGCCACATCCTTATATTTGGTATCTCCAGTCAAGTCGGACACATAACACAGCATTTCCAGGTTCATCATGTTGTCGATAATAACTGGATATTTCCATAGGGTCTTGCCGTCCCAGGACTTCTTCTCGTTCCATGATTTGATGACGCCCACCTGCGGATTATAACGTTTAAGCGCAGTATTGGCCGAGTGGATGAGGATATCCTTGTAAGCGGCAACCTTTTTGGGATCTTTGAGGTATTTAATGGCATTGCCATAGGAACAATACATCACAAAACCAATATCATGATGTTGATCCAGGTCTTTGGCTTTTTCAAGCGCCTCTGTCCATTTGATCGCCGCAGCTTCGGTCTCTTTATTATGGGTATGGTTGTAGATATACCACAGTGAGCCTGGGAAGAAACCGCCGGTCCAATCCCATTCGTCTGTCCCTACCAGTTTTCCTGCAGGACTCAATGTGCGTGGAAATTTGTGCTGCTTTTCTGCTGCTTGTTCTAAAAATTGATATTGTTTTTCTGCAGCTTTAAAACTTGTGTCAATAAAGCTTGGTTTTTGATCTGTAAAACTCAGTGCAATCAGACTGGATGTGATCACAAAAAGTGCTTTTAGACCAGGTTTTCTTTTTTTCATAACGGCTTATATTCTTAGTAAGTTACATAATAATCTCGATTCTTTTTATTTTATAGCCTCTTTGCGAATCGTGAAGGTGTATTTTCCAGCGGATTTGATGCTTTTAGCGGTGAGTTTGATACGATAGAGTTCCTTACCCCATACCTGACTCAAACGGGAGTCGTCCTGAGGAATGACATCGTAGCTCGCTGTGAACTGTCCGGTATCAAAGTACAAGGTTGCATGCCCATTATTGAGGCGGATTTCTCCTTTGCCAATTTTTGGTTCCTGAGCAACCAGAAAATGGATGATATTGGCCTGCTTAGGACCTGTGATTTTAAACTCATCCTGAATGTCCAGCCCATTTTGTACGAGGGTGTAACTTCTATTCCAGTGTTCAACATTCGCCGACTTCGGATATGCTTTTCCAATATCAAGTTGGAATCTATTTTGTGCAGGCAGAAATGCTACATTTTCAGCTTTATATTCCTTTCCAAAAGATTGGTCGGCTCCATTGATCATCGGAACATTATGGTAAGCACTCTGCATCGTCCAGATACTGTATCTGTCATCGCTAAAGGTCTTTTTGGTATAGGTGCCGACACCGGCGTCAATGAACAGTGGTTGTTGATCCTCGTATAAGATAAAACTCCCGACATCGTTATGGTTGTGACTTTCATTATTGAAACCACCTTTGGCAGCGAAGAAAAACGGACCCTTTTTTAGGTATATAAATTGTGTTTCCGGATACCACTTCGCATTATTTTGAGGGAGTGCAGCGGTAACACGCTCTAGTTGTGGATAGCATCTCAGGTCTTCGAAGGCGCGAAAAATATCCCTTGAAGGTTTGAAATTTGCAGTTTTGTCGCCGGTATTTTCCATATATCGGGCAAATTGCATCATCTCGCTACTATTGACATCCTGTCCATAACGGTAGATCAATAGTGGATCGCCGCCACCTTTTGCCGAAGCATCGGCAAAATTAACGACCCATTTATCTCCGCCAATATAGGATTGTGCAATGTACTCACCCATATCGCGAATTACAGGTTTATCAAAAATATTGATCTTGCCCTTGGTGGCCAGCGCAAGTATTTTTAGATAATCGTACAGTTTGCCCGCAGCATGGCCCCAATAGGAGGGACCCTCTTCGCAGGCACCGTCTGTTTTGACATAATTGATAAAGCGATCCACGGAAGACATTGTCTTATAAATTCCCGCCAGTTGTATATCGGGATTGTCCTCAACCAAAAGCAAGGCCGTAAGAACATTAAAGTTACACCATGGATTCCAGTTATTGACGACCTGTGTTTCCTTGAGTTCAAATGCCTGCCACCACATGTCGTTACGATCCAAATAGGGCTGTATAATGCGTTGTTGGATCTGTTGTTTTAGACGGGTACTGATTTCGGGGTTTATTGTATTGAATGTATCGCTGAAGAAATAATGAACCCAGGAGAGCAGCGAGCCTACATCACCGGCCATCAGATCGACTACTTGTATGCGCTGTTGCGGCAATGATCGCTTACTGGACTGAAAGGCCCCCAGGTGTGCCGAGAGAGACCATGTTGCCATTTCCGTCAATTGCCAACTGCCGTTTAGGATTTGGTCAACAAAGCGCCCCTGTCCTTCTGCAAGCTCCGCCAACAGTAGGTTGGTCAGCGCAGTACAATTTTCGTTCATTGGCTTTTCCATTATGCTGCGGTTGCCTGAACGCTCATATTCAAGGTAGTCGGTTGCTTTGACGACCTGCCATTGGTAGTTCAGGGCCTCGTTTCCCTTTTCTATAATACGCTCTTTAAAGGGAGCCATCAGCTTATCCCAGGCTAAACGGTCGGAATAAGCCGGGTAGGGAACCCAAGATTTGTCCTTACCTAAGCTGGCTTTCAGGTTCTCCTGTTTAAAAGCTCCTGTTAGCAGGTTCAAATCTTTCCCTAGCAGTCTTTGGAAAGAAAAACTGCTAAGGAAAAATAGTAAGATTAAATAAATTCTCATAATTACCAATCTTGATTTTGTGGTAGTAATGCCGGGTTCATTTCAATCTCTTGCCCTGGTATTGGCCAAAGCTTATGACGGCTTTGGTAACCCCGGGTTACGAGATTGTCTCCGGTAATACTTTTTTCGATGTAGTCTTTGGAGACGCTTTCCAAAAGGTTCCAGCGCTTAAGATCAAAATAACGCCATCCTTCACCTGCTAGTTCTACGGCGCGTTCGTGCTGAATACGTTTGCTCATATCCGCTTTGCTACCGACAACTAAAAATGAACTGCCACTATTTAGTGCCGGCATTTTAGAGCGTGTACGCACTTTGTTAAGCTCAGTAATCGCTTTGTCCAATTGATTGGACTCGTTGTACGCTTCGGAAAGCATCAACAGTACATCGCCCAAACGTATGATAGGGAAATTGATCGGTGTATGTGCACGATCGGTAATGGCGCCTTTTAGGTTCCCTTCAGGAACAAATTTTCGCCATAGATAGGTGTACCAGCCCCGATTGTTGCGGATCTGACCAAAGTTTTCGTTTACACCGGTTGCCAATATCAGCTGCATATCTCTTTCTTTGTTGGCATTCCATCCTAAATAATGCGAATAAGGTACGATCAAGGTTTGATTCATCCGAGGATCGCGATTGGCATAGATCTGACGTAGTTTTGCTGTATCTGGTACTTTGGTAAGCGTTCCGCCAGATTGCGTAGACTCCATCGCCTGTTTTTTGACCGCATTATCGGTTGTATAGTTGGGGAAATAATCATTCCAGTTGAATGGACTGCCATCGCGGTTTTCGTAGCGATCAGCAAGACGTGTGCTCGGCATACAGTTGTTCCAGTCACTACCAAAGGTTGAGCGCGTTCCCATATAGAAGGCCATCGGCATACCATAAGGGAATCCGGTACCACCCATATTCTGAATGGCAAAAATCATCTCCGGCGATTGATCGCCATCCATGGTGAATAAGGCCGAGTAGCTTGTGTTTAAACTATAGCCATACGTGTTGGTCTTGTTGTAAACAATCTCTTCAAAATCCCGGATTGCTCCAGCCCAATCTTTATTGTAAAGGGCTACTTTCCCTCTCAAAGCATACGCAGCTCCTTTGGTGACCCGGCCATAATACTTTGCATCATAGCTTACCGGCAATTTCTCAATCGCATAGTTCAGGTCATTGAGGATAAACTTATTGACATCTTCTACCGAAGACCGACTATTTTTAAGATCAGCAAAATCTTTATTCAAGTCGACCGTTTCATCGTATATCGGCAAGGCGCCATATAGATTGGTGAGCTGGAAGTACATGAGCGCACGTAAGAACTTCGCTTCCGCAATAAAACCCTCCTGTTTGGCCTTGTCTATGGTCATGGGCTGGATATGCGCGATTGCATGATTACAACGTTGGATAAGATCGTAACCTGCCTGCCATCTATCCACAATAATGGGCGAACGGTCCGTAAAAGTACCGCTGATCACTTCGCCCAAACCCGGAGGATCATAGCCCAGACCAATATCGGTAAGTCCATCGTAAGAAAATTGCAAGCCAAAGGTGGCTTCTTTTTTTAAGTCGTTATAACAGCCCAGTACGCCAGCTAAGGCCTGGTCTTCATTCTGCCAGAATGTGCTAGCACTTACCTGACTGTAGGGGTTGGTATCAAGCTTATAACAAGATGATAAAGCAATGCATCCGGCTATGAGTAGTGAAATCTTTTTCATGAGGTTTAATTAATTATTCATGATATGTTTTATGTTCAAAGGTGTTAAATCACCTCCTCAACTTTTGTTCATAATTTACGTTTCAGGCAGGGAACACATTCCCTGTTGCATACCCTTCTTCTTAAAAGGATAAACTAACACCAAAAACGGCCTGTTTCATTGTTGGATAGTTGGTACCGCTGATCTCCGGATCGAAACCTTTATATTTGGTAATGGTCCAGAAATTTTCCAGTGATGCAAATACGCGTAGATTTTGCACCTGTATCCGCTTGGTGATATCGTTCGGAATTGTATAGCCCAGCTGGATATTTTTTACGCGGATAAATGCCTTGTTCTGTAACCAGAAATCACTGTTTTTGGTGTTTCTTGTATCGGTATAAGGCAACAATCGCGGAAATTTTGCATCTGTTGCACCTTCTGTCCATCGGCCATCAGCAATTTCCTGATTGATTTGATAGCCCCAGCGAACAGTAGGTGTGTAATAACCATCCGTCCAGACGACTTTGTTGCCTGCATTACCTTGCAAGAAGACCGAGAAATCAAATCCTTTATAATCGAATCCCATGTTAAAGCCATAGGTCATCCGTGGCGCTGTACCATGACCTACCGGTACCCGGTCATTGTCGTTGATGACGCCGTCGCCATTGGTGTCTTTATACAAGAGATCTCCTTTTTTAGGTGTACCATAGGATGCGAATGGATTGACTTTTTGATTGGTATTCGGATCGATTGGCGCATTATCGATCATCTGTTGCACGAGCTGCATATCAGCATCCGTCTGTAATATACGATCGGTCAACAGGATATATTGGGTATTGATGGCGTAACCTTCCTGTATCAAATTAGCAGCAATGATAGACTTGTCGTTGCCTTTGAACTTGACCACTTTATTGTCAATGAAAGTAAAGTTGCCGCCAATGTTGAATTTAAAATTATCGCCAATTTTATCGCGGTAAGTCAAATTCAGCTCGACACCATTATTACGTACTTTCGCTGCATTGGTGCGTGGTATTGTCGCATTTCCGACAACCAGAGGAGCGGGTAGGTTGATTAAGATGTTGTCTGTTACTTTGTTGAAGACATCGATCGAGCCCCCTAGTTTGTAATTGAAAAGGTCAAAATCTAAACCAGCATTCAGGATATATGTGTTTTCCCAAGTCAGAAGCGCATTACTCAATACGGTCTGTGCAAAACCTACATATAGCTGGTTGTTTAACACATAGTTTGTCGGATTATAAAGCGCTTGATATTCATAATTGTTAATGTTGGCGTTTTTGCGGAAAGACTCATCGGTTGTTCCATTGTTACCCAAGGCGCCATACGATGCACGGAATTTCAGGCTAGGCATCCATTTGATGTCATAAAAGTCTTCTGAGGAAACTTTCCAGCCAAAGGAAGCTGAAGGAAAAGTACCCCATCTACTTTTTCCGCTCATAAAGCGTGATGAACCGTCCGTCCGTAGATTGGCTTCCAACAAATATTTGTCATCCCAGGATAGGTTGATTCGACCAAAAAATGAACGCATAGCCCAATCGGTGATATTGCCGGAAGCTGAGGCATCCATAGTCGCCGCATTCAGAACGGTCAGGGACGGATCTACAAGATCGAGTTTGGATGCCGCAAACCAGCCATCTTTAAAATACTCCTGGCTGGCACCTACCATGACTTCATAGTTCAGTTTCTCAAAGAGCTTGTTTTTGTATTTGGCAATTCCATCCATGTAATAGCGGTAGGATTTGATCGATTCGTTGGTTACCGACGAACGGCCTGTACCCGCTGAGGCAATTGTATTTGTCAAAAAGTTCCAACGGTCATTGAACACGGGTTGAGAGTACACGAAATCATCGTCATAGGTATAGGTGTATGATCCTTCGATGGAAAGTCCCTCGATGGGTTTCAGTTTTCCGTAGAAGCGCGACACGAAGCGGTTTTTGTTGATGTTACCTTTCTGCGCATAAAGGCGATGTAGCACGTTGTTAGACTGCGGGTCATCTTCCGGATTGTTTGGCGAACCAAATCTTCCATCTGGCGCACGCAGTACCATGCCCGGAGTACTTGCTGCGGCAAAAGTAAAGACATCATCGATGATGTTGGTACCAATATCTGTTTTGGAAACGACACCATTGATATTGGCTCCCAACGTTAACCAGGGTTTTACATCAGCTTCAAGGTTGATACGCCCGGTATGACGTTTATAGGTTGCCTGTTCAATGATCCCAGGGTTGTTGAGGAGACCATAGGAGCCAAAGAATTTGATTTTGTCACTACCTCCGGTAAAGGAAAGGTTGTGGTTTTGGCTGATTTTGTTCTGGAAAAGGTCGGAAACCCAGTCCGTATTGGGATATTTCAATGGGTCCTGTCCAGCGTCCTGGCGCCAAAGGTCGATTTTTTCCTGCGAAAATATGGGCTTAGCATTTGGATCGCCATTGCGATAACCTTCATTGATCAGCTCCATATAGTTGGCATAGTTGGAAACCATTCCAATAGTATTGGATGGTTTTTGACTCGAGAAATAATTGTTGTAAATAACTTTAAACTGCTCCGATTTACCCTTTTTCGTTGTAATGAGGATAACGCCATTTGCGGCTCTTGAACCATAAATTGACGCTGAAGCAGCATCTTTTAAAACCGATATGCTTTCAACATCTTGCGGGTTGATCAGGTTCATGTCGCCAATAACACCGTCGATCACGACAAGTGGATTGGCATTATTGAGCGTTCCCTGTCCACGAACACGTAGTGTTCCCCCATCACTGCCCGGTCTGCCTGAGCCCTGATTAACATATAATCCCGGCGCCTGTCCAGCTAGACCGGCCGACAAGGAGGTTACAGGTCTGCTTTCCACAACCTCGGACATCTGGATGGAAGAGACCGAACCGGTTACATTTTCTTTTTTCTGTGTACCAAAACCGACAACAACAACCTCGTCGAGTCCCTTGGACTCATTCTCCAAGGTAATCGTAAGCGGGCTGCCAGCTTGTGCCTTCGTTTCGATACTTTTATAACCGATGCTCGTGAAAACCAATGTTGCGTCGTTCTGTTGACTTTTGATTTCGAATGAACCACTTGCATTGGTCGATGTTGCTAGATTGGTTCCTTTAATCTGAACGGTGACATTGGCGATGCCTTTGCCATCTTTGTCTACAACCTTACCCCGAATGGTTGTCTGCTGCATGGCCAGTGAAAGCTTGCTGTTGGTTATTGCGAAGGTAAAGGGAGTAGCTTGTGTTGCCAGATTGGATACGAGCAACAAGCAGGATAATGGTATTGCCGGGTACATCCAACGATTCGTCGAAACGGATGTGTTCTTGATCTTGATCATAGGCTTTTAGATTTAATTGGTCTGAAAAATGAATTTTCTGTGAAGTGAATTTACAGTATTGAAAGAGAACAATAACGGCGTTTTTTCGCAATCGTTTTCGTAACAGTCCGACTAAAAACCGAAAGATTTTTGGATAATATTTGTTTAGAAAGGATAATATTAGATTATGTAGTGCCTCTTCTTGGGTATTTCTGTCAGCTATAGATTTTAGCTGCATATTCACAAGTAAACGAATGAGCTATTTTAAGGAAATAGCATCGTATGTCTCCAAATTTGGGTTTTGGAGACATACGAATGGAGACAGACCTTTAAGTCCTATGTGTTGCTATTAGGTATTAGAATTCAATCCGGTAGTTAATGGTCGGAATAATCCCGGTCCATTTTTGAGGTTCAATGATGCGTTTGCTGAAATTATAGTGCATACCCACAGTGTTCTCTCTATTCAGGAGATTCTGAATATCCAAAATAAATAGATGGCTTACTTTTTTGCGGTTAACCCGATAGCTTGATGAGAAATCAACACGGACGTAGGGATCGGCAGTCAGGGTATTGATGCGATCTTGGTCTATAACTTCTTCGTCTAAACGAAGCGATTCTTCTTCCAGAACAGGAGCGTACTTTCTTCCGCCGGCATAAATTAATTTGGCATTAAGACCGAACAGATTATTTTTACTCTTTCCCACGGTCCATTCTTTCCCCATCAATAAATTTCCTACATAACGTGTATTGAATGTGGTATTGTATTCTTTGCCATTGCGTGCTTTGAACTTGGAATCAAAGAAGGACGTCGTTGCCATGAAGTAATACCCCTTACTTAACGACTTCTCAAGCGTTAGCTCAATGCCGTAATTTTTGCCGGTTCCTTTATTGACAAGCTGACGGTAGTTTGATGTACCAATGGCTGCAATATCCGATACATTGAGTAGGGAGAAGTTGATGTCGGAATCTGTAGATACCGGGACATCATACAGATGCTGATAATAGATTTCTGTCTTAAACCGGAGTGTTCTGCTTAGGTTCTTTTCATAGCCAATAACAGCCTGAGCAGATTTCGTTGGCGAAAGAGGCTTGTTTGGCTCAAGGCTTGTTTGATCGCTACTTTTGGCAAAATAGTAGACCAAGGGCTCCAGTCGGTTATATAGACCAGTCCCAAAGGATATCGTTTGATCTGCGGCTACACGCCAGTTTAGGCCAAGCCTTGGCTCGATAGACCAGCTCTTGCTCAACGCAAAGTAGTTCGCATGAACTCCTGTGTTTAGTGTTAATTTATCGTTCAAAACTGTTTTTACCTGTGCAAAAGCATCATAAGTACTTGTATTCCCAGTCTCATTAATCCGCTCTTTCAATGCCGCTAGCTCGGTGTCGTAGGACAGCGCATAGAGGTCATAGTGTAATAAACTTGCATTTAAGCCCGCTCTAATCGTGTTTTTACTGTTGGCGCGATAGTTTAGCGTACCCGCATAGCGAAGAGCCGTATTCGTAAATTTGTCCTTGTGATAGAGGCTGGAAATATAGTCCCGTGTTAATGTATCGGTGCTATTGGAATTGCGGCTAAGGGACATGGAAACAATATTGGTGAAATATAATCTTTCGTTTGCAATGTATTGATGTTTTAGTCCAGCACTCCCTGCGTTGAACTTTAAATTTAGATCTTGGGCATCTGTTCGTTCCTCCCATTTTTCGTAATTACGCTCGGCAGTTTGTTGAAGTTTCCCCAAGCCACCTATACCGAATAAGGAAAAGGTTCCGGCTTTTTTTGTGGGAAATACAAAATTAAAAGAAAGGTCCTGATATTTTGGGACGCCAGTGTCTGAAACTTTTACGCCTACTTTTTCCAGTAGACTCAATGAAGAATAGCGGTAACTAATCAAATAGGAAGCGTCACTTCCTTTTTTGAAAGGCCCTTCTAACGTTGCTCCTACGCCCAGTACTCCGACGTTGAATGTGTATTCGCGTTTGTCGGTATTTCCTTTACGGAACCTAAGATCAAAAACACCTGCTGTTGCATTGCTGTATTCCGCGGCAAGTCCACCGGTATAGAAATCAGATTTTCCCAATACCATGGTATTGAGCATACTGATTGCGCCGCCTGCAGCGCCTTCGGCTCCAAAATGATTGGGATTTACAATTTCGATACCTTCAAGCCGCCATTGCAAGCTTTTGGGGGAATTTCCGCGAACAATAATTTCATTGTCATCGCCGCCGGCAGCAACACCCGGGAAACTCTGTGCCATACGGGCGGGATCAAAAAAGGCGCCAGCATAGCGGTTGGTCTCTTCCGGCGAAAAAGAGCGTCCACTCGTCATTGCCATCTGGTTGAGCGGTTGTTTTCCGGCATTGGCATAGACGACAGCTTCGGTTAATGCATTTATTTGCGGCTCCATTTCCACATTGACCATATTCTCCCGTCCACTGGTGATCAGTAATTCCGTAAATTCTTCTGGTTTATATCCGGCCATGCGAACTTGAAGCTGTTGACGCCCAACCGGAACTTGCTGCAGCCGAAATATGCCCTGTGCGTCTGTACCTACAGACTTTGTCCCATCACTGGATGAAATAACAATTGTGGCACCTGTAAGTGGTAATCTGGTATTTTTATCTATCACGGTTCCTTTGACAGTTTCGGTCACAACCTGATTTTTTTGCTTTGGCGATGCTGGTTGCTGGGCGAATGTAAGCCCTGCTTGAAGCGATAATCCAATAAGTAAGATTGGCGATAGTTTCATAAAAGATTAGTTTTTATCTTTATGACAGCCGGCTTTCAATTTACCCTTAGCTTTTACCTAATTTTTTGTTTTTCACGCCGCGAATATGCATGATTCAACTTAAGTTTACTGTCATTACGTGAAATTTTATAGGTTTTGCTGATAAGTAGTTGTTAACATAAAGATTGTTGATTACAAGTTAATTAACATTGTTATTAACATTTTAGCTGAACTGTTTTTGCCCTAAATGCCTAATTGTAAAAAAATAGGAAGTCCGCTACGTTTTTAACAAAAGATCTGCTCTGTACTAGAAAGTTAACATGTTTATTAACAATTTTTGGGGCGTTTTTTTACAAGTGCCAGGCGGAGTGCAAAGCTTCCCGAAAAATTAACTTGATTCATTCGAGTTGTCGAAAAAATAGAACGACATACACGGAAGGTAATCCATTCAAACCGGATTACTTTCCGTTAATATAGGTGCAGGATTCAATCCATGATGCGATTGAGATGTAACTGTGGCGAGATCGCCAGTTTCAAAGGTATAACAAATAGAGATTGCAAAAAAATAGCTATACAGCAATGAAAAAGATTATATTTTCTACTATCTTGTTGAGTATGATAGTAAGTTCTACAACCCACTTATATGCTCAGTCGAACGATTTAATAAAAAAATTAGATCAAAAAAGTTTACACGTTGCCGCACACCGGGGAGCTCATCTGGAGCAACCGGAAAATTCAATTGCTGCTATCGAGGAGGCTATTCGGCAGGGGGCTTCCGTGGTAGAGGTAGATGTGCGGGCCACCAAAGATGGTGTACTTGTACTGATGCACGATAAAACAGTCAATCGGACGACAACGGGGCAAGGAGAGGTCGCCAAACAGACCTATGCCGAGCTTCAACAGCTTCACTTACGCAAAAAGTCGAATGGTGAAGCTTCGGATCATGTTATACCAACCCTATCGGAAGCTTTGCGCGTTGCAAAGGGAAAAATCCTTGTTGATCTCGATTTTAAAGAAGATCGCAAAGAGTTTATTAAGAAAACCTATGCGCTTGTTGAACAGGAGGGGATGGAAGACCAGGTACTATTTTTTCTTTACGATTACAAAGACATGCCCAAGATTTACAAACTCAATCCAACGATTACACTTTTTCCGAGGGCACGCAGCATGAAAGATTTAGCGGCCATACTAAAGATGAAATTAACCTCAATTGTCCATCTTGATGAATCATTTATTGATACCGAAAAACTTAATGCATTGCGCCAAAAGGGCATTTATTTTTGGATGAATAGTTTGGGGGAATATGACGACAAAACAGAACAGGAGGGAAAGAAAGCTTATCGATCTTTTTTGGAGAAATATCCTTTTGTACGTCTTATTCAAACAGATCATCCTAGTTTGTGGCGCGAAGTGCTCTCCGGCTCATAGTCTATTTTTATCTGTTTAGTTAAAAATGCTTGATTTTATTGTAGCAATATTGGTAAAATGATCGTCATCAAGATATAACTAATGGAAACCGTAATGAATAAATTATTTACTGGAAGTTTTGCTATCCTCTTTTTACTGACGAGCTGTAGTAAAGAAAATGAAGTGACTGTACCTATGAATGTTCAAAAACAGCTGGAAAGTTTTGAATGGAGCCCTATCGTGTCTGCGAAAGGGACGACAAACGAGCAATTGAAGCACAAACCGAAAGATTGTGAAAAGGATAATGTGTATACATTTACATTTGCTGAATCAGCGAATAAGTTCACTGTCAATCGTGGTAAAGAACTATGTGGGGATGATAAGTTGACATTTGAACGTTCGATTTTTGCTGAAGGACAGCATCGCGCATTTACCTATGATAAAGGGAAGAAAAGTATCAAGTTTGCTGATAGTGATCCTTACCAAAGTTATGAGGTACAGCTTGATGGTGATCTGCTCATATTAATTTCGCGCAATAATAATCCTGCAGCATACGCGGCACCAGTTGAATACTATTTCCAAGGTAAGCGAGTTGCTTCAACAAAATAAGTAGTATATTTCCTTTAACACTCAAAATAAAGACGGCTTGCCGTCTTTATTTTTTTTTCAATTCTATTTTGATGAAGTTGCAATTGAATATTTCACATTAATTTTTCTTTGTCTACCTGTTTTGTTGTTGCCCAACGTGCAAGAATGAATTTCGTGGATGTTTGCCATTTGCTCTCCTCTACTTCAGTACATAAAGTAGAACCTATGTTAGGTTGCTTAGATGAACGCTGTTCAAACCAATGCTGCCGCCCTATGATTATTAAAAGAATTAGGAATCAAAATTTAACTTGATTATTTAGGCTAAATCGTTAATTTAGTGGTTTGGAAACCGGTTGCATAGGTAATGTGAAATAATAAAACCGGATCCAATTAATGAAGAAAACTAGATAAATAATAATCCACTTATGAAAGTCCGTATATTACTTATGGCGGCAATGGCGACATTGCTCTGCCCACAACTTCAAGCCCAGCAATTGCCCTATAAGAACAGTACGTTACCAATTGAAAAACGGGTAAGTGATCTATTGGGAAGGATGACTGTGGAAGAGAAAGTCGGGCAATTGAGTAAATTGCTGGGCTGGGAAATGTATAGCAAAAACGGAAAGCAGGTTACAATCAGCAATAAATTGCGGAAGGCAGTAAAAGAACAGCATATCGGATTATTATGGGCAACCTTACGTGCCGATCCTTGGACACAGAAAACCTTGCTGAATGGCCTGAGCCCTGTAGAAGCTGCGCGCGCTACAAATGCGATCCAACGTTATATGGTGGATAGTACTCGACTAGGGATTCCATTGTTGTTGTCTGAGGAGGCGCCACATGGACATATGGCGATTGGTGCAACAGTGTTCCCTACCGCGATCGGACAGGCGAGTACATGGAACCCACGGTTGATTCAGGATATGGCATCAACAATCGCCATGGAGACTTATGCTGTGGGTGGTAAAAACGGCTACGGTCCTGTATTAGATTTAGCACGAGATCCACGTTGGTCGCGCACTGAAGAGACCTATGGGGAGGATCCCTATCTGATCGGTCAGATGGGAACTGCAATGATCCGTGGTTTTCAGGGTGAGAAGCTAGGTGAGCGTGATAAAATAATAGGAACTTTAAAGCATTTTGTAGCCTATGCTGCTCCAGATGGCGGTCACAATGGTGAGTCCGTATCGTTTGGAGAACGAAGCCTCAGACAATATTTTCTGCCACCTTTTGAGCGTGCTGTAAAATCAGGAGCAGGGTCGGTTATGACGGCATACAATAGCATTGATGGTATTCCTTGTTCAGCCAACCCTTGGTTGCTAAAAGACATTCTACGTAAAGACTGGGGATTTACGGGGTTTGTCGTATCGGATCTACTGAGTATATCGGGGCTCAATGGAGGGCATGCAACAGCAGCGACTGCAGAAGAAGCGGCTTCACAAAGTATACATGCCGGATTGGATGTCGATCTAAGCGGGACTGGTTATGGTTCAAATTTGCTTAAGGCTGTCCAACAGGGGCTCGTTGAACCTGCTGTTCTCGATACAGCAGTGGCCCGTGTACTGCGAATGAAGTTCAATCTGGGGCTTTTTGATCATCCCTATGTGGATGAAAAGTTGGTAGCCCAAAAAGTCGCTACGGTACAAAATAAGACGGTGGCAAGACAAGTGGCACGCGAGTCGATTGTTTTGCTTAAAAACGATCAGCATATCTTACCCTTAAGCAAATCGTTGAAACGAATAGCCGTTATAGGACCGAATGCCGACAATGCCTATAATCAGCTGGGCGATTATACTGCTCCACAGGCTGAAGGAAAAGTTCAGACCCTCTTGACGGGAATACGGGCGGCAGTTGGTAACAGTACCAAGGTCGATTATGTGAAAGGTTGTGCGATCCGTGATACAAGCAATTCCGATATTGCTGCCGCCGTCGCAGCTGCAAAGCAGGCCGATGCGGTGGTTTTAGTCCTGGGTGGTTCGAGTGCACGTGATTTTAAAACGTCGTATCAAGCAACTGGAGCGGCCAATGTGGATCCCAATACGGTAAGTGATATGGAGAGCGGAGAAGGATTTGATCGCGTTTCTCTGGATATGATGGGCGATCAGATCAAGTTGCTGAAAGCGATACAGGCAACCGAAAAACCAATTGTACTTGTTACGATTATGGGAAGGCCATTGAACTTAAATTGGGCAGCTGAACATGTTCCTGCGATCGTGAATGCCTGGTATCCGGGACAGGAGGGCGGCTTGGCTATTGCCGATGTATTGTTCGGTGACTATAATCCGGCTGGAAGATTACCGATTTCGGTACCTCGTTCGGTCGGCCAGCTTCCTGTACATTACAACCATACAAAACCTAAGCATCACGATTATGTGGAAATGTCGGCCAAACCATTGTATGCTTTTGGTTATGGGTTGAGCTACAGTAGTTTTGATTACTCCAATTTACAGGTCTCATTGAAGGAAGCTGGCAATGATTTTGCGTGTACGGTGTCCTTCGACGTGGCAAATAATGGCAAATTGGCGGGCGATGAAGTCGCTCAGTTGTATGTTGTGGATGAAGTAAGTTCTGTCGTGACACCTGTTATGCAGTTGAAGCGGTTTGAGCGTAAAAACATTGCCGCAGGAAAGAAAGAACGTTATTCTTTTCAATTGACCAAGGAGGACCTCAAACTTTGGAATGCAGGTAATGAATGGAAGACAGAAAAAGGCAGGTTTAAACTTTTGGTCGGCGCATCTTCCGATGATATCCGGTTGAAGGGAGCATTGGAATTAACGAAGGATTATTAATTAATCCTTCGTTAATTTATAGATATAGCTGTTATTTTGATAGGGAGCTTTTGTTAAAGTTAGATCGTTTCCATCCACTAAATAGGTGTAATTGTGATTCAATATTAAAGCCCAGTCAAAATCTGCTGTCCAAAAATTTTTATCTTTGAAAATAATTTGGTTGCCATTAATCTCATATGTACCTGAGCCACCTGCGGGAAATCTGTTTTTGTTTGCTGTACAAAAGAAACTGTCCGCTTTAAACCGTACAGTTACGTCTCCAGTAAAGGTTTGGTCCTGATTTTTATAGTTGACTATAAATTTTCCGGAATAACTTCCCTCGAGATACAGGTTTTGATTAGCAGCTTCCTTTGAGCAACCTACGCATACGATACATGCTAATGATGTTAATATTTTTGACATTGATCTCATAACTTGGTTTTTAGCATACAACGAAGTTACTGCCATTTTTGTTACAACTAGCATACTTATTTGAGCACAATATGCTTGATACTTTTCCTATTCCAGGTATAGGTGATGTGGATAAGACCGTTTGTGTCCTGAATAATTGTCGGATAAGAATACTCATCGTTCTTTACCCCATCTTCAAGAGTTAGGACATCTTTCCATTGTAAGCCATCCTTTGAGATGGCGACATGCAGTTTTGTGCGTCCTTCCCACCAGTCGTTGCCAGCGATGGCCGGATTGAAGACAATCATAAATAAACCATTATTTAAACGGATGGCGTCGGTGGCTGAATTGGGATTGAGCAGGTTTGTGGCTTGCCAGGGGCCCCAGATAAGGCCTTCATCTGCTGAGAATGCGGCCATCACCTTATTTTCTTTACTTCGACAGAGCACCTGAATGCGTCCATCCGCGTGTTGGATCACACTTGGCTGAATAACCTGAATACTGGTATCGGGACGTATCGTACTGATGGACCAGGAACGACCATGATCGTGACTGATTTCCAGGTGTGCTTTCCAGATTTCTTCCTTGGACTCTGTGCTGGAAGGGGAGAGGAGCAGTCCGTTTGTTAAGGTGAGCGGTTTATTCTTGATAGGCCCCAATATACCTTCAGGCAATCGCTGCGGTGCAGACCAGCTCGTTCCTTTATCCAGCGAATGTTTGACATAGCCTTTCCATTCTCTGGGGTTGGGCCCTATTTTATAATACAAAGATAAGGTGTCACTGTGCGGGTATTGATAGAAGACAGGATTCCATGTAGGAAAGCGGTTGTCAGCAAGGATTCCATCTGCAATCTGTACAGGACGCTGCCACTGCCCATGGCTATACAGGGAACTCCAGATAACAACATCGGGGTTAGATTCGTGCGTACCGCCAAACCAGGCCGCCAATAAACTGTCTTTTCCGATGACTTGAATCGTGGAGGCATGGCATTGTTGGAATGGCACCTGACCTGTTTTAAAAATTTGCTCTGACACCAGGATCTGAGGTTTATACGTTGCACATGAGGATAGAAAAAGAAGGATAAATAGTGGAAATAGGTTGATTTTTTTCATTGGAATTTAAGGTTCTAAAAACCCCATAGTTTGTTGATGACTTATTTTCTTATTCCTGAGCAGAGGCTTTGGGAATATTGAGATGTTCAGGCGGTGATCGGTAAACAATGACCTTGTTAACGGATAAAATTCCGTTGGATTATATCCAACGGAATTTTATATTATTTGCTTTGCAATTGAATTGCAGTCGCATAACTAAATCGTGTACTAGGGCTTCTCAAGGTAATTTGGTTACCACGTTGAGACCAGTCCAATTTACCTTTATGACCCAAAATAGCGATTTTCTTTACGCTAAAATTATCAGGTACTTGAAAGACGTATTCATTGGGCTGTTGGTAAGTATCGCCTTCAGAAAGATGGAATACATTGACCACTTTACTGTCTTTGCTTCTAGTGTAGTAATAGTCACCTTGGTGATATGGAGCAATGGTACGTGTTGCAAACACAGCAGTTTGATTGATTTTCATCCAGGCTGCCAGTTCGTTCAAGCGATCGTATGCTGCCTGGTCATAATCTCCTGTAGGACCAGGGGCTATGTTTAAAAGGTAGTTTCCACCGCGGGAAATGATTTTTACCAATGTTTCAACAATCTTTTTGGTCGGTTTGTATTGGTCGTTGGGCACATAGCTGAACGAATTTCCCATAGTGATGCAACTTTCCCATGGAATATCCAAGGGATGTTCAGGAATGGCTTGTTCGGGTGTGACATAATTTTCCCAGTTTCCAGGTACTGTACGGTCGACAACGATAATGCCAGGTTGATTTTTTCTTGCCATGCCACCAATGCGGTCCATGTCAATATTCTGATCCATTTTGATCGTCTGTTGCCAGTCAACAGATTTATCGACAGTTTCTAAAGGGCGTACCTGGCCACCATCCAGCCAAAGGATATCAACTTTGCCGTATTCTGAGGTCAGTTCGTTGATTTGATTGTAGGTGAAATCTTTGAATTTTTGCCAACGGTCCGGATATTTTTTAGGGTCATAATTTACATTTCTGTCTTTTGGTGGAAAGTAGGACCACCAGTAGTAATCCGAGTGCCAGTCCGGTTTGGAGAAGTAAGCACCAATTTTAAAACCGTCATTGCGGAAGGTATTGAAGATTTCTTTGGTCACATTTGCCTTTGGGTTTGTGGAAAATGGCGTTTTGGAAGAAGTGATTTTATAATCCGACTCTTTGGTATCGAACATGGCAAATCCATCGTGATGTTTTGTTGTAAAGACGACATATTTCATGCCGGCAGCTTTTGCGGCATTAGCCCATTTTTGTGGATTGAAATCAGTAGGATTAAAGGTGGTCTGTAGATTTTCGTAGTTCTTGAGGTATTCAAAATAGGTTTTACCATGTTCGGGTTTACGTTGCGTCCAGCCTTCATCTTCGGGACAGATACTCCAGCTTTCGACGATTCCCCATTGACTATAGGTACCCCAGTGCATGAAAAGACCAAACTTCATATCTTGCCATTGTTCAAGATTTTCAATCACTAAGGGGTCAGTCGGTTTATGATAGCCAGCGGATACGTTGTGCGCCTGGCCGAACGCAAGTGTTGCGCTTGAAGCGATCAATGCGGAGGATATAATGGTTTTTAGTTTTTGCATAGATAAAGATAATGAAAATGACAAAAAGAAGGCCACCTTAGGTGGCCTTCTTAAAGATAGATGTAGTTTATGCGTTAATTAACGTCCCAGAAGATTTTTGTTGTTCTGGTGTCTTTTGAGCGAACAGCTTCGTAGTTTTCGGAGTTGTTCGAAATTTCACCTGTTGGATATAAGAATCTTAACGGAGGTGTTGCGTAATTAGCTAGGCCAGCAGTTAACACCGTAATTTTAGGATAACCAGTTCTTCTATATTCTGACCAAGCATGTTGGGCTTGTAAAAATCCGTAATGCAGCCATTTCTGTGTGAGAATCAATTCCAGTTTAGCCGTAGAAGTTCCTGTATATTTAATTGTGGAAGTTTCAACAAAGTTATTGATTACTTCATCAGTTGGTTTCGTTTCAGCTTTCAACCCCTCATTTGCCATTAAATTATTCAGATAGTAATAAAATGATACAGATTGTTTAATAGCGATTTTGTAAGCATCTTGCGCAGTCGCATCATTTCCCCACCGCAGGTAAGCTTCCGCTTTGTTGAAATTTGTTTCTGAAGCTGTCATCACGATACCTGGAAGAAACTTGTTGTCGAAAAATGTAGCAGAATCCAAGACAGCATATTTCTGATAATTTGTCAAGATCTCATTTTCTGTAAATGTGATTGGCATTGCATTGTACTCCTTGTTTGGTGTAAATACATTATCTTTTGTTACACCGAACTTGTCATAGAATACAGGGATTCTAGGGTCGTTGGCAGGTTTCATCACCTTATTCAACATGTAATCAGTTGCATATTGATTATTACCTTCTGTCAGAGCGTCTCTTAATGTTGTTGTATTTGTTGTAAGAGGCTGTAGAAGAATGTCTGAATTTACTGCACTGTAATTAGCATTATTATCGCCATCCACTAACGGGTAATTCTTTGGGTCGTTAAGCATTTCTAAAACCTCTGTTTTTGCTTTACTTTCATCCACATTAGAAATTCGCATTAATAGGCGTAATCGTAAAGAGTTTGCGTAGCGTCTCCATTTATCTGTAGACCCTTTACTTAAGATATCATACTTGCCAAAATAGGACGTAGTTTTCGCAGTGGAAAAATAGGTGTTTATTGCTTTTAAATCTTGGATAAAGGCGTAGTAAAGTTCTTTTTGATCATCAAACTTAGCTTTTTTAATGGTCCCATTTGTGGGAAGGCTACCTGCTTCTGAGAATGGAATATCACCAAAATTATCGATTAATTTGGATGCCTCATCATAGAGGACTACTTTTGCCGCTTGTAGAAAAATTTCTTGATTAGCTTTTTCAGTAGCAGGTAATGCAGTATATGCGACTTCCATTTTTCTATAAACACCTAATACGCCTGGTGAATAAAAATCTTTCCAATAATCGTATGAATAGCTATCATTAGGCTGATACATGTTATTTGAAGGAATAAAAGAAGAGGTTTGCGTATATATAGACTGCCTTGATAGCAGAAAAGTCCTATAATGCCAATATGATGGTCTAACTCGATCATTATTTAGTATGTCGGTAAAAAAACCAGGAATACTTGCCTCTGTTGTTTGATCCGGATTTTCAAAAGCATTCTCTAATTGGGATTTACATCCTGTAAAACCCAAAGTAGAAAGCGTTAAGAATAATAGTATATAAAGTGATTTATTCATGATTAATAACAATTAAAAATTAGCGTTCAGTGAAATACCAAAACTTCTTGTTGCTGCATTCGATCCAACGTCTACGCCCTGTGACCACCATTGGTTTCCAACTGGAGATTCTGGATCTATATTTTCAAGGGTTCTGTAGAAGTAAAATAAGTTTCTGCCCAACAATGACACTCTTACGTTATTCAGTTTAAGTTTTTGAGTGACTGAAGACGGAATACGGTAGCTAACTGATAGTTCACGCATTTTTATGTATGAATTGTCATATACAGCGCCCTTCTCTGTCCACGAATCTGCTCCCCAAGCAAAGGTATTCATATAGTACTCTGCTGCACTTAGATGAACATCATTTTTTGCTCCTGTATTTTGGTTTACTCCATCCAAGGTAATTCCTGTTTCTCTATAGTCAAGCGTGTTTTCATAGGCACCAGTTCCCATTGCATATTTTTGGTTTTCAGAAACCATTTTTCCACCGAAACGATAATCGACTGTGAAATCTAAAGCCCAATTTTTATAATTAAAGGTATTGGTCATACCGCCAATCGCTTTCGGTAATATATTGCCGACTTGTTTGTACTTTGTTTTATCAATAACGTAGTAACCTTCGTTAGAAATTAGATTATTGCCATGCTCATCTTTTGCAATATCATAAACGTAAATATTGCCTAATTTTTCTCCTTCTTTAGCAACAATTCGTAGTGAATTTTCGTCAGCACTGTAGAAAGTAAGTTCATTAACTCCAGGTGTCAATTTCTCTAAAACAGATTTGTTGAACGAGTAATTTAATCGTGTATTCCAAGTGAAGTTTTCACGTTGTATAGGTGTTCCTGTAAGCGATACCTCTAAACCATTATTGGCTACACGACCGACGTTAACGATTTGTGTTGTCGCACCGGTAGAGGCTGGTGTTGTTAACCCTAGGATTTGGTTTTTGATGTAATTGTCGTAATAACTGATATCTAACCCTAATCTATTTTTTAGGAATTTGAGCTCTAATCCGAACTCCCATTCATATTTAGTTTCTGGCATTAATCCCAAGTTACCGTAGGCAGCACCATAAGTTAAGGAAGGAACGGATCCATTAATTGATGCAATGGCAGATTGGGAGTTTGCAATATTAGCGGCATAAATAGGTGCATCATTACCTACTATTCCATATGAAGCTCTTAGTTTTCCAAAATTGAATTTTTCAGACTTTAAGCCGAAAGCGTCGCTGAAAATAAAACTTCCACTAACAGACCCATATTGATAGTTGTTGTTAGCTGTTGGTAAAGTTGAAGAATATTCGGACCTAAATGTTCCGTCAAGGTAAGCAAAGCCTTTATAGCCGATATTGGCCATTCCAAAGTAAGCGTACTTTAATTTCTCTTTTCGCTCGTTCGAGGTTGTTAATTGTCCATAGCTATTATTTAGACTGAACCAGTTTTCTGTAACTAAACCACCAGCAGTGGCTGAAGATTGGTCGTCGTAATTCTCTTGTCGAGATTGAAATCCGGCACTCACACTATAATCCCAATCGGTGTTAATCTTATTTGCATAGGTCATCAAGATATCACCGTACAATATAGAATAGTTCCCTTTTGATGTCTCAAATCCTCCGGAACTACTGCCTGAGGAGTTATAACGAGTAGCATATTCGTTATATTTTTTGTTCGTAATCGCCGCGGATGTAAAATCGTTTCCTATTCTACCTCTAAGTTTCAAATGATCAACAATATTCCAATTCAGGGTTGCACTAGTCAACAAACGATTTTCCGTTTCGTCGTAACTATTTTTGTATTGAGACCAGAAATAATCCAGCAAATTGTATGGACGAATCGTATATTTAAAATCCTCATCACGTCCCGTTCCGAATGCGGAATACTTATATCCATCTGTTGTTTGGTATTTCTCCTTAAGGACAGACATGTCTTCAGTGCGGCTGAAAAATCCCCCAAAATTACCTAATACCTGTCCCAATAATTGTGAACGATTATGTGTATTGGTATTGGTGTAATTTGCTACGACATCCAACGAGAGGTTATCGTGCATTTTTACAGAGCTATTTAGGTTAAAGGTATTTCTATTTTGCTTCGAACCGGGGCTTGTGCTTTTATAGTCCATCCTTGTGCCGCTCAAACGATAGTTCACTTTTTCGGTTTGATTGGAAATCGCAAAGTTGATATTAGAATTGTAACCAGTATCAAAAATATCTCTATAGTTGTTTTCGCGTGCTTCGTATTTTTTAGTTGAACCATCCCACCAGCTTACCTCTTCGCCAGTAAATTTTGGACCAAAGTTACCGTATGAACGAAAGTATGGACGTCTTCCCGATGGTGAATTCGCATCCGCAATCCAGCCTTCTTCAGTGGCACCATTTGCTAAATTGGTTGCGGCATCATAACCGGGGCCATAAATGTTTTGAAATTTAGGTAAGAAAGCTGCGCGCTCCAAAGATCCAGTATAATTGAAATCGACTCCTAAGCCTCGACCTTTAATTCCTTTTTTTGTAGTGATTACTATAACCCCACTAGCCGCGTCAGAGCCATAAAGTGCACTAGCCGCAGATCCTTTTAATATTGACATACTTTCAATGTCGGCCGGGTTGATATCTAACATACCATTACCACGTATACGTTGATCATCCCAATAGTTGTTGTTATTGGAACCCTTGCTTCCATATTGTTCATCATTCCGGATAATTACACCGTCAACGACATACAATGGCTGACGCTGATAATTAAGTGAGTTAATTCCGCGTATTTGAACATTCACAGCACTAGAGGATCCTCCTGGAGCAGTTGTTATCTTTACCCCAGAAGCTTTACCATATAATGCAGATCCAAAATTTGTATTTCCAGCTTTTGTAATCTCATCAGCTTTAATCGTACTCACAGCGTATCCGAGTGCTTTTGATTCACGCTTAATACCCATTGCGGTTACGACAACTTCTTCCAAGGCAGAAGCGTCTGGAGATAAGGATACATTAATCGTTTTAGTTTGACCAACTACAATTTCCTGTGGTTTGTAACCTACGATAGAAATCCGTAGAGTTTCACCTTGTGCGGCCTGGATAGTAAATGATCCGTTAGTTCCTGTCTGAGTACCTCTTGTTGTTCCTTTTACAGTAACGGTTGCGCCAGAAATAGGTCCATTGGCATCTGAAACTTTTCCAGTAATGCTTTGCTGCGCGTAGAGTGATGTAGCACTAAAGAGTGTACATAACGCTAATCCTGCAGTTCTTTTGTAAAATAGACTCATGTTTTAGGTATTTGTGTAAATGTGTCAGTTAATTGTACTGTTTATTAATTTATCATGGCTTAATGCAGTGTGCTTTAAACTTGACGTGTTTATTTTTAATAGATGTAAAAGTTTATATAATTTATGTTTCGCAATCGGTTGCGCATTTCGTGTATTTATTCTTTGTATAATATCTTATGATTGCATTTAAAAGTTATTCCTCGGTATTTTTAATGATATGTTATAATATCATCGTTAGTATGTTTTTCTCCTGAATTTTCATGAAGGTACTTTTCTTAATGACATTCAGTATTAGCGTTTATGATGTTAAAGATATGTAGTCTTTCTGTTAAGTTCAAAATTCTTTTTAAATTTTTTAAAAAGTATTACTCAGATATTTATTTTTAGCTATAATGTTGGTATATCTTTTTTAATATCAATGTTAATTGTAACAAAGAATATGATTAAAACTCAGTTTTTACTGAATAAATCAGAGATTGTTCCTATAGCAGATTATATGGTTATTTTAGCGCTGGCATCTTTTTCAGGTAGTTAAATAGTATCTAATAAGCGATTGATGTGATGTTCAACAACCAAGGCCGTTGTTCCTCGTTGTTGAGCTGTCTTATGTAGCGTTGAGATTTCGATTTTGGTCATCCTGGCAATCCTTGGAATGCTGAACTCATTAACTGCGTTTTGGATCTGTGGCATTAATATATTTCCGATCTCAGCTCCTCTTCCGCTTATAATGATCTTGTTTGGATTGAGTATATGTAATAAAGTAGATATTCCCTTTCCAATCATAAATCCGATTTTCCCAATTTGGTAAATAACTAATTGATCACCAATCTTTGCAGCTTCTATCAAGGCGTCACTCTTATTGCTCATTGTTTTTATCAACGTGCTATAAATTGAGTATTCACCTTGTTGGATCGCAATTTCAGTTTGATCGATAGCCGATTTTAAAGAGGCTTCGACTTCAAGGCATCCTCTTTTGCCGCAGGAGCACAAACTATTTGTATTGGATAATGGGATATGGCTAAATTCACCGGCGAAACCCGTTGCTCCTGTAAATATTTCTCCATTGATGATTATACCCAATCCTACTCCCCAATTGAGGTTGATCACCAAGGTATGCGTACTATCAATTCCACCGCCGAATTCTTTTTCAGCCCAAGCGACACTTCGCGAATCATTATCAATAACGGTAGGTATTTCTAGTGCTGTCTCAATAGTTTTTTTGAGGTAGTGCAGTGGGTTTTCTTCGGCATATGAATTGTTAACACCTGTATTCATGTTCACAAATCCTGGCATGCTGATACCAATACCTATAATCTTTTTACTATCGATATGATGTTTTTCAATAAAACTCTTTAACTGTGTGAGAATATTGATTCCGGCTAGTGGATCAACAAGATCCAGTTGAATATCTATCTCTTCCTGTAAAATCTCCTGCTGTAAATTACTTAGAAAGATCGATGTATAGAATTGGTCTATTGAAATACTAACAATGAAATTGTCCAAGTCGTCATTTAGGGAATATAATGCCGCCCGTCGCCCTCCCGTTGATGCCGCCAGTCCCCTGTCAACAATGATATTTTGTTCCAGTAATTCATTGATAGCCTTTGTAACAATAGGTGTGCTTTTTGCGAGACTTTTGGATAAGCCAGCAATGGACTGTTCTTTTAAATAATACAGACAGATCAGGATTTTCTCCCTTAATTCCATATAATAATGAGTGTTTGTTAGTGAGACTCCCTTAGAGTGTGCTAAAGATATGTTATTTTTAGATTAAGAAAAAATAACTTTTTAAAATTTTTAAAAAGTTTAATGTTTTTAATAAGTGTTTTTAAATAGTTTTCATTGCTGGAAGCAAAAAAAAGCGCCCCCATTAATCGGGAGCGCTTTTAAGCGAAAATTTTATCAATTAATTGACATCCCACCACATTTTTGTAGTTTGCCATTCTTTGGCGAACGTTTGCCCTTTGGTAGCCTCTAATGTATTATCTCGGTTGTATTGATACTCTTTATCTGCATAATTAAGTCTGTGAATATAACCGAATTCATTTTCATAAAAATTGTTGTCAACTGTAGATTTTGGCGTTGCATCTGTTTGTCGTGCAAGTGCCCAAGCTTCGTAAGGTTGCCTAAAATTATCTAACCACCGTTGTGCATAAATTAATTTCAATGCATTTGTACTGCTTAAACTTGCTGAAAATGCTACTTTTGGATTCGACAGAATAGTATTTAGCTGCGCGTTAGTCGGTAGGGAAGTAGGTTTATTTTCTTTCCATACTACGCTTTTCATGGCCATTGAGGTCCAGAAATTGATTGATGATTTAACACCATTTTCGTATTCTGTTTTGGCTGCGGCCATGCCGTTCGCATTGCCGATACCTTTTACTGCCGCTTCGGCTTTTAGGAAATAAACTTCGGCAGCTGTGATAATCAATTCTGGGATATTTTTATCACGGCCGAAATAATAATTGAAGTTAGAAATCAGGTTCCCGGCTCCCTTATTTGACCAATCATCATCTCTTCTTCTATTGTATGGCTCACCTCCGTCTGACATTGCTTGATTTTGTGGTTTGGCCACCCACTCATTTTTTGCATTTGTTTCAAAATAGATTTTTGCACGTGGGTCAAAAATGCCAGAACCATTTACATTATTATTGTCGCTAAGCATATTCCAGGCGGTACTACCCATACGTAAATAGATCCCGGCATGGAATGACCACTCGCGCCATTCGCCGGTAAAATTTTGGACAGCGGGGGTCAAGCCTATGTTCTCTGTGTTTTCCAGGAGAGGTAATGTCAGCGCTTCTTTGATATGCGTTGCTGCCACTGTAGCATTGGCATCATTCATACGGAGCGCATAGCGTAAGCGTAGGGAGTTACCAAACTTTTTCCAAAGTGCAATATCGTTGTTGAGCATGGACTCTGAGGAGCCAATATTAATTTGATCGGCGGAAGTACTTAGTGTGGCTACTGCAGTTTTTAAGTCATTCAACAAATTTTCATAAATGCTTTTTTGGCTATCAAAAACGGGTCTGTAATTTGTTGGGCCTTGATCTGCCATGCCGGCTTCTGAGTAGGGGATGTCACCAAATATATCAGTCATTTTGAAAGTCTTATAAGCCTTCAAAATTGTTAACATGGCTTGTACATTTTGATATTTCGATTTGTCAGGGGATTCATTAATCATACGATCGGTCAGACGAATCGAGATCAATGCTCTATAGTAATTTTCCCACAATTCGTTCGAGGCATTTTGCATGGAATAGCCCGAATTACCTACCGTTGTGCCCAGTTGTGTTACCGGATAGATCCAGGTATTGGCTGTTGCCTGCTCTTGTGCACCAAGCTCGATGCTGGCTACCACACCGTTAAAGAGACTTTTGACATCTGCTGTCTGTGCATCCTTCCATGGTGCGTTCATTTCGTCGAAGTCTTTGGTACATGACGATACCATTGCCGTTCCAAGGATTAATGAACTATATACGATTGATTTAAAATAATTTCTTTTCATGATTTCCGAATGTTAAAATGATGCACTTATGCTAAATCCTAAAGAACGGACTCCTGGAAGAGCGCCAAATTCAATACCTTGCGCATTACCAATACCATTGACAGCTTCTGGATTTAAATTATCCGGTAGGCTGGTGTATAGATAGAATAAATCGCGACCGATCAACGAGGCGGACATTCCTTGGAAGAATTTTGTTTTTTGAACGACCGATTTTGGAATTTGATAGGTCAATCTAACCTCACGTAATTTGGCCCATGAGTTTTCTAACACAGCCAGACTACGTGGCATCGGTATATTAGACCATGCTGCATAAGAACCGGCGTATTTCCACATGTAGTGGACAACATCCTTGTTCTCGGAACCATCTTCAAAAACACCATTAAGAATAACACCATGATTTGCTTTGGTTCCGTCGGGATAAGTATATGCTAAACCACCGCCATCTCTTTCCAATAAGGTTTCCGGAGCTAATCCATTACCCATCGCAGTGGAATAGCTTCCACTCCAGATATCTCCACCCCATTTGAAGTCAACAAGTGCATAGAGTGAGAAATCTTTGTAACGAAGGTTTGTGCCTAACCCGCCCGTTAATTTTGGATTCGCATTTCCAATGGGTACTTGATTGGTCGTCACTTTGTAGCGCGTACCCGTAGGGTTACCCTGTCCGTCCAACACACGCTCAACAATTGGCTGACCAGTTTTCTCATGGTATGCAAAGTCTGTTCCATAGATAGTTCCAAAATTGTCTCCAACTTTAACTTTCATCGTAACACCCTCATTTCCGAACATTTCATCTAAGTAGTATTCGTCAATACCTGGAGCCAACTTAACGAGTTTATTTCTGTTGTGTGCACCGTTAAGCGTTAAATCCCAGGAGAAATCCTGTGTTTTGATCGGAGTGGCTCTTAAAGTAAATTCATAACCTTGGTTTTGAAGCTCTCCAGAATTTGTCCGTACCCCTGTCACACCGGATGATGGAGCGACATTTAGGTCGATAATCTGATCGGTTGAATTAACTTTGTAATAGGTAAATGTTAATCCCAAACGGTTTTTCAAGAAGCTCAGGTCTGTTCCGATCTCATAGGATGTAGAGCGTTGGGGTTTCAATAGATCTACAGGAAGTAGATTGTTGGAAATTTTTCTCAGGGCTTGACCATTGAATGTTCCGGTTGCGTAGATATAGGATGTTTGATAAGGTTTGGTTCCGATTGCACTTTTTGCGAATGCAGCACGCAATTTACCATAATCTAACCAGCTGGGTTTGTTGTTCCACTTCTCTGTGAAGACATAACTCAAAGATGCTGCCGGGTAGTTATAACTCCTTGTTTTGCTCGGTAACGTTGAAGCCCAGTCATTTCTAAATGTTCCTTCGAAGAAGAGGAAGTTGTCATACGATATGTTGGCAATACCGAAAAGAGAGTTAATCTGTTGTTCCATTCGCTCCTCAACAGGGATAAATCCGGATATGGAACCCGTTTTGTTTATATTGGCAAGATAAAATAAAAACGGATCATTGAATGGGCCTGCGTTGAATCCCTGTATTCCGCGGTAATTTGATTTCCATGAACTGGCACCTGCCGAAATACTTCCACTGAATTTAGATCCATTTAAATTATCTTTATGTGCCGTCGCTAGGAAATCGAGGTTACGATCGGTGGATTTATAGAGTTCATGCCCATATTGCCCTTGCAGTCCTTCTTTATCAGTAGGATAGTATTTCTTGTCAAATTCATCCGAAGAGAAATTTCCGGAAGCTCTACCCATTAAGGTCAGCCAGTCTGTTAATTCTGCATTTAACTTGACGGTTCCTAAGAGCTGGTCGCGATTTAACTCTGTATTATTCATGAAGATATTCCAGTATAAATCTTTTCCATAGCCGCCATAGGGGTATCCCATATTGTAAACTGATCCATCCAATAAGTTCTTGCTGCCGTCAGCATTGCGGTAAATATCCTTTTCAAGATTTTTATAATCTCTAGACATACCGTATGTCGAAAATTTACCCCATGAGTTGTTGCTATTCCCTACATCTGGAGAATTCAGGCGGTAGTAATTAATGTAACTAGCAGAAACATCCGCGGTAACTTTTTTAGATATTTTGACGTTGGTTCCTAAGTTGAAGGTGTTGTTATTAAAGTTACTATTGGGAATAATGGAGGTGTTATTTTGGCGGGTGTAGGATAGACGGACACTTCCGAGGTCATTCGCACCACTGAAGGCAACATTATGGGTTTGGGTATTTCCTGACCGGTAAAATGATTTGATATTATCGGGCTGAGGAGAATAGTTCCGTTTTGTTCCATCCCACCATAGGATTTCTTGACCTTTCATTTCAGCTCCCCAGGAGGCGCCTGTACCATACCAGCTAAAATAATCCCAGGTGTTTTTACCACCGGGTACCGCACCATGGCTTAACCATTTTTGATCCGTAATATTGGTGCCCGACCAAGGGTCTGCGCCTGGATATCTCACTTGGCCTTTAGCATCCACTGGCAGAGTAGGTACGGCTGAATAGAGTGCAATTGCGCCGCCGTAACCATATTTATTCTGCATGTCTTGGTAGCGATAGGGATCATTCGAACGGAAGGAATAGTTATAATCAATTCCGAGCCCCTCTTTTAGCTTTCCTTTCTTTGTCGTGATCAGGACTACACCATTACCACCACGTGCACCATATAAAGCAGCGGCAGTAGGCCCTTTAAGGACACTGACTTCTTCAATATCATCTGCATTTATGAAGTTTAGTATGGATCCCCAATCCTGATAAGAACCATTTGCTTTGGTGATATCATTTCCTTTGCTAGTAATTTGATTGTTATCTATCGGCATTCCGTCAATAACGTATAACGGTTGGTTTGCTCCTGTAAGCGAAGCTGCACCGCGTATCACAACACGTTGTGATCCACCCTCAACCCCATTTGACAAACTGATGTTCATACCGGATACTTTTCCCATGAGTCCAGTAGCCACGGTAGGTGCATTGGTTTGTGTCAGTTCTTTTCCACCGACTTTTTGGACGGAATAGCCGAGCGATTTGGCTTCGCGTTTGATTCCCAGTGCGGTAACAACAACTTCATCCAGGGTAGAGTCATCGTTGGAGAGGATGACATCATAATTTGTCGTGTTTGTTACCTGGATTTCCTGTGGTTTATAGCCTACAATTGAGATCCGTAACGTTTCACCTTGACTAGCTCGGATGGAGAAAGTTCCGTTATCGCTGGTTTGTGTTGCCCGGTTTGATCCCTTTACTGAAACAGAGACTCCAGCGATAGGTCCGTTTGCATCCCTTACCGTACCGGTGAGAGATTGCTGTGCGTATAGCGATGTAACACTAAAGACAGTGCACAGTGCTATTCCTGCAGCTTTTTTTTGAAATAGACTCATAGAATAGGTGTTATATGAAATTGATTTAGTTTATAATGTTATCGATCAGATGATCCGCAACCAGCGCCGCAGTTCCCATTTGCTGTGCATCTTTATGAAGTGAAGATATTTCAATGGTTGTCATCTTCGCTATTTTTGGGATACTGAATTCGTTAATGGCAACCTGTATTTGAGGCGCTATGATATCTCCCACTTCAGCACCGCGTCCACTGATTATTATTTTGTTCGGATTGAGGATATGCAATAATGTTGAAATCCCTTTGCCTAACATGTAACCTATTTTTCCGAGGTTATTGATGGCAATTTGATCCCCAAGTTTTGCAGCTTCAATTAAAGCATCAGATTTATTTTGACCTGCTTTTGCGAACGTGGAGTAGATGGAATACTCCCCATTTTCGATATCAGATTCTGTATTTTGTATTGCTGCATTTAACGAGGCTTCAACTTCCAAACAGCCTCGTTTGCCACAGGAACATAGGGTGTTTTTGTCCGAAAGCGGGATGTGGCTGAATTCGCCGGCAAAACCAGTTGCTCCTTTAAAAATTTCACCATTTATGATGATCCCAAGACCGACACCCCAGTTGAGATTGATGACCAGTGTATGTGCAATATCAACACCATGGCCAAATTCTTTTTCGGCCCACGCGATACACCGTGAATCGTTATCAATGACGGTGGTGATATTTAGCCTTTCTTCAATCTGTTTGTAAAGATGATGGAGTGAAGAATTTTTTGGATAGGAGTCGTTTATTTTTTCTTCAGGATTCACGAACCCGGGCATGCTGATGCCTACACCGATGATATGTTTTACGTCGATTTGATTTGTTGCTATGAGCTGCTCTAAATGTTGGAGAATCAATTCTCCGGCATTCTGTTCTTTCAGGTTGATAGCGACATCTTTGTGTTGCGCGATGATATTGTGGCTCAGGTCGGATATCGTGAAGGAACTGTAGTACTGGTCAATTGCAATACTTGCAATTAAATGCGGGAGCTGCTTATTTAAACCATATTGTGACGCTCGTCTTCCTCCTGTGGATTCTCCAAGACCGTTGTCAAGGATAAGGCCTTCTTTAACAAGCTCGTTAATCGTTTTTGTAACAATTGGGGTGCTTTTGGAAAGATTTTTTGAGATTTCAGCAATAGATTGCATCTCATTATAATATAATAATCGTAATATGTCAGCTTTCATCGTCGGTATAATTGGCTTGTGAAAGAAATGGTTATAATTGTATTATAAAGATAAATAATTTTTATTGTAAGTTCAAAATACTTTTTAAAATAGTTTAAAAAGTAGAAAGCCTAGAGTTTTGATCTAGGCTTCCGTTTACTCTATAAGATGATGTGCTATTCGAAATTGGAATTGCTCCAATAAGGGTTGACATTTCTTAAATTTTGCGGTACCCAAAAGATCGGGTTTGTGAAATTATCATCCGATTTGACTTTTGCATAATTGTCTGGATTTGTTTCTTGCTCCCCTGTGGGGTATCTAAGACGTTCAGGAAGTGGTTTCATCACTTTTCCGTTGAAGGTCATCGGTTCCAATTTTGGATGTCTCGTACGACGCAGTTCGGTCCATAATTCGTAAGGGCACATGATATTCAGGTGAATATACTTTTGCTGCATAATAATTTCGAGTTTATCATCTGTGCTTGTTTTCGCATTGTATTTGGTGGCAACAATATTGGCATAGCTCGAAACTGTTCCTGCGTCTGGTTTTGTCGGGTGTAATATCTTTTGGCTTGTTGCGAAAGAACTTTCTGCGTTGCGCGCATACCAAAAATCTGTAGAGTTGCCGATTGCATTTTTGATGTGCTCACTTGCGGTTTTTCCTGTATTACCTAAGTTTTTTAATGAGATTTCAGCAAGTACCAAATCGACTTCCGCTTTGGTCATCATATACACAGGAAATACATTATTCATCGTAATCGTCGCAAAATTATAAAACGATTTGGAATTTTGTTTGAAATGCTCATTAATATCTCCGTCCAATCCTCCAGTATAGTATTTATCTCCAGCGGTATACGGTGCTTTTTGAGCGTCCGCATTCATGCTGACCCCTCTATAATCGCCAATACTATTTGCGAAATCACTGTATTTGGTCGGAAATGCTATAACAGGTAACCTAGGATCATCTGTTCCGGCTTCGTATTTCGTAGTACCATAATTCATTCGTTTCATTATGATATCGGTAATAAAAGTTCCAGGCCAAGCTTCGAACAATCCTCTTGTCCATTCTCCACCTCCTTTTACATCCAATTTATAAGGCATTTGCCAAACCATGTCAGTCTGTGGTAAATTGTTTTTGGACAATACATCGTTAATATGTGTCTTAGCAGTAGCTTCATCTACACCAGAAATGCGAAGCGCATATTTCAAACGTAGAGCGTTCATATATTGGATCCATTTATTAATATCCCCATGGAAGGCGATATCCTGATTTTGGAAAACAGCAATAGCCGAAGGAGTCATTTTCGACTGGACCGCTGGCAGTTCTTCCGAGATTTTCTTTAAATCGTTTAAGACGCTGATATATATATCTTTGGGGTCGTCATACTTTGGGAAAAATACGCGTTCTTTTCCGCGAAATGCTTCTGAATAAGGAATTGCATTGTAAAAATCAACAGTCATTAATGCAGCATAGTCCTTGATAACGGTTATTAGATGATAATAGATAATATTATTATCTAATTCTTGTCCTGAAACCTTACTTAGGTTGTCTTGAATAACTGGCCAAGCATTCGCGTTTTTATAAAAGCTCCCAAATCTATTTTGCCATAATTGATTTTCGCTACCGAAAGCATTTGCACCCGAGAGATCATCGTATAATCCAAACCAAGCATAGCGATCGGTAATGTAACGTTGTGATACTTGGGAATATCCGGATACCCCCAAAGCGCCCGTACCAGCAATTTCCCACCACCATTCGCCATAATCTTGGACATAAGTTTTCCATTTATAGAGTGTTGAAGAGAATAAACCGCTAAATAGATTCCCAGTTTTGTTGTAATTTTCTGGATTATAAAACTCTTTATCTAATGTCTTTTTGCATCCACTAAATAGGATACAAGCGGAGGCTAGTAATACTGATATTTTTTTCATAATTGATTTTTTTCTGGTTAAAAACTAACATTAACTCCAAAAGTAAAAGTTCTAATAGAAGGATAGAATGAATTTTCGATGTAAGACTGCGCGCCTAGTGCAGCTTCTGCGTCAATGTTTGGAATGCTCTTATAAAGGTAACCAAGATTTCTCGCCGCTGCTGTCAAGGTTAACTTCTGAAGTTTGAGATTGTTTGCCCATCGTTGAGGAATAGTGTATGAAACAGATATTTCTCTAAATTTAATGTAATCGTTTTTATACAAACGATCTGGTGGCCATGATGTACCGAGGTCGTTTATGTATGTGCCATAATAGGTTGGCGCGCTAACAATTTGGCTATTTTTTACATAAGAGCCGTTTGCTTCCATGACACCGTCCAAAATTATACCATCGTGATAAATGATTCCATCTTTGGAATCCGATGGAGCTGCTGCGTTATGTTGAGTTTGAATAAATTTGTTGTTTTTGTCGATATAATAAGCAACTCCACCATGTTCTTCGTCGCGACCTGGTAAACTTTGTTTAATAACACCAGTCCCCATTAAATAATTGTTTGTATACGAAAATACGGATCCGCCAAACTTGTAATCCAATCCAAGGTGGAAATTAAATCCCTTGAAAAAGAAGTCATTCATAAATCCTCCGAAAATATCTGGATTGACATTTTTTCCAATGTAAGAGACCGCATCAGATAATTGGTATAATCCGTTTGGACCAACAATTTTATTTCCACTCTCATCGCGTTTATAGTCGTATGCTCTGATTTCACCAATCCGTTCACCCTCTTTACCCCAGACTTGGAAACCACTATTTCCTGTAATGTATTTTTGCTTGAGCCCCGGATAAAGTGCTACGATTTTTGAAAATTGATTTGCGGCTGTTAATGTTAAATCCCATCTGAATTTTTCGTTGGCAATCGGTGCAGCTTTGATAAATAGTTCATGTCCCCAGTTTCGTAGGTCACCTGTGTTGATGCTTGCCATAGGATAGCCTGTTGTGGGGGATATCGTCTGTTGAATGATCTGGTTGTAGGTATTGTTGTTATAAAATGCGTAATCAATCTCTAAACGGTTATTTTGAAACCATCTTGTATTAAAGCCTAGTTCTATTTCTCTTTTTCGGAATGGTTTTATTTCTTCTAAGAAGAGAGATTCTGGAGGTGTAACTGAAATTGGGCCATACGAATATGGTATTTGGCTGACTCTGAATGAATTATCTGCAAAATAGCGGTTTCCTGTTGCGGTAAAAGGTCCTCCGCCGACATTTGCCCAGGCTAGTCGAAGTTTTCCGTACTGTAATTTAGGAATTTTAAAATCATTGGAGAAATTCCAGGTATAGGAAAGACCAGGGTAGAAATATGAATTTTTAGGGGAACGTAACGTCGAATTCCAATCGTTCCGAGCTTGAATTTCTAGATAATGACTTTCTTTATAGGATAATGTAGCTGATCCTAGGACGCTGTATAAAACGTCAGATCCTCGACCATTGTTCATTACTTGCCCCCTAGATCCCGCAGATGGCCAATTAGCAATGTTTGCGTTGTTTAATGAGAACCAATCTGGATAGAGTAATCCCATATTACCCGTTGAGGTATACATGTTGTTGTCGGTAATTTTTTGATATGCTCCACCGACGAAACCGAATAGATTCCAATCCTTATTGAAGGTATTTTCATATTTCATGAGACCTTGGTAGTTTTGGACGGTGGTATTTCTTTTGGTCCATTTATATCCACCGCCTATTCTGTTTGGTGTCAATCGTATGATTTTATCTTCTGTAATGAAATCCGTATTGGTATAATCAATGGAAGCTTGGCCTATGAAAGAAACATGCGGGCTAAACCGCAAGGTGGTCTTTATGGAGCTGACCAAGTGGAATTTTTTATCTTCGTCCTTATTGTCATTTTGTTCCCATAAGATATTAGATGTTGCATTTGGCCAATATCCAGGAGAACTTCCTGATAGACCATATGGCTCTAAATCTTTTCGAAAACCATCTGCATCATGATAAAATCCTTTGATCCAATTGTAATCATAATCTCTATTTAAGCCTGTAGCCACCCATTGTTGAATATTTGGGCGCCTGTTGGTGGTATTTATGCTGTATAAATTGTTGACAAATTCAAAACTGGCAAATTTTGAGGGCATGAAGTTTCCGTTGAAACTAAAGGTATTTTGTTTCTGCTTGAAACCTGGTAAAATATCGTTGTATGTGTTTGTGGTGTATGATGCACGAGCACTACCAATCTCACCCCCGCCAGCTACAGCAATATTTGTTCTATTATTAACTGCGGTTTGAAAAAAATCGATAAAGTTATTAGGATATGCGGTGTATTTGCCCATTGTGCTATCATAGAGCATAATGTCTGAATTGTCAAACTTAGGACCGAAGCTAAATCGGCTTAAAGGAAGCTTTCGAACTTCTTTACCGTTGACTGTTGCATATTGAAGATCATTGGTAGAAGCCCCTGATCCATAATCGTTTTGGAAATCGATGTAGGTAAACGGTTTGTCAATACTAATTTGTTGGTTGACCTGGATTCCTAAACCTCTCGTTTTTCTACCGCTTTTTGTTGTGACTAACACAACACCGTTTAAAGCTTGACTTCCGTAGAGAACTGTTGCTTTTGCGCCTTTTAAGATCTCAATGGACTCGATATCTTCGGCATTCAGATCGTTGATGCCTGATCCCATATCAAAAGAATTCAATGGATCATATCCCCTAGATTCCATGGATGTGCTTTCATCGTAAAGTGGTACACCGTCAACAACGAATAATGGACGAGTATTTGTACCAGATTCTAAACCCGCTGCACCGCGGATACGAATATTCACACCGCCTGTTGGACCAGCTGAACCAATATTAATACCAACACCTGCTGCTTTTCCGTACATAGCCAAAAAAGGGTTTTCTGTTGCTCCGGCTTTTAAAAGATCATCAGAAGAAATAGTTGCGGTCGCATAACCTAAAGATTTCTTATCTCTTTTGATCCCCAGGGCTGTAACAACGACTTCATCTAAAGAAGATTCATCGCTTTCTAATTCGATTTTGAGGGTGGTGGAGGAGCCGACAACAATTTCCTGGGTTTTGTAGCCTATCATTGAAATTCGGATTGTCTGCCCTTTTTCGGCATCAATTTTAAATGATCCGTGTTCATTGGTAAGCGTTTTGACAATAGATCCCTTGACTGCTACTGTAGCTCCCGCCAAAGGGCCTGTTTTGTCCGAGACTTTTCCGGAGACCGTTTGTTGCGCATAGAGGGATGTTGCGCTAAACAGCGTGCATAGGGCTAAGCCCGCACTTTTTTTGTAAAAGACACTCATTTTCTATTATTTAAGGTTAATAAAGTTGTTTAGAGATTGGCAAATCCATGGGATTACCCATCATGTTCACTGTTAATCTAAGGTACTTTTGTTAATAATTTTTTTACTGATCAGACGGTTATTTCTGAAGCTGTTATTTAAACAACAAAATATGGTTAGTATAAAAGTTGTTGGCTAAAATTAGTCAATTACTGTTAAGTTCCAAATACTTTTTAAATATTTTTAAAAAGTATTTGATTCTTAGTCATTAAATGCATGCAAACGTTTGTTATTGTAACAATGTTATGATTTGACTTTCCTGTTTATGCAATTAAATTGTAGATTAGGCATAAAAATGAATGTCAAATAGCTTATATTTACCTTTTAATTATACAATCTGATTATGAAACAACGCTATTACTCCTTGGATGTCTTTCGTGGGGCTACTGTGGCACTGATGATTATGGTGAATAATCCAGGGACATGGGCTCATATGTTTGCACCGCTAAAACATGCAGAATGGCATGGATGCTCGCCTACAGACCTGGTTTTTCCTTTTTTTCTTTTCGCAGTAGGTAATGCCATGTCTTTTGTTATACCTCGTTTGCAAGAGGCGGGACCGGCAGTATTTTGGCAAAAGGTAATCAAACGGACGGTCCTCATTTTTGCGATTGGACTTTTCATCAATTGGTGGCCTTTTGTGAAATGGGATGGTGCAGCATTGGTGTTTAAGCAATGGGTGGACGGAACGGATCCGAGCCGGGGAATTCGTATTTTTGGTGTACTGCAACGTATTGCTGTGGCCTACTGCTTTGCGTCGATTCTCGCTTATTATTTTAAAGAAAAAATGATTATCTGGATCTCGGCAATCATACTGTTGTTGTATTGGGCAATTTGTGCAATAGCCGGAGGAGCAGATCCCTATAGCTTAGAAGGCTGGTTCGGTACACAATATGATATAGCAATCCTGGGTTTGCCGCATGTCTACAAAGGGGAGGGGGTGCCATTTGATCCTGAAGGGCTGATGAGTACCTTGCCGACAATTGTTCAGGTCGTCTTTGGCTATTTAGTTGGTGTATTTATTAAAAAGCAAGGTCAGGTGGATTGGCTGTGGTCCAAAGTACCGGCCTCTAATGAGCCCCATTTTAAATTGCTGGCGGGGATGTTTGTGACCGGATTTATTTTGGTCGTATTGGCTTGGATATGGGCCTTGGGTTTTCCGATCAATAAAAAAATATGGACGAGTTCCTATGTGCTCTATACAACAGGTTTGGCAACCATGACACTAGGTGGTATGATCTGGTTTATTGAAGTGCAGGGTATCAAAAATAAATTGACCCAGTTTTTTGATGTTTTTGGTAAAAATCCGTTATTCATCTTTGTATTGAGCGGTATTCTACCACGCTTTTTGGGATTGTTCCGTATTCCTGATGGTGTAAAAGAAGATGGTACGCAAAAATATGTCGACGCTTTTGCCTGGTTCTATAAATACGTTTGCGCGAAAGTCCCTGGGATACCAGAAGTTGGTTCTTTTGTCTATTCACTATGTTTCTTAACGTTGATGTGGGTAATCTGCTATTGGTTGGACAAGAAGAAAATCTACGTAAAGGTTTAGTCGTAGCTGAACCTTTGCTTATTAAATTATTTTGGCACTCAAAGATTTTTGCTATCTTTGCAGCCAATTAATAAAATTTTTAACGCTTTAATATTATTCAGGAAATGTATTTAAGTAAAGAGTACAAAGCTGATATCTTCGCAGAATTTGCTGGATCAGCTACAAACACAGGATCTACTGAAGGTCAAGTTGCTTTATTCACTAAGAGAATTGCTCACTTAACTGAGCACTTGAAAAAAAACAGAAAAGATTTCGGTACACAACGTGCCCTACAAATGTTAGTAGGTAAACGTCGTTCATTATTAGCTTATCTTTACAAAAAAGATATCAACCGTTACCGTGCGATCATTAAAGGTCTAGGTTTACGTGATATTATCAAATAAGCTTTAATACAAAGGTGTTAAGAAAGCCATCCAATTTTTGGATGGCTTTTTTTATTGTGCTTATCGTGACCGAATTTTTATAGGACTTTTCGCGTCAGCATGGTTGTTTTCTGTTCGTCATGGCTTTTGCAGTTGTTCAAGACGTCCTGAGATTAGCGGACGAGATTGGCCTACTTGTCCTTTACTTCAGTTTCGCTATTTAGTCGTTATTTCATCGCTTTTTCCTCGGAGCTTATTCGTTGTTTCTTCGCTTCCAACCGAAGAAGTACCGAACAAGCTCCGAACAAGTACCGAAGAAGCACCGAAGAATCTCCGAAGATGATAGCCATGTCTTATACTGAAATAGGTTTACATATTACCCCATCCTGAGAAAAGTTTACATTTTGTCTTATACTGCGCAATAGGCTAGATTCCTCGTTATAATTGATAAGCCTTTGGAAGCCTTTTCGAGAAATAAGAGAACTTGAGAAGACTTCAATCGATTCATTGGCTGACAGACTGGGGCAATTGCTACCGTATTCCGAGGGTTTGATGATTTAGCCTGCTGTGAATTGCATTAATCTTAATATTTTAATTTACCTTTGTGCTGAAATCTAATGTATTTAAAATATTGGCATGCTGCCAACAAGATGAAAAGCATGTCGCAAACAAGATTAAATGAATTACAACGAAATTAAAACGACCATCGATATGGGTAATGGCACCCAGATCGAATTGTCTACAGGGAAATTGGCAAAACAGGCTGATGGGGCTGTAGTATTAAAACAAGGTGATACGATGTTGCTTGCAACAGTTGTTTCAGCTAAAGAAGCGAAATCTGGCGTTGATTTTTTACCCCTTTCTGTAGATTATCAAGAAAAATATGCGGCAACTGGCCGTATTCCAGGAGGTTTCTTACGTCGTGAGGCTAGATTATCGGATTATGAGGTATTGATCTCACGTTTGGTAGACCGTGCATTACGTCCTTTGTTCCCTGAAAATTATCACGCAGATACACAAGTTGCAATCAGCTTGATTTCGGCAGATAAAGATATTATGCCTGACGCTCTAGCGGGCTTGGCAGCTTCTGCAGCTATTGCTGTTTCTGATATTCCTTTCAATGGACCAATTTCTGAAGTTCGTGTTGCGAAAATTGACGGTCAGTTGGTGATCAACCCAAAATTGTCTGAGCTTGAAAATGCAACTTTAGAGTTTATTGTTGCTGGTTCGGCACAGGATATCGGTATGGTTGAAGGTGAAGCGAAAGAAATTTCTGAAGCTGAAATGGTAGAAGCAATTGCTTTTGCTCATGAAGCTATCAAAAAACAAGTTGCTGCTCAGGTAGAACTGGCTAACTTAGTTGGTAAAACTGTGAAGCGTGAGTATAACCACGAGCCTGAAAACCTTGAATTGAGAGATGCTATTTTTGCAGCTACTTACGATAAAGTTTACGCTATTGCAAAATCTGCTTCTGCCAAACATGACCGTTCTGAGAACTTCGCAAAAATCGCGGAAGAGTACAGAGCGACAATGCCTGAGGAATTGGATGATGATACCGCATTCTTATTTAAAAAATATTTCCACGATGTTCAGTATGATGCTGTCCGTAACCTAGTTTTGGATGAAGGTATACGTTTAGATGGCCGTGATGTACGTACTGTACGTCCGATCTGGTCTGAAGTAGATTACTTGCCTGCTGCACACGGTTCGGCTGTATTCACACGTGGTGAAACACAATCATTGACTTCGGTTACTTTAGGCGCTAAAGACGATGAGCAAATGATCGATGGTGCTTTTATCAACGGTTATAATAAATTTATTCTTCACTACAACTTCCCTGCATTCTCTACAGGTGAGGTAAGACCTAATAGAGGTCCTGGCCGTCGTGAAGTTGGTCACGGTAACTTGGCTATGCGTTCATTGAAACAGGTACTTCCTGCAGACAGTGAAAATCCATATACGATCCGTGTTGTTTCTGATATCCTGGAATCAAATGGATCTTCTTCAATGGCTACGGTATGCGCTGGTACATTAGCACTTTTGGATGCCGGTGTGAAATTGAAAGCGCCAGTTTCAGGTATTGCCATGGGATTGATTTCTGATGAGAAAACTGGTAAATACGCGATCTTATCGGATATCTTAGGTGATGAAGATCATTTAGGTGATATGGACTTTAAAGTAACTGGTACAGAAAAAGGTATCGTTGCTTGTCAAATGGACTTAAAAATCAATGGTTTGAAATGGGAAGTGTTGACGCAAGCTTTGGATCAAGCAAAAGAAGCGCGTTTACACATCTTAGGTGAAATGAAGAAAACAATTTCTGCTCCACGTGAAGACTACAAACCACATGCACCTCGTATCGTTCAATTGTTGATCGATAAAGAATTTATTGGTGCTGTAATCGGACCAGGTGGTAAAATTATCCAAGAGATGCAACGTGAGACCGGTGCTACAATTTCGATCGAAGAAGTTGATAACAAAGGTGTTGTTCAAGTATTCGCAGATAATAAAGCCGCTATCGATGATGCCGTAGGTCGTATTAAAGCAATCGCTTCTAAACCTGAAATTGGTGAAACTTACGAAGGTAAAGTGAAATCAATTATGCCATTCGGTGCTTTCGTTGAAATCATGCCTGGTAAAGATGGTTTATTGCACATCTCTGAAATCGACTGGAAACGTCTTGAAACAATGGACGGTATCTTCAAAGAAGGTGATAAAGTAACGGTTAAATTGTTGGATATCGACAAACAAGGTAAAATGAAGCTTTCGCGTAAAGCGTTATTGCCTCGTCCTCCGAAAGAAGACAAACCAAAGCAGGATAAACCTGCTGGCGAAGCTCCTGTAGCTGGCGCTGGCCAAGAATAAGGTTATCTTTCAAATGATACGAAAAGCCCGCGTAAAGCGGGCTTTTTTTGTAACCTAAATTAAATTTGATGTTTTTAGAATGATCCGAGTTAATAGGAGGGAAGTCCTAAATCGAATGCTATTTGTCCAATAGCGTAAAATTATCTTTATGTGCAACAGATTGCCCTGCTGTCACTACCGTTAGCTTCATTGCACCTGGAGATACATTTGAAGGTACGGTAACTAAGATTGTATTCGACGTTACGCTATTAGGAGCTACGGCAATTGAACCGAATTTCACGATAGTGTCGTAACCTTGAACAAAGCCTGAACCTTTGATCGTTAACACTGTTCCCGGTACCGCAGATGTCGGACTAAAGGACGTAAACGAAGGGCCAACGACCTCAAAGTCGCCGGGAATGGTTACTTTTTTATTTGGGAATTCAACGCTAATCTTAACATTACCTTCGCTCATTCCATAAGGAACGGTTACCTGTAGATTCGTCGGCGAAGTTGCAGTTCCACCGCCTTGTACAGAACCGAAATACACTGTATACCAATTTCCGGCGATAAAACTTCCGGAGATATTGATCAGCTGAAGTGAACTTCCAGACTTAGGAGAAAAATTCGAGGCTGAATAGCCCAAAATTTTCAACTTTTTAGGAGCTTGTACTTCATGTGGCCCAACCTTTAGGTAAAGGGAATAATCTCCTTCTGCTATATTATCCGGAACATTGTAAGTGTATGTTCCTTTATCATAGAAATATGCATCACCATAGCTTCCTGTACCTAATTTCACTAAAGGGCGGCCCTCACCGCCATCATTAATCGGCGGGAAGTTCGTCCCACGAAGCATGATAGATTGTCCTGGATAAACGGATTCGGGTGATATTTCGCTGATTACCGGCGGAGTTACTTTAAACGTTCCCAGCACTTTTTTCTTTCCATTAATGGTTATCGCAAGATCTGAACTTTCCTTGGCTGTGAAGGGGACATTTATGGTTCCGTAATAGTACGAAGGATTAATGAGTTGATTTCCCATTTCAACCTGGATATTTGAACTGCCAAAATAATCAGGTAAATTATCGCCAGTGAATTTTAATTCTGAGCCCACAGGCCCGGATTTAGGAGAAAAATCCTTAAAATTCGCGAGTATCTGGAAAGAACTATTGCCGGCTGGAGTAGATCCGATCTGAATAGAAACATTGACAGAATTTCCATGGCTGGCTTGTATACCACTTGGTACCTCTGCACTTATTTCAGTTGGACTTACTGAAACAGTCTTTGCTTTGATATTACCAATTGTAACAACGGTATTGTTTGCTGTCGCATCGAAAAAAGTACCTGTGATTTTTACGACTTCGCCCGACATGGCCATTTTTGGTGTAATGTCTCCCATAGAAGGACTAGGAAGGTTGACACTAAGCATTGTGCCAAAAACAGTGCCCCTGGAGTCTCGTAAGTAGGAGCGTACCCAAACCGTATTGTTGTAGGAGTACGGTAATGTCCCGTCAACCCTAATCTGTTTACGAAACTCTCCTTCCTTAGCATCTTTTCCCAAGGAAACTTTTATGCCCTTGTTTTCTCCTATTTCCTGGCTAGTATTATAAATAAATCCATAATCCTCTATCCCTTCACTCCCCCTTTTAGCGATATTACCAACAACTTCAAATGAAGTCGACGATTGAGCTTTAACTGACAGTGTCTGAATTGCTGGTGGCGTAAAGTCATCCTTCTTACACGATGAAAATAGTCCAAATAATGAAATAAAAACAATACACAGTATTTTAATCCCTTTCATAATGATCAATAAGTTTATTGTTTTTAAAATGCGTATCCTACTCTCAGACCATTCACCAATGAGCTCTTAAACGTCTTGGTTTTGTTTTCCGAGATATAAGAGCCATAACCAGGGTCAGTTCCCGTTACTGTGATATCAGGTTTTTTATACTTTGTCTGTAAATAACCTAAATTAAACTCATAGCCAACAAACAGGCCTTTGGAAACATAAAAGTCAAATCCGGCAACGGCATAGGCACCAAATCTTGTATAAGCATTTGGGACTAATTGCATGGACGAATAATAGCCATTGTTGGTCTGCTGATAGATAACTTCCATCCAGGCATTCTTTAGATTCATCGTATATGCGCTGGTAGATAGTTCCTGTTTACTACTTTTAGAGCCGATGGAGAGGTCAAATCCAATGTAAGGAGACAGTCTGGAGCTTCCTTTAAAATGTTTTTCAATACCAATATTGAGATCAAATCCTGTACTCTTTTTGGTATTGGAGTTAAAATAACCATTTGTGCCGTAGGGATTTCCATAATTTGCTGCAGAATCGAGCACATTGATTCCAATTCCCAAACGTAAAGCAAGGTCATCCTGAACAAAATACCGCCCTTTGATCTGATTTAGAGCATTGTTTAAGCTCAGATTTCCTTTAAATGGATTGAAGTTCAATTCAGTAACAAAACTACCTTTTCTAGATTTAACGCCTTCGATGTCTTTGTCAAGTGAGGTCTGCGCATAGGCAATTCGAGCTGCTCCCAATAATAGGATAGCCGATAAAATTCTTTTCATAAAATATAATAAACTAAGAGGATAAATATACTGCTTTGTGGGCGTTTCACAAATTTTTTATTAAAGTTAATTGAATAAGATAAAGAGAATCGGTTATATACAGTTTATTAGGGGGCCAAGCATATAATACTGCTAGGTTGATCTTTTACAAGAAGCCGATGATTTATATCATAGTGGCTTGAACAATCGGCGTGATTTTTTGAAGATAAAGATCTGTATTGAGGGGAGAACTGTAGAAATAATTCTTAGAGAGTCTCTCTATTCTAAAAAGTAAATATTTGTATAATAGAGTCTGAATTAATCTTGAGAGGGGTACAAAACAAATCAGGCTGTCAATTCGACAGCCTGATTTGTTCTTTTATAACATGATAACACCTTTTATCTTCGCTACTTCTTTGTAGTAGTAGATGACCTGATCGGCATCTTTTACGTTCAAGTTTACCGTAATTGAAGTATACTTACCTGTTTTGGAGTCCTTGAAGTCAAATTGAGCACCTGTGTCATCAAATACGCTCTGGATCTGATTGAAGTGGTCCTGATCTTTTGGTAAGATAAATTTATACGTATAGTCCTTTGGAAATGTTTCTAAGTCTTCTAAGCGCTCTTTGAAAGTTTCATAGAAGTCTTTTGGATTATCACCTCCGTCAGGGATATCTTGTATATTGATGTTTTTGTAATCTGCCATGTTTTATTTCTCCTTAAATATGTTGTTAAGGTATTAACAAATATTAATCCAGTAATGTTTTACTGACAATTTTTCAGTTAATTATTGTCAATACTTGAAGGCCAATCGGCTTTGTTTTTACCAAAGTTTTTGTTTGGCGTGGCACTCATCTCGATTTCCATCTGTCCGCCTTCTAAAAGCTGTGCATGTGTAATGAACGACTTCGCATAAGGTTTACCATTCAATTTGATCGATTTAATGTATTGATTTGATTTACCTTGATTTTTAACATCGATCGCTAACGTTTTGCCATTTGGTAAATTGATGTTCGCATGTTGCATCATCGGTGATCCGAAGACATAAACACCACTCATTGCATTCAGTGGATAGAAGCCCATTGCTGAGAACACATACCAGGCACTCATTTGTCCGACGTCATCATTGCCACATAGACCAGCTGGACTGTTTGTGTAAAACTCCGTCATCGCTTTACGGGCTAAAGCTGCACCTTTCCAAGGTTGTCCAGCGTAAGCATATAAGTAAGGGATATGGTGATTTGGTTCGTTCCCTTGCGCATATTGGCCGATTAGTCCTGAAATATCTGGAGAAGCTTCACCACCAAGATCAGATGACATGGTCGTAAAATAATCCAGTTTTTTCAAAAATTTCTCCTCGCCACCGAAAAGATTGATCAGACCTTTGACATCTTGAGGTACTAACCAGGTATATTGCCATGCATTTCCTTCGCAATAATCATTCTCACGGTGTTTGGCCATCAATGGGTCGAAAGGTCTGCGGAACTCGCCATTGGCTTTTTTACCGACGAAATGACCTACTTCTTTGTCAAAATACTGCTCGTACAGTTTGTAGCGTTTTTTGAAATAGGCAGCGTCTTCTGTTTTACCTAGCTTTTCAGCAATTTTATACGCACCAAAGTCGGCAATCGCATACTCTAATGCCCATGCTACAGACTCATTCGGCATGCTGTCGATCGGAATGTAAGTCAGTTCACGTGCATATTTCAGGCCATGATCGTTGCCCATGGCTGTTGTCTTAACAGCCTCCCAGACCAAAGAATAATCTTTCTCGTCAATGATCCCTTTTAAGAAGGCATCGGCAATGACTGGAATCGCAGGTAATCCAACCATTGTATTGGTTTCATTACCTTGTAAGTGCCACATTGGCAATTTACCTTGTTGTTGGTAGATCGCCAACATGGTTTTGATAAAATCTTGGTTGATTTTACGGTCTTCCAAGATCGTCATCAAAGGATGAAGGCCACGGTAAGTATCCCAAAGCGAAAATACCGTATGGTTGACAAAATCCTGCTTCTCGTATACTTGTTTGTCAGTTCCTAAATAATCGCCATTGGCATCGTTGAAGATGGTAGGAGCGAAGTAGGTATGGTATAATGCGGTATAAAAGATTGTCTTCGTATCTTTGTCGGCTTCAAATTGAATCTTATTTAAGGTTTTGTTCCAACGTTGATCGGCTTCTTGTTTTACTTTTTCAAAATTCCAGTTTGGAATCTCCGCATTGATATTGTTCAGGGCATTGGTCGAGCTTACGGGAGAAATACCGACTTTAAGCTCGATGGTTTTGTTTTTAACAGCATCAAAGAATAAAGCTGCTTTGATTGCCTGTCCTTTAAATGTTGTTTGGCCTAATTTTTCTTCTTTACCGTCGAAAAATCTTACTTTTTGTATCGGCTGGGAAGTTCTGATCGCAAAATACAATTTTTGGTCAGTTGCCCATCCTGTTGAAAAGCGGTAACCAACAAAGGTTGAGTCGTTCACCTGTTTGATGTAGGTGTCTGTCGGTTTATCCCAATTGATATGGTAACCTAAGTCGACCAAAATATGCGCATTGTCTGTTTTTTCATAGCGATATTGATGATAGCCAACACGTTCGGTTGCTGTCAGGTTGGCCTGTACCTGATAGTCATCTAAATAAGCGCTATAGAATCCGGGTTTGGCAACCTCATTTTCCTTTTTGAAGGAAGAGCCATAACCTGTATTCATTTTATTGAATTCCGCTGGCGTTAATTGTAATTTTCCGTTGGCTGGAACGATCATGAGGTCGTTGAGGTCACCGATACCTGTTCCGCTCAGATGGGTATGGGTAAAACCCAAAATTTCCTGGCTTTTGTAATTGTATCCACTGCACCAGTCCCATCCGTTGAACTTGTCCCAAATCTGTGGAATTTGGGTAGGCCCCAATTGTACTGCACCTAAAGGTACGTTGGCACCAACAAACACGTGGCCATGATCCGCGGAACCAATAAAGGGGTTGACATATTGTGTAAGATTTTGCTGGGCTTGCGCACAAAATGGCAAAATTAGTGTGCCCAACACTGTTTTGAATAGTTTATTTCCTGTCATAGGTTTTGTTCGGGTATTTGAAAACTGCTTAAAATTAGTAAATAAAACCTTTTAGCGCAATTTTATTATTATTTTAGTAAATTGTCGTTAAATTTTTTACTTTAGTAAGCTTCGTAATAAAAAACTTAACAAACCTACTACTACTACATGAAGAAACGTATTCTGATCAGTGATATCGCAAAGGCGTTGGGGATTTCTGTAACTACTGTGTCCTTTATTTTGAATGATAAGGCAAAAGAAAAGCGTATTAGTGAGGCTTTGACTAAGCGGGTTTTGGACTATGTCAAAAAGGTCGGCTATAAGCCCAACGAATTGGCGAAAAGTCTGCGCACAGGGAAGACAAAGATTTTGGGTTTAATTATCGAAGATATTTCCAATCCCTTTTTTGGGAATATTGCTCGTCTGATCGAAAGTAAGGTCTATGAGCAGGGCTATCGTATTATTTATTGTAGTACCAACAATGATGTAGAAAAAGCGAAAGAGTTAATCCAGATGTTTTACGATCGTCAGGTAGATGGTTTTATTATTACGCCTTCCGATGGTTTGGAAGATACCGTAAAACAGTTGCAGCAGAATAATATTCCGGTTGTGCTCTTTGACCGTTATTTTCCGGGTCTTGAAACAGACTATGTTGGTGCAGACAATTTTCAGGGGGCCTTTGATGCCAGTAACCATTTGTGTCAACAAGGTTATAGACGTATCGGATTTGTATCGCTCTATTCGGATCAGACCCAAATGAAAGAGCGTTCAGATGGCTATATGAAGGCTATGGATAATAATAAGCAACAAAGTTTTATTCAAAAGATTCAGATGGATGCTTCGGATGAGGAAGCAATGGAACTATTGCGGGAATTTATCTGTGAAAACAGGCTGGATGCCGTTTTGTTCTCAACAAACTATTTGGCGATTTCAGGCTTGAAGGCTTCCAAAAAATTTGATTTTACGATGCCGGCGGTGATTGCTTTTGACGACCATACGGTTTTTAAATTAGTGGAACCTTCTATCACGGTTGTATCGCAGCCGATCAAGGACATTGCGGAGAACCTGATCAATATTTTGTTGCTGCGTCTTCAGGGCAAAATAAAAGCAACACGTAGAATGGTGTTGCCTTGTGAACTGAAAGTTCGTGAGTCGACTAAAGTGAAAGTTACTTCTTAGTATCGGCTACAAATTTCATTGAAATAGAATTAACGCAGTGACGCGTGTTTTTTGTCGTAAAGCCTTCTCCGAGGAATACGTGGCCTAAATGCGCGCCACAGTTACTACACAGGATTTCAGTGCGGCGGCCATCTGCATCGGTGATCCTTGTAATTGCCCCAGGAATTTCATCATCAAAACTTGGCCAGCCACAGCCAGATTCAAATTTTGACTCCGAGCGGTATAGTGGGCTGTCACAACGACGGCAGATATACGTTCCTTTGAGCTTATTGTCTAAAAGTTCGCCGGTAAAAGGCCGTTCAGTTCCCTTATGTATAATAATGTATTCCTCTTCTTTACTTAACGGGTTGTATTTTTTGTTTGTTTCCATTGTTTTCTTGTGTTTAGTCTTGAAGCTGGCTTTACTAGGAACTACCCAATAGGAATGCGTTATTCTTTCGATATAATGAGCTATTCCTTCTATATAAAGACATCATCCAGATTTTTTTATTGTTAGCTCGGGACCTGACCCTGACCAGATCTCCATTCATCTTGATAAAGTTCTCGATTCGTCTTATAAAGGTACGGAAATTAGGACGAAAAAAAACTTTTTGTGTCTTCTGCGATCCACTATTTTGAGTATTTTAAATTGTCATGGAATTGTCTTATATTTGAGTGGCTATCCAAATGAAAAGTTGTAGCGATGGAACCACTTTAATAGCTTAATGCTGTTTTTATCCTTGTTTAAACGCATTTGTTTAGAATGATTATAAATTGATATTAAAGGTCACAAAATTGTCAGCGATTTGTTAATAAATCATACTTTTGTGGCATTGTTAGGGGGGTAGTGGCTCCTTTAACCATGGGAGTTAATTTTTTACATTCACAAATAAATAGTATAAAGTGCTAAATATGAGAACTATCTCATCCGTTTTGGGAAGCCTTGCGAGGGTGGTGTCAACGAGTTTGATGCTATTATTTGCCGTTACGACGTTGCATGCGCAAGATGTCAAGGAAGGTGAAAAAATCTTCAAATCTAAGTGTACATCCTGTCACGCCATTGACAGAAAAGTGGTTGGTCCTGCTTTAAAGGGGATTCCAGAGACGAAAGACGAAGCTTGGTTAATCAAGTGGATCAAGAACTCTCAGGCTTTAATTGCGTCTGGCGATGCTGATGCAGTTAAAATCTTCGAAGAGAACAACAAGCTTGTGATGACTTCTTTTACTGATTTATCTGACGATCAGATCAAGTCGGTATTAGCGTATATCACAGATGCTTCTAAGGAGAAACCGAAAACTGAAACTCCTGGTGGTGCTGGAGCTAAAGATGATAACGCGTCCATGTTCATGATTTTGGGCTTGATCGCAGTTGTTGTTTTGGCTGTAGTGGTTATCGTGGTGTTGAATCGTGTGATCCGTACCTTAGAAAATGTAATTGCTAAAAACCAAGAAGCTATTGCTGCGCAACAAGAGCCAGAAGATAGCCAACGCTTTGTGAAGTTTGCGAAAGCATTCGTTAAAAACAAGAAGTTGGTAGGCTTTACCGTCTTGATGTTGGTTGCATTATTAGCTGTGGGTGGTTGGAAAACAATGTGGAACGTTGGTGTTCACCAAGGCTATCAGCCGGTTCAACCAATTAAGTTCTCGCACCAAATCCACGCAGGTGTTAACAAAATTGAGTGTCAATACTGTCACGGTGGAGCATTTAAATCTAAAAATGCGTCTATTCCATCGGCCAACGTATGTATGAACTGTCACAATACAATCACTGCTTCAGAGCATTATGATGGTGAGATTTCTCCGGAAATTGCTAAAATCTATCGTGCATTGGATTGGAATCCTGATACGCGTACTTACGGTAACAATCCGAAACCAATTCAATGGGTTCGTATCCACAACTTACCTGACTTTGCTTACTTCAACCACTCACAACACGTTGTGGTAGCTGGTGTTGAGTGTCAAACTTGTCACGGTCCAATCCAAAATATGGAAGAAGTATACCAATACTCTCCATTGACGATGAAATGGTGTGTTGATTGTCACAAAAAGACAGATATCAAATCGGATAACAAATACTATGAAGATTTGATTAAAGCACACGAAAGAATTAAGAAAGGTGAGAAAATGACTGCAGCCATGATCGGTGGTCTTGAGTGTGGTAAGTGTCACTATTAATAATTATTTGAAATACGCAATCTTATATACAGCTTAAATGGATAGCAATAAAAAATATTGGAAAGGTTTGGAAGAGTTAAATCAAACTCCTGCTTTCGTTGAAGGAAGCAAGGGTGAGTTTGCCGAATCTATTCCTGTAGAAGATGTATTAAACGAAGCTGGCTTGAGTACTAAAACTCCTCGCCGTGACTTCTTGAAAGCATTAGGATTTGGTTTGGGTGCTGTTTCTTTAGCGGCTTGTAACCGTACTCCTGTGCATAAGGCAGTTCCTTATTTGATTAAACCTGAAGAGGTAACTCCAGGTATCCCTAACTATTATGCTTCGACGTTCAACGGTCAAAGCATCTTGGTTAAAACTCGTGAAGGTCGTCCGATCAATGTTGAGCCTAACCCGAATGCAATTGGTTTGAACCAAGGTTTGGATTCAACGACTGCTGCTTCTGTATTGGATTTATATGATGAGTCCAAATTGAAACAGGCGCAATTGAAAGGTCAAGATGTTGAGTGGTCTAAATTGGATGGGGAAGTTGTTAAAGCTTTGAATGCAGCAGCATCTTCTGGTAAACAAATTACGATCGTTTCTAACACCGTAAACAGCCCTTCAACGTTGGCAGCTATCGCTGCTTTCGCAACGAAATTCCCAACAGTTAACCATGTACAATACGATGCTGTTTCTTACAGCGGTATTATCGAGGCGAATAAAGCTTCATTTGGTAAAGCTGTTGTTCCTTCATACAATTTTGAAAAGGCAAATGTGATTGTTTCTGTTGCAGCTGATTTCTTAGGAACTTGGTTGGCAGGTGAGGAGCATACACAACAATACGCTAAAAACCGTGATTATAAATCGTTGAAAAACGGCAAAATGTCACGTCACGTGCAATTTGAGTCTGGTCTTTCCATGACGGGTACAAATGCGGATGCACGTATCGCAATCAAACCTTCGGAAGAAGGTGCTACATTGGTTGCTTTATATAATGCAATCACTGGTCAGTCTCTGGCTGGTGCTACTGCGAACAAAAAAGCACAAAAAGGTGTCGCTCTAGCGGCGAAAGAATTGGTGAACAGCAAAGGCGCAGCAGTTGTTGTTGCTGGATCTAACGATGTCAATGTACAGGTATTAGTGAATGCAATCAACGTTGCTTTAGGTGCTTACGGTACAATCATCGATTTGGATAACTATTCTAAACAATACCAAGGTTCGGATTCTTCGTTCCAAGCTTTCTTAGCAGCAGCGAAATCAGGTCAAGTTGGTGTTGCGTTCTTCTTGAATAGCAACCCAGTGTATGACTACTTCAAAGCAGATGATGTAAAAGCAGCGTTGAAGCAAATTCCTTTCACCTTATCATTTTCGCAACGTGCGGATGAAACAGCTTCTGAATTGACAGCGATTGCTCCAGCAAGTACGTTCTTGGAATCTTGGGGTGATGCGAATCCAAAAGAAGGTTTGTTCTCTATCGTTCAACCAACAATCAATCCTGTTTTCAAAACACGTCAAGCTGAGCAAAGCTTATTGACTTGGGCAGGAAATGATACCGATATGTACAACTTCGTTAAGAACTTGTGGTCTACACAAATTTTAGCAGGTTCTACGAAAAACTGGGATGCTGTATTGCAAACTGGTTTTGAATATAAAGGTGCTAAAGCGGCAACAGCTCCTGCATTTACAGGAAATGCTGCAGCAGCAGCTTCGGCAATTGAGGCATCAAGCAAAGCGATTACAGGTGAGTTTGAATTGAAACTTTATGAGCCTGCTGGTCTTCGTGACGGTCGCTACGCAAACAACGCTTATTTACAAGAATTGCCTGATCCGGTTTCTAAAGTAACTTGGGATAACTACGCTGCTCTTAACCCGAAAGATGCTGAGAAATTAGGTTTGGGTGAAGATGGTAAAGTAACTGTAAAAGCAAATGGTGTTGAATTGGAATTGCCAGTTGTACAACAACCAGGTCAAGCACAAGGAACAGTTTCAGTTGCTGTAGGTTATGGCCGTACAAAAGTTGGTAAAGCAGGTAATGAAGTTGGTAAAAACGCATTCCCTTTTGCTTCTATCATCAATGGTACAGTACAAGGTGTTGCTAAAGCAACTGTAGCGAAAGCGTCTGGTACTTACCAATTGGCACAAACACAAACACACCACACGATCGAAGGTCGTAACGTTATTCGTGAAACGACATTTGCGAAATATCTGAAAGATCCTAACTCTGAGGCAGGCCGCTTTACCGATAATCACAAAACATACGATTTGTGGAACAAATATGAGCAACCTGGTCACAAATGGGTGATGGCGATCGACTTGAACGCATGTACGGGTTGTGGTGCTTGTATCGTTGCTTGTAACGTTGAAAATAATATTCCTGTAGTAGGTCGTGATGAGGTTCGTCGTCGTCGTGAAATGCACTGGTTACGTATTGACCGTTACTATACAATCGAAGGAAAAGATCAAGATCTTACAAAAGAGAAAGAAATTGCGAGAGCTTCGGCTGATTTAGATTTCGAAGATATCACTGTTGTTCACCAACCGATGTTGTGTCAACACTGTGGTCACGCACCTTGTGAAACGGTTTGTCCGGTATTGGCAACAGTACACTCTTCAGAAGGTTTGAACCATATGGCATATAACCGTTGTTTTGGTACACGTTACTGTGCGAACAACTGTCCTTTCAAAGTTCGTCGTTTCAACTGGTTTGCATACTGGAATGATTCACGTTTTGACAACTACTTGAACAATGAGTTCACACAATTGGTATTGAATCCAGATGTTGTTACTCGTTCACGTGGGGTAATGGAGAAATGTTCAATGTGTATCCAACGTATTCAAGCAGGTAAATTACAAGCTAAGATTCAAAATCGCAAAGTTAAAGATGGCGATATCCAAATGGCTTGTCAACAAGCATGTTCTGCAAATGCAATTATCTTTGGTGATGCAAATGATCCAGAATCAGAAGTATCTAAAGCATTACGCAACGAGCGTGTTTATTACGTACTTGAGGAAATCAATGTTCAACCGGGTATCGGTTATATGACAAAAGTTAGAAACACTTTTGAGGCGTAATCTTGTACAATATTTGAAATAAAAATACTATGTCATCGCATAACGAATCAATATTAAGAGAACCATTAATGACCGGTAAGGACATTACGTATGCAAAAATTACGGATGATATCTTACTACCGGTTGAAAATAAACCGAATAAAGCATGGTGGATTGGTTTTACCGTTGCTGTATTAGGTGCTTTATTATGGGTAGTTAGCGTTAGTTATACCTTTTGGACAGGTATCGGCGCTTGGGGTCTGAATAAAACTGTAGGCTGGGCTTGGGATATCACCGACTTCGTATGGTGGGTAGGTATCGGTCACGCGGGTACGTTGATTTCAGCTGTATTATTAATCTTCCGCCAGAACTGGCGTAATTCAATCAACCGTTCTGCAGAGGCGATGACGATCTTTGCGGTAATCTGTGCGGCTACATACGTTGTAGCTCACATGGGTCGTCCTTGGTTGGCTTATTGGATTTTCCCACTTCCAAATCAATTTGGATCACTTTGGGTAAACTTCAACTCTCCTTTGGTATGGGATGCGTTTGCGATCTCGACTTACTTTACAGTATCCTTGGTATTCTGGTACTGTGGTTTGTTGCCGGATATTGCAACAATTCGTGACCGTGCTACTGGATTAAAACAAAAAATCTATTCTGTATTATCATTCGGATGGAATGGTTCAGTTAAGACTTGGCAACGTTTTGAAATCGTGTCATTGATCTTGGCAGGTATCTCTACGCCGCTTGTACTTTCTGTACACACGATCGTATCCATGGACTTTGCCACTTCGGTTATCCCTGGATGGCATACAACGATCTTCCCTCCATACTTCGTGGCGGGTGCGATCTTCTCTGGTTTCGCAATGGTACAGACGTTATTGTTGATCTTACGTAAAGTAATGAACTTTGAGAACTACATCACGATGTTCCACATTGAGTCGATGAATATCATCATCATGACAACTGGTTCTATCGTGGGTGTGGCTTACTTGACTGAGTTGTTTATCGCAATGTACTCTCGTTCAGAATACGAAATGTATGCTTTCGAGAACCGTATGTTGGGTCCATACGCTTGGGCTTACTGGTCAATGATGACTTGTAACGTAATTTCTCCACAGTTATTCTGGTTCAAAAAAATCCGTACAAGTATTCCTATCTCATGGATCTTATCGATTGTTGTAAATATCGGTATGTGGTTTGAGCGTTTTGTAATTATCGTGACTTCATTGCACCGTGATTACTTGCCTTCATCTTGGGCAATGTTCTACCCAACTTGGACAGACGTAGGTATCTTTGTAGGTTCAATCGGATTATTCTTTACATTATTCTTGTTGTTCTTACGATTCTTACCAGGTATCGCTATCGCCGAAGTGAAATTGTTGTTGAAATCATCTTCATTACAACATAAAACTAAATTGGCTCAAGAAGGCGCATTCCCTGAGGAACAAGTGAAGTACTTCCAAGAGTCATTAGAGAAATATGATTCAGTGACAGAAGAAGAGATTAAAGAATTATCAGTTAGAAAATAATCAGCAATGAGCAATACAAAATATATATTAGGTAGTTTTGCGGATCCCGATGAAATGATGCATGGGATCGACAAATTGCAAGCAAACAATATAAGTATTTACGACTGCTTTACTCCGATGCCTATTCACGGCATCGAAGCAAAGCTGGGTGTGAAACCTTCTCGCTTGCCTATCGCAGCATTTTGCTTTGGAGCATTAGGAACGACATTAGGTTTTAGTTTGTTGTATTATACAATGGCATATGATTGGCCGATGAATATCGGTGGTAAACCATCTTTTGGTATGCCAAACTTTGTTCCAGTTACATTTGAGGTTACGATCTTATTGTGTGCCTTGGGTATGGTTGCCACGTTTTTCTTCCGTAACCACTTATTTCCGGGACGTGCACCTCGTGTAATGGACTTGAGAGCAACAGATGATCGTTTCATCCTTGCAGTAGATGCCAAAGAAAATACAGATCACGCTTTGATCGATAGCTTATTGAAAGAAGCTGGAGCTGTTGAAGTTAAGTACAATGATAGAAAATATGTTAGCTATGAATAAGAAGAATTTACTTGGAACGCTATGCGCAGCTGTGGCATTGACAGCACTTGTTTCTTCTTGTGGTGACAAAACAACTCGTAGTACAGGTTTAGAGTTTTCTCGTAACATGTACGATCCGCTTGCTTTCAATCCGGATCAACCTAATGCGAATTTTGCTGATGGAAAAACAGCACAAACACCTCCTAAAGGTACAGATCCAATTGGTTTCACTCGTTTTGAATACGCCAATACATTAGAGGATTATGAACGTGCAGGAAGAGAAGTAAAAAGTCCTTTGGTCGTAAATGCCGAAAATCTTGAAAAAGGTAAAGCTTTGTTCACCACTTACTGCTCTATATGTCATGGAGTAGAAGGTAAAGGTGATGGTCCTATCACAAAAGACCGTAGCGTGACTGATTCAAGAGGTACTCGTCAATTAGAGAACTTTCCTCCGCCACCATCTTATCACAGAACAGATGCGGCGAGCTCTTCACGGGGTGGTTTGATGGCTGACTTGACTGATGGTAAAATTTACCATACAATTTATTACGGACACAACTCCATGGGATCACATGCATCTCAATTGTCTCCAGAGGAGCGATGGAAAGTTGTTATGTATGTTCACGAATTACAAAAGAAATAATCTAACATCAGATATATAAATGGGAACTCACAGTCATCATCACGATTATAATTTCAACGAGCGATACGAGTTTGCTGGCAAAGCTAAAATGTTCAGTATTGTCGCTGTTGTACTAGGCGTAGCTGCTGTAGCTTTCGGGTTGCTTTCGGGCGATCACGTTACTGTAGAGCGTACTTATGCCAACTTGTTATTGATGGGTTATTACTTTACATGTGTATGCGCAGCTGGAACATTCTTTGTTGCCTTGCAATATGTAACACAATCTGCATGGTCTGCAGGTTTGGTACGTATACCTCAGGCTATGGCGAGTGTTTTACCAATTGCATCATTAGTTTTATTAGTTATTGTAGGTTTAGGTTTAACCACACATAACTTATATCACCACTGGAATGCAGATGGTATCACTGATCCGCATAGTACAAATTTTGACCCTATTATCGCAGGTAAATCTGCTTATTTAAATGTTCCATTCTTCTTGATCCGTCAGGTGGTATTTTTGGGAACATATAGCATTTTTGCTGTTATTTTTGCGAAACTTTCTTATAAAGAAGATTTGGAAGGCGGATTGGCTTCTTATAAAAAGTCATTCAAATTGTCGGCAATCTTCTTAGTTATCTTCGGTTTTACTACACCTATCTGGTCTTTCGATACAGTAATGTCTTTAGAGGCACACTGGTTTTCGACAATGTTCGGTTGGTATAACTTTGCAGCAATGTGGGTTAGTGGTATTTCATGTATCACGATCATCGTTGTTGTATTGAAGAAAGCTGGTTATATGAACTGGGTAAACGAAAATCATTTACACGATTTGGGTAAATTGATGTTCGGTTTCTCGATCTTCTGGACTTACGTTTGGTTTGCACAATTCATGTTGATTTGGTATTCAAACATGCCAGAGGAAACAGTTTATTTCTACAAACGTTGGGAACCTGAATACAAACCTTGGTTTTGGTTGAGTATTATCATTAACTTTGTGGCACCATTGTTACTATTAGTGGATCGCGATGCTAAACGTAAACAAAATGTAATGTTGTTCGTAGCGATTCTATTATTGGCTGGTCACTGGCTAGATTATTATATCATGATCATGCCTGGTACTGTTGCTGAACATAGAGGATTTGGTATCATTGAAATCGGAACTGCACTTGGTTTCTTAGGTTTGTTCATCTTCTTAGTGATGAGTAAATTGAGTAAACAAGCATTGGTGCCTAAAAATCATCCTTTCTTGGATGAGAGTTTGCATCACCAGATATAGTTTCACTTTTAAAGGAAGGTTACGTAAAAACGTTATAAAAGAAATGAGCTTTAAATTAAATAATAGATTCAAATCCATCTCGGGTTTTGTGCTTGCACTAGGATTGCTTTTTGCGACTCCTATCCTAGCAAGTCAACAAGATACAGTAGCATCTGATTCTGCTAAAGCGGCAACTACAGCAGTAGCTGCCCCTGCAGCAACGGATTCGGTTGCAAAAGATACAACAGCGGCAGCAGGTACTGCTGCTGTTGCATCTGCTAGTTCTTCTACAGAAGCTAGTGCTGCTGCTCCTGCTGTTGAAGAAGTGAAGCAAATAGACCCTCAGGTTTATAAAAACTTCACATATTATGTCTTGTTATTCTTGGTTATATGTACAGTTGTTGCCGTTATCGGTAAAGTACTTTCGATCTATGAATTGACAAGAAAGATGAACGGTAAATACAATCCGTTTGCGAATAACACATTTCAATCGGCATTGTTATTCATTTTCTTGGTTGTATTCCTTTATGGTGTATATTGGTCATATGTACACTGGGGAGCTGCTTATTGGAGATCGGCAGTAACTGAGCACGGTGAGCGTATTGATACGATGTTTATCATTACGACAGCAATTACAACATTTGTATTGGTTATCACACACATCTTGTTGATGACATTTACATTCTTGTACCGCATGCGTGCAAAACGTCAGGCTTATTATTATCCTCATAACAATGCAATCGAGAAATTGTGGACAATTGTTCCAGCTGTTGTTTTGACAGTATTGGTATTGTTCGGTTTCTTTACATGGAGATCGATCACAAATATTCCTGAAGATCTTCAAAAATCAGCATTACAAGTTGAGGTATTGGGCGAGCAATTCCAATGGAATGTCCGTTATGCTGGTTCAGATGGGATTATTGGTAAACGTAATTATAAAATGACGACACCAACCAACCCTTACGGTATTGACTTTAATGATAAAAATTCTTGGGATGATATTCAGGGATCTGAAATTTGGTTGCCTGTAAACAAACCTGTTCGTTTCCATATCGTTTCAAAAGATATTATTCACTCTTTCTATATTCCTGATTTCCGTGTTCAAATCAATGCGGTACCAGGGATGACCAACTATTTCCAATTCACACCTACTGTAACAACAGAAGAAATGCGTGATCGTTTGGGTGATTATAACTATGACTTCGTGATGTTGTGTAACAAGATCTGTGGATCTGGTCACTACAACATGCAAAAGAAAGTGGTTGTCGTAACTGAAGAGAAATATAAAGAGTGGTTAGCTAAACAAAATAAATATTTTACTGAGGATTTGCAAAAAGAGTTCAGTGGTAAAACAGCTAACGTGAAAAAGGATAGCGTACAAGTTACAGCATCTTTGAACTAATTAAGAATTTTTGAATATAAAATCGAATATGTCAAGTACAGTAATATCGCATAGCGCTGAACATCACGATTCGCACGGCCATCATCACGAGGAGTCGTTCATCAGAAAGTATATCTTCTCGGGTGACCACAAGATGATTGCTAAGCAATTCTTGATCACTGGTATCATCATGGCAGTTTTTGCGATGCTTTTATCAGTATTATTCCGTATCCAATTAGCATGGCCGGATAAAGAGTTCCCTATATTAGAAGTATTCTTGGGTAAATGGGCTGAAGGCGGTCGTATAAAACCGGAGTTTTTCCTTTCCTTGGTAACCATTCACGGTACCGTTATGGTATTCTTCGTGTTAACGGCTGGTCTATCGGGTACTTTTAGTAACTTATTGATTCCATATCAAATCGGAGCACGCGATATGGCATCTCCTTTTATGAACATGTTATCTTACTGGTTGTTCTTTGTAGCATCAGTGATTATGGTTGCATCGTTCTTCGTAGAAAGTGGACCTGCTTCTGCTGGTTGGACAATCTACCCGCCACTATCGGCTGTTCCTACTGCAATCGCAGGATCTGCAACTGGTATGACTTTGTGGTTGGTGAGTATGGTTCTATTTGTAGCTTCGCAGTTGATCGGTGGTATTAACTATGTAAGTACAATTTTGAACATGCGTACAAAAGGAATGGACTTATGGAAAATGCCTTTGACAATCTGGGCGTTCTTCTTAACTGCTATCGTAGGTATGTTGTCATTCCCAGTATTGGTTTCGGCGGTTGTTCTTCTGATTTTTGACCGTGCTGCTGGTACGTCATTCTATTTGTCGGATCTTGTTGTTCAAGGACAAATTTTACCGAACGAAGGTGGTTCACCAATTTTGTTCCAACACTTGTTCTGGTTCTTAGGTCACCCTGAGGTATATATCGTTGTTATGCCTGCTTTAGGTTTAACTTCTGAGGTTATTGCAACCAACTCACGTAAACCAATCTTTGGTTACCATGCGATGGTTTATTCGTTGATCGGTATCACCGTGTTATCGTTTATCGTATGGGGTCACCACATGTTTGTAACAGGTATGAACCCGTTCTTGGGTGGTGTCTTTATGATTACAACATTGATTATCGCGGTTCCTTCAGCGGTAAAAGCGTTTAACTATCTTGCAACGTTGTGGAAAGGTAATATCCGTTTCACTCCAGCGATGATGTTTGCGATCGGTTTGGTATCGTTCTTTATCTCTGGTGGTTTGACAGGATTGTTCCTAGGTAATGCAGCGTTAGATATCAACTTACACGATACGTATTTTGTTGTTGCCCACTTCCACTTGGTAATGGGATCGGCGTCAATCTTCGGTATGCTTTGTGGTGTTTACCACTGGTATCCTAAGATGTTCGGTCGTATGATGAACACAAAATTGGGTTATTTACACTTCTGGTTGACTTTCATTGGTGCTTACATGGTATTCTTCCCAATGCACTTTATGGGTATCGATGGTGTGCCTCGCCGTTACTATGCATTTACAGAGTTTGCTTTCATGGCGAAATGGGTTTCTGTAAACAAATTGGTAACTTGGGCTGCAATCATCGCTGCTTTAGGTCAGGTAGCTTTCTTATGGAACTTCTTTACATCGATTTTCTTCGGTAAAAAAGCACCACAAAACCCTTGGCAGTCAAATACATTGGAATGGACTACTCCGGTAGAGCATATCCATGGTAACTGGCCAGGAGAAATTCCAACTGTACACCGTTGGCCTTACGATTACAGTAAGCCAGGTCACGGTGAGGATTTTATTCCTCAAAGTGTTCCTTTCTCTGAAACAATGAGCTCTAATTTGCCTCATGATTTCGAAGGAGACGAGGAAGCTGAGCGTATCCAGGCAGAATGGAATGCTCAAAATGGTAGAAAAGACTAATAAAATCTTATAAAATAGAGTAGGGATTCCTACTCTATTTTATAGAAGTTTGTATTTTAAGAGGTAGGGGTAGTATTATGTTTCCAGCAGCTGAGAAGCGATTTATAAAGACCAATTTTATAACGATCATTGTGTTGTTTTTGGTCATTATTGCTGGCGGAGTTGTTCGGAGTACAGGGTCAGGAATGGGATGCCCAGATTGGCCAAGATGTTTTAACCGTATTATTCCTCCAACAGATATCTCCCAATTACCGCAAGGATATGAACAGCATTATATTGAAGGAAGAGCAAAGAAGAACGAACGTTTCGCGAAAATTGTAGAATTTTTCGGGGATAAGGAAATGGCTTACAAGCTCCGTACCGATAAGAGTATTTTGCAGCATGAAGAGTTTAATGTTGCGAAAACTTGGACGGAATATATCAATCGGTTGGTAGGCGTTGTTTCCGGATTCTGTTTGTTATTTACAGCTATTTATTCTTTCACTTATTTAAAATCAAAAAGCTCGATCGTTGTTTGGTCAGTGATTAATCTTTTTGTTGTCGTACTTCAGGCCTGGTTGGGATCGATCGTTGTATCGACAAATCTGATGCCCTGGATTATTACGGTACATATGCTCTTAGCCATTGTAATTGTTTGTATTAGTATTTATACATATTTCAAAGCAGTTACTTTGCGAAACAAGACCTTACTGGTCAATCGTTCTTTGGGTATATTAAAAGGACTTGCTATTGCTTCAATTTTATTGATGCTAACACAGGTAATTGTCGGAACGGGAGTTCGAGAGGAGGTTGATTTATTAACCGGTTCAACGATAGCCCGGACTGATTTTATAACAACTATTGGCCAACAGTTTGAGTTACATCGCTGGTTGGCATATTGTTCTTTGATTTTAGTTATTGTATTATTCTTTTTGGTCCGCACAAGTTTTAATACGGGTTCTAAGCAATATAAATTTGCTTTAATCGCATTGATTCTAGTGGGTATCCAAATGCTATCAGGAATTATCTTAGCTCGATTTGCAATACCTGCATTTGCACAAACAACGCATTTGGTGGTCGCTACGCTGTTATTTGGCGCGCAGTTCTACCTGTTGTTATTGTTAAACAAGCAAAGGCACTAATCTTGGAATTCGGGATGTTTATGTTTAAAAGTACGTGTTTAATTACACTGATAGTAGGAGGTCTCTTTTAGTTATGAAAGAATTTATTTCAGATTTCAAAAAGCTTGTTAAGTTGAGACTTACGTTGACGGTTGTATTTTCTGCGTCAATTGCTTTTCTGATAGGATCAAAACAACAGGGTGATATATTCTGGTTCAATTGGTTATTGTTGACTATAGGTGGTTTTCTGGTGACAGGTTCCGCTAATGGTTTTAATGAGATCATTGAAAAGGATTTGGATAAACTGATGAAACGTACGGAGGACAGACCGTTGCCATCAGGCCGCATGACAACAGGACAGGCTTTGGTATTGAGTGTCTTTATGGGCATCTTAGGAACCTTGGTGCTTGTTCGTTTAAATTTTGTCGCTGGTCTGCTGTCGGTTTTCTGTATCCTTCTTTACGCCTTTATCTATACACCATTAAAAAGAAAATCACCAATAGCAGTGTTTGTCGGCGCGTTTCCGGGTGCATTTCCGCCATTAATTGGATATTATGCAGCCTTTTCGCAGGACGATTTAGCCTACTATAGTGGACATAATGAAGCGGCAATTATTATTATTCCCTTTGTGTTGTTTGCTATTCAGTTTTTATGGCAGTTTCCGCATTTCTGGGCAATTGCCTGGGTTGTGGATGATGACTATAAGTTAGCGGGCTTTCGCTTATTGCCGACGACAAAACGTGATAAGATATCTGCGTTTATGGTATTCATTTCAGGTTTGTTTATGATACCTGCAGGTTTTATACCTTATCATTTTGGCTTTGGTGGAATTTGGTTTACGATTGTATCCGTGGTCGGAGGAATAATGTTTGGTTATTACGGTTATTTGCTGTTTAAGAATTGTGATATTCCTTCAGCGAAGAAAGTGATGTTTACCTCATTTATTTATTTACCTGTGACACAACTCGTATTATTGCTTAACTTTATTCCGTTGAAATAATGTTAGATATACAGGCACAAACTGACGAGAAGTTAGTACAGAGAAAAGCCCAAAAGTTCAACCTATGGTTGGGTATGTTGGGTATGTTCATGATGTTTGCGGCGTTATCCAGTGGTTTCATTGTATATACAGCGAGCGGCGTGGACAAAGGGATTAAGACCCTATTGCCAAATGCACTTTTATATAGTACCTTGGTGATTGTGGTTAGTAGTCTAACGATGTTTTTAGCACATAAAGCGGCTAAAAATGGCGAGTCTTCCAAACAGCGGTTGTTTTTGATAGCAACTTTTATTTTGGGAGTTGTATTTTTTGCCTTGCAAGTTCATGCTTGGAATGTATTGATCGATAGGGGTGTTTATTTTGTGAATAACAATGCATCACAATCTTTTATTTACGTTTTTATATGGATGCACTTGGCGCATATTATTGCGGGGTTGATCGTTTTGATTGGCGCGATTATAGGAATTAATAAACTTCCTAAAGACGGCAATCTTTTCCGCATGGATCTTGCCAGTATTTTTTGGCATTTTCTCGATCTTTTATGGATTTATATATATGTTTTCTTACTTTTGAATCAATAATAGTAAACAATGAGTACAACAGTATCGCAATTGGATAAGGTAAAAACTGGTCCATGGAATGGTGGAAAATCACCTTGGAACTTAGAGTATGGAAAAATCATGATGTGGTTTTTCTTGGTAGGGGATGCCTTCACATTTTCTGCATTTTTGGTTTATTATGGCGCACAACGCTTTTCTCATCCAACATGGCCTGATCCCGATAAGATCTTCCAATCTATCCCAGGAATTGCAGAACATGGTCAACCGTTGGTATTTGTCGGTTTGATGACCTTCATTTTGATTATGTCATCTGTAACGATGGTTTTGGCCGTGGAAGCTGGTCATCGTAATCAAAAAAATGAAGTTGTTAAATGGATGCTTTGGACTATTTTGGGAGGTATCTGTTTCGTTGGTTGTCAGGCTATCGAGTGGACTCACTTACACCACATGGGTTTCTGGTTTGGTAAAAATCCAGCAACAGGTTTGGAAGGTGATGCCATCAAAACAGCATTAATGCCATATTTCACACATGACATTTCTTATACTTCGGCCTTGCAGTTTGCTAACTTGTTCTTTACAATTACTGGTTTTCACGGTTTCCACGTTACTGTGGGAATTATTTTGAATATCATTATTCTATGTATGACATTAAATAATACATTCGAAAATCGTGGTTCTTACCTTATGATCGAGAAAGTAGGTTTATATTGGCACTTTGTGGATTTAGTGTGGGTATTCGTCTTTACGTTCTTCTACTTAATCTAATTCCGAAATAATAAATTTAGATAGCTATGTCACAATATCAAGATAATATCGCTCATGGCGAGCACGCTCACGAAGGTGGAATGGATAAGAAAGCCATCTGGAGAGTATTTGGTGTACTTTTGGCCCTTACTTGTCTAGAGTTTTTAATTGCATTGGGCTTTGTACACCACTGGCAAATTTTAGCTAAAGGTGCGTTAGTAAATACTATTTATATCGTGCTTACTTTAGTTAAAGCTTATTATATCGTTGCATTCTTTATGCACTTGAAATTCGAAAAGTCAAGTTTCATTGTTACCGTTGCAATTGTGTTTATTTTTATTATTTATTTTATTGTTTTGATGCTTGTTGAAGGAGGGCACTTGGCATCTGCTTTTCAAGAACATCAATTGTTTCCAAATAAATAGGTAAAGTGAATGGATAATAATACTGGACAAAAGAAAGGTATTAAAACTATATTGATCCTGGCAGTAATTCTTTTATTGCCAGGATTTTTATATTTTATACTAAATAAAAGTGGCTCGAATAGCTACGCTTCTTTGCCAATTTTTGGGAAGAAAGAGGTTCCGGGAACTACCCATCGTAAATGGGGACGTGATATTCCAGATACCATCTATCATACTGTACCCCCAGTTGATTTTGTGAATTTTGATGGCAAGAAAGTGCATCTATTGGATAATGATACAACACTTTCTGTCGTCCATCTGATGTACTCTAGAGATGCTTCATTATCGCGGACGATGATTAAGCGTTTGGATCAAATCGCTAATCGATTTATTCAGAATAAGAAGGTCCGCTTATATTCAATTACAGTTGATACAGCATACGATACGCCAGAAGTGTTAACCAAATACGCAAAAGTTTACAAACCTTGGACCAAATCTTGGTTTTTTGTGACAGATCCTTCTGTTGATATCTTTAAATTTGCCAAGGAAAGTTTGCTGCAGGATGCACTTGTCAATAACGAAGGCAGCAAACCATTTATTATTGGTTCTAATTATCTTTTACTTGATACAAAAGGACGTATAAGAGGTATTTATGACATTAATGTCAAAACGGATGTTGACCGCCTTGAGGATGAAATCAAATTATTATTGGTCGAGGAAGTCCGAAACCATCCAGCTACAATAGAACAAAAGAGATAATTATATCATGGAAGAGAGTCTTAACAAGGAGAAAAAGTATAGTAAATGGATTTGGGTGCTATCTATTGCTATCCCGATAGTGGTTGCTATCCTTTTCACAGTGAATTTACAAAAGCTGGGGTATGATGTAAAGCCGCTAACATTTTTGCCTCCCATCTACGCGGCTATCAATGGGATTACGGCTATACTGCTTTTTTGGGCAGTGGCTGCGATAAAAAAGGGCAATAAGCCTTTGCACGAGCGTTTGATCAAAATGTGTATTGCTTGCTCCTTAGCTTTTCTGGCGATGTATGTCGCTTATCACATGACTTCAATCGAAACAAAATATGGTGGCGAGGGAATTTTGAGACCGATCTATTTCTTTATCCTGATCACGCATATTTTGCTTTCCATTATCATTATCCCTTTCGTACTCTTTACATTTGTTAGAGGCATATCGGGTTCTTATGAGCGTCATAAAAAGCTTGCCCGTATTACTTATCCAATGTGGCTTTATGTAGCTGTTACTGGCGTGATCGTTTATTTGATGATCTCTCCGTATTATATTGGTTAGTGATAAGGGTTGAGGGTCACGGTATTGTGATGAAATACAATGGCACGCCGGATTCGACTTGTTGAATCTGGTTTAATATTTAAATGAAATCGGATGGATGGAGACTATACTCCATATATCCGGGAGTATAAACAGTATCGGATTAATCAGTTGATTCGTATCGGCTAGATGGATCTGTAAAAATCATTCGCATATGAAGCGTATCTGGATTTATCAGGCAGATCGCCTGTTAACGGCGACAGAGGGGCAGGAGATTGTTACTGACCTGGAAGCTTTTGCCGAACAGTGGAAAGTACATGGAAAACCACTTTCGGCTTCCGCAGAATTGCGGGATAATCTTTTTATTATTCTTAAAGTGGACGAGGAAGTCGCCGCTGCATCGGGTTGTTCTATTGATAGTTCGGTTCGATTTTTAAAAGGACTTGAATCCAAGTACGGTATTCAACTATTTGATCGCATGCAATTTGCTTATAAAGCGGATCAGGGCATAGGCGTGGTTAACCGTGACGGATTTGAGCAGCTGCTGGCAGACGGTACCATCAACGATAATACCTTAGTATTTGATAATACCATTACCCATGAGCATCAAATGGAAGACGCTTGGGTAATACCCTTCCATAAAAGCTGGCATAAACGACTTTTTAGGTAAGTTGTAAAACAAGTTATATAAGAAAGGCCATATGTTAATATGGCCTTTCTTTTTGATCTATAGATCTGTATTGCTTCTCTTCAGATCCATCCGTCGAATAGCGATATTTTAGTTTCGCTTATTCAGGAATAGTGTAATGATGCATATATTTTGCTATCGCATTTGCGCGTCTATTGACATAAGCAGATGGGTTACGTGCATCCCATTCTCTGGGGTTAGGTAATATGGCTATAATCAATGCGGCTTGTTTTTTGGAAAGATTGCTGCCTGTTTTGCTAAAATAATAGGAAGCTGCCGCATCAGCACCATAAACTCCCTGTCCCATTTCAATCACATTGAGATAAACTTCAAGGATGCGTTTCTTGCTCCAGAATGTTTCGATAAGAATAGTAAAGTAGGTCTCGAAGCCTTTTCTTAACCAGGAGCGCCCCGGCCATAGAAAGACATTTTTGGCGACCTGCTGACTGATAGTACTTCCGCCGCGTAATTTCTTTCCCTGTGCATTTTTTTTAATGGCATTCTGAATGCCTTGCATGTCGAATCCCCAGTGTGTCATAAAGTGAGCATCTTCTCCTGCAATGGCTGCTAACTTTAGGTTGTCCGAAAGTTCATCGTAATCCAGCCAGTTTTTTTCCAGTTTAAATCCCTTGCCCTGTTCTTTTAGCTCAAACCCACGTTGAATCATCAACCAAGTGATGGGAGGGTTAATAAACCGCAGGCTAATGACCCAAAAGAGTGAAATACCAATAAAATAAAGGACTACCCGTGTCACAATGCGCAGGATAGGGGATTTTATGGACTTCAATGGGGTGAAGGATTTTTTTTTGAAGGTATTTTGTTGTTTGCTGGACGTATTTTGTTTACCAGATCTTTTGATGGCCATGACTAATTTTTTTCGGATACAAACTTAGCTTATATTCTTGTTTAATGGAAATGATTTTGTCGAGAAGTTGAGTGTATCGTTTGCCAAAGCGACGATATTATCCTATTTTTACGCTTCATAAAAATTGATTTTAAAAGTTGGCAAAAGAAAAGAAAGTAACCCCATTGATGCAACAGTACAATGCGATCAAGATTAAGTATCCTGGAGCGTTGTTGTTGTTCCGTGTTGGCGATTTTTACGAGACCTTTGGTGAGGATGCGATCAAAGCTGCCCAGATTTTGGGCATCGTTTTGACAAAGCGTGGCAATGGCTCGGAATCGGAGACTGCATTGGCTGGTTTTCCCCATCATTCCTTGGAAACCTATCTTCCGAAACTGGTGCGTGCTGGCCAACGGGTGGCGATCTGTGATCAGTTGGAGGACCCGAAGACGACAAAAACAATCGTTAAGCGCGGTGTGACCGAGCTGGTGACCCCTGGAGTCTCCTACAGTGACAATATTGTTCAACAGAAATCGAATAATTATTTAGCATCAATTTTTATCGAAAAGGAGCGGATCGGTATTTCTTTCCTCGATATTTCAACAGGCGAATTTCTGGTTGCTCAAGGTAGTGTGGCCTATATTGATAAATTGCTTCAAGGCTTTAAACCGAGAGAAATTATTCTTTCCAAAAAACAGAGTAAGGATTTTATCGAACAATTCGGATCACATTATTATACCTATTTTCTTGACGAATGGCCTTATACGGGAGACTATGCTACTGAAACGTTATTAAAGCATTTTGAAGTCTCGTCGATGAAAGGATTTGGCGTGGATCGCATGACCGTAGGGGTTGTTGCTGCTGGTGTAGCATTGCATTACCTCAATGAAACCGAGCATCGTAACCTGCAGCACATTTCTACGCTTTCCCGTATTGAAGAGGACCGTTTTATGTGGCTGGATCGTTTTACGATTCGCAATTTGGAATTAATCGGGTCGTTGAATGAAAATGCGGTTACGCTATCCGATGTACTGGATCATACATCCAGTCCAATGGGAGCGCGTCTGCTCAAGCGCTGGATCGTGATGCCGCTCAAAGACAGAAAGAGTATTCAGGAGCGATTGAATGTGGTCGATTTCTTTTTCACTAACCGTGACTTACGGGATGAACTGATTGTTCAGATCAAACAGGTGGGCGATCTGGAACGTTTAATTTCCAAGATCGGACTGCAAAAAGCAAATCCGCGGGAAATTGTGCAATTGAAGCGCGCATTATATGCTATTGAGAAATTGAAGGAACTTACAGATCGTAAAGATGCTGATGCTCTTCGGACAATCTCAGATCAGTTAGATGCTTGTGCTGTTATACGTGAAAAAATAGAGGAACAGGTTCAGGCGGAACCTCCTGTCGCAATCAATAAAGGGAGTGTAATCGCGGAAGGGGTGGACCCTGAATTGGATCGATTGCGCAAGATCGCTTTTGGTGGCAAAGATTATCTGCTTGAGATCCAAAAAAGGGAAGCGGAACTCACAGGGATTCCTTCTTTAAAAATAGCGTTCAATAATGTTTTCGGTTATTATCTGGAGGTCACTAATACACACAAAGATAAGGTTCCGACGACGTGGATCCGTAAACAGACACTGGTGAATGCAGAACGTTACGTTACGGAGGAACTTAAAGAATATGAAGAACAGATTCTCGGTGCTGAGGAGAAGATCCAAGCGCTTGAGAATAGATTATATGCTGAGCTATTGGTTGCCATTGCAGAATACATTAAACCTATTCAGCTCAACGCCCAGCTCATAGCTAAGTTGGATGTACTGCTTAACTTTGCTGTTGTAGCGGAGAAAAACTATTATGTAAAACCCGAAGTCAGCGAGAGCAAGATTTTGGATATTAAAGGTGGAAGACACCCTGTCATTGAAAGAAACCTGCCAATAGGTGAGGATTATATTACCAATGATACTTTTTTAGATCCGAAAACACAGCAGATTATTATTATTACGGGCCCTAACATGGCGGGTAAATCGGCGTTGCTCCGTCAGACTGGATTGATCGTGCTAATGGCGCAAATTGGTTGCTTCGTTCCAGCAAAAGAGGCTAAGATTGGCCTGGTTGACAAAATTTTCACCCGTGTAGGTGCTTCGGACAATCTTTCTTCAGGTGAATCTACGTTTATGGTGGAGATGAATGAAACCGCGAGCATCATGAATAATCTATCGGACCGCAGTCTTATTCTTTTGGATGAAATCGGTCGTGGTACAAGCACTTATGACGGTATTTCTATTGCTTGGGCTATTGCCGAGTTTTTACATAATCATCCTGCTGCTAAGGCAAAAACCTTGTTTGCCACGCATTACCATGAATTAAACGAGCTGACTACTTCGCTGGATCGTATAAAAAACTATAATGTAACGGTGAAGGAGGTTAATAACAAAGTTATTTTCTTGCGTAAACTTGTTCCAGGAGGATCAGAGCATAGTTTCGGAATCCATGTGGCAAAGCTCGCTGGAATGCCGCAAAAGTTGCTTAATCGGGCTAACCAAATCTTGAAAAGGCTGGAGCAGGAGCGCACAGGTGGTGAGCAGATTAAAGATAGCATGCGCAAAATCCAAAAACAGGCCTACCAATTGCAGATGTTTTCTATTGATGATCCTGTCTTGAATAAGATCAGGGATATGCTGAATAATCTGGATGTTAATTCGCTTACTCCGGTTGAAGCATTAATGAAATTGGATGAGATACAACGCCTTTTAAAGAATTAAATCTTCCTTTGGGCTTGGACACTTGCTCTCAAGCGGAATTTGTTTTTTCGATTTACATACGCCAGATGATGTTTTTTAATACAAACATCATCTGGCGTATTTTTTTTCTGAAAGTGTCTGATCTTATTGGCCAGAAAGAACCTTCGGCTCGCTTTTGTTCCTGTTGGTGTCAGCGAAGTCATCAGGTTTTTGAAGGCTATTTGTTTAAAACCTGAAGAATAGCTCCAAGCTTCCGTAATTTGCCTGTATCGGGATCAATACCTTACTGCTTGCATCATAAGGCGTGTAATGATAGCCGAGTTCGAAACCGATGTACTTTTGGTTTTTCATGCGAAATAGGGATGCGAGACCAAGTCCTAAGTGCACATTATTGATGGTTACCATACGATCGGTGTATCCACCATCATAATAATAACCATCCGGATCATAATAACCGGAAGAATAAGCGCTTTCTGTGATGCCGGTATCTGTAATATCTATGCCAAGGATACCTTTTGGAATCAGTATAAATTTGTCGTTGTCAAAAACTTTGTAACCTACAGTACCGCCCATAAATGCGGTCGCTGAAGAATTGACCGAAACATTGGAGCCCTCGTAATTGTAATCAATATTGCGGTCGTTTGAGTTGATGCGTACCTTGAAGCCACCTTCGAAAATAAATTTTCTTTCCAGCGAGCTCATCAGCATAAATCCAAAGTTTATGTTGGTTCCGAAAATTTTGTTGGCTCCGCCTAGCGGGGTGACTACGCCGATTGAAGGAACATAGCCCATTTTGGCTTTCTGTCTATCTCTGTACACTTTGGGGGTTGGAAACCGCTGTTGATTATCTTGTTCGTTAGCTTGTCGGTCTTGTACGGCACTGGCAACTTCAGTATCTGAAAAAAGCTGTAAAATATCTTTTTCCTGATCGGTTAACGTATAACTATCGGAAGCAAGCAGGGCTTTGGCTCTTACTTTTATCAAGCCGTCCAGGGGATGCCTTAATGGCACGAAATTGTATTTTTCCTTATGCTGTTCGTATTGTGTTGAAAAATCGTCCTGGTCTGCCGCATCCAGTCTTTGTAGAAAATTTTTATCGAATTGATTGTCTATATAATGTTTGATCTCTGTTGTGGTATTCTTTTTTTCAATGATGTATATAAGAATACGTAAACGCTGTACAAACTCGTTGGTACCACAGCTAGCTTGTATACTATTGAGTAAAGGATCAATTTTGTCAAAGTCATTGTTGTTCAATGTTTTTGTCAATAAGGGAAGTATTTCAGCTGTATGCCGGTCACAATTCTCTTGTGCATGCAATAGTTTTGTAGGAAGCACACCAATGATGATCAATATTATTAGAGCAAGCTGACGGATATTCATGGCTTATATAGATTTGTTGCTGACTAAATTAGCAAATAAATTGCAGGATACACTGGTTTGTTTGTACCAAAGGTTCTAAAAGTTTTATCTTTGACGTATGGCGTCGATATTTCGGTTTAAACAGTTTGAGGTTGATCAGTCTGACTGTGCAATGAAAATTAACACAGATGGCGTACTGCTGGCTTCCTTGCTGGAAGTAGAAGTTGTGGATCGTGTACTGGACGTAGGTACAGGTACGGGAGTCATTGCATTGATGTTGGCTCAACGGCTCGTAGACAGCAGGGTAGAGGCTGTCGAAATTGACCCTTTGGCTGCTGCGATGGCTGACAGAAACTTCCGTAATTCCATTTTCCAGGAACGTTTAGTGCTGCATGCTTCCTCCTTTCAACAAATGGATGTACAAGGGCATTACGATCTGATCGTATCAAATCCACCTTTTTATACAGATTCCTTACATAATCCGGATGAACGCAAAAAGCTGGCGCGTCATACCGATCTGGATTTTTTTGCTGAACTGCTTGATTTCGCCGCTTTACGCTTATCGGATCGGGGAAAATTAGTGCTGATCGTTCCAACAGCATTAGCGGAAACGTTGACTAAAATTTCAGCGGAAAGGGGATTATATTGTTCCAATGAAGTGCAAATAAGCTCTTTTGAAGGGGAATCGGCCATTCGGAAAATCGTTACCTTTGAACGCTTACGTGTCGAACGGCTCGCTCAACGTACGTTTGTTATTTATGCCGCCAAGGGTATTTATTCAGAAGCTTATCGAAATGCCTTGGCACCTTATTTTTTAGCTTTTTAAGTGATGACAAAGATCGGATTACTCTCAGATACACATTCTTTTTTAGATGAAGCTGTATTTACTCATTTTGCAGCCTGCGACGAGATATGGCATGTGGGCGATTTTGGTGATCCTGATGTTGCGGATCGGTTAGCAGCTTTTAAACCACTTCGCGGAGTATACGGAAACATTGATGGTCAAGAAATTCGTTTACAATTTCCAGAAGATTTGAGGTTTAGGTGTGAGGAAGTGGACGTCTTTATGACACATATTGGTGGTTATCCAGGGAAATATGCCGCACGCATAAAAGGGGAATTGATGAAAAATCCACCTAAATTATTTATCACTGGACATTCACATATCCTAAAGGTTATCTTCGACCCCAAGATCCATTGTCTCCATCTCAACCCTGGGGCAGCAGGTAAGCAGGGCTGGCACAAAGTAAGGACATTAATGCGGTTTGAGATCAATAAAGATAAAATTGAGAACCTGGAGGTTATTGAACTCAAAGATCGTTAAGTCACCCAGACTCTTCTTTAGTCTTTTTTATGAATAGACAGCCGGACGATACTTTGGGTAATGGCAAAGAGATCGTGCGGTACATTCGGCTCTAATGTTACTAACATGCCTTTTGTTAGACTGATTTTGCTTCCGTTAACGCCAAAATCAATATTGCCTTCGACAATTTCTACAATAATTGATGCAGCTGTTTTATGCTCCTTTAGATATTGCCCTTCTGCAAAAGCCAAGCGATATTCTTTGCTGCCATTTGTTTCTAGCAGGAGGTCCATTTTGGGTTTTTTGTCCTGAAATGTGACGTTTTGAAAAATAGATGCTGTCTGCATGGTCGTTTTGCTATTATCTGTTGTTGCTAATATATTGTTGATAAAGGTCCTGTAAATAGGTCTGTAAGATCAGGGCGTGGGTATGGATGGTGATGGGGGGCTTTCATGGCTATATTTATAAAATAACGCTATTACTGATATTAAAATAAATATATGATTTTCAGCTGTAAAATGTGTCAGCTCGTTATCTTATTTGTTCTATAATCGAACGAATTTCCCTCTCGGATAGACGGGAAGAAGTTGGTCAAAACGATGGAAAGTTTCCTATTGCAGGAGTTTTAAAAACAAGTTCACAGGTACTATAGTGAATCACGAACTTCAAGCAGAAAGTTCTTCAACCGCTCCAATGAATCTACAACACGTTGATTTTCTTTTGCCTCAGATTTGTTGTCACGCAGGTAATCACGTGCACCCTGTAGTGTATAACCTTTATCTTTAACCAAATTGAAGATGATCTTTAAATTGGCAATATCTTCTTGCGTAAATAAGCGATTGCCTTTTTTGTTTTTCTTAGGTTGTAGAATGTCAAATTCACGCTCATAAAAACGTATTTGGGACGCATTTACATCAAACATTTCTGTAACTTCTCCCATTGTATAATACAATTTATTTATTTCACGCTCTTTGTACGGCATATCTTCACGATTAATCTATAGCAAACTTAATAAAAATTCCAATTCAAAAAGAAATTTTTGCGATCTCTTATCTGATCAGGTACTGACCGGGAGGGGTATCGTACAATTCTGAGAAGCCAATAATAATTGTGTATAAAGGTAAATTTTTCTAAGTTTGACTAGTTTGAAAACGGTCTTGACATCCTATATGATTATAGTTAGCAAATTTTGGACGAATTTCTTCTCTTTTGGAAAAGCCAATGCAATTACTATTTATCCTTTTATCTTTCTGAAAAGTACCTTTTTTAAACAGCAGGACGACTTGATTCGTCATGAGCGTATACATTTGCGACAGGCGCTTGAATTAGGTATTCTCTTTTTCTATGTATGGTATCTCATAGAATTTGCCGTTCATTTTATTCAATTTAGAGATTTTGATAAAGCTTACCGGCGTATTTCTTTCGAGCGGGAAGCGTATGACAGGGAGGGCGAAACAGATTATTTGTCCAAAAGAAAAATATGGGCTTTTTGGCGATATCTTTAAAAGAATGGTCTATTCAACCCTGCCATAAAAGCCTCATAAGGTCACAGGCTCAACAGTTATGAGCTGAATTGAAGCCGCTTTCTAGCGGATAAAAGAGATACCTTCAGAAAAGAAAGCGGTGCCAAGAGTATTCTTGGCACCGCTTTCTTTTTTATTTTGAGGATGATTATCCCACTAATTTAAGATAAGTAGCTACTTTGTTTTTTAACTGTCTACGGTCGACAATGAAATCCAAAAATCCATGCTCAAGAACAAATTCTGAAGTCTGGAATCCTTTTGGAAGATCCTTTTTGATTGTTTCTTTAATGACACGTGGTCCTGCAAATCCGATTAATGCTCCCGGTTCTGCGATATTCACATCACCTAACATTGCGTAAGATGCTGTAACTCCTCCTGTGGTAGGGTCTGTCAATAAACAAACGTAAGGAAGTCCTGCCTTTGCCAATAATGCTAATTTAGCCGAAGTTTTAGCCATTTGCATCAATGAAAATGCGGCTTCCATCATACGTGCACCTCCTGATTTGGAGATTAGCATAAATGGAATTTTATGCTCAATACAGTAATCTATTGAACGTGCGATTTTTTCACCAACGACAGATCCCATTGATCCGCCGATGAAACTAAAGTCCATACAAGCAATAACAATGTCTTGACCATTCATTTTTCCATGGCCAGAACGTAAAGCATCTTTCAGGCCTGTTTTGGCTTGACTTTCCTTTAAACGTTCAGGGTATGGCTTTGAATCGAAAAATTCTAATGGATCACCAGAATTTAGATTAGGGAATAGTTCTGTAAATTCGTTATTGTCAAATAAAATTGAAAAATATTCTTTGGAGCCAATTCTTAAGTGGTGGCCACAATATTGACAAACATAGTCGTTTTCTACTTGTTCAAGATGCAACAATGGTTTTTTACATGTGGGACATTTGTTCCACATACCATCAGGTGCTTCTTTTTTATTAGCGGTAGCTGTGCTAATACCAGCTTTTTCTCTTTTAAACCAACTCATACGATAGTTCTTATTCGATTACAAACTTATATAAATTTGCTTTTATATACAATTATAATTGTGTTGAATGTACATGCCAAGCGATTAAAACTCCTTGTGTAGCAGGGCTTCTATAAATAGGGGAAATGCGGGTAACAATTGGGATATATAAGATATTTAGCTGATTATTAGGTTAGAATTGAATTTTGGACCGGAGGATTAGTCAAAAAAATGGGCATAAAAAAAGGGTAAGCTACTCCTATCGCACCGCTCAACCAAATACCCTTGCTTTGTTCCCAACCTGGGGGAGTCAATGGGAGCTGGTCGTAGAAGACTTACCCGCCACAAAAGTAGAAAAAAAAACAGTTTTAGGAAAGAAAAAATGCTATTTTATCTTATGCTGCTGATTATCATTGCAATAAATTATATTTAGGAGCTGCTCTTAGCGCTTTTTTATGATGGAAAATAGTGGGTATCCGTGTAAATCCGCTAAAAATGGTGTAAAATAAGTGCTTGACGAAGTCCATTGGTTGTAATTGTTCTTTTGAAAACGTCGGAAGTAGTATAATCTAGTGTATAGGAGATCGACTTTGAATAGGCTGAATAGTCTAGTTTCCCTTATTCAAAATCGATCTCATTTTTTGGACTACATTTTTTCTTGATTGTATTCGCCCAATAGGGAATAATAGCCAAATAAGCCGAGTCCTATGGAGATTATGGGAGTTAAAATGCACAGGATAATGATACCAAATACCAGATCTTCCTGATGTCCCGTTGAAATCTTTGGCAGGGCCAGTTCAAAAATGGAGAAATAGGCAGTAAACAATGCTAAAACGATCCAAATTATGCCGAGGAATTTTTTGAGATTATTCATGTGTTGGGGGAGTTGATTTGTTGTTGATATAGATACTGCCAATGATAAAACATACAATGGCAATGATAATAGGGTACCATAAACCTGCAAGATAGAATTGCGGAGTAGCGGATGCTTCGGCATTTGTCGTTAAGTACGTCGATACAGCTGGTAGGAGCCCGCCGAATATTCCATTTCCAACATGATAGGGCAAGGACATGGAGGTGTAGCGGATCTTTACAGGAAATAGTTCAACAAGAAATGCCGCAATGGGCCCGTACACCATTGTAATATAAATCACTTGTATAAAGATCAGCAGGACGAGCAGCATATAGTTCTTCCCTGCAAGATGGACTGTGGTTTTGGTCATTGGCTGTCCCTTGAGTTTTCCTGACTGATGTATCATGCTGGTTCTTGTAACTTCTGTCTGGTCCTCATATTGAGTCTTGGTGATCGAAATAGTTTCCGTTGATTGCGGCCCGCTGGGGGCCTCCGTTGTTTCGTTCACCTTGACTTTCTGTTCTGCATTGGACAGTTGGTACATGGATTCGTATATAGGTCGATAAGTCAATACGGCAAGTAACATCCCACCGAGCATGATCCATTTTCGTCCAACTTTGTCACTAAGCCACCCAAATACGACAAAAAAAGGAGTTCCCAAAAGTAATGCGATACCAAGAATCGTATCGGCCTGGTCAGATTGAAGATGCATGACCGTCTTCATGAAACTCATCGAGTAAAACTGTCCGGTATACCAAACAACGCCCTGTCCCATGGCTGCGCCAAAAAGTGCGAGCAGGACAAATTTGAGGTTATAGCGGTTGCCAAAGCTTTCTTTTAGTGGATTTGCACTTGTTTTTCCTTCCGCTTTGGCCTTGCTAAATTCGGGTGATTCCTTCATCTTCTTACGAATAAGATAGGAAACGTATACCATGACTAAAGATAGGAGGAAGGGAACCCGCCATCCCCAAGAATCAAATTGTGATTCGCTGAGAAATCCTTTGGTCAGGAGGATGACAACGAGTGATATAAAAAGGCCAAAAGTAGCAGTTGTTTGTATCCATGATGTCCAATAGCCCCGCTGGCCCAATGGGGCATGTTCGGCGACGTAAGTTGCCGCACCGCCATATTCTCCTCCTAGGGCAAGACCTTGCAAGAGACGAAGGATCAGCACCAGCAGCGGGGCCCAAAACCCAATACTCGCATAGCTGGGGATACAACCTATGAGAAATGTTGCTCCGCCCATGAGCATTAAAGTAACCATAAATGTATATTTTCGACCGATAATATCACCTAGTCGCCCAAAAAATAGGGCGCCAAATGGCCGGACAACAAATCCTGCAGCAAATGTAGCTAGGGTGGAAAGAAAAGCCGCAGTTGGATTGTCTGCAGGAAAAAATTTAGTGGAGATGACAATGGAAAGGCTGCCAAAGATAAAAAAGTCGTACCATTCAATCAGTGTTCCCATGGAAGATGCTCCGATGACTTTCCAGATACTTTTTGTATTGTTTTCGTTCATTAATTGTTGGTTTTTGTTGTTGGTTTATGGTTTAGTTCACTTATTTTAGAGGTAGCATATGCTATTTTACCACAGAGGGGCCATTAGAATGCGAGGGGCCTTGGTCCTTTGACAAGATTTAATTTTTTTGAACTTCGGCCAGTCCGACTGTTCTATATCGTTTACCGGGCAGGGCGTGAATGAATGACTGCATTTCGAGCTCCAATAGGATCAGTGCCAATTTACTTTGTGGCCATTTTGTAAGTTCAATCATGTGGTCTATTTCTAATTGTCCTTTTTGCTGAATGAGTGTGAAAAGGAGTTGCTGGTCTTTCGTCAGCGTTAACGGAAGGCTAAGCTGTTGGTCAACGGTTTTTGTGCTGATTTCCCAATTCATGAGGTATTCGAGATCCTGAAGCCCTCGAATCATATGAGCACGGTTGGTTTTGATGAGGTAGTTGGTGCCTTCGGAACTTTTTTCATAAATGGAGCCGGGGAAGGCACATACATCACGGTTGTAGCTGTTGGCTATTTCTGCAGTAATTAAAGCACCACCTTTAATGGCCGCCTCCACGACAATGGTGACATCTGCCATTCCTGCTATGATGCGATTACGCATGGGGAAGTTACTGCGTTCGGGTAAAGTGTTGGATGTGAACTCCGTCAGTAGACCGCCATGGTCTACCATTCTTGCGGCAAGCTCACGATGGGAATTTGGATAGATTCGATCTAAGCCATGTCCAAGTACGGCAACGGTAGACAGATTATTTTTTAGCGCATTGCGATGTGCTAGTGCGTCAATTCCATATGCGAGACCACTAACGATTAAGGTGTCTTTGGATTCATGCATCGCCTCCAGCAAATCTTCACATATTTTCTGACCATAGTGGGTGGCATGCCTTGTGCCAACGATACTAATTACCTTTGTTTTGTTAAGGGGCTGATTTCCCTTATAATATAAAACGATAGGGGCATCTTCACATTGCCGAAGCCGATGGGGATAATTTTCGTCTTCCAAAAACAGTGCTTGTATTTGGTGTTTTTCTATAAAGGCGAGTTCTTTTTCGCAGGCTGGCATATAACTTTTATTGGATATTGCTTCTGCTATCGACTCTCGTATCCCAAGGACTTGCATCAAATCTTTTTTTGAATAGGTGAACAAGTCTGCTAACTTGTAACCTTTTTCAAGGATGTTACGCGCTGTTCTAGGGCCAATGCCCTTGATTTTTGTCAAAGCTATGGGATAAATTAGTTTCATAATTGGGTTTATTTAAAGATAAGAAAAATATAACTAGCTGTCGTACTTTTTGTTAGAATTGCTCTCGGACGCTGTAGTTTTAATAGAATCAGCCAACCCCATTGAGCAGATATATGCTCTTTGTTGAAAAGCTTATGTATTGCTGTTGAATCCAGCAGAATTCCTATGGCCTGGATGATACACTATGAGACGAAATGTTGGCCTATTTTAGAAAGAAAGAGGAGGAATTGGTAACTTTGATTGATTAATGATATTTTAACTATGGAAATGAAAGAACCTTTTGATATCGAATTGGGGGATGTAGTTTATTCTGTTTTCCCTGAGGAAGAAGATACATATGTTATTTTTAAAGATGGCGTAGAATACGTAAAGATTATTAAAGACAATGATACAAACTGGCTGAAACTGAATCCAGAAACGGAGCTTCCTATGTTCGGTATGGATGAGGAAATTAATCTAATTGGCCTAGAAATTAAAAAAGAGTTAGGTCTTTAGCTTGTTTTAGTTAAAGATAGTTAAAGCCTTTTTAACTTTATTTATAGTTGGTTATTTTAGTTTATCAATTATAAATATGGTACGTATTGGCTTTCTATCTTTATTGTTTTTCTGTGTCTACTTTTCATTTTATCGGCCGGGACTTTTTGCCTATCCAGCGGAATATTACCATGAGGATACCATTGGGAAAAAAGGAAGTCCAAAAGATACTTTACGTTTGGATACTGTTTCGATCAAACGCAAATCAGCGGGGGATAAATGGGAAGAAAAAAAGGGGGAGTATAAGTCGATCTTTTTCTGGGGCGATACGAAAAATATGGTGACCTTGCCTCACCAGGGGGAATTGCTGTCAATCTGAACAAGCTTTACAATAAATTCAGTCGAAAGGGACGAAATTCGAGAAAGCTTCAGCGTCAGTTTGAAAAAGAATATCAGCAGGATCTGATTCGCGAGGAATGGTATCCATTGACACAGGAATACAGTAAGTTGTCGGGAGATTCGTTGCGTAAATTTAGGATATATTATGAGCCTTCCTTAAAATGGCTTCGTGAGAATGATCGTTATGAGAAGATTGCTTATATCCATAAGTGTTTAACAAACTACCTCGATTCTGTAGACATTATCCATAGGCGACTTCAGTTTCCTATGGGTAATGCCAAACTTTAATTACATCGGTACGTAGACCAGATATTTTGTATCAAAGAAATCTTCTTTAAAGTAATCTGAAAGCGGGTGTAATTCTGCTTTGAGCTTAGATTCTTTGATCTCTTCGGTGAGATCTCCGCCTTTCAAGTAAAGAATTCCATTAGGAATCCCGTTTTTATCTTTTTTTGCGAATTTATTCTGTATCCACGGCGTAAATTCGCCAAGTCTTGTCACGGCACGTGATATGACAAAATCATATTTGTCGTCGAGTTGTTCTGCGCGAATATGATCTGCTTCAACATTCTGGAGACCGAGTCCAGCTGCAACTTCACGTACGACCTTAATTTTTTTGCCGATAGAATCGACCAAATGGAATTTGACTTCAGGAAACATAATGGCCATTGGGATACCTGGAAAGCCTCCTCCGGTCCCCACATCCAAAATTTGTGTTCCTGGCGCGAGCTCTTGGACAAATTTGGCAATACCTAGCGAGTGTAACACATGGTGCAGGTAGAGGCTATCGATGTCTTTACGCGAAATGACATTGATTTGGCTATTCCAAAATGTATAGAGGTCGGCAAGTTTTGCAAACTGTTCTTTTTGAATATCCGTTAATTTTGGAAAATAGTTATAGATGATATCAACTGTTGGATTCAAAGCTTCGTATTTTAAAAGTAAATTATTTCCAGCTTATTTTTTTCTTTTTTCTGCTGAAGATGCCATTGATGCAAATATAGAAATAGTAGATGAAGTCTACCAAAGGCAGCCACCAAATCAGTTCCTTTACTTCTAGTTTTTTATAGATGTTGGCAAATATTATCCATTGTGCAATTAGCCTTAGGAGGTAGGCTGTAACAGGAACATACCAGTACATTGGAAAGGCAATTGCTGTTGCGATAAGTGCTATGTAAAAGCAGACTGCCGATACCAGCTGGGTGCCCAGCATGCGCTGATGTCGCTTTTTGTAAATAGTAGAGGCGCCTGAGTGTCTTGCTTTTTGCTTGTAATAGCTCTTCCAGGTCGCTTTGGGTTCTGAATAGACAATGGATTCGGCTGCCAGTGCAATATTAACGTTGGTCGGATTTGCATTTTGGTTGACAAAAAGATCATCATCGCCCGATTTAATATGCATATGGGCAGCGAATCCTTTGTTACGAAAGAAAAGGTCTTTTTTGTAAGCCATGTTACGCCCTACTCCCATATAGGCATCTCCCTTTAATGCATAGGAGAAGTAACTCATGGCGGTATGGCTGGTTTCAAATCGAATCAATAAATTTAGTAAGCTTTTTTTCTTAAAATAGGGAGAATAGCCCAGTACAATTTCTGTTTCTGGTCTGAAAGCTGCTGCAATTTCTTTGAGCCATTGATCAGATTGTGGCGCACAATCCGCATCGGTAAACACCAGTGTCTGGTGCTTTGATGCTTTGATCCCCATACTGACTGCAAACTTTTTACCATGTTTCAAGCGAATATGCTCTTTGATATCCACAATTTTTAAATGGGGATATTTTGCTTCAAACTCATGCAATATCCAAGGCGTATTGTCTGTCGAGAAGTCATTGACAACAATTACTTCAAAATTGGGATAGTCTTGATTCAGTATACTTGGGAGGAATTCAGGAATATTATCCTGTTCATTGTGTGCACAAATAATAACGGATAGCGGTGGGAATTCAGTTCCTTCTTGTACAGGTTCAAGTTGATAACTAGTCAATTTACTATATACAAATAAGATGTAGTACAATTGTATCAATAGGAAAAGACCCAATACTCCGAAAGCAATATATGGAAGATTGGCCAAAAATACGTGAAGGTCAAGCATAGCTCACAAAGATAAGTGCTTTCCGCAACTTTTTTATAGGGGAAAAATGATAATTTATTTTTGAAACATCCTGTTTGCAAATCTTTTTATAGTATTTTTGCAACGTATTCTAGGGATGAATCCGAGCTTGGGTGGAAATTAGGAAAGCTATAACGACTTTTTAAGTTTCAACTAGTTGAAAATGAGTTTTTAATTTTTTTTACTCAAATTGCCGATAGCGCCATATCCATGGCAAATCATCCTTTAAAATAGAAATAGTCTCAGAGGAAAAATATTAATGAAATTTACGCTACAAGCACAAGATAAGTTGTCAAAAGCACGTGCAGGTGTTGTCGAAACTGCACACGGTCCCATTCAAACACCTATTTTTATGCCTGTTGGTACGGCAGGTACAGTGAAAGCAATTCATCAACATGAATTGAAGAACGATATTGAAGCACAGATTATTCTGGGTAATACGTACCACCTCTATTTACGTCCAGGGTTGAATGTATTGAATAAGGCGGGCGGATTGCATAAATTTAATGGTTGGGATCGACCTATTTTAACGGATTCTGGTGGTTATCAGGTGTATTCGTTGACGGAAGTACGTAAGATCAAAGAAGAAGGGGTTACCTTTCGTTCCCATATCGATGGATCAAAACATCTATTTACACCGGAAAATGTAATGGATACGCAGCGTATTATCGGTGCAGACATCATTATGGCATTTGATGAGTGTACGCCTTATCCATGTGATTATGGGTATGCACGTCGTTCTTTGGATATGACCCATCGTTGGCTGAAACGTTGTGTGGATCGTTTCGATAGCACAGATCCACTTTATGGATATGATCAGACTTTGTTTCCCATCGTTCAAGGATCTGTTTACAAAGATTTGAGGATAAAATCTGCGGAGACTATTGCTTCGTTTAACCGCGAAGGAAATGCGATTGGTGGATTATCGGTAGGCGAGCCTGCGGAAGAAATGTATGCTATGACCGAAGTTGTCTGTGATATCTTACCACATGACAAGCCACGTTATCTCATGGGGGTGGGAACACCGGTAAATATTCTTGAAAATATTGCCTTAGGGGTGGATATGTTCGATTGCGTTATGCCAACCCGTAATGCTAGAAATGGCATGCTTTTCACACAAAATGGTATTATCAATATCAAAAATGAAAAGTGGAAAGACGATTTTTCTCCAATAGAAGCGGAGAGTGATCTGCATGCGGATCAATTTTATTCGAAGGCTTATCTAAGGCATTTGATTAAGTCGCAGGAAATTCTTGGGGCACAAATTGCTTCTTTACATAATTTACATTTTTACCTTTGGTTGGTTAATCAGGCTAGGGAGCGAATCATTGATGGAACGTTCTACGATTGGAAAAACAAAATGGTGAAAATATTGGATCAACGTTTGTAGAACTAAAGCTCAACTAAAAAATGCTGTCGTTAATCGATCGTTACATTATCAAAAAGTATCTAAGTACTTTTTTATTCACTATGGCCATATTTACTGTTGTCATGGTGGTTTTTGACGTGTCCGAACGATTGGATGATTTTTTAAAATATCATGCTCCTCTCGATAAGATTATTTTTGAGTATTATGCTGGATTTATTCCTTTTTACCTAAATTTTCTTTGTCCGCTGATCAACTTTATTGCGGTTATTTTCTTTACATCGAAGATGGCGGACCAAACTGAAATTGTCCCGATTCTAAGCGCCGGGTATAGCTTCAACCGTTTGCTTCGTCCTTACATGATCGCTGCAACTTTAATCTTTATCGTTTCTCTGGTATTCAATATTTTTATTATTCCAAATACCAATAAGATGAAGGTTGATTTTGAAAATATCTATGTAAAACCACCCAAAGACAACTCGAGGGTTTCTACCCACATGCAGTTGGACAAAAACAGCTATGTTTATATAGATAATTTTGATAATACAACCAAAACTGGATACGGCTTTGTCCTTGAAATTTTTAAAGGGGATACCCTCAAGGAAAAAATGATGGCCGACCGTATTACCTGGGACTCGGTGGCCACAAAGTGGAAGATCGAAGGGTATACCAATCGTATTATCAATGGACTACATGAACGCATGGACAAAGGTGCCGTTAAAGACACAACCTTGGATATGAAACCTTCGGATTTTGAGGTACGTGATAATATGTTTACAGCCATGGATACACGCGAATTAAATATTCGTATCCATAAGGAGGAGATCAGAGGAACCGGAGTCATGAACGATTTATTACTTGAGAAATACAAACGTTATGTGTATCCATTTTCAGCTTTTGTACTGACCTTGATGGGCGTGGCTCTGTCATCCAAGAAAGTGCGTGGGGGAATAGGATTGAGTCTTGGTATCGGTATCGCGCTAAGTTTTACGTACATCGTCTTTATACAGTTTGCAAACATGTTTTCTTTGAAAGGGGGACTGCCACCGTTGATAGCCGTATTAATTCCGAATGTTACCTTCTTAATCGTAGCAATATACCTGGCGATAAAAGCGCCAAAATAATTTTTTGTTCAGTTTTCAATAAATCAGTGAGCTTGCCTTATAAAGGGAAATAATAGGTATTGCTCATCATTTCTATATACATCTATTCTAGCGAATATGACTAAAATTAAATTAAATCGGAATATTCTAATTCTGCATTTAACAATACTTATTTGGGGATTTACCGGAATTTTGGGTAGCTTGATTTCCGTATCTGCTCTTCATTTAGTGTGGTATCGTGTTGCCATAGCGTCTATCGCGCTGTTGATCTATTTCTTGCTAACCAAACAATCGATTGTAGTTTCGCGGAAACAATTTCTTCAATTTTTTATGGTGGGGGCTGTTGTTGGACTGCATTGGGTATTATTTTTTTATTCGATCAAAGTATCTACGGTATCAGTGACATTGGTTACGCTATCCTCTGTGACTTTATTTACGGCAATATTGGAGCCTATTGTGAATAAAAAGCGCATTGCGCTGTTGGATATTGTTGTTGGTATGGTAATTATTATCGGTATTTATACCATCTTTTCTTTTGAAACACATTACCTCATTGGTCTGTTGGCGGGACTTGGGTGTGCGTTTTGCGCGAGTATATTTTCAATCGCCAACGCGCGTATGGTTAAAAAATCGAGCCCAACCCTGATTACGTTCTATGAGATGATGGGAGCATGCTTCTGGATCAGTATATTGATGTTGTTTACAGGAGAGTTCAATGCTGAAATGCGCTTGGGACAGCAAGATTTAATCTATCTTTTGTTGTTAGGGGTTGTTTGTACTGCTGTGGCCTATGTCATGGGCGTTGCCGTCATGAAGGAGTTGTCAGCCTTTACCGTTGCGCTGACAACCAACCTGGAGCCTGTTTACGGTATTCTATTGGCGATGTTGATCTTTGGACAGAAGGAGACCATGAGCGGCGGCTTTTATCTTGGAGCCTGTATTGTTCTGGGGGCTGTATTCACTTACCCTTATGTAAAGACCAAATTGGAAAATAGACAAAAAGATCTTATCGTCCGGAAATTGCATTAAACAAAATAGGCAAGTCAAATGACTGGCTTGCCTACTTCGTTGACTATAGGTTATTGAAATGAAAACTCGCCAATCCCCACACTGCGTTCTTTATTGCGGTCCAGATAGATCGTAACAATTTTTCGTTCCTGCTTTCCACTGCTATAGTAGGTATATATTTCAGCCATGACCGCTGCTGGACCTGCAAGGGTCAGGGAACCATCGTTAAAGAAATCAACTTCAATTTTGTATTTTCCCTTCAATGCTTTTTTCAATAAAAACTGTTCAGGGCCATAGCCGCCAGTAAAGTCATTGCTGAGCCTTCCTCCAATGGCTGTGGCAGGATTACTATAAAAGCATTTTTCTTGATTTGGATCAGTTACCCAAAGGTCGATATCCGTGTTTTGTGAATTCCAGTTGATGACAACTCGAATGTCAACCGGTAGGTCTGCAATCAATTTTTTGTCCACTCCTAGGGTAGAGCCTGCCGATTTGTTTGTCTTAATGAGATTATTGATTTCCATAACCAATGTTTCTTCAATACCGTCATCGCGGTCGGCAGCTTCCGGGGAGTAGCTCTGGGTCAAAATCCCATATAATTGTTCTAGTGCTTCCTTGAACATACCTTTGTCTTGTAATGCAAGGGCATAATCACGGTGGCTTTGTGGATCCATTGGACGCCATTTTAATACCTTAGCTGTAATGAACAGTGCATTGTCGTAATCTCCCCATTCCCGTAACTTATAGGAGATGGTTTTGTAGAGATCTGCATTTTCAATTTGTAAGTCTGCGAGTGCACTTAAGATGAGTAAGGCTTTGTCTCGATCTCCTCTTTTGAAAAAGAAGTTTGCGACATCAAAATAAAAAGTTGGCGTTCCCATATACTGATTCCGAAGTTGGAGATAGCTTTTGTAAGGATCTTTGGATTGAATAAGGTCCTGTAAATAAGCTTGGTCTTCTTTAATTTCGGGGATGCTGATTTTTCCACGTATGTTGTTCATGGTGCTTGGCGTTTGTAGGCCAGCTACACGTCCTTCTAAGGATTGAAAAACAGCGAATTCCTGAAGAACGTCCTCAGATGCGGCCGCCCTCGCCAGTTCGCCGGTTGTTGCATGGGCAGTGCTTGCATTGCCGGTTGCCGAGATGCTTTTCGCTGAGGTTCCGTCAGATGAACGCGATTCTAAGACTAGTGTAGGAGCTGCAGGACTAGCTGCGGGACGCGACGGACTGGGTGTAACTGGAGCAACACCGGTAGCCATCTCTTCAGCAACGGCAGGTTCTGGAATTCGAATCAATTTTTTACGCTCTGGATATTTCTTTTTTTGCTGAAAATCGGTATTCCACCAGGACCGAAGCTGTTTGGTAATGTCTTGAGCCTGATCCAACAAGTCTGCTACACGTTCTTCCTTTGCTATACGTTCTTCTTTTATGAGCCGATTAAATTCGGAAAGCAATTCGGCAGGTGGAGTTATTGCATAACGTATGTAATCTTCTGCAGTTTCCAGTACAATTAAGCTGGTATTTCGGGTAACAATACCGAACTGTTTACCAAGGGTTTCAATTTCTTCACGATTGTCTTCGTACTGAAGATCCAGCGCTTCAATTTTCTTTTGTGCCCAGATTTGCTGTAGATCAATTTCACCATGGTCAGGTTGCAGCGCTATACTAATTTCTTGTGGTGCTTGCTGCCCATCTCCTACAAGTACTGTGAGCTGCTTCAGTCCTGGACGTTTCCCTATGCCTGCGATAGAAAAATTGGTTTGTATCGGGGCGCCTTTTTGAGGATAAACTTCCTCAAAATCATTTTTTTCTTTTATCCCAAGGTAAATAAGGTCTATTGTATTTAGATTATGATACGCTTCAGTTATTGAGGTATTGACTAAATTGATCATCTTTCCAATATGTTTCTGGGCGATTTGTTTTAGGACACCATAGTCCGATCCACTGGATGAAGTAATGCAATAGACTGGATTGTCAAGGCTCATTTTACTTTGACCGAATGTAGAAAGTCCGTCGCTAAACAGCAGGTAATTGCTGGCCTGTATTACACCGGCCTTTATTTGGCTATAATCTGTACCGCCATCGTAATCAATTCCTTTGATGTAGTTTTTGAGATCATTCCAATTACCTTGATTTACCTGAAACGTATGCCCTTTTACAAAGCGGATGTCCAATAAGCCCAGATCAACAGTCATATTGGGGTTTTCTTTAAAGAAAAGATCCAATAACGCGAGTTCCTTTTCGATATTTCTATTTTTACTGCTGAGCGAACGGTCCCATATAATTCCAATGCTGTGCCCCCATTTTTTCTCAGCAGGTTTTACGGAGTTGACGCTTGCATTGGCAAGAAAATAAAAGGTATTGTCATTATTTGCCTGAAATAGACCTAATGTTTCCCTGTTGTCTGTCGGCAGTTGAATGGCTAAATTTCGCTGGGATTTAAACTGTTGTTTATGTAAAGAAGCTGAATAATTTTTATTTTGTTGTGAGAATGCCAAAGAACCATCTGGTTTTTCTGTGAAATCTGGCTTATGTGTATCCTGAAAGACATGAATATCCAAGGCGAAATTTTCAATGGGGGACGTATAGTTTAAGGGTAGATGGTAGTAACGAGCCTGATCGGATGCTGTTGTCAGATTTTCCGAATAGCTGATCTGAACGGTGCGCTTCCCATTCGCTGGTAATGGGTAAATTCGAGTTCGAAAATTATTTCCCTCGACTTTTTCCAATAGTCCTGGATCGACCCTACGTGTTTCTATACTTTCAAATACTTCGGTACCTTTATTTTTATCGACTGGAACTGCCTGGCGTAATTTACCGTTGATATCTAGGGCGTAGCCGCTCACGGAGACGCCTTCCGGCATAGGGAATGTCAGTTCGCCCTCGAGATCGCGATTGGTCTTATTGTCGAAGATCATTGTCATCGTCGTTTTGGCAATATTTCCAAAGATGACGACATCTACTTTGAGATCTGCCAACATCACCTTGTTTTGCTGGCCATTGTCATTTTTAATTTTTAAGCTGGGTATTTCGCGTGTAGTTCTGATCTGAGATTTCGTATCCACATTGGAAAATACCAAAATTATGAAAAGGGCAATTATGATTTTTTTCATCTTTCTATGTTTAGTAGGTGAGGTCCGTGAATACATCGATGGTTCGCGGCACAATTAGCTGTTATTTTTTTAGTGATGCACGAAAATTCAAAATTCCATAACCGCGGGTATTTAATTTTTATAGGGTGCTTTTTGCGATAGATGCAGTTTATTTAAACTTATGTTAATGATTGGCTAATATCTGGCAATTATGTTTGCATCAGTATTCGGACAGCCGGCCAAGCATAGATCGTTTAGATTAACCGTACTGTTTTATCAGGCATGCAAGGTTAGAGGAATAAAATTTGGTTATTCGAATAAACCTGAACAGCAGTAAGCATTATTTAAAAATTTGAACAGATGAAAAAAATATACAGTGTACTGGGGATGGCCCTATTGTGTGCTTCATGTAGTAAAGATGATGTGTCGCAGATTATTGACCCGATTGTGGAATTGACCTATCCCCAAAAGGCAATAGCAACAGATCCAAAAGTATTAAGTGATATTAATGGTGTAAAAGTGTATAATGGAGGCTATGGGTCATCGATGGTTCAAGATCCTACTGATAAATCCATATTTTATCTTTTAACTGATCGGGGACCGAATATTGATGGAACTGAAAGTGATAGCAAAGTATTTGCTACTCCAGCATTTGCACCACAGATCGGTAAATTTAGGTTAAAGGATAATACGCTGACATTGGAGTCTGTTATCGAATTAAAAAATAAAGATGGCGTGAAATTGAATGGTCTGCCAAATCCTGAAGGAAAGGGTGGTTCTGGGGAAAAAGCATTGGGGGTTGATGGTAAAGATCTAGGGAAAAGTGAGGATGGAATCGATTCCGAGGGACTAGCAAGGGCTGCGGATGGTACTTGGTGGGTCAGTGACGAATATGGACCACATATTGTTCACTTTGACGTTTCGGGAAAAGAAATCGAACGGATTAATCCTTGGTCTACGGGCAAAAAGTTGCCTTTGGTATTTGCCAAACGTCGTCCTAATCGCGGAATGGAAGGATTGACGCTTACACCAGACGGTAAAACACTGGTCGGAATCATGCAATTTCCACTGTATAATCCATCTAAAGATGCGATTAAAAATTCGTTGGCAATCCGTATTGTTACGCTGGATATTGCGAGCGGCGTCACGAAACAATATGTCTATATGATGGAGCGTACCGATTTGCAGGCTGTGAGTGAAATCGCTGCCGTGAGCAATTCAACATTTATTGTCTTGGAACGTGATGGGGAATACGCGACAGAAGCAACTCGTTCTACTGTATTTAAGAGAATTTATAAAATAGATCTTTCTGGCGCAACAGATATCTCAGATGCGAATAATACCGCAAACGGGAAATTATTTGACGGTAAAACTGTCGAGGAACTCAAAGACGCGGCTACATTGGCTAAATATAATATTAAACCAGTCAATAAAACGTTGGTTGCCGATTTAATGACTGACATCAAGGAATTGTATCCGCATGATAAAGCAGAAGGCTTGGCTGTTATTAATCCATCCCTGATTGCGGTATGTAATGATGATGATTTTGGGGTAACCGGAAAAGGTTTCTATGAGTCGAAAATATTGCCTTACATAAAGACTGTAGATAAAAACAGCATTTATTTTGTTAAGCTTAAGGACCCATTGAAATAGGGACTAATTACTGATCATAAAAAATGTCCGTTGAATTCTCAACGGACATTTTTTATGATTTTATACTTTCCAAGCTTTTGTCCTTATTGCTAAAGATTAAACGGTGGCTTGGCGTATCATTAGTATGACCTCTCTGTTGAGCGCGGCCTACTTTTAAGCATTTATTGTGGTCAGGAAGTCTTTGCTTTCAAGCTCTGAATAACCCATTAGGTATTCATCGACTTTTCGAGCACATTCGCGTCCTTCGGAGATGGCCCAAACAACAAGCGATTGGCCTTTACGGCAGTCTCCGGCAGTGAAGATATTATCAATTGTCGTTTGGTAGTCTTTGTCATTTGCGAGGATATTTCCCTTTTCATCTACACGAACACCTAACTGTTCTAAGAGCGTATGTTCAGTATGTTGATAACCAATAGCCAGTAATACGAGGTCTGCCGGTATTTCACGGATCTCGGATTCTCCTAAGCGGGTTCTTTTTCCAAATTCATCAACTTCGTATTGAACTTCCTTGATTTTTACTCCCTTAATATGACCATTTTCGTCTTGGACAAATTCCTGGGTTTCTGTAGCCCAAAGTCTTTCACAGCCTTCTTCTTGGGAAGAGGAGGTTCCGAATGTGAGCTTGTCCATCGGCCAAGGATTGTTCTTTAGGCGATGTTTAGATGGTGTAGGTTTGCGGGCAATCTGTGTAATACTTTTTGCACGATGACGATTGGATGTACCAATACAGTCTGATCCGGTATCACCGTCACCGATGACAACAACATGTTTGTCTGTTGCCAAGATGCGGTCTTGTTCGATAGCTATTCCGCTTACTTCTTTATTCTGTTGGGTCAAAAAGTCTATAGCGAAATGTATTCCTTTAGCTTCATGTCCCGGCAATTGCATATGCCAAGGAACGGTTGAGCCGGTGGCCAATATAACTGCATCATAAGCTTTTAATTCATAAAAGCTGATATCTTTGCCAACTTCTGTATTAACCTTGAATTCTATTCCCGATTCTTTCATGAGATTGACACGGCGATCGATCACCGATTTTTCTAATTTAAAATCCGGAATACCGTAGCGGAGTAAACCTCCAACCTGGTCATCACGTTCGAAGACGATAACATCGTGTCCAGCCTTATTGAGCTGAGCGGCAGCCGCTAGTCCTGCTGGACCAGAGCCCACGACAGCGACGCGTTTGCCTGTTTTTAAATAGCTTTTATGTGCTTTGACATAGCCTTTTTTGAATGCGATCTCAATAATATGTTTCTCAATCTCTTCAATAGTAATCGGACTGCTATGTATACCTAATACACATGCCGATTCGCAAGGTGCCGGACATATCCTGCCTGTAAATTCGGGGAAGTTATTGGTGGAGGACAAAATCTGATAGGCCTCTTCCCATTTTCCATCGTATACGGCATCGTTAAATTCAGGGATAACATTGCCCAGTGGGCAACCTGAATGGCAAAATGGAATGCCGCAATCCATACAGCGTGCAGCTTGCTTATTGAGCTCATTCTCTGAATATCCTTTATTGAATTCCTTAAAGTGCTTTACGCGACCTTCCACAGCTTCTTTTGTCGGAAGCACGCGCTCAAATTCTTTAAAACCTGTAATTTTTCCCATGATCTGTGCTTCCTATATTATGCTTCCACTAATTTTTGACGAATGACATTTTTGTATTCTCTAGGGAATACCTTAATGAATTTATTTTTTTCTCTTGACCAGTTTTGCAGGATGAAATCTGCTCTGCGGCTATTGGTAAGCAAAATATGACGTTTCAGCAAAGCGATAATTGCGGTTTCGTCTTCACTTTCCAATGGATCCAGATCAACCATTTCCTGATTACAGTTTTCGCGGAAATCTTCGTTAATGTCGTAGATCCATGCGATACCACCGCTCATTCCGGCAGCAAAGTTACGACCCGTTGCCCCTAAGATCAGTGCACGACCTCCAGTCATGTACTCACAGCCATGGTCACCAACACCCTCAACTACAGCTGTTGCACCTGAGTTACGTACAGCGAAGCGTTCGCCGGCCTGTCCGTTGACGAATAGATGGCCGGATGTTGCTCCAAATAGTGCAACGTTGCCGATAATGATATTATCTTCCGGTACGAGAGCACTTTCTGCAACTGGATAGATTGCTAGCTGAGCTCCTGATAGCCCTTTTCCAACATAATCATTGGCTTCACCTTGTAATTCAAATGAAAGACCCTTTGTTGAAAATGCACCGAAACTTTGTCCGGCCGAACCTTCAAATTTGAAATTGATGGTATTATCAGGCAGGCCTTCAGAACCGTAGAGTTTTGAAATTTCATTGGATAACATTGTTCCGATCGTACGGTCTGTATTTTTGACCTTAAATGTGCCAAACACAGGAGTTTTGCTCTCAAGAGCTAATTTAGACTGTTTTAATAAGCCCCAATCCAAGATCATGGCCATACCGTGATCCTGCTCTTCGGTATTGTATAACGATTGTCCAGGCTCGTTGCGTTCCACGTGCAAGATGTCGGTAAAGTCAATTTTCTTTGCTTTCCAATGATCTATATTTTCGCGTTTTTTCAAGAATTGAGCTCTTCCCACCATTTCGTTGATGGTGCGGAAGCCTAGATAAGCCATTGTTTCACGGACCTCCTCTGCGAGGAAGGTAAATAAGTTGACAATATCTTCTGGTTTTCCAGAGAATAATTTACGCAGTTCTGGATCTTGGGTTGCAACACCTACAGGACATGTATTAAGATGGCATTTACGCATCATGATACAGCCGCCGGCAACCAATGCTGCTGTCGATACGCCCCATTCCTCAGCACCCAATAGTGTAGCGATGATGATGTCGCGACCTGTTTTTACCTGGCCGTCCGCTTGTAAAACGACGCGACTGCGCAATTTGTTTTTAACAAGTGTCTGATGCGCTTCTGCAAGGCCTAATTCCCAAGGTAGTCCGGCGTGTTTAATTGAACTGATTGGAGATGCACCTGTACCACCATCAAAACCTGCAATAAGAATGACGTCGGCATGGGCTTTTGCAACTCCGGCAGCAATGGTACCAACACCAGCTTTAGAGACCAATTTTACGTTGATTCTTGCTTGACGGTTAGCATTTTTTAGGTCAAAGATCAGCTGGGCTAAATCTTCGATGGAGTAAATATCGTGATGGGGTGGTGGTGAAATCAGACCGACACCCGGTGTCGAGTGTCTGGTTTTTGCAATCCAGGCATCCACTTTGGGACCCGGTAATTGACCTCCTTCTCCCGGTTTGGCACCTTGGGCCATTTTTATTTGTAGTTCGTCCGCTTGTGTCAGATAATTGGACGTGACACCAAAACGGGCCGAGGCAACCTGTTTAATTGCCGAGCGCATCGAATCTCCATTTGGAAGCGGTTGATAACGCAATTCATCTTCTCCACCTTCACCGGTGTTCGATTTTGCACCGATGCGGTTCATAGCGATGGCAAGGGTACTATGCGCTTCGTGGGAAATTGACCCAAAGGACATCGCCCCGGTTGCGAAACGTTTTAGAATTTCACTAGCAGGTTCTACTTGCTCCAACGGAATAGAGTTGCGATGTTTTGCAAAGTCCAACAATCCACGAAGGGTAAACATATGTTCCTTCTGCTCGTTGATTTTCTGTGCATATTTTTTATAGGTTGCGTAGTCTCCTGTGCGACAGGCCTGTTGCAATAGGTGAATCGTGTCGGGATTCCAAAGGTGGCCTTCACCGCGGCGTTTCCATTGGTAAATACCGCCTTCTGGCAATAGATTTTGCGGTGTGCGGCTTTTTTCAAATCCACGCCAGTGTTTTGAGAGGGCTTCTTTGGCAAGATCATCTAATGTCATGCCACCGATACGTGAGACTGCTCCACAGAAAAATTTATCGACGACAGATTTGTCGATGCCAAGTACCTCGAAGATCTGTGCTCCGTGGTAGGATTGCAATGTGGAGATCCCCATTTTGGAGAAAATTTTCAACAAGCCATTATTGACAGCCTTGACGTAGTTTTTCGATAATTCTGGCCAAGTGAGCTCTGTATCTAAGGTATTTTGTTCCTTCATCGTACGGATGCTCGCCAATGCCATATAAGGGTTGATCGCAGTGGCACCGAATGCTAATAGGCAGGCAAAATGGTGTACTTCCCAAGCATCACCTGCTTCGACCACGAGACCTACAGCGCCACGGTTACCTGTTTTGATCAAGTGGTGATGGACGGCCGAAACAGCAAGTAATGAAGGTATAGCTGCGTGTTTAGAGTCAATCGCACGATCTGAAAGAATTAAGACTTCAAAACCATCACGTACGGCATCATCCGCATAGCGGCACAAACGTTCCAGACCTGCTTCCAATGATCCAGGTTTACCATCCGAGCGGAAATAAGACTGAATGGTTTTTGCTTGGAATAATCCTGTATCGATCGAACGCAATTTCTCCAGTTCTTTGGAGGTCAAGATTGGATGCGGCAAAGTCACACAGTGACAGAATTTCTTGTCTTCGATCAGGATATTGCCTGCATTACCGATGAATGTTGCTAAACTCATGACCAAGCGTTCACGAATCGGATCGATTGGTGGGTTGGTTACTTGAGCAAAAAATTGCTTAAAGTAACTTGAGATATGTTGTGGTTGATCGGAAAGAATAGCCAGCGGAACATCGGACCCCATTGAACCTGTCGGTTCGTACCCTGTCAATGCCATTGGGGTCAGGATGGTTTCCAGATCCTCGCGGGAGAAACCAAATGTCTTTTGATATTTGAAAACGGAATCTTTGGAAAGATAGGTGTAGGTTACACGAGGTTCTTCCAGTTCTTCCAGTTTGATTTTGTAATTGTCCAACCAATCGCTGTAGGGCTGCTGGTTGATCAGCTGATCTTTTACTTCTTTATCGGTAAGAATACGTCCCTGTTCCATGTCGACAAGAAAAATCTTGCCTGCTTGTTGGCGGCCTTTTTTGATGATGGTAGACTCCTCGATCGGAAGCGCTCCCGCTTCAGAAGCAACAACGACGCGGTCGTCTGAGGTTACGGCATAACGAAGAGGACGTAAACCGTTGCGGTCTAGTGTAGCACCAATATGTTTACCATCGGTGAAGCAGAGTGCTGCAGGACCATCCCAAGGCTCCATCAACGTCGCGTGGTATTCGTAGAAAGCACGTTTTAAAGGATCCATTTGTGTATTGCCATCCCAAGCTTCAGGGACCAACATCAACATAACATGGGTGAGGCTACGACCACTGTGTAAAAGAAGTTCCGCTACATTGTCGAGGCAGGCCGAATCGGACTGACCACGGTCAACGATTGGAAGTAAGATTTCCATCTCTTCTTCCGTAAAATAGGGCGATGATAAAGCGCGCATACCTGCATAAAACCAATTCAGGTTACCTGTCAACGTGTTGATCTCGCCATTGTGTGCCAGCATGCGGAATGGCTGTGCGAGGGACCATGAAGGGAAGGTATTGGTGGAAAAGCGCGAGTGAACTAAGCCAAAAGCAGATACCACACGAGGATCGCGTAAGTCAAGATAATAAGTTCCGACCTGGTATGTTGTTAATTGACCTTTGTAAATAATTGTTTTGCAAGAAAGCGATGCAAAGTAAAGCGGGAGAGGATATTCTTGTTGTTGTTTAACTTTTTGAATGATCAGGCGACGTAGTACAAAAAGTTTGCGTTCAAATTCTTCAGTGTTTGAAACGCCGTCCGGTCTGCTGACAAAAAATTGGACAATTTCAGGTTCTGCACTGAGCGCTGTTGGTCCAATACCTTCACGATTGACTGGTACTGGACGGTAGCCAAGGAATTTCATACCCCTTTCTGCTGCCGCTTCCTCAATCAAGTCCCGACATATTTTGTTCATGTCTTCTTCTTTAGGAAGAAAGACCATACCTGTGCCATAATAACCTGGCTCCTCCAGTTGTATACCCAAGTTGATACATTCTTCCCATAAAAATTCATGGGGAAGCTGGATCATGATACCTGCTCCGTCACCGCTTTCTGGGTCACAGCCACAAGCACCGCGGTGTTCCATATTTTCCAACATGGTCAATGCATCCTTGACTTGTGCGTGTGATTTATTTCCTTTGATATGGGCGACAAAGCCTACCCCACAGGCGTCATGCTCAAAATTAGGGTCGTAAAGGCCCTCCGTTTTCGGTCTCTGTTCGATCATCTTTCCTTTTCAAATAATTATGATTGCTAATATAGGAATAAAAATCGTAAATATTATAAATATTATAATGAAAATGTATTTAATTTGATTTTATCATTTCTTTTAATAGGTTTTGTTGCTGATATTGTATTTGGTATTCGTGACTGTTAATACAGTTTGATGCGTAGCTGAATAATGCATCATTTGGCAATATTTTTTGTGGAATATGGAAAAAGCATCCCAAGAATGCGAGAATATATATAAATTAGGCAAAGTATTGCATATCCTTTTATGCTGTATCGACATGACTTAACTAAAGAGAATGAGATGAAAATAACTGAAATTGAAATTTATCGATTAAGCATTCCTATGGAACCTTTTGTCATTGCGACAGGGACAATGGACTATGCGCAAAATACTTTTATACGTATATATACCGATGCCAATATATATGGTGTGGGCGAATGTTCTGCCTTTCCGATGATCGTTGGAGAAACACAAGATACTTGCTTAGTTCTGGCAAGAGATTTTGCAAAGATCTGGAAGGGGCGCGATCCTTTGGCCATAGAAGAGCGTTTGGCTGAATTGGATTTGTATATTGCCGGTAACAAAACGATCAAATCGGCTTTTGATATGGCCTTGTATGATTTGGCCGCCAAGCATGCTGGTCTACCGCTTTATCAGTTTCTAAAGGGAACGAAACGAGAGATTACGACAGATATCACTTTAGGAATTGCATCTCCGGAAGAGATGGTGCTGAAGGCAAAGCGTTTACAGGACGAAGGTGCGGTTATGTTGAAAGTTAAACTGGGGAAGGATCCAAAAACGGATATTGCGCGTATCCGTGAAATACGTAAGGCTGTTGGATTCGAAATGCCTATTCGTGTGGATGCAAATCAAGGCTGGTCTTATGCGGGGGCAATAGAAGCTTTGCAGGGGCTGGAACCTTTTAAGATACAATTTTGTGAACAACCAATGCGTACCTGGGATGACGAATATTTACCCCAATTGCGCACAGAAACTATAGTTCCCGTGATGGCAGATGAATCTGTTTATTCTCACCATGACGCAGAGCGTCTCTGTAAAGCTGATGCTTGCGATTATATCAATATTAAATTTTCGAAATCAGGAGGTATTCAAGAGGCCTTAAAAATAAATCATATTGCCGCGGAATACGGCATTACTTGTATGATAGGAGGAATGCTGGAATCTCGCTTGGCTTTGGCTGCTAAGGTACATTTCGCGTATGCTGCCCCAAATGTCAAGTTTTTTGATCTGGACACATGTATGGTTGGCCATCTGGAAGATCCTGTTATCGGTGGTATTCAATATGACGGATACAAAATACATATCTCAGACCAAATTGGAATCGGGGCAGATATAGACCAAACTTTTTTAGATCAATGCGAGAAATGGATCATTTAAATTGGGAAAAAAATTATGAATAGTATGAACTGGGGAATAGGGACACAAGAGATTATTGTCCTGATTATTATCGTTATCTTTTTGATAGCGGCCTATTTGTTTTTCTATAAGTTGTTGAAAAAATAGGTTTTAGATTCTTTTTTTTGATTGAATATCTTCTGCTAACTTATTTTTCAGTTTTATAACTTAATCGGGTACTTCAACGAGTAACCTGAGAAATCCGCTGCAAAGAAATAGTATAAATCTTCACTATGATTTTGCTGGGGAAGACATTTGGTGTATATAAAAAGCAAAAGATCAAACAGACTTCGATCGAGGAAGAAGCGTCACGTTTATAATCGCAGCCTAGGAATACCATTTTTTTTACATTTGTTAAAAAAAAATGTGGTCTATACGCGTTTTGAATCTCTATTGGGACGAAAATAGATTATATTCAGTACCTTTGCGATACTTATTATTTTATAAAAGTTAGAAAATATCATGAGTACTCAAAAAGGACCTATTTCTCAATTTATTGAGCATAATTACCGTCACTTTAACGCAGCTGCATTAGTAGATGCTGCAAAAGGTTACGAGGAACATCTATTGGATGGTGGAAAAATGTTGATCTCTTTGGGAGGTGCAATGTCTACTGCTGAATTGGGTGTTTCTTTGGCAGAAATGATCCGTCAAGATAAAGTACACTTTATTTCTTGTACTGGTGCTAATTTGGAAGAGGATGTGATGAACCTTGTGGCACACTCACACTACAAAAGAATCCCGAATTATAGAGATTTGACAGCTGAGCAAGAAAGAGAGTTATTGGATAACCACTATAATCGTGTTACAGATACTTGTATTCCGGAAGAGGAAGCTTTCCGTCGTTTGCAGAAACATCTTGAAGATGTTTGGCATGCTGCTGAGGCTAAAGGTGAGCGTTACTTACCACATGAGTTTCTTTATCAGGTTGTTAACTCTGGTGTGTTGGAGCAATATTATGAAATCGACCCAAAAGATTCTTGGATTGTTGCTGCTGCTGAGAAAAATTTACCGATTGTATGTCCAGGATGGGAAGATTCAACGACGGGTAATATCTTTGCTTCCAATGTGATCAAAGGAAAATTGAAAGCGAGTACGGTTAAATCTGGTATTGAGTACATGATTTACTTGACAGAGTGGTACCGTAACAACTCAGCAGGTAAAGGTGTTGGATTTTTCCAAATCGCAGGTGGTATTTCTGGTGACTTCCCAATCTGTGTAGTTCCGATGATGTATCAAGATCTTGAATGGGAAGAAGTACCTTTCTGGGCTTATTTCTGTCAAATTTCGGATTCAACAACTTCGTATGGTTCTTATTCTGGTGCTGTTCCAAACGAGAAAATCACTTGGGGCAAATTAGATATTGATACGCCTAAATTTATCGTAGAATCTGATGCGACGATCGTTGCGCCATTAATCTTCTCCTATATCTTAGGTCATTAATCTTTTTGACATACAGAAAGGAGCGATTCTTCGCTCCTTTTTCTTTTCCCTTTTCTTCTTTATCTTTACTGTCTAATATTTCTTTTCCCGATGAGCAATCTTACAACAGATAATCCCGTTGCACTTCAGACCTTAATGGATGAAACAATCTTTGGAAATGGTTTTGATTTTCAAGCAGATCTGTCTCCACATCCTATGCAGGAGGAGAACGGTGCTCATGCGCAAGTAGCTGTTGTACAAGCATCATCGGAAATGAAGGATACCTCGTATGTGGCCGTGGGCTTAGGTGCAGAGAAAGCCGCTGTAGCTATTGAGTCCGGCAGGGGCGGCGATACTGTTAACCATCTGGAGGTATTGGGTGGTGAGTTTATATATCAGGGAAATAAGGATCAAGGAGTACTTTTTATTTTGCGTTACGAGCAATACCCTTACTTTTCTCCCGCCGCATTAGACGCTTTTGAAAAAACAATTGGTGCTTTGAAATTGACCAAAGAGACCGTTGCGGTACTCAATTTGGCAAATCCCCATAACCCGAATGATTTTAAGCGTATTATGCAGTTTTTCCAACCAACTAAGATTATATTGTTGGGTGTGGAACCCGCGTCTTTGAAACTTCCATTTATTGAACATAATTCCTACATGAAAGGCCGTATTGCGACGGTTTTTAATACGTTCAGTTTTGAAGAGATGTTTGTTGATGTGAATAAAAAGAAGCTGTTCTGGAATGAATTTAAGACCTTTATTGTTTCTTGATTTTTTTATCAGAAACTTGTTATGAATAAAATTGGGATTTAAGAGGGAATGTGAGCTCCTAAACCCCATCTATTATTTAATCTTCTTTGTTATTAATTTGGCAAGGGACTTTGCAGTTTTAGCGTAACCCTCGGCTATTCTGTCATTAGTATTGGGTATCCCGACGAAATCAAAATCTCCAGAAAGAACTTTCATTTTTTGTGCAAATGTACTGCATGGCGACACCATCACTAAGGTCAGCAGTAGATAAACTGCTAAAGAAAACTTTTTCATTATTTTTATTGGGTTAATAGTTGCCAAATATAAGTTTTATTACAGAATATATATATCGTAATGCTTATTTTTGAGGTGTAACTTCATGGAAAAATCGTAGCCCACTGCAGAGTGAGGAGCACGGTCGATAAAGCGAAATAACAAACAAAAACTAAATTTCAAGAAGATGCTAGAACTAGTGTTTGCAACCAATAATACCCATAAACTAGAAGAGGTCCAAGCGATCGTGGGGAGTGCTTTTATCATTAAGAGCTTAAATGATATTGACTGTAACGATGATATTCCAGAGACGGGAGTGACCTTTGAAGAAAATGCCCAGCAGAAAACGGACTATTTGGTGAACAAATATGGTCTTTACTGTTTTGGAGATGATTCAGGCTTGGAAATTGATGCATTAAATGGCGAGCCTGGAGTTTATTCAGCACGTTATTCCGGATCGAGGGATATGGAAAAGAATATTGATCTTGTCCTGAAAAATTTAGGCGATAACCCCAATCGTACAGCGCGATTCAAAACAGTTATTTCACTATATTTGAATGAGCAGCAGCACTTTTTTGAAGGAAGTATAGAGGGGAAAATTATTGAAGAGCGTAGGGGTATTGATGGTTTTGGTTATGATCCCATTTTTATTCCGAATGGCTATGATAAAACTTTTGCGGAGATGACTGCCCTGGAAAAAAACAGCATAAGCCATCGCGCGATTGCTGTCGGTAAACTTGCTGAATACCTAAAAACAAAATAGGTTATATTAAGGAACCCATTTGGGTTGTAAAATAGAAATTTCCATTTATCTGAGGTAGGGAATGAGCACATCTGATAGGATCAGCAGATAGCCTTAAACACAAAAAAGCAGCGCAAAACAATTTGTTTTGCGCTGCTTTTTTGTGCGACTCAGTATTGGCCGGTTATTTAGCTTTTACTTTTGTCTGTGTACTATCTTGTGCAGGTATTATCGTCGATTTATTAGTTGTTGAGTCGGACTTTGCAGCAACTTTGTCGGTTGCGGTCTTTACATTTGTTTCTGTAGCGTTGGCTTTAGTCGTTGTTTCAGATGGTTTAGCTGTTTTGGTAGCAGCGCTTGTTTTATTGTTTGTAGCGTCTACCTCTTTTTCTTTCTCGGGCGTTTCGTTCGCACCAGCTTTATTGGTGGCACCTTTTTGAGGGGTAGTTGTTTTATCACCTTTCTTAATAGACTTCATTGTTCCAGATTCTTCACCTTCTGGTGCCGCCGGAACCGTAAATGATGCTTTTGAAAGATCTCTTTTTCGATTTAATAAATCATCTTTTGATTTAGGTCGATCTTCGGGGCGCCAGATGAAATTCGGAAGAAACTCCTTGTCGGCCGTGACTTCAGCAATAGGATATACTTTGCCATCCACTTTCCGAATAGATACATATTCCTTCAGCTTATTATCTTCCATCAAGATCTTAAAACGGCTGCTTCGATCATGGATAAGCTCAGTTGTTACATTGGTCTTTTCATCAATATTGTAGAAGATATTTTCAGCGTTGCCATCAACAAACAGACGTTCCATACGGTTATTGGTGAAAAAGCTGGTAATCTTCCGACCTTTAATCTGATTGAATTTTAATGAGTCGCTTGTTGCGTTTACCATGAAAGCGTTACCGACAAGTAGTGAATTGTCTAATTTTTGATTCTTTACCTGTAGGAATATGGTATCTCCAGAGATTTGTGAGTTTTCGGCCCACATCATTGGTTTTCCCATTAGTCTGAACATGGAATCTTGCATACCATAATACATAGAATCTGCTACAGCTTGCAGGTCCGATTTAAATAATCGGGCATTATAATATGCCTTTATAATCCGTGTTTTGGCCGTATCCTGGGCGAGAGAATCCCGATTACCCTGTTGGGCATTTTTTAAAGCTGCGCCCATCAGTTTATCGGATTCACCGCCTTTCGGGATGATCGCTTTTTTACGCAATACACTATCAGCCTTAAGGTTTTTTTCAATTTCTATCTTGTTTTGATCACCGACAATAGCTGGTGTTTTCTTTGCTGCAATCGGTTTCTTATTTGTCAGGGTATCTTGTACTTTTTTAATGCTCTTTTCAAGAACCGGTTTGCCGTTGTCTTTTTTAGGCAAACTGTCGATTCCCTTGTGAAGGTTATCTTTTATATTTTCTAATGTACCCGTGGAATCAACTGTTGTTGAGCTGGAATCCTGGTCACCATAATCGACCTCATTGTCGTCCTCAATAGCCCCGCCTTCACGATTCAATTTAAAATCTTTTGCAATATAATCTCGGCGAAATATCATCTGTGAGAAGAGCGTGTCGGCTGTCATAAAAACAGAATCTACCTGTGCGTCAGCCTTAAGTGGTTTATTATTGCCGCTTTTGATATTTTTACCTGGATGTTCCTTTTCTTCTAGAGCAACTTGTGATTTGGTTTTATTTGATTTGAGGTCATCTTTGCGTTGTTCTTTTTCAATCTTCTTTAATTCTTTAGCTTCATTTTTTAGCTCTTTCTCCGACTTTTGTTGGACAGGAGACAAAGAAGATACAGAATCTTTTTGTGTTGAATCTTTTTTAACAACCGAAATGATCAGTGGTTTGTCTGTCATCGTAATGGATTCATTCCTCCCGTTGTACAAACCAAATCCACCATAGGCGTAAAATTTGTCTAAAGTATCAACAAAGACCACATTTTTTACGGCTTTACCGATTCCCACTTGTCTATCGTAGAATAGGCTGTCACCCTTAAGAAACTTTGTCCCTTCTGTATAAAGGTTGTTTTTAGAGAAATAAGCCTGGCCCGTTGCCATATGGTATCGGCCTTTTTCAGTATACAGGTTTTCCCCTTTATTTCCCTTGATATTGGTAGGCCCATAGAAATCAGTAATACGTGTATTACCATTATATTTCATGGAGTCCGTGTAGACTTTTACATTGGTTGACCGGACCACAACTTTTTGATTGAAATAAGATTCCCCTGTATTTTCGAAATAAGTAGCTCGCTGGCTTGTAATTGTATCGCTTCCGGATAGAATACGCCCGCCACTGTAATAATTACCGATTTTACTTCGCATATTATAGACAAGGTGATCAGTTGTCAGTATAGAGCCACTGGTGCTGACCATTCGTACAGCGCCCGTAAGTGTAGCGAGCTGCATGGCCGCTTCATAGTGTAATTTATTGGAAAATATCTGCGTACCGTCGGGTTGAGTAATGATTACATTTCCAAAGGCTTCAAAAAATTGTCTGCCAATTTTGTCTTTGTGTAAATAGCCACTATCTGATGATAGTGTTGAGCCTACATGTTCATAGACTGGGCGGTAAAAGAGGATATTGCCGTCTTTTCCAGTAATAATATGGGATGATGAAAGAAGCTTTAGTTCATCCTGTTTCTGCGCTTGGACCGACAAGCCAGTTAAAATAAATACAATAAGTGTATAAATGTATTGTTTCACAAGGGCAAAAATATGGATTTTAATTGCTACTTCACTGGATTTCACAAATTTTAAGACTTGAATTTATCATTCGGACAAAATATACCGTAACTTTGTTATATGAATGTGCTGGAAAGACTAATGGGCTATATTGAAAAGGAGCATTTGTTGATGCCTCATGATAAAATATTGCTTACGGTGAGTGGGGGGAAGGACTCGATGTTAATGGCACATTTATTTGCAAAAGCAGGGTATACGATTGCTATTGCACATTGCAATTTTCAATTAAGGGGGGCGGAATCGGAAGCGGATGAAGCTCTAGTCAGAAAATTTGCAGCGGAAAATAATGTTCCAATATACGTGAAGCACTTTGATACACAAGCTTACGCAAAGGACCATCAGATTTCGATTCAAATGGCGGCACGGGAACTTCGTTATGCTTGGTTTGAAAAATTGCGACATGAGCTGCAGTTCGACCGAATTGCAGTAGCTCAGCATCTGAACGATCATATCGAAACGGTACTCCTAAACCTTTCACGTGGAACCGGTCTCCAAGGACTCCAGGGTATTTTTCCTATCAGAGAGCGTATCATCCGACCACTGCTTTTTCTGAAGGCAAGCGAAATTGAACATTTTGTGAATATGTATGGGATTGCTTATCGAGACGATCAATCCAACTTTTCAACAAAATATGCACGTAATAAAATAAGGATTGATATCATCCCACATTTTAAAAAACTTCAGCCAGATTTTGAAATGGTCTTCGAGCAGAATATCAATCATTTTAAGGAATCTTACCAGCTGTTGCAGCAATTTGTGGAGCCCATTCGGAGAAAACTGTTTTACCCTATAGATGAGGGTTGGGGAGTTCGGAAAGAAGATCTGGAACCCTATATGGATAATTTGCCTTTGCTCTATGAGCTGTTTTCGGCTTTTAATTTCTCAAAGCCGGTGCTAAGTGATCTTCAGCAAGCTTGGTCAAGAGAATCGGGGCGTATTTTTCAATCCGATGCCTACCATATGCTCCTGGATAGAAATGAACTTTTTATTCGTGAAAAGGAATTTATTTCACCCGATGAGGCTTTGATCACCTCCGAAACTTCAACTGTGGAGTGGAAGCACTATTGTTTTCATGCCAATGTTTCTGCGGATCTAGCTATTGTCAAAGCGAGTGGGGTTGCAAAGCTGGATTATGATGTATTGGTTTTTCCGCTTACGATTCGTTCGTGGAAAGTTGGCGATAGCTTTTATCCTTTAGGTATGGAAGGGCGCAAGAAGTTGAGTGATTTTTTTATCAATAAAAAGATCAGCTTATTTGAAAAGGAAAATATTCCGATCGTGGTGAATGGAAATGGAGATATCCTTTGGGTAGCCAATTATCGCATGGACAATCGTTATAAAATTACCGCCAATACAAAAAAAGTCCTTACTTTAGTTTGCAGAACTGATTAACAAGAAAAATTGTTGCTGCTAAAAATGATGGAATGATCCTGAATGATATAAAATCTATTGAAGCAAAAATGATACTAATGAGGAGTTCAAATAATAAGAGACAATGGTGCGAAGTCTCCAAATTAATAGCTAAATCTTAAGTAAATGAAAGAAGGTGTACTCTATTCGGAAAATCAATATTTAGGTCGTGACCGCGTTTGGATCAGTGTGCGTTTAGTGCTCGTACTTTTTTGCTTTACGGCATTTTATTTGAATTTAGACCATTTGATATCGAGCCAATTGTTCTTTATTGTAGGAGTAGGTATTATCATCACGTCTATTGTCATGATGTATATGGTATTATTCCGTACGGAAGTATTTCAAGACCATATACTTATTAGTGGACTATGGTCTACTCGAGTCGTCAAAATCGATCTTGCTTCTATTAAAAAAATAGAGAAGGCGCCATATAGCACATTCTTTTTCAATAATCCAGTTTATAATCTGCATACAAAGGGAAAGATTAAATTCTTTGCTGGCGGCAAAAATGCAGTTTTTTTAACGGATAAAGATGGTCTTACTTATGTGTTGGGTACACAGCGCCAGGAAGAGCTTTATCGAATTATTATGGAAACAAAAGCGCGATTAGGAAAGTCTTAAAATTTGTTAATAAATTCTTATCTGACATTTTAAAGACAACAGTTTATCGAGTTATTGGTTAAATTTGAGAAAATAGCAACGAATTAACTATGGCATTTTTAAAATTTATACTTATTACATTCGCTGTTTACTTTGTAGTAAGATTCTTATTTAGATTATTTTTACCGTTTGCAATGCGTAAAGCAGCTGAAAAGTTGATGAAAAAAGCGCAACAGCAGGGTGGAGCATACGGTAGCCAAGGATCAGGCGGTACCTTTTATTATGAATTTAATGGTCAAGGGCAACAGGAAAGTAAAAGGTCTCAGCCCGAAGGTAAAGTACATGTCGATTACATTCCACCCAAAGAAAGCCCTGAACGTAAAGGAACTGAAACCGCTGGTGAGTTTGTGGATTTTGAGGAAATAAAATAATTTTTAGCAATCCAAATAGCGTATCTTTGTGCTATGTGGCTGAAGCAACTTTCTGTTCTAAATTTCAAGAATTACTCGGAATCATCTTTGGAATTTCTCCCCGAGGTAAATGCGTTTACAGGGAATAATGGTGTTGGTAAAACCAATCTTTTGGATGCGATTCACTATTTATCACTCTGTAAAAGTTATTTCAATCCAATTGATTCGCAGCATATCAAATCAGGCAATGACTGGTTTATGGTACAGGGTGAATTTGATAAAGAATCCAATAGTGATTTCATTTCTTGTAGCCTTAAAAAAAATCAGAAAAAGCAATTTAAAAAAAATAAAAAGGATTATCCCCGACTGGCTGATCATATCGGCTTATTTCCTTTGGTCATGGTATCCCCAAACGATAGCATCATTGTCACAGATGGGAGTGAAGAGCGTAGAAAGTTTGTGGATAATGTGATTTCCCAAACAGATAATAAATATTTAGATACCCTGATTATTTATAATAAGTTTTTAGCCCAACGTAACAGTCTCCTTAAACAAGCACGTCAAACCAGTGTATTGGATCTTGGCCTAATCGAAATTCTCAATTTTCAACTTGAAGAAGTTGGAAATATTATTTTTCAAAAAAGAAGGTCTTTTATGGAGGAGTTTCAGCCGGAGTTTGACCGACACTATCGGTTCCTCACCGAGGATGCAGAGTCTGTTCAATTACACTATGAATCGCCTTTAATGACAGATTCGTTTCTAAATATTTTGGAGAAGAATTTGGAACGTGACCGTATGCTGGAACGCACAACGCAAGGAATACATAAAGATGATCTGATCTTTACCATTCACGGTGGAATGCCCTTAAAGAAGTTTGGTTCTCAGGGCCAACAAAAATCTTTTCTAATTGCTTTGAAGCTTGCACAATATTCTTATCTCCAGCAGAAAAAGGGTTTTAAGCCCTTACTTCTTTTGGATGACATCTTTGATAAACTTGATGATCGCCGTACACACAAATTGATGCAGATGGTTTCAGAAGATGATTTTGGACAGATTTTCCTGACAGATACGGATTCCGTGAGAATTCAGCGAATCTTTGACGAAATCAGCCGACCTGTTCGTATATTTGATATTGAAGGAGGACAAGTCAATGTATAAGAAGCAAACTAAAAAAAGCCTAGAATTCATTCGGTCAAGCGACGATATGACAATTAAGGAGGGGGTTGAGCGTCTTCTTGAGGCTTATAAACTACGAAGAAAATTTGATGAAACTTCGATCGCATCTGTTTGGCCTCAATTGATTGGTAAAGCTATTGCTAATCGCACACAGCAGCTATATGTTCGTGATAAAAAACTGTTCGTACGTGTAGAGTCTGCTGTTATTAAGAATGAATTGGCGCTTATGCGAAGACAAATTCTAGGAAGGGTAAATGAATATGTAGGTCACGTCATTATTGAAGAAGTCGTGATTTTATAAAACCTCCTTTCATGTTAGATCAGCTCTTTCAAGATTTTTTTCCTATTTCTGAGGCTAGTTCCTTAAAACTTTTCTCAAACTTCGAGCGTATTGAATTAAAACGAGGGGAATATCTGATCAAGGTGGGCGATTATTCTTCCAATCTGTTTGTGATAGAATCCGGATTAATCCGTCAATATGCTTGGTCAAAAAAAGGAGAGTTTACGCAATGGATAGGTACAAGGAATCATTTTGTGACAGATCTTGCTTCTTTCATTTTTGACAAGGCTTCCATATGGAATTTCCAATGCGTTAGCGATTGTACGGTATACCGTTTGTCAAAGTCCGATTACCAGCGAATGGAATCCGAAATTGTGGAATGGAATAAATTTGAGAAGGCTTTTTTGGCAAAATGCTTTTGTACTATGGAGCAGCGAATCTCAGATTTTATTTGTCTAACAGCGGAAGAAAGATATGTCCAATACTTTGAACAACATAAATTATTATTTCAACAAGTTCCCCTTCAATATATCGCCTCCGTGTTGGGTATGAGCCCAGAAACCTTGAGTCGTATTCGAACAAAAATAAGTTCTTGATAAAAGTCAAGAGCGAGCTGCCTGCCTTTTTCTAGTTTTGTCTTGTAGCTGTTAACGAACAGCCTGCTTAATCGAACACGTAACCAAAATTTTGTGTATTTATACATTTATATGGTTCATATTAAGCTTGGAGTAGTTTGTTTGCAGTTGTAATAATTGAAATTAAGATAAAACTAGAATAGCATCACATGTGCTTTATCGTTATTTGAAGACAGGTGAAGAAGCTTGAGCTATTTTGTCATTTCAGCAATAAAAAAACAAAATGAAAAAGATTGAAACGAGTATTCTCATTGATGCAACAGCAGAAGAGGTTTGGCAGGTATTAATTGAATTTAAGGCTTATTCCCAATGGAGCCCAACAATCAAACAGTTTGAAAAGCAACCGGTAGTCGGAAAACGCTGCAAAGTCCTTTTAGAACAACCAAACGGATTCAAGATCAAAATGAATCCAAAATTCCTGTCTATTGAACAGCATAGCGAGCTGCGCTGGAAAGGAGATTTATTCTTTCCAGGTATTTTTGATGGCGAGCATTATTTTAGGTTAGAACAAGTGGGAGCTTCACAAGTTAGATTTGTCCAAGGTGAATTTTTTTCTGGATTGCTGGTTCCTTTTCTGGGAAAACTACTGATAGAAACAAAGCGCGGATTTGAACTTTTCAACATAGCGATAAAAAGGCGGGTGGAGTATCGTTCTTAACTTTCCACAGAGTTCTGTTAGTATAGTTTATTTATAAACACGATATTTAGCGAATTTGTCGATGAATGTTATCTTATACACATTTTTATGTGTATAACCCCTAGTTTTACACATTTTGTTACTTTTTTGAATCCTTTCGGTTTGCGTTATTAACAATTCGATGTTGATAAGTGGTCGGTTATACACATTTTGTGTTAATATGTCCATGTCAACAGACTGCTTATTAACATTTCTTGTGTTAATAAGTAGTCTATTTTGTTGATAAGTATGTTGATGGAGTGGTTTATGCACAAATTACCAACAATGCTGCTGCTGGGAATTTTGCAAATAGTTAATAAGGGGAGTTTCTATTGAAAGTTGGTTTTTTTATAGGAATTGCTCCAAATCACCTTTTCCTTCACGAATAACATCAAAAGTTCCTTCGGTAACATCGACCACGGTAGATGCGACATTATCGCCATAACCGCCATCTATAACAGCATCAACTAGATCTTCGTATTTTTCGTGAATTAATTCAGGATCAGTAGAATACTCAATAATTTCATCTTCATCGTGAATGGAGGCTGTCACAATAGGGTTGCCTAATTGTTTGACTATTTCACGAACAATATTATTGTCTGGGACACGGATACCCACAGTCTTCTTTTTGGAACTTAGGAGCTTAGGGACTTTAGTTGTTGCATTAAAAATAAAAGTAAAAGGTCCAGGTAAGGCTTTTTTTAATACGCGGAAAACGGAGGTATCGAAGGATTTTGTGTATTGCGAAATATCTGTTAAATCATAACATATAAATGATAGATTTGCTTTTTCAGGCTTTAGCCCTCTAATTTCACATACTCGTTCTATGGCTTTTTGTTGCGTGATATCACAGCCAATACCATATACGGTATCGGTAGGGTAGATGATTACACCACCACGTCGAAGAATATCAACCGCCTGTTCTATTGCCTTGGGGTTGGGGTTGTCGTTATATATCTTAATAAGCATTTTCTATTGTTGTTAAGTACCTGAATTAGGTTTGATCTCAAGCCCTATTGAAGGATGCCAATTGGGCAATGGTTACTATCTGTCTTCAGATACGCTATATCTAAAAGAACAACAGCCAAAATATTTTGTTTTGGCTGTTGTTCTTTATATTAAAATTCTGCGTTTTTCGGCGTACGTGGGAATGGAATGACGTCGCGGATATTGGTCATTCCTGTCGTGAATAAAACGAGGCGTTCAAAACCTACGCCAAATCCAGAATGCGGTACCGATCCAAAACGGCGTGTATCCAAGAACCACTCCATTTCTTCTGCGGGAATACCAACTTCAGCCATACGATCAAGTAAACGATCAAGATTTTCTTCACGCTGCGAACCACCGACCATTTCACCAATACCTGGGAAAAGAATATCCATGGCACGTACGGTGTTTCTTCCTTGCGCATCCGGCTCATTTTGCTTCATATAGAAGGACTTGATTTCGCGTGGATAGTCTGTTAAGATAACAGGTTTCTTGAAGTGTTTTTCAACCAAATAGCGTTCGTGTTCCGATTGTAAATCTGCCCCCCAATCATCAATTAAATATTTGAATTGTTTCTTTTGGTTTGGTTTGCTACGCTTTAATATTTCAACAGCATCGGTATAGGTAACGCGTTCAAAATCGTTTGTTAATACGAAATTTAATTTCTCAACAAGGTTTAATTCTGAGCGTTCTGCAGCGGGCTTGGATTTTTCTTCTTCCAACAAACGATTTTTGAGGAACTCGATTTCTTCTGGACAAGTTTCCAAAGCGTATTTGATGACATATTTCAGCAAAGCTTCGGCCAAGTCCATATTGTCTTCTAATTCATAGAAAGCCATTTCGGGTTCGATCATCCAAAATTCGGCTAAGTGACGTGTTGTATTTGAGTTTTCCGCTCTAAATGTCGGACCGAACGTGTAGATGTTTCCAAATGCCATGGCACCAAGCTCACCTTCCAGTTGTCCCGATACCGTAAGGTTCGTCGATTTTCCAAAGAAGTCTTCCTTGAAATCGATATCTCCATTTTCTTTGCGTGGCGGGTTTTTTAAATCCAGGGTTGTAACCTGAAACATTTCTCCAGCACCTTCCGCATCCGAACCTGTGATGATTGGTGTATGCATGTAGACAAAGTCGTTTTCCTGAAAAAACTTATGTACCGCAAATGCTAAAGCATTACGCACCTTGAATACCGCATTGAATGTTCCGGTACGGAAACGCAAATGCGCAATTTCACGTAAAAATTCTAAGCTATGCTTTTTAGGCTGTAATGGATATTTTTCGGGGTCAGAGTCGCCAATAATGCTTACCTCGGTAGCTTTAACTTCAACTTTTTGCCCTTTACCCAATGATTCTATCAATTGACCTTTTACGCGGACTGCTGCTCCAGTGGTGATACGTTTTAAGATATCTTCAGGTGTATTTTCAAAATCGACAACTGCTTGAATATTATTGATTGACGAACCGTCATTGATTGCTATAAACTGATTGTTGCGGAAAGTTCTTACCCAACCTTTAACAACGACCTCTTTGCCAAATTCTGTGGCATTCAATAGTTCCTTTATTCTTGTGTGTTCCATCTTAATTTTTGGAGATTGACTTGTAAAAGATGCTTTGTTAAAAAAGCAATACAAAAATAAGCTATTCTGTTGGTTTATTGGCTATAAATGTTGATTTAATTCACTTTATGAAGGTTCGTTAACCTCATAAGGAAAATATATTTTGAAATAAAGACAGGTGAAAACTCAAACATTGGGAAATGGCACACAGCTCGTTTTGCTATGGAATATAGGTTTGCTAAGAAGAGAACTTTTTGTTTGTGTCGCGAACGATACGAAGATTAGAAACAAAAAACGCGGACTAGTTATAGTCCGCGTTTTTTGTTATGATGATTAAAGGAATTAACCTTTCAATACTTTCGTTACCAATTCAGCAGCTTCTTTCAATAAGATTGCAGAATAAACTTGTAAACCGGACTCATCAATTAATTTTTTCGCTTCTTCAGCATTTGTACCTTGAAGGCGAACGATGATTGGAACAGGGATGTTACCGATTTCGCTGTAAGCATCAATTACACCTTGAGCAACACGGTCACAACGAACAATACCACCGAAGATATTAATCAAGATCGCTTTTACGTTAGGGTCCTTTAAAATGATATTGAAACCAGCTTTTACAGTTTCAGCATTTGCAGTACCACCTACGTCCAAGAAATTTGCAGGTTCACCACCAGCTAATTTGATGATATCCATTGTAGCCATTGCTAAACCAGCACCATTTACCATACAACCTACGTTACCATCTAATTTAACGTAGTTTAGGTTTGATTCACCAGCTTCAACTTCTGTTGGATCTTCCTCCGTTACGTCACGCATAGCAGCGTAATCTGGGTGACGGTATAAGGCGTTCTCATCAAGATTTACTTTCGCATCAACTGCTAAGATCTTGTCGTCTGAAGTTTTTAATACCGGATTGATCTCAAACATAGAAGAGTCTGTAGAATCGTATGCTTTGTAAAGAGCGGCAACAAATTTCACCATTTCTTTATGCGCAGCACCAGAAAGACCAAGATTGAAAGCAATTTTACGTGCTTGGAATCCTTGTAAGCCTACTTTTGGATCGATTTCTTCTTTGAAAATCAAGTGTGGTGTTTTTTCTGCAACTTCTTCGATATCCATACCACCCTCTGTAGAGTACATAACAATGTTACGTCCTTTAGCACGGTCTAATAATACAGACATGTAGAATTCTTTTGTTTCGCTCTCGCCAGGATAATAAACGTCTTGAGCTATCAAAACTTTGTTTACTTTTTTACCTTCAGGTCCAGTTTGAGGCGTAACTAATTGCATGCCAATGATGTCAGTTGCTCTTTGTTTGACTTCATCTAAGTTCTTAGCCAACTTGACACCACCACCTTTACCACGGCCACCAGCGTGAATTTGAGCTTTAACAACAACCCAATCAGAATTGTAGTCTTCTTTCATTTTTTTGGCCGCTTCCACAGCTTGCTCTGGAGTATCTGCTACGATACCTTCCTGTACGCGCACACCAAAGCTCTTTAGTATTTGCTTTCCTTGATATTCGTGAATGTTCATTTGCAAAAATATTTGGCGTAAAAATATAATTTTTTGGGGGATAAGACAAGGGATAAGTTGCTCTTTTATCTATTTTTTGACATTTAGGCAAAATAAAATGGCTGGAATAGAGAAATAACAGCTTATTTATTCAAACGCGTGGTATCGTAAATTTATTTATCTTTGTCCTATGATGTTACATGCCAAAGGAATTCACAAAGCTTATGGGTCATTACCAATTTTAAAAGGTGTTGATATCGCTGTTGAAAAAGGGGAAATTGTCAGTATCGTTGGTGCCTCAGGAGCTGGTAAAAGTACGCTGTTACACATCATTGGTACATTGGATAAAGCCGATCAGGGGTCGGTATTCATAAATGGTGTTGATGTTCAAAAATTGAGTGCTAAAAAGCTGAGCGCCTTCCGAAATGAACATATTGGCTTTGTTTTTCAATTTCACCATTTGTTGCCCGAATTTACCGCATTGGAAAATGTCTGTATTCCTGCTTTTATCCAAGGAAAAGGAAGATCTGAGGCAGAAGCTAAAGCAAAGGAATTGTTGGAATTGTTGGGCGTTTCTCACCGTATTGACCATAAACCGGCTGAAATGTCGGGTGGTGAACAACAACGTGTTTCTGTGGCCCGTGCCTTGATCAATGATCCTTCCATTATTTTGGCAGATGAACCTTCAGGTAATCTCGATTCGGAAAATGCTGCCGCTTTACATCAATTGTTTTTTGATCTTAGACATCAATTTCAGCAGACATTTATTATCGTTACCCATAATGAGGAGCTTGCCCGAATTTCGGATCGAACGATTCATATGCGCGATGGGTTAGTCGTGTAACAGTAATCCGGATTATAACTATATTTTTAATGAAGAAAATACTCATAACTTTCGGAACCAGACCTTTGGCGATGCGTATCGCGAAAAGACTTGGTGCTGATTTCGAAATAGTATATGCAAGTTCAGAAGATATTCCCGAATTGCTTTTAGCATCGGGGAAATATGCCAAAATTCCGAAAGGCCTTCTTCCAACTTTTGCACACGAGGTGCTCAAATTAAGCTTAGACCAACAGGTTGATTATGTGCTGCCTTTAGGTGGTTTTGAACTGGAACCATTGGCTGCAGCCAAAGTTTTATTTGAGGAATATCAGATTTCAGTTCTTGTCCCCGATAAGGATCTGCTTGAAGCTATTCCTGTTATGGAAAATCCACCAGCTGATTTGCCTTATAGACTTCTGTCCAAGGGCAACGATTTATTGAACTCAGCGACTTTCGAAAGATCACTGGATGGATTGTTTGTTGCTTCGGATTCCGGGGAGGATTTAGCATTAATTTGTGTGTCCAAATAGAATCTTATTTTTGTGGTTAGTGTCATTAAGGTTTTAACCCTGTCGACACAGCCCTTAATTTTAAGCTTTTACATATCATGATGTTCCCAGAAGAAAAAAAGGTATATGTTTTTGAATTAGATGACGTTGTTTTTCCTAAAAAGGATTACTTACTTCAAGTATATTATCTTTTTGCTAATTTTATAGAATTTACAGAGACTGTTCCGGCTCAAGCAGATTTGGTTCAATTTATGAAAAATCACCTCGAGCATCAAGGTGAGAATTTATTGTTCGAACATGCGCAGCAAACTTTTGGATTTGATCAAAAATATAAGGAGAATTTTGAGCGGCTTCATGTCAATGCAATTTTGCCGCTACGGTTACATTTGTTTGATCATATTCATACGCTGTTTAGGCAGTTAAAAGCCGCAGATAAACATGTTTGTATTTTGACGAAAGGAAATCCGCTAGAACAGCTCAATAAAGTCAAATTTGTGGATTGGGGTGAATATGGGGATGATATAAAAGTTTACTTTAAGGATGAACTTGTTTTTAGGGGAATTGATCCATTGGAGTTCCTCGCCAATGAGTTTACGGTAGACACGACCGCAATTCAATTTGTAGACTAACTTTACAGTCAGTATCTTTGTTGAATCTACCAACAATAATTGTTATTAAAGTCGTTGTCGATATTGTTGAGAAAAAATTATGATTAGGGATATAAAAGCCCTATTTTTATATAAAGCCCTTGGATTTATGAATAAAGTGAACAAGCCTGCCACGATTAAAGAAATTGCCAAGAAGCTGAAAATCAGTCCTTCGACGGTTTCTAGAGCATTGAATGATCATCCTAGTATTGGATTGGTAACAACAATGCGCGTAAAAAAAATGGCCGAAGAATTGAATTATGAACCCAATCAAACGGCTATATTCTTCAAGCAGCGTAAAACTTTTACGATTGCTGTTATCTTACCGAGTTTGTCTGAACCATTTTTTTCTTTTGCGATCAGTGAAATTGAAAATGTTGCGTCAGAACACCGATATACTGTTTTGATGGGACAATCATTGGACGATCCTGATCGAGAAGAACAGATCTTGAAAACATTTAAAAACCATCGTGTCGATGGGATTTTGATGTCTATAGGGAAGAAGACGACCAATTTAGAATTCATTGAGAAATTGGAAGCGTCTGGTATACCGATTGTCTTCTTTGACTGTGTACCTAGCTTACCCAATATCAATAAAGTACAAAGCGATCTTTCTACGGGTATGAACGAAGCTGTGGATGCTTTCGTAGCGCGTGGACATAAAGTTATTGCACTTGTAAATGGGCCGAAAACCTTGCCGGCTAGTGAAGATCGAAAAGTAGCTTATCTATCCGCCATGAAAAGGAATGGTATGGATATTCTAGAAAAGAATATCATCGAAACAGACCTGAGTACGGAAGGAAATGAAAAGGCTATGGATAGTATATTTGCGATGTCTGAGCGACCTTCTGCAATTATATCTTTTAATGACTTTGTTACACTTGATTTGATGAAAGCGGCCAGACAAAAGGGGCTTGTCTTAAATCAAGATATTTTCTTTATTAGTTATGCCAACTATCCGTTATGGCAATATATGGAAAATCCGCCAATGGGACGCATAGAGCAATTTCCGGGAATGCAAGCGCGTAAAGCGGCTGAAATTTTATTTGAACGCATTGACAACACCGAAATTGTCGATCAGCAGATCGTCTTTAAGTCGCGATTGGTTATGTAATCGCTATTAACCATTCGATCATAAAACTAAAAAGGGGAAAATCGTTAGATTTTCCCCTTTTTAGTTTTATTTGTTTTAATACTACAAGTGGATCACTTCACCGTAAGCATCAGCACAAGCTTCCATAATCGCTTCACTCATTGTTGGGTGAGGATGGATCGTTTTAATCATTTCATGACCTGTTGTTTCCAGTTTGCGGGCCACAACAACTTCCGCAATCATTTCTGTAACATTGGCTCCGATAAGGTGTGCGCCTAGGAACTCACCATATTTAGCATCAAAGATAACTTTAACAAAGCCATCTTTCGCACCAGCAGCTGACGCTTTTCCAGAAGCTGAGAATGGGAATTTACCAACTTTAATTTCATAGCCAGCTTCTTTCGCCGCTTTTTCGGTATAACCTACAGAAGCAATTTCTGGGGAGCAATATGTACAGCCTGGGATATTATTGTAGTCAATAGGTTCAACATGTAGACCTTTGATTTTTTCCACACAAGTGATTCCTTCTGCTGAGGCAACGTGAGCCAAGGCTTGGCCTTTAACAATGTCACCGATCGCATATACACCTTCGATGTTTGTTTTGTAGAAATCATCTACAACAACACGGCCGCGATCCGTTTTTACACCAACCTCTTCCAAGCCGATATTTTCGATATTTGGAGCGATACCAACAGCCGATAATACAATCTCTGCTTCGATAACTTCAGTACCTTTTTCTGTTTTGATAGAAACTTTGCTCAACTCACCTGTTGTGTCAACGGATTGAACTTCAGATTTCGTTAAGATGGTAATACCTTGTTTCTTTAAGCTTTTCTCTAATTGTTTTGAAATTTCTTCATCTTCAACAGGAACGATTCTATCCATAAACTCTACGATAGTTACTTTTGTTCCGATTGCATTATAGAAATAAGCGAACTCAACACCGATAGCACCTGAGCCAACAACAACTAAAGATTTTGGTTGTTTAGGAAGCGTCATTGCTTGACGGTAGCCGATGATTTTTTTACCATCTTGAGGTAAATTAGGCAATTCACGTGAACGTGCACCAGTCGCTAGGATGGTATGTGTTGCCGAATATTCTTTAGTAGAACCGTCTGCACCTTTTACATCGATTTTACCACCTTTTTTAATTTTTGCAGTTCCATTGATGACGTCGATTTTATTCTTTTTCATCAAGAACTGAATACCTTTACTCATTCCTTCAGCAACCCCGCGACTTCTTTTGACAATAGCGTCAAAATCAGCCTCACCACCTTGAACATTGATGCCGTAATCAGCGGCATGGTTTAAATATTCAAATACCTGAGCACTTTTCAATAATGCTTTTGTAGGGATACAGCCCCAGTTTAGACAGATTCCGCCTAATGATTCGCGTTCAATAATCGCTGTTTTGAACCCTAACTGAGCGGCTCTAATGGCAGCAACATACCCGCCTGGACCACTACCGATTACAATGATGTCGTAATTCATATAAATAAATATTCTGTAGTTGAGTGTTATAGCTTCAAATGACAAAATCTGTGAAGCATATATTCATTCAAAAGTACGCATTTTTTCTGATGAATATGAACTATTTATTGTAAAATTGGCGGTTTCTGATAAAACGCTGTCGCTGTTTCTAGCTGAATGTCACATCCTGGTCAAAGGGGGAAAAATAATAGTTAAAGCGTTTTTAGAGTCTTATTTTTGAAGTTCACAATACACAGTTTATCATTATGTTAAGAATATTCAGACAGATCGCCCTGTGGGAAGCAATCTCCACCATTTGCTTGTTTTTTATTGCCATGCCGTTGAAATATTTCGCGGGAATCCCCGAAGCAGTCAAAATAGCCGGTTCCATTCATGGCTTCTTTGTCGTTATCTTCGTCGTTATGCTGATCATGTCAACTGTAGAATACAAGTGGCCTATATTAAAGGCCGTGAAATATTTCTTGGCTTCTTTGATCCCTATTTTTGGCTTTTGGGTAGAATTGGATCTTAAAAAAGAAATTGAAGGAAAGAGACAGAAATCATAGTTTGTTGAAAAAACGCAAATGCATAAATTTTTGCAAAGGGTTAGGTAGGGGAGAGATACACCAAATTAATAAAGACAGGGGAGATGTTTAATCATCTCTACCTGTCTTCTCAATCCCCATATACGCATAGGTAATGCTATCTTTTCCATGAGGAGCTGGATTGCCATCTTCATCCAGGTTGACAAAGACCAATTTATCGATCGATAGAATTGTTTTCCTGGATATTTTATTACGTACCTCGCAGCGCATCGTTAACGATGTTGTTCCAAAATTGATCGCTTCAATACCCAGTTCGAGAATATCGCCTTGCTTGGCTGAGCTTACAAAGTTTATTTCTGAAATAAATTTCGTAACCACTTTGGGATTTCCTAATTGAACGATAGCATAGATGACCGCTTCTTCATCAATCCATCGTAATAAAGTTCCACCAAATAATGTTCCATTGGGATTTAGGTCTTCGGGTTTGACCCATTTTCTTGTATAAAAATTCATCGTGTATAGGTATTTATGACAAAGGGGAAAAGTTTCCTTTTCCCCTTGAGTATTCGATATTTATCACCTAAGCGTGTATTGCTCTGTTCGCGGTTGCTGCAAGTGCTGCTTCTTTGATTGCTTCAGTATAGGTTGGGTGTGCATGGCAAATACGAGCGATATCCTCTGCAGATGCGCGGTATTCCATAGCTACAGTAGCCTCACCAATCATATCTGCCGCACGTGGTCCAATCATATGTACGCCTAATACCTCATCAGTAGTAGCGTCAGCTAGGACTTTCACAAAACCATCTGTGTCACCCGATGCTTTTGCACGACCAGAAGCTTTGAACGAGAATGATCCAGCTTTGTATTTTACACCGGCCTCTTTAAGTTGCTCTTCAGTCTTTCCAACAGAAGCAACTTCAGGCCAGGTATAAACAACACCTGGAATCAAATTATAATCAATATGTGGTTTTTGACCTGCAATATATTCTGCAACATAGACACCTTCGTCCTCAGCTTTGTGTGCCAACATTGCTCCAGTGATCACATCACCAATTGCGAAGACTCCTTGTACAGCTGTTTCCAGATGGGCATTAACAGGGATTTTCTTGCCTCTTTCTTCTACTGTGATGCCGATATTTTCTAGTCCTAAGCCTTCAGAATATGCGGTACGACCAACGGCTACGATACAATAGTCGCCTTCTAAAGTGACTTCTTGTCCTTTTGGATCTTCAGCAGTTACTTTTACGACTTTACCTTTTGCGGAAGCTCCGGTCACTTTATGGCCTAAATAGAACTCCATGCCCAATGATTTTTTCAAAACACGTTGTAGTTCTTTTCCTAAGCCACCATCCATTGTACCGATGATAGATTTTGCAAATTCAACAACAGAAACTTTTGAACCCAAACGAGCATAAACAGAACCTAGTTCCAAACCTATCACACCACCACCAATGACAATAAGGTGTTTTGGAATCTCTTTTAGGTTAAGTGCTTCGGTTGAGGTAATGATTCTTTTTTTATCTACAGGTAGGAAAGGCAATGAAGTCGGTTTCGATCCCGTTGCGATAATTACATTTTTACCAGTGATCTGCTCTGTCGAACCATCTGCTTTCGTTATTTTGATGGTGTTTTTGTCCACAAATGAACCCACACCCTGAAAACTGTCAATTTTATTCTTCTTGAATAAGAAGGTGATACCGGCAGTATTTTGGGCAATGACATCGTCTTTACGAGCAATCATCTTTGCCATGTCTACTTTCAGGTCTTTTAAGTTGATGCCAAATGCATCAAAATTATGCGCAGCATTGTGGTAATGCTCCGAAGAATCTAAAAGCGCTTTTGAAGGAATACATCCAACGTTAAGACAAGTACCACCAAATGTGCTATATTTTTCAATAACAGCTGTTTTTAATCCTAATTGGGCACAACGGATAGCTCCTACATATCCGCCTGGACCACTTCCGATTACAATTACGTCGTATTGCATTGATTACGTTTTATTTTTTTGTACCACAAATTTAATGATTATTAATGGGATAGGAAATCAAAACTTACGATTTGTGGCCAAAGGGCCTTACTTTACATTTTTTTGATAAAAGAAGGGAAATTATGCACCGTAGGGAGAAATGTAGTGATGCCTGCCTGGGTATAAATCAAAAAAGGATATTCATATTTTGAATATCCTTTTTTACTTATTAGTTATTCTGCAACAATTTTTCCTTGCATGACACCATAGTGACCAGGAAAGCTACAAATAAACGTATAAACTCCTTTTTCAAGTGTAAAAGTGATTTTATCAGTTTCTCCAGGTCCCAATAATTTTGTGTGGGAAACAATTGAAGATAAAGCTGATTTTGGAATATATTCGTCTGCAGCAGCTGCAGCAGCCTCAGCACCAAAAGTTGGCAGGTCAACACCTGGTTTTAGGATAACTACGTTATGTCCCATGGACTCTTTTGGCATAGTACCTGCATTTTTGAAAGATAATTCTACTGGCTCACCCGCTTTTACACGGAATAAATCCTTATTATATTTCATTTGATCGTTACCTTCTAAAGATAAGCTGTTGGAAATAGCCACGTTTTCAATTCCAGGCACTGTTTCTGTTGCTTGGCTTTCTGTTGAAGTTGTCGCTTCTGTACTAGTTGATTTTTCAGACTTGTCACTGTTTCCACCACAAGACGCAATTGATAAAGCAACTGCAACTGCTGGTATCATAAAAAGTTTTTTCATTAGAATGATTGTTTGTTTATCTTTTATTTATTGTAGGCATTTCCGCAGCCTTTAGCGGTTTAGTGATGAAGTTATGACGAACGTAATTCCTTTTTGTATGCACGTTCATGAGAAATAACATCAAACATCTTGATTATGTTCTAAAATTAATGATTTCATTGCTAAATTGAAACTATCATTTCAATTTTGACAATAAAGTATCAATTGTTTTATACAATTTGATAGGATCGAATGGTTTTCCGACAACTTCATTGGCTCCAGCATCGAGCGCTTCCTGTTGTTCGGCTTGGAGCACAGAGGCTGAAATGGAAATAATCGGCATGTTTGCGATTATCGGATTCGCGTTTCGACGTATTTCCTTGATCGCTTCAAAACCACTCATGAGCGGCATATGGGCATCCATAAACACCAGGTCGATTTTTTTCTTATTGATTTCTTCTAGTGCGATGAGTCCATTCGTCGCCAAAGTAATTTCGCAATTCCAGCTTTTGAGGATATTCGCGAGCATAAAGCTGTTTAATTCATTGTCCTCAGCAATGAGCACCATCGGGAAGTTGAACTTGGGCAATTCCGTATAGAGTATCTGCGTTTCTTTTTCTACGGGTTTATCTTTGATTTTGTCGAAAGTACATTCAAAAGAGAAAATACTCCCTTTACCATATTCACTCGATGCAAAAACCCGACCGTTGAGCAGCGCAGCAATACGTTTTACAATTGCGAGGCCCAATCCAGTACCGCCAAATTTTTTGGTTATACTATCTTCTCCTTGTTCAAACGCAATAAATATTTTTTCCAGGGCATCTTCTACGATGCCGATTCCTGTGTCTATCACCTGAAATCGTAAACAGATGCTATGGTTATCTTCAGTTAGGAGCTGAATTTTTAATACAACAGAACCTTCCGAGGTGAATTTGAAACTATTTGATATAAAGTTGGTCAATATTTGTTTCAACCGTAGTGGATCTGTCAGAAAATAACTTGTGATCCGATCGTCCACATCAATGGAAAAATTCAGCCCTTTGTAGATGGCTTTATCAATAAAGAGGTTGTTTAGATCATCGGTAATATCGTGCACTGATGTTGACTCCATGTTAAGTTTCATCATACCTGAGTCGACTTTCGATAGGTCCAATATATCGTTGATAATAGTGAGCAGATTTTGCGAGGCAGAATCCAGCTTGTTAATCCAGTTTTCTTGTTCTAGCGTCAGTTGAGAATTTTTTAGCATCTGTGTAATGCCCATAATACCGTTAATAGGTGTACGGATCTCATGGCTCATATTGGCTAAAAAGGTTTCCTTGGATTTTCGAGCAAGATCGGCCTCTTCTTTCGCTTTGAGAATAGCCTGTTTTGATTCTTCTAAGGCAATGTTTTTTTCTTTAATTTCCTGCTGTATCAGTAATTGCTGCACAAAAGATTTTACTTTCGCGATGGTTGCTTCAGGGTTAAGCGGTTTATATAGATAATCCACAGCGCCGCTATTAAGTCCCTGAATGAGGTATTTGTCTTCTTTTGAAATCGCTGTTACCATAATGGGGATGATATGGTTTGTTTTCGGATTCTTCTTTAGGAAGGAAACAAATTCAAAACCATTGATCTCTGGCATCTGCACGTCAACGAGCGCCAAATCAATATCCTCTTTCCAGCAGATTTTTAAAGCTTCGTTGGGATCTGTGCTCGTCACTATATTTATATTTTCGATATCCTCCAGCAGTGCTGTAAGACTGATAATATTTTCAATTTTATCATCGACAATCAATATATTTATCTTCTTCATTATAGCAAATCTAAATACAATTTTAAGTCAATTGCTTGATGTAATCTTTTATTTCTTGAATGGTCAAAATGCGTTCCTGTGCATCGAGTTGAATAGCTGCTTCGGGCATGATGGGAACTTCAGCCGTGGCAGGGTCTTGTACAAAAGTCGTCCCGCCGTATCGTTTTATCATTAATAATCCCTGTGCACCATCCTGATTCGCTCCAGAGAATAAGATAGCTGTACAATTTTCTTTATATATTTCGGCCACGGATTCGAAAGTCACATCAATTGATGGTCTTGAGTATTGAACAGGTTCTGAGATATCCAAAGAAAAGCTATAATCTGGTTCAACTAAAAGGTGATAGCCAGCAGGGGCAAAATAAATAGTCCCATTTGCTATCGCTTCCTTATCATCTGCAGTTTTTACTTTTTGAACAAGTGCTTTGGAAAGCGTGTCCTCAATACTAGAAGCATATTTGGGGTTTCGATGTACAATGACAATAACGGGTATAAGGATTGGCCGTTCCAATGACTTCAAGATATTTAGAATGACACTAAATCCACCTGCAGACCCCGCTAACAAAAGAATTTTTCTTTCCATCACGTATTACCCAATTTTTTGGTAAATATTCTGTTTCTTGTTTACGATCTTAAATTTAGCAGCGTCTTTGTAGTTGATTAAAGATTCTTTCGCTCCCAAGCATAAAAAGCCCAAATGGCAAAGTGAATGATAGAATAGATCCAGGACTTTATTTTGCAATTCGGTGTCGAAATAGATCAATACATTACGGCAGGTAATCAGTTGAAATTCATTAAAAACGCCATCGGATACCAAGCTATGCATGGAGAAAAGGACATTTTTTTTAAGACTATTATTAATGGTAGCGGCGTTGTACATTGCTGTATAATAATCCGACAATGAGTTTTTTGGCTCCGTTTTAATAAAATTTTCCGAGTATTCTTTCACTTTTGCAAGAGAATAGATACCACGTTTTGCCTTTTCTAACACTTTGCCGTTAATGTCGGTGCCATAAATAAACGCACGTGGGTAAAGATTTGCTTCTTCTAACAAGATGGCCAGCGAATAAACTTCTTCGCCAGTAGAACAACCGGCACTCCACAGTTTTATATGCGGATAAGTTGCGAGATAGGGAAATACATCTGTTTTTACAGCTTTATAAAAATCGGGATCCCTAAACATCTCAGTCACATTAACTGTAATTTCCTGCAGGAAATAGGTGCTGAATCCGGGTTGATTGATTAAATTGGATTTTAGCTCCTGTAGATTGAGCTTGTTAAGTTCCATTATTCTAGTCACCCGTCTTTTTAAAGAAGCTCTTGTATAACCGGATACATCATAGCCGTGTAGATTTTTGACTATATCAATAACTTCTTCCAACTCTTCAAAACTTATCATTACTACTCTTTTATCGGTTAACTCAGCCATACGCGCATTAGGGATATTAATTTGTCGACATCAACCGGTTTGCTAATGTAATCGTTTGCTCCGACAGCAATTGTTTTTTCTCTATCCCCTTTCATTGCTTTCGCTGTCACAGCAATAATAGGAAGGTTTGCAAATTTCTTGTTTGCCCTAATTTTTTCAATAGCCTCATAACCATCCATAACGGGCATCATGATATCCATTAAGACAAGGTCAATCTGTTTATTTCGTTCAAGAATATCCAACGCTTCCTGACCATTGTTAGCGATTTCAATGTTCATATCATAGCTTTCAAACGCCGTGCTCAGGGCAAAAATATTCCGCATATCGTCATCTGCCAGTAGTACGGTTTTGGAAGCTAAATTGTTTTCCGCAATTACAGAGGCTCCGGAATGATTGAACATCGTGTATTCGTGCTTATTGCTGCGGATTTTATTTAAGAATAAATTAACTTCATCAATCAGACGATTATTTGATTTAGCTGATTTAAGGACCATCGCCTGGCTATGATGCAGAATTTCGGAAGTCTGCTCTGTAGTGAGTTCCATTGCCGTATTGATGATAATGGGTAAATCCTTAAATTGAGTGTTCGATTTGATCTCATTTAGGAGTTCAATGCCTGATTTATCGGGGAGATTCAGGTCCATAATGATGCAGTCAAACAATTTCTCTTGATCTAATAGATCGAGGGCTTGTTTCGCATTGAAGGCCTGAAATATCTGAATATGCTGTTCTTCTAAAGATTGTTTGATAAAATCGCTTTGGATTTCCTGATCTTCCACCAGCAGAATTTTTTTCAATGGATGACTAGTCGACGCTTTTATTTTTAAGAATGTTTCAGCCAAAGATTCTTCTGAAACAGGTTTAGCCATAAATCCGATGGCTCCGGCAGAAATAGGTTCATCATGTAAAAATGTTCCTGCCGACATCATGTGTACGGGAATCTCCTTGGTGCTGTCAATTTTTTTGAGGTTACGAAGAACTTCCCAACCATCCATTTTAGGCAACATAATATCTAAGATAATTGCGGCAGGTCGTAAATTTTGTGCTTTTTGTAACCCATCTTGCCCATCATAGCTAATGTATACATCGTAGCCGTTTTGTTCGGCGTAGTCTTTTAGAATATCTGCAAAAATAAAATCATCCTCAATAATCAGAAGTTTATTGTGTTTTCCATCGTTGTCGATCGACTTCGTTTTTTCGACTATGGGATTTTCCTTCGGCATTTGTGACGGCGGATCAATTTCTTTTTCGATCGATGTTACTTTCGGGACTGGAATTTCCTGCTCCAGCGGGATACTGAAGGTAAAGATACTGCCTTCACCAACCTTACTGGATAAGCTTATTTTCCCTTTTAATAAGCTAGCAATTTCGCGGCATATCGATAAGCCTAAACCAGTGCCACCATATTTACGACTCGTTGAGCCATCTTCTTGTTTAAAAGCATCGAAGATTAGCTCTTGTTTTTCAGGAGCAATGCCAATACCGCTATCTTTAACCGTAAAAAGAAGATTTTCAGCTTCAGCTTCTATCGCTAAAGAGACTTCGCCCTTTTCACCTGTAAACTTGAACGCATTGGATAATAAATTCTTGAGGACTTGTTGTATACGATGTTCATCACCGATGAATTCCTGCGGTGCATTTACATTGACATCGAGTAGGAAGTCAATATTTTTCGACGCTGCGGTATCATTGAAAAAATCTTTAATATAATTGACAAGGTAGTTTGTGTTGATACGTTCTTTTTGGACTTCAACTTTACCGGATTCAATTTTTGCCAGATCCAACAATTCGTTAATTAAATGGAGGAGATCTGAACCGGCACTGTGAATAACAGAAGCATACTTTATTTGGTCCTCACTGAGGTTTTTCTTTTTATTATCCTGAAGTAATTTGGCAAGAATGAGAATACTATTAAGTGGTGTCCGCAGTTCATGGCTCATATTGGCCATAAATTCAGATTTATATTTGCTGGACAGCTCTACTTCCTCTATTTTTTGCGCTATGGCCTGACGGGCTTTTTCCAGATCTTCATTTTGTGCAAATAGCAATTTGGCCTTCTCGTCCAGCTCGTTATTGGTTTGGATAAGTTCTTCCTGCTGTACTCTAAGCTCTTCCTCAGAAGCTTCCAACAAATGTGTCTTATGGATTAACTCCTCATTTGTTGTTCTCAATTCTTCCTGTTGCGTCTCTAATTCCTCGGTCTGTTGTTGAAGTTCCTCATAAAGATCGGCAAGCTTTCCATGAGTTTGGGCTACTTTGATGATAACGGCAATGTTATCTTTTGCTTTATCCAGGAAGTTAAATCGTAGTTGCTCGTCTTTCTCATTGACAATGGGGCAACAGATTTCCATGACACCGACACAATGGCTTTCATAAGAGAAGGGAACAATATAGATCTCAGCGTCTAAGCGATCGGATAACGAGGTTTCTAAGATAAGATGCTTGTGGTCGACGTCTTTTATTTTAACGACTTCATGATTGTTTGCGACTTCGCCCAAAATGCCATCGTTTTCTTTAAACGTTCGTTTGATATACTGTGTGGAGGAAATACCAATTTTGTGGCAAAGCTGATACTCCTGATAGTTATCATCGAAAATGTAAATCGTTCCACCTAATGCTTTTGTCGTGGAAGCAATAACATGTAGGCTTATTTCGGCAATTTTCTTGTCTGTATAGTCACCGCGTAACTGTTCGTCGATGCCATTAATCGCATTCAAAATCCAGTTATCACTGTTGGTCTGTTCTTGCAATAGTTGGAGACTTTTATTGGATTCTTGTTGACTTTTCACTGTAGACCTCAGAAATCTAGAGATCGAGGAAATTTTAGCGAGAATATAGAAGAACCCACTTAAGCCAATAGCGATGAAAAGGTAAGTAATGTACTGGGCAGTTGCAGTTCATTTCTAGATTTTTCTAAGAGTCTTGCCCGTTGATCCAATAAGTCTCTCGACATGAGATCGATCTGATTTAATATCGAAGCTTTTCGTTCATGAATATTATGGGATATGGATTGAGTTTCCTTTGTGTGATCGATATCCTGCTCAAAGTTATAAAATGCAACAATATCTTTGCGGATGTTTTCGGTGCTGTTTGGTTGAACATGATAGAAATCATCTTTCAGACTTAAAGATCGCAACAGTTCGTCCATTTTTTTTAATTCCATTTTATAAGGAATAAATAGAGAAGCGTCTTTCTTATTCAGGTAATCCAGTTTGATATCATTTACCTCGTCGACACTTGATTTAATTTCATTAATGATATTGAATCTATTTTCGGCAACACGAACAATACTTCGCTCGTTATTTAAGTTATGATGCAGCGATATGAAAAAATATAGGGCCGAAAGGAAGATAAGCGAAAAAGAAATTATCACTCCTATGGTAATTTGCTTTCTATAATTTTTTCGATCCATGTTAGAATGAGTTTATCGTTTACTTTTCTGTAGGTATTGTATTTCGATGGTACCTGGGGAAAAAGATATATGTAAAATAACAAAAAAACTTGCTATTCCTAAAATAATCAAAAGTCAGCATAGAAACAAACCTATAAACAGTCAGGAGGTATCCCAAAATAATCGATTAGCGTGTAATAGCGAGTTTTTGTTAATGTAAGTGCAGCTTATGGCATGTGTGTCCTTTATTTCTTAGTCTGGATAAATTGGGATCAAGTAATGATCAAATTGGGTCTTTTAACAGTACTTGTTCAGTGCTCGTTCAGTGATTGTTCAGTGCTTGTTCAGTGATCACTCAGTATAGACTGAATAACCAGTGACTAATCACTGTCTAAAAATTGATCGAATATTGTTATTAGCTACGTATTGGTAGGGAGATGGTTCAGTCAGGTCTATTAAATAGAAGAAGAAAAAATGCTTATAAAAACAAAACCCTGATGATGGGCACCAGGGTTCGTTACTAACCAATTATAAACCTAAATTATGAAAAGACTCTTTAAGGGCTTCTAAACTAAATTAGTTGCCGTGTTATTCCATGAAAACTAAAAATGATTGTTTTTTAAATCTTATGCACGTTTCGAGCAAATAACTTCTCTGACTGCATATTGTTAGTGTTTCATAGTGAGATAACCTTTAATTATCTTCAACAAAGATACGGTAAATATACAGTAGTATCCAAATATTTTTTCGAATAAGTTGCTAATACAACTATGTTGTGACACACAAATGATATTTTGGCTTATCTGAATAATTATCTGACAGCCTCGTCAATTAGATCGGTATCGCTGCGCGAATAATTACTCGAAATGCCTTACATTTACAAAAATATATTTTTATGGTATTGACCGAATTTAAAGCGATAAGAGCATTTGTATTGGATGTAGATGGTGTATTGACTGATGGTACTGTACAAGTTAATGAAGAAGGGCATCAATTACGTACATTTAATATAAAAGATGGCTATGCGATGCAGTTGGCGATCAAGAAAGGCTATCCTATTTTTATCATCACAGGTGGAGGTTCGAAGGGGGTCGAGCAGCGGATGAAAGGTTTGGGAATCAAAGAAGTGTATTCAAAAGTTACTGACAAGCTTTCTAAAATGAAAGAACTTGCTTATGATTATAAGCTTGAATTAAATCAGTTGATGTACATCGGTGACGATATCCCTGATTTTAGCTGCATGAAGTCTGTTGGCGTAGCGGTTTCTCCGGCAGATGCAGTAGAAGAGATCAAGAAAATTTCGCATTATGTGTCTGGTTTTTGTGGTGGAAAGGGAGTTGTGCGTGAATTGATTGAAAAGGTCATGAAAGTACAAGGCAATTGGTATGAGGATGAAACAGTGAAAAGTATATAAGGATGTTGAAAAATCTAAAAAATAGAACAATTATATTAGGGTCTCAATCTCCACGGAGAAAACAGCTGTTAGCAGGGCTTGGGCTGACATTTGAAGTCGACGTTCGGGAGACGGATGAATACGTGGATCCGAATTTATCGGCTGCAGAGGTGGTTCGCCAAATCGCTATTCGTAAAGCGGAGGCATTTAGAGATAAAGACGATTGTTTGGTTATCTGTGCCGATACTATTGTCGTTTCGGACAAAGGCGAAATTTTAGGTAAGCCCAAAGATGAACAGGAAGCCAGGACAACTTTAACAAACTTGGCTGGTAAGAAACATTTGGTATTGACTGCCGTAGCGATCTTATGGGAGGGTAAGATTAGTACTTTCGTCGAAACGACAACTGTTTATTTTTACGAATTAGATGCGGATGAAATCGATCATTATGTTACTAAATTTTCACCATTAGATAAAGCCGGTTCTTATGGAATACAGGAATGGATCGGCTTAATCGCCGTAAAAAAAATTGAGGGAGAATATAATAATGTGGTCGGATTACCAACGGCAAAGCTTTATCAAGAATTGAAAAAGTTAATGTAAAAAAAAGCGGCTTTTGCCGCTTTTTTTTTATCCCTTGATTTTTTAGTTGAGCTGTTATTTGATGAAATAACGAACCCCAGTGTAGAACATGCGTCCTGTTAATGGTCCCCAAAGCATCGAAGTGTCAAAATAGTTTCCAAAGGGTTGATCCGCTGCAAGTATTGGCATATTTTGGAAATAATTAGACAGATTTTCTCCGCCCACATATACAGTGAAGTTTTTGTCTTTCCCAAAAGTTTTGCTAATCTGCGCATTCATGGTCGCATAAGCTTTTGATGCTGTAGGCATTTGATATTCAACGGGGTTCTCTGCTGTTGATGGAATGCGTTTTTGTCCAACTACATTCAGCGTATAGTCTACACTCCAGCCAGAATGGTGATTATATGCTAGGTTGACAAAGCCACGGTGTTTGGCCAATAGCGGTTTGGTCTTTCTGCCACTTTCAAAATCAGTTTGGACATCAAGTAAGCGATAGGCCAATCTCGTTTCAAAATGTGGTGCTGGCATAAAGCGAAATTCTGTTTGTAAGCTATTGGAGAAAGACTTCCCATTCAAATTGTAAAAATTGATCTCTCGGGGGTTTTCGTAATCGACCACGACCTGATTAGAGAAGCTGTTATGGAAAAATTCAACGGATGCCGAAGCCTCACGTCCAAAGATTCGCATACTTTGGTCTATCGCTATTCCGCTATTCCAGGAGACTTCAGGTTGTAGGCCATAAGCTTTATCGTATATATTAGGCGATTGAATAACCAATTTTCTACTACTTGCCAAGACGGCCGTATTCTCTGCAAATATATTTGCTGTACGTTGGCCTCTTCCTGAGCTAGCTCGAACCGTTGTTCCCGCAATCGGTGCATAACGTAAATGGATGCGTGGCGTTGTAAACCAACCATATAGGGAATTATAGTCTTGGCGGAGACCGATAATGGCATCAAATTTTTCTGATGGACTATAGGTATATTCTGCAAATGCTCCCGAAACCACTTCTTTCCTTTTGAAGTTTTGATCTTTTAAATACCACTCATTGTAATTGTCATAATTAATGGAGGCACCAACGCGATACTTGTGAGCGACTGTACCGATAATATCTTGAAATAAGAGGTTAGCATATCCATTTTGTTGGTCCGAATTGTAGTTATTGAGCCCAAAATAGCTTTTTTGATTGTAATTTGATCCTGCAAGCTGGAGACCTATGCTGCGGTGCTTATTTTCGGGGAACACGTAACCAATTTTAGCGAAACCTTCTACACGTTCAATATCAAACCCTAAACCATAGCGATTCGTTGTACCCTTATCTGTTTTTTCGTTAAAATCAATCTGCCCACCTGTACGGTCGTCATTGAGATATTTTACCCCAAATTGTACCATAAGTCCTTTTCCGTTTTCATAAAACCAACGGTTGACACCAGAGAATAGATTGCCAACAGGTACATCTCTAAATCCGTTGTGACTAAAGTTCATGGATTTATTGTACATGAAATTGTCGTGCAACAGAACTGCGGTGGACCAATGCTGACCAATTTTTTGTGAAAGATTTAAGTTGACATCTGTGCGTCCCATGTTGTTAGCATAGGCATTAAAAAACAATCTTTCTGAATTTTGCGGTTTTTTCAATTCGACGTTGATCTGTCCGGCCATGTTTTCGAAACCGTTGGCTACGGAACCGATACCTTTCGCGATTTGAATTGATTCAATCCATGTTCCTGCAATAGAATTTAAACCTAAAGGAGAAGCGAGCCCACGAGGTCCGGGTAAATTTTCAACGGTTAATTGGGTATAAATACCACTAAGGCCCAGCATTTGAATCTGTTTGCTGCCTGTTACCGCATCAGCACTGACGACATCGACGGAGGCATTGGTTTCAAAGCTCTCGCTTAAATCACAGCAAGCGGCTTTGAATAACTCTTTTCCTGTAAGAACTTCCAGTCGTGCAGGTGTCATACGGTCGATGTAATTTGAGCGTCGTGTTCCTTTAACCTCGACTTCCATCAACACATTTCCCTTTGCTGTAATCATGATGACTTCATGGAGATCTTTGACGGTGATGGTGTCAGGTTTCATCCCAACGTAACTTACAACCAATTTGTTGAATCCTTCTTTATGGTCCAATTTAAAAACACCATTTTCGTTTGTTCTTGTGTTTTTGGTTGGAAGGTTGGCCCAGTGTAGATTGGCGCCAATAATGGGCTTAAGATCCCCCTTTTCGTTTTCTTCAACGACAACACCGGTAACAGTATGTGGATGGTCATGGCTATCGGTTGTTACAATTTTCTTTTCGGGGATTTTGCCATTTTCCAAGCGTGGATACATACAACATTCGTGAAGTTTAGCATAGGATTCTTCATCGGCAACCAGGTTGTCTACATCGTGACCAACATGCGCAATGTTTTTCTTAATAGACTCCAGTTGTACTTTCTGAGGATTATATTTGATCTGTAACAGGTTGTCGCTGGCATTCCAAACAGCCATTTCTACACCATTCATTTTCGCGGCAGTTTCAATACGTTTTTTACACATGGCACAATTTCCGGCCACTGTAAGCGTCCTCGTACTGTCGGTCTGTGCCTGTACAAATGCCAGAAAAAATAAGGATAGAATGGTTGTCGTATATATTTTTTTGAAAATTTGATTCATCGTTTTAATTAAGAGTATTCGCTTCAACTAGCATTTAATTTTTACTTTCATGATATCGCGCGACCGCATTTATGGGTAACGGATCTATTTTTTCAGTTCTACTACTATTTTTGCTGAATGATTTAAAATCCACTGTTTTTAGTTCCGTGACAAGCGACGGAAAGATCAATGTTGGGAATGACAGTCTGCCATTCTTACGAAATATAAAAATTATACTGGACTTCGGTCAATTCAAGAAATTGAACTGTGTTCGGTGAAAAGAGGTGATATTAAATCCTAAAATTTTGATTGAGAATAAAAACAGGTGGGTTCTGTCTATTATCGCTCGCAAAAACGGTATACTTTAGTTTAGAAAAATCGTCTTCCTCCTCAGAGAAATGATAATAATTAAGTATCCAATGACGCGTAATTATTGCGGGAGAAAAAGTGTTAAAATCAAGATTTTGTGTTACTCGGCTGAAGTGATCGACTTTTTGTGCTTCGATCTTAACATCTTTACAGCTTCCTGTTTCATGACAGTGGTTCTGCTGTTTTTTTGCAGACTTGGCACAAAGAGGGCAGGCCATATTATGGCTTTCCGATAACGATACACTTTTTGTTTCTCCTTGGCAAAAATGAAGATGCAGTGAGGCACCACTTGCAGCGAGCAAATAGAAAAATAAGCCGATAAATAGTGCGATTTTCTTCATTGAAGCAAAAATAGAGAAAATATGTAATTTTTTTTTGTAATATTTTGGATAAATGTTATAACTTGTAGTAACAAATGAAAAACCAAAAATTACCAGAGTTATGTATTTATTATTTATTAATCCCGTCAGCTCCTATTTATTAGCTATCCTTTTGATTGTCGGGGCAGTTTTATTGTACAAAGGATTCTACCATCTCGCTCGTCGTATACAGGAATAAAACAATATATTAGACCTTATTCTCGGATACTGTTAGTAGCTTGAATATGTGCTGTTTCTTCTAAGATAGCAGCATGTAAGGATTATTCATTGAATTTTAACTATTCAGGTAAGACATGATAAGAATGGGAGTATTTATTTAGACACTCCCATTTACTTTGTTTATCGGCTTAATAAGGGATCACTTTTTCCTGCATTTCCAATCTCTATACGCCCCGCATATTGTTCCTCGAAGTTTGAGAAACCAGCGCAGGTGAGGCGGAAATCATACCAAAAATTTTGCTTAGCCAAATCAAAATGTATCTTAATGGATTGTCCCCCCTTAAGTTGCAGATTCTTTTTTTCTTTTCCATAGCTGGCGTCCTCAAAAACAAGTTGCTGGGTTGTTTTCCCATTGTTTGTACATGAAAAAGACAAACGCCCGGTAAACGCGGATTCATTTTTACTTTTTTCATAGGTACAGCGGACCTTTAACTCAGGGTTGTTTGTGTCACCTTTAAATGCTCGATAAAATCCATTTGGGCCATAGATCTCGAGGTGGTACATTTTTTTATCGAAGGCGTCTAGCGACCATTGGTCCGTTACACGATCTCCGGGAGAAATAGCATAATTTCTTGAGGTTCCAACTTCTCCTTTGTAGCTAGCAGCATGGTAGACTGTAAAAGGTGAGCCCGCAGCGTGTTTGCCAAAAATTTTATTTGAAGCTTCAAATGTGACCAAGTAATCCCCTTTGGATTGGTATTCGCCATGCACATAAAGTTCATAGGGAAGGATACAGGAATCCCGGAGCCCTTTTTCTTGTTTTGGGAAATAGGGTGAACTGCTGGGGTCTTTCTCTATTTGTTTGATCTCCATTTCGCTGAGCGCTTTGAAGCCCATGGGAAGGCCTTTGAACTTGGCTTGGTGAATCTCTTGGATAAAAGGTTCCCGTTCTAGTACCATAGGTTTGTTTATGGTTTCGCCATGATAGGGCCTAAATGCCGAAGTTAAGTCACCACATACGGTACGTCGCCAACTGCTGATGTTGGTTTCTTTTATATTTTTATTGGTTTTGTGATTAATAAACTTCTCCAGGAATTGTAAACTGGAGGTATGGTCAAATACTTGCGAATTGACCCAACCCCCTCTGGTCCATGGAGAGGCAATGATCATCGGTACACGATAGCCAAGACCGATATTGCCTTCTCTTCCGCTTTCAGGATAATATTGCTCATCGCGGCGGACAAATTCTAATCCAGGGTTGATTCCCGCTGATACTTTTCCGCTTTCTGTATCATCAGGATTCGGCGCCGTAAAGGGTGCAAAGTGATCAAAATACCCATCATTCTCATCATAGGTAAGTATAAAAATTGTTTTTTTCCAAACTTCTGGATTTTGGGTAAGAATGTCTATGATTTCGCTAACATACCATGCGCCAAACCAAGGAGAATCGGGATGGTCAGAAAAAAGCTGCGGTGGAGCCAGCCATGATACGGTTGGAAGTTTACCTTCCGCGACATCTTTTCGGAATTGATACAGGACATCTCCTTTAGGGATCTGTAACTCGCGCTGTTGCCCCCCTTCTTGATAATGCATTGTTTCCAATTCCATATAATCAGGCTGTGCACTGTTGTTAACAAAAGCACGGCGATGAATATCTTTTGTCCGCTCATCGAGCTTTTCAAAGTTCTCGGCAGTATATAGCTGTAATTCTTCTAGCGTATGTTTGAGATTTTTCTTTAAATTTTCAAGTGCTTCGCCAGTTGTTGTTTCGCTAATTTTACGTTCGAGATCCTCTTTTTTTAATGTCAGGAGCTGACGATAGCGTGGATGGTATTTGACTTGATATTGGGGGAAGTATTCCATCGGATTACAACCAAAATTGGCGAGCCAGCTGTTTGCTTCACCACTATAGCCAGCGCTGCTTGAAGAAATTTCATTTTGATAGATTTTCCAGTCTACGCCTAATTCCGAAAGGCGTTCGGGGAAAGTCGTCCATGTTGCTTTCCCGCTAAACTCGGAGTCACCATTCCAAACTAAGGCCTTTCCTGTAAGATTTTCCCGTATATTGGCGGTCCAGAAATAAAGCCTATTCGGATTCGTGCCGGTGATGCTCGAACAAAAGTGTTGGTCACAGATTGTGAAAGAGTCCGCGAGAGAATAGTAAAATGGAATATCTTCGCGGCTATAATGCCCCATGGTCAACGGTAGATTCGAAAATTCTTTAAATCCGGAGTGTTTTACATCCAGCCATTTGTTCATCTTGCCTTTATTGCGTGCATCTGTTTGATCGGTCCAGTTGTGGGGAAGACAACCCATCCAGGTGACTTTCGAATCTTTGATATCCAATCGGAAGGGAGCAAATGTTTCGCCGGATTTTTGCGTCTGAAACCAGACTTTATTCCGATTGGGTTGACGGATAGCTCTAGGATCATTGAAGCCTCTTACACCACGTAATGTTCCAAAGGCATGATCAAATGAACGGTTTTCCTGCATTAATAAAACAACGTGTTCGGCATCATAAAACGTGCTGCCCAATGCTGGATTAATAGCCATCGCTTTCGCAATGGCGGATGGAATAACATGGGAGATAGAAGCTCCCCCAGCAAGCATAGCTGCTTTCTTTAAAAAATCTCTTCGCGTATCCATGGTTATATCAGTATTGATTTGATTGGCTGCCTATTGCTTGGTTGATCAAGGCAACAAAGTCTCTTCGAAAAATCATATTTTCGAAAACTGTCTTAAAAATAAGAGTTCGATCCAAGAAAAAAGACTTTAGACCGAACTCTTATTAAAAAATTAACGCTTTGCTAATTTCTAGCCTACATATTAAGCTTTGATAGACGCAATAAATGCTGGAATCTGTGCAAGATAATCCGGTTCTTTTAGCCGTTTGACAAATGCTGTACCGATAATGGCACCGGCCGTATGCTTACTTGCTTTTTGAAAGGTAGGTTTATCGGAGATACCGAAACCAACGATCAATGGGTTTTTTAATTGAAGATCATGTATCCGCTTGAAGTAAGCTGCTGTATTGTCTCCAACATCAAGCGTTTTACCCGTCGTTGCATTGGAAGAAAGTAAATAAATAAAGCTTCTTGAAAGGCTGTCTATTTTTCTGATTCGTTCTTCAGAAGTCTGTGGTGTTACAATGAATATATTTGCAATCCCATTTTTCTCGAACGTCTCTTTGTAAAGTTCTTCGTATTCATCCATGGGTAGGTCAGGTATAATGACACCGTTCACGCCTACATTCTTACATGCTTCACAGAATCTTTCAACACCAAATTGGAGCACTGGATTAAAGTAGCCCATCAAAAATACGGGGATGCTGACATGTTTGCGGAGGTCAATCAATTGATCAAACAGTTTTTCTACGGTCATGCCATTCGCCAAAGAAACTTCTGAACTGTGCTGAATGACAGGTCCATCCGCCACTGGGTCGGAATAAGGAAACCCGATTTCCAAAAAATCCGCGCCAGCTTCTTCCAATTTCTTTGCAATACTTATTGTGCTGTCCAATGTTGGATATCCAGCGGTAAAATATATCGATAAAAGGGGAGTACCTTCTTTTTTTTCAATTGTATTCATGCCTTAAAAATCAAAGTATTTCATATAATTATCTAGATCCTTGTCACCACGTCCAGAAAGACAGACAACGACAGTCTCATCACCTTTAAAAGGTATTTTTTCCAAATAAGCCAGTGCGTGAGAACTTTCAATAGCTGGTATGATACCTTCTAGTCGCGTAAGCTCAAGACCGGCCTGCATCGCTTCGTCGTCGGTCACACTGACATAGTTACCTCTGCCAGATTTGAATAACCAAGCATGTTGGGGGCCAATACCGGGGTAGTCAAGTCCTGCTGATATGGAGTAAGGTTCTATGACCTGGCCATCCGCTGTTTGCATCAGTATAGATCGGCTTCCATGTAAAACCCCCTCTTTTCCTAATGCTGTTGTCGCAGCGGATTCGCCTGAATCAACACCGTGGCCTGCAGCCTCTACGGCATACAATTGAACCGATTCTTCATCTAAGTAATGATAGAACATACCTGCCGCATTGGAGCCTCCTCCGACACAAGCCAATACGATATCTGGATTTTCTCTTCCTGTTTTTGTCAAAAGCTGTTTTTTCGTTTCTTCAGAAATAATCGACTGAAAGCGAGCAACCATATCGGGATAAGGGTGTGGTCCCACAACAGACCCAATGATATAATGGGTGTCGACAGGGTTGTTGATCCAATCTCGCAAAGCTTCATTGGTGGCATCCTTTAGCGTTTTGGAGCCCGATGTCGCAGGAATAACTTCGGCACCCATCATTTTCATCCGTGCTACATTTGGAGCTTGACGTTGAATATCAACTTCTCCCATGTACACTGCACATTGTATACCTTTCAGCGCACAAACGGTAGCTGTGGCAACGCCATGCTGTCCTGCGCCTGTCTCCGCAATGATGCGCTTTTTACCCAAGCGTTCCGCCAATAGAATTTGGCCAATGGTATTGTTGATTTTATGCGCTCCGGTATGGTTAAGGTCCTCCCGTTTTAAGTAAATCGTAGTTCCATATTTTTCAGAAAGACGCTTGGCATGATATAATGGAGAAGGACGTCCGACATAATCACTGAGCAGTTGGTTAAATTCCTCCTGAAAGCTCTCTTCTTCGATAATTTTGAGATATTCTTCACGTAGCTCTTTCACATTTGGATAGAGCATCTCAGGGATATAGGCTCCTCCAAAGGGACCATAGTATCCTTTTTCATTGACTTGATATATACTCATTTTCTAATAGTATTTATACTTTGGCTTAATAGCTCAATATCTTTTAAGCCGGGTTCTACTTCAAATTTTGAATTTAAATCCAGTGCATATAGCCGTGGATCATTTCTTTCTAGCGCTGTTTTGATATTTTCGGGATCTAAACCGCCGCTGAGAAAATAGGGGGTGGTAAGTTTGTATTGGTCCAATAGGGACCAGTCAAATTGCACTCCTGTACCACCATAGGAACTACTTTTTGTATCAAATAAAAAGTAGTCTACAATTTTAGCGTAAAGATCCAGCTGTATCCAGTCAAAGTTTTGATCGACTCCGAAGGCTTTCACGATGCTAACTGCTGATTTTTCTTTCAATTCAAGACAGAATTCTGCAGATTCATTTCCATGCAGTTGAATTGCATTTAATTGGAATTCAGTTATTTTATCTAGAATTTCTGAAAGGCTGGCATTAACGAAAACTCCGACCTTACTTAGGCTGTCAAGATCCTTAATATATGCGGAGGAGCTTTGACCAACATAACGTTTGGATTGATCATAAAATATAAATCCCATATAATCGATGCCCAGGGAGGCTACAGCCGTTATATTGTCGGGATATTTCATGCCACAAACTTTTACTTTGATCGCCATTTTATTTTTTGATTAGTTTTTGGAAACTGCGCAAAGCTTTACCTCCCATCAATGAACTTTCTGCTTCATAAAAACAGTCGCCAAAAGTTTTTTCGGGGTTAAAGGTCTTAATTGCAAATGCGGCGTTGGTCAAAACAACATTGTTCTGCACATCTGTACCCTGATTGTTCAATATAGATAAGAATGTCTGGGCCGCATCTGCTATCGTTTCACCTCCCGTCAACTCCTGAGCTGAGACTGGGGTAAAACCAAGTTCTTCCATGTTGTAGTAATTCTCTCCTTGGTTGTTGATTACTTTAAAATCACCGGTCATGGATATTTCATCATAACCGTCCAAGGCATGAATAATGGAATATTGTTTGTTGGTGTTTTGATATAGATAACCATACAGTCGCGCTAATTCTAAACTAAATACACCAACGGACTGAAATCTGGGATTGGAAGGATTTGTCAATGGTCCCAGCATGTTAAAGAAAGTCTTAACACCCAATGCACGACGTATCGGGGCAACGGTTTTCATGGCAGGGTGAAACAATGGTGCATGTAGGAAACAGATATTGGCTTCATCAAGCTGGCGTTGTAGTTCCGACTTGTCGTTGCTGAACTGATAGCCTAAATATTCCATGACATTGGATGAACCACAGCTCGAAGATACCCCGATATTACCGTGTTTGGCGACATGATAACCAGCTCCAGCGGTGACAAAGGATGCTATTGTCGAGATATTGAAGGTATTTTTACCATCCCCACCTGTACCGCAAAGGTCAATTAAATCATAACCGTTAAAATCCAGCTTGAGGCATAAATCATACATCGCATCTCTAAACCCGCCAAGCTCTTCAACGCGAATACTGCGCATACCATAAGCCGTCATAAATGCCGCAATTTGGTGACTGTCATATTTGCCCATGGCAATGTTGGTTAGAATCTCGTAGGCCTCTTGCCGAGAAAATGTCTTGTATTCAAATAAATGCGCTAAAATTTCTTTCATGGTAATTTAAATAAAAAAAGGGCTTACCTTATTTAGGCAAGCCCATCATATCTTGACGTATTAATCAAATAATGCAATAGGAGTTTGCCACAACGTTATTCGTTGTGCCACCACCAAGCTTTATTTGATACAGTTGTTATCATTGTTATTTTTATTAATACAAATATGGTTGATAGAATTATAAAATGCAAGTGTTTTTATTGAAAAATTTTTAAGAAAGCATCATTGGCTTAATATTGCTCACAAATATACCGTAAAATAAAACCTGATAAGCGTGCATTTATTTAAGACTAAGCGTGATATTTAGGGATTCTAAGAGCAAGCGTCTGATAAAATAGGGGCGATGAAAACTAATAGAATACAAAATGCGCTTTATTGTTGCCTTTGGAGACTAATGTAAAAGATGCAATTTTCTTATCACGAATGACTGCCGCAAATACAAAACGCTTGAGGTATTTGACAAAGTAGACTTGTTGTGGATCGATACCTTCGAGATCGATATCACTGGTTTCTTTTCTTCCAGCTTGAGCAAAGCTAAGATATTCCAGTTGGTTGATATCCTTGCTCTGTACATTTATCCTGATTTCATCGATGCTAGCCAATAAGTAGTCCTGTAGATCTTCGTCCAATTTTTTTGATGTTATGAGGTCTTGACTTAGAATTATATCAGTAGCTAGATCTGGATCATGTAAACGTTGAACAAATCTTTTTAAAACAACAACATAGTCATTGGGAGTTTGTTGTTCCTGAGCAAATAGGCCTTGGCTGACTAAACAGCCAATAAACATGAGCAACACTAACTTTAATTTAATTTTCATACCTGTAAGACTTGTCTTCATCAAAATGGATTAAAACTCTGGAATAAAAACCTTCGTGAGCTTATGGATATAAACCGTACTGAGTTGTTTCCGCAAAGAGGGGGATGCCTTTAATAAAAAACGCCTTTTGAATAAAGGCGTTTTTTATTTTTTAGTATTCATCTTCATTGAAGAAGAAATCGTCTTTTGTTGGATAGTCGGGCCAAATTTCTTCGATATTTTCATATGGCTCACCATCGTCCTCAAGAGATTGTAAGTTTTCAATCACCTCAACAGGTGCACCCGAACGAATAGCGTAATCGATTAATTCATCTTTTGTTGCTGGCCATGGTGCATCTTCTAGATGCGAAGCTAATTCTAATGTCCAATACATATAAAAACAATTTAAGTTCTCTATTTTCGCAAAACTATCATTTAATTTAACTTAAGCAAGTAAATCACGTGTTATTTTTGCCGTATTAATGTAAGTCGTTGATTGCTAGAGTTATAATATTTTTAGATATTCTCAAAGTCACTTCCCTTTTCGTTTAACGCATTCAGTCTTGGTGACACGGATTTGATGTCGGGGTTTGGATAATCATTTTCGATCAAGCCATCTCGCATGCGCACAATGCGATGTGCATGTAATGCGATATCCTCTTCATGTGTCACTAGAATAATGGTATTGCCTTTGGAGTGAATTTCTTCCAGTAGGCCCATAATTTCAATGGAGGTTTTGGTGTCAAGGTTTCCTGTCGGCTCATCGGCAAGTATAATGGAAGGATCGTTGATCAATGCCCTAGCAACAGCAACACGTTGTCGTTGTCCTCCTGAGAGCTCGTTAGGCCTATGATCCATACGATGCCCTAGGCCAACACTTTCCAATGCCGCTGTGGCTTTTTCCTCCCGTTTAACCTTACCATAACCTGCATAAATTAAGGGCAGAGCAACGTTCTCAAGTGCTGTATTTTTTGGTAGTAGGTTAAAAGTTTGAAAGACAAAACCAATTTCTTTGTTCCTTACTTCGGCGAGTTCATCTTCCGTCATGTCACTGACATTAATCCCGTTGAGGATGTATTCTCCTCGGCTAGGCGTGTCCAAACAACCGAGAATATTCATTAACGTGGATTTGCCCGATCCTGAAGGTCCCATTAAGGCAACAAATTCTCCTTTGTGGATGTTGAGAGTAACAGAGCTTAAGGCATGAATTGTTTCCGCACCAATTTGGTATTCTCTGGCAATATCCTTGATTTCGATTAAGATCTTTCCTGACATATTTTTTGGAGGTTCTCTAGGTTATGAAAATACGATTTATTCTTCATAATCCAATAGGAATGCATTTTGTCATATACAACTTTTTCTAGTTCTGATGCATTATCATCGTTAAAATCTTTTGTCTCTATGGGATTGAATACATGTATTTTAACTATTCCCGGCCGAGATCCTCTTTTCGAACCGTCATCGAAAAAGATATCCCAGGCATTTTCTATGATAATGGGTACTGCGGGAACGTCATTTTGAATAGCGATTCGAAAGGCTCCGGATTTAAATGCGTGAATCTGTGGCGGAAAACTATCGTCGATTTTTCCTTCTGGAAAGATGACCACACTTCTGCCATTTCTGACGAGTTCATTGGCACGTTGGAAGGCCTTGAAAGAAGATACTTTACTTCTTCTTGTGACCGGGATATCTATTGTTTTAAAAAAAATACGTGTAACCGGATTTTTAAGCAATGAAGCTTTTCCGATAAATGAAAAAGGAGCTGGGCACAAATAGGTGAGGGCTGTTATATCCAAGACCGAAGTATGATTGGGACACAATACCATGGAACGGTTCCAATCTATTTTTGATTCATAGCTCACCTTAAAAAATACACCAGCTAGGGCCGAACCACTAACCGAAACCCAGCGTCGCATGCGGGCGATTCGAGCATAGTTTTTTTCGGGACGCCGTGCTAAAAAATAGATGTAAGGGAAAAACAGAAGAAAAACAAGTAGAACGCTGATAAAATACCAATACCGATGGAGTTTTTTGAGCAATAGGATCATACAAGTCAACTAATTTTGACCTAAAGTAAAGAAAGAAAATGGATAATTAATTATCCATTTTCTTTTTTAGTCTACTGTGAAACCATATTTCTTGTAAATATTCTTGGCTGTTGGCGAGTCCATGAATTTTAAAAAGTCATCTGCAGCCTGCGTATGGGGTGCGTTTTTAAGCTTTGCAGCAACGTAAGTTGCCGTTGTATTTTGCGCATCAGGAATGGTGATCCCTTCAACTGGATGGCCAATTAGTTTTTGGTAAACGACTTCGGAAGCCCAAACGGGAGCCGCATCGGCCTGTCCATCCAATACACGCATGGGGCTTTCCCTATGATGGATCTTGGTCAGATAAGTGCTGCCATCTTTGACCTTATCATCCATGATTTTCTTGACGAGTTGCTCGCCCCCGGCTTTTTTATAAGATGCTTTGATCTGCTCCCCAATTCCTTCCCATTGGGGATTAGGCATGCTGATACGAACTTTGTCATTCCCCAGATCATTCAATGTTCTGATATTAGCGGGATTACCTTTTGGGATCATCAAACAGATATTGTTGTAGCAATAAACCTGTGTATGGCTGAAGTAATCTGCCATCTCGTTGATCGCTCGTTTGCTCGCTGTATAAATATCGGGCTTATGCGTAATGCGTAGATTGCCTATCGTGATTGATCCGCCTTTAATCTGTTTCGCTAAAATGCCCGGCGGCAGGGTTTCAACAAAAATACGTTCGTATTGTGGATATTCTTTTTTGAATGATGCAAGTAGATCATCGACAACCATAAATTGATTGCCAGCGAAAAAAACGGTAAGCTGCGGATTCTCGATATCACCATATAGATCTGGAATATTGTCTATCCCGGGTACCGTAAAATTTAAAGCCGATTCTGGTGGATTATTCCAGGGGGGATCAAAACGATGTTCCTGTGCCTTAATTTCCTGGGCTCCCAATAATGCTATTGTTAGACCAAGCGGTAGAAAATTTTTCATTATACTTATGGTTTAACGATAACCCAACCTTCATTTGCTCTTAAGATTAATTCACCATTTCCGCTAGGAACATAGCCTATAAAATCAAATAGTTCATCTTTGGCAATATGTTTCTCTTCCAACGTATTCAGGCACTGTGCAACGATAACGCCTTTCTCGACGAGGTCTTTCAATGGTTTCTCGTATTGGCTGTTCTTTTTTAGGTAAGCTTCGGTACCACCGGAAAATGCAACCAATTCAATCTGTAAGTGTCCTTTTAACCGTGGGTCTTTCAAGACATTGTTAATATTACGGATTGCTTTTTCAATTGTTTTTGGATCATTGCTGTCCAGCTGATAAATGGCTTTATACGCTTTTTTCTTAGCAACGGCACCGCTGTATTGATGGTTATTGAGCAACAATTTATTGTCCTGTGCTTTCGCTTGAATAGTCGTTATCGCTACTAAAATGCAAGCGATTGTAAATTGTTTTTTCATATTTATTATTGATTTAATGGGGTATTTATGTTTAAAAATTAAAAGGTCCGAGTTTATGTTGTTCTAAACTAACGTTATCGGCATAAGGTGGGTAGGGGCTATCTTTGGGTTTTTTGCTTAGATTGGGATAGTCCAATTGCTTGTTTGTTTTTTGAGGTCTATCGAAAGAATTGATATATGCTGCGACATCATAGGCCTCGTCATCTTTCAACAGAGGTGCATCATAAGTTGCGCCTAAAGGCATATTAGCTTTGATAAAACGAGCCGCGGTAAGCAATCGTGCCATTCCAGCACCATCATTGTAGCTGTCTTTTCCCCATAAGGGTGGATATTGATATCCTTTTCCCGCTGTTTGTGGTAGCCCCTGACCATCCTTTCCATGACAACTTGTACATTTATTCTCAAAGACCAATTGACCATGTTTCAAGTCCGCGGCACGGTTGGGGATATCCATTTTTATAAATCCTTGGCCTGCCAACCGACCTTTATTAACTGTATTTATGCTGATGTTTTTGATATAGGTGATAATGGCTCTCATTTCCTTGCTATTTTCAGGAATGGCTCGGCCGTTCATGCTTCTCTCAAAGCAACCGTTGATACGCTCTTCAAGTGATTCAACCTTATTTTCTCGTCCAATATAGGTTGGAAAGACATTGGTGAGCCCGACATAAGGGGCAGCAAAAGCCTTTGTGCCTCCATTGAGATGGCAGCTGCTGCAGGCAAGCTTGTTTCCGATTTTGACCTCCCCATCATAGAAATAATCGTATGTATTTTTGATTAGCTTTTCACCATAACTGGCCATTTTACCTTCAGGATTATCTTTGAATGAGATTTCCTTAAATTGGGAAACGTGCGTAATAAGCGAGTCATTGCGCAATTCAAGAGAATCTGTTTGCTTTTTGTTTTCATCATGTTTTAGTGGAAATACACATAAGGTCGTACATGTAATAACCAATGCTACAATGATCCAGCTGAGTGCCTTTAAATAATCTGTTAGTTTTTTATATTCCATTACGCTAATTCATTTGTACAAATCTAGCCGCCTCAAATCTGGAATTAAAACGAAGTTTGTTTATGAGATATAACATTTGGTTATAACTTGAAGTTTTGCCGCAGACAGAATTGCAGAAACTGGTTGGGCGTACCGGCAAGTCCTCCATATAAATGGGTAAAATAGAAATAACGTTCTATTGTCAATTGTGGGATATCAACAATGGTCAATAGATTATTTAACACTTCTTTTTGCACTGTATGAATCGATAAAAAAGCAAAGCTGTTGCGACGTGCAAGGTAGCCTTTGATACTCTCTGTTGAAGGCAAGATCATTTCTATCTGTACTTCGGATAGATTAATGCTTTTATCTTTTAGTGCATTCTCAATAATTGTTCGTGTACCCGAGCCCTGCTCGCGTAGTACCAAAGGTAAGCGTGTGATATCGGATAGTATTGGATTTTTTAATTGAGCTAATAGTGGGTTTTGGCTATTTGTGACCAGAACTAGCTCATCCTTCATAAAAGGAATGTATTTCAGCGCCCGGTTGTCGGTAGATCCCTCCGTGATACCTAAATCCAATGTTTTGTCGATAAGCTGTTCCTCAATACTGCGGCTATTGGATTGAAAAGACTGGATACGGTTGTTGGGATATTGGGATAGAAAATCGGCAAGCAGAGCAGGTAAAACATATTGGGAAATGGTTGTGCTGGCTCCTAAGACCAGATTTCCTTTTCGCCCTTCCTGCAACTCCTGTATTTCCTGGCCCGCCTGGTTATACAGATTGATAATCTGTTGGGCATATTTATAGAGAATTTGACCTGAATCGGTTAAATTAAGATTGTTGCCCTTTCTTTCGAAGAGTGGTACACCAAGTTTCTTCTCTAGTTCCTGGATGTTTTTGCTTACAGCTGGTTGTGAGATGAAAAGGGCCGAGGCCGTTTTGGTGAAATTAAGGTGCTGAGCCGCAGTGTAAAATACAATTAAACGAAAATCAAAATCCATAAAACGATAAAGGGTTATTTCTAAAATTTAAAAATAACCCTTTATCTAATGAAAAACTAAATTATTTGCTTAGTTCCGCGTAATATTTATGAAATAAAGGAATTGTTGATATGCCCATAAGGTAATTTTCAATACCATACTTTTCATTTGGAGAATGTAGGTTGTCACTATCTAGTCCGAAGCCCAAGAGTACAGTCTTTAAACCCAATACTTCTTCAAAAAGAGCGACGATTGGGATCGAACCACCACCGCGCGTTGGAATAGGTTTAACACCAAAGGTGTCATGGAGGGCTTTTTCTGCCGCTTTGTACGCAACACTGTCGGTCGGTGTGACGACAGGCTCACCACCATGATGAGGTTTAACCTCTACTTTCACATAATCTGGTGCAATAGATTCAAAATGTTTTTTGAAAAGCTCCGTAATACGGTGCGAGTTTTGGTTAGGTACAAGACGCATTGAAATTTTTGCATTCGCTTTTGAAGGTAATACCGTTTTGGCGCCTTCACCGATATAACCACCCCAAATGCCATTTACTTCTAAGGTTGGTCGAATACCGGTGCGTTCCAATGTCGTGTAACCTTTTTCTCCCCAGATATTTTGGATACCCAGGTCGGTTTTGTATTCTTCAATGTCAAAAGGTGCTTCATTTAATGCTTTACGTTCTTCAGCCGTCAATTCGACAACATCATCATAAAACCCAGGGATAGCGATATGATTATTTTCGTCATGTAATGATGCAATCAGTTTTGCCAATATCGTCGCCGGATTGGCTACTGCTCCACCATATACGCCGGAGTGTAAATCTCTATTAGGCCCCGTGACTTCAACTTCAACATAAGAAAGTCCACGTAAGCCAGTTTCTAACGATGGTTGGGCCATGCTGATCATCGATGTATCAGAAATCACAATAACATCGGCTTTCAGTCTTTCAGTATTTTCTTTTACGAAGGTACCCAAATTGACCGAGCCTACTTCCTCTTCTCCTTCAATCATAAATTTGATGTTGCATGCTAATGCATCATTTTTAATCATGTATTCGAAGGCTTTTACATGCATGTAAAACTGACCTTTATCATCGGCAGACCCACGTGCATAGATTTTGCCATCACGGACTGTCGGTTCGAAAGGAGGGGTATCCCACAACTCATATGGATCAGCAGGTTGTACGTCGTAATGACCATATGTCAACACTGTAGGAAGTGCCGGATCGATGATTTTTTCTCCATAAACGATTGGATTACCAGCGGTAGGACAAACTTCTACATTGTCGGCTCCGGCTTCACGCAATTTCTGAGCAACAAATTCAGCAGTCTTTTCGACATCTCCTTTAAATTTAGGATCGGCACTTACTGATGGTAAACGCAATAAATCAAACAACTCATCCAAAAAACGTTGCTTGTTTGCTTCTACATATTCTTTAATGTTTTGCATATTGTTTGTGTTTGAAACAAATTTACACAAATCGATACATTTAACTCAATTTGTTGTAACCTTTTCGGGAATGGTTGCGACTAATGTGAAAACTAATTCAAATCATTATGGAAAAGCAAACAGTAGGAGCCATTTTAGGAATCGGACTATTTACATGTATCACCTTATGTGTTTATTTTATTATGCGGTATCGGAGTGTCGCTGTTCAGATTCCGGGTGAACATAAGAAAAGAGAGTCGCTAGATTGGCAAAAGCCCGGGATTTTGGTGCTTGGTATAGGCATAGGATTGTTCATTGTGGGAATTTTGGACAACTACATGAATACTGATTTGCCCGATTCACTTGCCGTCGCAATTTTGATTATTTCTGCGGGTGTTGCAATGATAATTGCTAACCGATTGGATAAAAAACGCGATATTTAACCCGCCAATGGATGAAATCTATATTCGAAAAGTTCTATCAGGCGATGTGGAATCCTATCGTTATTTTATAAAAACGTATAAGGATATGGCATTTTCTGTCGCTCTTTCCATTGTGAAGGAAGAGCATTTGGCAGAAGATGTCGTTCAGGATGCATTTATAAAATGCTATCAATCGCTGTCTTCCTTTAAAGGGAAATCGAAATTTAGTACCTGGTTTTACCGAATTGTTGTGCATGTTGCTTTTAATGCTATTCGTCATAAGAAACTGGAGCTGGTCAATTTTGATCTATCCCATCATGACATGTCGCATGAAGATTCTGTATTGGATGAAATAATAGACCACGAAAGAAAAGAAATGATAAACGATGCACTCACTATTTTGCCCGCTCGCGAGTCTGTTGCATTACGCCTGTTCTATCTCGAAGAACAGTCGATGGATGAAATTAAAGAAATTATGGGCTGGACATTAGCGAATACGAAAGTGATCTTGCACCGGGCCCGTAAAAATATGCAGATCATTTTAAGTCAGTTAATTAAAAAAGCGGAGTATTATGGATAAGGAACAGGAAAGATTCAAAAAAATTATGCAAATGAGTAAAATAGAAATACCATTTGACGATTTTGAACAACGTATCATGAACGGTATCGCTGCGCTCGAGAAAGATAAAGAGAAAGCCCTGGTAAATAAAAAGTATGCGATTACATTTTTTCTTCTGGGGACTGTATGCGGCATGATGTTCAATAATTATCTGATGGCCAAAATTCAAGTTGCAGACATAGCCCCGGATCTTAAAAATTACAGTGCAATTGGGGGCCAATTATCTTTTGCTGTTTTGATATGCTTTTTCTGTCTTCAGTTGTGGCGTTTGATCAATATGCAACAGAAGAGGCATTATCAAGCATAGTGAATTTTTCTATATACATGTGTAGGAAATGGGCTTCTCAAAAAGAGCCTCTTATTTTGCTTGTAAGAGGGGCTTAGGTGTTAAAATTCTTTTTTAAGAAATAAAATTAAATTTACTGTAACAAAACATTGGTTTTATCTACTAATGATATATTGATATTAATTTACTATCCAACAATTTTATGAAAAGAGTTTTACGAATTCTCTTATTTTTCATTCTTGCTATTCCTGGTTTGGCTTCGGGACAATCCAAGATTGCTGGGAAAATAAGTGATGTAAAGGACCAACTAAAGTTATCAGACGCAACAGTCATGTTGTTGACCGCTAAAGATTCCATACTAACAGGCTTTACGCGATCGGACGAAAATGGTCTGTTTTCCTTAGCCAGACCTGATACTGGAAATTATGTACTGATTGTGAGCTATCCCAAGTATGGCGATTTTTATACGGAGATTCAATCTGGAGTGGATTACTCCAAATTGGCTATTGGCCTAACAAATACAGCCACATTATTACAAGAAGTCATCGTCACTGGACGTATCCCAATCACCATTAAAGGTGATACCACAGAATATGATGCCGGCAGTTTTAAAGTTGAAAAGAATGCCAAGGTTGAGGACCTGTTGAAAGCTTTGCCTGGCATCACGGTTGATGCATCTGGAAAGATTACTGCACAAGGTAAAACAGTCAAAAAAGTATTGGTAGATGGTGAAGAATTTTTCGGTGATGATCCGACACTGGTGACACGAAATATCCGATCGGATATGGTGGATAAAGTTCAGGTTTACGAGAAAAAATCCGAGCAGGCAGAGCGAACAGGAGTGGATGATGGTCAGCGTGAGCAAACGATCAATGTAAAGCTAAAAGAAGGCTCTAAAAATGGCATGTTCGGAAAAGCGCTTCTTGGCGGTGGAACCGACGACTACTATATGGGGCAATTGATGTTGAACAAGTTTAAGGGATCGCAGAAAATATCAGTTTATGGGCTTTTCGGTAATAATGGTACTACGAGCATGAACTGGCAGGATGCACAAAAGTATGGTGGTGATTCAGGTGTGTCCTATGGTGATGACGGATCGATGAGCTGGTCTAATTTTACGGATCCTTTTTCTGGACAAGGAGTTATTGGTGTACCTAAGGCCATAAATTCGGGCGTTAACTTCTCGGATAAATTTGATAAGGATAAACATACAGTCAACATTAACTATAAATATGGAAGATTGAGCAGCGATGGAAATGATGAAACGATTACGACCGGTTTGATCAATAACAAATCAGTGAAGAATGTAGATTCTGAAAATGACCAGCATCGTGCTAATCTGAAATATGACCTGAAATTAGATTCGTTAAATCTCCTGACCATACGGGGCGGGGCATCAAGAAAGAACCTTTGGTCAGATAACAAGCGTGAAGCTTATCAGTTTGGCCAAAATGCAGATACAACTATTGCTGAGAATACGCGTGAATTGGTGAAAAATAATATCAACGAATTTAATTTTAGCACTTATTTTACGCACAAATTCAAGAAAAAAGGACGTTCTTTTACATTCGATGGCCAATGGAAAAGAAATGAGATGAAAGGCACTGGTCATTTAAAGTCGGACCTGAGAAATTATAGCTTAAAAACAGATTCAACTACAGATCAAAGTAAGGTGCGTAACAATACCAGTGACGTGCTAAGCGCTTCAATTTCCTATACCGAACCTTTATCCAAAATTTGGAACCTTGTTGTGGGAACGGGAATTGAGCAAAGTAATAGTAGTTCCATCGTGGAGTCTTTCAATATTGATGGAGCCGGAAATTATACGCAATTAGATCGTCGCTTCAGTAATAACTATGATTTCGATAGAAGCAGCAATAGGTACAAATTGGCTGTAGTTCATACAACTGAAAAATTTAAGTTCACTGTGGCCAATAATTTCAATAATGACAAACTGAAACAGTTTAATAATTATACAAGTGAAGGTATTACAAGAAGTTACTTTACGTACAATCCAAATGTAAGTGCTGGCTATTCCTTTACAAAAACCAAGGGGTTATGGATGAATTATACCGGTAAAAATCAATTGCCTTCATTAAGTCAAATCCAACCGATCTTAGATAACTCAGACCAGATTAATCGCTATTTGGGAAATGAAAATTTAAAACCATCGTTTAGGAACTCACTAAATCTGAACTATAATTCCTTCCGTGTGTTGACCGGAAACTATGTCTATGTCGGTGGTAATATTTCTACAGAAAAGAACCCGATTACGCAGAATATTGATACCCTAAAAGGGATCAATACATATACTTGGAATAATGTTGATGGTAAGACAAATACTTCCCTGAACGTATGGTCTGGCGTTTATTTCAAGTTGAGCAAAAAACTTGGCCTATCCAACTCACCACAGTTTTATGTGAATATGAGTGATAATTATAATATGTTCAATCACCAATTGAATAAAGTAAATACAACGAACTTTAATTTTACGTATAATTTCAAAAGAGATACCAAGACAGGTTTAAATTTTGACCTGAACTTTAGTCCACAATATCGTTTGATGAAATCAAGTTTGGAACGCAATACCAACAGTAATGGTTTTGTTTTCGCTTCAAACGGAAGTGTAGAGTATTTTTTCAACAAAACATTTAAGGTTTATACCAATTATACCTACTCGTACGAGGCGGCCACCAAAGCTTTTGATGAGAAGTTTGAGCAGTTTTTGTTGCATCCGGGTGTAAGCAAGAAATTCCTGAAAAATGAATCGTTGGTATTGGATTTTATGATCAACGATGTTCTTAACCAAAACAAGGGCTTTAGTCGTTCGGCATCAACTTCTGTCTTTACACAACGTCGATATGATACGATACGCAGATATTATATGCTTAAACTATCATGGGATTTTACAAAAATGTTTTTATAAAATATTAAGCGAAATACAATGTTAAAATATATCTTTTTTCTCTTCTTCTGTTGTTCAGCCTTAGGTCTTAAAGCTCAGTATACATTGTTTGGTCGATCGGGAACTATTTCCTACGATAAGACGATGTATATGAAGAATATCGTAAGTAAAAAATTCATCGCTAAGGCCGATGATAACTCTAAACAGTTTTTTGAGCGTATAATACCGAGATTACCAGAAAGTGCCGTATTAAAGAAATCAATGAAATTCAATACCACGGAGACTTTGTTCGAGTCGGTAAAAGACGAGAGCCTGGACGCCGAGATTAAGCAGTATATTATGATGCTTGCGCTAGACTTTGATGCAGCGACGCTTTCAAATATGTCTAACCGATCTTTTTTGAGATACAATGATATTGTAGGTGAAAAAATTATCGTTCAGGATTCCATGAAGCGTATTAAATGGAAAATCACAGATGAATACCGTGAGATCGCTGGCTACAATTGCAGGAGAGCTAATGGTATTACTCCGGACTCCATTTATGTTATTGGATACTATTGCAATGAAATTCCTATCAGCGGCGGCCCAGAGTCCATCAATGGTCTTCCGGGAATGATTTTAGGCTTAGTTGTACCTAGTCAGCACGTTTCCTATTTTGCAACAAAAGTCGAACTCAGCAATACCGTTGTGATGGACAAAAAGAAATTTGAAAATACCAAGGTCAAACGAATGACGAGAAAGGCCATGACAGATCAGATTACAAGTGTACTGTCTCAGCACATGAATAAAGAAACTGTTCAATTTATTATGGAACTTGGCAATTTATAAAGATCACAGGATGCTGTTGATACAATTTGTTGTTTATTTATAACTGTTTAGATAAAAAAGCTCTTCTTTTGAGGGGCTTTTTTTATGGTTTTTCGCCTGTATTGTGTTGTTAATCAATTTTTTTGTTTTGTTTTTAGTGGCTTTTTATGGCTTGTATTTTTTTTGAGATACACTAAGATTAACTGAAACAAAATATTAGTTTTGTGCACGAATTTTATTATTTATATAATTATATATTATCCAAAACCATATTATGAAAAGAGTTGGGCAACTACTTTTACTTATTTTATTCTGTTTATGCGGAATAGTTCATGCTCAATCCCGAATTGAAGGAAAAATCAGTGACGTAAAAGATCAACTTAAGTTGCACAATGCAACTATTATGTTGTTAACAGCAAAAGATTCCATTTTGACCAATTTTACCCGTTCAGATGAAAATGGCAAGTTCTCTCTTGAGCGGCCTGATACTGGACACTATTTTATTATTGTAACCTATCCGAAGTACGGAGAATATTACGCGGAGATCCTGCCAGGGAAGCGTTACAATAACATGTCCATTGGAATGACCAGTAGCACAACCTTGTTGGAGGAAGTCATTGTTACGGGACGCGTGCCCATTAGTATCAAGGGTGATACAACGGAATATGATGCCGGAAGCTTTAAGGTGGAAAAAAATGCCAAAGTGGAAGACTTGTTAAAAGTCTTACCCGGGATTACCGTCGATGCCTCGGGTAAAATTACCGCCCAAGGAAAAATAGTGAAGAAAATGCTTGTTGACGGGGAGGAGTTCTTTGGTGATGATCCCATTTTAGTAAGCCGGAATATTCGCTCTGACATGGTCGACAAAATTCAGGTCTATGAAAAGAAGTCTGATAAGGCTGAGAAAACAGGAATTGATGATGGTGAACGTACGCAGACAATCAATGTGAAGCTAAAAGAGGAAGCTAGACGCGGAATATTCGGGAAAGTAGATGTTGGTGGAGGGACTGATAAGTTTTATGCTGGACAGGGTTTTTTGAACTATTTTAATCAGTCGTTTAAAGCTTCAGCTTATTTTATTGCAAGCAATACCGGGAAGAACGGGCTCAGCTATGATGAGGTGAATAGTATGGGGGGAGATTACGATGGAGGTGATAATTTTAATGGCGAAGGTATTCCCAAATCCCTGAATACAGGATTTTTATATTCGGATAAAACGGCAAACAAAAAACATGCTTGGCGGATCGACTATAAGCATATCCGATCCGATGTTGATCTAAATCGCAGCGTGTTCACGCGCAATGCAGCACGCGATACGATATTGACCAGCAATAGCAGCACATTGGCATCAAACGAAAACAGAAAGCATAATATCGGTTTGAAATACGAATTTAAGGTCGATTCGATGTCGGATTTAACAGTTTGGGCAGGTGCAAACAAAAGACAGGATAACAATTCTTCGGAGACCCAATCAACGACTGTAAATCAATTTGATCAAAAGATCAACGATAACATGCGAAAGTTTAAGAATGATTCTAGATCAGAACAGTATAATGCCTCTGCACTCTATGTAAGACGTTTTAAAAAGAAAGGCCGTTCGTTATCATTCAACTATTTTACATCGGGCAATAAACAGGATGGTGAGCAAGATTTATTTTCTAAACTTACATTTTACAAAGAAGGGAATGCTGAAAGAGATTCAATTCTCAACCAGAAGAAGTTTGTGAAAAATAGCTCATTTTCTACAGGTGGTGAAATTGCGTATTCCGAACCGATTTCAAAAAAGATTATCTTTTCTTTTGAATATGGGTTGAATCTTAACAGGGATAACAACGCAGTTAGGTCTTTCGATAAAAATCAGAATACCGGTACTTTTGATAGATTAGATAGTTTGTATAGCAATGACTTCTTATATAAAACGATAAAAAACACGTATAATTTTGCAATTAATTACAAGCCCCTGGAAAAGCTCGTCGTCAATGCCTCGAATAAATTCGAAAATAGTAATCTGTCGCAATTAAATCGGATGGAAAATTCGAAACTTTCACGTTCATTTTTTGTCTATAATCCAGCCGTCGATGTCACTTATGAGATTCAAAAAAATAAATCAATCAATTTGAGATATCAGGGTACAAATGGTTTACCTTCCTTAAACCAGATCCAACCTTTACGATCTAATTTGGATCCTTTGAACGAGTATTTAGGGAATGAAAATCTGAAACCGTCCTACACCAATAATTTGAATCTAAGCTATAGAACCTATTCGGTATTGGAAGATAAGTTTATAGGTATATTTTTAAGTGCATCACGTACAAACAATGCTTTGGTGCAAAATACAACGATTGATTCACTGGGTAAGACGACATTTGTGTGGGGAAATTTGAATCATAATAGCAACAATCAAATTGGCATCAATCCAATGTATTATGGTAAGTTGTGGAAAAAGTTTCAACTCAGACATGGTGGAGGGCCCTCGGTATCTTTTAGTAACAGTTATAACTATGTCAATACTGTTTTGGCGAATGCTAAAGTGCAGCGTTATGGGATGAATTATAGTCTACAGCGATCGACAACGAAAGGTTTGGACTTTGGTGTCGAGTTATCTCCAGGATATCTTATCCAAGATAATTCTATAGGGGCTATGGAAGATAGTAAGGGATTCACGTTTTCATCTGAGGGGAATCTAAAGTATTTTTTGCCAGCTAAATTTATTGTGCGAGCAGATTTTAGCTATAGTTATCAGGCTCCCACAGCCGTCTATAGTGAAAAATTTGAACGATTTGTGTTGAGTCCAGCACTCTCAAAAAAATTCAGAAAGGATGAAAAGCTGGAAATGACCTTTATGGTTAATGACCTTTTCAAACAGAATGTAGGTTTTGACAGAAGTCAAAACGGAACATTGCTGACCGAACGTCGGTATAATACAATCAGCAGATATTATATGGTTAAGCTCACTTGGGAAATCAATAAAATGCTCGTAAAATCGAAATAAAATGAAAGATATCAAAAATTTGCTCGTCCTATTGTTTGTCTTTTTCTGGGGAGCCACAGCATTTGGACAATATGCTTATTTTCCTACGCAAGGCACAATTACCTATGATAAGACCGTGTTTCTTAGAAACCTGCTCAAGCGCTATGCCGCCTATGCAAAAGACGAGGATACACGCAACTCCATCAAAGAAATGATCGGGCAGATTCCCGAAAATCAGGTACTGAAAAAGAAACTGACATTTTCGAACGATGAGGTCCTCTATGAGCATATTGCTGAAGAGTATCCGGATGTTGTCAGTGGGCTGATGCGGTCTGGAATTTTTGAGTCGGGTATAAGCGGCTATCAGAATCTGAAAAGTAAAGCATTTAATTCCGTTTTTGAGTTGGGCGGGGAGCGGGTTGTCGTGGCAGATTCGACATTAAAGATCAAGTGGAAAATCACGAATGAATACCGTGAAATCGCAGGTTACCCCTGCCGCAGGGCTAATGGACTTGTTCTGGATTCCATTTATGCTGTCGCCTTTTATACGGATCAAATCCCCGTTACAGGAGGTCCCTCGGCCTTTAATGGTCTGCCAGGAATGATTCTCGGTTTGGCGGTTCCAGAGCTGCATTACAATATGTTTGCAACGAAGGTGGAGTTGGGAGCCGTAAACCCTTCATCGGCAATATTGTTAAAGAAGAAAGATAAACCCTTGACCAGGAAGCAGGTTTATGATAAACTCAAGGCCTCTTTCGGAGACTACCTGGGTATTAAGATTTACAATTTGGTGATGGCCTGTACCTTTCTATAAAGGACATAAAAAAAGGCCTTTCAGATGAAAGGCCTTTTTTATGTTAACTCCGAAAAGACTATTTTCCGTCGTTTTTCTTAGCAGTAACTTCGTTACGAATTTCTTGTGCTAAAGTTTTGATTTCTTGTAATCCTTTACGTACACGTGTACCAGCTGCAGAATTACCATTGTTGAAGAACTTGTCTGCATCAGCTTCGATAGAAGCTACTAACTCTTTTAATTTTACGTAGTTTTCCATTTTTTTATAATTATAATTTTAGTTTTTATGGTTTTTCCTAAACACTCCTTAAATATACAAAAACGAATCAAATAGAAAATAAATTTCGTTTTTTTTTATCGAAAAAGCTTAAAAAAAACTATTCAACAATCTTAAGTTCGTCAATAATGTTAGTTGCTCCAGCAAATTTATCGATGATAAATAATACATAACGGATATCAACCGAAATTGTACGTTGTAGCTTGTGGTCGAAGATCACATCACCAGCCATAGCTTCAATATTCCCATCAAAAGCTAGGCCAATTAATTCACCGTTGCCATTTATTACTGGTGACCCCGAGTTTCCGCCTGTTATGTCATTGTCACTTAGGAAGTTTACAGGTAAATATCCTTTTTTGTCCGCATAACGACCATAGTCCTTATTATTGTACAGATCCATCAAACGCTGTGGTAAATCAAACTCTTCGTCGCCTTTTTTGTACTTCGCAATAGTGCCTTTCAACGTTGTGTAAAAGTTCTTGTCCGCATCATTACGGCGGTCTTGTGGTAGGCCTTTGATCGAGCCGTAGGTTAAACGTAACGTACTGTTCGCATCTGGATAGAATTTTCCTTTTGGATTTGAAGCCAACACTCCAGCAACATATTTACGATAAGCACCTTCAAATTTGTCGTCTTGTGCTTTCCAGCTCGGATCTACTTGGCGGTATCTGTTAAGCAAAGCTGAAGAAAGTTTATACAATGGGTCATTGGCTAAAATTTCAGCGTTAGGGTTCTCCAGATAATTGTTCAAACGTTCAGCAGAAGCGAAGATGCTGTTCTTCACAGATTCTTTGACATAAGCCGTAAAGTCACCATTATTTTTAGCCGCCAATTCTGCAACATAAGGAGCAATATTTCCTGCTTTTTTAGCATAAAGATTCAATTCGTCAATCAATACTTGCTCTTCCAGCGGCATGTACATTTTTTCATATCCAGCATCGATGGCAGATTTCAAACGTGGAAGAATGGCATTTCTTCTGGCTTCATCTCCAGCAGTATATATTTCTAAACCTGATCCAATTGTGTTCGGTAAAGCTGCAATTGCACTAGAACGCAACATACCCATTAAATAGTTGTCATGTCTAGCTTTCTCATTTGTCGAAGCATAAAATTCGTTGATTGTTTTGATGACATCACCGTATTCTGCTTTGTTGGCACCTTTATTTGCCCATTTGTCAAATTTAGCTTCATCTTTTGCTTTAGATTCCGCAGTTTTATGTAATGTCAACGCATCAATCATCCCTTGACGGTTTTTCCAGTAATTAGCTACCTGAGAGTATTTCGAAGCGTAATTCAATTTTACAGCCTGATCTTGATCCATGAATTTTTTCATGGCATCCATACCTGTTTTAGACGCTTCTACCCAAGCTGGATAAGCGAATTTAACATTCTGATTGATTCCTCCAGAAGGCATCCAACGATTGGTACGACCTGGATAGCCTAAGATCATCGCGAAATCTCCTTCTTGAACACCTTTTAAGCTGACAGGTAGGAAATGTTTAGGTTTCAAAGGCACATTGTCTTGTGCATACTCCGCTGGATTACCATTTTTATCGGCGTAAACGCGGAAAATTGAGAAATCGCCGGTATGACGTGGCCATTCCCAGTTATCCGTATCACCGCCAAATTTTCCGATGCTGTTTGGAGGAGTCCCTACCAGACGAACGTCATTGTAATCTTGGTATACAAAATAATAATACTCATTGCCTTGGTAGAATGATTTTACTTCAACTACATACTTGCCATTTTCGCTATTCTCTTTTTGAATTTTGGCAATTTCAGCAGCAATGATTTTTTTTCGTTCATCTTCAGACATTTTGTTATTGACCAAACCTAAGATTCTTTTTGAAACATCATCCATGCGTACGAAAAAGCGAACCGACAAAGATTTGGGCTTTAACTCTTCATTTTTGGATTTGGCCCAGAAACCATTTGTTAAATGATCATTTTCTGGTGTCGAAAGTTCAGCAATAGCACCATATCCACAGTGATGGTTGGTGAATACCAAGCCTTGATCAGAAACGATCTCTGCAGTACAACCACCATTGAATTGAACGATTGCATCCTTTAAGCTAGAGTGGTTAATGCTGTAGATTTCTTCGGCACTTAAGCGAAGTCCTTTTTTCTGCATATCTGACTCATTCAGACGCTTTAGATACATTAAAAACCACATTCCCTCATCGGCAAATGCAGCAAAGCTTGTTGTGATAAACAACAAACACATCCATAATTTTTTCATATCAACCTGATAAAAAGTTTGTTTATACCCTACAAAAATGCTTTAATTCTCTTAAAAACCAAAATATTAGACTTTATAATATGCTTTTTACCAATTTTTATGTCAATTGAAAGTAAATGTGTACCGTATTGGTTGTCAAGGAAAGTCAAATGGACTCTTTTCCTTATCTTTGCAAGATGCAGCAATCATTTGAAAATTTTAAATTCAATAAACAGATCTTAAATGCGATAGCGGAGGCGGGGTATCAACAACCGACAGAGATCCAAGAAAAGGCAATTACTCCAATATTGGCCGGGCAGGATGTGATGGGAATCGCTCAGACTGGAACAGGAAAAACAGCGGCATTCGTTTTGCCGATGCTGATGAAGCTAAAATATGCTCAGGGAAATGATGCGCGTGCGTTGATTTTGACACCAACGAGAGAATTGGCCATGCAGATCGAAGAAAATATTAAACTGTTTTCTACTTATCTTGATTTGCGTTCAGTGGTACTTTATGGTGGATTAGGACCAAAAACTCAAATAGAAGCACTCGAAAAAGGAGTGGATATTATCGTTGCAACACCAGGTCGATTTTTGGACTTGTACCTGGAAGGGCACATTGTTGTCAAATCACTCAAATTTTTGGTCTTGGATGAGGCCGATAAGATGATGGATATGGGTTTTATTAGTAAGATCCATCGTGTACTTGAAATTGTGCCACGCAAACGTCAGAACTTATTGTTCTCAGCAACAATGAGTGAGCTTGTTCGCAAAATTGCAGGTGATTTCTTGGCGTTTCCAACCATTATTGAGGTATCTGAACAAGCTACACCAGCCAAGACGGTAAGTCAGGCGCTATATGTCGTTCCAAACCAAAAGACAAAATTGAATTTACTTCAACACCTCTTGAAAGATGATGAAGCGTTTAGTCGATTGATTGTTTTCTGTAAAACAAAGCAGGTAGCAGATAATGTCTTTCACTTTTTAGAACGTAAATATGGTAAAGATGAGGTTCGTGTTATTCATGCCAATAAAGGTCAGAATACACGTATCAACTCCATCAATGCGTTTAAGGAAGGGAATATTCGTATTTTGGTCGCAACGGATGTGGCGGCGCGTGGACTAGACGTTTCTAATGTAAGCCATGTGATCAACTTTGAAGTACCTATTGTGATAGAAGATTATGTACATCGCATTGGACGTACCGGGCGAGCTTTCAATGAAGGGGATGCTATCACGTTCTGTAATGAGGCCGAGAAATATTATGTTCGCAAAATCGAAAAATTGATCAAACAAAGTATCCCTGTCCATGCACTCCCAGAGGATGTCTTTATAGAGAAAACACCCTTTCATGAAAAACAGGATATTGCGCGCGAGATTGATAATCAAAAGCGAAAAGATGATCCTGATTTTCAAGGTGCTTTTCACGAGAAAAAATACGTTATCAAACAGAAAGAAGTGCGGGAGGCACAACGAGCTTCCGGATTTAAACCAAAAGCAAAAAGTAAAAGTAAGTCTGCAGGCGGAAAATCGGGAGGAACAAATCGTAATTTTAAAAAACGTTAATTTATTGTGCGCTTTACACCACTAAATATCGCTAGTGCATGCCTTGTTGCCTGGTTTGTTATGGAAAACCCCAATGACGAAAAGGCCTTATTTACTTGGGGCGCATTTATCCTATTGTTGTTGATATTGACAGTCATTGATATTGTATTTAGGGTCTTTGTAAAGCCAAATAAAAAAATGTGGTTATTACAGTTGGCATTTTTGGTCGTCGTTTGTGTCACCAGTTTAATTGTCAAAGTAACCTTTGGGTAAGAGGTAAAATTAAAAATAAAGAAGAGTTAGGTTGTGAATCGATGGCAAATATAGTTCCTGTTTCAAAAAACATAGCTCAATATAAATAGCTCAATAATATTAAAATGAAAAAAGCTGAAATAAAATTACAGGTAGAGTTAGATGAAAACAACGTACCTGAAAATATCATGTGGTCTTCTACAGATGGAAATAATGCGGAGGAATTACCTGCAAAAGCGATGTTTTTAGCCCTATGGGATTCTCATTATAAAAATTCAATGCGTATCGACCTTTGGACTAAAGATATGCCCTACGATGAGATGAAACGTTTTTTCTATGAAACGCTACAAACATTGGGCGACTCTTTTATCCGTTCTTCAGGCGGTGATCCGATGGCGGAAAAAGTTATTGGCGACTTGCGTGATTACTGTGCGCATTTTGCAGATAAAATGGAAGTTTTAATGCCACAACAATAGTTTTAACGCTTAACAGAAATTTGACCATGCAATACTTCTTAGTAAAATCTGAACCATTTAAATATAGCTGGGAACAATTTAATAAAGATGGCCGTACATTTTGGGATGGCGTTCGTAATTATCAAGCTAGGAATAATATCAAAGCTATGAAAGAAGGGGATCTGGTCCTGTTCTACCATAGCAATGAAGGAAAAGAAGTTGTGGGGGTGGCGAAAGTCGTCAAGGAATTTTATCAAGATCCGACAACAGATGATGAGCGTTGGGTCGTTGTGGATCTGGCACCTGTTGAGACGCTGAAGAAATCCGTTACGTTGGAAACCATTAAGGCTGATGAGCAGTTGCAGGATATCGCTTTGGTCAGACAAGGACGTTTGTCTGTCATGCCTTTGAAGCCAGAAGAATTTGATCGGATTTTAGCGCTTGGCAACGCGTAAGCTATCGCGAATAAATCAACCCAGTGTATGGGGATATAAATCAAAAAGGGAAAACGTTCGTTTTCCCTTTTTGATTATTTACACGGTATGTAAGTCATGAACATCAAGCATTAGTTCTTTTGGCTAAAAAGACTGACCAGCGCTTTTAATTTTTTTGCATTTTCAGGCTTTAATTTCCCTGCGAGAATAAGACGCAGTTCTCTTCGTTGTAGTGCATCTTCGTATGCTTTGTGTTCTGACTCTGTTTCCGGAATTAATACAGGCACAGCTTTAGGGTTGTTATCCGCATCAACAGCAACAAAGGTATAATACGCTTCGTTGGTTTTTACACGGGTGCCTTCCGGTAAATTAGAAGCGAAAATTTCCATGCGTACCTCCAAAGAACTATTAAACGCACGCGTTACCTGAGCTTGTATCGTGACGACCTCACCAAGTTTAATGGAGCGCTTAAAAGATACATTGTCGACTGATACTGTTACGACGACATTGCTGCAGTGTTTTTGGGCAGCAATAGCCGAACAAATATCCATCCAGTACAATAAACGGCCACCCATCAAATTCCCAAAAGTATTTGTGTCGTTGGGTAATACCAATTCGTTCATCTCAGTGTATGACTCTCGCGCAAATTTTTCTATCATATCATTATTTGTCATTATCGTCCAAACGTTTTGAATTGATTATCTATAATTGCCAAAGAATCCATAAATGACGTCGGCACATAACCCAATTCAGCGTTAGATTTAGTCAGATCAAAGCCTGTCTGCCGTGGCCTGTTTTCCGCCTGTCCAATGTTGGCAGCACTGATCTCCGAAATCAATCCTTTGTCTAGCTGCCAATAGTCCGCAATTTTGTAGACAGCCTCACTGATCGACATTAATTCTGCTCCTGAAATATGAAATATTCCCTGCGCTTTTCGGTCAATCGCGAGTTGGCATGCATAAGCTAAATCATCCACAAAGGTAGGCATTCTCCATTGGTCATTGACTACTTTTATAGGTTCATTTTGCGACAACTTACTTTTAGCCCATAATACTAGATTCGAACGATTGGGGTCAGCATTGATCCCATATACTAATATCGTGCGAAGGATGGCATAATTGCAGTTGGATTGTACAAGCACTTGTTCGGAAGCGTATTTACTCTTCCCATATTCACTTTGTGGATTGGGGAGATCTGTTTCATCATAAGGCGCATTTTTTTTGCCATCAAATACAAAGTCCGTAGATAAGTGGATCAGTTGGGTCTGATGTGCGGTACAATAGGAAGCCAAATAGGCTACGAGATCGACGTTAAGCAATTGACATGCTGCTTGATCCGCTTCACAAGCTTCCACACTGGTCATGGCTGCTGTATGTACAATTGCATCAAAAGTTTGTGCAGATAAAAAATCTGTTAATTTTTCCCGATCCGATAGGTCTACCTGAAAGAAAGCATAATTCACTTGATTCGGGTTACGATTTGGACCCTTTGAAATGGCAACAACATCATATTGGTCATTTTTAGCAAGTAAATCAACGACTTTTTGGCCAAGGAATCCATTGGATCCTGTCACTAGAATTTTTTTCATCAACAATAATTAAATGGTATTCAAGCACCTGTTTATAAAGACTCGTTTGCGGGGTCTTAAGTGTGCTGTTTAGTTTATTCGTGTCTACAAACTAATTTACTAATCGCTGTTATAGCATTTGAGCATATAAAAAGCTAGATGATCACATTTTGTTAGACACAAACCCGCCTTTTTTGTTTTAGTTGGTCCATATAAAATCCATTTTACTGGATTGTTTCATGATATTTTCAACTACTGTTTTTTCTAGATCTAAAATGGACTTTAAAGCGTTATAATCAATTTTATCGGCATCATCGGTCGGCATATGGTAGTCCGGGTGTCCACCAGTATGGAAAAACAACACCGGTATATTCTTTTTGTAGAATGAAGTTTGGTCAGATCCGCCGTTGCCATCCTTGCTAAGATTAAATTTTATAGGTGCCTGAACATCTTTGAATATAGCTGGCCATTGACTACTTGTTCCATAGCCGATGACAGCAAGGCCATTGCTGGGATTATAGCGGCCGATCATGTCCATATTGAGCATGGCTGTGATTTTCTCCAATGGTAGGGTAGGGTGTTCCGTAAAATATTTGGAACCAACTAATCCCAATTCTTCCGCTCCGAAAGCAATAAACAACAAGTTGTAGGGTTCTTTTTCATTGTTGCTGCTAAAGTAACGTGCGAGCTCCAATAAACCAGCTGTACCGGAGGCATTATCGTCGGCTCCATTGTGGATTTTGCCTACTCCTAAGGAATCTTTTGAGCTTCCTTGACGACCTGTTCCCAAGTGATCGTAATGTGCGCCTATAACAACTGTTAAATCTGCACCATTGTCAATAAATCCAATGATATTATCGGCATTGCGAATGCTGTCTGCAACTTTTACTTTCCAGACTTTGGCCTTGAAGGATTGGCGGTACCCTTTTTCACCTTTAGGCTCAAGTTTGTATTTTTTGAATTCCTTTTCAATATAATCTGCAGCTTTAAATACTTCCTTACTGCCCGTTCCCCGTCCCTGCATTTTGTCGTCAGCGAGGTAATAAATATGTTTCTTTAAGTTGGAAACTTCGATCTGCTGTGCCTGTGCTATTTGGATTCCTAGTAGGCAGCAAAATGTCAGAAGTAGGCTAATGTTTTTCATGCTAATAGTAGAGTTTAGATAGTTGTATCGGGTTATATGTACAAAAAATAAAAGCCTTGGGATTAACAAGGCTTTTAAGGATATTTCGTTAATCTTCAACGATTTCACTGTGGATGCTGGATTTCTCTTCTTTTTCTGTTTTGAAATACCGTTTTTGAAATAACAGGATCAAAACCACCCCAACAGAAATTGCCGAGTCGGCAATGTTGAATACGGGTCGGAAGAAGAGAAACTCTTCACCGCCCCAAAAGGGTACCCAAGAAGGGAAGTTGCCTTGAATTAATGGGAAATAAAGCATATCGACTACTTTTCCGTGCAGGAAGGAAGAATAACCACCACCTGCGGGGAATAAACTCGCTTTATCATACCAGGTACTTTCACTAAAGATGACACCGTAAAAAGCAGAATCGATGATATTTCCTAAGGCACCGGCAAGAATTAGGGCAACATTTAAGATGAAACCACGGTTATATTTATTTTTGATCATGTAATGTAGGCCGTATCCAATACCAGCTACGGCTAAAATACGAAATACCGTCAAAAATAATTTTCCATAATCACCGCCAAATTCCATTCCATAGGCCATTCCATTGTTTTCAATAAAATGAATCTGGAAAAATTTGCCCAATACATGGTGGCTTTGTCCAATTGTCATTGTGAGCTTAACCCATATTTTTGACAATTGATCTATTAAAAGTATCGCTATAATGAGCGCGATCGGTTTCGTATAACCCTTCATTGTGTTATAAAAATGGTCTTTGCCTAAGCAAAGACCATATATTTAATGCCTAAAATTAATATTGTTTGTTTTTCGCTTCGATGCTCAACGTTGTATGTGGAACAGCTTTCAAACGTTCTTTTTGAATCAGTTTTCCGGTCTCTCTACAGATACCATACGTTTTGTTCTCGATGCGCACCAACGCCGCTTCTAGGTTGTCGATAAATTTCTTTTGACGAGCAGCCAATTGATTTGTTTGCTCTTTCTCTAAAGTAGCTGAACCGTCTTCCAATGTCTTGTACGTTCCAGCAGTATCGTCGGTACCATTAGCATTACTGTTATTGAGCGTTGCGGTCAACGAGGAAAGCTCTTCTTTTGCTATTCTAAGCTTGTCCAAGATAATATCTTTGAATTCTTGTAATTCTGAATCGCTATAGCGTGTTTTCTCGTTGTTGTTTGCCATAATTTAATTTTTTTGGATTAATGCCTTAAGTTCTTTGCCATCGATCTCGATGGTCTCTCCTTCAGTTAGTGAATCTTCAAATACCAATGAATCGGCCAGAATTTCGGTGCAAATATACGATAAATTTTCGTTGGCAGCATTGACCACTTCTGAAGCAGCTGTTAACTTTACGTTAATTCTATCAGTGACTTCTAATCCTTTATCCTTCCTTAGATTTTGTAGGCGGTTGATCAATTCTCTTGACAAACCTTCTTTTTTCAATTCTTCGGTGATATGTACATCTAATGCTACGGTCAATTTACCTAGATTTGCTACCTGCCATCCTTCAACGTCTTCTGCTATAATTTCTACATCGCTCAGTAAAATCGTATATGGCGTGCCTGCTAGGGCCAATTCGCCTGTTGATTCCAACGTGCTGATTTGATCTATAGTCAACGATTGGATAGACGAAGAAACTAACTTCATATCCTTACCAACTTTCGCGCCAAGAGCTTTGAAATTTGGTTTTATTTTTTTCTTAATAATACCAGTGGTATCTGTAATGAACTCGATATCTTTGATATTGGTTTCAGAAAGTATCAGATCTTTTACTTTCTCTACCTTTTCTTGGAAAGCACTATCCAGTACCGGAACCAAAATTTTGTTTAATGGTTGACGTACATTGATGGAAGTTTTCTTCCGTAAAGAAAGTGTCAGCGATGAGATATCCTGCGCTAAAGCCATGCGTTCTTCCAGATCTTTATCGACTAGACTTTCATTATAAACCGGGAAATTCGCCAGGTGAACAGATTCAACTTGTTCCTTGTTCGTGGCTGAATTCAAATCCAGGAATAATCTATCCGAGAAGAAAGGTGATATTGGCGACATTAATTTCGCAATCGTATCAAGACAGGTATAAAGTGTTTGATAGGCCGAAATTTTATCTTCTGTATAATCTCCTTTCCAGAAACGACGACGGCAAAGACGGACATACCAGTTGCTGAGATGTTCATCAACAAAGTTTTGAATAGCGCGCGCGGCCTTTGTAGGCTCGTAATCCGCTAAGTATTCATCTACTTCCTTGGTCAACGAATTTAACAAGGAGATAATCCAGCGGTCAATTTCAGGACGTTTTTCCAAAGCAATATCTGGTTCTGAATACGAGAACTTATCGATATTGGCATACAATGCAAAAAAAGCGTAGGTATTATATAAAGTACCAAAGAATTTACGACGGACTTCATCCAACCCTTCCATATTGAATTTAAGGTTGTCCCATGGTGCGGCATTACTGATCATATACCAGCGTGTTGCATCGGCACTGTATTGATCGATCGTTGAGAATGGATCAACACCATTGCCTAGGCGTTTGGACATCTTATTTCCATTTTTATCCAACACCAAGCCATTGGAAACCACGTTTTTGAAGGAAACCGATTTATACATCATCGTAGAAATCGCATGCAAGGTGAAAAACCAACCCCGTGTTTGATCAACTCCTTCAGCGATAAAATCTGCCGGGTATGCATGATCGAATCCAGCTTTAAAAGGAAACTCTTCACCTTTGGCTAATTTTTCGTGATCCAATCCCCATTGCGCATAAGGCATTGCCCCCGAATCAAACCAGACGTCGATCAGATCAGGTTCGCGGAATAATTTTTGTCCGGCATCAGAAACAAGAACGATATCGTCCACATATGGACGGTGAAGATCCAGTTGCTCGGTGTCGAATTTATCCAAGTAAGCTTTATTCTTCGCTTTTTCATCGTCAGACAAAACATCAGAGGTCAAAGAAGCTTCCAATAAAGACTTTAATTCAGGTAAGGAACCGATACAAACCTCTTCATTTTCGTCTTCTGAACGCCAGATAGGAAGTGGAGTTCCCCAGTAACGCGAACGCGAAAGGTTCCAGTCTACTAAGTTTTCTAACCAGTTTCCAAAGCGGCCGGTACCGGTTGCTTCAGGTTTCCAGTTGATGGTTTTATTTAATGCAACCAAATCTTCCTTCACTGCTGTCGTGCGGATAAACCAGCTATCTAATGGATAGTATAGAACAGGTTTGTCGGTACGCCAACAATGTGGATAGGTATGCTCATATTTTTTGACATCGAAAGCTTTGTTGTCCTCTTTTAGTTTGATAGAGATCAACACGTCTGTGGGTTTGAAGTCTTCTTTTGAACGTTCCTCAGCGCTGTAATATTCCTCTTTGACAAATCTTCCGGCAAAATCTGTGATTTCACTTACAAAACGTCCAGTACGGTCAACAGTAGGTACCTCTTTTCCATTTTCATCTTTCACCAAGATGCCCGGTACACCATGTTCTTTTGCTACACGAAAGTCATCCGCACCATAAGTAGGAGCAGCGTGGACGATACCGGTACCGTCTTCAGTCGTAACAAAGTCGCCTGGAATAACGCGGAAAGCATTTTCTTGTAAGTCCTCGTTGGTGATATAGGGTAACAATTGCTCATAGCGCAAGCCAACAAGCTCTTCGCCTACAAATTCTGCTGCCAGCTCCCAGGGAATTACTTTGTCGCCCAATTTATAGTCTTGGAAGGATGCATTTTCTCCTTCCGCTTTAAAATGTTTGCTGATCAAATCTTTCGCTAATACGACAGATACAGGAGCACCGGTATATTTATTGAAAGTTCGGATCTTAACATAATTTATTTTCTTGCCTACAACCAAGGCTGTGTTGGACGGCAAAGTCCATGGCGTGGTCGTCCAGGCAATGAATGCTACATCCTCCGCATCGTCGTCAACTAATTTTTCTATAGCTGGGTGAAGCTGACTTTTGATCAGTCTAAATTCTGCAACGATGGTGGTATCTTTAACATCTTTATAGGTGCCGGGCTGGTTAAGTTCATGCGAACTCAATCCTGTACCTGCTGCCGGAGAGTAAGGTTGTATCGTATAACCCTTGTACAAAAGACCTTTTTTGTAAAGTTCTTTCAATAAATACCATAAGGTTTCGATGTATTCATTCTTGTAAGTAATATAAGGATGTTCAAGGTCAACCCAATAGCCCATTTTGGTGGTTAGGTCATTCCATACATCGGTATATTTCATTACCTCCTTGCGACAAGCGTCATTATATTGTTCTACGGTAATCTTTTTGCCGATATCCTCTTTTGTGATTCCAAGAGCTTTTTCGACAGCAAGTTCAATGGGCAGACCATGGGTATCCCAGCCGCCTTTTCGTTTCACTTGGTAACCTTTCAAAGTCTTGTAACGACAGAAAATATCCTTAATCGTACGTGCCATCACGTGGTGAATTCCAGGCATTCCATTTGCAGAAGGCGGACCTTCAAAAAATGTATAGGTCTTGCTTTCAGGACGATTATTGATACTTTTTTCGAATATTTTTTCCTGTTCCCAACGGGTCAAAATCTCTTTACCTATCTCGGGTAAATTTAACTGCTTATATTCTTTGTACATCAGACTGTTGTATGCTTCTTTTCTAAAGGTCGCTAATTTAGTGATTTATGATGGAAAATGAAAGAGGGCTTTGTTGTGCTTATATCATTAAATCGAGGTTGAACTTTTTGAAATCTTCACTCGATCAACTGGCTAAAATGATGGAAGCATCTGCTACGACAAAGGGACTACCTATGGCAGTCCCTTTGTTATTTCATTCGTGCTGAAATTCAGTTATGCTGAAAAACTGCTTCCGCAACCGCAGGTACTTGTTGCATTGGGATTATTGAATGTGAAGCCCCTTGCATCGAGTCCCGATTTGAAGTCGATTTCCATACCGGCAAGATAGAGGCCATGTGCTTTGTTCATAAAGATGCGAATTCCTTGAATTTCGTATTCGTTATCGCCGTCCTTTTTCTGGTCAAAGCCCAAGATATAACTCATACCGGAACAACCACCGCCTTCAACACCGACACGTAAACCAAAATCATCAGAGATTTCTTGTTGATCCTTTAATTTATTTAGTTCTTTGATTGCCCCTTCTGTTAAAGAAACAGGAGCAACTGCTGTATGTTCTGTACTCATTGTAATAGTGTTTTAGCCAATCCAATACAAAAATACATTTTTTTAATGGCAAATTGCTTGACCGGGATTTTTTGACATTTTCGAAACATTCAATTCTTCGTACGCTTATTCGGTCCGATAGCACCATAAAATGATCTTGGCCTAATTAGGTAATTCGCATAAATAAGGCTGTTTTTCTAAGAACATTTAATTAAATAGGACTTTTTGTCGATATTCTTTATGGAATATGCTATCTTTGAGGCATTAAAATAAACTACAAAATTTACTTTACAACATTTAAAAACAATGGAAAGAGATCAAGCCATTTTTAATTTAATAGCTGATGAGCTTAAACGCCAAGAAGAAGGTATTGAATTAATTGCTTCAGAAAACTTTGTTTCAAAACAAGTGATGGAAGCTGCTGGTTCAGTGTTGACAAATAAATATGCAGAAGGCCTCCCAGGAAAACGTTACTATGGAGGTTGTGAAGTTGTGGATGAGATTGAAACCATCGCAATTGATCGTGCAAAACAATTATTTGGCGCAGAATGGGTAAATGTTCAGCCTCACTCTGGTGCTCAAGCAAATGCGGCTGTTTTTTTGGCGACAATCAAACCTGGCGACAAAATTTTAGGTCTTGATTTATCTCACGGTGGTCACTTGACACACGGTTCACCAGCGAACTTATCTGGTAAGATCTATCAACCATTATTTTATGGTGTAAAAGAAGATACAGGCCTAATTGACTACGAGCAATTGGAAGAAACAGCGCTTCGTGAAAAACCAAAGATGATCATCTGTGGTGCTTCGGCTTATTCTCGCGATTGGGATTACGCGCGCATTCGTAAAGTTGCTGACGAAATTGGTGCTATCGTAATGGCTGATATTTCTCACCCTGCAGGTTTAATCGCTCGTGGTTTATTGAATGATCCACTTCCACATTGCCATATCGTTACGACAACGACACACAAAACGCTTCGTGGTCCACGTGGTGGTATGATTATGGTCGGTAAAGATTTTGAAAATCCATGGGGTATCAAAACACCTAAAGGTGAAATCCGTACAATCACGCAATTATTGGATTTAGCTGTATTCCCAGGTACACAAGGTGGTCCTTTGGAGCATACAATTGCAGCGAAAGCAATCGCTTACGGTGAGGCTTTATCCGATGAGTATATGGAATATATCGTTCAGGTAAAGAAAAATGCAGCTGCATTGGCACAATTCTTTGTAGAAAGAGATTACAAGATCATCTCGGGTGGTACAGACAATCACTTGATGTTGGTGGATCTTCGCAACAAAGATATTTCTGGTAAAGAAGCGGAAGCTGTATTAGGTAAAGCCGGTATCACAACAAATAAAAACATGGTTCCTTTCGACACACGTTCTCCTTTTGTGACTTCAGGTGTACGTTTTGGTACTGCTGCAATTACAACACGTGGTATTAAAGAGAATGAAATTATACAAATCGGCGAATTGATCGATGAGGCATTGAAAAATGCATCTAACGATGCTCAACTGGATTTGATCCATGGTAAAGTAAAAGCAATGATGGCTGAGTTCCCATTGTATAAATAAGGAATTCCCCTAGGAATAAAAAAAAGCGGAATCACCGATGCGGTGGTTCCGCTTTTTTATTTTCTTACAGCTATTTTCAGCGTAACATGTATGGTATACGTCCGTACCAATTTAACTTATCACGGGAATTATATAATAACCTGATCCGTATTTTATAAGGTTCAAATAGGGGCTCAACCGAATGAGGTCCCTATGAGGTCCCTATTAACTCCCTATAAAGTTCGGATTAAATAATGCCTCATTGGCGTGTTGTCTTTCTCATGTACAACTGCTGGCTCCAGCTTGTTTCGGAGGGATTAGGAGAACTGCCTTAAGAGCTCGGTTTGGAAATGTGAGGCAGATAACTTATTTTTAAATGTTAAAAAACCTTAAAATAAATTGTAATAATTTGATTACTCATTTATTTTGCGGTAATTTGGTTTTAGATTAATTGATTGTTTTACAATAAGAAAGGATAGTTTATACGGCAAACATTTACATTTTAACACAGAACTGATAATTTATTTGCGAACTGCTAAAAAAGTAAGTGACGTATGAGACTTCTAAAAGGTAAAAGCGATCAAGAGTTGATCCAAATGTATGTCGGTGGCCAAGAGTCCGGTCTAGAGGCATTGTTGAATCGATATAAATCGAAAATATATACTTCTATATATATGAAAGTAAAAGATGAATATCTTGCTGAAGATATTTTCCAGGAGACTTTCATTAAAATCATCAACACATTAAAATCCGGTAAATATAATGAAGAGGGTAAATTTTTACCTTGGGCTATTCGTATAGCGCACAATATGATTGTTGACTTTTTTAGAAAAGCAAAACGTGCTCCAAATATTGTGAATGCGGATGGCTTTGATATTTTTGAGGTGCTCGAATTTAGTGATGAAAGCGCAGAGTCAAAAATGCTCAAACAACAGGTTGATGTTGATCTTAAGAAAATGATCCAAAAACTTCCGGACGATCAAAAAGAGGTGCTCATTATGCGGCACTTTTGTGATATGAGTTTTAAAGATATTGCGGAAATAACCGAAGTAAGTATTAATACTGCTCTGGGGAGAATGCGTTACGCATTGAGCAATTTACGTAAGATGATTGAAGGTACCGATCTTACCCTGCAAATGGGCTATTTATAATAAAAATGGGCGTTACAAAACGCCCATTTTTATTTATATTCAAATGGGATCACAGGGAGTTTCGCTGTTTTTGTATTTTGCCACCCTGTGTTTATAACAAGGCAATGCTACAATCCTTTGCGCATCCTATATTCAAAAGCCATTTCTTTAAATAATCTCCCTGATCGAACTTAAAATAACTGCGCGCCTTCAGAAATGACCGGTGGGTATACGTATTGAATTCTTGTTAATCAGTTTGAATTCTTGTTAATCAGTGTAAGTGTTTCGTTGCAGCGTAGCCAAAAGCAGGGTTATTTGTCCAATTATTATGGTAATTATGTCATGTGGAGATCAGAAGAATCTGTTCTTTTTGTCAGGTCAAAGACTTTTTTTATCTTAGAAATTTATGTATACGCCTTTTTTCAACGATTGGAATAAGGTTTGATAGTCATATTATAACTATAAAACGATTGAATAGCTATGTACTTGATTTTATTTATTGGAATAATGGTGGTAAGCCTAATTGTCCAAACAAGATTCAAAAACAAATTTAAGAAATACTCCGAGATGCCTTTGAGCAACGGGATGTCTGGAGCTGAGATTGCGCAAAAAATGTTAAATGATAACGGTATATATGATGTAAAGGTATTGTCTATCCCAGATCGTTTGGGAGATCATTATAATCCGTCAGATAAAACCGTTAATTTAAGTCCTGAAGTTTACAGTGGTCGCAGTGTTGCAGCGGCAGCGGTAGCGGCGCACGAATGTGGTCATGCTGTGCAGCATGCTAAAGCCTATAAATGGTTGGGATTCCGTTCGGCAATGGTACCGATGGTGAATGCGGCTTCCAAATTGACATCATGGGTATTGATGTTGGGCGTTATGCTGTTTGCTTTTTCTAAAGGTGGTAACCCATGGCTTTTAGCTATTGGAGTTGGGGCGCTGGCTATTACGACCTTATTTTCTTTTATCACCTTGCCCGTCGAGTTTGATGCGTCGAACCGCGCGCTGGAATGGTTAAACCATGCTGGTGTAACCTATAATGGTGAGGAGCATGACGGTGCAAAAGATGCTTTGAAATGGGCAGCGATGACGTATGTTGTAGCAGCGTTAAGTGCGTTGGTAACACTTTTATACTATGCATCGATTTTATTCGGTGGCCGTAGAAGTGATTAAATACGGGTATTGTAACTTTATCCTACAAAAATGCGATTATTTTCTATAGTCGCATTTTTTATGGTGTGTTAATGAGGTTACTATAGACAATTTTTTTAACTTTGCTGTTTATATAGAATAAGATTCAGATTTTATGTTTTCAAATCTTCAAGATAAGTTAGATAGGGCCTTTAAAGTATTAAAAGGACAAGGTAGTATTACCGAGATCAACGTTGCAGAAACGATGAAAGAAATTCGCAAAGCGTTGTTGGATGCCGATGTGAATTATAAAACTGCCAAAACTTTTACCGACGATGTTAAACAAAAAGCTTTAGGCGAAAATGTACTGACAAGTATTTCCCCAGGCCAATTGTTGACGAAGATCATGAATGATGAGTTGACAGCTTTGATGGGCGGATCTGTTACAGAGCTTGAGACTGGAAAAAATCCAACAGTCATTTTAATTGCGGGTTTGAATGGTGCTGGTAAAACAACCTTCTCAGGTAAGTTGGCCTTGTACCTTAAAGATAAAAAGAATAAAAAACCATTATTGGTGGCAGGTGACGTTTACCGTCCTGCAGCGATCGATCAATTGCAAGTGCTCGCGGAACAAGTGGGCGTACCAGTGTATGTGAATCGTGAATCTAACGATCCTATTGCCATTGCCAAAGCCGGTGTGGAAGAAGCAAAACGTAATGGAAATAACGTCGTAATCATCGATACAGCTGGTCGTTTGGCGATCGATGAGCCTTTAATGGTAGAGATTACTGCAGTTAAAGAAGCGACAAAACCAGACGAAATCCTATTTGTTGTGGATTCAATGACTGGTCAAGATGCCGTGAATACAGCTAAAACGTTCAACGACCGTCTGGACTTTACAGGTGTAGTATTGACTAAGTTGGATGGTGATACACGCGGTGGTGCTGCATTATCGATTAAATCTGTCGTTAATAAGCCCATTAAGTTTATTGGTACAGGTGAAAAGATGGATGCATTGGATGTATTCCACCCCGATCGGATGGCATCCCGTATTTTGGGTATGGGTGACGTCGTATCCTTAGTAGAACGTGCGCAGCAACAGTTTGACGAGAAGCAAGCTGCAGAGCTCCAAAAGAAAATCCGTAAGAATAAATTCGATTTCAACGATTTTAAATCCCAGATTCAACAAATTAAGAAAATGGGTAATATGAAAGACCTCATGGGAATGATCCCTGGTGTTGGTAAAGCAATGAAAGATATTGAAGTAGATGACAATGCTTTCAAACCCATTGAAGCGATTATCGATTCCATGACACCTTTTGAACGCGAAAATCCGGATGTTATTGATCAAAAACGTCGTTTACGTATTGCGAAAGGATCAGGTACTGATATCAATGAAGTGAATAAATTATTGAAACAATTTGGTGATATGCGCAAAGTCATGAAGCAGATGTCTAATCCAGCTATGGCAGCTAAATTGATGCGTAATATGCCCAAAATGCCAGGAAAAATGTAATTTTTAGAGAATAGTTACATCATAAGAAGGGCATCGTTTTATACGATGCCCTATTTTTTTTTCTGAAAGTGTCTGGTCTTATTGGCCAGAAAGAACCTTCAGTCGGCTTTCATTGTTTTTGGTGTCTAAGAAGCCATGCAGGTTTTGATCATTGCATTGCCTTTTTGATTAATTTTTTCGGTTCTACTATGCGCTGTGGATGATGAATCTAGGTTTCTTGCGGACAGGATACTGGTGGTTGATTCCGTAAATTCGAACTGTTTTTAAAGAAATAATTTGTAATTTCAAGTTCCGCACCCGAGTGAACGAAATATTTGTTAAATTTGTAATTATTATGGATGACCCCGCGCAATTATCGGAATACGGCAAAATCCTTATCATTCTTCTGATAGGGGCGCTGTTAGTCTGTGCGACCATTTTTCTTGCACGTTTAATCTCTCCGAAAAAGAATAATCCCATCAAATCTGGTACCTACGAATGTGGAGAGGATCCCATTGGTTCTTCTTGGGTTCAGTTTAATCCACGGTTTTATGTGATCGCCCTCGTATTTTTACTTTTTGATGTGGAGCTTATTTTTATTTTTCCATGGGCCACTGTATTTGGACAGTCCGAATATATTGCAGCAGATGGAAGGTGGGGGTGGTTTACCATGATAGAAATGGCTATGTTCATTGGTATTTTAATTCTAGGATTGGTTTTTGTCTGGAAAAAGGGCGATCTAGAATGGGTTAAACCGAATGTGTCCTTACCTAAAGTTCCTGTACCTATCCCGGATAGCGCCTATGCAAGCCTGAATAGCAAGACTTATCAGGTGCGTGATTATGCACTGGTTGTAGATGAAACTGTCGCGCACAAAACAACGGTAGATGAACAGGTGTCGACGCCGAAACCAGCCTTTAAACCTCGATTTAAAAAACCTGAGTAAGCATGAGTTTAGATAGTCAATTGCAGAATAATGGTGTTATTGTTGCCAAATTAGATGATTTGCTGAATTGGGCAAGATTATCTTCGATGTGGCCTATGAGCTTTGGTATTGCTTGCTGTGCCATTGAAATGATGGGGGCAATGGCTTCAACTTACGATTTAGATCGGATTGGCGTATTTCCAAGGCCTTCTCCAAGGCAATCCGATGTGATCATCATTGCTGGAACGGTTACCTTTAAGATGGCCGATCGAATCAAGAAACTATATGAACAGATGCCAGATCCTAAATATGTTATTTCGATGGGCTCTTGTTCCAACTGTGGTGGTCCCTATTGGCAGCATGGTTATCATGTGGTCAAGGGGGTAGATCGCGTTATCCCTGTGGATGTTTATGTCCAGGGATGTCCACCACGTCCAGAGGCACTAATTGGTGCTTTTATTGAATTGCAAAAAAAGATAGACAAAGAAAGCTTGTTAGGTGAGCAATTGTTCAACGGAAAAGCTTAAAAAATAAATTTTATAAGATTTTAAATCAATTATGGCAAAAGATTTTTATGGTGAATTGCAATTGGGTATTCTTGGCGGTGGTCAACTGGGAAGAATGCTCATCCAGGAAGCCATTAATTACAATGTAAATGTTCATGTATTGGACCCGGATAAGAATGCTCCTTGTCGTAAGTTGTGCAATAAATTTGAATGTGGTTCATTGGGCGATTTTGAAACGGTCTATAATTTCGGTAAGGATTTGGACATGATCACGATCGAGATCGAGAAGGTGAATGTAGATGCTTTGGAGAAACTGGAAGGCGAGGGAGTAATCGTGTACCCGCAATCACGTATCATTCGTCTGATTCAAGATAAAGGTCTACAAAAGCAATTTTTTAAACAAAACGATATACCAACGTCGGCGTTTCAATTGATATCCAATAAGGATAATTTAGTAAATGCCTCGTTAAACTTACCGTATATCCAGAAATTACGTAAGGATGGATATGATGGAAAAGGGGTGAAGAAGATTGTTACCCAACAGGATATACAAGAGGCGTTCGAAGAAGCTAGCTTAATTGAAGAATGGGTAGATTTTGAAAAGGAAATTGCGGTCATTGTTGCCCGGAATGATAAGGGTGAGGTGTCTACATTTCCAATGGTGGAGATGGAATTTAATCCTCAGGCTAACTTGGTGGAATTTTTGATTGCGCCGTCTTTGTATGGTGTAGAGATTCAACAACGCGCGGAGGCGATAGCAAAAAAGATTGCCGATGATTTGCAGATCGTAGGTATATTGGCTGTAGAGATGTTCCTAACGAAAAATGGTGATATTCTGGTCAACGAATTGGCTCCGCGCCCGCATAATAGTGGTCATCAGACAATAGAGGGTAACTATGTGTCGCAATTTGCTCAACACTTAAGGGCTATATTCAATCTACCGTTAGGTGATACCAGATGCAGAACGAATGCCGTTATGATTAACCTTTTGGGGGAAGCCGGTTATGAAGGGTTGGCTAAGTATGAGGGGGTTGAAGAGGTGCTGGCTATGGAAGGTGTATATATCCATCTGTATGGTAAGAAATATACAAAGCCATTCCGCAAAATGGGCCATGTTTGTATCATCAATGATGATCGGGAGAAAGCGATCTCCAACGCAAGAAAAGTACAAGAAATATTAAAAGTTAAAGCTTAAACAATACTATGTCAGTCAATAATAAGGCCCAGGTAGGCATTATCATGGGAAGCAAATCAGACCTTCCTGTTATGCAGGATGCTATAGATGTGCTCAAAGCCCTTGGAGTGGAATTTGAGGTAACGATCGTCTCAGCACATCGTACACCACAACGTATGTTTGATTATGCGAAAAATGCAGCATTTCGTGGTTTGAAAGTTATTATTGCTGGAGCTGGTGGTGCGGCGCATTTGCCAGGAATGGTCGCTTCTATTACACATTTACCTGTAATAGGCGTGCCTGTAAAATCATCAAATTCCATTGATGGATGGGACTCGGTACTTTCTATTCTTCAGATGCCCAATGGTATTCCTGTAGCAACTGTCGCTTTAAATGCGGCGAAGAATGCAGGTATATTGGCTGCTCAGATTCTTGGTACACATGATGAAACAATCAGCAAGAATATCATCGAATTTAAAGAAGAGTTGGCGAGAAAAGTAATCGAGACCGCAGTGGAGGTAGAAGATACCGAATTTTAAGCTGACAATCTTACAAAATAAAAAAGGGAGCATTGCTCCCTTTTTTATTTTGTAAGATTTGTCTGAACATAATCGTAGCTCTTTTTAAGACTTTCCATCTTATTGGGCATATAAATATTATCTTGTTCAACAAAAGCATATTTAAGTCCTGATTTGCTCTTTTCTTTAACAATTTCAGGGAAATTGATGCTTCCGGTTCCCACTTCGGTATATTTGATATCGTTGAAGATTTGTTCGATAGGCAATTTTCCATCTTTAGGCCATTCAATAGGATTGGATTTTGTTTTATCCATATCTTTAACGTGCCAAAGTTTAAAGCGGTTGGGGAATTTTTCAAACAAAGCTATCGGGTTTTTACCCGCTTTTTCTGCCCAGAAAAGGTCTAATTCAAAATCGACCAAGTCGGGTTCGGTGAATGCTAACATAACCTCTTCACCCGTCGTATTATTGCCTAGATCCCTAAATTCCCAGAAATGGTTGTGATAAGCAACTTTTAAACCTAATTTTTTAGCCTGTTCACCAGCCTTATTCAATTGCTCTGCAGCATAGAGATAATCGTCTTTTTTCAATGCATTCAGATCAAACATCGGTGTTACAGGAGCAATTACATATTCTTGACCAAGTTCTTTTGCTGCATCAAAATAAACCGCAAGATCCTCTTTGTCGGTATGAGCTTTACTAAGGTATTTGGACATATCATAATGGCCTGAATGTGTTTTTAGACCGTTATCATCCAATATTTTCTTCAACTCTTTGTAGGGTAATTTCCAGAACTGTTTGGCTGTGGCGTCTATGCCATAGAGCTCAACATGTTTATACCCAATTTTGGCAATTTGTTCCAGAGATCCTTTCGGATCTTTATCCATTAAATCACGAATGGAATAGAGCTGCACGCCTATATTCTGTAATGGATTGTCGCTGATTGCTCCGGCTTTATTTTGACAAGATATAAAGTTGGGCACCAGATAAGCTGCCGAAAGACCTATTCCAGCTTGCTTTAAAAATTGACGGCGAGAATTGTTCATCATATAATTGATTACTTGTTAGTGTACAATGTACAATTATTTGTTCAGAAATCAATGGTGTAACAAGGAATATTTTTGAAGAGTATGTTGATTTTATAAACGATAAAATCTTCGGAGAGCCAAGCTATTGTATGTCGGTAAGTGCCCGTTTTAAGGGGAGTAGGGAGGTCTTTATACCAAAAAAAGGTCTGAATATTTTTCAGACCTTTTTTCTATTCAAGTAGGAAAACTTAAACAGTCATGATATCTTTTTCTTTCAGTTCAGCCAATTTATCAACTTTTACAATGAATGCATCCGTTAATTTTTGAACCTCACCTTCAGCAGTTTTGATCTCATCTTCAGAAGCGCCGTCATTTTTTAATTTTTTGATGGATTCGTTTGTATCTTTACGGATATTACGAATACCAATACGGCCTCTTTCAGTTTCTTCTTTTACTTTCTTAACCAAATCACGTCTTCTTTCTTCTGTCAAAGGAGGGATATTCAGACGAATAACGATGCCGTCATTCTGTGGGTTAATTCCTAGGTTAGCGTCTGTGATAGCTTTTTCAATTGCGTTGATGAGCGATTTTTCCCAAGGTTGGATAACAATAGTCCGTGCATCAGTTGTATTGATGTTGGCCACTTGTGAAAGCGGAGTGGCGCTGCCATAATAGTCTACTGAAATTCCATCTAACATAGATGGAGAAGCTTTACCCGCACGAATTTTAGTTAATTCGGATTCGGTGTGAGCAACTGCTTTGGACATCTTGTCTTTACAATCGTCCAATTCAATTGAAATTAGTTCGTTCATATAAGATTACGTTTTTTACAGATTTAAAATTATTTAACCACAGTTCCGACATGTTCACCATTGGCAAGTTTTAATAAATTGCCTGGTTTGTTCATATCAAATACGATGATCGGTAATTTGTTTTCTTGACAAAGGGTAAAGGCAGTCATATCCATGACATTTAATCCTTTCTCATAAACCTCTGTGAATGATATTTCTTCAAATTTTGTTGCACTAGGATCTTTTTCAGGATCTGCAGTATAGATACCATCTACACGTGTTCCTTTCAATACTGCATCGGCATTGATCTCAATTGCACGCAAGGATGCTGCAGTATCTGTGGTGAAATATGGATTTCCAGTACCAGCTCCGAAAATAACAATACGGCCTTTTTCCAGGTGGCGAACGGCTCTTCTACGAATAAAAGGTTCACAAATTTGCTCCATTTTGATCGCAGTAAGCAAACGTGTCTTTTTCCCAACTTTCTCAAGCGCATCCTGAAGAGCCATGCTGTTGATGACTGTGGCAAGCATGCCCATATAGTCTGCTTGAACACGGTCCATGCCTGATTTTTCAGCGCTTAGACCACGGTATATATTACCGCCACCGATAACAATTGCAATTTCTAAACCTTGATCGTGAATTTCTTTGATATCATTAGCGTATTGTGATACACGGTTAATATCGATACCATAGCTTTGGTCACCCATTAAGGATTCACCGCTAAGTTTTAATAAGATACGTTTGTATTTCATAATTGTTTTTTTGGAAATTTTCCAAAGGTCAAAGATAAAATATTTTTTTTATCCCTTAAGCCTTAAAGTGATATTTATTGTGCTTTTATTGTTTGATTGATGACTTCTTGATAATACTGCTCATACAAAGGCATAATATTAGACAATTGGAATTTTTTCGCATGATTTAAAGCTGCTTCTTTAAATTTCTCTAAGCGCTCTCCATCTTCCAGGATATAAATCGAATTTTTTGCCATATCATCAACATCACCCACCGCACTCAGAAATCCAGTGACACCGTTTTCATTTAGTTCAGGTAAACCTCCGGTATTGGAAGAGATGACCGGAACTTGACAGGCCATGGCTTCTAGGGCTGCAAGCCCGAAGCTTTCCGAGCTTGAAGGCATTAGGAAAAGATCCGATACAGACAATATTTCTTCCACTGCGTCTTGTTTCCCCAAGAAACGGACGTCTTTGCATACATCAAGTTCTCTGGATAGCTCCTCTGCATTTCGACGCTCGGGACCATCACCTACCATTAATAATTTGGAAGGGATTACATCATGTACTTTCTTAAAAATACGAATAACATCTTCTGTATTCTTAACTTTCCTAAAGTTGGAGGTATGAACCAATATACGTTCATTGCCCGGTGCAATGGCTTTTTTGAAATGTGACCGATCTTTATTGCTGAACCTATCCAGATCAATAAAGTTTGGGATTACTTTGATGTCTCGGGTAATGTCAAAGTATTGGAGCGTTTGATCTTTCAGATTCTGTGATACCGCAGTTACGCCATCGGATTGATTGATGGAGAATGTAACAACAGGACTAAAACTCTTGTCTTTACCAACCAGTGTAATATCTGTACCATGTAAGGTGGTCACTACGGGAATATTAATGCCATACGTAGTGAGTAAAATTTGTTTTGCCATAAATGCCGCTGATGCGTGTGGAATGGCATAGTGCACATGGATCAAATCCAACTTTTCGAAACGAACTACATCAACCAATTTGCTGGCTAATGCAGATTCATAGGGTAGAAAATCAAAAAGGGGGTACTGTGAAACAGCTACCTCATGGTAGTATAGGTTTTCAGAGAAGAAATCCAGACGTGCGGGTTGTCGGTAGGTGATAAAATGGATCTCATGTCCATTAGCGGCCAAAGCCTTTCCTAGTTCGGTTGCAACTACACCACTTCCACCAAAGGTGGGATAACAAACAATTCCTATTTTCATCTGCGTAATTATGTCTGAGCGTATATTTTTAATGGCATCCCGTAAGAAGCGCTGTTTAATTTTGTTTAAAGGTTCTCAGGAACCTCGTGTTAGTATTCTGTATGTTGTCGTCTAAGACATCTGATGCCTTTCGCATATAAGCTATAGTGTTCGTGAAGCACGGACGATGTTATTTTGCTTAACAATTGTCTTCTTAAGATGATAACATGAAAAATTAGGATACTTACTCCTGAATTTTGTGTTGCAAATTTCGACTATTTATGCGTAAAATAACAAAAACCAATTGCCATAGTTTTGTGAATTTTTTGAATGCTTAAAAAACATTATCTTTAAATACATATTTAATCATTATATGGAGAACTTCGTCAGTGCTATTTCAGGGCAAGAATTTCCTGTAGAGCAACGTATTTTGGGCGCTTCGATTCGACAGCCCATTTTTAAGCTGGTCAAAAAGGAATATCCAAGTTTTAGTAAGGATAAATATATTGCAGCTACGGAGTTGATGAAATATAAAGAAGCTTATATAGCCGAATTTCTAAAAGATGAATTCGGGCAATTAAGCCAATTGGACCAGCAAGTGATCGATAGTTTTAGGGAAAATAGAGTAATCAGCGCAAGTTTGGATGGTGATAGCAAAGAATGTTTAACCCTGGGAGAACGGGTTGCAGACAAAGTAGCTGAGTTTGGCGGAAGCTGGACCTTTATTATTTCCTTTATGCTGTTTTTAGTTGTTTGGATTGCAGCGAATATCTATTGGTTGAACAATAAAGGATTTGATCCTTACCCTTTTATTTTGCTTAATCTTATTTTGTCCTGTGTAGCTGCTTTACAGGCTCCCGTTATCATGATGAGTCAAAATCGGCAAGAAGACAAAGACCGTGAGCGTGCTCGAAACGATTATGTCGTCAATTTGAAGGCTGAACTCGAAATTAGGGAATTGCATGAGAAAATAGATCATCTTATTATTCGCAAAGAACAGGAACTGGTTGAGGTACAGCGGGATCAAGTGGAGAAATTGGGGTTCCTATTAAAAAAGATGGAAAAAATAGAAGAAGCATTTAAAGATAAATGAATTTAGAAAGTGTAATAGGAGAACTTACGTTTAAGTTTTCCAGGTCGGGCGGAGCAGGGGGACAACATGTAAACAAGGTGTCATCCAAAGTATTGCTGCAGTGGGATGTAGCGCTTTCGACAGCTGTTTCTGTCGAAGAAAAAGCGATGATTTTCACCGTGTTGACAAACCGTATAAATAAAGAAGGAATACTGCAACTGGAATGCGATATTGACCGGTCGCAGATCCGCAATAAAGAAATCGCAATCGATCGCTTTAAGCGTATATTGACGGCCGCACTTGTGCCAGCAAAACCTCGTAAGAAAACCAAAACTCCGTATTCGAGTGTTCTCAAAAGGCTGGATCGAAAGAAACAACAGTCGCAATTGAAAGCTTCAAGGAAAAAGAATTTCGATGAATAAATATGACAATATTTCGTATTGAAAAAAAATAATACACTGATTATCAGTTTATTGATTATTAAACTAATTTATTAGTTGTTAAACTATGTTTTTAGTTATAACTTGTCTATTGATTTATTATTCAGGTATTTATTTTATTCTTGAGGAGTTATGGAGGATTTTAAAGAGTTAACGAAAGCTGAGGAGCAGATTATGCAAGAGCTCTGGGAGATGGGCCGTGGCTTTGTCAAAGAGATTATTGATCGACTTTCGGAACCGAAACCGGCTTACAATACGGTCTCGACCATCGTTCGTATTCTTGAAACAAAGGGCTTTGTAACGCATGAATCTTTTGGGAAAAGTCATCGATATTTACCAAAGATTTCAAAAGAGGAATATAAGAAAGGTATTACAGGTAAGTTATTAACCAATTATTTTGATAATTCGCCCAAAAGTATGCTCTCTTATTTTTTGGAAGAGAACAGGTTGGACATCAAAGAACTTGATGACATCTTGTCCATCATCGAACGTAATAAATAACAACCAATCCTCTTTTATAAACTTTTGATTATGATTTACTTATTGATTGTCAATATTTCATTGATTATCAGTTTTGTGCTCTACAAACTGATTTTTAGAAAACTTACTTTTTTTCAGTGGAATCGGATCTATCTGATTGGAATGGTTGCATTCTCTTTATTAGCTCCCGTGGGTATTTTTATTGAATTGCCCAAGACAGAGATGATTTCCAATCATATTCCACAGGTCGATTTAGGAACATATATGGATGTCGAAATCGGGAGCCCGATCGAAGAAAAACCTCTTTTTCTATTGGATATTCTTACCAAGATCTATTGGATAGGAGTGGGCGTCGCCTTTTTTTTCCTGGTGGTGCGCATCAGGCAACTTGTTCGAGTATTGCGCTCTTCTCCTGAATACCTGAGTTTTTCTTTTTTTAATAGGATCGTGATTGGAAAATCGATTAAAAACAAGGAGAATATTGCATGGCATGAGCAGGTCCATACTGCGCAGGGGCATTCCTACGATTTGGTGTTGATTGAGCTGCTGAAAATTTTTAATTGGTTCAATCCTGTTGTGTATTTCTTTCAAAAAGAAATCAGGTTTCAACACGAGTATATTGTAGATGAAATTTGCTCGACCGATAAAGTGGCTTATGCAGAAATGCTGGTTGCTCATGCATTACGTACAGATCAATTGGCTTTTTCACATGAGTTTTCCAACCATTCTTTTTTAAAGCAGCGCATCACGATGTTATTTAAAGTTAAATCTGTACAGAGACAACGCTTGTTATATGTGATTGTGTTGCCCATGCTATTGGTGGTATCGGGGTCTACGTTGGTCTTTAATACGAGTAGGGCCAAGGATATGGTAGCAGATGTTGAAGAAAGCGTCAATAGGTTAACTGTGATTGATGAGCAGACATTATCGAAACAACCTGAGGAGTTAAAAAACGAACAGGTAAATGAAGACAGGAAGGTCTACAAAGATCCGGAGGTATTGGCTATTCCAGCTGGAGGAATGAAAAAGTATGTCATGGGATTGGCCAGTAGAATCCAGGTGAGTGATGAAGCAATCAAGAATAATGTGATCGGGGTAATTGTTATCACAGCCATCGTGGAGAAAAACGGTGATTTGAGCCATATAAAGGCTAAGAATGATTTGGGCTATGGCCTGGCATCAGCTGTGGAAAATGCTGTAAAAGCAAGTGGGAAATGGAAACCTGCAATCGTCAATGGAAAGGTCGTTCGATCGCTGCTTTCCTTGCCCGTTACCGTTGGCGGAAAAACAACTTATTATTGGGAGGAAACCGACACATTGGGCAGAAAGGCTCGGATGTCATCTCATTCATTCCCAGGTGCTGAACCTGGTGAAGACACAGAAAAACAACTCAAGGAAGTAAAATCGATAAGGACAGAAGATGAGCGCGACCGCTGGAATCTTTCGTTGGATTTTCAGTCCGATTTAGTAACTTTTGATAAAGTTGAGGTGCAACCAACACCTATTGGGGGAATGCGATCTTTTATGATTTGGGTAGGCGATAATTTTGTTTTTCCTGAAGCAGCAATTAAACGGGAGGTTATTGGTATTGTTGAAGTGGCTTTTATTGTCGAAAAGGATGGTAGTTTATCCCATGTTGATGTAAAAAAAGATCTTGGTTATGGAACCAAAGAGGCGGCATTGGAGCTCCTAAAAGGTGCGAAAAAATGGAAACCGGGATTAGTCAACGGTAAACCGGTACGCGTGGCTTACACATTGCCGATTCGTTTAAATTTAAAGAAGTAAAGATTAGATCATAAATATGCAGAGCAGATTCATTCAAATTTTCTATTTTATTGTGGTTGTGGCCATGCTTTCTTCCTGTAAGTCCTATAAAGTAGTTCCCAACGGTTTTGCAGTACAAGGAGATGAGTATTTTGTTAATATAAACAAAGAGCTCACGGTATTCCTCGGGGATGATATTATGGAAAGCAAAAATTGGCAGGGCAATTCGAGTCCGATTAATGCACATCAGGTTGACCTTCGATTTCGTCGTGTATTGCGTTATTTACGTTATTCAGATACCGCGTATCAGGTTTTGTTTTCTGGACATCTGGAAGGAAAATATCAGTATGATATGCTTGCTGTAGTGAACAACTCGCCAAATATAAAAGGAAAGAAAAACCATTTACTTGATCTAAGTTCTTTTCAACGGGAGCAGAATAAAGAAGGACGATATTTTTATACGACTACAACTTTTAAGGGACAAAAGCTGCTTCATTTTGTAATTCCTTTTAATGGACGACTTTGGCAGGAGAAAATGGTGTCTCTTATCTTTCTCGTACCCGAGGATTTTACCGACATTGCGTGGGCAAAGGATGTAGTCATGTCGAATGTTGCTATGTATCGCGATCGTTATAAATTTACCCCGAGCCGCACAGAGATTTTATGCCCTGATGATGGTAGTAGCCGTTCGCATTTGGATTATAAAATCCCTGAAGAAAAGGTGAATAAAACAGGCTATATGTTAATGAAAGCTTATGGTGAAGTTGACGGAGAACGAAAACTGGTTGTTTACCGCGTGATGAAGCCCGGTGATTTTTATGGGTCCTTTGTGACCTGCAAAGGAGATTATGAAATTCTGTATACCACATTGCAAGACAAAATTGTTTGGCAGACCAAGGTGAATACAGAGCGGGATGTCGAATTCTAAAGAATAAATTGAAAGCCTTGGATCAATAATCCAGGGCTTTCAATTTATTCTTTAAATGCAAAATTTCATTTTGGAGCTGTTCGACTTTCTCCAATAGATGGCTGGCCACCTGAATTCCAGCAGGATTTACTTCAAGGTCATAATAGAGATTCGAAAAGCGTTCCAACTTTTGGAGTTCTTCTTCATCGATATATTGTTCTTCCTGTTGAATTACGATGTGTATGAGCCCATATTCCTCCATGGTTTGCAGAAACGTTGTTTCAACCTTTCTGGACTGGCAGAAGTCGATGACTTTAATGAGTGTCGTTTCCATAAGATTATTGTTTTAAATCCTTCAACTGTTGGAACAATGCCTTTTCTTCGGCAGATAGATTATTGGGCATTTGGATATTCAATGTGACATAAAGGTCGCCAAATTCACCTTCCTTTCGGTATAAGGGGAATCCTTTTCCTTTAAGTCGCATTTTTGCGCCATTTTGACTTTCGGCTTTAATTTTCAGTTTAACTTTTCCACCGAACGTATCTAAGGTCACTTCGCCGCCTAAAATAGCTGTATAGAGGTCTACATCAAGTGTAGTGTATAAGTCATTCCCCTGGCGTTTAAAACGGGCATCTGGTATGATATTAATTGTGATATAGAGATCTCCCTTTGGCCCCCCGTTGATGCCCTCACTGCCATATCCTTTCAGTTTGATTTTCTGACCATCCTCCACTCCAGCATGAATCGTGATGCGGATACTTTTTCCATTGATATTGAAGGTCTGTTGATGTGTCGTGTAAGCTTCTTGTAAAGTTAAGCTGAGCTCGGCATTAAAGTCCTGTCCACGAAATGTACTTTGGCGACCTCCCCCGCGTCTGCTGCCAAACATCTGTTCGAAGAAATCCGAGAATTGCCCATCATCAAAGTTTCCGGTGTACTCGTGGGAGCCGCCGCTACCAAATGGATTTCCCCCAGCTCCGAATGGGTTTCCTCCGGTGGATTGGGACTGACGGTATTGTTGTTGCGCTTTTTCATACTCCTCTCCATGTTGCCAATGTTCACCGTATTGGTCATATTTTTTGCGCTTTTCGGGATCGGATAATACTTCATTTGCCTCATTAATCTCCTGAAATCGTTGTTTGGCCTCATTGTCATTGGGGTTGACATCAGGGTGGTATTTACGGGCTAGTTTTCGATATGCTTTTTTGATCTCATCAGCTGAAGCTGTTTTATCAATGCCAAGCACTTTATAGTAATCTACAAAAGCCATAAATTATACTTGTTTTGTATTAAAGATAACAATAATTGTGGATAAAAGGTTTATGCTAAAGGTCATTTTAATACATAAAAAAGCAAGTAAACAATCATTTACTTGCTTTTTTATATAGTATAAAGTAATCCTTTTTACAAACGATAATTTGATCTTACTCTTTATTATTGTCAACCACCAGGCGATTTTCCCGATTGGCTATTTGCCATGCGGTGTAAAATGCGAGCTTTTCACGTTTAACCATCAGTGGAAAGTCGATCTTGTCATAGGTATCCGCAGGTGTGTGGTAGTCCGGATGCAAGCCCGAAAAGTAAAATACAGATGGTATACCTTTCTTGGCAAAATTATAATGATCGGAGCGATAGTAGAGGCGCATAGGATCCTTTGGATTGTCATACATATAGTCAATCTCCAGTTTCGTATGTTTTTCATTCTCATTTTTATTGATCTGATATAACTCCGAGCTCAATTTATCTGAACCGATCGCATGGATATAATCGTGATTACCTTTGAGATGTTTGTCGTCAACACGGCCAATCATATCAATATTAATGCAGGCAACGGTGTTTTTCAATGGAAATATGGGATTTTCTGTATAGAATTTGGAACCCAGTAAACCTTTTTCTTCTGCCGCATAGGTGATGAACAAAATACTGCGTCGTGGACCATTTCCGGTCGATTTGGCTTTAGAAAAAGCGCGTGCCAATTCAAGGACGGCTGTTGTGCCCGAGGCATTGTCATCGGCCCCAAAGAAGATATTTCCTTTGGAATCCATTCCATCGTGGTCATAGTGGCCTCCGATCACAACGATTTCGTCTTTTTTATCTGTTCCTTCCAGGTAGCCAAGAATATTAGGATCGGCTAATGGAGCCGCATTGGTGCCAAACTCAGCTTTAAAATTTGTTGAAATAGCAAAGGAATTTGGTTGTCCCGTACGATTAATTTTTGCAACCACAGTAGCAAGATTGGTTCTCGCCAGGTTTAGAATATAATTTGCTGCATGGTCTGTAATATTGACCACAGGGATCATGGGTGACTTTTCCGGCGCAGGTTGATCCACCGCCAAATTATAACGGCCCTCAATAGCACGGTCTCCTGCATCCTCCAAAAGTTGAGACAGCTGACTATTAATGGCTAGTACCATTTTGGGACTGTGTTTAAGGATTTCCTTGACTTTTTTATTTCGGGTTGTTGCCCAGTCCGAAGCAGTCTTTTTGCTGGTAATCCATGAATTCCCTTTCTCATCTGTTGGCTCATTCTCATTGATCAGCATAACGATCTTATTATGGAGATCCATGCCTGAGATATCCGAATACTTGGGATCATCTATCCCATAGCCAATAAACACAATTTCATTGCTTTCGAAGAACTTGTTCTCATTGTTACCAATGACAAAAATGTCCTTACCATGTTGGAAGGGTCTATCGTTAATACTAAATTGCTTTACCTTAAAGCTGTTACGAATAAGCTGCAGGGGTTGGAAATAGGATCCATTGACGGGCGCACTGAGACCATATTTTTTAAATTCATTGGCAATATATTCAGCTGCCAAGCGACCACCTTTTTGTCCAGTTCCTCTGCCTTCGAAATCGACAGAGGCTAAAGTGCGTAGATGCTTTTGGGTAGATTCTACGGTGATTTCCTCCGCATATTTACTGTTTACGTCCTGTGCTTGTGCACAGCTCATCAGGGAGCATGCGATCCAAAGCAGGTTGTATATTTTCTTCATTGTTTATTTTTACTAGTGCGACTTTCAGCGCTTTATTTTATCATTTTAATCGACCCAATCAGACGGGTGCCAACTGTCTAATTCGTCTAATAGGTGTCGGTATCTGTACAAGATATAAAAAAAAGCGGATGAAAAGTGTTATTTACCTTTCATCCGCTTCTTAAAATATGTTAATTTATTAACAGCTACAAGCTATTTTGTTAACGCGGTTGGCGTGACGGCCACCCTCGAATTCCGTATTCATAAATGTATTGACGATCTTTTTAGCAAGGTCAAGATCAATAAAACGTGCTGGGATACAGACCACGTTAGCATCGTTGTGCTGACGGGCCAAAGCAGATATTTCTTCCAACCAACAGATAGCAGCACGGATATTTTGGTGTTTATTTGCTGTGATCGCAACTCCATTTGCACTTCCACAAATTAAGACTCCGGCATCAGCTTCTTTATTTTCTACTGCTGATGCTACTGGGTGTGCGAAATCTGGATAGTCAACTGAATCTGGAGAGTTTGTACCAAAGTCTGTTACTTCATAACCCAGTTCATTCAAAAAACTTACCAAAGCTGTTTTATATTCAAAACCGGCATGGTCGCTTCCAATCGCAATTTTCTTTACGCTGCTCATTTTATTGTTATTTTATTTTTCTTGTGCTAATTTTTTTCTTTTGACATCCGCAGAAACCATGATACTGATTTCATATAATAAGAACATTGGCGCTGCAACGGTCAACATCGTGATAATATCTGCAGAAGGTGTAATGACAGCGGCTATCACTAAAATAATTACAGTTGCATAACGACGGCTGGCCCGCATAAATTCAGGTGTCATAATGCCTATTTTAGAGAGAATAAATACCAATATTGGAAGTAGGAAAACAATCCCACAACCCAATGTTAATGTTGCTATCGTAGAAAGGTAATTATCAATAGTGATCTGGTTGACGATTTCATCACTTAGGGATACATTTGCCAGAAAGTTGATGGATAAGGGTACAACGATGTAATATCCGAATAGCGCTCCTAAAATAAACAATAAAGACGAGTAAAATACAAACCCACGTGCTGAGCGTCTTTCTACATCGGTCAATGCTGGTTTTACAAATAACCAAATTTCAAAAAGAAGGTAGGGAAATCCCATCATCAAAGCCATCAATAAACAGGAGTTTATCTGAAGCATAAACTGACCTGCTAGTTCAGTATTGATGATATTAAAAGGAATTTTCTTCACACAGAAATCTGCCAAATTGAAAGCATCTGCAGCCTTACACATCATACGATACGTCCAAAAATTTAGATTCTTTGGGCCCATGATGATATCGTTGAATACGAAATCGTAGAATGTAAAGGCAATACCTGCAAAGATACAGATCGCAATTGCTGAACGCACTAGATGCCATCTTAAAACCTCAAGGTGGTCGAAAAAGGACATTTCTGCTTCTAAATTCTTCCCTTTATCTTTAATAGCTTGTATAAGATCTTTCGAATTAGGTGTACTCATAAAAATTGTTTGGAAACAAAAATACCATTCTTATTGTAAAGAATGGTATTTTTTATGTATGTAAAGATAATTTTATTTAATCTTCTGCTGGATATTCCGTTAGGTCGAAAGTTTCCATAAACTTTGTCGTGAAATTTCCGGCTCTAAAGTTAGGGTCGCGCATCAATCTCAAATGTAAAGGAATGGTTGTTTTGATCCCTTCAATGACAAATTCGCTTAATGCACGTTCCATGGTACAAATTGCTTCCTCACGTGTTTGCGCAACAGTGATCAATTTAGCAATCATAGAATCATAGTTAGGCGGAATTGAATAACCTGAATAAACATGTGTATCTACACGGACACCATGCCCCCCTGGAGAGTGGAAGTTGGTGATTTTACCTGGTGATGGACGGAAATTGTTAAAAGGATCCTCCGCATTGATACGACATTCAATCGCATGCATTCCTGGTTCGTAGTTTTTTCCTGAAATTGGGATCCCTGCAGCCACTTTTATCTGTTCTTTGATCAAATCAAAATTGATAACTTCTTCCGTAACAGGGTGTTCTACCTGTATACGGGTGTTCATTTCCATGAAATAGAAATTACGGTGTTTGTCAACCAAGAATTCAATGGTACCTGCACCTTCATAATTTACAGCTTTGGCACCTTTAACAGCAGCTTCACCCATCTCAGCTCTTAACTCAGGGGTCATAAATGGGGATGGAGATTCTTCGATCAATTTTTGGTGACGACGTTGTATTGAACAGTCACGTTCCGATAAGTGACATACTGTACCGAACTGATCGCCCACAATTTGGAATTCGATGTGACGCGGTTCTTCTACATATTTTTCAAGGTAGATGCCATCGTTACCGAAAGCCGCAGCAGATTCAACACGCGCAGAATCCCAAGCTGGTTCGAACTCTTCGTCTTTCCAAATGATACGCATACCACGACCACCACCACCAGCAGTTGCTTTGATGATTACTGGGTAGCCGATTTCATTCGCTAATGTAATACCTTCTTTTACGTTTGAAATCAAACCATCCGATCCTGGAACGGTAGGAACACCAGCTTTTTTCATGGTATCCTTAGCACGGGATTTATCACCCATTTTTTCGATCTGTTCTGCAGTAGCACCAATAAATTTGATACCATATTCTGCACAGATTGCTGAAAAGCGTGCATTTTCCGATAAGAAGCCGTATCCTGGATGAATCGCATCTGCATTTGTCAATTCAGCTGCAGAAATAATATTTGGAATGTTTAAGTAAGAGTCTCTACTCGGTGGAGGACCAATACAAACGGCTTCGTCCGCAAATCTCACGTGTAAGCTGTCTCTGTCAGCAGTCGAATATACTGCAACACTCTTAATACCCATTTCACGACAGGTACGGATAATGCGCAGGGCAATCTCGCCTCTATTTGCAATTAATATTTTTTTGAACATTGTCTTGAATTATGAAGTTTGCAAAAAATGTAGCCCTTTGGAGGCTACATGTATTCATTTACGTAGTTGTAAATTACTTAGGCTCAACTAAGAATAATGGTTGGTCAAACTCAACAGGTTGAGCATCTTCTACCAAAATCTTAACGATTTTACCTGAAACTTCAGATTCAATTTCGTTGAATAATTTCATTGCTTCAACGATACATAAAACAGAACCGGTATTGATATCATCACCGATATTGATGAAAGATGGTTTACCTGGTCCAGCCGAACGGTAGAATGTACCGATCATTGGTGATTTGATTGTTATCAAGTTTGCGTCAGCGTTTGCCGCTGGTGCTGCAGGGCTAGCCACAGGAGCTGGTGCCGCTGCTTGCGCAACTTGAGGAGCAGCGATAGGAGCAACAGCGGGAACAGTAGCTGTCACATACGTAGGCTCTTGATTTGTTTTTATTGTAATTTTAAAATCTTGCTCTTCAATTGAGACTTCATTCACACCTGATTTTGAAACGAATTTAATCAAGTCCTGAATTTGTTTGATATCCATACCCATAGTATTCTAGGTTTTGTTTGTTTCTAAAAAATTCTAACTGTCAAAAGTAATAAATTATACCATAAAATGGACAATTAATACGCCCATTTTAAATAGATGGATCCCCAGGTAAAACCACCGCCGAAAGCAGCAAGGATAAGATTATCCCCTTTTTTCAATTGCGATTCCCATTCCCATAAACACAAAGGGATTGTTCCACTCGTCGTATTACCATATTTTTGAATGTTCACCATAACCTTCTCTTCTGGCAATCCCACGCGTTCTGCTGTCGCATCAATGATACGTTTGTTGGCCTGATGCGGTACCAACCAAGCAATATCCTCTGATTTCAAGTTATTCTTGACCATAACTTCGTGCGCAACATCTGCCATATTGGTTACCGCAAATTTGAACACTGTACGGCCTTCTTGGTAGGCATAGTGTAATCCTGCATCTACAGTTGCATGTGAGGCCGGATTAAGTGAACCCCCACCTTTGATATTCAAAAATTGTCCTCCGGAACCATCGGTTTTTAAAATAGCATCTTGTATACCTAAACCTTCTTCATTTGGTTCCAATAGTACACATCCACATCCATCGCCAAAGAGGATACAGGTATTACGGTCTTGGTAATTGATTACCGAAGACATTTTATCTGCACCGATAACAAGGACTTTTTTATGCGTGCCCGCAGTGATAAACTGTGTTCCTGTATTCAGACCGAACAAGAAACCTGAGCAAGCGGCTTGAAGATCAAATCCCCATGCATTGGTCGCTCCGATTTTATCGGCCAAAATATTAGCCGTGGCGGGGAACAGCATATCTGGGGTACTCGTACAAAAGATGATGAGGTCAATATCTGTAGCAGCTATACCTCTTTTTTTCAATAAACCTTGAACAGCAGGTACAGCAAGATCTGAAGTAGCAAGCCCTTCACCTTTTAAGATGCGACGCTCTTTGATCCCCGTTCTGGAAACAATCCATTCGTCGTTGGTATCGACCATTGTTTCCAATTCTTTGTTAGTAAGGATGTAATCCGGAACGTAACCATTTACAGCCGTGATTGCGGCGTGAATCTTTGACATAAATATTCTAATTGAAAATAGACCTGATGCTGTCAATGAACTTAGACTCGATCATATCTCTTGAAAATAAAACCATATTTTTAATGGCCTCAGGTGTCGAAATACCATGGCCAATAATGACAGGAGCATTAACTCCCAAAATGGGGCTACCGCCGTACTGTTCGTAGTTGAATCGGTCGAAGAAATCATCTTTAAAACCTTTTTTCAACGTTACTACATAAAATGATTCTGCAAGTTTCAAGACGACATTACCTGTAAACCCATCACAGACGTAAACGTCGGCATGGTCACTAAATAGGTCGCGGCCTTCTGCATTTCCGATAAAGTTAATCTTGTCGTTGGCTTTTAGTAGGGGGTAGGTAGAGGTTGTTAGGATGTTTCCTTTTTCTTCTTCTTCTCCGATATTCAATAATCCAACTTTAGGATTGGATACATTAAACACATGTTCGGCAAAGACACTTCCCAAGATTGCAAATTGGTTCAACATCTCTGGTTTACAGTCTGCATTTGCGCCGACGTCCAGTAAGATTCCGAAGCCTGATTTTAATTTGGGAACAATGGATGCTATAGCAGGACGCAATACGCCTGGGATAGCTTTAACGCTGAACATTGAGCCCACAAGCATGGCACCGGTATTACCAGCAGAAGCGAATGAGTCAATTTCTTTGTTTTTTAAATATTCAAATCCCTTCGCAATACTTGAGTTGGGTTTTTGAGTTATTGCTTTGGTTGGATGTTCACCCATTGCAATGACTTCTGGAGCCTCTACATATTCAAAGTCAGATGAATTTCCTCCGGCTTGATTGATTAATTGTTTAGTCTCTTCAGTATTACCAAAAAGGACTATCTTTTGGTCTCCAGTAAGCTGTTTTTGTGCTTCAATAGCACCTGTTATCGTTGCTTTAGGAGCATAATCTCCTCCTAAAATATCTAAACCAATCTTCATCCGTTATTATTTAGTAAATCAATAATACGCAAAAAACATCCCAAAGTAAAGCAAATTTCTAAAATAGTGCTTGTCTGGGATGTTTTGGTGTTATGAAAGGTTTACCTTAGACAACAGCTGTATTTTCAATGATCAATTTACCGTTGTAGTACAAGTTTCCGTCTACAGTATATGCACGGTGAGGTAAATGAACTGCGCCAGTTTCTTTACATACTGTCAAGCTTGGAGCTTCAGCTTTATAATGTGTTCTTCTTTTGTCTCTTCTTGATTTAGAAGTTTTACGTTTTGGATGTGCCATCTCGTATTTTTGTTTTAGTTATTTTTAATATTTCTCAATGCTTCCCAACGTGGGTCGATAATTTCTTCTTCTTTTTGTTCCTCTGAATCTGGCTCGCTTTTGAATAATGCGAGCATCTCAGGATCACATTGTATCCCCTGTCCCTGCTCTTCACATTTTACGATATAGGGAACAGCTAAATTAATGTATTCATAGAATAATTCAGCTATATCCAACTCATGGTCGCTTTTGGATAAAATCAACACCTCTTCGGTATTATCTGTCCAATCTTCATCCGTGAATTTGACTAATATTCGTTCTTGAATTGAAATCGGCGACATAAACTCTTTTAAGCAGGTATCACAAGTCAATTGAATTTCACCTTGGATATCAAAATGCAAAATCAAAAGATTTTCCTGTTTTTGCAATTCAACCTCTGCTTTTAGATTGCCGTCTTTTACAATCGAATGTTCGTAGCAGTCAAAGAACTTTTTATTAATGTCAAACTCAAAATTGTGCTTTCCAGCGTTGAGCCCCGAAAAGGGAATTCTGTATTGTTTTAGATGTTTCACAATCTTGCATTTGAGCCTGCAAAGGTATGTATAAAATCATTAGGATAGAAATATTTTTTTAAATATTCCGAAGCAAAGCTTTATATACACCGGTAACAGGGCTTATTCATAATAATTTTTGCCTAACTCTATCTTTTCACGCCCATTTGCCATACGCCACTTGTTGGTGTCGCGTAGTGAATAAGCACAGCCGCAATATTCCTGCATATAGAATTTCTCCTTTTTAGAGACCTCCAGCATACGGGCAGAACCACCTTTCTTGCGCCAGTTGAATGTCCAATATTCCATCCCTTCATGGCGAGAGGCCGCGCGTAAACCACAGTCATTGATCTGCTCCATGTTTTTCCAGCGTGATATACCCAGTGAACTTGAAATCACATCAAAACCATTGGCAGCTGCATATTCCGCTGTTTTTTCAAAACGCATATCAAAACACATGGTGCAACGGATGCCTCTTTCGGGCTCTTGCTCCATTCCCTTAGCCAAATCAAACCAATGGTCAACATCGTAATCGGCATCAATAAAAGGAATATTGTGTTTTTCCGCAAATCGGATGTTCTCGTCTTTGCGTAAATCATATTCTTTGCGGGGATGAATATTGGGATTGTAAAAATAAATCGTAAAATCGATATCTGAAGCAATCAGTGCTTCCATCACTTCTCCAGAACAAGGAGCACAGCAGGAGTGTAAAAGTAATTTCTTGCCTTCTCCCGGTAATGTCAACCTCTCCCTTACAAATTCCTTATTTTCCATAATCGTATATGCTAACAAAAACAAAGGCAATTTTAATCAAAAAGTAGCGAATTGACAAATATTTCCGTTTTTACTTCGTAGGGTTTTCCCTTAAAAGAATCATATAAATGCATTGATATTCTGCATATATTCGTAGATTTGTATGTTTAACGCAATACGCTATTTTTAATAAAAAATATATGAAATTTTCGTTTCAATCCTGTATTATTCTATTCTTTGCCAGTATAATAGGTTTCACTGCCTGTAAGAAATTGGATGATGAACCAAGCAATATTGGACGTGTCACGCAGATATCAAGATTATATATCTCTTTCTCAGATTATCAGGCAAGTAATTCTTCGCTTAAAAATATGATGATTGTCGATCCGGCCGATACCAACAATTTGGATAATATCTACCAATATCTGTCTCCGGCAAAGGGAGGAGGACCAATTATTTTTAGTCCCGATGCGAAGGCTGTTTTCCAGGCGAGCGCAACTGGAGCCGCGACCCAAGACACTTTTATTAGGTATATTCCTTTTAACAATGATATTTATGGTATCCCTGGTACTTCTGTTAACATTGGCTATACAGGGTTCACAAATGTGAAAGGATTAGGATTTTATACTTATGCCCAGCAGAATGGTACTTCTGGATCATCAACTATACCCTTCCTCCTTGCGGTATCAGATAAAGACACGGATAGATCGATGCTTTATGCAATTGCAAACCCCAGTGGAAAAGGTTCTAACGGCGGCGCTAGAATTATCGATAAGCAGATTAATCTAGGGAAAGTTGTTCCGAGCTCCTTAACACTAATTGGAAGCGGTAACGAGAAAGCCGTTTTGGTAGGATTTAATAATGATGGAACAAACAAAGGAAGTGGTTTCGCTGTTTATACCGGACTTAAAACAGAATTAATTGACCGTGCCAAAGATACGATTGTGATCTCCGACAACTTTCGCCCTGTGATGAAAGTATACATTAAAGGAAAAACAGGATTGGGGCCTGTATGTTATGCGATCAATAAAAAATTATTAGCGGTAACTGCCGGAAAAGAAGTGTTATTCTTTAAAAATCCGGATGAGATCTTTAGTGGAGCAGGTGATAAAGAAATTTCGCCTGATTATGTTGTTGGAGGTACAAATACAGGGTTGGAAGAGCCTTGGGGAATAGCAATAGACGACCGCCTCAATGAAGGGAAATTCTTCTATGTGTCAGATTTAACAAATAAAACCATATCGAGGTTTCTATTAACGGATCAGGGCAATGCTTCACCCGAAATAACTGCTAAAAAATATGGTACACTTACTCCTAATTATATCTTTTTGGACGGGAGATCAACTCCCCAATTTTAGTTGAAAGCATAATAGTTCAGCCAAGCAATTCGAAAAGCGCTCTGATTTCCTGTTGCTTGCTTGAACTTTCATGTTCCTCGTAGGCTGACATCAAATTCCGCAAAGCGCGTTTAATGATGGTCACATTATCGCAGGGATAGGTAAACTCTCTATCGGGATTGAGGTTCAGTTGCTTCAAAAATGAATTTACATCGCTTTTTTGCATAACCTGCCCACGATTAAAGGCGTTGATGTAAAACAACACATTTTCATTCCCTTCTTCATCTGAATCCATATACGCCAATACAAAATGCTTGGGTAAATTAATCCCGTAGATTGGAATGTCCAGTTTTTGTGCAATGATACTATAAATGCAGGATAGCGTTAAGGGATTCCCCTGTTTGGTATCGAGCACTTGACCAATATAGGAATTCTGTGGGTGATGGTAATCCTTTGTATTTCCTGCTAGGCCGAAGGAACCAAAAAGAACATGATTCATCAGGTTCACTTTTTCCAACGGGCTCATGTCGTAATGCAAACCGCGCCACACCTCAGTCTTGAGGTCTTCTATCGCCAAAACAATCTTGTGGTCTTCATAAGAAGGATATTGATAATTATTGAGGATGATTAATCCTTCCAGCAGATTGAATGAGTTACTCAGATTCCAGATCTGTAACTCGTTTTTGGTCTGATCAAATTGAATTTCGTGAATGATATTCTCTAATCGCCCTTGGACGTTGGGATCGAAGCTTGATTCCCAATATTTTTCCAAATAGGGTACAATCTCAGGACCTTGGCTTTTTAACTGATGTTCCACTTCCTGAATAATCTGTTGGTCGGTATCATCCAACAGTGATATTAGCGATTTCAACTCTCTCTCATTCATCCTAACGAAGTTAAAAAATTGATTCGACAAATGATATAAAAAAATCCCTACAGTAATTTACTTACCGGGTAGGGATTATTCAGGTTAAATTGGTATACAATTATTTGAGCTGACCATCCAGCATGTTGACAATTCTTTTACCGTATTCAGCATTCTTTTCAGAATGGGTTACTTGTATAATTGTAACACCATCATCGTTCAGCTGTTTGAATAGATCCATGATTTCTTCCCCCTGTTTGGAGTTTAAATTACCCGTAGGCTCATCAGCCAGCAATAGCTTGGGGGATCCCGCTAATGCACGCGCTATACCTACGATTTGTTGTTGACCACCAGATAGCTGGGCTGGGAAGAGGTCCTTCTTCCCGACAATGCCAAAGCGATCGAGCATATCGGCCACAATGGCTTTTCTTTCTTTGCTCGAAATGTCTTTATAGATCAAGGGTGTTTCGATATTTTCGTATACAGTCAATTCATCCAGGAGATGATAAGCTTGAAACACATAGCCAATATGGGATTGGTAAAGCTGCATTCTTTTTTTTGCTTTCATTTCCAATACATTCTCGCCCATAAAAAAGTACTCACCCTCGTCAGGTTCATCAAGCATGCCGATAATATTCAACAGGGTCGATTTTCCAGACCCTGATGGACCCATGATGGATATAAAATCGCCTTCAGCGATATCGAGACTTACATCTTTAAGGACGAATGAGCGTGTACCACCTACATTATACCACTTGAATAAATTTTTTAATTGTATCATTTTTTAGTATTGAGATCTTAGATATTCGTATTTATATTTTTACCGGTAACCATAATTATTGTTCGACTCTGGGTTAAGGCCATCACTGCTCATATTATCTTTTATTCATCGCGCAGACTATCTATTGGATTGGTTTTTGCGACTTTGAGAGATTGGAAACTGATGGAAACCAATATGAGGATAAATATGCAAAATATTGGAATCAAAAACGACCACCAGGAAAGCTGAATGTGATAGGCGAAATTAGAAAGCCATTTATTCATGAGCATATAGGCTAGTGGAAGGGCTATGCAAATACCGATCAAAAAGAGTTTGAAAAATGGCTTGTTCAGTTGAACAAAGAGCAATTGTACCGATGCTCCCAGTACTTTTCTGATGCTCATTTCCTTTTTTCGTAATGCCGCCTGATATGCCGCCATACTGAACAGCCCTAAGGCCGCGATGATCACAGAGAGGCTAGTGAAACTATTAAAAGCCGTCTGCAATTCTTGCTGTTTTTTGTGCTGTAAAGCATATTGCTCATCCATAAAGGAATAATCAAGGGGGAGGTCTTTTGCGGTTGGGTTTTTCGCCCACTCTGCTTTGACTGTTTGAATTGCCTGATCGACCATTCCTTGTTTTGTTTTGACCATAAGTGTCGTCTGAAAACGCATAGTGCCACATTCATTTTTAAATGAATAGATGGTCGGTTGAACTACATTCTCAAAGCCATAAGCTTTACTGTCTTTGACCAAACCGACAATTTCAAAGTCTACATCACAGCCCTTAATTTTTGCACCCATAGGGTTTGAAAGTACTAAATTTTTGGCTGCAGATTCGTTTATAATAGCATAGTGGGCTAAGGAATCGCGAAGCAATTGGTCCAATGAAATATTGGTATTCCCCTGTGTACTGGAGATGTTTAACGTCTTGAAGTATCCAGGATCAATGCCGACATGTGCAAATGAAATGTTTTTTTGGGCATAGGAAAAATCCATTTTGGGAGGTTGCTCACCTTCTCCCGGAATATTGGTCGCCGATGCGGTAGATGCAATACTCGGATCATTTTCTAATCGCCTCTTTAATTGTTCGTAGTTGTTTTTATTGTAATACATACCTACTCCCTTGAAATTGATAACCTGCGCTGGCTCAAACCCTTTATCCGCCTGCTGCATGTACTGAAGTTGGCCCCGGATGATTAACATACCCGAGATAAACAAAATCGCCATGCTGATTTGAAAGGTTAATAAGGCATTGCGGAAGGTTCCTTTTTTGAGTACTGATGTTAGTCCGCCTTTAAGGAGATTAACGGATTTGAAGCCAGAGAGTACGATAGCTGGGTATATTGCCGATAGAATTGTTGTCAATAGTACGGCAATAGCAAGTTGGGCGATTGTCTCCGAGCTCAAAATATACCCCTTAAGATCATCGTTGAACCATTTTTGTAGAATATTTCCTGTGAGAGCCAAAGTGACGAAACTTAAGATTGCAGCACTGAAAGTCAGAATAAATACTTCCAGTACCAATTGCCTAACGATAGCCCAGCGTGAGCTTCCCAATATTTTTTTAAGCGCGAGTTCCTTAATGCGTTGATCCGCCTGTGCCATAATCATATTGGCAAAATTGGCAGCGGCAAGTAAGAGGATCAAAACGGAGAGAATACCAATAATCCACGTAATGATATAAGCTGTGTTACTACCTGTTTTTGGCCTTAGATGAAGATTGGCTAATGGATCCAAATAGATTTTTCCCTTGGCATAACTAGAAGAACGTATTTTATCTTTTGGTGCAATTTCTTTCTGGTAAAGCGTATTGATGCGATTGGTCAACTTTGTGATATCCGTACCGGGGCGAACCTGAATATAAGTTTGATACAAAAAGGGATTATTATCGGCGAAGAGATCCTGCGGTTCACGGATAAAAAGGAGATCGTAATCAATCATGGACAGACCTTGCTTTTTGATGGTACCGTAGATTGTTTCCTTCATTCCAATTTGTAGACTTAGAGCTGGAATCGAATGGGGACTGTCAAAATTTAAGTCTTCTTTTTTGAATAGTTGTTCGGCAATATGGCTTTTGACCATGGTCGCATCCTTTTGGTCCTTGTTTTTGTAGAGCGGTCCGGTCGCATTTTCGATTTGAAAGATTCGTGCTGCTGAGGAGTCAATCAGTGCTGCATTTTTAATAAGCACCGTCTTCTCTCCAAAAAGGGGGTAACTACCGTAGTTATAGACTATTTTTCTTCCTGCATATACAATATCAGGTAAACTCTGTTTTAGCAATGGAGCCAGTGAAGGTGAAGTTTCGTCCGTAAATGCACCTTCCGATTCAAGGCCAATTTGGTAGATATCCTTAAAATGTGGGTTCCATTTATCGTAACTCGTTTCGCGATTAATGTATTGATAGGAAAGGATAAAACCCGTAAAACCCAGGGTCAGACCAACAATATTTAAGAAAGTAAAACCTTTATTTTTTAAAAGTTTGCGCCAAGCTAGTTTGAAATCATTTTTTGCCATTTTTTGGAGGGTATTATGTTTAAACTAATGCGAACCAATTCACTCAATTAAAATTACAATCCTCTTGCCATTGTTGTAATTGTTTTGTTATAAGTATTTTATGTTGTTTTTTTTGTTTTTGGATGTCCGATTTCGAACAGTTTACGTCCAGAATCGAACATCCATCTCCTAAGCCCTTGGTTCATTGCCCACAACGCAACAGGAAAGGCAATTACCAAGACAACAAACACCAAATTTTAAGATTTACTGACTTTATTCATCCCTTAAACTTTCGACCGGATTGGCACGGACGACTTTCCAGGTTTGATAACTAATGGTTCCAAATGCAACCAGGATTGCACTGAAACCCGCTAGAATAAAGTAGAACCAATTGATTTCTATGCGATAGTTGAAATCTGTCAGCCATTGATTCATTGCCCACCATGCAACAGGTGTGGCAATGATCAAGGCTACAAACACCAATTTTATAAAATCTCCGGAAAGCAGTCGGAGTAATCGGATGGAACTTGCGCCGAGAACCTTGCGGACACCGATTTCCTTGGTTCGTTGCTGGGTCACATAGGTTGCCAGCCCGAAAAGTCCAAGAGCAGCAACAAAAATGGCTACGAAAGCGAAGCAGCTGAAGATATTTTTTGTCCGTTGGACATCTTGATAGAGATCGGCGAAGCCGGCATCGAGGAAATTGTAATCGATTTTTTGATTTGGTGAAAACTTGTTCCAAACGGCAGTAATGTTCGTTAGTGTTTCGGACATGTCCGTTGATTTGGTTTTAATGGAAAGCATGGAAGGGCTATTAGCTAGGGTCATGCAGACGGGATAGTAGCCCTCATCTTTCATCGATTCAAAGATAAAATCGTCGACGACACCGATAATCGTCCATGTCATGCCATTGGTAATTTTTACACCAATGGGATTTCCTTTAATGCCCAAATCTGCAATCATTCTTTTGTTAACAATAGCACCAGTACTATCCGATGCGATATGCGGATCGAAGTTTCGGCCGGCTATAAGTTTCAGTCCAAATGTAGTGAGGTAACTTTCGTCTATATTCCAGAATTGTCCAGCTTCTCCCAATTCAAGATCTTCTTTTCCTTTGGACCAAAAAAGATTTCCATTTCTTTTTACGCCATCCAATTGAACAGGTATGTAGTCGCCTACGGAGACATCTCGCACTGTCGGAATGGCTTTCAGTTCATTTTTTAATTCTTTTGCCTGGGAAGCAATACCCGTTATACCGCGGAGTACGATTACCTGATCCTTATCGAAGCCAATATCTTTATTGAGCATAAAACTGATTTGCTGATTCGCAATAAGGGCACTGATCATCAGTATTATAGATGTTGCGAACTGGAAAATAACCAGTCCATTGCGTAACAACGACGATTTAGGATTGGTGACCGATTTGCTTTTTAATGCGTTTATAGGTTGAAATCCTGATAAATAGAGCGCTGGGTATAAACCGGCAAGAATGCCAATAAACAACATACTTAAGATCAGCGAGGGGACAAAGTACCACACTGTCCAGGGTATAAACAGCGCTTTGTTGGCTAGATTGTTAAATAGCGGTAATAACAGGAAGGCTAATAATAACCCTATCAGGAGTGAAATAAGACTGTAACATATCGCTTCGGTCATAAATTGGATAATCAGTGTCCGTCGATTTGATCCAATGGTTTTTCGAATCCCGATTTCTTTGGCTCGCGTTGCTGCATTTGCCGTTGATAAGTTGATGAAGTTTATACAAGCAATCAATAATATAAAAAATGCAATGCCCGCAAATATCCAGACCATCTTAATGTCACCTTGATATTGTGTCGCCATTCCATACTCCGAAATATTCTTCGAGTGCAGGTGCATATCAAGGGCGTTTTGAAGCAATACGGTTGATTGCATCATTTCGGGGGATATTTTCTTTCCATTTTTTTTGTTGAGCAAAATATAATGGTCCTGAATATAGTTTTTTGAAATGCTACGTTGTGCGTTTGCAATATCTGTATTTTCCTTTAGTTTTACATAGGTAATGTAATTTGTCGCGCCCCAATTGTTTTGTTCACCCGGATAAAATGGTTCGCCTGCAAGGGAAATAAAATAATTATAGCCATAGAGACTGGAATTGCTCGGGACATCATCGATCACAGCCGTTATGTTGTATAAAACATTTTTATTATTGTTCAGATAGATCGTTTGTCCTACCGCATTTCCTTTGAAATATTTCTGGGCCCTACTTTTGGTAATGACTATCGCATTGGGTTTGTCCAGCGCATGTGATAACTGTCCTTGTACGACCGGAAGCGGAAAAATTTTCAAAATGGACTGATCAACATATACAAAACCTTTATCAAGATAGTTCTCCGCACGGCCATTTACAGTAAACAGATTGCTTCCGGCACCAAATAAGGTATTGGGTAAAATGCGACCGGCTAACTCAACACTTGGGATTTCCTCTTGTAAGGTTTTAGCTGCTGGAGCAGGAAAGGCAAAGGTTTGCCTCACTTTATCACCATCGGGCTCCGAAACGATAAGACGGAAAACACGCTCCATGTTGGGATACATTTTATCATAACTGGTTTCATGTCGAATGTACAGCATAATAAGAATGCAAATCGCAATGCTGAAAGCGAACCCGCCGATCTTGATGATCGAGTACAGTTTGTTGTTGACCATATTTCGCCAAGCGATCTTTAAATTATTTCCTATCATAATAAAAGTCTTTTACGGTTTTGTATTTATTCATCGCGCAGGCTATCCACAGGATTGGCGCGAATGGCTTTCCAGGTCTGATAGCTGATTGTGCCTAAAGCAATTAAAATGGCACTCATTCCTGCAAGAATGAAGTATAGCCAATTTATTTCGATCCGATAGTTAAAATCTGTAAGCCATTGGTTCATTGCCCACCACGCAACAGGAGTGGCAATGACCAAGGCTACAAACACCAATTTTATAAAATCTCCAGACAATAATCGGAGTAATCCAATCGCATTGGCTCCAAGTACCTTACGTACACCAATTTCTTTGGTCCGTTGTTGAGTCACATAAGTTGCTAGACCGAAAAGCCCGAGCGCAGCAACAAAAATGGCAACAAGAGCGAAACAAGTGAATATATTCTTGGTCCGTTCCACGTCTTGATAAAGGGCCTCAAAACCTTCGTCCAAAAAGCTGTAGTTAATCTGTTGATTTGGGGCAAATTTGTCCCATACTCCTGTGATATCAGCGAGCGTCTCTTTGAGATGTTGCGGTTTTACCTTAATAGAGAGGAGGGAAGGATTGCCTTGTAATGTCATACAAAGTCCTGCATACCCCTTCTCCTTTAATGACTCAAAAATAAAATCATCGACTACGCCAATGACCGTCCATGTATTGCCATTGGTGATTTTTGCACCAATGGGATTCTTTAAGTGAAGCTCGTCGGCTAATTTCTGATTGATAATAGCCGAGCTGCTATCGGTGGCTCTGGTGGGATCAAAATTTCGTCCTTTATTTAAATGAAGACCGAATGTGCTCAGATAATCCTGATCGATTTCCCAAAATTGGCCCTGTGTAGCCATATCAAGATCTTTTCTGCCATCGACCCAGAACGGATTGCCATTTCGTTTAGCGCCATCGATGGGGACTGGAAGAAAATCACCCATGGAAACTGAAGCAACATTGGGGAGGCTCTTTAGTTCATTTTTTAAACTTGGAAGCTGTTTCGATAATGTTCCAATGCCGCGAAGCACAACGACTTGTTCCTTGTCAAATCCCAGATCTTTGTCCAATATGTAGTTTATCTGTTTATTGGTTACCAGTGCTCCAACAATAAGGATAATTGAGGTGGCAAATTGAAAGACAACCAAACTATTTCTAAATAGTGAAGATTTAGCGCCAATGACATTGTTTTTGAGTGCGGTGATTGGTTTAAATTTGGATAAGTACAGTGCTGGGTAGATTCCGGCAAGACCACCGATCACCAATATGGCCACCAAAAGAGAAGGAAAGAAGTACGCTGCTACCCAAGGAATGGTCAAGGATTTGTTGGCTAGTTGGTTGAATACGGGTAGTAGTAGCCAGCTTAGAAAGAGCCCAATAATCAGTGACAATACACTATAGCAAATTGCTTCAACAAGGAATTGCACAACAAGCAGCTTCCTGGGGGAGCCAATAGTCTTACGGATACCAATTTCTTTTGCTCTCGTTGCTGCATTTGCTGTCGATAAGTTGATGAAGTTAATACAGGCAATGAACAAAATAAATAGCGCTATTGTTGCGAAGGTCCAAACCATGCGAATATCGCCTCTGTTCAATGTACTAACTTTATCGTCGCTTATATCCGCAGATTTTAAATGCATGTCGAGTGCATTCTGTAAAGTTATTTTTGCCTGCTTGAAAAGCGGATTAAGTTTGCGTCCTGATTTTAAGTATTCAGGGAGATAATGTATCTCTAAGTAATTCTTTGAAATTTCTTTTTCTGCCAGTGCAACATTTACGTTGGGTTTTAATTTGACATAAACGGTGTAATTGTTATTGAGCCAAGCAGTCTGTTCGCCTTGATAAAAAGGTTCTCCAGCGAGCGACATAAAAAAACTATAACCGGCAAGGGTCGAATTGTTGGGCATATCTTCAATGACCCCAGTGATGGTATAGGCCTTCGATTTATTGTTGTTGAGATAGATCGTTTGTCCAATTGGATCATTTTTAAAATATTTTTCGGCTTTGCTTTTGGTGATAACCAATGTGTTGGGCTTATCGAGTGCATGGGACAGCTGGCCCGAAACCATTGGCATAGGAAACATGTCGAGAATGGACTGGTCGATATAGACAAATCCATCATCGTAATGGCTATCCGGGCTGTTATTTAATGACAATTGGTTGCTGCCCGCACCGAATAACGGATTAGGTAGGATGCGCCCTGTTTGCTCAATGGAGGGTATTTCTGCTTTTAGGGTTGGCGCTACGGGTGCAGAAAGTGAAACCCAGCGCTCGATCTTATTCTCAATTGGTAACTGAACGACCAGACGGTAAATTCTATCCATAGCTGGATAAAACTTATTGTAGCTCGTCTCATGTTTTAGATATAAAACAATAAGAATACAGATCGCAATACTAAAGGCAAAGCCTCCAATCTTGATGAATGAATATAGCTTGTTTTTTGCCATATTCCGCCAAGCTATTTTGAGATTATTTCCTATCATAGCAGAGATTTTTAACGCCTGAATGACTGGTAGTTATAATCAAAACAGACGTTTAAGCTGAAATCAATTGCGTTGCCATTTTGTTAATTTGTTGATAATTAGTTTGTTGTCTTTAATTTAAAAAGCTAGTCTGTACGATATCGAACAGTCTGGCGTTCAGTATCGCACAGACGAGCTAGGTGCTGGCGATAAATAGCGAATTGCTTAGTCTTCAATCTCTTTCAGCTGGAGATGATCACATAACTCGAACATCATTTTAGCTGGATCTGTATCAATAGCCAATGCGATCAGGTACATTTCATCCAAACGCAATTTAGCCGTTTCGGTCATCGTTAACTCATTGATTCTTGCCTTACTTAAACCTGTTTTGCGCGCAATTCGCGATTTATTAACGGATTTCTTCTCTAAAAATTCACCTAGTTTTGTCATAGTTATGATTTAGTATGCTCTTGTTTTGTATAGATAAATATACAAAATGTTATTTTTATTTATACAAATGTTTTTATTTCTAAAATATTTTCTATTCTTTTGTATTGAAAATCTATATCATTTAAATGTGTCAATGATGAAAACAGCGAAAATTCAAAAAACAAAAGTATATAGGAGGAGATGCGGAGAGTTAGACATGCAAATATATTATCGTATGCTGCTACAACGTATTTCGCGGCACCTGTCACCCGAAGAAGTTTCTTTTTTAATGGGAAAGTCATTCGATTTTATAAATAAAGTTGAGACATTCAAAAGGAAAAGAACTTTTGTTCATGATTTGGTTGTCATGCAGCTTGTACTAGAAATAAAGAGTATGAATGAATTGATGCCTTACGGAATTGATTTGTCGTCACAGAAGTATACATATGAATTGCATGTAACTAAATTGGGTGACCGCGTTATTTATGAACTGTATAAAGTTGATGTAGAGCAAGATCAAAAAGTAATCGAATTTAAGCTAATCGATATTCGACATGATCTCGACCCGTATGAAATTTCGACAATAGAAGAAGTAAAAAAGATAAGTACTCTCCTGGATGAGAATATTGATATCGGATATTTTAATGTGGAAAAGAGACCTGATGAAATACACAACTTATGCTGTGCTAAACTAGAAAGGTATATACATCCTAAAAACTTGATGAAGGTACTTGAAGATTTGCTCAATAGGTCTGATGAACGCAAAATTATTCGGAAAGTATCTAAATACGGATTCAGTTATATTTTAGCTGCTCCCAAGGATTCGACAGAAAAGAAATAAGCAATTTTTAGCTGTCCAACACGAACAGCTAAAAATTGCTTCAAAGATCCTAAGCCGTAGGTACACCAATTATAAACTTCCATTCCAATAGGTTAATAATAAATACACTTTTTAGCTTAGATAACCTACGGCTTATTTTTTCTTATTCATCCCGTAAACTATTGACAGGGTTAATACGGGCTGTCTGGAATATGCGGGCGGCGATAATCGCTAAAGTTGTCAAACCAATAAACAATCCTGTTAAAATAAATAGAACGATCGGTATATCTATATGATAGAAGAAATTTTCTAGCCATTTATGCGTAAACCACCATGCTATAGGGAAAGCTATTAGAATCGCTATCAGCAGGAGTAAGATAAAGGATTTGGAAATCATATATGTGATCGTATTTACGGAAGCCCCTAGTACTTTACGGATACCAATTTCTTTTACTCTTCGTTCTAGTGTATAAATAGCAATAGCTACGATCCCTAGGATGGCAATCAGCATACTGGAACCGGTAAAAAGTGCTAATTGCTGGTATTGTTTTTTTTCTTTGTTATATTGATTCTGTACTTGATCTTCCTGCCAGTTGATCTGCGCTATCCGGTTTGGAAAAAATTTGTTCCATGTCCTGTTCACCAATGCTAAAGCTTCCTTTTTCTTGCCTTCCTCTACCCGAATGAGCATACATCCACCTTCCCATTCAGTTTCTGCCTTAATTGCAAAAGGACCGATCGGAAACTTTAAACTTGCTCCGTTAAATTCTTTAAATACACCCACTGGTGTATTTTTTAGGAGCTCTAAACTTTTATTGAGTTTAAAAGGGAGCCGTTGGGCTGTTCCTTCGGAAACGAGCATGTTTGTAAATACTGGTTGCCCATTGTGTACCGAATCAAAATATGATCTGTCCAGTGCATAGTCCGCACTCAAAGGACGTCCGTTAATGAGTTTTATACCCATTGTTTTGATGTAATCGTAATCCGCATAAACAAATACAATAGGCAGTTCTTTGTTCGGATCCTGAGGGTCTTTTACTATTTTAAAATCTGCACTCCCGCTAAAGGGAGTCCAGCTTGTGAGGCTAACCGATGCGATGTATGAATTTTTTAATAGCTCCTGTTTGAAAGCCTGATCCTTTCCTTCCCAAGAGGTATAGTTGATGGCTAAAAGATTTTTAGGTTCGTAGCCAATATCTTTGCTATACAAATAATGCAGTTGTGCCCGCATTGACATCATGCAGATCGCTACGACGATGGAGATAGCAAATTGGAAGACAACCAGTATTTTGGTAAATGCCATATTTAAGGGAAGTCTGAAGAAAGAAAGTTGCTTCCGAAGTTCAAGCGATGGCTGTGTTTTCGATAGAGACAACGCAGTCGGTAAACTGCACAGCCAGCCTAGAATTATCCAGGTGGTTAGTAGTCCAGCACACATGAATAAAGAATGCTGGTAGCTCATTGTCAATGGATGCTCTAAATAGTTTTCAAATGCAGGACTGACAAGAATATAACCAAAAAATGCGATCAGAAAAGAGCTGGCAAAGAGTATTGTACTCTCTATGCCCATTTGTAAGATTAGATTTTTTCGGCTTGCTCCCAATACCTTACGGATACCTATCTGTTGTGTGCGTTTTAAGGCATGCGCAAAGCTTAGGTTAATGTAATTAATACTGACCAATATAAGAATAAGTGTCGCTATTCCCACCAGTAGGTAAATATCTTGCATGGGATTCTCCCATCCTGTAATACTTTGTAGGTGTATATCTTTGATGGGTTCAATAAAAAGATTAAAACTTTTCGCCCAGTCATTCAGTTTTTGTCCTTTGTACCATTTGTTTATTTTGGTAGAAAAGTGGTTAATATCAGTTGTGTTTTTGAGCAATAGAATTTGTGTTTGCAATGAGCCGGCCTTTGTCGGATTAAATTCAATTATCTTAGGCATCAGCACGAGCGCTTCTGCCTGAAAGGATGAATTATGAGGAATATCCTCAATAATAGCATTGACATAATAAGCCTCTGGTTCCCCTTCTTGCGGTTTATTGTAGAATGTGCTGCCAAGTACATCTTTTCCGCTGAAGTATTTTTGTACAGCAGAGGCTGTCAATGTAATGTTTTTTGCACCTGCAATAATTTGTTTTGGATTGCCTGCAATTATTTTTGTATCAAAAAGATTGAAAAAACCACTGTCAATTTCTAAGGTACTGATTTCAGCTAGTTGTTTTGACAGCCCTTCGATTGTTAATTTCTGTGAACTACTGTTGATCGTGGTATAACCTAAAATTTCGGGAAAATTAGTTTTCAAGACCTTTGAGAGACCTTCAGGAGCTCCTGAAATATTGGTTTTGACACCTTCCTGTGTTTCTTTGGGTACCACCCTCATCCGGTAAAGCTCATTGGAGTTCCCCCATTGTCTGTCGTAGGAAAGCTCATCAATGACAAGTGAACTAATTAACATAAATACCAGTAACGCGATGGTTAAGCCGATGAGATTTGATAGCGAATAGATCCGATTGTGCATCAATGTTCGCCAAGCGGTTTTAAGGTGATTCTTTATCATACTGTTTATGTGGATTAGTTTCTTAGATTATTCATCTCTTAATTTTTCAACTGGATTAAACCGGGTTGATCGAAATACAATAATGCCCACCAATAAACTCAGCAAACCGATCAAAGTCCCCAACGGTAACAAGTAGGTAAATGCATTGATTTCTACTCGGATAATGTAATTTTGCAGCCAGTATTGCATCAATAGATAACTCAGTGGAACTGTCGTAAATGCAGCAAATAGGAAGATTCCGTAGTACTCTTTTGAAAAGAGTAACATCAAATGTGCTAGTGAAGCTCCAAGTACTTTACGAATGCCTACTTCTTTATTGCGAAGATGGATGGAAAGCGATATTAATCCAGTAAGTCCCAAAGCCACGATCAGTAGCGAAACAACCGTAGCAATCTGGGAAGCGCGATGCAGCTGCAACTCAGTTTCATATAAACTTTTGATACGTTCATCCATAAATTGATACTCGAATGGTGCATCAGGCAGCAAGGTTTTCCATTTTTTTTCTAGTTGTTGTATTGTATTGGAAAGAGAGCCTTTTTGTAAGCGAATACTGAGGTATCGGTATTGAAGGCTCTCATGTACATCTATCCAGATAATTGGCGGGGATGCCTGATGAAGTGTGTTGGCTACAAAATTTTCAGCAACGCCCACAATAGTCATTTTATAACTAGGATCATTTATTGCTATTTGCTGACCAATCGCCTGCTCGGCATTTTTAAAGCCAAAATCATCCATAGCTTTCCTGTTGATGACAACTGGTCTATTATCCGCATGAGTAGCATAGTTTTCAGGAAGAAAAGTTCCCGCAATTAGTGGTATTTCATAGGTTCCCAAAAAGTGACTATCACTTGTAATCCGTTGTACCTGGATTTCTTTGTTTTCAACCGTACCGAATGCAGATTGCATATTGAATCCCAGTAATCCCGGTGTTTCATAAGATAAGCTTACAGATTTTACTTCTGGTTGCTGGCTGAGTTCATGTTGTAAAGTCTCCATTTTGCGAACACCATTTTCGGACCAATCTCTAGGTACTTGAACGGTTAATAAGTAGTCCTTGTTGTAACCTAGATTGCTATGGAGAAATAGATCCACTTGTTTGGAAATAATTAGTGTGCAGACAAGCAGGAGCAAGGCTACCCCAAATTGAAAAAACAAAAGAATTTTTCGTACCAGCTGTTTGCCTCCCAGCGTCGAAAACTGATTTTTGACTGCCGGAAGTACCGCTATATTGGAAAGCTTGATTGCAGGATATAGACCCGCCAGCAAACCAATTAATAAGGTCATTATACCCAGTAGACCAAAAAAATAAATCGGCAATTCCATTAACGTAGGCAGCTTGCGCATCAAGATATGTTCGAAGATTGGGCTTGTCACGATATAGATTGGCAGACTGATGAATGTTGCTATGGCCACGATCAGGATATATTCGGTCATCAGTTGGTTAATAAGTTGCACCCGAGACGATCCCATCATCTTGCGAACACCCATTTCCTTTAATCGCGTAATATGCTGAGCGATACTAAAATTAATGAAATTTATAATGGCCATGATCAAGATAAAAATAGCCGTCAAGACCAATGTCCGTATCATTTTGCGAACAGCCCCCTGGTTGTCGTCCAAATAATAGGTTTTCAATGGTTTTAAACTAGGGCTATATTGGCTGGAAAATTCCTTATCTGTATTTTTGCTTACCAGTGTCTCTATGGCAGCGTCTACCTGTTCCAAACTGATACCTGGCTTCAATTCAATGTAACCAGCAATATATGGATTATTCCAATTGTCTATAGATCGGCCAAAGAATTGCTCGTTGATGATCGGTAAAAATATGTCGGCATGCATATTCTTTGTGAGATCCATAATGGCATTTTGGACGTCGGATTTGATGATTGCTGTAATTTCAAAATCGTGTTTTTCACCCTTGAAATTTTTTATTTGTAGCGACCTTCCAAGTACGTCCACTTGTCCGAAATATTTTATAGCAGCTTTTTCACTGATAACAACTGAAAAGGGATTATTCAAAGCCGTATTGGGATTGCCCGCTAAAATATCGAATCCGAACATCGTCAATAGACTAGGATCTCCGAGAGACATCCCTTCCTCATGGATTGTTGCTCCGTTTGCTACGATACCTGTCAATCCATCAATCCGATAATAATTAGAGACAAGATTAGGATACTCCTCATGTAAGGCTTTGGGGAGCGCCCCTAATGTGGTTAAGTTAATACCAAATCCTTCTTTCTTATACTTGCTTTGCAACAAAAATTGCCGATCAATATTTTTGATATTGCTATTCACTTGGTGTACATCCCAGACATAGGCGCCTACAAGTAGTAGAAAAGTAATACCGCAGGTCAATCCAATTAGATTGATCAGATTTTGCACTTTTTTCTTTCGAATATTTCGCCAAGCAATCTTAAAGTTTGTAAAGTTCATTGTCTTTGTAATAAGAATTTATTCCGTTCGTGAAGCTGTTAGTATAATGGGGCCTCGACATAGAAAAATAAAAATACAAATGTTTGGCCAAGTGTATATATTGTTGATAGTTAGTTTTTTATTGCTGTTGTGCTGCTGAATGCTGTTCGATATCGGACAGTTTGCCGTTCAATATTGTACAGCATTCAACCTCCAGCTCGGCGGATGCCTGTAGCTGGAGATCCTGTTCCATGTCGCAGCAGTCAATCATTCGTTCCGTAAACTATGGACCGGATTTGCTATTGCAGCCTTGATGGATTGTAGTGCAACGACCAATAACGTCAAGATTAATCCAGTGCAGAAAGCAAGGGAAAAGATCCACCAGCTAATTTCTATTCGGAATGGGAAATTAGTTAACCAGTGCTCCATGAGATAAAATGCTACAGGAGTGGCAATAGTGAAGGCAATAGCCATCCACTTGAAAAAGTCCTGAGATAGCAAAATGACAATACCTGAAACGGAAGCGCCAAGTACTTTTCGTATGCCAATTTCTTTTGTGCGTTTGAGGATATTGATGGACAGCAAACCTAAAAAACCAAGTGAGCTGATACATAGCGATACAATAGCCGCAATCCAGATAAGTTTTTCAACCAACGCTTCTTTTTTGTAAAGGTTAGCAATTTGCTGATCGTAAAACTTATATTGGAAAACTTCATCAGGATACCAGTTTTTCCATTGTAGCGCTAGCGTTTTCAATAATATATCTTGCTTATGTCCCTTAAACTTAACGGCCAGATTTTTTAATCGGCTTTCATTGTAGCCAATTACGGTAGGGGATATAGGCTCGTTGAGCGAATTGGTGCTAAAATCTGCAACTACACCTACAATTTTTCCGATGTGCTCTTCATTGAGCCCGCCAGCATTCAAATTTCGGCCAAGGATATCATTGGGGTTTTTAAATCCCAATGTAGTAGCCATCTGCTGATTGACTAAAAATTCTGGATTTTGTGGATTGTCATCAAAATTCCGTCCGGCCAATAATTTGATGTGAAAGGTCCTAATATAGGTTGAATCGCCGATTGTATACCTAGCAGGCCATTTTTCCCATTCTGATCTGTTATCAAATTGAAAAGTTCCACCCCATACTTTTTCGTATGATGGCGGATTGTCACAGAAAGTAAATGATTGCACTTCCGTTCGATCACGAAGGAAATGTGCAATTTTCTCTTTTGATTTCAGCATGTTATTCGTCATGGGAAAGAGAACCACTTGTTCACGATTAAAGCCAATATCGGTCTGCTTGAGATGGTTTACCTGTAAGACAATAACGAACGTGGCAATCAGAAGAATCATGGCGATTATATTCTGTACGACAATAAAAGATTTTCTGGTTAAGCTCCATGGGCCTATGGTCAACTTTTTTAATGCTTGCTGGATTTTCATTCGATTTACAAAGATCAGCGGGTAAACGGAGGTGACTAGTGCGGTAGATGTCCAGAGGATTCCAATTGTACCCAAAAATGAATACAGGTTGATAATTTGCACGGGCTCATCTTCAAATAGGTATTGATTGGCCCAGGAGATGGAAAGACTCAATAGTAATAACGCAAATAAGACTGAGCACGCTGTCAACAGCAAGGTTTCGGTCAGAAACTGGTAATACAGTTGCTGCTTGGAACTCCCTAGTATTTTTCTGACCCCCATTTCTACGCTCCGGTTCATTTGTTGGGCAAATACGATATTACTATAGTTGATAAATGCCATAACACCGATGCCCACGGCGATAACAACTAAGATGTTCAATAAGGTTCGTTGGGTCCCTTTGCCATAATCCGCGTCAAAATGAAAATGGGGTAGTGGCAGTAGCTTATAATGAAAATATTGAAGTACATCCTTGTCCCAATATTTCGTGATTAGCTTTTGTATACTTTTCTCCACAGCAGCCTGATCGGATGTATGTTTTAGTTTTAATATGATGTTGTTACTTGAATTAGTATAGCCCCAATTGAGAAAGAATCCATCATCTTTGGGAATCTGCCATAAATTTGTCAGTGAATTTAACGATATATAGATATCCGAACGAAAATCGGAATTTCTCTTGCTGTCATCGATGATACCGATGACCTTTATGGGGAATTTGCCATCTACTAAAATTATTTTTCCGATCGGGTTTTCATCTTTAAAATAAATTTTTGAAATACTTTTAGTCAAGGCTACCGTATTGGGTTGATCCAGTTCCTCCGGTTTGCCTTGTATCCAAGGAAAATTTAATATGTTGAAATAGCTGGAGGAAGTAAATGACGCTTTGCCTGCTGTCTGATATAATTGATCCTCTATACGTAGCGTAAGATTTTTATTATCGATATATAATGCTGTTTTTTCTACTTGGGGAATTTCACGAGATATGGCGTCATACATGGCATAAGCGCCCCCTTTGCTGTGTTCTATCTTGTCCAATTTTAAATCTTGTACGACTAAAAAGGTTCGATCTTTATCGGCGTGAAACTGATCAAAGCTCAATTGGAAACTATTGTAGATGTAGATAAACAAACTACAGGCCATGGCTAACCCTAGCCCGCATATCGTCAGCATTGTATAGTAGCCATGTTTAAATAATTGTCTTAAAGCTGATTTAAAATATAGCTGAATCATTGTTTGAGGTTATTGTATCGATAATTATAAACGTTTTTTATTCATCACGTAGACTGTCAACAGGCTTTGTTAGGGCCGCGCGTATCGCTTGTGAACTTACAGTAATTAAAGCAATAAAAACGGCTAGCGCTCCTGCTAGCACAAACATCCACCATTGCATCTCAATACGGTACGCAAAATTCTCTAACCATTTATGCATCATCCACCAAGCTAGGGGAGAAGAAATGATAATGGCTATTAGCACGAGTTTGACGAACTCCGTGGAAAGCATGCGCGTGATGTCGGGAACTGTAGCTCCAACAACTTTTCGGATCCCTATTTCTTTTCTGCGTTGATTGGCGGTGAAAATAGCCAAGCCGAATAAACCAAGGCAGGCCACAAAAATTGTCAGTCCCGCAAAGATGCTCAGTAATTTACCCGTTTTCACCTCTGCTTGGTAGGTTTGTGCGTATCGGTCATCCAGAAAGGAATAGCTGAATGGAATGTCTGTTGGAAAGGAACGATAGAGAGATGCTAATTTTTGAATGAGCTTCTCCATATCGGCTGTTTGGGTTTTGAGAATCAAACTCCCGGCTTGATCGCTAAGAACCATCACAAGCGGGGAGATCTGCTCATGTAAAGAGCGAAAATGGAAATCCTTAACGACACCGATAACACGATAGCTTTTGTTGTCTTTATTGGTCAATATTTTACCAAGACTATGATCGTTCCAACCGAGATCTTTTGCTGCGGTTTCATTGATGATGACAGAAAGGCTGTCATTACCAAATGTTTTTGTGAAATTTCGTCCTTCTTTAAGCTGCATACCCATAACCGGAATATATTCTTCATCTATATCGTAACGAATCGTTTTGACCCATTGATCAGTATTGCCATCTGGATAGATGAAAAAATTGTTGTTGTTACTTTCTCCGGCGGGGAGATAGGACGAATGAGAGACATGTTTGATTCTGCTGTCTTGCATCAATAAATTATAATATGTCTTTTCGTTTTTCCCCAAAGGCCAGCTCGGTATAATAAGGACATTATCCTTGTTATATCCAAGTTTAATATGACGCATATAATCCAGCTGCTGAACAACGACCACGGTTCCAAAGATAAGTCCGACGGAAATGATGAATTGAAATACAACAAGCCCACTGCGTAAATTAAGGCCTTTAGTCGAACGACTTATTTTCCCTTTTAATACACGGAGCGGATTAAATGAGGATAAATATAACGCGGGATAGCTGCTGGAAAATAAACCGACGACTAAACCAAAAGTCAGCAGGAACGGGATAATTTTAAAAGCGTCAAGTTTTTGAATTTCAATCTCTTTTCCTGAAATCTGATTAAATAAAGGAAGGGCAAGTAAAACAATTCCCAAAGCTATTCCCAAAGAAATATAAGTCAGGAGGACGCCCTCCAGCATAAATTGTCGCATCAGGTTTTGCTTGTCGGCACCCAATACTTTTCGTACTCCTACTTCTTTACACCGTCTAAAGCCACTGGCTGTAGATAGATTCATGAAATTAATTGTGGCAATCAATAGCATAAAGAGTGCAATAGCACTAAAAATATAAACGTAACGTATATCCCCCGGAGCGCTGAGGTCGTAGTTGAAATTCGAATGTAGATGGATATCTGTGAGCGGCTGTAGGTAAAGACCGATCTGATTTCCCGTTTTCTTGTATTCTTGGTAACTCATGCCAAAACCTGCCATAAATTGTGTGGCGACATGTTTGTCGAATAGCGTGGCTAAGTTTTTTTCGAGCTTTTCACGTGAAGCATTTTTCGAAAGCAGCGCATAAGTATAATATTCGGAAGTCATCCACGAATCTGATCGTGAATCTTCCAGTGCATCCAAAGAGGTGAATACATCAAAATGAAAATGAGAATTTTTAGGAATATCTTTGATGACACCGGTGATTTTGAGGATTGTCGGATTGTCTTTGACCGAAAGATCCCGTCCAACCACGTCCTTCGTACCAAAATACTTTAAGGCAGTAGATTCGGATATAACTACCGCATTGGGATTAGCAATTGCTGTAGACTTATTTCCCTTAATAAAAGGAAGGGTAAAGATTTTGAAGAAGGATGCATCCACGTAAGCCATCTTTTCTTCGTGGAAAACTTTGTTGTTGACGACAAATAGGGGGGATCCACCGATTCTCAGTCGTGCAGTTTCTTCAACTTCGGGCAGCTCTGACTTCATAGTCGAAGCCACGGGTGGCATCACATGCGCCTCGTTGATGGTTCCGCCCTTTACAGTTCCTCTGAAAACAACACGTACAATACGGTCTGCATGCTCGTTGTAACGATCAAAACTAAACTCATCGATTACATATAAGCTGATCAATAAGCAGGTCGCAATTCCAACGGCTAACCCAGCAATGTTGATAAACGAAGTGGAGAAATTGCGTATTAAATTTCGCCATGCTATTTTTAAATTGTTCTTGATCATATTGAGGCCCCTTTTATTACTATAAATGAATATTTACTCGTTTCGTAAGCTATCTACTGGATTGTTTAGTGCGGCACGTATTGTTTGGAAATTGACAGTAATGATGCTGATCAAAAAGATGGCAAGCGCGGCAAGAATAAAGAACCACCATTGTACGCCCACATTGTACGCATAATCTTCGAGCCATTTTTTTGAAAAATACCCCGCTATTGGACTGGCAATAAAAATAGCCAAGGTGGATAAGATGAGATAATCTTTTGAAAAGAGACGTGATATGTCGAGCACTGTTGCGCCTAGGACTTTGCGTATGCCAATTTCTTTGGTGCGCTGTTCGAGATTTTGCATAATCAATCCTGTGATTCCTAAGGCGGAGATCAACAATGTCAATGCACTGAATAGGATAAATAATTGCACTTGCTTGCTCTCTTTTTCATATTGTTTTGCAATCAAATCATCTATCCAATGGAAGGAAACGTGTTTATCAGGATAGGTATTTTGTATAATATGAGATACCGATCGAAAGATTTGTTGTTCTTGTCCTTTCCCTACTTTTATCAGAATATTGCCGTTTCCGTTAAAATCTTTTGCCAAAATCACTGTTGGTACTATTTTGCTACGAAAAGACTCACTATGGAAATCTTTAATGATTCCAACGGGGATAATTTGAAGGTCCTTATACAGGATACCGAGTTTGTCTATCCCAAGCTTTTTTGCCGTACTTTCCGTCACAAGGGCATTATTGATACCATCGTCTTCTCCCAGATCCATTTCTACAGGCGTATAATCTTCAGGAGTCAATAATCGACCTTTAACCAACTGGATTCCCAAAGTCTTGGACAAATCGACATCGCCACCGATGAAACTGACTTGGATATTTTTCCCTGGATCGTCCTTGTCGACGATTGTCTTGGCAAGGTAGCCCGACCCGATTGTCGGCGTCCAGGCAGCGACGCTGACCGATTCAACCCCGGTAAGTTGACCAATTCGATCTTTTATATTTGTATTTTGTGTACCCTTGTTAAAATAATCGATGTTCAGCACATTTTTGACTTCCATTCCCAAGGGAGCTGCTTGCATATAGCTGAGTTGGGACTTGATTGTTATAAGGCCAATGATGACGATAATGGCAATGCTAAACTGTGTTGTGATAAGCATTTTTTTGATAAGGACTTCTGCATTGGGAATTTTTGATAGCTTATTTTTTAAGGCATCTGAACTCTTAATACCGGAGATCAGCCATGCTGGATAAAAACCAATTAGCAGGCCAAGGGCAATTGCAGTCATCATAAATGCCAATAGCAACGGGAGCTGTATGGATTTAATATAAGCGAGATCATAGCCTATAAAGTGCTCCAGCTGGGACAATCCAAGTTTAAAGAGTACCAAACTGCATAATGCAGAAATAAAAAACAGTAGGATTGTTTCCAATAGCATCCGTCTGATCATCTGGGCTCGGCTGGCCCCCAATACTTTATGTATATGAAGTGTCCTTAATTTTTTAACTGTTCTTACAGCGTAAATATTAATAAAATTGATACAGGAAATAATAAAGACCAAAACGGCAACACCCACAAATATGTTTGTTGTTTTTTGGTTGCCGCTGATATCTACACTGCCTAATGGCTCCATATATATATCCTGAATAGGCTGCAGGCGAAAGGAAGTCACCTGTTTTGTGTTTGGACTGAGGTATCCTTTATACCAATGATTTAGTTTCTGCTCGAGATCTATTCTTGGTGTTCCGGGTTTTAGTTGTACAAATTGTTCGGTGTAGTACCCCGAGCCATCTTTGCTTAATTCCATCGACATTTTAGGCACTAAAGCAATGGCGGAAGCTCTGAGCGTTGAATTATAAGGAAGATTATCCATAACACCCGTAATGATATAATCGGATGGCTGATCGGTATAGGGGTCGGCACTTTGGATGACTTTGCCGATGACATCTTCGTTCTTAAAGTACTTTTCTTTGAATTCTTTGCCGATGAGCAAGTTTGTTTTTCCTTGGACCAGCTGTTTGGGATTGCCTTCGAGAACCTTGATGCTCAACATATCCAAGATATTTATTTCCGACTCCAAAACCTGTATGCCTATGGGCTGTGCTGAGCTTGCATGCGGTTTTAAATAATATTTTCTGGATTCTATCCGAGCCTCATTTTGAATCTCCGGGAATACTTGTTTGAGTTCCGTACTTAAATTAACGAATGTTCTGGACATTTGGTGTTCAAGGCCAGCAGTTGAATCTATGGTCACAATCCGAAAGAGATGATCCGCATTTTTCCAGCTTTTGTCATACGAGTTTTCTTCAATGACAAGAGCAAATACGAGAAGGCACAAGGAAAAACCAATACTTAAGCCCAAGATATTGATCCAGGTATATTGTCGGTTGCTAATGAGGCTGCGAAAAGTAAGTTTGAATGAATTCATGCCTTTCTTGATGTTTTAAAACTATACGAAACAAAGTTGTTAAACTTTGGGCTACTCATCGCGTAAACTGTCAACAGGGTTGCCTAATGCAGCCTTAATTGCTTGATAGCTTATCGTTGCCATACTGATCAGAATAGCCAATAGTCCAGCAATGACAAAATAATACCACTGTATCTCAATTCGATAACTGTAATCTTGTAACCATTTATCCATGGCCCACCAAGCAATAGGTGTCGCAATAAAAATAGCCACTACAACAAGTTTGATAAAATCGATCGAAAGCAAAGATGTTACCTGGGTGACACTTGCGCCAAGAACTTTGCGAACCGCAATTTCCTTCATGCGTGTTTCGGCCATATATGCGATTAATGCCAGTAAACCTAGACAGGAAATAAAAATCGTCAATCCAGCAAAAACCATCGCAAGGGTACCTATTGCTTTAGTTTCCTTAAATTTCTCTTCGTAGGTTTTATCGATGAATTGATATTCAAAAGGATAGTCTGGATTAAATTTCTTAAAGATTGACTCAATCGTCTTTAAGTTGTCCGCTATTGCGTTGTTTGGATTTAAACGGTAGTGAATCGTTGTAAACCAGGCTTGCGGTCCTAATATCACCATAGGCTTTTTGTCTCCAAAAGGTGATCCAATGATAAAATCTTTGACTACACCAACCACCGTCCATTTGGTGCCATCACCATCCACAATGCTATTGACCGGGTTTTTGAGGTGCAAACTTTTTACCGCGGATTCATTTAAAATTAAGGCAGTACTGTCTGTCGCAAACTTGTAAATATCGATATCCCGCCCCTGTATAAGTGTTAGGCCTAGATTTTTTACGGCATCGGCATCGGTACTAAAACGGTTATAGGAAATGCGTTTGTCCTGTTCCGTTGGTGTCCCGGACGTAAACCCCCAGCCATTGCTATAGAAATCGGTTACCGGCGACATGTTTTTCGATACAGAAACAACTGCGTTGCTGGCTAATAACTCATCCCGCAGGATTTTATAATTCTTTTCCAAGTCTCCTTGAATACTGCTATAAAGTAGCCCATTTTCATTGTAACCTCGGTCGCGCTTTTTGGTATATTGGATTTGTTTCGCGACAATGACTGTTGCGATAATCAATATAATAGCGAGACTAAATTGAATGACGACTAAAAGTGAGCGAATACTAAGGCCTCTTGTTTTAGAAACAAATTTCCCTTTCAAGGTCTTGATAGGCTGAAATGAAGATAGGAAAAAGGCCGGGTAGATACCCGCTAACACCCCCGTAAATAAGGCAAAACCAATTAAAAAAAGCCAGGTTGGTAAGTTTAATAACGATAAGCTCAGCTGTTTTCCCACCAGCTCGTTAAAAAATGGCAGGACAATAAAAACAAGTAACGTAGCTAGTACCATGCCGATCAGGCTAATTAATATGCTTTCAACCAGGAACTGCGCCATTAGGCTTGTCTTATTTGCCCCAATTACTTTGCGGACACCAACTTCTTTTGCACGGCGTTCGGAACGTGCCGTACTCAAATTCATAAAATTGATGCTTGCCACCAATAAAATAAATACACCGATCCAAGCAAATAGCTTGACGATATCGATACGTCCGGAAGTATAATTTCCTCCTTTTCCGCTATTGTAAAGGAAAGAATCTGGATAGGGGAAGGCAAAAATCTCACCCGTATTTCTTGCAGAAGTATAACCGGCAGCTTTATTACTCGTATTGATATGATCTCTCAGATAGGTTCTGATTTTGTCGTTAAATGCGTTGACTGAAGTACCTTCTTTTAACAGAACATAAGTAGCTATTGAATTATTGCTCCAGTTGTCGTCTACATAACCGATTATTTTTGCATATTCAAATGGGAGGAGGATGTCAAATTTGAAACTTGAATTGCTCGGAAGATCTTTGAGTACCGCTTGCACGGAGAGCTGATTAACCGAATCTATTTTAACGGATTTTCCGATAGGATCTTCGCCGCCAAATAGAGCTTTTGCATAACTTTCTGTAAGAACAAGACCCTTTGGGTTATCAAACTTAATATTCTGTTCGCCTTTGGCAAAAGGAAGGGAGAACATCTTGAAAAAACCAGGATCTACAAAAACCGTGTTTGCAATTAATTTCTTTTCTTTAAATGTTGTTAAAAATTGAGACCCCTCATTATATCTGGTAAAAGCTTCGATATCTGGAAAATCTGCAGCCAATGAGGGCGCTAGTATTTTAGGTGTATATGCCCAGGCTGATTTTTCGCCTTGAAACTCATCGCGATTACTCAATATGTGTAGGCGATCTCCCTTTTCATGAAAGCGATCCATGGTTAACATGTTCTGCAACCAAAGTGCTATAAGTAATGCTCCGGCCATACCGATCGCCAACCCGATGATGTTAATCAAGGAGAAGGATTTATTTTTCATCAGGTTCCGCCATGCGATTTTGATGTAATTTTTAAGCATATCTGTCGTATTAGGTATCGATAAATAGAAAAAACTTGAATTTTAAAGGTCCAGCTTGTTATTTATCGGGTGTCTTTATTTTTAATAGCTACTAAAACAATTACTCATCTCTTAAACTATCAACCGGGTTTAGAATCGCAGCTTTTATGGTTTGAAAACTAATGGTGATAAATGATACCAATAATGCACTTATCGCCGCCACAATAAATACCCACCAATCTAGCGTGATGTGGTAAGCAAAATTCTCTACCCAGCGGTGCATGGCATACCAGCCTAAGGGTACACTGATCAATACAGCACACAGGACTAGGGCCATAAAGTCAACGCTCAATATGTTGACAATCTTGATCGTTGAAGCACCTAATACTTTACGTATACCTATTTCCTTGAAGCGTTGTTGTACGGCATATGCAGATAATGCAAATAATCCCATGCAGGCAATAGCAATTGTAATGATGGAAAATAGCTGCATGACCCGTGTTGTTTGTTGATCCTTTAGATACAGCTTGTTGTAGTCATCATTGAGAAAATGATACTCGAAGTTATTTTTTAAGTCAATATCTTTGATGACAGACTTAATTTGAGCTAATGCATCTTTAATTGGTGTATCTGGATTGAGCCGAATAAAGATGTTGCCAAAATAATAATACTCGGGAAAGAGTACGATCGGTTTGACTTCGTTGTGTAATGAAGCAAAGTTGAAACTGGCTACGACCTGTTTGATGCTTCCTTTACGTCCGTTTAAGTTGATTTTCTTTCCGATAGCTTGTTGAGGAGTAAAGCCCATGGCAGATGCCGCTAGTGTATTTACAACGAAACTATATTCAGGTGATATGCTATCCCGTGCACGTAAGATGTCGGTATCTGAAAGCGGTTCGCCGGCAACAGACTGAATGTGAAACACGGAGACGAAATCTTTTTCGATTGGGATTGCAGTAACATTCATCTCAAAATCGCTAGGCTGGCCTTCTACTTCGCCAACAGTGTACCCCCCATGGATATTCACGGGATTATCATAGGAAGCCGTTACACCTTGAACACTATTAAGTTGTATTAACTTTTCTTTTAATAGCTGCCTTTCTTTATCTTGCCATCCTCGGCCATCAATGACCAACATATCAGAGCGATCCAATCCAGTGTTTTTAGACTGGATAAAATCCATCTGTCTACTCGCAAATAAGGTGCAGATAATAAAAAATATAGAGATACTGAATTGAAAAGTAACGAGTACCTTGCTCAAAGATATACCACTTTGTCTTTCGGTCAATTTTCGCTTAAAAATGGAAATAGGTTTTGAGCTTGCTATTGAATAGGCTGGCCAGCCACCTGAAAGCAGCGTCAACAAGGCTATGAAAACAAGTAAAATCGTATAAAACCGAGGGTCAGTCCATACGGTTAATTTCATTTCGGTACCCATAAATGAACTGAATACGGGTAACAAAAGTACCGTAGTCAGAAGACTAAAAGCAACCGCTAGAAAGACCATGATGCTACATTCAAAAAAGAACTGAAAGAATATCGTTTTCCTTGCGGCACCTAAAACTTTCTTGACACCAATTTCTTTCTTTCGTTCAAGTGCATGTGCTAGAACCAAATTTGTAAAATTGATGCAAGTTAACACAATGAGCGCAGCACCTAATGCTATTAAAATATAGATATAGGTAATGTTTCCTGTCCCGGCTGCTTTGGAGTGAAGATGGATATCGGTCAGCTTTTCTAGGATAAATCGAAATTGATAGCCTTGTTTTGTTGCTTCGGCGAATTTTGATTTTGTCATTTGGTCCAATTTCTGTTGGATCGAACCGAACTGATCTTTGTTTTTTAGGAGCGCTATGGTTATATCATTTGCAGATGACCAAGCCATTTCTTTGTAGCGTTCTAATCTTTTATTGGAAAGGAGTGCAGAGAAGTTCAACTGTGTATTTGTTGGCAGGTCTGCAATGATACCTGTGATTTTCCAGTTGACTTTGTCAATGGATAGTGTCTGACCGATGGCCGACTGATTGGGGAAATATTTCGCTGCGAGCTTTTTTGTTAAGACAATCTGATTTGGTTCTGCTAAGGCTGATCGTGAATCACCTTCGAGAAAGGTAAAACCTAAAGTTTTAAAAACATTTTGGTCAGCATAAAGTAGGCCTTTTTCAGTTATTAGTCCCTCTTTGGATTCTATTTTACCGCCTTTGGAATAGCTGTAGAATCTGGTTGCCTGCTCTACATCTGGAAATTCAGCTTGTAAAGCCGGAGCTAAACCGGTCGGTGTAACCGAGGAATTTACTTCTTCCGTGCTATTGGGTGCTTTATAAGTGAGGCTAATATAAGCTAGACGGTCTGCATTGGGAAGGAAACGCTCATAACTAGATTCATGATATATGTACGCTGCCAACAATAGGAAACATGTTATTCCGATGCTAAGGCCAAACATATTTAAAAGAGAAAAACCCTTGTTTTTTCTGATATTCCGCCAAGCAATTTTAAAATAGTTCTTTAACATGGTTATGAGCATTTAGACTTTAATTAGGCTATATTCTTGTCACTTAGCTCGCTTTAGTAGAAGGCTCCGTTATTCGAAAAATAGCAAAGCCAAGTAGTTCAATTCGTTTGCCATAAATATAATGTATTGATTTTTAGGATTTTGTTTTGTTTTTATGGCGGTTTTAAATGTTCGGAAACGGACAGTATAGTGTCCGCCCCCGAACAAATTGGTCTTATTCGCTTCTTAAGGTTTTTACAGGATTTGCTAATGTTGCTTTAATCGCTTGGTAACTAACGGTTAATATGGTGATGATTAGCGCGGTTAAGCCTGTGATAGCAAAGACCGTCCAAGTAATAGATATGCGATAGACATAGTTTTCGAGCCAAGATTCCATCAAGAGGTAAGCTAAAGGGGCTGCGAGTAAAAAGCCAATGCCTGTGAGCCAAATGTATTCTGTGGAAAGTAGTCGCCACAAGCCAAGTTCTGATGCACCCAATACTTTACGAATGCCGATTTCTTTTTCTCGTTGCTCCGTAAGAAAGGAAACCAGTGCGTAGAGACCGAGACAGGAAATGAGTATGGCCAACCCTGTAAATAAACTGGTTAAGCTCTTGATCATTTCCATCTGTTGAAACTCTTTGGCATATTCCTGATCCGTAAATGTATAATCAAAAATGAGATCAGGGTCTATGCGATTGAACGCTGTGGAAATCGCTTTTAGGTTTTGTTTGAGGTCTTGATTTTCATCCAGTTGAAGCGTTATTTTATTCTTTGGTAAAAATTTTAGAAAATAAGCCGTCGGTGTAATGGATTTGAAAGGAGATTCGGAAAGCGTATTTTGAATAATACCCAAGATGTGGTAATTGATACCGGCACGTGAAAGCTGTTTGCTGTTTAGGTCGGTAACTCCCATAAATTTGGCCGCCGCTTCGTTCAGAATAACAGCCGTTGAATCTGTTTTGAAATCTTTTGAAAAATTGCGTCCTTTTATAAAATTCCACTGTACAGTATTCGCGAAGTTTTCATCTACGGTGAAGATCCCCATGATCGCACCGTCTTTGGAATCATTACCTTGCCAATTAAAGCCACCACCTGTTAAGGATAGGTGGTTCACAAAGTTGGAAGAAAGGGCGGCATCTGCCACAAGACGCTGACCGATCAGTTCTTTTCGAAGTACATCAAAGTTTTTGACGATAGTTGAATTGGATGAAGTAATGTTTATCAAATTTGAACTTTTATAACCTATTGGACGATCCTTTGTGTAATGCAGTTGCTGAATCACCAGATAAGTGGATATCATCAGGAAAATAGAAATAGCAAATTGCACGATGACCATTGCCTTTCTACTTCTTGATCCGCCTTTTCGGCTGTTGATTTTACCTTTCAATGCAAGAATAGGGTTAAAAGCCGATAAAAATAAAGCTGGGTACATACCTGCTAAAAGACCTATAACGCCTATTCCAACTAGGGAGTAGCCATAGAAACGAATATCGGCAAAAGGGATATACAGTGTCGTATGTGTAATCGTTTTGACCCAAGGCAAAAGCAATGTAGCGAATAGAACAGCTAACAAAAATGCGCAGGCTACAGCGAGGATTGACTCAACAAGAAAGCCTGCAATAAGCTGCCGGCGATTGACGCCAACAGATTTTAAAACCCCGATTTCTTTTCCTCTTTTTAGGCTTCTTGCCGTACTCAGGTTAATGAAATTGATACTGGCCAATAAAATGATGAATACGCTTATCCAAACAAACATCCATACATATTGAATCTGTCCGCCTACGTTCTTTCCATTCTTGAACGAATCATATAAATGCCATTTGGACATCGGATGTAACAGGATCTCAGGTTTTATATCCGTCAGTTTTTTGTTGATGATATTTGTTAGTTTATTTTCCAAAGCAGGAACAAAGGCATCATTGTCTATCTTGGCGAAAGTGCTGAAATAGCAGCTGGACCAGCTTTCTTCAATACCTTGGTCTTTTGCAAGATAATCGACAAAGGGCAATACATAATCTAAGCCATAAAAAGTGTTGTTGTCAGGAATATCTTTATAAACACCTTGAACAGTATACTGTTCTTTGCCGTTCAATTGAATTGTTTTCCCGATGATATCTACCTTATCGAACAGTCGTTTTGCTAAGGATTCTGAAATTATGATGGTCGATGGATTGCTCGGTGTGGTACTATTTCCTTGTACAGATTCGAGAGAAAATAATTCGGCAAATTTTCCCATGGCGTAAAACCCCGGTGCATTAAGCTTCTTATCACCTACCTTAAGATTATTGCTTTCCATATTCGTGATCAGTGCTGCATCTTGCATTTCATTTTTGAAATCAGACGCGATCGTTTTGACCAAGGGAATAGGGGTGGAGCGATCAGTAGATTTCTCATCATTGAAAGTCCCAGTCATCATGACCTGATAAATATGCTGATAATTGCTATAATGCTTATCAAAAGAAAATTGTTTCAGTACCCATAATGTACTTATCAGAGCAACAGTAAACCCTAGTGCTAATCCCAAAATATTAATTGTCGTATTTAAGGGACTGCGCTTCAAATTTCTCAACGCTGTTTTTAGGAATAATCGAATCATCTTATGGTGTTGTATTGGTTCTCAAATATAAACTATTCATCGTGCAAACTTTTTACAGGATTGGCGTATGCCGCCTTGATGGACTGGAAACTCACCGTAAATAATGCAATAGCAATGGTTATCCCCGCCGCATATAGAAATATGGTAAATGGGAGAGTCGTTCTGAAGGCAAAGCCATTGAGCCAGTTTATGCTGAAATATATAGCGACTGGTACCGCAATGACGTTGGCTAAAATGACTAACAGTAAAAATTCTTTGTTTAACAATCGTATAATACCGAATACCGTAGCGCCAAGAACCTTTCTGATACCAATTTCTTTGGTTCTAACCTGCGCTGTATAGGTGCATAGTCCTAAGAGTCCTAAGCAGGAGATGACGATGGCGATCAGGGCAAAAAAATTGAATAAGGAGCCTTGTTTCTGCTCATTCGTATATTGCTTTTGATAGCTTTCGTCCAGGAAGCTGTAATTCATCGGCATATCATCATAATAACTTTTCCAGATTTGTTGCAAGGAGTTTAATGCGGATTTTGTACCAGAAGTTGTTGTTTTAAGGTATAGTTGCCAGCAATCTTTCGGGCTATATTGGAATACCATAGGCTCAATCTTTTGTCTAGCGCTCGCATAATTGAAATCTTTTACAACCCCAATAATAGTTCCCGTAACTGTTCGAATGCGTAAGCGCGTGCCAATCGGATCTTTTAGCCCCATTTCCCGCGCTGCCGATTCATTGATTATGAAATGTGTTGAATCTGCTATGGAGCCCGTAAAATTACGACCTTGCGTAAGTTTTATCTTAAAAAAGTTAAGTGCAGATTGATCGGCGTATGTCATATTGAACCAAAGATTTGATTTGCTGGGTTTTCCTTCCCAATCGTTGTCCCCAGTTGAAACACCACCATAAACCATATCCCGGCCAAGACGGATAACATCATCAATATCCTTTTTTTTTAGAAGTTCGGTTTTGACAGCATCAAAATGATTGGACATTTTTGGTGCCATAGCAACTGAAATAATATGATCCTTTTCGTAGCCTAAATTTTGATGTTTTATAAAATCCAATTGACGGCCAATAACAATTGTTAGCGTAATAAGGATGATCGAAACTGTGAACTGTAACACAACCAATATTTTTCGTGCACTGGAATTTTTTATGGTAAATCGGCCTTTAAGTACTTTAATCGGATCAAATTTCGATAAAAGCAGGGCAGGGTATATACTTGTAAGTGCAAGTGTTCCCACAAGCATGATCAGCACGCTTATCCATAGTGTAGGATTCAAGAGTTGTATGGAAATCTGCTTCCCCGAGAAATTATTAAATAAGGGGAGACCAATAAATACGAAGGCAAGTGCCAATGCTGATGCAATGACAAATTGTATGGTTGTTTCCAATATAAATTGGAAAAAAAGTTCCTTTTTACCTGCGCCGATAACTTTACGTATCCCTACTTCTTTGGCGCGCGACAACGACCGTGCAGTAGAAAGATTGATATAGTTAATACTTGCAATTACAAGAATCATAATCGCTACACCTATAAAAACTCGAACATTGTCAATTCCTGCATCACTCCCATCCATTTGGTAGAGATGCACCTTTGCGAGTGCTTGTGTAACGTATGGGACAGGGGCATCCTCAGGTTTGTTCCTTTCGTGTATCGCCTGTAGCTTTTTTGAAACTGTGGCAAGATTTGCGTCAGGCCTCAGCTGCAGATAGGTTTCGAATGAAAAATTGGACCAATCTTCATCCATGGAAGATAGAAAGGTCTTATTATCATAGGTCGTTTTATTTTTAATGTAGGCCTGTTCGTTAAACCTTGAAATAGGAAGCAATACCTGAAATTGAAAGGTTGAGTTTTCAGGATAATCGGCAATCACACCTGAGACAACACAAAGATCCTCAATACCCAACGTTACGGTTTTTCCAATTGGATTTTCATCGCCAAAATAACGGTGTGCGGTACGCTGGGTGATGACAATTGAATTGTTATCACGAAAAGGTTGACTTGAATTGCCCTGAAGTAATGGAAAATCGAAAATAGTAAAATAACTGGGGTCTACAAACGCAAAATTCTTTTCATTAAACCTTTTCTCTTTGTATTTAAGCGCGGCATCTCCAATCTTAAAAATACGGACTGCATCTTGGACTTCAGGAATTTCCTTTTTTGCAAAATTTCCAACCGGAGCAATGATGGATCCAAAGATTCGTTTTGATATCCCCGTTCCTCCTTCTATTCCAATTTTGTAAATGGAGCGCTGATGTTTGTGGAATCGGTCAAAGGACAGCTCATCTTGTATCCATAGCAATAGGAATATCCCCACAACCATTCCTGCGGTTAATCCTAAAATATTAATGGCACTGTAGAATTTATTCGAAAAAATACTTCGCCATGCGGTTTTTATGAAGTTCTTTATCATCGCTGTAGGGTTTAAATTCTTAATTCATGTCAAAATGATCGCTCTATTGTTTTATCAACTGATCTATTCGTCCCGTAAACTATTTATTGGATTTGCTTTTGCTGCAAAGACACTTTTGGTTGAAAGTACAAGACTGGCAAAGGCGATCAACCCTACGGCTGACAGCCCGAAAATCCAAGGACTTATTGTGGTTCGGTAAACAAAGTCGTTCAGCCAGCTATGCATAAAATAATAAGCAATTGGAAAAGCTACTATACAGGCTATTGCAACCAACGACAGCAAATTCCGAAGTAATAAAAAGGTGATCTGGAACACAGAGGCCCCCAATACTTTGCGAATTCCAATTTCCTTTGTGCGCTGATTTGCCGTAAATATGGCAAGTCCAAATAAGCCTAATCCAGCAATTAGCACAGAGAGTCCTACTGCCCAAGAAAGGAGCTTAGACAGCTGCTTCTCTTGCGTATAGAAGTTCTGGATGACCTCGTCTACAAACCGTAGGTCCAATTCATCATCGGGGAACACCGATTTGTAGCTTGATGTTATTTTATCAATGGCGTTTTTCCAGTTTTCGGGATGCGATTGATCCAAGGCAATATGGAGTACATATCCTTCTTTACTGCCTGTATAAAGAACTGGCTTAACCCCTTGTCGTGCTGAAGCCAAATCAAAATCTTCCATCACACCAACGATGATGTTCTGTCCATTTTCGAAGGTTTTACCAATGGCATCCTGCGGGTTTTTGATATGCAGTAGTTCAAGTCCTTTTCTATTGATCAACATTTCACTTGTTGAATCCAATAAACGGATATTTCTTCCTGCTAAAAGCGGAATCTGATAAACATCTAAATAGTTTTCATCACCCGATCGGCTATCAAAAGTCAAGGATTCCTTATTTGGCGATTGATCGTAAGCGATTGCGGTAGTCATCCAGCCATTCATTGCAGGAGCGATATTCCCAAAACTTATGGCCTTGATATCTTTTAGCTTTTTGAGTTCATTTTTAAGAACTACACCTTTGGCGGAATTTTGGAACGCTCCAGGAATATATAGATTGACTATAGCATCTTTCTGGAAGCCCATATCTTTATGCGTAACATAATTTATTTGGCGAACGACGATAAGCACGCAGATCAGGAAAGCCTGGGCCATGACAAACTGGAAGATGGTCAGTGCTTTGCGTATCCATGCACTTCGGGAAAGATTGGTATTCTTTCCAAGCTGATTTTTGAGCGCTAGCACCGGAGCATATCCTGTGAGTACCCAGGCAGGATAAAATCCGGCAAGTAAGGTTACTAAGATCAACTGTCCAAATAGAAAGAAAACAATAACAGTTTTGTCTAGGCCTTCTACGCTTAGGTTTTTCGGAATAAATCCTTCAAAGACATGTAAGAACAATGGTAATAATAAGACTGCAAGTACTGTTGCAGTCAAAGTTATCAGAAAGGTTTCGATCAAAAACTGTTTGATCAATGTAGTTTTAGAACTACCCAACGTCTTACGAATACCCACTTCTTTGGCTCTTTCGATGGATTGCGCTGTGGATAGATTGATGAAATTTACGGCCCCCAGGGCTAAGAGGAAGACTGCAAGTAAAATAAGGTTGCGAAGCGCTTCCGGATGGGTCGCGTCATAATTAAATCTTGTATCAAAATGTACATCTGCCAATGCTTGTAATTCAAGCTTATCGTTAATTTTCTCTCCTTCTTTGTATTTATATTTTTTAAGGAGATTAGCAATATTGCGTTCCAGAAGACGCGGATTGCTTTGTGCTTTTGTCTTGATGAGTACTTGATGTGAATCCGATATGCTGTTCCAAGCTTCCCACGTATACATGTTTTTTAAATTGTTGTCTTGAGGGATCGTCGACTCAGCGATGAAGCTTTCAAAATTGAAATCCGAATTATGCTGAGGATTTTCTATTACACCAGCGACCTGAAGTGGGATACTATCTGCATAGATGATGGTTTTGCCAATCACATTTGCAGGCAGTTCTTTTCCATAAAACTTTTCTAATGTTTTCTCTGTAAGGATAATATTTCCGGATGAATTCAAAGCCTTAGCACTACCAGCCAACCATTTTGAAGGGAAAATATCGAAATATTGACTGTTCGTGAATACCATCTTCTGTTCTTTTGGAAAAGTCTGGAATTTGTCTGTTGCCAGAGAAACTTTCAGTTTTTGGACATGGCTTCGATAAATCGGGGCTACGGCCTCCAAGTTGGGCAACTCTGCTTGCATGGTGCGTACCAGCGGTACGTAGACGCCGGCATTTTTGAACTCTCCGTTATTGACAACACGATAGACCTGTTGTCGATTGGGAACATGTTTGTCAAAACTGTAGTCGTATTGGATCATCAGGAAAATAACTAGCGTCGCTGTAATACCAATCGCAAGACTTGTGATATTGATAAACGTGATCAACTTATGTTTTTTTAAAAAACGATAGGCTGTTTTAAGTGAATTTACAATCATTGTTATTTCGTTTTTTGTTAATCCTCCAATTTGATATGCGCGTGTTGCTATTCGTCCCGCAAACTATTGACAGGATTTAGTAATGCAGCTTTAAAAGTTTGGAGTCCAATTGTAATAAATGCGACAATTGTCACTGTCAGGACAGCGACTACATATGCCCACCACGGCATATCGATGTGATAAACAAAATCATTTAACCAACTATTAAATAAGTAATATGCTATTGGTCCTGCAATCAGAAATGCTATACAGATTAATTTGATGTAGTTTGCGGACAGCAAATGAATAATACTACTGACACTTGCACCTAGAACTTTACGTATGCCGATCTCTTTACTTTTTGATTCAGCTGTATAGGCAGCTAGCCCTAGTAAACCCAGACAGGCAATAAATAGTGTCAAAAATGAAAACAAAGTCATGACATTGGATGAACGAATTTCATTGTTATATTGATCCTGTACATGCTGGTCTAAAAAAGAAAAATCAAATGCAGCATCGGGAGCAATAGCTGTATAGATCTTTTTTATTTCCTCAATATACGTCTGAAGATCTGCTGTTTTATAGCGGATCAATAAATTCCGAGGAGACTCAGAAGGAGCATTCATTGTATAGTAGGTATATCCACCGATCTCAGATTTTAGGTTGGCATAATTAAAATCTCGAACAACACCTGATATAATGGAATTAGTCGCACTCATTTCTGTAACGATATGTTTCCCTATAGCTTCTTCGGGTGTTTTATAACCTAAAAACTTCATTACTTTTTCGTTGATCAATACATAACAGGTTGAGTCTGTACGCCCGATCACATTTGGTAAATCTGTCCCCGCAAGTAATTTTAGTCCTAAAGTATTGATTGTCTTGCCATAAGTGACGCAGCTCAGTGTGGGTAAGCCTTGTTTGTCGGTCGTTAATTTATAAGTTGATTTACCACTTTCATTGAATCCAGGTATCGATTGTGCGAAAGTCGTGGCTACCGTATTGGTCAGGTTTTGAACTTGTTGGCCAAGGGTATTTAACTTTTCTTGATTTTTTAAAGAACGAATTGAAATAGACACAACATTTTCAGGTTGATATCCTAAATCCTTATTGCGGATAAAGCTCATTTGAGTCAGCATAATACTGATACCAATAATCAGTACGATCGAAATAGAAAACTGGCACACAACCAATATTTGTCTAATTAATATTGTTTTACCCTGTTTATTGTATCCTTTGTTCATTAAAGATATTGATTTAATGCCTGAAAGGAATAATGCTGGATAGCTACCTGCAACCAGCGTAATGACTAGCCATGCTATAGCCAATATTCCTAGCATATTCCAATTCAGCAGATGCTGAATAGTCATATCGGTCTTACCGACCAAATTGAACGCAGGAATGAGTATTATGGCAAGGACGAGCCCAATAAGCATAGCTGAAAGACTAATGGTTGCCGTTTCTACAAAAAAGCGGATAATGAGCTGCCGACGGGTAGCGCCAAGTACTTTATTGACCCCTACCTGTTTTGCATTTTTCTGTGATTTGGCTGTCGCAAGATTCATATAATTGATGCATGCAATTATAATCACGAGAAGGGCAAGGACTGATAATGTTCTGATGATGGTTATATTTCCAGAACGTGTAGTAACTCCACTTGTTAAATCTGCTGAATAGAGGTGTACTGCTGATAACGGTTGTAGGAAAAATTGTGTATAATATTGATTGTCTTTTTTGACGTACTTATCAATTAATTTGCTCGCTTCGTGCGCAATGGCTGCTGGGTCTGAACCTTTTTTTAATAGGATATAAGTTTCGTAACTCGCATTGCTCCAGTGTACATTTTGACCCATCCATGAATCCATAATATTCATGACCATATTACAATCTAATGTGCTATTGGCAGGAAGATCTTTGAAGACACCGGTTACCTGTACGGTATCCCGTTGATTGATGCTGATTATTCTGCCGACTGCTTCCTGTTTTCCAAATAGTTTTTCTTTGGACGATTGGGATAGGACGATGCTTTTTTTATTTGAAAAAGCAGTACGCGCATTCCCTTCAATAAATTGAAAATCAAATATCGAGAACAGCGTCGAATCTGCTAAGTATAATTGTTTTTCAGAGAAATTATCATTCCCGCTGCGGATAGAAGCCGTTGCACCATAACCGTCTTTTACCAGACGTACCATATTATCTACCTGCGTAATGTCTGATTTTAAAGCTGGGCCTACCGCATTAGGGAGCGAGAGCATTTTTTCCTGATTATATTCTGCGGATAGTTTCATGTAGACGCGGTAGATATGCTCAGCTTTAGGATACATAGTATCAAAACTTAGTTCCTGTCGGATAAAAGCGAATAACAATAGCGATACACAGATACCTATGGCCAGTCCACTGATATTAAGGATACTGAAAAATCGGTTTGCCCTGATCGTTCGCCAAGCTGTCTTTATATAGTTCTTTATCATGATCGTGTGTGTTTGCAAAGTTATCTGATGACCTGTTCTAATAAAAGATTGTTCATAGCAGAAGTATAGTGATTGAATAAGATTATAGCTGATTATTCATCTCTTAAGCTGTCTACAGGGTTTGTTCTCGCTGCTTTAAGCGTTTGATAGCTTACGGTTATTAGCGCGATCATAATGGCGGCGACACCGGCAAAGGCAAACATCCACCATTGTGGTTCAATGTGATAAGCAAAGTTGTCCAGCCATTTTTTCATCGCTATCCAAGATAGGGGAGTGGCAATGAGGAGTGCTACAGCCAATAGTTTAATGAAGTCAGAAGAGAGCAGGAGGATTAAATGATAGATGGATGCACCGAGAACTTTGCGTACGCCGATTTCTTTGGTCCGCTGTTGGGCTGTATAAGTCACAAGCCCCAATAAACCTAAACAGGCAATAAAAAGCGCCAGCCCAGAGAAGGCTGTGAAAAGTCTTCTAAAATTAAAATCCGCTTCATATTGTCGATTGAAATTGTCGTCAAGAAAGCTATATAAAAATGGACGGTTTGGTACAAGTTCGTTCCATAGTTTGCCGATTCTCGTAACGGTCTCAGGCTGGTTTACATGTTGGATATTCAAGGTTAAATACCGGCTGCTGCTTGGTTCAAGTCGCAGCGCTAAAGGCTCAATCTTACGGTGTAAAGAAAGATAGTTGAAATCTTTCACCACACCAATAACGGTTCCTTCTCTTCCCCATTGACGAAATTGCTTGCCAATAATATCTTGTGGATTGGAGTATCCCCATTGTTTTGCAGCAGATTCATTGATAACAAGTGAATGAGCTGTGTCGGCAGGGAAATCTCTGGAATAGGCGCGTCCTGCGGCCATTTGTAAACCGATATTAGGAATGAAGTCGACATCGACTTCATATAAAAAAGGAGCAAATGAAGTCATTGTTCCGTTGGCTGACATGATTTCGGTCCCTGCATTTGGAAAAAATGTTCCCGGTACCGTACGTGATGCAGTGACAGACAGCACATCTTTATCTTTTGCAAGTGTCGATTTTATCGCTTCCAGGTTATTGTTTACCTTATCATCGAAATTATAATCAATGACAAGCCGTTGATCTTTTTGAAATCCAAGATCGCGGTGCTGTAATTGATCTAGTTGAGAAAAGACGACGACAGTACCCGCAATGAGCGCAATGGAAAGGCAAAATTGAAAAACAACCAATATGCGACGTAACCAGGTGCCACCCTTACTGCTGCTATAGTTTCCTTTAAGTACTGTTATGGGTTTGAAATTTGCTAGAATCAAGGCTGGATAGCTAGCTGCAAGTAGCCCGGTAAAAACGGTAGTGAATAGGAATATTGCCCAGGTCGTTCCATTTTGCAAGGACGAATAATTGAGGTGTTTGCCCGAGAATGCTTCCAAAAAAGGAAGGAAGGCCAGAACGAGCAGTATGGCTAAAATGCTACTGACGAATACAAGAACCAAAGACTCCGACATAAATTGAAAGATCAGGTTGCTTTTGCTGGCGCCTATGGTTTTTCGGACCCCGACTTCCTTTGCTCTTTCCATTGACCTAGATGTCGCCAGATTCATAAAGTTCACACAGGCAATCAGTAATATGAATCCGCCAATAATGCTGAATATGTATAAATTCTGATAGCTTCCGTTGGTGCCAGGCTGACGATCTGCCGACGAATACATGTAAGCCTGGAGAAGTGGCTCGATATGGAAATTGTATTTTGCGTTTGCATTTTCATTTGTTGGGAGATGCCGCTTGATAAACTTTGGTATTTTTTGGTTGAACTTTACAGGATCAAAGTCTTTTGAAGCGAGAAAGTAGGTGTAGAAGTCTACATAATCCCAACCTTCTTTGTCAAAAACATCGGGCCTAGCGTTGCGGAATGTACTCATCGAGAGTAGTGCATCGAACGTAAAGTGTGAATTAGAGGGGACATCGGCCATTACTGCTGTTACCGTATATAAACCAGAGTTGGCACGGCCGGCGGCTAAACCTCCCTCAAGCGTCTTACCAATGGGATTTTGATCGCCGAAATATTTTTTGGCTGTACTCTCTGTTAATACAACAGAATAAGCGTTTTTTAAAGCTGTATGCGGATCGCCGGCCAAAATCTTCCAACTGAAGACGTCAAATGCAGTAGAATCCATAAAAAATACATTTTCTTCCTGGAATCTTCTATCGCCTTGTTTGAGCAGGATAGACGTTTGTCCTGAAAACTGAACGACCTTCTCGATTTCAGGGAAATCTGCTTTGATGGCATCTCCGATGGGTGCATTGCCCCAGATTTGATGCTGCTCTGTGCTGCTTACATCTTTATAGTCATGGACGATGCGGTAAATTCGATCTTTATTCACATGATATTTGTCGTATGACAATTCATTTTGCACATAAATTGCTATTAGTAGGCAACAGGCCAAACCTATTGCCAAGCCAATTATGTTTATGGTCGAATACCCTTTATTTTTCGAGATATTGCGCCAGGCTATTTTTATATAGTTCTTGATCATTGCTTTTTTCTTTAGTTTTAGTGTATCAATATGTTTAATCACTTTTACTTTATTTTTCTTTTTATTCATCTCGTAAACTATCGACGGGATTAGCGCGAGCTGCTTTGACGACCTGTAAGCCAATTGCGCAAAGAGCAAGACCTATTGTTGTTGTGCCAGCAAGAGCAAACATCCACCAGCTTGGTTCCACATGGTAAGCAAAGTTTTCAAGCCATTTATTTAGCATCCACCATGCTAAAGGTGTCGCTAGAGCAAAAGCTATGAAAAGTAGTTTTACAAAATCTTGGGATATCAATAAGACAATTGCAGATACTGAAGATCCCAATATTTTTCGAATACCTATTTCTTTTATGCGGCGATTGATAATCAGCAGTGTTAGAGCGAATAGTCCCAAACAGGCAATCATAACTGCAGTTGTTGCTCCAGCAATTATGATACGAGAAAAACGCTTTTCTGTGCTATACATATTTTCTGTATTCTCATCCAGATAAGAAGGAGAAACGTTGGCTTTGGGATTAATCTTTTTCCAAATTTGTTCAATATCGGCAATGCTTTTGGATAAGTTATCAGTCTGTATACGTACAAAAATATATTCTACAGGGAAACCACGGGGATTAATGATAAGGGTCAAAGGGTCTACTCTTTTGTATAGATCCTGAAAATGGAAGTTGTCGACTACACCAATAACCGTAGGTTTCCCGTTCATGTCGATGCTTTTATTAAGGACTTTATCTACCCCGCCTAAGAGCTCAGCCATCTGCTTATTGATAAGCACAGCTGTGGTATCTGTACCAAAAGCGCGATTAAAGTCACGTCCAGCAATCAACTGTATTCCTAAAGTCTGTAAGTAATCGTAATCTATACACATGAAATTCGTATGAATTTGCTTTCCATTATGTTCGAATCCGATCATACTGGTTCCCGTACTTCCATCTCTGCCTTTACCGATATTCATATCTGATGCACTCACGCTCTTTACCCACGGTCGCGAGGCCAGTTCGATGCGCATCCGCTGGACTGCTTTTTCTGGATCTATACTGCTACCTATCGGAATACTTATTACTTCAGTTTTATCAAAACCTAATGGACGATTAGCAATATAATGCAATTGGCTGCCCACAACTATGGTTGCGACAATCAGTGCCATGGCGATGCTGAATTGTAGTACTGTAAGGCTATTGCGCAACCGCCCAGCTTTAACTCTCGCTGTGCCTTTGAGGTTCTGGATAATGTTTGTACGCGCTATGCGCCACGCTGGATATCCACCAGCAAACAATGTCAGCATGATGAAGACCAAAATAAAGATGATCAAATTACGTAGAGTAAATAGTTGAGCAAAACTTAGCTTATAATTAGTCATCGCGTTATACTCAGGCAGTATTAAAAAGGCCAAACCTATCCCTAAGCTAAGCGCTACAACACATAGGAGTAAAGCTTCAGTCCACAATTGCTGTATTAATTGACCAACAGTACCACCTAAAGTTTTTCGTGTACCAATTTCGCGGTTGCGGATTAACGAATTTGCTAGTGAGAGATTGACAAAATTAGAACTCGCAACAAATAAAATCAATCCAGCGATCAAGAACAACATCCAAGGAAAAGTTGGTGATCCTCCGTTCCCCAATCCGAGTGAATTTAGGTGATATTTGGAAATAGGTAGAATATGAAGGGAGATGTAGTCTCCCTTTTCATCGGGAGATGCTCCGCTACGTTTTAATTTGTCATTGCTCGATTTTAAATGCTGTTGCATAAACGATTGAGTTGCTTGACTGAATATGTAATCATCTACTTTTTCTGAATTCACTTTGGCAAATAGAACGTGATCCTGTTGGTCCCAACTATCTTTAAAAGACTGATAATTGGGATTTCTTTCAAAGCGTAGCAGGGTGTTGAAGTTAAGACTTGAATTACTTGGTAAAGCTTTCAAGACAGCACTGATGGTCTTAGGTTCCCATTGTCCATTTAAATTGACTTCCACTTGTTGACCGATTATATCACTGCTGTTAAAGAGGTGCTTTGCAGTCTGTTCGTCAAGGACAATATTGTTTAAATCATCAAGTGCTTTATTGCTTCCTGATAACATTGGTAAGCTGAAAATAGGGAGGAAATCCGCATCTACAAATTTGTTGTTCGTCGTTAGTTGTTTTTGGCCATTGCGAAGCTGCAGCACACTATGAAGATAACGACTCAGATATTTAATTTCTGGTATTTCCGATTTTAGAATGTCACGCATTGGGGCTGCCACTGTAGCATTATTGTTGACACCCTTTTCGGGGTGTGTCTGAAAATAAATCAATCCTACTCGTTCATAATCCTTTATAGATTTGTCGTATGACAACTCATGCATTGATGTGAGATAAAGTAAGGTTGCGGTCATTATAGCCACGGCCAATCCTAAAATATGAATGCCGCTCAGCATTTTATTCTTTACTAAGTTACGGTAGGCTATTTTAATGTATGTTTTTGTCATTGTATCTTATAATTTGGTATTATCAGTTATTGACCTCTCATTAAAATCCAGATGGATGTTTTTTTCCTTACTTTTATATTGAAAATTATTCATCTCGTAAACTATCTACGGGATTGGATAATGCTGCCCGAACGGCCTGGTAGCTGACGGTAATAATGGCGATCAGCAAGGCCAGGATACCACCGAAGACAAATGTTTGTACCTCTAGATCTGTTTTATAGGCAAAATTGCTCAACCATTGTTTCATTAGGTAAACTGCAATAGGGCAGGCAATCAGAATGGAAATGGAGACGAGTATCACGAAATTTTTCCCCAAAAGCCGGACAACTCCAAAGGTGCTTGCACCAAGAACTTTACGGATACCGATTTCCTTTACACGCATTTGCGCTTCGTGAGTTGCCAGGGCAAACAGACCTAAAGCAGATATAAAAATGGCGATGCCGGCAAAAATATTGAACAACAAACCTGTGCGCTGCTCGGATTTATATAGATTATCAAATTGCTGATCAATAAAGGTGTAGTTAAAAGGAGCATCTGATGGATAGCGGTTATAGATCTTTTCTAAAGCTTTAATGGCTTCAGAAGCCTTTGTCGTGCTGGTTTTAACATACAGCGTGCCCGATCCCCAGCGCGTCCAGAAGACCATCGGACCGATCTTATCTTTGATGGATTTGAAGTGGAAGTCTTTCACAACACCGATAATTTGTCCAGGGAAATCGTGGAAACTCATATTGGATCCGACATAGGGCGGTTTTAATCCCATCTGTTTGGCCAAAGTCTCGTTGATGATATAGCCGGACGAATCAACCGGCATGCCGCTAAAGTTTTTTCCTTCGAGGAATTGCATGTTCATTAAGGGAATAAAATCCTTATCGATGGTCGCTTGAGCAACAATGAGTTTGTTGTCTTTGGACTTGCCTGGCCAATCGATATCGCCCGTGGCATTTCCGAAATCCGTCATGTTGTAAACACCGGATAGAGAGACTGCCTGTATGGCATTGTTGCTTTTGAGTTCGGCACGTATCGCGTCCATGTGTTTGTAGGCTTCCTCTGGAAGGCCGAGGGTCAGGACATGGTCTCTGTCATAGCCGAGGTTGATCTTCTGGATAAACGCCAATTGGTTTCGGATCACCAACGTACATACAATAAGGGTCACGGAGAGCGTAAACTGGAAAACCACCAATATTTTACGCATGGTATTTGAGGAAACACCTCTTACTGATTTTCCTTTTAATGAATGAATGGGATTGAATGAGGAAAGCTGTATCGCAGGATATATACTGGATAGTCCCAATGTGCCTATAATTGCTGCCCCAATATACAGCCATATCGTCGTATTATGGAAAGAAAGACTGATTGATTTCTGCGCGATCTGATTATAGCCTGTATGAAGAATCACGATGAGGATGAAAGCAATCAGTAGTGAACAAAGAAATACAACAAAAGTTTCGGTGATAAATTGTAGGAATAAATGGAGACGGTTGGCGCCGATTATTTTGCGGATACCAACATCTTTCGCCCGATCCAATGCTCTTGCAGTACTTAGATTGACATAATTTACCGCACCGATCACCAGGAGCAATATCGCAATGATCCCAAAAATCTGAACCATGCGAAGCGTCGATTTATTTCCATCAGGAGCGATCAAATGCATGGTTTTAAGAGGGTCTAAAACAAATATAGTCGAGTTTTCACCGTCGCGGGCTTTGGTATAAGTATCTGTGACCGATTTTCCGATAAGTGCGGCAGAAGCATGAGGTTTGACTTTAATATAAGTCGAAAAACTGTAGTTACCCATATCTTCATCTATTGTTTTCCATTTACCGTTACCGCCCCAGTTTGTAAACCGCTGTGCATGATAACCCAGTGGGATAACGACATCGAATTGCATTGAGGAGTTTTGTGGAATATCGTTTAGGATACCGGCTACGGTGAAGAGATCTTTCTGGTAACGGAAAGTTTTTCCAATGGCTTTTTGCGTACTAAAAAGTTTTTCGGCAGTCGATACGGTAATAAGCGCCTGTTTATAATTTTCCTGAAAACCTGCAAGCGAGCCCTCTCGTAATGGAAAATGAAACATCTTGAAAAAATTACCATCTACATAATAGATGTTCATATCAGTTACCGGACGTTTCAGTTTGTCATTGACCAATGTGGTATTGTAATCCTGTGAAACCCGCGTTGCGTAATCTACCTCCGGTACATTTTGTGCATAATTTCCTATAGGGCCGGGAGATGTCCCCCATATCGAACCGTTGTGCTCGGGATCCAAATGGGAATTGACCTTGTAAATCTGTTCAAAATCTGGATGGAATTTATCAAAGCTCTTTTCATCCTGTACCCAGAAAATAATTAATATCGCTGCCGTAAGACTGACCGACAGACCTAATATATTGATAGCAGTATAGAATTTCCGTTTCCTTAATTCTCTAATGGCAGTTATTAAATAATTCTTTATCATGGTGATAGGCTTTTTTTGATTAATTCTATTGTTTAGTCATTCTTTGCAGTGCATTATTCAAAACAAGGATTGTGATGGGATCATTGCTGATTCCCATCATTCTCCTTGATCACTATTGAGCTTCTTTTCTGTTCTATTCATCTCTTAAACTATTTACGGGGTTTGCACGTGCCGCTTTTATGGATTGGTAGCTCATTGTAAAAAATGCAATAAGTAGGGTTGCGGCTGCCGGAATGATAAACATCCACCAGGATAGATCTATTTTATAAGCAAAATCATCCAACCATTTGTGCATCGCCCACCAAGCAATTGGGGTAGCGATCAAAATAGAAATGAGTATAAGTTTGATATAATCTTTTGATAATAATCCAATAATCCCCAGTACGGTACTTCCCAACACTTTTCGAATACCAATTTCTTTTGTACGCTGTACCGTGGTGATGGTAACCAGTCCGACCAATCCCAGGCAGCTGATGAGAATTGTCGTCGATGTAAATAGATTGATGATCTTCGAGAATTTTAGATCACTGCTATAAAGTTCTTTGATTTGCTGGTCATAGAAATCATATTTGAATGGGGCTTTTGGATAATATTTTTGCCATTCTTTTTCAATCTGTTTTAATGTTTCGGGCCAGGTAGCTGAATTATTGTTAAGTTTGACACTTAGTCTGTTTAATTCCCATTTTTTAATGGAACTTAGCATAACGACAGGCTGAATGGCTGCATGGAGATTTTTTGTGTGAAAATTGTCGGTTACCCCCACAATCTGACGCTGTTTGTCGGTATACGTAACAAAGCTCCCTACAGCGTTTTCAGCAGATTTAAAACCTAATTTTTGAACGCTGGCTAAGTTTAACACGATGCCTGTGCTCGTATCGGCCAATTGCAGCGGGCGGCCAGCAAGCATTTTAAAATTATAGAGCTTAAAGTTATCCTGATCGACAAATTTCATTTGCACATCTGCTTGTACTTGTCCTGTATCACTTTTTGCAAACAGTGCATTTCCCCAATGGTCGTTACTCATGGGCAGATGCCCCAAGGAAGCCTGCTCTACACCTGCGATGTGCTTAATCGCCTGTTTGAAAACAAAGGGATCGACATTACTGTCCTGATAGCTTTTACTCGGGAAACGTAGGGTAATGATCGCATCCTTATCGAAGCCGTAGTTATTCTGTAGTGCATGTTTCAATTGTAGACCAATGATGCAAGTTGAAATAACAAATAGCTGGGCAATCAAAAATTGAAAAACAATGAGCATTTTTCGAAAAGAAAGATTGCCAAATTTGAGCGTTTGCGCATTCGAGATTTTAATGACTTCAACAATCTTGACTTTGTTTGTCAATAAAATCGGATAACCTGAGGAAATTAAGGTAATCGTAATTGTAAGTGTTGCTAAAAATAGCGATACACCCCAGGGATCTGGATATAGCTTGAGCTGATCGGGAATATATGCGGCTAAAACGGATTGAATGAGAATAAGTAAAGGCCAAGATAAAAGCACCGAAAAAGCCGTAATGCAGAATGTTTCTAGCAGAAAGGACTTTGTAATTCTTTTCTGGCTTTCTCCCAATGTCTTTCTGATACCAATTTCCTTGGCGCGTTGTGGGATTTGGGCTGTAGCGAGATTGATGTAATTGACACAGGCGAGTAAGAGCAAAAATATACCTATGCCGATAAGACCGTACATTATTTTCTGATCAACATTATTTTGCGCGTAAGAAGTAAAATGTAAGTCTTTTAAAGGAACTGTATTTACATGCATTTTAAATCCAAACTTGTCAAATTCGGCATGTGTCATCTCATACGCCTTTTTGTCGGCTGTCTTTGTGAGGTTAGGAAGGGAAGCTGATGATTTTACCTTAATAAAAAGCTGCCAATTTGAATTTGAATTGTTCCAGTTTGTGCTATTCCATTCCTGTTCTGGAATCCGGATAAATTCTTTTCCCAAAAAGCTGCTTGGATGCGCGAGGTCTTTTACAATACCAGTTACATTGTACAATGTACTATCATAGGACAAGGTCTGTCCTATGATTTGGTCTATTGACGTGTTTGGGAAATACAATCTAGCCCGCGATTCCGTCAGGACGACTTCATGGCTGTTTTTTAATATATTCCTTTGGTCGCCAGCTAACCAAACATAAGGTGTCATTTTGAAATAGTCTCCCGTGGTACCGATGATTTCGGGCTGATCTTCAAACTCTATTTTCTGCGCTCCGCGATTATTACTGACACGCTCGAAGTATTGTTTAAAGATGGGTACTGTCAGTTCAACATTGACAAAGTTTTCCTTGATATATGCCGGTAATGGTGCGGGAACACCATCGAAATGATCTAATTTATCCTTTTCCTCATAGGAGGTATGGACCTTGTAAATCTGCTCACTTTCCGGATGATGCTGGTCAAAACTAAATTCATAATTGACGATACGGAAAATTAGCCAACAGGCACTTATTCCGATGGCAAGCCCAAATACATTTAAAAATGTGAAAAGACGGTTGCGCCATAGTTGTCTGAAAATTAATTTAATCGTGCTCATCATCTATAGGTTATTAGGAGTAATATCTTGGTTATATATGAGTTGTCTTATACCGAAGTTGTTTCCATAATCACTTGTCCGTCTAGCATGCGGATTACACGGTCAGAGAATTTTGCATCGTGCTCACTGTGTGTTACCATGACGATGGTTGTGCCAGCCTCGTTCAATTCAGTCAAGAGTTGCATAACTTCGTTACCGTTATTGGAGTCGAGGTTACCCGTAGGCTCATCGGCAAGGATCAGTTTGGGATTATTGACAACCGCACGAGCGACAGCCACACGTTGCTGTTGACCTCCGGACAGCTGTTGTGGGAAGTGATTGCGACGGTGCATGATCTGCACTTTTTCCAAAACTTCTTCTACACGTTTTTTGCGTTCTGCCGCTGGAACGTTGGTATAAACCAGTGGAAGTTCCACGTTTTCAAATACAGTTAGCTCATCGATCAAATTGAAGCTCTGGAACACAAAACCAATGTTATGTTTGCGAAGATCTGAGCGACCGCGTTCTTTGAATTTGGCAACTTCAATCTCGTTGAATAGATAGCTTCCTTCATCCAAATCATCCAGTAGACCAATGATATTGAGTAATGTCGATTTCCCACAGCCCGAAGGCCCCATTACAGCAACAAACTCTCCCTCTTTGACATGAATATTGAGGTTGTTTAATGCGACGGTTTCAACTTCTTCTGTGCGGTAATACTTTTGAAGATTTGTGATTTTGATCATATTTTTTGTGCTCATGGTTTTTATGTTTTGTCTCCTTGGCGAAATTGCTTTGGACAGTTACTATTTCTGTTATTAAATTCTTTTTTAGTGTTTATTGATCTCTTAAAGTCTTTGTCGGATTGGCTATCGCTGCTTTAAATGCCTGTGAACTGATGGTCAATAGGGCAATGATAATAGCTGTCAGACCACTGATGATAAAAATGGTCCAGGAAATATCGATATGATGTGCATAATTAGTTAGCCATTTGCTCATAATGATCCACGCAATAGGAAAGGCAATGATACATGAGATCGCTACAAGAATGACAAATTCACGGTTGAGCATTTGGATAAGTCCTGATACCGAAGCCCCCAGTACTTTGCGGATACTGATTTCTTTGGCACGCTGCTCTGTTGCAAATGCGGCCAGGCCAAACAGTCCGAGGCAGGATATAATAATGGACATAATAGCAAATACGCTAGAAAGTCGCTGTACAAAAAGCTCGGCTTGAAATTTAGTATTGAAGCTATCATCTAAAAATTTATAGTCGAAAGGGAAGCCTGGATTATTTTTCACGATCACCTTTTCGATTTGCTGGATCGCATCGGGTAAATTTATTCCCGCTTTTGTTTTGATGGTCATGATGCCATTATCTCTGTTCATTGGCAGAAACAGCATCGGCTCAGGATCGGCATACACATTGTTATAAACGAAGTTTTTGACGACCCCGGCAATGGTGAGTTTTTCCTCACCGTAACTGATAATGTTACCTGCAACAAGACCATCTTTTTTGATCAATTTTGCAAATGCTTCGTTGATGACAACCGAGGTACTATCACCTACAAAATTTTGATGGAAGTTTCTACCGTCAGAAAGCTTTAAATCCAGAGCTGGAATAAGCCCCTCATCAGCACGTAACATACCAATCAAAATACTGGCATTTGGATCTTTTCCATCCCAGCTGAAGCCCGAACTGTTGGAATAAATATTAAGGATACTCATATCACTGACACCCACTTCTTGGACAACTCCTGTTGCCAGCAGTTGATTTTTAATTAAGGGCAGATGTTTTGCCATATCACCTTGAAGTGCTGTTGTCAATACTTGACTCTTATCGAATCCGAGATCCCTGTTTTTGTTGTGCTGAATCTGTTGGTAAATAATAATGGTGCTGATTATCAATACGACCGAAGCAGAATATTGAACGACAACCAGTCCTTTTCGAATTAGACTACCGCTGCCTGTCTTTTGCTTTGCACCTTTAATGCTCGAAAGCGGTTTAAATGCGGATAGAAAAAATGCTGGGTAGCTACCTGCAAACAGACCGCACAAGATCGTCACAGCAAGTAAAAAACCGATGTGTAAAGGTTCGAAAATATTGACCTGTAGATCCTGACCGATCATGGTATTGAACGGCCGGATAAAGATATAAATCAATAGAATCGCCATCAGTGACGAGATTGTTGCTAATACGAGCGACTCTCCCAAGAATTGTGCAATCAGGGATCGGCGGCTAGCCCCAACAACTTTGCGCATGCCCACTTCCTTTGCTCTTTTTTCGGATCGGGCAGTTGCCAGATTCATAAAGTTGATGCAGGCAATCAATAGTACGATCCAAGCAATAAAAGTAAATAGGCGAATATTCTTAATACCACCTTCTTTTTCATTTCCGCTGTTGTCAAACTGATTATAAGTAATCCAACGATCCATTGGATAAAGGTAGTTCTGCGAAAAAGTGACTTCACCATTGGTTTTCTTTTTGACAAAATCCAGCATCTGTTTGTTGATCTGGTCTACATTGGCGTTTTCATCAACCTGAACAAGCGTTTGTAAGCCATTGTTCCCCCAAGTTTCCAGCCAATCCTGTCCAGCTTCATATTTCTTAAAAGGGATGAGCCACTGAAAACTAAAACTGCTGTTTTTGGGTAAATCCTTGATGACTGCTGCCACGATAAAGGGTTCTTTATTATTTGTTTTGACGGTCTTTCCCAATGCCGGGCGGTCCCCAAACAATTTTTTTGCACCTGTCTCCGATAGGATAATATTATTCACTTGGTCGAATGCGCTTTTACGATCACCTTCTAAAAATTCTAAGGACAGTACGTCGGCAATGGAAGCATCAGCATATAGTCCGGTCTGGAATAAATTATTGTCGCCGACAGAAAAGAGCATGGGCGTATCCCAAGTCATACGGACTGCATGTTTAATACCTGGAATCTCTTTCGCTACGCTTTGGGCAAATGGTCCTGGAGTAGATTGAAAAACATAGGTGGCACCATCGTATGTCTGTTTTGATTTGACAATATAGATATCCTTTTTGTTGGCGAAATTATCGTTGTAGCTCAACTGGTTTTCAACCCATAAAAAAATCAACGATGCCGCAGCAATCCCGATCGCCAGCCCAAAAATATTGAGAAAGCTGTAACCTTTGGTTTTCCAAAGGTTGCGGAGAGCGGTTTTAATAAAGTTTTTAATCATAATTATGGTCGTATGATAAAGGCGGTTATCGACAGACCTGATGTTATCGATAACCGCTATATGATGTTACTTTTTAATATTCAGTTCTTGAACCTTATCGTAGGTCTCATAGCTTGATACAATAACTTTATCTCCCGGTTGTAGACCTTTGATGACCTCATAATATTCCGGATTCTGTCTTCCTAGTTGGATATCCACACGGTATGCTGTGCTTCCATTTTTATCCAATTTGAAGATCCAGTTACCACCGGTCTGTTGATAGAATCCTCCTTTTGCAAGTAGTAATGCTTTCGTTTCGTCACTTAAGGCTAAACGTATCTGTAAAGTTTGACCACGACGGATCCCCTTTGGAACATCATTGATAAATTCCATATCAACTTGGAATCGACCATTGGTAACTTGGGTATACACTTTCTTGATACGGAGTTTATAGGTTTTTTCACCAATAGAAAATTCACCTTGTAGATCTGGGAAAATACGGTTGATATAATGTTCGTCAATATCAGCACGCACTTTGAATCCTGTCAAGACGTCGATTTGTCCCAATCGTTCTCCGGCATTTTTGTTTTGACCGATTTCTGCATCGAAGGCTGTCAATTGTCCGTCAACAGGTGCTCTAACGATCAGATCACCAATTTTTCTTTTCATTAGTTCCAATGCGCTCTGTGTACGTTGGTAAGTTTGCTTGTCCTGATTAGTTTTTTGTGCATTGGAGATCTCGTCCTGTTTTAGGATCTGTTTGGTCAAGTTGACTCGCTCTTTTTGATAGTTATATTCGTTCTTTGATTTTTCGAACTCTTGTGTGCCAATGGCTTTTTCAGCAAGTAATTTTCTGTTTAGATTATAGATCCGCTCTGCTTCCCGGTAGGCCTGTTCTACATCAGCCATTTGGTTACGGTTGTTAATAGATGCTTGTTGTGCATTGGTCTGCGCAATTTGAGACTGGGTTAATAAGTTCAGAACTTGCGTTTCTTGTTGTACTAAAGTAAGCTCCTGATCGGTATTGGATAGACGCATAATTGCATCTCCCTTTTTTAAGATAGCCCCATCTTCTACGAACTTTTCTTCCACGCGTCCGCCAACAGAAGCATCGAGGTATATGCTGCTAATAGGAAGCACGGTGCCGTTTATCGGGATAAATTCTTGAAAGTTTCCATTTTTTATTTCGACAATAGAGATGCGGTCAGCTTCAACATTCAGTTTGCTTTTGCCGGAGGTAAAATAAAAGCTGGCGCTGATTAATCCAACTAAGCCAGCAACCCCTACAATAGTCATGATACGTTTGCTATTCCACTTCTTCTTTTCTAAAGGTCTGTCCATAATTTAATATCAATTTTATATGTAACTATGAAAGCTGTGCCAATAATTTAATAGGCTGATTTGTAGTTGTTTATTTTGTATTGTCTCTTGTTTGGTGTTCGATAGCGGACACTTCTTGTACGAAGGCGTACAACTGAAGTTTTTTCACTGTTTAGTGCAGCAACTGAAGCGCTTTGATCAAATATAATCTCAGTTGTGGTGAGGCACATTAGTTCCGGTGGAGCAAACGTTATTCTGTCTACTTAACAACAGGTAGAAATAATGTCACTATTTACCCGATTGATCCCAAAGATTGGCAAAAACAGTTTGTTCAAAAGTCAGGATTTTGATCTATTTAAGTATAGGACAAAGCGATGTATACCGCCATTTTTAACTAATTAATAGCTATTGTATTCGTAGATTACTCGGTGCTTGTTCGGAGCTTGTTCGGTGCTTCTTCGGTACTTCTTCGGTTGTAAGCGAAGAAATACCGAAGAAACACCGAGGAATATCCATAGAATAAACGAATAAATGGTGAACTTGATCTTCATCATGTTCCTATTTATACACTTGTAGATTTTAATTGTCCAACTACGCACACCGACTGTTCATTAACGAACATTTTTGAAAATATGGTTTTTGTATCTATCTGATATTTAATGTTTTTGTTGTTTGGCATGGCGATGGTCAGCAAGAAAATAAAAAATGGATATGAAGAGAGTCTATATATATACTACATTATGCTTTTTATTGAGTTATGCCAAGACGGAGGCGCAGCAGATGGAGCAGCGGCTACCGGAAAAAGTGGCGCAAACAACAGTAACAAGAACCGACGATAAGCAAATTGCCAAGCGGAGCTTAGCTGAGTGTATCCAGTTGGCAATAAAGGCCAATCCAACCTTATTGCAGAATGAACTCGATGTGAAGCGTGCGGAGGTGAATTTAGCCCAGGCTAAAGCGAATAGATTGCCCGATGTAGATGCAAGCCTACAGCATAGTCTGACATCAGGAAGATCTCAGGATAATTCTACCCTTCAATATATTTCATCAAACAATTCAACTGGGAATTTTTCTTTGGACGCAAGTCTGCCAATATTTAGAGGGTTTCGCTTATTTCACGAGATACGGATGCGTGCCGACGCAAAGACCGCAGGTAAATTGACTTTTGATACGCAGATTAATGCCTTAAAACTGGATGTTATTACTGCTTATATCCAAAGTTTGACTGCTCAGGATATATTGCGGCAGTCCGAAATGCAGACTGAGGTAACCCGAGAACAGGTTCGCCGAGCGGAGAGTATGCATAAGGAAGGCGCGATTAATCCCGGAGATTACTTCGATTTGAAAGGACAACTGGCAAATGATATCAATACGATTGAAAATAATAGGCAGTTATTATACAATAGCCGAGTGAAACTCGCGGTCCTATTAAATATGGATGAAAATCAATTGGGCGAATTGGATAATCTGGGAATAAAAGAGAGCGGGCAGCGGTTGGATGCAAAACAGTTGTATGAAATGGCTGTTGGTCAATTGCCGGATATACAGGCGTTGGATTATCGAATCAAAGTGGCGGAACGCGATATCAAGATCGCAAAGTCATACTATTATCCGTCTTTGAGTCTGAGAGCTGGTTTAGGATCCAATTATTCTAAATTGGGTATTCAAGGAACGTATTGGTCCCAAATGCGTAATAACGTCGGAAAGTCTATTTCTTTAAATCTCTCAATTCCCATTTTTAATCATTTGCAGGTATACAACAACGTCCGCCTGGCAAAATTAGATCTACAAGCTGCTAAATTTCAAAAAGAGATTCAACAAAATATTTTACGAGCTGCGACGTCCAATGCCGTTTTTAACTTACAGAACGCAAGCAATATGATTACACAATTGCGTAGTCAAAATGAAAATTACGCCGAATCTTTTCGCATTGCCAAAGTCGTTTTCGAATTAGGAAATAGTAATTCAGTTATATTTTTGACCGCGAAAAATAAATACGATAACAGCCAGATTCAATTGTTGGTAAAACAATACGAATGGCTGCTGCAAAAATATATCAATGATTATTACGCAGGCTCGTTGAATTTATAGTTATCTTAGTATCTTCAATGAAGTCAGGAAGTATGAAAAAAGCATCTATTTTAGTCGTTGATGATGACCAGGATTTATTAACTGCGGCAAGAATCTTGCTTAAACCTAAAGTTAGTCATATTCAAGTTGAACCTAATCCAGAGAATCTTATTGCACACCTGGAGAAGACCGCCTATGATCTAGTGCTTTTAGATATGAATTTTAAAAGTACGATTAATACCGGTAATGAGGGCTTGTATTGGTTGTCTCGAATTAAAGAAAAGTTCCCACAGGTACATGTTATTATGATAACAGCTTATGGAGCTGTTGATCTGGCCGTAAAATCATTGAAGCAGGGAGCTTCGGATTTTGTGGTGAAGCCTTGGGAAAATGAGCAGTTGCTTGCAACGATCGAAAGCGCCCTCGCGGAATCAAAAAATAAAGAAAAGAAAAGTAAAAGCTCCTTGCTCAGCAGTACACACAGTCCTGATATGATTGGTAATTCCATCGTGATGGATGAACTGCAATATAAATTGGAGAAAATTGCCCCTACAGATGCCAATATATTAATATTAGGAGAAAATGGAACCGGTAAAGATCTGATTGCTCAAGCCATTCAGCGAAGATCGCTACGTTCGGACCGGACTTATGTCAAGGTTGACGTGGGAGCATTGACAGAAACATTGTTTGAAAGTGAACTTTTTGGCTATAAAAAGGGCGCATTTACAGATGCGCGTGAAGATCGTCAGGGGCGATTCGAAGCGGCAAACGGAGGGACACTGTTCTTAGATGAAATTGGCAATATCTCCCTGCAGCAACAAGCCAAGTTGTTAACCGTATTGCAGAATAGACAGGTTACACCGTTGGGGTCCTATCAACCTATCCCGGTGGATATACGCTTAATCTCGGCGACCAATGTGCCGTTAAAGCAGCTTGCAGATGAAAGCCGTTTTCGAAAAGACTTAATTTATCGAATCAATACCGTGGAGATTCAAGTACCGCCCTTGCGTGAACGCGGGGAGGATATCAAACTTTTGGCTGAACATTTTCTCGATATCTATTCGAAAAAATATAATAAACGGATAGAAGGTTTTGAGTCGGATGCAGTAAAAAAAATGTTTGCCTATCATTTCCCTGGTAACGTGCGGGAACTCCAATACAGCATCGAGCGCGCAGTTATTATGGCTGATCAGCTTAGTATTGCCGGAAATGACCTCTTTTTCTCACCAATTGAGCAGCAAGTCGATAACCGCGTCACCGAATCTAGCCCCAGCAGTCAAAATTTGGAAGAATTGGAACGTAAAGCGATCAAATCAGCGATTGAGCGTTACAATGGAAATATCAGTAAAGCAGCAAAAGAATTGGGGCTCACGCGGGCAGCACTTTATAGACGTTTGGAGAAATATGATATTTAGTCCATGAGACACGGAAAAATCCTAAACGGAATCAAAATTATCTTACTGTTGGTAGCAGCTTTTGTGAGTGCTTACTTGCTATTAAGACGTGAATACGTACAGGCGGCTTTGATCTTCTGTGTCATGCTTTATCTCGGTTTTAATTTATATGCACAATATAATTTTTTAACGAGGCAATTGATAGAATTTTCCGAGGCGGTCAAATACCGCGATTTTACGAGGCGGTTTTTAGTGAAAAATACCAAATCAGTAGAGGGAAAGCTTTTCCTTGCCTTTAATCAAATCAACGAAACCTATAAGGAGATCAGTATCAAACAGGAAATTCAACATCAATACCTGGATCGTGTGATCAATATGCTGAATTCTGCTATCATATTTTACGAAAGAGATAGCGGCAAGGTCATGTGGGTGAACGATGCATTTAAACAGCTTTTCCATCTACCGCATCTCGGGAATATAGCTGGGTTAAAGAAAAAAAACAGCGATCTATATGAAAAGACCATGCTACTTGAAAATGGACAGCAGCAAATGGAGTCGGTTCAGTCGAGTAAAGGGAAAATTAAATTATTGATCCAAAGTTCAAGCTTTGAGACCCAGGATGCTGTATTTAGGATTGTTGTTTACCAAAATATCAACGAAGCAATCGATGAAACGGAGACAAAGGCCTGGCACAAATTGTTGCGCGTGCTTACACATGAAATTATGAATTCCATTGCGCCTATCAGTTCACTTGCCGAAACTTTGAATGGACGTTTGGATCACTTTAAAGGACATGAGGATATAGAAGATCTGAAAATTGGTATTTCTACCATCAAGCGCCGAAGTGAGGGGCTATTGCATTTTGCCAAAAGTTATCGCATGATAAATAAAGTGGATCAACCTCAGCTTGCACCCATTCAGATTGCACCGCTGTTTGAGCATATCTATCAATTGCTTGAGCCTACACTGATCCAAAAAAATATTGATGTTGATATTATTCTGAAAAATACCCGATTAGTGCTGTCTGCGGATGTTAACTTGATCGAACAGGTTATTATTAACTTAATGTTGAATGCCATCGATGCGGTTAAACATAGGGAAGAGGCTTACATTAGCTTATCTGCGCTAGAGATAGATGGTAGGGTGCAGATTCGGATTGAAGATAATGGGGCAGGAATTCCTGCTGATCTTCAGGAGCAGATCTTTACACCATTTTTTACAACGAAGAAAACGGGGACAGGTGTGGGATTGACTTTAAGTAAGCAAATTATGCTCTTGCACAAAGGGACCATTTTTCTTAACAGTACCGAAGGGCAGGGGAGTGTTTTTGTCCTCCAGTTTTAACATTTTTTTGTCCGGTAACAAAACTTCTTTCTTGTTTTAGTAATCACGTCGGTCGAGCAAATAAAGCGTGATGTTCCATGTGAAAAATCATAAAATTTAGCGATGTTTGCAGCGAAATGAACTACATGCTTAAGTATTGGCGGCATTATTTTGTATCCCATAGTCGCCATGGGACCCATTCTCCTTTTGTTTATAAATTGGTAGACGAAGTGATCTATCAAAAGACATCCAAAGCGAGCGCTTCAGAGTTACCAGCAACTATTCAAAACAAAAGCAAGGTAGAACAAAAAAAGTACGCATTAATGGATCGATTATTAAGAACATTTGCTTACGACAATTTTAACTATTGGGCCGATCGGCCTCAGGAAAGCTATGCTAATCTCCTGCAGCAGCAATGTGGAAGTTATGCCTATCGACATATTTATTATATTGATCGGGAAGATCTTGACCTGAATTTTTTGGGAAATGTTGGCGATAGAGATCTATTCATCATAAACGAACCTCATCAGTCGGAGAAGAGGGAGGCCTATTGGGATAAGATTAAAAAAGATGATCGCGTGGTGGTTACGATCGATTTATATCGCGTTGGTCTGGTTTTCTTTAGGAAAGAACAGCGAAAAGAGAATTTTCTGATTCGGTTTTAGGCTGCTGTTGTTGCTAATGCTTGGTGAGCGATCAGACATCCAGCCACTGCGCCTTTTAGACCTAAAATATTATTTAATGCTTGCAATATTGGATAAGGAGGGAAAAAGGAACAGGTGGATCTCATTAGACGAGAATAAACAAGAGCACCCATAAATTTATGGATGCTCTTGTTCGTTAAAAAGCTTCACTTAAGGACAGATAAAAACCCGACTGCCGTTTTTCTCCGGGTCTTTGTTCACCAAAAGAATAATCAAAGCGTATGCTGCTATTGTGTTCGAGGCTAAAGAAGTAACGTAAACCACCACCGTAACTTGCGACATATCGGCTGCTATTTTCCTTGGAAAAGGTGGATCCGAGTCCTGAAAATCCAACGATACCAAAGCGTGGATGAAAGCGATAGCGCAGTTCAGCCTGTGAGGCAAGATAATTCTTGTCTCGATAACGTCCGAGGTAATAACCGCGCATCATCATGTCTCCACCGAGCTCACGGTAATTGTAAAATGGGACAGTTTTTCCAAATGTGGAACGAAAGATTCCTTGCAGGGCCAATGTGACTTGGTTGTGCAGGGGAATAAAGCCACGGAGATCCACATCGAGGTTTGCCCCCGTAAAATCAGTACTTGTCCATAACTTTGGGGCATAGGCCAGCCGCAATTTTGCATAATACCCCTTTGTTGTATAAGAAACGTTGTCCCTATTGTCAAACAATTGCGAAAGACCTACGAGTAGCTGTTGTCCGCCACGCTTTCCAATCAGATCGGAATGGTTGAAAATGCGATCGGCACTATCGCTTCGAATGGTGAAGTTATCGTATTGAATGTTGACACCCGAATAAAGGAAGTTGCTGATTTTTTTCTCAGCTTCGAGTTTGACGCGAAATAATTTTTGATCAACGCGTTCCTCATCCGCTTTCCAGGTGTCCATACCGATGCCATAATAGTTGAAGGGCCAATTACGGTAGCGTATTTCACTTATTAGATGGTAGTCGTTGTTTTTAGTCCAGAGATCGGTCTGTAGTTTGAAGTTGGACTGGCTATTGGATGTAAAGGTTCCCATGGCCATGACGGTGGAGGTGCGGATTTTGGGATCAGATTTGTCCAGATAAAAGTTATACGCGCTGGCCAGGCCGTATTCTACACCCGTTTCCTGCGCATAACCAACGGCCGGTAAAACCATAAAACTACCGGAACGTGTAGAATCCCTTTCGGAAGAAAGAAATTTTTTACTCAATTTTTGAATAATATTTTGAGCTTTCAATTCGGCCGATCCCATTAAAAGTACCGTAAATAGTACAGAGTATCGGGTAAGTTTTGAAAGTGATTGCGGTAAAATTTGCATGCCCAAAGATAGTATATTAGCCAAATAACCAAAACAGGTAAATATGCAATCAAAAATTATTGTGCTGCATATCAGTATAATTGCCAAAAACTGTCGTTTTTTTTTGATAAATATTTTTGTAAAGTGAGTTTTGTGTCTATCTTTGCATCAGCAAACAAGGGAACAACGGTTCAAAACAACGAAAGTTTGCTTAGTTCTTTAAATGAAAAAAATAAAAAATAAACTTGCAGAAATCAAAAGTAAATTCGATATTTGCACTCGCTGAAAAGGTAGAGATACTTGGTCAGACGTTGATAGAATGTAAGTTTAAATAAAGATATTAGAAGCCTCTTTAGCTCAGCTGGTAGAGCAACTGACTTGTAATCAGTAGGTCATTGGTTCGATTCCGATAAGAGGCTCTAAATGTAACGAAAGTTACAGGTCTGGAGGGGTTCCAGAGCGGTCAAATGGGACGGACTGTAAATCCGTTGCTTCGGCTTCGAAGGTTCGAATCCTTCTCCCTCCACACTTTATTTTAATTAGGGTGTTAGATTTACTCTAGTTTCTAATTATTAAGCGGAAGTAGCTCAGTTGGTAGAGCGATAGCCTTCCAAGCTATAGGTCGCGAGTTCGAACCTCGTCTTCCGCTCAAATTTTTCAAGTATTAAATTTAGTCTCTATCTTCTTTGATAATAATGTATCTAAAGGTGGGGGCATTAATACGTAAATAAGGTTTTTTAGTAAGCCGAAGTAGCTCAGGGGTAGAGCACTTCCTTGGTAAGGAAGAGGTCGTGGGTTCAAATCCCATCTTTGGCTCGTACTTGTGTAAAAGTTAAGCAAGAGTATATAACAAATAGAAATAATTTATAATTACTAATTCGCATAAACATGGCAAAAGAGAAATTTGACCGTAGTAAACCACACTTAAACATTGGTACTATCGGTCACGTTGACCACGGTAAAACTACAACTACAGCTGCTATCACTAAAGTATTGGCTGATAAAGGTTTGTCAGAAGCTCGTTCATTTGATTCAATTGACTCTGCTCCTGAAGAAAAAGAGCGTGGTATCACAATCAATACTGCACACGTAGAATATTCTACAGCTAACCGTCACTATGCACACGTTGACTGTCCAGGTCACGCTGACTACGTTAAGAACATGGTAACTGGTGCTGCTCAAATGGACGGTGCTATCATCGTAGTTGCTGCGACTGATGGTCCTATGCCTCAAACTCGTGAGCACATCTTGTTGGCTCGCCAAGTAGGTGTTCCTGCGTTAGTAGTATTCATGAACAAAACTGACTTAGTTGATGACCCTGAGTTGTTAGACTTAGTTGAAATGGAAGTTCGTGAGTTATTATCATTCTACGAATTCCCTGGTGATGATATCCCTGTAATCAAAGGTTCTGCTTTAGGTGCATTGAACGGTGAGCCTGAGTGGGTTGAGAAAATCATGGAATTAATGGATGCTGTAGATAACTACATTCCAATTCCTCCACGTTTGACTGACTTACCTTTCTTGATGCCAGTAGAAGACGTATTCTCGATCACAGGTCGTGGTACAGTTGCTACAGGTCGTATCGAAAGAGGTGTAATCAACTCTGGTGATCCAGTTGAGATCTTAGGTATGGGTGCTGAGAACTTGAAATCTACAGTAACAGGTGTTGAGATGTTCCGTAAAATCTTAGATTACGGTGAGGCTGGTGATAACGTAGGTTTATTGTTACGTGGTATTGAGAAAACTGATATCAAACGTGGTATGGTTATCTGTAAACCAGGTTCAGTAACTCCTCACGATCATTTCAAAGCTGAGGTTTACGTATTGTCAAAAGCTGAAGGTGGTCGTCACACTCCATTCTTCAACAAATACCGTCCTCAATTCTATTTCCGTACAACTGACGTAACTGGAGAGATCTCTTTACCAGAAGGTACTGAAATGGTTATGCCAGGTGATAACGTTACAATCAGCGTGAAATTAATTTCTGCTATTGCAATGGAAAAAGGTCTACGTTTCGCTATCCGTGAGGGTGGTCGTACAGTAGGTGCTGGTCAGGTAACTGAAATTATCTAGTCTTTAATAAAGATTTAGAATCACATAGAATAAGCTAATCGACTGAGGTTGATTAGCTTATTTTTTCGATAAGCGATTTATCGGAATAGAATAAAAAAAAGTGAAAAAAGATTTGCAGAAAGTGGTTTAAAACACTATATTTGCATCACAAAATAAGAAATACACGGGCATAGTTTAAAGGTAGAACGAAGGTCTCCAAAACCTTTGGTCTGGGTTCGAGTCCTGGTGCCCGTGCTTATAAAAACAGATAAACTAAAATGGCAAAAGTACTTGATTTTTTTAAAGACTCTTATGTAGAGATCACTGAGAAAGTGACTTGGCCTACATGGTCTCAGTTACAAAGTTCAGCTGTTATTGTGCTTGTTGCTTCTCTTCTTATTGCATTGGTTGTCTTTGTAATGGATAAAGCTTCAAGTGTAGGGTTAGAATTCTTGTACGGTATTGCTTCTTAATTTTTCAATCGTATTTATTTATGGCAGATCAAGGTTTAAAGTGGTACGTAGTTCGTGCTGTAAGTGGTAAAGAAAAGAAAGTAAAGCAATATATTGATGCCGAAGTTAGCCGTTTAGGTATTGAACACTTGATTCCTCAAGTGTTGATTCCAATGGAAAAATACTACTTGATGCGCGATGGTAAGAAAGTTGCTAAAGAACGTAACTATTATCCTGGTTATGTATTATTAGAAGCAGCTCTTGACGGTGAGTTAGAGCACATCATCAAAAATATCAATAGCGTAATTGGTTTCTTGGGCGATAAAGCTGGTAATGCGGTTCCTTTGCGCCAAGCAGAAGTAAATCGTATCCTAGGTAAAGTGGATGAAATGGCCGAACAAGGTGAAACCATTAACGTTCCTTACTATGTGGGTGAAACAGTGAAAGTAAATGATGGTCCTTTCAACGGATTTACTGGAGAGATCGAAGAAGTCCACGAAGATAAAAAGAAATTAATCGTGATGGTGAAAGTCTTCGGTCGTAAGACGCCACTTGAATTAAACTACATGCAAGTAGAAAAAGAGTAAGATTAGTAATTAACGATAGAGAAAAGCTTTTCATGAAAATTGGAAGGCTTTTTTTGTATCTTACTGCAAATGAAAAGGCCAACTATTTATCTATTCGTATTGGTGTATGTGCTGACATTGCTGAGCTGTGCAAATGTCGAGAAGTACAATCGATTTATCGAAACTCCCCTGGCGGTGGAAGCTATGCAGCAAGATATCAACTATGTCGAGCATAACTTATGGAAAATGCATCCAGACCTGTTTCTGTATGTGCGGGAAGATCAGTTAAAGGTTAAGTTCGACAGCCTTCGTAGGGCGATCCGCCAACCCTTATTGCCCAATCAGTTTCAGCTGGCATTAGCATCTGTACTGGCCCAGGTTCGGCAGGGGCATATGACGCTGAGTCCTCTTATTTCCAAATTTGATGCAAAAGGTAAGGATAAAGTCCGTTATCAAAAAAGTAAGGGGCCCTTTTCACAACTGGGCTTTCATTGGCAAGAAAACACACTCTATCTCTCAAAAAATGGGACGTTAGATTCAAGCTTGCTCCCAGGCTCTAAAATTCTTGCCATTGAGGGGATACAACCACAACATTTATATACAAAATATCGTCCAACCTTTACGTCGGATGGCTATAATACGACATTTATAGATCAGGCTTTTGAGCGTTTATTACCGCGGTATTACCAATTGGAACTGGGGTATAAAGATTCTATTTCGGTTTTGTTTTCTTGCGCCGATAGTACATATCAGCGGACTGTGGTCAGAAGGTTTGACAGTGTCGATACAAAGGCTAAATCGGGGGTAACGACCAAGGCTGTGAAAAAAGTAGGCCAACCTGATCAGAAGAAAAGTGATCTAAAAAAGCAGCGTAAAATCTTTGGGTATAATGCCAATCTAAAAAGGATGAGTAAACAGCTCTCTTTTCCTGTCAAAGGCGATAGCAGCGTTGCTTTACTGAAGGTGGTTGATTTTTCGTACGGGCGTCCAAAAGAAGCCTATAGAAGGATTTTTGATCGGCTTAAGCTTAATTCGGTCCAATACCTGATCTTGGATCTTCGTGGCAATTTGGGCGGACGTTTGTCCGATGTCCGTGAACTATACAGTTACTTAGTGGAAGAGGATAAATTCCAATTTGTTCAGCCAGCAGTTATCACCTCAAAATTCAACTTGCCGTTTTATCAGGTAAAAGGGTTGCCGGGCTGGTCTTATCCCATTTTATCACCATTTATTATACCAAGTGCTGTAGTATCCTGGACAAAGAGCTTTTCCAAAGATGGGATAAATTATACCCATCTTACAGGAAGTAAAGTCGAAAAATCAAAAGGCAGTCGCTATCGCGGTGATTTATTTGTACTGATTGATGGCGGGACTTTTTCTGCAGCGAGTTTAATTGCTACAAATCTAAAAGTTGGGAAGCGGGCTGTTTTTGTGGGGGAGGAAACTGGTGGGGCTGCCAATGGAACAGTTGCCGGATCTCTTCCTGTGCTGAAACTTCCAAACTCCCATCTGCGTTGGCGTTTTGGCTTAATGGATGTCAAACCTTATTATCAAGTATCAGAAGAGGGAAGGGGTGTCATGCCGGATGTTCCTGTCGTACGGAGTGTTGATGATGTTGTCAAGGGGAAAGATCCAGTATTGGATAAGGTGTTGAAGTCTATTAAAAAATAAGGCGAAGTGTAATTAAGGATTAGACTTCACCTTGAGATCGTTTCCCTTGAAATAAGGCAATTATTTTCTTTGCAAGAAGTTTGCTATAATGATAGATTAGGCCAAAGATATTTTCTCCTGTTATGTCACTGGCTAAAGCAGGTGGTAAAAGCTCATAGATGGTAATACCAAAATATTCGGCAATCTTGTAAACCTGCTCTACCTTTAGCTTCGTCTCATTGCGTTCTATTTTTGAATAGGCAGCCTGTGATATCTCCAAAACGAATGCAACGGCTTCTTGCGATATCTTGAGACTTTCTCTTTTCTGTCTAATAATTGTTCCGATTTCCTCTCTTGCCATTCTTTTCAATACCAAAATTTAGAAATCCTAATTTAATAAATATAACTTATAGTTGTGAAGTTTTTTGATGTTAAAACTTCTAGTTATAGTCTATAACCCTAGGTTGTGGTGGCTAAGCCACTTTTCCATGAATTTTGAGGAAATAAAAATCAAAATATTATGGAAAAAAAATTGGGAGAAATTAATGTAAGCGAGTTAGATGCAAATGAAGTGTTAGAAATTGGAGGTGGGGGGTCGGAAAGGAAGGATGAGAAGAGAACTAATTTTTGGGAATGGCTAAAAACAGGTCTATTAGGTTAAAGGAAAATTTTGAAAACAGTTTGAATTTCAAGAAAGGATTGAGGCCGAACGATTATTGCTAAAAGTGATCCGGTCAGATAGGCTAAAAGGTGTAATCTTTTGTTGATTTTACTTTTAGGAATTTTTAATAAAAAAAATAATAAAAGCAAAACAGCCAGCCAGTACTGAGCACTATTGTTAATAAAAGGAATAATGAAACTATGTGTTGGTTGTAAAGGAAAATACAAAAAACTGAATCCAAATAAGCCAAATGTGAGGTTAGATGCGCCGATAGACGTGTGGATGAAATTGCCTTTTTCTTGTAGATATTGGAATAAATTTGGAAGTATAATCATCATGATAAATAGCAATGGGGTGACTAGCGATGTGATGGTAATCCCAGATTCTTGCTTTAAATTACCAAATGTATCATATCCCAATCCAAAAATCACAATACAATTAAACAGCAAATGAATCCAATTCCGGTGAATTAATGCAGAGGTAAGCAAAGTATGAATACGCTTACCTCTTGCTATTTCGTAGGGGTGCAGGATCAGCGCGTGGAAAAACGATTTGTTATAAAATCCAATTATGCTGCATATCAATATAATCGGTACGACAATATAGGAATAGGGGGCTTCGGCGAAAGTTGGGAATATGTCGAAAAATTTCATTAACCACTATTAATTTGCGTTGTAAGTTAATTAATAAATTTTAAAATACAACCTCAGGTTGTGGTGGATCAAAAATGTAATATACATTTTTGGATATTGATTAAAAACCAAGATGAAAAGAACAAATATCATATACTTACTGCTGATAGTGGCTATAATTATAGGGTTGATATTATTACCGTTTATCAAAGTGCCTATTTCAATTTCGGCACAGGGAATTGTCAGGCCTGCAATGGAGAACACAAAGATGCTATCCTTGGTCAGTGGCCGTATTATTGACAACCGTGTTGTGGGGAACAATCAGCAGGTAAAACAGGGGGATACACTACTGATCGTTGTTTCCGAAGATCTGGAAAATAAACTGTCCCTGAATAAGGGTTTAACAGATGACTATGCGAGACAAATCGCTGATCTAAAACTTATTCTTGATGGTAGGGCAAAAAGTCTGCAAGGTGGACAATATCAACTGGAATATCTGTCCATGGAACAACGTATGTCCGAAATACAGTCGCAGCTTACCTTAGCACGTCGTGAACTGGACCGAAATAATCAGCTATTCAGCCAAGGGGTGGTGTCCCAAGCGGAACTCGATAAAACACAATATGCTTTTGAGCAACTTGAAAATCAGTTTTTGACGATACGCAAGCAGCAGATGGCGCAATGGAGCGCTAAGTTGGTCGAACTGCGACAGAAATCTCAATCATTGTCCTCCGAGAAGAAGTCAATCTTGATTGATGGTCAAAACTATATTGTTCGTGCGCCTATAACTGGGACGGTGGTCAATTTTAAAGGGTATCAAAAAGGGGGACAGCTCGTACAAGGACAGGATATTCTGGAAATTTCACCGGAGGATCAGCTTATAGCCGAATGTTTGGTGCCAGCCAAATCCATCGGCTATATCAAAAAGGATCAATCGGTCAAATTCCAGATGGATACGTATAATTATAACCAATGGGGATTTCTTTCTGGGACAGTGCATGATATTGACTACAATCTGGTAAGCGACCAACAAAAAGGATCTTATTTTAGGGTCAGATGTCACCTCGATAAAAACTTTCTGAGTCTTCCCAATGGGAATCAGGCCTTTGTAGGAAAGGGAAATACATTCAACGCGCGGTTTTACCTCTTAGACCGTACGTTATGGCAGCTCCTGTTCGATCGGGCCGACGATCTGTTCAATCCAAATCTTGGCGCTAAGACGAGCGCATTATAAAACTTCTTTATTATCTGACAACAGTAAATTTGTAATGAAAAAATCTCCTGTTTGCATTAAGCAGCACGATATCCGTGACTGTGGGGCGGCCTGTCTGGCATCTATTGCGGGCTATTATGGTACACATATTCCTATTGCCAAGATCAGACAATTCTGTCACACCGATACGCGTGGTACCAATGTATTAGGTATGGTTCAAGGACTGCAACAAATGGGTTTTAATGCCAAAGGTGTCAAGGGCGCTATAGATGCCATTCCGCAGATACCTTTACCAGCAATTGCCCATGTTGTGCTCAAAGAGCAGCTCCAACACTATGTGGTAATCTATCAGGTGGAAAAGGATAAAATCACGGTGATGGATCCTGGCTTCGGAAAAGTGGAAAAATATAACTTTGAGGCCTTTCAGAAGATTTGGACTGGGGTGTTGATCTTAATGGAACCCAATGAATATTTTGAACAGAAAAATGAGAAGATCGCTGTTTACAAGCGATTCTGGAATCTGATCCGGCCCCATCGCTCGGTGATCGTTCAGGCATTGGTGGGAGCTGCTGTGTATACGCTACTGGGGCTTTCAACATCGTTTTACATTGAGAAAATTACCGATTATGTACTGGTCGATGGCAATGTGCGCTTATTGAACCTTCTTTCGATCGGTATGTTGGTCATTCTGATTTTTCAGTTGCTCATTGGTACATTGAAAAGTGTCATGGTCTTGCAAACGGGGCAAAGGATTGATAAATATCTGATTTTAGGTTATTATAAACATTTGCTGAGTCTCCCGCAACGCTTCTTTGATACAATGAAAGTGGGCGAGATTATATCGCGGGTTAACGATGCAGTCAAAATTCGTGCTTTTATTAATGATATAGCTATACAGGCTGTCGTCAATTTGCTGATTGTGATCTTTTCCTTCGCGCTTATGTTTACCTATTTCTGGAAACTGGCCTTGATCATACTGCTCGTTATCCCTTTTTATCTAGGGGTCTATTGGCTTTCCAATAAACTGAACAAAAAAGTAGAGCGCCGGATGATGGAAGAAGGGGCCGAACTGGAATCTCATCTGGTCGAATCGCTCAATTCGGTCAAGACCATCAAGCAGTTTGGGATTGAAACTTATTTTAATAGCGGTACAGACAATCGGTTTTCGCATTTATTGAAAACCATTTATGCTTCGGTGATGAATGGCTTGTTTTCCAGCACCTCTGGCGAGTTATTGTCGCGGTTATTTACCATTATCCTCTTATGGGCCGGTTCATACTATGTGATCGAACGTACGATCACGCCGGGAGAACTACTCTCATTTTACGCCTTGATCGGTTATTTTACTGGGCCGGTGACACAATTGATCGGCATGAATAAGACACTGCAAAATGCATTGATTGCAGCAGATCGCTTGTTTGAAATTATGGATCTGGAGCGTGAAGAATCAGAAGAGAAATTACAGCTTACTTCGGATCTGGTTGGGGATATCGTCTTTGATAATATACGTTTTTCTTACGGATCACGGGTAGAGGTATTCCGAAATTTTAGTTGCCGGATACAACAAGGCAAGATGACGGCCGTGATCGGGGAGAGTGGAAGCGGGAAGACTACGCTAGGAGCGCTTATTCAGCAGTTGTATCGACTACAGGAGGGCAAGATTTCTATCGGTCAATACGATTTGAACTATATTTCGAAGAGTTCCCTTCGGGAACGCATTGCCATTGTGCCCCAGCAGATTGATCTTTTTTCGGGTAACGTCGTTAGTAATATTGCCGTCGGAGAGGATGTTCCCAATTTTCAGCGGCTGTTGCAGGTAGTCAATGAATTGGACATGATGTCTTTTATTGAAAAGCTTCCAGCTGGTTTTGAAACCCAGCTTGGTGAAAATGGATCCATGCTATCCGGTGGACAGCGACAACGAATTGCCATTGCACGAGCATTATACCGCAATCCGGATATTCTCATTTTAGACGAAGCGACTTCGGCTTTGGATACTTCAACAGAACAGGTAATCCAGCGAGCATTCCGTCGCTTTAAAGATTCGGGTAAGACAATGATTGTGATTGCACATCGGCTGAGTACGATCGCTGAGGCCGATACCATTATGGTGCTTAAAGATGGAGTACTTATCGAACAGGGCGAACATGAGGAATTATTAACCCAAGAGTCTGCTTATAAGGATATGTGGAAAAAGCAATCGATCGTGTTAAACTAACTGTTGTTTTTTATTCAATGATGAAAAATTATCAAAGATGTAGGATAAAGTGCTGGTTTATTTATTTAGCGGTACTGTTATCTACGAATGTACTGGCGCAACGAGCCTGGACTTTACGGGATTGTATTGATTATGCAGTGACTCATAATCTACCGATAAAACAGCAGGATATCAAGGCTGAGATAAAAGTGCTGGATCAGCAAATGGCATTGCGGGAACGCTTGCCAAGTGTGAATGGCTATGCAAATGGGTATACCACTTTTGGATCATCACAGGATGTGTTTGGTACGATTCGGCGCAATGACAATCTGAATAGCAACATGGGGATCAATGCGGAACTGACCCTATATCAATATAACTATTTTCGAAACCAAGCCAAGAAAGCGGCTTCTGAAGCGGAACAGGAACGTGTCGAAAAGGAGATATTGAAAAGGAATCTTACTGTTCAGCTGATGGAAGCCTATCTGCAGACATTGCTGGCTCAGGCACTATTGGTCTCACAGGATTCGGCCATGCAATTTTCACAGCAGTTACTGGATAAAGCCGAGAAAAGTACGGCGGTAGGGGCAACAGCTGTGTCGGTAGTTGCCGAAGCAAAAGCCAATCTGGCGCGAGAGAAACAGCAATACCAACAGTATCACAAAGATCGGCGACAGTCCTTGCTTAAGTTAGCCCAGCTGATGAACTATCCGGACTATAGTAACTTAGAACTGGCTGTCCCAGTAGTGGAGAATGATCTCCTGCAAGGGCATGCTTTTTCGGATTCATCAAGCCTGCGGGAAGAAGCTTTTGTGCATAATCCGGTATTTGCTAAGCTTCGAAGTCAAGCTGTTGGACTTGAGGTCGAGTCCAAGTTGGTTAAAGCAGCGTTATTTCCGACGGTAAAAGGATCCGCTGGTTTGGGGAGCACCTATTTCAATGCTTTTAAAGCGGACAATACGCGATCTTTTTTTGTACAGAGTAAAGACAACTTTGCCCAGCAGCTCGCTGTGACGGTTTCGGTGCCCATCTTCAACAAAAGCAAGACTAAACGTCAGTTGAAGCAGATCGACTTGAACCAGCAAAATATACAATTGGCGATTGATAATGAAAAGTTTGCTCAGCAGCAGATCTTAGATAGGCTATTGCTTGAACTGGAGGAGAACAGAAAGCAATATGGTATTGCGGTAGAAGCGAGCACGGCAACAGCGCAATCTCTAGGTTACACCCTGCGGAGTTTTGAAGCGGGCAAGGCATCGATCTATGATGTCAATACGAGTAAAAGTAATTTGATTAAAGCGGAGTCGGAAACGATCCGCAGCAAATATACTGTAGTGTTCAATCAGCTCATGCTGCGCTATCAGATTTATGGATCGATAAATTAAAATCATTATGAAGCTATTCCAATATATAGACCGGATTAATTTGTTGGACAAGTTGATCCGCCAGAGACGGACGGGAACACAGTCAGAACTAGCAGTCCGCCTCGGGCTTTCTGTGTCACGATTGGCCCGTATTATTGAATATCTTAGAGATATTGGTGCTCCAATTACTTTTGATAGATCGCTTAATACGTATTACTATGAAAAAGACTATTCAATCCAAATCAAGGTAGAGGTTCAGCAGGAAAATATTCATTTGCTGGATTTAAATCAGATGAGGCAAGCAAATGCGGGTGATAATTTTATTTCAAATCATTTTCTGAATGCTTTTTTTGTGCATTGAGCAAAAGTAATTTAGTAGTGTTGATCAATAAAGCAGGAATCCGAAAAGGCTAAGAATAGAGTAGGAAGTAATTTTTTATAAATCAAAAAAATGAATACATTAGATTTAAAAGGTTTCGGTGTTCAGGAAATGGATGCGAAAGAAATGGAAGTAGTTGATGGGGGATGGTGGCAAGCTGCTTTGGGGACATTTTTATATAATGTCGTTGCTGATTGGAGACAAAACGTTGCTGCATTTGAAAGAGGAATAAATGGTGAAGCTTTATAAACTTGTAAATTTATGAACAAAATAGAACTAACAGAATTGACTAATTCTGAGATTATTGAAGTAAACGGTGGAGATGGTATGACAGAAGCTTTTTTTTGGGTTTTAGGTCGATTTTTTCAGGCTCAACAGAGAGATCTAGATGGATCCATTGGTGGCCCTACAGCAATTCATGGGTAATTTAGTGCTTTGAAAATAAAAACTATTTTACGTAAGAACCTAAGTACTTTGCTACTTAGGTTCGTCTTAATTTTGATTTATTGAAACAGAAAATAGAACTTTTAATATTTGGTACTTTACAATCAAGTATTATTTTGATTGTGTTTTTTCTATTGTTTGGCTTGGATATAGCCTCCAATACTATTACCATGTCTGATCAATTTAATATTTTTTTAATTTGTATCTGTACAGCTTTTTTTGAAGAGATTGTCTTTCGGTATTATTTGATTCGCGGGTTGCGTAGATTTTTTGATAAGAAAAAATCAGTACTAATTTCAGCTGTCTTATTTGCTGCATGTCATCTAGGAAATTCTCATTTTACGACCACAGCATTTGTTTCCCATTTTCTAGGTGGTATAATTTATGCATATGCTTATATTCATACAAAATCTATATATTATCCTGTTGGATTACACTTTGGTTGGAATTATATTCAATGGTTATTTTCACTTCCAATGAGTGGAACAACAAAAAGTGGTTTGTATAGTCTTATTTTGCCAACCAATGATTATTGGTTGGGAGGAAATTATGGGATAGAAGGAGGGTTTGCAAGTCTTCTGATTAGGAGTATCTTGTTTGGCGTTATCTTATTTACAGTTTCCAGATATGAAAGAAATGCACACGTGCGTTATGGTTCAAAATAAGTTTAAAAAAGGGAGTGTAACATGAAATTGGAATTATTAAAAAGTTGTGAATATAGGAATTATTCCATTGGATTGAGCTTTAAATTAAGATATTGAAATTATGTTGTTAGTAAAAAGTCGTAAATTGATTATTATATTTGGCTTGGGAATTTTTCTAATTTCGTTGCTTATCGGCGCAATGGTTGCACATAATCAAAAAAATAAAGCTCGTATACAAATTAGCACCATTAAATAATGGTGAATCGCAGACTATAAAAATAAACTACGGTATAAATTTATAGGAGAAACGCATCTTCTATAAATATAATTTGAAGACACTATTACTTTTTCTATCCTAGTTTAAAGAAAGTAATGGTGTTTTGACTTGTACTATGGGTAATTGAAGAGTAGTTGATGAGAATAATGTGAGAAAATTAATGAATGAAATAATAGATTATTCTGGATTTGTGATTATAAAACGATATTTGATCTGAGAGTCTAGCCTAAATACTTGTGTGATAAATTCTTAACTTCCTTCTAATTCCTTTAGCCCCACCATTGTAATAGAAGACTCTTGATTTTCTTCATTACTTATGTAATAAGCTGTTTTGTTGCTCTTTTTTCCATAGAAAATTTATTGAAATACAACCACAGGTTGTGGTGTAGATATATCTTAATGTCTATTTTTGGGACGGTAACAAAAATCTAAATCATTATGGAAACTAAAACAATTTTAAAATTTGTGGTAATAATAGCTATTCTGGCATTTTGTGTCTATCTGCTGTCTAATGTCGGCGAACTTATTCGAGGATTTGAAGATGGTTTTAATGCGACCAGAAATAAATAAAAACCTTAAATTTAAACGGATGAAAAAACATTTTATTCTTCTATTACTCTTTTTTATAATCACTTTTAGTGGTTTTGCGCAGGGGAATTCGATGCTGTGGAAAATCTCGGGAAATGGACTTAAACAAGATTCCTATTTGTTTGGTACGATCCACATGTTGTGTCCTGACGATTTTGAGATCAAACAAAAATGTCTGGACGCGCTTAATTCGAGCCAGAAAGTCGTATTTGAAGTGGATCTGTCAAAACCTGAAAATATGGAGGTCCTACAGGCATTTGCCGTACCTGACCCTAGTTTTATTAAAAACTTTACCGATAGCGAAGTGCGTAAAATGGATAGCGTCTTGTTGGCACAGCAGCTTTCAATTAAATTATTGGATCATGTTTCACCGGTAACAATGGCTTCCTTATTTTCAATGAAAGGCTTTAATTGTCCTGATCCAACAAAGTTGAAATCATATGAAATTGAACTATCGGCTCTGGCCTCCGCTCAGGGTAAAACAATTGGCGAACTTGAAACAGCTGATTATCAATTCGGGTTATTGAAAGACTTGATTACGCCAAAGTTATTTATGGACTGGGTATTGCAGTTGGATAAATATCCCGCTCTAACGGCCAAAATGGTCAATGCCTATAAAAATGAAAACCTCAAAGAATTAACTGCATTGATTGAGGATCCTACATGGATGTCTGTCGAACAGAAAGAAAAGCTCTTGACAGGGCGGAATATAAACTGGACAACGATTATTCCGAATTTGATCAAAGACCAGGGTTGCTTTATTGCTGTGGGAGCTGGACACCTGTCTGGTGAAAAGGGCTTGATCTCGTTACTTAGAGCAAAAGGTTATAGCTTGACGGCAATTGATTAGGATTGTTATTTTTTGAGGTAAAGGAAGTATAGTACCTTGATAGGTGGGGATTAAATTGTGTTAGTTGTGTAAAATGAGAGATATTTTTAAAATAATAGAAATACCGAGAAGTAGGAACTTATATTTTCTGTTTATATTCTTTTTGATCGAAGGAATAACAAATTGGGTCGCATATTATATTTTTGGTTGTCTATCTCTAGGTTTTGCTGATATTGAAGAATATCAGCAACAGGGACTGGGATTTGCTTTTGTGTCATTGGTAGTGATAGCGCCAATTTTGGAAACGCTATTGGTCCAAGTGCTAGTTTTAGAGCTGCTGCACAAGCTGAAGATTTCAGCTTCAATGAGCGTCTTGATTGCTGCTATCATTTTTGGCGTATTTCGTTGTTATAATATTTGGTATTTCCTAGCAACTATTATCTCAGTATTTGTATTTGCCTATTATTATATGGCTTTGAGGTCGCAAGGTAAATGGAACAAAATTCTATTGGTAATTGCATTACACGCCTTAGCAAATGTGCTGTCCTTTTTGAGTGCCTACATCTAACGTTCGTTTTTAAACAGTGGTAGCCGCCTATATGAGTTAAATTGTTATTTCACGTAAATTTGAAGGCTGTAACTATCATCTTATTTTTTATAATGATCAGCATAGTAGTTTATCAAGTTCTGAAAGATAAGCATCTGAAAGAGTATCTTGATAGGTTTATTTCTATTATAGCTATGGGGTCAATAAGTGCTATTTCATTTGGGCTTGTACATTTACAAACTTTGCGCCTATCAATACGACTATTTGGTTTCTCTATCCAATATATGTGCTTCCTCAGGTAGTTTTAGGGTACTTAATAGTTTTTCTAAGGTTAAAACATGGCTTTATCTATGGATTGGGCTTACATATATTGGTGAACTTTATAGCCGTTCTCATGAAAATATAGGTATAGGAATTATTAGTTGCGCAACAGGAATGGCCAATATAGTAGCTTTTTAGTAGGTTGACTTAAGGAATACATTAATGTATATGAAGATAAAATTTATAGTTGTTCTAATCTGTTTGTTTGCTGGACTATTATGCAAGGCACAGATACAGTTTGTCGGCGTTCAGAATAAGTTGCCAATTCCCTCATTAAATATTTACAATGAAAAGGGGACATTGATTGGATTTACAGATAAAACTGGTGTAACTCAGTTTCTCGATAATGGAGTAAAGAGGCAAAAACTCCCTTTAGTAATTACGGTGCAACATATCTCCTATGAAACCAAAACCTTTTCGTTGGTATCGCTGGACGGTAAACAACTATATTTTTTGGAGCCAAGACCTCAAGTCTTAAAAGAAGTCACTGTTACGGCAAAGCCAAAAGAAGTCGTGGTTTTGAAAGGGTATTTCCGCTCGCTGGAGACATTTGATCATCAGTTTAAGTATTTTTCGGACGGAATTGTAGAGTTTTATATTCCGTTAAAGAAGGGTAAACCTAAATATAGATTGGTTGATTATCGTGTGTTTGTAGATTCTATTGTCGCTAAAGATTATAATGCAAAAATGAGATCTTTCTTCCAGATTCCTAGGATTACGGAAATAGATAATAGAAAATTAGCGGATCGACTGAATGATCTCGTTAAGGAAAACGATAGGTCTAGCCGTATTCGCTTGTTGAAAAAAGGGAATGAGGTGGGGTACCTGACGACAGATGCTGATCGAAGTAATGTTCAATTGTATTTGGATAAGGTGTTGCCAGATACTGTAGTAAATGAAAAACTTTTTAACCTCGAGGCGAAGACATTTCACGAGGTTACAGTCGAAAATTATAATGCAACAGAATTAAACAGTATTACACCTTTCAATTTAACAGCCCTTTACCAAAATATTGTTGCGTCTTTAAAACGCAAAAAGGAATACGGCCATATCCCTTGTGAGATACTTAATGAATTTTATGTCATGGAGAATGAGTATATAACGGAAGAGGAATATAAATCCAATCAAAAGGGCTTGACGAAGAGTATTTACACAACGCCCCAAAAAAGCAATTATAAGATACGATTTTGGGAGAAGTTGGAAGACTATCATATTCCAGCGATCAACGATGGACTGGCAAAACAACTTGGTGAAAACCTCCAATTGATTAATTGATAGTTCGCGTTAAATTTGTCGCTATATAACCACAGGTTGTGGTACAACTATTTCATAATGTCTATTTTTGGAACAGTACTTAAATCTAAATAATTATGGAAATTAAGAAGCTTTTAAAATTTGTAGCGGTAGTAGCGGTGCTTACTTTCATTATTTATGTTATCATGAATAGTAGCGCTCTTATTGAAGCATTTAATGAAGGGTATAATAGAACTAGAAATAAATAAGTAGAATTATAGAAGATTATCGGATACTGTTAATCCCTAATTAATAAAAGACAAATAAAAAGGACTGAAATGAAATATGAAATAAGAATAGGGTTTATTATCGGGATACTAATGATGATTTCTGTTTTGACCAATGCACAAATTAAAGTCATTTGATAGCCTAACACAGGAACCTATAAGTGGTGTCAATCTGTATGCGGATAACGGTAGCTTACTTGGTGCAACAAATATAGCCGGAGAAGTTGTGTTGGATTCGTTGAAACAGGAAAAGACCGTTAATCTAACTTTTCAGCATGTTGCCTATAGTAGTTTGATGGTGCCTTTTTCGGAAGTAAAGACGATGGGCAAGATCAAAATGGTTTCCCGCTCAATTAAGATTGATGAAGTCGCGATAGGTGATCGGACCAAGACTGACTATGTTGTTTTAAAAGGGTATTTTCGGAACCTTGCTTCACTTAATAATAAGATGGGATATTTTGTCGATGGTATAATAGCGTATTATATTCCACTAAAGAATAAGAAAGAAAAGGTCCGGTTTATTTTGAAAGAGTACCGGATTTTTGAAAATAAAGTTGCTACGCAGGACCTCGCAGACAAGATGGGAACTTTTTTTTCCTATAACCCAAGCGTGATCAATTTAAAAAGTACTTCGATCGCCTATCAGTTGCCGAAAGGGTTTCGGTTGGAGGTGGATAATGGTCGGCGGTTTATAAAACAGGGGAGTACAAACATGGGTTTTGTACAAGTTTCGAAGGAGGGAAAAGGGCAGGTGTATCTTAATCGGGTAGCGCCGGGGACTGTAATAGATCAGAGGATATTTAAAATACAGGGGCGTCAACATAGTGGCGTAACGATAGAAACGTATGCGAATGTAAATCTGGATAATTTAACAATGGGTCATTTGGTCAGTGTCGTTAGGTCAGCTGTTGCTAGCGTTAAGAAAAAGAGCCAAGCTGAATATACTCCGATAGAGTCATATGATGAATTTTATGTGCTTGAAAAGGAATATATCACCAAAGACCAATTTACTGAATACAAAAAGCAATTTGCAAAAAGTATATTTCTGAAAGGAAGCAGTAATTATCGGAACACTTATTGGGATGATCTCGATAGCTACGGAATTCCCGCTTTGCCTAAAGGGATTAAAGATCAATTGGGAAATATTTTAAAAATTAGAGAGTAGCCTTATCGGGGCTTACGGTCGAATTATCAAAAATTGAAACCTAACCCGATGAAATACATGCTATATATGTTGGTTATTAGTGTTTTTTTTTATTGTATTGGTAAATAGTTTTGATGGCTTTTATGCTCGGGGTGAATAGGGCGGTCGGTGATATATTTGAAAAATAAACGAATGGATGCCAGCTTTTTAAAAAAAGTATAAATTCCTGAAAAATTAAAAGTTAGATACTTGCAGGATTCAAATCTTCTTATTAACTTTGCACCTCGGTTGGGGTGTTACGTCCTGGCCGATGAATGTTACGTTATTTGCTTCCAACTTACTAACAGACATTTAACAAAATTAAATTCAAAACAAAATGGCAAAAGAAGTCAGTGCGTTAGTAAAATTACAAGTTAAGGGCGGAGCTGCGAATCCTTCACCTCCAGTAGGACCTGCATTAGGTGCTAAAGGTGTGAATATCATGGATTTCTGTAAGCAGTTTAACGCTCGTACGCAAGACAAACCAGGTCAAGTATTGCCTGTTGTCATTACAGTTTACGCTGATAAATCATTTGATTTTATCATCAAGACTCCACCGGTAGCAGTTCAGTTGAAAGACGCTGCTAAATTAAAAAGTGGGTCTGGCGAGCCTAACCGTAAAAAAGTTGCGGCTATCACTTGGGAACAAGTTGAGACAATCGCTAAAGATAAAATGCCTGATTTAAATGCATTTACTGTAGAGGCTGCTATGAAAATGGTGGCTGGTACAGCACGTAGTATGGGTATTACTGTATCAGGTAATGCTCCTTGGAACAATTAATTAAGAAATCAATTTAAGAAAAGTGGCTAGATTAACAAAAAATCAAAAAGCGGCACTATCCAAAATTGAAGCTGGTAAAGCATACTCTTTGAAAGAAGCTTCGGCTTTAGTTAAAGAAATCTCATTGACCAAATTTGATGCTTCTGTGGATATCGACGTTCGTTTGGGCGTAGATCCTCGTAAAGCAAATCAAATGGTTCGTGGTATTGCAACATTACCTCACGGTACTGGTAAAACTGTTCGTGTTTTAGTTTTATGTACTCCTGATAAGGAAGAAGAAGCTAAAGCGGCAGGTGCAGACTACGTAGGTTTAGATGATTACATCAGCAAAATTGAAGGTGGTTGGACTGACGTTGATATCATTATTACTATGCCTAGTGTTATGGCTAAAGTTGGTAAATTGGGTCGTATTTTAGGTCCAAGAAACTTGATGCCTAACCCTAAAACTGGTACAGTTACAACAGAAGTTGGTAAAGCTGTAACAGATGTAAAAGGTGGTAAGATCGATTTCAAAGTTGACAAAACCGGTATCATCCATACTTCTATTGGTAAAGCGTCGTTCGATGCAGATAAGATATATGATAACGCACTAGAGGTATTACAAACTCTAGCTCGTTTGAAACCATCTGCAGCTAAAGGAACTTACTTTAAAAGTATTCACATTTCCTCAACTATGAGTCCTGGTATTCATATTGAGACTAAATCAGTAGCAGGTATTTAATCATGAGAAAAGAAGAAAAACAAGAAATTGTTCTAGCTTTGGCCGAACAGATTAAATCTTACGGTAACTTCTACATTACCGATACTGCTGAGTTGTCAGTTGAAAAAGTGAATAACATTCGTCGTAAATGTTTTGAACAAGGCATCGAGATTAAAGCTGTGAAAAACACTTTAATCAAGAAAGCATTAATCGAAGCTGGTGTTGATGAAGAAGAAATCTTTGGAACGCTTAAAGGAGCGTCTACAATGATGTTTTCAGAAGTCGCTAATGCGCCTGCGAAATTAATCAAAGAATTGCGTAAATCAGGTGAAAAACCGTTGTTAAAAGCGGCTTTCATTGAAGCAACTGCATTCGTTGGAGATAATCAATTAACTGCATTAGTTAATCTTAAATCTAAAAACGAACTTATTGCGGACGTTATCGCAGCCTTGGAATCTCCTGCGAAAAATGTTATTTCAGCTCTTCAATCAGGAGGAAATACTGTTGCAGGTTTAGTAAAAGCTTTAGAAGAAAGAGGTTAACGAATCCTCTAGAACAGAAACATTCGTTACAATTTAATTAACAATTTTTATAAAGTACATTCAAAAATTCAAAATAAAATGGCAGATTTAAAACAACTTGCTGAACAGTTAGTTAACTTAACAGTAAAAGAAGTTAAAGAATTAGCTGATATCTTAAAAGACGAGTATGGCATCGAGCCTGCTGCTGCTGCTGTTGCTGTAGCTGCTGCTCCAGCTGAAGGTGGTGCTGCTGCTGCAGAAGAGAAAACTTCATTTGACGTTATCTTGAAAGAAGCTGGTGGTCAAAAATTAGCTGTAGTTAAATTGGTTAAAGATTTAGCTGGATTAGGCTTGAAAGAAGCTAAAGATTTAGTTGACGGAGCACCTAAAGAATTAAAAGCTGGTGTATCTAAAGACGAAGCAGAAGCTTTGAAAAAACAATTAGAAGAAGCTGGTGCTGTTGTTGAGATTAAATAATCTCAACTAATTAGCCCGAAAAGGTTTAGACTCTGACGATTTTTCGTCAGAGTCTATTCCTATTTATATCAATACGCCACTATGCTGTGTATATGCTGGGCACAGTGGAAAGGTGGTTTACTGCATAAGTGTAAGCGCAGTTTTTTTAAAACTAAAATTCATATTCCCTTGGCAAACAATAATATTCAACAAGAAAGAATAAACTTTGCGACAAGTAAGAAAGTATTGGAATATCCAGATTTCTTAGATGTGCAATTGGAATCTTTCAAGGAGTTTTTTCAATTAGAAACTACTTCTGACAACCGCCATCAGGAAGGGCTGTTCAAGGTATTCTCGGAAAACTTCCCTATTTCTGATTCAAGAAACATTTTTGTGCTAGAGTTTTTGGATTATTTCATTGATCCACCACGTTATGATATCCAAGAGTGTATCGAGCGCGGCTTGACTTATAGCGTTCCTTTAAAGGCTAAGTTAAAGTTATCTTGTAATGATGAAGAACACGAAGATTTCGAAACTATTGTTCAGGACGTATATTTAGGGACTATCCCTTATATGACTCCTAAAGGTACTTTCGTGGTAAATGGTGCAGAGCGTGTCATCGTATCGCAATTACACCGTTCACCAGGCGTTTTCTTTGGTCAAAGTAGACACACAAATGGTACTAAACTTTATTCTGCAAGGGTAATTCCTTTCAAAGGATCTTGGATCGAATTTGCAACTGACGTAAATAACGTCATGTATGCGTACATCGACCGTAAAAAGAAATTCCCAGTTACGACCTTATTGCGTGCTATCGGTTACGATTCGGATAAAGATATCTTAGAATTGTTCGACTTAGCGGATGAAGTAAAAGTTAGTAAATCTGGTCTTAAAAAATATGTTGGTCGTCGTCTTGCGGCTAGGGTATTGAAAAAATGGGTGGAAGATTTCGTGGATGAGGATACGGGTGAAGTTGTATCTATCGACCGTAACGAAATTATCCTTGAACGTGAAACTGTTCTAGAAGATGATCACATTGATTTAATCATCGAAGCTGGTGTTAAGTCTATTATCTTAGCGAAAGACGATGAGTCAAACAATGCGGACTATTCTATTATATATAACACTTTACAAAAAGATACGTCCAACTCAGAAAAAGAAGCGGTAGAACATATCTATCGTCAATTGCGTAACGCTGAACCACCAGATGAGGAAACCGCTCGTGGTATCATCGATCGTTTATTCTTCTCTGACAAACGTTACGATTTAGGTGATGTAGGTCGTTACCGTATCAATCGTAAGTTGAAGTTGGGAACTCCGGATGATACGAAAGTATTAACCCGTGAGGATATCATTGCGATTGTGAAGTATTTGATCAATTTGATCAACTCTAAAGCTGAAGTAGATGATATTGACCACTTGTCAAACCGTCGTGTACGTACTGTAGGTGAACAATTATATGCTCAATTTGGTGTCGGTCTATCGCGTATGGCCCGTACAATCCGTGAGCGTATGAACATCCGCGATAATGAGGTATTTACGCCTACAGATTTGATTAACGCACGTACACTTTCGTCGGTAATCAATTCGTTCTTCGGTACGAACCAGTTGTCTCAGTTTATGGACCAAACTAACCCTCTTGCTGAAATTACGCACAAGCGTCGTTTGTCAGCTTTAGGTCCAGGTGGTCTTTCTCGTGAGCGTGCAGGTTTCGAGGTTCGTGACGTTCACTATACACACTACGGTCGTCTTTGTACAATTGAAACTCCAGAGGGTCCAAACATCGGTTTGATCTCCTCATTGGCTGTACATGCGAAAATTAACCACTTAGGATTTATCGAAACGCCTTATCGTAAGGTGAAAGATGGGGTTGTTGTGGTTGACGAGCCAGTCGTATATTTATCTGCTGAGGATGAAGATGGTAAAACAATCGCACAAGCGAATGCTTTGTATGATGACAAAGGTAATTTCGAAGATGCGAAAGTGAAAGCCAGATATGAGGGTGACTTCCCAATTATCGAGCCTAATATGCTTGATTATATGGACGTTGCTCCAAACCAAATTACATCTATTGCCGCTTCATTGATTCCTTTCTTGGAACACGATGATGCCAACCGTGCATTGATGGGATCGAACATGCAACGTCAGGCCGTGCCTGTATTGCGTCCACAAGCTCCTATCGTAGGTACTGGTCTTGAAGGTCGTGTAGCGAAAGATTCACGTACATTGATCAATGCGGAAGGTCATGGTGTAGTTGAATATGTAGATGCTGATGAAATCAAAATCCGTTACGACAGAAACGACGATGATCGTCTTGTATCATTCGATGATGATGTCAAAACGTATAAATTGATCAAATTCAAGAAAACCAACCAAAATACATGTATGAACTTGAAGCCTATCGTTAAGAAAGGTCAACGAGTTGAACCAGGACAGGTATTATGTGAAGGTTATGCAACTGAAAATGGTGAATTGGCATTAGGTCGTAACTTGAAAGTAGCGTTCATGCCTTGGCAAGGATATAACTTTGAGGATGCGATCGTAATTTCTGAGCGTGTAGCGAAAGAAGACTGGTTTACTTCTCTTCACATTGAAGAATTCGAACTTGAAGTTCGTGATACAAAACGTGGTGAAGAAGAGTTAACGGCTGATATTCCTAACGTATCTGAAGAAGCGACAAAAGACTTAGACGAAAACGGTATTATCCGTATCGGTGCTGAAGTTGGTGGTGGTGATATCTTAATTGGTAAAATCACACCTAAAGGTGAGTCAGATCCTTCTCCAGAAGAGAAATTATTGCGTGCAATCTTCGGTGATAAAGCTGGTGACGTGAAAGATGCTTCATTGAAAACTCCACCGTCATTAAAAGGTGTTGTTATCGATACGAAGTTATTCTCGCGTGCGAAGAAAATGTCTAAAGAGGTTGAACGTAAAACTTTAGAAAAACTAGAGGTTGCTCACGATAGAGCTGTTAAATCATTGAAAGAGCGTTTGGTTGAAAAATTATTCACTGTCGTGAATGGTAAAACTAGCCAAGGTGTCTATAATGTATATAAAGAGTTGTTGGTTGCTAAAGGTGCTAAGTTTACACAAAAAATCTTAGCTGAATTAGATTACAACAACATCAACCCAATGGGATGGACAACTGACGAAGATAAAAACGAGTTGATCAAAATGGCCCTTCATAATTACAACATCAAAATTAATGAAGAGCTAGGTTCGTTCAAACGTGATAAATTTGCAGTATCTGTCGGTGATGAACTTCCATCAGGAATTGTGCAGATGGCTAAAGTTTACGTTGCTAAAAAACGTAAGTTGAAAGTAGGGGATAAGATGGCCGGTCGTCACGGTAACAAAGGTATCGTTGCACGTATTGTACGTGACGAGGATATGCCATTCTTAGAAGATGGAACACCGGTTGATATCGTGTTGAACCCACTAGGGGTACCTTCACGGATGAACTTGGGACAGATCTACGAAACCGTATTGGGTTGGGCAGGTCAAAAATTGGGTGTGAAATTTGCTACACCTATCTTTGATGGTGCTGAAATGGATCAGGTACAAGATTGGGTTGCGAAAGCTGGCCTACCAAAATCTGGACGTACATACTTGTACAACGGATTGACAGGTGACCGTTTCGATCAACCGACGACAGTGGGTGTAATCTACATGTTGAAATTAGGTCACATGGTTGATGATAAAATGCACGCACGTTCAATCGGTCCGTACTCATTGATCACGCAACAACCTTTGGGTGGTAAAGCGCAATTTGGTGGTCAACGTTTCGGTGAGATGGAGGTTTGGGCATTGGAAGCATTCGGTGCGTCTAACATCCTTCAAGAAATCTTGACTGTGAAATCGGATGACGTGGTTGGTCGTGCCAAAACTTACGAGGCAATCGTAAAAGGTAACAACCTTCCGACACCATCGGTACCAGAATCGTTCAACGTATTGGTACACGAGTTACGTGGATTGGGTCTAGATATCACATTGGATTAATTAAGCAAATAGGGCTTTGAAGGGCTCCAGTCCTTCAAAGCTTCTTTATAAAGCTTTAACTTTTGAATAAGTATGTCTTACAAAAAAGATAATAAAATTAAAAGCAACTTCACTTCGATTACGATCAGCTTGGCTTCTCCAGAAACTATTTTGGAACGCTCAAGTGGTGAAGTTACAAAACCGGAAACGATTAACTATCGTACCTACAAACCAGAACGTGACGGTTTATTCTGTGAGCGCATTTTTGGTCCTGTGAAGGACTACGAATGTCACTGTGGTAAATACAAACGTATCCGTTATAAAGGTATCGTATGTGACCGTTGTGGTGTTGAAGTAACTGAGAAAAAAGTACGTCGTGAGCGTATGGGACACATCAATTTGGTGGTTCCTGTTGCACACATTTGGTACTTCCGTTCTCTTCCTAATAAAATTGGTTATTTATTGGGACTTCCTACCAAGAAATTGGATATGATCATTTACTACGAACGTTATGTGGTTATCCAAGCTGGTATTAAGGAAGAAGATGGTATCAACTTTATGGACTTCTTGACTGAAGAAGAATATTTAGATATTTTAGATACCTTACCAAAAGAAAATCAATATTTAGACGATAACGATCCTCAAAAATTCGTTGCCAAGATGGGTGCTGAGGCGTTAGAAGATTTGTTGAAACGTATTGATTTGGATCAATTGTCATACGATTTACGTCACCAAGCTGCTAACGAAACTTCTCAACAACGTAAAAATGAAGCGTTAAAGCGTCTTCATGTGGTTGAGGCTTTCCGTAGTTCACGTGAAAATATCGAGAATCGTCCAGAATGGATGATTGTGAAAATCGTTCCAATCATTCCACCTGAGTTGCGTCCTTTAGTGCCTTTGGATGGTGGTCGTTTTGCGACTTCGGATTTGAATGACTTATACCGTCGTGTGATTATCCGTAACAACCGTCTAAAACGTTTGATCGAAATCAAAGCTCCTGAAGTAATCTTACGTAACGAAAAACGTATGCTTCAAGAAGCGGTAGACTCTTTGTTTGACAACTCACGTAAAGTGAACGCTGTGAAGACAGAAGGTAACCGTGCATTGAAGTCTTTATCTGATATTTTGAAAGGTAAACAAGGTCGTTTCCGTCAAAACTTGTTAGGTAAGCGTGTGGATTATTCGGCTCGTTCGGTAATTGTTGTAGGTCCGCACTTGAAATTACACGAGTGTGGTCTTCCTAAAGATATGGCTGCAGAACTTTACAAACCGTTTATCATCCGTAAGATGATCGAGCGTGGTATTGTAAAAACAGTAAAATCAGCTAAGAAAATCGTTGATCGTAAAGATCCTGTGGTATGGGATATCCTTGAAAATGTATTGAAAGGTCACCCTGTATTGCTAAACCGTGCACCTACGCTTCACCGTTTGGGTATTCAGGCTTTCCAACCTACCTTAGTAGAGGGTAAAGCTATTCAATTACACCCATTAGTGTGTACAGCGTTCAACGCCGATTTTGACGGTGACCAGATGGCAGTCCACTTACCGCTTGGTAATGCTGCAGTTTTGGAAGCCCAAATCTTAATGTTAGGCGCGCACAATATCTTAAACCCTGCGAATGGTTCTCCAATCACAGTACCATCTCAAGACATGGTATTGGGTCTTTACTATATTACTAAAGGCCGTAGAACTGCTGGCGATCACATCGTAAGAGGTCAAGATATGACTTTCTATTCGGCTGAAGAGGTTATCATCGCTTTAAATGAGAAGCAAATTGACCTTCACGCTTGGATTAAAGTAAAAACAAAAGTTAGACAAAAAGATGGTAGCATCGTTGATACCTTATTAGAAACAACTGTTGGTCGTGTGATCTTCAACCAAGTTGTTCCTGACGAAATGGGATTTGTCAATGAATTGCTTACGAAAAAATCTTTGCGTAATATCATTGGTGAAATTGTGAAGACTACGGGTATGGCCCGTGCAGCGCAGTTCTTGGATGATATGAAAGAATTGGGATATCAAACAGCCTTCAAAGGTGGTCTTTCGTTCAACTTGGAAGATTTGAACATTCCTGCTGCGAAAGCTGAATTGATTCAACAAGCAACTAACGAGGTTGAAGAAGTAATGAATAACTATAACATGGGTTTCATTACAAACAACGAACGTTACAACCAAATCATCGATATCTGGACGCGTATCAACAACAGATTGACGGCGCACGTTATGGATATTCTTTCGAATGATAACCAAGGTTTCAACTCCGTTTACATGATGTTGGATTCTGGGGCCCGTGGTTCGAAAGAGCAGATCCGTCAGTTATGTGGTATGCGTGGTTTGATGGCGAAACCTCAAAAATCAGGTACTTCTGGTGGTGAGATTATCGAAAACCCGATCTTGTCAAACTTTAAAGAAGGTTTGTCTGTATTGGAGTACTTTATCTCTACCCACGGTGCGCGTAAAGGTCTTGCCGATACGGCATTGAAAACAGCGGATGCGGGTTACTTGACTCGTCGTTTACATGACGTAGCGCAAGATATGATCGTTGTGGAGCAAGATTGTGGTGGTTTACGTGGTATTTATACAACAGCATTGAAAGATAATGATGATGTTGTTGAGCCATTGTTCGATCGTATTTTGGGTCGTACACCATTGCATGATGTTCTTCATCCGGATACTGACGAATTGATCGTTTCTGCAAATGAGGATATCACTGAGGAAATTGCCGAAACTATCGAAAAAGCAGGTATCGAAGGAATTGAGATCCGTACGGTATTAACTTGTGAGTCTAAGCGTGGTGTTTGTGCTTGTTGTTACGGACGTAACTTGGCGTCAGGTAAGCGTGTTCAGTTAGGGGAAGCTGTGGGTGTTATCGCCGCTCAATCAATTGGTGAGCCAGGTACACAGTTGACACTTCGTACATTCCACGTGGGTGGTACGGCATCGAACATTGCTGCTGATTCAAGTATCATTTCTAAATACGATGGTAAGATCGAATTTGAAAACGTACGTACAGTTTCGCAAACGAACGATAATGGCACACATCAGGTAGTCTTAGGACGTTCTGGTGAGGTTAAAATCATCGATGCACATAATAAAATTGTTTTCCAACAAAATATCCCTTACGGTTCGCAGTTATTCGTTGAAGATGGCAGCTCCGTGTCTAAAGGTGATAAATTGGTAGAATGGGATCCTTATAATGCGGTAATTATTTCTGAATTTGCTGGTAAGGTGGAGTTTGATGCAATTATTGAAGGTGTTACCTTCCGTGAAGAATCAGATGAGCAAACTGGTCACAAAGAAAAAGTGATTATCGAGACACGTGATAAAACGAAAAACCCATCCATTAAGATTTTAGATAAATCTGGAGAAGTTATCCGTACATACAATATTCCAGTGGGAGCGCACGTTGCTGTTGCCAATGGTGTGACCGTGAAAGAAGGTGGTATCTTAGTTAAGATCCCTCGTTCTACTGGTAAAACGCGAGATATCACGGGAGGTTTACCGCGTGTAACCGAGTTATTCGAAGCACGTAACCCTTCTAACCCTGCTGTAGTAACAGAAATCGACGGTGTGGTAACATTAGGTGGTGTGAAACGCGGTAACCGTGAGATGTCTATCGAGTCTCGTGATGGTCAAATCAAGAAATACTTGGTGCCACTTTCTAAACATATCCTTGTTCAGGATAATGACTTTGTGAAAGCTGGTATGCCATTATCAGATGGTTCGATCTCTCCAGCGGATATCTTGTCGATCAAAGGTCCATCAGCTGTGCAACATTACATTGTAAATGGTATCCAAGAGGTATACCGTCTGCAAGGTGTGAAGATCAACGATAAACACTTCGAAACGATCGTTCACCAAATGATGCAAAAAGTTAACATTGAAGATCCAGGAGATACTCGTTTCTTAGAAAAAGAAGCTGTAAACAAATGGGATTTCATGGAGGAAAATGATTCCTTGTTTGACAAGAAAGTCGTTGTTGACGCAGGAGACTCTAATAGTTTACGTCCGGGACAAATTGTTTCTTTACGTAAATTAAGAGAAGAGAACTCTAGTCTGAAACGCCGTGACTTAAAACTTGTAGAAGTTCGTGAAGCAATTCCAGCGACTTCAAGTCCATTGTTGCAAGGTATCACCAGAGCTTCATTGGGTACAAAATCGTTCATCTCAGCAGCTTCTTTCCAAGAAACTACTAAAGTGTTGAACGAGGCTGCTATCGCAGGTAAACGTGATAACTTATTAGGTTTGAAAGAAAACGTAATCGTTGGTCACTTGATCCCTTCAGGTACAGGTATCCGTCAATACAGCAACTTAATCGTAGGTTCTCGCGAGGAATACGATCAATTGTTGGCTTCGAAAGAAGAAGATTAATCGTTACTCGATTATTTTATATAAAGGTCCAAGTGTATACTTGGACCTTTTTTCGTTTTTATGTACCTCCGGATTACAGTATATTTTCTCCTAATCTTTAGGGATCAGAAAAGGGAATGGGTTGTATTTTCTTATCATTATGGAAATTTATACTGCCGAAATGCTTTATAGCGGAGGTAATTTCCCTTATCGGTATCCGCTAATTGGTGGGAAATGTAAGTCGTTATTGATTGTGGATTTTGTCTTCGTTGCCCTTATATGCCTTTCTTCGGTAGGCTTTTCCTGAAATAATCTCTCAATGTTACAGGTAGTTAAGGGAAAAATGAAAATAATAAGAACAAAAGGCTTGGAAGTTTGTTCCTAAACTCCCTATCTTTGCACCACTCCGCAAGGGAGGGACGGTTACCTCGAAAGAGGGAATCCTAAAAAAAGAAGGGTTTAAGAGAAGTCTGGCAGGATCTAGAATCCCGTTCAGTTTATTTTAAACGCGGAAATCGAAAAAAGGGGAAAGAAAAAAAACTTAAAAAAGTTTTTGGAAGTTCAGAAAAGATTTCTACCTTTGCAGTCCCAACGGAAACGAAGGGAAAAACAAAACGATAAAGAGTGGCGCAATGCCCATCGGAATAAAGCGGATACGGAAGTTGAAGCGACAAAGTTCTTTAAGAAAACACAATCATGTAAGCGTGACGAGTAGACAAACGAAAGTCATGAACAAATTCAAGTAATTCGTTCAATTCGATCCAAGATCAGAGATATAAAAAAGAATTCTGATTATTATAAATAGTTGGAATCAAAAACTTCATTTTACAATGGAGAGTTTGATCCTGGCTCAGGATGAACGCTAGCGGCAGGCCTAATACATGCAAGTCGGACGGGATCCATCGGAGAGCTTGCTCGAAGATGGTGAGAGTGGCGCACGGGTGCGTAACGCGTGAGCAACCTACCTCTATCAGGGGGATAGCCTCTCGAAAGAGAGATTAACACCGCATAACATCAACAGTTCGCATGTTCAGTTGATTAAATATTTATAGGATAGAGATGGGCTCGCGTGACATTAGCTAGTTGGTAGGGTAACGGCTTACCAAGGCGACGATGTCTAGGGGCTCTGAGAGGAGAATCCCCCACACTGGTACTGAGACACGGACCAGACTCCTACGGGAGGCAGCAGTAAGGAATATTGGTCAATGGGCGGAAGCCTGAACCAGCCATGCCGCGTGCAGGAAGACTGCCCTATGGGTTGTAAACTGCTTTTGTCCAGGAATAAACCTTTCTACGTGTAGGAAGCTGAATGTACTGGAAGAATAAGGATCGGCTAACTCCGTGCCAGCAGCCGCGGTAATACGGAGGATCCGAGCGTTATCCGGATTTATTGGGTTTAAAGGGTGCGTAGGCGGCCTATTAAGTCAGGGGTGAAATACGGTGGCTCAACCATCGCAGTGCCTTTGATACTGATGGGCTTGAATCCATTTGAAGTGGGCGGAATAAGACAAGTAGCGGTGAAATGCATAGATATGTCTTAGAACTCCGATTGCGAAGGCAGCTCACTAAGCTGGTATTGACGCTGATGCACGAAAGCGTGGGGATCGAACAGGATTAGATACCCTGGTAGTCCACGCCCTAAACGATGATAACTCGATGTTGGCGATAGACAGCCAGCGTCCAAGCGAAAGCGTTAAGTTATCCACCTGGGGAGTACGCCCGCAAGGGTGAAACTCAAAGGAATTGACGGGGGCCCGCACAAGCGGAGGAGCATGTGGTTTAATTCGATGATACGCGAGGAACCTTACCCGGGCTTGAAAGTTAGTGAAGAGTGCAGAGACGCACTCGTCCTTCGGGACACGAAACTAGGTGCTGCATGGCTGTCGTCAGCTCGTGCCGTGAGGTGTTGGGTTAAGTCCCGCAACGAGCGCAACCCCTATGTTTAGTTGCCAGCATGTAGTGGTGGGGACTCTAAACAGACTGCCTGTGCAAACAGAGAGGAAGGTGGGGACGACGTCAAGTCATCATGGCCCTTACGTCCGGGGCTACACACGTGCTACAATGGATGGTACAGCGGGCAGCTACATAGCAATATGATGCTAATCTCTAAAAGCCATTCACAGTTCGGATTGGGGTCTGCAACTCGACCCCATGAAGTTGGATTCGCTAGTAATCGCGTATCAGCAATGACGCGGTGAATACGTTCCCGGGCCTTGTACACACCGCCCGTCAAGCCATGAAAGTTGGGGGTACCTAAAGCATGTTACCGCAAGGAGCGTGTTAGGGTAAAACCGATAATTGGGGCTAAGTCGTAACAAGGTAGCCGTACCGGAAGGTGCGGCTGGAATACCTCCTTTCTAGAGTATCGAAGATCGGTGCTCGTCACGTTACATATGATTGCAGAAGAAAAAAACATCAGAAGAAAGTGCCCGCCCCTAAGGGAGCAGGACCGAGAGAAAGAGATGAACAAGATAAGCTAGTCCCGTAGCTCAGTTGGTTAGAGCACTACACTGATAATGTAGGGGTCAGCAGTTCAAATCTGCTCGGGACTACGAAAACGTTTGGGGAATTAGCTCAGCTGGCTAGAGCACCTGCCTTGCACGCAGGGGGTCAACGGTTCGAATCCGTTATTCTCCACATCTCCGGGGAAGTATATAGCGATATACTTCATATATACCGGAAAAAGAGTTCTTTGACATATTGAAAGAGAAAAAAAATTACAAGAGAAGACAACAGTATAGAGACAATACGTGTATGTGTCTGATGTAAAGAGGAGACCCTCGGTCAAGGCCGAACGAATCTTTACGTAGCATAGGTGTATATATATCAAAAGCAGCCGCATAGTAGCAAAAGGCTATGCCGGTGAAGAAAGTAAATAAGGGCACACGGGGGATGCCTAGGCTCTCAGAGGCGAAGAAGGACGTGATAAGCTGCGATAAGCTTTGGGGATTGGCAAATGCGACTTGATCCAGAGATTTCCGAATGGGGCAACCTGACTATTTGAAGAATAGTCGTATAAAACGCGAACGCGCTGAACTGAAACATCTAAGTAGGCGTAGGAGAAGAAAATAACAATGATTTCCCAAGTAGTGGCGAGCGAACGGGAAAGAGCCCAAACCGATCATGTTACGGCATGGTCGGGGTTGTAGGACCACGACATTGTACAGCGCTATGAACTGGAAGCAGGTGGGAAACTGCGCAATAAGGGTGAGAGCCCCGTACAGGTAAAGAATGTTGACATAGTGGTATCCTGAGTACCGCGGGACCGGAGAAATCCTGTGGGAATCCACCAGCACCATCTGGTAAGGCTAAATACTCCTGAGAGACCGATAGTGAACCAGTACCGTGAGGGAAAGGTGAAAAGAACCCCGAACAGGGGAGTGAAAAGAACCTGAAACCGTGTGCTTACAAGCGGTTGGAGCAGGCAGGTCCTGTGACAGCGTGCCTTTTGCATAATGAGCCTACGAGTTACTCTTGTCTGGCAAGGTTAAGTCCTTCAGGGACGCAGCCGAAGCGAAAGCGAGTCTTAATAGGGCGCATAGTCAGATGAGGTAGACGCGAAACCTTGTGATCTACCCTTGGGCAGGTTGAAGTTGCAGTAACATGTAATGGAGGACCGAACCGATAAACGTTGAAAAGTTTCCGGATGACCTGAGGGTAGGGGTGAAAGGCCAATCAAACTGGGAAATAGCTCGTACTCCCCGAAATGTTTTTAGGAACAGCGTCGGCGTAGAGTTTGATAGAGGTAGAGCTACCGATTGGGTGCGGGGGAGTCAAATCCTACCAAATCCAGACGAACTCCGAATGCTATCAAATATAGCCGGCAGTGAGGCTTTGGGTGCTAAGGTCCAAGGCCGAGAGGGAAAGAACCCAGACCATCAGCTAAGGTCCCCAAATTCGTTCTAAGTTGAACTAACGAGGTCCGGTTGCCCAGACAGCTAGGATGTTGGCTTGGAAGCAGCCATTCATTTAAAGAGTGCGTAACAGCTCACTAGTCGAGCGGCCGGGCGTGGATAATAAACGGGCATCAAGAACGGTACCGAAGCTATGGATTTGCACTGAAAGATGTGCATCTGGTAGGGGAGCATTCCATCGCCGGAGAAGCAGTTTGGCAATGAACTGTGGAGGTTATGGAAAAGCAAATGTAGGCATAAGTAACGATAAGGCGGGTGAGAAACCCGCCCACCGAAAGACCAAGGTTTCCTGATCAACGTTAATCGGATCAGGGTCAGTCGGGACCTAAGGCGCACCCGAAGGGGGCAAGCCGATGGACAACTGGTTAATATTCCAGTACTCTTCATAACTGCGATGTGGTGACGGAGTAGTGACACTGCCGCGAACTGACGGAATAGTTCGTTGAAAGGCGTAGGTATAGGGACGGTAGGCAAATCCGCCGACCCTGCTGAAACCCAATAGTACAGCAAAGCTCCGGTGGCGCTGATAGAGCAGGTAAACAGACTTCCAAGAAAACCCGCTAAGCTTCAGGTTATGAAGACCCGTACCGCAAACCGACACAGGTGGTCGAGGAGAGAATCCTAAGGTGCTCGAGTGAGTCATGGCTAAGGAACTCGGCAAAATGGCCCTGTAACTTCGGGAGAAGGGGCGCTGTCTCGTAAGAGCAGCCGCAGTGAAAAGGCCCAGGCGACTGTTTAACAAAAACATATGGCTTTGCAAAATCGCAAGATGAAGTATAAGGCCTGACACCTGCCCGGTGCTGGAAGGTTAAGAGGGGATGTCATCGCAAGAGAAGCATTGAATCGAAGCCCCAGTAAACGGCGGCCGTAACTATAACGGTCCTAAGGTAGCGAAATTCCTTGTCGGGTAAGTTCCGACCTGCACGAATGGTGTAACGATCTGGGCGCTGTCTCAGCCATGAGCTCGGTGAAATTGTGGTATCGGTGAAGACGCCGATTACCCGCAACGGGACGGAAAGACCCCATGCACCTTCACTATAGCTTAACATTGAGATTGGGTACAGGATGTGTAGGATAGGCGGGAGATGTTGAAGTGGCTTCGCCAGGAGTCATGGAATCAACCTTGAAATACCGCCCTTTCTGTATTCGGTTTCTAACTCCCTTATGGGGAGGACATTGTTTGGTGGGTAGTTTGACTGGGGTGGTCGCCTCCAAAAAGGTAACGGAGGCTTTCAAAGGTAAGCTCAGTACGCTTGGTAACCGTACGTGGAGTGCAATGGCATAAGCTTGCTTGACTGTGAGACCGACAAGTCGAACAGGGTCGAAAGACGGACATAGTGATCCGGTGGTTCTGTATGGAAGGGCCATCGCTCAAAGGATAAAAGGTACGCTGGGGATAACAGGCTGATCTCCCCCAAGAGCTCATATCGACGGGGAGGTTTGGCACCTCGATGTCGGCTCGTCACATCCTGGGGCTGGAGAAGGTCCCAAGGGTTGGGCTGTTCGCCCATTAAAGTGGCACGCGAGCTGGGTTCAGAACGTCGCGAGACAGTTCGGTCCCTATCTGTTGTGGGCGTTGGAAGTTTGAGTGGATCTGACCTTAGTACGAGAGGACCGGGTTGGACAGACCTCTGGTGAACCTGTTATGCCGCCAGGTGTACGGCAGGGTAGCTACGTCTGGAATAGATAAGCGCTGAAAGCATCTAAGTGCGAAACTAGCCACGAGATGAGACTTCCTTATAGGGTCGTAGAAGATGACTACGTTGATAGGCCATAGGTGTAAAGGTTGAGAGACCAAAGCCAAGTGGTACTAATAGCCCGAAGCTTTCTCAAGCAGACAGACACTGTTGTCTTCCTCTTTAATTTTTGAAACATACAGGAAACGAACCTCTTTCAATACATATGTCAGTTGGCATGAATAACATGATAAGAATATCATAGATCATCCAATAAAGATTTTTAGGTGCCTATATCGGCGGTGTCTACCTCTTCCCATTCCGAACAGAGCAGTCAAGCCCGCCAGAGCCGATGGTATTGCCGTAACAGGTGGGAGAGTAGGTCGGTGCCTTTTTTTACACGGAAGCCCTTGCTGGAAACAGTCAAGGGCTTCTTTCGTTTAGATACTTCCATGGCCATAACACTTCCGCCACTACACTTCCTTTCTTTCTACTATCATTCGTATTTCTACGAGATATTAGCTAATTTAGTTGTTATTGCATTGTATTATGATGAAAGTAAAACAGGTATTGGTATTCGGCTTTTTAGTCTTGTTCTTTTTGAAGAATAACCGTTTATATGCACAAAGTAAATCTTTAGACGATGGCGTGTTGCGTATTTTGGCTATTGGTAATAGTTTCTCTGAAGATGCTATTGAACAGAATTTATATGAATTGGCGAAAGCCGGGAAGAAAAAGATAGTGATCGGCAATCTCTATATCGGGGGAGCTCCTTTAAGTTTACATGTAAGTAACGCAAAAGAAGATAAGCCGGCTTATCGCTACCGCAAAATCAATACTGACGGGCAAATGTCCGAGAAAGCAAATGAGCGCTTATCTGAAGCGCTTATCGATGAGGCTTGGGATTATATTAGCTTTCAGCAAGCAAGCCCACTGTCAGGAGATTATGATTCATATGCGAAAGATCTCCCACCTTTATATGATTACGTAACGAAGCATGTTGCATTTCCTGAAACGAAGTATATTTTGCATCAGACTTGGGCATATCAGAACGGTTCATCGCATGAAGGCTTTGTCCGTTATAGCCGTAGTCAGGATAAAATGTATAACGCTATTGCTCGTACTTCGCAGGAAGTGTTTAATTGGGGTAATTTTGATTTATTGGTTCCATCGGGGACGGCGGTTCAGAACGCACGTTCCAGCTTTCTGGGAGATCATTTTACGCGCGATGGTTATCATCTAAATTTGGATTACGGACGTTTTGTTGCTGCATGTACCTGGTACGAGTCTTTGTTCCATGAAAATGTGTTGAATAATACATTTTTACCACTCAATGTAACCTATGTAGAGGGAGAAATTGCGCGGGCAGCAGCACATAAGGCGGTGGAAGCTCCTTATGTCGTTACAGCATTGAATAGCTATCAATTAATGAATTAATATTTATATGCGCATCAAAAAGAGCTATTTGATCGAATTGGATCATGAGACGAAAAATACCAGCCGTATGCTCGAATTATACCGGACGATAAATAATTAGATTGGCGCCCGCACGATAAATCAATGAGTCCAGACGAATTGGCTTCTCGCGTGGTCGGACTACAAAACTGGGGACATCAGGCAATACCAAAAGATGTATTTGATCAAACATATAAAAAAAGGGAATCAAATTTGATTCCCTTTTTTTATATGCTCGATGGTCTAATTATTTAGCCAATTCTTCTGCGATTGCTTTTCCAATTTCAGCTGGAGATTCAACAACACGAATACCACACTCGCGCATGATTTTCATTTTTGCAGCAGCAGTGTCGTCTGCACCACCTACAATTGCACCAGCGTGTCCCATACGACGTCCTGGAGGCGCTGTTTGACCTGCGATAAATCCAACAACAGGTTTAGTACCGTGTTCTTTGATCCAACGAGCAGCCTCAGCTTCCATTCCACCACCGATCTCACCGATCATGATGATCGCTTCAGTTTCAGGGTCATTCATTAATAATTCAACAGCTTCTTTGGTTGTTGTACCAATGATAGGGTCACCACCAATTCCGATTGCTGTTGTGATACCTAATCCTGCTTTTACAGTTTGATCTACGGCTTCGTAAGTTAAAGTTCCTGATTTAGAAACAACACCTACATTACCTTTTTTGAAGATAAATCCTGGCATGATACCGATTTTAGCTTCGCCTGCAGTGATGATACCTGGGCAGTTAGGACCGATCAAACGAGAGTTTTTGTCGCTCAAGTAAGATTTTACTTGGATCATATCTTTTGTTGGGATACCTTCTGTAATACAAACAATCACTTCGATACCAGCAGCGGCAGCTTCCATGATCGCATCTGCAGCAAATGCTGGAGGTACAAAAATAATAGAAACATTAGCTCCTGTAGTGTCAACTGCATCTTGCACAGTATTGAATACAGGACGGTCTAAGTGTTGTTGACCACCTTTACCAGGAGTAACACCACCAACTACATTTGTTCCGTACTCAATCATTTGAGTAGCATGGTAAGTACCTTCGTTGCCAGTGAAACCTTGAACGATTACTTTTGAATCTTTATTAACTAATACACTCATTTCTTCTTTAAATTTTGCACACAAATCTACTATTTTGCTTTCTAAAATGGAAGCAATGTGAATAGGAATGTGACCTTTATTGATAAATTTTTAATTGAAATTGCGTTTTTGGATAAAATCCCAAAGAATAATGCCAATTGCGACAGATACATTTAAGGAATGTTTGGTTCCGTATTGGGGGATTTCGATGCAGGTATCAATTTTTTCCATGACATCTTCATCTACTCCATTGACCTCATTTCCAAAAATCAACGCATACTTTTTGTCATTTTCTGGTTTAAACTGATGCAACATAACGCTATCATCTGCTTGCTCGATGGCAATAATGACATACCCTTCTGACCGAAGCTGATCAACAACAGCTGTGGTATCTTTGTGGTATTCCCAAGCAACTGATTGAGTAGCCCCGAGGGCGGTCTTTTCGATTTCGCGATGGGGAGGTGTGCCCGTAATGCCACACAAGTATATTTTTTCAATAGCAAATCCGTCAGCAGTACGGAAGGCTGAGCCCACATTATGCATGCTCCGTACATTGTCCATAACGATTGTGATAGGAGTTTTTTCTTGTTTTTTAAACGATTCAACATCTGTACGTTGAAGTTCATCCATCGATAATTTTTGCATGTCGCAAATATACTAAACCTAAAAAATAAAATAGATTTTGAATATTGAAAATAAGGTGTTATTTTTGCAGTCCGAATTACAAGAAAAAATTGAATAAAAATTAGCTAAAAAAAATGGCAAATCATAAATCAGCGATCAAAAGAATTAGAGCAAACGCTACTAAACGTTTAAGAAACCGTTACCAAGCAAAAACTACACGTAACGCAATCAAAAAATTACGTCACACTACTTCTGCAGAAGAAGCAAAAACATTGTTACCACGCGTAATTTCTATGCTTGATCGTTTGGCAAAGAAAAATGTGATCCACAAGAAAAAAGCTTCTAACAACAAATCTAAGTTAACAAAATTTGTTAACGGTTTAGCGTAAGCTTTTCGTATAGATATAGAGGGGTACAGCTCGCTGTATCCCTTTTCTTTATGTTATATACTTTGGATTTCTCTTTCCAAGCGAATGGTAAATAAAAAAGCATCGATATTCGATGCTTTTTTATTTTAAAACTGACTTGCAGTGTTTTTTATTGTTGCAAATTTGGAAGTAACTCCGCGATGACCTTTTTCAATTTGTTGGGATCTTTCATGTAAGGTTCCAAATCGTAAAGTTCCACTTTTTTAAAGTCAATGGGATGACTCTCGCTCTGCAGTGAAATAGTCCCCTTACTTAAAAGCTGACCATCCTTTTTCACTTTAGGATCGAAACCACTTACATTGCCGCCACCAATTTGGGGTTTATTATACTGTAATACGACCTTGTTTTCAAGGATATGTTGCACAAGTGAGTCTCCCAATACCAAGAAATCAGCAGTTACCCATTGATCTCCAGCATAGGTTTTTGATGTTGAGCTGATGCAATGTGGTGTAAATAGCTTATTGTCGATCACAACGTTTGTGCCTGGTGTACAAAGGTTACTTGTGGTCCGTTCGTCCTTGCCATTTCCACCCAGCAGCTGCCCTTCGATCGATATTGGAAAGTCTTGATCAACACCCATGGTATTTGGATCCTGTCCATGTAACATGGCTCCGCTATTACGCCAAGCCCAACCTTCTCCACCATTTACCTGTTCACCAACAAATCTGTAAGTGACGCGCAATAAATAAGCTGAGAATTCTTTATTGTAGAATAGATGGCCATACTGAAAATTGAAATTATCATAACCATCATATCTTACTTTGAGTAAACCGTCTTCTACACGAAACGTATTTTTATAATTATCCCCAACTTTGTGGTTTCTGATTTTTGGGGTCCAGTTCTTCAAATCTTTCCCATTAAATAACTGAATGGGTTTGGGTTTCTTATCTTGAGATTTGGCAAATAAAGAAGTGCTGAGCAATAAAATTCCAGCACTATAAATGATATGTTTGAATTTCATCCTGAATTAGGTTTATTGACCTAAATTAGGTAAACATTTTTAAATAAGCAATTCTTTTTGTTTGACATATTCGCTTGGACGGATACCGACGACCTTATTGAATGTGTTACTAAACGTGGGGAGGCTATTGTATCCAACTTTGAGAGCAACTTCATTTACACTTAGTTTTTCGGCTAAAAGGAGCTTAAGAGCAGTCAGCATTCTGAGAATCGTGTAGTACTGGATAAAAGACATATTTAATTCTTTTTGAAATAGTCTGGCTAATGTACGTTCACTAATGTTAAATAATCCGGCAAGTTTTTTAAAGCTGACATTTTCCTCTATATTCTCTTCGAGGTAAGTGACGATATCCTTTAATTTCTGATGATTAGGATAAGGCAAGGCTAAAGGAAGCTCATGCAGCGATAATTCCGGCAGGATAAGTTTAAATGCTGTAGCGATACTATATTTAGGTTCTTCGACCGGAAATATATTGCCATTCCAGCGGTTGGTAAACATAATCAGTTCTATCAAAAGATCATTTACTGGATAAATTCCCATTTTGCTGTAGAAGGGTGCGTCATTATTGGTTTTGGGAAAGTACAAATTACGCATAACGACCTCCGGGGTACTTGGATGAATACTATGTTTTATGCCAGCAGGAATCCACAAATAATGTCGGGCAGGTAAAAAATATGATTTTTCCTCTGTCTTAACAAATACGACACCGCCTTCTGTATATAAAAATTGGTCCTTTTCGTGGCAATGTTCGGAAATATGATTCTCTGCAATAATAGCGTGGTGACAGTAAATGCTATCTTCAAATGAGTCTACTTCCGTCATATAATAACGGTTGACATATTTAGCATCTGTCGTTATATCTTGTGTATTCATTTTAACCTATAATACGATGTCACAAAGGTAAGACTTTTTTACTAGACCCCACCTTTACTTCTTGAAAGTGAGTGTATGCTTACGTTAAAATGGCAATTAATCGACCGGAGAGTTAGTCTTTACTTACTTTAGTTTTACCTTTATTGTTGTAAGTTGTTTGTTATCAGTGTGATATATATTATCGATCCGTGTGATATAAAATATTTTTTTATTATGATTTGTTGTATATTTTTGATTTGTAGTGAGTTGTGGCTTTTTAGTCTCGTTTGGATAATTTTGTGTCGAATGGTAATAAATATGCAGTTGAAAAAAATGCTAAAATTGTTTGGTTAAGCGGTTGGAAAGTATAACAAAGAACTTTACAAATAAGGGAAATATATAGGTTTCAATTTCTTAAGTTTACAATAATGGAATAAAATCAAACTATAACAATATGGCTTACGAAAGAATAAAAGTTCAAAGCTTACATGATAAAGTGATTACAGCGGAAGAAGCTGCTAAGCTATTTCAAAATGGAATGGTCGTTGGATCGAGTGGTTTTACTAAGGCTGGAGACAGTAAGGTTGTTTTACCTGCATTGGCTGAACGTGCAAAAGTGGATCCATTGAAAATAACCCTGATTACTGGGGCTTCGTTGGGACATGGAACAGACGGTAAATTGGCGGAAGCGGGGGCACTATCCAAGCGTATGCCTTTTCAGGTAGATCGTATTTTACGTAATAAAATTAATGCCGGGGATGTGCTGTTTATTGATCAGCATTTAAGCGAAACAGCCGAATTGCTGCACAATAAGAATTTGCCTCAGGTCGATATTGCTGTTTTGGAAGTAGCAGCAATAGAATCAGACGGAAGTATTGTTCCAACGACTTCTGTGGGAAATTCGGCTACTTTTGCTGCACTGGCTAAGCAGGTTATTTTGGAGGTCAATACTGCGATACCGATGACGATTAAAGGCATACATGATATTTACCAAGCAGAAGATTACCCTCGCCGTAATGTTATTCCAATTGTAGCTCCTGAAAATAAAATTGGGCGTAAAACTATTCCTTTGGACGCAAGTAAGGTGGTGGGAATTGTGTTTACGAATGAGCTTGATAGCCCAGCCGATATTGCTGAACCGGATACCAAAACTACAGCGATAGCGAAGCATATTTTACAGTTTTTCGAAAATGAAGTAGAGCTAGGTCATTTGTCAGAAAGCTTGATGCCGCTCCAAGCGGGTATTGGAAAAGTAGCTAACGCTGTTCTGACCGGATTTATACATAGTAAGTTCCGTAATCTAACGATGTTTTCTGAAGTGTTGCAAGATAGCACCTTTGACCTTATCGATGCTGGAAAACTGGATTTTGCTTCTGCTTCTTCAATTACTGTTTCGGAAGAGTGTTATTCAAGAGTGTTCGATCATTTGGATCGATACCGCGATAAAATTGTATTGCGCCCACAGAACATTTCCAATACACCTGGACTGATCAAACGTTTGGGGATTATAGCAATTAATACAGCCATAGAGTTTGATATTTATGGAAACGTAAATTCTACCCATACTTCGGGAACAAATATCATGAACGGTATCGGTGGATCGGGTGACTTTGCACGTAATGCTTACTTGAGCATCTTTGTTACACAGGCAGCCTCTAAAGGGGATGCAATTTCTCACATTGTTCCTATGGTTTCTCACGTAGATCATACCGAACATGATGTCGATATTTTGGTAACAGATTATGGCTTGGCAGATTTACGAGGTTTAGCGCCTCGTGAGCGAGCGAAAGTAATTATTGAGAACTGCGTACATCCCGATTATAGGGAGCAGTTATCAGACTATTATAACCGCGCTTGCGAAAGGGGAGGGCATACACCACATTTGTTAGAAGAGGCTTTTAGCTGGCATATTAATCTTCGTGAAAAAGGAACAATGAAAAAAGATCACTAACCGAGGGCGCGCGGTTACATATAGACTAAATGTATAAAGAAAGGCGAGGTTTAATGGTAGACTTCGCCTTTCTTGATGTATAACTATCGCAAAGAAAATCACGCATTCATTTCATTGGTTATGATAAACCATTGTGGCTTCCTACTGGATCTGTTTAGCCCCCGATTTGTGGCGATTGAGACCAATCGTAATTTTTGTCCGAAACCATTGTTTGCTTTCTGGCGATTCAATTTCTTTACTGTAGCAAGCAACTACCTTAGGGTGAAACTTTGCGATTGTTTTGGCCCCCCAGCCGATTCCTTTCTTCACATGGAAATCTGTCGTGTTTGATAATGAAATGAGCAGCTTCAACAAAATGTCTACGTATGTGGCTGGAAGCCCCTTTTTTACAGCATAGTGCGTAGCTACACCAATGGTACGAACAATCCATTTATCAGGATGATGGGCTAATTCTTTTAATAATGGTATTGCTTTTTTAGGTGAAGTCAACAGCGCATGACCAAGTACGCGTTCGCCGATGATATCACAGACGTACCATTGATTGCCCATGGTTATATAGGTGCAGGCTTTATGGATGGATTCTTCAAAGTGTTCGGGGAGACGTTGCTGAAGAATTATTCCCGTTAAAACATAACTTCCCATTTCTGTTGTGGCAATGAGACGATCTGTAAAGTGTAACTGTTCGGCCTCAGGCATGAATAGCATAATTTCCCTGGCCGCAAACTCCAGAAGTGGAAATCGAACTTTCTTTTTCAGTAAACACTCTTGTAAGCTTAATATAAGGCATTCAATACCGGATTGCTGTCCTTGCTGTTTCGCCGCTGCGACAATTTCTCGGATCTGTACTTTACTGGTAATTTGGTCCATAGCGCTGCTCGAATCCCTATTTTTGATCTTTATAAATATTCCAATAATTAAAATCTGTCATTGGGGCATCCGTTATTCCAATAGCGCGCCCCATTGTAACGATCTGTCCCCTATGATATGTTCCGTGGAGGATCAGCTGTTGTATGTATTCATACTTCGTGAAATCGCATTGAAACCATGGTGATTCCACTTTGATATTTTTTTCAAGATCTAACTCCGATAGCTTGTGTACATAATCCACAAGTTGAACTGAATTTCTTCTTAGTGCTTCAAATATTTCTTCTTTTGTGGTTCGCTTTTTTTCAAAATCAAAATCATTGCTTTCTGCAATGTGGCTCCACCAATATTCCTGTGTCTGCAAGATGTGGTTTAAGGTTTTCAAAATGGTCGGGAAGCTTGAAGGTACCTCCTGGTTAAGTTGGTCGTCCGATTTATCAGCCAGCCAATTGATGTATTTATTGACAACCCAGTCGTTATACTCGACACTTTTTGTGATTAAGGTCTTTAAACTCATAATTTCAATCTATAGGATGGTTTTTAATGAAATATTTACTAAATATAAATCCTTTTTGGAAAGAATTTATATTAAATTTCATAGCAGATAGGCTGTTTGATAAGTTGCTTTGAAAGTTTTCATTTTTGTAAAATTGAGGCAGGTATAGCCCTGTACGCTAAGCGTAACTTCTTTGCAATAAATAAAAAGTGTTGTTCATATTTTTTATATTTATTTTGCAATAGCAGAATGGTTTAGCATTTGTCGAATGCGCAAGATACCAATAGAAGATTTGACAGCCGCTTGAGCTTGTTGGATTAACCAATTATAATAAATATGATAAAAGCAACGCATTGTATTCTTTCTCTACTAGCCATGTTGTTTATGAACATGGGAAACGCCCAAGTTAATAATTTACAGGAATCCAAAAAGGATTTTGATGAACGGATGCATTGGTTTAGGGAAGCAAAATATGGAATGTTTATTCATTTTGGGCTTTATAGTCAACTTGGAGGGATGTATAAAGGGAAATTCAACCAAAGGATATGCCGAATGGGGGAATTTGTTGCTCAATATTGGACCTGATGGGAATGGCAACGTGCCGCTTGCTAATAAAGAAATTTTGTTGAAAGCAGCCGAAGAGCGCAAAAAGAACTAATCTAAGCAATATTCGCTGTTTATTGACTCATGATAAATATTTTAAAAAAAAGAGTGTTATTTAATCTTACTTATCAACAAATATGAAGACAAAATTCATTTTATTCCTGGTGCTAATAACCATGCTTTTGGGATTTCAGCACCATGTAAAGGCAGATCCACCTTTTCATAAAAAAGGGATGATCAAGGTGACGGTCTTTTATCCAAATGGGCCTGGAAAGACATTTGATTGGGGCTATTATCTTCCAAAACATATTGCGCTTGTCAAAAAAGTTTACGGTAAAGCATTGAAAGGTATAACCATTGATAAAGGACTTTCGGGACGTAGCTCAGCAGAAGGCCCGACGTATTTGGCCATTTGCCATTTGTATTTTGATTCTGTTGCTGCCTATCAGGATCCTTTGAAGGAAAATGGGAAAAAGTTTGCCGAAGATTTTCCAAAGTACACGAATATTACGCCAGCGGTACAGATCAGTGAAGTGATTCAATAGACCGTTCGCTAATTAGGCGAAATGCTAGTATTAGGTGGAATACGATATGATCTATTGAAACACGAAATCTATTGAAACACGAACTAAAAAAGTCGTTTGTGCGTAGCAAACGACTTTATTTTTATTCACTTATCGAGCCTACATAAATGGTTTTAACCTCGATATAGGCTCTAGCAAAAACTACTATGAACGATTAAAATTATGAAGAAATTTCTTATGCTATTTCCAACATTAATATTTACCGGCCTGTCCTGTGTTACTTCGCTTAGCGTTCATGGACAAGAGGCCGGTACTGTCAAACGTATTTATATAAGCACAAAAGGAAATGACCGAAATCGAGGGACCATAGGAAGCCCTTATGCCACAGCTGAAGCCGCATTGCGATCGGTAGAAAAACAGAAACAAGGGAGAAATACATCAGGCATCGAAATCATCTTTATGGCAGGCACCTATCAGCTGGATAAACCGATTGAATTGTCTGCTGGGATATCGGGTACAAGAAGGCAACCCTTGCGGATTAAGGCCGAGGATGGAGCACAAGTTACGCTGAGTGGGGCCAAATCGCTTAACCTCAAATGGAAACAGGGCGATCATGGTATTTGGGAGGCTAAGGTCCCAAGAGGAGTAAACTTCCAAAGTCTATATGCTAATGATAAGCATCTTGTCCGGGCACGTTATCCAAACTACGATTCCACAGTCTTGCCATTTCAAGGCTATGCTGCAGATGCATTAAGTCCCGAACGTGTCGCAACCTGGAAAAACCCTAAGGGGGGAATTGTACATGCTTTGCATGCTGGTCGCTGGGGAGGATTCCATTATAAGATTACCGGAAAAGATGGCTTATCAACTGTTACACTTGAAGGTGGACAGCAAAATAATCGTCCCAGCAAAATGCACGAGACCTATCGCTTTGTAGAAAATATCTTTGAAGAACTCGATACCTTTCAGGAGTGGTATTTGGATGAGGAGAAGGCACTGTTATATTATATGCCTGCTAAAGGAGTTGATCCCAACCAGCTGAAGTTTGTAGCACCACAATTGGAAAATCTAATCCATCTTTCAGGTTCATCTTCCAGCCCAGTGCATGATATTGAGTTTAGTGGCCTTCGCTTCATGTATGCTGCTCCTACCTTTATGAAAACAAGCGAACCACTCTTACGTAGTGATTGGACGATCTATCGACAGGGAGCCGTAAAGATTGAAGGTGCGGAAAACTGTATCTTCCGCGCGAATGATTTTATCGCTTTGGGCGGCAATGCAATATTTGTTAATAATTACAATCGCGGGGTCAAAATTGAAGGCAACCGGATTGAACAGATCGGTGCCGGAGCGATCAATTTTGTAGGAGATCCAGCGGCGGTACGCTCACCGGAATTTCGATATGAAAAATTTGTTCCGTTTGACCAAATGGATACCATCAAAGGGCCAAAAACCGATAATTATCCCATGGACTGTGAGGCGAGTGACAATCTGATTCATGACATTGGATTGATCGAAAAACAAGTAGCAGGTGTACAGGTCTCTATGGCTGAATCTTTACGAATTTTGCATAATACCATTTATAATGTGCCTCGAGCAGGTATTAATGTAGGTGATGGTACCTGGGGCGGTCATGAGATAGCTTACAATGATGTTTTTAATACAGTCCTGGAAACCAGCGATCATGGAGCCTTCAACTCATGGGGGCGCGACCGATTTTGGCATCCCAATCGAAAGGAGATGGATGAACTGACGGGGAAGCATCCCAGTTTAATAGTGTTGGATGCAGTCAAAACAACTAAAATTCATGATAATAGATTTCGCTGTGATCACGGTTGGGATATTGATTTGGACGACGGATCTTCCAACTATGAAATTTACAACAATCTTTGTTTAAGTGGGGGACTAAAACTAAGAGAAGGATTTTATCGTAACGTGTATAACAATGTGATGATCAACAATGGTTTTCATCCACATGTCTGGTTTCAGAATAGTCACGATGTTTTCCGTAATAATATCGTGATGGAATCCCATCAGGATATACAGGTCAGGTATTGGGGGCAAGAGGTAGACCATAATATCTACAGAAGGCAGGATGACCTAGACAAAGATCGGGCGAAAGGTATCGAAAAACATGGTCGTGTTATTCAATTGAACTTTATGAATCCTGCCGGTGGCGATTTCCGATTGAAGAACTGGAAAGATCAGGATTTTAAAAATTTTGACATGCTGCATTTCGGAGTTACGAGTAAAAGGCTTAAAACTCTTGCTGCTAGACCTGAAATACCTCAGTTGATCCAATCCGAAGCAAAGGAGCAGGGGAGCAGATGGGCCTGGAAGTCGGGGGTATTTAAATCAGTGGAGACTTTGGGAGAGCAGTCAGCTGCGGGCCTACCCGCGATAAACGGCGTGCTGCTACTTCAGTTGGATGAAAAAGGCAATCTTTATAAAAGCGGTTTGCGTGTCGGTGATGTTGTGCTGAATTACCAGGGCGAGAAAATAGATCAATTAACAGACTTGCAACAAGCGATTAAAAAGCATGTACACGCAGACCAGCCTAAGGTGTTAATTTTTAGAAACCAACAGCAGCAGGAATTAACCCTGCAGCTGTAGCAAATTTTCTATAGGAAGATTGAAATATAGTATTGTACTTTGGCTTGTTGACACGCGATATCACTATTGTGGGGATTTAGCAGTAAAACAAGGCAGTTTTGATAGATCGGTCATCTTATGACGATACTTAGTTTTTGTTTATAATTTTTATTTCCATTAGGACTATTGCGCATCTTGGTCGTCATTATAACAGTGTGTTATCATATAATGAAGTAGACACCTGATATTAAATTCTTATTCGTATTAATTGATGTATAAGGCTGTACAGCACCCATGTGTTGGCAGCCTTATTGATTACCCATGGAATGGAATTCGCTAGTTAGAATGATGCTGAATGGAAGTGACGGTTTGGTGAATGATGATGTATCGATATAAAGACATAACCATAGATAGGGCGATGCAGAGTCAATATGGGCTGGCTGTGCAAAATTTCTTAAACTGGTTTAAGTTTGGACTGTTTTTGTTCGCTTAAATTTGATTCATATCGTTTATACCATATTTATATAATTTACACCATGTATAATCAACTTTTTGCACGTATAGCTGTATCAACAGCATTTTTGTCTGCTGTTGCAGATCGTTTGGGTCTATGGGGGGCGCCGGGCGCATCACATGTTTCTTGGGGAAATTGGGCCAATTTTGTAGCCTATTCAAATACCCTCAATTTTTTTGTGCCAGTATCCTTCGGTAATATACTAGCTATCGGCGCGACATTATTGGAGGTTATCTTAGCTATCCTGTTGTTGATCGGCTATAAGCTGCGTTTTAGCGCACTAATTGCCGGGATTTTACTGATTAGCTTTGCGATGGTGATGACCTTATCGTTAGGGATTAAATCGACGTTTGATTATTCGGTCTGGGTAGGAGCGGCTGCTTGTTTTTTACTCCGTACAGCTGATAACTTTCCTATTAGCATAGATCGTTATATCGAACTTCGTAAAAAGTAGAGGGATCGGTAAATGAAGGATCGAAGATTTTCTCGTCTTATCAATATGTTTCAAAAAGCACAAAAAATGCCGTTAAGCAAAGCGGTTTAACAGCATTTTTTTGATTACATTTCTTTTAAATTTACCTCTTTCTTCTCACCGTCTTTGTCAATGGTGACATGTTTTTCAATATTAGCTTTGTCGACATAAGATGATTTTGCGGTACCATAATTTGTCGTTGAACCTGTATACCCCCAATAGTTATAATAATTGGTGTAGCCCGACACATAGGAGTAGTTGTATGAATTGGTGAAATCGAAGCTGGCCATGATCACGTATGCGCCTGGCATGAGATCTGCAAACTCGAAATGCCCCTCATCATCATACACTTTTGCTTTTTTAACCGCATAGCCAAAATCAGGATCTAATGGAACTTCCTGGACCTTTTTTTGTTTTCGGATCTTTTTATTGACTTCCAGCCATTCTTCATAATAAGCAGAGTTGGCAAACAGCGTAATTTCTGTTCCTTTTGGAGCATATTGCTTTTTAGCAGTATTCACGAGCCCGCCAAGTTTTTTTCCGGAGCTAGATCGTGCGTAAGCCGTCCCGATAATAACACTTTTCCCTTGAGAAATCTGTTGTGCAGACTGTTCTTTGTTGAATCTATTTTTAATAGGTTGATAGTCCAGTTCCTCGTTTACGGTAATTTCCCATTTGCCGTTTCCCATGGACATTTCCCTTTGCCATAATCGGCGATCCTTCTTGTCGACGACGTAATTGTATATGGCTCCGGTACTTTCTTCTAAAAGTGTAACCAGCCAACTATCGTGTTTGCCCGTTTTTGGGGAACCATAACTGTAGCTTTTTACTTCCTTGATGGTATAGTCTTCGACAAAAATGTCGGAATCACTATTGTAATAAAATTGCGGGATGCGCGCTTTATACCCTAGATCTAAAGGTAGAGTTGAAATCAGATGATCTGTCCAGTTAAAATCTACAAAAGGTCTAGTTGGCTGTAAGTTGATCTTTTTTTCCTTTTTAGTTTTCTTCGAATAATAATTGCCTGTAATTGTTTCCCCAAAGTTGAGGCTTACTTTTGTTTCTTTGCCATCGCTGGAATAGCTGATAGACCGAAGTGTTTTTGCGTCAGCGACAGTGGTGCGGATCGAAGTCCAGGCATTGTCTTTCGGAACATAAGTATTGGTTAAAGTCAGCTGATTGTTGGCCGCTACAATATCGTAGGTCAATGATCCTTGTTTGTCCCAAGTGTTATCTTTGACATAATAGACTGTATACAGTGATTTTTCTGGTTTTATATAGTTGGTATTGATATCGCTGCTACCCGGACTGACGGTCTTTTGACATAATCCTACGGCTGGAAGTAGGCCTACTCCCAAAACAAAGGCATATAATTTCATATATGTGAACTATAGTTAATGAAAAAACAAGTTGTTTCTTGTTCGATTTATCTTATCTAAGATAATAAAAAATTTTTTTTTGCTGGCGATTGCTTGGTTTTGCATCAATAATCTGCCGCTAATAGACGTCTTTTGGGAACGTAAATTTTTTGAAAGAATGAAAAAGGTGTTTTTATGCCATGTAAACAATAAATAGAAGGCTAATTAGTTGGTGTTGCAGTGTGTATATAAGATAAGAATTTGCGGTATAGCAATAGATATTTCAGGAGCACGGCAATGGCATTAATAAAACAAAATTGAGTATATTGTATTAAACATTTAGATAAATAAAGATAAACAGTTTGGGTAAACTTTGAATAACTAATGGCAAAACTTTTTTTGGTCCGACATGGACAGTCACAATGGAATTTAGAAAATCGCTTTACGGGCTGGCAGGATATTGATATTACCGAATTGGGACAACAGGAAGCTCGGCAGGCGGGCTTGGCGCTGGCAAATGAGCCGATTGATATAGCATATACATCGACGCTTATCAGAGCGCAGCATACGTTAGAGATTATTTTGCATGAAATGGGTAATCCTCACATTTCCATTGTTATCAATGCTGCTTTAAATGAGCGTGGTTATGGAAAGCTCGAAGGATTGAACAAAGCCGAAACGGCGGAAAAATATGGCGCTGAACAAGTGCATATCTGGCGAAGATCTTTTGATGTTCCTCCGCCTGGGGGTGAAAGCCTAAAAGATACATACGAACGTGTTATTCCATATTACGAAGGTTTTATACTGCCCAAACTGAAAGAAGGTAAAAATGTACTTATCGTTGCGCATGGCAATAGCCTACGGGCACTGATCATGTTTTTGGAAAATCTTTCTCCGGAACAGATATTGGAAAGGGAGATTGCTACCGGGCAACCGATCACGTATCAAATTGAAGGATAAGCGCTATACTGATTTCAGGTCTAGCCTAAGTAATCAAGAATTGGTGAAATCGCAGTTTTGAAAACAAAAAATCCTGCCATATGGATGATGAGCAGGATTCTTGTTTTTGTACTTGCGTTATGCTATTTCAAAACGAATTTAAATCCTAACGAAAAACGCGATGGCTCGAAATTGGAGCCATGAGAAAGATTCCACCATGGTTTCCAGTCGAAATGCATGGCTAATGGTGCAGACGGAATTTTGAACTCTAGGCCCAAGGCTGGACGGATTGCAAAATCAGTATGTGTTTTTCCATCTTTCCAATGGTAATCGTCATACCAGTCGTCGTGCCATTTACCATAATCAATAAATGATACTTGTGGACCAACTCCAATATACCATGAAAGACCACGCGATCCAGGAATACGTTTGTTGTATGAATAATCTACGCCGATAACAGTAATATTGTCTCCAAATAATACTTGTGCATTTCCAGCATCATTTCCACCAAAATTGTGTTTTATCTGTGGACCGAACAGGGTTTGACCATCACCTACATCTATGCCAAGACCAATGGCTGTGCGATAAGGAGTTTGCGCGTTTGCTTGCTGATGAGCAGCAAATAGTAGCGTAAAAAGTGTTAGAAAAGGTAGAATTGCTTTTTTCATGATAATTTAAAAAAATATAAGTTGTGTGTTTCCGATTAGAAAGCTTTCGCTGTTGAAACAAATAGTTTGCCAAAGATTTTTTTAACATTTTGATAAACAATAAATGATATGTAACTACCTCTTTTTTAATAGATTTTTTTTATGGATAATCTAAAAAAAAATCAACTATTATATTAAAGTATTGTTCTTATTATAGAGAGCTGCTTTTTTAAGCTTTGATAGTGCTCAGGCTATTTTTATTGATGGCTATTATAATTTTAATCGATGCGGTGTTATTAAATGTTATAAGAGGCAGCATTTAAAATACTACAAAATACAGCAGATGGAGAAACTACAAATTAATACGGAAAGGATTGAAGAATGGATTGCAGCGGGCTATGATGTTCTTCAAGATGGAAAATTAATAAAAGTCGAAGGCGATCTACAGGAATTTTTAAAACAGTTTGCTGATGATACAGCAGATGGGGGACCAAAAACATATCTGTTGAAGGAGCTGCTTACCTGGCAGAGGAAGATTTAAAAAAAGTAGAAATGGGTTATGGAACAGATGAAAATAGCTGAAGATAAAATTGTACCATTGGATTTTGATTCAGAAGAATTACCTTTTGAAATTCGTGAGCTACGTCCCGTTGTATTTAGAGAAGAAACGTCCTATTGGTGTTTACTAGGACCCGATCCGCATCAAGGCATTTTCGGAAACGGTGAAACGGCTTTAGAGGCTTTAGTCGACTGGCTAGAAAATTTACAGGTACGTTTAAAAACTGGAGACGAAAATGATGAAGTAGCGAATTATGCTCGGGAAAGTCTTCGGGCATCGAATCGTGATGTCTGGTAATATTCCGTAGTTATATTAAAAGTCTCCCCATACAGATTGAAAAAAAGTAATAAGGCCCTTCGAATAGAAAAAGGATAATTTATCGTTATAAGGTATTCTTACTGTGTGTAGTAGCGAAATTTACAGTTCCTGCGTTAATTTAATTGTAACAATATGTTCTCGAAATCCCAAAATGAGCGATAGTAATGAGAAGAAAACTGGGCTTCTTAAAAATGCAGTAAAGACAATTTTATAGCGAATAAACCTGAATAAGATTGCATACTTCTTTTATTTAAAAATCAATTTATCTATGTTTGATGTAACATGTTAAGTCTGTATGTGTTTGACTTTTAACAGTGTTAGGTTTATATCTTGATCTATTTTTCAATTTTCAAACATTTTATTTAAATGTTTGAAAATTGAAAAATATATTACTAACTTTATTTTAGATGAACAAAAAGGAACAGGTCAAAGAAAGAATTGGACAGGCGGCCATGGAATGTTTCGAGCGTTATGGATTGGAAAAAACAACCTTGGAAGACATTGCTAAAACTGTGGGATTGAACAAAACGTCTCTTTATTATTATTACAAGAACAAAGAGGATATTTTTATTGAAGTAGCAATACGAGAAGGACAATCTTTTATTGATACATTACAAAAAAGTACATTGAAAAAGAAGGGAGTGGAGAATCAGATTTCTTTTTATTTAGAATCGAGATTGAACTATTATACCAATGTGCTCAATATGAATAGGGTGTCTGTCGAATCACTTGATAAGATTTTACCTCGTTTTTTTGAACTATATGATGCAATGATGGTGCAAGAGAAAGCTTTTCTTACTAAGCTCCTTACACAGGCCATTGCACATGAAAAATTGGATCTAACGGATCCTGAAAATATAGCTTCTGTACTTATAAATTTTGCTAATGCATTGAAACATAGTACAGAGCAGCAGGCGATACTGAAGCGGCAGGTTGAAATTGACTATGCACAAAGTCTTCGGGATACCAAATTTCTAGTCAGCCTAATTTTTAGAGGGCTCAGAATATAATTCTCGATTGTCCATTTTGGAGAATCTGGGCGGGTAAGGTGAAGCATTGAAGCGATAATAATACGCTAACCAATATAAACATGAAAAAAATTGCCTTATTAATCCAGATTCTCTGTATCTGTGTGCCATTTAGCTTGTCTGCACAACAGATCATCAATGGGCAGGTCAGCAATAGCTCGACATCCGAGCCCGCCTATGCAGTTTCGATCCAGTTAAAAAACGGAAAGGAAGGTACTTTCACGGATGATCGAGGGCGTTTTCAGCTGAAAACAAATAGACCACTACCCATTACGCTGTATATTTCCGCTATCGGGTATGAATCGAAAGAAGTTTTGGTGAATAACCTGTCATCTCCATTGCATATTTCTTTGAATTTATCCCCCATTTTGGGACAGGAGGTTGTTGTTTCTGCAAGTAGAACCGTACAGAGTAAACTATCCGCGCCAGTAACAATTGAGCAAATGAGCAGCAAAGACATTCGTAATGCAGCACAATTAAATTACATGGATATGCTTCAAGGCTTGAGAGGAGTCGATGTTACCGTATCCAGTATTGGTTTTACCAGTGTTACAACGCGTGGGTTCAATACCAGTGGGAACACCAACTTTACTCAGATCGTAGACGGGATGGATAATCAGGCGCCTGGACTGAATTTCCCGCTCGGATCGGTCATCGGGCTGACTCAACTTGATGTCGATAATATAGAGGTGCTGTCTGGAGCATCTTCAGCCTTGTATGGGTCGAGGGGATTGAATGGTACGATGGTTGCCACAGGTAAAAATCCGTTTAAATATCAAGGATTAAGCGTGTTGGTGACTCAAGGGGTCAACCATATCAATCATAAAAAGAACAATGATCCTGTGCCTACGTCACCCTATTATGATTGGGCTATACGCTATGCAAAACAAATGGGGAATAAAATTGCTTTCAAGATCAATGGTCAGTATACACAGGCAAAAGATTGGGTAGCGAACGATGAAACCAACAAAAACGGTCCTGGGACAGCGCTTACAGATCCAAACTATAATGGGGTTAACCTGTATGGAGGAGCGACTTCGACAGATATTAATCCCTTTTTGGAAGGTGCACTTCAGGGAAATCCGGAATTGGCTCCCCTAATCGAGCCCCTACTGAAAAATCCAAATTATGTTGCCCGGACTGGATACCCCGAATATGGCTATCTCGATAATAGAGCCAAGCTCTTTAAAATCAATGGTGAATTTCGTTACAAGGTTTCCAACACTATTGAAGCCATAGCTTCAGCCACTTTTGGTACGGGTAATATTGTGTATACCAACGATACGCGTTATCAGCTGAAAGGATTTAAAGTAGGGCAATATCGGCTGGAGCTTCGTGGGGATAAATGGTTTTTCAGAACCTATACGACCCAAGAAAATTCGGGGAGGACACTGGTTGCAGGGCCGACAGCACAATATATCAATGAATCTTGGAAAACAAGCTACGATGGCGAGACAGGTGGTTGGTATCCTGAATATACTGCTGGTCTCTTAAATGCACTTGCTTCAGGTACTTCGCTCGCAGATGCTCATCTAGCGGCGCGCACGTTAGCCGATCAAGGGCGCGCCGAACTTGGAACACCGCTGTTCAATAGACTAAAAGATAGTATCAGCAATACACCCATATCGCAGGGTGGAACGCTGTTTTTGGACCGCAGCAAATTATACAATGCCGAAGCGCAATATAATTTCTCAGATCTTGTAAAATTTATGCAGGTGATTGCAGGTGTCAATTGGCGTTTGTACAATCTAAATTCAAAAAATACCTTATTCCCGGATAAGGATAGGCCGATTCATGTAAAAGAGTACAGTGCTTACCTGCAACTCGCCAAAAAAGTATTTGACGATCGCCTTAATATTGCCACTTCATTCCGTTACGATAAGAATACGTTGTTTGCTCAACCAAAGTTAACTTCGCGTGCATCACTGGTGTTTGATCTGTTTCATCAGAACTACCTTCGCCTTTCTTATCAGAATGCGTATAGTTTCCCCTCTAATATACAAGCCTTACAAAATACTTTAAATGGCTACAATAGCTATTCCTCCGGCGGTTCATCGCTGTTGTTGATCGATAATTATCAATTTGATCGCTATCCGCCTTACACCTTGGAAAGCGTGCAGAAATTTCAGCAATCGAACGATCCAACCGTACTTCAGAAATTTAAATTTGATGATATTAAGCCGCAGTCGGTTAATGCTTTCGAACTGGGCTATGCAGCTATGTTGGGCAAGCGGGTGATGATCGATGTGTTGGGGTATTTTTCAACCTGGAAGAATTTTATTGGCTATGCCAATGTTGCCAATACTCCTGGAAGCGACGATTACAATGCTTTAAAAGATCATTCGACCTATGTTCAGTATAATATCGCTTTTAATGGCGGAGAGACCGTAAATACCTACGGATACGCCGCGAGTATTAGTTTGGATCTAGGCCGGAATTTTGTGACCAAGGCCAATTATTATTCTGACTACCTAAAAAATAAGAACAATAGTCAAATTAACAATTTCAATACACCACATTATCACTTTAATCTTGAATTCGCGAATAGTGGCTTTGGAAAAAAACAGGTTTGGTCTTTTAGTACTTCCTTACGTTATAAACCGGGGTACTATTATGTCGTGTCTGGAGGACTTGCCGCAGGTCAAGTGCCAAGCTCAGCGGTGATCGATGCGCAAGTGAGCTATAAATTTGTTAAGGCTCGATCCGGAATTCGTATTGGGGGAACCAATATCACAAACAAGTATTATTCTACAGGAATTGCTAATCCACGTATAGGGGCGGTGTATTATGTCACTTATGCTTATAATATTTTCTAATCAAAAATTAAACAAATCAGACCATGAAAAGATATTTAAAACAATTGATTGGTATTGCGGTTACAGCTTCCTTCCTGTACAGCTGTGCCGACCAATCGAAAGACAGTTACAAAGTCCTTACGTTTACTCCTGGACAAGAAGAGGCTATTGAAGAAGCTTTCCTTTCCATTAAAGATAGCACCAATATCGTGCTAAAAGCTGGAAAATACTCCTTCGATAATCTGAGTATTGCGCAAGTAAATCATATTAAGATTGAAGGCGAGGGCTATGATAAGACAATTATTGATTTTTCCAGTCAGACACAGGGAGGAGAGGGAATCCGGGTTACTGATGTGAAAGGTTTAGCGATTGGGAATATGACCATTCGTGATTCAAAAGGAGATCTATTGAAGATAAACAATAGCCAAGACGTTATCATCTCAAATCTTCATAGTATATGGAGCTCGGCCGATTCTACAAGTGGCGGATATGGGATTTATCCTGTGCTCTGTAAAAATGTGCTTGTTGAGAATTGTTATGCCGAAGGGGCTTCAGATGCAGGTATCTATGTAGGACAGACAAAGGGTGTCATTGTACGGAAATGCAAAGCGGCGAAAAATGTGGCTGGTTGTGAAATTGAAAATACAACAGATGCTGAAGTTTACGATAATGAATTTTATGGAAATACAGCCGGATTTCTGATTTTTGATCTGCCTGAACTTTCACAGCGCGGTGGAAGGGTAAAGGCATATCGCAATAAAATCTATGCTAATAATTTTAAAAATTTTGCCAAAGGTGGGAGTTTCGGAACTTTTTGGGGAGTAGGGAATGCATCACCGGGAAGTGGTATCATTATTCTTTCTACATCAAATATTGAAATTTACGATAATGTTATCGAACAAAATAACACGTCTGCGATTACGATCGCTTCAGGTTTTGCTGTCGATGAAAAAGCTGGAGAACGCATCAATGCAAATTACTCCCCCATACCCACACATGTTAAAATTTATAAAAATACCATTAAGATGGGGGATAAATTCCCGCAGGCAGCTTATGAGCATCGTATCGGTCAATTGATTATTGCTACCGAAGCCCAGTTAAATAGCGTTGAGCCGGATCGGAAAAATAAGCGGATTCCTGCCATATTGTATGACGGTATTACCAGTAATGTGATCACGAACGGTCATACTCAAAACCCGGATTCTATCTGTATCAATCAGCCGGGTGAGAATATGTTTGTAGCGGCAGATTTTAGTCACGCAGGTCAACCAACGATGTGGAAACCCTCAAGTAATGTACAACCTTTTCAATGCAAATAGCTGTGAAACCAACAAAATTTACCTTCGTCTGTACCGGAATATTGAGTGTGATCCTGCTTATGCTGCAACAGAGCTGTCGGCAGGGGCAAAATAAATCATCAGACCATGGGGTTGTATCTTTTGAATTTAAAGAACGATTGTCCGAATACGGCTTTTTTACTGGAAAAATAAATCAATTAATAGCAAGAGCTGATATCTTGGGCTACGACCTAAGCACGCCTCTATTTTCTGATTATGCCGTTAAAGACCGCTTTATTGTCTTGCCAAAAGGAGGGAAAATAGGCTATACAGAACATGGTCCGTTAGATTTTCCCGACTCAACCATTATTATAAAGAATTTCTCCTACATAAATGAAAAAAGGCAAAAAGTGTTGATAGAGACGCGCTTGCTGGTGAAGGATCCAGCTGATCATGCCTGGAAAGTGATGAATTATCTGTGGAATGATGGGCAGACCGATGCGATTAAACATATTCGTGGTGCTAAACTACCGATTACATTGCTAGATAATGCGGGCAATACGCATAGGACAAACTATATGGTACCCAACACCAACGATTGCAAGCGCTGTCATAACAATAGCTCCAAGCTGATGCCCATAGGTCCAAAGGCCCGAAACCTCAATTTTGTGCGATTAGGTGATTCGATCAATCAACTAGCCAAATGGCTTTCCCTTGGCCGGGTGTCCAATATGCCTGAGCTAAAGAAAGTACCGCAATTGCCTATATGGACCGATGAAAACAGATTCAGTTTGGAACAACGGGCAAGAGCCTATTTAGATGTGAACTGTGCGCATTGCCATACCAAAGGGGGAGACGCTTACAATACAGGGCTTTTCCTGGATTATGATGTGAAAATTCCTTCCCACCTTGGTATTGATAAAGCTCCTGTTTCAGCTGGAGGTGGAGCAGGTGGCTTGGATTTTGATGTAATTCCAGGAGATGCCAAGCATTCTATCCTGCTTTATCGGATGAACAGTGTGGAACCCGGTACAGCGATGCCGGAGTTGGCCAGAAGTATAATACATAAAGAAGGTGTGGATCTGATTCGCCAATGGATCGATAATATGCCATCAAAAAAATAGTAATATTGATCTTCAATTGGTATGAACAAAGAGAAGTTAACGGATCAGATAGGTTTAATATTTGAACAGCAGCAGCTTTTTAAATATGAATTACGGTCTAGCAGTGCAGAGGAACGTATAAAGAAACTTTACAAGTTAAGAGCGCTTATTGAGAGTCATGAAGATTTAATCTATGCGGCGCTCGAAAAAGATTTACGGAAGTCACGAAGTGAAGCCGCTATAAGCGAAGTATTATTTATTTACGGTGAAATAGCATTTGCAATACGACATTTACGAAAATGGATGAAGCCTAGACAGGTTGGCCGTTCGATAACCAATTTTCTTGCTAAGAGCACAATTACCTACCAGCCTAAAGGTACGGCACTCATTATATCGCCTTGGAACTACCCTTTTCAGCTCACAATGAGCCCATTGATTTCAGCTATTGCGGCAGGCAATTGTGTGATTTTAAAGCCCTCAGAACATAGTCCATTCACGTCTGCAGTTATTGGCGAGATTTTGACCAAAGGATTTGACCAACGGGAAGTGGCCTGTATTGAAGGTGAACAGCGTGTTTCCGAGGCACTATTGGCGCTTCCCTTTGATCATATATTCTTCACCGGGAGTCCGGCGGTAGGTAAACTGGTTATGCAGGCTGCCTCCCGCAATCTCAGTTCTGTAACCTTGGAGCTTGGAGGAAAATCACCCGTTATATTAGATGAGACAGCAGATTTGGAAATGACTGCCCATAAAGTTGCTTGGGGAAAATTAATCAATGCAGGGCAAACCTGCATTGCGCCAGATTATGTTCTTTTGCCTAAGGATAAGCAAGATGAATTTGTAAACTATTATCTAAAAGCGGTTAAAAGTATGTTTTTTACGGAAGATGGGCAGCTGGATCGAACAGTTTATGCAAAGATCATTAACGAAAAGCACGCTAATCGTCTTGTTTCATTAATCGCCAAGGCAACAGCATGCGGAGCAAAATTACTTGAAGGGGGACTGTTGGCCGATGATCTGACATTAAGTCCGGCATTGTTGATCGATGTAAAGGCTGACAATCCAATTATGCAGGAAGAAATATTTGGTCCTATACTTCCCGTAGTAACCTATCAAGACCTAGAAGAGGCGCTAGCACTCATTAATCGTGCTGAAAAACCTTTAGCTTTGTATGTATTTAGCAATAACAAATCTAATATTCAATACATCCTCAAGCAGGTGTCCTCAGGCGGTGCTTGTGTGAATGATGTTTTGATTCACGTTTCCAACCCGCATTTGCCTTTTGGTGGTGTCAATGGCAGTGGCGTGGGCAGTTGTCATGGGCAGTTTGGCTTTAAGGCATTTTCACATGAAAGGGCTGTCATGTTTCAATCTAAACTTTCGTTTTCTACATTGATTTATCCACCCTATGCTAAAAAGAGCAAAGTTTTTAAATTATTGAAGAAATGGATTTAGTCAATAAAGACAGTGTTTCAATAAAGACAGCTACACGTCCTTTCGTATAGGCAATCCCTGAAAGATTTAGTTGCGATTATTGATCGTCAGTCGTTTGACCCGCAACAGGAGCTCTTCCGGACTAAACGGCTTCACCATAAAATCTGACGCACCAAGATCAAAAGCTTCAATGACGACTTCCTCTTGTCCCATGTTGGAAAGTACAATAACGGGAATTTTTTTCTCGAGTTTTTTTATGGAAGTAAGGACTTCTATCCCCGAAGCAAATGGCATCATAATATCGGTAATGATCAGATCGAGATCCATTGTATTGAGCTTTTCAATTGCATCTTTTCCATTGGTGGTAGTGATAACCTCGTGACCTGCCTTGATCAGTTTGTATTGAACTGTCCGTAATATCAACTCATTATCTTCTGCAATTAAGATGACCATCTTATTTTTATTATTAATATACTACTATAAAGACCATAACAAGTTTAGATGCTATTCCATATCTAACGATAGGTACAGAAATATTTTACAATATGTTTAGTTTTCAGCTTCTGTTTTACATGATCTGAAAACATAGGTAGCAAAGAAGGACTTCAATCGCAAGAAGCTGTCTTGGCATTATTGGAAAAATGATCGTAAAATTGCTTTTGGCTAATATGAAATTCAAAGTCCCAAATGAATTTCTGCGCAAATATAGGATTGTAATAGAAATATTCAATAGAAGAAAGGTATTAGCAGGTAAATTTTATGCTAATATATTGTTTATAAGTTATGTAGCCTTTCTTTTTTGCAAAAAATAAAAACTGCAAATAAGAGATTGTAACATGATGTTACGTGCGAAGGAGATGATCGTTGACAGATGATTTTAACTCCTGAATACAAGAATTATTCATTATATTTAGGTAACCTAGTTCATTCGATATGTCATATAATATTCCCGATAATCTGAAAGGTCTTTCCGCTGCTGAGGTTAATGCCTCTCGCGCTAAATATGGTTGGAATCAATTGAGCGATAATCACAAGAATACCTGGTTTGAACTGCTTGTGGATATTTTGAAGGAGCCTATGCTGATTCTGTTGATTATCATCTCGATGATTTATGTTTTTGTGGGGAATTACGGAGAGGCTGTATTTATGTTTGTCGCTATTGTTGCTGTTACGGCAATTTCTTTTTATCAGGATAATCGTAGCAAAAAAGCGCTGGAGGAATTGGAAAAGCTGAATGAACCATTAAGCACCGTGATTCGAGATGGGAAGGTCAGTGAAATTCCAACACATGAGATAGTTGTGGGGGATCTCTGTATTACTGAGGAAGGTCGAATTATAAACGCTGATGGTCGTATTCTACACAGTAACGATTTTTCTGTTAATGAATCTTCGTTGACGGGGGAGAGTTTTTCCGTCTTTAAGGACAGTAAATCTGAAGATAATCTGGTCTACGGCGGGACGGTTACGGTCTCAGGCCTGGCTGTGTTTGAAGTTACTGAAATCGGTAAAGAGACCCGTGTTGGGAAAATAGGGGAATCGATCAAAAATATCAAGGAAGAAATTTCACCCTTGCAGGTGCAAATCCAAAAGTTTGTAAAAGCAATGGCCATTGTCGGTATCCTAATTTTTTTAATCGTATGTGTATACAGTTTTATTGACAGTGGTAATTTAGTGGCGAGCTTGCTCAATGGACTTACTTTGGCCATGTCTGTATTGCCGGAAGAGATTCCTGTTGCGTTTACGACTTTTATGGCGCTTGGCGCATGGAAACTCATGCGGGAGGGGATTATCATTAAAAGAAGCAGTATTGTTGAAACTTTGGGCAGTACAACGGTGATTTGCACAGATAAGACCGGGACCATTACAGAGAATTCCATGCAATTGAAATACCTCTACAATTATGCTACGGATTCCTCTTATGATCAAGAAAGGTTTGAAAAATCCGATTTAAGAGAGCTTATCGATTATGCGATGTGGAGCAGTGAGCCTGTGCCTTTTGACCCTATGGAAATTACGTTGCATAAAATATATGAAAAAACGCAAAATCAGGACCTCAGAAAGGAATATGCATTATTTCATGAATATCCTTTAGATGGTAAACCGCCGATGATGACCCATCTTTTCGAAAATACAGGAAAAGATCGGATTATTGCTGCCAAAGGGGCACCGGAGGCTATACTTAGCGTATCGAAGCTGCCCGATAGTGAGAAAGATAAAATTAGGGCTATTGTTAAATCCTATGGAGAGCAGGGCTTTCGTCTATTGGGTGTGGGGAAAGCGAAATTCGAAGGCAATAATTTCCCCGCGAAGCAACAGGATTTTGAGTTCCAATTTTTAGGGTTGACCGTATTTTATGATCCTCCCAAAAAGGGTATCCAGGAAGTGTTCCAAGATATTTATGATGCCGGGATTAAAGTCAAAGTAATTACTGGCGACAATGCCGATACGACTAAAGCAATAGCGGCTCAGGGCGGAATTCGTATTTTGACTCCGCCGATCAATGGCAGTGAAATCGTAAATAGATCCGAGGCTGAAATTATGGCGATAGCGGAGCAAACAACTTTATTTACCAGAATGTTTCCGGATGCTAAATTAGCCGTTGTAAATGCCCTTAAAAAGAAAGGCGAGGTTGTGGCGATGCTTGGTGATGGAGTAAATGATGGTCCAGCCTTAAAAGCAGCCCACATTGGCGTTGCTATGGGCAATAAAGGTACTGAAATAGCAAAATCAGCCGCGGCATTGATTATCACAAATGACGATCTACAAAAGTTAATCATTGGTATAGCGGCCGGAAGAAGGATTTACGCAAACATCAAGAAGGCGGTTCAATACATCATTTCTATTCATATCCCCATTATTTTGACCGTATCACTACCTTTGTTTTTAGGCTGGGTATTTCCGCAGATTTTTAGCCCTGTGCATGTGATCTTCCTCGAATTGGTCATGGGGCCCACCTGCTCGATTGTATATGAAAATGAACCTATTGAAAAGGATACAATGAAGCGCCCTCCTAGAGCTATGAGCGACACTTTTTTAAGTATAAATGAGCTCGGAATAAGCATTGTTCAAGGCCTGATAATCACTATAGGGATTCTATTTGTTTATCAGTTTACTGTTCAGCAGGGGGGAACTGAGGAAAAAACGAGGGCTATGGTTTTCACTACTTTAATCTTTGCCAATATTTTGTTGAGTTATGCCAACCGATCTTTTCACTATAGTATCCTTGAAAGTTTTAAAAACCGAAACTTGCTGCTCGTGGGTATTTCGATCGCTGTACTTCTATTTTTAGTCGTGATATTATATGTTGCTCCGGTCGCCCAATTTTTTGCTGTAGCAGCCCTGAGCGGATATGAATTGGGGATAGCGCTCTCTGTGGCTACAGCATCCGTGTTATGGTTTGAGGTCTATAAATTGATCGGGAGAATTGTACGTGCTAAAAAAGTTTGAAGGGACTAGATGGAGATAATCCAAGCATTAAACGAATAGAATTAGGCACAAGTCCAGGAATCTTACTGAATAAATTTCGACGTAATTCCTCTTTTCTTGATGTAGAAATTCAGCGCTCGCCCTGCCTCTGTAGGTCGATCTGTACTTAATATATCTGCACCGCGATCAATAAATCCGGCATAAACTTGAAAGCCTTTTTTGTCGGCCTGTCTGTCTAAGTTTCCCAGTGTACCCAATATGCACATGATTCCATGGTCATGTAGTACTTTGGTCAATGCTGGGTCTGCTTCACGGGTTCCGACGAAGGCTAACAAGCGATTGTCGGGGATATCTTTTTCATTTAGACGAGCAAGGTCATCCAGGTTATTGACTGAGGCCGAAATCATGATGTCGCTAGCCAGACTGTGCACTTTGGCCGCCTGGTTGGCACTATACGTGATGATGACTACGCTAGATTCTGCCCTTTGTTTGCGAATAGCATTGATAACGGCTTCATAAGGGACATCATTTTTAATGTCTAAGGTGAAGATTACCTTTCCTTTTCCCCAAGAAAGTGCTTCTTCCAGCGTGGGGATCCTATAGGGCGTCATCTTTTTGTTATTGTCCAATAGACGAAGCTTTTTGAGTTCAGTCAAACTGCTGGCGTTCACAGGCCCTCTGCCGGTGGTTGTTCGGTTTAGCGTATTGTCATGCATTAATATCAGCGCTGAGTCTTTACTGATGCGAACATCACATTCAACAAGGACTGGCTGCAAGCTCGCGTTATAGGAAAAAGTTTCGATTGCATTTTCGGGGTATCCAGATGCGGGGCCACCACGATGCAAACTGACCAATGGATAACGATTATCGTCATAGGTCAAAAACTGATATAATTCCTCCACATTTTGGAGCTGTATACGTTTACCCACTGGCAAGCCATCCGTATTGGCTCCGTTACGAAAGCAACTGCTTACGATAAAGCAGATCAATAAAAGGAAGTAGTGGCGTATACGTATATTCATTGTCTATCTATTGTGCTGATTAATCAGATCGGCCAGTGCCTCGACACTGGTATTTAATTGGTCGATTGTCAGATGTGCCTGCGTATAATAAGGTTCTCTTTCGATCAACTTCTCTTCGATAAATAGCCGTAGTTCCTCAGGTGATTTTCCGATTAGAATGGGCCTTTTGTGTAGTTTAGATTGAGAAAGACGGTCAAAAAGTGCTTTGGGTGACATCTGTAAATAGACGGCATATCCATTCGCCCTGATCCATTCCATGTTGTCAAAGAAACAGGGGGCACCACCACCGGTAGATATGACGGCAGCATTCTCAGAAAATTTACGCAATTGCTCGCGTTCTAATGCCCGGAATGCGTCTTCACCATGTTGACTAAAATATTCGGTAATGCTCATGCCAATTTGTTTTACGATCTCCTCATCTGTGTCGATAAAAGGGAGTTCGAGTTTAGTGGCAAGTTTCTTACCCAGGGTAGTTTTTCCACTTCCCATATAACCAATCAAAAATATAGGTTTAGGCATAGGTACTATTTGTCTTTACTTAGAAATTTATCTTCAATGGTTTTGGCATCCGGAAAGTTATTATAGTGCCATTTTCCGACGACGTTACCTCCTTTTAGGAGCAATACACCAGGATTTGCCCTGACCATGCTTTTTAGAGGAATGAGATCGGCATAGAATATCTCCGCAATTAATTGCATTTTATCGCTCAGATATTGGGCATCTTTGGATGCCGAAGCAGTCAATAGCACAACCCGAAGCCCATTATAATCTTTTGTTAATTGGATGGCTGTCTGATTGATCTTTTGGATAGCATCAATATTGGCCGAAGAAAGATCCTTTGCAACGATAACAAGATTGTAATACGGATTAGCAATGATTTCTTGCGTATGGTCTGCTCCGTCGGCATCCGTAATCAATAGATCAGGAATAGGAATATCATATCCCTTTTTGACCAATTTACTCTCGGGTTCACCTATAATTTCCCACGATTCATCTTCCCATAGCTTGTCAGCCATATAGACCTTGTCATTGACCTTTTTTGTTTCACCCGTCTTTTTGTTTTTCATGGTATAGATTTGCTCAAACAAATCGCCCTGTTTGCCTTCAGGAAGCACCATTAATGAAGGTAAGTTGTTACCAACTTTGTAGGGTAAGAAATCAATAAACGGGAGGTAGTTTACGGTATAGATACCGATACCTAAAGAGATAATCGCTGTAATCACAGTAGCAACGAATTGATTGCCTGATCCTTTGATAATTGATCGTAATTGCTTTCGGTTAAAAAATATAATAAGGATCAACGCCAAGAGCACCAGATCTTTAGAAAATGATTGCCAAGGTGTAAGTGGGATGGCATCCCCAAAACAGCCACAAGAGGTCACAACCTCAAAAAATGCCGAATAGAAGGTTAGAAAAGTGAAAAATAGAATCAGTAGAAGCAGGCCCCAGGCAACGGTATTCGCATAGACCCCCAGTAATAACAGTGCTCCTAACAAAATTTCAAAACCACAGATTACCACAGCGATGGCAGTAGCGTATTCATTAAAAGCTGTGAGATGAAAGACCTCAAAGTATTCCTGAAGCTTATAGCCAAACCCTGTCGGGTCATTTGCTTTAATAAAACCTGAGAATATGAAAAGAAGTCCCGTAAAAATCCGGCAAAATCCTAAAAGATAATTTGTTTTGGTACGCTGCTGCTGTATAGCTGTCATAATCCGATTATTGTTGTGCGATTCCTAATTTAATTAATGCAAAAACTGCGTAATTGAGCATATCCTGATAGTTGGCATGGATGCCTTCAGAGACCAGGGTTTGTCCATCGTTATCCTCAATTTGTTTGACGCGATGTATTTTCATTAAGATCAGATCTGTCATGGAAGAAACACGCATATCGCGCCATGCCTCACCGTAATCGTGGTTTTTGGCAAGCATGAGATCTCTGGTCTCGGTAACCTTTTCTGTATATTTTTGATTCACAAAGGTTGGATCCAAATTTTCTTCACCATCTTCACCCAAATCAATCTGAATCATGGCCATGACACAGTAATTGATAATACCGATATATTCGTCAACAATTCCTTCACCCACTTTGGAAACCTTTTTGATTTCTAGCGTGCGTATACGTTGTGCTTTAATGTAAATCTGATCCGTAATGGAAGATAGGCGCATGATCCGCCATGCCGTTCCATAATCTTTTGTTTTTTTAATAAATAAATCCTGACAATGTTTGATAACACTGTTATATTCCTGAATGGTATCCATATCGTTGATTGAAGAAACTTGATGAGACAAGTTGTGATTACACTACAAATATAATTAGAAAATAATACTTCCAACGGTCAAATGAATGTACAATTTGTGCTTTATTGCTAAAATTTAAACAATAATTTTGGATATTACCACAATTAAAAGTTCGCAGGGGCTAGGGGGCAACAGCGTCGTGCAAGTGCATGGCGTGAATTTCTCGTTTCCTATATCCCCAAACGTTTAAATATGGGTAACTTTAGATAAGTTTGATCAGTTTGCAAGGTGTCTTGCCAACTTTGAAGATAGTAAAACTATAAATTCATGGATTTTCAACAACCTGTTATTAGAGAAGTAGAGATCATCCGATATGTTCAGCCATTTCGGGAAGGCGGGTCTTTACCCGCATTAGTCGATGCCGATGACGGCTTTAGTTATGTTATAAAATTTAGAGGGGCAGGTCAGGGACGAAAAGCATTGATCGCGGAATTGATCGGGGGAGAGCTGGCAAGATTGCTCAAATTAAGAGTGCCCGAAATTGTATTTGCGGAGTTGGACGAATCCTTTGGCCGTACAGAACCTGATGAAGAAATTCAGGATCTGCTCAAATTTAGTGTGGGCAAAAACCTGGGACTTCATTTTCTGAGCGGAGCCATCACATTTGACGCGAATGTCGATGCTATCGGCGCGGAAGAAGCATCGAAAATTGTTTGGTTGGATTCACTCTTGATGAATGTAGACCGTACCGTGCGGAATACAAATATGCTGATATGGCATAAAGAACTTTGGTTGATAGACCACGGTGCTTCTTTATATTTTCATCACAGTTGGGATAATTGGGAAGAACAATCCCTAAAACCATTTGTTCAGATTAAAGATCACGTACTGCTCAAAAATGCAAGTATGGTGGAGAAAATAGATCAGGAATACCGTTCCGTTTTTACGGAGGCGGTATTTCGCGGAATATTGGCGGTGGTACCCGATGAATGGCTGGAAGATGCCGAACGTGAGCTCTCTGCAGCCGATGCGCGCGAAGTGTATGTTTCTTTCCTGAAACGGCGTGTAGCCAATTCATCCATTTTTGTAAAACAAATAGAAGATGCCAGAAAAGACCGTATATGAGTATGCTGTGGTACGTTTGATACCACGGGTGGAGCGAGAGGAATTTATCAATGTAGGCGTAGCTCTTTATTGTCGTAAGTATCGTTTTGCGAAGATGGTTTATCTTGTCAATGAACAGAAGGTACGGTTGCTGTGTCCGGATATCGAATTGGAATTGATCGAAAATCATCTTTCATCTTTCCAACGAATCTGCCACGGCGAAAAAGATGCCGGCAAACTTGCTGCACTGGATATCACGGAACGCTTTCGATGGTTGACCGCGAAGCGGAGTACCCTGATTCAATGTTCGGCATCACATCCCGGATTATGTGAAGACCCCGAAGCAACATTGAAGGAGCTGTTTGAGCGTCTGGTTCTGTAAATTAAAAGATGTGCTTGCTTGATCAGGGGACAATACGTGATGGTCAACGGGACTAAGTTTTGATAATAAGGCTTAATCTATCAATATTGTATAGTATATTTGTTGTAATAAACTAGTGAAGATGCATGATTTTTATCAACATATCTATGAACAGCAACTTGCTGTTCTAGAAATGCCTTCTAACAAGAAGATCTGCGGCTGGGCTATCCGAATTGTGGATGTGCTCTTCCCCGAACGAAATTCTAGCGAGATGAAATCGGTCGATGATGTGAAGCTCGCTTTTGAGCAATTTGAATTAGAGCTCGAGCAGCTCCTGAGCAAATCCAAAGCTTGTCAAAGTTGTAATCATTCGGAAGTAGCGCACAAATTTTTTGAACGGATTCCACAGCTTTATGAATTGATGTGCTGGGATGCGGATGCCTTGATGGATGGGGATCCGGCAGCACAGAATAAAAGAGAAGTCGTACGTACTTATCCCGGTTTCTTTGCCATCTGTATCTTCCGGATGGCCAATGAACTGCATCGCTTGGGTGTTCCTTTGATACCGCGCATATTGACGGAACATGCTCATTCCAAAACAGGTATTGATATCCATCCCGGAGCAACGATAGGCCATCATCTGCATATTGATCATGGCACCGGATTAGTCATCGGTGAAACCTGCACCATTGGTAATTACGTGAAGCTTTATCAGGGTGTAACCTTGGGCGCACTGAGTGTTGATAAGGTGTTTTCCAATGTAAAACGCCACCCGACAATCGGTGATCATGTCATTATCTATTCGGGGGCCACAATCCTCGGCGGTGAAACACACATCGGCCATCATTCGGTCATTGGCGGGAATGTTTGGTTGACAAGTTCTGTAGAGCCTTACACCACCGTATATCATCAGGCCACATCAAAATTTATAGATTCGAAACCAATAATATAGATACCATGGGAAATATCATAGATACCATAGGAAATACGCCCTTAGTCGAGATAACACAATTTCATACAAATGCCAAGGTGCGGATATTTGCGAAAATGGAGGGGAATAATCCTGCTGGTTCAGTGAAAGATCGTGCGGCACTAAATATGATCCGCTCGGCGATGGAACGCGGTGACATTACAAAAGATAGCAAATTGATTGAGGCAACGAGTGGAAATACCGGAATCGCACTGGCTATGATTGCAGGTATATATGGACTTAACCTTGAGCTTGTGATGCCGGCTTCATCAACACGGGAGCGAACACTTACGATGGAGGCTTATGGTGCTAAAGTTACCTTATTGGAATCCATGGAAATATGCCGCGATTATGCAGAAGAAAAGGCCGAAAAAGAAGGTTATTTTATATTGAATCAATTTGCAAATCCGGATAATTACGAAGCGCATATCAAGACAACGGGACCTGAGATCTGGCGTGATACAGACGGAAAGATTACACATTTTGTAAGCGCTATGGGCACTACAGGTACAATTATGGGAAACTCCATCTATCTGAAGGAGAAAAATGCAGCTATTCAGATTGTAGGTTGCCAGCCTACTCCGGAATCCTCGATACCAGGTATACGGCGTTGGCCCGAAGCGTATCTGCCCAAGATTTTTGATCCGAGCAGGGTAGATCGTGTCATCGATATATCCCAACAGGAAGCAACCGAGTTTGCGCGCGAGCTTGTCAAGCGCGAAGGTGTTTTTGCCGGAATGAGTACCGGCGGAGCTTTTGCCGGAGCACTTAAAATTGCAAATGAAATCGAAGCAGGCCTTATTGTCTTTATTGCCTGTGACCGAGGTGATCGTTATTTGAGTTCAGACCTTTTCGGCTAAGTACCCATACAAAAAATACCAAGCCCACTACGGATCTTCGCTGAGTTTTAGCAATCTTTAGTGGGCTTTTCGATGTCTAAGCATCGGCGCCAAAAGTTAGTAGATTACTGTCGGGATCTAAAATCGAAAACTCACGCTGACCCCAAGGCTTCATCTCAAGTTTACCATTCGGATGAATCTCAACGTTATTTTCTTGAAAAGATTGATACAGACAATCAATATCGTCTGTGCGTATATAAACCATACCATAATTTTCTTCGGGTGGAAGTTCTTGGAATTCAAAAAAATGAATTTCAATATGGTCCTTTTTTAGCATCAGGTAACCGTCGTAATCGACTGGTCCACATAATGAAAATCCAAGTTTATGTAGATAAAAATTCTTTGTGATGGTTTTGCTGCGCATAGGCAGTTTGGGATGAACGGCTGTCAGTTTCATCGGTATATAATTATTAAGTTGAGTTTAATCCAAATGTTTAGTAACCTATTTGAAATATAGTCATTTATCGCAATATTTTAACGTTCTACCAATGAGGATTATTTCATTTTTATAACGTATTCTTTAGCTATTTTGACTAAAATGTAGTTGTTTATTATAACTAATTGTTATGACTTATTTATAATTGTGTCTTTTAAAATAATTGAGAGTTATTCAATTTTGTGCCAAATCAATGTATCATTGTCATGGACAAAAAAATAAATACGACAATTCGTTATAAGCAGCTGCTCAATCGAAAGATCTCCGTTCGGGAAATCATTTTTATCCTCTTATTTGTATTATGTCTTACCCCATTTGTTTCAGCCCCGCTTGCCTTACTTTTGGGTATTATTGTGGCACAATGGATCGGTCATCCCTTTTTGGCAGTCAATCACAGGGCAACACAGATTTTGTTACAGATTTCTGTCGTTGGACTTGGCTTTGGAATGAATATCGATACGGCTATCCAAACGGGTAAGCAAGGGTTTGTGTTAACCGTTATTTCTATTCTCGGAACATTATCATTGGGCTATCTATTGGGTAGATTGTTCAAGTTGGAAAAGATAACCGCTTATTTGATTTCTGTCGGCACGGCCATTTGTGGTGGAAGTGCCATTGCGGCGGTTTCACCGACTATAAAAGCCAATGAGAAGCAAGTAAGTGTGGCGCTAGGGACCATATTTGTACTGAATGCCATTGCTTTATTTGTATTTCCTGTTGTCGGTCATTTGCTTGATCTCAGCCAGACGCAATTTGGCTTATGGTGTGCGGTTGCTATACAGGATACCAGTTCTGTCGTTGGTGCAGCAAGTAAGTATGGTAATGAAGCACTACAGGTCGCGACAACCGTAAAATTAACTAGAGCTTTATGGATTATTCCGATCGCCTGTTTAAGTGCTGTAGCATTCAAGACCAAAGGGACGAGCATTAAAATACCATATTTTATTGGTCTATTTGTATTGGCGGTTATCTTAACAAGTTATATCCCTTTTTTTCAGCATATAGGAGGCTATGTCGTTCCTATTTCAAAGATGGGGCTTACCTTAACTTTGTTTTTAATTGGAGCAAGTTTGTCTAGGGAGGTTTTGTTGGCAGTAGGTTTTAAAGCAATACTACAAGGAGTAGTGCTGTGGTTGGGATTATCAATACCGGTACTTGTCTATATTTATTTTTGTCTTTAGGCATTTAACGTATACTTCAGCATAATCATATCTTTCAACAGTTGACCATTTTCATAAATAGGCCGCTCATAATTTTCGATGAAAAAATCTTTACGGATAGCGTATTTAACAAAGCCATTTCGTTCATAAAAACGAATTTGAGCCAGACCACAATCTGCGGTACCCACAATGAGGTTCGGATATTGCTGGTAGTTCTCCTTGATAAAATCAAGTAGTTGACTTCCGAGGCCCATGCCTTGAAACTCTGGTGATACGGCGATGTTTTTAATTTCTAATGTTTCCGTATTGACCGGATATAAACAGAAAACAGCGATAGGTTTTACCATTTCATAGACAACATAAACCATCGATTCGTAGAGGTATTTGTCGATTGCATGAATGGTTTCGTCTGCTAAAAGCAACAAATCATAAGGATAATCCTTATGATTTGTAATAAGTTTTATTTGAAAGCTATTGCGCATGTATAAGAATTCGCTAATGGCCTATAGTCTAATGTTGGAATTAATTGAAATGATATAAAAAGATAACATCACCCACGTAAGCCGGTTTAGCACTGTCTTTAATTTTCAATGTAGCTTCAATGGTAACTTTAACAACCCCTCTTAGATTGACCACCGATTTTACTTGTGTATGTAGCTGTACAGCATTGTCAACCAAAACGGGTTGTGCAAAACGTAGGTTTTCAATCCCATAATTGATTTCCATTTTGACATTTCTTACTTCAGCAATTTGTTTCCATAAATAAGGAATGAGGGACAAGGTCAGATAGCCATGGGCAATAGTTGATTTGAAAGGACTATCCGTTTTGGCCTTTTCGCTATCTAAATGAATCCATTGGTGGTCAAGTGTTGCATCCGCAAATTGATTAATTTGTTTTTGATCAATAACATGCCATTGGGATTCGCCTAATGATTTTCCTTCAAAGGCTTTGTACTCTTCATAATTGTTAATTATTGTCATATGTAATCTTTTTATCGCGTTTTGTTGGTATCGTTCCCCGCTTTTAATGGAGAAGGGAAGATGAATTAGTGGCTAAATATAACTATACTTTTAAGAATCCTAAGCATATCCTTTATTTAAAAGATGATCGCATGAAAAGACAAGCTAAGTTCGTTCGTCATTCATTCGATTACCCGAGTTGTGTTGTTGCATAGGTGTTTTCAACGTAGGACCTGAAATTTTCGAGTATGGCCTGCCATCCATTACGCTGCATATCAATTGGATTTTCCGTTTCTGCATCAAAAATTATCGTGATATCTGTAGCAGACTTTTTTGCATTGAAGTTGACTTCTACATGACGGCCATCTGGCATAACGTAGGCTATTTTTTTAAAGGGTTCAAGTGCGGTATAGCTGCCTTCAAAATCAAAGCCCATAGATCCGTCTTTTGCCTCCATGCGGTTTTTGAACTTTCCGCCAATGCGTAAATCATTGATTGAACTTGTACAGTGCCAATCGTCTGAAGCATGGTTCCATTGCATGATATCCTCGGCTGAGTTATATGCATTCCAGATCGTTTCTACGCGTACGTTGATATGGGTTTCAATCTTTATCTGTTCCATATAATGTATGATGTTTTCTAAGTTAATAACAGGAAAATTTGGGTTTTGTTATATCTGTTGTCAGATAATTATCAATATATAATAAAAAGTGTAAAGTTGAAACTTATTTTAATGCAACCTGATGGTTTTGATTGAGTTTTGTTAACTTTAAGCTATTTAACACTTTAATACGATTTATATGTCCTCCAAATTGCTTTTTATCTTCTTTTTTCTGTTTTCACCGGGTTTAATTTTTGCGCAGCAATATAAAACGACAACCGACGTTGCCTATTGTAAACCTGATGAACCAGATTCTTATAAGAAAGAACGTTGTAAATTGGATATCTATATCCCGACTGACCGTAAAAATTTTGCTACCATTGTATGGTTTCATGGCGGTGGACTAGAGGAGGGAAATAAATTTATTCCACTTGAACTTAAAGAGAAAGGTGTAGCGGTTGTAGCGGTAAATTATCGGCTAAGCCCCAAAGCGAAATCGCCGAGCTATATTGAAGATGCTGCTGAGGCTGTTGCATGGACATTTTCACATATTGCCAGCTATGGTGGAGATCCCTCAAAAATTTATGTGTCGGGGCATTCTGCAGGCGGATACCTGGCTTTAATGGTTGGTTTGGATAAGCATTACCTTCAAAAATTTGGTGTTGATGCAAATAATATAAAAGGGCTGGCGCCGATTAGTGGGCAAACAAATACGCATTATACAATTAAAAAGGAACGTGGTCAATCTATGGTGATCCCCCAGATTGATCAGTTTGCACCACTTTCTTTTGCACGGAAGGATGCACCGCCAATTCTCCTGATCACTGGCGATCAACAATTGGAAATGGCCGCACGGTTTGAGGAAAACGCACATTTGGCGGCGATCTTAAAACAGGTTGGACATACCAAAACCTCGTTGTACCAACTGCAGGGTTTTGATCATGGAGGAGTGTATGCACCGGGCTGTCTGTTGATGCTTAACTGGATCAAAGGACTCGAAAAATAGTTTTTATGTGGTCAGGCCGAGAATCGGAAATACAGCAAATCAAAATATTATAAACAAAATAGGAAATATTACAATTGTACAATCGTAAATTCTACCGAAATTTACCTCCAAAGTAGCACATCTCTACTTATCAAATTTAATCCGTTATGTGGGCAAAACGCAATATCGTATTTATAATCTGTATGCTGGGGCTTTTTTTAGCACCCCATAGGTTATTTGCCTGCCACGAATCGTCCGAAAAGCCAAAACAGGAAGAAAAATCATGTTGTCTTGATGAAAGACAACATGTAAAAGACGTCGGAACAGAAGATTGTTGTAAAGATGAAAGAGCTGAATTGTCAAAATCAGATCACCATGGGGATGACTGTGGTAAACATTGTAGCGAAAAATCATGTCGTACCTCCCTGCAATGTAATCCTATTGTTTCAGTAATCGAAGCTCAGCTTATTTTACCCTTGCATGCTGATGCATTAAACGCTTATGCGCGTTATAAACAACCTTATTGCGCAGATGCCTATTTTTCCATTTGGCAACCTCCTCAGATCGCTTAAAGTTAGACTGATAGCCCATGCTATGTCTTTTTGGATCGGTTTCTCTATCCAAAACCCCGTTTATTTAGCTTATGAAAATCCCTTTGAATCTATCGGATTCAATACGCAGATACAGTAAATCGCTGTAGAAGGGTTTTTCGTCAGTATTCTTTTATATACTACATATCATAATCATGAGATTAATTTCATTACTTGGTTTGGTAATCCCAGTATTACTATCCACCCAACATACACATGCACAAATTAAAAATGCAAAGACAGCGACTGTAAAGGTTTTTGGAAATACACCGGCTGTTAAAACGATCATTGAAAAAGAAGGTAAGGACGGACAATTTGCTAAAGTTGACTGGAATCAGACAACCAAGCTAGCGGTTGTTACCTACGACTCTTCAAAAACAAGCGCGGATGAAGTCCTTAAGCGTATTGCATTGGCGGGGTTCGACAATGAAAAATTTCTGGCTCCAGATGATGCTTATATTCAATTGGCAAAAGCTGAACAATATGAACGAATCTTAAAACCCGCATTAAAAAATGGTACTGAACATCAGGTCGATCATACGAATCATAGCCAGGGCGTACATACAATAATTCAACCTTCGGCGAATACAAAATCAGCCGATGAAAAGACCGCGTTTGCGCTGTTGACAAATCCTTATTTTGCGCTAAAGGATGCTTTGGTGAAGACAGATGCGGTGGCAGCTGCAGCTCAGGCAGAGGCATTTCAAGCAGCAATCAAAGCTGTCGATATGAATAAACTTAGCCATGATGAACACACGGTATGGATGAAGGTTATGGGTAAGCTGGCAACTGATGCGGCAGGTATAACTAAAAATAAAGATGTGGCTAGGCAACGTGTGGCTTTTGCATCTCTTTCAAATACGTTGTATGAGCTTCTGAAGGTGAGTAAAGTGGATGGGCCTATTTATTATCAGCATTGCCCCATGTTTAATGAAGGCAAGGGAGCGCATTGGTTAAGTAAGGAGAATGCCGTGAAAAACCCATTCTTTGGTGCACAAATGATCAGTTGTGGAAGTACAGTAGAAACGTTAAACTAATCGGCTGCGTTATGAATTATTTCCTAGCTATCCTATCGGTTGTTGTGTTGTCTTTAACGGCCTGTGGTGGTTCACAAACGAATGCCCAAGCTGAAGATCGAATAGTTTCGACTGATCCTGCTATCAATTTGCCCGTACAGTCCGTTCAATACAAGGTAGGCGATCTTGTGCCTACAGCACAAGTTTGTATGGTGAATGATGCTTTTATGGGGAAAAAACAATTGCTGGTCAGACACGAGGGGAAGGATTATTATGGCTGCTGTGAAATGTGTAAAAAGCGTATACCCCAAGAAGCTGCGGTACGTGTAGCCATTGATCCTTTTTCAAAAAAAGAAGTGGATAAGGCGACGGCTTCCATCGCAATTACCGGTGATCAGGGTGAAGTTTCCTATTTTGAAAACGAAGCAAACTATCGAAATTACATTAAAAATTTAAACCTCTAAATACACTTATATTATGAAAAAGTTTATGCCAATTGTGGCGACAGCTTTGATATTCGTTGCATGCAACAATTCAAGATCGAAAAATACACATGCAGATCATATGGTCGCTGTTGCCGAGGATACCGCGACGATTGCTGTAGACAATGGTAAAGGCGATACCGCTTTGACTAAAGAAGAGGCGGCCGGCGTAAGTAATACGGCTGCAAAAATAGAATCATCCACTGAGAAAGTTAATCTAAAAACAGCTAGCAATCCTTTTGCAGGCTTATACAGTGCCTATTTCGAACTGAAAGATGCATTGGTTAAGGATAATGGAGCGGCTGCACAGGCAACTGCGAAAGGAATCCAGGCCGCCATTGAAAAAGTTAATAGCGAACAATTGGATGCTGTTCAAGGAAAGCTTTGGAAGGAATATCAACGAAAATTGGCTTTCGATACAGAACATATCGCTGGAATTAAGGAAAATGAACATCAGCGGGAGCACTTTGTGACCCTTTCCAAAAATATGTATGTGTTGATGAAATCTGTCAAACCTGAAGTTACGGTCTATTATCAACACTGTCCTATGTATCGTGATGGAAAAGGAGCCAATTGGTTGAGCACACAAAAGAAAATTGAAAATCCTTATCTAGGTCAATCAATGCCCACCTGTGGATCTATCGTAGAAACAATACAATAAAACAATGAAAAGCTTATTCGAAGGACTGCCCGGTTTACATCCGCTATTGGTGCATTTTCCGATTGTACTCTTGTTGATGGCGTTGATTAGTCATATTGGTGCCTTATTGTTAAAAAAACATCGACGTCCTTTCACTGTGCTGACTTTTGGATTGTTGTTATTGGGAACACTTGGAGCGCTTGCTGCAATTCAGACCGCAATCCATATTTCAGGCGATGCCGATGAAGGTGCCTTTGCGGTTTTTGAGATCCACCAACGTTTTGCCTGGATCAGCTTTTGGCTTGCAAGTAGTACAACAGTCCTGCATTTTGTTAGTATGCGGAAAGATACAGGTGCCTGGATAAACTATTTGATATTGATTTTGTTGATAAGTTTATCGGTGACACTATTTATCACAGGACATCACGGGGCTAGACTGGTCTATCAATATGGCGTAGGGCCGATGGGAAATGGAATACTAATCAATTAAATGAATGAACATGCGTAAAAAGAGTAATATATTAACGGTTGTTTTATTATTGATGACACAACTGACAGTGCTGGCCCAGAAAGTGGTTCGTCATGACCTTTATGTACGGGATACCATTGTCAATTATGCCGGCAAATCAAAACGGGCAATCGCTGTAAACGGACAGATTCCGATGCCTACCCTGACTTTTACTGAAGGAGATACGGCGGAAATTGTTGTTCACAATGAGTTAAAGGAGAGTACGTCGCTACATTGGCATGGTATTTTTCTGCCGAACAAAGAAGACGGAGTGCCACACCTGACGCAGGAACCTATAAAGCCGAATTCGACTTATACCTATCGCTTTCCGATAATCCAGCACGGTACACACTGGTATCATTCGCATTCCGGCCTACAGGAACAGATCGGTATGTATGGTAGTCTTATTCTCAACAAGCGTGCAGATGATAAGACTTTCCGCAAAGGAATTGATGATTTACCCACGATTCCGGTCATATTGAGTGAATGGACAAATTATAATCCCAATAACATTCAGCGGATGTTACACACGGCCAACGATTGGGCCGCGATAAAAAAAGGCGCTACACAATCGTACGTTGAAGCTATTAAAGAAGGGAAGTTTAAGACGAAAGTCACGAATGAATGGAAACGTCAGCTGGCAATGGATGTCAGTGATGTGTATTATGATAAGGTCCTGATGAACGGGGCTCATTCCACGGATTTAAAATCGGTGAATGGTAAAGCTTTGAAAGCAGGAGATAAAGTGCGTTTACGAATTTCCAACGGAGGTGCTTCGTCTTATTTTTGGCTGCGCTATGCCGGTGGCAAAATTACCGTTGTTGCCAATGATGGGAATGATGTGGTACCGGTGGAGGTCGATCGATTAATGATTGCCGTATCGGAGACTTATGATGTCGTTGTAACAATCCCAAATGAAGGTACAGCTTACGAATTCATGGCAACAACAGAAGATCGAACGCAATCTGCGAGTTATTTTGTCGGAAATGGCATCAAACAGTTGATTTCTCCACTTCCCCGCCTTAAATATTTTGAAGGCATGAAGATGATGAACGATATGATGAAGATGAATGGGGATCTCAATGATATGGGTATGAAGATGAGTCTGAATCAGATGGATATGAATGTGGTGATGTATCCCGAAATTACAGGTGATGGAAAGAAAAAAGAAGATCACAGTAAACATAGCGGTATGGATCATGGACAAATGAAGATGGAAGAAGATCCCAATCGTTATAATGCCAATGCATTGGGCGATATTGTAACGCTAAACTATGCGATGTTGGAATCTCCTCAAGCGACAGAACTGCCTAAAGAAGCGCCGATACGAGATCTTAAATTTACGCTTACGGGAAATATGAGCCGTTATGTATGGAGCATGGACAATAAAATTCTCTCTGAAACGGATAAGATACCTGTAAAAAAGGGCGAGGTATTGCGCATTTCCATCTATAATAATTCGATGATGCGTCATCCAATACATCTGCATGGCTTTGACTTTAGACTGTTGAATGGAAAAGGATCAAAAGCGCCATTGAAAAATGTGGTGGATATCATGCCAATGGAGACGGATACGATCGAATTCTTAGCAAATGAAGAAGGTGACTGGTTTTTTCATTGCCACATCCTGTATCATATGATGGCTGGGATGAATCGCGTATTTGCTGTGGATGATTATAAAAATCCAAATCTTCCAGACAAAGCCAAAGCCTACAAGGAATTGCAAATGGAAAGTAATATGACCCATTTTATGGCACAAAATGATTTTGCGACCAATGGAAATGACGGTCAGGCCATGTTTCAGAATGCGCGTTGGCAGCTCGGTTCCGAATGGCGATTAGGGTATAACGATATGCATGGCTATGAGGTGGAAACCCACCTGGGAAGATACTTTGGGAAGATGCAATGGTTTATGCCATTTGTAGGTTTTGATTATCGTTATCGCCGTATGGGGCAGGATGAACATGAGAAAAATATCTTTGGGCAGGCCAATAAAAAAGATAGTCGCAAAGCTTTGAGTCTAGGTTTTATGTATACTTTACCTATGTTGGTCAATTTTCAGGCGGAGGTGTATCACGATGGTATTGTCAGATTGCAGCTGATGCGAGAAGATATTCCGATCGCTAGAAGAATCCGTGGTGATTTTATGGTCAACTCGGACCTTGAATATATGGCGGGACTAAATTATGTCATCACGAAAAATATGGCGTTTAGAACGCATTATGATAGTGATATGGGCTTTGGTGTAGGCTTGTCATTAAATTATTAAAGCGTAGATCTTATTTGAGTTAGGGGGCTTTGCAATGCAAAGCCCCCTTTTCTTTTGCCATTAAAAGATAGGATAGATGGAGGAAATCTTCTTAAATGATACAAACATTATGGGGACTTTATTGGAAATTAAATCGGACTTTAGACGCTTTTATCCGAATGAGGTCCCTATAAGGTCCCTATAAGCTCCCTATAAACTCCCCATTATTTGTTACTTTCTTCTTCACAGTGCTGCCTGTAAAAAGAGGATAGCTTCGATTCTTCTTGCGCAATGGCGAAGCTGTTTTTGGTAGCGGGAATTAAAGAAAAACCCCAGAAATCATTGATTCCTGGGGTTTCATTTTAGTGTGAATTTATGACGACTAAAGTTTTTGATCGCTTAAATCATCCATTTAAATATGCTGGCTCCCCAAGAGAAACCTGCACCAAAGGCGGTTAACATGACTAAATCACCGGTATTTAATTTTTTAATATTTTGCCAGATACATAGTGGGATCGTGGCAGCAATGGTATTTCCTAGGTATTCGATATTACTTAACGCTCTATCTTCTGGTATATTAAGACTACGCCCAACGGCATCAATGATGCGCTGATTAGCCTGATGTGGGATTAACCAATTGATATCTTCAATCTGTAGGTTGTTGCGTTGCAAAACCGTATTGCAGGCATCGCTCATAGACTGCACAGCATGTTTAAATACAGTTTTACCATCTTGTTTCAGGAATCTGTTGTCGTTAACAGGAAGATTGCTGTCGATTGGATACAAAGAACCGCCGGCTTCAATTTTTAAAAATTCTTTTCCCGCTCCATTGCTACATAGATAGGCATCCATAATTCCACCTTCTAAAGATGGCTCAAGCCATATCACACCAGCGCCATCACCGAAAAGAATATTGGTTGAACGGTCTTTTAAATCGACATAAGTACTGATGTTGTCGGCTCCGACTACGAGTACATTTTTATAACGTCCAGTCTCAACGAGAGCAGAAGCCATATCTAAGGCATATAAAAATCCAGAGCAAGCAGCATTGACATCAAAAGCCCAAACATTGGTAAGACCTAATTTTTCTAAAATGATATTTGCTGTTGCCGGCATCGGCATATCAGGTGTCGAAGTCGCCACAATTAAGGCATCCACATCGTTCAGATTTTTATGATATTGTGTTGCCAAATCTTGTATAGCTTTTACAGCCATGTCTGATGTGGCAAGATTTTCATCTAAAATTCTCCGCTCCTTAATACCTGTGCGTTTGATAATCCACTCATCGGATGTATCGCAAAACTGCTCTAAATCTGTATTTGATCTTTTATTCGGTGGAATATATCCGCCAATACCAGTTATTGCTGCATATGGCCTGCTGGGTATTCTCTCAGTCATAAATTAATGTACTCTATTCTCTCTCTTTATATAGCTATCCTATTAGGAATTACTCGTGTGTTTTTTGCGCCGTAAAACTACGGTTAATTTATGCGATTAATAAGTGAAAAAATTGATTTTTGACAAAATAATTACGTTTATCAGCATTTTTAACTGTTTTTTACGTATTGCCTATACTAATCTTTTAATCGGTCTTTATGGGGCGGAATTAAATATTGAATGTGCTTGTTTTTTCGAAATTTTAATCTAAAGAAGTTCGTCCAAATTGGAAAATAGTCTAGTTGCTTTTTGTGTTTCAAACCATTACGTGGAGAGTTTTGCCTGTTCCAAAAGTTCAGCCAAAATGACTATTCCTTCTTCGATTAATTCCTCTGATAAGGATCCGTAGCCTAGCCGTATTCCGCCAAAAGCATTTTCTCTGCTGTAGTTTTCGGGATGCGGTATATGTACTGATTTTTCCTTTAATTTTTGGAATAAAAATGCCCAGTCGATTTGATGTTTAAAAGATAGCCAAACCGCCAATCCCCCTTGTGGAGAAGTGTAGTTCACATGATCCTGCAGATGTTTGTCCAATTGGGCGATCATAAAATCACGTTTCCTTTTGTAAAGCTGTGTTGCTTTTCGGATATGTCTACGAATTGTTCCATCCTGAATGAGTTCCAGTACAGCTTGCTCCATAATATTGTCTCCTTGGATATCGATGATGTAGCGAAGTTCGGTAATCTGCTGGAGCAACTGCTCGTTTCTCGTTGCAAGATAACCGATACGGAGTGCTGGTGCGACAACTTTGCTCAGCGTACCAATGTATACTGTATTGATCAGCTCCTGCTGTGAAGCGAGCGGATAATAGGGAACTTGTTCAAAATGAAATTCGTAGTCGTAATCATCCTCAATGATCGTAAAGTTATATTGGTTGGATAATGCTATTAATTGTGATCTCCGTTCTTTGTTTAATGTGACAGTGGTTGGATATTGTCGATGTGGGGTAAGGTATAGCGCCTTAATATTGCTCTTTTTCAATAAATGAGGTAGCAATTCTTCAACGATAAGACCATTGGTATCTACGGGAATAGGAATCAATTTCGCACGGGCTTTTTCAAAGATCTTCCAGGCTGAATGGTATCCAGGAGACTCCACAAAAATATAATCATTGGGCTGCAATAGGCATTGAGCGACCAGGTACATGGCCATTTGGCTTCCACGACTGATACATAGCTTATTTTTATCGATGTGCATGTTGCGTTCGATGTTGAGCATATTGGCGATTTCTTCACGAAAATCTAGATGACCTCGGGGATCGGCGTATCCCATCATTTTCCAACGTGCGCTGCGTTTAAAAATTTGGCGATAGGCCCGTCCGAGCTGTTCTACCGGGGCAATCTTACTGTCTGGATTACCGTCATCGAATATAATGCGTGTGGGTGGCTGATGATCAGATAATTCGATCTTTTGTGCAACATATAGGTTCGAGCCATAAGGTAATTGGGCCGCTACAAATATACCTCTACGTGCTTGACTAACCAGCCAGCCTTCGCTCAACAGCAACTGTATGGCGTCAATTACCGTGTTTCGGTTTAATTTTAGTTGGGCTGCAAGAGATCTGCTACTCGGTAAGGCCGTTCCCTTCGGCAATCTACCTGATTGAATATCAGCAGCAATGTTATCCGCTATTTGGATGTAAATCGCTTTTGAAGAGGATCTGTCAATATCTATCGTTAAATTCCAAGGTCTAAGCATGAGCCTGTTGTATCCGGTAATTGTTCAAATATACAATTGTTCTGCAGGATTAAAATACATTTGATAGATGGTGCATGAGCAGTGCTGCGCTATTCTATTTAAGATGAGTTATTTTGTTTATTGCCTGTGTCGGCTGGACTAGGAATAAATAACCATCTTGGACTAGGAATGGAAGGGGATTTAAGTGGATTTTTGAGTTTTACTAATTCTAAGTCATTCATGAAACCATTTCCCGTTTTTGAGAAAGTTGATATTGCGATCGAACGAGCCCTTGGTTGCTTTGTCTATGATAAACAGCAACAGGCCTATCTAGATCTCTATGGTGGTCATGCCGTTATTTCTGTTGGGCATAGCCATCCGCATGTTGTTGAGCAAACTATCCAACAGATGAACAAAATAGGATTTTATTCAAATGCAGTTACAAACGATCTTCAGGATCGTTTGGCCCAACGCTTAGGTAATGCCTGTGGCTATCCGACCTATGCTATTTTTTACAGTAATTCGGGAGCTGAAGCAAATGAAAATGCACTGAAGTTAGCTTCGTTCCATACGGGAAGGAGGAAAGTATTGGCGATGTCCAATGCGTTTCATGGGAGAACTTCAGCTGCGGTTGCGGCAACGGATATCCAGTCAATTCGTGCACCAATAAATGAAAGTGAACAATTTATCTTTACACCTTTCAATGAGATCTCCAGTTTGAAAAAACAATTGGAAACGGAAGAATATTGTGCGGTCATTATTGAACCTATTCAAGGAGTAGGGGGAATTCATCGGGCAAGTCCTAGTTTCTTACAGGAAGTAAGAGCAATCTGCACGAAAACTGGGACTATGCTTATTTTGGATGAAATTCAATGCGGTTATGGGCGCACGGGACTTTTCTTTGCACATCAGCATGCTGGGATAGAAGCCGATCTAATTACTGTGGCCAAAGGGATTGCAAATGGGCTGCCGATGGCGGCGACAATTATTTCGCCTAAAATAAAGCCGGTCATAGGACAATTGGGGACTACTTTTGGCGGCAGTCATGCGGTCTGCGCGGCGGCTCTGGCTGTACTTGAAGTAATTCAAAAGGAGCAATTGATTGATAATGCCGCAGCTGTAGGTGAATTTTTGTTGACAGAATTAAGAAAAATTCATGGCGTGAGTGAAGTTAGGGGGCAAGGTTTGATGATTGGCGTAGAGTTTGAAAACGATATTCGACATCTGCGGAAAGAATTGCTGTTTTCTGAAAAGATTTTTACAGGATATGCAGGACGCTATACGCTCCGTTTATTACCGCCGCTGTGTTTTACCATGCATCATGCGGAGACTTTTTTGAAGAGTCTACGGAAGCTTGTGCTCAAAGATAAACTAGCCCATGCTGTTTCGGGATATTGATTAGCCTCTCTATTGATTTTGTGCAAAGTTTTAATGAAGGATTCTCCAAATTAGCTGTCGCGCTTTGATAAATGTCGTAAAAGAAGTAATTTCACATCTAGCGTATTTAATCAGTAATAGCTTATAATACATTTCATGACAACAACAAAATGTTTGCCTACAGCGGGTTTAGTGAGTATTAAGGAGGATAAATTATTATTAGCGTATAGCAACAATAGAAAGGCATGGTATCTGCCGGGGGGAAAGATTGATGCGGGGGAGGAAGCTCTGCAGTCCCTTCGTCGTGAGATTTTGGAGGAGCTAAATATCAATCTGGATCCGGATAAAATATCCTATTATTGCCATGTTACAGCCCCGGCATATGGGCTTGTGCCAGAGGTTATCATGGAACAAGATTGTTTTTTGTATCCATTAACAGAACAGATCGAACCCAGTAATGAGATTGGCGCCGTTCGTTATTTTTCACACCAAGAGTACCTGGAAGAACCGATCCAGGTCATTGGCGTTTTGCATGTGTTTGACAAGTTGAAGGCTGACGGCTTGATTTGAAAAACCCTGTCGCTTCTAGATGCCGTAGCCTTCATTGAGACAGCTTATACCTTTTGTGTCTTTTAAAGGAATAATTTTCTGGCTTTTGGTATCCATGCGCCATGCCTTGACGATTTTGTCGAAATATTCTTTGCTTTCATCGACCCGGCTAATGGCTATAATTTCACTGTTTGGTTTGTCACCTTGCTTGCAGTTGCATAAGCTAAGCTGCTCGTTGGACTTCAGTTTTTGGATATTGATGGTATCCAAAATCTTGTATTTGACTTTACCTTTGCTATCATCGGGTAATAATTCCTCTAAAATACAAACACCATTTTTGGCATTTGTAAAATAGCCGGCAGCAAAGCGATAATCGCCCTGTGCATTCTTGTCGGTTTCAATAAGTGCGCCAGTTGTGTAGGTATAAGATTTTAATTCAGCAATTTCGTTGATCTCACGGAATACTTTCCCATATAAGGGATTTTTCTGATCGTTAACGGTATTGAAACTGGACCAACTGCAGATGGATAGAACCGCAAGGGGTATAATTAGTATGTATCTCATAGTTTTCATCAATTAAAAACGTTATTAAGTTAACAAATCTTTCTGTTAACTTAATAACGTTTTTAATTGAGCACTATTGTGTCGACTGGATTTACTAAAAAACTAATTACGCGTTTACTTAGTCTGTGTTTCTTGCACTTTTTGAGATTCTTTATATACTTTACTGTCCTCGTCATCCATGTCCATGTCGAGATCCTCTTCTTTGTATTTTCCCATTTTTAAGTGAAAGTTATCTGGAGTGCCCGTAATTCGCATAGGTATCCCAAAGATTCCAAAAGGAGGTAAGCCCAGTCTAAAACCCAGGTTCATCCGTCCGTCTAAGGTTACTTGACCTTCAAAGCGGGGCCTGAATCCCATCATTTTCATTTTCGTGCGTTCGATGGTCATCACATTATTTTTGATATGGGATTTAATAACAACTTTTTTTACTTCGCCATCCTTCAATTTTTCTTTGGAAGTAGATTGACTAATTCCATTGAGTAGTTTGAAGCCTCTGAACTTAATCTGATTTAGTGTTAAGGATCCCTCGCCGACGATAGAAGGCATTATAGGTTGCATATTGCCATTCAATAGACCACCCAATTTGTAATCCAATGAAACAAGACCATAAGCATTTTTGGCAGAGCTAACCATTTCTCTGAACATCGGTATTTCTTTGTAAGCGCGTTGAATATCAAAGCTGTCGGCTTTCACCGCATAATCAAAACTTGCTCTACGTGGATTTATGGGACGATAACTTCCGTTCATATCTACTTTTAGTCCCGCGAGTTCAAAGTTTGTTTTATTCAGTGTCATCTTACCTTCTTTTACCTGTAGGTCTCCTTTGAAATCTTTGATATTCATTTTGTTATATGATATGGCGTTGACAAGCCCTAAGACCTGAACGTCCAAATTTTTGGGGAGAAGAACCACACCGCTTTCGGAGTAGCTTGCTGTTGTAGACGAACTAGGGCTGGCAAAAACCATGAAATCATCCACATTGATTTTCTTGCTGCTGAGTGTAAATTGACCTTTTAACGGTGCTTGACTACTTGTTGCATAATTAATAATATTGTTGAGATATCCTTTGATGGAAATATCATTCTTAGCATAGGCAACCAGGAATTTATCGAAATTCATTTTCTCCTGATTGAAACTGAAGTTCCCACTTCTAATTGCAATAGGCTGTGGAAGCATGTCGGACTGAACTTGGATATTTCCAATACTTAACCGACCGCTATTTTGGAGTCGGTTATAATGACCATTGGTGGCATCGCTCTGTAAGCCTTTTAAACTGAAATCCGTATAGATAAAGCCATCGACATTGGTACCATCCAATGCAAAGAGTTTATAAATAGGGCCGAGATTGAGCTTACCCTTGGACTGTATGTTGTATTTGATGTTATTGAAGTTCTTGAGGTCTGCATTCAAGAAAAAAGGTTCACCAGCAAATGTAAATGATACTGGTAGAATTTTGACATTCAGATCTCGAAGTGAACCTTTTTCGCTATTGACAAAAGCTTCGACCTGAATATTTTCCATCGGGATAGGATAATCATTTGACTTGATTAACCCATTCTTCATCACGATGGACGTATTGGTTTCGGGAAAAATGTTTCGCTTGAGATCCACATAACCTTTTGCTATCAGGTTGACATCCACCAATCCGGCCAATTCGACTTGTTTAATTGGGTAGAAATTTTTGATATCTGCTAAATTAAATGATGCCTTTAAATCCGAATTGACTGCAATTTTATTAAAATCTGTTATTGAAATAAATCCTTTTATATAGTTGTTAAGTGCCTGAACAGAAATGTCATGGATTGCTATTGATGCACTTTTTAACTGGCCATCGGGATCCTTTGCTTCTAGACGATAGGCAATTTTGTCCAATCCCTGTGGGAGCTTAGCCAATTTGAATTTACCATCTACGAGTGTATTTTTGATATCAAAAGTAGGAATGGATGCGACGTATTCCTGTTCGCGCTTTTGGAGCCCTACCTTGCGAACAGCTTTGGCGTATGTGCCGTCGATTTTTGCGTCAAGATTCCACTTTCCACCGAAAGAAAAATCGGGAAACTGTAGCGAGGCATGGAGTTTATCGAGATTAAGATCACTTTTTATGTTGGCATGCACGGTTACAGGGTGTAAACCCGCAATGTTGCCCTGTGCATTGAAATAGCCTGAAGCAACTTTAAAGTCAAATTGTTTAAGATCAATTTGTAGTGAGTCTGGATTCAGTGCCGGCAAGTCTATCCGTAATTTTGCATTCCAGTCTGTTAGCGGATTGGTGGATTGTTTATACGCGAGAAAGCCATTGTTGACCATGAGCCCAAGTGAAAGATTAGGCATTTTGTTGTTGTCGACAATATAATCACCTTCTAGGTTAACAAAAACCTCAGATGTACCTTTCACGGAGAGGTCCTTGATCCAAGAGGCATAGCTATTTGGGACTAATGAAAGTAATTCGGCCAAGGTGCTTTCCTGTGATTTTAATTTAAAATCTAGGTGATAACCATGGGAAATAAAAGACAACAATCCACGGAAACGAACTGGTAATTGATTTATTTTAATATCATTTCGTTCGAAGACGAAGGATAACGTATTGGTATTGATCCGTGTTAGCAAATTGGCATCGATCGACTTTTTGTCCACATATAATTCATTGTCAAAGGAAAATGAAAAGGATTCAATTTTTGCACGTGTGTTCAAGTCAAAAATATTTGACATCAGATCTCCCTTACCCTCATATTCGAGATCTTTTGCCTCTATCTGAAGCGGAATGGAGCGGTCCTCATAATGGAGATTTGTTTTTTCAAGTTTAATTAATTGAAAAGCCAAAGCGCTACTTTCTGCATTATCTTGTGTTTTTGTTGAATCTGACGGGGTGGATTTATAAATAGAATAATTGGCATTTCCCATAGAATCAACCAAGATGTTGATCTTTCCGCTGTTCACGATAAATTTATCGATGACAATTTTAGATTTGAGAAGACTCATAAGGTCCACACCAAAACTGACTTTTTTCGCGGCGAGCAGCGTATCGTTTTTAAAAGGCTCGGCCCCTTTTAGTAAGACATCATCCATCGATGCAGTAAGCAAAGGGAATTGATCAAAGAAGGTTAATCTTACTTTTGAATAATTTAACTCACCAGTAATATGCTCGTTTACGAGTGATTTGACCTTGCTATTTACTTCATTTTCGAATATATAGGGAATAGATAATATGCTGATAACGAGTAGTACGACGATGCTTGTAAAAACGATAGCGATACGTTTCACAACTTTTATAAATGTTGCTTTTGACACTTTGTAATTTTTTGTGGTTACAAAAATCAGAAAATTATTATTAATCTTTATTAAATGCGCCATTTATTTTGGTTAGCTCTTGGAATATGTCGTTTTTCATTGACAAAAGGCTGGGTTAGAGCTTTCTTATGAACTTGTTTGCTAAAGCTTTGAAAATTTTGATGTATTTTTGCGCCGTGAAATTTCGATTTAAAAATGCCGAACAGAAAAATAGTATTATCCTGATTGTCTGTTTGTTGTTGCTGCTGCTGGTAGGAGGGGGATTGCTCGGTGTTATCCATCATAAAGTTGATCGTCTTAAGAAAAGAATATTGATCGATTTTGCGGATGAGAATATGTTTCTTGTCAAAAAGCAATTGGAATTGCTACAGCAGGATCTGTACCTTTCTGAAAAAAAAATATTGGAACAACCCACGTTTGATCCAAAGGAAAGTGGTGATTCCTTATTGGTCATTATCCCGGTCGGCCAACCTGATTATATGAGCCATAGGATGCTAACATTGTTACGGACACGAACAATAAATCATCGGTTATATCATATCTATATGGATATCGAAAAGCTGAATGCTTATTTTGCAAAGCTCAATTTCGGAAGGCGGGCTTATTTTGAGATCTATGATGACCGCGGCATCTGTGTTTATTCTCCTGATAATCGAACATGGGGAAAGAGAAATACTTCCGCTGTGTCAAAACAGGGACAAATTGTTCAGTCAGATTTTCTGCAGCTGGACGTGATGGTTAATTCGTATCCCTGTAACATTCTGTTTGTTGGTGGTGAAATCAAGGTGTATGTTCTCTTGTTGAGCATTGAAGAAGAAATCCAGGAACTGTTGACCTATAGTATCTTGCTCGGGGTGGGGTTAATGTTGGTGGCGATGGTATTGATCTATTTCAATGTTATGGAGCGACGCAAGATTCAACAATTGAAATTGCTGGCCCTGAAGCAGGAAAATGAATATACGCAGATGCGTCTCGTACAATTGCGACAACAGATCAATCCACATTTTCTATTCAATACATTTGGGTCGCTTCAGTACCTGATCGGAAAAGACGATGAACTGGCCAAGTCTTTTATTGGAAAGATGACCAAGGTTTATCGTAAAATGTTGCGTACAGATGAGGCAGAATGGTCTACGCTAAGGGAGGAACTGGAATTGGCCAAAGCCTATTTCTTTTTGCAGCAGGTGCGGTTCGGCGCGGCATTGCAGGATATGGATATAAATATTCCAAGAGAATTATTAGAACAGAAAATTCCACGTTTAGGTTTGCAAATGCTGATTGAGAATGCGATAAAGCATACACGCATTTCGATAGAGAATCCGCTTACTATTCGTTTAATCTATATACCCGAAACCAACCTGCTGGAGGTTAGCAACAACTGGCAGCCCAGACAGGGTGCAGAGCTTGAAGGTGAGGGGTACGGGCTCAATTATTTGTCATCCATCTATAGTTACTATGCCATGGCAGGTTTTCATTTCGGGATAGCGTCGGGGCAATTTATTGTGCGATTACCACTCGCATAATGCTGTATATGAATAATGAAATTGGAGGTGTCTACGTATTCATGTTTTTATAGTGCGTGTTCATCACTCTGAACGACGTGTTCATCCCTTTATGTGTTATTCTGTACAATATTTTTAACAAATTTGGCTCTTAATCCAGCGGTTTTAGTTTGTGATTAGCCTAATCTTATCCCATAAAATGCCAAGGTCTTTATAAAGTGCAACTTATGATTGACCTCCATGGAATAGATGCAATTACTTTCTGATTCAACATCCGAAGCTAAAACAGGCTTAGGATCAACAATGGATTTTCGGTTGATGTTACGTCGTCACCAGTGAAAAACAAATAGAATGCCACGAGCTCATTTATGCCTTTGAAAGCGAGCTCAAAAATAATTATTTGATGAAAAACACTTATACTAAGCTAGCCATTGGTCTTTTATTTTCGGCGGGTCTAATGCAATCTTGTTCTATATTGCAAACAGTAGGTTTAAGAAAAAAAGAGACGGTTACTTCTGCCAAAGATTCTACGGCAAAGAAAGATTCTACAGCTGCATACGACAAATTGTTGAAAGATGCGCGTGTGGATAGTGGAATGTTTACTGTGATCCGTAAAGAAAACAACTACTACTTTGAAATTCCATTGAAAAAGATGGGGCAAGATATATTGTTGATCCAAAAGCTATCTTCTGTACCGTTGGCCTTGAATGAGGCTGGGGTAAACAAAGGGATGAATTATGAAAATAAGGTCATCCGGTTTACACTTCGCAAAGAGAAGAAAGAGGTGTGGGTTTCGGAGATTAAGCCTCAGGTTGAAGTCCCTAAAGGTGACGCAATAGCCGCTTCGGTATATGATAATTATCGCCCTTCTTATATTGAATCTTTTAAAATTGAAAGCTATTCAAAGGATTCAAGTGCCGTGGTGATCAAAGTCAACAAAGTATTTGATGGTTCAGAAAAAAGCTTTACGGATGTGTTTACGTCTTTGGGTTTGGGAACTTCACCTAAAACGAGTATATCTACCGTTGAAGACATTAAATCCTATGCGAATAATATCGTTGTGAAGTCTGTATTCTCTACCAAGGTGACTGAAGGTAATGAATCTGTACCGGTTTCTTTAGAAATTACAAGTAACCTTTACGAATTGCCTGAAAATCCTATGGTTGCGCGGTTTGCAGATCCAAGAGTAGGTTTCTTTACTTCACCACGGTGGTATTTTAATGATAAACAACAGGAACTGGATAAGAAAAATCTGGTCAATCGCTGGCGTTTAGAACCGCGTGACGAAGATAAAGCGCGGTATCTGAAAGGGGAGTTGGTCGAACCAAAGAAACCGATTGTCTTTTATTTAGATCCGGCGACACCAAAACAGTGGCGACAAGCGATCATCGATGGAGTTCATGATTGGCAGGTTGCCTTTGAAGCTGCTGGTTTCAAAAATGCAATTCTGGCCAAACAACAGCCGGATAGTGTCAAATTTGATCCCGATGATGCCAATGTTTCCTCGATCGTTTATGCAGCATCTGCTCAGGCTAATGCCATGGGACCTTCTGTGGTCGATCCGCGCTCGGGGGAGATCCTTGAAGCCGATGTGATCTGGTGGCACAACGTCATGACGATTTTAAATAGCTGGATGCGTATACAAACAGGTATAGTAGATACATCGGTACGATCCAATGTGTTTTCGGATGAAAAAATGGCACATGCTATTCGCTTTGTTTCTTCCCATGAAATTGGGCATACCTTGGGTCTTATGCATAACATGGGCTCCTCGGCAAGTTTTCCTGTTGATTCATTGCGTAGCAAAAGCTTCACCGCCAAAATGGGTGGGACTGCTCCTTCAATTATGGATTACGCTCGTTTTAACTATGTGGCACAACCCGAAGATGGTGTGGAACAGATCACTCCCGTGATCGGTGCTTACGACAAGTATGCTATTGGCTGGGCTTACCGTTGGTATGGCAAAACGCAACCTTGGGATGAAATTCCTTTGTTGAGAAAGGAAATTGACAGCCATGTACATGATCCTATTTACCATTACGGTGAACAGCAAGATTCTAAAAATATCGTTGATCCGCGGGCTCAGTCGGAAGATCTTGGTGACGACGCGATGAAAGCTGGTGAATACGGCATGCTGAATCTGCGTCGTATGATGCCTAATATTATCAACTGGACCACTAATGTAGGTGATGATTACTACCGTGCCGGTAAATTATATATGGGTGTAGTCGGACAATGGTACGCGTATGCGGACCATGTCTTAAATAATATCGGGGGTATATATCTGGAAAATGCAGTTTTGGGTGATCAAAAAGATGCCTATAGTCCAGTACCAAAAGACAAACAAGTGCGTGCTTTGGAATACCTCAAGAAGAATGTCTTTTACATGCCCGAGTGGTTGTTCGTCCCAGAGCTGATGGCAAAAACTTTTCCATTGAAAGATTCTCCAATAGGACCATTTGAGTATGCTCCTTATAACTTACAGCGTGAATTTCAATACGCTATGTTGTATAAACTGGTCAATGATGAACGTTTGCTGCGTATGGTTGAGATGGAAAATCTTTTTGGAAGTAGAAAAGCATGGAGTGCACCTGAGTTTCTAACTTCAGTACGTCAGACGATCTTTGCTAAAACCATCAGTGGACAATCGTTGGATCTTAAGACACGGATGCTACAACAAAACTATGTGGATGTTCTGATGGTATCTACCAATAAATCCATGGAGAAATTAAATGCGAAGAAACTGGCAGGCATTGAGCAACTGGTTGAAGCGACACAACCTGATCTATGTTTACATCCGCAACATGCATCCTCTTCACAAACGGGACTTCGGAATGTACATGTCACTGGCATGATACGCACTTCCGATATGTTGACCTATAAACGTGCTGAACTATATGAGATTTACCAGTTGCTGAAACAAAAGCAGGGGACAGGTGACGCGACTACAAAATCGCATTACATGGATCTTTTACTACGTATTGCAAATACCTTAGAATTAAACTAATATATTAACATCTACCAAAATGAATAAGTTTTTAATACCGTTGACCTTCATGTGTGTGCATGTTGTGCATGCGCAGGAATCCAGGGAACTGAAAGGAAAGGTTTTGGATGCGGTCACGTTAAAACCGGTCGTGGGGGCGACGGTTGTCGTTGAAAGTTCGGCAGTAGCAGAAGATATCGGCGTACCTAATCAGGTGCAGCAGTCGGCCTTGGGTTCATTGACCGATGCGGCTGGTGAATTTCGCTTAAAAGTGCCTAGTAATTTAAAATATGTAACGATTAGCTATGTCGGGTACCAGCGTATTCAGGTGCCGGTATTCCAGGATCATAAAACAATTTTACTACAGCCTAGTGGCGAGTCGTTAGATGAAGTGATCGTAACAGGTTATACGGATATCAAAAAACGTAAGAATACGACGGCTTACAATAAAATCAATGTAGCAGACATCAAACAGACGGGGGTTGCATCGATCGATGAAATGCTTGCTGGTCAGGTGGCGGGTTTGCAGTTGAGCAATTTTAACGGTGGACCAAATAGTGCACCACAGATCCGTATCCGTGGTACGGTATCGCTGAATGGTACACAGGATCCCTTATGGGTGATTGATGGCTTGCCTATCGAAGGCACTGCAATGCCAAACCGAATAGATAAAGACGATCTTAATAGTTTGACAAATCTTCCTATTGCAGGCATCAACCCCGATGATATTGCCGATATTACCGTTTTGAAAGATGCTGCAGCGACTTCAATCTATGGTGCGAGGGCAGCAAATGGGGTGATTGTAATTACCACAAAAAGGGGTAAACCTGGACCTGCAAAATTACAGGTTTCGGCCAACACCTTTGTAACACAGCGTCCAGACTTTGGTAAACTTAATCTGATGGATGCCAGTGAAAAAATAGATTTCGAACTTTTGATGGCCGACCGTACCGATTTAAATTATCGTACAGATAAGGGGGCTGTTATGCGGATATTAAACAAAGCAAATGCATTGGATGCTTATCGTTCTGGTGGTTTAGCAGCTCTGTCGCCGGAAGTACAACAGTCAATCAATCAATTGCGCACACAACAAACAGACTGGGGGAAAGAATTGTACCGTCAGGCAATTAATCAACAATATTCGGCATCCATCTCTGGTGGTAATGATGGACATCGCTACTATTTGTCCAGTGGTTTTTATGATGAAAAAGGAGCGACAAAAGCGGTAGATCTCCGTCGTTATTCCCTCACGCTAAATAATGACTTTACAATCAACGATCGATTTAAAGCCGGTATTAATTTATTGGGCTCGGTCTCGAATAGACAAAATCCAATTCAGGATCGGGATGCTTTTACGAACCCAAGTTATTATGTCCGTTCAGTCAACCCATATCTTTCTATTTATGATCAATCTGGGAAATTTAACTATGACCCAGATATCGAGGGTTTTGAAAAAGATACCTATATTCCTTTTAATGCAATAGAGGAACGTGAGAATACCAAATATACATTGACGAATAAGGCGTTAAAAGCAATCAGTTATTTAGAATACGCTATTTTACCACAGTTATCCTTGAGAACAGAATTTGGTTTACAATTTGATGAAAATAAAACAGAAAAATTTGCTGATCAGGAAAGTTATAATACCCGCAAATTGCGCGCTGCTACACGTTACTATGATGCCGCTAGTAAGACAAATAAGTATTTCTTACCTGTAGGTGGAACGATCGAGAATTCCAATAATAGCGTGTTTCAATACAATTGGAAAACGTACTTAAAATACAATAAAACTTGGAACGATCGCCACGAACTGGAAGTAATGGGCGGAACAGAACTGAGACGAAGCAAGAGTGAGATTGTAACGACTAAAGGCTTTGGATACAACCCGGCCACATTGACGACTCAAACGCTTATCTTTCCAAACAGTACATACCAAAATGATTCAAGGTTCGTGCAATATAGAAAAGGATTTGTGGAAAGTTCTTATGCCTCGTTCTATGGGAATGCAACCTATACATTTGATCGGAAATACAACCTATATGCAAGTATTCGACAAGACGGTTCGAATATGTTTGGTGTAGATCCTAAATACCGCTTTCTTCCGATTTGGTCTATTTCTGGATCATGGAATGTATTGGAAGAAGAGTTTATAAAAGGAAAAACAGCCTTGTCTGATCTCCGAGTGCGGGCCTCTTATGGTACGCAAGGAAATATTGATCGCAATACCTATCCTTTTATTGTTGGATACTATAATAACATTACCATGTTACCAGGTAATAATGAAGGAACAGTATTTGTCGATATGCCTGCCAATGATAAACTTCGCTGGGAAAAGACACAGTCATATAATGCCGGAATTGATTTGGGCTTATGGAAAAATAGATTAAATATCACTGTTGATTATTATAACAGAAAAAGCACAGACTTGATCGACTATAGCGCAATTCCATTAGAAAATGGTTTCCAAAATGTAAAAGTTAATTGGGCTTCCGCAAGAAATCAAGGTGTTGAATTGACTATCTCAAGCCGTCAAATCCAAACTGATAAATTTTCTTGGTCAACAGATTTTAATATTGCACATAATAACAACAAACTATTAAAGGTGCTGGCTAATCCAAAAGCTTATTCCCTTGAAACACAGGTAGGACGCCCAATTAATGGTTTATATGTGTTGGAAACAGCCGGATTGGATAAAGATGGGGTGATGCAATTTAGAAATCAAGATGGAACGGTTTCAAGCTTTGAGGAGTTCTATGGATTATATGATCCTTGGGCAGAGTTCCTGCCAGGGTATATTTCACAAACCGATATGACAGCTGCAGAATACCGCGCTAAATTTAAATATAAAGGCAGTAAAGATCCTAAGTTTGTTGGCGGTATGACCAACCGTTTCCGTTATGCTAACTTTGATCTTGCGATCTCTGCGGTATTTAATTTGGAACGTTGGGTGACCCGTACACCCACCTATAACCCGGCTTTGGTAGATCGGGGGCAGAATTACACTGTAGATCTGTTGAAGGCGGTTCAAAAGGACGGAAATATGCCCGCATTGGGAAGTATAAGTTCTGAATTAAATAATCGCTGGATGGCCTTTGGTTGGATGGAAAGCAACGATCCGATCAAATCATTCAACCTATATGATATCTGGGCCAAGAAAATGAGTTATGTCCGCATCAATAGTATACGTTTAGGTTACACCTTACCGGCCGCACTAAGCAAAAAAATTGGCGCAGGCAATTTGCGTGTGAATGTAGAAGGACGTAACCTTTTTGTTATCGGTGCTAATTACGACGGGTATTTTGATCCAGAGACCTATGGTAACTATTATGCGCAACCGATCAGTAAATCTTTTGCCTTTGGTCTGTCAGCAAGTTTTTAATTTTTTTAATTGATAATAACATGAAAAAAATAATTTATTTTGGAATGATCATGGCCGCTAGTGCATTGACATCCTGTGATAAATATTTAGATATAAAACCGGTAGGCACTGTCATTCCTGCTTCAGAAAGTGATTTTAGGGGGTTAATGACAAGTAGCTATGCAAACTTTCCTGCACACAAGTCTTATCTATCCCTACGTACGGATGAGTTAGTGTTAGATGAAAGTTCGACCGATGCTGCTAGAACCAAAGATATCTATCTTTGGAATGATCAAAACCCTGATCCGACAACGATTCCTTATCCTTACTTGACATTTTATAGCAGTATTTTTTATACCAATCAGGTCATCAGTACTATTGATGAAAAGTTGGCTAGCAATCCGACGGTGGATCAGATTAAAGGGGAAGCCTATCTGATGCGCGCCTATGCACATTTTGAGTTATTAAATCTTTACAGTGAGGTCTATTCGGCTAATAATGCAGGGCTTCGCGGTGTCTCTTTGTCAACGAAAATTGATTTGGAGCAGCGTTTTGTGCCTGCGACCATTGGAGAGTCTTATGCGCAGATCCTAACTGATATGGAGAAGGGGACTAGTTTATTAACAGTGGATGATCAGGTTAAAGGTGCTAATTATCGCTTTAGCAAACGTGCCGCTTATGCAATGGCCGCACGTGTTCGTTTATATCGTGGAGAATGGCAAGCAGCGGTTGATGCGGCAAAAAAGGCACTCACTATAAACGATAAATTGGTTGACTTGAATGTTGGGGGAAGTCAACTTCCGAATGATTTTGAATCTGCCGAGATGATTATGGCCCTGGAAAAAGTGTCTGTTCCTGAAGTTCGCTCGAGCTCATTTATTTCGTCTTCCTTATTGTCTGCATATTCGGATGGTGACTTGAGGAAAGGTCGTTACTTCCAAAAAAGTGGTGGCGATTTTGTATCCCTCAAAGGTGGAGAAAACCGTTTTAACGTGAGTTTTAGAAATGCTGATCTTTATTTGACTTTAGCAGAATGTTATGTACGGTTGGGGAATACTGCAGAAGCGTTGAAATACCTATCTGCTTTAAAGAAAAATAGATTCACAGCAGATGCCTATGCCAAAGAAACTAAGGCTGACGCAAGTTTGTCAACAGCACAGTTGCTAGATGCGGTTTTACTGGAGCGTAAGCGTGAACTGGCGCTAGAGGGATTACGTTGGTATGATCTAAAACGGACGACACGTCCTGCGATCACGCACAGTAGTTTCGGCAGAACGGTAACCCTGCAACAGAACGATCCTCGTTATGTGATACGCTATCCACAGGAAGCAATCAATAATAATCCCGATCTGTTGAAATAATCGATTTTTTTTAAATCCTATATATATTAATCCATTTTCTTTTTAGGAAATGGATTTTTTATTACATTCAACCCATGGGATGGAAAATACTGATTGTCGAAGACGAAGACTGGGCTTTTGTAGGCTTAAAGGAGATGTTGACTGCACTCTATGGAGAAAGTGAACTGATCTTTACCAATGCAAAAGAGGTGCAGGAAGCGGTGGTGACAATCAATAGAAATCAATTCGATCTGATTTTTATGGATATCCACCTGATGGATGGGCTGAGCTTTGAAATTTTTAAGCAGGTATCTATCGATGTGCCGTTGATTTTTACGACTGCTTACGAACAATATGCGTTGGAGGCCTTTCAAAATAAGGGTTATGCCTATCTGTTAAAACCTTTCGACAGCGATGAGTTGACTGAGGTTATGAAACGTATCGAACCGCTACTGCCCAAAGTAGAACCTCGGCTCAAACAGCGTTTTCTAGTGAAATATGGTAATTTTTTAAAGTCGCTGGCCATTGCTGATATTGCTTATTTTATGGCGGAAGACAAAGAGCTGTATGCTGTAGAAAAAGGATCTGGAATTGCATATATTATTGAAGATACCATCACTCATCTCGTTACACAGGTAGATCCAACAGTTTTTTTTCAGATCAATCGTAAATTTCTTGTCCGAATAGATGCGATTCAATCCATGTTAAAAATTAGCCGGAATAGAATTAAATTAGAGTTAATACCCTCAACTCCACCGGGAATTGTAGTCATTGTTAGTGAGGAACGATCTCCGAAGTTTCAAAAATGGCTTGATCAATAATAGTGAGTTAGCTTACTAAATAACTTTTGAAAGCTTAGTTTTTAATTTTAAATATTTCATTTACAGTGTTTTGTGTTTTTATATAACAAAATCTATTAATTCAATAGATTTTGTTATATATTTGCATTCCAATAAAAACTACTTATTCGGTAGATTTTGTTGGAATGCAAGGAGCCACTGTGTTTTTTGTATTTAATCACACTTAACTTATTTAGTAAAGCATTCTTACGATGTACGCAAAACTTAAATACATTCCTATTGCTGCGATAGCATTATCAGGTATTACTATGAACAGGTTGTATGCTCAGCAGCGGGCTATACAAGGAAAAGTTGTTGATGCCAATACCGGTCACCTACTTCCTGGAGTAAATGTTCGCATTTCGGGGCAAAATCAAGGAACCTTAACGAATTCAAAAGGAGAGTTTACAATCAATGTCACAGGTGACGCATTACCTGTATTGGAATTTTCTTTTGTAGGTTATGAATCTCAACAGCTGAAAGCAACAAGTACAAACTTAACATTGTCCTTGAAACCCTCCAGTACAGATTTGGAAGAGGTGGTGGTGGTGGCTTACGGTACTGCCAAACGTACAAACATAACTGGATCGGTCAGTACGGTGAGCAGCAAAGCTATTGAAAATAGACAGGTATCAAATATTACGAAGGCCTTGGAGGGACAGGTACCGGGCTTACAGTCCGTAGCGTCCTCGGGACAACCAGGTACTGAAGCAGCCATCCGTATTAGGGGCATCGGCTCCATTAATGCCTCCAGTTCACCTCTGATCGTGTTGGATGGTAGTCCTTATGCCGGGGATATCAACTCCATCAATCCGAATGACATTCAGTCTATCTCCGTTTTAAAAGATGCAGCATCAAGTGCACTTTACGGCTCCAGAGGGGCGAATGGTGTGATTATTATTACAACTAAGTCCGGTGTGTCTTCCGACAACACCAAGATTAATCTCAATTTTACACAGGGCTATTCAACCCGTGCAGTCCGTGACTATGATCAGGTATCGACCGATGAATATTTTCAGCTCTATTGGGAAGCTTTGAGAAACAAAAACCTGTCAGATGGCCTTACAGCAGAGCAAGCGGCCTCCAACGCAAGCAAGACCGTATTGACAGATTTAAATATCAATCCGTATGGCAGTCAATACCCGCAGCCGGTCGGAGTAGATGGTAAGTTGGTTGCTGGTGCGAAGACACTATGGGATGATCCATGGACCGACGTATTGCAACGTACTGGAGTGCGTACACAGGCAGACCTAGGATTTAGCGGAGGTAGTGCCAAAAGCACCTATTATATTTCAGGTGGTTATCTGAACGATCAGGGTATAGCGATCGAATCTGGATTTAAGCGGTACAATCTACGCGCAAATATCGACAGTAAGGTGAAATCCTGGTTAAATGTCGGTCTCAATATAGGTGGTAGCAGTACACAACAAAAATATCCGCAGTCTGAAGACAGCAATACGGCTAACATCATAAATTTTACGAGACTGGTGCCATCTTTTTATCCATACTACGAGCGTAATGCGGATGGTTCATATGTGCTTGATGGAGCTGGAAATAAGATTTATGATTTTGGAGAATATCGGCCAAGTGGTGCCACACCACGCAGTAACCTAGCAGCCTCTCTTCCTTTGGATAGGAATGATATCCGTCGGGAAAATCTATCTGCACGAACTTATCTCGAAGTGTTGTTTTCCAAAAATTTAAAATTTAAGTCGACATATAATGTTGATTATATCAATGGGAATACACACGACTATACCAATCCTTTGTTGGGAGATGGTGTGAATACCGGTGGATATGTCTATCGTTCAAATGTTCGTACAGTAGCGCAGACCTGGAATAATTTATTGACTTACGAGAAGCAATTTGGTTTGCATTACCTCAATGTTTTGGCCGGTCAGGAATACTATGATTTTAACAGTAGTAACATCAATGGTAGCAGACAGCAATTTGTGCTCCCTTACTTCGATGAACCTGCTGCTGCTTCACAACTCAATAATTTTACAGGATCTAGTGTTGATTATAGGTTGTTGAGTTTTTTGGGAAGAGCGGAATATAACTATGACAATAAGTATTATTTATCAACTTCGTTGCGTACCGATGGTTCGTCGCGCTTTTCGCCAGCAAAACGTTGGGGAACATTCTGGTCTGTGGGAGGATCATGGAAGCTGAAACAGGAAGAATTTTTGAAGGATAACACAACGATTAATCAGTTGACGGTAAGAGCAAGTTATGGCGGACAAGGAAACGATAATTTAGGTACCTATTATGCTTATAAAGGACTTTATACCATTGCAAATAGTTTGGGTAAAGGCGGAACGTATACCGGTCGGTTGGCTACACCAGATCTAAAATGGGAGTCGAACCTCAATTTGAACGTAGGTGTCGATGTCTCTGCATTTGATAACCGCGTTTCATTGAGTGTGGAGTACTTTAACCGTCGGAGTAAGGATTTGCTGTTTACTATGCCAATGGCTTATTCAACAGGGTATACGGGCTATGATGCAAATATTGGTGCGCTGAAAAATACGGGTGTCGACGTGGATATTCGTACTGTCCCGGTTCGAAATGAAAATTTTAAATGGAATTTAGACGTCAATCTTTCGCATTACAAAAACAAGATTACAGCGTTGCCGAAGGATAACAAGCCGATCATTACAGGGAATAAACTTTTGCGTGTAGGCGGAAGTATCTATGATTTTTATCTGCCGGAATGGGCTGGAGTAAATCCAGAGAACGGTCTGCCGCAATGGTATACTGCTGATAAGGATGGTAATAAAACTGGTGAAAAAACTTCGGAATACAGCAAGGCCGGTAATTTTATTGCCGGGACTTCATTGCCAGATCTTGTCGGTGGGATTCAAAACAGTTTCGCCTACAAAAATTTTGATTTGTCTGCTTTGTTGAGTTTTAGTTTGGGTGGACAGATATTAGATAACGATTATATTCAGCTTATGCATAGTGGTAATAATCCGGGACGTGCTTGGTCCAAGGAGATCCTCGAGCGCTGGACGCCTGAGCATACGCAAACCGATGTGCCCAAATTGACAACTGATAATTTGAATTGGACCTCTTCGTCCACACGTTTTCTTTACAGTGGCACTTATGCACGCCTTAAAAATGTGAGTTTGGGCTATAGATTACCTTCGGATTTATTGAAGCGGATAGGTGTAGAAAAACTTCGTGTCTTTGCAACTGCCGAAAATCTATTGACATTTTATGCTCATCAAGGAATGGATCCAGAACAGACGGTGAATGGGGCGACCTATTTTCGCTATCCGGCAATGCGAACAATATCCGGTGGTATTCAGCTTGTTTTTTAATGCCTTATTGTTAATCTGAGAATTTAAATGAAAATCATGAAACTAAAAATTGTATATATCATATTGGCGCTCTCCTTAATGAATGCATCGTGTAAGGATGCGCTTGAATTGGATCCGACCACTTCTGTGCCCGAAGGTGAAGTATTTAAAAATACCGACAATGTTGCTACGGTGATCAACGGTACCTGGAAGTACTTAAATGATACCTATTTTACTTATGCCAATCCAGGCTATACGGCAGTAATGCGTACAAGTGATGCGATGGGAAGTGATGTTGCGGTGACGACCAAATACGGTTATCGCGATGCGTATGCATTTACCGAATTAACAAACAATCGGTCTAATCGTGTCAATTCTTTTTGGATTATGTTTTATAAAGTGATCGATAATATGAATAACGTGATCGCGAAAGTGGATGGTGCTGAAGGGGCTGTTGAATCTAAGAATGTATTGAAAGGAAAAGCAAAAGCTTTGCGCGCTTTTTCCTATTTGAATTTGGCAACCTTTTATCAATTTAGCTATTTAAAGGATAAAAATGCGAAATCGGTTCCAATTTATACGGAACCAAGTACATTGTCGACTGAAGGAAAACCAAGGTCCACACAGGCAGAAGTGTATGAGCTTATATTGAAAGATCTCAAAGACAGTGAAGGATTATTAGCCTCGGCTGGTATACGTGAAAAATATGAAATAAATATTAATGTTGTGTATGGTCTGCTTGCGAGGACCTATTTGCAAGTAGGCGAATGGAAGTTAGCCGCTGAATATGCCGAAAAAGCAGCGCAGAAGTATAATTTAATGACTCCGTCAGATTATCAGGCCGGTTTTAATGATCTTGGAAATAGTGAGTGGATTTGGGGACATCAGCAGACTAACGAGCAAAATGTGGCAAGTTATACATTTCATTATTTGGATGTGTCGTCAGCTGGATCTTATTACTATAGTTTTATGGCCGATCCTTATTTTAAAGATTTATTCGATACCAGTGATGTGCGTTACGCTTTATTTGAATGGGATAATTTACCCGGTCGGGAAGGTTTCCTACGGTATAAGAAGTTTAAGTTTAAGTCCAATTTAATTGGAGATATTGTATACATGCGTGCTTCTGAAATGGTTTTGATAGCGGCTGAAGGTTATGCAAGAGCTGGTGAAAACGATAAAGCAGTAGCAGCGCTGAATAAATTACGGGCGGCTAGAAACGCTAAACTGTTTTCAGGAAATGATAATGGACAATTAATTGCTTCCATTCTTATTGAAAGACGCAAGGAACTTTGGGGTGAAGGATTTGCTTTGTCGGATATTCTCCGGACTCAGGGAAAGGTTGTGCGTAAGTCCTATCTTGATGCGGAGGGAAAACCAATTCAAGTAGAAATTGTAGGTGCAGACGGTAAGCCTAAGCTGGTTAATGGTCAAGGGCACCGGGTTACTAAATTTCCTAATGGTTCTAATTTTGTTGAAAACAGTCCTTATTATTTATTTGCTATACCATACGAAGAGACGGTTCGAAATCCGAATCTTTAGTATGTTTTTGTTGGTTTGTTATTGAAGAAATCCGGTACACTTCTGTGTATCGGATTTTTTTTTCTCGCGCGACTTTCTTTTTTGGTTGTGTGCTTTGCCTCCTTCTGTCGAAGAATGCTTCCTTTTTTAGTATTTGCGCTGTTCGCACAGCTTCGTGTTGGGATCTTCTCGTTTTAAAGGTTGTCGTCTTTTTGTCTTGTATGTTGTTTTTTTCAGATGGTTTATCGCATTTCTATAAATTACACAAGAGATGGTGTCGGTAAATAGGGTAAGGGTTAGTTTTCCACATTATGTTAATAACGCTGTTGAAAACCTGTTTAAAAGAAAAATACAGTTATTAACAGTACTTATTAACATTATGTTGATAACCTTTCTTTTTCTTCTTTTTGCTTTTATTCATCCAGATGATATATCCTGTGATGGGCAAGGAAGCACAAAAGAGACTGGCGAGGCAAGCGATAATTTTTGTTGTGAGCCCACCGATGCCACCGGTATGAATATCATAGTTAAGTGCACCGAGCTTATCCCCATACTGCAATTCGTTGCTGGATTTGACTGCTGTGAGACTGCTGTCTTTTTTATTATAATAAAGCCAGTCAAATACACCACTTCGTTTTTCATGATGTCTCACCTGTATATCCATTGCTGTTTCGGTTTCTTTTTTTAGTCGGATCGACATCATTTCAGCATCCGGATAATTTGTTAAGGCATACCGCAGCGCATTGTCCTGAAATTTCTTTTCCACAGCGGGCAAGGGTATAGGGGAACTGTGTGTGGAAGAAGCTGTTGGCGACTGCAATAAACTGAATGTTGCGATATAGGTCTTTTTGAAATCCGGAAAAGCAAAAGCGAGCCCCGTAATGGCAAAAATCAATCCGATAAATAAACTGTAAAATCCGATGACATTGTGGAGGTCGTGGTTCAGTCGTTTCCATTTTACTTTGGTATCTAACCAAAAACTGCGCTTGAGATTCTTGCCCTTCCATTTTTTTGGCCACCAAAGAACGATGCCGCTAAGTAAGATAAGGACAAAAATGGTCGTTGACCAGGCGACGATAGGATGGCCATATTGCTTGCCCAAGAGGAGGTTTAGGTGAAGCTGAAGCACCAGTTGAAAGAATTCTGTTTTTGAATTTTCTACTTGCTGTACTTGACCAGTATATGGATTGACGAAAACGCGTTTGTAATAGCGGTAATAATTCCAATGGCCAAATGCTTTTTCGTCCGTTTTTATGGCACGAAATACCCAAGTACGATTTTTCGAAGGATAGAGATCAACCCGCGTGATTTTTTGATTTTTTTCGAGGCTTTTCTGTGCGTTGTAAAGAAGTGTGCTTAAAGGTAGCGGAGTTTTGGAGTGGTTGGTTGTGTCGGAGATAAAATATTTTTCAGGATAAGCCCAGAGCTTGAGCTCATCCTGAAAGGTGTATATGCTACCCGTCAGGCTTAGGATGAATACCACAACTCCGGTGATGATTCCGAGCCATTTATGCAACCAAAGAACGACAGTTTTAAACATATTAGAATTTGTAGTTGATGTTAAATGAGGCCAGCATACCTTGTCCTTTGACGTATTCTTCATTTAAGGCGCGATATTGACTGACAACAGGGTAATAGTTTTTATTGAATAAGTTCTCTACCCCCATACCGATAGACCATTGTTTGTTTACTTGGTAGTTTCCGTTTAAGTTAAATAGGTCAACGGCCTTAACGGGGCCTTCGCTGTTTTTGTATACGCCTTTATCGTTTGGAACAAAGCGATCCCGGGATCCGGTATGCACCCAAAAAAGCTGAAAGGTTAAGGGTTTGATCGGAGTATAGTAGATGTATCCCGTTGCTTTGTCTGGCGAGATACGTGAGCCATTGAGGTAGGATTTTGATCCATCGTCTTTTTTTGATTTTCCTTCCACATAGGCATAGGTTCCACCGATGGTCAATTGAGGTGAAATATTAGCGCTTAATGCAATTTCGTACCCATACACATCTTCCGGAAGGCGTTGTGGCATCAGGTAACCGCCAATGTCCACCAGTTCAACGCCCATTTTTGAAGTACTGTAGTAATAAGATGCCGATAACTGGAAAATGCTGTAATTACTTGAGAATCCGATTTCGTAATTATTGGTGATAATAGGGTCGGTTTTTAGGCTATCTAAATCATTATCTGTTGCCCGACGTACAATACGGCCGAGCTCATTGATTGCGAAACCTTGTGAGAAACTCACGAAGGGATTAAAGATCGCGAATTTGTTGTAACGCAAACCTGCATTGAAGGTCGCTCCTTTGTAGGGGATATTGCCTCCTTTCACGGCAATACTTCCTTCGTTGTTGGGACCTGTAGCGATGGTATTGAAATCCTTTATTTTGACTGTTGCATTTTCATAACGTACACCGCCTTTAAAGATTAAATTTTCTAGGAAATCAATTTTTACCTGGGCGTATGGAGCAACGTTTAACATGTTCATATAGGGAATATAGACCCTGCCGTCGGTCAGATTTTGATCTGTTACATCATTTAGTAAATCTACACCGTAGGTGATATCTGCATTTGAACCCAATACCTGAAAAGGTGTGTTTAGGTTGACGCGTAAGCCTTTTTTCTCCGAATTGATCTGTGTTTGTCCCGGACCATACCATGCAGAAGCTTTCTCAACATAACGGTTCATGGATCGAAATGTATTGTAGTATGCAGAAGCGGTTAAAGATGTCGAGGCGAATAGATTACTTTTAGTATAGGTCAACATGGCATTATGGTTATACGGAGTTCCAGCAGGCTTACCTGGATCTTCGCCTTTCACGCCTATCGTTGGCGTTTGACCATATACACCTGTTTGGCTGATGTATCTGTTGTGTTGGTTACTTCTGTAGAAGTTGTATACTGCCGTAATATTGGAACTGCTATCGATACGGTACCCGGCTTTTAGAAACGCATTGTATTGATAGGTGTTCGAAAGGCCGTCTGTCTGACCAAGGGGAACCCCGTCACCATCGCGTTGCAGGCCAACGTAATCGGCGGATCCACTGACGGTATAATTCCATTTATTTTTTTGTCCGTATAAGGTTTGTCCTATGCGATAGCCCATTGTGCCGGCGCTATGAACTGGATTGAATGTAGTTCTAACACTTGTGATCCCTTGTATCGGAGCTGCGTCTTTCGATGGATTGCGTGTAATGTAGTTGATAATACCGCCTGCGGAGCCATTTCCATAGATGGATGTAGCACCTTTGATAACCTCAACCCGTTCGATGACACTCGGGTCAATGGTCCGAAGATCACGTTGTCCATTCATCAAAGGCGTAGATTGCGGAATACCGTCGATCAAAACAAGCACAGATCTCCCACGAAGTGTTTGTCCGGAGTTTGTCGCTTTATTGGTCGATGTTCCAAGACCGGGAACAGTATTCCCTAAAATTGTTGAAAGATTGGTGCTGATTTGGCTTTGGGCCTCAATTTCTTTTGTGGTCAAGATCGTTACTGAAGAAGGGACAGTGGAGATGCTTTCCGGCTTACGTCCTGCTGTTACGATAATCTCATCTAATACTTGAGTAGAATTAAGCTGAATTGACAATGGGCGTTGAACGGTATCTAAATTGACCATTTTTTCAACCGTTGAAAAGCCTGTGTATGATACCCGCAATTGAATAGGATTAGCCGCAGGTCTTTTGGCAAAAATGAATTGTCCGAGTTGATTAGAATAGCCGACGCTTTTTCCGTCAACTTTGATATTCGCTTGGCTTAATGGTTTATTGTCTCTGTCTTTTACGATAAGGGATAATTCTTGTGCATGTAGCTGAGCACTTAATAGCAAAAGAATTCCACTGCTGAACATCATATATCGTGTTCTGTTTTTCATGGTAATTTATTTAGATCAAATATAAATTAATGCGCAAATATAGTTTATTTTATAGTTGTGCCAACAGCTATAGGTTATTTTTACATTTTTTTTAGTTGTTATCGTATGATTTTCAAGCTGATTTGGTATATTATTTAACTGCTGGCTAATATGAAACTAGATTAGGTGTTTTTTATCGATATGAGGCCATTATCCGATGGATTGGCTGTTTACATTAATTGAACAGCTTGTTAAAGATTTATTGATTTTGGATAGTTAATTTAGTCCTATATTTTTTGATAGTTTCGGTTGATCAATTCAGCTATAATGATAAATTAATGAGAAGAACATTTTTATTTTTATTTCTTTGTTTGTCCTTCTACTCAGTAGTTTTTGGGCAAAAAATCCATTCCCTACAGTTTGAATCTCCTCAGGCGATGCGTGATTATTTTACTTATGCTAAAGGGAAAAGAATTGTAAGCGGTCATCGGGGAACGATTGAGGCTGGACTTCCTGAAAATTCGATTGCGGCATTTGAAGCTGTATTGCGAAAAACACCGGCTATTTTTGAAATCGATCCGCGTTACACGAAGGATAGTGTTGCTATTTTGATGCACGATGCGACATTGGATAGAACCACAAATGGAAAAGGAAAAGTATATGACTATACTTGGGATGAATTGCGTAAGCTGAAATTGAAAGATCAAGCCGGAAACATTACCCGCTACGGCATTAATACACTTGAGGAAGTCATTCAATGGGCAAAGGGTAAAACCATCCTCAACTTAGATAAAAAAGACTTACCATTGACGGCTACAGCAGCAATACTAAAAAAATACAATGCCTACAGTTGGGTATGGGTTACGGTACATAATACTGAACAGGCAGCGTTTTATTTGGCGCAGAATCCCGAACAATATATGTCCATGCATATCAAAGATCAGGCTGCATTGGAAAAATTCAAATCTTCTGAATTACCCTACGACCGTATGATTGTCTATATTGGGCCGGAACTAAAGGATTCCAATTTGAAGATGTATCAATTCTTCAACAACAAAGGTGTGATGTGCATGATTTCAGCTGCGCCCACTTACGATAAGTTGAATACAAAGGCAGAACGCGCTGAAAAGTATAAAGCAATATTTACGGAAGGAGCTTCCATTCTGGAGTCCGATCTCCCTATGGAAGTTGGTGAAGTAATCGATTCGTTTTGACGGATTATTATCAATCCAAATCGATATTGTCATCTAAAAACTTAAGATACTTAGGTGATTCATCTTCGAAAATATCTCTTCCTTCCATCATATAGGCGCGAAGAAGATATTCTTGGGCAGACTCGCTATTATTGTCTTCCAGATAGCACTGTCCTAAGCGCAGCATGATAAAAGGGTTTTCGTAAGCATTTTCGATAATGTTCTGTTTTGCCTTTTCAAAATGGGAGAGGGCATTGCCAAAATCGTCCAGTAAGAAAAAGGCATCTCCTATGGAAGCTTCGAGCCAGAGACTTTCCGCATGCACATGTTGTGGACTAGGGACTAGATCAAGTGCTTCAGTCCACACCCGGATCGCCGCCTGATAGTTGCCTTCATCACATTGGATGTTTCCTTCCTCGCTAAGTTCGTCTATTCTGTCTAATGTTTGATCGTCCATAACATTTTATTCTTTAGAGTGCTATACGAAGATAAGAAATATATTAATAAAAAACACCTGAGGCTTAAGCCTCAGGTGTAAGCTGATTGAAATACCTAAGTTTATTTATTCCACCATAATTTGGTGCTTATCACATCATCTCCTTGTCGTGAAAGTGCACTTTGATAATTCGTCTTATTGGTACTTTGTTCTTTTAATGGGTAAACCAAACGGCTTGGGATTGTGTTGCCTACCTCAGGCGTGAAAGTATATGTAACAGGTTTGCCTTCTACTGTTCCGGTCCATGTAATATCACCTTTCTTGATTAGGAATAACGGATACCCTGTTCTTCTGATTTCGGACCAAGATTCGATACTTTGGTTGAAAAGTGCTAAGTACTTTTGCGAAAGTACATTTTCCTTATTCGCAGCGGGAAGTTTACTCAGATAGGTTGCTACCTCATCAGAAGGCACTGACCATTTTTCAAGAGAAGCCCGAACACCCTTTTCGTAATTAGATTGATCCCAGTTGTTGTTTTCAGCTAAAATGAAGGCAACTTCCGAATATTCTATAAGTACCTCCCCGTAATCTGCAGCGTTGATAATGTCACTCGGCAATGATATTTTGTCTACAGGAAATAGATTGCCCGCTGCTAGGGGGAGACCATAGGGTTGGCCGTAGTAAACATTTCCTGAGCTTGTCGGTTTAGCAAATTTTGATAGACGTGGATCTGCAATTTTAAAAGGGCCACGATTGCCTTGTAAAGTTTCAATAATCACATTAGAAATTGCAAAGTCTTTTCGATTGGCAGTTACCGTTGCTCTAAACAATGGTGCTTCATTTGGTGATGTTTTGGAGTATTTAAATACCGCATTATCATTGTTAGATGTGAATACACCTTTTTTGATAGCATCGGCGATATGTGTCGTTGCCAAAGCGGCGTCTTTGCCTTTGATCCGATTCGCAACACGGAGACGTAACGAATTGGCGAATTTTGCCCAGCTACTATTTGATCCTTTATAAATAATATCAGCTGTTCCGAAAGTCGTGGCTGTTGGATACTTTGCTAGCGTATCAGCTGCCTGCTGTAATTCATTGAGAATGTCTTTGTAGATTTTCTCTTGACTTGCATATTTTGGCGTCAGGTTATCCGGATCCTGCTGTAGCGCTTCAAAATCTGCATCTTTATTGCCATAGGATTCATAGGGGATATCACCAAAAACATCTGTTAGCGATTGGAAAGCGTAGGCTTTAAGTATTCTTGCTATCGCAATCTGATTGGTATTTGTACCAGCTGTTCCCGCTGCGGCAATCGCTTTCGTGGTTTCATTGGTATTAAGCTTAATAATTTCATTTAAATTATTAAGCGATTTATAGGTCGCAGTCCAATAGTTGTCTGAATAGCTTGTTGGTATTTGATAACGAGATTGGTCCGTATAAATGTTCTGACTGAAATACTGTGCAAATAATTGAGCACCTCGTAGGCTTACCTCTTCACTTCGTAATGCATTGACTAGCTGTTTTTCGGCGGTCACTAGAATTGTTGGCGTTGTAACAGAAGCAGGTCGATTCGGATCTGTATTGATATCGCTAAATGTGGATTTCGAGCACGAAGTAGCAATAAGCGATAGGCCGATGAATGAAGTATGTAGTATGTTTGATATTTTCATCTGTGTATATTTATTTATAAGTGCTTGTTCTGATTATCGATGAATCTGTTGCACTTGGTTTATCTTTTAAAGCTGATGAACGATCAGATTTATCCGGTCTAACATTATGGAGTAAATCATGATGAGTTTCATCTTCTAGAATTTAAGATTAACATTAAAACCATAAGTAACCGGAAGAGGTATATTTCCACCTTCAATACCCTGAACATTTCCACCGCTAGATGTGAACTCTGGATCAATATACTTACTCTTGGTATAAATGTTCCAAAGATTACGTCCGTATACATTCACGCCAATGTTTTTGATAATTTTGGGATTAGTCAATCTGAAATTGTAACCCAGAGTAACTTCCCTTAATTTAACATACGTTGCATCAAAGATTGAAAATGTTGTTGGACCATTATATTCATTGCGCGCCCATTGTTGTGCAGTAATATTAGTGGTATTCTGTTGGATGTTACTCACATCATACGAACCATCACTATGGAATGCAACATCTCCCTTAACTCCATTCAGGACGACACCCGTTTCACGAATATTATTTGCAGCTGTCTTATCCAAAATACCAGAATACATACCAACTTTATAGGTTTGTGAGAAGAATTTTCCACCCACACGACCCGAGACTAAGAAGCCTAGACTAAAGTTTTTGTAACGGAAGGTATTTTGGATACCGAAGGTAAAATCGGGCAGTACTGACCCTAAAGGAACCAACTGCGATGTTTTCATGTAGGTGCCATCTGCCTGGACAACGCGTTGTCCGTCCGGAGCATAGACAAAGTCGTAACCCAAAAATTGACCATAGGATTCTCCTTCACGCGCAACGAGCTCGACCAAGGAATTGCTTAAGCTCAATGTGTTGACCTGATCATCCAATTTAATGACTTTGTTTTTATTCTTAGCCCAGTTGATTGTCGCGTCCCAAGTGAAATTTTCGTGTTTGATAGGGGTGCCATTTAAGACGACTTCAATTCCTTGGTTATTGATTTTTCCAGCATTGAATACTTTTCCCGCATACCCGAATGATGAAGAAACAGGGACTGGCAGGATTTGATTCTTCGAATTGTTGTTGTAATAGGTTACATCAAATCCTAGTCGATTTTTGAATAATTGTATATTTAGGCCTGTTTCCCAAGAGCTGGTAATTTCAGGTTTTAGATTAGCATTTGGTTTAGTGCTTGGAAGCCCATAGGACGCTTGTCCGTCAAAGGATTGCTCGGGTTCGTAGACTTTATACAATTGATAAGGATCTGTATCATTTCCGACTTGAGCCCATCCCAAGCGGATTTTACCAAAACTAAGCCAATCCAATTTTTTAAATGCTTCCAGTTGGCTAAAAACAAAACTACCTGTGAGGGACGGATATATAAATGAATTGTTGTTGGTCGGCAATGTAGATGACCAGTCATTACGTACCGTTCCATCTAAATACAGAAAATCGTTGTATCCCAAAGAGAAGCTACCATAGATTGATGCAATGCGTCTATGGTATCGGAAGTTGTCAATTTTAACTGCATTGGCATTTTTCAGATTATAGTAATTAGGAATAATCAAACCGCCCTGTGTAATCGCATAGTCTTGCTTCCGCTGTTGGTCACGAAGATTGGCGCCTATGTTTCCGATAAGGGAGAATTTATCCCAGTTTTTCTTGGAGGTAGCTAAAAACTCGTAGTTGTATTCATTTAGTTTATTGTTGGCTTCCTCGTATTGAGAAGTGCTTCGCGAGTATACCGCAATTCGATCTTGGGATTGGAATGAATAAATATCTCCATGGACTTTAGCCCCTAAAGTCAGCCAATTGTTTAAGTCATATTGTAAACCGATATTACCGTAGAAACGATCTCTATTGTCCTCCATGTACGACTCATAGGCGGACCAATAAGGATTATCAATAAAACGGGTCGCCTCGGCGGCAGGCGTATTTTGCCATCCCGTTCTGTTCCAGGCTAACGGAGTTCCGTCTTCACGTTTGTAGTTTTCCAATATTTTGTAATCGACTTGTACAGCTCCCCATTGGAACGCTTCAAGAATAATATTTCTATTGGAAGCACCAGTCCATGGACGGCCTACTGATGCATTACGGATATAGTTAAAATTCGAATTAATCTTCAATTTACCTAATTGTGTACCTCCTGAGAAGTTAAATGTATTACGTCCCAAACTGGAGTTAGGTGTTGTTCCCGTTACATTTTTATTAGTGTAGGAAAAGCGATAATTTGTATTTCCGCTATTGCCAGCTATGGCAAAATTGTTGGTGTTGGATACACCTGTCCGAAAGAAATAACTAACATCATTTTTGGGATAAATCCACGGCGACGGATTTAAATAGTTGGCCTCATCTTCAGGGTTCAGATTATACCATTGAAGCACTGGCGTGCCGTCGAGTTTTGGTCCCCAGCTTTCATCTGCGGCATAATCGACTATTTTGTAGTCTGTTCCATTGATATTTTGGGTTTGGAAGCTTGTAGAATACCCTTGACCATAGAGATGTTGTCTTTTGGGTAATCGAACAATATTTTCAAAATCAACCCCGGTATTTAAGGAAATATCTACTTTTTCACCCTTTGATGCACGTTTGGTCGTAATCAGTATAACCCCGTTGGCTGCTCTAGAACCATAAAGAGCAGCAGCAGATGGCCCTTTTAATACCGAAATGTTGTCAATATCATCGGGGTTGATATCTTGTATCATATTACCAACATCTTTTCCGGCACTTCCGTTGATAGTAGAAGAAGAGTTCAAATCGGTATTATCAATAGGGGTACCATCAATGACATATAAAGGTTGATTATTTCCCGCGATTGAGTTAATACCTCTCAGCAAAACATGGGAAGACCCACCCATGTTTCCGCCTGAGGTCGTTACTTGAAGTCCTGCAACTTTTCCGGACAAGGCACTGAGGGCATTGGTAGGCCGCGTTTGAAGTTCTACAGATTTAACTTCCTGTACGGCATAACCCAGTGACTTTTTCTCACGTGAAATACCTAATGCCGTTACAACAACTTCGTCCAGTTGAGAAGTCGCAGGCAGGAGTTGAACGGTAGTGAAACCTGTAGTATTGGTTTGAACAGTCTTAGTTTCAAAGCCAATATATTGAATGCTGATGTTAAGTGAGCTTCCGGTCGAAGGGAATTCAAATAGTCCATTTGCATCTGTTTGAACCTGTTTTTTACTGTTTGTTTCGGTAACTGTAGCCCCCTGAATAGGATTGTTATTGTTGTCGACTACCTTTCCTTTTATAGTGGTTTGTGCGTATAGTGCGCCAGTACTAAGACAAAGCGCGGCCATTACGACAAAATTTATGTTGTTTTTTGCCATACTAATTATAATAGTGAGTTTATTGTTTGAGTTGGGTTATAGGAGATATTTGAAATTTACCTGTAAAAACATCCCCTTAGGGCATTCGTTTTTTAAGGATATTATCTGTATGCTGTTTCATGTGTTAAAAAATGTTAATGCAAATATATAAAATCTACCTGATAACTATACTTTGTTTTTTTGTTTTTTGTAATTTTTGAGTCAGAATGATAAGAGGAGGTCTTTATAAGTGAGGAGTGCTGGGGCATCAAGTTTTTTTTTTTTTTTTCGGAACACCTTCTTGTTTTCTTTGCAATATGTTGCCTGTCAGAATATTGATTGGTAGCTGCGAATCGTAAGCGGCAACGCACGTATTGTAAATCCTCCTATTTTCGAATAAGAAAGGGCAATGTTCTTGTGTCTCCATGATCGTGAATTAAAACGTTAACACGATGATTATTTTTGGCACAAGAACAAAAGTTTTAGCTAATAAATCGCAATCGGCAATCGGAAAATGCGATTATTGTGGCACAGTTCAATCCCTTTTTGCCTACAGGCAAATTAAATATTTCCATGTTTTTTGGATACCCATATTTCCCTATAGTTCGGAGGTCATTACCATTTGTACGCATTGCAAAAAGTTGAGTCACCAACGTGAAATCAACCCACAAACACTTCAGGCCATATCTTCGGGAGCTATCCGTAAAACACCTTTTCGATATTTTTCGGGCTTAGTTCTGATTGGGCTTTTTGTATCTGCTATTGTTATAGCCGGAATTTACGGTGCCAAAAAGAAGGAAAAGTATCTGAAAGATCCAAAGGTTGGTGATGTGTATGAGGTTTCCTATACAAAAGATGGAAAAACAATGCGTACGCTTTATCGTATCGCCAATTTAACGCCAGACTCTGTTACCTTTGACCTAAACGATTATGAAGCGGATAGCCGAAAGGGCCTGCGCAAATTGCGCGAGCAACATGCAGATAGCTATTCTGAAAAGCAAGGCTTATCGCGTGCCGAACTTGAAGAAATGAAAAGTAAGATATCGAATATTGAAAGATTATAATGATTATTTTTATTGTTGCTATAAGCAAGGTTCAGCACTTTACCTGATCTACTTCTTTGTTTTTATAATATTAAATTTATGGATATAGCCCAACATAAAATATTGTTTCAATGTAAGTGAATTCCCAAAATATGTTACGTTGCCTTGACTGCCCCAATAATTTTGGGTATTCTGATTCAATATATCAAAGCCGGTCAATTTTAGCTGCGAATTATTTTTAAAGGTATAATAGACTGACGCATTTAAGATATGGTAGTTTTTTCTGCCACTCAATCCGCTGGCCCGGTTATCTAAGGAGTATGTTGATTCCAGCGAAAATCCGTGGATTGGATTAATATTCAATCCTGCACCAATTTTACGGATTGAATAAGTTGATTCAATAAAGTCGGGGTTATCTTTTACCGAATTTATGTTCTTGTTCCAAGAATAGGTATACTGTGGTGATATCGTCACTAGGTTTTTCCACGTCGCGGAAAATTGTTGGCTGGCATTGATCCCTATATTGGTCCCTTTATTATCAACATCATTGACGGAACTATAATTTTCATAGGTATAGATACTGTTGTTTTGCGATAGATAGAATGACCAATTTTTGCTGGCTTTTAGGTTGTATCTCAGGTAAGTATAGGTACTATAGTTATATTTTGAGCCAGCGAGAAACATCTGGGTGGTCATTTGTCCTGTATTGTTGTTTCGCCAGCTACGGGACCCGATGCTGTTATTGACATAATTGATATTTCCATTTACATTAAACTGCAATTTCGAGGTATACTTATAGTATGATATACTGACATTCTGTTTTTCGATATTGTTGAATATAAAGGATGTCTTTCGTGTATACAATGGATTTAGATCCATGACGAGTTGCTGAATTCCGTAGAGTTCGGGAGACTCGAGATCTTTATACCAGCCGAGGTTTAGATCTTTATAACGGATATTAATATTGGGCAGCCAGTAGCCTAAAGATGATTTCTCAACAGAGTTGATTTTAAGTAAATCAAAATGATTTACCTTTACTTGATAGGCTGTTCCAAACTTTACGTTAAAATCTTTGGTGGGTCTCCAGTAAAATATAATACCGGTAATATAATCCTGGTATTTATAACGATAGCTATTTTCATAAGGAGCTGCATGCATTTCTCCAGTGCTGTCGCGGTTGATATATACACTTTCCTGTGGCCCTTGGCGGTTAGTAACATAGGTGAAGTAGTAGTCAAAGTTTAGTTTTTTAATTATTTTATTATAATAGGCTGCACTGAAGTATAGGTTGTTGGAATTATTTTGTGTTCGGTTTTTATACCATAAACTAGTCCGCGGCTTAGCTGTATCATATATATTGGTATTCTGAAAAGACGTATCGGTCTTTTCATTTGTATTGATGGAAATTGTATTTCTAAACGATACGATATGATTTTTATTAAGTTGTTTTTCGATATAGAATCCATGTGAATAGTTCAGGGTATTTTCCTTATTCCCGCCCGTACCTGTTGCGTCATTAAGTTTTTTGAGATCCGTATAGGAACGGTTCATTCCGAAGGTTGAATTGTTTTTTGAATTGATACCCAAATTAGGCGTAAATTCAAAGTAGGCTGTTGTATCCATACGATGTCGAAGCAGGGTTTTGAGATTATGCCCTACAGATTTCTCCTGTCGCTGGTAATCGGATGCTGAATATTGTTTTTCCTGATCGTATAAAGAGATTTGATTGCCGGTATTTTGATTTTCGGCTTTATTATATTTCAGCATGTACATAATGTTCAGCTTGGTCTTCTTTCCCCAGTCATTGTTGAGATTAAAGCCCAAGCCAATATCGTTGGCTTTACCCGAATAGTTCCTACCTCCAAAATTTTCAAATCCATAGTTTTCGGCACGTCCAAGTCCAGCTTCTTGGTTCAATTCATTGTAATCAAAACTCTGGCGGTTAATATTATTTCCGAAACCGAGAAAACTCAGCTGTAGTGTGTCCTTAAATGAATTGAATAAACCACCGGCCTCATACCTGCTGCGTGTACCTGCACTACCATAAAGTTTACCAAAACTGGCCTTGAGGAAATCTTTCTTAAATTTTAGGTTAATCGTAATCGGCAGTTTATCTTCGTCTTCATTATCTTTTTTTGTTTCGCCCTTATCACGGTACACCTGTACTGTTTTTATAAGAGAAGCATCCAAATTTCGTGTAGCAATACGTACATCACTCGAAAAGAAATCCTTGTCGTTTACTCTTACTTTTGAAACCTCTTTTCCTTGATAATAAATAGATCCATCCATATTAACCTGAAGACCGGGCAGTTCTTTGAGCAATTCTTCTACATTGGCGTTGGGGCGGGTTTTGAAAAAGTTGGTGTTATATTCTAACGTATCTTTATTCATCCGTACGGGGGGAACAATATTGACGACTACTTCATCGAGACTTTTGGAATCGAGCTTTAATTGAGCGAAATCATAATTTTCTCCGTTAGGAATACTAAATTCCTTACGGAATGGATTTGCATTGACATGTGAAATAAAAAGTGTTAATGCGGTCCCTGTGGGAATTTTGACAAATTCAAACTTACCTTTTGTATCTGTTAGTAGGTAGGAAACCACGGAAGAGTCTTTTGAATTGAAAATCGTTACAGTCGCTTTTTCTAATGGTTCAGCATTTTGAGCAAAAACAGTTCCGAGTACTTTGCCCTTCGATTGACCTATAACTATATTTGTAGTGAGTAATAAAATTAAAAACAAGTAAATTCTCATAAAATTAAGTACGTGTATCTTGGCTATATTGGTGGTTAAGATGATTTTATGTAAATCATTTTAATAATACATTAAATAAATGAAAATTATACTATAAAAGAAAATTTATTTTTAATACAATCGATTGCGGATTCGATCTGTTTCAATTTTTTAGATTATCAGTTCTAAGGAGAATACTCATTTTGCCATGAGCGCATTGGTTTAAGTATATAGACCATACATTGACATGCTTTGAAGAAACGTATAGCAATAAAAAAAGGGTATCCAATAGATCGGATACCCTGATGGCGTAATTAGTCGATGTTGATTTTGTATATAGCTTCTGCTTCTTTGTCATCAAATTGGCGCATTTGTGTGATCAGTTTCTTTTTCATCAGTTTGACGACGCTTTGATAGGCAGGATCCTTGTAGACATTATGGAGTTCATTGGGATCCTTTTGAAGATCAAAGAGTTCCCAATTTTCGATTCGTTTATAATAGCGGATCAATTTATAACGGTCATCACGAACGCCAAAATGGGGGCTCACGGCATGTTCTCCATTTTCAAAATAATGATAGAACAGATCTTTGCGATGTTCCTCTTTGTTATTTTTCAGGACATGCACAAAAGATTCACCTTGCATGTCTTTCGGTTTTTTGATAGCAGCTAGCTCCAATAACGTGGGAGCGATATCAGCGTTGACAATTTTAGCATTTATAATTGAATTTGCGTGTAATAGCGCTGGGTACCGCATGACCATTGGTGTACGAAAAGATTCCTCATACATCCAACGTTTGTCGAACCAACCATGCTCACCCATATAAAAACCTTGGTCTGAAAGATAGATCACAATTGTATTTTCACGGAGTGATTTTTGATCCAAATAATCTAGTACTTTCCCAATATTGCGGTCCATAGATTGAGCCGTATTGAGATAATCAATCATATAACGTCTGAACTTCCATTCTGCAAGTTGCTTGCCTGTCAAATTACCTTGCTTTAGTTGTTCATAAATGGGCCGGTAATAGGCGATATAGCTATCCTTTTGAACTTGGTTCATCCGCTTGAAGTTACCGTCGGCCATCATGTCTTCCAACGAATTAAACATTTTGAGATCGTAGCCCATTTTCATGTCCTTGTCAATGGACATTTCCTGCAATGCGGCCGCAGGTCTACTTTGGTAATTATCGTAAAAAGTGGTTGGTAAGTTAAAGGTTGCAGTATCATAGCTGCCAAAGTCCTTTGGATCTGGCATCCAGGTACGGTGTGTGGCTTTGTGACCAATGACCAGACAAAATGGCTTATCAGCATCTACGGTATCGAGCCAGTCGATCGCTTTTTCGGTCACGATATCAGATACATAGCCTTCTGCACGTTTAAGGCCTTGTTTACTGATAAAATCTGGATTAAAATAGGTGCCCTGACCAACTAGAATATCATAATAATTGAAGCCTTGCAATTTGTCACCCAAATGAATCTTGCCCACCCAGGCGGTGTTGTACCCCACATTTTGCAACTGCTTGACAAAAAGATCCTGACTAAAGTCGAATTCAGAGGTTTCATTATCCTTGAATCCATTTTTATGGCTGTATTTCCCGGTTAACAATGTTGCGCGAGATGGGCCGCAAATGGAGTTATTAACAAATGCATTTTTAAATAGAGCTCCTTGATCAGCGATGCGGTCTATCTGGGGGGTCTTTCCATATTTTGATCCATAGGCACCAATGGTTTGGTAAGCGTGATCATCCGAAATAATAATGACGATATTTGGTCTTTTCTGTGCAGATGAGGTTTTGTAAAAGATGGATGTCAGTAGGGCAAATAAAGAGATCCTGATTTTCATTGTTCTGTCGGTTTAAATTGAATAGTATACCTCGTTTATAACTATGCCGGATAGCGCGTAGCTATAAACAGGTTTCTCATGCTCCACTAAGATAGTAATTATTATGTATTACATAAAATAGGATTGCAGATTTATTGAACGAAAAAATGTATTTTTTATATGACGGTTTTATGGTGCGGACCGAAGCGAAAAGTCCGCACAATAAGGCCTGTTATTTTGAGAGTTCCTCCAGCGCCTGGTCTAGGCTTGCTCCCCGCATACCATGTTTAATGATGGTGCCATCTGAGTCGATCAGGAGGGCGTAGGGAATACCCTGGATGTCGTAACTTTGCGCAATCTTACTGTTGAAACCTTCACGGGCATTGTATTGGTTCCAAACCATAAGTTCTTCGCTCATGGCTTTTTTCCAGTCAGCTTCTTTTTCATCAAGTGAAATGCTTACGATGTCAAAACCTTTGTCTTTCCATGTGGCATAAGTATGTCTTAGATGGGGAATTTCACCTCTACAAGGGCCACACCATGAAGCCCAAAATTCAAGTAAAATATATTTTTTGTCTTTTGGGAATATTGATGTTAACTGTACCCTGTTCCCTTCTTTATCCAAGATAGGGCCATCTAATATTTTTGAACCAATAGCGGTTGCTTTGGCCTTTGTTATTGCAGCCTGTAATTCAATATAGGCTGTTTTACCTGTCCATGATGATTCAAAAATTTTGAGCAGTTCATCCATTTGTGCTTTGGAGAGGCTTTCTTCGCCATAGCCCATGACCATATAAGAGGCTTCATCCAAAGCAACCCGAGCTGTTGGGTTGCTTTTAATAAACGCCCATTTTTTTTCGAAAACCGTTTTCTTATACGGCGCCATTTCTTTAAGAATGGAAATTCCCCGATCTGTATTGAATTTTCCATCGATTGCCGGCAGGTGATACTCCTGCATATAGTCCTTGTCTAGTTTACTTAACGCAGTTTTTTGCTGAACGATGCTTCGATTTAATTGATCCGCCAAGCTTTGCGCTTGAGAGCCTTCAATGATAGGTTTTTGGTTTGGCAAATTCGGATTATAATAATAAGATGGAAGGCTATCGATGTGGCCGGTCAGCTGGACACTTCCCTTGTCTAAGTAGAATACGCTTGCTTTCCAAAGTTTCTGCTCTGAACCTTCTGTGGGAGCAATAATGATTCTAACCAGTTCGGGAGCAGAAATAGATCCTTTGATTTGAAACTTATTATTTTTAATGACGGCACTTCCAATTTTATTTTGCCCATTGTTGGCCCAAAGACCAACGATCTGTCCGTTTGCTTTTTTTCCATCGATTTTTCCGGCAAGCGTGTACGTGATTTGTGCATGTGTGAGTAGCGTAAACGCACCGAAAGTAAGCGTTAAAAGTAGTTTTTTCATTCGTTATCAATTTTGCTGAATGCTCAGCGGTTCTTATATAGTTTGTCTGCTTAAATGTCTGTGCCGATTTGTATGGGCAGAGGCGCAATGTTTTAAAGTGGATTTTGTTGCAATTGCTTGTTTCCTGCTAATGCAGCTTGGGGTAATGGTAAAACCAGTTGAGCGTTCGATTTGATCGTCGACTTGATTGCATTTAAATCCACATTTCCTGCGTGATAGTAACGGACAAAATCAAACCAATCTTCGCCATTTTCGGTAAGTAATTCCAGCATTTTATGTTGAAAGATAGTGTTGAGTAGTATTTTGTTACTGATGCTCATGGCATAATCTGTGGGATAGCCAACACGAGACGCCATCGTTTGAAAACTTTGACGGGCTGTATCATAATGACCGTTTCTAGCAGATGCTTCGGCATGGATGAAATAGATTTCACCTAGACGTAGTATCATTTGTGTGTTGTGTTTACCGGTGCCATTCAGCGAATAAGGATGCTTACCATTACCCTGAGCGCCTGCTAGTGTCGGATTAAACATGAGGTAAAACCGTTGGTCATAACCCTCACCTGTATTGAGATTGCCATCATTGCCTCCGCCAATCAGCATATCAGCCACACGTTTCGTATTTTCGCTATAGGTTGTGCGGGCAATTTGATCGGATGCGGATTCCATCGGACCTCCGGTATAGGTCGCAAAAAGTGCTTCAGGCGAATCGTATCCATTGATGAAGATGCTTCTAAAGGACTTCTCTAGTTGGTAGCCATTACCCTTAGCGAAGTCAATAGCTTCTTTAGCAATATTTTCAGCTTCATTGTATTTACCCATATGTAAAAGCACTTTTGCTTTCAGGGCTTTTGCAGTCGCTTTTGTGGCGTAATAATGGAATTCATTGCTTTGCGGGGCGTGGGCAATCGCTTCGTTCAGATCTGCCAGTATAAAATCATAGCTTTCCTGTACGGTTGCTCGTGCTGCGGTTTCCGTCCCTGTAAAAGGTGAATTTCTCAACACAATACCATAAGGAGACAATAGATCAAAGAAATAACCAAAATGACGGAGTACCTGAAAATGGGCGAGGGCCCGTTGGAGCTTACATTCGGCAATAATTTCTTGGACACGTTGTTCGGGCGCACCTTTTGCGTCCCCTCTTTCCATCAGCTTAATCAAATTATTTGCTGTGTTGATTGTTAGGTAGGAACCTTGATAGATATTGACGAGAGCAACATTGCTGGCTTGTACGCTGTTGGTGACAAATTCCTGACCTCCGGTCAGGCCGCCACCTTTACTTACTGCGTTTCCTGAAAGAATGGACATATAAAGCCTAAATGAGAATACGTTAAATGTCCGCCAGCTTTTGTATACCCCACGTAAAACCGATTCTGCCGATGCTAGATTATAGACGACATTGTCTTCTTCCATTTTATAATAAGGTTTGATATCATCGATATCACCTACCATGGAGCAGGAATTCATGGTCAATGTTCCTGCCAGTACTATTCCCAAATATTTTATCTTCATATTGATCGTAAATTAAAATGCTGCTTTAATACCTAGAGAAAATGTTTTTGACATCGGATAAGCGTCGTTGCTGGATGTACTTGTTGTAATGTATGTCCCGGTAAACTCAGGATCTAAACCCGGCCATTTGGTGATGGTCCATAAATTGGACGCTGAAGCAAATACCGATATTTGTTTGATAGACCATTTTTCTGTCAACGCTGTCGGGAGTGCATAACTTACATTGATGTTTTTAAGGCGTAGAAAGGATGTCTCATATACCAAACGGTCAGAAGTTCTTGAATTTGATGCCGGGTCATAATAGGTTATTTTGGCGAAATGGGCATCAGGTTTCGTAGGTGACCACATATCATCATAGATTTCCTGTTGAAGGCTCTGACCTAACATGCCAAAGAGGCTTGTCTGAAAGTCATCCATTACTGCTGCTGCTCCTTTGGAATATTGAAATATGAAAGAAAAATTAAAATTTTTATAATGCATACGGTTATAAAAACCGCCGAAATATTTTGGTTGCGCAGTAGCGATAACCTGACGGTCGTTTGTATTGATGACACCGTCGCCATTGAGATCCCTATATTTGTAGTCGCCAATCCCTGTGGCCATATTTTGATAATACCCTGTCGGTGAACTACTGTTCAGTTCATCAATTTCTGCCTGTGAGTCAAAGATTTTTTCGACCAAATAGCCTTTTCTGGTACCAGCAGGATAACCCTCTATGTAACTATCTAAGGAATAGGTGTTAATATTTGCTCCGTTTAAGTGTTCGATTTTATTTCGGTTGCGGGCGATATTGAAGGATAGGTTCCAGGTGAAATCCCGTTTTTTGATCAGGTCATAGGCTAATTCGATCTCAAACCCTTTATTGCTCATATCGATGATATTTGCGGAATAGGTACTGGATCCTGCTTCCAAGGAAATTGGAGCCGGTGCCAATGCACCAGTCGTATAGCGATCGTAAAGATCAACACTACCTGTGAACCGATTATTGAAGAATGCGAAATCCAAACCCGTGTTATACTCACGCGTTTTTTCCCATTTCACATCACGGTTAGGAACATTCAGATCTAATACAATTGCCGGTTTACCTGCCCAGAGGTCATTGGAACTGCGTACAAAAAACTGACGGTATAAAAAGTTACTGATATTGGTTGACCCCGTATTGCCCCAGCTCAGACGTAGTTTTAGGTCGCTGATCCAATCCACAGTTTGCAGAAACTGTTCGTTATTGATGCGCCAACCCATGGACAAGGATGGAAAATATGCACGTTTATTGCCTGGACCAAATTTGGAGGATTCATCTGAGCGGAAGTTGGCTTCAGCTAGATATCGATCTTTGTATTTGTAGCTTAAGCGACTGTAAATCGAATTTAACCCTTGGTCAGTTCGGAAGTAAGTGAAAAATGTATTTCGCGCCGCTGATCCGGGGTCTGTTAGAATTTCATCGTCAGGGAATTCCTCGTAGCTGTTTGAATCACCCGAATTTTTGGAACGATCAAATCCAAAACCAGCCATGGCATATAATTGATGCCCGTTCTTTTTCCAATCGTAGTCAGCCCTGAAATTGAGACTTGTATTGCTGTTGTTGGAGGTGTTGGTATTCAACGTCGCATATAAATTGGTACCGAAGGCAGTATAGTCATCCTGTGTATAGGTCGGTGCAAAAATATGAGCTGTGCCATTGTAAGATGCAATGCTAATGTCGCCGCGCAATTTAAAATGCTGAAATACTTCGTATTCAGCATAAGCAGCTCCCAAAAATTGCTGCATATTGTTTATGCCACGATTGCTGAGCTGAGCCAACGGACTGGATAACATCACCGGAGCGCCATACATCAACGTGCCGTCAATACGATTGAATTTTCCATCGGCATCGTATGCCTCTAAATCAGGTCTTACGAGCCAAGGCTTCGTATTACCTTCAGCGAACAATTGCTGTCCATATTTTAATGTATTGTAAGCGTAAGACAAAGATGCTCCAGCAGTAAGATGATCTGTAACGTTACTATCGAACGATAGACGACTACTGTAACGTTTAAGACCGTTGTTGATATATAATCCTTCTTGATCAAATGCATTAAAGTTGAACGCTAGGTTACTGTTATCCGAGCCGCCATTTAGAGAGAGGTTAAATTGCGAAGTACGGGCATTTTTTTTGCGAATTATTTGTGTCCAATCGGTATTTGCTTTGCCAAAGGCCTCGTTGTTCAATCCATCATAACGGTATTTCAAGGGAGTGCCATATCCGTCATCTGCTAATGGGCTTACGAAGGCAATTTGTTGTATAGCGGGGATTTGGTTATAGTAGGCCTCGTAAGGATCAATTTTACCGTCATTGATTCCATCTATCGTGTTTTGGATAATGCTATGCTGTGCGTCCTTAAATTGTTCTGCAGATAAAGGCTTATACATGTGTGTCGGGTTATTGACGGAATGTGTATAGTCTGCCGAAATTGTAAAGGGTTTATTTTTTTTTCCGCGATTTGTCTTGACAATGACGACACCATTTGCCCCACGCGATCCGTAAATAGCTGTTGCAGCGGCATCTTTAAGGATGTCAATACTTTCGATTTCTGAAATGGGTATATTTGAAAGCGGATTTATCGTTGGAAAATCAGAATAACCCTCGATAAAAAATGGTACTCCGTCGATCACATATAAAGGTTCATTGGTGCTGCCCGATAAGGGAGATGTAATCCCCCGAATATTGAGCTTTGCAGTTGATCCGGGCGCACCGGAATTCTGTGTTACCAGAACACCTTTTGCTGCGCCACCTAGAATAGATTCAAAAGTAGCGGCATTATTACTGAAGTCTGCTAATTTTTCCTGATTAATGGAAGAAATGGAACTTGTCAGATCCTTTTGTTTTTTGGCTCCATAACCGATAACAACAACCTGATCCAATCTGGCGTCAGCGAGTCGCATCGTCATATTTTGATTAAGTTTTGCTGTATTTAAATGAATCATGGATGCGGTTGTCAGATAACCGATATAACTGTAGGAGAGCTGATAGGTACCGTAAGGGACATCGGCAAAGGTGTAATTTCCTTTTGGGTCAGAGACAGTAAGAAGGTCGAGTCCTTCTCCGACGATTTTGATCGTTACGCCTGGTAGGGCTGTATTGTCATCAATGCGCTTGATTGTACCGGATATGGTGCCGAGTTGTTGCTGCTTGTTTTTTATAATAATAGTTTTATTTTCAATCTGAAAGGTCAGGGGCTGTCCTTGGAAAATATCTATCAGTACATCCTTGAGATTTTTATCCTTGACAGACAAGGTTACCGGATAGGTGTTTTCTAACATATCATCGGCATACAGGAAACGGTAAGAGCTTTGGTTCTCAAGCCTTTTTATAATTGTTTTTAAATTGCTTTCATGTGTCTGTAGGGTGATTTTCTGCGCATAGGCGGCTACAGAAAAGTCCGTAAAAAAAGCAGTAAGAAGTAACAATGTAAGATAAAATCTTACATGATTAAAATACTTAATATTCATAAACTTTAGTGTTTGTTAGTTTGCTTTTACATAAATTGTCTGGTTGTCAACAATAAATTTTACTTTTCCGGTTATTGAAAGTAGACGGAGGGCCTGGTCGACATGTTGATATTTTGATATACTTCCAGTAAAGCGTATTTGAGCGATGTCTTTCGTCTCGAACCTAACTTGGACATTGTACCATCTGGACAATTGCTGCATGATATCGCCCAAAGGTTCACTGTCAAATAGAAAGATATCTTCCTTCCATGTTGTGACAGATGTTGTTTTCGTCTTTGAAACCAGTACCCGCTGACCGTTATATAGTGCCTGATCCCCCGGGAGAAGGATTGCCTGTCCTTTAGGCGTTGAGATCTGAACTTTCCCTTCCAACAGTGTGGTGGTTATGTTTTTTTCATCGCGATAGGCATGTATATTAAATTTGGTGCCTAATACGGTGAGCTGCTGATCTTTGGTCCCTACAATAAATGGTTTATGCTTATTTTTGGCAACTTCAAAATAACCCTCGCCAATCATTTTTATTCGACGTTCATTGCCTTCAAATTGAGATGGGAATTCGAGTTCAGATTCTGAATTGACGACCACTAGTGAACTATCTGCTAGCCTAATTTTGAACTGACCTCCGCGAGGTACAATCAATTTATTTAATTCACTTCTGGTTTTGTTGTCAGCTTGTACTTCATAGGAAATCGTTGCGTTATCAAGTTTTTTAAGTTTGATGCCATTGGCATTTATCGTTTCCCCTATTCGTAGGGTATTGAGGTTTACTGAGTCTTTTGACCCCATAAATAACATTGCTCGATATCCTACAGGCTGAATTTTGGTGGACGTGTTTTCGATATCCTTTTTAGTTTTTTGAACTAAAAAATACGTCGCAGTAGACAAGAGTAAAATACCCCATATGGCGGCCGCATAGCGATGAAGTGTTTTCTTTGTTTTTTGTTGTGGAGCGATGGTCTTCCAAGTCTGTAATTTTATTGATTCAAATTCTTCAACCTGTACAGGATGCTTAAAGTCTAGGCTACTATACCAGGATTCGACAAAGATGATTTCATCTTCTGTGCATTGTTGATTCGTGTATCGCTTTAAAAGGGCTATAATTTCTTTTTCCGTCATCACCGTTTAAATGGGCTTTTATAAACAGGACAAGACTGTTGATTGATGGGAGTAGAGAGATTTAAAAAAAAGTAAAAAGTACGTAATTAACCTTCTTCTTAAGTATTTTGAGTGCATTGGCCACCTGTTTTTTTACAGTTAACTCCGAAATAGCCATGAGGTCTGCAATTTCCTTATGTGAGAGTTCCTGATTCCTACTGAGCAGGTAAATCTGTTTCATCTTAAGCGGTAGTGCATCTATTTCATTTTGAATAATTTTCTCGAGTTCGTTTTTATGAATCGTGCGTTCAGTTGTTGCTTCAAAATGGGTTTTGAAATAATGATACAGCTCCTCACGTTCATTTTGTTTTTTTGTCTTGATATAGTAATTAATAATACTATTGCGAAGCGAAGCGAAAAGAAAGTTGATTACTTGTCCATTGATATTGATTTGTTCGCGTTTGTTCCAGATATTCATAAAAAGATCTTGAGTAAGGTCCTGAGCATCCTCTTTTGATCTCAATTTATGCAAAGCATGAGAAAATAGTATATAGAACAAGCGGTCGTATAAAACTTTATACGCCTCAGCATTATTCAGCTTTATCAGCTCGAAAAGTTGTTCGTCACTACATTCCTTATATTTTTCCAAGTCGGAAACGATATTAAAAATTGAATAGTCATCATGACAATCTTCGTTAAACTCCTCAAGCTGTATACCTGCTAAATTTCGGGTTTTAGTTAGCTGTTGTGAGTATCAAATTTCTGTATGAATACTTTCAATTCAGTCCATAATAGATGTTTGAAGGTTATCAATTGGGGCTAAGGTAATAAATATTATGTATTACATAAAATTATTTGTTTTATTGAATTTACTTTTTCATATTGTTGGCATTATGGTATTTTTATTAGCAAAGCACTACGAGCTCGAAGGAGCAGAGAAATACAACTCGTTTTTTATGGGGGGATCCTACGATATTTGTATGATGATTTTCACATCCGAAATAACTTTATGAATTCTAACATATTATTTAAAAGCTTCATTTTAGCAAGTTTACTAGTTAAGAATAGCTTTAGTGCAATTGGTCAGGAAGTCAAGGCGCCCATTATGGGGTGGAGCAGTTGGAATAGTTTTCGGATTCATATTGATGAAAAGTTGATCCGAGAACAGGCCGATGCCATGGTTGCGACTGGTTTACATGATGCAGGATACAGATATATTAATGTCGATGACGGGTATTTCGGGGGAGGGACGAACTGGGAAATCTTTACGAAGATCGGTCAAAATTTCCCGGTGGAATGCGGGCTCTATCCGATTATATTCATTCCATGGGATTAAAAGCGGGATTGTATTCGGAGGGAGGAAAAAATACCTGTGGTTCTATCTGGGACAAAGATCCAAAAGGTATTGGGGTAGGAATGTATGGTCATGAAGACCAAGATGCACAGTTATTTTTTAAAGAGTGGAATTTTGATTTCATCAAAGTGGATTGGTGTGGTGGATTGGAAATGAAACTGGATGATCGCGAGCAATATACAAAGATAATAACCGCAGTGCAGGCAGTTCGCCCAGATGTAGGTTTTAATCTTTGCCGTTGGCAATTTCCAGGGGAATGGGCCATTAAACAGGTAGATTCCTGGCGCATCTCGCAAGATATACAACCAAATTTTGCTTCTGTGTTGCATATTATTGATCTCAATCGTAATCTTTATCCATATAGCTCTCCAGGTCACTATAACGATATGGATATGCTTCAAGTGGGAAATGGAATGACTCATGAAGAAGATAAAACACATTTTTCAATGTGGTGTATGTTAAATTCACCTTTGATGGCCGGAAATGATCTACGTAAAATTTCAAAAGAGACACTCGCTATATTGACGAACAAAGAAATGATCGCGCTTAATCAGGATAAGGCTTTTAAGCAAGCACAAGCTGTGTTTAAAGCGGGTGAGGTAGAAGTATGGAAAAAAGACCTGGCAGATCCAAAGCGTAAAGCACTTGCAATACTTAATAGATCAGACAACGAGACGATGTTTAAATTAGATACTAAAGTGCTGAATTTATCTCCAAAAAATCGCGTCAGAGATTTATGGCTTCATCGCGATGAAGGAAACCTTGGTCAGAATAGAAAGTTCATTCTTCCTCCGCATGGAATCATTGTACTGTTGCTGTCTGAATAACAAAGTGCCAACTTATGTAATAGCCAGACGGAAGTATCAAGTAGAAATAGTTTAAAGAAAAAGCCCAATCATATGATTGGGCTTTTTTGTCGTGTTGTGAATCGATCTCGTAAAAGAGATTATCCAACAGATTTTTTATATAAAAAAAGTCTTTGATAATGATTGTCAAGATGCTTGCGCATGGCATTTCGAAAAACTTCAGCATTGCCGACCTTCAATATATCAACTAAGCCTCGGTGTGAGATGAAGCTTTTCGATGGACTGGGACTGGTCAGTAAACCGCTGCTATGGACATATTGAAAAACAGGTAACAGCATGTTCTGGAAGTCTTTTAGAATCGTATTTCCAGTGATTTCATAAAGCTTACCGTGAAAGGCTATTTCTGTTTCAATGTCGAAAATTGTATTATCTGCATTTATAGGTTCCTTGGCAACGATCGCTTCCAGCTCCTCAATGTCTTTTTCCTGTATATGCTCAAAAAGAATATCCGCCATACCCACCTCCAGCACCATGCGCATTTCAAAAAGATCCTGTAAGGTCTTATTTTCCATGATGGTTGGATAAAGTGATTTGCGCAGCGGTTTTATAAGATCTGGACTTGTTAGAACGGCACCACGATGTTTTTTCGATTCGATCAATCCGACCATACGTAACCGCAACATAGCTTCGCGAACTACTGTACGACTTACACCAAGGGTTTCGGCCAATTCAATTTCTTTAGGTAAAGCATCTCCAACCTTTAAGCCTTGATTGACAAAAAGATTGATGATTTCTTTTTCAGCACGGTCTACTAGTGAAGAGGTATCAATTGTATTCAGATGTTCGATCAACGAAGAATTCGGTTCCATATATATTACATATAGCGCATTAGGCGCATTAAGACAAAGATAATTAATAAAAGTGATTAATATGTTATACATAATTTAATTAAAATTTGTTTTTTATATTTTGTTATTTATATATTTGCATATATGTAATACTTAATACAAACCAATATGTATTCAAACCTAAAATTACGAACCCTTCTCACGCTGTCTGTTTTGATGGGCAATTTGCTTTTAGCGCAGGCACAAGACCATGCGGTGCGGGGAAAAATTACCGATGCAAAGACAGGGGAGCTGCTAAGCAATGTGACTGTAAAAGTCAAGGGATCCAACCAATCTTTGCAGACAAATGCTGATGGGACTTTCTCAATCAGTACCAATCCCAATACTATTTTAGTCATCACGTCTACGGGGTATAGACCATTTGAAGTAAAAGTTGGGCAATTAAATCAATTGGATATCAAACTTGAATCCAAGGTTGAGCAAATGGATGAAGTGGTGGTGGTGGGATATGGAACACAAAACAGGAGAAGTGTAACTGGTTCCATCGCCAAAGTAGATAAAACTGTTTTGCAAAATACGCCCCGTTCTAATGTTGCTACAGCATTGCAGGGAACTGTACCTGGATTACAGGTGGTAAACAAATCGGGTACACCCGGGGCGGCGCCTATGTTAAAATTGCGCGGTGGAGCATCAATTAAAAGTTCTAGTCCCCCTTTAGTTGTAATAGATGGTGTCATTCGTGAAATGAATGATGTGAGTTCGGATAATATTGAATCCATCGAACTTCTAAAAGATGCTTCTGCAACGGCAATATATGGTGCTCGTGCAAATAATGGCGTAGTTTTGATCACAACGAAAACTGGTAAATCGGGACAGTCAACTATATCTTATAAATTCACAGGAGGCTTTAACCAACGTCGTGAGGGGTATCGTTACATGAATGCTGGGGATTACATTTATTATACGCGCTTGGGGTATTTAAATGCCGGTAAAACGATTGAGACAGCTAATGGCTCCAGGGGTTTGGGATTATTGACTGATAACGCAAATTTATCTTCGTTCGATATTCGTCGTTACACAGCTGACTTGGATCCATTACTAGCTAAAGGGTGGCAACTTGTAGATGATCCGTATGGTGGTCAGATAATTTATAAAGATCATTCGGGTGAAGTTGAGGATATCTTATTTCGAAATACCTATACAAAGGATCATTATGTAAATGTATCGGGCGGTAACGATCGAGGAAAATATTTCGCTGCATTTGATGCATATGATGAGAATGGAATCATTGTGGGTTCCAACTATAAAAGATATACTGCAGATCTAAATGGTTCATATAAGCTGAAACCGAATCTGGAGGTAGCAACCTCGGTCAATTTGTCAACTGCTTCTCAATATGGCGTTGGCGGATCGGAAGTAAGTGCATTATATCGGAATTTGGCTATTTGGCCAACATTTAATCCTTGGGTTGATGAGGCGAAGACGAGACCCAATCCAGGCAACGGCATCAATGATGGGAATCCATTGTATTGGTTGAGCCGTATGGAGAGAAATAATGAAACGAATCGCATTGTCGTAAACGGTTCTCTAAAATGGGATATTATTCCTGGTCTATACCTCAAGGTCTCCGGAAATGCCTATATGAAAGAGTTATTGAATGAGTTCTTTCAAAAATCGACCCAGACCTATGCTAATGTGTTTTCTAACCCCGAAACAATAGGCAGTACGTCAAGAGATGCTTATCGCAATATAAATCGTGATTTCCAAACACAGTTTAACGGTATTTTAAATTATACCAAAACATTTGGTGAGAAGCATAATCTGAACGCTATGCTTGGTGCAGAATATTTTAATACGAAAACTGATTTTATGCAGGTGTATGGGAAGAATGCGCCTACTGATGATATACCGACCGTCAATGCTTCGACTGTTTTTGTGGCTGGAAATAACACATCCTCAAAATCTGAATATCGAATTATTTCGTCCATGGGACGTTTGGCTTATGATTATGATGGAAAATATTTGTTGAATGCCGTATATCGTTTGGATGGGGTTTCGAGTTTAGCAGATGGCCATCGTTGGGGCTTTTTCCCAGGTCTTTCTGCAGGCTGGAATGTTCATCAAGAAACATTTTTTAAGAATACCAAATTAGCGGACTATATTTCAACTTTGAAGCCTAGACTGAGTTACGGAGAAAATGGAAATATAAACGGATTAGGCAGATATGAAGTTCAGGGAACCTATTCCTTGCAAACCAATTATAATGGAACCGCTGGATACCTCAATACACAGCCGGTAAATGGAAATTTAGTTTGGGAAACGAGTAAAACGACAGGTGTAGGTTTAGATTTAGGTTTATGGAAAGACCGCGTAACTTTACTATTCGATTATTACAATAGAAAAACTAAAAACCTTTTAACAGATCTGACTCTGCCTAGTTATATCGGCTTCTCGTCTATAAATACCAACTTAGGGACTTTACAAAATAAAGGCCTGGAGTTTGGGTTACAGGCTCGCGTGCTTAGAAATCCCGATGGTATTAATTTGAATATTGGCGCCAATGCCGCATTTGTTAAAAATAAAATACTGGAGCTGCCGAATAATGGAAACGAAAATAATCGTCAAGGTGGTTTACAGATCTATGATCCAACATCGGGTCAAGTTAAATGGGTAGGTGGATATCAGGAGGGGCAATCGCTGGGCGATATCTACGCATATAAACAAGTATCAATATTTAAAGATGATGCTGAGGTAAGTTCAATTGCCGGAAACCGCACGGATAATATTGCAGGAATTACTGGGCCTAATCTCCCTGTTGGAAAAAATGGAAGAATTACTCCTGGAGATGTCAATTGGCTGGATGTCGATGGAAATGATATTATCGATTCACGTGATCAAGTGTATATCGGCAATATTAATCCAAAATGGACGGGTGGATTTACAACGAATTTAAGTTATAAGAATCTGAGCCTTTTTTCAAACTGGGAGTTTGCGCTGGGACATAAGATTTACAATGATCTTGTCGCAAGAACATTGGGGAATTATCAGGGCACATTCAATTATATTGAGCTGCAAAAGCAAGCTTGGTCACCAACCAACACTATAACAGACATTCCAAAGGTTTATTTTGCGGATCAGGTTGGTGGTTCCAAACAGAATTATACACGTGGAAACAATGCGAATGCGGTGTTGAATAGCAACAATTCGAGGTTTTATGAAAAAGGAGATTATTTGGCACTTCGTGAGCTCACTCTTTCCTACGACATGCCCAAATCATTGCTCGAAAAATCGCGGGTATTTTCGCATGCACGAATTTATTTTACCGGATCTAATCTTTTTTACATCACAAAATTCTCGGGTCCATCACCTGAGCCTCCAGTAGATGCGAATAATTTGGTTACAGGTATATACCTAGGTACTTATCCTACACCAAGATCGTATGTCCTCGGTGTTCAACTATCCTTTTAATCTTAAAAATTGAAAACGATGAAAATCAATATAAAAACCTTAAGCTTGGCAACGGTATTGGGACTAGGCCTATTAAGTTCTTGCAATAAAAATCTAGAATTAAATCCTGTAAGTACAATTAGCGATGGGAATTACTGGAAGACAGCCGATCAATTTGATTCGTTTGTGAGTGGTCTACACGCAAGATTTCGGAATCATGAGCGCGCATTTGTACTTCTGGGTGAATACCAGGGGGAGGTCTTTGGCAATGATCCCGGAACGACATCGTCTTTTACAGGGGAAGCTCCGCAAGGGTTGGAAAGAATGTGGAATCATAATTTAGATCTTGATAATCCAGGGGTGAGCAATTTCGGGGCTTTTTACGAAAATATCAATCAGATAAATTTGTTGATCAGTAAACTTAACACGACTGATATTGTGACCGCGCAGAATAAAGGTTACTATTTAGGAATTGCTTATGGAATGCGTGCATTTTACTATTTTCAGTTGTATCGTTCCTGGGGAGATGTTGTCCTGCAAACAGAGCCTGTCGGCAATATCGATATCACCAACCTTGCTAAAGCTGCTTCTCCAGCTTCGGATGTTTTAGGGCTTGTTACGTCGGATTTAGAAAGCTCTTTGACTTCTTTTGGAACAGACTATTCCGTGAAGAATACAAAATCGTATTGGTCAAAAGCTGCAACATTAATGCTTAAAGCAGAAGTGAATCTTTGGAATGCACATCGAGGCGGCGGCAAAGATGCTGCCTTAACAGCCAAAAATGCTTTATCGGAAATAAAATCAAATCTAACTTTGTCTCTGCAACCAGATTTTTCGGGTCTATTTTCTTCAGGCAATCGCGGTAATGGTGAAATGATTTTTGTGGTGCGTCATCAATTAAATGAAGCGACTTTAGGCTTTATATCCGATTTCGTTCCACAATCGGGTCTTATCGCAAATTATTATGATTCGCTTTCCAACAGAAAATTCACCGTAACAGCTGAAAACTATGGTGGAATACTACGTGCACCAACCCGTATCCGTTCGTACCGGGACTATAACGATTTGGATCAACGTAAAAACACATCCATCCAAGCGGCCTATTCAAAAGATGCGACAGGAAAGTTCAATTTGGCCGGTTGCTTCCTAAAAAAATATCAAGGTGAACAAAATGCTGGATCTCGCGCATTTACGAATGATTTTCCAATCTATCGTTATGCAGATTTACTCTTGCTGTTAGCTGAAGCCAAAGTGCTACTGGGTGAAAGCCCCAAAGAGGAAATCAATTTGGTTCGAGCAAGAGCTTTTGGAAGTAATTATAACGAAGGTACTTTTGGTTTTCCAAATCAGAAGATAGACAGTGATCCCATGGAAGCAATTTTGAAAGAACGCAAATTGGAATTTATTGGCGAGGGGAAATATTGGTATGATTTGAGAAGAATGGGCGATAGCTTTGTTTATAAGTATACATCATTGCCCGTAGCAGAATCATTTCGCCTTTTATGGCCAATTAATAGGGATGCGCTGACAAATAACCGGCTCTTGGTTCAAACGAAAGGTTATACATCGTTTTAGTTACATTTTAAAAAATAACACAATATTAAATACACATATCATGCTAAATCAAAAAATCTCAGGATTAATTGCAGCGCCATTTACTCCTTTCGATGAAAACGGAGAATTGAATCTTGAGCTGATTCCGCAATACTATGCGATGTTAAAGCGTAACCGGGTAACAGGTGCTTTCATTTGTGGCTCAACGGGGGAAGGGGTATCGCTGACTTTTGAGGAAAAAGTTGCGGTGATGACAGCTTGGGCCAGATTAACAAAAGAGGATGATGCCTTTATACTTATGATGCTCTTGGGAGGAACAAATATTAAGGAATGTCAACAATTGGCTCGACTGGCCGAGCGGGCAGGGGTAGATGTTGTTTCCTTTACTTCACCATCTTATTTTAAACCTGCCAACGTCGATCAGCTGGCAAAATGTTGTATCGAAATTGCAAGCGCAGCTCCGAATACGGCTTTCTATTATTACCATATCCCGGTATTGACCGGTGGAAACTTCCCGATGATCGACCTGTTGAAGCAGATTGATGGCGTAATACCCAATTTTAAGGGAATCAAATATACGCACGAAGACTTTATGGATTTTTTAAGTTGCATGAATTATGCAGATCGCAAGTATGATATGTTATGGGGAAGAGATGAGAATATGCTGTCCGCTTTAGTATTGGGTAATAAAGGAGCTGTTGGAAGTACCTATAACTACGCAGCACCTTTGTATCTTGCGCTCATAGATGCTTATGACAGCGGAGATATAGAAAAAGCGAATGCTTTACAGCAAAAGTCTATCGATATGATCACATTACTAGGAAAGTATGGCGGTATTTCGGTCGGGAAAGCTTATATGAAATTAATTGACCTTGACTGCGGAGCATTTAGACTACCTGTGAAAAATATGTCGACAGCGCAATTTGAGCTCTTTAAGAATGATGTAAACAAACTTAATTTTCAGACGTTTTGTGCACAGTAAAAAAGATCTCCCTCTCGAGATGAGTATCATGTGTGCTTACATCGAGAGGGAGATTACAAGGTAGACTGTAGGTTCGAGAATAAATAGATATGACAAAACAACATTGGATGGGAGTTATCGTGGGAATACTGGTTACAGGTGCTGTTCAAGCACAGGTGGGTCAATTGGAATGGCATAAAGGCATTACGTTGCCAGCTATGCAAGATGGAAAGGTGCATATTGGTATGGCAGGACCAATAGCCGGTGTCACAGGCGATTGTTTTCTGGTTGCCGGCGGAGCGAATTTTCCACATTTACCACCTTGGGAAGGTGGGGTGAAAGAGATCCAAAAAGATGTTTTTATTTACGGAAAAGAAAGGGAAGGACTGCGCTTAATAGCCCATGATAGTCTTCCTGCGGCAGTTTCTTACGCAGCTAGCCTGAGTCTACCCGATGGATTGTTGGTTATCGGTGGAGAGACTCCGGAAGGAAAAACAGCCATTTGTAGACTGATTAAATACGATGGCTCTACCAAGAAAATTACGGTGTCTGACTTCCCGAACCTACCGTTTCCATTAGCTAATATGGGAGCGGTAATTCATGGAAATAAACTTTTCATTGCCGGTGGAGAAATGTCTGATGCTGTATCAGATCAAGTGTTGCAATTGGATCTAGCACATCTTGAAAAAGGATGGGTTTGTGTGGGAAGATTGCCCTATGCTGTCTCCCATTTGCAATTGTTGTCTGATAGTCAACATGGGCTGTATCTACTTGGTGGAAGAAAGGCTCATCCAGAGAGCCCTTCAAAGTTATATCATGAACTATGGTGCTCAACCGATGGTGGTAGTACTTGGTCCAAACGGACGGACATTCCTTTCCCTGCCGCGGCGGGAACTGCTTGTGTATTGCCCGACCAAGGAATATGGTTGTTGAGTGCAGATCGGGGCAATACCTTCCATCAGGTGGAAGCGCTAATCTTTGACGCTAAAAAGGAAGCGAACCTCTCGAAGAGACAGAAACTTATTGATGCCAAGAATAAATTGCAAATCAATCATCCTGGCTTTGGTAGAGCAGTATGGCGTTATGATTTGAAATTGAAAATATGGAAGCGGATGGGGGATCTGCCGTCGGATGGACCTGTAACCACGACAGCTGTTGTTTGGGGCGACATGATTATCTTGCCTAGTGGAGAAATTAAGGCCGGCGTTCGTACGCCTGAGATTTTAGTGGCCACATTTTCTAAGAAATGGGATTGAAAAAATAAGATATAAAAAACTCAATATAAACCTGATAAAAATTGAAATGATCTCTTCTTTACGACATAAATCTTTTTACCCATGGCTCGTTGTAGCCCTCCTTTGGGGAGTAGCCCTGCTGAATTATATGGATCGACAGATGCTATCTACTATGCGTGAAGCCATGCAGGTTGATATTCCGCAATTGCAGCGAGCCGAGACTTTTGGTGTATTGATGGCCGTTTTTCTTTACATCTATGGTGTCATGAGTCCGATAGCCGGTATCGTTGCCGATCGCAGCAATAGAAAATGGCTGATCGTAGGCAGTCTTTTTGTGTGGTCGGCCGTAACCTATGGCATGGGGATGGCGCACGATTATGCAACGCTATTGGTTTTACGGGCAATTATGGGATTTAGTGAAGCATTGTATATCCCGACAGCCCTTTCGCTGATCGCCGATTACCATACCGGAAAAAATCGATCGTTAGCCATTGGGTTACATATGACAGGACTTTATACAGGTCAGGCCTTGGGCGGTTTTGGTGCCACATTGGCCGCTTCAAAAGGATGGCATACCGCTTTTCATTGGTTTGGAATTATCGGAATATGTTATGCGGTCCTATTAGCGATCTTGCTTGTGGAGAAAAAACATGAGCCATCCCTTGAGGAGCCTGCTTCGGAAGGGCGATTGTCTCTTCCCAAAAGTTTACTGTTGCTATTTTCCAATGTGGCATTCTGGATCCTATTATTTTATTTTGCGGCTCCAAGCTTACCCGGCTGGGCCATAAAAAATTGGTTGCCAACCTTGTTTGCCGATAGCCTGAATATTCCAATGGCCAAAGCTGGTCCATTGTCGACTATCACAATCGCGATCTCATCCTTTATTGGAGTTATCGTCGGCGGCATACTCAGTGATCGATGGGTACAAAAAAATATCCGTGGCCGCATTTATACCAGTGCAATTGGGCTTGGACTGACCATACCAGCTTTATTGTTTTTGGGATTAGGCCAGACCTTACCTGCGGTGGTCGGAGCGGCGGTCTGTTTTGGAATTGGCTTTGGCATATTTGATGCCAACAATATGCCTATCCTATGTCAGGTTGTTCCTAAAAATTTACGGGCAACCGCTTATGGTTTTATGAATATGGTTGGGGTGTTCGCTGGAGCCGTTATCACGCAATGGTTAGGGAAATTTAAGGACGAAGGGCATTTTGGGCTAGGCTTTGCATTATTGGGAGGCGCGGTACTGTTGGCGTTACTCTTGCAACTCCTGTTTCTCAAACCCAAAACAACGGAGAAGTAAGCATATTAGTAAATTAATGAAAAACCGCCGCCTATATCGCTTTTATATCCTGAATGAATAGATGATGAAAATGAAATACTTGATCAGCACGCTGCATACCTATATGTCAAAAAAAGGAGGTCTACTTTTAGGTTTGATTGTCTCCATCTCCATTTCCGTGGGACAACCCCGAACAAAAGTAGCTTGCATCGGTAACTCCGTAACTTTTGGCTATGGCCTTGCCAGCCCAAGTCAGGATTCCTATCCGAGCCAGCTTCAAGCGTTGCTGGGTCAGCGGTTTGAAGTAAGGAATTTTGGCCATTCAGGGGCCACGCTTTTACGTAAGGGGCATAGACCTTATGATAAAACAGAAGAATACAGAAATGCATTGGCCTTCAAGCCGGATATTGCCATTATACACCTGGGACTCAATGATACTGATCCACGAAATTGGCCGAATTATAAGAATTCTTTCGCAGCAGATTACGCAACCTTGATTGACTCCATACGATCCGTTAATCCCAAAGTAAAAATTTACATCTGTCGATTGACTCCTATTTTTAGTGGTCATGCCCGCTTCCTGTCCGGCACCCGTGACTGGTACGATCAGATCCAGCAACTGATTCCGCGTATTGCTGAAAGTAATCAGGTTGGTTTGATTGATCTCAATAGTCCACTTCATGCTCGAATTGATCTTTTCGACGATTACTTGCACCCGAATAAACAAGGAGCAAAATTCATCGCGAGACAGGTGGCTAATGCACTGGTACCCCTTAGCCAAAAACTACAAGTGGCCGAAACAATCGGTTCAGATATGGTGCTCCAGCGTAATTGGGAAAATAGCATCTATGGTAAAGGGACAGCCGCCGATGAGATCACTGTTGTCTTTAACAAGAAAAATTATAGGACCCGAGTCAATTCCGATGGTTTCTGGGAAATTAAATTGCCTAAAATGGAAGCCGGAGGGCCCTATGAAATAGCCGTGCGTTCGGGCAGGGAGAAAATAGTATTGAAAAATATTCTTTTTGGCGATGTATACCTTGCTTCGGGGCAATCAAATATGGCGTTTCAACTTCGTGGAGCTGCAAAGGGCGAAGAGCTGATTAACAATGCACTGCACATAAAGAACATGCGCCTTTTTAAATGCCGCAACCTCGTGGAAACCAATGCTGTTGCATGGGATACCGCTACCTTAAGGAAAGTAAACGATTTGGCCTTTTTCAGCGGCGCCTGGCGGCAAGCTACCGGAGAAGAGGCCGCTCAGTTCTCAGCTGTTGCTTATTCATTTGCCCAGCAGATCGCCAACGAGCAACATATTCCCATTGGTATTATTGATCTTTCGGTAGGTGGCTCTAATACTGAATCTTGGATTGATCGAAAATCACTGGAAAACGATGATCTGCTGGCCTCTTATATCCACAATTGGCAAAAGTCAGATTTTCTGCAGGATTTCTGCCGTGAACGTGCCGGTCAGAATCTGGCTGTTTCGAAGGTGAAAAATCAACGCCATCCGTATCAACCTGCTTACAATTTTGAAGCAGGGGTCAGTAAATGGTTGGGGACAGGATTGAAAGGTATATTATGGTATCAAGGCGAAAGCAATGCCCATAATATAGAACTTCACGAACGTCTTTTTAAAACATTGGTTTCTTCCTGGCGGAAGAGTTTTCACCAAGAGCTTCCTTTTTTCTTTGTTCAGCTTACCAGTATAGATAGACCTTCATGGGGCGATTTTAGAAACTCACAACGCTTACTGGAGAAAGCCATTGCTGGTACACACATGGCCGTAACGATCGATGTGGGTGATTCTTTGGATGTACATCCCCGTGAGAAGATAGTGGTAGGTCGGCGTTTGGCAGATTTAGTGCGTCAACATGTGTATGGCGTTGAATTGAATGCAGATCATCCTGAACCGGTCAGCTATGCGCTTCGCGATGATAAGCTGTTATTGACATTTGACCATTGTATAAAATTAGTAACCCAAGGGAATTTGGCTGTGAAAGGTTTTCAGGTAATGGACAATAAGGGGAAAATTTATGATGTAAACGCAAATATCCTATCGGGCAATGTCGTTGAAATCGTTAAGCCAAGTTTCGGAATCAGCAGAATCCTGTATGGATATGAACCTTTTAGCAGGGCAAATCTTCAAAATGAAATTGGAACGCCAGTGTCCACTTTTGATTTAACGATCAACTAAACAGAAATGAATTGATTCAAAAACTAGAAAAGATGAAACAGATAAGTATAAAAGATACCGCAAATATAATTGACACTGATTACTTGAAGGAGTTGGAAGCTTTTTATCGTGATCAGCTTTTAAAAGACACGGTACCATTTTGGTTTCCACGATCGATTGACCATGAATGTGGCGGCTACTTATTTATGCGTGATCATGATGGGACGTTGATTGATACAGATAAGGCCGTATGGATACAGGGAAGGGCATGCTGGTTGCTGGCCACACTTTACAATACAGTTGAGCAAAAAGAGGAATGGCTGGAAGGGGCCCGGATAGGCTATGAGTTTTTGAAGAAACATTGTTTTGACGCAAACGGCAAAATGTATTTTCATGTAGATCGCACAGGTAACCCTATTCGTATGCGTCGTTATTTCTTTTCGGAGACTTTCGCGGCAATCGCTTTTGCTGCCTATGCAAAAGCGACGGGAGATGACGGTATTGCTGCGGAAGCACGTGAGCTGTTTGGAATTTGTCTGGCTTATGCACAGGGAGAAAGATTGGTGGAACCAAAATACGAACAGACCAGACCAATGAAAGGGATCGGTGTGCCGATGATTATGATCAATACAGCACAGCAAATTCGCGAAACCATTGGAGATCCAAGGTGTGATTCCGTTATCAGTGATTTTATCGCGCAGATTGAACGTGATTTTGTAAAAGATGACATACGTTGTGTGATGGAACAAGTTGGTCCCGAAGGTGAAATTGTTGATCATATTGACGGGCGCACACTCAATCCCGGACATGCCATAGAAGGAGCTTGGTTTATCTTGCATGAAGCGAAATATCGGGCGAACGATCCGCATCTGATTGATCTTGGTTGTCGTATGCTCGATTATATGTGGGAGCGCGGCTGGGATACAGAATATGGTGGTATACTATATTTTCGAGATGTCTATGGAAAGCCGGTACAAGAATACTGGCAGGATATGAAGTTTTGGTGGCCACAGAATGAAACGATTATAGCAACATTACTCGCTTACCTAATGACGGGAAATGAGAAATATAAAAGTTGGCATCAGCAGATCAATCAGTATGCCTATGATCATTTTCATGATAAAATCAATGGTGAGTGGTATGGTTATCTGCATCGTGATGGAAAGATTGCGCAAACGGCAAAAGGTAATTTATTTAAAGGACCTTTCCACCTCCCTCGTCAAGAGTGGTACTGCATGCAAATACTAAAGGAATTTAACACGATTAAAGGGTAACATGATGCGACAAACTGTAGCAACAACTAAGTTCCTCCAAAGGCTGATGATGATTATCATGATGATCTCTCCGCTATATAGTATGTGTGAAACTATCAGACCTTTGCTTCCCATGCCGCAGTCTGTTACCTGGAAAACCGGGTATTACCAGGTCAAACATATTGTGTGTGTACGCACCAAAGGAGACGTGTCAACTACAGATAGACAGACGTTGACAGCATTGCTAAGTGATTGGAATGGAAGGCGGACAGACTTCGATAGCAAAGAAAATATAGCTATAACGATTAGTTGCAATAAAAAAATAAAACTTCCCTCGCCTTCTTTAGAAGGCTATCGCATCGTCATAGACAAAAGGGGCGTAAACATTGAAGCCCGGGCGGGGAAAGGGGTTTTCTATGCGCTGCAAACGCTGCGTCAACTGGGGGGGAGCGATGGTAAGTTGCCGTATTGCAACATTACAGATTATCCATCTTTTCGCTGGCGTGGCTACTTGGTAGACGTGGGAAGAAATTTTCAGTCGATACAGGTGCTGAAGGAGCAGATCGATATGATGGCGCGGTATAAACTCAATATTTTTCACTTTCATTTCACCGAAGATATTGCGTGGCGACTGATCAGTAAAAAATATCCCGGTTTGACCGACTCGGCAAATATGGAGCGTTGGAAGGGAAAGTATTATACAGTCGACGATATGCAGCAGCTGATCCGGTATTGTCGTGATCGCCATATTGAGCTCGTACCCGAAATTGATATGCCGGGGCATTCTGCCGCATTTCGCCGTTATTTTAAAACGGATATGCAGAGCGATAGCGGTGTAGCGATCATCAAGGAACTGGTGAAGGAATTTGCGATCACCTATCCCGGACTACCTTACCTGCATATTGGGGGGGATGAGGTGAAAATTTACAATCAAGCATTTTTGCCGATGATGACAAAATGGACGGAGGACTTGGGGCTAAAAACCATCGGTTGGGAGCCTGGAGGGAATTTGCTGCCACACACAATCCGTCAGCTTTGGATGGGTGGGGCACAGGCTATTACCAATGACTCTCCTTTTGAAGTGATTGACTCAAAGCATTTGTATATCAATCATATGGATCCTTTGGAGACCGTGACTACCTTGTTTTATAGACAGTTGGGAGGACAGTCCTCAGAAAATGAAAAGTTAATGGGTGCGACCTTGTGTTCCTGGCCCGATCGTGCAGTCCATCATGAGCGCGATGTATTCCATCAGAACGCAGTTTACCCGGCTTTGCTAACTTTTGCGGAACGAAGCTGGCGAGGAGGAGGAGATTTTGAATGGCGGAGTAATATCAAAACGGATATAAAGGGATTAACGCAATTTGCTGAATTTGAAAAGCGTTTGCTCCAACATAAAAGATTGTATTTTAAGGATCTTATTTTTCCATATTATGCGCAAAGTGGGCAAAAATGGATATTGTATGGCCCTGTGGAAAATAAAGGTGATCTGAGCATGGTCTTAAAAAATGAAGCGACAGGAAAATTTACCGCTTTAAAGAAGATCGGTGAGTTTTATGGTGGAACTATCGTATTACGCCATTGGTGGGCTGATGTGGTAAAAGGAGCTCTTGATAATCCACTCGAAAATAGCACCGTATATGCTGTGAGCAAAGTATGGAGTGAAAAAGGGGGAGACCAAAGTTTTTGGATTGGTTTTAACGACCTCTCCCGTTCATATGCTAGTGATTCACCAAATTTGGGGACCTGGGACGATAGAATGAGCAAAATTTGGGTGAACGGGCGTGAAGTGCTTCCACCGAAATGGCAACATGCTGGCCAAAAAGGAAATTTGGAGCTCCCATTGGTTGATGAAGGTTACAGCTACCGAAGTCCAAGCATTGTTCTGTTGGAGAAAGGCTGGAATACAGTTGTGGTGAAACTTCCTGTGGGAAAATTAAATGGGAAAGATTGGCAAAATCCACTAAAATGGATGTTTACCTGCCTACCGATTGAAAGGGAGTAATAAATAACAGATCTCATTGCGTTAACACAGATGAATTTTTTAAATAGAAGTAACAATAAAACTTATATAGATATGAAGAAATTAGGGACAATGTTGGTATTTGCACTGTTGGCAGGAATTTGTCACGCTCAGGAAGTGAATGTATTTGTTTCAGGAGAAGATGGCTATAAAAGCTACCGCATACCTGCTATTGTAAAGGATAAAAGCGGACAGTTAATTGCTTTTGCAGAAGGTAGGGTGGATCATGCTGGCGATTTTGGTAATGTGGATATTGTTTATAAAACCAGTCAGGATAATGGAAAAACATGGGGGCCATTGCAAGTTGCTGTTGACAATGATAATCTGCAGGTCGGAAATCCAGCTCCGGTAGTGGATCTATTGGATCCGGCATATCCGAAAGGACGCCTGTTTCTTTTTTATAATACGGGTAATAATCATGAGGGAGAAGTCCGCAAAGGAAATGGTTTGCGAGAATGTTGGTCAATTAGTTCGACCGACGGTGGTAAGACCTGGTCTAATCCAGAAAACATCACGCTACAGACGCATCGTCCCAATCAACCATCCGTAAATGCACAATATATTTTTAAGGAAGACTGGCGGACTTACGCAAATACGCCCGGACATGCTTTACAATTTGATTCTGGTAAGTTTAAAGGACGTATTTATATTCCTGCTAACCATTCTGAAGGAAATCCGAAAGAAAATGGCAAAGATTATTTTGCACATTCATACTACTCGGACGATCATGGAAAGACATTCAAGATAGGGGAAAGTGTGAAATTTGAAGGATCAAATGAAACAATGGCCGCGCAGATATCGCATACAGGGCTGTATATGAATTCCCGTAATCAGCAAGGTAATGTCAAATCGAGAATTGTGTCTTATTCAAATGATGGTGGAGTTACTTGGGATACAACCTATTATGATAAAAACTTATCCGATCCGGTCAACCAGGGTTCAGTGCTTTCCTGGCAAAAGAAAGGAAAATATGTATTGGCTGTGTGTAATGCTGCATCAACCAATAGAAGAGACAATCTAACCGTTAGATTGAGCAAAGATCAGGGCAAAACATGGTATTTTAATCAGGTAGTTGCTAAAGCACCCGAAGGTATAAAGGGTGATTATGCTGCTTACTCCGACCTGGTCCTTTTAAGCAAAAACAAATTGGGCGTTCTATTTGAAAAAGAGAATTACAGCAAAATTGTCTTTTTGCCCATAGATACTCAATAATCGGGCACAGCGTATTATCGATATAATACCTAATTTCTTTCATTTCTTCCTTTTAGTTAAACAGGAAGGAATGAAAGATAAAAATGAATCTTCGATTATATGGCAGCTTGCTCCACAGGCTGTTAAATAACGATATAAACTTAATAAAACCAATAATCAAAAACTAAATGAGAAAAACCAAATTTTGGCTGGTGCTGAGCCTAATCGCAACCAGCCTGTCTATTTTTGCCTGCAAAAAAGACTCGACAGCAACAAAAACTCCGATTCCGGAAGTAAGTAAGGCGAAGGCCTCGACTAAGCTATTAAATGCGACTACCGTAGCGACAACTGATTACGAATTGGTCTGGTCGGATGAGTTTAATAGCAACGGGAGCTTTGATTCCACAAAATGGTCTTATGCTGACAGGGGCACTGTCGCATGGAATAAGTATATGACCTCTTTGCCGGCTTATGCATCCCAAGATGGGAGCAATCTCGTATTGCGTATGGATAATGCTGTTGTAGCCGGAGATCCTGTTGCCTATCATGCGGGAGGAGTTAAGTCGATGGGGAAATTTAGTATGACTTATGGAAAAGTTGAAGTGAGGGCTAAATTTACGCAAGGAAGAGGTTCATGGCCCGCTATTTGGATGATGCCCGAACCGGCTACAGCGTATGGTGGCTGGCCAGCCTGTGGTGAAATTGATATTATGGAGCATGTTAACAACGAAAGCGTAATGTACCATACGATCCATAATAGCTCAGTTACCAATGCAAATGGTGGGAGCACAGCATCGAAATCTGCTACCTATAATACCACAGATTACAATATATATACGATGATCTGGAGTCCAAACGACATTCGATTCTACGTCAACAATGTATTGCAGTATACCTACGCAAGAGTTTCCGGTGGAGGGACGCAGCAATGGCCATTTGATGTTCCTTTTTATCTGATTCTAAATCAGGCCGGTGGAGCGGGATGGCCAGGGGCGATCACAAATGCTGACTTACCCTTTAGTATGCAGGTGGATTATGTACGTGTGTATAAACTGCCTTTATTTAGCAATGGCGATTTCGAAAGCGGTGTCATCTATCCATGGACAACATGGGGCGGTGGAGCATCGGTTGTTTCTACCGATGCCCGGACAGGAACCAAATGCATCCGCGAAACAGGCGGAGAGACATCCATTGAACAATACCTGACTGGTTTAACGCCGAATACGACCTATCGTTTTGGTGGCTACGCCAAAGTGTCTGCAGCTGGCCAGTCGGTCAGTATCGGTGTCAAAAATTACGGTGGAACTGCAGTCAATGCGACTATAGGTACGACCAGCTATTCCAGTAATTCGGTTACTTTTACAACTGGAGCCAATAATACCACAGCTACCGTCTATTTCTATAAACCCTTGAGCGGTACCGTGTACGGTGATGATTTCTATTTGGAAAAACTGTAAAATGCCATAGTTGAAAGAGCAGCGGTTTAGTTCAACCGCTGCTCTTTTCGAGGTGCGCGTGATGACGAAGGCACCGGTCCGCATTGAGGATGTCGATATCACTACCGCAGGACAAATGCAAAATGGTGCCGAATAAAGGCCGTGAATCCTTACATTAGTTAACCGCAGTATTCCCTTATTTCTTTAAAACAAGCGTATGTCCATTTTGGTAGAGTGTCATTTTGTTTTCGCTACGTTCGAAAACTATTTTTACGCCAAATTGCGGTTGGATTAGCGTGTTTCTATCCTTGGGTTTCAGTTGAAATGCCGGCTGACCGACAACTTGACCCAGCACCTTGTTGCCTTCTTTGGTAATATTTATCTGGATAGGAGGTTGCTCGCTTTTATATTCGCCAACGAGACTTAAAATTTCTTCCTCTGTCAATTGTATTTCCGCAAGATCAGGAAGTGGAAAAGGTTTTTTATAAAGCTCGCCAAGGCTGAACTTTAGAATTTCATTATTATTATAATTGTTGGCATTACTAATGATAGCGATATTATAATTACCATCATCAAAATGGCCCGCTACCGAGGAGTATCCGTCTATACCACCTGTGTGGCCAAAGCCCATATGTTCATAGAATGGCAATTGGAATAAGCCCAGTCCATAGCCCTGATCTATTTTTTTCATCTCTTCCAGGCTTGCAGCATTGATTATTTTATGGCTAAATAAACCATTGAAAAATTTGCCCAGATCTGCCGGAGTTGACCAAACTGCTCCGGCTCCAAGCGGAACAGAATTGTCTGTGTGTGGTTCAAGAGACCATTCTTTCGTGTACCGATAGGATTCGCTCAGATCACTGTTATTGCTTTGCGGCCGGCCGAATGTGGTATGTTCCAACTTTAATGGTCGGCAGATATACGCATTCAACAAAGAGGCATAGTCTTTTTTCCATACTTTTTCAAGGATGTAAGTAAGTAGAATGTAGTTTGAATTACTGTATTCATGTTTGCTTCCGGGGGCAAATTCAGCTCCGCCTTTGATAATGCGTTCAACAAGTTCCTGCTCTGTTTGAGGTTTAGTGTTCCATGTTAAATAATCTTTGTCGTCCGTGACGCTATGAACCCCGCTGCTATGATTTAACAATTGACTGACGGTTATCTTTTCCGCGTTGGGAATGCTTTTAAAGTAGGTTGCTAATGTCTGATTTAACTGGAGTTTTCCGAGTTCAATCGTTTTTAAAACAAGTGTTGCGGTGAAAGTTTTGGAGATTGAACCTATTCCATAACGCGTATGTATGTTGGCTTTCTTTTTCTGCGCCAGGTCTGCATATCCAATTGCCTTTTGATAGAGTAATTGATCGCCTTTGCTGATCGCAATACTGCCCATCCAGACATTATTTTTATCCATAACGGCCATCAGGCTGTCCATGCGAACAGGATTGAATTCCTGAGCTTTAAGAATAGGGTTCGATAGTGTTCCTAAGAGAAACAGTAATACTGAAGTTCTTTTCATAATTTATGGTGAATAGATTTTTTGAGTTTCAAAATTAAGGTGGAGGAATAGTAAAGTCCACTGATGATAAAAAGAAAGGCGGGAATGAAATAGTTGCCCAATTGTTCGTAACGCAGGGCTTCTTCGTGCTGTAAAATAAGTTTGCCGAATATGAAAAACTTGTTGGGCGCATAGAAGAATCCGACTCCCCGAGGATCAATAAATTTAGCAACGACTAGAAATACGGCGATGAGCATCAGGGTATAGATGATATAATAAATCACATTTACGATCCCTTGTGTGAGTATCATAGGTACCCGCAACAAGGCTACGGATGTATGAGAAGGTTCGATGGACGGGGCAACTGAAGTTAAGGAAATCATTTCTTCGATAAAAGTCTCCGGTAACCCGAGTTTGTCTAAGATTTCTTTGAGCTGACTAGGCATGGCGTCAGGGATTAACTGTGGGGGAAGCTGCTGTTGCAATGCCTCAAATATGTGGCTATTGATTTCACATAAGATATCCTGTCTTTGCTCCAAGGCTAATTTTTTGACAAGAGCCGTCGCTTTTGACATGTAGTCTTGATAAAGCTGAGCTGAAGATTTATTTGTAAAGTCTATCTGGTTATAATGCATGGGTCAAAGTGGTTATATGTTGGTTTAAGCTTGTCCAGTACGTTCTCATCGCTGCGAAGGTACTTTGACCTTCCTTTGTTATTTTGTAATATTTTCTTGGAATTCCTGTCGCTTGTGGAACCCAGTTCGATTCTACCAATCCTTCGTTTTTTAAACGGATCAATAAAGGATATAAAGTTCCTTCGGCAATATCAATCGCTGTTTTCTTCTTGACCTCCTGGATAAGATCGTAGCCATAGTATTCTTGATCGTAGGCAAGAATGCCTAATACAACGAAAGAAAGACTTCCTTTTTTTAGCTGTGAAACCCACTTGTCAATAAATTCTTTCTTCATGTAAGTAAATATAGAACAAAATACATAGTAATACAAGGTGTCTGTTCTGAATTTTTTATGCTGCTCTTTACGGAGCATTATATCCTATTAAAAATAGAGCAGGATAAGCAGATTTAAGACAACAGGGATTAACTTTCTGTTTAAAAAAAAACACTTGAAGCGGGGAACTTCAAGTGTTTAACCTAACCAATTATTAACCTAAATTTATGAAAAGTATATTTTCTCAAGTATAGTATACTACGTTCAATATCTATGCCATTTTTAATTGTTAGTCTTATAATATTTTTGTTTGTGTTATTTTTGTTACGTAATATGCCTTAATATAGTTAGTATTATATCTTATTTGGTAATATTTTTATGTTTTTAAAGATATTGACCAGGTTAAAAAGAACCTGAGTTAATTTTCTATACTATTTGTGACTACTTTATTACTCAAATTGTCCTTTTGTGTATATAAAAGAAAACAGTTGCCGTCCGAAAATGGAAATATTTTTAGTACTGAACGTAACGTTTGAATAGGTCTTTCCACTCATCTTCCAAGTTTCCTTTATATACATCCTGTTTGGCACGCTGATACCAGTATTCAGCATTCCATTGATCGCCCTCTTTGCGGTGTAAATAAGCATGAACATGTGCTGCATCGGCTCCACCCAATTGATCGATGAGGTCATGGGCAGTTTTCCAATTTCCTTTTCGATCATACCAAAGTGACTTTTGTACCGCTGTCCAGTGCTGAACTGGGCTTTCAAAAGATTGAAATTCTTCTATTGTCATATTTTATTCTGTTATTTCTTTACTCCAGATTTCATATATATCGTCTCCTTTCGAACTCTTTCCTTTATGATGCCATGCGCCATTTATGATTTCACCATCAAAGGCGAGCTCTTGCCCGACTCTGTTATTATCTCTCGAAAAGAACTGTATTTTTTCGGAGTACCGATTATTATTGTACTGATAGTCGCCTCCGCCTGTACCATAGAAACCCTTTTGAGCGGGATTAATCGCTACCCATTGAAAATAGCCATCAACCAATATTTTGATTGTTTTACGATCTGCTTTGGGAATAGCATGCATTTTACCCTCTTGTTGTCTGCTGGTGATTCGCCAAAGCGCATCAAGGTCTTGCGGAATTTTTTTCTGTTTGATATAGAGATGGTAGCTATTGGCTGTTTTTAGGCGAAGGGAGTCTGCTTCAATCCGGTAAGACAATTGGGTTTCTTTGCCAATGGCTGCCGAATCCTGTGAGTTATACTCGATAGCGATAGTGATCAGATTATGCTGCTTATCAAGTGCGCCGCCCCAGGTATGCTGAAAACGTTTTCTGACGTCATCGTAACTTATAAATGAAATATAATGGTCTTTAACGAGCATTAAATGTTTATTGATGCCATCCTGATACAGGTAGGCCCCGTCGTGAAGTTGCTGCTGTGCCTGGGTTTTAGAAAAATAGATTCCAAAAAACAGGAAGAATAGTAGGGTACAATTTTTCATAACGGGTTTAAACTTGTTTCCGTTAAAGATACAAAATAAAAATGTCGCCACGAATGATGAGCGTAGGATTTCATTGCATCAAAAAAAGCTGACCGGCTAGCGCGCTGCCTCAAGAAGTTACAAACTTATTGGAGGTGGTCTGGCGCACGGTCAGCTTTTTTGGTTTGAAGAAAAATGTATCTATTTGAACTTACTAGCCAGTGCAGCTAGCTTACTGGCCATATCCGTTTGTGGTTCGACCTGTTTTTTGTTGTCATTTTTCCTGTTTTTTGGTAACGCAGGCTTTTCATCTGTCTTCATGGATAATGCAATGCGATTACGTTTTTCATCCACTTCTGTCACTGTCACCATAACATGCTGCTGTACTTTCACGACCTCTTGTGGATCTGAGACATAGCGATTGGATAATTGACTTAAATGTACCAGACCGTCTTGGTGAACACCGATATCAACAAAAGCACCAAAATTCGTGATGTTGGTGACGATACCTGGTAACTTCATACCGACACGTAAATCCCCGATGCTGTTGACCCCATCCGTGAATGAGAATGCTTCGAATTTTTCCCTGGGATCTAATCCGGGTTTCGCTAATTCATTTAGAATATCGTTTAGTGTCGGTAGTCCTACTTCATCCGAAATGTAGTTTTTCAAAGGAATGGATTTTCTCAGGTCAGCATCTGTCAATAGGTCCTCCACTTTTTTTCCCAAGTCTTTGGCCATTTGTTCTACTAATGCATAACGCTCGGGGTGTACCGCCGAGGAATCCAAAGGATTTACCGCATGGCGAATACGAAGAAATCCAGCTGCTTGTTCAAAAGCTTTATCGCCAAGGCGGGGGACTTTCTTCAGCTCACGTCTTGAAGCAAAAGGGCCATTCTCATTTCTGTATTTGATGATCTGTTGGGCCAACGATGGACCCAGACCTGAAACATAGGATAAAATTTGTTTGGATGCTGTATTCAGTTCAACACCCACTGCATTTACACAGCTGATAACCGTATCGTCCAGTGATGTTTGAAGTTTATTCTGATCTACATCATGTTGATATTGTCCGACACCGATCGATTTTGGATCGATCTTAACAAGTTCAGCAAGTGGATCCATCAACCGTCTGCCAATAGATACGGCACCGCGTACCGTAACATCTTGATCTGGAAATTCTTCACGTGCCGTTTCTGAAGCCGAATAAATGGAGGCGCCGCTTTCATTGACCATAACGATGATAACGTTATTTAATCCGAGTTTCCGTACAAATTCTTCTGTTTCGCGGCCGGCGGTTCCATTACCGATTGCGATGGCTTGGATATCGTATTTCGAGACTAAATATTGAATTGTTTTTTTTGCTTCTGCCAGTCCATTGGCACCTGTATGCGGAAAGATGGCTGTATTTTCTTTGAGTTGTCCTTGTTCATCCAGCACCACTGTTTTACAGCCTGTCCGGAATCCCGGGTCGATGGCAAGCAGTCTTTTCTGCCCTAGTGGAGCGGCTAGAAGTAATTGACGAACATTGTCGGCAAAAACTTTGATGGCCTCTTCATCGGCCTTTTGCCTTGTCAATACACGGATTTCCGTCTCCATCGAAGGCTTTAGCAAGCGTTTATAACTGTCTATCAAGGCAAGTTTCACCTGAGCAGCAGCAGCATTGGCTCCTTTCACATAGATTGCTTCGATACGGGGTACAATTTCTTCTTCATTGATATCGATATCTAAATAGAGCAACTCTTCTTTTTCACCGCGGCGCATTGCCAAGACGCGGTGTGAGGGTGCATCTTTCAATGATTCAGACCACTCGTAATAGTCTTTATATTTTAGGGCAGCTTCTTCCTTTCCAGGAACTACCCTCGATACAAATAAGCCTTTTTCCAGAAATATCGCTCTCGACTTGGCCCTTACTGTGGCATCTTCCGCAATGATTTCTGCAATAATATCGCGGGCACCTGCCAATGCTTCCTCCGTATTTTTTACGCCTTTTTCTTCATCGACCAAACTATCCGCAAGGGCGAGGAAATCGTCCGTTTCTTGCGCTAAAATAAGATCCGCTAAAGGTTGCAGGCCTTTTTCACGTGCCACACTGGCGCGAGTTTTACGCTTAGGTTTGAAAGGCAGGTAGATATCTTCAAGACTGGCCATGGTTTCGGCAGCCAATACCTGTTGCTCAAGTTCTGGCGTTAGTTTTCCTTGATCGGTTATGGATTTCAGAACAGCTTCTTTACGTTTATCTAAGTCGCGGAGCTGCTGGAAACGATCTCTGATAGCGGTGATTTGAACTTCGTCCAAACTACCGGTCATTTCCTTACGGTAGCGCGAGATAAAGGGAACCGTAGCACCTTCGTCTAATAGTGCTATAGTCGTGCGAACCTGTTTTTCGCTAATAGAAAGCTCGTTAGCAATAGTAATTTCGTGTGTTGATAAGCTCATTGTCGGTTTAATCTTAAAAAGTAGAGCTGTTGAATCACCATTCAACAGCTCTAAGTATATCTAATTATAAACTAAAGTAGTAAAATTAAGCAGGTTTATTGGTATTGTCCTGCTCAGGAACTTTTTTATCTTCTACCTCGTTGTTTTTAGTTTCAGCAAAATGATCGTTATACCCGTACGTGATGTGGGATGGCTCTTCGCCGTAATCCGGTTGTTTATGTGGATTATGTTCGACAACACCGGCTGGTGTTGTAAACTCATATTTTTTCTTTGGTTGTTCTGTTTCTGATCCTTCTGTGGTTTCCTGTGGTTTCACCTCTTCTTCGTGTGCTGCTTGAGCTTTCTCTTCAGCTACACGTACATCATTAGGGACAGTTTCTTCTTTGACTTCTGTTTTAACGTCTATGTCTTTCTCGAAATTATTGATTTGATCTGAAATTTCACGCTTGATACCTTCTGATGCATCTTTAAATTCACGTATTCCTCTTCCTAAACCTCTCGCCAATTCAGGAAGTTTTTTGCCTCCAAAAAGTAACAAGATTGCAAACACAATTAAGATCATCTCTTGTGTTCCGATGTTTAGAAATGCTATTACTGGATTGTACATACTCTTTTTCCTCTTCTTTTGATTACTAACTAGATGCTAAGGTACATTTATATTTCTATAGTTCTTAGACCCAAAAGTAAATTTAAGATAATTTTAAGGTATTTGAAACATAAAAATTACTTAACAAAGTGCGGTTATTTGATGGGTGTAAATTGTTATATTTTTGCTAAATATTTTTTAATATGACGATAGGGTAGCAATATCTTCGTATTTTTGTGCCTATTTTTTTAGGGAAATCGATTATGTTGGGAAATTTTAAAACATTTAAACCGTATTACAAAAGTACGATGGTATTGGCGGGGCCGGTGGTGATCTCACAATTGGGACATACACTGGTGCATACCGCAGATAGTGTAATTGTTGGACATTTTGCAGGAACCATTCCATTGGCAGCAGTTTCGTTGGTACATGCAGTTTTTATGGTTGTCATGGTCATCGGGTTGGGAGTTGCTTATGGCATCACGCCGTTGATTGCGCAGGAGAATGGACGTGATAATAAGAAAGAATGTGCCATATTGCTGTCCAATAGCTTCTGGTTAAATATTATCGCAGGGCTCTTGTTGTTTGCTTTAGTTTACTTTGGTTCGATGTTGGCTATTGATCACCTCAACCAAGATCCGGCTGTGGTGAAAGAAGCGAAGCCTTATTTGTTTATTCTAAGCTTATCCATGCTTCCGTTGATGGTATTTAGTACTTTCAAACAATTTGCAGAAGGCTTGGGCTTTACCAAGCAAGCCATGAACGTGACTATTTGGGGAAACGTGCTGAACATTATATTAGCTATAATCTTTGTTAAAGGAATGTTTGGCATCAGTCCCATGGGGGTTAAAGGGGTTGGGTATAGTACACTGATCGACCGCGTGCTAATGATGTCCGTGATGATGACTTATGTATTGCGATCAAAGAAATTTAGGGGTTATATTCAATACTTTAAGGTGACATTGGTAGATCGGCAACGATTGCTTAAAATAGTACGTATCGGGGCGCCTGTTGCTATGCAATATGTCTTTGAAATTGGCGCCTTTGCCGGAGCATCGCTATTGGCGGGGACAATAAGTGCTACAGCGCAAGCCTCCCATCAAGTGGCCATTCAGTTGGCTGCCATGACCTATATGATGGCGAGTGGTATTGCTGCCGCTGCAACAATCAAGGTGGGGAATAGTTATGGTAATAGAAACCTTTTTCGTCTCGAAAGATTTGCACTTACTTCGTATCAATTGGTGTTGATCTTTATGGTGATTACAGCATCTTTGTTCGCCTTACTGAACAATTATTTGCCCTATATTTTTACTTCAGATCATGCCGTGGTGATTATTGCTTCTCAGCTGTTGATTATTGCGGGCCTTTTCCAATTGTTTGATGGTACGCAAGTTGTCGGTCTGGGGGTATTACGTGGTATGGGGGATGTCAATATTCCAACCATTATCACATTTATTGCTTACTGGATTATTGGACTACCAAGCGGCTACCTCATGGGAGTGGTATTTAACTGGGGTATCAAGGGGATCTGGTACGGACTTACTTTAGGCTTGTTAACCTCTTCGCTTTTACTTTATCTGCGGTTTCAATTGGTGATCAAGAAGAAGAAAATACAGTTCGAGCAAAGTATGTTTAAGTAGCAAAAAATATATTTTAGATAATAAAAAAGGCTCTGTTAAGAGCCTTTTTTTATGTTGATTGATTGAAATCGTTAGATCACTCTATTGCTATCCCAGTTTTCCAGGTAGTCCGCAACGCGTTTTAAGAAGGTACCTCCGAGCGCACCATCGATTGCACGGTGGTCGTAAGAAAGTGAAAGATACATCATATGTCTAATACCGATCATATCACCATATTCCGTTTCTATTACCGCCGGTTTTTTCGTGATGGTACCAACAGCTAAGATTGCAGCTTGCGGTTGGTTAATGATGGGAGTTCCCATAATATTACCAAAAGCGCCAATATTGGTGAATGTAAATGTGCCGTCTTGCGTGTCGTCCGGTTTTAATTTATTTGCTCGTGATCGTTGTGCAAGGTCATTGACACTTTTACTTAATCCGACCAAGCTCAATTGATCTGCATTTTTGATAACCGGCACGATGAGATTACCATTCGGCAATGCTGCTGCCATACCGATATTGATATTTTTCTTCTTGATGATATTGTAACCGTCGATCGAGATATTGACCAATGGAAAATCTTTGAGTGCTTTGCTAATAGCCTCGATAAACAAAGGAGTAAAAGTGATATTTTCTCCTTCGCGTTTTTTATAGGCATCTTTGACTTTATTGCGCCACAAAACCAAGTTGGTAACATCTGCCTCAACAAAGGAACATACATGTGGAGAGATCTGTACACTTTTGACCATATGATCCGCGATCAATTTTCGCATGCGATCCATCTCAATGATTTCATCAATGCCATTGGTAACGGTGTGAACATGAGACGGTGCTGTGGAGACTACTTTGGGAGACTCCAAGTTTGTACTTGCCAGATCCACCTGAATTGGTTTTTCTGGTTTTGACGAGGAATCCCTATGCGCGACATAAGTTAAAATATCTTCCTTGGTCACTCGCCCTTCTGCCCCTGTACCCTGAATACGGTCAAGTTCATCTTGAGACAAGCCTTCGTGACGTGCGATATTTTTTACGAGAGGCGAATAGAAACGTAGCGTATTCTCATATGGAGCAGATGAAGTTTCAGCTGCTACATTGGGTAGCTGGTCTACACCAGGGATATTCATTGTTTTGATCTCTTCGGGAATTATCGCTGAAGGGACTGTATTTTCTTGCGTTTGAATCGCAGATTCTTCACTTTCGCCTTCAATTTCTATAATTGCAACGACCTCACCAACTTGGACAGTCTGGTCTACGGTATAGCACTGCTCTTTTAAAACACCTTTTACAGGGGAAGGTACCTCTGAATCAACTTTGTCCGTTGCGATTTCCAATAAAGTGTCATCTTCCTCAATCAGGTCACCCGGTTGTTTTAACCATTTGGTGATTGTCGCCTCGGATACACTTTCTCCCATTTTTGGGAGCAAGAGTTTATATAAAGCCATATTTTTTAGCAATCTCGTTATAGAAAAACGAAGTTAAATAAATTGTGGTTTACTTTCAACAATTTAAAATATTATTCCTGAAATAACATGTTTTTTGAAATATTATTTTACCTTATTCGGTGTCTTGTTCTTTTACAAGCAACTTCCATAGAAGTAATAAAGCATTCATACGCGTACGTTCGATGTTGACAAGTCTGTCGTTATTAAATTGGAACTGCTTGGTTAAAATTTCTTTTTTTCCGGCAACAGCCACCCAAATCGTTCCGACGGGCTTTTCAGCTGTTCCACCACCCGGCCCGGCTATTCCAGTTGTTGCAATAGCATACTCCGAAGAAAAAGCCTTTTTTGAACCGGAAGCCATCTCGATCGCCGTCTGCTCACTTACTGCGCCATATTGGATCAGTGTTTCTTCTTTGACGTTCAACAATTGTTGTTTTAATGCGTTGGAGTAGGGGATAGTACCACCAAGGAATATCGTGCTGCTTCCCGCTACTGCGGTTATGGAAGCGGCAAGGCTACCACCGGTACAGCTTTCTGCTGTTGTCAATGTTGAACCTCGGCGGGCAAGCTCTTTTATCAGATGCGGCTCTATGCTGGTATCATAGTCTGCTATCACGTAGTGCCGTAAGCGGTGAAGAAGTTTTGTTTTAAAAAGGGCAACTTGGAGCATAATGTCTGACTTGTTCCTACTTTTGCCAGAGAGCCTTAAACGGATAAAAGCCAATGTGGGCAGATAGGCTAATTTTATGCTCGGCGGGAGCTCTGCTTCGATATCTTTTATTTCTTCTGCTAAATAAGATTCACCAATGCCACCTACCAAGATTGTTTCATGGCAGATAAATAGATCCGGATCCTGTTTGGCTAATAGGGGGAGTACATGTTTCTCCATCAGAAATTTCATCTCAAAGGGTACTCCGGGCATAAAAATAAACTGCTTTTGGTCCTGACGGACCAGCATACCGGGGGCGGTGCCATAGTCGTTAAATAAAACCTCACAATTAGCGAGGACATCGGCCTGTTGAAGGTTGATATCGAGCATTTTTAGATTGCGCGATTCAAATATGTTGGTCACATGTTGAAGTACATTCGCATCGCGGATTAAGGTAGTCCCAAAATATTTTGCAGCTGTTTTTTTTGTGACATCATCTTTTGTTGGCCCCAGACCTCCGGTGATCAGAATAAGATCTGCCCGGGACGCAGCATCTTTCAGCGTTGTTGAAATTGCTTCTTCGGTATCGGGGATCGATGTCATCTTAACGATATCGACTTCGAACCGGAGGAGTTGCTTGGCGATCCAACCCGAATTGGTATCAATAATCTGGCCGATGAGGATTTCATCGCCTATGGTAATAATCTCTGCTTTCATCTTTAAAATAATTAAGCGATCACATGTCTATTCTGAAAATGGACATAGGGGTAAATCGTTCTATTTTCTTAATCTTCCAGAATTAAACTATTCATGTACTACATCCTAAAAATGAAAATTTAATAGTGGACGATTCAGGATATAAACTTACATAAAATTGCGGCTCAACGAAATGATTAATATGTATTTGATGGAAGGTATTTTCTGAAAATGAACTGCAGGTTCTTTCTGACCGATCAGGGTATAGCTTTTAAAAAAAGCGGTTATTTTAAAAATAACCGCTTCCTGAACTAGCTCTTTTTGTGAGCTTAAGGTCTTGTAAGATTGAGGCCTTGGCCCGGATAGTCACATTATAACTCCGGTACTGCCCAAAGGGCAACCAGCCAAATGACATATCCCAACAATGCAGATCCCGATAAATATTGAAAGAAGTCATGACTACTTGCTTCTGTTTGAAGTCATATCCCGATTGAAAGGTTACCTTCCATTTTGGCGTAACACTGAAATCGCCATGCAAGTTTAAGGTGCTCGTGATTTGACTCTCCATTTTTCGCGTGCTGGAGTTGAACGATTTGGACATATTGAAACTGAAAGATGCAGCAAGGTTCCATGGAATGTTAAAGTCCACAAAGGCGTTAGGATCCGAGCTGATGCGCGCTAAGGCCTGTGCCTGTTCGGGCGTCATACCTGCACCTGCCATTTCTTTTCTTAAAGAATCAATATTGTTATTACGTGATTTCGCAGCCTTAGGATTCAGACTATAGTCAAAGGAAAGACCAAAGTTTGTCAGTCGAGCGAGACTACCGTCTTTAATGGCATAGCGATTGACGCGGACGCCGTTTTCATTGACCGAATAGGGATCAAATGCACCGTTGAAGTTTACATTCATCTTTTGGTCGAAAAAAGCCGTACGGCCGGAGAAGGTAATTGGGGACAATTTTAGGGAATCGGCAACAAAGTTGTAATCTCCACTAAATGTCAGACCTTGGAGAATAGGGATTTTCTTAAAACCACCATCTGTGGTATCGGATTTACTTTTAATCTTTGCCTCAATATTATTGTCGATGGAGTATCCTATCCTTGCCGATCTACCCGATGAAGGTGATCCATAGAGGCCTTGATTAAAGATCGAGTATACATTTCTGTTTCCATATTGATCGTTATAATGTTGATAGAAGCCATATTTGGGGTCCGAAAAATCAGGTCTATAACTCAGATTGATTGAGGGGGTAACAACGTGTCTGATCGCCTGAATTTTACCGATTTTAGGATACATACCATAAATTTTGGTCGAAAGTCCTGTTGAAATCGAATAATCGTATGCCCGCCTGAAGCCCTGAACAGTATCAAGACGTTGTACATAACCTGCTGCTGTATTGTCTAGGCGTTGTCTGGTACTTTGTAAATACCAGCGCTCGGTATAATTGACACTGGTATTGAACTGAAAATATTTAAAGGCATTCAGTGATAAACTGACTGGAATATTGTGTTGAAAACCATTTTGGAATTTTTTGAAGCCTCCTGGTTTAAATAACATAGTATCAATGGTGTTTACCGAGTTTTGTGCCTGGAAGCTGTAACCGACATTGATGCGTTGATACCATTTTTGTTCACCGACACGGTCTTTGCTATCAAATGGATTGAAAGAGGATACGTTTAAGCTGATATTTGGCAAACTCAATTGGATGGTCCTATCCGCAATATTTTGATTGTGTGTTAAACTGGCCGTTAGATTTACCTTACCATCGGCGAATACTTTTCCATAGCTAATGGAGGAACCCATTCTGTTTTGCGCCAAGTTCTGGTAGGTTGTTTGGTTACTACTTGTACCGGTATTTTTATAGAATGATGACGTACCGAAGTTTACACTTGCAGAGAAAGAAGTTCCTGGATTGGCTTCCTGACGCTGGGTATGGTTCCAAGTAACGTTAAAATCCTTATTGGAGCCATAATTTCTGGTTCCTTCAATACCTGTTTTGTTATTGGCATAGCGGATATTAAAACCGCCGTTAAATTTATAGTTGACGGTATAGCGCGTGTTTATGGATGCTTCCCACGAACCTTTTGAATACAAGGAAGCTCTCACCTCACTGTCCCAATAATCGTTGAAGGCCAGATACCAACCGATATCGCGCATCGAAAATCCTCTGGTGTAATCTTCCCCAAAAGAAGGGAAGAGAAAGCCCGAAGCCCTTTTATCCGGTTTTGGAAAGAAAGCGAAGGGAAATGCGACCGGCATAGGTACTCCCATTACCACAAGGTAAGCCGGACCCGAAATAATCTGGTTTTTAGTGACAATACCTTTGGAAATATGGATACCAAAATGGGTATGTGGATAGGGTAGATTACAGGTACTGTATAATCCTTTATATATCGACATTTCGTCGTAGATATTCTTTCTTACAATATTGGCCTGGATATACCCTCCATCGACTTCCGTCATAATGCCGTAGGTATTCCCTTCCTGTTTTTCATAATCGTAATAGAGCGAATCTACTGTTTTTGGAGATTCACCATTTCCCATAATGACGATTGGGCGGCCGACATACTTACCCGTTTTATCGTAGATCCCCGAGGCAAAAATCTTTTTCTTGTTTCGGTCAAGACGGATATAGTCGGCAGAAAGCTCAAAATCTTGGTATTTTACCTTTGCCCCGCGATAGAGGTGGCTGATATTTTTTGCGACTTCAGATTTCTGAGAGTCAACAGCAATGATACTCACTTCCGCCTGCAAGCCACTTCCTTTTTTCTTGGTTGTATCAGTAACAGATTTGGTTGTATCCGCAGTTTTAGTTTTACTGGTATCCTGCAGTTTATTGGTCGCCGAAATAGGATCTTTACCTTGAAGTCCGTTCTGTTTTAATGGAATATTACTTTGAGCAACGCTAGAACTGCTCATTGCAAGAATGATAAATAGTGTTAAAATGTTGATTAACGACTTCAAAATTAAAGACAAATGTTATTTTTGTGAAATAATGTTAAACTTCGAGAGACAAAATTAGTCAAAAAAGCAATAGAAAATATGTTAAATATCGTTATCTATTAAAGAAATAATATAGACTCATTTTGATTCGTTTATAGTAGAGCAAATAATTATTCAATGAAATCAGAATTAAGAATTAGAAAATGGTGTAGCGTCGTGTTGGCTACTTTGGGATTTTTTTTATTGAATTCTTTCAAATTAAACAATGGACAGTCCGGGCTTCCTGATTATCAAATAAGGACAATTGTGATTGATGCAGGCCATGGTGGAAAAGATACAGGAGCGGCTGGACGGCGATCTTTGGAGAAAAATGTAGCCCTTGAAGTTGCGTTAAAATTAGGAAAACAGATTCAGAAAGATATTCCAGGTATCAAGATCATCTACACAAGAACGACGGATGAATTTGTTGAACTTTATAAACGTATCCGTTTGGCCAATGCCAATAAAGCAGATTTATTTATTTCGATCCACTGTAATTCCAGTGGTGCGAGTGCACATGGTACCGAAACGCTGGTTTCAGGCTCGCATCGGTTGGGACAGCAGGATGCTGCTGTTCGTGAGAATGCTTCTCTGTTATTGGAGTCAAACTATAAAGAAAATTACCAGGGATTTGACCCGAAAGACCCTGAAAGTGCGATCATCTTCTCGTTAATGAAAAACCGATTCCGCGAAAAAAGTATACGTCTGGCGCAGATGATCGAAGGGGAGTATGTGAAAGCAGGTCGCTACAGTAGAGGGTTCTGGGAGAAAGGATTAGCTGTACTGGCGGAAGCTGGTATGCCTGCTGTGCTGACAGAAATTGGCTTTATTAGTAATAGAGAAGAAGAGAGCTATCTCTTGTCTGATGAAGGGCAGCAGGAGATTGTTGATAATTTGGTTTCGGCTCTGAAAATTTATAAAAATTCTGTAGAACGCTAAACAGATTTGCTTTTATGCTGTTTTAAACTTAAATTAATGATCATTACTAAATAGATTATTTGTGAAAATATCAAACGAGACAAAAGTCGGCATATTAGCAACAGTTGCAATAGTTTTATTATTTATTGGATATAGCTTTCTAAAAGGAAATGACGTTTTTAGTAGCGATAATACTTTTTACACGACCTATACGACTGTAGATGGTTTAACTCCCTCCAAACCTGTCCTGGTTAACGGCTATCAGATTGGGCGTGTTTCAAAAATGATTTTACAAGCAGATGGGAAGATCAAAACCGAGTTCAAGATCCATTCTCATTACGATATACCAAAAAATACAGTAGCGAGAATTTCAAGCACAGATTTGTTGGGAAGTAAAGCAATTGTCTTCGAAATGGGCAACAGTAAGGAATTGGCAAAGGATGGCGATTTTTTAACTTCAGGTGTTCAACCGAATATTATGGATAAGGTTGAACCCATTCAAAAAAGGATCGAAACAATTACCATTAAGCTGGATTCAACGTTATCGGTTGTCAATACTGTCTTAGACAAGCAGTTTCAGGACGACTTTAAAAGAAGCATTCACAGTATTTCCACTTCTTTAAAAAATGTGGAAGGCATTACTAAAGATGTCGAAGGTCTGGTCGGGGATGAAAAGGGAAGACTGAATAGAATCATGGCCAATCTGGAATCAATCACTTCCAATTTTTCACAAAATGGTGAGAAAATCAATGCGATTATGTCTAATCTGAATAATATTACCGATAAGGCCGCCCGATTGGATTTTGAACACACCATGAACAAAGTAAATGCTGCAGTGAATGATTTTCAGGAGATCACCGGAAAAATTAATAGTGGGAAGGGATCTATCGGCTTATTGCTCAATGATGAAGCTTTATACAATAACCTCAATAATGCTTCAAAGGAAATGGATAATTTGATGAAGGACGTTAAAGAGAAGCCTGGGAAATATATCAAACTTTCCATCTTTGGAAAAAAAGGTGAAAAGTAGATTTAAGCGATCAGATTCAATGATATACTTGAAAAGCCTGCCTACAGCAGGCTTTTTTGTTTTCAGGGGCTGCCCTTTTGATGTTTAAATCTGTACTCGCTCCAATCCCATAAATTGGCCTCCCCGATTTATGCTTTACCGATCGGCACTTTCCTATTGCTAAGCTTATCTCTTGTTTTATATTAACAGGGTTTTTATTACCTTGTTACAGCGGGTTAACAGGGAGTTAATAGGGGTAGACCCCTGTTAACCCCCTGTTATACCCCTGTTAACCCCCTGTAAAACCCCAGTTAAATGGAAAGTTGGTATTAATCAATGGTTAACAAGAGTATGGTATGGTATGGTATGGTATGGTATGGTATGGTATGGTATGGTATGGTATGGTATGGTATGGTATGGTATGGTATGGTATGGTCGGTATCGAATTGAAATAGAAACGCCACTCATTGAGTGGCGTTTCTATTCCGCTAAAACTGACAACCTGACTCGCGATTTTATTGATCGTGAAAGTAGCTGGTCTTACAATCCGATAGCATGGAACTGTCTATAAGGTTTCTTTAAGCCAGGTAAAGAATTCTCTTTGCCAAACTTGTGCGTTTTGTCCGGACAGGACCCAGTGATTTTCATCCGGTAGGTAGACCAGACGGCTCTTAATCTTTTTGAGTTGAGCCAATTGGAATGCTGCCAGTCCTTGTCCGATTGGAACACGATAATCTTTTCCACCCTGAAAGATTAAGATCGGTGTATGCCAATTATTTGCTTTTTCAATCGGGTTGAACGCGGTATAGGATTGCTCATTTTTGCTATCCCAGTACGCTCCGCCCAGTTCGTGGTTGGCGAAAAAGAGTTCTTCTGTGGTACCATACCAGCTTCTCATGTCGAATAAACCGTTGTGTGCAATGAACGTTTTGAAGCGGTTTTGATGTACACCAGCTAGCTGATAAACAGAGTATCCACCATAACTCGCTCCAATTGCTGCGCGCCGAGTTGTATCGACATAGGATTCTTTGGAGATATCGTCTATAGCTGTTAAATAATCACGGATTGGCTGACCGCCCCAGTCCTGAGAAATGGCTTCATTCCACTTTACCCCCCAGCCAGGCATACCCCTACGGTTTGGAGCGATAACAATATAACCTTGTGACGCAATTAATTGTAAATTCCAACGGAACGAATAAAATTGCGTCAGTGCGGATTGAGGGCCGCCTTCACAGTAAAGTATGGTTGGATATTTTTTTGCAGGGTCAAAGTTTGGCGGATAGATTACCCATGAAAAAAGATCTGCACCATCGGAGGCCTTTGTAATACGCTTCTCAATTTTGTTTTCGCTGATGCTTGCATATTTTGCATCATTAACTTTGGTGACCGGAGTTAAAGATTTGGTTTTTAGATCAAAGCTGAAGATTTCTGTTGCGCGAGTAAACTTTGTCGAGCTAACGATTAATTTGTCAGCTACTTGGCCTACAATCCCGGTGATGTCAAAGTCTCCTTCTGAAATTTGCTGTATTTTTGGTAAACTTTTAGCTTTGATATTGGTCGGTACTTCAAGTTCAAATAGTTGAACGGTACCTTTCGTAGCAGCTGTAAAATAGATTTTTCGATTGTCACTGCTCCAGATAAAACTATTGACCGTACCATCCCAATGTGCTGTTAGATTTAAACGAATTGAGCTGTTTTTGTCAAATAGCATGATATCATTTTTGTCCGATTCATAACCATCGGTCTTCATGCTGAGCCAGGTTAGGCTTTTTCCATCGGGAGAATAGGTTGGGGCTGTATCATACCCATTCATTCCTTCTGTCAGATTGGAAGTTGTTCCGGTAGCGATATCATAGCGATAAATATCGGTATTGGTACTGACGGCATAGTCTGTTCCGAATTTCTTTTTACAGACATAAAGCACGGCTTTGCTATCTGGAGACCAGGCAAAATCTTCGGCGCCACCAAATGGTGCCTGAGGGCTATAGAAGGCTTGGTCCTTCAATAGGTCTACCGACTCACCAACTTTACCATCAATAAAACTCGCCACAAAAGGATGACTGAACTTACCATCATTGAAGGTATCCCAGTGTCTATAATCTAAGTTGTCATAGATATAAGCGTCTGACTTTGGTAGTTCGGGATATTTATCCGTGCTGTGGTATTTTTTTACAAGAACGCTCTGGCTGAAGAGTATTTGCTTACCATCAGGAGAAAATTTGACATTTTCTAAGGCGATATCGCCATTTGTCAATTGAAGTGCTTCACCCTTAGATAGGTTCTTCTTCCATAACTGCCCTTTTAACAAATAAATTACGTCGCCATTTGGTTCGATCTGTACGACTGTTTCACCGCCTTTTTGATCGGTGAACTGCTGGTTGGTACCATTGATCAGAGAAACCGTATATAGATTTTTTTCACTTGAATTGCTTTCCAAATTATAATTGGAAACACCATATACCAATGTTTTGCCATCTGCAGAAAGTCCTTCGGCCGAAACACGACCAAGATCCCAAAGTGTACTTGGGTTGATGGGTTGTGGCGATTCCGACACTAATTTAAAATTGCTTTTTCCACCTTTGCTTTCTTGCGCATTGCTTAGGTTACACGCCATAATCGCTAATGTAAGTATTGTAAGTTTTTTCATCTGTTTAAACATATCTATGCCGCTGAAAAATTTCTTCGCAAGTTACAGAATTTGGTCATAAATGCTAAGGCAAGTAAAAAAATAGCCATCTCTTTCATGTAGAAATGGCTTATGAGAATTGTAAATCCCTATTTTTTAAGCAATATCTGAATCAGGACCCAGTAAAGTCGAAGATGTTGTCTATTGATCCACATGGCTATTGTCAAATTGATACCAGTTTATTTTTGTTGAAACGCGCATCAAAATCGCCAAAATGATAAAGATGCCAATTGTTCCAGCGATTAGGGAATAATCCCGAAGTTGCATAAGGATATAGATGAAGAGATAAAATAAAGCCAGAATTGAACTCAGCAACAGGGCCGATTTCTGGTCTTTGGTAATTGATTTAATGAAACTGCCAATCAGCATAACTGTCGCCACGGAAGCGGTTAAATAAGCTAGATTAAATCCAATATGCTCGGAAAGTGCGAGTAGTAAGGTGTAAAAAAGAACCATTGCTGCTCCAATTAGAATATATTGGATGATATGGATCCGTTTTTTCTTGATCACCTCGGTGAATAGGAGGGAAGTAAAAGTCAGAATGATGACTAAAATACCATATTTGGCAACCCGCGTTGTTTTTTGATAGTTGTTGATATCTGGTAAGAAGTTAATTGTAATCATGTCCGTGTTATAATATAGGTTATTTGCAGAGGTAAGTGTAGTGGTGGCAGTTTGTGCTGCTTTTTGTTCATTGCCCTCATTTCCATTTTCGAGCTTGTTATCGAACTGATAGATTGGACGGGCATCGCCAGTCCATTGTTGGGGCAGCTTCCGACTGAAAGATGGGATTTCCCATGAAGCCGAAAAATTGGATGTTTCGGTTATACGTTTGCTCGGTAAAAATGCACCAGTGAAACTTGGATTAGCCCAGTTACCCTTAGCCTGGATGTTTGTCTGATCACTAAGAGGGAGGAAATTCAATGATTTGGATCCTTTTAAGTTTAGCTTAATCTTGAAACGATTGTCCGTTTTCTGCGGATCCAAAGATACCGGACAGACTAAATTTTGAGTGAATAATTTGAGATTATTAAAGTCTGGATCGAAAGTTAACTCGTTACCATCCCAATTCAAGGATGGGCGCTTGCCTAAGCCTTTAAAATCCTGGATACCGAAAATAAGCTTGCTGCCTTTCCAGTCAATTTGCTCATGAGGGACCTCGAGTTTTTCTAGGGATATTTTGTCAAAGATACCTTCTAATGTGATGTTGCTGTTGTAAACTACGGTATTATAAATACCTCTAGCGAGATGTTGTGGCGTTATATCTGTTGCGATATTGGAAGTTTTGGGTAAGACAAATATCCATTTCAGCTCTTCTCTAAGGTTAGATTTCTCGGCTTTTTCGGCAGAAAGTGGGATAGTCTCGCGATAGGGGATGGCGAGTACAGGGCTTGAGATAACCTGGTCCTTTCCCCAATTTAATGTAATTCCATCCGATACTTCCTGTTCGCGGTTTTTCCGCTCTTCAATCAAATCGCTGATTAAGGCTAGCGGAATAAGTAGTATGAGGGAAAGAAAGAAAATGACAAATAGCTTTAGTACAGTAGAATTACTGATTTTCTCAAAAATTGAGGTTTGCTCTGTCGGAGATGAATTGTTGTAATCCATGATTTTAGCGGTTTAAGTTAAGTTGAATGTTTTTGCTGTATAAGGCAATTTGAAGCTCCGTTAATTGCCAATGAAGGATTTCTTTAAATTCTAAATGATGAAAGCTCTGGAGCGATCGCCCCTTTTGAAAATGTTTTTTGTAATAACCGAAGTATTCAGGAAATAAGGTGCCGCCAATAAAAATCATTGCCATGAGATACAGACTCATCTTTCCATTACCAAGCAAAAGGAATTGCATGGCAATTTCATCTTGTATCTCTGTTCCGGTTTCAGTCAGGATATGAAAGACATCGTGATTTTCCAGTTTGGGCATGACATCGAAACCTTTACTTTCATAAAAGAGCCCCAAATTATAGCCGATGCTTCCAATGGGGTAGGTCATGAAATCTGCTTTAGAGATTCCCCAGGCTTTTTTGTTCCATTTAAAGATGTTTGCATATACTTTGGAGGACCAATTGTAGAGATGCAGCATCAGTTTCAATCTAATTCCTTTCATTTAATTACGTTTTAAAAGTACTTTGGTTTTCAAAGTAAATGGATAAAAAAATTATTTGTATTGTTGTTTTATTAAATTTTCAAGTGCAATAAGGTGATTTTCAAAGGCTTTAAGTCCTTTTGTTGTTCTTTTGTATCTGGTGTTCGGCTTCCGGTCGACAAAGCTCTTTTCGACAATAATGTATTCTTCTTTTTCCAAAGTTTTTAGGTTGGAGGCAAGGTTACCATCGGTTACATCCAACAGTTCTTTCAATGAATTAAAATCATATTCTTCATTGGCAGCGAGAACACTCATAATTTGGAGGCGAACTCTGTTTTCAAATATTTTGTCATATAAGGAAAGATCTAATTTCACGATTCGTACTTTTTGTAAACGATAAAACCATAGATGATGTGTAGTACACCAAATCCCAATCCCCATAATAGTAATCCGATTTCTGGAAAACATATACCAATCAAACCCAGACAGATTTCCAGTATACCCAGGCCTTTTGCTTCGGCAAAGGTATAGATACTTCCAGCGGTCAGTGCCAGTCCATAAAAGATCAGCAGCATGGTCGCAATCAGCTGGTAGTAGCCTTGGACAAAAAACAACAAGGATATCACGCCACCCGTTAGTAAGGGGATTGAAACTGCAAATAAAAGAGATTTGCTTGTAATGTTCCAAATCGACTGCTTATTTTTTCTCGCCTTTTTACGTGCCATTAGCCAGCCGGTCACCAGGGATGATAAGAGGACGATGAGCGCAATCAATAAAAACAGTAGGGGCCTATTCAGATTTTGGCCCAAGAGTAGAGCGGTACTTTCGGGTTGGTGTATAATATAGTATCCCAATAGCGTTCCCACCAACGCATAACAGCCCATGAGTACACCTGATAATCCGCTTATTGAAACAAATTTGGACGATTTTTCCATTAATGATCTGATCTGCCCAAGTTCTCTAAATAAATCTTTCTGTTCCATAAAAGTACTTTGATATTCAAAGTAAATGAATAATAATGAATTATGCAAGGGGTTGGGAGAATATTGAAAAAAAATAAAAAAAAGAGTAGAAAATACTTGCAGGATATAGGTTTGGTTTCTATCTTTGTGGCATCAAAAGAAATCCTAATGCGGAAGTGGCGTAATTGGTAGCCGCACCAGACTTAGGATCTGGCGCCGCAAGGCGTGGGGGTTCGAGTCCCTTCTTCCGCACTTGATGTCCTCCCGAACTTAAAACCTCGGGAGGATTTTTTTATGAATGCGATATAGCTAAAAAGAGTATGAATATTTCACACGAGAATGTAGATGCAATCAATGCGGTAGTCAACGTCGCATTAGCACCTGAAGATTATAATCCTCAAGTCGACAAAGAGATTAAAGCGCAAGCTAAAAAAGCAAAATTACCAGGGTTCCGTCCAGGTCAAGTTCCAGTGGGACATATCAGACGTACTTATGGTAAATCTATTTTATTTGATGAGATCAATAAATTAGTGAATGAGAAAATCACTAATTATATTGCTGAAAATAAATTAGAAGTTTTAGGTCAACCACTTCCTTTGGAAGATGATGCACAGTACAGCTGGGATTATAAAGACAATTTCAACTTCAAATATGAAATTGGTCTTGCTCCTGCTTTTGAATTACCTTTTACTGCTGAGACTGAATTTACTTCGTACGAAATCAAAGCTGATGAAGAGACATTGGCAGATCGTATCAAGAACTTGCGTCGTAGCTATGGAAAAATGACTAATCCAGAAGTATCTGAAGAAGGTGATGTATTGTATGCAACATTGAAACAAGATAAAGAAGAAGGTCTAGAAAAAACAACTTCTATCCGTACAGATATCGTAGAAGATGCTAAGATCAAAAAATCATTAGTTGGTCTTAAAAAAGACGATGTTGTTAAGATTGATGTTAAAAAAGCATTCAAAATTGAAGATGTAGCACGTATCTTAGGTATAACTGAGGAAGAAGCAACTGCTTTAGACGTCACTAAATTTGAATTGACTGTTAAGAATATCAACCGCTTAGAAGAAGCTGATCTTAACCAAGAATTTTTCGATAAATTATTCGCGGAAGGTGAAGTAACAGAAGAAGCTCAATTCACAGAAAAAGTGAAAGAAGAAGTTGAGAATTTATTCAAACAAAATTCAGATCAAAGATTACGTAATGATATGTATACTTTTGGTATGGAGAAGGTTGATGTATCTTTCCCTGAAGAGTTCTTGAAAAGATGGTTGAAAGCAACTAACCCAAGCATTTCTGAAGAAGAATTGAACGAAGGTTTTGCTGATTTCTTGAATAACTTGAAATGGACAATCATCGAAAATCGCGTTGTTACTGAAAATGGTCTTGAAGTTAAATATGATGAAGTTATCAATTTAGCAAAAGAACGTATCTACGCGCAAATTAAGATGTACAACATCAACGAAGAGCCTTCTGATGAGCAGTTGAACCAATTTGCAATTCAATTGTTGCAAGATAGAGAACAAGGTAATCGTTTGTTCGAAGAAGCTAAAGCTTTAAAAGTATTTGATCACTTGAAAGGTTTAGTGAAATTGAATGCTAGTGAAATTGAATACAAAGAATTCGAGAAATTGGCATAAGCGATTTTTAAAATAAAAAGAAAGTCCCTCCGATCTATTTGGAGGGACTTTTTTATTTTCAATGCAGCGCGTCGCCTGGTGGCAGCTTAGACACTATTCGTTTATTGTTGTTCAGATCATCCAAAGATTGTTTGTGTAGGCTGTTATATGGCGCTGAAATACAAAAGTTCTGCTGATGGAATAGAGACGGACTATCAAAATAGGGATAAAGCGTTTGGGATAGGAGTTGGGCTGCTGGAGTTGAAAGAGGTCTGCTGGAGTTGAACGAGCTCAGCTTGACTTGAAAGAGGTCTGCTTGAGTTGGATGGGGTCTTCTGGAATTAAAATGGTCCGCTTGCGTTGAACGAGCTCAGCTTGAGTGAGCTGAAAGAGGTCTGCTGGAATTGGAAGAGACCTGTTGAAATAGCAAAGGGGTTATTCGGAAAGGTTAATTAACCTTGCTTTTCTTTGTTTCAGTAGGAGCTGTCGTAATCGTCTTCTTGCCAAAAGGGAATAGCCTTTTCAAGAATTCTGAGAAGCTGTTAAATTCCTGCCGATAAAGTAATCCGAAAGCACTTATATACTCGCCGTCGTTGGGGCTAAGAAGAAAGTTGCGTGTATTTAGGCGATTGGAAGCACGTAGTACCAAACGGCCGTCTTTTCTTAAATAAAACATAGCCTCAGCATCGGTTGAGACCCGATCTGAAAATACATTCAAATCCGTTAGAGCCTGACTTCTACGGTCGGAGATACCGCCTGTCAAAACAAGCCTGTCGTTGAACAGGCGAAGTGAGGCGGAGGCATCATTTAAGGATTTGATATTAATATCAAAGAAATTGATGTTAAGCGATTGGGCTATGATGTTGTTGATCTGGTTGAACGCTATTTCAGTTCCCGCAGATAACAAGGTATTGTTTACTTCTTTACCGAAGTCTGTTTGTGTACCAGGTGTAAAACTACGTCTCACGATTAGGCTAAGCGCTTGTTGATTGACATTGTTGGCATCTGAAAAGTATCCTTGTAGTTCATCTTTAACCCCGGGGTTTTGTGGAAAGTTGATATCAAACGTGATTTCCGGCTGACTTAACTGCCCTTTTAGGATCATGTCGGCCTGTGCCAATACACGCTCGGGGTTTTCTTCCCGACCTGCGGCATTGTACAAAGGCGCTAAGCTTGTTCTTTGTTGGTAGATGGCATTGATATTAATATTCGCTTCGGTTGGGTTTCCTGCCCATCGTACGGTACCGCCCTCTTTGAGATCAAAAATCTTGTTGATGTAATCTTGGGCAGTGAAATTGAATTTTCCACTGTTGATGATAAAATCCCCAAACATTTCAAAATCTCCCAATGAAGATATCCGCATATTGAGATTGCTGTTTCCTCTTCCTGATAATTCGCCCATACTGGAGAATAGATTTATTTCGGCATTCGGGTTTATCAAGAGGTCCATATTCATCGTCAGACCGTTGAAATCTCGTTTTTTTGTGTTTTTCTTCATTTTGGTCGAATCCTTCTCAATAAAGTAGATAAAGTCGGTATCTGAGATCGTACTGGCGCTATTGAAAGGGATATTGATAACAGTATTTTCTTCGGATTTAGCACGTATATTGATGTTCATGGCCGACGTCAGTCCTTTAAACTGGAAGGTTCCCGAAGCGTAAGCGGTTCCGTAGTAGACGTTATTGTCCTTTACCGTGGTATTTAATACCATGAAATTCTTCGTTTCTGCAGTTACATCGATATCGGGATCACTCAATTTGTTGAGATCTACAACGCCATCAATGGTTGCTACATTGTTTTTGGGATCGTATACTTTTAGCCCTGTCAGAAAAATTCGGTTATTGGTAACCGCAATTTCGTCAGAAAGTCGGTAGGGTGTTTTGAGGTAATTGATGACCATCGAAGCATTATCCAATTTTCCGGAACCTGTAATTTTGGGGTTCAGGATATCGCCTTCGATATCGAGGTCTGCATTGACCTTGCCCTGAATATTGGATACCAGGCTTCGTAAGAATGGCTGGAAAACAAACACATCTGTGTTTACGAGTTTAGCTTTGAGATTAAGCTTATTGTTTTCACTTAAATGGTTATAGGAACCTTGTAACTGAATTAATTTATTTCCTTCCTCTATCTTGCTGTCTAGTTTTACCAGTTGATTCTCGGGGTCGTAGTTGGCACTTAGTGCTAATGAGCCGATCGGAATATTGTTATACAGGATAGGTGATGTTTTTATATTAGCGACAATAAAGGGTGCTTTGAATACAGAATTAACTTCAATATTTCCGTTTAAGTTGCCGGAGAGATTGATGCCATGCGGCTTGGTAATACCATTTAAAGATGTTAGATTAAAGTCCTGAAATTTGAGATTGATCTGATCACTGACTTCGTTTGACAGGATGCCATCGATGTGGACTTTTTGTTCGTCATGGCTCAGTGTCAGTTTTTCAAAGTACCATTTTCCTTTCGATATTTTCAATTGTGCATCATTATTGACAAGCCATCGCTCTCTGTTGATTAAGATATTCGATGGATAGAAATTGATATAGGCAGGTTTGGCATGGGCAAAGCGTATGACGCCATTAAGATCCAGACTATTGCTTGCTTCAAGTTCCGACATTTTGATGTTAAATTGTAAACTGTCGTTTGCCAAGGTGTTTGAAATATTGACGTTTTTAATATAGGTACTGTCGGTAAAATTTATGCGATCGATGGAGGTCTGCAATTCCATATTCTTCAAATTGGCATTTTGGTCGACAATCAGGTGCGTTAGTCGAATGCCATTGTATTTGAATTCGGGTGCGTAAAAATTAAAACTAGCCGTTTGTTTTTCACTTTCAAATTTTGCATTGAGCGTTGCTCCACTGTCTAATGCAATGTCCTTTCGAAAGAATGTTGCGATCGGCTTAAAAGAAGTTATATTAATATTCAGGTCAAAGTCCTGGCGATTAAAAATGTTGTTTTCAAACCCGATTGCGGGAGCGTAGCGCATGGCTAAAGCTTTGAAATAAGGAACAATTGTATTGAGGTCTATTCTTCCTTTGAGATCGATGTGTCCGATAGCCGACTGCAAGGTTAGGGAGCGTGCATTTTCATCGCCCTCGGCAAGGAAATTGATGTTGCGGATGACGAATTGACCCTTAGAGGAAGTGAAATTGACACTATCTGATTTAAATTCACCGGTAATATTATTGATGTTGTCCCCAATTAAACTGGTGTGGAATTTCGTGTTAATAATGTTGATGGAATCGCCCTGAAAGAAGTTGAGTTTTTTTAGATTCGCTTGTTGGATATCAGCGTCCAGATGATAGTTGGGTTTCACAGACCAATCGATATCTGTGGTAAACTGTAGTTTTAAATTAGGATCATATATTTGCCCTGAAGCAAGAATCAACTGTTTCTCTGTATTTCCTTCAATTTGTATATGTTGATAGCTGTAATTCTTGAAATTGAAATTACTAAGATCTCCCTTTATCTTTAAGCTCATTTTCTTAGGATCGGTACCTGTTCCGTCAACCTGTAGATTGAAGCCTGTTGCTCCCAGATCTTTTAATTTTGCTATTGTACCTACATCGAACTTTTTAGATTGAAAATTTCCCGCGTATTTTATTTCCTTCTGGATATCCAATAAGGCATCAGCCTCGATATTACCGATTGCAGTCGTGAAAATTCCCTTTGTCTTAAATTTATTGTATAATCCATTTAGGCTGCCTTTGAACGAAAATTTGTCGAAGATCTGAACAATTTCAGGGAGTTTAAAATTTTTTAGATTGCCGAGATCGGTAATAACTGCATTTAAGTCTTTGTGCTCAGAAGAAATTGCTATACTGGGAACAATAAATTTAGTTTTGTCGATATCTGGTAGACCGACGATCTGAAGGTTGCCTGCTAAACTCGTTTTTTTTCCGATTGTTAAATCGACCTGTGATGCGTTGATGGAAGATACAGTTCCTTCTAGATTTGCCCGCTTGATATTGACGTCAAATTTGACTTGGTGCATAGGCGAAGAAAAGAAAGCGATATCCTCGGAGTGAATACGGGAGTCCCGCGCCCGAAGTTTTACATGGACTTTATTGATGAAGTCCGAAAAATCGTCAAAGCTGTTGTAGCTAAGTTTGATGTAGTTTTTGAATGTAGATCGGTTGGTTGCCAACATAAGGTCACTGAGTTCAATAGCTTTATTGCTTATTGTCGTGCGTGCAAGAAGGCCTTTAATAACCAATCCTTTTTTTTCATGAAGATTAAACGTCTTAATATCTGCTGAAATCTGATTAGAATCGATTTTTATCTTATCAAAATGGGCGTTAAGTTTGGAAATCCCTAAATCTCCAAAATCGACCACTTTGTTGTAATGTTTACGTTTATGGTTAACATAGTTAAACGCATTGTTCGTAATAACAAGTTCCTTTATATCGAAGATTATTTTTTTTGAACTTTTCTTTTTTTCTTTCTTAGGTGGGTTAAAATAACGAATGAAAAATGAGATGTTTGAGCTGTCCTGAAATTGCTCAAAAGTCGCTTGGGTATCCTCAATGGTCAGTTTGTTGATCACAATCTTGTTCAGTTCAATGAACTGAGAAAGGTTGACGTTGGCTTCTAACCTTCCTGATTTTAATATTTCTTTTCCCTCTGGACTATAGAGTTGAAAATCTTCTACTACAATCGATTTAAAAGGTTTGAAATAGATACTTTTGAGGCTTATTTTGGTGTTTAGTTCGTTGGATAAATAGTCGACAGCTTTTTGGGCAACATAATTTTGTACCGGTTTCAACTGTAGGGATAACGTCAATGCAAGCAGTATAATGAATATACTACCTAGGACTATTGACACTATTTTAATTATTTTTTTGATACTTTTGTATTAAAATTTACTACCTCAAGCTATGGCTATTATTTTAGGGATTGAATCCTCTTGTGATGAAACCTCCGCTTCTATCTGTATTAACGGTGAAATTCATTCAAATGTTATTGCAACTCAGGCAATCCACGCAAAATATGGTGGCGTGATTCCCGAGCTCGCTTCACGTGCTCATCAACAAAATATTATCCCAACAGTGGAAGAAGCCATTCGCCAAGCAAAAGTAAGCAAAAATCAAATAGATGCAGTGAGTTTTACGCGTGGACCTGGATTATTAGGTGCACTTTTGGTGGGAACCTCTTTTGCTAAATCATTTGCACTTGCACAGAATATCCCTTTAATTGATATAAACCATATGCAGGCGCATATCCTGGCTCATTTTATTGAGGATCCGAAGCCTAGTTTTCCGTTTTTATGTCTTACTGTTTCGGGTGGTCATACGCAAATTGTGTTGGTGAAAGATTATTTTGAAATGGAACTTTTGGGAGAAACATTGGATGACGCGGCAGGAGAGGCTTTTGATAAAACAGCTAAAATCCTGAATCTTCCTTATCCCGGTGGACCGCTCATCGATAAATTTGCAAAAGAAGGTAACCCGGCTGCCTATCGGCTTCCTGAGCCGCAGATCCCTGGCTTAAATTTCAGTTTTTCAGGATTGAAAACCGCGATATTATATTTGGTCCAAGATCAATTGAAGCAGAACCCGGATTTTCTGACCCACAATATGGCCGACTTATGTGCTAGCGTGCAATCGCGTATTGTATCGATCCTGCTGAATAAATTAAAGAAAGCGGCAAAGGAAACAGGGGTAAAGGATATTGCCATTGCAGGCGGCGTTTCGGCTAATTCTGGCCTGAGAAAGAGCTTAATTGAAATGGGGGAGAAATACAAATGGCGGGTCTTCATCCCAAAATTTGAATACTGTACGGATAATGCAGCGATGATTGCCATTGCGGGCTATCATAAATTTCTAAAGAAAGATTTTGTCGGTCAGGACGTTGCTCCTATGGCTAGAATGCACCTGTAGCAACTATTGGAATTTTGAGTTTCCCCGGGCACTTTCCTTTTGTACTGGGGAAACTTAAAATTCTTTATTTTATAAAGGGGAACTATACCCATAGGCCTGTGCCGTAGAGGTAAATAAGTTTTTCTTCGGCTGGTAGAAGTTCAGTTCATAACCCTCAGCACCCCAAAAGATACTGATAAAACTAATTCCTTGCGCAGAACGCAATACGGTCAGTATCTGAAAAGCCTCGTTGTCAAACTGACCGCCATCATCAACACGCCAAGTGCTGATATCATCGTATAAAGCCGGAAAATCCAAATTGATCAGCTGTTCATCTTTTGCATAGGAAAATACAGCTAAAGCAGAGTCTTGTTGATTTTCAAAGACTGTAAGATTAAACTCGGACTCATCACCGAGGATGGCAACAGTCGTACTTTTGTTAATCTTTCTGTTGTATTTTTTTTCAAGTTGCTCTTTAATTTCTGCTGATGTTTCTTTTTGAACTTTTGTAAACTTCTCAATTTTGTATTGATCTATAAAAGCTTTATTGACAAGCATACCAAATTCGCCAGATTTAATTGGATCGCTAATCTTAAATAATGAGCCCTCACTATTTGCAAAGTTCTGCGCGGTCTGTCTTCCATTACTCTCTTTATTGTCCGTTTTATTTTGCACAAATTCAAGCGGGCTGACCTGATTTTCCACAATGACATAGTTGTATTTTTCGGGACCTTCCATCGCTTGGTCCATAGGTAAAGCGATTAGGGAGTCCTTTTGTTGGTTTAAAAAACCAAAATATGGCGAAATAGTCTTTTCCTTGCTTTCGTGCTTGATTGCTGTTTTGGATTGATTTTGATTGTTACCACAAGCATACAATGTAAGTAGAAAAATAGCTGAAAAAAGTGACTTCATAAGTATTTTGAATTTTTTTGTGAAATATAAGGCTTTCGCTCATCATAATGAAAAGATTTAAACTTTAATGTTATGATGAACTCTAAATTGAATATCTACCGCAAAGAATGGCTGGACGTTATTTTTGCTGGTCGTAACAAAATGTATGGTGCTTACGAGTTACGAAATCTCTCTGATAAAGCAACAAATGTCGGTTTAGGAATTGTTGTTTCTTTTGCCGTTTTGTTGATCTCAGGATCCTATGCATATAATAAATATTTTAAGCAAACTGTTCCGGCCGTGATTTATACAGTACAAGATATTGGGCCCGACATGCTGGAAGAAATTCAAAAGAAGGTAGAGGAGAAAGAAGAGGTTCCTGAAGAACCGGTCATGATGCAGGAGAAAGCTCCGCAGCAGGTTGCCCAAGATGTATCCAAATTTGATCTGGTTAGAATGCCTGATATTAAAGTGGCCAAAGCAAATCAAGTTACGGAAGAACTTGTGAGTCAGGATGAGTTGAAAAATCCCAATACAATGACTTCAAGGATCACATTGAAAGCAAGTCCATCAGGAACGTATATTGCGCGCGGTGAATTTGGTTCTTCGAAAAGAGATGGTGATATTACCGGCGCCAGGGTTGGTTCGATATCTGGAGGTGGAACTGATGAGACTTCAAACGATACATTTACATCGGTAGAAATTATGCCAACGCCGGTAGGGGGACTGCCAGCCTTTATGAAATGGATTGCAGAGAATTATAACTTTCCACAGCAGGCTTTGGATCAAGGGGTGTCTGGTGTTATAGAGGTTTCTTTTGTCGTTGAAAAAGATGGATCACTAACAGATATTGCTGTCAAACGTGATATGAAATTTGGTACAGGAGATGCTGCTATAAACTTATTGAAGAAAGCGAAAAAATGGAAACCAGGGGTACAAAATGGACTTAAAGTGCGTGTAGCGTATACTTTACCGATCCGTTTAAGTGCTGTGTCTCAATAAGTGCTTCTTAACTTTATTTAACAGATCATCAATTAAACTTTCGGCAGTCAAGAGGACTCTTACTGATAAATAAGTTGAAAAAGAGTACTTATTAAAAAGAATGATTGTTGGTTTTATAAAAAATAAAGACATGAAAAAGTTGATGTTAAGTTTGGCCTTATCTGGATTGATGTTAGCCGGTTTCGCTCAAGAAAAAAAAGATGTTAAACCAGAAATGAAAGAAATGCAAACTTCCGTGCATAAACATAAAATGGGAAGAATGCACGATGGTTTTAAAAATAAAACGCCAGAGGAAGTCGCTAAGATGAAAACTGATCGCATGGATCAAAAATTAAAATTTACAGATAAACAGCGTAAAGATATCTATGCCTTTAATTTGAAGCAAGCAAAAGACCATCAAAAAATGGCTGCTGAACGTCAGGAACATCGCGCAAAAATGAAAAAGCAACGCGTGGCAGAACATGAAAAAATGATGGGAATGTTAACGCCAGAGCAACAAAAAACGTTAAAGGATTCCTACGCTGAAAATCGCAAAATGCACAAAGAACATTGGAAGAAAGACAGACAGCTAAAAAGAAAAGACTTTAAAAAAGGTGAAGTAACTAAAACAAATGATGCAGACGTAAAAGCATCATAAACATTAAACAAGGATAGTTTTCATATTAAATATTGGTGAGTGTTAGTAGAGGAGGGAACCATTGGTTCCCTCTTTCTTATTATGTAAGCTCATGCTTAATACCTAAGCTCATGATTTGTTCGACGTGTTTTGTCTGGCTCAAAAGTTACACGACTGCAAAATGATTCGATATTTCCATCAGAATGCGCTTATTTGATAAACCTTCTTGTTATTGAATTACTATCCATCAGTTTGGTGATCAGAAAACTTAAGCTAAAACCTAAAATCGCTATGGAGAAAATTTTCAATGTGGCTGGAAGATGAGGAATAGGCAAGAAGATGTCTGTCAGTGCTTGAACAAGGATAAAATGCGCTAAGTAAATACCAAACGTGGCTGATGAAAGGCGTTTTATCCATTTAGATTCGGGTATCTTCAGCTTTTGAACGACAAGAAAAATAGCGATGGTCATGAACGCTACGTTGATATTACAGAAATACCAGATAACCTCGAGATTGGCGTAATTTCCTGGATAGTAGTTTTGGGTCGTCAAGAAGCCAAAAAAGTGGCATTCGTTTGATCGTCTAATGCCACTTTTTTGTTATTCTTTATTTTTTTGATGTTCTTTCCATTGTTTAGAGAAAGATTTGTCTGCCAATTTGGGTAGCTCCCGTTGATCTCCCCAGGTTTTGTGAAAGAGTTTTTTGAGAAAGAAATTTTTGAATTTCCCACCAAAAAAATCGATTAGTTTTCTTCGCATTATCCCATAGGTGAACCACTGCCATACTTTCTGTTCCGTTTTTGTTGCCAGACCCTGATCGACTGAATCTTTTCTGTTGACGAGAAGCATGCGCTGTATGTCAATACCAACGGGGCAGACCTCAGTACATTTTCCACAGAGTGTGGAAGCGTAGCTTAGGTGTTTAAATTCCTTCATGCCATTCAAATGTGGCGATATGAGTGATCCAATTGGGCCCTGATAAGTCGTTTCATAGGTATGTCCACCGATGTTCTGATAGATTGGACATACATTCAGACAGGCGCCACAACGGATGCAGTACAAACCCTGACGTTGTTCTTTTTGCGCTAAGAGCTTGCTGCGGCCATTGTCAAGCAGTACGACATACATTTCTTCTGGACCATCTGATTCATAAGGCTGTTTCGGCCCAGTGAGTAGTGTATTGTATACCGTTAGATTTTGGCCCGTGCCATGTGTGGATAGGAGTGGCCAAAAGACTTCTAAATCTTGTACATTGGGAATGATTTTTTCTATTCCAACGACGGCAATATGTGTTTTGGGGAAGGTCGATGTCAATCGGGCGTTTCCTTCATTTTCAGTAATTGCTATACTTCCGGTTTCGGCAATTAAGAAATTGGCTCCGGTAATCCCAATTTCTGCCGATAGGTAGCGATCTCGAAGTAATTCACGGGCCTTCATTGTCAGTTGCTCCGCAGATGCATCTAGCGGTGTGTCAAATTTCTCGTGAAAAAGCTTGGCAATATCGTCCAGGCTCAAATGCATGGCCGGCGTAACAAAATGATAAGGTTTTTGATCCAGCAGCTGAATGATATACTCGCCAAGATCAGTTTCTATGGCTTCAATATTTTTGGAGGCCAGAAAATGATTAAGCTCGATTTCTTCTGTCGCCATTGATTTTGACTTTACGACAGATTTTGCTTTTTTACGCGCAATGATCGAATAGATTTCGTCCAAGGCTTCCGTAGCATCATTCGCCCAGATTACTTTTCCGCCTCGAGCCGTGAAGTTTGCTTCAAATTGCAACAAATAGCGATCGAGATTTTCCATGACTTTCCATTTGATCAGGTTCGCTTTTATCTTGCTATTTTCAAGGTCCGCAAATTTGCTCTTGCCTTTTTCGAAAGCCGTGCTGTATTTGTCGATATTGTAATTGATAATATCGCGGTGTTTGGTGTCAAATGCTTTTTGCGCACTTTCCTTAATAAACGTATTAGCGGTACTCTCTGCCATCTAATCTGCTAATTTTTCACAAAAAAAGTTGGTAAAAATTACCAACTTTTAAATATACTGTTAATAAATTGTTTCTCGAAAATCGAGTTAAATAATTTATGCTTTTATCGCAATATTTAAGCTTAGCTCGTCCAGTTGCTCCTGGTGAATGGTTGACGGTGCATCAATCATAACATCTCTTCCCGAGTTGTTTTTTGGGAAGGCAATGACGTCGCGGATAGAATCTAAACCTGCCAGTAAGGATACGAGTCGGTCAAAACCAAAAGCCAATCCGCCATGTGGGGGAGCTCCGAAGGTAAAGGCCTCCATCAGGAATCCAAATTGTTTTTTTGCTTCTTCGGGACTGAATCCTAAATGTTTGAACATGAGTGATTGAAGCTCTCTGTCATGGATACGGATTGATCCACCACCTACTTCTACACCGTTTAAAACAAAGTCATAGGCATTTGCCCTTACTTCTCCGGGATTGGTATCTAAAAGTGGAATATCTTCCGGTTTTGGTGAAGTGAATGGGTGGTGCATTGCATGGAAACGGCCACTTTCTTCGTCCCATTCCAATAGTGGGAAATCAACGACCCATAGTGGAGCAAAGGTTTCTTTGTTGCGGAAACCAAGTTGAGACGCAACTTCAAGGCGTAATTCATTGAGTTGTTTGCGAACTTTGTCTGTTCCACCAGCCATAATTAACAATAAGTCGCCAGGTTTCGCGTGGAACGCTTCTGCTATGGCCAACAGTTGTTCTGGCGTGAAAAATTTATCAACGGACGACTTCACTGAACCGTCTTCATTCACGCGCGCATATACCAAGCCCGTTGCACCAATCTGTGGACGTTTGATAAAATCGGTCAATGCATCCAGTTGTTTTCTGGTATAATGTGCACAATTTTCCGCATTGATACCAACCACTAACTCTGCTGCATCAAATACAGGGAAACCTTTTCCTTTGGCAACCTCGTTTAGTTCAACAAACTGCATTCCGAAACGGATATCTGGTTTGTCTGATCCGTAAAGGCGCATTGCATCTGCGTAAGTCATACGCGGAACAGTACCTAAGTCGATACCTTTGATTGTTTTGAAGATATGTTTTGCAAGTCCTTCAAAGATATTTAACACATCTTCCTGTTCTACAAAAGACATTTCACAGTCTATTTGCGTGAACTCTGGTTGACGGTCTGCACGCAGATCTTCATCACGAAAACATTTTACAATTTGAAAATAGCGATCAAATCCTGAAACCATCAATAATTGTTTGAAGGTTTGTGGGGATTGTGGTAACGCATAAAATTCTCCAGGATTCATACGGGAAGGTACGACAAAGTCGCGTGCTCCTTCTGGAGTTGATTTAATCAGATAGGGGGTTTCTACTTCCAGGAAGTTTTGAGAGTCAAGATAACGGCGTACCTCTTGTGAGGTCTTATGGCGTAAAATAAGGTTTTCACGTACGGGGTTACGACGCAAATCCAGGTATCTGAACTTCATTCTGATGTCATCACCACCATCTGTTTCATCTTCTATTGTAAAAGGTGGTAATTTAGCGGCATTTAATATTTCAAGATTTGAAACCTTGATTTCAATGTCTCCAGTGGAGATTTTAGCATTTTTATTAGAGCGTTCGATAACTTCTCCGGTTACCTTGATGACATATTCTCTTCCGAGTTCACGGGCACTTGCGCGCAAGGAAGCATCATCATCTGCATTGAACGTTAATTGTGTGATACCATATCGGTCTCTAACATCGATGAAAGTCATACCGCCCAAATCGCGCGATTTTTGAACCCATCCACTTAGGGTAACCGTTTTCCCTAAGTCAGCTAGTGTTAATTCTCCACAAGTGTGTGTTCTGTGCATATCGTTATGAAAATTATATTTGACGCAAAATTATTGGTTTTACTCGACAATAACGAATTCTGTTCAGGTTATTTGAGTAGCGTTCTCCCACTTTCTTCCACATGTTTTGTTTCGGTTTTTTAGTTCTCCCACTTTGTCCCCTTTTTGGATAAAAATGGGGTAAAATTAAATTTCTAAACAGGAAATTTTTACAATTCATTTCTGATTTTGATAAAAAAAAGAGCGAAAAATCGTGTCTTGTATAATAACTCGTTTTGTTGGGAAATTGGGGTTTAACTGCTTGTAAATAAGGTTTTATGTATGTTTCATTTAAAGACGTCTTCCGTTTGTTGTAGCTATTTTTCGATGTGGAAAACTTTTTTATGTGATAAAGTGGGGGAAAGTGGGAGAAAGTGTATACTTTTACATTTAAATTAGAATAGGATAATTGACGACATGACTCAGTTGATCGGAGAATTCGAATGCAAGCTAGACGCCAAAGGAAGGATGGTGTTGCCAGCTGCGCTCAAGAGGCAAATGCCTCATGTAGAGCGGGATGGCCTTGTGGTGAATCGCGGTTTTGAGAAACATCTGGTATTTTATCCAAGAGAAGAGTGGGATTTGATGACGGCTAAGCTGGCTAAATTGAATCAATTCGATCCTAAAGTGCGGGCGTTTGTTCGTGCTTTTACGCGTGGCGCTACGGAATTGACCTTGGATGCTGCGGGTCGTGTTTTGTTACCCAAAAGTTTGTTGGAATTTGCGGGTATAAGCACGGAATTGGTTTTGGCTTGTCAGTTTAATAAGATTGAGGTATGGTCAAAAGAAGGGTATGAGGAGTTGATGGGCGACGGCGGAGTAGAGGATATATCATCTTTGGCGGCAGAGGTAATGGGAGATATTAATTTTGGACTATAAGTGTATGGAGAATGTATATCATGTTCCGGTAATGTTGCAAGAATGCATGGATGCTTTGGCTATTAAGCCAGATGGTATCTATGTGGATGTAACTTTTGGTGGTGGTGGTCATTCTCGGGAGATTTTGAAGAGATTGGGGCCAAAAGGGAAGCTGTTTGCTTTTGATCAGGATCCGGATGCATTGGAGAATGCAATTGACGATCCTCGTTTTACATTGATACATCAAAACTTTAGGTTTTTAAAGAATAGCCTTCGGTTGGAAGGAGTACGTTCTGTAGATGGTATTTTGGCAGATTTAGGGGTTTCCTCGCATCAATTTGATGCGGCTGATCGCGGGTTTTCTATTCGCTTTGACGCGGATCTGGATATGCGTATGGATCAAGTTGGTGATTTGGATGCGAAGTCGCTTTTGGCGACTTATTCGGAGGAGGATCTTCACCGCATTTTTGGGATGTATGGTGAAATCATGAATGCCAAGTCGCTTGCGAAAACAATTGTTACTGCGCGTTTGGCACAGCCAATCCAGACTGTTGCCGAATTGAAAGAGGTGATTCAACGGATGGTTCCGAAAGGTAAAGAACATAAGTATCATGCGCAGGTGTTTCAGGCGCTTCGTATAGAAGTGAATCGCGAGCTGGAAGCCTTACAGGAGTTTTTATTGCAAACAGTTGATGTGCTACATGTTGAAGGTCGATTGGCGGTGATGTCCTATCACTCTCTGGAGGATCGTTTGGTCAAAAATTTTATGGCCAAAGGAAAGTTTAAAGGAGAGGTTGAAAAGGATTTTTTTGGAAATGAAATTAAACCATTTCATGTGTTGAGCCGTAAAGCAATTACGGCATCTGCGCATGAGTTGGCGGTAAATAATAGATCGCGCAGTGCGAAACTGCGTATTGCTGAAAAGTTGGATTTGTCTTAAAAATGGAGCGAGAGGATGAGCAGAAATACGATAAGACAGAAAGAATTGAGTGAAGAAGTTCAGGAGGAACTACAAGAAACTGTCGAAGAAAAGGCGGAACAAACAGAAGCGTTTATTAAAACGCTTTTTACCGTTGGAGACCTTTCGTTAAACAAAATTTTGCAGTATCTGCCGTTTGGAGCCTTTATCGCTTTTCTGATGTTATTGTATATTTCCAATCGTCATTTTGCAGAGCGAACTATTCGGAGTATCGATAAAGTGAGTAAAGAGGTGAAAGAACTGGGCTGGGATCATAAATCGCTCTCTGCTGAACTAATGAAAATGTCTACACAGACAGAAATTGCCAAACGTGTAGATTCTTTGGGATTGAAAGAGCGTGTGGAACCTCCGATCAAAGTTGAAGTTATAGAGAATAAGGAAGATAAATAGGAAGAGTTATGAGTATCAGAAATACGATTCTTGTTCGTGTCTACTTTGCTTTTGGGCTTATCGTACTACTTGCGTTTTTGGTATTTGGAAAAATGACAAAGTTGCAGTATGTCGATGGGGAGCATTGGAAAGCTTTAGCGGATAGCCTTTCTATTCAGGAACGAGAGGTGGAAGCTGCTCGTGGTAATATCTATTCAAATGACGGAAGCTTGTTGGCTACTTCAGTGCCTGAATATGAGCTCCGTTTTGATGCAATGGCTATTCCGGAAGAGGGTGAAGAGTATTTTAATTTGAAAGTTGACTCCTTGGCTATTAAACTTGCTGATTTTTTTAAAGATAAATCATCGCGGCAGTATTTGACATTATTAAAACAGGCACGCAATAAAAAACAGCGCTACTTGTTGCTCAAGCGAAATGTGTCACATCAGGATTTAAAACGGGTAAAACAATTTCCCTTACTTAAATCTGCACGTGTCAATAAGGAGCGTTACCCAAGTTGTTTGATTACGGATAGACAGAACAAACGTATTTTGCCTTTTGTCAATCTCGCGGCGAGAACTATCGGTTATAAAAATGTGAAAGAAAATATTCATGTTGGACTGGAAGGTGCGTATGGAGAATATATCGACGGAAAGAGTGGGAAAAGGTTGATGCAGCGTATTGCCGGGGGGGTATGGATCCCTGTGAACAAAGATATTGAGGTTGCTCCGGTTGATGGCTCTGATATTATTTCGACCATTGATGTGAATATGCAGGATATGGCACAAAGGGCGCTCGAAAAGCAGATGATTACGAGTAATGCGGATGAGGGCTGTGTGGTGATGATGGAAGTAAAAACAGGTGAGGTACGTGCGGTGGCCAACTTTATGCGAGATAAAGATGGGGTCTATCGTGAAAAGTTCAACCTTGCCATCGCGCAAAGTGCAGATCCGGGTTCAACATTTAAGTTGGCTTCTTATTTGGCTTTGATTGATGATAAGAAAATAGACTCGAGTACAACAGTGAACATTGGTAATGGTAATTGGCCAATTTACAAGCATACCATTCGTGATTCACATGCACCTAAGAAGTCTATAATCTCTGCGAAAAGGGCCTTTGAGGAATCATCGAATGTGGGTGTTACTAAATTTGTTTATCAGGCTTATAAAGATAACCCAGATCAGTTTACATCAAAACTGCATTCTTTTGGTTTTGGAAAAACGCTAGATCTGCAGATTCCGGGCGAAGGGGTCCCCTTGGTGAAAACATCAAAAAGTAAAAGCTGGAGTGGGTTGTCGCTGGTGCAGATGGCTTACGGCTATGAAATGAAAATTACGCCATTGCAAACGTTGACATTTTATAATGCTGTCGCAAATAACGGTAAGTTGATAGCGCCGCTATTTGTTAAAGAAATTCGGCATTTAGGAAATACAATTCAAACGTTTCAAGCGAAAGTCATTAACGAGAAGATTGCCTCGGATCATGCTTTAGCAGAGGTGCGGGGAATGATGGAAGGTGTTATGACTGAAGGTACAGGTAGAAGTGTTGCTAGTCCATTGTATAGCTCTGGCGGTAAAACAGGAACAGCACAGATGGCTGATGGCTCGAGAGGGTACGGTGCTAGACGATATCAATCTTCATTCGCTGGGTATTTTCCAGCTGAAGATCCAAAATATTCCATTATTGTGGTGATTCGTAACCCAAGAAATGGCTATTACGGTGCATCGATTGCGGGGCCCGTATTTAAAGAGCTTGCAGATATGGTATATGCAAACGATATGGAGATGGAGGGGAAAAAGACATTTAAAGCAGTCAACGTGGGCGGAAGAATGCCATTGACTTTGCAGGGGTCGAAGGAAGCTAGTAAAAAAGTGTACGATAGGTTGGGGATTCATACCGTGAATTGGGATACGATTGCGCGGGGAGAAGTGGATACCTCGACACGAGGTGTACCATTCATGGATTTAAAATATAAAGAAGGAATCGTTCCGAATGTGATCGGAATGGGATTGATGGACGCTTTATATGTTGTGGAGAATGCCGGATTTAAAGCGCACGTGACAGGGAAAGGAAGAGTGGGAATGCAGTCTTTAGCTGCAGGGCAAAAACTGCCTTTTGGAACGGCGATAAATTTAGAACTTAAGTAATGATGGATTTAAAAAAAGTATTGCATGCTATTCCTGTACAGCAGGTTGTAGGGAACCTTGAAGAGGTCGATGTGCACTCTTTGTGCTTTGATTCCAGAAAAGTGGAGTTGGGAAGTTTGTTTATCGCTGTGCGAGGTGTTCAAACAGATGGTCATTTGTTTGTAGACAAGGCAATTACTTCTGGTGCAAGAGCGGTTATTGTAGAGGAGTTGCCAAAAGAGACATTAGACTCTGTTGCCTACATTTTAGTAGCCGATTCGGCTTATGCTTTGGGAGTGGCTGCCGCTAATTTTTACGGAAATCCTTCGGAACAGTTGAAATTGGTCGGTGTGACCGGCACAAATGGTAAAACGACCGTAGCTACGTTGTTGTTTCAGCTGTTTACCGAGTTGGGCTACCATGTGGGCTTATTATCTACAGTGCAAAACCAGATTGGAACGAAGATTATACCGGCAACACATACAACACCAGACCCTATTCAATTGAATAAATTGTTAAGGGATATGGTTGATGATGGCTGTGACTATGCATTTATGGAGGTTAGTTCACATGCTGTCGTTCAGGAACGTATAGCAGGCTTGGTGTTTGCGGGCGCAATATTCACGAATATTACGCACGATCACCTGGATTTCCATAAAACCTTTGATAACTATATTAAAGCGAAAAAGAAGTTTTTTGACGATTTGGATGCAAATGCTTTTGCGTTGACGAATGCTGATGATAGAAATGGTCAGATCATGCTTCAAAATACAGTGGCACACCGGAAAAGTTATGGCTTGCGTTCTGGTGCAGATTTTAAAGCAAAGGTGATCGAAAGCCATTTCGACGGGATGTTGATGAGTGTTGACGGACAGGAAGTATGGGTGAAATTGATCGGCGATTTCAATGCATATAACCTTTTGGCAGTTTATGCTGCCGCTATCTTGCTGGAGCAGGAAACGGTGAAAGTGTTGACCGCACTCAGTACCTTGAAAGGTGCAGAAGGACGGTTTGAAACGATGAAATCGGCTTCAGGTGTTTTTGGAATCGTAGACTACGCACATACACCTGATGCGGTTGAAAATGTGTTGAAGACTATAAGTTCATTGCGACGTCCAGAGCAAAAAATCATTACGGTGTTAGGATGCGGCGGCGATCGGGATAAGACCAAAAGACCTGAAATGGCAGAGGCGGCGCTGCGTTATAGTGACCGTTTTTTAATTACATCTGATAATCCGCGGACGGAAGATCCTTATCAGATTATTAAAGATATTGAAGCTGGTGTGGCAGCAGACCAAAAAGCGAAGACGCTTTCTATAGCGGATCGTAAGGAGGCTATACGCACGGCATTTCAGCTGGCTAATCCGGGGGATATTATCCTAGTGGCAGGAAAAGGGCATGAGAAATATCAGGATATAAATGGTGTGAAGCATCATTTTGATGATAAAGAAGTTTTAGAGAATACATTTAACGAACAATAGAAATATGTTGTACCATCTTTTTACGTGGCTTAGCGAATATATTCATATACCTGGAGGGGGGTTGTTTCAATACATCTCCTTTCGGACATCTATGGCTGTAATCGCGTCTTTGATTATTACCACGGTTTTTGGGGGAAAATTGATTCAATTCTTGCATAATAAGCAAGTTGGCGAGACAATTCGTGATTTGGGACTAGAAGGAGAAAAAAAGAAAGCTGGTACGCCTACGATGGGTGGGATCATCATCATTGCAGGTATCCTTATCCCGACCTTGTTATTTGCAAAATTGACGAATATCTATGTGATTATCATGATTGTGACAACACTTTGGATGGGCGCAATTGGATTTTTGGATGATTATATAAAGGTTTTTAAACATAATAAAGAGGGCTTAGCTGGTAAATTTAAAGTTGTTGGACAAGTTGGTTTGGGTGCCCTAATTGCTTGTACAATGTACTTTCATCCAGATATCGTTGTTCGAAAAGGGGTGGATAAGCCTACCTCTACCAAGCCCGTTGAAGTGGTTATCAATGAAGGTACAGGGGAGAAAACCTATGCTGAAAACGTAAAATCATCTAAGACAAATATTCCGTTTTATAAAAATAACGAGTTTGATTATGCTAAGGTGTTTAAAATATTCGGATTACAGAGCGACTATCTGACTTTCGTCGTCTTTTTAGTTGTCGTTATTTTTATCGTTACGGCAGTTTCAAACGGCGCAAATATTACGGACGGTATCGATGGTTTGGCCACGAGTACTTCTGCTATCATCGGTGTCACTTTAGCAATTTTAGCGTATGTGTCGGGTAACGTAATTTTTTCGGATTACCTCAATATCATGTATATCCCTAATTCGGGAGAGCTTGTGATTTTCGCCGGAGCATTTGTGGGAGCCTGCGTAGGTTTCTTATGGTATAACACGTATCCTGCCCAAGTTTTTATGGGTGATACGGGAAGTTTGGCAATAGGCGGTATAATTGCTGCTTTTGCTATCCTGATCCGGAAAGAATTGTTGATTCCGATTTTATGTGGTGTATTTCTGTTGGAAAACCTTTCTGTTATTCTTCAAGTGTCGTATTTCAAATACACGAAGAAGAAATATGGTGAGGGTAGACGGATCTTTTTGATGTCGCCATTACATCACCATTTTCAGAAGAAGGGGTATCACGAAGCGAAAATTGTAACACGTTTTGTTATTGTAGGAATCATATTGGCCATTCTTACTATTGTAACATTGAAAATTAGATAATGATGTCAAACATTGCAACAACATATTATCCTCAATCTGGAAGTTTGGTCATTTTAGGCGCTGGCGAAAGCGGTGTCGGAACGGCTATTCTTGGAAAAGAAAAGGGATTTGATGTATTTATATCCGATAAAGGACTGATTGCGGACCACTATAAGGAACAATTGAAAGTCGAGGGAATAGCTTTTGAAGAAGGTAATCACAATGAAGAACGGATTTTGAATGCTGCTTTGGTTGTGAAGAGCCCCGGTATTCCAGAGACAGCGCCTTTGGTGGTCGCTCTGAAAGCAAAGAATATACCCGTGATTGCAGAAATTGAATTTGCGGCACAGTATACTGATGCAAAGTTGATCTGTATTACAGGATCAAATGGGAAGTCTACAACAACCATGTTGACCTATGAGATGCTTAAGCATGGCGGTCTCAATGTCGGGTTGGCCGGTAATATTGGAAAGAGCTTTGCGCTTCAGGTAGCTAGAGAACAGTTTGATTGCTATGTCTTGGAAATATCAAGCTTTATGCTGGACGATATGTACCATTTTAGAGCGGATGTTGCTGTTATATTGAATATCACGCCTGATCATTTGGATCGCTACGACCATAAAATGGAAAATTATGTGGATTCAAAATTTAGGATGATTCAGAATCAAACGGAGAACGATTATTTTATATACTGCCTGGACGATCCAGAAACAATTAAAGGATTGGAAAGACATCATAGTAAAGGGACTTATTTGCCTTTTACACAGGAACAACTTGTTGAATTGGGCGCTTATTTGAATGCCAATAAGACAATAATTATTAATACACCAAATAACGATACATTCACTATGAGAGCTGAGGAATTGTCATTGCAGGGGAAGCATAATATTTATAATAGCATGGCTTCTGGGTTAATTGCGAAAGTGCAGGAATTGAGAAATCAAGTGATGAAAGAGAGCATGGGGTCGTATGTGAATATTCCACATCGCCTGGAACATGTAGCCTGTATTGGCGGTGTAAACTACATTAACGATTCAAAGGCGACGAATGTAAATTCGGTATGGTATGCTTTGGAGAGTTTTTCTACACCAATCGTATTGTTATTAGGTGGTGTAGATAAGGGAAATGATTACAGTATGCTTGCTGATTTGGTCAAAGACAAAGTGCGTGCTATTGTTTGTTTGGGAAAAGACACCGCTGCGATTCATACGGCATTTGAACAAGATGTGGAGATTATCGTCAATAGCACTTCGATGCAAGATGCAGTGGTATTGGCTTCGCACCTGGCGCAAAAAGGTGATACCGTATTGTTGTCCCCTGCATGTGCCAGTTTTGATTGGTTTAAGAACTATGAAGACCGTGGCGATAAATTTAAAGCAGCTGTAATGGAATTATAAATGGTATAACCCAGTAAGAGGAGGAAGGATATGCTACAGAACATAATGTCTAAATTGAAGGGTGATCGATGGATATGGATCATTGTGATTATCTTATCGGGATGGTCACTTTTGGCTGTATACAGTTCGGTGGGTACATTGGCGTACAAAGAAGGGAAGGGAACAGAAATGTATTTGTTAAAACACTTTTCTATTATTGCCGTTGGGTTTATCCTCATGTATCTTTCCCATAAGTTGGATTATCGGTATTACGCTGGTATATCCAAAATTATGATGGGCATTACAATCCCCTTATTGCTGTTTACCTTATTGTTTGGTAGTAAAGTTAATGAGGCAAGTCGTTGGTTGACCATACCCGGTATCGGTTTAACGTTTCAAACATCGGATTTGGCAAAGTTGTCACTCATTGTCTTTCTTGCGCGGATGTTATCCCGGAAACAGGAAGAGATCAAGGATGTTAAAAAATCGTTCTTACCTATTATGGGATCGGTGTGCGGTGTATTTATTTTGATTGCCTTGGCCAACTTATCTACAGCATTAATGCTATTTGGAGTGAGTGTTTTATTGCTGTTAATCGGTCGGATTAGTTTTAAACAAATTGCTATTGTCTGCTGTGGTGGTGGTATTCTTCTGATGATGGTTATCTTTTTTGGTCCACGTAGGGCAACCTATATCAGTCGGGTAAAATCTTTTTTTCATACTGAAAAAGTTGATAAAACGGTATCCTTCCAGGATGATAAAAACTATCAGGCGAACAATGCGAAAATTGCGATAGCAACTGGTGGGCTTTTTGGAAAAGGACCCGGAAATAGCGTGCAGCGTAATGTGTTGCCGCATCCTTACTCAGATTTTATATATGCTATTATTATTGAGGAGTACGGGACAGTCGGTGGGGTAATCCTACTATTTCTATATCTGGCCTTTATGTATCGTTGTATACGTATTGTCACGATGAGTCCCAAAGCTTTCGGTACTTTTCTGGCAGCGGGTTTGGGGTTCAGTTTGACGATCCAGGCCCTAGCAAATATGGCTGTTGCAGTAGGCTTGGGACCAGTTACGGGGGTTCCGCTTCCACTGGTGAGTATGGGAGGAACATCGATTTTATTTACGAGTGTCGCCTTGGGAATTATCCTGAGTGTGAGCAGAAATATTGAAGAATTAAAAGGTAAAGAGGAGCTGGATGAAAAGCCTAAACCGAAAAAAGTGGTGATAGGATCAATTCCAGCATAATAAAAAATTGAGCATGGCAATTCGTGTAATTATTAGTGGTGGTGGAACCGGAGGACATATCTTTCCGGCGATTTCAATTGCAAATGCACTGAAGGCAATGGATCCTGCAAATGAAATTCTATTTGTGGGTGCCAATGGCCGGATGGAAATGGATAAAGTGCCAGCTGCCGGTTATCAAATTATTGGACTTGATATACAGGGGATAAATAGAAAACAGCTGTGGAAAAATATCTTCTTGCCATTTAAGCTTATGAAAAGCTTGAATATGGCGAAAAGTGTAATTAAGGATTTTAGACCGGATGTGGCTGTAGGTGTAGGTGGTTTTGCCTCCGGACCTTTGTTAATGATGGCTAATAAATTGGGTGTGCCAACTGTTGTGCAGGAACAAAATTCTTATGCAGGTGTGACCAATAAAAAAGTTGGGGCAAAGGCAGCAAAGATATGTGTCGCCTATGAGGGGATGGAGCAATTTTTTCCTGCGGAGAAAGTATTACTCACTGGGAACCCAATAAGACGCGAGTCCATTGCGATAGCAGGGAAAAGAGAAGAAGCTTTAACGTTCTTTGGTTTAGATCCACACAAAAAGACAATTTTGGTGCTCGGTGGAAGTTTGGGAGCTAAAACATTAAACGAGAGTGTGCTTGCTTATCAGAATGATCTAAAGGGAGAGGACGTACAGTTGATTTGGCAATGCGGTAGTTTCTACGTTGACAAGTTGCAGGAAGAGTTAGCGGGGAAATTGCCGCAGAATATTAAGATGTTGGCTTTTCTACAGCGTATGGATTATGCTTATGCTGTGGCAGATTTAATTATTAGCCGTGCTGGAGCTGGTACAATTTCCGAGCTCTGTGTAGTCGGTAAACCTGTAATCCTTGTGCCTTCGCCCAATGTGGCCGAAGACCATCAGACCAAAAATGCAATGGCATTGGTTAATAAAGATGCTGCGTTATTGGTTAAGGATAGTGATGCAAAAAAAGACTTGATACCTGCTGCTTTAAATTTATTAAAAGATGCAGCTCATATCGCACAATTAAGTGAAAATATTAAAAAACTCGGTAAGTTGGATGCTGACGTGCAGATTGCCGAGGAGGTGTATAAATTGGTTAATAAAAAATAGACGAAGTATGAATCTAGATGCAATAAAACAAGTTTACTTGATCGGAATAGGAGGTATAGGCATGAGTGGTCTTGCGCGCTATTTTAAGCATTTGGGCTGTGAGGTGAATGGATATGACCGTACAGAAACTGAGCTGACTAAAACCTTAGTCAAGGAAGGAATCGCGATCTCATATCAGGATGATATCAATACGATTGATGCTATTTTTCACGTACCTACAGCGGGGACATTAGTCATTTTTACACCAGCCATTCCTAAAGATTCGAAGATTAAAGCTTTTTTGGAATCTCAAGGACATATACTATATAAGAGATCGCAGGTTTTGGGGATCATTAGTGAGAGTAGATTTACGGTCGCTGTTGCCGGTACACATGGTAAAACGACAACTTCTACAATGGTGGCACATGTATTGAAAGATTCGGGTTACGACTGTTCTGCCTTTTTGGGTGGAATCAGTTCTAATTACGGTACCAATGTGCTTTATGGAAATAATAATACAGTTGTGGTGGAGGCTGATGAGTTTGATCGGTCATTTCTGACGCTTCACCCTAATATCGCAATAGTAACTTCTTCGGATGCGGATCATTTGGACATTTATGGAGATCGCAGCCATCTGCTCGAATCATTCCAATTGTTCTTGGATAAAGTAGTTGAAGGAGGTACACGTATTATAAAAAAAGGCCTCGAGTTTGCTGGGCAGATAAATTATTCAGGCCATGAAATCGCTGATGCATATGCTTCCAATGTGCATGTACGCGACGGAGAGTTCTTTTTTGACTACCAAGATACCAACGGGCGGATACATGATATCCATTTAGGTATTCCTGGTACCCACAATGTTGAAAATGCGGTAGCCGCGATTGCAGTAGCCCGGTTACTTGGGATTGAAAATGAAGCGATCAAGAAGGCATTGACAACATTCAAAGGAGTAAAAAGAAGGTTTGAATATATTGTCCGTAAACCTGGAACGGTGTATATCGATGACTATGCGCACCATCCAGAGGAACTGCGTGCATTTTTAACTTCGATGCGTAAATTGTATCCCACAAAAAAATTAAATGTGGTCTTTCAGCCGCATTTATTTACCCGTACTCGGGATTTTGTGGATGGTTTCGCAGAGGTGTTGTCCATGGCAGACAATCTGTTGTTAATGGAAATTTATCCAGCACGGGAGCTTCCTATTGAAGGGATCAATTCGAGTTGGTTATTGGATAAAATTACGGCAGAGAAAAAACAGCTTGTAACTGCAGAAGAAGTCTTGGAATTCGCACGCGATGAAAAGCCGGAACTGATTGTCACAGTTGGGGCAGGTGATATTGATAAATTGGTTAAACCGTTACAGGAAATTTTAGGGCATGCTTAAAAAATTACGTAACATCCAATGGAATCGTGTACTCTACTTTACGCTGTTTTTTATCGGCGTAATAGTTGTCGTCGTGATTATGACTATTGTGGGGAAACGTGATGAGCAGCAGGTTTGTAAAGATATTAAAATTGTCATTGAAGGCACAGAAGCTTTTATTGATCAGGCTGATATCTCCAAACTGATCGAACAAAACTATGGTAGTTTTGCGGGAAAGAAAGTCAATGGAATTCCCTTTCAAAAGGTTGAAAAAACCTTGCGCAAATTACCTTATGTTTCCGATGCCAGTATACATGCTGATATGGATGGTACGATCAGAATTAATATTAGTCAGCGCGAGGCTGTCATGCGGGTCATCAACAAAAATGGAAAGGAATTTTATGTGGACCCTAATGGGTTGAAGATACCGACAACGTTGAAGTATATACCGCATATCATGGTTGCAACGGGTAACATCGCCGAAGGATATAATGAAGCACTGGATACCATATCAACGCCCTTGGTGAAAGATTTGGTAAAGGTTATAGAGTTTATCAAAAACGATGAATTATGGAGTAATCAGGTTGTGCAGATCTACGTCAACGGGGATAAGGATATTGAACTTGTGCCTCGTATTGGGACACAGCAGTTGATTGTTGGATCGGCAGATTCATTGGAACAAAAATTTGAATTATTAAAGACCTTTTATACGCAGATCATGCCAAAAGTGGGTATAAATGCTTATGGTGTTGTCAACGTAAAATATGGAGGTCAGATTATCTGTGAAAAGCGGGGAAACTGGAGTTTTTCAGATGATCAAACAAAAAAAGTAGCAAATAATACATTATAGTAATACAGCAACAATACAGGAAATTATGAACTCAAAGGCAGCAGAAATTGAAAGAGAAAACCCAATTATCGTGGGACTCGATATTGGTACTACCAAAATTTGTGTTACGGTTGGGAGACGTAGCTCAGGAAACAAAATTGAATTATTAGGTGTGGGCAAAGCTGACTCTGCAGGTGTAAGCAGGGGTGTGGTTGCTAATATCCAGAAAACTGTGGGAAGTATTTTAGAGGCTGTCGAGATAGCCGAAGCACAGTCTAATGTGGATATTAAAGTGGTGAATGTGGGAATTGCTGGCCAACACATCAAAAGTATTCAACACCGTGGAATATTTACCAAAACTGATGGTGATGATGAAATCATTCGACGCGATATCGAACGACTGATTTCGGATATGTATAAACTGGTACTGCCTCCAGGAGAAGAAATTATACATGTGTTACCACAGGAGTTTACGGTAGATAACGAACCGGGTATTCGCGAACCAATCGGTATGGCTGGTCGTCGTATTGAAGCAAATTTCCATATTATATCGGGACGTGTAACGGATATTAAAAATATCAAGAAATGTATTGATAATTCCAATCTGGAAGTTGCTGAGTTGATTCTCGAGCCTTTAGCGTCTTCTGAAGCTGTATTGGATGAAGACGAAAAAAATGCTGGTGTTGTATTAGTAGATATCGGTGGTGGAACCACAGATGTTGCCATCTTCCATGAAGGAATTATTCGTCACACTGCTGTGATTCCTTTAGGCGGTAATATTGTAACGGAAGATATCCGTCAGGGATGTTCTGTTTTGCGTTCTCAGGCTGAATTGTTGAAAACTCGTTTTGGATCAGCATTAGCTGATGAAAATAAAGAAAACGAAGTGATTTGTGTGCCAGGCTTGAAAGGCCGTGAACCGAAAGAAATTTCCGTTAAAAATTTGGCTTATATTATTCAAGCTAGAATGGAGGAAATCATTGAGCACGTGTACTATGAAATCAAATCTTCTGGATATGAAAATAAGCTGATCGGTGGTATTGTTATTACCGGTGGTGGTGCTCAATTAAAACATTTGGTACAACTTGTTGAGTATATTACTGGAATAGATTGTCGTATCGGATTTCCGAATGAATATCTTTCTAAGAATGAGGTTTTACCAAAACCGTTGTTTGAAGAATTGAAAAGTCCTTTGTATGCAACAAGTATTGGCTTGTTGATTAAAGGGATTCAATCGCATGAGGAAGAAGAAGATAGCCGTAGAGAAATGCACACCCCATCGAAAAAAGTGCAGGCAGCTACGGTGACAACGAAAGAGGTTTCTGAACAACAACAAAAAGAGCAAGGATTATTGTCATGGTTCAAACGTTTTATCAAAGACGGTAACGAAATCGATGACGCTAGTTTTTTAGATAAGAAGTAAGTTTTCCACAATAGTTGAAGTTTTCCACAATTTAACAAATGTGGAAAACTTTTGTTGAAATTATATTATTATTACATTACATATAGTGGGTTTGATTCGTTTTGATATCATCTTCATTGTAAGTTAAATAGGGATAAGTTATGTCAATACAGTTTGAAATGTTAAAAGAACAATCTTCAATAATCAAGGTTATTGGGGTTGGTGGTGGTGGCGGCAATGCCGTAAACCACATGTATAAACAAGGAATTAGTGGGGTAGATTTTATCGTGTGTAATACTGATGCGCAAGCATTGGAGTTAAGCCCGATCCCGAATAAAGTTCAATTGGGAATAAGTCTAACCGAAGGTATGGGAGCAGGAGCAGATCCTGATGTGGGTGAAAATTCAGCGATCGAGAGTATTGAAGATATCAAGCGTATGTTGGGTACCAATACCAAGATGTTGTTTATTACCGCTGGTATGGGTGGTGGTACCGGTACTGGTGCTAGTCCTGTATTGGCGAAAGCTGCCAAAGAATTGGGTATTTTAACTGTTGCTATTGTCACTACACCATTTACGTTTGAGGGCAAACGCCGTCGCTCTCAAGCGGAGGAGGGGTTGTCTGAGTTACGCAAATATGTAGATTCTTATTTGGTCATCTCAAATGATCGTCTTCGGGAGATTTTCGGAAATCTAACGATGACCGCGGCGTTCGCAAAAGCGGATGATATCTTGACGACAGCAGCAAAAGGTATTGCGGAAATTATAACGATCCCTGGTTATGTTAACGTCGATTTTAAAGATGTGCGTACAGTAATGAACGACAGTGGTGTTGCCATCATGGGGAATGCTGTTGCCGAAGGTGAAGATCGTGCATTACGTGCTGTAGAGGGAGCCTTGGCTTCGCCTTTATTAAAAGACAATGAGATTGAAGGCGCTCGCTATATTTTATTGAACATTACTTCTGGAACAAAAGAAGTAACAATGGATGAGGTGGCAATCATTACGGATTACATTCAGGAAAAAGCCGGTTTGTCAGCTGATTTGATCTGGGGTAACTGTATTGACGAGAACTTTGAAGATGAGTTGTCAGTAACAATTATTGCTACTGGTTTTCAAACATCTGAAGAACGCGATAAAGAACGCGAAAATACAAAAGTGTCTATGCCCTTAACTGCTGAACCGGCTAATTCTTTTATCAAACCTGTTTCACAGGTAGCACCAAGAGAAGTTCCAGCTACGAATAGTTTCGTAACTCCGGTTCAACGTGTGGATACACCGGCCCCTTCTTCCAATACCTCAACGCCAAATAATCTGCAATCTGATTTGTTCACCTCACCGAGAAATGTTGTACAACAACAGGTGGCTGTTGAGGAACCTCAGGTTATACGTCATGATTTAGGTTTTGATGGTGGTTATGAAGAAGAAACTTCATTTTCAGGAGATAGTGATTTTCAATTGAAAACTTCACCGTCTGTGTTTCAGTTTCAGATGCCAACAGTTTTTGATTCGTATACTGCCCCTTCCGCGTCGGCGTATGAAGAAAAACCAACCTTTTCATCCAGTACAACAAATGAACAAGTGGAGGTTCCACAGGTTGAGGAAGAGCAAGTTTCATTTGAAGATCAATTGGTTCGTACGAAAGAACGTATTCTACGGTTGAAGGAATTAAGCATGAAACTAAAATCTTCAAATGGTTTACACGAGCTTGAGAATGAGCCTGCTTACAAAAGAAAACAAATGTCATTGGAAGATACACCACATTCTTCACAATCTCAGGTGTCTCGTTTTACACTTTCGTTTGAAGATGGAAATACTGAAATCAGACCGAACAACTCTTTTCTACATGACAATGTAGACTAGTTGATTCACCATAAAATAATAAAAAGCCATCCAATCGGATGGCTTTTTTAGTATCTTTAAATACCGAAATAAGACAATTATACAAGCTATGACGACAAAATTAAATAACCCTGTATGGGTAATGAGTTCTGCATTTGATAAATTATCCTTACCGGAGTTGATCCAGACGACCAAAAGGATCGGCGCTGGGGGGATAGACCTTTGTGTGTTTAGAAAAGACGGTACCCGTGAAGATCATACTGCAACGCATTTAGACTATGACGATTTTACGCCTGCAAAAGCAAGGGAAATTATTGAGTTATTCAATCAGGTTGATTTAAAACTTTCGCTTGGTGCTTTTGAAAATATGATTGGAGGCGACCCTGAACAACGCGTGAAGAACCAAAATCATTTACTGAAATTGATCCGTATTGCACATTTGCTTGGTGGCGATGAAAATAACGTCAAGGTAGGGACATTTGTAGGCTATAACCACGAATTGGGCAATCAAATTGATGGATTTCAAAAAAATCTCGAAGAATACAAACGCGTATTTGCCCCAATTGTTAATTATGCAGAAAGTTTAGGCGTAACCATACTTTATGAAAACTGCCCAATGGAAGGATGGCGCTCCTCACGTTATAGCTCTACCTATAACAATCTTCCCGCCGTGCTGGCCGCTCGTAAATTAATGTATGCGATGATTCCGAGTAAAGCGCATGGCGAGATCTATGATCCTTCACATGATGTTTGGCAAAATACAAATCCAATTGAGGTCATTCGTAATACAGATATCAGCCGTTTACAGCGTATACATGTGAAGACTACACGTAATTTACAGACTGCTGCACGTATTGATTGGGGGGGAATGTATCCAATGCAACATGTTGACGCTGAATTGGCTAAAAAGGCCAATGTGAGTATTCCGGGGCATGACTGGGATAGACATCACTACGAAGCAATGCTGCCTGGCTTTGGCGGATCCGACAGTATGGATTGGCGCGGTTTCGTTGACTTATTACAAGAACGCGGCTTTAGTGGGCCTTTTGAGATCGAAAATGAAGCGAAGAATTCGAAAGATACAGGTGATTTTTCTGCAACGGTTCAAGGATTTACGACCTGCCTCAACTTTTTAGCACCGATGTTATGGGATTTAGAAGCAGAGGTGGGGTATTCTTATAAGAAATCTCAACCTTTAAAAGACCTGAACGTAAAAGATGTTCCAGTTGTTACGATGGATGAGTTAAGCTAGAATACGAAATACACTCCAACAAAATGACTAATTGTTGGAGTGTATTCTGAAAAGTTCGATAAGTTCGGGGATATTAGAAACATTGAGTTTTTCGAAGATCCTACTTTTATATGTGCTCACGGTTGAAGGGCTTAACTCCAATAAGCTAGATACTTCGATAATACCAAGTCCCTTTATCAATTGCTTAGCAACGTCCACTTCTCTATTTGACAAACGTGCCAACGGATTCAGTTTTGTCAATTCAGACTTACTTTGTGTCAATTTCTGGATGTATAGATCCTGGACGGTGCTCGACATATACTTTCCTCTATCCTGAATAGCCAAAATTGCATTGGAAAGTTCAGCCATAGCCGTTGTTTTGTTGAGATAACCTACCGCTCCTGCTTCGATATAACGTAAAGCATATAGGGATTCGTCATAAGACGAGAAAATCAAAATTTTGATGCTCGGTCGAATTTGAAGGATTTCCTCAACGACGCGTATATTATTTCCTCCCGGCATATTAATGTCCAACAATAATAGGTCGAAATCCTCTACCTTTATTTTTTCAAGAACCTCATCAAAGGTTTCAGCTTGGAATATTTCTGCCTTTTGAAGAGTTTCTTTAATAATAACGGAGGCTCCTAACCGTACAATACCGTGGTCGTCTGCTATAAGAATCTTTTTCATAGATATGCTATCTGATGCTGGGCTTTAATTACCGTATGAAATAAAGTACTAACAATATACAATATATCTTGATATTTTACTAGTTAACGCGCAAATATAAGAAATTAAGTTAATAAAAATTGGGGCGGGGCGAGTTGCGTGTCTTTTTATATAAATAGGACATAGGCTAGAAAATATAGCACAATATGAGTTTAACGATAAAAAATTGGCATATTTTAATTAGATTTATGTGACAATTACTAGTTTTGTCATAATTTATGGACTAAAAAATTTAAATATGGGATTTTTAAAAGAGTTTAAAGAGTTTGCAATGCGCGGCAGCGTGGTCGATCTAGCTGTCGGTGTTGTTATCGGTGGAGCCTTTGGTAAAATTGTCACCTCATTGGTTGACGATATTATCATGCCGCCCATTGGTTATTTAACAGGCGGTGTTGATTTTTCATCCAAAAAATTGATTTTGAAGGCCGCTGATGAAGCTACTAAACAAGCTGAAGTATCCATTAATTATGGAAACTTTATTAATGTGGTTATTCAATTTTTAATTGTAGCATTCTGTATTTTTTGTGTTATCAAAGCTTTAAATTCATTGAAACGTAAAGAGGAAGCAGCTCCGGCAGCACCTGCAGCACCGACGAAAGAAGAGACACTTTTGACTGAGATCAGGGATATTCTGAAAAATAAATAGTGTAAGGTATATACTTCATTTATAAAAATCAGCACAGTCAAACTGTGCTGATTTTATTTATGGTAGTTGAAAAATTGTTTTTTGAAGCTGTAGCTGAATAAATTAGCTTGTCTGCTTCACATTAACTTTAAATGTTCGTAATATTGTTTGTTTTTGTCTAAAATAAACTTTACTTTTGCATTCCTCTTGGGGAGTTTTGTATTAATTGAAGTAAGAACAAATTAGCATAATAGCGTCATGAAAAGAACATTTCAGCCATCGCAAAGAAAAAGAAGAAACAAACACGGTTTTAGAGAGCGTATGAGCTCTGCAAACGGTAGAAGAGTATTAGCTTCACGTAGAGCTAAAGGTAGAAAACGTCTTACAGTGTCTGACGAATACCGTCACAAAGGTTAATCTTTGACAAGGATCGGTGGCCGCTTATAAGAGCTTTTTCTAATAAGATCAAGTCATCGTATGAAAAATACATTTACAAAAGAAGAACGGTTATGTGCGAAAAGGCGTATTGATGCGCTTTTTAAAAGCGGTTCTTCTTTTGTTTTGTATCCATTTAGGGTTGTTTTTATCTTCGAGAAAAACAACTTGACTGACCATATTCCCTCCAGTCAGTCTATCATTTCCGTATCCAAACGTAGGTTCAAAAGAGCAGTTGATCGCAATTCGATTAAGCGAATGATGCGTGAGAGTTACCGTTTACAAAAATCGAATGATTTAATTCCATTTTTGTTGAAACATAATGTAACTTTGTATTTAGCTATTCAATATGTAGGCAAGCAGATCTTAGCGTATGATGTGTTTAGTACCGCAATGAATAAAATGCTGAAAAAATTGCAGGATGAATATGCTGAAGCTTATTTGGAAAAAGGGGATTAGACCCTTGTTTAGTTTTATTTTCTTGGCTATTATTCGTTTCTACCAAGTTTTTATCTCACCATTTTTAGGCGCCAATTGTAGATATACACCTACCTGTTCTCAGTACGGTAAGGAAGCTATTCTGAAATATGGTCCTTTTAAAGGTGGCTGGATGGCTTTGAAACGAATTGCGCGTTGCAACCCTTGGGGTGGCCATGGGCATGATCCTGTACCTTGATTTCTATAACGACGATGAATAATTTAATTTTACAAATTGATACGTCAACCACTGTATGTTCGGTTGCCTTGAGTGAAAATGGTCAAACGCTACAAGTTATCGATCTCGATGAACCGAATGCGCATGCGGCAAAATTGACTATTTTGATTGAGGAGATTCTCAAACAGACAGGCCGAAAGATGCAGGATTTAAATGCTGTCGCGGTGAGTATGGGACCAGGTTCGTATACAGGCTTGCGGATCGGGGTGTCTACGGCCAAAGGTCTCTGTTATGCCTTAGATATACCTTTGATTGCTATTAATACGTTAGAAGCGTTGTTTTTAGGGTATAAGGGGCAATTTGGTTTAAAAAAAGATGAAGCTTATCTTCCTATGCTCGATGCCCGTCGGATGGAAGTCTATTCAGCAGTTTATAGTCATGATGCTACGTTGGTGAGAGCAACATCTGCAGAAATTATCGATGCTGATTATTTCAATGAATTATTGCTGAACTACCATCGCGTCCATTTATTTGGTTCGGGAGCGGATAAATTCGAAGATTTGTTCAGTGCAAACGATCGCGTGGATGTGCTGAGTGGATTTAAAGTTTCGGCGGCTTTTCTATCGCCATTGGCCTTTGATAAATTTCAGCGGAAAGAGTTTGAGGATGTTGCTTATTTCGAGCCATTCTATCTTAAAGATTTTGTGGTTACCCCTGCAAAGAAAAAGGTTGGCTTATTATAGCCAACCTTTTCTTTTGAACCACAGATAAATCGCAAGGGATATGGCGACCATGATTCCCATGGCCACTGGATATCCATAGTACCATTCTAATTCGGGCATATTTTTGAAATTCATTCCATAAATTCCTGCCACAAAAGTGATTGGCATAAAAAATACGGAAAAAATCGTTAGGATGCGCATAATCTCATTGGTGTGATTAGACGAGATATTGAAATACACATTCAGTAGTTGCGCTACATTTTCCGATAAGTTTTCGTACAAGGTTGATGTCCGGACCTGGAGATCTTTTAAATCGCGGGTGTACACATCTTTTTTGGACGAGGAATGAAAATGCTCAACGACCTCTCTGTAGAGAAAGATGACCTTTCGTGCAACATCAATCTGCCTTTTGATAAAATAGAGATTTTTCAGTATGGGCTGTTGTTTCATGCGTTTGAGGAATATTAATTCTTCGTATGCATCGATGCGTGTTGAAAGTTGCTCTAAAGTTTGACTAAAGGTGAATACAGCCGCAGTCGTGATAAATACAGCCAGTTTACGGCTATTTTTTGTCTTGATGGACGTAAATTCAATGTTCTTGAGTTTTTCTAAAAATTCGATGCGACGTTTGTGCACAGTAATCACAAAATCGCTTCCGTAGAAGATGGTCAGGCGGTCGGTGACTTCTCCGATACTGTCTGAATTTTCTTTGAAATTGTCCGACATGACACGGAGAATAACAAAGGTATAATTCTCAAATTCTTCAATTTTCGGTAGATGTTCTGGTTCTTTGGAATCCTTGATCGAGGCTTCATTCAAATTGAAGCGCTCTTTGATGAAGGTGAAGTCTTCTGAGGTTGGCTCAGCTATATCTATCCATTCGTAGTTTGCGATTTCCTTTTCAACAATCGTTCTGACCATAAATCTAATTTTAGTAAGGACAAGATAAGAAAGAAAATAAAAAAAGCCATCAACTCAGTTGATGGCTTTCCTAAATTATTATGATCTTCTATTTGTTTGAAGATTTATATTCTTCGTTTAACTGTTTGATTACTTCATTCGTGATTTCCAACGATGGATCAGCATACAATACTGTCGGATTGGTTTTCGAATAGGTCAATACCAGTTTGTAGCCATTTTCTGCAGCATGTTTTTTCAGGAATTCGGTAATTTTATTATAAACATTGTTGAACTCTTCAGACTCGTCTTTCGCAATAGAGGAAGAAGCTGTTTGATCTAGGCGGGCAAGCTCATCTTGTTTACGTGCCAGTTTTTGTTCAGTAGCTTGTCTATCAGGTGCAGACATTGTAGCTGCATTTTTTTGATATTCGGCAACTTCGCGTTGGAATGCAGTACTTTTAGATTGTAGATCTGTTTGTGCTTTCTTTACCTTGTTTTCAAGCTTTGATTTAATATCCTTAAAATATTGATATTTTTCAGAAAGTGAATCCGAGTTTAAATAGACGATTTTATCTTTGTTACTTCCCTGGCTCTCCTTGCTTACCGTATTGGAATCATTTTTTGCAGGTTCGTTTGCTGTTTTTGCACCTTGGTTACATGATGCAATAGTTCCAACCAATAAAAGGCCAAAGGAAACTTTCGATACAATTGAAAATATAGTGTTCATTTTTTTGTTATTTGCAAATTATTACTGAAAACAAACCTAACATAAAAAAATCGAAATTCTAGTTTTTAGTAATAAAAAAGTAAAATTATCCTGTGTATTATAATTCGGAATATAGGTTCAATACTTGTTCACGGACTTGATAAATCGGCCAAAATTTCGTATTTTTGAATATTACATTTAAGAGGTTTTCAATGAGCGAAGAAAATAAGAATGCATCCACCTATTCGGCCGATAATATTCAGGTATTAGAGGGTTTAGAAGCGGTTCGTAAGCGTCCATCCATGTATATCGGTGACACCGGTGTAAAAGGATTGCACCATTTGGTATACGAGGTTGTTGATAATTCAATCGATGAAGCTGTAGCAGGATATTGTACAGATATCTTTGTTACTATCCATAAAGATAACTCGATTTCTGTCCGGGATAACGGTCGGGGTATTCCTACAGGGATCAACAAAAAAGAGAATAAATCAGCCCTAGAGCTTGTAATGACAGTATTGCACGCCGGAGGTAAATTTGATAAAGATACATACAAGGTTTCTGGTGGTCTGCATGGTGTTGGGGTTTCCTGTGTGAATGCCCTGTCTACCCTTTTGAAGGCCGAGGTTCATCGTGATGGAAAGATCTACCAGCAGGAGTACCAAATTGGTAAACCTTTGTATGATGTGAAAGAAGTTGGTGTTTCTGATAAGACGGGTACTATTGTAACGTTCCACCCGGATGCGACAATTTTCACGCAGACTACCGTTTATAATTACGATACATTGGCAAATCGTCTTCGTGAACTTGCATTTTTAAATAAAGGTGTGAGTTTGACGTTGAATGATGAGCGTGAAGCAAATGAAGACGGTTCTGAAAAGAAAGAAACATTCTATTCAGAGGGTGGTCTGAAAGAGTTTGTGAAATTTTTAGATGGTAACCGTCAGTCGTTGATTCCTGAACCAATTTATGTTGAAGGCGTGAAACAAGGTATCCCTGTTGAACTGGCTTTACAATATAACGATACGTATTCAGAGAATGTCCATTCTTATGTGAATAACATCAATACGATTGAAGGTGGTTCTCACGTTGCAGGTTTCCGTCGTGGTTTGACACGTACCTTGAAAGCGTATGCGGACAAGTCAGGTTTGCTTAAAAACTTAAAAGTGGAAATTACCGGTGATGACTTCCGCGAGGGATTGACAGCTGTAATTTCGGTGAAGGTTGCAGAACCTCAATTTGAGGGACAAACGAAGACGAAATTAGGTAACTCTGAGGTGATGGGCGCTGTAGATGTTGCTGTTGGTGAGATCTTAGGTGTTTATCTGGAAGAGAATCCACGTGAGGCAAAATCTATTGTTCAAAAGGTTGTCATTGCAGCTCAAGCACGTGCTGCCGCACGTAAAGCCCGTGATTTGGTTCAACGTAAAACCGTTATGGGGGGCTCCGGACTTCCGGGTAAATTGGCCGACTGTCAAGACAACGATCCTACGAAATGTGAGATCTATTTTGTCGAGGGGGATTCTGCGGGTGGTACTGCCAAGTCTGGTCGTGATAGAAAGCATCAGGCGATCATGCCTTTACGTGGTAAGATCCTGAACGTCGAAAAAGCAATGGAACATAAGATCTACGAAAATGAGGAGATCAAAAATATGTTTACAGCTTTGGGGGTGAGTGTAGGTACTGCCGAAGATGCTAAGGCACTGAATCTTGAAAAATTACGTTATCACCGCATCATCATCATGACCGATGCCGATGTGGATGGGTCCCACATTACAACATTGATCCTCACGTTCTATTTCAGATACATGAAGGAATTGATCGAAAGGGGATACGTATATATCGCTACACCGCCGCTATACTTGGTGAAAAAAGGGAAAGAGCATGAGTACGCTTGGAATGAAGACCAACGTATCAATGCGATTCAACGTTTGAAAGGAAGTGGTAAAGAGGATAGTGTACACGTACAACGGTATAAAGGTCTTGGAGAGATGAATGCTGAACAGTTATGGGATACAACCATGAATCCTGAAACGCGTACTTTAAGACAGGTGACAATTGAAAATGCGGCTGAGTGTGACCGTATCTTCTCGATGTTGATGGGGGACGAAGTTGCTCCACGTCGTGAATTTATTGAGAAAAATGCACGCTATGCTAAAATTGATATATAATTGATTTGATCATAAAAGAATAAAAAAAGCCTGATGAAATTTTTCATCAGGCTTTTTTTATTCTTTTATATTTCCTAATTTCATAGGAGTGAATCGTTTTTCTGCCGGGATAAAAGGTTCATCGCCTAGCATTTAGCCAATATTAATTAAAACCTATTATGAAATATTGTAGCAAGATTTTGCTCTTTATAGGTTGTTTTATTGGACTAACCTGTACGGCGCAAACAAATGAAAAAATCGATCTCCAAGATTTATTTGAAAGCTTATCGGAAGAGCTTCCTGAGGATGCTGATCTGAGTGAATTCACTGAAAAGTGGTATCATTATCTCAAACACCCGATCGATCTAAACAAAACTGATGGCAGAGAACTCACTGAATTACAGTTTTTGGATCCTTTATTAATCGAACACCTACTGGACCATAGGGCCATTTCAGGAGATTTTATAGACCTACTCGAATTACAGGCCATTGAAGGGTTTAATGAACGAATAATCAGTTTGCTGTTACCTTTTGTAAGGGTAGGTCCGGAATCTGCCGTTGAAACCCTGAAATCGAGAAATTTTAAACAGGAATTTTTAATACGGTACGCCCGGATACTCGAAAAAGCAAAGGGCTACCGTATAGTCGATACGACGAAATCCCATTATCTTGGCGATGCCAATCGCTATGCTTTTCGATATAGAGCCCAGTTAAACGATGGATTTCATTTCGCGGTTAATATGGAGAAAGATGCGGGGGAGCCATTTTTTAGAGACAGGCAAAAAATGGGATTTGATTTCTATAGCCTAAGTATATCGATAAAGTCTTTAGGCCGTTTCAGAAATATCGTGATCGGTGACTATGTTTTGCAATTTGGCCAGGGACTCAGTATGTGGAATGGTTTGAATTTTGGAAAAGGGGGATTGGTACAGCATACTGCAAGACAAGGGATCGGCGTAAAGTCATATACGTCATTAAATGAGGCTAATTTTATGCGTGGCATTGCCGGGACATTACAGATTAGGCACATTGAAATTACACCTTATTTCTCCTACCAATCCATTGATGGAAAAGTTAACCGTACTACTTCTCCGCCTACGATTTCAACTATCGCAAGCTCAGGCCTGCATCGGACTGCAACCGAACAGCAATACCGTCACGCAGCATCGCAACTAGCCTATGGATTGAATCTATTGTGGCGCTATAAACGGTTCAAAATGGGTGTTCATTTCAATCAGACACAATTGAATGTCTTTAAAACAAAAGGCAATGGTATACGGCAAAAGGCGGACTTTGAGGGTGATTTTTTGCGCAATATAAGTCTATATGCAAACTATACGATTCGGAATGCTTATTTATTTGGTGAGTACGCAAACAGCATGGATGGCGGTTCAGCACTGTTAGTAGGATCTATCATAAGTTTACATCCACGTTTATCATCAGTTATATTGCTTCGGGACTATAAGCAAAATTTTCATACTTTTTATGGACAGGGATTTGGTGAATCGGATAACAGCTCCAACGAGCAGGGGGCTTATTTGGGATTAACGTATCAATTGGGTAGAAAATTGCTCTGGTCCAATTATGCGGATATATTTCGTTTTCCGGGAGCCAAGTATCAGGCTGATACGCTATCTACAGGCGCTGATTTTTTTAGCCAGCTGAGTTATATGTGGTACAAAAGAGGCCAACTTTCATTGCGCTATCGCAACCGATTGAAACAAGTTAATTACCAGGGAGCGGGACAAACCGAGCATGGGCTTGTGAATACCAGCAAACAGCAGTTCAGGGTAGAATTTCATTACCGTCTAAGTTCAATATGGACGATTCGCTCCCGTGTTGAAGCCAATCTATTCCAAAAAGAGTATCAGGAGAATAGTTTTGGTTATATGCTTTATCAAGATGTGTTCTGGAAGTCTAGCGCTGGAAAATTCCAGTCGAATATGCGCGTTGCCTATTTCGATGCGGCAAGTTATGATAATCGGATTTATGCCTATGAGCAGGATGTGTTATACGCCTCGGGTTTTGGAATGTACAATACAAAGGGATGGAGAATGTATTTCAACCTGCAGTATCGGTTAAATCGCCATCTTCAGGTATGGGCCAAATATGCGGTCTATTATTATCCGGGGCGGGAGAATATCGGGACTGGATTGGACCAAATTGAGGGGAATAGAAAGTCAGAGATTAAGGTACAGTTGCGGTGGCAGTTATGAAAGAGTTGAGTTTTCAGCAAAGGTTGGAGCGACTTCCTACGCTTAAGCTTGCTGTCCCATATCTTGTGACGCTTCTTCTGGCACCTCGATTGCCTATGTCGCTCCATATTTTCCAATGGGTTCAACAGCTATTAGTTGTGCTGGTTTTGATAACGTGTTGTTGTTATTTATTAAAGGGAAGAATTCGTCAATATGGTTACACCTGCGGGTATTATGTGTCTGTTGTATTATTTGGGATTTTTCAATTTTGGCGTGAGGACCCTTTGGTCACAACCAGTCATTTCTCCCATATCATGACGGATAGCTATGTTGTCAAAATTATTGAAGAGCCCAAGGTGAAGGGGGATTTTATTCGTTGTTCGGCAGAAGTAATAGGGGCTTACCAAAAAGGTGAATTTGTTGAAACTACAGGTAGACTAATGTTATCTTTAAAATCCAGCCAGAAGAACCCATTGCAGTTTGGTGATCTATTGTGGTTAAAAGGTCAAGTAAAGGAAATAGCTCCGCCATTCAATCCAATGGAATTTGATTATAAGGAATATTTGAAAAGGCGGCATATCTATCATGAAGCTTTCGCAGTCTTTGGTCGGTATAAGCTGATCAGTAGGAGAGAAACAATGGCTTTTTCCTTGACTGGGCTTGCCTTACAAATAAGGCGGTTTTTTTTGGTCAAGCTTCGTCCTCATATTAAAAGGGAGGAACACTTTGCTATAGCGTCAGCCTTATTATATGGGTCCCGGAGCGATATCAGTGCCGAAAGCATCCAGGCTTTTACCAATACGGGAACAATACATGTGTTAAGTGTATCGGGAATGCATGTTGCTGTTTTATTCGGTTTTTTATCCCTTATTTTCAAGCGCATTGCCTGGCCTTCCTATCTTAGATGGCTGCCACTAATTTTGTTATGGAGTATGATCTGGATATATGCTTTTATTGCCGGTCTTGATCCACCTATTACACGGGCGGCTATTATGATTAGCTTTGTGCTATGTGCACAGCATTTTAAACGAAGCTTTTCAACACTGAATTCGCTTATTATTGCCGCATTATTGATTCTGCTTGTGGTTCCACGAGCTGTCGTCGATGTGGGGTTTCAGCTGTCCTTTCTAGCCGTTTTGGGTATGACGATATGTTCGCCGCTTGTCGAAGAATTCCTTCCGGTCAAAAGACCGATATCACGGCTTTTGAGAGATGTTTTGGCTGTTTCTATTGCTGCGCAGCTATTGACCACACCGCTGAGCTTGTATTATTTTGGGCAATTTCCGACGTATTTTCTGATAGCCAATGTATTAGTCGATTTGCCTTCAACCTTAGTGATGTATCTTGGTTTTATCATGACAATCAACCCAATACAGGTGCTTAACGATTTATTGGGTTTCCTATTGGAACATCTCATTGCTTTCATCTTATCCTGTTTGAAATTTATCGAACATTTGGCTTTCTCAACAATAAAAGTTGCACCTATGGGACTGGAGCTGCTATTCTTGACCTATTTTGCACTATTTTCTTTTTTATATGCTTTTCAATGGAAAGATAAAAAATACGTTTGGCTAGGGGGATGCTGTGCAATTGGAATACTATTGATCACTGCGCAAGAATACCTAGAAAATAAAGATGTAGAACGGTTTCGGGTCTATAATACGAAACATGAGTTGACGATCGGGTATTTCAACGATGGGCGCGGTATCGTTTACAGCACATTTGATTCTGTGCAATCCCCAGGCTTGCAATATGCATGTGGAAGAGAAATCCAATTATTGACGCGGGAAAAAGTTCAGTTTGTAGCTTTGAATGGTCGGGAGCGGAAAAACTACCTTGTTACGCTACCTTTAGGTAGAATTGCCATTTTATCGCATGCAGGGGGAACAATGACACATGCCGATCTTGTCATTATCAGAAAAAATTTACTAAATGGTTTACCTCGTTTATTGAAGCAAATTGGACCAAAACTTGTTATACTGGATGGATCAAATTCAATGGAGCAATCCAAGCATACAAAACGTATGTTGGATAGTTTGGGGATACAGAATTATCTCATGAAAGATAATTTTGCGTATGTTTGGGATAAGGAGAACTTATGACGCAAGATAATATATCAATCTTAAGGCAATACTGGGGATTCGATTCATTTAGACCCCTGCAGGAAGAAATTATTCAATCGGTCATTTCAGGTAAAGATACACTGGCTTTATTGCCGACTGGTGGCGGAAAGTCGATTTGTTTTCAAGTACCTGCCTTGATGCGGGAAGGGATTTGTATTGTCGTTACACCGCTCATAGCATTGATGAAAGATCAGGTTGAGCATTTGAGAAAAAATGGAATTCAAGCGGTCGCGATTTATGCTGGAATGCGGAAGAGGGAGGTGGATATAACATTGGACAATTGCGTCTATGGTCAAATAAAATTTCTCTATCTTTCTCCTGAAAGATTGTACAATGATATCGTGAGGGAGCGCATACGATTTATGAATGTAAATCTTTTTGCGATAGACGAAGCACATTGTATTTCTCAGTGGGGGTATGATTTCAGACCACCCTATTTAGAACTCGCTAAGTTACGGGAACTGCACCCCAAGGTTCCTTTTCTGGCCCTTACAGCGACTGCAACTGAGCGTGTCATTAGCGATATACAACAAAAACTGAATTTTCCGAAAGAAAACGTATTTGTCAAAAGCTTTCTCCGCGACAATTTGGCTTATATGGCCATTGAGGAAGAGGATAAGATGGGACGTATGGTCCGCATCATACACAAGTTGGGTGGATCCGGTATTGTCTATGTCAGAAACCGGCGGGAAACGCAGGAGATAGCCCGTATTTTGGTCAATAATGGCATTTCGGCAGATTATTACCATGCCGGGCTCACGGGGCAGGAACGCGATCAGAAACAGCAAGGGTGGATGACAAATGTTGTTCGCGTTATTGTAGCCACAAATGCATTTGGGATGGGAATTGATAAACCCGATGTACGGTTTGTCATTCATCTCGATTTGCCTGATTCGCTGGAGGCCTATTATCAAGAAGCCGGTAGGGCAGGAAGAGATGGCAAGAAGGCCTATCCCGTTATTCTTTATCAAAAGGCAGATGAGCGGAAACTTGTCGATAATTTGCAAGCGAGCTTTCCTGATATTCCATTTATTCAACAGACCTATCATTACCTTTGTAATCATTTTCAGATTCCCTATGGTTCTGGAGAAGGAGTGACTGTAGATTTTGATGTTGTTGCATTTGCAAAAAAATATCAGCTGCCCTTGGTTCCTGTTATGAATGCGCTGAAGTTTCTGGAGCGGGACACTTGGTTGGTTTTGTCAGAAGCTGTCACAATACCTTCACGCTTTAAGTTTGAAATTGATAGCGCCGAATTGTATAAAGTTCAGGTGCAGTATGTCAAATATGATAAGCTTATTAAGGCTATTTTGCGCAGCTATGGTGGTGTATTTGAAAACTATATCCTCATCAATGAATATGAATTTGCACGTAAGTTAGGTCTGCCTTATGCTCGTGTTGTCGAGCTGTTGAAGTCGTTGGAGACACTGGAAATAGCGAGCTATCTGCCTTCTACAGATGCACCACAATTGACCTTTTTGCAGAACCGAGTCGATTACAAACACCTGCATATCGATCATATTTTTATTCGCGATCGCCATCAGGTGAAGGAAGAGGAAGTCAATGGCATGATCGCTTATATTGAACAGAGCAATTGCCGCAGTCAGTCGCTGTTGTTATATTTTGGAGAGAAAAATGCGGGATTCTGTGAAGTATGCGATTTATGTTTGATCCGCAATCATCAGGAAAAGCAGCGGGCAAAAATAAAAGCAGAAATCAAAAGCAGTTTACTTGCTGGAGCTAAAAATATTCACGATTTGGTGGCGAGTCTGACGATAGGTACAGAAAAGAAAAGAATAGAGATCATCCGTGATCTCCTGGACGCGGAAAAAATCCGCTTGGAGGATAATCTCTATTCTTGGAATACCTTGTTTTAAGCTATTTTTCGACGGGAAGATTGAGCTCTTCACGTCCCCATTCTGACCAGGAGCCATCGTATACACGGATTTGCTCGTGCCCGGCAAGGTGAGCGGCAAATGCTAAGATTGAGGCCGTGATTCCCGATCCACAGGAGAATACATATTCATTTCCCGTCGCATTAAAATGATCAAATTGCTGTTTCAATTCATCAACGGGTTTATAAACGATTCCATCAAATAATTCTTCGAAGGGTAGGTTTTTGGAATGGGGGATATGCCCACCATGAAGGCCTTTCCGGGGTTCAGCTACTAAGCCGCTGAATCGACCTTTACTTCTGGCGTCAAAAATATTCACTTGAGCATCCCGATAATGGGTTAAGACGTACTCTTTATCGGCATACAGATTTGCTTGAAATTGCGCTTTAAAGTTGCCGGCTTTTGCAGCGGTTGTATACTGGTCTACGACTGGCAGTTTGCTGTTTTTCCAAGCGGGAACACCACCATTTAAAATATAGACCTGTTCAAATCCCATCACCTTAAACATCCACCAGGCCCTTGGGCTTGAATAAACGCCCCATCTGTCATATAATACGACCGTACTATCCTGATTTATTCCCAGACTTTGCATTTCCCTTTCGAATACCGCTGCAGAAACGAGGGTATGCGGTAATTTGGAAGTAGCATCCGAAAGTTTCCCTTCGATGTCAAAAAATTGAGAATGGGGAAGTACTTCGAACTTGGTATCCTTGATGGATTGACCAACTTTGTCGATGGTGCAATCGAGGAGGACAATGTCTGTATGCTGTCCCAGTGATTCCTGAAGTTCTGTGGGGTTAATTAAGGCTGATTTGAATGACATAACAATAACGTTTATTGATACAAAATTACAAAAGCATCCCTATAAAAACAAAGCGGCTGTCCTTTTGGAACAGCCGCTTTTTATGGATTGAAATTGCTAATTACTTAGCGTTTTTATCATTTTCCATTTGCTCTTTCAATTGAGCTAATACGTCTAAGTCGCCTAAAGTAGATTTTTCAACAGAATCTTTTACTTTTTTCACAGCTGAAGACTCAGCTTTAGCGTCTTTTTTACGGTTGTTAGACTCTTCTTTGCGAGCTTCTTCTTTCTCTTCTTCCCAGATACGAGAGTGAGAAATTACCAAACGTTTGTTCTCTTTGTTGAACTCGATGATTTTGAATGAAGTAACTTCATCAACTTTCAATGAAGAACCGTCTTCTTTAACAGAGTGTTTAGAAGGACAGAAACCTTCAACACCGTATTGTAAAGCTACGATATCACCTTTGTCACCAACTTTGATCACAGTACCTTCGTGGATAGAACCTTCAGTAAAGATCGTTTCGAAAGTATCCCAAGGGTTTTCTTCCAATTGTTTGTGACCTAAAGATAATTTACGGTTTTCTTCATCTAATTCTAAAACAACTACGTCTAATGTTTCACCAACTTTAGTGAATTCGTTAGGGTGGTTGATTTTTTTAGACCAAGATAAATCAGAGATGTGGATCAAACCGTCGATACCTTCTTCTAACTCAACAAATACACCGAAGTTAGTCATGTTTTTAACAACAGCTGTTTGTTTAGAACCTACAGGGTAACGCTCAGTGATGTTTTTCCAAGGATCTGGAGTCAATTGTTTGATACCTAAGCTCATTTTACGCTCATCGCGATCTAAGGTTAAGATTTGCGCTTCGATCTCATCACCAACTTTCAAGAACTCTTGTGGAGAACGTAAGTTTTGTGACCAAGACATTTCAGAAACGTGGATCAAACCTTCAACACCAGGGATGATTTCTAAGAAAGCACCGTAATCAGCAACTGTTACGATTTTACCTTTAACTTTAGAACCAACTTCTAATGCAGTATCTAAAGATTCCCAAGGGTGCTCAGATAATTGTTTCAAGCCTAAAGCGATACGTTTTTTCTCATCATCAAAGTCTAATACAACAACGTTGATTGTTTGATCTAGCGATAAAACTTCTTTTGGATGCTCGATACGACCCCAAGAGATATCTGTGATATGCAATAAACCGTCAACACCACCTAAGTCGATGAACACACCGAAGTCAGTGATATTTTTAACTGTTCCTTCTAATACTTGACCTTTTTCTAATTTAGCAACGATTTCAGATTTTTGGTTTTCTAAGTCGTTTTCAATTAATACTTTGTGTGATACGACAACGTTTTTGAATTCGTGGTTGATTTTCACAACTTTGAATTCCATTGTTTTACCTACGTATACATCGTAGTCACGGATAGGTTTGATATCGATTTGAGATCCAGGTAAGAATGCTTCAACACCTTTGATATCAACGATAAGACCACCTTTAGTACGGCTCTTAACGAAACCAGTAATGATTGCATCATTTTCCAATGCCTCATTGATAGCTTCCCAAGATTTTTGAGTTTTAGCACGTTTGCGAGAAAGTACTAATTGACCGTTAGCATCTTCTTGAGATTCAACGAATACGTCAACTTTGTCACCAACTTTTAATTCTGGTAAGTCGCGGAATTCTGATAAAGAAACTAAACCGTCAGATTTGAAACCAACATTTAAGACTACGTCTTTGTTGTTGATAGAAACTACAGTACCTTCAATAATTTCACCTTGGTTAACTTGGTTGAAAGTATCTGCGTATTGTGCTTCAAGTTTAGCGCGTTCAGCATCGCTATAATTTCCGAAACCTTTATCATTTGCATCCCAGTCAAATTCACCTTCTGGTGTGATCCAAGTGTTTGATTTGATTTCGTCGATTAAGTTTGAATCAGCTTCTGATTCAATTTTTTCAGTGTCTTTCACTACTTTAGTGTCAGCACCTTGTAGCTCTGCGTTTTTCGCTGCTAATTCTTTTTCTGCTTCTTGTTTTTTTGCCATTAATTAATTTTCTCCTTTTTCCTACTTTGTAGGAGTTGCAAAGGTACAAAAAAACTTTAAATGCAAAATTTTATTTTTCTTATTTTATTGAAAGACTTTCAGTTATAAGGGACTTTTTACATGCCAGCCCCGTAGGGGATGGTATTTGAATTGTACTATTGCTAATTCTCGACTTTATTTGCGAAAATCCTTTTCCGATAAAATAGATTTTAAGTGGCTGAAGACGACTTAGTCATCTCGCTTAAAAGAGTTGAAAATGCGTGGCTTGGCAATAACAATGGTTTGTTTGGACAGCGCTATGGCCGCATTAAGCTCATATCCCAATAATAAAATAAGCGTATTCAGGTAAATCCAGAGCATAATGACGATCAATGTCCCAATGGATCCATACAGTTTGTTATATGCGCCGAAATGATTGATATAAAAGGTAAATATTGAAAACGTCAATATCGCTAAAATGGTAGCCATAGAAGCTCCTGGACTGAAGAGTTTCCATTTATTGGAGTTGGAGGGACCAAATTTGTAAATACAACTTACGGTGAAAAAGTAAATAGCAAATATGATCAACCATCGGGCTACTTTAAGTAGAATAGCCCAGAAGCTGGACTTAATCCCTGTCGTTTCCTTGAGGTAGTCTATCGTAATGCCAGCTATGGTAAATATCGTCATCCCCGCTGTTAAAGCAAAAATAATCAGAAAAGCCAAGGCTAGGGCAAGCAGTCGTTTTCTGATCCAGGGCCTTCTCTCCGTCATCAGGGAAGCTTTATTGAAGGCATTCATGAGGGAGGCCATGCCATTGGTCGCAAAATAGGCCGCAAACACAAAACCAAAAGACAGCAATCCACCATTTTGGTTTTTGATAATATCCTCCAATGTCGTTTCAACAACGAGAAATGCATTTTTAGGAATTACTACCGCAAGGAAATCCAACAACTGTTCCTGAAAATTATTAATCGGAATATAAGGGATTAATGTAAATAGAAAAATGATTCCTGGAAAAATGGCCAATAGAAAGCTATAGGAAAGGGAAGAAGCCTTGCTGACGATGGAATCTCTGGAAAGCTCCTGAAAGAAAAATACCGCCACAGTATAAAGTGGTAGTGAGCCAAAGCCAGGTAGTACGACACGTTTACTCCATTCGATTAATCTAAAATAAGGTTCAAAATTTAATAGCCATTGGTGGATTTTCCCCATATCAATTAAAATATTTACTCATCTTATCCAGGAAAACCTGTGGCGGCATACAAGGTCTATTTTTCTCCATATTGACAAAGACCAAGGTTGTTTCTCCCTGGTTGAGTAGTTCCCCACTTTCATTGAAAAGCTCATATTCGAAAATGATGCGCACGGCAGGTTTCTTGCGGATTGTTACCCGTATCGTGATCAAGTCATCGTATTTGCCTGGTTTCAGATATTTGGTCTTCATCTCCGTAACGGGGAGCATGACACCCATTTCTTCCAGCTCCTTATACGATATCCCCGTGCTCCGCAGCATTTCAGTTCTCGCTATTTCATAAAACGCAGCATAGTTTCCATAATAGACATAGCCCATTTGGTCTGTTTCTGCGTAGCGGACGCGAATCTGATGGTCAAATACAAACATTATTTTTTAATATTTCTAGCGTCCAGAGCCTGTTGGAATTTACGAGCATTGATCAAATGCTCAGCCTCTGTTTTTGCAAAATTATGGTAACCCGAAAAATCATCTTTGGCACACATGTAAATATAATCATGTTGCTTAAAGTTTAAGACCGCATCAATTGCAGCGATACTTGGAATTGATATAGGGCCTGGAGGCAATCCTCTATAGATGTAAGTATTGTAAGGATTGTCTGTTCTGAGGTGCTTATTCAATACCCTTCTAATGGTAAAGTCATTATTAGCAAAGATCACCGTAGGATCTGCTTGCAATAACATACCTTTTTTGAGACGATTTAAATATAAGCCGGCTATCATGGGCATTTCATCCTGGTGCAAAGCTTCACCTTTCACAATCGATGCCAATGTGCTCACCTGTTGTGGTGTCAGATTAAGCGCTTTTGCTTTTGCCGTACGATCCGCATTCCAAAACTTTTTCCATTCATCATCAAAACGAGCAATTACTTTTTCCGGATTGGTGTTCCAATAAATTTCGTATGTATTAGGGATGAACATAGAAATCAGATTTTCTTTCGTAAATCCATACTTCTGTGCGCTAGCCTCATCATTCAATACAGCAATAAATTGAGCAGAATCTGCCTCAAAACTTTTTCCAAGGAGTGCGGCCATATTTTCTTTCAGTCTTACATTGGAAAACCTGAATTTTACTGGTTCTTGGTAACCGCCAATCAAATTGCCAACTAAGCGTCTATTGTTCATCCCTGGGGTTAACAGATAACGTCCGGGTTTTATACTTTGCTCATATTTTTTATATTGTGCAGCACGCTCAAAGGAAGCGATATCATCCACTAGATTTGAATCTTTGATTGATTTCAATACATCCTCATATTTTTCACCCTCGTGTATATACAGGTACTTTTTCTCTCCCGATACATTCGAAGCATAAAATGCTCTATAAAATGTCCAAGCAAAATAACCTCCAACAACGATAACGATTAACGCAATGATTTTTAACCAACTTGGTATTCTTTTTTTATTTTCCATTATAAAATTTTTTATTCATCTGTTGTTCGCTATTTATAGCCGTTATATAGCCTTTAGCGGTCAATGGTTGATGAAATCTCGCGTATTATAGCGTTTCCCATCTTTGATATTTTATATCCTGTGCCTGCCAAGAACTTAAATCCATTATGATGGCGATCATTCGACGCAGCTTCATTTTTGAGTCAATAAACTTAAAAACCTAGACTATTCCCTTTATTTTCCTTTTCCTTTTTTTGCCCTGCTGCAGGATTTGTCGTTGTCGGTTTAGCTGTAGGGCTATTTGTTGTGTTACTTTTTGCTTGAGCAACAGGCTTTGACTGAACCGGAGGTTTTGCCGCTGGCGGAGTCACCTGTGTTTGGTTTGCCTGTGGTTTAGGTGTTGTCGTACCTCCAGCTGGAGCCCCTGTAGTTGTTGTTGGTGCTGTGAGTGAAAGTGTAACGTCAATTTTAGCCCCTAAACTGGTCAGACCCTTTTCTATTCCTGGTGATTGTACACTGATTACTGCAGTGGCTGTATCTGTTACGCTTGGATCGTAGGTTACAGTACCTAGACCTAAGCCAGCTCCAGACAAGGCGAACTTTGCTTCGTTTAATGGAAGCCCAACTAAATTAGGTATCTCCACCTCATTTGCTCCAAGTCCATTTCCCAAAACTAGATCTATACGTGAACCTTTAGGAATCATGCGTCCGTTGCGGATAGATTGTCCTGCAAATTGAGCATCCAATACGATATCCCGGGCGATGTCCGCGACATAAGAAGTGTCACCGATTCGAAGGTTATGGTTTTTCAAGATGGCTGTTGCTTCGATCAATGTTTTATCTTTTATATTCGGAAAAGCAACTTCAGGTGCAACCTGTGTGATAATGGTCAAATAAATAGTCCGACCCGACTTTACATGAAATCCTTGTTCGGGGTCCTGCTCTATGACCATGCCCGGTTTGGCATCCATCTGATAGACGGAGTCAATTTGATACTCCAGCCCGGCTTCCTCCAACGCTTGGATGGCAGCACTGATATGAAGGCCTTTCACTTTAGGAACGGCGATAGATTCATCATGTTTGGTATATATTTTCAGTCCAATATAAACGAAAAGGAATAGACATACTATCGCGATAACAGCGGCAACAAGATTTTTCCTAAAAGTGGGGGTCTGAAGATATTGTACGACTTTGGACATTTCTCTGTTTGATAAAAATTAATTCTGCATAGAACCGCAATATTAAAGCCAAGTTTGCAGAATGATTAAATAAAATTATTCCTCACAAAATTATTCGTTTTTCCGTGTATAGCAAATTATATTTGCTATTCGAATCGCTAAAATTTATGAAAGCAAAAATAGCATTAATAACTGGAGGTTATACAGGAGAAGCTGAAGTTTCTTTTAAAAGTTCTGCCTTCGTCAATTCTCAACTTGATCACGACAAATACGATATATATTTGATTACAGTGACCAAAGAAGCATGGTACTATGAAGATTTAGACGGTAAGCGTCATCCGATTTCAAAAGCTGATTTTACCCTTCCATTGCATGGGGATATCTTGACTTTTGACTTAGCTTTTATTATGGTGCATGGTGTGCCTGGAGAAGATGGAAGACTTCAGAGCTATTTTGATTTATTGGATATTCCTTATACGTCATGTGATGCTTTGACATCTGCATTAACCATGAATAAAGGGTATACAAAAGCGATCTTATCGGATATTCCCGAGTTGCATTTGGCAAAATCGGTCCTACTGTTTGAATCGCAACGCCCGGAGGCACTCAAAATCGTCGAAAGTAATCTTTCACTCCCTTATTTTGTGAAACCTAATGCCGGAGGAAGTAGTATCGGAATGACCAAAGTAAAGGAATCGGCACAACTGCAGGAAGCGATTGACAAAGCTTTTGATGCGGAAAATACAGGAAAACAGGTTATTGTTGAAGAATTTGTGACTGGACGCGAATTTTCTGAGGGAATTTTTCGGAATTCAAAAGGCGAGCTTGTTGTTTTGCCTGCCACAGAAGTTCGGACTACACGCGAATTTTTTGATTATGAAGCCAAGTATGTCCCTGGATTGACCGAGGAGATTACGCCGGCGGACCTGACGATCGAACAGCAGGAGCGTGCTGCGCGTATTTTAAGAGAAATCTATGTGAGATTGAACTGTAAAGGTATGGTTCGGGTAGACTTCTTTTTGGAAAACGATACCGATAAATTTTATTTTATCGAAATCAATACCATTCCCGGGCAAACTCCACAAAGCTTTATTCCGCAGCAGGTACGGGCTTTTGGAATGAAGGAGGGGGATTTTTACGGTGAGTTGATCGAAACAGCCTTACAATCGAAATAGTTCTATTTCAGAAATGCCGTGAAGCAAGCAGCCTTCTGGCCAAAGCGGATAAAAATATGCCGCAATAGCGATAAAAAAACGGCTTTCATACATTGAAAGCCGTTTTTGTGTGTTTTATTTTCTGAAATCAAATTTGGATAGATCGGGTTTAAACTTTTTAACCCTTTTCAATTCCTCCTGATAAATTACCTGCCCGATATTCTTTAAAAAGGGGTAGGTTATTGTGTCGTATTCATAGCGTCCATCGTTGTAGATGCCATTTTCATTGGACTGCACAACAACGGCGAGCATAAATTCTACCCCATGCTCAAAGTCGACGATATAAGCATTATCAATATTATAGCCATAAGAATCTCCATACTTGTTGAAGATCCGGATGTTGGGATTTAAGGTCGCATTTTTTTCACGTCCATAAAAAAGGAGCTTGCTATACGTTGGCCAGAATTCAGTCGGATCATATTTCGGGAAATCTGATTCAAAGGGATAGCGCGACATGTAGTCATAGAGTAGGGCATAATCCTCCTTTTTTAGATTAAATCGTTCTTTAGGCTGAAATGCTTCCGGAAATAGTAATTTCTTCAATATGAACTGTTGATCTTCGAGTGCGTAGACATTAAGCCCCTCAAAACTCCATGGCTCATGAATAAGTTCATCTTTATCGTTCATGTAACCTTTCCCCTGAAGCGTATTGGCCAGCTCTAGGGGATAGTCTTTTGGGTCGAATTGGGCCGCTTGTTGGTAGATGACATCTTTTCCATTGTAAAAGGTAATGGGATTGGTATGTTTGGCCCATATTCCTTTGTCGCCAATGGCAAGACGGTTGACGATACGGCTGTATTTGGTGCCGTATTTTTTTAGTTTTGCATTCAGTTCAGCACGGCCAATAAATTCAAACAGTCTATTTTGTGCATCATTGTCGCTGGTCAACAGTATTTTTTTTACGTATTGTGCAACAGAGGGAAGACCATTGGCTGCCGACTCGTCCACAAGAACCTTAGTCTGCTTTTCAAATGCAGAATCAATACGGAGGGGAGTATCTTTGGTTAAACCGGCTAGATGGAGATCGTTGATTTTTTCTAAGGCCAGAATTGCTGTCGGCAACTTCACGGTACTTGCGGGATAAAAATACCAGTTCGGATTCAGTCGATAGCTATAGGACCTGAAATGTGGCCTATTCGATTTGTCACGATCAATTTGCGTATACAGAATCTGCACTTCATTTTTCGTCGGATGACTTAATATGTTTTGAAATAGATCAGGATGACTTTGAAGTAATTTTTCCAGGTAAACAGTATCTGTCTGCTGAGCGTATGCGTCTGACATGAATAGAGTGAAAATTAAGATGAGGTATTTATGCATGTGCTTTAGATCAAAGTGTTGCGCTTGTTTAGTTCTGTAGATTAAGCTCTTCTATAGCTTTTAACAATTTGTTTTTTGACAGGAGTTTTTTTGCATTTTCATTTCCCTCTACATAAGGCTCCAAGGTTTCTTTTTTCAGTGGTAAAATTTCCTTCGCCTTTTCCATCTTGAAATGCGATATGGCAGGCTGATTGATATCAGCGGTCATGCTATAGCGGCGGATTCGCTTTTCATAACTGACAGTGTCGACCAAAAATAACCAGCAGCTGTCCTGTGGAATGCCTTTTATTTTCTTGTTCCAATAATCTATCCGATAGATTTCTTTCGTCTGATCGGGTGTTACTGTATATTTCTTGCCTTTTTCCCGCCAGGATATTTCACTTGGTGCTGTTGCGGTTCTCAATTTTATTTTGGTTTTTGAAACGATAGTACTGTCATTTTTTAAAACAATATAAAATTTATACCTACTGCTGATCGGTTCGCGGTCGAAAGAATAGAGGATCGGCGCATACGATCCTGGTATTGTAATATTCCCACCTGGCGTACGAATCGTATAAGGTGCACGGAATTGCGCAAAAACTTGCGACAAATTACCCAGCATAGCAAGTCCGAAGCATAAAATAGGCAGCACATACTTGGGCGTTCCAGTGTATGTTTGCCTGTTGGTTTTAATACCCATGGATTTATTTTTTCGTATAAACTTCAAAGGTATAAGCAAATGCATGTTTCTCATCTGTCTGATGCGAATCTGAGGAAATTAATTCCCATTCTTCGGAAGGTAATTCAGGGAAGAAAGCATCTCCTTTTAGGGTTGTATGTACCCGTGTCAAAAGCACTTTGTTTGCCAAGGGTAGCGCTTGCTGATAAATGTTTGCGCCACCAATGATAAACACTTCGCGTTCATCCCGGCAATATAAAAGTGCCTCCTGAATACTATTGGCTACATCAATATCTTCTCCCTGGAAATTCGCATTACGCGTGATGACAATATTCCTTCTGTCCGGTAAAGCTTTGCCTATGGCCTCAAAAGTCTTTCTGCCCATTAGGACAGAATGCGCAATGGTATTTTTCTTAAAATATTTAAAGTCGTTGGGTAAATGCCAAGGCATCTGGTTGTCGATTCCGATGGCATTGTTTTCCGACGCAGCTACGATTAATGTGATCGTTGGGTTGCTCATTTTTGATATAATGTGATTATTCGTCCGCTAAAATAATGTTGTTACAAAATTAGGTGCCTTCATTGTTAAACGGCAACCGGAGCTTTGATATGTGGATGTGATTCGTAGTTTAACAATTCAAAATCTTCAAACTTGAACTCAAAGATATCGTTTACTTCAGGGTTTATTTTCATCTGCGGTAGCGCTTTTGGCTCGCGGCTCAATTGGAGCTCCGTTTGCTCGAAGTGGTTACTGTAGATATGTGCATCGCCCAGGGTATGGATAAACTCTGCGGCTTCCATGTCGCAAACCTGTGCGACCATCATCGTTAACAAAGCATAAGAGGCAATGTTGAAAGGTACGCCAAGGAATATATCCGCACTACGTTGATACAGTTGACAGGACAATTGTGGTTTCATGATGCCTTTTTCGGGCTGTGCTGGCGCCACATAAAATTGGAAAAAAGCATGGCAAGGAGGGAGTGCCATATGCTCTATTTCGGCAACATTCCATGCCGATACTATAATGCGGCGTGAATCCGGTGAATTTTTCAGCTGGTTGATCACCTGTGTGATCTGGTCGATATGGCGGCCATCAGGTGTTGGCCAGGAGCGCCATTGTGATCCGTATACAGGCCCTAAATTTCCTTGTTCGTCAGCCCACTCGTCCCAAATGCTTACGCCATTTTCTTTGAGATACTGAATATTGGTTTCACCTTTAAGGAACCAGATCAGCTCATGAATAATGGATCGCAGGTGTAATTTCTTTGTCGTTACCAAAGGGAAACCTTCCTGAAGGTTGAAACGCATCTGATATCCAAAGACACTTTTGGTACCTGTGCCAGTACGATCTGTCTTTACAACACCATTCGTATATACATGTCTGAGTAAATCTAAATATTGTTTCATCTGTAAAAAAGTAATTATTAAATACTAAATATCAATGCTATAATCGAACTGGATAGGGACGAATAGCGCTATTTTATGTGTCTGATTCTCAATCGGGGAATATTTGAATACATCATGTCCGGACTAATTTCGTTTGCCTGTAATAAGCCGCCGGTGCATTCAGCCTTTCAAGATAGTCAAAACTAAGGAAAATCCTTATAACGAGAAAGTCAAAACTTAAAATGATAAGAGCGGTTACTGAAAAAAAATGTAATTTTGCAAAATATTATGGAGAATAAAAAAGTAGCTTTTTATACACTTGGATGTAAACTGAATTATTCGGAGACATCATCCATTGGTCGTTTATTTAAAGATGCGGGCTATGATACCACAGCGTTCAATAGCCGTGCAGACGTTTATGTAATCAATACATGTTCGGTAACGGATAATGCTGACAAGAAGTGTAGAAAAGTAGTGAAGGAAGCATTAAAGCACTCTCCCAACGCCTATATTACGATTGTTGGCTGTTATGCGCAGCTAAAACCAAAAGAGATAGCAGAGATTCCCGGAGTGGATATGGTCTTAGGTGCAGCTGAAAAGTTTAATATTATTGAGCATATCAATGATTTGACGAAACAGGAAAAAACGATCGTTTATAATGGTCCAATCGATGAGACCAATCAATTTGTCTCGGCTTATTCGATTGGCGATCGTACGCGTACCTTCCTAAAAGTACAGGACGGGTGCGATTATTCATGTACATTTTGTACGATTCCTCTGGCACGTGGCGGAAGCCGCTCGGGTAAGATCGAAGATATTGTGCGTCAAGCGGAAGAAATTGCAGCTTCAGGCGTAAAAGAAATTGTGTTAACGGGAGTTAATATTGGTGATTTTGGTATTCGGGATGGTAAGCGTGAAGATCGATTCTTGGATTTGGTAAAGGCTTTGGATGAAGTCGAAGGTATCGACAGGATTCGGATTTCTTCGATAGAACCTAATCTTCTTTCCAACGATATTATTGAGTTTGTGGCACAATCAAAACGTTTTGTTCCACATTTCCATATGCCACTGCAGTCTGGAAGCAATAAAATTCTGAGTTTAATGCGCAGAAGGTACAAAAGAGAACTTTACACAGAGCGCGTCGCATTTATCAAGTCATTGATGCCTAATTGCTGTATTGGTGTTGACGTTATTGTCGGATTTCCGGGAGAAACACGTGAAGACTTTATCGACACGTACAATTTCTTGAATGATTTGGATATTTCTTATCTGCATGTCTTTACCTATTCAGAAAGAGAGAATACGATTGCAGCTCAAATGGACGGTGCTGTGCCGGGAGCTCAACGTAGTGACCGTAGCAAAATGTTGCATATCCTTTCGGAGAAGAAGCGCCGTGCTTTTTATGAGTCACAGCTTGGCGAGACTGGTGATGTCTTGTTTGAGGCCGATGAAAAAGATGGATATATGCATGGTTTTTCTAAAAACTATGTTAAAGTACGGACCTTATACGATCCATTATTGGTGAATGAGGTTGTGCCGGTTAAATTTATGGACGTAACGGATTCCTGTGAAGTGGAGGTAGAAGAAATTCCGGAGACACTGACACATTAATTTTTTTAAGGATATCATATTAAGATTTATAACATACAAAAAAGGCAATCTTCTCTAGTAAGATTGCCTTTTTTCGTTAAAGGGATTTCCTAATTTTCCTATTGATTGCCCCCTAATGAGCACTGCTCTTTGCTGCGTTCAACCAGATGACGGTACCCAAGATCATAAGTACCCCGAGCCATTGTATCGTGGATACACTTTCATGAAGTATAAAAAATGACATACAGGTGGCTACTGGTAACTCCGCCGAACTCAATATTCCCCCTAAGGAAAAGCCCGTTTTAGGTAAGCCGTAGGCAAATAGTAAAGGCGGGATGACTGTGCCAAATAGAGAAAGGATCAAACCGAAATAGAGAAAGTTACCATCAAATTGACCATTCAATAAATAAGCAGGCGGAAATAAGGTAAAGACCATGATACAGGCCCCCGTTACCATAATAGCACTTTTTTGAATGGGGTGATAGTCATTGCCGACACGGCCATTCACGATCATGAAGACCGAATAGGCTGTCGCCGCTAAAAGACCAAATAAGACACCTGTTAAGTTGAGGTGTTGTACGCCTTTTTCAATAAGTCCAGTCGCTAATAATGTTGCAATGAGTACAATGCCGATGCCAATCAAGTTGTTTTTTGAAGGTTTTGCCTTGAAAAAGATAAATTCAATCAGGACACCGATCCAGATATACTGCATCAACAGCACAATGGCCAACGAAGCCGGAACAAGCTGCACACATTTGTAATAGAGGATACTCACCAAACCGGTAGAGGTACCACTGATTAATATCTTGATCCATGAAGATTTCTTGCTTGAAGAGTGAAATGACTTTGCAGAAAAGAGTTTGATGACAATATAGATAAGCCACAGGATAAGCATGCCAAACAATACCTGAATTCCCGTTACCTCTCCTAAAGTCAACCCTTTACCATAGGCTTTTTTAACAAACGTTGATAGTATCCCAAAACTACTCGCACCTAAAAAGACAGCTAATGCACCTTTTAATTTTTCCATTCTCAAATAAATTAGGCGTCAAAGTTACGATTTCTGAACAATTCTTTTTCTTATCTGACGTTCTTATCAAGAAAAGCAATCTTCGGGGACAAGCTTTACAGTAAGGAGTAAATGCATCCAACAGGTGAAATTCATTGACTGGAAACATTGCTGTTCGTCGTAACATGTTGCGGGGATGGCTTTATAGCCGAGGTCATAGGAGTAAATTGTTTTTTAGAAGTGGGCAGATTTATTGGATATAAACAGCAATTTAATTAAGTTTGTTAGGCAAGTGAGTTTGTTAAGCAAGAACGTAAATCGAACAGCATGAGTGTCAGATCTTATTTTATCTTCTTTTTAGGTGCAGTTCTATTTTTGAGCAGTTGTTCAACGAAGAAAAAGGTACTTAGCTCCAACACACATTCTTCCAATGGCGTTGTTTTGACAGATGCGAGCTCAGCGCGCGGAAAAACCTTTTCCGGATCCCGACTTGACAATTATGCAGACTTACTCAATGTGAGTACAAAAAAACTAAATCCACACCTTTATTCATTTATTGACGATTGGATGGGCATACCGCATCGTATGGGTGGACAGACCAAATCGGGGGTAGATTGCTCGGGATTTGTTAATCTGCTCTATATTGAAGTATATAAAGGGAATTTGCCCCGGACTTCGCGTGACATGGAAGGAATAGTAAAAAGAAAAAAGGTAGATAAACTTGAAGAAGGAGATCTGGTGTTTTTTTCTTTCGGACGAAATGGGATAGATCATGTAGGTGTATACCTGCATAATAATAAGTTTGTTCATGTTTCGACACGGAAAGGTGTTATCATCTCTGATCTTTCCGACAGCTGGTATGCTAAGACCTTTGTTGACGCGGGCTCTCCGAATATCTAAATGCGTGAATTTCATGTAGGTTTTATGTCATATCTTGATATAAACTTTTATACCCTATATAAATCCTTATTTTTGTCAAAATTTTATAGAAATGACAATAAAGAGTAAGAAGATTTTTTTGGGCCTTTGTATTATTGTGCCGTTTTTGATGTATTGTGTTTATTACTATAGTAACATGATCAAAAATGCCCCTTTTCGTTTTGCTGATTTTGAATCCATTGAATTCAAATACGGCGAACCGAATCACATGGTCAACGAATACAATTCAAAAACACGCATCTATAAGTATTTAGACAAAAAAGATTCTTTAATTACCGATACTGTAAAATTTACAAAAGACGATTTGTTGTACCTGCACCGCAAAGCAATGGAGCTCGGCTTTTGGAACTTGGATACCGATATGACTGGTCCTGAATGGCAGCAGGATTCAACACATTCTAAAGTTCCCCGTTTTTATTTAGAGTTCAACTATAAAGATAAGTCCAAGCATATTACTTTAGATGCAGATTTTGCAGGCAACCCGCGTATGCACGACGCAGCAAAATCAATGATCGATGAAGTCAACCGTATGTTGGCTACCGCGCAAGCCCGATAGTTAAGAAATAAACCCTAAGGGTAAAGAGAGAAATCAAGCAATTGGTTTCTCTTTTTTTGTGCCCAATATTCGTCTGGGAGCAAGGGTAAGAAGATGGATTTATCAGCGAACAACATATACATACTAATAGGAGGGAATAGGGAGTTAATAGGGACCTGAAGGGGGCTCATTTGGATGAAACCATAGGAAGGATGTGCGATATCCCTGTCGGTATACTTTAAATATGGGTTAATTACTACATTGATGGTAAATCGTTCTTTCTGTTTTTTGATAAATTCTTGATGTTCTCTTTATATTCCCTTAACGTGAATCGAATACTTTAGCGCCAAAACAAAATTTCATATGAAAGCATTTTTGGCATTAGCAATTTCCTGGGCATTCGTAAACGCGGTGCAGGCCCAAGATTTTGCGAAAGGAAAAGTTTATCTTGACGTAAACAAAAACGGAAAATTGGATAAAAACGAAAGAGGCGTTGCCTCCGTTGCTGTTAGTAACGGGCGTGAGGTGACGACAACCGATAAAGATGGTAATTATCAGTTGCCTGTTGGAAATGACAACATCATTTTCGTGGTTAAACCTTCAGGCTACGCTTTGCCTTTGGATGAATATAACCATCCAAAATTTTATTATATCCATAAGTTAAACGGTAGTCCAGCTTCAAAATACCCGGCTGTTGCTGCTACAGGAAAAATACCGGCTGCTGTAAATTTTGCATTGTACCAACAAGATGAAGATCCTAACTTTTCAGCTTTTGTCTTTGGTGATCCACAAGCCTATACGGAGGAAGAACTAGCCTATTTCAAAAATGGTGTGATCAATGAGATTTCGGATAAGACAATTGCGAAATTCGGTATCAGCTTAGGTGACTTAGTGGGAGACGATCTTTTACTACAGCCAAAGTATAAATCGGTAATTTCAACGATGGGGCTGCCGTGGTATAATGTGATGGGAAACCACGATATGAACTATGATGCCAAAGAGGATAGCCTCTCCGATGAATCGTTCGAGCAGACTTTTGGTCCCAATAACTTTGCGTTCAACTATGGGAATACACATTTTATCATTCTTGATAATATCATTTATCCGAATCCACGGACAGGAAAAGGTTATTTGGGTGGATTCCGTAAAGATCAGCTTGATTTTGTGGAAAATGACTTAAAAAACGTAGCTAAAGATAAATTGATTGTATTGGCATTTCATATTCCTTTATATCATCAAAACTCGGATGTCTTTCGTAATGAAGATAGACAACGTCTGTTCGATATTTTGGCTCCATTTAAGCATACCTTGTCTTTGTCAGCGCATACACACTTTCAGCGCCAATATTTTTATGGACAAAAGGACGGGTGGAAGCAAGAAAAGCCACATCACGAATATAATGTAGGTACAACATCGGGCGACTGGTATTCGGGCGAGTTGAATGAAAAAGGAATTCCTGTTTCTACGATGCGGGACGGTACACCAAAAGGCTATGCCATTTTAAAAATCGAGGGCAACCAATACAGTTTTGATTATAAGGTTGTCGGTAAGCCGGCAACGTATCAGATCGATTTATATGGAGCTTCGGTCGTTCCAGAAAAATACACAAAGAGATATCCGATATACGCTAATTTTTTTATTGGAAGGGAAGGTGACAAGGTAAGGTATAGAATCAATCAGGGCGAATGGAAGGAAATGGATTTTGTCAATGAAAACGATCCAGCGTTTCTAAATTCTTTGGCTAAGTACGATACAGCAACTGAATTAAAGAATACGCGTAGACCTTCAAACCCTGAAAAATCCAGTCATTTGTGGACGGCTAATTTGCCCAAATTAAAAGCTGGTAAATATCAGATTGAGGTTCAGGCTGTTGATCTTTTCAACCGAGTACACCTAGCAACGAAGACTATTGAGGTGAGATAAATAACCGGTTGTAGAGTTGTTTTAAGTTTAAAGATAGCTTAAGATGCACTTAACATAACCATCCTATATTTGTGTAGAGTAATTTTTGATTCATAAAGAGTTAGGGTTAATGTGTAGATCTGTTGTGAAACACGTCTGAAAATTTAGTTTGTTTTTAAAGTGAAGGTAATCTCCCCAGATTACCTTTCACTGTTTTTAGACCTTTCACTTTAAATGATGTTGCCAAAATTTAAATCCTACTACTATGATCTGTTTGTACCCTTTATACGGTTTACAGCCACAAGCTTTGTTGGGTAGTTAACCTGATATATGAATGTTAGTTGCGTAGCGTTTTTTTTAGAGTGTCTGATGATATTGGTCAGACAGAACTTTCAGTTCGCTTTTATTGCTGTTGGTCTGCGAAGTCATGAAGGTTTTGTTGTCGGATAACCTGCCGGAAATCATCTGATGCCGGATTTTCAAAGATCTCCAGGTCGAAGTATTTTGTTGCAGCAAATAAGTGGTCGAATATATCCGAAACAATTCCTTCGTAATATTCCCAGCGGATATCATTTACAAAGAAATAAAGTTCGACCGGAACACCGTGTTCGGTTGAAGCAAGTTGACGCACCATCAAGGGCATGGTCTTGTGAATATTGGGATTCTGTCGTAGATAGGTGAGTGTATAAGCTCTGAACATCCCTAAATTGGTCATTTTGCGACCGTTTATGGGACTTGATTGATCTATCTGCTGTTCCGTGTTGAATTGGTCAATTGTCTTGGCACGCTCCTCGATATAAGGCCGCAGAATCTGTATATTTTTGAGCCTTTCAATTTCTTCATTTTCCAAAAAACGGATCGTGGAAATTTTGATATTTATGGCCCGCTTTAAGCGCCGCCCGCCCGATTGCTGCATGCCCCTGTAATTTTTGAAAGAATCCGATAAGAGCGTATGCGTTGGTATCGTCGTAATGGTCTTATCAAAGTTCTGTACTTTCACATTATTGAGGTTAATCTCTTTGACAGTTCCATCGGCGCCATATTTAGGCATTTCTATCCAATCGCCTACACGGATGGAGTCATTGGCCGAAACTTGTATACTGGCAACAAATCCCAGTATCGTGTCTTTGAATACCAACATCAAGATTGCTGACGCGGCACCCAAGGATAGTAAGAAGGACCAAGGGGATTTTCCTGTCAATATCGAAAAGCAGATCGTCCCACCGATAAATAATAGGATAATCTGGCAGACCTGTAAATAACTTTCCAGGGGCTTGTCGGCAAAAGATTTTTTCATGCGCAGCATGTCCCGTAAACTTTTCAGAAGCGAATGAATAATCAGTAAACTGACTACGGTCGTTGCTATGTCAAGTACTTTATTGCTATTTTCTTTCCAGGTTGGAAAACCCATGAAGATAATGGGCATGATATATTGTGCCACTAATATCGGAACAAAATGAGCAATAAGTTTCAGCGTTTTATTGCGGATCAATAGATCATCAAAGCGATTTGTGCTTCGCCTGATGGCTTTGATTGTTAACAGGAGTAACGTTCTTTTGGTGAAATAGTCAATGACGATCAAAAACAGGATAACCAGTAAGAGTAAAAGGATCGAGTTAACAAAGTGGCTTCCCTGATTATCAAGACCAAGTTGTTTAATCCATTGAAATGTCCAGTTATAGATGTAGGATTGGGAATCTTTGAATAATTCCGTTGCTGTGCTTTGCATGTTACAAATATACAAAAAGCCGCAATTAGCGGCTTTCGGTTATTTTGAGTTTAGCGGTTCACGTTCGTGTTTATGTCTAAAGAATACAGCAAAGAAGATTGCTATAACCAAGGTATAGATGGCAAATGCAAGCCAGATATCATGCCAGTCTTTTAGCATGAGATTACCACTTAACATGCCGTCAGGTAATATGGAAATACTCTTTTCCTGCAGGAAATGTAGAAAATGGGTATTATCGATTGTTGTATCCAGATAGTGTGCGAGATCCTTGCTGTTTTGAAAACTTTTGGTAAAGTAATGGTCAATGATCCAACCCGATGCAAAACTGCCTACAACGGCACCGAAACCATTTGTCATCATCATAAATAAGCCTTGTGCCGAGCTGCGTATGCTTGATGTTGTTGAGGTTTCAACAAATAAAGAACCTGAGATATTAAAGAAGTCAAATGCCATACCATAGACGATGCAGGATAATACAATCATCCAAAGGCCGCCTGCTGGGTCACCAAATGAGAATAATCCAAAACGTAATACCCAGGCAAACATCGAAATCAGCATGACCTTTTTTATACCGAATCTTTTGAGGAAAAATGGAATAGCAAGAATAAAAAGTGTTTCGGATATCTGCGAAATCGACATAATGATGGTCGAATATTTCACAACGAAAGATTCTGAAAATTTAGGGTAGAATTTAAATTCATCCAAAAACACATCACCGTAGGCATTGGTCAATTGGAGTGCGGCACCTAGGAACATGGAAAAAATAAAAAATAATGCCATTTTATAATTTCCAAAAAGTTTAAATGCTTCCAAGCCTAATAGCTGTGTCCAGGAAGCATCTTCCTGTTGTAACTTCTTCGGTGGACATTTAGGTAATGTAAAAGCATAGAGACTTAAGGCCAAAGCTGCGGTTCCGGCGATATAAAATTGATAAGCTGTGGCCTTGTTGCCAGTTAAATTGGTGATCCACATGGCAACGATAAAACCTATCGTTCCGAAAACCCGGATAGGCGGGAATGCCTTGACCAAATCGTAGTTATTTTCATTCAATGCCGTATACGCAATGGAGTTGGATAGGGCCAAAGTCGGCATATAAAAACACATTGCCGCAAGCATCGCATAAAAAAAGGTGTTTGGATCATTTACCTGAGGTAAATAGAATAAAACACCCGCATAACATAAGTGAAGAATAAAATATAATCTTTCGGCATTTATCCAACGATCGGCGATAATTCCCATCAGGGTAGGCATAAATAAAGAAGCGATCCCCATGGTTGCAAAAATAGCTCCAAATTGTGTACCATCCCATTGTTTTGTGCCAAACCAATAGTTTGCTATTGTAATCAACCATGCTCCCCAGACAAAAAACTGAAAGAAGCTCATAATGGTCAATCTTAATTTAATAGACATAAATCGATGTTATTTAAAATTTTTGTTTCGCTTTAATGAAAGGAGTTATTTTCTTTTGGAAATCTCATCCCTAATCAATGCAGCCTGCTCGTAGTTTTCTTCGGTCAATGCCTGATTAAGTGCTTGCTCCAGTTGCTCATCTGTCAACGAGGAGAAAGGATTTTGTGGGGATTTTGAAGGTGTTTTTTCTTCGACCTCAACAACACTTGGATCCTGAACTTTATTGGATTTGTCTAGGTTTTCCAAAAATGCAAACTCATGCCCCTCAATGATAATTCCAGCAGAGGACATAATAAATTCGTAGGCATAGATCGGAGCTTCAAACCGTACAGCCAGTGCAACGGCATCGGATGTGCGGGCATCAATCTCGACAATCTTGTTGCCGTCGGAACAGATAATTTTAGCATAAAATATCCCTTCAATCAGATTATAGATCAGTACTTCAATGAGTTTAATACCAAAAGAATCTGCAAAAGATTGAAATAGGTCGTGTGTCAGCGGACGACTAGGAATCATTTTCTCTATCCGAATAGCAATAGCTTGAGCCTCGTGGCTGCCGATAATGATGGGCAATCTTCTGTTGCCCTCCACTTCTCCCAATACAAGAGCATAAGCCCCAGATTGCGTTTGACTATAGGATAAACCAACGATATCTAATCTGATTTTCTTCATTTTAATTCCAAAGCGGTCTACAAACTTAGATAAATTTGCTTTTATATGCAATTATAACAAATAAAAACTCCCCATTCATTTTGGATAAATGGGGAGAATATATCGGATGAAAGCTTTAAATACCTTTGTAAGCCTTCAATGCCTGCGTTAATTTCGGAACAACGTCGAAAGCATCGCCTACAATTCCATAATCGGCCACTTTGAAAAAGGGTGCTTCTGGATCTTTATTGATGACAACGATTGTTTTAGAAGAGCTTACTCCCGCCAAATGCTGTATTGCTCCGGATATACCGATAGCAATGTATAGATTGGGGCTAACAACAATACCTGTCTGGCCCACGTGCTCCGAGTGCGGGCGCCAGCCTGCATCGGATACGGGTTTTGAACATGCTGTAGCGGCACCGAGGACGTCTGCAAGTTCTTCCACCATACCCCAGTTTTCAGGTCCTTTTAAACCACGGCCTGCAGAGACGACGATTTCAGCTTCCGGCAGGGAAACTTTGTCTGTTGCTCGAACAATCTCTTTGACCATCGTTGTGAAATCTGTTTGGTCAATATTCGGAGCAAAAGTTTCGACAGTTGCGCTACCACCGGTCTCTTTTGTTTCATATGCATTTGGACTTAGTGCGATGACCTTTATATCCGAGGATAGTTCGAGTGTAGCGAACGCTTTATTGGAGAACGCTGTTTTTTTGACAGTCAGTTTGTCGCCATTGATTTTCGGCAATTCGAGTGCGCCATCGGCCAGACCAGCCTCTAATTTGGCTGCAATACGTGGAGCGAGTCCTTTGCCCGAGAATGAGTTGGACAGCACAAGTATTTTTGAACCGGTACTTTTTACGGCCTCAGCAATGATGCTTGCATACGCTTGGTTTACAAAAGAAGCGAGTCGCTCATTGTCGACATTTAATACTTTGGAAGCCCCGTACTTGCCCAAGCTGGCAAGTTCGTCTCCGGCGACATTTCCAATTGAAATCGCAACAAGATCAGTCTGTATGTTATCGGCGATGGATTTTGCATAAGAAACAACTTCAAAAGCAGATTTTTTGAATTTTCCATCGGTATTTTCTACATATACGAGTATAGACATGGTGTTTTAGCGTTTAAAGATTAAATAACTTTGGCTTCGTCGTGAAGAAGAGAAACTAATTTTTCTACCTCGGCAGCGTCAACAAGTTTGACCGTACCGCGCGGAGCTGGTGTCTCATAGCTGACAATGTGTTCAAGAACGTCTATAGCGGAAGGTTCCAGCACATCCAATGGTTTGGTCCGCGCACTCATAATACCACGCATATTAGGTATTTTTGGCTCGGCAACACCTTCTGCTGTACCAATGACGATTGGTAGCTTTGCTGTCAATACTTCTTTTCCACCTTCAATCTCGCGCTCAACTGTGACTGCGTCGCCCGCAATGTCAACTTTTTTGGCAATGGAAACAGAAGGAATATGCAGCAGTTCTCCTACGATTGCCCCCACTTGAGCACCGTTATAGTCAATGGATTCGCGGCCAGTTAAAATTAAGTCAAATGCATTGTCTTTGGCATACTTTGCTATCTGATTAGCAACAAACCAAGCATCGCGTGGAGCGGCGTTAATCCGTACAGCGTTGTCTGCGCCAATTGCCAATGCTTTTCGAATGGTTGCATCTGTCGATGCATCGCCCACATTGATGACAGTTACGGTTCCTTTTCCACCTTCAGCCAACTCAACTGCTTTGGATAAAGCAATTTCATCATAAGGGTTTATAATGAATTGTACACCAGCTGTATTAAATGCAGTGTTGTCATTTGTAAAAGTGATTTTGGATGTAGTGTCAGGGACATTACTTATACAAACTAATATTTTCATATACGATTGGTTTTACTCAAACTTACCATATTTTCTTTCAATTAAAAAGCGCTAAGGCGTTTTAAATTCTGTTAAAGAGTGGACTTTTGATTTTGATGAATTTTTAATTTTATTAGTTATTTATATGTATTTTTTTGATGTGATATGATATTTAGGTGTTTTGTTGTCTTTTTTGTAATTTTTTATTTTAAATAGCCGGTTTTTGACATTGGATTTATTGCGTCAGTAAATTGTCATTTTATATGCTAGCATAGTAATTTTAGAAAGCATCGCAGCGCACTCGGGGGACCTGTTTATAAAAGGCTTTTGTACGGCATGGAGAGAAGGGGGATTATTTAAGGGGATATACAATTAAATTGCATATAAAATGCAATTTGTCTAAGTTTGAAAGAAAAAAGATATGTCGACACGATTGGATCAACTGAATGAATTTTTGAAGGAGAGCCCCGAAGATCCTTTTTTAAAATATGCAATTGCAGCTGAATATCTCAAGCAGGAAGATGAACAAGAGGCTATGTTGAGATTCGAGAATTTAGTACATACGAATCCGGATTATGTAGGAACGTATTATCATTTGGGTAAATTGTACGAAAAATTAAATAAACAGGAGTCCGCGATTGCTACCTATAGATCCGGAATTGAGATCGCTCGCAAGACGCGTAATTTCCATGCTTTGGGCGAGTTACAAGGTGCATTGTCCTTCTTGACAGATGAGGATGAAGATGATTTTTAATCTTTTCTAAATTTTTGGTATTTAATTTGTTATGAATTTATTGGTGTAACTGTTAGATGCTGATTTTTTTGAATTTGGAATGAGATGAAAAGGTTTATTTGGATTGTGGGTTTGTTGTTGACAATTGGAATGGTGGGATGTGATAATCCCAAACAAAGTGTTGCGGTCTATAAAGATAATTTACAGGACCTAAAAGGTAGGGATAAGGCGGAAGTAGTGATTGGTGAATACAAAGGTGTCATGCCTTGTGCGGATTGTGATGGTATAGAAACACTTATTTCATTGCATGCTGACAACACCTACCAATATTCATCTAAATACCTTAATAAAAGTGATGATGTGTTTATGCGTGAAGGAAAATGGAAATTGGATGGCAACATCATTACACTGGACGGCGTTGACTATAAGTTCAAATTAGGAAATCGGATACTCAGTCAGTTGGATCTTTCCGGAAATGACATTACGGGAGATATTTCCAAATATTATGTTTTGACAAAAAATTGAATCTAGCATAAAAGATGTATGAAGAATGAAAAAGCCGAATCTATTTTCGGCTTTTTTATTTTTTTGAAATTATTCACTTTTCCCAGTATTACAATCTTTAAATTGAGATTATACTGAAAGTTTTCTTCCCTTCTTCTTTTTAATTTTTAATCGTAGCAAGTTAGGATCAAATAGGCTCTTTTAACAGTGTTTGTTCAGTGCTTGTTCAGTGCTTGCTCAGTATAAACTGAATAAGGAGTGACTAATTACTGTCTAAAAACTGATTGAAAATTGTTCTTAGGTTTAAGTTGTTAGGATGCCGTATAAGTTGAGGAAGTATAAGTTCAGGTAATTATGGTAGTTGTCGAAAATGGGGGGGGATGTATCCAGAACGGTTCAGCGAATACAAATATGCCGTGTAACTTACTGTTGGATGAGGAAGTCCTCTCACTCCAGCTTGCGGCTCTGATAACGCGTTGGATCAAGATTAAACTTATCTAACTCAATGTAGAGCTAATTAAGAATTCTTGCTTGAATTTTTAATTAGCGCTACATTGAGCGATTTTATTCGTTGTCTGTTGTCAACTATTAAAATATTAGTTGTTTTTAGAGCAAAGTTCTTTTAACGTTGCTATGACGAAGTCAACTTCTTCTTTGGTGTTATGCTTGCAGAATGAAAAACGAACTGAAGGTCGTTCCGAGCTGGATTTTATAGCGCCCAATACATGCGAGCCTATATCTGTTCCTGAACTGCAAGCGCTGCCACCAGAGCAGGATATACCCGCAATATCCAGGTTGAATAAAAGCATGTCGGCAAGGTCACTGCAAGGGAAAGAAACATTCAGTACGGTATACAGTGATTTTTCCGGTTCAATAACACCATTAAAATCAATCTCGGGGATTGCTTTCTGCAACTCGTCGATCATGTAAGATTTGAGTCCTTGAATATAAGCGTGGTGTTCTTCCATGTGCTCATAGGCAAGTTCTAAAGCTTTGGCAAGACCCGCTATTCCATAGACATTTTCTGTTCCACCACGCATGTTGCGTTCTTGCGCTCCACCATAGATTAACGGTTTAATCTTGTTATTCGCATTGATGTAAAGAAAACCAACCCCTTTTGGGCCATGGAATTTATGTGCAGCCCCTGTTATAAAATCTATTTTGAGGCTACCAAGATCATGTGGATAATGCCCCATGGTCTGTACCGTGTCCGAATGGAATATCGCATTATACTTTTGACATAACTCGGAGATATGTTGAATATCGTTGAGATTTCCGATCTCATTATTGGCATGCATAATGGAAACAAACGTACGCGGATTGGTACTTAAAAGTTCTTCCAGTTGGTTGAGATTTAAATTACCTTTCTCGTCAACTTCCAATAAGTCGAGGTGCACCTTACCGGCTTTTTCAAGTTCTTCTAAGGTATGTAATACGGCATGGTGCTCAATAGGTGAGGTGATGGCATGGGTTATCCCAAAGTCGGCGATTGACCTAACAATGGCCATATTGTCGGCCTCGGTTCCACCCGATGTAAAGAAGATCTCTGCTGGAGATACATGAAGTAGATTGGCAATCGTTTTACGTGCTTTTTCTACAATTGTTTTTACTTGTCGTCCGTGACTATGGATAGAAGATGGATTTCCAAAGTTATTGTTCATCACATCCACCATTACTTTTATTACTTCAGGATCTAAGGCTGTAGTCGCTGCATTATCAAAATATACTTGCATGCTGCAAAATTACAAATCTCCAAAGTAAATTAAAGGTATTAAATGACTTATTTTTATCATTTTATTTTCCTAATTATAGCTGATAGGCGTTGGCGTGCCGGGGTCTCATTAGAATTAGGCTTTTTGCCGGAGAAGGTATAGGACTAATGCTTTTCCGCTCTAATACAGAAAAATAGCGCCAAGTCACTATTTCAGTTTGGCGCTACTTTTCAATTTAGATAAGTTCTTTTTTTCGTCGGACCACGATGAGTATCACAAGTCCGCCCATTGCGAGCGCCAGGCCCAAATAGGCAGCAATATCACCTGCTTGCGTGTAGACAGTAATTTCTTCATTTAAATTAATTTCCTGATTTAGGGCTGCAGGCTGCCACCATTTAGTCTGTTGTACAATATCGCCACGTTGATTGATAAAGCCTGAAATCCCTGTATTTGCCGATCGGGCAACCCAGCGCCTGTTTTCAATCGCACGCAGTTTTGCATACTGTAAATGCTGGTCTTTACCCGAAGTATTGCCCCACCAGCCATCGTTGGTGATGATCGCAATAAACTGAGCGCCTTTTTTGACATATTGGGAAACATAATTGCCCCAGATGGATTCATAACAGATTACGGGTGCGGCACCAATACCGCTTTGGGCATAAAATACCGAAGGCTCAGCCTGTTTTCCATAGCCACCTGTCGTACCGCCGAACGCTTTAAATAAAGGTTTCAGGAAGTTCATCGCTGCGCCAAAAGGCATTTGTTCTACGCCAGGCACGAGTTTGGACTTATGGTAAAACTGAAGTTTGGAGGAATAATCGATCAATGTTGCAGCATTGAAATTATCCTGGTAAACATTGGGTGCTATTTCACGTGCAGTAGGTGTTTTGGAATAGTTGTACAACTGATAACTTTCAATACCTGAAAGTACATTGCCATTTTTATATTGATCTAAAAATTTTAAAATGCGCTGGTAAGAATAGGTTTCTCTAAAGTTTTCCTCGTCAAAATCGCCGTTCTGTGAAAGTGCAGTTTCAGGCCAGATAAAAAACTCCGTATTGGGTTTGGCGACTGAATTTGATAAGGAGAATAAGGTGTTTAATTGTTCCTCGGGACTTAAATGGAATTTAATATAAGGGTCAATATTCGGTTGAACAACAACAATCTGCGCGGGATTCTGATGTTCTTCGTAGTTGAAGTAACGTATCAGTGAGTAGGCGCTGGGAACCAACAATATAGTCGCCAAAGAGGCAATCGGGACAATCTTACGTTTGATGGGATAAAGTCCTTTTCCATTGAGGTAAAGTGTAAATACCAAGATATTGACGAGCCAGATCCATATTGTTCCGCCATAGACCCCTGTGATGTCGTACCATTGGATCAATTGGTGGAAACTTGCGAAACCATTGCCTAAAGTCATCCACGGGAAGGCTAAATCCCAGGATTCGTGTAGAAATTCATAGCTTATCCAGAATCCCATTAATCCGAAAAGGGATAACAGGATGTTCGTTTTGCGTCGTAATTGCCCATATAGCCTGAAAGCCAGCGCCATTAAAGCGGCGCCAAGACAAAAAGGGATCAGACTGATGACAACAGCTGCAAAAGGTGGCATCACTGCTGAAATAGAGTTGTATACCCAGTAAATGGAAGCCGTGTTCCAAATAACAGCCGTGAGTCCCGCTGTAAGAAATACTTTACGACCTTTTCTTTTGAATGTTTCATTGCGGATAATGTTTTCCACAGCAATTAGTAGTGGAACAAACCCAACAAATAGCAATGGACTGGAATAAGGGATTGGAGGCCAGCCGAACCACAATAAAAAGGCACTTAAAAGTGCCAGTAGATAGTTGTTTTTCACTATATATTTTCTTCCATTTATGATTATAAACTGGATAAAACTTCTCTCTTTTTGCTCTCGTATTCCTCTTGGGTAATTAATTGTTTGTCGAAGAGTGTTTTTAATTTTTTGAGCTTTAAGGTAATTTCATCATCTTCCTCTTCTTTTGCGGCAGCTGGTGGGGCGATAGGAGCTGCCGAAACTGGAGGAACAGCAGGGGTAGATCCGATCGGTTGTTGAGGTTGAATTGACGCCGGCGGAGTTGGCTGAGCCGACCCATAAGATTGTGGAGCAGCCGGAGCTGTAAATGCTGGCTGAACAGGCGTATTATTTTCTGGTCGTTCGACAATCACTTCCTTCGCAACCGTTGGAGCAATAACTATTTTTTCTTTTTCGGCCGCCAATTCCGCTTTTTTATAGTTTTCAAGGGCGGCTTTAATATATTGATACAATTTCCTAGCCTGAACTTTAGGGATATAGTCTATGCTTAAATTTTCGCCCGTAAATGGAATAACCGTAACTTTTGAACCGAATATTTCTTCCTTAAAGGCAATATCCTTGATATCTTGCCAACCGAATATTTCAAAATCAGTAGCCAGACCCAGTTTAGTAAATTCGCACATAAATATGCGCTTATTACTGATGGTGATACTATCTGGTAAAATAGTAACTGCAGGTTTCTTTTGAACTGCAATATAATCTATTTTTTCCCCTGGAGTAAGCATATCTTGGACTTTAGTAACCAATTTTTCAATGATTTTTATGTCCTGCCCGTCCTGTGCAAATTGTTCCATGTTCATGTCAAATACTTTTTAATACCTAAAGATTGTCAAAATTTATTCCAATCCTGCTACACAAAATACAAATTCTCCTTTAATCGGATTGTTTTCAAAGTGTAATTTTAAATCAGTTAATGTTCCGCGAACATTTTCTTCATAGAGTTTGCTTAGTTCGCGCGATATCGAAGCTTGTCTTTCTGCGCCAAAAACTGTGATAAATTCTTCGATGGTTTTGAGAATACGATGTGGCGACTCGTAGAAGATCATCGTTCTTTTTTCCTCTGCCAAAGCTTTTAAGCGCGTTTGCCTTCCTTTTTTTACGGGTAGAAAACCTTCAAAGCAAAAACGGTCATTGGGAAGCCCCGAATTGACAAGGGCAGGTACAAAAGCTGTTGCTCCTGGTAAGCACTGCACTTCGAGCCCTTCTTTGATGGCCTCACGTACCAGCAAAAATCCCGGATCTGAGATTGCCGGTGTCCCTGCATCCGAAATCAAAGCAATGTTTTGCCCTTCTTTCAGGAATTTAATGATTTCAGATACCGCTTTATGTTCATTGTGCTGATGATGCGCAAATACTTTTTTGTCGATTCCAAAATGCTTCAAAAGCGGAGCGCTGGTCCTTGTATCCTCTGCTAAGATGAGGTCCACTTCTTTCAGGACATTGATCGCACGGAACGTCATGTCCTCCAGATTGCCAATAGGTGTTGGAACTAAATATAACATGGTCAAAGTTAAGTTTTTTTTGCTATATTCAATGTTAAAACATTCTGTGCTTTTTGAAGTTCTATTTATAATAAATGCTAAGAATACATTATGCAATACATTGAAAAAATTCAAGCACACTTAGGTGCTGAAGCGAGTTATTTGTTAGAATTCGATCGACCCGCAGTTTCCAAATCAATGCTTCACCTACCGGCGGCAAGTTTTATCGATCAGGTCTATACTTCGAGTGATCGTAGCCCGCAGGTCTTGCGGAGTTTGGGGCAACTTTTTGGAACGGGACGGTTAGCCAATACTGGCTATCTTTCGATATTGCCTGTGGATCAGGGAATCGAACACAGTGCGGGAGCTTCCTTTGCACCAAACCCGCAGTATTTTGATCCGGAAAATATTGTCAAGCTAGCTTTGGAAGGAAATTGCAATGCCGTGGCATCTACCTTTGGTGTTTTAGGAGCCGTTGCCCGAAAGTATGCGCACAAGATTCCGTTTCTGGTTAAAATCAATCATAATGAACTATTGACTTATCCCAATCGAGCCGACCAGATCCTGTACGGAACAATTCGCGAAGCCTGGAATATGGGGGCAGTTGCGGTAGGGGCGACCATATATTTTGGATCTGAGGAATCAGACCGTCAGATTATCGAAGTTGCAAAAGCATTTGAGGAAGCACATTCTTTGGGGATGGCCACTGTGTTGTGGTGTTATCTGCGCAACTCGGCGTTTAAAGTAGGTGATAAAGATTATCATTTAGCTGCAGACCTGACTGGACAGGCCAATCATTTGGGCGTAACGATCAAAGCGGATATTATTAAGCAAAAACTACCCGAATTGAACGGTGGCTTTAAAGCATTGAATATGGGTAAAAGTAGTTATGGAAAGCTGGATGAACGCATGTATACGCAGCTTTCTTCCGATCATCCTATTGATTTGTGCCGCTACCAGGTACTTAATTGCTTTGCCGGTCGGGCTGGCTTAATCAATTCTGGTGGGGCCTCGGGACAGAATGATATCCAGGAAGCTGTAAAAACTGCGGTTATCAACAAGCGTGCAGGCGGTACAGGGTTGATATCTGGCCGTAAGGCTTTCCAAAAGCCAATGAATGAAGCCGTCGCATTATTACATGCTATTCAGGATGTTTATTTATGCGATGAAGTAAGCATTGCTTAGCAAATGTACATCACAATGAGTTCGTCAGGTTGAATCTTATCACAAGCTTGTCGTATAGATCGAATTGTAGAGCGTATCGATTAGGTGCCTAATGGATACGCTCTTTTTATGGATCATGGGTTGTAAAAATCGATACCATGGAGGACTAGTCTTCCATAGCCTGCTGGATGTTAGCCGGTGCGGTGTGATGGAAATAGAGCGCCGTAAAGCAGTCAAAAAGCCTTTTGGATGGTGCTTTAGGAATAAAATTGCTTGTAAATAAAGGCAAATTTATCTAAGTTTGTTCACTATTTTAAATAACACATTTATATTATGTTGCAATTAAATTATATCCGTGAGAACAGGGATACGGTAATCGAAAGATTGGCTGTCAAGCATTTCAAGGAAATTGGATTGGTCGACGAAATCATCAGTTTAGATGAAGATCGCCGTAAGATCCAATCGGAATCTGACGCACTTTCGGCAGAGGCTAATGCGGCGGCAAAACAGATTGGAGATCTGATGCGCCAAGGAAAAAAAGAAGAAGCTGAAACCGTTAAATCCAAATCCTCGGGATATAAGGAGCAAGTGAAGCAACTTTTGGAACAATTGGGTACCATTGAAGCCGAATTGAATGAGAAGATCGTACAATTACCTAATTTACCGCATCAATCCGTTCCAGCAGGTGTAAGTGCTGAGGACAACGAAGTAGTTTTGAACCATGGCGAAATCCCGGCTTTGTCGGAGGATGCATTGCCGCATTGGGAATTGTTGAACAAATATGATATTGTTGATTTAGAGCTTGGTGTAAAAGTTGCCGGTGCGGGTTTTCCTATTTATAAAGGTAAAGGCGCTAAATTGCAACGCGCACTGATCAATTTCTTTTTGGATCAGGCAGCAGAAGAAGGATACGAAGAAGTACAGGTGCCCATTTTGGTCAATGAAGATTCTGCATTTGCTACGGGACAATTACCGGATAAAGAAGGACAGATGTACTATGTGGGTAACGACAATCTGTATTTGATCCCTACAGCCGAAGTTCCCGTCACCAACATTTATAGAGACGAGATTGTAAAAGAAGGGCAGTTTCCAATCAAACATTGTGCTTATACACCATGTTTCCGTCGTGAAGCAGGTTCTTATGGCGCACATGTACGTGGATTAAACCGGTTACACCAATTTGACAAAGTGGAGACGGTACAGATTGTACATCCTGAAAAGTCTTATGAAGTGCTGGAAGAAATGAGTTTATACGTACAGCGTCTTTTGCAGAAATTAGAGCTTCCTTACCGTGTATTGCGCCTTTGTGGTGGAGATATGAGTTTTACTTCTGCATTGACCTATGACATGGAAGTGTATAGTTCTGCTCAGAAGCGCTGGTTAGAGGTATCTTCCGTTTCCAATTTTGAAACTTATCAGGCGAATCGATTGAAAGTCCGTTTTAAAAATGCTGATGGAAAGATGCAGTTGGCTCATACATTGAACGGTTCGGCATTGGCTTTGCCACGTATTGTGGCAGCGATATTGGAGAATAATCAAACAGAAAAAGGAATTAAAATACCTGCAGTTTTGGTGCCTTATACCAAATTTGAATACATCGATTAAATAACAATAAATAAGTCGTCTTTAGACTTATTTAATATGCATATGAAAGACGCTCAGCCTGAGAAGGTAGAGCGTCTTTTTTTTGTTATTATTGATAGTAAATACCGGAAAAATTGTTAACTAAATCTGCTTCAAACGTCTTAACAATTGTTGTTTTAGGCTTTCCATTGTTAGGCACTACATCGAAAGAAATTCTAATATATGTGTTAATCTCACCGATTTGAAATTTAACTGGTCCGGGATTTGTTCTCGTCCAGAATGCAAAAATTAACGATGATCCAGTTACTACTTTTTTTGTGCTCCCAATGTATTCTATTGTACTAGGAGATTGTTCAAAATCATAAGGAGCAATATCAGACAAATCATCTGTTACAACTTCGACCTGATAATTTTGTATTGTTGCTCCTGAAAGCGTGTTGTTAATTATATCAGGATTTGTTATAAACTGAAACGATTCTTTGTCCACAGTGTAAGAAACTGCATATTTCTTCTGCATTACATCATCTCGAGGTGGCTCCAAGGAAGGTGTAAAATCTTTGGCAATAATTTTCGGTTTGGCAGAAATGTTGAAAATCCCTAGTTTGCCAGAATAGTTAGGTATATCGCCAGGGGCTTGTGAGAGTCCTTGAGTCCCTGATATAAAAAGAGATGTGGAGAAAAGTCCATTGGGATCGTGTTTTATTGATCCAGTTAATTGCATCTCAGTGTCCATTATTAGGTTCACTTTTTGTTCCGAAAATCCTCCTCCATTACCGCCAGTAACAAGTGAAGTCATAGCGTTAAATATACTTGAACCACCAGTTTTTAAATTCTTACTAGCAGCATCTTCTATACCTTTTTTTACGTTTTCGAGCTTGACTGGACCAAAACTTTTTGAAAAGAAATTTCCAAGAATTTTAGCTCCGGCAGCATAGGTTCCTATTCCTCCAGTTCCTAAATTAATGGCTCCTGAAACCAGTTGACCAAGAAAACTAGTAGTTGGTTTGGGAGTTTGTACAGTACCATTTATTTCCCCTTTTTGTATTCCGTCTAAATTAACTTGATCGATGCTTGTTGAAAACATGTTCCATCTCAATTGATTAGTAGTATAGCTCTTATTTTCTAAGCTAGGATCATATGCTAGTTGAAACTCTTCAGCGTACCAAGCCCCACTTTGGTAAATTTTCTCATGTTGTACCTTTGATATTGTTGTAGGTCTAGTACCGAAATCAATAGTTTCCTGGTTGTCAAAACTTAGAATATTCGAGTTGTTCTCTGTACCTTTTAAATCAAGTTGAAAAGTCACTTGGCTTGTTTCGACTCCTGATTTAGGCATGAAATAATAATAAATTCTCATAATTCCTCTATATCTGTTATAGAGGACAAAGTAAGGTGCGTCTACTTCTTTACTTTCATTAATTGTGTTAAAATACATTACCCAACCATCTTCTGGTTTGTAATCACTCAAGTAATCTGTCGGAAATGCTCTAGAGGCTCCGCCTGACCAAGGGGCTGGAATAATTTGGTTTGGACCATTTTTAAAGGAAGAAAGATTACTCCAATCCAGAGAAGGGGAAGGAGTGTTGGCTTTTACTACAATACCATCTGTAGGTAATGTTTGTTCAAGATTTTTACTGCATGAACTAATACTCAAAGTGAGTGTGCTTACGGCAAAATAGATAATTTTTTTCATTTTTTTATAAAAATTAATTCTATTGTGCAATATACTTTTTTGTAGTTTATAATAGGGTTTTTAATGTAAATTCTATTTAAATGTTACATTTAGGGAAATAAATATCTTTTATAATATTTTGATTTACATTTGGTTTGTATTATTCCTAATTAAAGCTTGATTCGTTGTAACTTTGGTTTATTATGAAAATTTTTTTTAATGGATTATTAACCTTGCACATAATTATAAGAAATAGTGTATAAATATTAGTCTTTTATTAATGTTGCTGTTTAGAATTATTATAAATTAATCATCTTTTTTATATAAAAGAATAATAATATAGCATGTTAATTTTTTTTGTAATATTATTAATATTTTGTTAATTATAGTTCATTCAGTATAAAATTCTGCATGTAATCTGTTTAAAGAGTTTTTATTCTAAAATGATTCTCTTCTATTAATTTGTAAAATTGTAAACTTATTATTGCGGTATTTTCTGTTTTCTGGAGATTATGTTAAAAAACTTGTAAAAGCAACTTAGGCTTTATATATTTGACACCGCTAATAAAAATCGCACTAACTATTATTTACTGTAAATGCTGAAAAGAGCAAATTTTACAGCTGGATATTTATCTAAGGATTGACCCTGCATCTACCTGGGCTTGCTTTTCCAATAATATTTTCAACTGTTACTGAATGAACTTCAAGAGCATGTTATGCTTTTTGTTGTTTATTGTCTAGACAATTTATGTTTAGACGATTATAATAACGGATATAATTTATATCAAAATAAAGGATTAGAAAAATAATAAAATTAACTAACTAAAACATGAAACAAACATTACTAAGTTTTCTTGTTGGCGGTATGATTCTGACTTCGGTTGCATTCGCTCAAGAAAAAAAGATTAGTGGTCGTGTTACATCTGCTGACGGTAAAGCAATACCCGGGGTAACGGTAGTTGTGCAAGGGACTAATCAAGCAACACAAACGGATGCTAATGGTAATTATTCTTTAAATGTCCCGGCGGGTAAAGTTGTTGTATTCCGTTCCGTTGGTTTTGATGATAAAACCATTATCGTTAATAACAACAGTGCGGTATTCAATGTTTCTTTGGATAACCATAATAATGCATTGGAAGAAGTTGTTGTAACAGGTATGGGGCAATCTCGTCAAAAACGAGCATTAAGTTACGCAACGCAAGAAGTAAAAGGAGATAAACTGACTGAAGCTGCCAACAGTAATTTGGCAACTGCGTTACAGGGTAAGGTGTCGGGGGTACAAGTGACGCCTTCGTCGGGTATGCCTGGGGCGTCCGCCAATATTACAATTCGGGGTGCGCGCTCATTTACTGGTAATAACTCTCCTTTATACGTTGTTGATGGATTGCCAATTTCATCTACTTCCGATGTGTCTACAGGTAATTCAGTTTCAGGTGCGGATTATTCTTCTAGAGGTTTGGATATTGATCCAAATGACATTGAAAGTATCAACATCTTGAAAGGTCAAGCAGCATCTGCGTTGTATGGTATGCGGGCTTCAAATGGAGTGATCATCATTACAACGAAGAGCGGAAAAGGAAAACAAGGTAAACCACAGATCTCCTACAACTCAAACGTATCATTTGATAAAGTAGCTGTATTACCAGATTTTCAAACGACATACGCTCAAGGGATTAATGGTGAATATTCGCCTTTGGCGTCAACATCATGGGGACCTGCAATTCCAGAATTGAAAAATGATGCCAAATATGGAGGTAATACAGTAAATGATTACACCAATAAATATGGTAAGCACGAAGGAATGTATTATGTTCCTCAAAGAGCAAATGCAGGAATGGATCCTTGGGTTACGCCACAAGTTTATAATAATGCAAAAGATTTCTTCAATATAGGTAACACTTTCAATAATTCCTTTAACATCATGCAAGGTTTTGACAAGGGAAGTTACGCGATGTCTTTGGGCGCTACCAATGCCAATGGTATTGTTCCTTCAACAGGTATGGATCGTTATACAGCAAAATTATCCGGTGAAGCAAAACTATCTGATAAATGGACAACGGGTTTTACGGGTAATTATGTGAATTCACATATTTCAAAACAAACTGGGGCAAATAATGGTATCATTGCGACCTTATATGGGGCGCCAGCATCATATGATTTAAAGGGTATACCTTCGTATTATCTAGATAATCCAACGAAACAGAATACTTATCGTGGTACAACTGGTTTTGATGGAGTTTATTGGGCTACAGAACATAATAAATTTACGGAAGATACGCAACGCTTCTTTGGTAATGGATTTGGTCAGTACGCTACTAATTTGGGCGAAAATCAAAAATTAACATTGAAATATCAGGCTGGGGTTGACTCTTATACTTCTAATTATACTGACCTTTGGGGGTACGGCCATGCGAACGGTAAAGGGGAAGTAGAAAACTATCATTTCTCTGTTACAGAATGGAACTCCTTGGGTACGGCAGCATACAATTGGAAGATCAATGACGATTTGGTATTTGATGCGATGATCGGTAATGAAATTGTGAATCGTGTTCGTAGAAGAGATTATGGCTATGGAATGAATTTTAATTTTCCAGGCTGGGACAATATCAATAATGCTTCTACAGTAACTGCAGAACAAACATTACGTCATACACGCACCTTTGGTACCTTTGGTAGTTTGGCACTTGCCTATAAAAACATGTTGTTTTTAAATGCAACTGGCCGTAACGATATTGTTTCGTCAATGCCTAGAAACAATCGTTCATTCTTCTATCCATCTGTTTCAGCAGGTTTTGTCTTCACCGAACTAGAGGGAGTTAAAAACTCTGTACTCACGATGGGTAAATTAAGAGCCTCGTATGCAGAAGTTGGACAAGCTGGTGATTATTATGAAAATTACTTTGACAAACCTACTTACGGTGGCGGTTTCTCGAGTGGTACACCTATCCTTTACCCAATTAACAGTGATGGTGTCACTTCTTACACTTCCTATCCAATTGTTTATGATCCAAATTTGAAGCCACAAAATACACAGGCGTTTGAATTGGGAACTGACCTGACATTCTGGAATGGTTTAATCAATCTTAACTATACCTTCTCTCGTCAGAATGTGAAAGATCAAATTTTTGAAGTGCCTTTGGCTGCTTCTACAGGATATTCGAGCTTAGTAACTAATGGTGGTAAAATACATACCAATTCGCATGAGCTAACGTTAGCTGTTGCGCCGTATCGTTCAGGTGATTTCAAATGGGATTTCGCATTTAACTTTACTAAAATTGACAACTATGTTGATGAGTTGAAAGAGGGTGTAAACAGTATCTTCATGGGTGGTTTCGTTGAACCGCAGGTTCGTGCAGGTATCGGTTACAAATTCCCTGTAATTTACGGCGTATCCTATTTGAGAAATGATGCAGGACAGATTGTTGTTGATGCAGATGGCCTACCGCAAGCGGGTGAAGAGAAAGTAATCGGTAAAGTTTCTCCTGATTTCAATTTAGGTTTCAATACAAACTTTGAATACAAAAAAATTCGTTTATCAGCTGTCTTGGATTGGAAGCAAGGAGGCCAGATGTTTCACGGTACTTCGGGTGTAATGGATTACTATGGTGTTACTCAAAAATCTGCTGATTTCCGCAGTGGACAACCTTTCTTGTTTGAGCTTCCGGCGGTAAAAGAAGTTTCTCCGGGTGTTTACGAAAAGAATGATATTTTGATCGACCCTTCCAATGCTTTAGATTATTTCACCGCTATGAATGGTATTTCCGAATCTTCGATTCGTGGGACTTCCTTCGTAAAATTACGTGAGATCGCAGTTGGATATCCTGTTTATCAGAACTCAAAGATTAAAGTAGATGTGAATGCTTTCGCACGTAACATTATTCTTTGGTCTGAATTAAAAGGTTTTGATCCTGAAGTTTCTCAGGGAAATACAAATATGTCTGGTGCATTTGAGCGATTCTCACTTCCGGGAACATCGAGCTATGGTTTAGGTGTTAATGTTAAATTTTAGAATTAGATCATGAAATTAAAATTAAATATCGTAGGATTGTTGGCTATGGGGCTTTTGTCTTCGTCAGCATTCTTTACAGCTTGTTCTGAGGATGCGATGGACAAGATAAATGAAAATGTGAACAAACCAGGGGATGTACAAGCTAAATTTATCCTAACTGATGTGATTACAAGAACAGCATTTTCTAATGTTGGTGGAGACTTCAATACCTATTTATCGACTTATGTTGAACATGAGGTAGGTACTTATAATCAGCTTTGGAATGCCGAACATCGTATTAATGAACCTCAAAGGGCTTCCACGTTCAATAATACTTGGGGAAATGTATATACCGCTTTGAAGGATGCGCGCATGGTTATCGAAAAATGTTCTGAGGGAGGAAATCAAGCTGGTAATTACGCAACTTTAGGTATGGGGCAGGTAATGGCTGCTTATAATCTTGCTTTGTTGACTGATATGTTTGGCGATGCGCCGTATTCTGAAGGTTTTAAACCTTTAGAAATTCGCAATCCAAAATTGGATAAGCAAGAGGAAATCTACAAGCAAGTAATTGCTTATTTGGATGCTGCAATCGAGAATTTACCTAAAGGGGATACACACGGGTCAGGTGGAGCTGGTACCAATGATTTGCTTTATCAGGGGAATGGGGCTAAATGGCTGAAATTTGCTTATGGTTTGAAAGCTCGCTATGGTATGCGACTTTTAAAGGTGACTACTGATAAAACTAAAGCGTTGAATGCGATTCTTTCAGACATTGAAAAATCATTCACAGCAGCAAGTGATGAGGCAAAGTTTGCACAATATAATACAAATAACTTAAACCCATTATTTGACTTTCAATGGTCGAGAGATGGATTGGCGGCTAGTAAAAGTATTGCTGATAAAATGATCGAACGAAAAGATCCTCGTTTGAACAGAGAGTTTATGACTCCAAAATGGGTGCAGGTCAATGATATCGCTACAGGAAATGCATCTTACAAATTATTGGCCGTAAATGGGGAAAATGATCAAGTACAATATCGTTATTTGACATCTACATTTGTTTTTTCACAAACAGCACCAACGCAATTGATGAGCTATCACGAATTATTGTTTTTGAAAGCTGAGGCAATGCAGCGTTTGGGGCAGGGAGCATCAACAATTGAATCTGTTTTGAAATCCGCAGTGACAGCTGCGATAGCAAATTCTGAAGTTTCGGTTAAAGCGGCATTCAATGCGCCTACCGTTATTGCTAATGGTACAATTACAGAAACTACCGCGGCGTTAACAGCTACCGATGCGGCTAGTTATTTTGATAAAAATGTAAAACCATTATTTGTGGCGAATCCGTTAAAAGAAATCGCGAATCAGAAATATTTAGCTTTCTTTGGTGCATCAGGTGAATCTACAGAGATGTATAATGATATCCGTCGTTGGAAAGCAAATGGTGAAAATCTGATCGAATTGAAAAATCCAGGTAAATTTCCATTGCGTTTACCATATGGTAATGATGATACCACAACGAATCCGAATGTTCAAGCAGCATATGGTGATGGACAATATGTGTATACAGAAAATGTTTGGTGGGCAGGCGGTACACGCTAGTCTCAGCTGAAAATTTAAAATGAAAAGCGATCTCGAAAGAGATCGCTTTTTTTATGTTATTTTTTGTGGTTTCTGAACTTTTCAATGAGTACATTAAAAAGACTGAATGTCCAAAATACGATTCGCAATAAGTTTTTACGACTCCGTGTTCAATTTTGTGGATAAAGGATTGGTATTGTTGAAAACACCCAATACAAATGCAGTGACGACTCAGGATGTGTTGTTAGCTGTGATTTGACAGCATGGACTGCTTTTGGAATAGTCATTAACAAACAAATTATGAATACCCTGAAATTTTTGGTCCTTCTAAGACTTTATAGCGTGTTAAACAATACTAAGCATTAGGAACTATGTAAATCAGGCAAATGTTAAGGCCACTTTCTTCGGACTTTTGCCTGACCAACTTCTCCCCAACTTCTACCTTTTATACAGTCGGCCTTGAGTTTTCATCGGCTGTTCCTTTGATTTTTTCCGAGGGTGACCCGAAGCCCACCCGAAGAAATACCGAGCAATGGTGGGAGAAAGGTAGAAGTTGGTTAGGTATTCGTCAAAAGATGATCGACTGTAGGATGACTCTAGGTTCCCCCTTGTTAAGACCTTGCTATACACGAGACAACTAAAGGATTGCACAAGGCACACTCAGAAAAATGATGCCTTTCAGAAGGCGCATAACATTAAGTTGGCTCATGGAGTGGAATCGAAAGGATTGATTTTAAAGTATTTTAAGTTAGTTTGTGAGGTTTGAATGCTTTGTGATGACACCTTTCTTCAGTTCGATAAGCTTAATCGCTCAACGGGCTTTAAAACGCTTTTCATTCTTTGCAATTCACATGCGTGTGTATCGCATGTCCCTAGCCAACTGTTTTGGAGGCGTGATGGTAATACAAACTAATAATGGGAAAATTTCGAGTGATTACGGAATGTTTGAATTAGCTTCTTATGCTCAGTTTACGCGAGCGACGGTGTATTGATGTATTGGAAAAAAGGGATGATAATTTTTGCCCTGAAGATAATTGGGAAAATCGTATGGTTATGAGATGAGAATGCTATTCGCTGTTCTTGGGTCAATCTATTTTAAGGAGTATAATTGGGCTTTTCATAAGAATGGTTCCTATATCTAAGTGTAACAATGTTACTTTAAAATGAATTTGATTGAAAAAATAAATAACTGAAAATCAATTGTTTATTTCTGTTTATAAATTAATTGTTATCACAAAGTTATGCTTGCATTGCAAATATTAAAAAAAGTTATAATTTTGCTTTTAACATTTTTTAACAAGTAGAAACAATCCTAGCTAAAAGATGTTACTAACTATAACACATATATAAATTATTGGAGAGTATATCGCTAACCAGCAGTATTTTATCGAGAATAAACATTTTTTTAATAAACATAAACATATGAAACACAAATTACTCAGTTTTTTCGTGGGTAGTATGATTCTGACTTCTGTTGCATTTGCGCAAGAGAAAAAAGTTAGTGGTCGTGTAACTGGAGCTGATGGCAAACCATTGGCAGGAGTAACGATTGCTGTACAGGGATCTAACGTCGCCACACAAACAGATGCGAATGGTAATTATTCGTTATCTGTACCAACAGGAAAAGTTATTGTATTCCGGTCTATCGGATATTCTGACAAAACTTTAATCGTTAAAGAGGGACAATCAGCTTTTAATGTTACACTTAATAACTCGGATAATTCGCTAGATGAGGTTGTTGTAACTGCATTGGGCGTAAAGAGAGAAAAAAGAGAATTAGGATATTCTGCTGAACAGGTTCCTTCAAAAACTATTAATCAAGCTAGTGCGGTGAATTTAGCTAATGGACTTCAGGGGAAAGTATCTGGGTTGAACGTCACAACAACAAGCTCTAGTGTTAATGAAGATGTAAAAATTAATTTACGTGGTATTCGTTCTTTGACAGGTAAAAATGATCCATTATTAGTGTTAGATGGAATTCAGATGGATATCAAGTATCTATCATCTCTTAACCCTAATGATGTAGAAAATGTTTCTGTACTAAAAGGCGGAGCGGCGGCGGCTATTTACGGTCCTGATGCTAGAAATGGTGTAATCATGGTTACTACAAAGAAAGGCTCAGATAACCCAATAATAAATCTAAGTCACTCAACACAATGGCAAAATGTTTCATTCTTTCCCAAATTACAAAAACAATTTGGCCAAGGATATGATGGTATAATAGATCCTGTTGAGAACTGGAACTGGGGGCCAGCCTTTGATGGTTCTACGATAGATATTGGACCTAAGCTTCCCGACGGTAGTCAACAAACTACAACTTATAGTGGAACGGATGAACGCCAAAAGTTCTATAATACAGGGGTTACAAATCAGACTGGAGTATCATTAACTTCAAAAGATTTCTTCTTAAGTTTAGAAGATGCTTTGGTAAAGGGTATCGTACCTGATGATAAAAATAGAAGAACCGGAATTAGACTAAATTCGCAGAAAGAGTTTGGTATTTTTAAAGCAGGTGTTAATTTTAATTATACCCAACAGAATTACGATTTATATAATCAGACAGCACAAGCTGATTATTTTGCAGCTCAAAACACTGGAGGTAATTCAGGCTTGTTTAGTCAGTTAATCAATACACCAGCTGACATTATTCTATCGAAGTATAAGGATTACAAAAATGATAAATTTTCAACCTATGAAAATTGGTTTACGAATTATGGTTTAAATCCGTATTTTTCAATTGGTAACTGGCGAAAAGAAGGTAAAAAGCAAGATTTGATAACCAATTTGGATTTAAGCTTAAAAGCGACAGATTGGTTAAATTTCACATATAGAGCGTCTTTGACTTCTCGTAATATTGCTGAAAGGAATAAAACCGTTGGGGTCAATCCGTCAGAGTGGGCGATTAATAGAGGTAAAGATCCAATTGCTGGAGCAATAGAAGAGTATAATTATAATCAAACAATCTTGACATCAGACTTTTTTGCTGATGTGAACACTAAAATCGATGATGATTTTACGTTCAAAGGGATCTTGGGTACCTATGTCCGTCAAAATGATTGGAGAATAACACGTGTGGGTGCAGATAATTTAGTGGTATCCGAATTATACAATTTAAGCAACCGAATCGGTATCTTATCGGGATCTTCAAATGGTTATCGTACTCGTCTTTTCTCCTATTATGGTAGTGCTGGATTAAATTATAAGAATTGGGCGAACATTGAGGTGACAGGAAGGTGGGATAAGTCTTCAACTTTAGCAATGGGAAATAATTCTTATTTCTATCCAGGAGTTAATGCAGCAGTGATCTTAACAGATGCCATTCCTGAATGGAAATCTGATGCATTTAATTATTTGAAAATAAGAGGGGGATGGACTAAAACAGCAAACTCAGATATTGATCCCTATTTTTTAGCAGCAACTTTTTCTCAACCTGCTACAAGTGGTTTTCCATTCGGTTCAGTTCCCGGCTTAACTGCTAATAACACTACTTACGATCCTAATCTTAAACCTGAGCGTATTAATTCTACTGAAGCAGGGTTTGAAGCTGGTTTATGGAATAATCGTCTGACTTTAGAAGCAACGTATTTTTATAATAAAAATACAGATCAAATTATTAGTGTAAATATTTCCGAAGCTTCTGGTTATTCGAGGAGTTATCGTAACGCAGCTTCTTTTAATAGCTACGGTGTGGATTTTGGTTTTAATATTACACCAATTATCAAATTCAATAATGGTGGAGTAAATTTCAAGGGAAGCTTCCTGTGGAATGATTCTAAAGTAACCAGTATTGATGAAAGCCTTGGGTTGAATGAACTTTCAATCGGTGGATATGTGGCCGCAGGAAATTACGCAATCAAAGGATTGCCTGCCTATCAAATGCGTGGAACTGATTATAGGCGGGATGATCAAGGGCGTATAATTGTAAGTTCAACAACGGGTAGACCTTCTACCTCGTCTGATAATGTGAATTTTGGTCGTACTTTACCAAAGTGGATTGTCAATTTGACGCCTTCGGTACATTGGAAGAGTTTTAATCTTTCAGCGATGTTTGAGCATAAAGGTGGACATGTTGTATCGTTTTTTGGTCTAGGATCTGATATGGCTTGGACTGGTGTTTCTGAAGCTACTGCTTATAATAATAGGGAACCATTCATTTTGCCGAATTCTGTTATTGCTGATCCAAATAATCCAGGTCAATATATAGAAAATACATCGGTTAAGATCGGCGAAAAAGAACCGATTTATAATTATTATACTGGAGAATTTAGAAATACAGCTTCCAATTTTATTGTAAGTGCAAGTCAATGGAGGTTACGTGAACTTTCTTTAACATATGATGTTCCTTCGGAATGGCTGTCAGCACGTCAAAAAGTAATTAAGGGGCTATCTGTAGCTCTTGTAGGGCGTAATTTAGCTTTGTGGTTACCAAAAGAAAATAAATTTATGGATCCTGATTTTAATAGTATGACCTCAGATTATCCGAATGCTTATGGAAACGTCAACGCAAATGCAAATCCACCAGTTAGAAATTATGGATTTACAATTAATGCTAAGTTTTAACGACAAAAGAATTGAAAAATGAAAAATAAAGTTATAATAGCACTATTTTCAGCAGCCATAGCAATGACGGGATGCAAAGATAGTTTCTTCGATATTAATGAAAATCCTAATAATCCTACCGAGCCTACGGTCAAAGCTAGTTACTTGTTACCTATGGTATTAAAGCAAACTGCTACACGTATGGGAACTCAATATAGTTGGGCTGCTTCGTGGTCCGGATATTGGGGCAGAGGAAGTGATTTTGGACCGAGTTTACCATTAGAAAACTACGATATTACCCCATCATATCAACAAGCACAATGGGCAAATAGCACCACATCTTGGTATGATGTATTGACTGATGCTGATTTTATGGAGAAAAAAGGCAAAGCGACAAACGAGGAATTCTATGTTGGAGTTGCGAAAGTTATGAAATCAATTGGCTTTATGTATTTGGTCGATATGTATAATAACGTACCTTATTCGGACGCTTTAAGAGGAGATGCAGCTGTTGCTCCCAAATATGATAAAGGGGAAGATATATATAAGGATTTGTTAGTTCAGCTTGATTCTGCTCGTCTTATTTTTAAAAAGGGACTAGCAATTAGCGATGAGATTAGAAGTGCTGACGTATTATTTGGTGGTGATCTGACGAAATGGCGTAAGCTGGCCAATACGCAAGCATTGAAATTATTAATTCACCAATCCGAATTTAATAAAAATCCAGGCGCTGAGATCGCAAAAATTACGGGAGATGGAAGTGGTTTTATTGAATCTGATAAATCGGCAAATCTTACTATTGCCTTTGCGATGGCAGCAAATCAGGTAAATCCGGTCTATTCAACCTACGTTGCCAATCAAAACGGTACCTTAGCAGATGGATTTAATCGCGTAAGTAACTATCTATTGAATAGATATAAGAATACTAATGATATTCGTTATCAATATCTGTTCTTGCCAGCCAGAAATCCAGTTGATCCTAACAATCGATGGGTAGGTAAAGACCTTGGAGCAACAAACGTAAAAGGGGCATCTTCATCTCAGGAATCAATTGTAATTGGTACAGGTATTTTGAAAGATGGAACACAGCCTCTATGGCTAATGACCTCGGTAGAAAGTTTGTTCTTACAAGCTGAAGCTATTCAGCGGGGCTGGATAACAGGCGATGCAAAGACAGCTTATGAAAATGCTGTCAAAGAATCATTCAAATGGTTGAAGGTTACTGATGCTAGTACAGTATCAACTGCATTTTTGTTATCACCGTCTGCGAACTGGGCGACAGCTACGAATAAGTTAGAATTGATTATAAATCAAAAATATCTTTCTCTTCCAGGTATAAATAACTTTGAAGCTTATGTAGATTACAGGAGGTTAGGATTTCCTAAGGATGTGCCTCTTTCTAAAAATACAAGTGTTGGCACTCGGAAAATACCTTTGCGTTTAATGTACCCGCAAAATGAGTATAGTTTTAATAACGCAAATGTAAAGGCTCAAGGAGATATTGATCCGCAAAAGAGTACGATCTTTTGGGATGTAAACTAGTTCCATCTCCTATTACTTAATAAAGGGGGCTGTCCAAAAAGGTTGGATAGCCCCTTTTTTTATTGATATTTTAACGTATACCTATACAGGAGCTTTTCTAACATTCAAATCTCAGAGAGTCTATTTTTACTTTTTAGACATCCTCTTTTTACTTGTCTCAGTATAGTTGCTGTTTTGGTGCCAATTACATTACGAGGATAGTCCTTCATAGTCGATGCACAGAAATGGACTAATCTATAATCACAGGGATATGGTTTTCGCATATAACATGTTTCTGAGGAGCTAACGAATTTTCACATGTTGCATAATTAGAGTCCAATTGGGCTAATCTGGAAGACAATGCCTTATATTGATTGTATTTAACAGAAAAAGCAAAATTATCTCCTGACTCGGTCCCAATATAGTGTAGTACGTATTTTATTTGGCAGTCTTTTACTATTGGTCTTACATACCAATTATTGGATCCATTACACGTCTTATTAGAATAGAACCTTTCTAGCTCTTCTATATTGGTACTCAAGCGATCTCGAACTTGCTCGGCCGAAAAATCTGAAGCTAAAAGTACTTTGGGATGTCCTTCAATACAGCCGATTTCAAAATGAGTTTCAGGTGTAAAAATATCATTCAATATGGGACGAGGATCTGTTTTTCTTGCAGAATTTAATAATTCAAGATAAGTGGCTTTTAATTTCTCATAGTCACTTTTAATCGTGTTGTTTACCGGAAAATACCTGTGTCCGCTGCCAATTCCATCCATGATAGTATCTACTTGCCAATTGCTAAGGTCGTTGCAGGAAGACTTTTTAATTAAGTTTTCTATTTCTGCGAGTTTTTTGTCCGCTTTACTATATAGGTCTTGATAGGATTCATGATCTTTTTTGCAGGATGCACAAAGAAGAACGAATGCAAATAGTTTACTTATCTTCATAATTCTAACGTTTAATATTTTAATTAGTTACTAGCTATACGATAATGGGCATATAAATGCTACATTTAGATTGAGTTTTTACTACTATTTTTATATTTGTTATAAAGTAACAATTCCGAAGTTATTACAGTGTACTCCTTACCATTCTGTCGAAAATATTCTAATGTATTAGAAAATATGAATGAAATCAATGGTTTTTAACTTTTCTTGTGTACTAATTCTATCGAAGCGATCTTTCGTTTATTACTAAATCGTTAATTTTATGTATATAAATTAATAGACTAACAATTTATTAATATTAACTTAATATTGAGAATCTATTTTTACGCCGTTGAAAGATGATGGAATAGAAGATGGAAAAATGATTCTACTCGTATCATATCATCACAAGCGAAAAAGATAATTTATTTAAAATTCTCATGAAAAAAGCACTTTTACTCTTAGCCCTGATAGGTCCTGTCGTAGCGCTTGCGCAAAATAATAATGCGCCCTCCAGCTATGATCCACATGATATCAAGATTACGGGGTACCTTCAGACACAGTTTCAGAAAGCGCAATCTCCCGGAATTACTTCATTTTCGGGTGGTGATTTTTCAAAGAATTCGGATAACAGGTTTATGATCCGCAGGGGACGTCTTAAAATTGACCGCGTGGATACGTACTCCAGTATTGTCTTTCAGTTGGATGCAACCCAGGACGGTGTACAACTGATGGATGCTTTTATTCAATTGCGCCACCCAAGCCAAAAAGGTCTAAGTTTAACGGCGGGTCTTTTCAATAGACCTTTTGGATATTCCATTGTGTACTCATCAGGCTATCGTGATTTTCCGGAACGGGCACGTGTATTCCAGACGTTGATGCCACGCGAACGTGATCTTGGAGGGATGGTAAGCTATCACCCTGGCGGTAAAGCTAAATTCTTAAACTTAGATTTAGCCTTGGTGAATGGTAGCGGCCATTCGGCTAAAGATTATGATTCCAAAAAAGATCTGATCGGTAATCTTGCTTTTAAATTTGATAGCCTAGCAGATAAAAAACTCCATTTGGGGTTTGGTGGCTCGTTCTATAAGGGTTCGGTTCGTAACGATACCAAAACCTACTATACACCCAATAGCAATGGGTATACAGCGCATACCAGCGATGATAATGAAGGTAAAGCCATCGGCAGAAATTACTATGGAGCTAACTTACAGGTCGAGTTTGATAGCAGCTTGGGAAAGTCCAGTTTTAAAACAGAATATGTTGCCGGTGATCAGCCAGGGGTGGCAGGTGGTACCGATATCAAAGGTCCTTATGCCAGTAGGAGTTTCACGACCCAACCGACAACAGACCTTTATCAACGAAAATTTAACGGATATTATCTTTGGTTTACGCAAGAGATTGCTAAGACCGGTATAACTGCGCTGTTAGCATATGACGTCTATGATCCAAATACTAAAGCAAGTGGCATGACAATCGGCATGCCTGATAATTTTACGGCCGATGGTGATGTTAAGTTTAGTACGCTGGGCTATGGTCTTGCATATCAGATTAACAATAGGATAAAATTGACCGTATATAATGAGCATGTGACGAACGAAACGACAAGTTTACCAAACTTTTCGGCTGATCTGAAAGATAATGTCTTCACTACAAGGCTGCTTTATCGCTGGTAAGTCGGCAACGATCACTGTTCTTATGAGATAGACAAGGGAGCCGAAAGGATCTGAATTAAACTTGTGAAATTTGCCAAAAGGCCTTTTCTGGCTTTGATTCAGCGGCAAAGAAAATGTTAGATATTTTTCCGAATCCGGCTCAGGGATGATGCGGTAATCCCTAAATAGGATGCTAACATGGCTAATGGAACACGATTGGCCAAACCAGGGTAAAGCTTCAAGAATAGTAGATAGCGTTCTTTGGCATCGAGATTCATCATGGTATTTGCCGTTTTTAGCTTACTTTCCACCACAAAACCATAAAGTTTGGCCATTAACAATGGCCAAACTTTAATTTCCTTTTCAAGGAGTGTAAAGTTGTCAAAATCAAGGCTCCAGATTTCGGTATCTGTAAGGGATTCTATATAGTCATTGGATGGTGTTCGATCCAAGAAGCTCTGAAGATCCCCAATAAAACGACCTTCATAGATGAAATAACGGGTAAAATCATCGCCTTTACTGTTGTAATAGAGCGAACGGAATACTCCCGATTCCACAAAAGCAATGCTATTGTTTATTTTACCGCAAGCGACAAAATAGCTTGACTTTGGAATACTTTTTTTTTCGAATGCCTGTCGAATTAAGTTCTCTTCTCGCAAATCGAGCTGTCCAAATTTTCGGATGTATTCCAGTAATTGCTCCATGTTACCTTTATATTACTTCGCTAAGTTAATCAATTCTTCACGTTGAGGTCCTGTTGAAAGATACGTTATGGGAACTTGTAACTCGTCTTCTAAAAAGGAGATAAATGCACCCAAGGTTTCTGGAAGTAAGTTTGCCTGCTTGATGTTAGAGAAATCGGTATTCCAACCTTTTAAATATTTCCAGATTGGTTTAATTTCTTGTTCAGCGGATTGGGGAAATGCTAAGGAAATTTTTTGTTCATCTATTTTATAATGTGTACAGACGGGGATGGCAGCCATTTCGTTCAAGATGTCAGCTTTCGTAAGAACAAGCTGAGTGACTCCATTTAACATGACGGCATATTTTAATGCTGGAAGATCCAGCCAGCCGACACGACGGGGACGCTTGGTATTGGAACCGAATTCAGCGCCTTTTTCCCGTAAATCATTGGCAGCTTGTCCTGTGATCTCCGTTGGAAAAATGCCATTACCCACACGGGTGCAATAGGCTTTTGTAACACCATAAATTTTGTCCACCAGTTTAGGCGACACACCCAAGCTTACACAGGCTGCGGAGGCAATCGTATTTGATGAGGTCACATAAGGATAACTTCCATGGTCGATGTCAAGCAGGGTTGCCTGCGCACCTTCCGCCAATACCTTCTTGCCATCTCGGATTGCCTTGTTCAGAAAGATTTCAGTATCTATAATTGGCACTTGTTTTAAGGAAGCGCATCCCTGAATAAAATCGTGGTAAAGCTCTTCGAATGCAGGCATTTCTTGTCCCAAAAGCTGTAGTTCATTGTATTGACGGTTTAAAATTTGATATACGTCCGTATTAAAACTATCCGAGTGAATATCACCAACACGAAGGTTCTGTCTTAGTATTTTATTGGAATAGCTTGGTGCAATTCCATTTTTGGTCGTTCCTATCGTCCGATACAATGGGGACTGTTCCATATAGATATCCCAATAGCGATGGGTCGGTAAAACGAGATGCGCTTTTTGGGATATCAAAATTCTATCAACGAGATCTTGATCTGGCATAATGTGCGCTAGTTCTTCGATTTCCGCTTTGAATGCTAATGGGTCAACCACCACACCGGTGCCAATAATGTTTTTGACATGCGACGAAAAGATGCCTGATGGAAGTAGTTTTAGTGTAACCTTGTTACCTTGATAATAGATACTATGTCCGGCATTCGCGCCGCCATTAAATCGGGCGATAATATCATAGTCGCTTCCGATCAGATCAATGAATTTTCCTTTACCCTCGTCTCCCCACTGGAGCCCAATTAGAATGTCCATATTGCGTTTGTCTTGAATTTATGGTCAAAGCTAGGGCTTGCAAAGCGGAGGACAATTGCCATTTGGCAAAAAGTGCTCCTCATTATCATTTGGCCAGCAGTCTTAATGCGTTTGGATTGCGCTTAAGCTTGTTTGTGTCCCAACCGTTGTACTTTTTGTAGCCATTTATTTCGTTTAATAGGATCGGAAGTTTTGATAATTCCGATATAGGTGACTTTAACCGGCGATATTCCACAAAATTGAAGGGTGGATCTTTTGAGTTGATTAACACTTGGTCTGCCGTAAACTAATGCATAATACCAACTTGGTTGATCGAGTGTTGTAATGATCCGGGCAGATTTTCCTTTTAGCAATTTGTCCCAAAAAAGAGAATTTTCGCGGTATTGAAAGGCCCGTCCAGGTAAAAATAATCTATCGATAAAGCCTTTCATCAAGGCAGGAAGACCGCCCCACCAAACGGGATGTATCCAGACCAAATGATCCGCCCATAATATGTCTTCCCAGGCAAGAAGTAGGTCCTGTTCCAGTTCTGTCCGTTTACGATAACCAAATTCAAGGTTTGGATTGAAGTCCAGGTCAATAATATGGATTGTTCGTACTGTAGCTCCGGACGCTACCGCAGCTTCTTGATAAGCATTTGCAATGCCAAAATTGAAGGATTCCCGATTCGGGTGACCATTGATAATAAGTATTTTTTTCTGCATGATGTCGTATTACATTACAAAAATACCGATAGAGCCACCGTCTTTATAGGACAAATGTCTAAAAAGAAATTTCGCTGCGAATACGACTTAAATGACGTTGTGTGATGCCTAAATAAGAAGCAAGATATTGTAAAGGAAGTTGTTGGATAAACTCAGGATGATCTTTGAGTAAATTGGCATAACGTTGTGATGCGGTTTCTTTTTGCAGTTGAAAGACGCGCTTTTCAAGCTCAAGATATTGTTCCTCGGCAATCATTTTAAGGTACTTTGTCCATTTTAAGCTATTCGTGGCGAGTGTATCAATGGTGTTTTTTTTGATCGTCCATAGTTCGGCAGGGGTGATGGCCTGCATGGTCTCCGTACTCGGCCCGCCTGTAATAAAGGAGGAGTAGGCCGCTATCCAGGTATTGGGAAAGCGAAAACAATAGGTAATATCTTCCTTGTTTGCGCTGCTATAATAAGAACGGAATATCCCTGATTGTATAAAAGCAACCTCATGACAAGGTTGATTCTCTTTAACAAAAAAGTCGTTTTTGTTCAGCTTTCTGTATTCAAAAAGCTGAACAATCTGATTGATCTCTTCTTCCTCAAACAGACGCAAAGACCGAAAATATGCTGCTATCATGAAGTCCAAACTTAGAAAAATTGTGGTGTTCCTGCAACATAAATTCGATGTGCTTCAATCGACGCTATGTGTATTTTTCCGAGTTTAGTTTGCCGATTGAGTAATAGGTAGATTTTTAATTCGCATCGATTAGAATTGCCAACTGTAGACACATTTGATCGGAGCGATTGCTCCAAGCATGATTGGTGCCACGTTGGATCACAATATCGCCGGCCTGTAAAAGCGTTTCTTCTGTGTCTGTAATCAAGTAAATCTCTCCTGAAAGAATAACGATGTAATCCAAGCTTGCCGTTTGATGCATGAGGGGATGAGGGGTGCCAATCGCTGTTTCTATACCAAGTTCCCGATCGGGTGGGATCTGTACATAGCGGAAGTAGGTGCCATTTTTGATGACTTGGGGTATAGCATTGTTTTCTATGGGATGCTCTTTCTCAAACTTGGCCGGCATTTGACTGGTTTGCCAGATATCGGAAATAACGAGATTGGGATAGTGCTCCGATACATTATCGACCAATGCATCCGCTTCGATAAAGGATTTGCCGGCACGTATGCCTGTCACGATTCGTCTAGGTATAGTTCTCATTGATTTTGTATAATTAATTTATTGCCTTGAGTCTGGTTGTTTTTCAACATTAGATGCCCTTTTTCTATTGTTTCTGGGCTCAGTTTACCAATAAGATAAATAGGGGCGGGTTGAATAATTTCTTGCTCAATATTGTGTCTGATCCGATCCAGCCCATTTTTGAAATAGGGATAATTTAGTTTTTGCGCGTGGATAAAGTTGGATATATTGATGATCTGTGCGGCTGAACTAAATAGTTGGTCTCTTGCTGCCGCGGTCGTAAAATGTGTGATGTCGATATAAGTTCCATAGGGCTTTAATACTGCGGCGGCAACTTCCGAGAGCCGCTGACCCACCGCATCGATAGCGACATCTATACGCTGCTGATTACTTCTACGCATGATTATTTCCGTTAAATTCTCTTTTCGATAATTGATGATACTGTCTTTTTGTAGTCCCAGTTGGTGAAGTTTTTCAATACTATTCATACTTCCTGCAGTTGCCATGATATTTTTAATGCCGTTAGCCAGGAGTAACTTTAATACAAAAAGACCCACGCCCCCTGACGCGCCGGTTAGGAAGATATGGTCTTGCGGATTAATTGTTGCTCTGTCGAAAACCTGTAATGCGGTGTTGCCAGCGGTAGGAAGTGCTGCGGCTTGCTCAAACGAAATATTTTTTGGCTTAGGGCCAATGAGTCCGGCTGGTAACTGAATGGATGCTGCATAGGTCCCGTTGCTGCCCATGCTACCACAGGCAAAAAACACTTCATCTCCAATTGCATATTCACTTACTTCTGAACCTTTATCTGTAATAATTCCTGCCCCTTCTCTACCAAGTATAGGGGAATATAAATAACGTCGTTCAAATTCATTTTCACGCATTTGGTAGTCTATGGGATTGATTGCGGAAGCTATTATTTTAATTTTCACCTCGTTGGACTTCAATGGAGGAAGGTCAACGTTGGCATTTATCAATTGATTGTCTTTATCTAATATAACGGCGTTCATAACTCTATCTATTTTAAGGGATGAAAAATCAAATTGGAAATAATTTACACGGCATCCATAGATTTTACATCTTATATAGTTGTTATGACAAATCTACCTTTCGTTTGCTATATATTTGTTGGTAGTTAACAAGTGGTAACTAGTCGTTAGAAATCAATATGGGACAAGTTTTGGACGGAAATCAAATGCGGGAGGCGAGTTGTACAGAAGAATTGCGTGCTATGCGTGACGCACTGGATATTTTGGGCGGAAAATGGAAATTGATGATATTGCGTTATTTGGCTAATCGGGAGTCGCAGGAAATCCATTTCAAAAAAATGGAACGGGAGGTTCAGGGAATTTCTGCAAAAGTGTTGACGAAAGAACTTCGAGACCTTGAACTAAACTTGTTAGTCGCCCGCCAGCCAAGTGAAGACCCCGTTAAAGTGTTTTATAAAATTACGGCCTATGGTAAAAGTGTGTTCCCCGTCACCGAATCCCTGGTCAGTTGGGGTTTGGAATACCGAGAGAAAGTGAAACAGGAACTCACTGCATTAGCGAAATAACAATTTACTCCGATTGAAGAATTAACTTTTTGATCAGTGAAATCTGACCAAGGTGATAATAGCTATGTTCGATTACACCTTCGATATTTCTAAGGTAAGATCCATACTTTTTATCAATAAATGGCTGATCGAAGAGGTTTTCTTCAAATTGGGCAATGTTGTCGGCAAATGTTGCTGCGTTTTTTAGGAATCGATCTACTAGCGCATTCCAATCGGCTTTGGATCGGATAGGCGGGATATCAAAGCTGTATTTATCGCTGATTTCCAATTTTCCATGCTCAAATGCCATAAGTAATCCCTCGAGGTAATAATTGATATGATAGGTTAGGGCAGCGATAGAATTCAGATCATTTATTTTGAATATGGCCTGTTCCCAGGTCGTATCCAATAGTTGTTCCTGATAGTTGGTATTGGCAATCCAACGTCCATTCAAAAAAACTTCGCGAAGTCTATCTGCAAGAAATATACGTCTGTCAATTTTGTATTAAAATTTTCCAATGATTAGTTTTTTCCTACCCTTTGCCTTTATTTACACGTTACAGCTATAGGAAGAATTGGTATTGATTTTCTAATTCCAATTTACATACAATTTTCCTATTCTTCATCTTTGGTTAATCTCTTGTTAATAAGACTTTCCTTTTTTTGTATAAAGTCATTGTTACCAAGATATCATGTTTGCACTAACCGGAAAAGATCTAAGAAATATTTGGGACAAATTTGTGGAGGAGGAGTGTGAAGAATCATTTTATACGTTATATAAACATTATTACCACTATCTTTCTTATTTGGGGCTAAAAAAGAAAATGTCGGTACAGCGTGTTCAGGATAGCGTGAATGATGTGTTTCTACATCTATGGGAGAAAAAGTCCAGTAATTGTCAGATACGTAATCATCATAATTACATTATTACGGTTTTCTTTCAAAAACTTTTCCGCAAGGAATCATTGCAGCTGACAGATTTGGATTTTGTGGAAGAAATCCATGATCCGTCAATCCATCACTCTGTTGAAGACCAACATATCCGTGCGGTAACAACAAATACCGTAACACAGTTGGTTGAGGAGCATATGGAGCAATTAGGGACAAAACAACGACTGGTGATTTACCAACGATTTTTTTTGGATCTTTCTTATCAGGAAATCGCTGATGCCAATCAGGTTTCGATCCATACGATCTATAATACCATTTATAAATCCCTAGAAAAAATAAAAAATAACCTTTCTAGTGAACAAGAAATCTTTCTTAAAGTTGCCGTAGGGCTACTTTCTTCATTTTTGTTGATTTTTTCTTAAAAACGAGTAGTGAAAAAATGACCCAGCTCACTCTATTGTATAAATTACGATTAGAGTAGTATGAACGAACTTAATTTGCAAGCGTTATTATTGGACGAATCTTTTGTGAACTATTGTAAGGGAACAAATAAAGAGGATATCGAAAAATGGGAAAAATGGTTACAAAAATATCCTGAACATAAAGCATCCATAGCGGAGTTGCAGGAAACCATTGTGGCAATGGGACATTATGCGGGTGAACTATCCGTTCAAACAAACTATGAGCGTTTGCAGTCTCAAATAAAAAAGCGCGCTAACCAGCGCAGCTTTACAGAAATTGGTATGGCTGTCTGGTTAAAAATTGCGGCGCTCCTAGTCGTTGTTGGCGCTATCTCACTGTTTCTATTTAAACAACAGCTTGCTGAAGAACAGCCAAAAAATGTACAGCATATTGGTGCTCCGGGAAAGGATGATGCCTTATTAACACTAAAAGATGGCTCCGTTGTTTCCTTAGCTGATATAAAGAATGGAAGTGTTGTTGCACTTCAGGGCGGGGTAAAAATTCAAAAGAACAACGCTGGTGAATTGGTGTATAAGGCTGTTGAAAAGGAGCGGATCGCCAGTACAGCAATGAATAAAATTGCGACGAATAAGGGAAATCAATATCAAATTATATTGCCAGATGGATCGAAAGCTTTTCTCAATGCAAATTCAACCCTGACATATCCTTTGAAATTTAATGAAAACGAACGGCATGTCCATATGACCGGAGAGGTTTACTTTGAAATTGCAAAAATTGAGACTGGAATGGGAAAACGAATTCCTTTTTACGTGGAGACAGCAAATCAAAAAATAGAGGTACTTGGTACGCATTTCAATGTCAACGCATATGATGACGAACCTTATACAACAACAACGTTATTGGAGGGAAGTGTGCGCGTTAGTTCGAAAAAAAGAAATGAATCGGTGCTCTTAAAACCAGGACAGCGGGCTTTGTTAAGTGAAGCCCTGCGTGTAGAAAATGTCGATATTTCTCAGGAAGTAGCTTGGATAAATGGTGACTTTGTTTTTAAAGGAGAGGAATTGGTAAGTCTGCTGCGTAAAGTTTCAAGATGGTACAACGTGGATGTAGTATGTCCGGAACGGCTTGAGAAGCTGAAATTTGATGGTATGGTGTCGCGTTCTCAACCGCTATCTACCATTATTGATATGTTGCAAACAACAGGAAAAGTAAAATTAACGCTAAATGGAAGGAGGCTTATTGTGATAGATTGACCTATCTAATTTTTACGATAAGCCGGATAAAAACAACCAAAGGTGCTGGTAACACCTTTGGTCAATGTGTTAAGCTTATCGATCATGTTGCGATTCAATGATCATCAAATAATATTAACAACAACAAATATATGAGTTTTTATCAATGCATGCGTGTTATGAAAATCACCATGGTATTTTTAACTTGTTTGTTGGTGAAAGTCAGTGCGTTTACTTACGGTCAACGTATTACACTTAACAAACAAAATAGTCATATCCCAGCTATATTAAAAGAGATAAGGCAGCAGAGCGGTTATGATTTTTTTTACGATAATGGGCTCTTTAATCGAGCAAAACCCGTTAATGTCAATCTAAACAATGCAACTGTTGAAGAAGCATTGAATATATGTTTTGCAGGACAACCGTTCGGTTATGTTGTGAAAAATAAACTGGTTGTTGTTACGGCGCTTCGGACTGTGCTGGAAAAGCCCGCCGATGTATTGCAGCAGCGCTTGGTTGGTCGAGTTATTGATCAACAGACAAAAAGGACATTGGCCGGTGTTTCAATCCGTGTTAAAGGGACATCTGGAGGAACGAATTCTGATGCAAATGGAAATTTTTCGTTATCGATTTCTAAAATCCCCACTGTTCTCGTTCTTTCCTATCTGGGCTATCAGACCAAGGAAATTGAAATTAATGATGTGAAGGACAACCTTGTCATTGGTTTGAGCCCTCTTGCTACAGCATTGGAAGAGGTCACCGTTCAGGCAAGGCGTAAAATGAACACTGAAACGGCTGTGCTGGAAGAACGTAAACGCGCTTCTATTGTACAGGATGCTATTTCGGCCGAATTGATTGAGCGTACGGCCAGTATCACGACTACACAGGCATTACAACGCGTTACTGGTGTTACGGTGACTGATGATAAATATGTTGCGATAAGAGGGCTAGGTGATCGATCTGTGATCGGTCAGTTGAACGGCGTACGATTGGCTTCTTCTGATCCTGACCGTAGTGCCATCCCGTTGGATCTCGTTCCGGCTTCCTTATTGGATAATATTACCGTTTATAAAACAGTAACACCAGACAAACCTGCCGATGCTGCTTCGGGCATCGTTGAGCTCAAAACGAAATCTGTGCCTGAGAAAATGACATTTGAGCTTATCGCTCAAACCGGGCTCAATTCGAACATTGGTTTGGGGGGGAATTATAACAGCTTTTGGAACAGTGAGATGGGGTTATTGGGGACACGAATCAATAAAAAAGACCTTTCCTCGGATTTTCTAAATCTTGCAACACAATATCCCAATGGATTAAGTTCCATCCAGGATATGATCGCCAATAGCAACTATAGTCCTTCAGGATACCAAGAAGTAAACCGGGTTAATACGATTATGAAAGGGTTTGATCCCGTTATGACGACTCGATACCGTCGCGCGCCCATGAATCAACTTTACTCGGCAACATTCGGTAACAGTTATGATGTTTTTGGAAAACACAAACTGGGACTTGTCGTCGGAGGAAATTATTATAGAAGAACCGCTGATATTTATCAGGGCGAACTGACCCAGTATAGCATCTATCAAGGAGTGGTAACCGGTAACCCTGATATTTATAGTTTTAGGAATATTCCCAATTATATTACACCGAATAGTCTTTTTATGGGGAAGTATCAAACTTATCGTGAAAATACAGGAACCGAAACACTAAACTATGGTACACTTGTAGGGGTCACCTACCGCTTTAATCCACAGCATGAGGTCAGTATGCAATATTTGGGAAGCTGGGGAGGAGAGTCTATCGCAACAAATTTAAATGGACGCTATGAGTATTCGGGTTTGCCTGGCGAAGTCAGAAGTACTATTCATTCGCTTAAACAGACTTTCCGTAATCTGAATACCTTTAACCTACAGGGCGAACATAAGTTTTTGAAAAATGAGCTCTCGCCTCGTTTGAGTTATAATGTTGCAACGTCAAAGTCCACGCAGAATGATCCGGATTTTAGATTTGCAAGTCTTGTAGACTACAAACCTCGGGGTGGGGGATGGTATCGACGTCCCATTATAGGTGAGCAGGCTCATTTTGATGACTATGTATATTCTGAACATCTCTATGCACTTACATCGGGCTATGTAAATGGATTTGGAAATTATGGCATTATTCAAGCTGAACCTAATGGTCGGAGATGGCGAAATTTGAACGAAGATAATTTTAATGCAAAAGCTGATCTGAGTTTTCCTTTCAGGCTATTGGGCGAAAAACAGTTGTTTAAAACGGGGTTCAATTATTTATTTAGGGATCGTAAATTTACAGAAAACCAGCTGTTTCTGCCAGGTTCAAATTTTACGGGTAATAAGGCCATTCCTTTATATGACGTCCAAGGCAATTTAGACCGTTTGGTAAGCAATGAAATTGTGGGTGTTGTATTACCAAAAGCGGGGCAGGGTGAAGGTATGATGCCAGTAGGTGGATTTCTATACAATAGCCAAAAATCACCAAATAACTACAAGGGTTATTTTGAAACCAATGCATTATATGGTATGCTGGATCTCAAGATCGCTGAACGATTCCGCATGGCCGGAGGAGTTCGGTTTGAGATGACAAATATTGGTTCGGCAGTGGATACTGCGAATGTATTTTTAGACCCTGCACTGACCGCAACATCTCCAGATGGTACACGTATTCCACTGGATCCGATTAATCCCAATTCTGTCTATAAAACAAAATATAAACCATTCTATTCTGTCAATGCAACCTATACGTTGAATGACAATATGAATTTTCGTGGGGCCTTCAACACGACTCTGGCGAGACCCGAATTGCGTGAGATTACCAATGTATTTGAATTTGATGCCTTTCAAATGGGCTTAGTTGTTGGTAATCCCAATTTGAAAAACCAATATACCCAAAATGCGGATTTTCGTTGGGAATGGTTTCCTGCTAAAGGAGAGGTCATTGCCGTGTCAGCTTTTGGAAAGCGTATAGAAAATCAATTGGTTAAGGTCTTTAATCTAAAAACTCAGGGGTTAGCTGCTACTTATCCGGAATTTCCAACCATCCAATTTCAGAATGACGGTAATATTGGTAAGGTATGGGGATTGGAATTTGAAGTTGTCAAGAATTTGGGAACCTTATATGATCCTTTAAAAAACTTGTTTTTGGGTACCAATCTTTTATTGGCACAAAGTGAAATTAAAAAATCTGAGGAGCGTTATGAAGCAAATCGTTCACTGGATAGATATACCCCAAAAAATAGTCCGTTGTTTGAACAGGCTCCTTATTCGATTAATGCTTGGTTAAACTATGATAACGACAAATCAGGAACCGATCTCACTGTGACCTTTAATATGGTTGGGGAACGCTTAGTCCAAATTAATCTGACAGGGGAACCGGATCTGTATACACAGCCCGTGCCTTACCTTGATTTTGTTTTTTCCCAAAAGCTCAATAAACGGATCTTGTTTAAAGGCTATGCCAAAAATATAATGAATCCTGCTATTAAAACTGTTTATGCTAATCCGCAAACCGGAGGAAAGTGGTATGGAAATGAGTATATCAACAGAAGTTATAAGCGCGGTGCGGAAATTATGATCGGTTTTACCTATAACTTATTTTAATCTAATGAAAATCAGTATGTTTAAACGTGTGAGTTGTCGGTTTTTTGGTGTTACAGCTTTATGTTTTTTATCCTTTGTTTCTTGTAAAAAGGAAAAACTGGATGTGATTAATGACAATCGTCCTGTAACTGAAAACCGGCCAAATTCAAATACTAGAATTGTAAATCTATCTGACTTTAATCAGGTTATTGCTAATGGCGACAGCTTGACAAGTTTTGTTGTGTTGCATCCGTTAAATCCGGGGAATCATAAATATCCTGGAACCTCATATTTCCCGACAGACGGGCGTTTGACAAAGATATGGACAGTGCCACAAGATCTTTTTGACCAGAAAGAAGAGGCCGATCTTACGTTTGCAGCTCGCTTTTATCAGGGGTTTGGTTTGAACCATGATTTAAAAGTCAAGGTGAAAAATAGTTATGAACAACCTAGTGATTATTTTTTGCTTCCTTCCTTATTCATGAATGGTCAACCGGAAGTTGTTGCACTAACGCGTGCTATGACTAGTCCCACTAAGCCAGACCATTTTAAAATCCGCATTGTTAATCTCAGTGGGACAATTAAAAATCCAGCTATTGGAATGAATGGTCCGCAAGAAAATCTCGTTGGTCCAATTTCTTTAGCCTATGCCGATGGTACATTGGTGGATCAAAAAACCAGTGCAATAGCAGCTTCTCAGATTAGTTCTGAATACATCGAGTTGCCTTATGGAACCTATCAATTCAAGATATTGCTAGCAGATGGCAGACCCCTCCCTTCTTTGGGCTCAGGTCGGTTTGAATACGGGCTCATTGATTTACCGACTTCCACCATTCCAAAAGATTATGCGAATTCTACTAATTTTACTTATGCTCCGATTCAGGATTTTCAACCTGGTGGTGTTTATACGATCGTAGTCAGCCCACAGCGATTTAATTATTTTTCCAATGAGCTGAATGAGACAGTTTCAGTCTATCAAAATTCGTTTCAGATCATGACAGATATTGCTGCGCCAACGAATCAAAGTTATTTGAGGATACAAGGTGTAAATGCATATAAGGATCAATCGATAGGGTTTCGGGTCGATGGAAAGGTTATTGCCAGCGGTATCGGATTTGGAAAGGGAAGCAATTACAGTGTGTTTACCCAGAAGCAATATGATATAGAGGCTATAGATGCAGCTGGAAACGTACTCGCTACAATAAAGCAGGAATTGCGGAGCAATCAAAATTATACGTTATGGCTCTATCCTGACCGAAATGGAAAGGCTCAGTTGCTTCTCATTTCCAATGATTTGAGTGGTACTATGCCTTTACCTGCTGAAGACGATGGGACATACAGCCGGCTAGCTTTTAAATTCTTCTTCTTTAATCGCTTTTTAAATCTGTCGGCAAGCAATCCTTATATCACTTTTACATTGCCTAACGGACAGCCCTTGGGGAACAGTGGCAATGTAAATCTGCAACCTGGGATTCCTTCGGTTAATATGCCTTATACCAATGTAAATATTATGACGAATCCCTATGCAATAATGGCTTATCGTTCTAAACCGGACGTAATACCAGGTGTCTGGGCCGACGATATTGAGGTATTGCAATCGACGGAGTTTATAGCAAATAAATCGCTGTATACAACCATTGGAAGGCCTCTGCCAGCATTTGAGCCAGGAATTTATACTGTAGCGTTGATTGGAAAAAGTGGTTCGGGATTGTCCGATAAAGAAAAAGCGCGAATGATCATTATCAAACATAATAAATAATGAAAAAGCAAAATATATCAAATCGTATTTGGCTATTGGCCATTTTTATACTATTGCTTGGTTCCTGTACGAAAATTGAATATACACAGATTGCCGAGCCGGCTTATCTACGTGTTTTTAATAATGTCAATTACGTACAGACTATGGGGAGCAAGGATGATAAAGTACCCTATTTCTGCATGCTTATCAATCCAAAAATAGGATCTGATGGAAAATTTACAGGAGCGGAAATTGTAGGTGATTTCTTGGATAAAAGAGATCCTTATGCTCCCCCATATCCTTCGCACATCGGGAACAGTACAGACCCAAGCAATCCCGAATATCCAGGAAAGGAAAATGTTCTAGTCGGTCCTATTTTAAACGGATTTGACTTAAGTAGCTGGGCTCAGGTACCCTCAGGCGAGATAAGGGTCGTATTTGCGTATCGTCCAAAAAATACGGTACCCTTCTTTGAATTGGAAGATCGTTTGAAAAATGACATTCTGATTGACACGGTGATCAATCTTCAAAGCAAAGAAGTTTATACACTCCATCTTTTGCAAAGGGATTTTATAAAGAAGGATCATGGAATCTTATTGAGACATGAAAATTTCTATAAGCTTCCATTATCAGATTCATTGGTGTACGTAAACTTTTACAATATGAGTGCAAAAGGCTTCTGGGAAGCTGATGCAAGCTTAAAAGATGATGATTATCGATTGAAAAGCTTCAAAAATGGCGTCAAAGATGAAATGAATGTGTTTTTGTCACTTTATGAAAGTCAGGAAGAGCTCAGCCATTATGCTGCGAAAGTAAATGGTTACCAAGGACGTTTTTTGACGACCGTTAAACGTAATACAAGTTCAAACGAAGTGAACGCCTATGCAAGTTTTCCGTTATGGGCGAGTAGTAAATCCAACGGTATCCGCACAGCTATTTGGCAACGATTTGACTTTTTTACACCTGGAATGGATCCCGTCACGAATCCATTTTATGATAGTGAGAGAAATACAGGTAGCAACTGGGCTGTACTTAATTGTATCCTGAACGGAAAAGTAGGGTTGACCAGTAATGAAAACGGAACACTGCTTCCAAATTTGTTGGTCAATGTACATTCGGGAAAGGATAACCCACGCACTTTCGCAACGGTCAATACGATCGAAATTGTCAATGGTCGCGTCTACCTAACTACCATACAACGAAAATATGCTCCACCTATTTACTAAAATTAGCAGAAATGATTCAATATAATAGCAAAATAGAACAGAAAGTTTCACTGCTTCATGCCATGGGCTGGTTTTCTGCGTGCTTATTTATGTTGCTGCTACAAGGCTGCAAACATGATAATCTCACGGTGCCCCAACCTAATGAAAATATACGGCCAGCGGCCGATTTTATTCATAATAATTATGAAATGCGCCTCTTTGATGCGGCGCTGGAGAAAACGGGTCTGAATGTCGAACTAAATGGCAAAGGTCCATTTACAGTTCTCGTGCCAAACGATCTCGCTTTTAATGAGATCGGTGTGTTTCGTCCAACCGATTTTGATCGAATGAATAAGGATAGCTTGCGGAGACTGATTTCTTATCATATTCTCCCGAGGCGCCTATATGTGAGCGATATTCCGAGCAACTCGGTGGATTTTAGATATGCAACACTCGAAGGTTCCGAATTGTACGCCTCAATCGGTTCTATATCACCTGGGGCTACTAATCCCGTGAATATGCTGTTTTTTAGCGGAGCGAAAGCGATCCGCAAAGACGTGGTTTTATCCAATGGGGTTTTGCATGTGCTGGATAAGGTCATGAAACCACAATTTGAAAAAAATATTCAGGATTGGCTCAGTGACAAGAAAGACTATACCGTTTTTGTGGCAGGACTGAAGAAATTTGGTCTGTGGGATCAGTTTGCTGGAAAAGGCCCTTTTACGGTATTTGCACCAACAAATGAGGCCCTAGAAAAGAGAGGGATTACGATGGAATTTTTGGATAGTGCTGTTCCACAGAATTACGTCCCCGAGGTATTGTTTGGTGCCTATATTATGTACGATAAACATTTTTTTATATCGGATTCACAGGTTTTTACGATCATTAATTCGAACGGTAATTACAAATACCACTTGAAAGATAAAGTACATTATATGGAATATTTTGCCAATGAAGTCTATCCGACCTGGAAATTGAGTTATAATATGAGACTTCGGGACAATGATACTTTCTATTCGATTATACTCGCTGATGTAACTTATGCTGTCGGCGCTAAAATGGACTATTTGTGTAGTAATGGTCTGGTACATGATTTAGATCAAGGGCTGGTGAACCCAGATCAAGCGATAAAAAAAGGAAAAGATGAAAAATAAATCAATAAATGCCGTTTGGTATATGCTGTTGTTATGTACTACTGCTGTGTCTGTACTGCTATCTTGCCAAAAAACTGAGTTCATGCCGGAGCTTGTGGGGGAGGAAGTTCCCTATAAAAACGAAGCTTCACAGGATGTTACGCAACTATTGACAACGCATAACGAAGCAAAAGTTTTTTTAGCAGCATGGCAGAAAAGTAACATTGTAGCACTGATCAAGGCTGCTGGAGTCAATACAAAAGTGACCGTACTGGTGCCAGCCGATAATGCGTTGAAGCAAGTTGGAATAACACTAGAGACTGTTCAAAAAATGACTACTGAGGAAGCTGCCGATTTCGTCCAATTTTACAGTTTTTTAGGAGATCTTAACCAAATTAAACTTGGTAAATATAGTCTCATGGTTCGCTCGATGTTAAAAAATCAAAATTATCGAGTACCTTTTTATGATAATACCGAGCCAGTTGGCAGACGTTACGACATCTATGCTTATCGTCATTATCTGGCTGTGAAAGATGGCGATTTGCTAGTCAATGGTAAGTCTAAAGGAAAATTAGCTTATGAGCCCGCGACAAATGGCGGTATCTATATGTTGGAAAAAGTGATCGAAAAGCCTACTATGACCATATTGGAGGCGCTAATAGCCGACGGAAGGTTTACTTTTTTTGTGGAATCCCAACGTTTGTCCGAGGAAATGTTTTATGAAAAAATGTTGGATGATATTGAACCTCTATGGGGATATCGTATGAGTAAAGAGGAATTTTTGAGCTATTATCCAGAGGCCAGAGTTCCCTATCAACGAGGCTGGGATATAGATAGGGATCCATTTTACAATGAGATACCTAATATTAACCTGACAGCCACCTTTGCACCAACAGATGATGCCTTTCGAAAAGCAGGCTTTAAAAGCGTGGCCGATATTTTGGCTTTTAATGCTAAAAGGGGAGATGTAAGATACGACGACATGTATTTTGAACCACGTGGAGCATATCCGACAGATACTTTATTCAGTTTTCATCGCAATTGGGGCAGAGTGTTTGCAACTGAGGATCCTGCTTATGGCATAGCGCTATCTAATAATACCGTCTTTTATAGTAATGATCTGGATCCTGCCTTGTTAAACGATTACTATGTGAATATAGGGGGAAATAGTCAGGTTCAATACGCTTATAAAATGCCGTTAGCTTTTTCTAAAAATGGAAACCAGATCCAAATGAAAATCAAAGAAGCTGAGCAAGCACCGATCAATATTATTGAGACAGATATCAATACGGTCAATGGGCCGATCCACGTTGTTGATAACCTACTGCTTCCAAAAGGATTTAAACTTAAATAAAAGATGAGACGACATAATTTTAGTTATAGCAAGTGTAGCCTATTTTTGCTGACGATCAATCTATTATTTGCTTGTAAAAAGGAAGAAAACACGACGAATTTTGACAATAATAAGGTCAACTTGGTCGTTGCCGATAATTTTAATTTATCGGTATTTAATGCTGCATTACGTGTCAGTAACATGGATAAAGAGCTGCAAAAGGGCGAAGGTCCCTATACTTTGCTTGCTCCATCCGACAATGCCTTTGGAAAGGCGGGTTATCCAACTGTAGTGAGCATGCTGTCTGAACGCGCAGCAATAGTTTCTAATATCGCTAATTATCATATACTGGATGGGAAATATGAGCTAGATAAGCTTCCTTTTCTGTTCAATCAGGAATTGAAAACACGTCGCGGTAAGGTCTATGCCACACATTGGGTAAAAGGAGCTGATACAGTACTGACATTGAATGGAGCACGTATATTGACACAAAATTTGCCTGCATCTAATGGACTGATTCAAGTGCTCGACCGCGTTATGACTCCTTATGTACATGATAAGATTGTCGATGCTATCAACGCAGATGCGAGTATCAGCATATTTGCTCGTGCTATAAAAAGGACCGGCATTTTATCCGATAAGACAAATCAGGGAGCCTATACAGTTTTTGCACCAAATAATGCTGCAATGACTCTGCTGGGATTTCAATCCGTGCAGGATGTGGAGCTAGCCAATTTAGACGATCTGAAAAAATTAGTCCGCTATCATATTCTCCATGACCGTCGTTTTGTGTATGACTATATCTTGAGTACGGGTAATACAAATATGTCTAAGCAAACCATGCTAGATGGTAACAGTGTAGACATTAAGTTGGTTCCAAATACCAGTTCTCCGGGCTCTTTTAGCGGTATAACACTTCGGGGTTTGGGAAATACAACTGATGTCTTATTACAGAAACAGGATATCCTTACCGGAGATGGGGTACTACATATTGTTGATCAGGGTCTACGGCTAACACAGTAATAAGAAGATTTATCTAACGAATTAATGAAACATAGCAATGAATAGATATCAATATGACAGTATATGCATAGGAAGATCAACCATGACTTTCTATCCTATAATGTCAATACTAAAGCTAATTTTACTCTTTTTATTTCTTTTGCAAGCAATCAATTCTTTTGCGCAGGAAACTTCGGGTACAATTAACGGAAAGGTGCAAAGTAGCAGTGGAACTCTTGTGGAGAAGGCGACCGTTACTGTGATACACACACCAACGGGAACCCGTTATGTGCAATCGACCGATAAAGATGGACGTTTTACTTTAAATAATATTCGTATTGGCGGTCCATATACAGTTGATGTAAGTAGCATTGGATTACAAACAGAACGTAAAGAAAATATATTTGTGCGTTTGGGAGAAACCTTGCAGACTGATTTTATTATGCAACAGCGTAATGAAACACTTAGTGAGGTTGTTGTGACTGGCCGAAGAGCTGATACAAGGGCAGGGACAGTAGGGACCGGAAATCATTTCAGTGGTGAGCAAGTCAGGAATATGCCTACAGTCAACCGTTCGATTACCGATGTAACCCGGCTTACACCTCAAGGAAGTCGCGATAATAGTTTCGGTGGTACAAACTTTAGGTATAATAATGTCACGATAGACGGTGCCATCAATAATGATGCAATAGGTTTTAGCCCCTCTCTTGGCGGACAAACGGGGACCTCAGGAATGGCGGGGAGCAGTACAAGAACAAACACCATATCAATAGATGCCATTCAGGATATGCAAGTATATTTGGCTCCCTACGATGTCAAGATCGGAAATTTTACAGGCGGCTCGGTCAATGCTGTCACTCGAAGTGGTACAAACCAAGTTGAAGGTTCGGTTTACGCCTATGGACGGAATGCCGCGTTAACGGGTAAGGACCGTGTGGGAACTTTGGGGAAAATGAATAGAGATTTTTATGATTATCAAACAGGTTTCCGAATAGGATTTCCTTTAATAAAAGATAAATTATTCTTTTTCAGTAATGAGGAGTTTACCAGGCGCCAAGATCCTACGCAGTTGCGTGTTGGAACTATCGAAACAGCTCATATTCTGGAGCAACGAGATGTAGAAGCAATAGCCGAAGCCGCTCGTTCTCGCTATGGTGATATTTTTAATATTGGAACCGCAGGTAATTATACAAATTGGTCCCGGTCAACCAAGTTTTTCAATCGTTTAGACTGGAATATAAATGCCAAACATCAGTTGGCAATCCGTAACAATACAATCTTTAGTAAAGCAACTCATATGGATCGGGATCAACAGGATTTTCGGTTCAGTAGTATGGCCTTTGAACAAGAGAACAACCAAACAAGTACCGTTGCAGAATTGAAAAGTAGATTCAGTAATAATCTTTCTTCCAATATTGTGTTGGGATATACACAGGTAAATGATCGGCGTGACCCTTTGAGTGATCCTTCCTTACCTCAGGTACAGATACAGGGGCGTACACCGGGCACAACAATTTATCTTGGAACTGATCGTGAAGCTAGTATATTTAATATGCGCCAAGGTACCTGGGAGATTACGGCCAATCTAAATTGGACAAAAGGTAGGCATAAATTGTTATTTGGAACACATAATGAGCTTTATCGCATTCGGTATGGGTTTGTTAACAGTTGGAATGGTCGGGTTGATTACAATAGTATTGCGGATTTCGTCGCGAATGTTCCGTATCGCGTAAGAGGAAGTTACAACTATAAGGATAATTCACGTTCTTACATTTTGGATCATCCCGCGGCTAACTTCTCTGTTGGTATGTATAGTCTCTACATTCAGGATGAAATCCGTATAAATGATCGTTTCCAAATCATACCTGGACTCCGTGCGGATTTGGCAGCATTGCCAACAATGCCGACACGAAGTGATAAAGTCAATGACATGTGGTCTGACCCCACTTTTGGCACAACCTACACCTATACGCCACCAAATCGGTTAAGAAATGAGTTTCTAAATAGAATACAGTTGTCTCCGAGAATTGGCTTTCGATGGGAGGCAATGGACAATAAGCAATTGACTGTCCGGGGTGGCGCCGGTTTGTTTACAGGACGTATACCGTTTGCCTGGTTGGCTTATGCATACTATAATACGGGTAACAGTTATGGTGCTTTCGATCAAAAAGCAGACCAGAAACCATTTGCACCTGGGTCTGACCCTATAAAGCCAAGTCCGAATGGAATAGGTGAGTTTATAGCGCAGAATGGCGCTGTCATAAATGATCCAAGTACCGGAAAAACGCAGGTTGATCTGGTCGATAACAATTTTGTGCTGCCACAGGTGTTGCGGTCCAGCTTGGGTATAGATTACAAGGTGGAAAGCTGGAAATTTACGGTTGAAGGTATTTATACAAAGAATATTAAAGATGTTCTATTTCAGCAGCTGAACAACAAGGATAACCCATTATGGTATGGGTATGACCTCAATAAACAACAACCTGTTTATAGCGGTACTGTGGATAATCGTTTCTCGAATGTATATCTTCTGAGTAATACCAATCAAGGCTACCGCTACAGTATAACAGGGACCATTGGGAAAACGATCAAAGAAAAATTGAATGCCACACTGAGCTATACCTATGGAGAATCAAAGGATTTAAGTAATGGCGTACGTAATTCTATGGAAAGTAACTGGCAACTGAATCAGTCACTTGTCCCTAATAATCCAAAGTTAGCTTACAGCAATTTCGATATCCGTCACCGTATCGTTTCGAGTGTAAATTACGAACAAACTTGGCGTAATGCAGGACGTACGAATTTTACCTTGTATGTCAGTGCGCAATCTGGAAGTCCATTTACCTATGGTATCGTCAATAACAGCATACAAGGCTTGCCACAACAAGTAAGTTTGGTTTATATTCCAAGACAGACGGAAACAATTCATTACTTTAAAGATCTTGCAAATGGTCTTTCTGCTCAGCAGCAAGCAGATGCTTTTAATCGGTTCATTGATGGTAATGATTATCTGAGCTCCCGTAGGGGTGATTTTACAGCGCGTAATATGGGACGTACACCATGGAATGTACAGGCAGATCTTCGAATTGCACATGATCTCTTTCTTCAGAAGTCAAAGAAACAATTTATAACATTTTCGGTGGATGTTATGAACTTGACTAATCTAATCTCCAAGAAATGGGGTATTCAATATTTTTCGCCCAATACATTTAATTCGACGAGTAGTGTGGGCCTTACCCCATCATTATTTCCGCCGAGGCAAAATGCTGATAGCTGGCCCGTATTTACCTTTAGTGATCCTGGGCAGCCTTATAGCATCGATTATTTTAACTCAAGAGCACAAATACAAGGTGGGGTTCGATATACATTCTAGTTTGGTCATTTGGGAAAAACCTAAAAGGATAGCGGATATATAGTTATAAGAATTTATTCCAATGAAAAATACAATTAATCTAGTCATCATATCTATATGGATGGCTATTGCGACGATCGGTTGCAGTAAAAAGGAAGAATTGGTCGATAAAATTCCGGCTAAAGTGGATAGTTATTACCCTAATTCTGGTAAAGCTGGCACACTAGTTACGATTGAAGGACAAGGCTTCAGCGGGGCAATTACAGAATTTTCTGCAACAGTTGCAGGGAGTTCGGCAGAGGTGATAAGCGCTACTCCAACATCGGTTGTTTTACGTGTGCCAAAAGGTGACAAAAGTGGCGGAATTGTCTTGAAGTATGGAAGTAATAGTTTTGATGTTGGTACGTATACCTATCAAGATCTTTCAGTCTCAAAAATTTTTCCGACAAATGGTACAGGCGGCACCCAACTACGGATTGATGGGGAGGGCTTTGGTAGTACAGATAAACCTGCAGAAGTCTATGTTAATGGCAAAAAAGCTTTGGTTGTGAGTGTTACAGATAAATTAATCGTTGCAGAAATTCCCGAAGATGCGGGGTATGGTGCTGTAGAAGTTCGTGTGGATGGTAAAAAGTCGCAAGGACAGAATTTTACTTATCAGGTCGTCCGCAGTATTAAACCATTAACAGGTGGGGCGGGAACCAAAGTTACCCTAATGGGTGAAGGCTTCGAAAAAGTCAATTCGGGGAATATCGTTGATTTCAATGGAAAGATCGCGGTCGTATTGGAGTCTAGTCCTGAAAAAATTGTCGTAGTGGCTCCAGCTGGTGTCAGTACCGGACCTCTATCCGTGAATATCAATGAACAGAAGATTTCGGGTCCGAAATTTACGGTTGTAGGCAAGCCTGAAATCGGCGCAGTCTCTCCTTTGAGTGGCCCAAAAGGGGCTGAAATGATAATAAATGGGCTATTATTTAGTAAAGAACTTGATGAAAATCAGGTTTTTATAAATGGAAAGCAAGTTGCTATTTCTTCAAGTAGTGAAAATCAGCTTAAGTTGATCATTCCTGGTGGAACTGGATCTGGAAAGGTAAGGGTTGTAGTCAACGATCAATCCGTGGAAGGACCACAGTTTAAGGATCAGACGCTTGGTATTCGTTCTATAAGTCCAGACAATGGTTTGGCGGGAACAAGTGTAACTTTATTGGGAACTGGATTTAGTACAAATGCTGCCGAAAATAGGGTTTATTTTAATGGTGTTTTGACCCCTGTGACAAGTGCTAGTGAGAATAAGTTGGTTATGGAGGCACCACAGGGTGTTGCAACAGGCGAGGTAAAGGTAATCGTTGGCGGTCAGGATGCTTTAGCACCGCAACCGTTCCGTCGTGCAGGTGTAATGACATTCGTAGGGGGGCCAGGAAGTACGGTATTCGGCAATAACCTAGCTGGAATGGCGATAGATGCGCAGGGAAATTTATATGTCGCAGATCCGGAGAATAAACAAGTTAAAAAGGTGTCCCCGACCGGAAGTGTATCTATTTTGCAGGTAGATGGTGCCAATGCTGTATTCGACTATCCTACAGGAATAGTTGTTGACCCACAAAATAATATTTATGTCAGTGATCAGCGAGCAAATCAGATTTTTAAAATTACACCTGCGGGCAAACGGACGGTACATGCAAAAGGATTTTCTCCGGGTGCAATGTGTTTAGATCTGTCAGGGAATTTATATGTGGCAGTAGCTGGTTTTGCGCAGGGAATAAACAAAGTCAACCTGGCTGGAGGTTATACGAAGGTACCCGGACCTAGTTGGGTAATGGCTAAGCCCTTTGTGGATAGTCAAGGAGTTTTATATTATTCGGATCAGAACACGAGCAGCAATAACGGGATCGAAATTGTAAGACCGGGTGATGCACGTGGGGAACGTTGGGTTGGAGGTTCGGATGCGGGCTATCAAGATGGGATTGGAACGAACACATATTTCAACGGAATAGGCGGTATCACAGCAGGATTAAATAACAGATTGATTGTTGCCGATAACCACAATTATGCTATTCGGGAGGTCAATATGTCGACACGAGAAGTGATTACTTTGATAAAGGGAACGAATGGATATGCGGATGGAACTTTATCGACAGCACGGTTTGGTCTGATAAAAGATGTGGTAGTGGATAAGGAAGGTAATATCTATCTTCTGGATGTTGGTAATAAAGCTATTCGGAAACTGTTTCTAAAATAATAATTGTACATAAATCCCCGATGCAATCGTATTTTTTTTTAGGAGCTCCTCTCTTTAAAAATAATGCGGCGTACGTGTCGGGGATTTTTATGTTAATAATGAAACGACAGCTTTAACTATTGTGGCAAATTGACAATGATTAAAGTGTATTATTCGCAAGTAAGAAGTCTCCGTAGAAATCGGGGATATTGCTGTCGTAAATTGCATTTGCGACAGCTGATATTGGGTAGTCGACTTTAACGATCTCGGCATTAATTTGTTTTTCAGATAAGGTGATTATTGTGTAAGTTGCTTTTCTGTCTTTTTCCTTACTTCGGCCCACCGAACCACAATTGATAAAAAAGACGTCTCCATCCTGTTGAATATAAGAATGGTGTGTATGTCCCATCACCAGAATATCGATTGCTCTTTGCTTTAATAGGGTTGATAGAGCATGCTTTGGAGTTGATTCATGGATGTATTCGTCATTGCTTTGGAGACTGGCATGGACAAGAAGGATTTTCCTAAAACTCGTTCCAAGCTTGAAGGTTAGTTCAATGTTGTAGGGTAATGTTGCTAACCACTTTTTATGAGGGGCCGATATCTCCTTCTTGCTTATGTTGATGGCGATTTCTCGATTTGAAGTCTCTATTCCATCATGGTGTGGTAAAGGGATAATGGCTTCGTCAAAAGCAATTCTTTGGTCATGGTTTCCCAGTAGACATGGAATGTTTTTTTCTTGTATTCTGTCAATGACTTCATTCCCCCAGGGAGCGAAATCAACAAGATCACCTAAGCAGTAGATTTGTGTTAATCCTCTATCTTTGATATCTGTTAATACCGCATCCAATGCAATTAAATTGGCATGAATATCACTTATTATGGCAAGTTGTATCATATTCTTATGCTACAAACATAATCATTCGGGTAATCAGTCAACCTACAATTTACGAGGTAAGGAAGAAAATGATAATAGCATTATAATTTTTGTGCTAAAAGGGAGTAATTGGTTGAAATTGGTGAAGAAATACTTTAAAATAAGCACATAGCTAATAGCCTCAGATATGTGCTTATTTAGGTGGTACGTTACTAAAGATTCATTCCACCGGATACCTCAATACGTTGTCCGTTGATCCATCTTGCGTCTTCGGTACAGAGGAAGGCAACCACACCGCCGATATCGTCAGGTACACCAGCACGTCCTAAAGCTGTAACAGCTGCAATATGCGCATTTGTTTCTTTGTTATCCCGCACATGCCCGCCACCAAAATCAGTCTCGATCGCGCCAGGAGCAACAACGTTTGCTGCAATACCTCGAGGACCGAGTTCTTTGGCAAGATACCTCGTCAGTACCTCGATTGCTCCTTTCATCGAGCCATAGGCAGATGATCCCGGAAATGCAAAACGTGCGAGACCAGAGGAAATATTGATAATACGTCCACCATCATTCAAATAGGGAAGAGCTTTCTGCGTGAGAAAAAATACCCCTTTATAATGGATGTTATAAGCTGTGTCAAATTGTTCTTCTGTGGTTTCTATAAAGGGGGCATATAAGGCGGTTCCTGCATTATTGATTAGGAAATCGAAGTTTGATTGCCCAGTTTCTTGTTTTATATGCTGTGTAACTCGTTCGATGAAGAGATCAAAAGACTGCACATTACCTGCATCCAATTGGAATGCAGCTGCATGCTGACCTAAAGATTGTATCGTAGCAACTACATGATCTGCTTCCTCCTGATTGCTATTGTAGGTTAGAATGACATCGATTCCTTTTTTTGCAAGGCTAACAGCCATGTTTCTACCTAAACCACGGCTTCCGCCTGTTACCAATGCTATTTTATTTGTAGCCATTTTAATTTGTTTTAAAGATCCAACAGCACAAAGATCCTCCGAAAAGTTATACTTTTCCTTGCGAAATACAAATGGATATTTGCGAAATTCAAATTATAACGATTGAGAACGAAAAATGTTTGGGGCAAAGCCGGTTTGCTTCTTGAAAAAATTGGAAAAATGAGCGATCTCCTCAAAGCCAAGTGAATAAGCAATCTCAGAGACATTCCAATCGGTTTGTCGCAGTAAAATTTTTGCCTCCTGTGTGACTCTGGCTGCAATGACATGGCTGGTTGTTTTTCCCGTATTTTCCTTTAAAATTTTATTCAGGTGATTGACATGTATGGCAAGTCGTTCCGCAAAATCATTAGCTGTCCGTAGTTGTAAACGTTGCATTGGAGATTCAATGGGAAATTGTCTTTCTAGCAATTCTATAAATAATGAGGTTATTCTATTAGAGGCATTATGTGTGGGATTTGTTATACTTTTGGGTTGCAGCTTTTGCCCATAATGAATGATCTCAAGAACATAATTTCGCAGCAGATCGTATTTAAAGACGTACTCTGAAGAAAGCTCTTTATTTATTTTTACGAAGATTTCCTCTATTTCAATACGTTGTTCTTCTGCTAATTGAAAAATCGGAAGGCCGCCCGGTTGAAAGATAGGGAGATCATCTATGTTAACACCACTTTTATTTCGGGTTAGAAATTCATCGGTGAAAACGCAGAAATAACCCTTCTGATGCTCATCTTTCGGTATCCAATGGTAAGGAACTTTTGGGGTAGCAAATACAAGCGCGGATTCATCGATTTCGATGACTTTATCGGCATATTCAGCCGTGTTTTTCCCTGTGATTAAGCTTATTTTGTAGTAGGTACGCTTATTGTAGGGCATGATCGGTTTATCTTTTAATGTAGCTGCAAGCTCCTCAAAGTTGAATACATTAAAATGACCAATCTCTCTTGCGATCTCCTGTGGGATGCTCGCATTGATTTCCTGATAAAACTGTTCAATGGAAGTTGTTTTCATTTAAACCCGATTTGCAATAATCAAATGTACTGGTTTTAGATTACATTCGATACACGCAGTCATGTTTTTAAGATATTGCTATTTTCATCTTAATGTAAATTGCAATATTATATTTTGCACAATATAATTTCTTGCCATACATTTGTACAAACAAAACAAATTGAAATATGAAAACGTTATATAACATCGGCGCGACAGCCAAAGGAGGACGAAACGGTCAGGTAAGAAGTGAAAATGGTGTACTGGATTTAGCTGTTCGTATGCCAAAAGGACTAGGAGGTGCGAATGATGATTATGCCAATCCAGAGATGCTTTTTGCTGCAGGTTATGCTGCGTGTTTTGATAGTGCCTTGAATTTGGTCATTAGGTCAGAAAAAGTAAAAACTGGAGAGACTTCGGTAACTGCACATGTGAGTATTGGACAATTGGATAATGGTGGTTTTGGATTGGCTGCAGAATTACATGCAAATATACCTGGCGTAAGCTTAGAGTTAGCACAACAATTAATTGAAAAAGCACATCAAGTGTGCCCTTATTCAAATGCAACTAGGGGTAATATGGATGTCAAATTGACGGTATCAACTAACGAATAATATATGAATTATATTGCCAACGTGCTTACAGCACTCGTACTTTTAGAACATGTATACATTGTATGGATGGAAATGTTTGCTTGGGAAACTGCAGGAAAACGTAGTTTTGGAAAGGCTCTCCCGGCAGAATTATTTAAGCCAACGAAGGGGCTTGCTGCAAATCAAGGGCTCTACAATGGCTTTCTCGTTGCAGGTTTAGCCTGGTCTTTTTTAATCAATGACCCCATCTGGAGTCACAATGTACGCCTGTTCTTTTTAGGATGTGTCCTTGTTGCCGGTATTTTTGGTGGAATGACAGCGAGCAAAAAGATATTTTTTGTACAAGGAGTTCCTGCATTGTTGGCGTTGTTATCCGTTATACTCGTAAAATAAAAATATAATTATATGTCATTAATAGAAGATTTACAATGGCGTCATGCTGTGAAAGCATACGATCCGACAAAAAAAGTTAGTCAAGAAAATATAGATAAAATCGTTGAAGCAGCGCGCTTTGCACCGACTTCCTCGGGCTTACAGCCATTTAAAATATTGATTGTTGAAAATCAGGCATTGAAAGAAGAATTGGCAAAAGGAGCACTAAATCCAGACTGTATGCGTGAATGCTCACATGTGCTTGTTTTCGCTGCATGGGATCGTTATACAGAAGAACGTATTGATAAAGTTTATGATTTTACTACAGATGAACGGGATTTGCCAAGGGGACGCTTTGGCTCCTATACGGACAAGTTAAAATCTATTTATCTGAATGAAGCTGCAGAAAGAAATTTTGCGCACACGGCAAGACAGACTTACATTGCTTTAGGTTTGGCTTTGGCTCAAGCAGCGGAACTCCGCGTTGATTCCACGCCTGCCGAGGGCTTCGATAACCGCGTCGTGGATGAGGCTTTACAATTAGAAAAACATGGACTTAAAAGCGTTTCATTGATGTATATTGGTGTGGCGGACTCTTCGAGAGATTGGATTTCGTCAATGAAAAAGGTTCGAGTACCCAAGGAAGAGTTTGTCGTTGAGTATAAATAGTTGATCATTCTCTTTCAATCCCTCGAAAACTCAATAACTTTGCAAGATGGATGATTTATTAAAATTAGATAAACAGCTTTGCTTTTCAGTGTATGTGCTACATAGGGAAATTATGCAGCAGTATCGAACTATTCTTGAAGAGATTGACTTGACCTATCCACAGTATATCACCATGATGGCTTTATGGGAGAATGATGAGCAAACAGTAAATCAATTAGGAGCTAAGTTATTTCTGGATAATGGAACGCTTACGCCACTATTGAAGCGCTTGGAGACTAAAGCTTTGCTTACACGAACACGAAGTAAAACTGACGAGAGGGTAGTCAAAATCAAACTTACAAAGCATGGATTACAATTAAAAGAAAAGGCAAATTGTATTCCCATGCAGATTTTTGAAGCCCTCAAGCTCGATTATGCGGATATGGTTCAGCTTAAATCTTTAGCAGATAAAATAGTCAATAACGCTAATGGACATTAGTATTTTTGTCATACTGAAATAACAAAGGGACTGTATACGGATTGAAAATAGTTGCAGCTACAAAGTGATCAGCTAAAAGAACACTACGGTGATCTATGATTTTATTTGTGGGAAGACCTAAAAATAGAGCAGACGTTCTATCGCACCATAGGATTCGAAATAGAGCGATAAAAAGTATCTTACTCTATGTGACTTTGCCTTGCTAGATTTTGTATTTATCTTGGGCGGTATTAGGTATTATAGATCAAAAGAAAGATGCGTTTATTTTCTTTAGTTTTTTATTTTGTTATTTTGGGCCTGTCGTTGATAAGTTGTGAAGAGCGAAGGCAGGATGCAGATGTCTTAAGTTATATGGCTTATAGTAACCGGGATAGTGCACGATTAGAACTTAATCTTTTTGAGCGCCGTTTTCATGGTAAATTGTTCTTTTATAGACCTGGAGGTGAGGTCGATTCTGGAGATATTAGCGGTAATATCCAAAAAGACACATTGCTTGGAGACTATTATTATACGCCATTTGGCTGGGGACAGAAAAAAAGAAGACCCTTTGTTTTATTAAAAAAAGGGTCTCTATATATTTTAGGTACAGGTACGGAGCAAGTATATTTGGGAATTCCACATTATATACCCTCAACCGTCAATTTCCAGGACCCGAGGTTTATCTTTGAGAAAGTTAATCACTAGTTCCAATCATCTAAATTAGGCATCTATAGTATATTTTTTAATCGAATATATTGTAGTAGCATAATGGTTTTGCCATCTTTGATTTCACCTGTATCAATCATATGTAGTGCTTCTTCGATATTGATTTCTAGAATTTCAATATGCTCTTCCTCTTCTTCTAAACCACCGCCATCGCCAACTTTCATGTTATTGGTGTATTCTGCTATAAAAAAATGTAGAATTTCAGTTACAGAACCTGGGGACATATAAGCTTCAAATATCTTTTTTGCTTCCTTGATCTGATAGCCTGTTTCTTCTTCTGTTTCCCTCCGTATACAGTCGTGGGGAGAATCTTGATCAAGAAGACCTGCACAAGCTTCGATAAGCATTCCTGACTCATTCCCGTTGATGTAGGTAGGTATCCGAAATTGTCTTGTTAAGATGACCGTTTGAGTACTGGTATTATAGAGTAAAATGACAGCTCCATTGCCACGATCATAAGCTTCTCGGCTTTGTTGTTGTAAAGTGCCATCGGGTTTGCTGTATTGATAAGTCACTTTTTTTAAAGTGTACCAGTTGTCTGATAGAATTTCAGTTTTTACAATTTTAATATCTTTTATAGCCATTTTTAGCGCATTAAAGTCAAAAGATAAAAATAAGAATTGCAATCCAAACTAAGCAGGAAAAACTAAGGGAAGCTTTGATGTATGTCGCGATTGGCCATGGTGCTATCCAGCGTAGTCGAAGCGGGATAAAAAGTAGGATGAAACCCGTTAATAAACTAACAGGTATAATCCAAAATAAATCAATTGGTGCAATCCGATTGTGGCGAAGTAGCGTAACAACCAAAGCAAGAGCTAGCGTCAAAGAGAGACACAAATTTGAAATTATTTTTTTTTCTGTGGCCGTTCGTTACCGGAACCTTGGCCAAAGATGAAAAGAGTTGTGTCCACTACAAGGTTAATAAATTCAGTTATCATTGATAATGGTATTTTGATGTGAAAATAACAAGTTTTGTTCCGCAAATGGACTTGCTGTTTATTTTTAAGGAAGAAATATTGGTCAAAATTTAATGTATGCGAGGTATTGGTGAATCTCAGTTCGCTCTAAATTGCTTTGGATTCATACCAGTATGTTGTTTGAAGAAATTGGAGAAGTAAGCAGAATCGACGAAACCAAGTTTAAACGAAATTTCTTTGATAGATAGGTCGGTTGCCTGTAGCAATCGTTTTGCTTCCAAGATAGTTCGTTGTTGAATGAGCTGGCTTGGAGATACTTCGAGCTTTTGACGACAGATTTTAGTAAGGTGCGGGGTGGATATATTAAGTTCTTTTGCATAGAAAGATACCGACTTCTCATGTCGAAAATGGATATCAATTAACTCCTGTAGCTTTAAGAGACGTGGATTGGATTCATTATTTTGTTCATTTTGTACTACTTTTTGTACCTCTTTGCTTAGTATCGATGCGATTACAGCTGTGCGAGAATAGATAATAGCTGGAACGCAATCGTGGTCCTCAAGTTCTTTTCTTATTGCATTAAATTCATAATAAAGTAGCGCAAATGTTTCGTTGGAGAGTGAGATAACAGGATTACGCTGATAGTAAGCAAATGAAAAATGGAAATTGGGCGAAAATTTCTCGAAGTATTCTCTATCGACCATCAATTGGAAGCCAGTGGTATTGGCCCCTAATTTCCAGCTATGAACTTGCTTTGGAAACAGGATATGGATTTGATGACGATCAATGTGATAATCTTTAAAATCAATCGTATGAACACCTTCTGCTTGGTCAAAAAGTACCAATAAAAAAAAGTGATGCTGATGTGGACGCGCTATATGATGTTCACCACGTAATTCCGAGTATAAATATCCTTGATTACCTGCAAGGTGGTCTTTTCTAAATTCTTGAATATCTATTGTCGGAAATAACTCCATCGAAATGATTTTGAACCTAAATATAGGTGTTTTATTTTAAACCATCTTCCAGTACCTGTTTGTTGATGGTGAATTCACGGTAGCCAAAGGCTCCGGACTTATAACCAATTACAGCACCAAATTCAATGCTTTTTGAGGAAGAGGTTTTTGGGAATACAGAAGAGCGGTATACATTGGCCGCGGCTAAAGGTTTTTCGAAGACGCGAAAGTGTAGACCATCCTTTGAATAGGCTAGATAATTCATATCTGAGGTAAATCGATCTACGTTTCCAATTGCCAGACATAGAAAGTAATACCCATCAATATACGAGCCTTGCAGATGCCAAGTCGAATATCCCTTGCTGAATTCTAGCCAAGGTTTATTCATAAATTCAACTTTCTTACTGTCGCGATAAGCGGTAAAATCTAAGCCATTTGTAGAAATACGCGATAGGATATTGGTCATAATTGGAGCTTTGTAGCTTGGCATAAAATCCACTTCGTAGCTCGTTATTATATTTGTCGAATTTCTCACAAATGTTGGTGAAAGGATGTGGTTGTCTTGGAAAGAAGTAGGTTCATTACTATTATACACGAGTTCGAGCGGTGTCCAGTCAATCCCATTTTTTGACGTTTGTCTTACAATAACACGTTCCGCTTCTTCGTTTAATTTTTTAGTGTTGTTTGCACTTTTGGCACCCCATTTTTTTAAAATTTTGCTGGAGAAAAAGCAGCCTCTATAATATAATTCGAATTCTTTTCCGTTAAAGTTCCAGTCTACATCAGACCAATATCCCTGGTTAGGGCTGCCATCTTTTTGTATGAATGAGTCTTCCAACGCCGGACGTCTCTGAATAGGGTTTGCCAGCCCAGCTGGAGTAATCCATTCTTTCCCATCATTAGACACCACCACTGTGGGATTCTCATACAATGATGCTGTTCGGTCAGATCCTATTATTCCAAAATAAGGGGTGAATACCATCCAATATTTGTATCCATTGAAACCTGTTGGAAAATATTCCACATCGGGATGGCAGTAACTCGCATTATTTCCGGAAATATCTCGTATCAAAAAAGGTTGCTCTTCACCTGGTTGATTTGCATTGGCAATAGCATTAATTTTTATGGTAGCAAGATCATTGGTAAAGCCTGCTGGGATAGGTAGTTTATCCTTTTCGATGATTTCTGGATCGGGCGGCACAGCTCCGGGGTGAATATCTCTTTTACAACTAATACACAATATTACGCCCAAAAAGAAATAGGCAATTCTTTGATATGACATAGAGAATCAATAAAAATAAAATTCGAAAGGTAATTTGTTATGGTCTTACTTTTCCTGTTAATCTCAGCTAAACGATAGCAAAAATGATTTATTTTTTTTATTTCTCAAAATCGATTTTTAAAAATATTTTATATGTTATAAATATTTGTTTTTCTGGTTTATAAGTGTTTTTTTTGACGTGTGTTTTTTGAATTCCCTGAGGACAATCTTAAGATATAATCGTTAATTTTAAGCTATTGAATTAAATATTCCATAAAATAATCTGTTAATTACAATTGAACATGGAAGATGGTCTACTTTATACATTGATTGCACCTAGTGAAGAACTTGCATGCTTTGTGGATAGCTTTTGGTGCTTGCGCAATGAAACCGGGGTAAAGAAAGAAACGATCGGTTTACCAGATGGACGTGTCGATTTGTTTCTTTTTAAATCGGCAATAGATGAATTTCGGATTATTTTATTGGGGTTGGGAACACAGCCCCATGAAGAGGCGACTATTCCTGTAGATGGACAATTATTTTGTATCAGCTTTAAATTGCTTGCCGTAGAATATCTTTTGCGTGAAAATATTGTGGATATTATCAATTCAGGTAAGTTTTTAGTACAGGATTTTTGGGGATTTTCAGAACAGGATTTAGTGAGCTTTGACCAATTTGTAGATAAAGCAGTAAATAAAATTAAATCACTGATTCCAAATGATATTGATGAACGAAAGCGTAAATTATTTGATCTAATTTACAAGAGTAATGGAACAATTCCCATCGCTGAACTCTCCGAAAAGGTTTTTTGGAACAGTAGGCAGATCAACCGTTATTTTAATCAGCGATTTGGACTTTCCCTAAAGGCATATTGTAATATCCTACGTTTTAGGTCCTCATTAGATCATATTGTAAAAGGAAAGCTCAGCCCGGGTGAGCATTTTTTCGATCAGACTCATTTTATCAAAGAGATTAAACGTTTTTCGGGAGTTGTCCCCAAAGAATTGTTGAAAAATAAAAACGACCGATTTATACTATTATCGTCTTTGACATCTCATTAGCTTTGTTTTTATAAATTTTAAACAAATAGGATGTTAACACAAAATAAGAAAATAGCAATAGTTGGCGGTGGAATGGGAGGGCTAACCTTGGCTCGCTTATTACAGTTACATGGGGCTGATGTATCTGTTTATGAACGGGATTTAAACCGGAATATTCGTGTCCAGGGTTCTACATTGGATCTCCATGAAGGAACTGGGCTCGAAGCAATGAAACGCGCAGGACTTCTAGCGGAATTCTATAAATATCATCGTCCAACAGCTAGTAAGCTACGCATTGTCGATAAGGGGCTCGTTGTAAAATTTGATGACCACGATGACCATGTATCGGCAGCTGAAAATCGACCAGAAATTGATCGTGCACCATTGCGAGATATCTTGCTAAATTCCCTGGAAGAAAGGACTGTGATCTGGGATAGCCAATTCGTAGCCATGGAGAAGTCTGGAGAGGGCTGGCTATTGTCCTTTAAGAATAAGCAGGATGCCTATGCAGATCTTGTAATAGGTGCGGATGGAGCCAACTCAAAGGTTCGCCCCTATTTAAGCGATGTAAAAGCTGTGTATGCTGGAATTACCTTAATTGAGGGTAATATTTATGAGGCAAAAAAAAATGTGCCAAATCTTTTTGAATTAACAAAAGGAGGAAAAGTGATGGCTTTCGGTGAAGGGCAATTTATTGGATACGGTACAAAAGAAGATGGTTCAGTGATGTTTGTGGCGAGTACAAAAATGCCGGAAAACGAACTGGAGAAGATTGCTGTTGATTTTCGGGATAAAAAGCAAGTGTTGCATTGGTTTAAGAATTATTTCTCAGGATGGGACTCGAGTTGGTATGAGTTCTTTACGAATGACAGTGTTCAGTTTATCCCTCGTCCCCAATATTATTTTCCACTTGATCAAAATTGGGAAACGCAGACTAATCTTACAATAATAGGGGATGCAGCCCATCGTATGCCGCCATTTGCTGGCGAAGGAGCAAATGTAGCGATGCAAGATGCATTTGAGTTAACTGAATGTTTAACAAATGGGAAACACGAAACTTTGTTGGACGCAATAGGATATTTTGAAAAAGATATGATAAGACGTGGTGCTGAAGCAACACAAGATACCTTGGAAAATAGTGATAGAATGCACTCGACAAACGCTTTGTCGACTATGTTGGCCTTTTTCGGGCAATCCATAAAAGATTAGTCTTTATGGATTGCCCGAAAAAGGCTTGCTGATTATGAATTTTGTTTTCTTCAAAAGTGAGCTATTTTAGAGGTTTTACTCTTGAGAATTTGCTAATGGGTCCACTTCCCAGTTATGCTTTGTTGGAAAACTCATATCTTTTTTATTGCATCCAGTACCTTTTTGTAATACCTAGTCTTATCAGACTCGTCAATTACAATGATTTCAACATCGTTTGCCTGAAGTAACTGCATTTTATCTTTGGAAAGCCCATACCACTTTTTTGTTGTGTAATAAAATAATTGATTTTTAATAAAGCTACTTCGTCTATAATATTTATGTCGTGCACGATAAGTTAAAAGCCACCAAAGATCTATTTCGACAAAATCAAGAGAAAGACCCAAGATGTGGATATCTTGAGTAAAAAATAGATCAATCCACGATTGGAGCTTGGTATCCTTATTCTGACTTAATCGTTTAATCAGAGCATGCTTATAAACAGTTTCCGAACTGTAATTTGTTCCATTAACGACATAATCTCTCATTTTTTGCAATTGTCCACAATAATGCTCATAGCCGAGATTAATGGACGACGGGTTTAGACAGTCACCATGTATATGCCAATAGTTTTTGTTCTCGTTTTCGTGTTTACGAAATATACTGTACGTCGTTTCGCGAATTAGTCCCGTATTAGTGGTTGTGATTTTCCCTTCCAAACTAAATTCATAATTCGTAGTAATGATGTTTTCGGTCGGGAAATCCCGGATTAATTGGTGTATTTCGTTTTGGTTGATCTGAGAAACACAATCAGCGATATAGGTTTTAAGCTCTCTCTCATTGATATGTTTTTCTTTTATCGCATGAAGGAATATTTCTTCATACAACATAGGGAAGGGCTTTTGTCCATTTTCTAATGAACTAACCTTATATTTTTCTTTGATATTGTGTAGTAGATCACTCCAGCTGATCCCTGGTGAAATATTATTGATGTCGTTTCCAACTAATAAAGTCAACTTTTTCATTGTCATATAAATCAAGCGTCAATCCTGTCAGGCATTATGACGATGCCAAACAATCGTATATTTGGTTTTGTTTGATTAACCTGTTGCGTGTAGGTTCGCTATGCTAATTTAATAAATAAAATGCTGAAAGGCTTATGTTGCTTCGTTCTGGTATGGATTTGTCGGTAAGGTAGATTTTAAATCTTTATTTTTCTTAGGGAAATGAATATTAAAGGTTGTTCCCTCGTTCAATGTACTTTCCACCGTGATTTTTGCATTAAGCCGCTCCACGATTCTTTTGACAATGGATAACCCTACCCCGGAACCATCAAATTGTATCGCGTTAGGCAGACGATGGAAAATCTCGAAAATCCGTTCAGTTTCTTCTGCGGAGATTCCGATACCATTGTCCCAGACTTTATAGACGATCGTATTTCCATAATCAACACTATCTACACCAATAATTGGAGTTCCCTTATTGCTGCTATATTTTATTGCATTGCCCAAAAGGTTCAAAAACAATTGATAGATCAATGTTTTTTCACCGTCAATAGGCAGCGTCTTACCTTTTTGAAATTGCAGTTTTCCTATATTATATCTGACTTTACAATCATCAATAATATTTTGGATAAAGCGCTCGGGGTAAACAGGTTCATATTCGAAATCATAGCTTTTTGTACGAGCGAAATCAACGGTTTTATCCAGCATGTTATTCATTAACTGAATTGCTTCCATCATGTTTTTACCGGCTTTTCCCAAAAACTCCTGACTTAATCCAGGACGGTCGCGGATCATTTGTGCTGTCATCTGTAGGGCAGCCAGTGGATTTTTTAAATCGTGGCTGAGCGTATAACTAAATGTTTCAAGGATATTGTTGATCTCAACCAATTTTTCATTAAGTGCTTGAATCTCCGTTATTTTTTTTACACAGGCTTCCTGTAGTATAATGCTTAGTTTTTTTAAGAAGTCAATTTCCCATTCAGTCCATTTTGGCGCAGTTCCGCATACTGTCCTTTTCCATGCCTCAAATGATGTGCGTGGAGATGGGAAATTTATCGGTTTGTTAGGGTCATAAATAAATTCTTTTTTCGGTTGTCCGGCCCAAATTTCTTCAATTTTTACTTCTTCTCGAAAAAAATAGATCTTAAAATCCAGTTTATATTCCAAGTCTATTTTAGCTATACCGGAAAAGTGAGATAAATCCTTAATATCGTTGTCGGGCCATTTAAAATCAGATTGCCAAAATAATTCGTTTGCGTTATTAGTAATCAAACTGTTTTCTATCGCTTGAATACTGTTCAAATGTGGTGTACTGCCTGTTATATGCCATTTGTTATGGTATTTGAATGCGATTCCATCTGCTCTTAGAATGTCCATTAAGCGGGGGCTAAGGGATCCGATGACCCCATGGAGATCCTGCTTTGAAAAAAGGCTCTGTCTGATTTCAAATTCTATGCTTTTAATTTTAAGTTTAAAGTTGTTTTCTGCAATCTGCTTATTAGCCAAAAAGCTGTTTACGGCGTATTGAACTATAAAAACGGAGAGATGTCTTTGCGCTAAATCAATAGTTTTGGGTATGGTATTTTGACAGGCGACTAATCCCCACAACTTACCATTAATGATAATAGAAAAACTTCCGCTAGCACGAACCTGTGCATTACGAAGATATTGAAGATGAATTGGAGACATTGCACGTATGCCTGTCATGGAAAGGTCAAGCATCTCCGGGTTAATACCGAGAACAGGAATTGGTTTAGCATCTACATCCGGAGTTACTCGTGCAAAAATTTTTGTGTAGAGCAAACGTGCTTGTTGAGGAATATCAAATTCTGGATAGTGATATCCCAAAAGAGGTTCGAGGCCTTCAGACACATGCTCGGCAATGACTTTGCCATCTCCATTTTTTGAAAATTTGTAGATCATTACACGGTCATATCCCGTGACTGTATAAATATTGTCTGCCAATGCTTTCCAGATGTCTTTACCATTGTTGATATGTTGGGCATAATGGTAGATGTTCTTGAATTGATGTGATTGCGACTGGTGCTTTTCTATTTCAATAAATATCTTGTCGTCAAAAGGATAGATGCTAAGATAATAGGTTCCATTTTGCAAATGAATATCTGATACGTATCTGTGTTTGAAGATTTCTACGTTATCCAGTAATACCCGATCTAAATCAATGGGATGAGATAAATTAAGATTGCTAATGAATGTTGATAGATGCAAGCCATTGTGCAAGCATTCCCTTGGAAAGCCTATTTCCTGGCAATTTTCACTCCAACCAATACAGTTGTGGAATTTGTCAAACACGATAAGACAACCAAAGTTTTGTACGTGACCACAGAGATGAATAGGTTCTTGATCGCAATTTAAAAAATGAGGATTGTCCATAGGGCTAACTTACAAAAAAAAATGTATTCTCCCTATATCCTGTCAGGAACTAGGCGTACTAGGTTTTGATGGAAAAACGAAACGATTTGATTCAGTGAATAAATGTGAAATGAAATTCCTTAAATTTATCTAGCTATAAAATAGGTGCTATGGTATGATATTTTAAATGCTATGCATATTGCGGAATATTCGCCAAAAAAGGCTAGGCGAACCAACTTCCTAGCCTTCACGGTATAACTCATTCGATGCTATAACGAACAATTAACAAAAGAGCTAGGGAAAAGTTTTATAAGAGAGTAAGATCGTCAATTTTAAAAGGCCTCTTTGGTATTACTTACGAAACATATCACATATACTTCTCATTCACCCGTTCTTTAATTAATTCAAGTTGAAATCAAAAAACGGTAGTGGCTTTTGTGTCATTTGAAGATAATTTTCTTCAAGAAGTGTGTACTCGTCTAAAGCAATTTCCAGTGTGCTATCTAAAATAATTGTCGTCAATTTGGTGTCTGGATCAGTTTTGTAAAAATAAATTTTACCACAGGGGCTTGATTCATAGGTGTTAGTTGTATGGAAACCGATCCTGTAATCTTTTTCGGTAAATGTTTTTAATCCCGATAATTTTATGCCATTGTTAATTTGATAACTAAAATTATCTTTCGTTAATATAAAAAATTCTTCACCGTTATGGTGCCATCTGTAAATTTTAAAAAATCCAAATGATACGAGTAGCCCTAATGCCAATACGAGTAGGGAAGATGGTCCCAATGCTGCGAATATATTGAATATGACAATGAGAGACAATGTGCCGAGGATTGACAGGATACACAGAAAGGCAAAGATAGATACATATAACTTTGGGTGTACCATTTTGATAACAAACCGAATGTAATCTTCACTTTTGTCAAAATATACGGCATTTTTAGTCATTGGCATAGTAAAATGTCTTTTGTGCTAAATTAATATATAGTTTTAAAATATTTATTTTTTTTCAATTTATTATGCTTCTTCGAATTTCGGATCATTCATAATTTCATGTTGTTAAATTGTTATAAACCAATAGCCTCCAAAAATAGACGCTATCTTCAGATTTAATGTACTCAGATTTAAAGAGTAGAAAAAGTATACGTCTACCTGGAATATATGTGCAGATCAACTCGCCAAGGACCTGAGTCAACTATTCATTTTCATTAAAAGTATTGTGAAGAAGGGCTTGCTAAATACCCGTAGATTTTTAATCGAATATCTTATTTAGAGCATTTTTCCTGAATATTCGGTAAGTTCAATATACCGCCTACATACACTTGTTATTCCGTTTTCAGCCAGCATACGTCTCTTAACTTTGTATTGAGATAAAGCCAATTAGGTATTGTTTAGGTGCTTCCTTTTGGATACCAGTAGAAGTTCGGGTTTATATTAAAAGCAGCGGTTAACTATCTGATTAATTTATAAAAGAAAAAGGTATTATGGAAATTAAAGAAAACAAGTTATTAGGTGTAAGATATAGAGAAACACCTAATAAATGTGGAATTATTGAGCCCATTTATATTATCATGCATTATGATGAAGCGTCCAATGCGACAAGTGCAATCGATTGGATGACAGATTCCCGAAGTAAGGTTTCAGCCCACCTTCATATAAGTCGTGATGGTGTTGTAACGCAGTTGGCTCCATTTAATATCAGATGTTGGCATGCAGGTGTCAGTTCATGGGCCGGACAGAAAGATCTGAATACGTTTAGCATCGGTATCGAATTACAAAATGAGGGCAGGGAGATTTATACCGAAAAGCAGATCAGCGCGGCGATTGCCGTATGCCAGACTATTATTGGTAAATATTCGATTCGGGATATTCTGGGGCATTCTGACATCGCGCCAGGAAGAAAAGAGGATCCAGGTAAACAGTTTCCCTGGGAAAGATTTAAACCGTTAATAAAAGAAAATTATGATGGAGTTACTTGAAATTTTAGAGAAATTGATTATTCCCGTAGTGACCGCAATCGGCGGATATCTAGTCGGAAAGCCTAAACAGCAAGCCGAAGTGGAAGCGACAAACGTTGAGAATGCAGGGAAAGTAATTGAAAAATGGGAAGGATATTCAAATAGGTTAGCAAAAGATATCGAACAACAGCGCGGCGTCATTGAAGATCTTAATGAAGCACTGCATTTGGCAAACGACGAACGTATAGCCTGCTTAAAGACCTCAACAGACCTGCAAGTAAAATTTGATGACCTAATGAAACTTTATAACAGACTACAAATTGAATTGAAACGAATACAAAATGAAAAATGCACTACAGGTGATCGCAATACTGCTGCTGGTTAGCAGTTGCGGTCTGTTTAAGAAGAGGTTCAAGGTTAAGGAATCGAAAGAATTGCAGGTTATAGAAAAAACACGTGAAAATTTGCGTGTTGAACTTGATTCAGGAAATGTACAAATCGCGCAGTCACATGCCGCAAATTTAACAGGCGATGAGGAAATTCTTCGAATTGAAGGAGAAGGGGTTCAAATCACCAGAGATGGTATTATCCGGCTCCATAAAGGGAAAATCTATCAAAAGCAAGGCCACTATTCAAAGGGGGTACTGATGAAGGAGCAACTTCATACAGACTGGAAAAGTCAAAAAGTGAAGAACGACAAACAGAATAAAAATAAAATAGCAGGTCAGGAGGAACAATCAAAATTGACGACAAAACCAGCTGTGGCAAGCATGCTCTATTTTTTAATAGGGTTAGGAGTGCTGATCACGATAGTTGTATATTGGATAAAAAAACGTAAAGTTGCCATGCCCTGGTAATAGTAGGGAGGATAAATTTGGAGCCTAAAAGATAGTCCTTGAGTAATCATTTTTCAAGGACTATTTATTCGTTTATAGTAACAATAACCGGATTTGTCGGAAAAATTAGTGTTTTCTGGTAAAGGATCACTGGTCGTTATTGAAACGGGTATCAATAAGGTAATAATTTGCAATTTGCTTGATCTCTCGTTTGAAGTCTCGGTATAGGTCAAATTGGTTGCAGGCGCATATGATGGATTTCTGTATTGTGTCATTATTTATTTTTAAATAGGGCCCTAGTTCTTTATATATGCTGCTTTTTACTTTTGTTTTCTGATTATCCAACTTTTCAGGTTGAAAAATGCGCAAAACAACCGCTATCGCTTTATAACGATGCTGAATATCCTTATAATTGATATATTCTCCCATGATCTGTTGTGGGGGGATACCCACAAATTGGCAATAGCAATCGATCACTTTGTTGATTTTAGAAAGGTCAGATTCGTATATCTTATCAATAGATTTTAGTATTTCGGGATGATTTTCCTTTAAGAAACTCATGATAAATGAATGATATAACGTGTTCATACGTTGTGAGCTGTTTTTACCTGTTAATCGTATTGTTTCCTCTATTCTTAAAATATTATTTTGATTGTGTGATTGATTGGGCTCCCCGGGATAAACCGCTGGCTGCCTAGGATTGTGTTTAATGAGCTGTTCCATTTTTATGCAATTAAGTATGAACTGATTTTTCGTCTCGTAAATGGGAAATCCTGTAAATAGCCCGTTCTTCAACCCGTTTGTCTATTCTATGGATTCGCTATTTTTATTCTTTTTTTGTTAAACAAAGTTAAACAAATTTGTTAATTTGTCAAGACTATTTTTACGGTATTTTTAGGTTTTTTATAAAATAATAAACTTATTTGTTTAACTTTAACTGTTTGAAAATCAATGGTTTTTTATTTTTTAAAGGTTGTCTATTTGTTTAGGTTTAATAAGTTGTGTAACTTAGTGTCAGATTGTTATCTATCTGTGTAACATTTGTTAAATGCTCTGTCAACTATGGAAACTTATCCAAATAATAATTTTGAAGTTTTACGCTTGGAAATGCGTGTTACAAATCGTGAATTTGCGGCCTTGCTAGGCGTACGCGAGCAGGTATACTCGCGCATTAAAAAAGGCGAGTATCCTATTGGACTTACAATGAAAACACGTATTCAAAAAGCCTTCCCGCATATTCAGTATGACTGGCTCTTGTATGGAAAAGGGGAAAGAGAATGGACTGTTCCTTCAGTTCAACCCGACACGATAGCGATGCTTAACATGGGAAACGGTAAATCTATAGGATACTTTTCGGAAGATGTCAAGTTTATTGATGAAAACAAGAATAATATATTCTTTGAAGTTTCTCCGGGACGATATTTGATGCAAACTAAACTTGTTACTGAGAAAGCAAAAGCGGGCTATTTATCTGGTTTTTCCGATACCGAATATATGGATGATTTGCCGGCACATTTTATTACAGTGAATGAATTCCACAAAGGGGCTTATCGTTCCTTTGAAGTTAGCGGTGAAAGTATGACGGATGGGACAGATGCAAGCGTATTGGATGGTGATATTGTAACAGGACGTTTGATTAAGCGGGAGTTATGGCAATCAAAATTTCATACCCATAAATATCGTTATTGGGTTATTGTGCATAAATATGAGGGCGTTATTATTAAGGAAATTGCAAAACATGACGTAAACAACGGAATTCTTACCCTCCGTTCGCTTAATGTTGATAAAACAAGATATCCTGATTTTGAAGTAAGTTTGGATGACGTTGACCAAATTTTTAATGTTGTAGATATTAGTCGTTCATTATAGGAGCAATACCTTAATAATGCTCTTTTAAACAGGAAGTATTCTGTTTTTTTTTTTTTTTTTTTTTGCTAAAATAAATAGAAATAAAAACTAATTATGTTAGTTTTTATTTCTATTTTTGATCCTAAATTGAACGTGTACGAACATGTTGTTGCCTGCTATTTCGGTATGCCTAGTATATATAATAAGCTTAAATAGTTATTAACGCAGCAAGAATATAGGTTGCTCATTATTCAAGCGTGTTCGTAGCGTTCAATTGAAATCGTATACTGCTCCCCCAGTTGCCTTCTTATAGCACATTTTAGATGGATAAAATGTTTATTTTTTTGAAGATGGCGATCTCCAATTTTAATCTTTCACAAAACTTACATCGGTTATTTTATACGAAAAGTTATCTTTTTCGCGTTCATTTTCAGGTTTTTCCATTTCACTGTAATGTACTTTTCCCTTCATTTTGAATGTTGTATGCGAATCAAGGTTTATTTTTTCTCCATTGTCATCAAATACATCGAAATTCTTGAGTGTATAATTTTTTTGATCAGCAGGGACGTTAAATAATACATTGTTCTTTCCTGTTCCTACGGGTAAAATCACACTGAAAGCAGTGAATTTTTCTGAGCTGAAAGCGTGAGATTTAACCACAAAATTCATGGCCATGGTTTTCGATTTGCCAGAAGAAAAAGTGAAAGAAGGTGCATCAAATTCACCTATTAATTCGATGGTCTTATCGTGGTTTTCATAGTTTGATTCGATAGCTTTTACCGTATCGACAGAGTCTCCATTGCAAGAGGTAAACAATGTAAGGACAAAAAATGCCAGAAATAATGCTGAGATGGAATGTTTTGTTTTCATGGAAAAGATTCTTTAATTATAATTATATATGTCTTCTTATTTGGTGTTGGTCATATTTAATAACGCTACGCTCCTTTGCGTTGTTTTAAAGCCACTTGTTTTTTTGATCATGGACGTATGTTCATGATGACTTTAGCTTTTGTTCAATAAAGAACGATTATCTTTTTGTAAAAGTAATGTGTTGATCAGTTGGTTTTAGTGCATGATTTAAATTCGTTGAGAATGAATTTAAATTCGTATCCATTGAATTGTTTTTCGCTAAATACCTGATCTTGTACTAATGGTGCCAGGATTAGTTTTTTGATTTAAATAAAACTAGATTAATAATTAGAAGAATAAGTGTAAGTAAGGAGCAGTATGTCCGGACATTATTCCAAAATACCCAGGGTTTTTCAAAGGTATCACGCACAAGTCTCAGGGATGTTTCCGAAGATATCGAAAGGTCAATCGAGCTTAATTGATTGTTTAAGGGAACATTTTGCGTGCCTGTAATCATAAATACGCCAATGATATAGCTCAGACAAGCCGTTAGGATTAAATAGAATTTTGGTGAATGTATATCAAAAAATAATACGGAAGCAATGGCCAGTAAAATCGGTGCCCCGAGAAAACAACAGTAGAAAGCAGGGTTTAGTATTTCTCTATTTATATTTTGCATAGCCATCAAATAGGCTTTATCGTTGAGTTTATGTAAGCCTAAATTGACTGAAAAAGTATATGAGAAAAATAGTCCCGATATAATTGCCGAAAATATAGTTGCCAGTGCTAAAATGATGTCTTGTGATTTCATAGCTGTATTTTTTTGTTATACAATTGTTTTATTGAACCTCATGAAGTAGTCGTAGAAACAATCAAAGAGTTTAATTTGCATTATTCCTCTTGAAGATAAGTTTAGACTATTTTAAATACTGGACGTTTACCTAGCCCTTGTACAATACAAAAGTTGTGATAAGCTGTTTCTCAAAATAGAATAAAAACGACAATCAACTATATTTTGTTGAAAAATGTAGGAGTTTTGCCTGTAAAGGCTTTAAATACACGAATAAAATGTGATTGGTCTGCGAATCCATTTTCGTAAACAATATCCGTTAGTTTTTGGAAATCTTTGTTGTTGAGTTGTTTAAGAGCATTCTGAAACTGCACTATTTTAGCGAATTGTTTGGCGGATATCCCTGTTTCTTTAAGAAATCTTCTTTCCAAAGTCCGTATGTTTAACGCTTCTCTTTCGGCGATTTGCCTAATAGTAACTTGGCTCCTATTTTCGATGATACTTAGGATCGCTTGCCTAATAGAAAAATCTAGGTTCTTCTTTTTGCTGTCAAAAAAGCTGGCGAGCACTTGTGTTAGTAAATGGATGCTGTTTTCAGGGCTGCAAGCCGTAGTTAATTTACGAGCTAGCTGTTGGAAAATTGTATTTTCGTTATTGTCTAAATCATAGCAATCGTCATTTATACTTTCTGGAGAAATATTCCAAAATGAGCGTAATACAAACGGATAAAATTGAAAAACAATAATTTGAAGAGGACCCGTTGTATCAATTGAAATTGGTTTAATCGTTTGGCCATAAAGAAAAATAGGAGACATTTTTTTGTTATGTGGCCTGATGATAAAATCGCTGCCGGATCGTTGAAATAACAAGCCAGGGTAACCGTCGGCATAAAAAGGTAAGTTTATGCAATAATTTTCGTGACATTCATATATCAGGATCTCCTTTACAAATAATGCAATGGATTTGTTTGGACTGATAATCTGAGGATGCATCTATGAACTGTTTGTCTTTGCGTTATGACTTTTTATAATCATAAATATACAGATATATCAAATAAGAATAATCGTCGGAATTTAATTAATGGATCTGCTGTGATGTGTAGAATTTGAATTCAGTCTCGCTGATTCAATTTATTTGAAATAGTAGAGCGGTTTTTTTCTTCTCACCTGAAATAATTGTGCATGTTGCAGTAATTTAACATAATTATTTCGCCAGTAATTGGCAATCCAATTCGAATCCAATGAAGGATTGTAATGACTCCGATCACTTCTTAAAACAACTGAATCCACCGCTGGTCCAATATTCCAAATGCTTATTTTGCTGTAACGTCCCCTGTAGGGCGGGGTATAACATTTGATAGCCTGCACGCAGCTGTCACCTGTGGGATAATCATAACTGTCGAAATTATCCAATGTTGCTATGCTAATTTTTTGATAATTTTCATCGATAGCAAAGAGTTCTGAATGTGTTTCGATGATTTCTCCGCAAACTGAGTTCATAGATTTCTCTTCATTACAAAAGTACTGAATAGGAAAACTATGCTTATAGAGCATGGTTTTCCCATTGATCTTAAGTGGTTTGCTATCGTGGTATTCACCTATCTCAATAAAGTTCTCAACCTTTGGATTAAACAAATAGGCATGTTCTTGCCACTTTTTGTTCCATACAATATCGTCAAAACCGTCTTTATTTTGATCGCTAAAAGATAATCCTGAATTATTGGTCCCATAATCCAAATCTCGCATAATGAGGTGCCAATGATTATCCTGTAATTTTTCTACCTGAAAGAAACAACTTGTGTCGTTCTTAAAAATAGAAAATTTATAGTGCTTGTCGGCTATAAGGGAGCAGTCCTGTTCTACAAGGTTATAATCTCCGATTTTTAGGCTATCGATTTTTTGGTAGACTAAAAAAGAATTAGTTGTATACGTATTATCGTTTTGAGAATTGCAGCTATAAAATGTTATTGCCAATAATCCCAATAACCATTCCCGGCTCTGGTTTATTATTTTTGTACGGAGTTGTTGTTTGAAATATCCCATATCAATTAAACTATATCGGTGCCTCGTATTGATCGCCTGCAATAATACCTTTGTTTCAGTGAACAGTAGGCAATAATGGTTTTAATTTTAAGATTCGCAGTGTTTTTAAATAGCGTACAAAATAAATTGACCTTTTATTACTGTGCTCAAAATTAAAACTATGATTACAGTTGGCTTCTGCTAAATGTATTTGTATTCAGGTAGACTGTTGAAAGGGTTTTTAGAAGTTCTCTGGCGGCAGCACCTCCAGCGCGGTTTGCTCCAATAGTGGATGCCGATGGGCCGTAGCCTACGAGATGAATTCGCGGTTCCTTGGCCACCATGGTAGCCAGTCGACCTGCCATTTGGATACCGCCCTGTTCTTCTTTCGGTAGTACGGCATCCAAATGACTCAATGAACTTTTGAAGCCTGTATTCCAAAGTATAACATCCGCTTTTTGTTCGGTTCCGTCCTCCCATTTGATTCCCTTTTTCGTTATTTCTTTAAACATCGGAAAACGTTTAAGGACACCACGTTTTTCCATCTCCTGGATTTCGGTAGAGTAGGGGAGGCCAGTGACGGATACAACAGACAAAGGCGGAAGTCCGAGTCGTACCCGTTCTTCTACCATCGCAACAGCATTATGACCCGCCATGTCATCGAAGGGCCCATCTCTAAATAAAGGTGGGCGACGTGTAACCCAGGTTGTTGTCGTTACCTGGGAGATTTGGTCCAATAATTGAATTGCAGAGATGCCGCCTCCAACAACAATAACATGCTTGCCTCGGAAATAATCTGCGGTTCTAAAATCTTTTGTATGTAGTTGTTCGCCCTGGAATAGCTCCGCACCGGGATAATCAGGAATGTATGGGTTTTCCCATGTTCCCGTAGCGTTTATAATGCCGAGAGCGGAGAAAAGTGTGTTTGCCGTGTCGATGTGAAAACGATCCTGGTATGGATAGACTTTTTCTACTTTGGCTGGCCGATATACTTGAAGTCCAAATTTCTTCTCATAAAGTTCAAAATAATGGGGAACTGCGGTATTGGCCTGCACCTCCGTATCCGTTGTAGACAAAGTTTCTTCAAACGACATGCCCGGTAAATCGTGTATTTTATTGACAGTGCTTAAAGTGAGCGAATCCCAGCGAAATTGCCAAGCTCCTCCAGGCCTGGAAGCTTCATCCAAGATGATGAAATCTGGCCCGATTTTAAGGCCGAGTTTCTTCAAATGATAAGCAGCGGAAAGTCCCGCTTGTCCAGCGCCTATGACGGCAATTTTTGTTTTATAGCGAATATTATTAATCATCAGTTCAGAAGAGTTAACGCCAACCGAGCTCGGGGGCCACGTGTTCCAAAATAGCGGAAAGAATATGAATGTTATAGTCTACCCCTAAAGTGTTTGGAATGGTCAAGAGTAGGGTGTCAGCTTCTTGGATTGCTTCATCCTGCGCTAACTCTTTTACGAGTTGATCTGGTTCAGCTGCATAACTCCGTCCAAAAATTGTTCTTTTGTCCGATTCGATCACTCCAATTTTATCTGTTTTGTCAGCCTCTTGCCCGAAGTAATAACGATCTAAATCATCGACCAAAGCAAAAATGGATCGGCTGACAGATACGCGAGGCTCGCCAGCATGCCCCGCTTCCTTCCAGGCTTGTTTATATAGACGTATTTGTTCGGCCTGCTGAATGTGAAAAGGTTTACCATTTTCATCATATTTTAAGGTAGAACTTTGGAGGTGCATTCTATTTTGGGCCGCCCATACGGCTGTTGCATTGGACGCTGCTCCCCACCAAATGCGGTCACGTAGACCTTCCGAATGCGGTTCGAGTCTTAATAACCCTGGTGGGTTTGGAAACATCGGGTAGGGATTTGGTTCGGCGAAACCAATACCTTGAAGCCTTTCCAAAAACTCCAAAGCTTTATGCCTTCCCATATCTGCGTCGGTTTCACCTTCCGCTAGATTGTAACCAAAATAGCGCCAGCCATCAATTACTTGTTCGGGAGAACCTCGGCTAATACCAAGCTGTAATCTGCCTCCAGAGATTAAATCCGCAGCTCCGGCATCTTCCACCATATAAAGAGGGTTTTCATAGCGCATGTCGATTACACCGGTACCGATTTCAATTTTAGAGGTTTTTGCTCCAATAGCCGATAACAAAGGAAAGGGAGATGCCAGCTGATTAGCAAAATGGTGCACGCGGAAATATGCGCCATCAATCCCTATTTCCTCCGCGGCTACCGCTAGATCGATTGACTGCAGTAATGTGTCACTTGCCGTCTGCGTACTATATGCAGGATGTTTGGACCAATGGCCAAAAGATAGAAAGCCTATTTTTTTCATAAATCACAGTAGGATTTGTTGTCTATCAAATTTAATAAATGTTGCCGTTATTTAAGTCGTATGGATTGTCCGATGGGTGTAAATAATATGCGATTTGAATGGAATTGTCAAATGACAATTAAGCTACACCCTAAAAAGAGTAAATTTGTGTATTATTCAATACTATAGCGGATTAAGAATGGAACTTTCAGATAGATTATTAAAACAAATCGAGTTTATTAAAGAAATAGATAAAATTAAATACATCCAACGCAAAACAAAGCTCTTCCACAGTGACCGTCCTGAGAATGATGCAGAGCATAGTTGGCACCTTGCATTAATGGCCATCGTTCTTCTAGAGCACGCAAATGAATCAGTGGACTTATTGAAAGTTGTCAAAATGGTGTTGATACACGATATTGTAGAAATTGATGCTGGGGATACCTTTATCTATGATACAGAAATGAATCACACCAATACCGATGCAGAACGTTTAGCAGCGCAACGGATCTTCGGAATTTTACCTGAGGAGCAGGCGGAAGATCTCATTGCAATATGGGAAGAGTTTGAAGCAGGGCAGACGCAGGAAGCCCAGTTTGCTCGAGCAATGGATCGTTTGGAACCGCTTTTGCAAAATAGCTCCAATAACGGAGGAACATGGAATGAGCCTGGTGTAAATTATCAAAAGGTCCATGCCAAAAAATCTGTCATCAAAGATGGCTCGGCACTATTATGGGCATATGCTGAAAAGTTGATTGATGCGGGAGTTACTCAAGGGATTCTAAAAAAGGATTAGCCTATTGGATTCTTTAGATGGCTCATAGATTAAAACAGAAATTAGCGCAAGCGCAAGATCCCATTTTTTTTAATGGATTCTGATCATCAACGACCAGCACTTCAACTTCATATCCGTGCTGGCCATTGTTATTTTATACATTGATTTTAATCGTCATCGTCCTCCTTCTTTTCGTTTACTTTTAAGAATGCTGCTCTTTTAGGAGCCGGAGCAGACTCTCCTTTAAGTCCCTGCCATAGAATTTCATTAAATACTAAATCGGGCACAGCGTCTTCCTTCGACCAATCATATTTGTCACTCCATATTGCCAGTTTTCCCTTACTGGGGTTTCGCTCGTTGAGGTTTACATTTGCATCAACATGGTCAAACGGAGTATAATCGGGAATATTGCTGAATGATCGCCACATAGGTGTTGCTGCAGCATCGTATTGTGTCATTGGCTTCATCCCTAAAATCAGCTCTATGGTTCTGATCATTCCTGAGGTCGAATACATCGCGTGATCTACAGCTCTTCTTTTTACATATGGACTGATTAAGTAAGCAGGACTACGGTGCGCGTCCACATGATCAGGACCATTCTGGGCATCATCTTCCAGTATAAATATTGCCGATTCTTTCCATATTGGACTCTTGCTGATATGATCCACAAACATCCCTACTGCGAGGTCATTATCCGCTACATGTGCATAGGGTGATTTCTTGCCTGCGCGCATTCCTTCTGTGTGGTCGTTGCTGATTCGTATCGTGGTGAGTTGTGGCATTTCCCCTTTCTGTATGAGTTGGTCAAAATCGGCTTTCCATTGTCTTATTCGTGTGGTATCAGCCACGCTGAGGTCATAGCTTGTATATCCTGTAGCAACATGGCCTTCCAAAGATTTTACGTTAGGCTTTCCTTTGTCTGCAAATTCGCCATAGGTACGATAGGATACCTGGTGCCGCTTGGCATTATCCCAAATAAAGCCGCCTTTATTGTTGGCTATTTCCCGTTCCCCTTCTCCTCCATAAGTACCACCGCGACCGCCGTAACTTGACGGCCAGGTTTTCTCGAGGTAGTCTGTGGCATAAGCACCCATACTCCAATTATGGCCATCCGCGCTAACTTCCGCATCGACATAGAAATTGTCTAAAAGCACAAATTCATTGACAATTTTGTGTTGATTGGGCGTGATTTTTTCGCCAAATAAACAAAGTGAGGCATCCCCATTTCCTTGTTTGACATCACCTAGAACTTGATCGTATGTACGATTTTCTTTAATAACATAAAATACGAATTTGATCGGGGAGGGAGCGCCGACTTTCATCGGGATAGGGTTTCCGAATTCTCCTTCTGTTTGTAGTTCTTTTTCTTTCGAATAAGGTGTGTTATGATATACTGCCTGAGAATAGAGGGCCAGTTCTTCTGGTTTAGGGGTAGAGATAAAACTAAGGGTTCCTTTGAAAAGACCAGCGATATATTGTATCTCTTTTGGTTTATTGAGGTCACCGGCATGACGGTCGACTTTTTCCTTTTGGTCTGTCGGATTGGGGCCTTGTGGATTAGCTTTGGATGATAGGCCTTTGCCATTTGCAACCAAAATTGTTTTACCTACCACTTTTACATTAGTTGGATACCAACCTACTGGAATAAATCCTTTCGAAATAGATCGACCAGGACTACTGACGTCAAAAACTGCCAGGCAATTGTTGTCTGCATTTGCAATATAAAGCGTTTTACTGTCTGGAGACAAGGCAACAGCATTACTGGTCGATCCACTTGGAGCATTAGGATACAATGCTGCGTTCAATGTTTCTACCGCAGTTCCCGATTTGGTATCGATAATGGAAACAGAGTTATCATTTGCATTGGCTACAAAAAGCCATTTGCCATTTTTACTCAAAGTAATTTCATTAGGATGGTTTCCTACGGTGATTTCTTTGGTTATCTTTTGCTGTGTTACATCCCACACTAAAATTTTTTCTCCGCCCCAAACACTGATGTAAAGTTGTTTTGTATCAGGGCTTAGCTGACAGGTATACCCTTCGGCTCCAAGATCATAGCTTGCTTTTGTCGCTTTGGTTTTTAAATCTATCACATATAGTTTTTTATCTTCTCGGGTGACGGTGTATAATTGCTGTTTATTTTTATCATCAATAGCCAATCCTGCTATACCTATTTTATTGGGCCATGGTTTGCCAAGAACGATAGAATCTTTTGATGTCATTCTTCCGTCTTTGATTTTATATATCCTAATCAAATTATCATGTCCTCCGGAAGCGTATAATGTGTTGTCATCGCTAGAGAAAGCTAATCCATACCAAGATTTTGGGATTTCAATGCTATCGATTTTTCGTTGTAGAGATAGATCGATCAGATCGATGGTTTGTGTACTTTGTCCATTATTGCTAACCGCTGCAAGCTTTTTATTGTGGCTGATAACTAAGTTCAGTGGTAGATCGCCGAGCTCTATTTGTTTTCCAACAGGGGTTAGTGTCCAACCATTTGGTAGTCCAACTTTATTGCTTTCCAAAATTGAACTAATCCTATTTTGTATATTGTTTTGACTGAATGTGAGTTGTGAGGTTGCAAACATACACGTTGTCAAAATAAATGTTCCTATTCTTTTCATGGGACATATTTACGAAATTGAATAGTCAGACTAAATAGGAAGCTTCAAAATTAAAGAAAACTTAATATAGCACTCTTTTATCCGATCATTAATAGTCATAATAGTTCGGTTAATAGATAAAAGTCTGTTGTTTACCGACTTAAATTGTTCTTTCACCGAAAAGATGTAGTTTTTTTAATATAATTGCTTGAATTTAGATCGATAAACTATTCAATCTTTATTTATGATACACTTCTTTAATTCATTAGCAATTTTAACCGTAGTGGGAATGATTACCCTCGCTGCCGGCGAGAAAACTCAAGAGCACCGGGTGAATATTGTGGATACCACAATTGAATATGAATCTTCAATCAATCGAACAATGAAAATCAATAGCCCTAAAAATATGCAACAAGATAAAGTTCAATCTCATATGGATTACAAAGGTTCTATTTTGTGATAAGAACTTTCCTAATTAAAGCTATTAGTTGTGATTTTGAAAAATATATTTTTAAAATTATTTTATTGTTATATAGATTAATTTTAATATCTTGAGTTATCAGGAGGGTATGCTATGTTATTTGTTCTTTTGTACAGAAATCTAGTGTAATTTCTATCGTTGTGAAGCCCATATTTTTAAATTGATTACTCTTAAATAGCTTGTTATGAAAAAGAAAAGTTCATCGTGGTTTTTTTATGCTATTATTGCTATTGTTATTTGCGTATTTCTGTTATTGAATCTACATGAACTTATTCAGGGATTTATGAACGGTTATCATGCTGTTATTAAATAGCCAAACAGGCATTTACCGTCTAATTCCCCATACTTACCGAATTTTTTATTGTATTTATCGAAGCCATGTAGCTGTTGCACGATCCATATTGTAGTTTAGAATAAGTAAACGGAATAGGATTAATATTGTATTTTTTGAATAAAATCTAATCAGATCTAATGAAACGAGTCGAAATATTTAAAACAAATGTCTATCGATTAAAAGATGCACAGCAAATCGTTGCAACGCTTGTCAGCTTATTTTCCTCTTATAAAATTAACTTCGATCTTGACGATGAAGAACGTATTTTAAGAATTGAATCTTCACAATTAGAAATCGAGGTTAACAGTATCGTTGGAAAGATGTTTGAATGGGGCTATCGTTGTGAAAGGATCATTTAATCATACGCTAAAAAACTACGCTTATATTTATTTTTCATTGTAAATTGCACTAGTAATTGGCGGATGCCCTTATTCAAAAGTCTTGGACTTGTGAAGTTGGAAAGCGGACGGTTTCAGTTATTAGATTAATTAAAATCCATTGATAGTAAGTGTAATATGTCGAATATGATAGGTAATAGAATGCTCCTTTTCTTGATACTCTTTATTTTTAATACAGCTTGTTTTGCACAAAAAGGAATACCATTATCGATAGGTAGGTCAGAAATATTGCATTCAAAGGTTTTGAATGAAGATAGGACGATCAATATTTATCTTCCCGATAATTATAATCCAAATGATTCTGTTCGATATCCGATCGTATACGTTCTTGATGGAGGTATGGATGAAGATTTTTTTCATATTACAGGTATTGTACGTTTCAGTACACAACCCTGGATCGACAGATTCCCTCAGAGTATTGTCGTTGGAATTGGTGGAAACACGCGAAGAAGAGATTTTACCTTTCCTGTAGAAAATACTGATTTTATAGAAAGGGAAGGTTTTCAGAAAGCTAGTTTTCCTTCGTATGGTGGTTCTGAAAAATATAGGACATTCATAAAAAATGAATTGATTCCCTATATAAGTGGTAATTATAAATCGAATGGAAAACAGACTTTAATAGGGGAATCACTGGCTGGGCTTCTATCAGTAGAAATACTATTCAAACAACCCGAGTTATTTGATGATTACATTATTATAAGTCCAAGTTTGTGGTGGGGCGAGGAGTCTTTATTGAAGAATGCAGAGGAGTTTCTACAACGCAATTTGAGAAAAAATACAAAGGTTTATCTTGGTGTGCCCAATAAAGAAGAAGATGTGAGAATGTATGATGAGGCCATAGCGTTATCTGATATACTTAATAACAATAAAAAAATTCATTTTGTATTTGATTACATGCCTGATGAATTGCATTCCACTGTAATACATCAAGCGGTCTACAACGCTTTTAAGAAGTTGTATCCAAAAACATTCTATTCAAAATAGTGCGGGAATATGTAGCGATTAATTTTATTTTATACCTAGGTTTCTTCTATCGTGCCATTCATCTTCCAGAATTGACATCAATAGCTTGTCGTGAAATTGATTATCCCTAAAGCAGGCTTTACGCATTCGCCCCTCCAGTTTAAATCCGGCGTTTTCATACGCTTTTACTGCGGCATAATTTGGTTCAGATACGGTAAGCATAATTCTATTGAGCCCTAGATTTCCAAACCCTATATCTAGGATTAATTTGGTAACTAAAGAGCCTATCCCTTTCCCCCATTCTTGGCGATCTCCTATAAAGATAAAATACTCCCCGGATCTGTTTGGCATAGAAATATTACAAATGCCGGCATACCCAATCAGTTTATTCGAATCGTTTAAGAAAATTCCACGATTAAAATTTTTAGAATCGTTGACAACGGATAGAAACCAATTGTCTATATGATCCTTTGATTGGAGTGACTGAAAAAGAGAGCGGGAATATTTAATAGATAAATCGTCATTGAGCCATTCATAAAATGGTGAGACATCTTCAAGAGCGAGTGGTTTTAACTTGACCATCATTTAACATTTATTGCATTAAATCACTAACGAGGCTAAATGGTTTATTTTAACGGTTTGATGACCAGCTGATCGACCATTTTTCCTTGCTGATCGATAATTTTAAACGTCCCTTTTTCATCGTTTAAATCTACGCGTAGTATATTATTGTTGGAGTTTACAATAATTGGAAATTGTATCGTATTTGTCGCATTTTGGATGATGTGTTTATGTAAATGACCTGATAGCATGATCTGTGTTCCTGCTTTGTTAAGGATAGGAACAAATTTCTCCAGAATCTCTTGTTCCCCATGCCAGCCACCAAACGGGGGCATATGACAGATTACGATCTTATATTTGGCATCTTTAAATGACGGGTCTTCAACAGCTTGAGCTAACCAGGCCGCTTGTTCGTTTCTATAATTATCCATATCCACAATACCACTATATTCAATGTCGGTATCGGGTTTATCTTCACCACAATCTAATACGATGAAGCCCGTATCTCCATGTCTAAACTGATAATATAATTTACCCGTTGGCGTTGGGAAATAGTTGGGATACTCAATGGCAAAAGGACCTCGTGTTTCGTGATTTCCTCTTGAATAAAACATTGGCTTTTCACTGGCGAATCTTTTAATAGCTGTATCCATAAACCCCTCATACATCTGTGCTTCAGTTAGTAGGTTATTTACCATGTCACCATTAAAGACCACAAAATCACTTGTCTTTAGATCGCCAACATCTAACAGCTTGTCGAGAATCTCGTTGCGTTCATGAATATCATTGAGAACAGTGAAATGGGTAGAAGTGGCCTTGCCAAAGGTTTGGAAAAATAGGGGGGCTTTTTGATAGACATCAGTGGCCACTACTTTTCCATATTGCACATTGACTCCAACATGTTTGAGAACTTCCTGACTATACACACGATATCTATAGCGTGTGCCGGGTTTTAAGTTGGTCAATGTAACTTGATGTAAGGTGCCTACTTTTTTGAAGCCATAGGCAGCCGCATAATATTTTGGTCTTTCCTTAAAGTAAAAGTGACTGGAGTCATCTGGGGCCAGCTCAACCCAGCCGGTAGCTGGCTTGTCTGTTGTCCAAATTATAGAAACAGATTGCTCTGTCAAACCTTGAATGAAAGGTAAGTGATTTATTTTGATCGCCTCTTGACCAATTGCGATAAAGCAATTGAAGAACAACAATAGGATGATACATTTTAGTTTCGTCATTTTAGTGCCAGGGTCTATAATTGATGTTCCTCCGTAAATGATTTTTTTTCAATTTAAAGATATAAAAATGTGTGAAAAGGCTATCAATCATAATGTAACACTCTTGTTAAACTAAAAGGAGGCAAAATAACCGTCACCTTGGTCGAAACACTACGTATTATTGAAGAGGTCGTGGTACTCGCTTATCAAAGTACTTACTGCACAAAAGTTATTGCAGAGATATCAAATATTTAGGGTAAAGAGTTAAAAAATCTTCCAGCTGTTGATACTGAAAATGCAATTGTTTCATATGTTTAGTTTAATGCCACGTCGTGAGACGTGGCGTTTATGTTTATTTGATGCTACTTTCGAAATGATAAGTACCCGAACCTACATCGTGGCTAGAATCAGCGAGCATAATTGTTGCTCGTGTATTGGCGGGGATAGTCACATCTAGTTTCAATAGATTATTCTCCAACACCCAGGCCGATTTTACCGTACCATATGCCGTTTCAAGTTCTGCAGTTGCTTGTGTTAATTTGCCGCCCGGTTTTGGAGCAATCACGATAGATTTATAACCCGGAGCATCTGTTGCTGAGTTAATTCCAGCTATTGTTCGATACATCCAGTCACCAATGGCGCCATAGGCGTAATGGTTGTAGGAATTCATGTCTGGCGTTTGAAAAGATCCATCCGGTTTAATACCATCCCATCGTTCCCAGATGGTGGTAGCGCCCATTTTCACGGGGTAGAGCCACGAGGGATAACTCTCTTGCATCAATAGGTCGTATGCAACATCATTGTGCCCAAATCGAGTCAAGACATGGCATATATAAGGGGTGCCCAAGAAACCTGTAGTGAGGTGGTTACCATAATCGCGGATGTTGGCAACAAGGCGGTCGGCACAAGCAGATCGTAGCTCTTCAGGCAACATGTCAAATTGCAGTGCCAGTACATATGCAGTCTGTGTACCGGATACGAGGCGACCTGTTGGAGTCATATACTCCTTTACAAAGGCTGCTTTGATGTTAGAAAGTAATGCCGTGTATTTGGCGATGTCTTCCTTTTTGCCTAAGACCTCCGCTGCGTTAATCAGTAGTTGTGTCGAGTGAGCATAAAAAGTCTGTGCGATTAGATATTTATCGGTTACAGCGGCTCTTCCATCATTATCATCATTCGGACGGTAAAAAAGCCAGTCACCAAAATGAAAACCTGAATTCCAGAGATTATTTTTCGCAACAGAAGTAATATAGCCCACCCATTTTTGCATACTTTCGTATTGTGTTTCCAATATTCTGCGATCTCCATAAGCGCGGTACATATCCCAAGGAATAATTGTGGCTACATCGGCCCAACCAGCTGACGCACCATCATTGACACCGAGTACATTTGGTACGACATGTGGAATGAGTCCGCTGGGTTGTTGGTCAGTTTTGACATCCTTTAGCCATTTCGTAAAGAATCCTGCTACATCCATGTTGTAAGCCGCGGTGTTCGCGAAAGCTTGTGCATCGCCTGTCCAACCTAAGCGTTCGTCGCGTTGTGGACAGTCGGTAGGTACATCTACGAAATTTCCTTTTTGTCCCCATTGAATATTGTGCTGCAATTGATTGATTAGGGGATTGGAAGTCGTAAATATACCCGTTGTCGCCATATCAGAATAGAGAGCCACGGCCGTTAGATCATCGGATTTTAATTCTCCGGGATAACCCTCAACTTTTACATACCTAAAACCCTGAAAAGTAAAATGCGGTTCAAAGACTTGTTCGGCCCCGCCTTTTAAAATATAGCTGTCCTGTGCCTTAGCGGATCGTAGATTTGTTGTATAAAAATTACCTTCTTTAGTAAGTACTTCAGCATGACTTAGTGTGATCTTTGTTCCAGTGGGCCCCTGTGCCTTCAACATCACCCATCCCACCAAATTTTGTCCAAAATCTACCACAGTTTCCCCTTTTGGGGTTTTAAAAATTCTGAGCGCTTTAAACTGCTCATGTTTCCTAACAGGAGGGCCACTCATCGCGATAAGCTTTTCCGTTCCTTTGTTCATTATATTTACTTTCTTCCAATTGCTATCTTCTTTAAAATCAATATTATCCCATCCGGTGATCTCCATTCTGGCATCGTAAATCTCTCCATCATAGATATCAGACGCCATAATTGGCCCATAAGTATACTTCCAGTGCTCATCCGTATTTATTGTTTCCTTTGTACCGTCGGTATATTCGACCTCAAGTTGTAAAAGCAGTCCCCGTGTATCGCCATAGAAATTATGCTGGTTTCCAAATCCAATACGGCCTTTATACCAGCCATTGCCAAGACTTGCGCCCAGTACATTCGAACCGACCCTAAGCAATGCTGTAACATCGTAAACTTGGTATTGCAACTGGTTCTTGTAGCTGGTCCATCCCGGAGCAAAATATGTGTCACTTATACGAGCGCCATTAAGCTTGGCTTCGTATAGGCCTTTTGCCGTAATATAGGCCATCGCTGATTTTATCTTTTTTTTCAGGCTGAATTCTTTTCTGAAAAGTGGACTGCGGGCTGAAGTGTCCTTTCCTGAGACAGTGATCCATTGTGCAGACCAATCAGAGGGTGAGATTCCCATTTGAAAGAATCCAATTGTGGACCAGGCAGATGTATTGCCATGATTATCTTTTACCCGGACTTGCCAAAAATATTTTTTCTTTGACTGAAGGGGAGATCCCGCGTAGTCAATTAACACAGATTGGTCTGTAGAAGCTCGATGTTTCCAAACTAGATCTTTATCCTTATTTAAGGAAATTTGATTTGTCCCCACCCGGACTTCATATTCCGCCTGTTGTGTGTTTTTCTCGGTTGAGGTTATTTTCCAGCTCAATCTCGGAATCTCGGTTTCAATGGCCAATGGATTGCTCAGATGCTCTACCTTTAGGTCGATTACCGCTAATTTTTGAGCGAAAGTGGAGAGATTAAGTACGATCAGAAATCCTAATATTCCTAATTTTTGAAGCATAGTCTTCATCGATGGTTTTATATTTGATTAGTAATCTGTTGTTTGGAGTATAAAAGTATTATAACTATTGTCGGCAATAAATTTTATATAAGCGTCATGTACTATCCTGATACTAAAGAAAAACTTGTCTTATGCTAAGATCGATTGGAAAAACTATCTATAAATTCGTTAATAATAACGGAAAATCAAGGCCGCGTTTAATATTCAAAAAATAAAAATTGACAATGGGAAATTATAGTCAAAGTATCCAGTTGGGGGTAACAAAGGACCGGGTCTTTAAAGCACTAACCGATGAAATACCATTTTGGTGGACAACCATGTTTGAGGGCTCTTCCAATAAGAAGGACGATAGATTTACAATTCGCTTTGGCGATCTTATTTACAAAGTGATGCAAGTGAAAGAGTTAAATGAAAATACAAAAGTTGTTTGGCATGTCGAAGATTCATTGATAGCCCTTCCCGAATTGAAAAATCAAAAAGAATGGATTGGCACAACGATCGTTTGGGACATCACTGAAAAAGAAAACGGAATTGTGTTGCAACTTGAACATATTGGCTTATCCCCTGAAATCGAATGTTATGCTATTTGTACAGATGGATGGCGACAATTTGTGAAAAGTTTAGAAGCATATATTGAAACAGGTAAAGGACAGCCTTTTTCGAATTGATCCTTGCTAGCAAATATAGCTTCTGTTAAGGTATTACTCTATTCGTAGTGGGCTGGATGTGACAACCAGGTTTCCGGAATGGATTTTTTACCATAATAAATATATAACTGTGAGCCTGCCCCTGGGGGCTCCAGTATCTGTTTCTCCTTCGAGATTAATGATCCCTAAATCATTACCGCTATAATTTTTCTTTCTCCAAAGATACCATAGGCTTGATTTGAAGCTGTCTATCACATATCCATTGGATCCCTGCTCATCTTTAGTTTTACGCCTGATGTCGTGTCGAATGACACGGTCGAAATAAAACCGCCTCACTGTGGAAAAATTGATTGGATCTGAATTCAATGGAACTAGAATAGCTATAATTTCTGGTAGAAGCTTTGTTAATTGTTTGATTAATTTATGAAAACAACAATTAAATTAATAATCTGATTAATGAAATATTTAAAATTATTTACGATATTTGAGTGAATTATAAAACTGCAAGAAAATAAAAATTAACATGCTTTCTGAACGACTGCTGGCCTATAAGACCTGTATCGATTTGTAAGATAAGTATTTCTAGAATTGAATAAAAACAATGGAATATTTTCGCCAACTTGGACACCATTCTAATGAAATCGTAAAATTCGCTGCCGCTAGCGGGATATTTTCCCTACTTTTAAAGTGTGGTAAAGTAATTCATTTTACACCGCAAGATCCAGAACATTTTAGATCATGGTTAATCGAAAAGAATATCGAAGATATTAAAAGTGGCAGACAGCAACAAGAATTTTCGGGAACTAACATATAACACTTTGAAAAGTAGGTAACATTTCGAAAAAAAGTAAAATCTGTGTTTTTTATAAAATACGTCAATTTGTACGATCAGATGAAAAAGACATTATCTCTATTGGTACTGCTAATTTGCATCGTTCTTAATAGCTTTGCCCAGGACAGTTCCATGTTGTGGAAAATTTCTGGTAATGGGCTGAAACAAGATTCTTATTTGTTCGGTACAATTCATATTTTGTGCCCAGATGATTTTGTAATCAAGCAAAAGAATTTAGATGCGCTTAATGCTAGTAAAAAGGTAGTATTTGAGGTCGATCTTTCTAAACCCGAAAATGCAAAATCTCTACAGGCATTTATGGTTTCGGATCCGAATTTTATAAAGTCATTTTCTGAGGACGATATCAAAAAGATGGACAGCGTGTTGATGGCACAGCAACTTTCAATCAAATTGTTGGATTATGTATCACCTGTTGCGGTTATCTCCTTGTTTTCGATGAAAGGATTTAATTGCCCGGATCCGACAAAGATGAAGTCTTATGAGGTTGAGCTCTCAGCACTTGCGACCAGCCAAGGAAAGGCAATAGGAGAGTTGGAGACACCTGATTTTCAATTTAATTTGCTGAAGGATCTCATTACACCCAAATTGTTCATGGAATCTGTTTTTCAGTTGGACGAATACCCTGCATTGACCGTCAAGATGGTTCAAGCTTATAAATCAGAGAATTTGGAAGAGTTGACAAAATTGCTCCAAGATCCAGTCTGGATGACGAAAGAACAAAAAGAAAAATTGTTAATTGGGAGGAATTTGAATTGGAGTAACCTGATACCTCCTATGATCAATGAAGAATCCTGTTTTATTGCCGTTGGCGCAGGGCATTTGGCCGGTGATCAGGGGCTGATTACCTTACTCCGAGAAAAGGGATTCAAAATGGAGGCTATAAAATAAATCTTATCTTAGTGGTTATTTAAAACTAAGAAAAAAATGGCATCCGAGCACAACAAAACAGTAGAGATATTGAAAACAGGTGGCAAGACATATTTGATTTTTGGAGTAAGTAGGGGATTAGGCAGAGCTATAGCGTTGAATTTGCCAAATGAGAACGATCTAATATTTGGTATTTCCAGGAATGAGCCAGATTATTTAAGAGCCAATTCAGAGATCCGATGGATTGCTACCGACCTATCCCAACCGAAAGAATCTTCGGAAACGATAAAAGCGATAATAGGAAATCAGCGGATTGATTATTTTATCTATAATGTTGGGATATGGGAAAAAGATGCATTTACGGAAGCGTATAATTTTGCAGATAGCAGCGCCTCCGAAATAATAAACTTAATCAATACGAATATTACGTCTTGCATTTTAAATGTACAGTCGGTAATAGATAATTTAAGACAATCGTCCAACGCTAAGATTATATTGATTGGTTCTACTTGGGGTTTAGATAACCACAGTGGAAAAGAAGTTGCATTCTCTGCGACAAAGTTTGCATTACGTGGTGTTGTCCATTCCTTACGAGAAAACCTTAGAAAAGATAAAATAGGTGTTTCCATATTAAATTTGGGCTATTTAGCGACAGAATTTGATCATAGTGAAACAATAGAAAACGTTATTGTACAAACACAAGGTAATCTTATTCCCCTGCAAGATGTAATCCAGGCATTACGATTTATTATCTCTACTTCGGCGGCAAGCTGTGTAAAGGAAATTAATATGCCGGCAATGTGTGATATTAATCTATAACATTGCTTTTGATCCGCACTTCTTGCCGTTATAAATTTTTTGACATCGCGATAAATTTGCATTTGGTCAACGTATACATGCACTATATCAAAAAGATTGGTGCTTGAGCCGTCCAAAAGCTTCCTTTGTTGAAAAAACATGAGGAAACAAGTATTATGTGCAGTTATACTCAGCGGTTTTACTACGCTGGCTGCACATGCTCAAAATGCAGTATCGGGACAGGTTGCTGTGGATTATGTCCCACTATCAAATTATATTCGCCCTGAAGATAGTGTTAAGACAGGTTCAAAGAGCGATTTTAGGCGGATACAGTTTAACCTGGAAGTTCCACTATCCACCAAAATAGACTCTTCTGGCAATATAAAACGCTGGTCCTGGAAGATAGGGGCAGCTTATGCAAAGATGGAAAATAGAGGGTATGAAGAACCCTTATTCCCGACTGAAATGCTCAATGCAGAAATGGGACTTCAATACCTGACCTCATTAAGGAAAAATTGGTCTCTATTGACTTTCGCCTCCGTTGGGATTTATTCAGACCTCGTTAAAGTAAATGGTAAGGATGTACTGGGGCAGGGGGGAGTGCTTTTTATCAAAAAATTTAGACCGAATTTAGCTTTTGGTTTTGGCCCTGTGTTGAGCAATAGTTTTGGCGTGCCAATGATCTTACCTGGCTTGTATTTTGACTGGAAAACAAATGGAAAAGTGAAGTTCAATGTGAATTTCCCACAGGGTCTTTCCGCATCCTATCATCTCAATGAATTGGTTGATCTTCGTGCTGTCGTTAATCTAGATGGTATGACTGCAGAGCGAGAAAAAAATGGGAAATCTACTTTGGCTGGTTTCATGTTATTGACAGCTGGGCTTCAGCCTCAGTTCAATTTGGGCAAGAGCCTTAAACTTCAGCTGACCGGCGGAAGCACACTCGCCAGATTGTATGTAGAAAATGATAGATCGCTGAAAAGTTTATTCAAGAACAAAAGTCAGGCGGATCCCCGGTTTTCTCCAACCTTCTATACTTCCGTAGCACTTAAATGGAATATGCCTTGATCATCGGCTGAGGAGCTTCTTAAAAACAACATTTTGGAGAAGCTCCTCTCTTTTTGTTCGCGATATCGGTAATTCTTGTTCCTGTATATATACTCTCCCTCCAGTAATGATGTCAATGTGGTTTACATTGACTAGGTAGGATTTGTGAATGCGAAAAAAATGGTTGCCGGGTAATGCCTCTTCCAAAGCTAACATGGTTTGATGGATTGTAATTGTACGTTCTTTAAAGTGAAGTTTTGTATAATTTTGCATACTTTCCGCGTATAGAATATCTGTCCAGGAGATTTTAACAAAAGCATCCCCCTGTCTTACAAATAACATATTGTCATTCGGACTACTTTCCTGTAAGGGTTTGTTTCGCTGTACAAAAAGCTGATAAGCTTTGGTGCTGGCCTGATAGAAACGCTGGAAAATTATAGGTTTGAGGAGGTAATCAACAGCTTGAAGTCTGAATCCCTCCAAAGCATATTCTGAATAAGCTGTGATGAAGATACACAAAGGCGGGTTTTCAAGTGAGTCTAAAAAGTCTATACCATTGAGATAGGGCATATTAATATCTAAAAAAATAAGATCTATATCGCTCTGCTGTAACCTCGAAGTTGCAGCTAGTGCTGAAGGAAATGTTTCCACTAAATCCAAAAAATCGATCTGCTCGGTCATTTCGGCAATATGTTGCCGCAGCATAGGTTCATCGTCTACGATGATACATTTCATTTTAATTTCTTCCATTGTCAATAGTTAGCTGTTAAGATCGATAGTCAGTTGGATAGTAAAACTGTTGTCAAGTTTATGTAGTGTTAGCGAATAGTTGTTTTCATATTGCAGTTCCAGTCTTTTTTTTACATTTTCCAGCCCTATGCCCGAGTGTCCTGTCGAAGCTAATTGCGGATAGTCCTGATAACTGTTACTGATGTTAAATTGAAGTTTTCCATTTTCCTCAACACAGGAAAGCGCTATGCTTCCTTTTTGATTTGGAAGCCGGTTTACGTGTTTAAATGCGTTTTCGACAAAACAGATGAGCATCAATGGTGCAATATATAAATCCTTTGAAGATTGATTCCATGAACAGCTTACATCCAGTTCGTTACCCCACCGCATTTTTTCTATGGCTATAAAATCCTGTAAATATTGCAGTTCGCGTGTTAAAAGTACGAGCGGTTGGTTGCACTCATAGAGCTGATACCTCAGAATGTCCGAAAATTTCAGAAGCAAATAATCGGCCATTTCCACATTCTTTTTCATGAGAATATGAATATGGTTCAAGACATTAAACATAAAATGAGGATTGACCTGATCCTGCAAAAATTTCACCTGACTTTCAAGAAAATTCTGCTGCAATTGACCATGGATACGTTGAATATCGGCATGTTCCTGATAAAATCTAATTCCGCAGGCCGTACCATTGATCAGAAGGGAAGATGGAATTGCTTGATAGAAATGAGTGAGTATTAGCTCTGTCCGTTCATGGTTAGCTATTCCTTCTTTGGTGAGAATGAAATAGAAATCTATACTTCCAATTAAAATAGCTAAAATAACTACAAAAAGCACTGCTTTTAGTACAAAAGGTTTCATTTGTTGAGCCTTGATCGCTCGTGGTAGAACCCGGTCACTCAGCCACTGCGATACAATAATCGAAGAAGCCATGATTAGCGAGGTGTGCAGTAACGCCTGGAGCGAATCGAACTCGCCTTTTATTTGAATCCATACAGCAAACCCAAGAACGAACCAAAAAGAAATGAGAAAAAGATGTTTATTTAAATAGTTTTTTTTGAACATATGACGATTAAAAAAAATACCTTTGGAGCCTGATCCCTAGGTAGCTCCAAAGGTAAAACTTATTCATTGTTTTAGAAGATAAAGTAACCCAATCCAATAGAAAATGCCTGTGGTTTGGATTTAAAAGATTTATTAAGGTCAGAAAAACCGCGTTCATAACGAATATCAAGTGTAAATCGTTGAATATCGACTCCCAGACCGCCGGTAACTTGTAAGTTTGATTTATCAAAATGTTTCATTCCCTGTTGTATTGCTTTGAGAGGCGGCAAGTTGTCGTTTAGCGTATAGCTGTAAATTGCACCAGCTAATACCCGGAAATTGATGTCCTGATTTTGGTAGATTTTGTAGCCTGCAACGACGGGGATATCAATCGCATTCCATTTGAGTTTGCTTTCGGTTTGCCCTTGCGGTTTAAGTGCTGCTTTTCGTTTATTGAAAAGAGCTTCACCCTGGATATAGGCTCTTCCAAGATTAACCCTTGCCATACCCCCTATGTGTAATCCTATGGCATATTTGTCATCTAAGTCTGCTAATTCGGTGTTGAGTTTGTTGAGACTACTTCCCCCTTTAATACCCAATTGAATGAAAGGTTGCTCCTGAGCAAACAGTTTTTTGCTAAACATCATGGCAAATAATACGATGCATGATAAAATTGCTTTGTTATTCATTTTATATTGTTTTGATTTGTTCAAAAGAACGAAGGATCAATTCCTTGGCAAAATGTGTTTGACGAACGGCATTTTTGTAGTGACGAAGGTTAATATAGCGATGATTAGTCTGTCAAGATTTCTATTTATTTGTCAAGATTTCTTGCCTAAGCGTATTTTTTTTGGGATTGATGGGGAAAGGTCTATTGTTTTTTTTAACTTACAAGATAGATTTTGTTTGGTAAATTGTGTTGTATAAATAATCGATTTCATGAAAAATCCATTGAAGCTAACGTTTTCTTTTTCTTATCTGGTATGGCCCTTTTGTCTGCTTATACTAACATCCTGTTCTAAAGAGGGACTTAATTCACAAGGAGGTCTAATAGATCCCGGTTTTAAAGCTGTCAAATTACAAACCGGAATCAAGGAAAATGTAATTCCGATTAAAGCGGATTTATGGTATGTATCCTATGTCAAAGATGCCCTTACAGGAGAAATATTGAAAGATTCCACTGGAAAAAAGCTCAAGTTGGAGCGTACGGGCTCGATTGGGGTTGACGGCGGGTGGCTACAGTTGGAAAAAACAATTAATAACGAGCTTAAATTGACCTTATTGGAAAATTTTAGTGATCAGCCCAGGAATTTTGCCATTGGCATATTGTCAGCGGATAAAATGGATGAAGTGAATTTCATTCAAACTAGGGCTGATGGATATGAGTTGGTCAAAAAAGAAATCAAAGAAGTGAAAGAAAGCCGGAAAATCTTTGTCAGTACCGAAGGGTGTACTGCGATGACTCTGGTAAACAGCTCAAATCGGGAGCGAAAAGTCGATATCACTGCCATTTTTAAGGACGTAAAGTATAGTTCCGAATTCATAAGTGACAGCTACGGTGCTTTTGACTGGCTCAATAAAACAGACTCTACGATCTTCATGGATGAATTAATGGTAAATGGTGGAGTTCGCTGGCAAGGTAAAGTTCCTTACAGCAAAGGCAAAACTTTTGAAAATTATATTAAATCTGGAGATAAACAAGAATTGCTGCTCAAACCCAATGCCCAGATAACTGCGAGAGGTGAATTCAAATACCTCGAAAGAACTTGCAATTATATCTTCACGATCAAGAATAAAACATCTGGGCACGAATTCCAAGTGAAGGGTATCTGGAAGCAAAAGGTTCCGCTGACCCCACGGACTATTCTGGAATAAGATTGTTTATGAGGTTTTAAGCATAACAACAATATAATGACCTTTTTGTAATTCTCAGTAAATATAAAAGCCACATCAGACAATGTGGCTTTTTTGTGTTCTGCTTAATGGCTATACAATGTCTTATTTGACTTGTGTAATTGTTCCGTTAGTAACGCTTCCCCAATTTGTAAGACTTCCATAAACAATTAATTTAGACTTACTGTTGGCGAATTCTACCTTTCCGCTACCATTAATAGTCAAGTTACCGTATACGACAACTTCACCGTCAATAACCATCCTACCATTGATAAATGAAGTGGATTTGGATCCGACAGTTCCCTGAGAAAGTGAGCCTGTTACGCTCAATATGCCACTTCCGTTTACGGTAAAGGTTCCACCAATAACACCTGAGCCCACCAAATTCATTGTTGAATTGACGTTAATGTTTTGCTTCAAAGCGATTGAACCATACATATTGAATACACCGCTGTTGATGTTAACGGAATTTCCATTGATATTAAGTGTGCCACACCAGTTAAAATTCCGGTTGATATTAACGTTTGAAGCAAATGTTTTTGTATCCGAGTAGCTCGCTTCATTATTGACATTCAGGTCTGCTTGTGTATTTCCTGTGAAAGCTGGATAAGTACCATTACAGCTTGGAGTTGTTGGTTTCAGATCGATGAGTTTAAGAATTTTTAAGCCACCTTTTCCCGTTGCCACAAAAACATAGTTATCTCTACTGATCACAAAATTACTTGAACTGTTGTCAATGGCATTGAAGCTTGCACTACCGATATAGTTAAAGTTATTTTGTGTATCAAATTGATAGGCTGCGATACCAGCACCACCGTTGGCAACAAATACACGTTTGTCGTTTGTGGATACAGCATTGGTCACAATATCTTCCGGATCCATGTTGCTGTCATCAGGACTTACTGGAATACTAATGCGTTTATCCAGAGCTCCTGTATTTATATTATAAATACCCAAGCCCTGAGCGCCTTCAGCAGCTAAAAGATAATTGCTGTAAAAATCGATAGTACGCTTTGCTGAACTTGGATTTTGACCCACATTGATTGTTTTAACCGGATCAAGATTATTGGATACAACTTTTATCCCCTGTGTTCCTGAAAGCACATACACTTGATTCTGGTATGTTCTTACAGATAGGAGATCCGCAATAGTTACCGATTTTTCGATAGCGCCCGAAGATTTATTGATTTTAGAAATAGCACCCGCATTACCTGAAACAGCATACTGGCTTTCGTTGTTAAAAGTAACATCTGTTGCCACATAGCTTGGCAGACCTGTATAACGATAAGCATCGGTAGGTAAGCCATTCTGAAGCGGTAAAACAATAAGAACTGCAGGGGAGGTCATCTTTGCCAATACACCTTCATCTGCTGCTCCAGCTAAGAGTAGACTATTGCCATCAACTGCCAAGGAGCTAATGTCGATGTTCGGCAATTTAGCATTTACAATAAGACGTGGGTTATTAATATCTGAAATGTCGATGACATCGACACCACCAAGATAGCGATCGCCTTCGGTATTGTAACTTACATAAGCGTAGTTGCCCGAAACAGCAACATGGGTTGCCCGAAGCTTATTGCCTTCATAATCCGGAGGAGCGACTTGTGCGACCAATGCTAATGAGAAGTCTGGGTTTTGAGTGGCAGTTACTGTCGAACCATTGGCTGCTCGCTTACCGGATGCTAAAAGATTAGATAACGGCAATAAACCAGCATTTTGATGATCTAAACGTGCATTCAGTTGGCTCGCATTATTGTCGATAACAACAGACTGATTATTTTTAGGGTTATCAATGGTATCATTGTTTTTGTTACAGCTAATAATAGTGGTCAAACTCAATGCTAAAAGTGGCAGGTAAAATTTCTGTTTCATAATATTATATATCTATCACAAAAGTAAACCAAAAATCTTGTAGTTAAGTTTTGTTGCGGTTAATTTTTATAAAGCTGTAGTTGTTTTACTACTACATTTTATGTTGTATAAACTTCGGCTGAACACAAATTTTCCCATTGCATGTTCAACTAAATTTACTCGTATATAAAAGGGTCTGATATAAATCAGACCTTACTTTGGAGGATGGAACTCTTTGTTTCTCCTTGCGCTGTGGTTTACCCTTTTATATGGAGTTATTCCTTTTTTTAATTCTCATTTGAAGTTTAACATATAAAGCTGCTTAAAGGCAGACTTCTTTATCGCTGCTTGTTAGGCAAGTATTTCTTTTGGCTCAAATGTCATAAACTGCAAAGCTTTTGATGTGTGGCGTTGCTGTCGATTCAACGACATGAAAACGAATTTTAGATGTTTTGATTTTGTCAAACTTATGTATCCTTTTGTTGCCAACTGATTCGCCAGAAGCAATATTTACCCAATTATTATCGATCCAGGCGGCTACGGTGTATTTTCGAATACGCTCGCCACGCTGTATTACCTCACCAAAGATGACCTGATTTACAGTTTTAGGCATTTTCAGGTCTAGGGTAAAGTCTTTTGCTGCTTTGTTCTTAACGATTGCTATGGGATGGGATATGACATTAGTCAATGTTCTCCCAAACTCTGCTAGTCGATTAACATCCTCTTTTGGAACCAAGCCGCTCGTATCGACTACAATGCCCAATAACATGTTGGAATTTCTGCCTACACTGGTATAGTAGGAATCCACCAGTTGATCCACCGAAAGGAGCTTCTGTCCATTTTCCTTCCAGAACCAGCCACCTTGCCAACCGGTACGCATTGGGAAATCGGCTTCCCCCGGACACCATATTGCCCCATTTGGATTGCCGTTCAAACCATCGATAACAATAGTCCCCGTTGCTGATGTAGTGAAATCCGAACGGCTCCAATTGGGATATGGTGCTCTCCCTTCTTCATTGCCTATCCATCGGATTAAATTTTTGGCATCACTTGGACCTTGAAAAACGACAGCATCAGGCTGTAGTTTTTTTAGTAATGTAGCAATATCCGGTCCGCCATCTTTTATGGGCAGTACTCCGCCATCAAACCAGATTTCAAACAGCTTACCATAATTTGACCATAATTCGGAAAGCTGCGTTTTCACCACTTCATTGTATTGCTGTTGCGTAAGTGGGCCCCCGGGTTGAACTTTACCGGGATTGTTTACGTGCAAATATCCATTGGCGGAAGCGCTGGCATAGATGCCAGGTCTGATGCCATATTTTTGACAGGATTGGATAAAATCCTTTACGATATCGCCTTTTCCTGCTTTCCAAGGTGATTTGCTGATATTATAGTCATGTGCTTTGGTAGGCCATAAGCTGAATCCCGAACAATGCTTTGCAACGAGCACAGCATATTTTGCACCTGCAGCTTTGGCAGCCTTGATCCATTGATCAGTGTCCAATTTGCTAGGGTTAAAGACTGAGGCAGGAGGGTGCGAGCCCCATTCTTGCCATTTATAGTCGGGCACATAGTTCACAACATCGAAGTGAAAAATCACCCCGATCTCTGCTTCAGCCCATGCTACATGGGCCGGAGAAGGGATCACTTCCTTTTGTTGGGCGTTACACAGTAAGCCCAACAAAAGGAAGTGGATCATTAAAATATAGTTCTTCATTTTTATCATTGTTGTTGCCATCCTGTATTCTGTCCCAAAGCAGGGTTTAAACTGATTTCCTCTAACGGGATTGGAAATAAATACATTTTGTCATTCCATGATCTTTTTTCTAGTGCAGTGTAGATTCGAATATAAAAATCGCTATTGACCGTTATACCATTGACTTGTGCAGCTGGATATTTAGCTCTTAATGCAGGAGTAAGTTTCATTCCTAATATTGTTTCAGGACGTTCGATTCTTTTTCCTGCTTTCCAGCGTAACAGATCGTCAAACCTGAAACCTTCATCAGCGAGCTCGACTCTGCGTTCCCTTCTAATTTCGTCTATCAAAACCGGAACCTCTGGAAAGACCGAATTGGGATCTCTTTTTAGCGATGCAATAATCATATCTGGCATACCTACACGTCTTCGCAGCAGATTGATACTTTTGTCGATATCAGTTTGTTTGATATCACCCAGTTCGGCCTTGGCTTCGGCATAGATCAATAGTATTTCAGCGTATCGGAAGATAAAAAAGTCCAGAGTCGATTGATTGGCTTGCCACATAGCAGGGTCTGAGCTTCGTCCTTTAATCAACTGATACCCTGTATTGGCAGTGTTTGTTCCAATTCTGGGTAGATCAATAATGTCTTTCGATCCGTCGCTGTTTTGTAGTAATACAAAGCCTTTGGTTGCAATTGTCTGTTTGGCCCTTGGGTCACGATCCGCAAATTCATCCTCAGGTGTATTGTCTCCTTTATATTTTGTGCTAAGCGCGGTAGGTAGTCCATCTGAACAAAGATAATTTTGCACGAAATCTTTGCTGTAGCCTGTCCCTGTCTCACCCAAAGTCCTACTGATACCATTCATAAGGATGCTTTGAAGGTAACGTCTTCCAAGAATAGACTCGGTGTTGCCATTGAGTTCCTGTTGGATAAAGAGATTGTAGTAATCCGTTGTTGGATTTCCGGTAGAGTATAAGGAGTATTTATTTGATCCCATGATAAGTTCGGCAGCATTGAGCGCTTCGCGAAGATATTTTTCGCTCCCTTCGACACCAAAATATTTTCTTCGGGTTCCCTCCCATAGACATATACGGGCTTTTAGTGCTGCGGCTGCATATTTATGCAAGCGTCCGGCAGAAACGTTATCAGCAGGAATATTTTCGACAGCAAAATTCAGGTCGGCCAATACCGAATCCATGACGATATTACGAGGAGTTCTCGGCGCATAAAGCTCTTCACTTTTTTCCGTAAGATCCTTATTGTACCAGGCAACGTCTCCATAACGTTTGGAGAGCCCCCAATAAAAAAGAGCGCGAAAAAACCGAATTTCACCAGCATATTGATTTTTAATTGCTGCACTAGCTTCGGCATTGTTGTAGCGCTGTAAGAAATAATTTACATTACGGATATTTGTCCAGTTGTAACTGGCATCCGTATTGGGAACAACATATTGACCAGCTAAAAAAGCGTTTATACTACTTGGGACTTTATCATCTGACTGATTGTCCTGGATAAAATTTTGGGTAGGCAGCGAAGTATAAAACTGATTCGCATAGAGCATCAGGTCATTTTCATTCTTGAAGAAGGTTGGTTCGGTGATCGAGGACAAAGGTAACCTATCCAGATAGCTGTCTTTTTTACAAGAAGTAATAAACGCCAATGAACCAAGTATGAGTAGTGTTTTTAAAATTTTCATAATCTAAAAGCTAAATCTTATCAATTAAAATCCGAGTTGCAATCCAAATGCTACCGATTTACTCTGTGGAGCATCTTGAAAATTGAGGACTTCTGGATCGAAGGCATCAAATAAGCTCGTAAACGTTAGGAGATTCTGTCCTGAAATATACACGCGTGCACGACCGAGTTTGGCCTTTTCAGTCCATCTTTTAGGTAGTGAATAACCAAGCGTGAGTTGTTTCACCCGAAGGTATGCCGCGTTTTGAAGGTATTTTGTCTGTTGTTGTGAGTTTCCACCATTACCAAATCGTAGCCTCGGAAAATAAGCATCCCTGTTTTCTGGCGTCCAATAATCTGTTGCATAGACAAAAGGGACATTCCATTCGCTCGTAAATCCCCAGAAAGCACTATTGCTGATCCAGGTATCGCGCTTGCCTATACCTTGTAAGAAAGCCGAGAAATCAAAGTTTTTATAATTCAATCCCATGTTAAGGCCAAACGAATACCGAGGTGTAGAATTTCCGATAATTTTTCGGTCTCCTGGATTGCCGACTGTGTTGTTGCCAAAGTCGATCTTACCATCGTTATTTAAATCCGCATAGCGAATATCGCCTGGCCTCCAGGTGCCACCCCATACTTGGGTCTGTTTTGGCGCCGAATCGATCTCTTGCTGACTTTGAAAGTAACCCTGTGTTTCAAATCCCCATATTTCGCCGTCTAATTTCCCTTCATACCAGTTATTGAATATTTTGGTTGTATTCAGTGGATATTTCGTGAGCTTGGCATGATTGTCCGATAACGAAAGCATCACGTCATAGGAAAGGTCATCACCTATGCGATCATTCCAGCCTACACTAAGCTCCCATCCCTTCGTAACCAATGTACCTGCATTTTGGCTCGGAGCAGCTGTTCCCAGTACGGATGGGAGCGGAACTCCAGCGACAAGCATATCTCGTGTGCGCCTTTCGTAAACGTCAAAGCTACCTGTCAAGCGGTTTTTAAGTAAGGCGAAATCTAAGCCGAAATTGGTCGTCGCCGATTTTTCCCAGGTAAAGTTTGTACTCACTAGCCCTGGAGCGCCTACACTCACACCGGTTTGATTACCAAAAATATAGCCTACGCTATTGTTTACGGGCATTGTCGGTAGATAAGGATAGAAATTGGAAGCGGAATATAAATCATCACTATTGAAACCTTGGTTAGGCAATTCACCGTATGAACCTCTCAATTTTAAGTCATTGACAACATCCTTAATGCCTTCCATAAAGTTTTCTTCAGAAATCCGCCAACCTGCAGAAACGGAGGGAGTGAAGACATATCTTTTATCCGCAGAAAAACGGGAGGATCCGTCGTAACGACCATTTATTTCCAATAGGTATTTCTTATCGAAAATATAGTTCAATCTGAAAACTGTTCCAAAGAGTGCCCACTCGTTCTCGGCCCCAGTGACACTTGGTCGGGGATCATTATTTAGATTGATTGCCGGTTTGGTGGGGTCAACTAGATTATTTGCGAATATGCCTAATCGTTTGTAGCGGCTACTTTCTCGATTAATACCCACCATTGCTTTGAAATAATGTTTTTCGGCGAAGGTGTTTTCGTATGTTGCAAAAGCATTTAAGGCAAAGTAATTATGGTTATCTGTTGTTTCTGATACAGATGAAGGGTTTGTCCAAGGAAATGTTCCGAGCAGAATCCCATTCACACCATATTCCTTAAAAGGAATCTGATGGCTTTGTAGAAAGTTGTTGTAAGCATTCCACGTATAATCAGCAACGACCGAGACATGTTCTATAGGTTTGATTTTTACTCCTCCAGTCAGCCATAAATCATTAGAATATCGTTTTCTTTTTCCATTGTTGGCAGCTACAGCGAAAGGATTGGTAAAACTGCCTTGTCCTGAAAAGTTACCGTCAGGATGTCGAATTGGCATTGTCGGTCTCAAGTCTCCGGAGATCCATCCAGACGAGGTTCCACCGGTAACGACTCCGGCTGTTTCTTTATCGTCTATATGTGTGAGGGCGAAATTTCCTGTTAGGGTCAGCCAATCTGTAATTTCCGAGTTTACTTTCATCGATGGGTTCAAGCGTTGATACTTTTGACCAGCTTCTTTAAATAAGCCCTTTTGTTGTAGATATCCTAGGGAGGTGATCACCGAAGTTGCACCACGGCCTCCTTGTAATGATAGATTGTGTCGCTGCATCGGCGCCCATCCTGGATATTGTTCCTTAATCCAGTCTGTATTTCCAACATAACGATACTTGGCGGGATTGGAAGGGTCTACATACACCGGAAGGTTGTTGATCGGATCATTAAAATAGGCATTGGCAAGAACAGAATCTTGTTCTGTAAAAGATTCTGTTGCCGTGGTACCACCGTCTTGCCCATTTCGATTTGCCTGGCGGTGCATCCTAATGTAATCGATCGAATTGATGTATTTGGCCATTTTAGTAGGCCTGGAGACGGTATATTCTCCTGAATAATTGATCTGAGGATTTTGGCTTTTTGGATTTTTTGTCTGAATCAAGATGACACCATAGGCCGCTCTACCGCCATATATAGCTGCCGCAGCGGCATCTTTTAAAACGGTTACATTTTCCACATCCGAAGGATCAATAGAATTGGGATCACGTTGTACACCGTCTACTAAAATCAGGGGGCCTGCGGTACCGCCATTGATCGATCCTGTACCGCGGATGTTGAACTGAGAACCAGTTCCCGGTTTGCCATTGGCAGAGGTAATGTTTAAGTTTGGTACTAAGCCTTGCAACCCTTGACCCAAATTTGCAATTGGGCGATCTGCCAAACGTTTGGCACTCACGGTTGAAACTGCTCCGGTCAGATTCTCTTTCTTTTGGGTCCCAAATCCGACAACAACGACTTCCTCGAGGTTACTGTTTGCTGCCTTTAGAATAACATTGATTTCGTTTTTCCCCTGCGTGGATATTTCAGCTGTTGCATATCCAACGGAACTAATAATCAATAGGCTGTTTGATTCTGGTACAGTGAGGGAAAACTCCCCTTGGGCATTGGTACTTGTGCCGATGGCACTACCTTTTAAAAGAACATTTATACCAGGAAGAGCTTGCCCATTTTCATTCGTCACTCGCCCTCTGATTGTCCGTTTTTGAATGTTGTCATTGACGTTTTTAGCGATAGGCTGTATCGTTGGCTTGCGCCCTATCGCGATAGAGCGCCCCTTTATTTGATAATCCAACGATTTCTCAACTAAGAGTTCATCCAATAGAGAGATGATCGATTTATTGTTTGCACTGATCGTGATCGGTTTAATATTTTTCAGATCGTTCTCGTCATAAATGAACGTGTAACCCGACTGTCTACTGATTTCAATCAATATATTTTTCAGTTGTGCTTTATGCTGGTTGAGGTTGATGCGCTGCGCGCGAACATTTCCCATAGCCACCATAATGGAAGCCAATAATAGAACAAAGGTTAGTTTCATAGACAGGTGTGCCTTGTAAGATTTCAGGCATTGGTAATAATACCTTGGATGATCTTTTTTCATATTCTTTTAAGTTTAATAAACAATGCAGGTTGATACCTATACAATCCTTGGTTTCGGAGACCATATAAGTCAGATTTACATTGGCGGTTATAGGTTTTCGTTCCAGGTTTTGGCGGAACTAACACAATAATTGGTTTCGGATCTCTTCTCGAATGTCGAAGAAAAAGCTCTTTTGTCAGGTTATCGCATAGCTACAATCCTCCTTCCTTCTCGCGTGAATTTTACGTTTGACTTCAATTCAATTGCCTGCAACACTTCAGATAATTTAGCGTCTCTGGGGATAATGGCTGAAAACTTACGATCGCCATAGGGGCCCATGTCGACTTCAACATCATACCAACGTTCGATCTTTAGTGCATATTGGCTCAAAGGTTCCTCATGCAGTACATAAAGACCGTCCTTCCAGGCATAACTATCTTCAATACCGCTGGTTGTTATTTCAATAGCATCTTTTCCATTGACAATTGCCTGTTGCCCTGGACTTAAGAGGGCCTGATGTTTTGTCTTTATGTCTGTAACGCGCAGACTACCACTGACAAGTGTCGTGTATGAACGGCCATTGTCATTATAGGTATTGACGTTGAAGCTTGTTCCCAGCACTTCAATACGCTGCTGTGCTGTTTGTATGACAAATGGTTTGTGTACATTTTTGGTAACCTCCAGGTAGACTTCACCTGTCAGCTGGATTTGTCTTTCTTTACCAATAAAGGCTGCTGGATAAGTGATAGAAGATAAGGCATTCAACCATGCTTTGGTACCATCAGGCAGCACGACTTCAAATTGACCGGCAGCCGGTGTTGAAAGCCGGATTGTTTTTACATTCTCCGTTTCAATGATTGTCGTTCCATTATTGTATCCCAATGAGCCTTCTTTTGAGATAATGCTGCTATTTTTTCCGTCTAGAGCAATTGCTGGTTGTCCATCTATTGATAATAACGCTTTGTTTTTGCCAGGCGCAATGTCATCAACAAGCAATTCATGTTTGTTTTCTTGATTATTATTCCGTTGTAGATATAGTATTGTTCCAATTGTAAAAAAAGCGAGGAGGATTGCAGCAATTGCCATAATGTACCCTTTATTATAATAAGGCTGCTCTTTAGAGATTCCCTTTAATCTTTTTTGTAGTTCGATTACATCCGAAATTAGCTCCTTGTCAGATGGAATTTGGTCTTCACCTAGATTAAGATACCATTCTTCAACAAGCGCTTGTTCTCGTGTAGTACATTTCCCTTCTAGATATTTCTTAAGTAAGGACGGGCCATTTCCGTGCTCTTGGTTCATCATGATAATATAGTTGGTTACTTCTATATGACGGATGAGAAGGGGGGAAGGGGGGGGGGGGCGATTAGAAAATTTTACAAAAAAACAGTAAGCTTACCCAAAGCAGGCTTCCTAATTTACTGCGAAGCAGACGTAGGGCTTCTTTCATATAACTGCGAACGCTATGTTCTGATAGATTAAGTTTTTTTGCGATATCCTTGTGACTGAGATAGTGCTCCCTACTCAGTTCAAAGACCTCTCTTACGCGTGGGGAAAGCTTATTAAGCACACGATCTATTTGTTCCTGAAGCAATTTCTCCCTTAGGGAATGGTCTGTACCTCCGGTATGATATGTTGTAATAGGAGGTAACGAAGCCAAATACCTGGTTTTTGATTGTTCCTTGGCGATATGATCTATTACGCGGTAGCGTATGGCACTGTGGAGGTAGGCAGATATTTCTCCCTGGATAGCTAATGTATACCTGTTTTGCCAAATCGAAGCAAATAAGTCATGGACGATATCCTTAGCGGCTTCGCGATCGTGCAACTTATTGGTAGCGTGAAGATACAATAAGGCAAAATAAGTGTTATAAAGTTTCTGAAAGGCAAGAGAGTTCCCATTCTTTAGCTCTTGCAGCAGATCCCTTTCTTCTATTTTTTGCTTATTGTACATGATCAATGGACAATATTAGTAAACAATGCATAGTTGAGCAAATCTATTCAGCTTTTGTTTGCATGCACACGATTGCGTAATATTTGATCTCCCAACGCTTTCCGATAACTTGATTAGAAAACGTTTATTTCGGTTCTATACGGATGTGTATATTACTAGATTATGAAATGAAATTGATAATTTCGAAAATAGTTAAACCATTCAAAAGCTTGTAAATTATTTATATGAAAAGAATAATATGTTTTACCGTTGGATGTCTACTTTTCAGTGCTATTTATCTGCAAGGTTGCATGAATAGCGGAAATTCTATAAAACAGCGGGGAAATGAGCCAGCAGTCCCGATATCATCTAATTTTGATTCATTGGAGTATTATTCTATGGACATTGATTTATTTAAAATAGGTGAATTGGAGAACAAAAAGAATAAATCTGAGAAAGAGCGTCTTTTGTTATCAGTATTGGAAGATGATAAGTTGGATCTTTCCCTTTTATCTCATTTGAAGAATATAGGATATGTTAGAGGCTCACTGGATCAATCTCGCTATCGTGCTGTCGACTCACTATTTTTCTTAAAAACAAGAACAGATCATCTCGACACCTCTTGTATTTATGAATTTCGAGATATCCTTGTGTTCTATAAAAATAAGCAATGCATTGGGATCGCTAAGATCTGTTTTGATTGTAAGGCTATGGTTTCATGGAGCGACAAACCAAATTTTGCAGGTTTCGGTGATTGGGAAGATTACGATAAATTGCATCTTTTACTCAGGGGGAAATAAAATTTCACCTTTATAATTTCTTTATTTTCAGATTGTTCTAAGGTGTTTAGCCAAAATACCTAGTACAAATTATCGCTGAGTCAGCGGGCTGTTATCAATAGCGACAGTTGGAAAGTGTCAGTTGGGGGCTATCTTGTGAAATGTAGCTTTTTGTGTTGAATTAATTTTTAAGATAACGTTTTTTATATATTTTTAACAGCTCATAAAAAAACTGAATGTTAAATTCTGCGTCCTTATGTTCTGCTTGAACGATATTAAGGAATAAGCAGTAAGAAACGTTCAATTGATTTAAGAACAGTGTTACCTAAGCATTAGCTTTATGCAAGCTTAGCCGATATCTTATATACTAAAACTATTTAAAATGAAACAATGCATAAAAATCGCACTGATCGGACTATTCTTGACATTATCTATAAGCTCCTGTAGCGAAAGACTAAGTGGAAAGGACGAGTCGTCTTTTGACAGTTCCCGTAAAAAGGTAGAAGCGAAGCTGAATGACAAAGAAAAAGCGAACTTGGAAAAGGCCTTGCGAGTGGCACTATCCGAAGCGATGTGGCTCAAAATGAACGAACCTCAAAAATATAGTGAGGAATCAATAAATCGTATTTCGTTGGGTATGATCGATGGAAAATCTTATGGTGCAGTATTGGACCTGGCCGACGACATCCTTCAAAAACAACAGGAAAGGAAGATAGCTCATCTTCAAAATGAGATCGATAGTCTACAAAAACATAAAACTGAATTTGAACAGGTAAAGAAAGAGCTGGCTGTTTTTCAGTTGGAACCTATTGAACTTGGACTCGAAGATTTCTTTGGCGAACCTGTTCCCAGAATTATAGTGACTATGAAGTATATAGGTAAAAAGCCACTGAACGGAAGCCAGGGCTTTTCGTATGTGCTGAAAAAACGTTCTTCACAAACTATTATCAGCAATGAGCAGGCTGTTTTTGGCGAATCTGACAGTGTGCTCCAGCCAGGTGATTCTCGTGTCAATACGATAGTCTTCAATCAGCAAAAAAAAGATTATCCTAAACTCTGGAGCTTTCCTCGCTATCCCGTCAAAGGAATCAATCTGACAGATTATGATCTGGAATTAGTTGTGACGACGCAATCGATCAAATCGAATGACCGGGAGACAGTTCTTCCTGAAGGTAGTATAGCATTGATTGATGAAAACTTAAAAAAATTAGAAAAGGAAATTACTGAACTAAAGAAAGAGAAAATTAGCCTTGACGATTTGGAATTGACGTAATTTTTGACTATTGTAGGTAAAGTCTTACTCTTTACTTCAGCGGACTCATTGTTGTTTTACCCTCCAAAGGGGAATGATGACTTGGGGAAAGACAGCTTAATTTATTACTCCGGAAAATTTTCCATCAGCGGTAATGAGTTGAAAATTATACAGCACAATAAAACGGAAATATTTAAGAGGATCCGATAGTATCGTTTAGCTTATATTGTATTGGTAAGACCTGACAACCACGCGAATTGGAGATGAGAAGAAACAAGTAGGGCCCTGATATTAATATCAGGGCCCTACTTATTAGCACTTCTTTGAATGATTGTGAACAGCTTTGTCTGTCTATAATCTCGGCTAAAAAAGTGCAGTTACTTCTTGTCCCACCAGACTTTGGATAGGAACGAGTCACCATTTGTCATGCGTGCTGCAGCCTCTTTTAAATTTGCTGCGTTTAACTCAGTCTCTTCACTGGAATAAATAGCTCTACGCGGTATTTGTCCGTTGGTGGAGCCTGGGTTAGGACCGGGGGTTAATCGAGGATATCCTGTACGTCGCCATTCGGCAAAGGCTTCCATGTCCCGGCCAAATAGGTGAATCCATTTTTGTGTCGCTATTTTCTCCATTTTCTGTTCGTCAGTCAAGCCGCTTAGATTGAGCACTGGTTCGTATGCAGAGGGGATTGCTGTCATATTATATGGCGGAAGTGCCAGCGCAGCTTTGACCCCTTCTGTAAAGAACGTTTGGGCATTGGCAGGTGTAGCACCCCAGCCAAGAAGTGCAGCTTCAGCTTTGTAAAAACAGATATCCGAATACGTAAACGCATAGCTTGGGATCGGTGCAAATGAAAGGCTGAACCAAGTAGACTTATTCGCCGTTGAATAGTTGGCACGAATCAGTTGTGATAGCTGGTTATCGGTCAACGAAACCCCAATACCTTGATAGGTTGGAACTCCATTGCTAATGACCGGTTCGGCAAGTAAAGGGAGCCTTGGATCATTGTATTCTTTAAGTTTGTCAACCAGGGTATTAGCCAAATAACGTAGATCGGCACTTCCGGTAGTCATTTGACGTAAAATCGGGTTCTGGTTTTCAGCCTGAGCATCGTTGTAGGTCGGTACTGCGGCATTATCACTGTTGCTGGAGAATAGACCTATTGCAGAAGTCATGGCTTCGGTAACCGTTTTCTGGGCCAAAGAAGGATTGGCGTACCGCATGCGCATGCCGAGCTTTAATTTGAGCGAATTGCCAAATTTTTTCCATTTATCAATACTGCCTTTGTAAAAGAAATCTGAAGAGCCGTAGGACAGGTCGCCGCTTGTAAGCTTTGCCATAGCTGCATCGACCTTTTGAACCAGTGCCGGATAGATCTCTTCTTGTTTGTCAAATTTTGGCGTACGGTTAATTTCCTTATTGGATTTTGTGATCTCAGAGTAGGGGATGTCACCAAACAAATCTGTAAGGCGCTGATAGAGGTATGCTTCATAAAGTTCGGCGATAGCCAGTTTACTTCTTCCTTCTGCATTGTCTTCCTTGCCGCTCAATTCCTGTTTGATCTGAACGATATTGCGGAGCAAGGTGTAGTGCTGCGACCAAATAAGATTTTCGGGTCCTTCAAAATATCGAGAAACAGGCACTACCGGTCCCCCGGCCCAATGTTGGATCCAAGAGCCAAACTTGTTGTTGGGTAGTTCCCCAGATTCCTGAAAAGTACCATCACGTAGAATGCGGGCTATAAGTAAGGAAGGGTCTACAGTGGTGACCGATGTCGGCGGCGTATTGATCCGTTCGAAATCTTTGGTACATGAACCTAATCCTGCCACAGAAATAAGTCCGACGATGAATGTATTTTTAAATAGTTTCTTTTTCATGATAAAGGGTTTACAGACCAACAGTGAGATTAATACCGAATGTGCGCATCATTGGAAGTGAAGTTGATTCAATACCAATCGAGCTATTGTTTACATTGAAAGCAGAAGCTTCTGGTGAAAATCCATCAGTTTTCCGTTGAAAATAAAATAGGTTACGTCCATAGACGCCCAATTTTAGGGAGTTAACAAGTTTATGTGGCATCAGCTTTTTAGGGAAAGAATAGGAGAGACTGATTTCGCGCATGGCAATATAACTCATATCATTGATCATTTCTTCGGATACCATGACTTCTTTGTCACTCGCTACCATGTTCCAGTAATCTTGTGCGGCAACCTGCTTGCTGTTTTTTGTTCCTGTACTTGTCCAGTTCCCTGACCCATCTTTTTGTCCGACCATCCCTTCGGCAACGTAGGTGCCATCACGGCCTTCCAAGGTCTTTTTAGAAGTACCATAAATGATCTGTTCACGATTGGATTGGGAGAAGATTACGCCGCCCTGACGGATATCGACAAGTGCATAGAGGTTGAAACCTTTATATTTAAAGGTATTGGCAAAACCACCCAGCCAGTCGGGTTGCGCATTTCCAAGATCGGTTTCTACACGTCCTGCGGTACGTAAGGGGAGCCCAGTAGTCGGGTCGATCAATCTATTTCCCTGATCATCTTTGATCCATGCAAACTGTGTCCCAATGAGTTGTCCAAATGGTTTTCCGACCTCCGCAACCACATTTATCCCGCGGTCTGTAGCGAGTAAAAAGCTTTCTACACCGGGATAGAGTGATTCAACTTTATTTCTGTTGCGGTTGTAATTGAAGGTTGTATTCCATTCAAATCCCGATTCGCTTTTGATCGGTGTTGCTCCCAATACAAATTCAATACCTCTGTTGCTAATTTCTCCAGCGTTGATCCTGTTTTTTACATAGAGACTGGAAGGGGCGATTGGTACGTCCAAAATCTGATTCTTTGTCTTGGCCTGATAGTAGGTGAAGGAGAAAGAAAGTCTGTTTTTTAGGAATCTCAGATCTGCCCCAGCTTCGATCGACGTGGTCAGTTCGTTTTTCAAATTCGGATCAGGAATAATTTCTGTATAGGAAGCCATCGGTACGCCACCATGGGTATACTGGTTGAGACTATATGCTCCTGTCAGCTGATATGGGTTTCCTGAACTACCGGCCTGGGCCCATGAAGCTCTGATTTTGGCGAAAGACAGTACGTCAGATTGCCATTTGAAAGCATCCGATAAGACCAAACTGGAACTTACACTCGGGTAGAAAAACGAATTGTTTTCCTTTGATAGGGTCGAAGACCAGTCGTTACGGGCAGAGAAATCAACAAACCAATAGTCTTTGTAACTGAACTGGCCCGATAGATAAGCCGAATTAATCTTGGACTCGATCAGGTCAAATATGTAACTATTTGTCGTGGTGTTATTGATTACAAAGAGATTCGGAACAATAAATTGATTGCCTGAATTTCCTGTCATACGCAAATACCGGCTTTGATGGCTGGCCCCTAAGTTGGCACTGAGTTTAATGTCATCGGTCAATTTGAAGTTGGAGCTAGCGAGGACGTCAAAATTGTCTTCGCGGGCTCTGATGACCTCTTCGCGAATATCACCCTTTCGGTTCAAGCTTTGGTAGGTGTTTATTGGACGGTAACGAAACCGTTGATCGGTATAGAAGTCCGTACCCCCGGTCGCTGTGACCTTAAGCCAAGGAGCAAAGTCGTAACTCAGACGGAGTAACCCTATGATGCGGTCCCGACGATCTTCATTGTGGTTTTCATGAATGGTCCAAAAGGGGTTGGCTGTGGAACTATTGGTGGCATATGTTTTCTCCAATCCTTCCGTCAATCCCGAAAATCCAAGCTGTCTGCTGATCTCCTGCGCGGTCCATTTATACTGTGCCATGATGTCGTTGCCCAGGCTTCGCGGCTGGCTGATAAATAGGTAGGCAGGATTGTCTGCAGCATCGGCCAACGTAGGTCGGTTTTGTCCCTTTTGTGCAATATAGTTCGCCTTGATGTCGATATGAAATTTATCGGTTATTTTGGCTTGCGTGCGCAGACCGAAATTGTTTCTCTTCAGCGTATTGGTTGGGATATAACCCTTTACATCTGTATTGGCAAATGAAAAACGGTAGTTTACTTTGTCGGTTCCGCCATCAATACTAAGGTTGTTGACAAACTGTTTCTCTGTTTGAAAAAACGACGAGTAGGTATCTGGTTTTGGTGTTAACTGTAAGATGTTGCCATAAGCATCTTCATAAGTCTGGCCTTCCATTTTTGCACCCCAGCTTGCCCGTGTCGTACGGTCACGTCCGGCACTCATTTTAGGCATACCACTGTAACCATTTTTCAGCGCTTCACTCATGGAAACAATGGTGCCGTCATCTTTTCTGAAATGTGTAAATGTTCCGTTCAATCCTTGTCCATAGACATTTTGAAAATCAGGTAAGACCAGCCCATTGCCCAATGAAAAATCTGTACCATAACTAAAACGGGTCTTACCAGCTTTACCAGATTTAGTTGTGATCAAGATAACGCCGTTACTTCCTCTTTGTCCATAAAGTGCGGCCGCATTTGGGCCTTTTAATACCGACATCGTTTCAATGTCTTCGGGATTGATGTTTCCGATTCCGTCACCATAATCGGTTCCCCCAGATTGGTTTGGAGATGAAATGTTTTGATTATCAATCGGTACTCCATCAACAACATAGAGCGGCTGGCTATTACCGATAAGTGAGTTGTTACCACGTATCACGACCTTGGATGAACCTCCGGCACCGGATGCAGCGCGGCTCACCTGCACGCCGGCAACTTTACCCGATAAGGCATTCGCTACATTGGTTTCCTTACCCTGCGTCAGCTCGTCGCCTTTGAGTTCAGCGACCGTATAACCGAGCGCTTTTTTTTCGCGTTTGATACCAAGCGCTGTAACGACGACCTCCTGTAGGTTTTGCGCACTCGATTCCAGACTGATATTGATCGCTAGCTTGTCTCTGTCGGTAATGGTGTAGTCCAATAGGTCTCTGCTTTTAAAACCGATAGACGATACGCTGATCTGATAGCCCTGTCCAGCAGGAATCTGGTCGAGTGAAAAAGTTCCGTCAGGTCTGCTGGTTGTTGTTTTTTTCATTCCGCTCGTCGCATTACGTATGGTAACCGTCGCCGAGGGGATGGGCTTTCCTGTTTCATCTTTGATTACTCCGTTAATGGACGCATTTTGTTGGGCATTAGCAAGAAGATAGCTTGTTGACAAAAGCCCCATGAGGCCAAGACGCAGTGCCCAGTTTACGTCGGCTCGAATGTTGGATCTCAACAATAGCATAGTTAGGATACTATGCTTGGAAGGTAAATAATTGTGCATAATTTGTGGGTTATGTGAGTGAATGTTATTCGGTTTGTACATGAATGGTTATTTTATGGAGTGCTTGGATATCAGCTAGCATGTTGACGTATGCTAATGCTGTATTTTTATACGTTCCACTATAGTATTTATCTTGTATATCTTTAGGTTCAAAGCTTAGTTTAAGGCCATAATTATGACTGATGATGTGAAGTACATCTTGCAATGGGAGGTTTTTAAAGATCAGCTGTCCGCTAGTTTTTAAGTAAGACCCCCTTTTGCTGGATTGAGAAGTATTGACTCGGGTTTCGGCAATGATCTGTTGTAGCTTGCGATCAATGCTGATTTCTTCGTTGGGTTGAAACTGTAGATTTAAGGTCTGTTTATTTTCAGGATGCTGATTGCTTTTGACTTCAATACGGCCTTCATAGAGTTTTATTTTGGTAACCGCACTGCCACCTTCTTCCACACTGAAAACAGTGCCAAGTGCGGTTGTTGTCAAATCTGCCGTATGAACGCGAAAAGGCTTTGTTTTATCCTTTGCTACCGTAAATTTGGCTTTACCTTTTAATTGAATTTCTCGCGCGCTAATCGTTGTGAAATCTGAACTGAATTTTACTTCAGAATTGGGGTATAGGTCGATCGTAGAACCGTCTGGAACTGCAATTTGTTGAATGGTATTACCTGAATTGATATAATATAAATTACTTGGTTGCTCCTGCAGTGTGGGCTGGACTTTCTTAGAGTTACGATATGCGGTGGTATGTTTAGGAGAATCGATTTGGTTTAATCCCAGCCAGGCTCCTATTCCAATGAAGAAGATAATCGCCGCATATTTTAACCAGCTGAAACGATTCTTATTTTTTTGCCCTATTTGTTTGAAAATATGCGCTTTTATTTCCTTTTGGTTTTTAAAATCCGAATCCACCTCATATGCTTGCCATTCCGTTTCCGGCATAAAATCCTCCCAATAAAACTCGTTATTGGCCAGCGCATTTTCTACTGCGGCAATTTCTTCCGCACTGGCTTTACCGCTTAGGTATTTGTCGATGAGTGTTTTTGTAATCTTCATGTATAAAGATTACGATTGAAAATGAGGTAGCCCCCAAAGAAATTAAAAAATAATTTGCACCAGCATACTGAACAGTAAAGCCTTTCGAATGGTTTTTAGTGCTAGTGTCAATTGGTTCTCCACAGTTTTCGTCGATATGGCCAGCTTGTCCGCAATCTCCTTATGTGAAAGATTAGAAAACCGGCTTAGCATAAAAATCTCCTTGCGTTTCTCCGGTAGTTTATCGACAATTTCATGAAGTGTGGATGTAAGTTGTTTGGCATAAAAATCATCCTGAGGACTATGGCGCAAGACAAATGTCTGATCGTGATCCAGAAGTTTCTTTCGATTATACTCCGCCTTGACCAGATCGATCACCACAGTTCGGGTGATACAGAAAATCTGGGATTCTACGGTGGCATCGATATTTTTGTCACGCATATTTTTCCAGAGTTTGATAAATACACGCTGTACAGTTTCTTCGGCTAGGTAAGAAGATTTGGTTTTATGGATTGCATATTGGTATACTTTGGAACTCCATAGGTCAAAATATTCCTCGAATCTTCGAACGATAAGCGCATAATTGATTTCCATAGTGTAGGCTTGGAATAAATGAATTTAGCGATAATGCGCTTTCACTCCAAGTTTTTTAAAAAATATTTTGCCTCTTTTCTAGTGGATGAGATTTGTTTTCTGAATGATCTTCGATGTATGGTTATAGACTCTCAATTTGATATTAGTTTCTTGATCGGATTGATTTAGGAATACGATGTTCCCTTTCTGGTTGACATTCAGTGTGTATGTTTTGTTCTTCTCCATCTCAATCTCCTCTGATTCATTCAAAATTTTTAGCCGACCAATCGACGTTTTTTTAGCCGCAATGGAAAATAGACTGGCATCTTCGGTTGAGATGGCTAAGGAACTATGTGCGGGGATTGATGTATTGATAAACAAAGAGCCTTTTTCTTTTTTTTCTATCCGCTGAGCGGTGCAAGACTGGAGGGCAATGAAAAATAGAAAGACGGAAAATAATTTCATAAATAAGGCAGTTTTTTTATATGGGATCTAATCATGTATCATACCGGAGGTTTTTCCTACTACATTGGAGTTAGATTACTCCAATGTAGTAGGAAAAACCAATTATGGTCTTAAAAATACAAAAAAATCATAATGACTTATTAATAGAAATGGGGTATTTAACGGATATCTGTATACGATCGTTGTGTATTTATTCGCTAGTTCGGTATTTATACCCCTTCTTGGGTGTTTGATACGGGTGTTTGTAAGACTGAATTTGGACTGGCATAAAGTTTGAATTTTACCCAGCTGTAATAAAATAGAGTTTTCACATTAACACATCGACGTATGAAAAAATTAATTCAAACACTGGGACTAGGTATGCTTATTTTAACGGTATTGGTAGGTTTTACATCATGTAGCAAAGACGATGATCCGGCCGACAACGATCTTTTTGTTGGTAAATATGAAGGCACGATCTCGTATGATGATATAAATAACAATGACAATGATGTTGCCGCTGCAGAAGGGACAGTTACCGTAACAAAAGTTGGCGATACCTATAATTTCGCTTTTGGTAATGGCATTCCAAATCTCAACGGCGTAGATTTTGAAAAAAAGGATAACGTCTTGGTCAACATTGGTTCGGCAGGTACAGGAGTTATCCGTATTGATGCCGGTAAATTGACAATTGGTTATACAAAAGACAGCAAGGTATGGACGGCCAATTGTAACCGGAAATAATACTACGAAGAATAGAAAGTGCCTGTTTATCAAGTGAATGTTATAGTATTAACATTTTATAACATTATTTTTTAAACGATTAGCTGTACGATACTGTTCTATTAATAAACAATAAAAGGAAAATAATTATGAGCGAATTAACATGGAAAGGCCGTTGGAACGAAATCAAAGGTAAGGTAAAACAACAATATGCAGATCTTACTGATGATGATCTATTGTATGCCGAGGGCAAAGAAGACGAGTTGGTAGGTAAACTTCAAAAGAAGACTGGTAAAACACAAGATGAGGTAAATAAGTGGTTAAATGATTTGTAGGTTTAATTTTGTGTGATAAGAAAGCGGATAACAGTATTGTTATCCGCTTTTTTATTTAAGGCCATATCACTCTCGAGGCTTTTAAGCATTTTGAATTCCTATTGTTTTGGATAGATTCTTTTCTTTCCAAGTCCCCGATTGAGCATTTTATTTTTTGCTTTGAATAGCTTTTTATCCAATAGGTTTCTTTTTATTAAAATTGAAACGGCGAGCAATGCTAAATCCCCAACGGAATTGTCCCTTACCCCAAGAGCTATTTGTTTCGCTAATAAACTGAGATTCTTGTAATGCGGTGGCATTGGTAAAGTTGAGATGGAAGATATGGCCTCCGGTATCCATTTCCAAACCGACACCTAATGCATTATAGTAATGCTGTCCGCTTACATCTTCATGGTATTTTTTGTTCGCCGACTTTCGGAAAGGTAATGTATAGTCTGCTACTAATGCGATCCTATTGCTGACCTTAGCCCGCCCACCAATACCAAGAGCGAATACATCATTCTGATCGTTATAAGCTGTATAGTTTCGGTGAAGATAGGTTGGGACTACAACAAGCGATAGATTTGAGCTAAATTTACGGGCAATGATGAGCTGCGTCACATAACTCAATCGGTCATTGAAGTCTTCAAAGCTTGCTGCCGAAGATTTATCCGGGCTGGCTTCCATGGCAGATAGGGTTGTACTTCCAAAAAAAGCAACGGAAACAGGTACATTATTGTCGACCGTCTGTTCGATAAATCGGTATTTCACATTCCCCTCAAAGAGTTGTCTGACCTCTGTTGCACCCTTCGCGCGAGCGATTCCAATGTTTAGATTATCTAATAGACCGTAGTCAAAACCGATTCGGATGTCGGTCGAATTATCGAGACCGAAGAAATTCTTCCCTCCACCGGCGCTGCCTGCGATATCGCCAAAACGGTGATCTACTCTAAAGTCCATTTCATGTCGGTGAATTGTTTCTGTCGTCTTGAGGTTGATCAGGTTACCGGATTTAAAGGTTGCAGTGACTTTTTCATTTTTATCCCCATCGATATGGATTAATTTATCAAGGTCTTCCTGAGCAAGTAACGTTGTGGAAATAAAGCACAGGAGTATAAATAGTGTTTTTCTCATTTGCAATGAATTCGAGTAATTATGGTTTGTAGGTCGCATCAATAGTGATTTTTACTACTTCAGCAATTTTTTTTCCGACAATGGAAGGAATAGGAATTTTGTGATCGGCGAGTTTTACCTGAAAACTTGCAACAGCTTTTAATGTCCCATCTTTAACAATAAATGCAGCCTTGGTGCTGAAAGGTTTGGTAACCCCATGGATCAGAAGTGTGCCCGTTACGTTCAGCGTATAGTTGCCGTCCTTTGTTAATTTGTCTGCACTTTCGACTTTACCTTTAAATTCTGATAGGGGGTATCGATCACTTTCCATGTAATTTTCATTGAAATGCTCTTGCATGAGCTTTTTGTCAAATTGAAAAGATGTATTTTTTACCCGAAAGATGATATCTCCGCTTTGGAGGTTCATAGCCGAAGCGCCCAAGATACTTTTGGCTTCGATGTCTTCCAATGGTGCATTACTGAAAAAGCTGATGCTGGTCTCTTTTGAAACAAGGGAAGCCTTTTGTTGAGCAAATGTCTTCATACTAATAAGCAGCATAAAGAGCGCTATATAAATGTTGATTTTGTTCATAGGTATAACATTAATTTTCAGGTGAATTTCTCTTAATCCATGCATCCAGCAGTTCTATTTCTTTTGCTGTGAGTGAGCCGCCCAGTGGCATGGATTTGGCCACCAGTACTACATTGTTGATCTGTGCAATATGGTCTTTGACAGAGGTATAACCACTGAACGTCCATCGTCCACTGGCCGAACGTCCTGCTGCGTGGCATGAACTACATTTCGTTTCAAAGAGTGCTTTAGAAAAATTCGTATAGGACACATTCTGGACTGTCACCGTTTCAGTTCCGTTATCCGGGCTGGTTGTAAGTTCTTGTGCTTGCTTTTTGGTACAGGCCGACAACGAGAGAACCGTTAAGGTCAAAAGTGAAATAACAAAGTAACGATGTGCGCCGAGGCAAGGATCTGTCGTTTTTAGATTTTGTTCCATAAGTTTGAATAGTTAGTCTTGACTTAGTTAGCAGGAGCAACGGCTGTGTTGTCATTTACGATTGGCCAAACACCCACGCGTGGGAAACTTATTCCTTTGTTGTCTCCGCGTTGTATATCCTGGCCGAAGTAATACAGGGGCCATCCTTTGAAGGTTAATTGTTTCTTTCCATAGACGGTAATGACAGCAATGTCAGCTGTACGAACAAGGGAAGGCAGAGCTCCCGTCTCTTTTTGAAAGATAGGCCAGGTCGCATCATTACTGAAATCTGCAGCAGTATAATTGTTTTTGTTGAATTTGTCGGGTTTAAAGGCATACAAGGTTCTGCCCTTATCATCTGTCAGATAAATTGTTTTTCCGGTTCCTTCGGTGTAGTCACCTAAATAGTTTTTAGTATCGTGTCCAATAAGTTGTGCATTGGCCACCATGAGTAAATAATCTGGTTTGGCCACGTACCATATTTTATTGACAGCATCTCCTTTCACCTGACCAGATTGACTATCGCCTGCATAGTAGTAAAGAGGCCAGCCTTTATATGTACTTTGTTTGGAACCATCTTCACGTGTTATTTCACCGAGCAGGCTTTTGTCAATTTTCAGGTCTGTACTTGTTTCGCTGCTGTAATAAACCGGCCAGGTGGCTATACAATTACCGCTGCAGGTTGAAGTTCCTTTTGTATCATTCGAAAAGAAATAGAGTGTTTTGCCGTTGGCATCGGTCAGAATATTGCCAAACTGTGTATTGGCAGACATTTGCACGCCCTTGTTTTTATGTTCGACATTGCCAGGCTCACCATCGCTTTTTGAACATGCAGAAAACATCGCTAAGGTCAATAGACCAGCTATAAAGGTTAATTTGACTTGTTTTTTGTTTGATTTCATAACTGTATGTTTTTAGAATATTGTCTTGATATTACGTTGACCTAAGAGGAATGGTTGCTTTGAAATCGGGCTGAAAAAAAATATTTTTTGCAGGCAACCTTTTCGATTATCTACTCGTATTAGACTTAATACTATATTTATCAAAAGAAAGAAGCAATAGCGAGTGGCGATAACAGAAGTTGACGAAAAATCTATCCATATTATTAAAGGATGTATTGATGAGGACCGCAGGGCTCAGAAAGATCTTTATACTATCTACTACGCTATGTCTTTAGGGATATGTCTGCGTTACGCTAATCACAGAGAGGATGCCATAAGTATTTTAAATGAAGGTTTTTTCAAGGTTTTTAAAAATATCAGTAAATATGATTTCCAGAAACCTTTTTCCATATGGATCAAAAAAATCATGACAAATACCGCAATTGATTTTTATCGAGCAAAGATTAAACAGGGCATTTTGGTCGATGTATCCATGTATGAGCATACCATTGTTGAAGATGATAGCATCAGTCAAAAGTTAAACTATGAAGATTTATTGGCCATGGTACAGCAGCTTCCACCTGCCTACAGGACAGTGTTCAATCTCTATGCGATCGATGGTTATGGACACGAAGAAATTAGTGGCATGTTGGGTATTGCCATTGGAACATCAAAATCTAATCTGCATAAGGCACGCGGCCGACTGGCAGAAATGGTGGAAGTTCAAGGTGTAAAATTTGGTAAAACTGAAGAGAAAAGATGATGGAAAAGGATAAGAACAAGATTGACGAGCTATTTAAGGAGGGCCTAAGTGATACTAACTTTGACTTTGATGAATCACATTGGCAAGATATAGAATCGCGGTTAGACAGTGAAAGACGTTCAAAGAGACACAAGATAGTCGTTTTAATGACCCTGGCAGCCACGCTCGCTGCGGTTTTAACTATCTTTTTTATTTGGAATAGCGCGTTATTTAAATCGAATAATTTACAAAGTGAAATAAATGAGGCCAGTATTTTGCCGAAAAAAGAGATTCCGGAGAGCAAAACTGTTCAACCCGGGGAGAATTCGCTAGACGAAACCATACGGAATCATGGCGGGATTGTATTTGAACCGAGTAAACGCGCGGACAATCCACATCTGATACCGAATGCAACCGTGGTACTGCAGGATATTCGTTTAACAAAGATCGCTGAAGTAAATCCGATATGGGTGCAAGAAAGAAAGCTGAACACGCTAGTGACAATTCCACGCATGGACTATAACAATCAGAGATTGCCTCATTTCAACTTAAGAGAAGAACCGGTTGAAGGGCTAGGGGAGCGTCTGGCAGCCATCTATCAGCCTAAAGAAGGTATCGGATCCGAAGCTCAGGAAAGAGAACGGTCTGTTGTAAGTTTCTTGGCGGGACCAGATCTCACAAGCGTACGTGGAGCAGGCAAATCCTCACTTAGTGAGAATATCGGTTTTGCCTATTCTCATCCCCTTACAAAAGGATTAAGTGTGTCTGTGGGAGCCACCTATGCTAAAAAGAATTATAAGTCAGCTTATAAATTTTATGCGCCATCAAATTCACCCGAAATGACGCAATTGCCGAGCAATGTGAGTGCGGTATGTGATGTTATTGATGTACCATTGACTGCAAGTTATACGGTATTGAAAAGTAAAAAAGTAAAGTTTAATGTTAGCGCTGGACTTTCGAGCTATTTTATGCTAAAGGAAAAATACACCTTTGATTATGAAAACGGAGGTAGTTACGGCGGATCTCAGAAAAGTGCCGTCTATGAAGTGAATGGAGAGAACCAGCATATCTTCGGTGTTGCCGATTTTTCGATCTCTATTGAGAAGAAAATCAATGATAAAATTAACATCGGTGTAAAACCTTTTGTTAAAATGCCATTGACAGGGATAGGCTACGGAAATGTGGACCTGGAATCTAAAGGGGTGGCTTTTACCTTGGGAATGAGCTTGTAATTCCGATATATTCCATCGATGATGAACAGTTAAACCTATGTTTAGCGAGCTTGTACCCTGTTACTAGCCTGTTTGTCCCCCGCGAAAAAAATTGGTGCCTGATCTGTCTGATCGGGCAAATAAGTACGCTTTCTGATCAGGCAAATAAGTACGTTTCTTTTTTACCGTATATCGTCATTCACTTCAAAATGCACAGAAAATTAGACTTCTATTTCATTTTAATGTCCTGTACGTATGCGAACAATTCGGTTAATAACTGTTCGCATACGTACATTTCGTTTTTTGAAGAAGAGCTTAGATCGCCCATAATGGGCTTTAAAAGGCACAAATGAACCTTGGGGCCAACTGGTATGGTATTTGGCACGGAGCTAATAAAATTGATCTTAAGTTCTTTATGCATTTTGAAGTTCACCTTTTCATTTCAGTCATTCACCGAGTTTTACCCGTTGTTGATCTAAAGTCTGTGAGCAAGAAGCATCTAGAGTAGTAATTTTGAATCAACAAATAAGAACAAAAACCATCATGAGTATCGATGGAAATGCTCATGATAGCTTCATCACAATTGAATAGCAAATTATTTAAATAACATACTAAAACAATAAAATTAAGATATTATGAAAACGCTAGTAAAAACAATCGCAGCAGCAGCTTTAATCGCAGTTTCCACATTTACTATGGCAGCTGAAGGCCCCGGATCAAAATCAGCAAAAACAAACGTTAACTTATCAACAGCAGACTTTGCTTTAGCGCACTATGTTGCGGTAATGACTGAAGGTGAGTCGGCTGGTGTAGAGCAACTGTTTGACGAAGATTTTAACCAAAAAATCCAAACGGCAAACTTGACGTCAAATAGCCGCAGTGAAGTGATTAAGTCCTTGAAAAAACAAAAAGGCGAGAAGCTAAACTGTACAGTGGGTACAGACGTCCTTGAAGAATCCGCAGATTATATGGTGGCTAGAGTGACCTTGAAATTTGAGGATTTTACAAAGACTGATCTAGTGACTTTTGTCCGTGAAGGAAACGACTGGAAAGTATCTAAATCGATCAATTCGTATAAATAGAAGTCATTCTAATTCAATATATAGGTTGTAGAGCCACATTGCAAGATGTGGTTTTTTTTATGCTATTGCGAACAGTATATTTTTTTGGCTTTCACGTATGAAATGCGATCTAAAAAGCCGTCTAGTTATTCGTGAATATTTCGTGAATATACTAGTCAGTATTGCTTTTTTTGGGACATATGCTTACTTATGCTTGGAACCAAGTTATCTTATAATTACGTATTTTCTTGCTGTTTCTTTGCTTTTTTACCAATGAAACAGCAACTAAACACCAAAGAATCACCAAAGAATCACCAAAGAATCACCAAAGAATCGGCAAACAAAGCCCAAACCAAGTCCAAAGAAGGCCCGAACAAAGACCAATGAAACAGCAATTAAACACCAAAGAATCACCAGAGAAACACCAAAGAAATAGCAAGCAAAAAACAACAAATAAGGGTGCTGCCAGTCACCGGGATTCGTAGATTGTTGGTCTAAATTCCATAGGCTAGCGGCATATTGAACGCCAGTTTTGCATCAACAAAGGGTATATAAACTAACACAATAGAACAAAAAGATAATATGAAAACAATTGTAAAAACATTCACAGCAGCAGCTTTAATCGCCTTATCGTCAGTTGTCATAGCAGCTGAAAAACCAGTATCAAAACCAGAAAAAGTTAGTGTTAATCTTTCCACAGCAGATTTCACTTTGCAGCATTATGTTGCTGTAACGACAGCTGGAGAAACTGTTGGTCTAGCGCAGTTGTTTGCGGAAGATTTTATCCAAAAAATCCAGGCCTTCAAGACGCAGACCTATGGACGCCAGACTTTGATTAAATCGTTGAAGAAACAGCAGGGTGAAATTTTAAATTGTAAAACGCATATCAAGATCGTCGAAAAATCCGCAGATTATATGGTTGCAAAGATTGTATTGAAATTTGATGGTTTCAGTATGACTGATCTGGTGACTTTAGTTTATGAGAATGGCGGTTGGCAGGTGTCCAAGTCAGTCCATTCTTATCAATAAGAGCTAGGTTTTTATTTTTTCTTCTTGGCTCCATTATTGTATAAATTCAGTTGCCGGTAGAGCAATGAAATAGTGTGTTTTGTTTTAAATAGTCGAAACGAAGCAAGTATGAGGCGGAAATTACCGAATGTGCTTGGAATTCTTTAGTTTTGAATACACTAGTTAGGGATAACCCTATTGTCTCCTCGGCAAAGGAACGTTTGGAAAAATTCAGAAATACGGACGAATAATGATATTGAAAGAAAGAATCGGTCACAATTACCTGAAATACCTTTTTACTGGGACGCTTTCGGCTTTATTGGTAACAGGCTATGCACAGGAAGTGGGGAAACAGCAGAAAGAAAAGAAAGAGAAACAACAGCAACAGCAAAACAGTGTGCAAGGTGGCGGCGGAGAGGTTCAGACCATGGATTCCATTGATGTCGTACGCGACTACCGGCCTATGCTGGCCGATGCGGTTAAGGTGCGCCGCAGTCCGGATATGACGCATATCAACCGCGATGCTATCGAAACCGAGCTGCGCCAGATTGCCACAGCTACCTATTTAGCACAACAAAAATACAAACAGGCCTATTATCACGAATTGATGAAACGGCACCCAGACGCTTCGCAAAGTAATATCGATAATTATCGCATCAGCTATCTGGCTTACGGCGCCGGCGAATACAAAAGAGCAAGTGGTATGTTGGAGGCCATAAAACCTTCGGATGCCTTTTATCAGGGGGCGATCATGACATTAGGCCATATCGCTCTGGAGACTGGCGACAAGCAAACGGCACGAAATGCTTTTGTCAAAGCGACAAAACTGGATTTAGACCAGCAAGTGAAAGCCGATGCGCTGTTTAACTATGCTAAAATCTTGCTTGCAATGGACTCCACCCAGGCTGCACAAAAAGTCCTCGAAAAATATATCGCCCAAGAAGTGAAACCTGTCGATCCGGGTTCAAAAAGAAAGGAAAGTGCCGAAACACTATCCGCTGAAATTCTACGTGGAACGACCAACTTCCATGCCGGCGTTAGTATGCTGGAATCGCTTAGGGAGCGGGGGCGGGAAGTCAATGCGATCTATCAAAAGGTAACTTACTACCGCGGTCTGGAGTTTTATAACGAACGCGCTTTCGAGAATAGCATATCCATGTTTATGCGATCGGAAAAGTTTCCTATCAATGCCGAAATGGCCGCTCTTGCAACTTATTGGAAAGCAGAGGCTATGTATGAGGTGCGCAAATTTGGCGAAGCGGTAGAAAACTTCTCTCAGTTCCTAAGCCTGCCCGATGCGCGGAATAGCAGCCTGTATAATTATGCCAATTATGGATTGGCCTATGCGGCCTATCGAAACAACCGTTTTGAGCTGGCGGCCGATTATTTTGAACGCTTTCTGACCGCTGGCGGAACCACAGTGGATCAGAATATACGGTATGATGTTATTGCACGTCTGGGCGATTCCTACCTGTGTCTGCGCGATTACAGCCGGGCCAACAGATATTACGATCAGCTGATCAACAGCAAAGCGCCCAATCAGGATTATGCCTTATTCCAGCGCGGTATCTTATTTGGTCTGCAAGGTAACAACGAAACCAAGCTCAGTACGCTGCGGTCCGTTCTGAAACAATTTCCATCTTCGAACTATGCGGATGATGCAGCCTTTGAAATTCCTTACACTTATTTCACGATGGGTGATTATGGCCGTGCGATCGAAGGACTACAGGCAATGGTTGAAAAGTACCCTCGCAGTAGTTATATTCCGCGTGCCTTAATGACGATTGGGCTCGTGCAGTACAATAACGATGAACCCGAAGCGGCGAAAGCCACCTTCCAAAAAGTAGTAGAGAAATACACCAGAACTGCTGAGGCGGAGCAGGCGATGCGTTTTATTGAAAATATCTACCTTGATCAGGGGGATGCTTCGAGCTATATCCGTTATGCTGTCGGTACCAATGTCAGTAATCTGAGTCCAGCAGAGCTAGATAACATGGCTTTCCAGGCGGCTCAGTCGCTATTCGCCCGAGGCGAATACGGAGCGGCAGTGGAGGCGATCAACGCCTATTTTGATAAATTTCCAAAACCCAGACAAGAAAAATTTGCCCGTTATATCCGTGGGGTGAGTTCGTACCGTACGGGGCACCCACAGGAAGCATTACACGATCTAAATATTATTCTGAACGACTGGACGAGCAAGTATTCAGAGAATACCTTGCTGACGGTGGCTGCGCTCTATCTGGATCTTAAAGAATACAATGAGGCTATTGTGCATCTTAAAAAATTGGAACTCAATGAGGAATATAAAAAGAACTATGGCTACGCAGTAACGAACCTGATGGTGTGTTACTTCGAACTCGGCGATATGGAGCAAATGGCCAAGTATGCGAGCCTGGTTAAGAATTATCCTGGTGCAACACAGGAGGAAATTGCTAAGGCACATTTATACAGTGGAAAAGCTTTATTGAAAGAAAAGAATGTAGCGTCTGCTACGAAAGAGTTCAGCCTGGCTGCGCTGAAAAGCCAATCGGCGATCGGCGCGGAGGCCCGTTACCGTGTGGGACAATTACAGTATGATAACAAGGAATACGATAAAGCGCTGGAAACAGCTTTTGATGTAATCAACAATAGGGCAGCACAAGAATACTGGGTAGCCAAGAGCTTCTTATTACTTGCCGATGCCTATGCGCGAAAAGGCAATGCCTTTCAGGCGAAGAGTACATTGAAAAGTATTATTGATAACTACGAAAAAAATGATGATATCGTCCCATCAGCAAAAGAACGCTTGCAGAAATTGAAGTAATACCCCGTCTTGAATTCGGGATCTTTATTATTTTGAGGATTTCTTTTTTTTCAATGCGGTTAAATAGTTTTATTTTAATCGATCTATAATGGCTGATATTTGTTAGTTTTAAAAACTAATTAATCTTTAATCCATGTACAGACTCATTTTCTTTTTTACCTGTTTTTTCGTTTTCAGTATTTGTCGTGCTCAAAATAAAGAAGTGAACAACTTGGTTGATCAATTTATCGATACCTTGGCAACCCATTCTTTTATGCGTAGCAAAGTTGATTTCGATAAATTACGTAGAGAGACGAAGTTAAAAGCAGTTGCTATTGATAAAATCGATTCGTTATTGCCGACATTTAAAAATGTAGTTTCCGAATTAGAAGATCATCACTCTCGAGCCATGCGCGTCGAAGATACGACCGATGAATTAGCATTGATCAAAATGATCGCTAATACAACATATGAACAAGAAGGTATGTCCCCGCTCAATTTTCAGCATCACATGATCGAAGGTAAGTATGCATACATTAATGTTCCTGGAGTACTACTAGAACACAGACGTTACCTCAATACCCTACAGAAACAAATGCGTGAACTGGATGATAAACAACCCAAGGCCTGGATTATTGATTTAACTGAAAATGACGGCGGTAGTTTTGTGCCCATGGTTATTCCTTTCCATAGTTTAATTGACACCAGCCAGACTTTTTCTTATTTTGATGGGACGCGGGATAAAGATGGTAATGAGATTCTGGTAGATAAATTTCAAATTCCTCAAAATGGTTTATATATAGACAATAGCATAGAAGCCAAATACTGTAAATTTGATACAGTGCAGGGGCAGCAGCTTAAAAATAATAAAATACCAATTATCGTTTTGGTTTCAGAACTTACAGCAAGTTCCGGTGAGATCACTGCGAGTCATTTCTTGGGGCAAAAGAACGTCACTGTCATCGGAACAAAAACCTGTGGTTTAACTTCAGCTAATGAGCTTTACTATATAAACAAAGGTTATTCTGTTAATTTAATGACAGCATTGCTTCATGATCGAAAAGGGAAATCTTATGCTGTTGGCGAAGGCATCGATCCGGATATCCTGATTGATGTAGTTTACCCTGAAAAAATCAACACTTTTAAAGAACGTTATCATTTTATAAAAGAACAAAAACCAGTATTTGTTAATAAGGCACTTGAGCTTTTAAAAGCCAAAGGTATTTAATTGTAATGGACAAATTTAAATTGGTTTTATGTAATATTTTTTTGTGAGTCTTACCGTAGGAGGTCTTTTTTGAATGGTCTATTAATCCTAATAATATACACGAAAGAGACTCTATATGGTTAAGGTATGCCGTTGACAATCCTAATTTATTTATCACTGAACTAGAAAGAGATTATTAAACGATCAGACGATTACAATAGCTTTTTTGCTAATCAGATTTTATAAAAGAGAAAAGTAATGTTTCTCATTTCTGCCATTTATCTTCGCTATTCAGCAAATTTTTCATTTTGCTAGTTTAAAGCTCCTAGAAGAGAAATTTAGTGTGACACAGTCCTTAGTCATCAAATAAGAACAGTTGCCATCATGAGCAAGGATGGAAGATCCAAAATCGCTCCATCAAATATAAAAAACTATGCTCCTGTCCCAATTTTGTACAAAAACGAACCTTTTTTGAACAAATCAATACCCTAGCGGAAATCTGCTGTGGCTATTTTTGTGTCGTCCCATTAGATCAATTTGATTTAAATAAGACCAATATAGTATAGAATACAATAACCAATAACCAGTAGACTTGAAAATATGTTCAGATACGAAATGATAAACAAACAGATAATGTCAAATTGGATCATAATTTTTTTTTTAACGCTTTTATTGTGCACTACTGCATCGCTTGGTTTTTCTCAAAAGAATGAAGGGAAAAGCAGTGCAAGGAACTCCGGGTATATTTTATTAAAGCCAAAATACGATGGTCATTCAGTCTTGCGCAACCCTTTAAATGGTTGGGTAATGTATGCTCCCCGTAATGCCGATGATACGTATTGGGATATCGAATATTTTGTGCCAGCATTGGGTAAAAAGGTAAAGGTCATCGATTATGCTTCGGCATGTTATGTACGCACGAGCTGGTCTTCGCTGAATCCCAGTGACGGTGTTTATGCCTGGGATGATCCAAACTCTAAAATAGGAAAGCTCCTTAAAGGCGCGCAAAAGAGAGGGTTGCCCATAGCGCTCCGTATTGTTGTAGATGGTCGCGACCAAGGCCAAAATACACCCAAATTTGTGTTTGACCTTGGAGCCAAATATTATTTGGAAAATGAAAATCATCCCGATAGACAAACACCTTATCCTCAGGATCCGGTATTTAGAAAATACTATTCCAAATTTATTACAGCTTTGGCCAAGGAATTTAATGATCCTGAAAAGACCTCTTTTATTGATGCCTATGGCTTGGGAAAATGGGGTGAAGCACATTATGTTGTCTATGAAGATCCTAGAATGGCAACGCCCGAAAGTACTGAAAAAATAAAGGAGGAAACCCTGGACTGGGTGACCAGTTTATATGCTAACACATTTACAAAAGTTCCTTTGGTCATCAACTACCATCGTCTGGTAGGTCATCCCGAAAGTTGGGGAGCCGTCAACCCGAATAGTGAACGCTTATTGGTTAAAGCTATTGATAAGGGGTATAGCCTTCGCCAAGATGCTTTTGGCATGACTGGCTATTACCAGAATTGGGAAAAGGATTTCGCCAGGAAATGGAATTTTAAGCGTCCTATCATTATGGAAGGAGGCTGGATTATCGCTCCAGGTAAGCACCGCTACTGGACAGACCCCAGTGGGAAATATAGAGAAGGTCATGATGAGGATGTGAGGAAAGGTGAGTTCGACCTGTCGGCCGAAGCCCATGTCAATATGATGGACTTTAGAGCAGGTGGAGAAACTGAATCTTGGTTTAAGTCCTTTGATTTGGTTCAACGGTTTAATTCAGAAGGAGGTTACCGTGTATATCCAGACCAAATCAGCCTGCCACAAGACATCAAGCGGGGTAAGGTAGCCCTAATTTCCCATCGTTGGCAGAATATGGGCTGGGGCTATTTACCTAATAATATTCCACAATGGAACTACAAATATAAAGTTGCTTTTGCGTTGTTAGATGCCAAAGGGAATGTCAAAAAAATTATTGTAGATCGTCAGAGTGAGCCGTCTGCTTGGTTGAAAGGTGCTGCTTCGAGTTATGAATTAAATGCAAAAGTAGATCTACCTGCAGGAATTTACAGCTGGGCTGTCGCCATTGTCGATACGACCAGGGAAAATAAGCCGGCAATTCAACTTGCTCTTGATGGATATTTAACGGCTCAGGGTTGGACAAAGCTGTCGGAATTGCAGGTAAAATAGAAAATTTTATTAAGAACTAACACCTATTATGATAAAGCTGATCAATCTATCTTTGATATTGTCTCTTTTTTTTAGTCTGATAACCTCCAACCTTGTTGCACAGCAAAATATGGCCAATGTGTATGATAGGCGAGCTCAATCCTTAAATGGAAAGTGGAACGCTATTGTAGACTTATACGACCAGGGAAGAAAAAACCAAGTCTACCTGAATAAAAAACCCGAAAACAAGACTGATTTTTATGAATACGCTTTCGAGAATGGTCTCCGTTTAAATGTACCTTCAGATTGGAACAGTCAAATGCCTGAACTTAAATATTACGAAGGTACCATCTGGTATGGCCGCAAGTTTGATGCAGTGAAAGAAAGTAGCGAAAGGCTGTTCTTGTATTTTGCTGCTGTAAGTTACCGTTGTCGCATATATCTCAATGGACAGGAGATAGCACAACATGAAGGTGGATTTACCCCCTTTCAGATTGAAATAACGGATGCAGCTAAAGAAAACGATAATTTTTTGGTAGTTGAGGTAAATAATAGCCGGCAAGTTGATGCCATTCCGGCAATGGCCTTTGATTGGTGGAACTATGGCGGCATCACCCGAGATGTCTTTTTGGTCAGCACGCCAAAAGTTTTTATCGACGATTATTTTGTTCAATTGGACAAAACCAAAGCCGATAAAATCAATGCGAAGGTCAAACTTTCGGAAAAGATGGCCAATTCCTTGGTAACTATCGAAATACCGGAACTACAACTAAAACAAACGCTTAAAACAGATGCGCAGGGAGAAGTAAAAACGTCATTCCTATCGAGAGAAATCAAACGTTGGTCGCCTACTGCACCTAAACTATATAACGTGAAGATTTCAACACACGATGATCAAATAGAGGAGGAAATAGGTTTTCGAAATATTTGGGTCAAAGGGGAAGATATCTTTCTGAATGGCGAAGCTATTTTTCTCAAGTCCATTTCATTTCATGAGGAAATACCTCAGCGCAAAGGTCGTGCTTTTTCACAGGCCGATGCAGTGATGCTGCTTTCAGAAGCGAAAGCTTTGGGCTGTAATATGATTCGTTTGGCGCATTATCCACAAAATGAATATATCGTGAGAATGGCCGAAAAAATGGGTTTCTTGTTGTGGGAAGAAATTCCCATTTGGCAAGGCATCGATTTTGAAAATGAATCGACCAAAGAGAAAGCCGGTAAAATGATGCGAGAAATGGTCGCTCGAGACAAAAATCGTTGCGCACTTGCTTTTTGGGGGGTAGCCAATGAAACTCAACCGTCCCAGCCTAGAAATGCTTTTATCAGGCATTTGATTGCTACATGCAGAGCCATTGACACGACCAGACTTATAACCGCTGCTTTTGATCTTGTTCGTTTCAATAAGGAAAAGGAAACCTTTGTTATGGATGATCCTTTTACAAAAGAATTGGACGTCGTAGCTGTTAACAAATATTTAGGCTGGTACCACTCCTGGCCAGTTTCTCCTGATAAAGCAGTATGGGATGTGGCAAAAGGCCAGCCTTTAATTATTTCTGAATTTGGAGGCGAGGCGCTGTATGGTAAAACGGGCGAAAAGGATGTCGTCAGCTCATGGAGTGAAGATTACCAAGAGACTTTATACAAAAACAACCTCGAAATGTTTAAGCATATTCCAAACCTGCGCGGAACTTCACCCTGGGTGCTATTTGATTTCCGTTCGCCGTTCCGTTTTCATCCGACCAACCAAGATGGCTGGAACCGCAAAGGATTAATCTCAGACCAAGGCTACCGAAAGAAAGCCTGGTTTCTGATGAAGCATTATTATGATAATAAATAAGAATTCAATTCCGAAAACGAGCTTAAAGAGAAGCATCACATTGACACTATTTTTTCGATGCCTACAAAAATAATATACCGAAAAGAATGAAAGCACCTAAACTATCGAAACACAAAATGGATGAATACAGGACAAGCATCTATAAATACTTTAAAATGATGTGCCTAACGGGGTTTTTCCTGCAGGCAGCCTCGTTAAAGGCTCAAGATGCTATCGATTTATCAGGCACTTGGGGGTTTCAGACGGACGTGATGGATTTCCGTAGAGGCTCGCTGTCTCCCCGCTATAACCATCTTTTGCAAGAAACAATTAAGCTTCCCGGTATTACCGATGATTATCAGATAGGATATAAAAATCCCTATAAATATATCGACCGTCTGACCCGAAAATACGAATATATGGGACCGGCATGGTACCAACGTGATATTGAAATCCCTGCCGAATGGAAAGGGAAAAAAATATTCCTATACTTTGAACGGACCCACTGGTTGAGTTCAGTTTTTGTAGATACCAAGGAAGTTAGCAGTATCGATTATGTAAGTGTGCCCCACAACCACGATCTGAGCTCATTTGTAAAGCCGGGAAAGAAGCATCGCATAACCATTTGTATCGATAACCGGTTTCAGTATAACACCCATAAATGGAACCATGCGCATACTGAATTTACGCAGATTAACTGGAACGGAATTCTAGGAGAAATAAAACTGCTGGCTATAGACCCAGTTTATCTGGAAGATCTTCAGGTATATCCAAATATAGCCGATCAGTCCATAAAAGTAAAACTACAGGTAAATAATGCGACCAAAAAACAGGTAAAGGGCAAAGTATCTTTCGCCATCGAGGGAACAAATTACAGCCTTAAGGATGAAGTTGCATTGGTAAGTACCGATTCGGTGGCCTTCGTAGAGACTACTATTCCATTAGGTAAGCATATCAAACTGTGGGATGAGTTTAACCCAAACCTCTATCGAATAAATTGTCAACTGAATACCTCCGACGGCAAAAATACCTATCGGCATGAAAAGGCTACTACCTTTGGTATGAGAGAAGTAAAACAAGGAAAAAACCATGTGTTGCTCAATAATCGTCCCATCCATTTAAGGGGCAATGTAGAAAATGCAGTGTTTCCAAAAACAGGCCATGCTCCGCTCGACGATGCCAATTGGGAACGAATCATGGTGCTGATGAAGACGTATGGCATGAACCATTTACGATTCCATTCATGGTGCCCGCCGGCGGCGGCCTTTCGCATGGCAGACAAACATGGGATATATTTTGAAGTGGAAATGCCTATGTGGGGCAAAGATGCCGAACCCGACGAGTCTAGATATAACTTCTTCCGTAGGGAAATTAAAGCTATTTTAAAAGAATATGGCAACCATCCTTCTTTTGTTCTGTACTGCAACGGAAATGAAATTACCGGGAACTTCGACTTTATCGAGGAGTTGACTGCCTACGGCAGAAAAGCTGATCCCCGCCATCTTTACAGCGGTTCTACGGCACGAACACGGGTTAAATCAGATCAATATTACGTTTCCCAGCAAACCAATAAAGGGCCGGTGAAGGTATACGAAGGTCTGCCCGGTACCGATTGGGACAAGAATTTGGAATCTGATGTAGATGTGCCCGTCATTTCACACGAGTCAGGGCAACGTTGTATTTATCCAAACTTTGATGAAATAAAGAAATATGCCAACAGTCCCGTAGAGGCCCGCAATTTTGAAGTATTTAGCGATCTATTACAAAAAAATGGCATGTTGGACCAAGCAAAGGATTTCTTCAGAGCATCTGGTGCGTTGACCGTGCTGGAGTACAAAGCCGTGATCGAAGCCCTGTTGCGATCAGGTAAATCTGCGGGCTTCCAGCTCTTGTCAATGAACGATTTTCCGGGACAAGGGTACGCGCCGGTAGGGATCTTTGATCCTTTCTGGGATTCGAAAGGATTGGTTACAGCAGAAAAATTCAGCGAGTTTTGCGCGCCAACGGTCGCTCTATTGCGCTACGATAAAAGCAGTTTTTTCAACACAGAAACATTTAGGGGTAAAGCCGAGGTATATAACTTTAGCAATTCTGCACTTGAAAATGCGAAAATTAAATGGTGGTTGACCGATACCGCTGGCAACGTATTGAAAAAGGGAACGCTGAAAAAGCAAACCATTGCCAACGAAAATGTATCGCCGGTAGGTGAATTTGAGATTCCCCTAAAAAACATCAGCACTCAAAAAGTTACGGTTCATCTTGCGGTGAACGATAGCATTAAAAATAGCTGGGACATTTGGGTATATCCAAAGCATCAACATCTGATGCAGTCTACAGCTAATGTATTGTACACCGATGTCTACGATGATGTTGCCAAAAGGCAGTTGGCCCAGGGTAAAACCGTGGTTCTTTATCCTTCTCCAGACCAGGTTAAAGGCCGAAAGTCACTGTTTCACAATCATTTTTGGAACCCCATTATGTTTGCATGGGCACCGATGACCATCGGCAACCTGGTCCATCATAAGCAGGCCATGTTTAAGGATTTTCTTACTTCATACCATACCGATTGGCAATGGTGGGATATCCTGAACCATGCGAAAGTAATCGAAATGCAACATGCACCACAACAACTGCGTCCCTTTATACAGGTCATCGACAGCTACGACAACAACCAGAAATTGGGTATTGGTTTCGAAGCCAAACTGCACGGCGGTAAACTGCTGGTACTGGCATTGGATACCAAAAATGATATGGATAACCGTCCCGCTACCCAACAATTGTTGTACAGTATCGATAATTATGTAAAAAGTGAGAAATTCTCGCCGCAAGTGGCCGTTGATGAGACCTTTATTCAATCATTTTTAGAGAAATAAGAAAGATTTACACAATGGTAAGAACAATGATATTATCTATGATGACTCTTTTTTTGGGTCAGAACCTCATGGCACAGGAAATTAGGTTAGAAGAGAAAGCGTCTGTAAACCAGGTTTATAATAAGGCTGTCGAGGCGAAAAATGCATTATCTTTTAATGATTTGGACATCGAATCAGGCTATGTACTTTATCAGACCGAGATAAATACTGATGCCGAAAGCGAAGAGCTTGAATTGGAGAACGTACGCGATTATGCCGTGGTCTATGTCGACGGTAAGGAACAGGGGAGCCTGACAGATAAGAGTAAAAAACTAGCCATCAAAACACATCCAGGCAAACACTTGCTTCAATTTTATGTCGAGAATATTGGTCGAATTACCTACGGACCAGAAATTACAGATAATTCAAAAGGGCTATTTGGCACCATTACTTTAGACGGAAACGACCTTCAAGACTGGAAAATGATCCCCTTAACGGCGCGTAATTATCCACTGAAGGATTTGGTTTTTGAACAAAGATCAGCTAATGATAGTCCCGGTTTTTACAAAGGTCAGTTCGAACACCATCTGTCCGAAAACAAATACCTTAATATGACAGGATGGGGAATGGGCGAGGTCTGGTTAAATCAAAAATATTTGGGATCTTACTGGGAGGAAGAAAAACAGCAGTCGATATTAATTCCTTCGGCGGATTTAAAACCCGGAAAGAATGAGCTTGTGATCTTTGAACTCAAAAATAATCAGCAAAAGAAGATAAGTTTGTCCCCAACGCCCGTTTTTAAGTAAATTGGTACTGTTGGCTTCGCATGGATCTGCAAAGCTGAAAAAGAGCTGAGACCAGAATTTCGACGAAGCTCATTGCCTAATAGTATGATAATCGAAGTTTATAGAACCACTGATCAACAATTAGCAGCAGGATATTTTGATCGTAACTGGCAAGCGTAAATCTTGGATAGAAATTTAAACAGCTTTAGTAGCATCGGTAAATGAATAAATACAGTCTGATAATTTGCTTCGTCTTTTTTTTGGGACAATGTGTTCTCGGCATCGATCTTTCGAGATATAGGTTTCATTTGATGCCCGAAACTTCCTATTATGGCGGTATACAAAGCATCGCAAAAGATAGTTTAGGGCGTATTTGGTACACAGGACCCGATGCGCTCTTCATGTACGATGGCAATAGTTTTTATCAGTTAAATGATATCGTCTCTTCGATCAAACCAGCGCAAAAATGGGGCTATGGTTCTTTAATTCGGGATAAAAATGGAAATCTGTTTCTAGCTTCGGGGCAAGGCTTATTAAAATTCGATTACGAACGGTTTTCTTTTCATGTCGTGGTTCCCGGAATGATCCGTTCGCTTTGTGTACATAGCGATGGTCAGGTTTACATGCTATCAAACAATAGCATACTACGCTATAATCCGCAAAATAAACAGACAGAAAGCTTTTTATTGCCGAAAAACAAGTCTTTCCAAAATATATTGAGTGCTAAAGATCAGGTGTTTCTAAGCCAAGGCGCTGTCGTGTATCAAGTTGAAATGGCAAAAAAACGCCTAATACAGTTTGCGGATTTTGGTAGTACGACAAATCAGGTGAACGATGCGATCGCGTACGGGGGGGTATATTATTTTTTAACACAACGAGGGGGAATCCATGTAACAGATTTAACAGGTACCTTAAAACAGAAGATACCAGTAAGCGTTATGGGAAATTCATCCGTGTTAACCAAAAAATTATATTTGGACCAAACCGGGGTGATCTGGGTGGCTACGCAAGCTGGACTGTATCTTTATGATCCATCCAATGAAAGCAGCAGCACCTTGCAAATGAACTTGAACGATGCTTATTCATTACCGAATAACTCGATATGGACAATTTATCCAGACCCGGACCAAGGGGCCTGGATAGGTACTTACGGGGGTAAAATAGCTTATTGCTCGCTTTACGATTCCCGAGTACGTTACTTCAAGCCCAGTCCAGGGGGGCTCAATCACCCCATAGTCAGTAGTTTTCAGGAAGATCATCTGGAAAATATATGGATCGGTACCGAGGGGGGGAGCCTGAATTACTGGAATAGAAAAAGAGATCAGTTTAACCCTCCAGAAAAATCGCAGGGTAGTTCGTCGAGTCCCCATATGATTAAACGCCTGAAATTTGATCGAATGAGCAAAAAACTGTTGATTTCAGCCTATAACGGCGGTATCGGCAGTTATGATGTGGACAAGCAGCATTTCAGCAGTTTCAATTTCCGCTCTCCGGAGAGCCAGCAACCACTCACCGTTTATGATTTTGTAAACGATAAGGAAGGCACCTGGTGGATGACAGACCCCGATAAATCATTTTTATATCGAAAGAAGCCCCTAGGTCCTATAGAGATGGTGAGCATACTTGATGCGCAGGGCAAAAAATTGAACCTCGAAGTCGAAGCATTGTATGTGAATAACCAAGATCAGCTCTGTTTAATTAGCCATCAGGGATTTTTTGTTGTAAATCCCCATACGTTAAAGATATTGAAGCACTACGTGCTCAAAGATGCTTCCTATTCAGCAAATTACCTGTGTAGTTATACAGTGACTTCAAATGGCGAAGTATGGTTGGGAACATTGGGTAAAGGCGTAAATGTACTCAAAAGAGATGGGACATATGTCAACTATAGTGTAAGAGACGGATTCCCGGCAAAAATGGTATTTGGCATATTAGAAGATGTTGCCACGAAAAATATCTGGTTAAGTACCAGTGATGGTCTTTTTTGTTTCAATTGGAAATCCAGTAAATTTGAGAAAGCGAGATTTTATCAGGAAAATAACATTGGTTCATTTTATATTCATGCCGCTTACAAAACTTCCAGGGGTGAAATGCTGTTTGGTGGTACCAATGGATTTCTACTTTTCGATCCGGCGTACCTCAATAAAAATCTTCAAAAACCGAAAGTTTTTTTTACAGGATTTCTGGTCAACAATAAACTCGTGAAACCAGCGGATGGCTCATCAGTTTTAACGAAAGACATTGGTAGTCTTTCCAATCGAAAAGAAGACAAGATAAGGCTCTCCAGTAGCCAGTCTAATGTAGAAATTAAGTTTTCTGCAAATAGTTATTTATCCGCAGAGAAGAACCAGTTCGCTTACCGGATGTTGGGGCTAGGTGAAGACTGGCAAATCAGTCATGCCAATCAGAAATCTGTACAGTTTCTCAACCTTCCGGGCGGAGATTATACCTTCGAAATCAAGGCTTCCAATAATGATGGGCTATGGGGCGATCAAATATCACGATTATATATCCATGTCGATCCACCATTTTTCTTGTCCTGGTGGGCATATTGCTGCTATGCAGCACTTTTTTCTGCTCTGCTCTTTTTCATAATGAGATATTACAGCAATAAAAGAGTGTTTAAAGAGCGATTAGCACTCGAGCGTTTAAAAGAACAGAATATGCAAGAGCTGAACCAGGCGCGTACCGACTTCTTTACCAATATCTCACACGATTTAAAAACACCGCTAACCTTGGTTTTACAGCCGCTTAAGCAACTCAAAGATACTATTGTATCCAACGATACTGCTTTGGTATACATGGATTTAATAGAGAAAAATGTATCCAGAATACAGCGGATGATTAGCCAATTGCTGCGCTTTCGCGAAATAGAAAGCCAAAAAATTACGCTCAATCCGCAGGTTGGTGATTTTATCAATTTTGTTAGGGATATATTTGGCCTGTTTGAGCTCTATGCCAATAAAAAAGGTGTTGAAACCAATATTTCCGCATACAAGGACAATTTATATGTTGCCTTTGATTACGATGTTATCGAAAAAATATTGACTAATCTGTTCTCCAATGCCCTAAAATATACACCAGATAATGGGTATGTGGGCGTACGTATCTATAGTGCAACAGCAGAAGAAAAAGAACGGTTTCTTTCGTTAAATCCGACGGAAGTCGAATACATCTCCATTGAAGTTATAAATACCGGTGATTGTTTTTCTGAAGAACAGATCGCGACGCTTTACACTTCTTTTAACCGCTTATCTTCTCATAGGCCAACTTTTGAAGAAAGTTCAGGACTTGGACTTGCTATTGTGAAAGAACTGGTAGATGTGCTTGAGGGTAAAATATGGATGGTCAATAAGACCGATAAAATTTCATTTACCATTTCACTACCGTTAAGGAAACAGGCCGGGGCAGGCGACATGCAGCCTAACGTGTATGATTACACCGTTTCTGAAATCGACGATATTATCACGCAGGATACTGCAGCCCCAGAAACGGGATCGATCCCTATAAAAAAGACAGATAATATCCTGCTCATTGAAGATGACCAACAGCTGCGAGTCTATCTGGAGCAGCGTCTGGCCGAAAAATATAATGTGTACACGGCGAGTGACGGGGAAGAGGGCTTAATTAAAGCCGAAAAAATTTATCCGCAACTTATTATTACCGATTTGATCATGCCAAATCGCAACGGCTTGGAAGTATGCCGTAGCCTTAGACAAAATTTTAAAACTAGCCATATTCCTATTATTATGATTTCGGGTACGGGAGATGACAACCAGCATAAAATAAAAGCATTGGAATATGGCGCCAATGTGTTTATTGATAAACCGTTTCATGTTGACTATTTGTTGCAACAGACGGAAACCATTCTAAGAAATCAGCGGGAACTAAAAGAAAAATACAGCAAACACGTTCAGGTAGATCCCTCCAATGTAACCGTCACCTCCATGGACGAGGAACTGCTGATTAAGGCCATTCAGGTCATTGAAGAAAATATTGACAATGCCAGTTATTCCGTGGAAGATTTTGTGGCTGATATGAACGTCGGCAGAACCATCCTTTATCAAAAAATACATGATATTGTGGGAATGTCCATCAAAGAATTTATTTTGAATATGCGGCTGAAAAGAAGTGCTTATCTATTAGAAAAATCGGATTTGACGATAGCGGAAGTTGCTTACCAAACCGGGTTTAACAATGCCAAATACTTTAGCGTCTGTTTCAAAAAACAGTTTGAACTGAGCCCTTCAGAGTTTAAGAAAAAGGTTTCCAGTGGAAAGAAATAAAAATACAGCCAATAGTTGACCGATATACCCTTTCAGATAGGTGAAAGGCAATTCTATATTTTTGAAATCCTAATGATCATGAAAATGACAATTTTTATAAAAACGCTTCTGCTTACATATTGCTTTTGCTTGTTTAACGTGATTTTTCTGACAGCGGCTGTTACCCAAAAGGTAGATGAGACTTCTATCAGCCCCAATAAATACAAAAGTGGTTCCCAGTCAGAACGTATACAAAAAGCCATAAATGAAGCAAAAAAGTCGACTGGGAAAGTTGTTATCCCTAAATACGATGCGGTAACGAAAAAAAGTGTCTGGCTCATTGATCAGGCCATTTTGCTTCCCGGCGATTTTGAACTTGAATTGAATAACTGTACCATTAAGCTATCGGATAAATGCCGGGATAATTTTATTCGTTCGGCAAATTCAGGGCTGGCAATTAAAGATATAGCACCCGCAAAGAATATCCGGATTATTGGAAAAGGAAATGTTCTTTTAGAAGGAGCTGATCATCCCAGAGCTACCGGTGACCATAATAAAATCTTGTCCTTAAATCCCCGCGGATTTGGACAATCTTATGGTACCGATGCAGGTAAGCCCGGAGAGAACCAGAAAGGTGGATGGCGTAACCACGCCATTATATTGGCTTACATTGATGTATTTGAGGTTAGCGGCATAACATTAAAGGATTATCATGGACACGGCCTGGTATTGGAGCGCTGTACAAACGGTAAGGTAAGCGATATTACTTTTAACGTAAGGCAGGCAGTAACTGTTGATGGAGTAGACAAACAGATTTTGAACCAAGACGGCATGGGCATACGTTTTGGCTGTAAAAATATTATTATTGCGAATTGCAAAGGTAAAAGCGGTGACGACTTTATTAATATCGGGTTGACAGATACCGGAGTGGGAGCGGGTGAAGAAAATGTAAATGTGGTAAGTGGTTCGATTTATAGGGGCGAAATCGACAACATCTCAACTATTTATCTCCAGAACTGGCAGGACTTCTATTCAATTTCACACCGATCCATACGGATTATGCCTGTAGGTAAACTCCGTATAAGTCATGTTTTTATCGAGAATATGGTCATCAGTCCGCTAGCACAACAAGGTTTGGTGGTCGAGTATGGCGAGCATGTGCAGGGTTTATTTGTACGAAATTTAATCAGTCATCAACCTATAAAAGCCAAAGGTATCTCCCAGGCCAGTTTCCGCGATATCATTTATAAAGGCCGGGGTGAAGCTATCGATGTGCAACCAAGCGATACTGTTATCTTAGATCAAATAATGCGTATAAAAAACGAATAATAAAGCGCTCCTAACCTCCATTTTACAGCGAAAAACACATGTTTTTGCCTTTTGTACAAAATCAAACCATTTTCGTACAAAAACGAACCCTACGAATTGTTGATGATTATAGTTTTGTCTTAACCAATTTTAAAAAAGCAAAATATGTGTATGAAAATTCCTCCCGACCAGGTGATTAGGCTCACGCAGGGTAATCCGAACTTTACAAAAATCGATAGCAAGGCGCAACGGAATTTTAGGTTTCGTCAATAAGAACGAAAACGAAGTCTTGCCCTCGGCATTGCGCATGCATTTGCAGCAATGAGATATTATGTATCACAAAATTTAAATTAAAATCCAAGCCTATTGAAGCAGACCTATTTTAAACTCATATTCTTTACGAGAAAGGGAAAGTAAAGAACGCAAGTAAATTTTAAACTAACCATTATAAATCAATGATACAAAAGATACATATCTGGCTCAGGAGCTGGATAATGAGTGCTACCCTATCGGTAGTGGCGACTAATTATGCTTATTCGCAAGCAACAGATCAACTAAATGTCAAAGGTCAGGTCACCAATGATGCAGGAGAAGGACTTAAGGGTGTTTCAGTCATGATTAAAGGGGCGAAAACCGGTGTTCAGACAGATGCAAATGGCCGTTATACCATTCTGGCGCCACGCACGGCTACGCTACTTTTTACCTACATCGGTTTCAATAACCAGGAATTAAAGGTCAATCCATCAGGAATCATCAATGTGAAGATGTCAGGAAATAATGTACTGGATCAGGTTGTGGTTGTAGGGTATGGTACAGCCAAGAAGAAAGATTTAACGGGAGGCTTGGCCGTGGTTGGAAAAGAGCAGTTAAGCATGGTATCTACCTCAAACCTGATGGATCGCTTGGTGGGACAGGTTGCCGGTTTCTCTATTACGACCGGCGAGGCTGCGCCGGGAGCATCACAGACCCTGTTGATACGGGGTGAAAATTCGATATCGGCCAACAATAGTCCATTGATTATTTTGGATGGTATTCCCTACAGCGGATCCCTGGCAGATATCGATCCCAACAACGTCGAAAACCTTTCGATCTTAAAAGATGCTTCAGCTTCGGCCATCTACGGCTCGCGTGCGGCCAATGGGGTTATTCTGATACAAACCAAAAGGGGAGCGCTGGGTAGAGCTCAGGTAAACTATAAAGGTTTGATCGGTATGGCCGAGCCTATGCAACGCATCAATGTTATGGGACCAAATGAGTATATCCGCTTTCAACAAGATATTGCCCGAATTAGGCAGGGCTATACTGGAGCTCTATTAGATCCTATCGCCGGGGATATTATTAGCGTAACAGAGCGCGGTAATTATGCGAAAGGTATTACGAACAATTGGCAGGATTACGTCTTTCGAAAAGCCATGACCATGGATCATCAGCTGAGCATTTCCGGTGGTACAGAGAATACAAAATATATGGCTGCCCTTGCAGCTTTGGACCAAGAGGGTGTGGTATACAATTCTAAGTTGTCCCGTTTAAATATTACCACAAATGTGGATCAGACTTTTAATAAATGGTTAACCACGGGTGTTGGCCTGCAATATACCCGGAAAAGCGACGGTGGTATTACGCCAAATTTGGAACATGCCATAAAACAAAGTCCTTATGGGAGCTATAAAGACGAATCGGGGAAGTATGTGCCCGAGCCCATGGAGTATTCATTGATTGTCAATCCGATGCGCAACGTCAATGCGATTCAGGATAGGTATAATAACAATTTCTTTCTTTCTGGCTATGCCAATATTTTGCTGCCGGTAGAGGGTCTTTCCTTACGATCAAATTTTGGTTATAATTATCGGAACGGATTTACTGGAACCTATTACGGGCGCAATACTTTTGAAGGCAGGGATCAGGGTGCGCAGGCCGGAGGTAGTGCTTCCATTAACAATTCCAATTATAACGATTATACCTGGGAGAACCTGCTCAAATACGAGCGGCAGATCGGCGATCATCGTTTTGATGTGACGGGTTTATTCAGTATGCAAAAAACGAAAAGCTGGTCAACAGCCCAGAGCGGTGCAGGTTTTGTAACCGACGATACCGAATACTTTATGATCGGTTCGGCCAGCCGTCTTGTTTCCAACAGCGCTTCCTTATCGGAATCTGCGATGCTGTCATACATGGGCAGAATAAATTATGCCTACAAAGGCAAGTATCTATTGACCCTGACAGGACGTACAGATGGAGCGTCTGTATTTGGTGTCAACAATAAATACGCATTTTTTCCTGTCGCAGCGGCGGCGTGGCAAATCGGGGAGGAAAGCTTCTTAAAAGATCATGTAACATGGCTGGATATGCTGAAAATCCGCCTTTCTTATGGTGCCAACGGTAACCAGGCGATTACACCATACCGCACGTTAGACCGCTTATACTCCAATGTAAAATATATCTGGGGCGATGATGGTACTGCCGTTACGACAGCCTATTTGGCCGGTGATGGTGTGGGGAACCCTAATCTGAAATGGGAAACCACCTATTCGACCAACCTGGGGCTGGACTTTCAGTTATTTAATAACAGATTGGGAGGAACTATCGATGCCTATCTCTCTAAAACGAAAGATTTACTGATGACCCGCACTGTACCTATCATGAACGGGTATAACCGGATTTGGGACAATATCGGCGCCACCCAAAATAAAGGTATTGAAGTCACCTTAAACTCGACGAACGTGAAAGGAGAAAATTTTCAATGGAATACGACCGCTGTGTTTTCCTTAAACCGAGACAAAATTGTCGAGTTGAGAGGGGACGGTATCGATGATATTGCCAACAACTGGTTTATTGGTAAGCCATTACGAGTATTCTACGATTATAAAATGATCGGTGTATGGCAAAATGGGGAAACCATTACTGTGGATGGGGCAGCACCCGGAGCTGCCAAGCTGTACGACCGCGATGGTAACGGCAAGATAGAAGCGAGTGACAGGGTGGTCATCGGATCTAAAAATCCACGCTATACAGCATCTTTAGCCAATCGGTTTTCTTACAAAAATTTTTATGCATCTGCGTTGGTTACCGGGGTTTTTGATGTATGGCGCGATGATCACATGGCCAATCTTGGGGCCTGGACTTTCGGGATTACCAACTATGTACACGATGCCAATTATTGGACACCGGAGAATCCCAATGCGACGATTGTTTCACCCGGTTATCTCAATCCATTAGGGCACGGGTACTATAAAAAGGTGAGCTACGTGCAGGTGAAGAACATCACTTTTGGCTATAAATTACCACACAAAATTGCTAAAAAGGTAGGTGTAAATGGTATTGATATAAACGCTAGCGTGAACAATCTGAATACTATTTCTAATATCAGAGAGGTACTCAATTACGACAACACCTGGATGGCCTCCTATCCGACGGCACGTTCGTACATGTTTGGCTTAAATGTAAACTTCTAATCGAATGGACATGAAAATGAAAAATATTATCACAACAAGTTTGGTACTTATCGTATTGTTTACCTTAGGAGGCTGTAAGAAGTTTCTGGAGGAAGAACTGAAAACTGAGCTGGCCCCCTCCAATACCTATACCAGCACCTACGGTTTCGAGGTGGGGAGTGCTGGTTTGTATGCACTCACACGTTCAGAATACAATACTTATGGCGAAGGGGGCGCCTTCATCCATAATGGTGCCTGCCCATACGAAGCCTTACAGGTATCTACGGATATTGCCGATGCCATTAATAGCGATGGCTCATTGACTGCTTTTGCCAATCTGACATTGACTGCCTCCGAGCGTTTTGTAGGAACCTACTGGAACTGGGCTTATAATCTTATTTCATCGGCAAACCTCATGTTGGTTTATTCCGAAAAAAACACCAATTGGGACACGCCGGAAGATAAAGCACGCTTCCAGGCCGAAGCCCGTTTTTTTCGGGCTTATGCTTACCGTACTCTGGTTTATCTCTATGGCGATGTACCCTATGTGGAAACTATTCTGTATGATTTTCAGCTTAATTTTACCCGTACACCAAAGGCCGAAGTCATCGGCCACATGGTAGACGACCTGAAGTTTGCGGTGGATAACCTGCCTACAAATCCGGACGACGTCAAAGAAGGGAAGTTGACCAAATGGGCCGCAAGTCATTTGCTGAGCGAAATCTACCTGTTGCAGGGCAATCATGCCGAAGCAGAAAAGGCAGCATTGGCGGTCATCAATAGTGGTTATTATAACCTGATGAAAAACAGATACGGCGTAAATGGCAGCAAACCGGGCGATGTATTTAGCGATTTATTTCTGGAAAATAACCAAAATAGAAAAAGTGGCAATAAAGAAAGTATCTGGGTATTGCAGTTCCAGTTTAATACCATTGGCGGCGGTACCAATTCGGATGACTGGACCCGTAGGGCTTGGATACCGAACTATTCGACGATTACGGGATTTGTTTTGGCCGACACATTGGGTGGTCGTGGTATTGCCCAATTAGTGCCTATGAAGTGGTGGGTAGGTACCACAGGTACCAATGCTACAGGCAATGTCGCTGGTATTTTCGAAGTAAATGATATCCGTAATTCAGGATATAACATTAAACGCAACTGGTATTACAACAATGCGAACGAGGCTTCACTATATGGCAAAAAAGCTAATATTACCGAGCAGACCTGGTTTACGACAAAAAGCTTATTTCCGGCGATTACAAAATTCTTTTACGGGCGTACCGAAAATTTAAGTTTGACCGGTAGTTATAAAGACCGTATGAAATTCCGTTTAGCCGAAACTTATCTGTTGCTTGCGGAAGCCTATCTGGGACAAAATATGCCGGATAAAGCTGCCCAAGCCGTCAATGAGGTGCGGAAAAGGGCAGGAGCGTCCGAAATTACGGGCGCTCAGATGAATATGGATTTCCTGCTCGATGAGCGTATCCGCGAATTAGTTGGTGAAGAAAGCAGAAGGTTTACCCTCGTGCGTACCAATACTTTGGTGGAGCGGGTCAAAAAATATAATAATGCGATAAAGGATAAAATCACGGACAACAATATCCTGTGGCCTATTCCACAGGTAATCAGGGATGCCAATACAGGTGCACCGTTCCCGCAGAATCCGGGTTATAATTAATGTTTATGGGAGGCTGTCCGAATCCTGATCGTATTTTCGGCAGCTTTCCACCTGATGAAAAAAGTAGTTGTGCGAGTCAAACGTATGATTCTATCCAAAATATTAGCAAAAATATAAATCAATGAAAATTATCAATTATTTATACAAAACCTTATTTCTCTTATGCATGGTGCTTTGCCAGTTATCCTGCAAACAGGAAATTCAGGATATACCCAAAGTCAATGAAACGATGGAGCTTCAGCCTTCGTCGGAAAACATTACGCTGGACGAGGTCAATTTGACCAAAGATATTGTCACATTTAACTGGAAGCCGGCTAGGGTTCAATCAGATGATCATTTGGTCAGCTACAGTACGATGCTGGATGTGGTGGGAAACAATTTTGGTACCGGTACAGCGATATTCAACTATGAAGACGATAACGTATTTAGTAGAAGCTTTACCTCTGAGCAATTACAAAATTGGGCAAATGAAAAGTGGGGCATACCCGCAAATAAGAGCTTTACACTGGAATTTAGAGTCGTTGCACAATGGGAGGGGGGCGCTACTTTTGAGGCACCCGAAGTACGGACCGTAAGAATTACAGTAAACCCCATCAAAACGGTTGTTTTTGATGCCGATAGAGTGTTTTTAAGCGGAAGTGCCGTTGGCGGGAGCAAGGTGGAGATGCCAAAAACATTGGAAAATCTGGATCAGTATGCTTATGTATTGAATTTACAGCCTGGTGAACTCGAAATCCCGGTCGAATTTAACGGTGAAACCAATTATGTCGTAACCGCCGATGGAAGCGGTGAGCTAAACGATGGAAATGCTGTTGGCATTAAAATGAGAGAAAATGTGTTCTCCTGGAAAATAGCAACTGCGGGCGAGTATCGCGTTGTGGTTAATATGCAAAAAGCGACCGCAACCATTTATTCGCCAGCGAAAGCACTTGCTCCTAAAATCGTGACATGGACAGGAGACCAGCTTTATACGACTACCGTAACCGATTTATGGATGCACGGAAGCATTAATGGCTGGGGAACTCCGGTGAAGATGGATTGTCAGGTAAGTTTGGCGGATCCGCAGGTTTTAGTCTATACCGGCGGTAAAGTCGGGACCACGAAGTTTATCGTAACCGGAGATAACAGTAATAACAAAAATCTGGCTTATGCTTTTAGTGCTCCGCCTACAACTGCAGGTGTGGCTCAGACCCTGACGCTTACCTTAGGAAAAGTAGCAGAATTGGGCGGCGGTACCGTCGGCGCCAACCGCAATTCTTATTTCACCATTCCGGCGACGACCAATGTGCTGATTTTTGATTTAAGGAACATGACAATTCTGGCGTTAAAACGGTAAGCCGTCGTATAAAAGCGCATAAATTAACTTTAACATTTCTGAAAGTGAAAAACAATACAAACTATAAAAAAGCCTGCCTCAAAGCAATTGCTGTTATGCTTTGCTTTCTAGCAGTTTCATGTAAGAAAGATGGTGCCGATAGTGAAAGTGCACTATCTGGTACCTTGGTGAAACCCAGCTACAACCGCAGTTCCATGTTTCGTAACCCTTTAAACGGCTGGGTTATGTATGCTTCAGCTTCGGGGACTCCTTCCTATTGGGACACCCAATTCTATGTACCTGACTTAGGTAAAACGGTCAAAGCAATTGACTATGCATCTGCCTGTTATATCCGTACCAGCTGGCGGACTTTTAATCCTGTAGATGGCGTATATGCCTGGAGGGATCCCAGCACGGCAATCTATAAAATGATCAAAGGGGCACAAGATAAAGGATTGCCAATCGCCTTTCGTATCGTGGTCGATGGCCGCGATCAAGGGGCAAATACGCCGCAGTTTGTGTTCGATGCAGGCGCCAAGTATTATGTTGCCAATGCTTCTTTTCCGGATAGAAAAACACCTGTGCTGCAAGATCCTGTTTTTAGGAAATATTATAGCAAGCTGATCGAAGAGTTGGCGAAGGATTTTAATGATTTAAATAAAACCTCCTTTGTCGATGCCTACGGACTAGGCTTGTGGGGTGAAGGGCATAGTGTCATTTACGAAGATCCTAATAATCCATCCGGCCAAAACATTGAGGTGATCAAAGAAGAAGTCGTTGATTGGATTTCGGACGTGTATTCGAAAAACTTTACAAAAGTGCCCTTGCTGATCAATTATCATCGCGTAGTTGGCGACCCTGCGGGCAATGGAGCTCCCAATCCTAATTCAGAGAAGCTGTTGAATAAGATGATCAACAAAGGGTACAGCCTGCGTCAGGATGCCTTTGGAATGACCGATTATTATCAAAGCTGGGAGAAGAATTTTGCCAAGGTCTGGAATTTTAAACGTCCGATTATTATGGAAGGTGGTTGGATTACGACTGGTACACATCGTTACTGGACTGATCCAAGCGGTAAATATAGGCAAAACCATCCCGAAGATGTTCGGCAGGGCGAATTTGACAGCTCCTTGGAAGCTGCTGTAAACATGATGGATTTCCGTATCGGTGAAATTGAAAGCTGGTTCACCAAATCTTTTACCTTATGCCAGCGTTTTATTTCTGAAGGTGGCTATCGTTTATATCCCGATCGTGTTTATTTACCGGAGAAAGTCAATTCGGGGACAGAAACGACAATTAACCACCGCTGGCGGAACATGGGCTGGGGATATTTTCCGAACAATATTCCCCAGTGGAATTATAAATATAAAGTAGCTTTTGCACTCCTGGATGAAGAAAACAGAGTGAAAAAAGTATTTGTTGATGACAAAGGAGAGCCCTCCACCTGGCTTAAGAATAATCCAGTCGCATACGAGTTGAAAGCTAATGTTGATGTACCTGCCGGAAACTATACCTGGGCCGTTGCCATCGTAGATACAACAAATGAAAATCAGCCGGGAATAAGGCTTGCCGTAAATGGCGATATAACTGATTCTGGATGGTTAAAACTATTGAAAGTACAAGTACAATAAATTTCTTGATGACTCTCGATCAAAAGCGAAATCATCGGATGTTTTTTTATGTCAAAAGGGCCTGATAATTGATCAGGCCCTTTGTTTTAGTGTGTACTTGTACAGTAATTTTTATGATCCTTGCGCCCTCTTTGTAGGTTTATTATCTAATTTTTATATGCTAAGTCGCGAGTTATTGGCCTATATGTAGCTGAAATTTGAGGAAACAAGTTATGGTTTCTGTAATGTATTCTTTTTATACCTTCAATAGAATTGACAAAAACAATAGCGATTAAACTTTGATCTAGTTTGCAAGATGATTTAGACCGCCTATCGTATCAGTGAAGAGGCGGTTGTGATATCAGAGTTATTTGACGAAATTATACAGGACATGACATATCCATCCTGTTTGACTTTGAGGTACAGATTAGCGCTTGTTACTTTTTTGCTTACGTAAGTGTGTTTGATATTAAATTCGACTTTTCCTGAACCATTGCTGTTGGGTAGGACTTCGATCTGCTCATTTGGACTTTTTAATTGAAATGTTTGCGTAGCATCTAAATAGCCAGTCCCATTTTCAATTTTTTGTAGGGTGTATTTGGTTTTTACCAAAAATTCCTGTTGATCTGCTCCTAAGACTGGAAATGCCACTGTTTCTGTTTTTTCAACGGAATCACCAACTTTCATTGGTTTATTTGGCGTTTTATCTTCAAACTGATTCTGTTCCATTTCGGTTTTTAAATGTTGTTTTTCCAGGGAATCTAGCGTGTTGTTTACGATCGAATCAATCTTTGTTTTGCCATTTTCATCGTAATAGCCATATATCGTAGAGCCACTTAGCGGAGCCTTTAAAGGAGTTATTTGCTCGTTAAATTTCATGCTAGTCTCTACAAAAAGTATTTCTGTCTTATAGGGAATTATCTGCTTGACTTCTGCACCTGTAGAGGTGGTCGATTGGACCTTATTATTTCCTTCCAGATTCATTGTAAAGGGGAATAGTCCCTCCAATTTGCCTGCTGCTTTGGTTTGATATATACCCGTTGTCTCGTACTTTAATTGTGGTTGAGGAAGGTATTTAAAGACAAAGGATTCCTGTGCGTTAACGTACTGCAAAGCAACTAAAAATAATAATGTAAAATAGTAATTCATTTTTGAATTTGTTAATATTCACTAAAGTTAATCAATGGCAATAGTATTTTTATTGCTTAGTACGGTATTTTTTTTAACGCTCGTTTTCGCTGTTCTTCGAGCTTTAGTCATCCTGGCTTAAGTCTTGGTTGCTTTTTTACGTCAAAAGGGCCTGATGTTCAACCAAACCCTTTGTTTTAGTGTTTATCTGCATAGTAATTTTTATGTTTCTTATCGTTTCCTCTTTTTTGTTTCATCATCCGATGTTTTTAAAGACTATTGGATTTTCACTGTACGGCGCCAATTTTTATGTTGATCCTTTCTTTATAAAAGAAAGGTAGCTTGCAGCCATTGTGTATAGTAAGAACAACAGCCGATTTGAAGTCGTTTTGGTCCTCAATGAAGCAAAATAAAACAATGTAATTGGCTGGAACCTTTAACAATATTCATGCGGGGCAACTTTTGAATTTGTAGGAAATGATTTAGGTATTATGCAAAGCGGGGCCTAAGCCCCACTAAAATTTTTGTAATTATAATTCGAATGAAATATAATTTGCAGACTATATTCCCAATTCACCATGGGCAAGCATATGTCTGTAAATCGTTCTGCAGTTGTCGAAGAAGCCTGAACAGGAATTTTCAACATAGGTTTGCGAAGTGAAGGTATCAATCACTTCGCCACTACTATTGTAGACTGTTAGCGTGTAAACACACTTTCTTAGAAACTTTGCATTGCTTTCTTTTGTTGATTCGGCAACTTCCACTTTGTTGGTGTTTTCGGCTACTGCCGAAGTACTTGTTTTTACTTCTGCATTTTCTTTGGATACTTTTGTGTCAGTTCCTGCAAAAGCCGCTGTCGATAGCGCAGCTACGGCTACCAAACTCATCAAGAACTTTTTCATTGTTTTTAAGTTTTATTTGTTAAATAATGCATGCCTTTTGGACATGTTTTAATTCTCTAATACTAAAATAATCACAAGAAATTTGACTGGGCTCAGCGATTCGTATTCGTTAGAGTTGAACTAATATTCGTGCTTACTTGGTTGATATTTAGTTTACTTACACCAGCTGTCAGCCTATAGCAATCAATGGATCGCTGATTTCCCCTCGTCGTTCCATCCATTTGCCGAATTTTTCTATTCTGTTATTTTAGAGCTCATAGTTCTGCCGCATAAAATTATTTTTATATAATACGCCGAAAATACATTTGTAGTCTCCATGGAGTAAACGGTTTGATGTACACTTTTTTTCCTTTTGGCTTACCTATTTATGATATTAAATTCTCTTCGGTTAATGCTCCCTGAAATGTAGTAATAACACTTCTAAAGCAAATAACTGCAATAATCACGGGAAGGATACTTTCGTTGGATAATAAATATTGCATTTCAGTTTGTTGATCAAGAGGCTTTTCGTAATTTAAGTGTCACAAACACAGTTATAAACTATTTATGAAAAATCTCTACTTGATTCTTTTGGGATTATTTTGGCCTATTCATGTCGTATGGTGTCAGTCGTCTATCGTCTATTTAGGCCTTGATAAAGGGCTTTCCAATGATTTCGTTACTGCGATCTTTCAGGATGGGGAGGGATTTATGTGGTTTGGAACATCAAATGGCTTGAACCGTTACGATGGGTACGAATTTAAAGTTTTTAAAAACGATCCATTGTCTAAAAATACATTGCCTGACAACCGGGTGACAGCTGTCGCCGAAAGTCCTTCGGCACAACTATATGTTGCGACCAAAGGTGGACTAGCAGTGATAGATCCCAATCGCACACAGTGTGAGCAAGTTTTGGTGACCTCACCTAAAGGAAATAGGCCCCTAAATTTTCCGATTCATCAGATAGAGAAAGATATTCTCGGCCAATTGTTTGTACATGGTGGATCTGAAGGACTATTTAAAATTGAAGAAACAAAAACGGGAAGTGTCGCCCAAAAGATACCCTTACACTACGCTGGCCAACAGCTGCCCTATTATCGTGTTTCTGCTATTTGCAAAGCAGTGGATGCGGGAGTATGGGCATTCATAGACCATGTTGGTTTGGCTTATTACGATAGCAAAAAACACCTTTTTTCAATCGTAAAAACAGTTGATTTCCAGTCGACAACGATGGCTGTAGCACCTACAGGAGATATTTGGTTTGCCAGCAACCAAAAAATTATCTGTTATCATATAAAAACAGGCACTTTTACGAACTATAATTACGATACCTATAGAAAAGCAGTCGTTAACCTTTATTTTGGAAAAGACAAAAAGCTATGGATATGTACAGACGGCAGCGGCATACAGAAATTTAATAGCATGACGCGAACGTTTGAATATGATATCGGATTTGACCAACAGCAATTAACCAGTCGATCTGTTTTTGCCGTACTGGAAGATGCGGACGACCGGCTATGGATCGGTACATTGAGAGGTGGGGTTAATATTGTGGATCCTGCAAAAAGAAGGTTCCATACATTTAAAATTAATCCCAATAGCCAACAGGTAAATACTGCCGACTTTATTTTATCGTTCGAGCAAGCCGATCAAAATCATATATGGATCGGAACTGATGGGGATGGATTATACAAATGGAGTATATCAAAAGGTAGCTTGGTCCATTATCCCTATTCAGCGCATAAGGATGTTAAACCCGCTTTTATAACCTCATTAATCCAACATCAAAATGACCAGTTGTGGATTGGAAGTTATGATATGGGAATCGTCAAATTAAGTCCCAAAACTGGGCAGGTAAAACATTATACCTGCTATTATCCTAATTCTCAATATGTCAATAATGCTGTATGGCGTTTATTTAAAGACAGTAGGGGTACGCTTTGGGCTTCAACACTCGCCAGTGGAAATGTCTATTACTTGGATACCATCGCAGATCAGTTTAAACACCTCAATTTGCCGATAAACGATGTGTTAACTTTTTTTGAAGACAAGGATACTGTTTTGTGGATGGGATCGTGGAGTGCCTTATTCCGACTAGACTTGCGTACGATGAAATACAATAGCTATCACATTGGAAGCCCAATTCGTTTTATCCAACAAACAGAAAGCGGTTTTCTTTGGCTTGGCACAGAGGGTGGTGGACTTTTACATCTGAATCTAAGCTCGATGAACTATAGACGCTATACCGAAAAGGATGGCCTTGTTAGCAATACGTTGTTGAATGGCTTACAGGATGCACAGGGTAATATGTGGATGTCCTCACTTGATGGACTCTCCAAAATGGATGTACAAAAAAAAACATTTCAAAACTTCTATCAGTCAGACGGTCTCCAGAGCAATCAATTTAATTACAACGCTGCCATTAAATTACGGGACGATCTGTTGATTTTTGGTGGTATCCGTGGGTTCAATTTATTCAGACCGCAGGATATATTTTTTAAGACCAGGTTTCCCGCATTAAAATTGACCCGATTGAGCATTGGTAATGTGCCATATGGGCAAAGTGAAGCGTATAAGCAAATCTCTTTGAACGCTGTTCAAAGCTTAAAAATACCGTATGATAAGGCCATTTTATCCTTTTCTTTTGCAGCATTGGATTATAGTTTTTCGGATAGGATCGACTACGCCTATTATTTAGAAGGTTGGGATAAAGATTGGAATTACGTCAATAAACAGCGGACTGCTTATTATTCGAATCTCAGGGAAGGCAAGTATAAATTGCATATCCGATCGAGTAACGCAAATGGCCAATGGAATCAAGCAGAACGTGTTATTGACGTGGAAGTTTTACCCCCTTGGTATCGAAGTATATGGGCATATATCGGGTATCTTTTGCTGCTTGTTGCGGTCATCTATCTTTATAATAGGTATCGGGAGAATAAGGATCTATTGCTTTTTAAATTAAAGACGGCCGAATTTGAACGGGAAAAAGAGCACGAGTTAATCGAAGATAAGCTGACATTTTTTACCCATATCGTCCATGAAATTAGGACACCACTGACACTCATTGTAAATCCCATCAAAGACATTGTCAACAAATCAAAAAAAAATATGGGCGAGTCAGAGGAACTGCTGTCTGTTTACAATCATTCCAAGCGATTGTTAAATCTTGCAGATAAACTTCTTTTGTTTAGAAAATCCGATGGAAATTTTGATGAGCTTGCTTATACAGTATTTGATATCATACAGGTTTTGCGGGAGACATTTGATTCTTTTAGGCAATTGGCCAATTCTCGAAATATCAGTTACGCATTTGAGACTGATATTGAAAGACTAATCTTAAATGCAGATTATGAAAAATTGGAGATTTGTTTTATCAATCTACTTCAAAATGCACTTAAATATACGATAAATGGCGGATCTGTCTGTATTAAAGTGAGTCGTATAAACCAGGAACTAAGGTGTGATATCATTGATTCGGGACAGGGCTATCCAACTCAGCTAACGGAAGAAATCTTTAAACCTTTTAAACGCAATTTTAGTTTATTTAATCATAGTGCTGATGGTTTTGGAATCGGACTGTTTTTTGTGAAAAAATTCATTAATCTACATCAAGGTAGATTGGAATATCTTGCAAATCCGCATGCTGGAGCAACTTTTTCAATTACATTACCGATTACCCAGGCCAGTTCATCAGCTGTTGTGGACCGCGTCGAATTACAACAAACAGCGACTGGATATCGTAGTGCCGTAGCCGGAGAGCAGCCCGAACCTTCAGCTTCAACTTATCCCGTGAAAAGCCAGGCACTTGATGAATTGTATGAAAATGATTTGCAGGAGAAAATATTGATCGTCGACGACAGTGAAGATATGCTAAATTATATTGCTCGTATTTTTTCTGACAAATATCAGGTTGTCAAAGCAAATAGTGCTGAAACGGCATCAGCCATTTTAGAGAAATTAGAACCAAGTATTGTCATTAGTGATGTAATGATGAGCGGAACTTCCGGAATTGATCTCTGCAAACAGATGAAGAGCAGCATAAAGCTAAGTCATATACCTATTATCTTGTTAACAGCAAGTGCGTCTTTTGATGTCAAATTAAAAGGCATAGAAGTTGGTGCAGATGACTATATCGTCAAACCTTTTGACAGGGAGCTACTCGTTGCACGTGTAGAAAGTCTAATTGAAAATAAAAATAGATTACATACCTATTTTTATAGTGAAATTACCTTGCAGTCCAAAGACCATAAAGTTCCGGCAGCTTTTAAAGATTTTTTGCAACGGGCAATAGCCGTGGTTGAAAAGCACTTATTGAATGAAAATTTTACGGTAAAGATGCTTGCCGAAGAGCTCGGGATGAGTCATTCCAATATGTATAGGCGGATAAAATCTATCTCAGGCAAATCTGCCAACGAATTTATCCGATCTATTCGGATGCGTCGGGCTGCGCAATTACTTATAGAAAACAAGACTAACATTAATGAAACCGCTTATCAAGTTGGTTTCAAAGATATCAAACATTTTAGGCAGCATTTTTCCAAAATTTTTGGTTGTTCGCCCTCAGAATACCGCAAGCGCTACAGCCATCTGGGAAGCGTACCTACTAGTATCGGTTAATCACCTGAGGCACTTAAAATGCAAAAGAGAAGAAAAACGGTAGCTATTTAACATACTGCTGTTTTTCTTCTCTTTTTTTGTGGCTCAGTTATCCGCTAGTAAGCGCCACTGTGACTGGTCATGCCGTCTTTCCGCATTGCTTCTATGATCAGGCAATTGTATACGTAATCCCAGCTTGAACTGACTTCTGAATTTTGATTTAAACCATAGGGCCACCAGTGCATGCTATCGCCATTTATAACGGCTGATTCGTCCGAGTTGATCATTTTTAACATATTGTTGGCATTTGCCAGACTATATTTGCCATTGATAATCGCTTGTGACCACCAGCTTGTCGTCCCGGTACCGAGGGTATGGTTCATCTCATGCAACATGGTACGGATATTTTGGTAGCCCTCGCTGGCACCAAATCGCATCCAGCCCTCGTTATTCGCGTCGGCTGTCGGAACCCCGGGGTCGTAGTTGAGGTAAACATGTTTGGTGGCCGAAGTATAATTATTGGCATACCAGACCGCACTGTCCAGAGCCACTTGCAATCGTTGGTATGCAGCAAGTTGTTGCGCTGTTGGATTGTCGACTTTATTGAATGTATAGGTTACTTTGCCCTTGGCGATTGTATGGAAGGAAATGTCGGGTCCGTAGCTTACGCCTGTTTCATTGATCGCATAAGCGCGTAAATGATAATTTGTACTCGGGGTAAGATTGAGCATGCCGATTCGAAATTTGCCCGTGCCTGTTGCAGCATTCATAACCTTATGATCAGTGACCGTCGGTTTTTCCTGTAGGCCCCAGCATAGCCCTCGTTCAGTCACAGCGCCACCACCACTGCTGATAATATTGACATCGTAGTAAGCAATTGATGATCCTACAATAAAGATGGGGTTCGTCCCGAATGTAACCGATTGGATATCGGCAGTGGTCAATACCTGTTGTTCGCCATAAGCAATTCCGCCCTTATTTTTGGCGTAAGGTCTAATGTAATAGGTTTGTGAGGGGGCAAGGGCTGTTAGTGCCACAGTAAATTCACCAGAACCTTTACTGGAAGTTGCTTCCATCGGATTGTTGTCGATTGTCGGATTCGGGTCTTTGTTCCAGCAGATGCCACGACTGGTAACAAGTGCACCACCTTTGTTTAGCACTTTTCCTGTAATCATAGCACCTGTAGTCGTGATATTGGAAAAAGCTAATTTACCAAGCGTAGCAAGTGCGATATCATCTGTTTTTTCTGTAGGCTTTACTATACTGCTTTCGGGAGTAGCCTTTTTACAGCCTGCTAAAGTGCAGGCTGTAAAAAAGACATAAAAAACTAATCTATTCATCTATTTTGGTTATAATTTTTCAAAGATCATATTGCCAGAGACTTTAAAATAAGAGCCGTCTGATGCGGTTCCATTCATGTTTCCGAGAAAACCCAAGGTTACAGGTCCTGCTTCTGTTACGGTAAATTCGAATATTGCACTGCTTCCAGATAGGGTTTGAAAGCCTAAGGCTGTATTCAAGGCTGATTGATCGGGCAAGGCATTGCCTTTTGCGGCGATGAGGTGAACGACACCGGCGCTGCCTTTGTCAATCTTTGAGACTGTAAAACGATATTTTCCGGGCTGTAGGTTGGTCGTTTGATAAATCTTACCATTTACAATTGGCGCTAAGTTGGGTGAGGGTGAGGCCCATTGCCACCAACCTGCTTCCAAAGATAAACAGGCTTTTTTATCCCGAATCTCAATTCCACCATAATATTTTCCATCTGCTGTCTTGAAGTTCTTTGCCGCATCATTGACAAGCCACACCGCCGGAGTGCCCCAGCGATCACCGCCCATGGCAGAAGTCTCGAAAGGAAAGTTCATGTTTTTTAGATAAACCTCCTTGGGCGATATATTTGCGGAATAGTTCGTGTAGAATGTATCTATACTTAAAGAATCCGGGACAAACAATGTACGATAGCGGAGTGGTTTGCCAGGGAGAAAATCCGATAGAATACTTTTACCTAACTTGATAGAGTCTCTTTGAACAACTAATTTACCTGACGTATTGGTATACTCAACTTCTGTAAACTGAGCACCACTTGTCAGATCGATTCCCCCCCAATTGACGGTGGTTTTTTGATCGCCAGCAAAGTAGTCAACAGCATACATTGGTCTGTTGATAAGTCCCGAGCTGAACCGTTCGCCATAAGATACGCCAGTTTTAAAAACGCTTAGCGACTTATTGCCTTGGGCATCATAGGTGATAAGTTCAAAATTATGTACTCCTTCACTTATTTTCAGTGAAATTTTTAAGGTGTCTACGCCAGCCGTACGATTGATTTTTAACTCAGTCGAATCTTGCCGATTATCCCAGTATATTTTGAGGCGATCTACCTTGGGGTCGGCCATAAATAATCCAGTGATATAGACGCGCTCTTTACCAGAGAAGACCTTGACGGAATCAATTTTTCCGGTGTAGGAAATTTCACCGCCTTCCAGGTACTTTTTATAATCATCACTTTTTGAACAGCAAAGGAAAGAAAGCATGGCCATGCTAAGCAAAGACATGATAAAGAATGTTTTAATATGTGCTACTTTCATAATAGTCTAATTGATAATAAACAAGTTGTATTAACGTGGATCGCCATAAACCTGTAATTCGGCGATGGACATAAAGGACGATCCCTGCCAATTTTTAATGGTTTTGATGCGTAGATAGCGGACCTTCGGTGCACTGATATCAAAGTCAAAGCTTAAACCCGAATTGGCAAGTTGATAGTCCTCATCTGTTTGTTGCCCCATGGGTAGTCCAGAAGGCTTTTTGCTTTCGAAGGTACCTAAGCGCGTCCAGTTGTTCCAGCTTCCGTCTGAAGGCGGGTTGTCCGAACCCCATATTTCAAAAAATCGCACGTTCCCACCATAATAATACATACGGCCACTGTTGGTGTATTCTGGATAGTCCCAGATCACAATGCGGCTCATTTTGGCCAACTTACCGGTATCAAATGTGACCCATTGTGGGCCATTGACAGTGACGTCAGTCAAAGATATATTGGGCCAGTTCCAATTGTCTCCGTCCCACATCTTGGATAGTCCGGTGGAAGTATATTGCTGTTTGGCGTCGGTGGGTAATGTAACCGCAGTATACCGTGATTTGGGAAGTGCCTGTTCAAACAGCGGGGTCAAAGTCGTCACAAGCGTATCGGTAAAATTCATGTATTTGTCTCTCACGGTAATCGCAAACTGTTTGGGATTTGGTGCAAACCCACGGATGGTACGTGAAATCTGTTTAGCGGAAGTATAGATGTTGTCTACAGAAGGTACCCATTCACCCAACGAATCGACCATCACCATCACGGTGAGATTTTTCTCAGTCTCGTTTTCGGCAGTGATCCGAATGCCACCAAAAGCTGGAATGGCCTCCAGACTCCGAAAGGTATTCCAGATGGGATTTTCTAAAGGCGTTACGGAGACTTCGATAGGCGCCGAACTGATTTCACTTCTATTTACGGCATAGAGCTTGATCGAATGCGGATTTGTATCTGCAAAACCTTCCACGAGAAGTGTGTTGTTATAGTAGGAGGATTTCACCTCCATTTCTTTACCTGATTTTAATTGATAGACGGCTTTGACATACAATAGATCCTGATCTTTTGGTAAGGTATAGGTAATACGTGCGGCCCCGGCCAGGTTTTCTACCTTCACATTACTGACTTGCCCCGGTGCAGTACTGTTGACAACAGGAGCGACTTGAATTTCTTCTTTGCAGTTTTGGAATAAGATGCAGAACAAAAATATGGTCTGTATCAATTTTCTGTTTATGTTCATTTCTTTATGACTTTAAGGATAAAATTGAAAGGACTACCAGCCTAAATTTTGTGTCAACGAAGGATTTACCGTTAATTCACCTTGGGCAATTGGCCAGAAATAATCTCTAGGGGCCACAAATGTCTGCTGAAACAATGTTCTTATCTGGTAATAATCTGCACTGATCTCCTGATTTACGCTCCATCCGGTAATGTTCTGATTGAAATATTTAACGGCCAGTTTCCAGCGCCTTAGATCCCAATAGCGTTTTCCTTCAAAGGCCAATTCGATCATTCGTTCACGCTGGATAATTTCGCGAAGACCTTCTTTGGTCGTAGGCTTGTCTGGGTTTGACGAATACTGGCTCCAAGACGTTAGGACACCGGGGATCCCAGCACGTTCACGTATGCGGTCTAAATACGTGTAAACATCAGCTGAAGGACCATTGGCTTCATTCAACGCCTCAGCATACATCAGATAAATATCGCTTAGGCGCATATCTGGCCAAGGGTAGGATTTATAACTGACACCATTGCTACTGAAAGCTTGTTCCCAATTCACTAATTTTTTAAGGAAGTATCCAGTTTCATTGATCCACCCATGGTTATTGGCACCAGCCGGCTGATTTAGCTTCGCCTGTACATAATACGTATCCTCATCCGATAGGCTTTTGGTATCAAACTTGAACCAGATGCCGCCGTCAAAACCCAGGTCAGCATAAAATCGGGGCTCGCGGTCGAAGTTTAGACGCGCTGTAGTATACCCTTCTTTGATATAATACCGATCTGCAGCGGTAGCCGCGCGTAGACTCGACTTGTCGTTAAAATCGAGGGTTTTATCCTCATTGATGGGGACACCATTTTTTGTGTAAAACATTTCTGCAATTTTCAGCGGTGCGCTGAGGTGTTGTCTTGCCGTACCGACCACTGCTTCCGGGGTTAAGAGGGGCATCGCATCCCGCTGTATATTCCATGCCTGGTAATTGGGGTTTGCCCAGATGTGTTCAGCAGACCAACGCTCATTGAAGCCCAGGTTGATGCCCAGCACCTGTGCGGTTGCATCGCTCATTTTAAACTGTCCATATTCGGCCTTATTGAAAGGGAAGAAGCGGATGCCCGCAGCATCGGCAGATTCAATTGCCGCTTTTGCAGCTTCCGCGGCCTTCGTCCATTTGGAGGCCTCATAAGTTGGATTAAACAGCTGTTCGCCTTTGCTATTGCGCATGGCCTGATAATCTGTATTTCCATTGAATAGGGGACTTGCGGCAGTCAGCAATACCTCAGCCTTTACAGCCTGAATGATGGGTTTGGTCACCCGTCCAAGTTCCGCGGCCTTATTGGGGATAATTAAAGGAACAGATTTTTGTGCAGCAGAGTCCAGCAAAGAAACAATGTAATTGACCACCTCATCGACAGGGCGCTGTTCTACCCGTACAGCAGACTGATCTGCGTCAAGTGAGATGTTTTTTTCGACAACGGGAATTGGTCCATATTGGCGGAATAACAAATAGTGGTAATAAGCTTTTAGAAACAATACTTCTCCAATCCATCGCGAACGATCATCGATTGAGAGATCAGGTACCTTGGACAGATCAGAAACATTTTCTAAAAAGATATTGCAATCTCGGATAGCGATCCATAAACCACTTCTCCAGGAGTCTACAAGTGGTTGATTGACATTCTGCCCGCCGCGGGCGATACGCCAGTTATTCGCCGGATAGATTTCCCGCTGGGCAACAGGTAGCCATACCTCATCGCCGGCAAGAAATCCAATATTGCTTTGGGCATCCGAATTATTTGGTAACCACGAGTAGCAGGTGAAGAGAAATTTCTCAGCTTCATTTCGTAAGGAAAAGGCATTGTCAATTGTCGCCACGTTGTCCGGAACGACATCGATATAATCTTTACAGGCAGAAACTCCAAAAGCACTAAACAAGAGGCATGCGATATAGGTTGCTGTCTTTTTCATATTTTTATTTTTCATGATTTCTTAATTGTAGTTCACATTAAAAGCTCAGTTGTAAGCCTATGTTATATACGGCCTGAATCGGATAGCCTATTCCTTTTCCACCCATCTCGACATCCCACATTTTAAAAGAGCTTAAGGCAAATAAATTCATTCCATTGGCGTATACCCGAAGGTTTTTTGCTTTGAGGCGTTTCATCAAACTTTCCTTAAACGTGTAACCTACTTCCACTGTTTTCAATCGAAGGAAAGCACCACTACGCATCCACCAGGTACTTCTTTGGTTATTATTCGCTATAATGTTTTCACTTAGACGAGGCCAAAAGGCGTATAGATTTCGATTTTCTTCACTCCAATAACTATCGGCAATGACCTGTAGAAGGCCGTTTTGCGAACCACCATTTAAATAGAAGGGCGAAATATTTTCGGGATTAATGAAAAAGGAAGAGCGTGCAGATCCCTGAAAGTAAAAGCTAAAATCTAAGCCTTTTCCACCCACAGTACCGCCAAAGCCATAGATCATTTCTGGCGTGGTGGGGTATCCGATCGCGACGCGGTCTAAATCTGTAATCTGTCCATCGCCATTTACGTCACGGTATTTGATGTCTCCACCCAGATAATCTAAGCCCGGTTTTCCGAATTGAACCGGAGAATTCAGTACCTCCTGATCGTCCACAAAAAGTCGTTCAGCGATATAACCAAACTCTTGGGACGCCGAAGTACCTACTGTATAGCGACTGGCTTCTTTGTATGCGGGTTCATCTACAATCAGTTTCTTGCTCACGGCATAAGTCATCGTTCCACGTCCCTGAATGTACCAGCTGTCGCCAAAGTTTTTGTTATAATTTAGCGTCACATCTACCCCTTTACTTTCGGCTTTATTCGTATTGGCGACGATCGCGGCGCGAAGGCCCATTGTACTCGGTATATATGATCGGCCGGTGAGAATATTGCTCCGGATCTGTTTGTATACATCTACATTTAACTCGAGGTCTTTAAAGAGGCCGAGTTCGAGTCCTAAGTTTGTCTGGCGCGATCGCTCCCATGTGATATCCTCATTGGCATAACGTCGTATGGCGATGGTTGGTCTGGTATATCCCGAAAGCTCACCAAATCCAATCTGAAAGGCATTCATGTCTACATCAGATAAATAGAAAAAGCGATCTTGCGAACGGCCGATCTGATCGTTCCCGGCAAAACCATGGGTGGCACGGATTTTTAGTTTTGAAATGACATCTTTGACAGGTTCGAAAAATGATTCATTGGAAATATTGTAGCTAAGCCCAAAAGAAGGAAAAAAACCTAAGCGACGATTTTTGGCAAAGCGTTCCGAACCATTGTAACCAAAGTTAAACTCGGCGATATAACGGTCATCAAAATTGTACGAAAAGCGACCAGAAAGACCGATATTGCGTGAAGGCAGCGACAATTGCAAGTTTCCGGCATTCCCACTCAATGAATTCTGAACTAAACCGATCACTGTGGCTCCTACATTATGCTTACCAAAAGCATGATTATAGCTGGCAATCGCATGTGCATAAAACATCGAATTCACTTCTTTTGCAGACTCCGAATAATCGAGGTATTCGGTACCAACAGTTCCGATCGATCCCAGTGAACCATCGTTCATGACCCGGAGGCTTAGATCGCCAGAAGCATCAGCAGATGCCGTGTAATAGAAAGGATTATATTTGCGGCTTACTTCAAAATAAGCATAACGTTTTAGATAGGTCATTGCCGTAAGGCTCAGACCGGGGATCAATGCATTTAGATTTTGGTTAATCTGAATCTGTGGCATGATCGTCGAGGTATTAAATTCTTGGTAACCACGTACCATTTCGGCGTAAGGGTTTACAAATAAACCACCATTCCTATTTAGTGCATTACCAAATAAAGGGTGATTCATGTATGGCATATACGAAGACGGATAGATCGCCGGGAACATCACAGGATTCGACCAGATGGCGCGTCTGAAGGTCGCAGCTCCACCATTGATACGGCTTCCATTTTCGTCTGTGCTGCCGATCGGTCCATTGTAATCGTCAAACTGAGCATATACACGTACGATACCTGTCGTTGTAGGGGTAAAGTTGATATCAACATTTGAACGGACGGAGTAATTTTTTAACTTGATATTGTTATTGAAATTGTTGATTCCGTTCATCTTCAAAATACCATTGTCGATGTTATATGTACCGGATAGGTAGTACTTTGCTTTTGCTCCACCGCCGCTGATATTTAGGTTATTGCGTTGGTTTATGGTATAGTCTTTTATAAGCTGGTCAATCCAATTATTATTCGGGTAGAGCAGCGGATTGTCTCCGGCTCTTGTATGGTCAATTTTGGTCTGCCAATACGGAAGCCCCTGTCCACTGGCCGCGTCAGCAGGTCTTGTCAGGTAGGCCTCGTTGGCCATTTCCATGTAGCGGATGTTGTCTGCAAATTTAAAATTTCGGGTATTGGTAGAAACATTACTTTCTGTACGGAATTCAAATTTTGTAGCCCCTTCTTTACCCAGTTTTGTGGTGATCAGAACGACGCCGTTTGCACCCCGGGCACCATACATGGCGGCCGCATTGGCATCGCGAAGGACAGAAAAGCTCGCAATATCATCGGGCTGTAAGCGGGCCATATCGGTCGGTGAAGATTCGATGTTATCGATGAGAATCAATGGGTCCTGTTTTCCGGTACCAAAACTTCCAAGTCCCCGAATAAAGAAATTCGCATTATCAGATCCAGGTTCACCACTGCGTTGAAAGGCAATCATACCGGCAACCCTTCCAGCGAGCATAGTGGTTAGGTTGCTCGTCGGGCCTTTTAATTCTTTCGGATTAATCGTGGTTACGGAGCCAACTACGGAAGCTCTTTTTTCGCGTTGACCAAAACCCGTGACAACGACATCGTCGATAACATTTTCGTTTAGTTTAATTTGGATGTCTAAGGTGATGGTATTGTTGGCATCTGTTTTTTTTCCGGTCAGGGAAATTTCCTGACGTGCGTAGCCGACACTACTAAATACTAATGTCGCAGTTTTGTTGGTATTAAGTACATAGTTTCCATTTCCATCCGTAGATACGCGCATAGTGCCCCCCAAGACACTTACTGTGACGCCTGATACCGCTGTGCCGTCATTTTCCGAGGAGACTTTTCCTTGTACACGAACCTGTTGCGCCATAGCTGCACAACAAGTTGCCGTCATTAGAAATATAAAAATTCCTAGACGAGATTTAATCTTCTTCCATCTTTTCATTAATAAGAATTTTGGTTATAAATTGAGTTATGTTAGGTACAATTATCGTTACAATGAATTGGATAATTCGAGGGGATTTACAGCAAAAAAAGGGGGTGAAATGGTCAATATGCCAATCAATTCTTGGCGTTATCACTATGGGGTGACGTTTGGGAAGTTGCTGTTGAATACATGTTATTTACCGCCGACTTTGTGCGAATTTTGGGAATGGTCTGCCCGGTAATGGGGAGGGCAGACCACTACTGGGCTATATGTCTATTAAAGCCACATCGGGAGATGTGCTTTTTTTTACGTCATTCTTCCGGCCAGAAATGTTAATCTAATGATGGCTATCTCAGATTTTTCATCGATCTCAACAGGATCTGTAAGCTGCTTGATTTCGGTACCATTGACAAATACAACGTATAGTCCATCTTTATGCGCTAATAAGGCAGTAGAAATGGCTTTATCCACATCTATAAATGTAAAGTTTTGAATTTCTCCAAAGGTTAGTACGATCTGAGGAATAGGAAAACTGAGTTAAAGCAGAAGTATAGAGTGATCGGATATAAGAATACAGATAAGGAGTTTGAAGCTGATGTATTATCGGTAGGCGATATAAATGACACTGATAAAATCGAATTTATTGTTCAGACCCTGATGGCTATGCAGGCAAAGCAACGACAGGATAGCATTATTGAAAGCCAAAAAGAACTTGAGTTCAATCGAGCTATTGCTAGCCTTCCGTCAAAGACAGCTGTTAAAGCCAAATTTAGGTCGTACAAACATCGATTGGGATATACATTTGAGCTGTTTCCTGCCGGATTTACACCCAAGGCAAATAAACCGGTAGTTGATCGTGTATTTGGCCGTAAGGCTAGATATCGAGAAGTTGATCCGAATGGGGGAAATACGTTGATTATTGAGTATTATGATTCCGGTAATATTTTAAATGTCACTGTTTATAAAGGATATGAAGGAATTTATTCAGCTGCCTATAGAGATCATGCAACAAAACCCTATGAAATACGGGCGACTTCGTCTGATGGGAAATTTTATATTGTTCATCAGCGTATTTACGATATGTACAACAATAAGACAACGGTGAAGACTAAATATCAATATGTACCACTCGATTATTGGTATGAGTAAGTATCCAAATCGATCAATTTGTATAAATAAGTATCTCTATAACGCGTGATCTGCCTAGATGAGTATAAAGGCAGATCACGAGTAAACCATTCAAATTTAGTTTAAAAGCCACATCATACCATGTGGCTTTTTTTACGTTTCCTCTTTTGTTTCGTCATTCAATGTTTTAAAAGACAATTGGATTTTCATTTTAAGACGCCAGCCAATTTTTATGTTGAGCATTTCTTCTAAAAAGGCTAGCTTGATGCATTTATATCAGTAGAACAATGGCAAATCTGAAATAGTATTATGAAAAATCTTTTTTCATATATCGATGAAATCGGTTCAAATGGATAAGAATTTTCGCCTAACTACTGATTTTCTTATATTTGGAAGTATTACTTTTAACAATACCTAAATATTAATTTTATAATGAAATACCTTTTTGTAAGTCTATCAGTTTTATTTTTAAACTTGACGCAAGCTCAGACCTCGATTAAGACAGAGCTCTATATCATTGGCACGGTGCATGACTCCTCAGCCATATTGAGTCCAGATATGCTATTTGAAATTTTAGATAAGATCGGACCAGATATACTCTTGCAAGAAAATGATAGCGAACAGATTAAAGATTATGCGAAGGAAATCCGTCTAACGTCAAACGAGCAGACTGCTACATTAAGATATCTAAAAAAGTATCCTGAAACACTCAATTTACCATTCGAATTTGAGGGTAGAAATCAGTATAGAAAAGATAGGGGTATGGTACCGGCGGATTACCTTACAGTACAGCTTATTGATAGCTTGTATCAAGTCGGTAAGTTAAGTGAATCTAATAAAGCGATCTATGAGAAATATAAAGAAGCGAATAAAGCGCTGTTTAACTTTTCAAAAACAGATATAAAAACATTGAATTCCGTCGCTTTTGAAACTTTGAACAGATATAGACAAACTCTTCAGCATCATGAGATGCCCAAAATAGCTCATTCCGAAGTAATTTTTGGAGAGAAATATATTGTGAAACCAAATGGTGAAAAGATCTCTTACCGGGATGGCTATCAGCTTTGGTGTAATTTTTGGGATCTAAGAAATAATACAATGGCTATTAATATCATCAGACACGCTAACAAGTATAGTGGGAAAAAAATAGTTGTCTTGACCGGAGTACAACACAAATATTATTTAAAAGAACTACTCGATAAATATCAAGATGGTACTTATCATGTCATTGAATACTTTCAATAACAATTAGCCATCTTCCCATTTCCACCATTTATCGCGTTTTCCTGATCGTTGGACTACAGCCGATAGTTTAAAAGCCACATCATACCATGTGGCTTTTTTTACGTTTCCTCTTTTGTGTTTCGTCATCCAATGTTTTAAAAGACAATTGAATTTTCATTGTAAGACGCCAGCCAATTTTTATGTTGAGCATTTCTTTCGAAAGTAAGCTTGTTGTCGTTTTATATAATGAGAACAGCTACCGATTGAACTTTTCAGATCGTTGGTCTAAAGGTGCTTATTGTGTTCCCAAATACGACTAATGAATTCTTTCTTAAAGATTTTAATTTCTTCAAACGCTGGTTTTATCAGTGGATATTCGGGTTTTGTGTAAAAAATAATGTGCAATTTTTTTTAGCTGCTACATTCGTATATCAAAATTATTGCGGGACCCGAAAAGCAGTTAGAGTAGGGACAAATTTATAAATCAAATTATTATGAACTCAAAAAAATTAAAAATCAACAAGAAAAATGTAGCGAAGTTGAACGAAAGTATCTTAGACCAAATTCAGGGCGGAAAAGCTGCGGCAGGTGATGTCTGTGTATTCAAATCGTCATCGTGTACAATTAAGGAAAAAGAAACTCTTTCCTAGTATAAAAAAACGTCAGGAAACTGATTCAAAAAAGGAAGAAAAATAGGCGGGACCCGAAAAGCAGTTAGAGTAGGGACAAATTTATAAATCAAATTATTATGAACTCAAAAAAATTAAAAATCAACAAGAAAAATGTAGCGAAGTTGAACGAAAGTATCTTAGACCAAATTCAGGGCGGAAAAGCTGCGGCAGGTGATGTATGTGTATTCAAATCGTCATCGTGTACTATTAAGGAAAAAGAAACTCTTTCCTAGTATTGTACAAAAAAATGCAAAGACACTGATTTCTTAAATCACAGTTTAAAACGAAGTGCAATGGACCAATCCTTGAACACTAAGAGGAGTAACAGGAGCGGAATACTTCATCAAAATTTCTCCAACTCCAGGGAATGCAATCGTTTAATAGACCAATAAAGCACCTCATACCGAGGTGCTTTACCAAAGTAAAAAATTATGAAAAAAATCCAACTTCTTATCAGAAAATACCCAATACTTCGTGAAAACGAATCTCAATTTGTAGCGGCAGGGAATTCAAAAATGAATGACTTTGGTACTATTCCAACAATGTTGACTACAGCACTAGAGCAGGACATGACAAAAAACTACTAATATGTTGTTAGAGAAATTGTTTAGAGGATTAGATAGAAGTCAATCAGAAAATATTGGACTGGATGGCGAAGGAGGATACTTTCTATTATGCTGTATTCTATACTTGAAAAGTTATTCTTTTATCAAAAAGGAAGATCTAATTTCTCTGAACAACTCTCTGATCGACAGTATACAAGAAAAAAATCCCTTAGTTCTGAATTATATAGATGGTCTGGCTGGAGTATATGCAATTTATGGGTATTTGTCAAGTAAAAAAGAACTCTCATTTCTTCAATTTCCTGATTTTGACGATGCAAATGATGCACTGGGCGAAGAGCTTTTATATTTAGTAAATAATAATATTTGGGATAATTTATATGGTGCAGGAGGAATCCTTGCAGCTTTTTCTGTGGGTCCGGTAGATACCAAAGTGCTCGAAAGCGTATTGATTGAATTAAACGAAAGAACCAAAAAGCAAGAAACAAATGATTTCATTGTAAATCCATTGATAGGCAAGCATACGGTTGATTTTGGTATTGCTCACGGATATGCCGGTTTGGGTAATATTTTATTCAATTTACTAGAAAAAGGGGTATTAACCGACTTGATTACTACTAGTTTAGTTAATATTTTAAAGGTTTTTGAGGATCAGCCATTAAATCTTGCAGAGGAGGGGGCAAATATTTTTCCAATAAAGTATGATATGGAAACAGGAAGCTATGCTTATTCAGCAATCAGTGGCTGGTGTTATGGGGACCTTGGCATCGTGAATTTTGTTTTAAAATGTTCAACCTTGACAGCTCTAAACCCTATTTATCCGAATTTGAAAAATACGATTCAATCAATTGCAGAAAGACCACTGGTTAAGGACCAAAAAGATATTTTCCTATGTCATGGTTTATCGTCCAAATTTCTTCTCCGTCAAGCCCTGAAGAACGTCAATTCAAATATTCATACAGTTAGTCTGGGGCAATCTTATAGCATTCCAGTGGAAGATTTTTTAGATAGCAACAACAATGCAGAACTGAATCAAAAATCTCTTCTCAATGGGGGCACAGGCGTTTGTCTTACTTTAGCTATGATAGAGAAAGAACCCCATAATGATTTTTTAAAATTATTTTTTTTATGAAAGATTATCAAGTACAAAAAGATAGCCTGTTAGTCAGAACTCCTTCTTTTACATACATCAATTCATTAACCGAAGATGATTTATCTACATTCATAAATGACAGACAGTTTCTTGAAAGCCTTTATCTAGCCTCTGCAGATCTATATAGCGAGCTAGAAAAACTGGAGTTTGACCCTGAAGCTATTAAGCGAAATAAAAGATTAGTACAAAAATTAGCTAAATATATACTTAGGGCATCCACCAGATCAACGCCATTCGGAAAATTCTCTTCGGTAACGTTAGGGCCAAATTTGCCAAATGAATCAGAAAAAATAGTTTTAGGCGAGTTAAAACAGAAAACGAGACTAGATATGGATGTTCTTTGTGAACTAAAAGAACTGATATTATCGAAGGATGGCGTCAGAGAAAATCTAAGGTTCACTTTAAATTCGACATCTTATATATTAAGAGGTAGTTTACGATACTATGAAGGAAAGATAGCTGGGTTTAGGAAGAAATTTAATATTTCATCTGTCGAACTCGACGAATATCTGAAAGCGGTATATAATCTTTGTAAAAATACTTTTGTTGACTATGTTGAAATTAGGGCAACTATCCAAAATTTTGGGTTTTCAGTCGAGGAAACTGATGAATATATAAATAGTCTAATTTCTTCACAAATTATAGTAAGTGAACTTGAACCAAGAATAATTGGAGGAAATTTTCTGTACGATCTGCTAGACATCCTCAGCAAGAAGGAGGCATTAAAATCCACATTAACGATTATTAATTCCTCTCTGACCCGAATCATTCGGATAATAGAAGATATAGATCGTGAAAACAGACCGGATAATATTTCAAAATATAAGGAAGTAGAAACAATTCTTATCGAACTTGGACTTGATCTGACCAAAAAGAAATTGTTTCAGGTCGATAGCTATCGTGAGTTGGAATCTGGTGGATTGGCCGCAAAGACTATCGAAGAAATAGAAAAGATTCTACCTCTTTTCTGTCGATTATCTAAGCCTATCTATCGGGGAAAAATGCAATTATTTGCCAGAAAGTTTTTCCAAAAATTTGAAACAAGAGAGGTGCCTCTATTGGAAGTGTTGGACCCAGAACTCGGAATTGGATATCATTTTGAAAATAGCATTTCCGATGAAACAGAATGTTTGATCGAAGATTTTCTATTAAAAAAGTTAGTTGATGCTCATATAAATAACACGTATGAAATAGCGCTAAAGGAAAGTGATATCAACGATTTTCCACTTCATAAGTATGCATATCCATCTACCTCAACTTTAGTAGTTAAGACATTAAACCATGACGGTAAAGATCTTCTTATTGAGAGTTTTGGAGGGATGAGTTCAGGGAACATCCTAGGACGGTTTTCGCATTTAGGAAGTCAATTCAAAGAGGAACTTAAAAATATTGCAGACTATGAAAAAGAGAGAAATCCTGACCTACTGTTTTGCGATCTTTCACATCTTCCTGACAATCGGGTCGCTAACATTTTAAATAGAGATTTTTCGTTGGATTATGAGATTCCATTTTTATCAAACTCCTATAAGAACCCGGAGCATACGATTCCATTAGATGATATTATGGTTTCTGTTATTGATGATTTTGTTTATTTAAGGAGTAAAAAATTAGGTCGATTTCTAAGTCCTAAAATTATTTCTGCCCACAACACCAGTTATAATACACTTAAATTATATGAATTTCTAGTTGATGTACAGACGCAACACAATAATTTGGGAGCATACTTCTACTGGGGGAAATTTTCAAAGAACTTCGAGTTTCTTCCGAGGGTGGTTTTAAAAAATGTAATTATTTTCCCAGCTACCTGGAATTTATCTACTCGGGAGATTTTGGGATTGTCAAACGATCAGGATGTCCATTTCCTACGGGAGAAATACCTATTGCCCCGGTTCATCGAATTGAAAGAGAATGACAATGACCTTGTTATTGACTTAAATAATGAAATTTCCATTGCGATCCTTAAAGAATCGATAAAGAAAATGGAAAAAGTAATACTAAGGGAGCATCTGTTGCCTGAACTGAATGTAATTTCTCAATCAAATAATGGAATACTCGTCCCTGCATCAAATCAATATGTACTGAAAGTTGAAAATTCAAAGATTAGAAAAATACCAAGAAACGAAAGGTTCAGTGAAAACGGAAATGTAAAAAGAAAGTTTGAGCTAAGTTCGGAGTGGCTATATTATAAAATTTACATGTCTGAAAGTAATTTTGATACTTATTTGGTGAAAATAGTGAAGCCTATCATCTCTGAACTACGAAAAAACGGAATGTTAGAGAAATTCTTCTTCATTAAATATGAAGATTCAGATACCCATATCAGGTTACGAATTTGCCTAAAAAGCTTAGATGAAGCATGGAAATGTCGTTACATGATTGCTGAGAAACTTTCCAGTGAAGAAATTCTGCGCCTGTCTATCGAAGAATATGACCGTGAAATAGAAAGGTATGGTGAGCACAATATCGAATCAATAGAGAATATCTTTTATGAAGACAGTCTTCATTTTTTAGATCATAAGAATAAAGATTACAGTGATGAATTAAATGATGAGCTAAAAGCCGTCGCTATTCGTGTTAACACCATTATGGATTCTTTTGCTTATGCTTGGGAAGAAAAATTTGAATTTTTTGAGCGGTTGATACATGACATTGGATATTTCGGTAAAAAGGAAAATCGTGTTAATGGGGATTTGATCTTTAGGGACTTAGGTAAGGATCTAATTCGTTCATTACACTTAAATTCGGAGGAAGACAGGATGTTTTCCATCCATTCCAGGATGCTAAAAGAAAGTAATGCTCCTACTGTATTTGAAAACTTAATGCGTTCGATTATTCATATGACGGTAAACAGGTATCTTGCTAAGTTCGATAGGACTAAAGAATATATGATTTACTATTTGTTGAAAAAAGGCTATACATCCTTAATAAAAATAAATAATTATGTTGTTTAGGCAGTTCCCCCATTTTATTCAGAAAGATGTGATGGATTGTGGTCCAACATGTCTAAAAATCATCGCTTGTTTCTATGGAAAGAAGATGGACATCAATTACTTGAGAGATGTCTCCGGGACCAATCGTATGGGGAGTACAATCGGTGGATTAAGGAATGCTGCCATTAAAATCGGTTTTGAGTCTGATGCCATTAAAATCAGCTTCCAGGATCTAATAACAGAAGATTTAGGACCCTGTATTATATATTGGCAACAAAAGCATTTTGTCGTGCTATATAAGATCACTTCAAAATATATGTATATATCAGATCCTGCAGCGGGCCTGATCAGGTATAAACATGCCGAATTTAAAAGATATTTCAGCGATGAAGGCGAAGGAATCTTACTCTTATTAGAACCGAATGAGAACTTTAAAGATTTTATCGAAGGGATTGAAACCAGAAGTTCTGTAAGTTTCGACCATGTATTTGATACCCTTTTTCAGTATAAGAAAACAATATTTGTATTGATTTTGGCGCTGGTACTTACAAGTTTGATGCAAATGACCTTGCCTTTTATCAATCAAAAAATAATCGATATTGGGATCATTGGGAAGTCTTTTTCTTTTATTTACTTGATGCTTCTGGGACAGATTTTTCTATTCTTCGGCAAGACCCTCATTGAAGTCATACGAACCAGGGTACTTATTCATCTCAGTACACGAGTCAATCTAAATCTTATTTCGGCCTTTTTTTACAAATTGACGAAATTACCGCTCAAGTTTTTCGATTCGAAATTAGCGGGTGATATTCTTCAACGAATATTGGATCATCAAAGGGTTGATAGTTTTATTACGAGTGGATTACTAAATATTGTATTTACATTTTTAGCCTTTTTTATTTTTGGAGGAGTTCTGTTTTACTATAATCCTTTTATATTTCTAATTTTTCTTGTTGGAAGCATCTTGCATTTTTCATGGATCAGTCTTTTTATTAAAAAACGCGCATTAATAGATTATAAAAGATTTAACCAGCTATCAACAAATCAGGATAAAAATATTGAGCTGATTTATGGAATGCAGGAAATTAAGCTTCACAATGCCGAAAACTGCAAGATTTCTCAGTGGCAGAAATTGCAGGTTGAATTATTCAAAATCAATTTGACTAGCATAGAGCTCAAACAGCATCAGATTACCGGCGCCGCCCTGATCAATGAGCTTAAAAATATCTTTATTACGTTCATGGCTGCACGATTGGTTTTGAATCAGGAATTGACCTTGGGAATGATGCTTTCAATTTCTTTTATTATAGGTCAATTAAATGGGGCGGTTGTACAGATCGTTGAGTTTATCCAAACGTATCAGGAAGCGAAAATGAGTATGGATAGGATTAATGATATACATCATTACGAGGATGAAAGCCAATTGGAATCCGATAATGTCGACATAGCAAAAGCGAATGATATCATCCTTAAAGATGTCTCATTCTCTTATGATGGCAAAAAAAACGTATTGAATAAGATAAATCTAACCATACCTTCAAATAAGATTACTGCGATCGTTGGTACCAGTGGGAGTGGGAAAACAACGCTGTTAAAACTGCTTTTGAAATTCTATAAGCCCACGATGGGCACAATCATGATTGAAGACCTAAATATCAATTCTATTTCAAATCATTCATGGCGGAAAATATGTGGAACTGTGATGCAGGAAGGGTTTATTTTTACAGATAGCATTAGAAATAATATCGTGGTCCATGAAGCGGAGATAGATTACCAAAGATTGGAAGATGCTGTGAAAATTGCTAATATCCATGATTTTATCCATTCATTACCAATGGGGTACGAGACAATATTGGGGACAAATGGAATCGGGATCAGCACAGGACAGAAACAGCGTATTCTAATTGCGAGAGCTGTTTATAAAAACCCGGACTATCTTTTTTTTGATGAGGCAACAAGTGCTCTTGATGCTAATAATGAGAAAAAGATCACCGAAAACTTGGATAATTATTTCGAAGGGAAGACAGTTCTTGTTATTGCACATAGGTTAAGTACAGTAAAAAACGCTGATCAGATTATTGTGATGAAGGACGGCCAGATCGTAGAAACTGGCACCCACCAGGAACTTACAAAACAAAAGACTGAATATTTTCAATTAGTAAAAAATCAATTAGAACTAGGTGCATAATGGAAAAAAAAGAATTAGATAAAAGTCTAGGTAGGATCCCCTTAGTTCCTTTAATTATCGTACTTATTGTCGTATTTGTTATGAGTGGTCTGGTGTACGGCATGCTATATAATAGAAAGGATAGCGTATCCAAAATGGATAGGTTCAAAATTGAATATGTTAATCGGGAATTTGGATTTATAATTATCAGTCCCGCAAATGGGAAGAATATATCAAAGAGCCGACTCCCCGATCGTGCCCACATCAAAGGATACCCCGTGAAAATTCTGCAGTTTAATGATAGTGTCCTGTGCATAATTCCGCAAAACAATAATCTTACTCAATTCTCAAATAAAAAAACGATTATATTTGATGAGTATTGATAAATTTCGAATGAAAAAACAATTTGAACCGATCAAAGTCCAACTTATTCTTTGGACTTTATATTTTTTATTGAAATTAGTGTTATTATATATTCTTGAGAGTGATTTTTATTTTATTGATTTTTTTCTATCTCATGTACTGCTGGCATTGTTTTTCTATATAAATTCTGCTTATGTCCTTAAATATTGTAAAGTAAATTTATTCAAAACTGTTTATCTATCTATTGCCTGTTTAGCGTTATATCTCATCTTGCGCTATCTAATTAAAATCCCTTTTATTAATTTTTTATATGGTATAAAACAGGGATTTCAATTAAAACTATTTATTATCGAATCAGGATATCTGTATTTTCAGTTATATCTCGTCTCATTTGGGTACTGGACTATTAAAAGAAGTGCCAGCATACTACAAAAAGTAGAAAAAGAAAAAAGCGAAATTCTCATTGAAAAGCAGAGTAAAGAGATTCTAACGGCAAGGATGGAACTGGATTTTCTTAAAGCCCAAATTAATCCACATTTTCTTTATAATACGTTAAGCTTCCTATATGGTAAATCGGTCAACAACTCGCCTGAGCTTGCTGAGGCAATTTATTTGCTTTCTAATATCATGCGTTATTCGTTATCAACAACTGAAGGGGAAAATCATTATGTACGGTTATCAAAGGAACTTGAACATATCGAAAATTTAATTAAAATTTATAAAATCAGATTCAACAACCAGATTTATGTAAAATTGAGTTATGACCCATTATTAAAAGATGTTGAAGTTATTCCTTTAATTTTCATTACTGTAATAGAAAATGCTTTTAAGTATGGTATACTGCATGATCCAAACAAACCTATTGCTATATCTTTTAAAATAGAAGAAAATTATTTATATTTCACTTGCATTAACCATGTTCCGGTTACACCTAGAAAATATAATGAAAGTTCGGGAATAGGATTAAAGAATACAATTCGAAGACTTACTATATATTACAAAGACAGGTTTGAGCATAAAAATTATGTAGAGGGGGACAGGTATATTTTTGAAGTATTATTAAGGATTTGATAATGAATACTTGTATTATAATTGATGATGAACATCATATTGTTGAATTACTAGCTGGTTATGTCAATAAGACGGCCCATCTTGAACTGAAGAAAACCTTTAATAATCCTTTGCAGGCTCTGGAATATCTGGATAAAAATGAAGATATAGATTTGGTCTTTATCGATATCAATATGGAGGAGCTCTCGGGGCTCGAGTTTGTCAGGATAAAGAATGGACAGCATAAATTTATTATGGTCACTGCATTTGAAGAGTATGCGGTTCAAGGATTTGAAAATGATATCGTGGATTACTTGCTGAAGCCGGTTACCTTTGAAAGATTTATGACTGCTGTGGGTAAATTCAATAGAAGGAATAATGTCGGCAGTACAAGTACGCCAAAACTCGTTAAGGACTTTTTGTTTGTCAAAGGCGATCAGAAGGGCAAGTATCTAAAAGTAAAGCTCAATGAGGTGCTTTATATAGAAGGATTAAAAAATTATGTGTCAATATCCTTTTTGAATAACAAATTGACAACATTAATGAATATGAAAGATCTCGAGCTTACTTTAATGAATTCAGGTTTTATCAGAATTCATCGTTCCTTTATTGTTTCAATCTCAAAGATAGCAACATTCAATGGCGGGCATCTGAAATTGGAAGGATCAGATCGCCTGTTCCCTATCGGGGAATCCTATAAAGAACACCTGATGAAAGTTCTCGAAATTTAGTATTCGTCCTCCAAAAATAGGGTTTGGTGTAAAAAAAGACTTGATTTAAATTTCAAGTCTTTTTTTTGTTGAAATTAACACGTATAACAATGAGGACACTGTTGCTGCTAACTATTTTCTTTATATCACTACATGCCAAAAGCCAAAACCTATATTCTGGTACTATTGTAGATCAACAATCATTACAAGGTTTAGAAGGGGTATCTATAAAGATTATCGGCCCTGTCGACGACCAGTCAAGTAAAGTGTTGATGTCTGCTCGTGATGGTTCATTTGTGCTCAAAGATATTCATGCTGGAGGGTATAAAATGATACTAACTGCGATCGGGTACAAAAGTTCTGTGCGTGAAATTGTTATTCCCAACATCTCCTCTAAAGTTGACACGACTTTTCTAGTTAAAAATGAGCTCATCCTTGATGAGGTCCAGGTGACTGGGACAAAAAAATTATTAAATTATAAAACGGATCGTGTGGTACTGAATCTGGACGGGGCTGATATAGCTCAGGGCAATGATGTTATGGCTATATTAGGCATGAGCCCCTATGTACAGGTTGCCAATAATCAAATTAAAGTTCAAGGTAAAACCAATATCGCTGTTTTTCTTGATAAGCAACGTATACCAGAAACTTCTTTGCAAATGGTATTGTCTACGTTGTCAGGTGACAAAATTGAGCGAATAGAAATTATCACGGCACCTTCATCTAAATATGATGGAAATACTTCGGCTGTTATTGAAATCTATACCAAAAAGAAAAAAACGAAAGGTATTATTGGTTCAATAGAAGGAAGTTTATTTAAAGGTATAAAAGCTGGGGGAAGTGGTGGTTTAACGGCCAGTATAAATCTTGGGAAAATTTATTTTGAAGCCGATGCAAATCATAATACCAAAAAAATGATCGAAAAAGGTTATCAAAATAGATCACTTATAAAGGATTCGAAAGAAATCGGAGTGTTAAATCAAGATATAGACTTTTCAGATAATAACTATAATTCCGGATCATATTCAGCTGGTATGGGATATCAGCCAACTGATAATGATAAATTGGCGCTTACTTTTAGAAGAAATTACAATAAATACGATGGTCTAGGGAATGTTTTCATTACTAAAAGCGAAAATGGTAATTTGTCAAAAATAGATAGCAAAAATGATATCAGATATGATATCAACAATTATACGTTTGGTACCAATTATAGTCGAACGCTAGATACCTTGGATTCACGGATTCAGTTTTCTGGAGATGTCTTAATATATGAAAATGAAAAAAATCAAAAACTGAAAGAAATTATCGAAGGCGGGACTCAATATACCTTTAATAATACATATTCCAAGTTTAATGCAAAGACATTTGCCATAGATTTTGACAAGAACTATAAAAAACTTAAGTATAGTGTCGGAACCAAATATGTTCACACGCAGAGTGATAATACACAGTTGTTTAATCAGGTAAGTAAAACTGATAGCTTGGAAAGTCGTTTTAATGAATCCATTTTTGCCCTTTATCTTTCTGGTGAATATAAATTTTCAGACAAGGTCAATCTTAGTTTAGGATTAAGGGGTGAAAATACAGACTATCAGCTTTCTCTTCAGCAGGAACTCAAAAGAAACTACTTCCATCTTTTACCTAAAGTAAGATTTGATTATTTGCTCAATGAAAGTTATACTTTCTCTGCGGGTTATGCAAGAAATATAAATAGACCTTCATACGCCAAATTGATACCATATGAATTTATCATAGACAATTATACGGTTAGTCGTGGAAATTCAAAATTAATTCCGGAAGTTAATCATGAGCTTTTTATAAATGCCAGTATAAAGGAAACTAATCTTACATTAAACTATATCATTACAAATAATAGTTTGAACGATTATTATCTATATAATCCTGAAACCTATAAATATACCCTTACCACAGACAATTTTTATAATAAATATCAATGGACATTGAGTCTCTCTCGTTCTTTCAATTTTGTGAAATTTTGGAATTCCAATCTCTATTTAGAAGGTAATCATCTAAAGTTCAATTACCCTGGACTGCAGAGCGGGGAAATCAAAAGTAAGTCGAAGTATTATGGGAATTTAAGTTTCTATAATAGTTTTGCGGTAGCTAAAGGATGGAATGTTGAGGCTGTATTTTTTGGAAGTACTGCTTTCTTGGATGGACTTTATACCATAGGTGCTTTTTCAAACACGACTTTGGGGGTTCGAAAATCTCTTTTTGGCAAAAAGGCATTTATTAAATTATCTGTGTCAGACCTTTTCTATGATGCTAATGTAAAAGTAAAGACAGAAGACCTGCCAGCGATATCTCAGAGTTATCTCAAAAGAGATACGAGAAAAGTTACCCTTAGTTTTAAATACAATTTTTCTGCGGGGGCTAAGTCAAAAAGTAAAAGTTTAGAAAACGATGGGAACAAAACGTTAAAAGAAAGACTCGGAATGTAAAGGTAAGCGCATCAAGGAAAATTACTATGTGATTCTCTTTTGATTTCGTCAAAAGGAGCCTGTAATTTGTATATTTTAAAGCCACGTTGTGAGATGTGGCTTTTTTACGTTTCCACTTTTATATTCCGTTATGCAATGTTTTAAAGTACAATTGAATTTCCAAGTTGTAATCAATGAAACATTGGGTATTGCTAGCTATATTATCGATTTCAAATTTGTGTTGTCCAAACCTTTGTTCTTAAAAAAATATTTGAGTGGTATTCCATTTATTTTCTTTGTTTTATACCAAAGGTTCAGTTTTCTATTGAGCTGTTTATCGGGCATATAGTTTAATTTGGCTTTTTTGAAATAGTCCAAAAAATTACCGTTTACTATACCATTGTCCCAATAGAACTCAAAATCTCCAATTCCTTCTACTGCATACCAATCGTTACCTTTATTTAAACCTGCACTTTTTGTAAAAGGAATGTATGGTTCATTTGTCCAAAATCTATCGATTACTATCGTTCGGTCCTGATTATTTAAATTTATGGTAGTATCTTTTATTATTCCCCCTTTTAGCATATTTGACTTTTCAGGGGCGAGATAATTTTGTTTTGAAAAATTCTTACTCTGCGGATATATTCCTGCTGCATTGGTTCTATAAGGCTCCATATAACCATGACCAATAAAATAGGACTCCGTTAAGGTCTCGTTGTCGACTAGAAAATATTCATTTTTTCGTTTTACCACGATTTTATAATTGGTCCTTTTCAAATTGAGTGATGGCGTGTCTGAAAAAACACCTAAAGGTGCATACCTGGCATAAAATATATCTTTTGCTGAGGTTCGCAACAGGCTATCCAAAGAAATTACGTTAATCTCCCTGTTAGCAACGGCTTTCGAGATGTTTTTTAACTCAAATTTAGTTCTTGTCAGCGGCGTTATTGTAACTAAGATATCAACGGGCAAATTTTTCCCATCGCGCTCAAAGCTTAAAAAATTCTGAAATACTTTTTGATTTGAATCATCAGTAAGGATGCTTTTTTTGAACAGAAAATTATAAATAGTCAAATCTGGAAAATCGGTACTGTCAGATTCGATTTCTGCATATGTTCTTTTGCAGAATAAATGGCCATTCAATGAATCGGTTAGTTTGTCTTGATCAAAGATAACATACTTGGTTTGAGCAAAGCAGCTACCGATAAGTTGGAAGACTGATACGGCTAAGAAAGTAAATAAGATTGTTATGTTGCGCATGCTATTTTTTATGATTTAACATATCTTTAAAAGTACCTAAATTTTCATGATTCTTTGGAAAATGTACCCTACAAATATTATTTTCAGTTTTATCGTAAACCGCGTTTGGCGAATCGTTAGGTATGAATATTACTGTGATCAGCTTAGGTTTGTCAATGTTGTAAAATATAAAATTCTGATTTTAGCACGTCTGAAAATCTGTTATCCGGGGATGAATTAAAACTTTTATAGGGGTTGTGTTCGTACCTGCTTCGTACCACCTTCGGATCGTAACAGATACGGATCGAATATTGTACAGTCTTTATCCAGATATTTTCTGTTCAGGGACTGGTTAATGTCTGGTGAATAGCTGTAGATTATCTGTTGTTGATCCGAACAGGGGGCGAACCTGGTACGAATCAGACGCAGCTTTCTCTACCTTCTATTCACCGGATTTTCTTGATCATCGGTCTAAAGCCGATAAGCCGGGGGGTATTGTGTAAAATAAATTAGGGAAGTACAGGTTGGGGCATGATGGCTTTTAAGAATTATTGCTTTATCTTGGATTTTTCCATTGGACCAAAACTATGATCACCTTATCTAAACACATCTTATTTTCTTTTATACTTTGCCTGTTATTTTCACAGTTGCAAGGCCAGTCAGATCCTACAACAGGATTTTTGAAAATTAAAAATGATATTTTTTGGGATACCCAAGATGGACAGCCTATATATAGCCAAGGAGGAGGTATTTTTTCTTTCAGAGATCCTGAAGATGGGCAGACTAAATATTTTTGGTATGGAGCAAAATATCAAGAATCTGAAAAATACCGAAATGATCCCAGTGTTACTCCTGAACGCGACAATTTTGTTTCTGTAACGTGTTATGTGTCTAAGGATCTCGTAAACTGGACCTCTCAGGGAGATGTACTGACTCTTGATGAACTTAATAAAAATTCTATCCAGACGCGCTGGGCAGGACGTCTAGGTGTTGCATACATCAAGGAAATAGCCAAGTATGCGTTGTTCATCCAGCACAATGATCAATTATTGGTTACCTTATCAGACCGTCCCAATGGCCCATTTAAATGGCACCAGCGTATCAATATGACGGGTATGATAGGCACAAGCAACACCGGAGATCAAACGGTATTCACCGATGAGGATACCGGAAAGTCTTACCTGGTGTATTCCTACGGAAGAGGAAGAAACAAGATTTACATCTCAGAAATTGGTATCAAGGACGGTAAGGTAGGGCTATTGGATTGTAATATGATATTTAAAGGGGAGGGAAGAGAGGGGAATTGTATGTTCAAATATAATGGAAAATACTATTTATTTGCCTCCAACTTATATGGCTGGGATTCCTCTTTTGCCTATTACTCCGTTTCAGATCATATTTATGGTCCATATACGCCAACGAATGAAATGCTGATCATGGAAGGTTCAGAGGCAGATTATGCCCATGTTACGCAAACCGGATTTTTTGTGACGCTAAAAGGGGCCAAAAAGCAGACGGTTATTTATTGTGGCGACAGATGGGCTAATTTTGCGGGCAATGGTCTAGGATATAACCAGTGGTGTCCCCTTTCCTTTGATGGCCAAAAGCCTATTTTTAATTCGTTAAGTTCATGGAGTCTTCATCCAACAACAGGAGAATGGCAGGTGAACGGTGACAATAATTATGTTAAGAACGGGAGTTTCGAGGCCGATAGAAGACATATACCAAGTCCGGTAAAGCCTGTTCAGGAACAGTTATTAGGATGGCAAACTACGATCATTAAAGGAAATATACTCTCTGTAAGCGATTCTTTATCGCCCGTGCTTAATTATTTCAATACAGCCGAGGATAGAAAGCAGGTAATTGGAGAAAAGAGTTTGCAGATTAACGATAAAATAGATTTTAAGCGTAAAGTCTCACAGATTATTCAGTCTAGCCAGCATATGAAACTAGCGGATGGAAAATATACTTTATCTGCAAAATTTAAACGTGGCAGCGGATTTGAGGATTTATATATGTATGCTTTAAGTAATGGTAAAACGTATAAACAGAAACTGAGCAAAGCGGATCAGCATTGGGGTAATATTACTTTAGCGAATATATCCATAAAAAATGGGTGCGTTGAAATAGGTTTTATGGCTAGTGGAAAGGCGAATGCTTATTGCCATATTGATGATGTAACACTTATTCGATCTAAATAACAAAGCTAGCCTTTTGGCAACATTGTTTGCATTGGTATTTTTAGGATTTTCATTTATCCCTAATGTTGCGCCAGGGTGGATGTGGATGTCAATATCCTCTGAAAACCTATCAATTATTTTATATGCTTTTGATAGAGACGTGCCACCTTTTAACTCAAAATGAAAGCCTAATCTTTGAAGTCCGTAAAGGCAATGCATAATCCAATAATCTTTTTCGATCAATATGGGATCAATTGCCCTTTCTTCAGATTCCCTAAGCAGTAAGTCTTTGAAGCTCTTGTGCTGATGTAGATACATTGTTCTATTCTAATTTATTTATTATTTTTTTAGCTTTTATAGAACCATATTTATCAGCATTTTTTTTAAGAAGCGCTCTGTTAAAGTGTGGTACTTTTGACTTTAGATTATCTACTAAAGTTTGCTCGTCTTCTTCCAAGCTTTTTATATTATTTAATAAATCGATAACTAAGTACTCAGATGACAGTTGCTTGGGGAATTTAGACTTACGCCTAAATTGATAAACCTTATTGCCAAGTTTGACATCTTCATGTTTTTTATGATTGTAAACCTTTTTGCTATTATACAGTTGTGTTGTTCCCAATCCCAATGAATTGTAATAATTGGGTGATGTTATCAAAAAATCATCATCTTTTAAATATTTTTTTATTACCTCTCTCTCCTCAGGTACAGAATCTCCAAAAGCTGTTTTTTTAGGCGCATAGTATAGGCCTTGAGCTAATTTTTTAAGACTACCTTCTTGTACTAAGTTCGCTAAATCACGATCTATCGATTTTGAAGATTTTGCTAAATCCTCTCTACGATATACCAGCCCTTTTCGTATTGATTTCCTTAAATTATCCAGCTTATACATGATTCAAATGTATGAAATAAAATTCAAATTTCATGCAAATTGTTTTTACATAAAGTAGTTTTGCTTTTTTTAATTTTCTGTATATGAGTTTTTTGAGGAGGTAGTGATTTTTATGAATCATCTACTTATTGAGGCTATGTTGTGAGATTGGCCTTTTTACGTCAAAAGGGCCTGATTCTCATCAGACCCTTTCTCTTAGCGTTTATTTGTACAGTAATTTTTGTGTTTCTTATCGTTTCCTCTTTTTTGTTTCGTCATCCAATGTTTTTAAAGACTATTGGATTTTCACTGTACGACGCCAATTTTTATGTTGAACCTTCCATTTGAAAGGTAGCTTGTAGCCGTCTTGTATAGTAAGAACAATAGTCGTTTCCAAATAGTTTTATTGAAGTAAATTATTTTTTGATAAATTGAAAAAAAAATGGATACAGTCTTATATCATCAAAAGCTTTTAGAACACTATACCTGTAATTGGGGGCAGGAATATAACGTCTTGACTTGGTCAAAAGGCCCCTATAAGGATCTAGGCGATCACTTTAGGGTGCTGGAATTTCCGCCTACAACCGAACGGAACATGTGGGCTTATGCTACTATAGGTATGTCTGGCTTGCATGATGAATTTGCCCTCGAACTGCACATTTTTTCTGGTGAGCAAGATGAAACATTGGTTGAATTATTAATAGTCGTAGCACATTATCATAGATTTGGCGCAAGTTTGGGACATTGGCATACCATCAACTGGGGAAGAGGATGGCGCATGGATTCTCCCTGTTCTTATGGCCTTATTTCGCTGCCTTATCTCGACGGACCCAAACTCGAAATTCTTACCCTTGATAACAATAAATCAGTCCATTTCTATTGGTTGCTGCCTATTACCGAGGAGGAAGTAGCTTTTAAAAAGGAAAATGGTGCCGAAAAGCTTGAGGGAATATTTGAAGAACGGGGATTAAATTATTTAGATCCTTTCAGGAACACGTTGGTTTGAATGAAATAATATCTCGGGATTTAGTAGTCAAAAATACCAGTTTTTCTAAAAAATAGATAGCTATGAAACTACTTCGAAATTTTGAATTACACGATATACTGTTTGATTTAGAATCTGGCAAAGAGTTTAAAAATTCAACTATCCAGCGCCATTTGACTATCTAAATGATATGGAACAGGATTGGGGATTATTCATTCAGGAAATCATTAATAATCCATTACGGAGGAGGAATATGATTTCAAATCTCATGGAATGAGTTAATAATAGGTTATACTGTTCTGTTATTAAAACAGCTTCCACTTCTAGCGACATAAAGATTGTTGCAAGAACATTTAGAATTGTTTAGAGATGAAATTTATCCACAAAAAAGTCATTAACCCTAGCGATTTTTCAGTAGAAAACAGATAAAAGGATTTTCATTATATAAATGCATAAATAGCTAGTCCGAGCATATATTTTAAACTTTTTTTAATCAACAAGTGATATAAAGGTAGCGAGATTGTTATCTTTCAATTAAATTCGTAAATATGAGTCCTCGTAAGGAAGATCATATGGTCCAAGATCTTATTAGTCGGGGCCAAAATATTATCAGTAATAACTTTATACCAAATGAATCAGAGATATTTTTTAGTACTGCTTTTTCTCACAGTATGCCAGTTGGCCTCGGCTCAATTTGCAAAAATCATTGACAAAGACGGCTATGTAAATGTGAGGAAACAAGCTACAGTGAATAGTGCGGTTGTTTCAAAAATTGCTGCTGATAAAATTGTTTATGCATTTCCTGATGAAAAGTTCGGCGATTGGGTAATTGTTGATTATACCGACAACCATAACAAGAGCATCACTGGATATGTACACAATTCAAGAATTAAATATATCGAATCCTATAAGCAGATCCCTACAGTATTTGCTGATGAAGGTAGCGCAAAATTTATGGCAGAAGATATAACCGTGCAAATGAATTCCGATCGTTTCGATTATGAAAAAAATAAAGGTGATTTTTCATCGACTCAATATGATGGCTATGCCGTTGTAGACAAATTTAGAGGGCAGCAGGTCTGGGGAACAGATGGCGAAATCCCTACAAGCCATTACACCTCTATTCAAGCTACTATAAAGGGGAGATTTATCCAGATCCCAACAAAGGAAATCGAAAACCTATTTAATGTAAACAACGAGTTTGCAACATGCTACTATGATGACTCAAATGATATTTTATACATTACTGCTGTTAATGGCGATGGAGCTGGTGGGTATGCAGTTTTATTTGAGATTAAAAAAGGTAAATATAAAGCACGCGTGGTAACAATGCCATTTTAGCAATCTTCTCCATTTCCATCCCGCAGCACTAGCGTAAATTGTTTTCTATTTATAATAAAAACTATCTGCAGCAATTTTCCTCAGATTATGAGCTTATACAGAGTTATTTCGAACTCAGGCCAAGACAGTTTCTGATTGCAATTCGATTTAAAATCTAGCGTTTAACTCCCAAAGAATTTGTTAACTTAAGGCTCTCAAGTGACCTTTGACAATCTAGCTAATTTATATCTTCCAGTGAGGTGGTAGATGGACTCTGTTTGAAGTTATATAACGTACAAATCAATAAATGTTAAGAAGTGAAAATTAATAAAAAAGTTGTTCCAGCTATTTATATTCTGACCTATGTTTGTTTGATGGTGATGAATTTTATTGCGATAGAGCACCAATCAATTAAAGGATGTTTTAGTCAGTTATTGGCTGATTTTTTTCATTTGGGGCATAAATTTGATGGCTTTCAAATTTTTAGAATATATCTTTTTGGGAATCCATGGATATTGGGATTGTTCTATTATGGCTTTAAAACTAAGTGGATAGTATATTGTTTTATTGCCGCTAATATCTTAGCGTTTATAACGCTATTGCAATGTTATATGAAATTAACTTAATATACCTATCAGTTATTCTACTTCTTTGATGAAATTACTGCTACAATGGAAAATTAGATCTAAACTGCGAAATGATTTGGAAACATTTGTTGTCAGATAATAATATTTTAGCACCGTTATTTTAAAAGTGTGATAACTGTAATTGGTAGTTTGTTTATATTAGGTTTATGGTAAAAAGATCAGTCTTAGAAAAGCTATCCAATAAGGACCTGTTGCGGTATACTTCAGCAGATACCCGATCAGTCCCTGAAGCTATAGAAATGGCTTTCGACATTCTCAAAAAAAGGGGGTATTTTTTTTCCGAAACAGAAATTGTTAAGATAAATCAACTTATAGCGTCAAGGAAAAAAGAGGAGCCTGATTACAAATCCCTTAACACATGGGATATTGATGAGGATGCTGAAAAAGCTTCCGTCAGTTTCTATTCACAAAAAGCAATATGGTATTTTAGTATACTATTCGGATTATTTACAGGCGCTATATTGCTAGCGATTAATTTATTCACAGTATCCAAGAAAAAAGAAGCATGGGCAACACTCCTATTTGGATTTGGTTATACCATAGCGTTAATTTTGGTATACAACGAATTTAAAGACTATTTTGATCAGAGTAGATTCACTTGTATTTTGTTATATGGAATAGGTGCCGCCATATTGCAGTTTGGGTTTTGGGATCAATATTTAAAAGGAATAAAGTATAAGAAAAGAAGCATCATTGCTCCGCTTATTATCTGTTTAGTTGTTGCTGGTTTAATTATATTACGTATCATAATATTCTTAAGGTGATTCTCCGCAATAATATTGAAAGACCCTATGGTTTTTCAAAGGCCAATGTTGTTATCTTGAGAGTTATACCTTTCTTACTTAATTCCTTGACGGTGAATAAAACCAAAAATATTCCTATTTGTATAAAGAGTTGTTTTGCTTTCATATCGTTGAGATTTTCTTTTTGTTGGAACAACTCTCTCGATTTCATATCGTAATTTAACGTGATCTACATCACATAGTTAAAATTCATTTCCCCATTCCTGCCATTCACCGAGTTTTCCTGAGCGTTAGTCTAAAGCCCGTAGGCTAGGGGTCTATAGTGTTGTAGTTTTGAGTCAACAAATAAGAACTAACAACTAACACTATAAAATAAAGACATTATGAACCATCATGAGTGTATTCAAAGGACACTCATGATAGCTTTATCATCAAATAAAAAATAAATAATTTCGATAAAAAACGCTAGTAAAAACATTCGCAGCAGTAGCTTTAATCGCCGTATCAACATTCGCTATGGCAGCTGAAGAGCCTGGGGCAAAAGCAACAAAAACAAACGTTAACCTTTCCACAGCAGACTTGGCACTTGATCGCTATGTTGCGGTAACTACGGAGGGAGAATCAGCAGGAGTAGAACAATTGTTCGCTGCTGATTTCAATCAAAAAATCCAAGCAACAAATGCGAAGTCTCACAGCCGCGAAGCTGTGGTTAAATCCTTGAAAAAACAAAAAGGCGAAAAGCTGAACTGTACAGTGAACACGGATATTGTAGAAGAATCCGCAGACTATATGGTCGCTAAGGTCACTTTGAAATTTGAAAACTTCACCAAAACAGACTTAGTTACTTTGGAGCGTGAGGGCAATGACTGGAAAGTCTCCAAATCAATCAATTCATATAGATAAGAGCCATCCCTAACAAATATATAAGTTGTGAAGCCATGTCGAGAGATGTGGCTTTTATTTTTTGCGTATCATTGTATGTCGATGGATAATAGACGATCAGTTTTGAATTGAGTATATGGTACAATATAATATCAAATGGCTAACAGATAGATTTGAAAATGGAGATAGCTTCAAATTTCTCTTCTTTTGGGGGCATACAGCTAAGCAAAATCAGGAAGTTGGAAAATTTGTTTTCAGTCAATGGTATGAGAGTCCGTTTACAGTAGATAGTATTACCTATAGGACTGCGGAGCATTGGATGATGGCCCAAAAAGCTTTACTTTTTGATGATAAAAAGAATTTCGAGAAAATTATAAACTGTATTAAACCGGGGGAGGCCAAAGAGTTGGGAAGGCAAGTTATAGGCTATGATGATCAGATTTGGAACGAACGAAAATTTGAGATCGTCAGGAACGGAAACATCCATAAGTTTAATCAACATTGGGAGCTGGCAGAATATCTGTTAAAGACAGAAAATAGAGTTCTCGTTGAGGCAAGCCCCGTTGATGCCATCTGGGGTATTGGACTTGCACAAGATAACGTTGATATTGAAAACATCTATTGTTGGCGTGGTCAAAATTTATTAGGCTTTGCGTTGATGGAAGTACGAGATTTTCTAGGTCAATTTGGACAATTTCAAGCACTTCAAAACGCTATGCAAGCACCTTGGTCGAAGTTTTCCGATAAGGATAGTGGCGACATGTTTTGGAGAATGGGAGCTGGAGAGGAATATTTGAGTGAATTCGGTGCTTTTTATGATAATCTGTCTGAAAGAGAACAAATGATATATAAGCTCAGCCATCCTTGTCCTTATTCATGGATGGATTTTTATTAACTTCCTATAAATAGAGTTTTACGACTGGTGGGGTTTGCCAGTAATGAAAGACAAACCACTAGTGAATCATCTATTTATTAAGGTCAGGTCGGAAGATGTGGCTTATCTCATTTTGAAGACAGACAATCGGGTATACTCGGGCTCTTCTGAATTTATATATGTGGCGTGTGTCCCTGTCAGAATTTTATATTCATTCTTTTGAAGCCAGTCTTACCCCAATAACTGAATTTAATCTTTCCCGTGATTTGATTCTTAGCGATGCAGCCTATGTATCTGCTGTCAAGCGCATTATCTCTGCTATCGCCCAATACAAAAATACTATCTGTCGGAACAACGAAATCATTCATATTCTTTATACCATTATCGAACTCTTCTTTACTTTTATAGATGCGATGACTGTGTCCATTTGGAAATGTCTCTTCCAATTCAGAAAAGTTTATACCCTCTACATTTCTGTCTGCAATAAATTTGGATTTACTTAGCTTGTTATTTATCGATACAATATTGTCTTTAAGTGAGATCGTGTCATTGGGTAGACCAACTATACGATACATGAATAACTGACCATCTTCTTTCGTAAACGTAACCAGATCTCCAGTTTTAGGTGTGTTTTTTTCATAGGCTTTTGTATCTGTTACAATCCAGTCGCCTACCAGAATCGTTGGATTATTGGCTGTTGTTTGAGCAATGTAAGATTGTATGCCTATCATTTTTTTCATATCAAACACCAAGGTCATTGTGGAGATAAAGATGGCGATCAATACGTAGTTATACCATTTGTTGTAAGGTTTGAGGGTATAAAATTTTTGTTTTTTTGCATTTTGTATAGCATCCACTACCATAACTAAAAGGAATGATATACCGATCGCCATAAAAATGATCACGCCGGTAAAGGAGGTTGCCCAACGGGTAACAGCAAAAATTGCGGGGATTAGATAACTTAGGGCAAAATAAAGAATACCTTTCTTTATCTGTCCATTATAGACCTGCCCTAGGCCAGGAAAAACTAAAGAAAATAACCCTGCCAAAAAAGCATTTCTTGGATGTGACTGAGGTACATCAATTGTCGTTGGATCTTCCATAAAAGAATAATAGGTATAATTACAGCGTGGTGATTGACTGCCTGCATATAGGAAGCCTTTCCCGGCAATAAAATTAATCATTTATTTTTTGAATGTGGCTGGCAATTCTAAAAACTTTATCAGGTATTCTGTACCGGATTCGTGCTATACGTTTACCTTCTCATTCCCGCCATTCACCGAGTTTTCCAGATCGTTGGTCTAAAGGCCGTAGGCTAGGGTCCTATTGTGTCGTAGTTTTGAGTCAACAAATAAGAACAGATAAAAAAACTAACACAATAAAATAAAGACATTATGAAAGCATTAGTAAAAACATTCACAGCAGCAGCTTTAATCGCAGTATCAACTTTCGCTATGGCGGCTGAAGGACCTGGAGCAAAAGCAACAAAAACAAACGTTAACCTTTCCACAGCAGACTTCGCTTTGGATCACTATGTAGCGGTAACCACGGAGGGCGAATCAGCAGGCGTAGAGCAGCTATTCGCAGAAGATTTCAATCAAAAGATCCAAGCTTCCAATGCACAGTCTAACAGCCGTAGCGAAGTGGTTAAACTATTGAAAAAACAAAAAGGGGAGAAGCTGAACTGTACAGTAAGCACAGACATTTTAGAAGAATCCGCAGACTATATGGTCGCTAAAGTAACCTTGAAATTTGAAAACTTCACCAAAACAGATTTAGTTACCTTGGAGCGTGTGGGTAATGACTGGAAAGTATCCAAATCAATCAATTCGTATAAATAGGAGCCATTCCACACAAATGTATAAGTTGTGAAGCCATATCGAGAGATGTGGCTTTTTTACGTCAAAAGGGCCTGATTCTCATCAGACCCTTTCTCTTAGCGTTTATTTGTACAGTAATTTTTATGTTTCTTATCGTTTCCTCTTTTTTGTTTCGTCATCCAATGTTTTTAAAGACTATTGGATTTTCACTGTACGACGCCAATTTTATGTTGAACCCTTCTTCCGAAAGGTAGCTTGTAGCCGTTTTGTATTGGAAGAACAATAGCCAGTTCAAAATAGTTTTATAATTTTTTATTAACTGCAGTTTTAATTCAAAAAGCTTACGCTCTTAGTGAAGTACAGGTTGTACTAGTAAATATTTTAAACATCCTTTGGTTATCAACCAGAGCTTACAACTCGCGATTAATCATGAAGGACAGCTAATCATAAAATACCTTCAGCTGCTCCAGCCTCTTTTTTACCAGCTTACTCTTCATCGGTTCAAAACTCATGATTTCTTTGCTGTTCTGTTTTACGGATACCCGAAACGGCTGGTTTAGCTTTGCTGTTAAATGATAGATAGCCACTAGCTCAGCGAGGTCTTCAAACCATGCAGCTGTACTGTAAAGTGACGCGAAGGGTGTTTTTTGAAGCTCTTTGTATATTTTAGGTGCATCAGAAACCGGCACCTGCTTTCCGCTCCGGAAGCGTGTCGTTGCCAGCAAAGGGCTGATGAATGCTTTCTCGGGCATATTCGCGGCATGCCAGATACCCCGGGTAAATGCTGTAGGTGCCGCAACTGTATCACCCGCGACGGAGTGAGGTGTAAGTGCCAGTACCGCATCCACTACATGCGTTGCCTCGTGAAGCAATACGTACACCATAGCGTCCAGCTCGCCGGCCTCTATCGTTACCTTCAGTCCGCTGTCTTCAGGAAATGTGTAGTACGAATTCTCCTTCCATGTGGCCCATTGGGAAACAGTTTCATTAATAATCTCTGCACGAAAAATTATGTTGAATTTTTGGCTTGAATCGGCTGTTTCAACCGGGGATGTAAGTGCCGTATTGGGCATATTATCCATGAAACTTATACTGTGCAGATGTTGCTTCAGAATTTTACTATGCAGCGGCGACAGCATACTGAAAGCCTTTGCGACCTTGTCTTTTTCTTTTGCTGTCAGTACATGATCCACAGGCTGCATCCCTGCTTCGCGAAATTTGTTGAAAACTTCGTCCGGTGCCGGTTTTATTCGTTCTGCCAATGCTGACAAGGACCGACTTTCTGGAATTTGCGCGCGAAGAGCCATCGGGATAATAAGAGAAAAAAATAAGTAAGTAAAAAATCTGCTTATCATATTGAATTTTGTTTTGGAGCAAAAAAGACTGAATTTACAAAAAAAACTGAATTTAATTTATGGCAAGAAATTTTGCCCGGAATGCTGATGGCGTTTCACCTGATTTCTGCACAAATAGCCTGCTGAAGTATGCTGGATCTTCATATCCCAGTTCATAACCAACCTCTTTTGCCGTCAGATTGGTATGTACCAGCAGCCGTTTTGCTTCTAACAGAATTCTGTTCTTTATCACATCATTAGGCTGTGGCAGATTGAGTCTTTTAAATTTATGGCTAATCGTTTTTGGAGCCATAAACAGCAGTTCGGCATAGTCGGCAACATGGTGCTTTTCCTTATAATGTTCGTCAACCAACAAGGTAAACTTCCTGAAAAACTCCAGGTCGCTGTTCTGTTCAGTAAGTTCTTTATCGAGATTTTGTTTTTTCCACAACCGTGCGGATTTGATGAACAATTGTTTGAGATAGGTACGAAGCATCTCTTCCAGCGAGGTATCGTTCAATCCGAACTCATCCGTAATCTGTCCGAAAATATAGCTAAAGAAAGGAATTTCGCCATTGTCCAATTCCACCTTCGGCATATTGTAGATGTTGCTGAACAGCAATCCGTTACAGGCTACTTCCTCATCATGTATCTGGATACAATAAAAGTTGCGGTTGTAAAAGATGAAGTGTCCCTCTTCTTTTCCGAGCTTCTTTATATGCAGATGCTGATTGGGGCTTACAAAGAAGAGGGAGGGCTGTTTTACGGAATATTCAGCAAGATCAACCTGTAACTCAGTTCCCTTTGAAAGAAGCAGTACTTTTATGTATTGTTTATAACCCGCGCTATTAATGGAGTCAACATTTTCTTCATGCAACGATATAAGTCCTATGGTTTTTAGGTCGTTTCGAAATACTTTTTCACTTGCCATATTGGTAAACTAATGGGGTTAAAAATACAAATCTCAGTTTAAATAGAAACAGGAGAACATAATATTCTTGCTCTCCTGTTTTGCAATTCATCATGATTTTGCAAATTTCTCCAGCTCGGTATTGAATTTTTCCATTTCTTCGACAAATAAGGCATGACCGCTGTTTTCAAAGCGGATAAGCGTTGCATTTTTTATGCCTTTCTGTAATTGTTCGGCCCAAACAAGCGGACAGTTTTTATCATAAACTCCCTGAAATATGGTCACAGGAATATTGATTTTTGAAAGCTGGGGGCGTAGGTCTAAATCGCGGAGTGCGGTGATCGATTCTGTCATGGCATAAGGAGAGGCCTGCAAGTTGATATTCTCCAACCATTTTTCTACGTTTTTAGAGATATTGCCCTCTTTCGCCACGAAGCCTGCACCGAAACTTGCGATCAGATCCTCTCTTTGTGTTTTGGTTGCGTTTATCAATCCTTGTACAGCTGCATCCGGCAATCCGTCAGGAAAACCTTCCCGCTGTTTCCACGATGGTGCTGCCGCCCCAAACAGCGCTAGCTTGCTTATATGGGCGGAGTTATATTTTGTTACATAATGCAGCACCACTGCGCCACCGAGCGAAAACCCTCCAAGCGTAGCATTTTGTATGTCCAGTTTTTCCAGAACCACTTTTATATCATCGGAAAAAACATCAAAGTCATACTTTCCGTAAGGTTTATCTGATTTTCCAAAACCACGAAGTGTAATTCCAATCACCCTGAATCCTCTGCGGGATAGATATTGGTATTGGTATTCGTACATTTCATCGCTCAATGGCCAACCGTGAATCAATACGATAGGTTTACCTTCGCCAAGGTCGGTTACATGGAGCTTTACTCCCTTTTCTACTTCGATGTATTCTGCTCTTCCGGCAGAAGCTGGTACTCTTTTCCCTTGAGCAAAAATAGAAGTGCTCAATAAAGTCATCACTAAGCTGATTGTTGCAATAATTGTTTTCATTTTTTTAATGTTTAAATTGTTTAAAAGTTATGATACAAAGATATAATCAGCTTGATTCGTATGGAATGGATAATGGTGGATATGTATTGTACTTTTTTCCCTAGCAAAGAATTTAAGGGTAATAGCCGTGAATCCAAAGTAATATTAAAATTTGAAGTTCTTACCAAGGCTTTCCCCCAATGTTGTATCTTGGGCTGATCCCTTAATCACCTAATACCTTGACGATAGCCACGCCCACGGCCTTGGCTGATTGTGGATTTTGGCCAGTGATCAATCTGCCGTCAATAGTAACATGCGACTGCCATGGTTCGGATTTTTCATAAATCCCACCTATTGCCTTTAGCCTATCCTCTAGTAAAAAGGGGACCACATTGCTAAGTTTTACAAGCTCTTCTTCTTCGTTGCTAAAGCCATTGACTTTTTTCCCTTTTATCAAATATTCGCCGGTGCTCAGTTTGATGTTTGTTAAGCCTGCAGGTCCATGACATACAGCTGCGACAAGCCCATTTGCCTCGTATATCTTGCTCGCAATCTTTGCGATTGATGAATCGAAAGGAAGATCCCACATCGCACCATGTCCTCCGGCATAAAAGATAGCTTTATATTCTTCAGGTTTTACCTGAGAAGGTTTGAGTGAATGGGTGATTTTACTGTGATAGTATTTATCCTCCCAGAATTTTTTGTTAACGGGATCATTTAGGTCAAATCCATCCACAGGTGGATTTCCACCCTGTGGGCTAACGAAATCAATCTCATATCCAGCAGCTGTTAAAACCTCCCATGGATGTGAGACTTCACCGAGATAATAACCTGTTTTTTCGCCTGTATCGCCTTTTGTATCGTGACTAGTCACTACAAATAGAATTTTTGGTTTTTGGTTTGTTGCATAGCTATGCGTTACTATTAGGATTAATAGAGCCGAAAATATTCCTATTTGCCTAAAGAGTCGTTTTGCTTTCATATCGATTTGATTTTCTTCTTGTTGGAACAAATTTCTTGATTTTGTATAGTAATTTACCGTGACTTACATCACAAAATTAAAATTCACCTCCCCATTCCCGCCATTCACCGAGTTTTCCCGATCGTTGGTCTAAAGCCGATAGGCTAGGGGCGTATTGTGTTGTAGTTTTGAGTCAACAAATAAGAACAACGGAACTAACACAATAAAATAAAGACATTATGAAAGCATTAGTAAAAACATTCACAGCAGCAGCTTTAATCGCAGTATCAACTTTCGCTATGGCGGCTGAAGGACCTGGAGCAAAAGCAACAAAAACAAACGTTAACCTTTCCACAGCAGACTTCGCTTTGGATCACTATGTAGCGGTAACCACGGAGGGCGAATCAGCAGGCGTAGAGCAGTTATTCGCAGAAGATTTCAATCAAAAGATCCAATCTACAAATGCGCAGTCTAACAGCCGTAGCGAAGTGGTTAAACTATTGAAAAAGCAAAAAGGAGAGAAGTTGAATTGTGCGGTAAGTACTGATATCATCGAAGAATCGGCAGACTATATGGTTGCTAAAGTGACTTTGAAATTTGAAAACTTCACCAAAACAGATTTAGTTACCTTGGAGCGTGTAGGCAATGACTGGAAAGTATCCAAATCGATCAATTCGTATAAGTAGTATTTAATAACTAGTTGTCTGCTCGGTCAGATCGGTAGCAGACAACTAGTGAATCATATGTTTAAGTTTAGTTTAAAGGCCAGTTCGCGAGATCTGGCTTTTTCATGATCTATTTAAAATAGCGAGTGGTGTCGAGAATAACTTAGTTAGTGGAGCTCAATTAGAACCTCACTGTCAAGGTCAATCTCCTGTTCCAGTAGGGCTGCATACTCTTTCCCAAATGCAGCTCCTGTACGTGCTGCTACGACAGCATCATGTTTGAGAAAGAAATTAACCATCTGTGGCGATTGTTTCCGCACATTACTTCCGGTCCACATTCCAGCTGGAATGATTTCAAAGTCTAACCTGTCTTTGTATTTTTGATATAGTTTTACCGTATTTTCTGTATTACCATAACACCATCCACATAGGGGATCCATGATATGTATAATTTTCATTGCCTTATTTTTTTTAAACTCATCCTCACTATTGCATTGCATCTACGACAGTTTTACTGTCCACAAATTGTTCAAATTTGATGATTTTTCCTTCTCTCAATAGCCAAATATGAGCTACTCTGGCCGAAAATGGTTTTCCACTTGCTTTATTTATTCCTGTATAGGATCCAAAGGCAACCACTTTATCATCACTAGCGACATAATCTTCTGGCGTGAATTTGTAATCTATCCATTCACTTGCAAGACGACTAAAAACGTTTTTGGTAATTTCCTCCAATCCCACATATGTTCCCGCATATGGAAAGCCTTTAGCTTCAGTCCATTGAACACTATCATCAACGTGCGCTGCTAATGCTCTTCCGTTTTCCTCCGAAGTTTTCCCTTCGTAGGTACTTTTTACAATTTCTAAATTTGTCATTATCTTATTATTTCTTATTGAACAGCCCGATAGTAGAGATAAGACCATCAGGCTGTGAATTAATAATTTCATACCGATCAATTTACCATTTCATTTCACCAGTATTTACTTTTGCTCCGATCTGAAGAGCAGTCTCAAAGGTAAGATCCGGATATTGGGTTTTAATTGCGTTCACCAATGCGACAGATGTCTTGTTTGTTTTCAAAGCATTTTCGTAAAACTGAATATATTCTTTGCTGTGTTTAACCGAAGTTAGATCCAAAATATCCGAATTTTTTCCATGTGCCGGAATGACAATTGAAGGCTGTAATGCTATAATTTTATCCAATACATTGATCCATTTGTTGCGTGCCTCTGCAGTTTGTGCATCTGCCATCCAGAGGTTGAATGAATTACCAAATACATTTATACCGCCTTGTACGGTTTTTATGGAAGGTATATAAACGAATGTTCTTGAAGGAAATTCATCCAACCCGATAATTTCCAGTTTTTCCCCTTCTAACTCGATACTATTTCCCTTTAACACCTGTGGTAATACTACATTACTCGTGATCGCTGAGCCTAATTGACCGCCCCAGACATCCAATTTCTTTTGTGCTGTTCTTGAAATTTCCTCTACAACTTTAGGTGCAGCATATGCAGTTACCTCAGGAAAATATCTTTTAAAAACTTCCAGTCCAAAATAAAAATCAGGGTCATTATGCGACACGTAAATCGCCTTTAACTTCTTACCAGAATCTTTTATTTGCTTTGCTACAGTTTCAGCATCTGCCAAAGTGAATTGCGCATCTAACAAAACCGCTTCTGTCTGACCGGAAACAACGACAGAAGCTACTCCGAAACTGCTCTCAGATGCATTGTAAACGTCTAAATTAAACTTTCCTGCGTTCAATTTTCTAAAATTTTGTGCTTGTGTTGACATACTCAATAATGTTATAAATGTTAATACTTTTGTTTTTAATAATGATTTCATCTTTTTTTTCATTTTATTTGAGACAAAATTACCGTACACGGACATCGTTTACCATTGAACAAGTTCAATAAATGAAAATCTTAAAAATTAAATAGCAGGTGGGGATTCGGGTTTTGCTATAAATATGGAGCGTATGGCACAAAAGATTATTAAATACAGCAGAACTATGCTGATGCTTTAGAGCAGCTCTATTTCGGTAGCACAGTATTTTTGCAGTTGTTTAAATCGCGAGGTACTCGAATATATATTACTTTCTATTTGCTGTTTTCTTTCTTATTTTACTTAGAAACTCATGGCTGATCCCGAGATATGCGGCAATTTGCAAATTGGTCAGCCGCTGGTTTAATGAAGGATAATTTTCAATGAAATCCAGGTAACGTTGATCCGCGGTTTTACCTAGATTATCAATCATTCGGCGCTGTAGTGCAGTGTGGGTTTTTTGTGTCATGATCCGGAATAGCTTTTCTACAAAAGGGAAATTTTCATAGGCAAAATCTTTGTCCTTTTTCGAAATAATCAGCACCTCACTATCTTCAATAGCTTCAATAAAAAGCTGAGAGGGTGTCTGGTTGGAAAAACTATCGATATCTGTGAGCCACCAATCTTCCATTCCGAAGTATAATGTCTGCTCCGTGCCCTTCGTATCAATGTGATACACCTTAAAGAGTCCTTTAGTTATAAAAGCCTCAAATTTACATACTTCGCCAGCCCGCAGTAGAAAGTCTTTTTTTTGAATTGATTTTGGACGGAATAAGTTGCAAAACTGCGAAATGTCAGTCTGAGAACTTGAGATATTCCGCGAAATATTAAGATGTAAAACTTCAATCATACGTATATAATTGTTGATAAAATAAAAATATCAAATTAATGTGGAATTACGATCCAGATATCAAAAAAAACTATTGGAGAAGGTTCCTAAGATTCGTCATTCTAGATAAAAAAAACTTTCAACTTTGTAGTTTACAAATGACTCTTCTGTTTAAAATTAATATATTAAATTTTGTGCCCAAAGTATTCTTAAGATCGATATATTTTCTGCCCTCTTTTAGCAAAGAAAACCTTAATCAAGTCCCATGTTGGTCCTGGATATAAACTCCTTGTTATATATTATAAAGAAAAAGTAAAATGGATTAACCCCATATTGCTTTGACCTCATTTTGATAGGATAAAACAGATATATTATCCATCCGCTTGTGAATAGTCCTATTTAATTGAATTATGTTACCGCTATTTGAATGAATAGTCCTACTTTATAAATATAAACTAGTTATAAAATTATGGCATAAACTTTCGCTATGGCAGCTGAAGGGCCAGGAGCAAAAGCAACAAAAGCAAAGGTTAACCTTTCCACCACAGACTTGGCTCTTGATCACTATGTTGCGGTAACTACGGAGGGAGAATCAGCAGGAGTTGAGCAGTTGTTTGCAGCTGATTTTAATCAAAAGATCCAAGCTTCCAATGCGCAGTCTAACAGCCGTAGCGAAGTGATTAAATCCTTGAAAAAACAAAAAGGCGAAAAGCTAAACTGTACAGTAAGCACAGATATCATCGAGGAATCGGCAGACTATATGGTGGCTAAAGTAACGTTGAAATTTGAAAACTTCACCAAAACAGATTTAGTTACTTTGGAGCGTGTGGGGAATGACTGGAAAGTATCCAAATCGATCAATTCGTATAAGTAGTATCCAATAACTGGTGGTTTGCCAATAATAAAAGACAAACCACTAGTGAATCATATGTTTAAGTTTAGTTTAAAGGCCAGTTCGCGAGATCTGGCTTTTTTGTTTTATGCTGTTTTCAACTCCGAAGAAAATAAAAAACTTCTGTGCAAAATTGGAGGCTGAAATAGTTTAGAAAATTATGTATTATTGTTAGCGTACATATTATGCAAAGTAGTTTTACGATGAGACTAAAATTTCTCCTTGTTATTTTGGGGCCGGGCTTTTTGCTTTTTTCTTGCAAAAACAAGAGTTTAACAAATTCCATGTGGAAAAATTGTGGCGATAATAGTGGCCTACAGGATATCCTTGTATTTAATGATACGTATAATTTCGTACGGAATGATACCATCTATAGCAGGCTGGTTATTGATTCCCCAATCGCTGTAATTAACCGGATTGATAGCTATTATGGCGAAAGAAGATTATATCTAAATAGGCTTTCTGATCAAAAGACCTATAGGTACTGTGAACAATAGTCGATCATATTAACATGTTTTAATCTATGCAATTCAATAATGATCATCAGTACACTATCGGGTTAAGAGTGAAAAAAACTAAAAATTGGCCATTCTTATTTATTGTATTTTTATTGGTTTTGGCAATCGTATATTCACGGTTAATTACTCATTCGATGATTGTAGGGAAATATTATTTTAAATATTACGCTTGTACTGCTATGGGGGATTTACCAAATAGGGACGATATGCTTACTTTGCTTGATGAAAATAAATATAGAAGTTCTTACTGGGGAAGTGGAGAGTATCGTATAGAATATGAGATTTTTAGAACAGTATTAGTGTTAAGCAATTCAGGTGGGACGGTTTCAAATGAGCTAGAAATAAAAAAAGTTGGAAACAGGATCAATATTGTTTTGGATGAAACCTGTGATTTTTTTTATGAAAAGACTGATTGGAAGATCTCGGATTAATCTTTTCTTTCAATATTTTATTCTTCAGGGAGCTACGTTTGTTATCATGATATCGTTTGTCTTTTTATTTAATAGGCTGGTAAGTAATCCTGCTGTATGTAATTTTGTTTTTAAGTCTCTTTTTAATTCTGTGCTAGTGCTGCAATACATTCCTCCCGTATTTTCCAGAGCTCATTTAATGGATATGGGATCTTATTGGTTTCGATCCAGCGCGATAAAAATTCCTTATGATATTGAACTTTGTAGTCAGTGATTTGATCAGGGCTGATTTCGACTTCTTCTAAAAGATCCAGTTCAAACTCAGTCTCGTCAACACTAATGCCTGTAAAATCCAACATGTAATTATGATTTCGCAGATAATTATGGGCCTCCGGGATATCTTTTAGATTATATTTGGCTAGGATATCCTTTATTTTAGGGGTATTATTGCTATTCATGGTGAAAATGCCTAATAGAAGACTTAGGCTTTTGTTCCCATTTTCCTCAGCCAATCTTTTCAATAGTGCATGTTTTGTACTGCAAGTTCCACATAACTCATCAAACAAAACCAATTTACTATTTTTATCATTGTTTCGTCTATACTCAAGGCTTTCTACCCATTTACAAGCTTCGGCAAAGCTGTTTATAGCTAAATTGTTGAATGATCTAGAAACAATTCCATTCTTGCCGTCAATTTCAAAATCAGGTGCTCTCATTCTTTATTTCAATTTTATTTGTTTCGCTATTATAGCTCATATTTAAGTGCCTGTCCCAATTACAAAATTCATCACAGGTAAACTCAAGTATTGGTCCATTCCAAGTTTTGAATCTGATATTGTCCATTTCAATTGGGCTTGAAATTTGCTCCCAATGTTGTATACTATTGATGATCCTAATAACATTATAATAGTCTGATAAGAGAAAGTCTCCAAGAGGTGTTGCGGTTAAGTTTCGATAGTCTGACTGTTCTTCTAGATCCACTAGATCTCCATTGATACTAAGCTGATATAGATAATCTGAGGTCAAAACCAAGATAATATTTTTTATCGATGAAATCGATACGGCTTTCGGAAGACCTCTAAAGACACCGCACCATTCTGAATAATCATCATTTGTAAATTTGATATATGTCCAATTCTGAGAATTCCATGAGCTAGTATTATCATAGATTCTCTCATCGTATTCACCAGAATAAGGACGGTTTATTATTTGGCCTTCAATGATCATATTTGTAGTTTATTTGTTTATTTTTTCCATCATTTTCGCTGGGTTAGACAGCGGGGTGAATCCAAATTTTTCATATAAGCCATGTGCATCATCTGTTCCCAATCCCCATGCTTTACTAAAATGGCAATGTTAGATACATTGCTATATCGATCGCAAGAATCATCGACATATACCCGTTTGTAGCGTCTGAGATTATCGACGGATTCAAAAGTATATTGGTGATCGGTATAGATTAATACTTTATATTGTTGATGGGCAATTTCAATCATTTGGACTTGTAGAAGCTTTTGCTATTAAAGATAGCTGTTATAGTCTGATTATCGAAAATTCAGTACGTTATTCTAAGCCCTTCCACCTCCCTATTCCCGCCATTCACCGAGTTTTACTGATCGTTAGTCTAAAGCCCATAGGCTAGGAGACTATTGTGTTGTAGTTTTGAGTCAACAAATAAGAACAACAGAACTAACACAATAAAAAAGACATTATGAAAGCATTAGTAAAAACATTCGCAGCAGCAGCTTTAATCGCAGTATCAACTTTCGCTATGGCAGCTGAAGGACCAGGAGCAAAAACAACAAAAGCTAACATTAACCTTTCAACAGCAGACTTCGCTTTAGAGCACTATGTAGCGGTAACTACTGAGGGAGAATCAGCAGGAGTAGAGCAGTTATTCGCAGCTGATTTTAATCAAAAGATCCAAGCAACAAATGCGCAGTCTAACAGCCGTAGCGAAGTGGTTAAACTATTGAAAAAGCAAAAAGGCGAGAAGTTGAATTGTGCAGTAAGTACTGATATCATCGAGGAATCGGCAGACTATATGGTGGCTAAAGTGACGTTGAAATTTGAGAATTTCACCAAAACAGATTTAGTTACCTTGGAGCGTGTGGGGAATGACTGGAAAGTATCCAAATCAATCAATTCGTATAAGTAGTATCAAATAGCTGGTGGTTTGCCAGTCATAAAAAGGCAAACCACTAGTGAATCATATGTTTAAGTTTAGTTTAAAAGCCAGGTCGCGAGATCTGGCTTTTTTGAGTCATTACTCCCCGTAGCTTTAATATCCCTATTAAAGGTTTCTTGATTTTTTGATCTCTTTTGCCATTTCCATTGCTTTCTTCATGTCAGGAATACCATAACCATAAGGGATAATCGGGGTATTGATTCGATCTCCTGATTTGCGTATTACATCCATTAGTTCTTTATTGCTCAATTGCGGATAAGCTTGCCATAAACAGGCGGCTAAACCACAAAGTATAGGACTCGAATAGGAGGTTCCACTACGTAGTTCACCGGCGCCTGATTTCCCGATTACCCATGCTCCTTCACCTAGGGCCATAACATCCGGTTTCATTCTACCATCTACTGTCACTCCCCAAGATGTAAAATATGCTACGTCACGATCATTAAATACCGCACCTACTGTAAGTACATGAGGAGAGTCGGCCGGACTCCCTACCCAGGTTCTGTCATTGCCAGCACAATTGACAATCAAGATAACTTTACTGGCTGCTATGTTAGCAGCCCTGGTGGCAAATGTGGTCTTTCCATCCATCTCTTCAAATTTATAGGCAGGATTGTAGAAACTTTTTGGACCATAGTAAAGTGACGAATTAATGATATCTACACCAACACTGTCCGCAAATTCAGCCGCGCTGGCCCAGTAGTCCTCTTCAACGTGCTGTTCAGATGATTGATCTTCTGAGCGAAGCAGCCAGTAATTTGCCTCCGGTGCGGTACCCACATATGTTCCAGGTTGGTTGACAGCCATACAGGAGCTTACCCAAACTCCGTGAATATCGATCGCATATGGATCATCGTTTTCATAGACAAAAGATTTAGCACCTTTGATATTCACATTTTTAAAAGCTGGGTTATTTTTAAGATTCAAAAAACCGGCATCGATGACAGCAATATCGATACCTGCTCCTTTAAAACCATTCTCATGAAGCACCTGGCCATTATTTATGCTTATATTGGAGGCAGCTCCGCCATAGTCCAATTTATTATTAGGGGTATTGTTGGATACCCTTTGCGGGATATCTTTATACTTTCCTTTCTCGGTCAAGTTTTCCCTAGGTCCTTCCCATACTTTTTCTGCGGAGTGCACAAAGGGGAGATTTTTATAGTTGTCAATAAGGAAATAATCTACACAATGTACCGTGACGGTATTTAGCCATTTACTTTTGGAGACAATTTTACATCCTATCTTTTCAATTTGATTTAAATAGTCCTCCGAAATCGGAAGATCGGAATTGTCGATTGCGATGTTTCGTTTCTGCCGCCGCTGGATAGCCTTCTCTGATAAGAATGTTTCAGGATTATTCAACGTATGAGAAGATGTTCCTTTGTCCTTTAGTACTAACCTAAACTTGTAGTCATTGGCATCTGTTACAATGATTTTTACTTTCGCTGTTGCCTTGCCATTCGCAAGGGTTGCTATTGCATATGTTTCACCAGCTCCTTCAGGCCATACTGAAGCTTCCTTTGTTTCTGGATTTTGTGTTAAACTTGCAATTCTTGTGTTCTCGACTGTCCAGTTTATTTCATCTGAGTCACCTACCGGCAGATTCTGTATCTCAGCGGACAGCCTGGCCCCTAAAAATTGTATTTCACGTTTTAAGTAAACTTCATCTGGTTTAATGACAATTTTTACAGGTTCGGCAATGACAGTCTCTTCATTTTTTTTGCATGAATTAAATAAAAAGCACAGTAAAAGTAAATACGAAGAAATTTTGAATGAATGAAGCATTTATATGTTATAATTCAATTGATTTTTGTGGTATATAAAGACTTATTTGTGTTGCCAAATAAGTTTTTGTATTTGTAGTGAAATCGAGTGCAAATTAAATAAATATTGACTATTAATTCTCTTTATTTATTATTTAATTTTAGTATTTGTATGGTTTGTGCTTTATATTTCTTTCTCTCCATTCCCGCAGTTCACCTAGTTTTCCTGAGCGTTAGTCTAAAGCCCATAGGCTAGAGGCTTATTGTGTCGAATTGAGTTGGACAAATAATGTTTTAATTTTTAGTCTTACCAAGACAGTTGAAGAAAAGGAATTTTATTTGAAGCTAACTATCGAGGAAAAATATAGTTCCAGGGAGTTGGAGCGACAGATTGATAGTTCTGTCTTTGAACGCACAATGATTGGAAATGTAAAACTCTCTTCACTGCCGAGAGAATTTGAAGTAGGCATTAATAAAGCGTTTAAAGATAGCTACGTTTTTGACTTTTTAAATCTACCAGAATCCTATAATGAAGGGGATCTTCAAAAAGGGCTGCTTCGTCAGATGAAAGATTTTATTCTTGAGCTAGGGCGAGACTTCCTATTTATAGACCAAGAATATAAAGTACAAGTGTGAAACTCTGACTTTTATATTGATCTACTTTTTTTTCACCTCCCCATTCCCGCCATTCACCGAGTTTTATAGTTCGTTGGTCTAAAGCCCATAGGCCGGGGGCGTATTGTGTTGTAGTTTTGAGTCAACAAATAAGAACTAAAAACTAACACAATAAAAAAGACATTATGAAAGCATTAGTAAAAACATTCGCAGCAGCAGCTTTAATCGCAGTATCAACTTTCGCTATGGCAGCTGAAGGACCTGGAGCAAAAGCAACAAAAGCAAACGTTAACTTTTCCACAGCAGATTTCGCTTTAGAGCATTATGTAGCGGTAACTACGGAGGGAGAATCAGCAGGAGTTGAGCAGTTATTTGCAGCCGATTTTAATCAAAAGATCCAAGCTACAACTGCGCAGTCTCATAACCGTGAAGCGGTCATCAAATCTCTGAAAAAGCAAAAAGGAGAGAAGTTGAATTGTACAGTAAGCACTGATATCATCGAGGAATCAGCAGACTATATGGTGGCTAAAGTGACTCTAAAATTTGAGAACTTCACCAAAACTGATCTGGTTACTTTGGAGCGTGTGGGCAAAGACTGGAAAGTATCCAAATCGATCAATTCGTATAAATAGTATTTAATAACTAGTGGTTTGTCAGCTCAGGCAGACTACAAACCACTAGTGAATCATATGTTTAAGTTTAGTTTAAAGGCCAGGTCGCGAGATCTGGCTTTTTTATGTTTTATTTAAAATAGCGAAGTGCCTCGAGGATAACTGTAGCTAGTACTACTCAATTAGCATAATTAAGTAGGGAAAATAAATGATTAGGAGAAGAATTAGGAGAAAAATCAAGCATAAATGTTTTTTTAATTACTTTAAACCCATTTTTCAATCGAAAAGTTAGGAGTAAGATAAGTAGAAAGAATAGGCGATTTTATTAGAAGAGCCTGTAATTAGATTCCCCAAAAACCTTCTTAGATGCTTGGAAATTGCTTTTAATCGAAAAGTCAAGATCAATTTTATAAGTAAAATTATTAGAAGACCTATTACCATTATGGTGCACACCTATTGGCAGATCGGTAAGCGTATTGTGGAGCAAGAACAGCAAGGCAATAGCCGTGCAAGGTATGGTTGACCATAGAGGATATCGCAAAAAAATGGACGATGCCAATGCATAACTGGGGCTTGATCATATCCCAACTTTATATATTAGATTTGGGGATAGGCTCAAACTCGAAAGAGGTTTTTAAGTTTTAACTCTATGACACAGTTGGGGTTACACTCCCTTGCGGAATGAAATAATACATTTGAAACAAGGGCTGATAATATCTTACGTCTTTATAATCAATAAAAATAAAATCTCACTCACTTGAAACTTTGAGGATTTGGTGAGTGGGATTTTATTTCTTATTTAAAATCATCACCCATCATAACCTTTTCCTCTTTAATATTATTCAAGAAGTCGATATATTTTATTGGCAATTTTTTTCTATTGAAATAAAAATAGAAGTCGAATGAACCGCCAATAATTCCTTTTCCGGGTGTATATAGGAAACGATCAATGCCCCGCTCTAATTCATAATTATGAGAATGCTCGTACCAATCTGTAAATGTCCAAAACTGATATCCAATTTCACCCGTTTTCAAATTAATCTTTTTTGACAGGTATTCTCGTCTGTCCCTAAGCCGGTCAAAAGATATAATTCTGTAAGGAGATTCACCTATGCCATATAATGGAAATTCGCTATAGGGATACCTGTCCATATATATCTTTTCCACCTCTTTTATTGAAATTTCATGTAAATCAGTGTTTATGGTGCCAAACGGATTTGTAAATATTTCTGCTCGGTTCCTTATCGCATAGAACTGTAATAAACAAGTTGTTGGTACGTAAAATTTGCCCTTTCTGTTTACAATAATTTTATATTCATTTAGAAATTTTGTCTTACTACCATATTTGTTAAAGAATAATGAATATGTATGTGATTCAAATAAATTGTTTAAGGTACCAAATTTGATTATAGACTTTTGAATAGAATCCAATGCTATTTCTTTCCAGGTTTCCTTTCCTTCCAGATCAGGGAGAACCGAAAATAGGATCAGATTTTGATCATAACCTTTTTTGAATGCTTTCTTATCTAAAGCATATCCATCATACAATATATTGAAGCATTCGACCTTTGCATCAATTCCATATAACTCCTTGGCAGACATGGTAACTTGATGAACTTTATAATTCTCAGAAGTATCCTCTAAAAGAAAATATTTTGTCTGTGCCTGAGTTTTATAAAGGCATATTAGTAGCAGTATGAAAAGAAACAAAAGCTTAATTGCATTTTGTCCCTGAAGTTCCTTTTTTATGTGCATAATTGACTGATAATTCAACTGAATTTAAATCTTTAATAACTCCACCTTTTGCAAGAGCCATTGCATCGTAATCGCTTATATTTGGGTTAAAATTTTTTTTGCCTTTTTTAAATCCTCAAGCAAAGTACCATAGGCTGAATGTTCCAATACAAATCTTGTTTGATTTCCAATCTCAGTGGGTATTATGCCTGGATAAAGAATTCCAAACTGTTATATTACCAAGAAAAAGGAAAACTTGCTTCGCTAAAAGCCTCAAATTGGAACCTACATCTACTTAGCGATCCCACTCAATTGAAACTTGGAGAGTTTTGTGAGTGGGGTTTACTTATTGATTAAGTCTCTCAACATCATTTAAATTCCTCTGCGATCATCACATTCTCATTCAATATATTTTTGAACCATTTATTGCTATCGTGAATCCTATTTAAGAAATGAAAATAAAAATCATAAGATCCACCAACAATCCCCTTATTAGGAATGTAAATAAAACGATCTATCCCTCTATCAACATTCCAGCCATCGGTAATACTCCAATCTGTAAACGTCCAAAATTTATATGCCGTATCATCCTTTAGTTTAAAAATAGATGTTAGGTATTCTCGCCTTACTCTTAAATTATCATCTAAATAAGTTGGCAATTCGTGAATGTCCAGAGGAAATACTTTTTTTTCTTGAAGAAGGCCTTCAAAAACATTCTTCATATCCCTTATACTTACTTTCTTTTGGGTTGTATCAATAGTCGCATAGGGAATGTTATAATTACTAGGATATTCTCTGATTGCATAAAATTCTACAAGACACTTTTTACTGACGAGATACTGATCACCAACTTTCTTTACAACCTGATATTTGTGTAAAAATTTTGTGTCCTTTTTTATTTGCATATCAAGAATATTCAAACTAGAAGTTACATCCTCAAGAAGTTCTTGAAAGGAAATTATATTTGTTTTAAGATCTGTCGAATCAATTGAAGACCAATTTTCACTGGATTCAAAATCAGGCAATACCGAACAAAGAATAAGGACATCAGAATATGTCTTGGGTAAAGAAGCGATTGGGTTTGGTCGAATATTAAACAGCTCTATTGATCCATCATAATCATACAGATCCCTAACTCGAAGTGTATAGTTGGTAATTTTACTCTTATCCCTCAAATTATCCAATATGATATAGCGAAAATCTTGAGAGTATCCTTTGAGGAAAAATGTTAACAAGCATATTATTAAAGGAGTTCTAGTATACATAATATTATAATTTAGTTGGATCACAGAGTGTACCACTGCCTAATGGGTTTGTTTTTCTATTTCTCTCTTGATCATTAATTCTGATTTCTTGTTCGGACATAGAAGATCTAGTAACGACACCCATCAAAGCTAAGGCATAAGCCTTTTGCGGATCAAATTGTGGATTATAATTTAAAATAGCATTTTTAATTGCATTGACAAATGGGCCATAACTAGAGTGGCTTTGATTTATTAAATACAATGTTCGATTACTGTTAGCATCATAATATTCGGTCACGGATGGAAATTGTTGTTGAAAAGCTTCGCTTCCTAAAGATTGCTTTGAAAAATTTAGGTAAGCATGAAGCGCTTCATGAATCATTGTTGCGACAACATATTCCTGGGAACTATTTTCCAAGACATATTTGTTCAACCTAATTGTCGGGCTTAAAATATTTCCTCCTGCATCACCGTCAACTTTTTGACCAATAATATTCGCATTAACCGCTGAAAATTTTAAATTTTTAAAGCCATTCTCAGTGCTTCCATTAAAAGTTTGATCTATTAAATCTGATATATCACTTTTTAAATAAGGCAACATTGCTAGTATTTGTTGTGCACAAGGATATCCCTGCAAAGAATCTATAATTTCTTTGTCATCATCGTCATCATCTTTATCGGGAGGAATAATAGGAGGAGTGCTACCACCACCTCCACCATGATTACCTCCACCACTATTTCCACCTCCGCCATAATGACCTGTGTCTCCACCTCCGTCATTACAGTTGCCAATAGTCTCATAATGAGTTGTACATGACTCATATGGTCCTCCTATTCCTGCACAAACTTGAAATGGTACAGTTTGACAAGGAATATTAGGGTTATTCATTGCTTTCTTGCCATATGCTGTCATTCTGAGGTTAACCTTATAGGTAATGGGACTAAAAAGCTTATCTTCGATATATCCTTCATAACTCAATGCTCCCGTTTGCCAATCTTCATAGATAAACAAACCCGAAGCTCTACTGTTTTGGATATCATTAGGTAACACGATCAATTTGGTAAAACTCCATACATCCCCCTGTTTATTTGCCTTTAGCCAAATTTTATCTACCAAAGAATATTTTACACTATCAGGCGTAAAGGAGTATATTCTTTTATCTGTATTTAAAGGAATATAATAACTGCCCTCAAATTCAATCCGTTCTTGCCATCGCGGCAGATAACTAATATCCCTTTTGATTGAACTCTGTTTCACTTTATCAAACGCAAGAACAACCTCATCATCAGATGACCCTTCATAAGTTTCGATATGCTTACAAGAGAAAAATAAAATTAGCAAGGTAAACACCTTTAAAATTCTATACATAATTTTAATTGGTTAAATTTATTATTTTGGCTATCCATGAAATAAATGCATTTTTTCAGTAAAAACACTAGTAGTGAATATAGTATTTATTTCTTTTATGATTAAAAAAAATCAAAATATTACACAATTGTGTATATAAATAAGACTTATGGATCAAATCCACATGGAGGTTATATGGCATTCCGTTTTGGAATCACTAGCATAAAGATATGCCAAACCAAGTTAAAAAAGAAATCGGATTGCATCCCATTCTTTTTTAATGCTTCGCAGTTTGTCATACTTGATATCAGGCCTTTCTAAGTATTTGTCAGTTACATTAGGAAAAGGTTTTTCAGCAGCCAATTTACGGAATATGCGGCATTTTTACCAGACCTTCCCCGACTTCGACCAATCCTCTACGCAGCGCGTAGAGAATTTCCAATCCGTAACGCAGTGCGTAACGAAACTTAGCTGGGCAAATACCCGTTTGTAGCGTCTGAGATTATCGGCGGACTCAACTGTATATTGGTGATCGGTATAGATTAATACTTTATATCGTTGATAGGCAATTTCAATCATTTGGACTTGTAGAAGCTTTTGCTATGCTGAAAGCAGGTAAAGGAGAATACGAATGTAATTTACGCCCTTAGTTGGATTTTATTGAATTTATGCCTCTTAAAAATGGTTGCTTTCTCAATTGCTGTTCGTATTGTTCTTTGCTTATAAATGGCCATAGTTCATGATCCCCTGAAAGCTTAAATTCTTCAAACTGCTCTTTCCTCTCATTTAGTTTTACGTTATAATGTTGTCCTAAGCTAAGGACAGTAAATAACAAGTCTTTCAATGAAAACCGTAATAGCGGATTCATACGATCAAAGTAAGGCCATTCGTACTCAAAATCCGAATTTAGGAATAAAATAAACCGAGCAATATTTTTCAGGTCTCCATCAGAAAGTTGGTGTTTACCAGTAAGTTTATGATTTTCTAAGTCGCTATATAAACACCAGCTTAATTCGAGCATTGGTCTTATGATAGGATCATCAAATTTGGCTTGTTTTGAAGAATAATAATGTTCAGGAAGATAACCAAAGGATACATTGTCTAGTATTTCCTCCTCAAACTCATCATTGCTAATAAGCCCGACAACTAAATGTCTTAAATGATACGCAAGTACCTTTCTACGGGCTAAGTCAACCATATTAAAATGTTTTCTTAAAGATAAGCAAATATTCACCTACCCATTCCCGCCATTCACCGAGTTTTCCCGATCGTTAGTCTAAAGCCGATAGGCTAGGGGCGTATTTTGTTGTAGTTTTGAGTCAACAAATAAGAACAACAGAACTAACACAATAAAATAAAGACATTATGAAAGCATTAGTAAAAACATTCGCAGCAGCAACTTTAATCGCAGTATCAACTTTCGCTATGGCAGCTGAAGGGCCTGGAGCAAAAACAACAAAAGCTAACATTAACCTTTCTACAGCAGATTTCGCTTTAGAGCACTATGTAGCGGTAACTACTGAGGGAGAATCAGCAGGTGTAGAGCAGTTATTTGCAGCTGATTTTAATCAAAAGATCCAAGCTGCCAATGTACAGTCTAACAGCCGTAGCGAAGTGGTTAAACTATTGAAAAAACAAAAAGGCGAAAAGCTAAACTGTACAGTAAGCACAGATATCATCGAGGAATCGGCAGACTATATGGTTTCTAAAGTGACTCTAAAATTTGAGAACTTCACCAAAACAGATTTAGTTACCTTGGAGCGTGTGGGGAATGACTGGAAAGTATCCAAATCGATCAATTCGTATAAATAGTATTTAATAGCTAGTTGTCTGCTCGGTAGCAGACAACTAGTGAATCATATGTTTAAGTTTAGTTTAAAGCCAGGTCGCGAGATCTGGCTTTTTACTCTAAAAATTTATCAAGCGTCTTTTTAGTTATATTCTCACTTAATGATTTGAGAATTTTACCTGTTTCATCTAGCATAATGAAATAAGGTATTTTTTTTGAATGTGTATAATAAGTTTGGATATTTCGATTTTTCGCGCCTCTATTATCAGCGTTTTTTACAAAATTTGAATCCTGTTGCAATTCCTTTGTTGTCAGTTTACTTCGGTCGTCAATAAGGATGGATACAAAAACAAATTTACTGCGGATATATTTTAGTATGTTATCGTCACTTAGATACATTAGTTCAGCCTCTAGCTTTCTGCTTGTGATGTCAGTCCAACTGGAAAAATAGAGAATGACCCTTTTGTTTTGTTCTTTAGCTGCCTGTATCACCTCCGCAAGAGTGCTGTCCTGGTTATCATCCCAAAGTATTTTTTTCTGTGGTTTTGTGGGAGTCATTAGCCTTTGCTGATTTTTAAAAATGGCCCAAGCTTGGTAATAAGTTATCTCACCGATTTTATTTTCCTTCATAAAATTATAAAAGGAATCCAATTCACCTTTTTCGGTTGCTGATCTGTCCCATTCAAAAATATCAATAAATAATAAACTGTCCTTTGACCATTCTTTCAGATTAACCGTACGTGACCTTAATGTTTTGTTGGCAATATGAAATTTCAATATGGATGGGTATTCAGGCGACGCTTTGAATTCTTTTATTTTATTGAATACCTCGCTATACGTAATCAGCTTGTTGGGCTCTTGCATTGGAGGAGCTATCAATGTATTAAATACTCCGGGCGAAGTTGTTGCAATTTCTAGTGCGACAGAGTCGAGTCCGCATGCTCTTAGTTTGGAGAAATCTTTGATTAAGCTGTCTAGTTCGGCCGGAGAATAGCTTTTATTCTCAAACTTTTTTTTAAGTAGTGAAGTACAATTAATCTGGGCTATACCATAATTGTACAATAAGAAGTTCGTTAAGACACAAAGAAATAATTTTGACATGGCTTATTTATGATTTAGTCTACTCCGCTTTAATAGCATATTTATGATTTCGAATAGATTTACTTTTGATGAATATACAAGTATTACTGTTTAATTCATAATCCGATTCACGCTCTAAATTTCCATGTATTTAGGACTTATGGTTAAATCTGTAACGTTTCTCCAGAGCGAGACAAGGTTGTGGTAACTACGGAGGGCGAATCGGGAGGTGTAGATCAGTTGTTCGCAGCCGATTTTAATCAAAAGATCCAAGCACCTTATGACCAAAATTGTATGAATGAAAATTTGATGTCGTCAAGAATGGAAATATTTATAAGTTTTTAGACTGCAAGATAAAGAAACTGGATTTTTACTTATCTTTCTGAGGAGATGTTAGTTTAAAAATTGGTTTTTCATGAGATTGTTTATTATATGATAAGGTTTGATTTTGTATTAGTACCCATAATGTTTATAGCAATTTTTATATTAGCTACATATCGAAGTAAATACAGATTAAGGAGGTTATTCCAAGATCATGTAGAGATTTATCTTATTGAAAATAAATATAAACTTGTTGGTTATAAGAAAATAAGTAAACTAACTTTAGGTAAATCAGAATTTAAAGTTAGACCTCATTTTTCTACAGGTTCGCCGTTTTCCACTACTATTTTTAAAGTTGATGTTGAGGATGATCGTAATCGAAAAACATTTTTTGAAGTTGAGATAACAACTGTATTTGGGAATCTCGAGGAAGTTAAGTTCTTCGAAAAGCAAAGAGCCTGAAAAATCTAAATTTTATCAACAAATGACTCGTATAGAGTGGGCTATTTGTATTCATGTATAAAAAAGAATTAAAAATAGGTTCAAATAGAGATTTTAGTGCAGCTAAGTATGTTAGATGATTGGTGTGAGATGAAGAATAAGCCGATAATTTTAAATTTGTAAGGATGCTATATTATGGTAGATGAGAAAAAGTTAAGAGATGCTATTTTGGCAATCCATGATTTAATTATACGTGCTAGATTGATGGCTTTTGAAAAGGTGTCAAATGAAGTCATGTTCGATTTTTTGGATGATTTGGAATATCTGCCAGCTTTAATTCTAGAAGATAAAAGAGAAAATACAAAAAGATTTGAAGAATATTTGGAGTCAATTTGTAATAGATATGACTATCCGGGTATATTAATTAAATATAAAAATGAGGATCAATTATAGCAATCAGTATCTTCTATCTAATACTGGTCTCTAGCCAGGTGTTCGATATCAATTTACAAATTGACCAAGCTGATTTTTTCACCTCCCTATTCCAGCCATTTACCGAGTTTTCTAGACCATTAGTCTAAAGCCCATAGGCTAGGGGCGTATTGTGTTGTAGTTTTGAGTCAACAAATAAGAACAACAGAACTAACACAATAAAATAAAGACATTATGAAATCATTAGTAAAAACATTCACAGCAGCAGCCCTAATCGCAGTATCAACTTTCGCTATGGCGGCTGAAGGACATGGAGCAAAAGCAATAAAAGCAAACATTAACCTTTCCACAGCAGACTTGGCGCTCGATCACTACGTTGCGGTAACTACGGAGGGCGAATCAGCAGGTGTAGAGCAGTTATTTGCAGCTGATTTCAATCAAAAGATCCAAGCTACCAATGCACAGTCTCATAACCGTGAATCGGTTATCAAATCTCTGAAAAAACAAAAAGGCGAAAAGCTAAACTGTACAGTAAGCACCGACATCTTAGAAGAATCAGCAGACTATATGGTGGCTAAAGTGACTTCGAAATTTGAGAATTTTACCAAGACAGATCTCGTTACCTTGGAGCGTATGGGCAATGACTGGAAAGTATCCAAATCGATCAATTCGTATAAATAAGAGCCATCTTAAATAAATATATCATGTTATGACACCACATCGATTGATGTGGTGTTTTTTCTGATAATAAGATTCTCTTTTGATTGCTAATTTTTTTAGATTTCTATATATTTGAGAAATAAACCTTTGTACATGGAACAGCGTTTTGTAGAAATAATTCAGCTTATTAAAGAATCTCAATCTAAAGCTATTAAGGCAGTTAATACGGAATTAATGAATTTATATTGGCGTATTGGAAAGTATATTAGCGCGCGGATTGAAACTTCCGAATGGGGACAGTCGGTCGTCAAAGAATTGGCTTTTTTTATTAAGCAGCATGAACCTGAATTGAAAGGTTTTTCAGATAAGAATCTTTGGCGAATGAAACAGTTTTACGAAACTTATCGCAGTAGTGAAAGACTCTCGGCATTGACGAGAGAATTGAGTTGGACAAATAATGTTTTAATTTTTAGTCGTACCAAGACAGTTGAAGAAAAGGAATTTTATTTGAAGCTAACTATCGAGGAAAAATATAGTTCCAGGGAGTTGGAGCGACAGATTAATAGTTCTGTCTTTGAACGCACAATGATTGGAAATGTAAAACTCTCGTCACTGCCGAGAGAATTTGAAGTAGACATTAATAAAGCGTTTAAAGATAGCTACGTTTTTGACTTTTTAAATTTACCAGAATCCTATAATGAAGGGGATCTTCAAAAAGGGCTGCTTCGTCAGATGAAAGATTTTATTCTTGAGCTAGGGCGAGACTTTCTATTTATTGACCAAGAATATAAAGTACAAGTGGGCAACTCTGACTTTTATATTGATCTACTTTTTTTTCATAGAGGATTACAGTGCTTAGTGGCATTTGAATTAAAAGTAGATAAATTCAAGCCCGAGCATCTTGGTCAGTTGAATTTTTATCTAGAGGCTCTTGACCGAGACGTTAAGCGATCCAATGAGAACGCAAGTATTGGTGTTCTATTATGTAAAGATAAAGATAGTGAGGTGGTTGAGTATGCTTTGAGCCGCAGTCTTTCACCCACAGTAGTCGCGGAATATAAAACACAATTACCGGATAAAAAGCTACTTCAACAAAAGTTACACGAATTATTTGAACAGGCTGATAATAGTGATATTTAGATTGTTATTTGTTTATTATATATCGTCGGTGCAATCACCTCCCCATTCCCGCCATTCACCGAGTTTTCCGGTCTATTAGTCTAAAGCCCATAGGCTAGGAGTCTATTGTGTCGTAGTTTTGAGTCAACAAATAAGAACAGATAAACTAACACTATAAAAAAGACATTATGAAAACTTTAGTAAAAACATTCGCAGCAGCAGCCCTAATCGCAGTATCAACATTTGCTATGGCAGCTGAAGGACCTGGAGCAAAAGCAACAAAAGTAAACGTTAACCTTTCCACAGCAGACTTCGCTTTAGAGCACTATGTAGCGGTAACTACGGAGGGAGAATCGGTAGGTGTAGAGCAGTTATTTGCGGCTGATTTCAATCAAAAGATCCAAGCAACAAATGCGCAGTCTAACAGCCGTAGCGAAGTGGTTAAATCCTTGAAAAAACAAAAAGGCGAAAAGCTAAACTGTACAGTAAGCACCGACATCTTAGAAGAATCAGCTGACTATATGGTCGCTAAAGTGACTCTAAAGTTTGAAAACTTCACCAAAACAGATTTAGTTACCTTGGAGCATGTGGGGAATGACTGGAAAGTATCCAAATCAATCAATTCGTATAAATAGTATCTAATAACTAGTGGTTTGTCAGCTCAGGCAGACTACAAACCACTAGTGAATCATATGTTTATTTAAGGCCATGTCGGGAGATATGGCTTTTTTACGTCAAAAGGGCCTGATGATTTCAATCATTGGGAATTTTAAAAGCTTTTGATATAGCTGTGATGGCTGATAACTTAAGGAAATATTTATCTTTAGCTATTTAAGAATATTGAGATAATTATTTTATGAAAGCGTATTTTCAAATCTTGGCTAAATCAACATTATCGTTTGCCGCATTTTTTTGGCAACTGTTTTTTGGTCTATTACCTTTTACATTAATTGCATCGGTAATGGCTTATACCGGACAAAAGGCAGCACAATTAAATGGAGAATATTTTCAGGGTATATACGGAGCTATTATTCCCATAGTCACACATTTCTTTATTACTATTGTGGGGGGAATGATCCTATGGACTGTTTTGTATATCGGGCGAAAGCTGCTTGAGTTTTTCTTTTAACAATACAAGATTAGCGCGTTTTATGACTTATTACTTTCGTTTTTTTGAATTAATAAATGATAGGCCGCGCTCTGAGAGTCTCTAATTTAAGCATAATGAGGGTTAAATTGGTAACTACTTTATGAAATCTAATGTTTTTATCCAATGTTAATTATGAAAGGAAAATAATGATGTTTAATAATGATTTAATTACAGCCATGCTATTCTTTGTTGTTGGAGGCCTTCTCTATTTGATTTTTTTGAAAAGTGAAAAAAATCCTTTTTCTCATGATAGTGGTCACCAAGGTTCCAATCCTTCTAACTATATCGGAATGTGGGGAGTTGTAATTATGTGTATGATTATGTTTATAGTCTATCTTGGTAAGTGGTTGTCTTAAGGGGGAGTACTATTACTATAAACTTTTTTCTTTACCTCCCCATTCCTGTCATTCACCGAGTTTTCCTGAGCGTTAGTCTAAAGTCCATAGGCTAGGAGCCTATTGTGTTGTAGTTTTGAGTCAACAAATAAGAACAACAGAACTAACACAATAAAAAAAGACATTATGAAAACACTAGTAAAAACATTCGCAGCAGCAGCTTTAATCGCAGTATCTACTTTCGCTATGGCAGCTGAAGGACCAGGAGCAAAAGCAACAAAAGCTAACATTAACCTTTCCACTGCAGATTTCGCTTTAGAGCACTATGTTGCGGTAACCACGGAGGGCGAATCAGCAGGTGTAGAGCAGTTATTTGCAGCTGATTTTAATCAAAAGATCCAAGCATCCAATGCACAAAGTAACAGCCGTAGCGAAGTGGTTAAATCCTTGAAAAAGCAAAAAGGCGAAAAGCTAAACTGTACAGTAAACACAGATATCATCGAGGAATCTGCAGACTATATGGTCGCTAAAGTGACGTTGAAATTTGAAAACTTCACCAAAACAGATTTGGTTACTTTGGAGCGTGTGGGCAATGACTGGAAAGTATCCAAATCAATTAATTCGTATAAATAAGAGCCATCTCAAATAAATATATATGTTGTAGAGCCATGTTGTGAGACGTGGCTTTTTTGTATAAATTCCATTGTTGCCCCCTATTTCAAAATCAGTTGCCTTCCTTTTTCATTCGCTAGTTTTGCTGACCCTATGATTTTATCAAATGAATAGATGACTGCCGCTGTATAATTCTCTGCTTTTTTAGAAAATAGTATTTCCATCAAATCCGATAGCATAAAAATTCGATTGGTAGTCAACTAGTTTAATCCGGTCATGCAGTATAGTTATCTCAGGGAAACCATTATTATTTACCCAGATATCGTGTCCCCCAAATCGCCATTTTATTTCTCCGAGCTTTGTTATTCTTGTGATTTCGAGTTCACCATGAACGAGTAAATCATCTTCTAATTTCTGAACACTGAAATTTGTTACGTAATCTACTTGTCCTGACCATCTGAGCGTTAAGTCTGGTATATTTAAATAGTACAGTTTATTCCCCGTGCAAATATAAAGCACACGATCTTCGATTATAAAGGAGGATTGGCTCAGTCCTGTGAAAACCCCTGTATCACAAAGAATAGCACTAGCCACTTCATCTTGACCATGCTTTACTAAAATGGCAATGTTAGATACATTGCTATATCGATCGCAAGAATCATCGACATATACCCGTTTGTAGCGTCTGAGATTATCGGCGGATTCAACAGTATATTGATGATCGGTATAGATTAATACTTTATATTGTTGATGGGCAATTTCAATCATTTGGACTTGTAGAAGCTTTTGCTATTAAAGATAGCTGTTATAGTCTGATTATCGAAAATTCAGTGCGTTATTCTAAGCCCTTCCACCTCCCTATTCCCGCCATTCACCGAGTTTTACTGATCGTTAGTCTAAAGCCCATAGGCTAGGGGCGTATTGTGTTGTAGTTTTGAGTCAACAAATAAGAACAACAGAACTAACACAATAAAAAAAGACATTATGAAAGCATTAGTAAAAACATTCGCAGCAGCAGCTTTAATCGCAGTATCTACTTTCGCTATGGCAGCTGAAGGACCTGGAGCAAAAGCAGCAAAAGCTAACATTAACCTTTCTACAGCAGATTTCGCTTTAGAGCACTATGTTGCGGTAACTACGGAGGGAGAATCAGCAGGCGTGGAGCAGTTATTCGCAGCTGATTTTAATCAAAAGATACAAGCTACCAATGCGCAGTCCAATAGCCGTAGTGAAGTGGTTAAATCCTTGAAAAAACAAAAAGGCGAAAAGCTAAACTGTACAGTAAGCACCGATATCATCGAGGAATCGGCAGACTATATGGTCGCTAAAGTGACGTTGAAATTTGAAAACTTCACCAAAACTGATCTAGTTACTTTGGAGCGTGTGGGCAATGACTGGAAAGTGTCCAAATCGATCAATTCTTATAAGTAGTATTCAATAACTGGTGGTTTGCCAATAATAAAAGACAAACCACTAGTGATTCATATGTTTATCAAGGCCACGTCGGGAGATGTGGCTTTTTTACGCTTTATGGTTGCCCATCGGCTCAACTTTTCGGTAGTTGTATTCTACCGCTTACATTGGGGGCTTTTTACCTAAATTGCCCTTGAATGAAGCCTAATTTTTTATAAGAATTAAAAACAACAACATTATGGAAAATCAAATACTTTCAAGAAAAGCACGATCCGATCTTACAAGTCGGTTAAAATTGAATTACTTCTAATCGGATAATTAAATATTGCATTAATTGTCTATATTCGAAAACGGGCTATATTCTTATGGTAATAATTTTATAAATAATCTAAATTTTATTTTATGTGGAGTTTAATTTTATACTTTTTATTTGGTATTGGCCAACCTGCCAATACAAGTTCATCTGCAAACAGTTCTATAGTCAATGTAACTACGGATGATACCCATGATGACGGTGATGGTGGGGATAAAGGAAACCCTTTTCCTCCTAAAAAATAATTACTGTTTTAAAACTTGTAATCATTCAAATATGTGGAGTTTAATTTTATACTTTTTATTTGGTATTGGCCAACCTGCCAATACAAGTTCATCTGCAAACAGTTCTATAGTCAATGTAACTACGGATGATACCCATGATGACGGTGATGGTGGCGATAAAGGGAATCCTCCTCCTAGAGGATAGCCATAATTAGTAATTAATATCAAAAAACAATCAGCTAACTGTGTGGAGTTTAATCTTATATTTTTTGTTTGGTATCGGTCAGCCGTCTAATTCCCAACCAAGCGTGGGAATAGCGATAGTACAATCGACAGATTCTAATCAACCTGATGAACCAGGAGACAATGGGGGTGAAACAAGTACGCCAATACCGCCAAGACCACCAAAAGGCAAGTAATAATAATTTTTAATCAAGAATCAATTTTATGTGGAGTTTAATTTTATACTTTTTATTTGGAATCGGACAGCCGTCCAATTCGCAATCAAACTTAGAAACGGCAGCGGTACAATCATCAGAAGCTGATCAACCAGGTGATAATGGTGGTGATATGGGGACGGTTCGTCCTCCAAGAAAATAAAGTCACATCTAAGACTATTTCTGTAAATACAGCTTTAGTAATTTCAATATCCCATCACTGAAATTTTCTAAAAGTAATGCAACTTGTACAACAAAAAAGCGCGGATAACACTATCCGCGCTTCTGGAGTATATGCTTGCCTATATTCCTAACATCTTTTCTTTCTTAACATTTTAGCCCCAAGAGGCATCAGTTCTATGTTGTTTTTAACGGTAATAACTCTCCGCCGGTCACTCTGAGGTTAGCTAAAACCTGAGCTTGTTGAATAAACGACTAACAATATATTTATTACTTTTTATTGTGTCGAAACCAGTGTCGGAGTTGAAGACCTGCGAGCAGGACCTTAAAAACCAATACGTAATTTTCAAAAAGCCTAAAATTGATATAGACATTATGATCCATAAATAGATTTTTGATTGACAGTATATCTGAAATTTATTTTGATTGCAACATCTTTATCATTAGGTTTTAAAGGGTATGTTGACAAATAAATCCTAAACAATATTTACAATGCCTGATAGTAATTTACATACCATTCTTTATATATATTTACAGTTCTATTTACTACGGCATTAAGATAATCATCCAATTCTTTACCCTCGTAAATACGTTTTGAAACTATTAAATTCCAATATTTAAAATCATTCTCTAAAACGAAGCTTGTTTCCCTTTTTTCGGAACTATTTAATCTTTCCATAGGTGATTCATGGTTGTTCTCGCTTCTATTTTCATCATAGGACAATGCTCTATAATTGCCTATTGAGTTGACCCATGCTTTAACGAGATCATGTATTCTGTTTTTATTATATACCCAGCTATTAGGGTAAATATGATCCCAATCCCACGGCCTATTTGTATCTTCTATGTTTTCAAATTGATTATATTCACCGAACTTATCATTTATGTATTTGCGCTGAGCGTAGAGAAGCATTGTCTTATTCCAAAATATTCTTCCTAGAAAGTCATCCCAGAGGTTTTTTATTAAACTTTCGTCATTCCAATAGTTTTCTTTTGCTACTAATGTTGAGATTTGATTGTATGTTATCTCATTATTTGTTTTGTCTACATAATATTTATGATTTTTATGCTGTTTTACAACAACATCAACGAGAACCTTTCTCCATGACTCAGGATCTATCAATTGTAAAATATGAGAAGGGTCTTTTTGAATTATTGTGTTGATTGCCTCTCGCCATGATGGGGGAGACTGTCTTACTTCTTTATTTGCAATGAGAATATCAAATAGCTTAGTAGTGATTTTCTTGTCCTTTGAAAACCAAAGGAGGTGAACATATGCAGAACTAATGTCATTTATAACCTCAAAATCCAAATTGGACTGATCTAAAGCGTAGTATTCTAAATATATAAGTAATAATAAGAATAATTCGTTATTAGTAACCATCCATTGTTTAATAACAATGGTAGGTATATCAGTATCTACATTACCTTTTGAAAGTATAAATACTACAGAGTTAATTAGCTGCTCTGCAAGACTAAGTTCGCCTTGATTTATATACTCTTTTAACCCATCTCTAAATTCAACTGAGCTTAGTGAAGTTCTGAATGTTTTAATATTATATTCTGGTGGAACGCTGGTATAGTCGTTATTCTTGCACGCGGTGAGTCTAGAAAAAATGCTTATAATTCTCTTGGGTGAAAGGTAGCTTGCACCTATATTCTCAACCAAATCTTTTGATGACGGATACATTGCCTTGAATATAGAATATATCAATTCTTCTCCTGACAATGCTGTACCAGCGGAATTTAATCTTATAAATAATGTTGGGTCTTGACTTTCTGATATATCGTTGTCTGACTCTAAAAGCACTTGATTCGATATCGTGATCTCTGGTATAGTAAGTTGTAGAGCTCGTTCTACACCATCAAAAATATGCTCTAAATCAGCGGGACATAATTGGTTAAAATCCACATCGTTGTCCTTAGAATGTTTGGTCCTAATACAGATATCCGCCATTTGACTCTTTATATCTTCTGTAAAAAGTTCAATACTAGTTCTTCTCGCATGTAAAACAATTGATAATGGAACAGGATAGTAAGCATCCCAAGGAGAGATCTTAGATGGTAATAAGTCTGTGTAGTGTTTTACATTTGGATTTCTCGTTTTAAAATAAGCAAGCGCTTCTCGTCTATCCCTCATCGTTAGGGCTGAGGTATTATTTTTTTGATCATATCCCCAAGGATGCGATTTTGTTAACACGCGTATTGAAAAACGATAGCTTTTAGAAAGAATATGTCCCGGTTTTAAATCGATCCAGATACTTGGTAGGTATTTTCTAAGTGCGAATATTTTTTTTTCAACTAAAGACATGGGATTATGAAATCCTAGTGCTATTGAGGTACAGCGCTGCTGGCCATCTAACAAAAATTTTGTTTCCTTACCATCACTGCTCATAAGTAGCGATCCGATAGGGTATCCTCTTAAAATAGAATCCCATAGGGCTTCCATTTGATGCGGTTTCCACACAAAGCCGCGTTGAAGAGAGGGTAATGTTATTTTTTGATCTATATCACCGTTTGAAAGTTCCGATTGCCAAGTAGCAATCTCTTCAAGCGAGTAAAAATTATTCTTGATACTCATTTTTTACCTTTAGCTATCTATTCATAAAACTTTGTTGGATCCCCATTTGACGAATTCTGTCTAACCAATCGTAAATCATACTAGGCTTATATTTAGGATTTCCAGATTTATCTTTCTCTTTTTCTAGTGCGATTGCCATTAACGCATATTCGTTCTCTAGAGATGTTGAGAATACACCCGCATCATCAGTATTAATAGATACACAAATTTGAGGACAAGATCGGATCATGTCTACATCTGTTTCGAGTCCTAAATTATACCATCTGGTAATAGGATGCTCAATATATTTTTGTATTGGACCAATCAGATAATTTGACGTAGGATTAGTTTCAATCATTATGTTTTTAGCCGCGATCTGTTCCATCATTTTATTTTGGATATCATGCACTAAGTTTATATAGGGAATTGTGATTTCAAATTGCTTTATTTCTTCTCCCTTTACCTTTACCATGTAGTTGTAATGATATTCATAATAGAGTCGTACAAGTTCTTCGCGATGTCGCAATCCAACTAATTTTGGGTTGCAATTGTTTAATTGGCATCTTTCCCAATAAGTTTCATTGGTTAGGCTATCAAAAAATTGATTGCTATTCGTATTTTTCTTTTCATTACAAAACTTTTGATATACTAGAGGATCGTCACCTCGAAGCATCCAAGCATCATAATATTCATGATATGAAATATGTGAAAGAAGATTTTTGCTTCTTTCACTATTTTGGATATTTGCAATATAGAGCTCGCTATAAATTGCCTTAAACAAATTTTCAAGACGATTTGATTCGCTTAAGTGCTCTTTTAAGCCATATCTATTTATGGACGATAAAATCCAAGCCAGATTGTCCAGTAGTATATGTTTAGGGATAAGAAGTTTGTTCCTTTTTAGCTCAAAATATTTTTGAACGTCAATTCCAAGTGCTAAAGCGTGACCTAAACGATCGCCATTTTCCATGCCGAGAAAGCATAGGCATTCATCTATATATCTTAACCCGTCTATAATATCAAAAAAATCTTCACCTGCATGAAATGTAATATTCAATCTATTATTGACAATAGTATCATTCCACAGTGCTTCATTGTTTCTCAATTGATGGTGTTTTAACATTCTAAATGCTTGTGCAAAAACTTCTGGGCGAGCATTCATTTCGGAAGATGCAGCATCTATACCTTTTACAAACTTGGCAAAGTCAGGATATTTGTTCCTAAATTTTACAATACCCTGAGCTTGCTTTTTTACCTCATTTCTAAGTTTTTTATTTCTGCAGGATTGCGAATCTGGGTTTAATAATGTAGCCTTGGTATCTTTTGATTTGATAAAATGTAAGGTAAAAAATGTTGGATTTCTTAACGTACTTTCACTGTAAGTCTGACTATTATTAGTGAGGTATTCTTCTACACTTTCAGAAATCAGACTTGTACTTCTTAACGGAAAAACTAGTTGGTTTTCTGCTTTTAATATATTTTTTATGGTCTTATTTATTTTTTCTTCATTACCGTTAGGACCTATTCTAAGTTCGTGCGATATAATGTTCATAGTATTGACATTTGTCAATAAAACGTGCTGGGCGAATAATTTTTCATATATGCTTCCCGGTAATATGAAGAGATTTTTTCTGTCTTGATATCGTTTGAAATTCCCAAACCCTAATCTTTGATTTGATTGGATTATTTCATGTCTTATAACATTCTTTATTAAGAGATAAGCGTGAAGTATATGTTCAAGAAGCAATTTTTTGGGTGTATCTTTCTTATATACATAATAGAAACTTTTGTACAGTAGGATCCTTTCACCAGCAAAATAGAAGCATTCTTTGTTGTTCTCAGTATGCAAGTTATCAGGAATCGCATAATCAATCTTATTATCAGTACTCCCATGATAGTATGTATGTGAAAAAATATCTTTAAATACCCTTATGTTTTCAATACATTCACTAAAATTGAGTAGGATACTTTCTACTTCATGAGATGATGTTAAAAAATTGCTATTAAAAAAGTTTCTGGTACAATTGGCGCCTATGTCTTTTCCAGTCTCTATGTCAATGTATCTTCTTACAAGTTCAAAACGAAGTACATTCGCCAGCTTGATCATTTCATGCAGAGTCAAATCATTACCTTTATATTTATGTTGTAACTTTGGTGTGAGCTTTCCTTCTTCAGCTAGCAGACTGATTTTTTCCTGAATCTCTTTTTTGTAATATTGATTCATAAGAACTATCCAACTTAATTCGAAAGTTGGACCCGTAGCTCCGAAATGAGCATGATTTTCAGCTACACCGGCTTTTAAGATCTGGCTAAGTCGTCTATTATCTGTTGCTATGGTAGATTTCCATGAAAAATACCCTCTATTTTTTTTGCTTTGAACATCTCTATAAGCAAGATAACTGGTTGTAAATATATCTTCTCCTAGGGTGAACGATAAATCTCGCCATTTGAGTAAATGTTCATACTTTACATAAGGATTGGTTTCAATTTCGGTCAGTACTTGTTCATTAAAATGAGTTAATAAATAAAAAATTGATTTTCCTTCTCCACTGTATTGCTTTTTTGGTTCCCTGAACCAGTCGTCTTCTAATTTTGAATATAGATTATTTAGTTCGTCGGATGTTCTATAGCTGAAATCTGATACTCTTGGAGCATGGTCTCTAAATGTTAGTTCCTCAGTTTCTAATTTTTCGGTTTCAGAATTATTTTTGAATATTTTATCCAAAGATAATTCTGAGAAATATAGCTTGATGCTATTTCTAAGATGATCCATGCTTTACAGCTATTTAGTTAATCTTTCAAGTTCTTTCTTCAATTTATCACGATTCGTTTTATAATCTTTAGTCTCATAAGTTAAAGATTTAATAAAATCCTCTTGATTTAAAATATAATTAAGTTTTATATCCTTAACGTTTTTGAATGTTTCTCTAAGAGTCTTCGTAATTATCTTATTTTCATTTAAAATTGTAATAATTGGGCTTATAGTTTCAGGATCTGTAATTTCGTCTAAATCTTCAATACGAAGATTTTTAAAATTTTGATTATTTGATTGGTTTCTGAAATAATCATCAATTATATTTGATATCTCTAATTTATTGTTCATCTCATCACTGTCTAGAGTGTCAGAAATCTTTAAATACATTTTAAAAAAATCATGGCTATCAATATATTCTGTGACTTCCAAATTTAAGAAAGGGTATCTTTTATTTAACGCAATAAAGGTGTCTTTAAGTGCATTATCATAAAGTACGAGTAAAATTTTTGAATATTTATCGTCTGACAATTTTACAAGTTTATTTTTCGAATATCGATCCAGCTGTTCAATAAATATATTATAGAATTCAATCACAAAATCTATATTTTGAAATAGATAATAATACTTATTTTCAGATTTTATTAGTTCAATTATCTGAGAATTTTTTATGGAAGAATAGTTAAAAGGTTTGTAAATATTGAATGTGAAATTCAATGTTTTATCATCTATTTCATCTATTCCAAAAGAATATATGTTTTTTTTAGTGTAAAGGTTATTTTTTAATATACCTTTATTAATAGTCTCAACTAAAAACGTTTGAAGGAAATTACCATCAAAATGATCTTTACCTTGATCAGATCCATCGGTATCTGTTGAGTGGTTTTTATCAAGTTTTAGAATGGAACTCTTTAAGTTTGTATTGACACTAAAGTAATCTCTATATTCGTTAGTGGATTGTTTTCGGCTAATTCGATTTGCGTCATCTAAAAATGACGAAGAGATTATTCCTGATAAGGACGATTCTTTGATGTAATTTATGTTAATTTTAGACAATTGAAGTCTTCTTATATTGTAACACAATTTTATATATTGCATTGTTTGAAATTTTGCTTTATCAGTAACTGCAATTCTGTCTTGAATAATTTTTATTATGGCGACTATGTCTGCGAATTGAATTAAACTATAATTCGTTGTGATAAGCAAATTATTAATAGAGTTTCGGATCCTTTTTTCCTCCAAAGTGTCATTAGGTAAGTTTGTGATATATCTTCCAAACTGTCCTTTTAAATAGTCTAAAGTAATTTTATTTATTAATTCTGGTTCAGACGTCCATAGACTTTCACTCCATTTCTGATGTGCCGATAAGTAAAAAGAATTTTGAATATAATGAGCAAATATTTCAAAACTTGAATCTATACTTTTCAATAATTCATTTAAACTCCTAAGATTTGGGTTATATAATATACTGGTGGAATAATCTTCATGTCTAATAAACAGACCTTGTTTTAAGTATGTTGCTGCTATTACTCTAGTATCAGCTTTTTTAAAAGCTGATACAGTATCATCATTTTCCGTATCAATATCATATTTTATTGCTTTGGATAAATATGATTCTATCTCATAATGGTTTAAACTCAATAAAGGTAATTGGTGTTCGCTAGGTAAGAGTTTTTCTAAATACTTGTTGGTTTGTTCCTGAATCTCTTTTAAATCTACTCGATATAGTTTACTTGATATTTCTTCTGTTTGTTTACTTAGATCTCTCTTAATTACTTCTTGTAATTGAGTTTTTTTATAGGCGATAAAAATCACAATATTATCATTTATTAAAAGTTGACGGATATCCTCAAGCATATCGTGAATTCCCTTTATTTTTAGATCAAAATCATCTATTGTAATAATGAGTTTGTTTTTTCTTTTTCCACCAATACAATTTAAATAACACTCCACTAATTCATCAAAGCTTATTCTTAAATTGCTGCCTTTAGATAATTTAACTAAATTATCTAGAGATTCTTCCGTATATATTTCTCTATTATCCTTCTTAGTTATTTTGAACGTGTCATAAACTCTCTGAAAAGAAAGTATAAGATTTCTTCTTAGATCATCATCAATTTTCTTTGTAGACTCTTCTAAAGTTTGCTTAAATTTTTTAAACATTTGAGCTAGGACCATTTCAAATATAGACTCGTTACCTCTAAATAAGCTAGGGTCAATTACTTCGAGAGATAAAAAATTTACTCTACTAACCAAGGATTCTTCTCCCAGATTATCTTTGAAAAATGAACTTGTTTTGTCGCCAGATAATGCATTCAAGAAGCTAAGCATAGTAGAAGATTTTCCTATTCCTCTCTCTCCTGTAAATGCTATAATATTATTATAGGCATCATATTTTTTGCCGTTAGAAGTTACAGATTTCTTCTGTTCCGTAATAATGCTCTCCAAAAGCTTAATTGCTCTTATATAAGTTTTTGAAAAAGGGGAATTTTGAAAATCATTGGGGGTTTCATTGGAGATTTGATAATTTTGAGGTATATCAATTTGAATTTTTTTTATATCGCTCATTGTTTTTAAATTAGTTGTAAGTTTTTTAACTAAAGAAGGGCGACTAGGTATTTAATAATCCAATAATTGAAAGTATAATTATACCTCCTTTAAATATAGGAGAGTTAGGTATTCCCTTATTATATTTTTGAATAGAACTATATTAGTTACCTAGGATTTAAAATCAAGAAAGACTCCTTTTCAAGTTAAAAATAGCTGTTACTAATATAAGGTTTTTTTTTCTTTAAGAGCAATTCTAATTGGCGTTTTTGTAATCTCCCCTAAAAAAAGCTTCAATTATCATAATTTAGTATTTATGGCTGTGTTGTAGTTTATGATGTGAATATACATCAAATTTGGTTAAGTTTGAAACAGTATAGTTGGTACGAGCAGAAATTTTTGATCTATCAGTACCATGTCAGATAGTTTATTTGAGCCGATCAGAGCTTTACTTCCTTGTTTAATTAATTAACTTTTTCTATCTTAAAGTTATAAACAGATTAGTCAAATCATTGGCTGATCATTAAGATCTATTGATTATAAACCGATATGATATCCGACGGCAGTGCCTTAGGAATTCGAACCTTCTATATAACTGAATGCATTATGAACTCAGAATCAGCAGATCAGCATCCAGTCATACAGGTATTTCTCAGCGATACAATGGATACTCCAACGCAACTTTCCAATTTTTATTTATCAGATCGTGAGCCAATCTTTCATTTCCAGGAGCATGTTTTTGACAATTCCATTATCAAATGCCACGACCTTTACGGTAGAAATATAACAGCACGATTCTCCAACTGCCTTATAGAGGATAAAAAAAAGATATATGCTATTCCCGCCCAGCCTGTAGTCACTTTCCGTATAGAGTTGTTTGCTGATTGTCTTACTGACTTAGTTAAGGAACAGCATCAAAGCCGTTGTGATGAATTACAATTTCAATTATTCTGGCAGAATGATCGCGCATTGGAATATATATTGCCGCCGACAGAACCTGATTATTTGGAACTGTATATCCGACCGAGTCATTTTTTGAATATGGCTGACCGTCACCCCATATTCCGCGAATTGGCCATGGAAGTTGCTACAGAAAGTGAAAGTTCGTTGGATTTTTCCGTAGGTATTGTTGACCAGCAGGTTCTTAGCTTTATCGATGCTATGTTTCATGAAGTTACGATCTATCAAGTAAGCGACCAGCGATTAAGCCATCTTAGTGAATGTCTTATACTTCAGAGCATCGGTATTTCCGTTGAGGTGGAGCCTTTACCGAAAAATGCCGTCAAACGACCTTACGATAGTGCTTTTGTTAATTTGGAAGATGAGGTATTTTCTGAAGAACAGAATAATTCTTTAAAAATTATTTCGCGTTGTTATAGTCGTAAACAGCTGATAGACAAGTTTTATGAATATAAACAAGAATATTTGGAGCTCAAGGCAGATCGGGTTAGACATAGTGCGCTCGAGCAGGAGGTCAAAGTATGTTATCGTCAGGTGATGGGAGACTCGGCAGATCTCTTGAGGCATACTTTTGGATGGCACTGCAGCTAGATGAGCATAAGAAGAGATTTAAACTAAGTGAGCATGAAGAACAAACCTTGGCACAGGCTATTATTACGGTTTGCGATCAATCCTTTGAACTGTGTGAACCAAGAGGAGATCAGCTTGAATTTTACACCCGCTACACGCAGCAACCTTATGTAGGCGATCTCGGGATGCAAGAGTTTGGTTGGATCTTAAATATGTTCGTTCCCGACTTGGATCTGCCCTTAGAAAAACTGGACGAAAGCAGAGAAAGCGGGGCGATATTAAATCAATATTTACAAGACCGTTTCGATTTTATACCCTTATCACATTTTGCGCAGAAAGGGGAAAAGGATAAACCCCGGAAAGTGGTTGAGCTTTATCATACGCTTATGCAGCAGATGACCGATGAGCTCACGATAAGGGAGACAGGCGACATCAAAAAGAGCGATCTTATCCGCATTTTGGATTATGCTTACCAGCAAAACGATTTGATTATGCTATTGATGTTTGAAATCGAACATTTAACAGGTCAGGAGAGCTACGTCAAGAGCCAAAAGTTTAATAAAATAAGTGCATGGGTGATGGTGCTTGAGGAAGCTGTAGAGAAATTTTATGACCAATCCTATAGCGGTAAGCAGGAAAAGATAGTTGACAATTTGGTGCTTATATATATGCAGTCGGGTAATGATATAAAGGCTGTGGAGCACAAAGTACGGAAGAGTAAGAGGATATATGACCAAATGGTGCCAGCGCTTCTCCATGTTGGTAATGACATGGAATCTCTGACTAAAAAGAGCATGTTCATGCTTGTGGCAGAATCATTGATTATCGCTGCTACTCAAAATCCTTTTGAGGAAGGGGAGGGCTTCATTTCGACTTAATAACCTGTTGAAAAGGTATTCTTTAGCTTTAAACTTGAAGAAATATTTCATTCCTAAACAATATTTCGGATATTTGGACAAAGGCCAGTTTTTAGTTAAAGGATTTTATCATGTTGGATATTGAGTATTTAATAGCACAGATCAAGGAATTCAGAGATGCCAGAGATTGGGAGCAGTTTCACAATTCCAAGGACCTGGCGGTGGCATTGAGCATTGAAGCTTCCGAGCTACTGGAACTTTTTCTGTGGAAAGGCAATGAAGATGCCAATCCCGATAAGTTGAAGAATGAGCTTGCCGACGTACTGATGTATGCGCTACTGCTTGCCGATAAGCAGGGATTTGATGTCAAACAGATCATCGAGGACAAGATGAAACTTAACAACGAAAAATATCCGGTCGAAAAAGCCAAGGGAACCGCAAAAAAATACTACGAACTATAATGAGATTATACGCTGGTTCGGCAAGTGATTTTATCCATCTCAATGCAGAGAATAAACTTGTCGATTTACTTAGAGAGCAGTTTTTAAAACAGTTTGGATACAACCCGTCACACAATGAAGCCATGTCATGGCGCAATTCATTGTTTCGGCTTTCCTATATTATGGAACGCCAGAATCTGCAAGATCAAGGTGTCATGGTGGAGTACAAACTTCCTCTAAGCGCCAAGCGTATCGATGTTGTTATTTACGGTCATGATGAACAGCAGCATAAGCAAGCTGTGATCGTCGAACTCAAGCAATGGGAGAAATGCGAGTTTACCGACTACGATTCCGATTACGTCCTGACTTGGGTAGGCGGTGGTCATCGCTCTGTATTGCATCCAAGTATCCAGGTGGGGAACTACTTATATTATCTCAAGGAAAATAACAGCGCCTTTTATCAAGAAAAAGATCCCATTCAGGTATCAGCTTGCAGCTATTTACATAATTATAATATATCAAGTGATGTTACCCTTCAGGATCAGCGATTTGAGGAAGCTGTTAAACGTTTTCCGATGTATGGATCTGAAGACAGTAGTCAGCTTTCTGCCTTTATCTATAGCCGTGTAGGAGCAGGCGAGGGGATGACTATCCTACAAGAGGTCGAACAGAGTAAGTTGCGACCATCGAAGAAACTGCTCAAACAAGTTTCCGGTGTTATTAAGCAAAAGCTGAAAGGTGAATTGCAGCTCTTTGGCCAAGTAAGGGCCAAAGGCGATTATATCCTTTTGGATGAACAGCTGATCGTGTATGATACTGTCATGTCTATTGCCAAGAAAGCAAAAGATAATCAAAAATATGCGGTTATTGTCAAAGGAGGCGCTGGAACAGGCAAGTCTGTCGTAGGCATGCAGCTATTGGCAGACCTTACCGCGAGCAATATCAATGCGCACTATGCAACAGGTTCTAAATCATTCACCGAGACTTTGCGTAAGATCCTAGGCAAAGAAGCCAATAGCCTGCTCAAATATTTTATGTCCTATGGCGATGCCGACCCGAATAGCATTGACGTATTACTGATGGATGAGGCACATCGCATAAGAGAACGTACAGGTTATCCTTTTAAATCCACAGGCCGCTTACAGATTGAAGATCTACTGCGTGCGGCGCGGATCTCCGTATTCTTTGTAGACGATTATCAAGCCGTGCGAAGAGGAGAGATCGGTCAGTCCATTTTCATTCGCCAGCAGGCTGAGAAAATAGGTTGTACAGTGTACGAATATAATCTTGAATCACAATTTCGGAATGGTGGATCAGAAAAATACAGCCAGTGGATCGATCATACGTTGCATATCCGTGAGACAGCAACAACTGAATGGAAGCAGGAAGATAATTTTGAGTTCCAGATTATGGATAGCCCACATGCCGTTGAGCAGGCTATCCGTGATAAAGTAGCCGAAGGCTATTCAGGTCGTATGATGGCAGGGTTCTGTTGGCCTTGGACTAAGCAGGCTGATGCCGATGGAGAACTGCACAAAGATGTCGTCGTAGGTGATTATATTCGTCCTTGGAATGCAGATGAGAAGACCAAGGGTATGCGTCGAGGTATTCCGAAGTCACAATACTGGGCCTATGAAGATGCAGGAATAGATCAGGTCGGATGTATTTACACAGCCCAGGGCTTTGAGTTTGATTATGCAGGAGTGATCTTTGGTACCGATTTACGCTATAACCCGGATACAGCAGAATGGGAAGGCTTCCCAGAACATTCATATGATAGTCAGGTAAAGGGACCTGATTACTTGCAACTAGTTAAGAATACTTACCGCGTTCTTTTGGGACGTGGTATGAAAGCTTCTTATGTTTATTTTATGGATAAGGAAACTGAACGGTATTTTAGGAGTAGGGTGAGGAAGTAGTAGACAAAATCCTTTATTAACTTTTAAAATCTGAATAATAAAATTGTTGTTTTTTTAATAAATTCTATATAAAAACCTAAAATAAGAAATTTATGAAATATATCTCACAGACAGAGAATGATATGTTCGAAGCCTTAACCAACATCAACCCTAAACCGACAGCTTACAGTGGACAAGAATTGAATTTTTTAGCGTTAGATGATAGAATTTTTGAAATTCTTTTATACCAAATTTTCAAAGCAAGGATTGAAAATAATGATTTTACATTGGCTGAGAGATATGATAATGTCGTTTTAATGCAAGGGGTAGGAGAACGAGGTCGTGATTGCTTTTTAACAAAAAATGGGAAAAATGTCGGGGTTATTCAGTGCAAAAAACTTAATAAAAATCTAAATAAAACTGATGTACTAAAGGAAATTTTGAAATTTTTAATTCATTATACCCAAGATAAATCTTTAATTACAGACATAGAAAAGTTTGATTATTATTTCGCTGTTTCAAAGGGTTTTGCTGAGACAGCATCTGTATTGCTAGCCAATTTTAATGATAGCTATGACGAAGAGGAAGTAAAAAGAAATTGTGAAAAGATATTATCATCCTATAGTTCTCTAAGAGAAGTTTCTTATCAAGAGATTGAAGAGACAATTAAGAACGCAATAAAAAAAATTAGAGTATATACTTTAAAACCTGCTGATTTAAATCAATATTTATTCGAACACCCAAAGTTGATTAAAAATTTTTTTAGGATATTAACTGTAACGGATAATACACTTTTAGAAGGGATTATTGACAATTATTTGGCACCCATTCTGAGTAAACTATATCCGAAAGGGAACAAAGATTACAAAGATTTTACGTTTAGATTCAAAGAATATTTACAGAGAGTTTATAGCTATTATTCATCTTCTAGAACGCTGGTTTTTGGAAATCATCAAAAAAAGCTGGAAGACTTTTACTACCCATTGAATGTAGAGTGCATTATTGATCTGGAAAAAGGGAAAAGGTTGAGTATAAGTACGAGTAAGTTCGAAGATGATTTTTTACCTAAATTTAAGAAAATCATTATTATTGATGATGGGGGAATGGGGAAATCAACCATTATGAAATGGTTATTTCTTAGTATCATAAAAGAAGGAAAGGGAATCCCTATTTTTATTGAATTGAGAAAGCTTATTAATGGAAGGACGGTATTGGACGAAATTGTTCAAGAATTAAATCCAATAGATAAGCAGTTGGAAAGAGACATAGTAACCAAATTGATTGAACAGGGAAATTTTATATTTTTCTTTGATGGATACGACGAAATTACAGACATCGACAGAAGCTTTGTTACAACTGATCTTCAGAATTTTATATCTAAATCAGGTAATAATCTTTTTATAATGACTTCTCGACCAGAAACTGCATTGAATACTTTTAGTGATTTTAGAGAGTTTAAGATTAAAAATCTAGAAGAAAAGGAAGCATTTGAGCTAATAAAAAAAATTGGCAATAATAGTGATAAGTCTCAGAGATTAATTAAAAAAATTGAAGAAAAAAAAATTCAAAATATCAATGCTTTTTTACGAAGTCCATTATTGGTTTCATTGCTTTATAAGAAATTTGAACATAGGGAAAATATACCATTAAATATACAAGAATTTTATTATGAAATATTCGAAGCGCTATTTCAAGATCACGATTTAACCAAAGGGGATAGCTATATTCGACCTAAAAAATCAAAATTATCATTTTCTGAGTTTTTCCAAATACTGAGAACATTTTCTTTTTTTACTTTGAAAAAGGGAGAAGTTATTTATAATGATGCTCTAATTAATAAATATCTGAATGAAATATCTAAAACGTTACCAAATATAGAGTTTAATATTCCTGACTTTATAGAGGATTTGGTGAAAAATGTACCTTTATTTAACAAGGAGGGGCTACAATATAGATGGGCTCACAAGTCTTTTCAGGAGTATTTTTCGGCTGAATTTATTTGTAGAGATACTAAAGAGAAACAAATAGAGATTTTAAGATCAATGCATGTTAGTGAAAAATTTGAAAGATATATTTTCATTTTGGACCTTTGTTATGATATTGATTTTAATTCTTTCCAAGAGGCAATATTAATACCTTATGTGAAGGGATATTTGGAATTTTGTAATGATATTTTTAAAGATATTGTTATAAATAAGAATATCCGTAATGAACAAATTGCATTGAGAAAAGGCTTGCTTTTTAATAGTTCATATCTATTCAGATTTAAGAAGAATGATCTTGATAAAAGTTATATGAAAGAGGCAATTGATTTTTTTAAAACAGAAAATGGTATAAATCGCGATGTCTTTGTAGAAACTAAATTTAAAGAGTACGAAATTCTATCTATAACTGTGTCAATGTCTATGATGTCAATTGTGTCAAGAAAATTTAATGACATTATAGAAATATTAGTAAATAAGAAATCTCCAATCTTAAGTTATCACGATTTTAAGAAGAATAGAGATTTGGATAAAATTCTAGAAAAAGGAAATATGCGAAAGGATTGCTTAATCAATGATAAGTTTAATGATTTAAGCGATTGTACGGAATTTGAATTTCACAATAAATTAATGATAAGTTTACGGGATGATTTACAGGGCTGGGTCTTGGATTTTCAAAAATGTGAAAAATATTTGAAAGAATATGAAAGATATCGCATTAAAAAAAATGAAAATGACTTAATTAGCGGGATTTAGTAAATAAATCTATTTAATTGATTTTGAGGTGATAGTAATTGAGTTAATTTCTAATAATATCTATTTAGGTTAGTCAATGATAGCCTTACCTGTTTTTATCATCAATAGCGGTCCATTGTAAATTATAAGCTCATATAGTTGAGTATATGAAAAATGCGGATGTCGAAAAGACTCCGCATTTTTTGTGATTTGTACACTATGGAACAGTTTTATTAAATTGTTAGTTCTATCTTCAAAAAACTCTATTAGGAAGATGCTTAATATTTCCTAAGAGACTGTAACGTGAACTGTGTCAACGGAATAATTCAATAAGGTTTTTTTATATTTAATTATTCAAACGACATGGTCATGAAAGAAAAGACCCCATTTGATTTTTCGTTAGTGTTTGTTTTTAAAGGTACTCAAGAGGGCTTCGCCGTTTTGAACGCTTCAAAGAGGAAGCTATGCAAGGTCTTTATAACGGAAAGAGTTTATCTCCCTATGATGGTGTTCTAGCGCCCTTAATGAAGCACTTACTGGAGTCGATGATGGACAGCGAGCTGGAAAGTCACCTTCAGGAAGATAAAGCTTCCGGGAACTCCAATCGTCGGAATGGCAAGACCAAAAAAACTGTTCGAGGTCTTAATGCCGGTACATTTGAACTTTAGTCTGGACGGGATAGATTTGGTAAATTTGAGTCCAAGGTAGTTCCCAAACGTCAGCTTATTATAACGGAACAGCTGGAAGGTCATGTGCTGAGCATGTATGCCAACGGTATGAGCACACGTGCAATAAGTGATTTTATCCGTGAGATGTATGCTATGGAAATTTCTGCAACTGAAATATCCCGTATTACAGAAAGCGTCGTGCCTGCTGTTAACGAGTGGCGAAGTCGTCCGCTAGAAGCCGTCTATCCCTTTGCTTTCCTAGACTGCATGTATTATAAATTCCGTCAGAACGGTACGGTTGAGTCCCGGGCCATTTATAATATCCTGGGCATAGGAATGGATGGTCGCAAAGACCTGATAGGGCTTTATAGTTCAGAAAACGAGGGAGCAAAATTCTGGTTATCGGTCTTATACGTCTATAGCTTTACAGTTGGTCTTATACGTCTATAGCTTTACAGTTTTGGTTAAAAACGTAAAGGAAACATGAAAGAACAAGTTTTGTCTCGATTTGAATTCGAAGAAGAATTTAAAGAGAAATTAGTAGAGCTGGTGCTTTATAAAAATGTGTCAGCAGAACAAACTGCAAGAAAGTATGGACTACCCAATACGACGATCTTAATCAATTGGATTAACAATTATAAACGCAAATTAGAAAAGGGAGCCGTAACTTTAGTACCTATGGAAAAGCCAGGAACAAAAGACGTTACCGCTTTAAAAAAACGGATCAAGGATCTGGAGAAAGCTTTAGAAAAAGCCAATGTGCTAATTTACGGTCTTAACTTTATGATTGACCATGCTGAAAAGGAGAATAAAATTGCAATCCGAAAAAGCGTGGTACCAAACAATAAAGCTAATCAAAGAAAAGCATGTGACAAGGATGGGGGTCGGTCCACTTGGTAAATTGTTTGGTAAAAGCCGACAAGCTTATTACGATCATATATGGCATCTTCACGACCATACTGATCAGGAAAATCTGGCTGTAGACATGGTTCGCCTTGTTCGCCGTGAACTACCTGGGTTAGGTGGTCACAAGCTTTATAAATGTCTATATACTCCTTTCCGAAGTAATGGAATAAATATTGGTAGAGACAAGTTATACAAGGTTGATAGACAGGAAAAAGAAGCGTGCACCAGGAACTACGAATTCTAATCATTCCTATCTGAAATATCCCAACCTAATCAAAGAGTTAGCACCTACGCGTAGTAATGAATTATGGGTTTCAGATATTACATATATTTCAGTGGGCTATGATTTCAATTATCTTTCTCTCATAACTCATGCATACTCGAGAAAAATTATGGGCTATTGCCTTCATCCCCAGCTGACTGCTCAAGGGGCAATTAAAGCTCTGCAAATGGCACTGAAGGAAAAACCGGCTCCCAATACTCTGATTCATCATTCGGACCGGGGTGTGCAGTACTGTTCCTTCGACTATATAGTAAGGTTGAAAAAAGCGGGTGTAAAAATCAGCATGACAGAAAACGGAGAGGCCTATGAAAACCCTATTGCAGAAAGAATTAATGGCATATTAAAAACAGAATTTAAACTCAAAAGGGTATTTTCTTCAAGAAGTGAAGCCTTGCTGGAAGTGACTAAAAGTATAGAATCATATAATCATTTGCGTCCGCATATGAGTTGTGATTTTCTAACACCTGAGGTAGCACATGTAACAGATGTACCATTAATCAAGCGTTGGAAAAACTGTAGGAAAAAATACAAAAGTTTACAAAAAAACAATTAAATTCATAATATCAATTCACCTACCAAAACTGTAAAGTAAGAACCGTATTAGACCATCTGTAAAGTTTTTTCAGGACGAGGCTGGGTATTTCGGAGTAATGATGCCAGTGATTTCGGTCAAACCGTGCCACTTAAAAGATCATACAATTATATAAAAAGGATTTGATTATTCCTTTTTCAATATTCCTTTTCTAAGCGATTCACCTTTTAGGTCTATCCGATGTGAGGAGTTCACAATCCGGTCCAAGATCGCATCCGCAATAGTGCCCTCTCCGCCGATGACCTCGTACCAGGCCGATACCGGTATCTGGGATGATATTATGGTTGATCTTTTACCATGTCGGTCGTCGATAATATCCATCAGTGTTTCCCGATCTTGACTATCAAAAGCCTGCAAACCAAAGTCATCAAGTATCAGCAGTTCCGTTTTCGTTAGTTTTTCCAGTTCTTTAAGGTACGTTCCGTCAACTTTGCTCAATTTCAGCATTTTGATCAGTCTGGCAGTTACTGTATATGAGGTTTTTATCCCCGTAATACAGGCCTGGTGTCCGAGAGCCTGGGACAAATAGCTTTTTCCAGTACCGGAAGCACCACAGATGATAATGTTTTCTTTTCGGAGCACAAAGTCCAGTGTACCCAGACGCGCAAACATATTTTTGTCCAGATTTCTTTCGCTGGCGTAGTTTATATCACTTAGACTGGCATTATGCCTAAAGTTTGCCTGCTTGAGCAAACGCTCTATCTTTTTATTTTCCCGGTCTTCCCACTGATGGTCAATAAGTAATGCAAGGTATTCGTCGCAGGTTATCCCTTCGAGCCTGTTTTCCTTAACGTACTGCTGGTGTAACTGAGCCATAGCTCCTAAACGCATGTCGCGTAGTTTTTCAACTGTCTGATTGTTCATTTTTTTGATTCTTGATTATTATTCATAAGCGGAAGCACCGCGTATATTGCTGTGAAAAGGTATATGTGGTTTTTGAGGCTCAAGCTCACTCACTGATAAAAGCAGCCTGTCCATATTGTTTTTTAGGATATTCTTTATCCGCAGATAGGAACAGCTATCTGTATCCAATGCTCTTTTACACGCATTGTTCAGACGCCCGGATCCATAGGCTCGGTGCAGGTGAATAATTCCAAGAGAGCGTTTGTAGTTTATTTCGGGATAATCATGGGAAGCTAGGATCTTTTCGATGCATGCCAGAACATATTCCCCATGTGGCAGCGCTTTTTTTCTAAAGAACTCTGGGCTCCATTCCGAATAGAACTTATGTGTGCTGCTCAGGTGATCTGCGTTAGTGATGTAACTGCCTTTGGTCAGATTGCGCTGGTGAAGCGCAATTCTTTCATGATTATAAAAGATCTCTACGCGGCTCCTGGTGTAATGGATCATTGTTTCCTTTCCGATATAGCGGTATGGAACGCTATAATAACACTTCTCCGGAGAAAAGTATACGTAACCCATCTTCTGTACTTTGGCCCTTTTGTAATCTTTCAGTTCATATGTATCAGTGGGAAGGGCTTTGAGATATTCTCGTTCAATGCTCTGGAAGAGCTCGATACGGCTCGATTCTTTTCGTTTGAACAATAGATTGTTATAACGCTCCAGTAGTACTGCAATTTCTCTATTGAGATCTTCCAGCGAGAAGAAAGTCATTTCACGTAATGGATAATAGATACGCTGATAGGCCAGATGCACCGCATTCTCAACCAGCGCCTTGTCCTGTGGAGAGTAACTACGCGTTGGGTTGATGACACAGTTATAATGGCGGGCAAAGTCCTTGAAGCTACGGTTGATGTCCGCTTCGTATCTGCTCGATCTATTGACGGCAGACTTTAGATTGTCGGATACTATCGCTTTGGGCGATCCACCATAAAAACGAAGTGCCGCCGTGCAACAGGATATCATATCTTCGCGTTTCTGGCTCCTGCATGCCTGGATATAGGTGTACTGGCTGCACGGCAGTATGGCCACAAATACTTCCACAGCGATAGCCTCTCCGGTATGTTTATCGATGATCTGCAGCTTCTTCCCGGCAAAGTCTACGAACATTTCTTCTCCCGCAATATGCTGAAGTTTCATTGAACCCTTTTCTTTTGGATATTTACGGCGATAATGTTCGAGAAACTGCGTGTAGCTATATGGTTCTGCGGCCAGCTCAACATATTGCTGATAATGATACAGAAAGGTAAAGCCGGGATGATTCCGGGCCTTGTTGACCCCCTGAAAGTAAAGCATGAGTTCATTATGGCGGGTAGCGTCCAGCGTCGTATGGGATGAAAACAGTTCGGATAAAGCAGCGGTATCAAAGTCCAGAAGCTTCTTGAATGAGTAGCCGCTGCCTGCAAATAGCTGCATATAGGTATTGACTGTATTGCGGGAAATACCGAGAACGGAACCTATTTTACGGTTACTGTAACCGTCCAGATGTAATGTGAGTATTTGTTTTAAGTCCATCGGATCAAGTTTGTTGGCCATATCGCTGTATTTAAAGCGACAAGGTAATTCTTTCTTGATCTTTTTAAAGTGGCACGATTCAAACCGTAAAAAATACGGATGGATGAGCGAAAATTAAACCACTAAAGTGGCATCATTTGAACCGTAATAGCTGGCACCATCCGACCGAAATGACTGGCACAAATCAAACCGTAATATCCACGAGACAACTCACCGATCTAAAGCAACGCGGTAAGAAGTATGTACAATACGGTCTAATACAGCGTCCGCAATTGTCTCTTCCCCAATCACATCATACCAACTTGCTACGGGAAGCTGACTGGCAATTATTGTCGAGGCTTTAGCGTGTCTATCTTCAATTATTTCCATCAGATCCAGCCTTTGCTGCTGGTCCAGATTTACCAGGCCGAAGTCATCGACAATAAGCAGGTCTGTTTTTGACAACCTGTCCATCAGCTTGTGCAGTGTACCTTCTAGGTGCTTATAAGAGATTTGACAGTTCTGCAACTTTTTGTCTGCGCTATTATAAAAATGCAAAATAACCACGGAATTTATTGTAAATAAGTGGAAATTCCATGGTCGGGCGATATTGATATTATCTTTAATACTTTTAGCTAATATGTCTATTATTGAATACCGTCAATTTAACTTTATTTGAGCCCAATTTTTTAATAGATCATGGGTTACTTCTAGTGTTGTATTGTTATCAACGAATATTTTATATGGTGGTTTAAATTTGTCATCATACTTATTCCAATTTACTAGTGTATAACGATAGCCTAATAGTTTCAGTGAACGAGATTTAACATTGAGGGAAAAAGGAATATTTTTTTCTTTTTGATGCTTAATTAAGGACAATATTGTACCTGTTAAAGTGACGGAAAAATGTTCTAATGCATCCGTCAGGTTACCTAAATGACATTCGTAACTAAGTCTTATAATGGGACTTTGAAGATTTATTAAATCCTCATATTGCACACATGCTATAATGTCTTTGTTTACATTAGTAAATGATAAAAACCTGACTCTGGAAAAATCCATTTTCATTATGTTGTGAGACGGTAGTTCTCCTGGAGAAAAAAGATTCCTAATTTTGATCAATGGATTTTCTGATCCAAATTCAATATTTGATATACCTAAAATAACATTACTAACTAAGTAAGAAAAATTAACCCCATTGTGATGAGTTTTTGCGTACCTTTTTATGCTTTCAGGAAATTCTAAAATGTGCTTGGTTTCGTTAGTGTCAATAATTACAATGTTCTCTGAATAAATGAATGCATAATTTATACTCGAAATACTAATCCATGTGCCTCCAGAAATTGGTAACTTAATAAAATTGTATATAGATTGGCTTGGAATATTTGAAATTGAACCATCATAAGCAATAAGAAGTTGCCAAAAAGTTTCAATACTAAGGCCGTATTTGATTTGTTTTAAAAGTTGTTCCCAAAGCTTACCATTACCCTCATAGATTAAATACTGTAATTGTCGCCACTTTGGAGCATTTCTGAATATTCCTCGTTGATCTAATGGTTCTCTCGCGGGGTTTAATTCAGGTTTTATATCACCTCGTACGTCAATAGTAAAAGAATGCTCAGAATATATTTGAGTTGAAAGATGACCTAGCATCATCATTTCGTGTTTATCATATTCAGCTCTACCAGGGCGGCCACAAACTAATATGCCATCAATGCAAACACTATGGTTATCTCTAAATGTAATATTATATTCTTTATTTTCAGCTGAATTCTTTTTATAGAGTGTTAATACCGGCGTTTTATTCGTTTTTGAGTTATTCTCAGTCTTTATCTCAAAGTAGGCCTCCGAAGATTCGAAGCTAGGAAGCCCTTGGTCATCTAATAGAAAACTCTGTCTTAGAAAACCTTGTAGGTAAGGATGTATTGTCGTTAAATCTATCTCTATGGTTTTGATTTTTTCAAGATTTAGTTTTTCTAAAAACGTTCGTTTTTTATCTATGATCGGTGGAATCGAGACAGATTTGCAAATAGGTTCAATTTCGCATGATGCTTCGATAGAAAATTCGTTCGCTAAGGCTACACCTTTTAATGTTGTGGTCAATCGAATCGGATCAGACCAATCATCATAAAATGGTTCACGGTCTCTACAATACACTTTTATAATTGTGCCAATAGGTTGGTTTTTATCACCATTTCGGATAACCATTAATCCACCAAGGCCATTAATTTCAATTTTTAACGGTTTTCCTGATTGGAAACCAGGACCATTATCTTTTTTTGTTAATATTTCAATTCTATCGCCCACCATAAAGCATGACATAAACCCTATTCCAAACTGTGCACATGGATCAAAATCGACTTTTTTTTCTTTTAGGAGAATTCTAAGTCGTTCAAATTCTGGAGATCTATAATAACTTCTGCCTACTTTTCCCAGAAATTTTGAAATTATTAACTCATCCATTCCAACCCCATTATCCTCACACTCCACTATATTTTCTCCATTTTCATCTATATAGTGCCTAAATCGGATTTTACCATCTGTCCAATTTATACCCTCTTTTGCAAATAATGCTTTTCGTAACCTTAATGCATCCAGTCCATTCTGAAGTAATTCTCTTATAAATAGAGAGGTATTTCGGTATAAATTGTCGGTCAATAGCAGTTTGACTATCTCATCGCGGGATAAAGTAAATTCAACATCATTGTATAAATATGATTTATTTCTTGCTGAAAGACGACTTCTATCTGTTTTTTCTGGTATATCTAACTGATAATGACTTACGGTCTTAGGAGAATTTCTTAATATTTTTTGAGCATCGGATAGCTCCTCATCAATCCAATCCAGAAACCCCCTAGCTGTTTTTTCATAGACAGGATGGTCGAATAACATGGTAAATCGAATTATTGAATTATTGATCTCCCAACCTTGGACGGTTCTGTGTTTTTGCCATTCTTGTACACTGATTTGACTAGTAAAATGAATGGACTTAAACAGTACATCTGGGGTTCTGTCTGAGTCGAAATCTAATATATCAGCCAATCGTAGTAGTAGTGAAAGAAATATACTATTAACCCTATAGTTACCAATATTATCATCATAGTTCAGGCCGCTTTCATTTATTAACCATTCGGAAGATTTTGTATGTGACAAGCATATTGTAGCAAGATAATGGCTAAGATTCGCTCCATAGATAGATAATCTTGGGTCGTTCGTAAAAATGTGATTGATGTAATCAACAGCTCTCTGTCCGTGATTTATGCGTAAAAAATCTGTTAAACAAGCAGCATCTAATTCATTAATTAAAGTTGCTATTCGAGTTCTTTCATCGCTTGATATATGATTGCTTTCTAGTTGTCTGATGATTTCAAAATAATTGGGATGATCTATTTGCCAGTTTTTTTTGAAAAGTATATAGTTTTCATCAGAGTCTAAGTTTGATTCTTCTGACCCTTCTAAAACCATGCCTTGGTCATGATAAAAAGCCGACATTATTAAAAACCATATTTCAAGATCATTTAATACCTTTATTCGATTTCCTAAAATCATCGACATTATTTCTGTCACTCTCAAAAAGTGAGTGTTATCATGGAGTGTATACTCAGGAAAGTGTTTTGGTACTAATTTAATCCGGTCACTAGCTTCTTGACAAAGATCAGGAAGGTTTGCAATCATAGATTTATTTTCTGCAGTTTCTCTATTGAGCAATTCTTTATATAGAGTTGTGTCTGCAAGTTGTTTTAAAGAAAGAACTTTACTCATATTTTACCCCACTTATTTCCTTCTGCCATTGTATCAGCATCGATTTCAACAATTTGTACTAATTTTTTTTTCATTAGTTATCTTAATTAGATTTTGAATCTATAATTGCTAGTAATTTTTATCTTTTGTGTGCCCTTCAAAAACTTCCATCTTTCTCCTTAAAAGACGAGTACTTCCGTGTTTCCCTAAAAGCGATTAATAAATTGAAAGAATAGTCATACTCCCTCTTTTATTTTCTTACTAGAAACTCTTTAACATACTCTTTCATCATTTCTCCAGTACTTTTTCCGACAACTTTTCCTATGAGCAATAATTCATAAAGCTCAGGTGCGCCCGTATCAAATAACTGTCTGTAAGTCGTTGTTTACTTATTGCAGTCTTAGCAAGGACAATATCTACAGCATTTTTAGCTTGGACATTATTTTACTATGATTCACAATTCATTCTTTTTGATCTTCCACTTCTTTCAGAGCTTCAATTACAGATAATTCCAAAGCTTCACAAAGATTTAAAAGTTTAGAAAAAACAAAATCTTCCTTTCCGTTTTCCATATCACTAATTTTTGATCTGTCCATTTTAGCGATTCTTTCAGCTACTTCATCTTGAGTTAAATCCAACTCATTTCTTCTTTTTCTTAAATTTTTTCCTATTGTCTTATAGGTTTTTGAATGTTTGTCTTCAATCATGGAAATATATTTGTGGTTCTATTGCCACACTTCATATTTATTGTTATATTTGTATGGACGATTTAATATTCGAGGTAAATAACCTTGATGAACGACGTTTTCTCGTACCCGAACAGAGCTAAAATTCGCCGAGAGAACCCGTGTAGATCGCTCCATGCTTTTGTGTGTTCAAAAAGTTTTAATACTTTTGATATATGCGGCATGCGAGCGGTTTCGCGTGTAGCTTTGGCGATGTCATTTTCGAAATCTCTTGCAGATGTAGAGGTGACAAGGGTTAGCTCCCCTGGGTTCAAAGTGTGAAGCCGCTCCTTGCTTAGCTAACCTAAACAAGTCAACGGTACTCATTAAGACAACGACGTTCATCATAAATAGATAAAATTATGATAACGATGTTAAATAAAACTTCATACCAGCGGTACCGAGTCTCGTTTCAATTCACTCGTTATTCCGCTAAGCAGCATTTCAAAAATTTAATCCGAGCGCCGGATTAGACACAATTGCAATACACGGCACGTAAGAGGAGAGGAGTCAATAAAAATGGCTCGGAATTCCTGTTCAAAAGAATAGCCAAATTCCCCTTTGCGTGTCTGCCACCGACCCTTACATCAATATATAAATAGAGAAAAAAGGCATGAAGATGGCTAGTACTAAATAATTGTTTTGCACCATAAATTTAGGGAAACTTTTTATTGCTGGCAACTTTCTATTCAAAATATTGTCGTAACAAAACAAAGGGTCGGTTATTCCTATTTCAAATGGATGTCCGTGACGAACCATATATAACCGAGTAATTAAGAGTAAAACGGCATTCTGAGGTTTAGTTAATAAATTTTTTAACAGTGTATCTGTATTGGGACTTTGGGCTCGATAGGGGGTGTTTTATTCTTTTTTTCCAAAGAAACTATGCAAATACACGCCCTCAAAGCCAAAAAATGAAAGAGCTTTTTAAGAAACTTGTCGCCTTTGACCTGGCGATGTACGAAATCCATCATCTGGAGTATGATCCGGTAGCATGTATTAAAGATTTTTGGACTAGATACGATATGGATAGTTGTCGTAATCATCTAGTAGAATTGCTTACGATTTATTTCGATCGAGAAAGGGGAGTTAATCCCACTATCAGTACAACAGATGTACAGAATTTCTCCGTCGCATTATTTCGGATGCTAATGGCCTACTTTCTGATTCACTACAAAAAGATTAATCTGTCAGAGGTGGAAATTTCATTTCTCCGAAGCAACAGATTCATCGCTTGTGAACTCGAAAGTAGCAAGGAAATCTACGATTTTTTTTATCAGCTTTCTCAAAACCACTAACAAACTAAATAATGAATATCCTAAAATTACTAGCCTTTGTAAGGCTATATATAACCTATATATTTCAAGTACCTGTTAAGTACTACGTAAGCACAAGATTTGTGCAAACCAAGCAGATGGTAAGGCGACTTTCCTCGGCCGTTTTTTCGGATTTTATCGAGTGTGACTCGAAGTCCGCTCGAAGAAATATCGGATACCATTCGAAAAAAAGAAAAAGTTGGTTTGCTGTTGGGCGACTAATGCTCAGTTGCATCGCAGTTGTTTCTATGTTTAGTTTATCGGCTCAGACGCCCCGCAAGGACAGCGGGGTGGATGGGCTATCTCGTCTCGTTGCCCTAAAACCAGGCGATAAGATCCCGGATGCAGTATGGAACCAATCCCTCGAACTGAATTATTTTAGTGGCAAAAAAAAGATGATCAAATTCTCTGATCTGAAAGGGAAGTTGATCTTACTGGATTTTTGGTCTACAGGTTGCCCGAGCTGCATTGAAGGGATTCCCGACATGGAATTGATCCAGCAACGCTTTCAGGACAAGGTACAGGTTGTGATGGTAAATAGTAAGCGGAATAAGGATACCCCGGAGCGGATACATAAGCGATTCAAGAAATATAAAGAGGACTTTAATTACACACCGGTATTGCCGACAATACTGAATGATACCTTGTTTACGTCACTTTTTCCGCATAATACGTTGCCAACAATAGGGATTATCAATCCCGAGGGTGAATTTGTCCTCAATTCATTTGCAAGTTCTATTACGGAGGATATTATAGGAGATTTTTTGAAAACTGGAGTATCGAACAGGTTTATAGAAAAATCGGAAATCAAAAATACTGCTCGGATAAACACGCCGCCTTTAGTGGATACTACAGGACTTCTATTTTGCTCAGTAATGTCAGGCTACCGGGAAAACTATCTCGGCGTGTATCCGGCTGTGTCCTACAACAAAGGAAGCTCGCTGTTTCAGGTGGGCAATTACTTTCTCAATACCTGTTACCAGTTGGCTTTTCCTGATGTCTTCAAAGGAGCACAATCGAGCCTTTTCGTTTTTGATGATCGTATCAATAAGGAATTTGTGGATCTCATATACGACTTTAAAACAACAAAAGGACAGTTTTGGTATCAGCTCTATCTGCGTGATAGTATCACACAGGAGTTAGCCTTCGATTATTTTAGAAATGCTTTGATTCAACGGTTTAATGTCTCCGTTGAGCGAAAAAAAGGTGTTGTTGCTGCATACGCACTTTCGCTGGATATATCGCATCCGCTATGGAAGACCAATGGTGGGATGTACATCAATAGTGTGGATAGGGGGAATGAATCTTTGATCCTGCAAAATGTACCCCTAAACGGTGTGGTTAGCTTCATCAGGTCTGTGCTAGATAGACCGATAATTTTTGAGAGCAAAAGTGCCGAAGGGATTGATCTGCGTTTGCCGGGAAACTTTCTCGATCTTTCTATTGAAAAAAAAATAGCAGTGCTGGAACAGCATGGTATAAAGCTTAGGCCAACACAATACCATGGCGAATATCCTTATTTCTATGCAGTATCTACGCAACATACGAAGTAATGAAGGTCTTGTTGACGACGCTTTTTACAAGCGTATTGTTTTTCATGAGCAAGGCTCAGGAAAAATTATGGATACGGGGTACAATTGTTTCAGCAAATGGTGACAAAGAGTTGGTAGGCGCATCCATACGGAATAAAACGGTGCATAATCAGGCGGTAAGCTCATTGCAGGGGAAATTTGCTATTCAGGTAGGGAATGAAAAAGATTCTTTAATGATAAGCTGTATTGGTTTCCTAGATCGAACAGTAGCGGCCAGCTTTTTTGAAAAGAATAAGGTGTTGGCCCTTGCCGTAAAAGAGACTTATCTCGAAGAGGCTATTGTCAGTACAGGTTATCAAACATTGAAAGCCAATGAGGTGACAGGAGCCATTGATGTGGTAGATAATAAGATGCTCAATCAGCAGGTGGGAACCAATATATTGGATAGGCTCAATAACATGACAACGGCCATTCGTTTTGACAATCAGCCGATTCAAAATGCCGACCTGCAGAAACTGAATATTTCTGTACGAGGACTGAGTACGATTAATGGCAATCTGGATCCGCTCATTGTGCTCGACGGATTTATCTATGAGGGGGATATCGGAAATATAGACCCTAATAATATCGAAAGCGTCTCCATCCTGAAAGATGCTGCGGCGAGTGCCATATGGGGGGCGCGTGCCGGGAACGGTGTCATCGTTATGACTTCAAAAAAAGGTACTTTTTCCAAAGAGCAGAAGACAAAAATAACATTGTCAAATACTGTGATTTTGAAGGAAAATAGCGATCTGAATAAAATCTATCAACCCCAAAATGCGGATTTTATCGCACTCGAAAAATATCTTTTTGATAAGGGGTATTATGATTCGGAATTGCTATACCAGCCGTATCTGGCACAGTCGCCAGTGATCGACCTATTGGATAGACGCAAGCGCAACCTGATTTCTCCAGCAGATTCGGCCAGCGGTATAGCTAAACTCTTGGGGCAAAATGGAAGACAAAACTATATGGATGCTTTTTATAATGTGCCATTTGTCAATCAGCACGCGCTGAATATCTCGGGCGGAGGTACACGCAACTCGTATGGGTTTGGTATTGGATATACGGGGAATAAATCCGAACTGGATGCTTTCGATAGAAAGATCAATATCCAGCTGTCCAATAGTTTCAGGCCTACCGACAATTTACAGTTGGACCTCCAGGTGCTGTATACCAATCAGGATAGCAGAAAAGGCAAACCTGAATTCTCTTCACTGGGCTATGGCAGTATGCAGACTCCATATCTTCAATTTCTAGACGAAGATGGAACTGAAATTCCATATGAAAAGGAGTATAGAAGCAGTTATCTGAAACAAAACTATACAAAAGGTTATCTGCCATGGGATTATTATCCACTGTCGGAATATAAATATGCGACAGACCGGCGGCAGAGCAATGAATGGTTTTCGAGCATAAACCTGAAATATAAGATATTGCCATACCTTCACCTAAATGTCGGCGGACAGATTCAGCAGCAGCGTACAGAAAATAACGAATTAAATACCTTAGAAAGTTATGAAGCACGCAAGTGGATCAATGAGTTTACAATCATTGGTTCAGGTACCACGCCCACAAAATATAACATCCCACTCGGCGGTATAAAACGCTATTCAGCTGCTGAGGGCAGATCTTATACCATGCGTGGTCAAATTGATTTTAACAAATCTATTGGTCGGCATCTGTTGGTCGGTATTCTTGGTAGTGAAGTACGGGAGAATAGGTCGAACACAAATTCCTATACAGCCTATGGATACAATGAATTGCCGATGTCTAGCATTTCTGTCGACTTTGTAACTCGATTTCCAACGTTGCCGGACGATGGGGCGCGACGGATACCGGGGGCACCTCAGTTTTTTAAAAATGTAAATCGATTTGTTTCGCCTTATACCAATATAAGCGACCGGTTTATGGATCGTTACGGCCTATCGATGAGTGTGCGTAAAGACGGGGCTAATATCTTTGGCGCATCGACCAATGATAAATGGTCACCACTGTGGTCAATAGGCGGGTCTTGGGATCTTTATAAAGAGTCTTTCTTTAAGCTGGCCTTGTTTGATTATCTGAAATTCAGGGCAACGTATGGAACCAGTGGCAATGTAGATCTCCGACGGTCTCCAAATCCAATAGCGTATATCGGCTCGGCAACGTATACCAGTTATCCGTTTTACCAGATAAGTACTTTGAATGATCCCTTGCTGAAGTGGGAAAAAGTGGCAACCACTAACTTTGGACTGGACTTTTCATTGAGCAAGGGTAGATGGTCAGGACGTATTGATTATTATGTGAAAAAAGGCAAAGATCTATATGGTCAGAGTGAATATGATTATACGGCATGGGGCTTACAGGGAACAGTCGTAAAGAATGTGGGAGCAATGCGGGGAAAAGGGTTTGATATCGACTTAAATTCAAAGAATATAAGCGGAAAGATCAATTGGGATACACGAATGATATTGAGCTTGAATAGAAACAAAACAACGCAATATTACAATCTACAAAACAGCGTCACGTCCTTTCTCTCAAGTGGAAATACCATCACACCGATCGTCGGTAAACCGCTGAACGCGTTGGCAGCCTATAAATGGATGGGGCTGAATGAATCTGGAGAAGGACAGGGCTTATTGGATGGGCAGCTAAGTACAAACTATACGGCTATACGCAATCAGGCCGATGCATTACCGGAAGGAAATGAAAGTATCGTCTATTTTGGATCCTCCAAACCTCAGGTCTTTGGAAATATAATCAACAGCCTAGCTTGGAAGTCTTTGATTTTTTCTTTCAATATCAGTTATAAGGGCGACTATTATGTCAGACGCCCAGTGACATCTTATTTTTCACTTTTTGCCAACGGCAAGGCCTATCCAGACTTTGATAAGCGGTGGCAGCAATCAGGGGACGAAAAATATACGCAGGTTCCCGGGATGAAATATCCTATAAATTCCATGTCGGATGCATTTTATCAATATGCTGATATCAATGTCTATAAAGGAGATCATCTAAGACTGGAATATGTTTCGTTGACCTGGCAGGGTAAATATACAGTCGGAAATCGTGCATTTAATATGAGCCTGTCAGCAAACGTAGCCAATCTAGGGGTACTATGGCGCGCAAACAAGATCGGTATCGATCCGGAATTTCCGTACCGATTAAGTCCGCCGAAGACTTTTTCTATCGGGTTAAAAATTGATTATTGATCTAACAACGTAAATGATGAAAAAATTTCTTAAAATAGGGTGGATAGGAATATTCGTTTTCACCTTGTCCGCTTGTCAAAAATATTTAGAGGTACAGTCAAACTATGGTTTGGCTGTACCTAAAAGCTTGGACGACTTACAAAAGCTATTGGATGATAGCCAAATGATGAATCTCAAGTTTCCTTCCTTTGGTGAAGCTTCGGCAGATAACTATTATTTGAGCCAATCTATATATGACGCATTGATTGACTATGGTCAACAGACCTATATCTGGCAGAATTATCATATGAATTACGGAAACGACTGGTCCTCCTCGTACAACACTGTCTATAACAGTAATCTTGTGTTGGATCGTATAAAAAAGATCAATCGAAATGAAAGTAATGCTAATCAGTATGATGCCATTTATGCTTCTGCTAAATTTTATCGGGCGAGCCAATATCTGGCTTTATTATGGACCTATTCAAAAGCCTATACTCAAGAATCAAAAACGGATATGGGTATTGTGCTGCGGAATAGCTCGGATTTTCATGAGCCATCGTATCGATCGTCGATAGGGGAGTGTTACGAAAAAGTAATCACAGACCTGAAAGAATGTAGTGATATGCTGCCTGAGAAAACCAGTCATGTCATGCGTCCCAATAAGTATGCGGCTTACGCCATGTTGGGCCGTGCTTACCTTTCAATGCAAGTATATGATTCGGCCTATTATTATGTTGATTTAGCCCTAAAGTACAATGCTGAATTGCTCGATTTTAATAATTTATCGGAAGTAAAGATGACAGCGTCCTATCCATTTACGCTTTTTAATAAGGAGACATTGTTTTATGCCGAATTATTAGTAAATATCAATCTGACAAGTTCGCGCGCTTTGACTGATACACTCCTGTATCGCTCTTATGAAAGCAATGATCTTCGCAGGTCAGCATACTTCAAAGTAGCGGCAAACGGAACGACTACATTCAAAGGTAGTTACGCAGGGTCATCGAAAATGTTTTCGGGAATAGCAACAGACGAGCTCTATCTTATGCGAGCTGAATGCAGCGTAAGAATGGGAGATATAGATTCAGGAATGGCAGATCTAAACTATTTACTCAGGTACAGGTATAAAGTTGGCACATTTGTTCCTTATGTGATAAAAGACAAAACAGAAGCACTGGCTTTAATCCTAAAAGAGCGAAGAAAGGAATTACTGTATAGGGGACTGAGGTGGATGGACCTTAAAAGGTTGAATGCAGAGGGAAGAGAAATCTCAATAGCAAGGAAACTAAACGGACAATTGATTACTTTACAACCAAACTCCAACGCTTATGCACTTCCTCTTCCTGAAGATATCATTAGATTGACGGGAATGCAACAAAATCCGAAATAATGAATATGTAGGCGCAAATTGGGAAGGGGCAGGCCGATCGGACTACCCCTTCCTTCCATTTATCCCCTATTGATCGGAGTAAATGTGGTTGAACTGCTGCCACCGGTTCTAGATGGGATATAGTTCCCTCCAGAAGTTGCGGTCGCGTCAAGTTGAATCTTTGCTGGATTCAGCTGATCTGAAGCATTTAGATCAGATTCGTCTACTACCTGTGAGCAAGCCATAACGTTTGCACTGTTACAGTCCTCATCGTTGGATGTCGTATCCCAAAGTGATGCATCTTTAACCTGATTTGCATCTTGTGGATTACCATGGAAGTAGATAGTTACAGGGTTATCTGCTTTCCCTGCATAAACCTCAGCACCTTTAAATGCTGAGAATCCGATAATCATGGCTCCGCCTAATATCATGTAGCCATAATTGTTTAAAAATTTGGTTAGCATAACGCTACCCTCCTTTCTGCACTGCAGGCCAATAATTGATTAGTCATGCTGTTGGCCTGCATACTATTGGTAAATAAATAGTGTCGGTAAGATTCTGTGTACCGATCATATCTGTATGCCAGGCTGCCTACTATAGGCCTACTGACGCTGTCATATGCTGGAATTTGGTATAGACTGTCTGGCAGTATCCAACGATATTTAGACTGCACCCGCGGGATACTGCTGTACTGAACAAGGGCAGGGGTTAAGAAGGAAAAAACAAGCAACGCCATAGGTATAGCGGCCGTAATATTTTTATTTAAATTGTCCAAACGGGATCTATTGATAAGCCAGCCTGCAAGGGAAAAAATGAGAATAAGACTATTGACAAGCAAATGCTTTGTCCAGGAGATATTGCTGAGGAAGCTGGCACACATGCAGGGCTTCCTGTCGTATACATTCAATACACCCAGTCCGATATAAATACTAAAAAGCGTAATTAACAACATGGAAGCTCGCCAGCCCCAAGCTTGTAACCGCAGTGTGGGGAAGCCCAGCAAAAGTCCGATGCTTACCTCCGACAATGGAAGCAGCCAAAATAATACCGACGCATACATACTGATCAGGGGCTGCTGTTGCAGGGCAATCTTGAAGGCTTCGGGCTGCCAGAGCTTTTCAATACCCACATATACCCAGAATAGGATCATCACCGCCCGCAGGATCATGTAAATAGTTTTATTGGTTGGAATTGCTTTCATGACCTTAATTATTTATTTCCGGTATCTTATTTTTTTCTTTCAAAAACAGGGCGCCGTACCCGCCCCTCCCGTCTCGGGTACAGCGGCCTGCTTCAGCGTCAACTTCTACCATTCGTACGCCTCAAAACAAAGATAGATCGGATAGCAGCCGACCGCAGGGGCAGCAGGTAGGGCTTGTGGAGCCTACACATGCTGTTTAAAATAGCTGTATGGAAGGGAGAGGGGAATTGGAGATGAAATAACTGCTAGGATCATGGCGGAGCAAAATAGCAGGCAGTTAATGATTTTAAACGGGATTTAAACAGGGATCAAGGCTGTAATCGTGGGGGTAAGGACGGAATACCCCTGCTTTTTGAAAATTTTACTGGATTTTTTATCCATTTAATTCGGGAAATTTTTCGTGCAGTTCATTCAACATGGTTTTCAATACCTTGCGGATATGGACAGCAGCCGGAAACTCGCTGCCTTTGTCCATTTTTGTGAGGCTATGTACCGAAAGCAGTATGCCCTCTTTGGTTTTGACGAGTTTTGAAAATTCTTCTGCTGCTTCTTTCTTTTCGGAAGATCGCGTTAAATTAGCTTTCACACATAAATGCAGCCAGAGCTTGAGCTCTTTGCCATTGAGATTGCTGTGGATAAAGCGATTGGGAATATCATTGGATGGCTGATTATCCGCTGTTTCTGTTTCAATATACTGGCACATCAGCGTGAGTAGGGAGCTGCGGTTGGGATCATAGGCAAAGCCCGGGATGGCGGAGAAATGCTGTGGATAGCGCAGTAGGTCTTCCGTAGGAGCAGGATCTGATTCGTACAATTCCTTCCAGCGATTTAAAAATCCGATGTGGTTAAAATTAAAATTGATCATCAGGATCAAAAAGCGAGAAGGCCAGTTTTTATGCTGACGCTCATCATCGGCCAATTGCCTGAGTGCATCGATCAGCTGAATAAGGTAGTGCTGGTGATGATATTGCATGTAGGGTATTTTGCCCCGTTGCAAAAGACTTGCCATAGCGGATTGCACTTCATCCAGATAGGTTGAAGGAATCTGTTTAAGCCTTAATCTGTCGAGGGTACACTCGAGATGAAGATCTATATAGTGCTGGATGCGTTCTTCATGGTGTTGCGGTAGCGGTGTCAGGGGATTGATATCTCGTTTAAATAAGAATTCGATATTTTCCAATACTTCCTCCAGGCGATGAAGGGCGTTGAGTTCCTCGGGAACGGACCGATCGCAGTAAGTATATAATATCTCATGGAGACGAAGCAACAGGGTATGGTAGAGCTGCACGCCGCGTATCGCCTGATCGGCTTGGGTATACTGGCGATGGATCGCCAGTGCATCATTCAAACGGCCGGTACAGGCAGAAGCGATGGCATCAAAATGTTGGGTGCGGCTGGAAGGACCGATATGGGCAACGTTCTCGATCAGAAGCATCAGGTGATATAAACTCGTGATCATTTGTACCTCCTTTTCATGTTTTTGTGATACCATGGCCAGCCATACACACCCGGATGAAGCGTCAGAAAGAGTTTTCCGCCTTCTTTTGCCTGTTCAAAAGTCTTCGGATGCACATCCATTGGAAGTTGATATTCCTCACCTTCATAGCGAAAGGCGATCAAGAGCTCATGGATATCGCAGCAAACCGGACATTTCTGAACTACTTCGGCCTGGATATAGACCGCTTTGGGATTATCGACATGCTTGCAATTGTTCATAATAAGGTTCATCCGGATATACCAGGTACAGGCAAGGAGCATCAGTGGAAATTGGATGGCGTACAGCGTAACCAGATTGGCACGTTTGACAAAAATAATATTGGCCACCGCACAGCTGCCAAGGGCGATCGGTAAGGCATGTTTAAATGCTGGCTTGAGCGGCTGTGAACTCAGCAATAGTTCATAGGGTAAGCGATCATACACGGCTATACTACAGATCTGAATGCAAACAAAAAATAGAGCACAAAGCTGAAGTACCACATGATGACTACGGATTTCCAAAAAGGGGATCAGCAATACAAGGGCGCCGATGCTATATACCTTTAAGTAGAATTCCGGCGCTAAAAAAGATCCGTAGATAGTCACCGCTATCGCGATAGTTATCAGAACGTGGTTGCGGCTGATCCGTCTGACTATTTGCTTGGTGGGTGTCATACGCATGGCTATTAAATCAATGATTTGACATCTGGTTAAAATTACCTATAACGTATGCTAATCTGCCTGAATATTATCTTTATTTCAATAAGTGTATGTTTTTTGCATCGAATTACATTTTTCTGTAACAAGGAATACAATCTATACAATAAGCATGGTATTTATAAGCTAAAATGGGAGGTTTCGCCCTGTTTCGGAGTACACAAAAGGGTGGTTTACCTATCGCATTGGACCGTTTTAAGCAAATAATGGCTAAATTTAGTATATAGAAATTTCTTTAATTCGGAATTTTTAAAAAGAAATCACCTGCCCTGTATTTATCTATCGATCAGCCCAGGTATTAATCTTTAAAATAATCAATACATGATGGAAAGTATCCAACAGGTCAAGTATGGGAACGATATGGAGATGTACGTACATTATCCAGATTTCATCTGGGTGTGTATTGCGTCTTTTCTTTTTGGAGGTATCTGTTGGTATATCGGAACTGTCGCTTCGTTGTCAAACTGGTTTGACGGTAGACCGCTAATCGTGAGTTATCTATTTAACGTCTTAATCGCTAGCTTGGCGCTTTTTTATATACGGTCTGTTATCAAACTGTTGGACAAAAAGAAAAGCTGGCTGCTACACTTGGGTGATCGGCTGGGAACGCAGTTCTTTTTCTGTGTACTACTGCCAACGGTCCTCATATTTGGTGTTCTCAGGCCTGTCGCTGCGCCTAAAAGTGAATGGATATGGCTGCCTTTATTGGTGATTTTTGTCTGCATCCTACTTTTTAATATGATCTATACCACTTTTTTTTATTGGAGTGTTTATCGAAAAAGAGAAAGGTATCTGATCCGATTGGAGCGTGCTTTACAACAGCATAATAATATAATAGGTAGGGAAGGGGGGCAAGTAGACCTGCAATCTTTTGATTCATCTGATTACATGGAGCCATCATTGGCTGATGAGACCGGTAAGGAAACGGATTCGGTGGAGGAAATTGATCTGACGCTACTCAAATCAATAAATCCGGCACTGAAGGAGTTTGTGATCAACAACAGATACCTCACAAAAAAGATCATGTACAACGAACTGGGGATATTTTTATTTGAGAAGACCAATAATACGCCTATCGTTAAGCTATACCTAAAAGAAGATATGGCCGATAGCAAAGGCTGTGAACAGCGTAGTCTGAATGAAATTGTGCGCGATACCCATGGCTTTGTGCAGAAAATAGACCGGCATCATGCAATCCCGTTGGCCATGATTAAGGCCTGTTATCAATTGAAGGGAGGTCGGCTTCGGATCCTTTTGCACAGACCCTTTGGAGCTATTGAAAGTTTTAAGGTTGCCCCGACCATTGCGCGCCGGATAAAAGATTGGGTCATGCTCCAGGTGCCAATTGAAAAAGAGAATACAAATAATAATAACCTTGAATAGATCGGTTATGGAAAGCATAAAAAGCAACACCTGGAAATGCCGAGCCACAGGAAAGGTAGCCTTTCCATCCCGGATCGAGGCACAGTATGCAATGTTCCGGTTTAAATTACGCTCGCGCGTCAAAAATGTAACAAATGGTAAACGCATCAAACACCGTATGGGAAAACCGGCTTGCCGCAGAGCCTACTATTGTAGGCTCTGTGAAGGATATCATATTACCAAATGGAAAAGGAGCGATTTTGAGCGTTACAAGAAAACGGCCTTAACTTGGGACATTTCGTCCGTAATAAGCGACTGGAACTATTTATTGGAGTAGTGTAATAGTTCTCCGCTTGTGTCACCTAGAAATCGAAAAATAAAATGATTGCTGGCCAGCTAAAGGAATATTCTTTGAATTTTAATAAATTAGTGGGATGAGATATTTAATAGTCCTATTGTTAGGCTGGTTTACTTGTTATTCGGTCGCTGCGCAAAACCAAGTGAAGGGAAATAGTGCCGGTAAAGATGAAAAGACCTATGTATTGGTGGCCAATAAGATCAATACCGATTTTAATTATAAGTTGCTGGATGATTTTGAGCAGTCTTTTTCAGCTTTAATCAAGGAAAACAACAGCCGTGAATTAGTATTCAATCCCGTAAATGGCAAGTTCCATTATTACAAGTTTATCGCCACCTATAAAGCAAGGGGGATCTCACCAGATAGTGATCCGGCCAAGCCGGAGCAAACCTTCCACAATATCTTGATCATCAAAACCGACGACCAGCAAAAGATCGTAGATGGCTATCATTTTGTGCTCGAATGGAATGAGAAGCCGCTATCTTATCCCTTATTTCGGATGAAAGCTGCCGATTTGCCCCTGAAAGAAGGCCTATCATTGAAGCAGCTGAACCTCAAAAGAGTGACCGACAATACGGATTTTGATAGCGATGGTAAAATCAAACTGTCGAGCTGGTAACGTTTAAAAAAGTTAAGAATAGCTTAGAACAATCGTATGGAACTGGATAGCCTTTACATAAGTGTTAAAATAGAAAAATCGAGATTAAACGAGTATTTTTCTTCTAAACCGATTTCCCCGAACAAAGATGATAATTGGTCGCAGTGGTGGGAGAGCCGGCAGATGTACAGCAAAACAACGTTGGAAATTATTCCGGGTTATTCACAGGCGCGCATTCGTGAAGTCTTCGATAATCTGCTCAAGGATCAATTTTATGGCGCGAAGGAGTATTACGATGAGGAAAAGCAACACTGGACATTCGCCGTACTGAACTTCAGTGAAAACTATCTTGAAATATTGCCGATGCTGGCTCTTTTAAAACAACTGGAAGGCTTTGTTTTGGAGGGTTATGCCCTGATTTTTGACTGGATGTGGGGTGGTGATACAGTAATGGCCTATGTTGACTTTACCGCTGGAAGTGCCTTGCTCGAAACGGTTACGGAATCTTATGCGGTCGAACTCAAACGATTTGAAGAAGCTAATCAAGGCTTACAATCGCTGGCTGAAGAGCTGGGGGCTGGCTAACCGCTAGCAGTGGCGGCACTCATGTGCAAATTATAACCAACTATCACCTTATTTTAACCTTTTTTTGTTAAGCATTGTAATACTAAACTGGCTATAGTATATTTAATGTCAAGTTGACATTTATTTAAATCTAAATTGTTATGAAGCCAGTTCAATTTAAAGTTCCTGCCCCTCAGGATAAATCTATCTATATTCAAGAAGATGTACTGGATAAGTTCTATCCTTATATGCATCGCCATGAGGAATATCAATTAATCTGGATCAAAGAAGGTATCGGCCAGCTACTCGTGGACGATAATGTACATGAATTTCAGCCCGGCGACATTTTTCTTTTGGGAACAAACCAGGCCCATGTGTTTAAAAGTTTCATCGCAGGAGTATCTGTGCGGTCTGTCTCACTATTTTTTAGCCCGAAAGGAGCACTGTCTACCATGGCCACCATGCCCGAACTTCGTAACCTGCTTGATTTTGTGCATAAATGCCATCGGGGATTTAAAGTCCCGCCGAAACATCGGGGGCAGGTATGTGATTATATTGAAATCCTGCAAAAGTCCGACTTTCTGGATCAGCTCGTCAATTTCTTTTATCTGTTAAAATCACTCAGCAAAGTATTTACGGAACTGGAGCCTCTTTCGGGTGTACAATTGCCCAAAGGGGAGATAGCCAAACCTTTCCGTATTGAAAAGCTTTGCAAATTTTTGGAAGAGCACTTTAAAGAGGATATCAGTTTGGATGAAATAGCCGAAAAGGCAAATCTTACGCCGCACGCCTTCTGCCGCTATTTTAAAAACTGTACGGGAAAAACTTTTGTCGCTTATTTAAATGAACTGCGCATCCGCGAAGCCTGTAAATTATTGGGTTTGGGTAGGCACGATTCGATCTCTTTAATAGCCTACGATTCGGGCTTTAACAGCATTACTAATTTTAATCGTGTGTTTCGGAATATCTTGGGTATTTCGCCCAAAATATACGTTCGCAACTACCGAAATTACCTATACGATTAACAGCCCTCTTAATCGCTTTAGGCTATTTGATCCCATGTGGCAGAAGGTCGCTCAATTTCCTGCGCGATTTGGGCTCTGATTCAATTCCGTCTAATCCTAACAGGGGAAATATTCCCGATAGGATTGGACGGAATTGCTGTTTTATGCCCTATGCTGCAATCTTACAGCTCGCCAATAGGCCTCTTTTTCTTTTGTTAAAATGCTAGAATGAGTGGGTAAGATCTGACCGAAAACCGCTAATTCGAAGTACTAATTTTGTTACAGAAAGAAGAACTAATCAATTTTTTAACATGCTGGCAATGTCCTTTTTGCGAAAGGAACCGCGTCTATCCCAGGGGTACACGTGTAGTTGACGGTATGTTAAACGGAACATCTGCTTAACGAAATTATGACTATGTATGAAAATCTTCCAAAAAAATGCCTAACGGGTATTTTGATGTTGCTGCTGTTGGTCTGTCAACAGCTGTATGCGCAACAACAGAGAACGGTTACGGGGATCGTGAAAGACGAAAAAGGTACGCCGCTGTCCGATCTGAGTATTTTAGAGAAAGGCATCCGTAATGCGACCAAAACGGATGCTGACGGAAAATTCAGCCTACCGCTTAAATCGGCCAATCCGACCTTGATTTTTAGTTACGTCGGTTATGTACGGCAGGAGAAACAGCTGCGTGCCGGCGAAAATACACTTCAGATCACCATGAAGGAAGATGGAACGGGGCTTGATGAGGTGGTCGTGATGGGCTATCAGGATGTGCAGCGGCGGAAGACAACAGGAGCTATTGCTACGGTAAAAGGGAAGGATTTTGAAAATACCCCTTACGCCACCTTCGATGCCATGTTGCAGGGACGTGTGGCCGGTCTGACAGTATTGAGTACATCGGGCGAACCGGGTACCAACAACATCGTCAATATTCGCGGAACGAGCAACTTAGGCTTGGCCGATAATCAGCTGCAGGCTCCTCTGTATGTCATCGACAATATTATTTACGATGTGAGCGATATACAGGCGGCGTATGGAAATGCGAGCCCCTTGCAGGCTATCAATCCTAACGACATCGAATCGGTTGATATCCTGAAAGATGCCTCGGCATCGGCCATTTATGGAGCCCGTGCCGCGAATGGGGTCATTATCATCAAAACCAAACGTCCGGCTGTGGGGAAACCCGAAATACGGATCTCGGCTTACAATGGGGTTTCGAGCCGTCCGGCCATGAAGCCCATCACCGTTGGTGCGGCCGAGCGCAGGCTGAAAATGAACTTGCTCTATCAGGGTGGATCGTACGACTGGTTCAACAATGGATCCATTAGCCCCATGCTGACAGATAGTTTAAATCCGGCCTTTAACAACAATACCGATTGGCAGGGCCTTTTTCTGCAGTCGGCCAATATCAACAATGTCAATGTGAGTATCGGCGCCACCATGGAGAAATTTTTATACCGCTTCTCGGCACAGCGTTATTATGAGCAAGGGGTAATGATGGGCTTTGAAAATGAAAACCTGACGCCACGCCTGATGTTGCAGGCCAATCCAACCGACAATTTCCAGTTTGAAACAAATTTGTTCGCAGGTTTTACAAAAGCAAAACATGGTTCGGGGGACGAGACAAAATATCCATTTAGCACCTGGGGATTTCCTTCTTCTTTCTATCAGATTACCGACATAGACCAACAGATCTATACGGGGCGCTACGATGGTATGATGGATCGCGACAACGCCTTCAGCCTGAATGGAAATTTCGCCGGAACACTTAAAAAGTTTCTGATCAACGGCCTGACCCTACGTTCGCAGTTTTCGTTTAATGTCAATAACAATACCCGCGACCTCTTTCGTCCCAAACTGCTGACAGGTAATAGAAACTATGCTCAGAATTGGGTGAACCAGAATAAGCGCTGGGAATGGGAAACCTATTTTAACTACATCAAAAGCATTCGCAACACCCATAATATTAGTGCCGTTTTGGGAACCGGTATTGAACGCAATACGTCCAATGAAAATTATATGTATGGTTACAACGACAATGGAACTTATGTGAAAACCGTAACCGGTATCCCTTCCGGGCCTGATCTCTATGCGACGACATCCATCAGTGAGCGCTCGCGCGTGTCGGTATTCGGTCGTTTTGGGTACGATTACAAAGACAAGTACCTGCTTTCTGCCAGCTATCGCATGGACGCATCGTCGCGCTACAGCAAGGATAACCGTTGGGGTATTTTTCCGTCAATATCTGCCGGCTGGGTGCTTTCGCAGGAGCCTTTTTTTGAGGGTGTCAAAAACGCGATATCCTTTTTCAAAATTAGGGGTAGCTATGGCGTTACCGGACGTGATCCGGGCTCTTACTACGCGCGCTATACCGGGCTTACTTTCGATGCCTCATATGCCGGATCCGTATTGGAAAATGGTATTAGTGGTTCGGTGCTCTCCTATAATGGCAAGCCTACTGTAGCCCCTGACTATTCGTCAGCGGCAACCTCACCGACAATCAAATGGGAGCGCTCACCGCAGTTTAATGCCGGTTTTGATATGAACCTCTTGCACGATCGGGTTACCGTGACGGCAGATTTTTATGTGCGCGACTCCAAACAGCTGGTATACAACCTGACCATGCCGGCTACTTCCGGGTATAGCACCGTCTCCAACAATTTTATCAGTGTAAGAAACAGTGGGGTAGAAATGACGCTTATTTCCCGAAATATGGCTCCTTCGTCGGCATTCCAGTGGACGACCAATTTCAATATCGCTTACAATAAAAATTATGTCACCAGCCTGCCTGACGGCGGAAAGGAAATACAAGTGGGACCACCCTGGATGCAACGTGCACTGAATGTAGGCCAGCCTATTTTTCCGTTCAAAGTATGGGATGTGGATGGGGTTTATGCGACCAATGCAGATGTACCTGTAGATCCTTTGACAGGAAAAAGACTCTCGCATTTTAGGGGGAATTTATATCAGGCTGGCGATCCGCGCCGCCGGGATGTCAACGGGGATTATGTGATCGATTACAACGACAAAATTGATATGGGAAATCCAAATCCAGACCTCGTAGGCGGATTTATCAACCAGTTTTCCTACAAGAATTTTAGCTTATCCACACTCGTGAGTTTTGTCTTTGGACGCTCCTTGTGGAACGGTTACCTGTCGGACAAATTACAGGATGCCGGTTCGTCTGCCCTGTATTCTACCTGGGGGACCAACTCGGCTATTGCAGGCGATTTTAAGCCCAGCGACTTCTGGATGAAAGATGGCGATCAGACCAAATACCCGACTTTGTTTCGCAATACGGTAGACAATTGGCACATCGCCAACAGCACGTTTGTCGAAAATGCCAGTTTTGTGCGCCTGAAAAATATTCAGCTGAGCTACACATTTCCACAGGCCATGATTAAGAAACTTAAGTTGAAAATGCTCCGCGTTTATGGGGTGGTAGATAATGTGGCTGTCAAGTCCTGGTCTTCTGTGCCGGATCCTGAAGCAGTGGAAGCCAATGGTTATTCAACGGGTAACGGATATCCGATCCCGAAGAAATGGACAATAGGCTTGGATGTTACCTTTTAATCATGTCAGTTCCATCGCATAACGGTGGCTTAAAATTAGTTAGAGATGAAAAGAAAAATATTGTTTTTAATGCTGAGTGCTTTTATGTATCTCGCTTCAGGCTGCTCCAAGTTTCTGGACATTGAGCCTGTCAGTTCGGCAACCGACGAGAACTTCTGGAAAACGCAGGAAGATGCCAATAGTGCAACCAACGCCATGTATGCGCTGCTGCGCAAGGCCCTAAATCAAGCCAGCGGTATGGCCTACTATGCCTATGGCGATTTGCTAACGGACGAAATTACTTCTTCGACCAACACCGACTTTAATCCAATTGTCAATATGCAGCTCAACACGGCTGTAGCAGCTTCGGAAACTTGGCGGCCCGCGTATCAGCTGCGACGCTATGATGTCTTCTATCAGGCCATAGACCAGGCCAACCGCGTGATTCAAAAGCTCCCTAAAATGGATGAAAATGCCTTTGACAATGTATCGACCAGGGATTACTATATCGGCGAAGCTTACTTTGTGCGAGCATTTGCCTATTTCTATATGGCGAGAGTATGGGGAACAGTGCCAATTATCACAGCATCTGTGGTGCCCATCGATGCTGTAAATCTCCCAGCAAGTAAAGAGAGTGATGTGTTGGATCAGAGCCAGGCAGATCTATCCAAAGCACTGACCTTATTGAAATGGAATAATATTGACCAGAATGATTTTGCCTTGCGTGCGAATATCGGAGCAGCACTTGCCCTGCAGGCACATCTGAGTGCCTGGCGCGGCGAATATGCCGACTGCATCGAGGCGGCCAAATCGGTACTGGAAAGCGGCGAGTATTCCTTTGTGGGAAGGGATAGTCTGAACTACCGCAGTATTTATCAGGGAAAATCCAATGAAGGTATTTTTGAAATCTCCCAAAATGGTGAAAACGAAGGCACAAACTTGGGGATAGGATACTTTTCGCTAGCCGGTCCTTATTTTCGGTCTTTAACAGATCCAATTTTAAGAATCAGCCAGGATTATATTAAAACGCTCTTTAAAGACAGCAACGATAAACGATTTAAAAGTGTGTTTGATATTGACTATAACGGTAACTATGCACTATGTACAAAATATGCGAATGTGAAGTTCTCGAGTAATGCCTCAAATGCCAATGCGATATTTAAAAATAACATCATCATGTTTCGCTATTCTGATATTAAGCTGCTTATGGCAGAGGGCTTGGCAGCGATCGGTAAGACAAGTTCGGCAGAAACCATTTTAAATGAAATCCGGACGCAAGCTGGATTGCCTGCCTACACGAACGAGGAACCGCTCATCGAGGCCATCTTTAGTGAAAGAGCGCGCGAACTGTTTCTGGAAGGTCATCGCTATTACGATCTCGTGCGGTTGTATAAACACTTCAATGTCTATAAATTTCCGGAAGGCAAAATGAACCAGTCGCAATTTAACGCGAAGAAATACCTTTGGCCATTTGACCCATCGTTGTTGTCAACCAATCCGCTGCTGAATCAGACACCATACTGGGGAACTGTCAACATGTAAACCACTAAACCTGAAAAAAATGAAAACCTTATATCGATTTGCGTTGCTGCTGGCTTTTGGACTTACCGTGATCGGTTGCAAGAAAGCGGCTTATCTGACGGATGACGGCCTCCATGTAGCCGAAGTCAATCTGTCTACTTACGATTATCTGGCGGCTCATCCCAATGGGATGTTTGACACCTTGCTGCTGGTGATTGACCATTTTAAACTCAAAGATGAAATCAACAAGGCGAAAACCTTTTGGGCACCGTCGGATTATTCGGTCAACCGCTATTATAAACAGAAAGTAGACTCGGTGAAGTATGTGGATGAAAATGCACAGTATTCTTTTGACCAGTTTCTGAACGAAATACCCGTAGATTCGGTGAGGGCATACATCTATAATGATGCAGCTTACAATTTGGAAACAGCCAGCACAGCGTATACGACGATCAGCAATGCGGCCAATGTGGGTGGATTTGTTTACCATAGACAAAAGCAGCCCAAAGCAGCCTGGTCCTCGCAGCCCGTTTATTATCTATATTATGTGAAAGTGCGTGGCGAGGCCGATCAGATCAGCCCCGATGGTATTGTGACCGTCAAAGAAGATGATCAGGCCGACATGCGCATCTATTGTCAGACAACGGGGATCAAAACGGCCTCAGGAACCATGCTGAACGTATTGGCCAATACACATACGTTTATAGGGGATTTTGTGCCGCGCCTCCTGACGGGGCCTAAAATCGTGGAAAACGGTTCTACGCTTACCTTTACCTACGACCTGAGCATTAAATATGATGCAGCGGGATATACGGGCACGACCGTAGACGTCATGCTTCCGCGTTTAGCCCGCTTTTATGGCGTGGAGAGCGGTGCAATACCGGCGCTGGTAGGTAAGGATATCACCTACTACGCGGTACAGCCCGATGGTAGCTTAAATGCAAACAGTACTGCCAACGCCCCCGGGCACTGGTTCGATACCAAAGGACAGACCTGTTCATGGGGTGCCGATGCTCGCATTGTATCTGAGCTGGCAACTTCAACGATGACCTTCAATATTTTGCAATATCCAGGGCAAACAACGGTGGGTAGTACCTATACTGTTCGACAATCGCTCGTGTACAAATCAAAGACAAAGGGTGATTTGAATGCTGTTTTTGTGTTCAATGTTAAGATCAAATAAATATGAAACTAGCGGGATTGATTCGGTTGCAATACCGAATCAACCGGATAGCTTCATTACAAATGAAAAAATAAAACAGATGAAAAAACGAAGTTTTATAATCGGCTTAGCAGGTTTATCCCTAGGACTATTGGATTCCTGCAAAAGTGACCAAATAGGTTATTTAAGTGAAAATTTACGCTATAATGTGGAGAATCTGCAAGTCAACCAGGGGACGGTGGTGTACACGGATGCCATTGTTGCCAATGGAAGCACAACCCCGCTAACCGTCAATCTGGTTGCGGTACGGAACAAGGAAACCGGCGAGCTCTCAACAGAATTTTCAAAAGAACATGAAATATCGACCTACCTGGCTGAAGTCACCTGGCGGGATACAACCCTGGAGCTGTTGAAGGCCAAAATCGGCAAGGCGAAATATCCGCCGATGATGGTCAATGCGACCGGTGGCCGCGTGGGTTTTACACAGGCGACGCAATTTGTGACCCCGGGGCAGTACACCATAGATGTGGAGGTGAGCAATATCGCCGGACAGAAAAAATTTAAGAACATCCTCGATTTTAATGTTATCGGTGCCAAGAAGGAAGATATTTTATTTAAGTCGTGCACGAGTTCGGACTACGGTGCCGAATCCAATTTTCTACCGTATACAGACTATGAGATTGTTGTGGAACATCAGCCGGAAGGAGAAAACAAAATTGTATATCAATGGGAAGATAAAAACGGCAAGCCCTTCAATCCTAAAAAAGGCGAGGTCATCAAGCGTGGCGACCGGCCGACATTCAAAAATTGGTCGCCTTACTATCCGGAGGAAGTTACCGATACGGGGTTGGTGTATCGCTATCCAGATGTTTCAGGGCTGGTGTATCCGATCATGAACGGTACTTATGTAGGTACAGAATTTTGGTCGGGCGATCCCATTTCTTATTACCGTATTGTCGGTACGGCGACTACGCTGGGACGTAATCTTAACCCGGTATCGACCATCAAATTCTACCGAAGTGGTACCTATACCGTTCGCTTCCGTTTTTTGACTGTCACACATAGCTGATCTCTACCTATTAAAAGCGCAAATGATGAAAAGTATAGTATTGCATAAAGTTCTGCTGACACTGTTTTCAGCACTTGTATTCCTTTCGCAGGGATGCAGCAAAAAAGTGGAACTTCCTATAGAGGAAGAGGTCACCACGCCGCCCGTAACTGTGGGGACAGATTCTTTGAAGATTTATAAGCCCAAGGAATTTGAAGGGATGGATTATAACGATAAAGGGAGCAAATGGTCCTATTCGCGCAGCCGTCAGTCGGAGCATTTTATCGTGTTCTGGGGGGCAAGCTATGGGAAGAATGACCCCAATTCGGACGCTGTACCCGAAGAATACCGCGTCGATATTGATGATCTCTTGGCCAAGGCCGAACAGTTTTACGCATTGAACGTCGGCACGCTGAAGTTTGCAGAACGTAAAGTAAACCGATCCAATCTGGATAAATACAAAATGATGATTTTTGTTCATTATACGACAGAATGGATGGCGTATGGTGGTGGTTACGACGATACGATCGGGGCATTGTGGGTTAATCCGGCCACCTGTAAGCCGGTGGGTGCAGTGATTGCCCACGAGATCGGGCATAGTTTTCAATATCAGGTATTTGCTGATCTGAAAGGTGGACATGGATTTCGTTACGGCTACGGCGGAACGAGCGGCAACGGGTTCTGGGAGCAGACCGCGCAATGGCAGGCCTACCAAACCTATCCCGCACAGGCATTTTCGGGCTCCGATTTTCCCGTCTATACCGAAAATTATCATCGCCATATTCATCACGAGAAATATCGTTATGCCAGCTATTTCATCCATTGGTATTGGACAAGTAAACATGGGATCGATATGATTGGCCGCATCTGGCGCGAAGCGTTAAAACCCGAAGATCCGGTGCAGGCCTATATGCGTATAACGGGTATCGATGTGAAACAGTTCAACAATGAGATCTATGATGCGGCGACCCACTTTGTGACCTGGGACCTGAACAGCATCAGGGATTATGGAAAGAATTATATCGGTAAGCTGACGACCAAATTTACGCGGCAATCCAACGGTAGTCTTCGCGTTGCCTATGATCGTTGTCCGGGTACTACAGGTTACAATGTGATTCCGCTGGACCTGCCGGCTGCTGGAACCAAGGTTTCGGTGGCTTTTAAAGGCTTACCAAATGCTGCCGGATTCAATCCGGTGGATGCCAGCCGTGCCGGATGGCGCTATGGCTATGTGGCTTTGTTGAAAGATGGCACGCGGGTATATGGTGACAGGGCGGAGGGCTCGGAGAATACGGTAGCGTTTACTGTTCCGGCCAATTGCAGCAACCTCTGGTTTGTTGTCACAGGCGCCCCATCTGTTTACCAGCCACATGCCTGGGATGATGACGACAGCAATGATGAGCAATGGCCTTACGAAATCAAAATTCAGGGTACAACGGCTACAGGATACAATGAGGTGAGCAGTCAGCCCAAAGATATCGCATTGAATTATGACCTGAGCTTCCCGGCAGATGCCACAGGGTATTCGGGTGCGCAGGTAAGCGTCAATGCCGCTCAGCTAGGGGAGGCTTTGGCCATATCTTCGGCAGACCTTGCGACTTTGATGAGCAGCGGAAAAATTAAGTTCTATGCCGTGGAGCCGAATGGAAGTTTAAATCCCAACAATACGGCCACAGGTTATGGGCATTGGTTTACTACAGCTGGGGCTGTTACCAATTGGGGCGCCAGTGCGGGCCTGTTTTCAGAATTTAACGCCAGTACGATAACGTTCTCCATCGGTCAATATCCGGGGGCTTTGGCCACTGGAAAGAAATACACCATCAAGCAGGCACTGCTGTATACGTACGAAGGAACGAAAACTGTGCAGGCGACGTTCACATTTAATGTGAATATCAAATAAGAGTATGTTAAAACCACAAGATGAGGTGGTGGTTCATATGTTTATGTTTAGTTTAAGCCACGTCGGGAGATGTGGCTTTTTGTTTTTCTTATTGTTGCTATTGTATCGATGCCTCTGGGCATCTGCGCTTAGCTGTGGCCATTCATCCCGAAAATCATACCGTTCGAATAAATTATTTAGGCAACCGCTGTTAGGCCCATACATTCGTATCAAATTAAAGAATACGAATAATGATCGGAAAATTAATCTATCTACAGTTGGCCACAATGCTGTTTGCTTGCCGTACCGCTTATGGGGAGACAGGCTGTTCGTTGCAGGATACCACCACCATTAAACCGATACGCTTGAATGAGGTACACGTGTCTGGACGTTTAAATCCCCTTAAAATTGCTCCCGGCAGGCTGACTTATCAGGTCGCTAAAGGCAGCGCCGGTTCTTCGGGTAGCGCCCTGGAGCTGCTGCGCAGAATGCCTGGTGTGAGCATTTTAGCAAATGGTAAGATCAGTTTAAACGGGCAAGCGGGCATTCAACTGCTGGTCGACGGCAAAACAAATTTTATGGATGGCGAAAATCTGATCAATTTTTTGGCCTCCATGCCAGCCGCATCGCTCGATGTTGTCGAACTTATTACGCAACCAGATGCTACAATGGATGCCAATGGTGATGCCCGCTTTATCAATCTGAAACGGATCAACAGGACCACCCCGGGCCTCAGTGTTTCTTTATCGACCAATGCCGAACAAGGAAAGTACAGCAGAACCTTCCAAAATATCGCCGTAGCCGCCAATACCGCTAAGTTGGCAATGTCGCATACCTATTCTTATGGAGAAGGGACGGAATTAATTGATGTTAATTCGACCAGGTATATCAGCAAGGAGGGGGATAGGGGGGGCAATGCATTGCGATTGGATATGGACGCCGTTAGAAAGCGAAATTATCGCAATCATTATTACAACGGCACGCTCGATTATGCACCAAATGATCACGTGAAAATGGGGACTTATGTATTAATCAACAATCATGAGCGGACCAAACAGGAAGCTGTGCATTCTAATTTCTTGAACGGCTCTTCACAGGTGGACTCCAGCATAGCAACAGGAAATGTGTTGGGGCATACCTTTAGGAACTTTAGTACCGGAGCTCATTTGACGGTTCTGTTTGGCGCTGGCTCCAAATGGGAAAATTATCTTGATCGGCAACAGTTTAACCAATCCGAAACCCAAGATCAACTGCTGGACAAATTTGGTGCTGATGGTTCAGTAACGGCCTTGCAGCAAAAACTCCGCGGTGAGACGGGAGGAAAGGTTACTATTACGACCGTGCAATCGAAATATATGCTCGACATCCGTCCAAATATGACGGCCTCTTTTGGTGGAAAATTGACGCAGGTTAATATGCGCACCAATTCATTTTATCAGCAAACTCATGACAACAGCTGGCAGGAGCGCGCCGACCTGACCAATACATTCGGTCATGCGGAGCAGCTGAAAGCGCTATTTATGCAGACGCGGTTTAGCCCTTCAGACCTCTTCCAAATCGATGTGGGACTACGATTTGAGGCTGCTGCATTTAAGAGCAGGACCGTCCATGATAAGGATACAGATTTTACCATGCTGAGATCCTATAAAAATTTGTTTCCGAACCTGACCGCGACCTATGCAATGGATGCTGAACAAAAGCTTTCTCTCAATTACCACAGGCGGGTCAATCGTCCCAATTTCAAAGACCTGAGTCCTTTTGTGGAGGTCAACGACCCCTATTTGTACGAGAAGGGAAACGCAGCATTGAAGCCCGAGTTTGTCCATACGATGGAACTGACCTGGTTGTTCAAAAACAGCTATTCGTTGCAGCTGCGCTATAACCTGCGCCAAAATGCGATCAGCAAGAGCTACAACCTGGACGAGCAAAGGCGGACTGTCGTTATGCCGATGAATCTGGAGCACGCATCCAATGTAGGGGTGCGGTTTAATGCAGCGACTATTTCCCCCCTGAAAAAGTGGAACATACAGCTGAACGGGAACCTAAACTATACCTCTTTTGAATGGCGGACGGCAACTGATGTGCATCGCAACAGGCGGCTGGTACCTTCTTTGCAGGTACAAAATACGGTAAGTCTGCCTTTTAAACTCAGTCTCGAGCTCAATGGCTTCTGGAATGGGGCTACTGCCGAGGGGCAGGCTACCATGGCTTCCCTCTGGTCTATGAATACTGCCGTACGCAAAACCATCTTGCAAGATAAATTAACTTTGTATATTTATGCCAATGACCTTTTCAGGACCAACAGGCCTAAAATAATTTTTAGCAGTGATGCTATGGAAGGGAAGTACAGGGAGTTGTACGATAGTAGAGCTATTGGGATCAACCTTTCCTACCGATTACATCGCGGAATGAAAGGTAACCTAAAAAGCGATCGTGCCAATGACCGATTGGAAGAAAATAGCCGGATTAATTACTGATATCATGAGAGCGAACATAGCAAAATTAAGCGGAAACCCCATACACTATCTAGGTCCGGCACTCTGGGGAATCGCTTCTTTCAACATTCTTCGTGTCGTGACAGATATAACCAAGAAAGATGAATTTTGGTCTGGCGGAATTAGGATCCATTCGGTTGGACTGCTTATCTCTGTGGTTTTTTGTTACGTCATAACACTGCTTTGGCGTCGGAGACTGGCGAGGATCTTTGCTGCAAAGCCCACCATCAAACCAAATGTCGCAGTAGAGTATATCGTTGCTGTTGTACAAATCATGGGGATATTGAATCCAACGGTCTTCGTGTCCGAACGCCTGGGCTGGATCTATATGGGGGATGGTTATATTGATTACATCTTGGTTAATGCGATTTATGTTCCCTTGTTTCTGCTTTACTACATGTTTTTGCGGAACGAGCGCAGCGACAGAAATATGGCCGACAATCGCATCTATGTGGAACAGATCAAAGCGGACAAGCTAAATACCGAATTGCAGTTATTGAAAAGTCAGTACCACCCACATTTTCTCTTTAATGCGCTTAATACGGTCTATTTTCAAATTGATGAATCCAATACATTGGCAAAAAAAAGTGTCGAACAGCTTTCGGAACTGTTACGTTATCAGATTTATACGGTGGATGAAAAGGTATCGATGGAGCAGGAACTTGCATATTTAAAATCTTATATTGCGTTTCAGCAGCAGCGGTTGACAGCAAGATTGACCGTGCGCACAGACATTGACGGGGATTGGGCAGACATCAGCATCTTTCCTTTGCTTTTTCAGCCTTTAATAGAAAATGCTTTTAAATATGTGCGCGGGCAGTACGAGATTGTCATCTGTCTCAGGCGTCGTCCTACTAACATATGCTTCAGCATTTCCAATAGCCTATCCGGGGCCGCGGCAGTTGAGGCGGCAATTCCCCGGGCTGAGGTAGCGGAGTCGGGGGCGGGACTTACCAATCTGAAAAAGAGATTGGCATTGCGCTATCCGCAGCGGCATACCTTGAATACGCATGCCGATACAACGCATTTTTTTGCTGAGTTAATACTAGATTTATAACTGTTTATGAGAGAGATCAGATGTGCTATAGTAGACGATGAACCTTTTGCGCGCAAAGGAATCGCATCCTACATCGAGAAAATAGATTTTTTGAAGCTTGTTGCTGAATGCGAAGATGCGATCGAGTTGAGCCAGTATCTGCGTTTGCATCCCCTTGACCTTATCTTTCTTGATATTGAGATGCCCGAGATATCAGGCTTGGACTATATAGCGAGCCTGAGCAATCCGCCCAAGATAATCGTCGTCTCGGCGTATGAAAAATATGCATTGCGGGGGTATGAGCTGGACGTTGTCGATTATCTGTTAAAACCGGTGCCCTTCGAACGCTTCTTTAAGGCGGCCAATCGGGCATTTGATGTGCTCAGCAGCGCTGCTCCATCTGTAGGCCTGTTGGCAGCTTCTCCAGATGCGCATATTTTTCTGAAGGTGGACAAACAGTTAAAGAAGATTTTTCTGCACGATATCCTATTCGTGCAGAGTATGGGAAACTATGTGATCGTACAGACGATAGATTCGCAGGAAGTGACGTATTGCAGCCTACAGCAGATGATAAGTACGCTGCCAGTCCACCAGTTTATCGCCTGCCATCGATCCTATCTTGTCAATAGGAATAGGATAGCAATCATAGAAGGGAATCAGTTACATGTGGGGGAATATAAAATTCCGATCGCCCGAAATTTAAGGGAGGACGTGATGGCATCGATCTTAAATCGCAGCTGAGTGCGTACGTCTTATTCAGCAAAGAATATTGAGCCAGATGATACGCGTATTTTCTTTTCCAAAGGTCTAGTAGAAGTCCATTTTATCCTTATTTTTGGCCCAAATATTTAAACGTTAAGATGGAAGAATTTACCGCTGAGGCTATACAGATTAAGAACATATCTAGTGATAGAAGTGTTGGTTTGTTTGATTATGATTTCGGGCATGTATTATTGGTATACACTTCCAAGTGGAGAATTTAACATGTATTCACTATTTGGTGATAATTTGTTCAGCATTAAGTCCATAACAACACCTTTAAAATAGAAAAAGTATGAATGCTTGGAAATTAATTGGTGCCGTGCTGATTTGCTTACTGATCTTTTTTATGATTAAAAATCAGTCTGTTGATTTCCTGAAAAAAAGTGATCAATTGGCCGTGTTTGATCAGCTACCAACCTTAAAACAGGAATGTGCAGTAGATCTTATCGGATTTAGCATGCGGGGTGAATTTTTTGATGTAATACAATATAAGGCCGAAAATATTCTATTAAAGAAAGATATAAAACCCATTTCAAAATGGGGAAATAGAACTATTGCCGGCGATGCAAAAATTGGTCAGTGGAAAGAGTGCCCTATTGACGATGAAACCAAAGCGTTATTTTCACTGGAACTGGATAGTGCTAATTTCGAAAATAGCTGTTTTCAGGAATTGAATAGAAAGCTCAGCCAACCGGGAAATTTTTATGCCTATATCTATGCTGATTCTGGAGGAAGCTATTTTATGTTGTATACTCCTAAAAGCAATAAACTCGTATATATCAGAAGAAATGGGGTTTAGACGAAACTCAATGATAGGGGATGTGCCAGAATACTGCTTTTAATTTATCGATTATGATCTTCAGCGATGATTTCATCGATCTCATTGCATATCCGCTGTATCGGTTTTGTGAAATAGTGCTGTGCGAGCTGCACCTTTTTTTCTTTACCGTCTTCATTTCGATAGCGTGCCAGAAGCGATACACTCACGGTGATGAGGCCGTACTGTTTGAGTTTATGGATTGTAAATCCCTGTAGGTTTTCCAGCGGAACAGTTACCTCTTTGCCAAACAGCCCTTTGCGTACCCGCATTTCCCGTCTGTCCATATCAATAATAAAATAAGCTCTCAGCAGGGAAATCATCAGGATGACCACAATACCCAGCATCCACCATTTAAAAGAGGACTCCGGCATTTTGACAAAACCTACAATTGCCATTATGGCAAATATAGCGACCAAAGGAACATAGGTTCCTAACTGGGGTTTCATTTTGTATTCATTTCCGTTTCTTTCGAAATTTTTCATGTGTTTATCGCTAATTTAGCTATATCAATATTCCAATCTGCTGATGCGGTTATCTGGTATGTTATAATCGATTTAGAGAGTATCATTATTTGTTAGTGAATTGCGCTAGATATTCAGTAAATGATTACATTTTTTAAGTTTCCAAGTAAATAAAGTTATAAATTTGCTTTAGAAAAAAAAAGGCCATAAAAACCACTGCATTTTTTATTATGAGGTATCATTAACTGGGAAGAATGAATTCAGACAAAAAAATATGAAGGCATTTTATTGTATACTAGCTTTATTAGTTATTGGATGTAATGATCCAAATAGATGTGAAACAACTAAACAATATGCTGAAAGTTTCGAGGCTAATGTTGTTCTTTTAAAAGAACCTAAGATCAAGTATCAGGATTTTATCCTTATTGGTGTTGATCCTAGTACAAAAAGAGATACTGTACAATCGCTGCCAGGTAGGTGGTTTTACCATGTTATACCTTTTTGTGATATAGGTGATACCATTGTTAAACGGAAAGGCATTCCCATAATTGAAGTCCATAAAACAAAAAAGATGTTCGATACTACTCGGATTGACATAGAGTTAAATTGTATTGATTATTTCATAAACGGAAAAACGATAGAGCAGTGGAATGAATATGAAGAAAGTTATGGTAATAAGCTGAATAGATCGTATAACTCCCGTTGAAGCTAATTTTAGAGGTGCATTGATTTGTAGCGAAGATCTTTTGATGGAGCTATCAAAAGACTTGATCTCTTATCCCTATGGGTCGTATAAGGAAGAGGGCTTGTTCTATTCGAATATTGATATTTCACATCGTGAATCTGAATATCGATTTATTAAGTACGGATGAAAAGCTGCTGCGCAAAGTTGTCTCTGAAAGCAAGTCGGATTCTTTTCTATTAAAGCCCTATAGAGGAACTTCCTTATAGGATCTGCCCGAACTATTGAAAAATATTAATGAGTACGATGGACAGCTTATGGAAATAGCATGGATAAGTAAGTGCCGCAATTTATTTTAGACCAAGTCAATTTTAAATATGGAAAGTCAGCACAATAAACATCGTAAGAAATAAACTTCCGTAACATAGCATTATGAAAATATTTCTACTTTTAAATATTGCCTTATTAGGTGTTTTATCTTCATGTCAATCTGTTGAAAAATGCGAAGATTCAATATGTTTAAAAACAGCGATTAGAAAAACGGGGAATGATTATCTTGTACGGTTGGAGTTCAAATCAAAAATGGATACAATATTAAAATTAGATCAGCGAATGTTTGCAACTGGCTGTCCTGATTATTGGGAAGACGCGACCGTATTTTATAAAACGAAGAATCCAAGTGCGCTAAAACATAACCAAATTATTGTTGAAAATACAGACAATAAAATCAGGTTATTGTCAGGACAGTTTTTTCCAGAAGGAATGGATGTACCGGCTATACTGCCAAACTGCGCATTTTTAGAGGAATTCAAATTGGAATTGAAAAAGGACAGTATTATTTCATATCGATTTACTGTGGGAAGGGATGAATTGAGAGTTTCGACCGCAGATAGGAAGGTGAAATTGCACCTATATCTAAAAAATAAGGGAAATGGGAGAATTATAACGTCAAGCAATTGGATCGAAATAGATTCTTATCGTTCTGAATAAATATACAGGTAACGCGATGAACAAGGTTTACTAAATAAAGATCTTATGAACAATGAAGAATTAATTTCGTCAACTATTTTTTGGAAAAAACATCCAGAAATTGGGTATTACTATTACAATGAAGAATACGACAAGCTCATTCTATTGCGGATGAATAATTTTCCTGAAGAGCCACTTTTTACACTAATCAATGGGCTTGACATCACAGACCTGGAAGATAAACCGATTGGATGGAATTTGGAAAGGCATTAATCCAAGCATAATTATGGAAAGTTAGGACAATAAACATCGTAAGAAATAAACTTCCGTAACATAGCATTATGAAAATATGTTTAAAAATGGGCAATCTGAAATGAAAAAAACGAAACAGATTCTACATTGGTTGTTCGCCAGCATAATAAGTTGCCTGCTGCTTATATCAAGCTGCAATGGACCTGTGGTTGAAAATAAAAAGATAGACAGCGCATCTAGGACAGACAGTGCTTATATAAAAGTTATCTTTGAAAATGGACTTATCCAAGATGATAAATTTAGTTTTTCAACATTTCAACAAAATATATTTGATTACGATGCTGTTGCAAAGGCCCATGATAAACTGTTAGATAGTGCCGAATGGAACAAGTTGTATAAAACGATAGTAAATAAATATCGAACTCAGGGAGATACTGTTAACCGCGAAGACAATAAAATGTACCCTTATGGAGACTATAAAATTTACCTGATTACTTCTAAAGACGATATCTTATTGATTAATAATGATAACGATATTTTTTATAAGAGCGAAAACGGCATCGTTAAGTTTCGGGATAAGGATTTTGGGGATAAAATCAGGTCGCTGATTGACTATTACAATTATTTTGAGAAGGTCGACCGGATCTATTTATCTGGAAATTCAGCATTTTTGGATAAACATAAATATAAGGCCATAAAAAATTCATCAGATCCCCCAAAAACTTATTGTGAAGTCGATGTAAAATATGAGTAAGTGCTCATAAAACTTTAACATCTTATAATACTTTATGTTAACTTGTGGTGATTATTTAATGATTTTTTATCTATTATCCATAGTTACCGGGAAGACGTCAATTCGGATTAATTTACTACGGCTAAAAAAGTGATAAAAAATATGTAAAATTATAGATAATTATAATTTTACGTTAACTATATGAAAAGGGCTTACGGCGGTTCAGAGCGATCTGTGGCGTTAACGCGAAATATTATGGATAGTAAATGGATCAACTTTCTGGAACGCCATTTAGGTAAGCATGAAATAGCTATTCTGTCGGATGATATGGAGATTGAGGGTGATTTAGGTATTTCTGGAGAGGATGGCTATGAATTTTTCGAAGACTTTTGTACAACGTTTAATATTGAGACCAATGGTAACAAAGCGGATGATTTTTTTCATCCAGAGCCGTCTTTTGATATTTTTAACTTCTTGTTTTTGAAAAGGGACGTGGGGCAGAAGAAAAAGCTTACCATAGGAATGCTTAAGAGTATAATTGTACAGGGATCTTTTTAAGTATTTTAAGGAAGACTGCTCGTATTCTTCGAATATTGATATTTCACCGTGCGAACTGCAGTTCGTTTTAAAAGTATTTGATTATTCGCATATCGACCTATTAGGCATGGATAAAAAGCTGCTGGTGCAATTTCGGGACGCTAGATATCTTTAGATAGTGGTAAAAAAGGTGACAAGACAGATGGAGTTTGGTTGACAGTTTATAAAAAGTAAGAAGCTTATGAAATTTAAAGTTCGGTTTACTTCTCCTTATCAAGTTGTCGATGTATATGATGATAACCTTGATGTCAATATTATTTTGGAGAATGATGAGGTTTATTTTGGAACATTGTTTACGTTGACTAATATCGATAAACTGATGGAGAAAAATCGTGAAATTTATTTTTGGTCTACAGATATGCTTATTGTAAAAGAGCTCTCTTATCAAGGGATTCATGCAGCGCTCCAGGCTGTATTAAATGAGGGCTATTTTAACTCAGTTTTCAATAAGATAGGTGTGGTCAAGGATATTTATTCGCATTTGGAGTGGAAAGATTTTTCGGATGTAGCATCGGAGATAAAGGAGCAATGTTAAAGTAAAGCCTAATCTGGGATTGCGGTACAAACATACAGGTAACGCGATGAACAAGGTTTACTTTTAATTTGAAGTATCATTAACAGAGAAATATGATTTTAAAGAAAGTATTATGGAAACTGATGATTATTGGTTTTTTGAGTTTAACAATAGGTTGTCGTCAAGATTCTTTTCGGAGGGTTACAGCGACCGATCTTAATAGATATGAAAATAATAACCACGTTGTTTGGACTAATGCTGATAGCTCGCTAACATTAATCCCCATGATTAATAATGGCCCGTTTTTACAAGATTATAATATATTGTTGGTATTGAGGTATTCCACGGGAAAGGATGCGGTATATTATCTTTTGAAAGATACCGATAACGGTAACTATATTGTTCAAAATAATAAATTGTACATATACGATAGAGCGATCGGAATGCCGGGCGGGAAGAAAGGATGGTATTGCACAACAAAAGATCATAGTAGAATAATTGATAGTGTGTTTGTTACTGGGGATAGCATTTTGCCAGACTGCCCAAATCTTAAATATTTCGATAAAATTGCAAAGGAAAAACCCTATGGAATTTATAAGATAGACCAGGATACTTTAAAGGTCATTGCAAAGAATAAACAGGATGAAAAGAAGTATTTAGAAAACAGTCAGGCCCCTGGTTTCTACTACTTTTCAGCTCCAGGATTGGGACTCGAACGGGTATATGATCTATTGTCGATAGAAGAAAAGTTAAAGAAGACTGGTACTTCAACGCTAGAGCCAACATATTATTTCTAAATGATACGATAGAAATTTCCGACTATGCTAAGAAAGAGACACAAAGCCTCCATGCGAAGGTGCTCTTTTAAATCTTGGAAAAGTATATTGAAAGCCGCTTAAGTTTATTAGAATTTAAAGAAGAAGAACGTACTTTGTCAAGTGGTAAAAAAGATGCTGAAATTGGATTTTGTGTTTTTTTAGTCATTTTAATTGGCCGTTCACCCATTGAACAAACCGTGAGAAATCCTGTATTTGAGAAATACTATAAAAGTCTAAGTAAATCGCAGGTCTATGTAAAAAGAACAATTGCTCTTTTCACTTTAATCGCGAGTTTCTTTTTTATGATAATTGGCTCAATTATGATAGCGAGAATAAAATTTTGAAGATAAAAATTTACAGCACTAAGGCGTCTATTTACTTCAATTTAATTGATGATATAGTTCCTGGGGGTGACAGACTGGGTATGAAAAGAACGACATTTAGTCAATCGGTTTTGACAAGGTTTGATTGCAATTGATAAATTAACAACAGGTTTTAGATTACTTGAATTGATGACGAAAAAGAAATTTCTAAACGAACTTCTTTTAGCCCAAAAATTATCTTTTGGGCTAACTATAAGATTTAATCATTCATCTCATCATAATAGACATCCGTCTTGCTCAGGATCTGCTGTACCTGTTCGTACTGTTTTTTGCTAAGCCCCGTATCGTTCAAAAAGAAGAGACCGCTCCATTTTATTTTTTTGACAGAAGCCAAAAACGGTTCCCATTGCAGGGGATTGTTTGTAAATGGTACAAACACCAGTTTGGGATTATTGTACAATGCGGCGGGGAAACTTGTAAATTGATTGAAAGAAAAATTGGCCTTTTCTAGTTTTTTTAATGCAGCAATAGATTTTGGCAGTGTCGATAGCCCCGCATGTTCTACGCCGAGTTCTTTTAATTCGGGCAACTGCTCAAATAGATCGGGCAGATCTGTCAGCTTGGTCTCACCTTTGTAATTGCCCGAAAGGTATAGGAATGACAGCTTGTTCAAACTAAAAATTTCTTTGGGAAAAGTGCTGAACAGATTCCCGTTGAGCCCGAGCTGTTTTAAGTTTTTGAGTTGTGCAAAGGTTGAAGGCAAACCCGTCAAGGGATTATTGCAGTCAAATTCTTCCAACGCTGTCAGATTGGAAATGCTTGCGGGAAGTATACTGAGATTATTTCTGCTTAACGCGATCTTTTTAAGTTTAGGATGGGCGGCTGTGATTTCAGGAAATGTGCTGATGTCTAGATTGCTAATTTCCAGTGACTCCATTTGATTGCCTTCGTCCATAATCTTTTGCAGGATTTCGCTGCTGAGCTTCTTTCCGGAGATGGAAGAACCCAGGGATAAGGTTTTTACCTGAGCTAGGTCTGTGCTTACTAATTCCTCCAGTTTCTCCAGATTCAGTTCTTGCCCATCCGTCTTTTTGATGCGCACCTGATCTGCTGCTCGCATGGGCATGGATATCATAACAGGCATGCTTTCCGAAGTACCTGCCTGTTCGATCACTTTTGGTGGCTCGGGGATGGGTTTCACCACGGGTGGCGGGCCCTGTTTTTTCTTTTTCTTCTGCGCCGAGACGCTTAACGTAAGTATGGATAGACTGAATACGATAATATATTTTTTCATGTGTGTGCTTTGTCTTTTGTCGTTGAAGCAAAGATGCACATTTTAAGACTGCTCTTTTCTGTGGATTTATATCCGATCGCTTTGGCTTACGATTCGTTGCACCTGGATGAATAATGGTTTGAGGTTCTTTGTTAATCGTAAAAGCTCCCTGATAATTTAATGATCAGGGAGCTTATTGTTAAAGGGAGTAAGACGATTGGTGAAATAGGCGCTGGGCTATTTCGTTTCGATCTTGTATACGTAAATCGGGATTTCTGGGTCTTTGACAGTGGGTAAAGACAGCTGTAGCGCATCTCTCCCTTGTGTCCATTTGACCTTTGAGGAACTGCCCAGAAGCGCTAAACTTTTGATCTCGAGGCTACTTTTTGCAAGCTCCGGGACGTCGATCGTAGCGGTTGAAGGACTACGCACAAAAAGATAAACATTTTTCCCTTTCTGCGTAAAGCGGTAGTCTGACACGATTTCTTTCGACGTTGCATCATTCACAGCATCTTTCATACTGGCTTTATCCTTTTCGGTTACTTTGTTGTCCGACGGCAAGGTATGCAGCGCTTGTTTGGCTCTGTTCCAGACCGTCGTACCGTAAATCGCTTCACCATTGGTCTTCATCCAGTGTCCAATGATGCGAAGATTTTCCTGACTTTCAACTGGCCAGGTGCCATCACCTTTGGGGCCGACATTGAGCAGCAGGTTGCCCCCCTTGCTCACGACTTCAATAAGGTTGCGAACCAGCAGCTCGGGGCTTTTCCATTTTGTGTCATGTCTATTGTAACCCCAGTTTTCACTCATCGTGATGCAGGCTTCCCAGTTCTTCCGGGCAGTAGAAACAAGCGACTGCTCAACAACAGCATAATCGCCAAGCCCATTGCCTATCCGGCTGTTGATGATACAGTCGGGCTGGATGGAATGGATCAGATCTTTGATTTCCTGACTTTGTTTTTTGGTGATCAGCTCGGGAGTATCAAACCAGATAATACCGATAGGACCATACTGTGTCAGCAATTCGCGCAGTTGCGGTTTGACCTTGTTTTCGACGTATTTGTTGAGGTCTTTGGCATCTTCGTCGGGATAGTCCCAGGTATTGCTGCGCCCGGCTTTGGTAGGCCAGTTGGTGGGCACATCGGGGTTCTCCCAGTCGCGCCCGAGGGAATAATAGAAGCAGAGCTTGAGACCATATTTCTTACAGGCTGCAGCAAGCTCCTTCATCGGATCTTTTGCCCAAGGGGTACTCTTGACGATATTATAGTCGCTGACGGCCGAATTGTACATCGCAAACCCATCATGGTGCTTGGCCGTGATCACCAGGTATTTCATGCCGGCATCGTGGGCCATCTGTGCCCAGTGGTTGGCATCGAAGCCTGTTGGATTAAACTGATCGGCGATCTTTGCATAGGTCTTGACGGGTATGCGTTCGTAAAGCATAAAATGCTCACCGCCTTTGGTGGGATGTCCATTCCAGTCGCCCGCGGTCTGGGAATAGAGCCCCCAGTGCAGAAACAAACCGAATTTACTGTCGGTAAACCAAGGAGCGGGCTGGCTCATGGCCTGCCCGCTAATTAGCATAAGGGTACTTATGAGGATCTTTTGGACAATCCCTTTAAGCTGATTTTGTCGTTTGTTCATTGGCCTTTTTTACCATTTTGGATTTTGCCCTAAGGCTGGATTTTTTGATAATACATTGATCGGAAGTGGCATGAGGTAATATTTGTCTTCGTCGAACACGCGATTAACAAAATCTGAACCTGCATATACGTCGATGTATTTCTTGCCACCTACGTCGACGGTTTTGACACTGCTCGATACTTTGGCAAAGCGTGGACTGTTGCGGTCGCTGTCTTCAAATCGGATACCCAGTACTTTTTTTGCCAGATAGGAACCCTTTTTCCAGCGCATGAGATCCTGAAAACGGGTCTGCTCATAGCAAAGCTCGATCCGGCGCTCCCTACGGATCTCCACCAAATTGGATGAGATGCCCTCGCCAGCGTATTTCGGGTCCATTGGTGGATTAAGCTGCAGCTTTGGCATTCCGGCTCTGTCGCGCAGCAGATTGATGGAGCGATCGAGGTCTGTTTGCGATAAGCTTCCCAGCTCAGCCTTTGCTTCGGCGTAATTCAGTAGAATCTCTGCATACCTGAAAATAGGGGCGTCGGTATCTGAATTGGTTGCCAGCTGCCGTTGGTCATAATCGAAATATTTGATCAGGTGATAACCTGTTGCACTGATGTCGCCCCCCATACCCAATAGCCGTGGATAGCCCACATTGGAACGGAATATCGCCTGCTCTTCGCGGGGGTCGAGGACGATCTGTGCAAGGCGCGCATCGCGGTTGTTAAATACGTTTTCGATAGTCGCATCGTTGTATATGCTGCTTAAGCCGATGGGTTTTGCGCTGCCATCGGATTCGATGCAAAGGAAGTCCTCAACAAAATCACGTGTAGGGCCCGCATTCAGTGTCTGTACATAACCGCTCATATTGTGGGTCAAAATACCTTTGACATAATTACGGGCCATAATGATTTCGGGATTGCTTGCCAGCTCCGAATTGATAAAGAGCGAACGGTAATCTGATTTTGGTTTACCTGTGTTGTAGATTTTGTAAACATTGCTTGCCATCAACTTCTCGGAGGCATCGAGTGATTCGCGGAGGTAGTTTTCGGCATCACCCAGCCCATGGTATTTGCGATAGGTCCCTTCGTAAAGTGCCAGTCTCGACTTGAGGGCCAATGCGGTATACTTGGTAATGCGGCCGGCACCATTCGTCCAGCTTGTCGGTAGATATTCAATAGCCAGATTGATATCACGCAAGACAGAATCCATCACCTGCTTGCGGGGTGTACGTTTGTCGAAAAGCTGTGGTGAATCGGTATTCAGCGGTGTGGAGACATAAGGTACGTCGCCATAGTTTTGTACTTTATCGAGATAGAACCAAGCGCGGAAAAAGAGGGCCTCGCCGGCGTATTGATTTTTAATCGATTCGGCAATAGGCACATGTTGATAGTTGGCTAGCATGACATTACAAACGCGTAGAAATGGCCACAACCAGCCACCTTGGCCCGCATCACTCGGGACCGTCTGCTGACCTGCCGCACGACGGATAAATGTCTCGTGTTCGGAAGCGCGCGAACCATGGTTGTCCGTCTGTGACTCAATCGGCACAACCGCATGTGTTGCACTGCCAAAGGCAGTATTGGTGAAACCGAGGAAAAACATATAGTCGGCATTGTTTCCCGCCTGATTATAGATGCCATTGGCATAGGCTTTCAGGTCATCTTCGGAATTCCAATAAAGGCCATCATTTAAATCTGTTGTCGGTAGCCGATCCAAAAAACTGTCGTTGCAGGACTGGAAGGCGATGGCTAGGGAGAAAAGGATAGGAATAGAATATTTTTTCATTGCTGTAGGTTTAATACGTTAAAGTGATTCCAAATGAATAGGTCCTTGAGAACGGATAGATCATGGCCCCGCCGCCAGCAGCTGCCTCAGGGTCATAACTTCCTTTGATCGGTGAAAAGAAAAATAGATTTTCGCCGCTGAGGAATACCTGCGCATTGGATAGTTTTAATTTACGTAAGATATTCGGCTGGAAGGAATAGCCCAGCGTCACATTTTTGAGGCGCAGGTAAGATGCATCTTGCAGGTATTTGGTCTGCGTCTGCTGATTTTTTGTACTGCGCGCTACTGCCCGTGGGAAGTATGCATCGGTATTGGTCGGTGACCAGGTATCGTCTATCCACCATTGTTGCGTAGCGAAGTACTGGGTCGCTACAGGCCAGAATGCCTGTCCTGACGGCCAGAAATCACGTTTGCCAACACCCTGAATAAAGAGGTCTAGAGAGAAATTTGCATAGTTGATGCCACCATTAAAACCGTAGGTGTAACGCGGTGTGGTATTTCCGATGATTGAACGGTCGCCTGGATTGTCCACGGTATTGTCGCCCGGAGAAATTTCATTTTTACCGTTCTTCAGTACATTGTCGCGTTCGAGGTATTTGATATCACCAGCTGCCCAGTTGCTTCCGAGGCGAGATTGATCGGAATGGTTGGCCACGTCATCGGCATCGACAAAAAAGCCTTCCGTAGTATAGCCCCATATTTCGCCTATTTTCTGGCCCACATAGTAGTTGGTCAGTGAACGGGTAGGATTGTCAAATTTGGTAATTTCGGCCTGTGAATCGCCGAGGTTGAACCCCAGGGAATAAGAGAGCTTTTCGTTGACTTTGTCCTTCCAGCTCAGTGATAGTTCCCAGCCTTTAGTGCGGAGCTCGGCTTTATTTTCTACCGGAGAGGTCGCTCCCAGCAGTTCAGGATAGACAACACTGGTGAGCATATCGGAGGTCGTACGGCGATACCAGTCGAAAGAGGCGTCGAGTTTATTGTTGAAAAAGGCAAGATCGGCTCCTAAGTTGAATGTGGCCACCTTCTCCCAGGTCAGACTATTAGAAACCAGTGTCGGTGGATTGACGATCACCTGCGTCTGATTGCCGAAAATATAGTTACTGGAGATACCTGCTGACATAAAAGGCACAAAGGGGTAATAGCGGGTATTACCCGACCAGCTGTTCGAGGTGAGGAGCTGATTGCCCAGTTCACCATAGGAGCCGCGTAGTTTTAGATTCGAGAGGGTTTTGCGTGACCAGCGCATAAAATTCTCCTCAGAGATGCGCCATCCGGCCGAAACCGAAGGCAGGAAGACGAAGCGGTTGTCTTTCGGGAAACGCGAGGTACCATCATAACGGCCATTGACCTCAAGCAGGTATTTGTCGTCATAGATATAATTTAAACGGAAGAATCCTCCGCGTAAAGCCCATTCATAACCCGTCTGCTCGACACGCTGTTCGCCAGAACCCAGTGTGAGGGTTGGTTGCTCCTGATTGAGGATACCAAGGCGTGTTCCTTTGTTGGAACCATATTTGGTCAGTTCCTGATTATACCCCACCATTCCCTTGAAATAATGTTTGGCCAACGTTTTCTCATACTGTGTATAGGCATTGAATGAGTAGTAATCTCTGCGATTGTCTTCGACACTGTAGGAGTTGTTGGTTGAATTTCCTTCCGTCGGAACAAAATTGGATTTGATCATATCCACTTTCTTGCGCTGGGAGGTGTTTTTGTCGATATTCAGGTTGTAATTGAAATCGACATGCCCTGTCCAGCCTGGCATGAATTTGAGGTCGGCATTGAAAGAGGTCCAGATATCTTCATTCATGGAATGGTTGCGTCCACCTTTTTCCAACAGTGGGATAGGGTTTTGATCGTCGAAATACATGCCATTGTATTTGTCATATTGCGGATAGGCGGGATCGCCGTTCCACTGATAAGGACGTACCGGACTGGTAAACACAAACTGGTGCCAGATAGAGTTACCATAATTGTAAGGTTCGTCGTTGTCCGTATGATTATAGAGGGCACGCAAACCCAATTTTAGCCAATCTGTGGTCTGATTTTCGACACTCAGGCGCGTATTGAGACGCTTAAATTGATCGCTGTTGATTTTGAGTAAGCCTGTCTGGTTGTTGTAGCCGACAGAGCTGAAGAATTTCGTTTTCTCGGTTCCACCGGAGAGGGAGATATTGTGTCTTTGGGAGAAAGCGAAGTCTTTCATCAGCATCTTTTGCCAGTCGTTATAGCCGTAAAAGCGGTAACTGCCGCCAACGATTTCATAAACCGGATTATTGGCTGGATCTTCCGTCCAGGACTTCATCCCGGCGACTGTGGCATCATCGTACATCGGTGCGAGACCCGCGTTGAGCATGGCCTGATTGATATATTCAGCATGCTCGTAATTCTTCTTGACAATCTCCGGAAAAATGCTGGGTTGCGAGAAACCGAAATTATTGTTGTAAGATACCGTTGTCTTATCCACATTGGCTGCGCTTTTGGTGGTGATCAGGATGACACCGAAGGCACCACGCACACCGTATATCGCGGCCGAGGAGGCGTCTTTGAGAACCGTAACATTGGCGATGTCATTTGGATTGACCAGGTTCATATTCATCTCCACACCATCCACCAGTACAAGTGGACCACCACCATTGATCGAGGTGGTACCACGGATATTGATACCCGGATTGCTTGCAGGGTTACCACTGGAAGGAGTAATGGTCAAGTTAGGGATAGCTCCCTGAAGACCTTGGGCTACATTGTTGATCGGTCTGTTTTTTAATAAATCACCGCTGACATTGTCTACGGCACCCGTTAGGTTGATACGCTTTTGTGTACCATAACCGACAACAACGGCTTCTTCCAGTGCGCTGTCATTTTCTTGCAGTGAGATTGTCAGTGCGTTTGCATTGGCACTGTTAAAACGGACTGTCTGCTGTTTGAAAGACAGGTGCGAAATAGTCAGGCTTCCTTCTGACTGTGTTGATTTAAGGGTAAAGTTACCCTTAGCATCCGACGATGTACGGCTATTGCTGCCGTTTAGTCTGATCGTCGCATTTTCAATAGGAGCGCCGTCTTTGGTAGCAAGCAAACGGCCACTGATGGTATATTGTTGCTGTGCCTGTTGTTCAATTTTGGTCGAACTTGGCAGGACGATAATGTGCTGCTTGTGAATTTCAAACGTCATTGGCAATTCGTCCGAAAGCTCTTTGAGCACATTCTCCAGCTTTTGGTTGTTTGCATGCACTGTGACCATGTTTAGGCCATTAAATAGGCTTTCATCATAAAAGAAATGATAACCGGTCTGTTTCTTGATTTCCTGAAAGACGGTTTTGAGGTTTCCTTTATTGATATTCAAGGTGACCTGCTGGGCTTCGGTTTTACCATATACTCCATAGGTAAATAGTAAACCCAGAAATAAGCTTGCTTTCATTTTTTTCGTGATAAGAGGCGAAAAACTCGGTTCGATCATTCTGTTCCCGAATAGGTAATTTTTACATTTGATAAAGTAATTCATATTTTTCAGCAAAAGGGTTAGTTTTTTAGGTTTTCATTGGGGCAGGTTCACACCTGCGGAGGGCACCTCTGGACTGGGTACCGTTAGTCTTTTTGTAAATTTTTATATCATAATCCGTCCTCCTTCAATAATTGGTTTATCTTTTTAGTTTTTGGTCTTTACGGTGACGGTTTTTCCATCAATTTCAAATTCAAGGCCGGCTCCGCGTTTAATGAGTTCCAAGGCTTCAGCGAGGCTTACGCTTCGGCTCATGCTGCCGCCAAACTTTTTCTTACTGATCGGTCCTTTGTAGATAACCTGGATGTCATACCAGCGTGCCAGTTGTTCCATGATGTCCTGAATCTGGTCGTGTTCGAAATAGAAATAGCCATGTTGCCAGGCGGTTTCCTTTTCGATATTTGCCTGAGAGACGCGCATGGCGCTGCCGTCGAATTCGACTTTTTGCCCGGGTACAATTTGTTTGCTCGTTTTATTCTTGTTGGTCAGCTGGATACTGCCATTGACCAATGTGACATTGGAAGCTGCATTACTATAAGCCGTCAGATTAAAGGCGGTCCCCAGTACCTTAATATCTCCGTGGATCGTGCTGACGATGAAGGGCCGGTTTTTTTCGTGAGCTACTTCAAAATAAGCCTCACCCCGTAGTTCTACATTGCGGGTGTATTTACCAAAGGCCAAAGGATAGCTTAGCTCAGAAGCTGAATTGATCCAGACTTTGGTGCCGTCCGGCAATACCATCCGGTAGAAGCCCGATTCGGGTACTTTCAACGTGTTTTTTAGGTTTGCAAGTTCGGTCTGCCCACTGCTTGGTTTGTAGTGCAGTTGGCCATCTATGATCTGCAGCTGTTCGCCATGCGTTTCCTGTACAATTGTCTGCTGCTCAGAGAGTGCAACAGTTTTACCATTGGAGAGCGTGAGGGTGGCTTTCTGTCCACCGGGTAATACATCGTTGTTATACTGATAGACGTGATCGGCGACAATTTGTTTGTCCTGAGGAGTAGCGTTTAAAAACCATGCGACACCTAAAAAGATGAGCAGGCTGGCTGCAAGACCTGCATAGATCATTAGCTGGCGCATATTGCCGATCTGTAATGGTCGTTTTACCGGTTTGGCCGAAGCGTAGTGTAAAATTTTCGTTCGAGCCTGATCCAGGTCCAGTCTATCCCAGAACTCTGCATCGCTAGATCTGAGCCCCTGACTGGTATATCGTTCCCATTGTTCGCGTAGGGTCGGATCATCTTCAAAGATTTTTTGGAGAGCCTGCATATCTGCTTGGCTCAATGTCCCGCCAAAGTGCTTGACTAAGAAATCGACGAGTATAAATTGGTGATCCATCATGATGTTCAATTGGCTGTTTAAGGAGAAGAGCCACAGGGTGCGCAAAAGGATGGAAAGAAAAAAAAATAAAGTTTTAAATGCTTGTTATTCAGTAAGTAAAAATAACAAAAGGAGGAGTGCATGTGCATCTAAACGTGATCTGAGAAGCTGTATGGCTCTTTTTTTCTGGCTTTTGACGGTATTGATGGAAATGGTCAGGTTGCCCGCAATTTCTTCGTTGGAGAGTTTGTCGAAGATGGCCATGTGTAATACTTGTCTGCAGCCCTGGGGCAGTTGATTAACCGCTTCCATGAGCTGGTCGATAACTTCGGCCTGTATCATGGCATCCATGACGGTCTGCTCTTCGATCATATCCTTGTCAAGCTGGTCGACGTATTTACTTTTTATTTTTTCACGGCGGATATGTTTGAGGCAATTGTTGCGGATGGAAATGAAGAGATAGCCCCGGCGCGCATTTTCATCATCGGGTAAGGTATTGCGGTCCTCGCAGAGTCCTGCGAAAAAGCTCTGAACAACGTCTTCAGCTAAAGCTTCGTCGTGGAGGATATTGTTTGCAAAGAGACAAAGCAGTCGGTAGTATTGCTGAAAAAGGGATTCAATAGTGTAAGGTAAATCTATCTGCAAATTTTCCAACTTGTTTGATCATGTATAAAGAAATTGACATAACAGATGCTTTAAGAGCACGGTATAAAGATAGGGAAATATGCTCAGCTTTTAGCGTGAGAGCAGGTGCTGGTGATTTTATTTCTTCGAAAACGATTGAGCTTAAAGTTCATGAGTAGCCCATCAAAATGAGATGAAGGTCACGGTTTAATATTTGTTTATCCGCTCGATTAAAAAATACGCAATCGATTGTTTCGAAATTATATTTTTTTTATTCAATTTTTCTTTTCAATTTTCAGATAGAAACCAATTGCAATAAACGATAAACTATTGAATCTATTTCTTTTCAATAAATAGATGATAGCCCTTACTGTTGCACTTTTAGCCGTAGCCCTATTATCCTATTTAATCCAATAAATCAAACCGAATGATGAAATACATCGTTAGACTTTTGCTGCACATCCTATTGCTGATGTTTTTTTTTCAATCGACCTACGGCCAGACGAGCCAACTTTACTTACATACTGATCGAGACTACTATTTACCTGGAGACACGGTCTGGTTTAAGGGCTATTTTATAAAGGATGGAGCTATCGCTCGAGATCTCCACAATATGTACATGAAACTGATCGACGAGGGGGGAAAGGAGATATGGCAATCAGTGGCCTTAATCAAAGATGGTGTCACAGCGAGCTATTTTACCATACCTGCAGGCTATCCTGGTCAAGAGATTTTTATCAATGCCAATACCCTCTTGGACTCCTGCGTCAATAGTAGGCCCTATTTTAAAAAATTGGGCATTCTGCAGCTTTCTCATGAAAACCCTACATCTACCCTTGAAAAAGTACCTGAGTTCAAGCTTGTGCAGCAGCCTGAGGGGGGGATCTTACTTTCTGGACTGGAAAATACCCTGCTGATCCAAACATTGGACAGTAGGGGATATCCAGCTTTTGTTAAGGGAAAAATGGTGGATGAAAAGGCTGGTGAAATAGCGGAGTTTAGGACAGACTCGGCTGGCTTTGCTACGCTGCGGACGATTTTTAAGCCAGATCGGAGTTATATGCTCCAATGGGCAGATCCCCTGGGTATACTGCATAAAGACAAAATTCAACCAGTGGTGCAGGGCGCTAAGGTTGCTTTGGTAAAACAGGATTCGCTGGTACTTGTTCAATTGCAGACCAACCTGCCTAGCCAGCTTGTTCATGTCACTGTAGGAATAGGAAAAAGAGCCCTTTTTGATCAAGAGTTCAACCTCAAAGAAGGAAAAAAGACGAATATTCCGTTAAAGAAAGCGGATCTTGAATATGGTATTTTGCAGGCTGTCGTACGGGATAAACAGCAGGTCGTATCGCGGACAAGCTTGCTTATTGACGACGAACAGATTGAAGTAAGCCCTATTGTCTCAGTCAGCAGTACTTTTCAGGAAAAATCGGAAGGTACAGTTACAGTGACCTTGCCTAAGGGCGAGAAGATGGCCCGTTTGTCGGTTTCGGTAGTTGATGCCGAAGTCGCCGTAGATACCACGCAAAGTATGTTGACGGATATTTACTTTCAGCCTTTAAGCCAACAGCCTTTAGTTAATCCGCAGCTGTTGTGGGAACGTACAGAAAATAAGAATCTTTTTATCCAGGGGCAAACTTGGGATGATAGCTATTGTCCCGGTAGCGAATTAACGGTGGTGGATCCTCCCATAAAGATACAAGGCCAGATCCGCCTGAAAAAGGGATCATGGGCTAAATTCTATTCCGATTATCTGGATGAAGTAAACAAAGGAAAAAAAAGAAATTTACCTGCAAGGGGGATTTCTTTTGGCTATCAGTATCCCGAAACACCACGCATGCAATATACTGAGTTGATGTTTGACAAAAATGGAAATTTTGCGGTGCCCAATTCGATTATATTTGATTCGTTAGAAACCAGGGTTATACAGATCTATCGAAAGCTGAAATTTACCCCTTTTACTGTTCAGTATAAATTTGCAGATCCCCAAAATTATCGCTATCCCATCCTAATACCTGTACAGGCCGCTAATGCAAGTAGAAGAGAGTTGAATAATTTAAAGGGACTTCACTCAGACTATTTTACAATGGATGCGCACGGAAATCGGGTGCTGCAGACAGTGCAGGTAACGCGGACGCGCAGGCAACGGGAAATTGATCGTTTGCAATTTCGTTTCAGAACGATAGAACCTCAGACTGTCCACCAACCAGATTTAATCTTGCTTCCATTGATGGACAGCTCGGTTATTAGAATGAGTCAGTCTCTACGTGAGTATATTGCTACGAAAGTTCCCGCGCAAAGTGTTTCGATTATTCTTAATGGAAAGTTAGCCGGGGGAACCGGCGACGTTGCGAAAGCAGCTGCAGACGGCAGTGGACTGTCCAACGTCGTAAAAAAAAACAAAAACTGATCCCGACAAATTAGAAGAATTGAATCGGCAGTACCAATTATCGTTTTTGGATGAGGATGTGTCTAACTATCCTTATCTGAAGTTTTACCGTACGTATAGCTCTCCGGTGTATTCCGGTACAAATGTGCTGCTTGTCTTTGAATATAGTCCGGCAGAGGTAAATCGGGATTTGGGATCTGATGAATATCATGAAACTATAGCAGGTTATATGCCTTTAAAAGCGTATACTAATAAGGTTTATTCGTCGACGGCAATGCGTCTGTCTTCTGGGTTGGATACTCGCTTGACCTTGTACTGGGATCCGTTTTTTGATTTTAATCAGGCCGAGCAATCCAAAGAATTTGTATTCTACAACAACAGTCGCAATAAAGGGGTCTGGGTAACAATCCAGGGGCTGACGGAGACTGGTAAGGTCGTCTATTATCGCCGTATGATTAAAAATAATAAAAAGTAAGTGAAGCGATTTTGAAACGGTCGATGTTCAGCTTTTGTCAGCTTGCAGTTGAACAAATCCAGACTGCTTATTGCTGTACTTTCTTTTCGTTATTAATTTTTTATGTACAGCGTTAATTTTGTTGTGGATTTTTATTGATATTTGATTAGCTTTATGCATTCATTCTTGCTGTTTTATTCGTCGTTGAACATCTTAATTTGCTGTTCACTTTTTTAATAGAAGAGTCGAGACCTTTATCCGATTCTGTAAATGATATGCGAACATATTGCTAGTTAATTTTAATTAAATAATGAGTCAATTCAAATTACAATCTGCTGTATTCATATTTTTGTGTTGGATGTTTGTTTACCCTGCGATAGCACAGAAACAGCAATTTCCGCAAGAGGAAGATTATTTGCAGCTTATGGAACGCGCAGCAAAGGAAAATAAGCCAATGTTCTTGGTCGTTCATCAGCGGAGCGATCAGATTATTCCTTTTAGAGGCGCTGTTTCAAAAAAAGCAAAAGATATGCTCAGTACGCAGTTTGTGTCGGGAATCGTTCAGGTGGATCGGGATGAATTTGACCATCCGTTGCAACGAGCTTTCTATTTGAACAAACCGATGTACCTTGTTACCGATAAAGATGGGATTCCTATTTTACGAGTAGACAAGGCGGTTGATGGGGGAGATGAGCTGGAAAGGCTTCTAGACTCGGCAAATACGCTTGCGAAAGCTGAAACGCTCGGTGTTCTTACTGCACAATATCGAAAGGGAATGCGTCAGCAGTCTTTGTTGCACAAAATACTCCGCTACAATCAAACATTTGACCAATATACAGACCAGCAGCTATTAAGTGACTATATAGCGCAGCTGACAATAGAGCAATTGAATAATTTTGAGACGGTTATATTTTTATTGAGCTGTGGCCCAGTCTATAATAGCAAATCTTATCGACTCGCACGTACCAATAGCACAATGGTGGATAGCCTGTATTCCTCTCTGCCGTTACCAGTTCGTAAAAAGATAAACAACAGGATTATACAACGGACATTTCGGGAATCGCTTGACAGCAAAAACTTCTCCTTAGCTCAAGAAGTGGGGTATTTTGCCTATACGACATGGACGCCTAATCATTTACGGGCTTCTAATTCGCAAGCTTTTTATCCCCTCGAGTATAAAAGGCTTATGAAAGATAGTGTGGCTTACGTACAGATGGCGCGAAACTATTACAATCAATCATTTTATCGGGTCGATCCCGATTCGTTGTCACGCGTAGACTTTGCACAAGATCGACAGATCAAGTTTTCGCGAAACCGGCTTTTATTGGACAGCGCACAAAATGCAGAATTCAAAGCCCTCGTAGGAAAGGGACGTAAATATTATCAGGATGACCAGGCTACTAATTTAAATTACGGTGCGCAGCAGATCCTGGCTTTTGAAAAAAATAACGCTGAGGTTATATTTGATGCGATCCGTTGGCAAAAGAAAACAATAGATCTCAAACCTGATGTGCCCGCATTCCGCTATACGATGGCTTTATTGTTGTATCGGGTCGGTTTTTATGCGCAGGCAGAAGAAGAACAACAAAAAGCTGTGAAATTAGCGAAGTCAAATAAGCGCTATCAGGAAAAAATGCAGGCCGTTTTGAAGCAGATACAGTCCAGACGATTATGATCAAGGCTAATTTGGAGCCGGGCCTGTATGTAAGCGGATTGGAATAGTAAACTGCACGCGCACGGGCATGCCATATTGATAACCCGGAGTCCATTTTTCGGCTTTCTTAAGTACCTCTATGCCACTTGCGGCAGTTCCATAGCCGAGGTCATTAATTACTTTAAATTCATTTGCAGTGCCGTCTTTTTCAATGACAAAACTGATGAGGAGCTGTCCGGATACTTTTGCCTTTAAAGCTTCATTGGGATATTTGTAATTACGTGCAATAAAGATCATCAGGTTTTTTACACCGCCAGGGTATTCCGGTTGGACATCCCGTTGTGTATAAGGGTGAACGTTATCCATACTATCTGTACAAATGCCCTTGCTTAATACACCTTTTGCATACCATTCTTCAAACTTGCTCTTACCCTTTTTTAAAGTACCTTCCCAATGTCCTTGGCGTAAACCATCGGCATATTGCCCTTTTTCACTATTTATGCTGTCTTTAAATTCGAACATGCCGTTCCCATTCACAATCTGTTGGCGACCTGTTGAATCGGCATAATAGAGTAGACGGCTATGCTGCTCCTGAAAAAGAAATTCATTTGGACTGGCTTCAGAACTGGAGAAAAATCTAATTTCTCGTAAAAGGCCATTTTCGTAGTATCTTTTTACGGTATCGCTCAGTTTATTGTCTTTATATCCGGCTGATACCGCGAGGTTGCCATTATTGTGATAGCTTTCAATAGTACCTTCCAGAAATAATCTTCGTGGGTCGGCTACTTTGGTCCATCCATGTCTTTTTAAATTGCCATTAGGATAGTAATCGTTTAATTCGTGAAGCCCCAATTCATTTGCTGTTAACCGAATAATGTTCGTGTAAGCTGCCGAATCTTTGATTGCAGTAAAACCACCATTTTTCTTAATGTAGCTGACGATTGTCTCCTGGGCTTTTGACGGCATCAAAAGGCCCGTAAAAACAAGAAGAATAATGTATTTATATATATTTAAGAAATAATAATGCATAGGATTAATTTCATTTGATCAAATATATATTTTTTTGGTGAAATAATCTTGTTTCACTTCCGATGAGCGGCTTTATGTATCAATCCCAATTTGGAGCTTCCGATTGGTCAATGATAAGGCGGACAATCGCTGATAAGTCCTGTTCAAGTTTTTCTTTTGTGATTTTCTCAATTAGCTTATCTTTTTCATTAAAAATAAATAGTTGCTTTTCAATATTGCTTCCCGCCTCCCGTTTACCGCGTATTGCCATGTTTATCGAAAATTGAATTCTTTTATTTAATCCGTCATATTCATATTTCTGATTCGAGGCAATGGTGATCGTCGGTAGATGGACTCTAAACTTATTATCCTTAATATCAACCACAATTTTGTAAAAAAGATCCAATTGATAGGCGTTCTCCGGAAATTTATCTGATTTTGTATACCCCGGAATAAAATCACTTACAATAAGAACATCTTTTGCAGAATCTATTTTTAAGAACCTGGATTGGTGGGAAATTTTGAGATTTCTTATGATATCTTGTTTAATTTCCATTGCGGATTTGGTGTTCGCTATAATAATTGACTGGGATCCATTTTGAAAAGCAAGTCCAGTCGGATTGACGCTGATCTGTGCTTGATCTTGGCTCTTGCCAATCAAGAACGTCCCCATTAGTATAAATATAAAGATAATTCGCTGCATGGTTTAATTTTTATAGTAAGATAGGGAAAATATCAGAAGACAACGGTTGCTCGTTGTAAATTAAATTTAAATTTTTAGTACGTTCATGTCTCACCTGTTGTCCTAAGCGATGTCAATCATTCCCTGTTCAATAAGGGAGGGGCAGCTGCAAAAATGTCTTGGCACTCTTGTTCCCAAACGGGGTGCTTCTTTTAGTAAAATTGTGCCTTTGCAATAAGCTGGATCATTTTCAGCGTTGAACAAACGATTTCTCATCGAATGATGTACTTTAAGTAAAAAAGCTATGGATAAATCACCTATGCAGAAGATTGCACGAGTTGGATTAGGAGCCTTTTTGGTTGTTGCCGGTATTGGACATCTGTCCTTCGCCCGCAAGGAATTCCAGGCACAGGTGCCGGACTGGGTTCCAATCCCCAAAGATGATACGGTGCTGTACTCGGGTTTTGCTGAAATTGCTTTGGGTGCTGCCTTGATTTTGACACCTGCTAAACAGCGGTCGAACGTTGGAAAAATCGCAGCAGCGTTTTTTACAGCCGTGTTTCCCGGAAATATTGCGCAATATAAAGACCGTCGCGACGGCTTTGGATTGGATACGGACGGAAAGCGGCTCGCCCGTTTATTTTTTCAGCCCATATTGGTTGCATGGGCATTGAAAAGTACAAGCAAAAGTCGATCGGATGAAAACTGATGGAAACAAACTGATTTTGTAAGGCGTCAAACCTAAACGATTGACCCGATGGATGGCCTAGGAAGAAGCAGGTTTATCGTTACGACCAAATTGTATCTAATCACAATATTTGACCAGTATTTAGACAGTAATTAGTCACTGCTTATTCAGTTTGTACTGAGTGAGCACTGAACAATCACTGAACAATCACTGAACAAGCACTGAACAAGCACTGAACAAATGCCGTAATAGGTAGTAATTTGGTTACGGGTTGATCGCTTTTATTTTTCATTTTCTTCCTGTCCGTTTAAATAATTATATTCGCATCAAACATATAAAATAACTAACCTACAAAAGTACAGACCAGATGGAAGAAAAGAAATTAAATGAACTGAGCGATGAAGAATTGTTGGTTCTCAAGAAGAAAGCTAAACCCACGAAAATAATCAATGCATCCATCATTGGCTTTTGTCTAGGCATCGCTGCCTACAGTCTATTTGTGGCCGGTATAACCTGGCCGACAATTTTCCCATTGATATTGGCCGTTTTATTCTTTAAATATTTTGGAAAGAATGAAAAAGCGGTGGATGCGGAACTGAAAGCCAGAAATCTCAAATAGAAAAAAGAAAACCATTGTAGCTGCGCTGTTGTTTATTTTTAAAAAACAGCTTAAGATGAGAAGGGAACAAATAGAAGCATGGGTAGCGCAAGGATACAATGTGCTGGAGCACAGGAAGCCCAAAGTTGTACAGGGCGATATTTGGGCGTATCTCAATCACTGTGATGGCCATGGTACCGAGGTCTATGCACTTTCAGAATTGCAGCAATGGTCGGATAAGGAACTAGCCGAAATGGAACTGAAAAAATATGCCGATCAGTATGGACAGATAGGCGAGAAGTTATTTCTGCGAAACGAAGCAATCCGAAATAAAGAATTCGATAAATATGAGGCATTCCTGTTGCTTTTTTTTCCGGACAGTGTCGAAAAAGAGCTGGAGGAAGCACGGTTTTTAGCCGAGCGTGTGAAACGTGTTAGCAAGGAAGAAATGGAAAAATGGGTGCAGTCCAATATGGTCAATGTGCTGGTTTCGGATCTCCATTGCCTAGATTATGGAACCATTATGAGTGGGATGCTGATGCCATCCGAAGATGTAGTCACTTATACCGACGACGGACTCAGCGATACCATTGATTGCCATGTTACGCCGATGGAGTTTTTCGCTCATACCAACCATGACTATTACTGGATCGATCCTGTCATAAGAAAATCCTAACAGAAGCTCTTATGAGAGTCTTTTAGGCTCACTTTTTATGCGGAACAAGGGAAAGCATCTCGATCGTGTTCGTGATGCTTTATTTTTTGAACTGTTTAAGCCACAATTTCTATCGGATTTCCCTCCGGATCGAGCACGAGGCTTTCATAATAACCATCGCCCGTAGTACGGGGCTCGCTTTCGACCGTATAACCATCCGACCGTAATTGCTCGGTTAAACGATCGACAACATCCTTTCCGCCGACGCTAACGGCCAGATGGGTATATCCTTTACTCAGACTTCTATCAGCCGCGGCAGTAGTAATATCAACGCGATTCATAATCTCGAGACGTGCTCCAGTCTCGCCAAATGTTAGGAAGTAAGATGAAAACCCTTTTTTCGGGTTATGATACTTTTCTCCGCTTACCGTACCAAAGTATTTGGCGTAAAAAGCACGTGTTTTCTCAAGGTCATCAACCCATAGGGCGAGGTGTTCTATTCGCATGGCAAATCTTTTTGTTTAATTATATTGCAATATTATGCAAATTTGCATAATATTGCAATATAAAATTTATAAGATATGTTGAACGAATCGATAATTAAGGCTAAGGTAGCAACACAGGTTATGTTTTTGGTATGTGGTCTCGCATTATCAAGCTGGGCACCGATGGTACCCTTCGCCAAGGACAGTCTTGGTCTTAATGACGGCGAACTGGGGCTTTTACTGCTGTGCTTGGGTGGTGGCGCGCTATTAACGATGCCGCTTTCTGGTTTTTTTATCGGTAAAGTTGGGAGCAGACAGGTGATTTTGATTTCAGGTTTGATAGCTGCCGTAGTGCTCCCTGTACTGTTGATGGTCACCAATAGCTACTTGATGGCCTGTGTCCTTTTTATATTTGGCTGTAGTATAGGTGGTATAGATGTGGCCATGAATGCACATGGTGTGCAGGTACAAAATGCAATGGGTAAACCGATAATGTCATCTCTACATGGACTGTTCAGCTTAGGGGGGCTATTTGGATCGATCGGCTTGGGCTTTTTGATAAAGATGGGGTTAATTCCTATTTATGCAGCAGTTACCATAGCTATTCTATTAATACTGCTACTGATCGTACAATATCGAAAGCTGCTGGATTATCACAAGGAAAAGGAGATCATTGTCAAGTTTTCCCATATTGATGAGACTCAGGTTTCCAACAGAAAATTTCAGTGGCTCAGGTGGAGTGTGTTGATACTTGGATTGATGTGTTTCATTGCCTTTCTTTCGGAAGGAGCAATGCTGGATTGGAGTGCGATTTTCTTGCGGGATCACAAAGGAGTATCTCCTGAGTTTACGGGAATTGGATATGCGGCCTTCTCCGTTGCGATGGCGGTCATGAGATTGCAGGGAGACCGATTAGTAAGTAAACTGAATAGTAAAGTTGTGGTGATAGGTGGTAGCTTGTTGGCATCTCTTGGCATTTTGATCGTAGTGTTTAGTCCTTGGTTATCGCTAACGCTTATTGGATTTGTCCTTTTGGGATTGGGAGCCGCTAATATTGTCCCTGTATTTTTTAGCGAGGGTGGACGGATTGAAGGACTTTCGCCGACGGTAGCTATTCCGGTAATTTCAACGATGGGTTATGCTGGTCAGCTGGCGGGGCCGGCGCTTTTGGGGGCTATTGCACAGCATTTTTCTTTGATCATTGCTTTCGAAACAATAGCTTTGCTTTTTCTAGTGGTAGCCCTTATCTATAAAATCAGGAAGTAACAACATGTTAAAAGAAGAACGCTTTGAGGTAATCCTCCGTGAATTAGAGAGCCGGAGGAAGGTTAAATTTGAAGAGCTGGCGTTGTTGTTGGCGGTATCGGAAGATACTGTCCGTCGCGACATAGAACTTCTCTATCGGAACGGGTTACTTTCCAAGACCAGGGGTGGTGCGATACTGCGAGAAAAAGATCCGCTCACTTTCCAGGATAGGCAATCGTTTCTGACCAAAGAAAAAGACATTATTGCATTAAAAGTACAGCCATTTCTGAAAGATGGCATGACCCTTTTTGTGGATGGTGGCACCACGACATGGGCCGTAGTGAATGCGATGCCATTGGATATCCGGATTCGGGTAGTTACAAATAATTTTTCCATTGTGCCGCTGCTCGAGAAGTTGAAAAATGTAGAACTTATTTTTTTGGGTGGTAATTTTGAATCCGATCTGGCAGTAACTTCAGGCATCACAACCTGTATGGAAGTTGCTAAGTATAATGCCGATATCTTTATCATGGGAACTTGTGCTGTAGATCCTGAGCTCGGCGTTTCGGCAGCCTCAGCTGCAGATGGCGAAACCAAAAAGATGATGGTTCAATGTGCAAAGAAAACAATAGCATTAGCCAGTCAGAATAAGCTTTATCAAGGTGACCTGTTTAGGGTGTGTCCAATAGATTCGCTTACGGCATTGATCACCGACCTGGATTCAAATGATTCCGAATTGAATCCCTTTAGAAATATGGATCTGCAGATTATCTAGCCAATTGACAACAATGAGCAATGTATCCGACGTTTCTATAACCTTCCGACAGGGTTATGTCAGCATAAAACTGTAGCTATGTTCATCATTGGATAAAACGATAGCAGATGTTCAAGTGTTATTGATGCAGGTATCCTTTTTATAATTTACTGAATACGCATGAAAAAGATCGAACTAGTCCCACTTGTTGGGATTCAAATTGAAGGTATTGGTCAGGTTAATCTCGGTGCGGGCCGTGCTGAAGTTCAACGTGTACTTGGTGCTCCTTCAGATGCGCTGGACGACCAATATTATTATGATGAACTCGAATTGAGACTTGATTTTAATGATCAGGGAACATTGGAATTTATAGAAAGCATCAATGGACCCTATCCAGAAAAAACTGAAATCAGTATCTATGGTGTTAATCCGTTTCAGGTCGAAGCGACTGAACTTTTAAGCATCCTGAGTGATAAAAATGCGGGTGAGGTTGATGATGCCGAAGCGGGATATTGCTATACATTTTTAAATAGCTCTGTTGGTGTCTGGCGACAGATTACTGAAGAGGATGTTCAGGAGGAGATTGAGGAAATCAAAGCCGATGGCGAATACGAAGACAATGCGGATATGCTGCTGGAGGACCTTAAAAAGTCAAAGTTCTTTTGGACGATTGGCATTGGAGTAGCGGGATATTACGCGGAGTAAAGATGAATAACCTACTGAAACAGTTGCCTAAATTCCACGGGACTTTGTTGGGTATTCTTTTTGAATACCTTACTGAACGACTGTGGATGTTCGAAGCCTAGTTCATAGGCGATCTCGCTGATGGAGAGGGAGCTCGTGCTTAATCTTAATTTGGCATACTCGATCATTTTATGCTGAATATGCTGCTGGGTGTTTTGTTGTGTGTAGATACGCAGCAAACTGCCCAAGTAGTTTGGTGATAAATTGAGCTGCTGCGCCAAAAAGCTGACTGTCGGTACGCCATGCTCCATAAGTGTCTGTTGCTGAAACTGTGCTGACAGTAACTGCTCAAATTTGGTGAGCAGCTCCTGTGTCGAGCGTTTGCGGGTGATAAATTGACGCTCGTAAAATCGTTCCGCGTAAATCAGCAAACGCTCAATCTGTTTGAGAATAAGTTCTCGGCTAAATTTATCGATATTGGATTGATACTCTTTTTCGATATTCTTCAGAATATCGACAATGATGGCTTCCTCTTTGTCCGAAAGAAAAAGCGCTTCATTGACCTGATATTGGAAAAAATCGTAGGAGTGGATATGCTTTGCCAGTTCGCTGTTCCAAAGAAAATCGGGATGGATCAACAGGATCCAGCCACTGGGCTGCGCCTGCACTTCCTGGTTGATCTCCACTTTTAGAAATTGTAGGGGCGATATAAAGGTGAGTATACCTGAATCGAAGTCATAATGCTGCTGTCCATAATTGAACCGGGCATTTACATTTCGCTTTAAACCGATCGAATAAAAATGTTGTATCCAATTCAATTTGCTGTCATTAATGGGATAATGTACTTGACTATAATCAACCAAGCTGATCAATGGATGTTCGGGCTTAGGTAGTCCGCAAAAGCTGTGGAATTCCGAAAGGGAATGAAAGCGAAATGTATTCTCCATGTTGTAAATTTACTGAATTTCTAATTTGATTGTTGTGAAATATCCTTGGAAGCTCCTTACACTGAATTAAGCTATTATACGGATTGCTCAAAACCGGTTGATACCGTATAGCTCTTCCATTTTTCGATTTCAGCGGTCAGCATATTGATCTTATTTTTCGCCAGCTCATAGGCATCTTCGCCCATTAAAAAATGGACTGGAGGCTGCTCCAATGTACTCAGTTCGATTAATAAGGTTGCTGCTTTCTGGGGATCGTTTGCCTGATTCCCGTGGATCTGATGCAGATGGGTGGCTTCGTTTTCTCGGGCAGTTACATAAGCTGCAATCGGATTAGCTGCGGTATGTAGGGATCCTTCAGATAAAAAATCAGTTCTGAAGTAACCCGGATACACCAAGGTCGTGTGTACACCAAAAGGTTCCATTTCGACAGCGAGAGCTTCAGTAAAGCCTGCAACAGCAAATTTGGTGGAGCAATAAACACCAAAGGCTGGGTAGTTTCCTGCAAGTCCACCGATAGATGCGATATTGAAAATATGTCCCGATTGTTGGCGTCGCATATGGGGGGCGATATGCCGGATGGCATTTAGGGATCCAAAGACATTCACTTCGAAGTTGCGACGTGCTTCCAGGTCACTGAGCTCCTCTAGGGTTCCAGTTTGGCCATATCCGGCATTGTTGACCAGTACATCAATTCGTCCAAAATAATCAATGGCCGAGAGTACAGCGCGGGCAACGTCGCTGTCATCGGTAATGTCGACTTCAAGCGGCAGAAAATTTTCCTGATCGCCGATTTCATCTTCCAGCGCCTGTTTTGTTCGTGATGTGGCAACCACAGAATAATCTTGGGCGAGCAGCTCTTTAACGAGGTTGAGACCAAGCCCTTTGGAGGCACCAGTGACGAACCATACTTTTTGTGATTTCATGTGTTTCTGTTTTAAATAAATTGATGATACAAAGATGGCCAATCCACCGGTTTTGGATGTAGGCAGATCAACGGATCTTGTAGTCAGATCGTGGATTATCATCCTTTCAACGACTGAATTTGCCGGTTCGACAAAATCTATACAGCAAAAAGAAAAAATTGGGTAATTTTAAATGAAGGAAGACTAATAGCGCTTTTTCATTAAATCAATATGTTATGAAAACCAATAGCCTGATGGCCCAGAAAAAAGAATCGACCGTCTTGATGAATAGTAAAGTTTCCTGCTTAACAACTATAATTTTGAAAAAATAGTAGATCAGTTATGAGCAAAAGAACCCAAAAAACTAATAGTATGAATTTTTTTTCAACAATAAGACTAGGCGATCTTACCTTAAAGAACAGAATTGTGGTATCGCCTATGCAACAGTATAGTGCAATACCCTGGCAATACCAACCTGCATTTTAATTTTATCTGATCCTATGGAAAACCAAGGCGCTTCCGCTGTAATCACACATCATATTCTGGATGATAAAATCTATGAATATGAAAAATGGCTTGAAGAGATTATGCCATTAACTAGACATGCAAAGGGCTTTATTGATCTTCAGATCGTAAGGCCTATTCCTCAATTGACTTTTGTATATACGATCATTATTCGTTTTGACACGGTCGACCATCTCAAAATGTGGCTAGAATCGACGGAGCGGAAGCGCTGGATTGAAATGGTTGAGCCACTATTTCGTCGTCACGATCACTATCAGATCCAGTCGGGTTTAGATTTTCTTTTTGAAGTCCCAGCGAATAGTGCAAAAATCCCTCCTCGCTGGAAACAATATCTTGTCACTTGGTCTGCAATTTATCCATTATCCATTTGTACACCCATGTTACTCGTGCCATTATTGCGCGCTTTGAATTTATCCTTCAATCACTTTTCGGATACACTCTTAATCTCTGGTACGATTGTGTTTTTGATGGTCTATGTTGTCATGCCAAAATATACAAAGCTGATTCGTAAATGGCTAAATAAATAGTCTAAGGTTGGCTGTGTTGAACGATAATTTCTGCCTTTTCAAGGAATTCTGAATCTAAATAATTTATGATGTATGAGAGAGACAGCTCAAAATGATTTTTGGATCGGAAACTCATTCCTTAAAGGACTTCCGGAAAGTCAGATCTTTATCAAACCTGAAACTAAATAAAACAAATTTAACTGTTCGCACCTTTATACTATGGTGGCACAGATCTAGTTATAAATATATAAACAGGCAGACTGGAATGCCAATATTGCTTACACTTTAAAGATATTAGTATGTTACAAAAAAATGATGTTGCCCCTGATTTTACCTTGTATGCGACCCCCGATCAAAAAATTAGCTTATCAGAATTCAAGGGACATAATGTGATCTTGGCATTTTACCCTGCAGATTGGAGTCCGGTATGTAGCGATCAGATGGCACTATATAATGAAATGCTCAAGTATTTTAAGAAATATGATGCCGAAATTATGGGTATTTCCGTTGACAGCAAATGGTGTCATTTGGCGTTCGCTCAGTCCCGAAAACTACATTTTCCACTTCTAGCCGATTTTGAAGCGAAAGGAGAGGTCGCCAAAAAATATGGTGTTTACGATGAAGAAGAAGGTGAGTGCAAGCGCGCACTCTTTGTGATTGATAAGGAAGGGGTTATTGCTTGGAGTTATCTATCTCCGACGGCGGTCAATCCAGGTGCAGACGGTATTATCGAAGCATTGGAGAATCTTAAATCAAAATAATTATGTCATTGAAACCTAAGGTCAGCAATGCTGACCATATATTGGGAAATGGCCAGGCCGAGCTGACCATTGTTGAATATGGGGATTATCAATGTCCACATTGCGGTGCAGCTCATCCCGTAATAAAAGAAATGATGGCCGAACTGGGAAGCCAGATCAGATTTGTATTCCGCAATTTTCCACTGTCGGAAATGCATCCTTATGCAAAACCTGCAGCATTGGCGGCGGAAGCGGCAGCACTGCAGGGAAAATTTTGGGAGATGCATGACGCTATTTTCGAAAACCAGAACTTGCTGAGTGCGAGATTGCTTTTGGATATCGCCGAGCAACTGGATTTGGACATGCCAAAGTTTAAATCTGATTTGCAGGACGAGGCGTTACAGGACCGTGTGGATGGCGATTTTGAAAGTGGTATGCTGAGTGGCGTTAATGGGACACCGACATTTTTTGTCAATGGACAGAAATTTGACGGTGGCGCGGAAGATCTGGTTCAAATATTAGGTGAAAACTGAATATATGATTATTATTTAAAAACAGGGGCGCACACGACGAGAAGCCTTTTGCAGGAAAATAGAACCTATCGTAAAAAAAGAATGACACGACTGTATAAATAAGGATATATCGTTGTTTTACTTGTTGAGCTTATTTGTAACCCAATTCAAAAGACCTGGATTAAATTTTTTTGGATTGCAGATTGCAATTCCACCATCAAATACTGAAAACTATTAAATTATTCATCATGGCAACATTCAAAGTTCAAGACGGAACAGAAATTTATTACAAAGACTGGGGAACAGGACAACCGATCGTATTTCATCATGGTTGGCCTTTATCCAGCGACGATTGGGACGCGCAGTTGATGTACTTCCTCGAAAAAGGGTACCGTGTGATCGCACACGATCGCCGGGGTCATGGTCGCTCGACACAGACGGCGACAGGAAATGAGATGGATACCTATGCGTCGGATATTGCACAATTGGTAGAAGCATTGGATTTAAAAGATGCCATCCATATTGGCCACTCAACAGGTGGTGGCGAGGTCGTCCGCTACATAACCAATCATGGTACTTCTCGGGTTTCAAAAGCTGTATTGATCAGTGCGGTTACCCCAACCATGGCCAAGAGTGCAACAAACCCTGATGGCGTACCTATGGAGGTCTTTGACGAAATAAGATTGAATACTGCAACACGTAGACAACAGTATTTTCAGGATTTTACCCTCGCTTTTTATGGCTATAACCGCGATGGAGCAAATGTACAGCAAGGCGTGATGGACAACTGGTGGCGGCAAGGAATGATGGGCGGTATTAAGGCTCACTATGATTGTATCAAAGCTTTCTCTGAAACTGATTTTACGGAAGAACTTAAAAAAGTCTAGATTCCTGTCTTAGTATTGCATGGTGAAGATGATCAGATCGTACCTATTGATATAACGGGCAGAAGAGCGGCTAAGTTAGTCCAAAATGGTACTTTAATTACCTATCCTGGTTTTCCACATGGAATGCCTACGACGGAAGCAGAGACCATCAATAAAGATATCCTCGCTTTTATCGAAGCTTAATAGGTCTATTGCCGCAATTAAAACTAAAAGGTGCTGACTCTCTTGTTCGAGTAGCACCTTTTTGCTGTTTTATATTTGCATACCGTATTTTACTGATCGTTGTTTTTAGATAAAAAATAGCAGATTAGCATCAGTATCCCCGCAAATACAACGGAGCTTAATCCCAGCTGCTTGCCGAGAAAAGCACCCGAAAGACAGCCAATAAAAAAGCCAGATAACGTGATAAGCTGTTTTCCTAGGCTGATTGGGTTATCCGTTTTTTTGAATTTGTTGGCGATCAGCACACATAAATCCAAGGACGCCTGAGTAACATTGCCGGTCATAATGGTCGTAGGACCATAGGTCTCTTTAGCAAATAGTTTACCGAACGCATTTTGCATCCCCAGCGCAAAGACAATAAGCATGACGATACTATACATCCATGTTTGTGAACTTTGAATGGGTAGCACGATCGCTAGCAATCCGGCAACGAACAGCAGGATGGCTTCAACAAAAAGAACGGTATTTTTTTTGTGTGACCGTGCGCTAAGCCAACCGCCAGCCATGACCGATAAAATAAACACCGGAAAGGTGGCCAATTTGATCCAGGCCATCGCATCGCCACCATTAATCAATTGGTAAGCAAAGACGACAAAGTTGCCTGTAACGTGGGCCGAAAATATTTTGTCGGCAGCAACAAAGGTAACAGTGTCGCAGTAGCCTCCTACCAGCGTTAGGACCAGTGTTGTTAGTTGCGTGTGGTTTGAACTTCCCATAAGTTTTATTGATTTGTTAGAAGTTGGAAAATATAGTAGTCTAAGGAGTAGGTTCCAGGCCCAGTAAATAGGAGCAAAAGGAGACAGATGCTGTACATAAAGGGTACGTCGCGTACCTCGCGTGAATCGCGGCGATGAACAACGAAATAACCGATTACAGTGACGCCAATGGTCGGTAGGATAACAAGGCGGCCAAATAAGCCCAGAGCAATAAAAAAGGGAACGGTACTGTCCGCAAATTGCGCGATTAGGGTATTGAGTTTCTCCGGTAAATTTAAAGGATTCGCGACTTCCTCTGCTTGCCCTCCAGCACCACCAGTACGGACCTTTTTGAGGCCATGAACGGTTAGCAGCTCCCAGGCCAATAGTATACGGAAAACAAGGATGGCTGAATTATTGACCGTATTACCTAAGTCGGTATACAAAAGTTTTTGAATAAGTTCCATTATTGTTTTCTGTGTTAAAAAGCAAAGCAAGAGCAACCTAGGGCGCCCCAGAATGCAGTATAATTGTTAAGGGCTATGTTGCTGGTCCGGGCCTGGTTGTGTTCGTGTCCATGTACCTGACAGCTGCCGCTGCATAGGTGAACTGTGTTCAGGACAGCACTTGGTGTTGCATCGGACTTGAATTGGTTACTTTGCCCTGCTTTTGTAAGGCTGTAATAGCCACCATAAGTTTTTGTTGGGGACCAATCCGGTAATACAGGGATAGGCGGCGGAGAGAAAGAATTAAAATCTCCTGCGGCATATACAATCTTGCCACCTACAATAGTTAGCTCGGATTCTATGGCTTTAATATCTTCATCGGGTACGGCGAAATAGTCATTGTTAAGTACAGTCAGATCAGCGAGCATACCGACTGCGATGTCTCCTTTTTTCTGCTGTTCCTGTGAAAACCAGGCGCTTCCCTTCGTATACAACTGTAAGGCTGTAAGACGATCGAGCCGGCTATCATTATACAGCTGGAGGCCACCTATTGTTTTACCTGAAGTAAGCCAGTACATCGATACCCAGGGATTATAACTGCTCACACGTGTTGCATCAGATCCACCTCCAACGGGAACTTCCATTGCCAGCATTTTTTTGATGGGTGGCGTATGTTCTGCGGCAGCTTTTCCATAACGTTCGGCAAAATATTCACCTTGGTAGGCCATGCGGCTTTGGATCGCTATACTGCCGCCCAAAGCTTTGGTACGTTCAATGTTGCGCTCATCAATGGTTTCGGCATGATCAAATACCCAGGCAAGTCCATCGAATGGAATATCGCGATTTACTTTTTCAAATACATCCAAAAAACGGCTTATGCTCTCATTGTAAGTAGCGTGTAAACGAAATGGCCATCGATTACTTACGAGTAGACGGACGACTTTTTCGAGTTCGGCTTCCATATTTTCCGCAAGTTCAGGCCTGGGTTGAAGGAAGTCTTCAAAATCTGCAGCCGAGAATACGAGCATTTCGCCAGCACCGTTGTGTCGGTACATATCATCTCCCTGGTAGACGGGAATACTTTCGATCCATTGCTGATAATCTTCATATTCCTGTTTGGGCTTTTGTGTAAATAGATTGTAAGCAATACGAACAGTAAGTTGCTCATCGCGATGCAAGTCGCTAATGACCTGATAATGCTCGGGATAATTCTGAAAACCACCGCCCGCATCAATGACACTTGTAATTCCAAATCGATTGAGTTCTTTCATGAAATGACGTGTCGAATTGAGCTGTTCTTCGTAAGGTAATGCCGGCCCTTTAGCCAGGGTAGAATAGAGGAGCATGGCATTCGGAGAAGCGATAAGTAAACCTGTAGGATTACCTTGTGGATCGCGTTCGATGGTTCCTCCGGGAGGAGCAGGCGTATCTTTCGTATACCCCACAGCACGTAAGGCAGCCGCATTTAAGAGTGCGCGATCGTATAGATGAAGGATGAAGACTGGAGTATCGGGTGCAATGGCGTTGATTTCTGCTAAGGTTGGCATACGACGTTCGGCAAATTGAAACTCGGACCAGCCACCCACCACGCGAACCCATTGGGGATATGGCGTACGGTCAACTTGCTCTTTAAGCATCCGTAATGCATCGGCTAACGAAGGGACACCGTCCCAGCGTAATTCAAGATTGTAATTGAGCCCACCACGAATGAGGTGGATATGGGAGTCGTTGATACCAGGTACAACCCGCTTGCCACCGAGATCAATTAATTTGGTACCTGTGCTGGCGAAGGGCAAAACATCTTTGTCCGATCCTACCGCGACAAACTTGCCTTTATGAACTGCAACCGCTGTCACTTGTTGTTGTGCACTACCAAAATGGGTTATTTTTCCATTATATAAGATAAGATCTGTTTTCATGATTTTATTATTTAGTTGTGTAGAGAAGAAATAGCTTTTTTGATACCTTCGCCAGCGGTTTCGAAGAATGCAGGTCCGGCCAGCAAGATGATTTTACGTAAAGAAGGTGATTCGTCGAGCTGTTTTTTAACAAGCCAAGTTTGGGCTCGGAAAGCTTCGATGCTACCAAGTACAACATTTTCGGCTACTAATGCTGTCGGGGAATCTATTCCGGCATCTTTGAGGTCGCTGGCAAAACTGAAATCACTGACACCAAGGCGTAACGCTTCACGCATCGCCACATGAGCGACATCCTTCATGAGTTCAGGTCTAAAGTCTTCCCGTTTGCCTAGTCCGATTAACAACAGCTTTTTACTTGCAAGTGTGCCCTGTTGGCTCGGAGTTAAAAGCAGCGTTTCGAGTGCATGTCCCTTAAATTTTCCTGTTTTACGTATTTCAGTGAGTGTGCCATGTAAGGCTTCATCTAAATGTACAAGTCCATTCAATGCGGCAGGCAATGCTGGAGGGGAGATGAAGATATCACCTTCGGTATATTCAAATATACAGGCAACCTGTAGATCACTTGCTGCTGTCGAAGGACCTTGAACGAGGCCTTCAATAGTGAGCCCATCGACATCACCCCAGATGGTACTTGTTCCTATCGCTGTCGTTTTGTTGGGAACTGCTGCCTTTGCTTGTGCAAAGGACTGTATGGGAGTGACTGCAAGGGGGCCAAACAACGCGATTAGTGCCCATTGAAATGCTTTCTTTTGAAAGAGTCTCTTTGTTGTTTTCATGTTTTTAGAATTTAAAGGCGATTCTGCTATTGAAGAAAATGCCATTTTTTGGTGTGCTAATGATGTCTTCAATGAAAGCGCCGGTTTTGAAATATTGAATACCTGTTACTAGCGACAGTTGCTTGCTGGCAGCGTAGGTGAAATTGGCCAGATAAGCCGTGCCGATATAGCGTTTACGCGAAACAGATCCAGCCAGATTGAATGATCCGCTTGGCCTGTATACACCATCCTGTAGGGTATGCCGCCAGTTGAAAACGACGTCAACCTGCATCTTGAGTTTGGAAAGGAGATCGAAAGTGGCGTAGGGATGGATATCAATCAGATTAACAGGGCCTACTTGCGGGCTGAAGCCAAAATAGCCTCCTTTTGGATATATTGGATTAAAAGTTTGTAGATTTCCATCTCCAGCCTTTTTGTCTCCCGAAATATAGTCGTTGCGTAGATTTATGGATGGTCTGAGCATCGTATTTTCAAAGAGGTAACCGATATCGACGGAAGCGGTCCATGCTGCTATCTTACTTTGGCCAAAAGATCCAAATTGATAAGCCCCTTCAAGGTTATAAATAAATCCGCCGCCATATTTCCATACCCGGGCTCCTAGGGTATGACGGATCTCCTGTGCTATACCTTCCTCGAAAACCGAACGATCGCGATAGATGCCGATGTAATATAAATCGAGATTGGCCTGTTGAGGAACAATAAATTTACCGTATGCTCCCCACAAGTTCACCTGTTTGGAGGGTTTATTGTCAAATACACCCGGTCTAATGGTATCTGCCATCATGGCAAATGCTTCAATATTCACTTTACTGCTGTTGTAAGCTAGTTTTGCTCCAGTGAAATATCTTCGGGCATTCGGGCCTTCACCGACGGAGATTAATCGGCCGGAGCCATAGTCAAGCTCCTGCCTGCCAAGGCGAATCAATACTGATTTATCATTTTGTTTGAACAGCGTTCCATCGATAAATAGGTTCTGTACATTCAGTTGGTCTTCATCGATCTGGCGGGAACCGTTTTTACGACCATGCTGTAGGGCCGAGCGAAGCTGGGTGAAAAGACGGAGACGCGTTCCGAAATGTAGATCGGCGTGCATGCTATAACGTTGCAGTAGAAAGTTGTTATGCCCAAGTTGTATGCGTCCCCAGTCTTCATTGTTAAAATCGACGTATTCCAACCGTGCCTCGCCACCCATCGAAAGCCATAATTTACCGTTCTTGGTTAATGGGCTATATTTAAGCTTTTGATTACCATGTCGTGTACTGTCCGCGAGGTAGCTGTAGTCTTCCTCAAAACGCATTAATTTATAGGTCTGCGCCTTGGAAAAATGCGGAAATAGGCTGATTATCGACAATACGACGGCCGCCTGACGGATGTAGTTGAATATGGTCTGTTGCTTTTGCACGAGTTATGATTTGAATGATTTTTTGCCGTTGAATTAGCCGTGTTTTATCATATTATGGGCGTAATGAATCCCTAAGCCATAGCTGCCACCATGTTTTTTCATTAGATCTGTTACTGCAACATAGGTTTCTTCACGTGCCCAATCCCGTTGTAGCTCCAAAAGGTATTGAATGGAAGTAATGGGATGCACACCAGCCTGAATCATGCGTTGGATGGCACGTTCGTGGGCTTCGTGACTGATATCCCCACAGGCATCCGTGATGACGTATACTTCGTAATGTTCGGCCAATGCAGAGAGTGCCGGACCAACGATACAGACACTTGTCCATAAGCCAGCTAAAACCAGCTTCTGTTTTCCAGTGCCGGTGATGGTACGATAAGCACCTTCGTCTTCCCAGGTATTCATGCTCGTACGGTCAATATAGGTATTGCTTGTCTGCGGATAGACTTCCTCAATTTCCGGAAATACCGGACCTGAGAAACTTTCTTCGGCAACCGTTGTAACAATGGTAGGAACGCTGAAAATTTTGGAAGCTCCACAGAGAATAGCGACGTTTGTTCGCAACTCTTCCATGGTGATACTCTTTGTGGCAAAAGCCATTTGACCTTCGAAGTCAATGAGGACCAAGGCATGATTGGTCGGAGATAATAGTGCAGGTGATGGTTTCATAAATATGTATTTTATTGTTATTTAATGCGACATCTTTTCAGTTTATCATGGATCATTTCCATGGGAATATCGCATGCAATCAAAGTTAGGGGGCTATATGTTATTGCACGTTGAACTAGTTTAAGAAATGGAAAAAGGTGAAATTTCATAGGAACAATTGATTTTGCTCTACAAGCTATAGGCTAAGAGGATGATACTAAGTCGTTTTTGAAGGGATATATTTATTGCTATGATGAAATTTTTGATCGTATTCGCTTAAGTCTATCCGATTTTGAGTAAGTTTATGCGTATACAGTTATTGCCAATGAATATAGAAATTAACTTACCTGATTATGCAGATGCCTTGGGAGTGCAGTCTTCTTGGGAAGAAGGGTTTGAAATTGCGAGTAAAATAATAGCTGATGAAATTGTAATTACTGCAAACCGGCAAGGACTTATATCACTGGCCAAACAGCTTTTGATATTGGCACAGGATGATGTGCCGATAGGTGCACATGTCCATTTGGATGAAATAAATTCTTTGGAAATGGAATCTGTTCCTCTGATTTTACAGAAAGTATAGTCCCTCAAAAAAATGTGATGAAAGTATTTCCATTAAAGACTTGTTTATTGTTATTAATCGTCTGCTATGTCACTTCAATTGTGTCTGCTCAAGAGATTTTGTATGTGTTTCCAGATTCGATTGAGAAATTGCTGGCTCAACAAGTGGGCAAGTGCCGATTTAAGAACGAAAAGGAAAGGATTTATCTAAGCTTGGATAGGAATGAAGAAATTTATTTGTTGAGGCTGGGGACCTATTACAATGATCGAGATGATGATTTGACCCGTTGGATTAAAGGTAGTAATCGCGTGGGGCTGGTCAATACAATGAAATATCCGTTATTGCTTGATATGGATTTTGATTTTGGAGCACCCGATAGGAGCGCTGTTGGTACTTTTGGAAAAAGAGAGGGTGAGACAAAACGTATTCAGGTCCTTATGCATGGTTATTACGTGAGATTTAATAAAAATGGAAAGGTCTTGGAGGATTATCTAGATAAACCATAAAAATAATCTTCTCTTATAAAAGTGCCTTGGAGGAACTTTTATAAGAGAAGACTAAGCTCTCGTTGAGTGCTACTTTGGGTATGGCTGCTATCTTCTTTCTTGATAAACGCCAATTTCGTTTACGACCGCATGGCCTTTTTCAGGTTTAATGCTGAAACGTAATTTTTGTCCCAGTACTTCCTCAAAGCGAAAGATCTTGATGCGGCCCTGTTGTACCGCTGTAACCGCGATAGGATGCCATTTACCATCTTTCAGATAGGATAAGTTATACTGTGAAGGATTGTCTTTTCCCTCCGTAATAACAACACTATTGAAGGCTTTACTACGTTCAAAATCCAATTCATACCATACTTCACCTTTGACTGCCGGATTGGAGACCCAGGCACTACCAAAGTTATCGTCGTTGGCAAAATCCATAATGTTCATGTCATCACTCCAGCTACTGTATGAAGGCACTTGTTTGGCAATATTGTGATCGACTATAGGTGCCTGGTAACTTGGTAATGCACTGTAGTTGGGTTTATTTTTGTATAATGTACCGATTGTCTTCAGTGCGTCAAGTGCATTTTGATCCATCAGACCATCACTACTTGGTGCTACATTGAGCATAAAGTTGCAATACGCGTTGTTGTACGGAATTACAAACTTTTCGACCAATTCATTGACGTTTTTAACTGGGGTGTTTGGAAACGAAGTTTTCCAGAACCAATTTTGCTGTAAGGGAAGACAGGCCATTGCCGGCAGTTTGTTATGCTCCTTAGAAATAAATTGACCGGCGCCTTGTTCGTACGATTTGATATCGGTGTAAAACAATGCATCACCTGGGTATTTTGCCGAATTGAGATCCATCAACAAACATTTCGGTTGGAGCGATTTGACAAGATAGTAGATATCATCAAAAGGAACGTCATCATACGAAATTCGCGACCAAGGGGCGTCCCATCCATCGATGACCAAGGCGTCGATTTCGCCATATTGGGTCAGTAATTCGGTCAGCTGATCTTTGATCAATTGGATATATGCTTTCGTAATGGTGTGTGGACGTATGCCTTGATGCATATCCAGAATGGAATAATACAGCATGACACGTAAACCATTTTTGCGGAAAGCATCCGTAAACTCTTTGACAACATCGCGATGTAAAGGTGTATTCATCACATTATAATCTGTTGTTTTGGTATTCCAGATAGGGAAACCACTATGGTGTTTGGTGGTAAGGCAACCATAGGTCATGTTGGCCGATTTGGCGGCTTTAGCCCATTGATCTGCATCGAGTTTTGGCGATTTGAAGAGTTTAAGTGCGGCATTGGGGTCTGACCAGTCTTGTTCCATGAAGGTCGGCATGCCATAATGGATAAACATCCCGAACCCAAGATTGACAAAGTCGAGCTGCCTTTGTTCAAGAACCTTCTTTGAAAAACCGGATTGTGCCATTAGCGGGTTGCCCAGTAAAAGAAAAGATAGGCAGTAAAGTAGAAGCTGTGAAATTTTGGACATAATTTACAAAGTTGTTATACCGTAAAGGTAAGGTATGTATGTACTATTTTAGCCTAATGGAAACCTAACGAAAGCCTAATAAAAGCCTAATGAATATCTGGATTCGACAAATTGATGTTATTTTTAAACCATGAAGAGTACCGGCAAGAATATATATCCCTGGGCATTTGGAACAAGCTTTCTGATTCTGACGGTTTTGATCGGTTTTCTTATCTTCAACACCTATAAACTCGAAGATAAGAATTATCAGATTGGACAGCTCAACCGGATTCAGAATGCATATGGAGCTGCTATTATGGACGATAAGATATTCCCTGGCGGGGATGCCATATTCCAAACCACATTAGTGCCTTGTTTGCCGATATGGTATGAAAAAAAAATAAATGACTCCGCAGATGCAGACGAGTACGGTAGCCGTTGTATGAATGACTTTTTGGATCGAATGCGAAGGCAGCAGTCGTTAGACAGTATCTTTCGTCAGATTGTACATGCGCAACGGCTTGATACGACACTTGTTTACCTATTTCATTTTGATAAATTGGAAATATATAAGTCAAAAGATCGTATCTGGAAGACTTTTTATGAGGCTGCAAGTAATGATCGTACAGGTCTAATCAGTGGTACCCTCAAACGCGGGACGGACAATAATAGGGTATTTCAACTGTCTGTTAGTGACAAAAATCCGATTCCTTATCGTTTTACGTATAGCCTCTACGTTGATTACGAAAATAGAGACTGGCGTATTGTCCAACGTATGGTGCCCGTGTTTTTACTCTCCTTAGCCTGTATTGTTGTGATCGTATTATTGAGTTATCGAACCTATAGCAATTGGATCAACCAACGCAAACTTGCAGATCTGAAAACGAGTTTTCTGAATCATATGCGCCATGAATTTAATACACCGCTGACGACGATTTTGATCAGTGCACATAGTTTGATCGACCGTGAGACAGGAAAAGACGATATGGAGGTGACACAACTTGGGCGCATCGTGGAAAGACAAGCCAAGCGGCTCAAAGCTTATTTTGAACAGGTCATGGGAGCTGTTGCGTTACAGGAACAACAGACTAAAATCGTATCGGTTTCTATTGATCGGTTGACACAGCAAATATTAGATGAACTTCAGTTGCGCTACCGAGGAGAAATTGAAATTCAATATGAACCTCTTGTTGCTGATGTGAAGATAAACCTTGATGAAGATTATTATTTTTCAATCTTAGATAATTTGGTTTCCAATGCGATAAAATTTAACAATAATCATAACAAGATGATCCGGTTTACCTGGAAACAGCGGGATCATCAATATAGTCTCAGAATAGCGGATAACGGGATTGGGATCGCTACTGCAGATCAGAGAGCTATATTTACAGCATTTTATAGAGGGAAATTAGCAGGCAATAAACCTGGACTGGGGCTTGGACTTTATTATGTTAAATCTTACTTGGATAGGTTGGGTTGGAGGATTCATATCGAGGCGGGTAAGTCTGGTTCCGGCACTATTTTTTATATTTACATGGGCAACTAAGTATTCAATGACAAAAGACAAGATTGATATCCTTTTGATCGAAGACGAACCTGATTTGGGCGAAGTTTTCTCACGTTATTTGCGATACAAGGGCTTTACGGTACGCTGGGAAAGTACAGTGCAAGGAGGCTGGGCGGGTTTTCAGGCTTATACGGTCAAATTACTTATTATTGATGTGCAGTTACCTGACGGCAATGGTTTTGATCTGGCGGAGCGAATGATACAATTTAATCCTGGGCAACCCATTTTCTTTTTAACAGCACTTCATGAACGTACATCGCGGCTCAAAGGGCTTAGTTTGGGTGCTGTTGATTATATTGCCAAACCCTTTGACATGGAGGAGATCTTGTTAAAAATCCGTAATTTATTGACCGTTGCGAATGTGACCGAATCGGGAATCCTATCTGAAACCGAGCTGAAGATTGGAGAACTATCCCTCAACATGGAGCAATACAGCTTGAGCGATGGAAGGGGCGGTTGTCAGAAATTAACGGTTCGGGAAGCTGAATTGTTGGGGCATCTTATCCGGAACAAAAATCTACTTGTCAATAAAAAAGAGCTTCTACTTCAGTTTTGGGGCAATACGGATTTTTTTAATGGCAAAAGTTTGGAAGTTTTCATTTCGCGCTTACGTAAAGCTTTGCAGCGGGATGATAACCTTCATATTGAAAGTATCTATGGAGTAGGGTATATATTGCACGAAAATAAAACTGTTCAAGACGTTTAAAAAAACATCAAAAATATTTTACTGGAACGTTTATGCTATACGAAAATATTCTTAAGAATGTGTCAAAGTGTATTACCTTGACGGAAGAGGAAATCCAAATTTTTACGGGATTGTTAACGGTACGCAAGGTGCCCAAGAAAACACTACTGTTGCAAGAAGGGGAGGTTTGCCAATTTGAGGGATATCTCCAAAAAGGCTGTGTCAGGATTTACTATCTTGATGAGAATGGTTTTGAAGTGACCCTTGCCTTTGCTGTCGAGGATTGGTGGATTAGTGATATTGCATCGTTTCATTACCATACGCCATCAAGTTTATATATGGAAACGCTGGAAGATAGTGAACTACTGGTGTTAACTCCGGAAACTAAAGAAACACTTTTGCTCGATGTTCCCAAATTTGAACGCGTATTTCGGATGCTCGTGCAACGTAGACTAACCGTTCTGCAGAATAGACTCATCCACACGATGGCAAAACCCGCTGCAGATCGCTACCTGGAATTTATCGCTTTGTATCCGACCATCTCCCAACGGATACCACAATATTATATTGCTTCTTATTTGGGGGTATCACCTGAATTTGTGAGCATTATTCGTAAAAGACTTGCCACGAAAAAATAACTATATCCTACTTTTTAGTTCATCATTTTTATCATCCTATTTTTATTTCGAGCTGCTTATCTGGGTTAAAATAACTTAATAAAAGTTAAGAAAACATCTTAATAAATGTTATTGGAGGGGGAGCAGCACACATAGTAGCTTTGTAAAGTCATCTGGAAATGATTTGAACAGACACTGGCTAAACCTATAGATTGATGCTTGAGATTAAGCGGGATGTGTTGGTAAGTATTTGTTTGCCAGCTGTTGATCGAGCTCTTAAGTATTACCAGGAGCTAGTGTTTGTTTCTATGACTTTGGATGATCACAGAATGTTTTTTTTTATATAGTAATTAATTAAAAAGTAAGAGAAATGGCAAGTTTTCCAATTCGTGATCAAAAAAATGATCATCTTTTAACCCCTGAAAATTCAGCATTGGTTATTATCGATTTTCAACCAGTTCAAGTGAATTCGATTAATTCGATGGACAGACAATTGTTGGTGAACAACATTGTTGGTACTGCTAAAATGGCGAAGTTATATAATTTGCCAATTGTGTTAACGACAGTGAATGTATCTACTGGCTTAAACGAAGATACCATCGGTCAATTACGAGAAGTTTTGGATGGTGTAACCTCAATCGACCGTACTTCCATCAACGCTTGGGAAGATAAAGAATTTGTTGCAGCTGTAAAGGCAACTGGTCGTAAGAAGTTAATTATGGCAGCACTCTGGACTGAAGTATGTCTTGCATTCCCGGCACTTGATGCGCTAAAAGAAGGTTTTGAAGTTTATCCTGTGGTAGACGCTGTAGGTGGTGTAACAAAAGTTGCCCATGATGCAGGTTTACGTCGTATCGAACAGGCAGGTGCTATTCCGGTAACCACACCTATGTTGTTCTGTGAAATGCAACGTGACTGGAACCGGTCTGAAACTGCAGCAGGATTCATGAACCTATTTATTGAAACTGGTGGTACAGCAGGTCTTTCTTTCTATTCCCACCTGCACAAGTAAGATGGGATAGACAGAAATGTTGATTTTGAATACTCATTTTCTGTTTTAACATTTTTTGTGACAGTGGGCTTTTATATAGGTCCGCTGTCGCATTTTTTTTGGGATTACCCCTATAAGCCTATCTTTTATGGTAATAAAGCAAATTGGGGCAACAGTAAGTTTATTCTTCACCTTAGTAAAACTTGAACCTCAAAAAATAAATAAACATATTTTATTATTAAAATAAGCTATTCAATGCGCTATAAATTTGAAGAACCAATTATTGGAACTGGCGGGACGACAAAGTATCAATGCGAAATGAAATGGCGTAACGGCCGCTTTATCGTTGATGAGCCAGTAAAAAATGGTGGTCGTGATTTAGGACCAGACCCGTTTACGCTATTATTGAGTTCACTTACATCCTGTACAATTATCACGCTACGGATGTACATTGATAATAAAGGCTGGGATGTAGCGAAAATTGTTGTCAAATCCAATTTATTTCAGACTACCTCAGGCGGAAAGACAACTTATGTGATCGATCGGGATATCTCCTTTCCGGAAAGTGTATTGTCTTCCGAACAAAAGGACCGTTTGTTGGAAATTGCACAGCATTGCCCCATTTCAAAACTTTTGGAAGGCGATACAAAAATTAGAACCTTCTTATATCATGACGAAGACGTTGAAAAGAAAATGCATTATAGCAATGAAAATCTGACGGTCGTATGGAAGCCCGAGTTGTGTAAACATTCAGCCCGCTGCGTGACACAGTTACCAGCTGTGTTTAATTTAAAGGAACGTCCATGGATTAATGTGAATGGTGCAGACACAGCGGCGTTGATTGAACAAGTAAAGCGCTGTCCTACTGGGGCGCTTTCTATTGAATACACGAACTCATAGTAAATTGAGAATAAATTTTCTTTCCAGTTAGGCCTGAAGAAAAACAAGACTCGGGCTATCTCAAAGGTTTCAAGCTTAACCTTTATTAAGTTTCAAACTTAATAAAGGTTATTTGTGTGTACTTGGTCGAGATGGTAACTTTGAGTTCATATACTATATAAAAGTAACCAAAGAAACTAATGCAAAAAGATTTACTTTTAATATTAGGTTTACTGATGATCGTGATGTTATTGGTCATGGTAGCCCAACGTATACGGATTGCATATCCAATTTTTCTCGTGATAGCGGGTTTAGGGATAAGTTTTATTCCTGGGGTTCCGGAAGTTAAGCTGGATCCTGAGGTCATTTTCCTGTTCTTTCTTCCTCCTATTCTTTATGAGGCCGCCTGGTATACTTCCTGGAACGACTTTTGGAAATGGAAACGCCCAATAGCATTTTTAGCACTGGGCTTGGTGCTGGTTACTTCTTCGGTGGTCGCCTATGCTTCAACGGTTTTGATTCCTGGATTTACGTTGGCCTTGGGCTTTTTACTGGGGGGCATCATTTCTCCACCCGACGCGATAGCTGCAACGACCGTGCTGAAGGGGATGAAAGTTCCGAGACGGACCGGTACAATTTTGGAAGGAGAGAGTCTCGTGAACGATGCCTCCTCACTTATCGTATTTCGCTTTGCACTGCTAACGATTTTTACGGGAACATTTTCTATTCAGGCAGCAGTGGGACAATTCTTTGTTGTGGCCGGAATGGGAATTGTAGTCGGAATCCTGCTGGCTCACTTATTTTACGTGATCCATCGTTTTCTGCCCACAACACCAGCAATTGATGCTACCTTCACCATCATAACACCGTATGTATTGTATCTGACAGCGGAACATTTCCATTTTTCTGGGGTTATGGCTGTGGTGAGTGGAGGCCTGTTTATGTCTTTCCGCTCCCATGAAATTTTTAAAACAGGTATGACACGCGTGAATATGGTAGGTGTCTGGGAAACACTTATATTCACGATGAATGCCCTGTTGTTTATCATGATTGGCCTTGAGTTACCCGAAGTCATTCGCGGACTAGGCGAAACCTCTATCGTGCAGGGTATTCAGTACGGGCTCATCATCAGTCTGATTGTTATTGTAGTCCGAATTTTGTGGGTATATCCTTTGGCTCACGTGCCCCGTTGGGTAAGCTCAGCGGCTAGAAAAGATGTAAGTCCGGGTTGGAAAAATCCGCTTATTATCGGATGGGCTGGCATGCGTGGTGTGGTCTCCTTGGCGACGGCTCTATCAATTCCTACAGTAGTCTATGCGCAAATGGCATTTCCTTTTAGGAATTTAATCATATTTATCACCTTTATTGTCATCTTTATTACACTGGTATTTCAGGGATTAACTCTACCCTTACTTATCAAATGGATAAAAATAGACGAAATAGATCCTGTATCGTCGTCACATGAACAACAAATGGGGATACAGAAAATCTTGGATCAGGTCGCCAAGGATGAGCTGGAACGCAACGATGCATTGCAGATTGAACAGAACAGTTTCTTGAGAAACTTGAATCAAAGACTGAACGATAACCTGGCCATAGAACAGTTGCATTTGACAGCCACAGAATTGCACGATCAAAAACAAAAGGAACTTAATGAATATCACGGTATTTTGGCGGATATTTTCAAATTACAACGAAAAGCACTTGTTAATATGAGAAAGCAAAAGCTGTACAGTGAAGAAGAAATTCGGAAAGCAGAATCTTCTTTAGATCTGAAAGAGTTAAAAATAGCTGGTTACAAACATTTTTAACATTTTTGTGTATTAACGTACAACGTATATGTGCTTTTTATTTTGATAGGAACAATTTAAAATGGATACAAAACTTTTATTAGACAATATTTCAAAATACATCGACCTTACAACAGAAGAAGAACAACGTTTCCTTTCTATGTTGCACTATAAAAAAGTCCGAAAAAGACAGCTACTCGTTGAGGAAACGGAAATCAATAAATATATCAATTTTGTAACGTCTGGTATTCTTCGTATTTTTTTACGAGACAGTAAAGGCTTCGAACACAATCTCCAGTTTGCCCCTCCGGGCTGGTGGATAGCGGATGTGAAGAGTTTTATGCGTCAAAATCCTGGCGAATTAAACATAGAAGCAATCGAAGATAGCGAGGTGTGTCAAATTTCAAAGGTCGATTTAGATCAGCTATATGATGTTCATCCCAAATTTGAACGCTTTTTTCGTATTCTCGCCGAAAATTCACTTGCGGCCTACCAGCAATTGTATGTCAATAGTATGGGATTCACGGCGCGAGAGCGTTACGAAAGTTTCTGTAAGCTCTATCCCTCTCTGGTAATGCAGCTACCGCAGAAGTATATCGCTTCATTCATTGGTGTCACACCTGAATTCTTTAGCAAGATGATGTTTCAAATGCAAAAAAAGAAATAGAGGTAAAAAATAAATAGAGAAGGGTAGTCTGCCGTATAGGTAGCTACCCTTTTTTATTGCTTTTCCTTAAACTTCATTAAGACAAATACTTAATATTTGTTATTGGAGGATCGGCATGTATTGACCTACTTTTATAATCGTCAAAAAAATCGAGTGGAAACAAGATAATTGACCTATTGGGGCTTCCTTTGAGGAAGTGGAAATCTACTATGTAAGTGCAACAAGAAATGCGAAAAAGTTTAGGTATATGTGTGCTATTAAGTTTATTCTATATGAAACTTAATGCCGAAAATCGGTCTTATTTTGAAAGATCTGAAATTTTCTCAGCGGATATGGGGCCTGTCCCAAAAGACACACTGGGAGATTGGCTGCTGGAACGGATAAAAAATATTCCGCTGAATGAGAAAAGAGATAGTTACTTAAGTTTTGGAGGGCAATTTCGACCGCGGATGGAAACAACCCGCCATGCCAATTGGAGTAGATCCGCTGAAGCAAATGAAAACTATTACTCCCAGCGAATTCAATTTTATGCAGACGTACACTTAAAAAAACACCTCCGTTTTTATGGGCAGTTGCAGCATGGCTTGATCTCAAGAAAGGAACCCGTCTACACACAAAGTGATAAATTGGACTTGAATCAGGCCTTTGTCGATTTGACATTCAACGTCACTCCTAGAGCTTTACTGACCATTCGAACTGGGCGACAGGAAGTCTTCTTGGGGACAGGCAGGTTAATGGCAACCCGCGAAGGACTCAATATACGTCGGAGCTTTGATATGGAGCGCATTATGTATGAGGAAAAGAAATTTTCGAGTCAAGCCTGGTACGGCCGTGAAGTAAGAGTGCCTACAGGAATATTTGACAACTCTTCCGCACATGGAGCGTATACCTGGGGAGTTTATAATGTATTAAAATCAAGTGAACTTGTTGGGGGATCTACAGATTTTTATTATTTCGGTTATAAAGCCGACAATAAATACAATGCAGGCGGCGGCCATGAAACAAGGAATACCATTGGCTTTCGTCGTTCGGGGTTAATTGCCAATCGTTTTCGGTATAATTCCGAGGTAAACTATCAGTTTGGTAGTCTTGCAGATAAACGTATTCGAGCATTTTCAATCGAAGGGGATTGGCATTATATTAAGAAATTGCAAGAAACTGCAATGGACTATGGGATCAAGTTGGATTATATTTCGGGCGATAGTAAAGTTGATGATAACCATTTGGGTACTTTTAATCCGATGTTTAACAATCCTGCATATTTTGGTTTGATCAACCAAATTGCGGCCATGAATATGTTCGATGTTCATCCTTCGGTCGAATTCGTCTTCAGAGATAAGTTTAAAACGATCTTGGAGGCCGATTTTTATTGGCGGGCGCAGCTCGATGACGGATTGTATTCTTCGTCGCGAGCGCTACTGCGACGCGGCGACCAGACAAATGCACGCTACATCGGCTGGCAGCCTGGAGTAAAGTTAGAATATCGATTTGCACCTAATCTACTGCTTTCTTCCGAGACCTATTTTTTTGCGGCCGGACAGTTTATAAAACAAACAGGCGAAAGTGCAAGCACCTTCTACAATGCGCTTACATTGAAAATTGATCTATAAGGTTGATTGTTGTTGTTGTTGTTGTTGTTGCTGCAAATTTGAGCTTTTGAATGTATCACATTTGAGCTGTATACCAAATAAATGTTCGGGAAGATAATGGATATTTGTTATCTTTAGATTCTGTTTATTGATTCTGAGAAATTGGTAAATATTGTCATATAAATTGGTAAAAGATAGCAATGAGCATCGAGGAAAAAGATTTTGGAAAAGCTTTTTTATATTCCTGTTATGTCGAGAAAGCATTTGGGCACGAACAGTTCATTCCCGAACATGTTGTTTTTTTTCAGCTATCTGGTGAAACACATCTGGACCATCAGAAAGGAAAATTGGTGGCGGCAGAAGGTCAGATTGTAGTTGCCCGTAGAAACCAACTGGCGAAAGCTTTTAAATATCCCGCAGAAAATAATGTTTATAAATCTGTTTCAGTATTACTGGGGGCTGATCGGCTGAAGCAATATGCGATGGACCATCACCTTAATTCAGACAAAAAGTATCAGGGTGAGTCCAATGTTGTACTGGAAAGTAACCTGTTTATAAAAAGTTATTTTGAGTCGCTGACCCCCTATGCGGAAGCCATCGACCGAGTAAGCCCACAGATGGAAAATATAAAGATCTACGAGTTGATCACCTTGTTGTTGGAAAGCTATCCACAGTTAAAAGACCTGCTTTTTGACTTTTCAGAGCCGCATAAAATTGATCTCGAGCAGTTTATGGTTAAAAACTATCGGTACAATGTACCTTTAGAAAACTTTGCGAAACTAACAGGGCGGAGTTTAGCAAGCTTTAAACGTGATTTTGAGAAAATATTTCAGACATCGCCCCGAAAATGGCTGCAAGAAAGACGTCTTTCTGAGGCTTATTATCTAATTGAAAATAAGCGGCAAAAACCTGCTGATTTTTATCTTGATCTGGGTTTTGAAAACCTTTCTCATTTTTATGCTTCTTTCAAGGAGAAGTTTGGCATAACACCAGCGACTATCAATTCCGTTGCTTAAAACTATTTCCGCCACCAATAACTAGGTGTTAAAGGTGGCTGATCGAGGTCGATGACCTGGCCGATCATGGGGGTAAGCAAGGGCTGTTGTTGTCGTATTGCTTCCTTGGAAATACGTTCTAAAGGTTCATTCCAGGCATGATTGGCCAATACAAACTTGGACGAATGAACCGGAAACAGTAAGGAAGCTTTGAGATCATGTGCCGCTTGGACAACCTCTTCCGGCATCATGTGTATATGTTTCCAGCTAAGGTCGTATTGGCCATTTTCCAATATAGCCAGATCAAAAGGACCCAATTGATTACCTATCTCTTTGAAGTGGTTATCGTAGCCGCTATCCCCGCCTAAATAGAGCCGCATGGAAGGTGTCTGGAGCGCATAGGATGCCCATAATGTATTGGCAGTAAATATACTGCGGCCTGAAAAATGTCTGGCGGGTGCAACTGTTACACTGAAACCATCACCCAAATTTATTTCGTCCCACCAATCTTTTTCGATGATCTGTTCAGGACGATATCCCCAATATTCAAGATGGGAGCCAACACCAAGACCAACAATGACTTTTCCAACCCGGGTTGTAGTGCCTTTAACGTCTTGTAATCCATGTGATCATAATGGTCATGTGATATGAATAGATAGTCAATCGGCGGTAGGGCAGATACGGTAGAGACATCGGCTCCCTTAAACGCTTTTACACTTCCTGGAATAGGGGAAGCACTGCCGCTAAGGACAGGATCGACGAGTATGTTCTTACCATCGAGACGAAGGAAATAAGAGGAGTGACCAAACCAAACAAGCCCATGAGGCTGACGTAACAACTTTTCCCAGTCGATATCCACTGTTGGAATAGTGTGTTTGGGACTTGTTTCATTCGAGCGTTTAAAAAAGTAATCGTATAGGGCGACCGTCCAGGGCTGCGTGAGCTGTGGTGTGGGGCTGCTATTCTGGAATTTTCCGTTTTTAAACTGTTTCGATAGCTGTATGCGTTGAAGTCTTTCACCCGAGGGTCTTTTGCCGAATTGTGGATGCATCATATATAGTCCGATAAGAGCGATGAGAACAGTCAGTCCTAAGATTGTTCTTTTCAAAAACCGAAGCCACTTATTGCTGTTGTTTCTTGTTGTCATCTGCATATTGTATAACAACAAAGATAAGACTGCTGAGACAGATCTATTTTTGCTGATAGCTCAAATTTATGTGCTGTATGGCTCATTTCGGCAGATTCTCCGATCCACAATATTAAGAAAGCCTTAAAGCCCACAAAAAATTCTTCTTTTACGCTCAGGAGCTGGCTGGATTACAGTTGGTTGGATTATAAAAAGAAGGGGGCGTTCAAAAGATTGAACAGCCCCCTTCTTTTTAGCCTTTATAAGGTTTTTTAGCAGCTTCGATGAGCTCTTTCATTTCTAATTTAATATAATCTACATTTGGAGTAGATCCTGTAAGAAAATAGCGTATATTCCCTTCCTTATCAATAATAAATTTTGCTGGAATTCCTTTGACTCCGAATTTCGCGGCCATAACTTCTCCGGTTTGTGGATCTTTTTGATCGTCATAGAGAACTTCAAAAGGATAGTTATTCTTGGTGATAAAGGATATCACATTTTCTTTATAGTTCTTATCGCGCTCCCAGGTATTCATGAATAAGAATTGTACATCCTTATCATCTGCATAAGAGTCCTGTGCTGCCTTCATTCCTGGGAATGAACGGATACATGGCTGACACCAAGTTGCCCAAAAATCCAATACCACAACTTTTCCCTTTAAACTGGCTAGGGATACTTTTTCACCTTTAAGATTGAGTAATTCAAAATTAGGTGCAGGTTTAAAAGTTGCCATTTCTTTGATATGGTTGCGAATGTTTTGCGTTAACTCTATTTTTAAGGATGCATTAAAATTCTCGTAGCCTTGAACAGATCCGTTCAATTCAGTATATAATTTTTTAAGATCATTTTCGACCGCAAATTGTCCTTTAGCATATAACTTGGTGAGAATATTATATGCCTCAAGCTTTCTTCCTGTGCCCATTAAAGATTTGTAGTATACCATTGCTAGACCATCCGCTTGCTCTGGTGCTGCATTTAATGCATTTTCTATATAACCTTGTGCTTCGGTAAATTTTTTCTGTGAAACGAGTATATTGACATAAGCTGACATGGAGCTTGCATACCCCATGGCCGCAAACCGGGCCTTATTGTCTTTTTGATCCTCTGGAAGGGTTAAATAGTAATAACTATCATCCATAGCGGTTTTTAAGAGTGTTGCTGCAGTAGTCGTATCACCTGTTCTCAGGAGGATTTGACCAACAGGGATATATCCATTTCCGCGCCAGAATCGTTCTTTCATTTCTTCTAGATAATATACTGCTTTTTGTGCATTCCCATCGTTCGCAAAACTTTGTGCTAAATTAGCCAATACATAATCATAAGTCAGTGGTTCTTCCTTGAAGTTTTTAACTGGCCATTTTTTGATAAGGTCGTTATAAGCTTTTTCTTTTTGTACTGGCGTACTTGCATTGTAAAAAACATCTGTGATAAAGGCATCACGGGTTAGTGATCCTTTTGGATATTTTTTCTTAGCCAGTACTTCTGCAGATGCCTGCAGATCTTCTTTCCCTAAAGAACGCAAAATGTTGATTGTAGTACGGTAGTCTTCTTCTGATTTATAAGTCTTTAATTCGCTCATTAATACATTAGCAAGCGAATCCTTTTGTACCAACGTACCTTTTTCTATAATTGGGAGATACTGTTGGTATTTGTTTTTTGCTGGTTGTTGTGCAAAAGATGCTGTTAGCGAAAACACCAACGCAGCCGTTAAGATTTTTGTTTTCATTTTTTGTCTGTATGATTTTTTAAATTCATTAATCTTGGTATCCTGGATTCTGTGTCAGTTTATTGTTGATCAAAATCTGGGCTTGTGGAATGGGATACAAGACATCCGTGGCCTGCCAGTTTGATTTGATTGGAGACAATACAGCGGTAGCACGATCGGTCCGCTTGAGGTCGAGCCAACGATGGCCGAACTCACCGAAAAATTCGTGCAGGCGTTCCATTTCTATTGCAGATAGTAATTGTGTTTGGTTTAAGCTTGAATTAAGTCCTGCAAGTCCAGCGCGAGAACGGACAGCATCCACATCTGTTCGGGCTTCGGCAAGTTTTCCCAGTTTAGCCCTCGCTTCTGCGCGAATAAGATACTGCTCGGCTAAGCGAAGCATAATATGGTATTCGGAACCTGTTCCCGAGGATACTTTATATTTGGTTATGGCATAATAGATTTTGTTGGAGACCGTCTTTGAACTTGTCCAATTTGTTTTTCTTAAGTCAACCGTCGGAGATGTCTCAAAGCTATTATACACAGCGTCCGGTAGGGTGTAGCCGGGTGTAGCTGTAGCCGCGGTAATATAGTTGGAGCCAAATGTCGTTACTCCCGTTTGACTGCCAAGTTGAAGGATAACCTCATTACTTGAGTTTACAAAATTTTTATCTGGCGTCGGCATGCCATAATCAGATGACTGTAATACTTTGGTCGCATAAGATTCGGCATTTTGATAATCCTTTTGGTAAAGATAAACTCTTGCCAATAATGCACTTGCAGCAGCTTTGTTAGCTCTTCCTCTCGGGCTTGCTGTTGCATCATAGGCCGTCGCCATCTTACTTTCCGCATCTTTTAGATCAGCAATAATCTGATCATATACTTGCTGTGCAGAAGTTCGTGGAAGAATTGCATCTTCAAAAGCGTGGAGGTCATCACGTAATTGCAATGGCACATCACCATAAAGGTTGACGAGATAGAAATAGGTATAGGCCCTAAAAAATTTCGCTTCGCCCAGGAGCTGATCTTTTACACTTGGGGTAAGGCTGGTGGATGCTTCGAGACCGGATATCGCATTGTTTGCATTCTTGACAAGTTGGTAACAATTTGACCAGAAATTAGCGACATTCCCATTTGTGCTCAGCAGGTTATTGCTGGCGAATTCCGAGGTATTTGCATCAGCCGCATTGTATTGAAGGTCGTCTGCAGCGATTCCCGTGTAAAAGGTTGAAGTCCCAGCGAGATTGATGCTTAATGCTGTGGTATACAATCCGCGTATGACACTATTTGCAGAAGCATCTGTGGAGAATGCTTCGCCAGCTACAACTTGTGTCGGTGGAGCGCCCAATTCCACAAATTTTTCGCAGGAGCTGGTCAAAAGAGTTCCACTGGTAATTGCTAATAATAGTATATTTTTATTGATGTTTAATTTCATGATCTCTCGTGTTAAAATTGACAGTTAAATCCAAATACAATCGTCCGCAATGGAGGCAATACCTGGGCAATCGTTCCCGTTCCTAAACCAGATGGGCCACCTTGAACGGTCGTTTCGGTATCCAGGACATATTTGTTCTTGGCCCAAGTAAAGAGATTTTGCCCTTGCATAAATACATTACAATTAGACATTTTTAATCTCGAAGTCCAGCTTTTGGGCAAGTTGTAAGATAAATTGACAGACCTCAATTTAATATAGGAAGCATCCCCATAGACAGCATCAGAGCTGGTATATTGATTATAAGAGTTGTTTAATGCAACTCCATCAGCTGAAGATGCCGGTACTGTCGGGATAATTGCTCCCGGGATATTTGTATTACTGTTATTTGGTGTCCATCTGTCCAACCAGTAATCATTTTGGTTGAGCATAGCACCCGGTCTTGTGTTGAGGATTTTAGTTACTCCAAAGCGGTGGTTAAATTGAAAAAATACGCCGAGCTCGAAGCCTTTGTAGGAAAAAGTATTGTTAAATCCACCATAGAAAGGTGTACCTAAGTTAGCAACGTATCGGTCATCGCCCGTTATAGCCCCATCGCCATTGCGATCTTCGTATAACGCTCTTCCTGTTCCGGGGTCTACACCTTGATAGTGATATAAACGGACCATATTGAGCGGCTCACCAACTAGAAAGCTACTTGAATAAAATGTGTTTTCAATTCCAGGAAATTCGACAAGTTTGTTTTTATAAAACGTGAAATTAGCAGATGTTTTCCATGTAAAATTTTCATTTGTAATATTGGTGGTATTCAACTCCAGTTCCAAGCCTGTATTTTGGATCAATGCTGGTAGGTTTTCTTTGTAACTGTTGTAGCCCGTTTGAGTACTTAAAACTAAATCAGTTATCTGATCAGAAGAACGATTTCTGAAAAAGTTTCCAGTAAACAAAATTCGATCTTTCAAGAAACCTAGATCTAAAGCAAACTCCAGTTTTTTGGTTGTTTCCCACTTGATATATTCATTTGGAAGTGTTCCAATATTCATGGAAGGATTATTTAGATACGCGGTTGTTGAAGAGTAGAGTGGAAGATAAAGGTAATTTGAAATTTGATCATTACCTGTAGTTCCATAGCTCGCTCTCAATTTACCAAAACTCAAAAACGTTAGATTATCTTGTATAAAATCCTCTTTTCCAAAGACCCATCCTAGCCCTATTGCTCCAAAATTTCCAAATCGGTTTTTAGGTCCAAAACGAGATGAGCCATCTCTTCTAAAAGTTCCATTAAACAAATATTTCTCTTTCCAGTCGTAATTTACTTTTCCGAATAGTGCATTGTATTTGTAATATACGAGGTTATTGCTGGCAGTGAATAATCCTGCGGCACTTAGCGAACCTAAAAGTGCATCGTTTGAATAATTAGAACCATTGGTTGTCTGTGAACGGGATGAATTTTGCTGAAAACTTGTTCCAATTAATGCCGTAAATTTACCTCCGCCGATACTTTTTACATAATCCAATGTCGGTTCAATAATCCAATTTTCGGCCTTTGTATTAGAGAAACTAGAAGAACCAAGCGGGTTGGAAACGGTATTGTTTAAGGAAGTAATTGGCCGTTGATTATTTTGGTTCAACTGTGTGATTGTATAGCCAAAATTTGCTTTTGCTGTCAGTCCAGGTATAATTTTGTAGCTCAGATTGGCATTTGAGATCAGATTATTGGTATTACCAAAGTATTTCCGTTCGAGCAAGGCGATTGGGTTGTCAATAAAAGCTGATGACGGTAACCAATAGTATTTTCCATTGTCACTATAGATCGGATAATTGGGGGGCAAATTGTAGAGTGATGTGACATCAGAGGAAGGCATATCCGAATTGTCGTTGGCATAGCTAACTGATAGAGCGGCATTGAATTTTTTGTCAGAAGAGGTGTGATCCAAGTTTAACCGTGATGTAAAGCGACTGTTTTTGCTGTCCCCATAAAAAACAGTACTCTCGCGTCTATATCCCGAATTAAAGAAAAAGCGGGTCGATTCGTTTCCACCAGACATATTCGCTTGAACGTCGGTAATATGTCCTTTGTTTCCAATCAGCATTTTCTGCCAATCTGTCGATTTGTTCTGATCCCATAACATAAGATCTGGAGCGTTATCGGCTGTAGGTGTAACTCCAGCATTAGCAAAAGCCTCTTTTCTTAGCGTGAGATATTGTTCTAGGTTCAACATAGGGATAAAGTGGTTGACCTCGGTAAATCCGGTGTTAAAGTTGACACCAATGCGAGTACGACCTGCAGATCCTTTTTTTGTGGTGATCAATACGACACCATTTGCGCCCCGGCTACCATAGATCGCTGTAGCGTCGGCATCTTTCAAGACATCAATACGTTCAATATCCGCTGGATTAATCATGCTGAAGGGACTTAAGCCGCCTGAGGAAGCTGAGATCCCAAATGAATTGAGGTTATCCGTTGCAGGTTGTCCACCGTTAAAATTGGTAAAGGGAACTCCATCAACCACGTATAGCGGTATTGAACCTGAGGTCGTTCCACTTAATGACGCCTGATTCCTAATCTGAATCTGAACGGCACTTCCGGGCACACCATTGTTTTGGGCGATCAATACACCGGACATTCTTCCCGATAGTGCGGCAAGGGGATTACTTACAGGTTGAGAGGTAATGTCCTTCGCTGTGATCGAAGCAACTGATCCCGTATTCAATCTACGTGTTGTCGTACCGTAGCCAATAACAACCACTTCTTCTAAGCTTCCTTCTTCCGGTTTAAGTTTAATAGGAGTAGAATTGGCAATAAGCTGCTTCGCAGTGATATCAACCTTCTGATAACCAATAAAAGAAAAAGTAATAATGACATCGTCATTTGGAATACGCAGTCCCCATTGTCCATTGACATCCGTTGCGGTACTCGTTTGCATATTGCGATATTCTGCTTTTTGCCAGTCCTTTATGATAACAGATACTCCTGCCAAAGGCGTTCCATTTTCATTGACTACTTGGCCCGCAATGTGTTGCTGATTCTGTTTTTTTTCTTTTATAGCGATAATATCATTGTCCAATACTTCCCATGTTAGGTTGCTCCCGGCCAGAGACTGGGAAAGAAGATCTTTTACACTGATTTTCTTTCCAACAATATTGATTGTCGAGTTTGGGAGAGTCGATTTGCTAAAGAACATTTTGTATTTGCTCTTGTCATTGATTGTTTGAAATACATCTTCGAGTTTTCCTCCCTGGACGGAGACATCAATTTTTTCAGTTTGAGAATAGGCGAAGCTCTGTATATGCATGGCGCTAAGACAAATGAGCAGTAAAGCCAATCTCGACTCTTTTCTAAATTTGGGTTTTGTTTTGTTCATGTGAGTTATATAGGTTGATTGTTTTTAGAATAGTTGTATTTGATTTTTCCCCGTTTTTTTAATTTGAAAGTAATTGACAGTTTGTAATGCTTTTAGGATATTTTCTAGTTGTTCGTTTTCGAATGTTGCTGAGTAGCGTTGGTTGGCAACTGCTTTGTTTGTAATTTTAATTTCCACGCCATACATGCGCTCTAGCTTTAAGGCGATATCCAGTAATCTATCATCTTGAATGGTAATCCGATTTAATAACCATTCGGTTTCTAAAGCGGATCCGTCTTTTTCAGAGATGGAAAATGGCTGAATAGCTATTGCCATGGGAGCCGATGCGGTTTTAGTAGTTGTCGATGGGAATTCCTTTTCAACTCCATATACCTTTCTGATCACAAACTTTTCTTTGGGCTTTAATATAAATTTCTGATTGTCAGTTCCTTTTTTCCAAATGGAGACTTTGCCACGTACCAAAGCTGTTTCGGCATTATTTTCTTCGGCATAATCGCGCACATTGAAAGCGGTTCCCAGAACGCTAATCTCCATTCTTGGTGTATGAATAAGGAAGGGCTTGGATGGATTTTTGGCGACATCGAAAAATGCTTCCCCGATCAAAGTAACTTCACGTGTGCTGGAATCTTTGAATGAGGCGGGGTAGATTATTTTGCTCGAAGCATTAAGTGTAACTTTTGTACCGTCTTCTAGAACAATTCGCTGCTGTTGTCCGTTTGTTAGCGTAAGTTCTTGATTGTTTGATTGCGCAATTTTGTAAAGATAAAGAGATGTAAAAGCGATACAGAGGATAGCTGCAGCTGCTGCAATTCTAGGGAAATTGAATGTTTTCTGATTCCTCCGAGTCAGTTTCTTTATAATTCTGCCATGAATGCGTGCTTTGAGTGCTTTCTGTACATGATCGGGTAGTGTTTTGCTTAAATTCGGTCGGGATGAAAATGAATCGAAAAAACGTTCCACGACGTCTATTTCTTCCGAATTGGCTTCGCCTTTTAAGTATTTGTCAATTAGCTTTTCGAGCTCTTGGTTAGGATATTGCATATGATTAGTACAATGTTCACTTAAATAGTGCCCCTAACAGGAAAAAATGTACTAGTCTAAATTGGTGTTTATTTGTAATTTGCTTATTTACAGTTGTATAAAATTAATAGTAGCGTCAAAAAATGTTGGATAACAAGTTTTTTTAATTTTTGAATTGATACTCCGAGGTGATTTTGAACTGTATTTTGGGAAGTTTCTGTCAAATCACTAATTTCTTTTGTGGTAAGTCCATCTAAGTATCTCATTTTAAAGATTTCTTTTCTTTTTTGTGGGAGATTGGCTACCCATTGTTCAATTAAAGATTTTAAATCCTTTTCGGCATACTGATCTCCTTCCAGAATTTCATAACTTCGATAAAGGTGATGATTTTCTTCGATAAGGATATTTCTGCGTTTGTTTTTCTTATAGGTTTCAAAGACTTTGTATTTCATGCATGCAATGAGGTAGGATTTCAGGTTGTGAATTTCTCTACTCGGACAGTGTTCCCAAAGTTCAATAAATACATCCTGAACAATCTCTTCACAGGAAGCCAAATCTTCGAGCCTTTTGTAAGATTCATCTAAAAGTAAAGACCAATATTTATCATACAAAATATTGAAAGCCTCTAAATCGCCTTCTCGGAGCCGAGCTAACAAGCTTGCATCATTATGAGCTGGATATTTATCGTTTTTCATGATATGATAGTGTGAAGTTGAATTCCTTGGATTGGTAGGGTTGAGGAATGTAACTTTTTTTCAATATTACAGATTTTATTAAATAAGGTCAAGATCTGTACGTATTTTTTATTTTTTGTGTTTAATCTTTTGAAATTCATTAAACATTTGACATCATCATTTGGGCTTATACTCATAAGAAATTGGTTTTTGAGCCGTAATTAACTCAAAATTAGGTTGAATAAAATTAAAATAGAATTCACTTTTAATTTTTCGAATAAATAGTCAAAAGTACATTTGTTTTTGGATGGGTACTGAAATTTATCTTGTTTTATGCGTGCAGGGCAATAAAAAATTCGGTTTTTATTGTCAAAGTTTAATAATATTTTAAATTAATAAAAGACCCCTAATGTTGATTACATTAAGTTAGAAATGCGTGAACTGATTGAATCTGCAAAAAAAGAGAAAAAAGGATAGTTGTCATGGATAGCAACATATTTTGCTAAATCGTATCCTCAGAGGGGAGGATAAACCAGCGAAGCCCCGATATATACTTTCGGGGCTTCGTTGTATAAGTCATCCAAGCAGCCCCTTAATCCATCAGCTTAATTTGATCAGGATAGGGGATCTGCTGTCCCGTAGCTTTGTAGGTCGGCAACTGAGCCTTCCAGGTCCGGAGTTGATCAGAAAGTAATTTGCTGAGCTCGCTGGTTTTTCCTTTCATTTTTGGGGCAAGGTTGTTGAGTTCACCGATATCTTGCTGCAGGTTATAAAGTTCAAGCTTCCCATTTTTCATGTCGTAAAGCAACTTATAATCACCTTGTCTTATTGCCGAGAAAAAGTTGATTCCAGGGCCGTCTGGCACTGTCCACTTGTTGGGGATATTCCACACCAATGGCCGGCTGTTCCAATTGTCGGACCTGTTGCCTTCCATTAATGGCAAAAGATTCTTTCCATCTGGTTTTTCCTGTACGAGCTGATAGTGATCTATTTTGGCTAAACTGAGAATCGTTGGAAAGAGATCTTCGACCATAACAGGGGTAGCATCTGTACTTGCAGGGTGCTGTTTGGCCTGTTTGATCAACAGAGGAACCCGGATTCCACCTTCGTAAACCGACCCTTTCCCAGCTTTTAATGGCAGGTTCTGTGTATGGCTTGGTCCGGTGCGCATAGGGCTGAGGCTTAGTCCGCCATTGTCGCTAAGGAAAATAATGACGGTGTTATCGTATAGGTTTTTGTCTTTAAGAAATTGAACGATATCACCCATACTTTTGTCATAACCTTCGACCAGTGACGCATAAGCTGCTTCAGTGGAATCTAAGCCGCGGTCGAGGTATTTTTGTACAAAACGTGGATCGGGTTGGATCGGGACATGCACCGCATAGTTGGAAAAATTAAGGAAAAAAGGCTCCTTACGGCGTATAGGCTCCTCCAGTGCCTTCAGCGCCTCTCGGGTTAAGGCTTCCGTTAGAAATGTGGATGTGCCATGGTATTCCATAAGGTCGGGAACTGCCTGATAACCGGCTTTACCAGGAAGGTTACCGTAATTCTGCTCGCCATAGTAGTTTTGTGGGTGCCCAGCGGAGTGTCCTGCAATATTGACCATAAAACCCAAATTTAAAGGGCTGGCGCCAGGTGTTCCGGCAGATCCCCAATGTGCTTTGCCCACATGAATGGTATAGTAACCATTGGCCTTAAGGATGCTTGGAAATGGAGTAGCATATATGGTATGTGGTACATTGGGCACAGGACTTAGTCCGTTGATATTCCAATCCGGTGGATTCAACAATTCATCTTTGCTATCGGTCGGGGTGTCAGCTTTGGGATGGGTCCAATTGGTGACACGATGATGAGCAGCATTTAAACCGGTCAGAAAGCTCACCCGGGAAGGTGTGCACACCGGTGTTGCATACGCATTGGTAAATTTAATGGCTTCTTTGGCCAATGTTTCCAGATTGGGGGTATGAAACTTTTCGTTGATCGGTGTTTTGACCTTGTAAAATGGTTCGGACATGTCCTGCCAACCGAGGTCATCCACAAAAAACACGACAATATTGGGGCGTTCTGTTGTGGGACCAAGTTGTGCCTTGGTTTGGCTCTGCGCCTGCTGCAATAACCCTAAATTTGTAAATAGGGTCGCTAATAGGATAAATTTGCTATTTTTCTTAGAAAGTATCATAAGCATTAAAAGTATGAATAATAGGTTGGCCAATGGCCTTATCTATTGTTAATTTAATTTGTGTACAGCGAATCGGGCCTTTCAATTGAATGATACATTTGTTACCAACGGATGAACCCGTAAATAGTGTTTGCCATCCCTGCTTTGTTTTCGCAGTGATGTGGAAAGCACGTATACGTTGTCCTTGCTCAAGGCTTTCTTCAATCATTAACTGGCTAACAGCTTTTGCTTTTTTAAAGCGAATAAGCTCTTGTTTTGGGTCTAGATCCTTTATCGGACTACCATATTGACGTTTGATCTCACTTCCAAGTTCTTCTAATCGCCGCCGATCTATTTGTGGTACAAGCCCCAGGGTGTCGGGTGTAACTCCTAAGATCAATGTTGCATTTCTGCCGACAGACTTTTGATACATATCCACAAGGTGGTTAAGAGAAAATATCGAATTTTCGTCATTTGGCTCCCAAAACCATTCGTGTCGACCGTTTGCTCCGCGGAGCGGGGCATCAGCCATTGCAGGCATAAAATAGGTTCCATCCGGATCACCGGTTTTTAAGAGTAAGAAATCGTTTGCGGAAATTGCCCTTGGACAACTCTCTCCTGCACCGGTATAAGGAAAAGGAAACATCGACCAGCACGGATAATGTACTGTTCCAGACTCTGAACCGCCCCATCTTGCTTCTGCCAGTTCGTCGTTATGATAAAAAAGGCAATTAGGTTGATATTTTTTTACAATTTGGAGCACATTTGGAGCACCTTTTTCAGGGCTGCTGGCTCCACCATCAAACCAAATCTCAAACAGTGGACCGTACCATGTGCATAGCTCCTGTACCATTCCCTCGACCATTTTATTATAGTATTTTTGCCGTTCTATTTGCTGCTGTCCAGTACCGATTGCTTTAAAATCGTGAATACCGAGGTAAGCGTTCCAACGAATCCCTACATAAATACCTGGTTTTATCCCGTGTTTGATACAGGCTTTTATAAAATCACCAACAAGATCTTCTTTCCCGTTTTTCCACCCTAAAGCACTCGTATTATAGGGATTGACTTTCGAAGGATAAAGGGCAAATCCAGTTTCATGAGTCGCGGTAATGAGTGCGAATTTAGCCCCGGCTAGTTTTGCACTCAGCACCCATTGCTCGACATCCAGTTGTTGCGGCTGGAAAATGTGTATATCAGGAACCGGAACAATGCGATTGGATTGCTGTTGATATGCCTTCCGGTCAAAGACATGCAGATCATAGTGAAAGATGATACCAAATTCGGCTCTCTGCCATGCGAGCTGCTGTTTATTTGGGAGGGCGACAACTTGAGCATATATGCTTGGACAGGAAAGCCCAAGCATGATAATGAACAGCAATAAATCGTGGTATGGTTTAGTAACCCTCATTTTGCGTTAAATTTGGGTTTGCATCAATTTGTTGGAGTGGGATAGGATAAACGACCTGGTATTCTTTGGCTGCATAACCTCGCTCTTTGGCTGACTGGATAAATTTTCCATGTCGAATCAAGTCTTCGCGACGTAATCCTTCAGAAAAGAACTCTCGCCCACGTTCCGCCAGTAGAAAATCACGCAACAATAATTTGTCATTATAGTCTGCAAATTTGAGTAAAGTTGTATTAGCACGTTGACGAACCTGATTGATGAGGTCGATACTCTCTTGATTAGGACCATTTAGCTCATTAAGTGCTTCAGCACGACTTAAAAGAACATCGGCATAACGTATGTAGACAATATCGTTACCCATATTTTCGCCCACACCGTTTGGATCTGGCCAGTATTTGAAGCTTCGTACATCATTGAGGGCTTTACCATTGTTATCCTCGAGCAATTCCACATTTCTACCAGAGATATCGGTATAGTTTCGTATGAGAAGTTCACGTCTTTTATCGTTCGATTCAAAGGTTTTGTAAAATGCACTATAGGTACGGAATTGTGCACCAAAATTGACCCAGTTGGTGAGAATAGGGTAGTTTGGCGGGAAAGCATGTGCCATGTAGTTATTTTGGTAGCCTGCCTGCGCGATACAAGGTGCCCTAAAGATGTATTCTTTATTGCTTTCTCCTTCAATGGCAAAAAGTCGTGGATAATTACTATACAGTTCATATTGATGAAGGTCTATAATTTCCTGAGTGACATCGGTCAGCTTTTTCCAATTTTTTTCTTTGAGATAAATCTTCATTAAATACCCAAGAGCGGCACCTTTTGTTGCCCTGCCTATTGGACTTTCTGTAAGCGGTAAATATTGTTTGGCAAATTCAAGATCACTGATGATATAGTTGACAAAGGCATCTCTGTCGGCTCTTTTGGCATTTTTTCCAATTTCTTCGATCTCCTGGGGACTGGCGCCGACGGGGATGTCAATCAAGGGGGTAGGGCCGAATAAATTATAAAGGAAATAATAAGATGACGAGCGGATAAACTTGGCTTCGGCTTGTATTTTGTTGAGTTTGGCCGGGTCTAAGCCGTTGAGCTGATTGGATAGAATGATAACCGAGTTTGCACTGGCAATGGCTTTATACATTTTCTCCCAGAATGAGTTTAAAAAACTATTATTGACAGACCAATTAAACTGAATAAATGGAGCGGCATCTTTTTCAAGGCCACCGCCAGTTTCAAAGGCAATATCTGTGTTGAACTCATTCATCATATAGGTATAGTTACGATGATCATAAGCAATAATACGGGATTGCGCGTAAGCTCCTGTAAGTAGTGCATCAATGCCGGTCTCATCGGCCAAGAATTTGTTGGGGTCGTATTCTGTATATACTTCTTCTTTCAAAAATGAATTGCAGCCTATCGTCGATAGGGATAGCAATAGTATGGTGAGATATTTAAGTTTTAATGTTGTCATGTTAGTCGAATTTAGAGTGTAAGGTTTAATCCCAATCGAATCGTGCGTGCTAAGGGGTAGCTATTGTAGCTCACTTTGGAAACGGCATTAGTTCCTGTCGCACTTGCATCAGGATCATAACCTTTATATTTGGTCCAAGTTGCCAAATTCTCTAGTGCCAGAAATATATTGACGCGATTGACTGATTTTCCATTTTTCAATACCTCGTAGTTTAAATTGATATTTTTGAGTCTTAAAAACGATGCATCTCTTACCGTCATTGAATTGATAATATAGTCGCCACCATAGGCAGTGGGGTTTACGCCGCTCGGATATTGATTGGTCGGGTTTTCTGCAGTCCACCTATTCAGGTAGTATTCGGATAACCTGTTGCGGTATTCGTTGGTAGGATAGAGAGTTTCGGTGATATTGGCGTCTAACATACTAATTCCGCCCACGTATTGAAGTAGGAAGTCCAGTGAAACATCTTTATACTTGAACGTATTGGAAAGGCTCAGATTGATTGAAGGAAAAGGTTTTCCTAAAGTGGTTCGATCTTTTAAGTCTATTTTCCCATCTTGATTCTGATCTTTAAAGCGAATATGCCCCGGCTTTGCTTCAGGTTGTGCTGAGTTTTTTATCTCCGCATCGTTCTGAAATATTCCCTCCGTCTCATACCCATAGAAAGATAACATGGGTTGACCCCGTTCTACAAGTTGATAGTTGGAGATAAAACTGGCAATAGATCCCGTAATAAGTTGTGGAATAAAATCTGGTAGCTCTTTGACTTCATTTTTTAGTAAAGCCAAATTAAATAGACTGTTCCATTGCCATTGATCACGAATAATATTTTTACTGTTTAACTGTAAATCAATACCACGGTTTTCAACATTTCCAAAATTGACCATGTAGTTGCTAAAACCCACCACTGAAGAAATGGGCTTACTGAATAGTTGATCCTTAGTATTACGTTTGTACGCGTCGACAGATCCCGTAATTCGCCCACGCAAAAGCTCAAAATCTAATCCTAGATTTATTTCTTCCGTAGATTCCCACCGTAGATTTTTATTAGGTAGTCTCGCTGGGACAACACCCTGATAAATCTTATCACCAAAGACAGCATTTCCCGACGCGACCAAGGTGTTGATTGTTTGGTAATTGTCTATTCCTTGGTTTCCTAATCGTCCATATCCAAATCTCAGTTTAAGCGTGGTACCATTTTCTTTCAAAGGGGAAAGAAAATCTTCATCCGTTAATTTCCAGGCAAAAGCTCCGGAAGGAAAAAATGCAAACTTGTTTTCTTCAGAAAAGCGCGATGTACCATCTGAACGCAAAGAGGCTGTAATAAAATAACGATCGTTAAAATTATAATTGATACGGCCTAATACACCATTGAGTCTGTTTCGGCTTTTACTAGAACTTACATTGTCGCCTTTATCACCATCTCCACTCTGTAAAAGGTTGTAAGAAGTGACGTCAGATAAAAATTTCATTGAACTGGCTCCCACGCCTTCACTTTGAAACTCTTCAAATGTTGTTCCCAATAAGAAAGCCAATTGATGTTTTCCAATTTTTTTATTGTAGTTGAGTAAAAACTCGCCCAACCATTGGTGGCCACTTGACGCATTTTTTGAACCCAATCCGCCATTGGCAAGACCGTTTATGGTCGATCGGTCCGTATAACTGGAGTTCATCATGTTGGCGGTACTTCCACCAACACGTAATGTTGCTGTAAAGTCGGTAAAAGGTTTAATTTCTGCGGTAATCAATCCGTAAAAGGTATTGGAGATATTTCTATTCTCCTTACCATTGATTAGGGCCAATGGATTGTCTAAAGCGATAAAGTTATTAAGGTAGTATCGACCATGTTCATTGAGGTGTGCCGGTAGCGTGGGGTCAAATTGCAGTGCGCTATTGAGCGGGCCCGCGGCTTCATTCACGCCATTGGATGTATAGATTGCTTGCTGGTTACCACGGGTATAATTTCCATTTATATTGAATTTTATATAATCCTTTGGTCGAAATTCCAGATTTGTTCTGAAATTAATTTTAGCGTAGCCCGAGTTTTTTACTAGACCATCTTGGTTGAAATAATTTAGAGCGGTATAGAAATTACTCTTGTCCCCACCGCCGGAAAAGCTTAGTTGATGATTCTGTACGACCGCATTTTTTCTAAATATTTCATTCTGCCAATTGGTTCCTTCTCCCATGTTGTTGATCTGGTCTTCCGTAAAAATGGCGTCTTTGTTTGCATCTTTTCGGATAGCATTCAGAACTTGCATGTACTGCTTTCCGTTAAGGACATCCAATTTTTTTGATACATTTTGAAACCCGATATAACTATCATATTTCGCTATAGCTGTGCCAGATTTTCCTTTTTTTGTTGTAATAAGCACTACACCGCTTGCAGCACGAGTACCATAAATAGCAGCTGCTGAGGCATCTTTTAAAATGTCTATGGATTCGATGTCATCCGGACTTAAACTACTAGGGTCGATACCAGGTAGCCCATCTACGACAATCAGGGCATCATTACTACTGTTAATGGAACCAGCACCTCTGACCTGTATTTTGGTTCCTGCCCCAGGCGCCGAATTGGTTTGGCTGATGGTTACACCTGGTGCCTTACCATTGATCAACTGAAGGGCGTTGATATTGGATCCTTGTGTGAAATCCTTAGCTTGAACGGCAGAAATTGAACCTGTGAGGTCTGATTTTTTTTGAACACCATAGCCCACAACAACGACTTCCTCCATTTCATTGATTTGAGGCTCTAAAGTAATGACGAGCTGTTGGGACCGTTGAAAAGATATTGTTTTCTCTTTAAATCCAATAAAATTAATGCGAAGCTCACCACTGGGCGGAGTCTTGGCAAATTGAAAATCACCATGTTCGTCTGTCGCCACAGATTGTCCGGTACCGACGAGCAGAATAGTGGCTCCGGCAATAGGCTTTCCAGTATTGTCTTTTAATTTGCCCCGAAGATCCTGTTGAAATGTATTGTCTTTTCCAGCTGTGGTTGAAGCAGAAGCATTGGGATGGATCAAAATTGCATTATTACGCACGCTATAGGTCAATTGCTGATCGGCTAGTAATATGCGTAGTGCTTCGGCTAAAGGCTTGTTGGTAATGCTGAGATTCATTTTTTTGTCTTCATCAATTTGTTGAGAATTGTAAAGAAAGTCTTTGCCACTCTGTTTTCTAATCTTTGTTAAAATAGATTTGAAGCTTTCACCTTTCACATGTAGCGAAATGTTTTGTCCATAACTATTTGCAGTGACATGGAACGTGGCTATTACTAGAAACAGGATAATCAGTTTCATAAAAATCATAGTTTTTACGATAATCCTGGTCGTAGGATATCGAAATGAATAAGAAGTTTTATACATTTGAACTGGATAAATTGATTAATAATTTTCGTTTTGTTGGTCGTTATCTAACTGCGGGAGTGTTGGAGCACTTCCGTTTTTTTATTTAAAGTTTATTTATTGGTTACATAAATGCCTCCTTCTTTTATGTTGAATCTCAGGTTGGAAACTTCCTCTAGATTGTTGAGTAGATCACTTAGATCATTGGTGCGTCGATAGGTTCCTGAAAATCTATCCTCGCTTTGTGAGTTGATCTTAATAAATTTAACATCATACCAGTCTCTAATTTGTTCGGTTAATTGATAAATATCCACATTCTCGAATTTAAAATAACCTTGCTGCCATGCCAAGATATCCGTTGTATCTATTCCGATTTTTTTAGGCGTTGCAGTTTCTCCGTATGCTTGCTGCCCAGGAGAAAGGTGGATCACAGTCTTTGGACTACGAACCTTTACTTTCCCTTCCAGTAATGAAATCCTTTCTATACTGTTAGGGTAACTTTGGATATTAAAATGTGTTCCCAGCACCTCGGTAGTATAATGTAATCCTTGGACAGAGAAGGGCTGTCGATCGAGATGAGTGACCTCAAAATACCCTTCGCCGACTAATTGTACCTGACGTTCCTTTTCGTTAAAGCTTCTCGGAAACGTAATCTGTGAATTGCTATTGATCCATACTTTTGAACCGTCAGGTAGAACAAGTGCTTGTGTTTGCCCTTTTTGGGTTTGAATAGTCAATTTCGTGTTGTTGGCTAAAACATGTTTGTCGCCTTGTCGAAAAACAAGAGTGCCCGCTGAATCCTTGACAATCCCATAGGTTTTGAACTCGGATTGCTTCAATGGGATGTTGTTGCCGTTAGTGTTATTGCTGGCATAAATGAGACCGCTATGTTTTTTCAGAAAGATTTGATTTACTGTCGTGTTGTGTTGATGGGTCTCATCCTTATCTTTGTAGGTAAGCGTAAATAAAAGTGTCGCAAGAGAAATTATACCAATGAAAATGGCTGCATAAGGAAGGAAGGTTTTCCAACGGCTATTTTTTATGGCACCAGTTTGATACGGGGTATCTTGAACTAAATGCGCATGGATATTGGACCAAATCTTGTCTTTTTTATTTTTTTCCAGCGCGACTTCCTTGGAATATTTGAGGTAAAATTTGTCAAATTTAGCCAAAAGATCGGCACTGGGATCAGTGGTCAATAGAACTATTAATTGTCGTTCCTGTTCTGGACTAAGTTTATTTTCGAGATAGTCTTTGACTAAGTTTTCAAACTCAGAATTGGTCATCATGATATTGGTCTTTATTATAAGAACAATATTGAGTTGGGCTAAGGACTAGTCGATGAAAAAAAAAGTAAAAAATAATAAGGGATAGATGATCGAAGAATCTCCTGGGGTACGCTTGAGTTCTTCTTTGATAAATTTTAAAGAAGACACCAAATGATTTTTTACGGTATTTGTCGAAATGGATAACTGTTGCGCTATTTCCTGATGTGACAGTCCCTCGAATCGACTCATACGAAATACGAGCTGTTGTTTTGTGGGTAGCTTTTGAACCAATTGTTCCAGTGCTTCGTTCACTTCTTTTTCCGCCAAAGGGTCTTGTTCAAAAATGCAATCATGAGATCCTTCGGAGCATAGGGGTTCGAAGAGGTTATGGTATCTTTTAAGCTGTTTGAGCCTATTGAAGCATTTATTTCGACTGATTACATAGATAAATGTTCGAATATTGCTGTCTATATCTATTTTTTCTCTTGAGTCCCATAGCTGGAGAAAAGTATCCTGTACAATTTCTTCCGCAATCTGCTCATCCTTTAAAATATGATGCGCAAATTGGTAAACCATTTGCGCATATTTATCATAAAGTATCTTCAGGGCAATTTGATTACCCTGGGATAATTTGTACAATATGGCAATGTTGTCTTTCAAATGCTGTTATAAATGTTGTGTATAGCGTGCCTAGATCATCCGACTATTACACCCGGTTAGATGTTTGCTTTATTGAACGTAAGCTATTCTTCACGAAATTCGGCTGTTACCAACTTCGTGAAGAATATACTAAGATAGTAAAATCTCTATTGATCCAACGTTTGTAAATCACTTTGTTTGCCATTTACCGTATTGTTTGAAATACTGCTATTTGCGACACGTTCAAAAAATAAGGGCTTTTTATTCCAATGAAATGCAGGATATTCCTGATTGGTCTTGATTTGGTTGTTGCGAAAGACCAATCCATTGACTGATTTGGCGTAAAGAATAGGCTTATCGAAGGTTTCAAAGCGGTTGTCTTCGATGACGATATGGCTATGGAAGTATTTCTGCTGATTTTTTAAATCCGGAATTTCTGGATAGATCGATATAATCGCATTGGTAAATTGAAACATATTGGTCAAGGCATTGATGAAAGTATTGTTCCGGATGCGAATATCGTGGCAGCTACCCGTTTCGTACCAACCATTGGCATCGCCACACAGGAGAATAGCTGTACCTGAAGTATGATCAAAGCAGTTGTTTTCTACCAGGGTCTTTTTTGGCGTACTGAATAGAGCACCTCGTGCTCGATTGTGGCGTATGGTATTCCCGCTAAATAGCACACTTGGCGTCCATGTGAGGTTTTCGATGCCAATATCCATTTTTGTTGGGTCAATAGCCGGGTCCAAAGCATTACTTAAAGTAATCTTGAATTCACGGATTGGGTCTGAGGCTTTCTCGCGTAAAACGGTAATGGATTGGACCTTATTTTTCTGGTCCCAGAGTTCCATTGTACTGGATCGGATAAATTGGACCGTATCCCCCTGGTAGCCCCAGTCAAATCCGTAGGATTGATCGTGCATATAACGACCGATCAATGTTTTGTCATCTAGTCGTTTGGTGATCTTCAGGTAGGTACCATGGATATTGATGGCATCATCCATCATATTTTCATACAGTCCATTCTTCGATACAATGATACCCTTACAACCCGAAAAATGTGTCGCGTCAGCCTGAGCCGTAAAATAACGCGGATCCTGATCGCCGCGAAGTGCAATTCGGAAACCTTCCAATGTGATGTTGTCCGTTAATTGAGCTAACAAGCCCATGCCTTCGGCGTAATGGACGGCAATATTTTCAAGTCGAATATTTTTTCCTTTATGGACAAATACACCCGGGTTGGGACGAAATCCAGCGCGCATGGCAACGATGGTGCCCGGTATAAGCTTGCTGTTCTTCCATTGCTGCGCTTGAATAATACCCGGAGAGAGCTCTTTCACTTTGGTTGTGCCCACGCGGATATCGCTTGTATTATAGACTATCCGTTTGGTCTTTTCTTCAAAGGCAATCCCCGATGTCGGTCTCAGTTGCCAGCCTTCACCGGTATTGTAAAATATGCTGTCTTTGATTGTATAGGTTACCCAAGGTGCAGTTTGATAGGTAATTGTACCGTTGGTTGTATCGTTTTGTAAAATCTTGACCTGGCAGATCTGGGGGCGCTCAAAATCGATGTGGATATTTTTCAACGTGAGGTTTTTATTCTCGATCAATGCGATAGGTAACATGCGGCCATGATAGATAAAGTCTGATCCTTGTCCATCAATTGTGATGTTGTCGCAATTTTCAAATGCCATACCTACGGTCTTGGGGTTGTCCTGATCGTGATTGGAGATGTAGTATTTGCGGCTTAGCGCCCCTTCTGGATGAAAGTCATAACGTCCCTTTTTGAATTTTAAAATAATAGCTTCTTTCTTGCCACTCTTGCTGAGGATGGATTGAATAGCTTTATTGACCAATGCCGTACTATTGTTGCCCGTGTTGGGAATAACCCCATAGGTGGAAAGATCGATACTCTTCGTTGCGGACTGCGCAAGGCTGTCAAAATACACGAATGGTAGGAGAAAGATAAGCAAATAAGGTTTTAGGATGTTCATGATGTCCTGCTATTGATAAATTGGTTTATTTCGCACAATTTCCCTATGGGATTTGGCTCGTCGAATATAGGGATAATCGCTCAACATCCAAATGAAGTCGTGAAGCGTAGCGTTTTTTTTACGCATGTGAAAAACATGGTTTTACTCATAAATGGAAGCAACATACACGATGAAGAAGAAATTTGCTGCTAGGCAAAATATCGCTACACCTACTAAGGTAATAGTTGCAGAAATTTTAGATTTCTATTTAAAATTTTATATTTTTGAGATCAGGCTTAATCTAAATTGTGAAGAAAAAATCAAGACATCTTTTTCTGGTTTTCTGGTTTGTACTGATCTGTCAGATTGGATCGGCGCAATATGGGTTAGAATTTGCCAGCCACAACATGGAGGCGGATAAGCGGACTAGCCTGCAGATCGGTACCAACGAATCAATTTCTTTTCAGCATAAACTGTCTGTTTCATTCGATCTTTCCTTTTTGCCACTCCAACAGGATTATTTTGGTTATATCTTTCGACTGATTACGGATGATGGTGTCAATATCGATCTGATATACGATCGGCGGCTTGATCAGGACAAACATTTTAAATTGGTAGTTGGGGAGGACTTTACCCCGGTATCTTTCAATATCACAGCCTTACAGTTGTATTATAACTGGACGCCAATGTGCCTCGAGCTCGATATGGATAAAAAGGAGCTTTACTTTGAGGTCGGAAAGGCCCGGTATTCCTATCGGCTCAACAAACAGTTTGCGCCTCAGTTTAAGCTTGTTTTTGGTGCAAATATGATGAAAAACTTCCAGACAATGGATGTTCCTCCCATGCGCTTAAAGGATATTCGAATTGCGGATAATAGCAAACTTAAATACTATTGGCCATTGGATGAGTCTTCCGGGACCAAGAGTTTAGATGCGCAAAAAAAGAGCACAGCGGAAATCGGTAATCCGATCTGGATCAAGCGGCAACGTAGTGAATGGAAAACACAGGCTTCTTTTACACTGGAAGGACAAGCTAGCGTGGCCTTTGACAAAAATCAAGAAACACTGTTTTTTGTTGGAAATAAGCGTTTGATGATCAATAAAATTGGTGGTAGTGACGTACGTTCGCAGGAATATGCCGATGGCAAGCTTTTGCTCGTCAATGGCAGTCAATCGCTTTTTGATCCGATCAAAAAGAACGTCCTGAATATCTCCATCGACCAAAAAATTGTTGCTGCTTATGATTCCACCAGTCGAACATGGAATAAACAATTTGATTTTCCTGCGGTAGGCACAAACTATTGGCTGTTCAACAAATATTTTAATTCGTCCGACACGAGTATCTATATGATCGGGGGCTATGGCCATTTTAAATACAAAGCGGGCGTATTGCGTTATCATCTGCCTACACAATCTTGGGATAGCATTCCTTTTACAGGTGATGAAATTTTTCCGCATTATCTTGCGGGAATGGGGCAGGGAAGAGATGGGGTATATCTGGCCGGAGGTTATGGTAGTTCCACAGGAGATCAAATGTTGAATCCCCGCATTTCAAATGATTTTCTTAAGCTTGATTTCAAAAACCGCAAGTCGTTAAAAGTTCACGAATTTTCATCTGCATTCGCCGATATGGTATGGGCCAATAGTCTGGTCGTTGAAGATAGTAGTGGACTGTTTTATGGATTGATTTTCCCGAACAATAAATTCAAAACACATTTACAACTGGTGGCAAGTAGCCTCAAAGGAACACAATACCAGTTTTTGGGGAGCAGTATACCCTTCGATTTTCATGACATCCGTTCTTTTGCCGATCTCTATTATGCGCCGAAATCTAAGTCCTTTGTTGCAGTCACCTTGTTTTATGATGACAAGACCGATCTGACTAAGGCAACGATTTATACTTTACTGGCTCCTCCCTTACCGTCTGAACAGGGTATAATGCCTTTGGCTAAGCCTATGCTGCTTAAATACAGCCTTTATGTCCTCGCTGTAATGGGATTATCGCTCTTGATCTGGTGGTATCGAAAAAGAAGCAAGCAAAAAAAACAGGCTATTCCGGTCATAAAAACCGATAAAATAGAAGAGCCGCACCTACAGGCAGCACCTTTGAAGGAGAGGGAACAAGATAAAAGTGGGCAATTGGTTGATCTTTCGCAACCCAAGAAAGTGGCCAAGGGATTTGAAACCCGACATGGCGCCGGAATCTACCTTTTCGGTGGCGACCTTCAGATTGTGGATCTTGCTGGCAAAGAAATCACAAAGAAGTTTTCGCCACTGCTTAAGGAAATGCTGCTGATTTTTATTCTCTATACTGTACGATGGGAGCGGGGAATTAGCTCAGAGAAGCTGACTGAGCTATTTTGGTCCGATAAGAGCCAGTCCAGTGCGCGTAATAATCGGTCAGTGAACATCGCCAAGCTCAATAGTTTACTCGAGCAATTGGGTGATTTTAGGGTGACCAAAAAAAGTGGTTACTGGTGCATAGAACCAATGGATACCGTGTATATCGATTACCTCCGCTTCAGCAGGATGGTATCCAATAAAAAATATTTTACAGAAACTGAAATTAGGGAATTACTCGATATAATTGACAAAGGCGGCTTCCTTTTCGAAGTGGACTATGAGTGGCTCGATAATTTTAAAAGTGAAATGTCTATTCTGGTGCTCACAACGTTGGGCAATTTTATTGAAAATCTGAATGTGCAGGATAATGCTGAACTGATTATTGAGATCTGCAATAAGATATTCTATTTTGATGAAATCAATGAGGAGGCAATGGTTCATAAATGTCGTTCCTTGTTACAGCTGGGCTATCACAGCCTGGCCTTACAGTGCTATGAGAATTTCTGTCAGATCTACGCTCGTTTATATGGTGAAGCTTACCCCAAAAGTTTTAAAGACTGTCTAGATTAAGAAAAAATATTTAAAATTTTAATGTGTTGATATACAGTTGTTAATAGTGTTTTTGAATACCTGTTAATCTTCTGTTAATGTTCTATTATACCCCTCGCCAATATATTCGTTTTCATACTTAATAACCAATCAAATGAAAGCGAAAAATTATCTTCAGCTCTTCCCTAGGGAATAGCGGTAATGGACTGTTTGTAGCAAACAGGTCCTCCCTAAATACATAAACCTAATACATAATTCAATAACCAATTTAAAACAATACATGAAAACAAACTTCATTTTTAATGAAAGGCCACTGCCGTGGAACAAGCTCCGTAGTTACCCTTGGCAGTGGGCATTGTCCTCGCTGCTGCTATTGTCTCCAATGGCAACCATCGCGCAGCAACAGCAGATCGAAGGTAAGGTGCAGACTTTAAATGATAAGCCGATCGCTGGGGCTTCCATTACAGACCTCCGCACCGGGCAGACAACATCGTCTGATGGTCAGGGACGCTTCAAAATTAACGCATCGCCGGGAGACAAACTCGTGATCACTTACGTCGGTTACCGCAAGACTGAAATGATCGTTGGGCAACAACGCCTCATGGATGTGTTGCTCAACGAAGATAATACAAGCTTGGAAGAGGTCGTGGTTGTGGGGTATGGCACGCAGAAAAAGGCTTCGTTAACAGGGGCGATATCATCGGTGAACAATAAAGAAATCACGGTAACAAAAAATGAAAATGTGGTCAATATGTTAGCCGGTAAGATGCCCGGTGTGCGTATCAGCCAACAGTCGAGCCAACCGGGATCGTTTGAATCAAATATCGACATCCGCGGAATGGGTGAGCCCCTGATTGTGGTCGACGGGATCCCCCGTGATAAAGATTATCTGTCACGCATGGATGCCAATGAAATCGAAAGTGTATCCGTATTAAAGGATGCTTCAGCAGCTGTTTACGGTGTGCGCTCGGCGAATGGTGTTCTTTTGGTGACCACACGCCGGGGAAGTAACGAAGATGGAAACTTTGAAATAAACTATTCCTATAATCGTGCCTGGCAAAAGTTTCTTTATGTTCCCAATACGGTGGATGCCCTTGCCTATATGCAGCTTAAAAACGAACAGATAGGTCGCCATTTTAATAGCAATTATCCGGCGAAGATGCCTCATATTTTTGGGCCGGCAGATTTTGAAGCGTATCAGAACGGCACAAAAAAGACATCCAATTATGTGGATGCAGCATTCGACAAAGTATCGCCGCAATACCAGCACAATCTTTCCATCAACGGTGGCGGCAAGAAAGTTAATTATTTCTTCAACCTGGGCCATATGGATCAGATGGGCGCTTACAAAAGCAAGAGCCTCAACTATAATCGCTGGAATTTTCGCTCCAACATCGATGCGCAGATCACAGATCGTCTGAAAGCGTCTTTGGATGTGGGCGGGTATGCCGATGAGACCAACCAACCACGTACGGATATCTGGGCCGTCTACAAACAGGCCTGGAGACAAAGACCTATTGTTCCGATCTATGTCAACGACAATCCCCTTTATCCGAATTTCGAGATGATCGATAACGAAAATCCGGTCGTGGTAACGGATTCCAAACAGACGGGCTATCGTAAATTTTTGCGTAAGCAATTCAACGGTATTATCGCTTTAGACTATAAAGTGCCCTTTGTGGAAGGATTAAATGCGAAGGCAACCTATAATTATGACTTCAAGTACAGTGACAATACGGATTTCAAAAAGTCCTATTTTTTATATAGCTATACACCACCTGTCTATGATGGTAACGGCCAGATTATAACCCCTGAAAAGTATAATGCACATGAGAAAAATGCCCCTACGACCGTGAGGCGGAGTTCCTATCCGGATACGCATTCCCTGATGCAGTTCTCGTTGAATTATAACCGTCGTTTTGCCGAAAAACACCAGGTCTCCGGTTTGTTGCTTTTCGTCGAAGAATATAACAAATGGGATAGCTTCTATGCACAACGGGAGATCATGGTCAATTCGGAATATCTATTTGCTGGTGAGGACAAGAACCAATTGGCAAATATGGAAGGTATTGGCGAACGTACAGCGCGAGGTTTGGTCGGTAAGTTCAATTACGATTATTTGGGTAAATACATCGCCGAATTTAGTTTTCGTTATGATGGCTCCTCTAAATTTCCAAAAGAATCACGCTGGGGATTTTTCCCGGCGGCCTCGGTGGGCTGGCGTATCAGCGAAGAAGGGTTTATTAAAAACAACTACAGTTTTATCAATAACTTAAAAATAAGGGCATCCTATGGTAAGCTTGGGGATGACCGTTCGGCAGGTAATTACCCTTCAACCATCGTTGGTTATGCACTGGAACCCAATGAAACGGGATGGATCTTTGGTGGAAACCTCGTGAATGGGGCCCTGCCGACAGCAATTCCCAACCCTAATCTCACCTGGTATACGTCCAAAACTGCTGACGTGGGTTTGGATATGGATCTATGGAACGGCAAGCTGGGCTTGACTTTTGATTATTTTAACCGTAATCGCTCAGGCCTTCTAGCGACAAGCCTTGACTTGATCCCCGGTACTGTTGGTGCCAACCTACCGCAGGAAAATCTGGAAAGCGATCGCACCTTCGGTTATGAGCTCTCTTTGACACATCGCAATAAGATCAATGATTTCAATTATTATATTAATGCGCAGGTCTCTTCTACGAAAAGTCAATTTGTAAACCGCGTAGAATCAAAAGCAGGTAATTCGTACGACAACTGGCGTAACCGCTACTCTAATCGTAATAAGGATATCTGGTGGGGCAAGGAATATGCCGGACAGTTTGGATCGTATGAGCAGATTTATAACCACCCAACATTGGTAAGTAGCGGTACATTGCCTGGTGATTATTACTATCAGGACTGGAATGGCGATGGAGTGATCAACGATGCCGACAATCATCCTATTGCAACGTATAATATGCCTTTGATCAACTATGGTTTTACCTTAGGAGGATCGTGGCGCGGTCTGGATCTGACGATGAATTTTCAGGGTGCAGCAAAAGTGTATGTACAGTATAGTGAGGTACTGGCAGGGCCATTGCAGTTTGACGGCGGTGCTTTGACGCAGTTTTTGGATCGCTGGAGACCAGTTGATGCCGGTGCCGATCTATTTAACCCAAGTACCCAATGGCTTGCTGGATATTATCCTTCTACGGGCTCTGCCATGGCCGAAGGAACCCGGGCAGTTCAAAATGCCTCCTATCTGCGTCTGAAAACCTTAGAACTGGGGTATTCTCTCCCGCAACAATGGTTGAAGACACTAAAAATAAAGAATCTCAGGATCTATGCGAGTGCTTATAACCTGTTGACATGGACAGGTCTCAAATATACCGATCCCGAGCACCCAGGATCTGCCGGAGGTTCTTCATCGGGTGATATTGATGTGTACAAATATCCCATCAATAAAACCTACAACATTGGAGCATCCATTAAATTTTAATCTCAAAACGAACAAAACATGAAAAAATCAATCGCTATAGCAATCATTGGCCTTTTTCTGTGCTCGGGCATGCAATCCTGTAAAAAAATGGATCTGGATCCACTAGGGGTATTGGGTGAAGATGCGCTTTTTGGAAATGAGGCTGGAGCACGTAAATATGTCGCTGGAATGTACAGCTATCTGCCCATAGAAGACTTTGTATATCATCCTGAAAGAGGATTTAGATGGGACAATTATTGGCAAAATTCGGAAACACTTGCGGCCATGAGCGGCGAGATGACCGGACAATTTTGGGGGGTAGCTGGAGCACAGGGTTTTGGTTACTGGCCATATGATCGCATCCGGAATGTCAATACCCTGATTGCAGGCCTGCCTAAATACAAAGCCAATTACACCGAGCAGGGGTACAACCAGATCTTTGGGGAAGCCCATTTCCTGCGTGCTTTCTATTATTTTGCTTTGGTTAAACGCTACGGTGGGGTACCTATTATAAAGGACGTGCAGGATCCAACAGCTGATAAAGAACAGCTCTTAGTCAGCAGAAATAAAGAATCTGAGGTTTATCATTTTATCAATGAAGACTTGCAGGTGGCTATTTCAATGATGTCTGGAAGCAGCGAACGCGGCCGCGCCAACAAATATGTGGCAGCAGCTCTACTTTCCCGCGCCATGTTGTATGCCGGTAGTATTGCTAAATATAGTTCGTACAGCAATCTCTCTGGTGATGCAACAGACATGCAGTTGGTCGGTATCAAAAAGGAAGAAGCAGAATGGTTCTTCAAACAGGCTTATGATGCTGCAACAACCGTGCTGGCAGGACCGTACAGTCTGTATAATAAAAATGCACAGGATAAGGAACTCAACTACGTAAATTTGTTTTTGGACTTAGACAGTCCTGAGGATATTCTGATCAAGGAGTATAGTCTGACCGCACCGCACAACAACCGTCTCAAACACAGCTATGACGCTACCCACTTACCCAATCCGACCTTTTCGAGTGACAATGAGTCTGCGGCATATCCCGTATTGAATGTCGTGGAGTTATTCGGTGAACTTCCAATCACTGATGCCGGAGGGAAACCAGTACGTTACACGGACCGTAAACAGCTGTATGCCGATTTGGAACCTCGTCAGCGGGCCACATTTTACTTCTCAGGGATGGAATTACGTGAAGGCGCCGAAAGACGGAGTTTCGATATTCAGCGTGGACTCTATAAAACCTTTCCCGGTAAGGCTGCTGATGCACAGATGGGCGCGGGTACTGCGGCGATAAATAGCGAGTCAAATCGAATCCTGGCTGGCCCCAAAAATAGCCTGTTTGACTACAATGGTACGAAGATCAATATAACAGGGGAGCATGGCATGTGGAAAGATGGACATGCCAACAACACCCGAACTGGATTTTACATCCGTAAATACATTAACTATAAAATGTCTACCAAGGATGTGAAGTTGTATAACAGTACACAACCCTGGAAGGTCTTTAGGCTCGCGGAGATACTTTTGAATAAGGCTGAAGCTGCTTATGAACTCGGCCTGATCAAAAATGATGAAACGCTTAAACAGGAAGCATTCCAATACATCGCGCAGATCCGTAATCGTGCTGGTGCCAAGCCTTATCTCTATACAGCTGCTTCGGCAAACCTCTCCGGTAAATATGGTTATCCCCTGGATGGAAATCTGCAGTTTATACGCGAGGAGCGCGAACGTGAACTTTGCTTTGAAAATCACCATTGGTGGGATATGCGGAGATGGCGCATTGCAGATGTGGAGCTCAATAACTTTGTGCCCAATTCGCTGATGCCTTACCTTGTATTGGATGAACTGAAATATACTCCGGGCGGTGAACGGATCAACTCCTTTATTTTTATTCGCGAAAAAGAGCCTTGGAATAAGACGTTCAACTTTGAAAAGAAATGGTATTATGAACCTATTCCGGGTGGAGAACTGAACAAAAACCCTAATCTATATCCACAGAACCCTATTTACTAATTGAGCGGAAATGAGAACGATATATTTATTTACAGCATTGACAGGCTTGTTATTTTTAAATGCCTGTTCGAAAACAGATAATTACGATGGTCCGAATGCGACTATGAAAGGGCAGGTCATAGACAAGGTAACGAATAAACCCTTCCTGACCGGACAGGGCGAATTTAGCATCCGTCTGCTAGAAACCAGTTGGAGCGACAATCCCGCACCGCAGGATATTGCCGTCAAGCAGGACGGATCGTATAATCATACAAAACTCTTTCAGGCGACCTATACCCTCCAGCCCTATGGTGGTGCATTTTGGCCAGCGCAGAAAATCGAAGGTTACCAACTGGGGGCTAATGCAGAGCAAAACTTTGAGGTGACGCCCTACCTACAGATCAAAAATGTGAAGTGGACCTTAAAAGCGGAAAATAAACTGGAAATTTCCTGTACGCTTGCCGCACCTATTACGGGTGGATTGCCGCAAGTGATTGAGGTTCGCCCATTCCTGAGTCTGACACCATACTGTGGGGCTGGTAACCGTATTGATGCGTATTATAAGGATGAATATCGCGCATTGATCAATCAAAACTGGGAAAATATCGGCAATATGCAGACCGGAGAAGGGAAGGAAACCTACACGATCAAGGATATTCCATTGAAATCAGGGTATACCTATTATGTACGTATGGGCGCAAAGGTGCGCGACACCTACGAAAAATTCAATTATTCGGAAGTGGAGGTTATTAAAGTACCTTAAGGAAAGAATCTAAACAATAAGCGGGACTTGGTGCCCGCTACTACTACTCAATACTAAATAATTATTCGGATGAAACAATTTATTAAAGCAGGTTCCAGATGCCTATTGGGCATGACATTATTTTTTGCGACACACTTGCAGGCGCAAGATAACCCATTTATCAAACATATGTATACCGCAGACCCTTCGGCACGGGTATGGGCCGATGGCCGCCTGTATGTGTACGCTTCACATGATATTGCTCCGCCTCAAGGTTGCGATCTGATGGATCAATATCATGTGTTTTCGACGGCGGATATGAAAACATGGACCGATCATGGCGAAATATTGCGCGCCTCACAAGTCCCTTGGGGCAGAAAAGAAGGTGGATTTATGTGGGCTCCGGATTGTGTCTATAAAAATGGTACTTATTATTTTTATTTTCCACACCCAAGTGGTACGGAGTGGAATAAGACCTGGAAAATTGGTGTAGCTACGAGTAAATCACCAGCAAAAGATTTTGTGGTACAGGGTTATGTAAAAGGTGCCGAAGCACTTATTGATCCGCATATCTTTATCGATGATAATGGACAGGCCTATTTTTATCAGGGGGGCGGTGGCGTCTGTAAAGCAGGTAAGCTCAAAGACAATATGATGGAGATTGATGGTGAATTGCAAAAGATGGAAGGTTTGGAAGATTTCCACGAAGCTTCATGGGTACACAAGTATAATGGAAAATATTATCTGTCCTATTCTGACAACCACGATGAGAACTGGAAAGATGGAGTAAAAGGAGATAACCGCATGCGCTATGCGGTAAGTGATAACCCAATGGGACCATGGAAATCAATGGGCATCTATATGGATCCGACGAATAGCTATACAAACCATGGCTCCATTGTCAAGTTTAAAGGTAAATGGTACGCTTTTTACCATAACAGTGAATTGTCACAAAAAAATGGCGAATTCAACGATTGGCTTCGTTCCATCTGCGTAGACCGCTTGGAGTACAATAAGGACGGCAGTATCAAGAAGGTAAAGCAGACGGGCTTATTGACAGGTCCCAAATAATCGATGGGCACGAAGACGATATGTTGCCAAAAAAAATTAACTTTAAGGGCGGAACAACTGTTTCGCCCTTAAACCATCGAACACTTAATTGTTTAAAATGCTAACGAAGAATATCAAACGTAAAACCAATACATTGTTACGCACACTATGTTGCTGTTCTCTTCTTTCGGTCAGTATGCTAAAAGGTTTTTCCCAAGCTAAAATGACGAAAGATTATGTTGATTATGTCAATCCTTATATGGGAAACATCAGCCATTTATTGGTACCAACCTATCCAACGGTTCACTTGCCAAACAGCCTTTTGCGCGTTTATCCTGAGCGGGGAGACTATACGTCAGACCGTCTGTTTGGTCTGCCGCTTATCGTTACCAGTCATCGTGGAAAATCGGCTTTCAATCTTAGTCCCATGGTGAAATTGCCAGGCAGTTTGAAACCGGTACAACTGTATAGTTACGATCAGGAGGAAATACATCCGTATGCCTATTCGGTGCTATTGGATCAAGAGAATATTCAGGTAGACTATGCGCTGTCGCATCAGTCGGGGATGTATACCTTTACGTTTCCGACAACTTCGACAAAATACCTTCAGTTCAACTCACAGGAAGGGAAACTTCAATGGGACGGACAGGGACTTTCGGGTACACAGGATATTGGTAATGGTACGCACGTGTATATTTATGCTATTCCCGAATCCAAGCCTGTTGCGGTAAAGCGACTGCAGGGGCAACAACTGGAAAATGCAACAGAAGCTGTTGGTAAGAATTCCTGTATGGTATTGGAGTTTAATCAGGCAGGGACTAGCCTGCGCATGAAATATGGCGTTTCATTTATCGATGTCGCACAGGCAAAAGCCAATTTAAAGCGTGAAATCAGCGACTTTGATCAAAAGAAGCTCGCTGAAAAAGGGCGTAAAATATGGAACGACGCTTTAGGTAAAATAGCTGTGGAAGGCGACAATGAGTCTAATAAACATGTGTTTTATACCTCCTTATACCGCACCTATGAACGCCCAGTCAATATTTCTGAGGATGGCCGTTATTATAGTGCGTTCGATGGTAAGGTACATCAGGACGAGGGCAAACCTTTTTTTACCGATGACTGGATCTGGGACTCCTACCGTGCACATCATCCATTACGGGTATTGTTGGAGCCTGGCACAGAATCCTTGATCCTCAATTCTTTTGTCCGGATGTCTGAACAAATGGAGCAGCCTTGGCTGCCTACTTTCCCTGAGATTACCGGTGATAGTCGAAGGATGAATTCCAACCATGGTGTAGCAACTTTGTTGGATGCATACCGCAAAGGCGTGCGTAATTTTGATATCAAGAAAGCCTATCTGGCAGCAAAAGGTGCGATTACAGAAAAGACGCTGGCTCCTTGGTCGGGTAAAGCCGCGGGGAAATTAGACGAATTTTTTAAGGAGAAAGGCTATATTCCAGCATTGTACCCAGGTGAAAAAGAAACGATACCAGAAGTAAACGGTTTTGAACGGAGACAACCTGTCGCTGTAACCTTGGGCACTTCTTATGACTTATGGTGTTTGGCACAGCTTGCTCAAGAATTGGGTATTCAGGCTGATTATGATCTCTTTATGAAGCAATCTTTCAATTATAGAAATCTTTTCAACGAACAGACCAAATTTTTCCATCCCAAAGATGACAAGGGAAATTTTATCATGCCTTTTGATTATGTGTTTTCTGGCGGACAGGGAGCACGCGAGTATTATGGTGAAAACAATGCCTGGATCTATCGCTGGGATGTACAGCACAATATTCCGGATCTGATCAAATTGATGGGGGGAAATGAATTGTTTGTCAAGTACCTCGATGAGATGTTTCAGCAGCCTTTGGGGCGGTCGAAATTTGATTTTTATGCGCAGCTTCCCGATCATACAGGTAATGTTGGACAATTTTCCATGGCGAATGAGCCGGCTTTGCATATTCCTTATCTCTATAATTATGCCGGACAACCTTGGATGACACAGAAACGGATCCATAAACTGATCGGTGAGTGGTTTCGAAACGATCTAATGGGGGTACCTGGCGATGAAGACGGTGGCGGGATGTCTGCTTTTGTGGTCTTTTCCCAAATGGGCTTCTATCCCGTAACACCAGGGCTGACTTCCTACAGCATCGGATCTCCATTTTTTCAGAAAGTGAGCATACAGCTTCCTAATGGCAAGTCTTTTGTCATTATCGGCAAGAATGCATCTGCAAAAAACAAATACATTCAATCGGCGAAATTAAATGGGCAGCCGCTGAACGTTCCACAGTTGACCCATGCCGATGTGCTGAAAGGTGGTACATTGGAATTTGTGATGGGGGATAGCGCAAATCGAAATTGGGGGAACTAACAAAGCCTGCTTACCAGCATGTGTATGCCAGAAAGTAAAAAAATTAAAAAGCGCTGTTGATCGTCGATCAACAGCGCTTTAGTTTATAGATAGCTGTTTTCCATTAGCTATTTGCGATAAGATGTTCACCTTGCTTTAAACTGAACAACCAAAATTATGGTAAGCAGCTCAAATTTGGATGAACACTCCCTTATTGAAACATATCGGGGGTAATCAAGACTGCTGTACCTTTTGTTCCATTCCGTTCGATCTGTTTACCTGCATAGCTGATACAGACCGGACCATTACTGCTGGGGAGGATTTCAGCTTTCTTAAGCTTACCGTTTTCCCACTGTATATTCACCGTACGATTTCCTCTTGCTTTAAGTCCGGTTACGCTTCCCTGATCCATGTTGTGGCTTAAAGCGGGTAGCAGCTCGATGAGGTAATTGTTGTTTTTGTCCCTGACCTGACTTTGCAGCAGCATTTCGGCAATCGCTGCGGTTGCGCCAAAGTTCCCGTCAATCTGGAAGGGTGGGTGATTATCGAACAGATTGGGCAGTGTCTTATCACTGATCAGGTTATACAATAAGCGGTAGGCATGTTCTCCGTCATGCAATCTATTCCACATATTGATTTTCCAGGCCAGACTCCAACCTGTGCCATGATCGCCCCGACTTAATAGCGTCTTTTTTGCAGCTTCGGCTAGTTCGGGCGTATTAACGATTGAAATCTGGTTGCTCGGATGCAAACCAAATAAATGTGACGTATGCCTGTGATTTACCTCAGTCTCTTTATAATCTTCGATCCATTCCATAATGCGACCTGTTTCTTTGCTGATTTGTGTTGGAATAAGTTTGGTTAAGGCAGCTTGACAGCGTTGTCTGAAATCAGGATCGCAATCTAAGAGCTTTGTAGCTTCAACACAATTTTGCAGGAGGTCGCGGATAATCTGTGTATCCATGGTGGCACCGTAGGTAAAACTGGAAACTTCACCCGATGGTAGGATAAAACTATTCTCAGGGGAATGCGAAGGGTTGGTGGTCCAATAACCGGCAAATGATTTACCTTGGGGGATTTTGACCATAAAATCCAAAATAAATTCAGCCGCTCCTTTCATAATAGGATAAGCCTGGACTTTTAAAAATTCTCGGTCGCCAGTATAGTTATAATGTTCCCAGGGGTGCTGCGCCATCCAGGCCGATCCCATTGGCCAAATGCCCTGTACCCCATCGGCTGGAGCTGTGTAGCCCCAGGCATCGGTGAGATGATGTACCACCCAGCCTTTGGCTCCATAAAGCTTGCTTGCGGTACGCTCACCAAAAGGGATTAATGCCTTTGTGAGGTCAAATAGGGGCTTATGCAATTCAGAAAGATTGGTTACCTCAGCGGGCCAATAGTTCATTTGCAAATTAATATTGGTATGAAAATCAGCATTCCAAGGTGGATCCATCTGCCAAGCCCATAAGCCCTGCAAATTTGCCGGCATATGTCCTGGACGTGAACTGCTGATTAAAAGGTAACGACCAAACTGAAAGAATTTGTTGACTAAAGTATTAGGTACCTTTTGCAATTCTTTTGTCAGCCGAATGAGTGAATCAGTGGGTAGTTTTGCGAGTTTATCTTGTTCTGGATCTGGAAGATTCAACTTGACCCGATTAAAATACTGTTGATAATCTTCTATATGAGCTTGTTTTAACTGTTGATAATGCTGTTTGTTCAGGCTACTGATTACCTTGCGGCAGCTTGCAAGTGGATCAATATCCACCGGGGTTTGTGGATAGGCGATATGCTTCAATCCGGGATAATCAGTAGCAGCGGTGACGATGATGGTAATCTCATCTGCTCCGGTAATCGCTATGCGGCCGTCTGCATTGATAAGTTTACCGCCTTTAAGGATTACTTTTGCAATTGCGGCAAACTTTGTTCCGCGCTCATGGGCATGAGCAGATTGGCCAATCTGCCCCTGAAGTAGCAATTGCGTAGGATCTGTCGGATCAGCGGTGCAACTGAAATCCTGGGTTCTTTTCCAGGTGAAGTTTAAATCGAGTGCCTGTTTCTTGTTTGCTGTATAATGCATGACCATCGCGTTGGCAGGAGCTGAAATGAATGACTCGCGAAAGAACTTGACACCATTATACACGTAGCTTGTTTGTTGCAATGCACGCTCAAGATCAAGCGAGCGCATATACTGTTCAGCTTTAAGATGGGGCATATCAAACCATAGTTCGCCAAGCGACTGATAGGGTTTGATGTTTTTGGGTAAGCCCATCAACGTTGTGTCTGCAAGGTCGATTGCTTCTTTATTTTTACCTTCAAAAAGAAGTTGTTGTATCCGGGGCAGATACATTTTCCCCTTGGGATTATTGGGATCCTGCGGATGACCGGCCCAAAGTGTACTTTCGTTCAGTTGGACGCGTTCATCGGCGACACCACCAAAAACCATGGCACCGAGCTGACCGTTACCGAGCGGTAGAGCTTCCTCCCAAACTCCTGCGGGACGTGCATAGGATAACGTTAAAGGGCCTGCGGAGAGACTTGCAGCCGATTGAATCTGTGTGCGGTCTGTCCAGAATTGCGTGATCTTATGTTGCCGCTGACTAGCTGGGGCATCTATTATTTTAGTGGACTGCTGTGCCTTAATTGTAGTGTTGCCCATCAGTAGCAGTGCGCAGTATAGGAACGTTTTTATTTTCATCTTTTAGTTTCTTTTTGGTTGTTTTACGGGGGCTGCGGTTTTGGTTTTTAGGTATTTGCTTGCCTGTCCGGTTAACCAAAGATAATGATCATTTGGAAGATTATCTTCAATACCGACAAATGAGCCTGTTCCATTAAGTGGGACATCTTTTTGATGCAGTGTCTTGAATATGGCGGTACCTTCATCGACTTCATCAAACATGGCGATGTAGAGCATTTGAGCACCAATAGAAAGGTTATACTGTAATTGTTTCCACAGGAAATTTCCGGAATCACGTGGGACAAAAGCACGGGAGCTACCGGTCATGTTCGTCCAGGAGAATCCCGGGAAGCAAAGTGGAGCATAATCGATTTGATGTTGTTTGCACCAGTCCATATCATCTTTGATCAGGGATTTGAACTGATCGAATCCGGCCTGATTATATCGACCAACAAACCAAGGCATAATGATATCTGATTTTTTGATGAGTTCATGCAAAAATGGATCGGATTCGGTATCCTGACGCAATTCACGCCAATAAGTCGGTACGCCAAGAAGCACGCTATAGCCGTTTTGTTTGAGGTAATTGACAATCCGTTCGGCTGTTTTGAGATTATATTTGCGACCGTCGTTAAATCCGATACCCCAAACGGCAATCAGTGGTTTGCCATGATGAAAAAGATAGGTTTTGGCGCGATCACGCTTTTTGAGGTTCCATTCTTTTTCAAGGGCGGCTACATCGTCCATTAGGATTTTGTCGTCACCATCTTTAATTCCGCTAAGGTCGTACATGACGCAGATGGCGCGATCAAATTCATTGGCTGAACGAATAGCCGAAGTCAACACTGTGTTGAAGTGGTTGCGACCACTGGGGTTAGCAATCTCACCCACGAATCGTTGCATAAATACACCATCGATTCCGTATTGTTGCATCCATTTAAAATGAAGGTTTACCGAAGAATAGTCATGTGCGCTATAGAGTTTAGCGGGCTTTCCATCTTTTGTCATAAAAGGACTGTCATAGGTTATTTGATAGGTGCTGACGTCTGGCCAAAAATCGATATTTGTAGAACCGGGTTGGAATCCGTTTTTACCACGGTAATGGTACCATCCGCGGTCTGCACCATCAGTAGGACTATTGAACCAGCCTTGGTAGCCGGCCATAACGAGGCCGCGATAGGAATCGTATTGTTTTTGTGCGAATAGTAAGCCTACCGAAAAAAGCAGGTAGATGCCAAGAAGATGGAATTTGAGCGTTTTAGCTATCATATCGATTTATAATTAAGTTATTCTGCTAAATATCGATTAACTCAATTAATAGTCCATTAATAAAGTATTAATACGCTGTGAATAGCTAATTTTACCGCAGTTGAATATAAAGATTTACCGCCTTTTTATTGTCATGTTATATTTCTATTTTTTTTGTGTAATTTTTTGTGGAGTAGGAAAAATTGATCATCTTAAATGATCTACCCAATTGGAATAGGCATGTTTATGTTGGTCTTTTCCGTGCTTGTCGCACAGAAAAGTTTTTCGAATTTTATCCCTTATACTGGGGCATATAATGCGGTAATGAATATCTTATCTGAGAATGATTCCCTTGCACGGCTAGACTACAGGAACTTACTGATGCTCGTCATATTTCTATTGATCAGTTTTTGCTTATTCAAGCGGAAAGGACAGTTCTAATTTGTAGGCACACCTAATGGGCTATTTTTTGTCAAGTTCTTTTTTATAAGTACTTGGGGACTGGCCATATTTCTTTTTAAAGGCGGAAGCGAAATAGGATGCTGAGGAAAAACCGACACTGCTAAATATTTCGTTGATGTTTAGTCCTTCAGCCATGAGGCTTTTGGCTTTCTTTAATCTTCGCTCGATAATGTAATCATTGACGCTGCAGTCAAGTAACTGTTTGACTTTACGGTAGAGCTGCACGCGGGAGAGATGAAGCTCGTTGGCAATGCCATCGACACTCAATCGCGGGTCTGATAATTTGGATTCGACAATCGCTGAGAAATTGTTCAGAAAACGTCTATCGTTATCATTGACCTGCTCCGCTTGAGCGCTATCAAACTGTTCCACATTGCTGCTGTATTTTTCTTTAAGCTGATGGCGTGACTGTAGGATGTTTGAAATCCGTGTCCGCAGTAATTCGGCGTTGAATGGCTTAGTAATGTAGTCATCAGCCATCAATTTACTTCCTTCGAGCATCGTATCTTCGTTGGCGAGCGCACTCAGTAAGATGACGGGAATATGTGCGGTCTGATAAAATGCTTTGATGTCCTTTAGAATATCCAGACCGCTACCATCGGGAAGCATAATATCCGTAATGACTAGATCTGGAAAATGTGTCTTCAACATTCCATTGGCTTGTTGCACATCTTTTGCCAGGAAAAGATTGTAATCCCTTTCTAAGAGGGAGCGGAGATAATCTCTGATCTCATCATTATCTTCAACGACCATAATACTTTTTGATCTGTTGGATCGAAAAGAAAGATTGTTGTCTACCATCTTTCGTGTGGCGTCCACTATGTCGTCTTGTTGAAACAGCGGTTTTTCTCCCTTGTCGAAATCGGCCAGTTCAGCAGGCTCGTAGTGACTATTTCCAATTGGCATACGTAGGGTGAATATCGACCCATGGCCGGGTTTGCTACTCACAGTGATTTGGCCATGATGCAGTTCGATGATCTGTTTGGTGTAGGCGAGGCCGATTCCGGAGCCATTACGGCTACTGGCGCCCTGATAAAATGGATCAAAAATGTGCTCAATATCACTTGGGGCAATCCCCAGGCCATTATCCAAAACCCGTAGATAGAAATAGTCTTTGAAATTGTTTTCTTCCAATATAATTTCAATTCTGCCACTTGCCGCCGTATGTTTGATCGCGTTGGACAATAAATTGGATAAGACCTGTTCCATCAGGTATTCGTCCATCCAAACCTCTTTCAAGCTTGTTTTGTTGACATAACTGACGGAGATCCTGTTTTTCTTAAATAAGGGCTTGAAACTACCTATTACCTGCTGAATAAATGGGTCAATGTAAACGATGGCCGCATGTAGCTTAATCTTCGATTTACTGATGCGATGGATATCAATGAGGTCGCTGACCAAACGTTGTAGTTTTTTTGCATTCCGTTTGATGCGTGACAGCTGTTCTCTGACCTCTTCGGTAAGATCTTTTCGTAATTCAAGGTCCTCGATAGGCGCGATGATAAGGGTTAGCGGGGTTTTAAATTCATGCGAGATATTGGTGAAGAAATTATTTTTGATTTCTGCCGCTTGCTGAATTTGACTGTTCATTTCGACGATCTGTTTTTGTTGCGCAAGAATCTCGCTATTCTGGATTTCCAGATGTTTGTTCTTTTCCCAGTTGCTCCTGATCACGATAATAGAAATTCCCCCAAAGACAACAGCTAGCACCAAGCTAACGACCAATACATTAAGAACGGACTTTTGGCTTTGGTAAATCTTATTCTGTTCTGTAATGAACTCCTGTCTTTTGTCAATATCGAGCTGCTGTTGTTTTATTTTATCCGACTGCAGGGCAAGCAACTCCGCGTTGGTTTTATCGATGACTGAGGTTGCGAGGATATTCTCGCGGCGGTAGTTTTGGTGGTTGATGATAGCCAAGGCCGTTCGAATGGCTTCGGCCCCGCCAGTGGGATAGAGTATGGAAGCAAACATTTTGCCCTGTATGATCTGTTCAAGGCCATTTCCGGGACCAGGAAGAGCATCAACACCAATTATCTTAATATCCTTTTTGATCTGGGCTTCGTCCAATGCTTTTTTTACCCCCATGGCCATCTGATCATTGAATGTAAAGATGATATCACTCTGGCTCATGACGTTTATATGCTTACGCATTTCCAGATAGGCTTTATTTTTCTCCCAGCCGCCGTGAATGACGCCGCTCACCCGAACCGCTGTGGCATCTCCAATTTGCTGCATAAAGCCTTTTTCACGCTCTATTGAAGCCGAAGTGCCCGATAGCCCTGTGACTAATCCGACCGAACCCTTTCCTTGCAAAATCGTGCGGCTATATTGACCGGCCAGTTTCCCGATGGCGAGATTGTCGGCGCCCACATAAGCATTATATTGGCCGGATGACGTCTTACGGTCTGTTACGATGACAGGTATATTGCGTTGGAATACAGAATCCACAATTGGCGTGAGTGGCTCGGCCTCATTTGGGGATACAATCAGAAGATCGATATCCTGTTTGACTAATTCGCGAATTTGATTGATCTGTACATTATTGTCGCCATGTGCGTCGCGATAAAGAAAGTCAATATCAGGATTGAAGGAAAGTTCCCTTTTCATTTCCTCGAGCATCGTTTGTCGCCAGGCATCGTTTCCGATACACTGCGAAAAAGCGATCACCTGCTTTTTCTTTCGGACCATTGGTTGACATCCACAAAAAAGAAGCAAGGTCAATATGCCACTAAAAATGAAATATTTTCCCATGATTTTTCCCCTTAAATATCCGAATATACATTATTTAGATTTTTTAGGATAACAGGGATAGTGTTAGTGTATATTTTACACTAAAATAGGAGCCTTCAAAAATGTATCATTTTCTAAATTTTCTGTTTAAAAAGTGAAAGTTTTAAAAAACAGACTTAGTTTAACTGTCAGATTTTTAGTGTTTTAACGTTTTTAAAAAAATGTTACATAAATAAATGTTTTTGCGAAGTCCAAATTTAAGTTAAGATGAAGCACGTGTTAAATTTGGATTAATCAATTATAGATCATCACATGAACAAAAACACGGTATTAGCTTGGTCCTTTGTAGTGGCTTTAGGCGGATTTTTATTTGGATTTGATACAGCGGTTATTTCGGGAGCAGAAAAGGCCGTTCAGGAGCACTGGCATTTGAGTGAGTTTCAGCATGGACTGACAATGGCCATCGCCTTGATAGGGACAGTTGTCGGCGCAGCATTAGGTGCACTGCCTTCGGATAAACTAGGCCGTAAAAATACCTTATTTGCTGTTGCAGCCCTTTACTTTATTTCAGCGATTGGTAGTGCACTGGCGAATGACTGGACGATATTTATTTTATTCCGCTTTTTGGGTGGCATAGGAGTTGGCGTCTCTTCGGTAACGGCACCAATCTATATATCAGAAATCTCCCCGGCAGCATCGCGGGGTAAGTTGGTAGGGCTTTTTCAATTCAACGTTGTATTAGGTATTTTGATTGCCTATTTGTCCAACTATTTTATCGGTCAGGTTGGCGAAGAGTCCTGGCGCTGGATGCTGGGGGTGCAGTGCTTCCCGTCGTTGTTATTCTTCTGTTTGATCTTCCTCATCCCGGAAAGTCCGAGATGGTTGCTGCTGCACAGGGGGAATTTGGCCGAGGCAACACGGATTATGAAAAAAATTAATTCAGATGGTTACGAGCTGGAGATTTCAAAAATTCAGGAGTCCAAAAACAATTCCACAGGAGAAGGCAAACTCTTCGTTCGCGAAAATGCCAAACCTATTTTATTGGCCTTTTGTTTTGCGCTGTTCAATCAAGTTTCGGGTATCAACGCGATTATATATTATGCGCCCCGCGTATTTGAAATGGCTGGTTTGGGCTCACAGAGTTCATTGCTTTCGACAGTAGGTATAGGGGTTGTCAATTTTATTTTTACGTTGTTGGCGATCAATTTCATCGATAAGGTGGGCAGAAGAAAATTAATGTTGGTGGGCTCGATCGGGCTGATTGTTTCATTGGCACTCGTTTCCCATGCTTTTTATACCAACCAAACGACGGGTTTTGCGATCACAATCTATCTGATGAGTTTCATTGCCTTTTTCGCATTCTCGCAAGGTGCGGTGATTTGGGTGTTTATTTCGGAAATTTTTCCGAACGACGTACGTGCCAAAGGGCAGACATTTGGTAGCTTGACACATTGGGTGATGGCGGCGATTATCACTTTTTGCTTTCCAGCCTTGACGGAAATGCTCGGCGGCGGCGGTACCTTCTTGATCTTTGCTCTATTTATGGTGCTGCAGCTTGTTTATGTGCTTAAGTTTATGCCGGAGACAAAAGGGAAATCATTGGAAGATCTTGGGCATACCATCAATCTACATTAGTCTTTAGCTGGACTACGCTAATAGACGTCGGAGTAGCCATGAAGCGACCGGCGCCTATCGAAAGTTATTTAATCAAAGACAATGTGATAGCATGTTGCGTGTATCTATTGTCAACATTGAATTTAAAGGGAAATATAATAATCAATTTGTTACTTGGTTTTTGGCGCTCGGCCGAAGCTTTGTATAAAAAGGAGAAAATATGAAAAACGGAGATAAATCAATACAGGGTATTTGTTTTGGCGAAGTTCTTTGGGACAATCTTCCTACAGGTAAAAAATTAGGCGGTGCGCCTTTGAATGTGGCTTATCACCTCAATAAATTGGGGGTTACAACGCGTATGCTAACGCGTACAGGGCGTGACGATAATGGTTACGAACTGCGTAATGTATGTGAAGATCTGGGTATCCCGACCGATTTCTTCCAGTACGATGACGTGTTACCAACTTCAACAGTAGAGGTTTCGATCGATGCAAAACGCGACGTGCATTACGATATCGTTTATCCTGTAGCTTGGGATAGAATAGCGGTGGACAATGTTGTTCTTGAGGCAGTTGCAGCGGTGGATTTTTTGGTGTATGGCAGTCTGGCCTGTCGGGATGAAGTAAGTTTTCAAAGCTTGCTATTATTGCTGGAAAAAGCCCGCTTCCGGGTGATGGATGTCAACCTGCGTACACCTTATTTTGGTCCGGAAAAAATACATACACTGTTGGGATACGCTGATTTTGTGAAAATGAATGCCGAGGAACTGCATGTTATTTCAGACTGGAATGGCGCGACGGATGCCTATACCGATCAGCAGCGTGTAGACCTGATCATGGAGCGTTTTGCAATTCAGGAGGCAATTGTAACCTATGGTGCAGATGGAGCGGTATATCATTTTAAAAAAGACAATATCAGTTATCATTTTCCAGCCTTGAAAGTTCAGGTAGAAGATACCATCGGAAGTGGTGATTCTTTTTTGGCGGCTTTCCTGACCAAAAGGTTTCAGATGCAGGAAGGTGTTCAGCTGGAGGAAGTACTGGAATTTGCGGCCACATTAAGTGGATTTGTGACACAGAGCCGGGGGGCTTGTCCTGAATATAACGATGCGGTCATCAATCGATTCCAATGGTTGCATCCGATCTTCAATGGAGCTCAGAAGCAACAGTAGGTGAACTGCTTCTTTACGAAGCAGTTTACCCGTTATCATAATCAAATAATCAATCTAAATCATTAACCATTTACTTATAACCAATTATGTTTACAAGACAGAAAGCAATGCTGCTCCCGTCTTTGGCACTTTTTTCTGTTGTCGCATTTGCGCAACAGACTGAAATCCGGGGAAGAATTACGGATAGCGGGACAGCAGCACCTATAGTAGGGGCATCTTTAGTGGTGAAGGGAACCACAATAGCCACCAAGACAAATGAAAAGGGAGAATTTGTCCTTCAGACTTCGGGCAATCAGGGTACATTGGAAATAAGCTATGTCGGCTATGCCTCCCAGGCGATTGCTGTAGCAGGAAGAAAGTTCCTCGATATTCAGCTTGCACCTACCGAAAAAGGGCTCGATGAAGTGGTCGTTACGGGATATCAAACAGAACGGAAGAAGGATTTGACGGGTGCAGTGAGTGTTGTTAATGTTGCTGAGATGATGAAGGCTCCGGAAAATAACCCGATGAAAGCGCTGCAAGGACGGGTCGCTGGTATGACCGTAACTTCGGATGGTAGTCCGAGTGGAGCGGCAACAGTGCGTATGCGCGGAATCAGTTCCATCAATAGTAGTCAGGATCCCTTGTATGTCATTGATGGAACCCCCACACAGGGAGGAATGCACGAGCTCAATTCGAATGATATCGAAAGTATTCAGGTTTTAAAGGACGCTTCTTCGGCGAGTATCTATGGCTCGCGCGCAGCGAATGGTGTTATTGTCATCACAACAAAAAAAGGAAAGATAGGTGCCCCTAAACTTACGGTAGACGCCTATGCTACCAGTACGCATTTTAATAATCGCATGAAAGTGCTGGATGCCCAACAATATGGTCGTGCATTGTGGCAGGCCACCATCAATAATGGTGGAAACCCTAACGGAAATAATATTGGTTATCAGTTTGAATGGAATAACGACGCAAATGGCGTACCTCAGCTCAATACTGTTTTTGTTTCCAAGTATATCGACCGTGAACATACCATGTACGCTTCTGATACCGATTGGTTTAAGGAAGTTTCAAAACCGGGATTGCAACAATCTTACAATGCGACATTAAGCTCCGGTACAGAAAAGTCCAGTTCCTTTTTCTCCTTAGGTTATTTGCACAACAATGGGACACTCCGTTACACGGATTTCCAGCGGATATCAGCCCGGATGAATGCCGATTATAAATTATTCGATGGACGCTTGGTGGTGGGCGAGAATTTTACGGTAAACAATACCGGTGAAGTGCAGGTACCGGGCGATGTGCTTGACCTTTCGTTAAAAGCATTGCCCATTATTCCTGTCCATACAGTAGATGGAATAGGATGGGGTGGGCCATCATTGGGGATGAACGACCGCCATAATCCCATGCGTGTACTTTATGACAACCGGAACAATAAATATAATTATTGGCGGTTGTTTGGAAATGCCTATGCCGATCTACAGGTCATAAAAGGTTTGCATGTCCGCACCAGTTACGGTTTGGATTATAGTAATTTTTACAAACGTAATTTGGAAGTATCCTATCGTTCGGGATTCATGAACAGCAGCCGGAGTGGGGTTAATATGGAACAGTCCCATGGGATGAAGTGGACTTGGTCCAATACGGCAACTTATCGGAAAGAGATTGATAAACATACCTTAGATGTGCTTGCCGGTATGGAAATGAACCGTCAGAATGATATCAATTTTAATGCCTATACTGCCGGAGATGGCGCCTTTGCCATAGAGACACCTGAGTATATGTGGCCAGGTGTGAGTACGGGCACAGCGGCAGTAGGTGGTGGCTCTACGGGATTCTCGCTGTTATCCTATTTTGGAAAGGCCAATTATTCCTATGATGACCGCTATCTGGCTTCCTTCACCGTGCGGCACGATGGCTCTTCCCGCTTCGGTAAAAATAACCGCTTTGCCACTTTCCCGGCGGTAACAGCGGGGTGGCGGATTTCGTCCGAGCGTTTTATGGCAAGTACAAAAAACTTTATTTCGGACCTCAAGCTGCGTGTTGGATGGGGGCAGACAGGTAACCAAGGGATAGGTAATCTGGCTACCTATGCGCTGTTCGTCCCCGAATATGGTGTTGCTGATCCCACATGGAACATCGTGGATGGCACAGCATACGACCTCTCGGGCGCAGGAACGGGAAAATTACCGTCGGGATATCGCAAAATTCAAACAGAAAACAATGACCTGAAATGGGAAACCACAACGCAGACGAATATCGGTTTGGACTTTTCATTGTTTAAGCAAAGTCTCTATGGTTCGATTGATTGGTATGTCAAAGCAACTAAAGATATGTTGATCAATCCAGCCTATATCGGTGTGGTCGGAGAGGGCGGTTACCGTTGGGCGAATGGTGCCTCCATGGAAAATAAAGGTTTGGACGTATCGGCTGGATATCGCAATAAAACATCGTTTGGACTGGATTATGATGTGATGGCTGTGTTCTCTACCTATAAAAACAAGGTGACACATTTGCCCGAAGCGGTAGAAAACTCCTACGGAGGTCGTCAGGGCGATAATATTATCGGCCGGCCGCTGGGATCATTCTATGGCTATGTCACCGACGGTATTTTTCAGAATCAGGACGAAGTGGATGCGCACGTCAATCAGACCGGTAAGGGGATAGGGCGTTTACGTTACGTCAACGTCTATGATGCGGACAAGCAGATTACGGATATGGACCGTACCTGGATCGGTAGTCCACATCCTGATTTTTCCTATAGTCTCAATATTGTGCTGAAATATAAAGGGTTTGACCTATCGGCATACTTTCAGGGGGTACAGGGGATAGATGTCGAAAACTGGCTGAAAAAGCAAACAGACTTCTGGAGCGTGGATGACGTCAATTCCAATAAAGGCCTTCGGTTGCTGAATGCATGGACACCACAAAATCCAACGTCGACGATTCCGGCCTTACAAACGACAAACAACAATGACGAGGGCCGCCTGTCAAATTACTTTATTGAGAATGGATCTTATATGAAACTCCGGAATCTGTCTCTGGGCTATACCTTGCCAACAGCAACAGCCTCACGCCTGCGTATGAGCCGGCTAAGGATCTATGTGACCGGTCAGAACCTATTTACCGTTAAGTCAAAGAATTTTACAGGTGTAGATCCTGAAAATGTAGGTTGGGGGTATCCAATTCCAACGACCTGGACAGCTGGAGTAAATATTGGATTTTAAAAAGGGGAGAAATAAGGCTATACACTTATAAATAATTTATACGGATGAAAAAAATAACCACCAAAATAGCGATACTTATGGTTCTTGCTGGACTACTTCCGGGATGTACCAAATTTTTGGATCAAACACCCAATGGTGTACTGAGCTCCGATCAGGTTAAAGAGCCAGAACGATTATTGACAGCGACCTATGCTGCTTTGGGCAACGATCATTATGATGTCCCTTTTAGCTTATGGCCCTATGGTACGGTTCGCTCGGACGATGCTTATAAAGGCGGATCGGGACCACAGGATATCCAGACCTTTCATTTTCTTGAGGTCTCAAATAACATTACAACCAATTTTGCGGAGTTGGATAAATTATGGTTTCAGTTGTACGTTGCGATTTCGCGTGCCAATACGACAATCAAGACCATACAGGAAATGGACAATTTCGATGGGAAGGAAGAAAAACTGGGTGAAGCACGTTTTCTGCGGGGGCATTTTTACTTTATGCTCAAGATCCTTTTCAAATATGTGCCTTATATCGATGAAAATGTACCGGTAGACAGCTATGAAACCGTATCGAATAGAGCCCTAAGCAACGATGCACTATGGCAAAAGATTGTAGCGGATTTTCAGTATGCGGTAGATCATCTTCCTGCTGTGCAAACGGAGGTCGGTCGGGCCAATCGTATCGCCGCCGCCGCTTATCTCGCCAAAGCTTACCTGTATAAGGGATACCGTCAGGACAATGCCGAACGTAATATGGTGACGGGTATCGATGCGGGAGATTTGGAAAAGGTTGTACAAAATACGGATATTGTGCTTTCATCGAACCATACGTTGGAAACCGACTTTGCATTTAACTTCTTGCCGGGCAAATATGAAAATGGAACAGAGGCGCTGTTTTCAGTTCAGTTTTCAAAAGATGACGGGACAAAATTTGGGCGTGTTAACTTTTCTGATGTACTATCTGTACCTATGGGGGTGGGCTGTTGTGATTTCAATAAACCGAGTCAAAGCCTTGTCAATGCGTTTCGCACAACGGGTAAAGGTCTACCACTGGATAATTATAATGCGTTGAATAGCTTTAATACCTCCGAGAAGTATGACCCGAGGTTATTCCATACAGTTGCAATTCCGGGCTTACCGTACAAGTATAGTAGCAAAAGAACATACGAAGAAAGCTGGAATCGTAATCCGGCAGAGTATGCTGTTTATGCATCGTTAAAAGAAAATGTTGATCCCGACTGTGATTGTTTCGTTCCGATGGTTCCCTTCTATGCGAATACAAAGAATCGAATTGTATTGCGCTTTGCCGATGTGCTGTTGATGCGGGCAGAGGCGCTTATCGAGCTGCATCGTTCGGCTGAAGCACTGCCATTGATCAATCAAGTGCGTACGCGGGCAAAAAATAGCACCTCACTTACAGGATATGCAAATGATAAAACGCTGATCGAAACGTACAAAAATGGAGATAATATTGTATGGACCGAAGAAAATGCCCGGAAGGCGTTACGTTGGGAAAGACGCTTGGAGCTTGCAATGGAAAATGGAAGATTCTTTGATCTGGTACGTTGGGGAATTGCAGACCAGGCCATGAATGCCTATTATGATGTAGAAAAGTCACGTCGATCTTATTATTCCTCGGCACATTTTACAGCAGATAGGAATGAATATCTGCCCATTCCCGAAGCACAGATCAGATTAAGTAAGTATCTGTACAAACAAAATCCAGGCTATTAAACAGGCATTTATTGTTGAACGATTAGCATAACCAATTATTCCAATGAACACATTAAACAATTATATAAAAGTAGGGATTACTATCCTACTTATCGGGCTTCTCGCTGCCTGCAAGCGTGATGCCGATAGTACACTCAATTTGAGTGCAGATGTAGATGTACTTTCTTTCAAGGTCGGCAATACCATTGGGAAAGTAGATCAGGCAAAAGGTACCATTCTTGTCATGGTTCCTGAAGGTACAGATCTTTCGGCGGTAGCTCCGACAATTGAATTGCCCAGCAATGCAAAGGTTTCTCCAGCTTCAGGCATCGCCCAGAATTTTTCATTTTCTGGCACAACACCGATTACTTACCGCGTGTTTAATGGTAATCTTTTCAATACCTACCAGGTAACCGTCAAAGAAATCAAAGCAGAAATAACGGCATTCCGCATCGGAGAAAAAGCAGGGATCATTGATCAGAAAAATAAAAGCATTAAAATTTACTTACCCCTGGGGACAGACCTAAAGAACCTATCACCTGCGATAGAATTTACAGCCGGAGCAAGCATAACGCCCAATCAGAGTGGGCCCGTGGATTTAAGTTCCCCCATAAAATACAGCCTTGCGTATATGGGGCAGACTTTCCAATACACGGTAACTGCCCTATTGGGTACAGAACCCAAACAAATCTTTATGATTTATAATGGCGAAACCAGCGTTCCACATTTCGACGGGTTAGGGGTGAGTACGGTGGATTCACCTTATCCCAATCCGAAAACCACTGGAATTAATGCAACACCTTTCTGTGCGTCTTTTATACGGGACAATAAAACTGGTGAAGGCTGGCACGGTGGAGCGCTCTGGAATGCAAATAAAGTGACGATAAATCCGGCAGAATACGGGCGTTTCTCGATGATGGTATTGAAAGATGTAGCTGGTGATGTGCAATTGGAAATTCAATCGGATGGCGAACAGAATAAAGATTGGTTGCGTGCCAATTATTCGAAAGATCATATCGGTGAGTGGCAAGAATTGGTTTTTCAGATTCCTACCGGAAGAAAAGCTATCATTAACAATATACTGGTAATGCCACATGAGCATCCTAATGGGCAGCCCGTGGCATTTCCTACCCAACGGATGTTCTGGGACGAATTGAAGGCATTACCCAAAGAGTAATCGAGTACAAACAAAACAAGTTATTATAAAAACAAAAATGATAGCTAATCAGGGATTAATAGAAAGATTTAAATCATGAGACCAAAGATGTATTTGTTTCCGACAGTATTCTTGCTAAGCTTGTTGACAAGTTGCAAGAATGGGGACGAGAGTTCGACAGGGCTGGATAGGCCCATGGAAATACTGCCTGTGGACAGCTCTACGGCTTGTATTTCGGGACAGGAGGTGGGACCCTATCAAAGGTTCTACAGACCCCAGCAGGGGTTTGTGGGCGATCCAATGCCGTACTACAATGCCAACGATAACAAGTTCTACTTGTTTTATCTCTATGAAAATGCCAACAGGCATCCCATCTATAGCACACGGACATGTGATTACGGAACATTTGAGGGGTATACCGAAGTATTGTCGTCGGGTGCTGTAGGGAGTCAGGATGAATGGATCGGAACAGGAAGTTTTATTAAAAAAGGAACATTGTATTACTGTTTCTATACGGGGCATAACAATATTTTTACGCCTGCGGAAAAGATTATGTTGGCTACGTCAACTGATTTAATGAATTGGACCAAGCAACCAGCGATGGCGCTGCAGGCTGCCCCGGGCTATGATCGAAATAATTTTCGTGATCCACAGGTTTATTGGGATGAAGGCCGCAATGCCTACGTCATGCTGGTCACGACACGAAAAGACGGAAAAGGAACGCTGGCACGTTATCAGTCGACAGATTTAAGCAGTTGGTCTATGATTGAACCGCTCGTTGCGACCACAGGTACAGTAGAGAAATATGGAATCGAAACAGATGCAGAACTATTGGAATGCCCGGATTTATTTAAAATGGGCAATAAATGGTATCTCTTGTTTTCGCGGATCAACCGGGATGAACACCGCAAGACATTTTATCGTGTTGCGGATTCTCCGGATGGCCCCTGGACGATCTGTCGGGATAGCGAAGGACATCATGAAACCTTTGATGGACTTTATCTCTATGCGGGGAAGACGGCTAGCGACGGTACAACACGTTATCTTTCGGGCTGGTGTTCGACCGGGCAAACAGTAAATAATAACAACGAACTGCCCTGGGCTGGAAATTTAATTTCACATCAGTTGGTTCAGGGAGCTTCAGGACGTTTATATCCTAAAATTCCGGAAGCCCTAAACAGTAAATTCAATAAGGAAGTCGCCTTTGAAAAACTGAGCAATGTTGGTCAAGTTTCCGAATCGAATAAAACCTATAGTTTGACAGCGCAATCTGGCGGAAGAAGTTATGCACAATTTAACCGGAACATTTCATCCGTGAAAGTGACAATGACGATTGATGCTTCCCAATCCAGCAAATTTGGTTTTTCATTTGGCGCATGTGATGATCCGACCGAAGTATATAGCATTGCTTTTGATCTGACTTCATCCAATCGCTGGAATATGCCCGCACTGTTTATGAACAAAGAGGCACGCAATGGCAGCGGAAGCAAAACAGAACTTAATTTTACGCCACTTACAGTACCGACCAACCGGCTTTTTAACGTGAAAATTATTATCGAAAAATCGATTGGTATCGTATATGTGAATGATCGTGTTGCTTTTACCAACCGGATCTATAAAATGGATCAAAACCCTTGGACTATTTTCGCGGATCAAGGAACAGTAAAAGTGAATGGGTTGAAAATCGAAAAATCTTCCTGACAATTGAGGCAATATTTGCCTATTGAAGCGAACAATAACCTAATTAGAAATGTAAACAAAAGAAAAATGATAAGATTAAAGAAATACAGTGTTTTAATGCTTCTGCTAAGTGTTTTTGGTACGAGTCTGGCACAGAAAGGACAGCATAAACAAGGGGATCCCGAAGAGAAGTATCGCCCACTTTACCATTTTACCCCACAGCAGGGCTGGATGAACGACCCCAATGGACTGGTTTATCTGGACGGTAATTATCATCTTTTTTTTCAGCATAATCCTGAAAACCCCGTTTGGGGGCCTATGCACTGGGGCCATGCGATCAGTAAAGATTTAATCCATTGGGACGAGCAGAAGATCGCATTGTATCCCGATAGTTTGGGGACTATTTTCTCCGGTAGTGCTGTAATCGATAAAGATAACACGGCAGGTTTTGGAAAAGGTGCTATGGTCGCTATTTTTACCCATCACAATCATCAGGAAGAGGACCGAAAAACAGGATTGCATCAAAATCAAAGTTTGGCTTATAGTTTGGACAAGGGGCTTACCTGGACGAAGTATACAGGCAATCCGGTATTGCCAAACCCGGGCATATGGGATTTCAGAGATCCAAAGGTGATGTGGCATGCGCATAGTCAGCGTTGGATTATGACCTTGGCTACAAAAGATTGTATTACTTTCTATTCTTCCAAAGATTTGAAAACATGGCAGAAGGAAAGTGAGTTTGGCAAAGAGGTGGGGGCCCATGGCGGTGTCTGGGAATGCCCTGATCTTATCCCCATGGATTACAAAGGAGCTACAAAATGGGTTTTGCTGGTGAGCATCAATCCAGGTGGACCCAACGGTGGCTCGGTGACACAATATTTTGTGGGTGACTTTGATGGGCATCAGTTCCGAACAGCGGATACTAAAATAAAGTGGTTGGATTGGGGACCCGATAACTATGCCGGCGTAACCTGGAGTAACCTAGGGGATAGGCACCTGATGATTGGCTGGATGAGCAACTGGCAATATGCCAATGTGGTTCCTACCACAAAATGGCGTTCTTCCTCAACCATACCCCGTGTTTTATCTTTAGGAAAAGTTGGACAGTCGTTCTACGTTTCGAGTACTGTTCCCAAAGAAATTGAAACCGCATTTCGTCCACTAAAAAAATACCATGGCGGTGGAACGAAGGAAGTTTCGTTCGGCCAACATCTCCCACAAGCGTACCGTTTGGACCTCAAAAATTTGAAGCAGCAGGCTTTTAAAGTCATCTTATCAAATGAATCTGGCGACGAATTGGTTATTGGTTATCGTGAAGACCAAAATACCTATTATATCGATCGTTCTAAGTCCGGTGAAGTGTCTTTTAATGGAGATTTCTCAAAGACAGCTTTGGCACAACGGCTGCTAAATAAGGGAGCACTTTCTTTCAGTTTGTATGTTGATGTGAGCTCTGTGGAACTTTTTGCAGACGAGGGGCTAACGGTAATGACCAGTTTATTTTTTCCAAAAACGCCGATAACCAAGCTGCGTATCGTAGGCGATAAAAAGCTGGAGTTTCAGGAAATCGGTATTTCTGCATTTAAGAGATAAGAGCTGGATTTTTGCCATTAAAGCGATCCTTGATAAGACAAGGATCGCTTTATACTTCGCTACTTGGTCTTATTTTCGAGATGCAAGTGTGCTGGCATTAGTGTGGGGAAAGTCCACGCAAAATGATTTTTTTTGTAAACTATTGGACGGTACATGGAAAGATACGGATCAAATTTCGATGTATTATAAATATCCTTCATGGCCTCAAAGAGATTGGAGGGCCAAACTCCTGCTGTCCTGTCTAGCATGTCAACGTCCGGATTTTTAAACCAAGGCCATTCAGTTGGATGTTGATTGTAATAATATAAATAGTCAAGGGCCTGCCTAACCGATTTTCCATCCTTTGTGGCGGTAAATAGGTTTTCTCCCGTGGCATTGTGTATACACCACATGGAGGCTGTCAATGGTGCTAAAGAAAAGTAGGTGTACCATAAACCTTTCTCACCCCGTTTTACTTCCTCAATAAGATGACCATCAGCTGCGATCTTTTCGAAAAGATCAGCCTTGATCAAGTCTATTGTAAAAGAAAGCTCTTTTTGGTCATCAAGAAAGTTTGCCGAAAGTAGATTCGCAAACCTCGCCCAATCCGCAATATTATTGGATCTTTCGCGTAAGAAATGTGTCGCTTTTTGATAGACATCGATGGCCCAGACCTTAAAATGATCGCGATCTTTCTTCGCCCAAAGGGGATCGTTTTTAAGTAATTCGGCAGCAATCATTAATCCGGCTCCCGCATAAGAAAGCACAACTGGTCCGTCAAACTGACTGTATTTTTTATTGATTGTGGCCCAGGAGTTAATGAAATATAAGGCCTTGGATGCATACTTTTGCTCTCCGTTTAAGGTATACGCCAAGGCCGTACAATAGGCAGCGAAAGCATCCGCATGGAGCTTTTTTGCCATAGCACGTTGGCCTTCTTTATCGCTATAAAAGCCGGGTACACTAAAATCTTCAACTGCATGATGGTCAGTTAATAAAAGAGAATCGGCCAGCGTAATCAACTGCTTGTATGCCGCATATACAGGTTCGGATTTTTTGTTGATTTGTGATTTAACATAATTGATCTGGGTAATGGGGTGCATTAAGGATTGCCCATGACCATGTGAAGGCCAAATAAATAGACAGACTATCAACAAGGTCAATCCTATTTTTAAAAATTGAGTGGTTTGGGCCTGTAGGCCAAAAAATAAATATATGAAATTTTGCATGGTTCTAAATGGATACGTTTATCGATTGGTTTCGTCGCTATGGGGGGATTAGCTACTGCAAATTAAGAAAAAAATAACATAAGTTTACTGGTGTTCAGAAATTTCATTTGAATTATTGCAGCGAAGTAATTAACTTCATGCCTAGAATAATCAATTATGGACATCAATCAAAATCTGCCTGAGAAGGAACTCTTGTGCCAACTCCATCATGGAGATATACAGGCTTTTGATATCTTGTACCATCGTTATAGCCAGATTATCTATGCCAATATCCTTAAGTTTCTGAAAAATGAAACTAGTGCCGAAGATTTACTGCAGGATGTTTTTCTACGCATCTGGGAAAATAGGTCAAAAATAGATCCTGAACAATCTTTTGCAGCATTTCTATTTACCTGTTCGCGTAACATCACATTTAATTTCAAGCGACGCTTGAAATTGGAGATGGAATCTGAAGTCCAGCTCGCCTATGGCGCATTGGAATCTGAAAATACCATTGATAAAGTGCTCGATTCCAAGGAGGCCATGGTCTTGGTAGAAAACTTGTTGAGCAGATTGCCGAAACAACGCCAAAAAATATTTAGGTTATCTAAGCTTGAAGGCAAAAGCTATAAGGAGATTGCCGAAGAAATGGATATTTCGATTGCTACTGTTCGTGACCATATTGTTAAAGCCAATAAATTTATCCGACATGGTGCATTGCAGGACAATGGCTTCTCGGCCCTCCTAATGATTCTGCTTCTACATGCTGCAAATTAATTTTTTTTTCTAGAGCAGACCTTTATGCTACGAAGTGTGTATTTACTAGTAAAAATACAGCTCAGTGGAGACCAATAAATCTAAAATAGACCAATTACTTCAAAAATATAAAGAAGGGAACTGTTCGCTTGAAGAGATCGAATGGCTACAACATGCGCTTTCTGCTACCGACATCGGGGATCAGGATGCCATCGATCAGGCTATAGTCACTAGTTTACTCCAGCCTTCTGCTGCAGGAAAAATGAGTGAATCCAGGCAAAAAATAGTGCTCGGAAATATCAAAAAGCAAATTCAGCAAGGCACACAGGAGCGCGATAAACCTAAGTTTTCAATCGGATGGCCCTATTGGGCTGCGGCGGCTTGCCTACTGCTCTTTATTTTTACAATGCTATTCTGGCAGCAACAGACGAGTCCTGTTCAGGCAGACATTAACCTCGTGAGGATGCAAGATACAACGGGTGATGTTGTAAATCCTGGCGGAAACAGTGCTACCCTGCGTTTAGCGAACGGCACACTTTTAGAACTCGATAAACAGGCATCGGGAATTGTGATGGGAGAAAGTATTACCTACGAAAATGGAAAGTCTATCGCTGCTGCGGCATTAGATAAACAGGCGATGGCGGCAGATCCAAGTAAGCTTATATTGGAGTTAGCCACTCCATTAGGAGGCATATACCAGATTACTTTACCCGACGGGACAAAAGTATGGCTCAATGCGGGCTCTTCGCTAAAATATCCGATGAGCTTTGCTAAAAATGAACGAAGAGTTCGTTTGGAAGGCGAGGCCTTTTTTGAAGTGACGAAAGATAGCGCACGACCTTTCAAAGTGCTGAGTAAAGGACAGGAAATTGAGGTGCTGGGGACTGCCTTTAACGTCAATGCTTATCCCGATAATACAGCGATTAAGACGACTTTAGTCAAGGGAAAGGTTAAATTATCGAACAATAATCGATATTCAGAAGCAATATACCTGCTACCAGGCCAGCAATCGACCAATACCAATAACGGAAAAATACAGCTCGCAAATGTGGATACAGCACCCTTTACAGCCTGGAAAGAAGGTTTGTTTTATTTTGACGAAACACCGCTTTCGGATGCACTGCAGCAGATCGGTCGCTGGTATAATGTCGAAGTGAAGTATAAGGGCGAGGTACCGCAAACACATTTCTATGGTCGTATAAAACGAAGCAAGCCACTTCGCGAGGTACTTGACGTATTGGAAGAAGGTGGATTGCGTTTTGAGCTGAGCAAAAGCGATGAAAAGAATATCCTATATGTTAGACCGTTGTAATTAAAACCCTAAATAAAGATGAAAAAAGAAATGATCATGGATTCCACTTAATCCGGAAAAGGGTATAAGCAAAACAAAAAGGGCAGTGCTGGGGGGCACTGCCTTGAATTGGATGCATATACTTACAAGTGTTGCCCAAAGGCAAATTTTTGATAACCATTTATAAATAACATACAAACCGTACAAACATATGATTTTTTATCCATTTGTTAGGCTACACCCGTGGAGTTTAACTTTACGAAGTATACTGATTATGAAATTGATCGTACTCATTTCTTTACTGACCGCGATGCAGCTGTTTGCAGAGGGAAATGCGCAGACCATAAACTTAACCGCTAAGCACGTCACCTTAAATGAGGTGATGCGCGATATCCAAAAACAGAGTGGTGTTAATTTTTTCTTAACTGGCAAGTCATTGGCTCAGGCACGTTTGTCAGTCAATATACAGCATGCCAAATTGGAAGATGCATTAAATGCTATCGTAGCACCTTTGGATCTGGAGTGGATCAAAAAAGATGAGGTGATCGTGATAAAACCCAAAAGAAATCCGCCAAATACCGAACGCAAAGAAGTCCTGCAGCGGAGCATTGCTGGTAAAGTTGTTAATGGCAAAGGACAAGCCCTGGTAGGAACAACCATTACAGTGAAGGGAGCTAATATTTCCACGGTCACGGACCAGGATGGAAGGTTTACGATTCAGTTACCAACGGCAAATGGCACTTTGGTATTTTCAAACGTAGGCTATCAACGTTTGGAAAAAAGTGTCACTGGAAATGATGAATTAACCATTGTACTTCAGGAAGAGGTAAGTGGTCTGGATGAGGTGGTCGTCGTAGGGTATGGAAGCCAGAAACGCGCAAATGTAATTGGTGCCGTGTCAACCGTGAACGGAAGTTCGGTAGAGAATAGGTCAACATCCACACTTAGTTCTTCACTGGCTGGACTCGCGGCGGGTGTTAACGTACAGGCCACAACGGGAAAACCAGGTGCAGACGGTGCTAGTATACTGATTCGTGGAAAGGGAACTTTAAACAATACGTCCCCCTTGGTTGTGATCGATGGTATTGTCGGATCTATGGATGCCGTTAATCCCAACGATGTGGAGTCAATTTCGATTTTAAAAGATGCGGCAACAGCAGCGATCTATGGATCTTTGGGGTCGAATGGCGTTATTTTAATTACGACAAAAAAGGGAGCCAAGGGAAAAAATAATGTGTCTTATACAGGCATGGTTTCGATGTTGCGCCCCAATAATGTACCTGAATTTATTACCGATTACGCACAACATATGCGCCTTGTTAATGAAGGCTTCAAAAATTTAGGGCAAGCGGCTGTTTATACTGAAGCAACAATCAACCTCTGGGAAGAAGCGAAGAAAAATCCAACAGGGTTAACTGAATTTGGTATTCCAAATGAAGTCGCATATCCAAATACCAATTGGGGTGATGTGCTTTTTGGACAACGCAAACTTTTACAAAATCATAATCTTTCTCTAAATGGCGGCAGCGAACAGACGCAATACCTCTTTTCAGTGGGCTATTTCAACAATCCGGGGACGATGCCCGAAACAGGAGCAGACAAGATACGTCTGCGTATTAACTTGCAGTCTAAAGTTGCCAAGTTTTTAACTGTGGGTACCCAGACCTTTGGCGATATGCAGAATTTGAGCGTCGCCGATGTGGTCACAGCATATTCTTATCTGACCCAAACTGTACCTGGAGTTTATCCTTTTTACAACGGGGTCTATGGTTTCCCGGCTGCTGCCGAAGAATCGGCTACTGCAAACAATGCCTTGGCTTTTCTAAATGGGATGGGGGGAAAGAACCAGGTCAATCGATTCAATACCACAATATTTGCGAAGTTAAATCTCATGAAAGGCTTGGAGTTTGAATCAAGGGTAAATTATAATCATGCCTATACCGAAACGAATTCTCATCAGGTGCCTTATGAAAAATGGAATTTTGCAACCAACAAATTAAGTACGGCAGCGCTGTCTCCAGGACAAATAACTACCCAGTATGGGTTAACCAAGAGCTACAATGTGATTCTTGATAATGTATTGCGTTATTCAGGATCTTTTGGCAAACACGATGTGGGCGGTATCTTGGGATATAATGAACAGTACTTTAACCAGTATAATATCGGAGCGGCCAAACTTGGACTTGTGCATCCAGACCTGACAACATTTAATTCGGCGACGACAATGAGTTCCATTACGGGGGATGAGCTTGACTACGGGTTGCGGTCCTTTTTTGGTCGCGCAAATTATGCTTACGCTAATAAATACCTTGCGGAAGCGGTGGTACGCTACGATGGATCATCTCGATTTGGAAATGCCAAACGTTGGGGGTTCTTTCCCGCCTTCTCTGCGGGATGGCGTATTTCGGAAGAATCTTTTATGAGCCCACTCAAATCTTTTGTGAATGATTTGCGAGTAAGGGCCTCTTGGGGGAGAACCGGAAATAATGCCTCTCCGGGTAATTACGATCATCTTCCCTCGTATGGTACGGTCAACTATTCTTTCAATAATCAGGCTGTTCGAGGATTGGCACAGACTAAACTAGGAAACGATCTTTTACACTGGGAAACGACCACAACAACAAATGTAGGTTTTACAGCCACGGCATTGAAAAATAAATTAACAGTCGATTTTGATGCCTACCGTGCTTATACCGATGGAATCCTATATGTTCCGACCATTCCAGCCACAACTGGAACCGCTACAGCGGCAACGATGAATATTGCCGAAGTTAGCAAGCGGGGGATTGAATTGACGCTGGGATACCAAGATAAAATCAACGGTTTTAACTATGGAATATCGGCCAACTTCGCCTATAATACCAATCGGGTAGAAAAATATAAAGGGGCATTGTCGGAGGGCTATGTAACGGATGCGGCCGGTAATCGTGTTTACCAGTCCAACATCGGTATGGTTTCTACCGGTGTCAACCAGCGTATTTTAGAAGGACACGAAATCAATGAATTTTACTTGTACAATGTATACCGAGGTTCGGGAAGCCATTTTTTAGCAGATGGTTCTGTCGATAAAAATGGAGGGCCGCGCGACGGTATGATCCGGACGGAACAGGATATGGAATGGTTGAAGGCTATGGTCGCTGCAGGTTACTCATTTCAGCCTGCCGATGGCATAGACCCTACCAAGATATGGTATGGTGACTTGATCTATTCGGATATGAACGATGATGGTATCTACGGGAACGTCTATGACCAAAAGTTTATGGGCAAAAGAGAAACTCCTGCATTCAATTACGGCCTCAGTATCAACATGGCCTATAAAGGATTTGATGCATCCATGATTTGGTCTGCTTCTTCAGGTATGGCGTATTACTGGAATGAACTCTATCTCAATTCTTCCATCGTTGCGCAGGGAAAATCGGTGCCAGCATTGGTTGCCAACGATCATTACTATTATAATGCCGCAAATCCTTCCGATCCCAACAACCGGCTAACTGGTTATTATCCACGCTTAAAAGGAGTGACAGATGCACAGAATGGACGTACCAGCGATTATTATTTGTATAACGCTTCTTTTGTGAAGCTACGTAACCTACAATTGGGTTATTCGCTTCCAGAAAGCTTGGCAAACCGTCTATCAATTGCAAAATTACGGATCTATTTAGCGGGTGAAAACTTGCTGACATTTACGAAATATCCTGGTTTAGATCCTGAGATAGGTTCAACAACAAATTACCCTTCCATGCGGCAATATTCACTGGGTTTGAATCTTACTTTTTAATCCGAATGACAATGAAAATGATGAAAAAAATAATAGCAATTGTATTGCTAACAAGTATATTGGGTTGCAAAAAAGATCTTTTGGATACTTCCCCCTATTCATCGGTCTCCACCGCAACGATGTGGACAACCGACAATTTAACTGATTTAGGGATTGCGGGGATCTATAGTTCCTTTCGACTCTTAATGGGGCATAGCGGACTGATCTCACCTTATGAACTTTATCAGTTTGACCGTTTCTCCTATACTGGGCAGGCACGTTTTGATGAACCCTTATTGACCGGTACCATCACCGCCGGTGATCCCTTATTTGTGAATGTTTGGAAGATTCAATATGAAGGTATCCAACGTGCAAACGATGCCTTAAAGAATATTCCCCTAAAATCGCCTTCTACAGCGGAAAAAAAAGCGAAATATATTGCGGAAGCTAAATTTCTACGTGCTTACTTTTATTTTCGGCTCAATCAGCTCTACAAAGGGGTTCCCATCTACCTTGAGCCGTTTACTGCAGCCGAGGCCATCAAAGGACGTAGTTCGGAAGATGATGTCTGGAATCAAATCCTGGCAGACTTGAACGATTGTATCGCAGAAACTAATTTTCCGGATCGTTATCCTGCAGGGAATGCGAATTATGGACATGCAACAAAGGCGGCAGCTTATGCCTTACGGGGTAAAGTTTATCTCTATCGAAAAGATTGGGCAAAGGCTTCGGCAGATTTTCAAAAAGTAAAAGATGCTGGCCACACACTTTTTGGAGATTATAAAGCTTTGTTTAAAGAAGCTAATGAACAGTGTCCTGAGATGATTTTTTCTATTCAGCATCGGAGTGAGTCAGGCTATGGAAATAATATGCAATTGTTTTGTGGTTGGCCCTCGGTTTATTCGCGTGGCTGGAATTATTACATGCCTTCGCCACATTTGGTCGATCTCTATGAAAATAACGATGGTTCTAAGTTTGAATGGGATAAAATTATTCCCGGATACAGCAGTCTAACCGAAAATGAAAGGGAGGTGTTTTTTCTGCGCAACAATCTCACGGAGGCCGAGAAAACTGCAGCAGCGTTGAGAGGTGCAAAGATGAGTCTTTATCTACCGCAAGGCAATGAGGAGCGTATAAAAAAGGCCTATGAAAATCGTGATCCCCGTTTGCAGGCCAATGTCGTGACGCCTTATTCGACTTTTAGGGGTGCCTATAATTTTACGAATGTTGAAAGTCTTCAATTTATGCGCTGGCCATTTCGCGGGCAGGCACAGGTAGACGGCGATATTCAGAGTGATACACAGATCAATTTCTTCTATTTCTATCGAAAATTTGTCGCTGAAGGAGTCAATGAGATTGTGGATCGCAATTATGGTCCTATCGATTTTCCGATTTTCCGCTATGCTGATATTTTATTGATGTGGGCCGAGGCCTTGAATGAAGAAGGTAAATTAAATGAAGCTATAACAAAAGTTAACGAAGTTCGTCAGCGTGCGGGAGTAGCACTTTTAAATTCCAATGCTGCAACTGCCGTTGGCGGGAAGGAGGACTTACGCCTACGTATTCGTAATGAACGTCGGGTTGAGTTCCCGAATGAAGGGATCAATTACTTTGACGAACTGCGTTGGGGAACCTGGAAAGAGAAAGTATTTCAAGCGGGCAATGGACGTAAGCAGGTTTGGGGGACAAATGTTGGGAATTATAGCTATAAGGGTGACTTCCTGAACGTATGGCCTATTCCGACCTCAGAAATACAGATGAACGTGAACCTGGTGCAGAACCCGGGGTGGATCGATTAGTTTTATGGATATAAAATAAACCTAAACATGATTTTTTTTAGATATAGCCTATACTTTATTTATTTTTTGAGTTTTTTTTATCCTTTTTTTCTACGTGCGGATACAAGCGATATGGTAAAAAAGGGATTTGATTTGGCCCAGCGGCAGTACGCTTTGTTGTATGACGATCATAGCGATCTGCGTAAGTATCCACGATCGGCAGATCCGAAGGGAAAAACAACTTTTACAGATATCCGGGACTGGACGGGTGGTTTTTGGCCAGGCTGCCTTTGGTATGTCTTTGAGTATACCGGCAAGGATCAATGGCGGGACGCTGCACTAAAATGGACGAATTCATTACGCCAAAATCAATATAATACGCAGCACCATGATATTGGTTTCGTGATGAACTGCAGTTATGGAAATGCCTATCGGTTAACTGGTGATACTATATTCAAATCAATTTTAATCCAGAGCGCCAAATCGCTATTGACACGTTTCAATCCGAAGGTTGGTGCAATTAAGTCTTGGGATACCTTTTCCTCTTGGGATGGTAAACATACGTATGAATTCCCTGTCATTATCGACAACATGATGAATTTGGAACTTCTTTTTTTAGCTTCCAAATTATCCGGGGATTCTGTTTATCGTAATGCCGCTATTCGACACGCCGAAACGACGCTGAAAAATCAATATCGCGCAGATTACAGTTCTTATCATGTGGTTACCTATGACCCCAATACCGGTGCTGTATTGAGCCGGGAAACGGCACAGGGTTTTTCGGACAATTCCGCTTGGGCTAGAGGGCAGGCCTGGGGATTGTATGGGTTTGTTGTGATGTACCGTGAAACGAAGGACCCTAAGTTTTTACAGGCTGCGCTAAAAATGGCTGAGTTTTATATAAAGCATCCGCGCCTGCCTCAAGATAAGGTGCCACAATGGGACTTCGATGTAAATCAAGCTGGATTTGTCCCAAACTGGAATTATCGCAAAGCAGATTTTGAGACTATTCCACGGGACGCGTCGGCAGCAGCGGTTACTGCTTCGGCATTGCTGGAACTGGTTGACTACATGGGAACTGGACAGCAACAGGAATATTTGGATGTCGCCGAAGCGATCTTGCGCTCATTGGGTTCACCGCAGTACTCCAGTGCGGTTGGAGCAAACGGTTTGTTTGTGCTGAAACATAGTGTAGGCAGTATTCCGCATCAAGGGGAGATTGACGTCCCGCTAGTGTATGCAGATTATTATTATCTAGAAGCATTGATGCGCTGGAACAAGCGAAACCATCAGCTTACACAATTGATGAACGAATGGGGGAGATGAATAGACAGAAGGCAAAGGCATTAAAAGATTTTCAGCAGCAGAAATTTGGTCTATTTATCCATTGGGGGCTGTATGCTATTCCGGCAGGGATATGGAATGGGCAAAAAATGGAAGATTTGGGTAGCCCGAGTGTTGCTGAATGGATTCAACTGGTTGCAAAAATTCCTCGGTCTACTTATGCAAAATTGGCGGATCAATTCTCCCCGCAATCTTTTGATGCCGATAAAATTGTTAAAATGGCCAAGGACGCAGGGATGAAGTATCTTGTTGTGACGAGCAAACATCACGACGGATTTGCCCTCTATGGTTCAGCGGTTAGTTCATTCAATAGCAAGCAGGCTACGCCCTTTAAACGCGATATCATTCAGGAACTTTATGATGCTTGTCTTCGGCACAAACTCGATTTTGGTATCTATTATTCACAGAATATCGACTGGCGGGATGGTAGCGACGCGCAATATGCGGTAACAAAGGCACAGCGTGATCTTGTTCATACCAAAACCGATGCTTTTGGTGCCAATCTCTGGGATCCCAGCGAAAATTCTTTCGCTTCGTATCTCAACGAAAAAGCAATTCCTCAGGTAAAGGAAATTTTGACGCGGTTTAAACAGTTGAAATATATCTGGTTTGATATGCCGGGATTGATGACTGCAGAACAGAGCTTTCGATTCTATAAAACTGTGTATGATTGTAATCCACGTGTTATTGTCTCCGAGCGAATTGGCAATGGTATGGGCGATTATGCCATTCCTGGAGATAATCGGATTCCTGACTCTTCTGAGCGTTTTACCAGACCTTGGGAAGCCATTGGAACATTCAACCATTCCTGGGGCTATAAATCTTATGACCACGATTGGAAAAATGTGGATGAATTAAGGTATTGGCTCCTTGAAATTGTCAGTAAAGGAGGAAATTATATGCTTAATATTGGTCCAGATGCACAAGGAAATGTAGCCACACCGGTAAAGAAAAATCTTGCTATCTTAGGGAAATGGTTGCGGCTCAATGCCGAAGCGGTTTATGGGACATCGCCCTGGACCATCGCGCATGAGGGACCAACAACAGTACGGATAACAGATACCGAGCAACGGGAAAGGGAAGGATTTAAAGTATCATTGACAGCCTTGGATTTTTGGTTTACTCAGAAGAATGATTTTGTATATGCGATGGCTCTTGTAGTACCCAAAGATGGAATCGTCAAGGTACAGTCCTTGAACCAGAATAAGGCTAAAGTGAAATCAGTGGAAATTCTAGGGTTTGGTCAAATCGATTTCCAGCAGGATAACCATGGATTGCAATTGAAATTACCCAAGAAGATACAAAACAGCAGCTTGGGCTATGCGCTAAAAATAAAACTAGGCTAATCCAGCTATTAGCTTTATCAATTATAACGATGTTGAATCTATTATTAAAAACAAAAAAAACACGCTTTTTGCCAATTTTCCTCTGCTTTAGTATATGGTATGGACAAGCTATTGGGCAGAAAAAAACGAATAGTTTTGGCTGGGGGGATGCACAGAAAGTACTTTTTTTAGGCAATAGTATTACTTACGCGGGGCAATATGTCGCTATGACAGAAAGCCTATTCCTGAGCAGTCACCCGAAAGGGAAACCTCAGTTTATTAATTCGGGCTTACCAAGTGAGACCGTTTCTGGACTCAGTGAACCGAATCATGCCGATGGAAAATTTCCACGCCCCTGTCTATTTGATCGACTGGACAATGTGCTCGATAAAATAAAACCTGAGGTTGTTTTTGTTTGTTACGGTATGAATGACGGCATTTATCTCCCTTTTGATGCTATCCGTTTTGAAGCCTATAAAAATGGAATTATCCGTTTGCACAAACGTTTGGTCGATCGGGGCGTCAAGCGCATCCTATGGATGACACCCCCGGTACATGATGATCCGCAGCTTCGGCTCAATGGCTACAATAAAGTATTGGATCGCTATGCCGAATGGCTTATGGGCTATGCCAAAATGCATTCCTGGGAAATCATAGACCTCCATTTTCCCATGCGTCGTTACTTGGAAGCTAATATCGAGAAAGACGCTCAGTTTAAATTGGCCGCCGATGGGGTGCACCCCGGAGAGTTGGGGCATTGGCTAATGGCTAAGGAAATAGTACAGCACCTGATGCCTGATTTCCCGATTGAAAGCACATGGGATGACAATTTGCACAATCAACCAAAACTTCGCCAGTTATATACGCTTGTTTTGAAAAGGCAGACGATGATGAAAGACGCATGGCTGACCTATACAGGTCATAAACGACCAGGGCTATCCAAGGGAATTCCAATAGAAGATGCTAGCAAAGCATATGCTGTTATTCAGGATGAAATTAAAGCGTTGGGTTTCTGATCGGCGATAGCTTGCAATCCGAATAAATGAACTTTTATGTATAAATCTATATCATGATGAAAATCAATTTTTTTAAATGGAAGTGTGCAGCAGCTGTGGGAATGTTGCTGTGTATGACCGATGTTGCTATTTCACAGACCAAATCGCCACCGTATGAAGGTGTTGCAGGTTGGCAGGAGACGCAAGATAAACGTATGGAATGGTTTAAAGAGGCCCGTTTTGGGTTATTTATCCATTGGGGATTGTACAGTGCTGCAGGTGGTTCATTTGAAGGGAAACAATATCCACAACATTATGCCGAATGGATACAAACCTGGGGGAAAATTCCCAGTAAGCAGTATGCCGAAGTACTGAAACCAAAATTTACTTTAGGTTCTTTTGACCCAAAGTCCTGGGCACGCCTTGCGAAAAAAACGGGAATGAAGTATATGGTACTGACCTCCCGACACCACGAAGGCTTTAGCCTGTTCAATAGCCAGCAACCTTATGCCTTGAAAAATGATGTTACGGGTACGGCAAATTTATCGCCGAAAGGAAGAGATCTTTACCGCGAAATTATGGATGCTTTCCGTCAGGAGGGAATAAAAGTAGGAGCTTATTATTCGCTCCTGGATTGGCAGCATCCCGATTCTTATGAAGCTTTTCAGCTGAACCCGAATGTGAATAAGCATCAGCCAGATCATGAACGTTACAAAGCCTATCTCTATGGGCAGATCAAGGAACTTGCACAAAACTATGGGCGGCTGGACATGCTGTGGCCCGATTTCAGCAGCAAACAGCATGAGGGCGAAGCCTGGGGGACAAAGCATATTTTGACAGACCTGATCAAATGGCAGCCCAATATTATTATCAATAATCGATTTTGGAACGGTCTCGAAAATAAGAATGGTGATATCGGAACTCCCGAAAAATATATTCCACCAACAGGTTTGCCGGGTATGTACTGGGAGGTGAGCCATACCATGAATGAAAGTTATGGTTATAGCGCCCATGATCAAAATTGGAAAAGTTTTCCCAAGATCATGCAATTATTTGTGGAAACGGTGAGTAAAGGAGGGAATTTCCTGTTAAATGTCGGACCTGATGGTGACGGTGCCATTCCTGAACCTGCGGTGCGGATTATGGAGCAAATCGGGGAATGGATGAAGGTCAATGGCGAATCTATTTACGGTACCACCGCGAGTCCTTTCCAAGCCTTGGATTGGGGGTATTGTACCCAAAAAAATGGAAAGCTATATCTGCATGTTTTTGATCGCCCGGCCGATGGAAAAATAAATCTGCCCATCAAAAATAAAGTGACGGCTGTCTACGCCCTAGCTTCACCTAACATGAAGTTAAAATCTACTTTAGAAAACGGAAAACCAGCAATTCCTGTCGATATCTTCGATAGTAAGAAAGGACCGAAGGTTATTGTTGTCGAAATCCAGGGAAAACCAATTGTTGAGGAAAGCCTGACCCAGACACAGGCAGATGGACGTATCGTGATGAACGCAAATAATGCAAAATTACAGGAAGGAAAGGGATTAAAAATTATTGGTGCACATACCCATGATCCAAACCGCCCGAACGCCATTGGTCAATGGAAAGACCTTGCGGATAAAGTTTTTTGGGATATCAAAATTCAAAAACCAGGGAAGTATCGTGTGCTCGTCAATTATCTGGCGAATAGCAATCAGCACGGTAAAATTGTGCTCTCGATGCTCGGACAGCAGCTCCCATGGACGTTTGTCACTGAAAAAGAAGCTAAATTTAAGGAAGTGGTCATGGGAACCATTGAGGTATCCCAGCAAGTAATTGGTGAGCCCAGTACGAAGGTGATTTTGCAGGCTACAGCCATCGAAGGCGATACTTTGCCAGAGATTGCTTCGATTACTTTGGTTCCTATACAAGAATAAACTATCTTTAAGAAAACCTGAACAAATCATCCAAACATAAACCATTTTGCCGTCAAGGACTGAAGAAGTACTATAGGGACGTGCAGAAGAATAAACTATCCATAAAGAATGAAAAGAAGAGAATTTATAGCCAAGGGAATTGTATCCTCTTTGGCTTTTACAATTGTCCCGCGCGTTGTGTTGGGAGGCAATGGATTTCTTGCGCCAAGTGATCGAATCAATCTTGGGTTTATTGGTGTCGGAAAACAATCCTATACCTTGATGAATGGCCTCAATCGCTGCAAGGAAATCGCAAGTCTGGCTGCCTGCGATGTAGACCGAAAAAAATTAGCTGCATTTATTGCAGCGACAACGAAAAAACAGACGGAATTGTCAAAAGCACAGACCGAGATCAAGGCCTATCATCATTATCGGGAACTATTGGATCGGAAAGATATTGATGCTGTTGTCATTGCTACACCCGATCATTGGCATGCGCAGATTGCAGTTGATGCGGCTAAAGCTGGCAAAGATATTTATTGTGAGAAACCCCTTGCATTGACCATTGCCGAAGGTCGTGCCATGGTCGATGCAACCCGAAAATATAAACGTGTATTTCAGACGGGCAGCATGCAGCGTTCTTCCTATAATTTTAGACAGGCAGCAGAACTGGTTCTCAATGGCTATATCGGCAAAATAAAGGAAATCAATGTTTCTGTGGGCGAACCGGTCAAACAATGTGACCTTCCCTCCATGCCAGCCCCCGATTATCTCGATTGGGATATGTGGGTAGGACCTTCATCATATCGGGGTTATAATCCGATATTAAGCCCACCTTTGGAAGACGATAAATGGGCCTGGTGGCGCGGTTACCGTGATTTTGGTGGCGGTTACATCACCGATTGGGGAGCACATATGTTTGACATCGTACAATGGGCCTTGGGCATGGATGAATCGGGCCCTGTTCAGTTTAATCCACCCAAGGAGGCCAACAGCAATAGCGGGCTCTCGTTTAGCTATGCCAATGGCGTTCGTGTAAACCATGTGCAGTGGGGAGTACATAATGCGATCCAATTTATTGGTGAAAAAGGTAAGATTGAAGTAAGCCGCGAATTTATCCGTTCGAACCCGGAAAATTTGGCAAATCTTAAGCTGACATCTTCTGATCGTCGTTTGTATTATAGTGATAATCACTATCAGGACTGGGTTGATGCGATCAAAAAAAGAAGTAAGCCTATCTGTGATGTTGAAATAGGTCACCGGACGAGCTCGGTGTGCAATGCCATCAATATTGCGTATGAACTTCAAAAGGATTTAAAATGGAATCCACAAAAAGAACAGTTCGACAATGACTATGCTAATCTCATGCGCAGTCGCCCTTATCGCGGGGAATGGGATTTTAGAAAGTTCTAGCCTTTAAGACAAGTTTTCGATACAGACCTGACAAGATTTTTTTGTCAGGTCTGTATGTTTATTGATCAATCTATCTACAACAATTTAATCCCGAATGACCCTGTTTTGGGCAGTAAAAGGGTGTGGAAATCGAATTGCCTACTTGACAAGTCTGAACTCCTATTTTCTTTTAGTCACCTTCGCTATTTACTCGTTTTATAAACGGACGTTACTCGGAGTTTAGTCGGTATTTATTCGCTCACAACCGAAGAAGCACCGAAGAAGTACCGAACAAGCACCGAAGAAGCACCGAACAAAGTCCGAAAGAAATGTTAAATAATGCCAATTTTGAAGAGGTCAAAATTGGCATTCGAAGTTGTTATATCAACCAAAATTATCAAGAATGTCACTTGCTTCCAGCTATGAGTGAATTTAAAGGTTCCTATTTATTTTTCCTCTATTATCGCTCCCAGAAGCCTTCGCTAAAAAATAGAGCTTATCAACCGGATCAAACAGGCCAAGGCCGAAAAGTCCGAGGAACTTTTTCAGTTATTGCAGAAAGCATTTAGAGGTGAGTTGTTAAGTTAGCCTCCATTTATTTTTATCCAATATTAGAATAAAAGTTTACAAATAATGTAAACTTTTTTGGCTATATTCGTGTTATGAATATTATTGAAGTCGCTACGAATCAATCCTATTTAATCGAAGTTGCTCCCATTGTGACAAGTGATTTCAAAAACTTACCAGCAGGTAGGTATTTCTTCAATTGAGATGAAGAAGCTGCCGTTGAAATATTCAAATTGACAATTAAAGGGAAAGACGATATATTGGGCTTGATTTCATTTGAAAGAATTCCAAAGGAGATGCGGATCCATGTGAGGTTATTAACCGCATCAATAGAAAATGTAGGGGCAGCTAAAATATACGATAGGATTATTGGGAATTTGTTGACATACGTAGCCAAACTTGCCGTACGCGATTTTGGCGAATGGGCATGTATTTCATTACGACCCAAAACCCAGATCGCACAGCATTATATCGACAAATATAAAATGAATATTACCGGAATGACACTTAGTTTGGAGATTCCGGAGATTTTTGAGTTAATTGAATTTTATGACCATGATAACTAAAAAAACAAAGCTCTTGGATACGGTCGAATATGGCGTAGACGCGAGGTATAATTCGCAGGAGGAAAAACAAAAGGATGCTCAACTGTTAATGCAGGCGAGAAGGGATAGGATAGCTAGAACATCCGAGCAGGATATAATGCGCGCAAAATTAATGCAGCTAAAATTGCAGATTGATGAGTACTTGAACTCCGGTGAAAGTGATATAGAACATCAGTTTACGTCATTTTTAAATATCTATATTAATACCATATACGAAAAACAACAACAGTTTGCACAAGATTTGGATATTTCACCTGTGTCGTTAAGTCAGATATTAAACAAACATCGCGAACCGAAAGAGGAGTTTTTTAAGAAGTTGATGATTCATTCCGAACGTGTTTTTAAGGCGATTAAAGGTTTTCATAAACAGAGTTGGTATCAGATCTATTATCGTGACAAGATCAACGAAACAATGGCACATCAAGATGAGTGGCGAGAAGAACTTGAAAAGAAAATAAAGTTTCCGGCATTTTCTTAAAAAAAGAAAATTTGCTATTCTGGACAGATAATTGCTTTATTTGTATCCAGCAATTATTACATTCGAACAGCAAAGGGAATCTTGATATGTCGCAATTAACAATAATAGATCTGGCCAAAAAACTCGGCTTATCAAAATCGACCGTTTCCCGTGCATTTCGGGATAACGTGGACATTAATCCAGCGACAAAAGCTCGGATTTTGGCTATGGCCGAAGAAATCGGTTTTTCGCCGAATGTTTATGCAAGTAGTCTAAAGGCAAATAAAAGTCTGACCATTGCGATTATTATTCCCGAATTTGGCAATAAATTTTTCTCGCAGGCCATCAAAGGAATAGAGGCTGTGGCGCGCTCCAAGGGTTATCATACCTTGATTTATGTGACGGATCATCAGGTGCAAAATGAAGCCTCAATCGTACGTTCACTGGCCAATGGGCGGGTGGATGGCGTTATTATTTCGGCTTCGGGTGAGGGGAAAGACCATTCGCATTTGCAACTTTTGGCGGAACGGGGAATACCGGTCATGTTTTTTGACCGTGCTTATGACGATTGGAAGGGGGGGTACATTACGGGTAATGACTTTGATTCGGCTTACCTGGCAACCAAACACCTGATCGATAATGCCTGTAAACGGATCGCTTATCTTGCAATCAATCCGAATGTCTCCATCGGTAAGGTGCGTAAAGATGGCTACGAAAAGGCGCTGCAGGAAGTGGGGATTCCGATCAGACCAGCGCTTATTTTGGATACGGTGAATGATGCTGATCAGAATATGAAAGATATTGCCGACTTGATCGAGCAGGAGAAACCCGATGCCATATTTGCTTCGGTAGAGCGTCTTGCTATTTCGAGTATACGGGTTGCCAAGCAGCTTGCAATTCGGATTCCTGAAGATCTTAAAATCATTTGTTTTTCTTGTTTGGATATCGCCGATCTGATTGACCCGGCACTGAGCGTAGTGAAACAACCAGCCTATGAAATGGGCCAATTAGTAACAAAATACCTATTGGATAAGATGGAAGACCCTGAAAATAGTAAGTTTGCTAATTCGGTTTACCTTGATTCCCAGCTTATTTTTCAAAAATCTAGCCTGAAATAAGAAAAAAAATATTTGTTTTTTGTAATCCCATTATTTAGCTTTGAATACTTTCGGGAACATTCCCGAAAGTATTTAAATAATCAATTTGTATAAAATATTGGATAGGGAAATCCAGCAAATCGCCACAAGCGATTTCTTTTTACCTTGATTTCGGGAACGTTCCCAATTTCAGATTCCAAGTAAAGCTAATTATCGATGGGGAAGCATATCTCTCGTTTAATAGGGTGTCTCTGGGTGATTGTCCTATTATCATCATGTGCAAATAAGAAAGATATCGTGGATGTCGAGCAAGCTCCCGTTGTTGAACAGCAGGGATCTGGTTTGCTCAATCTTTCCGCCCCATTTATCTATTGGGATCAGGAAATCACCTTGCAATTTGATCTTTCGAAAGGAAACGCGGCTTTAAAAGGTAGCACTACCGATCTGTACCTACACGCAGGATTGATTCCTGTGAGTGGGGGTAGCTGGCAACATGTCGCGACAGATTGGTCTAAGAATGACAATGCCTATAAACTTAAATTTGTTTCTGCTGGTTTATATTCATTCACATTTACCCCCTCCAAATTTTTTAACCTGACAAATGGTGGAGAATTTGGTCAGATGGCACTTTTAGTGCGCAATAGTAATGGGTCACTGGTCCAACGAAACAAAAATAATTCAGATCTATTTCTTCCTCTTGTAACGAGCAATACGCAAGCCATTCGTTTTGTTTCACCTACGCTGCAACCCACAGATCCCATTACCCTGGAGCAGATGTACACTGTTGGAGATAATCTGAAGTTAAAAGTACAGGCAACGCAGTCCGGAAAAATCAGTATCTGGGATAATGGCTTATTGCTTGCTGAATCTTCTGCGGTACTGTCATTAGAAAAATCGCTCAGTCTACAAAGTAATGGCCTACACGAGCTTGAAGCACGTCTTGAAGCTGGGGGTAAAATATATTCCAGTAAAGCCCAGTTATTTGTGGAGTCAAAACCTGCCATCGCTGCACTCCCGATCGGCATCAATCCAAATGGAACAACGATAAACAGGGAAAAAGGGGAGGTCAGTTTTGCGCTCACGGCGCCATTAAAAACGAGTGTGTATCTCTTGGGCGATTTTAACAACTATAAAGCATTACCAGCCTATGCGATGAGCCAAACACCGGATGGAAAAACCTGGTGGGTTACCGTATCAAATCTGGATTTCTCTAAAAAACATACTTATCAGTTTTTGGTGGACGGTCAACTGAATATCGCTGATCCCTATGCTGAGCTGATTCTTGATCCGCAAAACGATGCCGTACTCGGACTGACCGCGGCGGCTGTACCCGCTTATCCCGCGGCGGCGCACGGAATAGTTGGGGTGTTGGATCTCCCTGCGAAGTCTTATTCATGGAAAACCACGCTATTTAATAAGCCAGCTCAAGGTGATTTAGTTATTTACGAACTCTTGGTCCGTGATTTTGTCAAACAACATCAATATACCACATTGAAAGATTCTTTGCCTTATTTAAAAAGGCTGGGTGTAAATGCGGTCGAGCTAATGCCTGTTCAGGAATCGGAGGGGAATTCGACCTGGGGTTATAATCCTTCTTTCCACCGCGCGTTGGATAAATACTATGGCTTGAAAAACGACTTGAAAGCCTACGTAGACGCTTGTCACGAAAATGGTATTGCCGTGATTTTGGATGTTGTTTTTAATCATGCTTTTGGTCAGTCCCCGCTTGTACAGCTTTATTTTGAGCAGGGCAACGTTGCGAGCAATAGTCCTTGGTTCAATACGGTAGCCAAGCATCCGTTCAATGTTGGCTTTGACTTTAACCACGAAAGTAATTACACACAGACCTTTGTTAAGGATGTATTGACCTATTGGATGCAGGAGTATAAGATTGATGGGTTCCGATTTGACTTGTCTAAAGGGTTTACACAGAAAAATTCGGGTACTTCAGAAAGTGATTTAAGTGCATGGAATGCTTACGATGCGTCACGTGTGGCGATCTTGAAGCACTACCAGCAGCATATTCGCAGCATCGATCCTTCCTGTTATATTATTCTCGAACATCTTGGTGGAGATCAGGAAGAGGCCGAACTTGCACAATCCGGGATGTTGCTATGGAACAACATGAATGCGGTCTTCAATGAGGCGGCGATGGGCTGGAATGCCAACAACGGCTCGGATTTAGGCAGATTATTCCCTTCGGGCCACGGCATGTCCCAACCTTCTTTTGTGTCTTATATGGAAAGCCATGACGAACAGCGGTTGCTGTTCAAATGCCTGAATTATGGCAATTCATCAGGTAGTTATAACATCAGGAACCTCAGTACGGCATTAAAGCGTATGGAACAGGCCGCCGTGTTTTTATTGGCTTCGCCCGGACCTAAGATGATCTGGCAGTTTGGTGAATACGGCTATGATGTATCTATCGATGAAAATGGGCGCACAGGCGAAAAACCATTGTTGTGGAGTTATCTACAACAAGATGATCGCAAAAAACTCTTTGAGACTTACGCCAAACTCACGCGTTTCAAAACCAAAAATAGCATTTTCCAAAACGGGACAATTATAACCTCGGCTATGAAAGATGCCGTTAAATATTTTGTTCTCGAAAAGGAGGGACAACAAGTAGGGGTACTTGGCAATTTTGGGGTAGAAAGTGTGGACTTGGCCTTGCCAGCAGCGTTGCAGGGGCAGTGGGTCGATAATTTTACAGGAAAAGAGCTCAATTGGTCTGGCCAGTCAAAATTGAGTCTCCTCCCTGGGCAGTACCAATTGATAAGCAAAACAAAACTAAATAAATAAACAGTTATTTTATGAACAAACAGCTATCACGTCCATTTTGGGCTCTGAGCATGCTACTCGGTGTAAGTGCTTCGGCATTTGCGCAACAGGCAACGCTAAAAGGGCGAGTAATGGACCAGAAGGGGAGTTCCTTGGTCGGTGCTACACTGCGCTTCGAGGATATTCAAAAATCACTGTCTACCAATGCGAATGGGGATTTTAGCTTGGATAGACTACAAACAGGAAAATTACGTCTGAAAGTAAGTATGGTCGGATACGCGACCTTGGATACCTTGATCCAGGTCAACGATGGACAGCATCCGTTAAACCTTTACCTTAAATCCAATAGCAGTACACTGGAAGAGGTTGTTGTGATTGGTTATGGTACACAAAAGAAAAGTGAACTGACGGGTTCAATCAGCACAGTATCTGCAAAAGATTTTCAAAAAGGACAGATCTCTTCGCCGGAGCAACTCATTATGGGGAAAGTTCCGGGCGTACAGATTACAACAAGTGGGGGGCAGCCGGGCGCAGGAAGCACAATCCGCATCCGTACCGGAGCTTCATTGAACGCCAGCAATGATCCGTTAATTGTCGTCGATGGAATTCCATTGGCTGGTGGTGGTATGCCGGGCGTAGCCAACCCATTAAGTATGATCAATCCGAATGACATCGAGACGTTTACAATTTTAAAAGATGCCAATGCAACAGCTATCTATGGTTCGCGAGCGTCGAACGGGGTGATTATGATTACGACCAAAAAAGGTAGCCGCTCCGGTACGCAGGTGAATTTTAGTACACAGAATTCATTGGCGACAGTCGCCAAAAAAGTCGATCTATTGTCTGCAGATCAGATTCGTGATTATGTCAATGCAAATGGAACCGACGCAATGAAGAAGCTATTGGGAACAGCGAATACCGATTGGCAGGATGTGATTTATGGCAATGCATTTACAACAGATGATAATATCAATATTGCATCAAAAGTTGCCGAGATGCCTTATCGTGTATCGGTTGGATATATGAATCAGGATGGGGTATTGAAAAATGACAACATGAGAAGGACAGCAACGTCGCTGGCTTTGACACCCAATTTTTTTGACAAACATTTGAAGGTAGAGGTAAATGCGCGCGCAACCTGGTCGAAATCCAAATTTGCAACACAGGATGCAATTGGTTCTGCTATTCAGTTTGATCCGACTCAACCGGTTTATGTTGATGATAAAAATAGCTTCGGAGGATATTACGAATGGATACAGGGGGGGAAACCGAATCCAAATTCACCCAGAAATCCACTGGCTTTGCTGGAATTGCGCAAAGATATAGGCGATGTCTTTCGGAGTACGGGAAATGCAAAGTTAGACTACAGCATGCATTTCTTACCCGAGCTCCATGCTAATCTGAATGTAAGTTATGACTTAGCGCGCGCTAAGGGAAATACCCTGACACCTGCTATTGCAGCGCGTAATTTTAATGAAGGTGGTGAGCGTACACAGTATAAAACAGATATTAACAATAAAGTGTTGGAATTCTATCTGAAATACGATAAGGAATTGCCTACCATAAAAAGTAATATCGATGCGACTTTGGGCTATGGCTATTATAAGAATAGTACGAAGTCCTACAATTTTGCTCGCACCAATGAAGCCGGTGATATTTTAACCTCGGTGAACCTCCCTTTTGATAGGCCTGAAAATCTGCTGATTTCCTATTATGGGCGGATGATCTACACCTACGATAATCGTTATGTACTATCTGGAACGTTAAGGGCCGATGGTTCCTCCCGATTTAGCCCCGATAATCGTTGGGGATATTTTCCATCGGTAGGTTTTACCTGGCGTGCGAAAAACGAGGGATTTTTGAAGGATCACAGCGTAATTTCAGATCTGAAACTTCGATTGAGCTATGGAAAAACTGGACAACAGGATGGAATAGCCAATTATTCCTATATGCCTAATTATACGATTAGTGGGGATCAGTCCATGTACCGTTTCGGCAATGAATATTTTTATTTGTATTCACCAGTGGTGTACGATGGTGATATCCGTTGGGAAAGTACGACAACCTATAATGCAGGAATCGATTTTGGTTTTAATAATAATCGTATTTATGGTAGTGTGGATTATTATTCGAAAAAAACCAAGGATCTTTTGAGCACTATTCCAATTGCGGTGGGATCCAACTTTAGTAATTTTCTACTGACTAACGTCGGTAACATGGAAAATCAAGGTCTTGAATTTAATCTCCATGTGTTGCCTATTAAAACAGAAAATTCAACCTTGGACCTTGGTATTAACCTCACCTACAACAGAAGTAAAGTAACCAATTTGACGCTATCGGACGATCCTAACTTTATGATCGAAACAGGTGGTATCCGTGGTGGTACAGGCAATAATATTCAGGCTCATATGGTTGGGTATACACCTTATAGTTTTCGGGTTTATCAACAGGTTTACGATGACGCAGGAAAACCAGTAGAGGGGCTATATGTGGATCGTAATGGTGATGGTGTCATTAGTGATAGCGATCGCTATATGTATAAATCTCCTTTGCCTAAATATCTGATCGGTTTTTCGGCAGCCTATTCGTACAAGAAGTGGTCTGCAAGTACGACCTTAAGAGCCAATTTGGATAACTATGTCTACGATAACGTTTCGTCCAACTTTGGAAGCAGTTACAATGTGATTGACCAGGCATCTTTGGTGATCAACAATGCCCCTGTAGACTTTTTGAATACCAATTTCAAAGAAAAGCAGTTATTGAGTGATTATTACATCAAAAATGCATCTTTTTTAAAGATGGACAACGTTAATGTTGCTTACCAGGTTGGTCATTTTATCCGTAACAGCAAAGCAATGCTTTCCATTTCAGCGACTGTTCAAAATGTATTTACAATCTCAAAGTACAAAGGTGTGGATCCTGAAATATCGAATGGTATTGATGATCGTTTTTACCCTAGGCCACGTACCTATGTACTCGGAGTGAATGTCAATTTTTAAACTGAAAGAATTTGATTTAAAGCATAAACAACATGAAAAAACTAAATAAATATATAACGGTCTGTTTAATGGCGCTATCGCTTTCGAGTTGTCATAAAGATTTAGATCTTAAACCGACCAATGATGTTACCGCGGACGTGGCCTATAAAGATTTCAATGGCTATACGATGGCTTTTGCACGATTGTACGGCTCTTTGGCTCTAACCAGTACTTCGGGACCAAACAATACTGATCTCGGAGGTCTGGATGCAGGTACGTCAGATTTCTTACGTCTGTTTTGGAATGCACAGGAGCTGACAACAGACGAGGCTGCTTGTGCTTGGCTCAATGATGGCGGGGTGAGTGGTTTGGATTACCTGAAATTTGATGATAGCAACCCCATGCTTCGTGGTTTATACACGCGCTGTATCTATAGTGCAACACTTGTCAATGAATTTTTGAGGGAAAGCACCGATGCAAAACTGAGCAGCCGGGGGATCTCGGATGCGGATAAAACCGAAATTGCTTACTATCGTGCTGAAGCGAGGTTTTTGCGTGCCTATAATTATTGGGTACTGCTTGATTTATTTGGAAACCCACCTTTTGTGACGGAAGAAACTGCCGTTGGGAAAGTTCCACCTCCACAAATAAAGAGAGCTGAACTTTTTGCATATGTAGAAAAGGAACTTTTGGAGGTCGTTAATCAACTGAAAGGTGCCAAGCAGAATGTTTATGGACGTATCGACCAGGTCGCAGCATGGGGATTATTGGCAAGATTGTATCTTAATGCTGAGGTGTATCTGGGAGCAGGCAATAAGAAATATGCCGAAGCCATTACTTATGCGGAAAAGGCGCTGAACTCGAGTTATAGTTTGGGTACAAGCTACCGTCAATTATTTTATGCAGATAATGATGTCAACAATCCTGAGTTTATTTTTTACCTACCTTATGATGGTACCAAAACACAAAGTAAAGGTGGAACGACTTACCTGATCAATGCTGCTATCGATGCAACAATGAATCCGACTTCTTTTGGTGTACCCGGTGGTGGATGGGCAGGTAACCGCGTACGCGATAATATTGCGACGATCTTTGGTGATTACTCCGGTACAACGGATAAGCGAGCTATGTTTCATCTGAATACTAGTGTAAAGATTGAAGATATTGCTGTTTATAAACAGGGATTGGCCGTGACCAAATTCCGCAATGTCAATAAGGATGGGTCGGCTCCAACAGCCGCAGAAGGCTTTGTAGCTTCGGTAGACTTTCCATTAATCCGTCTGGCAGAGATGAATTTGATTTATGCCGAAGCGACACTACGTGGAGGAGCAGGGGGGACGATGGCCAAGGCACTTGATTACGTAAATAAATTACGTGTCCGTGCCTATGGCAACAATAGTGGGAACTTAACGAATCTTTCTTTGGATGATATTCTCAATGAGCGTGTGAAAGAATTGTACTGGGAAGGATTTAGAAGGTCCGATTTAATCCGGTACGGCAAATTTACAGGTGATAATTACTTATGGCCTTTTAAAGGTGGTGTATTGGCTGGACAGGCAGTGGAAAGCTATCGAGTGTTATTTCCTATTCCCGCAGCAGATTTGATTGCTAACCCAAATCTTGTTCAAAACCCAGGTTATAATTAATTGAGTATCCTATTGGAGTTGTTTGGCTTGATGGAATTACATGGGGTGCAATTGATAGGCCAACAGACTCTGAAATATAAATTAAACAGATGAAAATTAGACACTATATCGGAATCATGCTGCTATTTATAGTGGCGTTCCAAAGTTGTAAAAAGGATGAGACACGCGCTATATTGGCTAGCGGGGAGGGTATAAAGCCAGCGACTTTAAGCCTCGATAAAACGAATGTAACCTTGTCAAAAGATAACGCAAAGGATACGGTATTGCATCTCAATATGCTGCTGCCTGACTTTGGTTTTCAAGCTGCGGTAACCAATGTACTCCAGTTTGGCCTTAAAGGAGACAATTTTAAAACAATAAAAGAAGTAGTGATCCCAAGCGGCCGGACAAGCTTGGGATTTACAGGCAACGAACTGAATGGTTACCTGCTTTCTCTTGGTGTACCGACAGGGACGGCGTCTGATTTCGATGTTAGACTTAAGTCGAGTATCAACACTAAAATAGCAGCTGTATTTTCGGCTCTGGCAAGTCTTAAGGCAACTCCATACGCTTCGACCAGCTATTTGTATGTTCCTGGGGCTTATCAGGGATGGGATCCGGCCACGGCTGAATCAATAGTCTCACCAACAAGCAATGGCATCTACACGGGCATTATTTCCTTTCCGGAAGCGAATTCGGAATTTAAGATTACGACAGAGCGCAATTGGGCGAATTCCTATGGACAAACTGCAGATGGTAAACTCGCTTTTAATGGCGGTGGAAATATAAAAGCGCCACGTGCAGGAAATCTGGAAATAGAAGTCAATACGACCGCAAATACCATTTCATTTAAAGATCACAATTGGGGCATTATTGGTAGTGCCACACCGAAAGGCTGGGACGCCGATACGGATATGAAATTCGACAATGCCAATCAGGTATGGAAGCTCACAGTGAGCTTGACTGCAGGCGAAATCAAATTCCGTAAAAACCACGATTGGGGAACAAATTTCGGCGGAGCTAACGGCAGTCTGATTGCCGGCGGGGCCAATATCGCCGTTGCCAATGCCGGTACGTATGATATCGTCGTGGATTTCAATGCAAATACCTATACGTTGACGAAGAAATAAAAAACGATGTTTAAGCGAAATAAAAAGATTACCACAGTATTCGTGGCACTAACGGTGCTTGGATGGAGCCCCTTAATGGGGCAATCCATCCAACGCGTAGAACCTTTAAACTGGTGGGTAGGGATGGAAAACCCGACCTTGCAGCTTGTTGTCTATGGACCTCAGATAGGGAAAAGCGAGGTAAAGGTGGAGGATAAAGGGATAGAACTTATCAAGGTCAATCGCGTGGAAAATCCCAACTACCTGTTTTTGGATGTCAAGGTGGCTGCTTCGGCCAAACCAGGATGGTCAACTTTTACCTTTAGTCAGGGAAAGAAAAAATTAACCTATCGTTATGAGTTGAAGCAGAGAGATCAAAAAATAAAAGCACAGGGTGTGAACAGTGCTGATTTGATCTACCTGATTATGCCCGATCGTTTTGCCAATGGAAACAAAGGAAATGACCAGGTGAAAGGCATGTTGGATATGAGTTTAAACCGAGACTCGATGTATCTGCGTCATGGCGGTGATCTGGAAGGTATTATCGGAAAGCTGGATTATCTACAAGATCTTGGGGTGACATCATTGTGGTTGACTCCTGTGTTGACCAATGACATGCCGCAGGCTTCATATCATGGTTATGCCAACACCGAAACCTATCATATTGATCCCCGTTTTGGTAGCAACGATACCTATGTCCAATTGGGTGAACAGCTGCATAAACGTCAGATGAAATTGATTTTTGATGTGGTGCCCAATCATATCGGAAGTTATCATTGGACGGTAAAAGACAAGCCGATGGCCGACTGGCTCAATGAATGGCCTACCTATACACAGACATCTTACAAAGACCAGACAGTTTTTGATCCTTATGCCTCTGCAGACGACAAAAAGAAAATGGTCAAAGGCTGGTTTGTTCCCACAATGCCCGATATGAACGAACAAAACCCATACGTTCAAAATTATTTGACCCAAAGCCATATCTGGTGGATCGAGACCGCAGCAATAGATGGATTCCGAATTGATACCTATCCGTACAATGATCTGGATTTTATGGCCAAATGGACAGATCGCATTCTGCAGGAGTATCCAAAATTTACCTTTTTTGGTGAAACATGGGTACATGGTGTGGGGAACCAGGCCTATTTTCTGGGCGGAAAACGAGTTGGTCAGGAGGTGGATTCCAAGCTGATGGGCGTCACGGATTTTCAGCTTAATTATGCTATAGGTGATGCACTCAACCAAAAGACTGAGTGGACCGCCGGAGCGAACAAATTGTATTCAACCCTAGCCTCAGACTTTCTGTACCCACATCCCGAGCAAAATGTGCTTTTTTTGGATAACCACGATAAAGATCGTTTTTTCTCCGTTGTCGGTGAAAATGTGCAGAAATATAAATCGGCAATGGCTTGGCTTATGACAACAAGGGGCATCCCACAATTATACTATGGAGCGGAAATTCTGATGAAGAATTTCTCCAATCCAGATGGCTTGCTACGGGAAGACTTTCAAGGTGGTTTCGCGGGTGACAAACTGAATAAGTTTACCGCAGACGGAAGGACTAAGGCAGAGCAGGATATGTGGACTTTTGTTCAAACGCTAGCCAATTATCGTAAACAACATGCTGTATTACAAACTGGTAAAACGATGCAATATGTGCCCGAAGATGGCGTGTATGTGTATTTCCGCTACAATGAACAGGAGACGGTTATGGTCGTAATGAATTGCAACGACTCGGCGAAAGAGATCAAACTGGATCGTTTTAAGGAGAGAAACAGCAAGGTGAAATCCTATGTAGATATTATCCAAAAAAAGGAAACCACTCCAGCTGACAATACCTTGAAATTGGAAGCTTATGAGACTAAAGTGCTGGAACTTAAGTTTTAATATAATTTAAAATTCTATAGAATTCATTTCTCAATGATTAATTATACTACTGTAAGAGCCGTAATATTTGATTTGGACGGTGTGTTGGTGGATACGGCAATCTACCATTTTCAAGCTTGGCATAGATTGGCCGAAAACTTGGGCTATTCGTTTTCCATTGTTGACAACGAACAGCTGAAAGGTGTCAGCCGGATTGAATCGCTGGAGCTTATTTTAAAATGGGCCGGGCTGGAAAAGTCCGAAGCTGAAAAAGCGGACTTACTGGTGCTTAAAAACCAATGGTACCTGGAGTTGATCGAACAGCTGAGCCCTGACGACCTGCTTTCCGGTAGTTTGGAACTTTTAAAAAAGCTACAGGAAAAGGGAATTAAGATTGGACTTGGCTCGGCCAGCAAGAATGCAATGGGTATCCTTGTAAAAACTGGAATTATAACCTATTTCGACGCGCTGATCGATGGCAATGTTGTGCAGCTTTCTAAACCCAATCCGGAAGTTTTCCTTAAGGGCGCTGCGGTGCTGGAGATTGCGCCGGCCCACTGCCTAGTGCTGGAAGATGCTCAGGCTGGAATAGATGCAGCAAGGGCAGCCGGTATGCAGGTAATAGGTGTAGGCCTGGAGGAACATCTTCAGGGAGCGGATTTGGTCGTCGCGGATTTAGGGACCTTAGTCGATAAATTTTAAAATTTAGGAGAAATTCAATAGCGGGAAGCATGATGTAGATGGTATCGGTAAATAGGGCAATCATTTATTTGCCCTCGGTTCCCATCATGTAGTGAAAAACAATAAAAAGATGAAAACATATATCAAACATAACCCTTGGCAAATTATCGAAGATACATTTCGCCCCGAACACAATGAATTTTCGGAAAGTATCTTCGCTATTGGTAATGGTCGGATGGGGCAGAGGGCTAATTTTGAAGAAGAATTCAGCGGGAAATCCTTGCAAGGGTCGTATTTGGCCGGTATTTATTATCCGGACAAAACACGCGTAGGCTGGTGGAAAAATGGGTATCCGGAATATTTCGCCAAGGTCATCAATTCCATCGATTGGATAGGCCTGCATATTCTGGTCAATGGGCAGGTGCTCGATCTGAATAAAGTTACGGTTAAATCTTTTGAACGCCGACTGGATATGCAGCATGGCGTTTTATACCGCAGTTTTGTCGTGGAAATGCCAGATGGAGCACAGCTTAAGGTGGAAGCAAGCCGGATGTATCATCTGTTTGCTTCCGAAACAGCTTCATTGCAGTACAACATCCAGGCGCTTTCTGGTCCAATTGCTTTGGAGATTAGGTCACGGTTAAATGCTGAAGTCGTTAACCGTGATAGTAACTATGACGAGCAATTTTGGGAAAGTACAGCGCAGGGTAGGGATGGTGAAAATACCTTTGTGGTAGCGCGCACCAAGAAAACGGGTTTTGAGGTCTATGCCATGCTTAAAACGAGTGTAGCAGGTCCAACAGCGGTCGTGGAAGTGCACGATACCGTCGCAAGTCCGGGTTCTATGACGGAGATCTATCAGACGGATCTTGCCGAATCGCAAATTTGTCGTGTTGAGAAGCGTGTTGCTATTGTCACCTCGCAGAATCACCCGCCAGCTCAGTTAAAAGAGGCTGCTTCGGCTAATCTACGCCAGTTGAATGTGCTGAGTTATGAGCAGTTAAAGGCTCAACAGGCAGTAGCCTGGCAAGCGATCTGGGCAGAAAGCGATATTGAAATTAGTGGTGATGTCGCAGCACAGCAGGCAATACGCTACAATATTTTCCAGCTTAACCAGACTTATACCGGCGAAGATGAGCGCCTCAATATTGGTCCTAAAGGTTTCACAGGTGAAAAATATGGTGGTGTCACGTATTGGGATACCGAAGCATATTGTATTCCATTTTACCTCGCAACACAGTCACCAAAGATTGCCCGTAATTTGTTGATTTATCGTCATCAGCAATTGGAAAAGGCAATCGAAAATGCGGCTAAACTCGGCTTTATCAATGGAGCTGCACTTTATCCCATGGTGACGATCAATGGTGAGGAATGCCATAATGAATGGGAGATTACATTTGAGGAAATTCATCGCAATGGAGCTATTGCATTTGCGATCTATAACTATGTCCGTTATACCGGAGATCAGGATTATATCTGGTCACATGGATTGGAAGTTTTGGTTGCGATAAGCCGTTTCTGGGCACAGCGTGTCAATTGGAGTGGCGATCGCCAGCAATATGTTATGTTGGGCGTGACGGGACCAAACGAGTATGAAAACAACGTAAACAATAATTGGTATACCAATCGTATTGCTTCGTGGTGCCTTCAATATACACTTGACTGTTTAAAAAAGCTGGCGCAGCTGACCAACGGGCATGCTGACGTGCTGAAAGCGAAGCTGGCTGTAACATCAGAAGAACAACAAAAATGGCAGCACATTGTCGATAACATGTATTATCCGTTTGATGCGCAACGGAATGTGTATTTGCAGCAAGATGGCTTTTTGGACAAAGAGCTGATTCCTGTGGCAGAACTTGATCCATCTCAACGCCCTATTAACCAGCATTGGAGTTGGGATAGGATTCTGCGTTCCTGTTATATCAAACAGGCCGATGTATTGCAAGGTTTTTACTTCCTTGAGGATCAATTTGACCTGGACACCCTAGCTCGACATTATGAATTCTATGAGCCTTTTACGGTGCATGAAAGTTCGCTTTCTCCCTGCGTACATGCGATATTGGCCGCTAAATTGAACAAGCCGGAAAAAGCGTATGAATTCTATCTGCGCACCTCGCGTTTGGATCTGGACGATTACAATAACGATACCGAAGACGGTTTACATATTACATCGATGGCGGGTACCTGGATGACAATCGTGGAGGGCTTTGCCGGAATGCGGATTAAGGACGGACAATTGTATTTAGATCCGATGTTGCCCAAAGAATGGGAAGGCTATAAATTCCGGGTGTTATTTCGTGGAGCGACTTTATTGATTACAGTAGATGCCGATGGCTATACGATCGAAAATATAAGTGATACTGCAGTTCATATCCAGACGGTAACTGAAGGTTTCGTGCTCCCGGGGCAAAGCAAAAATCAGGTATTTCAGCGGAGATAAAACCCAGTTTTCAGCAGTGAAAGAACCTATCTTATGCTGCTGAAATAACGGTTAAATGGTAATTAAATTGTATTTTGTGTTAAATTTTGATAGCCTATTATGGGAAATAAACCTGAATTAAGCATTAGCCAGGTCATCAATATGAGTTTTGGATTTCTGGGGATACAAATGGGTTTTGCGCTGCAAAATGGCAACGCCTCCCGTATTCTCCAGACATTTGGTGCTGATGTGGAGCATCTTTCACTTTTTTGGCTTGCTGCTCCGATTACGGGGATGATTGTACAGCCAATTATAGGTCATTATAGCGATCGAACCTGGAATAGACTGGGGCGGCGGCGACCCTATATTTTGGTGGGTGCACTGTTGACTACCCTGACTTTATTTTTAATGCCCAATGCGGCATTATTGACCACATTATTGGCGCCACTTTGGATCGGAGCCGGCTTGTTGATGTTTATGGATGCTTCCATCAATGTGACGATGGAGCCCTTTCGGGCGTTGATCGGTGATAATCTGCCAAGCAGTCAGCGGAGTCTGGGCTTCTCGGTACAGACCTTTTTAATCGGGATTGGCGCTGTCCTTGGCTCGCTACTTCCCTTTATGTTGACGAAGTATTTTCATGTAGCAGGAACTTCTGAAGCCGGGCAGGTACCGAGCAATGTTATCTACTCCTTTTATTTGGGTGGTTTTGTCCTGCTTCTAACGGTGTTATGGTCTGTGTTCAAAACAAAAGAGTACTCGCCCACAGAACTTCAGACTTTTTCGGATGCGGTTGCTATTGAACAGGATGCGGCACCAAAGTTTGGCTTGCGTTCTATCTTTAATGATATCGGTAAGATGCCGGTTATCATGCGCAAGTTGGGTTGGGTTCAGTTTTTTTCCTGGTTTGCCCTTTTTATGATGTGGGTGTATACCACTCCTGCTATTGCTGATTCGGTTTTTTACCTGCGGGAAGGAAATCGGCAGGATCTCTACATGGAGGCTGCCAATTGGGTAGGTGTGCTTTTTGGTATTTACAACGGAGTATCGGCCTTGTATGCCTTGTTTATTCCGCGAATAGCTAAACACTTTGGGCGTGGAAAAACACATGCCCTTGGACTTTCCATTGGTGGACTTTCATTAATTTCATTATTTTTGATCAAAGATGCCAATCTACTGATTCTTCCTATGATCGGTATTGGTATCGCTTGGGGAAGCATTTTGGCAATGCCTTATGCAATTTTAAGCGATCATTTGCCTACGGGTAAAATGGGCGTTTATATGGGGCTATTTAATTTTTTCATTACCCTACCTCAGATTGTCTGTGGATTTTTTGGCGGAATGATCATCAAATATTTTTTTCATAGCCAATCCATTTACGGCTTGTTGTTGGCCGGCATATTTATGTTGCTGGCGGCATTCTTTGTTCCAAAGCGTAAGAATTAAGTGTATGCCATTATAGTAGACGTAGAGGGGGTATCTCTACGTCTACGGCTTTTTACTTCGCTAGCGTCTTTCAATAAGATTTTCGAGCTCCTTGTATTTGTCCCCGATTCTTTCTTTATCTAGGGGCGATTTCTTTCTTTATCAAGTGCCGATATTCTTTTGGCATCTCGGGAACAGTTTTTACGCCATTGGAATAATCTTCTTCCTGGTACTGGAACTGGTGTTCATCACTTGCGGTTTTCAAGAATATAGCTGCTTGGCGACATGCCATAGTGCTTATGAAAGTCCCTTGAAAAATTGGATTGTACGGTATAACCGACCATCGTTGATACCTGGGTGATGTTATATTCTTTTTGGGTGAGTAGTTCTGCCGCCTTTTTCAATCGTGAAATATTGATCAATTCATTGGGTGTGAGGTCGGATAGTCCTTTGATTTTACGGTAAAGGGTTGGACGGCTCATATGCATCAATTTGGCCAGTTCATCCACATTGAGATCTATCGTTGAAATATTCTCATAAATAACCGTATTCAGCTGACTGATAAAATCTTTGTCGGGTGCTGAAACGTTAATATCCATTAAGTTGGAGCTGGAAGAATTGGTTAGGTAATTCTTGATGATTTTACGGTTTTTGAGGATGTTGCGTATCTGTACCATAAGGAATTCAAGCGAAAAGGGTTTTTCGATATAGGCATCAGCACCATTTTTTAATCCCTGAATTTTTGAATCCAGTGCATTTTTTGCCGTTAGAAAAATAACGGGAATATGGCTATACAGAATATCTGTTTTGATGCGTTTGCATAGCGCCAGACCATCCATAATGGGCATCATAATATCTGTTAATACAAGTTGTACATTCTCTTGATCTAATATTTCGAGGGCCTCGGCACCGTTCCCTGCCCGTAGAATAGTGTAGCTGGTTTTCAATTCTTTATTGAGGTAGGCCAATATTTCTTTATTATCCTCGACGAGCAGAATCACCGGCTTTTCTTCCTCCTGTTCATCGGATCTATCATGCAATACATGATCGTCATTATCTTCCTGAAAAGATTTGATGTCGAGCGATTGTTCCTGAAAGATTGGGATCGATAGCAGAAATATATTGCGGTTCTCTTCCAGATGTACAAGGGATAAGTTTCCTTGGTGCAATTCAACCAAGGAGCGGGATAAAGGAAGACCAATGCCCGTCCCCGTATCTTTATCGGATTCATTTAAGCGATAAAATGGTTCAAATATTTTCTCTCTTTTCTCAAAAGGAATGAGCTCACCATCATTCTTAAACTCGATATTGAACATAATATCATCGCTATTAAAAGGGAGGAGTTTGACGTTGACTTCTTGATCCGCATATTTGATGGCGTTATGAATCAGGTTGGTAAAGATTTTTCGAAGGGCTTCTTCATCCACGTAAGCCGTGAGACTGATACGCGGGAGACTGAGGTCATAGTGCAGCTGTTTATCTTTTGCAAAATAATTTAAATCGTGAAATACTTCGGATAGGAGTGCATTAATATCCGTTTTAGTAAAAATAAGGCTCATATTGTTGGTTTCTGCTTTTCTAAAATCAAGTAATTGGTTGGTGAGGCGAATTAATCGCGCTGTGTTTTTTTCAATCAACGCAAGGTCTTTGGCTGTGTCGCGATCGGTAAATTTATGGTTATTGATTATTTTCTCAAGGGGCATCTTGATCAGCGTGAGTGGCGTACGAATTTCGTGGGCCAGGTTGGTGAAGAATTCCAGCTTGAGGTTATATATTTCCTGTTCTTTTTTTCGTTCATAACTATCCATCTTTTGGGCGTTGTTGGCCTTGATAAGGAGAAAGTAATACCGCAATACGAGCAGTGCAATGGTGCCGAAGCTCAAAAAATAAAGCAAGTATGCCCAACTTGACTGCCACCAGGGTGGCGAAACGATGATGAGCAGTTTTTTTTCATTCGGATTCCAGACGCTGTTGTTATTTGCACCCCTGAACTTAAACGTATAAGTGCCCGGAGGAAGTTTATTGTAATAGATTTTTTGATGGCCTGTAATATCGGTCCAGTCTTTATCGTAACCTTCCATGATATAACGATAAGGATTGCTCTTTGGGGAAACAAAGCTCAAGGCGGCGATATTGAAGCTAATATTGGAATTGTCGTAGGTCAGTTGGATCTCTTCTGATAGGGAGATGGATTCTTTTAGTATGCCATTTTCACGAACCGGTACGCTCACATTGTTAATCTGAATGCCGCTGATGAATATAGGTGGAATAAAGCTGTTCTTAATGGATTTTGTCGGGTTGAAGCTAACCATTCCTTTAATCGTCCCGAAATATAAAGTCCCGTCGCTATCTTTGTAAGCCGAATTATAATTAAACTGATCTGCGGGAAGCCCATCTCTCGATGTATAGATGACCCTACGCGGAACTCCTTCGTCCAGTCTAACCAATCCACCACCTGTAGATATCCAGATGCTCCTGTTGTCGTCTTCTAGGACCTTGAATACCTGATTGGAAGGTAAACCGGATTCGGTCAGATAATTGGTGAAGCGCCCATCACGACGGTATTTTGAGAGGCCGCTTTCGGTGCAAAACCACAAGTTATTTTTGCTGTCTTCAAATAGACCGTTGACGTAATTATTGACGAGTGTATTTTGTTTACCTTGTTCGGATAACAGGTGCTGAATTTCTCCCGAACTGCGGTTATATTGGTAGACCCCGCTACCGTAGGTGTTGATCCAAAGTATACCATATTCATCTTCATAAATGCCCTGTATCCATGCGGTAATAGGAAGGAGGTCAAAACTGTCGCTATTTTTGTTGTAGCGGTATAGTGCGCGGTCTGTCCCGACAAACATGCTGTTGTCTCTGGACTTATAGAGGCATACAGCAAAGCTGCTTTGTAGGGGGCCTTTGCCGATACGGTCATAGTGTTTTTTTAGTTTTCCGGTTTTTACGTCGAGAATGTCTAGTCCATGTGTTGTGGAGCCTACCCAAAGATCGTCGCCGATTGTTGCCAGGCCATGAACATTGTTATGCGCTATACTTCCTTTTTTTCCATTGGCAAGGAAATGCTGAATTTGTTGTGTTTGCGCATCAATTTTGTTCAGGCCGCCATCTTCTGTTCCTATCCAGAAATTTCCATAGCGATCTTTTTTGATATCGTGTACAATATTGCCTGATAGGGCCGATTTTCCGAATCCAGATAGATACTTTTTGAAATTGTCGAATTGGTTGCTGTATTGGTTAAAGCCGCCGAAAAATGTTCCAAACCAGATGTTGTCTTCACGGTCCCGATAGAAATTCAGGACAGCATTGTCAGATATGGCAAATGGATTGAGCAGATCTTTTTTGATGTGCTGGCTCTGACCTGTGTGGATATCATAGGTATATATTCCAGTTTCTGTTCCAATCCAGTATATCGACTCCGTTTGTTGAATAATACAGTTTGCCTGGATAACTTTATTGGGGTAATGACTTGCAAATAGATTTTTCAACCGGCCATTTTTGAAATCAAACAAATAGGCCGAATTGATTGTACCGACCATCAACAGGGAATCATTGATGGCGTAAACGGTTTTAGTATTTGCCAATGCTTTTCGATCGATCTTTTTAAGGTCAACTTCGACAAATTTGCTCGTATTAACCTGATACCGTTGTATGGTACTGTTATTGTCCGTTGTCCACAACCCGCCTTTTTTGCTGCTGGTAATCGCTACAATGGTATTTTTGTTCTGATCAAATGGAATTATTTCTGTTGTATAAGAATTATAGCGATAAAGTTTTCCGTTCGAAAGTAACCAGATAAAACCGGCGTATTCGTGTATGGCATTTACTTCACCGATTGGTACACCCCTGAATGGTGTAAAATTTTCTTTAATAGGATCGTAACAATAGGTACCGCGTGTGGTTCCCACCCATAGCACTCCTTTACTGTCTGTGAGTATACTTAAAATGGACGAACTTCCGATACTTGTAGAGTCTGAAGCATTGTGTCTAAATATCTTAAATTGATTGCCATCAAAGCGATTGAGGCCATTCCTTGTCCCTAACCATAGAAAACCCTGAACATCCTGTGTAATACATTTGACTGTGCTATTAGAGAGACCGTCGTGGGTTTGATAATTTTTAAAATAGATCGATTGTGCCTGCACGTTAATACATGCTAGCAAGATAGATAAAAGGAGTATGGTGGTTATTCTTTTCAAAACTGATTACGTTGAACTAAAAATAGTCAATTAAAAGATAAAAAATAGTTTTACTGATACGCTTTGATATAAAATTGAGACGCTCTGATTGGACTAGCTACAAGGATTTCCGCATTTTTATAAAACAATAATAACCAAATATAAACGTATGTTTCGCCCTAGAATTATGACAGGTAAGTCCTGTGTCCTTGTTTTTCAGTTTGTTAGGTTTTTGTTTTTACCTGTGAGACATGATGTTCACGATGCTTTGGTTTTGAATTTTGGCTTTAAAGGCCTTGATACCCAGCGCTACGTCTTTGCCATTATTGGGGAAGACTATACGCATTTCAAAAGGGCTTTGGCGCCTAAAAAATATCATTAAAAATCACTTAGTATCATTTGTGTATCCTAGATGCACGATATAAAAATCAATTAAACCACCAATCAAAAAGCGTATGAAAAATAAACTACTTGCACAATGCGTAATGACGCTTACATTTTTGCTTGTATCTTTTATTGTAGTTGCCCAGACGAAAGTCTTGAAGGGAAAGGTTGTAGATGAGACTCAAGGTCCATTGGCGGGAGCTACAATTAAGGTAAAAGGGGGAACCGCTGCTACAACAACAGACACGGAAGGTTCCTTTACATTTACTGTTCCCAGTGAAGCGAAAACGCTGGAAGTATCCTTTATTGGATATACTTTAAAAGAAGTACCCATTGTGGGAAACGATATCACCGTAGCGCTGGAACCTAGTGCCGGTCAGGGCCTAGATGAGGTCGTTGTGATCGGTTATGGTACCGCCCGTAAAAAAGATCTAACGGGGTCTATGGTCACTATTGGAGCGAAAAACTTCAATAAGGGGATCATGACGAGTCCCGATCAATTAATACAAGGAAAGACACCAGGGGTTATGGTGATTAACAATACGGGGCAACCTGGCGGATCAACCACAGTACGTATCCGTGGAAACTCATCGATCCGGGCCAGTAACAACCCGTTATTTGTGCTGGATGGTGTGCCTATGTCGGGCAATTCACCTCTGCCCGAAGGAAGAGGAGGCTTTTCTTCCGATAGAGGAAATCCTTTGACTTACTTGAATCCGGGTGACATTGCTAGTATGGACATTCTTAAAGATGCATCGGCTACAGCAATTTATGGTTCACGTGGGGCAAATGGCGTTGTCATTATTTCGACGAAAAGAGGTAAAGTTGGGCAGCCCGAGGTTTCTGTAGGAGCCTCTGCAGGTGTTTCTACCATGCGGGAATATCCGGATGTATTAGATGCTGCTCGATTTAGAGAAGCGTTGAAATATTATACACCATCTGAAGTCGCAAATGCTGATTTTGGTGGCAATGAGGATGCCTTTAAAGCGATCACAAGAAAAGCGATCACGCAAAATTACTATGCTGATGTAGCTGGCGGAACCGAGTATGGTAAGTATCGCCTTTCAGGTGGATATTTAAACCAAAACGGTATTATTCGTGGATCACAGCTGAAGAAATACACAGCCAATTTTAACGGAAATTTCCGTTTTCTGGAAAACAAACGATTGGGATTGGATTTTGCAGTCTTTTTGACGCAAATGGATAATAAATACGCACCGATCAATGCGATGGTCGGTTCGGAAGGAAATGTGATCTCCCAAGCCTTACAATGGAATCCGACACGACCATTACGGGACGATCAAGGCAATTTAACCTTTGTCAGTTCGACTACGCGAAACCCATTGACAAGTATTGACGCCTTTAAAGATTTGGCGACAACAAATACCATGGTAATCAACTTGGCGCCATACTATAAAATTACAGACGATTTGGAATATCGCTTTATCTATAGTGCAATGCGACAAACTGGAAACCGTGAAGGTATGTACCGCGCAGGACTTATTGATCCTTCAGCTGTGAACAATGAGCAGGCCTTTATTTCCAATAACGGAGAAACCAACTTGCAAATGACGCATATGCTCTCTTACAATAAACAAATCAATTCAGATTGGAGTGTCAATGCGGTAGCAGGTTACGAGTATTTGGATTATAACTACAACAACAACATTTCCTTTGGCGGTGGATTTCGTTACATGGGACTAGATTATTTTGACTATCTACAATATACGCCTGTTTCCACGCGGGAAATATCGTCGTATAGAAGCCCAACCAACCAATTGCAATCACTTTTCTTGCGTGGCGGATTCAATTACTTGGATCGCTACTTATTGACTGCAACAGTAAGAAGGGATGGCTCAACGAAATTTGGTTCAAACAACAAATACGCCATGTTCCCTTCATTGGCAGTAGCATGGAATGTGAATCAGGAAGAGTTTTTGAAATCTACCGGTATTTTTGATCAGTTGAAAGTAAGGTTAGGTTGGGGAAAAACAGGTAACCAAGAATTTCCATCTGGGGCATCGTTAAATAGACTGGTTTTTGGTAATCAAAGTGTAAGCCAGGCAAACTATGGTAATCCTGATTTGAAATGGGAGACTTCGACCACGATTAATGCGGGTATTGATTTTGGAATTTGGGGCAATCGTCTGTATGGATCCATTGATTATTTTAATAAGAAGACCACAGATGCGCTTTTTGAGCAAACTCTTGCACAGCCAGCTCCAGCAGGGCGTATCTGGGTGAATTTGGATGGTGAGATTGTCAATAAAGGGGTAGAGGTCGCGTTGACAGGTACAATTATTAAAAATGACAATTGGATTTGGGATTTGACAGGTAATGCAACTTTCCTGAAAAACAGTGTAAGTGGTCTAGTGGGCTATTACGAAACAGGGGCATTGCGTGGACAAGGTTTTTCAGGTGTATTGGGACAACGTATGGTAAATGGGCAACCATTGAATGTTTGGTACCTGGCCGATTATCAAGGTATTGATCCGCAGACAGGCATGAGCATGTATCGCGGACAGGATGGTAGTATCAGTACGGCCAACGACCCTGCAATTAATAAATTCTATATGCACAGTCCAAATCCGACGACTTTATTGGGTATTTCTACCAACGTAAATTACAAACAGTTTTCTTTGGCCGCCAATATGAATGGTGCTTTTGGACATTATCTATTCAATAATACGGCAGCGACAACTTTGGGATTGAGTAATCTATCATCACGTAATATCGGTTCAGCATTCTTTAATACAGCTGTAAAAGAGTCTACTTCCAATTCGGCTGCGCCTTCGACGCGATTCCTTGAAAAAGGTGATTATCTAAAAATGGCCAATCTTACGTTAAGCTATCGTGTTGGAAATGTAGGTAGAACACTTAAGAATTTAAATGTATCCCTTACTGGACAGAATCTTTTCATCATCACGAAGTATACAGGATTTGATCCTGAGGTGAATACAGATGGTGCAACAAATGGTATTCCTTCGTTGGGTATCGAATATTTACCCTATCCACCGGCAAGAAATATCCTATTGGGGATTAACTTCTCACTTTAAGCGTATACTGTAGATCATTAGATAATAAAAAGAGGAGAGCATCAAGATGGATTTAAACGTATTAGTGAATGAATAAAAATGAATAAATCTGATCGCCTCATGAAGAATGAAACACCAAAGGCAGTATGAATGCCTAACAGTCAAAATGGATGAATAAATAATCAAATTTAGACGGATGAAAAAGATGAAATTAAGAACTTTATTATATATCGGAATAATTGGCTCCCTTGTAACTAGTACATTTTCTTGTACTAAACTAAAGGAGGAATTTAAAGGAGAATTGGAGGAGGGGACATCCAATGTGGATCCTGGAAGCTTGTTGATCACAGCTTATAATTCATTGAACACCCCTTACCAGCAGGAACAGCGCTGGGTGATGCAGGAAATATCAACGGACGCAGCCATGGCCCCTACACGGGGTGGCGACTGGGATGATAATGGTATGCATCGTGCGATTCATTTACATACCTGGAATGCAGATAATGGCTACATGAATAATACTTTTGTCAGTTTGGGTACAGCCATCTATAATGCGGGCAATGTATTGCGGTATAATCCGAGTGCGCAGCAAGGGGCTGAAGCGAAGTTTATTCGTGCGTTGGTCATGTTTGATATGTTGGATCTTTATGGCGTAGTACCCGTCCGGGAAGGAGCATCTTTTGAAGATTTTAGAATCGCACCAGAGGTGTTACAGCCACAGGCGGCTATTGACTATATGGTGAAGGATCTCAACGAAATTATAGCGAGTTTGCCTGCAAACGGGCCGAAAGCGGCATATGTTGCTAATAAAAATGCGGCGAAAGCATTATTGATGAAGATTTATTTGAATAAGGGAACATTTTTAAATAGACAAGCTCCTTCTTTTGCTGCCGACGATATGAACAAGGTAGTGACTTTAGCCAAAGAAATTACCGCTTCGGGATTCTATACTATTTCTGCGAAGGGCAAATACTTTGATAATTTTGCGCCGGATAACGACGAGAAGTCTACCGAAAATATTTTCACTTTATACAATAAAAATGGAGATAGAGGTGGAAATGTGGACCGTACCTGGAATACCGTTGCTCACTATAATATGAATCCGGGGGGGTGGAATGGCTGGTGTACCTTATCAGACTATTACGATAAATTTTCGGATACCGATGAAAGAAGGGGAATTTATTATAATTATCCAGCTGATACGACTTCTAACAGAACAAAAGAATTCAAACGTCAAAATGTTGGTTTTTTTGCTGGACAGCAATACAATTGGAGTACAAACAAACCCTTAATGGCGCGGAACCCAGCGAATGCACCTTTGGTCTTCACGCGTGAAGTCACCATCCGTACCTCGGGTGCAACCCTGGAAACAGCTGGTATCCGTCCAATGAAGTATGCGTTTGATTATGCCGTCACTGGTCAACGAAACAACGACTGGGTTGTATTTCGTTACGCCGACGTATTGCTGATGCAAGCAGAGGCTATTCTGAGAGGTGGAACAGGAACAGCAACAGAGGCACTCGGTTTGGTCAATACTATTCGGACGAACCGTGGTGTTACTAACTTGACGGCATTGACGCTCGATAATTTATTGGATGAGCGTGCTCGCGAGTTATATTGGGAAGGCTGGAGAAGACAGGATTTGATTCGTTTTGGTAAATTTTTATTGGCCTGGCAAGAAAAGGCTGCGGATGCCGATCCCAAAACATTGGTTTATCCAATCCCGAGTCAACAGATTGCTGTCAATCCAAATTTGAAGCAAAATACAGGTTATTAATTTGCTATATATGCATCAGTAAAACAAGCAACTTCAAGAAGTTCGTTTTGTTTTGAAAGGTATTTAGCGGATAGGAACTTACTCTTATCAGCTAAATACCTTCTTTTTTTGAAACAATTCGTTTCTTACAATTCGTTTCTTTTGACCAGAAAGAACCCGTAGTTTACTTTCACGACGGTTGGTTCTTGTGAGACCAAAAAGCTTTTAGGAAAGAAGGTGCTTAAAATAGAGATAGAAGCAATTGCTCTATTGAAAATATTGTCTTGTTTTTTTGATAAAAAATAATCACTTTAGAGCTGGATAACTAGCCAAAAAGCATAGGTCATTTTGATGGATCAAATTGGAATTCTGTCAGATACCAATTTCGATGTTCTTTGTGAAAAGGATAACAGCATTGAAACAAGATTATCTAAATGTAGATTATGATTAATAAAATCCTACAGCGGGCACCTACTAACGAAAAAGAGTTTTTTCTAGCTTATCGTTATTGGTACAGGAAATTATACTATTTTCTGTATCAGAAGACCCAATGTTCGAATCTTGCTGAAGATGTCGTCCAACAGACTTTTTTAATTGTTTGGGAACGCAAAAATAATGCGAATCAGCAAATCCAATTCAGTACCCAGCTCTTCCAGATTGCGCGCACAAAATTGATTGATGAATTGCGCCGGCGTGCATTGAATAGAAAATATGTAGCGTTTGAGAAACCATTTGTACTGACCCAATATGAAGATCTTGAACGACAAATTGCCTATAAAGGAGAGTTAGAATACGTAAAAGAGCTGATTACACAAATGCCTTTTATGCGGCAACAGGTCTTTTATCTTCATAAAATTGAAGAATTGAGTTATAAAGAAATTGCCGTCAAATTGTCTATCTCCCCGAAGACTGTAGAAAATCACGTTAGCATTGGCCTGAAATTTATTAAAAAATTTTTTAAGTTGTCTTAGGGGACAAGCCCATCACTATTCGTATAACAGTTATATACCTATCCTGCTAAAAGGATAGAAACTGTTATGAATCGTAAATCCTTATTAAATAAATTCCTGGCGAATGAATGTTCTGCTGAGGAAGCGAAACTTGTGTTCACCTGGCTGAATGACGATCCGACATTATTGGACGATCTCATTTCGGAAGATGATTGGGTTTCCTATATCAATCAGGAAAATAAGTCAAAACGTGGTGGCGATAGCCTGTTGAGAATTATTACTGTATTCGTCCTGTTTGGTTTCCTGTTTGTTTTATCCAATCTTTTGGGCATATCAACCGATAAACCTCTACAAACAGCAAGCTTCATTCAGGAAATTTACTACAACCCTTCTGCTCAGCCTAAAGAAATTATTGCAGCAGACAATTCAATTTTAACCTTGGAACCCGGTGCACTGATTCAGCTCGTTATAAAACCGGATCTTGACTTTCGGCGGGTTAAACTATTCAGTGGAAGAGTCAATTTTAAAGTAGCAAAGGATCCTTCAAAACCTTTCATCGTCGAAAGCGGCACGTTGATGACCACAGCGCTGGGAACAGAATTCATCGTGGATTATAATGCGGCAGTTGAACATGTTCTGATCCGATTATTTGAGGGGAAGGTTCGCGTTGAATCGATAGAACCGTCCGTAGTAGAGACAAACATTTTGAAACCAGGCCAACAGATTTATTTTGGCGGGGCGAACAAGATGCTTGTTTCAAATTTCAAAGGTACGCCAAAAATGAGTGCGAGGGAAAGTCTACCGGCCCAGCTTATGCTTTCCGCAACGGAAAAACCGTACCGCAATCCGGCAACAATTCACCAGAGCGCCAATTGGCTCCAATTGGAAGAAACCGCTGTATCTGATATTATTCAATATATCAATCATGAGCTTGATGTACCTATATCTTATGATTCATTAATCGTTAAAAACTATCGGATAAAGGGGCGGTTTAGCAAGAATCCAACAATGGACCTGAAAGACAAAACGGATCTTGCGGCGTCTATTCTGCAGTTGATTGTTGAGGTGAATCCGTTTATTCTTGAAAAACAACATAATACATATATACTCAAACCTAAAAAATAGAATCATGGTAAATTTCAACTTAACCAAGAAACCATTTTTTGTTTTTCTTGTCTTGACATTGTTATCTTTTCGATGTCTAGCGGGAACAATAAATGGTGTAATCAAAAACTCGTCGGGGCAACGGCTGGCAGGGGTAAGTATACTTTTGAAAAATCCCGGCAGCAGTTTTTCAACAGCAGCTTCCAGTGCGAGTGATGGGAGTTTTCGTTTTGCAGATGTACCGAATGGAAAGGGGTATGAACTGACTTTTTCATACATCGGGTATCAAAGCTATGTAGAACGAAATGTGCAGGTTTCCGCTGATGGAGCCACCACTCTTTCCATTATTTTGGAGGATCAGGTGAATCAGCTAGAAGATGTTGTCGTGATCGGATACGGTAAACAAAAGAAAAGCGATCTGACAGGTGCCATTGCATCGCTTTCCAGCAACGAACTAACGAAAGGCGGAGCGGTGAGCAATGTAGGGCAGGCCCTACAGGGTAAAGCTTCCGGTGTCGTTGTAACCCAGAATTCAAAGGCGCCGGGTGGTAGCACGTCTATTCGGATTCGCGGAACCAATTCCATCAGTGGAAGTAATGATCCACTCTATGTGATCGATGGATTTCCAACAAATAATGGTATCAACATCAATCCTGATGATATTGCTTCCATGGATATCTTAAAGGATGCTTCGGCAACGGCTATCTACGGTTCCAGAGGTGCCAATGGTGTTATTATCATTACCACAAAACGTGGTCTTACGGATAAAAACAACATTACCTATAGTGGCTATGTGGGAACACAGAAACCGATTATACCGTTCACCTTTCTCGACGGTAAGCAATATATGAATCTTGCCAATGCACTTTATAAGGAGATTCAGGGGCAAGAAAATCAGGAATATGCAGTCTATACCAAATCACAGCTCGAGTCTGATGTCAACACGGATTGGGTAAAGGAGACCATGCGGAACGGCATTTTGCAAAACCATAATTTACAGTTTTCCGGAGGTGGTGAGAAAACCAAAGTGTTGACGAGCATAGGTTATTTTGATCAAAAGGGTGTTTTGAAGACGACAGACTTTAATCGAATTTCGGGACGTATCAACGTGGATCAAAAGGTAAACGATTATATCCGCACTGGGGCGAGCCTATCCGCGCAACGGGAAAAATCAAATATGCAGGTGTATGACGGAAATATCCTTAATTCAAATGTTTTGTATAGCATATTGACCTATGATCCGACGGTACCTGTTTACAATGCAGATGGAAGTTTTGGAAGACCTCCAGGGGGGCAGGGTGACAATCCCTTGGCCAACCTGATGTCACGGATCAATGATGTGCAAAGGGACAAGTTGAATGGAAATATTTTTCTTGAGGTAAATCCGATCAAGGAACTGACCTTGCGCATGGATGCAGGAACAGAAATAACACATGATCAATTGGGCAGTTATCTGACTCGAGACTCTTATCAGGGTGGGATAGATGATGGTGTGGCAAGTCAGGCCGATTATAATGAGACCCATAACCTGATTGATTTTTATGCCACCTATGCAAAGGTGTTTAATGAGAAACACAATTTGAGTGTGATGGGGGGCTATTCGTATGAGAAATATGTGCGCAACAATAAGGGGATCAATGTAAAAGGTTTTTCAACGGATCTGCTGGAATACAATAATTTAGGAATGGCCTCTAGTATTACGGGAGTAAATTCTGCTAAGGCGGAGAATTTGGTCATCTCTTTTTTCGGGCGGGTAAATTACGCCTATGCTGATAAGTACCTGTTGACTGCAACCTTACGTCGTGATGGATCATCGCGCTTTAGTCCCAACCATCGTTGGGGAACCTTTCCTTCAGCAGCTTTTGCATGGAAGGTCAACAATGAGGATTTCATGAAAGAGCAGCAGCTATTTTCGGATCTAAAATTTAGGTTGGGTTACGGACAGACGGGTAATGATCGCGTCGCGGATTATGCTTCTTATGGATTGATGGATAATGGGCACTATACGTTTGATGGTGTGACCAATTCGGGTGGCGTTAAACAAAACCCAACTTATCCTGAAAACGATAAATTAAAATGGGAATCCACGACGCAATATAACGTCGGACTTGATTTTTCATTTTTTAAGAATCGATTAGCCTTTACCGTAGATGCCTATTATAAGAAAACCAATGATCTTTTGATTAAGAGTATATTGCCTTATTACACAGGATATACCTCTGGACAGCGCAATCTAGGTACGATGAATAACAAAGGGTTGGAGTTTTCGGTAACCAGTAAGAATATGACCGGAGCGTTTACCTGGGAGACAAAATTGAATTTAGCGATGAACCGCAATAAGGTATCAAGCTTGGGTGGAGAGCCTGAGCAATTGTTGACTTCGTCAAAACCAATGGGTAATGTTTCTGAAGAAGCTTATTCGGTTATTCGTGTTGGGGAATCATTAGGCTCTTTATTTGGCTATAGATACCTGGGGGTTATTCAACAAGGAGAAAACTATGCGCCACAGCCAAATTCGAAACCCGGCGATCCGAAGTTCGCGGATGTGAACGGTGATGGTACAATCAATTCAGCGGACCGGACGATCATCGGTCGTGGTTATCCGAAGTTCAATTTTGGTATGACCAATACATTCGCGTATAAAAACTTTGATCTGACGGCCTTCATTTATGGAAATGTCGGAAACGATCTGCTCAATATGACACGCATGAATCTGGAGTGGAAACGTACCACAGAAGCTTTAAATCGATGGACTCCGACAAACACTAATACGGATATTCCAAGAAATGGATTCTACTACATGAACTATGGTGGCTATATCAATGACCATTTTATTGAGAATGCTTCTTTTTTGCGGTTGCGTAATCTGACACTGGGTTATACCATTCCATTGAAAACAAAAGCGGTTCAATCGATACGCGTATATGGTATGGCGGAAAACTTATTTACGATTAGCAATTATTCTGGATGGGATCCTGAGGTGGATACCAAGGGATATGAAAATGATGCGCTGGTTAAAAATAGAGCTGGAAATAATCAGAGTGCCAATGCTGGGGTAGGTCTGGATTTTAATTCATATCCTTCGATGCGCTCGTTTACTTTTGGTGTAAGTGCAACATTTTAATAGCTAATATCTAAATCAGAAATGACATGAAGACGTTTAAAAATAATATAAAATATATCTTGGGTATGGCGGGTTTGGCCGCTGTTTTGGGCCTCAGCTTGAATAGCTGTACCAAGCTTGACCCTAAATTATACAGTGATCTGACGACAAAAAATGCCTATTCAACCGAGAGCGATATCAATGCTGCCCTGACGGGTGTCTATACGAGTTTATCGCCTTATCCGGGGGATGCTTATTTATACTATGCGGGTTATCTGGTGATGATCACCGATTACGCGACGGATATGGGCTTTTCTACAGCGGCAGGTGATCCTACACGCATGAGTAACTTTACCTATGATGATAATAATAGGTATTTTAAATTTAATTATCAGAATATGTACCAGGTGATCAGCAATGCCAATATGTTGATTGATCGTATTGAGAGTGTAACTATTCCCGACGATCGCAAGAAGAAAATTATCGCCCAGGCCAGGTTCTTGCGGTCATTATCTTATATGGATCTTACAGATGCCTGGGGACCGGTACCACTGATAACGACAGTCAAGAATCCGACGGAAAGCTACAATGAACCCTTGGTTGCTGTAGAGAAAATTGATGTACAGATTGCTGAAGATTGTCAGTATGCAATCGATAACTTGCCAGAGAAATGGTCGGACGAACTGGGCATTGGCCGTGCTACAAAAGGTGCCGCGTTGACCTTAATGGGAAAGATGTATATGCGTTCGCACAATTATGAAAAAGCAAAAACGTATATCGATCAGGTTTTAGCGTTACGTGATAAAGGTGTATACACGCTGAATCCGGATTTTAAGAAGGAATGGTCCGACAATAATAAAATGGATATGGGGCTGATATTTGGCATCTTGCATGAGCCTACATTAAATGGAGGCGAGATTACCAATCACTTTGGTCCGACCGACAATCCTGAAGTACCGGATAGATGGCAGTACTATGGTGTTTCCCTTGATTTTTGGCGAAAATATAGTGATCTCGATCCGCGTAAAAAGTTTTTCTATTATAACTACACCGGAAAGGCTGCGCGGGACAAGAATACAAAATATGGATTTTTTTACATGTTGCCTGCTAAAGGACAGACTACTCCACCAAGTGATACCGTAAAATTCCTGCAAAATGTTGCGACGAAAAAGTATTCTTATGATATGGTCAATAACTCCTATCTGGATGGGCGGACGATTCAGGTTCTCCGTTTGGCGGATGTCATTTTGTGCAAGGCTGAGATTGAAAATGCACTGAACGGACCCGCTGCAGCATTGCCTTATATCAATGAAGTCCGGAAGAGAGCTGGAGCACCTGAATATGGTAAGCATCCTGATTTCCCCAGTCCTGCAAGTAAGGAGGCTATGATCGATGCGCTTGTTGACGAACGTGGTTTTGAGCTTGTCTTTGAATACAAAAGACGTCAGGATCTGATCCGCCTGGGCCGCTATGAAAAAGTGAGCAATGCTTATCTGAAAGGCCGCGGACTGAAAGAAAATGTCACTGAAGCCATGCGCTATTTCCCTTATCCATTGGAAGAAGCACGTTTGCATCAAGAAATGACGACAGCCAATCCATCGCGATTGCCTAAATAACCCGAATTAAAGCGCATTATATACCGTAATGCGCTTTGTTTGATAGACCAGTGGAATTGAAATTATTTAAAGATGAAACCAATTAAAGCAATTATTGCACTGATTGTGGTGGCTATAGCAGTATTTGCTGCTTACTATTATTATGCACATCAGGTTGACATTGAAAATATTGAGGTGAGCTCACCCAATAATTTGCCGCTCAACGCTGCTATTCAGGTGAAACTAAATCAGGCAGAAGCCGTGTATGTGGAGTATTGGAAAGAGGGGGATAAACAGTCTTATAAAACAACTGTTTCAAATGCTGCTGTTCAGCATAACATTCCGTTAATGACGCTTGAACCAAATACAAGTTATAAATTTAGGGTTGTCATAGACCGGATTATTCCCATAAAATCGAGCGAACAATCTTTTAAAACAAGAGCGCAATCGCCATGGATGGTGCACGACTGGATCAAGGCCGACCACCCTCATGATGAAAAGGCCCTAGGTAATGGCATGGTATTATTATGTTATCGCGGATTTCCGGGCTACATGGCCATGGTGGATGGTAAGGGGACGATTCGTTGGTATTGGCAGGACGAAAAGCTGGGCGTGCGTCTTGCTTCTTTGACCCCAAGGGGTACTATCCTTGCCTTATTGGCTCCAGCGAGTAAAGATGAATTCAACAAACCCAATCAGCCAAGCAAGAAATCGACCAATGCAAGTTATTATTTAAGAAGCGGCCGTATCGGATTTGTCGGTGGGACGGTACTTGTTGAAATTGATCTTACGGGTAAAGAAATAGCACGTATCGATTTGGATAAAAAAGGGATCATCATGCACCATGACGTGCAGATGGATCACAACAATAATATCGTCGGTATCGTGCGGGATTTTAGGATCGACGATCGGCCCAACCATCCAAAAGATACCCTTTGGGGTGATGCGATTTTGACGATGGATATGAAAGGTAATATCTTGAAGAAATGGTCTCCCTGGGAAAAATGGGATATTCAGCAGGATAAAAAATTAGACAGCCTGAAGCATGACCGATTTCATTTTAATACCATTTCCTTCGATCGTGACAACAATTATTTGACTTCTTCACCAATTGAAAATCAGGTCTGGAAAATTGATGCCAAAACTGGTGATATTCTCTGGAAATTGGGAAAGGGTGGCGATTATAAATTAAAGGACCAGGAACTGTTTTATTTCCAGCATGCACCGCATATCACAAAAACTGGTGAGCTGTTGCTCTTTGACAATGGTGATTTTTCTCCGCGTGACAGTACAACAGCCAATAAGCAATCACGGGCGATCGCTTTTAGGCTTGATCAAAAGAATAAAACGGCAACAGTAGCTTATGCGGCCCCAATTCCTAAAAAGCAGTTTACAGCAAGAATGGGCAGTGCCTATGAACTGGATAATGGTAATTTACTGCAGACTAGCTCAAAAACAGGTAGTGTATTGGTGACGGATAAAACAGGAAAAGTGCTTTGGGAATTAAACGCTTATTTTATTCCGTATCGCGCTATTTATGTGCCTGAGGAAACCTGGCATAAATACAGACAAAACTAAGTTAAGATGTTAGGAATAAAACTTAATTTTAGTCCTCTTATTGACCAATAAAAGTAGCTGCACTATAGACTCATGTTAGGGAAGCAGTGCAGCTTGTAAATCGTATCAGGCTTATGCAAAAGCTTGGTAAAGACAAAAATATTTTGAATAAATACTATTCGCATGAAAAAAAGAACAGCCTCTTATAAGCTGGCAATTATCCTTGCCGTATCCTTATGCGCAAACTCGGCCCGGGCGCAATTGACCTATCCTCCGGAAACACAAAAATGGGAAGCGGACCAGCTGGGTAATCATCGAGCAGTGCTGCAGGTAAACACGGATCAGAAGGAGGTGCAGGTTACTATTCCGTGGCGAAATCGCTGGGTTGAGGCAAATCAGCAAATTATTATCGTCGACAGCGCCAGCAATAAGCAGATCGCACCCAGCTCTTATCTTTGGATGAATACGGAATCTGGTGGACTACGGTTTAAGCCAATTTCCGGGAAGGGCGTTTACTATGTCTATTATTTACCGTATCAGATGGGTGGCCGCAGCCGCAATTATCCGGATGCAATTTATCTTAAAAATGCCGTTTCAGCACCAGCGAAAGTAGCACAACATGGAGCAGGGAACTCAAAAGGAGTTACTGTTGCACGCTTTGATGCTGTAGATAAATACAATAGTAATGATCCGATGGAACTGATCGCGAGTACCGAAGAAGTGCGAGGCTTTGTGAGCAGGAATGCGAATGCCGCATATTATCTTTTTCCTGAACTGCGGGAGTTTCCGATTAAGATGGAAAGCAATCTTCCGCAACGCTGGCTTATGAAAGGTAAAGCCATGACTAAGTTGCAGGGCACAGGGCAGAAAGGTGAATTTTATGCATTTCAACTCGGGGTATGGTCTCCAAAGCAGGACCTCCATGAAATCCAAATTTCTTTCTCGGATTTTAAAGCAAGTGATGGGGCTATTATTCCCGCGAATAGCCTGAATTGTATCAATACCCAAGGTACGGATTATACCGGCAAAGCAATGGCACTCCAGGTTGATATACCAAAAGATAAAGTTCAAGCCCTGTGGTGCGGTATACAGATTCCGGAGGTTACTGCAAGTGGAACCTACCATGGCGTAGTCACGGTGAAACCTAAAAATACAGCAGCGAAACAGGTCAATGTGGAAATAAGGGTTTCAGATGCTCCAGGTGATATATCCGGTGTTGATCAACCATGGAAAATGACGCGACTACCATGGCTCAATTCGACATTGGCCCAAAAAAACACAGTGGTTGCGCCTTATACAGCTATTGAATTAAAAGCGGACTCTACCTTACATATTTTAGGCCGCGAGGTGAAACTCCATGCGAGTGGTTTTCCAAAACAGATCAGCACGTTTTTTACGCCTGAATTGACTGAAATATCGTCCAAGGCGAATAACCTCTTATTCGAACCGCTTCATTTTCATTTTTATAGTGCTTCAGACGGAAAGGAAATTCAACTTAAACCAAGCGGGATCCGATTTGAAACCAAAAGTGACGGTGAATATAGTTGGACAGCCAAAAATGAGTCTTCCGATCTGACAATGGAAGTAGAGGGTAAATTGGAATTTGATGGCTATATGCATTATGTGGTCAAGCTCACGGCGCTAAAGGACCTGTCATTAAAAGATGCCACGATGCATATCCCGATGATGCCCGATAAGACGGATTATTTTATGGGACTCGGGCAAAAGGGAGGAAAGAGGCCCGAACAGCTTACCTGGAAATGGGATGTAGCCCATAAAAATCAGGATGGTGGTTGGATAGGTGCTGTAGATGCCGGACTCCAGTTTTCACTCCGTGACGAGCATTATTCTCGGCCGCTCAATACGAATTTTTATCTTCAAAAGCCGCTTGTGCTGCCACAGTCCTGGGGTAATGAAAATAAAGGGGGAATTGATATTGGCCTGAAAGGAAAATCGGTTTTGGTAAATAGTTACAGCGGAGCCCGTGAACTCAAAAAAGGCGATGTGCTTTATTACAATTTTAACCTGCTAATTACCCCTTTTCACCCGATCAATACGGAAGCACAATGGAATGAACGGTATTACCATGCCTATAAACCCGTTGATTCTGTTGTTGCAAGTGGATCTAATGTCATCAATATCCATCATGGAAATGAAATAAATCCATATATCAATTATCCGTTTATTGCGACAAAAGAAATGAAGCAATATATCGATCAGGCGCATGATAAGGGCTTAAAGGTCAAGATCTACAATACCGTTCGTGAGGTTTCAAATCGGGTTTATGAGCTCTATCCATTGCGTAGCCTGGGCACTGAGGTGTTTTCACCTGGAAAAGGAGGCGGATATTCCTGGTTGCAGGAGCATGTGGGTAAAAATTATATCGCTGCATGGTATGTTCCTCAATTTAAAGACGCGGCTATTATCAATAGCGGAATGAATAGATGGCACAATTATTACGTCGAAGGTATGAATTGGCTGGTAGATCATATCGGTATCGATGGGATTTATTTGGATGATGTTGCCTTCGATCGGGTAACCATGAAAAGAATAAAACGTGTACTGACAAAAAATGGCAAACCTGGTCTAATCGATTTGCATTCGGCAAATCAATATAATAAAAGTGATGGATTCAATAATAGTGCGAATCTGTATCTGGAGCATTTTCCGTACATCAATAGATTATGGTTTGGTGAATACTTTGACTACGAGAATAACCAACCTGATTTTTTCCTTACCGAGGTGAGCGGCATTCCGTTTGGTTTAATGGGTGAAATGCTACAGGATGGTGGAAATCCTTGGCGGGGTATGCTCTATGGCATGACCAATAGGATGCCTTACCAAAAATTGACACCTGCTGATCTATGGAGAGCGTGGGATCAATTTGGTATCAAAGGGAGTAAAATGATAGGTTATTGGTCGCCAAATATTCCTGTTAAAACCGATCATGATAAGGTTCTTACAACTGTTTATAGCCGTCCGGGCAAGGCGATGGTAGCTATCGCTAGCTGGGCGGATGGTGATGTGGATGTAAAATTGGCCATTGACTGGGGAAAATTGGGGATTGATGCTGGAAAGGCAAAATTATCCGCACCACTCATCCCTAATTTTCAAAAGGGGGCGGAGTATAAATTGGGCGATGCGATTCCGGTAGAAAAGAATAAAGGACTTTTGTTGATTATTGAATAGCAGCAATGTATGCCTATAGTGAAAATTCTATCATAGGTTTTTTGTCAATGCCAAGGAAACAAATAGCCTATGATAGATTCATTTATGTTGAAATTCGGTGAAGAAATGGCTCACATGACGGATTTAATCACATCGGACAAATCAACGCTTTGGGGAATGCCATTAAAATTGTGAAATTTTTAAATTAAAACGCCAATGAAAAAGTGGATTATGTTATGGGCAATGGGCAGCTGTGTGCCAGGAGTTTTTGCACAGCATCCGGCAAAGGTTTCTGAGCTTAAGAAACGTTATGTAACCTATCCCTTTACGGATCCGGATCCCATAGCTTCAGCTCAAAAGTTGTATCCTTATTTCCGCTTTGACGGTTTTACAAATACGGCTATTGAAAAGGACTGGAAAACCGTTATCCTGGAAAACGATTATATTCGGGTACAGGTGATGCCAGAGATCGGTGGGAAAATTTGGTCGGCCTATGATAAGGTCAATAAGCGGGACTATATTTACAATAATGGCGTTGTGAAATTTAGGGATATTGCCATGCGGGGACCATGGACGAGTGGTGGTATCGAAGCGAATTATGGTATTATTGGACACACGCCCAATACTTCTACCCCGGTCGATTACCTTACGCAGGAAAATGCGGATGGAAGCGTAAGTTGCTTTATCCACGCTTATGATATGCTGAGCCGTAGTAACTGGACCTTGGAGATCCGATTAGAAAAAGACAAAGGTTATTTTTCTACACGCTCCTTTTGGTATAATGCCAATGCGGTTGAACAACCTTATTATACCTGGATGAATCTGGGTGTTGCTGCGGGACAAGATCTGAAGTTTTTGTATCCCGGAAATCAATATATCGGTCATGATGGCGATGCGCATGCCTGGCCTATCGATAGCCAGGGACGTGATCTTTCTAACTATAGCGAGAATGCTTTTGGTAGTTCTAAATCATATCATGTATTGGGCGCGCATAGTAATGCTTTTGGGGTTTACTATACAGATCATAATTATGGAATGGCCCGTTATGCCCTCCGTGAAGATAAGTTAGGGAAAAAGATATTTCTTTGGTCGCAGGCTGGAGATGGCAAGATTTGGGAAAATTTATTGACTGATCAGAGTGGGCAATATGTGGAAATCCAAAGTGGACGTCTGTTCAATCAAAATGTTCCTTCCAGCAGCCAGACCCCCTTTAAACAACTTGGATTTGCGCCTTATCAAAGTGACAGCTGGACGGAATACTGGATGCCATTTTCAGGGATAGGAAAACCGAAGGAGATACAACTGTCAGCAGCAATTCAGATAAAACGTGAGAACAATAAGCTATTCTTGGATCTTGATCCAAAGCGACCTTTAAAAGATAGTATATATGTGCTTGATAGCATAGGTACTGTATTAAATCGAAGTTTTATTGAAGCCCAATTGGGCGAACCTACCAGATTATCCTTGATGGTAGCAACCGACTCAAGACCTAGCTATCTGAAATTGGGGCAGGATTATTTTAATCTCAGAACGGATACATCTTGGTCAAAACTGAATAGACCTACTGTAATTTCAGCGGAAGTAAGCTCAGATACGGGGCAGACCAAATTATTGGAGATACGTGATCTCATTCGCTTCAGGCAATATACGCTTGCGGAAGTAAAATTAAAGGAGCTGATCCAGCATGGCGCTACTTCGCAGACCTACCTTGAAATGGCCAAACTGGCCTGGTTTAAAATGGAATATCAGCAATGTTATGCCTATGCCCGGCAAGCATTGTCTATGGATACTTATGATGCACAGGCAAATTATTACTATGGTTTGGCAGCGATTAAGCTAAAAAAAGATAACGATGCTTTAGATGGTTTTGAAGTCGCGTCATTAAATCCAACTTGGCGAAGTGCTTCCTATGTGCAAATGGCCAAATATTACTATCGGATTAAACAATATGAACGTGCAGGAGATTATATCACAAAAGCTGTGGTGGCCAATCCGCTAAATATAGATGCCTTGCAGATGGACGTGTTGGTTCAGCGCAAAAGAGGAGCTGTAACAGATCGTCTTTCCCATCAGACAATTCTCCAATATGATCCGTTTAATGCCTTTCTCCAATTTGAGGAAAAGAAGACATTTTCATCCAGGCAAGAGTTTGCCGCTGAAAAGCTGATGGAACTGGCGATATGGTATGCTGATCTTGGAGAGTTTGAATCGGCCACCGATCTACTCCGTTCGGGACAGAAGAATACGGAAGCTTTAATTTGGCTCGCTTGGCTGACGCGATCGAATAAGTCGATCAGTCAGGAATGGTTAAATCGGGCAACGCAAAGTAAGCCGGCTTTTGTCTTCCCATTTCGAGAAGAAAGTAACCAAGTATTCCAATGGGCAAAAAAAGAGAACAGTAAAAGTTGGACTATCGATTATCTGACTGCACTATTGTATCGTTTCAGAAATCAACCCCAAAAAGCAAGAGAAATTTTGTCGGCAGTAACGCAGGAGCCAACAGATTTTGCGGCCTATTATGCGCTGAAATCAAGTTTGCAAGATACGAGCCGCAAAGATCTGGCGGTACAGATGATGCAGCAGGCAACCTTGATGGAACCACAAGAATGGCGATATGGGCTACATTTGGTGGAGCTCCTAAACAATAGTCAGTCTTATAAAGAAGCCCTTAAGGTGAGTACAGCATATCATCGCAAATTTCCGAAGAATTATATACTAACCTTAGCACAGGTACGTACATTGTTATTGGGGAAAGAATACATGCGGGCTGAGAAAGAATTGGAAGAGGTGACCATACTTCCATTTGAAGGTGCAACTGAAGGCCATCGGTATTATGTACAGACCAAATTAATGTTGGCCTACCAATTTATCCTTGAAAAGAAATATAATGAGGCAAAGTTGAAAATTGCGGAATCGAGATTATGGCCCATGAATTTGGGTGTTGGGGAGCCTTATGCCGATGAAAAAAATGAAATATTGGCCGACTGGCTTGAACTGCATTTGCAGCAAGGGAATAATCAGGGAAATCCAGATCTTTTGAAAAAAATTGCCCAGAGTAAACCTTCAAAAAACAGGTATGAACTGATGCTTCGTGAACTTGCAGAAGAACAATTAAAGCTGTCGAAAGGGGAGGGATCTGCCGCGAAGAAGGATGATTTAAAAGGAATGATTCCTTCGGATCATGATCTTTTCAAGCGGATTAAAGAAGGAACCCTTGCAAGTTATTGGCCTGTATTGATCCGAAATATCTATTTTGAACAGGATCAACGGTTATTCTGATGCGGTGTTAACGTTGCAAGGATATGTTAATCACATTAAAAAGTAGTCGCTTTTGCGACCACTTTTTAATGTGATATTTTCAGATTAATCTAAGCCTATACGAATGGCTTGTTCAACTGGAGTATATCCGTCTGTGGAATCCGTTATCGCTAATTCTCCCCTCAACAGCAAGGGCGGTTGTGCCATAAATTTAGGAAGAGTTCCACTGTGTGGTTGAGCTGAATGGACTAGAAACGGATGGCAAAGATAAACTGTACCTGCTTTACCCGTTGCATACACCTCTTTCCTTTTGGGCAGCTCGTCCAACTTATTCGCAAGCTGCATAAACGAAAGACCAAACTCTCCCGGGGCCGGGAGTAGGTTCTGTTCTGGCTTAGATAAAAAAAGCCCTAACAGTCGTTAGAGCTTCTCTGGTCGGGATGGCCGGATTTGAACCGACGACCTCCAGCACCCCATGCTGGCGCGATACCGGGCTACGCTACATCCCGTTTATTCCAATTTGATCAGAAGTCTTATTTTAAATAGGACGATTAGCCGGAATAATTTTTTTGTAGGGCTAAAATAGTAATTATTGACAAAAAATAAAATGTAAATACGAAAAAACGCCATTCTATTTAGAATGGCGTTTTTCTTCACTAATAGATGCTGATTAGAACTTGTAACCGACCATAATGCCGATTGTTTTATTTTTTGCATCTAAGGTCTTGTCGATATTCGTAAAACCATGGCTGTAATAAGCATCTAATGTAAGGCGGCTGATATCTACACCGATCCCGACTCTACCATCAAATGAAAATTTCTTATAATCGGTAGTTGCGCTGGACTTCACTGTTTTTACATCATAGTTTAACTGCGGTCCCAATAGCCCACGGAGGTTGAAGTCGCCGTTTTCCAAAAATTTATAACCGACCTGTAGTGGTAGATTTATTTGATAGAATTTAGGTGTTTTCTGCACATTTTCGAAGGTATATTCTTTACGTAACAGACTGGCACCGATTCCGGGCTGGAAGAAAACGCGATCTCCTATACGGGCAAATCCTGCTACAGATACGCCGACTTTGCCATTATTATCTTTGACAGACTTGTTACCAAAGGAACTCATATGATAGTTGCTTCCGACCTGTAAACCATAAGTGATATCTTGCGCTTGTGTAGTACCTGCAATTCCTAATAATGTCAATCCCAACAGGGCTACTTTGAATGTTGTTTTCATTGTTAAATTATTTTTTGTGATCAATTGTATGTTGTTCTTTCCTTTATGACAATGGAAAATCCATATACCCTTACAAAAAAAATATTTTATAAAATAGATGACTTACCTTTAGTCGTCACAAAAGCCTTTTTATAAAGTTTTTTGGGTAAATATCATTTGACCGATGTGAGGATGCCACATACTCGCCTGAGCATCTATACGAAAAGAATTACGAATAGGGATAAATAAGGGATTTGAAATTATATGGCGGTATCGAAGTTGATATTAAAAAAAAGTGAAAAATTTGTAAGGGTAATAGTCTATTGGGGTGTCTTACTAATAAAGTGGATTATTTAAACAATAAGACAGATTTGATCAATGTCGGAAAATAAAGAAAAGAATTTTGAGCAGCTTTTTCGGGCGCACTACAAAGAGTTACATCGTTATGCCTACCGGTATCTAGGCGATAGTGATGTAGCGGAAGAGGTTGTGCAACAGGTGTTTTTGCGTCTTTGGGAACGCGACTGGGAGGAGCAGATACATACTTCATTAAAAGCGTATTTATATCGGGCTATTTATAATGAAAGTATGAATGTGCTGAAAAAAGAGCAACGTAAGCTAAAATATCAATCTCACGAACAGCATAGACAGGATTTTGTACCTGCGGTTGATGAAAGTACGCGGGATTTGAACGAAAAGCTACAGGTCGCATTGGCGGAATTACCTGAAAAAAGTCGGACGGTCTTTGAGTTAAGCCGTTTTCAGGAAATGAAATATAAGGATATCGCAGTAACCTTGGATCTGTCGATAAAAACTGTTGAGGGACATATGAGCAAGGCACTGAAGCATTTGCGTATCGAACTTATGGATTATTTAACATTGATTATTTGCTTTCTTATCTATACGCTATGAATAAGGAACTGTTAGAAAGATATATCATTGGTGAGACCAGTGAAATAGAGAATATCATGATACACGATTGGTTAGAAGAAGACGCTAACAATAAGGAGGAGTACATAAAAATGAAAAAAATGTGGGATAGTTTGCCCAAACCCCTGGATTTTCCTGATGTGAACGTGGATAAGGCTTGGGCTGACTTCAAAGTTGTGCGAGATAAAAGAGCGGCAGAAGCTGCGGTAATCCCCCCAAAAAAGACTTCTGTACTTCAATGGAGCTGGTGGTTAGCAGCAAGTATCTTGGTCTTTTGTGCTGTAGGATTCTATGTGTTTGATCAATCTCATCGTGAGGAAATGTTTCTTTCGAGTATGGAGCAAGTACGACAAGATTCCTTACCTGATGGTTCGGTAGTTACCTTAAATAAAAATACGGAGCTGGCTTATTCAAGCAGATGGACCAATAAAAATAGAAATGTGGCATTGAAGAGAGGGGAAGTGTTTTTCCAGGTTCACAAGGATAAAAAACATCCCTTTGTCATTGAGACAGGTAAAACCAAAATTACGGTATTGGGCACCAGTTTTAATGTACGCCGAACATCAGATGCGACGGAAGTTATTGTTGCTACAGGATTGGTTAAAGTCGGTTATGCAAATAAGGAAGTCTTTTTGCGACCACAACAAATGATTACAATCCGGGATAGTGATACAATAAAAGTAGGAAAGGAACCTGTCAAGGATCAATTTTATAAATATTATGTGGATCGTCTGTTTGATTTTGAGAATACCCCATTACAGCGTGTTGTTGAGTTGCTAAATCAAGCTTATGCATATAAGATTATTATTGACCATCCTGCTGATCAGAAATTATTATTGACAGCAAAATTCGAACAAAATAGTTTAACTGAAATTTTGAAAGTCATTTCTAGCACATTTGGATTAAAAGTAAATGTGAAAGGCAGAGAGATTCATCTGACGAGGTGAGCCAACAGATAGATATATTTTCAGAACAAAATTGTATAGAAAACAACATGATACTATTTTTTATAAAGAGGGTAGAGCTTTATCTCTTCATTTTAATGCTGTGTTCGTTCCATTTGGGAAGGGCACAGCAAAAGCTCGCTGCAGCGATTCAAATACCAGCCTATCCAGAGACTACAGTAGGTGAAGTTTTTCGCTTGTTGAAGGAGCAACAGGATGTATTGTTCTCCTTTAATGGAAACATCCTACAGACAGACAGTGTGATTCATACTAAGGCCTTCAAAGGAAATTTGTATGATTATCTGGATCGGATTTTGGGCAAGGAATATAGTTTTAAAGAACTTGGAAGGCATATTATTATTCAATATACACCTCAGCGGATGTCGGTGGAGTTTGAAGTGAAGACACCTCATAAAAACAAAGTTGTCATAGCGGGGTATATCAAAAATATTCGGACTAATAATCCGATTTCGAATGCCAGTATCTTTGATCGAAGTGCTTTATTGTCTACGTTGACAGACCAAAATGGTTACTTTGAGTTGGACGTAAAGAAAAAAAGTAACCTCATTGCTGTGAACGTTAGTAAGGAGGCTTTTCGGGACACCAGTGTTATGGTGATTTTTCCGATAGAAGCGCAAATTGGCGATAAGAAGAAGCGTGAATACGGCTATTTTGAAGGGTATGAAGAAGATCATGGTCTTTATCGATCTTTTTGGGGACGGGTATTTCTGTCTCCTGCCCAAAAGATCCAAAGTATGAATTTAGGCGGGATGTTTTTGTATAGCCCATACCAAATTTCGATGACACCGGGATTAAGTACACATGGTTTTATACAATCGCAAATTGTGAATAAATTTTCCATAAACATTATTGGTGGATCTACTGCGGGGGTAAAAGGCATTGAGCTTGGTGGCGTATTTAATATTAATCAATATGATATGCAAGGCTTGCAAATGGGCGGTGTTTTCAATGCCGTTGGGGGAAGTGTGCATGGCGTACAACTTGCCGGTGTAGGAAACCGTGTGTTCGGAGAAATGAAAGGTTTGCAAATGGCAGGCGTCTTCAATGGTGTCGGAGGAAATGTAAGTGGGGTACAGATCGCCGGTGTAGGAAACCATGTTTCCGGGGAAGTGAAAGGTCTGCAAATAGCGGGGGTTTTTAACAAAGCGGATACCGTTAGTGGTATTCAAATAGCAGGTGTTTTAAATTTGGCGAAAGAAGCTTCGGGAACGACACAGCTTGCTAGCATATTTAACAATAGCGAATCGACTGTTGGAAGTCAAGTAGCAGGCATCGCTAATAAAGCTAAAAAAGTAAGGGGAGTTCAGCTGGCAGGTATCGTTAATATTGCTGATAGTAGTGATTATCCCATTGGTCTGCTTAATTTTATTAAAAATGGTGAGCAGAGTCTTTCAGTAGCGGTCAATGAGGATAGCTATCTCGGACTACAATTTCGTTCAGGTGGTCGTGTACTCTACAGTATATTATCGATCAATAGGGCACTCGATGGCAATAGACCGGATAAATATGCCTTTGAAGCAGGATTAGGGGCAATATTGATCAATAGGACCAAGTTTAGTCTGCGTACGGAAATAGCTACAGGTAATTATCTGACAGAGAAATTTAAAAGCCTGGATAATCATCAGTCGTCGCTGCGGGTAATTCCAGCGTTTAAACTAAGTGAGCGCATGTCTATATTTGTGGCTCCCAGCCTGAACTATGCGGAAAGAGACGAGAATTCAATTTATGGTGGTAGTACATTGTGGAAAGCTTGGCGGAGAGACCGTACCCGAAATACGTTTTATGGTGGTGGAATGGCAGGTCTTATGCTAAAATTATAAAACTAAAAACTATTTGGTAATAGCATTGTTCTATAGATAGCTTTTAAACATTTAACATTTTACGTAAACGCCCGCTATCAATCTGATAGCGGGCGTTTATCTTTGTATAGCTGAGAAAGGACAGTGTTTAAGCAACTGTCGCAGTCTTTAATACATTGCGGTAAGGATAAGAATGGAAGATGTGTCTACGGGCAAATCGACCTAAAGAATCTGCGTTGACAAATTTAATATAGTCATTCCGCTGAACACCGAAATATTCATATTGACTGCCGTCGTGAAAAGTGACTGTCAATATTTGTGCTTTCCAGTCAATATCCTGAATACCAGAATTGGTAATTGTTTCCGTGTAGATCGGCAACTGTTGCTCTAATGTTTCAGGACAGATGCTTACCAGGAAATGGTAGGCTTCAATCATTTCCACACTTTTTTGCTCTGCAGCCAAACGACCTTCTTCATCATTGACAAATTTATCGGGATGACATTCTTTCATGATTGTCCGGTAGGTAGATTTCAGGGTTTTAAGATCCACAGATTTCTCTACGTTAAGTAACTTCCGGTAGTCGGCAATTTTTTTCATGGCGGCAAAGATATGCTTAATAATCAGATTATTCGTTATGAAATATGAAAAAAACTTATTTCTTCAACAAGGTTTTTACATAGAGCTGTTCGACCTTCTCTCTAGCCCAAGGTGTTTTCCTTAAGAAAGTTAGGGAAGATTTGACGCTCGGGTTGTCATTGAAGCATCGAATGGATATGCGTTGTCCCAATTCTTCCCAACCATAGTACTCCACTAAATATTCAATGATGGTGTCGAGCCTTTTTCCGTGTAATGGATTATTAATTTGTTCTTGCATGCCGTAAAGATAATAATCTTCAAATAATGGATTGCGCTAATTTTTATGGTTTGGATGAAAATGGAGCTGAACCTAGAAATTATTAATATTCTTTAAGTTGTGTGGCTAGCTTTTCTAGTTCTAAATTGAGCTGTTCGTCCCAAATTGCCCCAGTGGCATCCAGTTTCCCTTTGACTCCTTGTATGAGCAGATTTCGTTTTTCGTCAATTTGAGCGCCCAGTCCCTGCAGGATACGTTGTAGTTCGATATGCGCTGTTTCGCCTTGCGCAGCAGCAGTAATGATACTAACGGGTTTATTGGTGAAAACCGTGGTTGCAGCACACCACTCAAGTAGATTTTTTAATCCACTGGGCACACTGAAAATATATTCAGGGCTACTGATCAATACCAAATCGGCATCGTTTATTACCTGACGAAGTGCAATAATTTCAATAGGTGGATGAGACTGGCTCTCTTCAGGATCAAAATGAGGCAGTTCTTTCAGACGGTCAAATACGGTGAAATTGATGTCGGCGTTAATCTCCTGTTGGAGGTGGCTTACAATATGATGATTGGATGAATGTGTATTGGCACTACCTATAATGGCAAAAATAGTTTTCATGTGAGTTTAAATCTAGTCAACAGCTGTATACTGCTGCTGTGTTTTTACTTTGTATATTCTTAATGCAGGAACTAAATTACAATATTCAATTCAAACGATTGACTTTCTTCTTCGCTTCAATGTAATTTTTCGTTTCTTTCTCCTTTTACCGATTAAGTTTATACTTTTGGAACTGAGGACTTATTATTGGCTTTTTTCGGATTATATGCTTTATTATGAGAAATAAAATGGGGTACCGCTTATTGTGGGAACGTATTCGTACTGGAGACGAAACGGCCTTCTTTGATCTATATGCGGCGCTCTATCAAGAGCTTGTCAATTTTGGAATACGCACTTGTGGCGACAGTGACTTGGCAAGTGAAGCAACCGATCAGGTCTTTGTTAAAATTTGGGAGAAAAGAGAACAGCTAGATCGGGTAGAAAATGTACAGTCCTATCTCATTACTTTTTTAAAAAGACGTATTCTGCGTCTACTGGAGAAACAACATAAAATCAATACAGCCCTTCAAAATGTGAAAGCTGAAGATGACTGGGTGGAGATGCCCTATGAGGAGTTTGTCATCAAAGTACAGACGAATGAAATTATACAGATCCGTTTGAAGGAGGCGTTGGAGAAGTTGTCTTTTCGTCAGAAACAGCTGGTGAATCTGAAGTTTTTTGAGGGCTATTCCTATGAAAAAATAGCTGAAACTACGCAGATGTCGGTGAAAACTGCCTACAATACGCTTTATGATGCTTTAAAGATTCTGAGGGAGGAATTGAAAGATATCTAAGTTCTGTGTCTGGCTTTTTATTTTAAGGCTTTCAATAATAACATGCGCGTACGATGTTTGCAAAAGTAGGTGTGTTGGTATTTATTGTGTAAAATAATTGATTGATTTTCAGTTATTTGAAAAATAATTTAAATTTTCTTTAGGAAAAAGCCAGGCTTTAGGGCACTATAGAGTAAATACCCAAAAGAATGAGCCAAAAAGATTATAAACAGTTAGAAGATTTTTTGATTGATGATACTTTTCAAAAGTATTGTTCGGGAGAAGATAAAAACTGTATTCTATACTGGCAACAATATAGCCTGAATCATCCAGAACAAGCGGAGACGATTCTGAAAGCCAAACGCCTATTTCAACTCTTGGTTGGTAACCGCAGACCTGTGAATGAGCAATTGGAAAAATTGAAGACAGATCTGCAAAATGCTCCAGTAGAACATCGCGTGTCCTATCGGCTTAACTGGCCTAAATGGGCAGCCATTGCCGCTGTATTTGTCGCTTTGATATCGGGCGGTATCTGGTATTATGCTCAACCGGGCAAAGTTGATACGACATTACCAATAAGCGCAATTGGCCAGGTCTATCAAACAAAAAATGGTGAAAAAAAGACCTTCGAATTAAGTGACGGAAGTACTGTTACGTTAAACTCTGCAAGCAAACTGGAGTTATCGGCAGATTTCAATCAGGAATTGCGTGTGGTGCGGCTTGCGGGTGAAGGTTATTTTCAGGTGGCCAAGAATAAGGAGAAACCTTTTGTGGTACAAGCATCTGATTTTGATATCAAGGTCCTGGGAACAACATTTAATGTGAAGAGTTATGCCGATGAACCCACAGCAGAAGCACTGCTTGTCGAAGGATCGATTGAAATGACGAGCAAAGGACAGCGTGAAAATTCTGTTGTTATCAAACCGAATCAAAAAATCACGATCTTTAAGAATCAAGCTGAAATAGCAATTGCTCGTAAAAACAATAAACCAATCGCGAGCAAATTACCGGTTAAGGAGATTGCCATAGAGAACATCCCTACAATAGAATCCAATACAGCTGAAATACCAGACATTGCATGGCGTGAAAATAGATTAGAAATCGTGGACCAAGATTTTGAATCGCTTCGCCGGACGTTGGAACGTTGGTATGATGTGGATATAGACATTCAAAACGACCGATTAAAACAATACCGTTTTACAGCAACCTTCAGTAAAGAAGATATTGCTCAGGTATTGAGTGCTTTACAAAAAGTTGAACCTTTTAAATTTAATGTATATGGGAGAAAAATAACTATATCAGAGAAGTAAAAAGGATGGTGGACCAACACCATCCTTCATTGAAAAAATGATTAACCAAAAGCAGCAACATTGGGGCGTGCTGCTTCATATTAATTTTAACCAACACTAAAATATGATTAAAAATTGCTTATTGCAAATGCGCAATGGATATATTGTGCATTTTAGATTCATTATCCGGATGAAACTAGCCTTAATTATGACTACGTGTGCTGTTATGAATGTTTCGGCAAATGTATTTTCCCAACAAAAAGTCTCCTTGGATGTCCAAAAAACAAAATTGAGCAAGGTACTTAAAATGATCGAAGAGCAAAGTGATTATTACTTTGTCTATAATTCGACGAATGAAAATTTAAATAAAGAAGTGTCAGTCAATGCGAATAATACCAAGGTATTGGATGTATTGGCTAAGCTTTTCAATAAAAGTGGATTGGTTTATTCCGTTTCTAAGGAAGGTCTTGTGGTTGTCAGTCAACAGCAGCAGGTGGCTGTCGCAGGTGTCGTCACGGACGATAAAGGCAATCCCTTAGCTGGTGCTACGGTACGTGTTAAGGGAACCGCGGTAGGACGAGCGACAGATATCAATGGACGTTTTACGATTGATGCAGCAACAGGAAATACCTTAATTATTTCTTTTGCAGGTTACACTTCGCAAGAAGTGGCCGTAACCAAAGCGGGGGATCTGAAAATTGTTTTATTGGAAGATAATCGGATGCTCAATGAGGTCGTTGTGACGGCATTGGGTATGAAGAAAGAGAAGCGCTCATTGGGGTATTCTGTTACGCAGGTTGCTGGTGAATCGCTAACCACAGCCCGTGAAAATAATGTGATGAATTCACTCGTCGGAAAGGTGGCCGGGTTGGATATTAGTTCTACCTCTGGCGGTGCCGGAGCTGCGTCCAATGTGACCATCCGCGGAGTATCGAGTTTGAACCAGACAAATCAACCATTATACGTAATTAATGGTATTCCTATGGAAAGTAAGCCGGTGGGTATCGGAAATGCTAACTCTAAAGGAAATTCCGGAAGCCAATGGGATAATGCACCCGATCTTGGCGATGCAATCGGCAATATCAACCCAGACGACATAGAAAGTATTTCGGTACTGAAAGGTGCTGCAGCGTCTGCATTATATGGTTCAAGAGCCAAGGCAGGGGTTATCCTTATTACAACAAAATCAGGAAAAGGCAATTCGATCGATTTTAATAGTAACCTTGTTGCCGAGCAAATTATAGACAACACGAATTGGCAAACAGTCTATGGTCAGGGGGCAAACGGTGAGAAGCCAACGACCCAAGCAGGCGCAGCCCAAGTGGGAGGTTCAAGCTGGGGAGCTAAATTAGATGGAACACCCGTTGTACAATTCGATGGCGCATCAAGACCTTATTCATTACAAAAGGGGAATTTAGATCGCTTTTATCGTACTGGTTCCACATGGACAAATACGCTGGCATTAAATAAATCATTTGATGGTGGCTCTATTCGTCTGTCAGGAACAGATGTCAATAACAGATCTGTTGTTCCGAATTCAGGATTGAAAAGACAATCCTTTAATTTGGTTGGACTTTTTGAGCCACTCAAAGGTTTGACGATTGATGCACGCTATAATATGATTTTGGAGCAAGTCAAAAATCGTCCAATGGTTTCTGACGGTGCTGGAAATGCCAATTACAACGTCATGTTTTTGCCAACGAGCATCAATGTAAACGATTTGAAGCCATGGAAAGATGACAATGGAAAAGAAATCCTCTATAATTCAGGGAATGTGTATGCAACCAACCCTTGGTTTGCAGCAAATGAGTTTATAAATAATACGAACCGGGATCGTTCGATCGCTTCCGTAACAGCAAAGTATACCATGGGTAATGGTTTGTTTGTTCAGGGAAGGGCAGGAAGAGATGGTTATACCGATCATTATAAGAATGTTGTTCCTTCTGGCACCGGCTATTATGAGAATGGTAAAATTGCAGAGCAGGAAACTAAATTTGCAGATATTAATGCCGATGTTTTGGTCGGTAAGTCATTCACTTTCGGAGATTATACCCTTACACCTAATCTAGGTGCGAGTTACCGAAATACTAAAATCAGACAGACGACCAATTTAGGTACTGACTTCGCGATATTTGGTGTGTATAATATTTTGAACGCAAAAAATAAGTCGGTAGCGTATCTTGAAAGTGAATCGGAGACACAGTCTACTTATGGTACCTTAGAATTTGCTTATAAAGATATAGCTTATTTGACTGGTAGTTTACGCTCTGACTGGTTTTCTACTTTAGCTACACCTGGAGTAGATAATAAATTGAACTCTGTTTACCCCGCAATCTCGGGTTCATTTATCTTTTCAGAATATCTAAAACCATCATGGTTGAGTTTTGGAAAGTTGAGAGCAGGTTTTGCTCAGGTAGGACAGGCAACAGATCCTTATCAAACCTTGTTAACCTATAATTTTAGAAGTGAGGTACTCAACGGACAACCTTTAGGGGTTATTAACAATGTGAATATTCCGAACTCTTCCTTAAAAGCTTCTACGGCAACAGAGTTGGAAATTGGAACGGAGTTGCGTCTTTTTAATGATCGTGTAAATTTGGATCTAACATGGTATAACAAAAAGTCGAAAGATGAAATTTCCTTTATCACAACGCCTTCCGCAAGCGGATATGCCGGTGCTGTACTCAATGCCGGTAAAATGCAAAATAAGGGATTTGAAGCATTGATTTCAGCCACAGTTGTCAAAACGGAAGATTTTAAATGGGTATCCTCATTGAATGGTTCTTACAACGACAATAAAGTGATTTCATTGGCTGAGGGAATGGACGAACAGACGGTAGCGACTTCGCGTTCGGGTGTAGGTTACTTAATGAATAAAGTTGGTATGCCTGCTTTCCAGATCATGGCTTTCGATTATAAATACGATAGTAATGGCGAGATCGTAAAATTGGCCGATGGTTCTCCTGACCGGGGTGAGTTAAAGTCCTATGGTTCGGCAATGAATAAATGGTTTGCTGGCTGGAATAATGAGTTTAGCTACAAAAGGTTCAATTTTTCTTTCTTGGTTGATGGAAAATGGGGTGGAAAGCTTTTCTCGGGAACAGATTACTACGGTTATATTTTTGGATTACATCAGGAAACTGTGGCTGATCGTGAAAGCTTGGGCAGAACAGCTTCTACCTATTATACCAATACGGCAAATAATGTATCTAAGATATTTGTAAACAGCGCTGATTTTGTGAAATTGAGACAGGTCGTTATGGGCTATACTTTCCCATCCAATCTATTTAATAACAAAGTTAAGTCGATTACAGTAAGTGCTGTAGCGCGCAATCTCTGGACGATCATGAAGAAAACAAATAACATAGATCCAGAGTCGAGCTATAATGCAACTTTCCCGGGCCTGGAGCTTGGAGGTGTACCTGCAGTACGTACTTACGGTGTTAATTTAAGTGTTAAATTCTAATTGCAAACAATCATGAAAAGATATATTAAACCGGTAGTTATTAGTTTAATGGCAGCGACATTATTTATGGAAAGTAGCTGTACAAAAGATTTTGATAAGATAAATACAGACCCCGTTGCTTATGGTAAAGAAAATTGGGATCCAAATTATACATTGAGCTCTGCACAATTATTTTATACAGGAAGTTTTGATTTTGCATACGATACATGGCGTGGAAATCTAATTTACTCGTCGACAATGATGCAGGGTTTATCGACTGTAGTGAGTTATTGGGCCGGCGATAAATATATGCTGAATGAAAGCTATACCGCGGCGTATTGGGGTACGGGTACAGTTGGGGCCTATATTGAGCAGGTTCGTAATATTGTGGATGTGGTTGAGTTTACAAAAGACAAACCAAAATATGCAAATCTGTACAATGTCGCACGTATTTGGAAAGCTTTAATTTTTGCTCGCTTGACTGATTTGTATGGTGATGTTCCCTATTCGGAGGCGGGACTGGGTTTTTATACCAAAGTTTATAAACCGAAATATGATAAGCAGCAGGACATCTATAACGATTTGTTAAAGGAACTTGAAACGGCTACTGCAGCATTAAAGGATGATGGTGATAAAGTCACTGGTGATGTTATTTATAAAGGTGATATTGCCAAATGGCGTAAATTTGGCAATTCTCTGCTCTTACGAACAGCAATGCGTTTGGTTAAAGTAGACGAATCTAAAGCGAAGGAATATGTACAGAAGGCTGTGGGTAAGACAATGGACAGTAATGCCGACAATGCATTTATTTTACATGATGAATCAGGATCTAGGGTTACTCAGAATAGAAATAGCCAGGTTTTATTGGGCGATGGTGGCCAAGAGAATTATTATGTGAAATGGTCTAAAACGTTTATTGACTACCTAAAAAGCAATAGTGATCCGAGGTTACAAAAGGTTGCTGTTACAAAACTATATTTATCAGAAAAGGACAAAACACAGAACGGGAGTTTTATCACAGATCCAACCAAGCAAAAGGGGATGCCGAATGGAAAAGATTTGGGATCAAACGCGCAGTATAACATTAGTAGCGACCCAAGTTATACGACATTTGCAGAATATTCTTCGCCCAATCCTAATATGATCAAGCGGACCGGTGCGACATTTATTTTGACCTATGGCGAATCCGAGTTGCTGTTGGCTGAGGCAGCCCAACGTTGGGGAATAGGTGGTAGTGCAAGCGATCATTATAAAAAAGGTGTGAAGGCAAGTATTACCTATCTGAATCAGTATGATGGCTCATTAGCGATCAGTGACGCAGATGCAGAAACGTATCTAGCGGCTCATCCATTCGATGCAGCAAACGCTTTGAAGCAGATCAATACCCAATATTGGGCGCATACGATAACCATGCTCGATTTTTATGAAACCTGGAGCAACTGGCGCAGAAGCGGATATCCGGCGTTAACTCCTGTGAATTATCCAGGAAATGCTACTTCGGGGACTATTCCAAGAAGATTCCCTTATCCTTCTACTGAAGCGGCTATCAATGGCGAAAACTACAGAGCAGCTTCAGCTGCAGTACCTGGCGGAGATAAGTTGTCCGGTCGAGTTTGGTGGGATAAATAATTACAATGGTTTGTTTTTGATTGAGGCTGAACTTTCGTAGTTTGGCCTCTTTAAACCTTTTATAAAATATGATAAACCTAAAAAATCAACTGCTATTTGCGATTGCGATTTCCTGTCTTGCCTTTTCATGTAAAAATAATACCGAAAAGAAAGATGCGGATGCAGTAAAAGCCAAATCCTTGACCGGTACCTATAAGCTTATTGAAAGCAAAACAATCAAAGGGAAAGATACGGTAACTGCTTTTACGGACACGAGCAAAACCGAAATGTTTAAAATGTTCAATGATGACCATTTTTCTTTTTTTAACCACGATAAGGAAAAAGGTAAAGGTAAAGAACCGCTGTTTGTCGCAGGCGGGGGCACCTATTCTTTTGATGGTGTCAACTATCAAGAAAGATTACAATATTGTTCAATGCGCGATTGGGAAAGTAATAAGTTTGATTTTCAACTTACTTTAAAAGGAGATACATTGGTTCAGACCGGTGAGGAAAACTTACCTGAATTGGGAGTTAAACATACCATTGTGGAGACCTATCTAAAAGTTAAATAATCGATAATCTTATACCTGGAGTTTTAAAATCCTTCTTAAGTTTATTTTATTAATGCAGACACTCAAGTTTATTCTTGAGTGTTTTTTGTTTAACGGAGGCCCTTTAATGGGCTTTTGTGCATTTTTAGAATTATTTTAGAAAAAAAATAAAATTATATTGCAACATTTTCAGCAGAGCCCCGACTACATAGTAGAAACATAAGAATTAACTGTATTAATTTTAGAACGTGCAAAATCAGCTTAGCGATAAAGATTTATTAGCGATGTGCCAAACGGGCAATGAGTCTGGATTTGCACAGCTCTATCATCGGTATGCAAAAAAGATCTTTAATTCTATTTATCGAATTTTGTCCAATCAGGAAGAAAGTGAAGATATTTTACAGGAAACCTTTGTTGACTTTTTTTCAAGATCAGATAAATGGCATTTAGTTCTCAGTGTGGAAGCCTGGTTGAGAAGGATGGGGGTGAATAAGGCAATCTCACTGTTACGGAAGAATAAGCAATATTTTACGCCGGTGGATGATTTGGAAATTAAGGATGATGGCGAAGACGAATTGCTGGAAAAAGAATGGCGTGAATGTCGTTTGACAGATTTAGAAGCTGTAATCGATCAGCTGACCGGTGTACCTAAGATGGTGGTAAACCTTTATCTGTTTGAAAATATGAGCCATGATGAAGTTGCGGAAACATTAGGGATGACGGCGGTGGCGGTACGCAGCCAGTATCATCGTGCTAAAAAGAAAATATACGAACAATTGAAGGAAAGGTATAATTATGCGGGATAATTTAAAAGATTTTGTAAACGCTAATCGGGAGGCATTTGATCAGAGGGAACCTTCGGCTGACTTATGGAATAAAATAAGACCACAAGTAGTTCCTCCTGTTCAGGAAAGAAAGATTAAACCTTTATGGAAGTGGGCTAGTATTGCGGCAGCAGCATTGTTAGTTGGGACAGCAACTTTTATTGCTTTTAACCAACAACGAGAAATAGAAGTAGAAAAGCCTGTGGCTGCGGTACATCCTATTACTGTTCCGGAAAAAGAAGACAACGCAAAAGCAGTTGATGCTGAGGTGATGGGAATTCATACTGGTAGCCAAGAGGCTTCAGCTCCCGTTAAGGCAATAGCGGGGATAAAAAGTAAAGAAAAACAATCTTTCAGGGAGAGTGTATTGGAAACTGATCAACATGAAATGGAAAAAGGGATGGATTATGTGCAGATGCTTCAAGATTCGAGTTCCGCGAGCACACGTTTAAGTGCTGTCTTGGCGATGAAAGATGGGGGAAAGTTAGATCGGAATAGTATGGGAGCTTTGGAAAAGACTGCTGTATCAGATCAGAGTAGTAATGTACGCATGGCTGCAATAGAAACCATATTAAGTGGACTAAGCCCGGAAGAACGTACTCAAAAGGTTCAGGACTTTTTTGTGGAGCAAAATGATCCCACTTTACAAATGGAACTGATGCAGATGATGGCCCAACAGGAGGATCCGACGATGAAAGCAACGACAAAAGAAAAGTTAAATGAAATTGTGGAAGATCCGTTTACCCTAAAATTTGTGAAAGAACAGGCATATGCGGTATTATTAAATCAATAATAGGATATATTAAGGTAGAAGTCAGATTGTGTAGGTTAATCTATGAAAAAGCTTAAAATGCATTATTTGACAAATAATGAAGACAAACTAAAACGAAATGAAAAAGATAAGGATAATGATGATTGGGGTCGCACTGATCTTTGCTAGCGCATTGCAGGCCCAGGTAAATGAAACTGTAGAAAGTGTGGCTGCGCCAAAACCTCCTAATCCTCCTAAAAAGGCCAGAGCAGTTTCAGGCGTTATAGTAAATAATAGTAATAATTTCACTTTTAGTTCCGCTGGATTCGGTCGTAGTAGTGGGCCGAAAAACTGGAAAGAAATTAAAGTGCCCAACTTGGGAAACAAGCTTTTACTAAAACTGGATAATGTTTATATTGAAGGTTATAAAGGAAAAGATGTGCTGATTACAGCCAAGGTGGAGGAGACTGAAGAAAATGACCGCGCAAAAGGCCTACGTGTGATCAATGGCTCGGGATTATCGGATAATTCAGGACTTGGTATGAATATCAAGACAGAAGGTGGAGTGACGGAAATAAGCATGGTTGGAATGCCCTTAGAGGATTCTATTCGTATCAAGATACCAATGGATTTACCTGTGACGATCAAAGGAGGGCGTGGGGCCATGTTTAATGCTGGAGTTATCGAATTAAAAGATATCCGGGCTGAGGTTGAAGTTGCTAGTACGATGGGGAACGTGAATTTATTGAATGTTACCGGGCCAATTAATGTAAAGGTTTCACAGGGAGATGTTACAGCCAAATTTGTTCAACCTGTCAAAGGGCCGATTTCTTTGGTCGCTGCCATGGGCGCCGTAGATGTTGCTTTTCCAAAGAATTTTGGCGCTAACGTGGATGTAAAATCTGCTATGGGAAATATCTATGCTGCGGACGAATTTCAATTCGAAAAACCTGAAGAGGAAACCAAATCAAACCCCATGGGAAATGCAGTGAAAGGCAAAATGAACGGTGGTGGACAGGATGTTATTTTAAAAACATCCTTAGGAGATATCTATATAAGAACACAGAAGTAATATATATAATGATATAATAAAAAAATAGCCTGTTATAAACAACAGGCTATTTTTTTAGTTCCATGCGGACGAGGTATTGATCATTCTCATCTTCATATAAAATTTGGACAACCCAACCCAGTTCGTGCGAAATTTTGATCAATAAATCCTGGTCTAAATAGAGCCATTTGAAAAGATTTCCCCGAGTCCCTTTGTACTCATACTGGTATTGAATTTCCCCAAAATAATGCGCTGGTTTTTTGATGTTGTAATCGTTGTACAAATAACTGATGTCTGAAGAGTCAAAAATCAGTTGGCCATTTTCGGTCAGTAACTCTTTACTATGCTGTAATAGTTTTCGGAAACCATCTACGTCACCGGCAAGACCTATTCCGTTCATTAAAAGCAATAGCGTATCATATTTTTGGCCTTCGAATTTATAGAAATCTTCGCAGATAATATGTTGTACCCCGCGTTGCTGCATGATATGGCAGGCGGTTTGCGAGAGTTCCAGTGCATCTACTTCAAAACCTTTTTCTTGTAGATACAGACTATGGCTGCCAACTCCGGCTCCAACATCCAGTACACGTCCATCACATAAGGATAGTCCAATAAATTCCAGTTCAGGAAAATCATCGGGTTCCCGAAAGAAGATCTCGACGGGCATTTCATCTTGGTCGCCATAACTTGTATGGAGTATTAAAGGGAACTTTTCTTCTTGATGTACAAAGTAATCATCTAAGGCCTCACCGTATACATCTCTATGCATTGTCATCATCAATCATTAATACTTTTTTTGCAATATATATGGAGTCCTCATCTCCTGTATGTTTCATCGGTTCGTCAGATAGTTTGATAACTGGAGTCCATTGATCATCTTCTGGTAAAGCGTCAGTCATCTTAATGACGATATTCATGGGTTTGAGTCCCACATCATTGGTGAAATTGGTGCCAACGCCAAAGGAATGCAAGATTTTTCGCTCACAGTAGCTTGCGATTCTTTCGACCTTCTCATAGTCCAGGCCATCCGAGAATATGATTGTCTTTGAGAGGGGATTGATTCCATTTTTCTTATAGTGTGCAATAACCTTGTCTGTAAATTCAAGCGGGTCGCCGCTATCGTGACGGACTCCATCAAATAATTTGGTTAACTTTTTATCAAATTGCTGAAAGAAAACTTCTGTAGTATAGGTGTCCGACAGTGCTATTCCGAGGTCACCCCGGTAGACATCAGACCAATGTTCAAGGCCAAGTAGATTGGCCATTTTATAACCGTATTTGGCGGCGTGAAACATAAACCATTCATGGGCGTGTGTGCCAATTGGTTTCGTCTCATATTTCATTGCCAAATGAACATTGCTGGTACCTATAAATGTTTTTTCGCCATATTGCTTCAGTGTGCGAACGACCATATCATGGACTTCATAAGAATGACGTCTGCGGGTGCCAAAATCAGCAATCGTGATATTGAGTTTTTTATATTTTTCGATTTTATCTTTGGCCGTGGCTATTACTTCTGCATCCGAGGCACGTTGTAAACCTTGAGATTCATAAAAAAGTTCACAGATGAGCGACATCAACGGAACTTCCCAAAGAATAGTACGGTACCAGTACCCTTCGATAATGACTTCGAGGTCGGGGCCATCCTGGAATATTTTTATCTCTTCGGGATCGTAGCGATACCCTTGAAGAAAGTCAAAATAGGTTGGGTCTATATAAGGACATGTTCTGGCAAAAAATGCCTTTTCTGCTTTTGTTAACTTCAAATTAGCCATCTCATTGACGGCTTCCTTCAGGAGCACGTCAAAACCATCGGGAAATTTATGATGTCCCCGGTTAATAAAATGATAACGTGCCTTGGCCTTTGGAAACAACTTGACCACAGCATGCTGCATGGTGAATTTGTAAAAGTCATTATCTAATATAGAGGTAATTGAAGCCATCTTTATCGATCTGTTTTTTGTTTGAAGCGGTAAATTTAATAATTAACGTGAAAATGCAGGGATTGTTCATGATAAATATAAAAAGACATGCATATAAAAGGCGGGTAAAATTTTTCATTTTACCCGCCAGATATGAATTATTATTTTATTCGGCTGTCATTATCTTGTTCTAGATCTTTCTGATCCTTGTGAAGAACGTCCAGAGCTACGTTCACCGGAGCTTTCTGAAGACCTTGATCGCGATACGGAAGATGAATTGTCTGTATTTGATCTACTTCTTGTGTTTTCGTAGCTCCGATTTTGAGTTGGTTGTGCTACAGGTTGCGATACCGGTTGGCTCGAACGGCTCCTGCTGCCAGCATCGTTATTTCTATTTTGGACAGGCTGTGACACAGGTTGGCTTGAACGTGTTCTGCTGCCATCATAATTTCCATTGCGTTGCGGCGTTGTTGTCGGTTGAACCACTCGTGGAGGCACAGTCTGGTCAGAGCTGCTCGCATTTGACCGCGAACGTGAATTATAATCTGTGTTTCTATTGTAGTCTGTACTTCTGCCGTTTATAACACCATTATTATCAACGGAGCCATTTTGTCTATCTCTACTGGTAGATGTAGGGTTGTTATTGTTTGAAGCATCCGATTGCCGACCTGACCGCGTTCTAAAATCATAGTTATTCGAATTAGGTTGTGTACCGTTCGTATTTCGATTTACAGTTCCATTTTCGCTCGTCCTGGTATTATTATTTGAACTACGGCTTGAACCGCCGTTGTTGTTGACATCATTACGAGACCTTACAGAAGCATTTCCGCTGTTATCGATATATAACTCACGACTTCCTGATCTTGAATCGATGTTGTCCCGATTGCTGATAACACGATTGGTACGATCTGAAATCTCACTATTGTTATTACGTGTTCGGGTAGAAGCATCCACTACATTTGTAGGACGTGCAGAAGATCGTGTATTACGGTCTACATTTGGACGGTACATACTGATTTCATTACTCCGATTGCTGCTACTACGGGCAGATCCAGGTCGATCGGCATTTGCGATTCTATTAACTGTCACACTTCTTCCTGTCGAACGTTCGATGTCAGATCTTCGAGGGCCACCAACATAATAGTTGTTGTTAATTATCGTAGTATTGTTGATAATAGTGGTTCTGTTATAGATATTATTGTAATTTCTTCGATTAACATAATACCTATCCATATCCCTACTCATAAAGTGATTGACCGCTACAAATGTCCAGAAGTTCATTGGAATATTAACGGATACATTGATACTCATGCCCGGGCCCATTGGTGCCCAACCGTAATAGTCGTTACTTTGACGCCAATTTACCCATGCAGGTCCCCATTCATAGTCAGGAACCCATCCCCATCCATAGCGGTCATTATAGTTCCAGCGACCGTAGTGAAATGGAGCCCAACCCCAGTCATAGTTGGATACCCAGGTATTACCATAGTCGGTCATTGTCCAATAACCATTGGTAGCATAAGGCTGGAAGTTCGGGCCGACGTCCGGAATCCAGACATAGCCATAATTGGGGTCATTGACCCATTGTCCATAAGGGGAGAGTTGATCGTAGAACATCTGGAATGAAACTCCAGCATTGTTATAATTGTTATAACCAGTATATCCGCCCCGTTGGGCCATTGAAGTAGCGCAACTTGAAAAAGAAGCGATACCGATAAAACCAAGTACCCAATATTTTATGTTGCCTAAATTTTTCATTTCCGTAATATTTAAAAGTATGACAAAACTCTATTGTGTTGTCTTTGTTATTATGACAGCATAACGTATAAAATGGTTTAATCGGTACACTGGAAATCTGATTTTTTTTATATAAAAGTCAAATTGATGATCTTTTTACATAAACGACAATTTTAGATACATATTTTTTATTTACCTTTACCGCTCGAATTGCTACGTGTTTGTTCAGCATAAGACGTGTTTTAAGACACATTAATTTGAAATAGACATCATTTAAATGGCTAAAAAACTTCAGACTTTTTTTCTAGAATTCGCAAACATTCACCGTTTTTTGCTACGGTTTTGGCGCGAATTGGTAACTCCACCATATGAATTTAAAGAAATTGTCCGCCAGTGCTATGAAATAGGCTACAAATCTTTGCCTTTGATTAGTTTAACGGGGTTTATTGTTGGATTTGTTTTTACAAAACAATCGCGTCCTTCTTTGGAAGAATTTGGGGCGACTTCGATGTTGCCTTCGCTTATTTCGATTGCTATTGTTCGTGCTCTTGCACCCCTGGTGACAGCTTTAATAGCTTCGGGTAAAGTGGGCTCGCAAATTGGTGCGGAACTAAGTTCGATGAATGTCACGGAGCAAATCGATGCGATGGAAGTTTCGGGAACCAATCCATATAAGTATCTTATTGTAAGTAGAATATTAGCTACAACTATTGGAATTCCTGTACTGTGTTTTTATGTAGCAGGGATAGGTCTTTTAGGCGGTTACCTAAGTATGATGAGTAAAGACGACTTAAGCTTTTTGAGTTTTTTTACGCAGGTATTTGAGACGATAGCGTTTAAGGATTTGGGCGCTATGGTTTTGCGTGCGGTTATATTTGGTTTTACCATTGGAGCAGTAAGTTGTTATTGCGGTTATTTTTCTTCAAAGGGGACTGAAGGTGTGGGTAAGGCAGCCAATGCGGCCGTTGTCGCTTCGATGTTCCTTGTATTTATTGAGGAAATAATTATTGTTCAAGTTTTATCGTTCTTTGGATAGCGAGCTATGGAAAAGATTAAATCAACCATCGACCATTCGAAGCCGGTCATTGAAATTAGGGATGTTAGCAAATCTTTCGGTGATAATCACGTCCTACGTGGTGTCAACCTGGATTTATATAAAGAAGAAAACCTCGTTGTGCTTGGGCGTTCTGGAACGGGGAAATCAGTGTTGATCAAATTGATTTCGGGCTTATTAAGACCGGATGAAGGAACGATCAATGTTTTGGGTGAGTCAGTTCTTGAATTAAATGATCGTGAACTGCGTGAATTACGTTTGAAAATAGGGTTTTCTTTTCAGAATAGTGCACTTTATGACAGTATGACTGTGCGCGAAAATTTAGAATTTCCATTGGTTCGAAATAAACGTAACTTAACACGTTCGGAGATCAACCACGCTGTCGAAGAGGTTTTGGATGGAGTAGGGCTTTCGCAGGCGATCAATCAGATGCCATCGGAGTTGTCAGGTGGACAGCGTAAGCGAATTGGTATCGCGCGTACACTGATTCTTAGACCTGAAATCATGATGTACGACGAGCCAACAGCGGGACTGGATCCGATCACTTGTTTGGAGATTAATGGATTGATTAATGAGGTTCAGGAGAGGTATAAAACAGCTTCAATTATTATTACCCACGATTTGGCTTGTGCGAAAGAGGTGGGCGACCGTATTGTAATGTTGTTGGATGGCAAGTTTGAAAGACAGGGGTCTTTTGAAGAGATTTTTGATACAGATGACGCACGTGTAAGAGCGTTTTATAATTATAATTTTATTCTATAATATACATGAGTAAGGCAGAAAATAAAAGAGCAATCATTGTCGGTATTTTTGTTTTTTTAGGCGTATTGATTCTTTTAGCGGGTATTTTTATTTTGGGTAGCCAGCAAAAGAAATTTACTAGAAATATCGAAATTACGACTTCATTTCCCGATGTCGCTGGATTGAAAGTGGGAAGTAATGTGTGGTTTTCTGGGGTTAAGGTAGGGATCATTAAGAATATACATTTTAAAAGTGTGCAGGATGTTGAGGTGGTATTGACAATCGAGGAGAAATCTGCCGAATATATTCGTAAAGATGCCGTAACAAAATTGGGCTCGGACGGTTTGATTGGTAATAAGATCGTAGTGATTTCTGGAGGGTCGCAAAATGCGCCAACAGTGGAGACAGGTGATTTCTTGCGTTCGGCGAAGACTGCGGACATGGAAGCCATGATGGAAACATTGCAGGTAAATAATGAAAACTTAGCAAAGATTACTACTGACTTTGTAGAAATATCACGTGGATTGGCGGATGGAAAAGGAATGGTGGGAGCGATGTTGACCGATACTTCTATGGTTAACACATTGCGTGCTACGTTATTGTCAATCAGTGCTGCAATGAATAATGCGAACAAGGCATCTGCTAATTTGGTTACCTTGACAAACTCTTTAAACAGCAATAAGGGCTTGATTCATGATTTAACGACTGATACCGCTATATTCTCTAACCTGCGTCAGTCTGCAGCGCAGTTGCAAGGAGTCTCTCAGACTGCCAATGCATTGATCAACAATTTGAATAATGCTTCAAGTCGATTGAATGATAAAGATAATGCGGTGGGTGTGTTATTGAATGACCCCGCATCGGCAAATCAAATTAAATCGGCAATCAATAATTTAAATTCGAGCACATCCAAACTGGACGAGAATATGGAAGCGCTACAGCATAATTTCTTGTTGCGTGGTTTCTTTAAAAAGAAGATGAAGGAGGATGCGAAAAAAGCTGAGTTGCTTAAAGCGGACACTGCAAAATAAGTTGTGTTAAAAAAGAAGATAAGGAAAGGCTGTACGCTTGCGTAGGGCCTTTTTTAATAAATAATACCATAATTGTGGGGAGCCGGGTCAACAAACTTTAAGTATTGTATAGCATTTGGATACTCCTTTTAGATTTGAAAGAAATGAATCACAGCGAAATAACCGATAAAGACGTCATTTACGAAGACAATCATCTTATAGCTATAAATAAGAAAGCGGGGGATATTGTGCAGGTGGATGAAACAGGAGACCTATCTTTGGAAGATATGGTGAAGGTATATTTGAAAAAGAAATATGATAAGCCAAATGAAGCATTTGTTGGTGTTATTCATCGATTGGATAGACCTGTTAGTGGTATGATTTTGTTCGCCAAAACAAGTAAGGCGCTAGAGCGAATGAATAAATTTTTTCAGGATAGACATGTGAAAAAGACCTATTTGGCAATAGTCAGACAGCGTCCGCGAAAAACTGAGGGGAAACTTATCAATTGGTTGGTTCGGAATAGACAAACAAGGGTAACAAAAGCCTTTCCACGCGAAGTGAAAGGCGGAAGTTATGCCGAGTTGGATTATAAATTGGTGGGTGAGTTGAATGGATTCTATTTGCTGCGCGTAGAACCTTTAACAGGTCGTACACATCAGATTCGCGCGCAACTTGCAGCGATGGGTTGTCCTATTGTTGGTGATAATAAGTATGGATATCCAAGAGGCAGTTCTTTGGGCAGTATTTGTTTACATTCTCGTTCATTGGCATTTACGCATCCAATAAAAAAGGATAAGATGGAATTGATCGCTTCTTTGCCGAAAGATGGCTTCTGGGATAAATTTGAATCTTTGGCACGTTAATCGTTAAAATTTCAGTACCTTTGTGTTATGAAATGGTTTAAATATTTACTCTTAATATTTACCTTAAGCTGCTCGGCTGTGTCTGTTTCGTACGGACAGTGTGCGATGTGTACATTGAACGCTGAGAATTCTACGAAGGAAGGAAATATGCAAGGAAGAGGTCTGAATGACGGTATTTTGTTTCTATTGGTAATACCTTATCTAGCCGCGGCGGGCCTTGGTTATTTGTGGTATAAAAAATACCGTAAGAAGAATCCCGTAACAAAGAAATTTTTAAACGAAATAAAATAGATTCTTAATGCCCACATCGAAATTCCATGCAATGATACATTCCAAATGTCCGAAGTGTCATATTGGTAATGTATTTGTAGGAAAGGTATACAGTTTACACAAGCAGCATATGAATGATACTTGCCCTTATTGTGGTGTCAAGTACGAGGTTGAGCCGGGGTATTTCTATGCTGCCATGTATGTGAGTTATGCTTTGTCTGTCGCTGAGATTGTTACTGTATCTGTTGCTATCGCAATTTTGACAGGAAGCGAGTCTCCTTGGTCTTATCTGATTGGTCTAGCTGTAACCATTTTGGTCTTCGCACCTTTTAATTTTAGATATGCCCGTTTGATTTTACTTCATTTTTTAACGCCAAAAATCAGTTATGATCCGCGCTATGAATTGGCGGCAGAGATAGGTGAAAAGAATAATAAGAATCTTGAAGAAGATGGTAACGGTATTAATGAAATAAAAAAATAAAAGAGCTCCAAGAGCTCTTTTATTTTTTTAGATACTTCATGGTACTGTCGAAAAGGAAAACCTTGTCTTTATATACTTCCGAAATGAGTTGTTGTAATGGAATTAGATGTACTTGCTGAAAATCTGCTATATGGTCTTCTGTAGGGAGTATAACCTGAATGCAGTAGGTCATACCTTCGTGTGGAGACTGGAGCATTTCCAGAAAATGCACCTGAAATTTTTGGGATTGCACGATATTATCCTGAATCCATGAAACGACCTCTTGATGGATTGTTTCTTCTGCTATAACGGAGACATTGTATAAAAACATATGCAAAAATACGCTATTTTTCTGCGATAAAAAAGATTCTAAAGGACAGAACCGAGATAAGTTTGAATATTACATTTAATTACTATATCTTGTAAAAATAAGGTTGCATTTCATGCAATTCCGTATTTAATTGCAATATTTGGAATAAATGATAAGGATGTATTTGGGATTATGAGGATGAAATTTTGGATAGGTTTGTTTTTTTCTGCCATGATCATGTTGGGGTGTCAACGACATAGTGTTGATCTTATTCCAATAAATCAATTTTTTTCTACACCTGAAAAATCAAATTTTAAGATTTCTCCAAATGGTCGATTTATCGCTTACATTGGCTTGGATAATCATTGCAAAAATATCTATTTAATAGATTTGATCAATAAGGATAGTTCCAAACAGCTTACTTATCAAAATGATATTAATGTAAAATCCTTCGCTTGGAACAATGATTCAAAAATTTCCTTTTTGACGGAACAATCTTCGCAGGACAGTTTACGTTTATATGCTGTGGACATCAACACAGAAAAGATTTGGCCATTGATTAAACCGGTACGAGGTCGGTTTCGATGGATTCATGCTATGGCTACCGGAGGTGATAGTTTTATAGCGGGGATCAACGATAGAGACTCTTCTTTTTTTGACATTTATCGTATCTATTTAGATGGGAGGCCTCGGGAATTGGTTTTACAGAATCCGGGAAATATGAGCTCCTGGGTTGTATCTAATGATGGGCAGGTACGATTGGCTGTGGCCAACGATTCTGTACAGCAATCTGTGCTCTATAGAAGCTCAGAAAAAGAACCATTTAAAGAGATTATAAGATGTGATGTTGAAAGTAGTTTTACTCCACTGGGTTATAAGGATAGTTCAAATGCCATCATTTATGCTTTATCCAATATAGACCGGGATAAACTGGCCTTGGTAAGTTATGATTTAGTAAATCAAAGAGAGCTGGGCGAGCTATATAGTCATAAAGATGTTGACGTGAGCCCTGGGGGGTATTTCACTGAACAGAATAAGCTGTTATTTGTCAATTATAGCACATCAAGACAGAACAGACATTTTTTTGATGAGACTACCAAAAAGAAATATGACCAATTGTCGAAGCAGATTGATGGCTTTGAGTTTCAGGTATTGAATACTGATGTTTCGGGGAACAAGGTCATTATCAAAACCTATACGGACGTAAATCCGGGCGGGATTTATTTTTATGATTTTTCGACTCAAAAATTAACGAAGTTAACAGATAATAATTCCGATCTAAAAGATAAAGAACTTTCTCCAAATGAGTATATCACTTATACCGCGAGAGATGGTATTCAGATTTCGGGTTATTTAACTTATCCCATTCATTCCAATCGCAAAAATCTGCCTATGGTTGTATTGCCTCACGATGGACCTAACGGACGGGAGGTTTGGGGATTCGATAACGAAGCACAGTTTCTGGCGAACAGGGGCTATTTGGTTTTTCAGATGAACTATAGAGGATCGACCGGTTTCGGTAAGAAGTTTTGGACTGCGGGATTTAAGGAGTGGGGTGGGAAGATTCAGGATGATATTACTGATGGGGTGAAATGGTTGATTAAAGAAGGAGTTGCTGATCGGGAACGTGTCGCTATTGTAGGGAAAGGTTTCGGAGGCTATTCGGCGCTACACGCTGCTTGTTTTAATTCTGATCTTTATAAATGTGCCGTGTCTTATTCCGGTTATACCAATCTGTTCACTTACTTTAGAGATATACCGCCATATTTTAAATCGTATGTGCAAAAAATGTATCAAGTAGTTGGGAATCCGATTCGGGAGGCTGAGCTATTTAAAAATATTTCCCCTGTATTTCATTCGGATAAAGTAAAGATACCGGTGCTATTGGTACAGGGAGGAAAGGATCGGTTTAGTTCGGTAACAGATGCAAATCAATTTGTACAGAAATTAAAGAATAATAATATTCCCGTACAATACATCCTAAAAGAGGACGAGGATAGAACTTTTAAACGGGACGAGAATGTCTTTGGTTACTATAATGAGTTGGAGCGATTTTTGGCTAAATATCTTATAGACTAAGGACGGGAGATTATGAAAGCAGAGAAATATAGCTATCGAAAAAACTACGGATTATTGTTGATGTTTTTCATCGTGATTAGTGGTCTGTATATATTTGCCCTTTTTCTTTCGCGTAATTATACAGAATCGCATATTAAGAACGAATTTACCAATCGGAAATCGGAGATATTTGATCAAACCTTAGTTCCTTTCAATGATTTTTTTCAGAATAGAATTCCTGAAGTATCTTTTTATCAAGGTTTTTTGGATTCAGTTCAGGCTGGGAAATATGCATATAGTATATTAAGTTCCTACCCGTTCGTTAGAGAAATTGGTTTTTTTGATTTACAATTTAATAATGATCATAACTTGAATTATGGTTTTATTGTTAATAACCTTAGAATTCAACCGAAAACCATCACTTTTTTTACCGTTTCCAGGTCTGGCCTGAATAAAAATACGATTCGGGATCGTGGACAGATGGGCTTGCATTCCGAAGAGATTAATAATATTGGTGTGAAGCTGGCAACTTATATCGATAAATTGCAACCGAATGCCAAGCTTTCTGATAAGGATATTCTGAAGGTTTTTTATACCATAAGACCGGGGCAGATTACCTATCTGAATATTCCAAGGGTCAATGACTTAATAGTTTATAAGTCCATTATGGAAGGTAATTTGGATCATACTGTCGGATATGAACAGGATATGTTCAATTTTCAGATTGATCCAATGTATCTGGAAGTAAAAAATAGTTATTCAAATCTTTATGAGAAAGTAGAAATAGTCCCACTGGTTGGTGCTCCGATCACGCCGGAAAATGACGAGATTTCAACGGAGATGCCGTTACCTGGAGCCTTAGCAGACTACAAACTTCTTTTTAGGTCGAGTAAAAGTTTTCTGTCAAAAGAGATAAATCGCAGTTTTTGGCCGGTATTGGGAGGAGTATCCCTGATTTATATTATTTTGATTGCAATATTATATTTAATTTATAGAAATTTAGAAATTAACGGAAGACTTTTTAAATTGCAGTACGATTTCATCAATAATCTTACCCACGAGTTTAAGACGCCTGTGAGTGTTATTAAAATTGCTGGCAATAATATTAAGAGTGCACAGGTACTCTCTGATGAAGAACGGAAAATGTATGGAAATATATTAGATCAGGAGGCGGACCGATTAAATAACTTGATGAATAAGCTGTTGTCTTTTAGTCAGATCGAAAATAAAACCATAAAATTAAATAAAGAAGAAGTTGATTTGGAGGAATTTACCGAAAATCTAGTCGCTTCGTCAAGAATAAAGTATGCGGATTTCAAGATTAGCACAAAAATTGATGTAAGGACATCAATGCTTGCGGATCCGGTACTGTTAAGTAGTGTGTTTCAAAATATGATCGATAATGCCTATAAATATTCGAAAGCGGGGCATAAAATCTTAGATATTGCGATACAACAAAACAAGAAGAATTTTGTTATCACTTTTAAGGATGAAGGAATAGGTATTGAGAAGGCAGAGTTTAACAACATCTTCAAAAAGTTTTATAGAATAAAAAGTCAATATAATCAGCAAGGAAGTATCGGTTTGGGCTTGGCTTTCTGTAAAGAGATTACCGAATTTATAGGCGGTGATATTACAGTAAAAAGTCAATTGGGACAGGGGACCACCTTCACCTTGGTATTTCCGGTTTAAAAAATAAATTTAAATATGAATAAAGACATCACTGTTGCTGTTATTGAAGATGATGAGAACTTACGGTTCTTGGTAAAACATCGATTGGAATCCGAAGGCTATCAGGTCATTCAAAGTGGAAATGGGAATGAAGCGGAAAGTTTGATCTTGGAAAAGAGACCCGATGTGGTTTTGTTGGATTGGATGCTTCCAGGAAAAGAAGGCAACGAAATCTGTGAAGATGTCCGTAAAGCCGGGTTTGAGAACATCATTATCATGATGACAGCGAAATCTCAAGATGTGGACAAAATTGAAGCCTATAGCTTTGGTGTGACTGATTACATTAGTAAGCCATTTAACATGGATGTGCTTATTGCTATGATCGATAATAAGGTGAAATTTTTCTTACCGAAGAACAGTCCCGAAGTATATAAATTTGGCCAAACGGAACATCATCCGAATATTCATTCCTTAATACGTGATGGAAGGAAAGTTGAGTTGACCATTTTGGAAAACCGAATTTTGCTTCATTTTTTACAAAACCTAGGCCGGGAGATTACACGCGAGGAGTTAATGGAGGTTGTTTGGGGTTATAGCTCAAATGTCAACACACGTACGTTGGATATGCATGTGGTTCGTTTGAGGAAAAAGATCGAAACAAATCCAGATAAGCCACATTATTTACAAACAGTTCGGGGGCTGGGATATAAATTTGTTGATGAGGAAGAGATTTAATTTTATTTAACGGGTAAGAATTTGTTTTGTTGAAAACAATTATTATCTTCGTATAGATTCAAAGCAAGACCATGTTTCCTGACGAGGGAAATATGGTCTTGTTTCTTTTTTAAAAAGTAGAAAATAAGAAAAAAGATAAAATTATGGCAGAAGTAACTTATTTTACGGAAGAAGGATTGCGTAAGCTTAAAGAAGAATTGGCTTATCTGAAGACGGAAGGAAGGTCTAAAATTGCCAATGCTATTGCAGAGGCTAGAGACAAAGGAGATTTGTCAGAAAATGCAGAGTATGATGCTGCTAAAGAAGCTCAGGGGCTTCACGAAGCTAAAATTGCCAATTTGGAGAATACATTGGCGACAGCACGTTTAATTGATGAGTCTAAATTGGATACATCTAAAGTTTTGGCCTTATCGATTGTTAAGATCAAGAACAAAAAGAATGGTGCTGAAATGACGTATCAATTGGTGGCGGAGTCAGAAGCAGATTTGAAGTCGGGCAAGATTTCAGTTAAATCTCCTATTGCCCAGGGTTTGTTGGGAAAATCGAAAGGTGATACAGCTGTTATTGAAGTGCCTGCCGGTAAAATTGAATTCGAGATCGTAGAGATTTCAAGATAATATATGTCGGTTATGTGCGGTATGCCATAACCGCACATCCACAAATTAACTTTATATTAAGAAGGTCGTGATATAGCAATCGCGACCTTTTTTGTTTATATTTGTTGGACAGTACAAAAACAGGGTATGAAAAAATCGGTAATTAAATCTTTAATTGCTGACATACCAGAGGCTTTGCAATTTAAAGTCTGTTGTTTGCTGATTATTGTTTAAAAGATTTATTCCAAGATTAGAATAATATGTCGACAATTTTTTCAAAAATCGTTGCTGGCGAGATCCCAGCTTACAAAGTTGCAGAAAGTAATGATTTTCTAGCTTTTTTGGATATCAGTCCATTGGCTAAGGGGCACGTTCTTGTGATTCCTAAGAAAGAGACCGATTACATTTTTGATATAGAAGATGATGAATATATGGCACTTTGGGTGTTTGCTAAGATTGTTGCTCAAGGCATTAAAAAGGTAATTCCCTGTGTAAAAGTCGGTGTAGCGGTAGTTGGTTTGGAGGTGGCGCACGCACATATACATTTGGTGCCGATTAATAAAATTAGTGATTTAAACTTTGCTGGACCTAAATTGAGCTTGGCAGAGGACGAACTTCATCAGATTTCGACAACCATTCGCGAATCTATCGTCAGTATAACTGCTCAAAATCAATAATTAGAAAGATTATATTACACTTGATTTACGATCGTTTTTTAGAAGAATGCTATATTTGTACTTTGTTGTTTCAAATTCGTACAGAGATAAGCGTGGGAGTTGTTCTAAAAAAGGAACGCAACATTGATTTTTACTAAAGGTTATGCATGAACTTTTGTTGTCATTTCAACAATTATTAAACCCGGAAGAGCTATTAAGTTCAGGCGGGTTTTATCTGGTTATCTTAATTGTATTTGCTGAGACGGGCCTATTTTTTGGATTTTTTCTACCTGGTGATTATTTATTATTTCTTGCAGGATTATTTTGCGCATTAAATAAAATTGACGTTAATATATACACGCTCTGTTTGGGCTTGTTTATAGCGGGAGTATTAGGGAATTTTACAGGGTATTGGTTTGGGTATCGAGCAGGACCGATGCTATTTAAGCGAAAAGATAGTTTTATCTTTAAGCGGAAATATGTGGTCATGGCCGAGGAATTTTACCATAAATATGGTGGAACAGCTTTAATTATAGGAAGATTTGTTCCAATTGTTCGTACTTTTGCACCTATCTTTGCAGGCGTAGTAAAATTAGATTTTAAGAAGTTCGTTCTGTATAATGTCGCAGGGGCTGCCATTTGGGTACTAGTGTTGACCCTGTCTGGATATTTCCTTGGTATTGAGTTCCCTTGGATTATACATTACGTAGAATATGTTGTCGTTGGTATGATTGTGATCGCATTTTTACCAATTGCAATAACGTTGTTGAAAAAACGTATTAAGGATAAAAGAAACAAACAAAATATACAGTAAATTAAAAAATGAGTAAACAAAACCCTTGGCACATGGTTTCTCCAGGTGAGAATGTTCCAAATGCCGTAAATGCTATCATTGAGATTACAAACGGATCCAAAGGAAAGTATGAATTAGACAAAGAAACTGGTTTGTTGCTTTTGGACAGAGTGATGAGTTCATCTGTCGTATATCCTGCCAATTATGGTTTTATCCCACAGACTTATTGTGACGACAAAGATCCTTTGGATATTTTGGTCATTTGTTCAGTGGATATTTTACCATTAACGTTGGTTGAAGCACAGGTTATTGGTGTGATGAATATGGTTGATGGTGGAGAACAAGATGATAAAATTATTGCGGTAGCTAAAAACGATCCTGTTTTTAATTACATCAAAGATATTGATCAGTTACCTCCGCATACCATGAAGGAGATTGTACAATTTTTTGAGAGTTATAAAGCACTTGAAAAGAAGCATGTCATTGTTGAAGGTGTAAAGGGACGTGAAGAAGCACAAAGAATCTTGATCGAGGCTATTGAGTTGTACAAAAAAGAATTTGTTAACAAATAACCCCAAGCATGGCGCTCGATATATTTTGGACATTGTTTTTAGTATTGGCCAACGGCTTTTTTGTCGCGGCAGAATTTGCTATTGTCAAGGTCCGAGTCTCCCAAATTGAAGTTCAGGCAAAAACAGGTAGCAAAGTTGCTACAATAGCCAAAAGTATAACGGAGCATTTGGATGGTTATTTGGCCGCTACACAATTGGGTATTACACTTTCTTCATTGGCCTTAGGTTGGGTAGGAGAGGCTGTAATGACCCAAATTGTGCAGGGGGCACTAGGGTTTTTCGGTGTAGAATTAACGGGTACAATCGCGACGAATGCTGGTCATGTATTGGCTTTTACGATTATTACCGTGTTACACATTGTATTTGGAGAGCTCGCTCCTAAATCAATTGCGATTCAAAAACCTGTTGCAACAACAATGAAAATTGCGGTTCCACTGCAATTTTTCTACTTTATCTTTAGACCATTTATTTGGATTTTAAATGGTTTCGCTAATTTTCTGTTGAAGATTTTGGGATTTGAAGTTACCAAAGGGGAATCTGCGCACTCTTCTGAAGAGTTGCAATATCTTTTGGATAAAGGTAAAGAGTCTGGTGCTTTGGATATTTCTGAGCACGAGTTGATCAAAAATGTATTTGATTTTAACGAACGTATCGTTAAGAATATTATGGTACCTCGTACCAAAATTGTGGCTGTGGAGGTTACGGCTGACGCCTCTGAGCTGATAGAAACCATGACTGAAGAAGGGTACTCTCGTCTGCCAATTTATGAGGATAATATTGATCAAATCGTTGGTATTGTCCATACGAAAGATATTTTACCCCTGTTAGCTAAGGGAAAAGAGGTTGTCATGAGAAATATTATGCGCAAGCCTTATTTCATTCCTGAAACGAAGAAGATCAATGATCTAATGGCTGAATTCCAGCAAAAGCGTCTACAGTTAGCGATTGTACTGGATGAATTTGGTGGGACTGCGGGTATGGTTACTCTTGAAGATATTGTTGAGGAACTTGTTGGTGAGATCCAGGATGAATACGATGAGGAAACTCCAGTTGTCGAACGTATCTCGGAAACGGAATATATGGTCGATGCAGGCGCTAGTATTCATGATGTGAATGAATTTCTCCCGATAGAATTACCCGAGAGTCAGGATTACGATACGATGTCGGGTCTGGTGAGCGAAATCTTTGATAAGATTCCTGAAGTCGGTGAGCGTAAAGAAGAATATGGTTACGTATTCACTATTATCCGTAAGGCTCAGCAGAACATAGAGTTTGTCAAATTGGAATTGGTCGAATCGGCCGATGATGATACAGAAGAATAAAACAATAACGAAAGCACATGCAGTTATTTTTTACACCGGATTTAAACCCTTCATTAGAAAATTTTATCCTTAGTGAAGAAGAAAGTAAACATGCTATTCGTGTGCTTCGTATGGATACTGGTGATCGCCTACATCTCATAGACGGTCGCGGTGGTTTGTACGAAGCTCAAATTATTGACCCTCATCCCAAACGTACTGTTCTCACGATCTTAACTGTTGAGGAGGAGTTTCAGCGACCAAAATATCATTTGCATATTGCTGTTGGTCCAACGAAGAATATAGATCGCATCGAATGGTTTTTGGAGAAGGCGACTGAGGTTGGCATTCAAGAAATAACGCCAGTTATCTGTGAGCATTCTGAGCGAAAAGAGGTGAAATTAGATCGTCTAAATAAGGTGGTTGTTGCAGCGATGAAACAATCGTTGAAAGCCTATCTTCCCAAGCTAAATCCAGCCGTATCGTTTAAACAGTTTTTGAGAGAAATCCCAAAAGAAGGTGTTCAAAAAGCAATTGCACACTGTGTTGACGCTGAAAAGAAGTATTTAAACCAGGTTTTGGAGCCTGCCCAGCATTATATTATCCTCATTGGTCCGGAAGGAGATTTCTCTGAAGAGGAAATTGATTTGGCACTACAGATGGGATTTCATCCGATTTCGTTGGGAGAAGCGCGCTTAAGGACGGAAACAGCTGCTTTAGCAGCTTGTATGGAAGTTTCCCTAATGAATAGATAATAGGGAATAAAAGACGACTCTGGCCCAGTAAATGGGCTGTGAGAGATCTGCAAAGCCCGTTTAATGGTTTAATATAGACGCTAGTTTATTTTATTGGTTCTGCGTCTACAATCTGAATTTCAGCATTTCCCTTAAGCGGATCTTTGGTAAAGATCATTTTTCCTTTTAGTTTAATCGGATCCTCAGAGAATTTTATTGCATTGCCCTTTAATGTTACTTCAACCATTGGTGGTATTCCGTTGGATCCACAGAATTGGCATTGCATCACGGGTAATACAGACATCATAAAGTTTTTATGATTACGACCACTATGAAGAGGAACCATATAACCAGGTAATTCAACAATTTTATTTTCAAGCGCTTTGAGTTCTTTGGGATAGAAAGGAGTATATACTTTCTTTGCCCCATTATAAGTTACTTTATAAGCCATCTTATCAATTGCTTCCCAAGTTTTGTTCATCATAGGTGTATGATCGGGAACATCCGGATTACCACCTATTTGGGCTTGGGATTGTATGGTACAAAATACTATAAATAAGAATACTGTCAGTGTTTTTTTCATGTGTTATGCTATTGTTATGTATCGAGAAGCTGTTCGTCTGAATTTTCCATTTTCCTGCCTAATGGATAAGCGACTCTTCTTATTGCGATCTTTTTGTCGTTGTCTGATCTTAGTTAAATTTATTTATTTGATAGTGTTCCAGAAATACTCGTCCTGTAGGCCTTGATCGCCGGAATAAGTGCTGCTAAGATACCTATTAAACAAGCAACAAACAAGAAAACGAGTTCTTTCGGGTGAAGTGTAAAGGCCTCTATAAAATCGGCGCTTTGACTTGTCTGATTACTGATATAGTAAAGCGCTAGATGTGCCATTATAAGGCCGATTAACCCACCAAGAATCGTAATGGTTAGTCCTTCAAGAAGCACAATGGCAAAGAGTTTTCCTTTGGAGGCTCCAAGCGTACGCATGATGGCAAGGTCGTATTTACGTTGCTTTAATGCGTTATATAAATTGATAAAAACGCTTAAACCTGCAATAAACATAATTACATAAGCGAGTATCGATAAAGAATCTATCCCTACGCCTAAAAGCGAAAATAGACGAGTGCTTTCCATGGCGGGAGATGCGGCCTGCATGTCTGTTTGCTGATCAATCAATTTTGGCAAAATTCCGATTGCTGCAGGGGATTGATATTTTAGTAGAATGGCGGTTATTTCCAGTCCATTCTGCTTTACCATGTCGGCACCTATTGACTTCACAAACATGCCTTCCTCTGCGTGCTCATGATGGTCTTCCTGCTCCTGATGTCCTTTTTCGTTCGTTTCGGCTGGAGCAGATGAATTTTCTGCAATATCTTCACCATGATGGTGCAGATGTGCTTTGAGGGTTTCCTCCCGGTCTTCTTGGCGTTCGCGTAATTCTTTCTCTACTGCAGTTTCTTGATGCTCATGTTTATGTGCAATGCCATGTACATCCCAAACACTTTCTAAATTGGTCAGTATTAAATTATCGGTAACGTTATTGTTATGTTTTAGAATACCAACAATGGTAAACGGATGCTCGTCATGATGATGTCCATCTTTGCTCAAGCCATGTGAACTATGGATCTGATCGCCAATTTTGAGCTGTTGTTTTTTTGCAACTTGATCACCAATGACTACTTCAAAATTATTTTGCCAGATACGGCCTTCAGTTATTGCTGTTTCATAAATAGCTAAGAAAGATGAATCTGTTCCAACAATGCGATGGCTTTTGAAATTGTCACCTAAAGATAGGGGCACTGCAAGCTGAACAAGGGGATTTTGGCGTAATGGTTCCAGTTCGTCCAGTGGGATATTGCCGGTTGGATTGTCAATATGATAAATACTTGATAAGATCAATTGAAGGGGGCTTCCCTTGGCGCCAACAACCAAATCAATATTTTTACTGTTATTGTCAAGCTGCTTTTCAAAAGTTTCTCCGGTAATTGAAAGCACGGCAAGGATGGAAATTCCAAACGCCGTTAACAGAATGCTTAGAAAGACCGAGCCAAACTGCCTACTTAAATTTTTCCAAACCAATTGTATCGTGTTCATAACAAATTCTAAAAACTAAGGGTGACGCGTAAATTAAAGTAAAACAATTATTTTAAAAGGTACATTTTGGAGAACTGATCTTTTATTCTCTTGTCGTGTGTTGTTATCAATAAAGTCGACCCTGCAGTGTCAGCTATCGATAATAGCAGTTCTAATACCCTGTAGGTATTGTTATCGTCTAGAGCGGCAGTTGGTTCGTCAGCAATAAGTAGGGCTGGTTTATTGATTACGCTGCGTGCAATAGCAGCACGTTGTAATTGGCCGCGACTCAATTCGTTTGGGTACGCAGCACTTTTTTGATCTAATTGTAGTTGCGTCAATATGAAATGTATTGCATTAAGGTCTATTCTTTTTCCTGCTAAAGACTGTGCCAACTTGATGTTTTCCAAAAGTGTTAAATTTCTTAGGAGGTGAGCTTCTTGGAATATAAATCCGATATATTGCGCACGAAACTGATCCAATTTGCTGTTTGATAATAAGGATAGGTCTTGGTTATTTATTTTGACCAGACCTGTCTCCGGTCGGGACAAACCTCCTAATATATTAAGTAATGTTGTTTTTCCAGAACCCGAATCCCCTAATAACAGCGTATGCTGACCTTTCTCGATGTGAATATCTGGAAATTCAATTGGCGTTGAATTAGGATACTGAAATGATAACTGTGTAGCCGATACGATTGGAGTGCTCATGAGGATCAGAAATTGAAAATATATTCAAACTTAGATAAATTGCTTTTTATATGCAATATAATTGCAATTATATTGCATATAAAAAGCAATTTACTGGGGAGAGTTAGGAATTATCAATGAAAGGCCTTTCGTCTCTTGTATTTCCTACTGTTCTACCTCAATATGTATATACCATCTCAATATGTACGACGTAAAGACACATATTGAGGTATATAGTATAAATGTAGCCTAATTGTGTTAATAAATTACATGCTTAATAATTTTCTTACACTTCATTAATATAGTCACTAATGAGGTCGCTCAAAAACTGCGCTAACTGGTGATAAATGTTCTTTTTTACTGAAAATCGCAAAAAACAGGCGGTGGGTAACATTAAATTAACAACTGATTGATGTAATGGTAATTTGTTGTTAATGTTAATCTAATATTCTGCTAATAGCTTTGCAGAAACAAAAAACAAATAAATTGAAACCACAATTACAACTTAAAGGAATCGCTGCTGCCATGACGCTTGTAGTAGCTGCATCTACAACAGTTTATGCGCAGAGTAGTGGGAAGTTAATGGGGACTATTACCAACAGTAAAACTGGTGAAACAATCACCGGAGTAACTGTTCGTATTTTAGGAACATCAAGAGGTGGAAGCTCTGATGTATCCGGAAAGTACAGTATTCCAGCTTTACCGGCAGGTAAATATACTGTAGAATATATTTATATTGGTTACTCGACAAAGCAAGTTACCGAGGTTGAGATTAAAGCGAATGATTTGACCAATTTAGATATCGTTCTTGATAATTCAGAAGGACAGGTGTTAGATCAAGTTGTGGTTACGGGATCTTTTAAGAAAGAATCTATTGGTGCATTATATTCGCAACAAAAAAATAGTGCATTGATTTCTGATGGTATTTCAAGTGAGCAGATTAGAAGATCGCCAGATAAAAATACATCCGAAGCACTACGTCGTGTCAGTGGTACGACAATTCAAGATAATAAGTTTGTCATCGTTCGCGGTTTAAGTGACCGCTATAATGTTGCTATGATGGACGGCTCGGTACTACCAAGTACAGAAGCCAATCGTCGCGCTTTTTCATTTGATATTATCCCAGCTGCCCTAATTGATAAAATTACAATTTCGAAGACTGCAACACCTGATCTTCCTGCAGACTTTGCTGGGGGCGCAGTTCAAATTTCTACAAAAGATATTCCAGATCGAAATTTTGTCTCTTTCGGCTTGGGCTATGGTTATAATTCTGCGTCGACATTTAAAGATTTTTTGCAAACTAAAAAGAACGTTCAGAATTACTTAGGTTTTGATGATGGATCAAGTCAATTGGCTAAAAATTTTCCATCTCGAGCGGATGTTGATGGACAGTTATCTCAAAAATGGCAAAGGCTAGCTCTAAAATCTCTTCCAAATGATTTTGGTATTCAAACAAAAAGTGCTTTGCCTTCTCAAACATACCAGTTTTCTTTGGGACGCGTAAAGCAATATGAAGATAATAGTCGTTTTGGTGCCTTATTCTCTGTGAACTATCGGAATTCGCAGAACATTCTTCCGAATATTGAACGTAATTGGTTTACCTATGATTATCGGGACCAACAATATAAGTTCTCTACTAATTTAGGTGCTTTAGCGAATTTTGGTTATACATTTGGAAAGAATAAAATAACTTGGAAAAACTTGTACAATCGAACTTATGATAACACGTATACTGAACGATTTGGAACAGATGGAAGTTCATCTTCTATTAATAAGTTTTATGCATTTGACTTGATGCAAAAATCTCTGTTTAAATCTACTCTAGATGGTGAGCATGTATTGAGTGATAAAAATGATAAGATTAAATGGACGGCGTCTTGGAGTAATATAGGGAATAATCAACCGAATCAAACCAAAATAAATTATCAAAAACATGAAGATTATGCGAATGATCCTTCTGTTCCATATCTTGCAAATTTAACTACTGTTGGTAAAGCAAATTCAAGACTATTTGCGGATCTGAATGAGAATATTTTTTCAGGTGAAGCTAGTTATTCTACACCTTTAAATTTCTTGAGTGCACCAAGTACTTTAAAAGCCGGCCTAGGATCGCAATTTAGGAAACGTAATTTTGACGCAAGGTTTGTAGGGTTTGAGTTAAATACTTTAGCTATATCTGGTGATGAACAAACACGTATCCTTCAATTGACTCCCGATCAGATTTTTTCACCAACGCTGATTGATCAGAACGTTTATAAATTTGGTGAGGTGAAAGGGGACGGTGATATCTATAATGCGAAATCGTTATCGAGCTTCGGTTATTTAATGATGGACCAAAAATTTGCGGACAAGTTTAGGATTGTATACGGTTTAAGAGTTGAAAATTACAATGTAAAGGTAGATGCTTTGCGGATATTGTCAGGAAAAATTGAGGAAAGCGTTGATGACACTAAGCTGGATTTCTTGCCGTCAGTTAATATGACTTATAGTTTGACTCCTAAAACCAATATCAGAGCGTCATATTATCGTACGTTGGCTCGACCTGAATTTAGGGAGTTGGCTCCATTTTCGTTCTATGATTTTGAGAATATGGGAATGATTATTGGGAATGAGAAATTAAAGCGAAGCTCCATTAATAATGCAGATTTACGTTTCGAATATTATCCTTCTGCTGGTGAAATTCTATCCGTATCTGCTTTTTATAAAGGTTTTACTGATGCGATTGAACCGTTTCGTTACGATGTGAATTCAACACCAGATATTAGTTATTTCAATACACCTAAGGCAGACCTATATGGCATTGAGGTGGAAGCGCGTAAAAATTTAAGCTTTATTAACGAACAGGAATTCTTTAAAAATACAATCGCTTATTTGAATGTTTCTTTGGTACATTCTAAAGTGAAAAATCCTACTGATTTGGATTATATTGATAAATCGAGACCGATGGTAGGACAATCTCCTTATGTGATAAATGCGGGATTACAACATTCAGCACTCGATAATAAGTTAAGCGTCAACATTCTTTATAATAGAATAGGTAAGCGCATTACTCAAGCCAGTGGTATTCGTTTTGCAAGTACTTGGGAAGCACCTCGGAATGTATTGGATTTTCAAGTTGGTTATAAGGTCTTGAAGGGCAAAGGAGAGGTTAAACTCAATGCAGGAGATATTCTAAATAATGCAATCAATGTTTACTATGATAATAAGCAGTTAAATATACCTAATGAAACTAGTTTTAAATATAAACCGGGTTCAAACTATTCATTGTCACTGAATTATACGTTTTAGATTATAATATAAAATTAACAGGAATTTAATTTCAAGGTTAAAGTAATTGAATTTATTTGTACAGTATATAAAACTTAAAAAATGAAAAAAAGATTTTTATTCTTATCCTTATCTGCATTGTTACTTGCAGGAGCATGTAAAGAAACTACAATTACAGATAATGGTGGTGGAACAGAAACTCCGACTAATCCAGGAAGTGAAAATGTGGTAGAAATTTCGGGAGAAATAACAAGTAATACCACTTGGACTTCCGATAAGATTTATGTGTTAAAGGGATTTGTGTATGTATCTAATGGCGCTACGTTGACGATTCAGCCTGGTACTATCATCAAAGGTGACAAAGCAACGAAAGGAACATTGACAATTACACGTGGAGCTAAAATAAATGCTGTTGGAACAGTTGAGAAGCCAATTGTATTTACATCAGGTTTGGCAGCAGGAGCTCGCTCTCACGGAGACTGGGGTGGTGTTATTATACTTGGTAAAGCGCCGGTTAACCAAGGAACTGATGTTAAAATTGAAGGTGGTTTGACAGCTCCAAGTGGCAAAGATGATAAGAACTATATCTACTATGGAGGTACTGATGCAGCTGACAATTCTGGAACTTTAAAATATGTGCGTATAGAATTTGGCGGAATTCCTTTCTCACCAGATAATGAGATCAACGGATTGACTTTAGGTGGTGTTGGTAATGGAACTACATTGGATTATATTCAGGTATATCGTTCTGGAGATGATGCTTTTGAGTGGTTCGGCGGTACTGTTAATGCAAAACATTTGTTGGCAATCGGTACTTGGGATGATGATTTTGATACCGATTTTGGTTACTCAGGGAACGTTCAATTTGCAGTTGCTCAACGTGCTAATGCAGCGGCAGACGTTTCTCAATCCAATGGTTTTGAATCGGATAATAACGGTAGTGGAACTGATCAAACACCAAAGACATCAGCTGTTTTTTCAAATGTATCTATCATAGGTCCGATTTCCAAAGATGGATTTTCACCGAATGCTAATTTTCAACATGGTATCCAACTTCGTCGTAATTCTTCAATTAGCGTTGTTAATTCAGTGATTTCAGGATTCCCTATTGGAATTTATGTTGATGATACTAAAGTTACTACAGCTGAATCAACTTCTAAGAATGTTGTGGATGGAAAAGCTGTATTTGCCAATAATTTATTTTACGGAAATCCAGTGGGCATAAAGACTACTTCAACAACGAGTATAGCAAGTCAAGTTGAGGCATTAATTAAAGCTAATAATACCTTTGAGAGCAAAATGTATGCGAATAACTTGTTTACAGCTCCTTACAATTTTGGAAAAGACTTCTCCAGTACGCCTGCAAATCCGAACTTTACATTATTAACTGGATCTGCCGCCGCAACAGGAGCAAATTTTACAAATGCTAAAGTTTCAGGTAGCTTCTTTGATAAAGTAGCTTATCGAGGTGCATTTGGAACAGAGGATTGGACAGCTGGTTGGGCTCATTTTGATCCACAGTCTTTGCCTTATACAACTCCAAATCAAGTAAAATAATTATAGTTTAGTAAATAAAGGGAAATCCCGCCTTGGCGGGATTTTTTGTGGCATATTTATTAAATAATTCGTTATATAGTCAAATAAAATAAATTCTAAAATATGAAAAAAGAAATCTATTTAGTTTTAATGAGTGTTTTCCTCCTTTTTGGATGTAAAAAATCGGATGATTCTACGGATCGTTCTGCTGCTGGACTTAAGGTAGAAATAAAGGGAATTTCTGGCGGGGGTGAATTTGTAAATATCAGTGTCGATCAGGATAAGACAGAAGTAAAGTATGCTGTAGGAACTACTGGTAGTCCTCAGACTGTAAAAGATAAAAGCTATAAAACGAGCGCAGAAACGTTTAGAAAGTTATCGTCATATGTCGAAGCCTATAACCTAATGAATGCAAAAATCGAGGAGTGCGCACGTTGTACGGACGGAACAGATTACGTAATTAAAGTAATATCTAAAGAGAAAGAAAACACAGTAACACTTGCAGCCCACCGAAACGATGGTAAATATGCTGATGTACTTGATTTTATAAGCAAACTTTAGAAAAAAATACTTTTTAGAGGATTGTTTATTACTCTGCGGAATGACAATTTTCAGCTAAACTCTGCGATATGAAGCTAATATGAAATCTCGGGATAAGATGTGGTATTATCTCGGCTCATAGTGATAAACAATCTGATAAGATTGATTTTTAAGTTGCTCTGACAGTTGACCAATATCCAAACTCTGTGCTTGTGGTGTAGGTTCACAGACAGAATAATATTTTCCATTGTACAAAATAGCATCGCCTATAGGATGTTCAAATTGGACGGCCATCGTTACATGAGTGGGATAGAGCAAGGTAATCATGGGTAGATTATAGATTTCCTTTACCAGATAAAAAAACAAGGCAACACGGTCATCACAGTCACTGTATTTATTCAATAGCGTTTGTTCTGCAGAAAGGCGCTTTTCGGATCCGAAATTCTCTTCGTCATTTTCGTATAAGAATGCATATCGTGTAAATCGCATTAAATAATCGACACCTTCCTGCTGATTTTTTCCTTTTAAATTTTCTCTGAGCGCAGGAATCAGTGATTGATAAGTCTCTTTGCTAAGTGGAATATTGAAATAAGTTTCAAAATCTACGCCAGGATAGTTTTTAAAGAGATCACTGATATCGTCATTCAACTTGACATTAAAATGGTAGGCTTTATGTCCATAGTTGAACTCAATTTGCTTTTCTTTATAATTTGCTGGTACAAAATCAGGTAATTTTGTGATTTTATAACTAAAATCTTCAATCGCTTCTGGTACTTTGATCTTAACGGGAATATAGGTGTCTGCGCGTTGAAAGAGCTTTCCATAGTCATGGAAGTTTAAACAGGTGTATTTCTTTCCGTCAATTTCAAAAAAGGGAATATCAGAGATATCTTCTTTGTTCTGAATGAAAAATACAATCTGATTATTACCTACGGCCAAGCGGGCATCATAACCAGATTTACACATTAAAAACCATTTATATAAAGTATAGCGTGTATAATTTTCAGCTTTCGGGGCAATCTGTTGTGCGGTGCGGCGAATCAGCTGATAATAGACCCAATCATTCAAATGATGTTCATCTTTGTATTCGAGCAAACTGTTTACAAGTTGTATGTAATCGGTTTGATCAGCTATTTGATAGAATTTTTGTACATGAGCTATCGTTAAGCTGTCTTTGAATGGAATATTAAAGGAGACGGGGACATCAATAGACACCTTACCATCATAAAAATCGAAATCATGATGTTGCGCCCAGAGTTGCTGTGAAGCACAGGTTAACCAAATGAGTATGGTTAAAAACATTCGATATATTTCCCTTAATTTCAATTCTTAACAATTTGATAACATTGTAGTAATATAAAATTAACGATAAAATTTGCTTTTTTTGTGCATTGAAGGAATTATTATTAAAAAATTACAATCTATTTTTAGGTTTTAGATTCTCCTTTTTCATTTTTAAAATCCGTATCTTCGTGCAATGGATAATTTTATTGTTTCTGCACGTAAATACCGCCCGATTACCTTTGATTCGGTTGTAGGTCAGCAACACATTACTGGTACCTTAAAGAATGCGATACACAACAATCAGTTGGCGCAGGCATTTTTGTTTTGTGGTCCCCGCGGTGTGGGGAAAACTACCTGTGCACGTATTTTAGCTAAAACAATAAATTGTGAAAATATCTTAGCAGGCACCGAACCTTGTGGCACATGTGATAGCTGTAAGTCTTTCCAAAATGGAAATTCTTTCAGTATTCATGAGCTGGATGCGGCATCCAATAATTCCGTAGACGATATACGTAACCTGATTGATCAAGTACGTATACCACCTCAGGCTGGAAAATATAAAATCTATATCATAGATGAGGTGCATATGCTTTCTCAAGCAGCTTTTAATGCCTTTTTGAAGACATTGGAAGAACCTCCTTCTTATGCAATTTTTATTTTAGCAACTACCGAAAAACATAAGATTTTACCTACTATTCTTTCACGCTGTCAGATTTTTGATTTTAACCGGATCAAAGTGGAGGATATGGCTAGTCATTTGGCCCGTATCGCTGACAGGGAAGGTATTGCTTATGATCAGGACGGATTGCATATCATTGCCCAAAAGGCCGATGGTGGCCTTCGGGATGCCTTGTCGATGTTCGATCAGATCGTCAGTTTTTCCAATAAAAATGTCACCTATCAAGCTGTAATCGATAATTTGAATATCTTGGATTACGATTATTATTTTAAGCTAACAGATGCTATTTTAACTGAGGATGCAGCACAAACTTTATTGATTTTCAATGAGATTTTAAATCACGGGTTTGATGGAAGTCATTTCATAGCCGGTCTGTCAGCTCATTTTAGAAATTTGCTGGTTGCTAGAGAGCCAGCTACGCTTAAATTATTGGAAGTTAGCAATAGTATTCGTCAAAAGTATCTACAGCAGTCTCAGAAAGCCTCTGCAGGATTTTTGTTATCCGCATTGAATATTTCCAATCAGTGTGAAATCAACTATAAGGCGAGTAAAAACCAGCGCTTACAGGTTGAACTTTCACTCCTCAAAACCTGCCATATTGCGAGTGCGATTAAATTGAGCCAGCTTGGATCCGTGCAGATTCCTTCGGCAACCGAGGGCCTAAAAAAAAAACTTCCTGAGCCAGTAGTTGGACAAGCGCAGCAAATCCCGGTAGTCACTACTCCGCAAGCGACTTCTCCAGCGAATGCTCCTGTCGTTGAAAACCATGTGACACCGCGTTCGCAAGCTAACCCCGTAAATTATCAGGCTTCCGAGACAAAGGAAGAAGTAAAAAAAGATAATGTTTCTAATGTCCCTCCCAAAGTGAAAAAAGGAGGGTGGGGGGCTTCCGCTTCGGCAATTATTCCATCTTTACCGGATTTAAATACCATATACGATAACAACGCGGTCGCGAAAGAAGGGGATGAACCAGAATTGATACGTGGGAGCGAACAACGTGATGTTTCATTCGGTCAATTTATTGCTGTTTGGAATAGTTATGCTGAACAGCTGAAAGCAGAAAACAAGATTAACTTGTATACCATGATGACGGCTATGCAACCGCGGTTAAATGGGGTATTGATTGAAATTGATGTCGAAAATGGTGTTCAGATGGATGTATTGCAAAGCGCAAAGGTTGATGTGCTGAACTACTTACGTGTGAAACTCCAGAATTTTTCGCTGGATCTGCAGGGGGTAATGATGGAACATACGATTTCACGCAAACCCTATACTTCCCAGGAGAAGTATCAAGCGATGGTCAACAAAAACCCGCTTTTAGATACTTTGCGGAAGGAGTTTAACTTGGGACTAAGCTAATTCAAGCACGCTAGTTGTTTTTTATTTTTGTACATTTGCAAACTCTTCCATGAAGAGGGAAATATTTAGTATTTATTATGCAAGGAAATTTTCAGAGACGTGATCGCGACCACGGGGAAAGACGTGAAGTGAATCAGATGGTATTTGGTATTCGTGCTGTCATCGAAGCAATCGATAGTGGTAAAGAGATCGAGTCATTATTTATACAACGCGGTTTGAGCGGCAGTTTGATTCTAGAATTGAAAGCCTTGTTAAAGGAACATAATATCGCTTCTCAACAGGTGCCAATTGAAAAATTAAACCGCATAACACGTAAAAATCATCAAGGTGTAATTGCGGTTATTTCTCCAATTACCTATAATGATATAGAAGAACTTCTCCCTCAGATTTATGAAAAAGGTGAAACTCCTTTACTTCTGATGTTGGATGGAGTGACAGATGTGCGCAATTTGGGTGCTATTGCACGTACAGCGGAATGTTCTGGAGTACATGCCATCATTGTCCCTAAAAAGGGGTCGGCTGAGGTCAACCCTGATGCGATTAAAACATCTGCTGGAGCACTCTATAAAATCCCTGTCTGTCGCCATGATAGCTTGTCCAAAGTTGGTAAATTTTTAATTGATTCAGGTGTGCAGTTAGTTGCCAGTACAGAAAAAACAACCTCGAGCATTTACGATGTGGATTATACAGCTCCAACCTGTGTGATTATGGGTGCGGAGGACGTTGGTGTTTCCAATGACCTAATCCGCATTGCCGACCACCTGGCCAAGATACCAATGTACGGTGAAATAAGTTCGTTAAATGTATCTGTATCGGCCGCAGTAGTGATCTATGAAGCGATTCGCCAACGGATTGTTAAAAAATAAAGAATATAATTTAGTTGATTACAAAAAAGCCTTTGTCAAAAACAAAGGCTTTTTTGTAGACTAGTTTTGATAAATCTCTTCAATCTCTCGTTCGTATCTCTGTAAGATAACTTTTCTTTTCATTTTTAACGTCGGTGTCAATTCACCGGTTTCAACTGTCATTTCGTCGGGGACTAGAATGAACTTCTTGATCTGTTCCCAATTGCCAAAATTTTGATTAATACGGTTGAGTTCCGATTCTATTTTCTGTTTCAGTTCTGGGCTATTTAGAAAATCTAGTCTAGAAAGATTGGCAAGGGTGGGAAAAGCACTTCTGGACCATTCTAGAAGATTATTATAGTTGGGAACAATCAACGCCGCAGGAAACTTACGGCCTTCTCCAAGTACCATAGCCTGTTCGATAAATGAAGATTCGACCAGTTTAGATTCGATCTGCTGCGGGACGATATATTTTCCTCCAGAAGTCTTGAACATCTCTTTCTTTCGGTCTATAATTTTGAGAAATTTACCGTCTACCCATTCACCAATATCTCCTGTGTACAACCAGCCATCTTTGATCGCTTCTGCTGTTGCCTCTGGATTTTTATAATAGCCAATCATATTATTCTCGCCTTTAGTCAATATTTCTCCATCGTCAGCAAGCTTTATTTCGATATGAATTAGCGGTAAGCCTACAGTACCAATTTTCATACCTCGTTTATAGCAGTTTACAGCGATACATGGTCCTGCCTCAGTGAGGCCATAACCTTCATATATTGGAATTCCTGCTGCCATATACAGACGGATTAATCTTTCCTGTAAAGCAGCACTTCCGGAGGCAATCCCTTTGATGTCGCCACCTAATGCTTCGCGCCATTTTGAAAAAACTAATTTACGGGCAATGTTCAGTTGAAAGTCATACCACCAGGTACGTCCCTCCAGTTTGTATTGTTCGCCGACGTTCAGGGACCAGAAGAATAGTTTCCGCTTGACTCCTGTTAACTGTTCTCCTGTAGCCATAATCTTTTCATAAACTTTCTCCAATACACGAGGTACAGCGGAAAAAATATGTGGTTTAACGGATTTAAAATCTTCACCTATCGTATCCATCGATTGAGCAAAGAAGATTGTCAAACCTTTGTACATATATACATATTGGAATACGCGTTCATAGGCATGACAAACCGGAAGAAAGGAGAGGGCACGATCACCTCGTTCGACAGGAAAGGAATATTCACTACTCAACGTATCTGCCAATAAATTTTTATGAGACAACATAACACCTTTGGGATTTCCTGTTGTGCCAGAGGTGTAAATGATGGATGCCAATGTATCGGTTTTTATACCATCACGTAGTTGGTTTAGCGTTTCATCTGTAATGATCTCACCCTTGGAGACGAAGTCATGCCAATGGTTTAAACCATCCTCTTTGTCTAGACTGTAAATAGCATTTAGTTGCGGACAATCATCTTGTATCGTTAATATCTTTGTGTATAGTGTCTTTGAACTGACAATACACTTCCTGATTTCGGCATGATTGAAGATATATGTGTAATCTAAGGTCGAAATATTAGGGTAAATGGCGACTACTACAGCTCCAATTTGTTGAATAGCAAAATCAAGGATATTCCACTCGATGCGGTTCTCACTAATTAATGCTACTTTCTCTCCCGGCTGAACGCCTAATGCGATCAAACCTTTAGATGTCTCGTTGACCTGTTCAATAAAATAAGTATTGCTTACTTTTACCCATTCGTTACCTTTTTTGAAAGAAAACATCGGGAAATCCGGAGCAATATTATATTGCAGGTATGCTAAATCAAATAATCTTGTTGCTACTATTGGCATGTTAGAAGTCCAGTTCGTATAATACAGCTAATTTAAGCTTTTTTATAGAGACTATTATATTGGCAGGAGATATTAGTGCCTGTACTGTTAGAAGGGGATATAAAAGAAAAGACTCTGGTAAATCAAGCTACGTGCTTTTATACCAGAGTCTTTAAACTCTTATTTTAAATACTAATGACTAGTATTTGCTTTTTGATTCTTTACGTTTTCCGGAGAAATCACGGAAGCCACCGCCATTGCTGCTACGCTCACCACGATCACGACGCTCACCACTGAATCCGCCTTCACGTCTTCCGCTGCGTTCGCCGCCACCATATCCACCTTCACGTCTTCCACCGCGATCACCACCACGGTATCCACCTTCACGTCTTCCGCCACGATCACCACCACGGCTTCTTCCGCCACGGTCGCTACGACCTTCTCCTCTAGCTTCACCAGATACTTCGATACGTACTTGACGACCATTGTAATCTACACCTTGGAATCCTTGGAATACTTTTTCTACTTCTGCATCTTGAACTTCGAAGAATGTGAACACACCTTTCAAATCAATTTTACCGATTGATTTTCCTGAAATATTCGCATTGTTACAGATAAAGCCTAACATGTCTCCACGAGAGAATTCATCGACAGAACCTAAGTTCATAAATAAACGCGTGTAGCCTTTTGAACCTTCACGTGAACGACCATCACGTCTATCACCGCGGTCTTCACGACCACCATCACGCGCTTCGATATTTAAATCAGGTGCATTTTTGTAATAATCCAAGAAACGGTTGAACTCAAGAGAAGCGAATCTTTTGATGATATCTTCTTTTGAAAGTGACTCCAAATTTTCCATAATTGCAGGCAAGAATGGGCTGATTTGTTCATCGTTTACTTCAACGTTTTCAATCTTTTTAACGATAGAAAATAATTGTTTTTCGCAAACTTCAGCACCTTGAGGTACTTGTTTTTTCTCAAAAGGTTTACCGATGATCTTTTCAAGATGACGGATTTTGCTTAGCTCTTTTACGTTTACCAAAGAAAGCGAAATACCAGTTTTACCTGCACGGGCTGTACGGCCTGAACGGTGTGTATAGTTTTCTGTTTCATCAGGTAAAGAGAAGTTGATAACGTGAGTTACATCACTTACATCAATACCACGAGCGGCTACGTCTGTTGCGATCAACAATTGTAAACTACGGTCACGGTAACGTTTCATTACTTTATCACGTTGTTGTTGGGACAAATCACCATGCAGTGAATCCGCATTGTAACCATCTTTGATCAACGCTTCAGCGATATCCTGTGTTTCGATTTTTGTACGACAAAATACGATACCAAAGATATCAGGGTTTGAATCCACAATACGTTTGAACGCAGCATATTTATCTTTTGCTTTGATCAAATAATAGTGGTGTTCAATGTTGGCGTTACCGGTGTTTTTTGTTCCTACAGTAAGCTCAACTGGATCGGTCATATAATTCTTTGCGATACGACGTACTTCAGAAGGCATTGTCGCCGAAAATAACCAAGTTTTTTTCTCGTCAGGAGTTTCTGACAAAATGTTGTTGATGTCTTCTTTGAAGCCCATATTGAGCATCTCATCCGCTTCATCCAATACAACATATTTTACATTTGAAAAATCAATCGCATTTCTGCCGATGATATCCAACATACGACCTGGGGTCGCTACTACAATTTGCACTCCACGTCTAATTTGACGTAGCTGGTCTGAGATATTTGCACCTCCATATACAGCAACAACATGTACGTTGTCAACGTATTTAGCAAATTTTTCTAAATCTTTTGAGATTTGTAAACATAATTCCCGAGTAGGGCAAAGGATTAATGCCTGTGGGTGTTTTTGAGAAAAGTCTAATTGCTCTAATAATGGAAGACCAAATGCCGCGGTCTTTCCTGTGCCAGTTTGGGCTAATCCGACAAAATCGTCGTTACCAGTCAATAAAACAGGAATGGCTTTTTCCTGAATTTCAGAAGGTTTTTCGAAACCTAATTCTGAGATGGCATTAACAACTTCCTCACGGATTCCCAGTTCTAAAAATGGGTTCATGAAATATTTTATACAATAGGCACTATTGCCTAAGGCGATGCAAAGATAAGAATAATATTGGAATAAACAAATAATTTAAATAATTGATTTTTAAGGGAATCTGATTCTTTTATACCAGGTGATAATAAATTGAGCGCTGTTATATAGATTTAGCTCACTTTGAAAAGTATTATTTCGAATGTGAAACTATTTTATATACCTACAGTTTCTTTATTCATTTATTAATAGAAACTTAATATTTCAACCTTAATTTTGGTATTAGCATGAATCAAGGACCAGTTGTACATCAGCGTTGGCTACAAGCTATTAAAGAGTTTAACGATACTTCTGCTTATGAGGAATTGTATCGCTATTGCTGGAAAGATCTTTATCAGCACGCTGCCCGTCGGATCCTAGACCGACAGGATGTGGAGGATATTCTACAGGAGCTGTTTGTGCAGTTTTGGGAAAGGCGGCATACAATCGACATCCAAATGAACCTCCAGGCCTATTTGAAAGGAATGCTCAAATATAAAATTATAGACTTTTTTAATTCCAATAAAGCCAAAGACAGATTGTTGGAGCACTGGAGTAAGCATATATTCGACTATGTGCAGCAACACCCAGAGGATCTCAACACGTATTTAGCCCTTGAGAAGTTGTTGGAGGAAGAGCTGGAAATTATGCCACAGAATATGCGGCAAGCGCTTTTATTAAAATGGGAACATTTATCCATTCGAGAGATAGCCATGCGTATGGGGCTGTCTGAGCAAACGGTCAAAAATAATCTTACGGAAGCATCCAAACGACTACGGAAAGCTATTTTGGGCTATCAACATGTTCAAAACGGTAGTTTTAGCCTTCTTTTGGTCTTTATGATAGACGAGCTCACTAAGTAGCTTACCCACCTTGCCACATTCCTATTTTCTGAACTTTGATCCTTTAACAATTCTTTCATACAACATTAACTATTTCTTGAAGTACTTTGGGGCTTTTTTGCGGACTTGTATATAAACAGCAGGCATAAAAAGTGAAAAGAAAAATTTTTGAATCCTTAATCTATAGATACCAGCATAATAATGCGAACAAGGCTGAGAGGACCCTGATTGATCGCTGGTATGATACGCTTGATCGGGAAGAACTTTCTGAAGGGGAGGTAGATGAGGTTCGATTATGGAATAATATACAGCAACGTATTGGAAGTACTGCGTCTAAAAAATCAGTGGGTCGGAGCATAATCTACTGGAGCGGAGCGGTTGCGGCAAGTCTACTGTTATGTGTTGGCGTTTTATTTTGGACAAAACAGCATGATCTGAATTTCTCCCAAAGAGAAGCGAATTTAAAACCTGGTTACCGGATTTTTGAAACAGGGGCCTCACAACGTAAGCGGATATTTTTGGCCGACGGATCAACCGTTGTAATGAACGCATATTCCAAAATTAAATTGGATACCGTCTCTTACAATAGGCGTGATCGAGTTGTGGAGCTTATGGCTGGAGAGGCCTATTTTGAGATTAAGAAAGATTCCTCAAAAGCTTTTGTGGTGAATGCCCGACAAATACAGACAAGGGTGCTGGGGACCTCCTTTACCGTGAAAAACTATGCGGAATTGGATGATATATCGGTGTCCGTATTTACAGGTAAAGTGCAGGTTACTGCCAATAACAATCCGCTGGGTGTACTGACCCGCGGTGAACAGATCCGTTATACCAAAAATAACCACAATAGTCATCAGGAGACTTTTGATCTGACGACACGGAATAGCTGGATTGAGGGAAGAGTTTATCTTAAGCAAAGCAGTTTTGCAGAATTGGCACTGGCGGTCAAAAGTATCTATGATGTGGATATTAAAACTGACGATCAGCGGATTGCTCAACAACGGTATAGTATGCCGATATCAAAGCAGCTGTCCTGGACGGCAACCCTGGAAAGTATCAAAGCAATTCATCACAACAAATCAAGGAAGGAGGGCAGGATAGTGCATATTTACTAATTCGGGGATAAAAAAAAGAGAGCTGACGACGGCCATCGTCAACTCTGCGTCATGTACCATTTGGAGATGGTATAAATAACATATACAACAACTTAAGAGATATTATATACACATACAAATTTATGAAATTTAAGCAATACGTTACGCAAAACGATATTAAGTTTATGATAAGGACATCGTTGGTAGGTCTATTTCTTTCGATCGTGTCGGCCGAAATGCTCTTAGCTTCGGGCGCATACGGGCAGTTACTCGATAAAAAGATTACAGTTTCTTTTAGTGAATCTAATATTCCGGCGGCTTTCGAACGTTTGGAATCCCAAAATATACATATCGCTTTCGATGCAGCGAAATATAATCTGGCAGAGAAAAAGGTAAATGCCAAAATTTTTAAAAGTAATAGTGTCCGCGATGTCATGCGTTATCTGCTCAGGGAGACTGACCTGATGGCTCATGACAACAGTGTCTATATTACATTAGTCGAAAAACCGGTACAGCAGAATGGGTATATTTCAGGTAAAGTTATTGATGATCGCGGTCAACCTTTGGCTAATGCCAGCATCAAACTGATCGGTACCAATAAATCAACACAGAGCGGTATCGATGGGAGCTATCTTTTGAATGCTGAACCGGGAACCTACATATTGGAAGTCAGTTACCTCTCTTACAAGACCCAACGTGTTGAAGGGGTCAAAATAGAGGCCGGACAACGGACAGGGTTAAACATTGCCATGAAGGCGCAGGTAAATGCGCTAGAGACGGCAGTTGTCAATGTATCGTTTAAAAAAGCTTCCGTAGCCGGTCTTTATGCGGCGCAAAAAAACGCAGCGTCGGTGACGGACGGAATATCCGCCGAACAGATCGCCCGTACACCGGACAATGATATGGGGCAGGTTTTAAAACGTGTTACCGGATTGACCACTGTTAATAACCGGAACGTTATTGTGCGGGGGATGTCCGACCGCTACAATCAGGCCATGTTGGACGGTGTGGTGATTCCGAGTACTTCGCAGAATAGACGGGATTTTTCCTTTGATATTATACCGACAGAAATGGTGAGCTCGGTGGTGGTCAATAAAACGGCAACACCGGATGTATCCGCTGAATTTTCGGGCGGACAGGTTTCGGTGAATACGATAGATATTCCAGAAGAGAATTTTACAACAATACAAATTGGATCAGGAAGTAATAGTCAAACTTTGGGAAAAAATTTTTACCGACTTGGAAAACGACATACAAGTGAATATTTCGGTTTCTTTGACAAATCGTCAAAAATGCCCGATGGAATAAAAACCTGGCAATGGAATAGCAGGTCTTTACTATTAGATGCGCCTCCGGGTTATATTTTGACAGACGAGGAATTAAATAATACCCCTTTAAATCCAACTGAATTTGGCGATGCCGTGAAGTACAACGATTTGGACGCTATCGCACAATCCAAACGCTTTAACAGTGACGCAATGAAGCAATATAAATATAAAGCTCTCCCTAATCAGAATATGCGTTTTTCGCTTGGTCGCTTGTATCAGTTAAATAACGGAAATCGATTCGGCTTTGCTGCTTCGGTAAACTTTAGAAACGAGCAGAATATTGTAGCGTTTAATAATACGAGGGGGTCTGCATTAATTGGAACGCACTATATAGATAGTACCGGTATCGGAGACAACGGTGCCGGCACCTCTTATCGCTTTAACAGTAACGCTGGATTGGTTGCAAATATGGGGTATCAAGCGGATGGATTTAAAGTTTCTTTACGAAATATGTATGCACGTACGTATGCAAATAATTACAATGAAAGTATTCGAAAAGTATACACTGACCCTGATAAAAAAGCAAATAGGCTTACGTATCAATTACCTGAAGCGATGTCGTTGCAGCAACATCAGTTGATCGGAGAGTATCAGATGCCCTGGCAGGTAAAAGCGGAGGGAATGTTTACCATCAATAAGATTAAACAGCAAATTTTAGATGAACGAAAGCTCTCCTATAGAATAACGACCACGATAGATGATCAACCCTATTTTCAAACACCTAATTTATTGACAACTGCTGGATTTTCTAATAAAGGGGCGGTAACTGATTGGCGAATGTGGACTAGTATAGATGAGACCGATTATAATTGGAGCGCTGCATTTTCTCGGAAATTTCAACGCGGGACAGGAGTATCAACTCTTGTCAAATTAGGTTATCAGGCTTGGGTCAAAAAAAGAACATTGGATTTGTTTAAATTTTTACCTATGACACGATCGACCTTGGTTGGCAATGTTAGCGTACCTGCTCCTCCAATTGAGTCGAGTTATGATAGACTATTTTCAAACGAAAATATTGGAAATGGAGATGGGCAAGCATACTATTATGCCGAAGGTCTTGGCGGCAGGTATTATAATGGAAAAATGAGTTCCCATGCACTTTTCTTAATGGCTGATCAAAAGCTATGGCAAAAATTGCGGTTGGTGTACGGTGTAAGGGCTGAATATTTTAATCTTAATAGTAGACAGGAGGAGCTGTATAAAAGAAAGTATCAAAAGGGGGATACAAATGGTGCTGAAGCCTATGAACTTGGTGTAAAAGAAAATAACTGGCGGTTTTTACCATCTATTAATGCCACGTTTAACTTAACTAATACATTCAATATTCGAGGAAGTTATGCGCGTACAGTAATTCGTCCGGATTTTAGAGAGGTAGGTATGTTTGCGATGTATGATTTTGAATTAGACGGTTATGTATCGGGCGAACAAGTGCAGAGTACTTTGATTGATAATTTGGATATGCGTTTTGAATGGTACCCGTCTTCAGGTGAAATAATATCCCTAACGGGCTATTATAAGTATTTAGACAAGCCAATAGAGCTAGTACATCGGGGAGACGATAAGCGGAATTATACTTTTGCAAATATGGAATCTGCAAAGAATTTAGGGCTAGAATTGGAAATTCGAAAAAACTTTGCATTTATAGGTGATCAGGAATGGCTAAAAGATCTATTTGTATCAGCTAATGGCACGCTTTTGAAATCTAAAGTCAATGTGTTATCCCATTGGGAAACTATTGATGGCGCCACACCCGATGGACCTAAACGTCGCCAGTCGCGTTATCCGGGGCAAGATAGACCTTTGATGGGACAATCGCCATGGTTGTTAAACCTAGGATTTGGTTATTGGGGCAATTATTTCGGAATTACGACAAGTTATAACCATAGGGGGTACCGGACAAATATCGGAAATTTTAACCTTTCAGCAGTTGAATATGAATTGGCACCAAAGCAGTTGGATGCACAATTTTATGCGCGTTTTTTAAATAAAAAAATGGAAGTAAAACTTAATTTGGCTAATCTGCTTGATGATTGGACCCGCTATTATGAAAATACTGAAGGATTTACGACTGCCAATGATCCGCAGACAGGTGACTATGTTACCACAAAAGTAAAAGGAGATAATAAATATAATAAAACGGATGGGGATATAATAACCTATCGTAAAAAAGATGGAAGAAGATTTAATCTTTCAGTTACCTATAATTTTTAAAAAATAAGTTCTAAATCAATTAAAGAAATGAACTTCACCTGCGTACGGTGACGGTAGTACTACATACAAAGGTGCATTTCATCCTTCAACCTCCGTGGACTGTTGGTTGGACTCAATTCGCACCAAAAACTTATTAAAAGAATTTAAAAGTAAAAAAAATACCTGCGCGAGGCAGTTTCATATCACTCCTAAATAATGTAAAAGAGTTCCGGGCTTGTCCAAGTCGCACAACAGGGAAGGAAAATAGAAAAATACAGAAAACGGGTGATTGAAAACAACTATGCAACCTTATGAAATGCTATCCCATAGGGATGCATAGTCTAAAAAATGATCTTGTGATGGCAAAACTAGTAATTATTTAACACAAAATGAAAAAAATCTTAACAGTAGCAAGCGTATGCGCAATCGCATTAGCTTCTTGTAACAAAGACAACGTAGGACCTAATTCAGATTTGAATGCTGGTTTGCCAAACAAACCTCAGGCAACGATCCCAACAGATGCTGCCGGTATTATTACTAAAACTACGCTTTCTGCAGATACCGTATGGAAAATTGATGGAGTTGCTTTCGTAAAACCGGGTGCGACATTGACGATTCAAGCGGGTACTTACATTACTTCTGGTGTAACTAAAGCATACAATGACCAAATCACCGGAATAACTCAAAATATCAAAGGCGTTTTGGTTGTACCTAAAACAGCGAAATTAATCGCTAACGGTACTGCTTCAGCACCAATCGTATTCACTTCTCCAAATGCGGCAGGATCTCGTAACCCTGGTGATTTCGGAGGTGTCGTATTGTTGGGTAGTGCAACTACTAATCAAGCTGCCACACGGAGAATCGAAGGGATTCCTCAACCTGTGGGTGTAGATGTTACTTATGGAGGTACAAACGCTGCAGATAATTCAGGCTCATTGAAATATGTACGTATTGAATTTGCAGGTTACAACTTAACTGCTGACAATGAGATCAACGGACTAACTTTAGGTGGTGTTGGTACTGGTACCACCTTGGAAAATATTCAGGTATCTTGGGGTAAAGATGATGGTTTTGAGTTCTTTGGCGGTACTGTAAATGCGAAATACCTGGTAGCCTTATCGAATGACGATGATGACTTTGATTTCGATCATGGATACACCGGAACAATTCAGTATGCCTTATCACTAAAGGATCCTAATTCAACAAATAGCACATCAAGTGGTAGCTCGGATTCAAACGGTTTGGAATCGGATAACGAAGGTACAGCGCCATATGCAGCGACACCTAAGACTCGCCCAGTATTGAAAAATTTTACATTCCTGGGAATTAAGGATGCTACTGTTGCTGGTACAAAACTGAAATTTGGTAACCGTTGGAGAAGAGCTTCACAGTATGATATTCAAAATTCGATTATCGCTGGTTATGCAACAGGTGCAGCATTTCAGGATGGTGCAACAGGTACTTTTACAGGTAATGTTGTACATGCTTATACTGCGGCATTCAGTGGTGCAACACCAACAGGAAACCAAACAAATGTGTCAACAGATGCAACGACATATTTGAATTTAGCAGGAGCTGGAAATATTTTTTATCCAACAACATCTACATTTAATCCTGCTTTTTTAAGACCATTGTCAACTTCACCTGCATATGGTGATGGAAGTACAACTTATAAAGGTGCATTTCATCCGACAACTGCTCCTTGGACTGCAAACTGGACTCAATTTGCTCCAAAAACTTATTAACATTGATTATTTAATTGAGTGAGCCATGCAATGGCTCACTTCTTTATCCTTTATAGATGATTAAAAAATTATTTCTCTGTTTTATAGCCCTTTGGGTTGGATCGCTATTGTCTTCGTGTCAAAAAGGTGAACCTATTGTAGAAACTGAAGAACTAGCCCGGATTGCTTTTAGATCCTATAGCACTGCGTCGGTGGATGTAAAAAGAGTAACGATAGATGGAAAAGTTGCTAATCCAAGCGATGCTAATTTTATTTTTCTACGAAATAAAGATGCCGATTCTTCATCGGTCGTTGCATATAATAGTAATGATCAGGTCGTCCTGGAGCAACGGCTTCCGCTCAAATCAGGATTAAACACCTTTGGTGTACATAGTAAAAGTCCCATTGATCCGTCACTCGTTGTCGGGCCAAATCCCTTAGGAGATGATGTCGAATCGATTCCGGGTGTGAGGCAAGTAAAGATCTTAAATTATAATAAAACAATTTCACCTAATGGTGAGCCAATTCGATTGGCGGTTTATCAAGGTAAGCCTGTCTATGATGAAAGTTGGGGAATGGATATGGTCAAGTATGACGAAAATCCAATCCTGATTACCGACTTGATATCAGATAAAATTCCCGAAGAATTTATCAAAATACCGATTGACGCTACTTTTGTGCCAAAGGCGCAGGTATTAGATAAGGATTTAAAACCGATTCTTAAAGATGGACAAAAAGTCTTTTTGTTTTTTAATTTTTCGGTAGATATCGGTATTGTATATCTCCCTCAAAAAGAATCCGATGCATATTTTGATGTTGATGCATTCTCAGAAATTGGAGGGATAGGCTATGGTTTGGATAATATCTGGCTACAGAAATAAAACGCATTACAAAACAAGCACAGATACCCGTCAACACTTATATCAATGGTAAGCCATTAATTCAAAAAAATAGTCACTATGAAAGGCATCAATGCTATAAAACATCGCAATTTATTTGCTATCTCCCTGAAAATTCAGGGAGATGTAGATCGTTCCGTTGATGCGGCTGCGCTGTTAGCCTTACGGAATGAAATGGCGGAGCTGAATGAACTTTATCGGCAATATTTGGAACTGTTGCAGCAGCTGGAAGACATCGTGCAGGACTATGAATCGAAGGAACGAACCATTCGTTCGAAAATTTTGTCTCCTTCTCTTCGCAAATTAGCCAAAAATGGACAGATTGGAGCCGATCTACGTATGATCATCACCTCATTAAATTCTTGTGCACACTGATAAAATTATTTTCCGGTCTTATCCGCTGTACTTACTTCGATGGGTATTACCTGATACGTACTTCCTCTATATTTTGGGGATAAAATGTTCGTCTTTTCTGTTGTATTGACAGTGCCCTTGACTCTGGTGTTTTTATCGCTAATTGTTCGTAACACTTCCCGGATCAATGGATCTCTGGTGTCACCTATTGGGGGCAACGGTAAAAAGGCAAACTCGTCGATCTTGATAGAAGGAGTAATTCCGTTGCTATAACCTCCTTGTCCCATTTTATTGTATATTTTATAGATCATGGGAATCAAATGCCAAGCACGTTCAGTGCCATGAATTTCCTCAGGTGTAGATAGCGTGGTCGATGCCATATCTTTTCCATAGGTTTTATCGCCGACTTGAATGATATCTATATAAGGCTTCAATCCATTGATTAACATTTCAGACGCAGAGGCCGTGTTTGGCCCTGTGAGGATATAAATTCTTTTTAAATGTAAACCTTGTTTTAGAACATCTTTTGCTGAAAATGAATAGCCATCGGGCTGACCTTGCAGTGCTGCTGCGAAGCTGTCTTCTCTATTTTTGATATTTTTGTTGCCTTGGTATTTGGCAAAAATGTCGTTTTCCTTGATGTCTGCCAATAAGAGTGCGCAAAATGAGGTGAAAGCAACCTGTCCACCGGGGTTATAACGTAAATCGACAATAAGTTCTTGTATCTGTTGGGACTTGAAATTTTGGACCGCTTCCAATAATGAATATGCCCCACTAAAGTCAAATTGACTTAAAAACATATAGCCTACCGTGGGGGAGGAGGAGATGAGTTTAGCGGTATAGAGGACGGGCTGCGAAATATAAGAAGCAGGCAGATGAAATATTTTGCCATCGTTTCGCGTCAAATGCACTGCCGGCAAAAGCAAAGATTTGCTTAGTAGCGATTTCAGGTTGCTGTGGTCGAAAGGCTCGTTGTTGATGTGGCTTATGCTGTCTCCCCGTTTGAGTCCCATTAAATCCCCTTCGCTGAAGGGAACAACCTGGGTGATCAGTTGGATGGTTTTACCGGTTGTTTGGAGTTGTACCATATCGAACCCAAAAGTGTTCGTCAGGGTATTGCCATAGGTGTCGCTGTTAAGTGTCTGTAATATGCTTGAATAATGGTCATCTGGAAATAAGATGCTTTTGAAAAATAGGTCTGGAGATTGTTGGTAATCATTTGTTTGTGTGATTTGATCGTTCCAGTAATAATAGTGCCGCATTTGTGCCATTGTCCATTCATTGATCGCTTCATTTGATCCTGGTTCCTTCAGTGGTGGATCCTTTTCACAAGAGGAAAAGATTAACGAAAAGAAAGTCAACACAAGAGCATGGGGTCTACGCATTTTTTTAATTTTGCTTTATTAAAAATACGTATTATGTTGTTTGTTCGGAAGTTATCTTTTTGTTGCTCAAATGTTTATTTACTTTAAATAGGGAGAGCTTTTTACGTTTACCTTACCAACGAATAAGATTTCGATAAGAAAAGGAGTAATAAAAAAGGCATCACCGTGAAGTGATGCCTTTGGCTTGTATAGATCAAAAAATATCGATTAATAAAGCGTGAACTCTACGCGACGGTTTTGTTGACGACCATCAGCGGTTTTGTTTGATGCGATCGGTTGGTCAGGACCATAACCTGTCGCTTCAATACGCGATGCATTAGCACCCTGAGATACCAAATAGGCTTTCACCGATTCAGCACGTTCTTTTGATAAACGCATGTTCAATTCACGAGAACCTGTATTGTCCGTATGACCTGCTAATTTTAAACTGAAGTTTTTCTCGATTAACAGTTCAGCTACTTTATTCAATGTCGCGTATGACGTAGGACGTATGGTTGCTTTTCCTAAATCGAACTCCAAGTTTTTGATTGCGTCAGCAACAACTTTTCGGTCAGCCTCTGTTACAACAACCTTTTCAACCACTCTTGTTTCGTTTTTAACAACAATTGGACATCCTGCACCGTCTACCTGAACACCTGAAGGTGTGCCTGGGCATTTGTCATATTTGTTAGCTACACCATCACCATCATCATCTTTCAGGTCACTGTTTAGCCCGTCCAATTGATTTTGTAGTGCTTGGTTTTTAGCATTTAAAGCATCATTTTGTGCTTTAAGATCATCGTATTTCAATGTGTAGTCGTTTACTAAGGTCGCGACAGGATTTGAATTGTTCAAAGCAGGTTTGCTACCATTACCCAGTGCAAATTCTAAGCCACCATGGATGTAAGTAAACAAGTCATTCTTATATTGGCCACCTTGAATACCGTCAAAGTTTTGGTTAACCCAATTTAACTGATAACCCAACTCGAAGTTGATCCCTTTGGCAACAGCAAATTTAAGTCCCATGTCCAATGGTACGTAAATTTTAGAAATACCATCCGCTTCTTGGGAAGTTGATCCTGTTGTCAACGTAGTTTTGCTGTTCATCACCCCAACACCGATAGATGCATAAGGCTTGATAAAACTGTTGAAGAATCTCCAGTTCGTATTAGCCGCTTGGAATTCTCCTGACAATGCAGCAGACCATGGTGTTTTAGCCTCAAAAGATTGTGATCCATCTTTAAATGCACCACCTGTTTTACCGCCAAAGTAACTCGCTTTAATGCCGAAAGAAGGAGAGATTTGCTTTTTAATATAAGCACTATACCCCAAGTTCCATGCTAAGTCATCGTATCCTTCACGATTAAAACCAGCAATGTTAGTTTGGTTTGTCACTCCGGCACCGACACCAATAGACCATGTTCTGTATTGTGTAGCTGGTCCAAATGGAGTTGTTCCCTCAATGGATGATACCTTTGCATTTTGAGCAATTGCATTATTGGCAAATAAGCCCGCTGATGCTAGAGCAAGTACTAATTGTAATTTTAGTTTCATATAATTTGTGTTTGTATAAACCGATGCAAAAGTAATAAGTTAAAAATTAAATTCACGATAGGTTTGTAGTTGAAATATGACATTTGGTAAATAAAAAGGTGTTTCTGTTTAAAAAACACCTTTTTATTAGTGTAATTTGTTAGTTATTAGTAAAGTGTAAATTCAACACGGCGATTCTGTTGGCGGCCCGCTGCATTTTTATTGGATGCAATTGGTTGGTCTGGACCATATCCAGTTGCTTCAATACGCGACGCATTAGCACCCTGAGATACTAAATATGCTTTTACAGACTCTGCACGCTCTTTAGATAAACGCATATTTAATTCGCGTGAACCTGTATTGTCGGTGTGACCTGCGAGTTTTAAACTAAAATTCTTCTCGATCAATAATGCAGCAACTTTATTCAATGTTGCATACGAAGTGGAGCGAATCGTTGCTTTACCTAAATCGAATTCTAAGTTTTTGATCGCTTCAGCAACAACTTTTCGATCTGCGTCAGTAACCACAACTTTTTCAACAACTTTGGTTTCGTTTTTCACAACAATTGGACAACCTGATCCGTCCACCTGAACACCTGAAGGTGTACCCGGACATTTATCATATTTGTTGGCAACACCATCACCGTCGTCATCTTTTAGATCATTGTTTAGACCATCTAATTGACCTTGCAAAGCTTGGTTTTTAGCATTCAATGCATCATTTTGAGCTTTCAGATCATCGTATTTTACGGTATAGTCATTCACAAGGGTTGCGACAGGATTCGAATTATTCAATGCAGGCTTGCTGCTGCTGCCCAATGCGAATTCTAAGCCGGCATGTGCGTAAGTAAATAAGTCATTTTTGTATTGTTGTGGCGGAGTTGTATTGTAACGATTGTCAAATCGTTGGTTCGCCCAATTCAATTGGTACCCCAATTCAAAGTTGATGCCTTTGGCAACAGCGAATTTTAAACCAAAATCTGCCGGTACAAAGATTTTGGAATAGGAATCTCCATATTCACCTTTGTTACCACCAGCGATTGCAGCAGTTTCAGCGTTCATTACCCCAACACCAATCGATGCATAAGGTTTAATAAAACTATTGAAAAATCTCCAATTCGTGTTGGCTGCTAAAAACTCACCAGATAAGGCAACTGACCAAGGAGTTTTGGTTTCGAATCCCGTTTGCTTGTCACTGTTATCATAACCAGCTGTCTTTCCGCCAAAATAAGTTGCTTTTAATCCGAACGATGGTGAGATCTGTTTCTTGATATAAGCACTATACCCTAGATTCCAATCCAGTTTATCATAACCACCGTTGTTAAATTTGGCGATATTTTGCAAGCTTGTTACGCCGGCTCCTACACCGATAGACCAGGTTCTATATTGTGTTGCTGAACCAAACGGTGTTGTGCCTTCAATAGATGCTTCTTTTGTGCTTTGCGCAAAGGATGCGGTGGATAAAATTCCTGCCGCAACAAGTAATCCTGATTTTTTAAGGCTAATTTTCATAATGCGTGTTTGTAAAATTATCTACTATAATACTGTTGTTAAATTAACTCACTGAACACTCTTGCAATAAATTTGCCAAAAATTATTTGGTTACTCTACTCGCCCAAAAAAGTTTGGCACCTCAATTTCAAAAGCCAGATGCTTAACAATATTTTCTGTAAAAATGTTTTGGAAAAAAGTCTTTCTGCTTTTTGTGATCAAAATAACATCGATATCTTCATCCCGGATAATGGTATGGATACCGTTAGCAATATTCTCTCGAGAACCTGCAAAATAACTTGGCGACTTGATGATATAGGAAATATCCTCGATACCAGTTTCAGCAATAATCTGTTCAATCCAGTTTTCAAGTTTTTCTCCTAATATATTGATTTCTAGTTCGTTTTTATTGATATGTATGAGCTGTAAATGGAAATTTTTCCCATACAATGGTATTGCTTGTTTAAGCACTTCAAGTTCACCGGGTTTGAAATTTGTCAATAGTGCGATGTTGTCATTTTTGAATTTTATCGCGTTTTTTGGGATGGCTAGAACAGGGATCTTTGACTCTTTAATGACATCATATGTATTGCTTCCAATCAATACAGATTCAAGTCCGGTCACTCCTTTTGTACCCATAATCACCGTTTGATAGACCTCTTTTATCTCTTGCTTATCCAGTGTTTCAGCCAAAATACCGTTGGCAAATAAGGTAGAAATTTTAAGCGAAGGATATTCCTGTAGAAGTTCGGCTACAAGTTTTTCCATCTGAAGGCGAGCTTCTCCCTCGGTTGGGTCTACTAAATGCTTCGCATTTGCAAATTTGTTGATATGCGAAGTGAACGAATGAAAGAGTGTAATCTCATCATTTGTTGTCGTTGCAATTTGAGCTGCATAAAATGCGGCAACTCGTGCGTTTTCGGAATAATCTACTGGTATTAATAGTTTAGACATGGCTATAAGGTTATGCTTTAGTAAAAAATATTGGAACTAAGGGGTGACTAAATAATGCTTTTGCAACGGAACGCGTAAAAACACGTTCAAAGAACGATTTCCTCGATCGTGTCACCAATAATATGTTGATCTTTTCCTCATGGATCATCTCATTAATCACTTCCGGGACCGTATCTAAGTCCTCAATGTCACCTTGTATTGAATCCACTTCAATAGCAATATTGGTCACACCAATATATTTTTTGATCTTATATTTCCATACTTCAAGCTTGTCTTCGATTCTGTTTTCTGATGAATGATCGTAGTGAACATGCATAAGTTTTAGTTCAAAGTCTTTGCCGATGATGTTGACAAAATCTTGTACGGTCTGTACCTCTTCTTCTTTAAAATTAGACAGTAAGCCAACTTTGTCAATAGGTGTAAAGGACGCTTCTGTTGGGATGGCTAAGACAGGTATTTTAGCTTTTTTGCTAATGACATAGGTCGTGCTACCAATGAGTTGGCTATCGTCATTGGTGATGCCTTTAGTCCCCATGATAACAAAATCAAATCGATCAGGAGTGGCAAGTTCCGGTAGTGTTTCTGTAATCATACCACGCTCACATTGGGTGGTTATTTCAAGTGCAGGATGTTGTAATTTTATGGATTCTGCCAGATTTTTAATAAGGATATCAGCTTTGAATGTTGGAGAATTAGTCTCATTACGGCCATTTTCGTCTTCAAATACAGCGGAAGCCGAGGTATAATTGTGGTAAAGATGGAGTGAATACCCCTTTTCGAGAGCAAGGTCCACAGCGTAATTTACAGCATTATTAGAATGAGCCGAAAAATCTACCGGTAGTAGAATGTTTTTTTTCATTAGAAGGAATTTAATCTACAAAATCTAATCTTATTTATTTTGCATTTAGGGAATGTGCGTGAAAGTGTTCTAGATTCCCTATTTTACTATCAAATGTAATAAAACAAATGTAATTGTGAATGACCTTAAGTCAAATAGTTTTTGTTGTATTACGTATAGAATTTGACGAGCTTTAGACAAATATGAATAACGAATAACACTTTTAAAATGTTGTATTTAATGTTAGTTTGTGATTTCTGTCACCTGTAAAATGGGTGGGCTCTGTGTGTCTGTATATTATCCCCTGATTTTTTTGTTTGAAAAGTCAATATTGATTTTTGGTCGTTTAGAGAAAACAGTCGTTTCAAGGTCAATATATGGAATTCTACATTGCATAACCTACCAATTTTGAGTAAGTTTGCACATATTTTTAGATAATTAAATGACAAGTAGAGAAATTCGTCAAGCCTTTCTGGACTTTTTTCAAAGTAAAGGGCATCAGATAGTACCTTCAGCACCAGTAGTTGTAAAAAATGACCCAACATTAATGTTTACCAATGCGGGGATGAATCAATTCAAAGATTTGTTTCTTGGTGAAGCACCCATCAAATTTCCGCGTGTTGCCGATACGCAACGTTGTTTGCGTGTTTCCGGAAAGCACAATGATTTGGAAGAAGTAGGGATCGATACCTACCACCATACGTTGTTTGAGATGTTGGGAAATTGGAGCTTTGGTGATTACTTTAAGAAAGAAGCTATTGCTTGGGCTTGGGAGCTGTTGACAGAAGTATATAAATTAGACAAAGATCGTTTATACGTCACTATTTTTGAGGGGGATGCAAAGGAAGGCTTAGAACGTGATATGGAAGCTTTCGATTTCTGGAAAGAATGGATTGGTGAAGATAGAATTCTCCTGGGTAACAAAAAAGATAATTTCTGGGAAATGGGCGAGACAGGACCTTGTGGACCTTGTTCCGAAATCCATTTTGATATGCGTAGTACAGAAGAGCGCGTACAGACTTCAGGGCAGAGTTTGGTCAACGCAGACCACCCGCAAGTAATTGAGATCTGGAACCTTGTCTTCATGCAATTTAATCGATTGAAAGATGGTTCACTTCAGTCGCTACCAGCTAAACATGTGGATACGGGAATGGGCTTTGAGCGTTTGGTGCGATGTATACAGGGTAAGACTTCCAATTATGATACAGATGTATTTACGCCTACCATTGATTTTATTGCTGAGAAATCAGGTATAAAATATGGTATAGATGAAAAGTCTGATATTGCCATGCGGGTAGTGTCTGATCATATTCGTGCGGTTAGTTTTGCAATTTCCGATGGTCAACTGCCATCCAACAATAAAGCTGGCTACGTGATCCGTCGTATTTTACGTCGTGCAGTACGCTATGCGTATACATTTTTAGGCTTTAAGGCTCCTTTTATCAATGAACTTGTACCTGTATTGGCAGCTCAGTTCGCCGGAGTATTTGACGAATTGATCCAGCAGCAGGATTTTGTGCAGAAAGTGATTTTAGAGGAGGAAGTTTCATTCTTAAGAACCTTATCTACGGGCGTCCAACGTTTTGAAAATTACGTGGAGGACCATACCGTAATCAATGGAGATTTTGCTTTCGAGTTATACGATACGTATGGATTCCCGATCGATTTGACGGAATTGCTAGCGCGCGAAAAAGGTTTAACGGTTGATATGGAAGGTTTCAACCAGGCACTTCAAATTCAGAAAGACCGTTCTCGTGCTGCCACTGCTATAGATACGGGTGATTGGGTTGTTGTAAATGATGAAGAAGGATTTGAATTTGTAGGCTATGATACGTTAACTGCCGTTACTGAGGTTATTAAATACCGTAAAGTTGTTGCGAAAAATAAAGAGCAATTCCAATTGGTGCTTTCTGTTAGTCCTTTTTATGCCGAAGGTGGTGGTCAGGTAGGCGACTCGGGAGAATTGGTTTCCGAAGAAACTGGAGAAAAGATTTATATCACAGATACGAAAAAGGAAAACGGTCTATTTGTACATTTTACAAACAAATTGCCGCTGGAATTAAAAGGAACATTTGTTGCACAGGTCGATAAAACCAAAAGAATCGATACTGAAAACAATCACTCCGCAACCCATTTGTTGCATGCTGCCCTTAAGCAGGTGTTGGGAAGTCACGTGAATCAAAAGGGATCGTTGGTCAACGCTGATATTTTGCGCTTTGATATCTCTCATTTTGCAAAAATGACAGAAGAGGAGATCAAACAGGTGGAAGATATTGTGAATGCCAAAATTCGTGAAAATATTCCATTGAAGGAGGAACGAAATGTCCCTTATCAACAAGCATTGGATTCGGGCGTAACAGCACTATTTGGTGAGAAGTATGGTGATTTTGTTCGTGTAATCACCTTCGAAGATCAATATTCTAAAGAATTGTGTGGTGGTACACATGTCAGTGCAACCGGTCAAATAGGGTTTTTCAAAATCGTTTCGGAATCTGCTGTAGCAGCTGGTGTACGTCGTATAGAAGCAATTACTGGAACTCGCTCTGCAGCTGTTATCCGTGAGCATTTCGAATTGGTTCACCACCTGAAAGAGCTCATGAATAATCCGAAAGATTTTGTTTCTGCACTGGGTAAAATCATCGATGAGAATGGCGCTTTGAAAAAAGAAGTAGAGAAAAGTATTACGGAAAAATCCTTAGCGTTAAAGTCGGATCTGGAAGCAAAGATCCAACAGGTTGGCGAAATTAATTTCTTGTCCACAATCGTCGATCTACCGAGTGCAGAGGCGGTGAAAACCTTGGCTTATGCGGTAAAGGGGGCTGTTAATAACTTGTTTCTGGTTATCGGCGCTGAATTTGATGGTAAGCCAAGTTTAACAGTCGTCATATCAGACGAATTGGCCAAAGAAAAAGGGTTGAACGCAAGTAATATTGTGCGTGATTTGGCTAAGGATATCCAAGGTGGTGGCGGTGGTCAGCCATTCTTCGCAACAGCTGGAGGCAAGAACGCCGCCGGATTAAAAGGTGCCATTGAGCGAGCAATAGATTTCTTGAAATAAATTTTAGGGGTAGTTGAACAGGCTACTTAGCTAAACTAGGATGTAAATAGATGATTTTATTTCCTAAATATTGAAGCCATCAGATTTATTCGACTTCTTCCTTGGAGGATCCGAATAAATCTGATCGTTTTTACGATTCTTTAAGCTGTGACATGTAGCGTGAATCAAAGAGAGCAAAGCCATTTGCGTAATTGGGAATAGGTACTTAACAAATAAAAATAAACGGATGAAAAAGGCAGTTTTTTTAGCAGTAGGGATCGTTGGTTTGATGATGGGTTGCCAAAATAAAGAACAGTTTACCATCGCTGGAAATGTCGAAAATCCTGGCAATATCAAAGTTATTTCATTGTATGAAGGCGATACGAAGCTGGATTCTATGTTCTTTGGCGATAATAACAAATTTCAGTTCGTACGACCTGCTAGCCAGTCCAGATTGTTGTCCTTGCGTGTCGGTAAAAATCGGTATGATTTAATTGCTTCTCCGGGGGAAACGATTACATTTAAGACAGATTTGCATAAAGATGTAAATGATTACCAGGTTGATGGTTCTGAATTGTCAAAGACTATACAGCCTTTTGCCAAAGAGCGAAATTATCGCGACTATCTACAGGATTCATTGCAGACGGTGTTTTCAAAGCTAACGGCCAATTCGACAGCAGCTGAGATCGAAAAGATTCGTGCTGAATATAAAGCAAAGTTTGCAGAAGAATTGCGTACATATACAAAAAAAGCAGTCGATTTCTCAAATAAGCACAATGATCTTGCAGGTTTTTATGCAATCTCGACCTTAGATCCTGAAGTGGCCGAAAATGAAATCATTACCTATGCAGATAAAATAAAAAATGAATTTACGGAGAACAGATACGTGACACAGTTTAAAGAGGAGACCCAAAAACTGAAAAAAATGGCAATTGGGCAACCTGCTCCTGAGTTGACTTCGTTTACACCATCAAACAAAGAAGTTAAATTATCGAGTTTTAAAGGGAAATATACTTTGGTGGATTTTTGGGCTTCATGGTGTATGCCCTGTCGCCAGGAAAATCCTAATCTCGTTAGGTTGTACAATACCTATCATGGTAAAGGCTTTGACATACTCTCCGTTTCATTTGATGATAATCCTGGTTCCTGGATGCGTGCTATCGAAGATGACAAGTTAACTTGGACACATGTGTCAGATTTGAAGGCTTGGAGCTCACCGGTTGTCATTGATTTCCGTGTGAAAGCGTTGCCTACCTCATATGTTCTCGATCCGAACGGAATTATTATAGCAAAGAACTTGCGTGGAGAGGAGCTGGAGGCATTTTTGAAGAAAACAATTAAGTAATCAATGTGTTATTGTTAAATATTATATTACTTAATAATTTGGTAACACTAGATTAACTGATTGTTATCATTTTGTTTATAATTTAGCAAAAAAAATAGACAAATGAGTTCTTCGAAACAAAAGATTTTAATTGTTGATGACGAAAAGGATATCTTGGATTTAATTGCATTCAACTTAAATCGTGAAGGTTATCAGGTCTCTACAGCGCAAAATGGGGAAGAGGCAATCAACGTTGCTAAACAAGTAAATCCTGATCTTATCATCTTGGATGTGATGATGCCAAAGATGGATGGAATTGAAGCTTGTCGTATCATGCGCGCAATGCCTGAATTCAAAAGTACGTTCATGGTATTTTTGACTGCTAGAAGCGAAGAGTATTCGGAGATCGCAGGATTTCATGTCGGTGCAGACGATTATATTGCAAAGCCAATTAAGCCGCGTGCTTTAATGAGCCGCATCAATGCTATCTTAAGAAGAAATGCTTCCGAAGAGTCAGATGCCTCTGTTCAGGATAAAATTGAAATTGCCGACTTGGTCATTGATCGAGATTCTTTCTTAGTTTACAAAGGGGAACAAAAGATTGTTCTTGCAAAGAAAGAGTTTGAGTTATTGTATTTATTGGCATCAAAACCAAATAAGGTGTTTACACGCGAACAGATCTTAAAGAGTATTTGGGAAGATTCTGTTGTGGTAACCAATCGTACAATTGACGTCCATATCCGTAAGCTGCGCGAAAAGATAGGTGACGACTATGTAACCACCGTAAAGGGCGTAGGATACAAATTCGATAAAGAATAAAAAGAGAGGCCCTGGCCTCTCTTTTTTGCGATTAACTTTCCGGAGTTTAGATTCAATGCGATTCGTCTTGCGCCAAATCTAGACAAATTACGAGTAGGATATTTCAAATTTGACATAGGAGGAAGGAGAGGATTTAAGGAAAAATTTGTCCTCCATATAGGCAACTCTTTATCGAGATAACTTGATATCACCACAACAAATCTTTACTTTTGACCTAAAGCAAAGTAAAAATTTCAACATGTCATCTATTCTTATAAAATCTGCGCAACTTGTCAATGAAGGTAAAGTTGAGGTTGCTGACGTATATATCAGCAATGGTCGAATCGAAATGATTGCTCAGGAAATTAATCATCCTGCTGATCAGGAAATAAATGCTGAGGGGCTACACTTGCTTCCAGGACTTATTGATGACCAGGTTCACTTTAGAGAACCCGGTTTAACCTATAAAGCGGATATATGGCATGAGAGTCGCGCCGCAGTGGCCGGTGGGACAACCTCTTTCATGGAAATGCCTAACACTGTTCCTAATACGTTGACCCAGCAATTGCTTCAAGATAAATATGATATTGCGGCAAAAAATGCGCTAGCCAATTATTCATTCTTTATGGGGGCAGCAAATGATAATCTTGAGGAGGTACTTAAAACTAATCCAAGAAATGTCTGTGGTATAAAAGTTTTTATGGGCTCCTCTACTGGCAATATGTTGGTTGATAATGAAAAAGCGTTGGAAGGTATCTTTGCAAATGCTCCGACTTTGGTGGCTACGCATTGTGAAGATGAGGCAACGATAAAGGCGAATCTGGCCCTATTTAAGGAAAAATATGGTGAGGATGGATTAAAAATTGAGATGCATCCCTTGATTCGTTCTGAAGAAGCTTGCTATTTATCCTCGTCAAAAGCTGTCGAACTGGCAAAAAAACACCATACACGCCTGCATATCCTTCATATCTCAACCGCCAAAGAAATTGCATTATTTACTAATGATATTCCACTAAAGGATAAAAAAATAACGGCTGAAGCCTGTATTCATCACCTTTGGTTTTCTGATCAGGATTATGCCTCAAAAGGTAATTTTATCAAGTGGAATCCAGCCGTAAAAACGGTGAATGATCGCGATCAGATTTTAAAAGCTGTTCTGGATGGACATATCGATGTGATAGCGACAGATCACGCTCCGCATACAATTGAGGAGAAATCTCAGCCCTATGTTTCAGCACCAAGCGGAGGACCTCTTGTACAGCATGCGTTGCAAGCCTTGTTAGATATGGTCAAAGCAGGAAAAATGACCCTGGAACAATTAGTGCAAAAATCTGCGCACAATACGGCTACATTGTTTCAAATCGAAGATAGAGGATACATTCGTGAGGGATATTGGGCGGATCTTGTGTTGGTCGATCTGAATAAACCTTATACAGTATCGAAAGCGAATATCCTGTCGAAATGCGGCTGGTCACCATTTGAGGGACACACGTTTAGTTCAACGATTGAACATACTCTCGTATCAGGTAAACTTGCTTTCTCCAATGGACAACTTATTGAGAAAGGTGCTGGTGAACGTCTGTTGTTTAACCGATAGTATTTAGCAATGGAAAAAAGAGCCTTTCTAAAATCGATTGCTTTAAGCCTGTTGTCTATTCCTGTACTTGGAATGGGGCAGCCAACCGGAGATAGAGACGAATTTTACGGTCAGGCTGCTTTGCTTGCAACGAGGTTAAAATTAGGGGATACCATAGGTTTAATAACGCCTGCTGGTGTATTGGATGATGAAGAGTCGATTAGCATTGCACGTGAGATATTTGAGACACTGGGTTTTAAAGTAAAAGAAGGTAAACATATACGCAGCCGCTACGGTAATTTGGCCGGTACAGATCAGGAGCGTATAGCAGACATTCATGATATGTTTGCAGACAAGACCGTCAAAGCGATTGTTTGCATCAGAGGAGGTTCGGGTACATCACGTCTTTTAGATCGATTAGATTACAGACTGATCGCCAATAACCCCAAAATTTTATTGGGATATTCAGATATAACAGCATTAATTTTGGCATTATATGCCAAGACAGGACTTATAACGTTTCATGGTGCAGTGGGTATCAGTACCTGGACTAAGAAACTTGCAGAGGCTTTCAATGCTCAGTTTGTAGCCAATCAGCCAGCAATATTTGAAAACCCCAAGTCTAAAGGTGATAGCATTGTGCAGACCAAAGACCGAATTGCCACTATTCATCCGGGTATAGTAGATGGGGTATTGCTGGGTGGAAATATGACCGTGTTGACCGGCTTATGTGGTTCACCTTATCTGCCAGATTTTAAAGATAAAATTCTTTTTCTCGAAGAGGTCGACGAAGATATGGAACGTGTTGACCGCATGTTCTGTCAATTGAAAAATGCTGGTGTACTGGGTGCGATTAAGGGTTTTATTTTTGGCAAGTGCACCAATTGTAAACCATCTGGTGGCTATGGATCCGTAACACTTGACCAACTGTTCAATGATTATATCAAACCGTTAAAAATACCCGCTTATACAGGGGCTGTCGTTGGTCATATTGCCGAACAGTTTATTTTGCCCGTAGGAGCAAAAGTCCGCGTAGATGCTTCGCAAGGAACGATTGCTTTAATGGAGCCAGCATTAAAAGATTAATATGAAATTAGTAAAAGTTGATTTCATCAAAGCCTTTTCTTTATATGAAGAAAAGGCTTTGATGCATAGAAGATTTAAACATGCCGATATTTTACCATTATTAGAAAATATCAGGAGCACTGGACGTTTTGCTGTATCGGAAATTGGAAAGTCCACTGAAGATCGTTCGATCTTTCGACTACAATACGGACAAGGGCCAATCAAGATACTTTTATGGTCACAAATGCATGGTGATGAACCTACAGCAACAATGGCCCTGTTTGATCTATTTAATTTTTTCAACGGAAAAGATGATGGTTTTGATGCGGTTAGAGATGACATAGCATCAAAAGTGACCTTATATTTTATTCCGATGCTAAATCCTGATGGAACAGAACGGTTTCAGCGTAGGACAGCCATGGATGTGGATATGAACAGAGATGCAAGGGCAACTGCAACAGTGGAAGGAGCCTTATTGAAGGCGCAAGCCATGTTGCTAAAACCTGATTTTGCCTTTAACCTGCATAACCAAAACAATTACTACAATATTCCCGGAACAAATATGCCAGTGACAATTTCCCTATTGGCACCTGCCTATGACTATGCGCGGAGTATCAATGAAACTCGGGGAGATGCGATGCGGGTGATTGTCGGAATAAATAAAGTCCTTCAGGAATTTGTTCCAAAGGCGGTTGCAAGGTATGACGATGAGCATACACCGCGCGGTTTCGGTGATAATTTTCAAAAATGGGGCGCCAGGACGATTTTAATTGAATCAGGAGCTTATGTTGGTGATACCGAAAAAATGCTGGTCCGAAAATGTAATTTCGTCGCATTGTTAAAAGCATTTGAGGAGATTGCTGACCAATCCTTTAAACAGTATTCGGTTACCGACTACGATACAATTCCCTTCAATGATGAAAAGCTCCATGATGTGTTGCTGAGAAATTTGACCATTGAGCAGCATGGAAGCCAAATTGTTGTTGATATTGCCATTCGGCAAATTGAAAAGACGATAGGATCTGACTATTACATGGAAGGAATTGTTGAAGATATCGGCGATTTACAGGATTTTTATGGATATCAGGATCTGGATGTTTCGGGACTTAAGTTTATCCCTGCTAAGAAATATGATAATATACTTCTTATTGAGCAATTGGATCATAATCTTATTCAGGACCTATTGCACAAAGGGATAGCTACGGTTCATATTAAGGATGACGAAGCTGCCGGGAAATTGCATCAGTTTCCGATTAATATTGTATCCCGTGAAGGTTTCCTGTCTGAGGGATTACCTGAACTCGGTTCTATGGCAAATTTTTTTATTGGCACAGACGAAAATATCAAGTATGCCATCATCAATGGTTACGTCCTAGATCTTCGTGTTTCTGATTGTAACCCAAATTATAAAAACAGGATTTATTAGCTTTTTGCTCTTCAATAAGCAAAGAAGGTCATGCTAGAATGACCTTCTTTGCTTCGGAAATTAATAACCCGGATTTTGTTGATCTTTTAATGCTGGATTGGCATTTATCTCAGATTGAGGAATCGGTAATATACATTTCTCAAACGTACGATCAATTTCTTTTGGCCTTGTTTTGATTGTTAAGCCCTGAAAATCGTCATTGAAAGTAATCTTTTTATTTAGACGGATCATGTCCCAATAGCGATGTCCTTCGCCAAAGAGTTCTTTGCTTTTTTCGTTAAGAATAGCATCTTCACTAATGGATACAGCAGTAAACGCAGCACGGTTAGGAGAGCGTTTGCTAATAGCATTTAAAAAGCTGGCGGCCTTCGTTGGGTCAGCGGCAGGTTTCTTTAAGGCCGCTTCGGCCGCGATAAGATAAATTTCCGACAGTCTAACGACTTTAATATTTACAGCGGTGTTGTTTGTATTTCCTTTATCACCCAAGGAATTTAAAGGGAGCGATGTATTGGTATTAACACTACCTAAGTTTTTATACACGGCACCCATACGAGTGGCTGAGCTTTCATCACGACCTAAAATTGCCCAGCGGACATCACTGTTGTCCTCCTTTAATCGATTCAGGTAATAATCACTGGCATAGAACATTCCCCCTTGACCTCCGGTTCTCCGCATAAGGTAATAGCCTAAGCTAGCTGTTCCAAGGTCCGCCTCACCTTCGTTAATACCAAGTTCATAGATAGATTCACTACCATACATACTTGTCCAGGAGCTTGCCCACTTTTCATTTTCATACAATTTGTATACATTGTCGGTAATGATCTCGTTTGCTTTCTGATACGCATTTTCGTAGTCTGCCATGGTTAAATAGACTCTGCTTTGGATGGCTAGGTTCGCATAGTAGTTGATATAGCCATTATCGGGCTTTTTACTCGCGCTGAGCAACTCTTGGCCAGCCTTCAGGTCTTTTAAGATTTGTGTATATACCTCATCTACGGTAGCACGGGTAGGTTTGTTATCATAGGAGGCCGAATTGATAACAATCGGTACACCTTTGGAAGTTTTATCCTGCGTATAGGATTTGCCATATAACCTGACTAGGTCAAAATAAAACAGTGCACGTAAAGTCAATAATTGGCCTTGTGCATTCGCATATTGAGCTTTGGAGGTTGCTTCAACTTTGTCTATTTTTTCTAGAACATCATTTGTCTGTGCAATACAATAATAGATTTGAGACCAGAATCCAGATAAGTTGTTGGTTTCAGCATCTTGATTGAAAGAATATAATTGATCCAAACCTCTCCCTTGCGAGTAAACCGTTAGATCACCACCTTTAACCTCACCATAGAGTTCGAAGTTTCGACCGTAATAGTTTGACGAGGCTATAAGCCGACTTAGGCCGTTGATTCTGTTTCTAGCATCGCTTGCATTATTGAATCCCGTGTTGGCGTCGATTGAATTACCTGGCTCGACATCCAGAAAATCTTTGCAGCTACTGAGTGACGTCAGTAGGGTGGCTGCTATAATGGATATTTTAAATATTTTCATTGTGTAAAAATTAAGTGTTAAAAACCTAGTTCAATTCCAAATGTGTAAGTTTTCCCAATTGGAGTTTCCCATCCGCGAGTTGAATACTGACCAACTTCAGGGTCCGCAATCTTATATTTGGATGCAGTTAATAGGTTAGTCCCATTAAAATAAACGCGCGCATTACTGAATCCAATCTTATTTAATACGCTCTTAGGTAATCTATAGCCAAAGTTGATATTTTTTAATCTCAGAAAAGACGCATCATGTAATTGTCTTGAACTATATTTTTGAGGATCTGTTAAATCATTACCATCCAATTTTGGGAGTGTCCCACCTGTATTGTTGTCGGTCCACATGTGCTCAAAAGCGTATTCGGAACGAATTCTTTCCCAATAATAACCATCATCCGCAACATCCTTAAATGCACCGTCATAAAGCTTTCCGCCTATTTTGTAAATGAAATTGAAGCCTAAATTGAAGTTTTTATACTCAAAATCTGTATTTAGACCACCGCTCACTTTTGGAACACCGTTGCCAATGATCGTATAGTCTGCTTTATTAAAATCATAGGTTGCTTTACGTCCATTGTAATCGAAAATATCTGCACCGGACTGATTGTTATTGGTATAATAAACATTTTTACCATTTTTTTGATCTACACCAGCCCATTCGTAGCCATAAAAAGCTAGTGTTGATTGTCCTTCTCGATAGATAAATTGAGCTCTTGCATCTCCGCTTCCTTTGGTGTCGTTACCAACTGATCCTGTTGGATCGTACCAAATAATATCTTGATTATCGTTAAGTTTTTGGACTTTAGAGGTGATAAATGCGGCGTTTATGTTGGCACTCCATCTGAAATCTTCTTTTTTTATGATATCGCCAGCCAATTCAATCTCTAATCCTTTGTTGTTGATCTGACCTACATTTCTTAAGACAGTACTAAATCCTGTCGTCTGCGATGTCGGAACATCCTGTAATAGGTTTTTGGATGTTCTGTTAAAATATTCGACCGATCCCGTAATCCTATTTTTTAGGAAGCCAAATTCCAGCCCTGCATTGGTTGTATAGGACGTTTCCCAGGTGATGTCAGGGTCAGGGTTTGATACCAGATTTCCACCAGGCTGGCCTTTGTAGTTAAAGTTGTTGAAAGATACAAGCCTTCTCCATCCAAAATTATCACTGGGCAATGTGCCATTGATACCGTATGAGGCTTTAAGACGTAAGGTACTGATCGCATCATTTTCTTTAAATGCAGGTAGATTTTTTAAGCTATATGCGCCTGATACAGACCAAAAATCTCCCCATCGGTTTTTAGGTCCTAATTTAGACGAACCATCGCGACGGTAGGAGGCTGCTAGGAAATAGGTGTTGTCGTAGTTATATTCAGCTTTTCCGAGAAATGACATCAGATTATAACCCCAGCTATAAGCATTTGCCTCAAATTTACCCGCCGACGAAATATAAGGAAGTTCGGCAGATCCCAATCCTCTTCCTGTTGTGCGCATGAAATCCGTCTTATTCTTCTCAACTTCAAAACCTGCTAATAAATTTAAGTTATGCTTGTCGAAGGATTTGTTGTAATTGACCGTATTGGAGCTAACCAGTTTTAACATATTCGTGTTAAACTGGTGAACGACCCCGCCATCACTGACGCCGTTAAAATGCTTGGCGCTATAATATAGGTAGTCCTTCATGTCTGTGTAATCATAAGAGAATACAGTCTTAGCTGTTAAACTTGGTAGTATATTCCAGGTTAAATTGCTGATAACTCCCAGTTTGTTTGTTTTGGAACTGTTGTCCCATTGTTTATCGTAATAATCTGCATTATAAGCGTAACTACCATATCTATCCGTCCATTCTTCTCCAGTTTTATAGTTTGTTGGCCAATACAAAGGCCATAAAAGATTTCTGGATTGAAGGAAGTAATTAGAACCTGTATTTCTAGTGTCATTAAATCCCTTTTTCTTGTTGTGTCCAATGTTAATATTGGTGCCAAACTCAAGATTGTCCACTATTTTTTGTGTTAGGTTAAGACGACCTGAAATACGTTCGAAATCATTGACTCTGATTCGGCTTTTATCTGTCGTATAACCTAGAGATGAGAAATACTTTGTTGCGTCAGTTCCTCCCGAAAGCGAAAGATTGTTATCTTGATAAATGCCCGTACGGAATAAGGCTTTATCCCAATCGTAATATTTACCTTCTCGATTTTCGATACCATCGGTCATTCCAAGGATGTTCACATTGTCGTATCGGCCAGTACCGTTGGTTTCGAAACGATAACCGTGTTTGTTAAATTTATTATTCAGTTGGGTTAAAGCATAGGTGTTCGCTTCCGTTTCAGTTTTTCCGTTTGAGGTACGGTAGTCATAAAAGATCTGATACAACATATTGACTTGATCCTGTGGCGACGCAGTTTCGTAGTTGTCTGTCGCCCAAGTCGGGGTAAAGCCAAGAGAAGTCTTGAAGTTTACCGTCGGTTTTCCCGTTTTTCCTTTTTTTGTTGTAATGAGGATAACGCCATTTGCAGCCCTTGAACCATATAAAGATGATGCCGCAGCGTCCTTTAATACCGTAATTGTTTCAATATCATCGGGATTTAAGTTGCCCATAACATTATTGGATGTGTAAATGTAATCACCCATTTGTCCACCCGACCCGGAATTGGCTGGTACTCCGTCAATGACATACAGGGGCTCATTGGAGGCATTCATTGACCCAATACCCCGAATACGAATACTTGGTGTAGATCCTGCTTGGCCAGAAGGGGTGGATACGGTAAGTCCGGCAACACGTCCACTGAGTGCACCTTCAAATGAAGTGACCGGTACATTGTCGATGTCTTTAGCTTTTACGGTAGCAGCGGAACCTGTATACGTGCTTTTTTTTGTCGTGCCATAGGCGACGACCATAACTTCATCCAAAGTCTGTTGATTGTTCACAAGGGATATACTAATGGTTTTTCGGCCATTGACCTGAATTTCTTGTGGACTATAACCTACTGCAGAGATACTTAATATCGCGTTGGTGTTTGCGTTTAGCGTAAACAGGCCATTTTCGTTTGTTGAGGTTCCTTGGTTAGCGCCCTTTACATTAATTGTAACTCCGCTAATTGGTTTTCCGTTGCTGTCTGTTATTTTACCAGCAATTTGGATCTGTTGCGCATATAAAGACTGCATCGAACTACAGGCTATGAGACACAACGTTGTGAGCACATGTTGTTTCATAAAAGTGTGAATTGATTAATTTAGTTTGTTAATATTTTGGTGCTGTCGGATGTTGGTCAAACTTGCGAAAGCAATTCAGTGCAATCTTTTTTTTAAGAAAAAAACATTGCACTGAATATAGGGTTATTTCCTTAAAATTCCAATTCCAGGACGGTCGGGAAGAAGGCAATTGCCATTGACAACGGTCATACCGTCATAAATGTCATTTCCGATCAATAAAGCACCATCTAAATCAGCCCAGTCTGTTAGGGGAGCGAGTTGTGCTGCTGCACTGATTGCACAGGATGTTTCGGTCATGCAACCGATCATAACTTTCATTTCCAGAGAACGCGCAAGCTCAGCCATACGTTTGGCTTCCCGCATGCCAGTACATTTCATCAATTTGATGTTGATACCCGAATACACACCCTTTAATGCGGGGACATCCACAAGACGTTGACATCCTTCGTCGGCAATAGTTGGGATAGGGCTATGTTCAGTAAGCCATGCATTGTCGTCTATCTGCTCCTTAGGCATCGGCTGTTCCAAGAAAGAAACATTTCTTTCTGCAAGCCAATGTGCCATTTCGAGAGCCTCTTCACGTGTTTTCCAACCTTGATTGACATCGGCACATAATGGTCGATCGGTAACCTGACGGATAGTATCGATGATCATTTTATCCGTATCGAGACCCAGCTTGACTTTCAAAATTTTAAATTGATCCGCTTCCGCCACCTTTTTACGGATCATTTCTTCCGTATCAATCCCAATAGTATAGGATGTCGGAGGGATAAGATCCGGATTTAATCCCCATATTTTATAATAAGGTTGATTCATTATCTTCCCTAATATATCATGTAATGCAATATCAATAGCGGCTTTTGCTGCTGTATTTTTCAATGCAAGCTGATCGATATAATGGAGAATCTCCTCGGTTTGAAAAGGAGAGTTGAAGCCTGTCAGATCGATCTGATTAAGGAATGATAAGACACTTTCCTGCGATTCGCCAAGATAGGGTGGCATACTCGCTTCACCATAACCGACAATGCCGTCATACTCTAGTTCGGTCAATACAACCGGTGTTGTGCTTCGACTAAATGAAGCTACAGTGAAGACATGGCGCAAAGTTAGCGTGTAAGGTCTAAACCTCAATTTAAAGGTTCCAAAATCTTTACTAATCCATTCAGATTGATTGCTCATCACTATGTTTATTTATTGTTGTAATAATTGCTTTCAACGACCTTCTGTATTGCGCTATCCCGTGCGCCAAGGTAACGACGGGCAGCAACTACAGTCCGCGTTTGGAAATCATCGTAGTTTGCAGCGTCCTTAAGCATACTGTTGATCCGGACCAATCCGGCAGCGTGAATAAAAGTTCCATTGCCGATATAGAGTGCAACATGTGTTACACGCGCATTAGGATTGCTGTTTTTGCCTGCCGCAAAGAACAGTAAGTCTGCCGGTTTTAGATTTTTGAGTGCTTTCTCAGGGTCGAAATGTCCTTCTTGATCTAAAATGTCGATTTTTTCACCTGCGAGTACTTGTTGCGATGCATCTCTCGGAATTACGAAGCCGTTCATGAAAAAACTTGTTTTGGTAAAACCGCTGCAGTCTACACCTTTTACCGATGTTCCCCCCCACAAATAAGGTAGGCCCAGCATTGTTTTTGCACTGGCGATAATATTTTCCGCTGTAGGCTGGCGCGTTTCAAACCAATTTTTTAAGGTTTGACTTTCTGATTTTTTAATATAACCTAAACGTCCGTCCGGATATGCTATTTCATAAAAATTGCCTTTCTGTCCTTTTAACTGAAGGATGTCGCCATAGACGAGATCAGACACTCGTTGGCTTTTTTCATTGGGTTCAGAATAGGATTTTCCAAACTCCGCTGTATAGATAACTTTTTCTGCTTGTCGCCAATTGGCCAGCATGGTTTTGTCCATCGCTTCAATGGACGAAGTAGGTACCCATGCGATATAACCATCGGGGGTGCGCACGCGATAGTCGCCGCTCTTTTTTTGCAGAAGATCCACTTGCGTTCCCAATAAAACTTGGCTGGTTAGCTCCGCAGCATTATCTGGAAATGTGCGCATATTTGCAACGGAGAGCCTGATGACTCCAGTAGTTTTTTCACCTACACTTGCATCAGGCAAGAGCTGTACTTGAATATTGGCTGATATATCTTTTGCCTTTTGCTCTAAAACGAACTTAGCATCTTTTTCAGTTGTTTCAAGTACATATTGGTTCTGTGCTATATCCGCTTTTTGGATGGCTACGATCTTGGTTCTTTTATCGGGAGCGAATTCACGTTTTACGTTTTCTTGCAACTCTTTGATCTTGAAATAAGTCGTGGAATCTAGCTGCTGCGCCTGACTGCTTTCAACACCTATAAGGCTTGCATAAGCTAAAATAGCGAATTTAAGAGTGTTTTTCATGCGAATTAGTTTGTTTCTAAAGATAGGATTAATTCATAATATAAGTCAATTTTTATTGTCGATTTTTAAGTGATTTTAATGTTATGTTGCTAAAAAACGAATGTTTGGGTTTAATTTTAATTAAATTATCTAATTGCTAAAACCATTTTGTAATATTGCTTATTGATTGTAAAGTCAATATCCTTCTTCAGTTTAACACGAAGCTGTAAAAATGTAGAATAGCATTTTCCGGCGTATATCGATGAAGTAGATTGGGGGCAGATGTAACGTAAGGTCGTGCAATACACTAGAAAGAGAGCGATGCCTTTGTGCAGTCAATGATGGAAATTTTTTGTATTCGGTAGACTGAAGGCAATTTTTTTGATTGTTTTTTGACGGATTAATCAATAGCGATAGTTTTATATAATATTAATAAGGAAATGAGTTCAAGACGTGATTTTATTAGGCAAGGTTTGATTGCTGCGACGGCAATGGGGACATTGACAGCATTTGATGCGAAAGGATTGACGATTGCAGCAAAGGGCAGTGTTAAAAAATATCCTATTGTAATTTCAACTTGGGACTTTGGAATTGCAGCAAATAAAGCCGCTTGGGAAATATTGTCGAAAGGTGGTAAGGCATTGGATGCCGTTGAACAAGGCGTACGTGTACCCGAGGCTGATCTCAAAAATATGACAGTTGGTAAAGGTGGTTATCCAGATCGCGATGGTCACGTCACACTTGATGCTTGTATCATGGATGCGGATGGTAACTGTGGTGCTGTTGCTGGAATGGAAAAAATTGGACATCCAATATCAGTAGCGCGGATGGTCATGGAGAAAACACCCCACGTGATGCTGGTAGGCGAAGGTGCATTGCAATTTGCGTTAGAAAATGGTTTTAAGGAAGAGAATCTTCTAACGCCAGAAGGTGAAAAGGCTTGGAAAGAATGGTTAAAGGAGAAAAAATACAAACCTGTAGCCAATATTGAAAATCAATCCTTTGCAGTGGAACGTCTGCCAGGGAACCAGTATAACCACGATACGATCGGTATGTTGGCATTGGATGCCAATGGAAATATTTCCGGAGCTTGTACAACCAGTGGTATGGCTTTCAAGATGCATGGTCGGGTAGGAGATAGCCCTATTATTGGAGCCGGACTTTATGTTGATAATGAAGTAGGAGGGGCTACATCTACCGGAGTTGGAGAAGAGGTTATACGCAATGTAGGTAGTTTTTTGGTTGTCGAATTGATGCGTCAGGGGTATTCACCCGAAGATGCCTGTAAGGAAGCTGTTATGCGTATCGTGAAGAAGAAACCTGCTATTGCAAAGGAAATTCAAGTGGGATTCCTGGCAATAAATAAAAAAGGTGAATACGGTGCTTATGCGCTGCAACAAGGTTTTTCCTATGCAGTGTGTGACAGTAAACAACAAGATTTATTGATTAAAGGAAAACACTACTATTAATAAAATAGGGTGAGCGGGGTGCGAGTACTTCATTCTCAGGTGATGAGTAGAACGTAAACTGATATTTTTCGTGATGATAGCAGGGTATATCATTGCCGATTAATAATTATATTTGTCTAAACATTTTTCGCCGTAACTATTAAGTCGGCTATAATGTTTGAAAAAAGTAAGTTTAAAATACGCAAGATTATAAAAAGTATGAAAGCAACATTTGGAGGAGGATGTTTTTGGTGTACAGAAGTTATTTTCCAAAACACGGAAGGGGTGACATCCGTATTACCGGGATATATGGGCGGAAACATTGATAATCCCACTTATGAACAGGTTTGTACCGGTACGACAGACCACGTTGAGGTTGTCGAACTCGAATATGATGAAGAGCTAGTGAACTATGAAGACCTGTTGAAAATATTCTTCAAGACACATAATCCAACGACTTTAAACCGCCAGGGAAATGATGTAGGTACGCAGTATAGATCGGTTGTATTTTTTCATAATGAAGAACAGGAGATCTTAGCGAAGAATTTTATCGACGAATTGGATAATGAAGATGTGTATGAAGATCCTATCGTTACAACAGTTGAGCCTGCTGCGACATTTTGGCTCGCTGAGGACTATCATCATAATTATTTCAACGACCATCCTGAAAATCCATTCTGTTCGGTTGTTATTGCACCAAAACTTCAAAAATTCCTTAAAGAATTCAAAGGATAATAAAACGCGATATCAAAGTACCCTATCTACAATAGCTTTAAGTAGAAATAAATGGCGTAAAAGACGTCTTCAGATATATGTCACACCTATACATACAGTATAAAGGATAGAAGGATGATTAAGCATAAAAAAGGCTCGAATAAATTTTCGAGCCTTTTTCGTGTATAGACGTATGAATTAGAACATTTCCATCTGTCCTTTATCGTCAATTTGGATGTCATTTGGATTGGTTATTTCCAACTTGATGTCATCATTTTTATCTGCGGAATCACCTTCTTCTTTAAGCGGGATGGCTGTTGTGGTAGCAGTTGTTTCTACAGGGCTGTCAGTAGTTTGTTCTGCTGTAATTGCAGGAGCTTCCACTTCTTTTTCTTTATCTTTTTGACTTAAATCTTCATCAGCTGTTAATAGCGTAACTGACTTTACGGTATGGAAAGATAGGCGATTACCTTGTGCTTTTATTCCTTTTACATCGATGATTTCAGTCAAAGGTTGATCAAGAGTTTCTTCCGTTTGGGATTTACCTTTTAAAATCTCCAATTTGACCATCGGTTCAGCCGCATTACTCATCAATACCAATTTAGATCCCGCATCTTCATTAATAAAGGAAATGCGTTTTCCAATAGGTTGATCGTCAAATTTAAAACGTTTGACAAAGTACGTTCCGCTCTTGCCGTCCTGATGCACAACTGTATAGATATGGTCCGGGTAGTATTTCTCGATCCGAATCATTTTCTCGTCAAAGTGGTTGCTTAGATCAAAGTTTGATAATTCGTAGCTACCATCTGAAAGCACCACCAATATCTTATCATCACCGTCGAATTCACCAAGGTATTGGCCACGCTCATCAGCGTTTAAACGTTTCATGATGGTGTCATACCATATTTTTCGTCCTGCCAGTGTGGAGACACCAGAACTTTTAAAACTGATTTTTTTGACGGGGTATTTCGATACAATATTTCCTTGTGAAGCACGGCCCTTGATTGCAATCTCGGCAAAGTCCATGTCAAAATTTAGCTTACGCAACTTTGTGTGCGGTTTAAGCTGTATGTTGACTACTTCTGCTTCACCGTTTGGATTGGCTGTGAAATACAGTATTTTAGATCCTTTGGAACCTTTGGATACATCATATTCCTTATCCCGTGTGACACCTACCACAGAGAAACGTTTGATGTAACTGGTGCCAGTTTCGCCTTCTTTGTAGATTGCATTATAGATTGTGCGTTCATCACCTTTTTTGAAAACAGCAACGTGAATAATTCCTTTTCCGACAAATACTTTATCCTGGATTTTACTGACAACATACTTGCCATCCTCGCGGAATACAATAATGTCGTCTATATCCGAACAGTCGCATACAAACTCATCTTTCTTCATACCCGAGCCAATAAATCCTTCCTCGCGATTGACATATAGTTTGGCATTTGCTAGCGCAACTTGGGTCGCTTCTACTTTATCGAATATGCGCAGTTCGGTTTTACGCTCGCGGTCTTTACTATATTTCTCACGTAATTTTTCAAACCACGCTATGGCATATTCTGTCAATTGACGTAAATGACGCTTGACTTCCTTGATCTCATTCTCGAGCGTTTTCATCATTTCGTCCGCTTTTTTAACGTCGAAACGTGTAATACTGCTCATTGGTTTATCGATCAATTTTTTGTAATCTTCGGGGCGTATCTCGCGATAAAATTGATCGAAGAAAGGTTCAAACAAACGATTTAGAACCTGCACCACGATTTCGAAGTCGCCTGCATTTTCATAATCCGGATGTTTGTACATTCCTTCCTGGATAAATATTTTTAATAAACTACTGAAGAAGATTTTCTCCTGAAGATCGTTCAAACGGATCTCCAACTCTCTTTTCAATAAGTTTTTAGTGTTTATGGTATTCTCGATGAGAATATCATTTACGCTCATAAAGTGAGGTTTCTCATCCTTGATGACACAGGTATTAGGTGAAATGGAGACTTCACAGGCTGTAAAGGCATATAGGGCATCAATGGTTACATCAGGAGATATCCCCGGCGCCAAATGCACTATGATCTCCACATTTCCTGCTGTGTTGTCCTCGATTTTTTTAATCTTAATTTTCCCTTTATCATTGGCTGTGACCACACTTTCAATAAGACCGCCAGTCGTTGTTCCAAATGGGATTTCTGTAATTGCGAGCGTCTTTTTGTCGCGTTCTTCAATTTTTGCACGTACACGGATTTTACCGCCACGCTGGCCCTCATTATAATTTGAAACGTCGGCCATACCACCTGTAGGGAAGTCTGGAAATAAATTGGGACGCTCGCCGTTTAATACCTGAATTGAACCGTCAATGAGCTCAATGAAATTGTGCGGCATAATCTTTGTCGCCAGTCCTACAGCAATTCCTTCGGCACCTTGCGCCAATAATAAAGGAAATTTTACGGGTAAGGTAACAGGTTCGCGATTCCGTCCATCATAACTCAATTGCCACTCTGTCGTTTCAGGATTGAAGACAACTTCATTTGCAAATTTGGATAATCTTCCCTCGATATAACGTGGGGCAGCCGCAGAATCTCCAGTAATTGGGAAACCCCAATTCCCCTGACAATCAATTAGGAGATCCTTTTGTCCCAATTGTACCATGGCATCGCCAATAGAAGCGTCACCATGTGGGTGATATTTCATTGTATTACCAATGACGTTAGCAGCTTTATTATATCTTCCATCATCCATTTCCTTTAGGGAATGGAGAATACGACGCTGTACGGGCTTTAAGCCGTCATTTATATGTGGTACGGCTCTATCCAAGATAACATAGGAAGCATAGTCCAAAAACCAGTTTTCGTATAGTCCCGATAAAGGTATCGTCTGACTTCCGCTCTCTGTTTTTCCTGATCCCAGTTCTTCTTGATTATCTTCCGTTGGGAAGTTCGTTTCGTCACTCATTTACTCAGCAATAGATTAAATTGTACAATACAGATATGTTCGAAATAGTATTTTATTCGAACGTGTAAAAATACAAAACCATTTTGTTTTATCCCAGTGAAACTATGAAAAGTTAAAAAAATTAGTTTTTAAAACTAATATAATTAGTTTATTCGCTAGGCATGGCCAGATCATACCAATAACAGGGAATATTCCATAGGTCGAAAAGAAATTCCTCAGTTACCTGAAATCCTACTTTTTCCAAGACATTTCTTGATCCCAGGTTTGCCGTATGTGTGATGGCATGTACTTCAAAATGGGTCAGCTGTTCTTTGTAATATTGCATGCATGCTTGTGCGGCTTCTGTTGCATAGCCTTTTCCCCAAGATTCCGTTCTGAAACGATAACCAAGGTCTAAAAATCCAATACGCCCATTCTCCAATTCGTCAATATATTTAAATCCCGTCCAGCCTATCCATTGATTGCTTGATTTCTCAATGACCCCTAGACGACCTATACCGTATTTTTCATATTGTTGCAGAATATGCGCGATGACTTTTTTCATTTCCTCAATGGATTGAACAGGTTCGTTATTCAAAAAGGTATGAACCTCCGGCTGTGAATCCATTGCAAAAAAATAGGCTGCGTCCTCCATCTGTATTGGGCGGATAATTAAACGTTCAGTTTCCAGTATAGGTAAGTGTTTTTCCATATTGTTTATCTCAAGTGTTACGGCATGCTAAAGCCATAATTTGTCGATATCTTTTTGTAGTATTTTTTCTTTCATTTCCTTTTCAAAGTCGCCGAACTGCTCTTTTTTTACAGATTTATTAATTCTGCCATTTTCGAGTACCAAGATTTCATCGCAGGTATCTTTTAGCGTCGAAAAGATATGCGATGAAATTAAGATCGTCTTACCCATTGCTTTTAAGCGAAGAATAATTTCCGTAAGAATAATGCTGCTTTGAAGATCGATGCCATTAAAAGGTTCGTCAAGGATATAATAATTATTGTCCTGAAGCAACGTAGCTGTCAGGGCTAGTTTTTTTTTCATTCCCGTGGAATAGGCGCTCGCATACTCCTTTAAGGGCAGCTCGAAAATATTTCTTTCACTGAGGTTTTTGATCTGTTTACCGCGTGCATCGGTCAGCAGATAAATATACTCTTCGCCCGTGAGCTTTGACAGAAAATATGGATCCGAAGTCAAGTAACCTAGCGTGTTTTTCAGAGGTTCAATAGTAGACTTTATACTTCCAGTGGCCGTCTCCAGTCCAGCAATACAACGAAATAGCGTTGTCTTTCCAGCGCCATTTTCACCAACAATACCATATACTTTTCTGCTGTCAAATGTATACGTAATTTCATGAAGTACCTGATGCTGCCCAAAGGACTTGCTGAGATTCGTAAGCTCGATCATAAGTGATTTTTTAGATTGTTGATTGCTTTGATGTAATAGAAAGGTAGGAGTGCTAGGATCAAAGGGTAAAAACTAAAACAAAGTACCAAAGCAAAAACTTCGGGAAAATTGATTTCCCGTGGGTAAGCGACATATTTTAATGTGATTGCAAAAGGAAGTAAAAGTAATATTCCGCCCATTACAATACAGGCATTAAATAAATCCGATGGAAAGATTACAACATACAGAAAAAGAAGGGGCAGTACCAAGAGCAGACACTGTAAAATTCCCCTTTTAAACTTTCGCATCAGAAAGACTGTTGGTGTATGATGGTGATTCCAGAGGTAAAAAATAGGCTCCGGCAATTGATAATAGAAAACGCAGGTGAGCGCAATGCAAACGACGCAAAATAAAACAAGATTGGAATTGGCGACATAAAAACCGATTCCAGCCAATAGATACAATACAAGCAAAAGCAAGTAGCTCCGTCGGAACCCGATGATAAATTCAAAAGGTTTTTTTACGAAAGGTGTCGGAATAGATTTTCCGAAAGCCCCAAATGTCAAAAATGCAAAAACAACAGCCAAAGTATCCAATAACAACGCATAGTGCCATTGGCTGTGGAGGAAAAGAATGACGAAGGACGGCAGCGTTAATAGCCCATTCTCAACTATTCTGAGCTTGTGAAAATCTCGTTTACTGTATGTGTTTTTGAGAAAATCATTTCTGTTTTTTTCTGTGAGCAAAAATAGTGCTTGAAAATTGCAAAGCAGTAGTGCATAACAACCAAAAAGCGGGTATTGAACCAAAGCATAATAAGCAAAATAACATAATCCAAACAACAGGAGAAAGGCGAGCCAAACAGGCAGTCCTGTAGCCCGAATATGCCGAGACAGTAAAGTATACTGAAGCTTTAAATAATTGCTTAACATGATAAATCAAACTTAGATAAATTACCTTTTATATGCAATATAATTGCGTGGCATATAAAAGCAAGTATTCGATCTTATCTTTTCTTCTCGGTACTCGGATTACTGCGCAGTTTACTGATTTCTCCGCTATCCATTGAGAAACACATTTAAAGAGGAAATGGGGTTTTGTCCTGCATGAGTTTGCAAAAGCAATAAAGGCTAGTGGGCTTTGTGCTTTCTATGCCAGCTCAGCATATAGGTCAATGCCAGTAGCAAAACTACTGCATTGGCATACATAATGACTGGAATCCGGAGGATAACGTCACTATAATATAATCCAGCAAGCAAGGCCCCAAGACCTATTCCAGCTTCAAGTGAGATATACATGGTTGCTACTGCCTTGCCCCGATGTTCAGGTAGGCTTAGGTCGATCGTCCAGGCATTGACGGCAGGGGAGAGTATACCAGTGCCCACGCCATAGATGCTTGCGCCGATCATCATTCCAATGAAACTATTGCCCATACCGATAGCAACGAGTGCAATAGCAATAATGACTATTCCGACAACAATGACTTTTGGTCTCCCGTAACGGTCCGAAACTTTGCCGGATACGAAACGTATCAGCACCGATGCGATTGTAAATGCCAGAAAAAATAGCCCTTTATTTTTAAGTCCCAGGTATTCACTCCAATCGGGAATTAAAGTTAAAATGACTCCATAAGCGGTATAAGATAAAAACGTGACGATTCCAGCTGGAAGGGCACGCCATTCAATAATATCCTTGCGGTTTATTTTGAGCATGGAAAGATTGAATTTTTCTTTTTTCGCCAGTGTTTCTTTCATGTTAATGACGATAAGAATGGAGAGAAGTGCCATGAAAGAAGAACAATAAAACATAACATTGATACCAAAGGCCTCGAAAATGGCACTTCCAATTGCTGGGCCAACAGCTGTACCGACGCTAAAAGCGAGTCCATGCATGCCAAGAGCTTCACCCCATCTTTTTTGAGGAACCAGATCGGCGACATACGCAGAAGTTGAGGTAGGTTTAAAACCTGTGGAAAAACCATGTATCAATCGTAAGAATAGGAAGCCCGCGACTGATGTTAAAATGGGATAAAGAAAACCACAGATGAAACAGACGATGGATCCAATGGCCATGACAGGTACACGTCCCCACTTATCGGTCAATTTACCACTAAAAGGCCGCGAAATTCCAGCAGTCAAAGTAAACAATGCTATGATTAGCCCTTTGTACTCCGCCCCCCCCAAACTGCTCAGATAATGGGGTAGTTCGGGGATGATCATATTGAAGCTAGAAGAAAATAGGAGCGAGCTTAAGCAAAGTAATATAAATTGTAACGTATAGATGGATTTCTGTTCAGCGGGCATGGTGTAATTTTATCGTGTGTGAATATTCAAAAAAGAACATGGATAGCGGTATCGATCCGTCTTTCAATTGAACTGTTCAAATGTACAGTTTTTGGAGCGATTAAGCTTTTTCTTTTAACAAAAATTAATCGAAACTTTTGAACGAATAGAAAAATGTCGCGACGGGGCTTTTTCTCTATTAAAATTGATATTTTTGATGAAGATCAGTGTTTAAATATGGAAGGGTATAGAAATCCAGGAGTATATTTTGAAATTCCTGTAACGGATATGGAAAGAGCGGTTCGGTTTTACAGCCAAACATTTAACTTTTCCTTTGAACGGGAGGAATTTGATGGAAATCAAATGGCTTATTTTCCTTTTCAGGAGATGCTTCCGGGAATTACGGGAGCTTTAGCAAAGGGGGAAATTTATAAACCCACACAAGTTGGAGTATTGATTTATTTTCATGTGGAGAATGTGATCGATACAATCGGGAAAGCGCTAGCGTTGGGGGGAAAAGAGTTATATCCAGCCACTTTTCATACCGACTTGGGCTTTGCCGTGGCAGAGATTGAAGATTTGGAAGGAAACAGGATTGGATTACATCAAAAACTGTAAGCGAAGCATCAAATAGAATCTGTTTTATGTCAGTTTTTGTCTGGAAATCTCACTACAGAAGATCGTTGTTGCTACGGCTACATTCAATGATTCGGCTTGACCTATGCGTGGTATAGTGACTGCTTGATCGATCAAAGCTATTATTTCGTCACTGATGCCATTTCCTTCGTTACCCATAACAATCAGCCCCTCATCAGCCCACACAGTCTGATAAATGGATTGACCATCAAGTAGGGCGCCATACACTTTCAATCCTGTAGCCGGAATAAAATTAGTTAAATCAGTATAGTGGATCTGCAGTCTTGCCAATGAGCCCATAGTTGCTTGCACTACTTTAGGATTGTAAGCGTCTACAGTGCCAATGGAACAGATAATATGTTCGATTCCAAACCACTCCGCCGTGCGGATAATTGTCCCTAGATTGCCTGGATCCTGCACATCATCGAGTACGAGGCTAAACTTATTTTTTAAATCACTCGGTGCAATTTTTTGCTGTAAAGGAAGTTTGACCAAAGCGAGTATACCTTGTGGCGATTTCAGTGCGCTAATCTTTTGGAATTCGGTTTCCGTTAGTTCATGGGATTTTATATTATGCGAGATTTTACCCACTTTTGTGTTGGCGTCGTCCGTGTAGAAAATAGACTCAACCTCATAACTTGATGAAATAAATTCCATCACGGATTTTATACCCTCAACGATAAACAGGCCGTGTTGTTTTCTATACTTTTTATTTTGTAGAGACGTTATTAGACTGATTTGCGCTTTTGACAACATTTTTATTGATGATTAAGTATACTCGTTTTATCGGATTTGCAAGTATAACGCTTTTAGTGTTATTTTTTGCATCATGCCGGTCTTCAAAATATCTTGACGATGACCAAGCTCTGGTTACAAAAGTACAGATTTCTGGTGTCACCCCTGCATTGAAAGAATCATCCGAAACGTATATTTCCAATCAAATAAGACCTAATTCGCGGGTCAATCTATTCATTTATAATACATTCAATACGAAAAACGGACGCTATAAAACCAAGAAAATTCGGAATGTCGGTGAGCCACCCCATTTGTTAGATTCGGCAATGGTGGATTTATCGGCCAATCAGATTCGACGATTTTTGTTTTCAAAAGGTTATTTTAAAGCCAAAGTAGAACCGGTAATTTCCGTTTCGAAGAAGAGGGCACATATAGATTTTAAAGTGGCTGAAGGCACTCCATATCAGATTAGAAGTATAGACCGTAAATTTGAAAATGGCGATATAAAAGATATCTTTGAACGTGAGGTGTTGGCGAAGACTGCTGTCAAACCGAACACACAATATGATGCGGCAAAATTACTTGACGAAAGAGAGAAACTATATGTGTCGATGCGTAACAATGGGTACTATGATTATTTACGTCAGTATATGCGTGCAGGTATCGATTCGACTATAGATGGTGCTCTCATTGATCTCAAAATCAGTGTCGAAAACCCATCGGACTCTACGATACACAAAAGGTATCAAATTGACAGTGTATATATGACTATAAGGAATTATGGTACGATGTCTAAGAAGAAGCCTCGTCGTATCCAAGATTCTGCAAAGCGCCTTCTATTCATTGATGAAACAAATAGTTTTCGATGGAAACCGTTAGAGCGTTATATGTATTTGCGGTCAGGACAATATTACTCATTGCAAGAGGAAAATAAATCGTATGACCGGTTATATGAAATGAACGGTTTTCGGTCTGTGAAAATGCAGTTTGTGAAAAAAGATTCGAATAAACTCGATGTACATTATGATTTTGTTCCAAGACCCCGGATGGGAAACCAGATAGAAGGTGAGTATACCTTTAGTTCGGGCATGAGTGGATTTAATATCGGAAATACGTTTTCGCAACGTAATATCTTTGGGGGCTCGGAGCAGCTGGAGGTCAAATTGCGCTATGGCGTTTTGTTTGATCCCCGTCTGGCAGGTGGACTGTCAAGCAAGATATTCAATAATGATTTTCAGGCGGGCGTAAATTTGGTTATTCCTCGCCTAATGGTTCCTTTTCATATCAATCCGGGAGGAAAATTTGGTTTGCCCAAAACGACCTACTCGATGACATTGCAGTTGTTTGACCAGGACAAAACCTATTCAAACCGCTACTTTATCACATCGCTGAATTACTCTTGGTATGAAACAGAAAATAAGTACCATAGTTTTACGCCTATCGTTTTGGAGTATCGGGATGGACGCTTGGATTCGAATTTTCGGAATAAGCTCGTGCAGGAAGGGTATCAACTCTATGTGCGCAGTAATGACCGTCAGTATTTTGGTTTAGGAACACAATATACTTTTGTTCTGAATGGGAAAAAGTTGACGAGTAAAGAAGATTTTCAATATTTCAGAGGTACATTGGATGTGAGTGGAAACGTGCTGGACCTTATTAGCTCCTTAGCAAAATTGCCCAAGAATGCTGACGGTGAGAAAAAAATATTTGGTGTGCCCTTTCTTCAATATGCTAAGACAGAAATGGACTATAGACTGTATCGCAATTTGGGTGGGAATAGACAGTTTGTATTTCGATTCAATCCAGGGATAGCAATTCCCTATGGAAATAATTCCAAACTGCTGATTTTTGAAAAGAGTTTTTATAGTGGTGGTATGAATGGCATTCGGGCCTGGCAGGCACGTACCCTGGGGCCAGGTGCTTACAACCGTCAAAGTTTGAGTGAGGATCTACGTTTGAATTTGCGAAATCTGGACCAATTAGGGGAAATTAAATTGGAGGCCAATGCAGAATATCGATTCAGATTGCTCAATAATTTTTTGGGAGCAAAGATGAACGGAGCTACATTTGTCGATATGGGAAATGTGTGGCGATTGAAGAAGGATGAAGAACTAAATCCGGGAGGGGAGTTTAAATTCAATAAATTCCTTGGGCAAGTCGCCATCGGTACCGGTTTTGGTCTACGCTTTGATTCGGACTATTTTGTGATTCGCTTAGATGCCGGGCTTAAACTAAAAGATCCACAATTCTCAGGTGCTGATCAATGGGTTATCAAGCACTTCTTTGATTCCAAGGAATTTAAGGCACAATATTATGAAACCCATAGACCCGACAGATACAATTTTATTCAATACAATTTTGGAATCGGTATGCCGTTCTAATGTACAATCGTTTTGTTATGATTTACTTTGATCACATCAATTAATATGCTATCAGATAGGTCATCTTGTCAACCGATGAGATTTTTGAGGCTTGAAAATATAGATTCGAAAATTTTACTCAAGTCTAAACCCTGTGAATGGTTGAATAAAAAGAAAACTATAGCCAGTGCGATCGCTGTCATAATCACTTTTTTAAACATGTAGGCTATTCCTAATACAATGGCCGGGATAATCAAAAACATCAATCCGCTGATGGCAAATGGAGAAAGTCCGCTGTCGCTCTTATAGACGTAAAATAGGCGTCCTTTGGATGTTTGTTGATTTTTATGGCTAAAGAAAACAAATGTTGATGACTCAATCTTTTGATTGGGTACCGCAACCCCATCGCGAAATTGCAGTGCCTGGGAGAAGCCATTGATTGTAAATAGGTAGTTGCCATTGATGGTCTCATTGGTATTTCCCGATGAATCCAATGCAACTACAGCCAATTTTCCATTTTTGGAAAGATTTTCCTTCACCACGAAATTTTGGATATTTTGCTCTTGAGCAACGGCCCAACAAGGTATCAGTAACAGAAAAAATATAATCTTTTTCATCCTTTTATTTTTATTCAACTCCGCTATAACCCGTCTTGGGCTTATTTCCCCAGTGTCAAAATCGTTTGGAAGATCGGTAGCATTCATATACTGAATCCGATTTCCTTGAAATGAGACTGCAATTTTAGGGATTTTAATTTTCTTTTGAAAGTATTAAATCGTCTGAAGGCTGAATCTAATGGAAAACCTCAATGTCAAAAAGTCGATATTGATGCATTTCCTCGGACACTATACGGTCAGAAGCAGGATCCGTAAATGTGTCATGCGAGCTTTTCGAATGTGGAAAAGACCATGAAGAGTTGTAGGATAATTGAATCCTCTACTGTTTTATATAATTGTTAAATTGGCGTATATTCTGTATTTGATCGAAATTTTTGTTAATTTTAAAGATAACCCTATAACCCTATTTGATGATGAAGAGAATACTGTTCCTATTTCTTTTGCTGAATTCAGTCTGTTTCGGTCAAAAAAGCGTTAATTATAAAATAACGGAAGAATCCATGTCCGAAGGAAAACTTATACACTCCAAATCAACCTATTTTACATTGTCTGCTAACAAGTCCGCGTCAAAAAAAGAATTCCCATCAGAAATAAAGGTTAATAATATTGTATATAAGGATTCCCGTAATCCATTTATCTTTTCAAGTTTTCATCCCGACAGTAATCAAAATATTTTATCTTCCAGCATACTGGTTGATATTTTAATGAGCTTACAACAGTCTATTCGCTTCAATGCCCAACATCAAGAAACCTTTGTTGACACGTCGTCACTTAGAAAAGAAATTCTGTCAAAGGCTAGGTACTGGCAGTTATCAGACGATATCGCAGAGATGGTAAGGAACAATGTTACGGTAGGAGCAAAGTTGCTTTGTAGCGGATTTAATTACAGTTATCTAGGTAAAGATGTCTTAAAGGGGCTTCAATCCGGACCGATGTTAATCAAAAGCAAACTGTATAAAATTACTAAAAACGATAAGAAAAATTTGTACCTCTCTTTTAGGGATACGTCGGGTAGTTCGGCAGGGGAGTTTGTCGTCGATAAGAAGACATTTCAGCCTATCATGCTTTCGTGGCGGCATGAGTACAACCAAGATAATCATTTATTTATCAAAACTACTCATATGCAACTGTTGGATACGAATGTACCCAGTACTTATGATCAATCTTATGCAGACATGTTGTTATTCGGTAGTTTTGTTAGCAAGACACTTTATACAAATGAGCTAATTGATAGTGTGAAAGTAATGAAATATATCGATAAGTATACCCCTGTTTTTCGAAATGATAAGACCTTTGTAATTAAAAAGTTAGATCTATTTCAACAGATAAAAAGCAATGAATTATATGATTTGAGCTTGAATGATGTACCGGTCAACTTGCTTTCGGGCACACATCATCTTTCGAATTTTCTCTACAATGGGGCTATGTCAAGGGATAAGTTTATGACGGTAATACCGTTATTAGACAACGAAAAGCGATATAATTGGATTCAGAATGCTTTATATCAACAGTTGGGACACCCCGTTGCAACTGGAACGCTGTCTTCTGATGAACAGGCCGATTTATTAATAAATCATTTTTCCGAAATTGAACGGCAATATACCTATCCGATGATTCTCGGGCGACGGATTATGCAACAGGCAGAAGATCTTTTGCAAGCTAAAAAATTGCTTAATGAGCTGATGAACCTTAACGATGATTATTGGATCAATGGAAACGTTGGGAGATATGCGCTAATGACCTATCAACGTTTGGCTCCTGTTGATCAGAACTATTCTCAGCAATTGCTAGTGGATATTATTTCAAAACTAACAACACTTTATAATGCGGATAACACTGTTCGTAAGAATATAATTCGTGCGCATCTTGCTACAGCAAACTATTTTGCGTACCAAATCACGGATAAACATAATAAGGAAGAAGCCTTGAATTATTTGGAGAAAGCTGCGCTGTATTCACCCAAAAATCAGGGGGAGACCGCTTATAATTCGTCTTACGATATTATATTTTTGAAATCTAAGAAAAGTTATGCAGAAGATTATCTGACAGAATTGGCCGCCGGTGGTAAGAAAGATGTCGCTTTACAGAAATATATTGATGAGTTCTTGACCGTTCAGGGGACAGGCTATAGGGGGCTACGTGATTTTTACCAGCATTACTATCCGGAACAGAATTTTAGCGATTTTTTTATGCAGAAGGTGGTTCCTCAATTACCTGATGTGCCAGATTTTGCTTTGGAAAATCTGGAGAACAGCAAAATTGCAAAGGCTGATTTGAAAGGCAAATGGACATTACTTGACTTTTGGGGAACTTGGTGTGGTCCATGTGTTGCAGAGCTTCCTAAACTCAACAGTTTTTACGCGCACTTGAAGACTGACAAATCAAGAAGCGATAAGATTGGTTTTATAAGTATTGCATGTTATGATACAGCAGATAAAGTGAGAAACTTTTTGGCGAACAACAATTATACAATACCGGTGTTGATGTCAGATGGCCAAGTGGAAAAAAACTTTCAAGTCAAAGGTTATCCAAGTAAGTACATTCTAACACCGAGCGGGAAGCTAATCGGTATACCATTTGGTTTTGATTGGCAACCTTTGTTGGAAGAAGTTGCCACCTTCTAATGTCATATTCGTAGTTTGAGGATATATAAGTTTCCATTTGCGCTTTATCTGTTGAAAATTTAAAATTGAATTTTCTCAGTCTTTCTGTATACGTATTTTTGACTGTGATACCTACTGGTTTTGTGAAAATTTCCGGTCTATATAGGTAAAATACTCGATTAATACACTAAATGTTGCGCAAGCTGGTAGTTTTTATTTTCTCAATAAATCTTCGATCAGTTGAAGTTTTACAGTTTCCAAGATCCCTTTTGGATCGTCAATCATTACCGTTCCAAAGATATCCTTTTTAATTGACGCCCGGTTTCCGTTGTTATCGCTCGCTTCATAATTTCCGAATATATCCTTTCTTACCGTAATACGAGTCCCTTTGTTATCTTCAATTGTTTTATCGCCCAATATGTCGGTTCTTATGGTTGTACGTTTACCCGTGTTACTTTCAATTGTCAAATTTCCTAAAATATCCTTTGATACGCGACTGCTATTTCCTCGGCTGTCACGAATGTCTAAGTCGCCAACAACATTTTTAGATACAGTAGTTTGGTTGCCATTTGCATCACGGATATCTAAACCGCCGAAGATATTTTTTGAAATAGTGGTGAGGTTACCGTGGTCGTCGCGGATTTTCAAATTATCGAGAATATTGATGGAAGCGGCGGATGGAGCTCTGTCTTGATCAGGGATGTCAAAATCGCCACTTATGTTTTTTCTGACCGTTTTTTCATTTCCGTCGTTATATTTTACGACGATATTACCTAAAAAATCCTGTTTTACCGATGTTTTAAGCCCATCGTTGTCCGTTTTTGTATATCCGTCCCAATGACTTTTGCTGTATTTAGCATTTTTACCCCAGTTATCCGTGACAATTACCTCACCCCAGCTATCAATTTTTATTTTAATGGAGCTTTTATCAAAGCCATCCAAAACAGCTAATTGTGTAATATACTTTCTGACATTGTCAGACAGCGTGTCAGTCAATTGTCTTGAATAGTTTTTATGATGAGAAAGACCAGCTTTCGCAATCATTGTTGCCGAAAATAACAAAGCAAAGCTAAATAGGATATATAAACGTTTCATGCGGCTGTGATTTAATGTCAATATACGTTTTTTTCTCTACTTTCGTTATATTTAAACAGCAAGCGAAATAATTGATATTACAGTTATAAATAATGTTTAAGCACTTAAAATACATAGACGGTACATCGGATAAATTTTGGGAAATACAAACAACGGGAGCAATCCATACAGTCACCTATGGACGGAACGGAACCGCTGGACAAAGTAAAAGTAAAACCTTTGATTCCGAGGAAGCCTGTCTTAAAGATGCAGATAAATTAATTGCAGAAAAGACCAAAAAGGGCTATTCTGAAGATGGTGCTGTAGATGCAGATAGCAAGGAAAAAGGATCCGCTGTTCGACAGCCAACGGCTGCCAGTCAGCGAAAAGAAGAAGCGGTAGCAGCACTGAAGTTGCTTATTAAAGAGGCAAGGACGGAAGATATCATCCCTTTTCTGGAAGAATATTCCAGTGGCAACCTGGAAATTTTAAAAAAAGAAATTCGTGTAGCCAAGCGATATTGGGTCGACTACAGTGATCTCTCCAAAGATCCTGAATTTAAAAATAAGACGCAGTACAACTGGGGGACACGGGGTACGAAGGAGCAACAGCGTACAGTAAAATTACTGGCGCTCGCTACATTTTCCGGCTCCGATGCCGGCAATTGGGATATTTTTTATGAACTTTTGAACCAGGCCCGGAGTAAGGAGGTGATACAGATCCTTGACTATGCGAAGCCCAATTGGTTGGGCGGATATTTATTACAGTTGGTTCGTAAAAATGAGTGGCAGCAGATTAATTACGACAACCTCCGTTTTTTGGAGCAAATGGGGCATATCGAGTTTGAACCGGAGCTTTATGCAAGTTCAATTTCTGGGTTTAATAATTATGAATCCAAAAAGTTTTTTGAGCTGCTAACAACAGATGAATTGACGATCCAAAGGGATATTCCTTTGGTATTTGAATATGAAACGGGCATTCACAGCACGTATTGGAATTATAACTATCAGAACGCCGTCAATGAACTGTTATGGGATAGAGTGTTCGATACGTTGTTGGAAAACGGAAAAATTGATCCGGTACTCATCATCACTGGAGCGCTCGAAGCTCAAACCAAAAATTGGAATAATAATCTAAAAAGCTATTTCAGAAAGCTTATTGAGCGGATGAAGCTTTCCGAGAATACAGTTGTTGAATATCAGCAACAGTTTTTCCCTTTATTGCATGCTGAGCATAGTGCTGTGGTCAATTTTGTGGTTGAGTATTTAAAACCATTCTTAGCGCATCGTGATTTCCAGTTACAGGAATTTTTAGATTGGGCCGAACCTATCTTTATGCGTAGTGATATTAAGACAAGTCTTAAAACTCTTTTGATTCAATTTGATAAGCTATTGAAACAAAAACCGGAATGGCGGGAGCGATTTGTTTCCCTGGCTGCGGATCTATTTATGATTTCGGACCTACAGTTACAGGAAAGAGCAAGTAAATTCATCTTAAAAAATCAGACAGAGCCTTCAGAAGAACTTTCCGGTAAGCTTCAGTTATATAAAGCCCAAATGATGGGTTCAGTGGCTGTTGACCTGAAGCATCTTTTGCAAGAGGATGGATATTCTGAAGCCGAAATCCTAGCAGAGCTGAATGGTCAATCTTCAGCGCAATATATTTATCAGCCAACAGAAGTTCGTTACCTGAACGAAGCTTATGACTATCCACAGACCTGGAACGAGTTATTTTTCAAGGTAGGGGAGGTAATCGGAGGTTCCGACCCCATTCAGGTGGAGATCCTAATGAATGCCTGGGTACAACAGGCAGCTGTTTTTCCCTCAGACTATCAGATCCAGCTGGAGCCTTATATAAAACAGCTAACAGGAGCTTATCGCGAATCTTCCTGGTACAATCATTTCTCAGGGACCTTCATTAATATGTATTATAAACCCACGGTAGTATATAAAGATAAGGATCGGTATCACAATTACTCCAAATGGGTCAGTCTCATGGGCAGCCAATTGGAGCTATTGCAACGTTATCGGATTGATGGTATCCGCCTGCCACTTTTGAGTCTGCCGACACATCGACCATTTTGGATCGCGCCGACGATTCTCGTTAAGCGTATTTTGGCTTACCAGGAAGCAGGGGTGAGAATCAATTTATTGGATTTGTCTATAGCACTGAGCCGTACTGTCCGTGAAGATCTGGAAGGAATTGAAGTACTGATAAAACAAATAAAGGAACAGCAGGTACAGGATGTGATCAGCTATGCCCTAGGTTTGAATCCGATGAGGGTTCAGCAGCAATCTTGGCTTAAAAATTTATTGTCTTCCAAAGATTCCGATCAGTTCAATTGGATTGGTGTATGGGCTACAGTGGCGCGCACGCATCATCGTGATACCTATTTTGAAGAATTTAACAAAGAGCCTTTGGCGGATATTCCTTTCGCTGGACAGCCATTCCGTCCGGTCTTGAAAATAGAACCAACCTATTATAACGGTTATAACTATACGACTAGAAAATCCGAGCAGGTATATAACGGAGATAAGCTCACCTATCATTTCCCCCCATACAAGCTAGGAACGGATACCTTTTTGTATCACAAAGATATTTTCAACCGTGGGAACGATGTTTTATTGTCTTATTATTTATATAGGGCAGATGTCCCTTATATGCATAGTTTGATGCCACAGAATACGGAAAGTCTTTCTATGTTTTTAACGATGGGGCTGAATAGCAAAAGCGATATCGGTGGAAAGTCTTCGGCAGCCTATCTGCAAGAGATGCTGTACGATTTTTTCCGTTTTGATCAACAGTCCAACCTATACCTGGCAACTTCGCTCTTCAATAAAGAGAAGGAGGTGCGTGCGATGGCTGTTGAAGTCATCTTGGCTGCAGTTAACGAAAATAGATTGGACACCACTGTATTAGGTGAACAATTGGGAATGTTGCTGAGCAATGGGTATGGTCCGATTGGCCGTTGTATTGAAGTGTTGGAGCAATGTCGCGATATATCTTCGAAGCATAACAATGCTTTGTTGCAGCTATTGGATGCGGCTTTTGCGCATTACATCATTGCTGAAAAAATGCCGACCAATTTTAAGAAAATCGTCGAATATTATTACGATTTGATGAACAAGGAACAATATCATTTTCCGGATGATCTTCAACAGGTTTTTGAGAAGCTGGAAATATATAAGAGTTTACAACCCATTTTGAAAAAAATAAGAAAATAACAATATGGCAGAGCAAGATTTAGCGATTAGCTATGCAAGAAATTCACAACTGACCCAACAATCGGGCATACAGCAATTGGTATTGGCACATCAGTCGGAATTGGCAGAAATCGCCAATGTACCTTGTTTCTTTTGGGGGAGTTTGACGGATCCTTTACTGACATCCAAATGTTTGTTGACCTTGTCGAAAGTAGTGCGGTCAAGTTTTGGTCCCGTACCTCCGAGTTTACGGGATCCTATCGTTTCTGCTGGTACCAATCAGATTCGTTTTGAGGGCTTTTCTTCCTGTAATGGTGTTTATGCACGCCTGGATTTATTGGAAGATGCTATTGATGGGGAGTTTATTACGAGTGGTACAACCAATGTGGATTTCAATGAGCCGATGCTCAATGCGTTAAATGCTGTCAAGAAAACCGAAAAGATGGTGTTGGGAGTAGGAAGCAATGAGGTTGCCATTAGTACTGATAAGGCTAAAGTGACCGAAAAGAAAGTGACTTTGCCCCCGCGTTGGATCAAAGGACTGACTTCGGTCCAATTATATTTGGCGGGTATGGAGTTACAGTTTGAATTAAATAAAATTCAGCTTATCCAATTATTTCAGGGCATTCCGAAAGGGAATGTGAAGGGGGAATTTTATCTGACGAAAAGGGCTAACCGGTTTGTGTTTTCCCCTATAAGTACAGGTGATGCGGTGCGTATTGGTGGTTTACAACGGTTGCGTTTATTGGAGGGATTGCTGACTTACGCAGATAAGTTGCTTGTTTATCAGGAAAAAGGAGGTGAAAGTGCAGCTTTTGTTGCCGACTTTGGTAAAATGAGACTGACTCTTGCGTTGTCACCAGATAGTTATCGCGGATTTTCGGGCGAAGGTAATGTATTGGAAAATATGATTAAGGCCGTTCCAGATGAATGGATACATGCGGTCAACGGATTACTTAAATCCAACGAGTTATTTGATCCAACAATGCTTTCAATTGAGCATGATGTCGACTTTGATACGATGGACACGCTATCAGCATCATTGTCTTCTATTGGGTTGCTTGGTTATGATTTGCATAGCCATCAGCACTATTATAGACGATTACCGTTTAAGATGGAACGTATCTTGGCATTGAACCCAAGGCTAAAAAATGCTAAAAAACTTGTTGCGACAGCAGGTGTACAATTTGTTAAGAATACAAGGGATTATGTTGAAGCTAGAGTGGATGGATCAGGTGTGCAACATACCGTCATTATACAGGGCGACAAGCAGCAATGTACCTGCAATTGGTTTACCAATCATCTGGGAAAAAGAGGGTTATGCAAACATATACTTGCCGTCAAGATGTTGAATGGTTAGCATGTGTATTTCCTCATGTTTTTCCTCTTCGGATTAATTCGATTGCGGCGGGAGATTGACCACCGAATAAGAAAGAAATACGTTGGATCAGTTTTTTTGTAACAGAATCCCCGGATAGATGTTTTTCCATTAGATAATCTGCTATTGGTGTTCCTAAGTGTGGCGTGGATAATGTGCTTAAAGAGGCCACCATTTGATGGCCTTTTAGCGTTGAAATAAAATAGCGGGCGTCGATCCCACCTTTAGAATGGGCGATGAGATTAAATTTAGTGACACCGGTTTTTTCTGCAAGATCTGAAAGATTTCTTTTCAGCATCTGTGCATTGTTAGCAACGGTGCCCCATCCATCGGTCTTACCATAAAAAAATGAAATATTGTTTTTTTTGAAAGTCTTGGGAATCCTGCCCCAAAACAAACTACTATCTCCAGCTGCGGTACCATGGATCAATATAATAGGATATCTTAATTTAAAGGCATTCATTGTTTTTTTATACGTTTTTGATCCATCCAATAGATTTTTCAAATTAGCTTTATCGCATTTATAAACTAGGGGAAAACCACTATTTAGATGCTTTTAGATACTTTCTTCATCAATAAAATTGCAACCAGTATTGATCAGTAGCTGGAGATACGCATCGAAACTATCCGCTATGACACGAAACTCATCAGGGTCGTGCACAAAGCGTACGATTTGTCCTTTTTTACCTTTTCCGGAGGGGCTGAAATCTACAAATAATTGAGAAGTCCCGCCGTTATTCATACAATCGGAAAAATGAAGCCATTTTAAGTCCGTTGATTTATCAGTAATCTTGTTGTCGATCTCTACATGATCGTATTTTCGGTCAATATAGTCAGCATAATAGGTGTGCGCAATATGTTGATTATCTACCATTTCCTTAGATGATAGCAGATAATAAGGATACTCATTTAAGTCAGACCCCAAAAAGAAAAAGGCAATTTCTTCATCGGCATAAGTCCTCCAATAAGTCCCATCGACATATTCGAGCAAATCGACCAGTCCCTGGGGGATTGCTGGAAAAGCTTCTTGAAGTTTCTTAATATCTGTTTTGCTTGCACCATGTTTAATCTGTTCAAAATGATTCCAGGTTTCTTCGTTACCATTGTCATAGTATGCTTTCTTTAAACCAGATAAATAATTGTCAGCTATTTTCATTTACTTTTCTTCTTGTCAGTGAAGTTAGCCAAACTTTATGATAGAATAAAAGTAAATTCTCGCGTATCTCCTTTTCTGTTGATTTTAAAAAGGAACTGAAATTTAAAAATATAGAAAAGAATCATTTTAGCTAATAATTCTTGAAGAGGGTAATTAAATTTGATGTGACAGGGAATTATTTACTAAAATATTTAGTATTTAAATTATTTGTAGTTATCTTTGTATTATTCATTTACAGAAGCAATACCAAGAAAATAAACAATTATGGTGTCCGATCAAACTTTAGTATCCGATATAAAGGCAATTATTGTGCAGTCCAAGGAAAATGCTGTGCGTGCTGTCGATCATCAACGCACATTAATGTACTGGCACATAGGCAAACGTATTTTTGAGCAGGAACAGGAAGGCAAGGATCGAGCTGATTATGGAAAATACATCATTAAATATCTTTCAGCAGAGTTACAGCCTGAGTTTGGAAGTGGTTTTTCATCTAGACAGTTAAATTGGTACCGTCAGTTTTATCGCACATTTCCAATTGTGTCTACACTGTGGACGCAATTGAGCTGGAGCCAATACAAGCTACTTTTAAGTCTTAGGAGCGAAGAACAACGTGAGTTTTATATCGCCGAGACCATTAAGAATAACTGGACAGTCCGGCAGCTTGAGCGGCAGATCAATACGAATTTATACGAACGCCTGTTGCTTAGCAACGATAAAGAAAGTGTGTTGGCTGTAGCGAAAAAGGAGAAGATGCCTTCCGATGCGAAGGAGATTATCAAAGATCCGATGGTGCTGGAATTTTTGGGTTTGAAACGGGAAAGCGCTTACTATGAGAAAGATCTTGAGGGCGCCATTATTGCCCATCTTCAAGAGTTCTTATTAGAATTAGGGAATGGATTTTCATTTGTCGCTAGACAAAAACGTATTCATATCGAAGGCGATGAGTTTTTTGTTGATCTGGTCTTTTACAACCGTTTATTGCAAAGTTTTGTGATCATTGAAATTAAAACCCATAAATTAACGCATCAGGACATTGGTCAATTGCAGATGTATGTCAATTACTATGACCGTATTGAAAAGCTTCCGCATGAACATCCGACGGTTGGCATCTTGCTATGTGCGAGTAAAAACGACGCGGTCGTTAAATTTACGCTTCCTGAAGACCAAAAACAGATTGTTGCAAGTCAATACGACCTTTATCTACCGACAGAGCAACAGTTGCTGGATGAGGTGAATAAAGAGTTGAATAGTTTTGTAGGTAATAGTGACGCTGAGTAGAACTTTCAAGTGTTGATATGGCGCCATTTAAGAGAATTTTAAACGTGCTAAACCGAGTTAATTTATAAGTATTGGGAGATGAAAGCTCTGTGTTTCCGCTTTTTTCATTTTTATTTTTCTAACATAGATTATTTTGTACATTTGTATCGAATAAAATCGAAATAGAAATGGCAGAAACTGTACAACCAAGAGGTCCAAAGACAACTGATAATAATGCGAATCAAACTCATTACTACAAAACATTGGTAGTAGCGATCGCTTTAGGTTTAATAGGTACATTTATCCGTTTTGTACCGGATGTATGTGCAGCAATGGGTCAACAAACATTTTTGTTTTCCGCGATAGCTAACATCTCCATGATCGTAGGTGCACTTATCGCATTCAAAACCGTTTTCGGAATTTTGGGATTTGGAAAAAACCGTGACTAATTAAAAGTCAATTAAGATATTTGAAAGCCCCAGTTTACTGGGGCTTTTTTATTTTAATCCTTTTTTCGAACTCAGTTCATCGTGGACGATCCCGTCCCGTTATGCTTCCACGATCTACAAGGTAAAAAAAAGGCCTCAACAATCGTGAGGCCTTTTTTTGTATGATTATCGCAGATTACGCGAAAAGTGACCAAGTAGACCAAGGAATACGTGCAAGAATCAAAATCAAACCGATGATATAGAAAATAACAACCGTTTGGTTTGCTTTTTTTGCATTTTCAATCTTTTTAGCTTTGGAGTAACCAATTGTGATCAATACAATTGCAATGATCATGGTCAAAGGGTGTTCGATGATTTTAAAACGTAATGTCGGATCTTTCATTACGGCGCCAGAGATCATCGATGGATATTTCAAATAAAAGAATAAGATCAATCCCACCAATAATTGAATATGCGATGCGATAAAACCCAATAAAGCAATTTTACGGTTGTACGGTTTGTTGCCTAAATAGTTTGATAGGGTGATCACGATCGATATCACCAGGGCTAGCAATAATACAATTGCTATAGTCGAGTGTAAGTGTAACATAAAAGCTCTCTTTAATTGTTTCCTAAGTTAGCAAAGATAAAAATATAATGAATGTATTTGTCAAAAATCATTGTTCTAGCAGAAATACCTCCGCTATTGGATTGAATAGGTACATACGCTTGCTACTCAACTCCATGCATTTATAGCGTTTTCTTATCTTTTCGATACGTTGAAATGAACGTCCATTTTTTAATCTAAAGAAGTGGCCATCCTCCAGGGATTCCACGGTAAGTGCACTGGTTTTGACCGTGTCGTATGATTTTAAGGTCCGAAACAGGTGGAGGTCTGTGCAGCTTGAGGCCGCGGGGTTTTCCATGTAACGATGAATAGCACTGCTGATGTCGATCGGAAAAATATTCAATTTAAGGAAAGGCTCCATTAGTTCTTTAAAATTATTTTTCCACTCGGTGCCATGTGGCTTGACACGATGCTGATGTTTATTCCAGGTTTGTAAATGGGCAAATTCATGGATCGTCGTAATCAAAAATGAATAGGAATTTAAGTCGTGGTTGACCGAAATACGGTGCGGACTCCCTCTAAATGGCGCACGATAATCGCCCAGCTTGGTACTCCTTGAACGAGATATCTTAAATAAGCAACGCGTATGATTAATCCAGTTGGATATTATCGGAGCTGCTTCTTCGGGCATGTATTTTTTAAGCGTTGCACTATAATCTTGCATGCCATAAAAATAGGGATTTATTCATGTTGATGGAGCTCCATGTGAACATTCTTTTGTCAAAAATAAAATCTATTTGCTAAAAAAAGTAGTTTTTAATTTGGAAAAATGATATTATTTTTAGTATTTAGTACTTGGGAATATAAAAAGTGGGCATGTTATTAAAACAAAGCAGCTGTTTTTTTTAATAAAATATATTGAAATCGCCTGAGTTTTAGGTAAATTACCTACAGAAAGGTTCATGAAACATAGGATCCGATTGAGGAACGGTATTTCCTCTAAACTGTAATTAGACCTTCAAGAATATGCTAGATACCTTACATATTAAAAATTATGCACTCATTAATGAATTGGAAATCCAATTTGATAAAGGCTTGAATATGATTACCGGCGAGACCGGTGCGGGTAAATCCATTATCATGGGAGCACTTTCGTTGATTTTGGGGAATAGGGTGGAGGGAAAGTATTTTTTTGATCCAACAAAGAAATGTGTTATTGAAGGGGAGTTTAAAATTGGTTCCTACCAATTACTCAGTTTTTTTGAAGAAAATGATCTCGATTACGCGGACCACACGATTATTCGAAGAGAGATATCTCCCGATGGTAAATCCAGGGCATTTATTAATGATTCTCCGGTTACCCTGGCTATCCTTAAAGCTTTAGGCGAGCAGTTGATTGATGTGCATTCCCAACATGCAACATTGCAGATTAATACGGAAGATTTTCAGTTCCTCGTGGTCGATAGTGTAGCAGGCTCTTTCGGACTGAAGCAAAGCTATCGAGAGAGCTTCTTCGCTTATAAGAAAGCAAAAAAGGAACTCGAAGAATTTAAGGATCTGGTAAAAAAGGCTGCAATAGAACAGGATTATTTTCAGTTTCAATTTGATGAACTTGACGCCGCCCGATTGGTAGCGGATGAACAGGGACAACTCGAAGTACAACAGCGGCAGTTGGAAAATGCAGAAGATATCAAGCGTGCACTAACTGGGGCATCACATCTTTTGGAAAACGAAGATACAGCAGTTTTAAGCCGTTTAAAAGAGACGATGAGCCAGGTAGAAGGCATTGCCTCATTTCTGCCTGAGGCTGCAGATTTGGCTGCACGATTAAAGAGCACATGGATTGAACTGAAGGATGTTGCAGCGGAACTGAATGTGCTTGAAGAAGATACACAAATCGACGAAGGTACTTTATTGGAAATCAATGAACGCTTGAGCTTACTCTATTCATTGCAGAAAAAACATCACGTGGACTCCGTTGAGGAGCTTATCCAACTGCGGGATGAGCTTGAGTCCAAATTGATGGCGATTAATTCTTCGGATGAGCAATTGGAGCGATTGGAAAAAGAGGTTGTGGCTAAATTAGCCATTGCCCAGAAAAACGCAAAGGAACTATCAGCAGCCAGGAGAAAGGTACTGGAGATGATCGCAAAGGATGTGCAAGCGACCTTGTCAAATGTAGGTATGCCTAACGCACAACTTCAAATTAATCTGGAACCATTGAGGGACGGTGATATGAGGGAGTCAGGAATGGATGCTATTCAGTTTTTATTTTCCGCCAATAAAGGGCAGGCTTTACAATCGATTCATAAGGTTGCCTCCGGAGGAGAGCTTTCTCGCGTTATGTTGTCCATTAAATCTTTAGTTGCTAAAACGTCTGCATTACCTACTATTATTTTTGATGAGATCGATACAGGAATCTCTGGAGAGGTTGCGCTACGTGTAGGGGAGGTGATGGAAAGTCTTGCAGAGAACATGCAGGTCATTGCTATTTCCCATTTACCGCAAATTGCCGCTAAAGGTACCGCCCATTATAAGGTATATAAGGAAGATAAAGCTAATCGGACAATATCTAACATTGTTCGATTAGATCAAGAGGGGAGAGTCAAGGAAATTGCTCAGATGCTCAGTGGATCCAACCCAACTGAAGCTGCTATTAAACATGCCGAGTTGTTATTGGAGTAAGGGTTAGGGAGGACCTATCGTAAATACGATTTTGCTTTGGTAGGTGGCCGCAGGGATTGTGACTGATACACCTGTTAAACTTAATTGAATAGGAATATTGCTATAAGATGCAAGCGCCAGTATGGCATTGATATGAAATAATTCGGTGTCTATGGTAGTGATAGACTGGTAATTAGTGCCGTTAATTATCGTGCAGCCCACACATGCTGTTGTACCGTTTCCGGTGCGTTTAATGGATAATGCGAGCGAACTATGCCAAGTAGGATTGGGTTCATAATGGACAGAAACTTTGCCGCTCCCGAGCAACAAAGGTACTCCCGCATTTAATAAAATTTGATTGGAAAGACTCTCATAAGTGCCTGCATAATTGCTTCCCGCCTCGGTAATGGATGGAATGCTGAGCGTCCAATCCGTTCCGTTTACAGCCAAGGTTCTTGTTGTTATTTGAGCTTGTCCGCTGTGTATACCTAAAATAAGAAATAGCATTGAAAGTATACGCTGATAGGAAATAAAACCGCTGTATTTGTCTCTTTTCATTAATCACTGATTGTATAACGAATAATAATTGAAGTACTATTTGCAGAAGATAGAGTCGCATAATTATTGGGGCTTATTGTAAGGGTTAGTTGATGCCCAAAGTTTGCGCCATTACCAGTATAAGCGCCACCAATACCGCTGACTATGGTTTGAGCAATTGTTGTAAGGATAATCTGACCGCTGGGAGTCCCCAACGCCCCGCCTCCACCCATAGCAGCACTTGCTGTCGATAGCTTGATATCGATGCCCGGAACAATCTTACTGATGGAAGCGGTAATGATGCGATTACTTCCTGCAGCTGCAATAGCGGATGTATAATTGAGCCACTTACTCGTATTTGGTGTTGGATTTACCAATGGACTGCCTGCTTCGGTTGGTGCTGTAAAATTCATATTAATAAGCCCTGCTGGTTCTATATCTAGTAGTGCTACTGTAGGAAGAGTTAAGATAACATTTTTGGATCCAGTAAGCTGAGCTGCTGAAGAAAATGGAAACGATAATGTACATATATATATTAAACGCTTTATCATGCTCATTTTGTTTTTTTTGTTTCTTGATAGCCTACATTGATAGTTTCCTGTTGATACTTAATTTCCGATTGTCGCTTGAGTACCTCTATCGTAATATCTTTTGTATCCTTTGGGGTCAACGTGAAGTGAAATGTATCTACTGCAATCTTATAACGCTGATCCAATTTGTTTTTATATACTTTTAAAGTCCATGTGCCAGGACGGAGATACGTGAAATTAAAATTTGCCTCAATTTGACATATTTTACGAAATACCTGTTCACCATTTGAAATTTCAACGATCAAATTATTTTTCGCTTTAAATTCTTGTTTTTGCGAACTGCTAATTATTGCATTGTTTTCCTTATCACTTGTTCCTTGAAGATGAATATTACCATTGATCTTTGCGGCACTTGTTAGCCCGAAATTAAAGGTATTTATTTTTTTCTCAGAATTTAAGTTGACTGCTGCCGGAAATACAATGTCCGGAATATCTTCAAGATCTACTGTTGTTCGGTCAATTTCTAAGAAGTAATCTCCAGGCACTATATTTTTGAATGTATAGTTTCCATTTTTATCTGTCATCGTAGCGTGATTTCCTAAAATCAAGCGTATCCCTTCTGTTTTATTTATGCCCAAATTGCTTATGTTTCCAGTTAACGAAGTATAATTGGCTATTTTTTTGACTGGGATATTCAAACGGGCTGTATAACGTAAAGATATAATAAAATCTTTGTTCCCCATTTCTTCTCTTTGTAAAGTATATCTCCCAGACAGATCAATGGCGTGTAATGAAGAAATTTCTCGTTTAAAAAGTAATTCAAAAAGGTTTCTATCTCGAAAATATTCTTCTGGAAGATAATTATTTTGATAAAAAATCTGGACTGTATTTTTTTTCGAAAATCTGCTCATAATTCTCCCTCCGTAATAGATTTGTTTTTGATTTTTAAGCTGGTAACGTGAGGTTTGCGCATAGCTGCCAAAAAGTGTGAAAGAGCTGTTGAATTTTTCAAAACCAATACTTGCCGTATAGTAACTGGAGTTTCCGGAAAACCCTAAGATATAATTATTAGTTTTACCGAATTGGCTTTCTAGATTCAATTGAAATTTTTGGATGCGCTGGTCAATTCTAATATTAATAAATTGTTCATTATAATTAAATTGTTGTGGTTCAATTCTATCATTGTATCGTTGGCGACCTTTTTCGACAAAAAGAGTTCCTGTTTCAAGGTAGCGGAAATCTATACCATAGCGGTAGTATTTGCGATAAGGAGCGGCCGATAGGAGGGTGTCCCGTTGAAGGTTTTGAGCATCCTGTATGTAATTTCCATGCAGCCCTAAATTTTTTGTAAGCTTATAGTTGAAATTACCATTCAAGGTGGATGCATTGTTGTAGTATCCCGCATATGTTGGACTCGTTTTTATGTAACTAAAAGCGGAACTTAATCGTTTAAAATTCCCCTCTGCTTGCAACATGTAGCCAAGCCCATTATATCTTGCTGTTCGGCTATAAGAGAGCTCTCCCAATAAGTTAACTTTGTCAAACAGTTTGGTCCTTCCTATTAAATATGGAAGATGGGATTCGTTGTCGATATGAAAACGTGTGGAACTCGACGGATACTTCCCGGGAGTTTTATACAAATAACCCGTCGTAATTTCTGAGTTGCCATTAAATTTATATCTCGCAAATATATTAAACTCATCTTTGATGTCCTGGAAAAATCTCGGACGATTGTAAAACCCTCCCAGACTCATTTTGCCAAGATCAAAACGAAGTTCAGCCCCACGTCCATAACGTGCATATTCCGTTAAAAATGAGGATGAATATACTTTGTCGCCCAAATGGCCCCAAAACTTGGTTGTTTTGTAATTGATAAAATATTCCTCATAAGGAGTAAAAGCAGTATATTGGACCGGATTTTTTGTTAGGGCGCGAAACTCCAATAGTCTATCATTTTTTTCATTTAGACTGCCTTTACCATATAATTCTCCCTGAAATCCTTCTTGAAAATTTTCTCGTTCACGCATGCCAATATAAGCGATGGTGGCAGCGATTGGAAAACGAAGGTAGATATCATCATCCTGTGGTTTTATCGCTATAACGTTTACACCTCCTGATGCAATCAACTGTTGTTGTTCAGGATTGGTGGTATGGACAGTCAAGTCGAGTGATTGGGTAGTGTTCTTCGGTAAATCTGGACTGGTTGATCTATTTACTGTAATTAATTTCGTTTCACCGGGTGATAAGATGAAATTTTTAGGGACGTCAATATGACCATTTTTGCTTTCAAGGTTAACTTCCTCAGGAATATTACCACAATTTTTGAGAACAAAAGAATTGCTGAATAGTTCGCCTGCTTTGATAAAATTGACAGAACTTAAGGGGGTTATAATCAGATCGCGTGTTGTAGCGATCAGTACATTTACATGCTGAAGTACTTGATTCTTATTTATGCTGTCTGTCATGATTAACGATATGGTATGATAGCCCGGAGGAGTCTCTGCCGAAATAAATAGAGGTACGATATATAATGTCTTTTTGTGGGCGGGATATTTTTCCTGTCCTGTAGGTATGATAGGGCGAATCGAAGGAGTGGAACTCTTTATTGTGAGATCATAAACTTTTTCGCTAGGGCTATTATTCTCGATCCGAAATGAAACTGAAGTGGTACTTCCTGGTTTAAAATTGTATATGGAATCAGATAAATTTCCCTTTTCGCTTTGTGAAAAGAGCAATACAGGGAGTAGCAAGAGATATAATAAAAGCCAACATTTAATCATTCTTAATTTTGAGTTCAGTGCGCAGGGCAAATGCATTTTCATCGTCGTCAGTAGCCATCACTACTGCATTATATATTCCTGAAGGCACATTATTTAGGTCAATATGAAAAGATTTTGAAGTACTCGGCAAGAGACTCATGGCTTGGCTTGAAAAAACACCAATTTTCTTTTCGCTTTTCTGATCATAAAGCTCAATAGAAACAATCGATTTACAGTAAATCACGCCATTGTTGGCGAGTGCCACTTTTAGCGATTGTTTTTGGCCATCTTTTTCTAATTTGATACTCTCAAATTTTAGGTTGGGTTTTAACTCGCTGCTATGATAATCGGTAATCAGCTGAATCGCATAACGAACGATAGACGAAATATGTACCCCAGCTTGATTACTGTTGGGCATAATTTCTGATACTGGTTCAACAATGATGGCGCTCCAATAGCTTCCGGTCTGTGCGATACTATCAGGAATAGTAACCTCATAATACACCTCTGTTTTTTCTTTTGCTTTGATGGTAAGCAAATCCGTATTGAATTTGACCCAGCCCGCGTTTGTTTTTTTGTTTGTAAATGGCGGTGAATAATAAATTGATCCATCAGCCTTGTAACTTAAGTCCTGTAGATAAATCTTGACACTTTGAGGGGTGGTTCCTGTATTTTGAATTTCTATTTTTCCTTTATAAGTTTCACCCTTGTCAACTTTGTAAATGTGAGTGAGGCCATTTAATACAACAATGCTTGCTTTATTGGTTCCAATAAAAGCAAAGAATAGGCAAATAAGTTGGAAATATTTGGCCATATGTTTAGCAAATAATAAATAGTGAATGATAGCATAAAAAATAAGGGAAGATAGGTGATCCCCAAGTTTTCCCTTATTCTATCGTTTAAATTGCTTAGGATTATTGATCAGCAATGGTATACGTAACTTTTGCACTAACAGGCGTAGCGGAGCCAACCAAGTCGCCATATGCAGTACCAGTACCAGTAGATACGGTATAAGTAAGTTGATGACCATTATTCGCACCATTACCTGTGTAGGCACTGCCTATGTTGTCAATAATTGCTTGAGCTGAAGCTGTTAATGTTAATGGGCCGGTAATAGGTGTTCCTAATGTTCCATCCCCAGCTCCTGTCGCTGTTGCTGCATTAACTTTGATGTCTACACCCGGCACGACAGCATCCAAATTCACCGTAACATGTCGCATTAGTGTTGTAGTGGATTTGATGGAAGAATAATTAAGCCAGAGCGTATTATTGGCTGAGGGAAGAGCTAATGGTAAGCCGGCTTCCGTAGGAGCGGTGAAAGGCATCGTAAGGTTTTTACTTGCAGCCGGTTCAATATCGACAAGAGTTACTACAGGAATTGTTATACCGATAGTATGGCTATCCGTATTGGTGTCCTGTGCATTTGCATGAACCGCAATCGCTGCCACTCCTGCTAGCGAAAGGATAAGTTTTAATTTCTTCATAATTGATAATATAAATGGATATACTAAATCTATAAAAAAAATATGAAATAACATAAAAATTACTTCATTTTTAAAATTGACACCTTTTGCTTAGTTGATGTTTGTTTTTTTTTGTGTATTTTTTACTTTTAAGTATTTGTTGTTTATGTTATTTAATATTCAGGTTAATTATTTAAAAAAGCATTTGGCCGTTCTGATAAATTGGAAAGGAGGCCATGGTACAGCTGATGGCTTGAATCTATAGGGGGGAGGTAACTTGTAGTTTCGCTGCCAAAGTAAGCGCCTTACTCGTTCTATTTTGAGGATTGTTTGCGAAGAAAAATTATAGCCATGATAAAAAGGAATGTCGCTATTCCAAAACAACCATAAGGACCAAAGCTCGTTTCCATTGTTCCCCCTAGTCGACCAATGCTTTCACCGCCTACGATTCCCTGCCCGAAAAACATAGCGATTCCGATTAGGAGTATCACAATACCCGCAAAAAGAAATGCCCAACCTGTCATGCGCTCGACTCTAGACATAAGTATATTAATAAGATCTAAATTTATGGAGTATATAGCCGCATCACAAGGATACTTCCACAACATTCGGTAATCACGGCTTTTGTTTGTCGGTAATAATGTTTGTAGCTGAAAACTATAATGCCTCAAAAGCATTTAACTTTTGAGGCATTATAGTTTTGAAAATAGTTTTCCTAGTTTCCTATACTCGCATCCGTTAAAACGACCTTAACGATCATATTGTCGGGTGCAGCTGGAGCTCCTCCACTTACGTCATTAGCGTAAATGCGTACCACGCCAATCGAATAGTTGTACGAAAACTGATATCCATATAGTTCTGAAGGAATCGCTTCGTATCTATCAGGAGTAGCGTCCACGTTGATGGCCACGCTAACATGACCGTCTTCATAATAACGTTTATCTAAATCTTTGATGGCGATATCTTTTCTATAAGTATTTGTACCCTCTTTGACCCATTCAGTTGATTTTACGGGAAATACATAACTTGTGCCGTCTAAGACGTTTACTTCTTGTGTAATATATTCTTTCTTACAAGAAGAAAATGAAACCAGGGCTGCGGTCCCAATTAATGCTGCTAATAAAAGTCTTTTCATATTGTGCGTGTTATTTGTGATATTTTTTTTATTATAGGACGATAAAATAGTGCGAAAGTTTAACGTCAACTTTCTTAACAACAAAAAATGCACCATAAAGGTGCATTTTATTAAAATTATTTTTGGATACAGCTCATGTTTACTTCTCAGCTGTGTCTTTTGAAGACTTCGGATCTGAGCTAGAAACCTCAATATCTTTGGTTTCAGGATTAATGCTCACTGTCAAAACTGAACCAGTTTGCACATTTCCCTTCAGAATTTCTTCTGCAATCGGATCTTCCAAATATTTCTGGATTGCTCGTTTTAATGGACGCGCACCAAAATTACTGTCGTAACCTTTGTCTGCAATGAAATCTTTTGCCTCATCCGTCAAGTTGATTGTATATCCCAAATCTGCGATTCGCTTGAACAAAGATTTCAATTCAATATCAATGATTTTGAAGATATTTTCTTTTGTCAATGAATTGAAGACGATTACATCATCAATACGATTCAAAAATTCTGGAGCAAAAGCTCTTTTCAAAGCGGTTTCAATAACTCCACGTGAATGCGCATCAGATTGTTGTGATTTTGCTGCTGTGGTGAAACCAACACCTTGACCAAATTCTTTCAATTGGCGTGCGCCAATATTAGAAGTCATAATGATAATGGTATTTCGGAAATCTACTTTACGTCCCAAACTATCTGTCAATTGACCTTCGTCCAATACCTGTAGCAACAGATTGAATACATCCGGATGCGCTTTCTCAATCTCATCCAATAAGACAACGGCATAAGGTTTACGACGTACTTTCTCCGTTAGTTGTCCACCTTCTTCATAACCAACATATCCTGGAGGCGCTCCTACCAAACGAGATACCGCAAATTTCTCCATGTATTCACTCATGTCAATTTGGATCAAGGCATCTTCAGTGTCGAACATGAATCGCGCTAATTCTTTAGCCAGCTCTGTTTTACCGACCCCAGTAGGACCCAAGAAGATAAATGACCCGATTGGTTTTTTTGGATCCTTCAAGCCCGCACGTGTACGTTGAATAGCTTTCACCAATTTACCTACAGCGTCATCTTGACCAATGATTCTTCCCTTCATCAACTCAGCCATATTCAACAGTTTTTGACTGTCAGTTTGACTAACACGTTGTACTGGAATACCTGTCATCATGGCCACTACTTCAGCAACATTTTCTTCTGAAACAGTATAGCGTTTAGACTTTGTCTCTTCTTCCCAAGCGATTTTTTCTTTCTCGAGCTCTTCGATCAATTTTTTCTCCGTATCACGCAATTTGGCAGCCTCTTCGTATTTTTGACTACGAACGACCTTGTTCTTTTCCAATTTGACCTCTTCAATTTTATTTTCAATGTCAATAATGGACTGCGGTACATGAATATTGTTTAAGTGCACGCGAGAGCCTGCTTCATCCAAAGCATCAATAGCCTTATCTGGTAAGAATCTGTCTGTAATATAACGTGTTGTTAACGACACACAGGCTTCAATCGCTTCGGGAGTGTAGGTCACATTGTGGTGATCCTCATATTTCTCCTTGATACGATTTAATATCTCAACCGTTTCATCATGTGTTGCCGGCTCAATCGTTACACGTTGGAAACGACGGTCCAAAGCACCATCTTTTTCAATGTATTGACGATATTCGTCTAATGTGGTTGCACCAATACATTGGATTTCTCCTCTTGCCAAGGCTGGTTTGAACATATTGGAAGCATCTAACGATCCTGAAGCGCCACCTGCACCAACGATGGTGTGAATCTCATCGATAAATAAGATGACATCCGGTGATTTCTCCAGTTCATTCATGACCGCTTTCATACGTTCTTCAAATTGACCGCGGTATTTTGTACCGGCAACCAATGAAGCCAGATCCAATGTGACTACACGCTTATTGAATAGTACACGTGAGACCTTGCGTTGGACAATACGAAGAGCAAGTCCCTCCGCAATAGCTGATTTACCAACTCCCGGTTCACCGATCAACAAAGGATTGTTCTTCTTGCGTCGGGATAAAATTTGAGATACACGCTCAATTTCTTTTTCGCGACCCACAATAGGATCCAATTTACCCTCTTCGGCAGCTTTGGTCAAATCACGGCCAAAGTTGTCCAATACCGGAGTTTTGGATTTGATATCCGAAACTTTTTTAGGTTGGATATATTGATCATCTTCCGCAAAATCATCGTCGCCTGTGGGAGAGCCCGGAGCCTCATCCTTGATGGTCGTTCTATTTTGCTCAACTTCAGATTTGAAGATGTCGTAAGTCACATTGTATTGTTGTAAAATCTGAGAAGCAATATTATCTTCATCTCGTAAGATAGCCAATAATAAATGCTCCGTTCCGATGATGTCCGATTTGAATATTTTAGCTTCCAAATAAGTGATCTTCAAAACTTTTTCAGCCTGTTTTGTTAATGGCATATTGCCAATAGGAGCGCGTGAAACCGATGCCCCCTTCACTGCGTCCTCCACAGATTGACGTAGGGCTGTCGTGTCAATGCCTATGTTTTTAAGGATCTTTATCGCCATTCCATCGCCTTCACGAATCAATCCGAGCAATAAATGCTCTGTTCCTATATAATCGTGACGCAATCTTAAAGCTTCCTCTCTACTGTACGATATGACATCCTTTACGCGCGGTGAAAATTTTGCTTCCATTGAATACCTTTCTGTTTTATATTAAGGATATATAAATGTAGTAAATTCTGCATTTCAAACCTTAAAATTATTTTAAATAATGTCATCAACAATTAAGCCATGACCGTTATACGTCCAAAATGTCAGTATAAAAGATTACATTTGTATGTTAATATAATAAGAGTTTTCGAATTTTTTTAAATTTTATGTCAGACGAGAAGATCATTTTTTCGATGGCGGGTGTCAACAAAATCTATCCGCCTCAAAAACAAGTTTTAAAAAATATCTATTTATCTTTTTTCTATGGCGCGAAGATCGGTGTGATCGGTTTAAACGGATCAGGTAAATCTTCCCTATTAAAAATTATCGCTGGATTGGATAAGTCTTACCAAGGCGAGGTCGTGTTCTCCCCAGGTTACTCTGTGGGTTATTTAGCGCAAGAACCTCAATTGGATCTTGAAAAGACTGTTCTTGAAGTTGTTCAGGAAGGTGTCGCTGAAATTACAGCCATCTTACAGGAATACGAAGAAATCAACGAAAAATTTGGCCTGCCGGAGGTGTATGAAAATGCCGATGAGATGGACAAATTGTTGGCAAGACAAGGGGAACTTCAGGATATCATTGATGCCACTAACGCTTGGGAAATCGATTCGAAATTGGAAAGAGCAATGGATGCTTTACGTTGCCCCGAGCCAGATGCAAAGATTGTCAATTTGTCAGGTGGTGAGCGCAGACGTGTAGCATTATGTCGCTTATTGTTGCAGGAACCTGATGTATTACTTCTGGATGAACCGACCAACCACTTGGATGCCGAGTCGATCGATTGGTTAGAACAACACTTAAAACAATATAAAGGAACCGTTATTGCCGTTACCCACGACCGTTATTTCTTGGATAATGTAGCCGGATGGATTCTTGAATTGGACCGCGGTGAGGGTATTCCTTGGAAGGGAAATTATTCTTCTTGGTTAGATCAAAAAGCAAAACGCTTGGCACAGGAAGAGAAACAGGAAACCAAACGTCAAAAAACCTTGGAACGTGAGCTGGAATGGGTGCGTATGGCACCGAAAGCACGCCACGCCAAATCGAAAGCTCGTTTGCATAACTATGAAAAATTAGCTTCTGAGGAAACGAAAGAACGCGAAGAAAAATTGGAATTGTTTATTCCACCGGGACCACGTTTAGGTAATTCGGTCATTGAGGCAACGAATATTTCCAAAGCGTATGGCGATCGTATCTTGTTTGAAAATTTGAGTTTCATGTTGCCGCCTGCGGGTATCGTAGGGATTATTGGCCCCAACGGTGCGGGTAAAACAACCTTATTCCGTCTGATTACAGGTCAGGAAACACCTGACACGGGTTCGTTCAAGGTCGGAGAAACAGTAAAATTGGGTTACGTAGACCAAATGCACCACGACCTCGATCCTGAAAAATCGGTTTGGGAAAATATTACGGGTGGCAGTGACAATATGATGCTGGGTAACCGCTCGGTAAACTCAAGAGCTTACGTTTCCAAATTTAATTTTAACGGTGCTGATCAACAAAAGAAAGTAGGTGTACTTTCTGGTGGAGAACGTAACCGTGTTCACTTGGCTATTACACTCAAAGAAGGGTCAAATGTACTCTTACTCGATGAACCGACCAATGATATTGATGTAAATACCTTGCGGGCACTGGAAGAAGGCTTGGAGAATTTCGGTGGTTGTGCCGTTGTGATCTCCCACGATAGATGGTTCCTGGATCGTATCTGTACCCATATCCTTGCTTTTGAAGGGGATTCACAGGTTTATTTCTTTGAAGGTAACTACACTGAATATGAAGAAAACCGTAAAAAACGCGTTGGTGACGTGACACCGCACCGTATTAAATACAAGAAACTGGTAAAATAAGCAATAATCATGGACGGTGGAAGGCTTTTAGCTGCTATAATAGATCACGCTATTGATGGAATAATTACTATAGACAACAGGGGGAATGTGGAAAGCATTAACCCTGCTGCCTTGGAATTGTTCGGTTATCAGGCTGAGGAAGTGATCGGACACAATATCTCCATGTTAATGCCTGAACCTGATCGTGGCAACCACGATGGTTATCTACATAATTACCAAACCACAGGTCATAAGAAAATTATCGGAATCGGCCGTGAAGTGATGGGCTTAAAGAAAAATGGAGAAACATTTCCATTCCGCTTGGCAGTCAGTGAAGTTTGGTTAAAAGATAAGAATATCTTTACCGGCTTTATTCACGATTTATCGCGTGAGAAAGCTGCCGAGGATATGCTCAAGCAACATGCAACCGAACTTGAACATAAAGTCAGTGAGCGTACACGCGACCTGATCTCGCTGGTATCTGAACTTGAAAAAGCTAAAGCAGAAGTCTCAAAGTCTTTGGAAAAAGAAATTGAACTTAACCAGCTGAAATCACGGTTTGTGTCCATGGCCTCGCATGAGTTCCGGACACCTTTAAGCTCGGTTCAGCTTTCGGCTTCTCTGATTGAAAAGTATTCCGAACGACCGGATGATAAGGCTAATATCCTTAAACACACCAATAAAATTAAAAGTGCAGTTCAATTGCTCACAAGTATCCTGAACGACTTTCTGTCACTTGAAAAATTGGAAGCGGGTATTGTTGTGATGAATAAGCAATACATCAATCTCGTTGAGTTGGCAGAAGAGATCACCGAAGAAATGCAATTGATCTGTAAGAAAAATCAGCATATTGTATACCAACACACCGGAGAAATCGGGCATTTCACCTTAGATCCAAATTTGTTGAAAAATGCTTTGGTCAACTTAATCTCCAACGCGATCAAATATTCCGGGGAAGATACCTTGATCGAATTCACAACCTGTATCGATGAAGAAGGCTGCTTAATATCCGTGAAAGACAATGGTATTGGTATACCCGAAGAAGATCAGGTACATTTGTTTGAGCCTTTTTTTAGAGCACATAATACTGGTAATATCCCTGGTACAGGATTGGGTTTGAATATTGTAAAACGATACATTGAATTGATGGCGGGGCAGATGGAATTTGAATCGGAAGTACATAAAGGAACTTCATTCAGAGTAAGCTTTAAATAAAGGTGAACTTGGAGATTCGCATAACTGAATAAATAATTGCAGATGAGAAATAAAAAGACAATTCTAATTATTGAAGATAATATCGATATCCGAGAAGGAACTACCGAAATATTGGAGTTGACAGGAAGGTATGATGTCATTACAGCCGAAAATGGCCGCGTTGGCGTCGACCTGGCGACAAGACACATTCCTGATTTGATTCTCTGTGATATCATGATGCCTGAATTGGATGGTTACGGGGTCTTATTTATGTTGAGCAAAATTGAGAGTACAGCCAAAATTCCGTTCATTTTTCTGACTGCCAAAGCGGAACGCGCAGACATGCGTAAAGCAATGGAAATGGGAGCGGATGATTATTTGACGAAACCTTTTGATGATGTCGAGTTGATGAATGCAATAGATGTTCGTCTCAAAAGACATGAACAGCTGGCTGCAGATATTCCTCAGGAAGAAGATTTGAGTTTGAGCGCAGAAGAGCAGGTATTGTTGCTAAAAGAGCTAATTGCCAACTCACGTGTGAAAACAGTGAAGAAAAAACAGTCCATTTATGAAAAAGATGATTCGCCAACGTACGTCTATTTTGTAAAATCTGGTCAGGTACGCAGCTTTAAGTCCTATAAAGATGGACGTGAGCTGTCTACAGGGATTTTTATTAAAGGAAATTACTTTGGTTATGCCTCGATTTTGCTGAATGATAATTATGAAGACTACGCCGAAGCTGTTGAACAAAGTGAAATTGTGTTGATTCCAAAGGATGGTTTTTTGGAACTGTTATGGAAAAAGCCTGCAATAGCCAGTAAATTTATAAAGCTCCTTTCTGTCGATTTACGGGAAAAAGAAGAGCAATTGCTGGGTTTTGCCTATCATTCTGTCCGCAAGCGTGTCGCCAATGCGTTGATTAGCGTTGCTGAAAAAAGTGGAGTCAATATCAATGAGGCTGATGCATGCTCAATTGATGTGACACGAGACGGCCTGGCTTCAATTGCAGGTACAGCCAATGAAACTGTTTCCCGTATGCTCTCCGACTTTAAAGAAGAAAAACTGATTTCGAAAGAAAAAGGAAAAATATACATCAATTCTATCAAGAACCTGCGGGATGTGAAGCAGTAGGGATCAGTAGCGAAGATTTAAAAATCAACATAAAAAAGGCGTGTTCAGTTTTTCTGAACACGCCTTTTTTATGATAGTCTATGTTTACTGATTTGTGTCTTTTCATTAAAGTATCAATGCGAGCTCGCTATGCCGTTTTATTGAACTAGTTCGGTTTCAGCGACCGTGTTGTACGCGATTATTGGCCATATAATACCTTTCGGTTGACTTTTACAGCTGTTGATGTTAGCGAAATCATGCTATTTTTTGTGAATTGTGATAAATATCATTTTAAGGTGTGGTGCTACATCATCTTTTTGCCCATATGCATGATTTACTTTTGTTCTTAGGATAAACCTTAATTGGTGATTGTAGAATCAGAATGAAAGTAGTAGTATATAATGTAAGGTCATTTGAAAAAGAGTTTTGGGCATTGGCAAATGCCAAACAACATGATTTGACTTTGATTTCAAATGGATTAAATGCGGAGACACAGAATTACGCGCGTGGAAAAGATGCGGTAGTTATTTCCGTGAGCGATATGTTGGACGAGAGCATGCTACTTAATTTAAAAGGGTTAGGGATCAATAAGATTATGACCCGCAGTAAGGATACTGCTCATATCGATCTGGTAAAGGCTGGAGATCTGAATATTCAGATTGCCAATGCGCCATTTGAAGATCAGAGTCCAAAAGGACTGGCAGAGCAGACCGTCCGGAATCTCAACTTATGGGGATTAGAAAAATGTGTGGGTAAAGCTTGTTGTTGTCTAAACGACTGTGCTAAAAAAATAAAATAAAATGATTACATCGCAGGTTACAATGGAAGAATTGGTGCAAAAATATAATGTTGCCGCACCGCGCTATACAAGCTATCCTACTGTTCCCTTTTGGGATAATGAAGCATTTTACCGGGCAGCTTGGACTAATCAAGTCTACCAAACTTTCCAGCAGTCGAAAGAAAAAGGTATCAGCTTATATATACACCTTCCTTTTTGTGAAAGCCTATGTACGTATTGTGGTTGCAATACGCGCATTACAAAAAACCATCACGTTGAAGAACCTTATATTGCCGCTCTTTTGAAAGAATGGGAAATGTATGTCGCTTTATTTAAGGGAGAAAGACCCTTATTGGCGGAAATACATTTGGGTGGTGGTACTCCGACCTTTTTCCATCCGGATAATTTGAAGGTACTGATTGAGGGGATCCTTAAACACGCAGACCTGGCTCCTGATCGTTCATTCTCTTTTGAAGCTCACCCTGCTAATACAACCGTCACACATTTAGAAACCTTATTTGACTTGGGGTTTCGGCGCTTGAGCCTGGGAATACAGGATTTTGATCCACTTGTGCAGTTTGTGATCAACCGACATCAAACATCGGCGGAAGTGAAAGAAGTGATGCTGAATGCGCGGAAAATTGGATTTGAATCGATCAACTTCGATTTGATCTATGGATTACCTAAGCAGACATTGGCTACGGTGGAAGATACGATCCAAAAAGCGATGCTGCTCGGTCCAGACCGGATCTCTTTCTATAGCTATGCCCACGTGCCTTGGATAAAACCCGGTCAACGGCATTATACTGAAGCAGATCTACCTCATGGCGCAGCCAAACTCGCCTTATATAACCTTGGGAAAAAAATGATTTTGGCCCATGGCTATGAAGATGTCGGTATGGATCATTTTGCGAAAAGAGAGGACGAATTATTTGTGGCTTTCCAACAAGAAAGATTACATCGCAATTTTATGGGCTATGCCGATCGATTTAGTCCCTTGTTAATCGGTATCGGAGTTTCTTCGATCAGCGATGCCTGGGGGGCTTTTGCTCAAAATGTGAAGACCGTGGAAGAATACCATAAACTCATTGATGCTGGGGTATTGCCCGTTGTAAAAGGACATATACTCAACGAGGAGGATCTTCTTGTAAGGCGTTATATCCTCGATATGATGTGTAAAGGTAAAGTGCAGTTGCCGACAGGTGCGCCGTTGAATGAGCAGATTATCGACGAATTGTCTGAACTTGTTACAGATGGTTTAGTCTCCATAACCGGCGACCTAATTCAATGTACTGCTATTGGACGCTCTTTTTTAAGAAATATCTGTATGGCCTTTGATCAGCGATTATTACGTTCAAAAGCACAAAATCAATTATTTAGTCAGGCAATTTAGCACGAAGGTATGGCAGAGCTAAGGGATGAAATACAACTTGCAGAAAAATGTTTCCATTGCGGCGATAAAATTGAGGAAACGGGCTATCAGCTTGATCATCATGATTTTTGCTGTCTGGGGTGTCAGACCGTTTACCAAGTACTGAACGATAGTGGTATGCAGCAATATTATCGCTATAATCAGCACCCGGGTAAATCAAATAAATCCAAGCAAGAAGATTTTTCCTATCTGGATGAACCACAGATTGCCGGTAAATTAGTGGATTATAAAGATGATATGATGACCATCATCACCTTTTATATTCCGGCTATTCACTGTAGCTCTTGTATCTGGTTGCTGGAAAATTTATATAAACTCAATCCCAATGTACTGCAGTCGCGCGTGGACTTTATGAAGAAACAGGCGAGCATTACATTCAATCACAATGAGCTGCCATTGAAAGACCTGGTTTATCTTTTGGTCAATATCGGTTATGACCCTAAAATCACCTTGCAGGATGTTGTAAAGGAAGGGAATAGAAATAATCTAAATCCTTTGGTAGCAAAAATTGCTGTTGCCGGTTTCTGTTTTGGAAATTCTATGTTATTCAGTTTCCCTGATTATTTTGGAATGGGGAGTTTTGAAAAGGAATATGCCAATTTCTTTGGTTATATAAACCTTGCCTTTGGTCTCCCTGTTTTATTGTATTGTGCGTCGGATTATTTCAAATCGGCCTATTGGAGTCTGAAACAAAAGCGGTTGAATCTGGATGTGCCATTAGCTCTGGGAATCCTCGTGTTATTTTTGCGTTCGGCGTTTGAGGTGATCACACAGACAGGCGCTGGTTTTACGGATACACTCTGTAGTCTTGTGTTTTTTATATTGATCGGAAAATGGGTACAACAACGTACCTATTATCATATCTCATTTGAACGGGATTACCGGAGTTATTTTCCGGTGGCTGTAACAGTATTGACTGAATCGGGGGATAAACCTGTACAATTAGCTGACGTTCATATAGGCGACCGTATCTTGGTTCGCAACAATGAAATTATACCGGCCGATGCCATGCTTTTAAAAGGTGATGCTGCGATAGATTTTAGTTTTGTAACCGGAGAATCAAGTCCGGTCAGTAAGACCTTGGGCGAAATTATCTATGCCGGCGGACGCCAGACGGGGGAAGCGATAGAACTTGAAGTGGTCAAACCGATTTCACAGTCCTATTTGACCAAATTATGGAATAATGAGAACTATAAAGATTATGACAAACATTTTCAGACTTTTGTCAACTTTATAAGTAAATATTTTACTGTTGTTTTATTGGTTGTTGCACTTTTGGCTGCCTTATTTTGGGCTGTTGATGGGAGTGCAAGTAGGGCTTGGGGAGCTTTTACGGCGGTATTGATTATCGCATGTCCATGTGCGTTGGCGTTGAGCTCTCCATTTACCCTTTCTGCAGCGCTAAGTATTTTTGATCGAAATAAGTTTTATGTGAAAAATACGGCCGCTATTGAGCAAATGGCTACGATTGATACCCTCGTATTCGATAAAACCGGTACAATATCATCGCCTAAAGCAACCTCAATTTATTTTGAAGGTAGCCTCTCGACAGCCGACAAAAAGCTACTGAATGCGGTATGTAGAAACTCTAGCCATCCATTGAGCCGTGAAATTGTTAAGTGGCTGAATGTTTCTTCTGCTATTTCGATACAGGATTTCAAGGAATTTCCGGGAAAGGGGATGCAGGCTAATGTCAGTGGCAAGGAAATTAAAATCGGTAGTGCTAATTTTTTGAATATCGGTAACATTAAAACAGACGGGTCTGTGGTTTTTATTCGTATAGGTGAAGAGCTAAAAGGATATTTTACCATGGAGCAATCCTGGCGCGATGGTCTTTCGGCTTTGATTGAAGATTTTAAAGTCGGATACGACCTTCATTTAATCTCAGGGGATAACGATAGACGTCTGGATGCACTACAGTTAATTTTTCCCTCGAATGCAAGCTTGCTTTTTAATCAATCTCCAATGGAAAAACTGGCAACTATTCAAAATTTTCAGGTAGCAGGAAAGCATGTCTGTATGATTGGTGATGGCCTTAATGATGCGGGGGCATTGCGTAAAGCAGATCTGGGCATCGCCGTAAGTGATGATATCAATAACTTCTCTCCCGGCTGTGATGCGATACTGGATGGGGAGTCATTTTCGAAAATGCCGGATTTCTTTGCTTTTAGCAAAGATGCGGTGAAAGTAATACATATGAGCTTTGGTATATCTCTTTTATATAATGTAATTGGGTTGAGCTTTGCCGTGCAAGGTATTATGTCGCCATTATTTGCCGCGATTCTAATGCCAATAAGTACGGTAACGATCATCTCCTTTACAAGTCTCATGACGAGATGGTATGCCAAACGCCGTAAACTCTAGTTGCTATGGAAATAATGTATATTTTGATCGGTTGTAGTGTTTTGTTGGCTTTGGTTTTCCTATGTGCTTTTTTCTGGGCAAATAAAACCGGTCAGCATAACGATACCTATACACCTTCTATACGGATTCTGTTTGATGATGAAACGACAGAAGGGGAGGATAAAGAAGGCGACGTAACTAAAACGTTATCGTAATTAAATCAATTACTTTTTTTTGTAATTAAGGTTATTATCAATAAAATTGGGGATAAATACCAATTTGAAATAAAAATACATGCATAATAATCCATTTTCATTAAAAGATAAGGTAGTTGTAATTACGGGAGGTACAGGGATTTTAGGCGAAGCATTTGTTGAGGCTTTGGCCGAGGCAGAAGCGAAAGTCGCGATACTTGGACGTAATGGACAAATCGGAGCAGAGCGTGTCCAGCAGGTAGAGTCCCTTGGTGGCGAAGCGATATTTGTTGAAGTTGACATCATGAACGAACAGGATGTCACTCGGGCGAAAGATGAAGTTTTGCAAAAGTGGGGTAGGATAGACGCTTTAGTAAATGCCGTTGGAGGCAACATTCCGGGTGCAACAATTGGTGCCGATCAAGATTTATTTGCGAGCAATATTCAGGATACCATTAAAGCAATAGAGCTTAATTTGTATGGTACAATGATTCCTACGCATATTATTGGTCGTGTGATTGCTGAAAGCGGAAAAGGTGTCATCATCAATATATCTTCCCTTACAGCCAGTCGTCCGTTTACACGTGTTTTGGGCTATACCGTTGCAAAACACGGTATCGATGGGTATACAAAATGGATGGCCACCGAACTCGCTCAGCGTTATGGTGACCAAGTTCGTGTCAATGCAATCGCTCCCGGTGTATTCTTAACCAAACAAAACAAAAACTTATTGATCAATCCAGACGGTACGTATAGCGACCGTACCAAACGTATTCTTAACGGAACTCCCTATAACCGATTGGGCGACCCCCGTGAGTTAAAAGGAACTTTAATCTACCTATTGAGCGATGCATCGGCCTTTGTGACAGGGGAGACGGTTTTTGTCGATGGTGGTTTTAATGCATGGTGTGGCGTTTAATTAAACTTTAAGATGAGAAAATTAGAACAAACCTGGCGTTGGTATGGTCCCAATGACCCGGTATCTTTACAAGATATCAAACAGGCTGGAGCTACTGGTATTGTAACGGCATTACATCATATTCCACACGGTGAGGTATGGCCATTGGCCGATATTCAAGAAAGAAAACGCATTATAGAAGATGCCGGTCTTACCTGGTCTGTTGTGGAAAGTGTGACAGTACACGAGGAGATTAAGACAAAAGGTGCTAGAGTCGATGAATACCTCCAGAAATATAAGGAGACTTTAACCAATCTTGCACAATGCGGCATCAAAACAATTTGTTATAATTTTATGCCGGTGCTGGACTGGACGCGTACACAATTGGATTTAACCATGGCGGATGGTTCAAAAGCATTGTATTTTGACTGGATTGATCTGGCACTTTTTGATATTTTTATTTTGAAACGTGATGAGGCACAGACAGCATATCCAGAGGATGTTGTTAAACGTGCGACTTTACGATTTGATGAAATTTCCGAACAGCAAAAAGAAGAATTGGCAAATGTTGTCTTAATGGGGATCCCCGGAGAGAAAAATGTGGAATTGGATGCGTTAAAGGCGAGCATTGATACCTATAAACATATTGGGAAAGATGGTTTACGCAACAATTTGGTTTATTTCCTTCAGGGAATTGCGGCAACTTGTGAGGAGAACGGTATATGTATGACCATTCATCCCGATGATCCACCGTATCCTATTTTAGGTTTGCCCCGCATTGCCAGTAATGGTGCAGATTTCGATTATTTTTTGAATGCGGTTCCACAACGATTTAATGGTGTCTGCTTTTGTACAGGATCTTTGGGGGCCAGTCAGACAAACGATCTGCCGGCTATCTTAGAAAATATTAAAGGACGGGTAAACTTTGTTCACTTACGGAATGTGAAGAAAGATGCGATCGGAAGCTTTTATGAGGCAGACCATTTGGATGGGGATGTCAATATGTATAAAATCATGAAAATCCTGGTTGCTGAAAATCAATTGAGATCTACAGCGATCCCATTCAGACCAGATCACGGCCATCAGATGCTGGATGATCTAAATAAAGTAACAAATCCAGGGTATTCTGCCATTGGAAGATTGAGAGGGCTTGCGGAATTGCGGGGCCTAGAGTATGGTATTGTTGGTGAATGATACCCATAATTCGGGCGAAGATTAGAGATTATGACCTGTAATATAGGTCTCGCATACAGACAGTCGGGAAGTAGGGGAGCTAATTTCTTATTTCCCGACTGTTTTGTTTTAAGTATGTCGACGAGACTATAATCAAAAGAATTATAAGGAAGATTTGCGAATGATGAGCTGTGTTGGAAGCTCAATCGTTTCAAATTCATGTATTGGTCTTGTTTGGTTAATGGTGGCGATTAATTTATTTGTCGCCAGTTCCCCAATTTCTGTTGCCGGTTGTACAACTGTGGATAGTGCCGGATTTAAGGAAGCTGCTATCTGTGTGTTTGAAAAACCAATAACGGCCACTTCGGAAGGGACTTGAATCTGAAGCTCAGCCAAAATACCCAGTGTTCGGGTTGTAATAACATCCGTAGCACCGAAAATCGCATCTATACGTTTATGTTCAAGATATTCTTTGCGCAAAATCTCCCGAATTGTTTCGTCTATATCGGTGGTATTATTAAAACTACATTCGATATAATGTCTATTATCAAAAGGGATCCCCGCATCTGATAAAGCAGATCTGAAGCCATTTAATCGTTCGGCTGCCACACCTAAGTTCTTTCCGGTGATATGCAAAATATTCTTTTTGCCTTGTTCGATGAGATGCTTTGTGGCATTATATGAACCTTGGAAATTATTGACACCAACCTTGAATGTGTCGAGCTGGTGATTGATACGGTCAAAAATAACGACTGGAATCTGCGATTTTATCAATGCTTTTAGCTCTTCAATATTTGAATCGGAGGAAACCGGAGATATCATTAAGCCATCAATACCGCGCATGCGTAAGACGTCAATACAATTTTTTTCGATCCGTTCGTCTTCCCGGCTTTGCATGAAAATAACGTCATAGACCGTCTGTTGAGAGGCTATTTGAATTCCATCGAGGATTTGTGAAACGAATGTATTGCTAATGTTGGATACAATAACCCCTATTGTATTGGATTTTCCTATTTTTAAGCTCCGTGCCAACTTATTTGGGTGGAAATTATGCTTTTTGGCATATTCCTGAACCATCTTTTTAGTCGCTTCACTTATTTCGTAGCTGTCTGATAATGCTTTGGAAACCGTCGAAACAGAAATATTGAGTGCCAACGCTATATCTTTCAGGGTAGTTCTGCTCATCGCTCTGGTGGTTATTTTAAGAAGATAAATCTACATAAAAAAATAGATAAATAGGTTTTTTATCTTGATAAGTGGACCAATGCTGCTATTATTAGGCTTTTCATATTGATATTTTGCTTGTTTCAGCGGCAGTTTTGACAAAAGGGGAGGCCTGGTATTACGTTGCTTAGGTTCAGATTATATTCTGATTTATAATTAACAGCAGTATAGCACCGTTTTAACAGGGGGTTAATAGGGGTTGTACCCCTGCTAACCCCCTGTTAACCCCCTGTTATCCCCCTGTAATACCCCTGCAAATTATTAACAAAAATTGAACGAAAAGGATAATGGATCCAGTGCGAAGCCTGCCTCCATACGCTATAGGATGACCTGAGGTTCTCCGAAGGCCCAATCTGGCGGCCGGATCAGCCATTCCAGCCCTCCGATCACCTGTTTTACAAAAAGAATCGTGCACCGTTACAGGCAGTTAAGGAAAAATGAAATAAATAAGAACAAAAGGCTTGGAAGTTTGTTCCTAAACTCCCTATCTTTGCACCACTCCGCAAGGGAGGGACGGTTACCCGAAAGAGGGAATCCATGAAAAAAGAAGGGTTTAAGAGAAGTCTGGCAGGATCTAAAATCCCGTTCAGTTTATTTTAAACGCGGAAATCGAAAAAAGAGGAAAGAAAAAAAACTTCAAAAAGTTTTTGGAAGTTCAGAAAAGATTTCTACCTTTGCAGTCCCAACGGAAACGAAGGGAAAAACAAAACGATAAAGAGTGGCGCAATGCCCATCGGAATAAAGCGGATACGGAAGTTGAAGCGACAGAGTTCTTTAAGAAAACACAATCATGTAAGCGTGACGAGTAGACAAACGAAAGTCATGAACAAATTCAAGTAATTCGTTCAATTCGATCCAAGATCAGAGATATAAAAAAAGAATTCTGATTATTATAAATAGTTGGAATCAAAAACTTCATTTTACAATGGAGAGTTTGATCCTGGCTCAGGATGAACGCTAGCGGCAGGCCTAATACATGCAAGTCGGACGGGATCCATCGGAGAGCTTGCTCGAAGATGGTGAGAGTGGCGCACGGGTGCGTAACGCGTGAGCAACCTACCTCTATCAGGGGGATAGCCTCTCGAAAGAGAGATTAACACCGCATAACATCAACAGTTCGCATGTTCAGTTGATTAAATATTTATAGGATAGAGATGGGCTCGCGTGACATTAGCTAGTTGGTAGGGTAACGGCTTACCAAGGCGACGATGTCTAGGGGCTCTGAGAGGAGAATCCCCCACACTGGTACTGAGACACGGACCAGACTCCTACGGGAGGCAGCAGTAAGGAATATTGGTCAATGGGCGGAAGCCTGAACCAGCCATGCCGCGTGCAGGATGACTGCCCTATGGGTTGTAAACTGCTTTTGTCCAGGAATAAACCTAGATACGTGTATCTAGCTGAATGTACTGGAAGAATAAGGATCGGCTAACTCCGTGCCAGCAGCCGCGGTAATACGGAGGATCCGAGCGTTATCCGGATTTATTGGGTTTAAAGGGTGCGTAGGCGGCCTATTAAGTCAGGGGTGAAATACGGTGGCTCAACCATCGCAGTGCCTTTGATACTGATGGGCTTGAATCCATTTGAAGTGGGCGGAATAAGACAAGTAGCGGTGAAATGCATAGATATGTCTTAGAACTCCGATTGCGAAGGCAGCTCACTAAGCTGGTATTGACGCTGATGCACGAAAGCGTGGGGATCGAACAGGATTAGATACCCTGGTAGTCCACGCCCTAAACGATGATAACTCGATGTTGGCGATAGACAGCCAGCGTCCAAGCGAAAGCGTTAAGTTATCCACCTGGGGAGTACGCCCGCAAGGGTGAAACTCAAAGGAATTGACGGGGGCCCGCACAAGCGGAGGAGCATGTGGTTTAATTCGATGATACGCGAGGAACCTTACCCGGGCTTGAAAGTTAGTGAAGAGTGCAGAGACGCACTCGTCCTTCGGGACACGAAACTAGGTGCTGCATGGCTGTCGTCAGCTCGTGCCGTGAGGTGTTGGGTTAAGTCCCGCAACGAGCGCAACCCCTATGTTTAGTTGCCAGCATGTAGTGGTGGGGACTCTAAACAGACTGCCTGTGCAAACAGAGAGGAAGGTGGGGACGACGTCAAGTCATCATGGCCCTTACGTCCGGGGCTACACACGTGCTACAATGGATGGTACAGCGGGCAGCTACATAGCAATATGATGCTAATCTCTAAAAGCCATTCACAGTTCGGATTGGGGTCTGCAACTCGACCCCATGAAGTTGGATTCGCTAGTAATCGCGTATCAGCAATGACGCGGTGAATACGTTCCCGGGCCTTGTACACACCGCCCGTCAAGCCATGAAAGTTGGGGGTACCTAAAGCATGTTACCGCAAGGAGCGTGTTAGGGTAAAACCGATAATTGGGGCTAAGTCGTAACAAGGTAGCCGTACCGGAAGGTGCGGCTGGAATACCTCCTTTCTAGAGTATCGAAGATCGGTGCTCGTCGCGTTACATATGATTGCAGAAGAAAAAACATCAGAAGAAAGTGCCCGCCCCTAAGGGAGCAGGACCGAGAGAAAGAGATGAACAAGATAAGCTAGTCCCGTAGCTCAGTTGGTTAGAGCACTACACTGATAATGTAGGGGTCAGCAGTTCAAATCTGCTCGGGACTACGAAAACGTTTGGGGAATTAGCTCAGCTGGCTAGAGCACCTGCCTTGCACGCAGGGGGTCAACGGTTCGAATCCGTTATTCTCCACATCTCCGGGGAAGTATATAGCGATATACTTCATCTATACCGGAAAAAGAGTTCTTTGACATATTGAAAGAGAAAAAAAATTACAAGAGAAGACAACAGTATAGAGACAATACGTGTATGTGTTCGATGTAGAGAGGAGACCCTCGGTGAATGCCGAACGAATCTTTACGTAGCATACGGGTATATATATCAAAAGCAGCCGCATAGTAGCAAAAGGCTATGCCGGTGAAGAAAGTAAATAAGGGCACACGGGGGATGCCTAGGCTCTCAGAGGCGAAGAAGGACGTGATAAGCTGCGATAAGCTTTGGGGATTGGCAAATGCGACTTGATCCAGAGATTTCCGAATGGGGCAACCTGACTATTTGAAGAATAGTCGTATAAAACGCGAACGCGCTGAACTGAAACATCTAAGTAGGCGTAGGAGAAGAAAATAACAATGATTTCCCAAGTAGTGGCGAGCGAACGGGAAAGAGCCCAAACCGGTCATGTTACGGCATGACCGGGGTTGTAGGACCACGACATTGTACAGCGCTATGAACTGGAAGCAGGTGGGAAACTGCGCGACAAGGGTGAGAGCCCCGTACAGGTAAAGAATGTTGACATAGTGGTATCCTGAGTACCGCGGGACCGGAGAAATCCTGTGGGAATCCACCAGCACCATCTGGTAAGGCTAAATACTCCTGAGAGACCGATAGTGAACCAGTACCGTGAGGGAAAGGTGAAAAGAACCCCGAACAGGGGAGTGAAAAGAACCTGAAACCGTGTGCTTACAAGCGGTTGGAGCAGGCAGGTCCTGTGACAGCGTGCCTTTTGCATAATGAGCCTACGAGTTACTCTTGTCTGGCAAGGTTAAGTCCTTCAGGGACGCAGCCGAAGCGAAAGCGAGTCTTAATAGGGCGCATAGTCAGATGAGGTAGACGCGAAACCTTGTGATCTACCCTTGGGCAGGTTGAAGTTGCAGTAACATGTAATGGAGGACCGAACCGATAAACGTTGAAAAGTTTCCGGATGACCTGAGGGTAGGGGTGAAAGGCCAATCAAACTGGGAAATAGCTCGTACTCCCCGAAATGTTTTTAGGAACAGCGTCGGCGTAGAGTTTGATAGAGGTAGAGCTACCGATTGGGTGCGGGGGAGTCAAATCCTACCAAATCCAGACGAACTCCGAATGCTATCAAATATAGCCGGCAGTGAGGCTTTGGGTGCTAAGGTCCAAGGCCGAGAGGGAAAGAACCCAGACCATCAGCTAAGGTCCCCAAATTCGTTCTAAGTTGAACTAACGAGGTCCGGTTGCCCAGACAGCTAGGATGTTGGCTTGGAAGCAGCCATTCATTTAAAGAGTGCGTAACAGCTCACTAGTCGAGCGGCCGGGCGTGGATAATAAACGGGCATCAAGAACGGTACCGAAGCTATGGATTTGTACTGAAAGATGTACATCTGGTAGGGGAGCATTCCATCGCCGGAGAAGCAGTTTGGCAATGAACTGTGGAGGTTATGGAAAAGCAAATGTAGGCATAAGTAACGATAAGGCGGGTGAGAAACCCGCCCACCGAAAGACCAAGGTTTCCTGATCAACGTTAATCGGATCAGGGTCAGTCGGGACCTAAGGCGCACCCGAAGGGGGCAAGCCGATGGACAACTGGTTAATATTCCAGTACTCTTCATAACTGCGATGTGGTGACGGAGTAGTGACACTGCCGCGAACTGACGGAATAGTTCGTTGAAAGGCGTAGGTATAGGGACGGTAGGCAAATCCGCCGACCCTGCTGAAACCCAATAGTACAGCAAAGCTCCGGTGGCGCTGATAGAGCAGGTAAACAGACTTCCAAGAAAACCCGCTAAGCTTCAGGTTATGAAGACCCGTACCGCAAACCGACACAGGTGGTCGAGGAGAGAATCCTAAGGTGCTCGAGTGAGTCATGGCTAAGGAACTCGGCAAAATGGCCCTGTAACTTCGGGAGAAGGGGCGCTGTCTCGTAAGAGCAGCCGCAGTGAAAAGGCCCAGGCGACTGTTTAACAAAAACATATGGCTTTGCAAAATCGCAAGATGAAGTATAAGGCCTGACACCTGCCCGGTGCTGGAAGGTTAAGAGGGGATGTCATCGCAAGAGAAGCATTGAATCGAAGCCCCAGTAAACGGCGGCCGTAACTATAACGGTCCTAAGGTAGCGAAATTCCTTGTCGGGTAAGTTCCGACCTGCACGAATGGTGTAACGATCTGGGCGCTGTCTCAGCCATGAGCTCGGTGAAATTGTGGTATCGGTGAAGACGCCGATTACCCGCAACGGGACGGAAAGACCCCATGCACCTTCACTATAGCTTAACATTGAGATTGGGTACAGGATGTGTAGGATAGGCGGGAGATGTTGAAGTGGCTTCGCCAGGAGTCATGGAATCAACCTTGAAATACCGCCCTTTCTGTATTCGGTTTCTAACTCCCTTATGGGGAGGACATTGTTTGGTGGGTAGTTTGACTGGGGTGGTCGCCTCCAAAAAGGTAACGGAGGCTTTCAAAGGTAAGCTCAGTACGCTTGGTAACCGTACGTGGAGTGCAATGGCATAAGCTTGCTTGACTGTGAGACCGACAAGTCGAACAGGGTCGAAAGACGGACATAGTGATCCGGTGGTTCTGTATGGAAGGGCCATCGCTCAAAGGATAAAAGGTACGCTGGGGATAACAGGCTGATCTCCCCCAAGAGCTCATATCGACGGGGAGGTTTGGCACCTCGATGTCGGCTCGTCACATCCTGGGGCTGGAGAAGGTCCCAAGGGTTGGGCTGTTCGCCCATTAAAGTGGCACGCGAGCTGGGTTCAGAACGTCGCGAGACAGTTCGGTCCCTATCTGTTGTGGGCGTTGGAAGTTTGAGTGGATCTGACCTTAGTACGAGAGGACCGGGTTGGACAGACCTCTGGTGAACCTGTTATGCCGCCAGGTGTACGGCAGGGTAGCTACGTCTGGAATAGATAAGCGCTGAAAGCATCTAAGTGCGAAACTAGCCACGAGATGAGACTTCCTTATAGGGTCGTAGAAGATGACTACGTTGATAGGCCATAGGTGTAAAGGTTGAGAGACCAAAGCCAAGTGGTACTAATAGCCCGAAGCTTTCTCAAGCAGACAGACACTGTTGTCTTCCTCTTTAATTTTTGAAACATACAGGAAACGAACCTCTTTCAATACATATGTCAGTTGGCATGAATCACATGATATGAATTCATAGATCATCCAATAAAGATTTTTAGGTGCCTATATCGGCGGTGTCTACCTCTTCCCATTCCGAACAGAGCAGTCAAGCCCGCCAGAGCCGATGGTATTGCCGTAACAGGTGGGAGAGTAGGTCGGTGCCTTTTTTTACACGGAAGCCCTTGCTGGAAACAGTCAAGGGCTTCTTTCGTT